>NZ_BMNG01000001.1:0-280494 GCF_014646335.1 Streptomyces lasiicapitis
ACTACCTGCAATGGCTCGGCGTCGACTGCCTGTGGCTGCCCCCCTTCTTCAAATCCCCCCTGCGCGACGGCGGTTACGACGTCTCCGACTACACCGCCGTGCTGCCCGAGTTCGGTGACCTCGCCGACTTCGTGGAGTTCGTCGACTGCGCGCACCAGCGCGGCATGCGCGTGATCATCGACTTCGTCATGAACCACACCAGCGACCAGCACCCCTGGTTCCAGGCATCACGCGCCGACCCCCACGGCCCGTACGGCGACTACTACGTCTGGGCCGACGACGACAAGCAGTACAGCGACGCCCGCATCATCTTCGTCGACACCGAAGCCTCCAACTGGACCTTCGACCCCGTCCGCAAGCAGTACTACTGGCACCGCTTCTTCTCCCACCAACCCGACCTCAACTTCGAGAACCCGGCCGTGCAGGAAGAGATCGTCTCGGCCCTGCGGTTCTGGCTCGACCTCGGCATCGACGGCTTCCGCCTGGACGCCGTGCCGTATCTGTACGCGGAGGAGGGCACCAACTGCGAGAACCTGCCGCGTACCCATGAGCTGCTGAAGCGGGTGCGCGCGGAGATCGACGCGCATTACCCGGACACGGTTCTCCTTGCGGAGGCGAATCAGTGGCCGGAGGATGTCGTCGACTACTTCGGTGATTTCGCCGAGGGCGGCGACGAATGCCACATGGCGTTCCATTTCCCCGTGATGCCGCGCATCTTCATGGCCGTACGCCGTGAATCGCGCTATCCCGTCTCGGAAATCCTCGCCAAGACCCCCGCGATCCCCTCGGGCTGCCAGTGGGGCATCTTCCTGCGCAACCACGACGAACTCACCCTGGAGATGGTCACCGACGAAGAACGCGACTACATGTACGCGGAATACGCCAAAGACCCCCGCATGCGCGCCAACATCGGCATCCGCCGCCGCCTGGCCACCCTCCTGGACAACGACCGCAACCAGATCGAACTCTTCACCGCCCTGCTCCTCTCCCTCCCCGGCAGCCCGATCCTCTACTACGGCGACGAGATCGGCATGGGCGACAACATCTGGCTCGGCGACCGCGACGCCGTCCGCACCCCCATGCAATGGACCCCCGACCGCAACGCCGGCTTCTCCTCCTGCGACCCCGGACGCCTCTACCTCCCCGCCATCATGGACCCCGTCTACGGCTACCAGGTCACCAACGTCGAAGCCGCCATGAGCAGCCCCTCATCCCTGCTCCACTGGACCCGGCGGATGATCGAGATCCGCAAACAGAACCCCGCCTTCGGCCTCGGCTCGTACACCGAACTGCCCTCCACCAACCCGGCCGTGATCGCCTTCCTGCGCGAAAGCGGCGACGACCTCGTCCTGTGCGTCCACAACTTCTCCCGCTTCGCCCAGCCCACCGAACTCGACCTGCAGGCCTTCAACGGCCGCCACCCCGTGGAGCTGATCGGCGGGGTACGTTTTCCGGCCATCGGTGAACTGCCGTATCTGCTGACCCTCGCAGGGCACGGGTTCTACTGGTTCCGGCTGCGCGACGACTCGGCGTAAGGTCGCCGACACAGGGCACGCGTACACGGGCACGATCCCTACTGGGTGGGTTCCCCTGCCCGATACGTTCCCTGCCCGGTACGTTCCCCGCTCGGCACACCCCCTGCTCGGCACCTCCCTCCGTACCTGACTTGTCCGCGCCGCGGAAAGGACGGGACATCATGTCGGAAGCCGCCACCCGCCCCAGTGCCAACGCCGGCGCGCTCCTCGCGTCGCTCGATCCGCTGCTGCGCGGCTGGCTGCCGCGGCAGCGGTGGTTCGCGGGCAAGGGGCGGCCCATCACGGGATTCGACCTGGTGGCGGCGACCGAACTGCTTCCGCCCGGTGCCGAGCCGGGACTGCTTCATCTGCTCATCCGCGTGCATCAACCGTCCACCGCCGGAGACCGTGAACTCCCCGCCGACTGCTACCAGTTGCTGATCGGCGTACGTACCGAACTCCCGCCCCGGCTCGCGCCCGCGCTGATCGGCCATGTCACCGGCGGCGCGCTGGCCGGGCGGACGGTGTACGAGGCGCTGCACGACCCGCGTCTCGCCGCGCTGCTCCTGGAGCGGCTGCGGGTGCCGGGGCGGCTCGGTGTGCTGCGGTTCGCACGCGCCGAGGGGCCCTCCGGGGGCCCGACGGTCGACATCCCGTCCGGGCTCGCGCCGCGCGCGCTCGGCGCGGAGCAGTCCAACTCCTCACTCGTGTACGGGGATTCGTTCATCCTGAAGCTGTTCCGTCGGGTGGTGCCCGGCGTGAACCCCGACCTGGAGCTGCCGCTCGCGCTGGCCCGGCAGGACTGCCGGCGGGTGCCGCCGCCGGCGGCGTGGATCACGGCTGAGGGCGCCGGCGGCGGGGACGGCGCGGGCGAGCCGCTGGTGCTCGGGGTGCTTCAGCCGTACGTGGCCGGGGCGACGGACGGGTGGGAGCTGGCCCTCCAAGTCCTCGCCAAGGGCGCCGACTTCAGCGAGGAGGCGCGGGCGCTCGGGCGGGCCACCGCCGAGGTGCACGCGGCGCTCGCCGCGGCGCTGCCGACGGTGACGCTCGGCCGCGCACAGGTGGAGCTGCTCGCGTGCCGCATGACGGAACGCCTGGAGGCGGCCGCGCGGGCCGTCCCCGCGCTGCGGCCGTACGCTCCCGCGTTACGTACCGCGTACGAGGCGCTCGCCGATCTGGCCTCCGAAGGCGGTACCGGGCTGACGGCGCAGCGCGTGCACGGTGATCTGCACCTGGGGCAGTGCCTGCGCGCGCCCTCCGGCGAGTGGACCCTCATAGATTTCGAGGGCGAGCCCGCGCGGCCCCTGGCGGAACGCCGCATGCCGCAGCCGCCCGCGCGCGACATAGCGGGAATGCTCCGCTCCTTCGACTACGCGTCCCGCAGCGCTCAGCCCACCCTCGACGCCCTCGATGCCCCTCGGGCAGGGGCGGCTACGTCCGCCTGGTCCTCCCAGTGGGCCGACACCTGCCGCGCCGCGTACTGCGCCGGCTACGCCGACGCCGACGGCCATGACCCGCGTATGTCCCCGGTCCTCCTCCGCGCCCACGAGACCGACAAGGCGGTGTACGAAGCGGTGTACGAGGCCCGCCACCGCCCCGACTGGCTCCCGGTGCCCCTCGCCGCCCTCGACCGCCTGGCGACCGACGCCTCCCTCTGACCCCCGACCCCCTGACAGGAGGCCTCCCCCGTGACCCGCCGCCCCACCTCCAGCACCCCGCCGCAAGAGCCCGCACCCGAGGTCACGCCGACGTCACCGCAACCGGATCCGACGAAGACGGGCGTGGCGCCCAGGCCGGTGAAGTCCGCGCGGGCCAGCGCGCAGGCTGCCGCGCGCGCCGCCGAGGCGGCGGAGTCGGCCGAGGCGGCCGAGGCCGCGAAGACACCTCGGGGGACGGGGAGTGCGCGAGGCGCGAAGACCCCGAAGCCTGCGCGACCGTCGAAGGCCGCGAAGCCGCCACGGGCTGCCAGGACCACGACGCCCGCGAAGCCTGCGCCGAGCGCTGAGGCCACGGCGCCCGCGAAGGCATCGAAGACCGCCAAGACCAAGACACCCGCCAAGGCGGCGACCAACGCCAAGGCGGCGCCCGCGAAGGGCACGAGAGCTGCGAAGCCCACGAAGGCTACGCAGGCAACGAAGGCCGCAGGCGCAGCGGAGAACGCGGCGCCCGCGAAGGGCTCCGCGGGCGCCGAGTCGGCGAAGGCCGTGCCGTCGGCGGCGGCGAAGGCCGAGGTTGCGGCGGCCGCCGCCAACGCGCCCCGGAAAGCGGTCGGTGGCGGGAAGAAGATCGCTGCTGCTGCCGTGCCGAAGGCCAGGGCGGCTTCCGCCGTCGCGGATGGGGCGACGCCCGGGCGGGCGGCGTCCCCGCCCCGCTCCCCCGTGCCGGAGGCAGACCGTGCGCGGCTGCTCGCCGGGACGCATCACGACCCGCACGGCGTGCTCGGCGCGCATCTCACTCCGGACGGCGTCGCCTTCCGCGCGCTGCGCCCGTACGCGCGCGCCGTGACCGTCGTCGCCGGTGAGCTGCGCGCCGAGCTCATCGATGACGGCGGCGGGTTCTTCTCCTCGGTGGTGCCGCTGCGCGCCGTGCCGGATGGCTACCTGCTGCGCGTCGCGTACGAAGAGGCGCTGCAGGAGGTCCCGGACGCGTACGGATTCCTGCCCTCCGTAGGTGATTTCGATCTGCATCTGATCGGTGAGGGGCGGCACGAGCGGCTGTGGGACGCGCTCGGCGCGCGGCCGATGACGCACCAGGGCGTGACCGGCACCCGCTTCACCGTGTGGGCGCCCAACGCCCAGGGCGTGCGGGTCGTCGGGGACTTCAACTACTGGGACGGCAGCGGTTTCCCGATGCGTTCGCTCGGCGGCACCGGTGTGTGGGAGCTGTTCGTGCCGGGGGTCGGCGCGGGTGAGCTGTACAAGTTCCAGATCACGCGGCCCGACGGCGGCATGACGTTCCGCGCGGACCCGCTGGCGCGCCGCACCGAGGTGCCGCCCGCCAACTCCTCCGTCGTCGACGTCTCGCACCACGCGTGGGGGGACGGGGAGTGGATGCGGCGGCGTGGTGACGTACCCGTTCATGAGGCGCCGTTCTCGGTGTACGAGGTGCATCTCGCGTCGTGGCGCCCCGGTCTCACCTACCGGCAGCTCGCCGATCAACTTCCTGCGTACGTAGCCGACTTGGGCTTCACGCACGTGGAGCTGATGCCGGTCGCCGAGCATCCCTTCGGCGGGTCCTGGGGCTACCAGGTCACCGGGTTCTACGCGCCCACCGCCCGTCTCGGCACCCCCGACGACTTCAAGTACCTCGTCGACGCCCTGCACCGGGCCGGCATCGGCGTCCTCATGGACTGGGTGCCCGCGCACTTCCCGCGCGACGACTGGGCGCTGGCCGAGTTCGACGGGCGGCCGTTGTACGAGCACGAGGACCCGGCGCGGGCGGCGCATCCCGACTGGGGCACCCTGGAGTTCGACTACGGACGGAAGGAAGTCCGCAACTTTCTTGTCGCCAACGCCAGTTACTGGTGCGAGGAGTTCCACATCGACGGGCTGCGGGTGGACGCCGTCGCCTCGATGCTCTACCTCGACTACTCGCGTGAGCACGGTGAGTGGAGCCCGAACGAGCACGGGGGGCGGGAGAACCTGGACGCGGTGGCGTTCCTCCAGGAGATGAACGCCACCGTGTACCGGCGCTGCCCCGGCGTCGTCACCATCGCCGAGGAGTCCACTGCCTGGGACGGGGTGACGCGGGCCACCCACCACACCGGGCCCGGCGGCTTCGGCGGCCTCGGCTTCGGGCTGAAGTGGAACATGGGCTGGATGCACGACTCGCTGGGGTATGTGTCCAAGGAGCCGGTGCACCGCAAGTTCCATCACCACGAGATGACGTTCTCGATGGTGTACGCCTACAGCGAGAACTACGTCCTGCCGATCTCGCACGACGAGGTGGTGCACGGCAAGCAGTCGCTGGTCTCGAAGATGCCCGGCGACTGGTGGCAGCAGCGGGCCAACCACCGGGCCTACCTCGGATTCATGTGGGCCCACCCCGGCAAGCAACTCCTCTTCATGGGGCAGGAGTTCGCGCAGGGCGCCGAGTGGTCGGAGGGGCATGGGCCCGACTGGTGGTTGCTCGACCCCGCGTACGGGGCCGAGGCCGATCACCGGGGGGTTCGGGACCTCGTCCGCGACCTCAACGCCACCTACCGGGCGGTGCCCGCGCTCTGGCAGCGCGACACCGACCCCGGCGGGTTCGCCTGGGTCGACGGGGAGGCCTCCGAGGACAACGTCTTCGCCTTCCTGCGCTACGACACGGAGGGCTGGCCGCTTCTTGCCGTGTCCCACTTCTCGCCCGTGGTGCGGAGCGCCTACCGGCTGGGGGTGCCGGAGGAGTACGCCGCGTGGCAGGAGGTCCTGAACACGGATGCCGTCCGATACGGCGGAGGTGGCGTCGGCAACCCCGGCACCCTAAAGCCGGACGCCGTCCCCGCACACGGGCGTGCCGCCTCCCTGCGCCTCACCTTGCCGCCCCTCGCCACGGTGTGGCTGCGCCCGGCCTAGCCGTCTTCGTCTGCGGGTCCGTGGGCGGTGCCCGCCGCTACCGCGGCGGGAATCTCCCACCCGCCCACCCGTTTGCCGTCACGGGCGGGCGGGTGGGAAGTCCCGCCGCGTCAGCGGGTGGGCTGGTGCAGCGGCGTCAGCGCCGAGGGCAGGGGCCCGGTGTGGAGGATGCCCAGGCGCTGTGTGGCCCGGGTCAGGGAGACGTACAGGTCACTCGTGCCGTACAGAGCGGGTTCCACCACCAGCACCGTGTCGAACTCCAGGCCCTTGGCCTCGCGGGGGTCGAGGAGGACGACGGGCCGCGTCAGGTCGACGCCTGCGCCGGGCGGCGGGACGTCGGGGAGCTTGCCCGCGAGGACGGCGTGGAGTTCGCGCGGGGCGATGACGGCGAGCCGCCCCACGGCAGCGCTCTCCTCGGACCCCGCGTCCGCGGACACCCCGCCCCCAAACACCGCGTCAGCGGACACCGCCTCAGCCACCGCCGCCGCGAGATCGTCCACCCTCCGCGCCCACGGCCGCACCCCGGTCGACCGTACCGACGACGGGGGCTCGAAGCCGGGAACCCCGGCGGCGCGCGGGACCTCCGCCGCGACGTCCATGATTTCCGCGGGCGTGCGGTAGTTGACGCCGAGGCGGGCGTACTCCCAGCGGTCCTGGACGTACGGAGTGAGGATGTCCTGCCAGGAGCCGACCCCGCCGGACTCGGCGGTCTGGGCCGGGTCGCCGACGAGGGTCATGGACCGCGTCGGCGACCGCCGCATCAACAGCCGCCACGCCATCGCGGACAGCTCCTGCGCCTCGTCGACGATGATGTGGCCGAACGCCCAGGTCCGGTCGGCCGCGGCCCGCTCGGCGGCACTGCGGTGGTCGGCCTCCTCCTGGCGCTCGGCCATCCGCTCGGCGTCGATGATGTCGTGCGCGAGGAGTACCTCGGCATCTTCGTCGTCCTTGTCCTCGAACTCGTAGGTGCGGGAGGCGTACGAGACGTCGAGCACGCCCTGCGCGTACGCGACGGACCGCTGCCGCTCCGCCTCCGCGCGGGCCCGCGCCGCGCTGTCGTCCTTGCCGAGCAGTTCGGCGGCCTCGTCGAGGAGCGGAACGTCGGCCGGGGTCCACGCGGCCCCCGGGGCGCGCCGGATCGCGGCGGCGTCCTCGGCGGACAGGTGCGCGGGCTCGGCCAAATAATCCGTGACGAAGCGCTCCGGCGTGAGCGTGGGCCACAGCTCTTCCAGGGCCGCGTGCACCTCGGCGCTGACGGCGACACCCTTGCCGAGCTGGGCGATGTCGTCGGGCCCGAGGAAGTTGGGCCCGCCGTACGGGTCGTGGCCGATGCGTTCGGCGAGCTGGCGGGTGAGCGCGTCGATGACGTGGAAGGCGAACGTGGGCCGCGCCAGGTTGTACGGCAGGTCCGCCTCGCGCGCGGCGGCCCGCGCCTCGTACGCGATCTCCCAGTCCAGGATCAGGTCGCCGTCGTCGTGCTCGATGATCAGCGGCGCACCGGGCTCGGGCAGCAACTGCCGGTCCCGCAACGCCCGCGCAAGCACGTCGGCCATCCCGGCCCGCCCCTTGACCTCGGCCGCCGCGGCCGAGTCGGTGCCGGTCGCGGTCACCCCGGGGAACAGCTCGCCGAGCGTCGCGAGCAGCACACCGGTCTCGCCGAGCGCGGGCAGCACCTCGCCGATGTAGCCGAGGAAGGCCGGGTTCGGGCCGACGACGAGGACGGCCCGCTTGGCGAGCAGTTCCCGGTGCGCGTACAGCAGGAACGCGGCGCGGTGCAGCGCCACGACCGTCTTGCCGGTGCCGGGCCCGCCCTCGACGACGAGCACACCCCGGTGCGGGGCGCGGATGATGCGGTCCTGCTCGGCCTGGATGGTCTGCACGATGTCGTGCATGCGGCCGGTGCGCGCGGAGTCGAGGGCCGCGAGCAGCACCTCGTCGGCGTCCGCGGCCTCATGGCCGGTGCGGGTGGTGTCGGTGAGGTCCAGGATCTCGTCGTGCAGGGCCGTGACCTCTCGGCCCTCGGTGGTGATGTGCCGGCGCCTGCGCAGACCCATCGGGGTGTGGCCGGTCGCCAGATAGAAGGGCCGCGCCACTTCCGCACGCCAGTCGATCACCAGCGGAGTGCGCTCGGTGTCGGACGCGCGGATTCCGATGCGCCCGATGCGGTGATCCCGCCCGTCACGGAATTCAAGGCGTCCGAAGCAGAGACCGTTCTCGCCCGCGTCCAGGGCGGCGAGCACCCCGGACTGCTCGGCCACCATGACATCGCGCTCCAGACGCGCCTGCAGACCGTTCCCCACCTGCGCCAATGACGCCTGCACGGTGGACTCGGCCTCCTCGCGCAGCGCGTCGAGGCGCGCGTACAGCCCGGAGACGAATTGCTGCTCTTCCCGCAATTCCTCGGTTGACAATTCAGCCCCTCGCCAGTTACAGTGCTCTTATACAGATTCCCGCGTTGCCCCCTTGCGCATTCGAGTACGCATTTGGGCAGGGCTTCGCGAAAGAATCCAATATACGCAGAGAAAAGCCCCGGACGTCAATGCGTCCGGGGCTTTTCTCCATTCGCGCGCCCGTTTCGGGCGCCCGCCGTGCTCAGAGCACGGCGCTCAGAGCACGCCCGCGCCCTCCAGGTCCGTGAGCAGCCGCCGCTTCGCCCGCGCGCCCACGCTCTGCCACACCGGCTCCCCGTCGCGGAACACCATCAGCGTCGGCGTCGACAGGACCCCGTACGCCACCGTCGTCTCCGGGTTCCTGTCCACGTCGAGCCGCACCACCTTCAGGCGTTCCGCCTCGTCCCTGGCGATCTCGCCGAGGACCGGCGTGAGCTGCCGGCACGGCCCGCACCACTCCGCCGTGAACTGCACCAGGACCGGCCGGTCCACCCCCAGGACCTCGAACCCGAAGTCCCCGTCGGTCACCTCGCCCAGCCCGTCCGCCTTCATCACGCTCATGCCGTACCCCTCAGTTCGCACCGCGGCTCCGGACCACCCGGAGCCGCCCCCGCGTCGGCGGCGAGCCCCGCCATCGCCTCCTCGGCACGCGCCAACTGCGCGCCCACCTGCGCCCGCACGGCGCTCAACTCGCCGATCAGCGCGTCGAGTTCACCGAGCTTGCGGCGGTAGACGGCGACGGACGCCGGACACGAATCGCCCGCCGGATGCCCCGACCGCAGACACTCCACGAACGGCCGGGTCTCCTCCAGCTCGAACCCGAAGTCCTGCAAGGTCCTGATCTGCTCAAGGAGCCGTACGTCGTCGTCGCCGTACGCGCGATAACCGTTGCCGTCGCGCCGCGCGGGCAGCAACCCGCGCGACTCGTAGTAGCGCAGCGTCCGCGTGGTGGTTCCCACGCGCCGCGCGAGCTCGCCGATTCGCATGCCTCGACGGTAATCCTTGACGTCGGCGTCAACGCCAGGGCCGGAGTCCAAGACATTTCCTGTCCGGGCAAGTTCCTGTCCGGGGTCAGGGGCCAGGCGGCCAAGACGTCACGCGGGGTTGCGGACGCCCTCCACGACAGCCGTCCAGCTGTCGGCCCCGTGCCCGAGGTCCACCGCCCGCTTCGCCACGTCCCGCACGCCCCGCAGCACGGAGACGTCCAGGCCGCGGCGCTCCGCGGCGTGCAGGATGTGCTCGACGCCCGCCAGCTCCACGGCCAGATTCCCCTCGGCGCCCGGGTACTCGCCGCCGTCCATCTCCTTCGCCGTCTCGTCGATCACCAGGTCGAGCAGCGAGATGTGGGCCTTGAGGAACGGGGCGAGGGCCTCGGCCCGAACGCCGTCCTTGGCGGCGAGCGCGTACCCGTGCACCAGGCCGGACATCGACGTCCAGAAGAAGTCGAGCATGGACAGGTCGTAGACGGCGGCGAGGCCGTGGTCCGCGCCGACGTACGCGGACTGGCCGCCCAGGGACTTGAGCACGTCCTCGTGCTTCTTGTACGCGGACTCGTCACCGGAGTAGAAGATCAGCGCCTCCGGGGTGCCGATCATGATGGTCGGGATCATGACCGCGCCGTCGAGGTAGGCGATGCCGTGCCCCGCCGCCCACTCGGCCGCCTCGCGGGCGCGCTCCGGGGAGTCCGAGGTGACGTTCACCAGGACGCGCCCGGCGAGGTCGGCGGCGAGGGGTTCCAGGATCGACTGGGAGGCGTCGTAGTCGACGACGCACACGACCACGACCTCACCGGCGCGCACCGCCTCCGCCGCGGTCGCTGCACGCGTCGCGCCCCCGGCGACCAGGTCATCGCCCTTGCCCGCCGTACGGTTCCAGATCGTCGTCGGATGACCGGCCTTGAGGAAGGCCCCCGCGAGGGCCTGGCCCATGGCGCCGAGGCCGATCACGGTGACGGGCGTGGTGGTGGGGGTGGTGGTCGTGGGGTTCGCGGAGTTTTCCGACTTCGTCGTGGTTGCCATGCGTCCATCGTTGATCGACACACCCCTCGTAACAAGTACCTACTATTTTGTGAGGTACTCACCAAAAGGTAAGCAAGCGACGGCCTCGCGTACGCGTGAGGCCTCGTACTCCTGCGTGCCCACCGTCTCCAGCGCCAGCGAGGCCAGCGCGCAGCCGAGCCGTGCCGAGCGTTCGGCCCGCCATCCCCGTACGACGCCCGCGAGGTAGCCGGCACGGAAGGCGTCGCCCGCGCCCGTCGGGTCGGCGATGGTGCGCGCGGGCACGGCGGGCAGCCGCAGCGGTGCGTCGCCCGCGCGGGCGACGGTCACACCGTCCGCGCCGAGCGTGGTGATCCAGGAGCCGACGCGGGCGAGGACCTCGTCCTCGGTCCAGCCGGTGTGCTTGAGGAGCAGGCTCGCCTCGTACGCGTTGGTGAACAACAGGCTCGCGCCGTCGACGAGTTGGCGGGTCTGTTCGCCGTCGAGGCGGGCGAGCTGCTGGGAGGGGTCCGCCGCGAACGGGACGCCCATGGCCTTGCAGGACGCCGTGTGGCGGAGCATCGCGCGGGGGTCGTCCGCGCCGATGTGGACCAGCAGGAAGCCGCCCGCGCGCGGGGCGAGGGCGGCGAGGTCGATGGTGTGGGCCTCGGCCATCGCGCCGGCGTAGAAGGTGGCGATCTGGTTCTGGTCGCGGTCGGTGGTGCAGACGAAGCGCGCGGTGTGGCGGCGTTCGCTGATGTGGACGCCCAGGGTGTCGACGCCCGCCGCGCGCAACCGGGCCGCGTGCTCGGCGAAGTCCCGCCCGGCGGCGCCCACCAGGAACGGCCGCAGGCCGAGGCGCCCGAGCCCGAAGGCGATGTTGGCGGCCACGCCGCCGGGCCGCACCTCCAGTTCGTCGGCGAGGAAGGAGAGGGACACGCGGTCGAGCCGGTCGGGGACGAGCTGCTCGGTGAACCGGCCCGGGTAGGTGAGGAGATGGTCGGTCGCGAGGGAGCCGGTGACGGCGATCCGGGCGGCGGGCGCTCCGAACGCCACGTCGAGCTCCGGCACGGGTATCGCTCCGGAGTCCACATCAAGTCCCGGCACCTGCCGGATCTCTGACACCACCTCAGCCCCCCGCCGCCGCGCGCAACGTGTCCGCCCGGTCCGTGCGTTCCCAGGTGAAGTCCGGCAGTTCACGGCCGAAGTGTCCGTACGCCGACGTCTGCGCGTAGATCGGCCGCAGCAGGTCCAGGTCGCGGATGAGCGCGGCCGGGCGCAGGTCGAAGACGTCCGTGATGGCCTGCTCGATGCGCGCCTGGGACACCGTCGCGGTGCCGAAGGTCTCCACGAACAGGCCCACCGGCTCCGCGCGGCCGATGGCGTACGCGACCTGCGCCTCGCAGCGCCGCGCGAGCCCCGCGGCGACCACGTTCTTGGCCACCCAGCGCATCGCGTACGCCGCCGAACGGTCCACCTTGGAGGGGTCCTTGCCGGAGAACGCGCCGCCGCCGTGCCGCGCCATCCCGCCGTACGTGTCGATGATGATCTTCCGCCCCGTCAGGCCCGCGTCGCCCATCGGGCCGCCGATCTCGAAGCGGCCCGTCGGGTTCACCAGGAGCCGGTAGCCCTCGGTGCCCAACTCGGTGCCCTCCTCCCGCAGTTCCTCAAGGACCTGGTCCACGACGAACTTGCGGATGTCGGGGAGCAGCAGCGCGTCGAGGTCGATGTGGGCGGCGTGCTGGGAGGAGACGACGACGGTGTCGAGACGTACAGGCCGGCTGCCCTCGTACTCGATGGTCACCTGGGTCTTGCCGTCCGGGCGCAGATACGGCACCGAGCCGTTCTTGCGGACCTCGGTGAGGCGCCGGGCGAGGCGGTGCGCGAGCTGGATGGGCAGCGGCATGTACGACGGCGTCTCGTCGGTGGCGTACCCGAACATCATCCCCTGGTCGCCCGCGCCGCCGGTGTCCACGCCCTGCGCGATGTCGGGCGACTGCGCGCCGATCGACAGGGAGACCCCGCAGGAGGTGCCGTCGAAGCCCTTCGCCGATGAGTCGTAGCCGATCTCCACTATGGCGTCGCGGACGAGCTGGGGCATGGGGGCGTACGCGGTGGTGGTGACCTCGCCCGCGAGGTGCACGAGCCCCGTGGTGATCATGGTCTCCACGGCGACGCGGGCCGTGGGGTCGGCGCTCAGCAGGGCGTCGAGGACGGTGTCGCTGATCCGGTCGGCGATCTTGTCGGGGTGGCCTTCGGTGACGGATTCGGAGGTGAACAGGCGTCGTGGCATCAACTCGTCCTTGTCAGTTGTCAGTTGTGGCGTCAGTTGTGGTGGCAGTTGTGGTGCGGGTGGGCAGTTCAGGTACGGCGGTTCGGTGCGGCGGTTCAGTACGTCGAGCAGCAGGGCCGTCACAGCCACGCGGCCGCCGCCCCGAGCAGCAGCAGATTGCAGACGCCCTGTGCGGCGGCGCAGGCGAGGGCGGAGCCGGTGACGGCGCGGCAGACGCCGAGGGCGAGGCCCATCAGGAACACCGAGGGCAGCAGCCCACAGAGCACCTTCAGGTTGAAGGGGTTGAGGCCGTAGTCGCCGACGTGGACGGCCGCCCAGCCGGCCGCCGTGGTCACCACGGCCGCGTAGCCGCCCCAGCGGACCTCGACGGCGCGGTACAGGACGCCGCGGTAGCAGACCTCCTCGACCAGCGGCACGAGCACGCCGAGGGCGAGGACCATCGCGACCACGTCGGCCCAGGGCGCCCCCGGCACCATGCCTTCGAAGAGCTTGGGCATCCACGTGGTCCAGTTGTCGTCGCCGTCGCCGAAGGCGTCACGGGTGGCGAGGAACGTCTGGCCGTAGACGACGGCCACCAGGGCGGTGCCGAGGACGGCGGGCACGAGGGCGGACCGGCGCACCCCGGCGGCGGCCCAGTCCGTGCGCGGAAGGACCAGGAGCACCGCCGCGCTCAGCGCCACGGACAGGACCATCACCACGAAGGTGAAGGCCCCGGCGACGCGCACCGCCGCGAGCACCGCGAACAGCGCGGCGGCCGAGGTCACCGGGTACGCGGCGTGGTGCAGCCGCAGCCGGTCGAGCCTGCCGGGGCGGGCCGGGCCGGGCTCGGGCGCCCCGGGTGCGGGGGTGCCGGATCCCGGGGTGCCCGGCTCGTCGTGGATCTCCAGCGTCATGCGCGTCACCCCGCCGGCACCTTGTCGAGGCGGCGCCCGCGCACACCGAAGCTGGGCAGCCACCAGTTGTACTTGCGCAGGAGCAGCAGGGTGGCCGGGACGAAGAGCATGCGGATGACGGTGGCGTCGAGCAGCACGGCGAGCCCGAGCCCGGCGCCGTACTCCTGGAGCATCAGCGTGGACGAGAGCGCCATCGTGCCGAGGCTGCCCGCCATCACCAGGCCCGCCGCGTTGATGACGCGCCCGGTGTCGACGACGGCCCGCATCGTGGCCTCCTCCTGCGACAGACCGCTGCGCAGCAGGTCGCGGACGCGGGTGACGAGGAAGATCTCGTAGTCCATGCCGAGCCCCATCATCAGGACGGTGAGGAAGATCGGCAGATCGTCGATGATCGCCTCGCCGCGCCAGTGGTGGAAGATCAGCACGGTGAGGCCGACGGCCCAGACGTTGCTGAGCATGATGGTGGCGATCAGCCGCAGCGGTACGAGCAGCGAGCGCAGCGTGAACATCAGCATCACGAAGACGCCGACGCTGACGAGGGCGACCATCTGCCAGAAGCTGGAGCTGAGCGCGTTCCCGTACTGCCGGTCGACCTGCGTGGTGCCGCCGATCTCCAACTCGGCAACCCCGCCGCCCTGTTGTTCGGTGACGCGTTCGAGGCGGCTGACCGTGGCGGCGGCCTCCTTCGCGTACGGATCGTCGTCGAGGGCGACGACGAAGCGCAGGGTGCCGTCGCGGGAGACGTAGTCGTCGAGGAGGGGGCGGCCCGCGTCGGCGAGCTGCCCGTCGGACCAGCGCTTGCCGAAGGGGTGGGTGGCCGAGTCCACGGACGCGACACCGGGGACGGCGTTCAGGCGTTCGGTGAGCCGGGACACCGCCTGCCGCCCTTCGGCGGTGAGGACGCCGTCGCGTACGACGCCGGGGTCCGCGCGGCCGACGGCGATCGTCGGCATGACGGCGGCGTCGCCCCACTGGTCCGCGACGACCTCGAAGCCCTCGCGGGAGTCGGTCGCCGGGCTCAGCGCGACCGGGTCGGACGTCGAGCGGTTGCCCGCGACGAGCAGCGCGAAGGGGATGGTCGCGGCGAGGAACGCCACCACGATCCACACCTTGCGGCGGCGCGCGAACTCGGCGGTGCGGCGCAGGTGTCTGCCCATCGCGCCGGTGTGTTCGAGGTCGGCGAGCGGCCCGCGGCCCACCGCGAAGAAGCGGTCGCCGAGCAGCACGAGCAGGCAGGGCGTGAGGGTGAGCGCGGCGGCGAGCACGATGGGGATGCCGATGAGCCCGCCGTAGCCGAGCGGCGGGATCCAGTCCACGGGCGAGAGCAGCGTCGCGCCGAAGGCGAGGGCCACCGCGCCCGCGGCGAGCAGCATGCTCTCGCCCGCGTGCACGGTGGCGTGCACGGCGGCTTCCCTCGGATCGCGTCCGGCGAGGCGTTCCTGCCGGTAGCGCGAGGACAGCAGCATGCTGTAGTCGACGCCCGCGCCCAGCATCACGAACGTCATGATGGTGACGGTGAACTGAGTGAGCGTCACATGCTCGCCCAGCGCGTGCAGCCCCGCCTGGCTGACGTTCATGGACAGGCCGATGACGGCCAGCGTGAGGACCGCGGGCACCAGGGCGCGGAAGAACACCAGCAGGATGACGAAGATGATGACGTACGCCACCGACTCCATCAGCGAGTTGTCCGCCTCGGCCTTCTCGTACGTGTCGTGGATGAGCGCGAGCTCTCCGGTGACGTGCACCTCGGCGCCCTTGGCGCTGCCGCCGCCTTCGGCGAGCAGGTCGCGGGCGGTGTCGCGCAGCCACTCCACGTCGGGGTCGGCACCGGCCTTGTCCGTGTAACTGACCGACGCGAGCGCGGACTTGCCGTCGCCGGAGATCAGCCGCGCCACGGCGTCGCCCGGCACGGGCAGCGGGAAGTCGCGCCAGTCGGTGTCCGCCGCGAACTTGCCCGCGACGCGGGGCACGGCCGCCGCGTCGGGCGCCGTCGCGGCCTCGCGCGCGGGTGCGGCGAGCGCGGCGGGGACGCGTTCGGCGGCCACCTCGCGGTCGACGAAGGCGCGCTGCCCGGCGGGGTCGTCCGCCGCCGCCCGCGCGCGGTCGCGTACGCCGGTGAGGAAGGCGGCGGTCGCGTCGCGGTACAGCGTGTACGCGGACGACGTGCGCTCCACCTCGCCGTCCGCGCGCAGCTTCGCGAGCCGGGCGTCCAACTGGGCGAACAGGGACCGCACTTCGCCGTCGCGCACGTCGGGCGCCTCGACGACGACGGTCACCTCCCGCTCCGAGCGGTGCGGGAAGGCCTTCTTCGTCAGCTCGTCGGCGCGGGCGCTGCTGGTGCCGGGGACGACCTTGGACGCGCCCTGGTCGGTGAGGGCGTCGTCGAGCCCCATCGCGTACGGCGTGCACACCGCGATGAGCACCGCCCACGCGAGGATCACGGTCTTGGGCCGCCTGGCGAGCCTCTCCGCGAAGCGGTGCAGCGCCCGCTGGACGGCGCCGCGCGCCGCGCCTGGCGGCACCCGGGAGCCGTCGCCCGGCGGCGTCGGCGCGGGCGGATCGGCGGCCCTGGTCGGGTTCGTCATGCGACGCCGGCCTCCTCGCCGGCGCGGGCCCCGTGCCGGGCGCGGGGCGTGACGGGCTTGGCGCCGGTGACCACGACGAAGGTGTGCTGGATCTCCAACGCGCCCTTCTTCTCGAGGAGTTCGGCGAGCCCTGCCTCGACGCGGTCGAGGACGAGCTGCTCGCGCTCGTTGTCCACGGCCGTCTTGAACCCGGCCGCCGCGCCCGAGCGCTGCACCCACTCCAGGACGGCCGCGGGCGTGTGGGCCGGGATGACCTGGGCGCCGTCCCGCTGCCCGGTGACGGTCAGGCCCGCCTTGCCGAACCAGCGGGCCACCGTCGCCGCGTTCTTCGGCAGCGCCACCCTGATGAGGCTGGTGAGCAGCGAGGGGTCGTCGGCGAAGACCTTCTCCAGGCCCTCGGTGAGCGCCTGGTGGGCGTCGGCCCGCGTCTCGATGACCATGACGCGCCCGCCGGGCCGCAGCACCCGCACGATCTCCGCGAGCAGCTTGGGCGGCTTGGTGTAGCAGATCGCCCAGCCGACGACGACCAGGTCGGCGCTGCGGTCGGGAAGCCCGCGGATGAACGAGTCCATGTCCCCCACGGACAGCTCGACGCCGACCCCGGGCGTGCCCGCGGTGAGCGCGTGCACCTTCCTCTTGGCGACGTCCAGCATGCCGGGCGACTTGTCGACGGCCCGCACGACGCCCCGGCCGTCGAGCCTTCGTATGATCTCAGCCGTCAAGTGCCCGGTACCACAGGCGAGTTCGACGACGCTGTCACCGGGCGCGATGGGTACCTCGTCGAGCGCGGCGGTGGAGTGTCCCCCCATGACGGGGCTGAAGAACGTGTCGTAGTCAGAACTGGCCGCGTCGTAGTCCGCAGTCGGATCGGCGTGCGCCCGATTGAGCGCGAGACGCAGGGCACGGGCGGCGAGGCGTATACGGGACATGTGGCGGCTCCTTGGGTGGTCGCGGCTAACAGGTCGGTGTTCGGTGGTCGGCGCGTGCCGAGCCGCGTTCAGCCGCTCGGCGCGTACCGAGCCGCGTTCAGCCGGCAGGTATGAGCCCGTCCGGCGATTGAGGACGAGCCGCGAAGCGGCGAAAAGGGGGGCAAGGGGGCGAAGCCCCCGTGAGAACTCACCCGACCGGCAGGGAAGTACGCACCGTGCGGGCAAGGCACAACAGCCCCGCCGCACAGGCGAACGCCCCCACCGCCCCGCGCGCCTGCGGCAGCCAACAGGCGGCGGCAAGACCGCCCGTCGCGAGGGAGGCCACGGCCAGGGCGGCCGAGGGCAGACCGACGGCGGCCGAGGCGGCGTACACACCCCGGACCGCCGCGAACGCGGCCGCCCCGGCGCACCCACAAAGCGCCACCACGGCCCCCACGGCCACTCCCCCGGCGCCGCTGCACAGCAAAGCCGTACCGAGAACGAGCAACGCGGCGGCGACCCCGGGGCGAGGGTCACCGCCACGCCACCCGCGGCCACCGCGGCGCGCGAGAACCGCGCCCACGGCGAGCGAGAGGCCCCAGGCGAGCAGAGTGCCCCGGGGCAAGTCGACCCCGCCCGCCGGGGCGAGGCAGGCCACGGCGGACACCCCGCCCGCGCCCGCAGCCGCGACGAGGGCGAGTGCCGGGCCCGCGGGGTCGGCGTCCGCGGGCCGGGCGGCATCGACGTGTCCCGAACGGACCGAGCGGCCCGGACGGCCCGAACGCCCCCCGGCGGCCGAGAGGTTCACGCCGCGCTCGCCGAGGAGGCGACCCGCTCGGCGGCGCGCCGCAACTCCGGCTCAGCGCCGAGGACTTCGACGACGCGGTCGAGCTGGTCGTGGGTGTGGGTGGCCATGTAGCTGGTGCGCAGCCGGGGCGTGGCGGCGGGCGGCAGGACCGGGTTGACGTAGACGCCCGCGCGGATCAGGCGTTCCCAGATGGCGAGGGTGCCCTGGGCGTCGGGCACCGGGACGGGGATGATCGGCGTGGTGCTGTCGCCGGTGCCGACGCCTGCTTCGGCGAGCCCGCGCCGTACGCGGTCGGCCTTGGCCCGCACGGCCGTGGTGAGGTGCGGTTCGGCGCGCAGTATGCGCAGCGCGGTGAGGGCCGCGGCGGTGCTCGCCGGGGTCATGGAGGCGCTGAACATCAGGCTGCGGGCCTTGTGCTTGAGGTAGTGGACGGCCTCCTCGCTGCCGGCGACCGCGCCGCCGAGCGAGGCGAGGGACTTGCTGAAGGTGACGGTTATCAGGTCGACCTGGTCGGTGAGGCCGAAGTGGGCGGCGGTGCCGCGGCCGCCCGCGAGGACGCCGAGCCCGTGCGCGTCGTCCACCAGGATCCGCGCGCCGTACTGGGCGCAGACCGCGGTGAGGGCGGGCAGGTCGCAGATGTCTCCTTCCATCGAGTAGACGCCGTCGACGATGACGAGCCGGGCGGCGTCGTCGGGCAGTTGCTCCAGGGTCCGGCGCAGGCCTTCGGCGTCGTTGTGCGGGAACCTGCGCAGCTTGGCGCCGCTGAGCCGGACGCCGTCGACGAGGGAGGCGTGCGCGTCCCGGTCGACTACGGCGTAGTCGCGGGCGGTGAGCAGTCCGGCGAGGGCGCCGAGGTTGGCCTGGTAGCCGGTGGACAGGACGACGGCGGCGGGCTTGCCGAGGAAGTCGGCGAGCTCGGCCTCCAGTTCCTCGTGCAGATCGGTGTTGCCGTTCAGGAAGCGGGAGCCGGTGCTGGAGCTGCCGTACCGCTCTAGGGCGCCGCGGGCGGCGGCGTGGACGCGGGGGTCGGCGGTGAGGCCCAGGTAGTTGTTCGAGCCGCACATGATCAGTTCCCGTCCGCTCCTGCGTACGGTCGCGCCCTCCTGCCCGGCCAGGGGCAGGAAGTAGGGGTAGAGACCGGCCTTCATCAGGTCGGATGCCGCGGTATAGCCCGCGAAGCGAGAAAAGAGGTCGGGTGGTTCCGATGCATTGAACATTTATTTCCCTCTGTGAATTCAGGCGCTTCCCGTGAAGAATTGGGCGCGTTCGAGCGGCCCGGGATTCAGGGATGCGCGCAGGACTTTGCATGCCGCCGGATTCCCCTGGGAACGGGCAGGCGCAAGCGCCGCCGGAGGGTGTCGGGAGCATGGGAGCGAACCGGTGCATGAGCCCGCCGCTGCCGCCGCGGACCGGGAAAGGTCGCCTTTGACCTGGACGGATACCGGCCCCTGCGGGCAGCGTGAAGCCCCGCGGGCAGCGGGCGCGCAGGGCCCGCCGACCGGTGAACACAGAGAGTTAATACGCAGATGACTCGAACATGAGGCCCCCGATTGATGATCAGTTCTGGCCGGGATTCGTCGACCGAATCAGCCAGGCAGCGACTTTAGACAACTTTCGTCGAAAGCGTCAACCAATCTCTTGACGTAACCGGTGTGACGAAATCCAGAATTAACCGTTCCGTTTTCCGTGCGCCCCCCCCTGAATGCCCGTCGCACCACGTCATGCGCCATGCTAGCCTGCATTCGACCGTCCGGACGGTCGGAAACTCGGAAACGTAAAGATCGCTAATAGAGATCAATTACGGCTCAAGCCCCGGCGACGACCGAAAGACGGTGTGAAGCGTGCGCAACCGGCTCCTGAACGCGGCGGAGAGACTCCTGGTCAAGCAGGGCGTGGACGCCATCCGCCTGGAAGCGGTGGCGGCCGAGGCCGGGGTGAGCAAGGGCGGCCTGCTCTACCACTTCCCGACGAAGCTGGCCCTCGTGCAGGGCGTGGTCGAGCGCCTGGCGGACCGCTTCGAGGAGGTGCTGCCGGGACCGGACGCACCACCGGGCGCGTACGCCCGCGCGTGGCTCGACGCCTCGATCCCACCCGAGGCCCCCGAGGGCGAGTCCACCCCTTCCGACTCGGTCCCCGTCGCCCTCCTCGCGGCGGCCAACGGCCCGGAGGTGCTCGGCATCCTCCAGGGGCGCTACCAGGTCTGGCAGGAACGCCTGGAGCGGGACGGCCTGCCGCCCGGCGTCGCCACCCTCGTCCGCATGGCCGTCGACGGCTGGTGGACCGCCCGCCTCCTCGGCCTCGCCGACCCCAAGGGCGAACAGCACGTCCAACTACGGCGCCTGGTCCATGACTTGACCGAGCAGTACGCGGACGGACAGACGAAATCGAACGCGATGACGAAACCGAACTCGACGACGAACGCGAAGGAGTCGGCCTGATGGGCATCGTCCTGGTGGCCGGGGCCATCGTCTCCGAGATCGCCGCCACCCTCTCGCTGCGCGCCTCGCACGGCCTGACCCGCCTCGGCCCGAGCATCCTGGTGGTCGTGGGCTACGCGGCCGCGTTCGTGATGCTCGCGCAGGCCCTCAAGACCCTGCACGTCGGGCCCGTGTACGCGGTGTGGTCCGGGCTCGGCACGGTCGGCGCCCTGGCCGGCGGCGTGCTCCTGTTCGACGAGAACGTGCGGCTGGCGACGGTCGCGGGCGCGCTGCTCATAGTGGCGGGAGTAGCGGTCATGTACGTGGGCGGGGGCCTGGAGCACTGATGGCCCAGGCACCACCGAAGCCCCGCACCGACCTTCCGCACACTCATGGGCTCGCCGCCGTCAAGATCGCCATGCTGGTCACCGACCTCGGCTTCCTCGCGTACTGGAGCGCCGCGCTGCTCGCCCTGATCCCCGCCGAGTACGCGTACAAGGACTACGGCGACCCGGTGATGAGCGACTGGAACTACTCGTTCCTGCCGCTGGACGTCGCCGCGAGCGCGACCGGGCTCGCCTCCCTGTACCTGTGCCGCCGCGAGCGCCGCGACGGCCGCCCGCACCGGATCGCCTGGCGCCCCCTCATGCTGGTCTCCCTCACCCTCACCAGCACCGCGGGCCTGCAGGCGGTCGTCTTCTGGGCGCTGCGCGGCGACTGGTCCCCGACGTGGTGGATCCCGAACCTGGCGCTGCTGCTGTTCCCCGTGCCCGCGATCGCGCGGCTGCTGCGGCGCGACGGCCCTGCGGGGCCGGTGGTGCGGTGAGCGACCGACGCTCCGCCCTGCCGTCACCTCACCGCATCGGACGGTACGACCCCGCCGTGAAGAACCCGCCGCCGTTCTCACCGAGGCGGCCGGGGCGCGGGCCGCGTGGACGGCCACCACCGTCGCCGTCGCTATCGTCATCGTCGTCGTCGAACCCGTCCTCCAGGTCATCGGGGTCCTCGTCGCCCGCGACGCCGAGCAGCCGCCGCGTCAACTGGTCCTGGTCCGACAGGAGTTCATCGACCGCCGCACGGATGTCCTCAGCGGCCGTGTCCGCGTCGCGCTCCGCCGCGATGAGGACGGCGCGCCGCACCAGTTCCTTCGCGAACGACGCCGTCGTGCCCTCCGTGCGCTCGACGATCTCCTCCGTGACCTCGTCGCCGAGGCCGAGCCCGCCGCCGTACAGATCGAGGAGACGACGTCGGCCGACGGCGTCCGGCAGCGGGATCTCGACGGCGAGGTCGACGCGGCCGGGGCGCTGGGCGAGGGCGGGCTCCAGGAGGTCGGCGCGGTTGGTGGTGAGCAGGAAGGCCACGTCGGCGTCGTCGCCGAGGCCGTCCATCTCGTTCAACACCTGGAAGAGCAGGGGCTGTTCGCCGCCGCCGTAGTCCCGCGACTCGGCGATGAGGTCGCAGTCCTCCAGGATGACGAGGGCGGGCTGGAGCATGCGGGCGAGGGCGCAGGCCGGGCCGATGGCGCCGATGGTGGTGCCGGACAGCAGGACGACGGTGAAGTCCGGCAGGTCCGAGAGGAGATAGCGGATCGTGTGCGTCTTGCCGGTGCCGGGCGGGCCGTACAGGAGCAGTCCGCGGCGCAGGTGCTGGCCCGCCGCGCGCAGCCGCTCGCGCTGCCGGGCGACGCCGACGACCTGCCGCTCCACCCGGTCGAGCAGTCCGTCGGGCAGCACGATGCCGTCGCGGGTCAGGCCCGCGCGGCGGTGGAAGCGGAACGGGCCGAGGCCTTCGCCGAAGGCGTCGCCCTCGAAGGACAGGACCTGGCCGCGGTAGATGTTGTGCTCCCGCAGGAACGCGTCGATGCCCGCGATGAGCCGCCGGGCGGTGTCGCGGGACGCGGCGAGGACTTCGAGCTGGATCTTCTCGCGGCCGTAGTCCTCGCTCGTGCCGCGAAGGAGGACGACGCAGCGCTCCTCGGCGCCGTCGGCGGTGCGCTCCGAGCCGAGGTAGAACCCGAAGGACACGCAGGCGAGTTCGTCGTCCGGCGAGATCGGCAGGTGGGTGTAGTCGACGGCGCCGATGACGAACTTGTCGTAGCGGTCTGCGGATTCGATGATCTCCGAGAGCGCGTAGTGGTTGCGGTGGTCGGAGCCCGTCATGCCGATCAGTTCGTACGTGCGTGAGTCGGCGGTGAACCAGTGCTCCAGGGCGAGGTGGACGTTCGGGTGGTCGTACGCCGCGTACGTGGCCTTGACCACGGGGGCGTCGCCGGGCTCGATGCCGAGGTGGTCGCGGAGGCGGGCGGTGAGGTCGCGGTCCGAGCCGTTGGTCCGGGGCGGGCGGGCGACCGCCTCCAGGAACTCCTCGAAGAGCTGGCTCACGCGCGTCAGGTCGGCACCTCCGCCGTCGGACGGTCCCGCCTTCGCGATCTCCGTCACCTTGTCCCCCTGGTCCATGGTCGTCCTCTCCGCGCAACGCTTGCCGCTGGTCATGCGGCGCCGGTATTTCCGGTCTCTCAGCGTGGGCGGCGGCGGGGGTGCCGTGCAACCGTATTGCCGCCCCCTGAACGGCTCGCGGCCAACTCCCCCGTGGCTTCGGGAACTTGACGACGTACAGCCATTGACGGCACCCCCGTCCACAACTACAAAACCCTGAGAGCGCTCTCAGGAATTCACCCCCGTCCCCTGCCCGGAGGTGCACCATGAGCACCACCTTCCGCGACGCCCTCTTCAGGTACAGACACCGCACCCCCCTCCTCGCCGGACTCGCCGCCGTCGGCCTGATGGCCGCCCTGATGACGCCGGGCCAGGCCCGGGGTGACGTACCCCCCGCCCCCGGCTGGACCCTGCAGTGGAGCGACGACTTCAACGGCCCCGCCCGCTCGCTGCCCTCCGCCGCGAACTGGCAGATCGACACCGGCCACAACTACCCGGGCGGGCCCGGGAACTGGGGCACCGGCGAGATCCAGAACTACACCTCGTCCCCCGACAACCTGAGCCTGGACGGCAACGGGAACCTGCGCATCACGCCCCTGCGGGACGGCTCCGGGAACTGGACCTCGGGCCGCATCGAGACGAAGCGCGCCGACTTCAAGGCGCCGACGGGCGGCACCCTCGCCATCGAGGGCCGCATCCAGATGCCGAACGTCACCGGCGAGCAGGCGCTCGGCTACTGGCCCGCCTTCTGGGCGCTCGGCGCGCCCTACCGCGGCAACTACTGGAACTGGCCGTCCATCGGCGAGTTCGACGTCATGGAGAACGTCAACGGCATCAACTCGGTCTGGGGCGTGCTGCATTGCGGCGTGAACCCCGGGGGCCCCTGCAACGAGACCAACGGCATCGGCGCCAACCGCGCCTGCCCCGGGGCCTCGTGCCAGTCCGCCTTCCACACGTACCGCTTCGAGTGGGACCGGTCCGCCAGCCCCAACGTCCTGCGCTGGTACGTCGACGGGCAGCTCTACCACAGCGTGGACCAGAACCGGGTGGGCGCCGAGGCGTGGAACAACATGACGAACCACGCGGGCTACTTCATCCTCCTGAACGTGGCGATGGGCGGCGCGTTCCCGGACGGGGTCGCCGGGCGTGCCACGCCGGTCCCGGCCACCGTGCCGGGGCGGGCGATGGCCGTCGACTACGTCGCGGTGTGGACGCGGGGCGGCGGGGGCGGCGACCCCGACCCCGGTACGCCGTCGTCGCTGCACCTGCGCCCCGGCGGCACGCTCGGCGCGCCCGCGGGCTCCGCGGCGGCCACCACGCTCGCCTCGGCGGGCGGCGCCAACCACGACGGCACGCCGCACGCGGCCCAGACCTTCACCGCGACGGGTGTGAACGGCACGTACAACGGCGGGTCCACGGACTTCGACCTGTTCGTCGACGCGGGCTCTTCGGTCGCCAACGGGCAGCAGGTGCGGGTGAGTTACGACCGTACGGGCGACGGGTCGTGGGAGCGTACGGAGACGTATCAGTACTTCGCCACCGATCCCGTGCCCGGCTATGAGCATTACACGCAGGCCAAGGGCCTGAAGTCGGCGACGGGCGCGCACGGGACGATGGCGGGCGGCACGGTGCGGGTCGAGGTGTGGAACGCGATCGGGAACGCGTCCAGCACGGTCGGCACGGGCAACCAGTCGGTCGTCCGGATCCCGTACAGCTCGGGCGCCGCGCGGTAGCGGTACCCCGCGGTTACGTTGGTGCGGTGAACGACACCGACCGCGCGCACGCCGAACTGATCGCCGTCGCCGAGGGCTGGGCGGCGGCGATCGTGGCGAACGACGCCGACGGGATCGCCGGCTTCATGGCGGACGAGTGGGTGATGGTGTCCGAGTCGGGCGTCTCCCCCAAGGCCGACTTCCTCTCCGTGGTGGCATCCGGCGAACTCACCCACTCGGCCATGGACCGGGTGGGCCCCGCCCGCATCCGCGTCCACGGCGACACCGCCCTGTTCACGGCCCGGGTGACGAACACCGCCCACTACCAGGGGCAGCGCTTCGACGCGGACGAGTGGACGACGGACGTCTTCGTGCGGCGGTCCGGCCGCTGGGAGTGCGTGCTGACCCAGATCACACCGGCGGCTCCCGCAGCACCCGAACGGGGTGTTTGACACCGAACCCCTGTCTGGAACGGTCCCGTCCCGGCGAGCATGGCACCCGGTCGTGACTTCGGGGGACGCTCATGACTCGGACCACTCAGGGAGACCCCATGACATCTCCACGCACACGTCCGGCAACTCCGCACTCGCGCCGGGCACCGCTCGTGGCCCTCGCAGCCCTGGTGGCCCTGGTGGCGGCCGCACTGCCCGCATCGTCGGCGGCGGCCGCACCGGGCGGGGAGGCCGCGCGGCCGGAAGCCCCGAAGCCGAAGCTCGCCGCACCTCCCGCGGCACCGGCGGTCGGCCCCTTCCAGGTCAGGAACCACGGCATCGGCCGCTGCATGGGCATGCCGCCCGGGGACGACCGGATGCGGGTGTGGAACTGCACCTCGGAGCCTTACCAACTCTGGGACCTGATCGCGGACGGCCGAGGTCGCTATCACATGGCGACCCGCAGGGACGGCCGCTGCCTCGCGGGCCACGCGAACGGCCCGGCAGGCTGGGCCACCTGGCTGTCGGACTGCGACCGCACCTTCACCAACGTGGACCAGCTCTGGTACGTCGACCCGGCCCACTCGGCCGACCCCGAGCGGATCGCGAACCTCTTCGGCCGCGCCCTGGAGCCCGACCGCGGCTGGGGCGGCGCCAACGAGTCCCCCGTCGTGACCAACGACTACGACGGACGGCCGAACCAGCGCTGGACACTGATCTACGGCCCGTGACGCCCCGAGCCACCCCGGAGCCACCGCCGACCCGGAGTCACCTACGAATCACCCTCCCCCAACTCCCGCCGCATCCGCCCACAGACCTCGACCACCGCGTCCGCGTCCGGCCCCGCCCCCTCGGCGAACATCGCCACCTGCAGCGCGGGGCCGTGCGCGGCATGCCGGTCCAGGTCGCCGGTGCGGGCGGGCTGGACCACGAAGTGGATGTGTCCGGGCACGCGCCCGGCGTGCGACCACAGGCAGACGTACACCTGCTCGCAGTCGCCGACGACGGCACGAACGGCGTCGGCGACCCGCACGAGCAGTGGCCCCAACCCGGCCGCCTCCTCGGCGGACAGCTCGTGCACGCCGGTCACGTGCCGCAGCGGCTTGACGACGAACGTGCCGACGCCCAGCGGGCCCACGCAGTGCTCGACAGCCCAGTGCGCGGTGCGCAGCACGGCCCCGCCCGGCAGCGGTACGGAGCCGTCCGTGAGCCCGCAGGCCAGGCACGGGGGCGGGGGCGACGCGCCCCCGCCCGCCGCGCGCACCGGCTTGGCCGCCATAGCGGACTCCCCCCTCGGACTTCCTGACATCGGCGCAGGTCAGGCGCCGAATATGACTCCTTCGAGCCTAACTGACCCGGCCCACCGGCTCCTTCGCAAGGTCGGTCGCGGAGTCGGCCTCGTCCGGTGTCGGCGCCGCGCCCCGGTCCGGCTTCGTCGCCTCGCCCTTCCTCGGCAGGAGCAGCGCCACCACCACCGTCCCCACCCCGAGGATCACCGCGCCCACCAGGCTCGTGTGGGCCACCGCGTCCGAGAAGGACGAGCTGACCGCGTGCTTCATCTGCTCGGCACCCTGGGCGAGTTCGCTCGCCTGCGCCTTCAGTTGGGCCGCCTTCTCGGGCGAGGTGCCGGGAGCCCCGGCCTTCTCGGCGAGCTGTCGCGCCTGCGTGCCGATCGCCTGGGCCACGCCGCCGCCCGCGCCGACGGAGTCCTGTGCCTGTTCGAGGGCGGACGCGGGCAGCTTGGAGCCCTTCGTCTCGTCCGCGAGCCCGTTGGCGTACGAACTGGCGAGGAGCGAGCCGAGGACCGCGATGCCGAGGGAGCCGCCGAGTTCGAGGGAGGTGTCGTTGACGGCGCCGCCGACGCCCAGCTCCGACTCGGGGAACGCCCCCATGATCGCGTCCGTGCACGGCGAGACGGCGAAGCCGAGGGAGAGGCCGAGGATGACGAGGGGCGCGACGAAGTCCGCGTACGTGGAGGTGGCGGAGGTCGCCGTCAGCAGCGCGAGCGACGTCGTGCCGCCCACCATGCCCGCCGTCACCATGACCTTCGCGCCGAGGCGGGGAGTGAGCACACCGGTGAGCGCCGAGCCGACGAACACCGCTCCCGCCAGCGGCAGCATCCGCACACCCGTCTCCAACGGGTCGTAGTCCAGGACGAATTGGAGGTGCTGGGTCAGGTAGTAGAAGGCGCCGAAGACGGCGACGAAGAACAGCGCCACGGCGAGGTTCGACCCCGAGAAGCCGCGCTGCGCGAACTTCCGTACATCCAGAACGGGCCGCGGATGCCGCAGCTCCCACACGACGAACAGCACGAGCCCCACCCCGGCGATCACCGCGGCGGCCACCGCGCTCGCGCCCCAGCCGAAGCCGGGACCCTCGATGATCATGTAGATGAGCGCACCGATCCAGACGACGGACAGCAGCCCGCCGACATAGTCGATCCGCCCGGGATCGGCGGCCTTCGACGGCGGTACGAGGACGAACGCGCCGATGATGGCAAGGACCGCCACGGGGATGTCGATGAGGAACGTCGACGCCCAGCCGTAGTCCTCCAGGAGCGCGCCCGCGATCAGCGGCCCGGCCGCGATGGCGATGCCGGACGTCGCCGCCCACAGGGTGATCGCCTTGGCCCGCTCCTCGCGCGGGAAGGTCGACGCGAGCAGCGAGAGCGTCGCGGGCATGATCATGGCCGCGCCGACGCCCATGACCGCGCGCGACACGATGACGGCAGTCGAGCTGTCGGACAGCGCGCCCGCCCCCGCGCCCGCGCTGAGCACGACGAGCCCGAGCACGAGCGCGCCCCGGCGGCTGTACTTGTCGCCGATCGCGCCGAGCAGCAGCATCAGCGCGGCGTACGGAACGGTGTACGCGTCGATGACCCACTGCAGGTCGGAGCTGGACAGGTCCAGGTCACGGGTCATGTCGGGGGCCGCCACGGTGAGCGCCGTGTTCGCCATGACGGCGATCAGCAGGCTCAGACACAGGACGGCCAGCGCCCACCAGCGGCGGGCATAGGGCCGGTCCATCCGTTCGACCGGCTCCTTGATCAGCAAAGGCATCGGGTCCACCCCTCGTTTCAGGATCTTGCACATCGCTGTGCAATTGCACGCCACTGTGCAATGTACGCGACGACGAGCCATCTTGCACACCGATGTGCAAGTGCGGGTGCGCGCGGCAGAATGCCCTCATGAGCCGTACGAAGCCGACGCCGCCGCCTGCGACCGACGCGCCCTCGCCCTCCGCACCCGCGGCCGCCGCACCCGCGACCGCCGCGACCGCCCGCGCCGACGCCAACCGCCGCCGCATCCTCGACGTCGCCTTCACGGAGCTGACCCGGGACCCGGACGCGACGATGGACCAGATCGCGCGCGCCGCGGGCGTCGTGCGCCGGACCGTGTACGGCCACTTCCCGAGCCGCGAGGCCCTGGTGGGCGCGATCCTCGACGAGGCCGTAGCCGCGGTGACGGCCGCGCACTCCGCCGCGTACGCGAGCGCGGCCGAGGATCCGCCGCGGGCGGTCGCCTCGGCGATGCTCAGCATCTGGCACGTCACCGACCGCTACCGCCTGCTGCTCTCGCTCGCGCAGCGCGCCGTCACGATGGAGGGCATCCGCGAACGCCTCGCCCCCGTGCACGCGGCGGGCACGGAGATGCTCCAACGCGCCCTGGACTCGGGCAGGTTCGTCTCCCCGCTCCCCGCGCGGGCTCTCGTCTACGTCCTGGAGAACACCATGTTCGGCCTCATGGAGGCGGTGAACGAGGGCGTCCTGGAGGCGGAGGAGGGCGGCCGGGCCGCGGCGGTCAGCTTCCTGTGCGCGGCGGGGATGCCTCCGGCGGAGGCGGCGGCGCTGGTGGCGGAGGTCGACGCGGCGCGGGGCGCCTGAGAAGCCCCTCCCTCATGTTTCGGGCACGCCCGGAACACCTCGTGCGCCCCCGTCCACCTCGGCGACCTTGGGTGAGTCAGCGGGGTGCACCGGACCCGACCAACTCGGTGCGGATCGGGGAGAGAAATGTTGGTGGCCAAGAAGGCCCTTGTGGGGATCGGTACCGCCGTACTGCTCACGACCGGCGGCATGGCGACTGCGGTGGCGCAGGACGGCCTCGGCGGGCAGGATGCCCGCGGCGTCAAGGCGACCTCCAAGGCCAACGCCTCGTGGGGCTATGCGAAGGCCACGTGGAAGTGGAAGGGTGCGGGCTCGACCGGCAAGGTCAAGGTGTACGTCGACGACCAGGACTGCAACGGATACAGCGTCTACGCCAAGATGCAGTTCAAGCGCGCCACTGGGCAGATCGTCGACGGGGACAACTACTACTGGAACAGCGACAGCCGCTGCAGGGGCAAGGGCCAGACGCGCAACGGCCCCAAGTTCAGCGACAACTTCAACATCACCCACGGCCGCGTCGTGGTGTGCCAGTCCGACTGGGGCTGGGACACCTGCAAGAACGGCAAGTGGCACAAGAACCCCAAGGCCTGACCGGTTGACCGGGTGACCCGGTCGGCCAAGCCGGATGCCCGGCCCTCGATCGTCGGGGGCCGGGCACCCGGCTGTTCACACCCGGCTCCGCACCCCGCCTACGCCCGGTACTCCACGAGCACCGGCGTCTCCCCGTACGCCACCCGTTCCCCCGGCCGAACCCGCTCGCTGCTGCCGTCCATCCGGCGCAGCAGGCGGGCCTCCTCGCCCAACTCGCCGCTCGCCCGGCCGTGTTGGGTCCAGCGGACGGCGAACCAGGGGCCCGCCGTGCCGGGGTCGCGGTCCCTGTCGCGCCGGAACACGCACTCGTAGACGCCGTCCGGGAGGCCGACTCCGCGCCCTTGCCCGCAGGAGGTGATCCGCCGACCCGCGAGCCACCCGTGCAGCCGCCCGATACGGCGGCCCGCCTCCGTGGGCGGGCCGCCCACGGGCTGGACGACCAGCGGAATGTTCCTGCCGCCCCAGGCGTAGAAGTACATCCGGTCGACGAACGACTTCCGGCTGTAGAGACCGACCAGATAGAAGCGCACGGCATAGTCGTTGGCGCGTCGGTCGGAGAGTTTGGCCCCGTCGTCGATCTCCGCACCGGGACCGGTGTTCCACATGCGCCAGCCCTCGCTGTACTTGCGGAAGATCCCCTCGGCCTTGGCAGCGAGCTCGATGATCTCCTCGGGTGGGCCGTCGGCCCTGCGCGGGTGCAGCTTGAGCGCCGCGACATCGCAGAACTCGTAGGCGCCGGTGCGTACGAACTCCTCAAGGAGCTCCCTGCCCGCGGGCTCCCAGAGATTCCCGAAGGAGGGGCACGCCACCTTCGCTTCCGGGTCGGCGCGCTTGATGATGGCCGCGGCCCTGCGCACCATCTTGGCCAGCGTGGCCATGTTCCCGTCGTAGTGGGAGGTGGCACCCACGTGGTCCCAGAGTTCGTACGCCCCGATCCGGGAGCGGTAGCGGGTGGCGACCTTCTCCACGAAGCGGTCCCAGTCGGCCAGGTCGTCGGGTGGCGCGGCGCGCGAGTCGTCCGAGTAGGGGGTCTTCGGGCCGCCGGGCGCCGCCCATCCGGGAGTGCCGCCGAAGACGAACAGAACGGGCAGGCGCTTGCGCTCGGCGCCACGCACCGAACGCTCCAGGATCCCCCAGTCGAACTCTCCCTTTTCCGGCTCGACTTGGGCCCAGCGCGTTTCCGACTCCCAGAGCCGGACACTGCTGACGTCGAAATCCGGCATGAGGCCGGTGTTGGTGTTCATCGTGACGCCGAAGAACTCGCGGTCGAGCGGCTTGGGCGCCAGGGCCCAGTACGGTCCTTCGACCCGCTGACCCGAAGTGCCGCCGCCGCGTGGGCCGCCACTGCCCTTTCCGCTTCCGCCCGGGGCGGGGTCCGGGTCCGAGCCCGAGAACGGGTCGAGGGTGAGGGTGAGGGTGCTCACCAGCGCTGTCACGATGACGAGGGCGGCTACGAGGATGGTGCGCAGGCGCGGGCGGGGTAGTCGCCCCGGCAGACCGAATCTGCTCAACTTCCGCACGTGTACGGGCTGTTGCGGAGCCGCGACCTCACCCTCCGCACCCTGCTCGCCCTCCGCACCCTGCTCACCCTCCTCGCGCTCGTCCCGCTCCCCCACCCCCGCCGCCGCGTCCGCCCGCGCCCACGCCTCGTACAGGCTGTCCAATTCCTCCTGCCCCGCCCCGCACACCCGCGCGATCCGCTCGACCGTGCCGAAGCTGGCGGGCACGGTCAGGCCCTGGCAGTAGCGGTGTACGGAGGAGCGGCTCAGGCCCGTGCGGCTCGCGAGCGCGGTGTAGCTGCGGCCGCTGCGCTCCTTCAACTCCTGTAAGAGTTCACCCAGTTGGTGACGTTCACTCATCAATTCGCCCCCGGTGTCCGTCCCACAGCGGCAGAACATAGCAGGCAGGGCGTATTCGGGCGTCCCATCGTCCCAGCGGGACACGTCCCCGCTTGCCAGGGACACGCCGCGTCGAGATCGTCGTCCGTGTCGCCGTTCGGGGGATCGGCGACCGCTCGACGCATCGGGGGAAACACAAGTGCTGCGTGTCCATTTCACCGCCGCGGACCTCGTCCGCACCCGGGTCTCGGACGGAGCCGATCCGCTCTGGGAGACCGTCCTGAGCCTGCACCGCCTGCGGGACAGCAGGCCCGACCCGGTCCTGGCCGCCGCCGGGCGTCGCACGGGGGTCGGCGCCCGGCACGGGCGATCGCTCGGGATGCTCCTGCCGCTCGTACCGCCGCGCGGGTACTTCCCGGACTTCCTCACCCCACCGGAGTCGGCGGCGGGGATCGAGCACGGCCTGGAGGCGCTGATGTCCACGTCGCGCACCCGGCTGCGCGCCGAACTCACCGTCCTGGGCGGCCGCAACCCACTGCCGCCCTGGACCCGTTCCCTGGCGGACGGCGAGCCCGCGGTGCTGCGCCGGCTCGCCCGCTGCGTACGGACGTACCACCACGAGACGCTCGGCCCCAACTGGCCCCACGTCAGCCGCCGGACGCACAGCGACCGGGCCCTGCGCCTGCACGCGCTGTGGCACGGCGGCGCGGAGGCGATGCTGCGGACGTACGGACCGGCCATGCGATGGCACGCGCCGGTGCTCGAAGTCGCGTACCCCGTCGACCGCGACCTGCACCTCGACGGCCGTGGGCTGCTCCTGGTCCCGTCGTACTTCGCCCGCAGCCCGGTCGCCCTCGCGGACGCCGCGCTGCCGCCGACGCTCGTCTATCCGGCCCGCGCACGCGGGTCCGACGACGCCTCGCGTCCGCCGCGGTGCCTGGCCCCGCTGCTCGGCCACACCCGGGCCGCGGTCCTCCAGGCCCTCGGCGGCGACCCGACCACCACCGAACTGGCCGACCGCGCCGGTGTCTCGCTCTCCTCGGCGAGCGAACACGCCGCCGTCCTGCGCCGCGCGGGCCTGGTGTCCAGCGTCCGGCAGAGCAACGCGGTACGGCATGCGCTGACGCCGCTCGGCTCGGCGCTGCTGCGGGGGGACGGGGTGTCACGGTCCCGCGAGCCGGGCGCGCACGGTCTTGCCCCGCTCGTGCCGCGGGAACCACCCGACGTGGCGGGATAGTTGACGTACGACGAGGAGGCCGCGGCCGCCCTCGCCGGGGGCGACTCCCGCCCACACCCCGGTCCCGAACCCGGGAAACTCCGGGACGGGGTCCGACACGTCGACGATGAGCCCGCCGTCCTCGGCGAGGGCGAGGCGTAGCCAGAGGTGGTGGCCGGCCACCTTGCCGTGGCGTGCGGCGTTGGCGACGAGTTCCGAGACGACGAGTAGCGCGTCGTCGATGTCGCCCTGCCATTGCCAGGAGGTGAGCCTGCGGCGCGTGTGGGTGCGTGCGAGGCGGGCGGACGCGGGGGTCATGGGGTAGCTGGAGGACCAGTCGTGGGTGGGGAGCGGTGGGGAGGGGAGTGCGAGGGGGCTGCTTGTCATGCAACTACGGTTGCGGGCTGGCCCGTTCAGCCGCAATCGAACTTCCCTGAAATTTCAGGGAAGCGAGGATTGGACTATGCAGGAATCTGCACAACCGTCTGCGCGGGCCGAGCATGAGGTGTCACACTCCGAACGCAAGGGCAGGTGACACGCACTAGGGAACGCAGGCGGTGCACATGGCAGCCAAGCGTGGACGGACCGGACAGAGGCTTGAACTCGGCCTTCAGCTACGACAGTTGAGGGAGGAGTACGGCATGACACGCAGGCAAGCGGTTCAAGGGCTGCGCATCTCCGAGGCATCGCTGCTGCGGATCGAGAGCGGGTATCTGAACTTCCGCAACGTGGGCGACCTCCGAAAGGTGCTGACCAAGTACGGCGTTACCGACGAGGACGTCGTCGAGTCGTTCGTAGGCCTCAACCGGGAGTCGTCCCGCCAGGACTGGCTGACGCAGTTCCGCGGGCTGATGCCAGCCGGAATGCCGGGCTTCGTCGGCCTCGAACCAGAGGCCCGGAGCATGCGGATCTACCACCCGACGCTGATCCACGGCCTGCTCCAGACGCGGCGGTACGCGCAGGCGCTCCACGACCTGAACAAGCCAGTGGAGGAGACCACGTCGGAGTTCATCCGCAACAGCGTGGAGCTGCGGATGAAGCGCCAGGAATGCTTCACCCGGGACAACCCGGTCGAGCTGCGCGCCATCCTCGGCGAAGCCGCTCTGCGCTACCCGGTCGGCGGGGCAGAAGTGATGCGCGAACAGTACGAGAAGCTCGCCAAGCTGGCGGCGTGGGAGCACATCACGCTCCAGGTACTGCCCTTCCGCAACGCCTACCGCTCGACGAACGACTTCGGGATTCTCGACCTCGGCGACCGGCTACCGCCCCGGGTGCAGATCGACAGCGCCTGGGGCGCGGTGCACACCTCGGACAAGCGCCGTGAAGTCGACCGCTTCACCCGCCGGTACGACGCCATGGCCGCCTCCGCCCTGCCTCCCGAGGACACGCCCCAATTCATGGCCCAACTACAACGAGAGCTCTGATCCCATGACCACACACGCCAACGCATACGAACTCGCCCCCGAGAAGGCCTGGTTCAAGTCGTCGTACAGCGACGGTCAGGGCCAGAGCTGCGTCGAGGTCGCCGACCTCACCCCACACCACGCCGGAGGCGACGACGTCGGGATACGTGACTCCAAGAACCCCCAGGGCCCCGCCCTGACCCTGGGCCTCCCCGCCTGGAAGGCATTCCTAGCTGGCCTCCGCTAGCGGGGACCACGCGCCAGCCACTCCTGAAGCTCCCGGTGCCGGAACTGATATTCGCCGCCCACCACTCGCAGCAGGCCCGCGTGGTACGCCCAGGCGAGGAAGGCACCGGGACTCGGGGGCACGCGGCCCAGCGCGGCGCCCGCCAGGACGGTGAGCGCGGTGGCAAGGCCCACGGCCAGCTCCGCGGCGGTCGCGACGACGGCGACGTACACAACTCCGGCGAAGCCGAGCCACGCCTCGCCCGCCACGCCCGCGAGGAACGCGAGGCCGAAGCCGACCGGCCGTGTCAGCCACGCGGTGCGTCGGCGCAAGCGGCCCACGGCGTCCAGAACGCGCGGCCCGGAACCCGGGGTGAGGAAGCCGCACGCAAAGACGTAGAAGGCGAGGAGCCCGACCTCGGCCCCGGATTCGAAGCCCCCGCTCGGGGCGAGGCTCGCGCGCGACCAGCCGAGGACGACCGCACCGCCCCCGCTCAGCAGGGCGATTCCCGGCACGACGCCGCGATGCCACAGCAGCAGTACGACGGTCACGAACGGGAGGAGGCAGACCGCCCGCAGCAGGGGGTGGACCTCCGCGAAGGCCCACGCCACGGGCCAGAAGAACAACGGCACCAGCACGCAGGCGATCAGGCCCCGCCTGTCGGTGTACGCGACGAACCGCGTGTTCTCTGCGTAGATCACGCACCCCGACAGCACGAGCACCATTCCCAGCACATACCAGCCCGGCTGCGGCACGGCCTCGTACGCGGCGGTGAACGGGGCCGCCGCGCCCAGCACGAGGACACCCATGCCCGCCACCGCCACGGCGTTCCGCGACACGGCACGCAGCAATGCCTTGCGCAGCCGTCCCGGCCACCCGGGGTACGGCTGGCGCACCCGCTCCGACGACGCCAACGGAGTCCACTCACACAGCGCGGCCTCGTGCGCGCGGCCCATGCCGAACGCCACAAGGACCGCAATCCACAGGCTCGTGGCCAGGTTCTCCCGGTGCACCCACCAGTGGTCGGGCACCAGGCCCCTGATGGCATCCGGCACCACCCACAGCGCACAGGCGGCAGCAGCCAGGGCGACGATCACCGACGCGACAGCGGTCAGGGGCCGGCCGACCACGCGCCCGAGCGTCACGCCGTCGGCCTCCGCCGCCCACGCCATCCGCTCCAACCACCCGTGCACCCGCTCAGCCTCGTACTCCCGCAACCGCCCCCACACAGTCCGGTCCCCGCTCAAACTCCGCCGAGCCCGCCGCACCGCCGCGTTGGCGGACCGGGTAGCCGCCGGTACATAACGCGCGAGCAACTGCTCGCGGATCTCCCCGGCTGTCGCACCATCGGCGGGCGGCGCCACGTCCGCAGACTCCCCGTACACAGCGAAGGCAAGCCCCAAATAGAACGGAGAACTGAACGCCTCGGCCACAGCCCCGCCCGCTGTCCCGTCCCGCATGGCGTCGACCACAGCGTCCATCGGCGAAGTCCGCCCGTCGGAGCGGAGGTTGACGTAACACCGAGCCTGCTCGGCGTCGACGCCCCCGACACAAAGCAGCGTCGCCTCGCGCAACCAAGCATGGCGCGCGGACAACTCCTCGTACCGCGCCCCTCGGCAGGTGAGTACGAGGGGCGCACTGCCGCCCACCCCCTGGTGGGCGTTGAGCTCAGCGAGGGCCTGGCTCGCGCGGGTCGGCTCCTCGTCGTCGGGGTCCATCTCGTCGAGGCCGTCCAGTACGGGTACGACGAGGCGTCGCGCGACCAGATCCGCCGCAGCCGCCTCCGGCACCTCGTACGCCTTGACCAAGCTGTCCTTCAGCCAGTGCTCGAAGCCGCCGACGGTCCGCAGGCCGCCCCACCAGCGGCGACGGGTGCGCGCCGGGGGCAGATCGCGGATGGCGAGCCGGACCGGCACGGGATCGGTCGCCGCACGCGCGTGGAGCAGCCGCACCACGAGGTGCACCGCGAACACGGTCTTCCCGGCGCCGGGTTCACCGGTCACGACGAGGCGCCCCGGGTCGGCGGAGTACCACCGGGCCACATCGGAGAGCCGCTGCCGCCCGGCGGGCTCGGCGCCGCCCTGCCGCGGGGTCACGTCCACGGGAAGGTCGATGAGGTGCCCGCCGGTCCCCAGCATGTGGGTGCGCTCGGCGACCTCCACGTCCTGGACGGCACGGGCAAGCCGCTCGAGCGCGACCGCACGGGCGTCGGTGGCCTGCTGAAGCCGGAGCGCGCGAAGGCTGACGGCAGCACCGACCAGAATCCCAAAGATCCCGAGCGGCAGCCCCAACACCCCGGCCACGTCCTGCGGTTCAAGCACGTCACGCCGCACGACCACGGCAGCCCACCCGCACCCGACAACCAGAACCGCGACCCCACCCCCGAACAGCCACCGCAGCCCGCCGCCACCCCGCATCCCCGCATCCATGGCTCAAAGCATGCCGAGCACCCGATCTCCGGACCACCGATTCAGCACGACGAGGGACCGTGGTGAACGAGGTGCTCCCTCCGAGCCCACTCCACGATTCATCCCCCAGCTAGAACGAACGCTCTATCCAATGACCACACATGACAACGCACCCGAACTCGCCCCCGAGAAGCCCTGATCCAAGTCGTCGCGCAGCAGCGAGCAGCCGGCAACGGCCTCTGAGGCCGCAGTGACTGAAACCCAGCGGGCAAACCCGAGGACGCCGTACCACCGCACGAATGCAACTGAACCAGGCGGAGCCCGACTCCGGTGTCGACACCGGAACTCTGGTGTCGAACAAGGCAGCTTGGGCCAAGGCAGGCCACGACAGACCCGGTCCCGGACCTTGGCCGCTACGGACACGGCGGTGACATGTGGATCATTCCCAGCGATGAGAATTTCGGCGCCAATCAAATGACCACGGATACTCACGGCCACAGCGGTTACTGGGATGAAGGCTCCAGAAGTCTGCTGAACCAAGGCCTGGTGGTGGTCGGGCAGGAGGATGACGTGAAGTTGAAGCCGCCGCCCGAGCCATACGCGAACGTGAGGAGCGACTCAAGCGGGCACTTCCGAAGCACGGATGGAAGATTGTCGAATACGGGCCGGACACCAGCAGGAACAAGAATCTGAACCTGACCGCCGACAATGACAAGAAGAAGGTCAGCGTAAATATCATCAAAATGTCAAAAAACGACACCCCAAAGCTGAGCCTGGACCTCATCTCCGGCTGCTACAAGGTCCCAGAAGGCCAAAAGGTCGACCTGTACCCCTCCTGAAAACCCGAGGCCCTGCCGGTGGCCAGCGGTCGTGTCCCCCTGTGCTGGTGTAGCGACCGCGCATGAGGGTCCGCCGGCTCCGTCGGCGGACCCTCATGGTCGATCGAGGTCAGCGATCTCCGAACAGCTTCTGCTGGCGCTTTCTTTCCAGGAAGCAGAAGCCGCAGAAGACCGCGCCCAGGGGGACTCCCCCCAGGAGAGAGACCAGAATGCTGTAGGCGACTCCATTCCCCGCACCCAGGGATGCAGGAAGCAAGACCGCAGACATGGCCACCCCTGCGTATGTCCCGATCAGCACGGGGTGCCTCGCGGAGAATCTCTGGCTTCTGGTGGGCGGACGGCTGAAGCGTTTTTCGAAGCGCCAGTAGGCGTCAGCGATGCGAGCCATCCAGCTCCTCGGGTTCGGAGATCCCATCAGCTCGTCCCCTCCACTCAGTTGGGGAGGTTCCGGTCAGCCCTCCACCGGTTGACCGCGGGGCCGAGCTTCCCCGCGAAGCTACCAGCGACCCCCCACGCCATGGGCTGCCAGGTGGCCGACCAATACCCGCCGAGGCTCCGGTCCTGCCCCGAGAAGCGGTTGGACACCGCACCGGCCACACCCGCTCCGACGATGACGCAACCGGCTGTCGCGGTCATGCCGGTGGCGAAGCTGCACCCGGCGGCGACCCCGATTCCGAGGATGGCGCCGCTGTGCTTCTTCCAGACCTTCTTCACCTTCCCCCACCCGGGTATGCCCCAGAGTCCATTGGGGTCGATCATGTTGGTGGGGTCACCGGAGGCGTACAGGTAGGGGTTGGCTTCCAGGCCCGAGGGGTCGGGCTGGGTGAAGCGGCCGGTGCGCGGGTCCATGTACCGGGCCTCGTTGTGGTAGAGCCCGGTCGGGTCCTGGTAGCCGCCTACGAAGCGGTATGGCTGAGGAACCTTCTCGCTGATGTTCCGGGTGACGCCGCGCGGGCTGTAATCGTAGGTGTTGACCTTCGCGCCCTGGCCGTCGACGACGACCCGGGTGGATCCGAGGGCGTCGGTGAGGTAGTAGTACGTGCTCTGCGACCTCGACGGGCCTTCCGTGCGGAAGGAGTTGAGGTTGCCGCTCGGCTCACGGGTGAAATTCATGTCCACCCCGGCCGTGGTCCTGGAGGACAGGCCGACCGGACCGTGGTGGAACGTGGTGTCGCCGAACTGCAGGCGCTCGGACTGGTCGGTGGAGGCGTAGCGCCCCTTGAACTCCTGGCCGCCCTGGGTGAGGGAGGTCTGCTGGGAGAAGTCGTTCCACTGGCCACCGGTGCGTGCGGATTCCGGGGTGGGCGCGGCCGCGGTCTCGTTGCCGGCCTTGTCGTAGGACCAGCCGTCGGTGACGCCGTCCTTGCCGGTGAGCTGGGAGGCGTCGTTGTAGCTGTAGGTGGTGCCGCCGGGGCAGCCCGCCTTGCGGCCCTGCGAGGTGAGGTTGCCCGCCTTGTCGTAGCAGTACAGCCAACTCTCGTTGACCGTCGACCCCTTGGTCTCGTTGGTGAAGGTGAGACGGCCTGCCGAGTCGTAGGTGTAGGCACGCTTGAGTCCGGCGACGACATCGGTCTCGGTGCGGATCTGGGTGCCGTCCTTGGTGGTGCCGCCGCTGGTGTACGCGTAGTCGTAGGCGAGGTCGACCAGCGTGCCCGCCGGTGAGGTCGCCTTGATGCGCTCCGCACGGTTGGCCTTGTCCGGCGTGATGGTCTCGACGGTGCCGCCGGGGAAGCTGGTCTTGGTGCGGAAGTCGTTCGCGTTGTACTCGTAGCCGGTCTTCTTGCCCTGCGCATCCGTGAGGGATTCGAGGTTGTTGACCTTGTTATAGGTGTACTTCACCGTGCCCGACGGGTCCTTGTACGTCTCGACGTTGCCCTCGGGGTAGTAGGTGAGGACGGTCTGCGAGCCGTCCTGCAAGGTACGGATCGTCTCCCGGCTCAGCGGGTCGAAGTCGTACTTGGTGACACCGGTGGCGTCCGAGCGCTGCTTGAGGTTGCCGTCACCGTCGTACTCGTAGGTGACGGTCATGTTCGTGCTGGAGACCTTCTTGATCCGGTCGCGGTTGTCGTACACGTACACGGTCTTGATGCCGCGGCTGTCGACGCTGGTCTCCGCACGGCCCAGGCCGTCGTAGGTGTAGGTGCTCGCGCCCAGCGGGTTCGGCGGGGTGACCTTGGAGAGATTGCCCTTGGCGTCGTAAGTGACCTTGGTGGTCTTGCCGTTGGCGTCGGTCACCTCGCACCGCTGGCCCTTGAAGCCGCCGCAGGTGGGATCGGTGGGGTTGTAGGTGAAGGTGCGGGTGCCGCCCTCGGCTCCGGCGACGGTCTCCTTGGTGGTGTTGCCCGCGGTGTCGTAGTCGTACGTGACGGCCATGCCGTCGGCGGACGTGATCTTGCCGGGGACATCCGCGCCGGCGATGGTCTTGTAGCCGGTGAGGGTGGAGGTGGCGCCGGTGGGCAGCTTGGCGGAGGTGGGGTTGGACCGGGTGTCCCAGCCGTAGGCGGTGACGTTGCCGGGGGTGCCGCCCACGCCCATCGCGTCCACGGCCGTCTCGAGGTTGAGGTTGGCGTCGTAGGTGCTCGCACGATTGCGGCCCAGCGCGTCGGTGACCTTCGTGATCTCGCCGTCGGCGGCATGCGCGTAGGTCGACGTGTTCCCGGCCGGGTCGGTGACCTTGGTGGTTCCCGCCCTGCCCTCACCGGCGGTGTAGACGTAGTTGTACGTCGGTCCGGTCTCACCCGAGCCGTCGAAGTGCGTGGCCCGCTTCATGGAGGTGACGCGGTTGTCGCTGTCGTAGGTGAAGACCGTCACCCGCCCCTCGGGCGTGGTGATCTTCGTCAGGCGGCGGGAGGAGTCGTAGCCGAACTGGGTGGCCTTGCCCTCGGTGTCGGTGACCTTCGCCAGGTCGCCGGCCGCATTGAGGTCGTGGACGACGGTGCGGCCCGCATTGTCCTTGGCCTGCCACTGCGAGGCGTCGGTCTTGACCAGATCGACGAAGCGGCCCGAACGGGAATCGGTGAGCTTGAGACCCTTGTGCTCACTGCCCTCGTCGTGCTGGTCGACGAGGATGTGGCCGCCGTTGCGGTCGGAGACCTTCACCAGCGTGCCGGAGGCGCTGTAGGTGTCCTGGCTGCCGGAGCCGCGCTCGGTCACCGTGTACTCGCCGTTCGAGGACTTCTTCAGGTCCAAGCGGTAGCCCTTGGGGGTGCTGTAGGTGCCGTCCGCCTTCTTGGTGAAGGTGACGGCCCCGCCGGTGGCGTCGTACAGCACCACCTGGCTGTCCTCGATCTGCAGATGGCGCTCGTAGTTCTGCCACCAGCGCTGCGACACCTTGCCCCACGGCGCGTCGAGGGAGTTGTAGGTGCGGGTCAGCTGCAGGGACTTGCCGACCCCGGCGACCTGGAAGTCGGTCGCGGCGAGCATCAGGTTGCCGGTGGAGTAATTGATCCGGGCCACCAGGGAATCGGTGACCCGGACATCGGAGATCTGGTGCCAGGGCACGTCTCCCTGCCCCTTGGGCACGACTGCCGCGACTGCCTTCGCGACGCGCTCCCGCTTCCCGGTCGGCGTACCGGCCCGTTCCTTCTGCGCCGCCCGCCACGCCGCCAACTCCGGCGACGGCTCACGCTCACGGACCGAGCCCGGCGCCTTGGTCTCGCCGACCTTCACGGGGGGCATCTCGGCCTTGGCGCCGCGCTTGCCCCAGGCCGAGGACGGGCCGTCCGGCCCGGCCTGGGCGAAGGCCGCCGGAATGGCTCCGGCCATGAGCGCCACGGCTGCCGAAGCCGCCACGATGGTGCGTCTCGCGCGAATCTGCCTATGTCTGTGCGGTGTTCCTGTGGTGCGTGAAGACATGCTTCTCCCTCAGGAAGGCACCCCGGTGACCCCTACGGTCACTGGGTGCTCGCACGCTATGCAGCACCCCACAGGAATCGCACAGACTTTCACCTTGGTTGCGCGGCATTTCGGCCCTGATCATTACCGCGAAAGCGACAAGTCCTTGCCGATAAAGCGACAAGTGGCCGGCCGCCCGACGCGTGTGGATGCCTGGTTGCTCCCAGACCAGCAGTGGTTGCCCGCAGGGAACTTCGGCTCGAAAGGCATCCTCCGGCGACCGGGCGGCCGGCGGGGCGGGCCACTTGTCGGCGTCGGGTACCTACACCTTCGCGTCCGCCTTCTCCAGCGGCACCGGTGCCGGCGCGGGCACCGTATCCGCCGACGCGGCGGGGGCATCGTGGTCGTCGTCCAGCAACGTCCGCTCGTCGAAGGGCAACTTCCCCTCCAGGACAAGCGCGACCCGCTCCCGGTCAACTTCCTTGGTCCACGTACCGATCAGCAACGTAGCCACCGCGTTACCCGCGAAGTTCGTCAGCGCACGAGCCTCGCTCATGAAGCGGTCGACGCCGATGATCAGGCCGACGCCGTCGACTAGGGCGGGCTTGTGGGACTGAAGGCCACTCGCCAGGACCGCGATGCCCGAACCGGAGACACCCGCCGCGCCCTTGGACGCGATCATCATGAACAGCAGCAGCGAGATCTGCTCGCCGATGCCCAGCGGCTGGTCCATCGCGTCGGCGATGAACAGCGAGGCCATCGTCAGATAGATCATCGTGCCGTCGAGGTTGAAGGAGTAGCCGGTCGGCACGGTGATGCCGACGACGGGGCGGCTCACGCCCAGGTGCTCCATCTTCGCGATGAGACGCGGCAGCGCGGACTCGGACGAGGACGTGGAGAGGATCAGCAGGAACTCGCGGCCCAGGTAGCGCAGCAGCTTGAAGAGGTTCACGCCGGTGGCGAGGCGCAGCAGCGTGCCGAGCACCACCAGGATGAACAGGGCGCAGGTGATGTAGAAGCCGATCATGATGGTGGCGAGCGCCCGCAAGGCGTCCGTACCGGTCTCGCCGATCACCGCGGCCATCGCGCCGAACGCCCCGATCGGCGCCGCCCACATGATCATGCCGAGCACGCGGAAGACCAGCTTCTGGATGTGCTGCACCCCGCGCAGGACCGGCTCGCCCGTCTTGCCCATGGCCTGCAGGGCGAAGCCGACGAGGAGGGCCACGAGGAGGGTCTGGAGCACCTCGCCCTCGGTGAAGGCGGAGACCATCGTCTTGGGGATGATGCCGAGCGCGAAGTCGACCAGGCCCTTGTCCGCCTCGTCGGCGGCGGTGTGGCCCGCGTCCTTGTCCGACTTGGACAGGTCCATGCCGTCGCCGGGGTGCAGGATGTTGCCGACGATCAGGCCGATGGCGAGCGCGACCACGGACATCGCGACGAAGTAGGCGAGCGCGAGCCCGCCGACCTTGCCGACCTTCGCCGCCTGCCGGACCGAGCCCACGCCGAGGACGATCGTGCAGAAGATGATCGGCGAGATCATCATCTTGATCAGGTTCACGAAGCCGGTGCCGATCGGCTTGAGCTCCTTGGCGAAGTCCGGCGCGATGAAGCCGACGGCGATACCGATCAGTACGGCGACGATGACGGCGATGTAGAGATAGTGCGTCCGGTCCCGCTTCGCGGGCGGTTTGCCCGTTCCGGCGGTGTCGGCCGCCGTCTGTCCCTGTGCCACGGGTGCCTCCTGGGGCTACGTACCTGCGTACGACTGGCGTCTGCGTCCGGTGTCTGCGTCTCGCTAGTCGTGCGGCTCACGTCCTGGCGATTCCGGGTGACTATCTCCCGGCCTGTGACGGCCGTCACGGTTACGTTCATTTAGTTCGTACACAACCCGTCAAGGCAGACTGGGACCATGCCCCAGGTCCCCCGACCGCCCCGCCGGCCCCGCGGCCCCCGCAGCCTCGCCGGGCAGCTCTTCGCGATGCAGGTGGTCCTGGTGGCGGTCGTGGTCGCGGGGTGCGCCCTTTTCACGTACCTCAGTGACCGGCATCAGGCGGAGGAGGCCGCGCTCCGGCAGGCCACGGCGGCGGCCCGCGCGGTGGCGGACGCGCCCTCGGTGCGGGAGGCGATCCGCGGCGAGGACCCGTCCCGCAGGCTCCAGCCGTACGCCACCGACGTGCAGCGGCACACCGGCGTCGACTTTGTGACGATCATGGATCCGCGAGGTATCCGCTGGACCCACCCCGACCCCGACCGCATCGGCGAGCGCTTCCTCGGCCACACCGCGGAGGCCCTGCGCGGCCAGACCTTCACCGAGATCTACACCGGCACCCTCGGCGCGTCCGCGCGCGTCGTCACGCCCGTCTACGACGGAGGCGACGACCGGCGCGGCGAGAACGGCCGCATCGTGGGCCTGGTCAGCGCGGGCATCACCATCGAGGCGATCAGCGAGAAGGCGCGCGGCCAGCTCGTGGCGCTGCTCGGTGTCGCCGCGGGCGCACTCGTGCTCGGCGCGGTGGGTACGTACGTGATCAACGCACGCCTGCGCCGCAGCACCCACGGCATGAACGCCGCCGAGCTGAGCCGCATGCACGACTACCACGAGGCCGCGCTGCACGCCGTGCGCGAGGGGCTGCTCATGCTGGACGGGCGGCGGCGCGTCGCCCTCATGAACGACGGCGCGCGCGAGCTGCTCGGCGTGCCCGAGGGCGTCGTCGGTCGGTACGTCACCGACCTCGGGCTTCCCGCGCCGCTCACCGGCGCGCTGCTCGACGCCGAGCCGCGGATGGACGAGGTGCATCTGACGGCCGACCGGGTGCTCGTCGTGAACACCTCGCCGGTGTCGGGCGGCGACCGCAGGGGCACCGTCGTGACCCTGCGCGACCACACCGAACTCCAGGCCCTGGCAGGCGAGTTGAGCTCCGAACGCGGCTTCACGCGGGCGCTGCGCTCGCAGGCCCACGAGGCCGCGAACCGGCTGCACACCGTGGTGTCCCTCATCGAGCTCGGCCGCGCCGACGAGGCCGTGGAGTTCGCCACCGCCGAGCTGGAGCTGGCGCAGGCCCTCACCGACCAGGTCGTCGCCGCCGTCAACGAACCCGTCCTCGCCGCCCTGCTCCTCGGCAAGGCCGCCCAGGCCAACGAGCACGGCGTGGAGCTCGTCGTCTCGGACGACACCAGCATCGACGACGGCATGCTCCCCGCAGGGCTGCCCCCGCGCGACCTGGTCACCATCCTCGGCAACCTCATCGACAACGCCGTGGACGCGGCCCAGGGCTCCCCCGCCGCCCGCGTCACGGTGACGGCCCGCGCGGGCTCCGGCGGCCTCCTCCTGCGCGTCACGGACACCGGCCCCGGCGTCGACCCCTCCCAGCGGGAGTCCGTCTTCCAGCACGGCTGGAGCACGAAGGCCCCCTCGGGCCGGGGCCTCGGCCTCTCCCTGGTCCACCAGACGGTGACGCGCCACGGCGGCACGCTGACCTTGACGGAACCGGAGGAGGGCGGGGCAGAGTTCACGGCGACGCTGCCGTTGGCCGCGAGCGCCGTGTCCCGGGCCGAGGGCACCGATAATGCAGGCGCGCAACGAGGCGTACGTACAGAAGACGAGGCCGACAGATGACCGACCCCCAGCCCATCCGGGTCCTCGTCGTCGAGGACGACCCCGTCGCGGCCGACGCCCACGTCCTCTACGTGAACCGGGTGCGGGGCTTCGAGGCCACCGCCACCGCCCACACCGCCGCGGAGGCCCGCCGCGCCCTCGACCGCACCCCCGTCGACCTGATCCTCCTGGACCTGAACCTCCCCGACGGCCACGGCCTGGCCCTCGCCCGCAGCCTGCGCGCCGCGGGCCACCGCGCGGACGTCATCGCGGTGACGTCGGCCCGGGACCTGGCGGTGGTCCGCGAGGGCGTCTCCCTCGGCGTGGTCCAGTACGTACTGAAACCCTTCACGTTCGCGACGCTGCGCGACCGCCTCACCCGCTACGCGGAGTTCCGCACCGCCGCGGGCGAGGCGACGGGCCAGGACGAGGTGGACCGCGCCCTGGCCACCCTCCGCTCCCCCGCCCCGGCCGCCCTGCCCAAAGGGCTCAGCGGCCCCACCCTGGAGCGGGTGACCCGCACGCTCCAGGACGCCGCCCCCGACGGCCTCACCGCCGCGGCCACGGCGGACACCACGGGCCTGTCCCGCATCACGGCCCGCCGCTACCTGGAGCACCTGGTGACGACGGGCCGCGCCGCCCGCAGCCCGCAGTACGGCCACGTGGGCCGCCCGGAGCTGATCTACCGCTGGCTGCAGCCGTCCTGACCGACGCCCCGGGACCCCCAAACCCCCACCCCATAACAACGTTGTCACGTTACCGACAAGCGTCAACGCACAGCGGCGGCAAGCCCGTTGCAAGGGCATTGACCTTGGTCCGAGCACGCGCTTACGTTCACCGGCAGCAGCCCCGCGCGGCAGCGCCTCCGCACCGCCGCGCGTGCCGCGTCGGACCGTAGGAGGTCGTGCCCGTGCGCCCCACCGCTCCCGCCCCTCTGATCCTGGCAGCCGTGCTCGCCGCCTCCACCCTGACCGCGTGCGGCGGCGGCTCCGGTGACGACCCGGACACCGTGAAGGTCTCGTACAAGCAGTCCATGGACAACCAGATCCAGGTGATGGACGACTACCTGGAGTCCATGAAGAAGCAGTTCGAGAAGGCGAACCCCGGCAAGAAGGTCAAACTGGTGCCGATCAAGGCGCCGGACGCGGAGTACTACACGAAGGTGCAGCAGATGCTGCGCTCCCCGAAGACCGCGCCCGACCTGGTGTACGAGGACACCTTCCTCATCAACTCCGACATCACCAGCGGGTACTTGAAGCCGCTCGACCCCTATCTGGACAAGTGGAAGGAGTGGCCGAAGTTCATCGGGACGGCCAAGGCGGCGGCGAAGGCGGAGAACGGCAAGACGTACGGCGTGCCGGACGGCACGGACACGCGCGGGCTCTGGTTCGACAAGGACATCTTCAAGAAGGCGGGCCTGCCCGCGAACTGGCAGCCGAAGAACTGGGACGAGATCCTGGACGCGGCCCGCACCATCAAGGAGAAGGTGCCGGACGTCGTCCCGCTGAACGTGTACACGGGCAAACCCGGCGGTGAGACCTCCTCCATGCAGGGCCTGGAGATGCTGCTGTACGGCACGGGCGAGAACCCGCTGTACGACCCGAAGGCGAAGAAGTGGGTCGTGGGCAGCCAGGGCTTCAAGGACTCCCTGAAGTTCGTGGAGACCGTCTACAAGGAGAAGCTCGGCCCGGACGTCGAGGACGCCCTCGACCCGAACATGGCCACGCGGGTGCGCGGCGAGTTCCTGCCCAAGGGCAAGCTCGGCATCAACCTCGACGGGTCGTGGCTGCCGCAGGACTGGCTGCCGGGCTCGGGGCACGAATGGCCCGAGTGGTCAAAGGAGTTGGGGCTGGCCGCGATGCCCACGCAGCACGGCCAGGCGCCCGGCAAGGTGAGCATGTCCGGCGGCTGGACCTGGGCCATCCCGTCGAAGGCGGGCAACCCCGACCTCGCGTTCAAGTTCATCGAGACGATGCAGACGAAGGAGAACGCGAAGAAGTGGTACATCGCCAACTCCGGCATCTCGGTGCGTGAGGACGTCGCCAAGGACCCCGCGTACGTGCAGGCGCAGCCCGGCATCAAGTTCTTCACCGACCTGGTCGCCTCGACGCACTATCGCCCCGCCTTCCCCGCGTATCCGAAGGTGTCCACCGCGATGCAGGAGTCGATGGAGCTGGTCACGACGGGGGACGGCTCGGTGGACAAGGCGGCGAGCGGCTATGACGAAGAGGTCGAGTCGGCCACCGACGGCAAGGTGATCGAGAAGTGACGGCTCCCCCGGGCCACCGGCGGCTCGCCCGCTCGCTGGCCCGGGCCCTGCCGGTGTCGCCCGCGGTCGTCCTGCTGCTGCTCTTCCTCGCGGGCCCGATCGGCTACTGCGCGTACATCGCCTTCACAGACCTCCAACTCACCGGCCAGGCCCACGAGTCGTTCGTGGGCTTCGAGAACTTCCGCACGGCCTTCGGCGACGAGGACTTCATCAACGCGGTCTGGCTGACGCTGGTCTTCACGTTCCTGTCGTCGATCGTCGGGCAGAACACGCTGGGCCTGGCGCTCGCGAGCCTGATGCAGCGCGCGTCGAAGCCGGTCCGTACGATCACGGGCGCCGTGGTGATCACGGCGTGGGTGCTGCCGGAGGTGGTGGCGGGCTTCCTGCTGTACGCCTTCTTCCGGCGCGACGGCACGCTCAACTCCGTCCTGGACTTCCTCCATCTCCCGTCCCAGAACTGGCTGTACACGCTGCCGATCCTCGCGGTGTCCTTCGCGAACGTCTGGCGCGGCACCGCGTTCTCGATGCTGGTGTACTCCGCCGCCCTCAACGAGATCCCCAAGGAGATCACCGAGGCGGCCCAGGTGGACGGCGCGAGCGGCTGGCGCCGCATGTGGCACATCACGCTGCCGATGATCCGCCGCTCCATCGGCACCAACCTGATGCTCAACACCCTGCAGACCCTGTCGGTCTTCGGCCTGATCTGGGTGATGACGCGCGGCGGCCCGGGAAACCGCAGCCAGACGCTCCCACTCTTCATGTACGAACAGGCCTTCCAGAAGAGCATGATCGGCTACGGCACCGCGGTGGCCCTGCTCCTGCTCCTGGTCGGATCCCTGTTCTCGCTCGTCTACATGCGCCTGTTGCGTACGGAGGTCTGAGGTGTCCGCACGCCGTACGAGAAGCCGCAAACTGGCCGCGGACATCGGCCTGTTGACCGTCGCCGCGACCTTCGCGGTGCCGCTCGCCTGGGTGGTCCTTTCCGCCCTCGACCCCAAGGCCGACGTGGGCGTGAAGGCCCCCGACGGCATCACGCTCGACAACTTCGACGCGGTCCTGACCGACGAGATCACGTTCACGCCGATGCTCAACAGCCTGCTGCTGTGCGGAGGCGGCACCCTCCTGACCGTGGTGAGCGCGGCCCTCGCGGCCTATCCGCTCTCCCGCTACAAGTCCCGCCTGAACCGCCCGTTCATGCTGACGATCCTGTTCGCGACGAGCCTGCCCATCACCGCCATCATGGTTCCGGTGTACGCGCTGTTCGTACGCGTCGACCTCATCGACACGATGCAGGGCACCATCTTCTTCTTCGCCGCCTCCCAACTCCCGTTCGCCATCTGGCTGATGAAGAACTTCATGGACGGCGTCCCCAAGGAACTGGAGGAGGCCGCCTGGACGGACGGCGCCTCGCCCTTCCAGTCCCTGATCCGCATCGTGCTGCCCCTGATGGGTCCGGGCGTGGCCGTCGTGACGGTCTTCTCCTTCGTCATGATGTGGGGCAACTTCTTCGTCCCCTTCATGCTGCTGCTCTCCCCCGACCAGATGCCGGCCGCGGTGAGCATCAACGACTTCTTCGGCAGCAAGGGCGCGATCGTCTACGGCCAGCTCGCGGCGTTCTCACTCATCTACTCGACGCCGGTGATCCTGCTGTACGTCCTGATCGCACGGCGCCTTGGCGGCGGGTTCGCGCTGGGGGGTGCCGTCAAGGGCTGAGCTCCGGCTGATCCGAACCGCGCCCGGCCCGGATCAGCCGTATTCAGCGTCACGGAAACGAGCGCCAAGGAGCATAGGCTCTTCAGGCGTATCGGAATGCGAAGCGGCTGAACGCGGTAATGAGGGCGAGAGCAATGGACCGGCGCGAAGAACTACGTGAATTCCTCAGGTCACGACGGGCCCGGGTGAGCCCGGAAGAGGCCGGCGTCGCCCGGGACACCGGATTCACCGGCCGTCGCCGGGTTCCGGGCCTGCGGCGCGAGGAACTCGCCCAGCTCTCCGGAGTCAGCGTCGACTACTACGTACGCCTGGAACAAGGCCGGGGCGGCAGCGCCTCCGCCGAGGTCCTGGACGCGATCGCGCGCGTACTGCGCCTCGACGAGCACGAACGGGCACACCTGTACTCACTGGTACGCGGCGAGGACAGCCGCCCCCTGGCGGGGCACCCTCAGGAGGTGCGTCCCGGGGTGCGCCGCCTCCTGGACACGCTCGCGTACGCGCCCGCCTACGTGGTCGGCCGCCGCCTGGAGATCCTGGCCTGGAACGACCTCGCCCGGATCCTGATCGCCGACTTCCCGGCCTTGGCACCCGAGGACCGCAACCTCGCCCGCCTCACCTTCCTGGACGGATCCGCCCGTCAGCGGTACGTCCACTGGCAGCAGAAGGCCGACGACACCGTCGCCTTCCTGCGCCTGGATGCCGGACGCCACCCGGACGACGCCCGGCTCGCCTCGCTGATCGAGGAACTGACCGAGCAGAGCGAGGACTTCCGCCGCCTGTGGAACGACCACAACGTCCGCGACAAGACCTACGGCGACAAGCCGCTCTACCACCCCTTGGTCGGCACCCTGGACGTCTCCTTCGAGACCCTCGGCCTCCCCGACGAACCGGATCAGGCGGTCGTCGTCTACCTCGCCGCTCCCGGTTCCAGGGCCGCTAGCGAGCTGCGGCTGCTCGCCACCAAGGGCTGAGCGCCGCTTCCCCGGCGGCGAGGGTGGTCATGGCATTACCAGGAATGGCATTCCTGGTTCACAGCGGACCTGTGCGGCATGAAAAGGATCCGGCACGGTGGTCTTCATCCGCAAGGAAGAAACAGAGACCACCGGAGGAATTCCCATGACGTACCACGTACTCGTCCAGTTCGACGTCCCGCCCGCCAAGCGCGAGGAATTCGTCGCCGCCGCGCTCTTCGACGCCCGGGGCTCACTCGCCAACGAGCCGGGAACCCTGCGCTTCGAGGTCATCCGCGACGAGAACAACCCGAACCGCTTCTACCTCGACGAGGTGTACGAGAGCCGCGAGGCGTTCGACGCGCACTGCCGGGCGGAGACCATCAAGGGCTTCTACGATCTGGTCGACTCCTACGCCCAGGGCCCCAACTTCCTCTTCAAGGGCGAGCGTGCGGAGACAGCCGCATGAGCCGTCCACGCGTACCGGGAGTGTGCTGATGCGCTGCTTCGACTGTTCCGAACTCGGCCGCGACGCCCCCGCGTCGGCCGTCTGCACCGACTGCGGCGCGGCGGCCTGCGCTGAGCACGTGACCGCGGTCCCGCGCCTGGTGCACCGCGCGGCGGGCATGGGCCGGTCCACCGGGCCGGTTCCCGGCCGCCGCATGGTCTGCCCGGTCTGCCGCCGGGCCGCGGCGGCGTAGGTTCCTCACCGGGGGGGCGCGAGAAGCACATGGAGGGCGCCCCGCCAGCCGTAGCTTCGTACGAGGCGCAACCCTGTGTGAACAAACCGTAGTCGCCGCACCCACGCGCCCATAGCGTGTGCCCGTGCAACCGAGCCAGCCCACGCCTCCGTTCAACTTCCCCGCAGCGCGCCGCCTCCGTGAAGCACTGGGGATGGCGCCGGGCCATGTCGCGTACGGCATGCGGGCCAGTTACGGCCTCGCCCACATCACTCCGGACACGATCATGGCGTGGGAGCGCGGCCTCTCCTCTCCGACGTCCGCCGAACTGGCCGCGCTCGCCGCGACGTTGTGGTGCTCGCCGGGCGATCTGATGGGCGCCGCCACGACGCTGCGCGAGCACCGCCTGGCCCGCGGCCTCGCCCCGGAGGACGTGGCGCGCGGGGCGGGCGTGGAGATCCAGACGTATCTGCGCATGGAGGAGACCGACCAGTGGCGCGGCACCGAGCGCCAGTCCGCGGGCCTCGCGCGCACGCTGCGGCTCTCCCTGCCCGAGTTCGTCACGGTGACGGGCCGCGCGGACGAGCTCGCCGAACTCCTCCGCAGCGCGGTGACGACCCGCTGGCAGGGCTACGTACGCCCGGTCAGCAAGCTGCTCGCCGTGGAGAAGCGTGACATCGAGGGCCCGCTGCGCAAGCTCCACGACGAGTACCAGGCGCGGATGGTGCGCACCCTGAGCTGGGGCAGCGGGGCGGGCGCGGACGCGTCGGGGCACGCGGGCCGCGACTTCCTGGACCGGATCCTGGACCACTTCTGGCCCACGGTGCCGAATATCAGCCCGTCCGGCGTTTGAGGACGAGCCCGAAGGGCGACAACCACCCACCGACCGGCACGGTCGGACGCACAGTTGCCCTAGAAGACCGACTCCGCCTCGTCCATCCGGTCCTTCGGGACCGTCTTCAGCTCCGTGACCGCCTCGGCGAGGGGCACCATCTGGACGTCCGTGCCCCGCAGCGCGGTCATGTGGCCGAAGTCACCGCGGTGCGCGGCCTCCACGGCGTGCCAGCCGAAGCGGGTGGCGAGCACCCGGTCGTACGCGGTGGGGGTGCCGCCGCGCTGGACGTGGCCGAGGATGACCGGCTTGGCCTCCTTGCCGAGGCGGCTCTCCAGCTCGAAGGCGAGGGCGGTGCCGATGCCCTGGAAGCGCTCGTGGCCGAACTGGTCGATGGCGCCCACGCCGTAATTCATGGTGCCCTCCTGCGGGTGCGCGCCCTCGGCCACGCAGATCACCGCGAACTTCTTGCCGCGCGAGAACCGCTCCTCGACCAGTTTGACCAGGTCAGCGGGGTCGAACGGGCGCTCGGGCAGGCAGATGCCGTGGGCGCCGCCGGCCATGCCGGACTCCAGGGCGATCCACCCCGCGTGCCGGCCCATGACCTCGACGACCATGACGCGCTGGTGGGACTCGGCGGTGGTCTTCAGGCGGTCCATCGCCTCGGTGGCGACGCCGACGGCGGTGTCGAAGCCGAAGGTCCGGTCCGTGGACGAGATGTCGTTGTCGATGGTCTTCGGTACGCCGACGACGGGGACGCCCGCGTCCGACAGCATCTTCGCGGCCGTCAGGGTGCCCTCGCCGCCGATCGGGATGAGCGCGTCGAAGCCGCTCTTCTCGATCAGTTCCTTGGCGTTGTCGCAGGCCGCGCGGAAGCGGGCGCGCTCCAGGCGGGACGAGCCGAGAATCGTTCCGCCGCGGGCCAGGATGCCGCTGACCGCGTTCAGGTCCAGGGTCCGGTAGCGGCCGTCGAGCAGGCCCGCGTACCCGTCCTCGAAGCCGATGACCTCGTCGCCGTAGTTGGTGACCGCTCGGTGCACGACCGACCGGATCACTGCGTTGAGGCCCGGGCAGTCGCCGCCCGCGGTGAGAATTCCGATACGCATCGCGCTGAGTCTCCTGCTCGCTGCTGTTCCTTGTGAGCCGATCCGATTGTTCCACGGTCCCGGAGGGGCCGCCGTCTTTCGTCCGGCCTGCGGCCTAGCCAGCCACAGAGGTATTGTCAAGAGGGCACAGCCAACAATATCGGGTGTATTTCGGCGCTGCCGGAGCTGCCCTCCCCCCTCCTCACCAGCGAAGACAGAGAAGGAGAGCACGCGTGACGCGCAGCGTGTACGTGACCGGGATCGACCGGGGCGACGGCCGTCAGGTCGTCGAGCTGGGAGTCATGGAGCTCCTGACCCGTCAGGTCGACCGCGTGGGCGTCTTCCGCCCGCTCGTCCACGACGGACCCGACCGCCTCTTCGAGCTGCTCCGCGCCCGCTACCGGCTCGCCCAGGACCCCGCGTCCGTGTACGGCATGGACTACCACGAGGCGTCCGCGCTGCAGGCCGAGAAGGGCACCGACGAGCTGGTCTCCCAGCTCGTCGACCGCTTTCACGCCGTCGCCCGTGAGTACGACGTGGTCCTGGTCCTCGGCACCGACTTCGCCGCCACCCAGCTCCCGGACGAGCTGGCGCTGAACGCCCGGCTCGCGAACGAGTTCGGCGCCTCCGTGCTCCCCGTGGTCGGCGGCAAGGACCAGACCGCCGAGTCGGTGCGCGCCGAGACCCGCAACGCCTACCGCGCGTACGAGACCCTCGGCTGCGACGTCCTCGCGATGGTCACCAACCGCGTCGCCCCGGCCGACCGCGACGAGATACACCAGCGCCTGGAGGCCCACCTCCCGGTGCCCTGCTACGTGCTCCCCGACGAAGCCGCCCTCTCGGCGCCGACCGTCGCGCAGATCACCCACGCCCTCGGCGGCAAGGTGCTGCTCGGCGACGACTCGGGCCTGGCCCGCGACGCCATCGACTTCGTCTTCGGCGGCGCCATGCTGCCGAACTTCCTGAACGCCCTGACCCCGGGCTGCCTCGTCGTGACCCCCGGCGACCGCGCCGACCTGGTCGTGGGCTCGCTGGCCGCACACAGCGCGGGCACCCCGCCCATCGCGGGCGTCCTGCTGACCCTGAACGAGCAGCCGGGCCAGGAGATCCTGCGCCTGGCCGACCGGCTCGCGCCCGGCACGCCCGTGGTCGCCGTGACCGGCGGCTCCTTCCCGACGGCGCAGGAACTGTTCGCCCTGGAGGGCAAGCTGAACGCGGCGACGCCGCGCAAGGCGGAGACCGCGCTCGGCCTCTTCGAGCGGTACACCGACACCGCCGACCTCCTCAAGCGCCTCTCGGTCTCCGGCAGCGACCGCCTCACGCCGATGATGTTCGAGCACAAGCTCCTCGAACGGGCCCGCTCCGACCGCCGCCGCGTCGTGCTTCCCGAGGGCACCGAGGAGCGCGTGCTGCGCGCCGCCGACGTGCTCCTGCGCCGCCGCGTGTGCGACCTGACGCTGCTCGGCCCGGTGGAGACCATCCGCAAGAAGGCCGCCGACCTCGGCGTCGACCTCGCGGACTCCCAGCTCGTCGACCCGGCCACCTCCGAGCTGCGCCAGGGCTTCGCCGAGGAGTACGCGCGCCTGCGCGCCCACAAGGGCGTGACCGTGGAGCTGGCGTACGACGTGGTGGCGGACGTGAACTACTTCGGCACGCTGATGGTGCAGGGCGGCATGGCCGACGGCATGGTGTCCGGTTCCGTGCACTCGACCGCCGCCACCATCCGTCCCGCCTTCGAGATCATCAAGACGAAGCCGGACGCGTCGATCGTGTCGTCCGTCTTCTTCATGTGCCTGGCCGACAAGGTCCTCGTGTACGGCGACTGCGCGGTCAACCCGGACCCGAACGCCGTGCAGCTCGCGGACATCGCCGTCCAGTCGGCCGCCACCGCCGACCAGTTCGGCGTCGAGCCGCGCATCGCGATGCTGTCGTACTCGACCGGCACCTCAGGATCGGGCGCCGACGTCGACAAGGTCCGCGAGGCCACCGAGCTGGTGCGCGGCCAGCGCCCGGACCTGAAGATCGAGGGCCCGATCCAGTACGACGCCGCCGTCGAGCCGTCCGTCGCGGCCACCAAGCTGCCGGGCTCCGACGTCGCGGGCCAGGCCAGCGTGCTGATCTTCCCGGACCTCAACACCGGCAACAACACCTACAAGGCCGTGCAGCGCTCGGCCGGCGCGATCGCCGTCGGCCCGGTCCTGCAGGGCCTGCGCAAGCCCGTGAACGACCTGTCCCGGGGCGCGCTCGTCCAGGACATCGTGAACACCGTCGCCATCACGGCGATCCAGTCCCAGACCCCCGCACAGTCCCCCACCGAGAAGGCAATCCCCCAGTGAGCTCGTCCCGCGTCCTCGTCCTCAACTCCGGCTCCTCGTCGGTGAAGTACCAGCTGCTCGACATGAGCGACAGCAGCCGGCTCGCGATGGGCCTCGTCGAGCGCATCGGCGAGGAGACCTCCCGCCTGAAGCACACCCCGCTGACGGGCGGCGGCGCGGAGCGCGAGCGCACCGGACCGATCGCCGACCACGAGGCCGCGCTGAAGGCCGTCGCCGACGAGCTGGCCGCCGACGGGCTCGGCCTGGACTCGCCGGAGCTGGCCGCGATCGGCCACCGCGTCGTGCACGGCGGCAAGCACTTCACCGAACCGACCGTCATCGACGACGCCGTGCTCGCCGAGATCGAGCGCCTCATCCCGGTGGCCCCGCTGCACAACCCGGCCAACCTGACGGGCATCCGCACGGCTCAGGCGCTGCGCCCCGACCTGCCCCAGGTCGCCGTCTTCGACACCGCCTTCCACACGACGATGCCGGAGGCGGCCGCCCGCTACGCGATCGACGTGTCCACCGCCGATGAGCACCGCGTGCGGCGCTACGGCTTCCACGGCACCTCGCACGCGTACGTCTCGCGTGCCACCGCGAAGCTGCTCGGCAAGGCTCCCGAGGACGTCAACGTCATCGTCCTTCACCTCGGCAACGGCGCGTCCGCGTCCGCCGTGCGCGGCGGCCGTTGCGTGGACACCTCCATGGGCCTCACCCCGCTGGAGGGGCTCGTGATGGGCACGCGCTCCGGTGATCTGGATCCGGCCGTCATCTTCCATTTGGCGCGCGTCGGCGGTCTGTCCATCGACGAGATCGACACTCTCCTCAACAAGAAGAGCGGCCTTGTCGGCCTGTGCGGCGACAACGACATGCGGGAGATCCGCCGCCGCATCGACGAGGGCGACTCAAGTGCGCTGCTGGCCTTCGACATCTACATTCACCGTCTGAAGAAGTACATCGGCGCCTATTACGCCGTGCTCGGCCGCGTGGACGCCATCGCGTTCACGGCGGGTGTCGGCGAGAACGCGGCGCCGGTGCGCGAGGCCGCCGTCGCGGGCCTGGAGGAGCTGGGCCTCGCGGTCGACGGCGGGCTCAACGCCGTACGAAGTGACGAGCCGCGGCTGATCTCGCCGGAGTACGCCCGGGTCAAGGTCGCCGTCGTGCCGACCGACGAAGAACTGGAAATCGCGACGCAGACTTATGCACTGGCAGGAAAGAACAGCTGAGCACCGGTACGCCCATTTGTAGATTCCACCAGACGGAATATTCCGTAGCGAAACAAACCGATAGGATCGCCCCATGCGCCGTTCCAAAATCGTCTGCACGCTGGGCCCCGCCGTCGACACCGAAGAGCAGCTCGTCTCGCTGATCGAGGCCGGCATGAATGTGGCCCGCTTCAATTTCAGCCACGGCACGCACGCCGAGCACCAGGGCCGGTACGACCGTGTCCGTGCCGCGGCCGAGCGGACGGGCCGCGCGGTCGGTGTCCTCGCCGACCTGCAGGGCCCGAAGATCCGTCTGGAAACCTTCGCCGAGGGACCCGTCGAGCTGGTGCGCGGTGACGAGTTCACCATCACCACCGAGGACGTGCCCGGCGACAAGTCGATCTGCGGCACGACCTACAAGGGTCTGCCCGGCGACGTGGCCAAGGGCGACCCGGTCCTCATCAACGACGGCAACGTCGAGCTGAAGGTCACCGAGGTCGAAGGACCGCGCGTGAAGACGATCGTCATCGAGGGCGGCGTCATCTCGGACCACAAGGGCATCAACCTGCCCGGCGCGGCCGTGAACGTGCCCGCGCTGTCCGAGAAGGACATCGAGGACCTGCGCTTCGCGCTGAAGATGGGCTGCGACCTGGTGGCGCTGTCCTTCGTGCGGGACGCGGGCGACGTCAAGGACGTCCACAAGGTGATGGACGAGGAGGGCCGCCGGGTCCCCGTCATCGCCAAGGTGGAGAAGCCGCAGGCGGTGGCGAACATGGAGGCCGTCGTGGCGGCCTTCGACGGCGTGATGGTCGCCCGCGGCGACCTGGCCGTCGAGTACCCCCTGGAGAAGGTCCCGATGGTGCAGAAGCGCCTCGTGGAGATGTGCCGCCGCAACGCCAAGCCGGTGATCGTCGCGACCCAGATGATGGAGTCGATGATCACCAACTCCCGCCCCACGCGCGCCGAGGCGTCCGACGTCGCCAACGCGATCCTGGACGGCGCGGACGCGGTGATGCTGTCCGCCGAGTCGAGCGTGGGCGCGTACCCCATCGAGACGGTCAAGACCATGTCGAAGATCGTCACCGCCGCGGAGGGCGAGCTGCTCTCCAAGGGCCTGCAGCCGCTGGTGCCCGGCAAGAAGCCGCGCACGCAGGGCGGTTCGGTGGCCCGCGCGGCCTGCGAGATCGCCGACTTCCTCGACGGCAAGGCCCTCGTCGCCTTCACCAAGTCCGGTGACACGGCCCGCCGTCTGTCCCGCTACCGCGCGGCGCAGCCGATCCTGGCCTTCACCACGGACGCCAGCACCCGCAACCAGCTCGCCCTGAGCTGGGGCGTGGAGACCTACGTCGTGCCGCACGTGGACAACACGGACGCCATGGTCGAGCTGGTCGACGCCGAGGTCCTCAAGCTCCAGCGCTACAACGACGGCGACACGATGGTCATCACCGCAGGATCGCCCCCCGGCATCCCCGGCACCACCAACATGGTCCGGGTCCACCACCTGGGCGGCGGCGACCGCGACTGATCCGGTACGGAGCCGGTCCGGCTCCGTACCGGTACGACATTGAGGGCGCCCCCTGTGCAAGGGGGCGCCCTCAATGGTGTGCGGCTCCCGGAACGGGTCTTCGGGTCTCCGGTCTCAGTCGGTGATCGACTGGTGCAGGCCGGGGATGGTGAGTTCGCCGCCGAACTGGCCCGCCTGCTGGACCTTCACGTTGGTGAAGTAGATCAACGGCAGGTTGAGCGGCGGCGGGTGCTCCGGGTCGAACGTGATCGGGATCAGACCGAAGAGGTTTCCGGAGATCCGCTCGGTGTACATCGTCGTGTCGCCCTTGCGGATCGTGGACGTGGAGCCCTTGGCCGCCTGGACGTGGTACTTCTTGCCGTTCGGGCTCTCGACGATCTGGTGCAGGTCGCCGATGTCCGTGCCGCCGCTGATGACGTACTTCAGCGCCTGCTTGGTCCGGCCGTTGGGCATCTTCAGGTTCACGACGCCCTTGTAGTCCGCGCCCTTGAGGAGCAGCGAGCTGGCCTCCAGGTGCCACGGCTGGTTCGGGATCGGCGCGGGCGCCTGCTCCTCGTCGCCGTCGACCTTCTTCTCCACCACGCACGGGAACGGCTTCTTGCCGTCCTCGTCCGGCGCCATCGGGTCCTTGGCCTCGTCGGAGTCGGGGTCGGCCTCGTCCTTGGCCTTCTCCGCGGCCTTCTCGGCCTTCTCCGCCGCTTCCTCGGCCTTCTCGACGGTGTCGTCGACGCCGTCCTTGAGACCGTCCTTCACCTCGTCGAGGGTTTCACCGACGGGCTTGGTGGCCTTGTCGGAGTCCTTGGAGTCGGCGTCGTCGGAGTCCTTGGTGTCCTCGGAGTCCGTCGAGTCCTTGTCGGCGGAGTCGGACGGCTTCGAGTCGGGGGACTCCTTCTCGGCCGCCTCCCGCTCCTCCTTCTCCTTGGGCGTGAGGAGGTCCTTGAGCGCGTCGCCGACACCCAGCGGGTCCAAGGGGTTCTTGGTCTCGGAGGGCACGGGGTCCGGCTTCGGGTCCTTCGCCTCGCCGCCGTCGCTGTCCGCGTCCTCGTCGGAACCCTTGTCCGCGTCGGCGTCGTCCGCGTCGGCCTTGTCGCCGTCGTCGTCACCGGCGCGCGACGAGGTGGACCCGGACCCGGACTTGTCGCCGTCCGCGCCCTTGCCGTCCTCGTCGTCCTTGCCGTCGTTGTCCTCGGAGTTCTCGGCGTCCTCGGCCTTCTCCTTGGCCTCGTCGGCCTTCTTGCGCGCGGCCTCGGCCTTCTCCTCGGCCTCCTTGGCCGCCTTGTCCTTGGCCTTCTGCTCCGCCTCCGCGGACTGCTCGTCCGGCGCGGTGACGCAAGGGCCGTCCCGGAAGGGGTTCTTGGGGACGCCCGGCTTCGCCTGCGCGAGCTGGGGCGTGAGGCCCATTCCCATGAGTACGGCGGTGGGCATCGCCGCGAGGGCTATCGCCTTGCCCGCGGGCAACTGCAGCCGGGTCAGCAGCGGCTTCTTCGGGGCGGCGTGCCGCGGCCCCGTTCTCACACGGGACGTGGCCGCATCAGTCCCGCGGCGCGCCTCGTCAGCCGGCACGGTGCCTCCCGTTCGTCCCGTTCGTCGGGCTCGATCCTGACAAGTCATCGGTCGCACCACCCGCCACCGGCGAGGCCCCGTCCGCGGCCGCCGCGGCCGCGGGCTGCGGAGCCCCGTCACCGAGACCCCCGGCGTCCGGCGCCTTCGCGGGCCGCTTCGACCGCTTCTCCAGCCGGGTCGGCATCCAGGAGACGCCGAGCGCACCGCCGACGAGGGCGAGCAGGAAGCCCATGACGAAGCCGCCGAAGTTGGACACCACAAGGGAGACCAGGGCGAGCAGAATCGCCGCGACGCCCGCGAACACGCGGGACTGCGGCTGGAACCACATGGTCAGGCCGAGCACGACAAGCAGCACGCCGATGATCAGCGATCCGGCTCCGGCGGTGGTCGCCATCCGGATGGTCATCGTGCCGAGCGTGAGGTTCGCGTACGGGAAGTACATGATCGGGATGCCGCCGAGCAGTGTCAGCAGGCCACCCCAGAACGGGCGCTGACCGCGCCACCCTCGGAAACGAAGGCGCACCCGGCCCAGCTTGTGACCAAGGCCCACTTGCGCTTCGGCGCTCATGTCGTACAGCTCCTCGGGTATGGCGTTTGGTTCTGTGTGTGCGGATTCGGGCACGGGGACGGCTGGTTGGACGTCTGGTTGAAGACGTGGGGCGCCCCCGCGCCCGGCCGTTCAGCGCAACAAGTGCCTCAGTAGCACTCGTGCTTGCCCTTCTTGACCGACATGCCGAGGCCGGAGAGCTTGAAGGTGCCGGCCGTGGTCGCCCACGCACGCTGCTTCACATCTGTGAAGCGGACCTTGTCGGCCTGCTGCGCGAACGAGTCCGGGACGTACTTGTCGCCCTTGGCCGGACCCGGGCCCTTCGTCGTACGGTCGACCGAGACGCCGATGTCGACGTTGGTGAACGTCGCATTGGCCTTCAGATCGTCCGCGTCGATGTAGAGCTTCTTCGCCTCGACCCTCGGGCTGCCCTTGCCACCGGCCTTGAGCACCATCGAGATGTCGCCGAAGACGGGGACGGGAACGACCACCGACTGACAAAGGTTGGTGATCTTCGCCGACTCCATGCCGACGACGGCGACCGGGTGGTTACCCGACTTGCCGCTGTCCATGGCGCCGTACTGGACGAATCCCGTACCGTCGAGCTGATCTGCGGTCACCTTGAACTGCTGACCGGACACACTGAACGATGCCGCGAGCGCACCCTGCGAGAGGGCCACGCCTATCGCGGCAGTCGCCGCGACGCTCGGCACCATGACCACGGCGAACCGCTTCCATCTGGTTCCGCCACGAGCCACGGACTCCATGACTTTCCTCCTTCTCGGACGTACATCTCCGCCCCTTGCCGCACCCTCTGGGGATGTCGGGCCGGGCGGGGATGGGAGAAGTGCTACGTCCTCGGTAAGGAGAGCGCCCGCGGAACAAGGGCGCGCTGTGCGCCTCGATCACCGGCGATCACCCCCGAGCGACAACCACTGGTCGCGCCTGACGCATCACGCACAACCTTGCTTGGACAGGCCCTGCCGGGACCGGCAGGGACCCCCCTGTCCCAGACCGGCGACGGTGCCGCCGGCCTGCCCGGTGGGGACCCAGAAGTTCCGTCTCCCGATTGGCTGTCGGGCTGCGGGCAATGGACCGAGCGTGGCCGATCGTGGTGCATTCTCGGCGCCCGCACAAGGGGGTTCGTTACTGGCTGGTAACGGCCGGATAACCGACCCGGCACCGCCCGGCATCGACCAACGACGGACGGTGTTGTCAACAGGCGGACAAGAACGGTTGATTGAGGAACAGAGTCGGACAGATCGACTCTCTCGCCTTACTCCAAGTAACAGTGGCCGCGTTTGCCAAGATTTGGCAAAGCACGGCCACTGTGGCGTTACGTCGACAGACTTTTCACTTGAGTCCCACGGTCGCGGACGCGTAGCGACTGGTCAGCGAACGGCGCGGGGCAAATCCGGCAGAACGCCGGGGCGGGGCGAAGGGGCCCCGACGGCACGTCAGAAGAGCACCCTCGCCAGCGCCGTGCGGGCCGAGGTCACGCGCGGGTCGTCACCGCCGACCACCTCGAAGAGTTCGAGAAGCCGCACGCGGGCGGCGTCCCTGTCGTCACCCGCGGTGCGCTTGACCGCGTCGATCAGGCGGGCGAAGGCGTCCTCGACGTGGCCGCCGACCAGGTCGAGATCGGCGGCGGCGATCTGCGCGGGCACGTCGCCCGGCTTCTCGGCGGCGTCCTTGCGTACGACGGCGGGGTCCAAGTCCTGCACCCGCTGGAGCAGTTCGGCCTGGGCGAGGCCGAGCTTGGCCTCGGTGTTGCCCGGGTCGTCGCTCAGTACGTTCTTGTACGCCTGGACCGCGCCGCCCAAGTCGCCCGCGTCGAGGGCCTGGACGGCCGCTTCGAGCAGGGCGTCGTACGGACCGGCCGGAACGGTGGGCTCGGCGGCGGGCTCGGCGGCCTCGGCGTCCGCGTCGACGACGAGGCCCGTGAGGCCGAAGCGCTCCTCGCCGACCTGGATGAGCTGGTCCAGGGTCTGGCGGATCTGGGCCTCGGGGGCCGCGCCCTGGAAGAGCGGCAGGGCCTGGCCCGCCACGACCGCGAAGACCGCCGGGATGCCCTGCACCCCGAACTGCTGCATCAGCATCTGGTTCGCGTCGACGTCGATCTTCGCGAGCACGAAGCGGCCGTTGTACTCGCGGGTCAGGCGCTCCAGGAGCGGGCTGAGCTGCTTGCACGGCTCGCACCACTCGGCCCAGAAGTCGATGACGACGGGCACTTCGGCGGAGAGCTGGAGGACGTCACGCTCGAAGCCCGACTCGTCGACGTCGATGACGAGACTCGCGGGAGAGACCGCGGACCCGGCGCCCCCGCCGCCCTGCCTGGCCGCTTCGGCGCGCGCCTGCTCCGCCTTCGCCTTGGCTTCCTGGGCCGCCTTCACCGCGGCTAGGTCGACGACTCCGCTCATGGACATGTTCCGTGGCTGCATGAGTACATCCTCCCCCAACCCGCGCGGGAACCGTGCCTGTCCGAGACTCCCCGCCGGATTGCGGAGCCGCCGGACGAACCCGATGCCCTGATCACTACAGGTCCCGAGGAGGACCGTTGTCGGCGCGAGGTCCCCACCCCGCACCGCGGCGGGGTCCCCACCCCGCACTGTGGTTGCCGCCCCTGGGGCGGTAGTCGTACGCAGCTTTCGCTACGGCTCGTAGCGTATCTGTGGGACGCGGGGCGCGGCACCGGGTGTCAGGTGATCTGCCTCACTCGGCACCGGCAAAGCCGCCTTCATACTCGCCGGTATGGTCGCGGGATGCAGAGCCGCAGCACACCGCCGACGCGCGCCGGAGGACGACCGCGCAGCGCCGAGGCGGACACCGCCATCCTCGAGGCGACCAGGCAGGCCCTGGTCGACCTCGGCTGGACCAAGCTGACCATGGGCGACGTGGCCACGCGGGCGGGGGTCGCCAAGACCACCCTCTACCGGCGCTGGGCGGGCAAGAGCGAGCTGGTGGTGGACGCCGTGGCCGAGCTCTTCGACGAGCTCGAACTCCCCGACAGCGGCAGCCTGGCCACGGACATCGAGAGCGTCGTCCTCCAGTTCGCCGCGCTGCTCGGCCGCCCCGAGACGAAGACCGCGCTGATGGCCGTCGTCGCCGAATCCACCTCCGACGAGCCCCTGCGCGAACGCATCCGCACCTCCATCGTCGACCGCCAGAAACGCCTCGTCCTCACCGGCCGCGCCCGCGCCCAGGCCCGCGGCGAACTCCCCGTGGAACCCGACACCGCCACCGCCGCGATGACCGCGGACCTCATCTTCGACGTGATCGCAGGCGCGGTGGTGCACCGCGCCCTGGTCAGCGCGGAACCGGTGGACACGGAGTGGGCCCACCGGTTCACGCTACTGATCCTGGGCGGCCTGGCCGCGGCGGCTTCTGGCCAGGGGGCCTGACGGGGTTCCCCTGCTGCCCGTCGACGCTCTCGCACCGTAAGCGGGTTCTTCCCATCCGCCGCGCAGCGGCGGGCCAGGACAGCCCCCGCACCCGAAAGCCGGAAGCGCCCCTCAGACCTGGTACGTATGCGCCGAGAAGAGGGACAGGTTCTCGGCGACCCAGGCCGACGTCCGGGCGAGTCCCTCGCGGAGCGGCACCACCGGCTCCCAGCCGGACAGTTCCCGGGCGCGGGAGTTGTCCGAGACGAGACGCTCGACCTCGCTGCCGGCGGGGCGCATGCGGGCGGGGTCGGCCACCACCACGGCCTCGCGCCCGCTCGCGGCGATCAGCTCCGTGGCCAGATCCCCGATGGAGATCTCCCGGCCCACGCCGAGGTTCACGACCTGCCCGACGGCGGCGTCGGCCTCGGCCACGGCGACGAACCCGCGCGCCGTGTCGGTGACGTACGTGAAGTCCCGCGTGGGGGTGAGCGAACCGAGCCGGATCTCCCGTGCCCCGGCGTGCAGTTGGGCGAGGATCGTGGGGATCACGGCACGTGCGGACTGCCGGGGCCCGTACGTGTTGAAGGGCCGCACCACGGCCACCGGCAGCTCGAAGGCGTGCCAGTGCGAAAGCACCGTCATGTCGGCCCCGATCTTCGAGGCGGAGTACGGCGACTGCGGCTGCAGCGGGTGGCTCTCACTGATGGGAGCGGTCAGCGCGGTCCCGTACACCTCACTGGTGGAGGTGTGGACAAGTCGACGTACGGAGTGCCGACGGCAGGCCTCGGCGACGTTCTCCGTACCGACGACATTGGTCTGGACGTACGCGCCGGGAGAGTCGTACGAGTACGGGATCCCGATGAGCGCGGCGAGGTGGAAGACGGTGTCGCACCCGGCGACGGCGTCCATCACGCGCCCGGCGTCACGGACGTCACCGGCGAGGAACTCGACCCGCGGGTCCCCGGCGAGGTGCGCGAGGTGCCCCTTGTCGCCGTACGGCTTGTAGTGCACGAAGGCACGGACCTTCGCACCCCGCTCCAGGAGGAGGTCGACGAGGGTGGAGCCGATGAAGCCCTCGGCGCCGGTGACGAGGACGGTGCGGTCGTGCCATGAGAAGGGCGCGAAGTCGAGCGGGGAAGGCGCGTTCATGCGGCGTACTCCAGGTGATCGGTGTGCTGGGTGGTGAGGTGCAGGACGCGCTCGGCGAGCAGATCGGCGGCGCGGGCGTGCGGCCCGGGATCGGCGGCGCCGCTCATGGCGGCGAGCCGCGCGGGCTCGGCGAGCAGCGGTTCGAGGAGCGCGGCGAGCCGGTCGGCGGTGGTCTCGGCGTCGGGAAGGAGCAGCCCCGCGCCGGCGTCGGAGAGGACCCGCGCGTTGTGGGTCTGGTGGTCGCCGGGCGCGTGCGGGTAGGGCACGAGGACGGCGGGCACGCCGGTGGCGGCGAGTTCGGCGACGGTGGCGGAGCCCGCGCGGCAGACGACGAGGTCGGCGGCGGCGTAGGCGAGGTCCATCCGGTCCAGGTAGGGCACGGCCCGCGCGACCACGTCACCGCCCTCCTGCGCGAGCCGCCGCCGCGTCTCGTCGAGAGCCGCGGGACCGGTCTTGATCAGCAGGGATACGTCGCCACGCCACCGCCAGCGCGCGGCGAGCCCGAGCGCGGCCTCGGTGAGCCGGGCGGCGCCCAGGCTGCCGCCGTTGAAGAGCACGAGCCGCGCACCGTCGGGCACACCGAATTCACGCCGGGCCTCGGCGCGCAGCGCGGTCCGGTCGAGGGCGGCGAGGGCTGCGGCGATGGGCATGCCGGTGGTGGTGGCGCGGTCGCCGCCGGGCAGATGGGCGCGGCTGCGGTCGAAGGCGACGGCGATGTGCGGGGTGAGCCGGGCGGCGAAGCGGTTGGCGCGGCCGGGCACGGCGTTGGACTCGTGGATGAGGCTGGGAAGGCCGGCCATGCGCGCGCCGACGATCACGGGCGCGCTCGGGTAACCGCCCATGCCGACGGCGACCTGCGCGCCCTGCGCCTTCAGGATGGCCCGGCACTGGGCGCCGGACTTCAGCAGGGCGGCGGGCAGCAGATAGCGGCGGGCGCCGAGCGAGGGGTCGAAGGGGATCATGTCGACGGTGTGCAGCCGGTAGCCGGCCTCGGGGATGAGCCGGGTCTCCAGGCCGCGCTCGGTGCCCACGAAGGAGATCACCGCGTCCGGCACGGCACGGCGAAGGGCGTCGGCGAGGGCGAGGCCCGGATAGATGTGGCCGCCGGTGCCGCCCGCGCCGATCACGACGGACAGCGGCCTGTTCGTGTGGGTCGCCGCGGCACGGGCCGTGGCGGAGGTGACGGGAGTTCTCATGGCACCGGAGCCTCGCGACCCGTCCTAAGAGGGTTTTAAGAGCCGTATTTGGCACCTTTGGTCCATGAGCTGGTTCAAGAGCGGTACGAGGCGTACGCGGTCCATGGGTTTTACGAGGTGCACGAGGCGTACGAAGTCCGGGGCTCCGGACGCGGGCACAGGCGTGGGCGCAGGCGCGGGTGGTGCCGTATGACCCCCGCCGCCATGACCCCCGCCGCCAAGATCCTCGTCGTCGACGACGACCCGGAGGTGCGCGCCGCAGTGGAAGACGCCCTCACCATCGAGGGTCACCTCGTGCGCGGCGCCGCCGACGGCCACCGCGCGCTGACGGCGGTGGCCCGTTGGGAGCCGGACCTCCTGGTCCTGGACGTGATGATGCCCGTCATGGACGGCCTCGCGGTGTGCCGCAGGCTGCGCGCGGCGGGCGACCGCACGCCGGTGCTCGTCCTGACGGCCCTGGACTCGGTGAGCGACCGCGTCGACGGCCTCGACGCCGGCGCCGACGACTACCTCGTCAAGCCCTTCGCCCTGGACGAACTGGTGGCCCGCGTCCGCGCCCTCCTCCGCCGCGCCGCCCCGGACCCGGCAGGACCCGGCCACGACGCCGACGACCTCTCCTACGGCGATCTGACGCTCGACGTAGGCACCCGCACCGGAGTGCGCGGCGGGCGGCGCATCGAATTCAGCCGCACCGAGGCCAGCCTCCTCGAACTCCTCGTGCGCAACGCGGGCCAGGTCCTGCCGCGCGAGCTGATCCACGAGTCGGTGTGGGGCCGGGACTTCGGACCGGACTCCAACTCCCTTGCCGTGTACGTCGGCTACCTGCGCCGCAAGCTGGAGTCCGGCGGCGAGGCACGGCTCGTGCACACCGTGCACGGCGTCGGCTACCGGCTCGGTACGCCATGACCGGCCGCCGCACCGACCGCAGGCTCGGGGCGCGCTGGCGGCGGCGCCGTCCGCTGCGTACGAGGCTCGCGGTGGCCGCGTCCGCGGCGGTCGCGCTCGTCGCGGTCTGCGTCTGCGTCGCGTCCTTCTTCGTGATCCGCTACAAGCTCTACCAACAGCTCGACCAGAACCTCGCCCAGACCGCGACCCTGGTCGCCCAGCAGCACGAATACGACAAGGACTACGGCGTGCTCACCGGCGAGTGCCGCTTCCTCGGCGCCCCCGCCTGCTCGCAGATCGTCCCCGCGGACTCGGCCGACGACCCGAAGAAGCCGTACCTGCTGCCCGTGACCGGCGCGACCCGGCAGGTGGCCGCCGGTGAACTGACGCCGTACTACACGAGTTTCACCCTGCCCGACGGCAAGCCGGGACGGATGCTCACCACCCACTACGGCAAGGGCGCGGCCGTGCAGGTCGCGATGCGGGCCGACATCGCCGAGCGCGGGGTGCGGCAGACGGCCGCGATCCTGGCGGTGGTGGGCGGGGCGGGTGTGCTGCTGTCCGCGGTCGGCGGCTACTGGGTGTCGCGGACCGGCCTCGCGCCCGTCGCCCGGCTCACCGCGACGGCGGAGCGGATCGCGGCGACGCGGGACGCCCGGCACCGGATCGAGCTGCCGCCCGGCCCGCCGGAACGGGCCGGGCGGGCCCGCAAGTTCGGACGCTTCGGCCACAGGGGCGGCGAGGACGAGGTGACCCGGCTCGCCACCGCCTTCAACACCATGCTCGGCGAGCTGGAGGAGTCCGTCGCCGCGCGCCGCCGCCTCGTCGCCGACGCCTCGCACGAGCTGCGTACGCCGCTGACCGCGCTGCGCACCAACGCCGAACTCCTCGCCCGCGCCGACCTGTTGAACAAGGCGCAGCGGGACCGGGCGTCCGGGGCCCTTGCCCGGCAGCTGCGGGAGGTCACCGGTCTGGTGAACGACCTCATCGAGCTCGCGCGGGACGAGGAGCCGCAGCCGCTCGTGGAGGACGTGGCGCTGGCGCCGCTGGTCAGTCACGTCGTGGAAGCGGCCCGCGAACACTGGCCGACCATCGCCTTCACCCTGCACACCACACCGGAGGCCGCCGCCCTCACCCTCCCCGGCGTCCCCTCCCGCCTCGCCCGGCTCATCACCAACCTCCTCGACAACGCTGCGAAGTTCAGCCCACCGGGCGGACTGGTCGAGGTCACCCTCTCCCCCCACTCCCTGACCGTCCGCGACCACGGCCCCGGCATCTCCCCCGAAGACCTCCCCCACGTCTTCGACCGCTTCTACCGCGCGGAGAAGGCCCGCTCCCTGCCCGGGTCCGGCCTGGGCCTCGCCATGGCCCGACAGATCGCGCGGGCACACGGCGCGGAGCTTTCGGCGGAGCACGCACCGGGCGGGGGCGCCTTGTTCAGGCTGACGCTGCGCTGAGCCGTCCCGAAACCGGGGGCTCCGCCCCCGGACCCCCGCTCCTCAAACCGGCCACGACGAACCACAGCGGACGCTCGGTGGCCAGCGGACCGGCGGAGACGCTCAGCCCCACATCGCCGCCGACGGCCCAGTAGAAGTGCACCCCGGCGAACGCGGCCGCCCACAGGCATGCGAGACGCCCCCACAGCGTGGGCGGTTCTGTGCCCGTTCCCTCCGGTCGGCGTCTCACCGCCGCTGCTCCAGCTCGACCGTCTTGTTTCCGTTCACGACCGCTGTGAATTCGTCGAAGGCAATGTTCGACAACGACCGCCCCGTGCGCCTGCGCAGCCACGGGATCAAGCCCAGCCCCGTGAACCATCGCCATACGCTCTCCACCAGGGCGAACAGAGCCAGCAGACAGGCGAACGCCGGGAACGACATGAGCCAGATCGTCACAGACGGCCCCTCGCCGTCCCCATCGGACTCGTCTCACTGATTGCCATGGGAGCCACTGTTGTGGATCGGCGGCGCGCAGGTGTCGGACCGGCGCATGATCCGCCTCCCCCGCGTGGCGGAGGCGCCACGACGGAGATCCACCGCAGGGCCTAGAACCCCGCCGGCTCCGTGTACACCCCCCACTCCTCCCGCAGCACCCCACAGATCTCCCCGAGCGTCGCCTCCGCCCGAACCGCCTCCAGCATGGGAACGATCATGTTGGACCCCTCGCGGGCAGCGACAAGCATCGCGTCCAAAGAGGCCCGCACCCGCGCCTCCTCCCGCCCGGCCTTGCGCCCGCCGAGCGCGGCGACCTGCTCCCGCTCCACCTCATGGCTGACCCGGAGAATCTCCAGGTCACCGGTCACGGAGCCATGGTGGACGTTGACTCCGACGACCCGCTTCTCGCCCTTCTCCAGGGCCCGCTGGTACTGGAAGGCGGACTCGGCGATCTCGCCGGTGAACCAGCCGTCCTCGATGCCGCGCAGGATGCCGGAGGTGATCGGCCCGATGGGGTACTGCCCGTCGGGGTGCGCCCGGCGCCCCCGCTCCCTTATCTGCTCGAAGATCTTCTCGGCGTCCGCCTCGATGCGGTCGGTGAGCTGCTCGACGTACCAGGAACCGCCCAGCGGATCGGCGACGTTGGAGACGCCGGTCTCCTCCATGAGGACCTGCTGGGTGCGCAGCGCGATCTCGGCGGCCTGCTCGCTCGGCAGGGCGAGGGTCTCGTCGAGGGCGTTGGTGTGCAGGGAGTTGGTGCCGCCGAGGACGGCCGCGAGGGCCTCCACGGCGGTGCGGACCACGTTGTTGTACGGCTGCTGCGCGGTCAGCGAGACGCCCGCGGTCTGGGTGTGGAAGCGCAGCCACTGCGCCTTGTCGGTCTTGGCGCCGTACTCCTCGCGCAGCCAGCGCGCCCAGATCCTGCGGGCCGCGCGGAACTTCGCGATCTCTTCGAAGAAGTCGACGTGGGCGTCGAAGAAGAAGGAGAGGCCGGGGGCGAAGACATCCACGTCCATGCCGCGGCTGAGCCCCAGCTCCACGTACCCGAACCCGTCCGCCAGGGTGTACGCCAGCTCCTGCGCGGCCGTCGCCCCGGCCTCGCGGATGTGGTAGCCGGAGACGGAGAGGGGTTTGTACGCGGGGATCTCGCGGGCGCAGTGCTCCATAAGGTCGCCGATGAGGCGCAGGTGGGGCTCGGGCTCGAAGAGCCACTCCTTCTGCGCGATGTACTCCTTGAAGATGTCCGTCTGGAGCGTGCCGTTCAGGACCGCCGGGTCGACGCCCTGCCGCTCGGCGGCGACCAGGTACATGCAGAAGACCGGGACGGCGGGGCCGCTGATGGTCATGGACGTCGTGACGTCACCGAGCGGGATGTCCTTGAACAGGACCTCCATGTCGGCGGCGGAGTCGATCGCCACCCCGCAGTGGCCGACCTCGCCGAGCGAGCGCGGGTCGTCGGAGTCGCGGCCCATCAGCGTCGGCATGTCGAAGGCGACGGAGAGACCGCCGCCGCCCGCGGCCAGGATCATCTTGTACCGCTCGTTCGTCTGCTCGGCGTTGCCGAAGCCCGCGAACTGGCGGATTGTCCACGTACGTCCCCTGTAGCCCGTGGGATAGAGGCCTCGGGTGTACGGATATTCGCCGGGCCAGCCGATCCGCTCGAAGCCCTCGTAGGTGTCCCCGGGCCGGGGCCCGTAGACGGGCTCGACCGGGTCTCCGGAGAGCGTCGTGAAATCGGCGTCGCGCTTCTTCGCGGCGTCGTACCGGGCCTGCCAGCGTCGGCGGCCCTCCTCGATGGCGTCAGCGTCCATACCCTCGAATTTACTTGGACGTCCTAGTAAATGTCCAGGGAAAACCGTCACGGGCAGCAGCCCGTGACGGTGCCGACTACGCCTTGGCGACAGCGGGCGAAGCGTCCTCGAGCAGCGGCTCGACCTCGCGCACGACGTTGCGCTCCACGAAGAACGCGGCCGTGGGGATCGTGCCGGAGACCAGCACCCAGAGCAGCTTGCCGAACGGCCACTTCGCCTTGGAGCCGAGGTCGAAGGCGAAGACCAGGTAGATGATGAAGAGGACGCCGTGGATCTGGGAGACCGCGAGCGTCAGGCCTTCGGCCTTGTCGAAGCCGTACTTGACCACCATGCAGGCGCAGAGGATCAACAACATGACGGCGGTGACGTAGGCCATTACCCGATAGCGGGTCAGCACGCTGCGTTTCATGACGACGAGCGTAGCCCGCACCCTCACGCGATCTTCCGGCGCCCCGGAAGGACAGCCCGTCCGGCGATTGAGGACGAGGCCCGGAGGGCCGAAAGGCGGGGAAAGGGGCGCAGCCCCATTTACTGATCGTCGAAGTCCTGCGCAGCAACCCGCAGGGGACGCAGCATCGCGAAGATCTCCCCGCACTCCTCCGCGTCGTACACACCCAGCCCGAAGTCCATCGCCATCAGCTCCCGCGTAGCCTCCTCGACGACCTCGCGCCCCTTCTCCGTGATGGAGGCAAGCGTCCCGCGCCCGTCGTTGGGGTTCGGCCGCTTGTCGACGAGCCCGGACCGGACAAGCCGGTCCACCGTGTTCGTGACGGACGTCGGATGCACCATGAGCCGCTCGCCGATCTTCGACATCGGCAGCTCCCCGGCCTTGGAGAAGGACAGCAGCACCAACGCCTCGTACCGAGCGAAGGTCAGCCCGTACGGCTTGACGACCGCGTCGACCTCCGCGAGCAGGATCTGGTGCGCGCGCATGATGGAGGTGATGGCGCCCATGGCGGGCACCGACCCCCAGCGCTGCTTCCAGAGTTCGTCGGCGCGGGCGATGGGATCGAAGGGGAGACTGAGCGGCTTCGGCACAGCGTCGACCTTAGTCCCCGGCCACATACCGGTCAGCCCCAGTCTCAGGATTCGGCTGCACGTTCGCCACGGCTGCCGCGCGTCCCGTCGACCGGACCTCGCGGGCCAGGACCAGGCAGTACGCCGTGCCGAGCACCCCGGCGGCAGCCACGACCGTACTCACCGCGAAGAACTCCGCCGCGAGCCCGGCGAGCGCCATGCCCGCGCCCTGGAGCGTCATCAGGCCCGCCGTGTGCACGGTCATCGCGCGGCCGCGCAGCTCCGGCGGCACGGAGTCGACGAACCAGCGGTCGAGGCCGAGGGTGTACGCGGATCCGGCGCCGGCGAGAAGCAGCGCGGGCAGCGCCCAGGCCAGGCCGGGTGTGAAGCCGTACGCGATCAGCGGGAGCAGGGTGGTCGCGGCGAGCGGGAGCACGATGCGGGAGCGGGCGGCCGCGGTGAGCGCGGACCCGGCGTACACCTCGCCCGCGATGGTGCCGACGGGCATCGCGCACATCAGCAGGCCGACCCCGGCGGAGCCCACGCCGATCTGGTCGGCGTAGGGGGCGGCGAGGGCCTCCGGGGCGACGGCGAACATCGGGGGCGCCCAGAGCAGGAGCAGCAGCGCGCGGACCCGGCGGTTGCCGAGGACCTCGCGGGCACCGGCGAGCGAGTACCGCATGAGCGCGGCCCCCTCGCTGCTCCCTTCGCCACTCCCGTCCCCGCCGCTCCGCGCGGGCCGCCGCTTCGTACCGGACCGCAGCAGCAGCGCGGACGCCGCGAACGTCACGACGGTGATGACGAGCGCTCCGCGCGGGGAGACGACGGTGAGCAGTACGCCGCCGAGGCCGAAGCCGACGAGTACGGCGCTCTGCGACACCATCCGCAGCAGGGAGCGCCCGAGCACGAACAGGTCGCCGTCGCCCAGGACGTCGGTGAGGGTCGCCATCCGGGTGCCGTTGAACACCGGCGACACGGCGGCGATCAGGCAGCGCAGCGCGAGCAGTCCGGCGACGGGCGTCGCGGGCAGCGCCATCAGGACCGCGCACGCGGCGCACAGCAGATCGCAGGAGACCAGGACGCGGCGCGGCGGGTACCGGTCGGCGACCCCGGCGAACAGCGTCCCGCCCACGAGGTACGGCAGCATCCCCAGCGCGAAGGCCAGCGCGCTGAGCAGCGGCGACCCGGTCAGCTCGTACACGAGCACGGTCAGCGCGATCTCGCTGACGACGACGCCGAGCAACGACATCGCGTGCGCGACGAACACCACCCGGAACTCGGGCACCCCGAAGACCCGCCGATACCCACCGGCCGCCTCGCCGTCACCGGACGCGGTCGCTTCGGCCGGACCCCCCGCACCGTCCGAACCCCCGGCGTCCACCACGCCCGACGCCCCCGCCGCAGCCGCCCCACCCCGCGTCTCAGTCGTGTCCGGCACCACAGGTGCCCCCTGCGCCCCAGCCCCGCGCCTTCGCCCCTCAGTCATGCCGTCACCCTGGCGGCACCCCGCGACGGCTCCTAAAGTTTCGGCTCCAGGCGAATCCTGGACGGGGGCCAAGGCGCCGTCACACCCAAGGGAGAGCGTCCGCATGCCCTTTCAGCTGCACTTCGGGGAGAGCGATCTGCTGCGGTGCCGGTTCGCGGTGTCGCCGTTGTGGGAGACGCAGGAGGCCGTGCGGACGCTGAAGCGGCGCGAGCGGCACGGGTACCACCCGGCGTGGCTGCGCGGGGTCCGGGAGGCGAGGGCGGGCCTCGATCTGGAGGCCGTGTGGCTGCTGATGCCGCCGCGGGGGCACAGCCCGGACTTCCTGGGGCCGCCGCCGCTCGGCCCCGCGGCGACCTTCGACGAGGAGATCGCGGCGGTGCGCGCGGCCGACCCGGAGGCCGCCCGTGACGACATGGCGAAGGCGCTCGCCGAGACGCCCGGCGCGGCCGAGAGCGCGACCGGGCGCCGCCTCCTCGCCGAACCGGCGCGCGCGGTGGCCGAGTTGGCGGACGCCATGGAGGCGGCCTGGCACGCCCTGGTCGAGCCGTACTGGCCCCGCCTGCGCGCCCTGCTCGAAGCGGATGTCACGTACCACTCGCGGCGGCTCGCCGAAGTCGGCCTCGGCGCCCTGCTGCCGGAGCTGGACCGGCGTCTGGCCTGGGACGCGGGGACGCTCACCGCGCAGTGGCGGGGGCGGCACGTGCGGCACCTGGACGGGCGCGGACTGGTCCTGATGCCCAGCGTCTTCAGCTGGCCCGACGTGATCAGCGGCTACGACCCGCCCTGGCAGCCGACCCTGGTCTACCCGGCCCGCGGCCTCGCCGGCCTGTGGTCCGCCCCCGCGGACCGCGCCCCCGACGCCCTCGCCCGCCTCCTCGGCCGCAACCGCGCCGCCGTCCTGGCCGCCCTGGCGGAGCCCGCCACCACATCGGCGCTCGCCGAACGCCTGGCCCTGGCCCCGTCGTCGGTCTCGGCCCATCTGTCGGCACTGCGCGCCGCGGGCCTGCTCGGCTCGCGCCGGTACGGGCACCAGGTCCTGTACGAGCGCACACCCCTGGGCACCGCCCTCGCGACAGGCGACTAAGCGCTTCGCTGGATGTGCGGCGCGATGCCCCACACGTCCATCCCGGCACCCCCGCCCGCCCCGGCGGTGTCGCACGCCAAGGCGATACACCCCTTATGTCACGATTGCCGCACAACTCGCCTGCCCGTCACCGTCGCCCAAGGGGTCTGGATGCACCGGCTGCTCCGTACGTTCACGGCACTCACGGCCGCCGCGGCCCTCGGCCTTACGGCGGGGTGCTCGTCCGGGTCCGGCTCGGGACCGGGCAAGGACGAGCGGGAGAAGAAGGGGGAGGCGGCGGCCGCGAGCCCGAAGGCCGCGGCGGCACCGCACCGCTTCTGGGTCGACCCGCAGAGCGAGGCGGCACGCCAGGTCAGACAGTGGCAGGAGGAGGGCCGCACCCAGGACGCCGAGGCGCTCAAGAGCATCGCCGACCAGCCGATGGCGGTCTGGCCGGCCGGGGACGACCCGGCGCCCGACATCGAGAAGGCCACCGCGGGCGCGGCGGACGAGGGCCGCACGGCCGTGCTCGTCGCCTACAACATCCCGCACCGCGACTGCGGCCAGCACTCGGCGGGCGGCGCGCACGACGCCGCGTACTACCGCCAGTGGCTCGGCACGTTCGCCACCGCCATCGGGAACAACAAGGCCCTGGTGATCCTGGAGCCGGACGCGATCCCGCACATCGTGGACGGCTGCACCCCCGCGCAGTACCACGAGGAGCGCTACGAGCTCCTGTCGGAGGCGATCGAGCGCCTCAAGCGGCAGCCGAACGTCAAGGTCTATCTGGACGCGGGCAACCCCGGCTGGATCGACGTCGCGAGCAAGCTCACGCTGCCGCTGCGGCGGGCGGGCGTCGAGCGGGCCGACGGCTTCTCGCTCAACGTCTCCAACTTCCAGGGCGACGGGACCGTCAAGGCGTACGGCCGCCAGCTCTCCGCCACCGTCGGCGGCAAGCACTTCGTGATGGACTCCAGCCGCAACGGCAAGGGCCCCCTCGCGGGCGACCGGCAGGACGCCTGGTGCAACCCGCCCGGACGCGGCCTCGGCACCCCGCCCACCGACCGCACCGGCGACCCGCTGCTGGACGCCTACCTGTGGATCAAGCGGCCCGGCGACTCGGACGGCCCGTGCCGCGGCGGCCCCGCCGCGGGACAGTGGTGGCCGGACTACGCGCTCGGGCTCGTGCGCAACGCGAAGGCGTAGCCGATCTGATGATCGAGTGGACGGTGTGTGGAGGTCAACTCACGGAGGCCGAAAGGCCGTTGGCCGAGCTGGCCAAAGCCCCGCGGTTGCTGGCAGCCTGAGGGCGCATGGGGCGCGAAGACTTCTCTCAGGCGGGCTACGGCGTACGTTTCGAATGGGGCACCGCCGGAGCGAAACGCCTCGCGCCCTCCGTCGCCAGCCTGGTGATCGTCGACGTCCTTTCGTTCTCCACGTCGGTGTCCGTCGCCGTGGAGTCCGGCTCCCGGGTCTTCCCGTATCCGTGGCGGGACGAGAGCGCCACGGCGTTCGCCCGGCAGATGGACGCCCGGCTCGCGGTGGGGCGGCGCGCGGTCACCGACGCCAGCCCCTGGTCCCTGTCCCCGGCCGCCCTGCGGCGCGCCCCGCTCGCGCCGCGCCTGGTGCTTCCCTCGCCCAACGGCTCGGCGATCGCCGCGTCGGCGGGTGAGGTGGCCGTCGCGGTCGGGTCGCTGCGCAACGCCACCGCCGTCGGCAAGTGGCTCAGCGCCCGCGGGCACGGCACTCCCGAACACCCCGTCGGCGTGATCGCGGCGGGCGAGCGCTGGCCCGACGGCACCCTGCGGCCCGCCCTGGAGGACCTGCTCGGCGCCGGCGCGGTGATCGCCGCGCTGCGCGCCCGCGGCGGTACGGCGCTGTCTCCGGAGTCCGACGCGGCCGCGTCCGCCTTCGTCGCGGCCGTGGACGTGGCGGACGCCGTCGCGTCCTGCTCCTCGGGGCGCGAACTGGCCGACGGCGGCTACGCGGAGGACGTGGAGATCGCGACGGAGCTGGACGCGTGCGCGGTGGTGCCGGTGCTGACGCGCGGGGCGTTCGTCGCGGCCGAGTGAACGGCCCCGCGCTACTTGAAGTGCACCCACCTCACTTGACGTGCACCCACTTCGCCTCCGAAGAGGCCCCGTCCGCGTCCGTCACGAACAGCATGTACCAGCCGGGCGGCACAAGCGCCGTGTCCTCGCGCGGCACCTCCACCGTCACCGCGCCGGGCCCCTTGGTGAGCTTGAGGGCGATGGACCGCTGCTCCACGTCGGTGGTGTGCGTGACGGCGCTCGGCCGCATGAGCCGGGCCGAGACCAGCTTCTCCGGGTGCTCGGTACGGAACGTCGCGCGGCCGTCGGCGGGCAGTTGCTCGGGGCCGACGCCGAGCACGGGACGGCCCTTGCCCGCCTTGTGCAGGGAGGGCGGGGTGTAGATCTCCATGCGCTGCTCGAAGTGGCCCAGCTTGGTGTTCTGGTCGTTGTCGAAGAGCGGGTCGGAGCCGAACGTGGCGACGCGCCCGTCGGGCAGGAGCAGCGCCTCGGAGTGGTAGTTGCGGCCGACCTTGGGCGAGGCGGCGTCACGGAAGGCACCCCGGCCGGCGTTCGCCCGCGGGTCGTAGAACTGGGCCTTGCGGATGTTGCTGCCGCTGCGGCCGCGGTAGTCGGAGGAGCCGTTGGTGGTGAACACCGAGTCGTCCGGCATGATCACGCTGTTCAAGTAGCGCGTGCCCTGCGGCAGTTCGGGCCCGGTCTTGAAGGCCGGGTTGTCCTGGCGCAGGTCGATGACGGCGGTGCGCCGGGTGGCCTTCTTGGACTCGCCGACGCCGCCACCGCCGAGGATCATCACCTTCTGGTCCTGGGCGGGCGGCAGCAGCACGGACGACGACGTCTCGGTCTGGTCGAGGTCGGCGAGGCCGGGCACCTTCTCGAACTTGTTGGTCTTGGGGTCCCACAGGCCCGGCGCGCGGCCCTTGGTGGCGGGGCCGTAACCGGCGTTGGACGCCGGGTAGAAGAGCTTGCCGCCCTTGGTGAGGAAGAGCGCCGGGTAGGTGGGGAAGTAGCGCTTGGGTCCGTCGGTCCACCGCTTGGTCTTCGGGTCGTAGATCTCGTTGTCGCCGGGGTCGACGACGCCGACGTCGTCGAGCCCGGACACGGCGAGCACCCGCCCGTCCTCCAGGCCGACCAGCGTCGGGTACCAGCGGGCCTTCTTCATCGGCTCCACGGGGAGGTACTTCTCGGCCGTCGGGTCGAATTCGTACGCCGCCTTGATGCCCTGGAAGTCCTGCTTGTCCATGGTGAGCTTCTCGGAGATGCCGTACGTGTTGTCGGCCTCCTTGCCGGTGAGGCCCTCGATCTCGTACTGCGCGGGCTTCTCCGTGACCGACTGCTCGCCGTCGTGGAGCGCCTCCACGAAGACGCGGGCCTCGCTCGCGACGACCTTCGTCTTCCAGGGCTGCATCGCACCGCCCTTGGAGTACGTGATCTCGTAGTCCCGTTCGGCCTTGGGGACCTTCACGTCGAACTTGCTGACGTACTCGACGCCGGAGGGCGAGCGGAACCTGGTGCCCTTCTTCAGGACGACGGGCTTGTCGGGGTTCTCGTTCTTCACCCGCATGCCGCCGCCGGCCCGCTCCACCTCGCCGTCGAGGAGTTCGTAGCGGGCGGTGCCGCCGGCCACCAGGAGGCGGCCGTCGGGGAGTTGGGCGTGGCCGGCGCAGAAGAAGTCCTCGGGGGTACGGATCTTCTTGAAGGTGTTCTTCGTCGGGTCCCACAGCACCGTGTCGAAGGACCCGGCGTCGAACTTCTTCTGCTCGTTCCCGGATCCGGCGACGATCAGCACCTTGCCGGTGTGCAGCAGGGCCGCGTGGATGGCGTTGGTGCGGTACTCCTCAGGGATGCCGATCTGCTTCCACGACCCGTATTTCTTCTGGTAGCCGGGCTGCGCGATCTTGTACTCGTAGTACTTCTCCTCGGCGAAGGAGACCGCGGCCGGGGCGTTGAGGCCGATCAGGAGCGCGCCCGCGCCCACGCCGAAGGCGATCTTCTTGGAGCGCTTGGAGAGTTGGGGGAACCGGTGGGGCATGGCGTCAGTTACCTCCAGTCGTCGTGCCGGTGGCGAAGGCGGGCTCCGGCTCGCCGTCGGCGTCCGCGCCGCTCTCCTTGAGCCGCTGCCTGTCCGCCGCGCGGGCCTTGCGCGCGCGGCGCTCCCGCAGCCCGGTGAAGCCCCAGACCGCGACCGGCGCCAGCGAGATCGCCATGGCGAGCACCGCCCAGGTCCGCATCGCCACATGGGTGTGGCCGAGCACGAACGACGCGACAAGCGAACTGGCGAGGACCACCGCCCAGAACAGATGGATGCGGAAGGTCAGCAGCCGGTCGGCGGTGGCGCCACCGCCCTTGGGCGTCACGACGAAGCGGCTCGGGCGGCGCAGCACGGCGGCGCCGAGCGACTTGGCGTAGATGGGCGCGGAGAGGGCGGACATGGCCATCCCCGCGAGTCCGCCGGAGCCCTCGGGTTCGTGCGGCGAGACGTTGTGGCGCCGGTTCCACAGGTACAGGCCGATCTGCAGGGCGGCCGCGTCGCTGTAGAGCATCAGCCACACGGAGGCCGCGACCTGGGTGCCGGACGCCCCGAACCACAGGAACAGGACGCAACTGAGAATCCCGAGAAGCCAGTTGACTGCCGTCATCGGGTAGTAGACGAGCATCAGCGTGTACGAGAACAGGCGCCCCGGCGGCATCGTGAACGGCGCCTTCCAGTACTGCTTGAAGAGCGTCTCGTAGGTGCCGCGCGACCAGCGCATCTGCTGGGTGAAGAAGTCCGTCCAGGAGGCCGGGCCCTCGCCGACGGCCAGCACGTCCGGCGTGTAGACGGACCGCCAGTGCCTGCCGGTGGCCGGGTTCTTGTGCCGGTGCAGCTCGAAGCCGGTGGCCATGTCCTCGGTGATGGAGTCGTACAGGCCGCCGATCTGGCGCAGGGCGGCGATGCGTACGACGTTGTTGGTGCCGACGAACATGGGCGCGCGGTAGCGGTTGCCCGCGCGCTGGATCAGCGCGTGGAAGAGGAACTGCTGGGACTCGGCGGCCTTGGTGACCGGTGAGGTGTAGTTGCCGTACACCTGCGGGCCGACGACGAAGGCGACGTCCGGGTCCCGGAAGAAGCCCATCATCCGCTCCAGGAAGGCCGGGAGCGGCACGTGGTCGGTGTCCACGGAGGCGAAGAAGTCGTACTCGCCGCCGTGCATGGCGAGCCAGGCGTTGTAGTTGCCGTGCTTGGTGCGGGTCTTGTGCGGGCCCTTCTTGCGGTTCCACTCCGGGACGCCGAGGCGGGTGAAGTGGCGTACGCCGAGTTCCTCGCAGAGCGCCTTGGCGCCGTCGTCGTCGCCCTCGTCGAGCAGCCACACGTCGAGGGGGCCGGGGTGGTGTATCCGTACGGCGCCCTCCAGCGTGGCGCGGACCATGGCGAGGGGTTCCTTGCCGGGGACGTACGTCGTCAGGAAGGCGACGCGGGTGCCGGATTCGGGCACCACCGGGATCGGGTCGCGGGCGACCATCGTGGCGTGCGCGATCGACACCACGTTGACCAGCATGAACAGCTCGATCAGGCCGATGGCGACGAGCATCGTGACGTCGAGGCCGATCAGCCAGCGGTCGCCGCCCTCACGTTCCGTCCAGTGAGTGGGCCAGACGAGGTACACGAGCAGGGCGCCGGTCAGGACCGGGGCCAGGGTCATCAGCAGGACGGCGCGTATTCGGTGGGGCTCGCGGGCGAGGAGCGGTCGGTACTGCACCCGGTAGCCGCTGTGGGCGTCGTGGGCGCCACCGGCGGCGGCGCGGCCGCCCGCGCCTGCCGCTCCCGCCGTCCCTTCCGTGCCCTCCGGCTCGGTGAGCGGTCCGGCGAGCCGGCTGTGGGTGTCGTAGTCGTAGCCCTCCGGCCGCACAGCGCCCTCCAGGTGATCGAACAAGCCGATACCCACACAAAAGTGGAGTTTCCCCGGCGTGTCGAACCGGACGCGTCCGTGCGAGCGGTTTTACCCTGCAAACCGCTACACGCGGGGCGGTGACAGCGCCCCCCACCTGGCCCCGTGACGGCCCGCGTCCCAGCCCCCGGGCGCCCGGGGGGGGCAGGCGTTCCCACCCCCGCGGCCGGCTCGGCTGCACGCAGCGGGGACGGGTCCGCCGGACGAGGGTTACCCGGCACCCGGGCATCCCTCGGCGGCCCGGGCCGCTTGGCGGCTGCGGCCAGCCCCCTCCCGTTCCCCCCGCTGTGGGCTGCTGGGCCGCCAGGAGCGGCTCCCGACCCCTACGGGCAGCCCAGGCAGACGGGGCCGGTATGTGCGAGGGCGGGGCGTCCCACCCGCACGGCAGCGTCAGCCCCGCGCCGCGCGCCGCAAGCGGTGGCGTACCGCGCGCTGGGCGACCGGGCCCAGGTCGTCCAGGGCCGCGGCCACTGCGGCCAACTGGTCCAGGGCGTCCAGTGCGCGGGTCGCGCCGTCGCGGTCGACCCCCTCGTACAGCTCGATGCCGACGAACGACGCGGCCACCGCCCGCGCGAGGCCGACCGGGTCGGCGAACTCGCCCAGGGGGGTGGCGGAGAGGACGCGGACGAGGACCTTCTCCACCTCGGCCACCCACAGGGAGAGGCCCGCTGCCGTCGCGGCGGCGAGGCGGGGCTGCGTCTGCGCGCCCGCGAGCAGTTGCGCAAGGACCGCGACATGCCCGGCCTCCCGCTCCTCCTCGTGCATCTCCCGGCCGAAGGCCAGCAGTTCACCCAGGGAGGAGATCCCCGCCAACCGCTCCCGGTAGCGGGCCACTCGCTGCTCCGTCGCGTACCGACAGGCCTCGGAGAGGAGTTCGTCGACCGACCCGAAGTGGTAGAAGACCAGCGCCTGGTTCACCCCGGCCGCCGCCGCCACGCTCCGCGCCGACGTCTTGGCGATCCCCTGCTCGACGAGCGTACGAATGGCCCCGTCGAGCAACTTCTCGCGCGTCTGGGCGCCCGCCTGCGGACTCACGCCCGCACCTCCTCACGCACGGGCCGCAGCCCGTCCCGCACCCCGCACTCCCGCACGTCGCGGTAGCTCGCCGTGAACGACCCCTCGTACCCGAAGAGCGGCCCGAAGTAGCGGTTGGTGACCCGCACTTGGATGCGGAAGCGCCCCGCCCGGTCGTCGTACGACTCCCGCACCTCCGCGTCGCCGCCGATCACGTCCGGCACCCGCACGTCCACCGGCCCCTCCCGGAACCGGTGGATCCCGGACCGGATGACCAGCGACCCGTCAGGACGGGCCGAGAAGTGCAGGTCGCTCGCGAGGTGCTGATGGGTGCCCAGGTAGTCGAGCACCCGGTCGCCCCGGGGGCCGAGGATCATCTGGGCGTCGAAGCGCCGGGCCCGGCCGGGCAGTTGGAAGGTACGCACGAAGGTCACGGTCTCACGGCCGAACGAGTCGGCGTACGGCACGTTCTCGATGGTGAAGGGGATGTTCCGGCCCGCACGCGGAACGAGGATGTTGCGGGTCGTGCCGACGGCGAGGAACGGCTTCACGAAGCGGCCGCCGTGCCAGATCCGGTCCATCACGCCCCGCCCGAAGCACGCCTCACCACTGTCGAGCCCGACGGAGAAGCGCCGCTGGAGCGCCGGATGCAGCCGCTCGAAGTCGGCTCCGAGGACGGTACGGAAGATCGACGTCGGCGATGTCATGCGTGCTGCTCCTTGGCGGTGGCGGTCCGGCGGGCGGTCCCGCCCTCGGGAGCGGTCAACGTGTCCAGCAAACGCGGCGCCCGCACCCGCCCCGACGGCGTACGCAGACACCGCCGCGCCGCCGGCGTCCCCGGCAACGGCGGCACCACGAGCGCGAGCACGGCGACGGCGAGCGCGGCCACCGGCCCGCCGAGCCCCCACGCCGCAGCGACGCACAGGGCACGCCCCACCACCTCGCCGACGCCGTGGGCAAGCCCCCGCTCAGGCGTGATCCCCCGCTCCAGCCACAACCGCAGCCGGTCGAAGGACCACGCCGTCGCCCACCCCATCAACGGCCGCATCACGGCCCGGTCGGCGAGCACCCCGAAACGCCCCCACCGCGGCCGGTAGTCGTACCCCGTGAGGAAGCGGACACCGTCACCCGTCGGTACGTAACGCCAGTACCCGCTGCCCTCGGCGAGCAGCGACAGCGGGTGCGACGAGGCGAACCGGAGCGCCGAGGTCCGGGTGCCGTCGGGCCGCCGCCGCTCGCCCGCGCTGACCCCGGTCCCGGCGACGGCCAGGAAGGGCAGGACACGCGTGGCGTACCGGAAGCCCTGCGGCTCCCCGGGGACGGCAGGCAGGTAGTCGATCTCCGTGAAGCGCAGGTCCCAGCGCTGGTGGAGCGCGGGCTCCTGCGTGTGCTCCCACAGCTCGTCGAGGTCGGCGCGGATCAGCGCCTCGACGTACAGACCCGGCGGACTTCCGTGCCGCTTCATGACAGGACCCCCACGTCAGCAAGCTCGTCGACAGATTTTGAGCGACTGCTCAAATTCGCTGCCACGTAACGTACAGCGCGTTTGAGCAGTCGCTCAAGTCCTGTGGCCGGGACGGGCCGTGAGCACGCGAGAAGCCCCCGCCGGGAATCCCCGGCGGGGGCTCGAACAGCTCAGGTGGCCGTCGAAACGGCTCAAGTGACCGAAGGCGGGCGGCGGTTACGCCGACAGGTGTCGCTCCACGGTCTCGACCTTGGACGTCATCCCGTCCGTCACACCCGGGCGGATGTCGGCCTTGAGGACGACGGACACGCGTGGCGCCCGCGCCTCGACGGCGGCGACGGCGCGCTTGACGACGTCCATGACCTCGTCCCACTCGCCCTCGATGGAGGTGAACATCGCGTCGGTCCGGTTGGGCAGACCCGACTCGCGGACGACCCTGACGGCGTCGGCGACGTACTCCCCCACGTCCTCACCGACGCCGAGCGGCGTCACGGAGAAGGCGACGATCATGCGTTCACGACTCCCTCGCGGCGGGCGCGGGATGCCATCAGCACGGCCTCGGCCTCACGCTTCAGCTTGCGGTCGGCGAAGAAGCCGCCGGTGGGCAGGACGGAGAGGACGAAGTAGAGGATGCCCGTCTTCGCGTCCCACTTGGTGCGGTTCCAGGCGTCGAGCCAGAACAGGACGTACAGGACGAAGAGCAGGCCGTGGATCATGCCCATCACCGGCACGGCGTTGAAGTCCGTGGTCCGCTTCAGCACCGAGCAGACGATGAGCAGCAGGAAGGACACGGCCTCGGGCACCGAGACCAGACGGAGGCGGCGGAGTGCGGAAGCGGTTTTGATGTCCACGGGTCACCTTCGGGGGGCGGGGGCGGCGTCGATCTTGTGAACGGATGCACAAGCGGCCCCCATTGTGGCATCAGGGAGTTTCCCGGGTTCGCTCAGGGTCCGGTGCCCTGTCCTCCGCCGCCGCGCTGCGGCTACCTTCGCTCTCGTGGCTACGTTCCGATTGCAGGGCAGCAGAATGCTCGCCGTCGACATGACCGGAGACGCCGTCAAGGCGAAGAACGGCTCGATGGTCGCCTACGACGGCACGATGATCTTCAAAAAACTGACCGGGGGCGGCGAGGGCATACGCGGCATGGTCACACGCCGGCTCACCAACGAGCAGATGACGGTGATGGAGGTGAAGGGGCACGGCACCTGCTGGTTCGCCGATCACGCGACGGAGATCAGCCTGGTGGGCCTGCAGGGCGAGAAGCTGTACGTGGAGTCCAGCAATCTCCTGTGCACGGACGCCGGCCTGCGCACGGGCACGACGTTCACGGGCCTGCGCGGCGCGACCCAGGGCAACGGCATCTTCACGACCACCGTCGAGGGCACAGGACAGGCGGCGCTGATCTCGGACGGCCCGGCGGTGCTCCTGCGCGTGACGAAGCAGTACCCCCTCCACGTGGACCCGGGCGCGTACGTCGCGCACCAGGGCAATCTCAAGCAGAGCTTCCAGTCCGGCGTCACCTTCCGCACACTCATGGGCGAGGGGGGCGGCGAGGCCTTCCAGATCCGGTTCGAGGGCGAAGGCCTCGTCTATGTCCAGGCCAGTGAGCGCAACACGATCGCGGGAGACGTGTGACATGCCGTTCCGTGAGGTCAACGCGAAGATGGTCGAGGCGACCGTCCAGCCCGGCACCAAGATGTTCAGCCAGCGCGGCGCCATGCTCGCCTACAAGGGGGACGTCTCCTTCACCCCCAACGTCGGCGGCGGCCAGGGCGGCCTGATGTCCATGATCGGCCGCAGGCTCGCCAATGAGAACGTCCCGCTGATGACGGTCGAGGGCGACGGCACGGTGATGTTCGGGCACGGCGGTCACCACGTGCACGTGATCAGCCTGACCGGCGACACGATGTACGTGGAGGCGGACCGTCTGCTCGCCTTCGACGGCACCCTCCAGCAGGGCACGATGTTCCTCGGCTCGCAGGGCGGCGTGATGGGCATGGTGCGCGGCCAGGTGTCGGGCCAGGGCCTGTTCACGACGACGCTCAAGGGCCAGGGCGCGGTCGCCGTGATGGCGCACGGCGGCGTGGTCGAGCTCCCGATCACCCCCCAGCGCCCGGTCCACGTCGACCCCCAGTCGTACGTGGCGCACCACGGCGACGTACGCAACAAGCTGTCCACGGCGCTGAGCTGGCGCGACATGGTGGGCCGCGGCTCGGGCGAGGCCTTCCAGCTCGAGTTCAGCGGCAACGGCGTGGTGTACGTCCAGGCATCGGAGGAGAAGCTGTGAGCACGCCCGTGATCTTCGACCCGATGACGCTGCCGAGCGACGACAACGTCAACGCCTACACCTTCTGCGTGGAGCTGACCGGCGGCCAGTGGTTCCTGCAGAAGGGCAAGATGATCGCCTATTACGGGCGCATCGACTTCAACGGCATCGGGCACGGCCGCCTGGACCGCCTCGTGCGGACGTCGTTCCACTCGCCGCTGCACGCGAGCGACTGGGTGGTGGCCGAGGGCGAGGGCAAGATGCTCCTCGCCGACCGCGCCTTCGATGTGAACTCGTACGACCTGGAGGACGGCAACCTCACGATCCGCGCGGGCAACCTCCTCGCTTTTCAGCCAACTCTCGCGCTGAAGCAGTCCATCGTCCCGGGTTTTCTCACCCTGATCGGGACCGGCAAGTTCGTGGCGGTGTCGAGCGGCCCGGTGGTCTTCATGGAGCCGCCGATCCGGGTGGACCCGCAGGCGCTGGTCGGCTGGGCGGACTGCCCCTCGCCCTGCCATCACTACGACCACCAGTACATGACCGGAGTGATCGGCGGCCTCCGCGCCCTCACCGGTATCGGCGGCACCTCGGGCGAGGAGCACCAGTTCGAGTTCGTGGGCGCGGGCACGGTGCTGCTGCAGTCCTCGGAGGCGCTGATGGCGGAGACGGCGACCGGCGCGGTCCCGCACCAGGACGGCGTGCCGGGCGGACGCGGCGCTCAGGGGTCCCAGGGCTCATCGGGGCAGCGGGGGCAACATGGCCAACGTGGACAGCAGCCGCAGGGACCGCGCCTTCCCGGACAACTAGGAGACCTCCAGCGTCGCTTCGGCCTGTGAGCGGTAGTCTGCGGAGTGTGACGGCGAACGCCTGTACCCCTCGAAATCCGAGGGGTGCGAGGCGTGTCACACCCCGACACTCGTTCACCATTCAACTTCTTAGGTAGAATCGATTCCATGGAGACCGAGACGGCCCCGCAGTGGCTGACCGACGAGGAACAGTGCGCCTGGCGTACCCACGTAGAGGTCAACAGGATGCTGACGTATCAGCTCGAGAAGGATCTCCAACCGTTCAACCTCACCATGAACGACTATGACATCCTCGTGCACCTCTCGGAGTCCGAGGACCACCGGATGCGCATGAGCGACCTCGCGTCCGCCACCCTGCAGTCCAAGAGCCGGCTCTCCCACCAGATCACCCGCATGGAGAACGCGGGCCTGGTCCGCCGGGAGAACTGCGAGTCCGACCGGCGCGGACTGTTCACCGTGCTGACCGACGAGGGCATGGACACCATGAAGCGCGTCGCGCCGCACCACGTGGCGTCCGTGCGTCAGCACTTCGTCGATCTGATCTCACCGGAGGCGCTCAGCGACCTGCACAAGGCGCTCACGCCGATCGCGGAGCACCTGCGCGGACTGCGCGGCAAGCCTTGACGCTGGGCGCTGTGCCTTAGCCGGGTCCGGGGCGGGCCGCACCCCGCCCCTTCAGGGCGCTACACCTCCCGCGGCAGACGCAGGACGAAAACGGCGCCTCCCTCAAGGGCGTCGTCGACCGTGAGCGTTCCGCCGTGGCGCGCGGCCACGTCGCGGGCGATGGCGAGGCCGAGGCCCGCACCTCCCTCGTCACGGCTGCGCGCGTCGTCGAGCCGCACGAACCGCTCGAAGATCCGCTCCCGTTCCTCCGGCGGCACCCCGTCGCCGTCGTCGGCCACCTCCAGGACCGCCCACGCCCCGTCGGCGCGGGTGGTGACCGTGACCCGGGACCTGGTGTGCCGCTGCGCGTTGGTCACCAGGTTGCCGAGCACCCGCGCCAACTGACCGCGGGAACCGGCCACTTCGGCGCCGTCCAGGCTCGTGGTGACGGCGACCCGGTCGCCCGGGCGCTGGGACAGTTCCTCACGGGCCAGGGCCGCGAGATCCACGCGCCCCTGGCCCGGCTTCTCCCCGGCATCAAGACGGGCGAGCAGCAGCAGATCGGCGGCCAGCTCCTGGAGGCGCACGGTGTCCTGGACGGCACCGGGCACATCCAGCAACTCCGGGTGCGCCTCGCCCACTTCGAGCTGAGTGCGCAGCGAGGCGATGGGGCTGCGCAGTTCGTGCGAGGCGTCGGCGACGAAGCGGCGCTGGCGCTCCACGGACGACTGCAGGGCGGCCAGGGTCTCGTTGGTGGTACGGGCCAGGCGCGCGATCTCGTCGTGCGTGTCCGGCTCGGGCACCCGGCGGGCCAGGTCCTCCGACGCGGTGATCGCGGCCATCTCGGCGCGGATCGCGTCGACGGGCCGCAGCGCGCGGCGCGTCACCAGCCAGGTGACGCCCGCGATCACCACGAGCAGCACCGGGAAGCCGATCAGCATCGCGGTCAACGCCGTGGTGACGGCGCTCTGTTCGGCGGTCAGCGGGGATCCCGCGTGGATGGTCAGCTCACCCTTCGACCCGGTGTCCACGCGCACGGTGGCGAAGCGGTAGTCCTGGGTCTCGCCGTCGACCCGCGCCGAGCCCTCGCCGGTGCGGGTCTTGTCGGAGATCTGGCCGGGTTCGAGCGAATCCGCGTCGCCGCCGGCGGCTTCCTCCGCCGCGTCCTCGGCGGCTTCCTTGCGGTCCTCGGCGGCTTCGCTCTCGCTGTCGTCGCTGTCTTCGGCGCTGTCGTCGTCGCTGTCGTCGGCGTCGTCGTCGGTTTCCGTGGGCTTCTGGGTGGGCTTCTGGGTGGGCTTCTGCGAGGGCTTCGAGCTGGGATTCGCCGAGGACTTCGAGCTGGGGCCGGGCTTTCGCGGTTCCGGATCGGGGTGTACGTCGCTCACTCCCGTGCCCGTCACCTTCTCCAGGTCCTCGCTGGCCGCGACCAGCTTGCCCTTGTCGTTCACGACCTGGACGGGGTTGTCCTCGCCTTCGGGAAGATCCAGCTCGGCGTACCGGCCGTCGACGGCGAGCTTCGCCGCCACCTTGCGGGCGGCCGACTCGGCCTGGGTGTCGGCCTGGTCGATCAGGCTCGCGCGCAGCGAGAGCAGCACGGCGGCGCCCGCGGCGACGAGCGCGAGCGCCACCACGAGGGTCGCGCCGACCGTGGCGCGGGCCCGTACCGAGCCGAACAGACGCTTCATCGGGGGGCCTCCAGGCGGTAACCGGCGCCGCGGACCGTCTTGATCAGGGGGGCGCCGAGCTTGCGGCGCAGCGCGCTCACGTACACCTCGACGATGTTGGGATCGCCCTCGTACGCGAAGTCCCAGACGTGCTCCAGGATCTCGGCCTTGGACACCACCTGGCCCACGCGCACCACCAACTGCTCCAGGACCGAGAACTCCTTCGCGGTGAGGGTGATCTCGGTGTCGCCCTCGCCGGTGGCGCCGTCCGCGGTGCGGAGCACGCGGCGCGCGGCGGTGTCGATCTTCAGGTTCCCCAGTGTGTGGACGGGCGAGGGGGACGCGGCGCGGCGGCGCAGGAGGGCCTTCACGCGGGCGACGAGGACGACGTACGAGAAGGGCTTGGTGAGGTAGTCGTCGGCGCCGGTGTCCAGGCCCTCGGCCTCGTCGTACTCGCCGTCCTTGGCGGTGAGCATCAGGATCGGTACGTCGTGCCCCGCGGCGCGCAGCGTCGAGCAGACGCGGTAGCCGTTCATGCCCGGGAGCATGATGTCCAGGATGACCAGGTCGTACGTGCCCTCCGTGGCGCGGTGCAGACCGTCCACGCCGTCGTGGACGACGTCGACGGCGTAGCCCTCGGCGGTCAGGCCCTTCGCGAGGGACAGGGCGAGTCGCTTCTCGTCTTCCACGATCAACAGGCGCATGCGCCCAGGATGCCGGAGCGAACCTGAAGAGTTCTTCAGGCTCCTTCAGGAGGGCTTCAGGAACGTTCGGGCAACTTGGTTCTCGTCGGAACGGACGGCCCCGCAACCGGGGCCAACCACTCGGGAGGAACCCTCATGAAGCGCAACATCGTCATCGCCACCATCGCCGCCGCGGCGCTCGTCTCCGGCGGGACGGCGACGGCCTTCGCACTGGGCGGCGACGACGAGCCGTCCGCGGCGGGCAAGTCCAGCGTGCAGGTCAAGGACGACGACGGCCGCACGTTCGACGACCGGGACGACGCGTACGACGACGACCGGGACGACCAGGACGACCGGAACGACGCCCGCGAGGACGCCCGTGAAGACGCCCGCGAGGCGCGTGGCGACAAGGCGGAGAACGCCGCCGAGGCCAAGGGCGCCAAGGTGAGCGCCGCCGAGGCCATCGCCGCCGCGCTGAAGGCCACGCCGGGTGCCGCCGTCTCCGCCGACCTCGACGACGACAACGGCGGCCTGGTCTGGGACGTCGACGTCGTGGGCAAGGACGGGCGGACCTGGCACAGCGTCCAGATCGACCCGGGCACGGGCAAGGTGCTCGGCTCGCACGTCGAGCGGGACCACGACGCGGACGACGCCGCTGAGGACGCGCGGGTCGCGGCCGCCGTGAAGGGTGCGTCCGTGTCCGCCGGTGAGGCGGCCAAGGCTGCCGGCGGCAAGGGTGCGGTGACCTCCGTGGACGTCGACGACGACGCTGCCCGGGTGGGCTCCTGGGACGTCGAGACCACGTCGGCCGACGGCACCGAGTCCCACTGGAACGTCGACCTGAACACCGGCAAGGTCACCGTCGACCGCACGGACGACTGACCTCTCCTCGCCTGATCCCCACCCCTGAGCCAGCCCCCGCCACAGCCCCCCGGTGGCGGGGGCTACCCCTGCCGCCAGCGGTAGCGGACACGGAACCGGCGCGGCTACGCCGACGTAAGTCCCTCCACCAACGAGTCCGCCGCCGCGTACGGATCCAGCTCCCCCGCCACGATCCGCTCCGCCAGCGCGCCGAGCCGCACGTCCCCGTGCAGGTCCGCGATCCGTTCGCGCAGCGCGGTGACCGCGATGGACTCGACCTCGCCGGCCGCGCGGGCGATGCGGCGCGAGGCGAGGACGCCGTGTTCCTCCATCCAGGCCCGGTGCTTCTCCAGGGCCTCGACGAGTTCGTCGATGCCCTCGCCGCGTGCGGCGACGGTCTTGACGATGGGGGGCCGCCAGTCCCCGGGCGACCGGGACTCCCCGAGCCCCAGCATGTGGTTGAGCTCGCGGGCGGTCGCGTCGGCGCCGTCCCGGTCGGCCTTGTTGACGACGTACACATCGCCGATCTCGAGGATGCCGGCCTTCGCGGCCTGGATGCCGTCGCCCATTCCGGGCGCGAGCAGCACCACCGAGGTGTCGGCCTGCGAGGCGATCTCCACCTCGGACTGGCCGACGCCCACGGTCTCCACGATGATCACGTCGCAGCCGGCCGCGTCCAGGACGCGGATGGCCTGGGGCGCGGCCCAGGCGAGCCCGCCGAGATGCCCGCGGGTCGCCATGGAGCGGATGTAGACGCCGGGGTCGGACGCGTGGTCCGACATCCGGACGCGGTCGCCGAGCAGCGCGCCGCCGGAGAACGGCGAGGACGGGTCGACGGCGAGCACGCCGACCCGCTTCCCGGCCCGCCGGTACGCGCTCACCAGCGCGGACGTCGACGTGGACTTGCCGACACCCGGCGAACCCGTGAGCCCGACGACGTACGCGTGCCCGGCCAGCGGAGCCAGCGCCGCCATCACCTCGCGGAGCTGCGGCGACGCCCCCTCGACGAGGGAGATCAGCCGGGCGACGGCGCGCGGCCTGCCCTCGCGGGCCTGCTCGACCAGGGAGGGGACGTCCTGCATTGCGGCTCCGTTCCGTACGTACGTATACGTCTGCGAGAAGGCGTCAGCGGTACCGGAAGACCGGTGTCAGCCCTTCGACACCTTCAGGATGAGCGCGTCACCCTGGCCACCGCCGCCGCACAGCGCCGCCGCGCCCACACCGCCGCCGCGCCGCTTCAGTTCCAGGGCCAGGTGCAGCACGAGGCGGGCGCCGGACATGCCGATCGGGTGCCCCAGGGCGATGGCGCCGCCGTTGACGTTCACCTTTTCCGTGGACACCCCGAGGTCCTTCATTGACTGGACCGCGACGGCGGCGAAGGCCTCGTTGATCTCGATGAGGTCGAGGTCCTCGACGGTCAGGCCCTCCTTCTTCAGGGCGTGCTGGATCGCGTTCGACGGCTGCGACTGGAGCGAGTTGTCGGGGCCCGCGACGTTGCCGTGGGCGCCGATCTCGGCGATCCAGGCGAGGCCGAGCTCCTCGGCCTTGGCCTTGCTCATGACGACCACGGCGGCGGCGCCGTCGGAGATCTGCGAGGCCGTGCCCGCGGTGATGGTGCCGTCCTTGGCGAAGGCGGGGCGCAGCTTGCCGAGGGACTCGGCGGTCGTCTCGGCGCGGATGCCCTCGTCGCGGGAGACGAGCACCGGGTCGCCCTTGCGCTGCGGGACCTCGACGGGGGTGATCTCGGCGTCGAAGGTGCCGTTCTTCTGGGCGGCGGCGGCGCGCTGGTGGGACAGGGCGCCGATCTCGTCCTGCTCGGGGCGGGCGATGCCGAGGCGGGTGTTGTGCTTCTCCGTGGACTCGCCCATGGCGATGTTCTCGAAGGGGTCGGTGAGGCCGTCGTGGGCCATCGCGTCGAGCATCTCGATCGCACCGTACTTGTAGCCCTCGCGGGACTTGGGGAGCAGGTGCGGGGCGTTGGTCATGGACTCCTGGCCGCCGGCGACCACGATGTCGAACTCGCCGGCGCGGATGAGCTGGTCGGCGAGCGCGATCGCGTCGAGGCCGGAGAGGCACACCTTGTTGACGGTGAGCGCGGGCACGCTCATCGGGATGCCCGCCTTGACGGCGGCCTGGCGCGCCGGGATCTGCCCCGCCCCGGCCTGAAGCACCTGCCCCATGATCACGTACTGCACCTGGTCGCCGCCGATGCCGGCCCGGTCGAGCGCGGCCTTGATCGCGAAGCCGCCGAGGTCCGCGCCGGAGAAGGACTTGAGCGAGCCGAGCAGACGCCCCATGGGCGTGCGCGCGCCCGCGACGATCACTGAGGTGGTTCCGGTCGTTCCAGACATGTGGCACGGCCCCTTCCAGCTGGGAAGCTGAGGAGAGTGAACGAGGGTTTACTCGAATGTACTGAGCGGTACGGCGCCCGTCACCGGGCAGCCGGTGTGATCGCGCGCACGTTGCGTAATCACGGTCGGGGGCGCTGCACTTGAGGCATGCTGACGCGAATCGATCACATCGGGATCGCCTGCCGAAACCTCGACGAGACCGTCGAGTTCTATCGTGCTACGTACGGCTTCGAGGTGTTCCACACCGAGGTCAACGAGGAACAGGGCGTGCGCGAGGCCATGCTGAAGATCAACGAGACGTCCGACGGCGGCGCCTCCTATCTCCAGCTCCTCGAGCCCACCCGGGAGGACTCCGCCGTAGGAAAGTGGCTGGCCAAGAACGGTGAGGGCGTGCACCACATCGCCTTCGGCACAGCCGATGTCGACGGTGACGCCGCGGCCATCAAGGACAAGGGTGTGCGGGTGCTCTACGACCAGCCGCGCATCGGGTCCATGGGGTCGCGGATCACCTTCCTGCACCCCAAGGACTGTCACGGAGTCCTCACCGAACTCGTCACTTCCGCGCCCGCCGAACAGCCGGAGCACTGACCCCCACATATCCGGGCCGGTAGGGTTGGGGGCGGCCGTCCGAACCTTGGGCGGTCGCTTGCCGGGGTCCGGGTTTCGGGGGACGGGCATCGGGGCAGCAGCCCGAGCTCCGCTGTTGATCTGACACCATTCCCCGGGGGCTCCGTTCGGCGGATGGACGGGGCTCGTAACGTCAGGGATGCGACCAGGGGACGGATGGGACCGCGCAGTGCGGGGCTACGAGAGCCAGGACAGCCGGCGACCGGCTGAGGCCGACCATCTCTCACGGTTCGAAGCCGAGATGGACCGGCTGAAGACCGAGCGGGAGAAGGCCGTCCAGCACGCCGAGGACCTCGGCTACCAGGTGGAGGTGTTGCGCGCCAAGCTGCACGAGGCGCGCCGCAACCTCGCGAACCGCCCTGCCTACGACAGCGCGGACATCGGCTATCAGGCCGAGCAGTTGCTGCGCAACGCGCAGATCCAGGCCGAGCAGCTGCGCGCGGACGCCGAGCGCGAGCTGCGCGACGCCCGCGCGCAGACCCAGCGCATCCTCCAGGAGCACGCCGAGCAGCAGGCCCGCCTGCAGTCCGAGCTGCACTCCGAGGCCGTGTCCCGGCGCCAGCAGCTCGACCAGGAGCTGAGCGAGCGCCGCCAGACCGTCGAGTCGCACGTCAACGAGAACGTGGCGTGGGCCGAGCAGTTGCGCGCCCGCACCGAGCAGCAGGCCCGCCGCCTCCTCGACGAGTCGCGCGCCGAGGCCGACCAGGCCCTGGCCGCCGCCCGCGCCGAGGCCGAGCGCGTCGCCGAGCAGGCCCGCCAGCGCCTGACGTCGGACGCCGAGAGCGCCCGTGCGGAAGCCGAAGCGATCCTGCGCCGGGCCCGCACCGACGCCGAGCGCCTGCTCAACGCCGCCTCCACGCAGGCCCAGGAGGCCACCGACCACGCCGAGGCGCTGCGCTCGTCCACGGCGACCGAGTCCGACCAGGCCCGCCGCCAGGCCACGGAACTGAGCCGCGGCGCCGAGCAGCGCATGGCGGAGGCCGAGACCGCGCTGCGCGAGGCGCGCACGGAGGCGGACAAGGTCGTCGCCGAGGCCAAGGAGGCCGCGGCCAAGCAGCTCGCGTCCGCGGAGGCCGCGGGCGAGCAGCGCACCCGTACGGCCAAGGAGCAGGTCGCCCGGCTCGTCGGCGAGGCCACCAAGGAGGCCGAGGCGGCGAAGGAGGCGGCCGAACAGAAGGTCGCCGACGCCCGCGCCGAGGCCGAGAAGCTGATCGCGGACGCCGCCGAGAAGGCCCGCTCGATCACCGCCGAGGAGACCGCCTCGGAGATCGCGAAGGCCGCCCGGACCGCCGAGGATGTCCTGGACAAGGCGTCCGAGGAGGCGAAGGCGACCACGCGCGCCGCCGCCGAGGAGGCCGAGCGGGTCCGCGCGGAGGCGGAGTCCGAGGCCGACCGGCTGCGCAGCGAGGCGCACGACATCGCCGAGCAGCTCAAGGGCGCGGCGAAGGACGACACCAAGGAGTACCGCGCCAAGACGGTCGAGCTGCAGGAGGAGGCGCGCCGGCTGCGCGGCGAGGCCGAGCAGCTGCGTGCCGAGGCGGTCGCCGAGGGCGAGAAGATCCGCGGCGAGGCCCGCCGCGAGGCGGTCCAGCAGATCGAGGAGGCGGCGCGCTCCGCCGAGGAGCTGCTCGGCAAGGCGAAGGCCGACGCCGAGGAGGCCCGGCAGTCCGCGACCTCCGAGGCCGAGCGGGTCCGTACGGAGGCCGTCGAGCGGGCCACTTCCCTGCGCAAGCAGGCCGAGGAGACCCTGGAGCGCACCCGCGCGGAGGCCGAGCGGCACCGCACGGAGGCCACCGAGCAGGCCGAGACGGTCAAGTCCGACGCGGAGAGTGCCGCGCAGGCGCTGCGCGAGGAGACCGAGCGTGCCGTCGCGGCCCGCAGGGCCGAGGCCGACACCGAGCTGACCCGGCTGCACACGGAGGCCGAGGAGCGTCTGGCCTCCGCCGAGCAGGCGCTGACCGACGCGCGCGAGGAGGCCGAGCGGCTTCGCCGCGAGGCCGCCGAGGAGACGGAGCGCCTTCGTACGGAGGCCGCCGAGCGGATCCGTACGCTCCAGTCGCAGGCGGAGACGGAGGCCGAGCGCCTTCGCAACGAGGCGGCGGCGGACGCCTCGCAGTCGCGCGCCGAGGGCGAGGCCGTCGCGGTGCGGCTGCGCTCGGACGCCGCGGCCGAGGCGGAGCGGCTGAAGACCGAGGCGCAGGAGTCCGCGGACCGGGTGCGCGCGGAGGCCGCCGCGGCCGCCGAGCGCGTCGCCACGGAGGCCGCCGAGGCCCTGTCGGCCGCGCAGGAGGAGGCCGTACGCCGCCGCCGCGAGGCCGAGGAGACCCTGGGCGCGGCGCGCACGGAGGCCGACCAGGAGCGGGAGCGGGCCCGCGAGCAGAGCGAGGAACTGCTCGCCTCGGCGCGCAAGCGCGTGGAGGAGGCCCAGGCCGAGGCAGTCCGCCTGGTCGAGGAGGCCGAGGCTCGGGCCACCGAGATGGTCTCGTCGGCCGAGCAGAAGGCCCAGTCGGTACGGGACTCGGTGTCCGGTCTGCAGGAGCAGGCGCAGGAGGAGATCTCGGGCCTGCGGTCGGCGGCCGAGCACGCCGCGGAGCGCACCCGGCAGGAGGCGCAGGAGGAGGCGGACCGCGTCCGCGCCGACGCGTACGCCGAGCGGGAGCGGGCGAGCGAGGACGCGAGCCGCACCCGCAGCGAGGCCGCGCAGGAGGCGGAGGCCGCCAAGTCCCTTGCGGAGCGCACGGTCGCGGACGCGATCACGGAGTCCGAGCGGCTGCGTGCGGACGCGTCCGAGCACGCCCAGCGGGTGCGCACAGAGGCGTCGGACACCATCGCGACGGCCGAGCAGGACGCCGCGCGCACCCGCGCCGACGCCCGCGAGGACGCCAACCGCATCCGCAACGACGCGGCGGCCCAGGCCGACACCCTGATCGGCGAGGCCCGCAGCGAGGCCGAGCGGCTCACCACAGAGACGATCACCGAGTCCGACCGGCTCAAGACCGACACGGCCGCCGAGGCCGAGCGCCTTCGCGCCGAGTCGGTCGCGAAGGCCGAGAAGCTGATCTCGGACGCGACGGGCGACGCCGAACGGCTGCGCGCGGAGGCCGCGGAGAACGTGGGCTCGGCGCAGCAGCACGCCGAGCGCATCCGCGCCGAGTCCGCGCGCGTCAAGGAGGAGGCGGACGCCGAGGCGGAGCGGGTCGGGGCGCAGGCGCGCGAGGAGGCCGAGCGCACCCTCGACGAGGCCCGCCAGGCCGCCAACAAGCGCCGCTCGGAGGCCGCGGAGCAGGTCGACACGCTCATCACGGAGGCCGCGTCCGAGGCGGAGAAGCTCACCACGGACGCCCAGGAGAAGGCGCTCAAGGCGACGACGGACGCGGAGGCGCAGGCCGACACGATGGTCGGCGCGGCCCGCAAGGAGGCCGAGCGCCTGGTCTCGGAGGCCACCGTCGAGGGCAACTCGCTGGTGGAGAAGGCGCGTACGGACGCGGACGAGCTGCTCGTCGGCGCGCGCCGGGACGCCACGGCGATAAGGGAGCGCTCCGAGGAGCACCGCGATCGGATCACCACCGAGATCGAGGAGCTGCACGAGCGGGCCCGGCGTGAGTCGGCGGAGGCGATGAAGACCGCGGGCGAGCGCTGTGACGCTTTGGTGAAGGCTGCCGAGGAGCAGTTGGCCGAGGCCCAGGCGAAGGCCAAGGAGCTGGTCTCGGACGCCAATTCGGAGGCGAGCTCGGTGCGCATCTCCGCCGTGAAGAAGGCCGAGGGCCTCCTCAAGGAGGCCGAGACGAAGAAGGCCGCGCTGGTGGGCGAGGCCGAGCGGATCCGCAGCGAGGCTCAGGCCGAGGCCGAGCGCGTGGTTGACGAGGGCAAGCGCGAGCTGGAGGTTCTCGTCCGGCGCCGCGCGGACATCAATGCGGAGATTTCCCGTGTCCAGGACGTGCTCGAGGCGTTGGAATCCTTTGAAGCCCCGCAGAGCGGTGGCAAGGACGGCGGCGTCAAGGCGGGGGCAGCGGCCGGCGCGACCCGTTCGGGTGGCAAGCCGTCAGAAGGCTAGTCACAGGGCCGGTTCCGTGCTCAGCAGGGACCTTCGGCACTGTCGCTGGCAAGCAGTCTGCCGGTTAGCCACTCAAAAGGGGTGTCATTCTCCAGATCAAACGGGCATACGCTCGATGACACGCCGCAACGCCCCCTAGGATTCCCTCTATCACCTCACCCGGTCTCATTCGACAGGAACCCCATGAGCGACACTTCCCCCTACGGCTTCGAGCTTGTGCGGCGTGGGTACGACCGCGCTCAGGTGGACGAACGTATCTCCAAGCTCGTCTCCGACCGAGACTCCGCTCTCACTCGAATCACTGCTCTGGAAAAGCGCATCGAGGAGCTCCACCTCGAAACGCAGAACGCCCAGGCCCAGGTCGCCGACGCCGAGCCGTCGTACGCCGGTCTCGGTGCTCGCGTCGAGAAGATCCTCCGCCTCGCCGAGGAGGAGGCGAAGGACCTGCGCGAGGAGGCGCGGCGCGCGGCCGAGCAGCACCGTGAGCTCGCCGAGTCCGCCGCCCAGCAGGTGCGCAACGACGCCGAGTCGTTCGCCGCCGAGCGCAAGGCCAAGGCCGAGGACGAGGGCGTCCGCATCGTCGAGAAGGCCAAGGGCGAGGCGAACGCGCTGCGTTCCGAGGCGCAGAAGGACGCGCAGTCCAAGCGCGAGGAAGCGGACGCCCTCTTCGAGGAGACCCGCGCCAAGGCCGCCCAGGCCGCCGCGGACTTCGAGACGAACCTGGCCAAGCGCCGCGAGCAGTCCGAGCGCGACCTGGCTTCCCGTCAGGCCAAGGCCGAGAAGCGCCTCGCGGAGATCGAGCACCGCGCGGAGCAGCTGCGCCTGGAGGCGGAGAAGCTGCGCACGGACGCCGAGCGCCGCGCCCGCCAGACCGTCGAGACCGCACAGCGCCAGGCCGAGGACATCGTCGCCGACGCCAACGCCAAGGCCGACCGCATCCGCAGCGAATCGGAGCGCGAGCTGGCGGCCCTGACCAACCGCCGCGACTCGATCAACGCCCAGCTGACGAACGTCCGCGAGATGCTCGCGACGCTCACCGGTGCGGCCGTCGCCGCCGCGGGCACGCCCGCCGAGGACGAGCCGATCTCGCGGGGGGTCCCGGCACAGCAGAGCCGCTGACGCGGAGCACAAGATCACGGGGTGAACGACAGCGACGAAGCCCCCTGCCACGCCAAGTGGCAGGGGGCTTCGTCCCGTTTTAGCGTGTGCGCATGATCGAGCTCGAGGGGCTGACCAAGCGGTACGGCGAGAAGGTCGCCGTCAACAACCTCACCTTCACCGTCCGTCCCGGCATCGTGACGGGCTTCCTCGGGCCGAACGGCGCGGGCAAGTCGACGACGATGCGGATGCTGCTCGGGCTCGACAATCCGACCGCGGGCGACGTCCGCATCGACGGCAAGCGTTACGCGCAGCTGAAGGACCCGCTGAAGTACATCGGCGCGCTCCTGGACGCCAAGGCCATGCACGGCGGCCGCAGCGCCTTCAACCACCTGCTGTGTCTCGCGCAGTCCAACGGCATTCCGCGGGCGCGGGTGCACGAGGTCCTGGACACCGTGGGTCTGACGGCGGTCGCGAGGAAGAAGGCGAAGGGGTTCTCGCTCGGCATGGGCCAACGCCTGGGCATCGCGGGCGCGCTGCTCGGCGACCCCGAGATCCTGATGTTCGACGAGCCGGTCAACGGCCTCGACCCCGAGGGCATCCACTGGATCCGGAACCTGATGAAGTCCCTCGCCTCCCAGGGCCGTACGGTCTTCGTCTCCTCGCACCTGATGAGCGAGATGGCGCTCACCGCCGACCACCTCGTCGTCATCGGCCAGGGACGGCTCCTCGCCGACATGTCCATGGCGGACTTCATCCGGCAGAACTCGCGGTCGTACGTCCGGCTGCGCTCCCCGCAGCGCGAGCGCCTCCTCGACGTGCTGCACCAGGCCGGGATCACGGTCGTCGAGGCGGGCAACGGCACGCTCGAAGTGGACGGCACCGGAGCGGAGCGGGTCGGCGAGCTGGCCGCGCAGCACCAGCTCGTCCTGCATGAACTCAGCCCGCAGCAGGCGTCGTTGGAGGAAGCGTTCATGCAGCTCACGGCGGAGTCGGTGGAGTACCACGCGCACGCGGACCACCAGGGGCCCGGCGACGCGGCGCCCGGTCGGGCACCTTCCGGCGGGCCTCCCCCGGGACAGCGGCCCGGCCAGGGCTGGGGCTCCGGCTGGCAGCAGCCGCGGAAGGGGGACTGAACCATGGCCGCGACGCAGGTACTGAGGTCGGAGTGGACCAAGATCCGCTCGGTCTCCTCGACCATCTGGACGCTCGGCCTCGCCGCCGTCGTCACCATCGCCCTCGGGCTGCTGATCAGCATCCTGTCGAAGAACGACTACGACAACCTCAGCCGCGAGGACAAGATCACCTTCGACCCGACGTTCATCAGCTTCGCCGGGATGTCCCTCGGCCAGCTCGCGATGATCGTCTTCGGCGTCCTGGTGGTCTCCAACGAGTACAGCACCGGCATGATCCGTACGTCGCTCGCGGCCGTCCCGCAGCGGGCGACCTTCCTGTTCAGCAAGATCGCGGTCGCCACGGTGCTCGCGTTCGTGGTCGGCCTCGCCACCAGCTTCATCTCGTTCTTCGTCGGCCAGGCGATGCTCGGCGAGTACAAGGCGCAGATCGGCGACCCGGGCGTGCTGCGGGCCGTCATCGGCGGCGGGCTCTACATGACGCTGATCGCGATGTTCTCCATGGGCGTCGCCGCGATGCTGCGCAGCCCGATGCTCTCGCTCGGCATCCTGATGCCGTTCTTCTTCCTGATCTCCAACATCCTCGGCAACGTCTCGGCGACGAAGAAGGTCGGCCGCTTCCTGCCCGACCAGGCCGGCAGCAAGATCATGCAGGTGAAGACGCCGTTCGACGACGACACTCCGTACGGCCCGTGGGGCGGCCTCGGCATCATGGTGGCGTGGACGGCGGTGGCGGTGATCGGCGGCTACGTACTACTTAAGAAGCGGGACGCGTAGACGAAGGGCGAAGTTTTACCTGGACTTGGCTGGAACCGTCAGCTCACAGATATCCTCCTAACCCTTACGGGGGCGTGTGCCCCGACGTCCTGAACCATTCGATGGGTGCGGAGAATGATCGAGGCAGTCGGCCTGACGAAGCGCTATGGCGCCAAGACAGCCGTGTACAACCTTTCCTTCCAGGTCCGGCCCGGCACCGTGACCGGCTTCCTGGGCCCGAACGGGTCCGGCAAGTCGACGACGATGCGGATGATCCTCGGGCTCGACGCGCCTTCGCACGGGCAGGTGACGATCGGCGGCTACCCGTACCGCAAGCTGCCGAACGCGCCCCGCCAGGTCGGCGCGCTGCTCGACGCCAAGGCGGTGCACGGCGGCCGGCACGCCCGCAACCACCTGCTGTGCCTCGCGCAGCTCTCCGGCATCCCGGCCCGGCGCGTGGACGAGGTGCTCGGCGTCGTCGGCCTCCAGGAGGTGGCGAGGAAGCGCTCCAAGGGCTTCTCGCTCGGCATGGGCCAGCGGCTCGGCATCGCCGCGGCGCTGCTCGGCGACCCCCAGGTGCTGCTCTTCGACGAGCCGGTCAACGGCCTCGACCCCGAGGGCATCCTCTGGGTGCGCAACCTGATGAAGTCCCTCGCGGCGGAGGGCCGCACCGTCTTCGTCTCCTCGCACCTGATGAGCGAGATGGCCCTCACCGCCGAGCACCTCATCGTGATCGGCCGCGGCCAGCTGCTCGCCGACATGAGCGTCGGGGACTTCATCTCGGCGAACTCCGCGGACTTCGCACGGGTGCGCACCCCCGACACCGACCCGCAGCAGCGCGAGAAGCTGACCGCCGCACTCACCGAGGCCGGCGGCCAGGTGCTGCCCGAGCAGGACGGCGGGCTGCGCGTCACCGGCCTGCCGCTGCCCCGCATCAGCGACCTCGCGCACGGCGCGGACGTCCGCCTGTGGGAGCTCTCGCCGCACCAGGCCTCGCTGGAAGAGGCGTACATGCGCATGACGCAGGGCGCCGTCGACTACCGCTCGACGACCGACCAGCGCGCGGGCCTGCAGCAGCAGCTCCCGCCCGGCGCGGTGCCGCAGCCGCAGCTCCCGGTGCCCGGCCAGGGCCAGCACGGCTGGTACGCCCCGCCGCCGCCCCAGCAGGGCGGCCAGCCCTTCGCGATGCCGCAGGGCGCGCCCGCCGCGCCCGCCCCCGGTGACGCGAACCCGTACGCCGCGGCCCCCCAGGCCCCGGCCGCAGCCCCCTCCCCCGAGATGACGAAGCGCAGCGAGGAATCCCGATGACCACGCCTCCGACTCCGCAGCAGCCGCAGGCACAGCCCCAGCAGCCCCAGGCCCCGCACACCCAGGCCCCGCAGCCCCAGCAGGCCTACGCGGGCGCCGTGGCCGCGCCCCAGGGCCCCCCGGCGACGGCGCCCGCCGCGCCGCCCGCTCCCGCCGCCCCGGCCCCGCCGTCGGCCTGGCAGCAGGCGATGAGCAACGCCTACACCTCGCCGATCCCGGTCAAGAGGACCAACCTCGGCCACGCCCTCACCTCCGAGTGGACCAAGATCAAGTCGGTCCGCTCCACGGTGTGGACGCTGAGCATCTTCCTGATCCTGGTCATCGGCATCGGCCTGCTCGCGGTCGCGAACACGCAGTCCGACGACTACCAGGACGTGCCGTTCACCGTTCCGGCGTTCTTCGGCCTGATGCTCGGCCAGATCTGCCTGATCACGCTGGGCGTCCTGGTGACCTCGTCCGAGTACGGCACCGGCATGATCCGCACCACCTTCACCGCCTCGCCGCAGCGCCACCGCGTCCTCGCGGCGAAGATCCTGATCTTCTTCACGGTCGCCTTCGTCGCGTCCGCGGGCTCGATCCTGCTCGTGGGCCTGATGGCGTCGGGCGCGCACAGCGGCCCGGAGGCGGGCGACATCCCGTGGGGCGGCACTGTCTTCAAGGGCGCCCTGTACGTCTCGCTGCTCGGCGTGCTCGCGCTCGCCGTCGGCTCGATGCTGCGCCACTCCGCCGGCGCGATCACGACGATGCTCGGCGTGGTCCTCGTACCGGCGATCCTGCCGGGCTTCCTGGGCATCTGGGACAGCACCCAGAAGCTCGGCGAGAAGATGGCCGACTACAACGCCATCAACTCGCTCGCCAAGATCTTCCAGATCGACGACTTCGACAGCGCCACGGGGACGTCGCAGCTGGTGCTGCTCATCGTCCTCACGGCCGCCGCGGTCGTCGGCGCCTTCGCCCTCCTGGAGAAGCGCGACGTCTGAGCACCGGCTGAGCACCGAAGGACCCGCCGGGGGCTAGTACCTCGGCGCGTTACGGGACCGCTGCACCCTCGTGGTGCGGCGGTCCTTCGCGCTCCAGCACGCCGTGTGCCAGTGCCTGCGCTCGTCCACGCCCGAGTGCTCGGGCCAGGCGACCACGTGCGCGCGCCCGGAGGGGATCTCCTGGTCGCAGCCCGGGCAGCGGTAGGTCTTGCCGACCTCGCTCGCGCCCGCCACGTGGCGTACGCTCCACTCCTCGCCCTGCCAGCTCTCGACGCGCTGGAAGCCGCCGTAGCGGCCGGACGGCTCCGCCTCCTGGGGACCTTGGCCCGGCCTTGGATCTCCGGCGCCCTTGGGGCGGTTACGACGCGGCGACACGGGACACCTCACGAGGTCTTGGTGAGCGGGCGGGCGGCTCGCCCGCGGGCGGGCGCAAGCCCAGCCTACGCACCGTACAGAGGGGTAGACGTCCTCCACCAACCCCCACAGATCCCCCCTGCACCGCGCAGAAAATCTGCCAATCTGCATGCCAAGCCGTGCCCTTGGCACTTGTCACGCGTTGTTGCCGGTAGGGGAGTGCCTGCGTCGGCGCCAAGGAGGCAGGAAGTTCGATGCGCTTAGGAAGTTTTGTGCTGGCCGCCCAGTTCCCGGGCCAGGGCCATGGGGAAGCACTGCACCGCGCGGTGCGTTCCGTCGAAATCGCCGAGGAAGCGGGGCTCGACTCCGCCTGGCTCGCCGAACACCACTTCGTGCCGTACGGCACCTGTCCCTCCGCGATCACGCTCGCGGCCCTGCTGCTCGGGCGCACCCGCCGCATCCGCGTCGGCACCGCCGTGAGCGTGCTGCCCACCGCCCACCCGGTGGCGCTCGGCGAGCAGGCCGCGCTGCTGCACCTCACCTCGGGCGGGCGCTTCTCGCTGGGCGTGGGGCGCGGCGGGCCGTGGGTGGACCTGGAGGTCTTCGGCTCGGGCATCGAGGCGTACGAGAAGGGGTTCCCGGAATCGCTCGACCTGCTGCTCAGCTGGCTCAGCGGGGCGCCGCGGGTGGCGGGGCCCGGGGGCCGGTTCGCCTTCCGCGACGTGGCGGTCGTGCCGCGCCCGCAGGAGGCGCTGACGTCGCCGCCGGGGGCGCCCGCGCCGTTCCCGGACCTGCCCGCCCCGCCGGAGCGGTCCGCGCCGGGGCGGCCCGTGCCGTCCTGCGGCCCCGAGGTGGTCGTGGCCTGCACCTCGCCGTCGAGCGTCCGGCTCGCCGCCGCCCGCGGTCTGCCGATGCTTCTCGGCATGCACGTGGGCGACGAGGAGAAGGCCGAAATGGTGGCGTTGTGGAGCAGGCACGCGCGCGCCGCCGGGCGCACGCCGGACGAGGTGGCGCAGGCCGCGCACGTCTCGGCCGGGGTGGTGCAGATCGCCGACCGCCGGGTGGAGGCGGCCGAAACGCTCACCAAGGCCATGCCGGGCTGGCTGCGCTACGGCCTGGACGCGCACGTCACGGTCGACGGCCGCGTCCGCGCCATGCGCGACCCGCTCGGGTACACGGAACTGCTCTGCGGCATCCACCCGGTGGGGACACCACAGGTGTGCGTGGACCGGCTCTCGGCGACATCGGAGCGCACGGGCATCACACGCTTCGCGCTCCTGGTGGAGGGCTCGGGCGACCTGGCGACCACGGAGGAGAACGTACGCCGACTGGGCGCGGAAGTACTGACTCAGCTCAAGTAACCCGGGTTTGACGGGACTTGCCGTCGACCCGAACGAGTGAAGAACGCCGCACGAGGGGCTGCCGCCCCGGTACTGAAACACCTCCCGCGTACGGAGCGGCAGCAACTGGCGTCAGCAGTCCCGTAGTTCGGGCGACTGGTTCAGCAACTGGCCACGGATCGAAGTGAACTTGGCCAGCCTGTCGTCCGCGGAGCCATCCAACGGGAACACCGCCACACGGTGGCAGTTCTGGAACGCCAGACGTACCCCGAAGTGGCGCTGCAGGGTGCCGCGAATCGCGTCACTCGCGAGCGCGCGCAGCAACTGGCCGCGCGCCTGCTCGTCCGGCGGCGGTGTCTGGTTGTCGGCGAACTCACCGCCGTCGACCTTCAACTGGGCCACCAGGGAGCTGATCATCTCCCACGCGTAAGGCAGGGAGGTCCGGACGCAGTCGACGAAAGCTGCTTCGTCGACCTCGCCTCGCTCGGCCTGTTCCAACAGTGCCGGTGAGACGTCGAGCGACATGGGTTCTCCTCTCGCACCCCCAGGGAGCAGGGGCTTACGGACAGGGAAGGAGCTCGCATACGCAGCGTGCACGCGCGACGACCTCCTGCTTATACGGTAGGCAACGCCCCGTGAGCGCACCAGGAGATTGGGCGCATAACCGGCCAGGATCGAACGTGTCCATCGATGGACAAGTGGTGCGGCCCACAGCGCCTCCGGAGCCGCGCGCAACCCACGGAATTCGCTGGACCACCCCGCGTCGAGTAGCGTTGCCGACCATGCGTCTCGTCATCGCCCGCTGCTCCGTGGACTACGCGGGCAGGCTCACCGCCCATCTCCCGTCGGCCCCCCGCCTGATCCTCGTCAAGGCGGACGGCAGCGTCTCCATTCACGCTGACGACCGGGCCTACAAGCCCCTCAACTGGATGTCACCGCCGTGCACCCTGAAGGAGGGCACGGACGACGACGCCGGAGTGTGGACCGTCATCAACAAGGCGGGCGAGAAGCTCATCATCACCATGGAGGAAGTCCTCCATGACTCCTCGCACGAACTGGGGGTGGATCCGGGCCTCATCAAGGACGGCGTGGAAGCACACCTTCAGGAACTGCTCGCTGACCGGATCGAGACCCTCGGCGAGGGCTATTCACTGATCCGCCGCGAGTACATGACAGCGATCGGCCCGGTCGACATCCTCTGCCGCGACGCCGACGGGCAGACGGTCGCCGTCGAGATCAAGCGCCGCGGCGAGATCGACGGCGTCGAGCAACTCACCCGCTACCTGGAGCTGTTGAACCGCGACCCGCACCTCGCGCCGGTCAAGGGCATCTTCGCCGCCCAGGAGATCAAGCCGCAGGCCCGCGTGCTCGCCACCGACCGTGGCATCGGCTGCGCCGTCCTCGACTACGACGCGATGCGCGGCATCGAGGACGACAAGCTGCGCCTGTTCTGAGCGCGCGTCCCCCACCGTACGTAGCCGAAAGGGGCCGGATTCCTCAGGGAATCCGGCCCCTTTCGCGTAGGCGCGTCACCTCTGCGTCGTACGACGGCGTACGACGCGTCAGACCACCGGCGTCGATTCCGAGCCGGATCCGCTCGGCGAGCCCGGTGTCCCGCCCGACGCCGAAGCGCTGTTCGCCGGGCTCGACGCCGGGCCGCTGGCCGAGTTGGACGTGTCCGGCGGGGTCGTCGGCGTCGTCGGGGTGGTCGGCGGAGGCGTCGTCGGCGGGGTGGTGGGCGGGGTCGTCGGCGGAGTCGTGGGGGGCTTCGTCGGCGGCTTCGTGGGCTTGGTCGGCTTGTCCGTCGGCTTGGTGGGCTTGTCCGTCGGCTTGGTCGGCTTGTCGCTCGGCTTGTCCGACGGCTTGCCGCTGGGCTTGTCCGACGGGTCCTTGGGGTCGTCGGACTCCGAGGGCGACGCGCCGGTGCTCGGCGTCGGGTCGTCCGAGGTGCCGGGCACGCCGTCCTTGCCCGGGTCGGCCGGGCGGGCCGTGGAGTCCTTGTCCGGCTTGTCGGCGCCGAGGTCGCCGCCCTCGTCGTCCGCGCTCGCCGACTGGTCGGTGCGCACCCGGTCGGGCGGACCTTCGTCCTTGTCGGAGGTCGCGCCGAGCGTCACCACGGTGCCGAGGACCGCGACGAGCAGTGCGCCCGCCCCGGCCGCGGCCAGGTTGCGGCGCGTGCCCCGCACGATCGAGCGCCGGGTGGGCGCGGTCGCCGCACCGGCGCCCGCAGCGGGCCCCGCGGAGCCGGCCTGCCGGGTCACCAGGGTGTCGGGCTCGGGCGGCGGCGCGGGCAGCCCGACCCCGGCGAACGCGGCGGGGATGCCGCCGGGCGGCGACGCCGACTCCTCGTAGCGCGCGTCGGGCACTTCCTCGCCCGCCGTGGCCTGGCCGCCGACGGGCAGCACGCCGCCGGAGCGGTCGGCGACCAGGGCGAGCGCCCTGCGGCCCGCGATCATGCCGCGCTTGTCGGCGAGGGCGCCGCGCAGGCCGATGGACGCCTCCAGTTCGGCGCGGGCCCGGTCGAGGCGGCCCGCGCAGAGCGCGAGGATGCCCAACTCGTGGTGGAAGTAGGCCTCTTCGGCTACCTCGCCGGAGGTGCGCGAGGACTCCTGGCCGGACCTGAGGGCCCGCTCCCAGGCGCCCCAGTTCAGTCCGCCGGCGAGGGCGGGCGCGACGGTGCGGGCGAGCAGCACCGCGGCGGACGGCTCGGTGCCGCCGGTGTCGGCGTCGGCCCCGGCGCCCGGCCCGTTGATGAGCGCGGTGAGCGCGGCGAGCGCGGTGTCGGCCTCGGCGGCGACGCGTTCGGGGCCCACCGAGGGGTGCCCGGACCACCAGGCATAGTGCCGGGCGGCGGAGTGGGCGTTCGCGGCGGCGTCGTCGGCGTATCCGGCGCTCTCCAGCTGGGTGCGCACCCCGGCGGCGAGCCGGTAGTGGCCGCCGACGGGGGTGACCAGGGCGCAGTCGACCAGTTCGGCGAGCGCGGCGTCGGCGTGGGTGTCGCCGACGAGCGCGGGCAGGTGGGCCGGGTGCGGCAGTTCCCCGCCGAGCGCGACGGCGAAGCGGAGCGCGGCGCGCGCGGACGCGCTGAGCCGGGAGGCGAGCAGGGCCGCGGGCGCGGCGCCGTCGGCGAGGGACGGCAGCGGCACGTCGTGCCCGTCGGCGGCGTCGAAGGGGGCGTCGTACGCGGTGGCGCCGGGACCTTCGTAGTAGCCGTAGTCGTCGAAGGCCGTCGGGTCGGCGCGCAGCCGGTCGCGCTGGCGCAGCAGGGCGCCCGCCTGGACGAAGCGCAGCGGCAGGCCCTCGGACTCGAACCACAGGTCGCCGGCCCAGTTGGCCTCGTCGTCGGTGAGCACGCGGCCGACGACGCGCTCCAGGAGTTCGAGGCCGCCGCCGCGGCCGAGCCCGCCGAGGAAGACCTCTTCGAGGTGGGACTCGGGCGAGGGCGCGGCGACGTCGGGCGTCGCGGCCACGACGAAGGCGCACTCGGGAGTGGCGTCGAGGAGCTCTTCGAGGGCGGCGCCGCCGAATTCCAGGTCGTCGAGGACGACTACGGCGCCGACGTCGCGGAGCAGTTCGCGCAGCAGCGTCGCGTCGGGCCGGTGCAGTGGCGCGTCGTAGACGGTGGCGAAGAGGTCGTACAGCAGGTCGTTGACCGTGCGGTGGTAGCCGCTGAGGCGGACGACGCCGTCGGGGGCGAGGTCCGCGCAGTCATCGGCGACGGCGGCGAGCAGCGCGGTACGGCCGGATCCGGCGGGTCCGGTGAGGCGTACGGAGCGTCCGCGGGCGAGCAGCCGCACCAGGCGTTCGCGTTCCTCCTGCCGTTCGAGCAGGGGCAGGCGGGGCAGGGCGGGGCCCGGCGGCACGGGCGGCAGGGCGGCGCGGCGGCGTTCGGCGCGCTCGGCGGCGGAGTGCTTCCGCGGGCGTCCGGGCTGTTCTCCGGGCGGGCAGGGCTCTATCTCGCTGCCGTCTATGGGGTTCACGGTGAGCAGGAAGTCGCCGGACACCACTTGTACGGTGCGGGCGACGGCGGGTGGCCCGAAGTCGGCGCCGGCCGGGGCGCCGAGGCCCGGCGGACCCTGCGGGCCGGGCGGGGCGGCGTCGTGCGGCGGGCGGGATTCGTGCGCCTCGCCGGAAACGGATCCGCGTGCCGTGCCGTCGTCGGTGCCCTCGCGGTCGAGGCTCGCGTCTTCGCGGCCGTCACCGTCGTGGCCGTACTCGTCCGGTCCCGTGTTCATCGGGTCCATGGTCCTAGCCCCCCAGATGCGTCGTGTGCGAAGCCCCCTCCGGCCTTGGGCACACCGCGCTGTCGCTTCTGGTCCGGTGCCCCCCGCGTGGGTTCGTCTATCGGCAGGCGACCGAACCCTAAACCGTCTTCAGTATCTATGCGGAGGGCGGGGTACCGCCCGGCCCGAGACGTCACAGTCTCGTGAGGATTGTGCGCGGTTACGAGCGCGGGAGGGATTCGTGCCGGGTTTCCCCGGTTCCCCTGGCTACACGCGCGGGAGCGATTCGACCCCGATGCCGCCTTCGATGGCGAGGATGCGGTGCAGCCGGGTGGCGACGAGGAGGCGCTGCATCTGTGGGGGCACGCCGCGCAGGACGAGGCGGCGTCCGCAGCGTCCGGCGCGCCGGTGGGCGCCCATGATGACGCCGAGTCCCGTGGCGTCCCACGAGTCGAGTTCGGACAGGTCGAGCACCAGGTCGCCGGCGCCGTCGTCGACGGCCGAGTGCAGGACCGTACGGGCGTCCGCCGCGCTGCGTACGTCGAGGCGTCCCCCGACGACCAGCTGGGCCTGGTCGCCCCTGATGTGCATATGCGCTCCCCAAGAGTGCGGTGTCGTATGTGGCGCCTGTGCCGCGAGGCGTCTGTGTATGTCACAGCAACTGACTGCCGCCCGGGTACGGAAGTTGCCGTCTGTAAGCGAACCGATACCGAATTCACTCCGAGGGGTGATCCCGGGAGCGCACAGGTGTCGGTATGAGGGGTCAGTGCTTGTAGAAGCCCTGCCCGCTCTTGCGTCCGATGTCACCGGCGTCAACCATCCGGCGCATCAGCTCCGGAGGGGCGAACTTCTCGTCCTGGGACTCGGTGTAGATGTTCTCGGTGGCGTGCAGCAGGATGTCGACGCCGGTGAGGTCGGCGGTCGCGAGCGGGCCCATGGCGTGGCCGAAGCCGAGCTTGCAGGCGATGTCGATGTCCTCGGCGCTGGCGACGCCCGACTCGTACAGCTTGGCGGCCTCGACGACGAGCGCCGAGATGAGCCGGGTGGTGACGAAGCCGGCGACGTCGCGGTTGACGACGACGCAGGTCTTGCCGACGGACTCGGCGAACTCGCGGGTGGTGGCGAGGGTTTCGTCGCTCGTCTTGTAGCCGCGGACGAGTTCGCAGAGCTGCATCATCGGGACGGGCGAGAAGAAGTGGGCGCCGACGACGCGCTCCGGACGGTCCGTCACGGCCGCGATCTTGGTGATCGGGATGGCGGAGGTGTTGGAGGCGAGCACGGCGTCGTCGCGCACGAGCTTGTCGAGCGCGCGGAAGATCTCGTGCTTGACCTCGAGCTTCTCGAACACGGCCTCGACCACGACGTCCGCGTCGGCGGCGGCGTCCAGGTCGGTGGTGGTGGTGATGCGGCCGAGCGCGGCTTCGGCGTCGGCGGCGGCGAGTTTGCCCTTGCTGACGAACTTCTCGTACGAGGCCTTGATGCCGTCGGTGCCCCGGGTCAGCGCTTCGTCCGTGACGTCGCGCAGGACGACGTCCCAGCCCGCCTGGGCGGAGACCTGGGCGATGCCGGACCCCATGAGTCCGGCTCCGATGACAGCAAGCTTCCGTGCCACGTTACGACTCCCCTTACCTGCGTACGACCGAGCGCTTACACGCTGTTTACGTTTCGCTCTTGAGCGGACATTAGCGCTCGTGAGCGGCCGTGGGGCGGCGAAGAGACGCACGCCACGTCCCATTTGACGGACATCACACAGGCAGGGGCGCGGGAGGGGTCCCGGGAGGGTCCCGGGAAGGCTCGGCACAGGGAGTCAGGGCGTCATGTGGCCGTGCGGATCCCGTAGTTGAGGACCTTCTCGCCGAGGAGTTCCTCCGTCTCGTCGATGAGGTCGAGGGCTTCGCGGGAGACCTCGTCGGTGGGGCGGCGCTTGCTCATCTCCTCGCCGATCCAGCCGAAGACCGTGGCGTTCACCCAGTTGAGCTGTCCGGCGACGAGTTCGGGGAGCCGGCCGGGGACGGGGCCCGCCTCCGCGCGCAGGGTGGTCTCCAGGTCCGCGAGGCTCTCCTGCTGGATGGCCCAGAGGCGGGAGCGCAGGGCGGGCGAGTCGGTGATGACCTTCATGAAGTCGGCGTACCCCTCGAAGAGCCCGACGGCGGGCGAGACGCCCTCGACCTGGGCGCGCAGCTCGCGCAGCACCGCGGCGGCGCACGACTCCCCCACCGGCCGGCCGCGCACCCACCGCGAGAGCCGGTCGACGACCTCCGCGCCGCGGTCGAGGAACAGGTCCTCCTTGGCCGGAAAGTAGTTGTAGACCGTGTTCACGGAGACGTCGGCGGCGTCCGCGATCTCCGCGATGGTCACCGTGACGAAGCCGTGTTCCAGGAACAGACCCGTCGCGATGTCCGAGATCCGCTGCTTGGTCTGCCGCTTCTTGCGCTCCCTCAGTCCCTCAGCCATGCCCTCATCGTAACTTCGCTGGGCTCGATGAAAACTTGGGCTCATTGCAAAATTTCAGTGACTCTGTTTTTGTGGTCTCCATGGCAATCATCAGTACGGCCGGACTGGCCAAGACCTTCTCCTCGAAAGCGGGCCCCGTGGAGGCCGTCCGCGGCATCGACCTGACCGTCGCCCCCGGCGAGATCCTCGGCTTCCTCGGCCCCAACGGCGCGGGCAAGACCACCACGCTGCGGATGCTCACCACCCTGCTCCCGCCCACCGGCGGCGCCGCCACCGTCGCGGGCGTCGACCTGCGCCAGAACCCGGCGGCCGTACGGAAGAAGATCGGGTACGTCGCCCAGTCCGGCGGCGTCGACCCGCAGGAGACCGTGCGCGACGAACTCGTCGTCCAGGGGCGGCTCTACGGCCTGACGAAGGCCGAAGCGACCGCCCGCGCCGCCAAGTTGGCGGCCGACCTCGGCCTCACCGAGCTGCTCGACCGCAAGACCGCGGCCCTCTCCGGCGGCCAGCGGCGCAGGCTCGACATCGCCCTCGGCCTCACCCACCGCCCCGAAGTGCTCTTCCTGGACGAGCCGACGACCGGGCTCGACCCGGGCAGCCGCGCCGACCTGTGGAAGCTGGTGCGGCGACTGCGCGACACCCACGGCACGACCGTCTTCCTCACCACCCACTACCTGGACGAGGCCGACGCGCTCGCGGACCGCATCGTCGTCGTGGACAAGGGCGTGGTCGCCGCCGAGGGCACCCCGGCCGCACTCAAGGAGCGGTACGCCGGATCGCCCGACGCCTCGCTCCAGGACGCCTTCCTCGCCCTCACCGGGCGCGCCCCGGCCCCCGTCGACACCACGCCCGTCGCCGTCTGACGCCCCTTTCCAGGGCACCACAACACCAGGAAACCGCCATGCTGCTCCACGACACCGCGCTGCTGTTCCGGCGCTATGCCCGCCAGACCCTGCGCTCCAAGTTCCAGATGCTCTTCGGCGCGCTGATGCCGCTGCTCTATCTGCTCTTCTTCGGGCCGCTGCTCACCGACATGCCGCTCGGTTCGCGCGGCGACTCCTGGCAGATCCTGGTGCCGGGCCTGCTGCTCCAACTCAGCCTGTTCGGCGCCTCGTTCAGCGGCTTCGCGCTCATCCTGGAGAACAGCTGGGGGGTGGTGGACCGGCTGCGCGTGACGCCGGCGAGCCGGCTCGCGCTGCTGCTCGGGCGCCTCCTTCGGGACGCCGCGCTCTTCGTCTTCCAGTCGGTGCTGCTGGTGCTCGCCGCGCTGGCGATGGGGCTGCGCGCGCCGCTCGCCGGGATCCTGGTCGGCTTCGCCTTCGTGGCCCTGCTGACGTGTGCGCTCGCCTCCCTCTCGTACGCCCTCGCGCTGAAGGTCCCCACCCCGCAGGCGTTCGGCCCGATGGTCAACGCGCTCGCCATGCCGTCCATGCTCCTGTCCGGCCTGATGCTGCCGATGGCGCTCGCGCCCGGCTGGCTCGACGTGCTCTCGCACTTCATGCCGTTCCGCTATCTCGTGGACGCGGTGCGCGACGCGTACGTGGGTGAGTACGCGACCACGACGATGCTGTACGGGGTGCTGGTGGCCGTGGGCTTCGCGGTGCTCGCGGTGGCCGTCGGGACCCGGGTCTACCGGGACGCCGGGACCTGACCCCAGGGGCCCGGCCGGAGCGGGTGCGCGGGCCCCGGGGCCGCTCACTACGCTGGCCGCATGGTCAATCTGACGCGCATCTACACACGGACCGGCGACCAGGGCACCACGGCCCTCGGCGACATGAGCCGGACCGCCAAGACCGACCTCCGGATCTCCGCGTACGCGGACGCCAACGAGGCCAACGCCGCCATCGGCACGGCCGTCGCGCTCGGCGGCCTCGACGCGGCGGTCGTGAAGGTCCTCACCCGGGTCCAGAACGACCTCTTCGACGTGGGCGCCGACCTGTGCACGCCCGTCGTCGAGGACCCGAAGTACCCGCCGCTGCGCGTCGAGCAGTCCTACGTCGACAAGCTGGAGGCGGACTGCGACGCCTTCAACGAGGACCTGGAGAAGCTGCGCAGCTTCATCCTGCCGGGCGGTACGCCGGGGGCGGCCCTGCTGCACCAGGCCTGCACGGTGGTGCGGCGGGCCGAGCGGTCCACCTGGGCGGCGCTCGACGTACACGGCGACAGCATGAACGCGCTCACCGCGACCTACCTCAACCGCCTCTCCGACCTCCTGTTCATTCTCGCCCGTACGGCGAACAAGGAGGTCGGAGACGTGCTGTGGGTGCCGGGCGGCGAACGCTGACGCTGTAGCTGTCGCTAGACCTTGGTCAGGTCGTGCGGCCGCTCGTCCCGCTCTCCCGCGCCGGTGCCCGGACCCTTCTTCTGGAACACGGTGTAGCTCAGCGCGACCAGACCGTGGATGCCGGCCGCGCGCCACGCGATGTGCATATACGACTCCAGGGACGACGTGCGGCTCGGGTCGTCGACGTACCACATGGCGAGCAGCAGCAGGCCTGAGGCGACCGCCGCCGCGACGACCGAGCCGAGCCAGGCCTTGCCCTCGTGCCGGGCGCGGGCCCAGCCGTAGCGCGGCGGGCGCGGCACCGGCGTGCCGTTGAAGCGGTGGGCCGCGTGGCCGTCGAGCCATTTGACGGTGCGGTGGCCGTGGCCGACGGTGTAGCCGATGTAGACGGCGGCCAGGCCGTGCTTCCAGCTCGGGTCGGCGCCGTTCTTGAGGTCGAGGGCGGTGACGACGAGCAGCAGGAGTTCCAGGAGCGGCTCGCACAGCAGGATCGCCATGCCCAGGCGCGGCATCTTCAGCAGATAGCGGGTGGCGAGACCGGCGGCGAGCAGCACCCAGAAGCCGACCTCGCAGATGATGATCAACGTGACGATCACGGCTCGTTCCTCCTGACACCGGCCCTGACGGCCCTGTTCCTCGTGGTCACCTCTCCAGGCTCCCGCCGGTGGCGCCCCGGATCGTCGTCGCGAGTGACGACGTGCGACTGCATCCTTCGATGTACCGGGGCTTCACCCGGCATAGGGAGGCCGGGGCGCGCCGGGCCGTGTTGGATGGAGTCATGCCGCTGCCGCTCCCCCGCCGCCCGGACGTCGTCGACGTCCGCATCTGTGTGGTCAGCCTGGTCAGCGGTCTCGGTCTGTACGCGCTCGGCATCACGATGCAGTCCCGGCTGCTCGGCCCCGCCTGGTCGCTGGTGCCGCTGTTCGTCATGGCGTGCCTGGAGCTGACGCGTCGCACGGCGCCGCAGTTCGCACTGACCGTCGGCACCTTCGCGCTGATCGCCGACCAGTTCACGACCGGGAGCCTCGCGACGATCGTGATGTTCACGGACCTCGTGTACGCGGCCGTGGTGTTCGGCACTCCCGCCGCGGCCCGGCGCATCCCGGTGACGATGGGCCTGATCACGGTGGCGGTGACCGTCGGCTTCCTGGCCTGGTTCCAGCAGGCGGACGCGATCCTCGTGGGCGCCGTGACCGCGCTCGTGGCGTTCGCACCCGCGACCACGGGCGTCCTCGTACGGAACCACCGGGAAGCCGCCGACCTGGCCAGGCTGCGCGCCGAGCAGACCGCGCTGCTCGCCGAGAAGGACCGCGCGCAGGCCGTCACCGCCGAGCGCTCGCGGATGGCCCGCGAACTGCACGACATGGTCGCCAACCATCTGTCGGCCATCGCCATCCACTCCACGGCCGCGCTCTCCCTGGACGACCCGCGCACGACGAAGGACGCACTCACCGTCATCCGGGAGAACAGCGTCGAGGGCCTCGCCGAGATGCGCCGCCTCATCGGCATCCTGCGCGACTCCAGCGGCGACCTGGAACCGGCCGCCGCCCCCACCCTCGACGGCCTCGGCGCCCTCGCCGAGAACGCCCGCACCAACGGCCTCGACGTCCGCCTCGACGACACCCGCCCCCCGGACGACGCCCCCCTGCCCGCGCCGGTCGAGCTGGCCGCGTACCGCATCGTCCAGGAGTCCCTCACCAACGCCCTCAAGCACGCCGCGCGCGGTCGGGTCACCGTGGCCCTCGCCCGGGAGCCCGACGGGCTCCGGGTGCGTGTCACCAGCCCGTTCGGCGAGGTCCGTGGGCCGCGCGCACCCGGGTCCGGCGCCGGTCTCGTCGGCATGGAGGAGCGGGCCGCGCTGCTCGGCGGGACCTTCGAGTCCGGCCCCGAGGCGCATCCGGACGTGCCCGGCGCCAAGGTGTGGCGGGTGGAGGCCCACCTGCCCATCGACCCCAAGGACCAAGGAGTCCCCGAATGATCCGTGTGCTCGTCGCCGAGGACCAGTCCGCCGTGCGGGCGGGCCTGGTCCTGATCCTGCGCAGCGCGCCCGACATGGAGGTCGTCGGGGAGGCCGCCGACGGCGAGCAGGCGGTGGCCCTCGCCCGGGAGCTGCGGCCCGACCTGGTCCTCATGGACGTGCAGATGCCGCGCCTCGACGGCGTCTCGGCGACCCGCCAGGTGGTGTCCGAGCAGCTCGCCGACGTGCTCGTGCTGACCACGTTCGACCTCGACGAGTACGTCTTCGGGGCGCTGCGCGCGGGCGCGTCCGGGTTCCTGCTGAAGAACACGGAGGCGAGGGACCTGCTTGAGGCGGTGCGCACGGTCGCGCGCGGCGAGGGGCTGATCGCCCCCGCGGTCACCCGCCGCCTGATCGCCGAGTTCGCCACGCCGAGGCGCACCCCGCGCCAGGGCAGCACGGTGGATCCCGCCGTCCTCGACACCCTCACGCGCCGCGAACGCGAGGTCCTGTCGTGCCTGGGCGAGGGCCTCTCCAACGCGGAGATCGCTGGTCGCTTGGACATGGCGGAGGCGACGGTGAAGACCCATGTGAGCCGCTTGCTGGGCAAGTTGGAACTGCGGAGCAGGGTTCAGGCGGCGGTGCTGGCCCAGGAGCTCGGAGTCTAGGGAGATGGGGAATAGCCCGTCCGGCGTTTGAGGACGAGCCGCGAAGCGGCGATCAACGGCGCCCCATGCGGGGGGACTTCACTGCTCAAGGCCCAGGGGCCCGGGTCCCCTTGACCGTTGGTCCAGACCTTTCTATTCTCACGGCACTGCGGTGGGCACATGTCAGGCACAGGACACACACATCGTGCTCACGGGCGTCGCAGGGTTCCACCCCCACCCCCGGAACTCACCCGAGGAGCACCCCTTGCGCGTCGGACACAGGTCAAGACATCGGCTGACAGCCGGGCTCACCACTCTGCTGCTCCCCGTCGCCACGCTCGTCGCACTCGGCGGCAACGCCGAGGCGGCCCCGGACACCGCGCCGAAGAGCGCGCAGTCCGCGCCGAAGGCCGCCGCTTCGGCCACCGCCACGTACACCAAGACCCAGGACTGGGGCACCGGCTTCGAGGGCAAGTGGACGATCAAGAACACCGGCACCACCGCGCTCAGCTCCTGGACCGTCGTGTGGGACTTCCCCTCCGGCACCAAGGTGACCTCGGCCTGGGACGCGACCGTCACCAACTCGGGCGACAAGTGGACGGCGAAGAACCTCGGCTGGAACGGCTCGCTCGCGCCGGGGGCCACCGTCTCCTTCGGCTTCAACGGCTCGGGCCCCGGCTCCCCGTCCAACTGCCTCCTGAACGGCGAGAGTTGTGACGGCGGCGGCCAGCCCGGCGACAGCGCGCCCTCCGCGCCCGGCACCCCGACCGCGTCCGGCATCACCGACACCTCGGTGAAGCTGGACTGGAAGGCGGCCACCGACGACAAGGGCATCAAGAACTACGACGTGCTGCGCGACGGCTCCAAGGTCGCGACGGTCACCGGCACTTCGTACGCCGACTCCGGGCTCACCAAGGGCACCGACTACTCGTACAGCGTCCAGGCCCGCGACACCGCCGACCAGACCGGGCCCGCCAGCGGCTCCGTGAAGGTGCGCACCACAGGCGGCGGCACGGACCCCGGCCCCGGCGACAAGGTGAAGCTCGGGTACTTCACCAACTGGGGTGTCTACCAGCGCAATTACCACGTGAAGAACATCGCGTCCTCCGGCTCCGCCGAGAAGATCACGCACATCAACTACGCGTTCGGCAACGTCCAGGGCGGCAAGTGCACCATCGGTGACGCCTACGCCGACTACGACAAGGCGTACACCGCCGACCAGTCCGTCGACGGCGTCGCCGACACCTGGGACCAGCCGCTGCGCGGCAACTTCAACCAGCTCCGCAAGCTGAAGGCCAAGAACCCGAACCTCAAGGTCCTCTGGTCGTTCGGCGGCTGGACCTGGTCCGGCGGCTTCACCGACGCCATGAAGAACCCCGAGGCGTTCGCGGACTCCTGCTACAAGCTGGTCGAGGACCCGCGCTGGGCCGACGTCTTCGACGGCATCGACCTGGACTGGGAGTACCCCAACGCCTGCGGGCTGACCTGTGACACCAGCGGCCCGGCCGTGATGAAGACGATGATGCAGGCGTTCCGGAACAAGTTCGGCGCGAACAACCTCGTCACCGCGGCCATCACCGCCGACGGCTCCTCCGGCGGCAAGATCGACGCGGCCGACTACGGCGGCGCCTCGCAGTACGCCGACTGGTACAACGTGATGACGTACGACTTCTTCGGCGCCTGGGACGCCAAGGGCCCGACCGCCCCGCACTCGCCGCTCACCGACTACCCCGGCATCCCCAAGGCCGGCTTCAACTCCGCGGCGGCGATCAACAAGCTGAAGGCCAAGGGCGTACCGGCCAAGAAGCTCCTGCTCGGCATCGGCTTCTACGGCCGCGGCTGGACGGGCGTCACGCAGAAGGAACCGGGCGGCACGGCCACCGGGGCCGCGCCGGGCACGTACGAGGCGGGCATCGAGGACTACAAGGTCCTGAAGAACTCCTGCCCGTCCAACGGCACGGTCGCGGGCACCGCGTACGCGCACTGCGGCAGCAACTGGTGGTCGTACGACACCCCGGCGACCGTCCGCGCCAAGATGGCCTGGGCGAAGGAACAGGGTCTCGGCGGCGCCTTCTTCTGGGAGTTCAGCGGCGACACCGCGAACGGAGAGCTGGCGAACGCGATCCACGAGGGCCTGAAGTAGCCCCCGGCCGCACGACCCCCTGAACGAAGCCGGGACTTCCCCTGAACGAAGCCGGGGAGACAGGAACGCCCCCTGTCTCCCCGGCTTCTTCGCCGTCTCCCGCGCTTCCTCGGCGCGGGGCTCGCGGGCCGTCAGCGGCGGAGCGGCTCCGAATCGTGCGGCTGCTGCCAGGTGGCGGGCGTGTAGGGGTCGTACGGCGCGTACGGCTCGTACTGCGCGTACTCAGGAGTGCGAGGCGCGCGGTGTCCGCCGCCGCGACCACCCTTCCTCCGGCCCGACTTCGACGGCCACCAGGTCGCCCGGCCGAGCATCGCCACCACCGCGGGCACAAGGACGATCGACAGGACCAGCGAGGACAGGCCGATGCCGAGAGCGGTGACGAGGCCGATCTCCTGGGTGCCCGGGGACGGGTTCACGGCGAGGCTGGCGAACGAGCCCGCGAGGACGACGCCCGCGGTGACGATGGCCGGAGCCGTGTGCCGCACCGCGGCGGCCACCGCCTGGCGGGCCGATCCGGAGCGCCCCATCTCCTCCCGGATGCGGTCGCTGATCAGGATGTTGTAGTCGGTGCCCAGCGCGACGACGAACAGGAAGAGCACCAGCGGCAGCGTGAACGACACCCCCGGCCGGTCCAGGACGTGCTGGAACACGAGCACCCCGGACCCGAGCGTCGCCGTGAAGCCGAGCCCGATGGCGAGCATCAGGACCATCGGCGCGAGCAGGCTGCGCAGCAGGGCCACCAGGATCAGGGCGATCAGCCCGGCGGCCACCGGGAACACCACCTTGAGGTCCTTCGACACCGCCTCGGACACATCCGCGAAGATCGCGGCCTGGCCGGACACATGGGCCTCGGTCCCCGGCGGCGCCTGCTTCACGACCAGGGGCCGCACCTCGTCGGACACCAGGTCACGGGCGCGCTGCGAGTTCACGTCGACGTTCAGATAGAAGTCGACCTTGGCGGCCGTGTGCCGGTCGTTGAGCACGGGCTCGGCGACCCGGCCGACGCCCTTGACGGCCTTCAGCTCCTTGGTCAGGCCCTTGAGACCCGATGCGTCGATGCGTACGTCGCGTCCGGCGCCCTTGCCGTCGGTCGCGCCCTTGCCGTCGGCCGCCGCCACGTACACGGTGTGCGGGCTCGCCACCCCGCCGGGCAGCGCGCGGGATATCTCCTTCGCCGTCACCGCGGCGGGGGTGTCGTCGGGCCCCGAGTCGGTGCCGTAGTCCATCCGCATGCCGAGGGCGCCCGCGCTGAGCGCGCAGAGCAGACCCACGCTGGCGGCCACGAACAGGAACGGACGGCGCGCGACGCGGTCCCCGAGGCGCGCGCTCATCCCGGCCTTCGGCTCCTTGCGCAGCGCCCGCGACGGCCAGAACATGCCGCGCCCGGACACCGCGAGCAGCGCCGGAATGAACGTGAGGCTGGCGACGAGCATCACCAGGACGCACACCGCGATGGCCGGGCCGAGCACCTTGAACTGCCCGAAGCTGGCGATCCCGAGCGTGGCGAAGGCGGCCACGATGGTGAGCGCCGCCGAGGTGATGGCCGCGCCGACCCGGCCCGCGGTCTCCGCCGCGACGCCGCGGGCGTTCTTCTTCGGGTTCGGGTCGGCGCGCAGCAGTTCGCGGAAGCGGAACAGCATGAACAGGAAGTAGTCGATGCCGATGCCGAGCAGGACCACGGTGATCAGGGACGGCGTCGACGGGTCGAGCTTGAAGTCGAAGAGCAGTGCCGTGCCGACCACCGCGCCGGTCGCGGCGCCGCCGACGAGGACCACGGCGATCAGCGGCAGGATCGCGGCGAGGACGCTGCGGAAGGCCAGGACGTTCAGGAGCACGATGAGCCCGAAGGTCAGGATGCCGACCAGTTTCTCGGTGTCCTCCTGGGCCTCGGTGGTGTCGGCGAGGTCCGCGATGCCGCCGGTGAAGCCGGTGCGCAGGTCCGCGCGGGCGAACTCGTCCTCGGCGTGGTCGCGGAGGTCCCGGTAGAGGTCCTGGAGCGCGGGGTCGTTCCGGTTGCCGTCGAGCGAGACGGACAGGAGCCGGAACGTGCCGTCGGGCGCGGTGGCACCGGACTTCACGACCGGGGTCTGGGAGTGGTCCGTCAGCATGAACGAGGGCAGGTCGTCCGGGTTGGGCATCTTCAGGCGCTGCTCACCGAGACCGCGGGCGATCTTGTCGATGTGCCGCCGGTCGCCGACGGTGAGCTTCTTCCCGTCGTCGCGGCCGACGAGCATGGTGACGGCGTTGTCGTCGGGCTTCGCGCCGAACTTGTCCTCGGCTATCTCCATGGCGGCCGCGGAGTCGTACGACTTCGGCAGGAAGCTGCTGACGTCGGGCTGGGTGACGCTGTGCATCTTGGACTGACCGACAATGGACAGGCCCGCGGCGAGCAGCGTCCAGAGCAGGATGAATTTCCAGGCGTGGCGGGTGGTCAGGGCTGTCAGGGATCTGATCACGGTTTCCTCCGGCGGTGGGGTGGTCGGCCCGGTCCCACCGGGCCCCTCCAGAAGATCACCGGCGACCGGGCCGACTCGTCGCCCGCGACGACGAAACCGCCCCGGGACCAGGGCCTTGGCACCCGCCGCGACCAGGACCCAGCTCCTAGCCGCGAACTCCACCCGGGGGAGGACGCCGACGCCCCGCCCCCGGGCTGAAATGAATCACGGACCCGCGCGGAAGGAGAACGAAGGCATGCACGCGCCAAGCCGACCGCCCAGGATCAAGGGGCTCCACCTCCGGCCACAGCCGCAGGACGTCGTGGTGGCCGTCGGCGCCCTGGTGATCGAGGTCACCGGCTACGCCCTGAGCATCGAGCCCGGCGGCACGTCCTGGAGCCTCGGCGTCCTCGCGCTGCACCTGCTGCCCGCCGCGCCCCTGCTCTGGCACCGCCGCTTCCCCGTCACCGTCCTGATCGCGGTCCTCGCCGCACAGGCGGTCCTGACCCCCCTCACCTCCGTCCCCTACGGCCTGCCCATCTCCCTCGTCATCGCCCTGTACTCCGTGGCCCGGCTGCGGAGCACCCGCGTCACGGGCGCCGCGGCCGTGGTGGCCCTCGTCGGCCTCCAGGTGCCCGGCCTCAGCGAGCACGAGGAGCTGGCGCGGGCGATCTTCGCGGACGTGGTGGGTGTCTGCATCGCGCTCGCCGTCGGCTGCGCCGCGCGCCGCTGGCAACGGCAGGACGCCGAACACCGCAGGCTGCTCGCCGACCACGCGGTCGCCGCCGAACGCCGCCGCATCGCCCGCGAACTGCACGACGTCGTCGCCCACCACATCACCGCCATGCAACTGATGGCGGGCGGCGCCCGACGCGTCCTCCACCACGACGCGGACATGGCCCAGGACGCCCTGAAGTCCCTGGAGGACTCCGGCCGCCTCGCACTCGCCGAGATGCGCCAGCTCCTGGACGTACTGCGCGCGGACGACGACACCGAGGGCGGCCCGACCGCACCCCAGCCGGGCGTAGCCGACCTGCCACAGGTGGTGGCGGACTCGTGCAGGGCGGGCGTCGCAACGGAACTGCTGGTCGAGGGCGAACCCGAACTCAACGGCCGTGAGCTGGCCCCCACCCTGGGCCTCACCGTCTTCCGGATCGTCCAGGAGGCCCTGACCAACGTCCGCAAACACGCGGGCGGCGCCCAGGCGACCGTACGACTCGACTACGCCCCCGGCCTGCTCACCGTCGAGATACGCAACGACGCCTCCGGCACCGGCGGCACAGCACGCAAGGGCGGCCCCGGACACGGCCTGGTGGGCATGCGGGAACGCGTGACCCTGCACGGCGGCACCCTGGAGGCAGGCGCCGGCCCCGCGGGCGGATTCCGGATCCTGGCAACCCTGCCCCTGCCCGCCGACGTACCCCCACCCCTCCCTCACACCCCCGCGCCCCAAGAGAAAGCCGCCACCCGGTGACGACTCCACACACCCCGCTGACCGTCCTGATCGCCGACGACCAGCCCCTGGTCAGGCGCGGCCTCGCGCTGATCTTCCACGCCGATCCGGGCGTGACGGTGGTGGGCGAGGCAGGCGACGGCCAGGAAGCCATCGAGCTGGCCCGGAGCCTGCGCCCCGACGTGGTCCTCATGGACATCCGCATGCCCCGCCTGGACGGCGTCGCCGCGACGGCCGCCCTGACCGAGGAACTCCCCGAGTGCCGGGTCCTGGCGCTGAGCACGTTCGACATGGACGAGTACGTGGTCGGGGCGCTGCGCGCGGGCGCCGCGGGCTTCCTGCCCAAGGACGTCTCACCCGAGGAACTGGTGGCGGCGGTCCACACCGTGAACGCAGGCGAAGCAGCAGTGGCCCCCCGCCTCCTGACCCGCCTGATCTCAGCCTTCGTCACCGCCCCGACGCCCCGCCCGCACAGCGCCCCACCGGGCACCCGCCCGGACCTCACAACCCGAGAAACAGACGTCTGGACCCTCATGGCCAAGGGCTACGACAACACGGAGATAGCCGAAGCCCTGGAGATCAGCCACTCCACGGTGAAAAACCACGTGACAGCGGTCTTCGCGAAACTGGGCGTACGGGACCGGGCCCAGGCGGTGATTGCGGCATACGAATCAGCCCTGGTAAAGCCAACAATCTGAGCCAGCAATCTCAGCCGGCGATCTCAGCCCGTCCGGCGTTTGAGGACGAGCCGCGAAGCGGCGATAGCGGGGAAAGGGGCGCAGCCCCATATGAACGCCTACGCCACGTTCACCCGTTGCCCAGGAGGCGCAGCCTCCAACCAGGCAAGAAAACCGGTGAGCGCATCCTCGCTCATGGCGAGTTCCAACCGCACCCCCCGGTGCAAACACCCCAGCACAACGGCATCGGAGAGAAGAGCGAGCTCCTCCTCCCCATCAGGCGCCCGCCGATCGACCACCTCGATGGAAGCCCGCTCCAGAATCCGCCGAGGCCGAGGCGCGTAGGAGAAAACGCGGAACCACTCGACCCGATCCCCGTTGTAGCGGGCGACCCCGTACCCCCACCCCTTACCGGAGGTATCGGACGCCGAAGCGGCATCAGGCGCGTGCCACCGCAGACTGCAGTCGAACGTACCGCCGGAGCGCTGGATCAGCCGCCGCCGCAGTCCGAAGACGAAGAGCCCCAGCAACACCAGCGCGATCAACACAAGTCCGCACACGAGCAGAACGAGGATCATCGGCACCGACCTCCTCGCCTCACCTCAGTCTCAGTACGAGACTTCCGACACGGACCGAACAACCGCACCCGAAACTGCACCCGCATTGCCTCAGCCGCGACCCGGTCCGGAGAACTCCGGACCTGGCCGCGGCTGAGTCACGTTACGCCGCGCGCTGGGGGTCAGCGCGCCGCCACCGCACGCAGTCGGACATCGGCGCGCCGCTCGGCGGAGGCGTCGGCCTCCGACTTGGCACGCTCGAACGCCCGCTCCGCACGCTGGACGTCGATCTCGTCGGAGAGCTCGGCGATCTCGGCGAGCAGCGACAGCTTGTTGTCGGCGAACGAGATGAATCCGCCGTGCACCGCGGCGACGACGGTCCCGCCGTCGGTCGTACGGATGGTCACCGGGCCCGACTCCAGCACACCGAGCAGCGGCTGGTGACCGGGCATGACGCCGATGTCGCCGGACGTGGTGCGCGCGACGACCAGGGTGGCCTCGCCGGACCAGACACTGCGGTCCGCGGCGACCAGCTCGACATGCAGCTCAGCAGCCAAGGGTGGCTCCTCGGGTCACCACCCGGCGGTTCAGCCGGGTGTTGGGTCAAATTCTAGTGGGCGTGGGAGGAGGGGCGGGACGCGGTCCCCCGCAAGGGGGTGCGTCCGCCCCTCTCCCATGAGTCACGGGACTCAGGAGACGCCGAGCTCCTTGGCCTTCGCCTTCAGGTCCTCGATGCCGCCGCACATGAAGAACGCCTGCTCGGGGAAGTGGTCGTACTCACCGTCGATGATCGCGTTGAACGCGGCGATCGACTCGTCGAGCGGCACGTCCGAACCGTCCAGGCCGGTGAACTGCTTGGCGGCGTGGGTGTTCTGCGACAGGAAGCGCTCCACGCGGCGGGCACGCTGGACGACCAGCTTGTCCTCCTCGCCCAGCTCGTCGATGCCGAGGATCGCGATGATGTCCTGGAGGTCCTTGTACTTCTGCAGGATGCCCTTGACACGGCTGGCCGCGTCGTAGTGGTCCTGCGTGATGTAACGCGGGTCCAGGATGCGGGACGTCGAGTCCAGCGGGTCGACCGCCGGGTAGATGCCCTTCTCCGAGATCGGACGCGAAAGCACGGTCGTCGCGTCGAGGTGCGCGAAGGTCGTGGCCGGCGCCGGGTCGGTGAGGTCGTCCGCGGGGACGTAGATCGCCTGCATCGAGGTGATCGAGTGACCACGGGTCGACGTGATGCGCTCCTGGAGCACACCCATCTCGTCCGCCAGGGTCGGCTGGTAACCCACCGCGGAGGGCATGCGCCCCAGCAGCGTGGAGACCTCGGAACCGGCCTGGGTGAAGCGGAAGATGTTGTCGATGAAGAGCAGAACGTCCTGCTTCTGCACGTCACGGAAGTACTCCGCCATGGTCAGCGCGGAGAGCGCGACGCGCAGACGCGTGCCCGGCGGCTCGTCCATCTGGCCGAAGACGAGCGCGGTCTTGTCGAGCACGCCCGACTCGGCCATCTCGTCGATGAGGTCGTTGCCCTCACGGGTGCGCTCGCCGACACCGGCGAACACCGAAACACCATCGTGCAGCTTGGCCACACGCATGATCATTTCCTGGATGAGGACGGTCTTGCCGACGCCCGCACCACCGAACAGACCGATCTTGCCGCCCTTGACGTACGGGGTCAGCAGGTCGACGACCTTCAGGCCGGTCTCGAACATCTCGGTCTTGGACTCGAGCTGGTCGAAGGCAGGGGCCTTGCGGTGGATGGACCAGCGCTCACCCTCCTTGCCGTTCTCCTCGGGGAGGTTCAGGACCTCGCCCAGGGTGTTGAACACCTTGCCCTTGGTGAAGTCACCGACGGGGACGGTGATACCGGCGCCCGTGTTGGTCACCGTGGCCTGGCGGACCAGGCCGTCGGTGGGCTGCATCGAGATCGCGCGGACCACGCCGTCGCCCAGGTGCTGGGCGACCTCGAGGGTCAGCGTCTTCTTCTCGCCGTCCTTGGCCGGGTCGGCGACCTCGACGTGAAGCGCGTTGTAGATCTCCGGCATCGCGTCGACGGGGAACTCCACGTCGACGACCGGGCCGATGACACGGGCGACACGGCCCGTCGCCGTCGCCGTCTCAACAGTGGTGGTCATTACTTGTCACTCCCCGCGGTCGCGTCGGCCAGGGCGCTCGCGCCACCGACGATCTCGCTGATTTCCTGGGTGATTTCGGCCTGTCGGGCCGCGTTGGCAGAACGGGTGAGCGCGTTGATCAGGTCACCCGCGTTGTCGGTCGCCGACTTCATCGCGCGGCGCGTGGCGGCGTGCTTGGAGGCAGCCGACTGGAGCATCGCGTTGTAGATACGGCTCTCGACGTAGCGCGGCAGCAGGGCGTCGAGGACGTCCTCCGCCGACGGCTCGAAGTCGTACAGCGGAAGGATCTCGTCCTTCTTCGCCGACTCCTCCGCCGCCACCTCCTCGAGGCTGAGCGGGAGCAGGCGGCCGTCGACGGCCGTCTGCGTCATCATCGAGACGAACTCGGTGTAGACGATGTGGAGTTCATCCACGCCGCCCTCGGCCGTGTCCTTCTCGATGGCCTCGATCAGCGGTCCGGCGACCGCCTTGGCGTCCGCGTACTCGGGCTGGTCGGTGAAGCCGCTCCACTGCTCCGCGATCTTGCGCTCGCGGAAGTTGTAGTGCGCGACACCGCGGCGGCCGACGATGTACGTGTCGACCTCCTTGCCCTCGGCCACGAGGCGAGCGGTGAGCTGCTCCGCGGCCTTGATGGCGTTGGAGTTGAAGGCGCCGGCCAGACCGCGGTCGCTGGTGAGGAGGAGAACGGCGGCTCGCGTCGCCGATTCCGCCTCCGTCGTCAGCGGGTGCTGGGTGTTCGAGCCGGTGCCCACCGCCGTGACCGCGCGGGTGAGCTCGGTCGCGTACGGCGTGGAGGCCGCCACCTTGCGCTGCGCCTTGACGACGCGCGAGGCGGCGATCATCTCCATCGCCTTGGTGATCTTCTTGGTCGCCGTGACGGATTTGATGCGACGCTTATAGACCCGGAGCTGGGCTCCCATGAGTCAGGTCCCTTCCGTCGTCACTTGCCGGCAGCGGCAGGAGCGTCCTCGCCGAGAAGCTTCCCGTCCGAGGTCTCGAACTGCTTCTTGAAGTCCGCGACGGCGTCACCGATGGCCGTGATCGTGTCGTCGGACATCTTGGCGCCCTCCTTGATGGAGGTCATCAGGCCCTGCTCCTTGCGGTGCAGGTAGTCCAGAAGCTCACGCTCGAAGCGGCGGATGTCGGCGACCGGCACCTCGTCCATCTTGCCGGTGGTGCCGGCCCAGATGGAGACGACCTGGTCCTCGGTGGCCATCGGCTGGTACTGCGCCTGCTTCAGGAGCTCGACCATGCGCTGGCCACGCTCGAGCTGCGCCTTGGACGCGGCGTCCAGGTCGGAACCGAAGGCGGCGAACGCCTCCAGCTCACGGAACTGGGCGAGGTCCACGCGCAGTCGGCCGGAGACCTGACGCATCGCCTTGTGCTGAGCGGAACCACCGACTCGGGACACGGAGATACCGACGTTCAGCGCGGGGCGCTGACCGGCGTTGAACAGGTCCGACTCCAGGAAGCACTGGCCGTCGGTGATGGAGATGACGTTGGTCGGGATGAACGCCGAGACGTCGTTGGCCTTCGTCTCGACGATCGGCAGACCGGTCATCGAACCCTTGCCCATCTCGTCCGAGAGCTTCGCGCAGCGCTCGAGCAGACGGGAGTGCAGGTAGAAGACGTCACCCGGGTAAGCCTCGCGCCCCGGCGGGCGGCGCAGCAGCAGGGACACGGCGCGGTAGGCGTCGGCCTGCTTCGAGAGGTCGTCGAAGATGATGAGGACGTGCTTGCCCTCGTACATCCACTGCTGGCCGATGGCCGAGCCGGTGTACGGCGCCAGGTACTTGAAGCCGGCCGGGTCGGACGCCGGGGCGGCGACGATGGTCGTGTACTCAAGGGCGCCGGCCTCTTCGAGGGCACCACGCACGGAGGCGATGGTCGAGCCCTTCTGACCGATGGCGACGTAGATGCAGCGGACCTGCTTGTTCACGTCGCCCGTGCGCCAGTTGTCGCGCTGGTTGATGATCGTGTCGACGGCCAGGGCGGTCTTGCCGGTCTGGCGGTCACCAATGATCAGCTGACGCTGGCCACGGCCGATCGGGGTCATCGCGTCGACGGCCTTGTAGCCGGTCTCCATCGGCTCGTGCACCGACTTGCGGACCATGACGCCCGGGGCCTGCAGCTCGAGGGCGCGGCGGCCGGACGTCTCGATCTCGCCGAGGCCGTCGATCGGGTTGCCGAGCGGGTCGACGACGCGACCCAGGTAGCCCTCGCCGACAGCGACGGAGAGCACCTCACCGGTGCGCTGCACCGGCTGGCCCTCCTCGACGCCGCTGAACTCACCGAGGATGATCGCACCGATCTCGCGCTCTTCCAGGTTCAGCGCGAGACCAAGGGTCCCGTCCTCGAACTTCAGCAGCTCGTTGGCCATGGCCGAGGGCAGGCCCTCGACCTTCGCGATGCCATCGCCGGCCAGGGTGACCGTACCGACCTCCTCGCGCGAGGCCGCGTCCGGCTTGTACGCCTGGACGAAGTTCTCCAGCGCGTCCCGGATCTCCTCCGGCCGGATCGTGAGCTCCGCCATCTGGGTTCCCTGCTCTCCTTGTTGGGCCCGAAGTTTCACTTGGGGGGATGGGGACTCCCCCCATGTAAAGAGGTGAATCCTCTGCACGGCCCAACCAGGGCCGTTGATCTTGCTTGTTGAATTACTAGCCCGCCATGCGGCGGTGCGCGTCCTCGATGCGGTCCGCGATGGAGCCGTTGATGACCTCGTCGCCCACCTGCACCCGGATCCCGCCGATGACCCCGGGGTCCACGTCGAGATTGAGGTGCATCTGGCGCCCGTAGATCTTCGCGAGCGCCGCGCCGAGCCGCTCCCTCTGCTGGTCCGCGAGCGGAACAGCCGAGGTGACGACGGCGACCATGCGCTCCCGGCGGTCCGCGGCCAGCTTGGAGAGGGACTCGAGTCCCGCTTCCAGGCTACGTCCACGGGGCGCGGTCACAAGACGGGCGACCAGCCGCTCCGTGGCGGCGTCCGCACGCCCGCCGAGCAGGCCGCGCAGCAGCTCGCTCTTGGCGGCGGTGGTCGCGGCGCGGTCGGTCAGCGCCGCCCGCAGCTCGGTGCTCGAGGCGACGATCCGGCCGAAGCGGAACAGCTCGTCCTCGACGGTGTCCAGCGCGCCCGACTTCTGCGCGGCGGTCAGGTCGGCGAGGTCGGCCAGCTCCTCAAGGGCGTCCACCAGGTCGCGCGACTGCGACCAGCGGGAGCGCACCATGCCGGCGACCAGGTCCGCGGTCTCGCCGCCGACCTTGCCGCCGAGCAGCCGACCGACCAGCTCGGCCTTGGTCTCGCCGGCCTGCGCCGGGTCGGTCAGGACCCGACGCAGTGAGACCTCGCGGTCGAGCAGCGCGGTGACCGCGGCCAGCTCGTCCGCGAGCAGCTTCGCGTCGACCGCGGTGTTGTCGGTCAGCGCGTCGAGACGCTCACGCGCGGCGGCCAGGGCCTCGCGGCTGGCTCCATGCGCTGTCATCGAGTCGCCTCGGCCTTCGCGTCGAGCTCGTCGAGGAAGCGGTCGATCGTGCGGCTCTGGCGGGCGTGCTCTTCGAGCGACTCGCCGACGAGCTTGCCGGCCAGTTCGGTGGCCAGCTGGCCCACGTCCTGGCGCAGCGCCTGCGCGGCGGCCTTGCGGTCGGCCTCGATCTGGGAGTGACCGGCGGCGACGATCTCCTCGCGCTGACGCTGGCCCTCGGCCCGCATCTCGGCGATGAGCTGGGCGCCCTGCTCCTGCGCCTCCTGGCGCAGTCGCGCGGCCTCGTGCCGGGCCTCGGCGAGCTGAGCCTTGTACTGCTCAAGAACGCTCTGGGCCTCGGTCTGAGCGGCCTCGGCCTTCTCGATACCGCCCTCGATCGCCTCCCGGCGCTCTTCCAGAACCTTGTTGATGTTCGGGAGGAGCTTCTTCCAGAAGAAGAAGAACACGATGGCGAAGGCGATGGTGCCGACGAGCAGCTCGGGGCCCGGAGGAATGAGCGGGTTCTGCTCTTCCTCGGCCGCCAGCTGAACCAGGTTGGCGATCACATCAGTGCCTTTCGTCGAACGGGACTATTCGTCTGCGGCGATCAGGAGCCGTAGACGAACGGCATGACGATGCCGATGAGGGCGAGCGCCTCACAGAAGGCGAAGCCCAGGATCTGGTTGGCACGGATCAGACCGGCAGCTTCGGGCTGACGGGCGAGAGCCTCGGTGCCCTTACCGAAGACGATGCCAACACCGATGCCGGGGCCGATGGCCGCGAGGCCGTAGCCGATGGAGCCGAGGGCCTTGATGTTGCCTTCGAGGGCGGCGAGCTCGAGAGTCGCGGACATGCCGTTACTTCCTTCTCTTTCATGGACCGGTGGGGGTTGGCCACCGGGCGCTTAGGGGGTTTCGGGGGTGCTCAGTGATGCTCGGCGAGAGCGCCCTGGATGTACGAGCAGGCGAGGAGCACGAAGACGTACGCCTGGACGGCCTGCACGAAGAGTTCGAAGCCGATCATGGCGATCGTCATCACGAAGGAGACGCCGGCCGCCGGGATCAGCCAGCTGTTCAGCAGGTACCAGGAGGCGACGGTGAACATCACCAGCATCAGGTGTCCGGCGAACATGTTGGCGAAGAGTCGCACCGCGTGGGTGAACGGGCGCACCAGCAGGTTCGAGAAGAACTCGATGAACGCGACGAGCCACTTGATCGGGCCGAGCGAGTTGTCGTAGCCGGTGATGTTCTTCCAGCCGCCGACGAAACCGTGGCGCTTGAACGTCAGGGGCACCCAGACGAAGTAGACGATGCCCGCGAGAACGAACGGGTAGGCGATGACCGACGACACCGGGAACTGGGCCAGTGGGACGACCGACCAGATGTTCATGATCCAGATGAAGAAGAACAGCGAGACCATCAAGGGGACGTACTTCTCGCCGTCCTTCTTGCCCATGGTCTCGTAGACGATCCCGCGGCGTACGAAGTCGTAGCCGGCCTCGCCGATCATCTGGACCTTGCCGGGGACCAGCTTCGCCTTGCCGAAAGCGGCGTAGAAGAAGGTCACCACGACCGTGGTCGCGATCAGGGCGAGCAGCATCACCTTGTTGAACTCGAACCCACCGACCGTGAAGATCGGCTTGAAGAGGAACGAGTGCAGGCCCGGAGCCGGGAAGCCACAGCCGTTGTCGGACATGATCCGACAGCTCCAGTCAAAGGCGAGCTCAGTTTGGTCAGCACTCACCGCGGGCTCCTTCGGCGTGACGCATAGGTACGGCAACCTCGTTGTCGTGTCGGCGCGGCGCGCAGCCGCGGGTCGGCACCGGACTGGTGTTTCGGAAGTGTGAGCGGCGCTCAGGCATCGAGCCTCGCGATGGTGCAGGCGTCAGCTCAGATGCCCGCGCCTGCAGTGCCGCAGTTGGCACCGGACGATAGCAGCATCTCGAACGTGCATTTATCCCGGCCCTACCTCTCACGTCGAGGACCCCGACTTCTCCGCCTTCTCACTCTTCTCGGAGGAGTGGGCGGAGGAAGGTTCGGGTTCCGGATCGACGTAGAAGATCTTGGCCTTCATGTGCGCGCGAGCCTGCGACGCCATCCACACGACCGTCGAGACGGCGAGCGCGAGCGCGAATACCTTCGGGTTGAACAAGGTGGTGTCCTTGAACAGACCCATGAAGATGAGCAGCAGCAGCAATTGGGCGACGTAGAGCATCATGCCCATCGCCTGGAACAACTGCGGAAGCGATTTTGCCGTCCGCTGGAGGACGTACACACCGAGTCCCATGAAGGCGACGACCACCGCGGTGCCGATGACAGCGCCGAGCGCTCCCTTGCCGCCCGAGACCACGCCGCTGACAACGGCGATGATCGCGCCGACGGCAGCCGTGGGCACGGCGCACTGCAGGAGATTCCGGGTGTCTTGGGACGGCATGGCGGCAGCTCCGCTTACTGATGGGGGCAGGGTGTCGTCATGGACGAGCGTAGACCCGGGCCGAGTGGGGTCCTCGGGCCAAGAGACCGTCGCACTACGGTCCTTCGGCTCTGTTGCCGGGTTTCGTGAACGGTATCACAAACTATTTGATGAGGTCTTTACCTGCCGAGTGTGCTCGCCGTCACACATGAGAAGTAACCCGCGCGTCTGTGCGCGCACGCGGGCAACTTGTCTGGTAATGGAGCGGTTTGACACCCGCGTCACCCTCCACCACCGACCTCGTCAACGCGACGAGCCCGCCTTGCGCCGGTCCAGGAAGCGCGGGCGAGTGCCCAGCGCTGTCGCGCCGTTGACACCGACGCCCACGGGCCGGCGGGCCTGCCCGTCGTCGTCGACGGCAGCGTCCTCACCGGCCCCGGAGGTCCCGGCGTGGGACTCCCCCGCTTCGTACGCGGCCCCGGTGGCCGTCGCCTCCCCCGCGAGCCCCGACCGCCTGCCGCGCCGGTAGCGCGGCGGCACGAAGCCCTCCGCCCAGCCGGGCGTACGCGGGGTGAACCGCGGCAGCAGGAGCAGTCCGAGGCCGACCGCGCTGAGGGCGACGATCAGGAGCAGGATCCACATGTTCGTGGAGTGCACCGAGTACGCGACCGTGCCGAAGGCGATGAGGGCCGACCAGAAGTACATGATCAGGACTGCGCGGCTGTGCGAGTGACCGACTTCCAGGAGCCGGTGGTGCAGATGCCCGCGGTCGGCGGCGAACGGCGACTGGCCCTTCCAGGTGCGGCGCACGATGGCGAGCACCAGGTCCGCGAACGGGATCGCGATGATCGTCAGCGGCATGAGCAGCGGGATGAAGACGGGGAGCATCGCGTGCGTGGCATCGCGCGTGCCGCCGAGGTTCAGCTTCATCGCGTCCGGGTCGACCTGGCCGGTGATGGAGATGGCGCCCGCGGCGAGCACGAGCCCGATCAGCATCGATCCCGAGTCGCCCATGAAGATCCTGGCCGGATGCATGTTGTGTGGCAGGAAGCCCAGGCACATGCCCATCAGGATGGCCGCGAAGAGCGTGGCGGGGGCGGCGGCCTCGATGCCGTACCCGTACCAGATCCGGTAGGCGTACATGAAGAACGCCGCGGCGGCGATGCACACCATGCCCGCGGCCAGGCCGTCGAGGCCGTCGACGAAGTTCACGGCGTTGATGGTGATGACCACGAGGGCGACCGTGAGGAGCGTGCCCTGCCACTGGGTCAGGGACACCGTCCCCGCGCCCGGGATGGGCAGCCACAGGATCGTCAGACCCTGCATGACCATGACGCCCGCGGCGATCATCTGGCCGCCGAGCTTGATCAGCGCGTCGATCTCGAACTTGTCGTCGAGGACGCCGATGAGCCAGATCAGCGCGGCGCCGGAGAGCAGCGCGCGCGGCTCGTTCGACTTCGTGAAGACCTCGCTGAGGTTCGGCAGGTGGTCGGCCACCAGGAGCCCCGCGCACAGCCCGAAGAACATCGCGATACCGCCGAGCCGGGGCGTCGGCTCCCGGTGCACGTCGCGCGCGCGGATCTCCGGCATGGCGCCGGCCACGATCGCGAACTTCCGCACCGGGCCGGTCAGCAGATACGTCACCGCGGCCGTGATGCAGAGCGTCAGCAGATATTCACGCACGGGCTTCCCCACAGGTATCGCTGGCCATCTCAGCACCACACCCTAGCTTCGCGCGCATAAGGTTGGGGACGCATGGGTAGCGAGGATCGTTGCACAACTGCGCGGACGCGGCTCCGCGAGCGGCTATCCGGCGGCCGGATAGGGCGGAAACCGGCCAGCGAGCTCCCGCACCTGGTCCCTGACTTTGTCCTCCTCACGGACGGCCCCCGCGAACAGCGCGGCGATGCGCGCCATTTCACCCTCGCCCATGCCCTGCGTGGTGACGGCCGCCGTGCCGAGCCTCAGCCCGCGGCCGTCGCCGTGCGGCAGCGCGCAGGTGTCGAGGACCAGACCGGCCGCCGCGAGGCGGCCGCGGGCCACCTGCGCCTCGACGCCGTGCGGGGCGGGGTCGGCGAGGACGAGGTGGGTGTCCGTGCCGCCGGTGCTCACGGCGAAGCCCTCGGCGGCGAGCGCGGCCGCCAACACCCTTGCGTTCGCGACGACTTGATGGGCGTACGCGGTGAAGGCCGGCGTCGCCGCCTCGCCGAACGCCACCGCCTTGGCGGCGATCGTGTGCATCTGGGCGCCGCCCTGGGTGAACGGGAACACCGCCCGGTCGACCCGTTCCGCAAGGTCGCCCCGGCACAGGATCATGCCGCCCCGCGGGCCGCGCAGGACCTTGTGCGTGGTGGCGCACACCACGTCCGCGTACGGCACCGGGCTGGGGGCCGCGCCGCCCGCGACCAGGCCGATGGGGTGCGCGGCGTCCGCGATCAGACAAGCCCCCACGTCGTCCGCCACGGCGCGGAACGCCGCGTAGTCGATGTGCCGGGGGTACGCGATCGAGCCACAGACGATCGCCTTCGGGCGGTGGGTGCGGGCCAGGGCGCGGACCTGGTCGTAGTCGATCAGGCCGCTCTCCGGGTCGAGGCCATAGCCCACGAAGTCGAACCAGCGGCCGGAGAAGTTCGCCGGGGAGCCGTGCGTGAGGTGGCCGCCGTGGGGCAGGCCCATCGCCAGGACCGTGTCTCCTGGGCGCAGCAGGGCCGCGTACGCCGCAAGGACCGCCGACGATCCCGAATGCGACTGCACGTTCGCGTGCTCGGCGCCGAAGAGGGCCTTCGCCCGGTCCGTCGCGATGCGTTCCGCCACGTCCACGAACTCGCAGCCGCCGTGGTGGCGGGCGCCCGGGTAGCCCTCGGCGTACTTGTTCGCCAGCGGGGAGCCCAGGGCCGTCAGGACGGCCCTGGACGTGAAGTTCTCCGCGGCGATCAGCTGCAGGCTTGTCGACTGGCGGTCGAGCTCTCCGAGGAGTACGTCGGTGAGCTCCGGGTCCTGCCGGCGCAGCGCGGCGTACGCCGCCGGGGCGGCGACGGTTCCCGCGTCGGCCGTCGTCATCTTTCCAATGTAGGCCGTGGTCCCCAACCCCGCCCCTTCCCGAAACTGGGGCTCCGCCCCAGACCCCGCTCCTCAAACGCCGGAGGGGCTATCTATAGCCCGTCCGGCGTCACCCGCGAAGGCCTACGCCCGCGCCGCCGGTACCCCCGTCAGCGCCGTCACCACCGGCTCCAGGGCCTGCTGGATCTCGCCGCCCACCGAGCGGAAGAAGGGGAGGGGGGCGCCGTAGGGGTCGTAGACCTCGTCGGCCTCGGCGGAGGGGGCGAGGAGCCAGCCGCGCAGGGCCGCGGCGGCGCGGACGAGCGCGCGGGCCCGCTCGACGATGCCGTCGGCACCGTCGGGGTCGGGCAGCGTGGCCGGATCTATGGCCCGCACGAGCCGGGTGAACTCCTTCAGGGTGAAGGTGCGAAGCCCGGCGGAGTGCCCCATGGAGATGACCTGGGCCCGGTGGTCCCGGGTCGCGGTGAGGACGAGGTCGGCGCGGATGACGTGGTCGTCGAGGAGCTCACGGCCGACGAAGCCGGAGGCGTCCGCGCCGAAGTCGGCGAGGACGGTCTCGGCGTTGGTCTCCATGGGCGCGCCTTCGTGCCCCCACGTACCGGCGCTCTCGACGATGAGCCCCCCGGTGAGGGGATCGCCGAGCCGGTCGGCGAGGGCATGCCGGGTCAGCCGCTCGGTGATGGGCGAGCGGCACACGTTGCCGGTGCTGACGTGGAGGATGCGGAAGGAGCCGGGCGTACCCATGGCCCCCAGGGAGCCGAAGCCCACCGAGTGCTCGGTGCGGCCCGCTATGCCACGCCCCGTCTCAGGGGCCCTCAATTGGCCACCTCGAGGTCGGGTACGACCTTGCGCAGCTCGTCCGCGTCGAGCGCGCCGGCGCGCAGCAGGACGGGCACCTTGCCGGTCACGTCGACGATGGAGGAGGGCACGATGCCGGGCGTGGGCCCGCCGTCCAGGTACACGGAGATGGAGTCGCCGAGCATCTCCTGGGCGGCGTCGCAGTCCTCCGGCGCCGGGTGCCCGGTGAGGTTGGCGGAGGACACGGCCATCGGGCCGACGTCGGTGAGCAGCTCGATCGCGACGGGGTGCAGCGGCATGCGGATGGCGACCGTGCCGCGGGTGTCGCCGAGGTCCCACTGGAGCGAGGGCTGCTGCCGGGCGACCAGCGTGAGCGCGCCCGGCCAGAAGGCGTCGACGAGCTCCCACGCGGACTCGGAGAAGTCCGTGACGAGGCCGTGCAGGGTGTTCGGGGAGCCGATGAGCACGGGCGTGGGCATGGTGCGGCCGCGGCCCTTGGCGTCGAGGAGGTCGGCGACCGCCTCGGGGCTGAACGCGTCGGCGCCGATCCCGTACACGGTGTCGGTGGGCAGCACGACCAGTTCGCCACGGCGGACGGCGGACGCGGCCTCGCGCAGACCGGTCGTACGGTCGGTCGCGTCGTTGGTGTCGTATCGCCGTGCCATCTAGCGGGCCTCCTCGTACACGTACGTCCCGTGGACGCACATCACGTGCAGCGTCTTCTGCGTACTCTGCGTATTCTGCGTCGCGGCCGTCGTCACGGCAGCGCCTTGCGGGCGGTCGCGAACCGCGGCCTGTTGTTCAGGTCGGGGTGGTCGGCGGCGTCCGCCCAGCCCCGCTCCTCCGTGAAGATCCACGGCACTTGGCCGCCCTGCGTGTCCGCGTGCTCGACCACGACGACACCGCCCGGCCGCAGCAGCCGGTGCGCGGTGCGCTCGATGCCGCGGATCAGGTCGAGGCCGTCCTCGCCGGAGAACAGGGCGAGTTCGGGATCGTAGTCGCGGGCCTCCGGCGCAACGTACTCCCATTCCGTCAAAGGGATGTACGGGGGGTTGGAGATGACGAGGTCGACCTGGCCGTCGAGTTCGGGGAACGCGTCGCGCGCGTCGCCCTGACGGAGGTCGACGCGCGATCCCTCGACGTTCTTGCGCGTCCACCGCACCGCGTCCGCGGACAGCTCCACGGCGTGCACGCGCGAGCGCGGCACCTCCTGGGCCATGGCGAGGGCGATGGCCCCCGAACCGGTGCACAGGTCCACGATCAGGGGCTCGACGACGTCCATCGCGCGGACCGCGTCTATGGCCCAGCCGACGACCGACTCGGTCTCCGGGCGTGGCACGAAGACGCCGGGGCCGACCTGGAGCTCCAGGTAGCGGAAGAAGGCGCGCCCCGTGATGTGCTGGAGCGGTTCACGCGCCTCGCGGCGCGCGATCGTCTCCCAGTAGCGGGCGTCGAAGTCCGCGTCCTTGACGGAGTGCAGCTCGCCCCGCTTCACGCCGTGCACGAAGGCGGCGAGCTCCTCCGCGTCGTTGCGCGGCGAGGGCACGCCGGCGTCGGCCAGCCGCTGGGTGGCCTGGGCCACTTCCGCGAGCAGCAGGTTCACGCTGGTCCTCCGGGGCGGTTCGTACGAACGGTGGGCTTACGCGGCGGCGAGCTTCGCGGCGGAGTCCGCGTCGACGCAGGCCTGGATGACGGCGTCGAGATCGCCGTCGAGCACCTGGTCCAAGTTGTACGCCTTGAAGCCCACGCGGTGGTCGGAGATGCGGTTTTCCGGGAAGTTGTACGTACGGATCTTCTCGGAGCGGTCGACGGTGCGGACCTGGCTGCGACGGGCGTCCGCCGCTTCCTTCTCCGCCTCCTCCTGAGCCGCGGCGAGAAGCCTGGAGCGCAGGATACGCATCGCCTGCTCCTTGTTCTGCAGCTGGCTCTTCTCGTTCTGGCAGGAAGCGACGACGCCGGTGGGGATGTGCGTGATGCGCACGGCGGAGTCCGTGGTGTTGACGGACTGCCCACCGGGTCCTGAGGAGCGGTAGACGTCGATCCGCAGGTCGTTCGCGTGGATCTCCACGTCGACCTCCTCGGCCTCGGGCGTGACGAGCACACCGGCCGCGGAGGTGTGGATGCGGCCCTGCGACTCGGTCGAGGGCACACGCTGCACGCGGTGCACGCCGCCCTCGTACTTCAGCCGGGCCCAGACGCCCTGGCCGGGCTCGGTGGCGCCCTGGCCGCCCTTGGTCTTCACGGCGACCTGGACGTCCTTGTAGCCGCCCAGCTCGGACTCGGTGGCGTCGATGATCTCGGTCTTCCAGCCGACGCGCTCGGCGTACCGCAGATACATGCGAAGGAGGTCGCCCGCGAACAGCGCCGACTCGTCGCCGCCCGCGCCCGCCTTGACCTCGAGGATGACGTCCTTGTCGTCGCTGGGGTCACGCGGCACGAGCAGCAGGCGCAGCTTCTCGGTGACCACGTCGCGCTGCTCGGCCAGCTCCTTGACCTCGGCGGCGAAGTCCGGGTCGTCGGCGGCGAACTCGCGCGCGGTGTCGATGTCCTCACCGAGCTGCTTCCAGCTGCGGTACGTCGCCACGATCGGGGTCAGCTCGGCGTAGCGCTTGTTGAGCTTGCGCGCGTTGGCCTGATCCGCGTGGACCGACGGGTCGGCGAGCTTCTTCTCCAGATCGGCGTGCTCGCCGATCAGTTCCTCGACCGCCTCGAACATCTTCGGGCTCCTGGTTTCTGCGTGATGCGTGAAGGTGCTGCGGGACCTGCGGGACGGCAAACGCCGGTCCCGGCCGCCCGGTGCGGGGCGGCCGGAGACCGGCGCAGGTGGCTCGCTACTTGTTGGCGGAGCCGGCAGCCTTGCCGAAGCGGGCCTCGAAGCGGGCCACACGGCCACCGGTGTCGAGGATCTTCTGCTTGCCCGTGTAGAACGGGTGGCACTCGGAGCAGACCTCGGCCCGGACGGTGCCGGACGCGATGGTGCTACGGGTGGTGAACGACGCGCCACAGGTGCAGCTGACCTGCGTCTCGACGTACTCGGGGTGGATGTCGCGCTTCAAGGTGTCTCCTAGTTTCGGGAGGGCGCCGGGTCGCAATCGCGGGGTGCGGGTGCGTGAACCGGGGCCGACGTACCAGTCTGCCAGGACTGGTCGCATCTGCCCAAACCGGGGTCGGCCCGGAAGTATTCCCGGACCGACCCCGGAGGGGTATGTCTGCGCGGCCTGCGCGCCCGCAGGGGTCAGTCGCTGGTGACGACCTTGCCCGCGGCGCCCTTGTCGCCCGCGGACTTGTCGGTGGCCGACTTCGGGATGGGCTTGTCCGCCTTGAGGGCGTCCCAGACCTGCTGGTCGGCCTCTTCGAGGGGAATGACGCGGTTGCGGTCCGCCGGGTCGTACTCGACGGGCAGCGTGACCATCTTCATGGCACCGGAGCCGATGCCCTTGAGGCCGTTGGCGAAGCTCGCCAGGTCCTTGACCGAGTCCAGGTCGGAGTCGGTGGTGATGGCGCTGGTCGAGGAGTCCGCGAGGTCGTAGAGCTTCTTCGGGTTGCCGAAGAGGTTGATGTCCTTGACCTGGTTCATCAGGGCCTTGATGAAGGCCTGCTGGAGCTGGATGCGGCCGAGGTCGCTGCCGTCGCCGACGCCGTGCCTCGTGCGGACGAGACCGAGGGCCTGCTCGCCGTTGAGGGTGTGGGAGCCCGCGGGCAGGTCGAGGTGGCTGTCCTTGTCCTTGATCGGCTGCTTGGTGGTGATGTCCACGCCGCCGAGGGTGTCGATGAGCTTCTTGAAGCCCGTGAAGTCGACCTCCACGTAGTGGTCCATGCGGATGCCGGACATCTTCTCGACGGTCTTCACGGCACAGGCCGGGCCGCCCACCTCGTACGCCGTGTTGAACATCTGGCGCTCGCCGCCCGGGTCCACCTTGCCGTCGCCGTCCTTGACCGCGCACTCGGGCCGGGTGATGAGGGTGTCCCTGGGTATGGAGACGACGCTCGCCTTCTTGTGGCCCTTGTAGACGTGCACGATCATCGCCGTGTCGGAGCGGGCCGCGCCCTCGTCCTTGCCGTACTTCCCGTTCTTGCCGGAGCGCGAGTCGGAGCCGAGGACGAGGATGTCCTGGGAGCCGTTGTCGACGTCCAGGGGGCGGTCCGTGCCGAGCGCGGCGTTGATGTCGACGCCCTTGATGTTGCCGTTGAGCTTGAAGTACACGTAGCCGAGGCCGGTGCCTCCGAGGACGACCACGGCCGCGGCGGACCACGCCGTGATGACGAGCGCCTTCTTGCGCTTGCTGCGCGGCTTGCGACGCCGGCCGCGCTTGCCGCGGTGCTTCGGCGTCGCGTCGGCGGGGCTGCTCTCGTCGGTCATGCCGCTCCTCAGTCCTCGTCGGTCGGGTACCCCCTGCGTTCAGGGCCAGGCATTGGCTTTTCGTCAATTGTCAGACGTGGAAACCGAAAGAAGGGTTGCATAGCACCCTGTGTGCGCCCTGGGGTCCGACCGTTACGCAGCGTGCGGTTCGTCTAGTACTTTTGGCCCCCCACCTGCGGTTTCTCACACAGCAGCGCTACCGCCAGTGACCGTAAGAAACTCTTATCCGTGTGGGCAAGGTCTCTCGGCGGGACCCGGCGCCGCATGCGGCCCTCCACGGCATGCGGAAGGGGCCGGTCCCGTCGAATGACGGGACCGGCCCCTTCCGGTCAGCCCGCTCTAGGCGCCCACGCCAGATCAGTCGTTGCCGTTGCCGGGGGCAGGCGTCGTCTTCTGGATCTGGAGCAGGAACTCGGCGTTCGACTTCGTCTGCTTCATCTTGTCCAGGAGGAGCTCGATCGCCTGCTGCTGGTCGAGCGCGTGCAGCACGCGGCGCAGCTTCCAGGTGATGGCGAGCTCGTCGCTGCCGAGCAGGATCTCTTCCTTGCGGGTGCTGGACGCGTCCACGTCCACCGCCGGGAAGATGCGCTTGTCGGAGAGCTTCCGGTCGAGCTTGAGCTCCATGTTGCCGGTGCCCTTGAACTCCTCGAAGATCACCTCGTCCATGCGCGAGCCGGTCTCGACCAGCGCGGTGGCCAGGATGGTCAGCGAGCCGCCGTCCTCGATGTTGCGCGCGGCACCGAAGAAGCGCTTCGGCGGGTAGAGCGCGGTCGAGTCGACACCACCGGACAGGATGCGGCCGGAGGCCGGGGCGGCGAGGTTGTACGCACGGCCCAGACGCGTGATCGAGTCGAGCAGCACGACCACGTCGTGGCCCAGCTCCACCAGGCGCTTGGCACGCTCGATGGCGAGCTCGGCGACCGTGGTGTGGTCCTCGGCCGGACGGTCGAAGGTCGAGGAGATGACCTCGCCCTTCACCGACCGCTGCATGTCGGTGACCTCTTCCGGACGCTCGTCGACCAGGACGACCATCAGGTGGCACTCGGGGCTGTTGACGGTGATCGCGTTGGCGATCGCCTGCAGGATCATGGTCTTGCCGGTCTTCGGCGGGGCCACGATCAGGCCTCGCTGGCCCTTTCCGATCGGCGACACGAGGTCGATGATCCGGGTCGTCAGGATGCCCGGGTCGGTCTCGAGGCGCAGTCGGTCCTGCGGGTAAAGGGGCGTCAGCTTGTTGAACTCCGGTCGCCCGCGCCCGGATTCGGGCGCCATGCCGTTCTGGGAGTCCAGGCGGACCAGCGCGTTGAACTTCTCGCGGCGCTCGCCGTCCTTGGGCTGACGCACCGCGCCGGTGACGTGGTCACCCTTGCGCAGGCCGTTCTTGCGGACCTGGGCCAGCGAGACGTACACGTCGTTCGGGCCGGGGAGGTAGCCCGACGTACGGATGAACGCGTAGTTGTCGAGGATGTCCAGGATGCCCGCGACGGGGATCAGGACGTCGTCGTCGGAGACCTGCGGCTCGCCCGCGAAGTCCTCGCGGCCACGACGGCCACGACGGTCGCGGTAGCGGCCACGACGGCCGCGGCGGCCGCCGCCCTCGTCGTCGAAGTCGTCCTGCGGGCCGTTGTCGCGCTGCTGGTCGCGCTGCTGCCGGTCCTGACGGCCGCCCTGGTCCTTGCGGTCCTGGCGGTCCTGGCGGTCCTGGCGGCCGCCCTGCTGGTCGTCGCCCTTGTTGCCGCGGCGGTCGCGGTCACGGTCGCGGTCGCGCTCCCGGCCGCGGCCCTGGCGGTCGCGGCGGCCCTGACGGCCCTCGCCGTCGCCGGAGTCGCCACGGTCGCCGCGGTCGGCCTTCTCGGTCTCCGTCTTGACGGCACCGGCCTCGGCCTTCGCCTCGCCCTTGGCCTCGGCGGTCACGGTCTCGGGGCTGCCGGCCTCGGCGGTGACGCGACGGCGGCCGCGGGCACCGGAGGACTTGTCGTCGCTCGCGGGCTGGCCGGGGATGTCGATCTGCTGCTGGGCGGCCTTCGGCTGCTCCGCGGGGGCCGCGGCGGCGTCATCGGACTTCGCGGTCTTGGCAGCGGCGGCCTTGTCGGCCGTCTCGCCGGTGCGCGTCCTGGAGGTGGCGCGGCGCTTCGGCTTGGTCTCGGCGTCCCCGGAGGACGCGGCGGCCGGGGCGCTCTTCGCCGAGGCTCCGCCCGCGGCCTGCGCCTCCTTGATGACCTCGATCAGCTGGCTCTTGCGCATCCGCGCGGTGCCCTTGATTCCGAGGCCCGATGCGACCTGCTGCAGTTCGGCCAGCACCATGCCCTCGAGGCCGGTGCCGCGGCGCCGCCGGCCGGCCGAAGCACCGGTGGCAGGCGCCGCAGAGGCGTCCGTGGCGGGCGTGTCGGCAGTCACGCCCATCAGATCGGTGGTGTCGCTCACGAAGGGTCCTTCCCTGGAGCGGACGTCGGCCTGTCTGGCTCGGCGACCGGTTGTGCTGTCCGGCGGTCCTTGGTGTGTGGACCGTGCCGGGGCGGTAGTCCGCCAACGCGGCGGAAGAGTTCACAGATGTGGCGATTCCCTGTGCCAGGCCACTGAGGTGCGGTGGTCACTCGGCAGGGTCACGCCGGTTCCGGAGCGTGCTCGACACTGCTCAGTGCAGGGCACAGAGCGGTTTTGGAGGCTCCCGGAAGGATGGATGTCCCGGACGGGGACACAAAGCACCTCGCCATGGTGGGGTCGGGTGCAGACTTGAGGTTAACACTACCGGATCCAACAAACATTCCCCCTCTCCAAATCCGGACACCGCGTGTGTGCCGCTCCCGCTCAGGGCGCAAGCGGCAGCACGCTCGCTCCGGTGGCGTCGAGCGCAAGGCGATTGGCCGCCCAGCCCTCCCCCGCCAGTCGTGCGACCTTGTCGGCCGCACTGTCTCGGGCCAGCGCGAGGACCGTGGGCCCCGCGCCGGAGATCACCGCGGGCACTCCGTCCGCGCGCAGCCGCTCCACCAGGGCGGCGCTCTCCGGCATCGCCGGGGCGCGGTACTCCTGGTGCAGGCGGTCCTCGGTGGCGGGCAGCAGCAGCTCGGGGCGCCTGGTCAGGGCCTCGACGAGCAGGGCCGCCCGGCCCGCGTTGGCGGCCGCGTCCACGTGCGGGACGGTGCGCGGCAGCAGTCCGCGGGCGGTTTCGGTGAGCACCGGCTTTCCGGGGACGAAAACCACCGGAACGATGGAATCAGCGGGTTCCATCCTGATGGCGCGCGCCGCGGAGCCGTCCATCCAGGACAGCGTGAAGCCGCCGAGCAGGCAGGCCGCGACGTTGTCGGGGTGGCCCTCGATCTCGGTGGCGAGCTCAAGGAGCGCGGCGTCGTCGAGCCTGCTGTCGCCGCCTATGGTCACCGCGCGCGCGGCGACGATGCCGGCGCAGATGGCGGCGGAGGAGGAGCCGAGGCCGCGGCCGTGCGGGATGCGGTTGGCGCAGACGATCTCCAGGCCGCGCGGCTGTCCGCCGAGCAGGTCGAAGGCGGTCCGCAGGGAGCGGACGAGGAGATGCGACTCGTCGCGCGGCAGGGTCTCGCTGCCCTCGCCGGCGATGTCGATGTGCAGCCCGGAGTCGGCGACGCGGACCACCACGTCGTCGTAGAGCCCCAGCGACAGGCCCAGGGCGTCGAAGCCCGGGCCGAGGTTTGCGCTGGTGGCGGGTACGCGCACCCTGACGGCGGCGGCGCGGAACGCGGGACCGGCCATCGCTCGATGACTCTCCTTGAGCTGCGATCTGTGGAGGACTTGCCGCCCCGACCAGCACTCGGCCGACGAGAAACGGCAGCACCCGGGAGCCGCCTCTGCGGACGGCACCGTGGCATATGCGGCGGCATATGCGGGGTGGGTTGGCTACAGCCTATCGAAGGAAGGTTCTGCGGCGACATAGGGCGCACAGGAGGCGCACGATGCGTGTCGCGAGCCCCCTGTGCACCCCCTGTGGGGAGTTGGGACGTTTGGGCGTTACGCCAGGCCGAGGCGCTCGGCCGCGGCGGCCGCGTCGACCGGGACCGTGACCGGCTGCGGGGCGCCCGCGACGGCCCAGTCCGGGTCCTTGAGGCCGTTGCCCGTGACCGTGCAGACGATGCGCTGGCCCCTGTCGACCTTGCCCTGTTCGGCGGCCTTCAGCAGACCGGCCACGGACGCGGCGGACGCGGGCTCGACGAAGACACCCTCCTGGGACGCCAACAGCTTGTAGGCGCGCAGGATCTCACGGTCCGTCACCTCGTCGATGAAGCCGCCCGACTCGTCGCGCGCGGCGAGCGCGTGCTGCCACGACGCGGGGTTGCCGATGCGAATCGCGGTGGCGATCGTCGAGGGGTCCTTGACGACCTCGCCGCGCACGATGGGCGCCGAACCGGAGGCCTGGAAGCCCCACATGCGCGGGGTGCGCGTCGACACCGAGTCGGCCGCGTACTCCTTGTAGCCCTTCCAGTAGGCCGTGATGTTGCCCGCGTTGCCGACCGGCAGGACGTGGATGTCGGGCGCGTCGCCGAGGGCGTCGACGATCTCGAAGGAGGCCGTCTTCTGGCCCTCGATGCGGAACGGGTTGACCGAATTGACCAGCGCCACCGGGTAGTTCTCGGAGAGCCCGCGCGCGAGGTTCAGGCAGTCGTCGAAGTTCCCGTCGACCTGGAGGATCTTCGAGCCGTAGACGAGCGCCTGGCCCATCTTGCCGAGGGCGATCTTGCCCTGGGGCACGAGGACCGCGCAGACCATTCCCGCGCGTACGGCGTAGGCGGCGGCCGAGGCCGACGTGTTGCCGGTGGAGGCGCAGATGACTGCCTTCGCGCCCTCCTCCTTGGCCTTGGTGATCGCCATGGTCATGCCGCGGTCCTTGAAGGACCCCGTCGGGTTGGCGCCCTCGACCTTGAGGTGGACCTCGCAGCCGGTGCGCTCGGAGAGCACCTGCGCGGGCACGAGCGGCGTGCCGCCCTCGCGGAGCGTCACGACCGGCGTGGTGTCGGAGACCGGGAGACGGTCCCGGTACTCCTCGATGATTCCGCGCCACTGGTGGGTCATTGCTGCTTACTCCCCTTCAACCCGCATGATGCTGGCGACACCACGCACGGTGTCGAGATTGCGCAGCGCCTCGACGGTGCCGCTGAGGGCGGCGTCGGGCGCGCGGTGGGTGACGACGACGAGGGACGCCTCGCCGTCCTTGACCGTCTGACGGACCGTGTCGATCGATACGCCGTGCTCGGCGAAGACCGTCGCGACCTGGGCGAGAACACCCGGCTTGTCGGCCACGTCGAGGCTGATGTGGTACCGCGTGACGACCTCGCCCATGGGGCTCACGGGCAGCTGGGTGTACGCGGAGTCGCCGGGTCCGGTGGCCTCGCCGAGCTTGTTGCGGCAGACCGCGACGAGGTCGCCGAGGACGGCGGACGCGGTGGGCGCGCCGCCCGCGCCGGGGCCGTAGAACATCAGCTGTCCTGCGGCCTCGGCCTCCACGAAGACGGCGTTGTACGCCTCGCGGACCGATGCCAGCGGGTGGCTGAGCGGAATCATCGCGGGGTGCACGCGGGCGGTGACGGACCCGCCGTCGGCGGCCCGCTCGCAGATGGCGAGCAGCTTGATGGTGCAGCCCATGCGCTTCGCGGACGCGAAGTCGGCGCCGGTGACCTCGGTCATGCCCTCGCGGTAGACGTCGTCGAGGCGCACCCGGGTGTGGAAGGCGATGCCGGCGAGGATCGCGGCCTTGGCGGCGGCGTCGAAGCCCTCGACGTCGGCGGTCGGGTCGGCCTCCGCGTACCCGAGGGCGGTGGCCTCGTCGAGTGCCTCCTGGTAGCCGGCGCCCGTGGAGTCCATCTTGTCGAGGATGAAGTTCGTGGTGCCGTTCACGATGCCGAGCACGCGGTTGACCTTGTCGCCTGCCAGCGACTCGCGCAGCGGCCTGATCAGCGGAATCGCTCCGGCGACCGCCGCCTCGTAGTAGAGGTCGCGGCCGTGCTGCTCGGCCGCGGCGTGCAGGGCGGCGCCGTCCTGGGCGATCAGCGCCTTGTTCGCGGAGACCACGGACGCGCCGTGCTCGAAGGCGGTGGTGATGAGGGTGCGGGCGGGCTCGATGCCGCCGATGACCTCGACGACGACGTCGATGTCGCCGCGTTTCACGAGCGCGGTGGCGTCCGTCGTCACGAGCGCCGGGTCGATGCCCTCGCGCACCTTGGAGGGGCGGCGGACGGCGACCCCGGCGAGCTCCACCGGGGCGCCGATCCTCGCTGTGAGGTCGTCGGCGTGCGTCGTCATGATGCGCGCCACCTCTGAGCCGACAACCCCACAGCCCAGCAGCGCCACCTTCAGCGGACGCGTACGCATCATCCGACCTCGTTTCCTTCTCCAACTGCGGTGGGACCAGTCTCACCCACCGGTACGGTGTTTCTGACCAAAGTCCGGATCGTGAGACATGTATTTCACGAGCCGGTGTTGCAGTGGGCCTGTCAGCCCACGTCCAGACGGAGCAGGTCCTCCTCCGTCTCGCGTCGCACGATGACGCGGCCCGCGCCGTCGTTGACCGCGACGACCGGCGGCCGCAGCGCGTGGTTGTAGTTGCTCGCCATGGAGCGGCAGTACGCGCCGGTCGCGGGCACGGCGATCAGGTCGCCGGGCGCGAGGTCGGCGGGCAGGAAGGCGTCACGCACGACGATGTCGCCGCTCTCACAGTGCTTGCCGACCACGCGGACGAGCATCGGCTCCGCGTCGGACGACCGGGACACGAGGGCGACGCTGTACTCGGCGTCGTACAGCGCCGTGCGGATGTTGTCCGACATGCCGCCGTCCACGGAGACGTACGTACGCAGCCCCTCCAGGGGCTTGATGGTGCCGACCTCGTACAGCGTGAAGGCGGTCGGACCGACGATGGCGCGGCCCGGCTCGACGGAGATGCGGGGCGTGCGGAGCTTGGAGGCCGCGCACTCGCGGGTGACGATCTCGCGCAGCGACTTGGCGATGTCGTGCGGCTCGGCGGGGTCGTCGTCCGAGGTGTACGCGATGCCGAGGCCGCCGCCGAGGTCGATCTCGGGCAGCTCGACGCCGTGCTCGTCACGGATCTCGGCGAGCAGCGACACCACGCGCCGGGCCGCCACCTCGAACCCGGCGGTGTCGAAGATCTGCGAGCCGATGTGGCTGTGGATGCCGACGAGCTCCAGGCCGTCGAGCTTCAGCGCGCGCCGCACGGCCTCGGCGGCCTCTCCCCCGGCGAGCCCGATGCCGAACTTCTGGTCCTCGTGGGCGGTGGCGATGAACTCGTGGGTGTGCGCCTCGACGCCGACGGTCACGCGGATCTGTACGCGCTGGCGCTTGCCGAGCCGGTCGGCGATGTGGGCGACGCGCACGATCTCCTGGAAGGAGTCGAGCACGATGTGGCCGACGCCCGCGGCGACGGCGCGCTCGATCTCCTCGGGCGTCTTGTTGTTGCCGTGCAAGGCGATGCGCTCGGCGGGCATGCCGGCGTCCAGCGCGGTGGTCAGCTCGCCGGCGGAGCACACGTCGAGGTTGAGCCCCTCCTCGTGCAGCCACCGCACGACGGCGCGCGACAGGAACGCCTTGCCCGCGTAGAACACGTCGGCGTCCGTCCCGAAGGCGTCGCGCCAGGCCTGGCAGCGGGCGCGGAAGTCGGCCTCGTCGAGGAAGTACGCGGGCGTGCCGAACTCCTCGGCGAGCCGGGTCACCTCGATGCCGCCGACGGTGACCGTGCCGTCGGCGGTGCGGGTGACGGTCTGCGACCAGACCTTGGGGTCGAGCGCGTTGAGGTCGGTGGGCGGCGCGGAGTAGTGACCCTCGGGAAGGACGTCTCCGTGGCGGGGGCCTGCGGGGTGGGCGGAACGGCTCATGGCTCTTCTGACTCTTCTCGTCTCACAAGTATTCGGGCGCGCTGATGCCGAGCAGGGACAGGCCACCGGCCAGCACCGTCCCGGCGGCTTCGGCGAGCGCCAGCCGGGCGCGGTGGGCGGCCGAGGGTTTCTCGTCGCCGAGCGGGAGCACGGTGTGCGCCTGCGCGAGGAAGGCGTCGGCGGTCCGGACGAGGTGCCTGGTCAGGCGGTCCGGGGCGGTTCCGCGGGCGGCGGCGGCCAGGACGGTGGGGTAGTCGCCCAGGGCGGCCAGGAGGCTGTGCGCGGACGCGTCGGCCTCGCCGGGGGCCGTGGTGAAGCCTAGGTCGGCCGCGTTGCGGCCGAGCGCCCGGGTCCTGGCGTGTGCGTACCGGACCCGGAACAGGGGGTTCGACTCTCGCTGGGCCAGGTGGTGGTCGTCGTCGGTGCGGGGGCGGTCGTGCGGCGCCGGGTGCAGCAGGGCCCAGCGGGCGGCGTCGCGGCCGAGGCGGAGGGGGTCGGGGCTGCGGGGGGCCGGGACGGGGCGGAGGGTGGTCAGCGGGCTGGGCGGCTGCCCGTGCCCGTCGATACGTACGCCCATGACCTCCACCCACTCCGCATCCGGCGCCTCGTCGCTGGTCACGCGGACAAGGACGCCCTGGGAGCGCAGGATGCGGCGCGTGGCGTCGGCGACGACGACGGCGCGCAGCTCGTGCGGGGTGTGGAGCTGGGCGAGGGCGCCGGTGTCCGGGGTGATGTGGCCGTAGCGCCCGCCCTGCTCCAGGATCTTCCGTACGAGGCGGGGGGCGCTGTCGTCGTCCAGCGTGATGTTGAGGAAGCCGGGCCCGGTGACGTCGGCGCGGGCGATGCCGGGTTCGGCGGCGAGGCGGGCGGAGAGGGTCTCGGCGACGCGGCGCGGGGGCGCGGAGGCCTCGCGGGCGATGCGCAGGGCGAGGTTCGTGGCGTAGTCACCGGTGCCGCCGGGGCCGGGGCGCTCGATGTGGGCACGCTCCGGGACGGCGGCGGTGAGCTCTCCTGCGTCGACCGCGCGCCGCATGGCACGCAGGACGGTACGGGAGAGCTCTTCGGGGGTCACGGGTCAAGGGTATGGGAGGTGGGGGGTGGGGTGCTCGGGGGTTTCCGGCGGAGTCGGGCGGGAGCGCCTCGGGCGGTTTGGCGAGCGCCGCGTGGTGGGGCCGACTACGGGCAGCCCGGGACCGTGGACGGGTCCGGGGTGCGGTCCAGGGTGCCGGGGCCGCCCCGGTCGACCAACTGGCGCACGATGCCGAGGAGTTCCGCGGGCTCGAACGGCTTCGCCAGGAACGCGTCGACGCCGACCTCGATGCCCGCCTCCACCTCGTACTGCGTACAGGCGCTGACGACCACGAGCGGGAGGCTCCGCGTACGCGGATCGGCGCGGAGCCGGGCGGCGGTCCGCAGACCGTCGAGCCGCGGCATGACCACATCCAGCGTCACGACATCGGGCCGCACCTGATGGACGACATCCAGACACTCGGCACCATCGGCCGCGGTCACGACCTCGAAGCCCTCCAGCTCGAGATTGACCCTGATCAGTTGCCGGATGACCTTGTTGTCATCGACAACAAGCACACGGCCGGACACGCCTGGCACAACTCGAGAGTAGGTCGGCATCCGGCATCGCGTCCGGGTTTTGCCTACTTCTGCCACTTGCGGGGGAGGTGCGGCGGGCCTTACCGGCCGGACCGTACGGAGGGGTAGGCTCCGCCTCCCCAGGCAAGGAGAAGGCCGTCATGACGACCTTTGTTGTTTTCGACCTTGAGTTCACCACCTGGCCGGACGCCCTGGAACAGAACTGGTCGGCACCGGGTCAGTTCCGCGAGATCGTCCAGATCGGCGCACTGCGGCTGCGGGCCGAGGCAGCCTCCGACTCCTCCGACTCCTCCGACTCCTCGGTCTACTCGGTGGTCGAGGAGTACGAGGCCCTGGTCCGCCCGCTGATGAACCCGCGCCTCTCGCCGTACTTCACCGAACTCACCGGCATCGACCAGGAGTCGGTGGACCGCGAGGGACTCCCGCCGGCCGAAGCCCTCACCGCCTTCCTGGCGTTCTGCGAAGGCCAGTCCGTCCTCTCCTACGGCAACGACATGGTCGTACTCGGAGAGAACCTCGGCTGGGCACGCGCGCGCGGCGACGAGATCAAGAGCAGCTTCCTGAGCGCGGGCTTCCTCAATGTCCGCCCGTGGCTGAACACGGTCGCGCCCGCCACCGCGCCGGCCAACGTGGGCCGCCTGTGGCAGGTCCTCGGCCTGCCCAAGCCGCCGGTCTCGGGCGAGGAGCATTCGGCGCTCTTCGACTGCCATTCGTTCGCGGCGGCGCTGCGGCATCTGCGGGCGGCGGGGGCGGCGTTGCCGGAGGCTTGGCTCTGACCCGGCTGTACCGCCCCTACCCACCTGCGGAAAACCCCGGCCTCAGCGTTTCCGCGAGGCCGGGGCTCATGTCACGTGGCCGAAGGGTGGACTGTCACGCCGGGTCGATCCGATAGACACTGCCGCCGATGTCGAACACGTACAGCTCGCGGTTGCCGCCCTGCGCGAACGAGACGACCTCGCCGCCGTTGACCACGAGGTCGCCCGTGCCGGTCACCTTGCCGTTCTCGATCCGCAGCGTGCGGAGGGTGCCGTCGCAGTAGTCGCTGTACACGTACTGGCCCTTGAGGGCCGGGATCTTCTTGCCGCGGTAGACGTATCCGCCGGTGACGGAGCAGCCGAGGCCGGTGCGGTCGTACTCGTGAACCGGCGGCACGTGGTTCGCGGGCTCGGTGCCGCCGCGGTAGGGGTGGGTGCCTTCCATCTGGGACCAGCCGTAGTTCTCGCCGCCCTTGCTGGATGCCGGGGCCCAGTCGATCTCTTCCCAGGCGTTCTGACCGACGTCACCGATCAGCAGATCTCCTGTCCCCGCGTCGAAGGAGAACTTCCAGGGGTTGCGCAGTCCGTACGCCCAGATCTCGTCCTTCGCCTTCGGGTCGGCGACGAACGGGTTGCCGGGCGGGATGGCGTAGGCCTTGCCGGGGTCCTTGCGGCTCGGGTCGATGCGCAGCAACTTGCCGAGCAGCGTGTCGAGATTCTGCCCGTTGCCGTGCGGGTCGCCACCGGAGCCGCCGTCGCCGAAGGCGATGTAGAGATAGCCGTCGGGGCCGAACCGGATGTCGCCGCCGTTGTGGTTGGAGTACGGCTGCGTCTGGGTGAGGAGGGTGCGCCGGCTGCTCGGCTGGATCTTGCCGCCCTTCACGGCGAACTCGTCCACGACGCTGGTGCCTTGGCGGTTCGTGAACGAGATGTAGAAGTGCGCGGACTTCTTGTCGAACGCGATGCCGAGCAGGCCGCGTTCGCCGTCGGTGGTGGTCTCGCTGGATATGTCGAGCACGGGCTCGCTGAGCCCCTTGTCGCTCAACACCCGTACGGTGCCCGCGCGTTCGGCCACCCAGACGGTGCCACCGGGTCCGGCGACGCCGGCGATGGGGTTCTTGGCGGTGGCGACTTTGGTGAGGGCGACGTTGGCGGCCTTCGTGTTCTTCGCGGGTTGCCGGGGTGCGGGCGCCTCATCGGCGGACGCCGTGCCTAACGCGAGGGACGCGACGAGACAGATGCTGCCGAGGGCACCGACAGCGCCAACGATCGCCGAGCTTCTGGTGCGAACTTTCACCGTGATCCTCCTAGAGGCGGCGAATGGGGGAGGTCACCCAGCTGCTTGGGGGCAGAGTTGAGTTGTAGGGGCATCGCCCGCACCAGCACGCAACCTGGGTGGGGGGAGGGTGTGCCGCTGGCCACGCATGAGGATACTGGGGTGGGGCGGCTTGGCGTAGACCAATGCGGCAGTCTTCTGAGATGGGGACTGGGGCTGCGTCTGCGGCGACGGCTACGGGTTCCGCCGTGCGGCATGGTTGTGGCTTCACGGTCCGCCTGCCGCGCCCCTACTGCATGCCACTCATCCACGCGCAAGGGCCGGTGATCACTGAGATCACCGGCCCTTGGCCTACTGCTGATACATCCGGCACGGATGAAGTCCGTGCCCCCGGCAGGATTCGAACCTGCGCACACGGCTCCGGAGGCCGTTGCTCTATCCCCTGAGCTACGGGGGCGTGTCGGCCGCGGGTGGCGGCGACGGGTAGAACACTACCAGCTTCGTGGGGGTCTTCTGGAACGGGTATTTGTGCAGCGTCCGGGGGCCTGGCGGGGCCCCCGGAGCGGCGTGGGGTGAGCCGCGGTGGGGGTTACGGCTTGCGGGCCACGCCTGCGTAGGCGTCCACTGCCAGGGTGGTGTCCGTGGTGGGTTCGGGGCGCCAGTGGGTGACCGGGGTCACGCCGGGGGCGGTGAGGGTGAGGCCGGTGAAGAAGCCGGTGATGTCCTCGACGCTGCGTACGTAGTACGGGATCGCGCCGCTCTTGTTGTACGCCGCCGACGCCGCGATCATGCCCTCGCTCGTGGACGTGGAGTCGCTGATCACCAGGGCGCTGCCCGACGGCAGGCCCGCCATCAGGCGGTCCACCAGGTCCTTCGCCTCGTCGTACGACGACACATGGCCCAGGGTGTTGAGGATCATGAGGGCCACGGGGCGCGAGAGGTCCAGGGTCTCGCCCGCCTTCGCCAGGATCGCCTCCGGCTCGTACATGTTCGCGTCGATGTACGACGTCACACCCTCGGGCGTGCTCGTCAGGAGGGCGCGGGCGTGGGCCAGGACCAGCGGGTCGTTGTCCACGTACACGATGCGGGCGTCGGGGGCGACGCGCTGGGCCACCTCGTGCGTGTTGTCCGCGGTCGGCAGGCCCGTGCCGACGTCCAGGAACTGGCGGATGCCCTCCTCCCCCGCCAGGTGGCGGACCGCGCGGCCCAGGAAGTGGCGGCTGGTGCGGGCCACGTCGACCAGGCCCGGGAAGATCTCCTTGATCTGGTCGCCCAGCTCGCGGTCCTTCTCGTAGTTGTCCTTGCCGCCCACGAAGTAGTTCCAGAAGCGCGCCGAGTGCGGCTTGCTCGTGTCGATCCGCGCGCGTATCTCGGCGGACGAGTCGAGCCTGGGGGTGGAGTCGGAGCCTGACACGGGACCTCCTGCGGGGCGTGGGCCGTTCGGTTTGCGCGTTGTTCGTTGTTCGTTGTTCGTTGTTCGTTGTTCGTTGTTCAACGATCGCTCGGGTGGCAATTTAGCAAGTGTGCAGCAGGTCAGGGGGGTTGCGGGGAGGTGGTCGACCTTTGTACGTGGGTCTGCTGCTGCCCCGTACTCAGTCCGCCCGAGTATCCGTACGGATGCCCCGCGCCCCGCCCCGCCGCGACGCTTGCGTCCATGACCACACCTCTGCGCAACCTCAAGTGGGCAGTAATGCGAGGCCTGTTGGGCACGGTCGGGCGGGCCTCGCGGGGCATCCGGATCGGCTATCGGTACGGCTTCGACAGCGGCACGATGCTCGACTACGTGTACGTGAACCGCGCCCACGGCGTCCTCGGCTTCGGCCGTCTCGTCGACCGCGTTTACCTCGACGCCGTCGGCTGGCGCGCCATCCGCTCCCGGCGCGAGCTCCTCCAGGACGTCCTGCGCGAGCAGATCGGCCGGCGGGCCGGGCGCGAGGTCACCGTCCTCGACGTCGCCGCCGGGCCCGGCCGCTACCTCCAGGACATCGCCGCCGAGTACGGGCCCCGCCGGGTGCGCGTACTCTGCCGCGACCTCGCGGAGGCCGGGCTGCGGCAGGGCGAGCGGCTCGCGCGGACGCGCGGGATCACCAACATCTCGTACGAGACCGGGGACGCCCTCGACCCCAAGGCGCCGGACGCGGGCGCGCCGGACGTCATCGTGGTGTCCGGGCTCTACGAGCTGCTGCTCGACGACGACGCGATCCGGGCCTCCATCGAGCGGCTGCGGGGGCTGCTCGCGCCCGGCGGCACCCTCGTCTTCACCACCCAGACCCGCCATCCGCAGCTCGACTTCATCGCCAACGTGCTGCCCAACAGGGACGGGCAGTTGTGGGTGATGAAGTGCCGGGACGTCGGGGAGACGGAGGGGTGGGCCCGGGCCGCCGGGTTCGGGGAAGTCGCCAGTCGGCGGGAGGAGGTCGGGCTGTTCACGGTGACGGTGTGCGGGGCGGGGTGACCTCGCGGGTGCTGGGGGTACCGGGGGTGCTGGAGGTACTGGAGGTGCCGAGGGTGCTGGAGGTGCCAGGGGCGGTTACGCCGACGCCCTCTTCCTCGGCGTCGTCTTCTTCGCCGTCGCCGATGTACCAGACGTCTTCTTCGCCGTCGTCGTCTTCTTCGCGATCGTCGACTTCGTCGACTTCTTCGCGGTGCTCTTCTTCGGGGCGGCGGCCGTCGACTTCGCGGCAGTCTTCGCGGTCGATTTCGCCGCTGCCCTCGCCCCGGACTTCGTACTCGCCTTCGTGGCCGTCGACTTCTTGCCGCCCACCTGTTTGGGAGCCGCCGAGGCCGACTTCCGTGCCGTCGAGCGGCGGGACGGAAGTGCGGTGACCTCGGCGTCCTTGCCGTCCTTCGCTCCGGCGCCGGAGCCCTCGCCGCGCGCCGACCGAGCCGCCCGGACACTGCTCTCCAGCGCGGCCATCAGGTCGATGACCTTGCCGCCGCCCGCCTCGGCCGCGGGCGCGGGGGCAGTGGCCCCGCCGCCCTCGACCTTCGTGGCGATCATCTCCTCGACGGCCGCGCGGTAGTCGTCGTGCAGGGAGTCCATGTCGACGTCGCCGAGGGTGTCCATCAGGGCGTCCGCCAGGTCCAGTTCGGCCTCGCGAACCTTGACGTCGGTGTCGGGGGCGACGCTGTCGGTGGCGCGGATCTCGTCCGGCCAGAGCAGGCCGTGCATCGCGATCACGTCGTCGACGACGCGCAGCATGCCGAGCCGTTCGCGGCCGCGCAGTGCGAACTTGGCGATGGCCACCTTCTGGCTGCGCTTCAGGGCCTCGCGCAGCAGGGTGTAGGGCTTCGCGGCCGGTACTCCGTTGGCCGACAGGTAGTACGAGGTGTCCATCTGGAGGGGGTCGATGCGGTCGGCCGGGACGAACGCGACGATCTCGATGGTCTTCGCGGTCGGGATGGGCAGGGCGGCCAGGTCGTCTTCCGTGATCGGGATGATCGAGCCGTCCGCGTCCTCGTACCCCTTGCCGATCTCGGCGGTCGTGACCTCGCGGTCCTCCAGCTCGCACACCTTGCGGTAGCGGATGCGGCCGCCGTCCTCCGTGTGGATCTGGCGGAAGGAGATCGAGTGGTTCTCCGTGGCGTTCACGAGCTTGATCGGGATACTGACCAGGCCGAAGGAGATGGCGCCGTTCCATATGGACCGCATGTGGAGCACCTTTCGACCTGTTTACGTGGCGTCGTTGTCGGGCGCCGTCTTCGGGCGACGGTCTGCTGCGTCGTTTTCGTGGCGGTTTCGTGGGATTCTCATCGTATGCCGCCTATCACCGAGGTGGAGGGGCGAAGGATCGCGCTCAGCAACCTGGACAAGGTGCTGTATCCGGCGAGCGGGTTCACCAAGGGCGAGGTGCTGCACTACTACGCCACCGTCGCCGAGGCGCTGCTCCCCCACCTGCGCGACCGCCCCGTCTCCTTCCTCCGCTTCCCGGACGGGCCCGAGGGCGAGCGCTTCTTCACCAAGAACCCGCCGCCGGGTACGCCCACCTGGGTGCGGACCGCCGAGGTGCGGCGCTCCGACGGGGTCTCCCGGCAGATCCTCGTGCAGGACCTGGCCACGCTGATGTGGGCGGCGAACCTGGTCACGGAGTTCCATACTCCGCAGTGGCGCGCGGACGCCCCCGGGCTCGCCGACCGGCTCGTCCTCGACCTCGACCCGGGGCCGCCCGCGGGGGTCGTGGAGGCTTGCGAGGCCGCTCTGTGGCTGCGGGAGCGGCTGGTGGGGGACGGGTTCGAGGTGTACGTCAAGACGTCCGGCAGCAAGGGGCTGCACCTGCTCGTGCCGTTGCGGCCCGCCCCCAGTGCGGAGGTCACCGCTTACGCGAAGGCGCTCGCCGTGGCGGCGGAGCGGGAGCTTCCGGGGCTTGTGGTGCACCGGATGACGCGCAGTCTGCGGCCGGGGAAGGTGTTCGTCGACTTCAGCCAGAACGCCGCGGCGAAGACGACCGCTACGCCCTATACGTTGCGGGCTCGGGCTGAGCCGACGGTGTCCATGCCGGTGGATTGGGACGAGGTTGCCGCGTGCGCGGAGCGGCGGGAGGCAGGGGCGTTGGTGTTCCTCGCGCCTGAGGTGGAGGGGCGGTTGGAGCGGTACGGGGATTTGCTGGGGCCGTTGTTGGAGGCCGGGAGGGGTGGGGTGCTGCCCCCTGCGGGGTGACGCGGGGCTAGATGCGGTGCCAGGTGTGGCGGTCCCGGGCCAGCGCGTGGAGGGCCTCGACGTCGGCCGGTTTGAGGACGCCGCCCGCGCGGGCCAGGGCGGAGAGGTCGGCCTCGAGGAGGACGCGTACCTCGCGGGGCGGCGCCGCGACCTCCACGTCCACCGCCCCCACGGGCACAAGCACCGCCCGCACCTCCGCCGTCAGCGCGAACGAAGCCCGACCGGCGTCCGCCCGCAGCTCCCGCAGCAGCGGCTCCGGGCGCCCCCGCCCCACCGCCACCATCGGGTCGGCCACCCGCACCCGCTGTCTGCGCGCCGGCAGGGAACGTACGCAGAAGAGCCCGCCGGGCCCGATCAGGAGATGGTGGATCCGCGCACCGCCGGGGAGCCCGATCGAGTGCAGGGTGTGCCAGCCCACCGCGTCCAGGCGGTCGAGCGCGTCGCCTACGGCGGTCTCCGCCGCGAGCGCCCGGTGCCGGGGATCGGACCGCAGCCTGCGCGCGGGCGGCGGATCGCGGTCGATGGCTATGCGCAGGGCCTCGCCGGGGCCGTTCGGCGCGAGGTCGTCGTCCGGGTGCAGCGTGAGCCGGGCCAGCTCGGCCGGGGTCGGCACGGGCGGCGGCCCCACCGTGACGTTCCCCGTCAGGAACGGGCCCAGGACGTGCAGCACGTCCGCCTCCCGGTCGGCGCTCAGCAGGTTCACCCGGGCCGTGTCCCTGTCGTACCAGGCCACGCTCCCGCCGTCCGGCCGGCAGACGAAGAGCCGCTCCTGACCGTGCCTCCATGTCGGTACGACGCGCAGTCCGCTCATGCCCCACCACCCCTTGACCATGGGAGCAGCCCGGACGCTCCCTGGGCAAGAACCTGACGGCGTCCCGAGGAAGTTGATGGCAATTCGCCCTGCGTTCGCCACCCCGGGCCGGGTCCGTACGCCATGTCCCCACCCGTCCCGTAACGGCACCGCCCGCACAGCTATGGGGCCCTGTTACAAACTCGCCGAACCGCCGCAATGACGGGCGCCTAGCTTCGTAGCTGACACCCCCTGACACCTCATGTCACCTCCGTCACCGATCGCCGTCCAGCGCAAGGAACGCACCGTGAGCAAGAGCCGCCGCCTCCCCGCCGTCCGTACCGCCGCCGTCGGCGCGCTCGCCGGCGGCGCCCTGCTGCTCCCGGCCACGGGCGCGTTCGCCGCCACCCCGGCTCCCGCTCCCGCCGCGCACGGCACCGTGCGACCGCACACCCCCGAGGGCGGCGTGCGCGCGGGCACCGACGGGCTCAAGGACTCCCGGAATCCGGCGTTCCTGGTCGCGGGCGGCGGGATGGCCGCCGCGGGCGCGGCGGGGCTCGGCTTCGCGATGCTGCGCCGCGGCCGCACCGACGGCTGACCAGGCGTCTCGCCGCCGTCTGCCTGTGCCCCGCCCAGCCCCGGAGGAACCGCCATGACCACCCCCGCCCGACGACGCCTCACCGCCGCCGCAGCCCTGACCACCGCCATCGGCCTCGGCCTCATCGCCTGCGGACAGGGCAGCGGCGGCTCCGGCAACGCCGCCCCCGACGTCACCGTCAAGAACGCCGCGACCCACCAGGCCAAGCAGGCCCCGCTGCCGCTGAAGAAGTCCAGGCCGACCGGGCTGCGGATCCCCGCCGCGGGCGTGGACGCCAAGGAGATGCTGGACCTCGGCATCGGCGCCGACGGCGCGCTGGAGGTGCCGCCCGCCTCCAAGGGCGAGGTGCCCGGCTGGTGGACCGGCGGTGTCACGCCGGGCCAGAAGGGTGCGGCCGTTCTGGTCGCGCACTACGACACGGCGAACGGCCCCGCGCTGATGCGGAACGTCGCGAAGGTCAAGGTGGGCGACCGGATCATGGTGCCGCGTGCGGACGGGTCCACGGCGACGTTCGAGGTCCGTGAGGTCCAGCAGGTCGGGAAGAAAGACTTTCCAACCCATAAGGTGTACGGGGCGACCGACCGGCCGGAGCTGCGCCTGCTGACCTGCGGCGGCCCGATCAAGGACGGTCACCGGACCGACAACATCATTCTCTACGCCGACCTCGTGCGGTGAGGACGCCTCCCGGGCTTCCGTAGCGCCGTGACGATGCCTCGTACGAGGCACCCGCAAGCAGGAGCGCCAGTTGAACCGCAGCCGCCGTCCGGGCAGCAGTCCGGGCAGCCGCAGGCCCGAGCGCCGTCGCGTGCTCGCCGCGGCCGCCTTCGCGCTGTCCGCGGCCGCGCTCGCGGCGGGCTGCGGCGACCCCGGCGACCTGCGCGGCGCGGGCACCACTCCGACGGCCGTGGGCCCCACCCGGCTCTGGCCCGACCTGCCGCCCGCGTCCTCGCCGGTCGCCGACTACGGCGAGGCGGACACCGAGGAGATCAAGGGCGTCAAGGTGCCCGGCGGCGACCTGCACAAGGTGAGCCCCGTCGCGATCGTCCGGGCCGAGGTGCGCGCGAACCCCGACGTCTACAGCGGTCCCGACGCGCTCTACAAGGACACCGTCGAGGCGCTCAAGGACTGCGGCAGCCGGCCCAAGGACTGCCCGGTCCTCAAGGCGTACTACCGCGACTTCACCGGTGACGGGAAGGACGACCTGGTCGTCGGCATCCGGATGCCGGAGGAGCAGCTCGCCGTCCGCGTCTACGCGATGGAGAAGGGCCACCTCACCCAGATCATGGGCACCTCCGACGCGGTGCTCGGCGTCGAGCTGGCCGGGCACGACCTGGTGGTCCGCGCGGTCTCCGGCATCCCCGGCTACGAGTACCGCACGGCCTGGTCCTGGGACCGGCACCAGCGCGCGATGCTGCCCACCCGCGACGAGATCCTGCGCTCCTCGGACGCGCCCCGGCCCAAGGGCGCCCGCAGCCAGGCGCCCGCCCTGACCGAGCGGACCGAGCCGGACGCGGGCCCCGGACCCGGCGAGACGTCCGGCCCCGGTGAGAGCCCCGGGCCGACCGTCGGCCCGAACCCGAGCCCCGGTGCGAGCGGCGACGACCGGCCGGGCGGGGGCTCGTGACCGGCCGCGCCGAGGCCGGCGCCCCGCCGCGCGCCCGCAGAGTGCGGCTCCCCCGCCTCCCCTTCCGGCTGCCCGCCTGGACCGCGACGCTGACCTGGAAGGCCGCCGTCTTCATCGCCGTCATGTGCTGCGCCCTCGCGGCCCTGCTCGGCATACTCGTGCACGTCGCGGTGACCAACCAGACCGTGGGCCAGGCCCGCGACCGCGCCCTGACCCGGCTCGACGACGCCACCAAGCAGTACGAAGCGGGCGGCAGGCTCGACCCCGGCGCGGGCATCGACCCGCCAGGCCTGCCCCGGGCGCTGCGCGACCTCGCCGTCGGCGGGGAGCGCGGCACGATGGTCGGCGACCACGACGACCGGCCGACGGTGTGGGCGGCCGGGCCCGCGGACGGCGGGCGCGCCATCGCCGTCCAGGTCGACTACGCGCAGGGCGCCCGCACCATCGACGGGCTCGACCGCGCGATCCTCGGCTCTTCGGTGCTGGCCATCGGGGCGACGCTGCTCGTCGGCGCGTTCGCGGTGACGCGCGTGACGCGGCGCCTGCACCTGACGGCCCGGGTCGCCCGCCGCATCAGCGCCGGTGACCTCGACGCGCGCGTGAACGACCCGCGCACACGGGACGCCGACCGCCACCAGGACGAGGTGGCCACCGTGTCCGGTGCCCTGGACACCATGGCCTCGTCCCTGCAGAGCAAGCTCCTGAGCGAGCAGCGCTTCACCGCCGACGTCGCGCACGAGCTGCGGACGCCGCTGACCGGGCTGCACGCCGCCGCCGAACTGCTCCCCCCTGGCCGCCCCACCGAGCTGGTCCGGGACCGCGTCGCCACGCTGCGCACGCTCACCGAGGACCTCCTGGAGATCTCCCGCCTCGACTCGCGCAGCGAACGCGTCGACCTCGACGCGGTCCGCCTCGCTCCACTGGCCGAGCGGGTCGTGCGGGCTTCGGGGGCCGAGGTGGAGCTGCGGATCGTACGGGACATCGTGGTGGACACGGACGGGCGGCGCCTTGAGCGGGTGCTCGGGAACCTCGTCGGGAACGCCCTCAAGCACGGGGCCCCGCCGGTGTCCCTGACGGTGGACGGGCCCGTGATCACCGTGCGGGACCACGGTCCCGGCTTCCCCGACTACCTGGTGGAGCACGGGCCGCAGCGGTTCCGCACGGAGGGGACGACCAAGGGCCATGGGCTTGGGCTCACCATCGCCCTGGGGCAGGCGCGGGTGGTGGGGGCGCGCCTTGAGTTCACCAACGGGGTGGACGGCGGCGGGGCGGTGGCCGTGCTGGCTCTTCCGTACGACGAGGTCCCAGAGGCGGGCGCCGAGGTCGGAGCGGGCTGACCGGGACGCGGGGACGCCGTGACGCCGTTGCGTGCACAGGGTGTCACTTTTAGTGTGAATTGCGGCCTTTGACAGGTCGTGCGTTCCCACTCCGCTCAGCCCAGGAGGCCCTGATGGCCCTTCGTCCCCGCCCCTCCGTCGCCGCCCGTCTCTCCATACTCGTCGCCGGCGGCGCCCTCGCCGCCGCCACCGTGCTGACCGCCGCGCCCGCGGCCGTCGCGGACGACGCGAACAACAACCCGCCGGTCTACAAGGGCCGCGTCATCGCCAAGGGCGGGCTGCTGCTGCGGGACATGCCGACGCGGGGCAGCAAGGTCATCCGGAGTGAGCCGTACGGCAAGGTCGTGCACATCTTCTGCAAGGCGCGCGGCCAGTACGTGCACCACAACGACCGCTGGTACCTGCTCACCGACGGCACCTGGGCGTGGGGCGCCGCGCACTACATCGACAACATCGGTCCGGCGCCGCGCTGGTGCTGACCGTGCGCCGGGGCCGACGCCCGCCCCGGCAGGACACCGGCGACATAACCGGACATTAGGCTCACAGCTTGCTACGTTCCGGGCATGACCGGAACAGCAGCGGAGCCCGCCACCGTCCCCGCTGTCCGTGTCCCCCGGCGCCGTGGCGTCGAGCTCACGCTGATCGTCGTCGCCGTCCTGCTCTCCGTGTACGGCTACTGCGACGTGGGCCTGGCGCGCAACGGCTCCGTCCCGCCCGGCGCCGCCGGTTACGGCGCCGGGCTCGGGGTGCTCGCGCTCCTCGCCCATCTGGCGGTCCGGCTGCGCGCCCCGTACGCCGATCCGCTGCTCCTGCCGATCGCCGTGCTGCTCAACGGCCTCGGCCTGGTGCTGATCTACCGGCTCGACCTGGAGACGCCCGGCGACCGCGCGGCGCCCACCCAGCTCGTCTGGTCGACGGTCGGCGTCGCCCTCTTCATCGCCGTGGTGTTCTTCCTGCGCGACCACCGCGTGCTCCAGCGGTACGCCTACCTGTCCGTGGTCACCGCGCTGGTCCTCATGATCGTGCCGATCTTCTTCCCCGCCGTGAACGGCGCCCGCATCTGGATCCGGGTCGGCGGATTCTCCATCCAGCCCGGCGAGTTCGCGAAGATCCTCCTCGCGGTCTTCTTCGCCAGCTATCTCGCGGCCAACCGCACCGCGCTCGCGTACACGGGCCGCACGGTGTGGAAGTTCAAGCGGCTGCAACTGCCGACGGGGCGGGTGCTCGGGCCGATCGTGGCGATCTGGCTGCTGAGCGTCGGCGTGCTGGTCCTGGAGCGCGACCTCGGCACCTCGCTGCTGTTCTTCGGGCTCTTCGTGATCCTGCTGTACGTCGCCACCGGACGCACCGGCTGGATCGCCGTCGGCCTGCTGCTCGCGGCGGTCGGGGCGTTCGCGGTCGGTTCGCTCGAGCCGCATGTGCACAGCCGGGTCGAGGACTGGCTGCATCCGTTCGCGTCCATCGAGGCCGGTGAGGGGCCGAACCAGCTCGCCCAGTCGCTGTTCGCGTTCGCGGCCGGCGGGCTGCTCGGCACCGGGCTCGGGGACGGGCACTCCATCCTCATCGGCTTCGCCGCCAAGTCGGACTTCATCCTGGCGACGGCCGGGGAGGAGCTGGGGCTCACCGGTCTGACGGCGATCTTCCTGCTGTACGCGCTTCTTGTGGAGCGCGGCTACCGGGCCGGGCTCGCCCTGCGTGACCCGTTCGGGCGGCTGCTCGCGATCGGGCTCGCGTCGATCGTGGCGCTCCAGGTGTTCGTGATCGCGGGCGGGGTGATGGGGCTGATCCCGCTGACGGGGATGGCCATGCCGTTCCTCGCGCAGGGCGGTTCGTCCGTCGTGACCAACTGGATCATCGTGGCGCTGCTCATCCGGGTCAGCGACTCGGCGCGCGCCCAGCCTGTGTCCGGGGCCGGGGCCGGTGCGCCCTTGTCCCTGGCCGACGCCGGGGAGGAGCGGGCGTGACCAAGTACATCCGCCGGGCCGCCGCGTTCTGCGCGCTGCTCCTCGTGGCGCTGCTGATCAACGCCAGCCGGGTCCAGGTCGTCGACTCGGGGACGTACGACGACAATCCCGCCAACCGCCGACAGGCCATCACGCGCTTCGACCAGGCGCGCGGCGACATCCTGGTGGACGGCCGGGCCGTCACCGGCTCCCGGGACACGGGCGAGCAGCTGCGGTACGAACGGACGTACCGCAACGGGCCGTTGTACGCCCCCGTCACCGGCTTCGCCTCGCAGGTGTACGGCACCACGTTCCTGGAGCACGCCGAGGACGACATCCTCTCCGGCACCGACCCCATGCTCGCCCCGCTCCCCCTGTGGAACGACATCACCCGCGCCCAGAACCCGGGCGGCGAGGTCGTCACCACCATCAAGGCGGCCGTGCAGCAGGCCGCCTACGCCGGGCTCGGCGGCAAGAAGGGCGCCGTGGCCGCGCTCGACCCGGCCACCGGCAAGGTACTCGCGCTTGTCTCCACGCCCTCGTACGACCCCGGACTCCTCTCCGGCACCGGCACCTCCGTGACCGAGGCCTGGGCGCAGCTGAACGCCGACCCCGACAAGCCGATGCTCAACCGCGCGCTCAGCCAGACCTATCCGCCGGGGTCCACGTTCAAGGTGGTGACGGCGGCCGCCGCGCTCGACGCGGGCGAGATCGACGACCTGGACGCGCCGACGGACTCCCCCGACCCGTACACCCTGCCCGGCACCTCGACGAGCCTGGCCAACGAGGTCGAGGGGTGCGCGGACGCCAGTCTCCGGTACGCCTTCCAGTGGTCCTGCAACACCGTCTTCGCCAAGCTCGGCGTCGACACGGGGCAGGACGCCATGGCGGACTCCGCGAAGGAGTTCGGCTTCGACACCTCGGGCCCGAAGATCCCCTCGCCCGTGGCCGCCAGCACCTTCGACACCTCCATGGACCGGGCGCAGCTCGCCCTGTCCGCCATCGGCCAGTACGACACGCGCGCCACGCCGCTGCAGATGGCGATGGTCTCGGCGGCCGTGGCGGGCGGCGGCTCCGTGAAGGCGCCCCGCCTGGTGGACCGGACGACGACCGACGACGGCGACACCGTCGCGAGCAGCGGCACCGAGACCCTCCGGCAGGCCATGAACCCGGGCACGGCGGTGCAGTTGCGCGAGCTGATGACGGACGTCGTCGAGAAGGGCACCGGCACCAACGCGGCGATCGACGGCGTGACCGTCGGCGGCAAGACGGGCACCGCCCAGCACGGCATCGGCAACACCGGCACCCCGTACGCCTGGTTCATCGCCTGGGCCCAGAAGCAGGGCGACGCGGAGCCGTCCGTGGCGGTCGCCGTCGTCGTCGAGGACGCGTCGGCGGACCGCTCGGACATCAGCGGGGGCGGCAGCGCGGCGCCGATCGCGAAGGCGGTGATGGAGGCGGCGCTGCGCTGAGGCGTACGTCGCCGACACACCGTCCGCCAACTAGGAACGGTTCTGGCCTAGTTGACGTCTAGCGTGGCCGCATGACCGAAACCCAGGAGCTCCTGAACGCCCTGCGCGAGCAGCGCCACACCCTCCTCATCGCCATGCGGGGCCTTTCCGACGAACAGGCCGCCGCCCGGTCCACCGTCAGCGAGCTGACCCTCGGCGGCATCCTGAACCACCTCGCCCACGGCGAGCGCAACTGGACACAGGTCCTGAGCAGCGGGACCGGCGAGGCACCGCCCTCGATGTTCGACGTGGAGCAGTACAAGATGCCGCGGGGCGCGAGCGTGCCCGACCTCGTGGCCGCGTACGAGGCGGCGGCGCGGGCGACCGACGAGGCCGTGGAGCGCGCCGGGCTCGACCGCGTCGTGCCGCTGCCGGAGGCGCCGTGGGAGCCCGGGGTCGTGCCGCGCTGGTCCGTGCGCCGGATCGTGCTGCACCTGCTGCGCGAGACGGCGCAGCACTCCGGGCACGCGGACATCGTGCGCGAGGCGTTGGACGGGGCGAACACCACGGCGCAGCTGGGCACTTAGGCGTCGGCGGCGCCGGAGGCGATCGCCTCGGAGACCTCCGCCACGCGCTCGTGCTCCTCCGCCGCGAAGCGCTCAGCGTCGAGCTTCTCCGCGATCTCCTCGTCCTGCGCCATCAGCTGATCGAGGTTGGAGTCGCCCATCTCGAACACGCCCATGTCGACGTACGCCTGCTGGAGCCGCTTGCCCCACAGGCCGATGTCCTTGACGCACGGCACGATGCGGCTGAACAGCAACTGCCGGAAGAGCTGGAGGTATTCGGAGCGCTCGCTGCACTCCTCGGCCTCCTTCAGCGGGATGCCGAAGTTCGTCAGGACCTCGACGCCGCGCAGCCGGTCGCGCATCAAGTAGCAGCCCTCGATGACGAATTCCTCGCGCTCGCGCAGCTCGGCGTCGGTGAGCTGCTTGTAGTAGTCGCGCAGCGCCATCCGCCCGAAGGCCACGTGCCGGGCCTCGTCCTGCATGACGTACGCGAGGATCTGCTTGGGCAGCGGCTTGTCGGTGGTGTCGCGGATCATGCCGAAGGCGGCGAGGGCGAGTCCTTCGATGAGGACCTGCATGCCGAGGTAGGGCATGTCCCAGCGGGAGTCGCGCAGGGTGTCGCCGAGCAGCGCCTGGAGGTTGTCGTTGATCGGGTAGAGCATGCCGATCTTCTCGTGCAGGAAGCGGCCGTAGATCTCCGCGTGCCGGGCCTCGTCCATGGTCTGGGTGGCGGAGTAGAACTTGGCGTCCAGGTCGGGCACCGACTCCACGATGCGGGCCGCGCACACCATCGCGCCCTGCTCGCCGTGCAGGAACTGGCTGAACTGCCAGGAGGTGTAGTGCTTGCGCAGCTCGCCGCGCTCGGCGGCGGACATCCGGTCCCAGTACCGGGTGCCGTAGATCGACATGGCTTCGTCGGGGGTGCCGAGCGGGTCGAGCGGGTCGACCTCCAGGTTCCAGTCGATGCGCCGGGCGCCGTCCCACTGCTTGTCCTTGCCCTTTTGGTACAGGTTGAGAAGGCGCTCACGGCCTTCGTCGTACTCCCAACTGAAGCGGGCTGCCCCGGTTGCGGGCACCTGCCAGGTGAGATCCTGCCGGCCTGAGGTGTACAGATCGCGCGTAGACACTGACGGCTCCTCGCGAGTCTCGGCGGCCCCCGCTGCCGCGCAACCGCCGCACAGGGATGGCTCCTTGGCAGGCTCACACGTTGGTAGATGCCGGGTCAACAAGTCGTGCGCAAGGGATTGACGGTCTTGCTGACAAGCAGTCTCATAAGACGTGACCCCCGGTAACTCCCTTACGGGAACGCGAGAACGCAGGAAGAGCAGGAGATCTCATGACGACCGTGGCCGAAGACAGCGGACTTGCGGGTCTGCGGGACGCGCTCGGCCTGCTCAAGGACCGCGAGCAGGTGGCCCTGCGCCTCCTGGAGTCGTCCGCCAAGCACTCCTTCGACCCCGACAAGGAGCTCGACTGGGACGCGCCCGTCGAGGACGGCAAGTGGTTCTGGCCCCCGGAGCTCGTCTCGCTTTACGACACCCCGCTGTGGAAGCGGATGTCCGAGGAACAGCGCATGGACCTCGCCCGGCACGAGGCGGCCTCGCTCGCCTCGCTCGGCATCTGGTTCGAGATCATCCTCATGCAGCTCCTCGTACGGCACATCTACGACAAGTCCGTGACCAGCGCGCATGTGCGGTACGCCCTCACGGAGATCGCCGACGAGTGCCGCCACTCGATGATGTTCGCCCGCATGATCGAGAAGGGCGGGGCGCCCACGTACCCCGTCACGAAGCTGAACCACAACCTCGCCCGCGTCCTCAAGACCGTGTCCACCACCCCCGGCTCCTTCGCCTGCACGCTGCTCGGCGAGGAGATCCTCGACTGGATGCAGCGCCTGACGTTCCCCGACGAGCGCGTGCAGACCATCGTGCGCGGCGTGACCCGCATCCACGTCGTGGAGGAGGCCCGCCATGTGCGGTACGCCCGCGAGGAGTTGCGGCGCCAGATGGTGACCGCGCCGCGCTGGGAGCGCGAGCTGACCCGGGTCAGCAGCGGCGAGGCGGCCCGCGTCTTCTCCGTCGCCTTCGTCAACCCGCGGGTCTACACGAACGTCGGCCTGGACCGGCGCGAGGCCGTGGCCCAGGTCAAGGCGAGCGGCCACCGGCGCGAGGTCATGCAGACCGGCGCCAAGCGGCTCACCGACTTCCTGGACGACATCGGCGTGATGCGGGGGGTCGGGCGCAGGCTGTGGAAGGCGTCCGGGCTGCTCGCATGACCGACCGCGCCGCCGCCACCAAAGGCGGCTCACGGCCACGCGGCGGAGCCGCAAATCGATACAGCCTGGACGACATCGGCGTGATGCGGGGGGTCGGGCGGCGGCTGTGGAAGGCGTCGGGGCTGCTGGCGTAGGCGCCTCGGAGGCGGTCGGAGCCGCTGTGGCCTCGGTCTTCGTCCGCTCCCGCACCGACTCTTCGTACGAAAACACGGTTACGCTGCGGGACATGACCTCAGCCGTCGGCCCCACCCGCGCGTACCGGCGTCTCAGCGTCGAGGAGCGCAAGAGCCAGCTCCTCGACGCCGCGCTCAACCTCTTCGCGCACCGCGCCCCCGAGGAGGTCTCGCTCGACGACGTCGCGGAGGCCGCCGGGGTGTCGCGGCCCCTGGTGTACCGCTACTTCCCCGGCGGCAAGCAGCAGTTGTACGAAGCCGCGCTGCGCACCGCCGCCGCCGACCTGGAACAGTGCTTCGCCGAACCGCAGGACGGCCCGCTCACCCGGCGCCTGAGCCGCGCCATCGACCGCTACCTCGCCTTCGTCGACGAGCACGACGCCGGATTCAGCGCGCTGCTCCAGGGCGGCAGCGTCATCGAGACCTCCCGCACCACCGCCATCGTCGACGGGGTGCGCCGCTCCGCCGCCGGGCACGTCCTCGCCCACATGGAACTGCCCGAGCCGCCGGGGCCGCGGCTGCGGATGACCGTCCGCATGTGGATCACCGCGGTCGAGGCCGCCTCCCTGATCTGGCTCGACGAGGACAAGCAGCCGCCGCTGGACGAACTGCGCGACTGGCTGGTCGAGCAGTTCCTGGCCCAGATCGCGGCCACGGCGGGGCGCGACCCGCAGACCGCGGCCGTGGTCCGGCGCGCGCTGGCCCTGGAGAGCGCGGACGGGCCGGTGGGAGAGCTGGCCCGGCGGGTGCTTCCGGTGGTGGCGGAGGCGGGGCACCTCCTGTGAGGAGGTGACACTCGTGCTGTGCGGGGCGGGTGAGGCAGGTGCCGTGCGGGGCGGGTGACACTGGTGCCGTGAAGAGTGAAGACACCCCCTTCGTGGGCGGGCCCCTCGACGGCCGCGTGCTCCCGGTCCTGCTCGGCCCGACCGGGCACCCGCCGAAGGTGTACCGCGTCCCGGTCCCGGACGAGGCGGGCGGCGAGCCCACGGTCCTCGTGTACCGGCGGGTGCCCGCCGGCGCCGCCCGGCGGTTCGGGCTGCACCCGGGCTGGAAGTACGAGTACTCCGAGGACGGCACAGCGGGCCGCGGGGACGAGGGCGGCTTCCGGAACCTGAAGTGGCCGTGGTCCAAGCCGGGCGGCGGGCGCAACGTGCCGCGCCGGGATGACCTGGACGAGTGACCTCATTGCGCCGGGCGCCAGCCCCCGGCGGGCGGTATGCGCGCGGGCGGTCGAAGCTCGCGGTGCGCGGCGGAAGGACCGCCCCGCACCGTGAGGTGATGACGTGTCAGGAAGGTTGCTGCGCTGGGTGTGCACCGGATCGGCGCTGTCCGCGCTGGTCACGGCCGCGCCCCTGGCTCCCCCGCTCGCGCTTCCCGCGTACGCCGCGCCCGGCCCCGGCGAGCGCCCCGTGGCCCGGCTTCTGACGGACCTTCAGCGCCTTTACCGGCAGGCCGAGGAGTCCACGGAGACGTACAACGCCACCGAGGAGAAGCTGAAGGCCCAGCGCCGCGAGGTCGACGGCCTCAACCGGGGCCTCGCCAAGGCCCGCGCCTCCGCCCACGACGGCAAGGGCGCCGCCGGCCGCCTCGCCCGCCAGCAGTACCAGACCGGCACCATGGAGATCTCCTCCTACGTACGCCTCCTCCTCGCCCGCAACCCGCGCGGCGCCCTCGACCAGCGCCACGTCATCGGCCGTGCCGCCGCCGAGCGGGCCGCCGCCGTCACCCGGCTCGTCGAGGGCGAGAAGAAGGCCGACGGGCTCGCTCGGGCCGCGCGGCGCGCCCTCACCACGCAGGTGTCGCTCGCCCAGCGGCAGAAGGAGGCCCGGGACTCGGTGCGGTCGCGGTTGCGGGAGGTCGAGGAGCTGCTCGCCTCGCTCTCCGCCGAGGAGTTGGCCGCGGTCGGGCGGGCCGAGGAGTCCGGCGCCGAGCGGGCGCAGCGGCGGCTTGTCGCTTCCGGTGCGCTCGGGGCGCCCGCCGAGGCGGGGCGGGCTCCTTCCGCTCGGGGGGAGCGGGCTCTGCGGTACGCCGTCGCGCAGATCGGGAAGCCGTACGAGTGGGGGGCCGAGGGGCCCGCCGCCTTCGACTGTTCCGGGCTCACCCAGCGGGCCTGGGGGGTGGCTGGGCGGGGGATCCCCCGGACCAGTCAGCAGCAGTGGGCCCGCCTGCCCCGAGTCTCCCTCCGCAAGCTGCGCCCCGGCGACCTGATCGTCTACTTCCCCAAGGCCACGCACGTCGCCCTCTACCTCGGCCACGGCAAGGTCGTCCACGCCCCGCGCCCCGGCGCCCGCGTCAAGGTCTCGCCCCTCGCGGCGAACCCTGTCCTCGGCGCGGTCCGCCCTGACCCGCGGGCGACGCCGGTCGCGGGGTACCGGCCGCCGAAGTTGCCGTCGGGGGCGACGAAGGGAGCCGACCGGGGGTGGGCGGGGTAGGGCCTTGCCGGGGGCTCCCCAATCCCACCCCTTCCCGAAACTGGGGCTCCGCCCCAGACCCCGTATCGGCCTGAACGGCCTCGTCCTCAAACGCCGGACGGGCTAGATCGGCTAGGTATAGCCCCTCCGGCGTTTGAGGAGCGGGGGTCTGGGGGCAGAGCCCCCAGTTTCGGGAAGGGGCGGGGTTGGGGGCTACGCAGCCGCGGCCGCCACCCCCGCCACATACCCCTCCGCCAGCTCCGCCTCGTAGAAGTAGTTCTCGAAGTCCCCGGGATCGTTGAACCCGTTCGCGAAGCGGTCCGCGACAGGCGGGAGTTCGCCCGCCGCGCCGAGGAGGTTGAGGACATGCTCGGGCGGCACGCCCAGCATGGCGTTGGTCCACTTGGTGACGTGCTGGGCGGTGGCCCAGTAGCGGTCGAAGGCGGACTGCATCCAGGCCTCGTCGAAGGGCCGGTCCCCGTGGGAGACGATCGACGAGAGGTACGAGGCCGCGCACTTGGAGGCGGAGTTGGACCCCTGCCCGGTGATGGGGTCGTTGGCGACGACGACGTCGCCGACGCCGAGGACGAGCCCGCCGGAGGGAAGACGGCCGACGGGCTTGCGCACGGTGGGCGCGTAACGACCGGCCAACGTCCCACCCGCGTCGGCGAGTTCGACCTTGGTCGCCCGCGCGTACTCCCAGGGCAGGAACTTCTCCAGGAGTTCGAGGGTGAGGGCGAGGTGCGCGCCGGGGTCCTTGACGCCCTGGAAGACGTCGAGCGGACCGCCGGGAATGCCCTCCCAGAAGAGGATGTCGGCGCGGCCGGACGTGGTGAGCGTAGGCATGACGAAGAGCTCGCCGACCCCGGGCACCAAGTTGCAGCGCACGGCGTCGAATTCGGGGTGCTCGGGCCGCGGCCCGAGCCCGTGGACGTAGGCGACGGCAAGCGCCCGCTGCGGTGCGTCGAACGGCGAACGCGAGGCGTCCCGCTCGAACATGGACACCAGCTCACCCTTGCCGGCGGCGACAAGGACGAGATCGTACGTACGGGAGAAGTAGTCCAGGTCGGAGACGGCCGCGCCGTGGATGACGAGCTGCCCGCCGCGCTGCGCGAACGTGTCCATCCAGCCGGCCATCTTCACCCGCTGGTCGACGGACTGCGCGTAGCCGTCGAGCTTGCCGACCCAGTCGATGACGCGGGCGCCCTCTTTTGCATCGGACGCAGTGGGACCGGCGACCGAGACGCCCACGCCCTCGATCTTCGGGGCCTGCGACTCCCAGAAGTTCAGGCCCAGTTCGCGCTCGTGCTGGAGTGCCGTGTGGAACATGCACTGCGTCGACATGACCCGGCCGGACCGGATCTCGTCCGCCGTGCGGTTGGACATCAGCGTGACCTCGTACCCCTGCGACTGGAGTCCGAGAGCGATCTGGAGACCGGACTGACCGGCTCCGACGATGAGTATCTTGCGCATGGTGCTGCGGATCCTTCTGTTCAGGGCCACTCGGCCGTCCGGCGATGGCTACTCGGGGGTGGCGTCCAGTGCGTGGCCCACCAGTGCGAGCAGCGACTCGATCGCGGAGATCCGCTGCCGCGCGTCCATGATCAGGACGGGGATGCGCGCGGGCACGGTCAGCGCCTCGCGGACGTCCTCGGCCTCGTACCGCTCGGTGCCCTCGAAGTGGTTGACGGCCACGATGTACGGGATCCCGCAGCTCTCGAAGTAGTCGAGCGCCGGGAAGCAGTCGGTGAGGCGGCGGGTGTCGGCGAGCACCACCGCGCCGATCGCGCCGCGCACGAGGTCGTCCCACATGAACCAGAAGCGCTGCTGTCCGGGCGTCCCGAAGAGGTAGAGCACCAGGTCGTCGTCCAGCGTGATGCGGCCGAAGTCCATGGCGACCGTGGTCGTGGTCTTGCCCGGCGTCGCGCTGAGGTCGTCGGTGTCCTCGCTGGCCCGCGTCATCAGCGCCTCCGTCTGGAGGGGCGTGATCTCGGAGACGGCGGTGACGAGCGTCGTCTTGCCCACGCCGAAGCCGCCCGCGACGACGATCTTCGTGGCGATGGGCGCGCGCGTGCGGTCGGTCTGCCAGGCCTGCAACTCGCCGTCGTCGTCGGGGAGTTTGGCCGGGAGTTTGGCCGGGAGTTCGTCTGGGACGGCGGTTGTGGCGTCAGAGACGGCGGAGTCCACTCAGCACCCTTTCGAGCAGTGCGCGGTTCGGCTGCCCGGGGCCGTGGCCCGTTCCGTACACGCGGATCTTTCCCTGGTCGGCGAGGTCGCTGAGCAGTACGCGGACCACGCCGAGCGGCATCTTGAGGAGCGCGGAGATCTCGGCGACCGTACGCATGCGGCGGCAGATCTCGACGATGGCCCGCATCTCCGGCATGACGCGGGTGCTCAGCGGGTCGCCCTTGCCCAGCTCGCGCCGCTCCTCCGGGGCTTCGAGCGCGGGGTTCGCGGCCACGAACGTCTCGACCAGCAGGACGTGTCCGAAGCGGGTGCGGCCGCCGGTCAGCGAGTACGGGCGTACGCGCGCGGGCTTCCGGTCGCCGCCGCGTACGGGCAGCTTCGGCACGGGGGCCGTGCCCGGCGCGGGCGGTCTGCGGTCGGGCGCGCCGCTCATCACGCGAGCTCCATCGACTGGCGCAGCTCGCTGCGGAGTTCGGGCGTGAGGAGGTGGCCGGCGCGGCCGACGAAGAGGGCCATGTGGTACGCGACGACCGTCATGTCGCAGTCGGACGTCCCGTGCACGCCGAGCAGCGAGCCGTCGCTGATCGCCATCACGAAGAGGCTGCCCTCGGCCATCGCGACGACGGTCTGCTTGACCGGTCCGCCGTCCATCAGCCGGGCCGCGCCGACGGTGAGGCTGCCGAGCCCGGACACGATCGTGGCCAGGTCCGCGCTCGATCCCCGGGGCCCGGTGGGGCTCGTGGCGGGGCGGCGCTCGGCGTTGCGCGCCGGGTCGGAGGAGAGCAGCAGGAGTCCGTCGGACGAGACGACGGCGACCGAGCGGATGCCGGGGACCTCGTCGACCAGGTTCGTAAGGAGCCAGTGGAGGTTCTTGGCCTCGCTGCTGAGTCCGTACGCGACGGTTTCGTCCTCGTCGGACTCCGGCGCGGGGTCGGTATCCGGGTCGGGCTTCACTGGCTCGGCGGAAGAACCGGGTGTGCGCATGGGCGCAGTCAACTGCTTGCCTCCTCGACTGGGTCCCCCGGAACATCTGCGGCACGGTGGCCTTCGGCACTCTCTTCTGTACGGGTTTCCGTACGGGTTTGTGCTCGGGTTTCTGTACGGGTCTCCATACGGGTCTCCTCCGTACGGGCCAGTTCCGCCGCCACGTCGCGGCGGCCGCTGTTGGCCCCCTGCTGGAACCCGCCCAGCCTGCGGCGCAGCTCCTCGGCGTCCACGGCGGCCCGCGGCTTCGGCGCGGTGCTCCCGGCGGGCGCGGTGATCCTCGGGGTCCGCTTGGGGAGCCCCTTGGCGGTGAACACGGGGGCATCCGGGGCCTCGGCACCCGGCAGGGGCAGCGGGTACTCGCCCTCCGGCAGCTCCTCCCCCGCGAGCGCCGCGTCGGGCTCCGACGGCGACTGCGCGTCCGGCTTCGGGCGCGCCTCCTGCTCCGGCCGGACCTCGTCGTCCGGCCGCGCGTGCGGCTCCGCGTCGTCCGGGTGGTCGGCCGGGACGGGCGGTGCCAGGAGTTCGAGTGTGGTCTCCGCGGCGGCGATCAGCGGGTCCCGCTCGGCCGAACGGGACGGCAGGGCAGGGGAGTTGGTCTCCGTGCGCGGGGGCAGGACGTGGGAGTTGCTCTCCGTACGCGGCGGCAGGACGTTGGAGTTGGCCTCGGCCTCCGAGCCCGGCAGGTGCACCAGCGGCACCTCGGCGCGCGCGGCGGGCACCGCCCCGGGCGTCCCCGGCGCGGGCGGGTCCGCGAGGATGCCGTCGGGCAGCACCACGACCGCCGCGACACCGCCCTGCTTCTGCTCGCGCAGCCGCACCCGCGCCCCGTGCCGGGCGGCGAGTCGGGCCACCACGTACAGGCCGAGCCCGAGTCCGTCGCCGCCCTCCTGGTCGTACACGTCGTCGGGGGTGAACTCCGCGAGCCGCGCGTTGAGTTCCTCCAGGCGCTCCGCGCCCACGCCGATGCCCTCGTCCTGCACCGAGAGCATCACCTCGCCGTTCTCCAGGAGCCAGCCGGACACCTCGACGGCGGCGTCGGGCGGCGAGAACGAGGTCGCGTTCTCCAGGAGTTCGGCGACCAGGTGGCTGATGTCGTCGGCCGCGAACCCCGCGAGGTGCGTGTGCGGCGGCAGCGTGGCGATGTCGACCCGCTCGTACCGCTCGATCTCGCTGACCGCGGCGCGCACGACGTCGACGAGCGGCACGGCGCCCGCGTGCTGGTGGCCGTGCTCGGCGCCCGCGAGGACCAGGAGGTTCTCGCTGTGGCGGCGGGTGACGGTGGCGAGGTGGTCGAGCTTGAAGAGGGTGGCGAGCCGGTCGGGGTCCTGCTCGCGCTCCTCCAGGCCCTCGATGACGGCGAGCTGGCGCTCGACGAGGCCGAGCGTGCGCAGCGCGAGGTTCACGAACGTGCCGTGGATGCTGCTGCGCACCCGCTCCAGGTGAACGGACGCCTCGGCGAGCTCGGCGCGCAGCGCGTCGCGCTCGTCGGCCATGGCCTGGCGCGCGTCGGCCATCGTCTGCCGCTTGCCGATCAGGTGCTTGCGGTCGGCCTCCAGCGTGGTGAGCCGCTCCTGGAGGGCGACGGCGTGGCCGTGCAGCGCGTTGACGGAACGTACGACCGCCGCGAACTCGTCGTCGCGGCCCGTGAAGCGCACCGGCTCCTCGGTGCCGGGCGCGGCCGCGACCCGCGCCGCGCCCAGGCGCAGCGTGGCGAGCGGCCGGGTCAGGGAGCGCGCCGTGCCCATGCACACGCCGACCGCGACGAGCAGCAGCACGCCGACCAGCGCGATGCGGATCTCCAGCGCCGTGACGTCGTCGTCGCGCAGCTCGCCGAGGCTCTTGGTGCGGTCGGCGGCGAGCGCGTTCTCGGCGCCGCGCATGGCCTCGACGCGGGCGGAGAGCGCGGTGTCGAGCTTCTTCTCGTCCAGGCGCCGGTCGGCGGCGGAGAGCTTGGGCTCGTCGGTGAGGCGGTCCAGGTACTGCTCGGCGGTCGTCACGCCGTTGCCGGTGACGGTGGATTCGTACGTGACGCGGGCCTTGGCGGGCGCGCTGTCCAGGAAGTCGGCGAGCGCGGCGAGCTCGCGCACGTGGGCCTGCTGGGCGGCGGCGCTGAGGCCGTCGCGGCGGCCGTCCTCTTCGCTGTCGCCGGTGCCGGAGCCGGTGCCCGTTCCGGTGGAGCCCGGGGCGGTGGGCAGGCCGGTGACGGGGTCGACGGTGGTGCCGGTCGGCGCGGGGCGGGGCACGGCGAGCGCGGCGAGGAGCAGGCCGCGCGCGGCGCCGGCCTGGTCGACGGCGTGGTCGAGGTCGGCCAGGGCGTGGGCCCCGGAGCCCGCGCGCGGCGGGAGTCTCTCGGCCAGCTCGCGGGTCAGGCGGTGCAGTTCGGTGATGGCCTTCGCGTACGCCTTGTGGGCGTCGAGCGCGCCGGTCTTGCCGGTGAGGGCGGCTCTGCGCACGGCGGGCAGGCGGGCGAGGTCGCGGCGCAGCTCGGCGGTGACGGAGGTGTTGGTGCTGGCGTCGGCGGCGGCCTCGCGCAGCTCCTCGATGCGCCGGTCCACGCGGGCGCTGCGGCCCTCCGAGAGGCCCTTGCCGTCGGGGCGGCCCGCGGCGACGTACGCGGTGACCTCGTCGCGCTCGTCCGCCAGCGAGTGACTGAGCGTGATGGCCTGCTGGGTGAGCTCGGAGAGCGTCACCAGGCTCTGCGAGTCGTTGAGTTGGCCCGAGGCGCCGATGACGACGGGCGCGCCCGCCCCGGCGACGGTGGCGGCGACCACCGCGACGGCGAGTATGAGGCGGTTGCGGACTCGGGCTTTGGGGGGTGCGGGGGTGGCGGGTGCGGGGGGCGGGGTGGAGGTGCCGGCGCTGGCCGCGAGGTCTGTCGGGGTCGGGGCGTTCGTCGGGGTCGAGGGGTCCGTCGGCGCGGCCGTCGGCCCGTCCGTGCCGGACTCGGGCGTGCCCTCCGTGACTGCGGACGCCTGCTCGGCGGGAGAGGTCGCGCCCGGCGGGTCCCCTTCCGGGGCCTGCTGCCTGCCTTCGCGCCGAGGCCGCATCTCTTGCACCGGTGCTCGCATTCCTGTTTTCGTCTGCCCTGGGGACCGGGTGACGATCCGTCAACGCGAGCGCTCCCGGCCCGGATCCCGACCTTCGCAGACGATTCCAGTGCCGGTACGCGGCAGTCGCGCATCGCCTGCCTGGCCACCTGAAGGAGTGAACATCGGCAGGGAGTTGGTGAGCAAGTCACCCTGCGTGTCGTGAGCGCCGCACGGGGTGGGCCGGTTGGACGTCTGTGGGCTGCTTTGGCAGGATGCGCCGCCACACCCCGCCGGAGTTGATCATTCCGGCCGAAATCCGACGCCCGGCCCGCGCCCGCTCCCCCGCACCCCGGCGCTGCCGGGCCTTCGGGGGAACCCATGAAGGCCTCGTGCAGACTGACCGGATGCGCATCGAACTGACCACCGAACCCGGCGACCCGGACCGCCCCAACGAGGACTACGCGTCGGTGGCGCTCCCCGCGTCCGGGCAGGGCGGATCACTGGTGCTCCTGGACGGCGTCACGCCCCCGTCCGGCGACGCCGGGTGTCTGCATTCCGTCCCCTGGTTCACCGCCAGGCTCGGCGGCGCGCTGGGTGAACTGTCCGTTTCACGGCGGGATATGACGCTGCCTGAGATCCTCGCGGCGGCCATCGGGCGCACCGCGGACACCCACCGTGACACCTGTGACCTTTCTCACCCACGTACGCCGCAGGCAACCGTGGTGCTCGCGCGGTGGGACGCGGAGCGCGTCGAGCATCTGGTCCTGTCGGACTCGGCGCTGCTCGTGGCCGGTCCGGGCGTGGGCGTCGGCGTCGCCCCCGACGGCGGCGTCGAGGCGATCCTCGACCGGCGCCTGGACGAGCTCCCGCCCGCCGTCGGCGAGCTGCGCGACGCCGTACGGGCGCTGCCGCGCGGCTCGGCGGAACGGCAGGCGGAGGGCCGCCGGTACGCGGCGGCGGTCGAGGCGCTGCGGAACGCCGAGGGCGGCTTCTTCACGGCCGCGGCGGACCCCTCGGCGGCGGCCCGCGCGGTCACCGGCGCCCACCCCCGCTCCGCCGTCACCGCGCTCGCGGCCCTGACGGACGGCGCCGGGCGCTGGGTCGAGACTTTCCGCGAGGGCGACTGGGCGGACTGCTTCGCACTGCTGCGCAAGGGCGGCCCCCAGGGACTGGTGGACCGCGTACGGGAGTTGGAGCGGGCGGACCCGGACGGCACGTCGTTCCCGCGCGGCAAGCGGCATGACGACGCGGCGGTGGTGTACGCGGAGTTGTAGCTCGCGCGCAGGCAGTTGTCGCGCCGCACGCGTTTCGGCGCCCGCCGCCCGGGACAGAAGAAAAACAATTCAATTCAATCAACTCCCGCAATCGTAGCGAACTGATCTCCGGAACATTTCAACTGAAGCAGAGATCAGGAATTGTCTGTTGAAATTCCGTTCGGCAACAGGGAAGGATCAGCGGGCATGGGGAACGCATGACCACATCCGGTCATGTGCCCACGCACGAAGGAGAATTGAATGTCCCGGCGCATGGCGGTCATCGCGGGTTCGGTACTCGCGGCCGCGCTGGTGCTCAGCGGCTGTGGTTCGGACGACGACAGCGGGAGCGAAGAGGGCGGTTCGGGGTCGGCCGCGGCCGAGGCGAAGGTGCTCGCGAAGGTGGCACAGCCGAAGGTCGGCGAGATGGCCGGGGCCATGGGCATGTGGACGACGGACAAGAATTTCGTCAAGGCCGGGCTCAAGAAGATATCCGGCTATCCGCTGGCCGGCGGAAAGGCCGAGTGGGAGGTCCCGCTGACCGGCGAGGTCTGCTGGTCGTCCCAGACGCCCACCAAGGACGGAAAGGTCGCGGTCGTCTTCCAGAACGACAAGAAGGACCCGTCGGTCTGCACCGAGATCGGTGTCGTCGACATCGACAAGGGAAAGCTGCTCTGGCACAAGCAGGCCACGAACGAATACGGCAGCGCCGAGATGTTCGACGAGATCACCGTCGGCGGCGGCACGGTCGCCGCCGCGGGCACCAGCGCCAGCGCGGGCTGGAAGCTCGACGGCACGCCCCTGTGGAAGCCGTCCGACGAGACCTGCGACACCGTCGGCTACGCGGGCGACGACACCAAGCTGGTCGCGGTCCGCGACTGCGGTGACACCGACAACCCCAAGCTCCAGGTCGAGACGGTCGACCCGAAGACGCGCGCGGCGAAGTCGACGTACAAAATGCCGCAGGGCACGGAGTACGTCCATGTCGCCGCCGTCGACCCGCTGGTCCTCGCCGCCGACGACGGCAAGTCGCAGGGCGGCTCCGGGATCTCGAAGTTCATCACGGTCGACGACAGCGCCACGCAGGGCAAGGAGCTCAGCACGATCCCCGTGGGCGGCGGCAAGCACGGCAAGTACGAGGCCGAATGCCCGTCCACCGAGGTCACGGGCTGCGCGCAGCTCGCGGTCAGCAAGGACAAGAACGCGCTGTACCTGGGCACGTCGGACCCCGCGAGCAGCTCCTCGGAGGCCAGGAACGACCTGGTGTCCTTCGACCTGAAGACCGGCAAGCAGCTGCGCCGCGCCCCCGGTTCGGACTCGGGCCGTCTGGTGCCGATCGGCCTGGACGACTCCGGCAAGGTCATCGCGTACGAGGAGGCGAACATCGCCCGTGAGACGGGTGGCGCGATCCACGAGGTCGACCCCGCCACCCTCAAGCAGACGAAGGTCCTCCAGAACCCGTCCGCCGGCTACGAGATGGAAGCCCGCTTCGAGTCGGACCGCCGCGCCCTGTACTCCGGCAGCCGCCTCTACCTGGGCGCGGACCACGTGACGGAACCGTCGACGGTGTACAAGACGCCGCAGCCGCTGGCGGTGGTGTACGGCGAGAAGTAGTCGCCGGGACGCGGGCTAGGACTCCGCCCCGGCGTTGAGCTTCCCAAGGAGCCGGGCAAGCTCGGCGACCTCCCCCCGGTCCCACCCGGAAAGCTGCCGCACATACCGCCCCCGGCGAGCGACCCGCACCGTGCGGAACCGCTCACGCCCTTCCTCCGTGAGCCGCACGAGCCAGGCCCTGCCATCGGCGGGGTCTGGCTCACGCGCGACCAGGCCCAGCTCCTCCAGCGCCCGCAGCTGCCTGCTCATCGTGGCCTTCCCGACCCCGATGAACGCGGCGAGGTCGGTGGCCCGCCGAGGCCCCGACTCGTCGAGAAACGCGAGCAGCCCGTACGCGGCCGGCTCCAGCTCCGGATGCACCTGCCGTGCCATCTCACCGGAGGAGGCCCGCGCCCTGCGCAGGAGCAGCGTCAACTCCCGCTCCAGGGCGAGGAATTCGTGGTCCACACCACCGCCGGACCCTGCCTCGCCCGCCCCGGCATCCTCGCCGCGGCCCGCGTCCTCGCGCATGTCAGCACCCATGCCACATTTTCCCGATCCTGAAAGTTTCCGCCAACCACGGCCATCGCCGCAGCTCGACCAGTATTTCGCAGGCGTAGACCAACGGCGGGCACGAGCACCTCTTCCCCTTTCGCGGTCTACGTGCGTAGCGTTCTTGATGACATGTTCACACCAGCAGCATGTCGACAGGTCCCCCCACCGAGTCCCGTACGCCCCGCGCGCCCGCCCTACGACGTGGGAACCGTGAGCCACACGTACGGCACGGCGCACCGGCGCACGAACTCCAACGAGGCCTTTCGGAGGCGCGCCATGCCCGTGCACAGACCCGGTACGGCCCGTCGCGGAAACCCCGCGGCCGGCATTCTCCTCGCCGTCCTCTCCGCCCTCGCTCTCCTGATCACCCTGCCCGGCGCCGCTCAGGCGGCCGACGGTGGCCGTGACGATGTACCGCAGCGCGGCTCCGCCCGCATGGGCATCGGCGTCGTCGAGCACGACGGCCAGGGCGGCCGGCCCAGCGGCGGCGACGCCGCCCAGACCGAGGGCGTCGACGTCAGCAGCCACCAGGGCAACGTCAACTGGCAGGCCCTGTGGAACAGCGGCGTGCGGTGGGCCTACGTCAAGGCCACGGAGTCCACCTCGTACAAGAACCCCTACTTCGCCCAGCAGTACAACGGCTCGTACAACGTCGGCATGATCCGCGGCGCCTACCACTTCGCCACCCCCGACACCTCCAGCGGCGCCGCCCAGGCCAACTACTTCGCGAGCAACGGCGGCGGCTGGTCCCGCGACGGCAAGACCCTGCCCGGCGCCCTCGACATCGAATGGAACCCCTACGGCGCCGCCTGCTTCGGCAAGTCCCAGAGCGCGATGGTCGCCTGGATCCAGGACTTCCTGAACACCTACCGGGCGCGCACCGGGCGCGACGCGGTGATCTACACGGCCACCAGCTGGTGGAAGCAGTGCACGGGCAACTACGGCGGCTTCGGCTCCACCAACCCCCTGTGGATCGCGCGCTACAACACCAGCCCCGGCGAACTCCCGGCCGGCTGGGGCTTCCACACCATGTGGCAGTACACCTCGACCGGCCCGATCGTCGGGGACCACAACAAGTTCAACGGCGCCTACGACCGGGTGCAGGCCCTGGCCAACGGCTGATCCCCGGGCCGACGGCCCCTTGAGTACGGCAAGGCCCGGGATCCCTGCGGATCCCGGGCCTTCATCTCCCCACCACGCCCGTCACGCCGCGGCGGGAACCTTCGTCACGCCGCAGCCGGAACCTTGACCTCCGTCGAGGCCGAAGCCGACGCCGGTGCGAGCGCCAGCTCCAGGACCTGCCGGACGTCCGTCACCGCGTGCACGTCCAGCTTCTCCAGGACCTCGGCCGGGACGTCGTCCAGATCCGGCTCGTTCCGCTTGGGGATCACCACCGTGGTGATCCCGGCGCGGTGCGCGGCGAGCAGCTTCTGCTTGACGCCGCCGATGGGCAGCACCCGCCCGGTCAGCGACACCTCACCGGTCATCGCCACGTCCGTACGCACCAGTCGCCCGCTGAGCAGCGACGCGAGCGCCGTCGTCATCGTGACACCCGCACTCGGACCGTCCTTGGGCACCGCACCCGCCGGGAAGTGGATGTGTGCGCCCCGGTCCTTCAAGTCGCCGACCGGCAGCTCCAGTTCGGCGCCGTGCGAGCGCAGGAACGAGAGCGCGATCTGCGCGGACTCCTTCATGACGTCACCGAGCTGCCCGGTGAGCGTGAGACCCGACGCACCCGTCTCCGGGTCGGCCAGCGAGGCCTCGACGTACAACACGTCGCCGCCCGCTCCGGTCACCGCGAGCCCCGTGGCCACACCGGGCACCGCGGTGCGCCGCTCGGCCGGGTCCTGCGCGGACTCGGGGACGTGGTGCGGCCGCCCGATCAGCCCGCGCAGATCGTCCGCGCCGACCGTGAACGGCAGCTCGCGCTCGCCCAGTTCGTGCTGCGCCGCGACCTTGCGCAGCAACCGCGCGACGGACCGCTCCAGGTTGCGCACGCCTGCCTCGCGGGTGTACTCCCCCGCCAGCTTGCGCAGCGCGCCCTCGCCGATCGTCACCTCGCCGTCGCCGAGCCCAGCCCGCTCCAACTGGCGCGGCAGCAGGTGGTCACGGGCGATGACGACCTTCTCGTCCTCCGTGTACCCGTCCAGCCTGACCAGCTCCATGCGGTCGAGCAGCGCCTCCGGAATGGCTTCGAGCACATTGGCCGTCGCCAGGAACACCACGTCGCTCAGGTCGAGTTCGACTTCCAGGTAGTGGTCGCGGAAGGTGTGGTTCTGCGCCGGGTCGAGCACCTCGAGCAGCGCGGCCGCCGGATCGCCCCGGAAGTCCGAACCCACCTTGTCGATCTCGTCGAGCAGGACGACGGGGTTCATGGAACCCGCCTCCTTGATCGCCCGCACGATGCGCCCCGGCAACGCACCCACGTACGTACGCCGGTGCCCCCGGATCTCCGCCTCGTCCCGCACACCACCGAGCGCGACCCGCACGAACTTGCGCCCCATGGCATGCGCCACGGACTCCCCCAGCGACGTCTTGCCCACACCGGGCGGGCCGACCAGGGCGAGCACCGCGCCACCGCGCCGTCCGCCCACGACACCCATCCCCCGGTCCGAGCGCCGCTTGCGCACCGCCAGGTACTCGGTGATGCGCTCCTTCACGTCCTGCAGGCCCGCGTGCTCGGCGTCGAGGATCTCCTGGGCGCCCTTGATGTCGTACGCGGAAGCACTGTCATCGGTTCGCTCGGTCCACGGCAGTTCGAGCACCGTGTCGAGCCAGGTGCGGATCCAGGAACCCTCGGGCGACTGGTCGCTCGCGCGCTCCAGCTTCTCGACTTCCTTCAGTGCCGCTTCCCGCACGTTCTCCGGCAGGTCCGCGGCCTCCACCCGGGCGCGGTAGTCGTCGGACTCCTCCTCGCCCTCCTGACCGTTGAGCTCACGCAGCTCCTTGCGCACCGCCTCCAACTGCCGCCGCAGCAGGAACTCGCGCTGCTGCTTGTCCACACCCTCCTGCACGTCCTTGGCGATGGACTCGGCCACGTCCTGCTCGGCCAGGTGCTCCCGCAACTGCTCGGTGGCCAGCTTCAGGCGTGCCGTCGGGTCCTCGGTCTCCAGGAGCTGGATCTTCTGCTCGCTGGTGAGGAACGGCGAGTACCCGGAGTTGTCCGCGAGCGCGGAGACGTCGTCGATCTGCTGCACGCGGTCGACGACCTGCCACGCGCCACGCTTCTTCAGCCAGCTCGTGGCCAGCGCCTTGTACTCCTTGACCAGCTCGGCGGTCGCCCCGGGCAGGGGCTCCGGCACGGTCTCCTCGACCTGCGCGCCCTCCACCCACAACGCCGCGCCGGGCCCGGTCGTACCCGCACCGATGCGCACCCGCCCACGAGCACGGATCAACGCGCCCGGGTCTCCGTCCGCCAGCCGGCCGACCTGCTCGACGGTGCCCAGCACTCCCATCCCCGCATACGTCCCGTCGATCCGCGGAACAAGCAGCACCTTGGGCTTGCTACCGCTACCACTGGACCGCGCGGCGGCCTGGGCGGCCTCCACCGCGGCCCGCACCTCGGCATCGGACAGGTCGAACGGCACCACCATGCCGGGCAGCACGACCTCGTCATCGAGCGGCAGCACGGGCAGAGCGAGCAGTGTGTTAGCCGTGGACTCAGCAGCCATGATCTCCCCTTCGGCATTCAAGTTGAGCTATACCGACTCAATGCTTGTGAGCCCCCGAATGTTCCCCCGGACCTGTTCGCTGTCAGCGATCACGCCCCCCATCGCGAAATCCCCTCTCCGTAAGGTTCACTTGCCGCCAGCACTCATTACCTACTGGTCATCACCCGAAGCTGAAGGGTTGCTCCATGCACGGCACAGAGGGATCCCCGACAGCGGGCAGCGACGTCGTACGTGCCTGGGTCGACGGCTGGGTCGTCTCACGCGGCGCCGCCCCGCCGGCGGTGGAGCCGTGGGGCTTCACCGTCGACGTCGGCCAGGCCAACCACCCGACGAGGCACGTCCTCGGCGCCACCGGCACGGGCGTCCAGGAGGCGGACGTACGCAAGGTCGCCACGTCGGTGACCGGTGCGAACGTGTGGCTGAAGGTCTTCGACCACCCGGACCGCGTCACCCCCTGGCTCGGCCCCGAATGGTGGCTGGACCCTGAACCCGGCTACCTGATGACCGTCCCCCTCACCCCCGTCGCCCCACACCGACTGACCGCCCCTGACGGCTACCGGCTCCGCACCTGGGCGCGCGGCGGCGTGATCCGCACGATGGTCACCACCGCCGACGGCTCCTGGGCCGCCCGCGGCCAGATCGCACCGACCGGCCGCACCGCGGTCGCCGACCAGATCGAGACCTCACCGCAGCACCGCCGCAAGGGCCTGGGCAGCCTCGTCATGCGCGCCCTCACCGTCGCGGCCGTCGAACAGGGCGTGGAGACCGGCGTCCTGGCGGGGACACCGGACGGACGAGCCCTGTACGAGTCACTGGGGTGGCAGGTGATCGCGGAACTGACGAGCGCGCGACGGAAGTCGGTGGAGGAGGAAGCAGAGGAAGGCGAAGTAGGGGCGTAGGGAGAAGCGAGGACCTGAGCGGGCGGCCCGCTGGGTGCCTGCGAGCGCTCGGCGTCTGCGAGCGCTCGACACCCTGCGACCGCTCTACGCCTGTGACAGCCCAGTGTCTGCGTCCCGTCGGCAGTTGCGACTCGCTCGACACTTGCGGCCTGCTCAGCACTTGCGGCCCGCTCGGCACTTGCCGCTCGTTCGGCACCTACGGCCCGGTGGGCACGCTCAGCCAGCTGGGCGTGGCGCCGGTGGCCTTCCGGACGTGGGTATCGACGGCCGCTGGACGTGAGCGCCGACGGTCGGCCGGGCGTGGGCACCGACGGTCGGCCGGGCGTTCACCGCCGACTTGGCGACCGCCTTACCGATCGCTCCCGACCTACGCGGCCGCCGCCCGTATCTTTCTCGCGCGGGTGTCCGCGTAGGCGTACGGCAGTCCGGGCACCATCAGGAGCAGGGTTCCCCACAGCGGTAGCCGGAAGAGCGTGTCGTCGCCCGCGAGCCACGCGGTGAGCAGGGCAATGGCCGCGCCTACCAGGCCCATGAGCAGCCACCCTCTGAAGCCGAGGGCTCCACGCCGTATCTCCAGGATGACTGTGCCCGCCACTATCACCGCGTAGGACGCCAGGCGCGACGGCTCAACGGACAGGGCCAGCGTCCGGTCCAGCAGATGCATGATGAGCAGCACCGAGCCGAGGACGAACGGGACCAGCGCCGCCATCCGAAGCACCCGCTGGTGCAGGGGCGCGCGGGCCCGGGCCCAAGACGCGGCGAACGCCTTCACGTCCGCGCCGACCACGTCCCGCGCCGAGCGGCCCGCGGCGGCGGCCTCGTCCAGGTGCGCGGAGAGCTCGGCCAGCATCTCGCGCATGGAGGCGTCGTCGATGCCTCTGTACTCCCAGTTGCTCCGGCAGACCGCCAGAACGCGGGCGCGTTCCGCCGTGTCAGCCGCACTGCCGTCAGCCGCCTTACCGTCGACTGCCGTACCGTCGGCCTCCTGGGCGTCGACCCCGCCGTCGCGGGCCGCTGCGATCTCGCTGATCTTGCCGTCGCCGACCATCTGGTGCCTCATGTCGCCTGTCCCCCCGTGTCGCCGTCTCGTGCGTCCTACTCGTCCTCGTCCCGCCCGTCCCGCTCATCCCGCCCGACCTGCTCCCCCTGCTCCTCGCGCAAGGTCTTGGAGACCGCCGTCGTGAAGGTGCTCCAGGTGGCACGGCCCGCGGCCAGCTCGGCCGCGCCCGCGTCGGTCAGGCGGTAGTACTTGCGCGGCGCGCCTCCCGCCGCGGACGGCGCGCGGTAGGAATCGACCAGCCCGGCTCGCTCCATGCGGGCGAGCAGGGGGTAGATGCTGCCCTCGCTCACCAGGTCGAGGCCGCTCTCGGTGAGGGCCTCCACGAACTCATAGCCATACCGAGGCCGTTCGCCGATGAGCGCGAGCAGGCACAGGTCGAGCACCCCGCGCAGCAGCTGGCTGCGCCGCTGGTCATGCGCCGCGGCCAGTTGCTTTGTCATGCGGTACAAGATAGTCAGGAAGTACCTTGCGCCGCAAGGGTTTTATGCGGAGGCTCAGATTCCGCCCACTTCGCGGCAGGACAGGGTGAGGAAGGGCGGGGCGGGAAGCCCCCGGCGCACGGCCTGCGCGGACCAACACGGGCCTGCTCAGACCTGCTCAGACCTGCTCAAGGCCTACGCAGCCGCGCCGCCCACCCCTCGGCCCCGCAGCAGCGGCCACGTCGCCACGCCCACAGCGAGCGCGAGCAGGTGCCCCCAGTTGGTCATCGGGTCGGTGAAGGCGACGAGATCCGTGACGAGCATCCAGCCGAACCCCGCGAGGACGGCCCAGCCCAGCCAGGGCTTGAGCAACCCGGCCAGCGCGCCGACGCTCGCGGCGACGCCGAAACTTATGCCGTAGTCGAGACGGTGCAGGGAGCTGCCGGGGAGGTGGCCGGCGAGGACCGAGAGCCCGACCGGCACCTCGGTGGCCAGCGTGGCGACCATGTGCCCGAGCAGGAAGACACCCGCCGTACGCACTCCGCCGATGCGGCGTTCCAGCGCGGTGAGGACAAGGACGAACCCGATGGCGTACGGCGACGCGATGCCGCCCGCGATCCACAGCGCGCTGGCGACGAGGACGAAGACCGGACGGTCCGCGAGGTGCGCCACGTCCGTGCTCGAACCCTGGTGCAGCGAGGAGACGAGGGAGGGGTCCGCGTGCTCGGCGAGGAGCGAGGTCGCGAGGAGGATGAGGGCGTAGCCGAAGGTGAAGGGCGTCCCGGTCGGCGAGGGCAGCAGCCGCCAGGGCCGCAGCCCCCGCAACCCGGCCCACACCCGAACCCGCACGTCGCGGACACCGGCCGCACCCGCCCCGGCCGCACCCGCCCCGGCCGCGCCGCCACCGACGCCGCCCGCGAAGGACCCCTCAGCGAACGAGCCATCGACCAGCGACTCCACGGCGACCGGCTCCAACATGGCGATCCCGCGCCGAGCCTCCACCTCGGGCGCCCCCGACGCGCGCCTGCCCGCCTGACTGGGCACCCCGTCGAGCGTCGCGACCCCCGACCCGGCGGCCACGGCGTCGAGCACCGCGGCCCCCGCCCCGACGGCCACGACATCACCCGTCACAGGAGCAGTCTCACCGCCCAGAGCATCACGCACTCCAGCCTCGATCCCACTGGTCACCGCACCCCGGGACGAACCCTCCGCCCCCGCGACGGCGCCCCCGCCAGAAACCCGCACAGACCGGTTCACGCTGAGGCGCTCCCTCCATCACGGCTTCACGGACCTTCCATTACGGATAGATCACGGATCACGCTTCACCGATCGTTCCCGCGCTGTCTATGACCGACGCCACGTGAGACGCGATTCACAGGAACCCACAGCAACCCCACACCATTCCTCGGCGTCCCGCAAAACCACACGCTCCGTAGTCTCCACACCCATTCCGGACGACAGGAAGATGGGCAGATGCACACCCCGTACCGATCCGATCCCCCCGTGGTTCTCGACCGGCGCGAAGGCCCTCACGGCGAAGTCGTGCTGCGACGCCACGGAGACCTGCTGCAGATCATTGCCAACGGCACATTCCTGATGGACACCTCCGACGGCCGCTCGGAGCGTCTCCTTGTGGATGCCGCGTACGACGCCCTCAACGGGCGGCCGCGGCCGAGCGTCCTCATCGGCGGCCTGGGGGTCGGTTTCTCCCTCGCCCACGCGGCCGCCGACCCCCGTTGGAGCCGCATCACCGTGGTCGAGCGCGAGCAGGCCATCATCGACTGGCACCTCGAAGGACCACTCTCGGAGCTCTCCCGGACAGCCCTCGCCGACCCGCGCACGGAGATCCTGCACGCCGACCTGGTCGCATATGTCAACGGCTCATTCGCAGGCGCCAACGGCGCGCCCGTCACGTACGACGCCCTGTGCCTCGACATCGACAACGGCCCCGACTGGACCGTCACACAGGACAACGAAAGCCTCTATTCCCCCACTGGCCTCGCCGCCTGCCAGGCCCGCCTGAACCCCGGCGGCGTGCTCGCCGTGTGGTCGGCGCAGCCGTCATCCGCTTTCGACTCCGCTCTACGGAATGCCGGGTTCCAGCAGGTACGTACGGAAGAGATCCCCGTTGCCCGGGGCGTACCGGACGTGGTTCATCTCGCGGCAAGGGCTGCGTAGCCGAGGGGCCTTCACGCCCCGTACTCTGCTGACCGGACACCAAGCGATCACGTCAGGGGCGGGGCGATGGAGCAGACACACACCTCCCACAACAGCGCCACGGCAGCGATGCCGGGCGCCCAGCGCCGGGTTCTGGTGGTCGAGGACGACCCGACGATCGTCGACGCCATCGCCGCCCGGCTGCGCGCCGAGGGTTTCGTCGTGCAAACGGCGGCGGACGGCCCGGCGGCAGTGGACACCGCGCAGGCATGGCAGCCGGATCTGTTGATCCTCGACATCATGCTGCCGGGTTTCGACGGCCTGGAGGTCTGCCGTCGCGTGCAGGCCCAGCGGCCGGTGCCGGTGCTGATGCTCACCGCGCGGGACGACGAGACGGACATGCTGGTCGGGCTTGGCGTCGGCGCCGACGACTACATGACCAAGCCGTTCTCGATGCGGGAACTCGCCGCGCGCGTGCACGTGCTGCTGCGCCGGGTCGAGCGGGCCGCGCTCGCGGCCACGACACCGCGCAGCGGCATCCTGCGCCTTGGCGAGCTGGAGATCGACCACGCGCAGCGGCGTGTGCGGGTGCGCAGCGAGGACGTACACCTGACACCCACGGAATTCGACCTCCTGGTGTGCCTGGCGAACACCCCGCGCGCGGTGCTCTCGCGCGAGCAGCTGCTAGCCGAGGTGTGGGACTGGGCCGACGCGTCCGGCACCCGCACGGTCGACAGTCACATCAAGGCGCTGCGCCGCAAGATCGGAGCTGAGCGCATCCGTACGGTCCACGGGGTCGGGTACGCCCTGGAGACCCCGACGCCATGACGGCGGACCCCGGCGCCGCCGACGGCACGGCTCGCGGCGCCCTGAGCGGCACACCGGGCAGTGCCCACGGCACGCCGGGCGCCGCGGCGGAGAGCGCCGCGGAGCGGGCCCGGAAGTGGCGCTGCGACCGGGGCGGCAGCATCGGCCTGAACGGGCCCTTCGAGGGCGTCAGGCCGTTCTCCATCAAGACGAAGCTCGGCACCCTGGTCGTCGTCTCGGTCTTCATCACCACGGGGCTGCTGATGGTGGCCATGGAGACCGAGACCGAGCTCCGCTTCATCACCGTCTTCTCCGTGATCGCCACCCTGCTGATCACGCAGTTCGTGGCCCACAGCCTCACGGCGCCGCTGGACGAGATGAACTCGGTGGCCCGCGCGGTCTCGCACGGCGACTACACGCGCCGCGTGCGCGGGGCCGACCGCCGCGACGAACTGGGCGACGTGGCCATGACGATCAATCGCATGGCCGACGACCTGGAGGCGCAGGACCAGCAGCGCAAGGAGCTGGTCGCCAACGTCTCGCACGAGCTGCGCACCCCCATCGCCGCGCTGCGCGCCGTCCTGGAGAACGTCGTCGACGGCGTCTCGGCGGCCGACCCGGAGACGATGCGTACGGCCCTGAAGCAGACCGAGCGCCTGGGCCGACTGGTGGAGACCCTGCTCGACCTGTCCCGCCTCGACAACGGAGTCGTACCCCTCAGGGCACGCCGCTTCGAAGTGTGGCCCTATCTGTCGGGCGTCCTGAAGGAGGCCAACATGGTGGCCTCCGCGCGCAAGGGGATGACGTCCGGTTCCGGCAGTCACACGCGTACGGACGTCCATCTGCACCTGGACGTCTCCCCGCCGGAGCTGACGGCCCACGCGGACGCCGAGCGCCTGCACCAGGTCGTCGCCAACCTCATCGACAACGCGGTCAAACACAGCCCGCCCCACGGCCGCGTGACGGTGCGTGCCCGGAGGGGCCTGTATCCCGAGTCCCTGGACCTGGAGGTCCTCGACGAGGGCCCCGGCATTCCGGAGTCGGAGTGGCACCGCGTCTTCGAGCGCTTCAACCGCGGCGCGCACGCCGGCGTCCCGCCGGGGAGCGACGGCGGCACGGGGCTCGGCCTCGCGATCGCGCGCTGGGCGGTGGATCTGCACGGCGGGCACATCGGTGTGGCCGAATCGGCCCGGGGCTGCCGAATTCAGGTCACCCTTCCGGGCCTGCCCGAAGACTGAAGTTGACGTAAGGTTCGAAGCGGAAGCGCTCTCCGGGCGCGCGCACCGCGCGCCGGACGGGCCGCGACCGCGTGTCGACGCACCCGAGGCGTGTCCAGGACGTGCACAGACGTCCCCACCAGGGCTCCACGCGGTGCACTGTCATAGGCAAACTTCGCTTGTTTCCCGCCATTTACAGCCCCGAAACCAGCTTTCCAGTGTGACTTACGCGACGGATGACCGGCCCGGTCTGCACTGTGCGTCGATGGAGGCGTAGCCTTTATTTCCGCTGTCCATCACCTTGTGAAGCGGAAGAGGGCGGTTGCCGCCGTGTCGCCACAGTCCCCCAGTAACTCGAGCACCACGACCGACCAAGAAGCGCAGGGCAAGAACCCTGCTGCCGCGTTCGGTCCCAATGAGTGGCTCGTCGACGAGATCTATCAGCAGTACCTCCAGGACCCGAATTCGGTCGACCGTGCCTGGTGGGACTTCTTCGCCGACTACAAGCCGGGAGTAGGCGCAGGCGTTGCCTCCGCCCCGGCCAAGCCGGCGGGTGACGCGGCCGCGGGGGCCGCGTCCACCACGTCCCCCGCCCCGGCCGCCGCGAAGCCCGCCACGGCGCCGCCAGCGGCCGCCACGGCCGCGCCCGTCGCGAAGGCTCCGGCCCCCGCCGCCAAGCCCGCCACCGCGAAGCCCGCAGCCGCCACGGCCGCGCCCGCGAAGGCGGAGCCCGCCAAGGAGTCGACGGGGCCCGAGTACGTCCCGCTGCGCGGCCCCTCCGCGGCCGTGGCGAAGAACATGAACGCCTCCCTGGAGGTGCCCACGGCCACGTCCGTGCGCGCCGTCCCGGTGAAGCTGCTGTTCGACAACCGCATCGTCATCAACAACCACCTCAAGCGCGCCCGCGGCGGGAAGATCTCCTTCACGCACCTCATCGGGTACGCGATGGTGCAGGCCATCAAGGCCATGCCGTCGATGAACTACTCCTTCGCGGAGAAGGACGGCAAGCCGACGCTGGTCAAGCCGGAGCACATCAACTTCGGCCTGGCCATCGACCTGGTGAAGCCCAACGGCGACCGCCAGCTGGTCGTGGCGGGCATCAAGAAGGCCGAGACCCTGAACTTCTTCGAGTTCTGGCAGGCCTACGAGGACATCGTCCGGCGCGCCCGCGACGGCAAGCTCGGCATGGACGACTTCACCGGCGTCACGGTCTCCCTGACCAACCCCGGCGGCCTCGGCACGGTCCACTCCGTGCCGCGCCTGATGCCCGGCCAGTCGGTCATCATGGGCGTCGGCTCGATGGACTACCCGGCGGAGTTCCAGGGCACCTCCCAGGACACCCTGAACAAGCTGGGCATCTCCAAGGTCATGACGCTGACCTCGACGTACGACCACCGCGTGATCCAGGGTGCGGCGTCCGGCGAGTTCCTGCGCATCGTCGCGAACCTCCTCCTCGGGGAGAGCGGCTTCTTCGACGAGATCTTCGAAGCGCTGCGCATCCCCTACGAGCCGGTCCGCTGGCTCAAGGACATCGACGCCAGCCACGACGACGACGTCACCAAGGCCGCCCGGGTCTTCGAGCTGATCCACTCCTACCGCGTCCGCGGCCACGTCATGGCCGACACGGACCCGCTGGAGTACAAGCAGCGCAAGCACCCGGACCTGGACATCACCGAGCACGGCCTCACGCTCTGGGACCTGGAGCGCGAGTTCGCCGTCGGCGGCTTCGCCGGCAAGTCGATGATGAAGCTCCGCGACGTCCTCGGCGTCCTGCGCGACTCGTACTGCCGCACCACCGGCGTCGAGTTCATGCACATCCAGGACCCGAAGCAGCGCAAGTGGCTCCAGGACCGCATCGAGCGCCAGCACGCCTCCAAGCCGGAGCGCGAGGAGCAGCTGCGCATCCTGCGCCGGCTGAACGCCGCGGAGGCCTTCGAGACCTTCCTGCAGACGAAGTACGTCGGCCAGAAGCGCTTCTCCCTGGAGGGCGGCGAGTCCGTCATCCCGCTCCTGGACGCGGTCATCGACAGCGCGGCCGAGTCCCGCCTGGACGAGGTCGTCATCGGCATGGCCCACCGCGGCCGCCTGAACGTCCTCGCGAACATCGTCGGCAAGTCGTACGCGCAGATCTTCCGTGAGTTCGAGGGCAACCTCGACCCGAAGTCGATGCACGGCTCCGGAGACGTCAAGTACCACCTGGGCGCCGAGGGCACCTTCACGGGCCTGGACGGCGAGCAGATCAAGGTCTCCCTGGCCGCCAACCCCTCCCACCTGGAGGCGGTCGACCCGGTCCTCGAGGGCATCGCCCGCGCCAAGCAGGACATCATCAACAAGGGCGGCACGGACTTCACGGTCCTGCCGGTCGCCCTCCACGGAGACGCGGCCTTCGCGGGCCAGGGCGTCGTCGCGGAGACCCTGAACATGTCGCAGCTGCGGGGCTACCGCACCGGCGGCACGGTCCACGTCGTCATCAACAACCAGGTCGGCTTCACGGCCGCTCCGGAGTCCTCGCGTTCGTCGATGTACTCCACGGACGTGGCCCGGATGATCGAGGCGCCGATCTTCCACGTGAACGGCGACGACCCCGAGGCCGTCGTCCGTGTCGCGCGGCTCGCCTTCGAGTTCCGCCAGGCGTTCAACAAGGACGTCGTCATCGACCTGATCTGCTACCGCCGCCGCGGACACAACGAGTCCGACAACCCGGCGTTCACGCAGCCGCTGATGTACGACCTGATCGACAAGAAGCGCTCGGTCCGCAAGCTCTACACCGAGTCCCTGATCGGCCGCGGCGACATCACCCTGGAAGAGGCCGAGCAGGCCCTCCAGGACTACCAGGGCCAGCTGGAGAAGGTCTTCACGGAGGTCCGTGAGGCCACCTCGCAGCCCGCCCCGGCGGAGATCCCCGAGCCGCAGGCCGAGTTCCCGGTGACCGTCAACACGGCGATCACCCAGGAAGTCGTCAAGCGCATCGCCGAGTCCCAGGTCAACATCCCCGACCACGTCACCGTGCACCCGCGTCTGCTGCCGCAGCTGCAGCGCCGCGCGGCCATGGTCGAGGACGGCACGATCGACTGGGGCATGGGCGAGACCCTCGCCATCGGCTCCCTCCTCCTGGAGGGCACCCCGGTCCGCCTGGCGGGCCAGGACTCGCGCCGCGGCACGTTCGGCCAGCGCCACGCGGTCCTCATCGACCGCAACACGGGCGACGACTACACGCCGCTGCTGTACCTCTCCGAGGACCAGGCCCGCTTCAACGCCTACGACTCGCTGCTCTCCGAGTACGCGGCCATGGGCTTCGAGTACGGCTACTCCCTGGCGCGTCCCGAGTCCCTCGTGATGTGGGAGGCGCAGTTCGGCGACTTCGTCAACGGCGCGCAGACGGTCGTGGACGAGTTCATCTCGTCGGCCGAGCAGAAGTGGGGCCAGACGTCCGGCGTCACCCTGCTGCTGCCACACGGCTACGAAGGCCAGGGCCCCGACCACTCGTCGGCCCGCCCGGAGCGCTTCCTGCAGCTCTGCGCGCAGAACAACATGACGGTCGCGATGCCGACCCTCCCGTCGAACTACTTCCACCTCCTGCGGTGGCAGGTGCACAACCCGCACCACAAGCCGCTGGTGGTCTTCACCCCGAAGTGGATGCTGCGCCTCAAGGCCGCGGCCTCCAAGACGGAGGAGTTCACGACGGGCGGCTTCCGCCCCGTCATCGGCGACGACTCGGTGGACGTCAACGCCGTCCGCAAGGTCGTCTTCTGCGCGGGCAAGCTCTACTACGAGCTCGAGGCCGAGCGGCAGAAGCGCGGTGTCACGGACACGGCGATCATCCGCATCGAGCGGCTGTACCCGCTGCCGGGTGCCGAGCTCCAGGCGGAGATCGCCAAGTTCCCGAACGCCGAGAAGTACCTGTGGGCCCAGGAGGAGCCGGCGAACCAGGGCGCGTGGCCCTTCATCGCCCTCAACCTGATCGACCACCTGGACCTGGCCGTCGGCGCCGACATCCCGCACGACGAGCGGCTGCGGCGCATCTCGCGCCCGCACGGCTCGTCCCCGGCGGTCGGCTCCAAGAAGCGCCACGAGCAGGAGCAGGAGCAGCTCCTGAACGAGGTCTTCACGGCCTAGTCCGCGGCTGTTCGCACAGTTCGGTACGTCGGGTGGGCCCGGCCCCGAGTCCTGGTACGGGACTTGGGGGCCGGGCCCACCGGCGTACGGCCGTACGATGAAACGGTCGCAAACCCGCCCCGGCCGCCGGCCCGGGTCCCGTCCGCACCAGGAGCAAGAGTTGTACTTCACCGACCGTGGCATCGAGGAGCTGGAGAAGCGGCGCGGCGAGGAGGAAGTCACCTTCGAGTGGCTCGCCGAGCAGCTCCGCACCTTCGTGGACCTCAACCCGGACTTCGAGGTCCCGGTCGAGCGCCTCGCCACGTGGCTGGCACGGCTGGACGACGAGGACGAGGACGAGTAGTCGGCTTCCCAGGTGGCCGGCCTCTCCAGTAGTCGCCCTCTTCCGGTAATCGGCCTCTCCGAAGGATGCCGGTAGGGGGAACTCCGGTTTCAGGACCACGGTGGAGACCGCTGGACACCCCGCCCCGGAAAATCACTTGCCGGGGAGGCCCTGCATCCGTCTACGCTGCCTCGCATGTGTGCCTTCGCAGCCGCCGCCATCACGAGGATCCGCCGCGCCTAGCGGCGGGCCCACCTCACTTCACGCAGGAACGCCCCGCCGCTTCAACGCGTAAGCGCCGAGCGGCACTTCGTGCTGCCCGGCTCACCTCGAAGCCGCGGAGACCCAGTGCGCACGCAGCACCATGGCCGTCATGAGTTCGGCCAGAACTTCCTCACCGACCGCAGCACCATCAGCACCTTCGTCGACCTCGTGGGCCGCACCCACGGCCCGATCGTCGAGATCGGCACCGGAGACGGTGCGCTGACCCTCCCCCTGGAGAGGCTCGGCCGACGCCTGACGGGCATCGAGATCGACCACCGCAGGGCCGAGCGGCTACGGCGGCGCACGAGCCCCTCGACGTCCATCGTCACCGCAGACTTCCTGCGCTTCCGCTCCCCGGCCGCGCCGCACGTCCTGGTGGGCAACCTGCCCTTCCACGAGACGACGCCCATGCTGCGCCGCATCCTGCGCTCATCGGCCTGGACCGACGCCGTCCTGCTCGTGCAGTGGGAGGTCGCGCGCCGCCGTGCCGGGGTAGGCGGGGCGACGCTGATGACGGCCCAGTGGTGGCCCTGGTACGAGTTCGGCCTCGAAGGCCGCGTCCCCGCGACGGCGTTCCGGCCGCGCCCGAACGTCGACGGCGGCCTGCTGACGATCACGCGCCGGCGGCGACCGTTGGTGGCGGGCGCGCGGCGGGAGGAGTACCAGGAGTTCGTCCGCCGCGTGTTCACCGGCCGGGGCCGGGGACTCCCCCAGATCGTCGCCTCGGCGGCCCCCGACCTGCCCCGGCGCCGGATCCAGGAGTGGGTGCGGCGGAGCGGGGGCGGGGCTGCGCGCTTGCCCAAGGACCTCGGCGCCGGGGAGTGGGCGGAGCTGTTCGGGATGCGGGTGGGAGGAGGGCAGGGGTAGAGGGCTGGGCGCGGGGGGGTGCCGGTCAGGCGGTGAGGGCCGGTGCCAGCTCCCGCCACTGCCGCATCGGGAGCTCTCCCGGGTCGGCCGTCAGCACCTGTACGCACACGTGGTCCGCTCCGGCCGCGAGATGCTCCGCCACGCGCGCGTGGAGCACGTCGATGTCTCCGTAGGCGACGATCGCGTCCACGAGGCGGCTGCTGGGCGCGCCGGTCGTGTCCTCCTCCCCGAAGCCGAGCCGGCGCAGGCTCGCGATCTGGTGCGGTGCCCGCAGGTATCCGGCGACGTGCTCCACGGCCACCTCGCGGGCCCGCGCGCGGCCTCTGTCGAGTACGACGGCCTGCTCGACTCCGAGGAACGCGTCGGGCCCCAGAAGGTCCCGTGCCCGCGCGGTGTGCTCCACGGGGACGAAGTACGGATGCGCGCCCCAGGTGCGCTCGGCCGCGAGCTCCAGCATCTTCGGCCCGAGGGCGGCCAGGACCCGGCGCGGTGCGGGGTCCGGCACGGGGCCGTGCGCGGGCGCCGAGTCCATGGCGTCCAGATAGCCCCGCATGGTCGCGACGGCCTTCCCGCGCACGGGCACCGGGTAGCCGTCCACCTCCGTGACGGTGTCGTCGACCCGGTGCCCGCCGAGCCCCAGGACGTAGCGCCCGGGGAACGCCTCTCCCAGGGTCCGCTCGGCGTTGGCCGTGGCGAGCGGTTCGCGGTAGGCGATGTTGGCTATGCCGGACGCGACGACGAGCCGCCGCGTGGCGGACAGCAGCAGCCATGCCTGGCCGAACGAGTCCCGCCCGAACGCCTCGCCATACCAGAGCGCCCCGTACCCCAACTCCTCGATCTCCGCGGCGGCCTCGCCAACCCGGCCCGCGGACTGCCCCTCGAAGGCGAAGGTCCAGATCCCCGCACGCCCGAGCCCACCGGCTCGCTGGAGGTCACTCATGCTCCACGCCTCTCACCGATTACCGGAGAGGTTCTCCGGATACCTGCGGAGTACGATACGGAGAACTTCTCCGCACAGCCAGCCCCCTCCCCGAACCCGACCTCGCTCCTTCGGGAACCCAAGACTCCGGGAACGCAGAGATGAACCAGCCTCCAGCCGAGCCGCAGCCCCATGGCCGACCTCCGGCCGTCGGCCGCCCCGCGCGGGCCGACGCCGTCCGCAACCGCGAACGCATCGTCGCCGCCGCGCGAGAGACCTTCGCGGAGGCGGGCCCCGAGGCATCGTTGAACGAGATCGCCCGCCGCGCGGGAGTGGGCCCCGGCACCCTCTACCGGAACTTCTCCGGCCGCCCCGAACTGCTCGCGGCCGTCCTCAACGACCGCATCGACACGCTCTGCACCCGCGCGCGGGACCTGCTGTCGGCGGACTCGGCGAGTGACGGCCTGGCGGAATGGCTGCACGCCTTCCTCGACCACGCGCGCGTGAACCAGGGGCTCGGCGGCGCGCTGATGCTGCAGGAGCTGGAGACGACGGGCGCCCTCGGCACCGACTGCCACCAGCGCATCCTCGACGCGGTGAGCGCACTGCTCACCCGGGCCCAGGACCACGGCGCCGCCCGCCGCGACCTCGCCCCCGCCGACCTGCTCCAACTGGTCGTCGGGGTCGCGCTGTCCACGCCGCACAAGCAGGCGTCAAAGGCATCATCGGACGACCCGGAGCAGGCGGAGCGGCTGCTCGGACTGGTCCTGGACGCGACGAAGGCCCGCTGAGCCGTTCACCCGCGAGCGGGGCGGCCTCCCTGCGCGGTCGGAGGCGCGACCGGACTCACAGCCGGGCACTCACAGCCGGGCCTCGCAGTCGGGGCCTCGCAGTCCGGGCGCACGTCCCGCCTCACGCCTCGCCCCGCACCCTTCCTCGCTCACGCGTCAGCCCCAGCGCCCCGTGCACGACCAGCACGGCTCCCGCCACCGCCCAGCCGCGGCCGCGGCGGCGCAGGGACCAGAGCAGGAGCGGGATCCCGGCCGCGAGCTGAGCACCGGACAGGGCGCGAGCGAAGGGGCCGTGCTCCACGGCGTCCAGCTCCGCACGGACCGCGTCCCGCCAGCCCGGCCACTCGACCTGGCGGACGCCGTCCCACACCTGGGCCGCCTCGCTCAGCCGGTCGGCCGGTTCGCCGGGCCTCAGGCCCGGAGGCAGGTCGACGCCCGCCCGGGTGAGGACCGCGAGGAGCCCCCGCATGCGGGCCCGCGCGTCGGCTCCCGAGTCGGGCCGGGTCAGGGCGTCCAGGGCCTGCATGTCGAGCACCGGGTCCAGGCCCAGGCGCGCGGCGAACGTCCGCATCGCCTCGTCCTCGCCGACCGGGGTCCCGTTCGCCAGCCACACGTACCCGACCGTCCGCCGGAAGCCCGCCGCAAGCGTGTAGCCGGAACGGTCGGCGTCCCACCACAGCGCGAGCACCGGCCACGTCGAGCCGACGGCGAGGGCGGTGGCCCAGCCGGTCAGCACCCGGTCGACGGGCTCGCCGCCGTGCAGCCAGGGCTTCCCCTCGGGTACGAGCACGCTCCACTCGTCGCCCGCGGGCCCGAGCAGCATGCGCTCACGCAGGAGCTGGGCGACCGCCTCGACCGAGTCCGCCCCGGCCCGGCAGAGCAGCAGCGCGCCGACGGGACCGCCGGCCGGTTCTGCGGGCTCGGCAGGCTTGGCCGGCTTGGCAGGTTCAGATGGATCAGAGGGTCGCTGGGCTCGCGAGGAAGGCCACGGCTCGGACGGCATGGCTCCACGCTAGGACAATTCATGTTTTTTGGCCCATAAATCGACTCCGCCCGATCCCGGAGAAGAGATAGGTCTTGACTTTCCGTATCCGCGATATATCGTGTATGACACAGACGCGATATGGCGCGTCGCGTCCGACCCGCTCAAGGAGGTCTGCCACCATGCCAGAGTGGTCCGTCGCCGAGCCCAGGAAGCTGACGTTCGACGAGCCCGTGAGGACACTGCGCGTCCGCGTGGTGAACGGCACGGTCAATGTCGTAGGCACAGAAGAGGACTCGGCAAGACTGGAGGTCTCCGAGATTTCGGGCCCTCCTCTCATCGTGACGCAGCACGACGGCACCTTGTCCGTCGCGTATGACGACCTGCCGTGGAAGGGCCTCCTGGAGTGGCTCGACCCCACGGGCACCCGCCGCAACGCGGTGGTCTCGCTGACCGTGCCGACCGGGACCCGCGTCGAGGTGGGCGTCATCGGGGCGAGCGCCGTGGTCTCCGGGATCGAGGGCGGCGCCGAGGTGCGGGGCATCACGGGCGACACGACGCTCGTCGGCCTCTCGGGCCCGGTCCGGGCCGAGACCTTCTCCGGCAATGTCGAGGCCCAGGGCGTCACGGGTGACCTGCGGTTCGACTCGATCTCCGGCGACCTGACCGTCTTCGAGGGCTCCGGGTCCTCCGTTCGGGCCGAATCCGTGAGCGGCTCGATGATCGTGGACCTTGATCCGTCCGCCCGCCCGGCCGACGTCGGACTCACAAGCATCTCGGGCGAGATCGCGGTCCGCCTCCCCCACCCGGTGCACGCGGAGGTGTCGGCGGACACCGCGAGCGGCACGGTCGCCAGCGACTTCGACGACCTCCGGGTCACCGGCCAGTGGGGCTCGAAGAACATCACCGGCAGGCTCGGTTCGGGCGGCGGCCGGCTCCGGGCGAAGACAATCTCCGGCTCGATCGCCCTCCTGCGCAAGCCCTCGGTGGAGGAAGATCTGTACAGGGCGGACGAGCCCCCGCAGGACGCACCGCCCGCGGACTCCCCGCCCTCGCCCCCGATCCCTCCGGGCGCCGCCACGACCGGCGCCCCGGACGAGGACGCCCCCACCGACGCCCCGAAGGCGGACGCCGCCGACGGCCCGACCGACAAGAAGGTGCTCTGAGATGCCTCCCGTGTTCGCCCACGGCCGCCTGCGCCTGTATCTGCTCAAGCTCCTGGACGAGGCCCCGCGCCACGGCTATGAGGTGATCCGCCTCCTCGAGGAGCGCTTCCAGGGTCTGTACGCCCCCTCGGCGGGCACCGTGTATCCGCGCCTGGCCAAGCTGGAGGCGGAAGGCCTGGTCACGCACACCACCGAGGGCGGCCGGAAGGTGTACGCGATCACCGACGCGGGCCGCGCCGAACTGGCCGACCGCAGCGGCGAGTTGGCCGACCTGGAGCTGGAGATCCGCGAGTCGGTGGCGGGGCTCGCCGCCGAGATCCGGGACGGCGTGCAGGGTGCGGCGGGTGAGCTGCGCCGGGAGATGCGGGCGGCGGCGCAGGAAGCACGCGCCGGGAGCAAGTCCGGCTCGGGCTCCGGCTCCGGCTTCCCGAACCCGTCCGACTTCTTCGACAGCTCCTGGGCCGACAGCGACGGATGGCGTCAGGCGAAGGAGGAGTTCCGGCGCGCCCGGCAGGAGTGGAAGGAGCAGGCGCGGCGGGCGAAGGACGAGAGCCGCCGGGCCCGCGAGGAGGCGCAGCGGGCACGCAGGCAGGCGAAGGACGCGCAGGAGCAGGTGCGGGCACAGGCTCAGGAGGAGTTGCAGCGCATGGCCAAGCGGGTGCAGGACCAGGTGCAGGACCACTTCGCGCGGGGCGACTGGCCGACGGGCGTCCGTGAGGGCCTGTCCGAGCTGGCGAAGGAATTCGGCGACTTCGGGAAGGAGTTCGGCAAGGACTTCGGGGTGGACTTCGGCTTCGGCACGTCGGACAAGGCGTCGAAGACGTCGAGGGACGAGGAGTCCAAGGACGACGCGTTCGGTCCGGGCCCTGTGTTCACGGCCGAGCGCGACGAGGTGCCCGTGGAGTACGTCCCGGACTGGGCGCACGAGGAGTCCACCGGCGAGCCCGCGCGCGACCTGGACCGCCTCCTGGACCGCTTCCGCGACGACATCCGCGACGCGGCCCGCGACCACGGGGTGACGGAGGACCAGCTGCGCGACGCCCGCCGCCACCTCTCGGAGGCCGCGGCCCACATCAGCGCGACGCTGCGGTCCCCCGACGCCCCCAAGTCACCCGAGTCCCCCAAGTCCTGACGGTCGCCGCCACCCCCGCCTCGGTTGCCGTGGGCCTGGGCCGTTCGGGCGACCGGGCTCGGGGGTGGGGCGGGGCGGGATGCACCGCTGGTGGACGGCCCCGGGGCTGGCATGTGAGCCCAACTTGGCTGGAAGGTGGGCTCGTCGCCCGGCTGGAAGGTGACATCTCTGCCGGACCAGTGGGCGGAGTTGCCTCACGGGGCCGGAAAACGGGTAACTCCCCGCGCTGGAGAACAGGTCGCTCCCGCACCGGAAGGCAGCTCGCCGCCCCCGCGCCGACGAGCAGTCGCGTCCCAGAACTAGCCCTGGTACAGGACGCGTTCGACCGTCAGCCGGGTCACGCCGTGGTCTGCCAGGACCTCCGCTGTCACGCCGGGGCGGGTCGTCAGGGCGAGGAGGATGTGTTCGTCGCCGATGCTGCGGTCGCGGCGGGCCGTGGCGATGCGGAGGGCGCGCTCCAGGATGTCCTTGGCGCCCGGGGTGAAGCCGCGGTGACCGATCCAGGCGCCGATGCCCTTGCGTTCGCGCCGGGCGCCGACGCCCGCCAACGCCCCGGCGCCATGGGTTTGTTCGACGCGGGAGACGATTTCCTCGACGTCGATGCCGAGCCCGGCGAGGGCCTCGGTTTCCGCCTGGGTGAGCCCGCCCCGGCGCCGCGCCTCGGCCAGCGCCAGGACGATGTCCTCGCGGCGGCGGTCGGCACCGAGGGCGGCGAGGGCGAAGGAGGCGCGAGTGCCCTCGCGGTCGAGGAGGGCGAGCAGGAGGTGCCCGTCGTCGATGGAGTCGGCGCCGGCCCGTTCGGACTGCTCGACGGCGCCCGTGACCACGTCCCGGGCGCCCTTGGTGAAGCGTTCGAACATCACTGCCTCCCGTACTTCTTGTGCACGGCCTGCCTGCTCACGCCGAGTTCCGCGGCGATCTCCTGCCACGACCAGCCCTGCTGGCGCGCGCTGCGCACCTGCACGGCCTCGAGCTGCTCCGCCAGGCGCCGCAGCGCGGTGACGGCTCGCAGTCCCACTCGTGGATCGCGGTCACCCGCACGCTCGGCGAGATCCGTTGCTTCGGTCATGCATGTCAACGTACGTTGACACCTCCACCCCTGTCAACCTTAGTTGACAGGGGTGGAGCGAACGGCACCTCGCCGCGGAAGGCAGACGGTCAGACCGTCAGCACGATCTTGCCGAACTGGTCGCCCGCCTCCAGGCGCTCGAAGCCCTCTCGGGCGCGCTCCAGGGGGAGCACCTCGTCGATGACGGGGCGTACGCCGGTGGTGGCGCAGAACGACAGCAGGTCCTCCAGTTCGTCCTTGGAGCCCATGGTGGAGCCGACGATCTTCAGCTCCAGGAAGTAGACGCGGGTCAGCTCGGCGTGGGAAGGGCGGTCGCCGCTGGTGGCGCCGGAGATGACGAGGGTGCCGCCGGGGCGGAGCGACTTGATCGAGTGGGACCAGGTGGCGGCGCCGACGGTCTCGATGACGGCGTCGACGCGCTGGGGCAGCCGGGCTCCGGACGGCAGGGCCTCGACCGCGCCCAGTTCGAGGGCCCGCTTGCGCTTGGCCTCGTCGCGGCTGGTGGCGAAGACCTTCAGTCCTGCGGCCTTGCCGAGCACGATCGCGGCGGTGGCGACGCCGCCGCCCGCGCCCTGGACGAGGACGGAGTCTCCGGGACGTACGCCGGCGTTGGTGAAGAGCATGCGGTACGCGGTGAGCCAGGCCGTGGGGAGGCAGGCGGCCTCGGCGAAGGAGAGTTCGCGGGGCTTGGGGAGGATGTTCCAGGTGGGGACGGCGACCTGTTCGGCGAAGGTGCCCTGGTACTTCTCGGTGAGGATGGAGCGGCGCTCGCGGGGGCCGACGCCGTGGCCGGACTGACCGATGACGGAGTGCAGGACGACCTCGTTGCCGTCCTCGTCGACGCCGGCCGCGTCGCAGCCGAGGATCATCGGGAGCTTGTCCTCGTCGAGGCCGACCCCGCGCAGGGACCAGAGGTCGTGGTGGTTGAGGGAGGCGGCCTTGACGTTCACGGTCGACCAGCCGGGGCGGGATTCGGGGGCGGGGCGGTCACCCAGTTCCAGGCCGGCGAGGGGCTGGTCGGGGTCGATTCGGGCGGCGTAGGCAGCGAACATGGCGCCGACGATATGCCTGGCCCCTGGGCCTCCGGAACGCCACACCGGTGTGACCCACACCGCGCCCAGACCCGCGCCCGCCACCGACCAGCAGGAAAGACAAAGCCCCGCCACCGAACCCACCCGGCGACGGGGCCCCGCCAAGGCCTAGCGCCGAGCAACCCCTTCAGCCCTCGCGGCCGCCGCAACAGCCGCCGTGACGGCCGGAGCAACCCGCTCGTCGAACGGCGAGGGAATCACGTAGTCGGCGGACAACGCCTCCCCCACGACATCCGCGAGCGCGTCAGCCGCAGCGATCTTCATGCCCTCGGTGATCCGAGAGGCCCGCACCTGCAGCGCCCCGGCGAAGATCCCGGGGAACGCGAGCACGTTGTTGATCTGGTTCGGGTAGTCCGAGCGCCCGGTCGCCACCACGGCGGCGTACTTGTGGGCGATGTCGGGGTGCACCTCGGGGTTCGGGTTGGCCATGGCGAACACGAACGAGTTCGGCGCCATCGAGGCGACCGCCGGCTCGGGCACCGTACCGCCGGAGACGCCGATGAAGACGTCCGCGCCGGCCAGGGCGGATTCGAGCGAGCCGCTGAGCCCGGCCTTGTTGGTGAGCTCGGCGAGCTCCCGCTTGACCGGCGTGAGGTCGTCCCGGTCCCGGGACACGACACCCTTGCGGTCCGCGACCGCGACATCGCCGAGCCCCGCTTCGAGCAGGAACTTCGCGATGGCCACGCCCGCCGCGCCCGCGCCGGAGATGACGGCCCGCAGGTCGCCGAGAGTGCGCCCGGTCAGCCGCGCGGCGTTGCGCAGCGCGGCAAGGGTCACGACGGCCGTGCCGTGCTGGTCGTCGTGGAAGACGGGAATGTCGAGCCGCTCCTGGAGCCGCCGCTCGATCTCGAAGCAGCGCGGCGCGGAGATGTCCTCGAGGTTCACGCCGCCAAAGGACGGCGCGAGCCGCACCACGGTGTCGATGATCTCGTCGACATCGGTCGTGGCGAGCGCGATGGGCACCGCGTCGACCCCGCCGAACTGCTTGAAGAGAATGGCCTTGCCCTCCATGACGGGGAGCGAGGCCTCCGGGCCGATGTCGCCGAGGCCGAGCACGGCGGTGCCGTCAGTGACGACGGCGACGACGTTCGACTTCCACGTGTAGTCGTGGACGAGCTCGGGCTGCTCGGCGATGGCGCTGCACACCTTCGCGACGCCCGGCGTGTACGCCAGGGACAGGTCGTCCTTGTCGCGCACCGGGACGGTCGCCTGGACGGCCATCTTGCCGCCGCGGTGGAGCGCGAACGCCGGATCGAAGGGCTCATCCGTGCCTTCGTGACCGGTTGTGCCGCTCGCACCACGGCTGCCGCTGCTGTCGCTGCGAGGATTGACGATCTCCGCTGCCACTTTGTCTGACCCCTTAATTCTTCATGGTTGAGGGTGGTCCACTTCCTGGTGCAGAAGTGGGGCGGGAACCGCGTCCGTGTTGCGGCCTCGGGCCTGTCGGCCGTCGGCTCCCCGCCTGTCGGCGGAGCGGTACGGGAGGTACGTACGAACGCGCGGGCACGCCGCACACGTGCCCTGGGCCCCGGATGAGGGGTGTAACCGTCTTTTCTACCGGATGCTTCCGACCGCCGACGAGCCATATCTGTGTCAGACCGATGTGAACAGCAAGTATCTAGCAGGCCCCAGGGGCAAAATGTCCGTATTATTAGGAAAAGACCGACCCGGCAGTCCGCATAGCGAGATTGGGTGGTTTTCGAGCGGTTGGCGGCTGTTCGCCCCGGTGCGCCAATGACCGGCCCGCACCGGCCTGTTGGGGTTTGCGGATCGCCCGTTATCCGATTTTGACATCTCCAGCCCCCAGTATCGGGCAGTCCGAATGGCAAGATGCCTCATCACACGAGGTCGCGACACCCGAAGGTGTGTGCACGACCGCATGGCTACTCCCCCATCCGCCGGAGGACCACTATGACCGCAGGCACCACTTGTCGCACGACCGCCGCGAAGTCCGCGAAGTCCCGGATCGTCGCTGTCGGCGCGATCGCGGTCGCCGGCTCGCTGCTGCTCACCGGCTGCGGCGACCAGACGGACAACAAGAAGGAGGGCGGCGGCGACAAGGTCGTCGACGCCCCGCTCGCCGACCAGCTGCCCGCGAACATCCGCAACAAGGGCGTCATCAAGGTCGGCTCCGACATCGCCTACCCGCCGGTCGAATTCAAGGACAAGGGCGGCAAGACGGTCGGTATCGACCCGGACATCGCCGACGCGCTCGGCAAGCAGCTCGGCGTCCGATTCGAGTTCGACAACGGCACCTTCGACACGCTCCTCGGCGGTCTGCGCTCCAAGCGTTACGACATCGCCATGTCGGCCATGACGGACACCAAGAACCGTCAGGAGGGCATCGACGAGGAGACCGGCAAGAAGGTCGGCACGGGTGTCGACTTCGTCGACTACTTCACCGCCGGTGTCTCGATCTACACCAAGAAGGGCGACGACCAGGGCATCAAGACCTGGGCGGACCTCTGCGGCAAGAAGATCGTGGTCCAGCGCGGCACCGTCTCGCACGACCTGGCCAAGGCCGAGTCGAAGAAGTGCGGGGGCGGCAAGAAGATCTCCATCGAGTCGTACGACAACGACCAGCAGGCCCAGACCCGGCTGCGCTCCGGCGGCGCGGACGCGGGCTCCTCGGACTTCCCGGTCGCGGCGTACGCGGTGAAGACCTCCGGCGGCGGCAAGGACTTCCAGCTGGTGGGCGAGCAGGTCGAGGCCGCTCCGTACGGCATCGCGGTCTCCAAGAACAACCCCAAGCTGCGCGACGCGATCAAGTCCGCGCTTGACGCGATCATCGCGACGAAGCAGTACGAGAAGATCATCAAGAAGTGGGGCGTCGACGCCGGCGCAGTCAAGGAAGCCAAGATCAACGGCGGCAAGTGACCGCGTCTCGTCATCTCGTCGCTGAAAGGCCACACCCGTGACAACGGACATCAGCAAGTCGGGCGACTCCGCGCCCAAGGATGAGCCACCGCGCTCCGCCCCCGAAGCGATCCGGGCGATTCCGGTTCGCCACTACGGCAGGTACGTCGCGGGCGTACTCGCCATCGGCGTGCTCGTCGCGCTCATCCTCGCGTTCGCCAACGGTGACATCAACTGGAACGCGATCCCGGACAACTTCTTCGACGACCGCATCCTCAAGGGCGTCCGCGAGACCCTGATCCTCACGGTCCTCTCGATGCTCATCGGCGTGGTCGGCGGCATCGTCCTGTCGGTGATGCGCCTGTCGAAGAACCCGGTGACCTCGTCGATCGCGTGGTTCTACATCTGGTTCTTCCGCGGTACGCCGGTCCTGGTCCAGCTCTTCATCTGGTTCAACCTCGGCTTCGTCTTCGAGTACATCAACCTCGGTCCGGTCTACAAGGACGAGTGGTCGGACTTCATGACGCCGTTCCTGACGGCGCTGCTCGGTCTCGGCCTGAACGAGGCCGCGTACATGGCGGAGATCTGCCGCGCGGGCCTGCTCTCGGTCGACGAGGGCCAGACGGAGGCCTCGCAGGCGCTCGGCATGAGCCACAGCAAGACGCTGCGCCGTGTCGTCATCCCGCAGGCGATGCGCGTGATCGTGCCGCCGACGGGCAACGAAGTCATCAACATGCTCAAGACGACATCGCTGGTCGCGGCGGTGCAGTACTACGAGCTCCTGAAGTACGCCCAGGACATCGGCACCTCGTCCGGCGCGACGGTGGAGACGCTGCTCCTGGCCGCCACCTGGTACCTGATCATGACGTCGATCCTCAGCGTCGGTCAGTTCTACCTGGAGCGGTACTACGCGCGCGGCTCCTCGCGGGCCCTGCCGGACACACCCTGGATGAAGATCAAGGCCAATATGTTGTCGCTGGGCAACCGTTCGGGGGTGCGCTAATGACCGCCATGGTGAAAGCCGAGGGCGTCCACAAGTCGTTCGGCCACATCGAGGTCCTGAAGGGCATCGACCTGCAGGTCGAGTCGGGTGAGGTGTTCTGCCTCATCGGCCCGTCCGGCTCCGGCAAGTCGACGTTCCTGCGCTGCATCAACCACCTGGAGAAGGTCAACGCCGGGCGGTTGTACGTCGACGGGGAGCTGGTCGGCTACCGGCAGAAGGGCGACAAGCTGTACGAGCTGAAGGACAGCGAAGTCGCGTTGAAGCGCCGGGACATCGGCATGGTCTTCCAGCGCTTCAACCTCTTCCCGCACATGACGGCCCTGGAGAACGTCATGGAGGCCCCGGTCCAGGTCAAGGGCCAGGCCAAGGCGGAGGCGCGGGAGCGGGCGGGCCAGCTCCTGGAGCGGGTCGGGCTCGCCGACAAGGCGAAGAGCTACCCCTCGCAGCTCTCCGGCGGCCAGCAGCAGCGCGTGGCGATCGCCCGCGCGCTCGCGATGGACCCGAAGCTGATGCTGTTCGACGAGCCGACGTCCGCGCTCGACCCGGAGCTGGTCGGCGACGTGCTCGACGTCATGCGCGACCTCGCCGAGTCCGGCATGACGATGATCGTCGTGACGCACGAGATGGGCTTCGCGCGCGAGGTCGGCGACAGCCTGGTGTTCATGGACGGCGGTGTGGTGGTCGAGTCCGGCAACCCGCGGGACGTCCTGACGAACCCGCAGCACGACCGGACGAAGTCGTTCCTGTCGAAGGTCCTGTAGGTCGAAGGGGCTGTAGGCCGAAGGGGCCCGTTGGGTCATGGGGCCCGTAAATCGGTGCCTACGTAGAGGGGCGGTACGGATCGCTGATCCGTACCGCCCCTCTACGTAGGCGAGTTGTGGGAGCCCTGCCGGCGGTCGAAGTCCCTACTTCAGGCCTAGGACCAGCGCGTCCGACGGCGAGGCCCACACCGTGCGGGCCTCGGCGAAGCCCACCTCGCGCAGGGTGCGGACGTGCCACTCCGGGGGCGGGGTGTCGCCGTCGGCGTGCTCTCCGTAGATCTCGAAGCGCTTGGCGGTGGGCTCGGCGAGCACCGGGTCCTTGGCGGCGAGCGCCCACCAGTCGGCCCAGTCCAGCGCGCCGGACCTGATGGCGGCGTCCTGGCGTGCGTGCCGGAGCTCGCGGTCGGCGGCGTTGATGCGCGGCGTGGCCGGATCCGGCATGTGGTCGGCGTTCATGAAGACGCCGCCGTCGGCGACGATCCCGGCGAGCTGGTCGTAGAGCGCGGCCAGGGGCTCGCTGAACAGCCAGTGCAGGGCGGTCGCAGTGAGGACGGCGTCGTACGAGTCATGAGGCAGCTGGGAGGTCCAGTCGGGGTCCTTCAGGTCCGCGGTCACGAAGGTGACGCGGTCGTCCCCGGCGAAGGTGCCCTCGGCGATGGCGAGCAGTGCCGGGTCGAGGTCGACGCCCGTGCTGGTGGCCTTCGGGAACCTTTTGAGGAGTCTGTCCGTAATACTTCCCGTACCGCACGCGAGGTCCAGGACACGCGGCTCGGGGCCGACGAGCGCCTCGACCATGTCCAGCATGACGCGGAACCGCTCCTCGCGGTCCGGCAGATACCCCTCCTGTTGCCGGTCCCAACTCTCCTGCCAGGCACGCCAGTCGGTTCCGAACCCCGTACCGCTAGCCGTTTCCGTCACCGGAAGACCTCCGTCCCGTACTACGCTCGACTCATCTCGCCGAGTAACACCCGCGAAGGAAAAGCGACTGTTACCTCGCACGCAGACGAAGATAGCCCGCCCTCGTAAGGACTACAAGTGGAACTGGCCTATTACTCGGACTACGCCGTACGCCTGGTCAACACCGAGGAGCCGGCTCGCAACAAGGACTCGCTGACCTCCGTCGACGCGGTCCGCGAGCTGTTCGGCGCGAACCAGCAGGCCGCCCGGCGCGCCACGGATTCGGACGTGACGCGCTTCCGCTCGGTGCGGGGGCGGCTGCGGGCGGTCTTCGAGGCGGCCGACGGCGGCGACGAGACCCTGGCGGTGGACCTGCTGAACTCCCTGCTCCTGGAGTTCCCGGTGAGCCCGCAGATCTCCGGCCACGACTACCGGGACGACGACGGCCGCCCCCTGTGGCACATGCACCTGGCCGACCACCCGTCGAACGCCACCGCGGGGTACGCGGCCATCGCCTCGATGGGCCTCGCCTTCCACCTCACCGAGTACGGCGTGGACCGGCTCGGCCTGTGCGAGGCGGCGCCGTGCCGCAACGCCTACCTGGACACCTCGACGAACCGCTCCCGGCGCTACTGCTCGGACCGCTGCGCGACCCGCGCCAACGTCGCGGCCTACCGCGCGCGCAAGCGCCTGGAGAGCGAGCGGTCGGCGAGCACCGGGCGCACGGCCAAGAAGGTCCAGGAGACCAGCGCGGCGAGCGAGAGCTGACGCCGCCCCTGCGCCTCGCGCTCCTGGCGGAACCGGCCGAGCGGCCGGAACCGCGCGCACACCCGCGCCAGGACCAGCTCTCCGGGGACGACCCCGTACACCGTGCTGTCGCCCCCCGCGCTGTACGGGTTGTCCCCGAGCACCCACCAGCCGCCCTCGCGCCGCTCGACGGCGCGCTTGACCACCAGCAGGTCCTGTTGCAGCGGGTGACGCAGGATCACCACATCGCCGGGGCGCACCCGGGCGCCGTGCCGCACCAGCATCCAGTCCCCCGGACTCAGTGTGGGCACCATGGACGGCCCGTCGACCTCGATCAGCTGGAACGGCACGCGTGCCTCCCGCCCGTCTGCCGTCGTCTCCGGCATCAGACAACCTCCCGGACCAATGCTCCACCGGCCTCCCGGTTCCATCCTCCACCGTCTTCAGTGTGACCCTGGACTTTTGTCCTAAGCCCATGGGGGCACTCGCGAAAACGCGTCTCTCACGGAGTAATGTCCCACCTGAGAAGACGATCACGAGGAAGGACAGCTCAATGCTCTCCCGCCTGTTTGCCCCCAAGGTGAAGGCCAGCGCACACTGCGACCTGCCCTGCGGCGTGTACGACCCGGCCCAGGCCCGCATCGAGGCGGAGTCGGTCAAGGCCGTCCAGGAGAAGATGGCCGCCAACGACGACGCGCACTACCAGGCCCGCGCCACCGTCATCAAGGAGCAGCGCGCCGAGCTCGCCAAGCACCATGTCTCGGTGCTCTGGAGCGACTACTTCAAGCCCCCGCACTTCGAGAAGTACCCGGAGCTGCACACCCTGGTCAACGACACCCTCAAGGCCCTCTCGGCCGCGAAGGGTTCGACGGACCCGAAGACCGGTCAGAAGGCGCTCGAGCTGATCGCCGAGATCGACCGCATCTTCTGGGAGACCAAGAAGGCCTGATCCAGGCCCGGGCCTCGCGCCCACCCGACCGCACCCGGCCCATTGGGCCGGGTGCGGTGTTTTGTCACTCGAAGCTAAATCGGTTGCCTCCGCCCCGGCCCTCCTGATGCAGTTGACGTGTCACCAGACCACCGGACGACGGAACCAGGAGCCCCCAGATGCGGCAGACGTCCATGTCCCACCAGGAAGGAATCACCCCCCGACACGAGGACATGACGCCTAGTGCAATCGCACACGCATCAGCACGCCGCCCAGCGGCAAGAGAAGCACCAACACGCCCTTAACCTGGGCATCCTGGCCCACATCGACGCCGGGAAGACCAGCCTGACCGAGCGGCTGCTGCACTCCGCCGGTGTCATCGACGAGGTCGGCAGCGTCGACGACGGCAGCACCCAGACCGACTCCCTCGCGCTCGAACGGCAGCGCGGCATCACCATCAAGTCCGCGGTCGTGTCCTTCGCGATCGACGACGTCACCGTCAACCTCATCGACACCCCCGGCCACCCGGACTTCATCGCCGAGGTGGAGCGGGTCCTGAGCGTGCTCGACGGCGCCGTGCTCGTCGTGTCCGCCGTCGAGGGCGTCCAGGCGCAGACGCGCGTCCTGATGCGTACGCTGCGCAGGCTCGCCATCCCCACGCTCGTGTTCGTCAACAAGGTGGACCGCCGGGGCGCGGACCCCGAGCGCGTGCTCGCCGAGCTGGCCACGAGGCTGACGCCCGCCGTCGCCCCCATGGGCACGGTGCGCGACCCGGGCACGCGTGCGGCGCGCTACGTCCCGTACGCCGCCGACGATCCCCGCTTCACCGCCCGCCTGGCCGAACTCCTCGCCGAGCACGACGACGCGCTGCTGTCCGCGTACGTCGACGGGGACGCCGCCGCGCTCAGCTTCGGCGGACTGCGCGACGTACTCACCAAGCAGACCCGGAAGGCCCGGTTCCACCCGGTGTTCTTCGGCTCGGCGATGACGGGCACCGGTCTGGACGCGCTGACCGGCGCGGTGAAGGAGCTGCTGCCTGCTGCGGCCGGTGGCGCGGACGGGCCCGTCGCGGGCACCGTCTTCAAGGTCGAGCGCGGGCCCGCGGGCGAGAAGGTGGCGTACGCGCGGATGTTCTCCGGCACGGTGCGGGTACGCGACCGGGTGCCGCTCGCCGGGCACGCGGAGGACGGCAAGGTGACCGCCGTCAGCGTCTTCGAGCAGGGCGCGGCCGTGCGGCGCGACGCGGTCGCGGCCGGGCAGATCGCGAAGCTGTGGGGGCTCACCGGCGTACGCATCGGGGACGTGCTCGGCGACGCGCGCGCCGTACCCGAACGGCACGCGGTGGCGCACCACTTCGCGCCGCCGACCCTCGAAACCGTCGTCGTGCCCCGGCGCGCCGCCGACCGGGCCGCCCTGCACGCCGCGCTGACCCAGCTCGCGGAGCAGGACCCGCTGATCGACCTGCGCCAGGACACGCTCCGGCAGGAGATCTCCGTGTCCCTGTACGGCGAGGTCCAGAAGGAGGTCATCAAGGCCACGCTCGCGGACGAGTTCGGCGTGGGCGTCGAGTTCCGCGAGACCACGACGATCTGCGTGGAGCGGGTCGCCGGGGCCGGGGAGCACTTCGAGATCATCGACACCGACCCCAACCCGTTCCTCGCCACGGTGGGGCTGCGCGTGGAGCCCGCGCCGGTCGGGGCGGGCGTGGAGTTCCGGCTCGGCGTGGAGCTCGGTTCGATGCCGTACGCGTTCTTCAAGGCCGTCGAGGAGACGGTCAAGGAGACGCTGGGGCAAGGTCTTCACGGGTGGGAGGTGCCCGACTGCGTCGTCACGATGACGCGCTCCGGGTACTGGCCGCGGCAGAGCCACGCGCACGCCGTCTTCGACAAGAGCATGTCGAGCACGGCCGGTGACTTCCGGCAGCTCACCCCGCTCGTCCTGATGGACGCGCTGCGGCGGGCGGGGACGCGGGTGCACGAGCCCATGCACCGGTTCCGGCTCACCGTGCCCGCCGATGTGTTCGGCACGCTGCTGCCCGCGCTCAGGCAGCTGCGCGCGGTGCCGCACACACCGGCGGCGCACGGGTCCGCGTACGTCGTCGACGGCGTGATCCCCGCCGCGCGCGTGCACGACCTGGAGCAGGCGCTGCCGGGACTCACGCGCGGCGAGGGCGAGTTGGAGTCCGCCTTCGACCACTACGCGCCGGTGACCGGGACGCCGCCGGCGCGCCCGCGCACGGACCACAATCCGCTCGACCGGAAGGAGTACGTGCAGCGGGTCACGCGGCGGACGCGGGTGGGGTGAGGGGGCCGGCGGCGGTCGGGTGGGCTTGGTTCAGCCCGGCCTCGGCGGTCCGGTGGGCTGTGGTTCAACCCAGCCGGGTCAGTCGGTCTCGGCGGCCAGCTCGGCGAGTGTCCGCTCGTCCAGGAGCGTGGCGAGGCGCTCCCGGTCGGCCAGGATGTTGATCTCGACGATCCGGCCGTCCCTGACCGTGAACTCCCCGACGGAGAACGCCTTTCCGTTGTGCAGGGCGATCTGGCCCACCCGGCCGTTGACGATCGCCAGGTGCGTGGAGCCGGCCAGCGTGGAGAACGAGCGCGCTCCGGCGACCACGGCCGTCGCGCCTCGCACCAGGCGGGAGAGCCCGGCGACCTCGCCGCCGTCGGCGCGCAGGACCACGTCCGGGTCGAGCAGTGCGAGCAGCGCGTCGAAGTCGCCGCCGCGGGCCGCCGCGAGGAACGCCTTGACGACCTCGCGGTGGCGCCTGCGGTCGGGCTCCGGCTCGGGAGCCGCGTCGCGCACCCGGCGGCGGGCGCGGCTCGCGAGCTGCCGGGTCGCGGCCGGGGCCCGCTCGACGATGGGCGCGATGTCCTCGAACGGCACGGCGAACATGTCGTGCAGTACGAACGCGAGCCGTTCGGCGGGGCTCAGTGTGTCCAGGACGACGAGGAGCGCGAGGCCCACCGAGTCCGTGAGCAGGGCCTCCTGCTCGGGGTCGGCGGCTTCCCGGCCGCCCGGGAGCGCGCTGACCTGCGGGTCGGGCACGTAGGTTCCGGGCGCGTTCGGGTCGGATCCCTGGAAGTCCAGGGGCTGTTCGCCGCGCTGCTTGCGCGACCGCAGCAGGTCCAGGCAGACGCGGCCCACGACCGTGGTGAGCCAGCCGCCGAGGTTCTCCACGCCCTCGCTGTCGGAGCGGCTGAGCTTCAGCCAGGTCTCCTGGACGGCGTCCTCGGCCTCGCTGAGGGAGCCGAGCATGCGGTAGGCGACGGCCTTCAGACGGGGCCTGTGCTCCTCGAACCGCTCCGCCAGAAGTTCTCTTCCGTCCACGTCACATTCCTTCGTCGCGATCCGTCATGGCAGTGACGCACCCGCGACGACGATGTGCCGCAGGCCGACACGGCTGATGCGGACCAGCAGATCATGAAGCACCGCGGCGGCGCCTCGGATATCGGTGTGACTTCCGTCCGACCTGGAGGGCATCCGACCTGGAGGGACGGCGCATCCGACCTGGAGGCCTGCGCATCAGGCCTGGAGGGCTGTGCCGCCCCCGCGCGGCGCCGACGGCCCCTCAGTCCGGCGTCGGTCCCTCAGTCCGGCGTCGGCCCCCACAACGGCGCCAGCGCCGACCGCAGGTCCTCAGGCCCCCGGTACAGCACCCCCGTCATACCGAGGGCCACCGCCGCGCTCACGTTCTCCTCGCGGTCGTCCACGAACAGGCAGCGGGTGACGGCGGCGCCCACGCGCGCGGCCGCGGTCTCGTAGACGCGGCGGTCCGGCTTGGCCACGCCGAGTACGGCGCTGGAGACGACGTCGTCCACGAGCCCGGCGAGGCCGAGCAGCGCCAAATCCTCGTCCAGCCAGGGCGTGGCGTTGGTGACGATCGACACCGGTATGTACGCGCGGGCCCGCTGAAGCAGGCCGACGACCGTCTGGTCGGCCCAGAACTTGGACTCGGCCAGCGCCAGGCCCAGTTCGCGCCCCCGCGCGGCGTCGAGCCCGTGCCCGCGCGCGAGTCCGGCGCCAATGGACTCGACCCACTCGGTCTTGCCGATGCGCCCGAGCATGAGCGGCAGGTCGGTCTCGGGCGCGAAGGCGATGCCTGCGGTGGCGCCATCGGGCAGCCCGGCGGCGCGCTCCAGCTCCTCGACGTACGACATGTCGTAGAAGCGGATGACGCCGTCGAGGTCGGTGAGGACGGCGTCGAACGGCAGCCGGGTCCGGGGCGCGTCGCCGGCCGGGCTCACGCGCCGCCTCCGAGCACGCCCCGCACCGTCGCCCGCACCCGCTCCTGGTCCGCGCGCACCGCCTCGTACGCGGACCGGTGGCGGGATATGTCGCGCCGCTGGCCCTCGGCCGCGACGGCCCACCACACCCCCGCGGTGTTGTGCTCGCGCTTGCACTCGATGTCGGCGACGGCCGTGTCCCGCTCGCGCCGCGTGCGCTTGGTGTCGCCCTCCTGGCCCCGCCCCCAGGCCTTGTCGCGGAAGGCGGCCTCCGGGCTCGCGTACCGCTTGAAGCCCTTGTCGGCGACGCAGTCCGCCCACTCGTCCAGGGCACGCCGCATCCGCGGGTCCTTGGCGACGGCCTTGTCGAGTGCCGTGCGGCGACCTGCGACGTACCGCATCAGCAGGGTCTCGTCCTTGACGTCCGCCCGCACCCGCCGGGCCCCGGCCTGGGCGCAGCCGCCCTCGGGCACCTTGCGCCCGGCGCCCTCGCCGCGCAGCACCTCGTACTCGTCCGGGGTGACCAGGCGTCCCTTGCCCGCGTGCTCCTTCTCGTACTTCTCCAACGCGTCCCGTTCGACGCCGTAGCCGCGGCGACGGGCTCCGTCGAGATCGAGCGAGCCGTACAGAGTCGTCGAGATGGCCACCGCTATCAGGCGGTTGGACATGGTGATGTCGTGCTCGCGCCACTGCCGGGGGAAGTCGAGGAAGCCGTGGGACTTCATGCACCGCTGGGTGAAGCGGTCGGCCGCCTGCTGCTCGCGCTCACTGTCACGCGTGCTGAACTCATAGCGGTCCAAAGGCAGTTCGGGCAGGTCCTTCTCGTCGTCCACCTCGGGCACGCCGGAACCGCGCGGCACGCCCCCCTCGCGCCCGCTCTCGCCCTGCTCGGACCCACAGCCCACGAGCGCCACCACGGCCACCACCACGACGGCAGCCCAACGCGCCCTGCGCGTCCCCCACTTCAGCTCCATGCACACGAGCCTAGCCGCGCCCACTGACAGTGGGCGGTCCGCGCCCGCCGTCAGGCGGTCACGCGGCGTCGGCGCGGCTCACGCACCGGTGTCCCGGGGCTTGGACGCGGCCTTCGGGTCCACCTCGGCCCCGGACGGCAGGTCGATCGTGGGGCCGGTCTCGGGGGCACCCTTGAGATCCTCGGGGTCGACCTTGGGATCGTCGGGAGCGACCTTCGGCCCGGGGCCGGGGTCACGCCTGGACAGATGCCCGCGCTTGTACTTGCTCTTGTGGCCGCGGCCCGGCCGCGACTTCTGGTCCGGCTCGTCGGCGACGCACGCGTCGCACTCCGGGTTGCGGCAAGGCGCGGGGCCCCACACCGGGACGTACGCGCCGAGCACCTTGCGTCGCTTGATGGCCGTACCGACTGGCCGTCCGCAGTGCTCGCACGTCGGCTCGCTCTGCGGACGGGGGCCGGACCGGCGTCCGTCGCTGCCCATGGCCTCAGGATATGGCGATTCCCCGAGGTCGGACAGCCCAGCGGTCACTCCTTCTCGCGCAGACGCGCGTACTTGCGGACGACGACGCCGTTGCCGAAGACCCGCGACGAGGTCAGCTCGAAGTCGCTGACCGCGGACTCCACGCCCGCGAACATGGGCATGCCCGAGCCGAGCAGCACCGGGTAGGTCTTGAGGACCAGCTCGTCGACCTCGTCGGCGAGCTGTCCGGCGATCTGCGCGCCGCCGCACAGCCAGATGCCGAGCTCGCCCTCCTCGGCCTTGAGCGCACGGACCTTGCCGAGCAGGTCGTCCTCGATGATCTCGACGTTCGGGTCGGGGGACTCGCCGAGGCTGCGCGAGGCGACGTACTCCCGCATGTGCCCGTACGGACTCGGCACGCCCTCGTCCAGGCCGAGCTGGTAACTGCCCATGCCCTGGATGACGGTGTCGAACTTCTGATTCGGTACGTCGTCGCCGAAGCCGAGGAAGCGGCGTCCGGCGGCGGAGACGGTCTCCGGGTACTCGGTCTTGAGGAACTCGAGGAACTCCTCGTCCACGAACCGCATGAAGGAGTTGGCGTCACCGCTCGGGTCACCGATGAACCCGTCGATCGAGACGGCGACGAAGTACGTGAGCTTTCGCAAGCTGGATCTCTTTCCGCAGAAGACAGAGGGAGGTGGTGGGCCGAGCAGCCGTCATTCTGGCCACCCGGTCACGAACAACTGCATTTATAGTGCTTCATCCGCAGTGGTTTCAACCCCTTCCCAGGACTTTTTTCGAACCGGGCGAAGAACGAGCGGGCAGCGAGCGCAAAAATTGGCCCCGGAGGCCGGGTCATCCGGTCCGAGGCCAATCTGAAGCACCACACCCACCCGGTGTCACACGCTCTGCGGCTCCCGCCACATCGGCCACATCCGCGGCCCGTCCGGCAGGTCGAAGGCGGTGCCCAGGTCGGCGAAGCCGAGCCGCAGATACAGCTCCCGGCTGCGCGCGTTGCTCGCCTCCAGGTAGGCGTGCCGTCCGTCGCGGTCGCACCGCGCGAGCACCGGGGCGACGAGGGCCGTGCCGAGACCCTCCCCCTGCTGCTCCGGCTTCACGGCGATCATGTGGAGGTACTGGTGCGGCCGGTCGGTCGGGTGGACCTCGGACGTCAACCGGGCGATCACCTCGACCCGTTCGTTGTCCGGGTCGACGGCCTGCCGCAGCTGCGCCGCCCCCTCGGCGGCATCCTCGTGCGCCTCCCCCGCGGGCACGGACCACCACAGGGCGACGGCCGAGCCGTCCTCGGCGATGTCCACGTGCCCCTCCGCGAAGGCGAGGTCCACGAAGGCGGCCATCAGCGCGCCGTGCCTGCTGCGGCGCCGCTCCTCGCCCGGGAACAGCCAACTGCTCACCGGGTCCGCCATGAACGCCTCGTCGAGCAGCCCGACCGCATCCGCGCGGTCGCTCGCACCGGCCCTCCGGATCGCCACACCCACGGCTTCTCCCCTCCGCCTCGTCGGCCCTCAACTCCCGCCCGGGCCCTGCCGTTTGCAGCCTAAGCGAGCCTTTCGCGCGCGACGACGGGCCTCGCGCCGCCGATTTCCCGGCGGTGCGAGGCCCGTGAGTCGGGACGCCGCCACCCCATCGGTGCGCCCCGGCCCGCCCCCGGCCTGAAGGTCCACGGGTTCCCCACCCCGCCCAGCCCCCCGGCTGATGGACCTTCAGCCCCAGTCCCTCTCACCCCGCCGACCGAACCTCCGCCCGCCGCCGCCCTCCCCCGGTCAACGCGGCTTACGTCCGGTCATGGCGATCGCTGGCCGGTCAATGCGACCTTCGCGTGACGAACTCCGCGAGTGCCAGCAGGCCCCCCGCCCGCTCCGGATCGGGCACCGCGCGGGCGAGCTCCCCGAGCGCCCGCGACATCCGGTCGGCCGCGTGCAGTTGTGCCCAGTCCCGGCCCCCGGCGCGCTCCACGGCCCGGGCCATCCGCTCCAGCTCCCCCTCGGGCCCGTCGGCTCCCCCGGCTGTCTCCCGCCCGTACAGCCCGGCGAGTTCCTCCCCCTCGGGCGTGCCGGAGGCCAGCGCGGCGACCACCGGCAGGGACTTCTTGCGCGCGGCGAGGTCCGCGCGCGCGGGCTTGCCCGTACGCGCGGGATCCCCCCAGATGCCGATCACGTCGTCGATGAGCTGGAAGGCGAGGCCGGCCTGCCGGCCGAACCCGTCGAGCGCCTCCGCCGTGTCGGCCCCCGCCCCCGCGTACACCGCCCCGATCGCGCAGGCGCACCCGAGCAGCGCGCCCGTCTTGGCCTCGGCCATGGCGAGGCACTCCCCCAGGGAGACCTCGCCCGGCGCCCGGCTCTCCAGGGCGCAGTCCGCGTGCTGCCCCGCGCAGAGCTCGACGACGCAGGCGGCCAGGCGGGCGGCCGCCGCCGGGGCCCCCGGGTGGGGGTCCTCGGCGAGCAGCCGCTGCGCCAGTGCCTGCAGCGTGTCACCGGCGAGGATCGCGTCGGCGTCGCCGAACACGGTCCAGGCGGTGGGCCGGTGCCTGCGGGTCGCGTCGCGGTCCATGACGTCGTCGTGCAGCAGCGTGAAGTTGTGTGTCAGCTCCACGGCCGCCGCCGCCCTGACCGCGCTCAGCGGGTCCCCGCCGAGGGCCCGCACCGCGGCCAGGACGAGGGCGGGCCTGATGGCCTTGCCCGCGTTCCCGGCCGCGGGCGTCCCGTCGGCGTGTTCCCATCCGAAGTGGTAGAGCGCGACACGGCGCATCGAACCGGGCAGCGACTCGACCGCCGCGCGCAGCTCCGGGTCGACGCAGCTCCGCGCCGACGTCAGGATCTCCGCGGCCTCGTACCCCTCCCCGGGCTGGACCGCCCGGGGACGGTGTCCCATGGGTCGCGGCGCGCGCTCCGTCATGTCCGTGGTGTCCGTCATGGACTCACTCCGGCGGGGAGTCGGACGGTGGCGGTTCCAGGGCCTGCGGGCGCGTACGCCGGGGGTCTACCCGCCGTCGCTCCCACCGGCACGGACAACTGCCCGCCGCCCGACGGAAGGGGCCGTCGCCTCACCTCCACCGGCCGATCTCGACGTTCTCCAGGATGCCGAGCGCGTCCGGCACCAGGACGGCCGCGGAGTAGTACGTCGACACCAGGTAGGAGATGATCGCCTGCTCGCTGATGCCCATGAAGCGCACGGACAGGCTCGGCTCGATCTCGTCCGGGATGCCCGCCTGGTGCAGTCCGATGACGCCCTGCTCGTCCTCGCCCGTACGCATGCAGATGATCGAGGTGGTGCGCTCCTCGGTCACCGGGATCTTGTTGCACGGGAAGATCGGCACGCCGCGCCAGGTGGGGATGCGGTTCCCGGCCACGTCGATGGACTCCGGGACGAGCCCGCGCTTGTTGCACTCGCGGCCGAACGCGGAGATCGCGCGCGGGTGGGCGAGGAACAGCTTCGACCCGCGCCGGCGGCACAGCAGTTCGTCCATGTCGTCGGGGCTCGGCGCGCCGTCGTGCGGCTGCAGGCGCTGGTCGTACTCGCAGTTGTTGAGCAGTCCGAACTCACGGTTGTTGATGAGCTCGTGCTCCTGGCGCTCCTTCAACGCCTCCACGGTGAGCCGCAGTTGCTGCTCCGTCTGGTTCATCGGCTGGTTGTAGAGATCGGCCACGCGCGTGTGGATGCGCAGCACGGTCTGGGCGACGCTCAGTTCGTACTCGCGCGGCCGCGATTCGTAGTCCACGTACGTGGCGGGAAGGACGGCTTCCCCCACGTGGCCCGCGGAGAGGTCGATGGGCGCCTCTCCGTAGTTGTTGGTGCGCTGGGCGGGCAGGGCCCGCAGCGCCTCGAGGTGGGCGCGCAGGGACTCGGAGCGCTCCGCGACCTGCTCCAGGTCCTGACGGGGGAGCGTGAGGACCGTGCAGGCCGTCACCGCGCGCACCGTGTACTCCCAGATGGTCTCCGGGTCGATGAGGGCCTGCTCACCGAAGTACGCGCCGTCGGCGAGGGTCCCCAGGACCGTGTCGTCGCCGTACGGACCCGTGCCGAGCTTCTCCGCCCTGCCGTGGGCGAGCAGGAACACCTCGTCCGCCTGGTTGCCGAACGACGTGAGGACCCCGCCGGCCTCGAACTCCCGCTGCTGGCAGCGACGGGCCAGCTCGGTGAGCACCTCCTGGTCCTCGAAGTCCCGCAGGACCGGCAGTTCGCCCAGCTCCGCGGGGATCACCTCGACGCGGTCCCCGGTCTTGACGAACGTGACACGGCCGTCGCCGACCGAGTAGCTCGTCCTGCGGTTCACGCGATACGTACCGCCCTGCACCTGCACCCAGGGCAGCATCCGCAGCAGCCAGCGGGAGCTGATCTCCTGCATCTGCGGCGCGGACTTGGTGGTGGTGGCCAGATTCCGTGCGGCGGATGTGCCGAGACTCTGCTGCGGCCTGTCCTGATCCGAACGGATCTCTTCGCCTACCGACATTGAAATTGCCTCCTGATGGTGCGCTGACCTGCGACTCGCAACCCTTCCAGCACGGTGAGTACGGACGCCATTACACATATGAGCGGGATTGGATCTCGACGGACAGGGCACGCTGCCGTTTACCAGGCCGGATCCTTCGTACGTTCGTCCAGGGACGCCGCGGACGGCGGGCCGCGCGGAGCGGAACATGTAATACCGGCCGCCGGGGCGAATGGTTTCGGCCAACCAGTGAGGTGCGGCCGACCGGCTGACGCGGGCGCGGGCCGGATACGACGGCGGGCCCGAGGGGGAACTCCAAGATCCGTGCACTCGTTCAGAAGACGAGCGCAGCGCACGCACCATCCGCACCACATTCGTCAGGAGAAGCGACATGGCAGGCTTCCTCGACCGCGCCAGAGAACAGGTGCAGCAGGGTCTCAACCAGGGCAAGCAGAAGATCGACGACGTGCAGGCACAGCGAGCGGGCAACGACCTGCTCAAGCAGCTCGGCGCGGCGTACTACGCGGAGCGGCGCGGCAGCGGCACTCCGGACGCCACCCAGCAGGCCCTGTCGGCCCTCGAGGCACACATCGCGACGCACGGCGACGGCTTCCTCCGCGCCTGACACCCACGTGCCGCGCGGCCCGCGTCACTCCATCGGCCGACCTCTCGGCTGACCGGATCGAATCGCACGGTGCCCGAACAAATGGTTCGGGCACCGGCAGTTCCGGTACAAGCAGCGTACGAGGCGGTCCGCGACCGGCGACCGTCGCGCCCGCAAAGGAGGCGGTCATGGCCCCACCCATGTCCGCGAACAGATTCCTGGACATTCTCCGGGACGAAGGCGTCACGATCGTCGAAGTCGGCAATTGGCGCGAGCACAACCGCAATCATGTGGGCCCCTGGGGACAGGTGCACGGCGTGATGATCCATCACACGGTCACCTCCGGCACCGAGAAGACCGTCCGCATCTGCCGCGACGGGTACGAGGGCCTGCCCGGCCCGCTCTGTCACGGCGTCATCACCAAGGACGGCCGTGTCCACCTCGTCGGCTACGGCCGCTCCAACCACGCGGGGCTCGGCGACGACGACGTCCTGCGCGCCGTCATCGCCGAGAAGACCCTCCCCCCGGACAACGAGGCCAACACCGACGGCAACCGCCACTTCTACGGCTTCGAGTGCGAGAACCTCGGCGACGGCGAGGACCCCTGGCCCGACGCCCAGCTGGAGGCCATCGAGAAGGTCTCGGCCGCCATCTGCCGCCACCACGACTGGACGGAGCGCTCGGTCATCGGCCACCTGGAGTGGCAGCCCGGCAAGATCGACCCCAAGGGGTTCACGATGGCGTGGATGCGCGACCGCATCCACGAACGCCTGAAGTAGCCCGCCCGCCACGAGGGACACACGAGGGACAATGGTGGGGTGCCCGCCACCCCGCCCGCCTCCGGCCTCCACCCGCGGCTCCCCACACCGCTGCAGCCGGTCGCGGACCCCCGTTTCGAGGTCCGCGGCGTCCGGCTGCTCCTCAAGCGCGACGACCGGATACACCCGGACCTGCCCGGCAACAAGTACCGCAAGCTGGTCCTCAACCTGGACGAGGCGCGGGCCGCGGGCCACGCCACCCTGCTGACGTTCGGCGGCGCCTACTCCAACCACCTGCGGGCCACGGCGGCGGCAGGCCGTCTGCTGGGCTTCGGGACCGTCGGCGTCGTACGCGGCGACGAACTGGCCGGCCGCCCCCTGAACCCGTCGCTCGCCCAGTGCGCGGCCGACGGCATGCGGCTGCACTTCGTCGACAGATCGACGTACCGGCAGAAGCGGGACCCCATAGTCCTCGCGGAACTGCGGCGCGCGACGGCCACCCAGGACGCGTACGTCATCCCCGAAGGCGGCAGCAACGCCCTCGCCGTCCACGGCTGCACGGCCCTCGGCGAGGAACTGCGCGGGCGCACGGACGTCGCGGCCGTCGCCTGCGGCACCGGGGGCACCCTCGCGGGCCTGGCCGCCGGCCTCTCCCCCGGCCAGCGCGCGCTCGGCATACCCGTCCTCAAGGGCGGCTTCCTCGGCTCCGAGATACAAGGCCTCCAGCGCGCCGCCTTCGGCGCCCCCGGAGACAACTGGACCCTCGACGAGCGCTTCCACTGCGGCGGCTACGCCCGCACCACCGGCGAACTCACCGCCTTCGCCGACGACTTCGAGGACCGGCACGGCCTCCCCGTGGAGCGCGTCTACGTGGCCAAGCTCCTGTTCGCGCTGACCGCACTCTCCGAAGAGGGCGCGTTCGCCCCGGGGACGACGGTCGCAGCCGTCATCACCGGCACGCCGACCCAGTAGCCCGCGGACCCCGGGCCGACCCCGTGCCTCACTCCTCGACCTCCCTATGGGCCGCGGCCTCCTCCAGGTCCAGCTTCCGCAGCAGCGTCCGCAGCATTTCGTCGTCGATGCGCCGCTCGTCCCGCATCCGCACGAACACCTCGCGCTCGGCGGCGATCGCCTCGCGCGCGAGCCTGCGGTAGGTGTCGTCCGCGGATTCGCCCGTGACGGGGTTGGACTGACCGAGCCGCTCCCACACGGAGTTGCGGCGCCGTTCGAGAACCGTGCGCAGACGGTCCTGGAGCGGCCCTGGCAGGCTGTTGCGCTCGTCTTCCATCAGTTCCCGCAGTCGGGCCTCCGCGGCCTGTGAGGCGGCGTTCTGCGCCTGCGCCTCGGCGAGCGTCTGCTCCTGCGGGTCGCGCCCGGGGAGCTTCAGGACCCGGATCAGCCACGGGAGCGAGAGCCCCTGCAGCACCAGCGTCCCGATGACCGTCGTGAAGGTCAGGAAGAGCACGAGGTTGCGGGCAGGGAACGGCTCGTCGTCGTCCGTCACCAGCGGGATGGAGAACGCGATCGCCAGCGACACCACACCCCTCATCCCGGCCCAGCTCACGATCAGCGGCCGCCGCCAGTCCATGTGGCCCTCGCGCTCCCGGATCCGCGCCGAGAGCACGCGCGGCAGATACGTCGCGGGATACGACCACACGAACCGCACCGCCACGACGCACACGAAGACCGCGACGGCGTACCAGACCGCCTGACCCACGCTGTACTCGCCGAGCTCCCCCAGGACGACCGGCAACTGCAGACCGATGAGGGCGAACACCGCCGACTCCAGGAGGAAGCCGACGACCTTCCACACCGCGGCCTCCTGGAGCCGCGTCTCGAAGTCGACCTGCCAGGAACGGTGCCCCAAGTAGAGGGCCACCACGACCACGGCGAGCACTCCGGAGGCATGCACCTGCTCCGCGGCGGCGTACGCGACGAAGGGGATGAGCAGCGACAGTGTGTTCTGGAGCAGCGACTCCTTCAGGTGGGTGCGCAGCCAGTGGATCGGCACCATCAGGAGCAGCCCCACGCCGACGCCGCCGACCGCCGCCACCAGGAACTCCTGGATGCCGCCCGCCCAGCTCGCGCCCTCGCCGACGGCTGCCGCGAGTGCCACCTTGTAGGCGGTGATCGCGGTCGCGTCGTTCACCAGGGACTCGCCCTGGAGGATCGTGGTGAGGCGCGAGGGCAGTCCCACGCGGCGCGCGATGGCGGTGGCCGCGACGGCGTCCGGCGGCGCGATCACCGCCCCGAGGACGAGGGCCGCGGTCAGCGGGAGGTCGGGGATCAGCAGATACGCGAGCCAGCCGACGACGAGCGTTGCGAACAGAACGTAACCGACCGACAGGAGCGCGACGGGCCTGACATTGGCCCGCAGGTCCAGATACGAGCTCTCCAGGGCGGCCGTGTGCAGCAGCGGCGGCAGGATCAGCGGGAGCACCACGTGCGGATCGAGGTCGTACTCCGGCACCCCGGGAACGTACGCGGCGATCAGGCCCACGCCGACGAGGAGCAGCGGCGCGGGCACCGGGGTGCGGCGCGCGGCGCCGGCGATCGCGGCACTCGCGGCGATCAGCGCCACCAGGGGCAGTACGTCCATCTCCAGGCCCTCCGCCGTCCGCTCTCGCGTCGTAACCTGGCCATCATGAACGAGTGCTCGCACGTCAGCGCGCTGCCCCACCCGGAGCCCGCACCCCTGAGCGACACCTGTCTGGAATGCCTCGCCGCCGGCAGCCACCCGGTGCAGCTTCGGCTGTGCCTGGTCTGCGGGCACGTGGGCTGCTGCGACTCGTCGCCGTTCCAGCACGCGACGGCACACTTCAAGGAGACCGGGCATCCGGTGATGCGGACCTTCGAGCCCGGCGAGAAGTGGCGTTGGTGCTTTGTCGACGGTTCGATCGTCTGAGGCCTGGGTACGTCAACCCGACGCTCGTTCTTTCCAATTGGGCCCGCGAAACCCCTAGCCACTGTCCGTACCCGTAGGCTTACTATGAGTGACAGCAACGGGATGGGGTCCCCGGGACACGGAACTGAGCAGCGCGGTAGCGTCACCGCTGGAAAACGTGGTGCGTCACCCGTGTGACGCAGTCCGGACCGCCGCGGCGCGACGGCCGGAGCCCCGAAAGTGCTTGTACCACCTTGGAGGTGAGGGTGTCCCAGATCGCAGGCGAGCCCGGGAATCAGGACTTCGTGGAGGTCCGCCTTCCGGCTGCGGGTGCCTACCTGTCGGTGCTGCGTACGGCCACGGCCGGCCTCGCGGCGCGCTTGGACTTCACCCTGGACGAGATCGAGGACCTCCGCATCGCTGTCGACGAGGCCTGCGCGATTCTGCTCCAGCAGGCCGTGCCCGGCTCCGTGCTCAGCTGCGTCTTCCGGCTCGTCGACGACTCCTTGGAGGTGACCGTCTCGGCACCGACCACCGACGGCCGCGCGCCGGAACGTGACACCTTCGCCTGGACTGTCCTCTCGGCCCTCGCGGGCAAGGTCGACTCGACGGTCGCAGACGACAAAACCGTTTCGATCAGCCTCTACAAACAGCGCGGCGCGGGACCCGGGCCGGCGTGAGGAACGGGGACGGGCCCGTGCGGGACGAAGAGCGCGGAACACGTGGCACACACGGTCTGCCCGCCCGCGGCAGGGGCGGCACGCGTCCGGCCACGGGGCGCGGTCCGGTGGAGCCGGGGTCTGCCCCCGGAGGCATCCCCGAACAGCAGGCCAGGCCGCACCCGCAGGATCCGGAACAGCCGGGTGCGCCAGCGGTGGCCGACACGGAAGTGCCGGAGCAGGCAGAGCCGACCGCCGGGGACGGGATCGACGAGCCGTCCGGCCCGGGCGGGCGACAGGACCAAGTAGGCGCCGCACGCAGGGGGTCCCCCCGGGCGTCCAGCACTGGGGACAGGTCCCCGGAAGGGCGGCGGCTGGTGACGGGCGGGACGATGAGCGAGCACGAGCAGCACAGCCGGCACGATCCACAGGACCGCAGCGGCGCGCGAGCGAAGTTCATCGAGCTGCGCTCGCTGAAGGACGGCAGCCCCGAGTACGCGGAGCTGCGCAATCAGCTCGTCCGCATGCACCTGCCGCTCGTGGAGCATCTGGCCCGCCGTTTCCGCAACCGCGGCGAGCCGCTGGACGACCTGACCCAGGTCGCCACGATCGGCCTGATCAAGTCGGTGGACCGCTTCGACCCGGACCGCGGCGTGGAGTTCTCCACGTACGCGACCCCGACGGTCGTCGGCGAGATCAAGCGGCACTTCCGCGACAAGGGCTGGGCGGTGCGCGTGCCGCGGCGCCTGCAGGAGCTGCGGCTCGCCCTGACGACGGCGACGGCGGAGCTCTCGCAGCTGCACGGCCGCTCCCCGACCGTGCACGAGCTGGCGCAGAAACTGGCGATCTCCGAAGAGGAGGTCCTGGAGGGCCTGGAGTCGGCGAACGCCTACTCCACGCTGTCGCTCGACGTCCCGGACACCGACGACGAGTCACCGGCCGTGGCCGACACCCTCGGCGCCGAGGACGAGGCCCTGGAGGGCGTGGAGTACCGCGAATCCCTCAAGCCGCTCCTGGAGGACCTGCCGCCGCGCGAGAAGCGCATCCTGCTGCTGCGGTTCTTCGGGAACATGACGCAGTCGCAGATCGCCCAGGAGGTCGGCATCTCCCAGATGCACGTCTCCCGGCTGCTCGCCCGCACGCTGGCGCAGCTGCGCGAGAAGCTCCTCGTGGAGGAGTGAGCGGCCTCCCGGACGGGAGGTACCTGACCGCACCAGGGGGCGGCGAGCCCAGCGCTCGCCGCCCTTCGTGCTGCCGCTTGCCCTTCGTGCCGCTGCTTGCCGCTCGTGCTGCTACTTGCCGCCTTCTTGTACGTTGCCCGCGCCGCCGATGCCGAGCGCCTCGGTGGTGGCGGGGTGGAGCAGGAGGACCAGCGTCGCGACCGCGACCGCGGCGAGCGCGATGCCTCCGGGGATCATCGCGCTGTCCGCCTGGAGGAGCTGCCAGGCCACGGGAAGCGCCATGATCTGCGTGATGATCGCGGGGCCGCGGGCCCAGCGGCGCAGCTGGAGCAGACCGCGCGCGGCGAGCAGCGGCAGCAGCGCGAGGACGATCAGCGTGACGCCGCCGGTCGTCGCCTGCCGCGGGTTGTCGGGGTCGCCCGCGAGTCCCATCACGAGCATGTAGGCACCGCCGACGACGAGTGCCAGGCCCTCGAGCCCGGCGAGCGCCGCGGCGGCCGTGAGGCGCCCGGGGCGGGGTCCCGACGCGGGGGCTTCTGGGGTGGTCTTCGGCTCAGTGCTCACGCATCGAGGGTAGCCCCGGGCGTCCGGAGCCCGGCAGGTCGGTGCGGTCCGGGCGCGACCTCCGACGGGTACGGGTCGTGACCTCGGACGGGTACAGGTCGTGACCTCGGTCTGGGCGAGGTAAAGACCGCTAGGTAGTCTGCTGCGCATGCGTGCACTTCTCGTGGTCAATCCGGCGGCTACTACCACCAGTGCGCGCACACGTGACGTACTGATCCACGCTCTCGCGAGCGAGATGAAGCTGGAAGCGGTCACCACGGAGTACCGCGGTCACGCGCGCGACCTCGGCCGGCAGGCCGCGGAGAGCGACGACATCGAGCTGGTCGTGGCCCTCGGCGGCGACGGCACCGTCAACGAAGTCGTCAACGGTCTGCTGCACAACGGGCCCTCTCCGGAGAACCTGCCCCGCCTCGCCGTCGTCCCCGGGGGATCGACGAATGTCTTCGCGCGCGCCCTGGGGCTGCCGAATGACGCCGTGGAGGCGACCGGCGCCCTTCTGGACGCGTTGCGTGAGGGAAGCGGACGCACAGTGAGCCTCGGCCAGGTCTCGGGCACACCGGGGACCGAGGACGAGGCGGTGCCCGCGCGCTGGTTCACCTTCGCCGCCGGGCTCGGTTTCGACGCGGGTGTGGTCGGCAGGGTCGAACAGCACAGGGAGCGCGGCAAGCGCTCGACGCACGCTCTTTATGTGCGCCAGGTGGTACGCCAGTTCCTCGGCGAGGGCGACCGCCGGCACGGCTCGATCACGCTGGAGCGGGACGGCGAAGACCCGGTGACGGACCTCGTGATGTCCATAGTGTGCAACACCTCCCCCTGGTCCTACCTGGGCAATCGTCCTCTGTACGCGTCTCCGAAGGCGTCCTTCGAGACGGGTCTCGACGTGCTCGGGCTCAAGCGTCTGTCGACCGCTTCGGTGGCCCGTTACGGCACCCAATTGCTGCGGTCGACGCCCGAGCGCGGACCCCACGGAAAGAACGCCGTCTCGCTGCACGACCTGACGGACTTCACCTTGCATTCCAAGGTGCCCCTGCCCCTCCAGATGGATGGTGACCACCTGGGGCTGCGGACGAGCGTGACGTTCACAGGCGTACGCCGTGCACTGCGTGTGATTGTGTGAGTGGAAGGGCCTAAAGTCCTTTCACTCGAACGTTTAGCCCAGGGTCCACCCCATGGAAGTACGGCTGTGACTCAGTCGACACCGAGGAATCAAAAAAAACTTTCCGGAAGGGGTTGTATCCGCCGCCGAGGTTTGCGAATCTCTACATGGCGATCGGGACGGCCCGCAACATCGGCCTCTACAGGTAGCCAGAACCCCTCCTCATCACAAGGTCCACACCAGGCAACTGGGAGTCGGCCCTTCCCGCGCGGGGGGATTCGTGAAAGCGTTCACATTCACAAGCAATCTTCATGTAAGACCAAGGAGAGGTAGCAGCCATGGACTGGCGTCACAACGCCGTTTGCCGCGAGGAAGACCCCGAGCTCTTCTTCCCCATCGGCAACACCGGTCCTGCGCTGCTGCAGATCGAGGAAGCCAAGGCCGTCTGCCGTCGCTGCCCCGTCATGGAGCAGTGCCTGCAGTGGGCGCTCGAGTCCGGCCAGGACTCCGGCGTCTGGGGTGGCCTCAGCGAGGACGAGCGCCGCGCGATGAAGCGCCGCGCCGCCCGCAACCGGGCGCGCCAGGCCAGCGCCTGACGCCCACGCCCCTTTACGAGCCCGAGCCCGGCGGCGCGTGTGCCTGACGGCATTACTCCGTAGACAGCGCGTACGCAACACCCCCGCCCCCGAGCCGCAGCCGCGCAGTACCCCCCGATGCGCAACGCAACGTGAGCAGGAAGCCCCGGACCGACATGGTCCGGGGCTTCTTGCTGCGCTTGAGGTGATCCTGTTGTGCGCTGCGCTTGGATGATCCCGCCGTGCCCGGGATCGCTACTTGTCGCCGCGCACCGGGATGTCGAGGACGACGCGCGTCCCCCGCTCCGGCGCCCTGACCATGTCGAACGTGCCGCCCAGCTCGCCCTCGACGAGGGTGCGTACGATCTGCAGGCCCAGGTTGCCCGAGCGATGCGGGTCGAAGTCGGCGGGCAGACCGACGCCGTCGTCCTGGACGGTGATCAGGAGCCGGGAGTCCTTGGCGGTGCCGGTGCGCGCGGCGGAGACCTCGACGTTGCCCGTGTCGCCCTGCGCGAAGCCGTGCTCCAGGGCGTTCTGAAGGATCTCCGTGAGGACCATCGACAGCGGCGTCGCGACCTCCGCATCGAGAATGCCGAAGCGGCCAGTGCGCCGGCCCGCCACCGTACCGGGCGAGATCTCCGCGACCATGGCGAGGACGCGGTCGGCGATCTCGTCGAACTCCACGCGCTCGTCCAGGTTCTGGGAGAGCGTCTCGTGGACGATGGCGATGGAGCCCACGCGGCGCACCGCCTCCTCCAGTGCCTCGCGGCCGGAGACGGAGTCGATGCGGCGCGCCTGGAGCCGCAGCAGCGCCGCGACCGTCTGGAGGTTGTTCTTCACCCGGTGGTGGATCTCCCGGATGGTGGCGTCCTTGGTGATCAACTCCCGCTCACGGCGGCGCAGTTCCGTGACGTCGCGCAACAGGACGAGCGAACCGATGCGCGGGCCCTTGGGTTTGAGCGGGATGGCGCGCAACTGGATCACGCCGTCTCCGCCCTCGATCTCGAACTCGCGGGGTGCCCAGCCGCTCGCGAGCTTGGTCAACGCCTCGTCCACCGGCCCACGGGACGGGGCCAGTTCGGCGGTGGCCTTGCCCAGGTGGTGCCCCACGAGGTCGGCGGCGAGTCCGAGGCGGTGGTACGCGGACAGGGCGTTCGGCGACGCGTACTGGACGACGCCGTCCGCGTCCAGACGCAGCAGGCCGTCGCCCACGCGCGGGGACGCGTCCATGTCCACCTGCTGTCCCTCGAAGGGGAACGAGCCCGCGGCGATCATCTGCGCCAGGTCGGACGCCGACTGCAGATAGGTGAGTTCGAGGCGCGAAGGGGTGCGCACCGTCAGGAGATTGGTGTTGCGGGCGATGACTCCGAGGACGCGGCCCTCCCTGCGTACGGGGATGGACTCGACGCGTACCGGGACCTCCTCGCGCCACTCCGGGTCGCCCTCGCGCACGATGCGTCCCTCGTCGAGGGCGGCGTCGAGCAGCGGACGGCGGCCGCGCGGGACGAGGTGTCCGACCATGTCGTCCTGGTAGGAGGTCGGCCCTGTGTTGGGCCGCATCTGCGCGACGGAGACGTAGCGCGTGCCGTCGCGCGTGGGCACCCACAGCACGAGGTCGGCGAAGGAGAGGTCGGAGAGGAGCTGCCACTCCGAGACCAGCAGATGCAGCCACTCGAGGTCGGAGTCGCCGAGGGCGGTGTGCTGGCGTACGAGGTCGTTCATGGAGGGCACGTGTGCGAGCGTACCTGGCGCTCTTTCCGACGGGCGGCGGCGCTCGTCCCGACGGGCCGCGGCGCCGGGGCGGGACCCTCAACCCGGCCCCAACACCGCAGCCCTTCAGGTGCGTCGGCAGCCAGAATGTGCGGTACCGGCCGCCGACTCCGGGAAGGTCCGACGCGGTCAGGGCAGAGAGCGCCGGCTCCTCGGTCCGCTCTCCTGTGCGGGAAGAGCGGGGCTTTACTCCCGCATTGTGGACTAGACCATTCTCCTATGTCTATGCGCGGAGCGCGGTTTGTTGTCGGATCTTCCTCCAGTGCCGGCCCGCCCCCTGGACGGCCGCCCTCTTCCGCCGACGCGGGGGCCGGGACGGCTCATCCGGAGACCCGAGCGGCGCGGCCCGCGCCCGCTGCCGCCTCCGGCCAGGCCCGCATCGCGAGGCCGACGACGGCTTCCAGGTCCTCTCTGGTGGCGCCGTCGCGGGACTGCTGGGACATGCCCTGGAAGACGGCGCCGACATAGCGGGCGAGGTCCGTGGCGTCCGTGCCGTCGAGCACCTCCCCCGCGTCGATGCCCTGCTGGATCCGGGACGCGAAGGTCGCGATGTTCGCATTGCGCTGCTTGCGCAGGGTCTGTTCGATCTCCGGGGTGGTGCAGTTGGTCGCCGCGTGGATGACCATGCAGCCGTGCGGGTGGCCCGGCTCGGTGAAGACGGCGGCCGCCTCCCGCAGGATGCGCTCCATCGCGGCCCGCGCCGTCGGCTCTTCGACGAGTGCCTGGCCGCCGAAGGCTCCGTACGAGCCCGCGTAGCGCACCAGGACCTCCTCGAACAGCGTCCGCTTGTCGCCGAAGGCCGCGTAAAGGCTCGGGGCGCCGATGCCCATCTCGCGGGTGAGGTCGGAGACGGTCGTCGCCTCGTACCCGTGCTCCCAGAACTGGCGCAGGGCCTTTTCCAGGGCCGTCTCGCGGTCGAAGGAGCGCGGGCGGCCTCGCTGTTTCGTCGCCATGGGGAAATTCTATAGCGGGCGCTAGAAAAGCGGGGCGCGATGGGGTACGGTTTTTTGTGTAGCGACCGCTAGAGAAAGTTGGGGGGCGCCTGATCATGGGTGCGCTGACGGAGAAGACGGCCGAGCAGACGACGGACGCGGCCTTGCGGGCCGGGGCGTCGGGAGGGCGGCTGGACGGCAGGACCGCGCTGGTCACGGGCGGCAGCCGGGGCATCGGACGGGGTATCGCCGAGCGGCTGGGACGGGACGGCGCGCGGGTCGGCGTGCATTACGGCAGCAATGAGGCGGCCGCGAAGGAGACGGTGGCGGCGATCGAGCGGGCGGGCGGCTCCGCGTTCGCGATCGGCGCCGAGTTGGGCGTGCCGGGTGACGCGGCGGCGCTGTGGGAGGCGTTCGACGCGCACGCGGACGGCCTGGACATCCTGGTGAACAACGCCGGGATCGGTACGTCGCGCCCGTTCGCGGACGCGGAAGAGTCGGAGTTCGACCGGCTGTTCGCGGTGAACACCAAGGCGCCGTTCTTCATCGCCCGCCTCGGCGCGGAGCGGATGCGGGACGGCGGGCGCATCATCAACATCTCGTCGGGCCTCGCCCGCGCCGCCGTCATGCCGGAGATCCTGACGTATGCCATGACCAAGGGCGCCCTGGACGTCTTCACCCAGAACCTGTCGAAGGTGCTCGGCCCTCGCGGCATCACGGTCAACTCGGTGGCACCGGGCATCGTGGACACGGACGTCAACGCCGCCTGGCTGCGCGGCGAGGAGAACAAGGAAGCGTGGGCGGGCGCGGCGGCGATATCGGCCCTCGGCAGGGTCGGGACGCCACAGGACATAGCCGACGCGGTGGCGTTCCTCGCCTCGGAGGACGGGCGATGGGTGACGGGGCACTGGCTCGACGCGACGGGGGGTTCGCTGAGCTGAGGGGGCGCCGCCCCGGGTCGGCGAGTGGGCCGGCCTGGGCCCGGGGGCCGGTGCGCGGGCCCGGCCGGGGCTGCGAGTGGGCCCGGCCGGGCCCGGGGCCGCGTGGGGCCACGCGGGGCGGCTCACGTCGCTCCCGTCACCACGCGTTCCGTCCCCTCATCTCCGTACCGTCATCTCCCTCACCTTGTTTCCGTCACCTTGGCGAGCGCCCTCGGGGCGTCCGGGTCCTGGCCTCGGGCGATGGTGACCTCGTGGGCGAGGAGTTGGAGGGGGATGATCTCCAGGATGGGCTGGACCTCCTCGGGGACGCCCTCCGTCGGCAGGACGAACCCGGCGGACGCCTGCTCGACCTGGGCCTTGGGGCCGATGACCACCAGGTCGGCGCCGCGGCCGCGCAGCCGGTCGAGGACGGGCTGGAGCGCGTCCCCTCCCCTGCCTTCCGGGACGACGGCGATGACCGGGGAGATGTTGTCGACCATGGCGAGGGGGCCGTGCAGCAGGTCGGCGCCGGAGTAGGCGAGGGCGGGGATGTAGCTGGTCTCCATCAGCTTCAGGGCGGCTTCCTTGGCGGTGGGGTAGCCGTAGCCGCGGGAGGTGATCACCATGCGTTCGGCGAAGCGGTAGCGGGCGGCGAGCGTGCGGACCTCCTGCTGCCGGGCCAGGAGGTCGGCGGCGAGGTCGGGCAGGGGGTGGGCTGCGGCGCCGTCGCCGTCGCGGAGCCCCTCGATGAAGAGATAGAGGGCGAGCAGGGACGCCGTGTAGGTCTTCGTGGCCGGCAGCGCCTTCTCCGGGCCCGCGAGGATGTCGATGTGGTGTTCGGAGACGGCGGCCAGCGGGGAGTCGGGGTTGTTGGTGACGGCGAGGGTGATGGCACCGGCCTCGCGGGCGGCCTGGGTGGACGCGACGAGGTCCGGTGAGCCGCCGGACTGGCTGACGGTGATGACCAGGACGTCCCGGAGGTCGGGCCTGGCTCCGTAGGCCGTGGTCGTGGACATGGAGGTCAGGCCGCAGGGCAGGCCGAGGCGGACTTCGAGGAGGTATTTGGCATAGAGGGCGGCGTTGTCGGAGGTGCCGCGCGCGGTGAGCAGGACGAAGCGGGGGCGCTTGGCGGCGACCTGGCCGGCGGTCTCACGGATCTTCGGGGCACCGGTGTCGAGGAGCCGCCGCAGGACCTCGGGCTGCTCGGACATCTCACGGGACATGATGCGGCCGGGCTGCTCGCTGTACGGGGAGGACGACGTCACAGTCATGGCTCCTACTTTGCTGGCTACTGACCGGGATCGCTTGTTTCGGGCCGGGGGGCCTTGGGCGGGGTGGGTGTTGCCTGGGTGGGCGGGCGGTGGGGCTCGGGGGTTGGGGCTCGGGGCTCCGCGGGGGTGGGCTTGGAGGTTGGGGAGGGGTGGCTTCGGCGAGCGGGGGCTGCGGTGTCGATATCGGCGTCCAGCCCGGTGGGTGGGGGGTGCCGACCCCTGCGCTGGGCGGTGTCGCTCTGCTAGATTGGTCTATACCACACTTGTAGTCGGGCGGTCTTCCGCTTCGCGCCCATTCCTCCCCCACTGCAGCCCTACTCCAGATCGGCAGGCCCAGCGTGGAAGTTGTCATCGTCCCGGACGCCAAGGCAGGCGGCGCACTCATCGCGGAGGCCATGGCCGCCCTGGTGCGCCGTAAGCCCGACGCCCTGCTCGGTGTCGCCACCGGATCGACCCCGCTGCCCATCTACGAGGCGCTGGCGGCGAAGGTCCGCGCGGGTGAGGTCGACGCGGCGCGGGCGCGGATCTGCCAGCTCGACGAGTATGTGGGGCTGCCCGCCGGGCACCCGGAGTCGTATCGCTCGGTGGTGTTGCGCGAGGTCGTGGAGCCGCTCGGGCTGAGCGAGTCGGCGTTCATGGGGCCGGACGGCAGCGCGGAGGACGTGCAGGGCGCGTGCGAGGCGTACGACAGGGCGTTGGCGGCGGCGGGCGGTGTCGACCTGCAGTTGCTGGGGATCGGCACGGACGGGCACATCGGGTTCAACGAGCCCTGTTCGTCGCTGGCCTCGCGGACGCGCATCAAGACGCTGACGGAGCAGACGCGGGTGGACAACGCGCGGTTCTTCGACGGCGACATCGAGCAGGTCCCGCACCACGTCATCACGCAGGGCATCGGCACGATCCTGGAGGCGCGCCACCTGGTGCTGCTCGCGACGGGTGAGGGCAAGGCGGACGCCGTGGCGGCGACGGTCGAGGGCCCGGTGGCCTCCGTGGTGCCCGCGTCCGCGCTGCAGTTGCACCCGCACGCGACGGTGGTGGTCGACGAGGCGGCTGCGTCCAAGCTGAAGCTTGCGGAGTACTTCCGGCACACGTACGCCAACAAGCCTGCGTGGCAGGGCCTGTAGGCGATACGGCGACAGATGAAGGAGGGGCGCCCCAGAGCCTGGGGCGCCCCTCCTTCGTACGCGTACTGCTCCGGGCCGGCCGCCCGGCACCGGGGTCCAACCCCGGCGCCCCGCGTCCGAACCCCCGGGGTCACCCCGCGGTGAGCACCTCCGCCGCCGCCTCCCCGCACACCCGGGCCGCGCCATGTGTGGCGATGTGGAGGGCGCCGGACGGCTTGGCCTGGGGGACGCCCATCTCGATGACGACGGTGTCGGGGCGGGCGGTGACGAGGTGGTCGACGGCGGCGGTCATCCACGGGTGGCGGTGGGCGTCGCGGACGACGGCGACCACGCGTCGGGAGCCCGCCGCCGCGAGGGCCTTCGCGCCCGCGTCGTCGCCGCTGAAGGAGCCGGTCTCCGTGCCGGGCAGCCGGCGGGTCAGTTCGGCGGCGACGCCCCACGGGGTCTCGTCGCCGACGGCGATGTTGGCCAGGGGGGCGAAGGCGGCGACGTACGGGGCGTCGGTGAGCGGGCCCGTGCAGGTCTCGGTGTGGGTGACGGTCAGGGCGCGGCGGGCCGCGCGCAACCCGATCTCCGGGTCCGCCGCTCCCCCGGCACCGGCCGCGCGCGAGGCCGAGGCCCAGTCGGCGAGGGCGCGCACCCGGGCGGCGGCGTCGGCGAGCCGCTCCTCCGGGAGTTCGCCCGCGCGGACGGCCGCGACGAGCGCGTCCCGCAGCCGCAGCACCGTCAGCTCGTCGTGCAGGCCGCCGCCGACGCAGATCGCGTCGCAGCCCGCGGCGACGGCGAGGACGGTGCCGCGCTCGATGCCGTACGTACCGGAGATCGCCCGCATCTCGATGCCGTCGGTGACGATGAGGCCGTCGAAGCCGAGTTCGCCGCGGAGCAGGTCGGTGAGGATGCGGCGGGACAGGGTGCCGGGGAGGTCCGGGTCGAGGGCCGGGACGCTGATGTGGGCGCTCATCACGGCGCGCGTTCCGGCCGCGATCGCGGCGCGGAACGGGGCGAGTTCGCGGGCGGCGAGCACGTCCGCGTCGGCGGCGATGTGCGGCACGGCGTGGTGCGAGTCGACCGCGGTGTCGCCGTGGCCGGGAAAGTGCTTGGCGCAGGCGGCGACGCCGGAGGACTGCATGCCCTCGATGTAGGCGCCGGTGTGCCGGGCCACCAGGTCCGGGTCGGCGCCGAAGGAGCGTACGCCGATGACCGGGTTGCCCGGATCGGAGTTGACGTCGGCGGACGGCGCCCAGTTGAAGGTCACCCCGCAGTCGGCGAGGCGGCGGCCGAGCTCCGCGGCGACGCCCCGGGTGAGCGAGACGTCGTCGACGGCGCCGAGCGCGTGGTTGCCGGGGAAGGACGAGCCGGTGCGCACCTCTAGGCGGGTGACGTCACCGCTCTCCTCGTCGATGGCGACGACGATGTCCTCGCGCTCGGCCCGCAGTTGGGCGGTGAGCGCGGCGACCTGCTCGGGCGTCCGGATGTTGCGGCCGAACAGGCCCACGGAGGCGAGGCCCTCGCCGATGCGGCGCAGCAGCCAGTCGGGCGCGGTGGTGCCGCCGAAGCCGGGCTGCAGGACGGTCAGGGCGTCCCGCGTCAGGCTGTCCGTGGCACCGGCGGAACCACCGGGGCTGGAAAAGGAGTTCATGGTGCGTTAGCCCTTCACGGCGCCGTCGGTCAGGCCTGCCACGGCCCTGCGCTGGAGGAAGACGAAGAGGATCAGGATCGGGACGGCGAACAGCGAGGCCGCGGCCATCGTGGCGCCCCAGTCGTCGCCGAACGCGGTCTGGAAGCTGGAGAGCCACACCGGCAGGGTCTTGGCCTCCGCTTCCTTGTTGAGCACGAGAACCAGCGGGAACTCGTTCCAGGCGGTGATGAAGCCGAAGAGCGAGGTCGACATCAGGCCCGGCGCGAGCAGCGGCAGGATCACCCGGCGGAAGGCCTGCATGCGCGTGCAGCCGTCGACCATGGCGGACTCCTCCAGCTCCCTGGGCACCGCGGCGACGAAGCCGCGCAGCGTGAGGAGGGTGAAGGGCAGGATCATCACCATGTAGAAGAGCGTCAGCGGGATCAGGCTGTTCAGCATGTCCGCGTCGCGCACGATGATGTAGATCGCGATGACCATGACTTCCCACGGCGCCATCTGCGCCAGCATGAAGCCGATGATGAAGCCGCGCCGTCCCTTGAAGCGCATCCGGGCGAGGGCGAACGCCGAGGTCACGCCGATGATGAGGGAGAAGACGACCGCGAGGATCGTGACGGTGAGGGAGTTGCCGACCATGGTCCAGAAGTGGTCGACCTCCATCGCCGTCTTGAAGTGTTCGAGCGTGGCGTCGGTCGGGAACCAGACCGGGTCCTCGGCGATGATGTCGCCGGTCGGCTTGAAGGCCGTCGCGAACATCCAGTACACGGGGAAGACGCAGAAGATGAAGAGAACGACGGCGACCAGGTTGGGCCACAGACGGCCCATCAGCGAGCGCTTCACAGCTCGTCCTCCTCTTGCTTGAGCACGATCCGCAGGTAGAACGAGGTGATGGCCAGCAGGATGACGATGGTGAGCAGCGCGATCGCCGCACCCATGCCGAAGTGCTGGTTGCCCATGCCCTCGATGTAGGCGTAGACGGGAAGGATCTCGGTGAGCCGGTCGGGGCCGCCCTCGTTGATCGTGAAGACCTGCACGAACGCCTTGAAGACCCAGATGATCTCCAGGAACGTCGTGGCGTAGAGGAAGGGCCGCAGGTACGGCAGCGTCACCTGGGTGAACTGCTTCCAGGCCCCGGCGCCGTCGAGGGACGCGGCCTCGTACAGCTCCTTGGGAATGGTGGTCGTGGCGGCGTACAGGTTGATCGCCACGAAGGGGATGGACATCCAGACGATGAGCAGCAGGACCACGAAGAAGGTCGAGTACTGCGTGGCCAGCCAGTCGTGGTCGGCCATCGAGTCGAAGCCGACCTTGGCGAGCACCCAGTTGACGACGCCGAAGCGCTGCGCGAACAGCCACTGGTAGACCGTGCTCGCCGCGACGACGGGCATCGCCCAGGCGAGTACGAGGCCGACCAGGAGGAACGTACGCATCTTCCGGCCGAGGCGGGCCAGGAGCAGTCCGACCAGCGTGCCGAGAATCATGATCAGCACGACGTTGAGGGCGGTGAAGGCGACCGAGCGGCCGGTGACCCGCCAGAAGTCCTCGCTGGTGAGGACCTCCTTGTAGTTGTCGATTCCGTTCCACTCGGTCAAGTGCAGAATGAACTGCCGCATGTTGAGGTTCTGGAACGACAGGATCCCGTTGTTGACCAGCGGCCAGCCGAGCAGCAGCACGGTGACGATGATCGCGGGGGCAAGTAGCAGATAGGGCGTGAGGCCGGCGAGACGTCCTGGGGACCTGCGCGGGCCCTTTGGCCGTGGCCCGCCGTCCAGTGTCTGCACCTCCGTCGGGCCGGAGGGCGGCCGTTCGGTCTTCTGCACGGTCATGCTCGCCATCTCTTTCGTGGGCAACGCGAAACGCTGGGGGCAGCGCGGGGGCGCCGGGGGGCGCGAGGAACGCGTGGTCGCGCCGGGGCGACGCGGAGAACATGGGTACGCCGGGGGCAGCGGGGTCGGTTCACCCGCCGCCCCCGGCGGGGTCTGTGTTCTTGGAGTTCCTACTGCTTCTGCGCCAGGCGCTTGTTGAGCTCGCCCTCGACCTGCTCGGCGGCGTCGGCGGGCGACTTACCGTTGAGCACCGCGGTCATGTAGTTCTTGATCGGGTTCGGCGGGTTCTCGACCGCGCCCCACTCCGGGATCAGCGGGGTGGTGCCGCCGCCGGCCGTGGCGGGAGCGGCGGCCTCGGCGGCCGCGTTGCCCTTGAGGTTGGACTCCAGGGCCTTCTTGTTCGGGATCGTGCCGCCTTCCTTGGCGAACTGACCCTCGAACTTGTCGGACAGCGCGATCTTGAGGAACTCCTTGGCGAGCTCCTGCTTGTCGCTGGTCGCGGCGACGGCGAGGTTGGAGCCGCCGAGGAAGACGCCCTCGGGCTTGTCGGCGGTGGCGCCGGGAATCGTGAAGAAGCCGATGTCCTTCTCGATCTTCTTGTTGGCCTTGATCGCGGTCGCGGCCTCCCAGCTCATGCCGATGAAGGCGCCGGTCTTGCCCTTGGCGAAGATCTCGGCCTGCTGCGGGGTGGCCTCGTCCTTGTTCTTCGGCGCCTTGGAGAGGTCCGCGAACTGCTTGTACGTCTTCATGGCCGCGGTGACCTTGGGGTCGTCGAGGTTGGAGACGTACTTGTCGCCGTCCTTCTTGACCAGTTCGGCGCCCTCACCGATGGTCAGGCCGACGAAGTGGTACCAGTTCTGGCCGGGCAGGTAGATCGGCTCGGCGTCGGTCTTCTGGCCGATCTGCTTGAGGTTCTTGAGGAACTCGGCGCGGGTCTTCGGCAGCGTCTTGATGCCGGCGTCGGCCCAGACCTTCTTGTTGTAGACCACGACGCGGTTGAGGACGAACCACGGCGCGGCGTACTGCTTGCCGTCGATGACCGAGGCCTTGTTCATCGACTCGGTCCAGTCGGACCCGATGGACTCCTTGAGGTCACCGAGCTCGGCGAGGCCGCCGGTCTTGGCGTACGCGGCGGTCTGGGTGTTGCCGATCTCGAAGACGTCCGGCGGGTTCTCCTCGGAGAGGGCGGTCGTCAGCTTCTGCTGAATGCCGTTCCACTGCTGGACCTCGAACTTCAGCTTCGCGCCGGTCTTCTTCTCGAAGGCGGCCGTGACGTCCTTCTGCCACTGGTCCGGCGTCGAGCCGTCCATGGCCCAGAGCGTCAGCGTCTCGCCCTTGAAGCCGTCCGCCCCGGACTTCTTGTCGTCCTTGTCGTCGCCGCCACAGGCCGCGACCGAGACCAACATGCCCGCGACACCGATAGCCGCTATGAGCTTGCGCTTCACAGTCATCCTCCTTTGGATGCCAGCCAACCCCCCACCCGCAGCGACCAAGAGGACCGAAAGACTGCCCGTGGGACTGGACCTGGTCTTTAATGGTGTAGACCAGTACGGGGAGCTTGGCCTAGACCTTTATAGGTGTCAAGGGTGTATAAGAAGGGCAGTCACGTCCGTTATCGGACCGACACCTGAGGGGCTTCGGGCCCGTGTCGCACCCCGGAATCACCCCGGGACCGCGGCCTCGTGCGACCTTCGCGCGAGCAGGGGGAGCCCTCGCTCCCGGACCGTGCCACGATGTGAGCCGCGACAGACGGAGGACCCGGTGACCACAGCACAGGAGCCGGTGACAACAGCAGCACAGGAGCCGGGAAGGCGGAGCATGGGCACAGAGGCGGGCAGTACCCAAGCCGGGGCGGGCACGTCCGTGACGGGGTCCCCGAGCACGGCGGCCTCCGCGACGGCGGACGGCTCGGGCCCCGGCAAGTCGGTCCGCCCCGCGCGCGTCCCCAAGTACTACCGCCTGAAGCGGCACTTGCTCGACATGACCGAAACCCTGCCCCCGGGCACCCCGGTCCCGCCCGAGCGCACCCTCGCCGCCGAGTTCGACACCTCCCGCACGACGGTGCGCCAGGCCCTGCAGGAGCTGGTCGTCGAGGGCCGCCTGGAGCGGATCCAGGGCAAGGGCACCTTCGTGGCCAAGCCGAAGGTCTCCCAGGCCCTCCAACTCACCTCGTACACCGAGGACATGAAGGCCCAGGGCCTGGAGCCGACCTCCCAGCTCCTGGACATCGGCTACATCACCGCCGACGACACCCTCGCCGGCCTCCTCGACATCGCCACCGGCGGCCGCGTCCTGCGCATCGAGCGCCTGCGCCTTGCCAGCGGCGAGCCGATGGCCATCGAGACCACGCACCTGTCGGCCAAGCGCTTCCCGGCCCTCAGGCGCTCCCTCGTGAAGTACACCTCGCTCTACACCGCGCTCGCGGAGGTGTACGACGTCCACCTCGCGGAGGCCGAGGAGACCATCGAGACCTCGCTGGCCACCCCGCGCGAGGCCGGGCTGCTCGGCACCGACGTCGGCCTGCCCATGCTGATGCTGTCGCGGCACTCCCTGGACGGCACGGGCCAGCCGGTGGAGTGGGTGCGGTCGGTGTACCGGGGCGACCGGTACAAGTTCGTGGCACGACTCAAACGCCCCCAGGACTGAGCCGACAAGCCCTCAGGACTGAGCCGGCAAAGCGTTCGCCACCCCCTCGTACGGGCCCAGTCCCGTCCGCCCCGTAGCGCAGATCACTTTCCTGTCCTACCGTCCTCCCGTCACCGCAGATACGTGAACGGGAGGACGGCCCCGTGCGCACAGCGAACCCCAAGAGCATCGCCCTGTGGTCAGTCGTGGCCCTGGTGGGCGCCGCGGGCTGGACCGTACTCGCGCTCTCCCGGGACGAGGAGGTGTCCGCCGCCTGGATGGTGGCCGCCGCGCTCGGCTCGTACGCCATCGCCTACCGCTTCTACTCGAAGTTCATCGCGTACAAGGTCCTGAAGGTCGACAAGCGCCGGGCCACCCCCGCCGAGCGGCTCGACAACGGCATCGACTACCACCCGACCGACCGGCGCGTGCTGCTCGGCCACCACTTCGCGGCCATCGCGGGCGCCGGGCCGCTGGTCGGTCCTGTGCTCGCCGCCCAGATGGGCTATTTGCCGGGCACGATCTGGATCATCGCGGGAGTGATCTTCGCGGGGGCCGTGCAGGACATGGTGGTCCTGTTCTTCTCCACCCGCCGGGACGGCCGCTCGCTCGGGCAGATGGCGCGGGACGAGATCGGCCCGTTCGGCGGCGCCGCGGCGCTGTTCGCCGCCTTCGCCATCATGATCATCCTGCTCGGGGTGCTCGCCCTGGTGATCGTGAACGCGCTCGCCGAGTCGCCGTGGGGCACCTTCTCCATCGCGATGACGATCCCGATCGCACTGTTCATGGGCTTCTACTTGCGGATCCTGCGGCCGGGCCGGGTCAGCGAGGTCTCGCTCATCGGTGTCTCGCTGCTGCTGTTCGCGCTGATCGCGGGCCGCTGGGTGGCGGAGTCGTCATGGGCGGAGGCGTTCACGCTCGCGCCGTCGACGCTGGTGATCTGGCTGGTGGCGTACGGCTTCATCGCCTCGATCCTGCCGGTGTGGATGCTGCTCGCGCCGCGCGACTACCTGTCGACCTTCATGAAGATCGGCACCATCGTGCTGCTCGCGCTCGGCGTGATCATCACCCTGCCGACGCTGAAGATGGACCCGGTCACCGACTTCGCCTCGCGCGGCGACGGTCCCGTCTTCGCAGGCTCGCTCTTCCCCTTCGTCTTCATCACCATCGCGTGCGGCGCGCTCTCCGGCTTCCACGCGCTGATCTCCTCCGGTACGACGCCGAAGATGATCCAGAAGGAGACGCAGGTCCGGATGATCGGGTACGGCTCCATGCTGATGGAGTCGGCCGTGGCGATCATGGCCCTGGTGGCCGCGTCCATCATCGACCCGGGGCTCTACTTCGCGATGAACGCGCCCGCGGGCGTCGTCGGCGACACCGTCCAGGAGGCGTCGAAGGCCGTCGCGGGCTTCGGATACACCATCTCCCCCGAGGACTTGGCACAGGCCGCCAAGAACGTGGAGGAGAGTTCGCTGCTCTCCCGCACGGGCGGCGCGCCCACCCTCGCGATCGGCGTCTCGGAGATCTTCTCCAAGGTCACCGGCGGCTCGCTGAAGGCCTTCTGGTATCACTTCGCGATCATGTTCGAGGCGCTGTTCATCCTCACCGCGCTCGACGCGGGCACCCGCGTGGGCCGCTTCATGCTCCAGGACATGCTGGGCAACGTCTACAAGCCCTTCAAGAACATCAGCTGGAAGCCGGGCCTCGTCATCACCAGCGCCGTCGTGACCGGGCTTTGGGGCTACTTCCTCTGGGTCGGCGTGCACGAGCCGCTCGGCGGCATCAACCAGCTCTTCCCGATCTTCGGCATCGCCAACCAGCTCCTCGCTGCCGTCGCGCTCGCCGTCTGCACCACCCTCCTGGTGAAGTCCGGACGCCTCAAGTGGGCCTGGATCACCGGGATCCCGCTCGCCTGGGACGCCACGGTGACGCTCACCGCGAGCTGGCAGAAGGTGTTCTCCAGCGACCCGCGCGTCGGCTTCTTCAAGCAGCGCTCGATCTACCAGGACGCCATCGACGACGGCAAGGTCCTGCCGCCCGCCAAGTCGATGGACGACATGCACACCGTCGTCACCAACTCCACGGTGGACGGCATCCTTTCGGCCGCCCTCGCGCTCCTCATCGTGATCGTCATCGCCGACGCGATCCGCATCTGCGTCCGGCACGTCCGCGATCCGCTGTCGTCGAAGCTGAGCGAGGCGCCGTTCGTGGAGTCGAAGACGGTGGCGCCCGCCGGTCTCTTCGCGACCAAGGAGGAGAAGACGGAGCTGGCCGCGGCGTCGACCGCGCCCGCGGCTCCCGGGGACTCGTCATGACCGCGGCGCTGCGGCGCGCTGCACGCTGGATGCGTTGGTACGTAAGGGAGTTGACCGACGAGTCCGCGTACGAGCGGTACGTGGCACACGTACGCAAAGACCACCCGGCCGCCACCGTGCCGAGCCGCAGAGCCTTCGAGCGGATGCGGACGGACCGGCAGGAGTCGGACCCACGGCAGGGCTTCCGTTGCTGCTGAGCAGGCACAACTGCGCAGGCACACGCACACTTCCGGTACCCGTCCGTTATACGGACAGGGGTTCCGTACCGCGAGACCGGTCGCTTAGATTTCCCGAACGTTAAGAACGGGACAAGTGAGCGAACGGGAGCCGCGCCATGCCGGATGCGCCTGAAGTGCCTGATGCGCCTGAAGTGAGTCCACCGGTGGTCACGCCGGTCCGCGTGGTCATCGCCCTCTGTCTCGTGGCGCCCTTCGTGGCGATGCTCTGGGTGAGCTCCTACGCCAAGGTCGACCCGGCCTTCATCGGCATCCCGTTCTTCTACTGGTACCAGATGCTCTGGGTGCTCATATCGACCGTGCTCACGATGATCGCGTACAAGCTGTGGCAGCGTGACCAGCGCGGCCGCAAGGCCCGCGCGGACCTCCTCAAGGAAGGGGCGTCCCGGTGAACGACGGCGTCAACGGCGTCGCGCTCGCCGTCTTCATCTTCTTCTTCCTCGCGGTCACCGTCATGGGCTTCCTGGCGTCCCGCTGGCGCAGGGCCGAGAACGAGCAGAGCCTCGACGAATGGGGCCTGGGCGGCCGGTCGTTCGGCACCTGGGTGACCTGGTTCCTGCTCGGCGGCGACCTCTACACCGCCTACACCTTCGTGGCCGTCCCGGCGGCGATCTACGCGGCGGGCGCGGCCGGCTTCTTCGCGGTGCCGTACACGATCCTCGTCTACCCGCTGATCTTCACGTTCCTGCCCCGCCTGTGGTCCGTCTCGCACAAGCACGGGTACGTCACCACCTCGGACTTCGTCCGGGGCCGCTTCGGCTCCAAGGGCCTGTCGCTCGCGGTGGCCGTCACCGGCATCCTCGCGACCATGCCGTACATCGCGCTCCAACTGGTCGGCATCCAGGCCGTCCTGGACGTGATGGGCGTCGGCGGCGGCGAGGACACCAACTGGTTCATCAAGGACCTGCCGCTGCTCATCGCCTTCGGTGTGCTCGCCGCGTACACGTACTCGTCCGGACTGCGGGCCCCCGCGCTGATCGCATTCGTGAAGGACACCCTGATCTACATCGTGATCGCGGTGGCCATCATCTACATCCCGATCAAGCTCGGCGGCTTCGACGAGATCTTCCGGGCGGCCAACGAGAAGTTCTCCGCGACGAACGAGGCCACCGGGAAACCGGTCGGCGCGCTCGTGCCCGGCGACGCGGGGACCTGGACGTACGCGACCCTGGCGCTCGGCTCCGCGCTCGCGCTGTTCATGTATCCGCACTCGATCACCGCGACGCTGTCCTCGCGCAGCCGCGACGTGATCCGCCGCAACACCACCATCCTGCCGCTGTACTCGCTGATGCTCGGCCTGCTCGCGCTGCTCGGCTTCATGGCGATCGCGGCCGGGGTCAAGGTCGAGAACGGGCAGTTGGCGATCCCGCAGCTCTTCGAGGACATGTTCCCGGACTGGTTCACGGGTGTCGCGTTCGCGGCGATCGGCATCGGCGCGCTCGTGCCTGCGGCCATCATGTCCATCGCGGCCGCGAATCTCTTCACCCGCAACATCTACAAGGACTTCATCAAACCGGACGCGACCCCGGCACAGGAGACCAAGGTCTCCAAGCTGGTCTCGCTCCTTGTGAAGGTCGGCGCGCTCGCCTTCGTGCTCACCATGGACAAAACGGTCGCCATCAACTTCCAGCTCCTGGGCGGCATCTGGATCCTGCAGACCATGCCCGCGCTTGTCGGCGGCCTGTTCACGCGCTGGTTCCACCGCTGGGCGCTGCTCGCGGGCTGGGCGGTCGGCATGGTCTACGGCACGGTCGCCGCGTACGGAGTCGCCTCGCCGTCGCAGAAGCACTTCGGCGGCTCGTCCGAGGAGATCCCGGGCATCGGTGAGATCGGCTACATCGGCCTGACGGCCTTCGTCCTGAACGTCGTCGTGACCGTCGTCCTCACCTTCGCCCTGAAGGCCTTCAACGCCCCCGAGGGCATCGACGAGACCTCCCCGGAGGACTACACCGCCGACGCCGGAGACAAGGGCGTGGCGGCCGAACTGCCGAAGGTGGGCGCGGGCTCGGGCCACTGAGCCAGTACTCTTTTCCCACACCCACTTCAGGGGATCCCCGTACGTGACACGGGCCGCCGACGCGATCGGCGGCCCGTTCGTCGTGCGCGCCCCGGGCCGTGCCTCAGGGTGGCGCGCAACACACCCGACACAACATGTGGGCCTGCCTCGCGTCACCGAACACAAGATGTATGCTCGTGCTCGCTGTCGCCGCAGGGGAATCCGGTGCAAGTCCGGAACTGTCCCGCAACGGTGTACTGGTACGGATTTGGGCGTTCGCGCCACACGATGTGCCGGTGAGTCCGACGACCTGCCGACGGCGTACCCGGATCGTCCGGTCCGGGTGCCGAGACGTCCGGGCCTCGAGGAATGGGTTGGTGGACGCGGAGTCGCCCCTGCGCGGGCGCAGCCGCGCCGTGCCGCTCTCCCAAGGCCCAGAGCCGAGCGAGGGAGAGCACCACGTGACCATCGCGCCCGCCGAACCCGCGTCAGCGCAGGCCCAGCAGAAGCCGGCGCAGGCCGGCCAGCAGACTGAGCCCCAGCAGGCCGCGCCGACCACCGACGGTCCAGGCACCGCGCTGCTGCGCACCCTGACCGACCTCACCGTCGACCTCCCCGACGCCGACCCCGGCCGGGTCGCCGCCGCCGCGCTGCGCGGCCGCTCGGCGAAGGCCGACGAGGCTGAGCTGCGGGAGCTCGCGACGGAGGCGGCCGCCGGACTCATCTCCGAGGACCCTGCCTACTCCCGGCTCGCCGCCCGGCTCCTGACCATCGGCATTCGTGAGGAAGCCGCCTCACAGGGCGTCACGTCGTTCTCCGACTCGGTCGCCGTGGGCCACCGCGAGGGCCTGATCGCGGACCGCACCGCCGAGTTCACCACCCTGCACGCGGAGCGCCTCGACTCTCTCGTGGAGGACGCGCTCGCCGACGGCGCCGACCGCCGCTTCGGCTACTTCGGCCTTCGTACGCTGCACAGCCGCTACCTGCTGCGCCACCCGATCACCCGCAAGGTCGTCGAGACGCCGCAGCACTTCATGCTGCGCGTGGCCGCCGGTCTCGCCGAGGACGACTCGGTGCGGGCGCTCGACGAGGTCGCCGCGCTCTACCGTCTGATGAGCCGTCTGGACTACCTGCCGTCCTCGCCGACGCTCTTCAACTCCGGTACCCGGCACCCGCAGATGTCGTCCTGCTACCTCCTGGACTCGCCGCTCGACGAGCTGGACTCCATCTACGACCGGTACCACCAGGTCGCCCGGCTCTCCAAGCACGCCGGCGGCATCGGGCTCTCGTACTCCCGCATCCGCTCGCGCGGCTCGCTGATCCGCGGCACCAACGGGCACTCCAACGGCATCGTGCCGTTCCTGAAGACGCTCGACGCCTCCGTCGCCGCCGTGAACCAGGGCGGCCGCCGCAAGGGCGCCGCCGCGGTCTACCTGGAGACGTGGCACTCCGACATCGAGGAGTTCCTGGAGCTGCGGGACAACACCGGCGAGGACGCCCGGCGTACCCACAACCTGAACCTGGCGCACTGGATCCCGGACGAGTTCATGCGCCGCGTCGCCGCCGACCAGCCGTGGTCGCTGTTCTCCCCGGCCGACGTGCCCGAGCTCGTCGACCTGTGGGGCGAGCAGTTCGACGCCGCGTACAAGAAGGCGGAGGCGGCCGGTCTCGCGCAGAAGACCATCCCCGCCCGTGACCTGTACGGCCGCATGATGCGCACCCTCGCGCAGACCGGCAACGGCTGGATGACCTTCAAGGACACCGCCAACCGCACGGCCAACCAGACGGCCGAGCCCGGCCACACCGTCCACTCCTCCAACCTCTGCACGGAGATCCTGGAGGTCACGGACGACGGCGAGACGGCCGTCTGCAACCTGGGTTCGGTGAACCTCGGCGCGTTCGTGGACACCGCGGCGGGCGACATCGACTGGGAGCGGCTCGACGCCACCGTGCGCACGGCCGTCACCTTCCTCGACCGCGTGGTGGACATCAACTTCTACCCGACCGAGCAGGCCGGGTGCTCCAACGCCAAGTGGCGGCCCGTGGGCCTGGGCGCGATGGGCCTGCAGGACGTCTTCTTCCAACTGAAGCTGCCCTTCGACTCGCCCGAGGCGCGCGCGCTTTCCACGCGCATCGCCGAGCGCGTCATGCTCGCCGCGTACGAGGCGTCCGCCGACCTCGCCGAGCGCAACGGCCCGCTCCCCGCCTGGGAGAAGACCCGCACCGCGCGCGGCGTCCTGCACCCCGACCACTACGGCGTCGAGCTGACCTGGCCCGAGCGGTGGGCGGCGCTGCGGGAACGTATCGCCGTCACCGGCATGCGCAACTCGCTGCTCCTCGCCATCGCGCCGACCGCCACCATCGCGTCCATCGCGGGCGTGTACGAGTGCATCGAGCCGCAGGTCTCCAACCTCTTCAAGCGCGAGACGCTGTCCGGCGAGTTCCTCCAGGTCAACTCCTACCTGGTGGACGAGCTGAAGCGGCTCGGCGTGTGGGACGCGCAGACCCGTGAGGCGCTGCGTGAGTCCAACGGCTCGGTGCAGGGCTTCACCTGGGTGCCCGCGGACGTGCGCGAGCTGTACCGCACGGCCTGGGAGATCCCGCAGCGCGGGCTCATCGACATGGCCGCCGACCGCACGCCGTTCCTGGACCAGGCGCAGTCCCTGAACCTGTTCCTGGAGACGCCGACCATCGGCAAGCTCTCCTCGATGTACGCCTACGCCTGGCAGCGCGGCCTGAAGACCACGTACTACCTGCGTTCGCGCCCGGCGACGCGCATCGCCCGCGCGGCGGGTGGTTCGGCCGCCGCCGCTGCCCCGGCCCCCGTCCCCCAGCAGGTGAGCGACCCGGACGCGATCGCCTGCTCCCTGGAAAACCCCGAGTCCTGCGAGGCATGCCAGTAATCATGAGTGACAAGAACCTGCTCGACCCGGGCTTCGAACTGACCCTGCGGCCCATGCGCTACCCGGACTTCTACGAGCGCTACCGCGACGCGATCAAGAACACCTGGACCGTGGAAGAGGTCGACCTCCACTCGGACGTCGCCGACCTCGCCAAGCTCACGCCCGGTGAGCAGCACATGATCGGCCGCCTGGTCGCGTTCTTCGCGACCGGCGACTCGATCGTCTCCAACAACCTGGTGCTTACGCTCTACAAGCACATCAACTCCCCCGAGGCGCGGCTCTACTTGAGCCGTCAGCTCTTCGAGGAGGCCGTGCACGTCCAGTTCTACTTGACGCTGCTCGACACCTACCTCCCCGACCCGGACGACCGCGCGGCCGCGTTCGACGCGGTCGAGGAGATCCCCTCCATCCGCGAGAAGGCGCAGTTCTGCTTCAAGTGGATCAACGAGGTCGAGAAGCTCGACCGGCTGGAGACGAAGGCCGACCGCCGTCGTTTCCTGCTCAACCTGATCTGCTTCGCGGCGTGCATCGAGGGGCTGTTCTTCTACGGCGCCTTCGCGTACGTCTACTGGTTCCGCAGCCGCGGCCTGCTGCACGGCCTGGCCACCGGCACCAACTGGGTGTTCCGCGACGAGACCATGCACATGAACTTCGCGTTCGAGGTCGTGGACACCGTCCGCAAGGAGGAGCCGGACCTCTTCGACGACGAGCTTCAGCAGCAGGTCACGGACATGCTGAGGGAGGCCGTCGACGCGGAGCTGCAGTTCGGACGCGACCTGTGCGGCGACGGTCTGCCGGGCATGAACACCGAGTCGATGCGCCAGTACCTGGAGTGCGTCGCCGACCAGCGGCTCGTGCGCCTGGGCTTCCCCGCGCTGTACGGCTCCGAGAACCCCTTCTCGTTCATGGAGCTGCAGGGCGTTCAGGAGCTGACCAACTTCTTCGAGCGGCGCCCGTCGGCGTACCAGGTCGCCGTGGAGGGCTCGGTCTCCTTCGACGACGAGTTCTGAGCCGCGAGGGTCCGGCCCGGCTCCGGGCCGGACCCCGGCTCGGGGCCCGGCCCGCGCTCGGCGTCGCGCAGCTGGCGGTCGATCCGCCGGTCGTGCGCGTGGCCGATCAGTGACGGCAGGGCCATGAGCAGGAAGACTCCGAGGACGGCCAGCGTGTTGAGTGCGTCGTGTGCGTTCATGACATCCACTCTCGCGCCGGCCGTCCTTCGCCGTGAGTGGCAGAACTGTCGCACACCCTCGATTTCCTGCCAGGGACGCGGCACACTGGCTCCATGCTGACCAACGTGGCCGCCGTCGTGCTCGACGGCGTGCATCCCTTCGAACTCGGCGTCGTCTCCGAGGTGTTCGGCCTCGACCGCAGCGACGAGGGGCTGCCGGTGTACGACTTCGCCGTCGCCTCCGCCGAGGGTCCGGTGCTCTCCACCCACGCCGGGTACACGATCACCACCGCGCACGGCCTCGACCGGCTCGAAGAGGCCGACCTCATCACCGTCCCTGCGGGCGACTCCTACGTCACCCGGGACTTCCCGCCCGACCTGCTCGACGCCCTGCGCCGCGCCACCGACCGCGGCACCCGGGTGCTCAGCGTCTGCACCGGCGCCTTCGTGCTCGCCGCGGCCGGGCTGCTCGACGGGCGGCGGTGCGCCGTGCACTGGCGGCACGCCGAGGAGCTGATGCGACGCTATCCGCGCGCGATCGTCGAGCCGGATGTGCTGTACGTCGACGAGGACCCGGTCATCACCTCCGCGGGCACCGCCGCGGGCATCGACGCCGCCCTGCACCTGGTCCGCAGGGAGAACGGCATGGAGGTCGCCAACGCCATCGCGCGCCGGATGATCGTCCCGCCGCACCGCGACGGCGGCCAGGCCCAGTACATCGAGCGGCCGCTGCCGCGCACCCGGTGCGACACCGTGGGCGAGGTCCTCGCGTGGATGGAGCGCCATCTCGACCAGGAGCAGGCCGTCGACCGGCTCGCCGCCCGCGCCCACATGTCGCCCCGCACCTTCGCCCGCCGCTTCCAGCAGGAGACGGGCACCACGCCCTACCGCTGGCTGCTGCGCCAACGCCTGCTGCGCGCGCAGGAGTTGCTCGAGACGACGGACGAGACGGTGGACGCGGTCGCGGGCCTCGCCGGTTTCGGCAACGCGGCCGCGCTGCGCCATCAGTTCGTCCGCGCGCTCGGGACCACGCCGAACGCGTATCGGCGTACGTTCCGTGGGCCCGGGGCCGACTCGGCCGCCTGAACGGGGGCGGGAGCCGGCACCGGGCGCGCGGTCAGCGCCGCTCGGCCCGCAGCACCAGCTTCTTGGGGTGCAGCGTGATGCCGACCTTGGTGCCCGTGTCGGTCCGCTCGGACCGGGAAAGGCGCCACTTCGGCAGGACGGTGGCCAGGATGAGGGTGAGCTCGGCCAGACTGAAGTGATCGCCGGGGCACTTACGGTTGCCGACGCTGAACGGCATCATCGCGAACTCCGGTACGCTCGCGGCGCGTTCCGGATTCCACCGGTCCGGGTCGAACTCCAGATGCCGCTCGAACGAACGCGGATCGCGTTGCATCGCGTACACGCTGTAGACGATGTCCGCGTCGGCCGGAATGCGATAGCCGCCCAGACCGGTCTCGGCCACCGAGCGGCGCGTGAAAATCCACGCGGCCGGCCGTATACGCATCGCCTCCGTGACGACATTGCGTGTGTGCGGCAGCCGCCCGAGATCGGCGAAGGCGACCGGGCGTCCCCCCGTCACGGACATTACCTCTTCAACCAACCGCCTTTCCTGGTCGGGGTGTTCGGTGAGCAGATGGAACGTCCAAGCCAGCGTGGACGCGACATTCTCCGCTCCCGCCACCACCAGCGAGACGACGTGGTCGTGGATCTCCTGATCCGTCAGCGGCTGCCCCGATTCGTCGCGGGCGCCGAGCAATACGGCAAGGAGGTCCTGTTCCGAGCCGTTACCGAGGGCGCGGCGTTCGGCGATGATCTCGTCGACGAGCGCGTGCAGATCGGCAAGCGCGCGTGCGAAGCGCCGGTTGGCGGGCGTCGGCACCCGGTAGAGCGGGCCGACGGAGAGGACCATACGGCGGTAGAGGCCTTCGAAGACGGTGTGCAGCGAATCGCTGATGCGGTCCGCCTTCTCACCGATCGACTCGACTTCCAGGAGCGAGCGGGACACGATCCGCACCGCGGTGCGGAACATCTCCGCGCTGACGTCCACCGTGCTGCCGTGGTCCCAGCGGGCCGCCGTCGCCTGTGCCTCCTCCTCCATCACTCTGGCGTAGTCGGCGATGCGCTCGGGCCTGAAGGCGGGCTGCATCATGCGGCGCTGGCGCCGGTGCAGCGGGCCGTTGCTGGTCGCGACGCCCTTGCCGAGCAGGACACCCAGGGTGTCCCAGAGCGGCCCGCCGACGATGTAGTCGGTGCTCTTCAGCATCTCGCCGACCAGTTTCGGATCGCACACCGCGTACGCGGTCTTGGGTCCGAGCCTGATCCTGACGAGATCGCCGTGGTCACGCAGGGCGGCCAGGAATCCTAGAGGATCACGCACGAGGTTCCACGCGTGGCCGAGAAGTGGTGCTCCGCCCTGGACGACGGGCGGAATGCGGAGCCGTTCGGGAGCGGCGGTCGCGGGTATCGCGGACGCGGCGGATTCAACGGTCATTCTTCACCACCAGAGGGATTGTTTTCTGCCAGTTCGATTTCGGAGAATTCGGGGGCCGCCGCGTCGGAGACGTACGGCGGGAGGGTCCGGTCGATCCAACTGTCGACGCGATACCTGCCGGATTCGTGATGGAACCAGTACACGGAACTGAACCAGTTCCGCATATTGAAGACGCACGATTGCAGCGCGGCGCTCACTTTCCTTCCCTCCGCGCTTCCGTCGTCCAATCCGTCGGCAAGCCGGAGGACTTCCGGCTCCACTGCGAGAAAGTCGCCGACGCAGTCACCGACCCGCCGGTGGACTTCCGCGACCGCCTGTTCCAGCGAAAGTCCCTCGTGCTGGATGAGGGATATCCCGAGGTTGTGCACCTCGTCCCCCGCGAGCTCCTTCGGAAGCGAGCAGAGGTCGTTGTACCAGGCGGAGAAATCCTGCGTCGCGAGCGCCGCGGCGCGATAGGCCGGGTGTTTCCGCACGGCGTCCGGCAATTCGCAGCGCGCGGTGGGTTCGAGCAGATCGATCCAGACCCAGTGCGCGAAGGTGAGCCGGCGCAGTTCCACGTACGCCTCGACGCCAGGGACGGTCCCGGTGCGCCGGTTGCCGAACTCGTGGTCGTACGCGTCGATCACCGGGTGGAAGTGCCGGGCGAAGCGCGCGTTCCAGCGCGGCCCGAGGTGCGAAGAGAGCCTGACGACACAGTCCGCGAAGCCCGCGACCAGTGGGTCCGGGTGGCCCAGGTGCTGTCGCGGGTGCTTCAGGGTCGCGTGCAGGCCCTGGCACAGCCGCCGCCACTGTGCCGTCCTGCCGTGCACCGCGTCGCGGTCGTGCCGGTCGTCCCAGCCGAAGAACCAGGAGCTCAAGTCGGCGATGGCGTCGAGCAGTTCGTCGGGGGCGCCGATGTAGTACCCGGCGACCAGGTCGGTGTAGCAAAGGCTGTCGGCATATGCCGCGACCTTGTCGGGGGGCATGAGCCGCTTTTCCAGGAGCCATGCCCGCGAGTTCTCCTGAAGCTTTGGCCAATACGGATGCAGATGCCGGGGAAACTCCGACTCCACCACCGGAAGGGCCAGTGCGGGCGGTACGGATACCACTCGTGTTCGAACGGCCGGACGCATCGGCCCTGCGGGCTTCCGGCGTTGCCGCGGGACGCGTTCCGCCGCATATGCCGGTAGCCCTGTCGGTACCGCTGCCGTCCGGTCCGACTGCGAAGTGCTGTGTGAGGAAGCAGGCACGAACAAACCCCTCTCGACCGCTTGAGGACCCACGCCCCTCCCGCCGTGCCGGGCGCGCGCCGTTGCGTATCCCCGCGCTTTCCATTCAGCACCACAACTGACCGTTCAGGGAACAGATTTGCGCCATTCACTACCCCAGCATGCCGAGAACATCCCCTTACGTGACCGAATATGGATCACCGGCGGCCGATCGTGGGCTAGTCCTGTCTGGTTCTGAGCGGGTACGCCAACGGCCCCTGGTCAGTGGGGTGTTCCCCGACCAGGGGCCGCTGCTGTCACGCGCTTCCCGCGCGCCTCATTCGTGGCGCAGATCAGTCATTCGGCACCACGGGGTAGCGCGGTGTGCCTTCTTCCATCTGCCGCAGCGCGTCCTTGCGCTCCCGCTTGGAGAGGCGGTCGATGTACAGGTACCCGTACAGGTGGTCCGTCTCGTGCTGGAGGCAGCGGGCGAAGTAGCCGTTGCCGCGCACCTTGATGGGGTTGCCCTGCTCGTCCTGGCCGGTGACGACCGCGTAGTCGGGGCGGGCCAGCGGGGCGTAGGCGGTGGGCACGGAAAGGCAGCCCTCGCCCGAGTCGTCGAGGCTGCGCCGGTCGGCGGGCAGCTCCTGGAGCACGGGGTTGCACACCACGCCCACGTGCCGGACGCCCTCGTCGTCCATGCAGTCGTAGACGAAGACCTTCAGGTCGACGCCGACCTGGTTGGCGGCCACGCCCACGCCCTGCGCGACGCGCTGGGTGGCGAACATGTCGTCGACGAGCTTCGCCAGCTCGTCGTCGAAGGCGGTGACGTCCTTGCACTCCTTGTGCAGGACCGGGTTGCCGACGACCGTGATCGGCCGGGACGTGCCGCGCTCGCGGTAGGCCGTCTCGCGCTCCTCGGCGTCCTCCGTGTCGATGACGAAGCCCTCGTCGTCGACCGGGAGCACTCCACCCGTGTAACTCTGCTCAGTGTCCTGCGCCATGTCCGCCGTATGCCTTCTTCCTGGGAACCGCTGCCTGTGGTGCCCGTACAGGGTACGGCGTCCACACTCGCCGGACGGGCGTCCCTCACCCCGCCGACCGCCGGCTCAAGGGCCTCAGCAGACTTCCTCGAGGTCCCGCCAATCGCGGGAGTCCGGGCTGTCGGCGACCCATCCGTCGAGGAGCCCCCGTACAAGCCCCGCAGGCGCGGCGATCCCGCACTCGCGCTCGGGCACCCACAGCGCCCCCGGGCTCCGGTGCCCCAGCGGCCCGGGATGACCCGGCTCACTGTGGTCGTGGGGGTCCAGATGCTCCCCGTCCCCCTCGTCGCTCGGCATCCGCGACTCCGAGCACATCCGGCACAGCAGCCGCACGGACGACGACCAGTCCTCGGCGGCGAACCCGGCGTCGGCGGCGAGCCGCTCCAGGGCGTCCCGGTCCTCCTCGGTGGCGGCCTCCAGGAGCACCACCCAGGTGGGCACCGGCGAGGGCGCCCACAGCTCGATCTCGTCGAAGACGGGGTACGCGTGCCCGGCGGCCGTGGTCCGCTCGCCGTGCGGCACCCCGTCGTGCAGGACGACCTCGCCCCAGCGCCGCCCGGAGGACGGCAGCGGGATGGAGAGGACCTCTATCCGCGCCGGATCGAGCCGACGCCCCCACACGACCTCCGCCTCGCCCTCCGGCGAGAGCCGCACGGCCGCGCTGCCCAGCTCCATGCCCATCGGCTCACCGGTGGCGGCGACGCCGCCGGGCACCTTCAGGCCGTACGCCTGCCAGGCGCGGCGGGCCAGCGGCCAGTCCTGGAGGGCGGTCGCCGCGATGCCGACGTTCCACCAGTCCGGCGCGCCCGCGGAGCGGTCGAGCAGCGCGACGGCCCTGAGGCCCGCGGCCCGCGCCTGCTCCCAGTCGTGCCGGAACTTGTGCAGGAGGGCGAGGTTGAACCAGGACTCGGACAGCCAGGGTTCGAGATCGGCGGCGCGTGTCAGGAGCGCGCCCGCGTCCTCGTAGCGGCCGTCGCCGATGAGCGTGAACGCCCGGTCGGTGGCCTGCCGCCAGGAGGCGGAGGGCCGGTGCCGTCCCTTGCCGAAGATCCTCACGATTCCCGCCTGCCAGCTCTTGTCGGGGTTTCCCCGCTGCCCTGCTGCCGCGCTTTCGCGCTTCCTTCGCATCCAACCACGGACCGTCGGACGGCCGCTCATTACCCATGGGTTACCCAGGTGAGGGCAGGGTCAGACGGCCTTGTGCGCACGCCCCGCAGCCATCACCCGCGCTCCCCCGCGGGACCCTTGCGAACGGCCTCGGAGGAGCCCGTGGCGGGGCCCTCGGAAGGACCCTTGTACGGGCTTTTGTACGAGCCCTCGACCGGCCCCTCGTACAGGCCCTCGACCGGACCCTCGGACGGGCTCCCGTACGGGCCCTCGGCGGGACCGGTGGCCGGGCCCCCGGAGGGACCCCCGGCACCCCGCCGTTCCCCGGGCCTCCCCCTGCCCCGCGCGAGCACCCGCGCGAGTGCCTCCACGACCTCCGGCTGGTAGTCGCGGCCGGTGGCCAGGCGCAGCCGCTCCAGGGCGGTGAGGGGCCCTTGTGGTCCTTGTTCCCTCGCCATCTCGTCGTACGCGTTGGCGACGCGCACGATGCGTGCGGTGAGCGGCTGGTCGCGGTACGGATCGGCCTGGCGCTCCACGACCACCGCGACGTCCGCGGCGACGCCTGTCTGGCGTACGACGGCGCCGCCGAGCAGGGCGATGCGGCGCTGCTCGGCCTCCGGCAGGGCGGCGGTGGCGCCCGCGGGGACGGGGTCGACGAGGGAGAGCTGGCCGATGTCGTGCATCAGGGCGGCGCACTCCAGGACGCCCAGGTCGGGCCCGGAGAGGCCGAGGTCGCGGCCGACGGCGCGGCTGAGGTCGGCGACGCGGCGGGCGTGGCCCGCGGGGGTGTAGCCGGCGATCTCGGTGGCGCGGGCGAGGGAGGCGATGGTCTGGCGGTAGGTGGTGCGTACGGCCGCGTACCGGCGGAAGGCCAGTTGGGTGAGGAGCAGCGGGAGGCTGAAGACGGGCAGCGCCCACAGCCCGGCCACGGCGACGCCGAGCGCCATCACCGCCCCCGTCGCGCACACGGCCGACCCGATGCCGGACATGCCCCGCAGCTCCTCCCGCAGCAACGGCCCGAACGGCCACCCCAACCGGGCGTGCGCCATGGCGGCGGCGAGCACGGCGTCGCACAGCGCGGTGAGCGCGAGGAGCGTCACGATGACGACGGCGTACCCGGGCCCGTGCCCGGCCAGGGCCGCCAACTGGCCGGAGTTGTACAGGGGTTGGAAGCACAGCGCGGCGAAGCCGACGGCGAGCACCCGGCGGGCCAGGTGGTCGGGGGAGGGGCCGCGGCCCACCGCCACGTGCGGCACGGCCCCGACCAGGCCCGCCGCGACGACGACGGCGACGACCTGGAGGACGCCGTGGTGCGTGGGCTGCTCGCCGCACTCGCCGAGCAGGGCGTACGCGAGGGCGCCCGCGGAGCCGAGCGGCGCGGGCTCCCGCTGCCCCCCGCTCCCCCACCGCGCCAGCTCCCCCACGGCTATGAGCACCCCGAAGGCCAACGCGATCCCGGGCTCCTCGGCCCCACGCCACAGGGTCGCCCCGAGCGCCCCGGCGGCGAGAAGGGCGGCGGCGACACGGACGAGGACCGGCACGGCGGCAGAGGCGGACGAGGGCTTACCGGAGCGCGGGCTCACCGCCGGGCGGGGCGGTACGTCGGGGGGAGATCGGCCAGGGCTTGGGGGGCGTGGTCCGGCACGGCCCCGGGAACCTCGTGGCCCACGGCCGCGGGCAAGCCCTCAGGCGCCACCTCCGCCCCGCCGTCCCCAGCCGTGACCTCCGAGTCCCACCCGTAACGGTCGAGCGCCCGCACCAGCGCCCCCACCATCGCCGCGTCGAACTGCGCCCCGGCGCACCGTTCCAGTTCGGCCAGGGCGGCCGGGACGGGGCGGGCGCGGCGGTAGGAGCGGGTGGACGTCATCGCGTCGAAGGCGTCGGCGACGGCCACCACCCGTGCGGATTCCGGGATGTGAGTGCCCGTCAGACCGTAGGGGTATCCGCTGCCGTCGATGCGTTCGTGATGATGCAGGATCGCCGCGCGCGCCTCGCCGAGGAAGCCGATGCCGCGGACCATCTCGTGTCCGTACTCGGGGTGCAGCTCGATCACCCGGCGCTCCTGGGCGGTCAGCGGGCCGTCCTTGCGCAACAGCCGCGTGGGGACGCCGAGTTTGCCGACGTCGTGCAGGATCCCGGCGAAGCGCAGCACTTCCACGCGCTCGTCGTCCATGCCGAGTTCGCGCGCGATCAGCACGGAGGCGCGGCCGACCCGCTCGCTGTGCCCGCGGGTGTAGCGGTCCTTGAGGTCGACGGCCTGCACGAGCGCGCGGATGGTGGCCTGATGGGCGGACCGCTCGCGGTGGTACTGCTCGAACACCCAGCAGGAGACGCCCATCGGGAGCAGCACGAGGAGCGCGGCGGGCGGCCCGTAGGGGCTGGACCAGAGCACCGCCATCATCAGCCCGGCGAGCCCGTGCACGGCGACGGGCGCGAGCGACCGGGGCAGCAGCCCGCGCCAGGCCATCCGCGCGGGCACCCGCTCCGCCGTCACGAGGATCCCGCCGTCGAGCACGCTCAGCACCCCGGCGAACGCGAGCACGGCGGCCGCGGCGGGCAGCAGGACGTACGGAAAATCGGGCGCCGAGGCCGCGACGGGCCCGCCGAGCGCGGCGTACGCGTGCCCGGAGGCCCAGGCGGCAAGGGCGAGCTGTGCCGCGCGCCAGATGCGGCGCAGCCCGCGCGGCTGCCGCTCCACGCGGGCGCACAGCGCCCCGGGGACGGCGACGAGCGCGGCCGCGGCGGGCGGCAGCAGGAAGATCCCGGCGAGCAGCACGGGGAAGAAGGTGCGGGCGGCGACATCGCGGCGCACGGCATGCTCGCCACCGGCGTACAGGGCGGCGAGCAGCGCGAGGACGGACCAGCGGGTGTCGGTGCGGAGCGCGGGTGCGACGCAGGCGGCGCCGCCGAGGGCGACGCACAGGACGTACCCCCGGGCCCGCGCGGGCACCGAGCGCCAAGAAGAAATCGCCACCACCTCCCCGATTCAGGTCCGGAGACTAGAACGGGGGTCGGGCATGCCACGGCTCGCAGCCGCGAATTAGCACCTTCGAGTGAGAAACGGCGAAAGAAAGAAGAGAAACGAACGACTGCCGAACGAATCCGGCCGGACGGGTCAGGCCCCGGTCGGCCGGGTCCACCGGCTCAGCAGGCCCAGGGGCCCGGTCAGGCCTCCGTGGCCCGCGCGGCCGTGCCGTCCACCGGCGCCGCCGTCAGGTCGTGGTCGGGCACAGCCTGACCTGAGCGGATCAGGTCGATCCGGCCCATGACCTTGGCGCGCAGGTCACCGGGCACGTCGTCCTGGCCGCAGCAGCGCTTGACCAGCTTCTTGACCGCCTGCTCGAGGCCGTACTTCTCCAGGCAGGGAGAGCACTCCTCGAAATGTGTCTGGAACTTGGTGCAGTCACTGTCCGGCATCTCGTTGTCCAGGAACTCATAGAGATGGTCCAGGACTTCACTGCAATCAGTCTCGTGCGGCTCTCCGCAACTCATGAGCCCGAGCCTTTCGCTTCGTTCGTCGACTCTCCGGCACCGGCCGGGACCAGGCCGCGGTCGCGCGCGTAGTCCTCGAGCATGCCGCGGAGTTGGCGGCGGCCGCGGTGAAGACGGGACATCACCGTACCGATGGGTGTACCCATGATGTCCGCGATCTCCTTGTACGCAAAGCCCTCGACGTCCGCGAGATAGACGGCGATGCGGAATTCCTCGGGGATCGCCTGGAGCGCGTTCTTCACGTCCGAGTCGGGCAGGTGGTCGAGCGCCTGCGACTCGGCGGAGCGCAGACCCGTCGACATGTGCGACTCGGCGCGCGCGAGCTGCCAGTCCTCGATCTCCTCGGCGGCGCTGCGCTGGGGCTCGCGCTGCTTCTTGCGGTACGAGTTGATGAACGTGTTCGTGAGGATGCGGTAGAGCCACGCCTTGAGGTTGGTGCCCTCGCGGAACTGGTGGAACGACGCGTACGCCTTCGCGTAGGTCTCCTGCACCAGGTCCTCCGCGTCGGCCGGATTGCGCGTCATGCGCAGCGCCGCCGAGTACATCTGGTCGAGGAACGTCAGCGCGTCCCGCTCGAAGCGGGCCGTGCGCTGTGCGGCGGTCTCCTCGGATCCCTCCGGCTGCCCGGACTGCTCGGACTGGCCGTGCTCGGTCCCTGCGTCGGTCCCAGCGACCGGACCCACCTCCTCCGACAACGACGTGGTGGAATCGATGCCGACCCCACTCGAATCGGAGGATAGACGACGACCCGCACCGCGCGCCGCCCGAATAGGCGCGGCCTTGGGCGCGCTCAGCACGCTCCACTCCAGGTCAGAGGCGCTGGAGCGGTTCGGGCAGATGGTCGAACCCATGCGGCGGACTCCCTCTCGTACGAACAGCGTGTGTGATCCGTACCGCACAACGAGTGTGTGTGGTCTGTTCGCGACAACAGCCGTCACGGGCTCAGCATTCCCGTCCACTTGACGACGGCGTCCGTGATGCGCTTCACGGCTTCGTCCTGCGAGAGGGCGGCTTTCTTCGGTACGGAGAAGCCGTGATCCGCGAAAGGGATCTCCACGAGGTCGTACGTGTTTCCCTTGGGGAATTCCGCGGGCTTGCCGAAGGGATCGTTGCCGCCTTGGACGACGAGCGTGGGCACGCCCGCGCCGAGCAGCTCGTCCGCGCGGGACTTCTCGGGCTTGCCCGGCGGGTGCAGCGGGAAGCTGAGCGCGAGCACGGCCGCCGCGCCCAGCTCGCCTGCGGTGCGGCAGGCGACCCGGGCCCCGGCGCTGCGGCCGCCCGCGATCACCGGGAGGCCGGGCTTCGTGAGCGCGGGCCACAGGCCGCGCCAGCCGACGTCGAGGGTCTTGGGCGCGGGCGCCACCTTCTTGCCGGCCACCCGCCAGGGCTGCTCGACGAGGGCCACTGTCACGCCGTGCGCGGGCAGCTCGGCGGCGAGGGCCTGGAGGTCCTTGGCCTCGATGCCTCCGCCGGCACCGTGGCCGGCGGCGAGGACGAACCGCGCGCCCTCGGCGACGTACCAGGTGATCCGCGCCGCACCCGGGGCGCCGGTCTCCACCGTTTCAACAGACTTGCTCTTGGTCACGTCAGAAGAGTGTGCCCTCTTCCGGAGCCTCCAGCTCCGTCAGCAGCTCCGGGCCGTTGTTCTTCACACTGCTCACCGCCGTGGACACGGGATAGGCCCGCATCAGCCCGTGCGGGGGCGGTTCGAGGAGGGTGCGCAGGTCGTCCACGTCCGTGCGGGCGGGGTCGAGCCAGGCGTCCCAGCGGTCGGGCGTCAGCATCAGCGGCATGCGCGGGTGGATGTCCGCGAGCGCCTGCGGGCCTTCCTTGGGGGCGACGCCGAGCGGCGTGGTCTCCGCCTCCGTGGTGATCACCGAGCACGTCACCCACCAGGCGAGGGGGTGCTCGTCGGGGAGCGTCTTGTCGCGCCAGAACTCGTAAAGACCCGCCATGGCGAACACCGACCCGTCGGCCGGCGTCACGAAGTACGGCTGCTTGCGCGGCCGCTTCTTCTTGCCCTCGACCTCCAGGTCCCGCTCGGCCTGCCCGGTCACCCACTCGTAATAGCCGTCCGCGGGCAGCACGCACCGGCGGGCCGCGAACGCCCTGCGGTACGACGGCTTCTCGTGCACCGTCTCCGCGCGCGCGTTGATCATCCGGGCGCCGCCCTCCGGCGTCTTCGCCCAGGACGGCACGAGTCCCCACTTCAGCTTGCGGAGCTGGCGAACCGGACGACGGTCCTCAGCGTCTCTCAGAGGACGGTCGAGGACGGCGTAGACCTCTTTCGTGGGAGCGACGTTGTAGTCGGGCTCCAGGGCCTCTTCCGGCTCCCACTTCTCGATCTCAAAGATTCCCGCGAGATCCTCTGGTCTACGACTCGATGCATACCGTCCGCACATACGTGCCACACTGCCATGCCGCGGCCGACGACAGGGAGCCAACCGAGCAATGCACACCTCCGCTTCCGCCAGCCTGAGCGACCTCTGGGACCGCCTGACGGGTACGCAGTCCGCGCCCGAGGAGTGGCTGGTGATCGTCACCGGGGTCGTCGCGCTCGCCGCCGTCGTCCCGCACGGCGTCTGGCGCGTCTCCCGCAACGCCGTCACCATCGCCCACGAGGGCGGCCACGGCCTGGTGGCCCTGCTCACAGGGCGCCGCCTGGACGGCATCCGGCTGCACTCCGACACCAGCGGCCTGACCGTCAGCCGCGGCAAGCCCACCGGCCTCGGCATGATCCTCACCGCCGCCGCGGGCTACACCGCGCCCCCGCTGCTCGGCCTCGGCGGCGCCGCGCTGCTGGGCGAGGGCCGCATCACCATGCTGCTGTGGCTCGCCACCGCCCTGCTCGTCGCGATGCTCGTGATGATCCGCAACGCGTACGGCGCACTGACCGTGATCGTCTCCGGCGGGGTGTTCCTGGGCGTCTCCTGGCTCGCGGACACCGACGTGCAGGCCGCCTTCGCGTACACCGTGGTGTGGTTCCTGCTGCTGGGCGGCGTACGTCCCGCCTTCGAGCTGCAGGCCAAGCGCAGGCACGGCGGGGCCGGGGACTCCGACGCGGACCAGCTGTCGCGGCTGACGCACGTTCCGGCGGGGATGTGGCTGTTCCTGTTCCACGCCGTGTCGCTGTGCTCGCTGATAGGCGGAGGGCGCTGGCTGGTCACGGCGTGACGGGGCCGGGCAGGGCGTGACGGGGCCGGGCAGGGCCTGACGGCGAGGGCGCGGCCTGGCGCCGGGGTGGGCGCGGCCTGACGGCAGGGTGGGCGCGGCCTGACGGCGGGCGATGCCGGGTCGTCACCCGGCGGCCACCCCACGGCAGCCCCCCGATCCGTACCAGTTCTCTGTTTCGCCTGAGTTTCGCCACATTTGATCAAGATCTGCGGTCGGCGCCAGCCACTAAAGTGTGGGCATGACCGTGAACCCGACACACACCGCCCTCTGGCCAGCCCCGCACGCGAGCGGAGCCGTCGCCGCGACGGTCCACGTCCCGGGCTCGAAGTCGGTCACCAACCGCGCCCTCGTGCTCGCCGCGCTCGCCCACGAGCCGGGCTGGCTGCGCCGCCCGCTGCGCTCGCGCGACACCCTCCTGATGGCCGCCGCGCTGCGCGCCATGGGCGTCGGCATCGAGGAGACCGTGTCGTCCAGCTCCGCCGCCGGCCAGGACGGCTCCGGCGAGGCCTGGCGCGTGATCCCCTCCGGCCTGCGGGGCCCCGCCACGGTCGACGTCGGCAACGCGGGCACGGTCATGCGCTTCCTGCCGCCGGTCGCCGCGCTCGCCGACGGCCCCATCCGCTTCGACGGCGACCCCCGTTCGTACGAGCGCCCGCTGCACGGCGTGATCGACGCGCTGCGCGCCCTCGGCGCCCGCATCGACGACAGCTCGCTCGGCAGCCCCGGCGCGCTCCCCCTGACGGTGCACGGCGGCGGCGCCCTGGAGGGCGGCCGGGTCGAGATCGACGCCTCCTCGTCGTCCCAGTTCGTGAGCGCGCTGCTGCTCTCGGGCCCGCGCTTCAACCAGGGCGTGGAGGTACGTCACGTGGGCAGCGCACTGCCCTCCATGCCGCACATCCGCATGACCGTCGCCATGCTGCGCGCGGTCGGCGCCCAGGTCGACACCCCCGAGGCGGGCGGCGAGCCGAACGTCTGGCGGGTCACGCCCGGCGCCCTGCTCGGCCGCGACCTGACGGTCGAGCCGGACCTCTCCAACGCCCAGCCGTTCCTGGCCGCGGCCCTGATCACCGGCGGCCGCGTCACCGTCCCCGACTGGCCCGCGCGCACCACGCAGCCCGGCGACGCGCTGCGCCGGATCTTCACCGAGATGGGCGGTTCCTGCGAGCTGACCGAGCAGGGGCTGACCTTCACCGGCTCCGGCTCGGTGCACGGCATCGACGTCGACCTCAGCGAGGTCGGCGAGCTCACCCCGGGCATCGCCGCCGTCGCGGCCCTCGCCGACTCGCCCTCCACCCTGCGCGGCGTCGCCCACCTGCGGCTGCACGAGACGGACCGCCTGGCCGCGCTCACCAAGGAGATCAACGAGTTGGGCGGCGACGTCACCGAGACCGCCGACGGCCTGCACATCCGCCCGCGCCCGCTGCACGGCGGCGTCTTCCACACGTACGACGACCACCGCATGGCCACCGCCGGCGCGATCATCGGCCTCGCCGTCCCCGGCGTACAGATCGAGAACGTCGAGACGACGGCCAAGACGCTGCCCGACTTCCCCGAACTGTGGGCCGGGATGCTCGGGAACTGACGGGCGATCACGACCATGCGCCGCTACGGCAAGAACCCGGACGAGGACGACATCCGCGTCCGCCCCAACCGCAAGGGCAACCGCCCGCGCACGCACATCCGCCCCAAGCACGAGGACGCCGCCGAGGGCATGGTCCTCACCGTCGACCGCGGCCGCCTCACCTGCCTCGTCGAGGACCGCGTCATCGTCGCGATGAAGGCCCGTGAGCTGGGCCGCAAGGCCGCCGTCGTCGGCGACCGCGTCGCCATCGTCGGCGATCTGTCCGGCATGAAGGACACCCTCGCGCGCATCGTGCGCATCGAGGGACGCACCTCGGTGCTCCGCCGCACCGCCGACGACGACGATCCGTACGAGCGCGTCGTCGTCGCCAACGCCGACCAGCTCGCCATCGTCACCGCCCTCGCCGACCCCGAGCCGCGCCCCCGCATGATCGACCGCTGTCTGGTCGCGGCGTTCGACGGCGGGCTCACCCCGCTGCTCGTCCTCACCAAGTCCGACCTCGCCCCGCCCGACAAACTCCTCGAGCTGTACGGCGACTTGGACATCCCCTACGTCGTCACCAACCGCGAGGAGCTGGCCAGCGGCGGCGCGGCCGACCGCGTACGCGCCGAACTCGCCGGGAAGGTCACGGCGTTCGTCGGCCACTCCGGCGTCGGCAAGACGACCCTGGTGAACGCGCTCGTCCCGCCGGAGCGGCGGCGCACCGTGGGCCATGTGAACGCCGTGACCGGCCGTGGCCGGCACACCACCACCTCCGCGCTCGCACTGCCGCTGCCCGACGACGAGGGCTGGGTCGTCGACACCCCGGGCGTGCGCTCCTTCGGCCTGCACCACGTCGACCCGTCGCGCGTCATCCACGCCTTCCCCGACCTGGAGCCCGGCACGGAGAACTGCCCGCGCGCGTGCAGCCACGACGAGCCGGACTGCGCGCTCGACGCGTGGGTGGCCGAGGGGCACGCGGATCCGGCGCGGCTGTATTCGCTGCGGCGGCTGCTCGCGACGCGGGAGCGGCACGAGGGCGACTGAGCCGGGCTGGCCCGGCCCTGGCACTGATCCGCCCGGATGCGCCCTGAACTCCGCGTTGTTTACGTCCCCGCCGCGCCGGTAAGTGCATAATCGCACCAAGATTGATTCAAGCTTTGGTGAAGCGGTCACGGAACGTACCGACGTGGGAGGCACAACCATGGCGTGGCTGCTGGTCATTGTCGCCGGGATCCTCGAGACGGGCTTCGCGGTCTGCCTGAAGCTGTCGCACGGCTTCACCCGGCTCTGGCCGACCATCGCCTTCGCGTCCTTCGCGCTCGGCAGCTTCGGTCTGCTGACGCTGGCGCTGAAGAAGCTGGACGTGGGGCCCGCGTACGCGGTCTGGACGGGCATCGGGGCCGCGGGCACGGCGATCTACGGGATGATCTTCCTCGGTGACCTGGTGTCCACGTTGAAGATCGTGTCCATCTCGCTGGTGATCGTCGGCGTGATCGGCCTCCAGCTCTCGGGGTCGGCGCACTGAGTCGGGGCTCCACCGGGACCGGGACCGGGACCGGGACCTCTACCGCCCCACCGCCCCCGCGATCACCCGCCGCACAAGCCGCGCCGGGTCCTCCTCCCGCCCCGCCGGGGCCACCACGTACGACAGCGCGACGCGCACCGCGCTCTCGCACGCCCGCGCCAGGTCCTCCGTCTCGGACGGCCGGCCCCGCTCCACCAGGGCGGCCATCGCGCGGTCCCTGACCTGGGTGAGGAGTTCGGAGGGCGTCGGCACGCCCGCGTCCGCGCGGCGCTGGGCGGGGACCGGGGAGCTGGACACGGCCGCCCGGCTCGGCGCCGGCAGCCGTTCGTTCCAGAAGCCGGTGAGCACCGCGCGCACCAGGACGTTGTCGCGGGCGGCGCCGATCGTCCACGCGCTCACCGCCGCGAGCCGGTCGACGGGGTCGCGGGCCTGGGCGAGCGCCCGCTCGACGCCCCGCAGATACGTGTCCGTCTCGCGCCGCAGCAGCGCCCGCGCGAGGCCGTCCTTGCTGCCGAACTCGTTGTAGAGGGTCTGCCGGGACACCCCGGCGACGGCCGCCACGTCGACCATCCGCACCCCGGCCCACGGCCTGCGGGCCAGCGCGGTGTAGGCCGCGTCGAGCAGTGACTCCCGCGCTGCAGGCATCGTCGCCTCCCGCTGCCCCGGGCCCGGTCGGCCCTGGCGGTCCTGCTGGTCAGAGTTGACGCGCCCGCGGGCACTGTCAAGGGTTCCGGCGGGCACCGCCCGATACGCGCTGTGGCCCGTCCGAATCGAGATCGATACTGTTCATCCATGCCCGACTACCACGATGATCTGCGCCTGGCCCACGTCCTCGCGGACGCCGCCGACGCCGCGACCATGGACCGGTTCAAGGCCCTCGACCTCAAGGTCGAGACCAAGCCGGACATGACGCCGGTGAGCGAGGCCGACAAGGCCGCAGAGGAGCTGATCCGCGGCCAGCTCCAGCGGGCACGGCCGCGCGACGCGATCCTCGGCGAGGAGTACGGCATCGAGGGCACGGGCCCGCGCCGCTGGGTCGTCGACCCCATCGACGGCACCAAGAACTACGTGCGCGGCGTGCCCGTGTGGGCCACGCTGATCTCCCTCATGGAGGCGGGCGAGGGCGGCTATCAGCCCGTCGTCGGCGTCGTCTCCGCGCCCGCGCTCGGCCGCCGCTGGTGGGCCGCCAAGGGCGGCGGCGCGTACACGGGCCGCAGTCTTACGTCCGCGACGCGGCTGCGGGTCTCGAAGGTCTCGCGGCTCCAGGACGCGTCGTTCGCGTACTCCTCGCTGAGCGGCTGGGAGGACCAGGGGCGCCTGGACGGCTTCATGGACCTCACCCGCGCGGTCTGGCGCACCCGCGCCTACGGCGACTTCTGGCCGTACATGATGGTCGCCGAGGGCTCCGTCGACATCTGCGCCGAGCCGGAGCTTTCGCTGTGGGACATGGCGGCGACCGCGATCGTCGTGACGGAGGCGGGCGGCCGCTTCACCGGTCTCGACGGCACCCCGGGCCCGCACAGCGGCAACGCGTCGGCCTCCAACGGCCTGCTCCACGACGAGCTCCTCGGCTACCTCAACCAGCGCTACTGACGTACGCGCCGGATCCGTCACGTCGTACGGAGAACCGGTCCCGTCGCACGGCGAACTGCCCCCGTCCGCCCCCTTGTTGACGGCCCGCGTGCCTGCGACTCTGAGAGTCCCCCCACTTGTGAACTTGTGAACCCGTTCTCCAAGTCGATGACGGAGATCCCCTGCGGCCGCGATGAAGCGGAAGCAATCCTTCGGCATCGCGTGGACCACGGATTCACCAAGGAGGTGGCTCCAGCCCATGCTCGTCCGCGACGCCATGAGCACTTTGGTCCTCACCATCGGCCCGGCCCACACCCTGCGCCAGGCGGCCCGGCTGATGTCGGCCCGCCACGTCGGCGCCGCCGTCGTCCTCGACCCCGACACCTACGGCCTCGGCATCCTGACCGAGCGCGACGTCCTCAACTCCCTGGGCATCGGCCAGGACCCGGACCACGAGACCGCGGGCACGCACACGACGACGGACGTCGTCTTCGCGGCGCCGACCTGGACCCTGGAGGACGCCGCCGACGCGATGTCGCACGGCGGCTTCCGGCACCTCATCGTGCTCGACGGCGACGAGCCCGTGGGCATCGTCTCCGTACGCGACATCATCCGCTGCTGGGCACCGGTGCGGCGGCGGGCGGCGACGGTGGGCTGAGGGCGCCGGTGGCTGGACCCTCGCCATGACCGACGGGCCGGACCCTCGTGGGATCCGGCCCGTCATCCACGGCAAGGGGTTGGGTCTTAGCCGCGCAGGGCCTGGACCGCGGCCTCCAGCCGCTTGCCGAAGTCGCCGTCCGCCTGACGGAAGTTGTCGATGGCGCGCTCGGCTATGTCGTCGCGGGAGACGCCCGCGATGTTGCCCGCGAGGTTCTCGATCAGACGCGCCTTCTCGTCCTCGGACATCAGCCGGTACAGGTTGCCCGCCTGTACGAAGTCGTTGTCCTCGGCGTGGTTCGGGGCGGCGTGGTTGCCCGTGCCGCCGGTGACCGCGGCCGGGGCCCACAGCGGCCGGTCCGTCTGGAAGGGGCCGCCGAAGGAGTTCGGCTCGTAGTTCTTCGCGCCCTTGTGGCGGCCGTCGTACAGCAGGCCGTCACGGGAGTTGGTGCGCGCCTCGGTGGCGTGCGGGCGGTTCACCGGGAGGTGGTCGGCGTTGATGCCGACGCGGTACCGGTGGGCGTCGCCGTACGCGAAGAGGCGGCCCTGGAGCATCTTGTCCGGGGACGGGCCGATGCCCGGCACGAGGTGCGCGGGGCTGAAGATGGACTGCTCGACCTCCGCGAAGATGTTCTCCGGGTTGCGGTTGAGCTCCAGCTTGCCGATCTCGATCGGCGGGTAGTCCTCATGCGGCCAGACCTTGGTGAGGTCGAAGGGGTTGAAGCGGTACTGAGCCGCCTCGGCCGCCGGCATGATCTGCACCTGCACGGTCCAGGACGGGAACTCGCCGCGCTCGATGGCCTCGCGCAGGTCGCGCTGGTGGGAGTCGGGGTCCTTGCCCGCGAGGACCTCCGCGTCCTGCGCGGTCAGGTTCTCGATGCCCTGGTCGGTCTTGAAGTGGTACTTGACCCAGAAGACCTCACCGGACTCGCTGTTCCACTGGTAGGTGTGCGAGCCGTAGCCGTTCATGTGGCGGTACGACGCGGGGATGCCGCGGTCGCCGAACAGCCACGTCACCTGGTGCGTGGACTCCGGGCTGAGGCCCCAGAAGTCCCATACGTTGTCGGCCTCCTGGGAGCCCGTGTACGGGTCGCGCTTCTGGGTGTGGATGAAGTCCGGGAACTTGATGGCGTCCTTGATGAAGAACACCGGGGTGTTGTTGCCGACGAGGTCGTAGTTGCCCTCCTCGGTGTAGAACTTCAGCGCGAAGCCGCGCGGGTCACGGACCGCGTCGGCCGCGCCGAGGTTGCCGGCCACCGTGGAGAAGCGGAGGAAGGTCTCCGTCTGCTTGCCGACCTCGGAGAGGAACTTGGCGCGCGTGTACTTGGTGACGTCCGCGGTCACCGTGAAGGTGCCGTAGGCGCCCGCGCCGCGCGCGTGCACGATGCGCTCCGGGATGCGCTCGCGGTTGAAGTGCGCGAGCTTCTCCAGGAGCAGCTGGTCCTGGACCAGCACCGGACCGCCGACGCCCGCGGTCTCGCTGTTCTGGTTGTCCGCGACCGGCGCGCCGGCCTCCGTGGTGAGCGGTCCCTGCGTCACGTGCGCCTCCTGCGTCATTTCCTGCAAGTCCTGTCCCTTGGCGTATGCCGAACTCGATCCTACGATAGACTTTGTCTAAGTCAAGTAAGCATCCAAAGTCACACCCGTTCGGGACCTAGGCCCCTCGCCTGTTAGGCTGGATTTATGAGTGACCTGTTGGAACGACTGCGCGGACGCGGTTGGCGTATGACCGCGCAGCGGCGCGTCGTGGCCGAGGTCCTCGACGGAGAACACGTGCATCTGACGGCCGACGAGGTGCACGCCCGCGCCGTCGCGAAGCTGCCGGAGATCTCCCGGGCGACCGTCTACAACACGCTGGGCGAGATGGTGACGCTCGGCGAGGTCCTTGAGGTCGCCACCGACCGCAGGGCCAAGCGGTACGACCCGAACGCGCACCGCCCCCACCAGCACCTGGTGTGCGCCCGCTGCGGCGCCATCCGCGACGTGCACCCCACGGGCAACCCGCTGTCGGCGCTGCCCGACTCCGAGCGCTTCGGCTTCACGATCTCGGACGTGGAGGTCACGTACCGAGGCCTGTGCCCGAACTGCTCCGCGAGCGCGTAGCCGATGCTCTGACGCTCCGTGCGTGAGGGAAGGGCCCGACACCGTGAGGTGTCGGGCCCTTCCCGTATTCCGGCTCCCGTGTTCCGCGCTCGCCCACGGACCGGCGGCGTACACGACTGAGGGCCGGATCCTCATGGATCCGGCCCTCAGTCTTTTAGTAGCGGGGACAGGATTTGAACCTGCGACCTCTGGGTTATGAGCCCAGCGAGCTACCGAGCTGCTCCACCCCGCGCCGTTGTGTTCGTAACAGTACGCCACGCCCACGACCAGCGCAAATCGCTTCCGAGCCGCCCGGCTGGGCCCTCGCGCACTCCGCTACGCGGTGAGCTCCTGCCGCAGCGCCTCGCGCAGCCGTGCCGCCCGCTCCGCGACCTCCGCGGGGCCGAGCTCCACCGCCCGGGAAGCCCACCGCTGTCCCTCCGTGAGCTGCCCCCGCCGCGCGTAGAGCAGCGCGAGCCGCAGCGCGGCCCGCCCGTGCCCCGCGTCGGCCGCCCGGGTCCACCACAGCGCGGCCTCCGGCTCGCTGCCCTCCCTGGCGAGGAGCAGCCCCAGGTTGAACGCGCCGTTCCTGCTTCCAGCCTCCGCCGCGAGCCGGTACCAGCGCGCGGCCTCGACCACGTCCCCGCGCCCCGCCGCGAGCATGCCGACGCGGACCTGGGCACGGCGGTGCCCCTGCTCGGCGGCGCGCTCGTACCACTCCTCGCACTCCGTCTTCTGCGCCGCGGGCTCGCCGAGCGCGGGCGGCCCGGCGGGCGGGCGCCGCGCGTCGAGCACGGTCCCGAGCCGGTACGCCGCCTCGGGGCTGCCGCCGCCCGCCGCGCACCGCAGATGCCGCTCGGCGTCGCGCTCGTCGCCGTCGCGCAGGCGTGCCGTGCCGACCTGGAGCGCGGCCTCGGTGTGCCCGGCCGCGGCGGCCCGCTCGTACCACTTGAGGGCCGCGGCGTCGTCGCCCCGGCTCGCGTACAGAATCCCGAGGTTGAACGCCGCGTCCACGCTGCCGGCCTCCGCGGCCTTGGAGAACCACGGCTCGGCACCGGCCGCGTCGCCGCCCTGGAGCAGCAGCACGGCGAGCGCGTTGGCGGCCTCGCGGTGGCCTGCGTACGCGGCTCGGCGGTACCACTGGTCGGCCTGCGCGGTGCGCTTCTGCTCGGCGCAGAGCAGGCCGAGGTTGTACGCCCCGTTGATGTCGCCCGCGTCCATCGCCGCGCGGTACCAGCGCTCGGCGGTCTGGGTCTCGCCGCGCTCGGCGTGCAGCGCGCCCAGCGCGTTCGCGGCGTTCCCGTCGCCGTCCTGGGCGGCCTTGAGCCACCACACGGCGGCGTTGTCCTCGTCGCCCGCGTCGCGCAGCAGGAAGCCGAGGGCGCACGCGGCCCGCGCCTCGCCGTCCTTGGCGGACGTCAGGTACCAGCGGCCGGCCTCCTTCAGCTCGCCGCGCCGCTCCAGGATCGCGCCGAGGTGCAGGGCCGCACGGCGGTGACCGCGCGCGGCCGCCTGCCGGTACCACTGCTCCGCCTCGTCGGTGAGCGAGAGCCCGCCGTCGCCGCGCTTGGCGTCGGCACGCCTGGCGTCGGTGCTGCGACTGCCGCTGCTGCCGCCGCCCGTCCGGGCACCGTCTCCGCGTCCGTTGTCAGAGCGCGCGGCACCGGAGCGCACGGCACTTCCGGGGCGCGCGCTGTTGTGGCGCGCCCCTTCACCGGGGCGTACGAGACCTGCCTTCGCCACGTCGAACCGCGCACCCGTGCCGGGGCGCCCGGGACCACCGGGGCGCACGCCCGCACCGGGCCGTGCGCCGTCCTCTCCCGGACCCTCCCGCTCCGCACGCTTGTCCAGGACCCTCGCCAGGCGGTACGCCGCCTCGCGGTGGCCGCGCTCGGCGGCCGTGCGCATCCAGAGCTCCGCGCCGACGTCGCCGCGGTGCTCCAGGAGGTCCGCGAGGGCGTACGCCCCCAGGGTGTGGCCCTGCTCGGCGGACTGCTTGAGCCAGTACTCGGCGGCGGGCTCGTCGCCGCGCTCTCGGTGGTAGCGCCCGAGCGCGTGCGCGGCGGCGGCGGAACCAGCGACGGCGGCGATGCGCCACCATCCTGCCGCTTCATCGACATATCCACGCTGGTGCAGGAGGACACCGAGATTGTTGGCGGCGGCGCGGTCACCCGCCGCGGTCGCGCCCCGCAGCAAGGATTCGGCACCGTCGAGATCGCCGCGGCGCAGCAGCAGACTGCCGAGGACGCTCATCGCGTCCACGTCTCCGGCCTCGGCCGCGAGCCGGTGCCGCATCTCCTCAGCGGCCGTCCCGGGATCCTCCCGGTCGGCCGGCTGCGCAAACCGCCCCGTCTCCAACAGAGTTGCCTTGTCCCCCATAACGTCCATCGTCGCACCACCTGCAACCTGGGTACACCTGGTATACCGCAGCCAGTGAGGTCACTTCAGCGTTTTGTCGACATGCCCACAGAGAGATAAGTGAAACACAGCTTTGCTCAACTCACCCCGCCCGGACCACTCTTCGCACGAACCCCACACCACTGGCATGGGCCATCGGTATAAGCCCGGCGCGGCACGGGCCCGGAACACGACGAAGGCCCGGATCCTCTGGAGGATCCGGGCCTTCGTCTTGCAGTAGCGGGGACAGGATTTGAACCTGCGACCTCTGGGTTATGAGCCCAGCGAGCTACCGAGCTGCTCCACCCCGCGCCGTTGTGTTGCAACCTTACCACGGCGCGGGGTGGCCTCCGCGCGCTGTCCGCGCGCCTCGGCCGTGCTGCCCGACTGCTATCCGCCGCCCTTGTCGTTGTTCTTCCCGGACGCCTTGGCCTGCGCTTCCTCGGCCCGCTGCAGCGCGTCCTCAAGACGCCCCTGCGCTTCGCCGTACGCCTTCCAGTCGCCGTCCTTCATGGCCTGCTGGCCTTCCTCGAACGCCTTCTGGGCGTCGTCGAGGGCCTTCTGCACCGTCGGGTCCTTCGCCGCCGGTGGCTTCTCCTTGTCGGGCTTCTCGCCGTCGCCCGGTTCGTCCGGTGGCTCCACGGGCGTCTTGTCCTCGGTACCGAAGACCACGTTGAGCGCCTTGTCCAAGGTGTCCTCGAAGGCGATCTTGTTGCCGTAGGTGACGAGGACCTTCTTCAGGAGCGGGTACTTCAGCCCGCCGCCCTTCACATAGACGGGCTCCACATAGAGCAGGCCTCCGTCCAACGGCACCGTCAGCAGATTTCCGTAGTCGACTTCGGAGTCGCCGCCCTTGAGAAGTCTGATCTGTTCGGCGATCGCTTCGTTGGAGTTGAACTTGCTCTGGACCTGTTTGGGCCCGTCGACCGTCGTGCTCGACGGCATCTTCAGGATTCTGATCTTGCCGTAGTCATCGGTCCCCGGCTCCGCGTTGACCGACATGAAGGCACTGAGGTTGTCCCGGCCGTTGGGATTGAAGGACGTCGTCAGAGAGAAGTCCTGCTGCTTCTGGCCGGGCATCTTCATGCTCAGGTAGTACGGCGGGACGGCGCTCGACGTCTGGTTCGTCGGGTCGTCCGGCACCTGCCACACCTCGCTGCCGCTCAGGAACGTCTCGGCGTCCTTCACGTGGTAGCGGGTGAGCAGTTCGCGCTGCACCTTGAACAGGTCCTGCGGGTAGCGCAGGTGGTCCATCAGGGCCGCGGAGATCTCGCTCTTGTCCTTGACGGTGTCCGGGAACGCCTTGCGCCACGTCTTGAGGACGGGGTCCTTGGTGTCCCACTCGTAGAGCTTGACCTCGCCGGTGTACGCGTCGACGGTCGCCTTCACCGAGTTGCGGATGTAGTTGACCTGGTTCTGCTGGGCCACCACAGCGCGCTGGTTGTTCCGCGCGGTCAGCGAGTCGGCCGTGGTGTCGCCGAGCGTGGTCCGCGAGGCGTACGGATAGCCGTTCGTCGTCGTGTACGCGTCGACGATCCACTGGATCTTCTTGCCGACGACCGCGGGATAGGCGTCGCCGTCGATGGTCAGCCAGGGGGCGACCGCCTCGACGCGCTCCTTCGGCGTGCGGTTGTACAGAATCCGCGAACCCTCGCCGATCGCTCCGGAGTAGAGCATCTGCGGCTCGCCGAACGACACCGCGTACGCCGCCCTGTTGAGCGGGTTGGAGAGGTTGACGCCGCTCTTGCCCTTGTAGCTGGTCGTCTTCTCGCCGTTGTCGTCGGAGTAGTCGATCTCCTTCTGGGGACCGCCGACGATGGAGTACTGCGTGGTCTTCTCGCCGTAGTAGATCCGCTGCTGGTACTGCCCCAGGCTGCCCTTGGACGGCAGATCGGACTCGGTGAACTTCGGCCGGCCCTGTTCGTCGGCCTCGGTGCCCTTGGCCGCGACCACTCCGTACCCGTGCGTGTAGCGGAAGTGGTCGTTGATCCAGTTGTTCTTCGGGATGCCGTCCAGGTTCAGCTCGCGCAGACCGATGACGGTGTCCTGCTCCTTGCCGTCCTTGGTCTTGTACCGGTCGACGTCCAGGTTCGACGGGAAGCCGTAGTAGTTCTTCATCTGCTGGAGCTGCTGGAACGTCGGCGAGACGATGTTCGGGTCGAGCAGCCGCAGGCTCGCGGCGCCCGCCACGTCGTCGCGCAGCTTCGTCTTGTCGGCGGTCTTGCTTACGCCGGGGTACTCCGTGACGTTCGTGCCGCCGATGCCGTACGCCTTGCGGGTCGCCTCGAGGTTCTTCTCGACGTACGGAGACTCCTTGGCCTGCTCGTTCGGCTGGACCTGGAACTTCTGCACGATGGCCGGGTAGAGACCGCCGATGAGGATGGCGGAGAGCACCATCAGGCCGAAGCCGATCACCGGGAGCTGCCAGGTGCGCCGCCACAGCGTCGCGAAGAACAGCAGCGCGCAGATGACGGCGATGCAGAACAGGATCGTCTTCGCCGGGAGGTAGGCGTTGGCGTCGACGTAGCGCAGGCCGGTCCAGTTGCCCGTGGCCTTGAAGTCACTGGACTTCACCGCGAGGCCGTACCGGTCGAGCCAGTACGCGACGGCCTTGAGGGCCACGAAGATGCCGATGAGCACCGAGAGATGGCCGGTGGCCGCGGCCGTGGCCCGCCCGCCGGGGCTGGTGATGCGCAGGCCGCCGTACAGGTAGTGCGTCAGCGCGGCGGCGATCACCGAGAGCACCACGGCCGCGAAGCCGAAGCCCAGGAGGAAGCGGTACCAGGGCAGGTCGAAGGCGTAGAAGGACACGTCCAGATGGAACTGGGGGTCCTTCTGGTTGAAGGGGACGCCGTTGACCCACATCAGCCACGTGCGCCACTGACCGGCGGCGGACGCGCCCGCGATCAGGCCGACGAGGGCCGTGATGCCGATCAGCAGCCACTTCTTGTAGGGCGCGATCGCCATGCGGTACCGGTCGAGGCTCTGCTGCTCCATCGACATGGCGCTGAGCGGCGGGCGCAGCCTGTGCGCCAGCCAGATGTTCACGCCGACCGCGGCCGCCATGAGCAGCCCGAAGACGAAGAACAGGCCGATCTTCGTCGACAGGGTCGTGGTGAAGACCGATGAGTAGCCGACCGAGCGGTACCAGAGCCAGTCCGTCCAGAATCCCGCGAACATGACGAACGCCATGGCCAGAACGGCCAGGACGCCGAGCGTCATGAGCAGGGTCCGGACGCGACGGGACGGTCGGCCCACTCTGATCCGTGGCCCCGACGGGCCTCCGCCGCGGTCCGGCATCTGGAAAGCCAAGGTGCGCACCTCGAAGTTCGCTGTAGCTGTGGCTGTTGGCTGTGGTCGTACTGCTGGCTGAAACGGGCCCCGCGATCGTAGAGCCCACTCATGCAACTTACCGATGCTTTACTCAGTTCCCGTTCCCGGGTCTGAACGAGGCAGGATATTGGGCATGCCCAACGTTTCCTCCTCCGGCCCACCGATGGCCGCGAGCCCCCTCACCCGCGCAGTGCTCGAAATCGACGAATATGTCGGGTCGCTCGGCTGGGATCAGCCGGCCCGCCTCTTCGCCCTCGTCGACACCGCCCAACTGCGCGCACAGGAGCCGACCCTGGCGGACCGCCTCGGTCTGTCCGACGACGCGTCCGCCGCGCCGCTCACCCCCATCGAGCAGGACGAACTGCCCGCCGGCAGCCCGCTCGACGAATTCCTCGGCACCATCGCCTGGCCCGACTCGATCGCCGGCTGCGCCCTGAGCGTGGAGCGCCTGATGCTTCCGCCGTCGGCTGAAGCCTCCGTTCCGCAGGGCATGAGCGAGAAGCAGCTCGCGAAGTGGGTGGCCAAGCACCCGGAGCGCCAGGAGGTCCGCATGACCGTCGCGGTGCTGCGCGACGGCGCCCGTGACTCGGCGCTGCGGCTGCGCGAGAAGGACGCCGCGACGGACGTCCTCACCGGCTCGGACCTGGTGCCGGGCCTCGCGGAGGCGCTGGCGGCGACCTTTGCGGAGTAGGCGCGGAGCAGATTCCGCTTCCTGATGTGTGTCCTACGTGGCCGGGGCCGGCGTCGTCCGCCGCCCCGGCCACCGCCGTTCCTGCCCCGGCCGTCGCCGTTCCGTCAGCCCTTGGTGGTGCACTTCGGCAGGTCGGCGGTGTCGCCCTTGCTGATGGCCTTGAGGGACTTCACGGCGTCGGCGATGGTGTCGACCTTGACCAGCGTGAGCCCGTCGGGGACGTCGCTCGCGGCGGACGCGCAGTTGTCCTTGGGCGTCAGGAAGTACTCGGCGCCCTTGTCGCGCGCGCCGACGGTCTTCATCTCGATGCCGCCGATCGCGCCGACCTTGCCGTTGTCCTCGATGGTGCCGGTGCCGGCCACGAACTTGCCGCCGGTGAGGTCGCCGGGCGTGAGCTTGTCGACGATGCCGAGGGCGAACATCAGGCCCGCGCTGGGCCCGCCCACGTCGGCGAGCTTGATGTCGATGGTGAACGGATAGGTGTGGTCGGTGCCGGCCTTGATGCCGACGACCGCGCGGCCGTCGTCCTCGGCCTTCTCCGTGGTCATCTTCACGTTCTCGGACGCGGTCGCTTCCTTGCCCGCCTTCTCGGCGGCCGCCGCCTCCTTGACGGGCACGATGCCGAACTCGACCGGCTCCCCCGCCTTGTGCTTCGTGACCAGCTTGGCGACGTCCGTGAACTCCTTCACGGCTTTGCCGTCGACGCTCTTGATGACGTCGCCCGCGTGCAGCTTGCCCTCGGCGGGGCTGTCCTTGAAGACGGTGGCGACGACCACCTGGGACTTCACCGGGATCTTCAGTTCCTTGAGGGCGGCGACCTTCGCGCTCTCCTGGGACTGGCTGAACTCCTCGGCGTTCTCCTGCGTGGACTGCTGCTCGGTCTTGCCGTTCGGGTACAGGGTGTCGTGCGGCACGACGATGTTGTCGTGCGCCATCCAGCCGTACACGGCCTCCGCGAGGTTCATCTTGTAGTCGGCGCTGGTCACCCTGACCGTCGTCATGTTCAGGTGGCCGCTCGTGTCGTACGTCTTGCGGCCCGAGATCTGCAGCACCGGCTCGCCGTCGTGGTCGCCCAGGGTGTTCACCGTCGGCCCCGGGGACATCTCCGAATACGGCACTTTGATGAGCACTCCGGCGCAGAGCAGCGCGATCAGCATCAGGGTGGAGGCGAGCATCGTCGCAGTGCGGCGTGGCATGGAACGACAGTACGGGACGGTCCTGTGGGTGCACCCCTGGGGCGTCCGTACGGGCCCTTGCACGGGGTTCCGTACGTGGACTTCGTACGGAGACCCGGTACGGGATCAGGCGGGGGTGTCGGAGCCCGAGTGGGACTTCTCCATGGCCTCGCGGAACGCGGCGTAGCCATGCAGCTCGGTGTTGTCACCGGTCCTGCCGCTCTTGCGGTTCCGGTTGGCCCAGCCTGCCCACAGACCCGCACCGACCGCCGCCAGAAGCGGAATCAGCAACCAGGCGAGTGACGCCATGTCGACCTCCCGACCCCATGAGCGACCACAACTGACTGATCAGCAGATTAACCCGCTGCTCGGTCAACGCTCACGGCAGGGGTCGGGTTACGCAACCGGAGCCCTGTGGAGCAACGGGCCTCTGTGACGCAGCTACGCGCCGACCCGCCCTCCCGTCGCCCGACCACCGCCCCTCAACGACGGCGCTACGCGCCGACCCACTCTTCCTGGCCGTCGGAGAACTTCTGATGCTTCCAGATCGGGACCTCGTGCTTGAGGTCGTCGATCAGCTTGCGGCAGGCCGCGAAGGCCTCGGCCCGGTGCGGGCAGGACACCGCGACGACGACCGCGAGGTCGCCCACGGAGAGGTCACCGACCCGGTGCACCGCGGCGAGGGCACGCACCGGGAACTCGGCGACGACCTTCTCCGCCACGCGCCGCAGCTCGCCCTCGGCGCTGGGGTGGCTCGAATACCCGAGCTCGTGGACGTCCGCGCCGCCGTCGTGGTCGCGCACCGTCCCGACGAACAGCGCCGTGCCCCCCGCGGAGTCGTCGCCGACGGCCTGGAAGACCTCGTCGAGCGAGAGCGGGGTGTCACGGATCGCAAGCAGCCGGATCGGCTCGGCAGCGGCCTGCTCACCGGGGTGGTCCATCGGATTACGTGCCATGCGGCCATCGTGCCGCACACCACTGACATCCAGGAATAGCCATTTCCCCCGGCGCACACGGCGCGGCCTTGGACCTCTCTACAGCCGCCGCGGCCGCGAGGACCTGCCTCACAGCCTGCGGCGGGCCTTCCGCGCCCGCCGTACCAAGGCAGCCGTACCGAGCAGAGCCACCGTCGCGCCCGCGGCACCCGCCGCCGTCGCGTCCTTGCGCCCGAGCCGGCGCCCGGCGACGGTCCGCCGCCCCGCGACCTCCTCGAGGAGCTCCGCGAGCACCTCCTCGTTGGTCCACTGCGGCCGCCACCCCGCGTCGTGCAGCCGGCTGACGCTGACGACCCAGGGGTACATCGTGTACGCGAGGTCGCCCGCAGGGGACGGCGTGAGCCCGATGCGGTGGAGCCGGGCCGCAGCGCCGAGGGCGACCGTGGACGGCAGCTCCATGCGCCGGATCCCGCTCAGTTCCTCGACCTCCTCCTGCTCCAGCCACCCGTCGCAGCCGACGGCCAGTTCCCCGTCGACCTTCTCCACGACCGCGTACTCAAGAGCGCTGCACAGATCGTCGACATGGCAGAACTGCCACACGGGCCTCGACCCGGCGACAACAAGGAGCCGCGGAGACTCGAAGTACCTGGTCAGCGCGGTGTCGGTGCCGCCGACGAGGATGGCGGGCCGCACCACGGTGACGTTCAGACCGGGGTGCGCGCGTGGGGCGCGGCGGGCCAGCCGCTCGATCTCCAGGAGGTCACCGACGCCCGTCGCCTCCGCCGTCGCCCGCAATTCGGCGTCTTCGGAGAGGGGCAGTTCGTTGTCGGACAGCGCTCCGTAGACCATCGCCGACGTGCACAGCACGACGCGGTGCACGCCCGCGGCGGCGGCCGCCGTCAGGACAGTCTGGGTGCCGCGTACGTTGTACGCCGTACGGGCCGCGGCGTCGGTCTCCAGGTCGAGGTCGAGCGCGAGGTGCACCACGACGTCCACGCCGCGCAGCTTCTCCGCGATCGCCGGGTCCCGGACGTCCAGGATGTGCCACTGCGCCTGCGCGCAGTCGCCGCGGCGTTCGTCGATGGCGACGACCTGCTTGATCGCCTCCGACGCGGCCAGGCGCTCGGTGAGCTGCGCGCCCACGCCCGCCGCGGCACCGGTGACGGCGACGACGGGGCCGCGCAGGCCTGCGGACGACGGGGCGTCCCGCAGGGGCGCCACCGAGGGCGGCGTCTCCCCCGCTCGGACGGAGTCCGGCTCTCCGGCGGGGTCCGCCGGCTTCGGGTCTGAGGGGTTTCGCGCTGCGCGAACCTGTGGATCTGGGGAACTCACCGGGCGTCTCCAGCGGTTGTCTTCAGTAGATGCGCGAACTGACGCGTACGTACCAGGTGGCATCCATCCTGCCGCAGCCCCCGAGGCGGCGAAGCACCGAGGCCCGAACCCGCCGCGGTGTCTACGCTGGGTGGTGTTGTCGGGCAATCGCCACCGGACCCAAGATCCGGTGGCCTAACGAGCCGAGGAATCCCGTGAGTGACACCCCATTCGGATTCGGCCTTCCGCCGGAGGAGCCGGAGAACGGCGACGAGGGCAAGAAGAAGGACACCCCCGGAGGGGGACAGGGTTCCGGTGGCCCTGCCAACCCGTTCGGTTTCGGGCCCCTGGGACCGGGCGGCCCGGGCGGCGACAATCCCTTCGCCGCGATGTTCGGTTCCATGAACCCGAACGACCTGGGCGCCGCCTTCCAGCAGCTCGGCCAGATGCTGTCCTACGAGGGCGGCCCGGTGAACTGGGACATGGCCAAGGACATCGCCCGCCAGACCGTCTCCCAGGGCACGGCGGACGGCACCAAGGACGCGAGCGTCGGCCCCGCCGAGCGGACCGCGGTCGAGGAGGCCGTGCGCCTGGCGGACCTGTGGCTGGACGACGCGACGTCGCTGCCGTCCGGTTCCGGCAGCGCGGTCGCCTGGAGCCGCGCTGAGTGGGTCGAGGCGACACTGCCGGCCTGGAAGGAGCTGGTCGACCCGGTCGCCGAGCGCGTCGGCCTGGCCATGGGTGACGTCCTGCCCGAGGAGATGCAGGCCATGGCGGGCCCGCTGATCGGCATGATGCGCTCCATGGGCGGCGCGATGTTCGGCCAGCAGATCGGCCAGGCCGTCGGCGTCCTCGCGGGCGAGGTCGTCGGTTCCACCGACATCGGCCTGCCGCTGGGCCCGGCCGGCAAGGCGGCGCTGCTGCCGGTGAACGTAGAGGCCTTCGGCAAGGACCTGAGCGTCCCCATGGAGGAGGTGCGCCTGTATCTGGCGCTGCGCGAGGCCGCCCACCAGCGGCTCTTCGCCCACGTGCCGTGGCTGCGCTCGCACCTGTTCGGCGCCGTCGAGGGGTACGCACGCGGGATCAAGGTCGACACCTCCAAGCTGGAGGACGTCGTCGGCCAGTTCGACCCGCAGAACCCGGAGCAGCTTCAGGAAGCGCTCCAGCAGGGCATGTTCCAGCCCGAGGACACCGCCGAGCAGAAGGCCGCCCTCGCCCGCCTGGAGACCGCTCTCGCCCTCGTGGAGGGCTGGGTGGACGCGGTCGTGCACGCGGCCGCCAAGCCGCGCCTGTCGTCCGCCGACGCGCTGCGAGAGACGCTGCGCAGGCGCCGCGCCACCGGCGGCCCCGCCGAGCAGACGTTCGCGACCCTGATCGGCCTGGAGCTGCGCCCGCGCCGGCTGCGGGACGCCTCGCGCCTGTGGGCCTCGCTCACGGACGCGCGCGGCGTGGACGGCCGCGACGGGCTTTGGGCCCACCCGGACATGCTCCCGACGGCGTCCGACCTGGACGACCCGGACGGCTTCGTGCACCGCGAGCAGCTCGACTTCTCCGAGCTGGACAAGATGCTCGGCGAGGCGGCGGGCAGTGGTGCGGCGGGCAAGCCGGACCTGTCCAAGGGCGACTCCGCGGGCGACTCCAAGGCCGACGGCGCCTCCGACGACGGCAAGGACGACGACGGTAAGTGAGCCTGCACGATGACGCCGTTCTCGTACTGAAGGCATTCGAGAATCAGCACGAGAACCAGGAAGAGCTGCGCCAGTACTACCTGGACCACCTGTCCGCGCACTCCGAGGACGGCATGTGGAAGGCCTGCACGGACGGGCATGTGACCGCCAGTGCCCTGGTCGTCGACCCGTCGCGCGGGCGCGTGCTGCTCACGCTCCACAAGAAGCTGCGGATGTGGCTCCAGATGGGCGGCCACTGCGAGCCGGGCGACGCCTCCCTGGCCGCCGCCGCGCTGCGCGAGGCCACCGAGGAGTCGGGCGTCCCGGGCCTGTCGCTGCTGCCCGGCGGCCCGATCCGGCTCGACCGGCACCCGATCCCGGGCCCGTGCACCCAGCACCTCGACGTGCAGTACGCGGCGCTCGCGCCCGCCGACGCGGTCGAGTCGATCAGCGAAGAATCGTTGGACCTGCGCTGGTTCGCGTACGACGAGGTGGCCGGCGTCGCGGACGAGTCCGTCGTCCGGCTCGTCGAGGCGACGCGCGCGAGGCTGTGACCGCGGGGCGCTGAATCCCGCCGAATCCCGCTGGACGACGGGGGACAACGGGCGGCAACGGACAACGCGTAAGGGGCGGCCGCAATAGCGGCCGCCCCTTACCTGCGCACGTGCTAGTTCCAGACGTTGCCCTGGTTCTGCCCCCGGGCCCCCTGCTGGCCCATGCCGAACTGGGCGCGCGCGCCCTGGCCTACGTTGGCGTGCTGCGGCGGCAGCATCTCGCTCGGCTGGACGAGGGCGTAGCCCTGTCCCATGAAGCTGAGCTCCCAGCCCTCGCCGGTGTTACCGCGGCGCCGCCACACGCCCGAGGAGTGCGTCTGGGCCTGCATCTGCACCCGCAGCCCGTTGGACCAGGCGACGATCGCGTCCGCGTCGGCGTTGACGTACCGGTCCGGGGTGACCTGGAGCATCAGCGGCTGGCCCGACGTCATCAGGGCGACCTTGCCGCGCCCGGTGATGTTGAGCTGGTACTTGCCGGAGCCGGAGATGCCGTACTGACTGTCCACCGCGATGACCTGGTGGGACAGGGACGAGTCCATGGCGAGAACGTATGAACTGTCCACCGTCAGGCCGTCCTGGTCCACGTCCACCAGGTGGATGTACTGCGCGAGGTTCGCGAAGTAGACGGTGCCCTGGCCGTGGCAGCGCATCAGGTCGAGGCCCTCGCCGGTGTGCGCGCGGGCGCGCTGCTGGCCGCGGCTCTGGAACTCGGCGTCGAACTCGACGAGCCCCTGGTAGGCGACCATGGCGCCCTTGCGGGCGAGCACGTCGTCGTGGCCTTCGAGGGCGACCCGCAGGAGCTGCGGGTTCTGGACGGTGTAGCGCTCCTGGGCCTGTTGCTCGGTGTGCGCGAAAAGCGGGCTCTGCATGGTGTCCTGTTCCCCCTCAGCTCCGGATCCGGAGGCGGTCGGTGCTGTCCTCACTGGGCTGTACGACGACGATGCCCTCGCCGGAGAAGCCCATCTGGTAGGCCTCGCCGCTGCCGCGCCCGATCAGGGAACCGGCCCTGAAGCTGCGCTTGCCCTTGACCTTCAGGTTCGGCGACCAGGCGATCAGGGCGTCCGGGTCCACGTACGTCTCGTCCTCGCCGCGGCCGCAGTCGACGACGATCGGCGTCCCGCGCGAGGTCAGTGCCACCCAGCCCTGACCGGAGACCTTGATGTTCCACAGGCCCTGCCCGGCGAACTTCGCGAGGCCCTTGACCCGCTCGACGCCCCACTGGAGGCTCGCGTCGAAGGCGAGCAGGTTGGTGCCGTTCACGGAGAGCGAGTCGCCCGCCAGGTTGATGATGACGACGTCGGCTCCGTAGTCGGCGAGGTAGAGCAGGCCGTCTCCGGAGCACTTCATCAGGGGCGCGCCCTCGCCGGTGATCCAGTCGCGTGCGATCTGGCGGACGGCGGGCGGGTTCGGCTCGTACTGCACGAAGCCTTCGTAGGCGACCATCGACCCCACGCGCGCGAGGAGGTCGTTGCCGGTCTGCATGGCGACCTTGACCATGTGGTGGCCGTGGTTCTCCATGCGGGCGGCGACGGGTGCCGGGGCATAGCCCGCGAGCTGCTGGTTCATGACGGGCTCCCTCAGACCTCGAACGGCTGGACGACGATGAAATTGCCGGGCGCGCCGCGGAACTGAAGGTTCACGCTCTCCCCGGTGGAGCCGCCGTAGGCGTTGCCGCGCAGCCTGACCTGGCTGGAGACGATCGCCTGCGCGGCCGCCGACCACGCCACCACGGCGTGGCAGTCGGCGAAGGTCGTCGGCGTGACCGGCAGCACGACGGGCATGCCGTGCGTCTTCACCACGACCGTGCCGGTCCCCTGGAACTGCATGACGAACAGCGCGCCACCGGGAATCCCGTGACCCTCGATGCGCCGCACCTCGTGCTGGAGCGTCTCGTCGAAGGCGAGGACGTTCTCGGCGGAGACGCAGATCGCGTCTCCCTGGAGCTCGATGGGGTGCAGATGCGTGCCTTCCTCCGCGAGGAAGACCTGGCCGCGGCCGGAGCAGCGCATGAGCTGCATCTCCTGGCCGGTGGCGTTGCCCACGATGCGGCCCTGGAAGCCCGCGCCCTTGTAGCCGAACTCGACCTTGCCCTGGTAGAGCACCATGCTGCCCTGCCGGGCGAGCACCGGCTGGCCGCCGACACCCAGGTCGACGCGGACCAGCTTCTCGTTCTGCTGCGTCCAGCGCTGGCCCGTGGCCGCCTCGCGGTACTTCTGGAGCGCAGCGGCGACACCGGCGCCCTGCGGGGCGGCCTGCGCGGCGCCGCCCGCGGCGAACGGGGCGGGCGCCTGGCCCGGGATCTGCCCGGGGGCGGGGGCCTGGGACTGCTGGCCGTAGCCGGGCGGGGGCGGTGCGGAGGGCTGGCCGTAGCCGGGCGGAGGCGGCGCTGAAGGCTGGCCGTAACCGGGCGGCGGGGGCGCGGACGGCTGCCCGTAGCCCGGCGGGGGCGGCGCGGACGGCTGGCCGAACTGCGGCTGCTGCGGGGGCTGCTGGCCCGGCTGGTTGAGCGGCGCGACGATGGTCTGCGCGGCGTGCACCGCGGGGTCGGCGGGGGCCGGGGCGGGTGGC
>NZ_BMNG01000001.1:280576-364211 GCF_014646335.1 Streptomyces lasiicapitis
GCGGGGGCCGGGGCGGGCGCCGGGGACGGCACGGGAGCCGGGGACGGCGTGGCCGGGCCTGCGGGCGCGCCGAACGCGGGCGGTGCCGCGGCTCCTCCGGCGGGCGGCGCGAAGCCGGGGGCCGCCTGCGGCTCCGGGGCCGCGGGCTCCTCCTCCGCGGCGACCTCACCGCCGAAGTTCCTGATCAGCGCGTCGAGGCCGCCGTCGAAGCCCTGCCCGATGGCGGCGAAGCGCCAGACGTCCTTCAGGTAGAAGTCGCCCAGCATCAGGGCGCGCTCGGTCGAGAACTCCGCACCGGAGAAGGTGTAGCGGGCCACTTCCTCGCCGCCGGCCACGATCCGGATGTAGCCGGAGGCGATCTGCGACATCTGTCCGGCGCCGTCGATCGCCGCGGTGAACGACAGCTTCTGGATCTGCGGCGGGATGCGGTCCAGCGTGATGCGGAAGGACTCGTTGTCGCCGGCCTGGGCGCCCAGGAGCTGAAGCGACTCCTCGGGGGACTTCGGCTGGTTGAAGAAAATGAAGTACCGGTCGTCCGAGAGCCGCTCGCTCCCGTCGAGACCGAAACAGCCGATGTCGAAGCTCACCCCGGGGGCAGCGATGTGCACGCCTACGTACAGATCGGTACCCGCGGTGAGGTCACTGATCTTGGCCTTGTGGCCGCGTTGGAATTCCCTGGCCATACGTAACGACCGTCCCCCATCCCGAATGTGAATGCGTCGCGCCAGGCTAACCGCTCAGTCCGACAACGAACCAAGTCGGTACAGACCCGGTACACAACGCGCGCACCAGGCGCCTCTCATTCCTCGCGGGCGGCGGGCAGGTGCGGCAGCCGGTCCGCGGCGACCACTCCTTCGAGGTAGCCCCGGGCCCGTTCCGTACGCGGATACGCCTCGAGGAGGCGCCAGAACCGCGGGCCGTGCCCGGGCACGAGGAGGTGCGCGAGCTCATGCAGCAGGACGTAGTCCACCACGTACTCGGGCATGCCCTGCAGCCGGTGCGAGAGGCGGATGCTGCCCTCCGACGGTGTGCACGAGCCCCACCGAGTGTTCTGGTTCGTAACCCAGCGAACGGATGTGGGCCGTGCCCGGCCGTCGAAGAACTGCTCGGAAAGCCGCTGGGCCCGCTCGGAGAGTTCGCTGTCGCCCAGAACGCGTTTGCTCTCCTGTGCCGCCAGCTTGTCCAGCATGACGTTCACCCAGCGCTGCTCCTCCGCCTCGGACATGCGGGCCGGGATCAGGACGACGGTGCGGTCACCCTCCCGGTAGGCCGAGACCGTTCTGCGGCGGCGGGCGCTCCTTCGCACCTCGACCGCGCTCGCCGCCGAGCCGGGTGACGGCGGGCTGTTCGCGCTGCGCTGTGGGCCTGTGGCGCGGTGCAGTGGGTCGGCGGGCACGCCTCGACGTTACCCGCTTGGCGTGGGGGAAGTCCCGCCTCCGGGACGGTTCGGTCCCGATCCACTCCCCATGCGATCGATTAGTACGACAAGTATTCGCCGCCTGTGGACAACCGCGCGCACGCCTCCGATCGGGCGGGCATTCTGGCGACGCGGACACGAAACGGGGGGCCGACCATGCATCCGATCCTCAAGCCGGCGCTGCGCCGGGGCTGGCGCGATCTGAACACCGTCCAATGCGGGGTGACGCGGGCGCACGCCCGGATTCTCGGCCCGGTCGACACGGCGACGGGCAGCTTCCTCACACTCCTCGACGGCACCCGCGGGCTGCCGCTGCTGCGCGAGGAGGGACAGCGGATGGGCCTGCCCGACGGGCATGTGGACCGGCTTCTGCACCGCCTTGCCCGGGCCGGGCTCCTCGACGACGCGACGGGCGGGGGCCCGGCGGCCGACGCGCTGCGTTCCCGTACGGAGGTCATGGACCGGCTGCGCCCCGACCTCGCCGCGCTGTCGGCGATCACCCCGGAGCCGAGCCAGGGCATCCGCAGGCTGGCCGCGCGCCGGGCCACCCGCGTGCGTGTGCAGGGCACGGGCCGGGTGGGCGCGGTCGTCGCCTCGGTCCTGTCCGGCGCGGGAGTGGGCCAGGTCGAGGTGATGGACGGCGGCTGCGTCGAGCCGTGGGACGTCGCTCCGGGCGGGCTTCCGCCCGAGTCGGTCGGGCAGCGCAGGGACGCCGCCGCAAGAACGGCCGTGCGGCGCGCGGCACCGGGCAGCCCACCTCGCCTCGCCGAGGACAGGGGCGACGGCGAGCGCCCGCTGTCCTTGATCGTCCTCGCCCCGCGCGACGGCCTGGAGGCCTTCGCCCCCGACCCGCTCGCCGCCGAGCCCCTGATCGCGGCCGGGACCCCGCATCTGTACGCGGGCGTGATCGAGGGCACAGGGGTGATCGGCCCGCTGGTCCTGCCCGGCGCGACCGCCTGCGCCGGATGTCTCGCCCTGGACCGCGCGGACGCCGACGCGGCCTGGCCGCGCATGCTGGCCCAGTGGCGCTCGGGGCGACGCCGCCAGGTGCCCGCCTGCGACCTGGCTCTCGCGACCACGGTCGCCGGACTCGCCGCGGCGCACGCCCTGGCCTTTCTGGACGGTGCGGAGCCGACGCTCGCCGGGGCCCGGTGGGAGGTCGCGGCGCCCGGCCTGGCCTGGCGCCGCCGGCGTGAGCGGGCGCACGCCTCCTGCCCCTGTGGGGCGAGTGAGCAAGTTAAAGGGGAGCACACCTCCGTGGATCGGGAGCCGCACGACACAATGGCCGGGTAACCGCCTGAAAGGGCGCGGCTGTCTGGGATTTGGAGGGGCGCATGTCTGATCTTCCCCGGAAGGCGGTAACCCGTACCGCCAAACTGGCCGCGCTGCCGCTCGGCTTCGCCGGCCGCGCGACCTGGGGGCTCGGCAAACGCATCGGCGGCAAGTCGGCGGAGATCGTCGGCCGTGAGCTGCAACAGCGCACGGCGGAGCAGCTGTTCAAGGTGCTCGGCGAGCTGAAGGGCGGTGCCATGAAGTTCGGCCAGGCCCTCTCGGTCTTCGAGTCGGCCCTGCCGGAAGAGGTCGCGGGGCCCTACCGCGCGGCGTTGACGAAGCTGCAGGAAGCGGCGCCGCCGATGCCGACCCGCACCGTGCACGCGGTGCTCGAGGAGCGGCTCGGCACGGACTGGCGTGAGCTGTTCCTGGAGTTCGAGGACAAGCCCGCGGCCGCGGCCTCGATCGGTCAGGTGCACCGGGCGGTGTGGGCGGACGGGCGCGACGTCGCGGTGAAGGTGCAGTATCCGGGCGCGGGCGAGGCCCTGTTGTCGGACCTGAATCAACTGAGCCGCTTCGCCCGGGTCCTCGGGCCGCTGATCCCGGGCATGGACATCAAGCCCCTCATCGCCGAACTGCGCGACCGCGTCTCCGAGGAGCTGGACTACGCGCTGGAGGCGCAGGCCCAGCACGCGCACGCCGAGGAGTTCGCGGACGACCCGGACGTCGTGGTGCCGGACGTGGTGCACCAGAGCGAGCAGGTCCTGGTGACGGAGTGGATGGACGGCGTGCCGCTGTCGGAGGTGATCACGGAGGGGACGCAGGAGCAGCGGGACCGGGCCGGACAGCTGCTGACCCGTTTCCTCTTCTCCGGCCCGGCCCGCACGGGTCTGCTGCACGCCGACCCCCACCCGGGCAACTTCCGCCTGCTCCCCGGCGACAAGGGCGAATGGCGGCTCGGCGTCCTGGACTTCGGCACGGTCGACCGGCTGCCCGGCGGGCTGCCCCCGACGATCGGCGACTCCCTGCGGATGACCGTCGAGGGCGAGGCGGACGCGGTCTACGAGATGTTGTGCGAGGAGGGCTTCGTCAAGGAGACGGTCGACCTGGAGCCCGAGGCCGTCCTCGACTACCTGCTGCCGATCATCGAGCCGGCCGTGGCCGACGAGTTCACCTTCACCCGCGGCTGGATGCGCAGCCAGGCGGCCCGTGTGGCCGACCCCCGCTCCCCCGCCTACCAACTGGGCAAGCGCCTGAACCTCCCGCCGTCGTATCTCCTGATACACCGCGTCACCCTGAGCACCATCGGCGTCCTGTGTCAGCTGGGCGCGACGGTCCGCATGCGCGAGGAACTGGAGGAGTGGCTGCCGGGGTTCGTGCCGGAGACCATCGAGGACGCGGAGGGCGCGGAGGAGACGGCGAACGAAGAGGACGCCATCGAGCGGACGGGCGGCCTGGAAGAGGCGGCGGCCGAGGCGTGAGGGTGCGCCCCGGCGGAGCGGGGCGGCGCCTCACCGATGGGGCCGGTCACCACCAGGCGGGTCACCACCAAGCGGAGTCGAGGCGGCCTTCGATCGCGCGGATGTTGTCCCGGGCGCAGGTGTCGCAGATGTAGTGCCGGACGCCGTTCTCCACGGAGCAGGTCCAAGTCGGGGGACGGCCTTCGGCGACCGTGCCGCAGCGGGAGCACACGAGGCTCTTGGCGTCCGCAGGTTCAGGAGGCTGCTGGTCCACCCGGTGACCATATCGCCGCCGCCGAGGGATGGGCGGGCACAACGCACCGCGGGGGCCGGTCCGTTCGGACCGGCCCCCGCGGGGTACTGCCGGGAAGCTCGGTGGGAGCTTCCGTCATCTGTGTGTGCCGTGAGTCTCGCGGGTGCCGCGTGACTACTGCATGACCGCCATGGCGAGCGCGCGCCGGGCACGCAGGGACGCGCGCTCGGCGCGGCGCTGCATGCGGCGGGCCGCGATCAGGCGGGCGGCCGGACGGTACTCGTCGGCCTCACGCATGCGTTCGTGCATATGCGCACGAGCCAGGGCTTCTGGGATGAGTTGCATTTCGCGGGTCCTGTTCTGGCGCGAGCCGGTCGCGCCGGTGGTGAAAAAGTCTGGGGTCGCCGAGCCGCTGGGCTCGCTCGTGGGTGCCTTCATCGGGGCCTGCTTCTTGGGGTCGTGCGTCAGGGGGCGATCGATCGTGCCGGCGGTGCTCATGCCACTACCGGGTTCTTCCGCGGGCGGCCACGCGGCCGCTTGCGGGCCACGACCACGCCCTGGACGAACAGCTCGCCACCCCAGACGCCCCACGGCTCACGCCGCTCCTTGGCGCCGGCCAGGCAGGCCTCCATCAGCGGGCAGGTACGGCAGAGGGACTTGGCGTACTCGACGTCGGCCGGGGACTCGGCGAAGAAGACCTCCGGGTCGTAGGCACGGCAGGGGACGGGTACGCCGAGGTTCTCGATGGCGTCGTCGAGCGCGGTGAGCGCGGTGAGGGGAGTCAAGGTCGGGTCCTCCGTGGGAGCGGGCGGCGGGAGAGTGTCTGAAGGCGGTACGGACGGGGCGTGCGCTTCGAGTTGCACGGTGGTGTTTTCCTCGTCTGGTCGTTCCGGCCGGGGTCGGCCGGTTGGCGGCTGGTACCGGGTCTTGCTCGGCCCCTTCGCTCCGTCTCCCCGTTTTGGGGAAAACAGAAGGGCCGCGGATCCCGGGTGGGGTTCCGCGGCCCTGAAGGCGCCGGCCTGATCGAAGATCAGGCTGGATCACTCCAGGGTTCGAGCCCACGGAAGGCCCACATCGTGTGGTGCTGCGTCGTCTGCTTCCGGAATCCGGCACCGGCGGCCGCGAGTGCATAGGCCTGTGCCTGTGCCGTCACTACTGCTTCCGGTGCCTTGGTCGGTCGCTCATTGCCCTCACGGATCTCAAGACCCGACAGAGGCAGGGAGGCGGCGGCCGGACGCACGGCGGCATTGCCAGCAGACAGAGCGGCATTGCCGACGGACAGACCGGTGCCCGGGTTCGAGAGGCCGAGCAGGCAGGAAGCGACGACCGAGCGATCGGTCATTTTGACGGCGCTGATGAAGCTCTCGTTGATGCTGATCACTGGAATTCGCCTCCTCTCGGCGTCTAGGGGATCGGCCGGAACCGATCCTGCGGACTGACAAGTACAGCACGGGACCAGGGCTTCGGTGAAGCCGCCGTTCCCGTGCTTAAGAACCTATGGGTCTTCCTTGCGCATGCGCAAACTATTTTTTCGACGAGTTTGAATCAGTTCGCCTCATCGACTGCCTCAAGCTCCTGACCTGCACAGATGGCGAGGACGTCGGCGCCGAATCGGTTGAGCTTGCGCATGCCGACCCCGGGGATGCGGGCCAGATCGCCCTCTTCCTCGGGCGCGGCCTCGGCGATGGCGATCAAGGTCTTGTCCGTGAAGACGCAGAACGCGGGCTGTCCGAGGCTCTGCGCCTGGCCCGCGCGCCAGTCCCGCAGCCGTTCGTAGAGCCCTTCGTCCATGTCCGAAGGGCAGTCCTCGCAGCGCATGAGCTTCATCTCACCGGCCTCGGTGAGGGTGCGGCCGCAGACGCGGCAGCGGGCCGGGCTGCGGCTGCCGCGGCGTCTGCTGCGGGGGGCGCCGGGCTCGCTGCCGCCGGTGCCGCGCTCGATGCCGCCGGGTCCGCCCGCCGCGCGCGCCCCGGAGGCCGTGCCCGAGCCGGGGCGCAGCCCGTCCAGGAACCGGCTGGGGCGGCGGCCCGGACGGCCGCCCGGGGACCGGGAGAGGGCCCAGGACAGGGACAGGTGGACGCGGGCGCGGGTCACGCCCACATAGAGGAGCCTGCGCTCCTCCTCGACCTGCTCGTCGGTCTTGGCGTACGTGATCGGCATCATGCCCTCGGCCAGGCCGACCAGGAACACGGCGTCCCACTCCAGGCCCTTCGCGGCGTGCAGGGAGGCGAGGGTGACGCCCTGGACGGTGGGCGCGTGCTGGACGGCGGCGCGCTCGTCGAGCTCCGCCACCAGGTCGGCGAGGGTGGCCTCGGGCCTGGCCCCGGCGAAGTCCTCCGCGAGGCGCACCAGGGCCGCCAGGGACTCCCAGCGGTCGCGCACCGCACCGGAGCCCGCGGGGGGCTGTGTCGTCCAGCCCTTGGTGGAGAGCACGGCCCGCACCTGCGAGGGCAGGTCGACCACGTCGTCCAGGAGGGTGTCGTTGCCGCCGAAGCGGGCGGCGCCGCGCAGGGCGGCGCCGGCCTCGCGGACTTCGGTGCGCTCGAAGAAGCGCTCGGCGCCGCGCAGCTGGTAGGCGATGCCTGCGTCGGCCAGGGCCTGTTCGTAGATCTCCGACTGCGAGTTCGTACGGAAGAGGACCGCGATCTCGCCGGCGGGGACGCCGTCGGCCATCAGGGCGCGGATGCGGCGGGCGGCGCCCTCGGCCTCGGCGGGCTCGTCCGCGTACTCCGTGTAGACGGGGTCGGTGCCGCGCTCGCGCTGGGAGACCAGTTCCAGGCGGTGGTCGGCGGCGCGGCCGCTTGCCTGGGCGAGCAGGCCGTTGGCGAGGTGGACGACCTGAGGGGTGGAGCGGTAGTCCCGGACGAGCTTCACGACCGTCGCGCCCGGGTGGCGGGTGCGGAAGTTCAGCAGGTGGTCGGGGGTCGCGCCGGTGAAGGAGTAGATGGTCTGGCTGGCGTCGCCGACGACGCAGAGGTTGTCGCGGTCGCCGAGCCAGAGCTCCAGGAGGCGCTGCTGGAGGGGGCTCACGTCCTGGTACTCGTCGACCACGAAGTGCTGGTACTGGGAGCGGACCTGGTCGGCGATGTCGTGGCGGTCCTGGAGGATGCCGACGGCAAGGAGGAGGACGTCCTCGAAGTCGATGACCGCGCGGTCGCGCTTGAGGTCCTCGTACGCCGCGTAGAGCTGGGAGATCTCGGCGGCGGCTCGGGGGGTGTCGCGGCCCGTCTTGGCGGCCGCTGCCGCGTAGTCCGCGGGGACGGTCTGGGTGACCTTGGACCACTCGATCTCGCCGGTGACGTCCCGCAGCTCGTTGCGGTCCAGGCGGATGCGGCAGGCCGCCGCGGCCTCGGCGACGAGCTGGACCTTGCGCTCGACGAGGCGGGGCAGCGGGCCGCCGACCGCCTTCGGCCAGAAGTACTGGAGCTGGCGCAGGGCGGCGGAGTGGAACGTGCGCGCCTGGACGCCGGTGGCGCCGAGCTGGCGCAGGCGGCCGCGCATCTCGCCGGCCGCGCGGTTGGTGAACGTGACGGCGAGCACGCTGGTGGGCTGGAGGATCCCGGCCCGCACCCCGTACGCGATGCGGTGGGTGATGGCGCGGGTCTTGCCCGTGCCGGCGCCCGCGAGCACGCACACCGGCCCGTGCAGGGCGGTGGCGACCTCGCGCTGCTCCGGGTCGAGCCCGTCGAGCACCGCGTCGGCCCCGCTCGGCGGCGCCGAGCACTGGGAGCCGCCGGAGTCCCGCGGGAAGAGGGTGGAGTGCGTTGCTGCTGTCACCCCGCCATGCTGCCAGGTCCCGAGGGGCCTGCGAGCCGGTTGTCCACAGGGAGGCGCCCGCAGTCGTACCAATGCGGGAATGGCGACCGGGTCACGTACGTTCGAGACAGTGCGACGACGCACCCGAAGTGCGACGACGCGAACCCGAGCCTTAAGGAGCGCGAGAGACATGCCGGGCACTGTGACGATGTACAGCACCACGTGGTGCGGCTACTGCCGCAGGCTGAAGAGCCAGATGGACCGCGAGGGCATCACGTACGACGAGATCAACATCGAGCACGACCCGGACTCCGCGGCCTTCGTGGAGAAGGCGAACGGCGGCAACCAGACGGTTCCCACCGTTCTCTTCCCCGACGGTTCGACGCTGACCAACCCCTCGCTCGCCCAGGTGAAGCAGAAGCTGGCCGCCTGAGGCGCTAGCCGACCGTTCCGGGCTTCGGCAGGGGCTTGCCGTACCAGAGTTCGATCAAGCGGGCCGCAATCGAGATGCCGTAGGGAGGCAGGACCTCCCCGGACTCGAAGGCGGCCCGCAGGTCGTCGCGGGAGAACCAGCGCGCCTCGTGGATCTCCTCGCCGTCGACGTCGATCTCCGAAGAGGTGGCCTGGGCCATGAAGCCCAGCATCAGGCTGGAGGGGAACGGCCAGGGCTGGCTCGCGACGTACTCGACGTCGCCGACCGTGACGCCCGCCTCTTCGAAGACCTCGCGGCGCACGGACTGCTCGATGGACTCGCCCGGCTCCACGAAGCCCGCGAGCGTCGAGAAACGGCCTTCGGGCCAGTGGACCTGACGGCCGAGGAGCGCGCGGTCCTCGTTGTCCGTCACCAGCATGATCACGGCCGGGTCGGTGCGCGGATAGTGCTCGGCACCGCAGGCCTGGCAGCGGCGGATGTGGCCCGCCGCCGCGATGACGGTGCGCTCGCCGCAGCGCGAGCAGAAGCGGTGCATCCGCTGCCAGTTCTCCAGGGCGACGGCGTGCACCATCAGGCCCGCGTCGCGCGGGGACAGCAGCAGGCCCGCCTCGCGCAGGCCGGCCGCGCGCGCGGACTCGTCCATGCGGCCGGGCAGCGTGTCCTTCTGGAGCGCGAAGTAGCTCACGCCGTCCTCGTCGGTCCCCAGGAAGTAGCGGTGGGCTTCGGTGAGGGGCGCCTCGAACGACGGGGTCATCACGAGTTCGGTGCGGCCGTCGGGGGTCTCGTCGATGAGCACCTGGCCGCCGGAGACCACGAAGACCCGTGTCGACGGGTGACTCCACGCGGCGGCGAGCCAGGCCTCGTCGAGACGGTGGTGTGCCGCGCGGTCGATGCCGCTCGGCGCGGTGAGCGAGACGGGACGGTCAGCGGCGCGGTCGGTCCAGGTGGTCACTGGTGCTTCCAACTCCCCCGGTGGAATGGGTGGTTCAGCGAGCGGATCTGTGCAGTGTGCAACGCGAGGGGCAGTGCGGTTCGCCGGCTCAGGGGGCTCCACGCCAGTGCTCCGCGAGGTCGCCCCACAGGTAGGCGCTGGCTTCGACGCCCTTGAGGAGCAGGTCGAGCTCGACCTTCTCGTTCGGCGCGTGCCAGCCGTCCGAGGGAATGGAGATGCCCAGGAAGAGCACCGGCGCCTGCAGGACGTCCTGGAGGTCGGCGGCCGGTCCCGAGCCGCCCTCGCGCGTGAAGCGGATGTCCTGCTCGAAGGCGCGGCCCATGGCGCGGGCTACGGACTGCAGGGCGGGGTGGTCCAGCGGCGTCAGGCAGGGACGCGTCGCGCCGCTGAAGGTGATCGTGTGGTGGATCCCGGCGGGCAGCTGATCGGCCACCCACGCGGTGACGGCCTTCTCGACGCGCTGCGGGTCCTGGCCCGCGACCAGCCGGAAGGACAGCTTCAGGAGGGCGCTCGACGGGATGATCGTCTTGCCGCCGGCGCCCTGGTAGCCGCCGCCGATGCCGTTGACCTCGGCGGTCGGGCGGGCCCAGACGCGCTCCAGGGTGGTGTGTCCGGCCTCTCCGTAGGGCGCGTGCGACTTCGCCGTACGCAGCCACTCGGCCTCGTCGAACGGCAGCTCCGCGAAGAGCTCGCGCTCGCGGTCGGTGAGTTCGACGATGCCTTCGTAGAAGCCCGGTACCGCTACGCGCGCGTGCTCGTCGTGCAGCGCGGCGACCAGACGGGCGGCGGCCGTCGCCGGGTTGGGGACGGCGCCGCCGAAGGAGCCGGAGTGGATGTCCTGGTCCGGGCCGAACAGCTCGATCTCGCACTCGGCGAGGCCGCGCATGCCCGTGCACACCGTGGGGGTGTCCTTGGACCACATGCCGGTGTCGGAGACGATCACCGCGTCGGCGGCGATGCGCGCGCGGCGCTCCTCGATCAGCGCGCGGAAGTTCGGCGAGCCGGACTCCTCCTCGCCCTCGATGAGCAGCTTCAGGTTCACGGCCGGGGCACTGCGGCCGGTGGCGGCGAGGTGGGCGCGGACGCCGAGGGTGTGGAAGAAGACCTGGCCCTTGTCGTCGGCGGCACCGCGCGCGTAGAGGCGGTTGTCGCGGACGACGGGCTCGAAGGGGTCGGTGTCCCAGCCGTCCTCGAGGGCGGCGGGCTGCACGTCGTGGTGGCCGTAGACGAGGACGGTGGGCGCGTCCGGGTCGCCGGAGGGCCACTCGGCGAAGACGGCGGGGGCGCCGGCCGTCTCCCACACCTCCGCCGTCGGGAAGCCGGTCGCCGTGAGCCGCGCGGCGAGCCAGTCGGCGCTGCGGCGCACGTCGGCGGCGTGGTCGGGCTGCGCCGACACGGACGGGATGCGCAGCCACTCGGCGAGGTCGTCGAGGAAGGCCGCGCGGTGGTCGTCGATGTACGCGCGTACGGCGCTGACTGCACTGGCAGCGCTGCTGACGGGCTTGCTCATGGTCACGAGCCTAGCGGCCCACGGGAGCGGTCCGGTCGGGCGGCCGGTCGGCCGCCGTCCCACGCCCCGCGCGGCCCCCGTCTGCGGCGTCCGGGCCCTCCGGTCCGTCCTCTCCCAGCAGAATCCGCTCCAGCTCGGCCCGGCCCGGCAGGTCCGTGGGGCGGACGGTTTCGCCGCTGCGTACGTAGAGGAAGGCGGCGCCCACCGACTCCGGCGGGACGCCCTGCTGGTCGGCCCAGCCGAGGCGGTAGACGGCGAGCTGGAGGGGGTCGGCGTTCTGGGTGCGGCTGGTCTTCCAGTCGACGATCTCGTACGTGGTGTCGTCGCCGTCACCGGTCTTGTAGACGGCGTCCACGCGGCCGCGGATGACGCGGCCCGCGATGGCGAGCTGGAAGGGGGCCTCGACGCGGTACGGAGTGCGGTGGGCGTACTCGGTGCGCTCGAAGGCTTCCTTGAGGGCTTCCAGGTCGCGTTCGTCGGCGATCTCCGCCTCGCCGGGGCCGCCGCCCGGCAGTTCCTCCGGGCCGAGCATGGGCAGCCGCAGCTCTTCGAAGCGCGCCTCGACCCAGGCGTGGAAGCGGGTGCCGCGGCGGGCCGCGGGCTGCGGCGGGCGGGGCATGGGGCGGGCCAGCTCCTGCGCCAGCCTGTCCGGGTCACTGGCCAGGCTCAGCACCTGGGAGGCGGTGAGCGTGGCGGGCAGCGGGACGTCGCGGACGCTCTCGCGGGCGCGCAGGAGCTCGCCGGTGAGGGCGTCCAGGTCACGGTCCCAGGAGGCGAGGGTGCGGGTCTCCTCCGGGGTGAGGTGGGGTCGCGTGTGCGGGACGCGGGGCGTGGGGCGTTGCCGGGGCCAGGAATCCCATGCTGTGGGGTCCTCGTCCTCGGGGGGCGCGGCTTCTTCGTAAGCGGCGTCTCCGTAGACGGCCTCTCCGGAAGCAGCTTCTCCGTAAGCGGCCCCTCCGTGGACGTCGTCTTCGTAGACACCCTCTTCGGCTTCGGCCAGGGTCTCGTCGTCCGGTGGTGGCGGCCAGTCCGGGTCCTCGGCGTGCTCCGGAGGTTCGGCGGCGTACGCGGTCGTGGCCTCGCCGGAGGCGGGGTGGGCCTCTTCGTGGGAGCGGGCGTCGTCCGCCGTCAGGCGGTCCAGGTGGGCGAGGACGGTGTCCGCGGCGGCGCGGCGGCGGGTCAGGGACGCGGCGTCGAGCGGGAGCGGCCAGACCTGGTCGGCCGTCTTCTCTTGCAGCGCCGGGTTCTCCTCGTCCTCGGCGGGTTCGTCCGCCCAGGCCTCGATCTCGCCGTGGCCGGCCGCGCAGTGGTCGTACAGCGCCCGCAGGAAGTCGGACGGGCCGCGCGGCTTCTTCTGGGTGGGGCCCCACCAGTGGCCCGAGCCGAGCAGGAGACTGCGGGGGCGGGTGAACGTCACGTACCCGAGGCGGAGTTCCTCGGTGTGCTGGTGGTCCTTCATGTCCGCGTGGAAGGCCTTCATGCCCTTGGCGTCCCACGTGTCGATGTCGGGCAGGGTGTCGGCGTCGCCGCGCAGGGCGTGCGGGACGACCTTGGCCTGGGCCGTCCACTTCTCGCGGCCCTGGGTGCTCGGGAAGGTGCCGGTGACCAGGCCGGGCACGGCGACGACGTCCCACTCCAGGCCCTTGGACTTGTGGGCCGTGAGCACCTTGACGGTGTTCTCGCCGCCGGGCAGGGCGTTGTCGAGGCCCTTCTCGTACTGCGCGGCGGTGCGCAGGAAGCCGAGGAAGGCGAGCAGCGAGGCCGAGGGGTCGTTGGCGGCGAAGGAGGCGGCGACGTCGAGGAAGTTCGACAGGGTCTCGCGGCGGCGGGCGGCCAGGGCGTGCGGGGACGCGGAGAGCTCGACCTCCAGGCCGGTGACGGCGAGGACGCGGTGCAGGACGTCCATCAGCGGGTCGGCCAGGGAGCGCCGCAGGTCGCGCAGTTCGGTGGCGAGGCGCGCGAACCGCACCCGCGCGTCGGCGGAGAACGGCAGGCCGTCGTCTCCGGAGGCGTCGGCCGAGCCCTCCAGGAAGGTGTCGAGCGCGTCGGCGAGCGATATCACCTCGGACGGGTCGACGCCCTCGACGGCCTCGGCGAGCCGCCGGTCGGGGTCGTCGGGCGCGCTGTGCCCGTGCCGCACGAGGAGGCGGGCGCGGCGGCCGAGGAGGGCGAGGTCGCGCGGGCCGATGCGCCAGCGCGGGCCGGTCAGGAGGCGCACCAGGGAGGCGTTGGCGCCCGGGTCCTGGAGGACCTCGCAGACGGCCACGAGGTCGGCGACCTCCGGCAGGTGCAGCAGGCCGGACAGGCCGACGACCTCGACGGGCACGTCGCGGGCCACGAGGGCGCCCTGGATCTCGGCGAAGTCGCCGGCCGTGCGGCACAGGACCGCGATCTCGCCGGGTGCCTTGCCGGTGGCCACGAGGTGGGCGATGGAGTCGGCGATCCAGTCGATCTCCTCGCCGTGCGTGCGCAGCAGCGCGCAGCGCACGCTGCCGTCGCGCTCGGCCCCCGGGGCGGGCCGCAGGGCCTCCACGCCCGCGTGCAGGGCGCGCAGGGGCGCGGCGAGGCCGTTGGCGAGGTCGAGGAGGCGGCCGCCGCTGCGGCGGTTCTCGCTGAGGGCGTGGCGGGCGGCGGGGCGGCCGTCGGCGTGCGCGAAGTGGTCGGGGAAGTCGTCGAGGTTGGCCACGGAGGCACCGCGCCAGCCGTAGATGGCCTGGCAGGGGTCGCCGACGGCGGTGACGGGGTGGCCGGTGCCGCCGCCGAACAGGCCGGACAGCAGGACGCGTTGGGCCACCGACGTGTCCTGGTACTCGTCGAGCAGGACGACGCGGAACTCGTCGCGCAGGATGGCGCCGACGTCCGCGCGGGTGCGGGCGAGGGTCGCGGAGTGGGCGATCTGGTCGCCGAAGTCGAGGAGGTCGCGGGCGCGCTTGGCGGTGCGGTACCGGTCGACGAGCTCGGCGAGCTGGAGACGGGCGGTGGCCGTCTCGGGGACCCTGCGCAGGTCGGCGTTGGTGAGCTTGGCGCCCGCCAGGGTGCGCAGGAGTTCGCTGTCGTACGCGCGGAGCCTGCCGGGGTCCACAAGGTGCTCGGCGAGCTCGCTGTCGAGGGCGAGCAGGTCGCTGACGAGGTCCGGGAAGGAGCGCGTCAGCGCGGGATACGGGCCGGGGGCCTCGCGCAGCACGCGGGCGGCGAGCTGGAAGCGGGTGGCGTCGGCGAGGAGGCGGGCGGTGGGCTCCAGGCCGATGCGCAGGCCGTGGTCGGTGAGCAGGCGGCCCGCGAAGGCGTGGTACGTGGAGATGACCGGCTCGCCCGGAGGGTTGTCCGGGTCGGCGGCCTCGGGGTCGGTGACGCCCGCCCTGATGAGGGCCTTGCGGACGCGCTCGGCGAGCTCACCCGCCGCCTTGTTCGTGAACGTCAGGCCGAGGACCTGCTCCGGGGCGACCTGGCCGGTGCCGACCAGCCACACCACGCGCGCGGCCATCACCGTCGTCTTCCCCGACCCGGCTCCGGCCACGATCACCTGCGGGGCGGGCGGCGCGGTGATGCAGGCCGTCTGCTCCGGGGTGAACGGGATGCCGAGGAGCTCTTTGAGCTGCTCGGGGTCGGTGAGGCGAGGAGACACGTCAGAGAGGCTAGCGGCGGCCACTGACAGTGGGGGCGGGACGGTTCGTCCGTCGCCGCCGCCCACGTCCGTGGCCGCCGTCACAGGAGCGGGGCGGATCAGAGTCCGGCCAGCTCCTTCTGGTCGACGACCTCGCCGGGCGCGGGGGCCTTGACGTCGACGGGCTCGCCGTAGCCGCTGAAGGTCGCCGTGCCCTTCTCGTCACCGTCGTTGGCGACCTTCACGAAGTAGGGCTTGCCCTCCATGGCGACATAGAAGGTGGTGGTCTCGTCGCCCTTCTTCTTGACGAGGACGGCGGCCTTCTTGCCGTCGACCTGGGCGTCCTTCTCCCGCTTGAGACCCTTGAACTTCTTGCTCTCGAACATGTTGCCGAGGGCGCACGAGCTCTGCCCCTGGGAGGGCTCCGACTTCACCCAACGCCCCTTGACGCGTCCGGCGAGCGTGGCGCCGACGGCCGTCTTCCAGTACTTCTCATCGGCCTTCATGTACGAGGACTTGCCGACGGTGACAATCTCGGAGTGGCCGGACTTGCGCGAGTCGATCGTGGCCTTGCAGTCGCCGCCCTTGACGACGGAGAACTCGCCGGTGGCCTGCCCGCCGTCTTCCTTGACCTGGCTCTTCATCGTGAAGGAGCCCGCGTTCTTGGAGGTCTTGGAAGCCTTCTTGGCGATCTTGTCGGCGCTCATGCCCTCGAAGGGGTCCTTGTCGCCGCCGTCGTCGCCGCTGCAGCCCGTGACGCCGATGACGACGGCGGCGCAGGCGGCTGCCACTGCCAGGAGCTTCCGGTTGGCTGCCATGTGTGCTTCTCCTAGGAAAGACGTTCAGGTTCAGCGAGACTTTAGATGGCCTGTGAGGGTGCTATGCGCGCAGGTGACCGGACGTGACGTTGGCCACCGGCGGCGGTGCGGCGCGGGTCACTCCACGACCTGGCGGCCCTCCGCGCGGGCGCTGCACGACGCGCGGAACGCGCAGTGTGTGCAGTGCTGGCCCGTCGCCGGGGTGAAGCGTTCGTCGAGGACCTTGCCCGCGGCCGTGGCGAGGAGGTCGCCGATCCACTCGCCGGACAGCGGCTCCTGGGCCTGGACCTTGGGCAGCGCCTCACCGCCGTCCTTCTTGGCGGCGCCCTGGCGCAGCTGGACCAGTTCGGCGCCGCCCGCGTCGGGGCGTACGCCGTCGAAGAGGTCGTCGGCGGCGCCCTCGCGCACCGCGAGCTGGTAGACGGCCAGCTGGGGGTGGCGGGCGACGTCGGCGGAGGTCGGGGCCTGCTTGCCGGTCTTGAAGTCGACTACGTAGGCGCGGCCTTCGCCGTCCCGCTCGACGCGGTCCATGGAACCGCGTACGCGCACTTCGTAGGGGCCCGCTTCGAGCGTCACGTCGAAGGCGTGCTCACTGGCGACCGGGGTGCGGCCCGCGTGGGCGCCGCTGACGTGCCACTGGAGGAAGCGTTCGAGCGCGACGCGCGCGTGCTCCTTCTCCTGGTCCGACTTCCAGGGGGCGTCGAAGGCGAGGGCGTCCCAGACGGAGTCGAGGCGCTCCATGAGGACGTCGAGGTCGGCGGGCGTGCGTCCGGAGGCGACCTCGTCGGCGAGCACGTGCACGACGTTGCCGAAGCCCTGCGCGGCCGTCGCGGGGGCGTCGGCCTTCACCTCGCGGCCCAGGAACCACTGCAGGGCGCAGGTGTTGGCGAGCTGGTCGAGCGCGCTTCCGGAGAGGACGACCGGCTTGTCGCGGTCCCTCAGGGGCACCGCGCTGGCCGTCGGCTCGTACATGCCCCACCAGCGGTGCGGGTGCGCGGACGGGACCAGCGGGCGCCCGTCGGCGTCGCCGAGCGCGGCCAGGCGGGCCAGGCGCTGGGCGGCGGCCTCGCGCAGGGCGTCCGAGACGTGCGGGTCGACAGTGGTGGCGCGCAGCTCCGCGACGAGCGCGGAGACCGACAGCGGGCGGCGCGGGCGGCCGGTCACGTCCTTCGGCTCGACGCCGAGTTCGGTGAGGAAGCGGGAGGGCTGGTCGCCGTCGTCGGCGGGCGCCTTCACGGCCGTCACGACGAGGCGTTCCCGCGCGCGCGTGGCGGCCACGTAGAACAACCTGCGCTCTTCGGAGAGGAGTGCTCCGGGGGTCAGCGGCTCGGCGATGCCGTCGCGTCCGATGCGGTCCGCCTCCAGGAGGGAGCCGCGGCGGCGCAGGTCCGGCCAGAGGCCCTCCTGGACGCCGGCGACCACCACGAGCCGCCATTCGAGGCCCTTGGAGCGGTGTGCCGTCATCAGGCGTACGGCGTCGGGGCGCACGGCGCGGCGCGTGAGCGTGTCCGCGGCGATGTCCTGCGCCTCGATCTCGTCGAGGAAGTTGAGGGAGCCGCGCCCGCCGGTGCGCTCCTCCGCGCGGGCCGCGGTGGCGAACAGGGCGCAGACCGCGTCGAGGTCGCGGTCCGCGTTGCGGCCCGCCGCGCCGCCGCGCCGCGCGGTGCGCTCCAGGCGGCGCGGCCACGGCGTGCCGGCCCACAGGTCCCACAGCGCCTGCTCGGCTGTGCCGCCGTCCGCGAGGCGCTTCCTGGCCCGGCTGAGCAGCTCGCCGAGGCGCTGGGCGCCCTTCGCGTACGAGGGGTCGTGCGCGGTGAGCCGCTCGGGCTCGGCGAGCGCGCGGGCCAGCAACTCGTCGGAGGGCGGCGGCAGATGGTTGCCCCCGGCCCGCTCCTCCTCGCGCAGCGCCCGGCCGAGGCGGCGCAGGTCGGCGGCGTCCATGCTTGCGAGGGGCGAGGTGAGGAGGGTCAGGGCGGTCTCGGTGTCGAGCCAGGCGGGGGTGGTGGGCGCGGCTTCTGCCTCATCCGGCTCGTCCGATTCCCCCGGCTCACCCGGCTCACCCGGCTCGTCCGACTCCCCCGGCTCGCCCAGCTCCTCAGGCTCGTCCGACTCGTTCAGCTCACCCGCGTCGCCCGGCTCGCCCAGCTCACTCGACACACCTGACTCGCCCGGCCCACCCGGAGCCCCCGACTCCCCCGGCCCCACGTTCTCCCCCGACTCCGCCCGAGCCACCGCCCGAAGTGCCGTCAGCAACGCCGTCACCGCCGGCTCGTGGCGCAGGGGGATGTCGTCGCCGTCTATGTCCAGGGGGACGCCCGCCGCGGTGAGGCTGCGGCGGACGGACGGGATGGTGCGGGTGCCCGCGCGGACGAGGACGGCCATCTCGCTCCAGGGGATGCCGTCCTCCAGGTGGGCGCGGCGCAGGATGTCCGCGATGTTGTCGAGCTCCGTACCGGCCGTGGGGTACGTACGGACGTCGACGCGGCCGCCGTCCCTGGCGGCCGTCAACTCCCGGTGGGCGCGCACCTTCTCCGCGGGCAGCCGGGTGAGCGGCATGCGCGTGGTGAGCAGGCGGGTGGCCGCGAGGAGTCGCGCCCCGGACCGCCGGGACGTCGTCAGGACCTCGACCGGCGCGGGCGTGCCGTCCGCGCGCGGGAAGTCGGCCGGGAACTGGAGGATGCCGTTCACGTCGGCGCCCCGGAAGGCGTAGATCGACTGATCGGGGTCTCCGAAGGCGACGAGATCGCGGCCGCCGCCCGCGAGCGCGTGCAGCAGGCGCACCTGTGAGGGGTCCGTGTCCTGGTACTCGTCGACGAACACCGCGTCGTACTGGGCCGCCAGCGCGCGGGCGACCTCGGGGCGGCGGGCGAGCAGCACCGCGCGGTGCACCAGCTCCGCGTAGTCGAGCACTCCCTGCATGTCGAGCACGTCGAGGTACTCGGCGAGGAACGCCGCCGCCGCGCCCCAGTCGGGGCGGCCGCCGCGCCGGGCGAAGGCGTCCAGGGCCGCCGGGCCGAGGCCCAGTTCGCGGCTGCGCGCGAGCACGGCGCGCACCTCGTCGGCGAAGCCGCGCGTGGTGAGGCAGGCGCGCAGCTCGTCCGGCCAGCGCACCCGCGCGAGGCCCTCCCGGGCGAGGTCGGTCTGGCCGGCGAGGAGCTCACGTACCGCCACGTCCTGCTCGGGTCCCGACAGCAGCCGGAGGGGTTCCACGAAGAGGTCTGCGTCCTGGTGGGCGCGGACGAGGGCGTAGCAGAACGAGTGGAACGTGGTGGCCTGCGGGGCGTCGGCGGCGCCTATGCGGTGCGCCATCCGGTCGCGCAGCTCGACGGCGGCCCTGCGGCTGAACGTGAGCACAAGGACGCGCTCGGGATCGGTCCCCTTGGCCACCCGCGCGGCCACCGTCTCGACCAGGGTGGTGGTCTTGCCGGTGCCCGGACCTGCGAGAACGAGCATCGGACCGCCCGCGTGGTCAACCACGGCGCGCTGTCGTGCGTCCAGGTGAGGGGGATCCGCGAGGACCGGCGGGGTACGCACCAGTCGGTAGGCACCCGAGGTCCCCTGTCGTACCTGAGGGTGCGACGGGTGCCGGGCGTGCCGGGCGGATGAAGTGGAGCTCACGTGGTTCGCCGGTCCTGGTGGGTGTACTGATCGAGGTGCGGCTGCGCGACAGCTGCGGGGTGAGTGTGAAATGCGTGCTGTCGACGCTACGCCAGCGGATACGCGGGACGGGGGGCTTCCCCCGTACGGGCCACCGGTCCGCCGCGGGTCCCGCGCATGGCGGAAGCTGTCAGGTGTGAGCCTCCGGAGTCACGTCCGCCGAGCCGCCGTCCCAGCGCGCCCTGCGCATGTCCAGGCGCGGCATGCTCCGCTCGGCCGTGCGGCCCACCTCCCGCAACGGGGTGCCCTCCGCGCGGTAGGCCTCCAGGGCGCGCAGTTCGTGGCCGGGCAGCAGCACGCCGTCCGAGCGCACCACGCGCCACCACGGCACCGCGCCTCCGTAGAGCGCCATCACGCGGCCGACCTGGCGCGGCCCGCCCTCCTCCAACCACTCCGCGACATCCCCGTACGTCATCACGCGGCCCGGAGGGATTCGTTCCGCCACGTCCAGGACGCGCTCGGCGTATTCCGGGTACTCCGGGACGTCCGCCGGCAACTCCGATTTCGGTCGGCTCTCCTCGCTCATCCGGACCATCCTGCCGCATGGCACCGACACGGTGACGGCCGCGCGACAGAGCGTGCGACAGCGCAGGCAACAGGGGCCGAAGTGGCAAATCGTGACCGTTTCGCGCCCCCGGATTGCCCCCTGATGCCCCCCGTTGTCAGCGGGGCATGCCACCATCATGCGGGCGGTGACTGGTGATACGAGATCAAGAAGAGGCGACGGAGCAGCAGGGCGTGCAACCCGACAAGACGGCCGGCACCCCTGCGGACGCGGCACGCCCGGACACCGGTGAGCACGTCCACCCCGCCGCGGACGACCTCGACCACCACCTCCCCGACTGCGCAGACGACGACGCGCACTCCGAGCGCGTGGAGGGCGACGAACCCCTCCTCCCCGCGCGCGTGCACCGACCCTCCGACCTCATGCGGCTGCTCGTCGGCATCCTGGCGATCGCCGCGCTGCTCCTGATCTCCGCGTTCGCGCACGGCACGACGTCGGGCCTGGAGCAGGACATCAACGCGGGCACGGGCGAGCCCCCGGACCTGCTGATGAAGCTGGCCGGGCTCACCGCGAGCATCGGCGTGCTGCTGGTCCCCGTGGCGTTCGCCATCGAGCGCCTGATCAAGCGGGACGGGCTGCGCATCGCCGACGGCGTCCTCGCGGCCGTCCTCGCGCACGGCGTGACGCTGGCCACCGACCTGTGGGTGGCGAAGGCCGCCCCGGAGTCCATCCAGGACGCGCTCACCCAGCCCTCCCCGGGGGGCCTCAACTCCCTCACGGACCCGGTGCACGGCTACCTCGCGCCGGTCATCGCGTACATGACCGCCGTGGGCATGTCCCGCAGACCCCGCTGGCGCGTCGTCCTGCTCGTGGTGCTGCTGCTCGAAGCCTTCACGATGCTGGTCTCGGGCAACACGACACCGTTCTCGATCATCCTGACGGTGCTCATCGGCTGGACCGTGGCCTACGGCACGCTGTACGCGGTCGGCTCGCCCAACGTGCAGCCCACCGGGCAGACGCTGCTGGCGGGCCTCAGGCACGTCGGCTTCCGCCCGGTGAGCGCGGCCCGCGAGGAGTCCGGCGAGGCCTCCGACCAGGACAACCGCGGCAGACGCTACTTCGTGACGCTGGAGGAAGGACCACCCCTGGACGTCACGGTCATCGACCGCGAACAGCAGGCGCAGGGCTTCTTCTACCGCGTGTGGCGCCGTCTCACGCTGCGCGGCATCACCCAGCGCCGCAGCCTCCAGTCGCTGCGCCAGGCCCTGGAGCAGGAGGCCCTGCTCGCGTACGCGGCCATCGCGGCGGGCGCCAACGCGCCCAAGCTGATCGCCACCTCCGAGCTGGGCCCGGACGCCGTGATCCTCGTGTACGAGCACACGGGCGGCCGCTCCCTGGACTCGCTGCCGGACACGGCCCTCACCGACGACCTCATGCGCGGCACCTGGCGCCAGGTCAAGGCGCTCCAGTCGCGCCGCATCGCGCACCGCAGGCTGGCCGGTGACGCCATCCTGGTGGATCGTTCCGGCACGGTGATCCTGACCGATCTGCGCGGCGGCGAGATCGCGGCCGGCGACCTGGTCCTGCGCATGGACATCGCCCAGCTCCTGACGGCGTTCGGGCTGCGCGTGGGTGCCGAGCGCGCGGTCGCCACGGCCGTCGACGTCCTCGGCCCGGACGCCGTCGCGGACTGTATGCCGCTGCTCCAGCCGATCGCCCTGACCCGCTCCACGCGCGGGACGCTGCGCAAGCGGGCCCGTGAGCGTGCCCAGCGGGAGCGCGACGCCGTCCTCGAAGCCTCACGCAGGACGAAGCTCGCGCGCGCGCAGGCCGAGGCGGAGGCGGCGGGCGAGGAGCCCGCCGGGACCGTGGCGGCCGCCACGGACGGCCTCGACCAGACGGCCACCGACAGTCCGGACCTGGCCACCGCAGGCAAGCCGGACCAGACCGCCGCGGACGAGCCGGACCTGGCCACTGCGGACAAGCCGGACTTGGCCGCCGCCGGGAACCCGGATCAGGCCACCCCGCGCAAACCCGTCCTCGCCGCCTCCCAGAAGTCGGAAGCGGCCACCGCCCGCAAGTCCCTGCGCGCGGAGAAGCAGGCCGAGAAGCAGGCCATAGACGAAGCTCTGGAGCAGGCCCGCGAGGAGGACCTGCTCACACAGATCCGCCACCAGGTGCTCCTGATCCGGCCCACGGCCCCCGTGGAACCGGCGCAGCTGGAGCGGATCAGGCCGCGCACGCTGATCAGCTTCATCGCCGGCGCCTTCGGCGCGTACTTCCTGCTGTCGCAGCTCACGCACGTCGACTTCGGCACCATCTTCGGAGAGGCCGAGTGGGGCTGGGTCGCCGCGGCCATGGCGTTCTCGGCGCTGAGCTACTTCGCCGCGGCGATGAGCCTGCTCGGCTTCGTGCCGGAGCGGGTGCCGTTCCTGCGGGCCGTGTCCGCGCAGGTCGCCGGGTCGTTCGTGAAGATGGTGGCGCCCGCGGCGGTGGGCGGTGTCGCACTGAACACCCGCTTCCTCCAGCGCTCGGGCGTGCGCTCCGGGCTCGCGGTGGCGAGCGTCGGCGCCTCCCAGCTCTTCGGCCTCGGCTCGCACATCCTGCTCCTTCTGGTGTTCGGGTACGTCACGGGTACGCAGAAGACGCCGACCCTGACGCCGTCGAGGACGGTCATCGCGGGCCTGCTGACGGTCGCGGTCCTCGTGCTCGTGGTGACCGCCATCCCGTTCCTGCGGAAGTTCGTCGTCACGCGCGTGCGGTCGCTGTTCGCCGGTGTCGTACCGCGCATGCTCGACGTCCTGCAGCGCCCGCAGAAGCTGCTCACCGGCATCGGCGGCATGCTGCTCCTGACGTTCCTGTTCGTGCTGTGCCTGGACGCCTCGGTGCGGGCCTTCGCGAGCGAGGAGATGGGCACGCTGAGCCTGGCCAGCGTGGCCGTGGTCTTCCTCGCGGGCAACGCGCTCGGCTCGGCGGCCCCCACGCCGGGCGGCATCGGCGCGGTGGAGGCGACGCTGACGCTCGGCCTGATCGCGGTGGGCGTACCGAAGGACGTGGCGGCGCCCGCGGTGCTGCTCTACCGGCTGCTCACGCTGTGGCTGCCGGTGCTCCCCGGATGGCTGTTCTTCAACCACCTCACCCGTAAGGGGCTGTTGTAGGGGCGCCTTGACGGACTCGCCCGCAGGATGGAGCCATGCCCAAGCTCCCGCCGCGCGCCAAGGCCCTGTCCGCCACCGCCGTCCTGCTGACCGCCGCGCTCGCGGCGTGCGGGGACTCCGGCTCCGACTCCTCGGACGGGGCGTCGCCGGACCAGAAGCTGAGCTGGCGGGACTGCCCGGCCCCGTCCGCGGCGGAGGGCGGCGGCACGGCGCCCTCGCCGCTGCCCGGCGGCGCCGAGTGGCAGTGCGCCACCATGAAGGCGCCGCTCGACTGGGACGAGCCCAAGGGCGACACGGTGGACATCGCGCTGATCCGCGCCAAGGCGAGCGGCAACGAGAACAAGCGCGTCGGGTCCCTCATCTTCAACTTCGGCGGCCCCGGCGGCTCGGGCATCACCACGCTGCCCGCCTTCGGCTCGGACTACGCGAAGCTGCGCACCCGCTACGACCTGGTGAGCTTCGACCCGCGCGGCGTCGGCCGCAGCGCGGGCGTCAAGTGCGAGGACGCCGAGCAGCTCGACGCGTACTACCAGCAGGACGCTACGCCCGACGACGACGCCGAGCGGACCGAGCTCATCGACAACGTGAAGAAGTTCAACGGCGAGTGCGAGAAGAACTCCAAGAAGGTGCTCCCCCATGTGCGCACCACGGACGCGGCCCGTGACATGGATCTGATGCGCCAGGTGCTCGGAGACGACAAGTTGTACTACTTCGGCATCTCCTACGGCACCGAACTCGGCGGCGTGTACGCCCACTTGTTCCCCAAGAAGGTGGGCCGCGCGGTCTTCGACGCGGTCGTCGACCCCACCCAGACGCCCGAGGAGGGCTCCCTGGGGCAGGCCGAGGGCTTCCAGCTCGCGCTCGACAACTTCGCCAAGGACTGCACCTCGCAGGAGGAGGACTGCCCCGTCGGTGACAGCGAGCAGGACGTCAAGGACCGTATCGCGGGGCTCCTGAAGGACCTCGACAAGAAGCCGCTGCCCGCGCTGCCGCCGCGCGAGCTGACGCAGACCGCGGCGACGAACGGCATCGCGCAGGCCCTGTACTCCAAGGACTTCTGGCCCTACCTCACCCAGGGCCTCGAAGACGCCTACGACGGCAACGGCAAGATCCTCATGGTCCTGTCCGACTCGATGAACGGACGCAACGAGGACGGCGAGTACAGCAACATCCAGGCGGCCAACGTCGCCATCAACTGCGCCGACGACAAGCCGCGTTACACGGCCGACGACGTCGAGGCGAAGCTGCCCGAGTTCCGCGAGGCCTCGCCGCTGTTCGGCGACTATCTCGCGTGGGGCATGGTCAACTGCACCGACTGGGCGGTCGACGGCCAGGCGGACCACCCGGACGTGAGCGCCGCGGGCGCCGCGCCCGTCCTCGTCATCGGCAACACCGGCGACCCGGCCACGCCGTACGAGGGCGCGCGCAAGATGGTGGACGCCCTCGGCAAGGGCGTCGGCGTCGAGCTGACGTACAAGGGCCAGGGGCACGGGGCGTACGACAGCAAGAACAAGTGTGTGCGCGGTGCCGTGGACGGCTATCTGCTGAACGGCACGGTGCCCAAGGCGAACACCATCTGCTCCTGATCGGACGCCCGCCGACGGGCCTTGTCAGTGGCCCTGCCTACTATGGCCTGACTGTCTTCCGAGGGGGGAAGCGTCGTGCCGCGATTCGTACGGTCAGCAGCTCTGGCCGCCGCAGGGGTTCTGGTGGCCGGGCTCGCCGTGGGATGCGGCGGCTCGTCCGATGACAAGGGGGCCAAGGGTGACGAGGCCGACGGGAAGCGGCCGGCGCCCACCGGGCCCGACCAGGCGCCGAGGCCCGACCCCTCCTCCACCCTGCCCGCCTCCCTCACCACGCAGAAGCTCGACTGGGGCCGCTGCGAGGCCTCGGGCAGCGACGCGGCGCCGGGTGACGAGTGGCAGTGCGCGAAGCTCAGGGTCCCCCTCGACTACGAGAAGCCGGACGGCGAGACGATCGGCATCGCGCTGATCCGCGCCAGGTCCACCGGCAAGGGCGACCGCATCGGCTCGCTCCTGTTCAACTTCGGCGGTCCGGGCGGCTCCGGCGTCTCCATGCTGCCCTCCTTCGGGGACTCGTACGGCAAGCTGCGCGAGCGGTACGACCTGGTGAGCTTCGACCCGCGCGGGGTCGCGGGCAGCGAGGGCGTGCGCTGCCGCAGCGACAAGGACACCCAGGCCGCGGAGAACACCGACCTCACCCCGGACACCCCCGCCGAGGAGCAGGCGTACTTCAAGGACGCGGCCGACTTCGGCGCCGGCTGCGCGCGCGCCGCCAAGAAGCTGCTCCCGCACGTCTCGACGGCCGAGGCGGCCCGCGACATGGACGTGCTGCGCCAGGTCCTCGGCGACGAGAAGCTGCACTACTTCGGCATCTCCTACGGCACCGAACTCGGCGGTACGTACGCCCACTTGTTCCCCAAGAAGGTCGGCCGCCTCACCCTCGACGCGGTGGTGGACCCGACGTCGGGCGCGGTGGGCCACGCCGAGAACCAGGCGCGGGGCTTCCAGCGCGCCCTCGACAACTACCTGAAGGCAAACGGCCAGGACCCGAAGGCGGGCACCAAGAAGATCGTCGACCTGCTGCGCCGCATCGACGCGAAGCCGCTGCGCACGGACACGCCGGGCCGGAAGCTGAGCGAGTCCCTCGCGACGACCGGCATCACGGTCACGCTGTACAGCAAGCAGACCTGGCCCGCCCTGACCAACGCCCTGGAAGAGGCCGAGAAGGGCAACGGCACGGCCCTGCTGCAACTGGCCGACGCGTACAACGAACGGGACGCGTCGGGGAGTTACAGCACGCAGAGCCACTCGCAGCGCGCGATCTCCTGCCGTGACGACAAGGAGCGGCCGACGCCGGAGCAGGCCAAGGCTCGCCTCGACCGGTTCCGCGAGATATCCCCGCTGTTCGGCACCTTCATGGGCTGGGACACGGCGGGCTGGTGCCACGACTGGCCGGTGGCCGGGCTGAACGAGAGCCCCGAGGTGAGCGCCCCCGGCGCCGCCCCCGTCCTCGTCGTCGGCAACACCGGCGACCCGGCCACGCCCTACGAAGGCGCCCGGAAGATGGCGGACGAGCTGGGCAAGGGCGTGGGCGTCCACCTGACGTGGAAGGGCGAGGGCCACGGGGCGTACGGCAACGGCAGCGACTGCGTCGACGGCACGATCAACGACTACATGCTGGACGGCAAGGTCCCGGACGACAACAAGGTCTGCGAGTCCTGAGCGACGGGTGGCCCGAGGCCGGCTGCGCGGGCCGGCCCGCGCAGCCGAAAGCCCCGCCCACCGGAAGGTGAGCGGGGCCCGGGAAAACCGCGAACTGCTCTAGTAGACCGGCTTCTCCGGCTCGATCTGGTGGACCCACCCGATCACGCCGCCGCCCACGTGCACCGCGTCCGCGAAGCCCGCGGACTTGAGCACGGCGAGGACCTCCGCACTGCGGACACCCGTCTTGCAGTGCAGGACGATCTTCTTGTCCTGCGGGAGCGTCTCCAGGGCGGTGCCCATGAGGAACTCGTTCTTCGGGATCAGCTTGGCGCCCGGGATGGAGACGATCTCGTACTCGTTCGGCTCGCGGACGTCGATGATCTCGATCTTCTCGTCGGCGTCGATCCACTCCTTGAGCTGCTTGGGAGTGATCGTCGAACCGGCCGCCGCCTCCTGGGCCTCTTCGGAGACGACGCCGCAGAAGGCCTCGTAGTCGATGAGCTCGGTGACGGTGGGGTTCTCGCCGCAGACCGCGCAGTCGGGGTCCTTGCGGACCTTGACCTGGCGGTACTGCATCTCCAGGGCGTCGTAGATCATCAGGCGGCCGACGAGCGGCTCGCCGATGCCCGCGAGGAGCTTGATGGCCTCGTTGACCTGGATGGAGCCGATCGACGCGCAGAGCACGCCGAGCACGCCGCCCTCGGCGCAGGAGGGGACCATGCCGGGGGGCGGGGGCTCCGGGTACAGGCAGCGGTAGCACGGTCCGTGCTCGGACCAGAAGACCGAGGCCTGGCCGTCGAAGCGGTAGATCGAGCCCCATACGTAGGGCTTGTTGAGGAGCACGCAGGCGTCGTTGACGAGGTAGCGCGTGGCGAAGTTGTCGGTGCCGTCGACGATCAGGTCGTACTGACTGAAGATGTCCATCACGTTGTCGGCCTCGAGCCGCTCCTCGTGCAGGACCACGTTCACGTACGGATTGATGCCGAGGACCGAGTCCTTCGCGGACGCCGCCTTGGAGCGGCCGATGTCGGCCTGGCTGTGGATGATCTGGCGCTGCAGATTCGACTCGTCGACCTCGTCGAACTCCACGATGCCGAGGGTGCCCACACCCGCCGCCGCGAGGTACATGAGCGCCGGTGACCCGAGGCCGCCGGCGCCCACACAGAGCACCTTGGCGTTCTTCAGCCGCTTCTGCCCGTCCATCCCGACGTCGGGGATGATCAGGTGGCGGGAGTACCTGCGGACCTCGTCGACGGTGAGCTCAGATGCTGGCTCGACCAGGGGTGGCAGCGACACGGGGACTCCGTTGGTCGGAAGTTTGATCGGGGTCCCCCGAGCCGGGCGCGGCCGGCGAGGGGGACGTTCGTTCTCCTCGTAACACTGCCATGGCCATCTTCATTCCGAGACACCTGGTCCGACCCGCGAGACGATCTCGTCCCAGTAACCGGGCAGGGCCTCCCAGGGGTCGGCGGCCCGGCCCGCTTCGGTGCGGTCGGTGAAGTAGATCGTCGACGCCCCTTGCCAGCGGGCGACGCGCAGAGCCTCGTCGAGATGGCCGCGGGGCATGCCGTGGACGAGGTGGCAGAAGCGTTCGGGCGGGTGGTCGGCGGTCCACTCGGCGACCTGCGACCAGCGGTAGGCGCTCCAGGGCCCGGCGAAGGTCACCAACTGGTCGGCGGCGTCGGCGTATCCGGGGTACGGGTGGGTGCCGTGGCCGAACACGATGTGCCCGTCGTCGGGCCCGTCGCGGAGCAGGGCGCGCAGGGTGGTGACCGTGCGCGCGACCTCCGGCAGTGCCGCGCGCTCGGTCGGGCAGCGGCCGAGGAAGAAGCCGTCCACCAGATACCAGTCGAGGTAGCGGTGGGCGTCGGAGACCAGCTCGCCGAAGCCACGGGCGCCGTACGTCACATCGAGGTGCCCGAGGACCCGGACGCCCGCGTTCCGCAGCCGTCCGGCGGCATCCAGGCAGTGCGGGTCGGGCCGGTCGCCCGGACCGTTGTCGACATTCAGGACAACCCAGTGCAAAGGGGTGCCGGGTCGGGTGAGTTCGGTCCATTCGGTGGGGGCGAGCAGGGGGTGGGCGAAGCCGGGGACGCCGAATCCGACGCGTACGTCGGTCTGGGCGACGCCCGTGGCCGTGCTGCTCAGATGCGGCATGCCGCCTCCATCCAGATGTCGGCCAGGGACTCTTCGAGGTTGATGCGGGGCCGCCAGCCGAGCCGGTCGCGCGCGGTGCGCACGTCGGCCTGCTGCCAGCTGCCGCAGCCGTCGGGGTAGGGGTACGCGGTCGGTCCCACGTGGTCGGGGTCGGCGCGGGGGTGGCCGATGGCGGGCCGCAGGGACTGCTGGTCGAGCTCGTGCAGCGCGCCGCCGTAGCCCGCGACACGTGCGAGCACGGCCGCCGCGTCCCGCAGCCGCACGGCGCGCCCGGAGCCGATGTTGACGACGCCCTGGGCCGCGGAGAGCGAGGCGGCGTGCACGGCGCGGGCGATGTCGCGCACGTCGATGAAGTCCCGCTGGACGCCGAGTCCGCCGAGTTTGAGCTCGCCGTCGCCGGACTGCATGGCGCGCCGCATGGCTTCGGCGAGGCGGCCGAGGGGCGATCCCGCGGGGGTGCCGGGGCCCGCGGGCGAGAACACCCGCAGGACGACGGCGTCGAGGCCGGAGCCGAGGACGAGTTCGGTGGCGGCGAGCTTGCTGACGCCGTACGGCCCGCCGGGGCGTGGCACGGCGTCCTCGGCCGTGGACGATCCCGGCTGGCTGGGGCCGTATTCGGCGCCGCAGCCGAGCTGCACCAGGCGGGCGCCGCAGCCGCTGCGGCGCAGGGCCTCGCAGACGGTGGCGACGGCGACGGTGTTGTGCCGGGTCAGTTCGCGGGCGCCGCCGCGCGTGGCGCCCGCGCAGTTGATGACGACGCCCGGGTGCACGGCGTCCAGGAAGCGGGTGAGCGCGCCGGGGCTGCCGCTCGCGAGGTCGAACCGCACGTCCGAGTCGTCGCCCCGGCCGAGTGCGGTGAGCTGCACGGCCGGGTCGGCGAGCAGCCGGTCGGCCACGAAGCGGCCGAGGTATCCGTTGGCTCCGATCAGCAGCACCCTCATCGGGCGCCTCCCGGGACGGACGCTCGGAGGCTGGGGGTGGTCATCTGGGCTTCTCCTTCAGGGTGTTGCCGAGTTCAGGGCACTGGTGGTCTGGGGGCGGGGCGCGGGGCCCCGGGGCGGCCCTGTACTGCGGCCGCGCGTGGCGCCCCTGCCTGGGCAGGGGCGCGGGACGGTGTCGAGGGGCGCGCCGGGAAGGCGTCGCGCCGCTCGCGGTTGGTGGTGCGCTCCGGCGTGGCGGGGCGCACCGGGGCGACGGGGCGGGGGTAACGCGCTCACCGCGCACCACCCGGGGTCGCGTGAGCGGAGGTGCCGCCCGAGCCGGGTGCGGAGGTCCCGCCCAGGTCATGTGCGGTGGCGTGCGCGGAGGCACGGCCCAGGACGCGGATCGCGCGGACGAGGAGCACCACGGTCCCGGCGGCGCACGCGAGGGCGGCCACCGCTCCGGTGCCGCCCGCCTCGGCCAGGCGCTCGACGGGCGCCGCGAGGAATCCGCATCCCGGCAGCCGGCCCGCGAACACCAGGGCCACCGCCGCGACTTGTGCCGCGCCGACCGTCGCGTAGACGAGGGCGGGGGCGCGCCGGGAGCCGTGGGTGCGGAGCATCCGGCCGAGCCAGAGGAGCGCGGCCAGCGCGCCCGCGCCGGTCAGGGTGAGGGCCGCGTCCGGTCCCGGCACCGGCAGGGCGCCCACGCCGATGAGCAGCGCGCCCACCGCGCACGCGTACAGCGCGAAGACCGCGATCAGCAACGGCCGTACGGACGCGGCGAATTCGGCGAGTCCCCGGCTCGCGCCGAGCCGTCCGCCCGCCCGGACGGCGAAGAGCCGGGCACACCACAGCGCGGGCGCGACGGCACCCGCGAGGACGAGGGCGGCCGCGGCCGAGGGTGCCGCGGGCCCGTTCGCCGCGATCAGCCCGTCCGGGCCGACCAGGTCGTCCGGTCCGCCCGCGAGCGCGGCTCGCAGCAGCCCGTCGCCGAGCAGGGCGTACGCGAGCAGCCAGCACACCCACGCGCGCGTGAGCCGCCCTGCCGGGCGCGCGGCGCGCAGCGGGCCGTACCGCAGGGCAGCCCATCCGGCCGCGGCGACAGCGAGGGCGCCGCCGAGAGCCACCGCGAGGCGGGCGTGGCCGGCGGCCGGGCCGAGTCCGCCGATCGGGCCGAGTCCGGCGACCGCGAGGGCGCAGGTGGCGCCGGGAAGCAACGCCAACACCGCCCATCCGCGCGGGACCTGGGCTCCGGTCTCGCCCCGGACGTCACCGGTGGCGTCGGCCAGGGCGTCCCACTCCGCGCTGTCCTGCGGCGCACGCGCGTACATCTCCTCCGCGAGCGCGAACACGTCGCGGTGCCGGAACCGCGCGGCCGTGCGGTCGGTGACTCCGTGCGCCTCCAGGCCCGCCGCGATCTCCAGCGGGTCGACGGCGCGCTCGCAGAGGTCGCGGTGGCGGTGCATGAGGGCCTTGACGGGGTCGGCGGGGCCGCGGCGGGGGGTGGTGGTGGAGGTGCATTCGGAGGCCGCTGCGGGGGTGTGTCCCGAAGTGGCTGTGGAGGTACGTCCCGAGGCGGCCGTGGGAGTACGTTCGGAGGCTGCTTCGGTCGTACGTCGCGAAGTTGCCGCTTCCGCAGGGGCGCCCCCGACCTCGGCCCCGGTCACCAACCCCTCCGACCGCGCGTCCCAGCCCTCCGCGCCCTCGGGTGCCCGCGGCACGTCCACCGATCGTTCCGGCCGAGCCGTCATGACAACGCCTCCCTCAGGCCGAGGCCCAACCCGGGGCGTTTGCCGCCCTGTTGGCGTGCGGCGGCGGCCCAGCTCGGCGCGGGGGCGGGCGTGGCCGTGGACGCGGGCACATCGGAAACCCCGCCCGCACCGGACAGCCCCGAAACCCCGGACTCGCCCCCGCCGGCCCCCGTCCCGCCCCGAGCCGCCCACCGCCCCGGCACATACGCCTCGGCCGGGTGCGCGAACGGCACCGGCTCGCCCGCCTCGTTCAGGGCCTCCCGCCGGACCGGGCAGTGCGAGACGATCTCCAGGTAAATGCCGTTAAATGCTGCGATGTTCTGCTCGACCGTGAAGAGTTCGAGTGCGCGTGCCCGTGCCGCGGCCCCCAGGCGCGCGCGGCGCTCGGGGTCGCGCAGGAGCGCCACGCATGCCTGCGCGAGCGCCCGCGGATTGCGCGGCGGGACCACGAGCCCGGTGCCGCCGATGACCTCCACCACGGCGCCGACGTCCGTGGAGACGGTCGCGCGGCCGCAGAGCATCGCCTCGATCACGCTGATGGGGAAGCCCTCGACGACGCTGGACAGGACGACCACGCCGCCCGCCGCGTACGCGTCCGGGAGGTCGGGCACCTCCGGGCCGCCGATCTCCTCGAAGGAGACCGGGTTGTCGCCGACGGCGTGCGCGCCGTCGGCCTCGTCGGGGAAGAGCTGCGCGGCGAGCGCCCTGCAGTGGTCGAGGTAGGCCGCCTCCTCCGGGCCTTCGGCGAGCGCGCCCGCGATGCGCAGGCGGGCCTTGGGCTCCTCCTTGCGGACCTCGGCGAAGGCGTGCAGGAGCGAGATCAGGTCCTTCGCGGGCTCGACCCGGCCGACCCAGATCAGGGTCTGCGGCTCCCCCGCGTCCTCCCGCTCGCCGACCTCGCCGAAGCGTCCCGCGGGCAGGCCCGGGTAGACCGTGCGCAGCTTCGCGCGGTCGGCGCCGCACCGTTCCTGCCAGCGGCGCGCGTGCGCGTTGCCGGGCGTGATGACGGTGGCCCGGCCGTACACCTCGGTGGCGAGCCGGCCGTGGAACGCGGCGAGCAGCGCCCGCGCGGGCGCGCCGAGCCCCGGCTCACCACCCGCACGCGCACCCGAACCCGCCGCACCCGAACCCGCACCGGCCGCACCGGCCGCACCCGCCCCGAGCACACCCGCCGAACCAGCCCCAGCCCCAGCCCCAGCCAAATAGTGCGCCCGCAACTGCACCCCATACTCGGTGACCAGCAACGGCACCCCCGCGAAGTGCTTGGCCAGCAACCCCGGCAGCGCGGCACCGCCACCCGCCGTGGCGTGGCAGAGGTCGACCGCGCCCAGCTCGTCGTCCCCGTACCAGTCCAGGGACAGCGGCCGCAGCACCCGCTCCAACTCGGCGGCGACGGCCAGCAGATCGGGCACGCGGGCGGCGCGCACGGCACGCGGCGCGCCGGGCGCGCGGCAGGCGCTCTCCAGGGCGCGCACGGCGGCCTCGGAGCGCAGGGCGCCGATCAGGCCGCCCGACTCACGGGCGAGTTCGGCGAGCCCGTACAGAGCGCTGCCGAAACGGTCCGCCAACTGGCCGGAGTCATCCGCCCCGGCACACACGACCCCCGCCAGCTCCCCGAAACACTCGACGAACCTCCGCCGCACCCGCCGGCCGAGGCCGAGACCACCCCCCGCCCCCCAGAGCGAAGCGCTCCGCACCCGCCGCACCTGCGCCGGCAGCTCCACCCACCCCCGCGCCTCCTGCCGCTCACTGCGGCTCAGCGCGTACACGTCGAATTCGTGCTGCCCGAGCCCGCGCACGAGCCGGTCGCACCAGAGCCTGGCCTCACCGTCCACATACGGATAGCCACCCTCCGTAAGCAGTCCAATGCGCACGCGTGCACCCCCGATCTCCCATATGGGGAGCCGCCGTTGGACCGACGGCTCGCAGCGGGACGAACGTATGCGGACATGACGGTGGCGCGACGGACGGTTGTCCATCGCGCCACCAGAAGGGGTGAAGAGCCGTAACTTTCCCGCGCCGGTCGCGTTCCGTCGCGCTATAGCAGGCCCAGGTCAGGCCGATAGCACCGCAAATGCCACGTCAACATCCAAGAGGGATCCGACGTCGTGACGCAACGTCACGCTGCGGCCAGCTCCTTGCCCGCCGCTCCGGACGCGCCCGGAGAAATGGCCCGCCGCGCCGTGCGCCGCGCCGCCGCGGCCGCCGGATCAAGGGCGGGCACGGCCGCGAGCAACTGCCGCGTGTACGGGTCCTGCGGCGAGCCGTACACCTCGTCCACGGAGCCGTACTCGACGATCCGCCCGCGCCGCATCACCGCGACCCGGTCGCTGACCTGACGTACCACCGCCAGATCGTGCGCCACGAAGACGAGCGCGAGCCCCAATTCCCGCTGGAGCTCGGCCAGCAGGGCCGTGACCTGCGCCTGTGTGGTGACGTCGAGGGCGGAGACCGGCTCGTCGCAGACGATCAGGCGGGGCTCGGCGGCGAGTGCCCGCGCGATGCCGACGCGCTGGCGCTGGCCGCCGCTGAACTCGTGCGGGTAGCGGCCGTAGTGCGCCGGGTCGAGGCCGACGCGCTCCATGAGGTCCCGTACGCGGGTGCGGATCGCGTTCTCGTCGCGGTCGCCCCGCGCACGCAGCGGATCGGCGATCGACTCGCCCACCGAGCGCCGCGGGTTGAGCGACGAGACGGGGTCCTGGAACACCATCTGCACCCCCGGCACGACACCCTTGCCGGACTTCTCCGCACCCCCGTGGCGGAGCAGTCCGGCCGTCGGCTCCAGGAGCCCGACGAGCATCCGGCCGAGGGTGGTCTTGCCGCTGCCGCTCTCGCCGACGATGCCGAGCGTCTCGCCGCGCCGCACGCTGAGCGAGACCCCGTCGACGGCGGCGAAGGCCCCCCTGCCGCGCCCGAACTCGCGCCGCAGCCCCTCGGCCTCGACCACGACGTCGCCCAGGTCGCCGGGGCGCTCCTCGCGGGCGGCGTCCACCCGGGGCACGGCACTCAGGAGCTGTCGGGTGTACGCCTCCCGCGGCGCCGCCAGGACATCGGCGACGCCGCCGCTCTCGACGACGCGACCGTGCCGCATGACGAGCACGTCGTCGATGCTCTCCGCCGCGACACCCACGTCGTGGGTGACCAGGAGCAGACCCATGCCGGTCTCCTCGCGCAGCTCGTGCAGCAGGTCGAGGATCTGCGCCTGCACGGTCACGTCCAGGGCGGTCGTCGGCTCGTCGGCGACGATCAGCTGCGGCTCGCAGGCGAGCGCCATGGCGATCAGGGCGCGCTGGCGCATGCCGCCGCTGAACTCGTGCGGGCGCGAGCGGGCGCGGCGGGCCGCGTCGGGGATGCCGACGCGGTCGAGCACCTCGGCGGCCCGGGCCCGTGCGGCGCGCCGGGAGGCCTTGGAGTGCGTCCGGTACACCTCGGCGATCTGGTCGCCCACCGCGTAGTACGGGTCGAGGGAGGACAGCGGGTCCTGGAAGACCATCGCGGCGACCGGGCCGCGAAGCCGCCGCAGTTCGGCGTCCGTGGCCGCGCCGACGTCGGTGCCGCCGACGCGTACGGAGCCCGTGACGCGGGCGCCCGTGCCCCGGTGGAGCCCGAGCAGCGCGGACGCGACGGTCGACTTGCCGGATCCCGACTCGCCGACGAGGCCGAGGGCCCCGCCGCGCTCCAGCGTGAAGGAGACCGAGTCCACGGCGCGCACGTCGCCGAACTCGACGCTCAGGTCGTCCACTTGGACAAGACCTTGGACAAGACCTTGTTCGAGACTCTGGTCGGGGCTCATGACAGCACCACCCGTCGGTCGGCCACCGCGTACAGCACATCCGCGACGGCGTTGGCGAGGACCACGAAGAAGCCGGTGACCATGACCATGCCGACGACCACCGGCAGGTCGACGACCCGGACCGCCTGCACGAGTTCGCGCCCGAGCCCGGGGAGGCCGAACAGCGTCTCGGTGAGCAGGGCGCCGCCGAACATCGACCCGAAGTCGTTGGCGCTGAGCGCGATCACGGGGGCGAGCGCGCCGCGCAGGGCGTGCCGCCCGACGATGGACCGCTCCTTGACGCCGTACGCGCGGAAGGTGCGCACATGGTCCTCGGCGAGCGTCTCCAGCATCGAGGCGCGCGTCAGGCGGGCGTACTTGGCGGCTTCGATGAGCGCGAGCGACACCCAGGGCAGGAGCAGGTTCCACGCCCACTGCTGCGGATCCTCGGTGAACGGCACGTACTGCGGGAACGGCAGCCACTGCAACTGGCCGCAGATCAGGATCATCAGGATCAGACCGATGACGAACACGGGCGTGGCCGTGCCCGCGAGGGTGACGCCGGTCAGGATCCGCTCGGTGGCGCGGCCGCGTCGCCAGGCGGAGAGCACGCCGGTGCCGACGCCGAGGATCAGCCACAGCACCATCGCGCCGATCGCGAGCGATCCTGTGACCGGCACCTTGTTCAGGATCAGCTCGGTGACCTGCTGGTCGGTCTGGTACGACAGGCCGAGGCAGGGCGCGTCGCAGTGCAGCACGCCGGTGCCGGTCGAGTAGTCGTGGCCGGCGAAGATGCCGCTCAGGAAGTCCAGGTACCGCGTGTGGATCGGGTCGTCGAGCTTCAACTGCTCGGAGACCTGCTGCACTTGGGCCGGCGAGCAGCGCGGGCCGCAGGTGATCTGGGCGACGTCGCCGGGCGCCACGTAGAAGACGGCGTAGATGACGACGGACAGCACGAAGAGGGTGACGACGGCACCGAGGGCGCGGCGTACGACGAACCCGGTGAAGCCGCCACCGAGCAGACCGCCGAATCCGCCGGTGAGCCTACGAGCCTTGGTGGCCACAGAGGTGGCCGCGGAAGCGGACGCAGTCGTGGTCATGAGCCCCCCTCCCGCTTCCGGCCGGTGCCGATCCGCAGCCGCGACGCCGCCCGCGGATCGAGCGCGGTGCGCACCCCGTCGCCGAGGACGGTCAGCGCGAGCACGGTCACGAACAGCGCGGCGGCGGGCAGCAGCAGGTACTGCGGGGCCGCCTGGTACCAGACGTCGGCCGAGGTCAGCATCTGTCCCCAGGACGCGGTGGGCGGCTTCACGCCGACGCCGAGGAAGGACAGGGCCGCCTCGACGGTGATGTTGGTGGGGACGAGCAGTGCCGCGTACGTGATGACGGGCGCGGCGAGCGCGGGCAGCAGCTCGCGGCGCGCGATCCGCACCCCGCCCCAGCCACTGAGCCGGGCCGCCGCCACATGGTCGAGCGACTTCAGAGAGATGGTCCCGGCGCGCACGATCTTCGCGACGCCGCCCCACTGTATGAAGCCGACGACCAGGGCGACGAGCACCGGCCTCGGGACACTGCTCGGTATGACGGCGAGCAGCGCGAGGGCGAAGACCATCAGGGGCAGCGCCACCATGACGTCGGTGGCGCGGCTGAGCGTCTGGTCGAGCCAGCGCCCGCCGAGCCCGCTGGCGAGCCCGACGGCGACGCCGAGGACGATCTGCAGCAGCGTGGCCGCGAGGGCGACACCCAGGGAGACGCGTGCTCCGTAGACGAGCCGTGCGAACAGGTCGCGTCCGGTCTGCGGTTCGACGCCGAGCCAGTGGTCGGCGCTGATGCCGCCGAATGAGCCGACGGGCACGCCGCCGCGCGCGGAGTCGACGAGACCGGGGTGGTACGAGGTGGGGTCCTGGCCCTCCAGGGCGGTGAGCAGGGGCGCGGCGAGCGCGACCAGGACGAGCAGCGCGACGACGGCTGCCGCGACGAGGGCGGCGCGCTGTGTGCGCAGCCGCCGCCAGAACTGACGGGCTCCGGAGGCGGGGACGGGCGCCTTCGTGGCACCCGCCCCCGGTGTCTCCGAGGCCAACAGGGCCTCACTCATGACAGATTGACCTGAATCCGTGCTTCGTCCGCGCTACTTGACCGCGACCTGGGAGACGTCGAGGACGCCCGTCCAGTCACTGATCACGACGTTCTTGATGTCCTTGCCGTACAGGCGCTTGTAGACCGGGTGGAACAGCGGCACGTTCAGGGCCTTGGCGCCGATCTTCTTGTCGAGGGCGCCCCACCTCTTGGCGGCCGCGTCATGGTCAGTCAACTTGTTGATCGAATCAATCTCCGCATTGACCGACTTGTCATTGTGGAAGCTGGAGTTGAAGTTGTATCCATCGTTGACGATCTGACGGCCGTCGAAGATCGGCGCCAGGAACGGACCGCCGGAGGGCCAGTCGGCACCCCAGTGGGCGAGGAACAGGCCGGGCTCGTCCTTGGCGTCGTGGACCTTGTCCTCGTAGTCGTTGTCCTCCAGGCCCTGGAGCTTGACGGTGATGCCGGCCTTCTTCAGGGCGTCCTGGAGAGCGGTGGCGATCTCCGGGCTGGTCTCGAAGTTCTTGTCGTTGGAGTGCGTGAGCGTGATGGTCAGGCCGTCCTTGTGACCGGCCTCCTTCAGGAGCTCCTTGGCCTTCTTGGCGTTGCCGGAGGCGCCCGCCGGGAAGTGGTCGAACTTCGTGTATCCGAAGGACTTCTGGTTCGGCAGGAACGTGGTCGCGGGCTCGGCGAGCGAGGAGCCGCCGGCGGCGTTGATGACGGAGGTGCGGTCGACGGCGTAGGAGATGGCCTGGCGGACCTTCGGGTCGTCGAACGGCTTCACCTTCGGGTTGAAGGCGAGGTAGTTGGTGTAGCCGAAGTGTCCGGTGCCGACCTGCGCGGCGAGCTTCTTGTCACCGCTGACCTTGGCGAGTTCGGCGGGACCGAGGTTGGTGTCGGTGGTGATCGCGGCGGCGTCGGCGCCCTGGCTCGCGGAGAGCCGCTGGTTGATGACGGACGAGTTGAGGCCGGAGCGCACGTCGATCTTGTCGGGGTAGGCCTTGCGCTCGGCGTCGGTCTTCGCGGACCAGTGCGGGTTGCGCTCCAACTGGAGCCGCTCGCCGTCGCCGCTGTTCTTGACGACCTTGTAGGGGCCGGTCGAGACCGGGTGCTCCTCGTACTTGGTGCCCTCGTCCTTGGCCTTCGGCACGGGCGCGAACGACGTCTGCGTGGCCACGTAGTCGAAGTCGCCGACGGGCTTGTTGAGGCGGAAGACGATCGTCTGGTCGTCCGGCGTCTCGACGGAGTCCAGGCCCTTCTTGTCCTTGTAGGGGCCCTGGTACTTGTCGCCGCCGATGAGCCAGTCCCGCAGGAAGGGCGCGCCGCCGGACAGTTCGGCGGCGAACGAGCGCTCGATGCCGTACTTGATGTCCTTGGTCGTGACCGGCGAGCCGTCCTCGAACCTGACCCCCTTCTTGATCTTGTACGTCCACACCGTGGCGTTCTCGCTCGGCTTGCCGAGGCTCTCGGCGAGGTCGGGGACGACCTTGGTGCCGGTGGCGCCGTCCTCGCGGTTGCGAGTGGTCAGGGTGCGGAAGACGAGGCTCGGTACGTTGCCGCCGCCGGAGGTGTAGAGGCGCGCCGGGTCGAAGTCGCTCTGCGGGTTGCTGTTGAGGACGGTGAGCGTGCCGCCCTGCTGCGGCTTGCCGCCGCCGCCCGCCTCGTTCTTGTCGTCCGGGCCCGCGCAGGCGGCGGCGCCGACGGACAGCACGACCAGGGTGGCGGACGCCACTGCCACGCGACGGGATATGACGGACTTCTGACGACGCAGACGCATCGGAGTGCCTCTCGGGAAGCGAAAGAGAAAGATTCAGGGATTCGCGAGAGCCCACCCCGGGCGACACACGCCGAATGCGGCTCAAGACCTGCTCAGGACCTGCCGCGCCCTGCCGCGCGCACCGCAGCAAGGCGGTTCGGGCACACAGCGGGGAGGAATGCGGCAGAGCCGAGAGAAAACGAAGCAGAAGCGACGCACTCGCCGGGGGCGGGCGTCAGCGACAGTGAATGTCGGCCACGCAGAGCGCGGTCACGCCGAACAGCGCCAGCTCAAGGGCGGCGCTCGCGGAGGCGTGACGGATCGACATGCGGAGAAATATGGATGATGCCGCGCGGAATGTCAACGCGAGGCCCGGTTCGTCCCCCGTCCCGGTGACGGGACCGGGACGGGACCTGCTCAACTCTTCGGGAACGCCCAGGGGTTGGCCTTGCAGCGGATGCCGTCATGGTTGAGGAACTTGGTCTGCTGCTGCATGACCGGGGCGAGTTCGCCGTCGCGGCGGCAGTCGACGTGGCCGTAGCCGAGTCGGTGGCCGACCTCGTGGTTGATCAGCATCTGCCGGTACGGGTGGATGCGGTCGCCGTAGGTCTTGGCGCCCTGCGCCCAGCGGTAGGCGTTGATCATCACGCGGTCCGTGGCGGCCGAATCGCACGACACATTCTGCTGCCAGGTGTCGAGACCGGATTTGGCGCACCATTTCGCGGTGGTTCCCGGACTCGCCAGCGTAATGACGAAATTTGGCTTTCCGGAGGAGATCCGCTCGAAGGTCCGGCCGCCGCCGTGCGCCCAACTCCGGCCGTCGTTCAGGGTTTTCTGCACGGCCTGCGCGAACAGGGTGCCGTCCAGGCCCATACCCTTCTCGACGTCGACGCGGTAGCGGAATTTCTGCCCCTTGCCGGGCGCCTTGTCGAATCCGCGGACCGCGTCGAATTTCCCGGCCGCGGTGAGTTTCGCGTCCAGCGGGTACTTCTTGCCCATTTTCTGGTCGTACGTCGCCGGGGCCGCGGGCGCGGACTTGGACGGCGCGGGGCGGTTGTCCGAGCGGGACGCCTCGGAGCCCTGGCCGTCGCGGCTCTCGCCCTTCTCCGCGGCGCGCGCGGGCGATCCGTCGTCCTTGGACCCGTCGGTGACCTGACCGGCCACGACGACGGCGAGGACGGTGGTGACGGCGGCCGCGGCGATGCCGGTGACGGTGCGGCCGCGGTTCCTCTCGCGTTTCCGGGCGGCGCCGGCTTCGGACCGGCCGTCGTCGCCGTACGACCCGTCGTCGTCGAAGTCGTCGCCGTCGTCGCCGTCGTTCCCGCCACCGCCGGGCCCGTCCGTGTCCCAGGTCGTGACGGACTCGTACGGATCGCGCGGGGGCGTGCGCCGCGTGGCGGCCGCTCCGCCGGCGAACACATCTGTGTCGTCCAGGTCGTCGAGCGCGTCGGCGCCGAACGCGTCGACGTAGTCCCGCCGGGGCCCGGGAGCCACGCTCCCGCGCTGCTGCGGCGGCACGACGCCGTACCCAGCGCCCATCCGGGGCCCGGCCCCGGTGCCCCCGACCTCACCCCAGCCGCCCCCGGCCTCCCGCTGCTCGGGGTGACCACCACGGACGTGCGGGACGCCGTGCGACGGGGTGTGCTGAGGGAAGCCGTGCGGGGGTGTGTGCTGCGGGACGCCGTGCGGGGGTGTTTGTTGGGGAACCCCGTGCGGAGGCGTGTGCTGGGGAATGCCGTGCGGCGGCGTCTGCTGCGGGACCCCGCCCGGCGGAGTCGCCTGCGGTACGCCGTGGGCGGGTGTGGCGTCCGGCGCGCCGGGACCGCGCCTGCGTCGGCCGGGGCCGGGGGCGGCGCCCTTGGGCTGCGCCTTCGCGGCACCGGCCTGCTGTATACCGGAGGTGCTGGTGGTGTCCGAGGTATCTGCCGGGCCCCGGCGGCTATGACGTCCCACGCCGCGCCTCAGCTCCTCGAACCGGAATCGTGGTGGTCACTCACAGCGCCACGATCGCGCACAGTACGCGGATCACTCAACACATCCGGCTCCGACACCTCATCTGTATCAGCCACGACATCGGACTCGGCTTCGCCCACAGGGGCGGCCAGGGGATCGGCCACGGCCAACTCCCCTGCGTCGGCGAGCAGTTCACGGATCGCGGCGGCGACCGTCTGCGGGTACTCCATCATCGCCACGTGTCCCGCGTCCCTCAGCGTGAGCAGCCGCGAGTCACGGAAGGCCGCGGCCGCCTTGCGCGCCATGCGGTACGACACGAGCAGGTCCCGGCCGCCGTACACAAGGAGCGTCGGCGCGAGCACCCGCTCCGCCTGCCGCCACAGACCGTGCTGACCGCCCAGCGTGTACGCGTTCACGATGCCGCGCGCCGACCGCGCCATCGCGTCCCAGAAGTACGGCAGCGCGAGCCGCCGCTCCATCTCGCGCACCGCGGCCCGGAACCCCTCGGGCGTGACCCGCGCCGGATCGCCGTAACAAAGACCGAGCACGCCACGGACCCGCTGCTCGGCCGACCACTCCTTGGTGAGCCGGTTGAACAGGCCCACGACGCCGGGCACCGCGAGCAGCCCCGTCGGCACCGCCGTGCGCTGCACCCGCAGCTCCGGCAGCGCGGGCGAGATCAGCGTGAGCGTGCGCACCAGGTCGGGCCGGACCGCGGCGACGCGCGTCGACACGGCGCCGCCCATCGAATTGGCCACCAGATGCACGGGGCCGCGCCCGCTGGCGTCGAGATAACGGATGACCGCGCGCGCGTGCCCGGTCACCGAGTAGTCGCCGTCGTCCGGTGGCGGCGAGTCGCCGAAGCCGGGCAGGTCGAGCGCCGCGCAGTCCACGACGTCCTCGAGCAGCGGCATCAGCGCCGACCAGTTCTGCGAGGAGCCGCCGAGCCCGTGCACGTACAGCGCGGGCGGCAGGCCGGAGCGCGTCGAGGGCCGCGAGCGCACGTTCAGCGTGAGCCCGGGAAGGGCGACCGAGTCGAGCCGCTCGCCCTCGGCGACGGCGACGGCGCCCGGCTTGGGGGCGGCGACAGCGGCCAGCACATCCGGCAACTCGGTCGAAGACATGCGGGCAATGTTACGAGACGATCACGCGTGGGATCGCGTGTTCGGCATCACAGATCCCGTACGGATCGCGTAGCGGCCCGCGCGGGTCTTCCCTAGGCTCGTAAGGAAGAGAGCCGAGGAGTCCACATGAGCGTCGACCCGAGCGACCCCGAGACCTTCCAGGCCGAAGAGAGCGAGACGGAAGAGAGCGGCCCGGAGACCCCGGAGGCCGACTCAGCGGAACAGCACACCGACCTCGCACCGGAGGAGGACGACTCCCTCAAGGACGCCGACCCGGACGTCGCCAACGAGGCCGACCTGGCCGAGCAGGCCCGCGTGGTGCCCCTCGACGAGGACGACTATCGCTGACCCGGCGTACGCGCCCGGATCGCTGCTGCCCGCGTTCGCCCCATTACGTACGGCTTCCACGGGCATCCAGTCCGTGAAATTCTGCGCTCGCACCGCGCACATCACAGTTACCGAAAAGTACGATGGCGTCGCGGCGCACACCGCAGCACAAGGACGACTTTGGGAGGCGGCGTGACAGCCATCGAGCAGACAGAGGCGGCGCGCCCGCGGGGCACACGCCTGCCGCGCCGTGCCCGACGCAATCAGCTTCTGGGCGCGGCCCAGGAGGTCTTCGTGGCCCAGGGGTACCACGCGGCGGCCATGGACGACATCGCCGAGCGGGCGGGCGTCAGCAAGCCGGTGCTGTACCAGCACTTCCCGGGCAAGCTCGACCTCTATCTCGCGCTGCTCGACCAGCACTGCGAGAACCTCCTCCAGGCGGTCCGCGCGGCCCTCGCGTCGACGTCGGACAACAAACTGCGCGTGGCGGCCACGATGGACGCCTATTTCGGGTACGTCGAGGACGACGGCGGCGCGTTCCGCCTCGTCTTCGAGTCGGACCTGACGAACGAGCCCGCGGTCCGCGAGCGCGTGGACAAGGTCACCCTGGAGTGCGCGGACGCGATCTGCGAGGTCATCGCGGAGGACACCGGCCTGTCCAAGGCCGAGTCGATGCTGCTTGCCTCCGGCCTCGGCGGCCTCGCCCAGGTCGTCGCGCGCTACTGGCTGCACAGCGACGGCGGCGTACCCCGCGAGAAGGCGGTGCAGCTGCTCACCTCACTGGCCTGGCGCGGTATCGCCGGCTTCCCGCTGCACGGCGCCGAAGGTCACTGAGCGCGCCGTGTTCGCTCCTGGCGTGCACGGCCGGAGCCGTTCCCGTCGCCTCTCCGGGCTAATCTGTGCTGGGTACGGCGCGGGCGGCCGCGCACATCACTGACCGTCGGAGGGACAAAGCGTGGAGGTCAAGATCGGCGTGCAGCACGCGCCTCGCGAGATCGTTCTGGAGAGCGGTCAGAGCGTCGAGGAGGTCGAGAGCGCGGTGGCCGACGCCCTCTCGGGCAAGGCCAAGCTGCTGGCTCTGGCGGACGACAAGGGCCGCAAGGTCCTGGTGCCCGCCGACCGCCTCGCGTACGTGGAGATCGGCGAGCCGACCGTGCGCAAGGTGGGCTTCGGCGCGCTGTAGGACCGCGCACGCTCAAGCACAGGGGAACGGCCCGGTGGCGACTGCCACCGGGCCGTTCCGTATGTATGGCCGTACTCGTGAACGCGTGGTGCCGCGCTCCTCAACACACCCCCGGACGCCGGTGCGTGGAGGATTGCGTTCCGACGGGCGGGGGTAAGACCGGCTACGACCGTTTTGCACCTGGCCACGAGGGAGGGAACACACCGTGATCCTCGAAGCGCTCGGCTCCGCACTCATCGGCCTCGCCCTGGCCTGGGCGACGGCCCGCCGTCTGCCCCACCGGCTGCCCGCACGGACGCTGGTGCTCGCGACCGGGACCGGCGGAGCGCTGATCGGAGCGTTCATCACGCACATGGCACTGGGCTCGGGCCACACCCCCGCGACCCTCGTCGGCGCCCTCGCCGTCTCGGCCGCGCTGCAGTCCCTGCTGCTCCGCCCCACCCGCCGCCTGCACCGCCGCCAGGTACCCGCATAGGGCCCCTGGCGGTGGTCCGGGGAAGCCAAGCCCGAGCGCCCCAGAGGGCTAGGCCGCCAGGCCCAGCGCGGCCATCCGCTTGGTGTGCGCCTCGGTGATCCGGGAGAACATCCGCCCGACCTCCGCGAGGTCGAAGCCGTCCGCGACGCCGCCGACCAGCATGGTCGACAGCGCGTCCCGGTCGGCGACCACGCGCTGCGACTGCGACAGCGCCTCGCCCATGAGCCGCCGCGCCCACAGCGCGAGCCGCCCGCCGACCCGCGGATCGGCGTCGATCGCGGCCCGCACCTTCTCCACGGCGAAGCTGGCGTGCCCGGTGTCGTCGAGGACACCGAGGACGAGCTGACGCGTGTCCACGTCGAGCCGCGCCGCGACCTCGCGGTAGAAGTCACTGGCGATCGAGTCGCCGACGTACGCCTTGACCAGGCCCTCGAGCCAGTCGGACGGCGCCGTCTGCTTGTGGAAGCCGTCGAGCGCCTCGACGAACGGCTCCATCGCCTCCGTCGGCTCCTGCCCGACCGCCGCGAGCCGGTCCCGCAACTGCTCGAAGTGGTGGAACTCGGCGGACGCCATCTTCGCCAGCTCCGCCTTGTCGGCGAGCGTCGGCGCCAGCTTCGCGTCCTCCGCGAGCCGCTCGAACGCCGCGAGCTCGCCGTACGCGAGCGCGCCGAGGAGGTCCACGACGGCGGCGCGGTACTGCGGCTCGGCGGAAGCTTTCACCCAGGTCTGTGCGGCGACCCCGGTGGGGGTCTCGGCGCCTTCGGCGGATTCTGCGGATTCGGGAGTTTCGGGGGGCTGCGCGGCGGTGTCAGGCGTCTCCATGAAGCGCACAATAGCCCGCCTGCCGTAGGGCGTAAGGGCCTGGTCAGCCACTGTGACGACCACGACGTGACGAAATCGCCGGACACGCATGCGAGATTCCGGGGTACAGTGGTAATGCGCCCGCCGAATATTCGACGGGCCGCATGAATGAGGATGCCCGGTCGGTGGCCCGATCGGCTCCGACCAGACAGCCCTCCAGGGCGGTGCGCACCGTGCGTACGGCATGCGGAGGGACCCCCTCAGCGGTGTGAGCGCTCGAGCGTCGGCAGTGGTCCCGTGCCACCCGGCTCGCCCGGCTCGTTCCCCATTAGGCGGCCGGCAGTCCCCGGCACGGTCACGACCCCCAGCGTTCGCCTCGCGCCGCGTCTCACAGAAGAGGCATTGCCCTGACTACGACTTTCCGAGAGCTCGGAATCCTTCCCGAGACGGCCGAGGCCCTTGAGGCCGTCGGCATCATCAACCCTTTCCCCATCCAGGAGATGACGCTCCCCGTAGCGCTCTCCGGCACCGACGTCATCGGCCAGGCCAAGACCGGCACCGGCAAGACGCTGGGCTTCGGCCTTCCGCTCCTTGAGCGCGTCGTCGTCCCCGCGGACGTCGAGGCGGGCCGCGCCGAGCCCGAGGCGCTGACCGAGGCGCCGCAGGCCCTCATCGTCGTCCCCACCCGCGAGCTGTGCCAGCAGGTCACCAACGACCTGCTGACCGCCGGCAAGGCGCGCAACGTCCGCGTCCTCGCCATATACGGCGGCCGTGCCTACGAACCGCAGGTCGAGGCGCTCAAGAAGGGCGTCGACGTCGTCGTCGGCACCCCGGGCCGCCTGCTCGACCTGGCCGGACAGCGCAAGCTGAACCTGAAGCACGTCAAGTGCCTCGTCCTCGACGAGGCCGACGAGATGCTCGACCTGGGCTTCCTGCCCGACGTCGAGAAGATCATCAACATGCTTCCGGTGAAGCGTCAGACGATGCTCTTCTCCGCGACGATGCCGGGCGCCGTCATCGGCCTCGCCCGCCGCTACATGTCGCAGCCCACGCACATCCGCGCCACCGCGCCGGACGACGAGGGCCAGACCGTCGCGAACACCGCGCAGTTCGTCTACCGCGCGCACTCCATGGACAAGCCGGAGATGGTCTCCCGCATCCTGCAGGCCGACGGCCGCGGACTCGCGATGATCTTCTGCCGTACGAAGCGGACTGCCGCCGACATCGCCGAGCAGCTCGAGCGCCGCGGCTTCGCGTCCGGCGCCGTGCACGGTGACCTGGGCCAGGGCGCGCGCGAGCAGGCCCTGCGGGCGTTCCGCAACGGCAAGGTCGACGTGCTGGTGTGCACCGACGTCGCCGCCCGCGGCATCGACGTCGAGGGCGTCACGCACGTCATCAACTACCAGTCGCCGGAGGACGAGAAGACGTACCTCCACCGCATCGGCCGCACCGGCCGCGCGGGCGCCAAGGGCATCGCGATCACGCTCGTCGACTGGGACGACATCCCGCGCTGGCAGCTCATCAACAAGGCGCTCGACCTGAAGTTCAACGACCCGGTCGAGACGTACTCCAGCTCCCCGCACCTGTACGAGGAGCTCTCCATCCCGGCCGGTACGAAGGGTGTCCTGCCGCGCGCGGAGCGCACCCGGGCCGGGCTCGACGCCGAAGAGGTCGAGGACCTGGGCGAGACGGGTGGCCGCGGATCTCGCGGGGGCTCGGGTTCGCGTGGGGGCGCGCCGCGTCGTGGCGAGCGTGCCGCCGTCGGCCGCACGCAGGACCGTGACCAGGCGCAGGCCGAGGAGACCGAGCGCCCCGCGCGCACGCCGCGCCGCCGGCGCCGCACGCGCGCGGGTGCTCCGCTCGACGCGTCCGCGGTGACGCAGGACGCTGCCGAGGCCGGGACCGAGGCCGCCGTGGCCGCGTCCACCGGAGCCGCGACCGCCGTCGCCGCGACCGCTGGAGCCGCCACCGCCGTGGCCGAGGCCCCCGCGCCTGCCGCCGCCGAGGAGACGGCGCCGCGTACGCCGCGACGTCGCCGCCGCACCCGTGCGGGTGGCGAGTCGGCCGCGACCACCGCGGTGACCGCTGCCGCGCCGGAGACCGCGAACGCCGAGGAGGCCCCCGTGGCCAAGCCGCGCCGCCGCCGCACCCGCAAGCCCGCGGACTCCGCCGACAGCTAGCCCGACCCACGCACGCACGCCCACCCGCACCCGGAGCACCAGCCCCGGGCACGGGTGGGCGTCGTCGTACCCCCACCGGGACACCCCACAGGTAGGCGTCGCCGCACCCCACACCCGGGGCCCCCGGCCAGCCAGTAGCCTCGACCACATGAGCAGGCCGCCCACCTTCATCCCGCCCGAAGGCACCCTCGCGTACCCACTCCGTACCGCCCGTGGTGAGTTCGCCGTGCTGGACACCCGGCCGACCGGCGAGGTCAGGGGCACCGCCCTGCTGCTTCCCGGGTTCACGGGGAGCAAGGAGGACTTCGTCGCGCTGCTCGAGCCGCTCGCCGCCGCGGGCTATCGGACGGTGTCGGTCGACGGCCGCGGGCAGTACGAATCCGACGGGCCGGATGATGAATCGGCGTACGCCCAGGGTGAGTTGGCGAAGGATGTGCTGGCTCAGGCAACCGCCGTACGTGAGCCCGGCGACGAGCCCCCGCACCTGCTCGGCCACTCCCTCGGCGGCCTGGTCGCCCGCGCCGCAGTCCTCCTCGCGCCGCCCGCCACCTTCGCCTCGCTCACCCTCATGGCCTCAGGCCCGGCCCACGTCACCCCGCCGCAGCAGGCCCGCGCCAAGCTCCTCACGGACGCCGTCGCCGCCCACCCGATGGAGGTGGTGTGGGATGCCATGCAGGCGATGGGGCCTCCCGAGGACGCCGACATCGACGGTGCCGAGCTGCGCGCCCGCTGGCTGCGCAACAATCCGGCCCAACTCATCGCCACCGGCAAGCAGTTGTGCGCCGAGCCGGACCGCGTGGACGAGCTCGCCGCCCTCCCCCTGCCCAAGCACGTCGTCTCCGGCGAACGCGACGACACCTGGCCCGTACCGCTCCTGGACGACATGGCGCGCCGCCTCGGCGCCCGCCGCACCGTGATCACCGGCGCGGAGCACTCCCCCAACACCGACCGCCCGAAGGAAACGGCCCTCGCCCTCGCCGCCTTCTGGGAGTCGGCGCGGCAGGGGGCTCAGTAGCACTGCTGCAAGTGGTCCCAGAAGCCGTCCCGCAGCACCCGCCGCAGGTCCGACTGCCCCCGCAGCGAGTAGTCGAGCAGCCGCTCCGCCTCCACCAGGAGTTCCTGGTCGACCGAGCCCGGCAGGTAGGGATGGCCGGGCAGCAGGCTCACCAGCGCCTCCCGGCCCCGCGCCGAGAGCCACTTCGCGGAGATCTGGGCGCCGACGAAGCGCACGTCGTCCCGTGAGGGCCGGGGCGCGGTCGGCAGGCCCTCGTACGGCACGGCGGGGCGGCGCGTCACGAACGGCTTGAAGAAGTCCGAGTCGAACGTGCGCTGACTGTCGACCTCCCACAGCAGCGGCTCCGCCTGGTTGCGGCCGTCCGGCGCGTCGATGCCCCACAGATGCACCCGCGCGCCGTACCCCTGCGCCGCCTCGACCGCCGACACCAGGTCCTCGTCGCCGCCGATCAGCGCCGCGTCGCTGATGGCGCGGTGCCGCGCCAGGGACTCCAGGTCGGAGCGGATCAGCGAATCGACGCCCTTCTGCTGGTTGTTGGCGTTGAGGTTGCCCAGGCGCACCTTGACGTCCGGGAGCTCCGCGATCGTCTGCTGCTCCGAGGTATGGATGCGGCGCCGGGCGCCGTCGTACCAGTACACACGCAGCAGACGGCTGTCCGCGAAGATCGTGCGCGCCTTGTCGATCAGCGCCTCGATCAGCCCTTCGGCGTCGAGGTCGAAGGCGCGCCGGTCCTCGGTGCCCGCCGCGAGGCGCCCCGCGGCCGCGTACAGATAGCCGGCGTCGACGAAGATCGCGTGGGTGGACGGGGTCTTCGCCACCTCGGCGAGCATCCGCTCCAGCAGTCCGTTGGTGCGTGCGAGGCGAGCGCTGATCTCACCGGTCTCGTCAATGGTCTCGTCCATGTCCATACGGAACGCATTGTCCCGTCCGTCACTCGGCGGGCACAACCGGTGGCTGTCACTCAGCGAACACAACCAGCCGCGATACAGTCACGAAACAAGGCGTTCATTAGCCTCGCGAAAATTTTCTTTAGCGTAGGGAATGTTTCAACGAGTCAAGCCGTTGGACCTGTATGTAGCAAGCAGAAAGCAGTTCTCCTCAGGAGGATCACCAGACGAAGGGAGAAGCCCATGCGCTTCGAAATCATGCGACTCGACGACGTCGACGGCACCGCCGTGGACACGACCGTCGTGGACGCCGCCTCCGTCAACCGGATCGTGCAGAAAGCCGCCGCCATAGGGCAGCGCCTCTACATCCGTCCGGCCGACGCCTCGGCCTCATAACGGCGCCGAACGGCCTCATCACACACTTCAGAGCCCTGTACGCCACCGGTGGATCCGGTGCCGTACAGGGCTCTGTACGTTGTCGGGGTCACCCGGGCGGCTCAACCGCCCCGGATCACCTGCGTGACGCCGTTGATGATCTGCTGCACCGCGATCGCCGACAGCATCATCCCGGCGAGCCGCGTCACGAGCACCACTCCGCCGTCCTTGATGACACGGATGATCAGCAGCGAGAAGCGCATCGCCAGGAACAGCACGACGTGGATGGCCAGGATCGCCACCCACACCGAGACCTGCTCCATGCCCTTGGCGTGCTGCACGGCGAGGATGACCTGCACGATCGCGCCCGGCCCCGCGAGCAGCGGCATGCCGAGCGGCACCAGGGCGACGTTCACGTCCTTGGTCTGCTGCGGCTCGTCGTTCTTGCCGGTGAGCAGGTCGAGGGCGACGAGGAGCAACAGCAGACCTCCCGCGATCATCAACGCCTGCGTGGAGACGTGCAGATAGTCGAGGATCTGCTGGCCGACGATGCCGAAGACGGTGATGACCCCGAAGGCCACGCACACCGCCTGGAAGGCCATTTTCTTCTGGACCTTGGCGGGCCGGCCCGCGGTGAGTCCGAGGAAGATCGGCGTGACCCCAGGGGGGTCCATGATGACAAAAAGGGTGAGAAAGAGGGATCCGAAGACGGCGACGTCGAACACAGTGATGGCCTTGCAGAAGAGGGTCGTACAGAGAGCGGAGTACGTCCACGGCCGTGAGGTACGGCAGTGGAGTACGGACAACAGACAGCGGACGGTGGCGCGTTACGCGGCCGGGCCTCCGCCCGCGCCGGGAACCGGGAAGGCTCCCGTGGCCCGGCGGGTGATCTCGCCGTAGATCTCGGGGTCGGTGGTGTACTCGCCGAGCACGCACGTCTTGCGGGTGCCGTGGTAGTCGCTCGACCCGGTGACGAGCAGGCCCAGGTCGGCGGCGAGGGCGCGCAGGCGGGGGCCGGACTCGGGTGCGTACGCGAGCTGTTCCGGGTGGTCGACCTCGATGCCGTCGAGGCCCGCGGCGGCGAGTTCGGCTATCGCCGACTCGGGCACGGTGCGGCCGCGCTGGGCGGCGGCCGGGTGCGCGAAGACGGTGACGCCGCCCGCGGCCTTGACCAGGCGGATCGCGTCGAAGGGGTCCAGTTCGTGCTTCTCGGCGTAGGCGCGGCCGCCGTCGGCGAGCCAGTCGGGCGTGAAGGCGTCCGACACCGTCGGTACGACGCCGAGCTCGACCATCGCCTCCGCGACGTGCGGGCGGCCGACCGAGCCGTCGCCCGCGATGCGCGCGACCTGCTCCCAGGTGACGGGCACGCCGAGCTCCTGGAGCTTGCCGACCATCGCCTTGGCGCGCGGCACGCGGTCGTCGCGGACGAGCTCGCGCTCACGGGCGAGGTCCGGCTCTTCGGGGTCGAAGAGGTACGCCAGCATGTGCATCCCCACGCCGTCGAGGCGGCAGGACAGCTCGGCGCCGGTGACGAGGGTGAGCCCGGAGGGCAGCGCGGTGATCGCCTCCGCGTGGCCGCGGGTGGTGTCGTGGTCGGTCAGCGCGACCACGTCCAGGCCGGCGGCGGCCGCCGCGCGGACCAGGTCCGCGGGGGTGTCCGTGCCGTCGGAGGCGGTGGAGTGGGTGTGCAGATCAATTCGCACGCAGGGCTCCACGCTTCTCGGGACGGACGGGGTACCCCCCAAGAATAACGGCCCGCACCCCGTGCCCCGCCTCCCTCCTGGGGCTCCGCCCCAGACCCCACTCCTCAAACGCCGGAGGGGCTGTCTCCCCCATCAGCCCGCGCCACCGCTCCCCGTCTGGGGCTCCGCCCCTCTCCCCCTTTTCGGCGCTCCGCGCCTCGCCCTCAAACGCCGGGCAGGCTAAACCCTGCCGGTGCGACTGGATGTCTTAGCCCGTCCGGCGTTTGAGGACGAGCCGCGAAGCGGCGATTGCGGGGTCCAGGGGCGGCAGCCCCTGGTTACGGGAAGGGGTGGGACTGGGGCGCCCCGCGAGGACCCGCACCCGCCCCCTACGGCATCAGCAGCCGCGGCGACAGCGCCCCGCAAGGCACCAGGTCGACCTCCGCGCCCGCGTCCCGCAAATCCGTGAGGACGAGCTCGTCGTACATGAGGAGCCCCGACTGCTCGGGCCAGGCGATCGCCCACAGCCACAGCCCACGAGCCTCACCCGCGAACACGGCCCGGTCGTCCGGCGCCCCCGGCACATGCCACATGGCAGTGGGCCGCCCGGCCGCAAGGACCTTGGCCTGGGCAGGCTTGCCGGCACTCATGGAGGGCCCAGGGTCGGGCCCGTCGATCCCGGCGTACCGCGCACCAAGGCCAATGCCCAACTCCTCGGCGACGAGGACGAGTTCACCGACACCCCCGAGCGGGGCGGGCCCCGAGCACGCCACGGCGGTGGCACGCCCACCACTGCGGTCGTCACCGGCGCAGGCCACCCCGGTGAAGAGCCACCCGACGGGCAGCGGCCACGGCATCCACACGGGCACCTGGGCCCGGTGCACCACGACCTGGAGCGCCTCGACGCTGGGCGGGATCACGGGCTGAAGCGGGTGCACCGTCCCGTGCACACCGCACTGCCAGGAGTCGGCGAAGAGACCGGGAGCCCTGACCCGGCCACCACACTTCGGGCAACTGGGTTCGCCCCTCATAGCGCCCAACGGTCCTCCCCACTCGGCCCCCCGTCAAGGACGATCACCCGTCCGGAGGCCGCCTCCTCTCCGCTCCCCCGCCTCTCCCCACGTACCCACCACCAGGCAAAACTAGATGTAGCTTGCATTAATTAGCTCATCTAACTTATTGTGTGTATACGTCAACGATCTGCCCCGGGAAGCGCCCGGAAGACACGCATGAAGGAGCGGCGGATGACCACCCACACGCGAGGAGAGACGGCAGAGCCCGCCGAAGGCGACCCATTCGACGCCGGCGCGGGCGGCCTGCTGCGGCAGCCGAAGGCGGTGTGGGCCACGGCGGGCGCGTCGGTCGTGGCGTTCATGGGCATCGGCCTGGTCGACCCGATCCTGCCGTCCATCGCCCAGGGACTTCAGGCCACGCCCAGCCAGGTCTCGCTCCTGTTCACCTCGTACTTCCTGATCACCGCCGTCGCCATGCTGGTCACCGGCTTCGTCTCCAGCCGCATCGGCGGCAAGAAGACGCTGCTCGCCGGGCTGGCGCTTGTGATCGTGTTCGCCGCCCTCGCCGGTACGTCGGGGTCGGTCGGCGAACTCGTCGGGTTCCGGGCCGGCTGGGGCCTCGGCAACGCGCTGTTCGTGTCGACCGCGCTCGCCGTCATCGTGGGCGCGGCAGCGGGCGGCAGCGCGGCGGCGATCCTGCTGTACGAGTCCGCGCTCGGGCTCGGCATGGCCTGCGGGCCGCTGCTCGGCGCCCTCCTCGGCGACGCGAGCTGGCGCTACCCGTTCTTCGGCACCGCGGCCCTGATGGCCGTCGGCTTCCTGTGCGTCACGGTGTTCCTGAAGGAGCAGCCCAAGCCCGCGCGCAAGACGTCACTGCTCGACCCCATCAAGGCCCTCGGCCACGGCGGCCTCGCCTCGGCGGCCGCGTCGGCGTTCTTCTACAACTACACGTTCTTCACGGTCCTGGCCTTCACGCCGTTCGTCCTGAACATGACCCCGTACAAGTCGGGTGCGGTGTTCTTCGCCTGGGGCGTGCTGCTCGCGGTGTTCTCGGTGCTCGTCGCGCCCCGGCTCCAGCGGCGGTTCGGCTCGCTGAAGGTGCTCGGCGGTTCGCTGGTGCTGCTCGCCGCGGACGTACTCGTGCTGGGGTACGGCAGCCACACCGCCGCCGTCGTCTGCACCATCCTGTCCGGCGCCTTCATCGGTGTGAACAACACCGTCTACACGGAGCTCGCGCTCGGCGTCTCGGACGCACCGCGGCCCGTGGCGAGCGCCGGCTACAACTTCGTACGCTGGTTCGCCGCCGCGGCGGCCCCCTACTTCGCGCCGAAGATCGAGGAGTGGAGCGACATCCACATCCCGTTCGTGGTCGCGGCCGTCACGGCGGTGCTGGGCGCGGTGGTGGTGTGGGTGCGCCGGAGCGCACTCACTCACGAGGCCGAGGAATTGGAGACCCGGCACGCGACGGAGGACAGCGTGACCGTGTTCGCCGGCTGACGCCAACTCGCTCCGACGAGGCGGACGTTCAGTCCAACGCCACGGACTTGCGCAGTGGATCGCGCAGGTCCGTGCCGCCGTTCAGCCAGCGTTCCTGGAGCGCGGCCGCGCCGTGCACCCGCTTCCACGCCGCCTCGTTGGGCGTCATCGGGAGCAGCGGCAGGAACTGGACGGGGTCCATGGGCGCGTCCAGGTCCAGGTCCTCGACGAGGCCGCCCGGCTCGGCGACCAGGACCGAGGTGAACGGTGCGCCGGGCCACAGCGGCTCGCCCACGTCCAGGGAGGCGCCCGGCGCGACCACGAGCCCCTCCACCTGCGGGGAGGCGGCGAGCACGGCCAGCGGGCGCAGCACCTTGTCGGTGTCGACGAGCCCGCCGCGTACGGAGAGGACGAGCTCCGCGCGCGGGCCCTGCACCGGGTCGGCGAGCACGGCCGTGGGGTCGGTCATCGGGCGGGCGGACATGCCGAGCGTGGCGTACCGCACGACGTCCCCGTCCGTGAAGCGCAGCACTTCGACGCGGTCGGTACCGAGGAACGTCACCGCCGCGCGCGCGTCCGGTTCCCCCAGGCCACCGTGGAGCCGGGCCTCGACCAGAGCAAGAACATCAGCCATGACGCGAGCATAGAACTCGTCAGTGATGGGTAAAGGTGGGGGTTTGACGCACCAGTCGGCTGATACTGTTGGCCGCTGGCCCGGGCAGCACGCAGAAGCGTCGCCTTCAAGCCCGGACGCAGGAGACGGCGCCTAGTCGCGCCTGGGACTTCCCCTACGGGGGACCGGCCGGAGGAGGTGGGGCTGCAGTGGATCGAAGTCGACCGTGCAGTACCACTCGCTCTTCCGCCCGCTGAATACCCCGCAGCAGCGTCGCTGCGGCTCTTCGCACGGCTTCTGGGTACGTCGCCTTCGTAACCGGCGTGTGCCGTGCGAGACGGAAGAGCACCGCGTTTCACCTGATCTGCATCAGTAGCGTTGCTGCCACCGCGACAGTGCGGTGCTCCCCGCTTTGAGGACGTGCCAGAACCCGCAGCAGGACGTCCCCATTCCGGGCAGTTCCACCCGTCGCAGGCGGCCCTTTCGTCGAAGGAGCCTGCCCATGTCGATGATCCGCGACCTGCGTGACGCCGTCCGCCCGCCCCTGCGCAAGGACAGCACCTCCTCCAGTTCGTACTCGTACGACACGACCCGCGACCCCAGCGCCGCATCCGCCGTCGTCGACTGCGCCGTCTACCGCGACGGTCGCCGCGTCGCCTGCGACGACACCCTCACGCCGCACGAGGCGATGCTCCAGGTGCGCCGTGACGGCGGCTTCGCGTGGATCGGCCTGCACGAGCCGACGGAGGCCGAGTTCGCCGGGATCGCCGCCGAGTTCGGCCTTCACCCGCTCGCCGTCGAGGACGCCGTGCACGCCCACCAGCGGCCCAAGCTGGAGCGCTACGACGACACGCTGTTCACGGTCTTCAAGACCATCCACTACGTGGAGCACGCCGAACTCACCGCCACCAGCGAGGTCGTCGAGACCGGCGAGGTCATGTGCTTCACCGGGCGGGACTTCTTCATCACCGTGCGGCACGGCGGCCACGGGTCGCTGCGCGCGCTGCGGCGGCGCCTCCAGGAGGAGCCTGAGCTGCTCGCCAAGGGCCCCTCGTCGGTCCTGCACACCATCGCCGACCACGTCGTCGACGGTTATCTCGCGGTCGCCGACGCCATGCAGGTCGACATCGACGACGTCGAGAACGAGGTGTTCGCGGCCACCGGCAAGGGCGGCTCGCGGGGCGTCGACGCCGGGCGGATCTACCAGCTCAAGCGCGAGGTGCTTGAGTTCAAGCGCGCGGTGCAGCCGCTGTTCCGGCCCATGCAGCTGCTCAGCGAGCGGCCGATGCGGCTCGTCGACCCCGACATCCAGAAGTACTTCCGCGACGTCGCCGACCACCTCGCGCGCGTCCAGGAACAGGTCATCGGCTTCGACGAACTGCTCAACTCGATCCTCCAGGCCAACCTCGCGCAGGCCGCCGTCGCGCAGAACGAGGACATGCGCAAGATCACGTCCTGGGCAGCGATCATCGCCGTGCCGACGGCCGTGTGCGGTGTCTACGGCATGAACTTCGACCACATGCCGGAACTGCACTGGCGCTTCGGCTACCCGATGGTGCTCGGCTTCATCGGCGTCGTCTGCTACTCGATCCACCGCACCTTGAAGCGCAACGGCTGGCTGTGAGCCTTGGGCGCCGCATCGCGCTGCGCGCTCGTCCTCAATCGCCGGACGGGCTATGAAATGCCCCTCCGGCGCCTGAGGGCTGGGTCGCTAAGCTGCTCCGCATGACTGCTGACGCGCTTTTTGACCGCGCCCTCGTCGAGGAGGCCACGAAGAAGTCGGGCCTCATCTGGGTGCGCGGCACCGGCCCCGTGCGCGCGCTGTGGCACGTCTGGATCGACGGCGCGGCCCACATCGTCGGCGACGGCCCCGGCGAGCAGCCGCTGCCCGACCTCGTCGACGGCGCGAGCGCCGAAGTGACCGTGCGCAGCAAGGACAAGGGCGGCCGCGTCATCGCCTGGACGGCGGCGGTGACGGAGCTCGCGCCGCGCTCCGAGGCCTGGGAGGCGGCCGTCGCCGAACTCAAGGGCAAGCGCCTGAACGCGCCCGACGGCGAGCGGATGGTGGACCGCTGGGCCGAGGAGTGCCGCGTGCTGCGGCTGACGCCGGGCGAGGCGCGTACGGATCTGCCGGACGGGTCCCTTGCGGCGGCCCCGCTGCCGACCACGGCGACGACCCGTCAGCCGATCCCGGCGGGGCTGCCGCGGTTGCTGCTCGGGCGCAAGAAGAAGCCGAAGCGCTAGGCGCGCCGCCGACGCCCTAGGAGTTCGGCAGCTGCTTCCCGTAGTCCACCGTCTCGTCCTTGCCCGGCTCCTCCAGCGGGAAGTCCTTGCCCCACTCGGTGAGCCGCAGGGTGCCCGCGTCGCCCGCGCGCTGGAGTCGCAGCGGGTAGGGCTTGCCCTCCAGGGACACCTCCAGGGTGCCGCCCGCGCCCTCGTCGCCGGCGATCTTGATGACGCGCCCGGCGGCCGATTCGGCCCGGTCGCCCTTGGACAGCGCGCCGTGCAGCGTGAGCGTGCCGTCGAGCAGCACGTCCTTGTCCGTGAAGCCGCTGAGCTGCTGGTACGAAGGGTCGCCCGCGGGCACCTTCACGTACTTGCCGTCGAGCTTCGCCGCCGCGGAATCGTCCGCCGGGGAGCCGCCGCCCTGCCCGCCGGACTCGTCCTGGTGCGTCCAGAAGCCCGAGTCGGCCTTCAGGTACAGGTGCTCGCCGACGCGCAGCAGCCGGAACGTTCCACCCTTGGACGTGACCTCGCCCGTGCCGCCCGCGCCCTTGAGGCGCATGTCGAGCTTGTACGTCTGGCCCTTGCTGACGAGCGTGCCGGACAGGCGGACCGCGGTGGCGCCCTTGGCGGCAGCCCGCGTCTTGCTCTGGATCTTCGTCGCCGACAGCTTGGCCACGCCGTTCGTGCCCGCGTCCGGGTCCTCGCCCCCGCCGCCGCATCCCGTCAGGCCCGCGCCGCCCACCACGATCCCCGCGCACACCGTCGTCACAAGGACGGTCCTTCGGGTACGGCGGGCCTGTCGCATCGCAGTCACAGGTGGCGCTGCCTCTCGTGCGGACGTCCTCTACGGCTTGCTCCACTGCCCCGGCCGTGGCACGCCACGGGGCCTGGCGTACCGCAGCGTACCGGTGCGGCGGACGTGCCTCGGAGCCAGTCCGTCCGGACGTCCCACCAGGCCGGATGCGTCCGGTACGGGCTAGCCTGAAGCCCGTACGAAAGATCGTATAAATGCCCGCAAACAGCGACACCGATCAGCGGACCGAAGCGGAACGAGTAGCGCACGGCGGCAGGGAGGCGCGACGCATGGCCAAGAGCGCGCCCCGGATCTTCGTCTCGCACCTGGCAGGCACCGCCGTCTTCGACCCGAACGGCGACGAGGTGGGCCGGGTGCGCGACCTCGTCGCGACGCTCCGCGTCGGCCGCAGGCCGCCCCGGCTGCTCGGCCTCGTCGTGGAGCTCGCCACCCGCCGCCACATCTTCCTGCCCATCACCCGGGTGACCGGTATCGAGTCCGGTCAGGCCATCACCACCGGCGTGCTGAACGTGCAGCGCTTCGAGCAGCGCCCCACCGAGCGGCTCGTACTCGGCGAGATGCTCGACCGCAGGGTGCGCCTGGTGGAGACCGGCGAGGAGGTCACCGTCCTCGACGTCTCGGTGCGGCAGCTCCCGGCCCGCCGGGACTGGGAGGTGGACCGGGTCTTCGTACGCAAGGGCAAGGGCGGGGCGTTCCGGCGCAAGGGCGAGACGCTGACCGTCGACTGGTCGGCCGTGGACGGCTTCTCGCTGGAGGAGCACGGGCAGGGCGCCGAGAGCCTGCTCGCCACCTTCGAGCAGCTGCGCCCCGCCGACCTCGCCAACGTGCTGCACCACCTGACGCCGAAGCGGCGCGTGGAGGTCGCCGCCGCGCTCGCCGACGACCGGCTCGCGGACGTACTCGAAGAGCTCCCGGAGGACGACCAGATCGAGATCCTCGGCAAGCTCAAGGAGGAGCGCGCCGCCGACGTCCTGGAGGCCATGGACCCCGACGACGCCGCCGACCTCCTCGCCGAGCTCCCGGAGGACGACAAGGAGCGCCTGCTCACCCTGATGCAGCCGGACGACGCGGCCGACGTGCGCCGCCTCATGGCGTACGAGGAGCGCACCGCGGGCGGTCTGATGACGACCGAGCCGATCGTGCTGCGCCCGGACGCCACGGTCGCGGACGCCCTCGCGCGGGTGCGCAAGGAGGACCTCTCCCCCGCGCTCGCCGCGCAGGTGTACGTGTGCCGCCCGCCCGACGAGACCCCGACCGGCAAGTACCTGGGCACCGTGCACTTCCAGCGGCTGCTCCGCGACCCGCCGTACACGCTGGTCGGCTCGATCATCGACGACGATCTGCGGCCGCTGCGGCCGGAGGCCGAGCTGCCGGTCGTGGCGGGCTTCTTCGCCGCGTACGACATGGTCGCGGCGCCCGTGGTCGACGAGGGCGGGTCCCTGCTCGGGGCGGTCACCGTCGACGACGTACTCGACCACATGCTGCCCGACGACTGGCGCGAGACGGAGTTCCACTTCCAGGAGGGGGCCGGTCATGGCGGCGGCTGAGCGGGAGCGGGAGCGGGACAAGGATCGGGAACGGGATCGGGAACGGGAGGCGCGTGGCCGGGGGCGGTTCCGGCTCGACCAGCCGCGGGCGCCGCGCCGCAAGCTGCTTCCGGACTACGACCCGGAGGCCTTCGGGCGGCTCTCGGAGCGCATCGCGCGGTTCCTCGGCACGGGCCGGTTCATCGTCTGGATGACGGTCGTCATCATCATGTGGGTCGTCTGGAACGTCTCCGCCCCGGCCGGCCTGCGCTTCGACCAGTACCCGTTCATCTTCCTGACCTTGATGCTCTCCCTCCAGGCGTCGTACGCCGCCCCGCTGATCCTGCTCGCGCAGAACCGCCAGGACGACCGCGACCGCGTCACCCACGAGCAGGACCGCAAGAGCAACGAGCGGTCCATCGCGGACACCGAGTACCTCACCCGCGAGATCGCCTCGCTGCGCCTGGGCCTCGGCGAGGTCGCCACCCGCGACTGGATCCGCTCCGAACTCCAGGACCTGGTCAAGGAGCTGGAGGAGCAGCGCGAGGTATTCCCGTCCGAGAGCGCTGGGTCACGTGATGTAGGCGACCGCTGACAGCCCTTTCCCGCCCCGGGTTACCGCGCCGTACTATCGGTCGTATGGCTACGGAAGACGCGGTGCGTGAAGCACTGGCGACGGTGAACGACCCCGAGATCCAGCGACCCATCACCGAGTTGGGGATGGTCAAATCGGTGGAGATCGGCGCGGACGGCGCGGTCGCCGTCACCGTGTACCTGACGGTCTCCGGGTGCCCGATGCGCGAGACGATCACGAAGAACGTGACGGACGCGGTCGCCGCCGTCGAGGGCGTCACGCGCGTCGACGTGACCCTGGACGTGATGAGCGACGAGCAGCGCAAGGAGCTGGCCACCGCGCTGCGCGGCGGCACCGCCGAGCGCGAGGTGCCCTTCGCCAAGCCCGGCTCCCTGACCCGGGTCTACGCGGTCGCCTCCGGCAAGGGCGGCGTCGGCAAGTCGTCCGTGACGGTGAACCTGGCGGCGGCGATGGCCGCCGACGGCCTCAAGGTCGGCGTCGTGGACGCGGACATCTACGGCCACAGCGTGCCGCGCATGCTGGGCGCCGAGGGGCGCCCCACCCAGGTCGAGAACATGATCATGCCGCCGTCGGCGCACGGCGTGAAGGTCATCTCCATCGGCATGTTCACCCCGGGCAACGCGCCCGTCGTGTGGCGCGGCCCGATGCTGCACCGCGCGCTCCAGCAGTTCCTCGCGGACGTCTTCTGGGGCGACCTGGACGTGCTGCTCCTGGACCTGCCGCCGGGCACGGGCGACATCGCGATCTCCGTCGCGCAGCTCGTGCCGAACGCGGAGATCCTGGTCGTCACCACCCCGCAGCAGGCCGCCGCCGAGGTCGCCGAGCGCGCGGGCTCCATCGCCGTGCAGACCCACCAGAAGATCGTCGGCGTGGTCGAGAACATGTCCGGCCTGCCGTGCCCGCACTGCGGCGAGATGGTCGACGTGTTCGGCACGGGCGGCGGCCAGCGGGTCGCGGAGGGCCTCACCAAGACCACGGGCGCGACGGTGCCGGTGCTCGGCTCCATCCCGATCGACGTACGCCTGCGCGAGGGCGGCGACGAGGGCAGGCCGGTCGTCCTGACCGACCCGGAGTCCCCGGCGGGGAGCGCGCTGCGGACGATCGCGGGGAAGCTGGGGGGCCGCCAGCGGGGGCTGTCGGGTCTCTCCCTGGGTATCACGCCCCGGAACAAGTTCTGACCCGTTCGCATCGCGCACCCCGTATCGCGCTCCGCGCTCGTCCTCACACGCCGGACGGGCTGATTCCCAGCCCGTCCGGCATACGTTCGGCCCGTCGGTGGGACTACCCGGCGTAAGCCCCGATGTCCTGCACGACGGAGAAGCCGAGGCCGTACGCGCTCATCCCGCGTCCGTACGCCCCCAGATGCACCCCCTCCTTGGTGGACCCGGCGAGCACCCAGCCGTACTCCGACTCCCGGTAGTGGAACGAGGTCGGAGCCCCGTCCACCGGCAGGGAGAGGGTCGACCAGTCGTCGCCGTGCAGGTCGTCCGCGAGGACCCACGCGGTCTCCGTCTGCTGGTCCAGCCAGTCGTCCCGCAGGCTGTGGTCCATCTGGCCGGGCCACGTGAAGGACAGCAGGCCCACGCCCGCCAGCCATGCCGCCGAGGACACCGAGGTGGCCTCCAGGACGCCGGTGCCGTCGGCACTGCGCCGCACCGGATTGGCGGCGACGGTCACCACGACCGCGAACCGCTCCTTGTCGCCGTTGCCGGACGCTTCGGCGCGCACCGACGGCTCGTCACCGTGACCGATGGAGCCGTGCTCCACGGCTCCGTCCGCCGCGGTCCCGACCTGCATCAGCCAGCGCGGTCCCGTGAAGGCCTCGTCCAGGCCGTACCAGGGGAAGGGCGCCAGCAGGTAGCCGTCGACCGTGCGCCGGGCGGAGGGCACCGCTTGCGCGGCACCGTCCGCCGCTGGCGCCTGCGCGCCCACCCGACTTGTCGTCTCCATGTACCCGGCCGCCTCCTCGCTCTCGTCGGTCCGGAGCGGCCCGCCCCCCTCGGGCGTCCTCACGCCGGACAACAAGGCAGGATAGCCACACCCCTTCCGGATGCTGGTCAACGAGTCGGCGGACGGGTGTACTCGACGCCTCTGACCAGGGCGGTCGCGGGCGCCGGGCGGCGCATGCCGAACGTCAAGGGGCGCACGTGGGCGCCGGGGCGGCGCGGGGGCCGTCCGGCGGGGTGAGGTGGCTTCGGGAGCCTGCGGGGGCTTGGTGGCGCCGGGAGCGCGTGGGCTCAGGTGGCGCCGGGAGGCCGCGGGCTCAGGTGGGGCCGGGACGTCGCGGGATCAGGTGGCGTCGGCGTCGAACGGCGGCGGGTCGCCGGCCGCGGGCTTCTCCGGCTCCGGGCGCTTCTCCATGTCGATGCGGGCGCCGCCGGAGCCGTTGGCCGAGGCAGTCGACGAACCCGGGGCCGAGGCCGTGGCGGAACGGCCGCCGGAGTCCTCGGCGGAGTCGCCGTCACGGCCGTGCACGGCGTCCGCGACTTCGGCCATTTCCTTCTTCAGGTCGAAGCCGTTGCGGATTTCCTTCAGACCGAGATCGTCGTTCTCCATCTGCTTGCGGATGAACTTCTTCGGGTTCAGGTCCTCGAACTCGAAGTCCTTGAATTCCGGTCCCAGTTCATTCCGTATGTCCTGCTTCGCGCTGTCGGAGAACTGGCGGATCTTGCGAATGGTCCGCGTCACGTCCTGAATGAGCTTCGGCAGCTTGTCCGGTCCGAAGATGAGCACGGCGAGGATGACCAGCGTCACTATCTCGAGTGCGCCAATGTCGTTGAACACCTTGAAAGCTCCTTGCCGTCCGGACCCGCTCTACGGTACCCGCCGCGGCTGTCCGTCCGGTAGCCGCACGGCGACACCACGACCAACACCGCCAACACCGCCAACGCGGCCGCTGTGGGCCTGTGCGGCCTTACTGCCCGCTCGCCGTGCCGAGTACCAGCGTCACCTTCCGCTCGTCGCCGTCGCGCTCGACGGTCAGTTCCAGGCGGTCCTTCGGGCGGTGGGCGCGGACCTTGACGATGAGCTCGTCGCCGGAGTGCACGCGCTGGCCGTCCACCGCGGTGATCACGTCGCCCGGCTTCAGTCCGGCCTTGGCGCCGGGGCCGCCGCGGTTGACGGCCGGGCCGCCGCTCTGGCTCTTGCGGGCGATACGGGCGCCGTCGCCGGTGAACTGCTTGTCGATGGTGACGCCGATGACGGGGTGGGTGGCGCGGCCTGTGTTGATGAGCTCTTCGGCGACGCGCTTGCCCTGGTTGATGGGTATGGCGAAGCCGAGCCCGATGGAGCCGGACTGGCCGCCCTCGGGGGCGGAGCCGCTGTCGGCGGAGCGGATGGCGCTGTTGATGCCGATGACGCGGGCCTTGGCGTCGACGAGGGGCCCACCCGAATTGCCGGGATTGATGGGCGCGTCGGTCTGAAGGGCATTCACATACGACACGTCGCTGCCGTCGCCCTTCTCGCCGCCCGCGGTGATGGGCCGCTCCTTGGCGCTGATGATCCCGGAGGTGACGGTGTTGGCGAGGTCGAAGGGCGCGCCGATCGCCACGACCGGGTCGCCGACCTGTACGTTCTCGGAGTTTCCGAGGGGCAGGGGCTTGAGTCCGCGGACGCCGGACACCTTGACGACGGCGAGGTCGTAGCCCGCGTCGCGGCCGATGACCTTGGCGCTCGCGGTCTCGCCGCCGCTGAAGGTCACCGTTATCTCGCCGCCCGTCCCCGCGGGTTCGACCACGTGGTTGTTGGTGAGGATGTGGCCCTTGCCGTCGAGGACGAAGCCGGTGCCGGTGCCCGCGCCGTCGTCGCCGCGGACGTGCAGCGTCACGACGCCCGGCAGCGCGCTCGCCGCGATCCCGGCGACGCTGTCCTTGGGCCGCTTCTCACTCTCCGACCCGGCCTGCGGCAACTCGATGTCGCTCCCGATGCCACCCTCCCGCTCCAGGTACGCCCCGACGACCCCACCGATCCCACCCGCCACGAGCGCGATGACAACGGCCCCCAGAACAACGAACTGCCGCCCACGCCGCCGCCGCTCCCGCTGAGTCTCGACAGCGGCACCGGTCTGCTGCAGGGGGGCGCTCCAGGGGTCGTAGCGCTGCCAGGGGGTGGTGGGGGTTCCGCTGGGGGTGGGGGTGCTGTGGGGGTGGGTGGGGGCGCTGGGCGCCGGGGTGTTGTGCGGGTGGGCGGGCCCGGGGGCGCCGGGCGCCGGGGTGCCGTGCGGGTGGGCGGACGTGGGAGCCCCGGGGGCCGGGGTGCCGTGCGAGTGAGCGGGCGCGGGAGCCCCCGGGGCCGGGATGCCGTGCGGGTGAGCGGGCGCGGGCCCGCCGGGCGCCGGAGTGCCGTGCATGTGGCTGGGCGGGGGCCCGGCTGCCGCGGGTGTACCTGTTCCCGGGTTGGGTTGTGCGGGCACGCCGTGCGCCCCCGCGTGGGCGGGATTGCCGTGGGGCGGGACGGCGTCGTGCGGGGGTGGGGTGTGCGCGGAGGCGGTGGGGGCGGGCATGGCCTGGGTGTGGGTGCCGGGGGCCGGGGTGCCGGGGTGGGGGGTGCCGCCGCCGGGGGGTGTGCTGTGCACCGGGGCAGCGGGGGGTGTGCCGTGGGCCGGGGTGCCGGAGGTGGGCATCGCCTGGGCCGGGGTACCGGGAGCCTGTTGAGCCTGGGGCGGGGCCGGGGTGCCCTGGTGCGGGGCGCCCTGGTGCGGGCCCTGCGCCTGAGCATCGGCGTGCGGGCCACCGCTGTGCGGGGGCACGCCATGGGCAGGAGTGCCGGAGGCGGGCATCCCATGGGCGGGGGTGCCGGGGACCGGGGCGCCGGGTATGGGCGTGCCGTGTCCTGGGGTCCCGTAGACGGGCGTTCCTTGGGCAGGGGTGGCCATGGGGTGCTGCACGGGCGGGGCGGGGGCCCAGGGGCCAGGTTCGCCGTACGGCGGCGTGCTGTACGGGTCGGGGTCGTGCAGCGGACGGGGACGGTCGGCGGGCGCCTGGGCGGCGGGGGCGGCAGCTGTGGACTGCGATGCGGGGGCTGTGGGCTGCGGCGCAGGGGCTGGGGCTGGGGCCGACGGTTCGACGGCCATGGACGGGGATACGTCGGCCACAGCCGGAGGCACGTCGGCCCCGACGGCGGCACGCCCAGCAGGGACCTCACCGCCAGCAACGGCCGCACCGCCCACCGCGAAGCCCGCGTCACCAGCCACGCCTCCGGGCACAGCGTCCCGGGGTTCCCCACCACCGGGCACCGCATCCCGAGGCGCAACGCCCGGAGACCCACCGTGCTGAAGCTCTACATGGCCAGGCACTCCACCCTGAGCCACGCCACCACCGGGCACCGCGTCTTGAGGATCCGCCCCAGCCGGGGGCACCACGTCCTGGGGCACACCCTGCTGAACACCCGCATCACGAGGCACCCCGCCCCGAGCCGCTGCCTGCTGAGCCACCGCGTCGGCGGGCACCCCATCCCGAGGCGCAGCATCCGGGCGCACCCCATCCTGAGGCACCCCACCCCGAGCCGCCGCCGGCTGAGCCACCGCGTCAGCGGGCGCCCCGTCCTGAGGCACTCCGCCCCGACCAGCTCCCTGAACCCCCGCGGCAGCGGGCACCGCATCCTGCGAGGCTTCCGGAGCCCCTCCGTCCCGGGCAACCCCGTCCGGGGTCACCCCGGAACCCTGCCCAAGCCCAGTGCCAACGTCCATGCTCTCCCCACAACTGGCCCGCGGCGGACGCCGATTACGTGCTGCCCTGTGTGTCCGCCCAGTTCGCGGCGGGCACGGTCCACCCAGGATTCAACCAGGTCTGCGGGCTGACGCGCAGGTCGCGTCAGCGGATCTGTGAGGAGCCGTGCAGCGGGCCCGTGACGGGCTTCGGCGAGGCCTTGGGGGTGGGGTCGGCGGCGGCGTTCAGGGTGAGGCCCTGTGGCGCACCGCCGGGGGCGTCGTCGGCGACGGCGCGCACCAGCGGGGACATCACACCCGCACCGGCGAGCAGCGGGGCGGTGAGCTGGTGCCCCGAGGGCGGATACCCGGGCCGCATGGGCGCCCCGGAGAGCAGTGGCGTCGCGGCGGTCGTGGGCGCGAGGGCCTGCGGCTGGCGCGGCCCCTGCACGGAGAGCGGGTTGCCGCTGCGGCGGCGCACGGAGTCGGGCACCGCGGCGTTGGGCGTGCTCGGCGAACGCAACGGCGACGCGTTGCTGTTGGCCGAGCCGGCGCCGCTGGCGCGCTGCTCACCCGCGGTGAGGGGGGTGCCGACGGTGACCCCGCCGAGCGCTATCGCGGCCAGCGACACGGCACCGGCCGCCGCGAACGCGAACCGCCGCCCGAGCCAGACCGACCGCTCGGCCTCGGGCCGGCCGACGTCATGGATGCGGAAGCCGCGCCCCTCACTGGGCAGCACCGCGGCGTGGGCGCCCGAGGGAACGTAGCCGACGAAGGGCTCGGCTCTTCCTCCGCGGGTGCTGAAGACACCGCCGTGGGGCAGGCCTGTGGACTCCGAGGAGCCGGTGGCGAAGCCGTCGTCGACGGGCGTGCGCGGGCCCCCGGACTGGCCGATGTCGTCGGCACCGGCGCCGGGAAGGCTCTGCAGACGGGCGAGGAAGCTCTCGCTGGGAGGCGGCGGCGCCGACTGCGCGAAGACGCTCTTGAGCCGGCGCTGCGCGTCGGCTTCGGTCTTGCACTTCGGACAGGTCGCAAGGTGCGCGAGCACTCGCTCGCGTGCGTCATGACCGAGCTCACCGTCGACCAGCGCGGCGAGCCGGTCCCCCAGGTGCTGCTCGGCGAGATGCCGCTCGGCAGGATTGGACCGTGATCCACTCACGCGGTCGCGCCCCCTCCTCCCAGCGCCACGGCCCCGCTCACGGCGAGCGAGCGACGCTCGGCGCGGGCCTCGGGAGAACGGTGCTGGAGAGCCTTGCGGAGCTGGGAGCGGCCGCGGTGGATACGGCTGCGGACCGTACCGAGCTTGACGCCGAGGGTCGCGGCGATCTCCTCGTACGAAAGGCCCTCGATGTCGCACAGGACGACGGCGGCGCGGAACTCGGGCGCGAGGGTGTCGAGCGCCTGCTGGACGTCCGCGTCGAAGTGGGTGTCGTTGAACACCTGCTGCGGCGAGGGCTCGCGGCTGGGCAGTCGCTCGGCCGCGTCGTCCCCGAGGGCGTCGAAGCGGATGCGCTGCTTGCGGCGGACCATGTCCAGGAAGAGGTTGGTGGTGATGCGGTGCAGCCAGCCCTCGAACGTGCCGGGCGTATACGTCGACAAGGAGCGGAAGACGCGGACGAAAACCTCCTGCGTCAGGTCCTCGGCGTCGTGCTGATTGCCTGTCAGACGATAGGCGAGACGGTAGACCCGGCCGCTGTGCGTGCTGACGATCTCCTCCCATGTGGGCGGAGTCCACGCCTGCGATTCCGCGTCAGCGGCAAAGGTCGCGGTCTGAGCGGAGTCGGTGGCGCGGGAACGGTCAGCGGTGTAGGTCACGGATTTCGGCTTACCCGCCAATCCGAGAAAGCGCCGAAGCACTCCTCCCCGATCCGCGGACGCGGCCGCACCTCCCCTGTCGGCTCTGGTGGTGTCCAGTGGAGCCCCTACCATAACCACCTCGCCCGTTAGCTCCGGATAAGCGTTTTTACGTGAATTTGGTACTTGCCCCTTGGGGTGCCGGGGTCGCTCGGTCCGCGCACCGCGGACTTCGCGCCTCGGCTTCACATCCAGATCCATGACCGTGCCCCCGTCGCACCCGCTGTCCTTACACCCCTTCTAAACGCACGGTCCCATCTGCGGGTTCCCGGCCCCAACGGATACAGTCACGGCCAGGCAACCACGGGGACAGGAGAGGGCCATTACCGGCAACCGGCAGACGAGCTGGGCGTTCGCCGACGCCTTTGTCGCCGAGGACGAGGCGCTGCGCTGGGCCCGTGACCGGGCGCGGGAGGCGGGGCTGCGCTCGGTGTCGCCCGGCACCGGCGCCGCGCTCGGGATGCTGGCCGCCACCGTGGACGCCAAGGCGGTAGCCGAGATCGGTACGGGCACGGGAGTGTCGGGCATCCATCTGCTGCACGGGATGCGCCCCGACGGCGTCCTGACCACGGTCGATCCGGACCAGGAGCGCCAGCAGTTCGCCCGCACGGCGTTCCGCGCCGCGGGTTTCGCCGGCAACCGCGCCCGTTTCATCCCGGGCCGCGCCCTCGACGTACTGCCGCGCCTCGCGGACGGCGGCTACGACCTGGTGTTCTGCGACGGCGACCGCACGGAGTGCATCGACTATCTCGCTGAATCGTTGCGCCTGCTCCGACCGGGCGGGCTCGTCTGCTTCGAGGGCGTCTTCGCCGACGGCCGCACCGTGGACTCCGGGCCGCAGCCCGTGGAGGTGCTGCGGCTGCGCGAGCTGCTGCGCGCGGTGCGCGAGAGCCAGGACCTGGTGCCGTCGCTCCTGCCGGTGGGCGACGGCCTCCTCTGCGCCGTGAAGCGCTAGCTTCCGTACGCGTCGGCAGCCCTCGCCGTCGACAGCGGCCACCCACTCGGCCGACTGGGTGACAGCCACCCTCGCACCCCGCCCGAACAGGCACTCCGACCCGAGGATTCAGGCCTTTCGGCCCGGCGGATTCCGGTCGTTCCCGCAGGCCGCCCGGGACGCCCGGACACGCCTCGCGTCAAGGCCACGACGGGCTCTCGTCAAGATCACGTATGCCCGCGGCCTCCGGACACAGCACTGCCCCGGCTCGTCGTACGATGCCGGGGCAGCTCAAAAGTGTGGTGAAAAGTGTGGCCGCTTGCGCGTCAGCCGACAACCTTCTTCAGGGCCTCGCCGAGTTCTTCGGCTTCCTGCGGTGTCAGCTCGACGACGAGTCGACCGCCGCCTTCGAGCGGAACGCGCATGACGATGCCCCGCCCCTCCTTGGTCACCTCGAGCGGGCCGTCGCCCGTCCGCGGCTTCATGGCCGCCATGCTCGTTCCCCTTCCTGAAACCAGCTCATCGCAGCCGACAACCCAGGTGTCACCGGCATCGAACACATTGCTTCCAGGTCATTATCCCGCATCGCGGGACCCGATGACCAACATCAGTCGGCATCGCTTGCGCAACGCGCGGCCGCAAAACCACTCAATTCGGCGATGTGGCTGCAATACTGCGCCGCCCCACACGGTTCATCCGCCACAGATACTTTGACGCAGGTCACATCGGCGACCGCATACCGACGGCCGATGATCTAGGTCATGCTGGCCCCCGAAGCCCATACGACCGGTCACACGACGGTCACAGGACCAGCGGAGGGGACCCACCATGGCCGACACCGTGCTCTACGAGGTGAGCGACGGGCTCGCGACGATCACGCTGAACCGCCCCGACGCGATGAACGCGATGAACGTCGAGGCCAAGGTCGCCCTGCGGGAGGCGGTCCGCTCGGCCGCCGCGGACCCCGCGGTGCGCGCCGTACTGCTCACCGCGACCGGGCGCGCCTTCTGTGTGGGCCAGGACCTCAAGGAGCACGTGGGCCTGCTCGCCGCCGACCGCGAGTCCGGCTCCGGCGGGACCATGAGCACGGTGCGCGAGCACTACAACCCGATCGTGCGGGCCCTGACCGGCATGCCCAAGCCGGTCGTGGCCGGGGTCAACGGCGTGGCGGCCGGGGCGGGCTTCGGCTTCGCGCTCGCCGCGGACTACCGGGTCGTCGCGGACACGGCTTCCTTCAACACCTCGTTCGCGGGCGTCGCGCTGACCGCCGACTCCGGGGTCTCCTGGACCCTCTCGCGCCTGATCGGCCCGGGCCGCGCCGCCGACCTGCTGCTCTTCCCCCGCGGCGTCAAGGCGCAGGAGGCGTACGACCTGGGGATCGCGAACAAGGTCGTGCCCGCGGAAGAGCTCGCCGAGGAGGCCCGCAAGGTGGCCCGCGCGCTCGCCGAGGGGCCGACGCTGGCGTACGCCGCGCTCAAGGAGTCGCTCGCGTACGCGGCCGACCACTCCCTGGACGAGGCCCTGGACAAGGAGGACGAACTGCAGTCGAAGGCGGGCGCCTCCGAGGACCACGCCATCGCCGTGCAGGCCTTCCTGGACAAGGCCAAGCCCAAGTATCTGGGCCGCTAGCCGGACCCTAGGCGCCGCTCGCCTCGCGGGCCACGCAGTCCGCGAGGTGGTCGTTCACCAGGCCGCAGGCCTGCATCAGGGCGTAGGCCGTGGTGGGGCCGATGAAGCGGAGGCCGCGCTTCTTGAGGGTCTTGGACAGGGCCGTCGACTCGTCCGTGACCGCGGGCACGTCGGCGAGCGTGCGCGGCACCGGGCGGGCGGCCGCGTCCGGGGCGAACGACCAGATCAGCTCGTCCAGTTCACCGGCCGGCCAGTCGACGAGCACGCGCGCGTTGGCGAGCGTCGCGTCCACCTTCGCGCGGTTGCGGATGATGCCCGCGTCGGCGAGCAGCCGCTCGCGGTCCGCGTCACCGAACTGCGCGACCTCGGCGATCTTGAAGCCCGCGAAGGCGGCGCGGAAGCCCTCACGCCGCCGCAGAATCGTGATCCAGGAGAGGCCCGACTGGAAGGCCTCCAGGCAGAGGCGCTCGAACAGCGCGTCGTCGCCGTGGACCGGGCGGCCCCACTCCGCGTCGTGGTACGCCACATAGTCCTCGGTCGACAGGCCCCACGGGCAGCGCAGGCCGCCGTCCGGGCCGGGGATCGCGCCGCTCACTTGCCGTCCTCCGGTCGTTCGTCGGTCGGCGCGGGGGCGCCGTGCGGTCCGGGGGCGCGATCCTGCGGGCCGTACCCCTTGAGCAGGCCGGGGCCGCCGACCGCCGTGGCCTGGGCGCCGGCGAGGGCGGCCTCCAGCTCGGCGATGCGCGCGTCCCGCTCGGCCAGCTCGGCGGCGATCCGGTCCAGGGCCTCGTCCACATCGAGCATGCGATAGCCGCGGACCGTCATGGGGAAGCGCACCGCCTCCACGTCGGCCCGGCGCAGCGGGCGGTCCGGCGGCAGCGGGTCGATGAGCCGCTCCGGCGGTACGTCGGGCAGCGCGCCGCGCTCGCCGCCGCCGAGGACCGCGAGGGTCACCGCCCCGACCACGACGACGAGGGCGATGACCAGGAACAGGAACATGACCATCTCTGCGGTCCCCACGCTCGGACGCCGGCCACGGTGCGGCCGACACGGAAACTGTCTGGCTCCGATCGTGCCATGCGGCTCTGACAGTTAAGGTCGCAGGCGGCCGGACCGTGAGGCCGGACAGAGGAACGACAAGGAGGCTCACAGGGGATGCTCAGATTGGGCAGGCGCGAGTTCGACGCGCAGGAACCGGTGATCATGGCGATCGTCAACCGGACCCCGGACTCCTTCTACGACCAGGGCGCCACCTTCCGCGACGAGCCCGCCCTCGCGCGCGTGGAGCAGGCCGTGGCCGAGGGCGCCGCGATCATCGACATCGGCGGGGTGAAGGCCGGGCCCGGCGAGGAGGTCACCGCCGAGGAGGAGGCGCGGCGCACCGTCGGGTTCGTCGCCGAGGTACGGCGGCGCTTTCCCGACGTCGTCATCAGCGTCGACACCTGGCGGCACGAGGTCGGCGAGGCCGTCTGTGACGTCGGGGCCGATGTGCTCAACGACGCGTGGGGCGGGGTCGATCCGAAGCTCGCGGAGGTCGCCGCGCGGTACGGGGTCGGGCTCGTCTGCACCCACGCGGGGGGCGCCGAGCCGCGTACGCGGCCCCATCGCGTCGAGTACGACGACGTCGTCGCCGACATCCTTCGGGTGACCGTCGGGCTTGCCGAGCGGGCCGTCGAACTCGGTGTTCCCCGGGAGTCCGTGCTCATCGATCCCGGGCACGACTTCGGCAAGAACACGCGGCATTCCCTTGAGGCGACCCGGCGGTTGCCCGAGCTGGTCGAGACGGGGTGGCCCGTGCTCGTCTCCCTCTCCAACAAGGACTTCGTCGGGGAGACGCTCGATCGGCCGCTCAAGGAGCGGGTGATCGGGACTCTGGCGACGACCGCGGTTTCCGCCTGGCTCGGCGCGCAGGTCTACCGCGTCCACGAAGTCGCCGAGACGCGGCAGGTGCTCGACATGGTCGCCACGATCGCCGGCCACAGGGCCCCGGCGGTGACCCGTAGAGGGCTGGCGTAGGCCTCGCGGGGGCGCCCCAGTCCCACCCCTTCCCGAAACTGGGGGCTCCGCCCCCAGACCCCCGCTCCTCAAACGCCGGAGGGGCTGTACCTAGCCGGACCTTGCCGGTCCGGCTAGGTCTTAGCCTCAGCGGCCCACTTCCTTCGTCACCAGCGCCACAGCCTCCTCCACCTCGTCCGTCACGTGGAACAAGAGAAGGTCCTTCTGGGAGGCCTTGCCCTGGGCTACGACGGTGTCGCGGAGCCAGTCGACCAGGCCGCCCCAGTAGGCCGAACCGAAGAGGACGATGGGGAAGCGGGTGACCTTGCGGGTCTGGACGAGGGTGAGTGCTTCGAAGAGCTCGTCGAGGGTCCCGAGCCCGCCGGGCAGGACGACGAACCCCTGCGCGTACTTCACGAACATGGTCTTGCGCACGAAGAAGTAGCGGAAGTTGACGCCGATGTCGACGTGCGGATTGAGCCCCTGCTCGAAGGGCAGCTCGATGCCGAGCCCGACGGAGACGCCGTTGGCCTCGCGGGCCCCCTTGTTGGCGGCCTCCATGGCCCCCGGCCCACCCCCGGTGATCACCGCGAAGCCCGCGTCGACCAGCGCCTTGCCGAGCCGCACCCCGGCGTCGTACTCGGCGGAGCCGGGCAGGGTCCTGGCGGAGCCGAAGACGCTGATGGCGCTGGGGAGTTCGGCGAGGGCGCCGAAGCCTTCGACGAACTCGGACTGGATGCGCATGACCCGCCAGGGATCGGTGTGCACCCACTCGGCGTCGCCCTCGGTGTCGAGGAGCCGCTGGTCCGTGGTGCCGGGCGTGATCTGATCGCGCCGCCGCACCACGGGACCCAGGTGCTGCTCCTCCGGCGGACCCTGCGCTTCCGGATTGCCCATGAACATCCCCTTCCACTGCCGGTCGACCCCGGCCCACCCGCACGGCCGCGCTCAACTCGTTCGTTGTGCCACTTCAGCGTAGGTCTACGGGCGTTACGCGGGGCGTAACTCCAGAAGTCGGGAGGCGCCTGGTCAGCTCAGGAGGTCAGCCAGGCGCGCAGCCTCGCCTCCGCCTCCGGGATCAGCGACGCCTTCACCCGCTCGTCCACCTTGTGGGCCAGGAGCGGCTCGCCGGGGCTGTAGTTCACCGCGGGCACCCCGAACGCGCTGAAGCGGGAGACGTCCGTCCAGCCGTACTTGGGGCGGGCCTCGCCGCCGACCGCCGCCATGAAGGCCGCCGCGGCGGGGTGCGTGAGGCCGGGCCGGGCGCCCGGGGAGTGGTCGTCGACGACGAACTCCTCGATGCCGCAGTCCGCGAAGTACTCGCGTACGAAGGCCTCGGCCTCCTCCGGAGTGCGGTCCGGGGCGTAACGGAAGTTGACGGTGACGGTGCACGCGTCGGGGATGACGTTGGTGGCGACGCCGCCCTCAATGCGGACGGCGTTGAGGCCCTCGTGGTACTGGAGGCCGTCGACGAACGGCTTGCGCGGTTCGTACGCGGCCAGCTTCGCCAGGATCGGGGCCGCGGCGTGGATCGCGTTGGAGCCCATCCACGCGCGCGCGGAGTGCGCACGCTCGCCCTTGGTCTTCAGCAGGACGCGCAGCGTGCCCTGACAGCCGCCCTCCACCTGCCCGTCCGTGGGCTCCAGGAGGACCGCGAAGTCGCCCTCCAGCCAGTCGGGGTGGGCCTCGGCGACGTGCCCCAGGCCGTTCAGGTGCGCGGCGACCTCTTCGTTGTCGTAGAAGACGAAGGTGAGGTCGCGGTTGGGCTCGGTGACCGTCTGCGCGATGCGCAGCTGCACGGCGACGCCGGACTTCATGTCGCAGGTGCCGCAGCCCCACAGCACGCCGTCCTCGTCGAGGCGGGAGGGGACGTTGGGCGGGTTCTCCGCGATCGGCACCGTGTCGATGTGGCCGGCCAGGATGACGCGCTCGGCGCGGCCCAGGCTCGTGCGGGCCACCACGTTGTTGCCGTACCGGTCGACCGTCAGGTGCGGCAGGGCGCGCAGGGCGGTCTCGATGGCGTCCGCGAGCTCCTTCTCCTGGCCGCTCGGCGACGGGAAGTCGACGAGCGCGGCGGTCAGCGCGGCGGCGTCGAGGGTGAGGTCGAGGGGCTGAGCGGCGGTGTGCGTCGGCGTCCGGTCCATGGCTTCGACCCTAACTCGCCGCGCCCGGACCGCCGGGACCGCCCGGACCGCCGAGACCGCTTCCGCGGGCGACCCGACCCCTCGCGCTCCGCTTGCGTCCCGGCACTGTCAGTGGCCTCCAGTACCTTGGTTCGCGTGTCCGAGCCCACGTCAACCGTCCGGCGCGGCCGCCTCCCGCGCATCGGGGCGGCCGTCGTCGTGCTGCTCGCGATCGCCGGATATGTGGTGATGCAGTACGTCTCCGGGGAGCCCGACCCCCGGTGCGCGGTGGTGTCGGGCGACGGCACCGGAGCGGCGTACGAACTGAGCGCGGAACAGGCCGTGAACGCCTCGACGGTCGCGGCCGTCGGCACCCGGCGCGGGATGCCCGAGCGTGCCGTCACGATCGCCCTCGCGACGGCGCTCCAGGAGTCCAACCTCCACAACATCCGCCACGGGGACCGCGATTCGCTGGGCCTGTTCCAGCAGCGGCCCTCGCAGGGCTGGGGCACTCAGCGCCAGATCATGGATCCGGTGTACGCGGCCGGGCGGTTCTACGCCCGCCTGGACAAGGTCCCCGACTACGCCCGCCTGCGCCTGACGGACGCCGCGCAGCGCGTGCAGCGCAGCGGCTTCCCGCTGGCGTACGCCAAGCACGAACCGGACGCCGCCCTGCTCGCCGCCGCGCTCACCGGCCGCGCGCCCGCGACCTTCACCTGCGAGGGCCGCCCCGGCGCGGGCCCCGGCGGCCCGGCCGAGGTACGCCGGGCGCTGGCACGGGACTTCGGGGACGGCGTGTCCCCGAAGGGAGGCGACGCGAGCAGGAACGGAAAGGTGCTGCGGGTCCCCCTGGCACCCGCACCGAAGGCTCCGGAAGCCGACACCCCGCGACGCGGCTGGGAACTGGCCCACTGGGCCGTGGCCCACGCCTCCGCCCTCCATATCGAACGGGTCTCCTACGCGGGCCGCGAGTGGAAAGCCGGGGATTCCGCCGATGAGTGGCGAAAGGCGAAGGCCGGTCCCGAGAAGTCCGGAGTGCGGGGAAAGCGCGATAATAGTGAGCCCGCCGCGGCGAATTCCGGTTCCGGGGGCGGCGGTTCCGGAGAGGACGGTTCCGGCTCCGCGGACGGGCCCGGCGGCAGCCCCGAGTCGGCCGCAGAGGTCCGAATCGTCACTGGGCAGTAGTGCGGCCGGTCACCCGAAGGGGGCACGGCGATCACCGCGCGATGACGCGGAAGAGGATCTTCCGGAGAAGCGTCGCGCACACCGCACAACCCTTGAGGGCAAAGGGCTTCAGGCGGCTCAAGACCATTCGGCGCGAATGTTGTTTGCCCGATTTTATCCGTAGCCGATAATGCGACGCATTACCAACTCTTTACGTTGGCGTACCGCAACCTTCGGAGGGTTCGAGCGGTAGTCACTGCGTCCGATCGCCGGATTCCGTACCGCGTCCGCAGCACGGAACGGCCGGGCACCTCACACGTTCTCTCCGTCTGAAGGAGCATCATGTCCCTCCCCCTGACCCGTCGGATCGCCCGTGTCGCGCTGATCGTCGCGGCTGGCGCGGCACCCGTGGTCGGTGCGGCCGGCTCCGCCAGCGCCGCCGAGCTCCCCGCCACCCCCGACCTCCGCGGGATCACCGCCCTGGACGGTGCCAACGTGGGTGAAACGGTCGACGACACTGCTCAGAAGGTCACCGGCCTCGCGAGCCAGACCGGAAGCAAGGCCGTGCAGAAGGGCGCTCCGGCCGTGGGGTCGGCCCTGGGCAAGAGCGTCAGGACCACCGCGCCCGCCGCGCAGGAGGTCGGCGGTGAGGTCACCGGAACCGCCACCGACGTGGTCGGCGACACCGCGGGCACGGCCACCAAGGGCGGGCTGCCCACCGACGCCCTCGGCAAGGGCGCCCCGACCGACGCGCTCCCGAAGCTGCCGCTCGGCTGATCAAGCCGCGTACGCACCGAAGGGGTGCGGGAAGCCCACGGCTTCCCGCACCCCTTCGCGCTGTCCGGACCCGGCGAGCCCGGCGGACCCGGCGGACCCGGGCGGCACCTCACCGCAGCCGCGACACCGCCGCAGCCACCCGCTCGTCCGTCGCCGTCATCGCCACCCGGACGAAGTCCCGGCCCGCCTCGCCGTAGAAGTCGCCGGGCGCCACCAGGATGCCGAGGGACGCGAGGTGGGCGACGGTGTCCCAGCAGGACTCGTCGCGCGTGGCCCACAGGTACAGGCTCGCCTCGCTGTGCTCGATGCGGAAGCCGTGGCCGACGAGCGCGTCGCGCAGGGCCGTGCGGCGCGCGGCGTAGCGTTCGCGCTGCTCGCCGACGTGCGTGTCGTCGCCGAGGGCCGCCACCGCGGCCGCCTGCGTCGGCGCGGACGTCATCATCCCGCCGTGCTTGCGGATCTGCAGCAGATCGCCGAGCACGGCGGCGTCGCCGGCCGCGAACGCCGCCCGGTAACCGGCGAGGTTGGAGCGCTTGGAGAGGGAGTGCACCGCGACGACGCCCTCGTACGAACCGCCGCATACGTCCGGGTGCAGGACCGACACGGGGTCCGCCTCCCAGCCGAGTTCCAGGTAGCACTCGTCGCTGACAAGGAGCACTCCGTGCGCGCGCGCCCAGGCCACGACGCGTACCAGTTCGTCCTTTGACAGGACACGACCGGTCGGGTTGGAGGGCGAGTTGAGCCACAGGAGCTTCACACCGGACGGGTCCAGGTCGCCGGACGCGATCGTCTCCACGTCGTACGTGACGTGCTCCGCGCGGGCCAGGCGCGCGCCCACCTCGTACGTGGGATAGGCGAGGCGCGGGTAGGCCACCTTGTCGCCGGGGCCGAGGCCCAGCTGGGTCGGGAGCCAGGCCACCAGTTCCTTGGAGCCGACGATCGGCAGGACGTTGCGGTGGGTCAGGTCGCGCGCGCCGAGGCGGCGGGCGCACCAGCCCGTGATCGCGTCGCGCAGTTCCGCGGTGCCCCACACCGTCGGATAGCCCGGCGAGTCGGCGGCCGCGACCAGCGCCTTCTGGATCAGCTCGGGCACGGGGTCGACCGGGGTACCCACGGACAGGTCGACGATGCCGTCTGGGTGGGCGGCGGCTGTCGCCTTGTACGGCTCCAGCTTGTCCCAGGGGAAATCGGGGAGGCGGTCGGAGACTGCTGACACGGACGGGCTCCAGGGGTGCGTAGTTCTGTACGAAGTTCTTGACGAAGTCCGGTACGAACGCTGTACAAACGCCCCGGTCCCGTACAGCGCGAAGTGCCGTACGGGACCGGGGCGGCGCTCGGGCGGCCGCTACTGGTTCTGCGGCGGCAGCGCGGCGATGAAGGCGTGGTCGCGCTCGATCAGGCCGAGCTTGCTGGCACCACCGGGCGAACCGAGCTCGTCGAAGAACTCGACGTTCGCCTTGTAGTAGTCCTTCCACTCTTCAGGAGTGTCGTCCTCGTAGAAGATCGCCTCGACCGGGCAGACCGGTTCGCAGGCTCCGCAGTCGACGCATTCGTCCGGGTGGATGTACAAGGACCGGGAGCCCTCGTAAATGCAGTCGACCGGGCACTCCTCGATGCACGCCTTGTCCTTGACGTCGACACAAGGCTGCGCGATGACGTAGGTCACGCTGTCGTTCCTCCTCGATACGGGCGTTGGCGGGCCGTCCTCAGGCTCCGCTCGCCTGGCGCGCGGGAGCGCGGCGTCGTCGATGCCCGCACCTAGTATCTCCGTTCCCGGGCATGATCCGAACAGGAGGGGCGTACAGAGCTGTGGAATTCACTGCGGGCGGACGGCTGAAAGTCCGAATTACCCCTTCTGACGTGGGCAAACGTGTCTCTGTCCGACGCGTGGACGAAGGTGGTGCGCGAGGCGCCGGGTTCACCGACACGGTGGGTGTTCTCACATCGTGGAATGACGGTGTGCTGGTGATCACACGCAGGACCGGGGAAATCGTCCGGATCGCGGAGCGCACGCTGGTCGCGGGGAAGGTCGTGCCCGCGGCCCCGGCCCGTCGGCGCGGGCCTGCGGCGACGTACGCGGAGTTGGCGCGGGTCACGGCGCGCTCCTGGCCGCCGGTGGAGAGCGAGCACCTGGGCGGGTGGGAGCTGAGGGCCGCCTCCGGGTTCACCCGGCGCGCCAACTCCGTGCTGCCGGTGGGGGATCCGGGCCGTCCGCTCGACGACGCGCTTGCGTTCGCGCGGCGCTGGTACGCCGACCGGGGGCTGCCCGCGTACGTACAGACCGCGACCGGGGCCGAGGGCACGCAGGAGCTGCTCTGCGCCGAGTTGACGGAGCGCGGCTGGACGCGGGAGGTCAGCGCCGAGGTGTGGGTCGGCGGGCTCGCCGCGGTCGGGGACCTCGACGCGGACGCGGACCGCGTGGTGCTCTCGCGGACCGTCGACGAGGCCTGGCTCGGCCGCTACCAGCGGTCCGCGGAGCCGGGGCCGCACATGCTGAAGGTGCTCAACGGCGGCCCCTCGGTGTGGTTCGCGGCCATTCCCGGCACGGACGGGCCGCCCGCGGCGATCGGGCGGTGCGTGGTCGACGGGCGGTGGGCGGGCTTCATGGCGGTCGAGGTGGACCCGGCACAACGGCGCGCGGGGCTCGCCACGGCCGTGATGGCGGCGCTGGCCCGGCGGGCGCTGGAGGAGGGCGCGTCGGCCGCGTGGCTCCAGGTGGAGGAGGACAACGGCGGCGCGCGGGCGCTGTACGACGGGATGGGCTTCGCGGCGCATCACAGCTACCACCACTACAAGGAGCCGTACGCCGCGTAGTCGCCCCGATCGCGCCGCGTGACGGAAACGGCCGAAAACGCAAAGACAGGTACGGTCCGGGCGGCGAAGAGTGCGGGCAGCGAGCGCGGGCATGAGCGGTGCGATATGGCCAGTCACCAGTGGTACCGACGCTTACGGCTAAGGTCCCACGGGAATTTGCCTCTCCGGCAACGAGGGCGGCGGGACCGGCGTCGGGAGCGTCGGGACCGCACCACCGCACACCGCACCACGGATGAACCCCCACCGGCGATCCCCGCCGGTGCCAGACAGAACAGACAGACCGGACAGAAACGACAGAGGCACGGATGCGCGCACAGCCCGCGAAGTCCAGTGAATGGCGGCGCAGGTTCGCCGACGAGGCCAGGTCCGAGCGGCCCGACCTGTCCTTGCTGTGCCTGCTGCTGAGCGGGGAGGCGGACCCCGAACTGGACGAGGCGGGCATCGACGCGGCGCAGATCGAGCTCGACGCGCTCGCCGGACAGCTGCCCTTTCGGCCGGGCGGCCCGCGCGAGTGGGCCTCGGCGGTCGCCGAACTCCTGGGCGGGCGGCACGGGTTCCACGGCACGGCGTCCGACTACCACCGGCTCGAGTCGTCGCTGCTTCACCAGGTCCTGCGGCGCGGGCGTGGCCTGCCGATCCTGCTGTCCGTCGTCTGGATCGAGGTCGCACGCCGCGCGGGCGCGCCGGTGTACGGGGTGGCGCTGCCCGGCCATTTCGTCGTCGGCTTCGGCTCTCCCGACGCGCACGGCAAGCCCGACCAGGTGCTCGCCGACCCGTTCAACGGCGGGCGGCTGCTGTCCACCGAGGACGCCGAGCAACTGGTGGCGCAGACGACGGGCGGCAGGCTGAACCCGTCGCTCCTGTCGGCGGCCGACCCGCTGAACATCATGCTGCGCATCCTCAACAACATCCGCGCCTGGGCGGCGGCCCGCTCCGAGCGCTCGCACGTGGCGCTGTGGGCCCTCGAACTGTCCCTCCTTCTGCCGTCGCACCCGGCCCGGCTGCGCTACGAACGGGCCCAGTTGCTCGTCGAGCGCGGCGACTTCCTCGCGGGCGCGCGGGGTCTCGACGAGTACGCCGACGTGGTGGCGACGATCGAGCCGACGACGGCGGACCGGGTGCGGCTCGAGGCGCGGGCGGCGCGGGCGAAGCTCAACTGAGCCCGTACGTCCCCGAGGCCACGCGCCGTACGCATGAATACGCATGACGTGGACGGCGCGCACCCGGAGCCCGGCGGCGGGTCGACGGCGTACCGCTCGGCCGTCTTGGCTGTCGCGAGGACCGGTAGCGATCGGTCCGGCCGGGCACCACGGACGTATGCACCCCCGACCTGCCCCCACCACGCGGTGGCGCCGGGCCTTCGCCGCCGAGGCCAGGGCCGAGCGGCCCGATCTCGCGCGGCTGTGCCTGCTGATCGGCGCGGAGGCGGATCCCGCGCTCGACGATCCGGGCATCGCGGCGGCGCGGCGGACCCTGGACCGGCTGGCCGCGCTGCTGCCCACGGGCCCGGGATGCCCGCGCGCGTGGGCGGCCGCGGTCGGCGAACTGCTCGGCGCGCGCTGCGGGTTCAGGGGCCGTCCCGGCGACTATCAGCGCCTGGAGTCGTCGCTGCTTCACCAGGTCCTGCGGCGCGGGCGCGGCCTGCCGATCCTGCTGTCCGTCGTCTGGATCGAAGTCGCTCGCCGCGCGGGCGCGCCGGTCCACGGGGTCGCGCTGCCCGGTCATTTCGTCGTCGGCTTCGGGTTCGGGTTCCCCGACGTCGAGGAGCGGGTGCTCGCCGATCCGTTCGGCGGGGGGCGGGTACTGAGCCGTACGGACGCCCAGTTGCTGGTGGCGGGGGCCACCGGGGCGCCGCTCGACGCCGCGATGCTGCGGCCCGTCGGCGCGGTGGACATCGTGCGGCGCGTCCTCAACAACATCCGCGCGTGGGCCGCCACCCGCCCGGAGCGCTCCGACGTCGCCCTGTGGGCCGTCGAGCTGTCCCTGCTGCTGCCCGGACACGCCGACCACGCCGACCGGCTGCACCACGACCGCGCGCAGCTCCTCGTACAGCGCGGCGACTTCCGTACGGGGGCGGCCGAATTGGACGCGTACGCCGACGTGCTGGCCGGCAGCGACGAGGCGGGGGCGGAGCGGGTGCGGCGGCAGGCTCGGGCCGCTCGGGCGCGGATGAACTAGGTCTGCGTACTCGGCGTACGACCCGGAATATCAGCCCCTGAATCGGCTCAGAGCCAGCCCTTCTCGCGGGCGATCCCGACGGCCTCCGCGCGGTTGCGGGCCGCGAGCTTCTGGATGGCCGTCGAGAGGTAGTTGCGGACCGTGCCCTGGGAGAGGTGCAGGGCGGCGGCGAGTTCGGCGTTCGTGGCGCCGTCGGCCGCCGCGCGCAGGATCTCGCGCTCGCGGTCCGTCAGCGGGTTGGCGCCCTCGGCCAGGGCTGCGGCCGCCAGCGTGGGATCGATGACGCGCTCCCCCGCGAGCACCCGGCGCACCGCGTCGGCGAGCTGGGCCGCGGGCGCGTCCTTGACCAGGAAGGCGACCGCCCCGGCCTCCATGGCGCTGCGCAGATAGCCGGGCCGCCCGAAGGTGGTGAGCACGACGACCTTCAGCTCCGGGAGTGCGGCCCGCAGCTCCGCCGCGGCCTCGATGCCGGTCCTGCCCGGCATCTCGATGTCCAGGAGCGCCACGTCCACGTCGTGCGCGCGGGCGGCGGCCAGGACCTCGTCGCCCCGGGCCGCCTGCGCGACGACCTCGATGTCCGGCTCCAGGCCGAGCAGCGCGGCGAGCGCCTCGCGGACCATCGACTGGTCCTCGGCGAGGAGCACCCGAATGGGGTGCCCGCCGGGGCCGGTGGAGTGGTCGGGGCCGGGCCCGGTGGCCTCCGCGGGGCTTTGCGTGCCGGTCATGCGGACGATCCTAGGGCGGTGGACGCGGGGCGCTCCGCCGGGTCCTGCCCCACCGGTACGCGGGCGACGAGCCGGAATCCCGGACGGTCACCGCCCTGCCCGCGGGCGCCCCGGCCGCTGCCCGAGCCCGACGTGACGTCGAGGGCGCCGCCGACGGCTTCGAGCCGTTCCGTGAGCCCCGTCAGGCCGTTGCCGTGGCCGCTGCCGGGCGCGAGGCCCACGCCGTCGTCCTCGACGGCCAGCTCCAGGACTGGGCCCGCGAGGGTCTGGCGGCGGGTGAGGGTGACCGTGCAGCGGTGGGCGCCGCTGTGCCGTACGACGTTGGTGACGGCTTCGCGGAGCGACCAGGCGAGGGCCGCCTCCCGCTCCCCGTCGGGCGCACCCTCCCTGTCCCCGTCAGCCACAACCTGCCCGTCGGCCACGCCCTCCCCCGCCGGAACCTCCAGCGGAACATCCGCCTCGATCCCCGCGGCCGTCAGAGCCGTCCGGGCCCCGGCGAGCTGGCCCGACAGGGTGAGCCTGCGGTAGCCGGTGACCGCCTCGCGGACGTCCACCAGTGCCTGGCGGCTGACCTGTTCGATGTCGGCCACCTGCTGGGCGGCCTTGTCCGGGTGGGCGGGGAGCATCCGCCCGGCCAGCTCGCTCTTCAGCGTGATCAGCGACAGGGAGTGGCCGAGCAGGTCGTGCAGATCGCGGGCGAGCCTCAACCGCTCCTCGTTGGCGGCCAGTTGGGCGACCGTCGCCCGGGCCTGGCGGAGCTGGACCGTCGTACGGATCAAATGGCGTACGCCGGTCATCGCGAACCCGACAAGGAAGGTCATCACGCCGAGCCCGGTGACCATGTCGGCCACACCCATCCCTTGGGCGTACACGCCGATCGCCACCATCAGCGCGGTGACGGACGGGATCACCCACAGCGCCTGCCGCATCGGCAGGACCGCGCCCGCGGACACCGCGACGTACACCCACAGGCCGAGCCAGGCGGCGTCCATGCCGGTCGACAGGGCGGCCGCGAGGGCCACGAGCCCTCCGAACGTCACGTACACCCTGTGCCAGACGAGCACCCTCGTCGTGTAGCGGAAGACCAGGATGAGGTAGCAGGCGATGAACGCGGCGAGGCCGAGCGAGCCGAGCACGGTCGCCACCGCGGAGCGGCCGCCGTCCACCAGGTCCTTCACCGGCGCCGCCATGAAGACCAGCCAGATGCCGATCCAGGCGAGCTTCACGCGGGCCGCGCGACGGTCCGTGGGCGGGCGGCCGAAGCTGTGCATGGGGTGATGGCGGTCGAGGTTCAGCGGTTCGTTCACGCCTTCAGTGTGTCCTTCCGGTACAGCCATGCCGCGCCCGCCGCGAACACCACGAAGTACGCGGCGAGCAGTGCGACGTCGCCCGCGTGCGGCGCGTCGCCCAGCTCGATGGTCCGGCCGAGCGCGGCGTACGCGTGGGTCGGCGTCCAGTCCGCGATGCCCTGGAGCCAGCCGGGGAACGTCGCCGTCGGCATCCACAGGCCGCCGAGCATCGACAGGCCGAAGTACAGGATCATCGTGACCGGCCGCACCGCGTCGCCCGACGCGAGGTAGCCGACGGCCACGCCGAGCGCCGCGAAGCACAGGCTGCCCGCCCAGATCGCGCCGGTCAGCGCCAGCCACTGCCAGGCGTCCAGACGGACGTCCTTGACCACGGCGGCGACCACGAACACGACCACGATCGACGGCAGGCTGACGACGGCCGCGCTCGCCGTCTTGGCGAGTACGTAGCCGCGGCCCGGCAGGCTCGTCAGCCTCAGCTGGCGCACCCAGCCGCTCTGGCGCTCCTTCGCGATGCGCTCGCTGTTGCCCATCAGGACGGCCGTGAGCGCGCCGAACGACGCCATCGAGACCATCATGAACGCGGGCAGTCCGAGGCCGCTGTCGCCGACCTCGGTGGTGGCGTCGGCGCTGCCCGCGATGAGCAGGAAGAGCATCGCCGGGTAGAGCACCGAGAAGAACAGGAACTTCTTGTTCCGCAGGGAGCGGGTCAGCTCCAGTTTGACCAGAGTCCTCATGCCGCCTTCGCCTCCTCGGCCGCCGTGATCGCGACGAAGGCCTGCTCCAGGCCGAGGCCCGCGACCTCCAGGTTGCGGGGGTAGACGCCGAGGCCGTACAGCGCGTGCACGGTCGCGTCGGCGTCCGTCGACTGGAGCCGGACCGTGTGCCCGGACCCCGCGGCGGAGCCGCTGACAGACACCGTGGCCGTGGCGAGGAACGGCAGCTCCCGCAGCCGCCGTTCGAGCCCCGGATCGCCCCCGCGCAGCTCCTCCAGGTCGAAGCTGATCTTGCGGGCGCCGGCCTTCGCCTTGATCTCGGCCGCCGTGCCGTCCGCGAGGAGCCTGCCCCGGTGAAGGACCAGGACCCGGTCCGCGATCGCGTCGGCCTCCTCCAGGTAGTGGGTGGCGAACAGGACCGCGCGGCCCTGGTCCGCCTGCTCTCGCATGGTCGCCCAGAAGGCCTGGCGTGCCGTCACGTCCATGCCGGTCGTCGGCTCGTCGAGGACGACCAGGTCGTTGGCGCCCGCCGTGGCGAGCGCGAACCGCACGCGCTGCTGCTGGCCGCCGGAGAGCTTGTCGACCTTGCGGTCGGCGAGCTGGGTGATGCCCGCGTGGGCGAGCACGTCGTCCACGCGGTACGGCCGCGGGTGCAGATCGCAGGCGAGGCCGACCAGTTCGCGGACGGTGACCTCGTCCATGAGTCCGCCGCTCTGCAGCATCGCGCCGACCCGGCCCGCGGTGATGGCCTCGCGCGGGCTGGTGCCGAACACGCTCACCGTGCCGCTGTCCGGGCGGCGAAGCCCGAGGAGCAGGTCGAGCGTGGAGGACTTGCCCGCGCCGTTCGGCCCGAGCAGGGCCACCGTCTCGCCGGGATACAGGTCGAGGGTGAGTCCGTCGACGGCCCGCACCTCGCCGTACGCCTTCGTCACCCGCTCAAAGCTCACTGTCGTCGTCATGCATCCATCGTTGCTGGTCACAGCGGTTCGGCGGCAGTGTCGTCCGTCGGGAGATCGTGGTGACAGATGTCATGCGGGAGGGGTGACAGAC
>NZ_BMNG01000001.1:364234-680177 GCF_014646335.1 Streptomyces lasiicapitis
GCCACTCGCTCTCTGCCTGCCTGCCGACTCCGGCTAGTTCGCGTTCGTCTCGATCACGCCGGTCCGCTCCGCCGTCGTCTTGCCGCGCAGGGCCTTGCCCATCGCCTGGGCCACGTCGGTCGGCTGCACCGGCGTCTTCTTGCCGTTGCCGCGCTGGATCAGGACGCCGTCGAAGGTGTTGCCGTAGAGCTGCTTGAGCGTTTCGAGGTCGTACGTCTCCACGAGCTTGCCGCCGTTCACGACCTTCACGCCGAGCACCTGCGGCAGCGACTTCGCCGGGCCGAGCGGGATCGACTTGCCGCCCGCCGAGATCGTCACGTTGGCGGACATGGCGGGCTTGGCGAACTGCTTCATGAACCGGTCGACCTCGGCGTTCGCGACGGTCGGCTTCCGGTTGGTGACGGGCACCGCGACGGTGCCCGCGCTGCCGGTCTCGACCTGCTTCTCGTACGCCTCGGCGACCGCCGCGGACGCCTTGTCGGCGTCGATGCCCTTGCCCGCCTTGCCGTACACGGGCACGGCCTTGCCGGGCTCGAACTTGACCGTGCCCTCCTTGGCCGATCCTGAGCCGCCCGCGGCGCGCTCCAGGGCGGCCGCCAGCTTCTCCTCGTCGACGGGCATGACGGGCTCGACGACGCGTTCGCCGCCGAAGAGGCCGCCGATCACCGACACCGGGTTGTAGTCGCTGCCCGCGGCCTCGCGCACGGTGGCCTGGCTGTCGAGGGTGAGGCCCGCCTGGTCCGGCTTCAGGGTGACCTGGTCGCCGCCCACCGTCAGCTTCAGCGGCTTGGTGACGCGCTCGCCGAGCGCCGCGTCGAGCTTCTTCACGGCCTCGTCGCGGGTGCCGCCGCCGACGTCGACGCCGAGGACGGTGGTGCCCTTCGGTACGTCGGCATGGTTCATCAAAAGCCCCGCGCCGTACGCCCCGCAGCCGATGACGACGACCACACCGGTGAGGAGGACCAGCTTGTTGCGGCCCTTCTTCTTTTTCTTGGGCGCGGACGCGGCCGGAACGTTCGGCTGGACCGGCTCGGGCAGCTTGGGCGGGGTGTGCGGGCCCGGCTCGGTCAGGTGCGCGCCGGGCGCGAACGGGGAGTTCTGGGCGGGCGGGACGACGGGGATGCCGCTGTTCAGCGTGTCGCCGGAGACATTGCCGCCGGGGGCGCCGGTACCGGGGGCGGGCGGGCGCTGGCCGCCGGGGCCCGCGGGGCCGCCGGGCATCTGCTTCTGCGGCGTGAGGATGGCGGTGTCGTCGCTCAGGCGGCCGGGGCCACCGGGGCCGACGGGGGCACCAGGGACGGCCGGGCCGTCACCGTAGGCACCGCCATCGCCGTAGGCACCGCCGTCACCGTAAGCGCCACTGCCGTCGCCGTACGCCCCACCACCGTCGCCAAAGGCGTCGGAAGCGGCGCGGTACCCGCCGTGCTCGGGCTGCGGGGTGGGCGGCAGCAGCGGACCGTCGCCGGTCACCGGCCCGCCGGTCGGCCCGGTGGGGCCGTAGTCGCCCTCACCGCCGGAGAAGTACGGCAGATCCCCACGCTGCGGCTCCCCGCCGAGCGCCCCGCCCGACCCCAGCGGCCCGGCGGCGACGGCACCGGACACGTCGTACGAACCAGTGCCGGAACCGGACGGACCAGAAGAGGAAGGCGAACCGGAGGAAGGGGACGGAGAAGAAGGAGAAGAAGGGGACGAAGCGGAAGGGACGGACGAATCCGTAGAAGTCGCCCCGCCCTTCGGGGAACTCTTGCGCGGCGCGAACCAGTCGCTCGCCTTCTCGTCGCCGTCCGCGCCACCGGCTGCGCCCTGCGGCGCCGCCCCGGAGGGGGAACCGGCGGCGGAGGCCGGGGACGACGAAGAGGGGCCCGAGGGCACGGAGGACGCCCCCGTGGCCGAAGGACCGGCGAGTCCCGTCGCACCCGCGCCGCTGAGGGCGCCCGCGCCCGAACCCGCGCTACCGGCGCCGTCCGCACGCGTGGGGTCCGCGCCTCTGTCGCCGTCGGCGTCGCCGACCGGCGTGCGCATGACGACCGGCGGGATCGGCCGCGAACCGGGGATGTTGATCCGGATGCGGGTGGTCAGCGTGGTCTCGGTCTTGGGTTCGTCGTTCCGCTCGTCGCCGGCACCCTGGCCGACGCCGTCCGGACCGCCCTCGGGCGCGGCGCCCTGTGCGGGCGAGCCGTACGGCGGCGTGCCCGACGGGTACGCGGCCCCCGTGCGTCCCTGGGGACCGGAGGACGAACTGTCAGTTTCACGACTCAAGGCAGGTTCTCCTGGTTGGCTCCGCCGCCCGTCTCGACCACTCGGGCGGCTCGGCGGCGCGCACCACCATACTGGCCGCCGCCCACGGTCATCCCGTGACCGGCGTCAAACCCGTGCGGGACACGGGTTCAAGTGGTACGTCACTTGCCAAGTCGGGCGTCGGACGGGCCCGGTTGCGGTGACTGCCCGAGGGTGGCACACATCACAGCCACGCCCATACCGCCCAACAGGAAGACGTACGAGCCGACGCCGGCGCCGAACACGAAGTCACCCTCCGGACGCGTGGCCGTGAGCAGCATGACCGCGACGAGCCAGCCCGCGGCGGGCGCGACGGCGCCGCCCCGGGTGCCGGTGGCGCGCGATCCGCCGTAGAAGGCGCCCGCGGCGCCGAGCAGCGCGAGCAGCAATCCGCCCGGGAACCAGCCCTGTTGGACGAGCGCGCCCGCGACCCCGACGACCACGCCGAGCACGAAGAGCCCGGCGTACGCGGCCAGGCGCGCGACCTTGAGCGGCTGCGCCAGAAAGCTGCCCGGGGCCGCGGCGGCGCCGGAGCCACCGGAACCGGACGCTCCGCGCGCGGGAGCCGCCGCCGCACCGCGACCGGTGGATGCGGACGTACCGCTTCCGCCCCCCTTGGAGGCACCCGCCGGGGCCTTGCCTGCCGAAGCCTTGCCCGTGGACGAAGAGGACGAAGCCCTCGACCGCGCGCTCACTTCCCGCCCTCCGTAGCCGCCGCGCCGGACCCTGCCACATCGAGCCCCGCGAACAAATCCGTCTCGCGCACCCCGCGCACCGCGCCCGCCTCGCCTCTCACCAGCTCGTAGTACTCCACGTCGAAGATCGGCTGCGCCAGGCCGTTGGACAGCGCGAACAACGGCTCGCCGACCTCGATCTGGGTCACGTGGGCGCGCATCGCGGCCGCCTTCGCCGCCCCGAAGTCCCGCCCGTCGATCTCGGCCGTGACGCGCTCGTCGTCGATGACACCCGGCACGTCGGCCACCGCGGCGGCGGCCGTGAACGGCGAGTCGCCGAGGGCGCCCGCAAGCCACCGGAAGCGTTCCTCGACGACGGAGCGGGGCACGCGGTTCCAGTAGACCTTGGCGACGGTGTGCGGGTCGCCCAGGTCGGCGCGGAAGGCGGGCTCGGCCGCGAGCTCCGCGGCGCGCATGGCGACGCGGTGGGCCTGGATGTGGTCGGGGTGGCCGTAGCCGCCGTCCGGGTCGTAGGTGACGAGCACCTGGGGGCGCAGCTCGCGGATCACCTCGACGAGGTGCGCGGCGGCCTCGTCGACGTCGGCGGACCAGAAGGCGCCGGGGCGGTGGTTCTGCTCGGTGCCCATCATCCCGGAGTCGCGATAGCGGCCGGTCCCGCCGAGGAAGCGGTGGTCGGCGACGCCGAGCTCCTTCATCGCGGCGGCGAGCTCACCGATGCGGTGCGCGCCGAGCGCGTCCTCGCGGTCGGCGGCCAGATGCGCGAGCGCGGGCGGGATGACCTCGCCCTCCTCGCCGAGTGTGCAGGTCACCACCGTGACTCGGGCGCCCCCGGCCGCGTACTTGGCCATGGTCGCGCCATTGTTGATCGACTCGTCGTCGGGGTGCGCGTGCACGAACAGCAGGCACCGGGCGGGTTCCGTCATGAGCACAGCCTACGAGCCCGCGACGCACCGCCGCGGGCTCGAGTCCCGTCCCCCTGTGACCTCGCCGGGTCTCCCCGGGCCGCCGGACGGCGGCCGCGTGCCCGGCGGGCGCCGTCAGAACTTTATGTCCTCGATGACCCCCGCGAGATTGGTCGACAGCTCATCGATGGTCGGAGCGACCGACGAACTCGCGAGATAGAAGCCGAGCAACGCGCACACGATCGCGTGGATCGTCTTGAGCCCCTGTTTCCGCACCAGCATGATCACGATGATCGCCAGCAGCAGCACCACCGATACCGAGAGTGCCACGGCGGTTCACCTCCCATTCCCGTGTCCCGACAAAGATCCCAACCCACTGTCCCGAACTGCCCCGAGCCGCCCCCTGCGTCTGGCCGACAGGACTCAACTCACCGTGCCAGCAAGGTCATACCCACCAAGCGCTACGGATCATAACTATGTGTCGAGCCACATGAGTCGGAGCACCGCAGCACGAGGGGCGCATCGGCCATAGGCTCGGGGAATGACCACCGAGACCCCCGAAACCGACGTGCCCCAGGAGGGTTCCGCGCAGCGGCTTTCCTTCCCGCGGCAGCACGCCCGAACGCAGCGCTTCTCCCTCGGCGCGCCCCGCGCCTTCACCGTGGCTCCCGACGGTTCCCGCGTCGTGTTCGTCCGCTCCGGCTCCGGCACCGACCGGTCCGGCCGGCTGTGGGTCCTGGACCTCGCGGACGGGGACGCGACCGAACGCGTGGCGGCCGATCCGCAGGCGCTCCTCGACGGCTCGGCGGAGCAGCTGTCGGCCGCCGAGCGGGCCCGGCGCGAGCGCAGCCGCGAGGGCGGCGCGGGCATCGTCGGGTACGCCACGGACGCGGCCGTGGAACTGGCCGCGTTCGCGCTGTCCGGCAAGCTGTTCGCCGCGGAGCTGCGGGCGGGCACGGCACGCGAACTGCCCGTGCCAGGACCGGTGATCGACCCGCGGCCCTCGCCCGACGGCCGTCACATCGCGTACGTCGCCCGGGGCGCCCTGCGCGTCACGGGCGCCGACGGCGGGGACGACCGCGCGCTCGCGGCACCGGACGCCGTGGAGGCGGACACGGTGACGTACGGACTGGCGGAGTTCATCGCGGCCGAGGAGATGCAGCGCTCCCGGGGCTTCTGGTGGTCACCCGAGTCCGACCGGCTCCTGGTCGCGCGGGTGGACGACGCGCCCGTGCAGCGCTGGTGGATCGCGGACCCCGCGCACCCGGACCGGGAGCCGACGGCGGTCGCCTACCCGGCCGCCGGTACGGCCAACGCGGACGTACGCCTCTTCGTGGTCGGTCTGGACGGGGTGCGCACGGAGGTCGCCTGGGACCGGGCCCGCTACCCCTATCTGGCGCGGGTGCACTGGTCGACGGACGGCGCACCGCTGGTCCTGGTGCAGGCCCGCGATCAGCGCAGCGCGCTGTATCTCGCGGTGGACCCGGACACCGGCGCGACGCGGATGGTGCACGCCGACGAGGACGACGACTGGCTTGAACTCTTCCCCGGATCGCCCTGCTGGTCGCCGAGCGGGCGCCTGGTGCGGATCGCGGACGAGGGCGGCGCGCGTGTCCTCGCCTGGGGCGAGCGGCCGCTGACGGGCTCGTCGCTCCATGTGCGCGCGGTGCTCGACGTGACCGAGGACTCCGCGCTGATCTCGGCGTCCGCGGGTCCGGGCGCCGCCGATCAGGAGCTCGGCGAGGTGCATGTCTACCGCGTCAACGAACTCGGCGTGGAGCGGGTCTCGCAGGAGCCCGGGGTGCACTCCGCCGTCCGGGCGGGCGACATCACCGTGCTGGTTTCGGCCACTCTCGACCGTCCCGGCTCACGCGTGTCCGTGCTGCGCGACGGCAAGCAGGTGGCGACCGTCGCCTCGCACGCCCAGCGCCCGGGGCTCACCCCGCGCGTGACGCTCACGGAAGGGGGCGCGCGGCAGATTCCGTGCGCCGTGCTGCTCCCCACGGGGTACGACCCGTCGGCGGGTCCGCTCCCCGTACTCATGGATCCGTACGGCGGTCCCCACGCGCAGCGGGTCCTCAAGGCGCAGAACGTCTACCTCACTTCCCAGTGGTTCGCCGACCAGGGCTTCGCCGTGGTGATCGCCGACGGGCGTGGCACGCCCGGCCGCTCCCCCGCCTGGGAGAAGGCCGTCAACGGCGATCTCACGCGCACCCTCGACGACCAGGTCGACGCGCTGCACGGCCTCGCGGAGCGCTTTCCCCTCGACCTGAGCCGTGTCGCCATGCGCGGCTGGTCCTTCGGCGGCTATCTCTCCGCCATGGCCGTCCTGCGCCGGCCCGACGTCTTCCACGCCGCCGTCGCCGGCGCGCCCGTCACCGATCTCCGCCTCTACGACACCCACTACCAGGAGCGCTACCTCGGCGACCCCGCCACCTCCCCCGAGGCCTACCGCAACAGCTCCCTCGTCTCCGACGACGGGCTCGTCGACCCCGGTGAGCCGCACCGGCCGATGCTGATCATCCACGGCCTCGCCGACGACAACGTGGTCGTGGCGCACGCGCTGCGACTCTCTTCCGCACTTCTCGCCGCAGGCCGCCCGCACGAGGTCCTGCCCCTCTCCGGGGTCACGCACATGACCCCCCAGGAGCAAGTCGCCGAGAACCTGCTCCTGCTCCAGGTCGACTTCCTCAAGCGCTCGCTGGGCCTGCCGTAGCCACGGCTCGCACGGCACGACCGGCCGGGGTGACATGGCGCACCCCGGCCGGTCCAACGGCACCCGCACGGCCGTACGCCACCAGGATGGCGCGCCCTCATATCGGCCCTGGGTCGCCGGGGTTGCCACCCTGTTTCCTCGCGGGGCGCCCCAGACCCGCCCCTTTCCCAAAACTGGGGCTCCGCCCCAGACCCCGCCGCGCCGGCAAGGTATAGCCCGTCCGGCGTTTGAGGACGAGGCGCGGAGCGCCGATAGCGGGGGTCCAGGGGGCGGCAGCCCCCTGGTTACGGGAAGGGGCGGGCCCGGGGCGCCCCGCGAAGGCCTACGGCACCACGTGTTTCTCCTCGGCGAAGTGACACGCGGAGTCATGCGCCGCAGGCCCACTCGTCAGGCGGAACTCCGCCGGCACGGCGAGTGCCGGGACCTCGAGGGCGCACCGCTCCTGCGCCTTCCAGCAGCGCGTCCGAAACCGACACCCCGAGGGCGGATTCGCGGGCGAGGGCACATCCCCGCTCAAAATGATCCGCTCACGGTGCGCACGGGCCGTGGGATCCGGCACCGGCACGGCGGACAGCAACGCCTGCGTGTACGGATGCGTCGGATGCTCGTAGATCTCCGCGTCCGACCCGGTCTCGACGATCCGCCCGAGGTACATCACCCCGACCCGGTCGGAGATGTGACGGACGATCGACAGGTCGTGGGCGATGAAGACGTACGAAAGCTCGAATTCGGTCTGGAGCTTGTCCAGCAGGTTCACGACCTGCGCCTGCACCGACACATCGAGCGCCGAAACCGGCTCGTCGGCCACGATGATCTCGGGCCGCAGCGCGAGCCCGCGCGCGATCCCGATGCGCTGGCGCTGACCGCCCGAGAACTGGTGGGGATAGCGGTTGATGTACTCGGGGTTGAGGCCGACGACGTCGAGGAGCTCCTGGACCTTCTGGCGGCGCGAACCCTTCGGGGCCACCTCGGGGTGGATCTCGTACGGCTCCCCGATGATGTCGCCGACGGTCATCCGGGGGTTGAGCGAGGTGTAGGGGTCCTGGAACACCATCTGGATGTTCCGGCGGACCGCCTTCAGCGCACGGCCGGACAGCCGCGTGATGTCCTCGCCCTTGTAACGGATCACCCCGGCGGTGGGCCGCTCCAGGTTGACGAGCATCTTCGCGACGGTGGACTTCCCGCACCCGGACTCCCCGACGATCCCGAGCGTCTCCCCGGTGCCGAGGTCGAAGTCCACGCCGTCGACGGCCTTCACCGCGCCGATCTGGCGCTTGATCAGAATCCCCTGCGTGAGCGGATAGTGCTTCACGAGCCCCCGCACCTCCAGGATGGGCTCAGCCACGGAGGGTCTCCTTCCAGAAGTGGCAGGCGCTGCGGCGCTCCGCCGTCAGTCCCTCGTACGTGACGGTGGCCAGCGGCGGGACGTCGGTGCGGCACACGTCCTGGGCCATCGGGCAGCGCGGGTTGAAGGCGCAGCCCGGCGGGATGTTCATCAGATTGGGCGGCAGTCCCTTGATGGCGAAGAGGTCCTGGCCCTTCTGGTCGAGGCGCGGGATCGATTCGAGCAGGCCCTTGGTGTACGGGTGGGCGGGGGCCTTGTAGATCTCGTGGACGGGGGCCTTCTCGACGATGCGGCCCGCGTACATGACGGCGATGGTGTCGGCGACGTCGGCGACGACACCCAGGTCGTGGGTGATGAGGATCAGGCCCATGTTGAGCTCGCGCTGGAGCTCGGCCAGCAGATCCATCACCTGGGCCTGCACCGTCACGTCGAGCGCCGTCGTCGGCTCGTCGGCGATGATCAGGGACGGTTCGAGGGCCATCGCCATGGCGATCATGATGCGCTGGCGCATGCCGCCGGAGAACTGGTGCGGGTACTGGGTGACCCGCTCCTTGGCGGCCGGGATGCGCACCCGGTCCATCAGCTCGACGGCCTTGGCGCGGGCGTCCTTGCGGGACATCCCGCGGTGCACGGTGAACATCTCGCCGAGCTGGTCGCCGACGCTGAGCACCGGGTTCAGGGAGCTCAGCGCGTCCTGGAAGATCATGGCCATCCCGGACCCGCGGATCTTGCGCCGCTCCTCCTCCTTGAGCTTCAGCAGGTCCTGGCCGTGGAAGAGGATCTCGCCGGAGGTGATGCGGCCGGGCGGGATGTCGAGGATGCCCATGATCGCCTGGGCGGTGACGGACTTGCCCGACCCGGACTCGCCGAGCACCGCGAGCGTCTCGCCCGACCGCACGCCGTACTCGACGCCGTTGACGGCCTTGGCGACGCCGTCGCGGGTCCTGAACTCCACGTGCAGGTCCCGCACTTCGAGCAGCGGAGGGGCTTCGGTCGCCGTGGGGGCCTCCGTTGCCACAGGGTCCTCGGTTGCCATGGGCGCTACCTCAGCTTCGGGTCGAGGGCGTCGCGCACCGCGTCGCCGAGCATGATGAACGCGAGCACGGTGATCGCCAGGGCGCCGGCGGGCCAGAGCAGCATGTGCGGGGCGTTGCGGATGTACTGGGACGCGGCGGAGATGTCGATGCCCCAGCTCACCGTCGGGGGCTTCAGGCCGACGCCGAGGTACGACAGGGTCGCCTCCAGAGCGATGTACGTACCGAGTGCGATCGTCGCGACGACGATGACGGGCGCGACGGCGTTGGGCGCGATGTGCCGCAGCAGCATCCGCGAGTTGGAGGCGCCGAGCGCGCGGGCGGCCTGCACGTAGTCGTTCTGCTTGGCGGTGATCACGGACCCGCGCGCGATGCGGGAGATCTGCGGCCAGCCGAGAAGCACCATGAAGCCGATCACCGGCCAGACGGTGTTGCTGGTGACGACCGACAGGAGCACCAGGCCACCGAGCACGACCGGGATCGCGAAGAAGATGTCGGTGATGCGGGACAGGATCGCGTCCCACACCCCGCCGAAGAACCCGGCGAGCCCGCCGAGCACGCTGCCGAGCAGCGCGACGCCGACGGTGGCGCACACGCCGACGGTGACGGAGGCGCGGGCGCCGTACACCGTCCTCGTGTAGACGTCGCAGCCCTGGCCGTCGAAGCCGAAGGGGTGGCCGGGCGAGGAGCTCTTCTGGGCGTTGGCGAGGTCGCAGTCCAGGGGGTCGCCGGAGGCGATCGCGGAGGGCCAGAGCGAGATGAAGAGCAGGAAGAGAATGATCAGGCCCGAGATGATGAAGACGGGGTTGCGCCGCAGGTCGCGCCAGGCGTCGGACCACAGGCTGCGGGCGGGGCCACCGGCTCCGGGACCACCGGCGCCACCCTGTTGTCCCGGCGTCAGCGTCGTCGCCTCGCTCGCGGCGAGATCCATCGCGCCGCCCGCGCCGGTCCCGGCGATGGCCCCCTCGGCGGGCTCATGGGGTTCAGGCATAGCGGATCCTCGGGTCGAGTACGGCGTACAACAGGTCGACGATCAGGTTCGCCACCAGGAAGACAAGGACGAGGACCGTCACGAACCCGACCACGGTCTGGGTGCTCTGCCGCAGAATCCCCTGGTAGAGCTGGAAGCCGACGCCGTGGATGTTGAAGATCCGCTCGGTGACGATGGCGCCGCCCATCAGCGCGCCGACGTCCGTGCCGATGAAGGTGACCACCGGGATGAGTGAATTCCGCAGCAGGTGCTTGGTGATGACGCGGCGTCGCGGCAGCCCCTTGGCGACGGCGGTGCGTACGTAGTCGGCGCGCCGGTTCTCGGCGATGGACGTACGCGTCAGACGCGTGACGTACGCCAGCGAGACGGAGGCGAGCACGAGCCCCGGCACGATCAGCTCGTCGACGGTCGCCTCCGAGGACACCGACGGTTTGATGACGCCCCACTCCACGCCGAGCAGCAGCTGGAGCAGCAGACCCGTCACGAACGTCGGTACGGAGATGACGATCAGGGTGAGGAGCAGCACCACCGTGTCGATGGGCTTGCCGCGCCTGAGGCCCGTGACGACCCCGAGCGTGATGCCGATGACGATCTCGAAGACGACGGCGACGAGGGTGAGCCGGATGGTCACCGGGAACGCCGTGGACATCAGCTCGGTGACCTTCTGCCCGTTGAAGGCGGTACCGAAGTCCCCCGTGAAAACATTGCCCATGTACGTCGCGTATTGCTGCCACACGGGCTTGTCGAGGCCGAACTCCTTCTTGAGCTGGGCGGCGGTCGCGGGGTCGCACTTGCGGTCGCCGCACAGGCCCGCGACGGGGTCGCCCATCACGTTCACCATCAGGAAGATCAGCAGCGTGGCGCCGAAGAAGACCGGGATCATCTGCAGCAGACGCCGGATCACATAACGACCCATGGGGCTCGCTCCGGGAGTAGAGGGAGCGGCCGCCCGGCGCGGGGGCCGAACGGCCGCTCCACCGACGTCAGTTGACCTTGATCGCCTCGTACACGGGCACGCTGAACTGGTTCAGCGCGACGTCGGAGACCCTGTCGGAATAGCCCGCGCTGCCGTTCTGGTACCAGAGCGGGATGGCGGGCATGTCCTTGGCGAGGATCTTCTCGGCGTCCTGGAACCTGGTGACGGCCTTGGCGGTGTCGGTCTCGCCGTTGGCCTCGTTGATGAGCTTGTCGAAGTCCTCGTTGGAGTACTTGCCGTCGTTGGAGGAGGCGTCGGTGTAGTAGTTCGGCTCCAGGAAGTTCTGGATCAGCGGGTAGTCCATCTGCCAGCCCGCGCGCCAGGCGCCGTCCAGCTTCTGCTGCGAGGCCTGGCTCCTGAAGTCGGCGAAGGTGCCGATCGGGTTGCCGACGCAGGCGTTGCTCTTGCCGAGCGCCTTGTTGATGGAGTTGCAGACGGCGTCCACCCACTCCTTGTGGGAGCCGGTGTCCGCGTTGTACGAGATCTTCAGGGTGCCGCCGGGGATGCCGCCCCCTTCCTCGACGAGCTTCTTCGCTTCCCCCGCGTCGTACTCGCACCAGTCGCCGCACACGCTGTCGCTGTAGCCGCCGTCCTCGCCGAGCACCGGCGAGGTCCAGTCCTTGGCGGGGGTTCGGGTCTTCTGGAAGATGGTCTCGGTGATCTGCTCCCGGTTGATGGCCCGGGAGAGCCCCTGGCGGACCTTCTCCGCGCCCGCCTTGTCCCACTTCTTGTCGTAGAAGGGGAAGGCGAGGGTCTGGATGATCCCGGCGGGAGTGTTGATGTACCGGTCCCCGAGGTCGCTCTTCACGTTCTTGAGCTGGGAAGCCGGGACATCGTCGACGAGATCGAGATTCCCCGCCATCAGATCCGTGTACGCCGTGTTGTTGTCGGTATAGACCTTGAGGTCGACTCCCCCGTTCTGGGCCTTGTCGTCCCCGCTGTAGCCGTCCCACTTCCTGAGCTCCATCTTGGAGCCCTTCTGGTACGACTTCACGGTGTACGGGCCGTTGCCGACCGGCTTGGACAGCCAGGCGGAGTGGTTGTCGAAGAACGCCTTGGGCAGCGGGGCGAAGGAGGGGTAGCCGAGGGTGTCGGGCCAGGTGGAGAACTTCTGCGTGAGCTTCACGGTGAAGGTCTTGGGGTCGACGACCTTCAACCCCGAAAGCGTCTCGGCGGACGCGTCCCCCTTCTCCGGGTGGACCTTGTCGTACCCCTCGATGTACCCGAAGAAGTACGCGTTCTTCTGGTTGTTCTTGAGGTGCGCCCCGTAGTTCCAGGCGTCCACGAACGACTTGGCGGTGACCGCCTCGCCATTGCTGAACTTCCACCCGTCCTTGATCTTCACGGTGAAGTTCTGCGAGTCCTTGGTGTCGATCGACTCGGCGACCATGTCCTGCGCCTCGCCGGTCTTCGGGTCGTACCGCTTGAGGCCGCGCACGAGCATGTCCAGGACCTTGCCGCCCTGCACCTCGTTCGTGTTCGCCGGCTCCAGCGGGTTCTGCGGATCTCCCCAGGAGGACCCCACGATCCCGGAGCCGTCGCCACCGCCGCCGTCGCTGCTCCCACCCCCACACCCCGTCGCCGCGAGCGCGACGGCCACCGCACAAGCGGCCCACTTGGCGTGCGTGGCTCCACGCATGGCTTGCCTCCTTGGAGCGATCTGTGACACGTACCGCCAAATATCGCGGCAGAGGGTACGAACCGCACATTTAGCCCGGCCGTATGAGGGGGAGGCCATCCGGATGTACGTATGCCGCGCGGCGTCGGCGTCGGGCTCCCCCCGATGCCCTGCGACTCCTGCACCGAAGCCGAGCTCGACCGCTTCGGCCCGACGTTCGCCACGGCCTTCAAGGTCTTCCTCTGGGGGCTGACGGTCCCCGCGGGGCTGCTGCTGGCGCGTGGGTCCTGCCGTGGCAGCAGCGCGACAAGGGCCGCCGGACCTTGCTCTCCGCCCTGGCGCCCGTCTCCGTCGTCGTCCTCTACCTGCTCTTCGCGGGACTGGTGGACTGGCCGGCGCGGTGACCTGTTACGTCTGTCGCGGGCGAGGGGTTGAGTCGGCCTCCTCGCCGAGCGGGCCTCGCTACGCTGAGTACATGGACTACGCCAAGATGCGGGCGATCGCCGAGGAGCTGGGGGCCTACGCCGAGCAGCTTGAGGGCTCCTGGAGCGTCGAGATCGGCCCCTCCGGCCCGATACTGGCCATGATGTGCCCGTCGAAGCGGCACGAGGGCACAGTGCGGCGCATCCGCAATCAGCTGAACGAGCAGCTCCCCGGCACCCACCCCGGCTACACCTGCGAGAACGGGCCGGAGATCGAGCACCCTTCAATCGGCCGCATGCGACGCCCAGACGCCGTGGTGATCCCCGAGTCGGCCCTCGACGAAGAAGGCCTCGCGGTCGACGCCACACAGGTCATCGCCGCCGTAGAAATCGTGTCCCCCTCGAATCCGGAGAACGACTACGGCGCGAAGCTGTCCGAGTACCCCGCCATGGGCATCGACCACTACATGATCGTCGACCCGCGGACGGGCACCATCGAGGTGCACACCGAGCCTTGCGGCAACCGCTACCAGCGGAAAGAGCCCTACATCTTCGGCGACCAAGTCGCGCTGGGCCCTTGGACCGTGGACACGTCCGCCTTCCGGCGTTACGCGAAGCCGGGGCAGGCCGCGGGCTGAGTGACGCTTGGCCGTGCCGGACCCGTGGGGCTGTTCGAATTCGGCGGGTGCGCCCGGCGGGCCCGGGACGTTACCGGTGGCTTGTGTGAGGGGCGGGTGGAACGTGCGGGGCCCGGTGGGCGGCTGGTGTTGCTGGCCTGACTTCGACCGTGGCGGGGCAAAGCCGCGTGACACAGAGATCTCCGCGCTGCCACGCTGGCCCGAGGCATTACCCAAGTCCAGGACGGGAGTCATGCGTTGACCAGTTCGTCCACTCCGGCCGGCTCCTCCGCCGAGAACCAGCCCCATGACCAGCCCGACGGCCGGTCCGACGACCAGTCCCAGCCGTCCTCCGACGAGGCCATCGCCCTGATCGAGCTCCTCTTCGGCTCGGTCTTCTCCTCCGCCCTGCGCACCGCCGCCGTCCACCGCGTCGCCGACCATCTCGCGGAGGGCCCGCTGCCCGTGGACGAGCTGGCCCGGCGGGCCGAGGTGCACGCGGACTCGCTGCGGCGCGTGCTGCGGCTGCTCGCGAGCCGGGGTGTCTTCCGCGAGACGGAGCCCGGCGTGTTCGAGCTGACGCCCGCGGCGCACACGCTGCGCGACGTCCCCGGTTCCCTGCGGGACGGCGTGCTGTTCGCCACCGGCGAGACGATGACGCGTTCGTTCGGCGTGCTCGAAGACGCGGTCCGGGAGGGGAAGCCCGGCTTCGAGATCGCCTACGGCGCACTCTTCTTCGACCACCTGTCGGGCAACCCCGAGGACCAGGAGAGCTTCGACAAGGGCATGTCGTCCCTCTCCGGCCCGCTCAACGACATCATCGCCACGGCCTACCCGTTCCCCGCCGGCGGCACCGTCGTGGACGTGGCCGGCGGCCAGGGCGGGCTCCTGCGGGCCGTGCTCCAGCACCACCCGGGGCTCTCCGGCGTCCTCTTCGACCAGGAGCAGACCGTCGCCGGGCACCTGCTCGACGTCAAGGAACTCGCGGGCCGCTGGCGCGTGGAGAGCGGCGACTTCTTCCGGGCGGTCCCCGAGGGCGGCGACCTCTACGTCCTCAAGAACATCCTCCACGACTGGAGCGACGAGCACAGCCTGCGCATCCTCGCCTCCATCCGCGCCGTCATCCCGCCCACCGGCCGACTCCTGGTCGTCGACACCGTCATGCCCGAAGGCAACGACCCCGACCCCAGCAAGGTCGTGGACATCATCATGCTGAACGTCGCCAGCGGCCGCGAACGCACGGAGGACGAGTTCAACTCCCTTTTCCAGCAGGCGGGTTTCACCCTGACCCGGATCGTCGAGACGGGGTCGTTCCCGGCGGTCGTCGAAGGCGTGCCGGTCTGACACGGATACGTACGCACATGGGGGCGCCCCCGGCCACATCCGGCCGGGGGCGCCCCCACTGACGTACGGCGAACTCGCGGAGCTACGCCGCGTGCACCACGTTCTTCTCCTCCGCGAAGTGGCACGCCGACTCGTGCGCGGCGGGGGTGTCCTGGCCCGCGAAGCGCTCCGGGATGGCGAGCAGCGGGACCTCCTCCGCGCACTTGTCCTGCGCCTTCCAGCAGCGGGTGCGGAAGCGGCAGCCGGACGGCGGGTTCGCCGGGGACGGCACGTCGCCGGTGAGGATGATGCGCTCGCGGCCCTCGCGGGCCTCCGGGTCGGGGACCGGGACGGCCGAGAGGAGCGCCTGCGTGTACGGGTGCGTCGGGTGGTCGTAGATCTGCTCGTCGGAGCCGATCTCGGCCATCTTGCCGAGGTACATCACACCCACGCGGTCCGAGATGTGCCGGACGATCGACAGGTCGTGCGCGATGAAGAGGTAGGACAGGTTGAACTCGTCCTGGAGCTTCTCCATCAGGTTGATGACCTGGGCCTGGACTGACACGTCCAGGGCCGAGACCGGCTCGTCGCAGATGATGATCTCGGGGTTGAGCGCCAGACCGCGCGCGATGCCGATGCGCTGGCGCTGACCGCCCGAGAACTGGTGCGGGTAGCGGTTGATGTACTCGGGGTTGAGGCCGACCACGTCCAGAAGGTCCTGGACCTTCTGCCGGCGCGAACCCTTCGGGGCCACCTCGGGGTGGATCTCGAAGGGCTCCCCGATGATGTCGCCCACCGTCATACGGGGGTTGAGCGAGGTGTACGGGTCCTGGAACACCATCTGGATGTTCCGGCGCACCGCCTTCAGCGCACGCCCGGACAGCTTGGTGATGTCCTGGCCCTTGTAGAAGACCTCGCCGGCCGTGGCCCGCTCCAGGGTCATCAGGAGCTTGGCGACCGTCGACTTGCCGCAGCCCGACTCGCCCACGATGCCCAGCGTCTCGCCCTGGTAGAGGTCGAAGGAGATCCCGTCGACCGCCTTCACCGCACCGATCTGGCGCTTGACGATGATGCCCTGGGTGAGGGGGAAGTGCTTCACCAGGTTGCGGACCTGGAGGATCGGCTCGCCGCGCTCTGCCGGGGCCTCGATCGCGGCCACGGCTTCTTCCGGCGTCGCCGCGTCGACCGTCTCGACCTCGGTCACGTTCGGAGTGGCGTCCGTCGGCTCGGCGCCCTCGGGCTCGGCGCCCTTCTTGAGCTCAGCCATGGATCGTCTCCTTCCAGAAGTGGCACGCGCTGCCGCGGCCCGGGAGCTCCGCGCCGTCCTGCTCCGTCACCGGAACCAGCGGCGGGACCTCCGTACGGCAGATGTCCGTCGCCTTGGGGCAGCGCGGGTTGAACGCGCAACCCGACGGGATCTTCAGGAGGTTGGGCGGCAGCCCCTTGATCGCGTAGAGCTCGTGGCCCTTCTGGTCAAGGCGCGGGATCGAGTCGAGCAGGCCTCGCGTGTACGGGTGCGCCGGGCGCTTGTAGAGCTCGTGCACCGGGGCCGTCTCCACGATCCGGCCCGCGTACATGACGGCGATCTTGTCCGCCACGTCCGCGACCACGCCGAGGTCGTGGGTGATGAGGATGAGCCCCATGTTGTACTCGCGCTGGAGCTCCGCGAGCAGGTCCATGACCTGGGCCTGGACCGTCACGTCGAGGGCCGTGGTCGGCTCGTCGGCGATGATCAGGTCCGGCTCCAGGGCGAGCGCCATCGCGATCATGATGCGCTGGCGCATACCGCCGGAGAACTGGTGCGGGTAGTCGTTCACCCGCTCCTTGGCGGCCGGGATCTTCACCCGCTCCATCAGCTCGATGGACTTCGCCTTCGCCGCCTTGCGGCTCAGGCCGTCGTGCACCCGGAACATCTCGCCGAGCTGGTAGCCCACGCTCAGCACCGGGTTCAGGGACGAAAGCGCGTCCTGGAAGATCATCGCGATCTTGCGGCCGCGGATCTTCCTGCGCTCCTCGTTGGACATCTTCAGCATGTCCTGGCCCCGGAACAGGATCTCGCCCTGCGGGATCTTGCCGGGCGGCATGTCGAGGATGCCCATGACGGCCTGCGCGGTCACGGACTTGCCGGAGCCCGACTCGCCGAGCACGGCGAGCGTCTCGCCCGCGTCCACGCTGTAGTTGACACCGTTCACGGCCTTGACCACACCGTCTCGGGTGTGGAACTCGACGTGCAGGTCCTTCACGTCGAGCAGTCGGCCGCTCTTTTCCTCGCCCGAGCGGGGAGCGGGAACGTCCGCGGTCTTATCAGTGATCGTCACGTACGCCTCCCTCAGCGCAACTTCGGGTCGAGGGCTTCGCGTACGGCGTCACCCATCATGATGAACGCCAGCACGGTGATGCTGAGCATTCCGGCGGGGAACAGCAGCACGTGCGGGTTGTTCCGGATGAACTGCGTGCCGTCGGAGATGTCGCCGCCCCAGGAGATTTCGCCGCCGCCGAGCCCGAGGCCCAGGTAGGACAGCGTCGACTCGGCGACGATGTACGTGCCGAGCGCGATGGTCGCGACGACGATCACCGGTGCGACGGCGTTCGGCAGGATGTGCCGGAACAGGATCCGCTTCGTCCCGGCGCCGAGCGCCCGCGCCGCCACCACGTAGTCCGCGTGCTTGGTCGTGATGACCGCGCCGCGCATCACTCGGGCGATCTGCGTCCAGCCCAGGAAGGCGAGCGCCCCCATCACCACCCAGACGGTGCGGTCGGTGAAGCCGTTCAGGACGACCATCGAGCCGAGCAGGAACGGGATGCCGAAGAACACGTCGGTGATCCGGGAGAGCAGGCTGTCCCAGAAGCCGCCGAAGTATCCGGCCAGCATGCCGACCAGGCCGCCGAAGAGGGTGACCAGGAGGGTCACGCCGACGCCGACGACGATGGAGTTCCGCGCGCCGAACAGGACACGCGCGTAGATGCTGCGCCCCGTGCCGTCGTAACCGAACCAGTCGGCCTGGAAGAAGTGGCCCAGCTCGGGCTTGCCCAGGAAGTTCTTCGCCTGGTCGCCGGTCTCCGGGTTCGCGTCGGTGAACATGCCGGGGAAGGCCGCCACCAGGAGCAGCACCACGATGAGCAGTGCGGAGATCACGAACAGCGGGTTGCGGCGCAGGTCCCGCCATGCGTCGCCCCAGAGGCTGCGGGGCTTGCCGGGCGCCGGTGTCGCGGAGACCGCGGCTCCCGCGACGACCTCGTCCTGTGCCGCCGCCTTGTCCGTGGTCGAGGTCTTGGTCAGGTCAGGCATAACGGATCCTCGGGTCCAGGACCGCGTAAAGCAGGTCGACGAGCAGGCTGGCGAGGAGGTACACGAGCACCAGGACGGTCACGATGCCGACGATGACCGCGCCCTCACGGCGGGCCAGCGAGGTGAAGAGCAGGTTGCCGACGCCCGTGACGTTGAAGATGCCCTCGGTGATGACCGCGCCACCCATCAGCGTGCCGATGTCGGTGCCCAGGTAAGTGACCACCGGAATCAGCGAGTTGCGCAGCAGGTGCCGGGTGATGATGCGCTGCTTGGGCAGCCCCTTGGCCACCGCGGTCCGGATGTAGTCCGCCTGGCGGTTCTCCGCGATGGAGGTACGGGTCAGCCGGGCGACGTACGCGAGACCGACCATGCCGAGCACCAGGGCGGGGACCACCAACTGCCCCATGTCCTCGGAGTCCTGGACCGTCGGTGTGATCCATTGCCATTCGTTGCCCATATAGAGCTGGAAGAGCAGACCGACCACGAAGATCGGCACGGAGATCACCAGGAGCGTGAACAGCGTCACCGTGTTGTCCACGATGCGGCCGCGCCTGATGCCCGCGAAGACGCCCAGGGTGATGCCGACGACGAGCTCGAACGACCACGCCATGACGGCGAGACGCATCGAGACCGGGAAAGCCTGCGTGATCTCGTCGAGAATGGGCCGGTTGCCCGCGATGGTGTTGCCGAAGTCCCCTTGGAACAGGCCCTTCATGTAGTGCAGATACTGCTCCCACAGCGGCAGGTCCAGACCGCGGTCGTGCTTGATCTGCGCCACCTGCGCGGGGTCCGGCGGCTTGTCTCCCCACAGCGCCCGCACGGGATCGCCGGGGAGGACGTTGACCATCAGGAAGATCAGCAGGGTTGTCCCGATGAAGACCGGGATCATCTGGAGCAGTCGCCTCGCGACGTAGCGCCCCATGGTGGTGCCTCCGTCCATTGCGGAGCCGTTCCGCAAGCGACGCCCGGGGTCGCCGGGCGTCGCTTTACGGGAACGGAACTCCGGCGACTGCTACTTCTCGAAGACCTGGACCTCGGAGAGGATCGGGTCACCGGCCTGGTCGAACTCGACGTTCTTCACGTTCTTCGAGTACGCGGAGTTCGTGGAGTTGTACCAGAGCGGGATGCCCGGGAAGCTGTTCTTCAGCTCCGCCTCGGCCTGGTTGTACAGGTCCGCGGACTCGTCGATGGTCTTGGCGTTGTCGGCCTTCTTGGTCAGCTCGTCGAACTTCTTGTCCGAGAAGCCGCCCTTGTTGCCGTCGACGCCGGTGCCGTAGAGGTCCGCGAGGAAGTTGCCGTTGAACGGGTAGTCGAGCACCCAGCCCGAGCGGTAGATCGACTTGACCTTCTTCTGGTCACGGATCTCCGTGTCGGCCTGGAAGTCGGTCACCGGGTCGCCGACGCACTTGACGCCGACGTTCTTCTGGATGTCGTTGCAGACAGCGGTGACCCAGCCCTTGTGCGGCTGGTCGGCGTTGTACTGGATCGAGATCTTGTTGCCCGGGACGCCGCCGCCGTCCTTGATGAGCTGCTTGGCCTTCTTGGCGTCGAACTTGCAGTACTCGCCGCAAGCGTCGGCCTTGTAGCCCTTCACGCCCCTGGCGACCCAGCCGGAGGCCGGCTTGCGGGTGCCGTAGAACGTGGTCTTGGAGATGGTCTCGCGGTCGATCGCCATCGACAGGCCCTGGATGACCTTGACGTCGATGTCCTTCCACTGCTTGGTGTAGAAGGCCGGGTTGATCGTGTTGATCGCCGAGAAGTCCGAGGTGATCGCGCGGTCACCGAAGTCGTTCTTGTAGTTGGCGAGTTCGCTGTCCGGGATCAGCGGCATCGTGTCCACGTTGTCGGACCGGAGGTCCTGGTACGCGGCGTTCGGCGTGGTGTACGCCTTGAAGTTGATGCCGCCGTTCTTCGGCTTGTCCTCGCCCTTGTAGCCGGACCACGCCGTGACCTGGATCGACTTCTTGTGGTCCCAGCTCTTGAACTTGTAGGGACCGTTGCCGACCGGCGCCTCGCCGTACTTCTTCGGGTCCTTCAGCGCGGCCGCGGGCAGCGGGAAGAAGGGCTTGTAGACAAGCTTGTACGCGTAGTACGGGATGCCGGAGTTCAGCGTGATGGTGAAGGTGTTCTCGTCGACGACCTTCAGGCCGGACATGGTCTTCGCCTTGGCCTTCCCCTTCTCGGGGTGCACCTTGTCGTAGCCCACGATGTCGCGGTACCAGGAGCTGTTCTGCTGGCCGTTGGCCGGGTCGGCCGCCCAGTTCCAGGCGTCGACGTAGGACTTGGCGTTGACCGGCGTGTTGTCGTGGAACTTCCAGCCCGGCTTGAGCTTGACCGTCCACACCTTGTTCGCCTTGTCGGGGGTGACCGACTCGGCGTTCTCGTAGGTGATGTTGCCCTGCTTGTCGTAGTGCACAAGGCCGGTGAAGAGCGCGTCGATGACGACGCTGCCGTACGCCTCCATGGTGTTCGACGGCTGCAGGGCGTTCTGCGGCTCACCGTTGGCGTAGCTGACGATCCCCTTGGGGTCGACCTTGCCGCTGCCCTTGTCGTCGTCGCCACCACCGCAGGCGGTAGCGGTCAGCGCCACAACACCGGCTATCGCGACCCACTTGGCGCTCTTGGCACCACGCATGGGGTTCCTCCTCATGAGTCCACTTGTTCACAACGAGAGGGGGTACGAGAGATCGCGCCATCACCCCTGACGGCGTTGATCGAATACCCCAGTGTGCTCGTGAGTCGGCGCTCCCCACAGCGCGTGACCCATTGACCCGAGCTATACGCGGTCAACTATTAGCCATGAGGTACGGCCCGACCACACCCTTTTGGTCTCGGTTCAATCACACCTGGCACGTACAACTTCCAAAATCCGGACAAACCGATCCTAGATAGATGGTTGCGAAACGGACGTGTTACACATCTAACGGTCAGTGGAGTCCGTATTCCGGACAGATCGGCGCCGAAAACCGGTTGCCGCGCGGGCGTTGACTGTCCCTTGGCGCGTGTGCCGTGTGGTCACCGTATCGCCCTCCGCAACCACGAGAGGCCGGTTTCACCCACTCCGGAGAGTGGGCAAAACCGGCCTCAGGCGGTGCGTGGGCGTTTAGCCGCGCATAGCCGTGGTGCTTAGCCGTGCTTGGCGCGCGAAGCCGTGCGGCCGCGCTGCTTCTGGTCCAGGACGACCTTGCGGATGCGCACGGCCTCCGGGGTCACCTCGACGCACTCGTCGTCGCGGCAGAACTCCAGGGACTGCTCCAGGGAGAGCTTGCGCGGGGGCACCACGTTCTCGGTGTTGTCCGCGGAAGCCGCACGCATGTTGGTGAGCTTCTTCTCCTTGGTGATGTTCACGTCCATGTCGTCGGCGCGCGAGTTCTCGCCGACGATCATGCCCTCGTACACCTCGGTGCCGGGCTCGGTGAACAGCACACCGCGCTCCTGGAGGTTGATCATCGCGAACGGCGTGACCGCGCCCGAGCGGTCGGCGACCAGCGAACCGTTGTTACGGGTCGTCAGCGTGCCGAACCACGGCTCGTGGCCCTCGTGGATGGAGTGGGCGATGCCCGTACCGCGGGTGTTCGTCAGGAACTCCGTACGGAAGCCGATGAGGCCGCGGGACGGGACGACGAACTCCATGCGCACCCAGCCGGAGCCGTGGTTGGACATGTTGTCCATGCGGCCCTTGCGGACGCCCATGAGCTGCGTGACGGCGCCCATGTGCTCCTCGGGCACGTCGATGGTCATGCGCTCGACCGGCTCGTGCGTCTTGCCGTCGATCTCCTGGGTGACCACCTGGGGCTTGCCGATGGTCAGCTCGAAGCCCTCACGGCGCATCTGCTCGACCAGGATGGCGAGCGCCAGCTCACCGCGGCCCTGCACCTCCCAGGCGTCGGGACGCTCGGTGTCCAGGACGCGCAGCGAGACGTTACCGATCAGCTCGCGGTCCAGACGGTCCTTGACCTGGCGGGCGGTGACCTTGCGGTCCTTGACGGCCGCCTTGGCGTCCGCGCCCTTGCCGGTGCCACCGCGGCCGACCAGCGGCGAGGTGTTCGTACCGATGGTCATGGAGATGGCCGGCTCGTCGACCGTGATCAGCGGCAGCGCGATCGGGTTCTCCGGGTCGGCCAGGGTCTCGCCGATCATGATGTCCGGGATACCCGCGACGGCGCAGATGTCGCCGGGTCCTGCGACCTCCGCGGGCTTGCGGGTGAGGGCCTCGGTCATCATCAGCTCGGTGATGCGGACGTTGGAGGTCGTGCCGTCGCGCTTGATCCACGCGACGGTCTGGCCCTTGCGCAGCTCGCCCTGCTCGACGCGGAGCAGCGCGATGCGGCCGAGGAAGTTGTCGGCGTCCAGGTTGGTGACGTGGGCCTGGAGCGGCGCGGTCTCGTCGTACTCGGGGGCCGGGACGTGCTGGAGCAGCGTGGTGAAGAACGGCTCCAGGCTGTCGCTGTCGGCCGGGACGGTGCCGTCCTCCGGCTTGGTCAGCGAGGCCACGCCGTCACGGCCGCAGGCGTAGACGATCGGGAACTCGATCTGGTCCTCGTCCGCGTCCAGGTCGAGGAAGAGGTCGTACGTCTCGTTGACGACCTCGTCGATCCGCGAGTCGGGGCGGTCCGTCTTGTTGATGCAGAGGATGACGGGCAGTCGCTGCATCAGGGCCTTGCGCAGCACGAAGCGCGTCTGCGGGAGCGGGCCCTCGGACGCGTCGACGAGGAGGACGACCGCGTCCACCATCGACAGACCGCGCTCGACCTCGCCACCGAAGTCGGCGTGGCCGGGGGTGTCGATGATGTTGATGGTGATGACGTCGCCGCCATCCTTGGGGTGGTACTTGACGGCCGTGTTCTTGGCCAGGATCGTGATGCCCTTCTCACGCTCCAGGTCGTTGCTGTCCATCATGCGGTCGTCGAGGGACTCTGCGGCGTGCGCGGCGAAGGCGCCCGCCTGCTTGAGCATGGCGTCGACGATGGTCGTCTTGCCGTGGTCGACGTGGGCGACGATGGCGACGTTACGAATGTCGTGGCGCGTGGGCATGCGAGGTGCGCTTCTCCCGGGAGGCTTGGAGGCGACGCGTACGTCCATTTCGTACGCGTGCACTGCCGGGCAGACGTGCCACGGCCTTACCCCATCCTACGGGTCCTCGCCGGGGGCGGCTTGTCGGGCTCCTGGGCGCCCCCGGAACGGGAGGTTCCGCCAGGCCTCGGGCACCGTGGATCGCGGCCTCCGGCCTGGCCCGTCCTCACTCGCCGGACAGACTATTCCGGCTTCGGCTGCTTGCTCGCCTTCGCGCCCGGCTTCAGGAAGCCCATGTCCTGGTAGATCGGGGTCTGGAAGCCGAAGGCGCCCGCGTTGGCGAGGTTGGTGCGGGTGGCCACCAGCTGGGGGCGCTGGTAGAGGGGGATGGAGCCCGCCGCCGCCCAGATGCGGGCGTCGGCCTTCTTGACCAGGGAGCGGTTCTCGGACTCGTCCAGTTCGGCCAGGGCCTGGTCGAAGAGCTGGTCGATGTGGTCGGTGCCGACGCGGGTGTAGTTCTGCTCGACGTTCAGGGAGCCGTCCGCCGCGGGCACCGGCTTGGCGAAGATCGGGCGGGAGTCGGTGGCGGGGAAGGCGGACGCGGGCCAGGAGTACAGCGCCAGGTCGTACTGGCCGGACGCGATGTGGTCCTTGAAGTAGCTCTCGTCCGCGACCTTGGCGATCTCCGTACGTACGCCGATGCGCTGCAGCATCCCCGAGATCCGGTCGGCGACCGCCCGCAGCGACTCCGAGCCCGCGCCGGACGGGAGCACGAAGCGCAGGGTGAGCGCCTTGCCGTCCTTGGCGAGCGGGCCCGCCGCGGCGCCCTTGGCGCTCTTTCCGCTCTTGGGGGCGGCGGTGCCCTTGGGGGCGTACGCGCCGGGGGCGCCGCCCTGGGCCTGCTTCTTGGTCTCGGCCTTCGTCTTGGGCTTTCCGCCCGGGTCCTTCTTCTGCTCCTTGTCGGCCTCGCGGCGCGTGCCGGTGCCTGCCTCGGCGGGCTTCAGGCGTGCGGCGCCCGACTTCGGGTCGTCCTCGCCGACGATGTACGTGCCGTCGTCGGAGCCGGAGTCGGAGCCAGAGCTGGACTCGGAGCCGGAGCCGGACTCGGAGCCCGAGATGTCCTCGGAGTTCTCCGTGCCCGCTTCGCCGCCCGCCGTCTCCTCCTCGTCCCCGCCCCCGCCCCCGTCCTTTGTCTTCTTCCCCCTCTTCTCTGTGAGCGCTCCGGGCGTCCAGCCCGCGTCCGCGAGCAGCGCGCGGGCCTCCGCCGTGTCCTGGTCGCCGAGCGCGCCGCTGTTGTCCGCGTACGCCTCCTGCCCGGCGAGGGCGAGATGGCTGCCGACCGGCTCGGCGGGCAGGCCAAGGGGCTTCAGAACCGTTTCCGCGAGCTTGTCGCGGTCCAGGGCGCGGGCCACGGCGCGGCGTACGCGGTCGTCGGCCAGGGGTCCCGCGGAGCCGTTGAGGGCGAGCTGGGTGTAGGCGGGTTCGAGGGACTTGCGGACGACGTAGCCGCGCAGGCCCGCCTGCTCCTCGGCGTACCGCCTGACGGCCTTGCGGGACTTCGCGCGGGCCAGCTGTTCGGTCTCCGCGGCCTCCTCGTCGGAGCCGTTCGCGAGGGCCCAGGAGCGCAGTGCCCCCGCGGGGGTGAGGCGGGCGCCGGGGCCGTGGGTGAGCGGGCCCTGGCCGCCCTTGTCGCGGGCGGCGAGCGCGATGCGTCCTGCCTCGTCGGCGTCCACGTCGGCGATGTCGACCTTGCCCGCGGCGAGGGCGGCGGCGCGCTGGTCGCGCGGTACGGAGCGCAGGACCAGCTTGTCGGCCTTGGCGGGGCTGCCCCACCAGCGGGCGCTGCGCTGGAGCGTGACCTCGCCGGCGCCGCGGTCGACGTCCTTCAGGGCGAAGGGGCCCGCGGTGACCTTGAGCTTGCCGCGCGCGCCGTCGTTGAAGGCGTCCGGGGTGCCCATGACCCCCTTCGGGTACAGCGGGGAGAACAGGGAGCGCCAGTCCGCGTACGGCTTGTCGAAGGTGACGCGCACCTCCAGGTTGTTGGCGCCGCGTTCGATCTTGGCGATGCGGTCGTAGCCCGCGTTGCGGGCCGTCCAGTACGCGCTGTCCTTTCCGGACAGGGCGCGCCACTGCGCGGCGAAGTCGTCGGCGCCGATCTCGCGTCCGTCGCTCCAGACCGCCTGCTGGTTGAGCTTGTAGAGCACCACTTGCTGCGGCTCGCGCTCGACGACCTCCGCGGACTCCAGGAAGTCGGCGTTGCGCTCGGGTCTGCCCTTGTCGTCGAGGCGGAACATCGACGGGAGCACGGCGCCGGTGACGCGGCCGGTCGCCTGGTCGGCGTCGGACTGGAACGCGTTGAACGTCTCGGGCAGGGCGTCGACCGCCCATGTCACCGTGCCCCCGTCGGCGACCGAGTCACGGGCCGCGGGCGCGATGTCCTGCGCGGCCGTGGGGGCGCCCGACTCGTCGCCCGAGCCGCACCCGGCGAGGGCGGGCAGCGCGAGGACTCCGGCGGCGAGGAACACGGCGGATCGGGCCGTGGCCGCCGGGCGGACCGGTCGCGGCCTGGCGCGGTCGTGGGGCATGACGGGTACCTCCGGGCGTTGCGCTCTGTACGTGTTCGCTCACGTATGGCGGTATTACGGGGGAAATATGGAGTTGATCACACCTATCGCACCCACTGAAGGCGACGGGACGCTGCGCTGGGCGTAGACACGGCGAGGCGCCCCGGGAAGCCACCCGTGCGGCTCAACGGGCCCCGGGGCACCGTGGCCCCCGGGGTGCCCCGCGCCGAGCGCACCCCTGATCGCGCTGCGCGCTCGCCCTCAAACGCCGGACGGGCCTTCTCGCCCCGCCCCCCGGAGGGAGTGAATCCGCGCAAACGGCTTCCCAATTCGGGATGTGACGCGCGACACTCGCAGGCGCATGAGCGTTGCCGCCGCACCCGTGAAGTGAGGGCAAGTCATGGCTCTGCAAGATGATCTGACGGCCATTCAGCGCTGCGTGGACGATCTGGTCCGCACCGTGGACAGGGTCGAGCAGCGGGCCGGCGCGGAACTGGCGGGCGTCGACTTCCGCCGGGTCCGCATGGACACCGACCACCTGCGCGAGAGCGTCGCCCTGCTGCGCGCGACCGCGGCCTCCGCGGCACCACAAGACCCACCCGCACCCCCGAAGCCCCGCCCCGAGCTGGTCACCATCCCGGACACGCCGTACGACGCGTCCCTGTGGACCGACTCGGACGACGAGGGCCTGGGCGCCCGCGACCGCCGCGCGCCCTAGCGGCTCCCGCCGCAATCCACCCGTCGACGAAGGAGTGGAGCCTCGTTGGCCACTGGCACGGAACCTCATCTGAAGAAGGGCACGGCCCCCGGCGGCGTACGGCACGGCACGCGCGCCGCCATCACCGCTGCCCATTTGCGGACGGACCGCTGGTGGCTGCAGCCCGCCGCGACCGCCGCCGGACTGTTCGCCTTCGTCGTGTACTCGACGTGGCGGGCGTTCGCGAACGCCGACTACTACGAGGCGCCCTACGTCTCGCCGTTCTACTCGCCGTGCATCGCGGACAACTGCGAGCCGATGAAGAACGGGCCCAACTGGGAGATCTTCGGGAGCTGGTGGGGGCTTTCCCCGGCGCTGCTCATCCTGATCTTCCCGCTGGGATTCCGCCTCACCTGCTACTACTACCGCAAGGCCTACTACCGCGGATTCTGGGCGTCACCGCCCGCCTGCGCGGTCGCGGAGCCGCACGCGAAGTACACGGGCGAAACGCGTTTCCCGTTGATCCTGCAGAACATCCACCGGTACTTCTTCTACGCGGCGGTGCCGGTCGCGGGCATTCTCACGTACGACACCGTCCTCTCCTTCCGCAACGAGGACTACGAGTGGGGACACATGGGGCTCGGCACCCTCGTGTTCCTCGTGAACATCACGCTGATCTGGGCGTACACGCTGTCCTGCCACTCGTGCCGGCACATCGTCGGCGGCAAGCTCAAGCATTTCTCCAAGCATCCGGTGCGCTATCGGATGTGGCGCTGGGTCGGCTGGCTGAACGGTCGTCACATGCTGCTCGCCTGGGCGTCGTTGATCAGCGTCGCCGTCGCGGACTTCTATGTGTATCTGATCGCTTCGGGCGCCTTCGACGATCCGACCCTCTTCTAGTGAACAAAGGGTGCTTCTGATGTCTCAAGTGGAACGGCAGCAGTGGGACGTCGTCGTGGTGGGGGCCGGTGGTGCCGGGCTGCGGGCCGCGATCGAGGCGCGCGAGCAGGGCGCCCGCACGGCGGTGATCTGCAAGTCGCTGTTCGGCAAGGCCCATACGGTGATGGCCGAGGGCGGCATCGCGGCGTCCATGGGCAATGTGAACTCCGGCGACAACTGGCAGGTGCACTTCCGCGACACCCTGCGCGGCGGGAAGTTCCTCAACCAGTGGCGGATGGCGGAGCTGCACGCCCGCGAGGCGCCCGACCGGGTCTGGGAGCTGGAGACCTGGGGCGCGCTCTTCGACCGCACGAAGGACGGGCGGATCTCGCAGCGGAACTTCGGCGGGCACGAGTATCCCCGGCTCGCGCACGTCGGCGACCGTACGGGACTCGAATTGATCCGTACGCTGCAGCAGAAGATCGTCGCGTTGCAGCAGGAGGACGAGCGTGAATTCGGGGACCACGAAGCCCGGTTGAAGGTATTCCAGGAATGCACGGTCACCCGCGTCCTCAAGGACGGGGAGCAGGTTAGTGGCGCATTCTGCTACGAGCGGGAGAGCGGCCGCTTCTTCGTCATCGAGGCGCCGAGCGTGGTGCTCGCCACCGGCGGCATCGGCAAGTCCTTCAAGGTGACGTCGAATTCGTGGGAGTACACGGGCGACGGCCACGCCCTCGCGCTGCTCGCCGGGGCGCCGCTGCTCAACATGGAGTTCGTGCAGTTCCATCCCACGGGAATGGTGTGGCCGCCCTCGGTGAAAGGCATCCTCGTCACCGAATCCGTACGCGGGGACGGCGGCGTACTCCGTAATTCCGAGGGCAAGCGCTTCATGTTCGACTACATCCCGGACGTCTTCAAGGAGAAGTACGCGGAGTCCGAGCAGGAGGGCGACCGCTGGTACGAGGACCCGGACAACAACCGCCGCCCGCCGGAGCTGCTTCCGCGCGACGAGGTGGCGCGGGCCATCAACTCCGAGGTGAAGGCGGGCCGTGGCTCGCCGCACGGCGGGGTGTTCCTGGACGTGTCGACGCGCATGCCCGCCGAGGTCATCCGGCGCCGATTGCCGTCGATGTACCACCAGTTCAAGGAGCTCGCCGACGTCGACATCACGGCCGAGGCCATGGAGGTCGGGCCGACCTGTCACTACGTGATGGGCGGCATCGCCGTCGAGTCGGACACGGCGGCGGCGCGCGGGGTGCCAGGGCTGTTCGCGGCCGGTGAGGTCGCGGGCGGCATGCACGGCTCGAACCGGCTCGGCGGCAACTCGCTCTCCGACCTCCTTGTGTTCGGCCGGCGGGCCGGTCTGCACGCGGCGCGGTACGCGGGCGAGCAGGACGCCGCGCCCGTGGTGGACGAGGCGCAGGTGGACGCGGCCGCCGCGGAGGCGCTGCGGCCGTTCAGCGCGGAGGGCCCCGAGGCCGGGGCGACCCCCGAGAACCCGTACACCCTGCACCAGGAACTCCAGCAGACGATGAACGACCTGGTGGGCATCATCCGCCGCGAGGGCGAGATGGCCGAGGCCCTGGACAAGCTGGCCGACCTGCGCCTTCGGGCCCGCCGGGCCGGGGTCGAGGGGCACCGCCAGTTCAACCCGGGCTGGCACCTGGCCCTCGACCTGCGCAACATGCTGCTCGTCAGCGAGTGCGTGGCGCGGGCCGCCCTGGAGCGCACGGAGAGCCGCGGCGGGCACACCCGCGAGGACCACCCCGGCATGGACCGCGACTGGCGCCGCCTCAACCTGCTGTGCCAACTGGCCGACCCCACCGGCGGGTCGGCCGTCACGGACCCGGCCCGCGGCCAGATCGACCTCACCCGGGTCACCACCGACCCCATCCGCCCCGACCTGCTCGCCCTCTTCGACAAGGAGGAGCTGGTCAAGTACCTCGCCGAAGAGGAGCTCTACGAGTGAGTACGAGTACGACTTCCGGCACGGATTCCGACAGCGGCTCCGCCGCGGGCGCCGACGGAGCCGCGTACGACGCGCGGTTCCGGGTCTGGCGCGGCGACGTCGAGGGCGGCGACCTGAAGGACTTCACCGTCCGGGTCAACGAGGGCGAGGTGGTCCTCGACATCATCCACCGCCTCCAGGCCACCCAGGCGCCCGACCTCGCGGTGCGGTGGAACTGCAAGGCGGGCAAGTGCGGTTCGTGCTCCGCCGAGATCAACGGCCGCCCCCGTCTGATGTGCATGACCCGCATGTCGGTGTTCGAGCGCGACGACGTCATCACGGTGACGCCGCTGCGCGCGTTCCCGGTGGTGCGGGACCTGGTGACCGACGTCGGCTTCAACTACACGAAGGCGCGGGAGGTGCCCGCCTTCGTACCGCCGAAGGACCTCGGCCCCGGTGAGTACCGCATGATGCAGGAGGACGTGGACCGCTCCCAGGAGTTCCGCAAGTGCATCGAGTGCTTCCTGTGTCAGGACACCTGCCATGTGGTGCGTGACCACGAGGAGAACAAGACGGCCTTCGCGGGCCCCCGCTTCCTGATGCGCGTCGCCGAACTCGACATGCACCCGCTGGACGCCGCCGCGTCCACCGGCCTCGACCGCAAGGCCACCGCCCAGGAGGAGCACGGCCTCGGCTTCTGCAACATCACCAAGTGCTGCACGGAGGTGTGCCCCGAGGGCATCCGCATCACCGACAACGCGCTGATTCCCTTGAAGGAGCGCGCCGTCGACCGCAAGTACGACCCGCTGGTCTGGCTGGGGAACAAGATCCGGCGGCGGCCGACGTAGGGGTCGCGCGGGGATCCTGTGGGGGTAATCCCCCACCCCGGATTCTCCCGATTGCCTCCATGGTCACGGGCGCGGCGCGGGAACAGCATGGAGGCATGAACCTTCGCGATCTTCGCTCCTCCCGTTCCCGTTCCCGCAGGGGCGCCCTCGCCCTGGGGCTCGCCGTGGCCACCGTGCTCGCGGTCGGGGCCGCCGCGCCGGTGTCGGCACGCGACACGGGCCACGCGGGCGGCGCCCCGGTGGCGGGCGGGGTGCGGGCCACGCTGCCCGCGCCCACCGGGCCGCACGCCATCGGTACGTTCTCCACCCGCCTTGTCGACCGCTCCCGGCACGACCCGTGGGTCACGTCGGTGCCGTACCGCGAGCTGATGGTGAACGTCTGGTACCCGGCGCGGGCGACCGGCGGGCACGGCGTCGCGCCGTACATGGCGAAGGGCGCCGCCGCGCGCTGGAACGCCGCCGCGCCGCACGGCATCCCCAAGGGCTCCGTCGACTGGGCGGGCATGCGGACACACGCACGCGAGAAGGCACTCCTCGACAAGGGGGCCGCGCACGGCGGGAAGCTGCCGGTGCTCGTGTACTCCGCGGGCGCGGGCGACCCCCGCACCTGGGGCACGGCGCTCGTCGAGGAGCTGGCGAGCCGCGGCTATGTCGTCGTCACCGTCGACCACACCTATGAGTCGCCGGGCGTGCAGTTCCCCGACGGCTCGGTGAAGGACAACAAGCCGCTCCTTGACGCGCTCGCGCAGACCCCGCAGGAGAAGCTGCCGCAGCTCATGAAGAAGGTGCTCGACGCCCGCGTCGCCGACGACAAGTTCGTGCTCGACCGGCTCGGCTCGCTGCCGCGCGGCCTGGGCGAGGCGGTCGACCACAAGCGCGTCGGCATGGTCGGGCATTCGGCGGGCGGAATGGCCGCCGCCGAGACGATGTACGAGGACAAGCGCGTGAAGGCGGGCGTCGACCTGGACGGCACCCTGGAGCACAACTCGGAGCCCAAGGGCACCAACCTCACGCCCGTCGCCCGGCACGGCCTGGACCAGCGGCCGTTCCTGCTGATGGGGCGCGACGGCAGCGACCACACCAGCGAGCCCTCCTGGGGCGCCTTCTGGAAGCACAGCCCCGGCTGGAAGCGGGACCTGAACCTGCGCGGCTCCAAGCACCAGACGTACACCGACCTGGCCGCGGTCCTGCCGCAGGCCGGAGTGGGCCGCGACGTGATCGAGGCGAACATCGGCACGGTCGACCCGGCGCGCGCCACGTCCGCCCAGCGCGCGTACGTCGTCTCGTTCTTCGACCGCTGGCTCGGCGGCCGGGACGACCACCTCCTGGACGGCCCTTCGGACCGCTTCCCCGAGGTCCGCTTCGTGCGGCCCTAGCGGCGACGGCGGCTCCCGCCCCGGTCGCGGGCTCTCATGGGCGGCCATACGCTGCCAAATGTGACGCCGTCCTCCCGCGCCCCGTCGCACATAGCCGCGCGGGCGGCGGCCGTCGTGCTGTTCCTCGGGTGCTGGCTCCCGCTGTCGGCACCCTCGGTGACCACGGCGTCCGCCCTGCCCGCCGCGCCCCACCCGCGCGCCGTCCCCGCCGACGACCCGGTGCGGCTCGACCGCGACGGCCAGATCACCGACCGGACCGACGCGCTCGGCGACCGGCGCCGGGCCGTCACCACCGCCCTCGACCGGCTGTACGACGAGCAGCGGATCCAGTTGTTCGTCGTGTACGTACGTGACTTCTCCGGCCGTTCCGCGCAGAGCTGGGCCGACGCGACCGCCGAGCGCAACGGGCTCGGGCTCGACGACGTGCTGCTCGCCGTGGCCACCCGGGACCGGCAGTACGCGTACTCGGTGGACGCCGACTCGCGCCTCACCGACGCCCAGCTCCGGGAGGTCGCCGCCACCGCCGTCGAGCCCGCCCTGCGGGAGAACGACTGGGCGGGCGCCGCCGCCGGGGCCGCGGACGGGTACGCGGCGGTGCTCGACGGGCGGGCCGTGCCGACACCCGCCGTCACCCCGGGCGAGGCCGATCCGGGCGCCGCGAGCGGGGGCGGCCGTGACGACGGGGTGGCGGGCGATCTGGTGCTTCCGGTGCTCGCGGCGGGCGTCGCGGGCATCTTCGGGTTCGCCGCGTACCGGCGCCGCAAGCGGCGCTTCACCTCGCGTACGACACCGGGCCCCGGCGCGGGACCCGGGCTCACGCCGCTGCCCGAACTCGACGCCCGCGCCAAGGCCCTGCTCGTGGAGACCGACGACGCCGTGCGCACCAGCACCGAGGAACTCGGCTTCGCCACCGCGCAGTTCGGCGACGAGGCCGTGCGGCCCTTCACGGACGCCCTCTCCTACGCGCGCGGGGAGCTGACGGCGGCCTTCCGGCTGCGGCAGCAGCTCGACGACGCCTACCCGGAGGACGACGCGACACGGCGCCGCATGCTCGACGAGATCGTGGCGCGCTGCGAGGAGGCGGGCCGGCGCCTGGACGCGGAGGCCGCCGCCTTCGACCAGTTGCGCGCCCTCGAACGCGAGGCGCCGGCCGCACTCGACCACGCCGAGACGACGTTCCAGCAGGTCAGCGCCCGCACCATCGACGCCGAGAGCACGCTCAAGGAGCTGCGCGCCACCTACGCGTTCGGGGCGAGCGAGGCGGTCGTCGGCCATGTCGCGCAGGCCAAGGACCGGCTCGTGTTCGCGACGACCCACCTCCACCAGGCCCGCGAGGCGGTCGGGGCCGCCGACCACGGCCGGGCCGCCGTCCACCTGCGCGCGGCCGAGGGCGCCGTCGACCAGGCGGGCACCTTCCTGGCGGCCGTGGAGCGCCTGGCCGGTGAACTCGCCCAGGCCGCACAGCGGTTGCCGGGCGCCCTCGACGAGGCGGAGGCCGACCTCGCGGAGGCGCGCGGGCTGCTCGCGGGCACCGGCCAGGGCGTGCCGACGGCCGAGCTGCGCGGGCGCGTGGCCCGGGTCGAGGCCGTCGCCGGTGAGGTGCGGCGGGCCCTCGCCGCGGGCCCGTACGACCCGATCGACGCCCTGCGCCGGGTGGAGGAGGCGGACGCCGCACTGGACGCGTCCCTCTCCGGCGCGCGCGAACGCGAGAGCGCCGAGGGCCGCGCCCGCTCGCTGCTCGGCCAGGCCCTGCTCACCGCCCGCAGCGCGGTGGCGGCGGCCACGGACCAGGTCACGACGCACCGCGGCGCGGTGGGCAGCGAGTCCCGGACACGGCTCGCGGAGGCGCGGCGGCACTTGGAGCGGGCGGAGCAGCTCGCGGACCAGCCCTCCGCCGCCCTCGCCGAGGCCCAGCGCGCCGACTCCCTCGCCCGCGAGGCCCAGGCCCTCGCCGAGCGGGACGTGCGCGCCTACGGCAATCCGTACGGCGGCCGGGGCGGCGGGACGGGCGGTGCCGTACTCGGCGGGATCGTGCTCGGGCAGATCCTTGGTGGGGTGGGGCGCGGGGGTCTCGGGGGCGGGACAGGAAGTGGGGGCTTCGGTGGGGGCGGCGGTGGCGGGCCCGGGAGTTTCGGCGGGGGCGGGACGCGGGGGCGCAGGGGCGGAGGCGGACGGTTCTGACCCTCGTACGCAGGACGCGGGACTCATCGTCGTACGCGTACGCATGCGTCTCGCGCGTACGCACAAGGAGAAAGCGAGAAAGCCCTCATGGCCAAGCAGACCGTCCTCGGGCGCGTGGCGCAGTTGGCGAAGGCCAACATCAACTCCCTCCTCGACCAGGCCGAGGATCCGCAGAAGATGCTGGACCAGTTGATCCGCGACTACACGGAGAACATCCGGGAGGCCGAGCAGGCCGTGGCGACGACGGTCGGCAATCTGCGGCTCCTGGAGGAGGACCACAAGGAGGACGTGGCGGCGGCCGCCGAGTGGGGCGGCAAGGCGCTCGCGGCCAGCAAGAAGGCGGACCTGCTGCGGGCGGACGGGAACGCGGCGGAGGCCGACCGGTTCGACGGCCTGGCCAAGGTCGCCCTTGGCCGGCAGTTGCAGTCGGAGCGGGAGGCGAAGGACGCCGAGCCGTCGATCGCCGCGCAGTCCGACGTGGTCGGCAGGCTCAAGGACGGCCTCGACTCGATGAAGATCAAGCTGACGGAACTGCACTCCAAGCGGGACCAGTTGGTGGCCAGGGCGAAGTCGGCGGAGGCGCGGAACCGGATGCTGGACGCGGCGGGCAGCATCGACGTCCTCGATCCGACGAGCGAGCTGAGCCGGTTCGAGGAGAAGGTGCGGCGGGAGGAGGCGCGGGCGCTCGGCCGCGAGGAACTCGCCGCCTCCTCGCTGGACGCGCAGTTCGAGCAACTGGACAGCCTGAGCGACACGGCGGAGGTGGCGGCACGGCTCGCCGCGCTCAAGGCGACGACCTGAGGAGACCGCCCGCGACCACCACTCAGCCCACCGAGGCGCGGGCGCCTCAGAACAGGCTCATCAACGCCTCCGCCGCGTCCACCGGCGCCGAGTCCCCGTCCGGCAGCGCCAGTTCGAACCACACCGTCTTGCCGCGCGGTGTACGGCGTGAGCCCCAGGCGGCGCTCAGCAGGCCGACGAGCTGGAGCCCGCGCCCGCCCTCGTCGGTGTCGCGGGCGCGGCGGCGGCGCGGCTGGACGAGCCCGGCGTCCCAGACCTCGCAGACCAGGGTGCGGTCGAGCAGAAGGCGAAGGCGGATCTCGCCCTCGCCGTAGCGCAGGGCGTTGGTGACGAGCTCGCTGACGAGGAGTTCGGCGGTGTCGACGAGCGCGTCGAGGTCCCAGGCGCGCAGCCGCTCGCAGGCCAGTTCGCGGGCGCGGCCCACGGACTGCGGCTCGCGCGGCAGCGTCCAGTCGCCGACGTGCTCGGCGGGCAGGCCCTGCACCCGCGCCATGAGCAGCGCGATGTCGTCCTCGCCGTGGTGGGTGTCGAGCGTGTTCAGTACGTGGTCGCAGATGTCCTCAAGGGCCTGCGCGGGCTCGGTGAGCGCGCCGACGAACGCGTTCAGGCCCTCGTCGAGGGGGTGGTCGCGGGACTCGACGAGGCCGTCGGTGTAGAGCGCGAGCAGCGCGCCCTCGGGCAGGTCGACGTCGACCTCCTCGAAGGGCTCGCCGCCGACGCCGAGCGGCATGCCCGGGGGTACGTCGAGCATCAGCGGGGACTCGCCGGGCTCGACGAGTACGGGCGGGAGGTGGCCTGCGTTGGCGAAGGTGACGCGGCGGGTGACGGCGTCGTACACCGCGTACACGCAGGTCGCGAGGTAGACCTCGGCGAGGTCGTCGGTGTCGCGGCCGCGGCCGCCCGCGGGGGTGGCGCGCCGGGAGCGCTGCGGTCCCGGCAGGTTGCCGAGGCCGCGGGCGATCTCGTCGAGCGCGGAGAGCACCTCGGCGGGCTCCAGGTCGAGCAGCGCGAGGGTGCGCACGGCGGAGCGCAGTTCGCCCATGGCGACGGCGGCGCGCAGGCCGCGGCCCATGACGTCGCCGACGACGAGCGCCGTGCGGTGCCCGGGGAGTTCGATGACGTCGAACCAGTCGCCGCCGACCTCGGTGGCCGCGTTGCCGGGCAGATAGCGGCAGGCGATGTCGAGTCCGGCGGCCTCGGGGTCGCCGGGCGGGAGCAGGGACCGCTGCAGTATCAGCGCGCGTTCGTGCTCGCGGCGGTAGAGGCGGGCGTTGTCGATGCAGACGGCGGCGCGCGCGGCGAGTTCGACGGCGAGCGCCCGGTCGCGTTCGCCGAACGGCTCGCTGCCCTTCGTACGGGAGAACTGCGCGAGGCCGACGACGGTGTCGTGCGCGACCATCGGCACGGCGAGCGTCGACTGGATGAGGCCGCTGGTGAGGCGGCGGGCCGGACCGCAGTCGTCGCCGGAGGCGACCAGGCGGGGGCGGGCGGTGCGCAGGGCGTCCGCGCAGGGCGAGTTGAAGGCGAAGCGGTGCACGGAACCGACCTCGACGGGTCCGCTGCCGTCGGGGAAGGGCACGTCGGAGACGGCGCTGGCGAAGGCGACGCGGCGCAGCTCGGCGCTGCCGTCGGCCAGGCTCTGCCGGACGTGCGCGGTCTCGTCGCCGTCCAGGAGGCCTTGGTAGAGGTCGACGGAGGCGAGGTCGCAGAAGCCGGGGACGGTGACGTCGAGGAGCTCGCGGGCGGTGGTCTCCAGGTCGAGGGAGTTGCCGATGCGGGCGCCCGCCTCGTTCAGGAGGGCGAGGTTGCGGCGGGCGTGGGCGGCCTCGCGGGCGGCGGCGTGGCGGCTGGTGACGTCGTTGCCGAGGCCCGCGACGCCGATGGGGCGGCCCGAACCGCTGTGCACGCGGTAGAGGTTGATCGACCAGTGGCGGCGCTCGCTGCTGCCCGGGGCGGGGCCGACGATCTGCATGTCCGTGACGGCCTCGCCGGACTCCAGGACGCGGCGCAGCGCGGCCTGCATGCGGTCGGCCTCGTGGCGGGGGAGGTAGTCGTGGACGGTGCGGCCGCGGTGGTCGTCGGCGGCGCCCCCGAAGACGGCGGCGAAGCGGCGGTTGGCGCGCTGCACCTTGAGGTCCGTGCCGAACAGCAGGAAGCCGAAAGGAGATTGACCGAAAATCGCCTGCGACGCGGCGAGGTCGGTCTCTATCCGGCGGAGCGCGCGGACGTCGACGACGATGCAGACGGCGGCACGCTCGCCCTCGGCCGTGCTGGCCGGCATGACGTAGACCTCGGCGATGCCTTCCAGGCCCGCGGCGGCGGGGTCGTCGCCCGCGGGCGCGGGCACGCGGAACGGGACCGACCCCGTCCATTCGCGCCCGTCCAGGATCTCGGCCATCTTGCGGTGGCCCGTGGGGCGCTGTTCGGGCGCGACGAACGCCTCGATGGGGTCCTTGCCGACGGCGTCCCTCGCGGCCACGCCGAACAGCCGCTCGGCGCGGGCGCTCCACTGGTCGACCAGGCCGTCGGGGCCGATCGAGAAGGACGCCACCTTGATGTAGTCGTAGATGGACCCGGGAGGGCTGCTCTGCCAGATGACGTCGTCCGGGGTGCTCGGCGCGGTGTCGACGCGGGAGGGCCCGGCGCCCGTCGCGCGGGGACGCGCGTCGACGCGGTCGGCCGCCCCTGCTACGCCGAGCGGTCCATCGGCGCCTACCGTCGCGGGCGCGCCCGCGCCTACGTCTTCCGCGCCGCCTGCGCGCCCGGGTCCGGGCGCGTCCTCGCCCGCGGGGTCGCCGGGGTCACCGGGGTCGCCGGGTTCCTGTCCCGGCCCCTCGGCCGCGGCCGTGCGCGCGCCGCCGCCCGCCGTGTCCGCCCTGGCGGCAGCGGTGTCGGCGTTCCCCGCGGGCTCCGGCAAGAGAGGTCCTCCCCCGGCTCCCGGCACCGGCCGGGCAGGCAGGGCCCCGCCCGCTCGCGCCACAGGCCGCCCCGAACCCGTCGCCTTCGCTGGTATCTCGCTCACGCGAACCGTCCCCTCCAGCTCACCCCGTCCGGCACCGGTCACCGGATGTGGCTGCCCGCAGTATCCAGCACTACGGAGCCGGGCCACACGCCGTTCACGATCACAGCACGGACTCAACGCTTTTTGGCCCGTGTCCGCCTTGTGCTCGTCCCAAGCACTTGTACGTAACGGTGCTTCCTGTCTTCTATCCGGGCAGCGCCAGCTCGAACCACACCGTCTTTCCCGTCGTGCCCGTGCGTCCCGGACGCGTGCCCCAGCGCCTCGACGACCGCGCGACCAACTGGATGCCCCGGCCGCCTTCGTCGTCGGGTGCCGCGGCGCGTTCCCGGGGCGGGTCAGGGACCGGATCGGAGACCTCTACGAGGAGGGTGCCCAGCGGACCGGCCTGGCGCACCAGGCGTACGACGATGGGGCCCGAGGCGTACCGCAGGGAATTGGTCACCAGTTCGCTGACGAGCAGGACGGTGACGTCGCCGAGCGCGGCCAGGTCCCACTCGCCGAGCTGCTTGCGGACGACCGCGCGGGCGGTGCGCACGGCGCCCGGGTCCGCGGGAAAGTCCCACTCGGCGCAGTCGCCTTCGGTGTCGATCACGCCGATCACTTCCCAGCCCAGCGGCGGACCTCTGTCCGGTTTCATGGGGTTAATGGGCACATACCCGATATCCCGGTGGAAGTACCGCGTTCAAGGGGGCACAGTGGCACGAACGGCGTAGAGGGGCGTGCGACCTGTCCCGGCATCACCTCTTGCGCGCCGCCTCGCGTCTGCCTCGGCCAGGCGGCCGTCAGCCCGTGACCTGGGTGGCCGTCAACGCGTGGATCGCCGGTACGTCGCCGGGCAGCCAGTCGACCGTCCACAGTTCGTCGGGCCCCAGCCAGCGCAGTTCGTCGTGGTCCTCCAGGGGCAGCGGCTCCCCCGCGAGCAGCTTGGCCCGCCACACCCGCATCACATAGCCGCGGCCGAGGTCGAACTCCCCCGGCACCCGCGCGAGCGGCTCCGCCTCGACCCCGAGTTCCTCGCGGAGCTCGCGCACGAGCGCGTCCTCGCCCCGCTCGCCGGGCTCGACCTTGCCGCCGGGCAGCTCCCAGCGCCCGGCGAGTTCCGCGGGCGCGCTGCGGCGGGCGGCGAGCAGCCGTCCCCCGTCGTACAGGGCGGCGCCCACCACCACGATCCGTTCGGTCATGCGCGCGAGCTTACGGCGTTCAGCGGGCGCCGTTCTGGCTCAGCCGCTCGACCCAGTAGAGCTTCTCGTTGCCGCGGTCGTCGAGGCTGTCCGCGATCTTCTGGGCCTCGGCCTTCGTCGCGTACCTTCCGACCCGGTAGCGGTTGCCGTTGTCGTCCTGACGTATCACGAGCCAGGGCAGTATGACCGTGCCGTCGTTCATGCCGTCCCTCCGCTCCCCGCCCCGGGCGCACCCCACGCCTCGATCAGTAAGGAAACCGCATTCCGCATATGCCCGAGCTTACGCCCGACCTTTACGCAGCGGATACGACTTTGCACAAAGAGATACGCAATCGGCCAGCGCGGAGGGGGCGCATCCTCCCGGACGCGCCCCCTCCGAAGGCCGCCGACGAGCACGGCAAGCCCGAACTCGGCCCCCTTTACGGCTTGTTGATGATTTCCCTCTTGCCGACGCGCGCCCTGCTCACGCCGACGGCACCGTGGGCACCGTGGGTACCGGCATGAGCACCGGCTCGTTCCCGGGCGACGTACGGCAGACGTCCCCGCACTCGGCGTCGAGGGAGCAGCACAGCGAGCAGATCGGCCCGGACTGGACGGGACAGTCGGCGATGTCGGGGAGTTCGTACGCGGTCTCGCAGACGGCGCAGGTGTGGGTGGCCGTGATGTCGGGGACCTCGACGTGCGGGCCGTTCACCGGGTTGGGCCGGGCCAGGTAGTACCTGCCACGGGTCGCCCAGGCGATCAACGGGCACAGGAGCAGGGCGAGTCCGGCGGCGATGAAGGTGGAGAAGGCCTCGGCGTACCGCCCGAACAGGCCGAAGAACGCCAGGATCGAGACCGTCGAGGCGATCACCATCGACCCGAACCCGGCCGGGTTCACGGTGTAGAGATAGGCCCGTTTGAACTCGATGTACGGCGGGCTCCAGCCGGCCCGCTTGTTGATGACCAGGTCGGCGGCCACGGCCACGATCCACGCGATGCCCACGTTGGAGTAGAAGCCGAGCAGTTTGTTGAGCGCGGCGAACATGTTCATCTCCATCAGCGTGAGCGCGATGGCGAGGTTGAGGAAGATGTACCAGACCCGGCCCGGGTGGCGGTGGGTGAGGCGGGAGAAGAAATTCGACCAGGACAGTGAACCGCTGTAGGCGTTGGTCACGTTGATCTTGATCTGCGAGACGATCACGAAGATCGCGGCGGCGGGCAGCGCGAAGGAGCCCAACCAGGGGCGCAGCGCCTCGATCTGCGGGGCGATCGGCTCCAGGGCGTGCGTTTTGCCGACCGCTTCCAGAGCCACGAACGCCAGGAACGCGCCACCGAGCTGCTTGGCGGCCCCGATGATCACCCAGCCGGGTCCCGCCGCGAGAACGGCCAGATTCCATCGCCTCTTGTTCGCCTCCGTCTTGGCCGGCATGAAGCGCAAGTAGTCCGCCTGTTCACCGATCTGCGCGATGAGGGAGAGCGCGACGCCGGTGCCGAGGCCGAAGCCGATCCAGGAGAAGCCGGGGGCCGCGCCCTCCGTGCCCTCGAACGAGCCGAAGGCGCCCCAGGCGTCCGGCGCCTCGAAGGCGAGCACCAGGAAGGGCAGGACCAGGCCGATGAGCCATATCGGCTGCGTCCAGGCCTGCACCTTGGCGAGAGCGCCCATGCCGCGGAAGACGATCGGGATGACGATGAGCGTCGTCACCAAGTAGCCGATCTCGACGGGGAGTCCGACCGCCTGATGCATGGCCTGGGCCATGATCGAGCCTTCGAGGGCGAAGAAGATGAAGGTGAACGAGGCGTAGATGAGGGACGTCAGGGTGGACCCGAAGTAGCCGAATCCCGCGCCGCGCGTGACCAGGTCCATGTCCAGGCCGTACTTGGCGCAGGCCCGCGCGATCGGGATGCCCGTGACGAAGATGATCGTCGCGGCGCAGAGGATGGACGCGAAGCCGCTGGTGAAGCCGTACGTGAAGACGATGGACGCGCCGATGGCGAAGTCCGCGAGGTAGGCGATGCCGCCGAGCGCCGTGGACGCGACCATGGTCGGCGACCAGCGGCGGAAGGAGTGCGGGGCGTAGCGCAGCGAGTAGTCCTCGCGGCTCTCGTCGGCGGCGAGCTTGGCGTAACTGCGCTGCGGCGCGCCGTCGGCCGTGGGCCCGTCCGCCGCGGGCGCGTCGGCCGGGGCCGCCTCGCCCACCGGGTTCGCGTCGTCGCGCGTGACCGTATCCGTCATGAGGGTTCCTGTCTTCCGACCGGACTGCGGGTACGGAGGGGGAAGTTAGGAGCCGCGCGTGACGATCCGCCGCAGGGCGCGATTGCCCCGGCGTTACGGAACCGGGGCGGGCGTTAACTCGTGATCACGCGGGACGGACGGGCGCGTTCGCATTGCGGGCGCACCGGGGTGCGGGACGGGCCCGGTCCGCGGGCGAACGGGCCTGGTCCGCGGGCGAGCGGCCCCGCCCCGCGGCCGAGCGGTCAACGCACCGGCAGGTGGTATGCGATGCGATACCGGTCGGCGGGCACCACGATGTCGGCCGTCTCGACGGGACGCCCCGAGGCGTAATACGTCCGCTGGACAACAAGAACGACATGGCCGGGGACGCCGCCGAGGGCGAGCAACTCCTCGGCGAGGCCGGGGCGGGCGCCCACCTCCTCCGCGACGTTGTCCACGATCACGTCGATGGCGGCCATGCGGTCCACGACGCCGCAGCCGCCGAGGGGGCCCTCCTCGGGGAGCATCACGGGGGTGCGCCCGGTGACGGCGAGGGGCTCCCAGGAGGTGGAGAGCATCATGACCTCGCCCGCGTCCCGGAAGACGTACTTCGTGCACATCACGCGGTCCCCCACGCGGACGGCGAGCCGCTCGGCGACCTCGGCGCCCGCGTCCGCCTGCTCGCTGCGGGACTCCCAGGTGCCGCGGGCGCTCTCGGCGGCCTGCTCCTGCCGGAAGGGGGTGGAGGTGCCGGGCCCCCGGAACCCCGTGCGCGCGACGCTCCGGGGGTTGGGGCGCTCGCGCACGTACGTGCCGGACCCGGAGCGCCCCTCGACCAGACCCTCGGCCATGAGCACCTTGCGGGCTTCGAGAGCGACCGTGTCCGAGACCCCGTACTCCTCGCGGATGCGGGCCTGCGAGGGGAGCCGCGTGTGCGGAGGCAGCGAACCGTCGGTGATCTTCTTACGGAGATCACCCGCGACGCGCAGATACGCCGGCTGCTCACCGAAAGTCACTGGCCACTCCCATCAGGTTGACAGACAGCAACAGCCTGGCAACCGTGGGTTGTTGGCCGCAACCCTAGGCCAAGGAATCACTCGAAGTGATGATTTCCAGGCCCGCGGGGCTTTACGCAGGACCTTTCAAACGTTATAGAAATCAACTAACCACCTGGTCAGACGAGTTGACGCACCGATGCGCGAAGGGTGGCCCCCGCCAGGGAGGTTGCCGGGCCCTGGAGCTACGTTGCTCCGATGCGAGTGGCGGAGACGACGGTGCGGGCGGTGAACGGGCTCACCTCGCGGTGGGCGGACGACGTGCGGGGCGGCACCGTGTTCGCGATCGGCCTGCGGCCGGACCGGGCGGCGGAGGCGGCACGGGAACTGCTGACCACTCTCGACGCGATCCCGGGCCTCGACTCCGCCATCGGCCTGTGGACGAAGCGGACCCTCACGCTGCGCGAGAAGTGGGCCGAAGGGCTGCCCGCGAGCACGCGCGGAGTGCTCACCGGGGACGTCGGCCACGACCGGGCCGCCCTCGACGCCTGGTCCGCCGAGCGCACCGGCGGACAGATCGAGCGGATGCCGGCCTGCGTGGCCGAGAACACCGAACTCGTCCTGGCCGGCGCCCTCGCGCTGCGCACCACGTGGCTGAGCCCCTTCACCGAGGGCGCCATGGAGGCCGATTCGGGCCCGTGGCGCGGGCGCGCCCTGGCCGCCCTGGACCGGGTCAGCAGCCTGCCCGACCGCGTGGGCGTCGCGGACACACCGGCGGGAACGGTCACCGAACTGCGCGTACTCGGCGACACCGGCGTCGATGTCCATCTGCTGCTCGGCGAGGAGCGGATGAGTCCGGGCCAGGTGCTCGCCGCGGGTGTGGGCATCCTCGGCCGCGCCTGGCCGAGAGTGCCGGGGACCCACCTGCCGTACGGCGAACCGGGCCCCGGCCTGACCGTCCGCAAGGAACGCTGCGCGAGCCCGACGCCCCCGCAGCTCTACGTCACGACCGTGCCGTTCACCGTCACCACGGAGCACGACCTGCTCGCGCGCCGCGGCCTGTTCGGCCTGACCACGGCGACGGACGGAGGCTTCGGCCACTTCCCGGGCATGACCGTCGAACCCGTCGCGGTGGACAAGGCCGCCCAGGCGGCCACCGCGACCTTCGGGGCACTCGGTTTCCGGGCAGCGGCCGTCACCGCCATATCCGCGATCAGAGGCGTCCCAAGACTGCTCCACACCACCACAGAAGTGTCGGCCGTCTTCGACCGACCCTTCGGCTTCCTGGCCGTCCACCGCCGCACACGACTCGTCCTCGCGGCCGGCTGGGTCGTGGACCCGGAACCGTACCGCGAGGACGAGGACGAACTGACGTGGCAGTGAAGCTGGTTGATCAATTGATCAGAACTGCGTGATCAGAACTGCAGGCCCCAGTTGTCGATGATGCCGATGTCCTGGGCCGCGTTGTCGGTGACGCGGAGTTTCCATGTGCCGTTGGCCGTCTCCGAGGAGGCGTTGACGGTGTAGGAGGTGTTGATGTCGTCCGAGCTGCCGCCCACGCCGTAGTCCTTGAGGACGTAGGCGGAGTTGTCGGGGGCGACGAGTTCGATCTTCAGGTCACCGACGTACGTGTGCTTGATGGCGACCGGGACGCCGAGCGCGGCGGGGGCGTTGCCGGGGACGCCGGTGACGGTCACCGGCGACTCGGAGGTGGCGTTGTCCCTGATCGCGACGTCCGCTCCGTTCTCGAACTTCGGTCCGGGCGGGTTGGTGCCGCCGGTGCCGACGTAGAGGAGGCGGTTGGGCGAGCCGGTGCCGGGGCTGCCGACGACGTTCGGGGTCGCGGCGGTCGTCAGCGCCGTGGAGACCTGCGCCGGGGTGGCCGACGGGTTCTCGGCGACGTACAGCGCCGCTGCGCCCGCGACGTGCGGGGACGCCATCGACGTACCGGAAATGGTGTTGGTCGCCGTGTCGTTGGTGTTCCACGCCGACGTGATGCCCGAGCCCGGGGCGAACAGGTCGAGGACGGTGCCGAAGTTGGAGTAGGTCGCCTTGGCGTCGGTGTTGGTGGTGGCGCCGACGGTGATCGCCTCGGTGACGCGTGCGGGCGAGCGCGTGTTGGCGTTGGTGGACTCGTTGCCGGCGGCGACGGCGTAGGTGATGCCGGCGGCTATCGAGTTGCGTACGGCGGTGTCGAGCGCGCTGTCGGCGGGGCCGCCGAGGCTCATGTTGGCGACGGCGGGCTTGACCGCGTTCCTGGTCACCCAGTCGATGCCCGCGACGACCTGGGCGGTGGTGCCGGAGCCCTGGTTGTTGAGCACGCGGACGCCGACGATCTTGGCTTTCTTGGCGACGCCGTGCGCGATGCCGCCGACCGTGCCCGCGACGTGCGTGCCGTGGCCGTGGCCGTCCTGCGCGGTGTTGTCGTTGTCGATGGCGTCGTAGCCGTCGGCCGCGCGACCGCCGAAGTCCTGGTGGCTCTTACGGACACCGGTGTCGATGATGTAGACGGTGGCGCCCTCCCCGGCCTTGTCGGGGTAGGTGTACTTCTGGTCCAGCGGGAGGCTGCGCTGGTCGATGCGGTCCAGGCCCCACGACGGCGGGTTGGGCTGGGTGGCGGCGACCGTGTACGTGCGGTTCTGCACGACGGAGGCGACGGCCGGGTCGGCGGCGAACTTCTTCGCCTCGGACTCGGAGGCCTCGACCTCATAGCCGTTGAGCACCTTCTTGTACGTGCGCTCGATGTCGGCGCCGTGCTTCTTCGCCAGTGCCCGGCCCTCGGCCGAGTCCGCCTTGGCGGCGTCCTTGTGCAGCGTGACGATATAGCTGTTCGCGACCGCGCCGGCGGCGCCCGCGTACTGAATCCGGCCTTCCGCCGCCTGCGGCTGCGCGGCCGCGGGGAGCGCGGACACGACGCCGAGGGCGACGGCGGTGGCGGCGGTCAGGGCAACCGTGCCCAGGCCGGCCAGTCTTCGGCGGGAGTGACGCATCACTGCCATCTGAGGGGTCCTCCTCAATCGGTGGTGCGCTGGTGGGGGATGCGACAGGGACATGACAGGCAGCACGACACAGCGGCGCCTTGACCACGCCGAGTTGATCAATGGTCAACTCTCTGTCGCCGACGAAAGATTGGCGGATCCATAGGAATCCCACAAGGGCGTTGTTCGGACGTAACACGACTGCCATGCACCCGCCATGACATGGCATCAATAATCCGTGCATTCCGCCCGCGGGGGTCGTGAGCAGCCCAGCTCCGGGGCCTTCCGCCCGGCTCTGCCGGACTGCGGCTTCCACGGGGCGGAGGGCGCGGGGGTGCGGTGATGGCGGGATTTCAGCCACCACGGATTTCTGGTGGGTGGGGGGATGGTGTAGGGGCGGGTGGGGTGAGTGGGTCAGGTGGGCGGTTGTGGGGAGGGTGAGCCGCCAACCGCACGCACCCCGCGCCCCCGGCCGTGGGACTCCGAGGGCGCGCCACCCCCGCTCCCCGCCCCCGGCCCCGCATCGTCGGCACCATGCCCGCTCCCCTCGCCCTCACCTCCGCCCTGCTCGCCTCCGCCCTCGCCGCGGCCGCGCTCCCCCAGGGCCCCGCGACCCCGGACACCACCCCGCCCCAACCCCCGCGCTCCGCCTGCCCCGCGGGCCCCTGGGCGCCGACCTCCACCACCCGCGCCGCCCCCGACGACCCGCACCTCCCGTACGTGGGCAACGGCTACCTGGGCGCCCGTGTCGCACCCGCCGGCACCGGATACGTCGCGCACGGCGGCAAGACCGGCTGGCCCCTCTACACCCCGGCCTACGCCGGAACCTTCGCCTCCGGCCTGTACGCACGCGGCCCCGAGAACACCGCGGGCCGCGAGGCCATCGCCGCGCTGCCCACCTGGACGCCGCTCGACCTCACCGTCGGCGGCGAGACGTACGGCCCGCGCAGCCGCGTCTCGCACTACCGCCAGACCCTCCACCTGCGCTGCGGCTTCGTCCGTACGTCGCTCACCTGGACCACCGCCGACGGCCGCCGCACCGACCTCACGTACGACGTACTCGCCGACCGCACCCACGCCCACACCGCCGCCGTACGCCTCAGCCTCACCCCGCACTGGTCCGGCGGGGCCACGGTCACCGACCGCGTGGACGGGCGCGGGGCGCGGCGCGTGGCCCACACCGGCGGCGGCGCCCGCGGCAAGAACACGATGGACGTCACCTTCCGCACCGACGGCACCCGCACGGACGGCGCCGTCGCCTCCACCCTCCGGGCCCCCGGCCGCACCCATCAGGCGCGCCCCGCGCGGGACTTGAGCGTGAGCCAGTCCGCGGACTTCGGGGTGCGGGCGGGCGGGACGTATCACGTCACGAAGTACGTGGGCGTCGACACGGAGCTGACCTCAGGCGCGTCGGGCGCCGCAGGTGCCTCGGACACCTCAGGTGCCTCGGGCGCCGCACAAAGCCCACGCACCTCGCGCACCCCACGCGAAGCCGCCCGGGACGCCTCCGTGAAAGCCGCGGCCCGCGGCTGGGACGCGCTGTTCGCCGCGCACACGGCGGCCTGGCGTACGGAGTGGGACACCTCGTCCATCGAGATCCCGTCCCGCCCCGACCTCCAGCTCTGGGTGCGCTCCTCGCAGTACGGCCTGCTGTCCTCGCTGCGCCGCGGCGCCCGCGACAGCATCGCGCCGACCGGCCTCACCAGCGACAACTACGCGGGCATGGTGTTCTGGGACGCCGAGACCTGGATGTTCCCGGCGCTGCTCGCCTCGCGCCCCGAACTCGCCCGCCCCGTCCTCGACTACCGCGGCCGCACCGCCGGCGCGGCCCGCGACAACGCCCGTAAGACATCGGTCAAGGGCCTCTTCTACCCCTGGACCAGCGCCAGCCGCGGCCGCCTGTGGACCGAGTGCCAGAGCTGGTACCCGCCGCACTGCGTGCAGCAGAACCACCTCCAGGGCGACATCGCGCTGGCCGCCTGGCAGTACTACCTCGCCACCGGCGACCGCGCCTGGCTGCGCGCGCACGGCTGGCCGCTGCTGCGCGGCATCGCCGAGTACTGGGCGGGCCGCACCACCCGCAATCCGGACGGCAGTTACTCGATCCAGAACGTCGCGGGGCCCGACGAGTACAGCAACGGCGTGACCGACGGCGTCTACACCAACGCCGTCGCCGCCACCGCCCTGCGCGCAGCCACCGGCGCCGCCCGCGCCCTCGGGCGCCCCGCCCCGGCCGACTGGACCCGGCAGGCCGAGCGGCTGCGCATCCCGTACGACCCCAAGCGCAAGATCTTCCTCCAGTACGACGGCTACAAGGGCTCGACCATCAAGCAGGCCGACACCGTCCTGCTGATCTACCCCTTGGACTGGCCGATGCCCGAGGGCGCCGCGGCCGCGACCCTCGACTACTACGCCGAGCGCAGCGACCCTGACGGCCCCGCGATGACCGACTCGGTGCACGCGATCGACGCCGCCGCCATCGGCGAGCCGGGCTGCTCCTCGTACACGTACTTGCAGCGCGCCTCGCGCCCCTTCGTACGCGGACCGTTCGCGCTGTTCTCGGAGGCGCGCGGCGAGAAGGCGGGCGCCGGCGACGCGCTCGCGGGCACCCCCGCGCAGGACTTCCTCACCGGCAAGGGCGGCTTCCTCCAGGTCTTCACGCACGGCCTGACGGGCCTGCGCCTTCGCGACTCCGACGCGCTGCGCCTCGACCCGACGCTGCCGCCGCAGCTCGGGTCCGGGGTCACGCTGCGCGGTCAGCGCTGGCGCGGCAGTACGTACGACATCGCCGTCGGCCCCGACGAGACGACGGTGACGCTGACGGCGGGGCACCCCTTCACGGTGGAGTCCCCGCAGGGGCGCGTACGGGTGGAAAGGGGCGCGCCGGGCGTGCTCGCTACGCGGCGGCCCGACCGCACGCCGACCGCGGACGCCGCGCGCTGCCGCCCTGCGACGGCCACGTCCGAGGACTCCGGTCTGTACGCGGCCGCCGCGGTGGACGGCAGCGACGTCACCGCGTGGTCGCCCGCCGCGAAGACCCGGCAGGCCACGCTCACCGTCGACCTGGGCCGCGAGGTGCACGTCCGGGACGTGACCGCGCGCTGGGGCGTGCGGCCCGCGGACTTCGCCGTCGAGACGTCGGGGGACGGGCGCGAGTGGGGTGCGCCGGGAAGCGGGCCCGCGCGGTTCGCCCGTGTGACGGTGCGGGTGGGGGAACGGGTGCCTGAGCTGCGGGAGTTGCGGGTGAGCGAGTAGCCCCTGGAGGGGCTGAGTCACGTGATCGAGGTGTCGCCGTGCAGTTCCAGGAGCTTGCGGAGCAGCGCGGCGGCACCGGCGACCTCCTCGGGGTCGAGGCCGTCGAGGAGGCGCTCGTAGTTGCTGAGGTGGTTGACCATGAGCGCGTCCGTGAGCTGCTTGCCGTGCTCGGTGAGCCTGATCCGCACGGTCCGCCGGTCGGCGCCGTCCCTGACCCGCTCCACCAGGCCCTTGGCCTCCATGCGGTCGATCCGGTTGGTGATGGCGCCGGAGGTCACCATGGCCGCCTTGAGGAAGGCGCCGGCGGTCAGGGCGTAGGGCGGGCCCGAGCGGCGCAGGGTCGTCAGGACGTCGAACTCGCCCGACTCCACGCCGTGTTCGGCGCAGAACGCCTTCAGCTCCCGGTCCACGAAGCGGTGCGCGCGCTGGATCCTGGCCATGAGCTGGACCGGCCAGAGGTCGTCCGCCAGATCGGGCCGCTCCTTCTCCCACTGCCCGACGATCGCGTCCACGGCGTCACTCATGCCGGCCACTCCCTCTCTCACTACTCTCTGCTTCTCGCTTCTTCAGCGCTGACCTTCTCAATGCTAAGACACTTGACGCTGAAAGAACCCCCGTGCTTTTATCTCAACGTTGAGACTTTCAGTCTTGAGAAAACGAAGCCAGAGACAACGAAGGAGCCCCGCCATGTCCGCACCCTCCCCCCTCGCCCCGACCTCCCCGCTCACCCTCGCCCCCGCCGCCCAGGACCTCCTCTTCCGCGAGGCCCGCACCGCGAACACCTTCACCGACGAGCCCGTCACGGACGACCAGATCCAGGCGATCTACGACCTGGTCAAGTACGGCCCCACGGCCTTCAACCAGTCGCCCCTGCGCGTGATACTCGTCCGCACCCCCGAGGCCCGCGAACGCCTGGTCCAGCACATGGCCGAGGGCAACCGCCCCAAGACCGCGACCGCCCCGCTCGTCGCGATCCTCGCCACGGACCACGAGTTCCACGAGGAGCTGCCGCGGCTCGTGCCGCACGCTCCCGGCATCGGCGAGACGTACTTCTCGGAGCGCGCGGTCCGCGAGGAGTCCGCCCTGGTCAACGGGACGCTGCAGGCGGCGTACTTCATCGTCGGCGTCCGCGCGGCGGGCCTCGCCGCCGGGCCGATGACGGGTTACGACGCCGAGGGCCTGCGCAAGGAGTTCCTGGACGACGACCACGAGCCGCTGATGGTCGTCAACATCGGCAGGCCGGGCGAGGACGCGTGGTTCCCGCGGTCGCCTCGGCTCGCGTACGAGGACGTCGTGACGTCGGTCTGAGCGCGGGGGCCGTCCGGCCCGCTCCGGCCACTCGGCCACCTCACTCACCACTCACCCAGCGGCCCGCTCCGCCGCTTCCGCTTCAGGGGGACCCGTGTCCAGCACCACCGCACCCGCCGCCACCGTCACACCGCCCACCACCGCGTCCGCCACCGTCACACCGCCCACCACCGCGTCCGCCTCCGGCTCCCGCAACGGCACCCGCGCCGAAACCGGAAGCCGAACCGAAAGCGGCACCCGCCCCGCCCAAGTCCCCATCTTCTGGCTGGCGTTGCTCGCCGCGCCGGTGGCCGCCGGGGCCAACGCGCCGGTGCTGATCCTGCCGGACCTGGCGCGCTCGTTCGGGGTCGCGACGGCGACGGCGACATGGATGGTGACCGCGTTCGCGTGGGCCATGGCGGCGGGAACGCCGCTGCTCGCGGCCCTGCTGCGGCGCCGCGGGCTGCGGCCGCTGCTTCGGCTGAGCACGGCGCTCGTACTCGGCGGCACAGCGCTGGTCGCGGTCGCGCCGTGGCTGCCGGTGGCCCTCGCGGGCCGGGTCGCGCAGTCGCTGGGCGGCGCGGGCCTGGTGGCGGCGGCGATGAACCTGGCGGGGAGCGCGCGCAGGATGGGCGTGATCAGCTCCGGCTTCGGTGTCCTTGGCGCGGCGGGCCCGCTGCTCGGCGCGACGCTCACGGACGCGGTGTCGTGGCGGCTTGCGTTCGCGGTGTCGGCGCTGGCGGTGCTCGCGGTGCCGGCGGTGTCGCGGTACGCCCGTCGGACGCCGCCCGGGGTGGGCCGCTTCGACGCCCGCGGCGCGGCCCTGCTCATCGCACTCGCCACCTCCCTGATCCTGCTGCCGAGCACCCCTCTCCCGGCACTGGCGGCAGCCCTGCTCACGGGCCTGCTCCTCACCCTGCACATCCGCCGCCGCCCGGAAGGCTTCGTACCGGTACGCCTGCTCCGCTCCCCCGTCTTCCTCATCTCCGCGGCGCTCGGCGTAACGCTCTCCACCACGTACTTCACGCTCCTGTTCACGGTGCCGAGCCTGCTGCAGGACCGGGCGGGCTGGTCGAAGGGCGCGATCGGCACGGGCCAGCTCCTGACCCTGCTCACGGCGTCGGCGCTGTCGTGGCTGCTGGCGGCGGGCTCGGCGCGGCTCGGCCGGACGGCGGTCCGCGCGACGCTGATCACGGTGGGCGCGGCGGCGGTGGCGACGGCGGCCCTGGCCGACTCCGGCCCCCTGCTCCTCCTCGCGGCGGGCGCGGCGGCCTTCACGGCGACGGGCGCCAACGCCACCCTCTCGGTCCACGCGGCCTCAGCGGGCCCCGACTCCCACCGCCCCACGGCCATAGGCCTCTTCGCCCTCAGCTACCAACTGGGCGGCGCCTTCGGCCCAGGCATAGCCACGATGCTGGTCCTCGCCTAGCCCTTGCCCGACCAGAAAGCACCAAGGCCCCTGCCCGGAACACCCGGGCAGGGGCCTGACCCATGCTTTCGGCCACGGACCCCCGTACCGACAAACCGCTACCGTGATGCCATGACCGCACTGCCCGACTGGATGCGCCCGCCCCGCGCGGAAGGCTGGTTCGCGGAGGACCTGGACCGCCTCCCCGAGGCGCCTCGCCACACCGAGCTGATCGACGGAGCGCTCGTCTTCATGATGTCCCCACAGAGGTGGTGGCACGGCCACCTCGTCACGATGCTCACTGTTGCCCTGATGGAGCAGGCGCCCCCGAACGCCAGAGTCGGGCGCGAGATGACGATCAAGCTCGACCAGCGCAACCGTCCCGAGCCGGATCTGCTGGTGACAACGGCTGCCTTCGAGGGGGACCGGACCTGGTTCACACCGGAGGAAGTACGGCTCGTCGTAGAGGTCGTCTCCCCCGAGTCCGCCCACCTTGACCGTACGGTCAAGCTCCGCAAGTACGCCGAAGCCGGGATCCCGCACTACTGGCTGATCGAAGACGAGGACGGCGCACCCGTCGTCCACGTCTACGAACTCGACGAGCCGACCCGCGCCTACACCCCGGCAAGCATCGCCCGCGGCACACTCCAGCGCTCGGTGCCCTTCGACATCGCCCTCGACCTGAAGCAGCTCACTCCGCCTCGACGCACCTGAGACGGAGCACGGCCGACCGTCAGACGTTGAAGCGGAACTCCACCACGTCCCCGTCCTGCATCACATACTCCTTGCCCTCCATGCGGGCCTTGCCCGCCGAGCGGGCGTCGGCCACCGAGCCGGTCTCGACCAGGTCCGCGAAGGAGATGACCTCGGCCTTGATGAAGCCCTTCTGGAAGTCGGTGTGGATGACGCCGGCTGCCTCGGGGGCGGTCGCGCCCTGCTTGATGGTCCAGGCGCGGGATTCCTTGGGGCCTGCCGTGAGGTAGGTCTGGAGGCCGAGGGTGCGGAAGCCGACGTGGGCGAGGGTGGCGAGGCCGGGCTCTTCCTGGCCCACGGACTGGAGGAGTTCGAGGGCCTCCTCGTCGTCGAGCTCGGCGAGGTCCGCCTCCAGCTTGGCGTTGAGGAAGATCGCCTCGGCCGGGGCGACCAGGGCACGCTGCTCGGCCTTGAAGTCGTCGTCGGTCAGCTCGTCCTCGTCGACGTTGAAGACGTAGAGGAAGGGCTTGGTGGTGAGGAGGTGCAGGTCGTGGAGCAGTTCCTCGTTGCCCGAGCCCTGGACGATGCCCGCCGAGAAGAGGGTGTCGCCCTTCTCCAGGATCTCCTTGGCCGCCTCGACCGCCGCCACCTTCGGCGCGATGTCCTTCTTGATGCGCGACTCCTTCTGGAGGCGCGGCAGGACCTTCTCGATCGTCTGGAGGTCGGCGAGGATCAGCTCGGTGTTGATCGTCTCGATGTCGTCCTTGGGCGAGACCTTGCCGTCGACGTGTACGACGTTCTCGTCCTTGAAGGCACGGATGACCTGGCAGATCGCGTCGGACTCGCGGATGTTCGCGAGGAACTTGTTGCCCAGGCCCTCGCCCTCGCTGGCGCCGCGCACGATGCCCGCGATGTCGACGAAGTCGACGGTGGCGGGGAGGATCTTCTGGGAGCTGAAGATCTCCGCCAGCTTGGTGAGGCGGGGGTCGGGGACGCCGACGACGCCCACGTTCGGCTCGATCGTCGCGAACGGGTAGTTGGCCGCAAGGACGTCGTTCTTGGTCAGGGCGTTGAACAGGGTCGACTTGCCGACGTTGGGCAGACCGACGATTCCGATCGTGAGCGACACGTTGCGACTTCCCGTACGTGAGGACTGGCGTGAGGGCTGGCTGGGCGCGGCCCGGGGAGGTCGGCGGCGTTGCGGCGCCGTCCTCGTCTTCCGGGGCGATCCACCAGTCTACGGCGTGCCGCGCGCCGTCTCGGCGCCCCGTCTCCGAAAGGGCGCCCCCGGCCGCGCCGCGCACCACGCCCGGCGCGACGCCCCGCCCCTTCCCGCACACCGCCGCCCCGTCGCCGAAAGGCCGCCCGCGCCCCCGTCGGGCCCGCCCCGTACCGCCGCCCTGTCGAACACGTGGCCAAGCTCGGCCAAAGCGCGTGTCCCAAACCGGATTAACCGCCCGGTCGGACCTAGGTTGGTCCGGTGGAGCAACACAGGACTCGTCCGCCGGGCGCCAGGCCGCGCCGCACCGCGCCGCTGCCCGAACAAGGCAGCCCCGCGGAGCCCCCCGTCCCCCGTACCCCGCCGCGCCCCCGCAAGGCCGCGTCGCCGCTGGGCCGCGCCCTGCGCAGAACCCCGCTGTACCGCAAGGTCAGCCGGATGCCCCTGTACCGCGCGCTGCGCCGCATGCCCAACCCACGCCTCACCGGGCTCGGCAGCGGGCTCTTCGCCGCCGCCGTGATGTTCCTCTTCGCCTGCCTGCTGCAGCTGCTCTTCGGCGGCTCGATCGTCGCGTACGGCGTGCTGTTCCTGCCGGTGAGCGCCCTCACGGCGCTCTGGGTGCGGCCCGCCGACCTGGTCAGCGCGCCCGTCGCGGTGCCGATCGCCTTCGCCGCCGGGGTGCTGCCGATCTCCGGCGGTACCGGTGGCTTCGGCGGGCAGTTCATGGGGCTGCTCACCGCGCTGGCGCTGCACGCGGGCTGGTTGTACGGAGGGACGCTGGTCGCCGGCGTCATCGTGACCGTACGCAAGATCAAGCTCATGACCCGGCGGCGGCAGCAGCGGCAGTGGCAGCAACAGCAGCGCGGGCAGGTACGGCAGCCCGGGCATCCGCCGCAGCGGCGCGTGCCCGCGTCCTAGCCCCGGTCGGGTTCAGCAGCTCCGGCCGGGTCCACCCCGTCCCGGACCCGGCCGGGTCCCGCCCCCATCACCCTGGCCGCAGACCTAAACGCTGCGCGTATCCGCCCGCGCGGCCATCGCCGCCCCCACGATCCCCGCGTTGTTCTGCAGCTCCGCCGGGACGATCTCGGCCTGGATGCCCTTGATCAGGGGCAGGAACTTGTGCGCCTTGCGGCTCACGCCGCCGCCGATGATGAACAGCTCGGGCGAGAACAGCATCTCCACGTGCGCCAGGTACTTCTGGACGCGGTGCGCCCAGTGCTCCCAGGTCAGGTCCTCGTCCTCGCGGGCCTTGGAGGAGGCGCGCTTCTCCGCGTCGTGGCCGTGCAGCTCCAGGTGGCCCAGCTCGGTGTTCGGCACGAGGTGGCCGTCGGTGAAGACGGCGCTGCCGATGCCGGTGCCGAGGGTGAGCATGATGACCGTGCCCGTGCGGCCTCGGCCCGCGCCGAAGTGCGTCTCGGCGACGCCCGCCGCGTCCGCGTCGTTCAGGACCGTCACCGGTGCGCCGCCGATGCGCTCGGAGACCAGGCGGCGGATGTCCGTGCCGATCCAGCTCTTGTCGACGTTCGCCGCCGTGCGGGCGACGCCGTCCGTGATCACGCCCGGGAACGTCGCCCCGACGGGGCCCGTCCAGCCGAAGTGCTCGACGACCTCGCGCACGCCCTCGACGACGCTCTCGGGCGTCGCCGGGTGCGGCGTGAGCACTTTGTGCCGCTCCTGAGCCAGGTCTCCGCGCTCCAGGTCAACGGGTGCCCCCTTGATCCCGGATCCGCCGATGTCCACACCGAAGATCTGCATGGACCCAACGTTACGACGCCGGACTGACAGTCACTCCTCGGTTGCCCCGGATACCCGGTTGAAGCGGGGCCTGGCCCCGCCCCGCCCCGCAGGACGTCTACTTCTTCGCGGACAGCTCCGCCGCCTCCGCGCGCAGATCGCGGCGCAGCTCCTTCGGCAGCGAGAACGTGATCGACTCGTCGGCCGTCTTCACCGTCTCCACGTCCGCGTACCCGCGCTCGGCCAGCCACTCGATGACGCCGTCCACCAGGATGTCCGGGACGGACGCGCCCGAGGTCAGGCCGACGGTGGTGACGCCGTCCAGCCAGGCCTCGTCGATCTCGTCGGCGTTGTCCACCAGGTGCGAGGCGGGCACGCCCGCCTCCAGGGCGACCTCGACCATGCGGATCGAGTTCGAGGAGTTCTTGGAGCCGACGACGATGACCAGCTCGGCGTCCTCCGCGAGCTTCTTGACCGCGATCTGGCGGTTCTGCGTGGCGTAGCAGATGTCGTCGCTCGGCGGCGAGATCAGGCCCGGGAACTTCGTCTTCAGGGCGTCGACGGTCTCCATGGTCTCGTCCACGGAGAGGGTCGTCTGGGACAGCCACACGACCCGGTCCGGGTCGCGGACCTCGACGTTCGCGACGTCCTCGGGGCCGTCGACCAGGGTGATGTGGTCGGGGGCCTCACCGGACGTGCCGATGACCTCCTCGTGCCCCTCGTGCCCGATCAGGAGGATGTCGAAGTCCTCCTTGGCGAACCGCACCGCTTCCTTGTGGACCTTGGTGACGAGGGGGCAGGTCGCGTCGATCGTCGCGAGCTTGCGCTCGGCGGCCTCCGTGTGGACGGTCGGCGCCACGCCGTGCGCGGAGAACATCACGATGGAGCCCTCCGGCACCTCCTCCACCTGGTCGACGAAGATGGCGCCCTTCTTCTCCAGGGTCTGCACGACGTACTTGTTGTGGACGATCTCGTGGCGGACATAGATCGGGGCCCCGTACTGCTCCAGGGCCTTCTCGACGGCGATCACGGCACGGTCCACACCCGCGCAGTAGCCACGGGGAGCGGCGAGCAGGACACGGCGGGAGCCAGGCGTTGCAGTCATACGGACCATCGTAAGGCCGCGTACGACAGGTCAAAGATCGCCGCAGTGGGGAGACTGGGAGCCAGCCCGTGACCAGCGGAGGCACCCGGAGGCCCGATGTCCGCCCACACGACGCATGAGCCCCAGCCCTCCGAAGGGGAGGGGCCGCCGCCGCCCGCGGCCGAGGGCGAGCGGCTGCGACGGAGTCTCGGGTTCCGGGACCTCGTCGTCTATGGGCTGCTGTTCATCGCCCCGATGGCCCCGGTCGGCGTCTTCGGGACGCTCGACGCGAAGTCGCACGGCGCGGTGGCGCTGGTCTATGTGATCGCGACGATCGCCATGGGGTTCACCGCTTTCAGCTACGCGCAGATGGTGAAGGTGGTCCCCCAGGCGGGCTCGGTGTTCGCCTACGCGCGCGTGGGGCTCGGCAAGGGGCCCGGGTTCATCGCGGGCTGGATGGCGATGCTGGACTATCTGCTCATCCCCGCCGTCGCGTATCTCTTCTCCGGGATCGCCATGCACGAGCTGGTGCCCTCGGTGTCCCGGTGGGTGTGGACGGCGATCGCTGTTGCCGTGACGACGGCGCTGAACCTGTGGGGGGTGCGGCCCGCGGCTCGGGTCGGCTTCGCGGTGCTCGCGCTGGAGATCGTGGTCCTTCTTGTGTTCGTGGTGGCGGCGATCGTGGTGCTCGCGCGGGACGGGGCCGAGCGGGGGTGGCTCTCGCCGCTCACTGGGGACGGTACGCAGGGTGCGTTCGCGCTGTCGGCGGTGATCGGCGCGGTGTCGGTGGCGGTGCTTTCGTATCTCGGCTTCGACGCGATCGCCTCGTTCGCGGAGGAGGTGACGGGCGGGTCCGCGAAGGTGGCTCGGGCGGTGCTGTTCTGTCTGGTCCTCACCGGTGTGCTGTTCGTGGCGCAGACGTATCTGGCGGCGCTGCTGACGCCGATGTCGTCGTCCGAACTCGCCGCCCACCCCGAGGACCAGGGGTCGGCGTTCTACACGGCCGCGGAGTCGGCTGTCGGGGACTGGCTGCACGATCTGGTCGCGGTGAGCAAGGCCATCGGGGCGGCGTTCGCGGCGCTCGCGGGGCAGGCCGCGGCGGGGCGGCTGCTCTTCGCCATGGGGCGTGATCGGCGGCTGCCGCGCGTGCTGTCGAGGACCGAGTCGGGTACGCCGCGGGTCGCCCTGCTGTGCGCGGCCGTCGTCACACTGGTCGCGGCCGTGTGGGCGGCCCGCCGGGACGACGGCATGGACCATCTCGTGTCGGTGGTCAACATGGGCGCGCTGACGGCCTTCTTCCTGCTGCACGCGAGCGTCGTGGGCTGGTTCGCAGTACGTCACCGGGGCGGCAGGGGGAGCTGGTGGCGGCACATCCTGGTCCCCGTGCTCGGCGCCGCGATCGTGGTCGCCGTCATCGTCGAGGCGTCCGGCTCCGCGCAGGTGGTGGGGGCGATCTGGCTGGCGGCGGGGTTGGTGGTGCTGGTCGCGCAGGGGGTGCGGCGGGGGGAGGTGTAGGGCTCCCCGCCCGTTCCGCCCACTGAGCGGCGGACCAACTGCCCACACCGATGCCGACGGGGACCGGCGTTGTCAGCGCCGGGGGCTACGCTCGCGGGATGGGTCTCAATACGTCCGCGGACGCCCCGCTTCCCGTCGGGGAGGTGTCCCGGCTCATCGGGGGCTGGATCGACCGGCTCGGGGCGATCTGGGTCGAGGGGCAGATCACGCAGTTGTCGCGGCGCCCGGGGGCGGGCGTGGTGTTCCTGACGCTGCGCGACCCCTCGCACGACATCTCCGTGAGCGTCACCTGCTACCGCCAGGTGTTCGACGCCGTCGCGGACGTCGTCTCCGAGGGCGCCCGCGTCGTCGTGCAGGCGAAGCCGGAGTGGTACGCCCCGCGGGGCCAGCTCTCCCTGCGCGCCACGCAGATAAAGCCCGTCGGTGTCGGTGAACTGCTCGCCCGGCTGGAGCAGTTGAAGAAGTCCCTCGCCGCGGAGGGCCTGTTCGCGCCGGAGCGCAAGAAGCCGCTGCCGTTCCTGCCGCAGCTCGTCGGCCTGGTCTGCGGCCGCGCCTCGGCCGCCGAGCGGGACGTCCTGGAGAACGCCAGGCACCGCTGGCCGGCCGTCCGCTTCGAGGTGCGCAACGTAGCGGTGCAGGGCGTGCACGCCGTGACGCAGGTGGTGCAGGCGGTGAAGGAGCTCGACACCCTCGCGGACGTCGACGTGATCATCGTCGCCCGCGGCGGCGGCAGCGTGGAGGACCTGCTGCCGTTCTCCGACGAGCAGTTGGTGCGGGCCGTGGCCTCGTGCCGTACGCCCGTGGTGTCCGCGATCGGCCACGAGCCGGACAACCCCCTGCTCGACCACGTCGCCGACCTGCGCGCCTCGACGCCCACGGACGCCGCGAAGAAGGTCGTGCCGGACGTCGGCGAGGAGTACGAACGCGTGGCGTTCCTGCGGGACCGCGCCCGCCGCAGCATCGAGGCCTTCCTGGACCGCGAGGAGCGCGGCCTCGCGCACGCCCTGGCCCGCCCCTCCATGGAGCACCCGCACCGCATGGTCGAGGACCGCGAGCAGCAGATCACGGCGTACGTGGACCGCGCGCGCCGCACCCTCGGCCACCTCCTGGACCGCGCCCAGTCCGAGCTGACCCACACGCACGCGCGCGTGGTGGCCCTCTCCCCCGCCGCCACCCTCCAGCGGGGGTACGCGGTGCTGCAGAAGAAGAAGCAGGACGGCGCCGTGGTCCGCGCGGCGGACGAGGTGGCGCCCGGCGAGGAACTGCGGGCCCGCGTCGCCGAGGGCGAATTCACCGTACGAGTCGACAATTAGGGTGGGCGCATGACCAGCACGACGGACACCGAGGCCGCGGCGCTCGGCTACGAGCAGGCCCGGGACGAGCTCATCGAGGTGGTCCGCCGCCTGGAGGCCGGGGGGACGACCCTGGAGGAGTCCCTGGCGCTGTGGGAGCGCGGCGAGGAGCTGGCCGCCGCGTGCCGCCGCTGGCTCGACGGCGCCCGCGCCCGCCTCGACGCGGCGCTTGCGGAGCCGGACGCCGAGGACGCGGGCGACGAGGAGGACTAGGGCGCCCAGGGCACCCGGGCTCCGGCGCCCCGCCTGATCCACCCCCACCCCTGTGAAGAGGATCACCCCGCCCTCGTTTTAGTTGAAAGTTGAACCTCGCTCGTCGTACTGTCGACTCACCGGCCGACACCGGAGCGCCCGCCCCCGGGCCCCAGCGTCACCGCCGGAGCCCTCAGCAACGTATCGAGAAGGTTGTAAAGACATGTCCCTCGTTCTTGACCCCGCCGCCCAGGACCTGCTCTTCCGCGAGGCCCGCACCGCGAACACCTTCACCGACGAGCCCGTCACCGAGGAGCAGGTGCAGGCCATCTACGACCTGGTCAAGTACGGCCCCACGGCCTTCAACCAGTCGCCCCTGCGCGTGACGCTGGTCCGCTCCCCCGAGGCCCGCGAGCGCCTGGTGCAGCACATGGCCGAGGGCAACCGCCCGAAGACCTCGACGGCGCCGCTCGTCGCGATCCTTTCGGCGGACAACGAGTTCCACGAGGAGCTGCCGGCCCTCTTCCCGCACTTCCCGCAGGCCAAGGACGCGTTCTTCTCCGAGCGCCCGGCCCGTGAGCAGGCCGCGGGCCTGAACGCCGCGCTGCAGGCCGCCTACTTCATCATCGGCATCCGCGCCGCGGGCCTGGCCGCAGGACCGATGACCGGGCTCGACTTCGCGGGCGTCCAGAAGGAGTTCCTGGACGACGACCACACCCCGCTGATGGTCGTCAACATCGGCAAGCCGGGCGACGACGCCTGGTTCCCGCGCTCCCCGCGCCTGGCGTACGACGACGTCATCACGACCGTCTGAGCCACCGCGCCACAGCGACGCGCGAGAACGCGTGAGGCCCCCGGCAACCGCCGGGGGCCTCACGCGTCATCCGGGCCATCCAGGTCCCGGACAGGCTCTAGGTGTCCGCCCGAATCGGCGTCCGCTTCATCTCGAGGGACTCCGCCATCGCCGTCAGCTGCCCGAACCCCGCGGTGCCAGCGACCACCGTCGTGGCGCCCTTCTCCCGCAGGACGAGCGCGTCGTAACGCGTGCCCTCGTAGCGCTGCCAGGTGCGGCCCGCGATCTTCTCCGCACGGTCCGTCTTCCTGGCCTCTTGCGTGGCCGATTCGATGAACTCGGCGGGCTTGGCGGTGGACTGCTTGATCACGACGTACTCACCGGCGGGGTCGAGGAAGCCCAAGTGCCAGCTGTCGTGGTTCTCGCCGTTGTACCGCACCGACGTCGGCTTCCAGGACTTCGGCAGGCCCTGGGGCGCCGCCACCGGGTAGGGCGCCGCGCGTCGGGCCGTCAGAAGCTCGACGTCGTAGGGAACCCGCTTGACGGGTTTCTTGGAGTCGTCGTGCGGGATGAAGACGTAGATCCCCGCCACGACGATGCCGATGACGGCCATCGAGAGCAGCATGTTCCGCACGGTCTGCTTGCCATTTCTGCCTGCCACGCCCTCCATCGTCGCAGGTCCATGGCGCCGCCTCGGCACGGCCCCCGCCCCCGCTCACGTGTGAGGGCCCCCTGCTCATTCTTTCGACCTGCGGATAGAGTCAACGGCATCACCCTCATCCGGCCGTCGTCGTATCAGAAAGGTGCGCCTCGATGACCGAGCATCACTCCCTGCCGTCCGAACTCGAGGTCTCCCCGGAGGCCCCCGACCGCAACCTCGCCCTGGAGCTCGTCCGGGTCACCGAAGCCGCCGCCATGGCCGCGGGCCGCTGGGTCGGCCGCGGCGACAAGATCGGCGCGGACGGTGCCGCCGTCAGGGCCATGCGGACCCTCGTCCACACCGTCTCGATGAACGGCGTCGTCGTCATCGGCGAGGGCGAGAAGGACGAGGCGCCGATGCTCTTCAACGGCGAGCGCATCGGCGACGGCACCGGCGCCGAGGTCGACATCGCCGTCGACCCGATCGACGGCACCACCCTCACCGCCAAGGGCCAGCCCAACGCGATCGCGGTGCTCGCCGCCGCCGACCGCGGCACCATGTTCGACCCGTCCGCCGTCTTCTACATGGACAAGCTGGTCACCGGCCCCGAGGCCGCGGACTACGTGGACATCAACGCGCCCGCCGCGGTGAACATCCGCCGGGTCGCCAAGGCCAAGAAGTCCGCGCCCGAGGACGTCACGGTGATGATCCTCGACCGCCCCCGGCACGAGGGCATCGTCAAGGAGATCCGCGAGACCGGCGCCCGCATCATGTTCATCTCGGACGGCGACGTCGCGGGTTCGATCATGGCGGTACGGGAAGGCACCGGCGTCGACCTGCTCATGGGCGTCGGCGGCACCCCCGAGGGCATCATCAGCGCCTGCGCGATCAAGTGCCTGGGCGGTGTCATCCAGGGCAAGTTGTGGCCCAAGGACGCCGAGGAGAAGCAGCGCGCCCTGGACGCCGGGCACGACCTGGACCGCACGCTCTCCACCAACGACCTGGTCAGCGGCGACAACGTGTTCTTCGTCGCCACCGGCATCACCGACGGCGAACTGCTCCAGGGCGTGCGCTACCGCGCGGAGACCGCCTCGACGTCCTCGCTGGTGATGCGGTCCAAGTCCGGCACCATCCGGAAGATCGACTCCGACCACCGCCTGTCGAAGCTGCGCGCGTACAGCGCCATCGACTTCGACCGCGCCAAGTAGCGGGCGGCGTACGGCGACGGGGGCGCTCCGTGCGGGGAGCGCCCCCGTCGTCGTACGGAAAACAATCCGCTAGCCGGCGGCGGCGATGGTGTCGGCCGCGGTGCGCGTGGCCTTCTGCAGCTCCAGGTCGCGCCTGCGGCGGCGGGCCAGGACCACGCGGCGCTCGGCGGCGGTGAGGCCGCCCCAGACGCCGTACGGCTCGGGCTGGAGCAGGGCGTGTTCACGGCACTCGACCATCACGGGACAGCGGGCGCAGACGCGCTTGGCCGCTTCCTCGCGGGAGAGCCGGGCCGCGGTGGGCTCCTTGGAGGGGGCGAAGAACAGTCCGGCCTCGTCCCGGCGGCACACGGCGTCGGAGTGCCATGGGTTGTCCTGGTCCCGCTCTCGCACTGGCACCCTGCCCCAAGCGCTCGGCTGCGCTCGTGCAGGGGAGGCCCCGTCAGCCGGGACGGCGACCTGCGGGGACTGATGCGTCGGTTGCAGCACGGTCTACTCCTGACGACGGCTTCGCGAGCGAGAGACGATGCACGAAGCTCTACCCGCTGTGTGCGGGCCTATGCACTGAGTCCCGCTGGACGGAAGCTCAGGTTCCTGCCGGATGGCGGGCTTGGCCGGATCGCGTCGTCGTCCCCATGTCGCCGCCGCGCGCGGGCCGTTGGCGCCGGCTTCAGTCCTCCAGCTTCTTGCGGAGATAACCGCGCAGGTCACGGACGAGCTTGCCGCGCTTGGGGCGCGCCTTGATGTCGCCGAAGGCGGCGAATCCCTCGACCTGGACCACCGGGGCGTCCTTGTCCTCGGCGTCGAGTCTGTCCACTTCGACGGAGCCGAAGATGCCCGCGCCGCGGCCGCGCAGCGAGACGTTCTCCGGGACGCGGATCTTTACGTCCCCGAAGAGCGCGAAGCCCTTGATCACGACCTTCTGGTGCTCGAAGACGGCCTCGCTGAGGTCGATCACCACGTCGCCGAAGACGGCGAACGCGTGCGTGCGGCGGGCCACGCGCCAGCGGCCCTTGCGGACCACGTCGCCGAAGATCGCGTGCAGCGTCTCGTCGGGCGCCTCGGGGCCCTCGTCGCGCTCGGCGGGGGCGGGGGCCTTCTCGAACGAGGGGCTCTTGCCGCCGGGGGCGGGCAGGTCCTCGACGAACGGCTCCAGCTCGGCGACGGTCTTGGCGTTGTAGACCCCGTCGATCCGCTCGCCGTGCTCCACCGGGTCTAGCCGGCCCGTGGCGAGCGCGTCCGCAAGGATGTCGGCGGCGCGGTCTCGGTCGGCGTCCGAGGCACGGAGCCGTGCGGGCGCCTTGGCGGAAGGTGTCTGGCAACGCTTCTCTAGGTCCACGCCAGCAGCGTACCCAAACGCGATAGATCGCGACTAGCCCCCGAGGCGGGCGGGTCCCGGGCGCGAGGGGGCGGTCGCGACCGGCGCGGGCGTGGGCCGCGGGCAACTGAGCCTTACCTCACAAGAAGGGCGCCCCGGGCGCGTTCTACGCTGGTCGGGCACCGCCAATGGAGGCGGCGCCGCTGTCTGCCGAGTGAGGAATTGGGCGTCATGCCAGAGTTTGCGTACTCCGATCTGCTCCCGCTGGGAGAGGACACCACCCCGTACCGGCTGGTGACCTCGGAGGGTGTGTCCACCTTCGAGGCCGACGAGCGCACGTTCCTCAAGGTCGAGCCGGAGGCGCTGCGCAAGCTCGCCGCCGAGGCGATCCACGACATCCAGCACTATCTGCGCCCGGCCCACCTGGCCCAGCTCCGGCGCATCGTCGACGACCCGGAGGCGTCCGGCAACGACAAGTTCGTCGCCCTGGACCTGCTGAAGAACGCGAACATCGCGGCGGCCGGCGTGCTCCCCATGTGCCAGGACACCGGCACCGCCATCGTCATGGGCAAGCGCGGCCAGAACGTGCTCACCGAGGGCGGCGACGAGGAAGCCCTCTCGCGCGGCATCTACGACGCGTACACGAAGCTGAACCTGCGCTACTCGCAGATGGCCCCGCTCACCATGTGGGAGGAGAAGAACACCGGCTCCAACCTCCCGGCGCAGATCGAGCTGTACGCGACCGACGGCGGCGCCTACAAGTTCCTCTTCATGGCCAAGGGCGGCGGCAGCGCCAACAAGTCGTTCCTCTACCAGGAGACCAAGGCGGTCCTGAACGAGGCCTCCATGATGAAGTTCCTGGAGGAGAAGATCCGTTCGCTCGGCACGGCGGCCTGCCCGCCGTACCACCTGGCGATCGTCGTCGGCGGCACGTCCGCCGAGTTCGCCCTCAAGACCGCGAAGTACGCCTCCGCGCACTACCTGGACGAGCTGCCCTCCGAGGGCGCGCCGACCGGCCACGGCTTCCGCGACAAGGAGCTGGAGGAGAAGGTCTTCGAGCTGACGCAGAAGATCGGCATCGGCGCGCAGTTCGGCGGCAAGTACTTCTGCCACGACGTGCGCGTGGTGCGCCTGCCGCGGCACGGCGCCTCGCTGCCCGTCGCGATCGCCGTGTCCTGCTCGGCCGACCGCCAGGCCACCGCGAAGATCACCGCGGAGGGCGTGTTCCTGGAGCAGTTGGAGACGGACCCGGCGCGGTTCCTGCCGGACACTACGGATGAGCACCTCGGCGAGGACGAGAGCGTCGTCAAGATCGACCTCAACCAGCCCATGGACGCCATCCTCGCCGAGCTCACCAAGCACCCGGTCAAGACCCGGCTCTCCCTCACCGGACCGCTCGTCGTCGCCCGCGACATCGCGCACGCCAAGATCAAGGAGCGCCTTGACGCGGGCGAGGAGATGCCGCAGTACCTGAAGGACCACCCGGTGTACTACGCCGGTCCGGCCAAGACCCCCGAGGGCTATGCCTCCGGTTCCTTCGGGCCGACGACGGCCGGGCGGATGGACTCCTACGTGGAGCAGTTCCAGGCGGCCGGCGGCTCCAAGGTGATGCTGGCCAAGGGCAACCGCTCCAAGCAGGTCACGGACGCTTGTGACGCGCACGGCGGCTTCTACCTGGGGTCGATCGGCGGGCCTGCCGCGCGGCTCGCGCAGGACTGCATCAAGAAGGTCGAGGTCGTCGAGTACGAGGAGCTCGGCATGGAGGCCGTCTGGAAGATCGAGGTCGAGGACTTCCCGGCGTTCGTCGTCGTCGACGACAAGGGCAACGACTTCTTCCAGAACCCGGCTCCTGAGCCGACGTTCACGTCCATTCCTGTGCGGGGGCCTGGGCTGGCGTAGCCCCTGCGGGCGGCGGGGGGATGGATTTCGCCCCCGCCGCCCCTACCCGTCCCGTACGGGGGCTTCGCCCCCTGGCCCCCCTTTCGGCGCTTCGCGCCTCGTCCTCAAGCGCCGGACGGGCTGAAACGCCTACGCGAACCGTTGGGTCGCCGCTCCCGCCCCCTCGCACTTCTGGAGGCGCAGGGGATCCTTCGGCCCCGAGAGGGTCAAGCAGAGTGCGGGGTCCGCTGCCGGGCGTATCGTTCCGGACCTCTCTACGAACTTCTGGTTGGCGCCGCCGTGGCAGTTCCACAGGGTGACGGCTGTGCCTTCCTTGTACGTGCCTTCGGGCACGTCTACGCAGCGGTCCTGGGTCAGCCCGGTGTGCAGCGACTGCTGTTCGGCGTCGTACCACCAGGTCTGGTTGCGGTTGCCGGTGCAGTCCCAGCCCTGGATCTTGGTGCCGTTGCGGCTGCTTGAGGCGTTCACGTCGACGCAGGTCTTCGTGGCCTCGTTGGCGAGCGGTGCGTACTTCTCGTCCCAGACGCCCGGGTAGAGCTTGGCGGTGCCCGTGCTCGCCGGGTCGGCGCAACTGCCCTCGCGCCGACCGGAGTCGTAGAGCTGGGTCAGGCAGGACGCGAAGGCGGCGTGGCCGCGGGCGTTGGGGTGGAAGGACTGGCGGACCGAGTTGGAGTCCGGCGGGAAGGGGTTGGTCACGTCCACGTACAGGCCCCGCGCCCAGGTGTCCTCCATGCACACCTCGTGGCCGTGGAAGAGCCGGGAGTTGTCCAGGTAGAGCGCGCCCGAGCTGCGGGCGGCCTTGCGCATGCCGCGTTCGAAGGCGGGCACGGCCTCGTTGCGGCCCCACTCGGTGTCGGAGTCGTGGCCGAGCCCGCCGCAGGCCAGCTTGCCGGGGAAGTTCGGGTTGTCGCGGAAGTCGGGGCCGATGGGGCTCGGGTAGCCCATGACGACGAGTTTGTAGTCGTCGCCGGCGTACCCGGCCTGGCTCATGACGGTGCGCAGGTCGCGTACGGACTGCTCGACCTTGGGCACGAGCGCGTCGACTCGGGCCTGCCAGCCCGGCTTGTACTTGGGCGCGCAGGGGCCCTGGAGCGTGAGGTAGCGGGTCACGCAGTCGGTCATGACGGGCGAGAACTGGAGGTCGTCGTTGGCCCCGATGACCAGCATGATCGCCTTGATCCTGGTGTTGCGGGCCTTGATGGCGAGGTTGTCGCTCTGCACCAGCTCGTCCGCGTACTGCTGCTGGCCGCCGATCTTGATGTTGACGGTCTGCGCGCCCGAGCAGGCGACGTTGTACGTGACGTCGGCCGGGATGCCGGTGCGGTGGACGGCGGCCTGCGGCGAGCGGTGGCACCAGTTGTCGGGCCCGTTGGTGCCCGCTTCGTACGTTCCGACGCCCTCGCCGCTGATCTCGCTGTCCCCGAGGGAGATCAGGCCGGTCTTGCGGTCGGCGAGCGGGCGCTCCGCGGAGTCGCCGTAGAGCTTGGCGGCCTCGGCGGCGCGGATCTTCTCCAGGTCGGGCGGCAGCGGGGCGGCCGCCGGAGTGGTTTTCTTGGAGTCCTCGGTGTCCGCGGCCTGTGCCGGTACGGACGTCGCGGCCCCGCCGACCAGGACCGCGAGGGCGGCGGCCGCCGTGAACGTACCGCGCAGACGGCTGGCGCCGTCACGTCTGACGCGTTGAACGCGCTTCATTGCGCCTCCCCGGTTTCGTGTTACCCACGGTTTTTACTGGTGGGTAGGGGTCTTGGGAATACTCCGAACAAGACAAGTGCTCAACTTTTTGAGGCAGTTGTGCATCCGGCACCACGGAAGGACCAGCGGACATGAGCGGCGGCGACAGCGGCGAGCAGGGCCACAACGGCGGCGGTGACCAGGGCGGATACCGCATCGAGCACGACTCCATGGGCGAGGTCCGGGTGCCCGCCGGCGCCAAGTGGCGGGCCCAGACCCAGCGCGCCGTCGAGAACTTCCCCATCTCGGGCCAGCGCCTCGAGCGCGCCCACATCGCCGCCCTCGCCGAGATCAAGGCGGCCGCCGCGAAGGTCAACGCCGAGCTGGGCGTGCTCGACAAGGACGTGGCCCAGGCCGTCGCGGACGCGGCGCGCGAGGTCGCGGACGGCCGCTGGGACGAGCACTTCCCCGTCGACGTCTTCCAGACCGGCTCCGGCACGTCGTCCAACATGAACACCAACGAGGTCGTCGCCACGCTCGCCTCGGAGCGGCTCGGCCGTGACGTGCACCCGAACGACCACGTCAACGCGTCCCAGTCGTCCAACGACGTCTTCCCGTCGTCGATCCACATCGCGGCGACCGCGGCCGTCACGGGTGATCTGATCCCCGCCCTCGATCACCTGGCCGCCGCTCTTGAGCGCAAGGCCGAGGAGTTCGCCGACGTCGTCAAGTCCGGGCGTACGCATCTGATGGACGCGACGCCCGTCACCCTCGGGCAGGAATTCGGGGGGTACGCGGCGCAGGTGCGGTACGGGGTCGAGCGGCTGCGGGCGTCGCTGCCGCGCCTCGCCGAACTGCCGCTCGGCGGCACCGCCGTGGGCACCGGCATCAACACCCCGCCCGGCTTCTCCGCCGCCGTCATCGCCGAGGTGGCGCGGGCCACGGGGCTGCCGCTCACCGAGGCGCGCGACCACTTCGAGGCGCAGGGCGCCCGGGACGGGATCGTGGAGACCTCCGGGCAGTTGCGCACCATCGCCGTGGGGCTCACGAAGATCTCCAACGATCTGCGCTGGATGGCCTCCGGGCCGCGGACCGGGCTCGCCGAGATCAGCCTCCCCGATCTGCAGCCCGGGTCCTCGATCATGCCCGGGAAGGTGAACCCCGTCATTCCCGAGGCCGTGCTCATGGTGGCCGCGCAGGTCACCGGGAACGACGCGGCTGTCGCGGTGGCGGGGGCCTCGGGGAACTTCGAGCTGAACGTGATGCTTCCCGTGATCGGGAAGAACGTCCTTGAGTCGGTGCGGTTGCTCGCCAACGCGTCGCGGCTGCTTGCCGACCGGACGGTCGACGGGGTCGTCGCCCACCGGGAGCGGGCCCTGGAGTACGCCGAGTCCTCGCCCTCTGTCGTCACTCCGCTGAACAAGTACATCGGGTACGAGGAGGCGGCGAAGGTCGCGAAGCGGGCGCTGGCGGAGCGCAAGACGATCCGCGAGGTCGTCCTCGAATCGGGTTACGTCGACCGAGGCGCCCTGACCCTCGCGCAGCTGGACGAGGCGCTGGACGTACTGCGGATGACGCGGCCGTAGGCCTTCGCGGGGCGCCCCAGTCCCGCCCCTTTCCCGAAACTGGGGGCTCCGCCCCCAGACCCCCGCTCCTCAAACGCCGGAGGGGCTGGATCTGGTCCCGCCTGGTTTCGGGAAGGGGCGCCCGCGCGCGGAGCGCGCCAATGGATGCAGTGGGGAAGCCCCCGGCAGGGACACCGCCCGCAGACCCTAATATCTGTTCATGACAGACGACGACGGCGCAGTGGGCGCGGTGAAGGTGGCTCGGTGGGGGCCGGGGGCGCAGATTCTGTGGCGGTATCGGGAGAACGCCGGGGACGCGTTCCACATTTGTCGGCCCGTCACCGTCGTGCGGGACGACGAGGACCTGCTGGCCGTCTGGATGGCCCCCGGCACGGAGTGCGTGAAGCCGGTCCTGGCGGACGGCACCCCGGTCCACCGGGAACCCCTGGCGACGCGCTACACGAAGCCGCGTACGACGCGAAGGGACCGCTGGTCGGGCACGGGCGTGCTGAAGCTGGCCCGGCCGGGCCAGCCGTGGTCGGTGTGGCTGTTCTGGGAGCCGGGCTGGCGCTTCAAGAACTGGTACGTGAATTTGGAGGAGCCGCGCAGCCGCTGGCACGGCGGGGTGGACTCCGAGGACCACTTCCTGGACATCTCCGTGGACCCGGACGGAAGTTGGCGCTGGCACGACGAGGACGAGTTCGCGCAGGCCCAGCGGGCGGGTTTGATGAGTACGGAGAAGGCGGAGCAGGTCCGGGCGGCGGGGCGGGAGGCCGTGGACGTGATCCGCGCCTGGGGACCCCCCTTCGGGGACGACTGGCCGCACTGGCGCCCGGACCCGTCGTGGCGAATTCCCGCCCTACCCGGTGACTGGGACCGTACGCCCGCGCACGTGTCCTCATGAGACCCTTGATGCGCCCCCAGGGTTCAAACGTAGGATCGTCCTCCGCAAGGGCGCACAGCAGTAACTCCTCGTGCCCCCGCAGCGCCTGACAGGATGTCATCAAGGAGCGGCAGAAGTGAGCGAGGGATACGAGCGGTACGGCGCGCCCGGCGTGCACGACCGCACGGGCCAGGCCGAGGCGTTCGACGCCATCGGCACGGCCTATGACGTCGCGTTCCCGCACAAGGAGGGACAGCTTTCGGCCGGAGAGCGGCTGATCGCCGAACTGCCCGCGGGCTCCCGGATCCTGGACGTGGGCTGCGGCACGGGCCTGCCCACGGCCCGTCAGCTCACCGACGCGGGGCACCGGGTGCTCGGCGTCGACCTGTCGGCGGGAATGCTGGAGCTCGCCCGCAAGAACGTCCCACCGCCGGTGGCCGAGTTCCGTCAGGTGGACCTGGCGGATCTGTGTGCGACGGGCGAAGGGCCGGGCGCTGTGGGGCAGTTCGACGGGATTGCCTGTTTCTTCGCGCTGTTGATGCTGCCCCGGGAGGAGATACCGTCTGCTCTTCGGCTGCTGCGGACCCTGCTCGGGCCCGGCGGCCTGCTCGCTCTCTCCATGGTCGAGGCCGATCTGGACGACGCGGCGATTCCGTTCCTGGGGAACACAATCCGGGTATCCGGATACCTGCGGGACGAACTGCGGCAGGTCGTGCGGGACGCCGGTTTCGACATCGCCCACGAGGAGTCGTACTCGTACGCCCCGGCGAGCAGCGACATACCACCCGAGCACCAGTTATTCCTGCACTGCCGACGCGGCTGAGCAACGCTTGGACGGCGCGCGCGGCGCGCAGCCCCGGACGGACGGATTCGAAACGCGTGACGGAGCACCTCAGCCCCTACGAGGGCCGCAAGGCACCAGTTGCCCGGCCGGCCGCCCCCGCGGATCCCCGCGGGGCGCTGCTGCGTGCCCCGGAGACGGACCCGCACGGCTCCCGGGGCCCCGGCGGTCCCGAGGGCCGGGGTTCAGGAGGAATCGACGCCATGCCCACGCAGGCACGCACCGGTGAACAGGACGCCGGTACGGGCAGCGAACACGCCCAGTCGTCCACGCCGGCCACCGAAGGGCCGGGCAGCCACCGCCCGCGTCCAGCCCCCGAAGGGGTTCCTTCCCAGCCATATCCCGGCCCCGACGCGGCCCGCCCCGGCACCGAGGGCCCCACGGCCCTGCCCGGCGTGAGCGGCGCCCCCGGCGGCACCGACCGCCGTTCGGGGAGGCCCCGTCCGCCGGGGCCCGCAGCGATGCGGCGTGACGGCGACCGGCTGCGGTTCGTGGGCGCGGCGACCCGGCGCATCGCCCGCGGCATCGACCTCGACGAGATCGTGATGGGCCTGTGCCGGGCCACGGTGCCGACGTTCGCGGACGCCATCCTCGTCTATCTGCGCGACCCGCTGCCGGTCGGCGACGAGCGCCCCGCGGGGCCGCTGGTCCTGCGCCTGCGCCGCACCGACCGCATCCCCGAGGACCAGGACACCGACGGCGGCACGCTGCCCGCCCTCCAGGTCCAGTCCGACCTGTCGTCGGCCGCCGAGCTGTGCGAGGTGCGCGTCGGCAGCGCCCTCGCCGAGGTGCTTCGCGGGGTCCGGCCCGTCTTCGCGGACGCCGCGGCGGCGCTCGGCGCGCTGCCCGAGCTGCTCGGCGAGGGCCGCAGCGTGCCGGGCGGGCAGCGGGCGATCCTGGCGCCGCTGCGGGGCAGGCGACGGGTGATCGGCGCGGCCGTGTTCCTGCGCCGCCCCGACCGGCACGCCTTCGAGGCCGACGACCTCCTGGTCGCCGCCCAGCTCGCCACGCACAGCGCACTCGGCATCGACAAGGCCGTCCTGTACGGCCGCGAGGCGTACATCGCGGACGAGTTGCAGCGCACGATGCTGCCCGAGACCCTGCCGCGCGCCACCGGCGTGCGCCTGGCCTCGCGCTACCTCCCGGCCGCCGAGACCGCCCGCGTCGGCGGCGACTGGTACGACGCGATCCCGCTGCCCGGCAGCCGCGTCGCCCTGGTCGTCGGTGACGTCATGGGGCACTCGATGACGTCCGCCGCGATCATGGGCCAGCTCCGTACGACCGCGCAGACCCTCGCCGGGCTCGACCTGCCGCCCCAGGAGGTCCTGCACCACCTGGACGAGCAGGCCCAGCGCCTCGGCTCGGACCGCATGGCCACCTGCCTCTACGCGGTGTACGACCCGGTGTCGCACCGCATCACCATCGCCAACGCCGGTCACCCGCCGCCCGTCCTGCTGCACCTGGGCGGCCGCGCCGAGGTCCTGCGCGTGCCGCCGGGCGCGCCCATCGGTGTCGGCGGCGTCGACTTCGAGGCCGTCGAGCTGGACGCCCCGGCCGGCGCCACGCTGCTCCTCTACACGGACGGCCTGGTGGAGTCCCGGCTGCGCGACGTGTGGACCGGCATAGAGCAGCTGCGCGAGCGCCTCGCCGCCACCGCCCAGCTCACCGGGCACGACCACCCGCCGCCCCTTGAGGCCCTGTGCGACGAGGTCCTCGACATGCTCGGCCCCGGCGACCGCGACGACGACATCGCGCTGCTCGCCGCCCGCTTCGACGGGATCGCGCCGAGCGACGTGGCGTACTGGTTCCTGGAGCCGGAGGACGCCACCCCCGCGCGCGCCCGCAGACTCGCCCGCAGCGCCCTGGAGCGCTGGGGCCTGACCGAGCTGAACGACGCGGTCGAGCTCCTGGTCAGCGAGGTCGTCACCAACGCCGTGCGATACGCGACACGGCCCATCACGCTGCGGCTGCTGCGTACGGACGTACTGCGCTGCGAGGTCGGCGACGACGTGCCGCAACTGCCGCGACTGCGCCAGGCACGCGCCACCGACGAGGGCGGACGCGGGCTCTACCTGGTCAACAGGCTGGCGCGGCGGTGGGGCGCCACGCGGCTGAGCACGGGGAAGGTGGTCTGGTTCGAGCTGAACCAGAACGGCTGACGGGGCTCTCCCGGGGACCCCGGCCTGATGCTGCCCGCCCCCTGCTCGGAACTGAGCTGGAATTGGACCCCGTCCAAATGTTGCCGACACCTCGTCGGCGGAGTTGACTGGCGTGGTGAACGAAGCGACCTGACCCCACCCTCATTCATGACGGGAGGACGCTCGTGACCGACGCATCCCGACAGGTGCCGCACACCACGAACAACGCCGGCGTACCGGTGGAGAGCGACGCGCACTCACTGACCGTCGGCTCCAACGGTCCGATCCTGCTCCAGGACCACTATCTGATCGAGAAGATGGCCCAGTTCAACCGCGAACGGGTCCCGGAGCGGGTCGTGCACGCCAAGGGCAGCGGCGCGTACGGCAGCTTCGAAGTCACCAACGACATCAGCCAGTTCACCAAGGCCGACCTCTTCCAGCCCGGCAGGCGCACGGAGATGCTCGCCCGCTTCTCCACCGTCGCCGGTGAGCAGGGCTCGCCGGACACCTGGCGCGACCCGCGCGGCTTCGCGCTGAAGTTCTACACGGAACACGGCAATTACGACATGGTGGGCAACAACACCCCCATCTTCTTCGTCCGTGACCCGATCAAGTTCCAGGACTTCATCCGCTCCCAGAAACGCACCCTGGACAGCGCGGTGCGCGACCACGACATGCAGTGGGACTTCTGGACGCTGTCCCCGGAGTCCGCGCACATGGTGACGTGGCTGATGGGCGACCGCGGCATCCCGAAGACGTACCGCCACATGAACGGGTACTCGTCGCACACCTATATGTGGGTGAACGCCGGCGGCGAGAAGTTCTGGGTGAAGTACCACTTCAAGACCGACCAGGGCATCGACTTCCTGACCCAGGACGAGGCGGACGAGCTTGCCGGGTCGGACGGCGACCTGCACCGCAGGGATCTGTTCGAGTCGATCAAGCGGGGCGAGCACCCGAGCTGGACGCTCAAGGTCCAGATCATGCCGTTCGACGACGCCCCGGACTACCGCTTCAACCCGTTCGACCTGACGAAGGTGTGGCCGCACGGCGACTACCCGCTCATCGACGTCGGCCGGATGACGCTGAACAAGAACCCCGAGGATTTCTTCGTCCACATCGAGCAGGCCGCGTTCGAGCCCTCCAACATGGTGCCCGGCATCGGCCCGTCCCCGGACAAGATGCTGCTGGGGCGGCTGTTCTCGTACCCCGACACGCATCGCTACCGCATCGGTCCCAACTACGCCCAGCTGCCGCCGAACCGCGCGCACTCGTCCGTCAACTCGTACGCGAAGGACGGACCGATGCGGTACGAGCCCGCGCACGTCGCGCGTCCGTACGCGCCCAACTCGTACGGCGGCCCGGCCACCCCCACACAGGAGTCCGTCGACCCCGCGGGCTGGCAGACGGCCGGCGAGATGGTGCGCGAGGCGTACAAGCTGCATCGCGAGGACGACGACTTCGGTCAGGCCGGCACGCAGGTGCGGCAGGTCCTGGACGACGCCCAGCGCGAGCGGCTCGTGTCGAACGTCAGCGGGCATCTGCTCGACGGGGTGTCCCGGCCGGTACTCGATCGCGCGCTGCAGTACTGGCGCAACGTCGACAAGGAGCTGGGCGACAAGATCGCGGCCAAGGTCAACGGCGGCGGGAAGTAGGCCCGGCCGCACCCGCGGCAGGCACCCTCATACGCGGAAGGCGCCCGGAACCTCTCGGTTCCGGGCGCCTTGCCCTGTGTCTGTGCCGCTGCTGTCCCGCTACTCGTCCGATCTGTCCGAGCGGTCCGCCCGGTCTTCGTCCGGGGGATCCGGGATCCCCCACGTCGGCGGGGGTGACGTCGGTGTCGTGGGCGGGGGTGTCGTCGGCGGGGTCGTCGGCGGCTTCGTCGTCGGGGTGGACGGCGGCGGGGTCGTCGGCGGCTTCGTCGTCGGCGGCTTCGTCGACGGCTCATCGTCGTCGTCCGGCGTGGTGGGCGGGGCCGTCGGGGTCGTCGGCGCCTGCGTCGTCGGCTCCGGCGGCTTCGCGACACCGACGCCCATGTCCGTCTTGAGGTTGAACTTGGAGCGCGAGCCGGTCGAGTTGAACGTGTACGCCGCCCAGATCTCGGCCGGGAAGCTGCCGCCGTCGACGCGCGGCATGCCGCCCGCGCCCTTCATGGACACCTGCGAGCCGCGCTTGAGCTTCCCCTCGTCCTCGGGCAGCTCACCGAACAGGCCGACGGACGTGACCAGCTTCGGCGTGTAGCCCACGAACCAGGCCGACTTGTTGTCGTCGGACGTACCGGTCTTGCCCGCGACCTGCTGGCCCTTGCGGTTGGAGGCGTCGCGCACCGACCGCTTGGCCGTGCCGTCGTCGACCACGCCGGTCAGCACGGAGGTGACGGAGTCGGCCGCGCCCCGGCTGATGACCTCGTCGCCGATCGCGTCCGGCAGGTCGATGGTGCGGTCCTTGTGCTCGACGGACTTCACCAGCTGCGGCGTGACCTTCTTGCCGTGGTTGTCGAGCGTGGCGTACACGCCCGCCATCTCCAGCGGGCTCGCGCCCATGGAGCCGAGGGTCTGCGCGGGCACGGCGGGCAGGTCCTCGGTGTCCATGCCCAGCTTGCCCGCGGTCTCCAGGACCTTGTCCATCTTCACGTCCACGCCCATCTGCGCGAAGACGGAGTTGATGGACTTGTTCATCGCGGTCTGGACGGTGACCTGGCCGTAGGAGACGTTGTCCTCGTTCGGCGGCGCGAAGCCGACCTCGCTGCCCACGACCGGGCGTTTGCTGCGGCCGCTGTAGATCGTGTCCGCGGTGATCGGCTTGCCGCCCTGTGTCGTCGCGCCCTCTTCCAGGGCGGCGGCGAGGATCAGCGGCTTGAAGGTGGACGCGGGCTGGTAGTCGGTGCGGGTCGCGTTGTTGACGTAGTGCTTGATGTAGTCGCGGCCGCCGTACATCGCGACGATCGCGCCGGTCTTCGGGTCCACGGACGCCGCGCCGGCCTGAACGCGCGCGTCGGCCTTCTTCTTGTCCTCGTCGAGCCGGGAGTCGAGCTTCTTGTCGACGGCCTTCTCCAGGGCGCGCTGCTTCTTGCGGTCGATGTTGAGCGTGATCGTGTAGCCGCCCGCCTCGACCTGCGCCTCCGCCTCGGACTTGGTGTAGCCCTGCTTGACGAGCTGCCTCTCGAGGTCCTCGTTGGCGGCCTTGACCAGATAGCCGGTCTGCCCCTTCATCCCCGGCGCGGGCTTGGGCTCCTTCGGGGTCGGGAACGTGAGGGAATCGCGCTCGGACGAGGGCAGCCAGCCCTCCTCGACCATGTTGTTCAGTACGTAGTTCCAGCGCTCCTTGACCAGCTTCCGGCCGGTGGGCGTGGCACTCGTCCAGTCGTACGAACTCGGGGACTGGAGCAGGGCCGCCAGGTAGGCGCCCTGCTCCACCTTCAGCTTCTCGGCGTCGACGCCGTAGTAGGCCTGGGCGGCGGCCTGGATGCCGTAGGCGCCGCGGCCGTAGTAGCTGGTGTTGATGTAGCCCGCGAGGATGTCGTCCTTGCTGTACTCGCGGTCCACCTTCAGCGAGATGACCAGTTCCTTGAGCTTGCGCGAGACGGTCTGGTCCTGCGTGAGGTAGTAGTTCTTCACATACTGCTGGGTGATCGTGGAGCCACCCTGCTTGCCCTTGCCCGCGAGGGTGTTGAGGACACCGCGGGCGGTGCCCTTCAGGTCCACGCCCGAGTCCTTGTAGAAGGACTTGTTCTCCGCGGCGACGAAGGTCCGCTGGACCTTCTTCGGGACCTTGTCCAGGTCGACGATCTCGCGGTTCATGTCGCCCTTGCGGGCCATGATCGTGCCGTCGCTGTACTTGTAGACGTTGCTCTGCAGCCGCGCCGCGGCGTTGCCCTTGGGGATGTCGACGACCAGGTAGAGGACGACGAAGCCGAGCATGCCGAGCAGGATGAAGCCGAAGAAATAGCCGAGGAGCTTCTTCCAGGTGAAGAAGCGGCGGATGCCGGTGCGCTTGGGCTTGCCGGGGCGGGCGCGGCGGGCCGCGCGGCCGCCCGAGCCCTCACCGGCGGGGCCTATCCCGACCGGCTCGCCACCCGCCGCGCCCTCCGAGGAGCCCTCGGCGGAAGGGCCGCCGACCGACGGACTGCCGGTGGCCGGGGCGCCGTCGGACGGGCGGCCGCGCGCTGCCCGGCGCGCACCGCGCTGCCGCGCTTTTCGCTCTTCCGCTCGGCCCATGACTGTGACTGCTCCGCTTCGTCTAGTCGTCAACTCAGGTCAGCTCATGAAGCTAACACCGCGCCAGAGGGCAAAATCCCCACGATCCGGCCTTTTCCGGACGTGACAATCAGCACCCATCACAGGGGAACCAGTGCTGTCCCACCCAAATCGACTCACCAAGGGCGCGGAGGGTTGCCCGCGACCCGAACACACGCGCCAGGTATGGGTCACACAGGAGTCGCCACCGGGCCACGAAGGGGCCGCCGCCGATCTACACACCACGCGTATACACACCACGTATACGTGGTGTGTATAGTCCTCCGTATGTCCATCGGTCACACCCTCCTCGGGCTCCTGGAATCGGGCCCCCGCCACGGCTACGACCTCAAGCGCGCCTTCGACGAGAAGTTCGGGCACGACAAGCCGCTGCACTACGGCCAGGTCTACTCGACCATGTCCCGACTCCTGAAGAACGGCCTCGTCGAGGTCGACGGGGTGGAGGCGGGCGGCGGTCCCGAACGCAAGCGGTACGCCATCACCGAGGCGGGCATCACCGATGTCCAGCGGTGGCTCGCGACCCCGGAGAAGCCGGAGCCGTACCTCCAGTCGACGCTCTACACCAAGGTCGTCCTCGCGCTGCTCACCCACCGCGACGCCGCCGACATCCTCGACACCCAGCGCGCGGAGCATCTGCGCCTGATGCGGATCCTCACCGACCGCAAGCGGAAGGGCGATCTCGCCGATCAGCTCATCTGCGACCACGCCCTGTTCCATCTCGAAGCCGACCTGCGCTGGCTGGAGCTCACCTCCGCCCGACTGGGCAAGCTCGCCAAGGAGGTGCTCCCCTCATGACCCCCGCTGGTTCCCTGCTCACCGCAGACGGGCTGCGCAAGGCCTACGGCCCGACCACCGCGCTCGACGGCGCCGAATTCTCCATCCACCCCGGCGAGATCGTCGCCGTGATGGGCCCCTCCGGCTCCGGCAAGTCCACGCTCCTGCACTGCCTCGCCGGGATCGTGCGGCCCGACGCGGGCGAGATCACGTACAACGGGCAGAGCCTGACCGGCATGAGCGACACCGCGCTCAGCGCGCTGCGCCGCAGCGAGTTCGGGTTCGTGTTCCAGTTCGGCCAGCTCGTCCCGGAGCTGACGTGCCTGGAGAACGTCGCGCTGCCGCTCAGGCTCAACGGCGCCAAGCGCCGCGACGCCGAGCGGGCCGCCCTGACCTGGATGGAGCGCCTGGAGGTCGACGACGTACGCGACAAGCGTCCCGGTCAGGCCTCCGGCGGCCAGGGCCAGCGCGTCGCCGTGGCCCGCTCCCTCGTCACCAACCCGCGCGTGCTGTTCGCGGACGAGCCCACCGGCGCCCTCGACTCCCTCAACGGCGAGCGCGTGATGGAGCTCCTCACCGACGCCGCCCGCTCCACCAACGCCGCCGTCGTCCTCGTCACCCACGAGACCCGGGTCGCCGCCTACTCCGACCGCGAGGTCGTCGTGCGCGACGGCAAGTCCCGGGACATGGAGCGCCTGGTATGAGCACGACCCGTACGAAGCCGGTGGCGCCCTCCGCCGCCGCGGACCGGCCCACCGGCCCCACCGGCGCCCGCGCCTGGCTCCGCGACCTCGCCATGGGCATCCGCTTCGCGGTCGGCGGCGGCCGGGAGGGCTGGGTGCGCACCGGGCTCACCGCCGTCGGCGTGGGCCTGGGCGTCGCGCTCCTTCTCGGCGCCGCCTCCGTGCCCGACCTGCTCGCCAACCGCGACGCCCGCGCGACGGCGCGCCATCCCTCGGACACGATGGCCGCCAAGAAGATCGACCGCAGCGACTCGACGATCCTGATCGTCGACGCGGGCACCGACTTCCGCGACTCGGAGATCGGCGGCCGCTCGGTGCGCGCCGACGGCGGCCACCCGGTGCTCCCGCCCGGCGTCAGCGAGCTGCCCAAGGGCGGCGAGATGGTGGTCTCGCCCGCCCTGCGCGACCTGATGAACAGCTCCGAGGGCAAGCTCCTCAAGGAGCGCTTCGAGGGCTATCGCGTCACGGGCACCATCGGTGACGCGGGCCTCATGAGCCCCAAGGAGCTCTACTACTACACGGGTTCCGACACCCTCACCAAGGATCAGGGCGCCCACCGCATCAAGGCGTTCGGCTACGAGGACCCGGCCGAGCCGCTCGACCCCCTCCTGGTCGTGCTCGTCGTCCTGATCTGCGTCGTGCTGCTCACCCCGGTGCTCATCTTCATCGGCACCGCGGTGCGCTTCGGCGGCGAGCGGCGCGACCAGCGGCTCGCGGCGCTGCGCCTGGTCGGCGCGGACCGGCGGGCGGTGCGCCGGATCGCGGCGGGCGAGGCGCTCTTCGGCGCCCTCCTCGGCCTCGCGCTCGGCGCCGTGTTCTTCCTCGGCGTACGGCAGTTGGTGGGCGTCGTCGACATCTGGAAGGTCAGCGCCTTCCCCTCCGACATGGTGCCGCTGCCCGGACTCACCGTGCTGATCGCGGTGGCCGTACCGGTCTCCTCCGTGCTCGTCACGCTGGTCTCGCTGCGCGCCGTCGCCATCGAGCCCCTCGGCGTCGTACGCAGCACGACGGCACGCAAGCGGCGGCTGTGGTGGCGGCTCCTGCTGCCCGTCGTGGGCCTGCTGATCCTGCTCAACCAGGACCAGGTGACCCGCACCGGCGGCGAGGACGTGCAGGTGTACTCCATCGCCGTGGGCGCCACCCTCGCCCTGGTGGGCCTCGCGACACTGATGCCCTGGCTGGTCGAGGCGGCCGTGGCCAGGCTGCGCGGCGGCCCCGTGCCCTGGCAGCTCGCCACCCGGCGGCTGCAGTTGAGCAGCGGCACGGCGGCCCGCGCGGTCAGCGGCATCACGGTCGCGGTGGCGGGCGCGGTCGCGCTGCAGATGCTCTTCGCGTCCATGCACGACGACTTCAACACGACCACCCAGCAGGACCCCCGGCGCGCCCAGCTCAACATCAGCTCGCCGGAGGCCAGCGGCCCGCTGGCCCAGCGGATGATCGACGACTTCCGCACCGCGAAGGGCGTCAAGGGCGTCATGGGCCGGGTCTCGTCGTACGTGGTCAAGCCGGGCGAGCTGAAGAACGCCGACGACATGCGGCCCACCACGGAGCTGTCCGTCGGCACCTGCGCGACCCTGCGCGAGCTGGCGCGGGTCGACACCTGCAAGGACGGTGACACCTTCGTCGTGCACACCGGGGACCGGGACCTGGACCAGTGGGTGGACCAGACGGCACGGCCCGGCGAGAAGATCGACCTCAACAGCGAGAGCTGGGGCGACTACGCGAGCGAGGGGCGCGGCAAGCACGTCCCGTGGACGCTGCCGAAGTCGTCGCGCACGATCACCTCGCGCCCCGACCCGGTGGGCGAGCGCTACAACGGCATCTTCGTGACGCCCGGAGCGATCGACGTGGCGAAGCTGAAGGGCGCCGACACCCAGGCCCTGGTGCAGATCGACCCGAAGGTCACGGACGCCGAGGAGTACGTGCGCAACGCGGCCACGCAGATCGATCCGCTGATCCGCGTGTACACCATCCGCATGATCGAGCGCGACAAGCAGTACGCCTCGGTGCAGAAGGGACTGCAGGCGGGCGCGATCGCCACGATGATGCTGATCGCCGCGTCCATGCTGGTCTCCACCCTTGAGCAACTGCGCGAGCGCAAGCGGCTCTTGGCGGCCCTGACCGCCTTCGGCACCCGGCGCTCGTCGATGGCCTGGTCGGTGCTGTGGCAGACGGCCGTCCCTGTGGTGCTCGGCCTCGGCCTCGCCATCACCGGCGGCCTGGCCCTCGGGGCCGTGATGTGCCGGATGGTGGACAAGTCGGTCACCGACTGGCTGGTGTTCCTGCCGCTGTGCGCGGCGGGCGCGGCGCTGGTCGCAACGGTGACGCTGCTGAGCCTGCCGGCGCTGTGGCGGATGATGCGGCCGGATGGGCTGCGTACGGAGTGAACTTCCGTACGCAGTGACCATCCGTACGCGGTCAACTCCCGCTGCCGGTGCGGGTGCCGGGCCTCCTCAGGCCTCGAGCATCCGCACCGGCAGCGGCCGTAGTGCCTCCCGCAGGGCGACCGCCAACTCCTCGTACTCGGCGGACCGCGCCGCCCCCGTGCGCATCGCGAGCGCGACCCGCCGGGTCGGGGCCGGATCGGCGAAGTACCCGGTGAGCAGTTGGTTGCTGCGACTCGTCTCCACCCGCACCGCCGTACGCGGCAGCAAGGTCACTCCGAGGCCGCCCGCGACGAGTTGGACGAGCGTGGAGAGCCCGGCGGCGGTCGTGGTGACGGGCGCGTCACCGCGGCCCACCTCGCGGCAGATGTCCAGGGCCTGGTCGCGCAGGCAGTGGCCCTCGTCGAGCAGCAGCAGGTTCAGCTCGCGCAGCGCGTCCCGCGGAATCCCCTCCCGGCCGCCCAGCCAGTGGTCCAGCGGCGTCACAAGGACGAAGTCCTCGTCGAACAGCGGCAGTTCGGTGACCCCGGGCACGCCGAGCGGCACCGCGAGCAGCAGCAGGTCGAGCCGCCCCGCCGCGAGCCCTTCGAGCAGCGAGGACGTCTGCTCCTCGTGCACCTGAAGATCCAGGTCCGGATACTTCTCGTGTACGAGGGCCAGCACCGTCGGCAGCAGATACGGCGCCACCGTCGGGATCACGCCGAGCCGCAGCGCGCCGGTGAACGGCGCCTTCACCGCGTCCGCCTCCTCCATCAGCGCCTCGACCTCGTCGAGCACCGCCTTCGCGCGCACCGCGAGCCGCTCCCCGGCCGGGGAGAGCAGCACCTTGCGCGTCGTACGCTCCACGAGCTGGACACCCAGTGCCTCCTCCAGGGCCGAGACGGCGCCGGACAGCGCGGGCTGACTCATCCCGATTGCTGCCGCCGCGTCCCTGAAGTGCAGCTGCTCGGCCACCGCCGCGAAGGCGCGGAGCTGCGCCAGGCTGGGCTGCTTGCCCCTATTTATGGCTCGCACTGATAGCCACCTCCGATCAACAGGACAGAGTGTAGCTATTTCCATAATCAATGCACTCTGTGCCACGATCGACAGCAGTCCAACCCCCTGGAGCCCCTTACCGGGTTCCTAGCTGCAAGGAGAGCGCGTGCTCACTGTCGGTGACAAGTTCCCCGAGTTCGACCTGACTGCCTGTGTCTCGCTGGAGACGGGCAAGGAGTTCGAGCAGATCAACCACAAGACGTACGAAGGCAAGTGGAAGATCGTCTTCGCGTGGCCCAAGGACTTCACCTTCGTGTGCCCGACCGAGATCGCCGCCTTCGGCAAGCTGAACGACGAGTTCGCCGACCGTGACGCCCAGGTCCTCGGCTTCTCCGGCGACTCCGAGTTCGTGCACCACGCCTGGCGCAAGGACCACCCGGACCTGACGGACCTGCCCTTCCCGATGCTGGCCGACTCGAAGCACGAGCTCATGCGTGACCTCGGCATCGAGGGCGAGGACGGCTTCGCGCAGCGCGCCGTCTTCATCGTGGACCAGAACAACGAGATCCAGTTCACGATGGTGACCGCCGGTTCCGTCGGCCGTAACCCCAAGGAGGTCCTGCGGGTCCTCGACGCCCTCCAGACGGACGAGCTCTGCCCGTGCAACTGGAGCAAGGGCGACGAGACCCTGGACCCGGTCGCGCTGCTCTCCGGCGAGTGACGGGGCGCTGACCTCATGGCTCTCGACGAACTGAAGTCCGCCGTACCGGACTACGCCAAGGACCTGAAGCTGAACCTCGGTTCGGTCATCGGCAACTCGGACCTGCCGCAGCAGCAGCTGTGGGGCACGGTGCTCGCCTGCGCGATCGCCTCCCGCTCCCCGCGCGTGCTGCGCGAGCTGGAGCCCGAGGCGAAGGCGAACCTCTCCCCCGAGGCGTACACCGCCGCCAAGTCGGCTGCCGCCGTCATGGCGATGAACAACGTCTTCTACCGCACGCGTCACCTGCTCTCCGACCCGGAGTACGGCACGCTGCGGGCGGGTCTGCGGATGAATGTCATCGGCAACCCGGGCGTGGAGAAGGTCGACTTCGAGCTCTGGTCCCTCGCTGTCTCCGCCATCAACGGCTGCGGTCAGTGCCTCGACTCCCACGAGCAGGTGCTCCGCAAGGCCGGCGTCGACCGCGAGACCATCCAGGAAGCCGTCAAGATCGCCGCCGTCCTCCAGGCGGTGGGCGTCACGCTGGACTCCGAGGAGCACCTCGCCGGTTAGGGCGCGCGTCTTCTCTTACGTACGCAATGTGGGGCCCCGCTCATGCCGAGCGGGGCCCCACTTGCGTGACCGCAGATCACCGTTCCCCGTCTGGGGCTCCGCCCCTCTCCCCCTTTTCGGCGCTCCGCGCCTCGTCCTCAAACGCCGGACGGGCTAAGACACCCAGCCGCAGCGGCAAGCTATAGCCCGTCGAGGGGGTCCCCCCTGCTCTTTAAGAGCTTGGGGGAGTTTGAGGACGAGGCCGTTCAGGCCGATAAGCGGGGGTCCAGGGGGCGGCAGCCCCCTGGTTACGGTGAAGGGGTGGGCCTGGGGCGCCCCGCGAAGGCCCGCCCACGCGGGTCAGGACTGCGGGGAGTCCTCGCTGGCCGTGGGGCCCGGAGCCAGTTCCGAGGCCGTGGAACCCCTGGGTTGCGGAGCCTGTTTGAGGGCTGCTTCGCGGGAGTACGCGCGGAGGTAGCCGACGACGGTGTTGGTCACGGCGACCAGAGGAACGGCCACCACGGCGCCGCCGATGCCTGCGACCATTCCGCCCGCGGCGACCGAGAGGACCACGGCCAGGGGGTGTACGGCGACGGCGCGGCCGAGGATGAAGGGCTGGAGGATGTGGCCCTCGATCTGCTGCACCGCGAGGACGACGATCAGCGCCATCACCGCGGTGAACACGCCCTGCGTGACGAGCGCGACGACCACCGCGAGCGCCCCGGAGATCACCGCGCCGACGAGCGGGATGAACGCGAACAGGAAGATGAAGACGGCGAGCGGCACGGCCATGGGCACGCCGAGGAAGTAGATGCCGACACCGATGAAGACGGCGTCGATGAGAGCCACTATCACCGTGCCCCGCACATACGCGGTGAGCGTCCGCCACGCCCGCGGCCCCGCCCCCGCGACCCCCGGCCGCGCCGCGGCGGGCACCAGCTTGAGGAACCACTTCCAGATGCGCGGCCCGTCGTACAGCAGGAAGAGCGTGGAGAACATCGCGAGGAGGATGCCCGTCAGCGCCTCCACGATGACGGTGACGCCTTCGAGCCCGGCGGACGTGATCTCCTCGGAGTTGTCGCCCACCGCCTCGCGCAGCGACTTCGCGATGTCGTTGATCTGGTCCTCGGTGACGTGGAAGGGGCTGTTGAGCAGCCACTTGCGCAAGTCCTCGATGCCGTCCTGGATTTGGTCGGAGAGCGTGTCCACGTTCTCCATGACCTGCCAGACCACGAACCAGCCCACGAGCCCGATGATCACGAAGCCGAGCACGGCGGTGGCCACCGTGGCGAGCCCCTGCGGCAGCCCGAGCCTCTTCAGCCGGGCGACGGTCGGCTGCAGCATCGCGGTGATGAGCAGCGCGGCGACGAAGGCGAACACGACGAGCTGCACCGCGCTGATGACCTTCATCAGGACATAGACGGTGCCGGCCAGGACGAGGAGGCGCCAGCCGGCCTCGGCGGCGACCCGCACGCCCCAGGGCACGGCGGCGACGGGGTCGGGCCGAGCCCCTATGGCGGGCGCGTAGGCGGGCGGGGCGGGAACCTGGTCGGTGGCGTCGGCCGCGTCGGCGTCGGCGTCGGCGTCGGCCGTCCCCGCCGTCACGTCCGACAGGTCGTCCTCGGCGGCGGCCCGCACCCGGTCCGCGTACCGCTTGCGCAGCGACAGCTTCGCGTCGGCCGGAGCCTCGGCAACGGCGGTGGCCGCGGGCGCACCCGCTCCGACGGCAGCACCGACGGCGGCCTCGTCGGACGGTACGTCCCGCCCGGCGGTGGAGTCAGTGGGCGCGTCGGCGGGAGAAGCCCGCTTCACGGGCCCGTCCCCGCCCAGGCGTTCACCCAGTCTGGTCAGCGCGCCGCCCACACGGCCGCGCCACCCCGGAACTCGCGCCATGATCCGTCCTCTACCCCCGTCTTTCCCCGCGGAGTCCCGAGACTCCCGGGAAGCTGTTCGGGTCGACCGTACACGGACGGGACCCCTCACCGTAGGACGGTGAGGGGTCCCTGAAGGTTGAGAGCGGCCGCGGCGCCGTTACCGCTGGTCGGCGCCCGCCGCACACCTCAGTACCAGTTGTTCGCCTGCCAGAAGTCCCAGGCACCGCACGGGCTGCCGTAGCGGTCGTTCATGTAGTTCAGGCCCCACTTGATCTGGGTGGCCGGGTTGGTGCGCCAGTCGGCACCCGCCGAGGCCATCTTGGTGCCGGGGAGCGCCTGGACGAGGCCGTAGGCGCCGGAAGAGGCGTTGGTGGCCTTGTAGTTCCAGGTCGACTCGTGGTTCACGATGTTGCTGAAGCACTGGAACTGACCGGCGGGGACCATCTGCCGGGCCATCGCCTGGACCTGCGAGACGGAGTAGGAGCTCTGCGGCGCGAAGCTGCCCGCGTCGCGGCCGGAGGAACGGCTGGCCTTGTTCTCGGCGGCCTCCTCGCGCTCCTTCTTGTCCGCGGCCTTCTTCGCGGCGGCTTCCGCCTTCTCGGCCTTTTCGGCCTTCTCGGCAGCCTGCTGCTTGGCGACGGCGTCCTTGGCGGCCTGCTTGCGGGCCGCCTCGGCCGCGGACTTCTTCGCGGCCGTGTCGGCGGCCATTGCCTGGGCGTCGGCCTGCTGCGCCACGGAGGTGGTCTGCACCTGGGCGTGCTGACCCGCGGGGATGTCTGCGAGGAGAGTCCCGTCGCTTGCCGTTGTCTCGAGGTCGTTCGAGTTCGAGGACTGGGTGTTGCCCGAGGCAACGCCCACGACAGCGCCGACGGTGGTGACCGCGGTGGCCGACGCCACTGCGAATCCCCGGACCGAAATCCGGCTCACACGGTTTCCTTCCAGCATCGCCCGCATCGGTGACCTCGCGGACGCAATCGTGCCCCTGGCGCTGGCCTCCGCTTGTAAATCGGTCACGGGAGGCACGGGCCCGGTGGACAACTCCTGGGACAGGAGCGTCGCTTGGTGCTCGGGCGGCATACGGCGGTCACTATGAAGTTCTGTTGTTCCGTACCGCTGGGGGTACAGGTGTGCCGTATGCGGGGCCTGACAGGACCCAGACTCTGCCGTAGCGAGATGCCGGGAGGCAATTCTGCGTTGCGTGTGAAAGCTCACACCCCGTTTGCCCCAGGAGTTTTGCGGAAACACCCGCACACCAAGACGCCGCCCGGCTAGGCTCTCTGGCTTCGCCGGGCGGCGCCAACTACCCCGTAAACACGGTGAAGTTGCTCGATGTTACTCAAGCGGGCGGGATCGGTCAGATCTGCACGTCCTCCAGCATTTCGGTCACAAGCGCCGCGATCGGCGACCTCTCGGACCGGGTGAGGGTGACGTGCGCGAAGAGCGGATGCCCCTTCAGTTTCTCGATGACGGCGACCACTCCGTCGTACCGCCCCACCCGGAGGTTGTCGCGCTGGGCGACGTCATGGGTCAGTACGACTCGGGAATTCGCCCCGATCCTGGACAGAACGGTCAACAGAACGTTCCGCTCCAGGGATTGGGCCTCGTCCACGATCACGAACGCGTCGTGCAGCGAGCGGCCCCGGATGTGCGTGAGCGGAAGGACCTCCAGCATGCCGCGCGCCGAGACCTCCTCGATGACCTCCTTGCCCGCCACCGACCCGAGGGTGTCGAAGACGGCCTGCGCCCAGGGCCCCATCTTCTCGGCCTCGGTGCCCGGCAGATAGCCGAGCTCCTGCCCGCCGACCGCGTACAGCGGCCGGAACACCATCACCTTCTGGTGCTGGCGCCGTTCGAGCACGGCCTCAAGACCCGCGCACAGCGCGAGCGCCGACTTGCCGGTGCCCGCGCGCCCGCCCATCGACATGATGCCGACCTCCGGGTCGAGGAGCATGTCGAGCGCGATGCGCTGCTCGGCGCTGCGGCCCTTGATGCCGAACGCCTCGCGATCTCCGCGTACGAGACGGACGTTGCCCTCGGGTGTGATGCGGCCGAGTGCCTTCCCCCGCTCGGACTGGATGGTCAGGCCCGTGTGCACGGGCAGTTCGGACACTTCGGGGACGTACAGGGTCTCCGTCTCGAAGAGGAGGTCCACCTGCTCGCCGGAGAGCGTCAGCTCGGACATTCCGGTCCAGCCGGATGCTTCCGTGATGGCGAGTTCCGCGCGGTACTCCTCGGCGAGGAGGCCGACGGACGATGCCTTGATTCTGAGCGGCAGGTCCTTGGAGACGACCGTGACGTCATACCCCTCCGCCTGGAGGTTGCGCGCCACCGCGAGGATGCGTGAGTCGTTGTCGCCCAGGCGGTAACCCGCCGGGAGCACGCCGGGGTCGGAGTGGTTGAGCTCGACGCGCAGCGTGCCGCCAAGTTCGCCGATCGGGATCGGCGCGTCCAGGCGCCCGAAGCGGATCCGGCAGTCGTCGAGCAGGCGCAGGGCCTGCCGGGCGAAGTAGCCGAGCTCGGGATGGTGTCGCTTGGCCTCGAGCTCCGTCACGACGACGATCGGCAGCACGACTTCGTGCTCGTCGAAGCGGGACAGGGCGTTCGGGTCGGCGAGCAGAACGCTGGTGTCAAGAACATAGGTGCGCCGGCCTTGCTGGCGCTTTGTGCTGGTCACCACGGAAGGACGTACCCCCTCGGATGAGGTCGGGGAGCGACGGAGGGAACTGGGCCGGTGATCTGGCCACCCTGCGCGGGCCGAACACCGGCCCTCCCTGTCGTCCGCGCTCGGCGCGCGGTCGTCCTGGTGCAAAGGGCCTCCCGGGCGGACGGCCCCGTGCCGTCCGCTGAGATCCGGCGTCCGTGAATCGGACGCCGACCTGCAAGTGGTATTCCCTCGAACAAGCGCAGCCATGCCATGGCATATGACGGCGCGTTGGTTAACTCCTGGTTACCGTGACCTCATCGGGGCGCTGGTGTCATCCGCCGTAACGGCGGTGGCGCGCGGCGTAATCACGCAGCGCACGCAGGAAGTCCACCTTGCGGAAGGCCGGCCAGAAGACTTCGCAGAAGTAGTACTCGGAGTGAGCGGACTGCCAGAGCATGAAGCCCGACAGGCGCTGTTCACCACTCGTCCGGATCACCAGGTCGGGGTCGGGCTGACCACTCGTATAAAGATGCTTGGAGATCTGCTCGACGTCGACGCTCTCGGCGACGTCCTCGATCGCGGTGCCGCGCTCGGCGTGGTCGAGCAGCAGGGAGCGGACGGCGTCGGCGATCTCCTGGCGGCCGCCGTAGCCCACGGCGACGTTGACGAGTATTCCGGTGCGGGTGTGGGTGGCCTGTTCCGCTTCCTTCAGTACGCCCTGGGTGCGCGAGGGCAGCAGGTCGAGGGCGCCCACGTGGTGGACGCGCCAGCGGCCGTCGTCGACGAGGCTGCGGACGGTGTCCTCGATGATGCCGAGGAGCGGGCCGAGCTCCTCCTCGGGGCGGTCGAAGTTGTCCGTGGACAGCATCCACAGCGTGACGACCTCGACGTCGGTCTCGGCACACCAGCCGAGAAACTCCTCGATCTTGTACGCGCCCGCCTGGTGGCCCTCGGCGGTGGTGCCGCCGGAGGCCTTCGCCCAGCGGCGGTTGCCGTCGAGGATGACACCGATGTGCTTGGGCACCTGGTCGTGGTCGAGGCGGCCTTCCACCCGGCGTGCGTAGAGTCCGTACACCAGGTCGCGCAGCTTCACTTGTGTCAGCCCCTCCATACAGACGGCAGTCCCCGAAGGCGAAAGCGTACCGCTGCGCGGGCGCCTCCCGATCCGGGGTGCGGCCCGCATTCCGTTTCCGGCACGGGCCCTGTGAGTACACGCGTGCGAGCCACGTCGCGGTTCCCTGAAGTAGCTTCGTCCTCATGAACGACACCTCCGCATATCTCGCGGCAACGGACCGTTACGACTCCATGGAGTACCGCCGCAGCGGCCGCAGCGGCCTGCGTCTGCCGGCCGTCTCGCTCGGCCTGTGGCACAACTTCGGCGACGACCGCGCCCTCGACTCGCAGCGCGCGATCCTGCGCCGCGCCTTCGACCTGGGCGTCACGCACTTCGACCTGGCGAACAACTACGGGCCGCCGGCCGGCAGCGCGGAGCTCAACTTCGGCAAGCTCTTCGCCCAGGACTTCGCCTCCTACCGGGACGAGCTGGTCATCTCGACCAAGGCGGGCTACCTCATGCACCCCGGGCCGTACGGCGAGTGGGGTTCCCGCAAGTACCTGCTGTCCTCGCTCGACGCGTCCCTGGAGCGCATGGGCCTGGACTACGTCGACATCTTCTACTCGCACCGCTTCGACCCGGACACCCCGCTGGAGGAGACGATGGGCGCGCTCGCGTCCGCGGTCCAGCAGGGCAAGGCGCTGTACGTGGGTGTCTCGTCGTACAGCAGCGAGCAGACCGCGGAGGCGGCCCGGCTGCTGACGGAGATGGGCGTACGTCCCCTCATCCACCAGCCCTCGTACTCGATGATCAACCGCTGGACCGAGGACGACGGCCTGCTCGACACCCTGGAGACGGCGGGCATGGGCTGCATCTCCTTCGTCCCGCTGGCCCAGGGCCTGCTGACGAACAAGTATCTGAAGGGCATCCCCGAGGGCTCGCGCGCGACCCAGGGCAAGTCCCTCGACCCGGACCTCCTCAGCGACGAGGTCGTACGCCGTCTCAATGGCCTGAACGACATCGCCGCCCGCCGCGGTCAGTCGCTCGCGCAACTGGCCCTGAACTGGGTCCTTCGTGATGAGCGCATGACGTCCGCCCTCATCGGCGCCTCCAGCGTGAAGCAGCTGGAGGAGAACGTGGCGGCGCTGTCGGGTCCGAAGCTCACGGACGAGGAGCTGAAGGAGATCGACGCGTTCGCGGTGTCGACTGAGGGGACGAACATCTGGGCCGGGCGGGCCTAGGCCTGGTGGGGGCGCCCTGGGCCACCCCGCGAGGGGCTGAAACGGGCGCCGTTCGCGTGCCGTCCGGCGGCGCGTTCGCGGCGCACTCGTGGGCGCAAAAAAACGGGCCGGTCCGTGGGGGGGAGACGGACCGGCCCGAGGGGGGGTTTCCACCATAACCCTTCGTAAGTGGTTCGGGGTGCATCGGCGTGCCACAACTACGCTCCGAAGTCACCCGGCGACTGCCTGAGCCTGTCCTCCCACCGGATTTCGGCCCTCTTGACGGGATCCGGTCGCGGAAGGCGGTACTCCCGAAGGGTGACGCAGGCGAGGGGCGCGAGCTTGACGGCGGCCGGGGCCGGGGCGTGCACTGCGGGCCTCCGGCGGGTGCGCGAGGCCGCGCAGCCCCCTCCACTGCGCGGCACCGTCCGCACTGCTTTGCTCGCGCGAATTAGCGTTGGTCCGAACCTACGGGAACGACGGGGTGGAATCGAGCCAGTCTCGATAACGATGCGGAATCAAGTGGCGAGGCGGGGTCGGAATGCCCGAATTGCCGCGAGTTGGCGGGTGGTTGCCTCAGGCGGACTGCTCGATCTTCTCCGCCTGGCGGGCCACCAGTCGCTCCATGTGCTTGTCGCCCCAGAGGCCGAGGGGTTCCAGGGCCTTGTTCAGGGTCTCGCCGAGCTCGGTGAGGGAGTACTCGACCTTGGGCGGCACCTCGCGGTAGACCTCGCGGTGGACGATGCCGTCGGCTTCCATCTCGCGGAGCTGCTGGATCAGCATCTTCTCGCTGACGCCGGGCACGTGCCGCCGCAGCTCACCGAAGCGGAGCGTCCGACCCGCGTACAGCGCCCACAGGATCAGCGGCTTCCACTTGCCGCCGACGACGTCGACGGCCGCGTCCAGGCCGCAGAGGTACGGTCCCTTGCCCTTGCCCATGTCCAACTCCCCGTCGACGTACGTCCGCACACTTACCGAACCGACAGTACCCCCGAGCACGCGCCCGCGGGCTACCGCTTCCTGGCTACCGCTTTCTGGCTACCGCTTTCTGGCGTCGAACAAATGCCGTGTGCTGTGGGCGACGAACGGCCCCTCGTCCTGGATCCGCTCGTGCAGCTCGCGCAGGCGCGGACGATGGGCGTCGACGGTGAAGCCCGGGACCATCCACACCACCTTGCGCAGGAAGTGGACGACGGCGCCGATGTCGTAGAACTCCATCCGCAGCCGCTCGGCCCGCAGCGAGACGACGTCGAGCCCGGCGGCCTCGGCCGCCCGCCGCTCCCCCTCCGGGTCCCGCGCGCCCCGGACGTCCGCGGGCTGCTCCCCCAGGAAGTACTCGACGAGCTCGAAGACGCTGGCGGGCCCCACGTGCTGGGCGAAGTACGTACCGCCGGTCCGCAGTACGCGCGCGATGTCGCGGAAGTGCGGTGTCACCGGATGCCGGCTGGTGACGAGGTCGAACACCCCGTCCGCGAACGGCAGCGGCGCGTCCTCGGGCGAGGCCACGACGACCACACCGCGCGGGTGCAGCAGGGCGGCGGCCTTGGCGACGTTGGGCGGCCACCCTTCGGTGGCGGCGGCGAGCGGGGGCAGCGCGGGCGCGGAGGCGAGGACCTCCCCGCCGCCGGTCTGGATGTCGAGCGCCGCTTCGGCCCGCCCGAGCCGCTCCCCCATGGCCCGCGCGTACCCCCACGAGGGCCGCGCCTCGGTGGCCCGCCCTTCGAACCAGGAGAAGTCCCAGCCTGCGACGGGGGCGGCTTCGGCTTCGGCGACGAGGTCGTCGAAGGTGCGGGGGCCGCGGGGGCCGCTGCTGCTCGTACGCTGCGTCACAGAACGATCATTCCACTCATCCCGGCCACCCCAGTCATTCCGGGATGGAGCCTGCCGAACGGTCCCTGCTCCTCGCGGACGTCTGCACCCGTTGGATCGACACGGCGAGAAGCAGCACCGTCAGTCCTGCGGACACCGCGGCGGGCACGACGTAGTGGCCGAGCCCGTCGCTCCCCGAGACCAGAGGGGCAGCGCTGTCGGCGAGTGCCTGCGGAGTCCACGGCTCCACGAAGTCCACCACGGACAGGGCCGGAAGAGCCACCAGATAAACCCCCAGGGAAGAGCCGACCGAGGCGAGAACGCTCCGGAAGAAGGAGGCGATGAAGGCGACTCCAGCAACGACGAATGCCAGATGGAGCGACATCAGCCCGCCGTGAGCGAGCGTGCGGGGAACGCCTGGATCGCCGATGAGCAACGTGGTCTCGTACCAAGCACCGAAAAGCCCCAGCAGATAGGCGGCGACGCACGCCCCGACGACCACGACATAGCGAGGAACGACCATGTCCCGTCGTCTCGCGACTCGCATCCGGTAGAAGACGAAGGCCTGCGGGCGGGCGTGGAAACAGAGCGCGGACGACGCCACCACGACCACGCCGATCAGACCGAGTTGCTGCGCGTTGCTCTCGTACGAAGCAATCCCGTCCGCCGGGGTGGGCGGCGGAAGCTCGACGCGCACTCCGTCCGATGTGGCGCTCGCCAAGATGTCGGCGGCGTAGTGCTCCAGGAGCGGGGCGGTGCAGCCGAGGAAGGTGAAGAGGGCCGCGAGGACGAGGGCGCGGCGCGTGCGGAGGAGTCGGGCGATTTCCAATTGCCACAGCGTCATGGGCCCCGCCAGGTGCGGGTGCCACCGCCGGTCATCGATGCCACCGTTGACGCTGACGCCGACGACACCGACAGGAGGATGCTTTCGAGGTCGGAGTCCAGGGCCGTGAGCCCGGCGAGGGCGCACCCCTCGCGGGAAACCACCTGGGGAATTCCCCGTTCCCCGGCTTCAACGGAAGCCGCCTCGACGAGTAGGCCGAACTCACTGGCCGGTTCGACGGACAGGGTCCATTCCTCCGCCCGCAACGCCGCGGCGAGAATGCGCGCCTCACGGGAGCTGCGTGACTGGAGGCGCCACACCGGGCGGGCATGCGCGTCGAGGATGTCGGCGGTGCGCCCCTGCAGCACGAGCCGCCCTCCGTCCAGCAGCCCCAGCGCATCGCACACGCTCTCCACGTCGTGAACGATGTGGCTGGAGAGAATGATCGTCGACTCCTGCTTCAGGTCCCGGACAAGGTCGAGGATCGTGCGGCGCCCCTCGGGGTCCAGGCCGGACGTCGGTTCGTCGAGGATCAGGAGATCCGGCCGTACGACGAGGGCGGCGGCCAGGCTCAGGCGCTGCAGCATCCCCCGCGAGAAGCCGCCGACCCGGCGCCGGGCGGCCGACTCCATTCCGACGCGGGACAGTACGCGCAGCGCGGCATCGCGCAGCGCGGCATCACACAGCGCCTGTTCACGCACACCGGACCGTCGTGGCGCCCCCAACCCCGCGGAGAGTTCCACGACCTCCAAAGCGGTGAGCCAAGGCTCGAATTCCGGAACATCGGGGCACATCGAAACGGTGGTGCCGTCGAGTTTTACGAGGCCGCTGTCAGGCTTCTCCAGACCGGCCAGCATCGACAGCAGCGTCGTCTTGCCGGCTCCGTTTCTCCCGACGAGCCCGTAGACGCTGCCGCGGTCGATGTGGAGATCGACGTCGAAGACACCGACGCCGCCGAAGTCACGCGAAAGTCCCGCGCTCGTGAGCGCGGCCCGCCCCACGCTCATCGATGGGCTCTGCCGATGGAGAGATAGAGGATGCCGCCCAGCGGCACCGACGCCACACAGATGACGGCCCACAGCCACTTCGGCAAGTGCCGCGCCGCGTCGGCCCTGGCGAGATCGACCAGGCAATAGCCGACGAACGACACCACGAGAATGACGACCGGTAACAGCGCGCCCAACGTACTGCCGTCCATCGCCGCATGCCTCCCTGAGCCATGCCAACTCCGCCTGATATCAGGTTCGTTGGGCTTGATTCTACGTGCGGCCGGACGGCAGGTGCCGGGTCAGCGCATCCAGGCGGGCCCAACCGCTCAGACCATGCCGTACGCCCGCGCCCCCTCCCCCGGCACCACCGCCCACATGAAGGGGCGGCATGCCGACCAGAACCACGCCGACAGAGCGGCAGAAGCGCCTGGGTGCCGAGCTGCGCAGGATGCGCGTCGCGGCGGGAGCCACCACGGAGTACGCCGCCGGGCTGCTCGGAATCGACCGGACGCGGCTCTCCGACATCGAGTCGGGCATCCGCCCCGTCTCTGTAGAGCGCATCCGCACGCTGGCCCGCAACTACGCCTGTGCCGACGACAGTTATGTGGACGGGCTGGTCGCGATGGCCGAGAGCAAGGAACGCGGCTGGTGGGAGAAGCACCGGGGCGCACTGCCACCCGGGCTGCTGAACATCGCCGAGTTGGAGTGGCACGCCGCGCGCGTACACACTGCCCAGGTCCTGCACGTACCGGGTCTGCTCCAGACCGAGGACTACGCCCGCGCGATCTTCACCGCCGTACTCCCGCCTCTGACCCGTCTGGAAGTCGAGCTGCGGGTCGCCCACCGCATGGACCGCCAGCAGGTCCTCGAGCGTCCACGGCCTTTCGCCTACGTTGCGTACGTCCACGAAGTCGCGCTGCGTATGCCGTTCGGGGGCGCCGACGTGACACGTAAGCAACTCACGCGACTGGCCACCGTCGCCGAGCGCGAGAACGTCGAGGTCCGCGTCATACCGACGAGCATCGGCGCGTTTCCGGGCGCCGGGCACGCATTGCTGTACGCGGATGGAGTTGTGCCCCAGCTCGACACCGTGCAGCTGGACTCCGCACACGGGCCGGAATTCACTCATGCCGAGGCACAGCTCACCAAGTACCGTTCTCACCTTGACTGGTGGGACGACGCGGCGCTGTCGCCCGCGGCATCACGTGACCTCATCCACAAGGTCGCGCGCGAACTCTGAGAGCAGGGAGAAACCGTGGCCGGGATCCACTGGGAAGAGCCCTTCTGCGGCGAAGGCAACAACTGCTTCCGCCTGGGCACCGACGACGAAGGCAACGCCTACATAACCCTCGCCGGCGCAGAACACACGTACCTCACCGACACCCGCGAAGCCCTCGCGACCCTCATCCGCGACATCAAGGCGGGCAAGGCCGACCACCTGCTGTGAGCCGCCGCGCCATGAATCAGCGGCCGCCCTCCGCCGAGGCACCCCCGCCCCCACCCCGCGGGAACGAAACCTCCACCCGTCGGTTCTTCTTGCGGCCCTCCTCCGAGCCGTTGTCCGCGATCGGATAGTCCTCGCTGTAGCCGCGCACGGCGTACGTGACTTCCGGGCCCAGGTGGTTGGCCAGTTCGTCGTGGACTGCCTCGGCGCGGTCCTTGGAGAGTTTCTTGCCGTGGCCGTACGAGCCGAGGTTGTCCGTGAAGCCGAAGACGCGTACGTCTGTGGCTTTTTGGGTCTTGGCCTCCTCGGCGATCGCCCTGATGCGGGCTGCCGCTTCGGGGTTCAGCTTGGAGCTGTCCTTGGGGAAGAGGACCTCCGCCTGGAGCGCGAACTTCACATCGGTGCCGGTGTCCTCCCGGCGCTCCTCGCCCCCCATGTCTTCGACCACGGACTTGATGTCCAGGACCTTGGCGGGCGCGAGGGTGGCGCCGTCGCCGAGCTTGAGACCGGGGCTGTTGTCGTCGATTTCTGGAGGCGGAGAGGTAGTGGAGGAGCCGGGGGGCGTGGAGGGGTCGTCGTCGGCCCAGGCAGGGGTGACTGTGAGGAGGAAGAAGGCCGTGAGGGTAGTGGCCACCGCCAACGTGCGGGTGGGGGTCATGGTCACTCGCCCTCGGAGAGCTCGATTGGGGCCGGAGGCATAGAGCCGACTTGGAATGTCAGCTTGCTGACCTTCTCCGGCGGGGCGGGGAACTGAGCGAACCAGTCGACCGTCTGGCCCGATTCGACACCGCCCTCGAATTTGGTGCACAGGCAGCGGCCGCTGGTGTCCCGCAGGACCAGATACTTCTTCCTTCCCTCACCATCAACAAGGCTTGCCCCCGCCACGGAACCGCCGTTCCGTTGCAACTCCAGTTCATCACCCCGCCATTGGGCACCGGTCCAGAGTTCGCCGGAGGTGTTGGTGACCTTGCCTGCGACAGTGACGAAACCGCCCTCATCCCGCTGGGCCGAGTTGACCACCATGGTGACGCCGTCAGCCTTTACCTCGGCCAGTGGCTGGTCCTCGGTGGGAGCCTTCGACTCCTCGTCCTGCCGGTCACTACCACTCCCGCTCGACGCCGACGATGTGTTCTTGTCCGAACCGGACTTGTCGTCATCACCTCCGCCGCCGCAGCCGGCCACCATGAGGACCAGCCCAGTCGTGATCGCCACGGCGGTCATTGCCTTGCGGGTCGTCCTGGTGCGCCGAAGTTTCATTGCTACGGCTTCCTCTTCTCGTCGCTCGCTTGTTACTTGGCCAGGTGCACGGCAAACAGATCGGACGCGTCCGGCAGGTCCTCCGGGTCGAAGTCGTCCGGGTCTATCTCGGTCGACTCATCATCACCGTCGCAGATGAACTCCACGACCTTCTCCGGGTCCGCAGACTCGCCGAGACCGCAACGTGGCTTGATGACTGCGGTCGCCCTGGCCTTGGCATGCATCGTCTCTGTGCCCGGGATGATCGAGTCCCCCACGGTGTAGTTGGTGGTGGCCTCCACCCAGTAGCCCGGGTATCCGTTCACTTCGTCCGGCATGAAGCCGGTGACGTTGGAGTCGTTCTCGGCTGCCAGCTCATCGGCCGCGCCCTCGGCCTCCCCCGCCGGGATGGCCATGTCCCCATCCAGCCAGTCAAGCCACTCGTCGCCGTCACCGGCTGCGATCGCCCTGCCCAAACCCTCGGTCAACTCGTCTCGGGCTTCCTGGGCGGCCGCCAACGCCGCGGCATCCGCCGCCGATTGGGCACCGTTTCGCGCCGATGCACCCTGGGCGAAGGCGAAGAACGCCAGCGCGGCAAAGAGCAGGATTCCCGTCAGCCAGATGTAGAGGGGCAGCGTCGACCCCTGGTCGTCCCTCAGTCGAACAAGTGTCAGCCGCCGATGACGTTTCCGACAGCCTTGCTGATCGCCTGCGAGATCTTGTTGTCCAACGCCAACCCGTCGATCAGCGTGTAGATCCCGGCGATCAGAATCATCAGCCCCGCATACTCCACGAACCCCGCCCCCCGGTCGCCCGCGCTCCCGCGGACCCGGCTCATCCGGGCGGACACTGCCAGCGTCCACGTCACCCACGCCCCCAGCACGCGATCCTTCAACACGACGGACGACCCTTCTCTTTCAACTGGTATCCACGGGGATACCGCTGCCCTTGCCGATACCAACGCCACTGCCGCCAGGGGCAAGGTACGCCACAACACGTGCACCGGCAGAGACTCTGTGCGACCAACTCACACCCGGACAAGCAAGTTGGCGTGTTCCCTCCCCTCCCGCCAAGGTCACCATGCACCACAGGAGGAGGGGCGCAGGAAGAGCGACAGCCGAACGCCTCCTCGGCCGACTGTCCCACACCGGGTTGCACCCGCTACGACGTTTCGCGCAACTCGCGGTTACCTGCCGTCGTACGACACCTGGACCCCGCCGAGCTCCCGCGCGATCTCGGTCCCGAGCCCCTTCTGGCACAAGTTGATCGTCCAGTTCCCCGCCGTGACCAACTGCGCGGGTACGCCCCGGTGCTTGATCGCCTCGCGCAGCACCGCATCCCGCCGTGCGGTCGTCTCGTGGAGGGACAGAACCGCACACCCTCTCGATCCCGGCACCGCCGTACGGCACTCCAAACTTCCGACAGAGTGTGTCTTCCGCTGTTTGCATCCCACGGACTTGTCGAGCGCGTCGGCGAGGTCGTTCACGTGCTTGTACCGCGGCTTTTCAGGGATCCTGGGGAGCGGATACTTCGGGGTCTTGGGCCCCTTGGGCTTCAGGACCACGGCGTCGAGGGCCTTGGCGATCGCGGGAGCAGCGGACGGGACTCTCGCCGTGCCCCGCACCCAGATATACCAATTCCCTGCGGCTACAAGAGTCTGCGGAACGGGGGGTTCACGCCGAGCAGCGATGGAGTCGGTAAGATATTTCCTCATCTTTCCCGAGAAAACAGAGATCTCAACCTCCACCTTCGCACCGTCGATATTGGCCGCACAATCGAGGCCGCCCGGACTGCGCCGCAGAATCTCGCATCCGATGCCTTCCTTGGCCAGCGCCACCACCACGTCGTCCGCTTTGGTAAATTGAGGACCTTTGGGCACGCCGCTCGGCATCGAAACCGGAGTTGGGTTGTGCGTCTTCACGCTGTCGCAAGCGACGAGCACAAACAGTGTGAGCACCGCACACAGCGAGAGTATGAGCTTCCTCATCGGTCGCCGCCTTCCGGTGGCACAGGGGCCGGAAGCGGACTCGGGGCAGGAGTACCACGGCCGGGAGCGCCCGGCGAAGTGGGTGCCGACGGAATGAGGCCCGGACCGCCCTCGCCGACCGGCTGATGACCATAGATCGGATCCAGGGAGACCTGTCGGCCCGGCGTCTGCGCCTGCAGCTGGGCCATAGCGTCTTCCCGTTCCTTTTCGGTCAAGTTCCTCCAAGCTATGGCATCGTCAATGTGCGGTTCGATCCTGTCCCAGTTGTTACCCCGCCGCTTGATGTCGCCGTCACGATAGTCGGATTCGTCGCCGTATCGCTCGTTGTAGCTGCGGACCTGAGAAGTGTCTGCCGAGTAGAGCGTGAAGAGTTGCTTGTCGCTGTCGGAACCCTGCGGATCCTCGCCCTTGTATTTCAGGAGGTAGGCACTCAACCGCACGTCAAGCTCGGGGTTTCCCTCGATCTTCGCAGCCAGCTCCGTATCACTCACGTCACGGAGCAACCGCCCGTCCTCGAGCCTGAATTGACCAGGGTACTCCCGTAGGACTTGGCGTGCCGTCTCAAGCTTCATGTGCGTGATCCCAAGCGACTTGTCCGACTTGAACGTCGAAGCCGCCATCCACTCACCGACCCGCCACAACTCGCTCAATGGACTGCGCAGGCCGCGGTCATAGTTCTGGTACCACTGCTGCTCCTGCCACAGCGTGGCCAGCAGCAGCTTGCGGCTCACCCCCGTTTCCTTGGAAGCTCTGTCCACGGCGGCGAGCACGGCTGGCGGGACGTTGATGCGATGCACGCCGTCCAAGCCGCCTGTCAGACGCAGGGCGATGCCGAGAGGGCTACCCGGCTCCAAGGCCTGGCGGGCGACCTTGGGGTCCGACACAGCGGTGAGGCCCTCGATCGTGCGGAGCCGACCCGCAATCTCTATGTCAGCGCGAGACGCCTTCACCAAGGCATCGGAAACGACCTCATGGGCGTGCTGGACATGTGCGTCGGCCTCGGACTCGTACTTGTCAGCACCCGGCTCGCTGGCAATCGGCTGAGCGAGCTCCACACGGCCGCTGGGGTAGACCTTCAGGCCATGCCTGGCCGCGTAATCGAGACCGCTGCGCAAATCGCGCTGGGCGTCCCTGATGACCTCCGCCAGGTCGTCGTACGCGTTGGCCATGGCCTTCAGCGCGATCTCCGCCGCCTCGTAGTCATCCGCGTGCTTGACGAACTTCGCGCGAGCCGCACGACCCGCTTCCCCGGACCAGTTCGACTTGACGGTGCTGGCAATCTCGTCACGGGCGTAGTCAGCGATCGTCGTGCACTGTTTCGCCGCGCGGAGTGCGTCGTCAGCCGCGTCCCGCCACTGTTGCGGCTTCGCCTCGTCCAACTCCTTTACGGATATCACCGTTGCTCCTTCAGGACCAGGCGCGCCATCAGGCCTTCTCCAGCCAGCTACCCGCCGCCCTGAGGCGCGCCGCGACCGAGCCATCCTCACTGATTTGGTGGTCCATCGCCTTGGTAAGCCCCGCCGTCGCCTCCTCGACGCGGTCACCGAGCTTGTGGAGGTGCCGCTGCCACGCGCCTACGCAGTCCTTGCTCGCGGCACCCGCCGCCCAGCTTGAGTGCGTCCTGCCCACCGCTTCGCAGTCGTCCATCCTGGAGCGGTCACGAGCGTCGGACTTCACGACGCGGAAGTCTCCCGCCTTCTTACGTATGGGGCCGTCCGACAGGCCCAGGTCGGGCGGTCCACCCATGCTCGCACCTGGTGCGGGAGACGTGCCATCAGCCTGTGCGAGCTGCATCGGCGCCTCCGCCGCACGCCGGTCCAGGGCGTCCTGCTTGAGTTGGGCCCACTCCTCGCCGAAGTCGTGCGTCATGATCAACCCCCGGTAGCTGTCGGACCGTTAGACCATCGCCGTGTTCACGAACGCCAACCGTACCCAAGCATTGGCCTTGGCCCCAGCGTGAACGGCCGGATTCGGCTGCCGACGCGAGTTCGCCCGCCACACGGCGGCTTTGGCCGCAGGTGGCCGGTCATCGTGTTCTGGCTCGCCCTGCCGCCGACGTTGGTGTGGTGGGGGATCGTATCCATGGGCACCGACGGGTACGACGGTGAGGTGTGGCGAGCGCTCGTCCTACACCGATGCCTGCATGACAGCTCTCAACTTCGGGGATGTGTGGGGAGGCCGCTTCCTGTTGTACGCGGTGGCGCTCGGTGTGGTTCTTCCCATGCTCCCGCGACCCGACAGGTACACAGTCCTGCACGGAACGGTCCTCGCCTTGGCGGTGGCATGCCTGCTCGCCGGTGTGGTGGCCAACGCCGCCTCGCACCACCACGGCGAAGGCAACTAGCGGTCACATTCCGCCACGTCTACTTCCCCAGAATCGACCCGAAGTCCGACCCCGACCCCAGAAACATCCCGGAGGCGATCAGGATCATCGTCGCCGGAAGCATGAACACAAGCGTCACCATCGTCGCCTTCGGGATTGTTTTCGCGGCGCGGCGGCGGGAGTTCTGGGCGTCTGTGCGGCGCATGTCGGTCGCGAGTTGGATCAGGGTTTCGGCGATCGGGGAGCCGAGTTCCTCGCCCTGTTGGAGGGCGGAGACGAACTGGGCCACCTGCTCCGAGGAGTTGCGTTTGCGTAGTTCGTCGAAGGCCTGGCGGCGGCTGACGCCCATGTCCATCTGGCGGAGGGTGATGCGGAGTTCGTCGGCCCACGGACCCTCGTACTTCTCGGCCACGCGGTCCAGGGCCTGCCGGAAGCCGAGGCCCGCGGAGACGACGACGGCCAGGACGTCCAGGAAGTCGGGGAGCGTGCGGTCGATGACCTCGCGGCGTTCGCGGATGGCCTGCCAGATCAGGGCGTCCGCCGCCACCGCGCCGAAGACGAAGGTCATGGCCGCGAAGAGGGGTTGGGAGTTGGTGAGGAAGATCAGGCCCAGGACGGCGCCGAAGACTCCGTACACCGCGCGGCGGGCCGCGTAGCGGTCGATGGTGAGGCCGCCGGGGTTGCCCGCCATGTCGATGCGGCGGCGTTTGGCGGTGACGCGCTTCGGGCCCATGAGGCGCAGGACGAGTGGCGCGAATCGCATGCCCAGGCGGTCCACCGCCCCGCCCGCCACCGAGACGCGTGACGCGCCCACCTCCAGGGCCACCGCCAGGTCCGCCGGGAGTTTCGCCTCCGCGCGGTACATGCGGATGCCCTGCGCGGCGCCGGCCACGGCCAGGCCCATCACTGCGGCGAGCAGTAGTGCGGTCACGTCACACCTCGATCTTTCCGAGGCGCCTGATCACGAAGAAGCCGACGGCGTAGAGGCCGAGCGAGATCAGGATCAGGGTCTGGCCGAGGGGCGAGCCCGTCACGCGCTCCAGGGCGCCCTCGTTCGAGGAGTTGATCAGGAGGAGGGAGCCCAGGCCCAGGAGCGGGACTGTGAAGGCGGTGGCGTGGACCTCCGAGAGCATCGTGCGGACCTCACGCCGCGTCTCCTTGCGGTCCTCCAGGGTCTGCGTGAGGTTGCGGAGGGAGTTGACCACCGATCCGCCCGCTTTGTTCGACAGGACCAGCGTCGTTACGAGGACTATCAACTCGCGGGACGGGAGGCGTTGCGCCAGCTCCTCCAGGGTGTCGTCGATCGAGCGCCCGAGGGTGAGCTGGTGCGCCACGTGGGAGAGCTCCTCGCCCGCGGGGGCCTCCAGCTCCTCCGCCGCCATCGCCAGGGAGGTGCGCAGGGCCAGGCCCGCCGCTGTCGCGTTCGCGAGGATGCGGGCGACGTCGGGGAGCTGGTTGATGAAGGCCTCGATGCGCTTCTGGCGTTGCCAGTTGAGGAAGACGACGGCGCCCCAGACCGCCACGACCCCGGCGATGGGGCCGAAGAAGGGGGCGAGGGAGGCGGTCGCTATCAGCCAGAGGGCGGCCACGACCGCCATGACGTACGTGAAGAACTCGCCGGGGGTCAGGTCCAGGCCGGTCGCGGACAGACGTAGTTGGAGTTCGCGGCCCAGACGGGTGCGGCGCAGACGGCGGTCGACGGCCGTGAAGCGGCGTACGCGGCCGCCGCCCTCCAGGGCCGGCCGGGAGCCCTCGCCCGACAGGCGGTCCTCAAGGGCCCGGCGCTGGGCGCGCCCGGACGCGTACGTCTGGAGTCCGGCGACGGCCAGCGTGCCGGTGAGGAGCGTGGCCCCCAGGGCCAGCAGCGTGGGGTTGTCCATCAGCCGGTCGCTTTCCTCATGCTCATGTCCGTCCGCGTGTTCGTGTTCATCAGCCGATCGCTTCCCTGGTGTTCAGTACGTCGATGGCCCCGGCGACCCCGTACGCGGGCGGCACCGGCTCCCCCGCGACGTACAGCTTCTCCGCGATCGGCCGCGGCAGCGGCAGATGCTCGAAGTAGCCGTGGACGATGCGGTCCGGGCCGACAGGGCGCGGTACGAAGCGAGTCACGGGCGCGATGCGGAACTGCTGGCGGCCGTGGCTGACCAGGAGCACGATCTCGGCGACCTTGCGGGAGCCGTCGGCGTGCCGGGCGAGCTGGACGACCACGTCCACGGCCGAGTTGATCTGGTCGCGCAGGGCCTCGAAGGGGACCTGGACCTCCGACATGGAGCCCAGGGTCTGGAGCCGCGTCAGCGCGTCCTCGGCCGTGTTGGCGTGGACCGTGGCGAGCGAGCCGTCGTGACCGGTGGACATGGCTTGCAGCATGTCGAGGGTCTCGCCGCCGCGGACCTCGCCGACGATGATGCGGTCGGGGCGCATGCGCAGGGAGTTGCGTACGAGGTCGCGGATCGTTATCTGGCCCTTGCCCTCGACGTTGGGGGGCCGGGATTCCAGGCGGATCACGTGGTCCTGCTGGAGCTGGAGTTCCGCGGAGTCCTCGATGGTGATGATGCGTTCGTGGGCGGGGAGCAGGCCGGACAGGGCGTTGAGGAGCGTCGTCTTGCCGGAGCCCGTGCCGCCGCTGACGATGATGTTGAAGCGGGCGCGTACGAACGCGGCGAGCAGCATCAGCATGTGCTCGTCGAGCGAGCCGAGGCCGATGAGTTCGGGCAGCGTGTACGCGCGCGGGAAGCGGCGGATGGTGAGGGTCGCGCCGGTCAGGGCCAGCGGCGGGATGATGACGTTGACGCGTTCGCCGGTGGGCAGACGGGCGTCGACCATGGGGTTCGACTCGTCGACGCGACGGTTCACGGTGGAGACGATGCGTTCGATCGTCTGCATGAGCTGGTCCTCGGAGGCGAAGCGCAGCGGGAGCTGCTCGACCCGGCCCGACCGCTCCACGAAGATCGAGTCGGGGCCGTTGACCATGATCTCCGTGATGGAGGCGTCGGCGAGGAGCGGTTCGAGCACGCCGAGGCCCAGCGCCTCGTCGACGACGCGGCGGACCAGGTGGGCGCGCTCGGCGGAGGAGAGGACCGGGCCCTCGCGGCTGATGATGTGGTTGAGGACGCGCTCCAGGCGGGCGCGGCGCTCGGACGCCGTCAGGGACGACATCTCGGCGAGGTCGATCTCTTCGAGGAGCTTCGCGCGGTACGTCGCCACGAGGCTGTCGTCGCGGTTGGGCGCGGTGGCGTCGGCGGGCGACGCGATGCGGGCTCGCAGGCTCATGGGGGTCAGCCTCCGGCGTCGGGGTCGTCGTTGGGCATCGTCGCGGACTTCTCGACACTCCAGTCGGTGTCCACGAACGGGAGGAGCGTGGGGACTTGGACGGTGACGGTGGCGGTGGTCGTCTCGCCGCTTCCGTCGCCGACGCTGACGGTGGCGTCAAGGCTGTCGTGCATGGCCGCGTGGCCCGCCGCCTCCCCGCCGCCCTCGCCCTGCGAGGCGACCCGGGCGGCGGCGCGCGCGCCGGAACCGGCCTGGTTCGCGGCGTAGCCGACGAGGCCGAGCTGGATGGCGGCGAGGCCGATGATGAGGAGGATGGGGAGGTAGCCGGCGAATTCGAGGATGGAGACGCCGGCGTCGTCGAAGCGGTGGCGGCGCTTTGCGGTACGGGGGCCGACAGCTCGGGGCGCGGGCAGCCTGCCCACCACGCGGCGGTAGCCGTGCGGGACGGCGGACGGACGCCACAACACGTCCCTCACGGCGAGTCCTCCCCCTCGCGCGCCGCCCCCGCCTTCGCGTCGACGCGCCACCCCGTCTCCACCCCCGGGAAGAACAGCGGCACGTCCACCCTGACGGTGGCCTCCACGACGTCGCCCGCCGGGGCACAGGAGATCTCGGCGTCCTGCCAGGCCCCGGGGAGATGTTCCTTCCCGGCAGCCTCGCAGGCACCCTGTCCGTCGTCACCCATGGCGTACGCGGCCGTCGCGGCCCGAGCCGCCTCATCGGCCGCGTTCCCGGCCAACGAGTACGTATACCCGTACAAAGCGCACTGCCACAGAATCCCCATGACGGCAAGCACCAGCGGGAACATCCCGGCGAATTCGAGGGTGACCGCGCCGCGGTCGGACTTGCCGAGGCGCCGGGTGCCCCGCCCGCCCTTGCGCCCGTGCCCCGCGGACTCCGGCTCCACGAGCCCGAGTTCGCCCGCGAGCCCCCACAGCGCCTGCTTGACGGTCGACTTGCTGTCGAGGTCCTGGAGGCGGCCCGCGTCGACGGGGGCCTGGAGTTCCTTGGGGGCGTCCGGGACCGTGGCGCGGGCCGCGCGTGCGCCGGTGACGCGGGCGACGAGCGACGGCTGGATCTCCGTGCCCCGCGCGGCCCGGTTGACGACCGTGACCGTCTCCTCGGCCTTGCGGATCTGGAGCCGGTCCCAGAGCCGGACCATGCGTTTGGCTGCGCGCACGGCCACCACGTCGGGGGTGACCAGGAGGACGGCCTGGTCGGCCATCTCTATGGCGGTGGCGGTGGCGGACGTGACGTACGTACCGCAGTCGACGACCACGACGTCGTACCGCCCGCGCAGCGCGTTGACCGTCTGCCGGGCGACGCGGTCGGTGATCTCCTCGCCGCGCTCGCCGTCCGCGGGCGCGAGCAGCAGGCCGACGCCGGACTCGTGGGCGTACACCGCGTCCTGGACGACGCGCGGCGAGATGTCGCTGATCGAGGCGAGGTCGGCGACGGAGCGGCGGAACTGTACGTCGAGGTAGGAGGCGACGTCGCCGGACTGGAGGTCGAGGTCGAGGAGGGCGGTGCTGCGGCCGGAGGCCTGCGCGGCGAGGGCGAGCTGGACGGCGGCCAGGGTGGTGCCGACGCCGCCCTTGGCGCCGGCGACGGCCACGACCTGTCCGCCCCCGGGGACGGCGGCGCCCGGCCCGCCGCCGTACAGCTCGACGGCGCTCGACCCCAGATGCCGCCGCATCCCCGCCGACCAGGCGGACGCGGCCTGCACCCGCTCGGCGAGGGCGTCGTAGGCGAGCGGGAAGGTGACGATGCCGCGGGCGCCGCTGTCCATCGCGGCGGTCAGGAGCGCCGGGCTGGTGTCGGCGGTGACGAGCACGACGCCCACCGCGGGAAATCGCAGGACCAGGTCGCGGATCAGATCGAGCGCGGGCACGGGCGCGATGCGTTCGTGGACGAGGACGACCTCGGGCAGCTCGTCGAGGGACTCGGCGGCGAGGCGGGCGAGGGTGTCCAGGAGCGCGGTGGAGTCCGGTACGGGCGCGGCGGGCTCGGCGTCCGGGAGCTGCGCGGCGAGGCCGGTGAGGGCGCGTGCCGCGTCCATGTCGCCGACGGCGGGCAGGATTCGGGTGGTCACACGCGGCCTCCCTCGGCCCGGGGAACGTACATGAGTGGCCCCCTCATCGTGCTCACTTGACTCGTGCTCACTTGTCTTCGTCCAAGGTGTACGTACGGTCGCCGCGCGGCACGTCCGCGTCGCCTCCCTGCCCGACGAGCGCGAGCCGCACGTGCGAGGCGAAGGACTCGGCGTACGCGACGCGCTGGGCGTCCTTGGTGTCGAGGGCGAACGTGATCGGCACGGCCTCGCTCTCGCGGCGCCGGGAGCGGTCGTCGTCGGGGTCGGCGTCGAGCGAGGTCAGCTTGCCGACGTCGATGACCTTCGCGCCCTCCACGATGACCTTCGACTGGTCGGCGCCCTTCTCGTCCTCGGCCTTGAAAGTGGCGTAGATGTTGACGGTCGAGCCGGGCGTGATCTTTCCGGCGACGCCGGTCGCGGCGTCGATCATGATCGCGATCTCCTGCTGACCCGGCTCCAGTTGGGGCCGCTTCACGATCATGTCGGTCTGCAGCAGTGAGCCCTTGCGGAGCTGCGTGACGGCGATCTTGCCCCGGATCTCCCTCAAACTGGTCACGGCGTTGTCCGACAGCCACCGCTCGGGCATCTCGACCTTCTTGAACTGGCCGGGCTCCAGCTCCTTGTAGGGCGCGACGTCCGTCTTGAGTTCGTACGCCTCGACCTCGGGCCCGACCTTTGAGTTCACGTCGCGGATCACCGAGAGCACGCCGGCGAACGCGCCGAGCGCGCACAGGACCGACAGGACCAGCAGGATGACACCGCGGCGCTGGCGTGAATTCATGGGCCGGACTACCTACCTCGATCGATCGTGCAGCAAGTGCGTGGTTCTTGCGTGCAGGTGGCTTGCGTGCGGGTGGCTTGCGTGCGGGTGGCTACGGACAGTGAGCGGGGTGGTGCGTGAGACGTCGGATGCGTACGTACGCAAGGGGGCGGGGTGTTACGTCGCGCCTCGCGGCAAGGCGCGTACTCCTGGTTCGGCCGCCGTATTCATCGGCGCGGCGCAGAAGGCGCAGCGGTCACCGATGAGTTCGAGACCGCACCAGTGGCAGTCCTCCCTCCGCACGGACGACACCAGTTGATAGAGCACGGAGATGTCGGGGATGGCGGCGGCGAACTCGACGAGCTTGCCGGTGGCCCACCACTTCGCCGACTCGGCGGGCAGCTTCACGTCGGCCGCCCCCTGCACGTTCCATGCGCCCGCCAGCTCCCCGACCACCCAGTCGGGCGCGAGCTGCCCCGCCGCGTACAGCATTTTCGTACTGAACCCGGGCCCTTGCAGCAGCGCATCACCCCCACCACTCACCTTGACCAGCTCGGGCCGCGGCGTGGCGAGTACCGCGAACTGCGCGCCCGGAACCCAGGACTTGGCGTGCGAGCGGAGGGTGACGGGCACGCGGTCGAGCTTGGCGACGGAGCCGAGGAGGGCGCCCGCGTAGATGTAATGACTGAGAAGCCGGGCGGCGCAGGCGAGCACCCCCGGACTGAAGTCGCATATGGACAACTGCCGCAACTGAAGCGCGAGAACAGACAGCCCAAGAGGCGGCAGATCACTACGCACAAAGGCAATCCGGTCACTCTCGAGCACGGACCGGATGGCGTGCAGCCGATGCCGCACGGAGTCCGGGGCGGAGGCCGGGCACAGCACGATCACGTACCCGTGGTACTCGATCAGGGTGTGCATCTCGGTGAGGGCGTCGTCCAGCGAGTACGTCGCGAGCGACTTCGACGAGTGCGTCTTCGTCGCCTGGACGGCGCTCTGCAGGACTGCGGCGGTCGGGGTGTGGCGGTCGGGCGAGGGCAGCACCAGCTCGGGGCTGGTGACGGCTATCGCGGTCGGCATCCGCACACCCCCGGTCCCGGTCCTCACGCCCACCTTGTCGTCCCGCTTGTCGTACTGGGCCTCCTGCCTGAGCACCATATCCAGGCAGGGGCCACCTCAACACCCAACTTCCCACTGTTCACCTTGAGATCGACCTGTTCCCGAGGGGGGCAAGTGGCGCCAGAGGTCTTGACAAGGGCATTGGTCTGGACCACCTTGTACGACCAAGCAAGCAGCGGTGGCCACCGTTTCCTCCCGGGCCTCACCGGGCCACTCCCCCACATCCCCCCACGGAGGCAGAAGTGGACCGCGCACACATACCCCCGCGCCGCAGGGTCGGTGTCCTTGCCGGGGCGTTGGCCGCTCTCGGCCTTGCGTTGACCGGGCTGTTCACCGCCGGTGCGCCTACGGCGGACGCCGACTCGCAGGGGCCGGCCAAGGCTGCCGCGCAAGGCAACACGGACGCGCAGGTCAAGGCCGTGCCCAAGCACGCCCTCACCGGGTACTGGCAGAACTTCAACAACGGCGCGACCGTGCAGAAGCTGAGCCAGGTGCAGGATCAGTACGACATCATCGCCGTCGCCTTCGCGGACGCCACCGGTACGCCGGGGCAGGTGACCTTCAACCTCGACTCGGCCGGGCTCGGCGGGTACACCGTCGACCAGTTCAAGGCCGACATCAAGGCGAAGAAGGCGGCCGGCAAGTCCGTCATCGTCTCGGTCGGCGGTGAGCGCGGTGCCGTGGCGGTCAACAGCTCGGAGGCGGCGACGAATTTCGCCAACTCCGTCTACTCGCTGATGCAGGAGTACGGCTTCGACGGCGTCGACATCGACCTGGAGAACGGGCTCAACTCCACCTACATGACCCAGGCCCTGAAGTCCCTCGGGCAGAAGGCCGGCTCCGGGTTCGTACTGACCATGGCTCCGCAGACCATCGACATGCAGAACACGAACAACGAGTACTTCAAGACCGCGCTGAACGTGAAGGACATCCTCACGGTCGTCAACATGCAGTACTACAACAGCGGTTCGATGCTCGGATGCGACGGCAAGGTCTACAGCCAGGGCTCCGTGGACTTCCTTACCGCCCTCGCCTGCATCCAGCTCGAGGGCGGGCTCGCGCCCTCGCAGGTCGGCATCGGTACGCCCGCCTCGACGCGCGGCGCCGGTTCCGGGTACGTCGCGCCGTCCGTCGTGAACAACGCCCTCGACTGTCTGGCCAAGGGCACCAACTGCGGTTCCTTCAAGCCGTCGAAGACCTACCCCGGCATCCGTGGCGCCATGACCTGGTCCACCAACTGGGACGCCGCCAACGGCAACGCGTGGTCCAACGCGGTCGGGCCGCACGTCCACGGGCTTCCGTAAGCCCGCTCGTCGCGCAGCGCCGCCGCTCCCCCGGCGGCGCTGCCCTACCTCCTCGCGGCGGTTCCGCTCAGAACGTGACCCCGGCCCACAGCAGCCGGTGATCGGAGTGGATCGCGTTCGTGACGTCCGCCCAGTCGACGTGGACCGACTTCGGCACGAACATGAAGTCGATCTTCCGGTCCCCGGTCGTGCGCTCACCGTCCCTGCACCAGAGGAACACCGGGAACGGAGCGCCGATCACGTCGCCCCAGCGGATGTCGTTCCCGCAGTGGCTGTCGACCTCCTTGAACTCCCCGCGCGCGCCCCGCCCGTAGCCGGTGTCGTAGAAGTTGTCCGGCGCCTGGTGCAGCGGCTCGGCGTTGAGGTCGCCGCCGACGAACTTGGTGAATCCGGCGTACTCGGTGTCCAGTACGCGCTTGGCCTCCGCGGACTCGCGGCGCCGCTCCGGCTTGCTGTCGTGCGTCAAGTGCACGCTGCACAGCGCCAGTTTGCGCGACGGCGAGGTGACGCAGAGCATCTCGCGCTGCTCCCGGTCCGCCGAGCTGCGCAGGTTGTGTTCCTTGACCGTCGTGCGGTCGAAGCCGAGGTCGTTGCGGACGAGCAGGCCGTTGCCGAACTGGGTGCGCTGCTCCGGCGGCAGGTCCACCGGGTGCTTACAGGTGGCCATGGGCCCGCCCGCGGACGTCTGGACCGGGTCGAAGAAGATCTCGTACTCGCCCGCCAGCCTGTCCCGCAGCCGGCCCGACCAGTCCGCGCAGCCCTCGTTGAGGGTCATGAACGCGGGCTTGCGGTCCTGGACGCTGCGGACCAGCGCGTCCGGCGCCTCGTCGCCGGTGTCGCCGTGCTCGGCGTTGCCTCCGGCCATGTTGAACTGGCCTATTTGGTACGAGGCCGTGCGTGCGGGGTCCGGCTCGGCCGAGCCCGCCGGTGCCGCCCACAGCGTCCCGCCGCCGAGCAGTGCCGCCACCGCGATGAACGTACGGGACGTGCGAGTCGTACGGGACGTACGGGTGACTCTTCGTGCCGCTTTCGCGGATTCCATCGTTCCCCCTGATCGTCTCCCGGGCTCCCCCTCCTCCCGGCGGGAGGAGGGACGGCAACGAACGTACAACTCCCGTTCGCTGCTTGCCTGTTGGGACCAGAAAGGAACCGGAAGGGGACCAGGAAGGGACCAGAACGGGGCTGGATGTCGCTGGCGCGACGGTCAGAACAGGCGGTCCCAGTCCACGTCCATGACCTGCTTGACGCACAGCACCAGGAACAGCAGGCCCGCGGCCGCCAGCATGCCGTTGCTGAGCCAGCTGTTGCGCCACTCCTTGGGCGTGCGCGTGGAGTTGAGCAGCCACAGGAGCGTGAGCGCCAGGAACGGCATGAAGAAGGCGCCGAGTACGCCGTACGCGACGACCAGGCCGAAGGGCTCGTCGAGGAAGAGCAGGCCCATGGGCGGGAAGGTGAGCCAGAGCATGTAGGCGCGGAACGGCAGGGACTTCTCGCGCTTGCCCGCGGCGACTTCCTTGACCATGTCGCTCTCCCCGTCGGCGACCCCGTCGGCGGGGACACCGGACTTCCGCTCCCTCGCGATCCGCTCCACGAAGTCCGCGAACATCAGGCTCACCCCGTGCCACACCCCTATCAGCGCCCCGAACGACGTCGCGAAGAAGCCGATCAGGAAGAGGTTCGCCGTCACCGCGCCGAAGCGGTCCTCCAGGACGTCGCCGAGCTGGATCAGGCCCTTGTCGCCGGAGGTGAGCGCGATGTGCGAGGAGTGGAGCAGCTCGGCGCCGATGATCAGCATGGCGACGACGAAGACACCGGTGGTGATGTACGCGACGCGGTTGTCGAGGCGCATCACCCTGATCCAGGTGATGTCGGTCCAGCCCTTGGAGTTCACCCAGTACCCGTACGCCGCCATGGTGATGGTGCCGCCGACGCCGCCGATCAGGCCGAGGGTGTAGAGGATCGAGCCGTCCGGCAGTACGGGGGCCAGGCCCGCGACGGCGTCCGGCAGGTCCGGCGAGACCCTGATCGCGACGTACACGACGATCAGGAACTTCATGCCGATCACGACCGTCATGACCTTCTCGAAGACGGCGTACCGGTTGAACCAGACGAAGCCGAGGCCAAGCAGGCCGCAGATGATCGCCCACGTCTTGATGCCGGGCCCGTCCGGGAAGAGCGCGACCAGCGGCAGCGCGCTGGACGACATCGCCGTGGCGCCGTACACGAAGCCCCAGATGACGACGTAGATCGCGAAGTAGTACGTCGTCCACTGGCCGAGGCTGCGCCAGCCCTCGAAGAGGGTGCGGCCGGTGGCCAGATGCCAGCGGCCGGTCGCCTCCGCGAGGGAGATCTTGACGAGGCAGCCGATGATCGCCGCCCACAGCAGGGTGTAGCCGAACTTGCTGCCCGCGATCAGGGTGGCGACGAGGTCGCCCGCGCCGACGCCGGTCGCGGCGACGACGATGCCGGGGCCCACGTACTTCCAACTGGCCTTGCGCAGCGGCCTGCCGCCGCGACCGTCACCTGTGCCGACCTCGCCGATGCCGCCGCCTGTCGTTTCAGCCATGCGATCAAGAAAGCGCATGGGCGCGTGGGGCACAAGGGGTCGTACGGCACGCTCGTGCCGGGCCGGACCTCGGGAGTCCGCATTTCATCGGATTCACACAGACGACTCAAAGGTGTGTTGACCGGAGCATGCCAGCCCAGCACGATGGGCCCGCACACCGCGCACGTCGTGCGTCCCGCACCGCCGCCACACCGCACGGCCGCTCCATCGCACCGCCGCACCGCCGCTCCACATGCGTCGCCTGAACAACCCCCCACCCCCACAGGAGCATTCATGCGACTTCGCATCCGCGGAAAGAGATCAGCGGCCCTCGCGGCCGTACTCGCCCTCGCGGTCGCGGCGCCCATCAGCGCCACCGCGTCCGACACCTCGTCGCCGTCGGCCAAGAAGACCGCGGAGAGGGCGGCGGCCGCCACCGCGGCCGACGAGAACGTACGGCAGTACTCCATCCCGGGTCCCTCGACCCCCGCCGCGCGCACGGCGGTCGCCGCCACCGGCGTGTCCATCGACGAGGCGAGCGACCACGCGGTCGTCGTCACGGCGGACGCCGCCCAGGCCAAGAAGCTGCGCGCGCTCGGCTACAAGCTGAAGGTGCTGCCCGCGCCGCCCGCGCGTACGGACGGCAAGCGCGTCGAGGTACGGGACTTCCCGCCCGCCGACGCCCGCTATCACAACTACGCGGAGATGACCGCGGAGATCGACCAGCGCATCCAGCAGTACCCGAGCCTGATGAGCAAGCGCGTCATCGGCAAGTCGTACCAGGGCCGCGACATCGTCGCCATCAAGATCAGCGACAACGTCGGCACGGACGAGAACGAGCCCGAGGTCCTCTTCACCCACCACCAGCACGCCCGTGAGCACCTGACGGTGGAGATGGCCCTCTACCTGCTGCGCGAACTCGGCGCGGGCTACGGCACCGACGCCCGCATCAAGAAGATGCTCGACTCGCGCGAGATCTGGATCGTGCCGGACATGAACCCCGACGGCGGCGAGTACGACATCGCCACCGGCTCCTACCGCAGCTGGCGCCTGAACCGGCAGCCCAACTCCGGCGGCGCCACCGGCACCGACCTGAACCGCAACTGGAACTTCAAGTGGGGCTGCTGCGGCGGCTCCTCCGGCACCCCCGGCTCCGAGACCTACCGCGGCCGGTCCGCCGAGTCCGCCCCCGAGGTCAAGGTCGTCGCCGACTTCGTACGCAGCCGGGTCGTCGGCGGCAAGCAGCAGATCAAGGCCGGCGTCGACTTCCACACGTACAGCGAACTGGTCCTGTGGCCCTACGGCTACACCTACGCCGACACCGCCCCCGGCCTCACCCAGGACGACCGCGACGCCCACGCCGCGGTCGGCCGCAAGATGGCCGCGAGCAACGGTTACACCCCCGAGCAGGCCAGCGACCTCTACATCACCGACGGCACCATAGACGACTGGCTCTGGGGCAACCAGAAGATCTTCAGCTACACCTTCGAGATGTACCCGCGCTCCGGCGGCGGCGGTTTCTACCCGCCCGACGAGGTCATCGAACGCGAGACGTCCCGCAACAAGGACGCGGTGCTGCAGCTCCTGGAGAACTCGGACTGCATGTATCGGTCTATTGGGAAGGAGCAGCAGTACTGCTCCGGCACATGAGCCTGTCCGACACACGACGTGGGGCGTCCGGTTCGGGCGCCCCACGCCCGTGCGCCTTGCCGTCAGGCGCCCCTCGGTGCGCCGAGGGTCGGTGGGCCTGCTGGGAGGGGCGTGTTGCTGTCGCAGCGGTACACCTGCCGGGTGACCATGCGGAGGGCTTCTGTGGCTAGTTCAGCGAAGGCTTTGGTGTCAGAGCTGTCGGCCGAGAATTCCTTCCCTGCGTCGACGCTCACCTCGATGACTCCCGTCTCACCGTCGTCTCGACAGTCGAGCAGGAGCGCTGCGCCATGCTTCGACGCATATCCGTATGACTCTCCGACAGAGAGTGACGCATTGCCCGGAGTCTTGGACTCTTTCTTGGCTTGCCCCCTCGCGTCGTCGGCCGCCGTGATCCCAAGGGAGGGTTCGTTGAAGTGACGGTTGTACTCAACCCTTATCCGCTGGCCCCCGCCGGTGACGGTGCAGGTTGGGGGCGGCTCGCCGGGACGGAAGGCCGTACCGAACTCAGTCCCGTTGATGTACTCGAAGTACCGCTTCCCGCTCTTCGGCAGAATCTGGGCGGCGGCTTTCGCCGGCAACGATTCATCGCATACCCGGGCAGGTACGGAAACAGCAGTCTCATCAGATGGCGACAGCTGCCATACGGCAACGCCCACGGAGGCTGCAACTGCGGCAGAAATGGCACCCCACAAGATTTTCCTCACCCGGCGCCACCTCCACCCTGCATCTCAAGTCTGTAGAAGACCTGAATGTCCTTTTGCGCAGCATCAGCCAGTACAGTTGCCTTGCGCTCCGAGTAGCCCTGCTCCAGGGCGGCCCGATGGGTTGCGTCAAACACCGCCTTGCCGGAACTGTCGAGTTGATCGTTCAAGAAATCGTCTCTCTCCTGGCCTGCCACATCACTTGAGTCTCGAGTGTATTTTTCAACGACGGACTCACGGGCATCCTCGGCGACCCAGCTGACCACATCACCGACAACCGGAAACTTGTTGGCCCCGAGGTCAATGACGCGCCCAGCCCACTTGTCAGCGGTGCGAATGCCCTCGTTGAATTCCGCGTCCTGCGCGATTCTGTCGTCGTAGACGGCCTGCGTGCGCGCTTCTGCCATGACTCCCGCGATCTGGCCACCTGGAGACACCAGGTTCTTCACGTCCGTCGCGATCATGCCGTCGGACATTCCGCTTCGATCCCGAAGAGTCTCGTTGACGAGATCCGTGGTGACGGACTGCTGGGCATTGAGGATGGCACCGTAGGCGTCGGGGTCCTTCCCGACCGCCCCCAGGAAGTCCCGCAGTGTGGAACCCCCCACCGAGCCAAGGTCCGCGTTACTTCCGTTGGTCGCGATCCGCCTCTCCCCGTTCATCCCGTCCTGGAAGTCCCGCATGTACTCCGCCGTGATGTTCCCCATGCTGCCCCGCAGCTTCGAATCCTCGAGGATTTCCGGATTGTTGCCGTAGTAGTCCACGAGACGGTTGACGAAGGACGCGCTGGCGTCCGAGTGGGGCTTCGGTGGTGCGTCGGCGTCGTAGGGGGTGCGGATGGCCGCCGATTCAAGGGCGTGGCCCAGGCTGGTCTCGTACTGGTCGCGGGGGCCGCTGCCGATACCCAGCGGTTCGGCGGCGTCGTAGAAGCTGTTGCGGGAGCCGTCCCCGTGGCCGACGAGGTAGTCCCAGTTGCTCTTGGCGTCGGGACCGCTGTGGAAGAACTGGAGGGACGCGTCTGGATTGTGGCTGAGGGACTCCATGAATCCGGAAACCGCGTCGCCGGGGGCGTCAGGGAGGTAGTTGAACTGGTTCGCGGGAGGACGCGACTCGAAGGGGGACAGCCCCTTCTCGTGCTCCAGGAGTTTGCCGCCGTAGTCCTGAAGGAACTTGGTGTCGAACTTCCCCCTCTGCATCAGGCTCGACATGACGTCGAAGCCGTACGGCGGGGTGCCCGCGCCGAATCCCGGTGCGGCGGGCAGGCGTTGGCCGCCGGCCTCGATCATGTCCTTCTTCCACGCGTCCATCGCCGGGCTGTCGACGCTGGTGGCCGCGGCCAGTGTGAGGCTCAGGTTCTCCTGCACGCCTCCCAGGATCTCGGCGCGTTCGCGCCCCACCGCGCCCAACGTGTCGGCCGGGTGGGCGAGGTCGCGCCAGAAGCGGAGTGTGCCCTCGGCGCCCAGCTTGGTGGCGAAGCGCTCGCCGAATGCGGGAGTGTCGCGGTAGCGGGCGAGGTCGTCGTTGAAGCGCTTGAGCTTCTCGTCGCTCCATCCGGCGACGTCGCCCTTGGCGACCTCCTTGGCCCAGCGGTCGGCGTCGGCCCGGCCCTGAAGGTCCTTCGCGTGATCGAGGCTGTTCACACGGACGTCGGAGAAGTCGTGCTTGCCGCGTGCCAGTGCCCGCAGGGCCCGTTCGGCGACCCGGTCCGTCTCGTCCGCCTCCTGGAGGACTCGCGTCGCGTCCCGCATGGTCGCGATCAGATCCATCTGCGTGGGAACGCCGTCCTTGGCGGCGTCCCGCGGAGAGCGAGCCTCCGCCCCGCCCTCCGCAGTGATGCGGATGTCGCGCTTCGCGGCGCTGTCCGCCACACTCTGCATCTCCTCCTTGTGCCGGGCGAACGCCTTGAGCGCACCCTGAAGCACCGCGAGGACGCTCTGTGCCGACGTGACGGCGTCGTCGAACTCGGACGCCGTCCTGACCACGAACGCCTTGCCCACCGTGGCGTTCACGCCCTTCCAGTCGGCGAGCTCCGCCTTGCGCTTGAGAAGGGCCGCGCTGTCGCCGCCGCCCCCGCCGGTGGCCAGCTCACTCAGACGCCGCGTCATCACCTCCCAGTCGTCCACGGCCGACGCCAGTTTGCCCAGCCTCAGCCCAAGAAGGTCCTGAACGGTCAGCATGCCCTCGCCCTCGTGTCCCTCTCCGGCTCCGTCACTTCATGTACTTGTCGATGACCGACACGGAGACGGACGTGGCGACCTTGTCGTCGTCCTTCTTGTGCTGTGCGCGTGTGAAGTCGAGGTGGTTGGAGATGTGGCCGCACGCGTCCACGAGGGTCCTGGACTTGGAGTTCCAGGCGTCGTGCAGTTCGGTGAGGGCGGAGCCCATGTCGAGTCCTTCATTGGACAGTTCGACTGCGGCTCCGAATGTGCTCTCCCGCGCGTGGTCGGAGTCCTTCCGGAGACGATCGCGAAGCCTGTAGGCGATACCGCCGAGCGCGCCCAGCTCGTCGTCATGGACGACCAGGTCCGCAGCCGTGCTCGGCCCCGTCACGCTGTTGAGCCGGGTGCGGTCCGCATGCCCTTGTGCGACGGCGGCCTTCAGTTGCTCCCACTCGTCCCATGTCATCTCATGGCCTCCCTGTGACGCGCGCGTACGCGGCGGACCTGCGCTTGCGGACGGCCATGACGGCAGCCGCCCCACCGATCAACGCCGCGGCGCCGACACCCGTCACGATCCACGTTGTTGTGCTTGTTCCGCCGTCGCTGCCTTCGGTGACCGCCGGGGCTGCGGCTGAGGTCTTTTCGTCGTCAGGTCTCGCCGCTTCGGATTCGGATGGCGAAGGGGCGGGCGACGTGGACGCGGCCTGCTTCAGGTCCGGCAGGGGGTAGACGTCGGCCGGGCCCGGGTCGCCGGGGTTCTGCAGGGCGACGCGGGGGCGGATGATGCCGTAGCCGATGGAGTCGTTGCGCTTGGCGCCGTCCGTGGGGCCGCCGATGGTGTTCAGCATGACCCGCAGGACCTGGTTGTTCGTCCAGTCCGGGTGCTTGGACCAGATGAGGGCTGCGCTGGCGGAGGCGAGGGCGGTGGCGTCGCTGGTGCCGTGGCCTTTGCAGGTGCCGTTGCCGTTCGGGCACGCTGTGTAGGTCTCATCGCCGGGTGCGGCGATGTCCACCTGTGGGCCGTACTGGGATTCCTTGGTCTTGCGGAGGTTCTTGCCGATGGCGCCGACTCCGACTACGCCGGGGGTTCCGGCTGGATAGTTGAGACTGGACGTTCCCTTGTTGCCAGTGGCGGCAAGGACGAGCGAGCCCTTGTCGTGGGCGTACTTCACAGCGGCTGTGAGTTGTTTCGACCCCTTGAAGACGCCCATCGAGATGTTGATGACCTGGGCGCCGGAGTCGGCCGCATAGCGGATTCCGTGGCTGAACTCCGCGTTGGCCTCCCTCGTGTACCGGTTGGCGTCCAGCCCATGGTCCGACGTTCGGATGGGCAGAATTTTGGAGTCAGGCGCAAGGCCAAGGGTGCCGGTGCCTCCACCTCCCCGGCCCGTACCCGCGATCAACAGGGCCATGGTGGTCCCATGCCCCTCGTAGTCGGTGTGTTCGTCCCCCGCAGACCTCGGAGCCAGGTCCCGTCCGGGGAGCACCCGGCCCCGGAGGTCGGGCAGGCTGTCATCAACGCCCGTGTCAATGACGGCTACTGTGACGCCTTTGCCCGTGCTGGTCTGCCACATCTGCTCGGCCTTCATGGCGTTGAGATGCCACTGCTTCTCGCGGATGGACTCCGCGTGCGCGGGAGCGGCGGCAACGCCGACCAGCAACAGGCCAACGGTGCCGGAGATCATGGTTCCGGACCGATCACTCCACATCGTGCTGGCACGCATCTGTTTCCTCTGGGTTTCTCGCTACAGGGTCAGTCGATGACTGGAGGCACAACCCGGCGACCGTCCTGCCGCCAGACCTCCTGGTCCTCGGTGAGGTAGTCGGGTCTGTCACGCCGCTCGTCGTCACGTCGCGTGGCTGACGGCCGAGGGGTACTCAACGGCATGCCGTTGCGCCCGGTGGGGCTGGAAGCGGACCCGCCGCCTGCGGGGTTCCTGCCCTGCCCGAGGCCTGAGCCACCCGATGTGAACCCTCGTGCATCGCCCGCACGCCCTTGCTGCCGCGGCTGTCCGCCTACAACACCACTGCCCGGGCCCATTGGGCCTCGTCCAACTACCGGTCCTCTCGCGCCGGTACCCGCGTTGGGGCCGCCGATGGCCGAACCTCGTGGCAGCCCGCCGGGCGTCGAGGGTGCGGGTCGGCCGCCGACGATCCCGTCGCGGCCCGCCGAAGGCCCGGGCGGTGCCCCGCCCGCCCGGCCGGGAGGCAACGTCGGCGTGCCGCCGACCACGGGCCGTGTCGGACCGGGCGAATTCGGAGGCACAGGTGGGCCACCGGCCGGGGCGCGTCCGGGAACAGGCCCGGTCGGTCCCGGGCCCGGCTGTGTCGGGGGACGCCCACCGGTCGGCATCGCGCGCCCCGGGCCCGGCGGCATCGCGGGATTCACGGGCAGCCGCGGGCCGCCCAAAGTCGGCGGGAATACGCCCGTCGGCTGGGCTGTGCCGCCGTCAGGCCTACCGCTGCTCGGCGGGCCGCCGGGGTTGGCCGGAGGCGCCGACGGTGCCTGAGGCAGCGTCGATGTCCCGTCGATCTCGACGCCCACGGGCTCGACAGCCACAGGCCCGACGCCCCCGGGGCCCGGGGCCTGGGGCACGGAGGTCCGCTGAGCCGTGCCCGGCCCATCGGGCCCACCGCCCATCCCTCCGGAAGGGGCCACGTTCTCGGCCGATGACGGCGGCAACCCGACCGCGGACGGCCCTCCCGCCGCGACGGCGGCAGGCGACGACGGCGACAGCGCGGCACCACGCCATTCGGATGAGGGCGCTTCGGACTGGCGAAAATGCTGCGGCCCCGGCTGAACCGCCTCCGGCAACGGCCGAAACCGAGGCCTCTCCAACCCCTCCAACTGCTGCGCCGACAACTGATACGCCTGCCCCAGCTTGCGCATCTCCGCCGCGGCCTCCTGCCGCACCTTCTCCTTGCCCTCCGCGATCCGCGCCAGCTCATCCGCCGACTTGGCGCCGACCACCCGCGCGTCCGGGTCATTGGGCGCGGACTGGGCCGCCTTCAAGTTGCCCTCCGCGCCGGCCTTGTCGCGCGGGATCGACGCCTGGGCTGTGGCGATCGCCTCCGAAGCACGGGCGAGCCACTTCGCGGAGTCCTCGCTGAAGTCCCCCAGGCGGTGTGTGGTGTTGGCCAGTTGACCGCTCCAGGTGCGGAACGCGTTCGCGCCCTCGCCCTTCCACCGCACCCACTGCGGGCGCACCTTCAGCTCGTCCGCGATCTTGCGGATCTCCGTGGCCGCGGCGACGAGCCGGTCGGCGGCCGCCTGGACGACGCCGCCGTTCGCCTGGTCCAGCCACGCCAGCATCTGCTCGTGGCTCATGGACTCGAACGAGGTGCCCCCTCCGTCGCCCATCAGATCGTCCCTCCCGCGTCGCCCGCCGCCCGATCCGCCGGTCCACGGTCCGCCCGGCCCGGCTTCTCCCCGCCCCCGGCAATCCCGTATCGCTCAGAGATCCCCGCGCTGATCTCCGCCATGCGATCGCGAATGTCCTCGTCGACGTTCCGATAGCCCTTGTGCGAGGCGAGGACCGCGATGCCCATGCCCTCTATGGAGTCGGACAGCAGCTTGGACAGGGTCTCGAGTTCGGTGATCACCGTTTCGTACGCGCCGAAGAGCCCGGCGGCCTCGGCCCAGGCCCCGTCCCCGCCGCCGAACTGGGCGCGTGCGAGCTGCTCTTGACCCACCTCGGCCGGGCCGGCCGGTGACCCTTTGAGGTCCCGGATCAGATCGTCGACGCGCTGCTGGAACCTGACGAAGGACGAGAACTCCGTGGCCACATCGGCGGCGGCCTCCCGCGCGCTGCCGAGCACATCCGGCATCCACGACGAATCGCCTGACTTCTCTGACGCCACCAATCCCACCCCTGGAGTGACCAAAGCCTGACTGCGTAGCTATCGCGAACTACTGCGCAACTCTAGCCACGGGATATGACAGTTCGCAGCCAGGTGATCACCCATACGATCAGGTTCAGGCCAGGACTTGGTGCCGTGGGCCCAGCGGAGCTCTGCGTACGGCTGCCCGCACACCCGCGACCGGCCCCTTTGAGACAAAGCCCGGCTCCTTCGCCGGTCGGCGTGGCCTGGGCTCAACGTCGGTGAGCAGTCGCCCACTTGAGTGAGTGCGGCAGCGCCGCGAACGCGTCCACGCGATGGATGGCGTCCTGCTGCTTGAAGCGTTCATCTGCATGGAACAAACGGCCTAGGACCGTCGCCGCGTCACCAATGCAACTGCCGTCCCGATCCCCGCGAAAACCAGGCCGATCCCACCGAAGATCAGCGGCAGCAGCCACAGCGAGGCGAACCCATTGATCCGCGCGTCTTCGGGGGAATCCGAGCGGTAGAGCACCTCGACCCGCTCACCCTCCTCGTACGCCGGTGGTTTGGAACCCGTGGAGTCCCGGAACGTCCTCCGCTGGCCATCCGCCGACGTGAACTCGACCACCGGGTATGCCGCGGACTCGTCGTTCACCCGCCTCTTGCGAGATGCACCGCTGTCGTCGTCGCTCCGCCACTCCAGGGCCACCACCGTGCCCCGGGCACGGTCCGCATTTGCCAAGAACGAGACCGACACCCCCGCCAGGATCAGCCCGATGACCAAGAACAGCGTCCCGAACACGATCGTCCCGAAAGTGACCCACCAGCGGACACCCCTCCCACGCACCTGCACCTGCACGCCGCCCCCTCAGCCGTCCGGAGTGCCAGGGACGCTATCCCAGATATCCCGGTCGCCTTGCTTCCGCCCCAGGCGATTGGGCAACGGACCGCCGTTCAGGAACCGTTCGCCCCGCCCAGTTGCTTGAGGACTCGGACTGTGTGCACCGCGGACCGAAGGCATCACGCCGATCGAAGTCTCAAAGATCCCTTTCGCAATGCGAATACGGTTGCGTACCTTGCGCTGGAGACAGCAGGTACTCAAGGGGATGGACGAGGGTCCGCATGACTGGGAACGAGGGGGCGCGGAGCGCGGAGGGCGCTCCCACCACGGAGCCCGCAGGTATGCGGCTCAACAAGGTTCCTCCTATTGACGGAGGCCGAGGCGGCACACCGGACCTGGCGTCGGTTCCGTCGGAGAAGAGGGCCGCGGCCAACGCCATAGAGCTGCATCTGGAGCCCGACACCAAGAAGGCCGGCAGCTCGGCCGAGGACCGAACCGGCACCGCGGTCAAGGAGTTCAACGCCAAGGACGGCCACGGCTGGGCCACCTCCCGCGCCTTGAAGAAGGCTCATACGGCCTGGGAGGACCAGGTCGCCGCGCTGATGAGACGGCTGGCGAGCGACAAGGCTGCGCTGCGCGCCACCGCGACGACCCTCCGCAGCAGCGACCTCGCGACCGGCTCGCAGATCCGCCGGCCGTCCCCCCTCGATCAGTACTGATCAGCGCTCGCATCAACCCGGGGGCCCTGTGCCGACGTACAACGAGATCATGACCACGGATCTGTCGCAGCTGACCACGGTCGCGAATGCGTGGGACGCCATGGCGGCCAAGTTCGACCGTCTGGAAAGGCAGTACAAGAAGGACGTCCACGGTCTCACGGTGCGTCCGAGTTGGGTCGGCCTGAGCGCACAGGCGGCCGGCAAGCGGTTCGACGCCACGCGGCGCGAGTACCAGGCGGCCCAGACGGAGGCGAAGGCCGTCGCCTCCCTGTTGCGCGACGCCTACGACGTGTTCGCCGACCTCCGTGACCGACTCAAGACCACCCGGGATGCGGCGGTCGACCAGGGCCTGAAGGTCTCCGGCCGGGGCATCGTCACCTTCGACTTCGACAAACTCAACGACAGCGAGCGCAACGCGTACGCCCACGACCGCAGCTACCAGCAGGCCGTCGCTGCCAGAGTGGGCGAGTGGGCCGAAGCCATCGACCGGGTGGTCAAGGCGGTCACGGAAGCCGATAATCGCGTCAAGATCGCTCTCGAAACGGCAGTCGTGGACTCCAACGTGCACGACGGCGTCGGCTTCAACGCGCGCGCCGAGGGCGACTTGGACAAGGTCAAGCCGGAGACGGCCGCCGATACCGGCACGCGATCCAACGGGTGGAGGCCGGACGTCGGCGCGTCCGCTACCGGGGTCGGCTACGGCAAGCAGGGCATGGCCAAGGCCTATGTCGACGTCGGCCATGCGACCAAGGAAGGATCAGTGGCTTACGGACCGCTGAAGCTCTCCGGGATCGGCGACTCTTACGCTGGCGGCAGGGCCTCCGCGAGCGCCGGCATAGGAGACTCGGGGATCTCCGGCACCGCCGAGGTGTCCGGAGGAGCTCGGGGGCTGGCCGAAGGCCGTGTCGGATTCGGACCCTTCAGTCCGTACGGCCGTGCGACGGGGTTCGCCGGTGGCGAGGCCGGGGTCAACGCCGGCGTCGGCTCGGACGGAGTCGGTATCGGCGGGGAGGCATTCGGCGGGGCGAAGGGCAGCGTGACCAAAGGTACAGAGACAGCTGGGGTCGGCTTCGGTGTGACGGCCGAGGGATGGGTTGGCCCTGGCGCGGAGGTCGGCTTGTTCTCCAAGGACGATGACGGCAAGTACCATTTCGGCGCCAAAGTCGGCGTCTCCCCCATTATCGGGGGCGCGGTGGGCTTCGAGTTCACCGTCGATCCCGACAAGGTGGCCGACGCCGCGGGCGGTGCGGCCGATGCCCTGGGCGACGGAGTCGACGCAGGCAAGAGGTTCGTCGGTTCGGTCAAGGACGGCATTGGCGGCCTGCTCTGATGTACGAGTTGCTTCCGATGCAGCGTGCCCATGGAGGGAAGACCTGAGATGGCCGCGACACTGCCCGTGCCGATGGAAGGCCGACTGCCGGAGGGCTGGCACCCGGCTTCCCCTGGCCAGGTCGGCGCTCCGGACGTGGCCTTCGTCGCACTGCGTCCGCCGCCCGACGCCGGGTTCACCTCCAACATCACCGTCGACGGCGAGTACCGGCCGGACGGCGCGACGCTGGCAGAAATCGCCGACGAGTCCGTACGGAGCATGTGCGAGGTCGCCGACTCGGTGACGGTGGACGAGCGCCACGAGGTAGGGTCCGCCGACGCGCCCGCCCTGACACAGGTGCTGTCCTTCTCCGCGGTCACCGACGGCGTACGCCGTGACCTCGCGCAGACCCAGATCTATCTGGCCATGCTCGACATCAACGATCCGAGTGAACGCGCGGTGATCAGACTGACCCTGACCACCACAACGGCCCAACACAGCAGCGTACTTGGCGACTTCCAGCAGTTCATACGCAGCGTTCGCCCTGACACTGGGATGGTGTGACCCGATGGGCCTCTTCGACAAACTGACCGGCACGAAACGTCCCATCGGTAACGTCACGCCCCGTCCCGTCGAGGACGTCCGGACTGCGCTACTCGGCCTGAACAGGCCGAACATCCCGTGGGTCGTACGCGAGGGCGAACCCGATCGAACAGTCCTGGTGGCGGAGTGGCGGCTGATGGAGCCCGCATGGCGGGACTTCTTCGTCAGGCGCCAACTGAGCCTCAAACTGCGCGTCACGATGCGCCTGGCAGCGAACAGCCACGAGGTCCGTGCCCTGGAGGAGCAGTGGAAGATCACGTGGGTCGGTAACCCGCCTATGCCCTCGGCGAGTGAGTACGGCCGAGGACCGTCAAGGACGGTGTACCGGCAAGGATCCATCGGCCGGGGAGGCAACGGCCGTGTTCGATCCGCGGGGACAACCTTGTACGACACTGCGGACTTCAAGGATCCCCTGCGGAACACGGTGCTGCGGGCGGGTTGGGTGTGGCGTGGGGTGTTGTTCGGCAAGGTGTGACTGGCAATCGGACGGCTGAACATGGCCGGATGCGCACTGGCCGGCCGCCCAAGCTGCCGCCACCAGGCGAGTACGGTGCCGCGCGGCGGCGGGCGTCGCAGGCGGCGGCCAGGCGGGGGTGCGTGTGCCTCGGGTGGTCGTCGTACGCGATCAACCGGAGGGCGCCGTCGCGGTACCGCAGGGAGAGGTAGACGTCCGACGTGGCAGTGAACTGGCATGCCGTGGCCGTCAGTTCGGCGACCGCCTGCGTCGCCGGGTCCGCCAGCGCCGCGAGCCCGTGCGCGGTCAGCACGGTTCGGGTTGCCACGCGGGCGATCGCCGGGGACGTGAGGGCGGAGGGGAACGTGAGGCTGTAGGCGAGATCGTCGGGAGCGGGCGCGGAGTGGGCTCTGCGGGTGGGGCAGATCGTACGGGTGACGTGCTGGTCATTCCGTTCTCGGCGGGTACGTTCCCGGGGTCCGGCCAGACGGTCAACTACCTGCACGGACCGGTGCCCCAGCTCGACACCGTGCAGGTCGACAGTTCGCGCGGCTGGAACTCCTCGGCGGCGAGGCCCAGTTGTCGAAACACTGGGCACACCTGGACTGGATGGAGCGCATCGCCCTACCGCCCACGGCGTCCCGCGACTTCATCCGCGGCATCGCCCACGCCCTGTGAGGAGAACCCCTATGTCCGACATTACGTGGGAAGAACCGTTCTGCGGCGAGGGAGCCAGCTGCTTCCGCCTCGGCACCGACCCCCAAGGCAACGCCTACATCGCCATAGCCGGCCAAGAGGACACCTACCTGACCGACACGCGCGAAGCGCTCCGCACCCTCATCCGCGACATCAAGGCGGGCAAGGCGGACCATCTCCTCCAGTGAGCGCAGCCTCCCCCAGTGAGCGCAGCGATGAGTTTCCCCGGCCCGGGCAGTCTCACCACCGATGTCGACCACGACGACACAGGAGGAACACGTGGCTCAGCAGCTACTGAGGGTCCAGAACTTCAACGTCTCGAGCGACGGGATCGGTGCCGGCGAGGACCAGAGCCTGGAGAATCCGTTCGGCCTCGCCGTCGATCCAGGGAGGCTGTTCGCCTGGGCGGGTGCCACCGCGAGCTGGCCCATGCGTACCGACCCCGGGGGGAGCCGGGGCCTGGACGACTACCTCACGCGGGACTACGCGCGCAACATCGGTGCCGAGATCATGGGCCGCAACAAGTTCGGGCCGCAGCGCGGGCCCTGGAACGACCATGAGTGGCGCGGCTGGTGGGGGGACGAGCCCCCGTTCCGGACCCCGGTGTTCGTCATGACGCACCACAAGCGTCCGTCGTTCACGCTGTCCGACACCACGTTCCACTTCGTGGACGGCGACCCGGCCGCCGTCCTGGCGCAGGCGCGGGAGGCGGCTGCGGGTAAGGACGTACGGCTCGGCGGCGGGGTCACCACCATCCGGGAGTTCCTCGACGCCGACCTCGTCGACACCATGCATGTGGCGGTCTCGCCGCTGAAGCTCGGGGCTGGACTACGACTCTGGGAGTCCCCGGACGAGTTGCTCGACCGGTTCCATCTCGACGTCGTGCCCAGCCCGAGCGGCGTGACACACCACCTGTTCTGGAGAAGGTGAGAGAAGGTGACGCGACGGCCCGCTCAGGGGTTTCGGTATTGCCCCATGCGGGCGGGCCATCCATTTCAGAGCCTGATTCAGCGCGTGATTCAGCGCGTGCTTCAGAGCATGATGAGGAGACGTGTATTCGGCTTGAGTTTCCTGTTCACCGAACGGCTCTGCACGTACACCTCCAACTTGGGATTGTTCCCCGCCTTCACGGACACGGTTCCCTGAATTCCCGTGCCGAAGAGAAGGCTGCGTGCCGCGTCGCCCGTGTATGCGCGGTCGGTGTCCTTCTCGACCACGATGACTTCCTTGTTCTGCTGAACCTGGGCGCGGGCGCCCAATTGGTAGTAACACGAGCCACGTTCGTACGTCACGCCCGGATGCGAGTCGACGAAGGGCCGGATCTCGACCTCCTTGTCGACCTTCAGGAGCCGGTACCTGTCGGCCGGAATCGGTTCGAGGTTCGCCCGCACCTCGTCGACCGATATGTCCTGGCCGACGGCGAACAGGTTCCTCGTGCCGCGCACGCCCTGTTCCCGCCCCCTCAGGAAGCTGGTGGCGGCGGCGCGCACGGTGCCGATCGCGTCCTCGACGCCCTTCTGGGAATCCGCGTCCCAGATGGCGATGTTCCCCGCCGGGAAGCCGTAGTTCTGCGCGGTCCGCTTGGCCAGGGAGTTCGGAACGAGGATCGCGGATGTCCAGTGGCCCGGAAGCCCGCCCATCTTCGCCGTGATCCGCTCCAGCCAGGGGCCGAGGACGGCCATGTCGCCGTCGTGCCGCCGGTCGCCGCCGGAGGCGTTCTCCTCGCCGTCCGTCACCACGATCTGGAGGAAGCTGTGCTCGCCGTACTCCTCCCAGATGTGGCCCAGGTCGTCCAGGGACTTCAGAGAAGCCTCAATGAGGGCCGTGGCTCCATTGTTGACCCGGTACAGCCCTCGCATGGACGGCAGATGCTTCACGTCCATGTCCCAGACCAGGTTCTCCACCTTGTGGTCGAAGGAATAGAGGCTGATCCGGGTCTCGTGGCCGAGGCTGTCCGATTCGGACTTCAGCCCCGCCACGAATTCGTCCACGACGCGGACGAGTTGGCTCTGGTGCGGATACATGGAACCCGAACAGTCCACCACCAGCGCGACGTGATTAACCTTGTGCTGGATCCTGTTTGCGGACACGATTCTGCTCCCCCTCCGGAAGTTCCCCGAGTGATGTGTTCACTCTATGAGGAGGCACTGACAACGCCGTTCGACGTGCGATCAACTGCCGTCGTCCAGCGCTGTGCCGGGCTCAGTCGTCCATGAACACGATGCGCCGGGACGGTGCGGCGGCCCCGCCGGTGGCCGAGCCCGTCGCCGTGCGTCCCGCCGGTACGGCCCGCTCGCGGCCCCACGCCCTGATCTCCTCGATCTGCTCGGGGTTGACCCGGCTCAGCGGGACGGTGTTGACGAGGATGTCCGCCAGGAACGACGGTTTCAGGTTCTCGGGGCCACCGTTCAGGAGGGCTTCCGCGCCCGCCTCGTGGAGGGCCGCCTCGATGTCGGAGCCCGCGAAGCCCTCGGAGAGGTCCACGAGGCGGTCCAGGGCCGCGGCCTCGGGGGCGGAGTGCAGGTAGCGGCGGTGGTAGAGCTCGATGATCTCCTTGCGGTCGCCGCTGTCCGGCAGGTCCACGAAGAAGAGTTCGTCGAAGCGGCCCTTGCGCAGCAGTTCCGGGGGCAGGCTGCGTACGTCGTTGGCGGTCGCGACGACGAAGGCGCGCGAGCGCGACTCCTGGAGCCAGAACAGGAACTGGCCGATGATGCGCTGGGGCACGCCGGACATGTCGTCGCGGCCCGCGAGGCCCTTCTCGATCTCGTCGATCCACAGCACGCAGGGCGCCACCCGGTCGGCCATCGCGAGCGCCTCCCGGAAGCGGCTCTCGGACTCGCCCAGGTACTTGCCGTGGATGCTGGCCATGTCCAGGCGGTACAGAGGAAGTTGCCACTCGTCCGCGATGGCCTTGGCCGACAGGGACTTGCCGCAGCCGGGCACGCCGACCAGGAGCACGCCCCGCGGCGGGCGCAGCGCCGTGCCGCGCAGGTCCGCGTGCATCAACCGGTGTTTGCGGCGCAGCCATTCGCGCAGGCTGGTGAGCCCGCCGACGGCGTACTCGCCCTCGGTGAGCGGTACGCGTTCCAGGCCGGTGAGGTTGCTGAAGATGCGGTCCTTGGCCTGGGCGAGGCCGAGGACGTCGGCCCGCTGGATGGAGCCCTTCGCCGCGATCGTCGCCATGAGGTTGACGCACTCCGCCTCCGTGACCCCGCGCAGGAACTCGGCCGCGCGGCGCGCGTCGTCCTGCGTCCACTCGATGGGGATGTGGCCCTGGTGGTCCTGGAGGAAGCCGGTGAGCGTCTCGTGCATCTCCTCGGCGTCCGGCAGGTCGAGGTGCAGGCTCATGCCGAGACGCTGCAGCCCGCTCCAGATCGGGGAGTCGGTGACCAGGACGATGCTGCCCATGTTGTCGTCGGCGAGCCGGGCGAGTTCGGCGATGTGGCGGGTGACGGGGGTGTCGCCCTCCAGGTGGTCGGGGTCGACGAAGACGACGGTGGCGTTGGGTCTGCCGCTGAACTGGCCCGCCGCGAAGTCCATCGCGCCCGTCAGTGAACGGTCGTCGTGGACCGGGGCGTTGGTGCGCAGGTCCCGCAGTCCCGTGGCCCGCGTGTAGATCCAGAACGGCATGCCGGCGCGGCGCGGCTGCCGCGCGGCCTGCCCGAGGAGCCGCAGGGCGCGGCGCTGCTCGATGGTGCGCATGCCGATCACCGGGACGCGCGCGGAGATGTAGCCCTCTAGGTGGCGCAGGCTCTCGGCGTAGTTCGACATAGGGGTTCCGGCCTTCGGTCGCGTGGGGGTCAGTCGGTGATGACTCGGCGGCGCGGTCGCGCCCCCGGGTCCGTCGACTGCCAGGGGTCGGTTCCGTGCGGCGGAGCGGCGGAGGAGCGTGCGCCCGGGGCCGGCGACGAGGTAGCCGCCGTCAGCGGGTTGTCCCGCAGCGTGCGGCGGCGGCGCTCCGCCTGGGCCAGGTCTCCGCCCGCCCGCGCGTAGTCGTCGAGCGCCCGCTCCAACTGCTGCTGTATTTCGGCGATATGGCGGTCCACGAGTTCGGTCAGCGACGTACGCAGGCCCGCGGGCAGCCCCGAATGCCCCGCGACGGACCGCACCTCGCGCAGGCCCGTCCTGGCCTGCGCCAGCTCGCGGCCGTAGCCGAACTCGTCGGGCGCCGCCGCCAGGGCCCGCACGAGGCGCTCCGCCCAGGCGCGGAGGCGGACGTCGACGGCGCCGGTGAGGTGGGCCGTGAGCCGCTCCCAGGTCTCGCCGAGGAACTGGCTCTCGGCGAGCGGCGGCAGCGCCCGCGCGTCGAGGTCGGCGTCCTCTCCGTCCTCTCCCGTCGACCAGCGCCGCAGGAAGTCGACCCAGGTGTGGTAATCGCCGCCGTGGCCCCAGTACGACTCGGGCGGCGGAAGGGGGCGCGGGGCGGAGGGGTCCGTACGAGAGGGCTTCCGGCGGAACCTCATGGGCTGTGGTCGCCGTGCCGGCGCACCAGCGTCTCGCCCGGCGGGAGCGGCTCCCAGTCGGGCAGTCCTTCCACGACGCGGCGCTGTCTCTTCGTGACGCGTTCGCCGCCCGCCGGGCGTGCCGCGGCGGTGGCCCACGGGGACTCGTTGCCGGGGCCCGCGGCGGCGCCCCACGCGGAGGTCGGGGCCGACTCGGGCGGCGGCGCGGCGCCGTTGGTGGCACTCATGAAGCGGATTCCTCCTTGGCCTTGGCCTGCTTCGTCCCGGCCCGCACGGTGCGGCCCTCGAACGGTGAGCCGCCGCCGTGGACCTCGTTCTCCAGGGACTTGATCAGGTCCCGGCCGCGGGCCTCCACGGCGTCGGCGGCGCGGAACTTCTCGTTCCAGTCGGTCAGTTCCGCGGCTGCCGTACGCAGTTGGAGCACGGACTGCTGCTTGTTCCGGCCCAGGTGCTCGCGGGCCCCGTCCTGGACCCGCCGCGCGGCCCGCAGCCCGTTGCGGATGAAAAGGCCCCACACGGCCCCGGTCACCAGGGCCGTCCCCAGCGCGGCGCCGATGTGGAAGGACCCGACGAGCACCAGGATGCCGACCAGGACGATCACGAGCGGCGTCACCTTCTCCCCCGTCGGGTAGGCGAGCGACGCGATGAAGGGGTCGATGTGCCGGTCCCAGTGGTCGCCGAGCGACTGCTCGAGCTCGGGCAGGTTCCGGTTGAAGGAGACGGTCCACGCGGGCAGCCGGAACTGCTTCCCAGCGACGGTCAGCGCGTTCTGGTAGCGGGCCTGCACGTCGTCGGGCACCTTGCTCCGGTAGTCCCGCGTGAATCCGGTGTGCGCCTGCAGGAACCACTCGTGGCAGCTCGCCACCGCGAGCCGCTGGGTGGCCGCCGAGGTGCCGATGGCGGCCGGGTTGAGGGCGGCGGTGGTCTGCACCGTCAGGTAGTCGAGGGTCTCGTCGTACGAGGCGGCGTCCGCGTCGGCGTCCTTGCGGGCGGCGCCCACGTCGCCCTCCTGGTCGACTACCGCGCGGTTGAAGGCGAGGTCGCGGCGGAGCGGCAGTTCCTCGTCGTCGTACTCCGAGACGAGCCGGTCGAGGATGTCGTCGACGGCGTCCTCGATGCGCTGCGAAGGCCGGAACTCCTGGTCAAGGATGGCCCGGTACTTGTCGAGCAGGGTCTGCTGCGTACGTGCCGCGCGCAGCGCCGCGTCGAGCTGCGGCCACTGCGGGGTGAGCAGGGACAGGCGCGGGAACTCGTCGGCGGTGGCGGGTCCGCGCAGCGAGTCGATCTCGTCGAGCCACCGCTTGACCTGCTTGCGCTGGATCTCCTCCTGGTCGAGGAGCCGGCTGCGCCAGGCGGTGAGGGTGCGGGCGAGGAGTTCACGGCCCGCCAGGCCGAAGGCGCCCTGGGCGATCGACTCCAGGATGACGGCGAACTCGCGCCCCAGCGCGGCCGGGTCCTGGGCGAGCAGATAGTGCCGCAGCCACCGCACCGCCGACGCCTCCCTGCCCTGGCGGCGGAGCACCAGCGCGAAGAAGAGGGACGTACGGTCCGGGGCGCGCCGGAACGCCTCGTCCACGGCGCGTTCGCACAGCTCGCGGTCGTCGGCCGACCAGGAGGCGAGCGCCACCAGGGCGGGCGCCAGCCAGTACCGCGGGGTCTGGATCATCAGCTCGTCGCCGACCGTGCGTACGGTCTCCTGCGACACCAGGCCGAGATCGAAGGCCTGAAGCATGCCGACCGCGGTGCGCCGCACCGTCTTGTGGTGGCCGAACTCGTGGTCCACCTGGTCCTGGATGACGCCGATCCGGGTCTCGGCGCGCTGCACGTTGGCCGCGAGCCGGGCGCTCGTGACGAAGGCCAGGAACTCGTCGCGCAGGTCGCTGAGTTCGGTGCGGGTGCGCTGCTGGTTGTCCTCGACGGTCCGCACCTGACCGGACACCGAGCTGACCTTCTCGCTCAGGCCCACCACGAGGTTGGTGACTTCCTGCACCTTGCGGTGCAGGGCGTAGTCCCGGTCGGTCATGCGGCTTCTCCGATCGCGAAGGTGGCGGGGCGGCGGGGCGGCGGAGCCCCGGCCGCCGGTTCGGCCGGGGTGTGCCGGAGGGGACGGGGGTTCAGTCGGGCGTGCCGGAGCGGACGGCGGTGCCGTCGTCGAGGACCGGGATCAGCAGGCCGTCGGAGTAGACCTCCACGTACGCGTAGCCGCCGGAGCGCACCAGCGTGCGCGCGCCCGCGAACGGCTCCGGCACGCCGTCGGAGCGGGCGAAGTGCCGTACGACCACGCCGAAGAGGTCGAGCTGATGGTCCACGTAGGGCGGGCCCAGGCGGCAGCGGGCGAAGAAGCCGAGCGGGGCCGCGCCGTGCTCGGCTTCGTACTCCTCCCCGATGCTGCGCGCGAGCTGCCGACAGGCGTGCTCGTCGAGGCCTGCGTCCAGGCGCGCCACGGCGTCCCGCAGCCGCTGCCCGCGCGGCCGGTACCGTTCGCGCGGCGACGGCCTCGCGGCGGGCACGCCGCTCCGGCCGGGCGTCAGGCCCGGGGCAGGGCCGAGGCCGGTCTGCACGATGCGCCGAGGCCGCTCCACATGGCCCACTGTTGTCCCCCGACGGTTGCTGGCTGTGACATGGCTTGATGACGCCCACCACTGGCCGCGGACGGCGCCGTACGGTGTCGAACCCGTCGTCTAGCCCGCCCGCAAGACGTGCAGCCTAGTGATGTCCCGTCAATCATGCGGCGAATCACGGGACTTGGCGTATGGCCGACCCGACTTGACCCGGAACTCAGCCAGTTGACGCCCAGGTGGACCGTTCCCTCCGCGTCACCCGCCTGCCAGACTCCCGGCATGGGATCGATCTTCGCGTTCCTCGCGGGCATCAACGCCTACGCTCCCCGGCTCGCCCGGCCCCTGCACGGCTGCGTCAACGACGTGACGGCCGCGTGCGAACTGCTCACCCGGCGCACGAACGGCGCGGCCAGGACCGCCGTGGCGCTCGACGGCGAGGCGACGGTGGCGGTGGTCGAGGACGGCATCCGCCGCTTCCTGGGCGCGGCCGGGTCCGGTGACACCGCGCTGTTCTGGTTCTCCGGGCACGGCACGCACACCTGGGCCACGGGCGCCGACCTGCTGATCGAGGCGACCGGCCGCAACCAGGCCCTGCTGTGCGCGGACGGGCCGCTGCCGGACAAGCGGCTCGGCGCGCTGCTCGACGCGGTGGCCGCGCGCGGCGCCCACGTCGCCGCCGTCCTCGACTGCTGCTTCTCGGGCGGCGCCACCCGCGCTCAGGACGGCCTCACGGCCCGCTTCGCACCGCCGACCGCCGAGACGCCCCCGCCCTCGCCCTCGATGGGAAGCCGGGACGTACCGGTACGCGAGGACGCCGCCCGGCACGTACTGCTCGCGGCGAGCAGGCTCGACCAGCTGTCGTACGAGGGGAGCTTCGGCGGCCGCCCGCACGGCGCGTTCACGCACGCGCTGCTCGGCGCGGTCCGGGACGCGGGGCCGGACGCGACGTACCGCGACCTACTCGCGGCTGCGGACGCACGCGTGCAGCGTGGCGGCGTCGGCCAGCAGCCGGTGCTGTACCCGGCCTCGCCGGGCGGGGCGGCGGACCTGCCGTTCCTGGGCGGTGCGGTGGCGCGGGCGCCGGGTCCGCACCTGCTGCGTCTCGGTGTCCAGGGGTGGGAGGTGGACTGCGGGACGGGGCACGGGCTGCCGGACGGGGCGGAGGCGCGGGGGACGGAGTTCCGCGTCGTGGAGGGTGAGGGAGAGGGCGAGAGCGGGCTGGGCGGTGAACGGGACGGCGGGAGCGGGCTGAGCGGTGAACGCGACAGCGGGAGCGAGGCAGGCGCAAGCGGGCCCGGCGGTGAACGCGACGGCGAGAGCGAGGCAGGCGCGAGACGGGCAGGCGCAAGCGGGCCCGGCGGTGAACGCGACGGCGAGAGCGAGGCAGGCGCAAGCGGGCCCGGCGACGAACGGGACGGCGGAGGCGCACCGCCGGGCTGCGGCCCCGCAGCGCCCGATGCCGCGGGCGGGCGGGCGCGGCGTGCGCGGGCCCGGCGCGTACACACCGCGCGCACGCTGGTGGACCCGGTGGAGTGGGAGCCCGACGGCGGGCGGGTGTATCCGGTCGTCCTGTCGGCCCTCGCCCTCCCGCCCGCCACCGTGAGCTTCGAGCCCGCCCCCGCCGAGGCACCCACCACTCCGGCCGAGGCTCCCGCCACTCCCCTCGCTCCGGCCGAGGCGCCCGCCGCCCCCTACGCTCCCGCGCCGCAGGCCGCGACAGCTCCGCCCGCACCGGAACCGCACACACCGGCGCCACCGCCACCGCCACCGAGGCCGCAGACCGACCCGACCACCGAAAGCACCGCCACGGCCGCCACTACCGCCACCGCCGCCACCCCTGCCACCCCCGCCACCCCCGCCACCACGCCCCAACACCGCACCCCCCACCCCCAGTTCCACCTCACCGAACACCACCTGACCCAAGCCCTCCACACCTCCGGCCCCGCCCGCACCCCCTCCCCCCTCCTCCGCCCCGCCCCCTCCCCCGACGAACGAGGCGACCTCCACTTCCGCGTCCGGGCCGGGGACGGCCTCGCCCACGTGCTGCGGCGCGACGGCACCCCGTACACCGCGCCGCTGCCGCTCACCGGCCCCGACGACGTACGACGGATCACGGACTGCCTTGCGCACCTGACCCGCTGGCACGGGATCCGCGACCTCGCCGCGCGGCCCTCGGTGCTCGACAACCTCGTCCAGGTGGAGATCGCGCCGTGGGGCGCCCCGCCAGGTGAGGCACTCGTACCGAACGGCAGCGGTGAGATCGTCTGCGCGTACGGCCCGGAAGGGGCGGAGCCGCGGGAGCCGTGGGTGTCCGTCCGGCTGCACAACCGCTCCCCCGGGCGCACGCTGTGGTGCGTGCTGCTCGACCTCACCGACAGCTACGCGAGCCACAGCGCGCTGTTCCCCGGTCACTTCATCGGCCCCGGCCGCACCGGCCACGCCCTTGACGGCGATCCGGTGCAGTTGTCGCTGCCCGCGTCCCGTCCCGCCGCGCCGGGCGCGTACGCGCGGGACTGGCTGAAGCTGATCGTCGCCGAGGGCGAGCTGAACACGGTGCCGTTCCACCTGCCCGCGTGGGACGCGACCGCCGCGACGGCCCGCTCCGACGCGCCGGACGCTTCGTACGATCCGGGTGTGCTGCGGTTCGACGCCCCCGAACTCCCCGCCGGGAGCAGGGACTTGGGCGGAGTCACCGCGGGCTCCCCCGGCCACTGGGCGACCCGCACGATCAGTCTGCGCACCGTCGTGCCGGGCGGATCCGGCGGACAGCGGGCGGACGGCTACTGACCCAGGTGCGTGAACCCCGCCCACGCGCTCAGGTCGTCCGGGTCGATCCGGCGGGCCCGGTGGGCGAGCGACACGGGCAGCGCGGGCGGCAGGACCCGGTCCGGGTCGAGCATCCACGACTGGGCGCGGCGCAGCGCCCGCGCGGGCGGCTCGCCCTCCGCGCGCAGGTAGTGGTGGGCCATGAACATCAGGACCGACGTGGCGTCGTCCGGCACCGGCCACAGCGTCCCGACGACGGACCGCGCGCCCGCCACCAGGAACGCGGTCGCGAGGCTGTACGCCTCGTTGTGGCCGTGTCCGGAGACGTGGCTGCGGCAGGCGGCGAGGAGGACGAGGCCGAGCCGTCCGCGGCGGCCCCCGCTCACCGCCTCGGTGAGTTCCTCGGCCGCCAACTCGCCGTCGTACAGGCGTAGATAGGAGCTGCGGCGGGCGCCGGCGACGACGGTGGCGTGGCAGGCGAGGTGCAGCACGGCGCCGTCGTCGCCGCCGTCGCGGGTCAGCCAGGACACCACCTCGCGCGGGGTCCCGGGCCCGTCGCCGCCTCCGGCCGCGCGGCGGCCGAGGAACTGGCCGCGGGGGTAGAACACGCGCTGCACCGCGTCCGCCTCCTCGCCCGCGTACCGCAGATCGCCGGTCGGGTCGCCGACGACGAGGGCCGCGCCGGTGTGCGCGGCGGCCGGGCGCGCGGCCACCTCGCACAGCAGCCGCGCCGAGGCGGCGTACGAGATCTCCGCCTCCTGCAGCGCGTACCGGCGGCGGCCGTCGGGCCCGTCGGTCCACGCGGCGTGCCAGGGCACCTGGCCGAGGGTGTCCATCGGTACGAGGACCAGGCGCGGGCCGCGTCCCGCGCGGGCGTCGAAGGCGTCGAGCAGGGGCCGGACACCGGCGTACCAGGCCCAGCCGCACAGCCGGTCCAACTGGGCGCGCAGGGGCGGCGGCGGGCGGCGGCCGGGGGCCGCGCCCGGTACCGGGCCGAGGTCGCGGGCGGCCGTGGCGGCGGGGTCGTACTCCCGCAGCGGCGCCGCGTCCCGCGTCAGGAGCGGCAGCGGTACGGAGTGCACGTCGCCGCTCGACGTGACGACGACGGCGGTGCCGCCCGCGCTCTCGGACGCGGGCACGAGGTAGACGAGCGCGTCCTTGCGCGTGGCGCGCAGGGCGTCCGCGATCTCGGCGGTCGTGGGCGGGTCGAGGAGCCGGTCCTGCGGTCCTTCGGCGCCGGTGAGGGCCGCGAGAACGCGGCGGCGCAGCGAGCTGGGCACGGTCGGCGGCGCCCCCGACGGGTCCGGGGCGGCGTCCAGGGCGGCCGCCCGCCACTCCTCGGCGAGGTCCTGGCGCCCCGCGGCGACGAGCCGCTCGGGCACGGTGCTCGACGTGGTGGCCGCGTGCAGCACCAGGCCGCGACAGGCGTCGAGCGCCTGCACCGCTTCGGCGAGGGCGTTGTCGCTCAGGCACCAGGCGGCGACTTCGAGCGCCGTGTACGTGGCGCTCGCGGCGGCCTGCGCGGCGTGGCCGGTGCCGGACTGCAGCAGCGCGGCCCAGGCGTGGCCGCGGAGGGCGTCGAGGCCGGTGCGGCGGGCGGAGTCGCGGTCGCCGCAGAGGCGGTGGGCGCCGGCGAGCGTGAGGCCCGCGTCGGCGTAGAGGCGGTGCTCGGGGCCGCCGCAGCCGCGCAGCGCCGTCTCCAGGAGGTCGACGCCGCGCGCGAGGTGACGGGCGCGGGCGGCGGGGTCGCGCTCCGCCTCGGCGAGGGTGCGGTGGCCCCCGCCGAGGACCGTGGCGTACCGCAGGCTGTCGTCGCTGCCCCGCTCGGCCAGGTCGTACGCCTCTTGCAGCAGCTCCATGGCCTCCTGGAACTCCGCCGGGTTCCAGGGGTCGCAGGCGCGCGCGATGCGCACGGCGCCGTTGTCGCCGAGCACCCGGGCCTGGTGGTCGCGCGGCAGGCGGCGGGCCTGGGCGCGCAGTCGGTCCGCGGTGGGCCGGCCTGCCTGCGGCGGTGCGGCCGGGAGTCCGAGGGTGCGGGCGAGCCGGTCGCGGGCGAGGAGCAGTTCCTCCACAAGGACGCCGAGTTCGGCTCGTGCCGGGTGGTCGTCCGCGAGCCCGTCGCGGGCCTCGGTCACGACGCGGATGTGCCGGTCGGCCGCGGCCACGTCGCCGCGCGCCACGGCCTCCTGGGCGTCGAAGGCGGCGAACTGGGCGTCCGTGAGGCGTCTGTTGTGCTCGGTGACCAGCGGGCTCCGGCGCAGCCACGCCCACTTCGACCTGGCGGCGTCCCGGTCGTCGCCGGTCGCGACGTGCTGCCAGCGCGCGCCCAGTGCCTGGATGTGGCCGAACTCCGCGTCGTACCACTGCTGCCGCTCGGCGTCCGTCCCGGCGGGGGCGTCGTCCTCGTCCCCGGAGGTGACCGGTGCCGTCGTGGACGGACTGGCTCCGGCCCGCGTGAAGTGGTCGACGACGTCGTCGAGCCGGTTGTCGCGTCCCGCCATGGCGTCCCGCAGCCGTACGTTGCCGACGGCGGCGTGGGCCCGGCGCTGCCAGTCGGGGTCGGCGGGGCGGAAGGCGAGGACGCAGGCGATCAGCGCGTCCTTCTCCTTCGCCCGGTCGAGGAACATCGGCATGTGCGGCAGGTACCGCAGGACTTCCAGGGCCGCGTCCGCGCGCCGTTCCTCGGACTCCGTGCCGCTCCAGGCCGCGAACGCCCGGTCGAAGCGGGGGATCAGCTCGTCCGCCGCCGTGGCGCCGGCGGACCAGCCGGGCATTCCCTCGACACCGCCGCTGTGGTCGAAATAGAGGTACCCCTCGTCCACGGCGTCCATCACCCCTTGGACGGCGGCGGAGGTGGCCTCGTCGGAGGCGGAAACGAGCCCGCGTTCGTGGAGGACGAACTGGGCCCAGCCGGCCATCAGCTGCCCGCCCGCGTACACGGTGCGGGACACCCGGTCCTCGGCCCGGCCCTCGGCGAGGATCAGACGCGCGGCCTCGGCGATCTCGTGGACACGGCGTACGTCTCGGTCATCGTAGTAGCGCGCCTGGAGGAAGGTGGCCAGACACAGCGCCGTCCTGGCGACGCTGCCCTCCCGCTCGGGCCGCCATTCCGCGATCGCGCGCCGGATCAGGGCGATGGCCCGCTCACGGCCCTCGGTGTCGCCGCGGAGCGTCGCCACCTCGTAGAGGATCTTCCCGAAGCCGTCGAAGTGGGCCGGACCGAGCAGTGCTTCGCTCGAAGGGTCGTCGAGCAGGCGCAGCACTTCCCCCTCGAGGGCCGCGGCCAGCTCCTCGTCCGGCCAGTTGCTCCAGACGGCGCCACGGGCGTAGGCCGCGCGGATCGCCGCGTCGCGCGCCCAGGGCGGCTCGTCCCCGGACCGCTGCCGCGCCTCGCGCAGCGCGCGGTCCAGCTCCGCGGCGGCCTCTTCGAGTACGGCCCGGTCGACGGTTCCGAGCCCGTGCTGCAGCAGCGCGGCTCCTCTGCTGTACCGCACCCCGGGCAGATCGCTGGAGGAGTGGGCGGCGTCGAGGACAGCACGGTAGTGCGCGGCGGCGGCCTCGGCGTCGGCGGCGGTACCGCCGTGCCACAGCGACCGCTGGAGGAGCAAGTACCCCTGATTGGTGCGGAGTTCGACGAAGACGGCCTCGTCCATCTCCTCACATCGGGCGGCCTCCTCGTGCAGGCGCAGCGCCGCGTCGAGGAGTTCGAGCCGCTGATCGGCCTGGTAGCCGAGCAGCGCGACCTGGGCGTACCCGGCCCGCCACAGGTCCCAGTCCGCCGAGTCGCCCGGCGTCCGGAAGGCCGCGTCGAAGGCCTTGGCCGCCTGGCGCAGGTCGTCCGGGTTCTCCTCCTCCAGGAAGGCGAGGTAGCTGACGAACCCGATGCGGGCGCACAGTTCGGGTGCGTCAGGGTCGTCGGCGGCGAGGCCGGAGAGGGTGTCGAGGAGTGCGTTGCGCTGGGCGCGGAGGTCGATGGCCTGGGAGGTGGCTGTGTTCTTTTCAGTGGTCACGGGGCGGCCTTCACGGGATGAGAAGGGGCGGGGCCTGCACAGGACGAGAGGGAGAGAGGAAGGAGGAGGAAGGAGAGGGATCGGGACTCAGGGCGCGATGCGGACGTAGTACGGCTCCAGCAGGGCGTCGAGCCACTCCCGGCCCTCGTCCGTGCCGAAGTCCACGACGGCTTCCTCGACGACCTCGACGGTCCCGGGCGGGCACCGGTCGCCGAAGAGGACCACCGCCCGGTCGCCCGGCTCCCGCTTGGAGGCCCAGACGAGCCCCCGAGCCCAGGGCTCGGTGTGGCCGCGGATCCAGTGCGCCCAGTCGCGCGTGAACGCGTACTCGTTCGCCTCGGTGTGCACCAGCCAGCCGTCCTGGTGCACGGCGGCCAGGTCGCGCGCGGTCATGAGGGACACGACGTCGAGGTCGGCGGTGAGCCGCAGGGTGCTCAGGCGGCGGTGCTCGACGCTGACGCGCGGCAGCAGCCGCGGGCCGCCGTCCGCGTCGAAGGGCAGCGACCGCAGCAGCGTCTCGCAGACGGCGGCGGCCGTGCCGAGTCCGGCGTAGAGGTAGGGGTACGGATCGCAGGACGTCCCGTCGAACCGGCCGCCGCCGTACAGGCAGTGGGAGGGGCGCGGGTTGAAGTCGGCGGCGCCCCGGTGCGCGGAGTGCACGCGGTACAGGGTCGTACCGCCGGGCAGCGTGGCCTTGCCGGGCGTGCCCGTCATCCGCGTCGGCGGACGGTAGTTCGGCACGACTAGCCCTCCTCCATCAACAGCCGCGCCGTGTCGGCCAGTTGCCGGTCCTTGCCGGCGCCGAGGAGCCGGGCGGGGCGGGTGCCGAGCCAGGCGTTGTCGGACAGCCACCAGTCGGCGGCGCCCCATGGGTCCCGGTCGGCGGCGAGGTACGCGTTGACCTCAAGGACGACAGGCCGGGCCGCCGCCTCGTCGCCGTCGAGGTCGAACTGGAAGCGGGGCAGCCGCCGCCGTCCGCCTTCCCCGGGAAGCCTGATGAGGGCGGGCAGTTCGGGGTCGCCGCCCTGCCGGGCCAGCGCGTCGGCGTCCCACGCGGGCTCGGCGAGCAGCCGTTCGCGTACGGGCCCGAGCACCGGCCCCACCATGCGGTGCCCGTCCATCAGCAGGACGGCGAAGTCCTCGGCGGAGAAGCCCCGGTAGGCGGGGTGCGGGTCCGTGTCGGCGACGACGTCGAGAAGCCCGCCGGCGAGCCGCGCGTCCGGCCCGCCGCCGAACTCCTCCGGGAACCGCTCCCGCAACAGCTCCGCGGCCCGCTCGGCCGCCTCCCGCCGCTCGGTCTCGGCCGCGCCCCGACGGCGTACGACGGCCAGCAGCTCGGCGAGCCGGTCACGGGGCGGCCCGGTGAGCCGGGCGGCGAAACGGTCCCAGGCCGCCGCGGCCGCGGCCAGCACTACGTACGGATTCACTGGTCTCCTCGCGGTCGTCGATGCGGTGTCGGGGCCCCGGGGTTCATGGGCGTACGTCGATGGCGTGTCGCCCCGGGATTCGCGGGTGCACGTCGATGCGGTGTCGCCGCCACGGGCTTCACGGGCGCACGTCGATGGCGTGTCGCCCCGGGATTCGCGGGTGCACGTCGATGCGGCGTCGCCGCCACGGGCTTCACGGGCGCACGTCGATGCCGTGTCGCCCCAGGGTTCGCGGGCGTACGTCGATCCCGCATCGCCCCGCGATTCGCAGGCGCACGTCGATGCGGCGTCGCCGCCACGGATTTCATGGGCGCACGTCGATGCCGTGTCGCCCGGGGATTCGCGGGCGCACGCCGACGCCCCGTCGCCCCGGGATTCGCGGGCGTACCTCGACGCCCCGTCGCCCCGCGCCTCATGCGCCGTCCGTTCCGCCGAGCCCGGCGAGGAGCCGTTGGACGAGGTCTCCGCGGGCGTGCCTGCGGACCACGAAGTGGACGTCGAGGGCGGCGCCGCGGACGAGTTCCGCCTCCACGGCCGCCCACAGCGCCGAGAAGCTCTCCAGCGGCGAGAGGCCTCCTCGGCCCGCGCCCAGGAGCGGCAGGCAGATGGAGGTGAGCGGCGGGTCCGCCTTCTCCTCCGCGAGGAGCGTCAGCGCGCGGGCGACGCCGCGGGTCACGTCGGCGGGCTGGACGTCGTAGTCGTTGGTGCCGGGTCTGGGGACGGCCACGGCGACGTGGTAGATCCGCCGGATGCCCTGCGCGCCGAGCGCCCCCGGCGAGGTGGCGGCGACCGTGCCCGGCAGCGCCTGCCGCCCCGGCGCCCCGTGCCGCGACGCCCACGCCGCCAGCTCGTCGTGCACCTGGTCCTCGACGAGCCCTCCCGAGGCGTCCCTGCGGGCCCCGGCCCGGCGCAGGGTCGCGGCCACCGACGACTTGTAGGCGGCGGGCAACGAGAAGTACGTGTTGGAGGGCGACACGACGACGTCGATGTCCCGGAGCAGGTCCACGGAGTGGACGTGCACGGTCACGCGGACGGTGCGGTGGGCGAGGCGGACCGGCACGGTGCGATGCGCGGGTGGCAGGGTCAACCTGTCTGCGGATGTGGGGACTTCGACACCCGGACGGCCAAGCGCCGGTGCCGCCGCGGGCGACGGCGGCTGCCGCGGCGGGGCCGCGATGTCCACGATCCGCTCCGCTATCTGCCCGAGCACCATCAGCTCGTGGTGCTTGCGGAAGCGTTCGACGCTGACGCCGTACACCTGCGCGGCGCGCCTGCGCCGGGAGGAGGCGGGCCAGTCCCGGGTGCCCTGGGCGAGCCCGAGGGTGAACTCGGCGGCCTCCTGGAGCGAGCCGCCGCCGACGGCGGAGACGGCGGTGCGCAGCAGCCGTTCGACGGCTCCGCTGTCCGTCGAGGACGTCGGCCCCGACGGTAACTCGCGCGCTATGCGTATCAGTTCGGGTGTCTCCAGCTCACGCAGCCTGAGGAGTCCCGCACGCCGCACTCTCCTCACCTCCGCGAGAACCGATCCGTGATCGGGTGGACGGGGAGTGACCGGCATGGCGGCAAGGATCGCACCGCGTCACACCCGCCACAAGCCCCGCCCACCCGGCTCCCCCCGGCCTTCCATTGCACACGAGGGCCTGGTCGAGGACGGGGCGTCGAAGGGTGCTTCCCGGTCGCGGACCGGGCGAACTCCGGTCGCCCTGGGTGGAGTCGGCCCCGCGTCAGGCCGGGTCGCCGCAGACCTGGGTGACCGGCGCCAGCCAGCCGCAGTCCTCGGGCCGGTCACCGTCCAGCAGCCATTCGCCGGAGGCGCTCCGGGTGAAGGTGAGGATGTGGGACACGGCGTACTCCTCCACCGGAGCGTCGGGCTGGTCGGCGGGAGGGTGGAGTTTCGCGTGCTCCATGGCTTCGAGGGTGACGGTGTCGCCCCGCCGGGTCGCCGTCTGCGGGTCCGTGTCGACCTGCGCGCGGCCGTAGCCCCCGTCGAGCCGCTGAACTTCCCGCCCGGTCTTCGTCAATTGGCCGAGGTCGTCGGCGGTCCGGCGGGCGAAGGCGGGGGTCAGGCGGGCGGGCCGCGGGAGCGGGTGGGCGTCGCGGGCGGTCGCCGTGACCGCGTCGGCGCGGAGCTGGAGGTACGCGTCGGCGATGGCCGTAAGGCGTGCCGTCTCCGCCCGCGAGAGCCTCTCCCCTCCGTCCCCGGTGCACGCCGTCAGCAGCGGCACGCACAGCAGGGCGGCGGCAACGGCGGCCGCCCCCGGAACCAGCCCACCCGGCGAACTCCTCGGTCGTCGTCCCAGCGACACGGCGCCCCGCCCCCAATTCGCCCAGTACGTCCAATCCACCTACCGTATACGGCAGTTGGGGCACCCGGCGGCAGTCAAGTGCTGCCGGGTGCCCCAACGACGTACGAGTGACGAATCCCGCTGCTACACGAACAAGCTCACCAAAGCCGCCACAGCGAACCCCGCCAGCGAGAGCACCGACTCCAGGACCGTCCAGGTCTTGAGGGTGTCGCGTTCGGAGATGCCGAAGTACTTCGCGACCATCCAGAAGCCGCCGTCGTTGACGTGCGAGGCGAAGATGGAGCCCGCGGAGATGGCCATGATGACCAGGGCCGTGAAGGCGTTGGAGTAGTCGCCCTCGGCGAGGAGGGGGGCGACGATGCTCGCGGTCGTGACGATCGCGACCGTCGCCGAGCCCTGGGCCACGCGCAGGACGAGGGAGATGAGGTAGGCGAGGACGATGATCGGCAGGCCGACGTCGTGGAAGGTGTCGGAGAGGGCCTGGGCGACACCGCTGCCCTTGAGGACGGCGCCGAAGATGCCGCCCGCGCCGACCACCAGGAGGATGTTGCCGACCGGCTTCAGGGACGAAGTCGACACCGTTTCCAGGGACTTGCGGGACCAGCCGCGGCGGATGCCGAGCAGGTAGTACGCCATCATCAGGGCGATCGTCAGGGCGACGAAGGGGTTGCCGAAGAACTCGATGACCGAGCGGAGGGTCGAGGGGTCGAAGGCGATGGAGGAGAAGGTGGCGAGGAGGATCAGGACCAGGGGCGTGCCGATGATCAGGAAGACCGTGGAGAGCGGGACCGGCTTCTCCTGGGGCTCACGGCCCGCGGCCCGCTGCTCGGCGGCCACCGCCGCCTTCGCCTCGTCCGCCGCCTCGACCATGTCCTGCGGCACGGCCACGAAGATGCGCTTGCCGATCCAGGCCGAGTAGGCCCAGGCCGCGATGACGGCCGGGATGCCGCAGACGATGCCCATGAGGATGACCCAGCCGAGGTCGACGTTCAGCAGGCCCGCCGCCGCGACGGGGCCGGGGTGCGGGGGCAGGAACGCGTGCGTCATCGACAGGCCCGCGAGCAGCGGCAGGCAGTAGATCAGGATGGACTTGCCGCTGCGCTTGGCGGCGGCGTACACGATCGGCGCGAGGACGAAGATGCCGACGTCGAAGAAGACCGGGACACCGAAGATCAGGCCTGTCAGGCCCATGGCCAGGGGCGCGCGCTTCTCGCCGAAGAGGCCAAGGAGGCGGGAGGCAAGGACCTCGGCGCCCCCGGAGACCTCCAGGATCGCGCCGAGCATGGTGCCCAGGCCGATGATGATCGCCACATGGCCGAGGATGCCGCCCATGCCGGACTCGATGAGCGAGACCGCGTCCGACTTCTGGACGGTGCCGAAGAGTTCGGTGACGGAGAGGCCCGCCGCCAGGCCGACGGCTATGGAGACCGCCAGGAGGGCCACGAACGGCTGGAGCCTGACCTTGATGATCAGGAAGAGCAGCAGCAGGATGCCGAGGGCCGCGACGGTCAGCAGGCCCGCCGTGCCGTCGATGAGGGCCATCAGGCCGCCGGTGTGGGGCGGCGTCTCCGCTGGTGGGGCGGTGGCCGCGAGTGTCGCGGTCAGGGGGGACGAAGGGGACGGGGACATCTTTGACCTCGTAAGTGCATGGGGCTTTCTGGGCAGGGGGGATCACGGCGTGGCGCCCCGGGAAGGGGGTCCCCCCTGCTCGAGCGAAGTCGAGAGCTTGGGGGCGGGCGCCACGCCGTGACGACGGTGTGGCTTGCGTACGGGAGGGGGTGCGGCGGGTGAGGAGGCCGGGTGCGGCCTCCTCCTCAGCCGGCCACGACGGTCAGCCGAGTACGGCCAGCGCGTCGATCTCGATGAGCAGGCCCTTGGGCAGGCCGACGTACACCGTGGTGCGGGCGGACGCCGGGGCCTTGAGGCCCTGCTCCTCGAAGTACTGGTTGTAGAGGGCGTTCATCTCCGCGAAGTGGTCCACGTCCGTGAGGTAGACGCGCATCATCATCACGTCGTCCCAGGTGGCGCCGCCCTCTTCGAGGATCGCCTTGACGTTGGCGAAGGTCTGCAGGGTCTGCTCGCGCAGGGTGGGCCCGGCCGGGGTCGGCGCCTTGCCCTCCTCGGCGGGCAGGAAGCCGACCTGGCCCGCGACCTGGAGGATGTTGCCCTTCTTGACGCCGTGCGAGAACTTCGCGGGCGGGGCGGTGTGCGTGGCGGGGGTGATGGCGGTCTTCTCGCTCATGAACTTGCCTTCTTCGTAGGGGTGTTACGACACAGGAGTACCGGAGTACTACTTCTCCGGGGCGTGGCCCGAGTACTCCCTGCTGATGGCCTCCGCCGTACGCCGCACGAGCGGAAGGAGCCGGAGGAGTTCCTCGGCGGTGACGACGACGTTCGGCGCGGACACCGACATGGCGGCGACGACCCGGCCGTCCGCTCCCCGGATGGGCGCGCCGACGCAGTTGATGGACTCCTCGTGGCCGCCGAGGTCGGTGGCCCAGCCCTGTTCGCGCACCAGCGTCAGTTCCTTGAGGAAGGCGGCGGCGTTGGGTGTCGAACGGGACGTGTACGCGGGATAGTCGAGCTTCTCCGCGAAGGCGCGCCGCTCGGACTCGGGGAAGTCGGCGAGGAGGAGTTTCGCGACGGCGGCGACGGTGATGGCCACCGGTTTCCCGATGCGCGAGTACATCCGGACCGGGTAGCGGCTCTCCACCTTGTCGATGTAGAGGACCTCCTGCTCCTCGTACACCGCGAGGTGGACGGTGTGGCCGCACTTCTCGTTGAGCGCGAGGAGGTGGGGGTGCGCGATCTCGCGTACGTCGAGGTTCTCGACGGCTTCCTGCGCGAGCGCGAAGAGCCGGGCGCCCAGGCGGTAGCGCTGGTCGGACTGGCGGAAGACCAGGCCGTGTTCGTGCAGGGTGCGCAGGAGGCGCAGGGCCGTGGACTTGTGCACGCCGAGGCGCTCTGCGACCTGGCCGAGGTCGGCGGGGCCCTCGGCGAGCAGCGGCAGGATGGAAAGGGCGCGGTCGACGGTCTGGCTCATGACGTACGTACCCCCTCGGAGGCCGCGGCGGTGTTCCGGGCAGGGTCGGCCGTCCAGCCGGGGCGAAGGCGCAGCCTCTCCCAGGCGGGGGCGTCCACGGCGGCGAGCGCGTCGGCGTGGTCGCGGGACGGCGGGGTGGCGAGGTCGCCGGGGACGGTGAGGGCGGCGGCGGCCATGAGGTGGCCGTGGCGCAGGCGGCGCTCGGCGGACAGGCCGCGCAGGGTCGCCGAGAGGAACCCGGCGGCGAAGGCGTCGCCGGCGCCGACGGGCGCGACGACGTCGACGCGCAGGGCGGGCACGAAGGTGATGGTGTCGCGGCCTGTGGCGTGGTCGGCGGCGAAGACCGTGGCGCCGTGCGCGCCCTGCTTGACGACGAGCACGGCGGGCTCGGGCAGCGCGGCGCGGATCGCGGCGGGGCCGCCGGTGACGCCCCAGGCGTTCGCGGCCTCGTCCTCGCCGACGAAGACGAGGTCGGCGCCGCGCGCGAGGTCGAGCAGTACGTCGGCACTGTCGCCGTCACCGCTGTCGCGCCAGAGGCCGGGGCGGTGGTTGACGTCGAAGGAGACCAGGGAGCGGCGGCCGGGCTTGCGGTCGCACAGGTCGCGGACCAGGGCGAGGCAGTCGGCGGACAGCGCGGGCGTGATGCCGGAGAGGTGCAGGACGCGGCCCGACCACAGGGCGTCGTACGGCATGGTCGCGGGCGACATCGCGGAGGCGGCGGAGCCCGCGCGGTAGTAGACGACCTCGTGGGCGTCGGTGCCGCGGTCGTCGGCGGTGCGGAAGTAGATGCCGGTGGGGCGGTGCGGGTCGCGGCCGACGGCGGAGGTGTCCACGCCGTACCGCGCGATCGCCTCGACCAGGTGGTCGCCGAACCCGTCGGCGCCGACGCGGCCGACCCAGCGGGTGCGGTGCCCGGCGGCGGCGAGGGCGCAGGCCACGTTGGACTCGGCGCCGCCGATGCCGCGCTCGAAGGACGGCACGTCGGCGAGCCGGCCCGGACGCGACGGCAGGAAGGTCACCATGGACTCGCCGAGGGCCACCACGTCGGTGTCCAGGGAGTTCGTGTCTCCGCCGCCGCCTGCTCGGGTCACGTTCGGGTCAGCCCCTCAGTCGCTTCTCAGCCGCTTCACTCGCTCTCCGGATCCGTTGACCCGGCGTTGGCTCGGATGTTAGACAGCAGTAAGCGACATACGCAATGAACGTTGCATATTCTGCAACGCCCTGGTGAGGGGTGTTGTGGAGCCACGCTGACGCGTCGTGGAGCCGCACAGCCGTGGAGCCGGACAGCCGAAGTGCAGAACAGCCGTAGAGCCGAAGAGCCGAGGAGGCGCCTCATGGCCGCCGACAAGCCCGCCGCCCCCGCCGACCGCCGTGCGAGCGCCCTCGCGCGCCTTGCCGACGAGCGGATCGACCACCGCTTCAAGGCGCTCCCGCCGGACGCGGACGGACTGACCGTCGGCGAGCTGGCGGCGGAGCGCCGCAACCTCTTCACCGGCGGCTTCACCACGCCCGTCCTCGCCCTGTCCGCCGAGCGCCTGGAGCACAACCTCGCGCTCATGGAGGAGTACGCGACCCGCCACTCCCTCGCCTTCGCGCCGCACGGCAAGACGTCCATGGCGCCCCAGCTCTTCGAGCGTCAACTCGCCCACGGCGCCTGGGGCATCACCCTCGCCGTCCCCCACCAGGTGCGCGTGGCCCGCGAGTTCGGCGTCGCCCGGATCTTCCTCGCCAATGAGCTCGTCGACGCGGCGGCGCTGCGCTGGCTGTCCTCGGAGCTCGACTCCGACCCCGATTTCCACTTCATCTGTTACGTCGACTCGGTACGCGGCGTGGAGCTCATGGACGCGGCCCTCCGCTCGGCCGGCGCGCGCCGTGCCGTGGACGTCGTCGTCGAGCTCGCCGCGGGTGACGGGGCCCGTACCGGTGCGCGCACCGAGGCCGACTGCGCGGCCGTCGCCGACGCGGTGGCCTCGGCGGGGACGCTGCGGCTTGTCGGTGTCGCGGGGTACGAGGGGGAGGTGCCGGACGCGACGCCCGAGCGGGTGCACGCGTGGCTGCGGCGGCTCATCGCTCTTGCGGCGGAGTTCGACGCGGCGGGGCGGTTCAAGGGGGACGGTGTTCCCGGGGCGCTGGACGAGATCGTGGTCAGCGCCGGGGGTTCGGCGTGGTTCGACGCGGTGGCGGACGAGTTCGCCGCAATCCCCCAACTGTCGCTCCCCGTCCTGAAATTGCTCCGTTCCGGTGCGTACGTCTCGCACGACGACGGGCACTACAAGCACCTCACGCCCTTCAACCGCGTCCCCGAGGAGGGGGCCCTTCACCCCGCCTTCCGGCTGTGGACGCAGGTCGTGTCGCGGCCCACCGCCGAGCAGGCGTTCGTGAACGCCGGGAAGCGGGACGCGGCGTACGACCTCGATCTGCCGGCCGCGCAGGTCGTCCGCCGTGCCGACGGTACGGAGGTGGCCGCCGACGGGGTGACCGTGACCGGGCTCTCCGATCAGCACGGGTGGCTTCGGACCGCCCCGGGCGCCGACCTTGAGGTCGGCGACTGGGTGGGCCTCGGCCTCTCCCACCCCTGCACGTCCTTCGACAAGTGGCAGCTGATCCCTCTCGTCGAGGCGGACGGGACGGTCACGGACTACATCCGCACGTACTTCTGACCCTGCGCTGAGCCCTCCCCAACCCCGCCCCTTCCCGTAACCAGGGGGCTCCGCCCCCTGGACCCCCGATCGGCCTGAACGGCCTCGTCCTCAAACGCCGGACGGGCTGGATACCTGCCGCAACCAGCACAATTTCAGCCCGTCCGGCGTTTGAGGACGAGCCGCGGAGCGGCGACAAGCGGGGTCCAGGGGCGGGACTGGGGCGCACCGCGAGGCCCCACCCACCCGCAGAGAGGAACCCACCCCATGGACCTGGTCATCCGCGGCGCCCGCGTCATCGACGGCAGCGGCGACACCTCGTACAACGCCGACGTCGCCGTACAAGACGGCCGCATCGCCGAGATCCGCCGGGAGGGCACGGGCACCCGCCCCACAGGGGCGAGGACCATCGAGGCCGACGGCCTCGCCCTCACTCCCGGCTTCATCGACATGCACGCCCACAGCGACCTGGCCCTCCTCAGGGACCCCGACCACAGTGCGAAGGCAGCCCAGGGCGTAACCCTGGAGGTCATCGGCCAGGACGGCCTCTCCTACGCCCCGGTCGACGACCGCACCCTCACCCAGGTCCGCCAGGCCATCACGGGCTGGAACGGAGACGGCAGCGACATCGACTTCGACTGGCGCACGGTCGGCGAGTACCTGGACCGCCTGGACGGGGCCCACGGCGGCCACGGCATCGCGGTGAACGCGGCGTACCTGATCCCGCAGGGCACGGTCCGGATGTACGCGGTGGGCTGGGACGACCGGGAGGCGACCGGGGCCGAGCTGGAGCGGATGAAGCGGCTGGTGGCCGAGGGCATGGAGCAGGGCGCCGTCGGCATGTCGTCGGGTCTGACGTACACCCCGGGCATGTACGCGAAGGACGCCGAACTGACCGAGCTGTGCCGGGTGGTGGCGTCGTACGACGGCTACTACTGCCCCCACCACCGCAGTTACGGCGCGGGCGCGCTGGAGGCGTACGAGGAGATGGTGGAGCTGACGCGCTCCGCGAACTGCCCCCTCCATCTCGCCCACGCCACCATGAACTTCGGCGTGAACAAGGGCAAGGCCCCGGACCTCCTCGCGCTCCTGGACACCGCGCTTGCCGACGGCGCGGACATCACCCTCGACACGTACCCGTACACACCCGGCTGCACCACCCTCGTGGCGATGCTGCCGAGTTGGGCGAGCGAGGGCGGCCCGGACGCGATCCTCGCCCGGCTCCAGGACGACGGGACGGCCGCGCGGATCCGGCACCACATGGAGGTCATCGGCGCGGACGGCTGCCACGGCGTGCCCATCGAGTGGGACACCATCGAGATCTCCGGCGTCTCCGACCCGGGCCTCGCCTCCTGCGTGGGCAAGACGATCCAGCAGTCGGCCGACATGCGCGGCGAGGAGCCGTGGGTGACGGCACGCCGACTGCTGATCAACGACCGCCTGGGCTCGACGATCCTCCAGCACGTGGGCCACGAGGAGAACGTCCGGGCGATCATGCGCCACCCCGTCCACACGGGTGGCAGCGACGGCATCCTGCAGGGCTTCAAGCCGCACCCGCGTGCGTACGGCACGTTCCCGCAGTATCTGGGCAAGTACGTACGGGAGTTGGGGGTGCTGTCCCTGGAGGAGTGCGTCGCGCACCTCACCTCGCGGCCCGCCGCCCGCCTGCGCCTGCCCGACCGCGGCCTCGTCCGCGAGGGCTACCGCGCCGACCTCGTCCTCTTCGACCCGGACACGGTCGCGGCGGGCTCCACCTTCGAGGCGCCGCGCACGCTCCCCGTCGGCATGCCGCACGTCCTCATCGACGGCAAGCCGGTGATCGAGGGCGGCCGGCGCACGGACGTCCTCGCGGGACGTGCCGTGCGCCGGACCGCCTAGGTCCCGGTACTCAAAAGGTCCGGGGTCAGGGCTTGGGCAGCGTGCAGCCGGGACGGTTCAGGTCGATCTTGTTGCCCGCGCCGACGCACGGGACGATGTTGTACGTCTGCTGGCCGTAGTTGATGCCCTCGCGCACGGTCACCTTGCCGTTCTCGTCGACCTCGCACGGGTTGTTGTCGGTGCACCGCTCGCCGTTCTCGTTGCCCGTGTTGTTGACGGCGACGACCTTGCCGGTCGCGTCGTCGACCACCGGCGAGCCCGACGTGCCGCCGATCGTCTGGCACGCGGAGGTGTAGCGGACCGAGTCCTTCCAGGTCCAGCGGCCTTCCTTCAGCCGGTACGCGAAGCCGTCGACGTTGCACTTGTACATCCGCTTCCAGTAGCCGGACACGACCGTGATGGCCTTGCCCTGCGCCGGACGCGCGGAGTCCAGTTCCAGCGCCTTGATGCCGTAGCGGGTCTCGATGTCCTTGTACGTGCTGGTGAGCTGGTAGAGCGAGACGTCGGTGTCGGTCATCGTGCCGTACGCGATCTTGCTGGCGCGGACGGTGCCCGCGTTGCCGCCGCTCGCGTTCAGGAGCGTGAAGCTGCGGGTCGACGCGCGGTCGACGATGACCTGGCCGGGCGCCGGGAAGCCGGTCTCCAGGCAGTGGCCGTTGGACATCACGAGCGCGGGGTCGGTCGGCTGCGAGGACGGTACGCGGACGACGGAGCCGGAACAGTTGCTGAGCGCCACGGTGCCGGCGAAGCTCACGGCCTTGGCGGCCGGTGCCTTGACGGCGGCCGCAGTCCGCTTGTCGGACGACGGCGCGTCATTGCTGACGGCCGCCGCGGGCACACTCGCCGCGCCGAGGAGTACGGCGGTGAGTGCGGCTCCGACGAGAGGCTTGTTCATGTGGGGGTCCCCTCTGGATGACTGTGTGACCGAAGGTCCTTCGGTTTTGTCATGCGCATTGTTGGGGTCACCGGGCCCCACCACAAGACCGCGTACAGCCAAGAACGCACCCCCGTCGGACGGCGCGGGTGACCGAGCTCTCCCGCTCAAGGCACCCCCGCCCGAGTAAGCTCGCGGGCATGCAGGTGATCCAGTCGACCAAGCTCGCCAACGTCTGTTACGAGATCCGGGGCCCGGTACTCGAGGAGGCGATGCGGCTGGAGGCCGCGGGCCACCGCATCCTCAAGCTCAACACCGGCAACCCCGCGGCCTTCGGCTTCGAGTGCCCGCCCGAGATCCTGGAGGACATCCTCCGCAACGTCGGCGCCGCGCACGGCTACGGCGACGCGAAGGGCCTGCTGGCGGCGCGCCGCGCGGTCGTCATGCACAACCAGACCCTCGGCATCGAGACCGACGTCGAGCACGTCTTCATCGGCAACGGCGTCTCCGAGCTGATCGTGATGGCCATGCAGGGCCTGCTCGACGACGGCGACGAGGTGCTCGTACCCGCGCCGGACTACCCGCTGTGGACCGCCGCGGTCTCCCTCTCCGGCGGCACCGCCGTGCACTACCGCTGCGACGAGCAGGCCGACTGGATGCCGGACCTCGCCGACATCGAGCGCAAGATCACCGACCGCACCAAGGCGATGGTGATCATCAACCCGAACAACCCGACCGGCGCGGTCTACGACGAGGCGATGGTCCGCGGTCTGACCGACATCGCCCGCCGCCACAACCTCCTGGTCTGCTCGGACGAGATCTACGACAAGATCCTGTACGACGGCGCGACGCACACGCCGACCGCCGCCGTCGCCCCTGACCTGCTCACGCTCACCTTCAACGGCATGTCGAAGGCGTACCGCGTGGCCGGTTACCGCGTCGGCTGGATGTCGGTCTCCGGGCCGAAGGCCCACGCCTCCTCGTACATCGAGGGCCTGACGATCCTGGCGAACATGCGCCTGTGCGCGAACATGCCGGGGCAGCACGGGGTCGTCGCCGCGCTCAGCGGGCGGCAGACCATCGGTGATCTGGTGCTGCCGGGCGGGCGGCTCCTTGAGCAGCGCGACGCGGCGTACGACGTACTGACCCAGATCCCCGGCGTGACCTGCGTCAAGCCCAAAGGCTCCCTGTACCTCTTCCCGCGCCTGGACCCCAAGGTCTTCAAGGTCAAGGACGACCGGCAGCTCGTCCTCGACCTGCTCCGCGCGGAGAAGATCATGGTCGTCCACGGCACCGGCTTCAACTGGCCGGAGCCCGACCACTTCCGCATCGTCACGCTGCCCACCGCGACGGACCTCACGGACGCGGTGACCCGGATCGGGACCTTCCTCGACGGCTACAGCCAGCCGTAACGCCTTCTTGGCGCCGCCGCGGCCCCGCTCGACTCAACTTTAGACAGAATCTAAGCTAGGATGGCTTTCAAGTAACCCGCTTGGAGGCCATCCCATGTACGAGCCGATCCGCACCAAGTCGGTCCACGCTCTGGCCGACCCGGGCGACTTTCCGCACCGCTCCCGCGAGGAGGAGCTGGACATCCAGCTCGCGGGGCATCTCGCCGCGCTGCTCGCCGTGACGGATGAGTTGCGAGTGCTCTCCGCCGACCCGGGCCTTGGCGCTGCCGCAGAGCAGCTTGCCGCCCAGGTGACCCGACTACGAGGCCTGGCGCCGGCCAGGGCGTCCGTGGTCACTGCCATTCACGAGCCGCACCTGTCCGCTCTGCACCAGCGCGCGCACGCCCTGGCGGGCCGAGCCCTGGTGGTGGCCGCGTCCCGCGCGGATACGGCTGCGGCGATCTTGGCCGCTCAGCGCATGGACGCGCACGCGGCCGCCCAATTCGTCGGCGCCGCGTAGTCCTTGGGCGGCGCCCCCGCCTATGGGGCTGCGCCCCTCTCCCCCGCCTTTCGGCCCTCCGGGCCTCGTCCTCAAACGCCGGACGGGCTGATTCACTCCCGCCGAACGAAAAAGGCCGGGCCCCGCACGCCTTTGTGCGGGGCCCGGCCTTGAGGTGCGAAGGGCTAGCCCAGGCGCTCCACCAGCGCGTGGTACTCGTCCCACAGTTCCTTCGGGGTGTGGTCCCCGAAGGTGTTGAGGTGGTCCGGGACGAGCGAGGCCTCCTCGCGCCAGACCTCCTTGTCGACCGTGAGGAGGAACTCCAGGTCGGCGGCGGGCAGTTCGAGGCCGTTGGTGTCGAGGGACTCGGGCGTCGGCAGGATGCCGATGGGGGTCTCGACGCCGTCCGCGCGGCCGTCGAGCCGGTCGACGATCCACTTCAGGACGCGGGAGTTCTCACCGAACCCGGGCCACACGAACTTGCCGTCCGCGTTCTTGCGGAACCAGTTCACGTAGTAGATCTTCGGCAGCTTGGACTGGTCCTTGTCCGCCCCGACCTTGACCCAGTGGGCCATGTAATCGCCCATGTTGTAGCCGCAGAACGGCAGCATCGCGAACGGGTCCCGGCGGAGCTCGCCGACCTTGCCCTCGGCGGCAGCCGTCTTCTCGGAGGCGACGTTCGCGCCGAGGAAGACGCCGTGGTTCCAGGTGAGGGACTCCGTGACCAGCGGCACCGCGGAGGCGCGGCGGCCGCCGAAGAGGATCGCGGAGATCGGCACGCCCTTGGGGTCCTCCCACTCGGGCGCGATGATCGGGCACTGCGCGGCCGGGGTGGTGAAGCGGGCGTTGGGGTGCGCGGCCGGGACGCCTGAGTCCGGGGTCCAGTCGTTGCCCTTCCAGTCGGTGAGGTGCTTCGGAGTCTCCTCCGTCATGCCCTCCCACCAGACGTCACCGTCGTCCGTCAGCGCGACGTTGGTGAAGACGGAGTTGCCCCAGAGCGTCTTCATCGCGTTGGCGTTGGTGTGCTCGCCGGTGCCGGGCGCGACGCCGAAGAAGCCCGCCTCGGGGTTGATCGCGTAGAGGCGGCCGTCCTCGCCGAACCGCATCCAGGCGATGTCGTCGCCGATGGTCTCGACGGTCCAGCCGGAGATCGTGGGCTCCAGCATGGCGAGGTTGGTCTTGCCGCAGGCCGACGGGAACGCGGCGGCGACGTACTTCGACTCACCGGTGGGCGGCGTCAGCTTGAGGATCAGCATGTGCTCGGCGAGCCAGCCCTCGTCGCGCGCCATGACGGACGCGATGCGCAGGGCGTAGCACTTCTTGCCGAGCAGGGCGTTGCCGCCGTAGCCGGATCCGTACGACCAGATCTCGCGGGACTCCGGGAAGTGCGAGATGTACTTCGTGGAGTTGCACGGCCACGGCACGTCCGCCTGGCCTGCCTCCAGCGGGGCGCCGAGGGTGTGCACGGCCTTCACGAAGAAGCCGTCGGAGCCGAGCTCGTCCAGGACCGGCTGCCCCATGCGGGTCATGGTGCGCATGGACACGGCGACATACGCGGAGTCGGTGATCTCGACGCCGATCGCGGACAGCGGCGAGCCCAGCGGGCCCATGCAGAACGGCACGACGTACATGGTCCGGCCGCGCATCGACCCGCGGAAGACACCACCCTCGCCGCCCTCGCCGGCGAAGATCTTCCGCATCTCCGCGGGGGCCTTCCAGTGGTTGGTGGGCCCGGCGTCCGCCTCCTTCTCGGAGCAGATGAACGTGCGGTCCTCGACGCGCGCGACGTCGGTCGGGTCGGAGGCCGCGTAGTAGGAGTTGGGCCGCTTGATCGGGTCCAGCTTCTTGAAGGTGCCCTTGGCCACGAGCTCCTCGCACAGGCGCTCGTACTCGGCCTCGGAGCCGTCACACCAGACCACACTGTCCGGCTGTGTCAGTTCGGCGATCTCGTTCACCCAGGAGACGAGCTCCTGGTGCTCGGTGGGAACGGTGCCCACGGACTTCACTGACAGGGGAGCCGCGATATCGCGCGCCACGATTGCTCCTATACGAGGGTTTTTGTGGTTGGGGCCCCGTGGGGGCTGCGACCCGGATGCTTCACTGCTTCGAACCTCTTGGCGCTCATCCGGTGCCGACCGCACTCATTTGATCATCCGACGCGTTTGCGCATCTGTCCAGAGTGCCTCACACCTGAGCGGCGTGAGCATTGCCACTCGCTGTTCCCACATCCGGGCCCGCTCACACCCGTGACCGTGAGCCTCACCACTTGTAACCTTCTGGGACGTCGCCTTTGACACTTAACTTACGGTTCCGTAGGTACGATGCCAGGCATGACCGCACCCGTCCCCGACGCGATCGCGAACTCCCCCGCAGGTGTCCCGGATCCGGCCGCGGCCGAAGCGTCCGGGCCCGCGCCCCTGCCCGCGCTCCCCGCGAAGCCCAAGCTGCGGGGCTGGCTGCACGCCGGCATGTTCCCGGCGGTGGTGATCTCAGGCGTGTTCCTCACCGCCCTCGCGGACTCCACGCGCGGCCGCATAGCCTGCGGGATCTACGTCCTCACGGCCTGCCTGCTGTTCGGCGTGAGCGCGCTCTACCACCGCGGCAACTGGAGCCCCCGCGCCGACGGAGTGCTCCGCAGACTCGACCACGCCAACATCTTCCTGATCATCGCGGGCACGTACACCCCGCTGACCCTGCTGCTCCTGCCCGACGCCAAGGGTCAGTGGCTGATGTGGGGCATCTGGGCGGCCGCCGCCGCGGGCATAATCTTCCGCGTCTTCTGGGTCGGCGCCCCCCGCTGGCTCTACACCCCGTGCTACCTCGCGATGGGCTGGGCCGCCGTCTTCTTCCTCCCCGACTTCCTGCGCACGGGCGGCATCGCGGTCCTCGTCCTGGTCGTCGTAGGCGGCCTCCTCTACAGCGCGGGCGGCGTGGTCTACGGCTTCAAACGCCCCAACCCCTCCCCCCGCTGGTTCGGCTTCCACGAGGTCTTCCACTCCTTCACGCTCGCGGCGTTCGCGGTGCACTACGTGGGGATCTCGCTGGTGGCGTACCAACACGCCTGACGCCCCCGAGGGGGCGGACTCACTCCCTCAAGACAGGCCTTCGGGGCCGCGGCTCAGTGCCGCGGCCCTTTTTCATGCCCGCGGACACCGACTTGCCATGCCCGCAGACACCGGCCGCCACATTGACAGTCACCACCTTTTGACAGTTACTCTCATTTCATGGCTGCTGTCACTTCAGAGAAGAGCGTCGCGCCGGACCCCCGGCGCTGGTGGGCGCTCGGCGCCCTGGTCACGAGCATGCTCGTGCTCGGCTTCGACATGACGATCCTCAACGTCGCGCTGCCGACGATGGCCGACCAGCTCGACGCGAGCACCGGCGAGCAACAGTGGATGGCGGACGCGTACGTCGTCGTGTTCGCGGCGCTGATGCTGCCCACCGGGCTGCTCGGCGATCGGTTCGGGCGCCGTCGCATGCTGATCACCGGGCTCGGGATCTTCCTCGTCGGCTCGCTGATCGGCGCGCTCGTCGGCTCCGTCGCGCTGGTCGTCGCGGCGCGTGCCGTCATGGGCCTGGGCGCCGCGCTCGTGATGCCCCTTGCGATGTCCGTGCTGCCCGCGCTGTTCGGTCCTGGCGAGCGTACGAAGGCGATAGGCATCGTCTCGGCGGCCTCCGCGCTCGGCCTGCCGCTCGGACCGATCGTCGGCGGCTTCCTGCTCGACCACTTCTGGTGGGGCTCGATCTTCCTGATCAACGTGCCGATGGTCGCCATCGGCATCACCGCGTGCGTGCTGCTGCTCCCCGAGACCCGCGACCCGTCCGCGCCGAAGGTCGACGCGCTCTCCACGGCGCTCACCGCGACCGGCCTCGCCGCGCTCGTCTACGGGATCATCGAGGCGCCGGGCCGCGGCTGGTCCGACCCGCTGGTGGTCGGCGCGCTTTCCGCCTCCGTGGTCCTGATCGGCGCGCTGGTGCTGCGCGAGCGCCGCCTCGTACGCCCCATGCTCGATCTGTCGCTCCTCGCGCACCGCGGCTTCCTGCTGAACACGCTCGCGGCGACGCTGGTGATGTTCGTGCTCTCCGGGCTGATGTTCGTCCTTCCGCCCTACCTCCAGGCCGTGCAGGGCAACGACGCGCTCGGCACCGGGCTGCGGCTGCTGCCGATGATGGGCGGGCTCGTCGTCGCGGCCAGGGGCACCGAGCCGCTCGTACGCCGCTTCGGCGCGCCCGCCGTGATCAGCGCGGGCCTGACGGTGCTCGCCTTCGCCGCCATCCTCGGCAGCCGCACGACGGCCGGCTCCGGCTACGGCTTCGTCGCGCTGTGGCTCTCGATCGCCGGGCTCGGCTTCGGCTTCGCGGTCGTGCCCGCGATGGACGCGGCGCTCGGCGCACTGCCGGTGGACCGGGCCGGGTCGGGCTCCGGGCTTTTGATGACGGTACGTCAGGTGGGCAGCGCCGTCGGCATCGCGCTGCTCGGCTCGCTCCTGTCCGGCGTGTACGCGGACCGCCTCGACACCGGCGGCCTGCCGGGCCCCGCGGCCGACGCGGCGAGCGACTCGGTGGTGGCCGCGCACCTGGTGGCCGAGCGGACGGGCGCGCCCGGCCTCGTGGAGTCCGCGAACTCCGCGTACGCGCACGGCATGGACGTCGTCCTGCTGGTCGGCGGCGTCGCGGCGCTGGTGGCCGCGCTGCTCGTGGCGGCGTTCCTGCCGCGGTCGGGGCGCGGCACGGCGTCCGGCGCCGACATGGCTCCGGCGCCCGCCGATGTCCGACAATGACGTCATGACGGCCGCACGCACCAAGACCCCAGAGCCCGCCGCCGCCCCGACGGACCCGGCAGCCGGTCCGGCCGTCCCCGCCCGGATGGGGCTGCGCGAGCGCAAGAAGCTCAAGACGCGCGTCGCGATCAGGGACGCGACGTACCGGCTGATCCGCGAGCAGGGGTACGAGGCGACGACGGTCGAGCAGATCGCGGAGGCGGCGGAGGTCTCGCCGTCGACCGTGTTCCGCTACTTCCCGACCAAGGAGGACATCGTCCTCACCGACGAGTACGACCCGCTCCTTGAGGTAGAACTGCGCGCCCGCCCCGCCGACGAGCCGATCGTCGAGTCCCTGCGGCACGTCCTCCGCCGGGCCGTCCGCCTCGGCTTCACGGAGGAACCGGAAGTCTCCCGGCTGCGCACCACACTCATGGTCGAGGTCCCCGCGGTGCGCTCCCGCATGCTGGAGAGCATGTCCGTCACCGGCCGGATGCTGTGCCGCGTCATCGCGGAACGCACGGGCCGAGACGCGGACGACCTGGAGGTCAGGACGTTCTCCATGGCCCTCATCGGCGCCCTCACAGAGGCCTCGGCCTACTGGGCCGAACACGACCACGAGGACGACTTGGGCGACTTGGTGGACCGCACGCTGGACATGCTGTCGGCGGGATTCAGGGCCTAGAGGCGGCCCGCTTCAAGCCCGTCCGGCGATTGAGGACGAGGCCCGAAGGGCCGAAAGGCGGGGGGAGAGGGGGCGCAGCCCCCATAAGGACCCCGGTCAGGCGGCCGCCGGGAGCTGGGCGAAGAAGGCGGGGACGCCACCGGCCGCGCTCGTGCTGCCCGCCAGCCACAGCGAGCCGTCCGGCCCGTTGGCCAGCGCGCCCGAGGTCAGCGGCGCGGACGTGGGGCTCGGCGCGGCGGACCACGACGCGCCGGTCCAGCGCTGCAGCGCCACACGGGTGCCGACGGACCACACCTCCGCTCCGTACGCAGCCAACTGCGTGACCTCGGAGGCGTCCTGGCCCTCCGGGGACCGCAGCGACCACGCGCCCCCCGACCAGGTGGCGACGGCGGCGCGAGCACCCGCGGCCCCGCCGGCCCAGCAGACCCCGTCGCGCACCAGCAACGCGGACACCTGTCCCAGCGCCGAACCGAACGGCGTGGGCAGCACCTTCCAGGCCGTCCCGTTCCAGTGCATGACCAGGGGCGTCCTCGTCCCGCGCGCCTCGGTGGCCGTATAGCCGCCGACCCAGACGTCGTCGGCCGCCACGACCCGGACGGTGAGCAGCCCCGAGTGGGCGCCGAGCGTGGCGGGCAGGGGCACCGACGTCCAGGCGGAGCCGCTGCGGCGCAGCGCGACCGCCCCGGTGGCCGGGTACTTCGCGTTGCCGACCACCCAGAGGGCACCGCCGGTGCCGTCGATCTGCTCGGGCCGTCCGATGGCGGAGCCCGCCGCCCCCGTCCGGTCCGACCAGGCCGTGCCGTCCCAGTGCAGGATCTGGGCCTCGTCGAGCATCGTCGGCCGGTTGATCCTCTCGCCCACGGCCCAGACGTCGTCGGCGGCGCCCACCGAGATCCCCGTCAGGGGTCTGGTGTCCTTGGGGAACTTGCTGAACTCGTACGACTTCCAGTCCGTGCCGTCGAACGCGAAGGCAGCCGGTTCCTCCTTGACGATCTCGTCCCAGTGGTAATGGGAGCCGGCCGCCATGGCACCGCCGCCGGGGGCGAAGGCGAGCCGCTTGAACCCGTACCAGTCGCTCGACGTGGTGAACGGGAAGACCCGCCACTCCGGCAAGGCGCCGCCCGCGGCGGACGCGCCGCCCGGCAGGGCGCTGCCGAGCGCGAGCGCGGGTACGACGGCCGCGGCGGAGCGCAGCAGGTTTCGCCGGCTGACTGCCATGAGACCTCCAGAAAGGTGTGCTGATGGCAGGCGAAACCAGCTCGAGTGCCGTCCGGGATCGCCTTCGTGACGATGCCGATCCTTTCGGCAGTGCGCTGACGGTCCGCTGACGGAGGGGCGTCGGCTATCGGGCGGCCGCCCCCAGAGCCTCCGCCAACTCCTGCGCGTCCGTGGTCGGCCGGTCGCACACGAACCCCCGGCACACGTACGCGGTCTCCTTGCCGTCCACCAGGGACCGCCCCGCGAGCAGCGGAAGTTCGCCGTCCGGCGGCCCCGCGGCGACGACCGCTCCGGGCGCCGTGCCGAGGAGCGCCACCCGGTGCAGCGCGCCGCCGATCTCCCCGGCGACCGCCACCTCCCGCGGCCCGTCCACCGCCGCCTCCGCGACGGCGAGCCCGTGCCCGATGAACCGCGGCACCCGCGGCCCCAGCGCCTTGACGACGCCGAGCGCCCGCTCGGCCGCCTCCCGGTGCGGCGCGGCCCCGGTGTGCGCGGCGTACGAGAGCAGCGCGCCCGCGGCGGCCGTCCACCCGGAGGGGGCGGCGTTGTCGGTGGGGTCCTGGGGCCGCCGGATCAGTTGCTCCCCGTCGGAGGCCGTGTCGTACAGCGCCCCCGACTCGGGGTCCACGAACTGCGCGAGCACGTGGTCGAGCAGGAACCCGGCGAACTCCAGCCACACGCCCTCGCCCGTCACGGAGGCGAGCGCGAGGAAGCCCTCGGCGACGTCGGCGTAGTCCTCCAGGACCCCGGCGTTGGCGCCCACGTGCCCGTCCTTGGAGGTGCGGGCGAGCCGCGCGCGGTCGTCCATGTGGAGTCGTACGAGAAGATCCGCGGCCCCCACGGCGGCCGTGACCAGGTCGGGCCGGTCGAAGAGGGCGCCGGTCTCGGCGAGCGCGGCGATCGCGAGGCCGTTCCACGCGGCGACCACCTTGTCGTCGCGGCCGGGCGCGGGGCGCTCGGCGCGGGCGGCGAGGAGGCGTGCGCGGATGCCGGCGATGCGGGATTCATCGACGACGCCGCCGACGATGCCGCTGTCGCCGTCGCCGTCGCGGTGCGGGAGCTGGAGGACGGAGGCGCCCTCCTCGAAGGTGCCCTCCTCGGTGACGCCGAAGTACGCGGCCGCGAGGTCGCCGTCGGCCTCGCCCAGGACCTCGCGCAGTTGCGCGGCCGTCCATACGTAGTACGCGCCCTCGACGAGCTTGCCGTTCGCGTCGGAGCTGTCGAGGCTGTCGGCGTCCAGGGCGGAGGCGAACCCGCCCTCGTTGGTGCGCAGTTCCCGCACCATGAAGTCGGCCGTCTCCAGGGCGACGCGGCGGGCCAGATCCGAGCCCGTGGTCCGCCACAGGTGGGCGTACACGCGGCACAGCAGCGCGTTGTCGTACAGCATCTTCTCGAAGTGCGGCACGACCCACTCGCGGTCGACGGAGTAGCGGGCGAAGCCGCCGCCGAGCTGGTCGTAGATGCCGCCGCGCGCCATCCGCTCGCAGGTGTCGGCGGCCATCTGCAGGGCGCCCTCGGAGCCGGTGCGGGCGTACGTGCGCAGCAGGAACTCGACCACCATGGACGGCGGGAACTTGGGCGCGCCGCCGAAGCCGCCGTGCTTCTCGTCGTAGTCCCTGGTCAGCCCGAGCAGCGCGGCCGCCAGCTCCTCCTCGCCGGGCCGCTGCCCGTCCCCGGCGGCCAGCTGACGCTCCGACAGGTCCTGCACGATCTTCGCGGCGACCTCGCCGACCTCGTCGCGCCGCTCCGTCCACGCCCGCCGCACCCCGTCGAGCACCTGCGGGAACGACGGAAGGCCCTGGCGCGGCTCGGGCGGGAAGTACGTGCCGAAGTAGAAGGGCTCGGCGTCGGCGGTGAGGAAGACCGTCATGGGCCACCCGCCCTGCCCGGTCGCGGCCTGCACGGCCTCCATGTACACGGCGTCGACGTCGGGCCGCTCCTCCCGGTCGACCTTGATGTTCACGAAGTGCTCGTTCATGAGCGCGGCCGTCGCGCCGTCCTCGAACGATTCGTGAGCCATGACGTGACACCAGTGGCAGCTCGAATACCCGACGGAGAGCAGCACGGGCACGCCGCGTTCACGGGCGGCGGTGAACGCCTCGGCCGACCACGGCCACCAGTCGACCGGGTTGTCGGCGTGCTGGAGGAGGTAGGGGGACGTCTCATGGGCCAGTCGGTTCGGCATGGTCCCATCCTCGCGCACAGGGGTCCCCGATCCGCGCGCACACGGGCCCCTGATCCGCCGACTCCCTCGCGTCGGCGCCTCGTACGCAGGACACTGACACGTACATGTAGAGGTATGGGGCAGACGTACCCGTGTACGGGGCAGCCGTATGTGGGTACGGGGCTCACGCACGGACACGTGTCGTCGGCACGTGCCGCTCTCGGAGGGGGACCACATGCGGGACAGCCATCGGGCCGAAGCCGAGCGGCTGTTGGCACGGGCGGTCGAGGAGGAGGTCCGGCGCACGGGTGGGCGCGCGGACGGCGGGGTGCTGCTCTCGCGGGCGCGCGGCGCGCTCGACGCCATGGCGCGGACGGCGGGCGAGGAGTACGAGGCGTACACCCGGGCCCTGGACGAGGCGGCGGCCGGGCAGCTGACGTTCGCGCAGCGGTACGCGAAGGAAGGCGCCGGAACTCCGCTGCTGGTCGCGGGTGTCGCGGCCGTCGCGGCCACGGCGGCCGACCTCGCGCTCGGCACGGGCGGCGGCACGGCGCTCGTCACGGCCGCGGCCGTCGCGGTGGCGGGCGCGGCGGCGACGGTGGCGAAGGTGACGGCGTCGCACGTCCCCGCGGCGCAGCGGCACGCGGGCGCGGTGAGCCAGCCGGGCGGGCCCGAGCAGTTGCGGCTGCAATGGCTGACGGCGCTTGAGGTGCGCGGGATCCGGCCGTTCCTTGACCAGCAGCGGGTGCTCACGGCCGCGTCGGGCGGCGGTGTGTCGGGCGGGTCGGGCGGGCAGAAGAAGGCGGCACCGCAGTTGCGCCGCACCGACAAGAGCGCGGCCGCGCGGCGGCGTACCGTTCTGGAACAGTCGTTCGGTCAACTGCCGCGTTCGGAGCGGAAGTTCGCCGGGCGGCGGGCCGAGCTGGCGGGGATCGCGCAGTGGGTGCACGCGGGGCGCGCGAGCACGCAGACGAAGCCGACCGTCGTCGTGCTGCACGGCGCGGCAGGGGCGGGCCGGTCCTCGCTCGCGGTGCGGGCGGCGCTCGACGTGAAGGACCAGTTCCGCGGGGCGTGCCTGGTGGACCTGCGCGGCGAGAGCCCCGACACCCCGCCCCTGTCGACCCGCGACGCCCTCCTGCACCTCCTCAACCGCCTGGGCGCACCCCGCGAACAGCTCCTGCACCGGGAGCGCTCCACCCAGGAACAGCAGGTCAAACGGCTCAGCGAGCTGTACCACCAGCATCTGACGGGCCTTGAGGTGGTCGTCGTGCTCGACGACGCCTGCGATGCCGACCAGGTGCGCACGCTGATCCCCGAGCGCTCCGACAGCCTCGTCCTCGTCACCGCCCGCAAGCCCCTCGACCTGCCCGAGGACCTGCCCGCGTGGGTGCACCAGCTCCCGGTGGAGGCGCTGGACGCGGCGGGCGCCGAGCAGTTGCTGCGCGAGTCGGCCGAGGAGCTGACGGGCCCCTACGACGCGGCGTCACTGGAGTCCGTGGGCGAGCTGTGCGGCGGGCTTCCGCTGGCGCTGCGTGCGGCCGGTTCCTCACTCGGGCCGCGTACGCCACTGCAACTGGTCGCCGATCTGTCCGCGTACGGTCCCGTGGACGCCGTGGCCCCGGTCGAGCGGGCGCTCTCGCTGCGCTACGCCGACCAGGCGGAGCCCGCGCGGCGGCTGTTGCGGCGGCTCGCGCTCGCCGGGCGGGCCTCGCTGGGCGCGGCGGCCGCCGCCGCGCTGCTCGCCACGGACGAGGCCGAGGCGGGCCGGCAGCTCACCGCGCTGTCGCGGGCGGGCCTCGTCGACCACGTCCGGGGCAGCCGCTACCGGCTGCACGACCTCGTCCGCTCCTTCGCGCAGGCCCGGCTCGCCGACGAGGAGGAGCCCGCCGAGCGCACCGCCGCGCAGGAACGTCTCATCGTCAGCTACGGCGAGCTCGCCGACTCCGTGATCCGCCTGGTCGACGGCAAGACCTCCACCCGCGCCGACCACTTCGGCCAGCACGGCTTCACGTCCCTGGACTCCGCCCTGCGCTGGCTGGACGACGAGTCCAGCTTCATCACGGCGGCGCTGCGGCACGCCGAGGGCGTGGACCCGCAGGCCGTCCTCAATCTGCTCGGCGCCCTGTGCGACTACTGCCTGCTGCGCGGCGACCTCTACCGCCTGGGCGAGATCAGCGAGTTCGCGCAGTCCCTGGAGAAGGGCGGGGCCAGTGCCGGGGGCCGGTCCGGGCAGGGCCGGATGGAGCGCAGCGTGCAGTGGCGCACCGGCATAGCGGCCCGCCAGATCGGCGACCTGGACCAGGCACGCTCCACCCTGTCCTCCGTCGTCGACCTGTACTTCGAGGCCCACCAGGACGCGGGCGCGGCCCGCGCGCTCGGCTCCCTCGGCATCACCCTGCACCACCAGGGCAACCTGTCCGAGGCCGCCGCCCGCCTGCGCGAGGCGCTCGACCTCCAGGTGTCCGAGCAGCTCGCGGGCGACCGCGCCTGGACGCTGCACGCCCTGGCCGCCGTCGAACGCGACCGCTCCCGCCTCGGCGAGGCCCAGGACATGCTGCGCACCGCCCTCGTCCTGCACCGCGAGAGCGAGTCCGTGCACGGCGAGGCGTGGGCCCACTTCCAGCTCGGGCAGGTGTGCCTGCGCATGGGCGAGGTGCCGCGCGCGGAGGAGGAGCTGCGCCGTGCCCTCGATCTGTACTCGACCACCCGTGACGCCCGCGGGGAGGCGTGGGCGCTCACCCAGCTGTCCCGCGCCCGGCTCGTCGCGGGCGACCCGGCGCCCGCCGTCGACGGTCTGCGCCAGGCCGTCTCGCGCCACCGCGACAACGAGGACGCCCGCGGGGAGGCCTGGTCCCTGTACTACCTGGGCCAGGCCCTGGAGGAGACCGGCAACCTCGAACAGGCCGTGCGCGACCTGGAGCGGGCCCGCACGATGTTCTCCCGCATGCGGGACGTCTACGGCCTCGCCTGCGCCCGCCACCACTCCGCCCGCGTCACCCGCGACCAGCGCGCCGCGCAGACCGGCTCCCTGCGCAACTCCGGCTTCGCCCGCCAGCTCCTGATGGACGCCCGCGCCGACTTCAGCCGCATCGGGGTGGCCCACGGCGAGGCCTGGACGTGCCTGGAACTGGCCGTCGTGGACGCGGGGAACGCCCGCACGCAGGCGGCCCTCTCCCTCTGCGACGAGGCCATCGCCCTGTTCGCCTCCTACGGCGACCGCCGCGGCGAGGACTGGGCCCACTTCCTGCGCGCCACCCTCCTCCCCTACGCATCCCCCGGTGGCTGGGAGATCGGCACGGCGGTCGCCCAGGAGGAACTCGTCCAACTGGCCCGCGTCGCCCACCCCTTGCGGGACGGCAAGCTCGACGAGTACGTGGAGGCGTATCTGCTGTTGCTGGAGCGGGGGGCGGAGCTGGACGCGGGGTGGCAGGCGTGGCGGCTGGGCATGACGCCCAATCGGCATGCTCGGGAGGTCATGGGGGTGACGGTGGGGGCTTCTCAGTGAGATCGATGGCGGACTTCCAACTCGGCCGGGATAGTGGGTGGTTGACGCTCGGACGGGGGTGACGCGCCGATGACCGACCGGCTGCCGGATGAGCCGATGTTCTTCGTCGATCCCCACTGGCGGCACACGCTGCCGCGCGACACGAAGTGGCTGCTCAAGGAGCACGTCGGGCGCCCCATCCTGGAGCTGTACGGCCCTTCCGGCGCCGGGAATTCGCTGGCGGCGGCCAAGGTGGTCCGTGCCGCGGACAGGAAGGGGCGGGTCGCCGCCCGCTGGGTGCCGGTCCTCCGCTGCGACACCGCGCCGGAACTGGTGCTGCTGCGCCTGCTCGAAACCCTGGGCGCCACGCCGGAGCCGCTGTTCGGCATGCTGTTGGCCGCACCCGACGACTTGGCCCCCATGCTGACCGCCCTGTGTCGCGAGCAACTGATGCTGCGGTCCGTCGTCGTGCTCGACGGCGTTCCGCGGGGGGAGCCCGGAATCGCCCTGCTGCGGCTTGTCGCGCGGACCCTGCAGGGTACGAACTCCCGGGCCGTCGCGACGTCGAGGAGCCGCCATGCGGTGCCGGGGCTGCGCCTGACGAGTCACAGGGTCTGGACCCGACCGCGGTTCGACGAGCGGTACGAGGAGGCGCGGACACGGCGCGGCGGGACCGCTCGCTCGCTCCTGGACGCCCTCGGGCGCTGGCAGGGCGAGGAGTTCACAGTGCCGGTCGCGACCGCGCTGTGCTCGGTCGACTGCCGTGAGGCAGTGCGGTCACTGCACATCGACGGGCTGCTCCAGCAGCCGTGGCCAGGCCGGTACCGGCTGCACCCGGCCCTGCGTCCCGAGACGCACCCGGAATCCGATGCCTCCCAGGAAGCGGAATCCGCGGCTTCCCTGGACACCGCCCTGGCGAGGACCGTCATCGAGGGCCACGCGGACGTACGCGAGGGCACCGACGCGTACGCCGATCTGGCCCTGCGCCTCCTGTGCCGCAGAGCGCCGGAGGCCCCGGCGCTCATGGGCGTCCTGGAGCCCCACCTGACCGGCAAGCGCGGACTGTTCCGGCTGCTGCGGCTGAAGCAGTCCCTGTGGCACGCGACGGGCGACTGGGAGCCGGTGCGGATCCTCGCCGCCGTGTCGGCCCGCGAGACGGGCAACCCCTTGCAGGCGTCCCACGCGCTGAAGCCGCAGCGCTCCCCCCGTGCCGCGCTGGAGGACGCGGTGACCCAGCACCACACGGGACGCCTTGCCGTCGCCGCCACCGCGCTCGACGAGATCCCCGCCGACGTACCGAACGGCTGGGTGCTGCACACGCGGGCCGCGATCCTCTGCGACATGGGCGACCTCCAAGGCGCCGACCGGCTGTTGCGGCGCGCCGTCGAGGCCCACCAGGTCAAAGGTGATCCGCGGGGCGAGGCGTGGGCCGTCCACCACTACGGGCGGCTGCGGCTGCTGCGCGGCGATCCGGAGGAGGCGCGCAAGCGCCTCGAGACCGCGCTGCACATGTTCATCGGCATCGGTGACCTGCGGGGCGAGGCCTGGGTGAAGACCGAGCTCGGCCGGGTCCAACTCTTCGGCGGCGCCTGCGAAGAAGCGATCGAAGGGCTCAGGGCGGCCCGCGCCCTGCACAAGAGCAACCGGGACGTGCGGGGTGCCGCCTGGACCCTGCTGTACACCGGCCTGGCGAGGGTGGACCTGGGGCGTCCCGAGCGGGCCAAGGACGTCTTCACCCAGGCGTTCATGGAGTTCCGTGGGATCCCCGACCTGCTCGGCGCGGCCTGGGCGGAGCACTTCCTCGGGATCCTGCCGTGGTTCGGCGGCGAGGCGCCGTGGTCCAACGCCGAGCTGTTCCTCCGCAGGGCCCACACGGACTTCAACGCCCTCGGATGCCCGCACGGTCTGGCGTGGAGCACGCTGGAACTCGCGGAGTTCAGGCGGCACGCGCGGACCCGCCCGAGGCAGGCCCTCGACGAGGAGTACGGGGCGGCCCGGGTGGAGTTCGAAGCCATCGACGACCGGGCGGGAGAACAGTGGGTCGCCTCGGCGCGCTACGCCGACGCCCCGGCGTCCCTCGCCTTTCCGCGCCGCAAGTCACGGCAGCTGAGCGACTTCTACCCGCCGCACGTGCTCAGGGACTACACCCAGGCCCCGGACGCAGCCATTCCGTTCGCCGCCCGCTACACCATCCCCGAGCGGGGCGTCCACGTCGGCAGAGGCACCCCCGCCGCCGCCGAGTCCCACGTCCGCCTGCTCCTCCTCGACAACGACAAGGCCACCACCGGCACCGCATCCCGCATCGCCCTCCACATCACCCCCGGCCCCGACCATCCCTGGTCCACCCCCGCCGCCGTCCTCCCCTGGCTCACCGCCCGCGCCACCCCCCTCACGGCCGCCGACATCGAGCCCGTCCACGCCGTCACGCTCAAGCCGTCGCCGCCCGACCCGGACGGCGCCGAATTCCTCTTCACCCCCCGCCGGGCAGGCCGCCACCGCCTCCTCCTCACCATCGAGGACTCCGCCACGGCGACCGTCCTCCAGCAGGTCGAGACGTACATCGACGTCACCGACGGCGAACACGGCGCCCCCGACGACGCCCTGTCGCCGGAAGCGCTGCGGAGGGCCTAGCGGAGATGGTCCACGAGCTCCCCACCCACATCACCCACGACCCGAGCCTCGGCTTCACCCGGCTGCCGCGGCGGGTGATCCGCCACCCCGACCTGGTCGTCGGCCTCGACGCGCGCCGCGAGGACGAGAACGTGCGGGCGCGGATGTACGGCCCCGCCGTCCCCTCCCTCAGCGGCTCCGAGCACACGGTCACGCTCAACGTCCGCCCCCGCGAGGTGCGTTCGGTCGCCGCGCGGCTGCGGCAGGTGTGGAAGGACGAGTTTGTGGCCCTCCAGCCGCTGGACGGCTCGGGCCGGCCGAGCCCCGGCCGCACCCCGTTCCCGTACGCGAACCTCGTCGACCTCACCGCCGAGCCCGAGGCAGAGCTGCGCGCCGCCCTCTCCCGACTCGCCCTCAACGGCGCCCAGTTGCTGTACGACGTGCTCCTCGGCGGCGAGAGCGAGGAGCTGAAGCTGTTCCGCGGCTTCCTCACCGACGTACTGAGCCAGGACCGGGCGCTGCGCGTCCGCTTCCACTCGGACCTGTTCCTGCCCTGGCCGATGCTGTGCCTGCCGGACGCGGCGGGCACGGCGGGTGCGGCGGGCGAGGGCCTGGACGCGGTGTTCGCCCGCTTCCTCGGCTACCGCCACCAACTGGAGCACACCGGCGGCGACGCCTACGCCCGCGTCGCCGACGACCGCGATCCCCCGCCCCGCGAGTCCCCCGCGGTCAGTCTCAACCACGACACCGGCGTGGACGCGGAGGGCCGGACCAGGGCCACGGAGGTCGCCACCGCCCTCGCCGACGGCAACGCGTTCGTGGAACGCACCACCCGCGACGAACTGGAGCACGCCCTGCGCGACCACCTCCTCGACGAGCAGCTCATGTACTTCTGGTGCCACGGCCACTTCACCGCCGGCGGCGACGAACCCCCGTACCTCGTACTGCGGTTGACCGACCAGCAGGCCATCGACGCGTACACGCTGCGCGCCCACCGCCCGCCCCCGCACGCCTGCGTGCCCTTCCGGCCCTTCGTCCTGCTGAACGCCTGCTACGCCGGGCTCCCTGGCAACGCCGACCTCGCCTACCTCGGCCGGGCCCTGTTCGACGCGGGCGCCTGCGGGATCCTCGGGCCGCAGATCGAGATGCCGCAGCGCTTCGCGGCCGAGTACGCGCTCGCCTTCGTGACGCGCTACCTCGCGGGGCGTGAGACGGCGGGCGACATCGCCCACGGCCTCGCCCGCCACTTCGCGGACACCTGCCGCAACCCGCTCGCCTTCGCGTACGCGCTGCACAGCGGGATGGACAGCCGACTGGAGCGGACGGCGTGAGCGACACTTACAGCGACATCTGCAGCGGCGCTTTCATCGATCTCGACGCGACCGGCTGGCCGCTGCGGGCCACCCGCGAAGGACCGCGTCCCGTCCCGGCGCCCGGCCTCTCCGCCCACCTCGCGGAGCGGCTGACTCCGCCGGCATGGGCGACCGACATCATCGTGTACGTCCACGGGTGGCAGACCTCGCAGACATCGGCGCTGTCGGCGCTGCGCACCCTGATGGATCTTGCCGAGCGGCAGCACGGGGAGCGGCCGGAGCTGTATCCCGGCCTTGTGCGGAGGCAATCCGCGCGGAACGGAGGCCGTCCCTTCGCCCCCTGGCCCGTCCTCGTCCGCTGGCCCTCCCGCTCGCTGCCCTCCCTCGGCGGCTACCGCCGTATCCGCGACCGCGCCCACGCCATGGGCACCCACGGGCACGCCGCGCGCGTCATCGCCCAGCTCCTGGGCTATCTGGACACCCTGCGGGGCGACCCGCACGCCGCGCCCGTCCTGGCCAACAGGGGCGGGCAGTACCTGCACCTCGTGGGGCACTCGTTCGGCTGCCGGTTCCTGTGCGAGGCGGTGCAGTGGGCCGCCGCGCCGCCGGGTGGGACGCTGGGGGCGGGCGGGACGCTCGGGTGGAGCACGCCCGCGCCGCCGGGGCGGCCGTTCACCGTCGACTCGATGCTGCTGTTGCAGATGGCGGCGCCGCGCGACGCCTTCGCGGAGACGTTCACCGCGCTCGCGGGCGCGCCGCTGCGCGGCCCCGTCGTGGCGACGTACTCACAACACGACCGCGCCACCGGCTTCTGGCACCTGCGGGCCGAGCGGCGGGCGGGCGTCGGGTACGCGGGGATCGGCACGGCGCCCGCACCCGTGTCGGGGATACGCATGCGGGGCACCGGCGAGCCGTACCCGCACGATGCCCTCGACCACCGCTTCGTCAGCGTCGACGCGGGCGAGATCTTCGTGCGCGGCCGCGGCCCGGCGGGCGCGCACTCGGACCACTTGCGCCCGGAGTCGGCGCATTTGCTGCTGTCGCTCGCCGACCACTCACGGTGACCACTTCAGCCCGTCCGGCGTTTGAGGACGAGGCGCGAAGCGCCGATCAAGGGGGTCCGGGGGCGAAGCCCCCGAAAGGGGCGCGCAGGCGTACCTGCCCAGGCGCCCCCACCAGAAGCCTCAGGCTTCCTTCGCACCCGCGGCGCCGGAGGCGCGAGCCGCCCCGGAGGTCGCGGGCTCGGCGTCCTCAGGGGCACCCGAGGAGTCGGGGGTGTCGGGGGACTCCTTGAAGTCCACCTTCCCCATGTGCTTGTTCATGGACTTCATCAGTCGCCACACCGCGAGCGCCATCACCGCGAACACGATGAACCCCAGGACACCGGGGGTCACCTTGTTCTCGTCCACCTCCTTGGCGAGGGGGGCGAGGTGCGTCATTGCCAGGCTTGCGCTTCCGCTCATGTCAGGCATTGTCGCGGATGCCCGCGAAGAGGTCGTCCTCGGGGAGGGACGTATCGACGAGAGACTTCGCGAGCTCGTACTCCTCCGTGGGCCAGACCTCCTTCTGGAGCTCCATCGGGACCCGGAACCAGCCGCCGTCGGGGTCGATCTGCGTGGCGTGCGCGATCAGCGCCTTGTCACGGATCTCATAGAAGTCGGCGCACGGGACGTGGGTGGTGAGCGTGCGCTCCACGCGCTCGAACTCGTCCCAGCGCTTCAGCCACTCCCCGTAGGGCGACTCCATGCCACGGTCCAGCATGGCGTGGTGCAGGGCCTCGGTGCGCGGGCGGTTGAAGCCCTGGTTGTAGTAGAGCTTCCGCGGCGTGAAGACCGGGCCGAACTCGCTCTCCGGGTACTTCTCCGCGTCCGCCGCGCCCTCGAAGGCCACCATCGAGATCTTGTGGGTCATGATGTGGTCGGGGTGCGGATAGCCGCCGTTCTCGTCGTACGTCGTGATCACCTGCGGACGGAACGTACGGATCTGGCGCACCAGCTCACCGGCCGCCTTGTCGACGTCCTCCAGGGCGAAGCAGCCCTCGGGCAGCGGCGGCAGCGGGTCGCCCTCGGGCAGGCCCGAGTCGACGAAGCCGAGCCACTCCTGCTTGACGCCGAGGATCTCGCGCGCCTCGTCCATCTCCTTCTTGCGCACCTCGTGGATGTGCTCCTGGATGTACGTGTCGCCCTGGAGCTTGGGGTTGAGGATGTCGCCGCGCTCCCCGCCCGTGCAGGTCACGACGAGCACGTCCACCCCCTCGGACACGTACTTGGCCATGGTGGCCGCGCCCTTGCTCGACTCGTCGTCGGGGTGGGCGTGAACGGCCATCAGTCGAAGCTGCTCAGTCAAGACTCGATCCTCAGGTGTCCGGCGCCTGTGTCTGCTGTGGCGCCCTCGGTCATCAGGCGTTGTGCGGGGCTTCTATAGTGACGGAACCGGGGGGCGGAAAATTCCGGCGGACCGTACTGTCTCGCGGTCGGCTCGGAGTCGGCTCGGCTCGTGGTCGTCTCGGCCCGTAGTCGGCTCGGCCCATAGGTGGCCCGCGATCGGCTCGCGGCCTGCGAACCCCTGTCCATGTGGAGGACGATCATGACCGCGGTGAGCGGCGGCGACAGCGGCGGCACGGCCCTGCGGGCCCCCGAGGGCCGCTACGGCCGGTCGGCGGACGAGCGCGCGGACCGCAAGCTCAAGATCGTGGGCGCCGCCCTCGGTGTGCTGCTGCTCGGTGTCGTCGGCTGGTTCGGCTACGACTCCATCGCGGGGTCCAAGGTCAGCGGCGAGATCATCAAGTTCGACGTGGTCTCGGACAAGGCCGTCGAGGTGCACCTCGAGGTGCGCAAGGACGCGGACGCGAACGGCTACTGCACGATCCGCTCGCAGGCCGAGAACGGCGCCGAGGTCGGCCGCGCGGACTTCCGCTTCGACCAGGACAAGGGACGCGTCGACAAGACCGTCACGCTGCGGACCACCAAGCGCGCCACGAGCGCGGAGCTCGTGGGCTGCCACAAGGACTGAGGCCCGCCGCGGCCCGGGGGCGCTCTCTCTGGTGGTGCACGGCGCCCACGCCCGGCGCACAGTCGTTCACCTGCGCTAACGCCTTTCTGATGACGTACGTCCTCCCCCTTCGGCACCGGAATTGTTAGGCTCGTGGTTTCGCCCACCCGTTAGGGAACATCCTTCTGGGTAGGGCGATGCTTTGTATTCCCAGTACCTACGAGGAGCACCTGTGACCCAGACCAGCGACAACGTCACCTGGCTGACCCAGGAGGCGTACGACAAGCTCCGGTCCGAGCTTGAGTACCTGTCTGGTCCCGCGCGCACCGAGATCGCAACCAAGATCGCGGCGGCGCGTGAGGAGGGCGACCTGCGCGAGAACGGCGGGTACCACGCGGCCAAGGAGGAGCAGGGCAAGCAGGAGCTCCGCGTCCGCCAGCTGACGCAGCTCCTGGAGCATGCCAAGGTCGGTGAGGCGCCCGCCGAGTCGGGCGTCGTCGCCCCCGGCATGGTCGTCACCATCGCCTTCGACGGCGACGAGGACGACACCGTGACCTTCCTGCTCGCCTCCCGTGAGTACGCCGGCGACGACATCGAGACGTACTCGCCGCAGTCCCCGCTCGGCAGCGGCGTCAACGGCAAGAAGGTCGGCGAGGACGCGCAGTACGAGCTGCCGAACGGCAAGCTGGCCTCCGTCAAGATCCTCGAGGCCACGCCGTACCGGGCCTGAGAGCGGATGCGAAGACCCCCGGCGCCGTCGCGCCGGGGGTCTCGTGCGTGCGGCTGGCGTCAGCGGCACTCGAGGTAGATGCCGCCGGACTGCTTCACGTCCACCCTGTTGTTGGTCCTGGTGCCCGACACAAAGGTCTTGAACGCGCCGCGGGTGGGGCACTTCACGGACGTGTTGATGCTGCCCAGCGAACTGGGCGACACGTTCTGGCACTTGTTGGTGAGCTGCACCCAGCCCGAGAGCGTCTGCCCGAGCAGCGAGATGCAGACCTTCTTGTAGCCCTCGTAGAACCCGTTGCCCCAGACCTTTCCGCTCTGGACCTTCGGGGTGTACGCGATCAGCTCCAGCTCCTGCGCGGCCGCCGACGACTGCGGCACCGTGGCCGCCAGCATTCCGGCCGCCATCACGGCCGCGGCCGCTCCCATGCGCACCTTGGACATGGTGTTCCCCTCGTTCGGCTGCGGCGTGGCGGTCAGCGGCACTTGACGAAGCGCGGCGCCGAGTCCTTGATGTCCTTGCGGTTGTTGGTCCGGGTGCCCGAGAGCAGGGTGCGGAAGATGCCCTCCCGGGGACACTTGGCGCCGATGCTGATGCTGCCAAGCGAGTTGGGGGACACGTTCTGGCACTTGCTCGTCACCGGGATCGGCGGGATGGTCCCGAAGCTCTCCTGGAGCAGCGTGACGCAGACCTTCTTGTAACCCTCGTAGAAGCCCGAGGCCCAGACCTTGCCGCTCTGCGCCTTCGGCTGGTACGCGACCAGCTCCAGCTCCTGCGCGGCCGCCGACGACGCCGGCGCCACCGACACCAGCATTCCGGCCGCCATCACGGCCGCGGCCGCACCCATTCGCACCTTGGACATGGTGTTCCCCTCGTTCGGCTGTGCTCGGTTCGTTCGGCTGTGCCCGGTCGGCCGGAGTCGGCCGGGGCGCACTGCCCGCCGGACGTTCTCGGCGCCTGTAGCTTCCAGCCCCACGCGCCCCGGCAGTACCCCCCGCCCAGGGGATCTTTTGCGCCACGCCCGGCGAAACATTCATGTCCATGTCACTCAAGGTTCACCTTCCGCGTCGCACCATCGTGGGCGTACGCAGCCTGATCACGTAGTCACTGCCGTGATGGACCACTGCTGCGCACGCTCACCACGGGGAAGCAGTGAGGCACGGGGGACAACTGTGATATCGGTCGGTGTCATCGCGCGCGGTGGACCGGAACGGGCGGAGCTGCGCGCCGCTCTGGAGGCGGAGGGGCGTCACCGCGTCTCCGACGAGGACGAGCCGGGGCGGGAGGTCGCGCTGGTGCGCCGCACTTCGCCACGCGTGCTCGTGGTCAGTCAGAGCGACGAGGACTCGGCGCTCACCGCACTGCACCGGCTCGCCGCCGCGCCCGCGCCGGTGGCCGTTTTACTGCTCGCCAACCGGTTCACCTGCGGCGGGCTGCACCGGATCCTGGCGTGCCGTCCGGCGGGCGTGCTGCACCGGGCCGCGGCGGCGGCCCAACTGCCGTGGGCGGTCCCGGCGGCGGCCGCGGGCGGCCCGGTCCTCGGCCCCGAGCTGATCGGCGTGGTGGCCGGAAACTGTCCCGGCGCGGGCTGCGCCCCGTCGGCGCGGGACGAGGCGCGGGCGCTCCTCGCCGCCCTGTCCACGCGCGAGCTCGAAGTGCTCGAACTCGTCGGCGAGGGCCTGTCGAACCCGCAGGTCGCCGCGGCCCTCACCATCAGCTGCGACACCGCCAAGGAGCATCTGCACAACATCTACGGCAAGCTCGGCATCCGGGGCCGGCTGCAGGCGGCCCGGGTCGCCTGGCAGGCGGGGCTCACCGGACGGCGGACGGGCGGCGGCCGGGTGCCGCCCGCCCGCAAGGACCCGGTGCCCGCGCCCCCGCCCCGCCAGGTACCCGCCGTCTGCGGGTGACCGCGCCCGGCCGCTGCCCCGCAGTGCGCCTCTTCGGGCCACGCACTGCCTCTTCAGGCCCCGCGATGCCGCATCAGGCCGACGCGGAGCGGTACTTGCGCACCGCCAGCGTGCGGAAGACCACCAGGATCACCACCGACCAGAGCACCGAGGCGAGCACGGGGTGCTGCATCGGCCAGGCGTCCGGGGTCTTGAAGCCGGGCGGCAGGTTGCCGAACAGCTCGCGGCACGCCTGCACGGTGGTGCTGAACGGGTTCCACTCGGCGATGTGCCGGAAGAACGTCGGCAGGTTGTTGGAGTCCACGAAGGCATTCGAGATGAACGTCAGCGGGAACAGCCAGATCAGCCCGCCCGACGTCGCCGCCTCCGGTGTGCGCACCGAAAGACCGATCAGGGCGCCGATCCACGAGAAGGCGTAGCCGAGCAGAAGCAGCAGGCCGAAGCCCGCGAGGATCTTGCCGAAGTTCTCATGGGCCCGCCAGCCGATGAGGAGCGCCACCAGGGCGAGTACGACCAGGGTGAGCGCGGTCTGCACCAGGTCCGCCACGGTGCGCCCGGTGAGGACCGCTCCGCGCGCCATGGGCAGGGAGCGGAAGCGGTCGATGAGGCCCTTGTGCATGTCGTCCGCGATACCGGCTCCCGCGCCGGCCGTGGCGAACGTGACGGTCTGCGCGAAGATGCCCGCCATCAGGAACTCGCGGTAGTCCTGCGACGAGAGCGAGCCGCCGACCTGGATGGACCCGCCGAAGACGTACGTGAACAGGACCACGAACATCACCGGCTGGATCAGCCCGAAGAGGATCATCTCGGGAATCCGGGACATCCGAATCAGGTTCCGCCGGGCGATGACCAAGGAGTCACGGACCGACTTGCCGATGCCGCCTGCGGGGGTGGGCGCGGGTGTGGTGCGGGTGACGGCACTCATGAGGCGTCCTCCTTTTCCACTTCCGCCTCTTCCTCTCTGACCTCGGCCATGTGGCCCGTCAGGGAGATGAAGACGTCGTCGAGGGTGGGGCGGCGCAGGCCGATGTCGTCGATCTCGATGCCCCGGGTGTCCAGTTCGCGGATGACCTCCGCGAGGAGCTTGGCGCCGCCCGTGACGGGGACGGTCAGCTTGCGCGTGTGCCGCTCGACGGCCGCCTCGCCCTTGCCGAAGCCGGAAAGCACCTCGCGGGCGGTCGCGATGTGGTCCCGCTCGTGCACCACGACCTCGACGCGCTCACCGCCGGTCTGGGCCTTGAGCTGGTCGGCGGTGCCGCGCGCGATGACGCGGCCGTGGTCGACGACGCAGATGTCGTGCGCCAGGTGGTCGGCCTCCTCCAGATACTGCGTGGTGAGCAGCAGGGTGGTGCCGCCTGCGACCAGCTCCTGGATGACCTCCCACAGGCCCTGGCGGTTGCGCGGGTCCAGGCCCGTCGTCGGCTCGTCCATGAACATCACCGGCGGCGAGACGACCAGGGCCGCGGCGAGGTCGAGGCGGCGGCGCATGCCGCCCGAATACGTCTTGGAGGGGCGGTCCGCGGCGTCCGTGAGATGGAAGCGCTCCAGGAGCTCGCCCGCCCTGGCCTTGGCCTCCTTGGCCCGCATCTCATAGAGCTGGCCGACCATCTGGAGATTCTCACGGCCCGTCAGATACTCGTCCACGGCGGCGAATTGGCCGGACAGGCCGATGGAGCGCCGCACTTCGTTCGGATGCTTCAGGACGTCGATCCCGGCGACGAACGCCCGGCCGCTGTCGGGGGTGAGCAGCGTGGTCAGACAGCGGACCGCCGTCGTCTTTCCCGCGCCGTTCGGCCCGAGGAGGCCGAGGACGGTGCCTTCCGGGACATCGAGATCGACGCCGTCCAGAGCCTTTACGTCACCGAAGGTCTTGACCAGACCTTCGGCGTAGATGGCGCCTGGCATAGGGGGTCTCCCATGTTTTGGGTGGTTTCCTAGCGAAAAGCTTAGATTTGCCGGGCTCCGGTCGCCCGGCTCTCCCAGTTCACTCAGTGGCGCGAGTCACACTGTAACGCGATACATCGCGTCACTCAATGGATTTGTGCGGCTCGGGGAGAACCGACGGAGCGCGCCGCCTCGTCGCGCGCCCCCCCTGTCGGTCAGCCGATGACCGTGTAGCCCGCGTCCCGCAGGGCCGCGCCGACCTCCGCGCAGTGCTCGGGACCCTTCGTCTCCAGCTGCAGCTCCACCTCCGCCTCCGTGAGCCCGAGCCGGGGATCCGTACGCACGTGGCGCACGTCGAGGACGTTGGCGTCGACCTCCGAGAGCACCCCGAGGAGCGTGGCCAGGGCGCCCGGCCGGTCCGTCAGGCGCAGCCGCAGCGACAGATAGCGGCCCGCCGCCGCCATGCCGTGGCGCAGGATGCGCTGCGTCAGGAGCGGGTCCACGTTGCCGCCGGAGAGCAGCGCGACGACCGGGCCCTCGAAGGCGCGCGGATCGCTCAGCAGCGCCGCCACCGGGCTCGCGCCCGCGGGTTCGACGACCATCTTGGCCCGCTCCAGGCACAGCAGCAAGGCACTCGACAGATCGTCCTCGGAGACCGTCACGATCCGGTCCACGAGCTCCTCGATGATCGGGAACGGTACGTCGCCGGGGCGCCCCACCTTGATGCCGTCCGCCATCGTCGCCGGGTGGTCGATCGACACCGGGCGGCCCGCGGCCAGCGAGGGCACGTACGCCGCCGAACCCGCCGCCTGCACTCCCACCAGGCGCACGTCCGGGCGCAGCGACTTCACCGCGACGGCGATGCCCGCGGCCAGGCCGCCGCCGCCCACGCCGACGACGATCGTGCGCACCTCCGGGCACTGCTCCAGGATCTCCAGGCCGACGGTGCCCTGTCCGGCGACGACGTCGGGGTGGTCGAAGGGGTGGATGAAGACCGCGCCCGTCTCGCGCGCGTAGTCCTGCGCGGCCGCCAGCGTCTCGTCGACGACCTGGCCGCGCAGCCGGACCTCCGCGCCGTAGTCGCGGGTCGCCGCGACCTTCGGCAGCGGGGCGCCGACCGGCATGAACACCGTGGAGCGGACGCCGAGCAGCGAGGACGCGAGCGCGACGCCCTGCGCGTGGTTGCCCGCGCTGGCCGCGACGACGCCCGCCGCGCGCTCCTCGGGGAGGAGCCCCGCGATGCGCACGTAGGCGCCGCGGAGCTTGAAGGAGCCCGTCCGCTGGAGGTTCTCGCACTTGAGGTGCACCGGCGCGCCGACGAGCCGCGACAGGTGCCTGCTGCCCTCCATGGCGGTGACCCGGGAGACCCCGAGGAGCATCTTCTGCGCGCCGCGTACGTCGTCGAGCGTCACCGTCGGAAAGGAGCGAGTCGTGCGGTAGCTCATGACCGCAGTCTCGCAGTTCACGCGCGTCTCCTCTTGATGTGACCAAGCGGCGAGACGGGTTTGCGCAGCGCCGGTACGGGTAGCGCCCGGGCCGCGTACCCTGTCCCCCAATCCATCACCCTTCCCATGAAGTGAGCCCCCGGCCATGCCCACAACTCCGGACATGACGACCGCCAGCGATCCCGGCCTCCTCGATACGTTGCAGCACCAGGTAGCGGTGTTCGCCCGGCGTGCCGAGCAGACGCGCCTCGGCGGCGTCGGACAGGTCCGCAACTCCATGGACCGCGCCGCGTATCTGCTGCTCAACCGCCTCGACAAGGAAGGTCCGATGGGCGTCAAGGCGCTCGCGGCGAGCATGGGCATCGACTCGTCGACCGTCACCCGGCAGGTCGCGCCCCTCGTCGACACCGGCCTGGTCAAGCGCACCTCGCACCCCGAGGACGGCCGCGCGGTCGTGCTCCAGCTCTCGCCGCGCGGGCAGGCCCGCCTGGACGAGGTCCGCTCCTCGCGCCGCGAACTCATGGCGGAGCTCACGCACGACTGGGCTCCCGCCGAACGCGAGAGCTTCACCGCGCTCCTCACCCGCTTCAACACCGCGCTCTCGGCGCGGCAGTCCGCCCAGGGGGTGCCGGAGTCCGTCGCTCCGGCCGACTCCTGACAGCCCGGCCGCGGTCCGCCGACTGCCGCGGCCGGGCGACGGGCGGACCCCGAGCGAGGGTGTCCGCTCGCGCAGGGCTCTTGACCTGGGCGCCGTGCCTGGCCTCAGATGAAACCGGGTCCCTCTATGCCGTAGGGCGGGAGGCGCGGTGCGAGAGCGGCAGGCCGATCAACAGGCCCGCCGCGCCCGGGAGTTCCAGGCGTTCGTCGCGGGCGCGGCAGGGCGTCTTCTGCATGCCGCCACGCTGCTGACCGGTGAGCGGGCCGACGCCAATCCGCGCGCGCGGGCGCTGCTCACGGCCGCTCTCGCGGCCACGTACGCCTCATGGGACCGGCTGCGGGGCGAGGACCCGTACGACCGCACCCGTACCGTCCTCGTCGTCCGCTACGCGCGCGGGGCGTGGCGGCGGGGCCGCGGGGACGGGGGGCTGCTCTCCCGGCTCGCGCCGCAGGAGCGGATCGTGCTGGTCCTTCGGTTGTACGAAGGCGTGGCCGAGGAGCAGACCGCGGCGCTGCTCGGGTTGCCCGTGGAGCGGGTGCGCACGATGTGCGCGCGGGCCGTCACCGCCGTGCTCCACCCCCCTCGGGGGCCTGCTCCCTCCTCCTCGGCTCCCCCTGTGCCGCCCGGGGCGCTCGGGAAGGCGGCTTCGTCGTGAGCCAGCAGGAACGCCGCGAAGCCGTTGTACGACAGCTCCTCGACGCCGGGGGGCCGTCCTCCGTGCCGCCCGAGCTGCACGGGGACGCCGTGCGGCGCGGAAGCCGCATGCTGCGGCGGCGGACGCTGGCGCGGCGGCTGCTGTGGGTGGTGCTGCTCGCCGCCGTGGTGGCCTTCACCATCTGGGCCGCGGAGGCCCAGCCCTGGGTGGAGCCACCGTCCCGCACCACGCCACCGCTCACTCGCTGGTGACCCATGAAGGCAGCCCAGGCCGACCATGGCCTTCCGGACGGCGGTGACACCGGCGGGAGGAGGGATCAGCCTGGGCTGCCCGAACCGTTCAGCGCAGGGCGCGCTTAGCCCAGTGCCTGCTGCAGGTCCGCCAGGAGGTCGTCCGCCGACTCGATGCCTACGGAGAGGCGGACCAGGTCGGCGGGGACCTCCAGGGCGGAGCCCGCGGTGGAGGCGTGGGTCATGCGGCCGGGGTGTTCGATGAGGGACTCGACGCCGCCGAGGGACTCGCCCAGGGTGAACAGCTTGGCGCGGTCGCAGACCGCGACGGCCGCCGCCTCGCCGCCCTCCACCTGGAAGGACACCATGCCGCCGAACGCCTTCATCTGCTTCGCGGCGATCTCGTGGCCCGGGTGGGATTCGAGTCCGGGGTAGAGAACCTTCGTCACGCGCGGGTGGCGCGTGAGCATGTCGGCGATCCGCGTGGCGTTCTCGCTGTGCCGGTCCATGCGTACGGCGAGCGTCTTCACGCCGCGCAGCACCAGCCAGGAGTCGAACGGGCCGGCCACGGCCCCCATCGCGTTCTGGTGGTACGCCAGCTCCTCACCGAGATCGGCGTCGTCGACGACGAGCGCGCCGCCGACGACGTCGGAGTGCCCGCCCATGTACTTCGTGAGGGAGTGCACGACGACGTCCGCCCCGAGGGCGAGCGGCTGCTGGAGGTAGGGGCTGGCGAAGGTGTTGTCGACGACGAGCCGCGCGCCCGCCTCACGGGCGATCTGGGCGGTGGCCTCGATGTCGGTGATGCCGAGCAGCGGGTTGGAGGGCGTCTCCACCCACACGGCCTTCGTGCGCGGCGTGATCGCGGCCCGCACCGACGCCGGGTCGGAGGTGTCGGCGACCGACCACTCGACGCCCCACCGGGAGACGACCTTGTCGAACAGACGGAACGTACCGCCGTAGGCGTCATTGGGGATGACGACATGGTCACCGGGACCGAGCAGCGTACGCAGCAGGCAGTCCTCGGCGGCGAGGCCGGAGGCGAAGGCGAGGCCGCGGCGGCCGCCTTCGAGGGCGGCGAGGTTCTCCTCGAGCGCGGTGCGCGTCGGGTTGGCGCTGCGGCTGTATTCGTAGCCGCCGCGCAGTCCGCCGACTCCGTCCTGCTTGTACGTGGACACCTGGTAGATGGGCGGGACGACGGCGCCGGTCAGCGGGTCGGCGGTGTTGCCCGCGTGGATGGCGACGGTCTCGAAGCTCTGGCTGCTGTGCGAGTCACTCATGCGGCCTGAGCGTAATGGGGGACGGCGGCGGGGGCCGGGCGGGGAGCGGTGGGCGCGGGCGGGCGCGGGCAGGTTGACCGGCCGAGGCGGCCAGGTTGGCCAATTGTCACAGGCGTCTGGTTCGCTTGTACGTATGGAGATTCTCTGGGTCCTGATGGCAGTGGTGATGATCGGGGCGGTGCTCGGGCCGTACCTGCTGCGCAGGCGCGGCGGAATCCGGCAGGTGCACCCGGGCGCCCCGGACGCGGCGGACCCGGCGAACTACGGCTTCGCGCTCCAGGAGGAGCTGGACATCCGCATGCCGGGCCCGGACGCCGACCTCCTGGAGGTCCTCGACCTGGTGCAGCGCACGCAGGACTGGCGCGCCGCGTCGCAGCTGCTCGCCGGGACGGAGGTGCACGGCGAGCAGCGCTGGCAGCGCGTGCAGGCCTTCGCGGGCGCCGCGTCCCTGGAGCTGCAGCAGCGGCCGGGCGGCGTGAGCGATACGCCTGGCGGGCAGTGGCTGCGGGTGTGGCGGGCGGAGGCGCCGAAGGACGCGGGCGGCGCGGCGGTGCACGCGGAGTTCCTGGTGCAGCAGGCCTGGCGATCGGCGACGGCGGGGACGGACGAGTTCCGGATCATCCTGGAGGAGGCGAAGGAGGCCTGCTCGCAGGCGGCCCTCCTCTCCCCCGGCGACCCCATTCCGTACATCGTGGAGCTGTCGATCGCCCGCGGCCTCGCCTATCAGCGCGCGGAGTTCGAGCAGCTATGGCTGAAGATCCTGGACCGCGCGCCCGCGCACATGGGCGCGCATCTGGCGGCGCTGCACTACTGGTGCGAGAAGTGGCACGGAACCCGCGAGGAGGCGTACGCCTTCGCGGAGGCCGCCGCCGCCCGCGCCCCCAAGGGCTCGCTGCTCTCGGCGCTGCCGCTGTTCGCGGTGTACGAGCACCTGCCCGAGGTGAACCTGGTGCGCGGGTTCTACCAGAGCGAGGTCGTGACCAAGGCGATCGAGGGCGCCCAGTTCGCGGTGCACTCCGCACGCCCGGACGACCCGATGCTGGCCCACGTCCGCCACCTCCTGGTCTTCTTCCTGGTCCGCTGCGAGCGCTGGGGCGAGGCGATGAACCAGATCGTGCACGTCGACGGCCACGTCGGCGCCCTCCCCTGGACCCTGTCCCCCGACCCCGCCGCGGACTACGCGGTCTACCGCGCCCTGGCGGTCGCGGGCTACGAGGCGAACGGCGGCAGCCCGGCGACACTGCCGCACTGACCTGACCGGCAGGAATGCCGGGCCCCGCCCCGGCGTTCTAGCTACTTGCCGCCGCCCAGGCCCGCCACAAGGAGTGAAACCCCATGATCTTCGGCCGCACGCCCGTCCTCCCCACCCCCGAGGAGGCCCTCAAGGGCCGCGAGACGCCCGAGTTCGAGGTCCCCTCGCGGCACACGGTGCTCGGCAACGCGCTGCTGGGCCCCTACCCCGAGGGCCTGGAGGTCGCGGACTTCGGCCTTGGCTGCTTCTGGGGCGCGGAGCGCAAGTTCTGGCAGACCGACGGCGTCTGGACGACCCTCGTCGGCTACCAGGGCGGCTTCACCCAGAACCCCTCCTACGAAGAGGTCTGCTCCGGCCTGACCGGCCACACGGAGGCCGTGCGCGTCGTCTTCGACCCGAGCAAGGTCACGTACGCGGAGCTCCTGAAGCTCTTCTGGGAGTCCCACAACCCCACCCAGGGCTTCCGCCAGGGCAACGACGTGGGCACCCAGTACCGCTCCGCGATCTACACCCACAACCCCACCCAGGAAGCCGCGGCCACCGCCTCCCGGGACGCCTACCAGCAGGTCCTCACCCACGCGGGCCACGGCACCATCACCACCACCGTCCTCCCCGCCGACACCCGCACCTTCTGGCCGGCCGAGCCCTACCACCAGCAGTACCTGGACAAGAACCCGGACGGCTACTGCGGCATCGGCGGCACGGGCGTGGAACTGAGCCACCCGTCGGAGACGAACTGGGGCCGCGCCTGCCCCACGGGCATCGCGCCCGCACCGGAAACCACCAACTAAGGCCGACCCCCGACCGGAAGAACCCCCGTGCCCCACGCCCAGGCCCCCGACGGCACCGCCCTCCACTACCAACTGCAAGGCTCCGGCGAGCCGTTGGTGCTGTTGAGCGGGCAGTCCAACAGCATGCGGTGGTGGGACCCGGTCGTCGGGGACTTCGCCGCCGCGTACACGGTCGTGACCGTCGACTGGCGTGGGGTCGGGGAGAGCGGTCGGCCCGATACGGACACGTACAGCACGCGCGGGTTCGCCGACGATGTCGCGGCCGTGCTCGATCACGCGGGGATCGGGCGGGCCCATGTGTACGGGACGTCCATGGGCGGGCGGGTCGCGCAGTGGCTTGCCGCCGAGTATCCGGAGCGGGTCGAGCGGCTCGTGCTCGGGTGTACGTCGCCGGGGGCGCCGCACGGGGTCGAGCGGGGGCCCGAGGTGCGGCGGGCGCTCGCGCAGGGGGATCCGGGGGCGGCGCGGCGGGCGCTGATGGAGCTGATGTACACACCCGGGTGGATCGCCGCGCAGGAGGCGACCGGGCGTACGGAGTTCCACACGCTCGGGGATCCCTCGATGCCCGCGTACGCCCGCCGCCGGCATCTGCGGGCCAGCGCCCGGCACGACGCGTGGGACGCGCTGCCCCGGATCGCCGCGCCGACGCTCGTCGTGCACGGCGGCGACGACACGTTCAACCCGGCCGCCAACGCCCCGCTCCTCGCCGGACGCATCCCGGACGCACGGGCGCGGCTCGTGCCGGGCGCCCGGCACGCGTACTTCGAGGAGTTCGCGGACGTCGCGACACCGCTGGTGCTCAAGTTCCTGCGGGCCTAGCACTCGGCCCCCGTACGGACCCTCAGCCCCCGTACGGCCGCGTGATGATCTCCAGGTTGTGGCCGTCCGGGTCGTTCCAGTACACCCCGCGGCCGCCGTCGTTGGTGTTGATCTCGTTTTCCCGCTTGTGGTACGGGTCCGCCCAGTAGGTGAGGCCCCGGTCCTTGATGCGGCCGAAGATCGCGTCGAACTCCGCCTCGGAGACGAGGAACGCGTAGTGCTGCGGCGCGATCGGGCCGCCGTCGCCCTCGAAGTAGTCGAGGGTGACGCCGTTGGGGATGGTCACGGGGATGAACGGGCCGTACTGCGGGCCGACTTCGAGGCCCAGGATGTCGGCGAGGAACTGCGCGGACGCCTTCTTGTCGGCGGCTGCGACGATCGTGTGGTTCAGCTCGATGGTCATCGTGCGGACCTCCTCGGTGTCTGGCCTGGTGACATGTCCGGCCGGTGGTGACCGGCCGCTCTGTCCGACACCGAGAACGTTAGATCCGTGCGCCCCGCACCGACATCGGTCACCGGGCCCTGCGGCCGTGCGCTTTGCGCCCTAGGCCGCTGGTCCCAGGCGATTTCCGGACACCCGGAACGGGCCTGCGATCAGATCGTCGCCGCGTCGATCACGAAGCGGTAGCGCACGTCGCTCGCGAGGACACGCTCGTACGCCGAATTGATCTGCGAGGCCGGGATCAGCTCGATCTCCGCGCCCAGGCCGTGCTCGGCGCAGAAGTCCAGCATCTCCTGGGTCTCCTGGATGCCGCCGATGCCGGAGCCCGCGAGGGTCTTGCGGCCGGCGATCAGGGAGAAGAGGTTCAGGGATACGGGCTCCTCGGGGGCGCCCACGTTGACGAACGCGCCGTCCGTCTTCAGCAGGCCCAGGTACTTGTCGAGGGGCAGCGGCGCCGAGACGGTGGAGACGATCAGGTCGAGGCTGCCGGCGAGCTGCGCGAAGGTGGCGTCGTCGCTGGTCGCGTAGTAGTGGTCGGCGCCCAGCTTCAGGCCGTCGTCCTTCTTGCGCAGGGACTGCGACAGGACGGTCACCTCGGCGCCCATGGCGTGCGCGATCTTGACGGCCATGTGGCCGAGACCGCCGAGGCCGACGACGGCGACCTTCTTGCCGGGGCCCGCGTTCCAGTGGGCCAGCGGGGAGTACGTGGTGACGCCCGCGCACAGCAGCGGCGCGGCGACGTCCAGGGAGAGGCCGTCGGGGATGCGGAGGGTGAAGGCCTCGTCGACGACGATGCGGGTGGAGTAGCCGCCGTAGGTGGGCTCGCCGTTCTTGTCGAGGGCGTTGTACGTCTGGATGTTGCCCTTGAGGCAGTACTGCTCCAGGCCCGCCTCGCAGTTCTCGCACTCACGGCACGAGTCGACCATGCAGCCGACGCCGACGCGGTCGCCGACCTTGAACTTGGTGACGTCCGCGCCGACCTCCGCCACGACTCCGGCGATCTCGTGGCCGGGCACCATCGGGAAGATGCCCTCGCCCCAGCCGTCGCGGGCCTGGTGGATGTCGGAGTGGCAGATGCCGGCGTACTTGACGTCGATCAGTACGTCGGAGGCGCCGACGGGGCGGCGCTCGATGGTGGTGCGCTCCAGCGGGGCCTTGGCCGAGGCCGCGGCGTACGCGGGGACATTCTGGGTCTGTGCGGTCATGTCCACGAGGCTGTCACCTGCGGAAAGGGCCACCCAGCCCTCCGTTGTGCCTACGTCGGGCGGTCCTACCACCACTGGTATCAGGCTCATCCGCGTACGACCCTGAATACTGGAACGCATGGACGAGAACGCCCCGCGGGGCCCGCAGCCCCCGGAGCCGCCCCCGGAGGGCCTGGACCGCCGTGCCGAGCTGAGCGAGTTCCTGCGCACCCGCAGGGCCCGCCTGCAGCCGCACGACGTGGGCCTGCCCAGCTACGGCAGGCACCGCAGGGTGCCGGGCCTGCGCCGCGAGGAGCTGGCGCAGCTCGCCGGGGTGTCCGTGGCGTACTACACCCGGCTGGAACAGGGCAACGGCCGGAACGTGTCCGCGGAGGTCCTGGACGCCATCGCGCGCGCCCTGCGCCTGACCGACGCCGAGCACGCGCACCTGATGCACCTGGCGAAGCCTGCCGCGCACAAGAAGAAGCGGGTCCCGCGCGCCCAGAAGCTGCGGCCCGCGGTGGCGCAGCTCCTGGACGCGATGGACGGCGTGCCCGCGTACGTGGTGGGGCGGCGGTCCGACATCCTCGGCTGGAACCGGATGGCGGCCGCGCTGTTCGGCGACTGGGGGCGGCTGCCGGCCGAGGAGCGGAACTGGGCGCGGCTCGTCTTCCTCGACGACCACATGCGGGAGCTGTTCGCCGACACCTGGGAGCAGAAGTCGTCGGACATCGTCAGCTTCCTGCGCATGGACGCGGGCTGCTACCCCAACGACCCGCTCCTTTCCGCCCTGGTCGGCGAACTCTCCGTGAAGAGCGAGGAGTTCAGGCGCCTGTGGGCCACCCACGACGTCCGCGAGAAGGGCCACGGAGTGAAGCACCTCCGTCACCCCCTCGTCGGCGAACTGACCCTCTCCTTCGAGACGATGCGCCTCCAGGACAACTCGGAACAGTCCCTGGTGACATACCACGCGGAGCCGGGCTCCCCGTCGTCGGAGGGCCTGCGCCTCCTGGCGAGCTGGGGTGCGGACGCCGCGGACTCCGCACGGCACGGGGTGTCCTAGCCGGGGATCAGGGCTGGTACGGCGGCGCCGCCCCCCAGTTCCACAGCGGTACCGGCTGGCCGGTGGGGCGGGCGGCGTTCGGGCCCGAGAAGTAGAGGGCGAGGCGGGTGCCCCATTCGATGTAGGCCACGAACGCCGAGCGGAATTCGGCGTCCGTGGGCAGGCCCGCCTCGTCCGCCGCGTCCTGGATGAGGTTGACCCAGCGGCGGCGCTGGGGCTCGGTGATGCCCTTGCCGAAGTGTTTGGCGACCATGTGGGCGTGGGCGCCGGAGCCGTCGTCGCCGCCGTGTTCCTCGGAGTAGACCGCCGGGCCGCCGAAGACCTCGCCGAGCCACTGGGCGACGTGCGCCGCGTGCTCGGGGGCGAGGCCCGCGAAGACCGGGGCGAGGAGGTCGTCCGCGAGGACCTTCTCGTAGAAGACCTCCGTCAGGCGCGCGAAGGGCTCCTCGCCGCCCGCCCACGCGTACAGCGTCGGCGTGGCGGCCCCGGAGCCGCGCACCGAGGTGGGCGTGTAGTGCCGCATCTCCTCGATGTTCTCGACGTACGGGCGGATGTGCGCGAAGAAGTCCCTGAAGTGCTCCGACGATCTGAAGCCCTCCAGGTGGTCCTTCGTGGACGTCCAGGTGATGCGCAGGATGAAGTGCTCGAAGTCCTCCTCGCAGCGCGTGAGTTCGTAGTCCACGCACTGCGGGGCCGCGGCCAGCGGCACGGCGGCGCGGGTGTACGCGGCCAGGAACTCCGCGGAGCGGTCGGCGGGGACGCGGTAGCGGATGTACTCCACTGTGTGGTTGCTCATGGGGTGCCGGCTTCCTCGGTCGTCGCGGCGGCAGCGGCCGTGCCCCAGTCCCAGAGAGCCTGGAGCACCGGACCCAGCTCCCTGCCGTGCGGGGTGAGTTCATAGGTGACGGTGGGCGGCCAGCCGGGCGTACGCTTGCGCCGGATCACCCCGGCGGCGGTCAGCTGCGTCAGTCGCTCCGCAAGTACCTTGTCGGACAACTGCGGTAGCGCGGAGGCCAGTTCGCTGTACGCGTACACGTCACTCGCGAGCAGTTCGCGCACCACCAGCGTCGTCCAGCGCCCCCGCAGTGCCGCCAAGGTGACCTCGACGGGGCAGTCGGGACTCGGCGCGGTGACACGGGCACGGGGGTCGTCGGGCAGGCCAGGGTGCGGCTCCCGCGGGGCCGCGAGCACGTTCCTTACCGTTCGGTGAGCCACGAGCGCTCCTCCTACTGTGCCGTTCATGAGCACTTTCATCCTGCCCCAGCGCCCCGAGGACGTCCCGTCGGCGTTCGCCGAACGCTTCAACAGCGGCGACGCGGACGCCGTACGCGAGCTGTACGAGCCGGACGCCGCGGCGCCGACGGGTACTGGCGCTATGTGATCGACAGTCCCTTCGGCGCCGGGCGCGGGAACGATTAGGAACGGCTACTTCCCGAAGTACGCGTCGTAGATCGCCACCGTCGCCCTGTTCCCCTTCTTGTCCTCGACCTTCGCCCGGAACGAGACCGACTTGCCCTTCGCCGGGTTCGTCACGGAGATCTTCCCGTCGCGCACCGCGGCCTTCTTCCAGGTGCGGCCCTTGTCGTAGGAGACGTACGCGGAAAGGGACTTGAGGTTCTCGCCCGCGGCGGCGCCCTGCACCGTCACCGGCACGGACCGGGTCGCCCCCGCGGGCGCCCGGCTGTCCAGGCCCACCTTCGGCGTGAAGCGGACGGTCGACGCGGGCAGCAGGGTCTCCTTCCGCACCTTCTTGGAGCGGAACGTCCAGCTCGCGTCGACGCGGGACGAGACGGGCGCCACGCGCGGGTCACGCCGCACCGACGTGGACAGGCGGTATTCGGCGTCCGCCGCAGGGACCTTGAAGGACTCGCCACCGGTCAGCGGGTCCTTGTTCTCGCCGATCTTGCGGCCGTCGCGGTGCAGGGTCGTCCGCACCGAGGAGAAGTCCGACTCCCCCTCGTGCCCGTCACCGTCGGCGACCACCGGCAGGGAGCCGGTGATGTCGTTGCCCTCGCGGTAGATACCCAGGTCACCGCCTATGCGCGGTCCGAACACGGCCGTGTTGAACGTCCTGGTGTAGGTCCTGCCCGCCTTGTACGTCGCCGGCGGGTGGACCAAGTACGTCGCTTCGGAGGTCAGCCCACCGTCCTCATCCTCCATCACCTGGTCGACGTCCGTGTCCCACTGCACCTTGTCGGCCGTCGACAGGTGGAACTTGCGCGTGCTGAGGGCCTGCTGCGGGACGGACCAGCCGGAGCCGCGGCCGCTGCCGTCGGGCAGCCATCCCGTGGGTGTCGCCACGGCCTTCTTGCCGTCGGCCGACGCCCCGAGCCGGGCGTTCACCGTGGCGAGTTCGCTGTCCTTGAAGTGCTTGGCGTAGCCGGTCGCGAGCCGTTCGACCTTGCCGCCGACGAGGATGTCGTACTGCTCGTCGTCGCCCTTGACCCAGGACCCGGACCACTGCTGAACCAGCGAGCCGTCCGTGACCTCGGGCCCGAGGTGTGCGGTGCGCAGATGGGCGTAGGACTCGACGAACACACCCTCTTGCAAGCCTTCCCGCACCACGTACTGGGGATAGGCGAGGACCTGCTTGGCGTCCTTGTCGGGCACCGTGATGTCCACCGGCTTCGCCACCCGCGCGTCCAGCTTCAGCGTCATGTCCTTGGTGACGTTCAGCCTCGGCCGGGCGAGCCAGTCGACGCCCTTGGCGGTGTCGTCGGGGTCCCCGTAGATCTGCGTATCGAGGTAGTAACCGCCCTTGGGCACCCGGATCTTGACCGTGCCGGACACGTCGCTGAGGAAGAAGAGCTCCTCGGCGGCGGGCCCCGTCAGGCCGAAGAGGCCGGACGAGAAGTACTTCGCGGGCCTGCCGTCCCGCCCGACGTACTTCAACGTCACGTCGTACGACTCCCCGTCCCGCTGCACCACGGCCCCCGTGCGCACGGTCTGGCCGCCGCCCTTCGCCACGACGTACGCGGAGTACGTACCGCGCCCCGAGCCCCCGAGCCTGGTGTGCGCCGTCAGGCCGACCGTCGCGCGCCCGCCCGCGGGCACCGTCACCTTCTTCGCGCCGAGCGTGTAGAAGCCGTCCGGAGCCGGGCGCCCCTTCGGGTCCGTGGCGGTCACCGACAGGTCGAGGGTGACGTCCTTCGTGCCGAGATTCCTGTACGTCACCTTCCTGGCGACCGGCTTGTCGTCGGTGTGCGGCCACTTAGGCGCGCCGAAGTTCAGCGACACCGGGTCGGCGACCACCGTCTGATCGACGGCCTTGTCCACGGCGATACGCCCCGAACCCTGCTGGTACGGCGTGTACTTGCTCGCCTTCGCGGACGACGTCAGGGCCCGCTTGAGCTCGGCCGCCTTCCAGTCCGGGTGGCGCTGCTTGAGCAGGGCGGCGGCGCCCGCGACGTGCGGGGTCGCCATCGACGTACCGGACGCCGTCAGATAGCCCTCGGGCTTCTGCCCGAGCTCCTTCTCCATCTCGCTGCCGGGCGCGGCGGCGGCCGTGATGTCGACGCCGGGCGCCGTCACGTCCGGCTTGACCGCGCCGTCGCCGACGCGCGGGCCCTCGCTGGAGAAGTCCGCGAGCTTGTCCTTGCCGTCGACGGCGCCGACCGTGAGCGCGGCGTCCGCGCTGCCCGGCGAGCCGACGGAGCCCCGATGGCCTTCGTTGCCCGCCGCGACGGCGAACAGGACGCCCTTGTCGGCGGAGAGCTTGTTGACGGCGTCCTCCAGCGGGTCGACGCCGACGGAGTCGTCGCCGCCGAGGCTGAGGTTGACGACGTCGGCGCCCTGCGCGGCCGCCCACTCCATGCCCGCGATGACCTGGGAGTCGCTGCCGTAGCCGTCGTCGCCGAGGACCTTGCCGCTCAGGACCTCGGCTCCGGGGGCCACGCCCTTGAACCTGCCGCCCGACTTCGCGCCCGTGCCGGCCGCGGTCGACGCGACGTGCGTGCCGTGCCCCACGCGGTCCTTGGCGTCGGGGGACGCGGTGAAGTTCTTCTCGTCGGCGATCCGGCCCTTCAGGTCCGGGTGGGTGGCATCGACGCCCGAGTCAAGGACGGCGATCCGCACGCCCTTGCCGTCGAGCCCGGCCTGCCAGGCCTTCGGCGCCCCGATCTGCTTGACGCTCTTGTCGAGGCTCGCCTTCCGTGTCCCGTCCAGCCAGACGTGGCTGACGCCGGACGCGATGCCGCGATTGCCCCGCTTGCCGCCTGTGATGGTCTTCCAGAGCGCCGCCGCGTCCTTCCTGGGCGTGGTCACGGCGTCCGCGTTCAGGGACGAGAAGGTGCGGCGGACCGCCGTGTCACCGGCCGCGCGGACACCGGCCTTGGCGCCGCGCGCGGTGCCCTTGTAACCGACGATCAGCTTCAGACCCTTCCCCTGGGCCTTCCGGTTCGCCTTGCTCGTCAACTCCGTGACGTCGAAGAGCCGTTGGTCGACCTTGCCCTCGGCGATGAGCCGCTCGGCGTCGTACGGCAGGACCAGCGCGTGCCCGCGCACGGTCCGGGTGCTCACGGGTATCCGCTCGCGCCCCTTGGCGGGCGTGAAGCCGATCATGCGGCCCTTGGAGTCGACGGTGACGCGGTCGCCGGTGACGAGGGTGAGGCGGTGCGCGGGGCCGAGCTGTGCGCGGTGCGGGGACCCGGCCTGCGCGGGCGCCCGTCCGGGGCCCCGGGAGTCCGCCCCGCCGTCCGTCCCCGCCGACGCGGGCCCGACCACCCCCGCCCCCAGCGCGACGGCAACCGCCACCGCGTACGCCTTCTTCCTGTGCTGACGCAAGATTTCCCCCTGCAGTCGAAGTGTGTGCCTTGCCTCGCATGCGAGTCGCGTACACAAGAAGCGGCTCCCGAAGCCCGTCAGGCCTCGGGAGCCGCTCCTCACACTCCTTCAACTGTCCGCAGGAACAGGCGCAGTTCCCGCGGAGGGAAGGTCACTTCCCGTAATACGCGTTGTAGATCGAGACCGTGGACTTGTTGCCCTTCTTGTCCGTGATCTTGGCGTGGAACGAGATCGCCTTGCCCTTGTCCGGGTTGGTGACCTCGACCTTGCCGTTCGTCACCTTCAGCGGCTCTCCCCAGTGCTGGCCGTAGTCGTAACTGGCGTACACGTAGAGCGACTTCAGGTTGGCGCCCGCCGCCGCGCCCTGCACCGTCACCGGCACGGACTGCTTCTTGCCCGCGGGGGCCCGGCTGTCGAGGCCGACGGCCGCGTTGATGCGCACCCCGGAGACCGGGAGCTTCGTGGCGGCGTCCGTCTTCTTGGAGCGGAACGTCCAGCTCGCGTCGACCCGCGTGGAGGCCGCGGACACGGCGACGCTGCGCTTCACGGACGTGGCCAGCTTGTACTCGGCGTCACCGGCGGGGACCGTGAACGGCTTGTCGCCGGTCAGCGGGTCGTCGTTCTCGCCGATCTGGGTGCCGTTGCGGGCCAGCGTCGTCTTCACCGAGGTGGTCGTCGAGCCGCCCGCGTGCGTCTGGCCGTCGGCGAAGACCGGCAGGAAGCCCGCGATCTTGTTGCCCTCGCGCACCACCCCGTAGTCGCCGCCGATACGCGGGCCGATGACGGCCGTGTTGAACGTCTTCGTGTACGTCTTGCCGCCGGTGAACGCCTGCGGCTTGCCGAGCGTGTACGAGGCGTCGACGATCGGCCAGCCGTCCGGGTCGGTGCCGGCGCGCTGCTCGTACTCCAGGCTCCAGGTGACCTTGTCGGCCGTGGAGACGTACAGAGTGCGGGTGCTCGGCGCCTTCTGCGGCACGGTGATGCCGGTGGAGCTGAAGCTGCCGGGCAGCCTGCCGAACGCGGCGATCGCGGCGGTCTTGCCGCTGGAGGACGCGCCGAGGCCCGCCTTCACGGTGGCGAGGTCGGCTTCCTTGTAGTCCTTGGTGTAGCCGGTCGCGAGCTTCTTGACGACGCCGCCCGCGACGGTGCTGTACTCCGCCTTCTCGCCGCGCGACCAGTGGCCCTCGAACTTCTGGAGCAGCGAGCCGTCGGTGACCTGCGGGCCGAGGTGCGCGCTGCGCAGCCCGGTGTACGCGTCCAGCCACCAGCCGAAGCCGTAGGCGTCGTCGCCCGCGGTGACCTCGTACGACGGCGCGGCGAACTCGGACTTGACGGCCGAGGACGGCACGGAGATGTCGATCGGCTTGGCGGTGCGCGCGTCCACCGTCACCGTGGCCGCCTTGGTGACGTCCAGCTTCGGCTGCGAGATCCAGTCGGCGCCCTTGGTGATGTCCTGCGGGTCGACGTACACGCCGGAGTCGAGGACGTAACCGCCCTTGGGGACACGGACCTTGGCGGTGCCGGACGGGTCCTGCACCGGGATGGACTGCTCCGCGCCGAGCCCGGAGATGCCGAACAGGCCCGTGCTGTAGTACTTCGCCGGCTGCCCGTCACGGCCGATGTGCTTGACCGTCAGGTCGTACGACTCGACCTCGCGGTCGACCGCGGCGGCCGTGCGGACGCTCTGGCCGCCGCCGCTCGCGACGACGTACGCGGAGTAGGCGCCGTCGACCGCGCCGCCCAGGCGCGTGTCGGCAGTGAGGTCGACGGAGGCGGTGCCGCCCGCGGGGACGGTCACCTTCTTGGCGGCGAGGGTGAAGAAGCCCTCGGGGGCGGGCTTGCCCGTCGGGTCGCTGGCCTCGGCGGTGAGGTCGAGGGTGACCTCTTCCTTGCCGAGGTTCTTGTAGGTGACCTTCTTGGTGACGGGCTTGTCGTCGGTGTGCGGCCACAGCTGGGTGCCGAAGCTCACCGACACCGGGTCGGCGATCACGGTCTGCTTGATGGCCTGATCGACGGCGATACGGCCCGAACCCTGCTGGAACGCCGTGTACTTGCCCGCCTTCGTGGACGCGGTGAGCGCGCCCTTCAGCTCGGGCTGCTTCCAGTCCGGGTGCTGCTGCTTGAGCAGCGCCGCGGCGCCGGCGGCGTGCGGGGCCGCCATCGACGTACCGGAGATCGTCAGATAGCCCTCGGGGTTCTGGCCGACCTCCTTCTCGATCTCGCTGCCGGGCGCGGCGGCCGCCGTGATGTCGACGCCGGGCGCCGTCACGTCGGGCTTGATCGCGCCGTCGCCGACGCGCGGGCCCTCGCTGGAGAAGTCCGCGAGCTTGTCGTTGTCGTCGACCGCGCCGACGGTGAGCGCCGAGTCCGCGCTGCCGGGCGAGCCGATGGAGCCGGGCGAGCCGGAGTTGCCCGCGGAGATGGCGAAGAGGATGCCCTTCTCCGCCGAGACCTTGTCGACGGCCGCCTCCAGCGGGTCGGCGCCGGGGGTGTCGCCGCCGCCGAGGCTCAGGTTCACCACGTCGGCGCCCTGGGCGGCGGCCCAGTCGATGCCCGCGATGATCCCGGAGTCGTCGCCGGAGCCGGTGTCGCCGAGCACCTTGCCGTTGAGGATCTTGGCGCCGGGCGCGACGCCCTTGTACGCGGCGTTCTTGGCGCCGGTGCCCGCCGCGGTCGAGGCGACGTGCGTGCCGTGCCCGACGCGGTCCTTGGTGTCGGGCGAGGGCGTGAAGTCCTCCGCCGCGACGACCTGGTCCTTGAGGTCGGGGTGGGTGGCGTCGACGCCGGTGTCCAGGACGGCGATCTTCACGCCCTTGCCGTCGTACCCGGACTCCCAGGCCTTCGGCGCGCCGATCTGCTTCACGCTCTTGTCGAGGGTGGCCTTGCGCACGCCGTCCAGCCAGACGCGGCTGATACCGGAGGCGGTGGTGCGCGCCCCGGCCCGCTCGGCGGTGAGGGCCTGCCACAGCTTGGCGGCGTCCCGCTTGGGGGTGGTCACCGCGTCGGCGTTGAGGGTCTTGAGGGTGCGGCGTACGTCGGTGCCGCCCGCGTCGCGCACCTCGGCCTTGGCTCCGGCGGCCGCGCCCTTGTAGGCGACGATCACCTTCAGGCCCTGCTTCTGCGCGGTGCGGTTGTCCTTCTTGCTCAGCTCCGTGACGTCGAAGAGCCGCTGGTCGAGCGTGCCGTCGGCGATCAGGCGCTGGGCGTCGGCGGGTATGACGAGCGTGTGCCCGTCGCGGTTGCTGGTCCGCACGGGTATGCGTTCACGGCCCTTGGCGGGGTCGAACGCGGTGACCCGCCCCAAGGCGCCGACCGTGACGCGGTCGCCGGTGAGCAGGGTGATGTGGTGGCGCACCGGCACCCTGACCTCGTCCGCGTTCGCGCCGGACGGGCGGACGGGGTCCGGGTCCGCCTGCGCCGGGCTGGTCATGCCCGCCGCGAGCGCCACGGCGGCGGCGGTGGCGACACCGGCCGCGGCCGCGCGCCGCGCGGTGACCGGTCTTTGGGCTTTCCGCACTTGTCCGAGCAAGTTTCCCCCTCAGGTGAAAGCTCTGAGTCACGCAGCATGTCGAAGGGGACGATATCTGTTCAACTATGGGACGGAAGTGCAGAGTTGGTGTTGTTGGCCGGTTCAACATGGTGCCGCAACACAGCGGACACGGCAGTGGCCCGCACCCCTGTGGGGTACGGGCCACTTCACACAGGCCAGAGGCGCTCGCCGGTCAGACCTCCGAGCCCGCCTTCCACTCGGCCCAGCTCATGTTCCAGCCGTTCAGGCCGTTGTCCGGGGCGATGACCTTGTCGCCGGTGTTGCGTACGTCCACGACGTCACCGGTGATCGAGTTCTCGAAGAACCAGGAGCCCGGCGTCGACTTGTCGTTCGCGCCCTTGGCGTCCCGCAGGCCGATGCAGCCGTGGCTCGTGTTCACGTTGCCGAAGATCGACGACGAGCCCCAGTAGTTGCCGTGGATGAAGGTGCCGGAGCTGGACAGGCGCATGGCGTGCGGCACGTCCTTGATGTCGTACTCACCCTTGCCGTCGCTGTCCGTGAAGCCGACGGTGGCGCCGTTCATCCGGGTCTCCTTGAACATCTCGGAGATCACCATCTTGCCGTTGTACGTCTTGTTGTCCGGCGCGCCGGCGGAGATCGGAATGGTCTTCACGACCTTCCCGTCCCGCATGATCTTCATCTGCTTGGTCTTGGCGTCGACGACGGAGACCTGGTTGCGGCCGATCTTGAACTGGACGGTCTTCTGCTGAACCCCATAGACCCCGTCGGCACCCTCGACGCCGTCCAGGTTGAGCTTCAGCGTGATCGTGGAGTTGCCCTTCCAGTAGTCCTGGGGCCGGAAGTCGAGCCGGTTGCCCCCGAACCAGTGCCCGACGACTTCCTGACCACTACTGGACGAAACCTGGATCTTGGACTGCACGTCCTTCTTGTTGCTGATCGCCTTGTCGAAGTTGATCGACACCGGCATGCCCACGCCGACCTTGGAGCCGTCCTCGGGCGTGAAGCTGCCGATGAAGCTGTTGGCCTTCGAGACGGTGGTGAACGAGGAGTTCTCGTGCGCCTTGCGGCCCTCGGAGTCCTTCGCCGTCACCGCGATCTTGTACGTGGTGGCGCGCTCCAGCTGGCCGCCGGGCTGCCAGCTCTTCTTGTCCGCGGATATGTCGCCCGCGACGGCGGCGCCGCCCTCCGCCTTCATGACGACACTCGTGAGCGTGCCCTCACTCACGGTGACCTTGGCGTCCTTGTTGATGCCCGCGTTGTCGGAGCCGTTCTTCGGCGCGATCGCGATCTTGGCTTCGGAGGTCTTCTCCGCCGCTGCCTCGTCGACCTGGTTCTGCGACTTCTTGCCGCTGCCCGAGCCGTCCTTGTCGCCGCCGTCGTCGCTACAGGCGGAGAGCACAAGCACCCCGCCGACCAGGGCGGACACGGCCATCAGACCCCTGCGCCGCTTACTGTCCGTCATTACACGCTTCTCCATCGTCGCCGAATCCCCAAGACCCCGCGGGTCCCCCCGCATCCCCGCCTAACGCCTTGCCGGTGCGTCCCGTTCCATTTCCGCCGAAGATGTGGGGAACGCCACGTCGGCGGTACGGCCGGGACGACCGCGCATCCAGGAGACGACTGAGCCCCGGGCGGCGGTTGCCGCCCGGGGCCCCTGAATTCCTATGGAGCTTCCCGGGACGCTGTCGGCGCCACCGCGACTAGGGCTTGGCGCCGACCTCCTCGTACTCGGCGGCGCCGTGCATGTCGTCGTCCTCGGCGCCATCATCCTCGTCCGGGTCCCAATCCGGCGAATCGGGATCGTAATCGATCACTTCGCTGCTCCATGAGGCCTGAGTCAGCTCGACTCCGGGCACGTCCCCGATCAGATCGACGGGGTCGACGAGGTAGGCGAGGGCCTCCGCGTCGTCCTCCCGCACGGCGGCGCGGGCGTGGGCGCGCTCGTCGTCGGGCATGTGGGTGTCCTCCGCGATGCGGGCCAGGGCGGTGCCGCGCAACTCCTCGGAGCCGTCGACCTCGACCACCAATTCGACGCGGAGGCGCACAAAGCGTGATGTCTCGTCTGCACTCATAAGCCGGAGCGTACGGCGCCCTCCCGCCGCAGCTTTCCCGCGACCCGCGCCTTTCACTAGGCTCGCCCCAGACGGCCAATTCGCCAGCTCCACAAGGGGGATCCGTTTCCCGATGACCGCACGTCGCACGCTGTTGACCGCAGCCACAGCCGGGGCCCTGCTCGGCGCCCTGTGGTTCGTCCCCTCCGCCAAGGCAACAGCATCGCCGGCCCCGGCCGGCGCGCCCTCCCACACCTCGACCGCCCCCTCCCACACCTCAGCCGCCCCCTCCCACCTCGCGGCCGCCCCGCCCCACGAGACGGCCACCGCCACCCACCTGCCCGACTCGGGCGCGGACACCGACACGACTCCGTACGTGGCCGGGGGGACGGCGTTCCTCGGGCTGGGGGCGGGGTTCGTTCTGTACTCGGTACGACGGGATGGGGCGGAGGGGTAGCCGGGGGCGGCTACTGGGGGGCCGTTGCCCCGGTGGCCGGGGCGGCGAAGTCGGCCGTGTCCAGGTCGAAGGCGAAGGGCTCGGGAATGTGCAGCGTGTCCCCGAACCGCACCGTGGTGCGGGACCGGTACCCCTTCGGCGACGGGCCCCAGAAGGCCGTGATCTCCTCCGCCTGCATGTCGAGGACGAGGTAGACGGGCACCACACGCCCGTACGTATCAAGCTTGTATCGGCTTCCTGCAGCACAACCTGGACCACGGCGACACGACGATCTTCCCCCGGATGAGCTCGGCCTTGTAGCCGTCAGGTGTATTGAGTTCCTCGACGAGGCGAAGCATGTCCTCGAAGGCTTCGCCCGGGGAGGGCTGGATCACTGCGCTCACGCCGCGACCGCCCATTCGCCGGGCCGACCGGCCCCCAGCTCGAACCAGAGCAGCTTTCCGCCCCGGCCGAAGAGGTCGTCCCCGAGCAGGTAGCCGCCCCACGCGTGCGCGTAGTGACACACGAGGAACAGACCCCGGCCGCCGTCGGCCTCCCCTGCCGGGGTGGGCGGGACCGGCCGTAGGGCCCCGCACCGGCCCCGCTCGCCCCGGTCGAACGGTGGCGGGATGTGCGCGTCGGTGTCCCACACCGTGACGCGCAGGCCGCGCCCGCCGTCCAGCTCGCGCAGCCGCAGGGCGGCGGGGCCGCGGCTGTGCCGGTAGGCGTTGGTGACCAGTTCCGATGTCAGCAGCTCGGCGACGTCGTTGAGTACGGAGAGGCCGTGGGCGGAGAGGACGGTACGGAGGGTGGCTCGGGCGATGCGGGGCGACCGGGGGTCGTGGGGGAGGTGGAGGGCGTACGTCCATGCGGGGGCGGGAGTTGGGGGTTGCGGCGGGGATACGGTGGCCATGGCTGGCTCCTGGGAGGTGGGGGCACGGTGCTCATCCGGCTGACGCCGGGGGCTGGTTGAGCGAAGTGGGCACCACCGTAGGGCAGTTGATGTGATACTTGATACCGAACTGACGTGACGCTTCATTTTTCCCTCGTGTGAGTGACCGCGAGGCAGGTCCAGGAGAGAGGGCACACGTGCCGCCCAGCACCAGCCCCACGCTGCGGCAGCAGCGCTTGGGGAGCGAACTGCGCAAGCTCCGCGAGCACGCGGGCCTGACGGCGACGGCCGCGGCGGCCCGCCTGGGCCTCAAGCAGGGGCAGATCAGCAGCATCGAGACGGGCCGGTACCCCGTCAGCGCCGATCGGGTGCGCACCTTCGCACGCAGTTACAGCTGCGGGGACGACGAACTCGTGGACGCCCTGGCCGCGATGACCGGTGGCCGCAAGCGCGGATGGTGGGACGAGTACCGGGAGCACCTGCCGGTGGGGCTCATCGACCTCGCCGAGCTGGAGCACCATGCTGTCGGCCTGCGCGCCGCCCTCGTGGTCCACATTCCAGCGCTGCTACAGACCACGGACCACGCCCGCGCCCTCTTCCAGCAGGCGGTCCCGCCCCTGCGGCCGTACGAGATCGAGCACCGCGTCACGCACCGGGTCAAACGGCAGGGCATTCTGCACCGCGACAGCCCGCCCCCTTACAGCGCCGTCATCCACGAGTCGGCCCTGCGCATGGGATACGGCGGTCCTGCCGTGATCCGCGATCAGCTCCAGCACATCATCGACATGAGCGAGCTGAAACACGTCACCGTGCGGGTCATCCCGTTCGGCAAAGGCTGCTTCCCGGGCACGGGACAACCCATCGACTACGTCAAGGGGCCGGTTCCGCAGCTCGACACGGTTCAACTGGACACGCATCATGGCTGCGAATTCCTGGACGCGTCCGCCCAGTTGAGCAAGTACCGCTCGGTGATCGACCGCATGGAAGACGGCGCACTCGACCCCGCGGAGTCACGCGACCACATCCACCGCATCGCCCAGAGCACCTGACGAGGCCCCCATGACCGACCTCCAGTGGCAGAAGTCCACCTACAGCCCGGACTCCTCGAACTGCGTTTACGTCGCCGCCTCCCCCGACGGCACCATCCACCTCCGCGAAAGCGACGCCCCGGACGTCACCCTCACCACCGGCCCCCGCCAACTCCAAGCCCTCATAACCGCCCTGCGCCGAACCAGCTGAACTAGCCCCCACCCCGCCGCGAAAACACCACACCCCGCGCCGGCCCCAGCGCCGTGGCCACCGCGCCGAGCACCACCGCGTCCTCCCCGAGGGCGCTCGCCGCGATGCGTGGGCGTAGCGGGGTCAAGGTGCGCAGGGTCTCCTGGACCGGTTCCAGGACCAGATCCAGGCCCTGGCCCACGCCGCCGCCGAGGACGACCAGGTCGGGGTCGAGGACGGCGGCCGCCGCGGCGATCGTGTAGGCAACGCGTTCGACCTCCAGGCCAACCGCCTTGCGAGCGGCGGGAGTTCCGGCTCGGGCCGCGTCGAAGACGATCTTCGCGGAGAGCTGGCCGGTCATGCCGAAGCGCCGGGCCGCCTCGACGACGGCCACCCCGGACACCGCGTCCTCCAGCGTGTCCGGCTTCTGCCGCCCCGGCCACGGCAGGAAGCCGATCTCACCCGCACCCCCGCGCGCCCCGGTGAACAGCCGCCCCTCGCTCACCACGCCCATGCCGAGGCCCGTACCGATCATGATGTACGCGAAGAGGCGGCTCCCCGCGCCGACGCCGAACGTGTACTCGCCAAGGGCGGCGAGGTTGGCGTCGTTGTGGACGTCGAGCGGTACGCCGCCCAACTGGGCGCGCAGTCCGTCGATGAGGCCCGCGCGGCCCCAGCCGGGCAGGTGGTTGGCAAAGCGAACGCGGCGCCGCTCGGCGTCGTACACCCCCGGCGTGCCGAGCACCGCGTGCACGACCGCCGCGTCCCCGACGCCCGAACCGGCCACGGCCTCGCGGCAGGTGGCCGCGATCAGGTCGACGAGCGCGCCGGAGCTGCGGGCCCGGTTGCGTACGTCGGCGCGCTCCACCACCGTGCCGTCGAGGTCGGCGAGGGCGACGCGGAGCCAGCCGCGCCCGACGTCGACGCCGAGGACGTGTCCGGCGGTGGGGTCGGCGACGTACAACACCGCCGTCCGCCCGCGCTCGGGCGCGCGCGTGCCCGCCTCGCGGACCAGGCCGGACTCCGCCAGGGCGGCGAGCGCGCTGGAGACGGTGGGCTTGGAAAGGCCGGTCTCGCGGGCGAGCTGGGCGCGCGAGGCGGCGCCGCCGGCGCGCAGGCGGTCGAGCAGCAGGCGTTCGTTGGCCGCGCGCAGGCGCGAGCGGTTCCAGGTCGGCGCGGGGCCCTCGGCGGACACCTCGCCCACATGTCGGACGGGCATGCCGCCATCCTCCCGCAGACGACCGAACACCGGACCGTTCCCCATGCCGATCCCCTTACCGAACCTTTCCCGGCGGGCCCCTTGACGCACTAAGTAAGCCTCCTTAACTATATCGCCCACGTCGAGGAGGAGGCCCCATGTCCGGAGCACCGCCCGCAGACCGCCCACCGCCCAACTCGCCTTCCCCCAAAGGTTCTCCCGAAGGGGGCTTCGTCCGCCGGGTAGGCCCCTTCCAGGCCACCGCCATCAACATGAGCCAGATGTGCGGCATCGGCCCGTTCGTGACGATCCCGCTGATGGTGGCGGCGTTCGGCGGGCCGCAGGCCGTGACCGGGTTCGTGGCGGGCGCGCTGCTCGCGCTCGCGGACGGGCTCGTCTGGGCGGAGCTGAGCGCCGCGATGCCGGGCTCGGGCGGCAGTTACGTCTATCTGCGGCAGGCGTTCCAGTACCGCACGGGCCGGCTGATGCCGTTCCTCTTCGTGTGGACGGCGATGCTCTTCATCCCCATCGGCATGTCCACGGGCATCGTCGGCTTCGTGCAGTACCTGGGCTATCTGGCGCCCGACATGGGCCGGACCACCGGCGACCTGATCGGGCTCGGTGTCATCGCCCTGGTCATCGCGCTGCTGTGGCGCGGCATCGAGCACATCGCGCGCATCACGGCGGTGATGTGGGTCGTCATGATCGTCTCGGTCGGCCTTGTCATCCTCGCCTCGCTCACGCACTTCGACGCGGACATGGCGTTCACGTACCCCTCGGACGCCTTCGAGCTGACGAGCAACCACTTCTGGATCGGCTTCGCGGGCGGCCTGACCATCGGCATCTACGACTACCTCGGCTACAACACGGCCGCCTACATGGGCGCCGAGATCAAGAACCCCGGCCGCACACTCCCCCGCGCGATCGTCTTCTCGATCCTCGGCATCATGACGATCTACCTCCTGCTCCAGATCGGCACGCTCGGCGTCATCGACTGGCACCGCATGACGGACCCCGGCGACATCGCCTCAACGTCCGTGGCGTCGGCGGTACTTGAGGAGACCTGGGGCAAGGGCCCCGCGAACGTGATCACGGTCCTCATCCTGATCACGGCGTTCGCGTCGGTCTTCGCGGGCCTGCTCGGTGGCTCCCGGGTGCCGTACGACGCGGCGCGCGACCGCGTCTTCTTCCGCCCGTACGCCAGGCTCCACCCCCGCCACCGCTTCCCCACCCTCGGCCTCGCGACGATGGGCGTGGTGACGTCGGCGGGCTTCCTGCTCGGCCGCCACACGGACCTGGCGACCCTGATCCAACTCCTCACGGCGGTGATGGTCCTGGTGCAGGCCCTTGCCCAGATCCTCGCCCTGACCGTCCTGCGCCGCCGCCAGCCGAACCTGCGCCGCCCCTACCGCATGTGGCTCTACCCGCTCCCGAGCCTGATCGCCCTGGCGGGCTGGCTGGTCATCTACGGCTACGCCGACAAGAACTCCCCGGGCCGCCACCCCATCGAGTGGTCCCTGGCCTGGGTCGCGCTCGGCTGCGTGGCGTTCCTGGTGTGGGCCCGCCGGGAGAAGGTGTGGCCGTTCGGGCCGCGGGAGATCAGCGAGGAGTACTTGGCGGCGGAGGAGGGGCCCGGCGGCGGCCCGGCTCCGGACGAACCGGAGCCGGAGCCGGTGCCGCGCGCCTGAGGAGTGGGGCCCTAGGCCAGGGGCCCGGTGACCGGCTCCACGGCTGCGACCAGCCGACCCTCGCGTACGAAGGTGTCCGCGGCCGCGAGGTCGGGCGCGAGGTAGCGGTCCGGGCCGGGGCCCTCGACGCCGGCCTTGCGGACGGCCTCGATGACGGCGCGGCTCGCGGGGGCCGGGGTCAGGCCCTCGCGCAGCTCGATCGCGCGTGTGGCGGCGTACAACTCAACAGCGATGATCCGCCCCAGATTGCCCACGGCCGTACGCAGTTTGCGCGCGGCCGACCACCCCATGGACACGTGGTCCTCCTGCATCGCGGAGGAGGGGATGGAGTCGGCCGAGGCGGGCACGGCGAGGCGCTTCATCTCGCTCACCAGCGCCGCCTGCGTGTACTGGGCGATCATCAGGCCCGAGTCGACGCCCGCGTCGTCCGCGAGGAACGGCGGCAGGCCGTGCGACCGGTTCTTGTCGAGCAGCCGGTCGGTGCGGCGCTCGGCGATCGAGCCGAGGTCGGCGGCGGCGATGGCCAGGAAGTCGAGTACGTACGCCACGGGGGCGCCGTGGAAGTTGCCGTTCGACTCGACGCGGCCGTCGGGCAGCACGACGGGGTTGTCGACGGCGGAGGCGAGTTCGCGCTCGGCGACGGTGCGGGCGTGGCTGAGCGTGTCCCGGCCCGCCCCCGCGACCTGCGGGGCGCAGCGCACCGAGTACGCGTCCTGCACGCGGGGCGCGTCGTCCTGGTGATGGCCCGTCAGGCCCGAACCGGCAAGCACGGCGAGCATGTTGGCGGCGGAGGCGGCCTGGCCCGGGTGCGGGCGGATGGCGTGCAGCTCGGGGGCGAGCACCTTGGCGGTGCCGAGGAGCGCCTCCAGGCTGAGGGCGGCGGTGATGTCGGCGGACTTGTAAAGGGTGTCGAGGTCGGCGAGGGCCATGACCAGCATGCCGAGCATGCCGTCGGTGCCGTTGAGGAGGGCGAGGCCCTCCTTCTCGCGGAGCTCGACCGGGGTGATGCCGTGCGCGGCGAGCAGTTCCCCGGCGGGCTTCAGCTCTCCGTCCGGGCCCTCGGCCTCGCCTTCGCCCATCAGCGTCAGCGCGCAGTGGCTCAGGGGGGCGAGGTCGCCGGAGCAGCCGAGGGAGCCGTACTCGTGGACGACCGGCGTGATGCCGGCGTTCAACACATCGGCCATGGTCTGCGCGACCTCAGGGCGTACGCCGGTGTGGCCCGAACAGACGGTCTTCAGGCGCAGGAACATCAGCGCGCGCACGACCTCGCGCTCCACGCGCGGGCCCATTCCCGCCGCGTGCGAGCGGACGATGTTGCGCTGCAGCGCGGCGCGGAGGTCCGGGCCGATGTGCCGGGTGGCGAGGGCGCCGAAGCCGGTGCTGACGCCGTAGACGGGCTCCGGCTTGGCCGCGAGCGCGTCCACGATCTCGCGGGCCGCGGCGAGGGCGGTCACGGCGTCCTCGCCGAGTTCGACGCGGGCGTTGTGTCTTGCGACGGCTACGACGTCCTCTGCGGTTGTGCCGGTGGTTCCCAGCACCACGGTCTGCATATCCATATTCAGGGAGCCTACGCACTGAATCGCCTCGTGTCACGAGTCCGTCTGCCCCTCTGTTTCCCCCGCCACTGCGCGGCACCGCTCTCCCACCCGCCCGCCCGTTTCCGGCACTCCGGCGGCTACCGGCCCCGGAACCGGCGGCGCTCCCCCGCCCCCGTCGGGCGGGCCGAGTCCGCGAGGCGGATCACCGGGTCGTCGGCGCCCTCACGGCCGGCGATCACGGGGACCCGGGCGCGCGCTGCCTTGGCGCGGTACTGGGCCGCGTCGGCGAGGCGGAACAGGCGGCGGGCGGAGCGTACGGCGCCGATCGGGTCGCCCGTGGACGCCACCCCGCACGCGACTCCGTCGCCGAGCTCCAACTCGCCCGCCCGCAGGCACAGTTCATCGGCGACCCGTACCACCTCGTCCGACGAGGGACCCACGGAGAGGAGACAGAACTCGTCACCGCCCAGGCGCGCGGCCAGCGCGCCCGGCAGCATCGCCCCGCACAGCGAAAGGACCGACCCGAAGCGTTCGAGGAGGCGGTCGCCGACCGCGTGGCCGAGGCTGTCGTTGACCCGCTTGAGGCCGTTGAGGTCGCACACGACGAGGCTCACCACGGCCCCCTCGGCCCGGTGCCGCTCCACGGCCTCGTCGAGCCGCAGGTCCACCGCGCGCCGGTTGGCGAGACCCGTCAGGGAGTCCGTGAAGGCGAGCCGCCGCGCCTCCTCGAGGCGCTCGGTCTGGGCGATACCCGCCGCGACCACCGCGACGAGCACGGAGGCGAAATCCGCGTCCGCCCGCTCGAAAACGGGCTCCCCCACGGGCCGGGCCACGTACAGCTCACCCCAGGCCCGCCCGTGCAGCACGATCGGCGCCACCACACAGCACCCGCGCCCACGCCGCCGCAGCGCGGCCACCCGCTGATGGCAGTACCCCGCACGCCCCCCGTCACCGGGCCCGGGCCCCGGCCCACCCGCCGTCTCGACCCACGCGTGCGGCTCCCCGCCCCCCGCCCACCGCTCGTGCAGGAACTCGGTGATCTCCGGGAACTGGTTCACGGGGTACGCCTCGTTCTCGGGGAACTCCTCCTCCCCGGCGGCCCGTTCACCCACGTTCGCGAGCACCCGCAGCCGCCCCCGCTCGCGCTCCCACACGGACAGCGCGGCGAAGCTCCCGCCCAGGGCGATCAGCGCACCCTGGGCGGCGGCCCGCCAGGACTCGCGCGGAGTGTGCGCGGCGGCCATGCCCTGCGCCAGGGCCACGACGGCGCGCAGCCGGACGTCCTCACCCATTGCTCCAGGTTACGGACATTTCACGCAAAGCGAGATGCAGGGGCGGAAAACCCCGAGGTCACGGGGCTCCCGCCCCCGTCGCCGCGGGCCCGACTACTCCCCGGGCCACTCCGGCTTCCGCTTCTCGTTGAACGCGGCGACGCCCTCCGCCCGGTCCCCGGAGAAGGCCACCGACCGCCAGGCCGCGTCCTCGACCTCAAGGCCCGCGCGCAGGTCGAGCCCGTGCCCGAGCCGCAGCGCGCGCTTGGCGGCGCGCAGCCCGACGGGCGAGTTGGCGGCCATGCGCGCGGCGAGCGCGAGCGCCTCGTCCCGGTCCTCACCGGCCCCCGCCACCACGTCCACGAGGCCCAACTCCTTGGCCTCGGCGGCCTCCACGCGCCGCGCGGAGAAGATCAGCTCGGCGGCGCGGGCGGTCCCGACCCGCCGAGGCAGCAACTGCGTACCGCCGCCACCGGGAATGACCCCGACGGACACCTCGGGCAGCCCGACCACTGCGGTCGGATCCGCGACGATGACGTCGCAGGACAGAGCCAGCTCAAAGCCCCCGCCCAGCGCGAAGCCGTGCACGGCGGCGATGGTGGGCATCGGCAGTTCGAGCACGCCCGTGTAGGCACCGCGTGCGACGGGCCGCTGCCGCACCAACTCCGCGTCCGTGAAGGAGTTCCGCTCCTTGAGGTCGGCGCCCACGCAGAAGGCCCGCTCGTGCGTGGAGGTGAGCACGACGACGCGTACGTCGCGGTCATCGGCGAGCGCGGCGCAGGCCTCGCCGATGGACCGGGCCATGGCGCTGGACACGGCGTTCATGGCCTTGGGCCGGTCCAGCGCGAGCTCGGCCACGTACCCGTGCCGCCGCACCTCCACGAAGTCCCCGTACCGACGCTCGCCCATGACCCCTCCACCTCCGGTTAACGACCGTTACCCGGCGATCATGTCAGCCGCGCGGGCCGATGGGTACCCGCCGCGTCAGCCGCGGCGGGCGAGCAGCCAGGGTTCGACGATGCCGAGCCCGCGGACGGGCCGCTGCCACATGGGCTGCAGCGCGAAGCGGTACGCGGGCGGCTCCTCGCCCTCCTTCTCGGCCTTCTCGGCGAGGGCGGCGGCCTCGGTCTCGGAGGCGGGCGCGTCGCCGGTCCGCACGAGCTCCTCCGCGAGCGCTCCGTCGACGAGGACGGCGTCGCGGGGCGCTATCGAGGTGAGCCGCGACGCGAGGTTCACGGTCGTGCCGAACACGTCGCCCATGCGCGTGGTGACCGTCCCGAAGGCGATGCCGACGCGCAGCTCGGGCATGGTCTCGTCGTTGGCCATGGTCTCGATGAGGCGCAGGGCGATTTCCGCGGCGGTGCCGGCGTCGTCGGCGGCGTACAGGACTTCGTCGCCGAGGGTCTTGATGAGCCGCCCGCCATGCGCCGCAACCAGATCCGCCGCAGTGGTCTCAAAGGCCTCGACAAGCTCGCCGAGCTCCTCTTCCTCCATACGTCGAGTGAGCCGCGTAAAACCGACAAGGTCGGCGAACCCGACAGCAAGCCGCCGATCAACCATCTCTTCATCATCAGCGGCCTGAACAACCCGCCCGGTGGCCGCGGCGAGCTGCCGCCGCCACACGTACACAAGGAACTCCTCGAGCTCCGGCAGCAGCAGCTCGACCAGCGGATACGTCACTTCCGTACGGGTCATGCCCGGCTCCGGAGGCTCGGTCAGCCCCTCCAGGAACGAATCGATCTGCCATTCGGCCAGCCGGGCGGTGGTCTGCCCGGTGGACCGGGCCACCTGCACGGCCATGGCCTCGCTGAGCAGCCCCGCCTCCACGAGGCCTGCGAGGCGGCGCAGCGCGAGCACGTCCGCCTCCGTCAGGGCCTTGGCCTGCCCGATGTCGGGGAAGCCCATGGCCCGCCAGAAGCGGGAGGCGAGCTCCATGGAGACACCGGCACTGCGGGCCGCCTGGAAGGGGGTGTAGCGCCGGTCCGCGCCGAGGATCAACTGCTCCAGGCGGAGGGCGAGGGGATTGCTGTCTTCCCCGAGCTCGGGATCGTCGGGCTTCTCGGAGCCGGGGCCCTCCGGGCCGGGGTGGCTGGATTCCACGTAGCCGGAGGTGCGGGATCCCGCGGGGCGGGGGGCGCCGGATCCCTCTGAGCCAGAAGCACCGGCTCCCTCCGAGCCGGAAGCACCGGATCCCACCGGGCCGGGGGCGCCGGATTGCCCGGCACCGGGAACGCCGGATCCCCCAACACGGGGAACGCTGGATCCCCCAACACCAGGGACTCCGGACTCCCCAACACCGGGGACGCCGGATTCCCCCGCACCGGGGACGCCGGATTCCGTGGAACGAGGGGTGCCCGCTGTCGCGGGGCGGGGGTCACCGTCGGGGGCGGGGTGTGCGCCCTGGCCGGAGCCGGTGTCGTCGACGGTCACGCCTGCTGCCCTTCCGATCTGCCGCGGTCAGATATCGACCGGCGCCAACTTTACGGCAGGTGTGCCGCAGCTCACTCCCGACTCCGTCCGGCGCGCTGACCCCCACCCGACCGCACCCCTCAAACTCCCTGCCGGCCCAGGGCAATGCCCACCTCTTCCCCTCACATCCCCCCGCCGACCTGGGCTGTGCCCACAGCGGGAAACGGACCCCGGGAGAGGCGAACCCGCCCCAGCCGCGGCGTGGGACGGCGGACAGGACCGAACGCCGGACGCGCAACCCCCACCGGAGGCGCAGCCGCCAACGAACCGGAGGGGACGTGCCGGTATGTCCGCGCGCAGCCCGCCCGACCACGCCGTACGCACAGGCAATGTCTAGGGCGCCCCAGCGCGAGCACGGACATACCGGCGCGGCCCCGCCCCACAACCGAACCACAGGCGGCGCAACCCCCACCGGAGGGAAAGCCGCCAACCAACCAGAGGGGACGTGCCGGTATGTCCGCGCGCAGCCGCCCCACCACGCCGTACGCACAGGACAACGCCTCCGGCACCCCACGCGCGAGCACGGACATACCGGCGCGGCCCCGCCCCACAGCCGGGCGGAAGGCGAACCACCCACCGGGCGGGAGACGGACCACCCGGCCGAGGAGGGGAGGCGAACCACCCGGCCGGGGGGGAAGGCGGACCACCCGGCAAGGGGCGAGGGCGGCAGTCGGCCTCAGCCCCCGGCGGGGCGCAGGTGGACCACGTCGCCTGCGCTCACCGGTTCCCGGACACCTTCCTCCGTGGCCAGGATCAAGCGCCCGTCCCCGTCGACGGCCACCGCCTCCCCGGTGACGTCCCGCCCCCCGGGCAACTCCGCCCGCACGACCCGCCCCAACGTCGCACACCCCGCCGCGTAAGCCTCCTGAAGCCGAGCGACCCCCGGGTCACCCCCGGCGGCCCGCCACACCCCGTACCACCGCTCCAGCTCCCGCAGCACGGCCCGCAGCACCGGATCCCGATCCGTACTCACCGCCCCGGCCAGCGCCAGCGACCCCGCCCCGGGCACCGGCAGCTCGTCCGCGCGCAGCGTGACGTTGACGCCGATGCCGACGACGACCCCGCCGCCGCCCACGGACCCGGCGCGCTCGGCGAGGATGCCGCCGGCCTTGCGCTCGTCGCCGCCGACGGTGACGAGGAGGTCGTTGGGCCACTTCAGGGCGGTGTCGACACCGGCGGTGCGGGAGATACCGGCGGCGACGGCGACACCGGTGAGCAGCGGCAGCCACCCCCACCGTTCGACGGGCACGTCGTCCGGCTTGAGGAGGACGGAGAAGAAGAGCCCGGAGCGCGGGGGCGCGCTCCAGCGCCGGTCGAGCCGCCCGCGCCCGGCGCTCTGCTGCTCGGCGACGAGGACGGCACCCTCGGGCAGCGAGTCCGCGCGGGCGGCGAGGTCGGTGTTGGTGGAGCCGGTGTCGGGGACGACGTCGAGGGAGGTCCACAGGCCCCCCTCGCGGATCAGGGCGCGACGCAGGGCGCCGGCGTCGAGGGGGGGCCGGTCTAGGTCGGACCACCGGCTGGAAGCGTCACCGGAGCCCGCGGCCGAGTCCTTGGGTACGTCGGGCGATGAGTCGGATGAGTCATTGGGCGGCGTCATGCAAGCCACCCTAGGTGTGGTAAACGCCGCACTGCACAGGCGTATCCACGCCGATACGCTACGAGTCAGTAGCCAGCAGCCGTGAGCCGTCACCGTCCCCTCTGAGCAGGCAGGGAGCCGCGCCCCGATGTCCGAGCCGCAAGAGCCCAACAAGCAGTCAGCGCAGCCCCAGCAGCATCCGGAACCCCAGCCCTCCGGGATCGACATCCACACGACGGCCGGAAAGCTGGCCGACCTGCGGCGCCGTATCGACGAGGCGAAGCACGCGGGCAGTGAGCGGGCGGTCGAAAAGCAGCACGCGAAGGGGAAGTTGACCGCGAGGGAGCGGGTCGAGCTGCTCCTGGACGAGGGCTCCTTCGTGGAGCTGGACGAGTTCGCGAGGCACCGCTCGACGAACTTCGGCCTGGAGAACAACCGCCCGTACGGAGACGGCGTGGTCACCGGCTACGGCACGGTGGACGGCCGCCCGGTGGCGGTGTTCTCGCAGGACTTCACGGTGTTCGGCGGTGCCCTCGGCGAGGTCTTCGGCCAGAAGATCGTGAAGGTGATGGACTTCGCGCTGAAGACGGGCTGTCCGGTGGTCGGCATCAACGACTCGGGCGGCGCGCGCATCCAGGAGGGCGTGATGGCCCTGGGGATGTACGGGGAGATCTTCCGCCGCAACACGCACGCGTCCGGCGTGATCCCCCAGATCAGCCTGGTCGTGGGCCCGTGCGCGGGCGGCGCGGTCTACTCCCCGGCGATCACGGACTTCACGGTGATGGTGGACCAGACGTCGCACATGTTCATCACGGGCCCGGACGTCATCAAGACGGTCACGGGCGAGGACGTCGGCTTCGAGGAGCTGGGCGGCGCGCGCACGCACAACGCGACGTCGGGCGTGGCGCACCACATGGCGGGCGACGAGAAGGACGCGATCGAGTACGTCAAGTCGCTCCTGTCGTACCTCCCGTCGAACAACCTGAGCGAGCCCCCCGCGTTCCCGGAGGAGGCGGACCTGGAGCCGACGCCCGAGGACCGCGAGCTGGACACCCTCGTACCGGACAGCGCGAACCAGCCGTACGACATGCACACGGTGATCGAACACGTCCTGGACGACGCGGAGTTCTTCGAGACGCAGCCGCTGTTCGCGCCGAACATCCTGACCGGCTTCGGCCGCGTCGAGGGCCGCCCGGTGGGCATCGTGGCGAACCAGCCGATGCAGTTCGCGGGCTGCCTGGACATCGACGCGTCCGAGAAGGCGGCCCGCTTCGTGCGCACCTGCGACGCGTTCAACGTGCCGGTGATCACGTTCGTGGACGTGCCGGGCTTCCTGCCGGGCGTGGACCAGGAGCACACGGGCATCATCCGCCGCGGCGCCAAGCTCATCTACGCCTACGCCGAGGCCACCGTCCCCCTCATCACGGTCATCACCCGCAAGGCGTTCGGCGGGGCGTACGACGTGATGGGCTCCAAGCACCTGGGCGCCGACCTCAACCTCGCCTGGCCGACGGCGCAGATCGCGGTGATGGGCGCGCAGGGCGCGGTGAACATCCTGCACCGCCGCACGATCGCCGCGGCGGGCGAGCCGGAGGCCCAGGAGGCCGCGCGCGCCCGCCTGATCCAGGAGTACGAGGACACGCTCCTGAACCCGTACACGGCGGCGGAGCGCGGGTACATCGACGCGGTGATCCTGCCGTCGGAGACGCGCTCGCACCTGGTGCGGGGCCTGCGTCAGCTGCGTACGAAGCGGGAGTCCCTGCCGCCGAAGAAGCACGGCAACATCCCCCTCTAGCCCGGGCAGTCCCCCCGAGGAGCCACTTCGTGATCAAGGTCGTACGAGGCAACCCGACCCCAGAGGAGCTGGCCGCCGCCCTGGCGGTGGTCCAGGCGCGCGCCGCGGCGGCCGCGAACACGCCGTCCGGCGCGCCCCGGCTCCCGGACGCGTGGGCCGACCCGGCCCGGGTGGCCCGGGAGCGGATGCCCGCGCCGGGCCCGGCGGCGTGGGGCCGCACGTACTGGCCCGGCTGAGCGGTACCGGTACGAGGCATACCGGAAGGGGCAGAACCGGAATGCCCCACGCCGGAAGTTGAGTACGCGTACTCAGGCGCGCGCTCCGGCGCGACCGCACCATCGAAGGCATGCTGTGGTCCGACCCGGAGAACGACCCGCCCAAGGACATGCGGGACATGCAGGCGAAGATGCGCCGCGCAGGAGTCCTGCTCGCCCTGGCGATGGTCGTCGCGATGGTGATCCTGGGCGTGATCTGAGGCGCGGCGCCCTGCCGGCGTCCGTTGAGCCCCCGGCAGGGCCCGCGGCTACCCTGACCGCATGACTGATCACCCCACCCGGCGTCTCGTCCTGGCCTCCCAGTCCCCCGCCCGGCTCGGCCTCCTGCGGCAAGCGGGACTCGCGCCCGAGGTGATCGTCAGCGGTGTGGACGAGGACGCGGTGAGCGCGCCGACCCCCGCGGAGCTCGCGAAGGCGCTCGCGGTGGCGAAGGCGTCAGTGGTGGCGGCACGGCCGGACACCAAGGGCGCCCTGGTCGTGGGCTGCGACTCGGTCCTGGAGCTGGACGGCCAGGCGCTGGGCAAGCCCGCGGACGCGGAGGAGGCGACGGCCCGCTGGAAGGACATGCGGGGCCGCGCGGGCGTCCTGCAGACCGGACACTGCGTATACGACACGCTGTCCGGCAAGCACGTGGCGGCGACGGCGTCGACGGTGGTGCGCTTCGGCGAGCCGTCCGACGCGGAGATCGCGGCGTACGTGGCGAGCGGCGAACCCCTGCACGTGGCGGGCGCGTTCACCCTGGACGGCCGTTCGGCACCGTTCATCGACGGCATCGACGGCGATCACGGCAACGTCATCGGCCTGTCCCTGCCGATGCTGCGCCGCCTCCTCGCGGAACTGGGCGTCGGCATCACGGAGTTGTGGGCGAAGTAGAGAGCACGGTCCCGCCGCCGCCCTCGGCCTCCTGCTTGTCGTACGCCATCAGCGTCAGCACGATGAGCCCGAGCACCACCATCATGAAGAGGAACGCGACCCAGCCCACCAGGCCGACGGCGAACGCGCCGAGCAGGCCGTGCACGACGGCGGCGCTGATCAGCAGGATCTTCGCGAACCTGCCGGGCGCCCGGTCGCGGACGGCGGTGCGGGCGAGCGCGAGGCCGCACAGCGCGAGGTAGAGCCCGAAGAGGCCGCCCGCGACCCACGCGCCGACGCTCATCGCACGCGGGTCGAGCCCGCCCATCGACATGTCCTGCTTGTCGACGACGAGGCCGAGGAACCAGTTGAGAAGCGCGATCCCGACCGCCTCCGCCCAGAGCACGACCGCGCCCACCCACGCCACCGGCCTGCGCGCCACGGCGTCCACCCACTCTCCACTGACGGCTGTTACCCCTAGTACGTACTAGACACGGGCACGCTACTAACGGGTAAACCGCGGGACAAGGGTCGTACCGAGGGCAAAGAATCATTGGGCCATTCGTAGGGACTCCACAAAGAATGGCCGCGTGCCGCAGCGCGGCCTCACAGAGACCTTGACCACACCGGAGGGCTACGCTGCCGGGAAGGGACCCTGCGTACCACGGTGCGACAAGGGATTTCGGGGAACGAGTCGACCTCGAATCACGCTCCGTGTGGGCAAGCTCACCATTGGGGACGGGTCGTGAGGTCGTGTCGGCAGTCCCTAAACTCGGCTTGTTTCAAGGAGGGAGCCATCGTGCGCAAGGTGCTCATCGCCAACCGTGGCGAAATCGCTGTCCGGGTCGCCCGGGCGTGCCGGGATGCCGGGATCGCGAGCGTTGCCGTTTACGCGGACCCCGACCGGGACGCACTGCATGTGCGGGCCGCAGACGAGGCGTTCGCCCTTGGCGGTGACACTCCGGCCACCAGTTATCTGGACATGGCGAAGGTCCTCGCCGCGGCCAAGGACTCCGGGGCGGACGCGGTCCATCCGGGCTACGGATTCCTTTCCGAGAACGCGGAGTTCGCCCAGGCCGTCCTGGACGCCGGACTGATCTGGATCGGCCCGCCGCCGCAGGCGATCCGGGACCTGGGCGACAAGGTCGCCGCCCGGCACATCGCGCAGCGCGCGGGCGCGCCGCTGGTCGCGGGCACGCCGGACCCGGTCTCGGGCGCCGACGAGGTGGTGGCGTTCGCCGAGGAGAACGGCCTGCCCATCGCGATCAAGGCGGCGTTCGGCGGTGGCGGCCGCGGTCTGAAGGTGGCCCGCACCCTCGAAGAGGTGCCGGAGCTGTACGACTCCGCCGTGCGTGAGGCCGTCGCGGCCTTCGGGCGCGGCGAGTGCTTCGTGGAGCGCTACCTGGACAAGCCGCGGCACGTGGAGACCCAGTGCCTGGCCGACAGCCACGGCAACGTGGTCGTCGTGTCCACCCGTGACTGCTCGCTGCAGCGCCGCCACCAGAAGCTCGTCGAGGAGGCCCCGGCGCCGTTCCTCTCCGAGGCGCAGAACGCGGAGCTGTACCGCGCGTCCAAGGCGATCCTGCGCGAGGCGGGCTACGTCGGCGCGGGCACCGTGGAGTTCCTCGTCGGCGTGGACGGCACGATCTCCTTCCTGGAGGTCAACACCCGCCTCCAGGTGGAGCACCCGGTCACCGAGGAGGTCGCCGGGATCGACCTGGTCCGGGAGATGTTCCGGATCGCCGACGGCGAGGAACTGGGCTACGGCGACCCGCAGTTGCGCGGTCACTCCATCGAGTTCCGCATCAACGGCGAGGACCCGGGCCGGGGCTTCCTGCCCGCGCCCGGCACCGTCACCAAGTTCGAGGGCCCGTCCGGTCCCGGTGTCCGCCTCGACGCGGGTGTCGAGTCCGGCTCGGTCATCGGCCCGGCCTGGGACTCGCTGCTCGCCAAGCTGATCGTCACGGGCCGCACACGCAAGGAGGCCCTGGAGCGGGCCGCGCGCGCCCTTGCCGAGTTCGACGTCGAGGGCATGGCCACCGCCATCCCGTTCCACCGCAAGGTGGTCGCCGACCCGGCGTTCGCGCCCGAACTGACCGGCTCCGACGAGCCGTTCACGGTCTTCACCCGGTGGATCGAGACCGAGTTCGTCAACGACATCCCGCCGTTCGCCCCCGTCGGCGGCGACGCCGAGGAGGAGGACGGCGACCGCGAGACGATCGTCGTCGAGGTCGGCGGCAAGCGGCTCGAGGTCTCCCTGCCGGCCGGTATGGGCATGTCCCTCGCGCGTACGGGGCTTTCGGCGGGCGCCAAGCCGAAGCGGCGTGCGGCGAAGAAGTCCGGGCCCGCGGCGTCCGGGGACACCCTCGCCTCGCCCATGCAGGGCACGATCGTCAAGGTCGCCGTCGAGGAGGGCCAGGAGGTCAACGAGGGCGATCTCATCGTCGTCCTCGAGGCCATGAAGATGGAGCAGCCCCTGAACGCCCACCGTTCCGGCACGGTCAAGGGCCTCCTCGCGGAGGTGGGGGCGTCCTTGACGTCCGGCGCCGTCATCTGCGAGATCAAGGACTGAGACATTCCCCAATCCCGCCCCTTCCCGAAACCATGGGGCTGCCGCCCCCTGGACCCCCGCTCATCGCCGCTTCGCGGCTCGTCCTCAAACGCCGGACGGGCTAAAACCCAGCCGCACCGGCGAGGATTCAGCCTCTCCGACGATTGAGGAGCGGGGTCTGGGGCGGAGCCCCAGTTTCGGGAAAGGGCGGGACCGGGGCGCCCCGCGAGGAGACGACCACATGCGTGCTGACGCCCGCCGCAACTACCAGCGGCTTCTGTGCGAGGCGCGAGCCGCCTTCGCGGAGCACGGCACGGACACCTCCCTGGAGGACGTCGCCCGCCGCGCAGGCGTGGGCATCGGCACGCTGTACCGCCACTTCCCCACCCGTCACGCGCTGCTGAGCGCCGTCTTCGAGGACGCGGTGAGCGACCTGCTCACCCGCTCCCACGCCCTCCTGGACGCCCCACAGCCGTGCACGGCCCTGGTGGAGTGGCTACGGGCGATCATCACGCACGCGGGCGAGTACCGGGGCCTCGCGAGAGCCCTCATGTCGGCGTCGCGGGACGACAGTTCCGCCCTTGCCAGGTGCAGCCGCCCGATGCGGGAGGCAGGCACCCGGCTCCTGGCACGCGCGCAGGAGGCGGGCGCCGTACGCCGGGGCGTGTCGATCGAGGACCTGATGCAGCTCACGAACGCGATCGCGCTCGCGGCCGAGGAGTCCCCTGACGACCCCGAACTGGCGGACCGCCTCCTGACGTTGACACTGCGCGGCCTGAAGGCGGACTCTTCGACAGCCGCGTACCGGGACTAACGGCGGCGCAGATCCGCCACCCGTGCCGCCCGCTCCCCGGCCGGCTGCTCGCCGAGTACGGACGCGCTGCGGAGCTGGGGCCCGGTGCCGGGCCCCGCGCCATGGCCCCCGTGTCCCCGCCGCTGGCCGGGCAGCGGCACGTCCCGCCGTGCCTGCCGGCCCGCTGGGACGGAGTCGACTCCGGGGGTCTGGCCGGGGCCCGCCGACGCTCCGGCGACCGCGATCTGCACGCCCTGGTCCGCCAGTGCCTGCAGTTCGGTCGCCGCGCGGTCGTCGTGCGCGGGCGGCTCGTCCGTGACCAGACGCGTGATGACGTCCGTCGGCACCGTCTGGAACATCGTGTCGGTGCCGAGTTTGGTGTGGTCGGCGAGGACCACCACCTCCGCGGCGGCCTGTACGAGCGCGCGGTCCACGCTCGCCGACAGCATGTTGGAGGTGGAAAGGCCGCGTTCGGCGGTCAGGCCGCTGCCCGACAGGAACGCCCGCGACACCCTCAGCCCCTGTAGGGACTGCTCGGCGCCGCTGCCCACGAGTGCGTAGTTGGAGCCGCGCAGGGTGCCGCCGGTCATGACGACCTCCACCCGGTTGGCGTGTGCCAGGGCCTGTGCCACCAGCAGGGAGTTGGTGACGACGGTCAGGCCGGGCACCCGCGCGAGCCGGCGGGCCAGCTCCTGCGTGGTCGTACCCGCCCCGACGACGATGGCTTCGCCCTCTTCGACGAGACCCGCCGCGAGATCGGCGATGGCCGTCTTCTCGGCGGACGCGAGATGTGATTTCTGCGGAAAGCCGGACTCCCGCGTGAATCCGCCCGGCAATACCGCACCGCCATGCCGGCGGTCGAGGAGTCCTTCTGCCTCCAGCGCGCGCACGTCCCGCCGTACGGTCACTTCGGAGGTCTGGACGACGCGGGCGAGCTCACGGAGCGACACCGCTCCGTTGGCCCGCACCATTTCGAGGATCAATTGGCGACGTTCTGCAGCGAACACGAAACTGACAGTAACCCCAACGACCGTCTGCTTTCAGCAGTTTGCGCCGAATTACAGAAGTTGTTCGCACGGCAGGGGTGAAAGTGGTATAGGGGTTACTCTCCCCGACTATGCCGCGCGAATGGGCGGCAACAGGCTGTGACCTGCGCCGGGTGAGCGACCGCCTGGATCAGGCCTCGCCGTTGACCTTTCGGGTGTGCAGCTGGCGCGCCACTTCGGCGATCGAGCCGGAAAGCGAGGGGTACACGGTGAAGGCGTTGGCGATCTGCTCCACCGTCAGATTGTTGTCGACCGCGATCGAGATGGGGTGGATCAGTTCCGAGGCGCGCGGCGCGACGACGACACCGCCGACCACGATGCCCGTACCGGGACGGCAGAAGATCTTGACGAAGCCGTCGCGGATGCCCTGCATCTTCGCGCGCGGGTTGCGCAGCAGCGGGAGCTTGACGACGCGGGCGTCGATCTTGCCGGCGTCGACGTCGGCCTGGCTGTAGCCGACGGTCGCGATCTCGGGGTCGGTGAAGACGTTCGACGAGACCGTCTTCAGGTTCAGCGGGGTCACCGCGTCGCCCAGGAAGTGGTACATCGCGATGCGGCCCTGCATGGCGGCGACCGACGCGAGGGCGAAGATGCCGGTGACGTCACCGGCCGCGTACACACCGGGGGCGGAGGTCCTGGACACCCGGTCGGTCCAGATGTGCCCGGACTCCTTGACCTTGACCCCGGCCTCCTCCAGGCCCATCCCGTCGCTGTTGGGGATGGCACCGACGGCCATCAGGCAGTGCGAGCCGGAGATGACGCGGCCGTCGGCGAGGGTGACCTCGACGCGGTCGCCGACGCGCTTGGCGGAGGCGGCGCGGGTGCGGCCCATCACGTTCATGCCGCGACGCCGGAAGACGTCCTCCAGGACGGCGGCGGCGTCCGGGTCCTCACCGGGCAGCACGCGGTCGCGGGACGACACGAGCGTGACCCGTGAGCCGAGCGCCTGGTAGGCACCGGCGAACTCGGCGCCGGTCACGCCGGACCCGACCACGATGAGCTCCTCGGGCAGCTCGTCGAGGTCGTACACCTGCGTCCAGTTGAAGATGCGCTCGCCGTCGGGCTGGGCGTCGGGCAGCTCGCGCGGGTGGCCGCCGGTCGCGATCAGGACGGCGTCGGCGACGAGGGTCTCCTCGGTGCCGTCGGCGGCGCGGACGACGACCTTGCGGGAGCCGTCCATGGCCTGCTGGCCCTCCAGGCGGCCGCGGCCGCGCATCACGCGGGCGCCGGCCCGCGTCACGGACGCCGTGATGTCGTGCGACTGCGCGAGCGCGAGCCGCTTCACACGCCGGTTGACCTTGCCCAGGTCGACGCCGACGACGCGGGCCGCCTGGTCGATGTGCGGGGTGTCGTCCTCGACGATGATGCCCAGCTCCTCGTACGAGGAGTCGAAGGTCGTCATCACCTCGGCCGTCGCGATCAGGGTCTTCGACGGCACGCAGTCGGTCAGCACCGACGCTCCGCCCAGACCGTCGCAGTCGACGACGGTCACCTCCGCGCCGAGCTGGGCTGCCACCAGGGCCGCCTCGTATCCGCCGGGTCCGCCACCAATGATCACGATCCGAGTCACGTACTCCATTGTCCCGTACGGCAGGGCGGCCCGTACCCCCGGGGCCCTCCGTGGCGGCGGCCGTGCCGGTGACCACGGGAGTGACGACTGCGGCGAGAGGGGTACACCCGGCTGCCGTACCCTCGACTCCATGTCGCTCTACGCCGCGTACGCCGGCACTCTCGACGCGCGGCTGATGACGCGCCGCGCACCACACTCGCCGCTGCGCGCGACCGGCTGGCTCAACGACTGGCGGCTGACGTTCGGGGGCGAGCACATGGGCTGGGAGGGTGCGCTCGCGACGATCGTCGAGGCGCCTCGGTCGCAGGTGTTCGTCGCGCTGTACGACATCGCTCCGATGGACGAGGACTCCATGGACCGGTGGGAAGGTGTCGGACTCGACATTTACCGGCGTATGCGGGTTCGTGTGCACACCCTCGAGGGCGAGGAGGCGGCCTGGGTGTATGTCCTCAATGGTTACGAGGGTGGGTTGCCGTCCGCTCGCTACCTCGGGGAGATCGCGGATGCCGCCGAATCGGCGGGGGCGCCCCACGACTACGTCATGGGGCTCCGCAAGCGCCCCTGCTGACGCCCACCCCATGGGGGCTGCGCCCCCTCTCCCCCTGCCTTTTCGGCGCTCCGCGCCTCGCCCTCAAACGCCGGGCGGGCTTTTTCCCCACCCACCCGCCCTTCTTGGGCTGCCGCCCAGCCCAGTCGCCTTCTAGCCCGTCCGGCGATTGAGGACGAGGCGCGGAGCGCCGATCAGCGGGGTCCAGGGGCGGCAGCCCCTGGTTTCGGGAAAGGGGCGGGACTGGGGCGTCCCGCGAGGGCACACGCGGCCGTTTGTCGGAAACGACAAGGCAACGATCTGGATCCCGTGGGCATCGTCATCTACGCGCGTAGGGCGTAACCGGCTACCCTCGTCGGCGTGAACGCTTCAGTTATTCCGGACGACATCCAGGGCGACCCGTACGCCGCCGCCGACGCCGCCGCCGCGCGCCTGCGCGAGCTGACGGGCGCCGAGACCCACGACGTCGCCCTCGTGATGGGCTCCGGCTGGGCGCCGGCCGTCGAGGCGCTCGGCGCCCCCGAGGCCGAGTTCCCGGTCACCGAGCTGCCCGGCTTCCCGCCGCCGGCCGTCGCGGGCCACGGCGGGCGGATCCGCTCCTTCAAGGTCGGTGCCAAGCGCGCCCTGGTCTTCCTGGGCCGCACGCACTACTACGAGGGCCGTGGCGTGGCCGCCGTCGCGCACGGCGTGCGGACCGCCGTCGCCGCGGGCTGCAAGACGATCGTGCTGACCAACGGCTGCGGCGGCCTGCGCGAGGGCATGCGCCCCGGCCAGCCCGTGCTGATCAGCGACCACCTGAACCTGACCGCGACGTCGCCGATCGTCGGCGCGAACTTCGTGGACCTCACGGACCTGTACTCGCCGCGCCTGCGCGCGCTGTGCAAGGAGATCGACCCCTCCCTCGAAGAGGGCGTGTACGCGCAGTTCCCCGGCCCGCACTACGAGACCCCGGCCGAGATCCGCATGGCCCGCACCATCGGCGCGGACCTCGTCGGCATGTCGACCGTCCTCGAGGCCATCGCGGCCCGCGAGGCGGGCGCCGAGGTGCTCGGCATCTCCCTGGTGACGAACCTCGCCGCGGGCATGACGGGCGAGCCCCTCAACCACGAGGAGGTCCTCCAGGCGGGCCGCGACTCCGCCACGCGGATGGGTGAGCTCCTGGGCCAGGTGCTCGGCCGCATCTGACGGTCGGGTAAGCCGCCAGTAGCCGGAACAGCGAGAACCTCACGGAGAGGCTGACCACACGTGCAGGACCACGGAGAACTCATCACGCGGGCGCAGGCCTGGCTCGACGAGGACCCGGACCAGGAGACCCGCGAGGAGCTGGCGAAGCTGCTCGCCGCGGCGCCCGGCGACCCGGCGGCCGCCGACGACCTGGCGGCCCGCTTCGCGGGCACCCTCCAGTTCGGCACCGCGGGCCTCCGCGGCGAGCTGGGCGCGGGCCCCATGCGGATGAACCGCTCCGTGGTCATCCGCGCGGCGGCCGGCCTGGCCGCGTACCTGAAGGCCAAGGGCCACACGAACGGCCTCGTCGTGATCGGCTACGACGCGCGCCACAAGTCGGCGGACTTCGCGCGGGACACGGCCGCCGTGATGACCGGCGCGGGCCTGCGCGCCGCCGTCCTGCCGCGCCCCCTGCCCACCCCCGTCCTCGCCTTCGCCATACGGCATCTGGGCGCGGTCGCGGGCGTGGAGGTCACCGCGAGCCACAACCCGCCGCGCGACAACGGCTACAAGGTCTACCTGGGCGACGGCTCGCAGATCGTGCCCCCGGCCGACGGCGAGATCGCCGCCGAGATCGACGCGGTGCGCAGCCTGCACGACGTACCGCGGCCCGACGGCGGCCGGCAGACCCTCGGCGAGGACGTCCTGGAGGCCTATCTGGCGCGTACGGACGCCGTCCTGGCATCCGGCTCCCCCCGGACCGCCCGCACCGTCTACACGGCGATGCACGGCGTCGGCAAGGACACGCTCCTCGCGGCGTTCGCGCGGGCCGGCTTCCCCGAGCCCGTGCTCGTCGCGGAACAGGCGGAGCCCGACCCGGACTTCCCCACGGTCGCGTTCCCGAACCCGGAGGAGCCGGGCGCGATGGACCTGTCCTTCGCGACGGCCCGCGAGGCGCGCCCCGACCTGGTGATCGCCAACGACCCGGACGCGGACCGCTGCGCGGTGGCCGTCCCGGCGGGCGACGGCGGCTGGCGGATGCTGCGCGGCGACGAGGTGGGCGCGCTGCTCGCCGCACACCTGGTCCGCCGGGGCGCGACGGGCACCTTCGCCGAGTCGATCGTGTCGTCGTCGCTGCTCGGCCGGATCGCCGAGGCGGCGGGCCTGCCGTACGAGGAGACGCTGACCGGCTTCAAGTGGATCGCCCGCGTCGAGGGCCTGCGGTACGGCTACGAGGAGGCGCTCGGCTACTGCGTCGACCCCGAGGGCGTACGCGACAAGGACGGGATCACGGCGGCGCTGCTGATCACGGAGCTGGCCTCGGAGCTCAAGGAGGCAGGCCTGACGCTGCTCGACCTCCTGGACGACCTGGCCGTCGAGCACGGGCTGCACGCCACGGACCAGCTCTCGGTGCGCGTGGAGGACCTGTCGCTGATCGCGGCCGCGATGCGGCGGCTGCGCGAGCGGCAGCCGGAGCGCCTCGCGGGCCTCGCGGTGACGCGCGCCGAGGACCTCACCAAGGGCACGGAGACGCTGCCGCCCACGGACGGGCTGCGGTACACGCTCGACGGCGCCCGCGTCATCGTCCGCCCCAGCGGCACCGAGCCGAAGCTCAAGTGCTACCTGGAGGTCGTGGTGCCGGTCGGTGACCGGTCCGGGCTGCCCCAGGCCCACGAGCGGGCGGCGGAGCTGCTCGCGGCCCTGAAGCGGGACCTCGCGGCGGCAGCGGGCATCTGACCCGCGGCCGTCCGCGCCACGGACGGGCGGAGCCACCCGTACGAGTGGCTCCGCGATTCCCGCCCCTCCGACCCACCCGATCGGGTGGTTCCCGTACGACAACTGACGCAGCTCCCCGGTGCGCTGCCGGTCCCTCAGGAAGGTTCGACCGGTAGCGCACCCTCACGTACCGGGAGCCGCAGTGCCGTACGGACCCCTCTCCGCCCCTTCCGCAGCCACGCCCGCCGCGCCGTCCCGCGTCCCCGCCTCGCGCCGCTCCCGCTCGGCGGCGCGGCCCTCGGCCACGCGGCGGCGACTGCTCTCCGCGCTGCGGCACGCGGCGCCCGCCCTCCTCGCGTACGCGGCCGTGCGCGCCCTGGGCGTCCTCGTGCTCGCCGTCTGGGCGCACCGCGAGCACCGCGGGCTGTGGCATCTGCTGGCCGAATCCTGGGACTGCGACTGGTACTTGAAGATCGCCGCGAACGGGTACGCGGACACGCTCGGGGATGCCTTCGACACCAACAACCTGGCGTTCTTCCCGCTGTTCCCGCTGCTGATCCGGGCGGGCGACGCGCTGCTTCCGGCGCCGCGCGGCGGGGTGGGCCTGGCGATCGCGGTGGGGTGTTCGTTCCTCGCGGCGTGGGGGATCTTCAAGATCGGCGACCGGCTGCACGGGCGGCGCGCGGGCGTGCTCCTCGTGGTGCTGTGGGCGTGTCTGCCGGTGTCGCTCGTGCAGTGGATGGGCTACACGGAGTCGCTGTTCACGGCCCTCGCGGCCTGGTCGCTGTACGCGGTGCTCACCGGCCGCTGGCTGTGGGCGGGGGCGCTGGCCGCGCTCGCGGGCCTGACGCGCCCGACCGGGGTGGCGGTCGCGGCCGCCGTGTCGATCACCGCGCTGCTCGCCCTGCGCCGCGGCTTCGAGCCCCGCGTCCTGGCGGGCGCGGTGCTCGCGCCGCTCGGCTGGCTCGCGTACGTCGGCTGGGTGGGCGCCCGACTCGGCCGCTGGGACGGCTACTTCGCCGTGCAGAGGCTGTGGCACAACGAGTGGGACGGCGGCATCGGCACCCTGCGCTGGATGAAGCAGCTGTTCCTGGTGGAGCGCCCGCAACTGTTCCTGGTGATTGTAACGATCGTTCTATTTAGCGCGCTGGTGTTGTTCGCGATGTCGCTGGCCGGGGGCGGGCAGCCGCTGCCGCTCCTGGTGTACGCGGGCCTGCTGGCCGCGATCGTGCTGGGCTCCAGCGGCGTCTACTTCCCACGCGCCCGCTTCCTGCTCCCCGCCTTCCCCCTCCTGCTTCCCCTCGCCCTCGCCCTCGCACGGGTACGTACGCGAGTGACGGTCGCGGTGCTGTCAGGCGCGGCACTGACATCCGCGGCGTTCGGCGGCCACATGCTCCTGGTCTGGCTCGGCCCACCGTGACCTGCGCGAACACCGCTCCCGCTCGGAGCCAATGGGAGCTGATTCACGGGGAGTTGGGGCGCCGCACGCCCCCCGGCTTCCGCACTCGAACCTCTGTACGTCACTATGGAAGCGCTGCCTGTCGCTCCCCTCGCCCCCCTTGGGGAGCGCGACGGCACCTTGGCGCTCCGCCGACCCCCCTCGCGCGGGCGCCGCACGGGCCGGGCACGGCCGACGCTGCGTGTGCGGTTCGGGCGACGCTCCTGGCGCCGCGTCAGACCCGCATCAGGTAGCTGAATCCCGTGTCCGGTCCTACGCACGACTGGAGCGTCAGGTCGCCCCAGTAGAGCCCGGCTGCGGGCGCGCCGCGGCCCGGCGTGACGTGGTTCGCGTACACCTTGTACGTCCAAGTCCCGCGCGCCGTCTCCAGGCTGACGGTGGATCCGACCCGCAGCAGCGCGAACCGGTCGAAGCCGCGGCAGTAGTCGTGCCCGACGATGACGACCGTCCGCATCCGGTACCCGTTCTCCTTGCCGATGTCCGGCCCCGCCCACTGCACGGCGTGCTCGCAGGCGTCGACGTCGCCCTGCCCGCCGCGGGCGACAGCGGACGACCAGTCGCCGATGCGCAACACGGGGCGTCCCGGGGCGGGTTCCGGGCCGGAGTCCTTGGATGCTTTGGGTCGGTCCTCGATCGGGGGGCGCGTCGGGGCCTGCGGCCTGGGGGTGCCTGCCGGGGCCGGGCGGGACAGGTCGGGGCCCTTGACGCGGCTGTCGGGGGACGGGGCGGGAGTGAGGCGTCCAGGGGTACGTGGCCGGGGCGGGGGCGCGTCGCGCGGACGGCTGGGCGACGCGGTGGAGGCGGGCCGGTCAGGGATCGCCGAACCATCCACCTCCGGCGCCGAAGTGAACGTATCCACAGGAGAGTTGGCGGCGGCCTCCCCGGCTCTCGTACGACTGCCGCCCCCTCCATCAGGCGCACACGCGGCCAGCGCCAGGAACACGGCCACGGCGGCGACAGCCGCCGAACTGGAATGCCACACCCCCCTCACCCGAACCGCCCGTTCACGTAGTCCGAAGTGCGGGGGTCCTCCGGGGCGTTGAACATCATGTCGGTGGGGCCGTGTTCGACGATGACGCCCGGGGTGCCGTGGGAGGCGAGGAAGAAGGCGCAGGTGTCGGAGACGCGGGCGGCCTGCTGCATGTTGTGGGTGACGATGACGATGGTGACCTCGTCCTTGAGTTCGTCGATGGTCTCCTCGATGCGGCGGGTGGAGGTGGGGTCGAGGGCGGAGCAGGGTTCGTCCATGAGGAGGACGCGGGGGCGGACGGCCAACGAGCGGGCGATGCACAGGCGTTGCTGCTGGCCGCCGGAGAGCGCGCCGCCGGGCTGACGCAGCCGGTCCTTCACTTCCTTCCACAGCCCGGCCTTGGTGAGGCACTCCTCGACGAGGTCGTCCTTGCCGGCGCGGGTGGCCTTGATGGCGTTGAGTTTCAGGCCCGCGAGGACGTTGTCGTACAGGGACATGGCGGGGAAGGGGTTGGGCTTCTGGAAGACCATGCCGATGCTGCGGCGGGCGTGGGTGATGCGGCGGCCGCGGTCGTAGATGTCCTCGCCGTCGAGCAGTACGCGCCCGGCGAGCGCGGCGGAGCCGATCAGCTCGTGCATGCGGTTGAGGATGCGCAGGAAGGTCGACTTGCCGCAGCCGGAGGGCCCGATGAGGGCGGTGACCTGACGGGCGGGCATGGTGAGGGAGACCCGGTCGAGGACCTTGTGGGCGGCGAACCAGGCGGAGACGTCCTCGGCTTCGAGGGTGGCGGGGGCGGGAGTGCGCAGGACGCGGGGGCGGGCGGCAGGGGTGGTGTAGGCGGACGTGGCCATGGGGCTCAACTCCATTGCGTACGAGAACATTTACTGCCGGCGTCAGAGGAGGTTGGGGAGCAGGGCGGTGAGGGCCTGGGCGTCGGCGAGGCCGAGGGCGCCGAGTACAGGGAGGGCGCAGATCCAGGTCTGCCACCGCCCCCAGGAGCGCCGCACCCACACGGCGAGGAGGGCGGCGGCGAGCAGGGCCTGGGTCCACAGGAAGACGGCGAGCCAGGCGTCGTCCTCGGTGCCGAGGGCTTCCTCGGACTCGGGGATCCAGCCGGAGCGGATCTCGCGGGGCGGGCTGGGCTGGACGGGCGTGAGGAGCTTGGCGTCGAGGCGGAGGATGCCGGCGGGGGTGTAGGGGCCGCCGGTGGCGGTGATGAGGGTGAGGCGGCCCTGGCCCTGCCCGAGGGGCGCGGGCAGGTCGTCGCCGGCGCGCCGCAGCCCTGTGACCTCGTACACGGACTTGCCCTGCCCCGTGGTGAGTTCGAAGCGGGTCTGTACGGGGAGGTTGTGCAGCTTGTTGAAGGGGCTGCCGTAGCCCCACTGGCGCCCCATGAGGACGACGGTGCCGGCCTGGCCGGGCAGCGGGGTGTCGCGGCGGTGGCCAGGCCCGGACATGAGAACGCTGGAGCTGGTCCCTTCGGCGACGACCTCCTTCACATCAAGGGCGGGAATGCGCAGCAGCGCGACGGGCGCGCCCGGCTTCAGCGCCTTCCCGTCGAAGGTGCGCTGGCCCACCGGGGCGGTACCGAGGGCGAGTTGCTTGCGCAGCTCGTCGTAGGCGGTCTGCTGATCCCGGGCGTGCTTCAGATGCCCGACGACGGTGAGGTTGGCGGCGAAGCCGAAGAGGAGGGCGGCGAGTACGCAGCACGCGACCCCGGCGAGGGCGACCCCCGGCCGGGCCGGGGAGGGCCGCTCACCGGTGCCGCCCGGGGGCACCGGGACGTCCGGCGGGGGTGGCGACTCGACGGCTCCCGGGTCGGGGGGTGGTGGGGCGAGCACGGTCATGAGGGCGCTCCTCTTCCGGGGCAATCAGCCTCCGGGGGCAGGTATTTGAGCCCGTCCGGCGATTGAGGACGAGGCCGAAGGCCGACTGTCGCCGACCCGGGGATCAGCCGTGCCGCGAGGCACCCCCGCCAAAGGCGAGCAACCCCTTCCTCCGCACGTGGAAGACAAGCGCGGCCCCAGCGCTGACGAGGGCAAGCGCCCCAAGCCCCAGGGCCCCGACCTGCGCCCCGGTGGAGGCCATGGACCCACCACCCCCGGCCCCGTCACCGGAACCTCCGGCACCACCCACGTCACCGTCACCGCCACCGGCTCCGGCACCGCCACCACCGGTGTCACCACCGTCCCCGCCGCCCCCGGCACCCCCACCGGGCCCAGTGGGCTCACCACTCGGATCCCCCGAAGGCCCGCCGGGCCCAGGCTCCTCCCCGACGGTGAACGGGAACTCAACCCGGTGCCCACCTTCGCCGCCGGAGGCCAGCGCCAACGTATGGTCCCCGTCCTTGATCCCCTTGGGCACGGTGAAGGCGTACTCCTTGACGACCCCGTCACCCCCGGCCTTCGCCCCGTCGAACTTCGCCTCACTCCCGGCAAGAGTGACCTTGACCTCCGCGTCCTTGGCGTAACCGCGCGCGGTGATCTTCACAGTCTGCTCGGGCTCCAGCTTCGGATTGGGTTCGAGCGGATTCCCGTCGGCGTCGACGACTTCGAGCTCGGCGGGCGAGGAGGGATCGGGCCCGGGGGACGACGGCGGCGGCGTGCTGCTGCCCGAGGGATCGACGGTGTATGTCGGAATCGTGCCGGTGGCAGGCGTGTGCGCCCCCGCGTCGTCCGGCGTGAACGTGGCCACGATGCGCTGGTCGCCCTGGTCAAGGGCGTTGGTCTTGACCTCGGCCTTGCCGTCGCTCACGACCGACTGCCCGAGTTCCTTGGTGGCGTCACCCCGGGTCGTGGAGAAGGTCACCTTGCCGCGGGCGTCCGCGGGCGTCACCGACGCGGTGAACTTCACCTCGCTCCCGGCGACCGGGTGGTTGCCGGGAGAGGCGGTGAGCGCGAGGGACGTGGCCTGCGCCTGCGGCACCTCCCAGGTTTCGCCCTTGACCGTGATCGCGAGACCGAAGTAGGTGGCGGGCAGGGTGGGGTCCTCGAGATTCACGCAGCGGAGCTGCAGGGGGTACGTCCCGTCGCGCTGCCCGGGCTCCGCCCAGGACGCCAGCCGGTCCTCCAGCGAGAACGAGTCGGGCAGGTCCGCGGAGACGGGACCGGAGGAGTAGTCACCGGCGGCCGACTGCCCGAGGCTGAGGGCCGCCCCGGTCGCGGGGTTGACGACGACGAGCCGTACGGCGTCCTTCTGTTCGGCCGGGCAGGGCGCGTCACCGGTCACCTTCGGGGTGATCGGGGTGTCTTTGGTGCTTCCGCTGGTCTTCCCGAGCGACAGTTTGCCGATCTGGCCGGCGGCGTGTGCCGGGGGGCTCAGGGCGAGGGCGGCGGCGAGCGCGCCGAGGACGAGGGCGCAGCACAGCAGGAGCGACGCCGGTGATCTGAGTGGTGCGAGGCGTTTCATCGGGTTCTTCCCCCCGGGGAAATGTGGTGGTGGACGGGTACGCCGCAGGGCCGGGCACCCCGCGGGTGCCCGGCTGTGTGCGGTGAGGTGGTGGCGCTGATCAGCGCTCGCCCTTCAGGGCGGGGTCCGACGTGGCGCCGCAGCCGGTGCCGAGGCTGCCGAAGCCGTACGTCTCGATGGTGGAGTTCTGGGCGCAGACCTTGGACGTGGAGCCGACGAACACGTCCTTGACCGTGGCGTCGTTGAGCTTGGCGGTCGGGACGACGTTGAAGACGTCGCGGGCGAACGGGAAGGCGGGGTTGAGCTTGCCGGCGGTGGTCGGGGCGACCCCGCCGACCTTGTTGAGCACGGTGACGCCGTGGATGTCGGGCACGACCTCGTTGGTCTGCGCGATCCACTGCGCCACCGAGTACGGCGCGATGTCCCCGGCGCTGTCGAGGGCGCGCCCGTCGTGCTCCTGCATGGAGCCGACGCAGGAGCCGACCTCCGCCTCGGGCAGGCCGATCTGGCCGAGGAAGAAGGTGCGGGAGCCGGACTGGGCCTGCGGCAGGAGCGGGGTGAGGGTGACGCCGTTCAGGGTCTTCGTGGTGCAGTTGAAGACGGACTTGAGCTGGGCCGGGGTGAGGTCGGCGGTGCGCAGGGCCGAGTCCGAGCGGACGGCGAAGGTGACGGCGTCCTTGGCGAACGGCACCCAGGTGAGGCGGGTGCTGGTGCGGTCGGCGGGGCCTCTGGAAGAGCGGGCGAAGTCAAGGCACTTGGTGTTCGCGTCCAGGTCGGCGCGGAGCGCGTCGATGCCCGCGGACGAACCGTTGGGGCGGGGCAGGGAACAACCCGTGGCGCGGGTCTTGATCGGCGAGGTGCCGGTCGCGTCCCAGGAGCCGATGAGCTGCGGGCTGCCGCCGACGCGGGTCGCGATGGCGTTGGTGACGTCCTGGGTGGTGTCGGAGCCGGTGCCGGCCAGGGTCGGGAAGCCGGTCGGGTCGGCCATGGCGGACGGCGCGGTCAGCACACCGAGGCCGAGGGCGGCGGCACCGACGACTGCACCGATACGAACACGGGACTTGACGTTCATTTCTTTCTCCTCCGTGGAAACGGAACAAGCAAGAGAGTGGAGATGATGGACGGCCAAGCAGAATGCGGAATTCAGATCCGGGACTGAACTGCTCTCTCACCGGCCCGTCGACCGGCAGTCATTACGATTGCCTACCGGGGATCGCGCGGGCCACCAATTTCGGCCGCTGCTTTGGTTAATGGATCCTGACCGAGGCGACTCCTACGGAATTCAACCGCCCCCGTCCGCCGCTGCCCGCCGCGCGGACATCCGCAGCAGCACCGGCCCCGCGAGCGCCGCGACGCCCCCGGCGATCAGCACCCCGAGCAGCACCCACCGGACGAGCCCGAGCACCGCAGAGGGCGTCAGGCCGCCGGACTTGGCGACGGTCTCCTTGCCGGGGTCGTCGCTGCTCGGCGCGGTGGGCGTGGCCGTGTCGGCGGAGTCCGGGTCGGCCCCGCCGGGCCCGGCGGAACCGGAGCCGCCCGCACCACCGGCCGCCCCACTCCCCGCGCCGCCGCCCGCGTCCCCACCGGCACCCCCGACCCCACCGGCCCCGCCACCATCCGCACCCCCGCCCGGACCACCTCCACCGCCACCACCGTCGGCCTCCCCACCGGGCGGCCCAGCCGCCACACCCCGCTCCAACGCACTGGCCGCCCCCAACGCCTGCGCCCGCATCCCCGCGGGCAACGGCGCGTACCCATACGGAAGTTGACCCACCTCAGGCCCCTGCTTCTGCCCGGCCCCGGCCGCGTACCGGATGACCTTCGCGTAGTCCGTACGCAGGTCCTTCGGCTGGTCCGTGGACGACGCGGCGTACACCACCGCCGTCAGCGGATACGCGCCCGCCCTCGCCTTCGCGGGGTCGGGCGCCTTGACGCCCGCGACGCCCGAACCGGGCATCCGCGCGACCGCCTTCAGGAGGGCGTCGGTGGTGGGCTTCACGTACTGGCCGTCGGCGTTGGGCAGGGACGCGATGTCGAGCTGGTAGCGGACGGCGGAGGCGTTGTCGACGATGCCGTACTGCTTGGACTGGTCGGACGACGGGCGGTCGTTGGACAGCTTGGGCGGGGAGTTGCTGCCCTGGACGCAGAAGTAGGCCTCGCCGCCGAAGCCGCGGCGGATCTTGAGGGCCGCGCTGTGCATGTCCGTGGCGTACGGGACGATGTCCTGCCCGCCGTACGGCAGGCTCTGGCTGCCGTCGCCGCACGGCGCCCGGGAGACCGTCGCGTCGGCCTTCGGGTAGAAGTCCGCCGGCTGTCTGTCCAGGCCGAGTTCCGGATAGTGGGAATTCACCTTCATTCCCCAGGGGTCGGGCTTTCCCTGGAGGAATTCACGGGCGTCCTTGTTCTGCGCGAGATAGCGCCAGAGCAACCGGGTCGCGTCCGAATTCTCCGTGGAGACGAGGAGACCGAGAGGCGCCTGCGTCCAGTTGGCGAGCGCCTTGAGGTCCGGGTTGAGCTTCTGGAATTCTGGGTCGAGGCCGATCTTCCGGGGATTTCCCTTGACGCTCGCCGGTTCGTCGACGCCCTGGCGCAGATACCGGACGCTGTCGACGTACGACTGCGTGAGGGCCTTCGCCAGGAGCCGCTGGTTCAGGCGCACGCCGTGCAGTTGGTACGGGCGCGGCGCGCCCTGCGCGTCCTTGTCCTCGTACATCCAGAACATCCCGACCGTAAGCCCGCTGATCGCCACCGGCGCCTGCACCACGGGCGCCGCGCCCTCCTCGGCGCGCACCGGGTCCACGGTGAAGGCGAGCCCCGGCGAGCTGCCGCCCGGCGAGGTGACCGCGGAGCGCGCCTCGCCCTCGCCGGACTGCGTGAACGTGAAGCGGTGCGTGCCGCCGCGGCACAGCGCGCTCTGCCAGGACGTCATCGCGTCGGTGACCAGCTCCGAGCCGATGGTGCGGCGCTCGGCCTTGTCCGCCGCGCAGTTGTCGCCGACGGGCAGGAAGTCGAGGCGGAAGGCGAGGCGCTGGTCCCAGTTGGTCCGCGAGAGGGACGAGACGGGGTGGCCGGAGCCCTCCACGACGCGGCCGTCGGGGTGGTGCGAGCCGCGCGGCACCGCCACCAGCCAGCACGGCTTGACCGCCCCGGACGCCGTCCTGCGGGCCCCGCAGCCCAGGTGCGGCGACTCCACGGAGGACTTCAGCTCGAAGGCCGCCTCACCGCCGCCGTCGCCCGTGTTGGGCGCGAACGGCACGGCGTTGGTGTCCTCGGGGCCGAAGTACGTCGTGTCGACGGAGGTCTTGGTCGCGGGGCCCTCGACGGGCCGGAAGCGGACGTACTTGACGCCCGCCGGGTCGGTCGGCAGCGAGTCGAAACTCTCCAGCGGGTCAATGGAGTTGATCGCCCGCCCGTCCCCCGGCTTCGCCCCCGGCGAGATCCCGTACTCGCACTGCTCCCGGGACGGCCCCTTGGCCGCGTCGTCGCCCCAGCACTGCATGAACGACATGAAGTGGTGCGGCACGGTCCCGGCCGGCTTGGGCTTCCCGCCCGCCCAGGTGATCCGCACGCCCTGCCCGCGCAGGCCCTTGGTCTGGTGCACGGTGACCTTGAGCTCGGAGAAGTCGTCGTACGGGCCCTTCTTGCCGGTGAGGGTGACGGCGGAGGACTCCCGCGGGGCGGCCGAGGCCTGGTCGGCGCCGTCGGGGAGGGGCAGGAGGGCGAGTACGAGGGCGGCGGCGAGGGCTCCCGCGCCGGCGGCGATCCGGCCACGCCCAGGTCCACGTCCCACGCCCGCCGCGATCCGCCCACGCGCACGCCTCATCCACGTACGCATCCCGCTGATCCCCATCGCCGGCCTCCCGCCGCTCCCCGTCCCGTGCCTCACGCGATCTCCCCCCTGCGCCGAGCCCGCCCCGCAAGCACCCGCGCCATCACCGGCGGCCCCACGACCACCGCGAGCAGCAGAAACGCGGACAGCGCCATCAGCGCGCCCCGCAACCCGAAGGCGCCCCCGGACGCGAGGCTCACCGGCGTCGCCGCCACCGACGTGTCACCGCTGCCCGTGCCGTCACCGCTGATGGGCAGGCCGGTGTCGGGGTCGACGGCCCCGCCGCCACCCCCACCCGTGCCGCCGCCTCCGGACCCCGCCGACTCCCGCGCGTCGGGCGTACCGTCCCCGTCGCTGTCGGGCCCGGCCGAGCCGCCCGAGCCGCCGCCGGGCCCGGAGCCGCCACCGTTGGCGCCGCCGCCCCCGGGTCCCGCGCCACCCCCACCGCCACCGTTGCCGTCGCCGCCCTGAGCCCCGGGCTTGACGGGCGTCTTGCCCTTGTCGCCCGCGGTGCCGTCGGAGCACTGCGTCGGTCCCTGCTTGTCGCAGGCCTTCGGGTAAGGCGCGTTCCTGGCAAGGGTGTTGGTGCCGTCGGAGGAGAAGGTGGGGTTGCGGCACTTGTTGATGTTGATGGCGGACGTGGGCGCCCCCGGCACCCTGCGCACCTGCGCGAAGCCCGCCTGCACCAGGTTCTTCGGCAACGGCGAATAGCCGAGCTCTTCCGCCTGTTGCTGCCCGTCGCAGAGGAAGTAACGACCGAAGGTGCCAAGGGAATTGCCCTTGCTCTTCGTGAACCCTTCCTCCTCTTTCGTCGGCAGAATCATGTAGCTGTAGCTGGACAGGGGGTAGGTCCGCGCGTCGCCGTTCCGATAGACGCCGTCGAGGATCTGCGTCAGGTAATTGGGCGAATTCTTGTCGTTGTTGATGCGCGCGCCCGTAAGGCCCACCGCCACACTCGAAGCGGTCGGCTCGACGTAGTACCCCTTCTTGTTCAGCATCTTGGCGACGGGAAACCCGGTCTTGATGGCGTACGAGTACTCGACATAAGTGATCGCGCCCTCGCCGGAGGGCTGCCGCACATGCCCCGACACCCCAAGGGAGCCGGACTTCGACACCATCGAAGACCCGCTGAGCAGCGGATAGTTGGAGGTCATCCCGCAGCCACTGCCGCGCCCGGTGCGTCGGCAGTAGTCGTTCCAGACGCCGGACTGCTCCTTGGCCATCCAGGTCGTGAACTGCGCGCTGGTGCCCGAGCCGTCGGAGCGTACGACGGGAATGATCTGCCGGGCGGGAAGATTGAGGCCCGGATTGTCGTGCCGCACGGCGGCGTCGTTCCAGCGCGTGATCTTCCCGGTGAATATCTTCGCGACGACGGGCCCGGAGAGCCGCAGATTCGTCACCTTCTTGCCATTGATCTTGAGGTTGTACATGAAGGAGGTGCCGCCCGCGACGATCGGCATATACGCGTAACCACGGCGCGGCGGAGTGTCCGCGACACCCTGTTCCTTCAGCCCGTACGGAATCTCGGAGACCGCGAAATCGACGACGTTGCGCTTGAACTGCTCGCGCCCCTGGGAGGAGCCGTTGTCGGTGAAGTTCACCGTCATGCCCATGTTGGCCTTGATGTTGCGGGTCCACTGGAAGACGGCGTTGGAGCTCCAGGTCGAACCGGAGCCGGTGATCTTCGCGTAGGTCGCGGCCCGTGCGGGCGGCGGGTCGGCGACGAGCAGCGCGCACAGCAGCGAGAGCAGTGCCGACAGCGTCGCCCCCACGCGGAAGCGGGTGGCGGGTCTCACGAGGGCCTCCTTGACTCGTCAAGTGCGGTGGTACGGGGTGGAGTTGACGGAGGATTCGGCGCGGCCACATGGCTCTCGGCGAAGCGCTCGGCGTCCCGGCGCGAGGCGAGCACCCGGCGGTGTTCCTGGCGCCGGGTGAGCTGCCCGGGTCCGCGCCCGCCGAAGAACCGCGCGGCCACGAACAGCGCGAGCACCAGCGCCATCAGGAGCGCGGCCGTGCCGAAGCCGCGCGCGATCATGGTCGGCTCGGGCGACTTGACGTACTGGAACGTGGCCAGCGGCAGCGACACCATCGGTCCGCTCGTCGGGTCGAGGTTCATCTCGGAGGTGAAGCCCGCGGTGAGCAGCACGGGCGAGGTCTCGCCGATGCCGCGGCCGGTGCCGAGGATGACGGACGTGGTCAGGCCGGAGCGGCAGGTGGGCAGGACGACGTGCCAGACGGTGCGCCAGCGCGAGGTGCCCATGGCGTACGCGGCCTCGCGCAGGGTGCCGGGGACGAGGCGGATGACGACGTCGGCGGCGCGGATGATGATCGGCAGCATCATGACGGCGAGCGCGAGCGCGGCGGCGAGACCGGAGCGGTCCATGCCGAGGCCGAGGATGACGGTCGCGTAGATGAACAGGCCCGCGACGATCGAAGGCAGCGCGGTCATCGCCTCGACGATGGTGCGTACGAAGCGGGCGAAGGGCCCCGGCACCTCGCTCAGGAAGACCGCGCAGACGAGCCCCACCGGCACGGTGACGAGCAGCGCGAGGGTGATCTGCACCAGCGTCCCGACGGCGGCGTGCAGCGCCCCGCCCACGCTCAACGGCTCCAGCGGGCCCGCCAGTTGCATGTCCTCGGTGAAGAAGTTCAGATGCACGAGCGCCTTGCGGCCCTCGAAGAGGGCGTACGACACGACGAAGACGAGGACGGCGACGAGCAGCAGCCCCATGGACCGCACGACGGCGGCCGCGATGCGGTCGACGATCGCGGGCCCGTCCTCGTCGAAGGAGACGAGCAGCGCGTAGAGGGCCAGGAAGAGGACGTACGCGACGACGACGAACCCGACGACCCCGTTGAACGGCAGCAGCCACCCGAACATGACCCAGGTCAGGGCGAGCGCGGCGGCACCGGCGCCCACGACGGCGTACACGTCACTGGCCCGCGACTGCACGAGGGCACGCCGCCGTTCGGGAGATTCAGCCCGGGGGACGAAATTTTGAGCCCGTCCGGCGATTGAGGACGAGCGCGCAGCGCGATCTGCGGCCACCTGAGTGCGAGGCCCACCACCTCGGCCTGGGGGACCCCCGGTCACGACGCCGCCCCGGAACGACTACGAGCCACGATCGACGAAGCAGCGAAGTTCACGACAAGGGTCATCAGGAACAGCGCGAAGCCCGCCGCCATGAGCGCGGACATCCCGAACTCACTGGCCTCGCCGTACCGCAGGGCGATCAGCGACGAGACAGAACTCGTCCCCGACTGCAGCACATGCCACTGAATGTCGAAGACCAGCGAAATGATCATGTAGACGGCGATGGTCTCGCCGAGGGCCCGCCCGAGCCCGAGCATGGTGCCGCCGATCATCCCGCCCTTGCCGAAGGGCAGCACCACGCTGCGGATCATGCCCCACCGCGTGGCGCCGAGGGCGTACGCGCCCTCCCGCTCCCCCGCCGGGGCCTGCGAGAACACCTCGCGCATGATCGAGCACACGATGGGCGCGATCATCATGCCGACGACGAGGCCCGCGATGAACGTCGACGAGGTGTAGACGCTGGCGGGCGCGAGCGGGTCGGCGGGATCGGCGCCGTCGACGTCGAAGAGCGGTATCCAGCCGAGGTACGCGGCGATCCACCGGGCCGTCGGGATCACCTTGTCCTGGAGGAAGAACACCCCCCAGAGCCCGTACACGACGGACGGCACGGCGGCCATCAGGTCGACGACGCTGATGAGGGTCTGGCGCAGCCTCGGGGGCGCGTACTCCGAGATGTACAGCGCGGCCCCGGTCGCGAGCGGCACGGCCACGCAGACCGCGACGGACGCGATGAGCACCGTCCCGACGAGCACGGCCGCGATGCCGAACTTGCCCGCGTCCGGGGCCCATTCGGCGGTGCTGAGGAACCCCCAGCCGGCCTTGTCGAGCGCGAGCCAGGCCCGGTAGAGCAGGAAGCCGCCGACGAGCAGCATGACGGCGAGCACGAGGGCGCCGCCGCCGCGCAGGACGGCGCGGAAGACGCGGTCGGGCAGGCCGGGGTCGGCGTACAGGCGGCGCGGGACATCACCGTCCACGCCGCCTCCGGTCGCCACCGCCACCGGCGTCGCCGCCTTCGTACGCGGCTGTCTCAGTCTCTTCAGCAAAGGCACGGCCTCGACGCTGACCGGGCCCGATTGCCTCGCCGATCCCGAAGGGTGAACGAGGGGGTCCCTGGGGGCAACTTCCGCCCCGGGAGGCCGGGGAGGCCGCCCGCACCTCACCTCAGATCAGTGCCGGCCCCACAACTCCGTTCCCTGCGGGTCGAGTTCGGCGAGCAGCGCGCGGAAGCGCTCGTACGACGTACGACAGGTCGCGTGCCGTTCGTACGTACGCGCCGACGCGGCGACGTGATGGCCGGGCGCGTCCCACAGGACCCACACCCAGCCGCCGCCCTCGGTGCTGTGCTGGATGCCGCCCGCGAGCGTCGCCCTGTCGGCGCAGAGGGCGACGAAGGCGGCCCGGCACAGGGTGTGCGAGGCGTACGCGAGGGGGGACACGGCCACGGAGCGCCCGTTGGGCGCCACCAGGCGCCAGCCGTACTCCCCTTCCCCGTTGATGTCGATCTGGCATCTCGTCCCGGCCACGACGACGGCGGATCGCGCCGTTCTCGCCGCCTCCTTGGGCTGCTGTTCCATGGTCCCCACCCCCCGCCGCCCCGTCCGGAGAGGTTCCTGGTCCGTCAGGTATGGACCTGTGTGAGCGGCACACGCAATTTACTGAGGCATGTGCGACGCCTGAGGGACAAACCAATCGCACCCGCGCAGGGTTCATGGCGAAGTAGCCCGTAGGGCACCCCTTGGACAGGGGGCGGTCCCCGCGCTGGGCGGGGCGCACGGGGTGTGCGGACGCGCCGTGTGGACCGCGGGCCGGGCCCGTGGGTGCGGGCCGGGCCCGTGGGTGCGAGCCGGGCCCGTCAGCCCAGGCCGAGCAGCACCGCGAGCAGCACGGCTCCGGCGACGCACGGCGCGAGGATCTCGTAGGCCCAGCGCACGACCGGGTCGCCCTGCGCCGACTGGGCGCCCTCGCGCCGCTCGGCGATCTCACGCAGGTCGTCCATGGCCTGGTCGCCCGCGTCGCGCGCGTGGGGCTGGGTCACGCCGGGGGCGCCGGGCCGGACGCGGCTCGCGACCGGGTCGTCCGAGGCGACCTGCTGGGCGTGGCGCCGGGCCGCCTTCTTGCGACCGCGCAGCGACACGGGGACGGCCCAGAGCTGGAACTTGGTGCCGTCCTGCGTGAACACCTCGTTCGAGTAGCCGGAGCGCAGCCCCGAGACCGCGCCCCACGGCAGGGCGATGGTGCGGAACGGATTGCGGATGCGCAGCCGGTCGTCGTTGGCGTACACGGCGGGCCGCAACGTGTACGCGACGACGAGCGGCACCGCGAAGATCAGCCCGGCAAGCGCCACCCACGGCGTACGCCCCTCCCCCCGGAACAGCGCGTCGACCCCGAGCCACACACCGATGGCAAGCAGCAGGACGCCTCCGGCGATGGCAGCGTGGGAACGGTAGACACGGTCTTTGTAGGCGGGGTCGGGGGTGCTTGCGCCGCGGGCGCTCGCGGGGGCGACGGTCTTCGCGGGGGCGGCGGCTTTCGCGGGGTCGCCCGACTTCGCCGAGCCCGCGGACGCCGCCTTCGCCGGGGCGGCAGCCTTCGCCGAACCCTCGGACTTGGCAGAGCCCTCGGCCTTGGCCGCGTTGGCGGACTCAGCCAGGTCCTCAGCCTTCGCGGAGCCCGCGGACGCGGCCTTCGCAGGGCGCCCGGCCTTCGCCGCGTCGGCGGACTTCGCCGGGGCAGCGGAGTTCGCCGACCCCTCGGCCCGCGCGGGGGCGGCGGACTTCGCCGAACCCACAGACCCGGCCTTCACCGAGCCCTCGGACTCGCCCGGGTCGGCGGCCTTCGCCGGGGCGGCAGCCTTCGCGGAGTCGCCCGACTTCGCCGCGTCGCCCGACTTCGCCGAGCCCGCGGACGCGGCCTTCGCCGGGCCCTCCGACTCCCCCGCCTCATCGGACTGCACCGAATCCACCCGGGCCCCCGGCCCCGCCGGGTCCACCCCCGCGGTCGGGTCCACCTGGGCCGCCAAATCCGCGGCGTCACCCCGCTTCGCGGGCTCGTCCTGGTCCGCCGGAGTGGGCTGCGGGTCGCTCGTCATGGGGCCGATTCTGCCTGACGCCGGAATGTGACGGGAAAGCGCCGCCGCCACCTCACCGCATTGGTCCAGACCTTGCGTGATCAAGGGTTGTCATGTACGCCGAATTCCCAAGGGAACAAAGGGAAACCGGCTGCACCGCACACCCCCGAGGAGAGCCATGAGACGACCAGCCAGACCCCCAGCCAGACCCCCGCGAAGGGCCGCCGCCCTGCTGACCGCGATACTTCTGCCCCTCTCCCTCCTGACCGCACTCGCCGCCGCCCCGGCGCCTGCCGCCCCGGCGCACGCCGCGGGCACCCTGACCGCGACGTTCACGACGGAGGGCAGCGGCTCGTCCTGGCAGGGCAAGTACGTCGTCCGCAACAGCGGCTCCGCCGCGTCGACCGACTGGACCCTGGAGTTCGACCTGCCCTCGGGCGTCACCGTCAGCGGGCACACCCACGGCGAGGCGACCGTCTCCGGCAGCCACGTCACCGTGAAGAACGCGTACTACAACGGCAGGGTCCCGGCGGGCGGCTCGACCGAGCCGTACAGCTACACGTTCACGGGACGCGGACCGATCGGCACGCCGACGGGCTGCACCATCAACGGCGACAAGTGCGACGGCACGCCCGACAAGCCCCCCACGGCCCCCGGCACCCCCACCGTCACCACGGCCACCTCCCGCACGATCTCCCTGAGCTGGCCCCCGGCCGGCGCGGGCGACTACCCGGTGACGACGTACGAGGTCCTGGACGGCGACCGCGTGGCGGCCACCTCGACGACGAACGGCGCGACCGTCACCGACCTGACCCCGGCGACCCGCTACACCTTCACCGTCCGCGCCAAGGACCGCCGCGGCAACACCGGCCCCCAGAGCCCCCCGGTCACCGCGACGACGGTCGACCCCGCGACCGACCCGACCCCGCCGACCCCGCCGGGCAACCTGCGCGCCACCGGCAAGACGCAGGTCTCGGCGAGCCTGGCCTGGGAGAAGTCGACGGACAACGTGGCCGTGGCCGCGTACGACATCTACCGCGGCAGCACCCTGGCGAAGACGGTCCCGGCCTCGGCGACCACCGCGACGGTCGAGGGCCTGACCCCCGCCACCGCCTACACCTTCACCGTGAAGGCGCGGGACACGGCCGACAACGCGTCGCCCGCCTCCAACGCCGTGAACGTCACCACGGACGACGCGGCGGGCCCCGGCAACCACCTCAAGGTCGGCTACTTCGCGCAGTGGGGCATCTACGGCCGCCAGCACTTCGTGAAGAACCTCGACACCTCCGGCGCCGCCGCGAAGCTCGACGTCATCAACTACGCCTTCGAGAACGTCGACCCGGTCAACCACACCTGCCTGGCCGGCGTGGTCAAGGGCGTCTCGGGCAACCCGCAGGACCCGGACGAGGGCACGGGCGCGGGCGACGCCGAGGCCGACTACGGCCGCGCCTTCTCCGCCGCCCAGTCGGTGGACGGCGTGGCCGACGACGGCTGGGGCAAGCTGCGCGGCAACTTCAACCAGCTGAAGAAGCTCAAGGCCAAGCACCCGCACCTGAAGGTCGTGGTCTCGCTCGGCGGCTGGACGTTCTCGAAGTTCTTCGCGGACGCCGCCGCGACCCCCGCCTCCCGCGAGAAGTTCGTGAAGTCCTGCGTGGACACCTGGATCAAGGGCGACCTGCCCGCCTACAACGGCGCGGGCGGCCCCGGCACCGGCGCGGGCGTCTTCGACGGCATCGACATCGACTGGGAGTGGCCGGGCTCGGAGGGCCACCCGGGCAACCGCTGGGGCCCCACCGACAAGAACAACCTCACCGCGCTCCTCGCCGAGTTCCGCAAGCAGCTCGACGCCACCGGCGGCGCGCACAAGCTGCTCACCGCGTTCACCCCGGCCGACCCGGCGAAGATCGAGGCGGGCTGGGACATCAAAAAGATCTTCGAGTACCTGGACTTCGCCAACGTCCAGGGCTACGACTTCCACGGCGCCGGAAGCGACAACTCCTGGGAGCCCAAGCGCACCGGCCACCAGGCCAACCTGCACCGCGACGCCCAGGACCCCTACCCCTTCGACTTCAGCGTCGAGAAGGCCGTCCAGACCTACCTGGACGCCGGCGTGAACCCGCGCAAGCTCACCATCGGCTTCCCGTTCTACGGCCGAGGCTGGAAGGAGGTCGCCGACGGCGGCGCGAAGGGCGAATGGCAGTCGGCGAACGGCGCGGCTCCCGGCCAGTTCCCCGAGGAAGCAGGCACAAAGGGCTACCACAACCTCCTCACCACGGTCCCCAACCTCACCGTCCACCACGATGAACAGTCCATCTCCACCTACGGCTACACCGGCAACAACGGCCAGTGGTGGAGCTTCGACGACCCCTGGTCCATAGGCAAGAAGACGGAGTGGATCAGATCGAAGGGCCTCCTGGGCGGAATGATCTGGGAAATGTCGGGAGACACCCCCACAGGCACCCTCATGACGGCACTGGACAACGGCCTGAAGTGACGTCCACGAACGGACCGAGCTGACCTTCAAGCGCCGGGCGGGCAGTTTTCAGCCCGTCCGGCGCTTGAGGACGAGCCGCGAAGCGGCGACAGCGGGGGTCCAGGGGGCGGCAGCCCCCGGTTACGGTGAAGGGGCGGGCCTGGGGCGCCCCGCGAGGGCCCACCCACCCGCACCGCCCCCTGTACACGCCGCTACGCGCGTAGATATGCTCCCCTCGTGACTATGCCGACGACGACACCACCCCCAGGGAAAGCCGCACTCACCGGCACCCCCTTCGCCGACGTCACCGCGTCGGCAACCACCCTGCGCCGCTTCCTCCACGGCCTCCCCGGCGTGGACACCGTCGGCCTGGAGGCCCGCGCCGCGGCCCTCGGGACGCGTTCGATCAAGACCACGGCGAAGGCGTACGCCATCGACCTGGCCATCTCCATGATCGACCTGACGACCCTGGAGGGCGCGGACACCGCGGGCAAGGTCCGGGCGCTGGGCGCGAAGGCGGTCCACCCGGACCCGACCGACCGCACCACCCCGAAGACCGCCGCGGTCTGCGTGTATCCGGACATGGTGGCGACGGCCAAGGAGGCCGTGGCCGACTCCGGCGTCAAGGTCGCCTCGGTCGCGACGGCCTTCCCGGCGGGCCGCGCGGCCCTCGCCGTGAAGCTGGCGGACGTACGCGACGCGGTCGCGGCGGGCGCGGACGAGATCGACATGGTCATCGACCGCGGCGCGTTCCTCGCGGGCGACTTCATGAAGGTGTACGAGGAGATCGTCGCCGTGAAGGAGGCCTCCGGGCAGGCCCGCCTTAAGGTCATCTTCGAGACCGGCGAGCTGTCGACGTACGACAACATCCGCCGCGCGAGCTGGATCGGCATGCTCGCGGGCGCGGACTTCATCAAGACGTCGACCGGCAAGGTCGGGGTGAACGCGACCCCCGCGAACACCCTCCTGATGCTGGAGGCCGTCCGCGACTTCCGCGCGCAGACCGGCGTCCAGGTGGGCGTGAAGCCGGCGGGCGGCATCCGCACGTCCAAGGACGCCCTCAAGTTCCTGGTCCTGGTCAACGAGACCGCGGGCGCGGACTGGCTGGACAACCACTGGTTCCGCTTCGGCGCGTCCTCGCTCCTGAACGACCTGCTGATGCAGCGCCAGAAGCTGGCCACCGGACGCTACTCCGGCCCTGACTACGTGACGGTGGACTGAGACCCATGGCAAATCCGAAATCGATCTTCGAGTACGCACCGGCGCCCGAGTCCCGCTCGGTCGTCGACATCGCGCCGTCCTACGGCCTGTTCATCGACGGCGAGTTCACCGAGGCGGCCGACGGCAAGGTCTTCAAGTCCGTCTCCCCGTCGACCGAGGAGGTCCTCTCCGAGGTCGCGCAGGCGGGCGAGGCCGACGTCGACCGCGCCGTGAAGGCGGCCCGCAAGGCCTTCGAGAAGTGGTCCGCGCTGCCGGGTGCCGAGCGCGGCAAGTACCTCTTCCGCATCGCCCGCATCATCCAGGAGCGCAGCCGCGAGCTGGCCGTCCTGGAGACCCTCGACAACGGCAAGCCGATCAAGGAGACCCGCGACGCGGACCTCCCCCTGGTCGCCGCGCACTTCTTCTACTACGCGGGCTGGGCCGACAAGCTCGACCACGCCGGCTACGGCGCGAACCCGCGGCCGCTGGGCGTCGCGGGCCAGGTCATCCCCTGGAACTTCCCGCTCCTGATGCTGGCCTGGAAGATCGCCCCGGCGCTCGCCACGGGCAACACGGTGGTCCTGAAGCCCGCCGAGACGACCCCCCTCTCGGCCCTGTTCTTCGCGGACATCTGCCGCCAGGCGGGCCTGCCCAAGGGCGTCGTCAACATCCTCCCCGGCTACGGCGACGCGGGCGCGGCCCTGACCGCGCACCCCGACGTGAACAAGGTCGCCTTCACCGGCTCCACGGCCGTCGGCAAGCAGATCGCGCGCACGGTCGCGGGCACGGACAAGAAGCTCACCCTGGAACTGGGCGGCAAGGGCGCCAACATCGTCTTCGACGACGCGCCGATCGACCAGGCCGTCGAGGGCATCGTCACGGGCATCTTCTTCAACCAGGGCCAGGTCTGCTGCGCGGGCAGCCGCCTCCTGGTCCAGGAGTCGATCCAGGACGAACTCCTCGACTCCCTCAAGCGCCGCCTCGCGACCCTCCGCCTGGGCGACCCGCTCGACAAGAACACCGACATCGGCGCGATCAACTCCGCCGAGCAGCTCGCCCGCATCACCGCGCTCGCCGAGACCGGCGAGGCGGAGGGCGCCGAGCGCTGGTCGGCCCCCTGCGAGCTGCCGACGTCCGGCTACTGGTTCGCGCCGACGCTCTTCACCAACGTCACGCAGGCGCACACGGTCGCCCGCGACGAGATCTTCGGCCCGGTCCTGTCGGTCCTCTCCTTCCGCACCCCGGAAGAGGCCGTGGCCAAGGCCAACAACACGCAGTACGGCCTGTCGGCGGGCATCTGGACGGAGAAGGGCTCGCGCATCCTCGCGGTCGCGAACAAGCTCCGCGCCGGGGTCGTCTGGGCCAACACGTTCAACAAGTTCGACCCGACCTCGCCCTTCGGCGGCTACAAGGAGTCGGGCTTCGGCCGCGAGGGCGGTCGCCACGGCCTGGAGGCGTACCTCGATGTCTAAGGAATCACTGGGCGGCTCCGCCGCGGGCGCAACGCGTCTGAGCGTCCTCAAGACCTACAAGCTGTACGTGGGCGGAAAGTTCCCGCGTTCCGAGAGCGGCCGGGTGTACGAGGTGACGGACTCGAAGGGCAAGTGGCTCGCGAACGCCCCCCTCTCCTCCCGCAAGGACGCCCGTGACGCGGTCGTGGCCGCGCGCAAGGCGTTCGGCGGCTGGTCGGGCGCGACCGCGTACAACCGCGGCCAGATCCTCTACCGCGTCGCGGAGATGCTGGAGGGCCGCCGCGAGCAGTTCGTCCGCGAGGTCGCCGACGCGGAGGGCCTGTCCAAGTCCAAGGCCGCCGCGGTCGTGGACGCGACCGTCGACCGCTGGGTCTGGTACGCGGGCTGGACGGACAAGATCACCCAGGTCGTGGGCGGCGCGAACCCGGTGGCGGGCCCGTTCTTCAACCTCTCCACCCCCGAGCCGACGGGCGTGGTCACCGTCATCGCCCCCCAGGAGTCGTCCTTCCTGGGCCTGGTGTCGGTGGTCGCCCCCGTGATCGCGGCCGGCAACACGGCCGTCGTCATCGCCTCCGAGAAGGCCCCGCTCCCCGCCCTCTCCCTGGGCGAGGTCCTGGCCACCTCCGACGTCCCCGGCGGCGTCGTCAACGTACTGAGCGGCAACACCAGGGAACTCGCCCTCCCCCTGGCCGCCCACCAGGACGTGAACGGCATCGACCTGGCCGGCGCGGACGCCGACCTGGCGAAGGACCTGGAGATCGCCGCGGCGGACAACCTGAAGCGCGTACTCCGTCCACAGGCTGTGGACACGGACGCCGACTTCACCACGCCCCCCGGCACCCACCGCCTCACCACGTTCCTCGAAACGAAGACGGTGTGGCACCCGACGGGTTCACTGGGCGCGTCGGGCGGTTCGTACTAGATCCTGAGCTCACGTCGGCGTCGCGGACACCGCACGCCGACGTGAGCCATCCAGCCCGTCGAGGGGGTCCCCCCTGCTCCTTAAGAGCTTGGGGGAGTTTGAGGACGAGGCCGTCCAGGCCGATACGGGGTCTGGGGCGGAGCCCCAGTTTCGGGAAGGGGTGGGACTGGGGAATGCCCCGCAGGGCTAACCCGGCAACACCCCCGCCACCGCCCCCACCACCGGCAACTCCGCCACACTCCCACCCTGAGTCAACGGCCCCGTGGCCATCGCGGTGGACACAGGCTTGAAGTCGGCAACCTGCGTACCCACGGCGTTGTCGAGCGGATCCACCCCAGTCCCGGCCAAGGGATTGAGCTTCAGCCCCTTCACGGGCGCAAGGCTCCCCCCGGTGGCCCGCTGCACCCCGTCCAGCAGCGCACTCCCCGCAGGGGACGGATCAACTTCCCGCAGCGGCGCGGCAACGTCGGGCACGGCAGCCGCCCCCAAAGGCACGGCGGGCGCCGCACTGGCAGCCGCACCCCCGACCCCGAGCGCCGCCCCCGCCACGGAGACGGAGAGCCCCGCACGCAGCAGCGCACGCGAAGCGGAGGAAACCGTCGACGCCGCGTGCCGCGCCGAGTGCCGTTCAGGGTGTCGAGCCATGGGGACCGCCTCCACAGAACATACGTAAGTAATCGAGCGTGCACGAAGAGTAGTTGAAGCGGCCCACCCGTATCAAAGACCGCACCGCACCCCAAGCCGCCCCCAAGCCACCCCTGGGCCCTCACCACCCGCGCCCCGTAAGGGCAGACCCCGGGCATCCCCCTGAAGAGCTACGCCCGGAAACCGCCCCCCAGCGGGACGCGCACCACCTCGGCGGTCGCATACCGTCACCAAGAGTGACCATCGCCCCGCCAACAAACCGACCGGCACCGGCACCGGACTCACCCTCGCCCGGCCACGGGCCCAGCCCGAAGGACACCCGCCAAGGGGCCCAGCCCGAAGGAAACCGCCGTGCCCGACCACCCCCTGAAAGCCCTCACCGCAGACCTCCTGCCACACCACCCCCAAGCCGCAGCGCGGACCCTCCCACCCCTGACCTGGCCCCGCCCCCTCCGCCACCTCCCCCACGCCCTCGTGATCCTCACGGCCGTGGCCCTCTCCGCGACCGGCGCCGACATGACGGCAAGACTCCTCGCGGTCACGCACGCGGCCACCCTGGCCCTCGCGCTGCGCCACCCCGTCCAGGCCTGCTGGCTCTCCCTGGCCTGCTTCGCGGGCATCACGATCGGCCACCCGCCGACGCAGGACAACGAGCTGTGGGTCTGGGTGGTGCACGCGTGCGTGCTCTTCCTCCTCGCCCTGCGCATCCCCCTCCCCTCCGCGGCCGTGGCGACGGCCGTGAGCGCCGCCCTGGGCCCGGCGTTGAAGGCGGCCGGGGCGGGCGTGGGCTCCTGGTCGACGGTCGCGGCGGGCACCGCCTTCTTCGGCGCCGCCCTCCTCGCGGGCGCGGTCCGCAGGGGCCGCCGCGAGGACCGGGCCCGCCTCGCGGAGCAGATGGCGGCGACGGCGCACGAGCGCGCGCAGCGCACCGTCCTGGAGGAACGAGCCCGTATAGCAAGGGAGTTGCACGACGTGGTGGCCCACCACATGTCCCTCATCTCCATCCAGGCGGACGCCGCGCCCTACCGCGTACCGGACCCGCCGCGCGAACTGGTCACCGAGCTGGCGGCGATCCGCGCGAACGCCCTCGAAGGCCTCGCCGAACTGCGCAGACTGCTCGGCCTGCTCCGCTCCGACGCCCCCGGCGACACCCCGGCCGACACCACCCCGCAGCCCTCCCTCGCCCAGCTCGACGCCCTGCTGTCCCAGTTGCGGGCCGCCGGACTGCCAGTGGCAGCGCGAGTCGAGGGAACCCGGCGCCCACTGCCACCCGGCGTGGAGCTGTCGGCGTACCGCATCACCCAAGAAGCCCTGAGCAACACCCTGCGACACGCCCCCGGCACCGAGGCGACCGTCCAACTCGCCTACGGGCACGCGGCGTTGACCCTGCGCGTCACGAACGGCCGTCCCGCGCGCCCCGCCCCGCCCTCGCCCGGCGCGGGCCACGGCGTCACCGGCATGCGGGAGCGCGCCGCGATGCTCGGCGGCGACTTCGCGGCGGGTCCCACGCCGGACGGCGGGTATGAAGTCACCGCGACACTCCCGACGACCCCGGCCCTCACCCCCACGACACCCACCGCCTCCGCATCCCCATCCCCCACCGACAAGGACACCCCTGCATGACGATCCGCGTGGTGGTCGCCGACGACCAGGCGATGGTCCGCGACGCCTTCTCGGTGCTGCTCGGCGCCCAGCCGGGCATCGAGGTCGTAGGCACGGCGCAGGACGGCGCGGAGGCCGTCGCCCTCGCGCACGAGCTGCGTCCTGACGTGATCGTGATGGACATCCGCATGCCCGGAGTCGACGGCATCGAAGCCACCCGCCGGATCACCCCCGCCCCCGACGCCCACCCGAAGGTCCTGGTCCTGACCACCTTCAACCTCGATGAGTACGTGTACGAGGCGCTGCGCGCGGGCGCCGCGGGATTCCTGCTCAAGGACGCGTCGGGCGTCGAACTCGCCGAAGCGGTACGGGTGGTGGCGGGCGGCGACGCGCTCCTCTCCCCCGACCTCACCCGGCGCCTGATCGCGGAGTTCGCCCGCATCGGCACCGGGTCCGGGGCGGGGGCCGGGTCAGGACGGCAGCGCTCCGACGTACGCGTCGACGCCCTCACCGGCCGGGAGACCGAGGTCCTCGCCCGTATCGCGCAGGGCCTCTCCAACGCGGAGATCGCCGCCGCGCTGACCGTCGCCGAGGAGACGGTCAAGACGCACGTGGGCCGCATCCTGCACAAGCTCCGGCTGCGCGACCGCACCCAGGCGGCGGTCTTCGCGTACGAGAGCGGGCTCGTCGTCCCGGGCGGCACGACGCCCTGACCGGGTGACCGAACGGCGGCCGTGGTGGCTCCGGAGAGCCAGCCGCGAGGTTGGCTCCGCGGCGGGATTCGCCGCCCCGGCCCGGCTCCTACTTTCGAAGGGCCGAGGCCGCCGCAGAACGGCGTGCGGCCACGAATCGGGGAGCCCCGCACATGAACACGAAGACGACGAAGCCGTACCGCCACGGAGCCGTGGCCGTCCTCCTCGCCTGCGCCCTGGCCGCCGGTGTGTCGGACCTGACCACCGCGGCCGACGAGGACCCGGCCGGGCCGTCCACCGCCACGAAGACCACCAAGACCTTCAAGGGCCCGGCGTCCGGTGCCGTGTCCGGCCCCATGTCCGGCCCTTTGAAAGCCACGACCACCGCCACCCACCGCCAGGCCCCGCCCCAGTCCCTGCCCCGCCTGAAGCTCCCGGCCCCGACGGGCCCGCACGCCGTGGGCCGCACCTCCCTGCACCTCGTCGACCACGGCCGCCGCGACCCCTGGGTGCCGGAGGCGGGCGCGCGGGAGCTGATGGTGTCGCTGTACTACCCGGCGCGGAAGGGCACCGGCACCCCGGCCCCGTACATGACCACCGAGGGCGCCCGGCTCTTCCTCGAGAACCGTGGGATCGAGGACGTCCCGGCGAAGGTCCTGGCCGGCACCCGCACCCACACCCGCACCGGCGCGGCGCCCGCCCCCGGCACGTACCCGCTGGTGGTCCTCTCGCCCGGTTTCCAGGTGCCCGGCACCACGCTGACGGGCCTGGCCGAGGACCTGACGAGCCGCGGGTACGTCGTCGCGGTGACGGACCACGCGTACGAAGCCGTGGGCGTCGCGTTCCCCGGCAAGGGCATCCTGCCGTGCACCGCCTGCGACAAGGTCGACGAGAACACCTTCGAGCCCGCGGCACTGGGCCGCGGCCACGACCTCTCGTACGTCCTCGACGCACTGATCGGAGAGCGGGACGGCAAGCGGGGCGGAAAGCCGGGCGGCACGCGGCCCCTGTGGCAGCACGCGGGCATGATCGACAAGGCGCGCGTCGGCATGGCGGGCCACTCGATGGGCGGCGCGGGCACCGCGGCGGCCATGGCGAAGGACACCCGGATCCGCGCCGGGGCGAACCTCGACGGGCCCTTCCCGGGCCTCGGCGCCGGCGCTGACCTCTCCGGCCGCCCGTTCCTGATGATGGGCGCGCCGGACCTCCACGGCCCGGGAGGCGGCGACACGACCTGGGGCCCGGCGTGGGACCGGCTGACCGGCTGGAAGCGCTGGGCGACGCTGACCGGCGCCGACCACTTCGCCTTCACCGACCTGGCCCCCCTGGCCGGGCAGTTGGGCGAGGACGACCCCGAGGGGCTGCCGGGCAGGCGTGCCTCGGAGATCACCCGCGCCTACACGGGCGCCTTCTTCGACCAGCACCTGCGCGGCAGGCCGAGCCCGCTCCTGAACGGCCCGAGCGCGGACCACCCGGAGGTCGTCTTCCAGCGGGACCCGCGTGACGGCCGCTGACCGCCGCTGACCGCCGCTGACCGCCGCCGAGCGAATACCTCGTAGAGGAACGTTTCTGCAAGCCGGTCGGTGGCCGTGAAACATTCCCGGCGCACCGGGTCTGGGCGTGCCGCCGTCGGCGGTTGATAATGGCTCGGACCAATGCTGGCGAACCGCCCTGGACAGGTGGCGCGCCGGGCCCGGGGGTGCCGCCGCAGGGCGGCACCGGCGGGCCCAGGAGGGCCGGAAGGCGGAGAGCGCGGCAGCGAGCTCCGATTCGTCAGCAAGACCACTGGTGAGAAGGTTCACACAATTGGGTTCCCATCCCCCGATACCCACCCGAGTCGTGCTGCTCGCCGGCCCCTCCGGCTCGGGCAAGTCGTCGTTCGCGGCCCGCACGGGACTGCCCGTGCTGTGCCTGGACGACTTCTACAAGGAAGGCACCGACCCGTCGCTGCCTCAGGTCGCCGGCACTTCTGACATCGACTGGGACTCCCCGCTGTCGTGGGACGCGGACGTCGCGCTCGCCGCGATCGGCGAGCTGTGCCGCACCGGCCGCACCCGGGTCCCGGTGTACGACATCTCGACGAGCGCGCGGGTCGGCGAGGAGTCGCTCGACATCGAGCGCACGCCGCTGTTCATCGCGGAGGGCATCTTCGCCGCCGACATCGTGGACCGCTGCCGTGAGCTGGGGGTCCTCGCGGACGCGATCTGTCTGCGCGGGCGCCCCTCCACTACGTTCCGGCGCCGGCTCCTGCGCGATCTGCGCGAGGGCCGCAAGTCCGTGCCGTTCCTGCTGCGCCGGGGCTGGCGCCTGATGCGCGCGGAGCGCTCCATCGTGGCCCGCCAGACCGCGCTCGGCGCGCACCCCTGCGGCAAGGAGGAGGCCCTCGGCCGACTCGCGGCCGCGGCGGCGGGCCGCTGCGTGAAGGCACGCGCGGCGGCCTGAAGCCAACGTAAGAACGTAGAACAGTCCGAGGCCGACGCGGAACGGCCTCGGGTCAACGCGGAACGGCCTGAGGCGAACGCCAAACAGCGGGCCCGGAAAGACCCCCCGGCCTTCCGGTCCCGCTGTCCGTTTCCCCCGTTGGTCCCCGTATCCCCCGTGGACCCCCGTTTCCCCCCTGGGTTCCCACCACCCCCCAGTTCCCCCGGGTGGGTCCCCCTTCACTGCTTCCGCCGCTTCCCCCGAAGCGGCGGTCCCGCGTCCCCCCGTCCTCAGGCGACAAGTTCGCCGAAGGACTCCTCCTGGTCACGGCCGAAGCTGAGGACCTCGTCCTCGCGCAGCCGGCGGAGCGACCGCCAGATGCTGGACTTCACCGTGCCCACGCTGATGTCGAGGATGTCCGCGATCTCCGGGTCCGTGCGGCCCTCGTAGTAACGAAGGACCAGCATGGTGCGCTGGAGCTCGGGCAGCCGGGCGAGGGCCTGCCACAGCACGGCGCGCAGCTCGGTGCCGCGCATCGCGTCCGTGTCGCCCACCGTCTCCGGCAGTTCCTCGGTCGGGTATTCGTTGAGCTTGCGGCGGCGCCAGGCACTGATGTGCAGGTTCGTCATGGTGCGCCGCAGATAGCCGCCGACGGCGGCCTTGTCGCTGATCCGGTCCCAGGCGCGGTACGTCGAGAACAGCGCGCTCTGCAGCAGGTCCTCGGCCTCGAACCGGTCACCGGTCAGGTGGTAGGCGGTGGCGTACAGGGAGGCGCGGCGCTCCTGGACGTAGGCGGTGAACGCCGCTTCGGCGTCCTCGCTCCCCGTCTGGGACTGCGTCCGCTCCCCCGAGACCTCCCTGTACGCGGCTCCCCCGCGAGCTCCCCCGTCACCGCCGCCCTTGAGTGCGTCAACCACCGTCATGTACGTGGTGTGCTGACGCCCGGTGCCGCGAGCGCACCCCCGCCCGCTCACGGCACCGGACTTCTCGTGCTTCTCAGAACTCCGGCCGAGGTCGTGCAGACGCGTGACTACTGCGCTTGAGCTGGTGCTGTGCAGCGTGTTCATCTCGCGCCCCCCGTCGTGGAGTCTGGGTTTTCCGTGTGACCAGAACTCTGCCGCCCCCACTTCATGGCGGTGTCCGCCGACTGTCACAGGCCTGCAACAGGCCTCGTGGCACCGAAAGGGCCTCCCTTACTCGTGTGGGTGAGGTGTGAGACCCCCGCCAACAGTCGAACTGGGCCCGCACCATGGGACAGAATGACGTTTGTGCCTTCCCTGTTGCTGATCGAGGACGACGACGCCATCCGGACGGCCCTGGAGCTTTCGCTGACGCGCCAGGGCCACCGGGTGGCCACCGCTGCCACCGGCGAGGACGGTCTGAAACTGCTGAGCGAACAGCGGCCGGACCTGATCGTGCTGGATGTGATGCTGCCGGGCATCGACGGCTTCGAGGTGTGCCGTCGCATCCGGCGCACCGACCAGTTGCCGATCATCCTGCTGACCGCGCGCAACGACGACATCGACGTGGTCGTGGGCCTGGAGTCGGGTGCCGACGACTATGTCGTCAAGCCCGTGCAGGGGCGGGTGCTCGACGCCCGCATCCGCGCGGTCCTCCGGCGCGGCGAGCGCGAGGCCAACGACGCGGCGACGTTCGGCTCCCTGGTGATCGACCGCGCGGCGATGACGGTGACGAAGAACGGCGAGGACCTGCAGCTGACGCCGACCGAGCTGCGGCTGCTCCTGGAGCTGAGCCGCAGGCCCGGTCAGGCCCTTTCGCGCCAGCAGCTGCTTCGCCTGGTGTGGGAGCACGACTATCTCGGTGACTCACGGCTCGTCGACGCGTGTGTGCAGCGGCTGCGCGCCAAGGTCGAGGACGTGCCGTCGTCGCCGACGCTGATCCGTACGGTGCGCGGCGTGGGATACCGGCTGGACACGCCTCAGTGACCAAACCGCACGACAAGCTCCGCGGCCTGCCCGCGGCACGCAAGGCGGTCCTGTCCGGCCTGCGCTTCACCAGCCTGCGGCTGCGCCTGGTCGTGGTCTTCGCCCTGGTGGCGCTGACCGCCGCGGTCTCCGCGTCCGGCATCGCGTACTGGCTGAACCGCGAGGCCGTCCTCACGCGCGCGCAGGACGCGGCCCTCAAGGACTTCCGGCAGCAGTTGCAGACCCGCGCGGGCGCGCTGCCGCCGAACCCCTCGCAGGACGAACTGCAGGTCGCCGCCGGGCAGATGGCGAACAGCAGCCAGCGCTACAGCGTGCTCCTGATCAGCGAGAACGCCAGCGGCGACCAGGTGTTCGGCTACTCCGACCTGGACGCCTTCACGCTCGCCAAGGTGCCGAAGACGCTGCGTGAGGCGGTCAAGAAGGAGCAGCCGGTCTCGTCCGGCAACAAGAGCCCGTACCACCTGTACTGGCAGCGGACGACGGACCACGGCACGCCCTATCTGGTGGGCGGGGCGCAGGTGATCGGCGGCGGGCCGACGGGTTACATGCTCAAGTCCCTGGAGCCGGAGGCCAAGGACCTCAGCTCGCTGGGCTGGTCGCTTGCGATCGCCACGGCGCTCGCGCTCGTCGGCTCGGCGCTGCTCGCGCAGGCCGCCGCGACGACCGTACTGAAGCCCGTGCACCGCCTGGGGGTCGCCGCGCGCAGGCTCGGCGAGGGGAAGCTGGACACCCGGCTGCGGGTTTCCGGCACCGACGAACTGGCGGATCTCTCGCGTACGTTCAACCGCACCGCGGAGAACCTGGAGAAGAAGGTCGCGGACATGAGCGCCCGCGACGAGGCGAGCCGCCGCTTCGTGGCCGACATGTCGCACGAGCTGCGTACGCCGCTGACCGCGATCACCGCCGTGACGGAGGTCCTGGAAGAGGAGCTGGACGCCGAGACGGGTTCGGTCGACCCGATGATCGAGCCCGCGGTCCGGCTCGTCGTCAGCGAGACGCGGCGCCTGAACGACCTGGTCGAGAACCTGATGGAGGTCACCCGCTTCGACGCGGGCACCGCCCGGCTCGTCCTCGACGACGTCGACATCGCCGACCAGATCACCGCGTGCATCGACGCCCGCGCCTGGCTGGACGCCGTCGACCTGGACGCCGAGCGCGGCACCACGGTCAGCCTGGACCCGCGCCGCCTCGACGTGATCCTCGCCAACCTCATCGGCAACGCCCTCAAGCACGGCGGCTCCCCGGTGCGGGTCTCGGTGCGCCTGGACGGCGACAGCCTGGTCATCTCCGTACGGGACGGCGGTCCTGGCATCCCCGAGGACGTCCTGCCGCACGTCTTCGACCGGTTCTACAAGGCCAGCGCGTCCCGGCCGCGGTCGGAGGGCAGCGGGCTCGGGCTCTCCATCGCGCTGGAGAACGCGCACATCCACGGCGGCGAGATCACCGCGGCCAACTCGCCCGCCGGGGGCGCGGTGTTCACGCTGCGGCTGCCGCGCGACCCGTCACCGCTGACGGCGGAGCCCCACGCGGACCGTGTGGGCGAGCCGGACGGAGCCGACGAGGACGACGCCGGGGAACGCCCCGGGGAAGGCAAGGAACAGTCATGACCGGGCGACGGCTGAAGGCCGCGCTGGCCACCGCCGCGCTCGCCGCCACTCTGGCCGGCTGCGGCATCCGCTCCACCGAGGTGCCCACCGACTTCGGTGCCGCGCCCTCGCGGGTGCCGTGCGTGGCGTCGGACGCGGGCATCTCGCCGCAGGACGCGGCCGCGGGCGTACCCGTACAGATCTTCCTGGTGTGCTCGTCGCAGCTCGTGACCGTGGACCGGACGGTGCGGATCCCCACCGAGAAGGCGTCCACGGACCGGGTCCGCATCGCGCAGGCGCTCCTCGACGAGCTGTCCGCGCCGCCGTCCCAGGCCGCGAAGGCGGCGGGGTACGCGACGGACGTGCGCCGCGGCATGACGGTCACCGGACCCCAGCGGGACGACCCGGACGAGACGCTGCGGCTGAACCGCTCCCCGCGGGACCTCTCGGCGCACGCCCTCGCCCAGATCGTGTGCACCTACGCGGACAGCGCGGCCTCCGACGGCGACGGCTCGGTGATCCTGGGCGGCCCGGCGGGCTCCCCGCGCCGCTACGAGTGCAACCCGGAGGTGCGCGCCAGGCCGGGCACGGTGGCGCCGCCGTCACGGGCCGTCGAGGGCTAGGACTCGATACAGGCCCTGGTCCGGCAAGGCGGCGCGCCGTCCCGTCAAAGCGGACGCGCCGACACGGAACCGTTCCCGCCGCACCCCGCGTCTTGGGTGGCGTGCGTCAAGGCTCGGGCGGGCGCGGTGCCGCCATTCGCTTTCGCGCGGCGGGAGTGGTCGTCCTCGCCGCGCATCTCCTGGTCGTCGCGTGGATCACGCTGCGGCCGCTGGACGTGCCCTGGGTGAGCGCGGCGAACCTGGAGCCGCTGGCCGGCATCAGAGCCGACCTGGAGCGCGGTCCCGAGCAGGCGGCCCGGCAGATCGGCGGGGCGCTGCTCCTGCTGGCGCCGCTCGGGGTGCTGCTTCCGCTGGCCGGGGGGCGCCTGGACGTGTCGCCGCTGGCCTCGCTCGCGCGCACGGTCGCCGCGGGCGCGCTGCTCTCGCTCGGCATCGAACTGCTGCAGACCGGGGTGCCGGGGCAGGTCGTGGACGTCGATTCGCTGCTCCTGAACACCCTGGGGGTGGCACTCGCGCATGTCGCCGTGGTGCCCGCGGCGCGGGCCCGGCTGCGCCGCCGCTCCTCCCCGCGCCCCCGTGCGACCCGCCTCAGGGAGGAGGCCCCTCAGGGGTCGACCCCGAAGATTCCCAGGGTCGGCGTCGCCCCCTAGCGTGACGCTTTGCCCCTTTCGCGGACCTACCTTGGATGTACGAGGCGACGACAAGCCGCCGCCTCCGCCCTCATCCGGCGACGGTCCACGAAGGAGCCCCCATGTCCGCCCTTGCCCGCCCCACCGACGGCCGCATGATCGGCGGCGTGTGCGCTGCGATCGCCCGCCGCTACAACTGGTCCCCGACGACCGTGCGCGTCGCGTTCGTCCTGTCCTGCCTGCTGCCCGGCCCCCAGTTCCTGCTCTACATCGCGCTGTGGATCGTGCTCCCCGGCGAGAACAGGACGAAGACGGCCTGGTGACGGCGGCAGCCGCCCGGTTCGACGACGGGCCCGGCCACCTTCTCCGGTACGACGACGGGGCGCACCCTTGGGGGTGCGCCCCGTCGTGCGTGTGCGGCGGGGGTCAGCCGCCGAGCGGCAGGCCCTGGACCGGGAGGCCGGCGCCGGCCAGGGGCAGCGCCTGCGTCACGGCACCGGCCGGGAGCGCGTTCGTGGGGAGGGAGTTGGTCGGCAGGCCGTTCGCGACCGGCAGGGTCTGCGCGACCGGGAGGCCGCCGAGCAGGCCCGTGGCCGGGTCGGGGGCGGGCTTGGTGCTCATCGCGCGGTCGGCCTTGCCGCTGTCCTCGCCCTCGTCGTCACCGGCGGACGTCAGCTTTTCGACCGTGGGCTGGGCGGCGGTCAGGCCGCTCTGGAGCGCGCTCTGGCCGGCGGCCAGGGACTCGGGCGCGCCTTCGGGCAGGGTCTGGGAGAGCTCACCGACGGGCAGTGCCGAGGTGACCGAACCCAGGGTGCCCGCGGCGTCCGGAACGGCCGGGGCCGCGGACGCCGCGCCGGCGGCGGTGGCGGCGAAGGCGGCACCGAGGGCGGCGACACCGAGGGTCTTGGCAGCAGACTGCTTCATCTTGAATGCGTCCTTGATGACGGGGGCGTTGAGCGGTCCTTGACCGTAAACACCCTCAAGGTCGCCCCGCAAACATCCGAAAACGGCCGGGGAGTCGTGTCCCCGGCCGTTCTTCTGGGTGGTCCGCGATGGTCAGACCTCGGAAGACCCGCTGGTGGAGACGGTCTGACGGAACAGCCACTCGGACTTCAGCTCGGCGTAACCGGGCTTGACGACGTCATTGATCATGGCCAGCCTTTCATCGAAAGGAATGAACGCCGACTTCATCGCATTGACGGTGAACCACTGCATGTCGTCGAGCGAATAACCGAATGTCTCGACGAGGTGCTCGAATTCGCGGCTCATGCTGGTGCCGGACATCAGCCGGTTGTCGGTGTTCACGGTGGCCCGGAAGTGCAGCTTGCGGAGCAGGCCGATGGGGTGGTCGGCGTACGAGGCCGCCGCGCCGGTCTGCAGGTTGGAGCTCGGGCAGAGCTCCAGCGGGATGCGCTTGTCGCGTACGTACGAGGCGAGGCGGCCGAGCTGGACCGTGCCGTCGTCGGTGACCTTGATGTCGTCGATGATGCGCACGCCGTGGCCGAGCCGGTCGGCGCCGCACCACTGGAGCGCCTGCCAGATGGACGGCAGGCCGAAGGCCTCGCCGGCGTGGATGGTGAAGTGGTTGTTCTCCCGCTTCAGGTACTCGAACGCGTCCAGGTGGCGGGTGGGAGGGAAGCCGGCCTCGGCGCCGGCGATGTCGAAGCCGACGACACCCAGGTCGCGGTAGCGGTTGGCGAGTTCGGCGATCTCCAGGGCGCGGGCCGCGTGCCGCATCGCGGTGAGGAGCGCGCCGACGCGGATCCGGTGACCGTTGGCCTTGGCGCGGCGCTCGCCCTCGCGGAAGCCGTCGTTCACGGCCTCGACGACCTCTTCGAGGGTCAGGCCCGCTTCCAGGTGCTGCTCGGGGGCGTAGCGGATCTCGGCGTAGACGACGCCGTCCTCGGCCAGGTCCTCGGCGCACTCGGCGGCGACGCGGAACAGCGCGTCGCGGGTCTGCATGACGGCGCAGGTGTGCGCGAAGGTCTCCAAGTACCGCTCCAAGGAGCCGGAGTCGGCCGCCTCGCGGAACCAGACGCCGAGCTTGTCGGGGTCGGTCTCGGGCAGGCCCTCGTAGCCGTTCTCCCGGGCCAGGTCGACGATCGTGCCGGGGCGCAGGCCGCCGTCGAGGTGGTCGTGGAGGAGGACCTTCGGGGCGCGGCGGATCTGCTCGGAGTCGGGGGTGCCGGGGTGGCTCGCGCGGCCCGAGGGACCGCTCGCTGCGCTGATCTTGCTGGTCTGGCTCGTCATTTCCGCACTCTAACTCCTACGCGCGTAGAACTCACTGGTCGATACGTAACAGTGACCCTGCGGACGGGTGGCAGACACGTTGACTTCTGACACTGTTCTGCCATGGCACAGCAAGCGACGTCCCGTCCCGTGCGTACGGCCAGGCTCGGGCGTGTGATCGGCACGCGTTCCGCGACGGTGAGCGCGGTGGTGCTGCTTCTTCCCGGCGGCCATGAGGCGTCCGCCCGCAGGCCCTCTCCGCTGGCCGCCGCGGCGGTGCGGTCGCTGGGGCGTTCACTGACGCGGGCCGGGCAGGACGACGGGCTCGCCGCGCATGTCGTGCACTATCGCGTGGGCGGGTGGAACGGGGCGGAGGCGCAGCTCGCCCGTGACGCGGAGTGGGCCGCCGACGAGGTCGTCCGTCGCTACGGCGATGTGCCCGTCTGCCTTGCCGGGATCGACATGGGCGGGCGTGCGGCGCTTCGGGCCGCCGGGCACAGCGCCGTCAACTCCGTTGTGGCGCTTGCTCCTTGGCTGCCCGAGGACGATGTCGCCGCGCCGCCTGAGCCTGTCAAGCAGCTTGTGGGGCGGCAAGTGCTTTTGGTGCACGGCACCAACGATGAGCGGACCGATCCCGAGTTGTCCTTCCGGCTTGCCTCGCGCGCCAAGAAGGTCAATCGGGATGTCTGTCGGTTCGAGGTGCACTCGGACGGGCACCGGCTCAGTCAGCACCACTCTGAGGTGCACGCTCTTGCCTCGAACTTCGTTCAGGGGGTGTTGTTCGGGTATCCGCTGGCACGACCCGTCGAGGACGCGTTGGCTGCGCCGCCGCCTCTGGGGTTACGGATGCCGCTGGCTTCGGGGTTCGGGCGGACGCTGCGCTGAGCTTTCCCCAACCCCGCCCTGACTTGCACGACAGCACGCAGCCAGCACCATCAGCCCGTCCGGCGCTTGAGGACGAGGCGCGGAGCGCCGATGAGGGGGAAAGGGGCGAAGCCCCAGACTTTCCGTCGTGTGGGGGAGATTGTGGGGTTTGGGCCCGCATGGGCCGGAGGGCTCACCACCATGTGTGGGTGACCAGCACGCCCCAGCAAGTGGGACTTCGTCGGGATGATCGGTTCGAGGACATCGCCGATGCCTCGTGGTGGCGGATGGCGTCGCGGTTGCCCCGGACGCTCGGGGCCGCTGCTCGGTTGGGGTGGGCTGCCGATCGGGGCGCGATGCTCTGGCTGGCCGGGTGTCAGGTGGTCGTCGTGGTGGCCTCGGCCGTGGGGCTTGCCGCGTTGCCGGGGGCGCTTGGTGAGTTGTTCGGTGGGGGGGGCCGTGGCGGAGCGGGTGGCGGCTGCCGCGCCCGCGCTGGTCGTGGTCGCGGCGGCCGCCGGGGTACGGGCGGGAGCCGACGCACTCGCCACGTACGCCTCCGCGCGGCTCGCGCCGGAAGTCGCTTCCGAGGCCGACCTGCAGATCCTGGCGGCCGCGCCCCGCGTGGAGCTGGAGGCGTACGACCGGCCCGGCTTCGCCGACCGGCTGCAGGCGGCGGGGCGGGGCGCGGAGGCGACCGAGAGCCTGATCGCCGACGCCCAGGCGCTCGTCTCCGCGCTCGGCCAACTCGTCGCCGCCGCCTCGGTGTTGGCGCTGCTGCACCCCGTACTGCTGCCGCTGCTCCTGCTCGCCGTCGTACCGAAGGGCGCCGCCGCCGTCACCACCGCGCGCATCCAGCACCGCGCCGACCACCAGAACATCGCCGACAGCCATCTGCGGTATCTGCTGCGGCACTACGCCACCCACCAGCGCACCGCCGCCGAGGTCCGCGCCACCACCATGGCCGCGTTCCTCGCGGACTGGTACGCGGAGATCACCGGGCGGATCAAGGCCACCCACCGCCGCGCCGCCCCGCGCGTCCTGCGCGTCACCCTGCTCGGCGCGAGCCTCAGCGGCCTCATGCTCGCCGCGACCTGGGCCGCGCTCGGCTGGCTCGCCGCGAGCGGGCGGATGGATCTCGCGCTCGCGGCCACCGGCGTCGTCGCCGTACGCACGTCCACGGGTGCGCTGACGTCCCTGGTCCTGGCCGCCGCCCGGCTGTTCCGCACCAGTCTTTACCTGGAGGACTGGCAGACGTTTCTGCGTCGGGCGAGGGAGCTGCGGGCCGTTCGCGGGGGTGTGCTGATTTCGGACGGCGGACCGGGTGAGATCCGTGCGGAGGGGGTCAGTTACACCTACCCCGGCGCCGCCGCCCCGGCCGTCGACGGCGTCAGCCTCACGCTGCGGCGCGGTGAACTCGTCGCGCTCGTGGGCGAGAACGGGTCCGGCAAGACCACCCTGTCCGCCCTCCTCACCGGGCTCCGCCTCGCCTCCACCGGCACCGTGCGCTGGGACGGCACCGATCTCGCCGAGGCCGATCCGGACAGCGTGTGGGCGAAGGTCGGCCTGGTGCCCCAGGACTTCACCCGCTGGCCGATGGACCTGCGCGCCAACATCCATCTGGGCCAGCCCCGTTCGGAGAACGACGCCCTGCTCCTGGACGCCGCGCGCGCCGCCGGCGCGGACAGCATCATCGCGCACGTCCCGCACGGCCTGGACACGCTGGTCGCCGGTTCCCACTGGGGCGGTACCGATCTGTCCGGCGGGCAGTGGCAACGTATCGCCGTCGCACGGGCCTTCTACCGCGACGCCGCCATGCTCATGCTGGACGAACCCACCTCGGCGATGGACCCCCGCGCCGAGTACCTGGTCATCCGCCGGTTCAAGGAACTGGCCGCGGGCCGGACCGCCGTCTTCGTCACCCAGGGGCTTGAGAACGCCCGCATCGCGGACCGGATCGTCGTCCTGGATCGGGGGCGGGTGCGTGAAGAGGGGGATTTCGAGGGGTTGTTGGCGCGGGACGGGTTGTTCGCCGAGTTGTATCGGCTCGCTCAGGATCGGTGAGGGGGGCGGTGAGGGGCGGGAGCCTTGCGGGTGGGCTCAGGTTCGTTCTTCGCGTACGCCCGGCACCGTCATCATGCGGTGGTACGCGGACGCCTTGTGCGGTTCGCCCACCGGGAGGCCGTCCACCTCCACCCAGGCGTGGGCGCGGAACGGGCCTGTGCGCACCCCGGTGCACCAGTCAGGCCAGACCCCGCGCATCCGGCACAGCAGTGCCGTGGCCACGGAACGCTGCAGGCAGCCCTCCCCGGCGCAGCGTGCGCTGACCGCGACCACCGCTTGGCGTGCGGCGAGGGCCTCTTCCGTGGTCGCGGGGGTGGCTCCGCGTCGGAGCACGGTCAGGACGCGGCGGATGCGGTGCGGCTTGAGGGTGGCGATGAGGCGGGCGGCCGCCGTGGCCAGGAGCACCGGGGGGCGGCGGCGCAGGGGCAGGTTGGTGTAGGCGGCGGGCACCATCGGCTGGCTCATCGGGGCACCACCAGGCGGGCCGCGAGCAGTTGGTCCGTGATCGCGGCCGAGTCGGTGCCCGCGCGCTCGGCGGTCAGGCGGGGGTAGGCCTCGCGGAGGGCGCGTGCCGTGCCGGGTGGTTCGGCGCCGTCCAGCAGGCTGCGGAGCACGAGCGCGGCCGTGCGGTTGAGCTGCCAGTACCGGCCGGTGACCTCGTCCAGGAGCACCATGCCGTCCGGTGTGTCCGTCGCGCAGACATCGGGTCGCAGGGTGAGGGTCACGGGGCTCCTTCGGTGAACGCGGTGATCGCGGTGGTCGCGGTGGTCGCGGTGGTCTCGGTGGTCTCGGTGGTCGCGGTGCCTTCGGCGCCCGGCAGGCGGGTGCGGGCGGTGCGCGGAGTGCGGGCGCGCAGCCAGATCTCACTGCCCAGGCTGGAGCTGAGGGACCGCAGGGACTCCGGGCCGGGATGCACCCCGAGCACGGACGCCCGGACCGCGGCGTCGTCGATCAGCCCGGCGCGGGCGAGCAGCGAGTCGTCGAAGAGCTCGACCAGGCCGTGGCGGCTGTGGCGCAGGGAAGCGTGGAAGTCCGCGCTGTACTCGCCCTTGGTGGTGCGGCGCAGCACGTCGTCGGGCACTATGCCGCGCACCGCCTCGGCAAGCACCGGCTTGTACCGGCCGAGCGTGCTGCGTTCGGCGACGCGGATGGCAAGGGCCGCCTCGATCACCTGGTCGTCGAGGTAGGGCGCGGCGTGCGGCAGACCGCCCGCGGAGGTCACCTGGTCCAGTTGGCGCAGGCCGCGCCCGCCGGTCCTGACGCAGGCCAGTGCCGTGTGCTGGCCGCGCTCGGGCGCGAGGGGTCCGGCGGCTTCGGCGGTCTCGGTGGTCTCGGCGGCTTCCAGGAGCAGGCTCCGTACGGCCTCCGCCGCGTCCCGGGTCGCCCACGGCGGCATGCGCAGGTCCGCGCCCCAGGCCGTCGAGGGGGCGCTGCGGACCAGGGCCGCCGAGGCGGGCGCGGGCGTGGTGAGGCTCTTCGCCCACGCGGTCAGCCACTGGCCGTACGTCCTGCGGTCCGCGAGCTGCCTCAGGAGCTGCCCGAGGGGCCAGTGCTGGGAGGCGCGGTGGGTGCGGATGCGGGTGTACGCCGCCAGCGGGTGGCGTCGTACGTAGTCGTGCAGGTGCGCGGGGAAGGTGCTGAACAGCTCGTCCCCGCCCGCGCCCATCAGGTGCAGGCGTGATCCGCGGCCGGTCATCAGGCGGCAGAGCGCGGCCATCCTGGCGCCGTCGCGCACCCATGGCCCCGGCTCGTCGGTGGGCACGGCGGCGCCGGTGAGGGCCATCAAGTCGCTGTACCAGTGCGGCCATTGGCCGGGGGCGGGCACGACGTGCTCGATGTCGGGCAGGTGGGCCTGCGCGCGGGCGGCCCAGGTCGCGTCGTCGTTCTCCGGGTCGAGGCTCTGCCAGCGCATCGTCACCAGCTTCGCCCCGGCGGGCCGGGAGCGTTCCTGTTGGTGGGCGGCCAGGAAGCACAGGCTGGTGGAGTCCATGCCTCCGGTGAGGTCCGCGCTCACCGTGCCCCGGCCTGTCACGCAGGACTCCACCGCGGCGGTCAGCGCCGCGCGCACCGCGGGCACTCCCTCGCGCCAGCCGAGCTCCGGCTCCGGCGGGGTCCACCACCGCCGGGTCCGGGCCCGCCCGTCCGCGTCGAGCAGCAGGCAGTCGTACGACCGCAGGGCTCGCACCCCCTGCCACACGCAGAGGTCGTCCAACGGGTACGGGAGCGGCGAGGACAGCAAGTGCGCGGCGAGCAGGCGTGCGTCGGGGCTCGCGCCGATCGCGGCGGCGAGCCGGTCCGCTCTGTCGGCGGCCACCGTCACCCCGCCCACGCGGGCGTGGAAGAGGCGCCGTACGCCGGACGCGCTCCCCCGGGCCCGGACCTCGCCGTCGACCGAGGCGAGGAGGTGGAAGCTGCCGGTCAGGCCTTCGGCAATGGTGTCCACGTCGCCGATGTCCCGCAGGCGTCGGGCCCGCGCGGACAGTGCTTCCGCGGTGACGGGGCAGCGCCCGATCACCGCGACTCGCCGCGCCCCTGCCGTGCCCACCGTCACATGACCCTGCGGCCAGCTCCCGAGCAGCCAGGGGCGGCCGGAGTCGTGGGCGATGGTCTCGGTGGCCCAGGGGCGCAGGAGCCGTGCCGCGGCCACGCCCGACGCACCGTCCGGAAGGACCGTGAACCACACGTCACCGCTCATGGCATGTCACCAGTCATGGAGCTTTCGGTCTCGGATCGGTGGTCGGGTCAGCTCGGGCCGAGATACCACTCGTAGGGCGGGAACCCGCCTTCGTAGCGCGCCCCCAGCGCCTCGCCGCGGGTCAGCTCGGCGAAGTCACCGACTTCCACCATGGCCGGTGGTTCGTACATTTCTTCCTGACCCATGGAGGGCCTCCCTGTCTCTGTCTCCGGATGCCTCCGGACGTGGTGCGGCTCCGCACCCTGGCGGAAAGTGCCCACGGCATCCGGCGTCACGCCCAACGGGTGCGCCGCCCACCCGAAGGAATGAATGAAGCGGATTTCACCGCCCGAACGAGGCATGAGGGACCTGGCGTACGCGCCGTGTACGCCGCGCACCCGGGCAGCAGGAAGGAACCGGCGGCACAGGGACGGGCCGTCGGCGACCGATGAGTTCCGCCTGCCCCGGCGGTCCCCCTAACGTGGCTGTCTCCGAAGTACACGCGCCGAATCTCGTGGTCGTGGCCGGGCCCGTCCGTCAGGACGACATCCCCCGGCTCTGCGCCGACCTGCGGGCCGCCGCGCTCGCGTCCGGCGCCGACGAGGTGATCTGCGACGTCGGCGCCGTCACCACCGCCGACCTCGCGACCGTGGAGGCCGTGGCCCGGCTCAGACTCGCCGCCCGCAGGTCCGGGACGGGGCTGCGGCTGCGCGGCCCGGCCCCGGCCCTGTGGGCGCTGCTCCGGCTGGTCGGTCTGGCGGAGCTATGCGTCGAGGTGGAGCGGCACCCCGAAGAACGGGAACCACCGCTCGGTGTCGAGGAAGCAGTGGAATCCGGCGACCCGGCCCTCTGAGATCTCGATGACCTGGATCGCCCAGGGCATGAAGCCGCCCTTGTCCGGATCGGGCTTGTACTGCGCGAAGCCGGGGGTGCCGTTGACCTCGACGGGAAGCAGCCGGGAGTTCGCGCAGGCGGCGCCCATCGTGGACATGAAGCCCGTGATGTCCCGCGGGCCGCGCAGCCACAGGTCGAACGGGGGCATCGTCATGACCGCGTCCTCGTGGAGGAGGGCCGTGAGGGCCGCCATGTCGTATCCCTCGAAGGCCGTGACGTAGCGCTCCAGGAGCTTCTGCTGTTCGTCGTCCAGCGGGTCGGACGTCGCCGTGTCGTCGGCCGGGCGCTCGGCGAGGGTGGCTCGGGCGCGCTGCAGGGCGCTGTTGACCGACGCGACCGTCGTGCCGAGGAGCTCGGCGACCTCGCTGGCCTTCCACGCCAGGACCTCGCGCAGGATCAGCACCGCCCGCTGCTTGGCGGGCAGTTGCTGCAGGGCGGCGATGAAGGCCAGGCGCACGGACTCCTTGGCGACGGCGGCCTCGGCGGGGTCGGCGATGCTCGGCAGGACCCGGCCGTCCGGTATCGGCTCCAGCCAGACGTTGTCCGCGCGGGGGGTCAGGGCCGCCTGCGCGAGAGGGGTGGAGGCGGTGAGGTCCATGGGGCGGGCGCGGCGGTTGCCCGCGTTCAGCATGTCCAGGCAGACGTTCGTCGCGATGCGGTACAGCCAGGAGCGGAGGCTGGAGCGGCCCTCGAACTTGTCGAAGCTGCGCCAGGCGCGGACCATCGTGTCCTGCACGGCGTCCTCGGCCTCGAAGGCCGAGCCCAGCATGCGATAGCAGTACCCCGTCAGCTCGACGCGATGCTTCTCAAGACCCGCGTCCAGCTCTGTCGTCGCCCCTGCGCTGTTGCTCATCCCGACCCACCCCTGTGCCTCTGCGTGCCTCATGGTGCCTGCGCCTTGTCGGCGTGGAACTTCCCAGCACCTCGGAAGCTACCGCAGGCCACTGACAATGGCCTGCGGAGCGGCGAAAGCGGCAGCTCACAGGGGTTGTTTACGGTATGGGGAGCGGAGTGGGCCGGGCGTCGGAGAGCCCGCGCCGCCGTCAGGCGGTCCGCGCCGTCCGCGCCGTCCTCGACGCCGTCACCCGTTCCACCCGCGCCACCCGGGTCCCGTACAGCGTGATCGACACGACGCCGACGACGGCGAGGACGCCGAGGGCGACGGTGCCGCCCCAGCCGCCCGCGTGGAACGCCATGGCGCCGAGCGTGCCGCCCGCGCTGGAGCCCACGTAGTACGCGGACTGGTACAGCGCGGAGGCCTGCGCGCGGCCCGTGGTGGCCGTGCGGCTCACCGACGAGGACGCGACCGCGTGGCCCGCGAAGAAGCCCGCGGTGATCAGGACCAGGCCGAGCAGGACCATGACGAGCGACGTCGACAGGGACAGGAGAAGGCCGCCCGCCGTCGTGCTCACGGCGAGGTAGAGGGCGCCGCGCCGGCCGAGCCGGGCCACCAGCTTCCCGGCCGCCGCCGACGACGCCGTACCGACGAGGTAGACGAGGAAGACCGAGCCGATGACGCCCTGCGGGAGCGAGAACGGAGCCTCGGTGAGGCGGTAGCCGATCACCGTGTAGACCGCGCCGAAGACGGTCATGAACAGCGCGCCGATCGCGTACAGGCGGCACAGGAGCGGGTTCGACAGGTGCGAACGGACCGTGCGCGCAAGGGACTTGGGGCTGAGCGTGCCCGGCGTGAAGTGGCGCGGGGCGGGCAGCAGCGCGCGGAAGGCGAGCGCGCCGACGACCGCGAGCAGGCCGACCACGGCGAGCGCCCAGCGCCAGCCCCAGGCCTGCGCGACCCAGCCGGTGACGATGCGGCCGCTCATGCCGCCGATGCTGTTGCCCGCGACGAACATGCCGATCGCGGCGACGAGCGCCTTGGGGCGGACCTCTTCGGCCAGGTACGCCATCGCGGACGCCGGGAGTCCGGCGAGGGCCGCGCCTTGGACGGCGCGCAGCGCGATCAGTACGCCGATGTTCGGCGCGAACGGGACCAGCAGGCCCACCGCGACGGCCACCGTCAGCGAGACCGTCATCAGGGTGCGCCGCCCGAACCGCTCGGAGAGGGCGCTCAGCGGCAGGACGAACAGGGCAAGCGCGCCGGTCGCCGCCGAGACCGTCCAGCTCGCCGTGGAGGCGCCCACGCCGAGGTCGGCGGAGATCAGCGGGAGCAGGGCCTGCGTGGAGTAGAGGAGCGCGAAGGTGGCGACGCCCGCCAGGAAGAGGGCGAAGCTCATGCGGCGAAAGCCGGGGCCTCCCGGTGCCATGCGCGAGTCGTGAGTGGTGGTGGATTCGGTGGACTTGGTGGACTCGGCATCGGGGGACGACGGGGTGAGGGCGACCGCGTGGATTGCGGACGCCCCGCTACTGGCAGGAGGCATGCCACGAACGTACGACCATGATTCTCATGCGTCCAATGCATGGAATCGTCATAATCGTTCCCATGCAGCATCAGCCAAGGTCACGGCCTCGCCTGTCGCAGAACAGTGGCACAGAGGACACAGCTCACATCGTGCGGCTGCTCGCGCCGCGGCTCGCGTACTTCGCCGGCGTTGCCCGGACCGAGCACGTCACGCGGGCCGCGCAGGAGTTGGAGGTGCCGCAGTCGACGCTCTCGCGAGCGCTTGTGCGGCTCGAACGGGACCTGGGGGTCGAGTTGTTCGCCCGGCATGGTCGTACGGTGTCGCTGACTCCTGCGGGGCGTACGTTTCTGGGGTCCGCGGAGAAGGCGCTCGCGGAGGTGGGGAAGGCTGTCGAGTCGGTGCGTGCGGACGCCGATCCCGCCTCCGGGAAGGTGGCGTTCGGCTTTCTCCACACCATGGGGTCCGAGACTGTGCCCGGTCTGATCCGGGCCTTCCGCGCGGACCATCCCCGTATCCGGTTCTCCCTCGTCCAGAACTACGGCGAGGCCATGCTCGATCGGCTGCGGGCCGGGGAGCTCGACCTGTGTCTGACCTCGCCTGTGCCCGATGCACCTGGGCTTGTCGCCCGTCGGCTCGATGAGCAGCGGCTTCGTCTTGTCGTTCCCGACGACCATCGGCTTGCCGGGCGCAAGCGGATTCGGCTTGCCGAGGCCGCCGATGAGGCCTTCGTGACCCTTGAGCCCGGGTACGGGCTGCGGCGGATCACCGACGATCTGTGTGCCGAGGCGGGGTTTCGGCCTCGGATCGCCTTTGAGGGGGAGGAGGCCGAGACGTTGCGGGGGTTGGTGGCGGCGGGGCTCGGTGTGGCGCTGCTCCCGCCGCCCGCCGTGGCTCGCCCCGGCGTCGTCGAGCTCACCGTCACCGGGCAGCGGGCCGTCCGCGAGATCGGGGTGGCGTGGCTGGAGGGGCACCCGGACACGGCACCGGTGGCGGCGTTCAAGAAGTTTCTGCTGGGGAGGCGGGGGCGGTTGTTGCCGGAGTGAAGTTTTCCCCAACCCCGCCCCTTCCCACTGCATCAATCAGCGGCTCCGCCGCGGGCAGGGGGCTCCGCCCCCGGACCCCCGTATCGGCCTGAACGGCCTCGTCCTCAAACGCCGGACGGGCTAAAACAACCCAGCCGCACCGGCAAGATACGGCCCCGCCGGCTAGGTCCAGCCCGTCCGGCGTTTGAGGACGAGGCGCGGAGCGCCGACAGGGGGAAAGGGGCGGAGCCCCAGACGAGGGTCACCGGTGCCCGGACTCCGCTCCGGCAAGCGCCGCTTCCTGGGCCTCGATCAGTTCGTCCCAGTGCTCCCTCGTCCACTCGCACGCCGCGTCCAGCGGGTCGAGGAGGCCTCGGCCCAGCGCGGTCAGGGCGTACTCCACACGGCGTTCCGTTCCGCCGTGTTGTTCCTCCCGTGCCAGGAAGCCAGCTCGCTCCAAGCCCCGCAAGGACTGGGTCAGGGACTTGGACGTGATGCCGCGCAGCGGGATCTTCAGTTCCGAGAAGCGGCGGGGGCCGTCCTGGAGGCAGCGCAGGATCATCGGGGCCCACTTGTCGCCGACGCGGAACGGGACCAGGGGGGACGGGCACACGGGGTCGAACATCTCGGGGTCCAGCGGGGCCCGTTCAACCCGTCCGGCCCGTTCAGCCTGCGGCTTCTTCATGATCCGTACCGTACGGCGGTATCCGATCGGAAACCAGCCATCGGCCTAGGCTCCCGGCCATGACAGAGACAGCGAAGAGCAGCAGGATCGTCGTGTTCGGGTCGGGCGGCCGGATAGGCCGGGCGGCCGTGGCGGAGGCCCGGCGGCGGGGGCACGACGTCACCGAGGCCACGCGGGCCGACGGCGAGGTGACCGACCCGGCGGTCGTCGCGCGGCTCGCCGCCGGGCACGACGCGGCGGTCGTCGCCGTGTACGACCCCGGCGCGCGCCCCGGCGAGTTCTTCCCCGCCGTCGCCCGCGCCCTCGCCGAGGGACTGGTGGCGGCGGACGTCACGCGACTGGTGACGGTCGGCCTCGCCTCCGTACTGCCCACCGCCTCCGGGGAGTTGCTGATGGACACCCCCGGGTACCCGCAGGAGTGGCGGGAGTTCTACCTCGGTCACGGGGCCGGGACGGAAGCGTTGCGGACGGCCGCGCCGCAGGCCCTCGACTGGGCGGTGCTCAGCCCGGCGGGCGACTTCGATCACGAGGGCGAGTCGTCGGGCGCGTACGCAGTCTCCCCGGGTGACGCCGACAGTCGGGTCACACCCCGGGACTTCGCCCTCGCGCTGCTCGACGAAGTCGAGGCGCCCACGCTGCACCGGGCGCACGTCGGGGTGGTCGCGGCATGACGGGCACGGTCCACGACAATCCGACGCCCTGGGTCGCCGACCACATCCGGCGCTTCGAGGAGACCGGCGGACGGCCCCGACCTGGGGTGAACGACCTGCTGTTGACCACCCGGGGCCGCAAGTCCGGCCTGCTGCGCCGCACGGCACTGGCGTATGTGAGGGACGGGGACGCGTACGTCCTGACCGCGTCCAACGCGGGCGGGGACCGCCACCCGGCCTGGTACCTGAATCTGCTGGCCGACCCGGAGGTCTCCCTCCAGGTCGGCACCGCCACCTTCACCGCGACCGCCCGACCGGCCACGGCGGCCGAGGTGGCCCGCCTGTGGCCGGTCGTCATCGCCGCGATGCCCTCGTACGCGGACTACCGCACCGCGACGGCCCGCGAGATCCCGCTGGTGCTGGCCGTCCCGGTGGAGTGAGTGGAGTGAGCGGTCAGCCTGCCTTCGACCCTCGGCGTCAGGCCGACACCCGCTCAAGCACGATCGGCCGCGCCGAGAACTCCGTGCCCGCCGGCGCCACGTCGTACGCGCCCTCCAGGGACTTGAGGGCGTACTCGAAGCGCTCGGGGGTGTCCGTGTGGAGGGTGAGGAGGGGCTGGCCCGCCACGACGGAGTCGCCCGGCTTCGCGTGCAGGGAGACGCCCGCGCCCGCCTGGACCGGGTCCTCCTTGCGGGCCCGGCCCGCGCCGAGGCGCCAGGCGGCCACGCCGACGTCGTACGCGTCGAGGCGGGTGAGGACGCCGGAGGCGGGGGCCGTGACGACATGGGTCTCGCGGGCCACGGGCAGGTCGGCGTCCGGGTCGCCGCCCTGGGCCGCGATCATGCGGCGCCAGACGTCCATCGCGGAGCCGTCGGCGAGGGCCTTCGCCGGGTCGGCGTCCGGCAGGCCCGCCGCCGCGAGCATCTCGCGGGCCAGGGCGAGGGTCAGGTCGACGACGTCGGCGGGGCCGCCGCCCGCCAGGACCTCGACCGACTCGCGGACTTCGAGGGCGTTGCCGGCCGTCAGGCCGAGCGGCGTGGACATGTCCGTGAGGAGGGCCACCGTGCGGACGCCGTGGTCGGTGCCGAGGCCCACCATCGTGGAGGCCAGTTCGCGGGCGTCGTCCAGGGTCTTCATGAAGGCGCCGGTGCCCACCTTCACGTCCAGGACGAGCGAGCCCGTGCCCTCGGCGATCTTCTTGGACATGATGGAGGAGGCGATGAGGGGGATGGCCTCGACGGTGCCGGTGACGTCGCGGAGCGCGTACAGCTTCTTGTCCGCGGGGGCCAGGCCGTCGCCCGCCGCGCAGATCACCGAGCCCGCGTCGTTCAGTACGTTCAGCATCTCCTCGTTGGAGAGCAGGGCCCGCCAGCCGGGGATCGACTCCAGCTTGTCCAGGGTGCCGCCGGTGTGGCCGAGGCCGCGGCCGGAGAGCTGCGGGACCGCCGCGCCGCAGGCCGCCACCAGGGGTGCGAGAGGGAGCGTGATCTTGTCGCCGACGCCGCCCGTGGAGTGCTTGTCCGCGGTCGGGCGGGCGAGGGACGAGAAGTCCATGCGCTCGCCGGACGCGATCATCGCCGCCGTCCAGCGGGCGATCTCCCCCCGGTTCATGCCGTTCAGGAGGATCGCCATCGCCAGGGCCGACATCTGCTCGTCGGCCACGGCACCGCGCGTGTACGCGTCGATCACCCAGTCGATCTGCTCACCGCTGAGTTCGCCCCGGTCCCGCTTCGTACGGATGATGGAGATGACGTCCATGGCATGTCCCTTCCGGCAATGACAGTCGTACGTGGATCGTGACTCTACGCGCATAGAGCGAGCGCGCGGAAAGGCCCCCGCCAACTCGGCGGGGGCCCTTCTCAGTTCAGGCGTTCCGGACCGAACGCGTCCGGCAGCATGTCGCCCAGGGAACGCACCCCGGACGACGTCTCAAGCAAGAGCCCCGGGCCGCCGAACTCGTACAGGAGCTGGCGGCAGCGGCCGCACGGCATCAGGATGTCGCCCTTGCCGTCCACGCAGGTGAAGTGCGTGAGGCGGCCGCCCCCGGTGAGCTGGAGCTGGGAGATCAGGCCGCACTCGGCGCACAGGCCGAGGCCGTACGAGGCGTTCTCGACGTTGCAGCCGGTGACGGTGCGGCCGTCGTCGGCGCGGGCCGCGGCGCCGACCGGGAAGCCCGAGTAGGGCGCGTACGCACGGGACATGGCGTCCCGTGCCGCCTCCCTGAGCGCGTCCCAGTCGACGTCCGCGGCAGCGGTCATTTCCCTTGTCCCTTCCGGTACGGCATCCCGTCCGCCTTCGGCATCCGCAGGCGTTGGGCGGAGAGTGAGAGCACCAGCAGGGTCACGACGTACGGAGTGGCCGTGACGACCTGGTTCGGCACCTCGTCGGTGAGGCCGTACCAGAGGAACATCAGCGCCGAGACCACCGCGGTGATCACCGCGGGGACGTAGCGCTTGCGCCAGATCAGGTAGGCCGCGCCGATGAGGAGAAGGATGGCGATGAGCAGGAGCAGGGCGTGGACATTCGTGCCGCCGCCCCGCAGCTTCAGGCTGTCGGTGTAACCGAACAGGCCGGCACCGAGCGCGAGTCCGCCGGGCATCCAGTTGCCGAAGATCATGGCGGCGAGGCCGATGTAGCCGCGGCCGCCGGTCTGGCCCTCCAGGTAGATGTTGGAGGCCACCAGGGAGAGGAACGCGCCGCCGAGGCCCGCGAGGCCGCCGGAGATCACGACCGCCAGGTACTTGTACTTGTAGACGTTGACGCCGAGCGACTCCGCCGCGACCGGGTTCTCGCCGCAGGAGCGCAGGCGCAGGCCGAACGACGTACGCCACAGGACGAACCAGCTCAGCGGCACCATCGCGACGGCGATGAGGGTGAGCGGCGAGACGTCGGTGAGCAGACCGCCGAGCAGGCCCGCGATGTCCGAGACCAGGAACCAGTGCTTGTCGTTGAGGTCCTGGAGCCAGTCCGAGAGGCCCGGCACCGAGAACTTGCCGAGTGAGTCCACGCCCGGCGACTGCTTGGACGTGCCGCCCTCCTCGCCCTCGAAGGCGAAGGTGGAGAGGTAGCGGGTGGTGCCGAGGGCCAGGATGTTCAGGGCCACACCGGAGACGATGTGGTTGACGTTGAACGTGACCGTGACGATCGCGTGCAGCAGCCCGCCGAGCGCCCCGCCGAGGACGCCGAAGACGATGCCCACCCACGGGCCCCACTGGAAGCCCGCCCAGGCGCCGAACCAGGTGCCCAGGATCAGCATGCCCTCGAGGCCGATGTTGACCACGCCCGCGCGCTCGGCCCACAGGCCGCCGAGGCCCGCGAGGCCGATCGGCACGGCCAGGCGCAGGGCGCCGGACATCTGGCCGGTGGAGGTGATGCCGTGGGCGTCGGTGATCAGCCGGACCACGGAGGTCAGGACGAGGACGCCCGCGATGATCAGGAGCAGGACGGGGAGCGAGATGCGGCGGCGGCCCGGCGCGGGTTTCGCGGGCGCGGCCTTGGTGACGGTTGCCGTGCTCATCGGGCAGCCACCTCCTTCACGGTGTCGTTGTTGCCATTGCTCTCGCCCGCCGCGCGCGCCGCGGCGGCCAGTTCCTCACCGACGCGCTGCTGCTGCCGACGCAGGCCCCAGTTGCGTACGGCCTCGTACGAGACGACGACCGCGATCACGATCACGCCCTGCATGATGACCGCGATCTCCTTGTCGTACCCCTCGTAGTCGAGGGCCTGGGACGCCTTGGCGAGGAAGGCCCAGAGGAGGGACGCGAGGGCGATGCCGACCGGGCTGTTGCGGCCGAGCAGGGCGATGCCGATGCCGGTGAAGCCGAGTCCGGTCGGGAAGCTCAGGCTGTAGGTGTGTACGTCGCCGAGGAGGATCGGCAGGCCCGCGAGACCGGCGACCGCGCCGGAGATCAGCATGGCGGTGAGCACCATGCGCTTGGCGTTCACGCCGGAGGCGGCGGCCGCGGACTGCGAGGCGCCGGTGGCGCGCAGGTCGAAGCCGAAGCGGGTGCGGTTGAGGATCAGCCAGTACAGGACGCCCGCGAGGGCGGCGACGATCACGAAGCCGTAGATCTCGCCGGAGTCGCCCATGTCGATGCCGGGGAACCAGCCGGACTTGTGCATGACGCCGGTGGTGTTGTTGTTGCCGACCGGGACGCCGAAGTTCTCGTCGAGCGTGAGGTAGGCGATGACGCTCGTCGCGATCGCGTTCAGCATGATCGTGGCGACGACCTCGCTGACGCCGCGGGTGGTCTTCAGGATGCCCGCGATGCCCGACCAGAAGGCGCCGGTGAGCATGGCGACCAGGATGAGGAGCGGGATCTGGAGTCCTGCGGGCAGTGAGACGTGCGCGCCGACGACCGCGGTCATCATCGCGGCGAGGCGGTACTGGCCGTCCACACCGATGTTGAACAGGTTCATCCGGAAGCCGATGGCGACGGCGAGCGCCGCCAGGTAGTACATCCCGGCCTCGTTGATGATGAGCACCTGCACGTCGGAGAACGTGGCCTGCTCGAACATCAGGCTGTAGGGCTCGATCGGGCTCTTGCCCGAGGCGACCAGGACGACCGAGGTCAGCACCATGGCCGCGACGAGCGCGATGACCGGACCGGCCACCGCGAGGAGCAGGCGCTCCTTGTCGAACTTCTTCATCGGGCCTCGTCCTCCGGGGCTTCGGCTGCTGCGTCTGCCGTTTCCTGTGCCGCTTGCTGTGCCGCTGCCTTCGCCGCCGGGGCTCCGGCGGACTCCTGTGTCTGCTCCAGGTGGCCGGACGCCGCGCCCGTCATCGCCGAGCCCAGCTTCTCCGGCGTGATCGACCCGGGGTCGGCGTCGGCGACCAGGCGGCCCCGGTAGATCACGCGGAGGGTGTCGGACAGGCCGATCAGCTCGTCCAGGTCGGCGGAGATCAGGAGCACCGCGAGGCCCTCGCGGCGCGCCTCGCGGATCTGGTCCCAGATCTGCGCCTGCGCGCCGACGTCCACGCCGCGCGTGGGGTGGGCGGCGATGAGGAAGCGCGGCTTGTGGCTCATCTCGCGGCCGACGATCAGCTTCTGCTGGTTGCCGCCGGACAGCGAGGCCGCGGTGACGTCGATGCCGGGCGTACGCACGTCGTACTCCTCGACGATGCGCCGGGTGTCGGCCTGCGCGCCCTTGATGTCGAGCCAGAAGCCGCCCTTGCCCCGGGTGTTGGGGTGCTCGGTGACGTGGCCGAGGATGCGGTTCTCCCAGAGCGGGGACTCCAGGAGCAGGCCGTGGCGGTGGCGGTCCTCGGGGATGTAGCCGACGCCGCCCTCGCGGCGCCTGCGCGTCGACCGGTCGGTGATGTCCTCGCCGGCCATGCGGATGACGCCAGAGTCGGCGTGCTTGAGGCCGATGAGGGCGTCGATCAGCTCGGTCTGGCCGTTGCCCTCGACGCCCGCGAGGCCGAGCACTTCGCCCTCGTGGATGGTGAAGGAGATGTCGTCGAGCAGCGCCCGGCCCGAGTCGCCGTCGGCGAGCAGCTTCAGGCCCTCGACCTCGATCATCGGCCGGTCGGTGACCGTCGACTCAGCGGTCTCCGGCGTCGGCAGCTCGCTGCCCACCATCAGCTCGGCGAGCTGGCGCGCGGTGGTCTGCGACGGGACGGCCGTGCCCACCGTCGTACCGCGCCGGATGACGGTGATGTCGTCGGCGACGGAGAGGACCTCACCGAGCTTGTGCGAGATGAAGATGACGGACAGGCCCTCGGACTTGAGCTCGCGCAGGTTGTCGAAGAGCGCGTCGACCTCCTGCGGGACCAGGACGGCGGTCGGCTCGTCGAGGATCAGGGTGGTGGCGCCGCGGTAGAGGACCTTGAGGATCTCCACGCGCTGGCGGTCGGCGACGCCGAGGTCCTCGACGTACGCGTCGGGGCGCACCCCGAGTCCGTACCGGTCGGACAGCTCGGCGATCTTGCGGCGGGCCCCGGCACCGATGCCGTACAGCTTCTCGCTGCCGAGCACGATGTTCTCCAGGACCGTCAACTGGTCGGCCAGCATGAAGTGCTGGTGCACCATGCCGATGCCGCGCGCGATGGCGTCGGCGGGGCTGGAGAAGGAGACCTGGGTCCCGTCGACGGCGATGGTGCCCTCGTCCGGCTTCTGCATGCCGTAGAGGATCTTCATCAGGGTCGACTTGCCGGCGCCGTTCTCGCCGACGAGGGCGTGCACGGTGCCCTTGCGGACGCTCAGGTGGATGTCGTGGTTGGCCACGACGCCGGGGAACCGCTTGGTGATGCCCGCGAGTTCGACGGCACAGGCCGTCGCGTCGGACCGGTCGGTGGGCGGAGGGCTGGTGGACGCGTCGATGGCGCACTCTCCTCGGGGACTAGGGGGTGTCCGACACCCACTAAGGAAAGGGGCCTGCGCCGCACACGCGGTGTGACCTGGCCCTGTCTTGTCGGCTGGGGGTCCCGGGCTCAACTCCCGGGAAAAGCAAGGTGCTTGAGGGGGCGGCTCGGCCGCGCGAACGGGGCGCGAGGAAGCATCCTCCTCACACCCCGTTCCGCCGCCGTAACGCCGCCATTACAGCGTCGTCTTGACCTTGATCTTGCCGCTGGTGATGCCCTGCTCGGCCTTCTTCAGCTCGGCCTGCAGGTCCTTCATGTTCTTGAACTCGGGGTTCGAGTCGGCGAGGCCGACACCGCCGGACTTGAGGTCCGCGCGGACGACGCCGCCCTCGGCCTTGCCATCCTTCACCGACTTCACCAGGTTGTACACCGCGCCGGCGACGTCCTTGGTGGCCGAAGTCAGGATGTACTTCTTGTACTTGGCGAGGGGCTTCTGCTTGTACTGGTCGGAGTCGACACCGATCGCCCACACCTTCTTGGCGGCGGCGGCCTCGATGACGCCCTGACCGGAGAGACCGGCAGCGTGGTAGACCACGTCGGCCTTGCCCTCGATCTGACCGCTGGCCGCCTCCTTGCCCTTGTCCGGGCTGGAGAAGCCGCCGTCCTCGGCCTTGTCGGTGAGGAACTGGCGCTTGACCTTGACCGACTTGTCGGTGTCCTGGACTCCCTGGACGAAGCCCGCCTCGAACTTGCGGATCAGCGGGTTGTCCACGCCGCCGACGAAGCCGACGATCTTGGTCTTGGTGGCCTTGGCGGCGGCGACACCGGCCAGGTACGAGGACTGCTCCTCGTTGAAGACCAGGTCGGCGACGTTGTCGGCGTCGATGGTGGCGTCGTCGACGATGCCGAAGGTGACCTTCGGGTTCTTCTCGGCGACCTCCTTGACGGCGGGCGCGTACGCGTAGCCGACACCGATCACCGGGTTGTAGCCCTGCTTGGCCAGCTCGGTCAGGCGCTGCACCTTGTCGGCGTCGGACTCGCCGTCGGTGGGCTCCACGGCCTTGCTGCCGACCTTGAGGTCCTTGGCTGCCTTGTCCATGCCGGCCGTCGCGGCGTCGTTGAAGGACTGGTCGCCCTTGCCGCCGACGTCGTACGCGATGGCGACGCCCTTGCTCTTGCCGCCGTCCTCGCTCTTGGCGGCGTCACTGGAGGTACCGCCACAGGCGGTGGCGGAAACGGCGAGAGCGGCGGTCGCGGCAGTGGCGAGCGCTATTCGGGACACCCGGCGCATAGAGACGAACTCCTTATGTACAAGGACGTGAGTGACGTACGTGACGTGTGGATCTGGGACACCTGCGTGTCACGTACGACGTGCCACGTACGTGCAGTGCGCCTCACCCGGCGCTGATTTCGCCGCAGCGTAACGCGCGTAGACCTGACATAAGAACCCTTCTGTCCGGTCCGTTATCGAGCTGTGGCCACCAGACGTCCGGCGGATGACGACCGGGTGCGGCAGCCCAGGGAGCCCTGAACTGCGGCGGATTCACCGGGGCGCAACGGGTTATACGTACGACGCCTCCGCGGGTGTCCGACGCCGTTATACGTACGACGTCGGACACACCACACAAAACCCGGATCAAGGCCGGGTCTTGACCTCCACCTTGCCGCTGATGATGTCCTTCTTGGCCTGCTCGACGGCGGCCACTACGTCCTTCATGTCCTTGTACGCGGGGTTGGAGTCGGAGAAGCCGACCCGCCCCGATTTGAGGTCGTACCGCTGGGTGCCGGTCATGGGCTTTCCGTCGACGACGGACTTCGTGAGGTCGTACACCGCACCGCCTACGTCCTTGAGGGCCGAGCCGAGAATGTACTTCTTGTACTTGGCGAGGGCCTTCTGCTCGTACTGGTCGGAGTCGACGCCGATCGCCCACACCTTCTGCGACCCGGCTTCCTGGATCACGCCCTGGCCGGAGAGCCCGGCCGCGTGGTAGAGCACGTCGGCCCCGGCTTCGAGCTGGCCGCTCGCGGCGTCCTGGCCCTTGTCGGGGCTGGCGAACCCGCCCTCCTCCGGCTTCTCCGTCAAATACCGCTTCTCGATTTTGATCTTCGGGTCGACCGACTTCACGCCCTGCACGAACCCGGCCTCGAATTTGTGGATGATCGGGATGTCCACGCCGCCGATGAATCCGACGTGTTTGACCTTGGTCGCCTTCGCGGCGGCGACGCCTGCGAGATACGAGCCCTGCTCCTCGTGGAATACGAGATCGGCCACGTTCTCGGCCTTGACGGTGTTGTCGTCGACGATCCCGAAGGTGGTCTTCGGGTACTTCTTCGCCACTTCCTGAATGGCGGGCGCGTAGATGAAGCCGACCCCGATCACCGGGTTGTAGCCCTGCCGGGCGAGCTGCTCGATGCGCTGGGTCTTGTCGGCGCTGGACTCGCCGTCGCCGGGCTCCATGTCCACGCCGCCGATCTTGAAGTCCTTGCGGGCGCGCTCGTAGCCGGTGAACGCGGCGTCGTTGAAGGACTGGTCGCCCTGGCCGCCGATGTCGTACGCGAGGCCTATGCCCTTGGCGTCGTACTCGCCGGAACTGCTGTTGCCCTTGCCGCCGTCGCCGTCGTCCTTGGCGGCGTCGCTGCTGGTCTCACCGCACGCGGTGGCCAGGAGCGCGAGGGCGGCCACTGCCACGAACAGGCGGGCCACTGGTTTCTCTGGACGTACTGGAAGCACTGGACGCACCCCTTACGTTCCCCAACGCACCGTGGTGGGCGCTGATTTCGGCGCACATTAACGCGCGTAGAAAGGGAGGGGAACGGGTTCGGCCATGGCCGTTATCGATTCGTGGCGGATCATGGAGGAACGCATTACGCCCGCGTAAGCCGGGTTACACGGGCGTAAAAACGGGGTGGTGGATACGGGGTGGTGGATACAGGGGGCTGGATACGGGGTGCCGGCTTCCGTCAGGCGGAGCGGGTGGCGGCGTCGAGGAGGGCGGCGGCGGTGAAGAGCTCGACGCCGACGGTGATGGCGTGCTCGTCGGCGTCGAAGTCGCCCTGGTGCAGATCGCGTACGCCGCGCTCGCCCGGGGTGCGGACGCCGAGGCGGGCCATGGCGCCCGGCACGTGCTCCAGGTACCAGGAGAAGTCCTCGCCGCCTAGGCTCTGTTCGGTGTCCTCGACGGAGTCGTGGCCACGGCGGGCGGTCATGGCGTCCCGCAGCAGGTCCGTCACGCCCGGCTCGTTGACCACGGGCGGGACGCCGCGGACGTAGTTGACCACCGACTTGGCGCGGTAGAGGTCGGCGATCTCCTGGATGGCGCCGTGCACGACGTCGGGTGCCTGCCGCCAGGCGCCGATGTCGAGGCAGCGGACGGTGCCGGAGAGCTCGGCGTGCTGCGGGATGACGTTGCACGCGTGGCCGGCCTCGACGCGGCCCCAGGTGACGGAGAGCCCGGAGCGGGCGTCGACGCGGCGGGACACCAGGGCGGGTACCTCGGTGACGACCTTGGCGACGGCCGAGACCAGGTCGGTCGTCAGGTGCGGGCGCGCGGTGTGGCCGCCGGGGCCGTCGAGGGCGACCTCCAGGCGGTCGCAGGCGGACGTGATGGGCCCGTGCCGCAGGCCGATGCGGCCCGCGTCCACGCGGGGGTCGCAGTGCACGGCGATGATGCGGCCGACGCCGTCGAGCACGCCGAACTCGACGGCGTCCGCGGCACCGCCCGGCAGGACCTCCTCGGCAGGCTGGAAGATCAGCCGCACGGGCTGCGGGAGCAGACCGCTCTTCGCCAGCTCGGCGAGGACGAGCCCGGCGCCGAGGAGGACGGTGGTGTGCACGTCGTGGCCGCAGGCGTGGGCGCGGTCGGGGACGGTGGAGCGGTAGGGCACGCCCGTCTTGGTGTCGGGGATGGGGAGGGCGTCGATGTCGGCGCGGAAGGCGAGGACGGGGCGGGCGGGGGTGTCGTCACCGGTGCCCGGTTTGCCCCCGATGTCACAGACGAGTCCGGTCCCGGAGCCGAGTACGCGGGGCGCGAGCCCTGCGCGCTCCAGGCGGGCCTTGAGGGCCGCGGTGGTGCGGAACTCCTGGTTGCCCAGCTCGGGGTGCATGTGCAAGTCGCGGCGGAAGGCGATGAGTTCGGCGCGCAGCGCTTCGGGCAGCGCGCCGGGCAGCTCTCCGGGAGCGGACTCGGCTTCTGACTCGGCTTCTGACTCGCGGGACATCAATTGGTTCACCCTGTGAAGGGTAGGGCGATGCACGGGTCAACTAAGCCTCGATCAACAAAAGTTCAGCCAGATTGAGGTAAGAAAGCTGGCCCGCGTGCGCATGTCTGACTGGTACGGCGGGTATGAAATTGGGTTACCTTCCGCTTGCGGAGGGGCATCTCCCCTGGTCAAGCGGGGGCTCCCGGAGGGGGAAGGTCATCCTCGGGGTGGAGGCCGTCTGTGAGGGCCGAAGCGCGTCCGGGTGGACGGGACAGGGCCGCGGCCGGGCCGGGGTCGAGCACGGGTTGAGCGCTCACCCGTTGTAGTGGGCGACAATCTCCACGATAACCCCTGATAGGGGGATATCGGCATGGCGGGCCCAGAGGCGCTGCGCCCCCTGAGCCCGACCGACTCCCGGCTACTTCCCTGCCGCTCCCTTGCCGCTCCCCGGCTACTTCCCGGCGAACTTCCAGACGTACGGGTCCTTGTCCTCCTCGCCCCAGTGGACCTCCAGGCTCTTCGAGCCCTTGGGCACCAGGTACGTCTCGCAGAGGACGTGGCTCTCGCCCGTCTTCCAGCCCTCGATCCCCAGCGGGTCGTCGCAGCCCGCGGCGTCCTCGGAGGCGCCGATGACCAGTCCGCCGCGGCGGCCGTCCGCCCAGATCTCGGTCTCGTCGGCCGCGTCCGGGGTCTCGGTCACGGCGGCGCCGGCCTTGTGCGTGAACTTCAGGTGGGCGACGGCCGGGACCATGCCCTTGGCCTTCTTCGGGTCCTGCACCAGCTTCTTGGTGTCGGCCTCGGTGCCCACGTCGACCTTCTGCGCGACGACGTCGTACGTGACCTTGGCGTCGCCCTCCTCCACCTTGCCGGTGGCGCTCTCCCCCGCGGCGAGCGCACCCCCCGCCTCGGGCGCGGCGGTCTTGGAGGCGGCCGCCTCCGGCTTCGACTTGCCATCGGACTTGCCGGACTTGCCGGAGTCGTCGTCACCGCCGCCGCACGCGGTGAGGGCGAGCGCGAGCACGGCGGCGGGCACGCCGAACCGCAGGACGTTCTTTCGATACAGCAAAGTGAACTCCTGTAAAGGACATCTGAGGGATCGCCACCATATGAGGCGGCCACAGCGGGAGTCCAGGCAGTTCCACTGAGCGAAACGCACATCGCACTTGACGGTCGCAAACACTTACAGATGAGGTGAGTTGCGACAGATGCAACGGAAGCGGGGCGCTGCGGCGGCGGCGCGGGCGGTCGCGCAGGCAGTCGCGCAGGCAGTCGCGCGGGCAGTGGCACAGGCAGTCGCGCGGGCGGTGGCACAGGAGACCGAATTACCCCCATTTCTTCCCACCGTTGACACCCCATCACCCCATATGAACTAAATGCGGCCTCGTTTCCGACCGACCAACGGAAACGGGTCCGTCGCGCTGTCGTTTTTCTTGGGGGGCACCACAGGTGAAGGTCGCATTTCTGCTGCACAACGCGTACGGCATCGGCGGCACCATCCGGTCCACGGCGAATCTCTCGGCGGCGCTTGCCGTACGGCACGACGTGGAGGTGATGAGCGTCCACAAGGTCGCTGAGGAGACGTCGTTGCCCTTCGACCCGCGGGTGCGCCTGCGGTCCCTCATCGACATGCGCGAGGACAGCCCTTCGTACGAAGGAGCGCACGAGTTGACCGCCACCGGGAACAGCATGTTCCCCGAGAAGGGCGTGGACTTCGGGCGGCTGCGCTACACCGCGCTGCACGACCGGCGCATCGCCGCGTACCTGGAACAGACCGACGCCGACGTGGTCATAGCCACGCGCCCGATCCTCAACGGCTATTTGGCCCGGCACGGACAGCGGCGCAGCCGCCGCGGCGGCCATCTCCGCATCGGCCAGGAGCACTTGTCGTACGACGCGCACAGCGACCAGCTCCGCACGGACCAGAACGCCGCGATCGCCGCCGGCCTGGACGCCTTCGTCACCGTGTCGGAGGCGGACGCGGCGCTCTACAGGGCCGCGCTCCCGGACGTGCGCGCCCGCCTCCTCTGCATACCCAACGGCGTGACCGTCCCCGCCGTCGAACCGTCCCCCTTGAACTCCAAGCTGATCGTGGCGGCGGGCCGGCTGGTGGCCGTGAAGCGGTACGACCGCCTGATCAACGCCTTCGCCAAGGTGTCCGCCGAACACCCAGACTGGACCCTGCGCATCTACGGCCGCGGCCCGGAGGCACCCCGGCTCCGCCGCCAGATCGACGAACTCGGCCTCTACAACCAGGCGTTCCTCATGGGCCCGGCCGCCCCCATCGAGACCGAGTGGGCCAAGGGCGCCGTCGCGGCGGTCTCCTCCGACATGGAGTCGTTCGGCATGACGATCGTCGAGGCGATGCACTGCGGCGTCCCGGTCGTCGCGACGGACTGCCCGCACGGCCCGGCCGAGATCATCTCGCACGGCGAGGACGGTGTGCTGGTGCCGCTGTCCGGCGGGGTGGACGCGTACGCGTCGGCGCTGTCGTCGTTGATCGCGGACGCGGGGTTGCGGGCGCGCCTTGGCGCGGCGGCGCGGGCGAAGGCGGCGACGTACGCGCCCTCGGAGATCGCGGACCGCTATGAGGAGCTGATCGGTGAGCTGGCGGACGGGGCCTGGTCGGACAAGAAGGGCGGCGCCCAAGGGTCTCGGGCCCGCCGAACCTCTACGTCCGGGAGCCGCCGAACCCCCACCTCCGGGAGCCGCCGAACCTCCGCCCCCCAGGGCCGCCGCACCACCGAGCAGCCCCGGGGCGGCCGCATCACCATCCGCCTGCGTGCCGCCCTGGGCAGGCCCCGCCCGCCCGCGCCGACGGCCACCACGGCACTCCCCCAGAGCCCACCGCGCCCCACCGCCTCGGCCCGGGTGACCCCCAACGGCAGCGTGGCCATCCGCCTGACCCACGGAACACTCCCCGAAGGCCCCCTGGACGTGGTCCTACGCCGCCGCAAGGACCCCGCCCACCGGGGTATCACCCTCCCCATACCACCCCCCACCCCCGTCGCACCACGAGTCGTGGAAACCATCGCCACCCTCGACCGCACGGCGGACCACACCCTCCCGGAGGGCCGCTGGGACTGCTACGTGGTCCCACGCGGCACAACCGACCGCCACCGCCTCCGAGCCGAACTGGTCGAAACAGCAGCCCTCTTGACCCTCCCCCCGGTGACCGACGAGCGCGGCGTGTCGGCCTGGATCCCCTACCCCACGTCCGACGGCTACCTGGCCCTACGCACCTGGCTGCGCCCCGCACACGCGGAGGTGGACCACATCCTGATCAGCGAAACATCGGCCACGGTGACGGCAACACTCCTGGGCACAACCCAACTCCCCCCGGAGGGAGCAACCGTCACAGCAACATCCCGCTCAACGGACCCCACCCACGACTTCACCATGCCGATACGAGTCCTGGACTCCGCGAAATTCCAGTTCACGATCCCGTACGCCGAAGCCCTGGCCCGCCGCCACACCACCGCCCCCGACCCCACCTTCTGGGACCTGCACCTCCACCTGCACCCGGCCCTCACGGCATCCCCCATCCCCATCGGCCGCGTCACAGGAGACCAGGTCGAACGCAAAAGGCCCGACACCCGCCCGTCCCGCGACCTCCCCCACCCCACCCACGGCCCGACCCGCATCAAGCCGTACTACACGGCGACGAACGACCTGGCCCTGAGCGCCCGCACCGTCCAGCCGCCGAAGCAGGGCCCCACGCCCCACCCCTGACCCCAACCCCAAGGACTCAGCGAGCCGCCTTCTCCACCTTCGCCAACTGGGCCTTGACGACCGCCGGGTCGGGCTTGGCGACTTCCCAGGGCTTCTCCAGGTTGATGGCATTGAAGGTCACGACGGTCGCGCCACTGCGCACGACGGTGAAGCTCGCCCCGGCGTTCTCCCCTTGTACGCCACCCCACATCACATACGAGACCGCCTCGTCGCCGAGCCCGCTGACGGGGCGCTCGTCCACCTCGTCGTAGGTGCCGTTGACGCTCTCGAAGCCACTGCCGCACTTCGCAAGCGCGGTCCGCAGTTGTGCAAGCACCTGCTTGGCGCCGGCCTGGTCGTGCGAGGAGAGGGCCACGACGACGCTCGTCCCCTTCGGGTCGGCGAACGTGGAGCCCTTCATGTCGACAGAGAGGGGGACGAAAGCCTTGGGAGCGGGCTTCGAGCCGTAGGCCAGCATGTTGTCCAACGGTCGGCATCGCGCGGGATCGGCGATGGAGCTGTCCTTACCCATCGCGGCCGCCAGCCCGTTGTTCATGCGCCGCACGGATCGCCCGTCCACGTCGCCGTCGGAGAGAGCCACCTCTCGCAACTCCTTGACACCGAAGCCGTTGGCCTTCGCCCCCGCGCCCGAGACATTTGCCTTCTCAGAAGCCTTGGCATCGGAACGGGATCCGTCCCCCTCCTCCGCGCCTCCCCCACCGGACCCGGCCCCGCACCCGACGACGCCCAACAGCAACGGCGCCACGACGACGATTCCCCGCCAACGGCGCCTGCCGACCCTACGTATCACCCAAGAACTCCTGATTCGTTCTCATGTTCCACAGCTTCTCGGACGCCGTCCTCAGCGCGACGAGAAGCTGCGGGCACCGCTGTGTCCGCCGCCGTTGCCGTCAGCTACTGCCGTCAGCCCGACCAGAAGCTCCCTCAGGCGATGCCCGACGCGACCGAGATTCGCTAACGGGAATCGGGCCTCGGCCAAGGATCGAGTCCCGGATCGGAGTGCAGGCAGACCAGCGGGCGATTCGCGCAGACTGCCAACTCCAAGGAGTCTTCAAAGGTGGACCCGAGCTCCCAAATCCAGCCCATACCAGCAGCAACCACCCTTCCCCCAGCCTCGACGAATACGCTTGAATAACTGAGCCATTCACCGATTGGGAAATAGTCCCCACCGAGAACACTCTCTACCTCTTCCGCTAGATCACGCTGCCCTGATCCAGCGGCGAATGGATCGAAATTGCAGGGCTCGTCATTACTGAAGTTCGGACCGACTCGATTGACCGGATCGACCGAGAGCCCTCCCAGCGCAGCGAGGATTTCTTCAGCCAATGGGTGAGCCCGGTACCCTTCACCCTCCAACGGCTTTACCCATCGACCAGCGTCAACCTTCCTTCCCGTGCTCCATCCGGACGCTACAAGCGCCTCAAGAAGATCCTCGCTGAGCGAGTCGAAGCGAATCAGGGACATCAGTCAATCTCCAGATCTTCCTGCAGTCGGCCGCAACGGCCACAGGGGTGAGCCGGTTCACCATGCCCATCCGTATTCGATGTCGGCATGGAGTTATTCCGCGTCCTTACCGTTCGCATGGTTCCACCCCTGATGGCCTCGGGTCCCTCCGCCGCCTGCGCCTGAATCAGACAATGCACCTCCGCGCACCCTCCATGGTGACCTGTCCGTTCGAGTGCATCCACCAACGGCCCTTCTGCCTGCTGGCCGTGCCTATTGCGGCCGTAGTACTTCGCGCCTGAAGGAGATGTGTACTCGGAGGCAAACTTCGCCCCAGGTTCGTTGCGAACACTGTCGGCATAGTCACCCAGGTTGCAGTTGTGCACGAGTACCGGAGTGAGCCCCGCCACCACATAGTACGTGTGCTGCGTGGCTCCATCTACCTGCTTTTATGCAGGTCAAGCGCGGTTTGCTGGTCCGGTGAAGTGCGTGGTTGTGCGGGGTTGTTGCCGTCGCTACTGCCGTCAGACGGTTCAGCCCAGGTACGGCTTTTCGCGCTGTTCCAGGAAGTGTTGGAGCCTGAGTCGTTGGGTGTGGTGCATCGGCAACTGCTCGATCTCGTCCGGCGGCACGAACCGGAGTTCGGTGGACTCATCGGAGATTGCCAGCTGGCCGCTGGTGATGCGGGCGGTGAAGCAGACGTTGAACTGGCGGCGGACGTCGCCGTCGGTGTAGGCGATGATGTGTTTCGGGTCGGTGTAGGTGCCGACCAGGCCGGTGACCTCGACGTCGAGGCCGGTCTCCTCTTTGACCTCGCGGACGGCTGTGCCTGGCAGGGAGTCGGTGAGGTCCATGCCGCCTCCGGGCAGTGCCCAGAGGTCGTTGTCGCGGCGGCGCTGGAGGAGGATGCGCCCGTGGTCGTCGGTGACGACGGCGGAAGCGGCGACGACCATGCTGTTCGGCTTGGGTGCGTTGGGGTCGTCGTAGTACTCGGTGCGGGCCACGGTCAGTCTTCCTCTCGTACGGGGGTTGCGGTCGCCCACACGGCGTCGAAGCTGTCGGCGTAGGTGTCGAACATGCCGCCTGTCTCGTGACGGCGAAGGTGCCACACGGGGGCTGCGTAGGCGTTGACGCCCCAGACGTGTGCGTTGACGAGTTGCTGGTCGTCGGCCCGGTAGAGGGAGTTGTAGAGCGTGGTGCCGTGGGTGCGGACTTCGATGCCGGGGGTGTCGGCGAGCGGCTTGTAGTGCATGAGTGCGAGGCGGCAGCGGGATTCGATGCCGTGGCCGAACCGCTCTTCCTGGCCGCGGGCTTGGACGTTGTCGCTGTCGGGGTCCCCGATCGCGATGCGGGCTGTGCAGCCTTCGGCGGCGCGTTCGGTGAGGAGTTCGTTCAGCCGCGGGTACGCCTCGTGGAGGAAGACTGCCGCGTAGACGAGGATGTCGATCCGTTCCCGGGCTTGGGCCATCAGGTCGGTGAACGTCGAGACGGGGATGTCGGCCCGCTGCTCGTAAAGCGCCACCAGTTCGGGGCTGATGGCGCGGGCGGGGCGGGCCTGGCGGAGCGCCGGCCAGAGAGCGTGCACGTCTTCTCCCAGGGCTTTGGCCGCCTGTAGGGCTGTGGCACGGCGTGGGGTGCGCCCGAGGTTCACCCAGCGCTCGACCGACTTGGGGTCGATCTCGACCTGCTGAGCAAGTGCGGCGTACGTCCAGCCTCCCGCCGCCATGACGGCTCGTAGTCTCTCGTTCGGCACGAGTCTCCCCCTTCGTCTCAGGACGGCACTAGGGACGTTCTACACGGTGCGGGACGTCCCGAAGTGAGATTTGGTGGAGGTTCCTTCGTCCCGGTGACCGGCGTGAGGATCGGTGCCGACCCTGCGGCACCAACAGGCCCGGGGGCAGCATCAACGCCGCCGAGGAGCGTCACCGTGCGAATGAGCGACACCCCATGTGTTCCTGCCCTGCGACTGGACGCCCGGTCGCGCGCCGCCTCGCCGGGGTGGTCACGATGACGGCCCCCACCCCAGATGCCGACGGGCACAGCGTCTCGCCCGATGCCGGCGCCCTGGTGGTCGACCGGCGGAGCGGCAAGGTGGGCGTGGTGATGGGGCATGTGGGGCCGTACGTGCAGCTTCGGCCACTGCGCGGTGGCCGGGAGTGGGACGTGCCGCCCGAGGACGTACGTACGCCGACTCCCATGGAGGAGTTAAGCGCGAAGGTGGCCGCGGCCAACCGGAGGTGGGGACAGTGACCCCTCGCTCGGTCCTGCGCTACGAGACCTGGACGCTCCAGCCCGACCGCGAGCCGGACGCGGAGCCGGTCCTTTACGCGATGCAGTGCGCCGTGGACGGAGAGGCCTCGCCGACAAGCGAGGACTTCGCCGAACCGCAGGACTGGGTCCTGCGGCACTGCGGCCAGAACCCGTCCCACCACACCTACCGGGAGGTCATCACCCGCCCCTGGCGGACCTGGCGCCAGACGTGACCCGCCTCGCTCGCCCAGGCGCCGCACCGCGCTGACCCACCCGTCTCCCGTCCCTGCCGGGCGAATCCGATTGAGGCTCCCCCTCCTCATCAGCCCCGGCAGGGACGGGCCCTCCGTGCGTGCCGTGCCTATGGGGGTTCTGGCCTCTGCCACAGAAAGTCAGCCACGACGGCGGGCGCGCCGACCGACCACCCGCCACGTGTGTCTCGCTCAACCCCGCACCGGCATCAGCCCAGTTGTCTCCATCGTCACGGCCCCCAGCCAGGCAGCAAGCATGGGCGTCCGGGACGGCGCGAGCCCGCCGGGCGGCCTCTCAGGTGCCCGGCCATTCTGCTGCTGGGCGGTCGGACCGGGGCTTCCGATTGGTAGTCCGGCCTACGCTCCCGGGCTCTGCTCGCCGAGCAGTCGTCGGCCGTCGCCAGCGGGGCGGCAGACAGGAGCGGGCGGCGGTCGCCGACCGCCGGCGCGCGGCGGCCCGCGTCAGCGGGGCGCCCTTGATCAAGTAAAGAAACTCTGAACAGCTCGCCTTGGGTGCCTCGTGTGCGGGCGCTCTACCGCGTGCGGTCGGTTCAGCGTCGGCGTCTGCCCTCGTTCAGCCGGTCGTGCAGGCGCTGGGCCTTGGCGGCGGTCTCTTCTGGCGTGTAGTTGCCGCTGAGACGCTTGCGTTGCTCCATGACGGCGCGCATGGCATCACGGTGGGCGGTGGCGGCTTCGAACTCGGTGCTGGCCTTGGTGAATCGTTCCTCGGCGGCGGCGAGTTCGGCGGCCACTTCATCGTCTCTCTTTCCGCTGAGCCGCACCGCTTCCTCGTCCGCACGGCGCTGAGCCGCCATTTCCTCCAACCCCTCGTTGTAGCGCTTGAGGAACTGATCGCGCGGGCTGAGCTGGCGAACGAAGACGCCCCGGCCCTGCACGGAATAGATCAGCCCCTCCTCCTTGAGGACCCGCAGGGCGTTCTGCGCGGTGGAGTTGGCGATGCCGTACTGAGCTTGCAGGTCGCGGGCGGACGGGAGCTTGGCGCCCGGCGCAAGTCGGCCGTCCTGGATCTGCTTGCGGAGTTCGTCCGCAGTCCGCCCGTACGGGGGGCGCGGATCGTCGGCAGGACTGTCGGCGGCCTGCCAACCGCGTCGGAGGTCGCCGAGACCGATGTACTCAGGATCGGACTCGCCAGGATCGACCTTGTTTTCCTCGACGGCGTCTGCCTTCGCTTCGGTGGGTGCCATCGGCTTCGGCGCTCGGACGTAGCTGCCCCGGCCCAGGACCGAGTAGATCAGCCCCTCCTCCTTGAGCAGCCGCAGGGCGTTTTGGACCGTGGAACTGGCGATGCCGAAGCGCTTTTGCAGCTCGCGCGCGGCCTAGAACAGGGCGTCGAACTCGTCGTGATCAAGGAACTCCTCGGCCATGCCCACATCGGCGTCACCGCCACCGTCTACGCCCACGTCCGACTGCGCCTCCAGCGCGACGCCATCGACCTCCTCGGCTACGCCCTCCGCAACCCCGAGGAGACCACTGGCCAGCCCGACGACGGCGACGACGACCTACCGCTCTGCGCGGTCCACGTCCGCTGACGTTGCCGTCAACTACTGCCGTCAGACCACGCTGAAGCCCCGCCAGGACGCACCTGGCGGGGCTTCAGATTTGCATGAGGGATGCCGAATCAGATCAGCCCGAGCTCGCGGACCCCACGTCGATGCCAGCCGACCGCTCATGCCCCCAAAGATCAGGCGACAATAGCGACGGCCCAACGACGGCATGAGCGCCGCTGAGATAGAGAATCCATCTCAGCTCGTCGCAGGCGAAGACTGGCTCTCCCAGGGAATCCACCCACACCTGGAGCAAATTCCCACCAAGTAGAGTCACATCCCACCATTTCCAACGCCTCTGCTTCGGCTCGAATGAGAACAGAATATCCTGCGCCGTCCACTCCTCTTCTCCACGATGCAAGGAATACCGGAGGCGGGCGTCCCTGTGCACCTCAGAGAAATCACCACCTCTAGCCCATGCCGGAAGGACATCTTCTGGAAGTTGATCCAGTTCGAAGTCTCCGTGCCGGGAAATTTCTACCCCGGCAGCGACGAGCCCTCGAACGCGACGGGCAAAGCATTCCACTTCTTCCCATCGCCCAACTTCCACATGAAACACTGCCAGCGGACCAACTGGCGGCACCATAGGGCGAACCCACAGCCGACCAAGCTCTTCCTCGACGGTTCCCGTCATCTCTCTATCACCTGCGATCCGTTCCAGAGGCCGATCACAGCACTCTCCCCGATCCTGGAATTATCGCACCCAAGAGCCCGGGGAACATCTCCGATGGAAGCCCGTACAAATCTGGCCCCTTGCCTGGATCATCAATCTGCGGACGCCCCGACGAGAAGATGTTCCACTGTCGCCTGCTCATACCAGATGGACGACGCTGGTCGATTGCAGCTGAGCGAACCTGAGCCACATACGAACTCGGAACATCGAAAGCGACGATTTGACCACCCGAGCCGCGGAATTGCTCTGTGTGTGCAATGTTCCCGCTCATGTTCAGATGCAGCATTCCGTCACCATTGATCGAGACGCCCCCATCACCATCTACCGAAAGGCGCTGACTATCTGGGTGATCCGTCTGCAATCGATATACCGTCGTGTTGCAGTTGTGAACGAGTACCGAAGTGACCCCCGCCACCACATAGTACGTATGCAGATCCGCAACCGTGAGGTTGTGGACCGACGCCTGTTGTGTCCACCTCTCGACCGCCGTGATCTGGACGTACGAGCCGGCGCTCGTGCGCAGTAGCTGGCCGGATCGCAGGTCCGTCGCGTCGATCCACTCGGCCAACTCCGGTACCCAGAAGGGGTGTCCGTCGGTGGCTGTGACCGAGGCGGTCTTGGTGCCCCGGTTGCCGTCGGTGTCGATGGTGACCTTGACCAGGTGCTTGGTGCCCTTGCCCTTGATCTCCGCCGTGACCGTTCTGACCTTCGTCTTACCGGTCTTCGGGTCGGTGGCGAGGACCTCGTCGCCTATGTCGACGTCCCGGATGGATTTGGTACTGCCGTCCGCCATCAACACCTTGGTGCCCGGTGTGAAGCTGTTCGAGCTGGGACACCCCTTCGCGGCCGCGTCCTCCAGTTTGTCGGCCTTCTTGTCCAGGCTGCGCCACTTGCCGTAGCTGCTCTTGAGCTTGCCGAGCAGGCCCCAGATCCGTTTGGCGAGCGCGATGCCCTTCTTCCAGTGCCACACATACTTCTTCGCCAACTGGCCGATCTTCGCGCCGATCGCGCTCGTGACGACGTTCAGAATCGTGGCGCCGCAGGAGCCGAGGCTGCCGGTGGAGAAGCAGTCGAGGGCGTCGGTGATGCCCAGCTCGTCCGAGAGGATCTTGCCGAGTTCCTTGGCGGCCTGAACGGCGAAGCTCTTCTCGACGTCGGCCCGCGACCGGTACTGGATGGCCTTCCGCTGCGCCGGTGTCTTGTCGAGCTGGTAGTAGGTCCGGTAGGTCTTGGTGGGCTTGGACTCCCAGCCACCGTTGTCCTTCAGCCTGCACTGGACGCCGATGAGGGCGCATTCATCGGGCTTGAAGCCGGTCGGGTCCGCCATGGTGACCGGACTGTTGTTGGCGTACGCGTACCCGTTGATCTGCTGCGGATCGGTGAAGTCGATCAGTGGGTCCGCGGAGATGAAGCGGCCGTTCTGCGGCTCGTACTCCCGCGCCCCGATGTGGGTCAGACCCGTGGAGGCGTCGACCGGCTTTCCGAGGAATCCCTTGTCGTCCACCCAGGCGTCGGCCGCGACGGTGCCGCGCTCGTTGCCGAAGGGGTCCATGCGGCGCCGGGTGACGTCACCCGACTTCGCGTCCACCGCCGCGAGCGATGTCCCGTGGTGGTCGCCCGCGAGGAACTGCACGCCCTCCGACGTGCGCATCGCCACTGTCTGGCCGGCGAAGCTGTAGTAGCGGGTCGCCTGCACCGCTCGGGTGTCGGTGTTCAGGGCGAGTTCCATGCCCGGCAGGTACAGCGTCTGCTTGCCGGGCTCCTTGCGCAGCAGGCGGCTGCCCGAGGCGTCGTACAGGAAGGACGTCGCCCCGGTGTCCTGCTTCGCCGACTTCGTCAGCTTGCCCTGGGCGTCCCAGGACAGGTCCTGGGACGTGCCGTTCAGGACTCGCTGACGGGTGTTGCCCGCCTTGTCGTACGCGAAGGTGTCCTGCGAGGTCACGGCGGGACCGCTGCCGCTCGCGGGCGTTTCCTGGACGACCTTGGTCAGGGTGTGCGGACCGCCGTTGCCGTCCGCGTCCTTGCCGTAGGTGTACGTCCGTGTGACGTCCGGCTTGCCGCTCACGCCGTGCAGGACCTGCTTGCTGCGGTTGCCCGACGCGTCGTAGTCGAAGTCCTGCCAGTAGGCCCCGGGGCCGCCGAGGCTGGGCGCGCTCGGGTCGCTCGCGCACGCCTTGTTCTGCTTGCCGGTGCCCGCGGCCTCGTCGGAGGCGTTGGCCGTCGCCCAGGCGGACTTCAGGCGGCGCTGCCAGTCGTAGCGGAAGCACTGGACGTCCGCCGCGCCGCCCTGCGGGGTGTCGGCGATCGAGGTGACGTTGCCGGACGCGTCGTACGTGTAGTCCGCGTCGTACGTCACCGCGTCGACGCCCGAGACGTCCACCCTGGAGTTCGCAAGCCGGTCGGTGCCGCGCTCGCGCTCGTAGGTGAGCCACGTCTTGTGCCCGTCCGAGCCGCCGATCGTGCCCAGTTCCAGCTGCTGGAGCTGGGACGTCGGGGCGTAGGAGGCCTGACCGACGTATGCCCCCTGCTGCTTGCCGTCCAGGTTGGACAGGAGCTGCGTCGGGCGCTGCAGGGCGTCGTACGTGTACGTGAGCGTCTCGGAGCCGAGGCCGCCGGCGGCGGGGACGCGCTGGGACTGGACCGTGCCGTCCGGGTTGTACTGGGTGCCGAACTCGTAGGTGCCCGCGAGTTCGGTGGCCGTGTCACCGCCCAGTGCCACCTTGGTCAGCGTCGGCTGGTACATCTCGTCCAACTGGACGTTGAGCGTGGAGGTCTGGACCTTGCCGTTCTCGTACTTGTACGTGCCGTACGGCTGTCCCTTGGCGACGTGGTCGTAGGTCGAGGCGGTGAGCTGAGTGCCCTTGTCCGGTTCGCCCTCCCACGTGGACGTGGGGCGGCCCAGTTCGTCGTACTTGGTGGACGTCGTCCTGCCCCGCATGTCCGTGGTGGCGACGAGACGGTCCAGGGTGTCGTACGTGTACGTGGACTTGCCGGTGTCCGGGTCGCTCGACGACGTCTTGCGGCCGCGCTGGTCGTAGCCGTACGACCAGGTGTTGTCCGCCGCGTCCTCGACGGACTTGAGCTGTCCTGCCGGCGTGTAGGTGTACGACGTGGTCTCGTAGTCGGCCGAAGTGCCGGTGGGCAGCGGCTTGTCGCCCTTGTAGCGGCGGACCTCCGTCGTCCTGCCACGGCCGTCGGTGACCGTCGTGGTGGGCGCCGAACCGGCCGGCGGGTCGACGTGGACGCGGTCGCCGCCGTAGGCGTACGTGGTGCGCCACTTCTCCTCGTCGGCGACCTGGAAGATCTCGGCCGTCTTGCGGCCCGCGCCGTCGTAGCGTGTGACGGTCTGGCCGTCCACCTGACCGGTGGGCTTGAAGATCTGGCCGGGGCGGGCTTCCTTGGTGTAGTAGTCCGTGGCCGTCTTGACGACGTTGCCGATTCCGTCGTGGTGCGTGTCGGCGACGATGCTGCCACCGCCCGTGCCCTCGGACTGCTGCTGGCGGGGCCGCAGCAGTCCGTCGTAGAGGGTGTACTCGGTGCCGTAGGACGTGCCGTTGTTCTCGATCTTCTCCGTCTTGACCGCGGTCGGCGCGCTCTTGCGGACCAGGTAGGTGTACTTGATGGACGGGGAGAAGTCCTTGTCCCGGGACCGGTCGGGCATCCAGACCGAGGTGAGCCGGCCGAGGGCGTCGTAGCCGAGGTCGCTGCGCTTGCCGTTCATGTCGACCTGTGCGGACGGGGCGCCCCACGAGCGGACGTACTCCGTGGACACCTGCCAGCCCAGCGGATTGGTCTCCGTCTGCCTGGTCGTGAGCCCGTCGGTCTCGGTGTAGTCGAACTTCGTCTCGGTGCCCTTGGCGTCCTTGACCTTCAGCGGACGCCCGAACCTGTCGAAGTCCGTGGCCGCGGTCTCGGACACCGTCTGGTACGTGGCCGTGGCGCCGTCGTGCTTCGACAGCCGCCGCACAGTCGTGGCGTCGCCCTTGACGGGTGCGTCGCCCAGGCCCTTGCCGTCGTAGAGCGTGAGGTCGTCGGAGATGACCTGCGTCTTGCGGTCAGGCTTCGTCTCGCACGTGACCGCGACCTTCTCGACCCGGGAGACCAGGTCGTAGATGTGCTCTTCCTTGTTGTCCGCGAACTCGTTGCGGACGCACTGGTTGTCGCCGCCGTCGCCGATCTTTCCGAAGTCGTCGGTCTCGACCGCGCGGCCGGTGGTGGCGTCGTAGCGGGTGGTGGCGGCCACCTCCTGCCATTTGTCGCCGCCCAGCGCGGTGTACGTCCGCGTGGTCTGGGGGCGTACGTAGAAGGCCTTGCGAGTGCCCCAGTCCTTCTCCCGGGTCGCGGTGGTGCGGGTCCACATCGTGCTGATGCTCTTCGAGACGACCTTGTCGGCCGAGAAGCCGCCGTTGTACGTGGTCGTCTCCAGTTCCTGGCCGGAGAGTTCGTCGTCGTCGGCGTGCTTCGTGCCCATCGAGTCCGTGACCTCGCCGCCGAGGCCCCGCAGGAAGACGTGCTCGGTTCGCTGTTCGGCGGCGCTGACGGTGCCATCGGACCTGGTCACGCGGACCTTGCCGTAACCGCGCCAGTCGCTGTGCGTGCGGTACTCGCTCTTGCCGATGCCATCGGCCCGGGCCTTCTTCCAGCCCGCGGCACCCTCGTACTCGTACGTGCTGACGCTGTCCGGAGTGTCCGCGGTCAGGTCGTCCTCGACCACGCGGGCGACCAGGTACTTGTGGAACCAGTCGGTGATCGGCTTCACCTTGCCCGGCGGATTCCACTTGACCGGGAAGCAGGCTGTCTTGGGCGAATCCTCCGGGGGCAGGTCGCTCGCCGTGCACTCGGCCTTTCGGTAGATGACGCTCATCTGGCCGCCGGAGCCGTTGTCGACCCCGGAGAGGCGGAAGCGGTTCATCGCCTGAATGTCGTCGCCCTGCTTGTCGACGCGGTTGGGCAACTGTGTGCCGAGCAGTTCCACAGCCGGGGTCTCAGTGGTGCCGGAGCCCGCGTGACCGGTCTGCTTGATGGTGTTGAGCCACAGCGACTTCGAGCTGTCGCCGTTGTCGGTGAAGAGGTGGCCGAGGGTCCAGGAGTCGACGTCCGCGTAGCCGTCGCCGTAGCGGATCTGCGTCGTGACCTTGCTCAGCTTCTTACGGGTCCAGAAGGTGGGACTGTTCTGGCCCTTGCACTTGGTGTCGGCCTTGCAGTTGAGGTCCCAGGGGACGTCGGGCCAACGGCCGGCCGTCGCGTCCGTGAGGTCGCCGGACTGGCAGTCCGCCGCCGCGCCCTCACACCGCTCGTCGATGTCGAACACCATGCGGGCGGCGGCAGGGGTGCTGTACACCTTCTCGTGGCGCTGACCGTAGTCGATCCGCTTGAGGTAGCCGCCGCGCGTGTAGGACTTGCCGTTCTCGTCGGTCTTCAGGCCCTGGGTGTAGTAGTTGGTCTCCTTGCCGTAGAAGTACGACATGGCGTTGCCGTGCGGGTCAACGACGTAGTCGAGGTTCCAGCGCCAGGCCTGCTTGCAGTGGGCGTTGGCGAACGTCGCGTCGTAGCAGGGCTCTTTGGCATCGTCGCCGTAGACCGGGACGGTCCAGGTCGAACCGGTCTGTTCCTTGCCGGAGGTGTATCCGGGCAGGTTGTCCAGGCCGAAGTAGTACTCGGTGCCGTCGGTCGTGGTGACGCGCCAGTGCTCGCCGTTGTCGTCGCCGTTGCCGGCCCCGGACAGCTTCTCGACCTTGCTGTTGTCGTCGCCGCTGATCCGCCACTTTCCGGTGGCATCGTCCAGGATCAGCTCGCCCGAACTGCCGCCGCCCAGCTGGATGGTGGCGTTGTCGTAGGCCCAGCACTGGTCGCCGTTGGTCTCGCCATGGCCGGTCTCGGCGCACGGCTTGTAGCGCCGCTCGATGAAGCCGGGCTCGTAGCCGAAGCCTTGCCCGATCCAGGAGCCCTGGTTGTTGGTGGCCCCGGTCTGGCCGTCCACGGACTGGGAGTTGTAGCCCAGCGAGACCGACGGCACGAGTCCGCCCGGCGCGGGCGGTGTGCGCAGCGGGTACGTCCAGTTGAACGCGCCGGAGGAGTTGGAGACGCTCCACTCCGCGGACGGCGCGAGGGGTGTGGCGCCGAAGCTGCCCTGGTCACCGGAGGACCCGGCGGTCGCCGCGAGGACCGTGGGGGCGGACCGGTCGCCGCGCTCCCCGAGGGGAACGTCGGCGGTCAGGGTTCTGGCAGCGGTGTCATTGGTCGTGGGCAGGTCGTGTGCGGTGGCACAGCCGCGCTTTCGCGGTGTGCTCAGCGCGCACTCCGGGAGCCGCACGAGACGCAGGCGGGATCCGTATCCGGCGCCGTACGCCTCGGCGAACCCGGAGTAGTCGAGGGTGAGGCGCGCGGCCCTTGGCCTGTCGGCCTTGCCCGGCCGCGGGGCCTTGCCGGTCTGTGGAGTCTTGCCCGACCGTGGGGTCTTGTCGGCGTCGGCGATCGTGAGCAGAACGCCGTCCACGCCCGCGGCCTTCGTCCTCTCCCGGCCGGCCACGTCGACCTCGACGGTGTCCGGGGCCTGTGGCCCGGATCTCTCGCGTTTCCCGGGTGGGCCGATCCTCACCGGAAGGCCCGCGGCCTTGGCCGGCCGCGCCGAGGATCCGAGTGACACCGCGTCGCTTCCGGGCTTCGGCCACCTGACCTCGGCCGCCTTGTCCATCCGCGCCTTCTCCGCCGGGTTGGCCTTGCGGCCCTCGGCCTTGAGGGACGTGCCGGGCACGGGCTTGCCGAGGTCCTGCTGGACTCCGGGGCGGGTGCGCCCCTTGTCGTCGGCCGCCGCTTCCGGGGCGTACTGCGGGAGCAGTCCCACGGCCAGTGAGACGCCGAGGGCGAGGATCACCGGGCGGCGTGCTCCGGGGTGCGCGGACCAGGAGGGCAGACGGAAGCACTTGGACGTAGACATGTCACATCTCCGGGAAGTATCGGAAGGAGGAGGCGGCAGAGAGGTGTGGCGGACGGAGCGGCCGGCTGTTGGGCCGCCCCGTCCGGCTGTCCGCGCCTACGTCACCGTTCCGTCCAGGTTCACGCCGGACTCGAGATTCGCCACGGTGGCCACCAAGGCCTCGTCGAAGGCTCCTTCGAAGACCCGTACTTCGTCGATCGCGCCGGAGAAGTAGCCGGATCCCGACGTCAGCCCCGAGCGGCCCACCTGCACACCGGTCGTGGCGAAGTCCCAGTCGTTGGGCCACTTCACGACCTGATCGGTCCACTGGCCGTTCACGTAGAGGCGGACCTCTTCGAAGAGGGCGTTGTAGGAGAGCGCGAGGTGATCGCCGTCGCCCGAGATGCTGGGCTCGACCCCCTTCGCCGTCGCCTCCTGCACGGGCGCGTCCGGTGTGTCCTTCTCAGTGAGGCGCAGCTGCCAGCGGCCGCTTTCCTTGTCGAACCGGACGGTGGCCGCCGTCCCCTCGGTCCCGGGCAGCGAGAACACCGTCTGGCTGGCCGTGGCGTCGGGCGAGGCGAGCCTGGCCCGTGCCGTGACCGTGAAGCTGGCCTTGGACTTCAGCAGCCCGGCCGGGCGGGCGGCGTACCCGTCCTTTCCGTTCAGGGCGAGGTGGCCGTCGCCCCACAGCGGCTGCTCGGCCACCTTGCAGTTCGGGTCGAGGACATCGCAGGAGTCTTCCGCCTGGTAGACGGAGGCCCCGCCGCGCATCGTCAGGCCCCTGCCCTCCGAACGGTCCGGGACCACTCCGTCAGTGGACTCGTCCATGTCCCAGTAGGCGCGCTGCAGCGGCGGGAGCCCGCCCAGGCTCCGCGTCTCGCCGACGGCGAGGACACGGTCGAAGACCTGGGCGTCCGCGACCGTCCCCTTGAGGTTCGCGGTGTATCCGTCGGGCTCCAGGGCACGCCCGATCTGCAGCGAGCCGGTGGCGTTCCAGCTCGTCGGGCGCTCCTGGACGTCACCCTTCACGAGCGTGCCGTTGACGTACATGCGCATGGTTCCGTGGGTACCGGCCTTGACCTCGTCCTTGTCGTAGACGCCGACGAGGTGGGTCCACTCGCCGGCCACGGGCTTGGGGCCCTGGACCTGCCACGAGATCATCGAGTTCATCTCGCTGTCGGGTGCGAGGAAGGACCAGCGCCTGGAGGCGGCGTCGTATCCGAGCGAGAAGCCCGACTGGGCCGTTCCGTCCTGGCTGAGCACGCTCATCGAGGTCTTCGGCAGTTCGGGCAGCTGCACCCAGGCCGCCACGGAGAAGGTCTTGTCCGTGTCGACGACGTGCTGACCGGTGTTGAGGTAGGCGCCGCTGCCGCCGTTCAGGGTGGCCGCCGTACGCACCGAGCCGTGCGGGCCGTCCTCGCCGAATGTCACGCCCGAGCCGGCCGTGGCCGCCGGTGTGTTGTCGTTGCCCGCGGCCTGCTTCGATCCGACCGGGTCCGCCAGCGCCCAGGACGCCTTGGCCGAGCGCCCCTTGGCGACCCGGAAGCGGTAGGACCTGGTGATGTCCTTGGCGTTGCCCGCGCGGTCCTCCGCTCTGACGAACAGGGTCATCGGGGCTTCGCGCTGCGGCATCCAGCGCAGGGTGACCGGTCTGCCGGGCGCACCCGGCGTGACGGTCCTCTCGTCCTCGCCCGTGAACTGGTAGGAGTACTTGACCACGTCGGTTCCCTCGGAGTGCAGCTCGAAGGTGCCGTAGTCACCCACGCCCGCGTGCCACTTCTCGTCGTTGGGGTACTTCTCGGACTTCACCTCCGGCGCGGCGGGCTTGGTCTTGTCGAGGATGAACTCGCACCGGGTTCCGGATCCTTCGTGGCTCCACGGCCCCCAGGATTCGTCCGAGCTGGCGATGTCGTCGCCGCCGCGCACCCACCATCCGATCACGGTGTTCTCCGGCAGCGTGAACTTTCCCGTGCCGTCGCCGCGGATGTCCGCACCGACCTTGTAGCTGAACCCGGCGACGCCGCTGTCCCGGCCCCGCTGCGAATCCGACTGCTTGTACCCGGTCGTGACGACGTACTTCTTCTCGTCGCCGTTCTTGTCCGTCCAGAAGATCTCGAACTGGGCCCTGAGCGTCTCCGTGTTGCCGTGCGCGTCGCCGTGGTCCGGGTCCCAGATCTCCGCCGACAGCGTCGGCACTTCCTTCGTGTAGTGCTTGGTGGCCTCGCCGTAGGCGCACTTGCCCCCGTAGTCCATGGACAGGTCGTCCATCCTCGGCTGGTAGGGCGGCCGGTTGTACGTCACCTCGAGCGCCGCGTTGTTGCAGAACCGCTTCCACGACACGTACGAGTCCTCGGTGGCGGCCTGCAGTCCGAACGTCGTGGTGTCCCAGCCGCTGGACGCCGCCTTCTGCACGGTGCCCTTCACGTTGAAGCGAACGTTCTGGTTGGTGGCCGAGCAGGATCCGGTCGGGTTGGTCGGCGACTCCGACGTGATGTGGTCCTTGCTGGAGGGCCGGTTGGACCAGTTGGTACGGGAGTTGATGGCACTGCCTCCCGAACTGTTCACCCGGTGCAGCTGGACCGAGCGGGCCTCGCTGTTGTACGTGTGCACCAGCGTGATCGCGAACTCGGCCTTGAGGATCCTCTTGTCCTCGAAGCTCCCGGTCGGCAGCGCGTAGTACTGCCGCTGCACGTCGTCGCTGCCGGTGCAGCGCACGGAGAAGTTCGCGGGGCAGCGGCCGACGCCCTTGCCGGACTCGACGCCGTCGTCGGAGTTGGGGAATTTCCACCCCTCGAGGCCGGGCTTCGCGGACGACACCCACGTCCATGCCGTGCGGCTCTTGGTCCTTGCGACCGGGTCGATGATCACCGGATAGCGCGTGTTCTCGCCCCGGAGCAGGCTCATGTCGGGCTTCAGGGTCATGACGTCACGGCGCAGGCCGAGGGAGACGTCCGCGACCCGGGCGCCGTCGCCCGGTGCGGCTTGGGGTGCCGCAGCCGCGCGCTTCTGGCGCCCCGCGGGGCGGCTTTCGCCGCTGGAGTCCCACATCACGGGCTGCGGGGCCTCGAACACCGTGCCGCCCGTGCCCGGGTCCTTCGCCACGAGCCCGCCCCCGGCGGCCTCGCTCAGGTCGACGCCCCGGGTCTCGACGGGCATGTCGATGGCGGTCAGCTTCGGATTGGCCGCCGCCTCGGCGGACTTGACGACCAGCAGGTGGGCGAACCCCTCGGGCTCCGCACGGACGACGAGGTCGACGTCCGGCAGGACCGCGCGGTACGTGGCGGTGGCGCCCTCGACCTCGGGGGCGGGCAGCTTGCCGGGCCAGGACAGCGAGAGCGTCCTGCCGTCGCGCACCAGTGTGGCGAAGGGGCCGTCACCGCCGCCGGAGAGGGTCACGGCGGTGGGGGTGGCCCTGGGCGCCAGGGTGCCGTTGCGCTGCTTGACCAGCGTCGTGTCGATGTCGGTCCAGGTGCCGCCCTTGCGCGTACGGACCGGCTGCGCGTACTGCTTGACGGTGAGGGTGCCGTCCGGGTTCGCGAACGTCTGGCTGCGTTCGGTGCGCCGGCCGAGGACTTCGACGCGCTTGCCGGACTCGTCCGACCGCTGCCGCGCGGCGTCGTCCGTCAGTGCCGTGCGCGGAGCCGGACTCGTGGCCGCGGACGGCCGCTCGTCCGGTGCCGCCGCCGCGGGCAGTCCGGCGACCACCACCGCGAGGACGGAGGTGAGCGCACCGGCCACCAGGGCCGTACTTCTTCGCGCACGCCGAACTGCCCTGCTGTTCACAATTCCCCCTGAGTCGAAAGCCGTGCCTGAGCCATGAGCCGGACGTCGGCGCGTACGCAGCACGGTGCACGCCGACCCGCCCTCGGGCTAGCGGATGTCGGAGCCGAACGCCTTGCCCTCGTCAGGGACGCCGTCCGCGCCCGGCTTCACCGTGCGCACCGACCCCGTACCGTCCTCGATGTGCTTCCAGGACGCCGCGTACACCAGGCCCCTGCGGTCGCCCGAGGTCTTGCTGTAGGGCACTCCGACGTACAGGTCCTTGTACGTGCCCCACAGCCCGAGGCCCACGAAGTCACGCGGCTCGGCCGTGCCCGGCAGGCCGTGCCCTCGCGTGAGGACCTTGCCCCCTCGGCCCGGCGAGCCGAGCGCCGACAGGATGTGCACGGCGCCCGCGTTCTCCACCGCGCCCACCTCCTGGTTGGGGACGCTGACGGCCAGCTTGATCGTCTCGGCGGTGCCGGTCGCACCCGGGTCGGTGTTTGCCAGGGCGACCCGCTGGCCGAAGAAGTCCGAAACCGCCGGGCGGTCGTCGCCGCCGGACGCCAGCCGGTCCATGAAGTTGGCCTCTGTGACGGCGCCGGACGGCTTGATCCGGATGACGGTGACGGCGCCGGCGTCCGCGACCGTGCCCACGTTCTCGTTGGGCGTTCCGACGGCGAGCAGCGCGTCCGTCTCGGAGTCTGCGCCCGACGGGCGGTACGGGACCATGGACAGCGCAGTGCCGAAACGGTCGTCCTTGGCGGACGCGCCGGACACCAGAGCCGGGTGGTTCTCGTCCACCCCGTCCAGGGACGTCGGCCGCCCGTCCTCGATGGTGTGGTTGAACAGCGTCACCGCACCGGCGAACGACTCCTCGCCGATCGCCTCGCCGGGCGCCCCCACGGCGATGAAGCGGCTCGTGGCCGCGAGACTCTGACCGAACCGGTCGTTGGCCTCGGCCACACCCGGCACATCCGGGTCGTCCTGGTTGACCGTGGTCTTGGCGGTGCCCTGGACGTAGTGGATGCATCCCGCGTCCGAGACGTTGCCGATGGCCTCGCCCGGCACGCCGATGGCGAGGTACGGCTTGCCTCCCGATTTGGTGCCGGCCGCGAGTGCGTAGCCGAAGAGGTCTCCGGCCTCGGTCGCGGTGTCCCCGTCCAGACCAGCCTGTGTGTAGCTCCGGATGGTGGAGCCCTCACCGATGCCCGAGGGCCTGCCGTGGATGACATACACGGCGCCGGCGTCCGCCTGGGCGCCGTCGGAAGTGGTGACGTCCTCGTAGGGCGCGCCGACTGCCAGGTCGTCGCACCCGTCCTTGTCGGCGTCGTACACCGCGATCGACGAACCGAACTTGTCACCCGTCTCCGGGTCGGCCGTCATGCCGCTCAGCTTCTGGGAGATCTCGAAGACGCCCTTGTCGCCGCCGAGCACGACGCGGACGAGACCGGCTCCGGCCTTGCCCGACACGGTCGCCTCGGAATCGGCCACAGCCATGTCGCGGAGGCCGTCGCCGTTGAAGTCCGATCCGGTCCCTTCGGTACACGCGGCCGCTGCTGCCGCCGATGGCGCGCTCATGGACATGGACGTCGTGGCCGCCACCACCAGGGCTCCGGCCACTCCCCACCTCGTCAGCCGTGCGCCACGGCGCGCCTTCCGAACCAACTCCACAGTCCCCACCCCAGAGTTACAGAACACCGTCACAGAACGTTCACAGCGGGGTGAGTAAAAGGGGAGCCAAGTCGATTCGTCAATGCACTCGGGAACGCGGCGCGTCACGCGCCGTCACGGGGAGCCACTGAATGCTTCCGGCCCAGATGAGTACCGGCCATTCCCGGATCACCTCCGGGGCATCTGGTGCAGGAGTGCTCAGGGAACGCCAGTGATGCAGAACTGTTTGCGGTTACGGGAGTTGGCGTTCAGCGAAGAGCCCGCCCAGCCGGCTGGGCGCAGCGCTGATCCAGCCACGGCGTGCTCCGCTGCGGCTCCATTCGTAACGCAAAGCAACCGCAAATATTTTGTCAACAGACGTGGTGTCGCCCTATGCCGGAGCCGCCTGCCCCAACGCCGCAGGCGACCCCGCGGCCGCCGCCAGGCCCCCCACGTCCTCCGCAGAAGCCGCCGCAGGCCCATCCGCCTCCGAAGCCAACCGCTGCACATCCCGTGCCGTCCCCGTGACCCCCGAGAGGAAGCCCTGGGCGCGGGGGGATGCCGAGTCCGTGAGCCAGGTGGGGTCGATGTCCATGACCGCGACCTTGACGTCCGTGCCGGCCAGGGCGAGGGGGAGGGTGTGGACGACCGTGGAGGGGAAGCTGAGGATGGTGCGGCCGATGGGGCCTCTGCGGGCGATGAGTTCCAGGGGGAGGTCGGGGCGGACCACCTGGAGGCCCGTGTCCACTGCCAGGCGGTGGAGTTTCTCCGCGCTCTCGCGGCGGTGCGCGAAGTAGCGGGCCGCGCCGTGCGTCCCGGCCAGCGACTTCACCGCCTCGATGTAGCGGTCCAGGTCCACCACGCCCGTCTCCACCAGCGACGTACCCACCAGGTCCGCGCCCTTGGTGATGCGGGGCGGGCCGAAGCGCGCCCTCGTCCACGCGAACGAGTTGACCGTGACCCGCACGCCCTCCGGCGCCGACTCGATCGGCATGGAGGAGAAGACCTCCACCGTGCGGTCACCGCTCGGGCTCGGCGTCAGGCGGCGGCGTGCCTTCGACGACACCGGCATGAAGACGACGTCCCGCGGTCCGGGGCGGCCGCCTCGCCGGTGCCAGCGCACCAGGCGTTCGCCGCGCGCCAGTTGGGAGATGAACTCCATCGTGGCCGTGCCGTCGTCCACCACCACCAGGTCGCGGGCGCGCGTGATCGTCAGGAGCAGTTGTACGTAGCGGGAGAACGGGTCGCCGATCACTATCCGGCGGGCCCTGCGCAGCGGTCCTGCCAAGCCGCCGATCGTGTGGAACGGCGCCGTGGTGCCGCCCCGCGCCTCCTCCCAGCGCACATGGAAGCCCTCGCCGCGCGCCAGTTCGGCCATGCGGCGGAGCTGGCCGCGGGTCATGGGGTCGGTGGGCGAGAGGACTACCAGGGTCAGTTCCTCCGGCCGGTTCCCCGAACCGTTCGCGGGTGGGTCCTCCGGCTGGTTCCCCGTCCCCTTCGCGGGCGGGTCCTCCCGCCGGTTCCCCGGCGGGACTTCACCCCGCATCGCCGTATGCGCCCACTCCAAGACATTGAGCAACTGCACCGGCGACTCCACGAACGCCAGCGTCCCGCGCCGGGTCGTCGTGGCCGCGCGCCGACCGCTTCGTACTGACATGAGTCCTCCCGTGCACAGCGGTGCGGCGGTCCCCCGTGGAGCCGCCGAAGCTCCGGCCGCCCGGGCCGGAGCCGACACGGCCCCGGCCACCGGGGCCGGAGCCGACGAAACCGCGGTCTCCGGCGAGGGAGACCGCGGGGCGCGCCGCCCGGGACTGCGGGGCGCGGAAGCCGGCGCCCCGGTGGTCCCGGGGGCGCCGGCGGGCCGGCGGGTGGTGCCCGCCGGCCTGTGGTCGGACGTCATGTCCGGCACCCGGTGCCGTGTCCGACCAGGGGTCAGACGGTGGCCGGCTCGCGGTCGCCCGCGTCCGACTCGGCGACGACGCCCGCGACGCGGCGGAGCTTCTTCATCGGGCCGAGCTCGGACTCGTACACCTTCTTGACGCCGTCGCCGAGCGAGGCCTCGATGGTGCGGATGTCGCGGACGAGGCGGGACAGGCCCTGCGGCTCGACGGAGGCGGCCTGGTCGGAGCCCCACATCGCGCGGTCCAGGGTGATGTGGCGCTCGACGAACGTGGCGCCGAGGGCGACGGCCGCGAGGGTGGTCTGCAGGCCCGTCTCGTGGCCGGAGTAGCCGATCGGGACGTTCGGGTACTCGGCCTGGAGGGTGTTGATGACGCGGAGGTTCAGCTCCTCGGCCTTCGCCGGGTACGTCGACGTGGCGTGGCAGAGCAGGATGTTGTCCGAGCCCAGGACCTCGACCGCGTGGCGGATCTGGCGCGGGGTGGACATGCCCGTGGAGAGGATGACCGTGCGGCCCGTGGCGCGCAGGGCGCGGAGCAGCTCGTCGTCCGTCAGGGAGGCGGAGGCGACCTTGTGGGCCGGGACGTCGAACTTCTCCAGGAAGGCGACGGCCTCGGTGTCCCACGGGGAAGCGAACCAGTCGATGCCGCGCTTGGCGCAGTGCTCGCTGATGGCCTGGTACTCGGACTCGCCGAACTCCACGCGGTGGCGGTAGTCGATGTACGTCATCCGGCCCCAGGGGGTGTCGCGCTCGATGTCCCACTGGTCGCGCGGGGTGCAGATCTCCGGGGTGCGCTTCTGGAACTTCACCGCGTCGCAGCCGGCGTCGGCGGCCACGTCGATGAGCGCGAAGGCGTTCTCCAGGTCGCCGTTGTGGTTGATGCCGATCTCACCCGTGATGTAGACGGGGTGGCCCGGCCCTGCGGTCTTCGAACCGAACGTGCGCAGGCGGTCGTTGGAGGCCGTGTTGCTCATGGGGGGACTTTCCTTAACTGTTGAGGGAGGGGCCGAGGATCCAGGCGGCGATCTCTCGGATCGCGCCGTCACCGCCGGGGACGGAGGTGACCGCGCGTGCGGCGCCGCGCACGACGTCGTGGGCGCTCGCGACCGCCACGGGCCAGCCGACAAGGCCGAAGCACGGGAGGTCATTGACGTCGTTGCCGACGTAGAGCACGCGCTCGGGAGCGATGCCCTGCTCCTCGCACCACTGCTTCAGTGCGAGGTCTTTGCGGTCGATGCCGTGCAGGACGGGGATGTCGAGCTTCCGTCCGCGGGCGGCGACGACCGGGTTCCGTTCCGTGGACAGGATCAGCAGCGACAGGCCCGACCTGCGCAGGGCCGCGATGCCGAGGCCGTCACCGCGGTGCACGGTGACGAACTCCCGTCCGTCGGAGTCGATCAGCACCTTGTCGTCCGTCTGGGTGCCGTCGAAGTCGAGTACGACCGCGTCGATGTCGTCGCGGGTCGGGAGCGCCCCGTCGCGATCCGCGTCGAAGAGCGGGGCGAGGGCGCGGGCGCGGGCGAGATCGTGCGGGTCGTCGATCTCCAACACGCGCGCGGGGTCGGTGCGTACGAGTTCCGTGTGCCCGAAGAAGCGGTGCTTGTGCGTACGGAACCCGGGCGCCGCCATGCCGTACACCGCGCCGGTCTCCAGGAGGTCCTGGGGGCGGTCCTGGCGGCGGGGGCGGAACGACTTGTCGTGGTTCACGCCGTAGCCGCCGGAGGTGACGGTGTCGGTGACGACCTTGGTGGTGCCGCCCTCGGCGGCGGTGGCCGCTTCCTCGATGGCGGGCGGCTCGTCGCGGGCGTCGCGCCAGATGAAGCCGTGGAAGGCCGCGACGGTGTGCGCGGTGTCCGCGCCGCCGTCGGTGATGGCCCCGACGACGCCGTCGACGTCCTCGCGGGTGATGAAGGGGCTGGTGCACTGCACCAGCAGGACCACGTCGACGGTGACGCCGTGGCGCTCCTCGTACCCGTCCATCGCGTGCAGCACCGCGGCCTCGCTGGTCGCCGTGTCACCGGCGATGGCGGCGGGGCGGAGCACCACCTCGGCGCCTGCGGCGCGCGCCGTCTCGGCGATCACCGGGTCGTCGGTGGACACCACCACGTCGGTGACCTGCGGCGATGCCACGCAGGCACGCACCGCGCGGGCCACCAGCGGGATGCCGCCGACCGGCGCCAGGTTCTTGGCGGGCACCCCCTTGGACCCGCCTCGCGCGGGGATGACGGCGAGGACGCGGCGTACCGGTTCGCCCTCTGGGTGGGGCTTGGACATGGAGGCTCCTTCAGGGGTGCCTGGTGGGGGGCTTGTCGGCGGGAGCGGCGAGGGCGGCAGGAGCGGCGCGGGATTCGGCCGGTCCGCTGCGGCCTGCGGCGGGATCACGGGGCGCCCAGCCGTGCCGTCCGGCGGCGTCACAGCTCGCCCATCCGTCGGATGACCGGCGCGACGCGCTGCACGCCGTGGCGGTACGCGCCGCGGGCGGCGGTGCGGACGGCCTGGCGGACGGGGCCGGGCTCGCGGTCCGCGGCGGGCGCGCCGGGCAGCGGTCCCGCGTCCGGGCCCAGGTGGTGGCGGGCGAGTATGCCGGGCAGGTAGCCGGGGGCGGTGACCAGCGTGTAGTACGGGCGGATCGGGTCGAGGGAGCCGTCGCGGGCGCGCTCTGCGAGCTCCGCTACGCGCTTGCGGGCCGCGTCGAAGGCCGTCTCGTACGCCCCGTCGGCGGCGACGCCCTGCCGCGCGACCCACTCGGGGTCGGGGGTGGGGCTGTGCCCGGCGTCGAGCTGGTCCCAGGAGGCGAGGCAGCCGGAGCCGATGAAGGCGTGGTTGCCGAGGGCCTCGCGGATGCCGAGGTCGGTGAGGACGGCCGTCGGGACGCGCCGGTGCAGCGCTTCGAGCGCGGCGGTGGAGCTGACGGTGACGAGCAGGTCGGTGCGGTCGAGCACCTCGCCCATGTGCCCGTAGACGAGGCGGAAGTTGGGCGGCACGTCCTCGCTGCGGACCAGCTTCTGGTACGGCAGTTCCTCGATGTGCGTGGTGTGCTCGCCGGGCTTGCTGCGCAGCTTGAGCAGGACCTCGCGCTCGGGGTGCCGCTTGGCGTGCTGGAGCAGGCGGGACAGCAGGTAGCTGCGGTCCGCGCGCTTCTCCGGTACGGAGGGCTGGGCGGCGAAGACGACAGTGTGCGGCTCGCGCGGGGCGTACGGCTCGCCGCCGAGGAACGGCAGCGCGGCCTCCACGACACCGGACGCGTCGGCGCCCACGCCGTCGTACACCTCGCGGAAACGCTCCGCGTCCTGGCGGGAGTTGGCGAGGACGACGTCCGCGCCGTGCCGCAGGAGCAGTCCGTCGGCGAGCTTCTCGTAGACCACGCCGACGTAGCCGGTGACGACGAGGGGGCGGCGGGCGCTGCCGTTCCAGACGCGGGCGAGCCCGTGCAGGACGGCCTGGACGGCGCCGCCGACGAGGGCGAGGACGATGATGTCGTACGGGGCCTCGTCACCGCCGTCGGATCCACGGCCGCCGGAGTCGCGGCCGTTCGCCTCGATCGCCTTCAGGAACTCGATGGCGGTGACCTCGCGCAGGCTGTCCGCCCGCACACCCACCTCTTCGAGCTGGCGGGGCGTCGGGGTGGCCCGGCCGCGCAGCAGGTATCCGTCGAGGTGCAGGCCCCGCTCACCCGTTGCTTCCGCAGCGCCCTCCACGGATCCCGCGAGGCGGCTCGCGGTGAGCGAGCCCCATTTCCATCGGGTGTCGGAGTCGGCGAGCACGGCGACCCGTGTCGTCTTGTTGTTGCTTACTGGCACATCGCAGACGCTAGGAAGGCATTCCGATTGATGGCCCAACTCAGGTGCAACAAACGGTTAACAGCATGCCGACGAATGGCGAAGCGGTCCGCCGAACGGGTGACAGGGCGCCCGGTTAACCATTCCGCCACGCTTCGTTCACCTGACATCCCACCGGCGGTCAAGACGAATGCCGGGCCTCCACCTAACGTCTCGCACGTGGTTAAGCTCTCCGTCATCGTGCCGTTCTACAACGTGCAGCAATACGCGCCCGACACCTTGAAGTCCTTGCACGCGAACGCGCGTGGGGACTTCGAATTCATTCTCGTCGACGACTGTTCGAAGGACGAGACGCCGGAGGTCCTGGAGCGTGCCGCGCGCGAGCTCCCGGGCGCCGTCCATCTCAGACATGAACAGAACGGGGGCCTGGCCACGGCCCGCAACACGGGTCTGGACGCGGCCCGCGGCGAGTACATCACCTTCCTCGACGGCGACGACTGGCTCGCGCCCGGGTACTACGGGCAACTGGTCGCCGCCATGGAGGAGTTGGACTGCGACTTCGTCCGCACCGACCATGTGCAGTGCACCGCGCGCGCCCGCAGCGTGCACCGGGTGCCGCACGGGCTTCGCGGCGTGGTGATGTCCCCGCGCGACGTGATCCTGCCCGCCGACCGCTCCACGTCCGTCGACTACGCCTTCGCCTGGGCCGGGATGTACCACCGGCGCCTGCTCGACCAGGGAATCCTGCACTTCACCGACGGGCTGCGCACGGCCGAGGACCGGCCGTGGATCTGGCGGCTGCACCGCGAGGCGAAGTCGTTCGCCGCGCTCGGGCTGCTCGGTGTCTTCTACCGGCGCGGCGTCGCCTCGTCCCTGACGCAGATCGGCGACGTACGCCAGCTCGACTTCATCAAGGCGTTCGACCAGGTGGTGCGGGAGACGGCGGAGGACCGCGACGCGGACATCCTGCTGCCGAAGGCCGTGCGCACGTACTGCGCGATCATCTCCCACCATCTGGGATCCATCGAAAGGTTCGAGCCGGCCGTGGCCCGGAAACTGAAGTCGCTGAGCGCCGCCGCGCTCAAGCGCATGCCGCAGGGCGTCCTCGACGAGGCCCTGGACTCCATGGACACGCAGCGCGCGACACGCCTTCGGCGCCTTCGCCGGCGCCCCGTCGCCGCCGGGGAGGTGGCCGCGTGAGCCCCGCAGGCCAGGCCGCGCGCGATCGCGCCGACAAGCCCGTGCGCGACCCGCACGCCGCCGCCCTCGCCGCCGCGCGCCCGGACGCCCGCCGCCGCACCACGCAGATCTTCTTCGCGTCCACGCTGTACGGCGTCGCCACGCTGGCCGCCGCCCTGGACGCCGACCGCTTCGGCCCGGCCGACCGGCGCGTCCTGCTGATCGCCAACAACGCGGCGACCCCGGAGACCACGCCGTCCGTCGACACGATGCCGGGCTTCGAGCGGCTGCGCGGCCGCTTCGACGACGTGCTCTCGTGGAACGAGGCGATCTCGCCGTTCCACCCGGGCGCCTGGTCGCCCCGCGGCGACGACCTGCCGCTGTGGCAGCGCTATCTGCGGCTCGCCTGGAACCTCGGCGACGACAACGTCGAACTGGCCGTGGAGTCCATCCAGGTCCACCCGGCCCTCGCGCTCGCGCAGATCTTCACGGGCGCCCCCGTCGACGTCTACGCCGACGGCCTGATGAGCTACGGCCCCACCCGCAACAAGATCGACCCGCTGGTCGGCACGCGCGTGCGCCGCCTGCTCCACCTCGACCTGGTGCCCGGACTCAAGCCGATGCTGCTCACCGAGTTCGGCGTCGAGCCCGAGATCGTACCGACCGACATCTTCCTGAAGGTCCTCGGCGAACTCGCCGACGGCGAGGGCGAGTCGGGGACCCTGGACGCGCTGCCGCAGGTCGACGCGCCCGCGCTGCTGCTCGGCCAGTACCTCTCCGCGCTGAACATCCTCACCGCGGAGGAAGAGGAGGACCTGCACGCGCGGATGCTGCGCGGCGCGGCCGCCCTCGGGCACACCCGGGTGGTGTTCAAGCCGCACCCGACGGCCCCGGCACGCTGGTCGCGGCAGTTGGAGAAGGAGGCCGCGCGGCTCGGTGTCGAGCTGACCGTCCTGGACTCGCCGGTCCTCGCCGAGGTGCTCTACCAGCGGATGCGGCCCGCCCTCGTCGTCGGCTGCTTCTCCACGGCGCTGCTGACCGCCTCCGCGTTCTACGACCTGCCGGTGGCGCGCATCGGCACGGAGACGCTCCTCGAACGCCTGAAGCCGTACGAGAACAGCAACCGCATCCCGGTCACCCTGGTCGACGCGCTGCTGCCCGAGCTCGGCGACCGCGAGGCCGTCACCGGCAGCCGCCGCGAGCCCGACATGGCGGCGCTGTCCGGCCTGGTCAGGGCCGTGGGCTTCGCCATGCAGCCCAAGATCTACCCGAGCCTGCGCCCGGCCACGGAGCGCTATCTCGCGGCCCACCTGAACGACCGCAACTGGCGCTACTTCAAGAAGCGCAGGCTGACCGCCCTCGCGCTGCCCGGCGGAATCCCGGTGCAGCTCGCCTTCATCCCGCGGAACGCGGCGGTGCGCAAGGTCGCCCGCCGGGCCCGGTCGATCAAGCGGGCGGCGCTGGGCTGAGCGGGACGCAGCAAGGCATTGGCGGGGGTGCGGGGCGCTGAAATGCCCCGCACCCCCGCTGCGGGTAAGGTGAAAATCCACTCGCGTTCACGGGGAATTCATCTCCCCAGGGCTTCTCGGCCGTCCCGCGGATGTCCAAAAGCAGCATTGCGGCAAGCGCCTTGACCCTGCTCTGGGTATCTCCTAGCGTCCTCGGGAACTTGCGTCCGCAACAAGAGAGTGGTTTTCCCTCATGCCTGCTGCGCACGACACTTCCGCGCTTCCCCAAGAGCTCAGCGACGTTCCCGGCTGGTTTCCCCATCTCGATCAAGTTCTGTTCGACTGGCTCCTGACCCGGCAGGAAAGCCGGGGCGTGTACGGCGATCTTCTGGAGATCGGCGTCTATATGGGCAAGAGTGCGATATTCCTCGGCCACCATCTGCGGGACGGCGAGGACTACACGGTCTGTGATCTTTTCGAGGACGAGGCACCGGACGGCGCCAACGAGGCGGAGTCCAACAAGTCGTATCCGACGCTGACGAAGCAGGCCTTCGAGCGGAACTACCTGTCGTTCCACGACGAGTTGCCGCGCGTGCTTCGCGGGCCGAGCTCGGTGGTGCCGGACGAGGTCACGCCGCGGTCCTGCCGGTTCGTGCACGTCGACGCCTCGCATCTGTACGAGCACGTCCACGGGGACATCGGTGCGGCCAGGGACACCCTGCTGCCGGGCGGCGTGGTGGTCCTTGACGACTTCCGCTCCGAGCACACGCCGGGCGTCTCGATCGCGGCCTGGGAGGCGGTGCTCAACCGTGGCCTGAAGCCGATCTGCCTGAGCACCCAGAAGCTGTACGGCACGTGGGACGACCCGGAGCCCGTGCAGGAAGAGCTGCTCGCCATGGTGCGGGAGCGCGAGGACTGCCACCTGAGCGTGCAGGAGGCCGCCGGGCACCGGATCGTGCGGGTCAAGTCCAAGAAGGGCATGCGGGCCCCCGAGTTCCCGCCCTCGCGGCACTACCGCGCCCCGGACCCCGCCGCCCACAGCGCCCCGCAGTCCCCCGCGGCCGGCTCCCGCAGGTCTCCCGCCGCCCACGCCCGCGCCCGCCGCATCGCCGCCGACCTGCTGCCACCGGTCGTCACGCGGGCCGTGCGCCGGGGCCGCTCGAAGTAGCGCCCGGGCGCAGCAGGGTGGCCCCGACCCCGGCGACGACCGCGGCGAGGCCCGCCTCGAAGCCGTCCTCGTAGCCCCGGAACATCTCCTCGCCCGCGGCCGCAGCCAGCGGGTAGTCCTTCAGGCGCTCGGCCCGCGCGGCCAGGTCGTACCCCTCGCCGCCCGCGCCGTCGGCACCCGGGCGCGGACCTGTGGCCTGTTCCTCGATGACGTACCCGATGGTGTAGCTCGTCGCGGTCAGCAGGGCACGGGCCGCCGCGCCCGGGGTGAAGCCCGCCTCGGTGAGGCACCGCAACTGGGCCTCCACGGGCGCGGCGTACGAGGTGTCGGTGAAGTACGTGCCGCTGTACACCTTCGCGCCGTCGCGGTAGCGCAGCAGCATGCGGCGCAGGGCGCGCATCGCCGTCGTGACGGAGGTCCCCCAGTCGGCGTCCGGCGTGCCCGCGAGGTCGGCCGCCGCGCCGCGCACCATCTCCGTCGCCATCTCGTCGAGCAGCGCCTGCTTGTCCTTGAAGTGCCAGTACAGAGCGGGGGCCTTGACGTCCAGCTCCTTGGCGATGGCGCGCAGGGTCAGGCCGTCGAGGCCGGTCTCGTTCAGGAGGTCGAGCGCGACGCGCGCCACCCGCCGCCGGTCAAGTCTTGTCGTAGCCACCTTGACAACTTAACACCGTTAAGCGCAGGCTTCCGGCATGGCACTTAACAGCGTTAAGGAAATCGGCGCAAACCACCTGTCGACCGACGTTCTCGTCGTGGGCGCCGGGCCCACCGGCCTCACCCTCGCCTGCGATCTGGAGCGTCGGGGCGTGCGCGCCCTCGTCGTCGAGCGGGCGGCGGGGCTCTTTCCCGGCTCGCGGGGCAAGGGCATCCAGCCGCGCACCCTGGAGATCTTCGACGACCTCGGGGTGATCGGGGCCGTCCTGGAGTCGGGCGGCCCGGCGCCGGTCGGCATGGTGTGGCGGGGCGGCGTACGGCAGGGCGAGTACCGCATGTTCGACGAGCCGGAGCCCTCGGACTCGGCGCCGTTCGCGGGGCCGCTGCTGCTGCCGCAGTGGCGTACGCAGGAGATTCTGTACGCGCGCCTGACGGAGCTCGGCGGTTCGGTGGCCTTCGGCGCCGAGGTGACCGGGCTCGACCAGGACGCGGACGGGGTCACGGCGCGCCTGGCGGGCGGCGGCACGGTCCGCGCCGCGTACGCCGTCGCCGCCGACGGGGGCCGCTCCGCGGTGCGGCGGGCGCTCGGCATCGGCATGACCGGGGAGACAGTGGACCCGCAGCCGATGCTCGTCGCCGACATCCGGATCGCCGAGGGGGCGCTCGACCGGGACAACTGGCACGTGTTCCCGCCGGACGACGCCGAGGCCGACGTGACCGGGGGCGCGGCGGGCGCGGGCGGGTTCGCGGCGATCTGCCCGCTGCCGGGCACGCCGGACTTCCAGGTCGTCGCCCGCTTCACGGACGGCGGCGAGCCCGACCTGTCCCCCGACGGCGTGCGCAAGGCGGTCGCGGCCCGCACCCATCTGCCCGCCGACGCGGTCACCGAGGTGCGCTGGGCCTCCGACTTCCGGCCGCGCGCCGCGCTCGCGGACGCCTTCCGGGCGGGCCGGGTGTTCCTCGCGGGCGACGCGGCGCACGTGCACTCCCCCGCGGGCGGCCAGGGCCTCAACACCAGCGTGCAGGACGCCTACAACCTCGGCTGGAAGCTCGGCGCGGCGCTGCGGCACGGCGCGGACCCGGCGCTGCTCGACACGTACGAGGAGGAGCGGCGGCCGAACGCGGCGCGGATGCTGGAACTCTCCACACGCATCCACCAGGGCGCCGCGAGGCGCGGCGCGGCCACCCGCCAACTCGGCCTGGGCTACCGGGACTCCTCCCTCTCCCTCCATACGTCGACGGGCGCCTCAGACATCACGCCGCGAGCGGGCGACCGCGCCCCGGACGCCCCCCTGGGCGCCGGGCGCCTCTTCGACGCCTTCCGCGGCCCGCACTTCACGCTGCTCGCGGTGGCCACGGACACCGAACTCCCGCTACTGAACGGCGACTTGACGCACGTACACCGCATGGATCAGTGCGCCCTCTACGCGCCGGGGCTGTATCTGATCCGGCCGGACGGATACATCGCCTGGACGGGACGGGACGAAGAAGGCCTCAGGAAGTATTTGACCTCAACCAAGCTTGAGGTCCTACGTTCGTACACATGACGAACACGAACGAGAACACGAACGCCAGGACCGCCCCCTTCACCCCCTCCCACAGCGACGCCGAGCTGATCAACCAGCCGATCGGTTACTGGAGTTCGGCGGCCGGCAAGGCCGTCGTCCACCACATCCGCACGATGCTCGCCGAGAACGGGCTCACCCAGCCCCAGTGGTGGATCCTGAACCAGGTCATCGGCCACGAGGCGGGCCGCGACCGCAAGGAGGTCGTCGAAGTCCTGCGCGGCTACCTGGAGTTCGGCGAGGGCCCGCTGCTCCACGACATGGACTCCCTGATCGGCCGCGGCCTTCTCACCCAGGAGCGGGACGGCGCCACGCTGCACATCACCCAGGAGGGCGAGGAGCTCCAGCAGCGGGTGGCGGCGTTGCAGCAGCGCACCCGCGGGGAGATCCACGACGGCATCGACGACGCCGAATACGTACGGGCCCTGAAGGTGCTCCAGCGCATGATCTACAACGTGGACGGCCAGGCCTGGCACCACTGAGGGGCCGGGCCCGCGGCGCCCAGGCAGGCTTCACAACTATTCGCTCATGGGAAAGACTTCGGGGAGTGATGTCCGGTGGAGTGACGTGGGGGATGCGATGAGCAGGGGCGCGATAGCCAGGGGGCGCGCGGCGGCGGGTGCCGTCGTGGCCCTGACCCTGGCGTGCGGGTGCACTGCGCAGGCCGTCGGGGCGGGCGGGAAGGGCGAGAAGTCGCCATCCACCCGCACCTCTTCGGACAGATCCGTCAAGGACAGATACGTCAAGTCGGCGCCCACGCCCCGGAGTTCACCGACTCCCGAGCTGCCGAAGATGAAGTCGCCGGTGTCCCGGGCGGAGTTGCCCCCGTCGAAGGTGCCGAGCGCGCCGCCGCCCCGGCCGCGGGTCAGCACACCTCCGCCCCCTCCCGAGCCCGGACCGACGCTGCTCGCCCGCGGCAAGGAGGGCAAGAAGGTGCGCGAGCTGCAGGCGCGGCTGCGGCAGATCGGCTGGTTCGGGCAGAACCCGACGGGGACGTACGGACCGGTCACGGCGACCGCGGTGGAGGGCTTCCAGGCCAAGCGCGGGCTGCTCCGCACCGGCGCGACCGACACCCGCACCTGGCTCCGGCTGGTCGCGATGACGCGCGAGCCGACGCGGCACGAGCTGTACCCCGACGGCGGCATGCCGCCCGCGAAGCCGGACCGGCGCTGTCTGACCGGACGGGTCATGTGCATCAGCAAGGACTCCCGCACGCTGACCTGGATGATCGACGGCAAGGCCGTGACGACGGTCGACGTGCGCTTCGGCTCGGAGTACACGCCGACGCGCGAGGGCGAGTTCCGGGTGTTCTGGAAGAACCGCGACCACGTGTCGACGCTGTACGACACCCCGATGCCGTACGCCATGTTCTTCAGCGGCGGCCAGGCCGTGCACTACTCGTCGGACTTCGCGGCGAGGGGCTACAACGGCGCCTCGCACGGCTGCGTGAACGTACGCGACAAGAGGGGCATCGCGAAGCTGTTCAAGCAGGTCAGGACAGGCGACAAGGTCGTCATCTACAAGTGAGTGTCCCGCTTGGGGTCAAAGATTGGGGCGCGGGCGGAATCGGGGGAACGTATCCCGCCCGCGCCAGTGGCACGGAGCCGTAGGTACGGGGGGAACCCCGGCTCGTGCGCAGCCGATGACCAGTCGGCTCACTTCTTACTGCGTCACTGATTCGGAAAACGTCACACCCTGGCGGTGCGGCCTGGGTCACAGTCCCGTGACCGGTGAAGCACAGTCCCGCGGCCGGTGAAACGGTTCGCCGTCAGCGGGCGGGCAGGATGCTGTACGAGGACGACGGCTCCGGGAGCGGGGCGGGCAGCTTGATGGGCGGGACGCCGCCGGAGCCGCCGCCGTTCTGGCCGTCGCCGGGGCTGTGCTCCCCGCCCCCGTCGTGGTCGTCGTCCCCGCCGCCGTGGCCGTCGTCGTCCTTGCCGCCGCCCTTGCCGTCGAGGACGCGGTCGCAGAACTTCTGGGCGCGCTCGGCGCCCTTGGCGAACTCCTCCAGGCGGCGGCGCTTGTCGCCCTGGAGCTCACCGCTGCGGTAGGCCTGGCAGTTGGCGACCATGCGCTTGTACCACTTGCGCCTGGCGTCGCCCCGGTTGTGGCCCTCGTCCGTGCCGGGTCCTGTGCCCGGTTCGGTGCCCGGCTTGTCGGCGGGGTCCTCGCCGCCGCTGCCGCCGGTGTCGCCGGGGGTCTCGGTGTCCTTCGGCGGGGCGCTGGTCCCGGGGTCCTCGGTGGTGTCGTCCTCGAGGACTGAGCTCTCGTCGTCGGGCAGCTCGTCCGGCGGCTCTGCCGCGTCGTCCGAGGGCGTGCTGAGCGGCTGCTCCGGCGTCTCGATCGGGGAGGCGCTGGTCGCGGGCCCGCGATCGGTCCGCTGGAACGGCGAGGGGATCACCCCGGTGCCGGCCGCGACGGCGACGCCGCCGACCATGCACGCGGCCAGCGCGGCGGCCACCCCGAACCGCACGGGGCGCGCCCAGCGGGTGCGGGGCGCGCGGGGCGCGGGGGCGGGGCAGCCGATGCGTACGGCTTCGTCGGCGGCGGAGGTCCTGGCGGCCGTGGCGGGCCTGCCGAACGCGCCGCGCGTGACCGCGGGCGCGGCCGCGGCCGGGGTCCCGGGGAGCACCGTCGTGGCCGCGTCCGACGCGGCGGGCACCGCCCGCGCGGCCCGGAACGCCGCGAGCGCAGCGGCTTCGCCGGGAAGTTCCGCCGCGCAGTCCGCCCCGTGGGAGCGCACGGCCTTGCCGGTACGTTCGGCCCCTTGGGGAAGCGCGGCCCCGCCGGGAAGTTCTGCCTGCGTCGCGGGGGCGGGGGAAGCGGGCGCGCGGAGCGCGACAAGCGCCGCGGTGAGGCGTTCCGCCTGTTCGCGCTCGTGATCGCCGATGCCGTCGAGCCGTTCGCCGCGGAGCAGTCTCTCCGCCGCGTCACGGTCCAGCCACTTGTAGTGCTCGTCGGCCATCACATGTCCTTCTGCGTCCGCGTACGCGAATGCGTCACACACGAGGACGGCGGCACGGCACGTCCGTGCGGGTCCGGCTGCGGGGGGACGGCGCCCAGACCCTGCCCCTGCGCGGGCCCTTCGGCGCCCATCAGTTCGGCGAGGCGCTTGAGGCCGCGGTGCGCGGCGGTGCGTACCGCGCCGGGGCGTTTGCCCAGGGTGTCGGCGGCGCTCTTGGCGTCGAGGCCGACGACGACGCGCAGTACGACGGCCTCCGCCTGGTCCTGCGGGAGCTGGGCTATGAGGGCGAGCGCGGCGTCCGTGGACAGGGACTCGATGGCCTCGCCCGCGGTGTCGGCCTCGGCGGGCCTGCCGGTCAGCTCCGTCTCGTCGCCGCCTATCGCGGGGCGGCGGCCGCGCATCCGGATGTGGTCGAGGGCGCGGTTGCGGGCGATGCGCGCGGCCCAGCCGCGGAAGCGGTCCGCGTTACCGCTGAAGCGGTCGAGGTCGCGGGCGATCTGGAGCCACGCCTCGGACGCGACGTCCTCCGCGTCGAGGTCGCCGACGAGCGTGCGTACGTAACCGAGCAGCCGCGGGTGCACGGTGCGGTACACAGTCCGGAACGCGGTCTCGTCCCCGTCCTGTGCCGCAAGCACGGCGGCGGTCAGCTCAGCGTCGTCCTCCCCCTGCACTGCGTGCCCCTCTGCGCCTGGCCAGGCGCCGCTCTCACGGGTCTGTCGTCTCGCGGTCGTGCGCCGCTGCACCGCTCGCGGTGGTCCGGTCGGCGGGCGCGGTGGTGGGTCCCAACGCGGCGCGAAACTGCACGCTACGGCGTGGAACCTGCGCGCGTCCATGTTTGTACAACATGCAACTAGCGGGTGACGCAGTGCGGTGTGACAGAAAACGCACCCGGGACGCAGAAGGGAGTACGGACCGCCACGCGGTTCGTGCCGTGTGACGGCCGGGGCCTCTCCTGTGGGGGGTGGCGGCCCCGGCCGTTACCTTGGGTATGGGCATCTGACCTGGGGCGATGCGCCGAATCCGTAGCCAATGTGGCCAACGCGTGGCCAACCGGTTAGACGCCTCCTGTGATCCTAGCCAGACTGATGCGCTGAGCCGTCCCGGACGCCAGCTTGCGGGCCCTTCGACTCGGCATCTACCGCATTAGGCCATCGTGTGACCCGGCGAGGATGCCTCACGTTCGCGGAGTCCTCCACGGGGGTTCTCCCCCAGGCCCAGGTCATTCGTGACCTTGCTGTGCCGCCTGTCATAGATGCGGAACCGCTCGGGAAAGTCCAGGCCCACCCGGGTTGAGCGCCACCGTGCACTGACCTGGCCGGCATCGCGCGCGATGCCGGCGACGTGGTCCGCGTACCGGAACTGCTCCTCGGCCTCTCCGGTCGACGGGTCCAACCGGTACATGATGGAGCGCGAGTCGGGCCGGTACTCGGCCAGGGGCACCCACACGTGCTCGCCGTCGAAGGTGAGGCCGCCCGCGTGGTAGGCCGTGTTCTCGCCGAGGTCCCACTGACGCACGAGCCAGCCGGTCCGAGTGACCTCAGACACATGCCCACGCCCACTTCCCGCCGGGTACTCGAGGTACCCGGGGCGGTGATCCGCGCGTGCCACGGATCTGGGTGCCTCCAACACCTCCAAACTGCTGAGGATGAAGGAGTCGCCGACCCGTCCAGGCCCTGAGGGTGGTGGCAGGCGAAGTCCAGCGGGATCTCCTCGACCACGGCCCATTCCGTGAACCCGGTCAGTCGAGTGATCGCCTGGTTGACCGAAAGTTCCATCCGCGGCCTTTCCGGTTCCGTCGCCGTGCTGGGTGACTGCCGTAGTGGGACGGGCGGTGGTCGCCAAGGGCTGGGAGGGGAGGCATCTGCCCCCGGCGGGGGTCCGACCGAAAGGGCTTCGCCCGGTGCCCCTGGTCCTCGTACGACGGGCAGTGACAGGTAGACGCGATACGCGGCCCACAGCGACGGCCCCGCACGGCTGGCGGCCGTCGACCGTGCCCTCCGCTGTGAGGCCCCACCCGCTCCACGACCCGACAGGATGCGCCATTCAGGTGACGGGGCGATCTGCTGCCGCACGCCTGCCGTCATACGCGGCGGCTGCCCACGTTCGGCCCAGACCATGTCGTCACCAGGGCCGGGCCACGATTAGCTGAGAGGCACAGAAGAGAGAAACGAGGGGGACCGCTGCCATCGAGCGGACCAGCTAAGGAGAAGCAGCACGTGCTCACCTCATTCCAGCAGCGCAAGGCCGAACGGCACTTCGAAGCCCTCGACACCAATGGGGACGGGATCCTCACGTTCGACGATCTCCGCCTCAGCGCCGAGCGCATGCTGGCGTGGGAGCAGGAGTCCCCGGGAGCAGCGCAGCGCCGCCTCGAACAATTCGACACTGGGCTGCGCGCCTGGTGGGACCACCTGACGGTGCTGGACCGCAATGACGACGGTGAGATCTCGCCGGAAGAATTCCTCAAGGGGTACGAGCGGGTGTTCCTCACCGACAGCGACGCCTACGGCCAGGCGGCCCGTTCAGGGGCGAGCGCCCGTTTCGATCTGGGCGACACCAACGGGGACGGTGTGATCGACGAGGACGAATTCACCACGCTGTTCCGGATCTCGTTCGGCATGCCCGGCCCGACCGCCGCCCAGGTGTTCTCGTCCTTCCTCCCCGAGGGTGCGCGCACGCTGTCGAAGGATGTCTACGTACGGCACGCCTTGGAGTTCCTCACCGGCGACGACCCCGACTCGCCGGGCTCCGGGCTGCTCGGACCGCTGCCGATGCCGAACGTGAATGCCTGACCCATGTCTTCCGGCAGCGTGGAAGACACTCCACTGGCCGAGGCGACCAGCGACACCGGGCTGTGGGTGCGCACCCACGGGCGCACCCGGGTCGCACTGCACCGGATCGACGTGCCGGTCGGCGTCGGTGCGGGATGGCACTACCACCTCGGCAGGGTGATCGGCCTGGTCGTGTCCGGCACGCTGACGCGTACCCTGGCCGATGGCACCGAACAGACCACTGGACAAGGCGGCGTCGTCGTGGAGCCCGAAGGCCCCGACCGGGTGCACCACTTCCACAACCACGGCCCGACACCGCTGACCATGTTCGCCTTGTACCTCCTCCCTGCCGACGCTCCGCTGTCCTGTCCGGCACCATCGCCGGACGTGATCCCGGAGTTCCACCGGCCGGAGAGGGGCAGCGGCGACCGGTGACCTGTCGGTGGTGTCGGCCCTGTGCCGGGCTGGGCTCCTCGAATGGCGCTGGAGCCGCAGAGCCTTTGGCGCGAGAAGACGTGAGTCGAGTACGGGCGC
>NZ_BMNG01000001.1:680218-811799 GCF_014646335.1 Streptomyces lasiicapitis
GTCCGAACACGGTCCCAGCTATCCCCTGAACGACTTGGTCAGGATGCCGCGCGGCCAAGATCCCGTTACGCATGAAGGCATGACCGCACTCAACTCCTTGCTGCGTCGCAAGCTGACCCGCCGCTTCGAACTCCTCGACGTCGACGGAGACGGGTTCGCCGGCGAGTCCGGCTACCTCGGTACCGTCGCCGCGATCCACGGTGCCACCGGTACGGCTGCCGCATCCGCCCAGGGGCAGGCGCTCCGAGAGGCGCTGCTCGGGTGGTGGCGCCGTCTGCGCAGCGCCGCCGACACCGACGGCGACGGCCGGGTCGGCCTGCGGGAGTACGAGGCAGCGCTGGAGTCGCGGGTCGTCCAGCGGCAGAACGTCTGCCCCGAGCATGGGCGTCCAAAGATCGAAGCCGTGGTGGCCGTCGCTGACAGGGACGGGGACGGGCGGCTCACGGAGGCGGAGTTCGTCACGGTCATGACCGCGTGCCGGGTCGGCGATCCCGACGCGCGGTGGCAGTTCCGGCGCATGGACACCGACGGTGACCGGAGGATCAGCCTGGCCGGGTTCGATCACGCGATGGAAGACTTCCATACCTCGGCCGACGAGGCCCTCGTCGGCACCACCATGTGGGGCAGGCTCTGAGGTCCGATCCGCCGCCCCGCTCGTGTCCCGGACGTGCCGGGCCGCGACGCCCGACCCGATCGCTCACGCCCGTTGGGCATCGGGCCCACAGCGTGTCCCGCAGGCGGGAGGTGCCGACGCTATGACCGGCTCTGGGATCGATCCGCTGAAGCCCGCCGCGGAGCAACCCCTATCCGCCGGGCGAGGCCGGTGCGGCAGGTGCTGTTCCGTCGCTGCTGGAGTCTGCGGAGCGCTGGCCCTTGCCGGGTGCCTGGGGGCCACGGCCGTATGGCAGGGCAGCAAGGCAGCGGCTCTTGGTGACTCCCTGTTCGGAACGGCGGTGGCCTGCGGCGTGATCGCGGCGCTCTGTGGCGTGCTGCTGGTCGCCCGCCCCTGGGCCTTCACGGCCCGTCGGGTGTGGCTGACAAGCGTGGCCTGTACCCTCGTGTGCCTCGTGGCGATGATCGTCTGCTGGTCGGCCATCCTGCGCGACGAAGGCCGTGGCCGGACCACCGGGAGCATCGTGCGGGACGAGCGCAGCGCCCGGGGCTACCTCTCCCGTGCCATGCCCGCGGGGCGCGACCCGACTGTCATCCCCACGGGCGTCTATGTGGAGTCGATCGAATTCACGACCAGCAACAACGTGGTGGTGTCCGGCTACGTGTGGCAGCGCTACCCGCCCAACACACCCAAGGACCTCACCCGGGGTGTCGTCTTCCCCGAGGCCGACGAGTCCCATCTGGAGGACAGGGACATCGCCTACGAGCGGACTGCCGCCGACGGGACGAAGACGACCGGCTGGTACTTCAACGCCACCTTCAGGCAGCGGTTCGACTACCGCACCTATCCGCTGGACCGGCAGAACGTGTGGCTGCGCATGTGGCAACCGGACTTCGACAAGGACGCCGTCCTCGTCCCGGACTTCTCCTCGTACCCGCCCTGGCTCGACAAGGACCTGCTGGGCACGGACCCGCAGCTGGTGAGCGGCGAGTGGCGCCCGATGTACACCGCATACAGCTACGCCCGCTACGTCTATCCGAGCAGCTTCGGCCTCAAGCCGTACGACGGGCCGGTCAATTACCCGGACCTCTACTTCAACATGGTCTATGAGCGCGACTACACCGGGGCCGTCGTCGGGAACCTGGTACCCGTCGCCCTCATCGCATTGGTGGTGTTCGCTTCGCTGTTCGTCACCAGCCGCGACCAGAAGTTCGAACTCTTCGGTTCGAACACATTCGCCGTGATGGCGTTTCTGGTGACCATGCTCCTGGTGGTGGTCGTCGACCACAACGAAATCCGGTCGGTCTCGGCCGATGGGTCCGTGATGTACATGGAGTACGTGTTCTTCGGGCTCTACCTGCTGCTGCTCCTGGTCACGGCCAATGGCGTACTGATCGCCCTCGATCGGCCGGGCGAGATCCTCACGAAACAGGGCAACCTGCCCGCCAAGGCTCTGTACTGGCCGTTGTTGGTCGGCATCGTGCTCGTCGCGACCATCTCCGTGTTCTTCGGAGTGGGCTGGTGAGCGAGTGCGCTGCGCCGGTGAGCAGATCCTCGGGGTCGCGGGGGTCAGCCCAGCCGTCGGTCCCTCGGCTGGTTCCCGCCGCGCTGGCCCCCGGGAGCAGCAACCCCATCCGGTCTTCTCTTCCTCGCTCGCGGGCGGTGGTGTCCGTCCACAGTCGTGGCGCGCAGCGCCAGGGTTGCCGACTCGACGGCCTGGGCGAGGCGGTTGGTGTCGGCGGCCACGCACATCAACGCGCCGATAGCGCCGATCACTTTGGCGTCGTCCTTGCCGACGCACGGATCGGCCTGACCGCGCCCCGTGAGGATCTCCAGCGAGTCCCGGACCAACTGCAGGAGTCCTTCACGGTTCGCGCCGCTGCCATCGGTGGCTGTGCGTGTAGTCCGCGCGTAGCGAATGAGCGGCGTCGTCGTGCATGGGATGGTCCTCGTCTCCCTGTGAGGTGTCTCCAGGCCAGGCGCGTGGGTCAGCCGGCCACCGCTGTGCCAGTGGGCCTCTTGGCCGCCTTGCGGGTACCGGTGGCAACGCGGGTGCGGGACGACGCGCGGCTGCGACCACGCGCGGAAGAGGCGGTGGTAACGGCTTCCGCCGGATGTCCGGCAGCGCGCAGCACGTCCACGGTCTCCTGATGGCCGGAGCGTTGGGCGTCGCTCAGCGGTGTGCCTTCCCAGCGGTCCCGCGGAGCGACGCGGACACCCCGATTCAGGAGGTACTTGACCACGTCCACGCGGCCTTCGCCGGCGGCCAGGTGCAACGGCGTCCTGCCGTCGTAGTCCGCGGCGTCCGGGTCGGCGCCCGAGGCGACGAGCCTGCGGATCTCGTTGAGATCCCCCTGTCCCGCCGCCCAGCACAGGGCGAGTGCGGACTCGACCAGGGTGTGGTCCTTCCTGCGCCCCAGGTCCCGCTTGCCGGACTGGACCTCGCTGCCGTCGTGCGGGTGCACGTTGTACCGCTGAGCGAAGCGTCGGCAGAACTCCACTCCGCGTACGCAGTTGCCGTGCTCGTCCAGGCGCGGGGACCACACGCAGATCCCCATCACCTGCGGTATCACGATCATCAGTGCTCCCGACACGCCGCTCTTGGCGGGCAGCCCGATGGAGAAGGCGAACTCTCCGGAGTAGTCGTACATCCCGCATGAGGTCATCAGCGACAGACAGTGCTGCACCGTGTCGACCGAGAAGACCCGCTCCCCGGTCAGAGGGCACACGCCCCCGTTGGCGAAGGAGGCGGCGACGATCGCCAGCATGTCGGCGTCGAGCTCGATGGAGCAGCACTGGAAGTAGAACTCCAGGGTCCGTTGCAGGTCCGTCCCCTCGGGAAACGCCTCCTGCTCGCGCATGGAATAGGCCAGCGCGAAGTTCCGGTCGGCGGTATCCCGTTCGGACAGGTATGTGCTGTTGCTGAAGCCGACCCGACGGCCTGCTGCCAGCCGCTGCCAGGTCTCCGCCACGTGCCCGAACCGGTCGGCGGCGGACGACTCAGGCCGGATGAGCGAAGCGCTCATGATGGCGCCGGCGTTAATCATGGGGTTGTGCGGGCGCCCCTGAGGGTTGAGCGCCAGTTCGTTGAAACTCCGGCCGCTCGGTTCCCAGCCGACGTGCTCGTGCGTGCCCCACAGCCCGTTCTCGTCCAGCGCGAGGCAGTAGTTGACGGTCTTGGACACCGACTGCACACAGAACGGCTCGTGCGCGTCACCGACGAGATGACGTTGACCGTCGACCGAGCAAACTCCAATTGCGAACAACTCAGGGTCCACCTCGGCCAGTTGAGGAATGTAGTCGGCGACGGCACCGCCCCGTTCCGCGCACAGTTCCTCATGCAGGCCGTCGACGTCCGCGGCCAAGGCCGCGAAATCAGGGACTGCCAGGTCATCCCGCACGACCCTGCGCAGCAGGCCGCTGGTCTCCCGGACCAGTGCCACGAACTCCTCGAAGCCGAGTTCTGTCCTCCGGTCACCCGTGGAGGACAGCAAGCCGGTGATGCGCGGATCGTCGTCAAGAATGCCCACCAGCCGCATCCGGTCGGTCAATTCACCGTACGACAGCGTGCCGTTGCCATCGTTGTCGAAAGCGTCGAACAGGGGGCGCAGGGCATCCTCTGCAGTGCCCGCGCCGGGGTCTTGCGGTGATTTCCGCGACATGGACCTCACTCCTGACAGCAGCCCCCTCTGTCTGGCTCCCTCAGGATCGAACAGCGTCACGCCTTCTGCCACTCCTGGCACGCCCGCACTGCCGGAGGTCCACCGCCACCAGCGCTGGTTCCTCTCCGGAGGCACACGCCACACAGTGCGCGTACGCTGCTGAGCGTGGCGAGTTGTGCTCGTGTGCGCTTCGCCCCTGCGCCGACTTCGGCCATCGAGATCAATGCCGCTCGCGTGGCCTTGTCCAACTGGGCATTCGCCCTGCGCAACCAAGGCCGCTTCATCCTGCGGATCGCGGACGCCGTCGCCGACCGCGATCGCCGCTGGTCCGATCCTCGACAGGTCGAGGAAGTCATCCGTGTACTCGCCGCATTCGGCATCCGGGGCGACGCGCCTGCCTTCCAGGGGCCGTTCTTCCAGTCGTGCAACGGCGGCACACCGCCGAGCCTTGGAGCGGCTGCTCGACGAGCGGCGTGTCTACTTCTGCGCATGTGCCCCGTTCAGCCCGTCGTGCAGGGGAAACTGCCGGAGGCGGAAATCGCTCCCCCGTCGGGCGGAACGCCGCGCTTCATGGTGCCGGACCGGGGCCGTCGTAGGCCCCCCACGACTTCCCCGTCGTGTCCCCGGACGGCACGCTCCTGTCCGTGTTCACCGACACTGTCGACGACATCACCGAGGGCGTGACCCATGTGGTCCAGGGCGCCGAACACCTGGCGGACACCGCACGTCAGCGGCTGCTGTGGGAGGCGCTGGGTGCCGTACCGCCCGTCTGGACCCATCTCGCTCCCCCGGGCTTGCAGCGACCCGCTTCGAGGAGCGTGACCTGGGCGAGTACCACCGACGCCGGATCCGGGCCCTGTCGGGCGAGGACTTCGCCGAGGCGAGCCGCCCCTGGCTCGGGGCACCGCACGCGCCTTGGCCGACCCACGCTCTCGACGAGAAGAGCTTCGCATCTGTGGCACCCCTGGTGCAGGGCAGGATCACCTGGCTTTCGGAGATCAAAGATCTGGTCGACTGGCTGTTCCTCCCTGAGCCGGTCGTTGACGAGAAGGCATGGGCACAGGTCATCCTGCCGGGCGTCGCGGAGCTGCTCTCGGACGTCGAGAAGCAGCTGTCCCGTACCGAGTGGTCGGTACCGGGCATCGCGGCGGCGCTGTCGGACGTGGCCCAGTCCCATGGCCTGCCGCCCGACGCGACGGAGAGCGTGGCACGGGTGGCGGTCACCGGGCGCGCCGAGGAGGGCCTGCCGCTGTCCGCCGCTCTGCCCGCACTGGGGCGTCGGCGGACCCTGGCTCGGATCCGTGCGGCCATCGGCCGTCTCCCCGGCTATGAGGGGCGGGAGGTCAGCGACACCCGGTGAACCGAGAGGTCAGAAGTACCGGCTGAATGGTGCCGTATCCACGGCGAGCATGCCGCGGAACGGCTGGTCGAGCTGGTGGATGAGCAGCACCATAAAGGTGATCAGCGCCGCGAGGCCCATCACCATCACCACGTGAGTGAAGCTCCGCTCCACCCCGAACATGAACATGAACGCCAGAGTGAGGATCCCGCCGAGGATGAGCCCCACCCACAGCACGAGCGACAGTCCGCTGTCCGCGTCGCCCTCCCGGCCACGCCGGGCGTCATCCAGTGTGCCGAGCTGCGCCAGGATCTCCTGAGACGTTGCCTGCTGCGAGGGCGTGGCGTCGGCGGGCAGCCGACTGGCGACGCGCACCGTGCCCAGCAGATCCCAGCCCCGCTGCCCCAGCGGCTCGCGCGCCGTCATCGCGGGAAACTCCACGCTCACCACGTGCCGGGCGTACGCCTCGATGCCGGATCGCACGCCGTCCGCATGCGGCTTGGGAAGGCCGTCAGCCAGCAGCCGTACCTGGTGCGTGGCGCTCGCCTCGGTCTGGACATGCCCTTCGGCGCCGGAGCGGGTGTCCCACACCGAGACCAGAGCGAGCCCGAGGACCAGAGCGTAGAGGACGCCCACCATCATCGCGATGTACTCGGCCACGTCCTCCCGTGGTTCGGCATCCGGAGCGGGCGGCCAGAAGCGGTGCCTCACCGCCACGCAGGCCGCGGCCAGCAGTGAGACACCGAGGACAATGGCGAGGGTTTCGAGCATCGAGGCCGGACTCCTGTCGGCTGCGGTGCGTCACGGCGGCTCGGCTACCCCCGGCGGGATCCGAGCACGGCGGCCGCGACGGCACCGGGGATCAACACAAGAAAGAGCGCGGCGAGCAGTCCGAGGCCCGTGGGCCCCTCTCCTGGACGGTAGAAACGGCCCAGGACCGACCGCCGCCCTTCGTCCTGCCGCGCCTCGGGCGGCACGGCGGTTCCCCCCGTGTCCGCACCGGCCACTGCCGCACCGCCCACCCCTGCTCCAGCAACCGCTCCGGTGGGCGGCTCGGCGGGAGCAGCCGCTTCACCGGCGGCTTCGGGGGCAGCGCCGGGACCGATGCCAGGGGCGGCACCAGGGCCGATCCCCGGCGCAGCGATGCCTGGCGGGGGAAGTGGCGGCGGCAGGGCACCAGGCAGTACCGGTACCGGCACCGCAGGCAGCGGGGCTCCGGCGGCAGGCGGTTCCGCGGGCGGTGCGGGCCCCGGGGGTGGCGGAGCCGGAAGCGGCCGCCCTGCCGCGCCTTCGAGCGAGCGCGATCGCGCCGGTGGCCTTCTGGGCGCCGCGGGCCGGGGGATCACAAAGCGCCGGGAGGTACGCGCGGTGAGCTTCGGTGGCGGAACCGTGCCGCCCGAGGCGCCGATCGTACGGATCCTGTCGCTGCCTTCGGCGACCCCGGCGCTGGTGTATGTCCCGGGTTCGCGGCGCACCACCGCGTGGCAATCGGCGGACCGCCCCGGATGCAGCAAGGGCACGACTGCCCGCCCGCCTCCGCAGTCGATGCCCGCCCCGGTGAGCGACAGGTCGCTGACCCTGATGCCGTAGACCGGGCGGTTGCCTGTGTTCCGCACGTGATAAGTGACGGTCGCCCGCTGCCCGTTGACCGCCACGGCTACGGACAGTCTGAGGGCGCCTCCGACCGTGGCGTACCCGGACCGTGACCGGGCCACCGCGTCGGCGCGCAGGTACGGGATGTGCCCGGAGGCCCGGACCTGGCCGCTCCATGTGCCGAACCGTGCCGCCGTGCGGGCCGTGCAGTGCGCGGAGCCGAGTCCGCGCAGCATTCGCACTCGGTCGCCGCCGCCTGGACAGCGGATCGCAACACCCGGCAGGCCCGGGTCGGTCACCCGGACGTCGTACAGGTCCGCACCACCCCGGTTGACGAGACGATACGTCTTGATCACAGGGTCACCGACCCGGATACCGGGATGCAGGGCGCCGAGCCCGGCACGGGAGTTCACGGTTACCCGGAGCTCCAACCCGTGCCGGCCCGCGCCGTCGGACACCGCCGGGCCCGCCGGGTCCGCGCCGACGATCACGACCGCGACGGATGGTGCCAGCACGCACAGCACACGTCGGCGTGTGCGCTTCCGCTCCGCCCGCCTTCTCCATCGGATGATCACATCGGCATCCTCGCTGCGGACAGCCCGCCGCGCGCCACACGGCGCGCCACAACACGCCCCCCTCGCGCCGAAGATCCCCCGGCTGCACGCACGCCCCCCCCGGCTCTCCTGCCCCGCAGGGGCAGCCCGCGAAGAGGGTGGACCCATGAACGAGCGCACCACGGGCTGGAGGCGGGCTGCCGGACGACTTGAGTGCCTGCGCGGTACTCGTGGCCTTCAGCTCGCACGCGCGTACGGGTCGGTCTCCGGCCAGGTCCGCTACGGTTTCCCAGGTGATCACCACGGCTCCGGCATAGCCGTCGCCGTGGAGCAGGACGTACTGCGGATCAGCCTCGCGCAGGGCCTTCAGCAGGCCCGGCGCGCGGCTGGCGAGCGGGTTGACGAGGGCCCGCTGGTGCGGCGAGAGCTCGCAGCGTCGGTCACCCTCGCGGGCCACGCTGAAGAAGCTCACTGATGCCGAGCGTCCAGAACCTTCACGACGGCCTGCGTGCGGTCCGTGACGTCGAGCTTCAGGAAGGCGGCGCGCAGATGGTTCTTCACCGTGGGCTCCGAGATACTGAGATCGCACGCGATACGGCGGTTGGACAACCCTCGCGCGAGCAGCTCCACCACGTCCCGCTCGCGCTGCGTGAGACGGGCCTCGTGCAGCACGCGGGTCATGCCGTCAAACGGCCGCGTCAGGCCGTCGCATCCCTGGGCTTGGGCGGTGGGTGTCGCCGCGTACGAACCCAGCAGGTCCTCCAGCCGGAGGACGACCTTGGTGAGTTCGTTCAGGCACTCCGCCGCCTCCTCCAGGAGGGCGTGCGTCGCCGGACCCGGCTCCCGGCCGCGGCGGGGAGCGTGTGCGCCGCCGCACGTACTCACGCGTTCTCCTTCTCGTCGCTGTTCACGCCCTGAGCAGCGCCCGCTGACCGGAGAAGCTCGTGGTCACGGCCGGGAGTCTCCCTGGAGGAGGCTGGTGACCTCCGTGCGCAGGTCCCGCAGCAGGTGCTCAGCCATATCCTGGCTGAACCCGTGGCGGATCACCAGGCGCAGTACTCCGATGTGCTCAAGGTCGGGGGGCAGGTAGTAGGCGGGGATCTGCCAGCCGTGGCGGCGCATGCGGTCGTGGATGTCGAAGACCGTCATCGCCTCCTCGCCGGGCCGGACCCGGATGCCGACCACCGGCAGATCTACGCCGTCGGCGATCACGTCAAGGCCGGGAATCTGCGCGATCTCCTTCGCCAGGAAGCTCGCCACCTCGCGGGAGGTGTGCTGCACCGCTTGGAACCCGTCGAAGCCCAGCCGCAGGAAGCTGTAGTACTGCGCGACGACCGGTGCGCCGGAGCGGGAGAAGTTGAGCGTGAAGGTCGGCACGCAGCCGCCGAGCAGCTCGCAGTCGAAGACCAGTTCCTCGGGGAGATCCGCTCGGTCCTCCCAGAGGATCCAGCCGACTCCCGGGTAGACGAGCCCGAATTTGTGGCCGGAGGCGTTGATCGACCGCACCCTCGGCAGCCGGAAGTCCCAGACGCGCTCCGGGTCCAGGAAGGGCGTGATGAAGCCGCCGACGGCGGCGTCCACGTGGATCGGGACGTTCAGGTCCCGCTCGGCCTGCAGTCGGTCCAGCCGGCCCGAGATCTCGGCCACGGGATCGTATTTGCCCAACGCGCTGGAGCCGAGAATCGCGACCACGCCGATCGTGTTCTCGTCGCACGCCGCGGCCACCTCGTCCGGGTCTACGCAGTAGTCCGGCTCGCTGATGGGAACGTAGCGCGGCTCGACGTCCCAGTAGCGACAGAACTTCGGCCAGCAGGTGTGTACTGCGGTGGACATGACCATGTTAGGCCGGTCGGCCACCAGCCCGGCGGCCCGGCGGCGGTTGCGCCACGCGAATTTCATCGCCAGGCCCGCGAGCATCGCCGCCTCGCTGGAGCCTGCCGTCGAAGCGCCGACACCGACGCCGTCAGGGTCGTTCCACAGGTTGGTGAGGATGTTGACGCAGCGTGTCTCGATGTCCGCGGTCTGCGGATATTGGTCGTGGTCCATCAGGTTCCGGTCGAGACACTCCGCGATCAGTTCTCTCGCCTGCGGTTCCATCCAGGTGGTGCAGTACGTCGCCAGGTTGAGCCGGGCGTGGGACTCCAGGATCAGCTCGTCGCGGATGAGGGCGCTGGCGGCGTCCGCTGTCATCGACTGCTGCGACAGTTGGAAGCGCGGCACCCCGCCGGCGGGCACCAGACCGCTGTACAGCGGGTTGACTGGCAGTACTTCCTCGCGACGGTCGGCGTGAATAGGGCGCAGCATGGCCGGCTTCTCCTTACGTGGGTGATGCGGCGCTGCCCTGGTCTCAGGGCAGCGCCCTTGGAGCTCCGAGCGGGCTCGTGTGGTTCCGCGGCAGGATGGCCGGGAACGGGCAGTTCGGTAACTACCCGGATGTCGACTACAACTGCGCCAGCAGTTCCTTCAGTTGCCGGACCGCGCTCTCGTCCAGCGGGAGCAGCGGGCGGCGCGGTTCCCCGACGTCGAGACCTTGGAGCGCGAGTCCGGCCTTGACCGTCGTGGGCAGCCCGCCTGCCAGGAGAAAGCGCAGCGGCGGCAGCAGCCGGTAGAACCGCTTCCGGGCATCGGCGAGGTCGCCGGCGCGAACGGCCTCGTAGAACGCCAGGATCTCGGCGGGGAACAGGCAGGGCGCGGCCGTGCACCAGCCCGCGGCCCCCGCGGCGAACGCTTCGAGCGCCAGCGGGTTGCTCCCGTTGAAGTACGGCAGCCGACCGTCCGTCAGCTCGTGGAGCCGGTGCATGCGCTGCACATCGCCCGAACTCTCCTTGACCATCGTCACGTTGTCGATCTCGGTGGCCAGCCGGACCAGCAGCTCGGGCGGCATGTCGATGCCACTCGTCGCCGGGTTGTTGTAAACCATGACCGGGATGTCGATCGCTTCGGCAATCGTGCCGTAGTGCCTGACGATCTCCCGCTCCGAGAGTTTCCAGTACGAGACGGGCAACACCATGACGACGTCCGCGCCGGACCGCTCGGCGAACCGGGCTCGCCGGACCGAGCCTTGTGTGGTCAGGTCGGAGACGCCGACCACCATCGGCACCCGGCGCCTCCCGGCGTCCAGGGACGTCTCCGCGACCTGGCACCACTCGGTGTCGCTCAGGTAGGCGCTCTCCCCGGCGGACCCCAGCGGCGCGATCCCGTGCGCACCCGATGCGACCAGCCGCTCGATCAGGGCGCGCAGCTTGTCCTCGTCCACCGCATCGTCGGACCGGCGGAACGGCGTGACCGGATAGGCGATGATCCCTCCGAGCTTCGGCCCCTCCATGTCACACTCCTCCCTCGATGGGGATCGTGTGCTGGTCGGTGGCCCCAGAGACGTCCGGCGGAGCCGCGTCGATGCAGTCGTCGTGTCCGTTGCGCAGCGCTCGGCGCGCGTAGTACGCGAAAGCGGCCTGGTGTCGTTTGGGCGTGGAGACCCAGTCGTGCGCCTCCACTGCCAGGAGTTCGTCCACCGGTTTGATGTCACCCGCGGCCATCGCGAGGAGTTGCAGCCTTGCCGCACGTTCAAACAGCACCGCGAGTACGCACGCCTCCTCGATGGAGGAACACGCCACCAGCTGGCCGTGGTGGGAGAGCATCAGTGCCTTCTTGTCGCCCAGGGCCCCGGCGATCAGTTCGCCCTCTTCGTTTCCGACCGGAATTCCCGGCCATTTCGGCAGGAAAGCGCAGTCCTCATAGAGGGGACAGGTATCCATGTGGGAGAGATTCAGCGGAATCTCCAGCATGGAGAGCGCCGACACGTAAGGCGGATGGGTGTGGATGATGCAGTTCACGTCCGGACGGGCCCGGTAGACCCAGCTGTGAAAGCGATTGGCTGGATTCGCCATCCCGTCGCCTTCGAGGACATTGAGGTCCTCGTCGACCTTGAGCAGATTCCACTCGGTAATCTCGTCGAAACCGAGCCCGAGGCGCTGCGTGTAGTACGTCCCCGGAGCCTCGGCACGTGTGGTGATCTGTCCGGACAGCCCGGAGTCGTGTCCCATGTGAAAAAGGATCCGGCAGGTCAGCGCCAGCTTCTGGAGCTTTGTCCAGGTATTGTCGGCGATCGCGCTCTGCATGCGTTCCTGGGCGAGCCGCACCAGGTCCGACTTGCGGGCGTCGAAGGATTCACCCATGGCCGCGACTCCTCTGCTCATTCACGGGAACCCCCTCCGCGATCCTGAGCCAGAAAATGAGCGGCCGCCACCCGGAAACGGGCTCTCATACCTCCGTACTAGGCAATTCGGACCAGATTTGCCCGATGCCCGATCCGGTGAAATTCTGGGCGCGGAAAGTAAACGATGAAACCTCCTTGAGGAGTGGCACATTGTCTGCGCTGACCGACAGCATCACCGTGGACCGCCTTGAGGCGGACCCTTACCCCACCTACGGCCGGCTGCGCGCCGAGGAGCCCGTGGCATGGGTGCCCGCCGTAGGCGCATGGCTCGCCACCCGCTGGGAGGACGTGCGGCACGTGCTGACGAGCCCGGAGTCGTACACCACCACCAACGACGCCTCTCCGCTGTCCATCTACTGCGGGGCACAGAACGTGTTGAACCAGGAGGGCGATCGGCACGCCGCGATCCGCAAGTCCGTCAGCGACCGGTTCCGCCCAGAGACGGCCCCTGCCGTCACCGCCCACGCCCGGAGCGTCGCCGTGCGGCGGCTGCGCGACCTCGCCGATCGGGATCACGCCGATCTGATGGCCGAGTACTTCGAACCGGTCTCCGTGGAGACGGCGTCCTGGCTGCTCGGCCTGGACGCGGTCGACGGCATCGACACTGCCACCCTCACCCGCTGGTCGACGGGCCTGACCAAGGCGCTGTACAACCCGTCCAAGGCCGGTGCGGCACACGTGTACGGCGCGGCCGTGTCGGGTGCGATGGACCGGACTCTGACACCGCACCTGACACGACTGCTCGACCAGCCGGACGACTCACCACTGTCGGCATTGGTGCATGCCGGGTGCCCGGCGGGCGACGCGTCGTGGGGTGTGAACCAGACGCTCGCCACCCTCAGGATGATGACGAGCGCGGTCCGGGAGCCGGGCTGGCTCGCGGGAAACACCCTGCATGCCCTGCTCACGCACCCGCAGCAGATGGACGCACTGCGGGGGGACCCCGGGTTGCTGGACGCCGCGGTGTACGAGGGGATCCGCTGGGCCGCCCCGGTCGGCACCGTCGGTCGGCTCACGACGAAGCCCGTCGTGCTGGGAGGGCGGGAACTGCCCGCCGGTGCACCGGTGGCACCCGGCATCGCCTCGGCCAACCGGGACGAGTCCGTCTTCCCCGCCGCCGACCGGTTCGACCTTCTGCGCGCCCGCACCACCACACCCCTGTCACTCGGCCTCGGCCGGCACGAGTGCCTCGCCGCCCACGTCGTCCCGGCCATCGTCGAGGGCGCGCTGCGTCAACTCCTTGAGCACTTCCCGAATCTCCACCTGCAGCAGGACGTACGACCGTACGGCTGGAAGTTCAGGAAGCTCGACACGCTGCCGGTCGGCTGGCGTGACCGGTCCGCGACCGGGACCTGACGAGGGCGGAAACAGGACCCTGGGCTCCACGGTGTTCGCGATGCCGAAGGCCACCGGCCATGGGCTGTCCGCCTCGGCTGCCGGACCGGTGCGTGATTTCCGAGTCGGGCACCGCATCCGGCAAGGGGCACGAGTAGACATGCGGCGGTCTACTGCTTCCCGGCGGCTCTGCGTCGACCGACCCACCCTCGGAAAGAACCGCGAGATGCTTGACCGGTCCACCCGAGACGTGATCATGGGAAGGGTGTCCCGTTTCCACAAGGCGTTGAACGGTCCGCTCATCGCTTGTACGAGCGCGGCCCTGGTCGGCTGCGGCCTGGTCACCTCCCCTGCGGATACATCGAACACACCGGCTTTCCACAACGCCGCCGACTGGCCTCCGCGCATCGGGCCCACCGGGGCCGACCGCCGCGACCTTGCCCCCGACGAAGCCGTCACCGTGTCGCTTCGTGATCGCGATGCCGGTGGCCGCCTCACCGATGTGACGCTCACCGATGCCGCTGGGCGGCGCGTGGCGGGTGACCTCAGCCCTGACGGCTCACGGTGGCGCAGCACCGGCTCGTTGACCGCGAGCAGCCGCCACACCGTCCGGGTCGACGCCGAAGACGGCGACAGCTCCCCTCTTCGCTGGACCACCAAGTTCGCCACCGCATCGGCCCGCAGAACGGTCGATGTCACTTTCGGTCCCGCAGCGGGCACCTATGGCGTCGGTCAACCGATCACAGCCGAATTGGGTGTCCCTTTGAGCAGAAAGAAGACCCAGGCTCGTGCTCTCGTCGAGCGCGCCTTGAAGGTCACGTCCCGGCCGCGGGTCGACGGCTCCTGGCACTGGATCAACGACCGGGAACTGCACTACCGCCCCAGGAGCTACTGGCCCGCCCACGCGCGCGTCGACGTACGTGCGGAACTGCGAGGCGTCAAGGTGAACGACGGCCTGCACATGGGGCGCGCCAAGCCCGTGAGCGTCGTCTTCGGCAGCCGGTTCGAAGCCGTCACCGACGCCGGCGCCCACTCGATGACCGTCAAGCGCGATGGAAAGGTTGTCAGGGTCATCCCGATCACCACCGGCAAGCCGGGCTACGCCACCCGCAACGGCGTCAAAGTCGTCCTGGACAAGCGCCGCTCCGTGCGAATGCACGGCACGAGCATCGGGATCCCCTCAAACAGCCCGGACGCGTTCGACCTGGTCGTACACAATGCTGTCCGCGTCACCCAGAGCGGTGAGTATCTGCACGCCGCTCCGTGGTCCACTGGGGCGCAGGGGCGGGCCAATGTCAGCCACGGATGTACGGGCATGAGTGAGCGTGATGCCGCCTGGTTCTTCGCGAGCGTGCGCGAAGGAGACATCGTGGAGGTGGTCAATAGCGGCGGGGCCCGCATGGCTGCCTTCGGTAACGGATACGGCGACTGGAACCTGCCCTGGGCCGAGTGGCGTGCCGGAAGTGCGCTGCCCGAGGGATCGGACAGCAGCCCTGCCCCTCCCGGCTCCGCCCGCTTGCACCCGCAGGAGCGCTGACCACGCCGTGTACCGGTGAGGTGCCGGGCCCGGTCGGTCTCAGCCGGATGCAGCTTCCTCCGTCGATGTCCACCGTGACGAACGAAGGGCCGTCGGCACGGTGCCGCTGAACAGCTGCCGGTTGGCTGTGAGGCCGACGAGCACAGGCTACGGAAGTGGGTGTCCTTGATCACGACGGTCACGATCTTCCGGCACCGGCTTCGCCCAGCTTCACACGCTGGTTGCCGACCACGATTCGGCGACTCACACCGACGCGTCGCCGAGCGCGAACGGAACCTGCCCGCAGCCATGGGAAGCGCCCCAGGTGGGGTGGGATCAGATTCGACCGTGCAGCAGGTTTCCAAGATGCTCGGGATCCTCGCTGATGAAGAATCCGCGAATGGCCGCGAGTAGCTCGGTGGCGTCGACCGCTTCGTCCTGGTTCAGATCCAGTTGGACGAACGCATCGTCGCTGGAGTCGGAAGGTCCGCGAAACCGCGCCATACGGGCGAACTCCGCCCGCCCGATTACGCCGTCGCCGTCGACGTCGCCCAGCAGCAGGAAGTCCCGCCCAGATCGAGCGGGGGTCGGGGACCAGGCCGGACTGTTCTTCGAGCCCGAACAACCGCTTTCGGCAGGTCAGTCCAGCGCAGGCGTTCATTGACCATCTGAGCAGATTCCCAGATGCCCTCGCGGCAGCACGAGACGCAGGGCGATACGTAGCGCTCCGGGTCCTGCTCCTTGCGCGGCTGCAGCTCCAGGTCACCCGTGCCGCGGTGGCCGAGCCCCGTCACGGCCCGCGTGAAGCCAGGGATCAGCTCGACCGCACCCGGGTCGGCCTGAGGTACACGAGGATCTTGGTCTGCTGCGGCGGGCAGACGCGGGCGAAGTTCCGCAGCCTCTGGAAGGCCGTGCACTGCTTGCGCTGCACCGGGGTGACGCCGTCCCCGAGTCCGAGCAGGGCCTCCTCGACCGCCTGGGCCAGCTCGGCGGTCGCGCTGCCCTGGTTCCGAATCGGCGGTGCCCCGGCCGCGCGGCGTACCCGCTTGGCCTGAGCCGAGTGGCCCGTGGCGGAGGCCACGGTCTCAAGGCCGAAGTGATCGCCGCCGAGGTATCGGTAGCGGACCGGGTCGATCGAGCGCCGGTGCTCGCGCACGGCGTGCGCGTCGTAGCGGGTGAAGTCGTCGGCCACGCAGATCCGCCTCGGTGCGCTCCACAGGATCTGGGAAGCGGCCATCCCCCCGAGCCGGTAACGGACCAGGTTCCGGAAGGCGTCCTTGTGGTTCGTCAGCCAGGCCATGTAGTACAGGCCCTGATTTATCACGCCTGCGTCGGTGCCACGCTTGTACTCGACGATCACGGGCGTCGAGGCCCAGCGAGTCGATCCGCCCGCCGTCGACGCAGTCGATGACGTACTCGCTGGCGAGGAACTTGACGCCCAACATCGTCTCCATGTGCGCCTCGACGAGGTCCTGCACACCCGCCTCAACCGCAGCAAGACGCGGCGTGACCTCAGCACCAGCGAGATACCTGCTTCCGGCGCGACAGCCCGCATGACCATCCCCAGAGTTGGGCGCGTGGCCAACGCGTGGCCAACAGCGGCCAGGAACAGCCAGAAACACCCAGTGAGAGACCGGTCCAGACAGTAGGCGAGAACCGCCGCCCAAACAACAAAGGGCCTGGTCAGGGGCCTCTTATGGCCCGGTCAGGCCAGGGGTGGCGGCCCCGGCCGCTCACCCACCCCCGTAAGCCCGGCTCCGCCGGGCGGGGACCCCCACCGGCGGCGTGGGTTCAGACCTCGAAGAGGTCGGCCCCGGCCGGTCCGTCGCCGAGTTCGCTCGCGTCGACGGTCTGGGCCGCCGGCGGGGCGTGGGCCTCCACGGGCTTGCCGTAGTCGGACATCTGCATCGTCATGTGGCCGCCGTCCTCCTCCAGCTCGATGGCGGTGATGTACGGCTTGCCCTCGGCCGCCACGTACATCGCGTTGCCGTCGAACATCGAGTCCGGTTCCGATTCCGTCTTCGGCTCGATGAGCGGTATGACGCGCTTTCCGTAGCGGTACGTCGCGGGCTCCGCCTTCATCTGGCCGTCGAAGCCGTCGTCGCCTGCGCCGCCCATCTCGCCGAGCAGTTCGTCGAGGTCGCACTGCGCGCCCGGCACAGCTGTCCGGCCCGAGCTGCCGTCGCCCGTGGGGAGCTTCACGTACTTGCCCTGGATGAGCGCGATCCGCTCCTCGATCTGCGCCGCGGCCTCCGGGCCGCGCGCCTGGGCCGTCCTGCGGAGCGACTCCAGCGACTCGTCCGTGAACCGGACGTACGTCGCGCTGCCCGCGATCATGATCAGGTCGCCGCGCTGGCCGGAGCCCGAGTCGAACGTGCCCGTGCAGTTGCTGCGCCGGTCCAGGTGGAGGGTGACCTCCTGCTGCCGGTCGGTGCCGTTCTCCCTGGACCCGGCCGTCATCTCTACCTTGACGCGCAGCGAGTCCGCCGACCTGAGCAGTTCCATGCCCTCGGTCGCGAGCCGCTCGCCGCGCGCCCGGTCCGCGGACAGCTCCTTGGTGAAGGTCCCGCCGTCGAGCCGCACCGGCTTGCTCTCGCCGCCGCAGGCCGTCAGCGTGGACGCCAGCGAACCGGCCGCGAGCAGGGCCGTCGCGCCCCGCACCCACGTGCGGCGGCCGTCGCCCCGAGTCCCGAGTGCCGCCTTCAGCCCCACAGTCCCCACCCGTCTCCGCCGCGCCTTCTCACGCGATTCTCATGAACCCTTCCCATGAACACTGCGTGGCCGTCCACCCCGTTGTCACATCCGCGCGGTGCGGGAAACGTCACGTGACAAAACACCCCGCTCCGTACAACCCTTCCGCCCCCTCGGTCGTCTTACGAACTCGCAGATTCACCGGAAGTCGATCGAGTTCACTGAGATTCACTGAGGTTCACTGAACTCACCGTTTCACCAGAGGGGTTGGGGCATTTGAGGCTGCGAAAGGCGCACCGCGGGGCGTGGCTGGCGGTCGGGGCCGTCGTGCTCGGCGGCACGGGAGCCGTGGCGCTGCCGGTCGGTACGGCGGCGTACGCGGCCGACGGCGACCCGGCGGCACCCGCCGGCGACTTCGACCGCGACGGGACCGTGGACCTCGTCGCGGCCACGCCGCGCGCGTCCGGGTCCAAGGGATCGGTGACCGTCGTGCCGGGCGGCGCGGGCGGGCCGGTCGCCGCGAAGAAGAAGACGCTGACGCAGTCCAGCACGGGCGTGCCCGGCGTGAGCGAGTCCGGCGACCAGTGGGGCGCGGCCACCGCGTGGGGCGACATCGACGGCGACGGCAACGCCGACCTCGTGATCGGCGCGCCCGGCGAGGACGACACGTCCGGTCACAAGGACCGCGGGGCGGTGACGATGCTGTACGGCCCGAAGTTCACCTCCGGCACGGACATGCAGCTCTCCGAGGACTTCGCCTACGGCGGCGCGCGGTTCGGCTCGGCCGTCGCGGTCGGCGACTTCAACGCCGACGGCAAGGCGGACGTGTTCGCCGCGGCCACGGGCACGGGCGGCAGCTGGGCGGCCCGCTTCTCGGCGGGACACGAGACGGCGGGCACGGTGACGTCCGGCGACAGCGCCATCGCGTACGCGGACGCCGCGTCCGGCGACTTCAACGGCGACAAGTACGCCGACGTGGCGCTGAGCTACCGGGACGCGGCGGGCAAGGGCAAGGTCGTCTGGTTCAAGGGCACCCGCTCGGGTCTGAGCCGCGTGGGCACGCTGACCGCCGAGGGCGGCCGTTCGGTCGCCGCGGGCGACGTGACCGGCGACGGCCGGGCCGACCTCGTCATCGGCCAGCCGTACACCTCCGAGTCCGGCGCGCACGCGGGCGGCCAGGTGACGGTCGTGCCCGGCACGGCCTCGGGCCTCTCCTCCGCCGGGGCGACCACCGTGCACCAGGCGAGCGACGGGGTGCCGGGCGCCGCCGAGGCGGGCGACGCGCTCGGCTGGTCGGTGGCGGTGGGCGACGTCGACAAGGACGGGTACGCGGACGTCCTGGCGGGCGCCCCCGGCGAGGACATCACCCGCGCGGGCAAGTCCCGTACGGACGCGGGCACTTCACTGCTCTTCAAGGGCACGCGGACCGGCCTCACGGGCGCGGGCGCGCTCGCCATGAGCCAGGACGAGCCGGACGTCCCCGGCTCCACCGAGTCTGGCGACCGCCTCGGCTCGGCGGTCACCCTCGCCGACTTCACCGGCGACGGCCGCGCGGACCTCGCGATAGGCGCGGACGGCGAGGACGCCGGCACCGGAACGATCCTGCAACTGGACACCGACGGGGCAGGCACGGTCCCGCTGAAGAGCGGGGTCTACTACGGCCGGGCACAGCTCGGTACGGCGGAGAAGGCGCACTTGGGCGAGGCACTCACGCCGTAGTACCCCGGGGTGGCCCCGGGGGTTGGTACCCCGGGGCCACCCCGGAGTCAGTACTCCGAGGTCACCCCGGACCGCCGCGACCGCGACACCACCGCCCGCAGCACCCGCCGGCCCTCCGTCGACACGTCGAGGACCTGGCGCAGGCCGCCGCCGGTGCCGCTCGTGCCGCCGAGGAGTTCCAGGACCCGTACCTGGCGCCGGAGTTCGGCGGAGACCAGGGGGGACACGCCCTCGTCCCCGGCGTCCAGGAGGCGGTGGATGCGGAGCGCGGCGGCCGAGCAGCCGTCGGCCCAGGCGCGCAGGGCGGCGGCCGAGCGGGTGGCGGGGACGGCTTCGAGCATGCGGCGGGCGAGGGCGGTGGCTTCGGCGGGGTCGGGGCCCGCGTCGGACGACCAAGCTCCCCCGAGGTCGGGGGTCGGCCCGGCGCCCAGCGCCGTCCGTACCTCCGTCAGTGCCCCCTCCCACCCCGTCCCGTCCGCCAGGCTCACCCACAACGGCCGCAGCACCTGGTCCTCGCCGTCGAGCAGCGGCAGGCAGCGGTCCAGGCAGCCGAGTGCGCTTGCCGCGAGGGCGGTCTCGTCGGCTCGGGCGATCAGGTCGGTCAGGCTCGGCTGGCCGGGATCCGACCGTGTGGCGCCCAGGGGCGCGCTATCCGGCCACGCGACGCGCGTCTCGGCGCCCGTCCGCGCGTGCGGGTCTGAACTGGACAAAGGGCTCGTACTCATGACGTACGCCGTCTCCTGTCGCGGACTGGGCACCTCCGCATGCCCCACTTGCCCTTACTGCGTACGGAGCCCCCGGAACGTCACTGTGAGGCCAGGGAGGCTGGAATTCGACGCCGGACGTCACGGTGCCTCCGGCTACTGCGGGAGTACCCCGAGGCGGTCGAGGAAGCGGAAGAAGAGTTCCTCCGCGGAGGGTTCGGGGTCCGCGGTGAGGACGTCGAGGAGCGCCGCGGGCCGTGCCGTCCTGCCGGACTCCGCGGCCCACGCGACGGCGCGGTCGGCGGCGTCGCGCGGCTCCAGGAAGTAGTCCTCGACGGTCAGTTCGTCCTCGCCGAGGTCGAGGTACCCGGCCATCGCGTTCCTGGCCAGGCACGTCGTCCACGCGCCGCTCTCCGGCGCCGCCGCCTCGACGACCACGCAGTCGCTGTCGAGGACGTAGCCGAAGAGCGCGGGCGCCTCGGTCTCGTGGGCGAGCGTGTTCATGTTGCCGACATCGACGGTCCCGTCGGACGGGCACTCCCAGACCTGCCATCCGTCCGGCCGCCGCTCGAGGAGCGTGAGCCGGTCCCGTACCCCCGCCACCGCCGCGAACTCGCCGAGCGGCCGCTCGCTGCGGCCCACGACGTAGTACCCCCAGTAGCCCATCTCCGTGCCCCCGTTGTGCTCGTACCGTGCTTGCCCTGCTCGCCGTGGATTCCGTGCTTTCCGGCGTGTGTCGCCGAATACACCACAGGGCCGGTGCGTGCGCCACCGAAAGCACACCGAAAGCACGGATCGGACACAGCACGTGCGGATGATCTGCGCGTGGCGCAGGGGGAGTCACGCGTGCGTGGGGCTCCCGGGACCGCTCCGCGCCTTCGCGCCCTGCATCGCCGTGAGGCGCCGCACGAAGAGGATCGCCAGGACGGCGGCGGCGATGCTGAGGAGGTCGGAGGCCATCAGGGAGACGACGGCGTTCTTGATCTTCTCCGGCTCCTCGGCCTTCCTGTACTGCTGCGACGCGATCCACCCGAAGACGCTGCTCGTGATCCACAGCGTCCACCAGGCATTGAGGAGCGTGCGCCGCCCGGCCTGCGGGGCACCGCCCGGCAGCCACCGCCCCTCGGAGCTCGCGTCCCAGATGTCGACGGCGACGCGCCGCGGGAACCAGAGGTTGGCGACCGGCACGAACCAGGCCCCCACCGCCCAGCCCCGCGACATGGAGTGGCCGTCCGGGGCGAACACCTCGGCATTCACGCGCACCCGGCGGAACCAGCACAGGAACAGGACGGCGGTACCGACCAGCGCCGCCACCTGAAAGACGCCCGAGGCGGCGTACAGCGAGTCGGCGCGGTCGGCGCGGTCCTCGGTGACGGTGCCGAGGCCCCCGTCGATCAGGTCGCTCACGACGCCGAAGACACCGCCGCCCGCCCAGAGCGAGAACAGGTCCGTGGCGATGCCGACACCGAGCAGCGCCACTGTGCCGTTGGCGAGCCCGACGGGGGACTTCAGCCAGGCACCGGGGCCGGGAGCGGACGGCGGCGGCGGAGCGACGGGCATGCTCGGCGGCGTGTACGACATGACGGAGGAACCCCCCACGGGTCGGAGAACAAAAAGAGGGCGCCGCCCTCACCCCTCCCCGGGCACAGGCACGGCGCGACCTGCGAACCTACCCGATTTCCCCCACTGCCCCCGCATTTTTTCGCGCTACCCCAACCGCCCCGCAAGCCCCTCGAACTCCGCCCACGACCGCGTCGGCTCCCGCGCGTCCCACAGCTTCTGGGCCGTCGCCCGCAGCGGCATGCGGATGCCGCGCGCCACCTCGTCCTGGGTCTGCGAGTTGGCGAGGTCGCACCACACGGCGAAGGTGGCGCCGAGGATCTGGCGGTCGTACGAGGCGGGCACGGGCTGCGTGCCGCGCACCACCCGCGGGGTCCACTGCTCGTAGATGCGCTGCCCGGTGGGGTACCGGAAGTCGTTGGGCTGGCCGAGGACGTAGTAGAGGAACTCGTCGTTGTAATTGATGACGTCACGGCCGTCCCGCAGGTACTCGACGGGCTCGCGCGAGCCGAGCTCCTTGCCGGTCCAGTACGCCACCTCGACGCGGTCGTCGACGCGCGTGACGCCGCCCCGGAAGAACCCGTCGTTCCAGGCCCGCACCTGGCGGCCGGGCCCGACCGTCTTCGCGCGGTCGTTCAGCCAAGCGGTCGCGAGGTCCTGCACGCGCGCCCCGGGGCCGAGGCGGTCGCGCGCGGCGGCCGCGAGCTGCGGGAAGGAGGCCTCGGGGTCGCGCACGGTCAGCGCCTGGTACTCGTCGGCGCCCAGGTGCCAGCGCGCGCCGGGGAACAACTCGTCGTACTCGCGCAGCAGGTCGTCGACGATCTCGGCGGCCTTCGGCTTCGAGATGTCGACGGCGCCCTGCGTGGGCGCGCCACCGGTGTTGCGCAGTTGGAGGTCGGGGTGGGCGCGTATGACGGCGCCGAGGTGTCCGGGCGAGTCGATCTCCGGTACGACGGTGATGTGCCGGCTGGCCGCGAGGTCGACGATGCGGCGGACCTGGTCCTTGGTGAGGTGGTCGGCGGAGACGATCTCGGGGTGCGACTCGGAGGCTATGCGGAAGGCCTGGTCGTCCGAGAAGTGCAGACCTATCTCGTTGTACTTGAGGTCGCCCAGGTCGCGGATGCGGTCCTCGATCCACTCGGCGGAGAAGTGCTTGCGCGCCGTGTCGATCATGAAGCCGCGGCGCGGCTTGGCGGGCTGGTCCCGTACGACGCCCTCCGGCGCGGTGCGGCCGTCGGCGACGGCCTGCTTGAGGGTGCGGGTGCCGTAGAAGACCCCCGCCTCGGCGGGCCCGGCGATCCGGACGACGCGGTTCTTCACGGTGAGGGTGTACGACTCGGCGCCACCGCCCGCGCCCCGATCACCCTTCGACAGTTCCAGGCGTACGTCACCGGCACGCGGCTTCGCCTCGCCCCCGTACTTCAGCCGCAGCTCCCCGGCGAGCAGCCGCGCCTCGTCGGCGAGGCGGCCGTCGCCCACGAGGACCCGCCCGCCGTCGCCGGGCCGCCAGCCGGGCCCGCGGGCGGCTTCGTGCGCGCGCACGGCGGGGATGGTGGCGGGCGCCTCGGAGGGTGCGTACGACTTCGTGGGCTCGGGCGCGCGCGGCGGCGCCGACGACGACGCCCGCTCGCCGTTCCCCCGGGCCGCGTTCCCGGAGCCGCCGCCTTCGTCGGGCCAGAGCCCCACGGTGAGCGCCACGGCCCCCGCCGCGACCACGCCCGCGCCCACGGCGAGCCCCCGCGGCATCACCGCCGACCACCCCCGCCACAGCTCTCGCCGCCACCCGGCGCAGCAAGGCCGACGCGGCTCGGAGGGGTCCGGGAGATCAGCGATATCAACGGCTCCACACCCCCACGCTAAGCCCGCCCCCACGAGCGGCGCTCGTCCACCCAACGTCCCCAAACTCTCCCATTCGGGTGATTTCCGGGTACCCCAAGGACACCTCCACCCCCACCCCGCTAGCGTTGACCCATCACCCCCGCTCTTTGCCGAGGAGCCCCCCTGCAGCCGCACCGCGCCATACCGGACGCCCTGCACCCGCTGAACACAGCGTCACCGGAATCCGCCGAGCGCACCCTCACCACCTGCTGCGGAAGCCGCCACTGGGCGCACCGCCTCGCAGCCCACCGGCCCTACCCGGACCTGGACGCCCTGCTGGCCGCCGCCGACGAGGCGGCCTACGACCTGGCTCCCGACGACCTCACCGAAGCCCTCGCCGCCGAACCCCTGGAGCCCGCGCTCCCCCCGGGCACCGGCTACGGGGCCGCGGCCACCGCCCTGCGCGCCGCCACCGCCGCCTACGAGAGCCGGTTCGGCCACGCCTTCGTGATCTGCCTCGACGGCGTCGCCCGCAGCGAGGCCCTGGACCACCTGCTCGCCTCCATCCGCGGCCGGCTCGGCAACGACCCGGAGGAGGAGCGCGCCGTCGCGGCCGACGAACTGCGCCGCCTCGCCCGCGGCCGCCTCACCCGGCTGGTCCGCGAACAGGCGCAACACGCGGTGGCAGGCGCCCCGGAACAGCCCGCTCCACCTGCGGCGCAGCGCGGCGAGGCCCACCGCGATAGCCCGTACGTACCAGTTTGATTGCCTGTTTGATCACACCAGAGGACCCCGGGCGGGGAAGCCGACAACTCGTCGATACGATGACGAGCGGCCGGTGGACCGTACCCGGCCGGGCTCGTCCGACCGAGAAGCCGGCCGGCCCCAATCCCCGCTCCCGGAGGGTTCTTCCGTGCCGGCTGGAACGCTGTACCGCGGCCGGGAAGGCATGTGGTCATGGGTGGCTCATCGAGTCACCGGTGTCCTCATCTTCTTCTTCCTGTTCGTGCATGTCCTCGACACCGCTCTCGTCCGCGTCTCCCCGGAGGCGTACGACGATGTCGTGGCTACCTACAAGACGCCGCTCGTCGCGCTGCTCGAGTACGGCCTCGTCGCCGCCATCCTCTTCCACGCGCTCAACGGCCTGCGTGTCATCGCCGTCGACTTCTGGTCGAAGGGCCCCCGCTACCAGAAGCAGATGCTCTGGACCGTCATGGGCGTCTGGATCGTGCTGATGGTCGGCGCGCTGTACCCGGTCCTCGGCCACGCCGTCCGCGAAGTATTCGGGAGCTGAGGCCAGACATGTCCGACATCACGCTTCAGAAGTCCGACAGCTCCGGCGTCGGCCCCGTCGAGGGCATCTCGCTCTACGACGCCGACAACCCGGCCCCCGTCATCGAGGCCCCGCGCAAGCGCACCTCGAAGACCCCGCGCTCGACCCGCGGCAACTTCGAGATGGCCGCGTGGCTCTTCATGCGCCTGTCCGGCGTCGTCCTCGTCGTCCTGGTCCTCGGCCACCTGCTGATCCAGCTCGTCCTCGACGGCGGCGTCTCCAAGATCGGCTTCGCGTTCGTCGCGGGCCGCTGGGCGTCCCCGTTCTGGCAGGTCTGGGATCTCCTTATGCTGTGGCTCGCGATGCTGCACGGCGCGAACGGCCTGCGTACGGTCATCAACGACTACGCGGAGCGCCCGAACACGCGGCTGTGGCTGAAGGGCCTGCTGTACACCGCCACGGTGTTCACCATCCTGCTGGGCACGCTGGTGATCTTCACCTTCGACCCGAACATCCGCTAGGCACGGGGCTGAGGTAATCCACGTCATGAAGATCCACAAGTACGACACCGTCATCGTCGGCGCGGGCGGCGCGGGCATGCGCGCCGCCATCGAGGCGACGAAGCGCAGCCGCACCGCCGTGCTCACCAAGCTCTACCCCACGCGTTCCCACACGGGCGCGGCGCAGGGCGGCATGGCCGCCGCGCTCGCCAACGTGGAGGAGGACAACTGGGAGTGGCACACCTTCGACACGATCAAGGGCGGCGACTACCTGGTCGACCAGGACGCCGCCGAGATCCTCGCGAAGGAGGCCATCGACGCGGTCCTGGACCTCGAGAAGATGGGCCTGCCGTTCAACCGCACCCCGGACGGCACCATCGACCAGCGCCGCTTCGGCGGCCACTCCCGCAACCACGGCGAGGCGCCGGTGCGCCGCTCCTGCTACGCCGCGGACCGCACGGGCCACATGATCCTCCAGACCCTCTACCAGAACTGCGTCAAGGAGGGTGTGGAGTTCTTCAACGAGTTCTACGTCCTCGACCAGCTCATCGTGGAGGAGGACGGGGTCAAGAAGTCGGCGGGCGTCGTCGCGTACGAGCTGGCCACCGGCGAGATCCACGTCTTCCAGGCGAAGTCCGTCATCTACGCCTCGGGCGGCACCGGCAAGTTCTTCAAGGTGACCTCGAACGCGCACACCCTGACCGGTGACGGCCAGGCGGCCTGCTACCGGCGCGGTCTGCCCCTTGAGGACATGGAGTTCTTCCAGTTCCACCCGACCGGCATCTGGCGCATGGGCATCCTGCTGACGGAAGGCGCCCGTGGTGAGGGCGGCATCCTCCGCAACAAGGACGGCGAGCGCTTCATGGAGAAGTACGCGCCGGTCATGAAGGACCTCGCGTCCCGTGACGTCGTCTCGCGCTCCATCTACACGGAGATCCGTGAGGGCCGCGGCTGCGGTCCCGAGGGCGACCACGTCTACCTGGACCTCACGCACCTCCCGCCGGAGCAGCTCGACGCCAAGCTGCCCGACATCACGGAGTTCGCGCGCACCTACCTCGGCATCGAGCCCTACACGGACCCGATCCCGATCCAGCCCACCGCGCACTACGCCATGGGCGGCATCCCGACGAACGTCGAGGGCGAGGTCCTGTCGGACAACACCACCGTCGTCCCGGGCCTGTACGCGGCCGGCGAGGTCGCCTGTGTGTCCGTGCACGGCGCCAACCGTCTGGGCACCAACTCGCTCCTGGACATCAACGTCTTCGGCCGCCGCGCGGGCATCGCCGCCGCGGAGTACTCCGCGAAGGCCGACTACGTGGAGCTGCCGGAGAACCCGGCGGAGCTCGTGGTCTCCCTGGTGGAGCAGCTGCGCGACTCCACGGGCACGGAGCGCGTCGCGGACATCCGCAAGGAGCTCCAGGAGACGATGGACGCCAACGTGATGGTGTTCCGTACGGAGCAGACCATCAAGACGGCCGTCGAGAAGATCGCCGAGCTGCGCGCGCGCTACAAGAACGTCTCGGTCCAGGACAAGGGCAGGCGCTTCAACACCGACCTCCTGGAGGCCATCGAGCTGGGCAACCTGCTCGACCTGGCCGAGGTCATGGCGGTGTCGGCGCTCGCCCGCAAGGAGTCCCGCGGCGGTCACTACCGCGAGGACTACCCCAACCGCGACGACGTCAACTTCATGCGCCACACCATGGCGTACCGCGAGGTCGCCGACGACGGCAAGGACTCGATCCGCCTCGACTACAAGCCGGTCGTCCAGACCCGCTACCAGCCGATGGAGCGTAAGTACTGATGGCAACTCCGACGATGGACAAGGTCGAGGCGGAAGCCGCGGCCTCGGACCACCTCATCACCGTCACCTTCCGGATCCGCCGCTTCAACCCGGAGATCTCGGCGGACGCGGTCTGGGAAGACTTCCAGCTGGAGATCGACCCCAAGGAGCGCGTCCTCGACGGTCTGCACAAGATCAAGTGGGACCTGGACGGCACCCTGACGTTCCGCCGCTCCTGCGCCCACGGCATCTGCGGCTCGGACGCCATGCGCATCAACGGCAAGAACCGCCTTGCCTGCAAGACCCTGATCAAGGACATCAACCCGGCCAAGCCGATCACGGTCGAGCCCATCAAGGGCCTCACGGTCCTGAAGGACCTCGTCGTCGACATGGACCCGTTCTTCCAGGCCTACCGCGACGTGATGCCCTTCCTGGTCACCTCCGGCAACGAGCCGACCCGTGAGCGCCTGCAGACCGCCGAGGACCGCGAGCGCTTCGACGACACCACGAAGTGCATCCTGTGCGCCGCGTGCACGTCGTCCTGCCCGGTGTTCTGGAACGACGGCCAGTACTTCGGCCCGGCCGCGATCGTCAACGCGCACCGCTTCATCTTCGACTCGCGCGACGAGGCGGGCGAGCAGCGCCTGGAGATCCTGAACGACAAGGACGGCGTGTGGCGCTGCCGCACCACGTTCAATTGCACCGACGCGTGCCCCCGCGGCATCGAGGTGACGAAGGCGATCCAGGAAGTGAAGCGGGCGCTGATCACGCGACGCTTCTGAGCCTCCGGCTCGGCTTGCAGTAGGGCCCCGCTCCCCGGTTCCGCACCGGGGAGCGGGGCCCTCACTCGTTCTGGTGAACGAATCAGCTCCGGACGCCCGAGCCTGGCTCGTCCTACGATGATGCTCTCGACACCAGCCCTTAGGAGGCACGCGATGTCCGCCGCCAGCGTCGAGCAGCCCTACGAGGACGAAGAGCCGTTCTCCCTCACGGCCATCGCCGACGAGATCATGGAGCGTCATCCGGGCTACCGCGTCGAGATCATCGGAGGACATCTCCTCGTGACCCCCTCACCGGACGCCCCGCACGCACGCGCACTGACCAAGCTCATGCGCCCCTTCATCGCCTCCGGACTGGACGACGGCGACATCGAGGTCCTCCAGAACGTCGGTCTCTGGCTCCCCACCGGCATCGAGGACTACGCGATCCCCGACCTAGCGGTAGTGGATGCCGACATCGACGACCACCTCGTCGAGAACAACGCCTACGACCCGGTCTGCTTCCGACTCGTTCTCGAGGTCACTTCCAGCAACTGGAGGGACGACCTGAAGACTAAGGTCACCGCCTACGCCGAGGCCAAGGTCCCCGTATACGTCGTCGTCGACCGCAAGCACCAGCGCCTGCACGTCCTCACCGACCCCAAGGGCGGCGAGTACGGGAACCATCAAGTGCACGCCCCCGGCCAGGTGATCGCCCTCCCCGACTCGATCGGCGCCAAAGTGTCCCTGGACGTGGCGGAGATCCTCAAAGCGTCCCAGCCCAAGCGACGCACCGACTGAACCCTACGAATCCACCTTCTCCCACCCCCGCCGCTCCTTCCGCCGCCCCAGCTCCCCCGCCCCCCGGCTCCGGTACACCACGTACGGCCGGAACAGGTACTGCACCGGCGCGCTGAACATGTGGATCAGGCGGGTGAAGGGGACCAGGGCGATCAGGGTGAGGCCGATGACCGCGTGGATCCGGTAGGTCAGCGGGACGCCCTCCATCGCGGAGATGTCCGGTCGGAGGGTGAAGATGCTGCGGGCCCAAGGGGCGATCGTTTCGCGGTAGTTGTAGCCCGAGCTCGGTGACGAGTTCGTCAGCTTGGCCCACATGCCCATGATGACGGCGGCGAGCAGCACCGCGTACATGAGCTTGTCGTTGCGGGTCGTCGCCCGGAAGACGGGCGTGTTCGTCCGGCGGCGGTAGAGGAGCAGGGCGATGCCCGCGACCGCGAGGACGCCCGCCGCTGTGCCGCCGTACAGGGACAGCAGGTGGTAGGCCCGCTCCTTGAGGCCGACCGCGTTCGTCCAGGACTCCGGGACGAACAGGCCCATCAGATGGCCCACCAGGACGAAGAGGATGCCGTAGTGGAAGGCGGGGGACGCGATGTTCAGGAGCCTCGACTCGTACACCTGCGAGGAGCGCGTCGTCCAGCCGAACTTGTCGTAGCGGTAGCGCCACAAGGTGCCCGCGATCAGCAGGACCAGGGCGACGTACGGCAGTACTCCCCACAGGAACGTGTCCATCAGTCAAGTCCTACGGTTTCCGTGGGCGGGCCCGAGCGGGCGAGCGCCCGCGCCTCCACCCGGTCCTTGGGCGAGGGCCCCGGCAGCGTCGCGCAGATCGCGTCCAGGATCAGGGCGTAGGGCGTGCCGTCGTCGGTGAGCGCCAGGCGCACCAGTTCCAGGCCCGCGCGGTGGGAGGTCAGGAGTGTCCGGTCGCCGGTGCGGGCGGTGAACTCCAGGACGGCCGGGAGGTAGTCGGGCAGTTCTTCGCCGGTGACGGAGAGGCCGTGGGCGCGGTACGTCTCCTTGAAGGCGACGAGGGACGCGCCCCGGCGGCGGGTGTCGCCGTCCAGCCACCAGCTCAGGTACAGGCTGTGGCGGTTCTTGAAGTCGAAGACGCGTACGTAGTGCTCCATCGCCGCGGTCGGGGACCAGCCCGCGAACTCGTCAAGGAACGGGTGCAGTTCGGGCACCGCGGCCCGCACCAGGGGCAGCCGCTCCCGCACTTCGGAGTCGGGGTAGCACAGGCAGTGCGCGGCACCCTGGTAGAGCACGGCGAGGTCCGTCACAGCTCCTCCTCGGCGGAGACGTCGTCGGCCGTCTGGCGGCGGCGCGACGCGTGGAAGTTCTCGATCGTGACGAGGGGCAGTCCTTGGTACGTTCCCGAGTCGTCCCCGAACGGGCCCGCGCCGGGCGGCCCGGACGGGAGCATGCCGGGGCCGCCGGGCGCGTCCAGGCCGCAGCCGTCGGGCACCGCCGACTCCTCCAGGCGCCGCGCGTCCCCGACCGCGGCCGTCGGGATCACATACCGCTCCTCGTACTTGGCGACGGCGAGCAGCCGGTACATGTCCTCGATGTCCTGCGGGGTCATGCCGACGCGCGCCGGGACCGACGGGTCGGCCGGGTCGCCGAGGTTGACGCCCCGCATGTACGACCGCATCGCCGCGAGCCGCTCGAGCGCGGCCCGCACCGGCCCCACGTCCCCGGCCGTGAACAGCTCGGCCAGGTACTCCAGGGGGATCCGCAGGGTGTCGATGGCGCCGAAGAGGTTGCCCGCGTCCTCGCCGTCGTGCCCGGTCCCGGTGAGCGCCTCGACGACCGGGGAGAGCGGCGGGACGTACCAGACCATCGGCATGGTGCGGTACTCCGGGTGCAGGGGCAGGGCCACCCGGTAGGTGCTGATCAGCGCGTACACGGGTGAGCGGCGGGCCGCCTCGATCCAGTCGTGCGGGATGCCGTCGCGCTCGGCGGCCCGCCGTACCTCGGGGTCCGCGGGGTCGAGGAAGACGCCCAACTGAGCTTCGTACAGGGCCTTTTCGTCAGGGGTGGACGCGGCCGCCGTGACCTTGTCGGCGTCGTACAGGACCACCCCGAGATAGCGCAGGCGGCCGACGCACGTCTCGGAGCAGACCGTCGGCAGGCCCACCTCCAGGCGCGGATAGCAGAGCGTGCACTTCTCGGCCTTGCCGGTGCGGTGGTTGAAGTAGACCTTCTTGTACGGGCAGCCCGTCACGCATTTGCGCCAGCCCCGGCAGCGGTCCTGGTCGACGAGGACGATGCCGTCCTCGGTGCGCTTGTACATCGCCCCGGACGGGCAGGAGGCCACGCACGCCGGGTTCAGGCAGTGCTCGCAGATGCGCGGCAGATAGAACATGAAGGTCTGCTCGAAAGCCGCCTTGACCTGCACCGCGGCCCGGTCTGCGGTCTCCCTGGCCTGGGCCTTGGCCACCATCGGGTCGGCCGCGACGCCCTCGGCGCCGCCGCCCAGGTTGTCGTCCCAGTTCGAGCTCCACTCGATCTTCATGGGCTTGCCGGTGATCAGGGAGCGCGGCTCCGCGACGGGGTAGTCGTCGCCGAGAGGGGCGTCGGTGAGGTTCTTGTACTCGTACGTCCAGGGCTCGTAGTAGTCCTTGATCTCGGGAAGCACCGGGTTGGAGAAGATCGTCGCGAGGGCGTGGAAGCGGCCGCCGGACTTCAGCTTCAGCGCGCCGCGCCGGTTCAGCTCCCAGCCGCCGCGCCACTTCTCCTGGTCCTCGTAGCGGCGCGGATAGCCCTGCCCTGGCCGGGTCTCGACGTTGTTGAACCAGACGTACTCCATGCCGGAGCGGTTGGTCCACGTCTGCTTGCAGGTGACCGAGCAGGTGTGGCAGCCGATGCACTTGTCGAGGTTCATGACCATCGCGATCTGTGCGAGTACCCGCATGGCTAGTACGTCACCTCCTGCTCGGTCCTGCGGCGGATCACGGTGACCTCGTCGCGCTGGTTGCCCGTGGGGCCCAGGTAGTTGAAGGCCCAGGTGAGCTGGGCGTAGCCGCCGATGAGGTGGGACGGCTTGAGGAGCAGCCGGGTCAGGGAGTTGTGGATGCCGCCGCGCTTGCCGGTCGTCTCCGTCTTGGGGACGTTCACGGTGCGTTCCTGCGCGTGGTGCATGTAGACGGTCCCTGCGGGCATGCGGTGCGAGACGACGGCGCGGGCGGCCACCACGCCGTTCCTGTTGACCGCCTCGATCCAGTCGTTGTCCTGGACGCCGATGGCCGCCGCGTCGTCCGGGGACATCCAGATGACCTGGCCGCCGCGCGACAGCGACAGCATGAACAGGTTGTCCTGGTACTCGGAGTGGATGGACCACTTGTTGTGCGGGGTCAGATAGCGGACCGTCACCTCCCGCTCCCCGTCGGCCCCGAGCCGCGGTTCGCCGAACAGGCGGTGCATGTCGAGCGGCGGCCGGTACACGGGAAGCGCCTCGCCCAGCTCGTGGATCCAGTCGTGGTCGAGGAAGAAGTGCTGGCGCCCGGTGAGGGTGTGCCAGGGCTTGAGGTGCTCGGTGTTGAGGGTGAACGCGGTGTAGCGGCGCCCGCCGGACTCACTGCCCGACCACTCCGGCGAGGTGATCACGGGGACGGGCGCGGCCTGCGTGTCGGCGTAACTGATGCGCTTGCCCTCGTGTTCGGCGGCGAGGTGCGCCATCTCCTGGCCGGTGCGCGCCTCCAGGGTGCGGAAGCCCTGGGTGGCGAGGCGGCCGTTGGTGGTGCCGGACAGGGCGAGGATGGTGTTGGCGGCCTTCACGGCGGTGTCCAGGCGGGGGCGTCCGGCGGCGGGCCCTTCGCGTACGACGCCGTTGAGCGCCCCGAGCGCCGCCACCTCCTCGTCGGGGCGCAGCGCGATGCCCTTCGCGGGCAGCCCGAGCTTCTCCACCAGCGGGCCGAGGGCCGCGAACTTGGCGCCGATCGCGGTGTAGTCGCGCTCGACGACGGTCAGGGCGGGCATGGTCCTCCCCGGCACGGGCTCGCACTCGCCGCGCCGCCAGTCCAGGGCGAGGCCGCCGGGCTGCGCGGTCTCGCCGGGGGTGTCGTGCTGGAGGGCGGTGGCGACCAGGTCGCGGCGGGTGCCGAGGTGGTCGGCGGCGAGTTCGCTGAGCCGGTCGGCGATCGCGTGGAAGGCCTCGAAGTCGGTGCGGGCCTGCCAGGGCGGGTCGACGGCCGGGGTGAAGGCGTGCACGAAGGGGTGCATGTCGGTGGTCGACAGGTCGTGCTTCTCGTACCAGGTGGCCGCCGGGAGCGTGATGTCGGACAGGAGCGTCGAGGACGTCATGCGGAAGTCCAGCGAGAGCAGCAGGTCCAACTTCCCCTCGGGGGCCTGCTCGTGCCACGTCACGTCACGCGGACGCGCCCCCGCCGGGGCCTCCTGCGCACGCAGGGACGAGTGCGTGCCCAGCAGATGCTTGGTGAAGTACTCGGCGCCCTTCGCGGACGAGCCGAGCAGGTTGGCGCGCCACAGGGTCAGGACGCGCGGCCAGTTCTCCGGGGCGTCGGGGTCCTCGCAGGCGAACTTCAGCTCACCGGAACGGAGTTGGGCCACGGCTTCCGCCACCGGGTCGTCGCCCTCGCCCAGGTCGAGCGGGTTGCGGTCGAAGGTCGGATACGACGGCATCCACCCGGAACGCGTCGCCTGCGCCAGGCAGTCCGCGGCCGTCATCCCCGCGAACCGCCCCTCGCCGAGCGGTGAGGCGAGCACGTCGGCGCCGAAGGTGTCGTAGCGCCACTGGTCGGTGTTGAGGAACCAGTACGCCGAGCCGATCATCTGGCGCGGCGGCCGCGACCAGTCGCCCGCGCCCGCGAGCGTGGCCCAGCCGGTGGCCGGGCGGCACTTCTCCTGGCCGACGTAGTGCGCCCAGCCGCCGCCGTTGCGGCCCTGGCAGCCGGTGAGCTGGAGCAACGCGAGGAAGGCTCTGTAGATGGTCTCGGAGTGGAACCAGTGGTTGGTGCCGGCGCCCATCAGAATCATGCAGCGCCCTTGCGACTTCTCGGCCGTGGCCGCGAACTCCCTTGCGATCCGCGCGCACTTGGCGGCCGGGACGGAGGTGTGCGCCTCCTGCCAGGCGGGCGTGCCGGGCGAGGACGCGTCGTCGTACGAGGCCGGCCAGTCCCCCACGAGCCCCTCGCGGCCGACGCCGTACTGCGCGAGCAGCAGATCGAAGACGGTGGTGACCAGCGGACTCTCGGGCCCCGCGAGCCGGATGGCGGGCACCCCGCGCCGCAGCACTTCCCCCCTCCCCTGCCCGTGCGCACCCCCCTCGGTGTCGAAGCGCGGCAGCAACACCTCCACTCCCCGCGCGTCCTCCTCGTACAGAGAAAGCCGCGGCTTGACGTCCCCCAGATCGAGGTTCCACTTCCCCTTGCCGGACTCGGTCCACCGGAAGCCGAGCGAGCCGCCCGGGACGACGGGCTGCCCGTTGCCCTCGTCCAGGACAACGGTCTTCCACTCGGCGCCCTCGCCGGTGTCGCCGAGGTCGGAGGCGCGCAGGAACTTCGCGGGGACGTAGGCGCCGTCGCGCTCGGTGAGGGTGACGAGGAAGGGCAGGTCGGTGAAGCGGCGTACGTAGTCGTCGAAGAACGGGACGCGCCGCTCGACGAAGCACTCCTTGAGAATCACATGCCCCATACCAAGCGCGAGCGCGCCGTCCGTCCCCGGATGCGGATGCAGCCACTCATCCGCGAACTTGGCGTTGTCGGCGTAGTCGGGGGCGACGACCACGACCTTCTGGCCCCGGTAGCGGGCCTCGGCCATCCAGTGCGCGTCGGGCGTGCGCGTCACCGGGACGTTCGAGCCCCACATGATCAGGTAGGCGGCGTCCCACCAGTCCCCGGACTCCGGTACGTCCGTCTGGTCGCCGAAGACCTGCGGCGATGCGACCGGCAGGTCCGCGTACCAGTCGTAGAACGACAGCATGGGCGCGCCGATCAGCGACATGAAGCGGGCGCCGGCCGCGTGCGACACCATCGACATGGCGGGGATGGGCGAAAAGCCCGCGACGCGGTCGGGGCCGTACGACTTGATGGTGTGGACGTGGGCCGCCGCGATGATCTCGACGGCCTCGTCCCAACTGGCCCGCACCAGGCCGCCCTTGCCGCGGGCCTGCTGATAGGTACGCCGCCGCTCGGGATCGCCCTGAATGTCGGCCCAGGCGAGCACGGGATCACCGAGCCGCTGCTTGGCCTCCCGGTACAGATCGAGCAACACGCCCCGGACATACGGATAGCGCACGCGGGTCGGGGAGTACGTGTACCAGGAGAAGGCGGCGCCGCGGGGGCAGCCGCGGGGCTCGTACTCGGGGCGGTCGGGGCCCGTCGACGGATAGTCGGTGGCCTGCGTCTCCCAGGTGATGATGCCGTCCTTGACGTACACCTTCCAGCGGCAGGAGCCGGTGCAGTTCACGCCGTGGGTGGAGTGGACGACCTTGTCGTGGCTCCACCGGTCCCGGTAGAAGGCGTCGCCCTCGCGGCCGCCCTCGATGCGGATGCTGTGCAGGTCGGACGAGGCTTCGCCGTGGCGGAGGAAGCGGGCCGTGCGGAGGAGGGGGGCGGCGGGTTCGGTGGGGGTGGCCTGTCGTGCGGCGGCTGCCCGCCCGGCGGAGACGTCCTGTGGTGCGGCGGCTGCCCGCTCCGCGGCGGCTTTCCTGGCATCCGGTCCGGTGGGGGCGTTCACACGCTCCATCCCAAGCCGGGGCGGGCGGGTCCGCAGCTCGGCCTAGACCAAGTGGTGGCGGGCGCGCCCCCGGGTTGTCATGGCCGTGTGACTCCCCTTCCCCAGCTCCCCCACCGGCGCGCGTGGCGCGAAGAGGTGACCCCGGCGGCCGGGGCCTGTGTGATGGCCACCGGCATCCTCTCCGTCGGCCTGTTCCTGACCGGCCACGACGTCCTGTCGGAGATCCTGCTGGCGATCGCGTCGCTGCTGTGGGTGCTGCTCGCGGCGGACTTCACCGACCTCATCGCCCGGGACCGGGCGCGCTGGACGAAGTCCGCGATCACGCCACCGGCGCTGACCGCGGTGGCGGCGACGACGGTGGTGGGCACCCGCTTCTCACTCCTCGGCTGGCAGTGGCTGGCGATCACGCTCCTGGTGATCGCGGCGGTGGTGTGGCCGGTCCTGCTCCTCGCGGTGGTACGGCACTGGCAGCGAGGCATGCCCGGCGGAGTGTTCCTGGTGTGCGTGGCGACACAGGGCCTCTCCGTCCTCGCGGCCACGCTGTACTTCGCGGGCAAGGGCGAGTGGCTGGGCGACGCGGCGCTCGCCCTCTTCGGCCTTGGCCTGCTCCTGTACGCCGACGCGCTGCTCCGCTTCGACTTCCGGCAGGTGTGGGAGGGGGCCGGGGACCAGTGGGTGGCGGGGGGCGCGCTCGCGATCTCGGCGCTGGCCGCGTCCAAGCTGACGGCGTCCCCGCTGTGGACGGGCACCGGCCACGAGTTCCTGCGGAACCTCACGTACGTCCTGCTGGCGCTGGCCCTCGCCTGGTACGCGACGCTCGCCGCGGCGGAGGCGGTCCGGCCCCGCTTCCACTACGACGTACGCCGGTGGGCCACGGTGTTCCCCCTGGGCATGACGGCGGTGGCCACGCTGTCCACGGGCGTCGTGACCGATGTGCCGTGGCTGCGGACGCTGGGGCGGGTGCTGCTGTGGGTGGCTGTGGCGGTGTGGGGGGTGGTTTGGGTGGGGTTTGCTTGGGCGCGGGTTGGGGGGCCTCGCGGGGGCGCCCCAACCCCGCCCCTTCCCGAAACCGGGGCTCCGCCCCAGACCCCGCTCCTCAAACGCCGGAGGGGCTGAATATGTGCCGGTTGCGGCGAGGTTCCAGCCCGTCCGGCGCTTGAAGCAACTCAACCCGTCGCCGTCACCGCCGTCAGCAGGACCACCGAGTCCTCCAGGCCCAGCAACCCGTGCCGCTCCGGCGGCACCGCGCACAGCTGCCCGGCGGCGAGGACGATGTCGGTGTCGCCGGACTCGGTGGTGAGGCGGACCTTGCCGCGCAGGACCTGGAGGCTCGCCGCGGGCGGGGTGCTGTGTTCGTCGAGTGCGGAGCCCGCCGCCAGCGCGATCACGCTCTGGCGCAGCGCGCCGTCGTGCACGATCAGGCGCGCGCTGCGGCCGTGGGCGGCGGTGCGGGCCTGGTTCAGGTGCTCTTCGGCGAGGGCGGTGAGGTCCTGGGTGTCGGGCATCAGGGGTTCTCCGTACGTCGGTCGGGCGGGCGGTGCGGGACGTTCGGGTACCAGGGTTCACGGCGGGAAACGCGCCGTACGGCATTGACGCGGCGGCAACGCCCCACCCGACCCGTATTCTGACGTTATGTCAGACAATCAGCCGTCCTCCGGCGCCCCCGGCACCGACCTGCTCGGCATCGACAACGCGCTGTTCCCGGTCGGCGACCTGGACGAGGCCGTCGGCTTCTACGAGCGCGCCGGGTTCCCGATCGCGTACCGCCTCGACGAGGCCGGGCTCGCCATCCTGAAGGCGGGCACCGAGACCCCCGGCGTACTGCTGCGCGTCGAGGACGGCATCGGGCGCCGGCCGCCGTCGTGGCCCGCCTCGCGCCTCTGGCTCGAAGTGGGGGACGCCCGCGCCAAGGCCCGCGCCCTCGGGGAGGCCGGCATCCCCGCCCTCACGGAGCCGTTCTCCACGGCGACGGGCTGGACGGTCGAGATCACCGACCCGTGGGGGAACGTCGTCGGCTTCACGGACTACTCCAAGAGGCCGGAGCTGGCCCGGAGTTAGTCACGCCCGCCCCGCCCGCGTCCCCGCCCTCCGCCACCACCATGATCCGGCGCAGCAGGTCCGACAGCTGCGCCCGCTCCTCCCCCGACAGCACCCCGAGCAGCCGGTACTCCTCGTGGCCCAGTACGTCCATCGCGCCCAGCCACACCGCCCTGCCCTCCTCGGTCAGCTCCACGTCCACGCGGCGGCGGTCCGTCTTGGACGGGGTGCGGCGCAGCAGGCCGCGCCGCTCCAGGCCGTCGAGCCGTCCGGTGACCGAGGCCGGGGCGAGGTCGAGGTCGGCGGCCAGTTCGGACGGGGTGGCCCGGCCGCCGCGGCCCGACAACTTGTGCAGGGTGTCGAACTCGTGGCGCTCCAGGTCGAAGTCCACCAGGGACTGCTCGCGCACCCGGCGCAGATGGACGGTGAGCCTCTTGACCCGCGTGACGGCGCCCTCGATGTCAGGGTCCAGGCCGGGCAGCACGGGCAGCCACTGGGCGACGTGCCCGTCGGTCCAGTCCCGGGGCTCGTCGTGGGCGCGGGACACTCCGGGCGACTTCGTCTCATCGGGCGTCATGCCCACAGATTACTTCGGCTTCAGATAATTCGTTGACGAATAATTCGACGCCGAAATACAGTCCGCGTCATGCCGCACACAGAGCCGCGCCCACCCGGCCCTTCCCGCCTGCTCCGCCACAACCACCCCTTCCGCCTCTTCTTCATCGGCCGCTCCCTCTCCCTCATCGGCGACGCCGTCATCCCCGCGGCCCTCGCCCTGGCCGTCCTGCGGGTCACCGGCTCCGCGTCCGCGCTGGCACTCGTGCTCGGCTGCGCGATGGGCACGCGACTGTTGCTGCTGCCGCTCGGCGGCGTGCTCGGCGACCGCTTCGACGCGCGGAAGATCGCGCTCACCACCGACCTGGTGCGCTGCGCCACCCAGCTCTTCGTGGGCGTCCAACTCCTCTCCGGCAGCCCCGAGTTGTGGCACATGGCCGCCGCGGAGGCGGTGAGCGGCGCCGCCACGGCGTTCGCCCTGCCCACGTTGCCGACGCTGGTCACCGCCATGGTGGACGGCAAGGACCGGCACGCGGCCAACACCGCGCTCGGCGTGGTCAAGAGCGGCACACGGGTCGGCGGGCCCGCGCTGGCCGGGGCGCTGGTCCTGGTGGCGGGGCCGGGCTCGGCGTTCCTGCTCCAGGGGCTGTGCTTCGCGGCGAGCGCGTGCCTGCTGTCGGCGGTACGGGTGCGGATGCGGCGGACGGCCCCCGGCCAGGAGACAGCTCCGGGCCAGGGCGACCAGGGCGGCCAGGACCGGCGCTCCCTGCGCAAGGACCTCGTGGAGGGCTGGCACGAGGTCCGCTCCCGCGACTGGTACTGGACCAGCCTGGTGGCACACGCCGCCTGGAACGGCGCGGCGGCCGTCCTGACGACCCTCGGACCGGTCCTGGCGGTAAGGGAGTTGGGCGGCGAGGGCGTGTGGGTGGCGATGCTGCAGACCGGCGCCGTCGGCCTGCTGCTCGGCTCCCTGCTCGCGGGCCGCGCCCACCCGCGCCGCCCGATCCTGATGGCCAACCTGGGCCTCGCGACGTACGCACTCCCCCTGATCCTGCTGGCCGCCGGCGCCCCCGCCCCTGCCACCATCGCCGCGTACGGCGTCGCGCAGGCCGGGCTCGGCTTCCTCTCCCCCGTGTGGGAGACGTCGGTGCAGGCGGCGATACCGTCCGGCGTGCTCGCCCGCGTCACCTCGTACGACTGGCTGCTCTCGATGGCGGCGATGCCGCTCGGCTACGTCCTCGGCCCGCTGGCGGCCGACGCGTGGGGCCCGTCCGTCCCGCTGTACGCGGCGGCCCTGACGGTGGGCGTGGTGTGCGCGGGCACGGCGGCGGTACCGGGCGTACGCGACTTCCGGCAACCGCCCGCGACTCCCACCGGGAGCGCCGCGTCCGACAAAGCCGACAGCCCGAGCGACGCGAAAGCCGACAGCCCGGCCGAAGCGGACGCCCACACCGGTACCGACACCGCGCCCCTGGAGAGCGCACCCCGCCCGTAAACCTCACGCCCACCCCCCTCACCCCACCCGCACACTGCAAGTAGCCCGCCCGAACGCCCCCGCCGCCGCGTCCCGATGCCGGTGCTTCCCGCCCACCGCCAGCGCGCAGCGCGCCTCGCCGCCGCCCTCGTCGAGGCGGACGCTCACCACGGGACGCTCCCCGGCCGGTACGAACACCGTCTTGCGCCACGGCAGTCGGACGCCCGCCTCGACGGCGGGGCGGCCGCCGCGTCCGCGCTCGTTCCGCGTGAGGTAGGAGATGTCGGCGCTGCCCTTCCCGGTGATCTCGTAGGTGACGGCGGCGACCGGCGCACGGGCCCGCGCGATGTCCTCCGGGCCGGGCCCGCCGCCGGTGTTCCCACCGTTCCCGTCCCCGAACATTCCCCGGACGACGAAGGCCGCGCAGATCACGAGCAGCACGGCGCCGGTGGTCACGACGCGGCGGTCAGGGACCTCTCCCACCAGTTGTGCCTTCTCCTCCTCGGTCAGTTCGACGACGGTCTCCGACAGGCCGTGATTTCCCACCCCGCGAGCCCCCTCCCCTGTCCAGCACATGTCCACGACCGGCATGAATCCGGTGGGCGCGGCGGTTATACAGCAGTCCGGCGGCCCGTCACCACGCCCGGCGGAAACCGGGCATATCGGGGGCGGACACCGGCCACGCGGGGGCGGTTCACGGACGGACGATCAGGACGAAAGGTTGTACTGGCAGGGCGAGTTGGGCGTGTGAGAAGGGACACCGGCGGCGCCCGTGACGGTTGGGATCCTGGTTGCGCTTGTTAAGCGGAGAGTGCGTTCGGTGCTCTCACACAGGGTGGGGCGGAGCCGAAGGGGCGGGGAGCACATGGAAAACGTGGCCGGTGAGGGGATCAGAGCGCCGAGAGCGGAGGAGATGCGGGGGTACGCGCGAAGATTCGTCGCGCGTGTGACGGAGCGCAACCGTGTGCCGGAACGCAACCGACTGCCGCTGGACTTCTCCGTACGGAGCCTGCGCGTCGTGGACTTCGTGCTCGACGGGCTGCGCAAGAGCGGCCGGGAGCGGGCCGAGGTCGCGGAGACGCTGTCCGGGTTCGGGGCGTACGTCGGGGAGGTGCTCGTGCGCCGCGCGGGGGCCACCTGGATCGACTTCGACGCCAGCCAGCGGGAGTTCTTCGGGCAGGCCGTCGGCGTACGCATGCCGGACGGGCGGGTGTGGAGCCCACTGGGGAAGGTCGTGAACCGGTACGAGGTCGGGGCCGCGGAGTCCCTGCAGACCTTCTATCTGACGCTGCCGGGGCGGCACCCGGCCACCGCGCCCGGGGAGGAACGCGAACCCGCCCGCCGATAGGGGCCGCGCGGGCGGTAACGCCCGGCGGACGGCGGACAAGTACGGGTACGGGGGCACGGGCACGGTGCGCAGTGTCAGCGGGGGTTAAGAGGAGCGCGTGGGCGCGGGTGGGGACCGACAGGGCGGGGACGAGGGCCGCGAGGACCACAGACGTGGGCTTCCGGGCACCGGGGACCGAGGAGGTCAGGGTCCCGAGGGCCGAAAAGGGCCCGATGCCGGGAGCCGGGAAGGTCCGGACGCCGGGGGCCGACAAGGACGGAGCAGGATCGGTGACGCCGCGCTGACCCGCGCCCTAGCCGACGCCGGACAGGGCGACGAAGCGGCCTTCGCGCTGGTGTACCAGTGGGTGCACCCGGGGCTGCTCGGCTACGTACGCGGCATCGTCGGGGACGAGTCGGAGGACGTGGCCTCCGAGGCATGGCTGCAGATCGCCCGTGATCTGGAGCGGTTCAGCGGGGACGGGGCCGACTTCCGCCGCTGGGCCGCCGCCATCGCCCGCAACCGCGCCCGCGACCACATCCGCCGCCGCATGAGCCGCCCCCGGCTGAGCCTCACCGACGGCGACGCGCTCGACGTGCCGGACGCCCGCGACACCGCCGAGGAGGTCCTGGAGGCGCTCGCCACGGACGACACCGTGGACCTGGTCGCCGCGCTGCCGCCGGACCAGGGCAAGGCCGTCTTCCTCGGCGTGCTCGTCGGCATGGACAGCCCGTCCGCCGCCCGCGTGCTCGGCAAGCGGCCCGGCGCCGTACGGATGGCCCTGCACCGCGGACTGCGGCGGCTGCGCGCGCAGTTGAGCGGTACGGCGGAGCGCAGGGAGCGGCGGGAGCACCGGGAGGAAGGTGGTGGGCCCGACCCGGGCAGGCGGCACTGTCGAAACAGCGGTGGCCGCCCCTGTGGAAGGGCGGCCACCGCTGTGCCGGTCGTCCCGCTCGCCGCCCCGTGGGCTCGGGTGGTCGTCGGCGCGCGGGCGTCCCGGCCGTGAGACCGGTGGGCGGGTGCAGCTCCGCCCCCGGTGGGGTCCGGGTCAGGTCACGGCGCTCACTCCGCCGCCGACCGCTTCCACCAGTTCCAGGTCGTACGTCAACGGGCCGTCGCCGAGCATGATGTGGCGGGCCCTCGACGCGTACCCGGGGGCGGTCGCCGCGAGCAGGTACACGCCGGGGGCGGGGGCCGCGAGGATGTACGAGCCGTCGGCCAGCGAGGACACGCGGTCGAGCTGGCGGCCGCCCTTGGACAGGAGCGTGAGGGTCACGCTGTGGATGGGGTCGCCGTCCGGCGTGACGATGAAGCCGTGCACCACGGAGGCGTGCGGGCCGGGGCCCTCGGGGAGTCCGGCGCCGGAGTCCGCCGACTGTCCGGGGCGGCGGGGGCCGTACGGGGTCGCAGGGTCGTGCGCGTCGTACGCGGGCAGCGCCTTGGCGGGGTCGCCGGAGGCGTCCCTCGACTCGTACTCGTACGCGTGCGCCGCCTCGTACGGATTGACCGCGCCGCAGATGCCGGGCGAGGTGGTGCACCCGCCCGCCGAGCCGGGGGGGATCGGCGGGCGGGGGGTTCCCAGGGCCGCCGCGACGAGGACCTCCAGGTCCTCGGGGGCCGGCGGCTCGGCTTCCTTCGGTTCGACGGCGAGGTGCGGCAGGCGGCGGTCGAGCCAGCCGGGCAGCCACCAGTTGGCGCGGCCGAGGAGGTGCATGGCGGCCGGGACGAGGGCGGTGCGCAGGATGAAGGCGTCGAGGGCGACGGCCGCGGCCAGGCCGATGCCCGCCATCGCGCCCTCCAGGTCGCCGCTGAGCACGAACGCGGCGAAGACGCAGATCATGATGAGCGCCGCGCAGTTGATGACGCGGCTGGTCTCCGCGAGGCCGACGCGGACGGCGCGGGCGTTGTCGCGGGTGTGCACCCACTCCTCGTGCATGCGGCTGACCAGGAACACCTGGTAGTCCATCGACAGGCCGAAGAGCATCGACAGCATGATGACCGGCAGGAAGGCCGCGATGGGCCCCTCCTTGCCGAGGCCGAGGATCTCCATGCCCCAGCCCCACTGGAACACCGCGACGAGCACCCCGAAGGACGCGGCCGCCGCGATCAGGTTCATCAGGGCCGCCACCAGCGGCACCACGAACGAGCGGAAGGCGACCAGGAGCAGCAGGAAGCCGAGCACGATGATGGCGCCGACGAAGTACGGCAGGCGGTCCGATGTGACGGCCGCGAAGTCCTTGAAGACGGCGGTCACCCCGCCCACGTGGGCGTCCGCGCCGGACTGCGGCAGGACGTCGCCGCGCAGCCGGTCGATGAGCGCGTCGGTCTCCTGGGACTGGGGCGAGGTGGTGGGCACGACCTCGATGACGGTGGTGTCGGCGGAGGCCGACGGCGGGGCCGCCGTGACGTGGGCTACGCCCTCGGTGTCGCGGATCCGCTCCACCAGGCCTTCGGTGTCCGTGGGGCCCGGCTTGTCGACGACTACCTGGAGGGGTCCGTTGAAGCCGGGGCCGAAGCCGTCGGCGAGCAGGTCATAGGCCTGCCGGGTGGTCGTGGACTCCTGGTGGTTGCCCTGGTCGGTGGCGCCGAGGCGCAGCGAGAGCAGCGGGATCGCGAGGGCGGCCATGACGGCGACGGCGAGGACGGCGATGATGCGCGGGCGCCGCTCGACGTGCGCGGACCAGCGCGCCGCGAGGCCGCCCGGCTCCTCCGGCTCGGGCCCGGACTCGGCGAGACGGCGGCGCTGGCGGCGGCTGAGCACGCGCGCGCCGAGGAAGCCGAGCAGGGCGGGCAGCAGCGTGATCGCGGCGAGGACGCTGAGCACCACCGTCAGGGACGCCGCGATCACCACGCCGTCCAGGAACGGCATGTCCATCACGAGCATCCCGGCGAGCGCGACGCACACCGTGCCGCCCGCGAACAGCACCGCGCGCCCGGAGGTGTTGAGGGCCTGCGCCGCCGACTCGCCCGGTTCCAGGCCGCGCAGGATGCCGCGGCGGTGCCGGGTGACGATGAACAGCGCGTAGTCGATGCCGACACCGAGGCCGATCAACGAGCCGAGCAGCGGCGCCACTTCGGGCACGTCCGTGACGTGGCTGAGCAGCATCGTGGCGAGCATGCCGGTGCCGACGGCGAACACCGCGGTGACGATCGGAAGGAGCATCGCGAAGAGCGAGCCGAAGGCGAGGAACAGCACGACGGCGGCGGCCGCGATGCCGACGGCCTCGGAGATGCCGGTGGGCGGCTCCTGGGTGCGGACGATGGCCTGACCGCCCAACTCGACCTGGAGTCCGTCGCGTTCGGCGGCGCGCGCGGTGTCGACGACCCGCTCGACGAGTTCCTTGGGAATCTCGTTGGCCTGTCGTACGAAGGTGACCTGCGCGTAGGCGATGCGCCCGTCCGCGCTGACCTGGGCGGCGGCGGCCGGACCCGGCGCGTACGGGCTCGCCACGTCGCCGACGCCGTCCAGGGCGGCGATCTCCTTCAGCGCGGGCTCGATCCGGTCGCGTACGGAACCGTCGCGGACCGAGGAGTCCCCGCCGGTCTTCCACACCACCGTGTCGGTGTCGCCGCTGCGCTCGGGGAACGCCTTGGTCAACAGGTCGTGGGCGCGGGTGGAGTCGGTGTCGGGCAGGGAGAAGACGTTGGAGTAGGCGGTGCCGGCACTGGAGCCCGCCGCGCCGAGGCCGAACAGGGCCCCCAGCCACAGCACGAGGACCACAAGACGGTGCCGATGACACCACCGCGCCCATGCCGTCACGTCGCACGCTCCCTTACCCGCCGAATGCCGCCGAATACCGCTGGAACCGATTCCCCCGCGGTCCGGACCACGGGAGGTTCCCGGGCCGGGGCCCCGGGCGAGCCCACGGGTTTCCGCGCCCCAGCATCAGGGATCCGCCGCACCAACGGCGCGTTACGGAAGCGATTCTCAAGGAACTCCAAAGGGCGGACCCGTCCTTCGTACAACGAGCGTGCGGATACTGGGGTCATGAGCCACGCCGAAGGTCACCGGGGAACACATGTCGCAGCGGCCGGGGGCGCCGACGCGGCGCCGGGCCGGGCGACCGTCCTGGTCGTCGAGGACGAGCCGAGCATCGCCGACGTCCTCGCGATCGCCCTGCGCTTCCACCACTTCGAGGTGATGACGGCGGGCACGGTCCGCGAGGCGCTCGCCGCGGCCGAGCGCACCCGGCCGGACTGCGCGCTGCTCGACGTGATGCTCCCCGACGGCGACGGACGGGCGCTCGGGCGTGAACTGCGGGCGCGGCGGCCCGAGTTGGCCCTTGTGTTCCTCACCGCGAGGGACGCGCCCGCGGAGGTCGTGGGCGCGCTCGGCTTCGGCGACGACTACATCACCAAGCCGTTCAACATCGACGAGGTCATCGCCCGCATCGGCGCGGTCCTCCGCCGGGTCCGCCCCAACGACGTGCTGCCGCAGCGCCCGCCGCTGAGGTACGGCGACCTGGAGCTGGACGAGACGACGTACGTGGTGCGGCGCGGTGGCGGTTCGGTGCAGCTCACCCCGACCGAGTACGCGCTGCTGCGCTTCCTGGTCAGGAACGGCGGCCAGGTAGTACCCAAGGAACAGCTCCTCCGCCATGTGTGGAACATCGAGCACTCGGCGGAGTCGACGGTCGTGGAGACGTACGTCAGCTATCTGCGGCGCAAACTCGACCAGGTGGGGCCGCCGTTGATCACGACGCGGCGCGGCGTCGGGTACGGGCTGGCATGAGGCTCCGCGCACCTGGGCGCCCGAGGCCGCGCGGACGGCTCGGCATGAACTCGCTGCGCGCCAAGCTCACCCTGGTGAACGTGGCGCTGCTCGCCCTCGGCATCGTGGCCGCGACCGCCGTGAGCCTGATCGGCATGCGGCACTACCTGCTCGACAACGTCGACACCGAACTGTCCGCCTCGCGCTCCGCGGTGCGCCACAGCGGCCTCACGCTCGACCAGATGCGGACCCTCACCGGCCTCGGCTCCCTCGACGAGCTGCCGCCCAACGCCCTGAAGGCGGACGGGATTCCGCCCCCGGAGTCGACGTTCGTGGTCATCGACCCCGAGGGCCGCCCGGTCCGCGTCGGCCCGCTGCCGACGACGGCACGCCAGCGCGCGCTGGCCACGGCCGTGGGCGACCCGGTGGACTTCGCGAGCAGCGCCGGACCCCGGGACCTCACCCTGGACGGCGACGCCTACCGCGCGACCGGGGCACGGCTCAAGGACGGCTCCGTACTCCTGATGGCGACGTCGACGGAGAACGTCCAGTCGGGCGTCGCCAAGGCGCTCAAGCTCGACCTCGCCTTCGGCGCCGTGCTGCTCGGGCTGCTCGCCGTCCTCACGATGATCGCCGCGCACCAGCGCCTGCGGCCCCTTGAGGACATGGTGGAGACGGCGTCGGCGATCGCCGACGGCGACCTGAAGCGGCGCGTACCCGCGCATCCCGCCGCCGTGATGGAGACCGAGCAGCTCCGGCTCGCCCTCAACTCCATGCTCCAGCAGGTCGAGGCGGCCTTCGCGACCCGGGAGCGCAGCGAGGCGCAGCTCCGCCAGTTCGTCGCGGACGCCTCGCACGAGCTGCGCACGCCGCTCGCGGCGATCCGCGGCTATCTCCAGCTGTACGACAAGGGGATGCTCAGGGAGCAGGAGGACCGCACGCGCGCGTGGGGCCGCGTGCACGCCGAGACCGACCGCATGAACCACCTCGTGGAGGAACTGCTCACCCTGGCCCGCCTCGACCAGCAGCCCGAGCTGCGGTTCCGCTCGGTCGACCTGAGCCGGGTGGTGCGGAACGCCGCGGACGACCTGCGCGCGCAGGAGCCGGACCGGCCGCTCACCGTGCGCGCGGACGGCGCGATCCTGGTGCAGGCGGACGAGCAGGCGCTGTGCAAGGTGCTCGCGAACCTGCTGGCCAACGTGCGTACGCACACGCCCGCCGACGCGCCCGTGCGGCTCGGCCTCGACCGGTGCGAGGGCGTGGTGCACCTGACCGTGGCGGACGAGGGTCCCGGGATGGACACCGAGGACGCGGCGCGCGTGTTCGACCGGTTCTTCCGGGCGGGCCGGGGCGCGGGCAGCGGGCTCGGCATGGCGATCGTGCACGGGGTGGTGGCGGCGCACGGCGGTGAGGTCGCGGTCCGCACGGCTCCTGGCAAGGGCCTGACGGTTCTGGTCACCCTGCCCCGGACGCCCGCGCCGCCGCTCCCGGCCGCCCCTCCGCACCCCACGGAGCCGCCGCGCCGGACGCAGCCGCCGCCCGAGGCCGCCGCGGCTGCGCTCACGCCTGCCGTGACGCCAGTTCCACCACCGTGATGTCGGACGGGGCGCCGACCCGTACCGGCGGGCCCCACGCTCCGGCGCCGCGCGTCACGTACAACTGCGTGTCGCCGTAGCGCTCCAGGCCCGCGAGGGTCGGGTTCGCGAGGTCGGCGATGAGGTTGTTGGGCCAGAGCTGGCCGCCGTGCGTGTGGCCGGAGAGCTGGAGGTCCACTCCGTGCTTGACCGCGTCGTGGATCACCACGGGCTGGTGGGCCATGAGCACCGACGCGCGTCGTCGGTCGCGGTCGCCGAGCGCCTTTCCGAAGTCCGGGCCCTCGCCTTCGCCCTCTCCCTGTACGTCGTTGACCCCGGCGAGGTCGAAGTACGGCAGCTCCGTGCGGGCGTTCTCCAGGGGGTGCAGGCCCAGGTCGCGGACGTGCTCCACCCACTGCTCGGCGCCGGAGAAGTATTCGTGGTTGCCGGTCGGCAACTTACCCAAAACACACATGCGTGCGATGGGAAGGCAGGCGACCATGAATCACATGGCAACCACCGAATACGACGGGTGCGGCAGGTGCCTCCTAGGTGTACGGCGCCTATCTCGCATGACCGACAAGACCAACAGCCCCGAGAAGCAGGCCGATCTAATCATCGCGGCTACCGCCGCCATCGGCGGACACATCATTGATTGGGCAGACGACTGGGAGGTATCCGGTGCGACAGACCCATTCACACGAGAGAAGCTTGGACCATGGCTACGCAACGAAGCGGGCCCTTACTCCGGAATCGTAGGGTCAGCAGTCGACCGAATCGGCCGGAACCAACGCGACGTACTCAACACCGCGTACGCAGTACACGAATCCGGGCGACTGCTTGTCACACATGGGCACCAAGGCCCGTGGGACCTTGACGACCCAGCCGACGAAATGCGCCTCTCCATGGAATCATTCGGAGCGCAAATGGAGCTTCGAGCAATCCAGAAGCGCAATCGGGAAGAAGCCGAAGCATCAAGGAAAGCGGGCCGCCCGAAGAATGGAAACCGGTACGGTTTTCAGTTCGTCCGTTTGATCCCCATGGGGCGCGTGCACCACGTCGAGCACGACCCCGACGCAAAGAAGATTCTTTGCAACGTCGCAGAAAGGATTCTCGCAGACGAGACGGGAACCATAACCGTTAACACAGAGGCCGCGCGCCTCAACCGCGAAGGGATTCTCTCACCCAGGGACTACCGGCGAGTGAAGTACGGGAAAGAGCCGCGACGAACGCTATGGACAGGGGTAATGATTAAGGAGTTACTCACCAGCGAAGGGTCTCTAGGCTACTTACTACACAGAGGGAAACCGGTACTTGACGAGCGCGGGCACCCAAAGCGGATAGCAGAAGGCCTTTGGGATCACGCCAAGCGAGATGCCCTGATCCAGAAGACGAAGCCACAAAAGGGAAGGAAGGCGCCCGCCCCCAAGGGAATCTATCTACTGGCAAGCCGCCGCACATCTTGCGGTAACTGCAATGAGCGAATTCAAATGACCGAGAAGACCAAACAGGAAAAGGCATACGGATGCACGGCACGGGTGCGCGGAATTAAATCTTCGCAGCACTGCAAGCCCGCGCCGAGTATGGCAGTAAGTAAACTCAACGAGATAGTCACAGACTGGTTCCTGTCGAAGTATGGAGCGGGACAGTTCGTAGAAAAGAGATACGACCCCGGAACCGGACACCTAGCACGAATCGCGGAACTCCGCGCCGACCGCCAGCGCCTGAGGTCAGATCGCACAGCAGGTCTCTACAATAGCGAAGAAGACGAGCAGTGGTATCGGACAGAGTATGCACGAATGAGCGATGAGATCGAAGAACTCAAGAAGCTTCCCACTCGCCCCGCCGGAATGAAGTGGGTACCCACCGGAATCACCGTGGCAGATAAATGGCATAACGCTAAGGACGATGCAGAACGTCGTGAACTTCTAGCAGCATTCGACGTGAAGGTTAAGCTCTATCACGCTAAGGCAGATGAGCGAGTTCGCATAACCGGAGCAGATATTCGACACCTACAGTTGGCATTGCGGTAGACGACCGCCGATACATGGCAAAGTCGCACGTTCCCCCTGCGGCTTCAGCGTGCGAATTCAGATAATCTCTGGCAGTAGATAGAGGACGTACATACCTGTACGCGTCTTGAATTGAACAGGACGGATCAGCATACTACGCGGCCCTAGAGAGCAGTCGTCGAGCATCAAATAGCTGGATTTGAAGACGAAGGAACCTATGTGCGCAGCGGACTCGATACGAAACGCCACACCGCACGCACACGTTTCCTCAAGAAGTATGGGAATCTCCTCAGCTTCCGTTTCGACTTCCCACCCCACGTCCCCAAATTCCGATGCTTGGCCGCCTAGCACCTGCGATACCATTCGCGCCACGTTGAAGGAACCTGACGTGAGACGCCAGGTGCGGTGCTGCACTGTTCGATCGTCGACCGTCCGGTCACAGTGAAATCTGCCGACATGCGGATCATTCAACATCTGCACCCCCGCACATCATGATCTCTCTGCGTAATTCTCGTGCAGCAGAGATGTCCGATGCGATGCCATAGGCGATTTCCGCCGCAGCGAGGGAATGGCCGGACCCGACATATCTCCAGGCTGATTCCGTGACCGTTGCTCTGCTGTCCATGGAGAGGGAGCTAGCGCCGCTTTGGTGGTCTGCGCGTGCTGCCCGCAGGTGCCCGTACGTGGTGGAGTAGCGGCGGGATTTGGTGAGGGCGTGGCCGCGATAGCCGAGTGTGTGAGCCCAGGAGCGCAGATTGAGGCCTGCGAGTTCGAGCAGGGCGCCCAGGCGCCAGCAGGTGCCCATGAGGGCGCGTATATGGGCGCTGACGGGGGCGAGTGCTATTCCGCTGTAGTGGGTGATCCGGTGGTCGAGGCCTCCCGCGTTGCTGCTGACGCTTTTGGTGATGTATTTGGCGACGTAGGCCGCTACGGCATCATCAGTGACAGCGGTCGAGCCCGAGAAGGCTTCGCTGGCGATGGGGTGCACGTCGAGTTGCTGGCCGAAGCGGAGGACCCTTTCACCGGTGGCCGGAGAATATGGAGTGCGTACGGTCACGGATGCCGCAGCGAACTCGATTGCGCCTGTGAGGAGTTCGGGGGTGGCCCAGGCCGGAGGCGGAGTTGAGGGGCCGTCAGGACCGTCTAGACGGATAACCGCGTGGAAGTGGATTGCCCCGCGTTTCTGGTATTCGGCGACCTTGGCAAAGCTCAGCGTGAGGTGGTCGCGGAGCCGGGTTTGTGCAATGCCCGCCGACGTGCCCAGGCGACGCCTGATCGTGTGGCAGAAGCGGTTCCACAGCCGTCCTGCGTGGGCGTGCCAGAGGACGTGTCCGGTGTAGTCGTAGCAGTCCGGGCAGAGCGGCTGTCCGATGACCGTGTCGCCGTCGGCGTGCTGTCGGTTGCAGGCGAGGGGTCGGCCATGATCGCAGGTGCAGCCGGCATTCCGTGACCTGCACAAACTCTCCGAGGTAGCGCGATGGACCGGTCCGAATGAGGGTGCGGTGAGGGTGAGGAGAACTCTCGGGTGGAGCTGGACGCGGTCGGGGGTGCCCTTGCCGCCTCGCAGGCCGCAGCGGACGAGATGATAGGTGTCGCCCGCGTGCTCGCGCGAGCAAGGCTCACAGCGCGTCTGGCGGCGGTTTCGGCAGCGCACGGGCAGTCTGCCGCCAGGCTCGGCGGCGGTGTCGTAGTGGCGGAGCACGGAGCCGGTGGCCGCGTCGCGGAGGGTGGTCCGGCCGGAGAGGTAGATCGGGTGGGCGCATCCTCCGGTCGCTTTGATCTGTTCGAGCCAGCGCGGGAATCCGGGTTCATGCACGAGCCGTATCAGGTCGCGCTCGGTGGATGAAAGAAGGCGCAGACGCTCAGCCTTTTCGAGAGCTGAGCGCCGCGCCGTTTGCGTCGAGGGATACATGGGACGGGGGTCCCCTTTCGTGTGGGATCAGATCGGTCGTCATGATTCGGCTCCGTGTTTTCTGTGGTCTGGTGAGAGAGTCTGTGTGTGTCAGTGAGTTCGCGAAGAGGTTTTGTGTTCTGGGGTCAGTTCATGTTTTTCGGGAGAGGTGCGCCGTAGGAGCCGTGCGGGTTGCCGCATTCATAGCGGATGTAGCCGTGCACCTTCTTGCCGTCAGATTTGCGTGTCACGGTGCCGTACGAGTACCAGGCCCGCTCGCTCTTCCGTAAGGCGAATTTCTGGAAGGTGAATTCCTCGCCGCGGTACCCTATTCCGTGCGCTAAGGAATTCCCCTCCGGCTTGTCTCTGACTTTCGCAGCCGTACATGAAACCGACGTCGCGCCGGAGGCTTTCACGAATACCGTGCCTGCCGGATGGGTCGCGCCGATTCCGGCGATAGCCACGAGGAGGCTCAGCGCGGCAGCAGCAATGACGCCGAGGAGATGTTCGATGTACGTCATGGTTTCTTCTTTCGGTTGGTTTCTGCGGGCAGCAGAGCGCGGCCCGCTGGTTCTGGTCAGGCGCCCAGGCCTTTGCCGATAGCCAGGATGAGCAGCCACACGGGATACCCGAGCGGGGTGAAAGCCAGGAGGAATCCGCCCAGGGCGATAAGGATTACCTGATGGATTTTCAGCTCACGGGACCGGGCGAGCATGAATGCGTACAAACCCAGGAAGGCCGTTAGCAGGTAGATCGTGCCGGGTTTCATTCTGCACGCCCCCCTTTCATACCCGTCTCGCTGTTTTCCGGTCCGGAGAGGAGCGGATTCAGCGGAGGATAAGTGGCAGCAATATCCGCGATCTCCTCCGAGGTGATCAGGTGGGAGCGGGCACGGGACCAGCGCCCCTGCATGGCAACGACCGCCACGCCTTGCTCTTCCTCGGTAATGCTCTGCGCGACCACCACCGCGTCTTTGTTGATGTCGCCGAGGGTCATTTCTGCCGAGGCTTCGTCGTGTGCCCGGTGGGCGACGCGTCCGCCGAGCTGTGCGCGCAGGGCGGTGACGCGGGGGCCGAGATCGGAGCCGACTCGCTGTCCGGCCGCCACCAGGTGCACGCCCAGAGCCGCGCCGAGTTGGGCGATACGCAGCAGGAGCGTGCCGCACTCCTCCGCTTCCCGTCTCGAGGTGCGGGAGCCGTCGTTGAGGTAGAGCTCTGCCAGTTCATCGACGATCAGGACCACTGGCACCGGCCTCTGATCCTCGGGCAGATCCCAGATGGAGCGCACGCCCGCCGTGCGGCAGAGCCGGGTACGTTCCTGGATCTCTCGGATGATCCGTTCCAGGACCTCAATCGCCTCAGCGCGGCTGGACGCCAGCTTCGTCAACCGGGAGCCGAAGAGGCCGAGTTCCATGCCGCCCTTGCAGTCGATCCCGACCAGGGCGACCCGCTGCGGGGTCAGCGCCCGCACGAGCGCCGCCAACAGCGTGCTCTTGCCGCTCTGTGTCGCCCCCGTGATCATCCAGTGGGGAATGCGCCGGAAGTCGATCACCCAGGCCAAGCCGTCCTCGACCAGGCCGACATCCGCCGACAGCAGCTCCCTGGTGGCCGGTTTCGCGGCAGGCAGCTCGCCGGTGAGCGGATCATGGGCCGTGACTGTGATCAGGACGTGGCCGCGCCGGGGGGAGGTGACCCGGACGCCGTGCACCCGCCAGGCATGTTCCATGGCGCGCGCCGCCGCGTAATAAGGCGCAGGGGTCTGTCCGGGGTGCATCAGCACACGCACCCGCAGGCCGGTACGGGTCGGCATCGGCCAACTGATCTTCGGTACCCGGGGTTTGAGTGCCTGCCCCTGGACGACTGTGTCTTTGCTGATCAGGCGCTGATTCGGCCGGAAGGACACCGAGAGGTTGTTGATCATGCACAGGCGCCGCCAGGTGTAGACGATGCGCCAGGCCGCCGCCGGGTAGCCGACGAGCCACCAGCGCAACGGAAGATCCCTGGGGGCGAGGCCGTGCGCCGCGAGGCAAGGCTCCCACCACCGCCGTGCGAGCCAGCCGACGAGGGCCAGGCCGACGAGGATCCAGAGGCCTACGGGGATGCCCACTACGTCCCGCCTCCCCCGTCTCCCTGGCCCTGGTCCGGGTTGGGTCGGGACATGCGCTCCCAGACCGCACGGGCCCGGAAATGGGCCGACTCGGCATGCTGGTCCGTCATCTGAAGGAGGTACATCAGGGTGGGGAGATCACTGGTCACGGCTAAGAGCGCGTCCATGCCCACGAGCAGGCGCATGTCCCTCAGCAGAGCGCCGAACTCGTTGTCGCGGCCGATCAGTCCGGCATCCGCACTGTCGCTCTCGGTGCCGGTGGCGATCCGCATGTCGCGCGCCATCCGCTCGGCCTCAACCGCCACCGAGACCGCACACGGCTGCTTGCACGCGTAGACCGGGAACTTGGTAGCCGGGTCCATGCCGACGGGAACGAGCGAGGTTTCCCCGGCGTGGAGGTCAGCCTCACAGACCACGCAGTCCAGACCGTTTGCCTGACGCGTGGTCAGGTGCCAGAAGTACCGGTCCATCACTTCTCACCTGCCTTTCCTCTTGATCCACTAGTGGCCGGCATAAGGTCAGAACCACTGGTGGCAGCAGGCGGGACCGGGGTGATCGCATCAGCCCGCCAGGACGTCCCGCTGCGGCCGTCAATGGCCCATTCGTTGGCCCACAAATTGGTCACGCGGACCTCTGCGCCCTCAGCAACGCCCGTCGGCTGAGCGCCGGAGACGACCACGTTGATCACGTCCGCGCGGCGGCTTTCGAGCTGCCGCACGCTGAGCGCCGTCACCCACTGCACTTGTCCTTCGCGATCACGGCGCAGCTCCCCGTCCTGGGTCGTGCGCGCCTCGGGCGCGATCACGCACCGCATGACACCCAGCCGGGCCACGTCAATCGGTTTGTTCTGCACAGGAGTTCACCTCACCTCGCACTTATCACCTAGCCTCTTATCCGGATAAGAGGTTCGCTCATGCTGCGCCCTATACCCATAAGAGGTCAACCCTTATCCTCACAAGGGTGGAGCTGGGGAGCACCACTACGCATGACGCACTGTCACCACATCCACCCGCCGACAGCCGGAGGCAGCGGCATGGCAGCAACCGACAACAGCCGACCGTTCATCGAGCGACGACCGAGCATGTACATGCAGGTAGCCGAGCACCTGGCCGGGCAGATCCGGGATGGCACATACGCAGGGGGTGATCTCCTGCCGAGTGAAGCGACGCTCACCGCGACGTTCGGTGTCAGCAAGTCCACGGTGCGCAGCGCGATTGCCGAGCTGCGCGGCATGGGTCTCGTCAGCGTCAGCCAAGGCAAACAGCCGATGGTGCGGTACCAGAGCAGCAGCACCGCCGCACTCACGGTAGACCGGTCCGTCTACCGCACGGGCAAGACGTGGCAGACGCCGGGCGATCTCAGCGAGGCCGAGGCGCCCGCTGTCTCCCGGATCACCGTCGACGGGCAGCCCGCCGTACTCCTTGATCAGCAGGATCAGGACGCCATCTGTGTAGATCGCACATTCCATGATCCGCAGACCGGTATCAGGGTGGCGCACCGTGTGATCATCCCGCTGGCCACGGCGGCCGAGGTGCCCGCACTGGCCGAGCAGCCTGACGCCCCGCTAGACGATCTCTACGCCCGGCTTGCCGACGGCCGCACGCTTGCGATCACGGAATCGGTCACGGCCCGCCTGCCCTACCCCGACGAGCGCACAGCCCTTGGACTGGCCGACGCCTCACCGCTTCTGATCACCTACCGTCTGATCAGCGACGCCGACAGCCAACGCGCCCTCATCTGCGAGGAACTGCGCGCTGCCGCCTCCCGGGTGCAGCTCAGCTATCCGATCACCCCGACGCGCCGACCGGCCGCCAAGAAGACCACCGCATCACGGTCGAAGCCGGAGCCATCGGCGTAACTTTTCTCTACTTCCTCAAGGGCGCGCCTGCGGCGCGCCGGGCGGTTCCGGCCGCTCCGGCCGGGCATGCGGCCTCCGGCCGGTCCCGTCCGGACGTCCGGACCGCCCGGCATTCGATCAGCCCCTGAGCAGCGAGCAGGGCCCCCGCGGATTTCCTCAACGCGGGGGCCCTGCTGTGTGGTTCGTCCTCGGCCGCCAGGCCGTGCGGGACGAGAGAGCAGTCAGTCTCTGGCTCTTGCCCACAGACGCCGGGCAGTTGAGGCCGGGACGCCTCAGGGTCGGTGCCCTCCTCAGGCCTACGGCCCTGCGGTGCGCCCGACGGGGACCGCGCGATCCATGGCGACTGCGGCCCCGGGACGTGCCAAGAGCCATGGGTAGCGTGGCTGAGACCGCAGGTGGTAACCGTGATCCACTCGCGGCCGGCAAAAATCTGCGGCCCCGTCGTGGCTGGCTTTCCGTGGCCCAGGCCCAACAGAGGCGCCATCGGGGCGGGGGCGGTCGGCCGCGAGCCGTGACGGGTACCGCCGCAGCCCTCCCACCTACCGGTCGCACCTCCGCGCATGCTCCTCAGCCGCCACCCGCGCAGCGCCCGCACCCGTGATCCGGATGGGCCGGGGGCAGCCCTCACAGACGATGAACTCACCACTCCGATCCTGTTCGATCATCACTCGTGATCCCTTACGGGTGTGCCATCCGTCGTGCCGCATGCCGCCGTCTCCCCTTCTCTCCGCTACCTGACGCGCCACGCCCGATCCCACAGGGTCAGCACATGCGCGAGCTCCCGGGCGCCGTCCGGGTGCAGCCAGACGACAGCCTCGCCCCGCGCACCAGCATGCGGCAGCGCCCGCACCACATCCAGCCCGCATGATGCCGCCGCCACATTCAGCGTGTCCGCCGCCACCGCCGCCCGCCGCCAGGCCGACAGGTAGTCGATCTGCGGCACCCAAAGCGTCTCGTCAGGGTCCCCACTCTCCGATATATTCACCATTGCAACGCCCTCTTGAGCACGAGTGAGCCTTTCTCGCTGTCTCCGACAACCCCCGTGACCCCTCTACGCAGTTGAGGCGCGAGAGGTCAGGCTTCCGGCCGTTCTGAGTGCTGCACACAGAATGCTACCGATGGCAACGTTTCGGAATGCCAATGCCCGAAAATGTTGCAGAAATGCCAGCGGGATATGCACTCAGCAAACAGACCGGCAGAACGGCCGAAAGCGGCCCCTTCTCCGCGAACAGCAGAGAAGGGGCCACCCTCAGCGGTACCTCAGTACAGGTACGAGGCCGTCACCCACCCGCGATAGCCGCGCGGCAGGCCGTAGTCGGAGCTGTGACGCAAAACGACCCTGTGCCATATCTGACCGCGCTTGTCCTGCCTGGCACCGATCAGCCGGACCTTGTCGCCCTTGCCCAGCAGCCCGAGCGCTGTGTACCCGGTACCGGGGCCGGAACGCACCCGGAGACCGTTCACGGTCGCCGCCGCGATCTCCCCGTACGACAGGCGCCCGTCACTGCCAGCGGAGTACGTCTGCACCAAGCCGCCGGGTCCCGGGATCGGCATGGACGGAGCAGCCTTCACGGGCGCCGCCGCGGGGGGCGGTGCAGCAGGAGGCGGCGCGGCCGACGCGGCCGACACACCGACCATGCCGACACTCAGAGCCAGAGCCAGCGTGAAGAGCACGCGACCCACAACAGTCTTGCTTGCCATCTGACACTCCTTCAGATCATGCAGGCGACAAGCGGCCGACCTACCGGTCAACCACTTATCCGGATAAGTGCCAAGCCTTGAGCATCACCGCTTAGGGGTCAACCACTTATCCGGATAAGTTGAGCGACAATCAAGCACCGCCCCGCCGCACGGGGCACGCACCGAGAGATCGATTTAACGCAGGGTCACAGCAGAAACGGACAAAAGCGGATGAGGCTCATGCCGGCTGAGCCCTGATCCGTCACTCACCGCAGCCGCAGGAAGAAACGCATCCAGCACGCACGAAGCCCCGCCGCCCTAGTGGAGCAACAGGGCTTCGCCTGAGCGTCAGCCGTTGGCGCGCGCGAAGTCGACGAAGGCGGACCACGCCTCAGGGGCGAGCGTGAGGACCGGCCCACCCGGCCTCTTGCTGTCCCGCACCGGGACCGCACCTACAGCCGCCACGCGCTCGGGCGCCCACTCAACGCAGTTACCCCCGTCCTGGTTGCTGTAGCTGGAACGTCGCCAGCTCGCAGTGTTCTCATCTATTCGGGGGGCTGACACGGGGTTTCCTCCATGTGCTGAGTGATCACGTCGCATGACTTGCGCGGAGACAGCGCGATGTCACGCAGGTGATCGTACGACCTTCGGAGCCGGTCCACATTCCTTGCGTCTTCGACCAACGCACCTGAGTAGCCGGTTTCTACGTAAGCCAACGTGCGACCGTCAGACAGGTACAGAAATGTCGTGTCCGTGTTCGTCAGTCCGTGCAGTCCGACGGATGTCAGCACCACTTGAAGTGTCACGTTCGGCAGTTCGGCGACCTGACGTAGGTGTGCCAACTGTTCATGCCATTCCTTCGGATCTGCCAACGGGCGCCGCAAGACGGCTTCGTCAAGGATCGCGCGAAACTCTGGCCGGTCATCTGTGCGACTCAAGAGTTCCTGTCGCCCTATTCTCGCCACGACGTCCTCAGTGAGTGCATCTTCATCTATCGGCCCTGCCGCCCGAAGCAGCGTCCGAGCGTATGCCTCAGTCTGAAGCAGGCCCGGCATGATGCTCGGCGCGTACTGCTGTAGCCCCAGGGCTTGTGCCTCCAAGGTCATGTAGGTCTGGTACTGCTCACGGAAACGCGAAGGATCACGTGCTGCCGCTTCCCACAAGATGATGAGGTGGGTCGTGCCGTAGTACTGATCAAGCTCCCGCGCCAGCTCTGGACCGCCGATGCTGCGGCCGTGCTCCATATGACTCAGGTGGGTGTGATCTGCGCGCACCGCGTCCCCCAGCGCCCGCAGCGAAACCCCCTTTTCGCTGCGGAGTAACGCCAGCGCGTCTGCGTAGCGTGCGCGCGCTGACCGGCTACGGTCCGACGCCGTCCGTCGTGGTGGCATGCCGTCCCCTCCTGTTGGTTTTGTTGGTTAACGCTGCGCACACGTGGGCCTAACTGGACTCCACACTTCCAACCTCGCTCCAGGTCTACATGCTCGTCAACGTAAAGCCTCAGGACGAAGCGAACCAGATGATGTGCGGAGCAACGACCATGGCGAGCAAGAGCAGTTCGGACTACACGACGACGCCAGACAATGTGGCCGAGTTGGTGGCGCTCATTCAAGCCGGGGGCGTCTGGGGGCTTGCCCCGGCATGGGTTCCGCGCGTCTACACCGACGCCGCGCACGTCGACTTGCGGACCGTCGAGGCCAAGCTGAAGGACAAGTTGTGAACGGCCCTGAGACTGCCCGGGAGCACCCCTACGACCCGGAGCCGGGAGACATGGTCGTGGACGCTTCGGGCCACGTGGGGCGTGTCATGGGGCACGAGGGGCCGAACTATCAACTGCGGCACCCCGAGGGCGGACGCGAATGGAAAGCCGCGTCCGGCACCCTGCGACCGGCCACCCAAGCGGAGGTTCTGAGCGCAGCCGTCTCGGCAGCCAATCAGCGAAGCCGAGGAGAAATTCCGTAGCGGCCGGAACCACCGCACCGCACATCCACCCCGAACAGGAAGGGAGCGTAAGCGTGTTACGAGTGAGAGGCCACGAATTGCTTGAACGCGGCGCCGTGCTGATGGTCATCGTCCTCAGCGCCGCATGCACCTTCGTACTCACGCTCGCTGGCACCGGCCAGCTCTAGCGCACAATCCCGTACACCCCAGGGCGACCGAATCGGGTAAGGGTCGCAGCCCCACCAGAAACGATATGGAGAAGGACGATGCACGGTACCGACCCAGCATTACTGACCCATCTCAGGGTCGTGGTCCTGGTCCACACGCGACAGGGCGAAGTCCTGATGGCCAAACCGAAGCAACAGGGAACCAACCACAAGCACGACTGGCGACTCCCCACGGGTCAGCAGCAGGCAGGCGAGAGCATCGCCGAGGCGGGCAGGCGTGTGCTGCACGACACCACGGGAATCAAGCGCGGCATCACGCATGCGCTCCTGATTGATCAACGGCTCGCCAGCAGGGACGGGAAGACCGCAGCGCGTGTCGACATCGTGTTGGACGGGGGGACGGTCGACAACAGGCAGGCCGCCGCTTTGGCTCTTCCCGAAGGCGCCCGCGAGGAATTGGCCAGCCTCAAACGGGTGCCCGTCTTTAACCTTGAGAGCCACGCTCCCCCGCTCCACGCCAAGCTTATCCGAATGGCCCTGAGCGCTTTCGACCACGGAATGCGTGTTCCTCTTTGCGCGGAGGGCGAGCCCGCCCCCGCGTAGCCACGAAGCCCCGCTCTCTGCCGCACGCGCCCCATGCCATGTCCCCGCTTGGGGTTCGCGGCAGAGAGCGGATTGACCCTCGCGCCTGGTCCTGTTCACGCATTGGGCGCGGTATGGCTGGGCCTTAGAGCCTTCCTACTCCGGAGGTAGCCGAGCCAGCGACGGGCCCCGGTCGGTTGCACATCGGCGGACGACCGGGGCCGCGTTGTTCCAGACCCGCTCAACTCGCCGGGGGGCCGTTCCACCTCGAACGGTGGTGAGTTGAGCTTCTAGCCCGCACCCTGCCTTGGTACAGCAGGGCAGCGGGCAAGCCCCGGCTGGCAGCGCCACCCGTTGCCAGCCGGGGCAATCAGCCAGAACCGAAACTCAACTCCCTAGCAGGTACGAGAGGAGGAAAGCGCCATGAAGACACGGCCGAAAGCGCAATGCCAGGCAAAGTGCGGACATTGCGATGGGACCGGATGGATAGGCGACCTTGTCTGTCCGGCCTGTAACGGCACGGGTAGCGTCTGACGTTCGGTCAGGCCCAGTCGCAGCGGTCTACCCCACGAGGGTGGACCGCTGTGCCATGCTGAGGGAACGTCTACTGAGGTGGGACTGATGACAACGACATGGGACCCGGAGGAAGTGTTCAGGGACGGGAACATGGTGAATCAAGCGTTCGAAGCCATGCAGCAACGCTTCAACTCGACCCCGTGTTGGGAATGTAAGGGTCGCCAGACAACGGCCTTGATCTACCTGAACGTTGTAGCAGTCAATTGCAAGGCCTGCGGCGGAGCTACGCGGATCGGCCACATCACGCAGCTCTGGGCCCCGAACACGACAGCGCCCGGCAGAGCAGCCCCACTGCTGCGTGCCGCCGGGCCCCCGACGCGAAGCGTCAACGGGCACACGCAACGACGTATCAACGGCGACGCCTAGCTACGCGCGTCTCGTCTACGCCAGCACCACTGACCTGCGAGGCCCCCGCCAGTCGAGGCGGGGGCCTTGCCTGTGCCCCTGCCTCAGAGGACAGTGTCTTTGGGGCAAGTTGCTGGTGACGAAGTACGCGCCGTGGCGTGCTCGCAGGTCCGCCAGGGGGCGGGCCGCGGGGGCCAGGTCCTCCACGTCGCCGTCGACCAGGTCGCCTACCACTGCGATCAGGTCGGGCTGTGTGGAGTTGATCGTGTCCACTACTCGGCGGGCGAAGTCCTTGCCCAGGACGGGGCCCAGGTGGATGTCGCTCACCACCGCGATGCGGAAGCCGTGTGCTGCTCGCGGGAGCTTTGCGAGGGGGACGGTTACTCGCTTGATCTTGGGGCCGCGTAGGACGTTGTACGTGCCGTAGCCCACGGTTGCCGCTGCGATGGTCGCTGCGCTCGCGGCCACCGTACGCGCGACGAACACCCGCCGGGTGACTTCGCTGCTGGGGGTCGGCTGGGGCTGCGCCCCTTCCCCCGCTTCATCGGCCCTTCGGGCCTCGTCCTCAATCGCCGGACGGGCTTGAGATGGGGCCCCGCCGTCAGTCGCCGGACCGGGTGAAAACTTCCGCACCGCAAGCCGGACCAGTTCCCCCACCAGCAGCGCCAGCAGCAAATACAGCGCGAACGCCATCCACATGAAGCCCGGCCAGGCCAGGAGTTGCTGGAGGAGGAAGGGGGCTCCGGCGCGTTCCGCCGCCAGGGCGGCGAACATCAGGGCCGGGCCGGTGAAGAAGACGGCGGTGCCTGCCCGCCGCCAACGTGAGCCGCGCTCCGTCGTGTCGCGGATCACACGTCGCCACACGTACCAGAGCAGGCCGCCGAACGCGGCCAGCACTCCGGCCCCGATGAGGATCCCCAGGAGGATGCCCACGGCTATGAGGTTCGGCGCAGTGCGCGCACGCCACGGAACCCGATGGTGCCAACCACCGTCCCCAAGACAAAGGAGACAACGGCGAGCGTCAGGTGCACCCAGAAGTACCCGGTCGGCTCGTTCGCGTCGTCGAAGGCAAGGCCGCTGCCGTCCTTCCACAGGTTCTTGACGAAAGTGATCCAGATGAACCAGCTCCACACACCGAAGGCGAGCAGGAACCAGGAGACGGGGCGGCTGAGCTTCATGAGCTCAGTATCGCGAGCCGGCCTGACACGCGACCTTCGGGGTGCGGAGAGGGGCGGGGAGCCGGGGCGCGGCGGCGGGTCGCCGGAGGCGACCTCGGCCGAAAGGCGCCGGGCCCTGCCCCGTACGCTCTCGTCCGTGCCTGTCTCGAAAAAGACCGCCGTGCTGCTCGCCACGGCGACACTGCTCTGCCTGTCGACCGCCGCTCCCGCGCTCGCCGACGACAAACCGGGCGGTGCTTCCAACAACTCCAGCGACAAGGACAAGCCGAAGCCGCCCGCGTCCATGTCGACGGTCGGCGGCGCGCGGCTCGGCGAGCCGGGCACGCAGGTGGACCTGAGGGCGGGCGCCCCGGTGCTTCCGAAGGATCTGTCGGCCCGCTCCTGGATGGTGTCGGACGCCGAGTCGGGCGAGGTGCTCGCCTCGCACAACTCGCACTGGCGGCTCGCCCCGGCCTCCACCCTGAAGATGCTGTTCGCGGACACGGTCCTGCCGAAGTTCCCCAAGACGGCCAAGCACCGGGTCGAGACGAAGGACATGGAGGGAATCGGCGCGGGCAGCAGCCTGGTCGGCGTCAAGGAGAACGAGACGTACTCCGTCCACGACCTGTGGCTCGGTGTCTTCCTGCGCTCCGGCAACGACGCCGTGCACGTCCTGTCGTCCATGAACGGCGGCGTCGCGCAGACCGTGAAGGACATGCAGGCGCACGCCGAGGAGCTGCAGGCCCTCGACACGCACGTCGTCACGCCCGACGGCTACGACGAGAAGGGCCAGGTGTCGTCGGCGTACGACCTGACGCTCTTCGCGCGCTCCGGGCTGCAGAAGAAGGACTTCCGCGAGTACTGCTCGACGGCCACCGCGAAGTTCCCCGGTGAGACGAAGAAGGTCAAGAAGGGCAAGGACAAGGGCAAGACCAAGCGCGGCGAATTCGAGATCCAGAACACCAACCGGCTGCTCACGGGCGACCTGGGCCTGGACCCGTACAAGGGCATCGCGGGCGTGAAGAACGGCTCGACGACCAACGCGGGCACCACGTTCACGGGTGTCGCCGAGCGCAACGGCAAGGTGCTGCTCGTCACGGTCATGAACCCGGACTCCGGCGAGAGCCAGGCGGTCTACAAGGAGACGGCCCGCCTGCTCGACTGGGGCTTCGCCGCCAGCGGCAAGGTGAAGCCGGTCGGCGAGCTGGTCGCCCCGAAGGGCGCGAACACCGGCTCCGGCAAGGGCGCGCCGGGCAAGGGCCAGGCGGGCGGTGCGGAGAGCGCGGCGAAGGCTACCGACGAGGGCTCCGGCGGCGGCATGGGCGTGGCGCTCGGTGTGACCGGCGGTGTGCTCGCGCTGATCGCGGGCGGCCTGTTCCTGCTCAACCGCCGCTGGCCGCTGCCCGACCTGGTGCGTCGCCGCCGCCCGTAGCGGCTTCCGCGGGCTCCGCCTCGGCAGGGGCGGGGCCCGCCGACTCCTTCGCCGTGGCCGTCCACGCCGCGCAGAACAGCAGCAGCTTCGCGGTGAAGTTGATCCAAAGCAGCAGCGCCACGGGCACACCGAAGGCGCCGTACATGCTCTTCGCGGCGACGCCCTTCATATAGCTGCCGAGCAGCACCTTCAGGAGCTCGAACCCGGCCGCGCCGATCAGCGCGGCGACGACGAGCGGGCGCCGGGGCGGATGTACGCCGGGCAGCAGCGTCAGGACGTACAGAAGAAGCAGGAAGTCCGCGAGGACAGCGATGGCGAACGCGGTGATCTGAAGCAGGACGCCGCCCGCGCCGTCCCGGTCCACGCCGAGCTGGTCGGCGGTCCAGCCGACCGCCGTCGAGGCCACGGCGGAGGCGGCCAGCGAGGCGAGCCCGGCGCCGCCGAGCCCGGCGAGCACCCCGAGGTCCTTGAGCTTGCGCAGGAACGGGTTCTCCTCGGGGTCCTCCAGCTCCCACACCGCGCGCAGGCACTCCCGCATCGAGCTGACCCAGCCCACGCCGGTGAAAAGCAGCAGCGCGCCCGCGACAAGGCCGACGGTGCCCGCGTTGGCGATGAGCGCGTCCAGGTCCAACTGGTCGGAGATCCCCGGCACCTGCTCGGAGATCTTGTTCTCGATGCGCTTCACCTGGCTGTCGCTGAGCGTGGCGGCGGCGATCGCCGCGGCCACGGTGATCAGCGGGAACAGCGCGATGAAGCTGATGAAGGTCATCGCGGCCGCGAGCCTGCTCCAGTGGACGCGGTCGAGCCGCTCGTAGGAGTGCCAGGCGTGCGTACGCGTCAGCCGTTCGACGAGCGGCCCGATCCCGGGCAGCTTCTTCAACCAGTCCATGTCACCGTCACCCCGTCCGTTTCACCCCGTCGGCGCCAAGGCACTCCGCGAACGGAATACCAGGGTCCGGGTACCCCAGAATCGCAGGATCGTGGCAAGCGCCATGCCGATTCCCGCTCCCGAGATCGTGTCGGCGCGCCGCGAGGTCAGCCCGAGTCCGTAGTGCGAGACCGCCAGGCACAGGAGCTGGACGAGGGCGCCCGCGACGTTGACGGCGAAGAAGATCCCGTACTGCCGCAGCCGCGAGAGGCCGTGCGGCGCGCGCCGGTAGGTGCCGAGGGCGTTTCCGGTGTACGCCACCGTGCATCCGGCCACGAAGGAGAGGGCCTTGGCCGTCAGCGGGTCCAGGCCGACGGGCCCGCGCAGCCAGACGAAGAGCCCGAGGTCGGCGGCGTACGCGCAGAGCCCGACGACGGCGAAGCCGGTGAGCTCGGGCCCGGCGGCCCGCAGCCACCGGACTGCGGAACCCCTCACCAGTCCGCGACCGCGAGCCCGTACATGGCCAGCCACACCACGCCGATCAGCGCGAGCGCCCGGTCCCGCAGGACGACGTCCTCCGGCTCGCCCGCCGTGCCGCGGTCGGCGAAGACGGCGTACCGCAGGATCGCGAGGATGAAGGCGACCATGGAGAGCTGCCGCCACGGCAGCAGGCCGGTGCCCGCGATGCCGCCGCTCTCCATGGCCCACAGGCAGTACGCGAGGACGGCGACCCCGGCCGCGAGCTGCCACACGAAGCGCAGATAGCCGGTCGTGTACGAGGTGAGCAACGCCCGGGTGGCGCCGAGCCGTTCGGCCCGCCCCTCGTCCTCGGCGGCCTGCGCCATCTGCACGGCCTCCGAGTACCGCTTGGCGGACACCATGAACAGCGCCCCGAACCCGGTGGTGATCAGGAACCAGCGCGAGAGCGGGATGCCGAGCGCGACACCGCCGATCATCGCCCGCATCAGGAACCCGGTGGTGACGACGGCCAGGTCGACGACGAGGACGTGCTTGAGGCTGACGCAGTACGCGAGCTGCATCAGGACGTACGCGGCGAGGAGCACCGCCGTGAGCGGGGTGCACAGGAGCGCGGCGGCCGCGGGCGCGAGGACGGCGAGCAGCCCGCCCACGGCGTACGCGACGGACACGGGGACCTGCCCGGCGGCGACGGGGCGGCGGCACTTGGTGGGGTGGGCGCGGTCGGCGTCGGCGTCGCGGGCGTCGTTGATGAGGTAGACGGCGGCCGCGGCGGCGGTGAACAGGCCGAAGACCAGGGCGACTTGGGTGAGGGCGTGCCGCGAGAAGAGCTCGCCGGCGGCCGCGGGGGCGGCGACGACCAGGACGTTCTTGACCCATTGGCGGGGGCGGGCGGTCTTGAGGAGGCCGAGGGGGAGGGCGCCGGGGCGGCCGGGTCTCGGGGAGCGGGGGCCGAGGGGACCCCGCTGCTCCAGGACGGCGGCTCGTTCGGCCGTGGCGGCTCGTTCAGCCATCAGTGGGGGCTCCCATCCAGGTCCGGCCCGCCCGCGCGGCGAACGCTCCGAGGGCCGCGCCCGCCGCGACGTCCGAGGGGTAGTGGACGCCGACGACCATGCGGGACACGCACATCGCGGCGGCCAGCGGCGGCACGAGGCGGGCGCAGGCGGGGCGCAGCGCGCCGTACGCGAGGGCGGCGGCGACCGCGGAGGAGGCGTGCGAACTGGGGAAGGAGTGCCGTCCCGTGGTGCGCACCAGCGGCTCGACGTGGGCAGGGCGTGGCCGCCGCACGATCCGCTTCACGCCCATGCTGGCCAGGTGCGCGGCGGCGGTGAGCGCGGCGGCGCGCAGCCAGCCGGTACGCCGCTCACGGTCGAGCGCCGCCCCGGCGAGGCCCGCGGCGAGCCAGACCGCGCCGTGCTCACCGCTCCACGACAGGGCGCGGGCGGCGCCGGCCACGCGCGGGTCGGCGCCGCAGTCGCGCAGCGCGGACAGCAGCCGGTGGTCGGCGTCGCGCAGGGACCGTCTGCTCCCCGAGCACTTCACATCCAGAGCCGGCCCCAGATCGACATCCCTCGTATTCGTCACATAGCGACTCTTCTCCGTAAACCCTCAATAACTATGGCAATCTTTGATGACACTCCCTCAATCACCCATTTCGGTGAGAGGACGGATGGTGGTGAACAAATCGCCCACACGGGGGCGATACGGTCGCTGGCATGCCATCCACCCCAGCGCCCGAGTCCGTATCCGTGTCCGGCTGGGGTCGCACCGCCCCCAGCACCGCCCGTCTCGTACGGCCGCGTACGCACGCGGAGGCGGTGGCCGCCCTCGGCGCCTGCGCGGAGCACGGGGGCATCGCGCGCGGGCTCGGGCGGGCTTACGGGGACGCCGCGCAGAACGCGGGCGGGGCCGTGCTCGACATGACGGGCCTCGACCGCGTGCACAGCATCGACGCGGACGCGGGCACCGTCGTGTGCGACGCGGGCGTCTCGCTGCACCGCCTGATGGAAGTCCTGCTGCCGCTCGGCTGGTTCGTGCCGGTGACGCCCGGCACGCGTTACGTCACCGTGGGCGGCGCGATCGGCGCCGACATCCACGGCAAGAACCACCACGTGTCCGGCTCCTTCGCGCGGCACGTCCTCGCCCTCGACCTGCTCACCGCCGACGGGACCGTGCACACCGTGGAGCCGGGCAGTCCGCTCTTCGACGCGACGGCCGGCGGCATGGGCCTGACCGGCGTGATCCTCTCCGCCACGCTCCAGCTTCACCCCGTGGAGACGTCCCTGATGGCCGTCGACACCGAACGCGCCGCCGACCTCGACGACTTGATGGCCCGCCTCGCCGCGACCGACCACCGCTACCGCTACTCCGTCGCCTGGATCGACCTCCTCGCCCGCGGGGCCGCGACCGGCCGCGCCGTCCTGACCCGCGGCGACCACGCGCCGCTGGCCGCGCTGCCCGCCCGCGCCCGCACCGCGCCCCTCGCCTTCCGGCCGCGCCAACTGCCCGCCGCGCCGCGCTTCCTGCCCGAGGGGCTGCTCGGGCGGCGCTCGGTGGGCCTCTTCAACGAGCTCTGGTACCGCAAGGCGCCCCGCTCCCGCACCGGTGAGCTTCAAAAACTCTCCGCCTTCTTCCACCCCCTCGACGGCGTGCCGCACTGGAACCGCGTGTACGGGCGCGGCGGCTTCGTCCAGTACCAATTCGTCGTCGGGTACGGCGAGGAGGAGACCCTGCGGCGCATCGTGCACCGCATCTCCGCGCGCCGTTGCCCGTCCTTCCTCGCCGTCCTCAAACGCTTCGGCGAGGCGGGGTCGGGCTGGCTGTCGTTCCCCATGCCCGGGTGGACCCTGGCCCTGGACATCCCGGCGAACCTCCCGGGCCTGGGCCCCTTCCTCGACGAACTCGACGAAGAAGTGACCGCCGCGGGCGGCCGCGTCTACCTCGCCAAGGACTCCCGCCTACGCCCGGACACCCTGACGGCGATGTACCCCCGCCTCCCCGACTTCCGCACCCTCCGCAAGAACCTGGACCCCCACACCCTCTTCCGCTCCGACCTCTCCCGCCGCCTGAACCTCTGACACCGCCCCAGCCTCCCTCCCCCCCGGCCCAAGCCACTACCAACGGCACGCAGTCGGCACTATCAGCCCGTCCGGCGTTTGAGGACGAGGCGCGGAGCGCCGATCAGCGGGGTCCAGGGGCGGCAGCCCCTGGTTACGGGAAGGGGCGGGATTGGGGAGCCCCCGGCAAGGCCCCACCCACCCGCACCCAGCCCCCAAGGACCCCCATGAAAGACGCCTTCGGCACCCCCCAGTCCCTCCTCATCCTCGGCGGCACATCCGAAATCGCGATGGCCACGGCCCGACGCCTGGTCGCCCGCCGAACCCGCAAGGTCTGGCTCGCAGGCCGCCCCTCCCCCGCCCTGGAAAAAGCGGCGGCACAGCTCCGCGACATGGGCGCCGACGCCAGAACGGTCCCCTTCGACGCCCTGGACGCGGAGTCCCACACCGAGACAATCGGCGGCCTCCTCGCGGACAACGACATCGACATGGTCCTGCTGGCCTTCGGCATCCTCGGCGACCAGGCCCGGGACGAGGACAACCCGCTCGCGGCGGTCCGCGTGGCCCAGACGAACTACACGGGCGCGGTCTCCGCGGGCCTGATCTGCGCCCGCGCGCTGCAGGCCCAGGGCCACGGCTCCCTGGTGGTCCTCTCCTCCGTGGCCGGCGAACGCGCCCGCCGCTCCAACTTCATCTACGGCTCCAGCAAGGCGGGACTGGACGCCTTCGCCCAGGGCCTGGGCGACGCCCTGCACGGCACGGGCGTACACGTCATGGTCGTACGCCCCGGCTTCGTACGCTCGAAGATGACGGCGGGCCTGGACGAGGCCCCGATGGCGACGACGCCGGAGGCGGTGGCGGAGGCCATCGAGACGGGCCTGCGCCGCCGCTCGGAGACGGTGTGGGTGCCGGGCGCGCTGCGCGTGGTGATGTCGGCGCTGCGCCACGTGCCACGCCCGGTGTTCCGCCGCCTGCCCGTGTGAGCGCGACCGCCGGAGAACCCCGGCTCAGGGCTCGTACACCGCCACCACGGGCATCATCAGCGGATTCCCGCTCTGCATCACGTACACCTTCCCGGCCCCCACGAACCGCTTCGTCCCGGGCACCCGCCCCACCCGCTCGAACCACAACTGCTGCTCGCCGCCCGCGGTGACCGCGCCGGTGGCGGGCAGCCGTTTCCAGGGAACCTTGCGGCAGGAGCCGTCGGCGGCGCGGAACCGGTGCCGTTCGAAGAGCACGCCGCCCGCGCCGTCGTGCGCGACGGGGGGCCGTGACAGGCAGGGGTCGGTGTCGGCGTCCGGCTGCCGGTGCCAGCGCGTGCCGTCCCAGCGGAGCTGGACGTGCTCGCTGGACGGCTCGGTCTCGGACTCGCCGTCGTTGGAGGAGTGGATGCCGTACGCCCACACCTCGTCGCGGGACACGGCGAGCACCTCGGTGAGCGAGGCGCCTGCCTCCGGCGGGACGGGGTCCTCGAAGCGGAAGGCGGGCGTCGGCGTCAGCTTCCAGGCGTGGGCGCGGGCGTCCCAGCGCATGGCGGCGGGCTGCGTCTTCTCGCCCCCGGCGCCGCCCGCTCCGGGCCCGCTGTCGCGGTTCCCGACGGCCCACACGTTGTCCCCGGAACTCCCGTCGAGCGCGTGGGCGACGGCGGGCAGCGGGGTTGCGGTCCAGCGGGTGCCGTCCCAGTGCGCGGCCCGGTCGCCCACGAGCGCCCACACGTCGTCGGGCGCGAAGGCCTTGAGGTCGCCGACGGCGCCCTGGACGGGCGGCCGCGGGACGGTGCGCCAGCGGGTGCCGTCGAAGCGGGCGAGGCGGGAGCCGTAGCCGGGCGCCACGCCGTGGAGCCACACGTTGTCGGGCCCCGACGCGTCGAGCCGGGGCTGCGAGACGCGTCCGCCCAGTGCGGCGGGGAGCGGGGTACGCCGCCACTTGGTGCCGTCGTAGCGCAGCAGGTACGGGTCGGACCGGCCCGTACTGCCGCTCTGTTCGGCACCCGCGGCCCAGATGTCGTCGGCGGCGACGGCCGCGACGGCCTCCACCGTGCCCCTGGCCCGCTTGTCGACGTGCACGATCTTCCACGAGCCGCGCTCGGCGGAGCCCGGCGCGCGCGAGCTGTCCGCACCACCCGCGGAGCCACCGCCGCCCCTGCCGTCCCCGCCGCACCCGGCCAGGAACAACACCCCGGCGACCGCGCTCACCACGGCTCTGTACGCCCTCACTGAAGCCCCCGTCCGACCGCCCCGGGTCGCCCCCGGGTCCCGCCCGGTCAGCGGGCGGGCAGCGTACCCCGCGCGGCCGGGGCGGACGCCTGCGGAGGCACCGTGGACCCGCCGAAGGCGAACTCGCGCAGCTTGCGCCACACGCCGTCGGCCCCCTGCTCGTACAGCGCGAAGCCGGTGCACGGCCACTCGGCCTCGTACTCGGAAAGCTCCTCGTACGCGCGGTCCATGGCCTCGGCCTCGATGCCGTGGGCGACGGTGACGTGCGGGTGATACGGGAACTGCAGTTCGCGTACGAGGGGTCCTGAGGTGTCGCGGACGCGCTCCTGGAGCCAGGAGCAGGCCGAGCCGCCCTCGACGACCTGGACGAAGACGACGGGCGAAAGGGGACGGAACGTACCGGTCCCCGAGAGCCGCATCGGGAAGGGGCGTCCCGCGGCCGCGACCGACGTCAGGTGCTGCTCGATCGCGGGCAGCGCGCCGGACTCCACCTCGGTCGGCGGAAGGAGCGTGACGTGCGTGGGGATGCCGTGTGCGGCAGGGTCCCCGAAGCCGGCGCGCAGCTCCTGGAGCAGGCTGCCGTGTGGCTCCGGGACCGCGATCGACACACCGATCGTTACGGTCCCCACGTCGTACTCCTGTCGTCGTGTTGGTGGGCAGGGGGTTCCGCCGTGCCGGACGGCGGGGTGGTGCTCGGTCGGGTGGGCCGGGGGTCGTGCTCGGTCGGGCGGCCCGGGGTGGTGCTCAGTGCTTGGCGGGCAGGAAGCCCACCTTGTCGTACGCCTGGGCCAGGGTCTCCGCCGCGACGGCGCGCGCCTTCTCCGCTCCCTTGGCCAGGATCGAGTCGAGCGTCTCCGGGTCGTCCAGATATTCCTGGGTGCGGTCCCGGAAGGGGGTCACGAACTCGACCATGACCTCGGCGAGGTCGGTCTTCAGCGCACCGTAGCCCTTGCCGGCGTACTTCTGCTCAAGTTCCGCGATACCGGTGCCGGTGAGGGTCGAGTAGATCGTGAGCAGGTTGCTGACGCCCGGCTTGTTCACGGTGTCGTACTTGATCACCGTGTCGGTGTCGGTGACGGCGCTCTTGACCTTCTTGGCGGTGGCCTTGGGCTCGTCGAGGAGGTTGATGAGGCCCTTCGGCGCGGACGCCGACTTGCTCATCTTGATCGCCGGGTCCTGGAGGTCGTAGATCTTCGCGACCTCCTTGAGGATATGCGGCGCCGGGACGGTGAACGTCTCGCCGAAGCGGCCGTTGAAACGCTCGGCCAGGTCACGGGTCAGCTCGATGTGCTGGCGCTGGTCCTCGCCGACCGGCACCTCGTTGGCCTGGTAGAGCAGGATGTCGGCGACCTGGAGGACCGGGTACGTGAACAGGCCCACCGACGCGCGGTCCGCGCCCTGCTTGGCCGACTTGTCCTTGAACTGCGTCATGCGGGAGGCCTCGCCGAACCCCGTCAGGCAGTTCATGACCCACGCGAGCTGGGCGTGCTCGGGCACGTGGCTCTGCACGAACAGCGTGCACCGCTCCGGGTCCAGACCCGCGGCAAGGAGCTGGGCGGCGGCGAGCCGGGTGTTCGCCCGCAGCTCCGCCGGGTCCTGCGGAATCGTGATCGCGTGCAGGTCCACGACCATGTAGAACGCGTCGTGGGACTCCTGGAGGGCCACCCACTGGCGGACGGCGCCCAGGTAGTTGCCGAGGTGGAACGAGCCTGCGGTGGGCTGGATGCCGGAGAGCACGCGAGGACGGTCACCGGGGAGCGAGCGGGGACGATCAGAGGCCATGCTCAGCATTCTCTCAGGTGCCGCCCGTTGGTCGGGAACTGGTGCGTGACGGGTGGGAACCGATTCGGTCCGGGCGGTGTACCAAGGGTGTGGGTGCACGGGGGATGCCTTGGAGGAGGCTCCAGGGCGGGCGGGGCGAGTGCTGGAGGAAGCTCCGGGACGGCTCGTCGTTCAAGCCGTGGCTCTGTCGATCGTCGCCGATGAGACGAGGAACACAGTGCGAGGGGCAGGGGACAGGACAAGGCAGGGGCCGCCGCGCCGCACGGCCCGGCGGCTCGCCGCAGCGGGCGTCACGGCGGTGGGCGTGCTGCTCACGCTGCTCCTCTGGGCCCCGCAAGCCGCCGCCGGCGGGTCCACGAGCGTGCTGCTCACCTCGCCGGAGAGCGCGGAGACGGCGTCGCTGTACAACGGCCGGGAGAAGTACGCCGAGTTGGAGACCCTGCTCGGCCCCACCACCAAGGGCGAGAGCGAGCAGCCGCCCGGGCTGAGCCTGGGCACCACCCGACAGATCAACGTGACCTGGCTGGTGCACGACGTGACGCCGTGGCGCGTGGACCGGGTGTATCCCGAGCCGTCGGCCGCGAAGGGCGCGGCGATATGGATCCACACGACGACGGACACCGAGACGATGAGCGGCTACTGGCACAGGTCCCCGGACCCGTCGGCCCTGCGCTCCCTCCTGAAGGACCTGGGCCTGATGGGCAAACCGGCCGACGGGGAGCGGAGCCACCCGGGGATACGCCCGTCGGACGCGGGCACATCGGGCCGCGACACCGCAGCCGGGGACGGCCCGGCCGGAGGCAGCCCGTCCGGGGGCGACTCGGGCTGGCGCTGGGCGATACCGAGCGCGGCGGCGGGCGCAGTGGCAGGCGCGGGCACCCTGCATTGGTTCCGCCGTCGCACCCAGGAAGAGCCACCCGGCCAGGAACTGATCGACACCTGACCGGCCGGGTGGCGAGTCCTACCGCCGCTCAGGTCGCCGTCAGCCCCGGCGCCGGAAACGCCCCCATGAGCTCCCCCACCTCACCCCGAATCTTCAGCAACGCGTCCTCGTCCCCCGCCCCCGCCGCCCGGACCCCGCGGTCGATCCACTCGGCGACGGTGTCCATGTGGGCGGTGGTGAGGCCGCGGGAGGTGAGGGACGGGGTGCCGATGCGGATGCCGGAGGGGTCGAAGGGCTTTCGGGGGTCGTAGGGGACGGTGTTGTAGTTGACGACGATCCCGGCCCGGTCGAGGGCCTTCGCGGCGATCTTGCCGGGGACGTTCTTGGGCGTGAGGTCCATCAGGATGAGGTGGTTGTCGGTGCCGCCGGAGACGAGGTCGAAGCCGCGGGCGAGGAGGGCGTCGGCGAGGGCTCGGGCGTTGGCGACGACGGCGTGGGCGTAGTCGCGGAAGGAGGGTTGGGCGGCCTCGTGGAGCGCGACGGCGATGGCTGCGGTGGTCTGGTTGTGGGGCCCGCCCTGGAGACCGGGGAAGACGGCCTTGTCGATGGCCTTGGCGTGCTCCTCGCGGGCCAGGAGCATCGCGCCGCGAGGGCCGCGCAGGGTCTTGTGGGTGGTCGTGGAGATCACGTCGGCGTGCGGCACGGGTGAGGGGTGGGCGCCGCCCGCGATCAGCCCGGCGATGTGGGCGATGTCGGCGACGAGCACGGACCCCGCCTCGCGGGCGATCTCGGCGAAGGCGGCGAAGTCGATGGTGCGGGGCAGCGCGGTGCCCCCGCAGAAGATCAGCTTCGGCCGCTCCTTGAGGGCGAGTTCGCGTACGGCGTCGAAGTCGACGAGCCCGGTGTCCTCACGTACGCCGTACTGCACGCCGCGGAACCACCGGCCGGTGGCCGAGACGCCCCAGCCGTGGGTGAGGTGGCCGCCCATGGGCAGGGCCATGCCCATGACGGTGTCGCCGGGCTCGGCGAAGGCGAGGTAGACGGCGAGGTTGGCCGGGGAGCCGGAGTAGGGCTGGACGTTGGCGTGGTCGGTGCCGAAGAGGGCCTTGGCGCGGGCGACGGCGAGGCGCTCGACCTGGTCGATGTTCTGCTGGCCCTCGTAGTAGCGGCGGCCGGGATAGCCCTCGCTGTACTTGTTCTGCAGCACGGTGCCGGAGGCTTCGAGGACGGCGGCGGAGACGTAGTTCTCGCTGGGGATGAGGCGGAGCGTGTCGGCCTGGAGCCGTTCCTCGGCGCCGACGAGGGCGGCGAGTTCGGGGTCGGCGGCGGCGAGGGCGGGGTGCTGGTGGGCAGCGGGCTGATGGGCAGGGGGCTGCGTCATGGCGTCCTCCGGGGCGAGCGGTGAGATGTCCGGTCGTGGTCCCGGGGTGCCCAGGCGGTCGGCACCTCGAAGGCGTTGCCTCGCACGGCTTCCTCAGGGTCGATTCCCTGTGCGCCAGTCGCCGTGCTGTGAAAAACCAGCCTATCGGGCACTCCACCGTGTCGTGGTCCTTCGCCCGTGCCCTTCGTTGAGGATGCGAGCGACGATAGGAATTGGGCCACATGCCCGTCCCGTACCGTCCGTCCCCTCCCGGAAGAACGCGCATCGCGCCGTGAACAGCCGGAAGCCAGCGCACGACGACGTGCGCCCGCGAGAAACGGAGCCCCCCGTGACCACTACGGAAGACCTCATCGCCTCGGCCGAAGCGCACAGCGCGCACAACTACCACCCCCTCCCTCTCGTCGTCGCGTCGGCGGAGGGCGCCTGGATGACGGACGTGGAGGGCCGTCGCTACCTCGACATGCTCGCCGGCTACTCGGCGCTGAACTTCGGCCACGGCAACCGCCGCCTGATCGACGCGGCCAAGGAGCAGTTGGAGCGCGTGACGCTGACGTCGCGGGCGTTCTACCACGACCGTTTCGCGGAGTTCTGCGCACGCCTCGCGGAGCTGTGCGGCAAGGACATGGTGCTGCCGATGAACACGGGCGCGGAGGCCGTGGAGACGGCGGTGAAGACGGCGCGGAAGTGGGGGTACCGCGTCAAGGGCGTGCCGGACGGCCGGGCGAGGATCGTGGTGGCCAGGGAGAACTTCCACGGCCGCACGACGACGATCATCAGCTTCTCCACCGACCCGGAGGCCCGCGCGGACTACGGCCCGTACACGCCGGGCTTCGACATCGTGCCGTACGGCGACCTGGACGCGCTGCGCGAAGCGATCACCGACGACACGGTCGCGGTTCTGATCGAGCCGATCCAGGGTGAGGCCGGGGTCCTGGTCCCGCCGCCCGGCTACCTCCCCGGCGTCAGGGCACTGACCAGCGACTACAACATGCTGTTCATCGCCGACGAGATCCAGTCGGGCCTCGGCCGCACGGGCCGGACGTTCGCGTGCGAGCACGAGGGCGTGGTCCCGGACGTGTACGTCCTCGGCAAGGCGCTCGGCGGCGGTGTGGTGCCGGTGTCGGCGGTGGTGGCGGACGCGGACGTGCTCGGCGTGTTCAGGCCGGGCGAGCACGGCTCGACGTTCGGTGGCAATCCGCTGGCGTGCGCGGTGGCCCTGGAGGTCGTCGCGATGCTGAACACCGGCGAGTTCCAGCAGCGCGCCACCGAGCTCGGCGAGCACCTGCACGCCGAGCTGGGCCTGCTCGTGGGCTCCGGCAAGGTCACCGAGGTGCGCGGGCGCGGTCTTTGGGCGGGCGTCGACATCGACCCGTCGTGCGGCACGGGCCGCGAGATCTCCGAGAAGCTGATGGACCTCGGGGTCCTGGTGAAGGACACCCACGGCTCGACCATCCGGATCGCGCCGCCGCTGGTGATCAGCAAGGAGGATCTGGACTGGGGGCTCGACCAGCTCCGGTCGGTGCTGGGTTAGTCCACGGCGGCCACCTTCTTCGCGTACGCGACTTCGTACGCGGCCTCGTACGCCGAAGTGCCGAGGGCCGTGCGGGAGCGGGTGGTGGCCCGGTCGACGTCGGCGCGTTCGGCCGGGGGCAGGGGGGTGCCCTCGGCCTGGCGGAGGGCGGCGGCCTCGCCGAGGAGGGCGGCGGTGGCCGGGTGGTCACCGGCGAGGGAGCGGGCGCCCGCCAGGCCTTCGAGGGCCAGGGCCACGGCCCGGTTGTCGCCGGTGCCGCGGGCCACGGCCAGGCCCTCGCGGTGCAGGGTCTCGGCGCGCGGGGCGTCGCCGCGCTGCTCGGCGACGTATCCGAGCTGGGCGAGGAGCAGCGCGGTGCCGGAGTCGATGCCGAATCGGCGGTTGAAGTCGAGCCAGGGCAGGAGGTGCCGCTCGGCGGTGTCGAGGTCGCCGCGGCGGCGGGCGCCGAGGGCCAGGCCGGTCTCGGCGAACTGCTGCGCGGGCCGGTGCGACTGCTGGACGGCGAGGCGCGCGGCACGCTCGTGGTACTCGTCGGCGCGGGCGTCGTCGCCGGTCAGGAGGGCGAGGCGGCCCAGGCGGGAGAGGCGGAAGGAGACGTCGGTCCAGAGTTCGAGTTCCTCGGCGCCCGCCATGCCGTCGCGTTGCAGGCGTGCCGCCTCGTCGTAGTCGGCGGCGATCTCGGCGAGTACGCCGAGTTGTTCGGACGACTGCAACTGCCCCCAGCGGTCGCCGAGTTCGGTGAACAGGGCGGCGCTGCGGGTGGCGTCCGCGCGCAGGGCGGGGAGGTCGCCGGCGTAGAGGGCGCGGGTGGCGCGGACGCTGAGGGTGGCGGCCTCGCCCCAGCGGTCGCCCGCCGTGCGGAACTCGTCGAGCAGCGCGTCGACTCGGGCCGTCTCGGCCTCCGTACGTTCGAAGCCGCAGCGGGCGAAGGCCAGGAGCCAGCGGGCTCGGGGGGCGGCGTGGCCGTCCCGCTCGGTCACGCAGTCCGCGCCGTACGCGCAGGCGTCTTCGCCGGTCAGGAGGCCGAAGGCGGAGAGGGAGGTGGCTGCGGTGGCTCGGGCGCCGTTTTCGCGCGCGGGTGCGCCCGGGTTCAGGTCCAGGGCGAGGCCGATCCAGCGCAGGGCCTCGCTGAGGCGGCCTCGCAGGAACCAGTACCAGGTCAGGGAGTTGACCAGGCGCAGGGTCAGGGTGGCGTCGGCCTCGGTGGTGGCCCACTCCAGGGCGGCGCGCAGGTTCACCGTCTCCGCGTCCAGGCGGCGGAGCCAGTGGTGCTGGTCGGGGCCGTGCAGGGCGGGGGCGGCGCGTTCGGCGAGGTCTGTGTAGTGCAGGGCGTGGCGGTGGCGGAGGGGCTTCGACTCGCCTGCTTCTTCGAGGCGTTCGAGGCTGTAGGCGGCTACGGATTCGAGCATGCGGTGGCGGATGAGGGTGTGGGGGGTGCCGGGGGTGGGGGTGTGGGCTGTGGGGGTCAGTAGGGAGCGGTCGGTCAGGCGGGTTATCAGGTCCAGGACGGGGGGTTCGTCCGGTGCCGCGTGCGGGTCTCGGTGCGACGCTTCGTCCAGTACGGATTCCGCGCTCTCCAGCGTGAATCCGCCCGGGAACACCGCCAGTTGACGCAGCGCCCGCTGTTCCGGCGGCGTCAGGAGTTCCCAGCTCCAGTCGATCATCGCGCGGAGGGTGCGCTGGCGGGCCGGGGCGTCTCTGCGTACCTGGTTCAGGAGGCGGAAGCGGTCGTGCAGGCGGTCCGCGAGGGCGTGTACGCCCAGGGTGCGGACGCGGGTCGCCGCCAGTTCCACGGCCAGGGGGATGCCGTCGAGGCGGCGGCAGATCAGGGACGCGGCCTCTAGGTTCTCGGGGTTCAGGGTGAAGCCGGGGGTGGTCGCCGTGGCTCGTTCCTCGAAGAGGCGCAGGGCTTCTGCCTCCGGCAGGGGGACGACTGTTTCCAGGGTTTCTGCCGTCAGGGCGAGGGGTTCCTGGCTGGTGGTGAGGATGTGCAGGTGGGGGGCCTTGCGGAGTAGGTGGGCCACCAGGTCGGCTACCGGGTCCAGTAGGTGTTCGCAGTTGTCCAGGACGAGGAGGGCGTGGCGGGGGGCGAGGGCTTGGGCCAGGGCGGTTTGTTTCCCCGAGCCCGCCCCTTCCCGAGGCCGGGGGCTCTGCCCCCGGACCCCCGTGTCGGCGCTTCGCGCCTCGTCCTCAATCGCCGGACGGGCTGAAAACCCCGCCGTGTCCTCTCGGATGCCCAGTGCCGCCGCCACCGTCTCCGCCACGTCGTCCCCCGTTCCCGCCAGTTCCACCAGCCAGGCGCCGTCCGGGAATTCGTCGGCGTGGTCGGTGAGCAGGGTGCGGGACGCCTCCAGGGCCAGGCGGGTCTTGCCCACGCCGCCGGGGCCGGTCAGGGTCACCAGGCGGGTCCCTCGGACCAGGTCGCGTACGCGGGATATCTCGGCGTCGCGGCCGATCAGGTCGGTCACGCGGGCCGGGAGGTTCGTGTGGGGGCGGGTCGGGGTGGGTGCCGCCGGGCGCGGCGGGGGTGCCAGGGACGGGTCCTGGCGGAGTATCGCCTCGTGCAGGGCCGTGACCTCGGGGCCCGGGTCCGTGCCCAGGTCGTCGGCGAGGCGGCGGCGCAGGTCCTGGTACGCGTCCAGGGCCTCGGAGGGGCGGCCCGCCCGGTAGAGGGCGCGCATGTGGGCCGCGCGCAGGCGTTCGCGGAGTGGTTCGCGGGCGGTCAGGTCGGCCAACTCGTCGGCCAGCAGGGTGTGTTCGCCCAGGTCCAGGCGCAGCTCGGCCAGCGTCTCCTCGGCGGTCAGGCGCTGTTCCTCCAGGCGGGCCGCTGTCGCCCTCGTGAACTCCGCGTCGCGGAAGTCCGCGTAGGCGGGGCCTCGCCACAGGGCCAGGGCGTCGGTCAGGAGGGCTGCCCGCTCGCGGGGGTCGACCGTGTCGTCGTACGCGGCCGTCGTCCTGGCCGTGAAGCGGGCCGCGTCCGTGGCGTCGTTCGCCAGGCGCAGCGCGTAGCCCGCCGGGCCGTACGTCACCAGGTCTCGGCCGCCCGGCTCGGCCGCCGCCAGGGCTCGGCGTAGCTGGGAGACCTTGGTCTGGAGGGAGTTCGCGGGGTTGGTCGGGGTGCGGTCCGCCCACAGGTCGTCGACCAGCGTGTCCACCTGGACCGGGCGGCCCCCTCGCACGAGGAGTGCGGCGAGCAGTGCGCGCACCTTCGGCTCCGGGACCGGCACGATCGCGCCGTCGTCGGCGCGTACCACCAGGGGGCCCAGCTCCTCGAATCGCATGCCGTAACCGTAATCGTGTCCGGCCGACCGGATCGTCGTGCGTCAGCCGTCAGTGGTTCGTGCGAGCCCCCAGGCACCTTGTTCCTCGTCGCCGGAAACGGCAACGCAGCACAGCGAACAGATCCACCAACCGCACCACACACCAAGGAGCCCACCATGCCCGCCTCCCGTGAAATCCGCCTCGCCGCCCGCCCCGTCGGTCAGCCCGCCCCCACCGACTTCGAACTGGTCACGACCCAGGTCCCGGACAGCGTCGCCGAAGGCCAGATCCTCGTCCGGAACACCTGGATGTCCGTCGACCCCTACATGCGGGGCCGCATGGACGACGTGCCCTCGTACATCCCGCCCTTCGAGCTGGGCGCGGCCCTCGACGGAAGCGCCATCGGTGAGGTCGTCGCCTCGGGGAGCCCGGACGTGCCGGTCGGGGCGACCGTCTCGCACTTCGCCGGGTGGCGTGAGTACGTCGTGCTCGACGCCGCCGCCGTGACGGTCGTCGACACCGCGCTCGCCCCGGCGTCCGCCTACCTCGGGCCGCTGGGTACGACGGGACTGACCGCCTACGCGGCGCTGACCCGGATCGCCCCCGTCAAGGAGGGTGACGTCGTGTTCGTGTCGGCCGCGGCCGGTGCCGTCGGCAGTGTCGCGGGGCAGGTGGCCCGTGCGCTCGGGGCGTCCCGGGTGATCGGCTCTGCGGGTGGTCCGGCGAAGACGAAGAAGCTGCTCGACACGTTCGGGTACGACGCCGCCATCGACTACCGGCAGGGCGGTCTGCCCGAGCAGCTCGCCCAGGCCGCGCCCGACGGCGTCGACGTCTACCTCGACAACGTCGGCGGCGACCACCTCCAGGCCGCGATCGGCGCGCTCCGCCCGCAGGGCCGCGTCGCCCTAGTCGGCGCCATCAGCACGTACAACGCCACCACGCCCGCCCCCGGCCCCGACAACCTCTTCCACGCCGCGAAGCAGGAGGCCACCCTGCGCGGCATGCTCGTCACCAGCCACCTGGACCTCTTCCCGGAGTGGATCGCCAAGGCGGCCGGGATGCTCGCCGACGGCACCCTGCGCACGGAGGAGACCGTCGTCGACGGCATCGAGCGCGCCCCGGAGGCCTTCCTCGGCGTCCTGCGCGGCGCCAACACCGGCAAGATGCTCGTCCGCCTGGACGGCAACCCCACCAAGTAACACGGCAACCCCACGCCCCCGCTCCCCCTCGAAAGCGAGCCCCGCCCATGGCCGACGTCCTGCTCGTCACCGGTCACCCCCGCTCCGACTCCCTCACCTCCCAACTCGTCCGCCACGCAGGCGAACGCCTCACCGCGCAGGGCCACACCGTCGACCTCCTCGACCTCACCGCCGAGGACTTCGACCCCCGCATGACCCCGGCCGACGAGCCCGACTGGGCCGACCCCGACAAGGACTACTCGCCCGAAGTCCGCGCCCACATGCGGCGCGTGGCCGCCGCCGACACGATCGTCGTGGTCTTCCCCGTGTGGTGGTTCGGCCTGCCCGCCCTGCTGAAGGGGTGGATCGACCGGGTCTGGAACAACGGCTTCGCGTACGGCCGCAAGGACCCGCTGCTCGCCGGGAAGCACATGCTGTGGCTCGGTCTGGTCGCCTACCAGGGCGAGCAGTTCGCCAAGCTCGGCTGGGAGGACACGCTGACGCGCACGCTGGGCACCGGGATCTCGGAGTACTGCGGGATCAAGGCCGAGAACGTGTCGGTACGGTTCGTGTACGACTCCCTGGAGACGGGCGAGAAGGCCTTCGGGGTGGTGGACTCGGCCCTCGACGACTTGACCCTCACATCAGTGTGAAGGTTTCAGGATGTGTGCAGAAGGAAGCCGCGGTGCTGCTCACAGCACATGGCAGCACCGCGCCACACCGCACACAGACAAGGTGAACCCGATGGACAACCAGCTCTACGACTACAGCCCCATCGTCGAACGCGAGCCGATCCAGTGGCCGGAAGGCGCCAAGGTCGCCTTCTACGTCGGGCTCAACATCGAGCACTACGAGGTCGACAAGCCGTCCACCTCCACGTTCCCGGGCACCGCGCACCTCGCCCCGGACCCCCTCAACTACGGCTGGCGCGACTACGGTCCCCGGGTGGGCTTCTGGCGCACCCTGGAGACCCTCGACCGTCACCGGGTCCGGGCGAGCGTGCTGCTCAACTCCGATGTGGGCGACCGCTATCCGCAGATCGTCAAGGCGGGGCGCGAGCGCGACTGGGCCTGGCTCGCGCACGGCAAGAACAACTCCATCTTCCAGGCGGACATGACGGAGGACGAGGAGCGCGCGTATCTGACGGACGTCGTCTCCACCATCGAGCGGACCACCGGCACCCGGCCGCGCGGCTGGATGGGACCGGCCCTGACGGAGACCTTCCGCACCCCTCACCTGCTCAAGGAGCTGGGTCTTGATTACGTCCTCGACTGGACGAACGACGACCAGCCTTACGCCCTCAACGTCCCCGGCGTCTTCAGCGTCCCGTACTCCGTCGAGCTGAACGACATCAGTCTCTTCGTCGGCAAGAGCACGTCCGGCCCCGACTTCGTACAGATCGTCAAGGACCAGCTCGACCAGTTGCACGAGGACGCGACCGCGGCCGACAGCGGCCGGGTCATGGCCCTCGCCCTGCACCCGTTCGTGATCGGCCAGGCGTTCCGCGCCAAGTACCTGGACCAGGCGCTTGAATACGTGGTGAATCACCCGGGGGTGTGGGTGACCACGTCGGACGAGATAGCCGAGCACTATCGGTCCACCCGATCCGCAGAGTCCTGAGGGGCGCGCCTTCTTGTCGGCCTTGCCCTGGTTCGGGACCGTTGCGCTCATGATGAAGCGAACGAAGCTCGCGGTGGCGGGAGCCGCCCTGCTCCTGACCCCCCTCACCGTCGGCGCCGGGCACGCGACCGCGGCCCCCGCCCCCACTCAAGCCCTCGCCCCCGCCGCCTGCGAGATCGGCGGCCCCCACACCGACTTCAGGGGCACCAACATCCACATGCGCAACAAGCCCGGCGGCGATCACGTCGGCTGGGCCGACCAGGGCGACTGCGCGTACTGGTACCAGACCGACTCGGGCCCCAACGTGCAGTGCCAGGACGGCAGCAGGACCGCCGCCTGGCAGCTGGTGCAGAACAAGCGGACGGGCGTGGTGGGTTACGTCTCGGCCTGCTATCTGGGCTGAGGGGCGGGGCGGTGGGCGCCGCGCGTGGCCTTGATCAGCAGGAGCGGGGTGGCCAGGAGGAGCGCGCCCGCGGTGGCGACGGCCGTGCGCGGGCCCGTGAGTGCGGCGAGCAGTCCCCAGGTCGCGGTCAGGGCCGCGACCGTCGCCTTAGTGGTGATCGACCAGGCGGAGAGGGTGCGGGCGAGGCGGTCGGGCGGGGTGCGGTTCAGGCGGTACGTGGCGTACACCGGGTTGAAGACACCCATGCACGTGATCAGGCCCAGCTCGATGCCCATGACCAGGGCGAGACCGGTGGGGCCCGGGTGCACGAAGGCCAGGCCCGGGAGCCAGCAGGCGCGCAGGGTCCCCGCGGTGCGCAGGACGGCGTGCTCGCCGAAGCGGTGTACGAGGGGGCGCGACAGCCGGGAGCCGATAAGCCCGCCCACACAGGGCAGCGCGAACGCGAGGCCGTACTGCCAAGGGGCGAAGCCGAGTCGGCCGAGCATGAGGACGGCGAGTGGGGGTGAGGCCGCCATGATCAGGCCGCTCACCAGGACGGTGTTGAGGAAGAGGGGCCGCAGGGCCGGGTCGGCGAGGAGGAACCGCCAGCCGTCGGGGAGATCGCGGGCACGCAGCCGGGGCTGGCCGCTCCGCTCGGGGTACGGCTCCTTGCCGCCGATCGCATGGATCCCCGCCGCCGAAAGCACATAGCTCAGCGCGTCCGCCGCCACCGTCACCGCCGGGCCGAACATCCCCACCGCCGCCCCGCCGAGCGGCGGCCCCAGTGCCGTGGCCGTCCAGGAAGTCGACTCCAGGCGACCGTTGGCCGTCAGCAGGTCCTCCTGGCGTACGAGGGATTTCAGGCAGGCACCGGCCGCCGCGCTGAAGGCGATGTCGGCGGCGGCGACCAGTACGGACACAACCAGAAGTTGGGCGAAGGTCAGAGCGTCGAGGGCGTACGCGGCCGGGACGGTCAGGAGGGCCGCGCAGCGGATCAGGTCCATCGCCACCATCACCGGGCGCTTGCGGCGGAACTCCACCCAAGGTCCGAGCGGCACCGCGAGGACCGCCCCCGCCGCGAGCCCCACCGCCGAGAGGAGCGACACCTGCGCCGGGCCCGCGTGCAGCGCGAGGATCGCGATCAGGGCGAACGCGTCGAAGGCGAAGCGCGTACCGAACGCGCTGACTCCGTACGCCGCCCACAGCCACCCGAAGTCCCGGCCCAGCGACCTCCGCCCGCCCCTGCCCGCCATACCGAGCGCCCCCTCTCCGGACAAGCCTTCGCCGCCCTCGACCTCGGGCATCAAAGCCAAGGGCCGGGCCGCCCGGCAAACAACCAGGGAGAGACCTAGTACAACCAAGGGTTGTACACGAGTGGGCGTATGGTGACCGCGTGGATCTCAACGCCGTACGCACCTTCGTCGCCTCCGCCGACACGGGCCAGTTCCAGGAGGCCGCCGCCGATCTGGGGATCACCCAGCAGGCCGTGTCCAAGCGGGTGGCCGCGTTGGAGGCGGATCTCGGGGTGCGCCTTTTCACGCGGACGCCGCGCGGGGCGCGGCTCACGATCGACGGGCAGGCGTTTCTGCCGCATGCCCGTGCGCTGCTTGAGGCCGAGGAGCGGGCGGCGGCGTCCGTCAGGCCGGGCAGCCGGGCGCTGCGCGTAGACGTGGTCGGGCGGCGGGTGGCGACGGCCGGGCTGCTGCGGGACTTCCATCGCGCGCACCCGGAGACCGACCTCGACGTCGTGACCTTGTTCGGCGCGGACGCGGCGATCGCCGCGCTCCTGGACGGGACGATCGACGCGACGTTCCGCGCGGTCACCATGCCGGGGCGGCGGCTGCCCGAGGAGATCGAGGCCGTGCCCGTGCTCGACGAGCCGCTGTTGCTGTTCACCGGCCCCGCCCACGAGTTCGCGGGCGCCCCGTCGGTCACGCCCGCGCAGCTCGCGGGGCGGCGGATCTGGATGCCGGGCAACACCGCGGGGACGGAGTGGGCGGCGTACTACGACGAGCTCGCCGCGACCTTCGGGTGCGAGATCGACGTGGTCGGCCCGATCTTCGGCGTCGAGTCGCTGCTCGACACGATCGCGGACTCGGCGACGCTGGCGACGTTCATGAGCAAGCAGACCCCGCTGGTCTGGCCCGCAGGGCACGATCTGCGGCTCATCCCTCTCCGCGACCCGACGCCGGTCTACCCGCACTCGCTGCTCTGGCGTCGCGACAACCCGCATCCCGGTCTTGCCGCGCTGCGCGATCATCTGCTCGCGGCCCGACCGGCGGACCACGGAGGCCCGGAGACCTGGCGACCCAAGTGGGCCATGCCGCGGGCGTCGGACTGAGCACATGTATGGGCTGTAACGAACGTTCTATTCAGTGGGGGTAGTTGTTCCCGGGTGGGGTGGGGAGGGTTCCCGGGCGCCAGGGGGCCTGCACCCTGGGCGGTCCCGCCGCCCTCCGCGAGCGTGGGCGCCATGACCACCACCACACGCGTTACGGCGCCCCGGCTCGGCCGCACGGCGCTGGCCGCCGGTGCCGCCCTCGCCCTCTTCGCCGCGCTGCCCACCGCCAGCGCCCACGCCGCCACCGGCACGTTCTTCTACCACTCGCGCGACGCCGGGGACCTGGAGATGAACAACCCGGCCAACAACGAGTGCCGACTGCTCGTCCAGGGAGGCGCGACCAGCGCCGACAACCAGACCGACACGACCGCGACGATCTACTTCGACCACGGCTGCGAGGAACCCCACAGCACCCTGCGCCCCGGTCAGTCCACCGGCTTCTTCGGCTCGCTCCCGCACAGCGTGCGGTTCGGCTGAAAACCTCGCCCCGCGCCCCCGTGGCCGACTTGGCGCTCTTGATCGTTTCCCGTGGCGGCACCCACGCTTGGGGTGCCGCCACGTGGGCGGCACGGTGAAGAGCGAGGGGACAGCACGCATGAGCGAGAATCTGGCCGGCAACGAGGACGCGACGCGCAGCTATTACGAGTCCAGCGACGTCGACGGCTTCTACGACGCGGTGTGGGGCGGCGAGGACATCCACACCGGCATCTACGCCCACGACGCGGAGCCCGTCGCCGCCGCCTCGCGCCGCACCGTCGAGCGCCTGGCCGACCGCCTCGCGGACACTCTCGGCCCCGACCGCACCGTCCTCGACCTCGGCTCCGGCTACGGCGGCACCGCCCGCTACCTCGCCGAGCGCTTCGGCTGCCGGGTCGTCGCCCTCAACCTCAGCGCCGCCCAGAACGACCGCCACCGCGCGGCCAACGCGAAGCGCGGCCTGGACTCCCTCATCGAGGTCGTGACCGGCTCTTTCCACGAAGTCCCGTACGCCGCCGACCATTTCGACGCCGTCTGCTCCCTGGAGGCGTTCTGCCACAGCGGTGACAGGTCCCGCGTGCTCAGCGAGGCCGCGCGCGTCCTGAAGCCCGGCGGCGCCCTCGCCTTCACCGACATCATGGCCGACGAGGACACGCCCGCCGAGGCGCTGCTCCCGGTCGTCTCCCGCCTCGGCGTGGACGCCCTGGCAACCCCGTCCTTCTACCTCCGCCAGCTCGCCGACCTCGGCCTCGCCCCGGCCGCCTTCGACGACCACAGCACTCAACTCACGTACCACTACGTCCGGTTGACGGCCGAGACCCGCGCCCACGAGGCCGAGCTGCGCGCCACCATCAGCCCCGCCTACGTCGACGGCCTGCTCGCCAACCTCCCCCTCTGGGTCGACGCCACCCGCGCCGGACTCCTGCGCTGGGGCATCTTCAGCGCTCGGCACACTGTCGCCTAAGGCGCTTATCTGCTCTTACGAGTGAGCTGTGCGTGCCCGATCATCACCTTGGGCAGTTGTGGGAATGGCTCGCTCCGGTTGTCGGGGCGAACTCCAACCCCCCTCCGCTGAAAGGCACTTCGCCATGCGCCGCACCGCTGCCGTGATCCTCGGAACCGCCGCACTCCTCGGCGTCCTCGCCACCCCCGCCTCCGCCGCCCCCGCCCCTGGGGGCGGCCTTGTCGGCACCACCGCCGAATCGCTCGTCGCGACGGTCAAGAACGCGGTCACGGGTGTCGAGGTGACTGTGGACAACGTCATCGCCACCCTCTAGTCGCCTCCCCCGGCGCGGGCATCGCCTGCGCCGGGGGAGCCCGGATTGGGACAGAAAACATTCTGTCGACCCATTCAGGTGAAACAAGGCTTACCAGCGGCTTTGCCGGGTAACTCGGGAACGCCTGAGCCAACCCCCTCCACGTAAGGACCCCCCATGACGCGCCCACGCGCCATCGCCTTCGCGGCTGCCTGCGCCCTGACGTTCCTCCTCGCCACCCCCGGCTCCGCCTCGGCCGCACTGGGCGACTTCCGCTACACCTAGACCGACGCCAACGGCGTCGAGCGCCGGCAGAAGCTCAACGACAACGGGAACGACGACCTCGCGACCAACGAGTGCCACAACGTCAAGGAAGCGGAGGCCGCGGGGACCAAGCCCGCGCACTCGCCCGCGAACAAGACGGACACGAAGGTCTACGTCTTCGAGAGCATCGACTGCGAAGGCACGTATCAGGTTCTAAACAGGGGGGGTGAGGGCGGCGTGAACCTGAAGTTCCGGTCCTTCCTCTTCCAGTACAGCTAGCCTCCGGCCCCGCTGCCCCGGTGCGGGCCCGAACAGGCCCGCACCGGGGCAGCGCGCCGCGACTGGGCACCTCTAGGGGACGTCCAGCTCCGCCCACACCGTCTTGAGCGGTTCCGGGCCCAGCTCCACGCCCCAGCGGTCCGCGAGTGCCGCCACGATCTGCAGGCCGCGGCCCGTCTCGTCTTCCCCGTCCGGCTCCCGCACCTCCGGCAGCCGGTCACCCCGCGTATCCATCACCTCGATACGCAACACCTCGACGCTCGCCGTCAGCGTCACCCGGAAGTCCCTCGCGGGCACCCTCCCGTACACCGCCGCATTGCTCGCCAACTCCGCGATGATCTGGCCTGCGGCCTCCAACGGGACTCCCCATGTACGGAGTTGCTCCGTCGAGAGCAGCCTTGCCAGGCGGGCTCCCCTGCGGGTGCTCGACAGTTGCACACTGAAGCGGCGCACGGGCGCTGGCACTTCGGCCCTGGGGCGGGTGATTTCTCGGTTCACATAACTGAGCGTGGCCGATGACGCTTAGCCTGAACAGTGATGATTCCTGTGCGTACGGTGACTGTCCGGTCCTGTACCGGCTCGTCCTGTCCGTACCCGTGACCTGGGGAGGTACGCCGTGAGCGTGGACGAGGACGACGTCGGCTGGGAGGTCGACTCCGACGACGAGTCGAGCGCGATCGCTGAACTCATCGGGCGGCAGATCAAGCTTTGGCGGGAGGCCGCCAGCCTGCGGGCAGTTGAGTTCGGTGAGCGCATGGGGTACGGGGAGAACCTGATCCACAAGGTGGAACGCGGGGCGCGGATTCCCAGGCCGGAATTCCTGGACCGGGCCGACCAAATCCTCAACGCCAACGGTCACCTCCAAAGCCTGAAGGCCGACGCCGAAAGGGCTCGGTACCCGCGACGAGTCCGGGATCTGGCCAAGCTGGAGGCCCAGTCCGTCGAGGTGTGCGCGTACAACAACTCCGTGATCGAAGGGCTGCTGCAAACCCCTGAGTACGCATCGGCTGTGTTCGGCTGCCGACGTCCGCCCTTCGACCAGGAGGAGCTGGAGCAGCGGCTCTCCGCGCGCATGGCTCGTCGAGCGATCATCGACGGGACGTCAGCCACGCCAATGTTCAGCTTCGTGCAGTGCGAGTCGACGCTACGTCGCCCCCTCGGGGGCACAATGGTGCTCCAAGCCCAACTCGAACACCTGTTGGAGGTCGGCAAGTTGCGCAACGTGGACCTTCAAGTCCTACCTCTGGACCTTGAGGAGAACGCCGGTCTCGGCGGGCCATTCAGGCTGTTCAAGCTCAAGGACGGCAGCACGGTCGCCCACAACGAAGTCCAGCTCGTCAGCCGGGTGATCTCCAGTCCGAAAGAGGTCCAGACCCTCGACGTGCGCTATGGGATCATCCGGGCACAGGCGCTTACGCCACGTGAGTCGTTGGCCTTCATCGAGAAAGTGCGGGACGAGACATGACGTTGGAGTGGTTCAAGAGCAGCCACAGCACTGACGACGGCCCCGCCTGCGTCGAAGTAGCCACCACCCCCGACACCATCCACATACGCGACTCCAAGAACCCCGACGGCCCCCAACTCGCCGTTGCGGCCACCGCGTGGAGCGACTTCCTCCCCTACGCGCAAACGTGAACGAGGCCGCCCGGAGGTAAGCAGAGTGGCGCTTCCGGGACGGAAGTCAAGGGCGCCCTTCGGGCGTCGGCTTCGCCGATTCCGCTTCGCTCCACCCTTGACTACCGCCCCTACAGCGCGAGTTGACGTAAGTCCGGGCGGCCCCGGGGTGAGGCGGCGGGCAGGGCCTGGTGGAGGCGGACGGCTTCATTGCCGGGTGCCGCCCGGCACTGACTTGGTGCACCTCGCGGACAGGGCAGCCGTGCGGCCCGGGTGGCGAAGGGGCCAAGCCCGCCCGCCGAGCGCGGCTCGGATCCTCCCGACCCCGCCCGACTCCTCCAGACTCAGCCGGACTCGTTGGGCCTGAGCCTCCCCCAACTACCTACTTTGAAAAAGTTGCGAGAGGCGCGCAGAAGTAGTGCACCCAAGCAATTCACGCCCCCTCCCCACCCCCACTGACCTGCACTGACATGTGCCAAATCTGTGCCGACAGGCGGGGGCGCACGCCTTCCCACCCGCACTACCCCGCGCGCCTCGCACAACTTTTCCGAAGTAGGTAGTTGGGGGGGGAGGGTGAGGCCCGGCCGAGACCCCCGACACCCCGACGCCCCGACGCCCCGACGCCCGGCCACGCGACCGCCCCCTCCTCCTCTCCTCGCGCCCACCTCCTCTCCTCGCCCCCTCCCCCTCTCCTCGCCCCCCTCCTCTCCGCGCCCCCTACTCCCCCCTCCCCCGGCGAATCAGGCGAACCCCCACCCAGCGACTCCGTTGGGCCACAGCCCAGCCCGCCCGCACCCAGTCAGTGCCGGGCGGCACCCGGCAATGAAGCCGTCCGCCTCCACCGGACCCCTGCCCGCCGCCTCACCCCGGGGCCGCCCGGACTTACGTCAACTCGCGCTGTAGGGGCGGTAGTCAAGGGTGGAGCGAAGCGGAATCGGCGAAGCCGACGCCCGAAGGGCGCCCTTGACTTCCGTCCCGGAAGCGCCACTCTGCTTACCTCCGGGCGGCCTCGCTCACACGGACTCGTCCTCAGGTCACCGCCCTGCGGGAGTGCGCGGGCGCGGCCGCAGGTGTGGCTTTCTCCAGCCGTATTGCGGGGGCCGCCCGGAGTGCGTACGAAGGACCGTGCTTCTAGCGTTTTGTGCATGAAACTCACCCTGTGCACGGCGGTGTTCACGGCGGTGGCGGTGACGGGGACAGCGGCCCTCGCCACCCCGGCGGCCCTCGCCACCCCGGCGGCCACCGCCGCCCCCGCGGCCACCGCGGCCACCGCGTCCGGCGGCCTCGGCCGCTACTACGACCAGCGCCTCGACTGGCGCAGCTGTGTCCTCGGTCCGGACGACGAAGGGGGAAAGTACCTGGAGAAGGAGGGCGCGCGCTGCGCGAACGTGACGGTTCCGCTCGACTACTCCGACCCCGGCGGTCGTACGATCGAAGTCGCGATCTCGCGGATCAAGGGCAGCGACACCCGACGCCACGTGGGTCCCATGCTGCTCAACTACGGCGGGCCGGGGGACGCCACGCTCTACCTTCCGCCTGCCATCCGGGACGCGATGAAGGGTGTCGCCGGGCGCTACGACCTCATCGGCATGGACCCGCGCTTCGTGGGCCGCAGCACCGGGCTGGACTGCGGGTGGCCCGTCAGCACGTACGTACTGTCCGCCGGGCTCAGCCGGGCAAGCTTCGAGCGGCAAGTCGGCCTGCACAAGCGGCTCGCGGACGCCTGCCGGGACACGAACGCCGACGTGCTGCCGCATGTCACGACGCGCAACACGGCGCGCGACATGGACGTCATCCGGGGCGCCCTCGGTGCGCCGAAGCTGTCGTATCTCGGGTACTCGTACGGCACGTACCTCGGCACCGTCTACACACAGATGTTCCCGCGCCGCTACGACCGCATGGTCCTCGACAGCGCGCTCGACGCACCGCGCTACCAGCCCCGGCTCATGCGGGGCGCCGAGCCCGAGAACGAGCGGGCGCTCGCCGACTGGGCCGTGTGGGCGGCGAAGCGGGACGGGACGTACGGACTCGGCCGGACGCCCGCCCAGGTCCTCGCCACGATCGACCGGATCGTGGCGAAGTCCGCGGGCGGGCTCACGCTGGGCACGGCCGCCAATGCGTACCGCATCGACGACACCCACGTGCCGCTGCTGCTCCTCAACGGCAACGCCGACGACACCGACGCGGGCCGGGCCGACCTGGCCGACACGGTCTCCGTGCTGGCGAAGGCCGCGGCCGGGAAGCCGACCCGGCTGACCGAGAGCCTCACCGCGACACTGCGGGTCGCGACGACCGGCGCCGAGTCCGCGTACGGCAGCGCGCAGATGGCGATCCTCTGCGGGGACGTGGCCGTCCCGCGCGACCCCGAGTACTACTGGCGCGACATCCAGGCGAGCCGCAGGGAACACCCCGTCTTCGGGCCGCTCGCCAACAACATCAACCCTTGCGCCTTCTGGGAGCGGCCCCGGGAGCGGCCGACGGAGGTGCGGCGGGATGCTCGGGCGTTGATCGTGGCCGCCACCGGGGATCCGCGTACTCCGTATGTCGGGAGCGTGGCGCTGCGGCACCGGCTGCCCGGCTCCCGGCTGCTCACCCTCAAGGGTGCCAACCGGCACGGGCTCTACGCCGAGTACGGGAACGCCTGCGTGGACGGGAAGGTGAACGCCTACCTGGCCACAGGCAGGCTGCCTGCCAAAGACTCGACCTGCGTGAAGTGAGCTACCAGCTCTTCAAGTGGGTTACTTCACAGCCCACTTGAGGGGCTCCTTGTAGTAACCCTGCGAGTACGTCACCGACTTGACCTTCTCGGTGGCGGGAATCAGGTACGGCTCGCACAGCGTGCGCTCCTCGCCCTTCTTCCAGATGTCCTCGCTGCTGATCTCCTTCTTGCCGGTGTCGAGGCAGTCGGCGGGCTGGCTGGAGAGGCTGCCGATGAGGATGAACTTCGTGGCGGGGGCGCCCGCGCCGGTCTCCGCGTTCACCTCGCTCATCACCATGGGGCCCTTGATCGAGGCCGCGCCCGCGACGTGCTTGGCCTTCACGTAGATCCAGGCGATCTTCTTGCCCGCATACTTCTTGTCGTCGCCCAGTTCCTTCAGGTCCGCCGGCTTGCCCTCGGTGACCTTCGTCGGCGTGAGGGAGAACTTCGCGGTCTTCTTGTACCTTGTGATTTCTTGGTCGGGGCCGGGCTGGCCGAGCTTGAGGTTCTTGGGGGCCTCGGTGGCTTCGTTGTTCGCGCCCGACCCACCGGACTTGCCGCTCTTCTTGCCGGAACCGCCGCCGCACGCGGCGAGGGAGGCGGTGGTGATCACGGCGACGGCCACGAGGCCGAGCCTCCGACGGTACTGCGATGCGCGCTGAGTGCTCATGTGCTTCCTGTGTTCCCTGTCGTACTGATCCATCTGGTCGATGCGACCGCCTATCGTGCCCTGCCCGGTTCCGCGCCCGCGCGCCGGGGGAAATTCGTGCCCGCGCGCAGGGTGAATTTCGCGCCGGGGATATGGGCAGCCCCCGCTACCGGTGCCATTCTTCGCTCACGCACTGTGAGGACGTTCCGGTGTGAGGGGGAACGCATGCGTGTACGCCGAGGTGTTGGGTCCGGGGGCGGCGGAGCCGTGTCGGCGGCCGTCCTGGTGGTGGTGCTGGGGCTCGGGGGTGCGGCCTGCGGGCATTCGGGCGGGGCCGGGGGTGGGACGCCGGGGCGACCCGGTGGGTCTTCCGGGCCGGGGGCGGTGCCTTCGCCGAGCGCTTCCGGTGAGTCCGCGGGCCCGTCCGCGGGGTCGACCGGTGCGGGGGACAGCGGCGGTGGGGGCGGTGACCCCGGGGTGCCGCCGGTGCAGGCGCCGCCTACGGATACGGGGCCGATCGATGTGCCCGGACCCGGGGTCAGCGGCTCGACTCCGGCGCACCCGCCGGGGTGCACCCTGTTCCCGTCCCCGGGGACCGACGAGGATCCGTGTCGGCGTACGCCGGAGTCGGTCGAACCGGAGAGCAGCAGTCCTGCGCCGGTGCTCTCGCCCTCGCCCTCTTCCGAGGGGAACTGAGCGGGGGTGGGCGCCGGACCACCGAGGTCGAGCGGTACGCCTCGCTCACCGCGGGCGCGGCCCCAGGCGGCCGCCGCCCGGCGCGGGCGGCGCACCCGCGTGCCGAGGCCACGCCCGGCGCCCCCAACTGCCGCCCCCGACCCCGCCGGCGGCAGCCCCGCCGAACTCCTCAACTCCGTAGTCGGAGCAGCCTCGTTCGTCAGCGCCCTCATGCTCTACGCCGGCTACATCTACACCAACGCCTACTACGGCTACTTCCACCTCGACAGCTTCGCCGTCGGCTTCGACACCTTCGAGCTCGTCATCCGCAGCCTGAACCTCGCCGCCCTGTCCGCCATAGAAGTCCTCATCCTGACCCTCCTGATCCCGCACCTCCCCCGGCTGCTGAGCGCCCTGCACGTCCCCGCGCGCCACGTGCGCCGACTGCACGGGGTCGGAGGCACGGTGGCGCGGGCCCACGTCTGGTTCGTCGCCGCCGGAGCGTCCTTGCTGCTGCTGTGGCGGTGGATACAGCCGTACGCCTGGACGGCCCCGCTGCTCGTCGCGACCGGGCTCCTGCTCGGCTGGTCACGCGCCGCCGCTCCCGCGGGCATCGCGGGCCCGCCCGGGTGGTGGCGCGCCGCCTCGCTCGTGGCCGGGGGCCTCTGCCTGGTCTGGGTCGTGGCCCTGGTGGCCGGTGACCGCGGCCGCCACGACGCGCACCACGACGCCGAGCGACTCGTACGCCGGGTCGCCGTGGTCGTCCTCACCACCGACCGCCTCAGCTTCGCCCCGCCCGGACCGAAGGTGGAGGACCTGGGCCGCGGCACCCACTACCGCTACCGGTACAGCGGCCTGCGGCTGCTCGTCGAACGCGATCAGCGGTACTACGTACTGCCGTTGGGGTGGAAGAAGAGCACCGACCCGACGTACGTCATCAAGGACGACGACGACGTACGGATCGAACTCCACCCCGGCACGCAGCCGCGCCTCTAGGTGTCCGGGTGGGTCAGAGGATCACGTGCGGCAGGAAGCGGGCATACTCGTCCGTGACGAGGCCGGACGACTCGCGTATGCCCAGGCCCGCCGCCTCGCCCTCGACGACCCAGGCGCCGAGGACGACGCGGTTGCCGTCGAAGTCGGTGAGGGGGGCCAACTCCTGGTAGCAGTGGGGGTCTTGGGGCAGGTCCGCCGGGCTGCTGCCGGGCTCGTGGATGGTCACGCCCGCGCCTTCCCGACCGAGGAGGGGCTTGGCGACGTATCCGGTAGTGGTCGCGAGGTCGCGCGGACCGTCCACGTACGAAGGCAACAGATTCGGGTGGCCGGGGTACAGCTCCCAAAGCACCGCGAGCAGCGCCTTGTTGGAGAGCAGCATCTTCCAGGCGGGCTCGATCCAGAGCGTCGTACCCGTGCCGCCGCCGTTGTCGAGGGTCTCCAGGACGTGCGGGGCGAAGCGGTCCGTGGTGAGCCACTCCCAGGGGTAGAGCTTGAAGCAGGAGCGGATGAAGCGGAGCTTCTTGTCGACGAAGCGGCGGGAGAGGCGGTCCCAGCCGATGTCCTCCACGGAGATGGCGTCCGTGGCGAGTCCGGCCTGCTCGGCGGTCTCGCGCAGGTACGCGACGGTCATCAGGTCCTCGCCGAGCTCGTCGCCGGCGGAGTGCGCGAAGTAGAGCGGGCTGCCGGGCGGGAGGAGGTGGGCCTGCTTCTTCCAGGCGTCGACGAGGCGCTCGTGGAGGGAGTTCCACTGGTCGGCGCCGGGGAAGCGGTCCTCCATCCAGAACCATTGGGGACTGGCGGCCTCGACGAGGGAGGTGGGGGTGTCGGCGTTGTACTCGAGCAGCTTGGCGGGGCTGCCGCTGCCGTCGTACCGCAGGTCGAACCTGCCGTACAGGGACGGCAGTTCGTCCCGTCGCCGCCAGGCCTCCGCCACGAGGGATGCGAGGCGTGGCTCTGTGATGCCGAGGTCGGCGAGGCGGCCTTCTCGGACGATGTGGTCGGCCGCCGTCAGGCACATGGCGTGCAGTTCCTCGACGACGTCTTCCAGGGCCTCCACCTCCGGGAGGCTGAAGACGTAGTACGCGGACTCGTCCCAGTAGGGGCGCAGAGTCCCGTCCGGGTGGCGGGTCAGGGGGTAGATGAGCCCCTGCTCCTCGACGGTCTGCTGCCAGCCGGGGCGGGGGGTGAGGGTGCGGCGCTCCACGGTCCTTCGACCTCGTCCTCAGCCGCCGCCGGAGCCCGATCCCGAGCAGCCGAAGCCGTCGCGATCGACGGCTTCGCTGCGGCTGAAGGTGCCGTCGTCGGCGTAGCGGCCGTCGACGTCGGGGTCGTAGTACCAGGCGGCGGAGGCGCGGGGGGAGGTGCCTGTTCCGGTGCTGGTGCCGGTGCATTGCTGGTCGCTGACGACCTTGTACCCGGTGAGCAGGTCGTAACTGTCACGGTCCACGCAGCGCTTGTCGGGCTCGGAGCCGCAGGAGGTGAGGGCGGCGGCGAGGACGCCCATGGAGCCGAGGGCCACCGTGCTGGAGCGCAGCCGTCGCCGCCGCGGTCGCTTCTCGTCGGCCATGCCCGTGCCACTCACTGTGCCGCTCCCCCGTACGTACCGAACCACTGAACCGTGCCGACACGCACTGAACCGCTGAACCGTGCCGACACGCGCTGAACCGCTGAACCGTGTCGACGACGCAGGCTAGATGACCGCCGCCACAGCCCCGCCAACGGGTCCCGCACCACCCCCTCCTCTACTGTCCTTTCGTGTCTCTTGGGATGTTTTGCGCGCTGGGTTCGGCGGTCTGCTTCGGTACGGCGTCGGTGTTGCAGGCGGTGGCGGCGCGCTCGACCGCGCCGGGTACGGGTTCCGGGGTGGATCCGGCGCTGCTGTGGCGGGCGGTGCGGCAGTGGCGGTACGTGGCCGGTCTGGCCCTGGACGGCCTGGGCTTCGTGCTCCAGATCATGGCACTGCGCTCCATCCCCATCTACGCGGTGGGCGCGGCCCTCGCGGCCTCCCTCGCCGTGACGGCGGTGGTGGCGGCGCGGCTGCTGCGGGTGCGGTTGAGCGGGTGGGAGTGGGGGGCCGTGGGGGTGGTGTGCGCGGGGCTTGCGATGCTCGGGCTTGCCTCGGGCGAGGAGGGGCACGGGACCGGTTCGACCACTCTCCGATACGTGATGCTGGGGGTGGCCGTGGCCGTCCTGGCCGTCGGCGCCGTCGCCGGCCGACTTCCGGACCGGGGGCGGGCGTTGGCCCTGGGCCTGGGCGCGGGCTGCGGCTTCGGTGTGGTGGAGGTCGCGGTCCGCCTGATCGACGACGTCTCGCCGGCCGCGCTGGCCACCAACCCGGCGACGTACGCCCTCCTCGTCGGCGGAGGCGCCGCCTTCCTCCTCCTCACCTCCGCCCTCCAACGCGGCTCGGTCACGGCCGCCACCGCGGGCATGGTCATCGGCGAAACAATCGGCCCCGCCCTGGTAGGCGTCATCTACCTCGGCGACCGCACCCGAGAGGGCCTGACCTGGCTGGCCGTCCTGGGCTTCGGGGTGGCGGTGGCAGGCGCCCTGGCCCTGGCCCGCTTCGGCGAAGCCCCGACGGAGCCGTAGACCTTCCGTCCCGGAAGCGCCACTCTGCTTACCTCCGGGCGGCCTCGTTCACGTTTCGGGACGGGGGCACTGGTTAGGGCAGGGCTCTGCACAGGGCTTCTAGGGCTGCCGTCCATGCGTGGTCCGGGGGTGTGCCGTAGCCGACGACGAGGGCGTCTACGGGTGGGGGCGTTGCCTCGGGGTGGCGGAAGGTGGAGAGGCCCTGGAGGGCCAGGTGTTGCCAGTGGGCTGCCTGGACCACTGTTTGTTCGGTGCCGGGTGGGAGGCGGACCACGGCGTGCAGACCGGCTGCGATGCCGGTGACGCGGATTTCGGGCGCGCGGTCGGCGAGGGCGGCGACGAGCTGGTCGCGTCGGCGACGGTAGCGCAGGCGGGCCGCGCGGACGTGGCGGTCGTACGCACCGGACGTCATGAACTCCGCGAGGGTCACTTGGTCGAGTGCGCTGCTGGCCACGCCGACCGCGAACTTGAGTTCCGCCACCTCCAGGGCCAGGGCGGTGGGCAGCACCATCCAGGCGAGGCGCAGGCCGGGGGCGAGGGATTTGCTGGCGGTGCCGAGATAGATCACGCGGTCGGGGTCCAGGCCCTGGAGCGCGCCTACGGGCTGGCGGTCGTAGCGGAACTCGCCGTCGTAGTCGTCCTCCAGGATCAGGCCGTCCGTGCGACGCGCCCAGTCGACGGCCGCCGCCCGCCGGTCGGGGTGCAGCGGCACGCCCATCGGGAACTGGTGCGCGGGGGTCATCAGGACTGCTCTGTGGGACGTCAAGCCGTCTGTTCGGGTGCCCTGGTCGTCGAAGGGCAGGGGGACCGTGCGCAGGCCCGTGCGGGCCAGGCGCTCCCAGTGGAGGTCCAGGCCGTACGACTCCACGGCGATGCGGCGCAGGCCGCGGTCGGAGAGCAGTTGGCCCAGGAGTGTGAGGGCGTGGGCGAAGCCCGGGACGACGATGATGCGGTCGGGGTCCGCGTGGACGCCCCGGGCGCGCGAGAGGTACGCGGCGAGCGCGGTGCGCAGCTCCACACGGCCCCGCGGATCGCCGTACGCCATGACGTCGTCGGGCGCGGCCGCCAGCGCGCGGCGGGCCGCCTTCAGCCACTCCGCCCGCGGGAACGACGCCACGTCGGGAGCGCCCGCCATCAGGTCGTACGCCGGTGCGCCGCCCGTCCGCCGCGGGCGCGCGGGGGCCACGGGGCGCGGCACGTCCCGCTCGGCGACCCGTGTGCCCGAACCCTGGCGCGCGGTCAGCCAGCCCTCCGCGACCAGATCCGCGTACGCGTCGGCGACCGTGTTGCGGGCGATGCCCAGGTCGGTGGCGAGGGAGCGGGAGGAGGGGAGGCGCGTGCCGGGGGCCAGGCGGCCGCCTCGGACCGCCTCGCGCAGGGCGTCGGTGAGGCCCTTGCGTACGCCGGAGTGGGGGGTTCCGGGCGCTGCGGCGGCCGGGGTCTCCAGGTGCAGGTCCACCCCCAAAGTGGCCCAGGATTCTTCCATGGGAATGGACCATACCTCTGGGCTAATCGCGCCGTAGCGTCGTACCCATGACGACGAACACCGAGAGCAACCACTCCCACGACGCGCGGCTGCCCGAGCACACGCCCCGGCTCAACATGGCCGAGCTCGTGCCGGACGCGTACAAGGCCATGATCCGGTTCGCCACCGCGGCCAAGAAGGGTGTCGACCCGGTCATCTTCGAGCTGGTCCAGATCCGCGCCTCGCAGATCAACCACTGCGCGTTCTGCGTCGACATGCACACCAAGGACGCGCTCGCCGCGGGCGAGAGCGTCGAGCGGATCGTGCAGCTCAGCGCATGGGAGGAGTCCAAGCACTTCTACACGGCCAAGGAGATCGCGGCCATCGAGCTGACCGAGGCCGTCACCGTCCTCACGGACGGGTTCGTGCCGGACGCGGTGTGGGAGAGGGCCGCCAAGGAGTTCGACGAGAAGGAGCTCGCTCATCTCGTCGCCGCGATCACCCTGATCAATGGGTGGAATCGGATCTCCGTCACCACTCGGATGGTTCCGGGGCACTACACGCCGGGGTCCACCGCCCATCGGCCCGCCAACTGACCCCCGGCAACAGAAGCAGTCAACTCGGTTCAGCAGAAAGGTACTTGTGATGAGCAGCAGCAAGCGCGGCGCCAAGGTCAGCCTCGACGTCATGCAGGGTCTGATGGCCGCGGGCCAGGCCGCCTCCAAGGGCTTGGACGTCCGCCTCAAGCATCTGCTCGAGATCCGCGCCTCACAGATCAACCACTGTGCGTACTGCATCGACATGCACATCAAGGACGCGAAGCTCGCCGGCGAGACGGATGAGCGGATCTACTTCCTCAACGCCTGGGAGGAAGCCGCCAGTCACTACTCCGAGAAGGAGCAGGCCGCTCTGGCCCTGACGGAGGCGATCACCGTCCTCACGGACGGGTTCGTGCCCGACGAGGTGTACGAGCGGGCGGCCAAGCACTTCGACGAGCGTGAGCTCGGACAGCTCATCTCGACCATCACCCTCATCAACGCCTGGAACCGCATCAACGTCAGCATCCGGAACCCGCCCACCTACAAGCCCGGCGAGCACGCGTGACGGGCGGCGGTGTCGAGGCGTTCCGTGCGTTGCACCACGGGCGGGCCGCGGGCGATCCGCTGATTCTGCCCGGGCCCTGGGACGTCGCCAGCGCGCGGGTCTTCGAGGACGCGGGGTTCGCCGCGCTCGCCACGCCCAGCGCGGGGATCGCGGCTTCGCTCGGGTACGCGGACGGGGCTGTGCCGCCGCGGGAGATGTTCGCGGCGGTGGGGCGGATCGCGGGGGGTGTGTCCGTGCCCGTCAGCGCGGATGTCGAGGACGGGTACGGTCTTCCGGCCCGGGAGTTGGTGGACCGGCTGTTCGACGCCGGGGTCGTCGGGTGCAACCTGGAGGACTCCTGGGGCGGCAAGGCCGAACGGAGCGGGACGCTCAAGGAGGCTTCCGCGCAGGCGGACTATCTCGCGGAGGTGCGGGCCGTCGCCGGGGCGGAGCTGTTCATCAACGCGCGCGTCGACACGTACGTACGCGGGGTCGCGGACCTGGAGGAGACGGTCAGGCGGGCTCGCCTGTACGTCGAGGCGGGGGCGGACTGTGTGTACGTCATCCTCGCCCCGGCCGACGTTCTGCCCGCGTTGCGGGACGGTATCGAGGGGCCGCTCAACGCCATCGCCATACCTGGCGGGCCCTCCCCCAAGGAGCTTGGTGAACTGGGTGCCACGCGCATCACCTTCGGGCCGGGGTTGCAACGACAGGCCATGGCGGCGCTGAAGGGCATCGCGTCGGACCTGGGGTAGGCCTACAAGGCCTACAAGGTCCACCAGGTCCACCAGGTCCACCAGGCCCATCGGACCCGCACTGGCTTGTTCCGCCCGTGCGGGTCTCAGCCATCACACACCCAGACCTCCTTTCACGGCGGCCCGGATCCGGATAAGCCTTGTCCGGCATGCCAGGGCCGAACGCGGAAGGAGACAGGAAATGACGCAGGGGTACGAACCTTTCTCAAAGTCCCTCGACGAGTTTCTCGACCGGATCAGGAACTGGTACGAGAAGGACGAGAAAGAGTTCAAGAAGGGCTACGACGCGGCGATCCACGGCATCAAGCCGTACCCGGACGGCACACCGGACGGCGTGAAGTACGACTGGAAGAAGCCGGGAATCGAGACTCTGTGCCGGTTCTTCAGGGAGTGGTACGGCTGGGAGTCGGGGGTCCACAACGGCCTCGACTACATAGAGAAGTTCAGCTGGATCAGCTACGAGAACGAGCCTGGCCGGAACTTCGTCATCTCCGGCCTGGGGCGCTACATGACCGCCGACTTCACGAATCTGCAAGGCATGCAGATGGACGGGAAGCTGGACGGCGACAAGTGGCACGAGGTCATCGGGAAGTGGATCGACGAGCTCGGCCCGAAGCGTATGGACGAGTACAAGGTCGAGAACTGGAAGACCTTCAACGAGTTCTTCGTCCGGGAGATCAAGGACGGCCGGCGGCCGGTCGACGCCAAGGACGACATCGGCGTCGTGGTCGCTCCGGCCGACTGCGTCATCAACATGGTCGTCGACAACCTGACCGCGAAGACTCGGATCAACGTCAAGACGGTGACCTTGAGCGTCGACGAGCTGCTCCACGGTTCCGAGTACGCCCGCCATTTCGACGGCGGGACCGCGGTGTCGTGCGTCCTGATGCCCGACAGCTACCACTGGTACCACGCACCGGTGGCGGGTGAGGTGGTGGAATCCTGCGAGGACGTCGAGGGCGCGTACTACGGGTTCCGGAACTTCCCCGACCTGCTGGACAAGGGGGACGTCGGATACGGCTACGACTACTCGGACTTCGAGAAGTTCCGCCGGGGATACCTCATCCTCAAGACGCAGTACTTGAACGCGTCGGGAGGACCGGACGGCGAAGGGTACGTCGGCATGGTGCCCGTCGGCCTCAACTCGATCGCCTCCGTGAACTTCCTGGACAAGTTCAAGTCCCCGCTCCAGCGGCCGGTCACGGTGGAAAAGGGCGAGCGGATAGGGAACTTCAAGTACGGCGGCTCCCTGAACATCCTGCTGTTCGAGAAGGACCGGTTCCCCGCGGTGCAATTGCTCCAGGGGCAGCGCATCGGCGTCCTGGAGCAGACGGAACGTACCGCCAAACTGTTCCGCGGCTCCTACCGCACCCGGTCCCGGCGAACGAACGGAAGGTGAGCCATGTCGGACCCGGACCTTGTCGCCTCGATCCCGGCGAACGTCCTCAACACCCAGAGCATCGACTTAAGTTCCGGCGACACCAAGAAAGCGCGCTCCTACGCCGGGCACGTACACATCGACAGCACGGAGCATCCGCACGCCAAGGACCACCTGTTCTACTGGTTCTTCGAGAGCCAGACCTGCGACCCGCACGTCGAGGCCGCCGACCAGCAGGAGCTGATCAGCCGGACACCACTCCTTATCTGGCTCAACGGCGGACCCGGCGCCTCCTCGCTCCTCGGCCTCTTCCTGGAGAACGGGCCGCTGTCCATCGGCGACGACGCCGCCGGGACGATATCGGTGACCCCCAACTCCTGGAACCAGGAGGCGCACGTCGTCTTCTGGGACCAGCCCATCGGCACCGGATACAGCTACTCCGACACCGAGGAGTACGTCGGCAGCGAGCGGGCCCTCAGCCAGATGTTCTGGAAGGCCCTGCGGGAGTTCTTCCACCTGCATCCGGAGTACGAGGAATGCCCGCTGTACGTCTGCGGCGAGAGCTACGCCGGCAAGTACGTGCCGGCCATCGCCCTGGAGATCGACCGGCAGAACGGCCGGGTCCCGGAGGACGAACGCGTCAACCTGAAGGGCATCGCCGTCGGCAACGGCTGGATCAAGCCCGAGCTGTCGCTCCGCGTCCTGATCGACTACGCCTACACGACCGGGTTCCTCGGCATCGGCCAGAAGGACTCCCTGGACAGGGACTACGCCGATTTCCAGGACGCCCTCAGGAAGCAGGACATGGAGGAGGCCACCAGGCTCGGCAATGACCTGGTGGCCGCGGTCCAGGCGTACGGAGGGAACTTCGACGTCTACGACGTCCGGCGCTGGGACGATCTGCCCATGGGGGCGCTGAGCGCCTATCTGAACAGCGCGGCCGTGAAGAACGCGCTGCACGTGCCCGAGAACGTCGCGTGGCAGAGCGCCGACGACCACGGCCCGGTGGCCGAGGCGCTGGTGCGGGACAACATGGCGGACGGCTCCTGGCGGTACGCCGAGATCGTCGACAAGGGCTACAAGACCCTGCTCTACACCGGGAACTTCGACACCGCCTGCGGCTACCGGAGCACGGAGGAGATCCTCGACGACCTCATGCGGCAGAAGGGCCGCGATCAGCACGCGCAGTGGCGTGCCGCGCCCCGGCTGATCTGGACCCAGGCACAGGGCGACCCGAAGGGATTCGTCCGCGGCCTCAGGAACCTGACGCAGGTCGGCGTGCCCGACTCCGGCCACCAGGTGCCCGCGTTCCAGCCCGGGATCTGCCGGGAGATGCTCTACAACTGGCTCTTCGACCGCCCGTTCGCGGGCCGTGTGCCGGTGAAGTAGCGCACCCCGGACCCCTGCTCCTCAAACGCCGGACGGGCTATTCATAGCCCGTCCGGCGTTTGAGGACGAGGCGCGGAGCGCCGACGGGGGGTCCGGGGGCGGAGCCCCCGGTCTTTGAGTGCGGGCTACTTCGGGAGCCACGTCCTCCACGTGGCCCTGTTCGCGTCGACCCACTTCTTCGCCGCGTCCTCCGGCGACATCTTCTGGTCCGCGATCATGAGGGAGACCTCGTTCTGGTCGGCCTCGGTCCACTTGAAGTTCTTCAGGAACTGGGCCGCCTTGCCGCCGTTCTTGGCGAAGTCGGCGTTGAGGAACTTCTGGAGGGGGGTGTGCGGGTAGGCGCACTTGATCTTGACGGGGTCGGCGTCGCAGCCCTCCTTGTAGGCGGGGAGCTTCACCTCCGTCATGGGGACCTTCTTGAACAGCCACTGCGGCTTGTACCAGTAGGTCAGGAACGGCTTCTGCTGCTTGGCGAACTGTTCGATCTGGGTGATCTGCGCGGCCTCGGAGCCCGCGAAGACGACCTTGTAGTCCAGGCCGAGGTTCTCGACGAGGGCCTTGTCGTTGGTGACGTAGGACGGGGAGCCGTCCATGAGCTGGCCCTTGCCGCCGCTCTCCGGCGTACGGAAGTCCTTCGCGTACTTGTTGAGGTTCTTCCAGTCGGTGACGTCGGGGTGCTTCTTGGCGAAGTACGTGGGGACGTACCAGCCGATGTGGCCGGTCACGCCGATGTCGCCGCCGGGCGTGATGGTCTTCTTGTCCTTGATGTAGCGCTGTTCCTGGTCCGGGTGGCCCCAGTCCTCCATGATCGCGTCGACGCGGCCCTGGCTGAGGGCGTCCCAGGCGGGGATCTCGTCGATCTGGACCTTGTCGACGCGGTAGCCGAGCTCGTTCTTGAGCAGGTACTCGGCCACGGCGACATCGGCCTGCGCGCCCACCCAGGACTGCACGGACAGCGTCACGGTCTTGGCGCCCGCCGCGTTGGCGTACGGCGACGCCTGCTTGGACATGTCGGCCTTGCCGCAGCCGGAGAGGGCGACGAGGGCGCCGAGTCCCGCCAGCGCGGCGGTCACGCGTGTACGTGTACGCATGGTCAGGCTCCCTTCTTCGCGCGGCGTTCCGTCGGCTGCGTCACGCGGTCGAGCATGAGGCCGAGGCAGACGATGGCGACACCGCCGACCAGGCCGGTGGCCAGGTCGCCGCGGGCCAGACCGGCGAGGACGTCGTAGCCGAGGCCGCCACCGCCGACCAGGCCGCCGATGACGACGACGGCGAGGACGAGCACGACGCCCTGGTTGAGGGCGAGCATCAGCGCGGGGCGTGCCAGCGGGAGCTGGACCTGGCGCAGCTGCTGCCAGTTGGTGGCGCCGAGGGACCGTGAGGACTCCATCGCGGCGGGGTTCACCTGGCGCAGGCCCTGCGTGGTGATGCGGATGACGGCGGGCAGCGCGTACACGACGGCCGCGGCGACGGCGGGGGCACGGCCCACGCCGAACAGGGCGACCACCGGGATCAGGTACACGAACTGCGGCATCGTCTGGAAGACGTCCAGGACGGGCCGGAGCAGGGCTTCGAGGCGTCGGCTGCGCGAGGCCGCGATGCCGATCGCGAAGCCGAGGACGACGGTCACGGCCACGCCCGCGAGGACCTGGGAGAGGGTGTCGAGCGACGCGTTCCACACGCCCATGACGCCGATCGCCGCCATCGCGAGGACGGCGGTGAGCGCCGTCTGCCAGGTGCCGATCACCCAGGCGAGGGCCGCCACGATAAGCAGCACCGACCACCAGGGCAGGCCCTGCAGGCCGTCGCGCACCGGGTCGAGTACGTACGTCGTGAAGTGCGCGGCCCAGTCCGCCGTACCGCCGACCACGGGCACGCCCGTGTACAGGTGGTCGACCATCCAGTCCTTGGCGGTGTTCACGGGCTCGGCGATCTGCACGACCCAGCTCGTGGGCCACTCCAGGCGGTCCGCGAACCTGGCCGCGAGGGCGCAGGCCAGGGTCACGGCGGCGGCGATCGACCAGCCGCGCCAGCCGCGCAGCGGCGAGGTGTCCTCGGCGTGCGCGCCGAGGCGTTCGCCCGCCGCGCCGGTGACGCGGTCGAGGACGACGGCGAGCAGCACGATGGGGATGCCGGCGGCGAGGGCCTGGCCGACGTCGACGGTGGAGAGCGCCTGGTAGACGCGGTCACCGAGGCCGCCCGCGCCGATCACGGACGCGATGACGGCCATGGAGAGCGCCATCATGATGGTCTGGTTGAGGCCGAGGAGGAGTTCCTTGCGGGCCAGCGGCAGGCGCGCGGACAGCAGGCGCTGGCGCGCGGTCGCGCCGAGCGATGCCACCGCCTCCATCACGCCGCCGTCGGCGCCGCGCAGCCCGAGGGCCGTGAGGCGGGCCATCGGCGGGGCCGAGTACACGACCGTCGCGAGGACGGCCGCGGGCACGCCGATGCCGAAGACGAGCACGACGGGCAGGAGGTACGCGAAGGCCGGGAGCACCTGCATGGTGTCAAGGACCGGGCGCATCAGGCGGAAGATCCGGTCGTTGAGGCCCGCGGCGAGGCCGAGCAGCATGCCGAGGATCACCGAGGAGAGCACAGCGACGACCATCAGCGCGAGCGTCTGCATCGTCGGCACCCACATGCCGAGCAGTCCGCAGACGGCGAAGGCCGCGGTGGCCAGGGCGGCGAGCTTCAGGCCCGCGACGCGCCAGGCGATCGCGCCCGCGGCGACGGTGACGCCCGCCCAGCCCGCGGCGAGCAGCACCAGGTAGACGCCGCGCACGGACAGCACGATGGCGTTGGAGATGTGCCCGAAGAAGTAGGTGAACAGCCAGTGGCTGTCGCGGTTGTCGATGATCCAGTCGCTGGCCTTGGTGAGCGGCTCGGTCAGGTCGACGGTGAGCGCGTCCGGCCAGGCGCCGGAGGCCCACTTGGCGTTGAGGATCGGTACGGCGACGGCCGCGACGACGGCGAGCAGCAGGAGCTTGACGACGGCGCGGCGGCGCAGCAGGGCGCCGATCCCGGTATCTCGCAGGGGTCCGGAGGCGGTGGCGGTGGCCATCAGGAAGCCACCTCGCCGGTTACCTCTTTACGTATCCCGGAAGCAGCCTTCGCGGGTGCCCGCGTGCCGCCCTTGGGCGCCACGCCCGCGACCACGCCGATCAGCTGCTCGTGGTCCACGACGCCCAGGCACCGGCCGCCGTCCATCACGCGCGCCGGGAACCCGGTGCGGGCGACGGCCTCGATGGCCTCGGACACGGTCGCGTCGGGCGCGATCGCCGGGCCCTTGGTGTCCTCGTCCGCGTCGGAGTCGACGGGACGCATGGCGCTGCGGCAGGTCATGACCTGCTCGCGCGGCACGTCCCGGACGAAGTCGCGTACGTAGTCGTCGGCGGGCGAGCCCACGATCTCCTCGGGCGTGCCGAGCTGGACGACGCGGCCGTCGCGCATCAGCGCGATGCGGTCGCCGAGCTTCAGGGCCTCGCTGAGGTCGTGCGTGATGAAGACCATGGTGCGGCCCTCTTCGCGGTGCAGGCGGACGACCTCCTCCTGCATGTCGCGGCGGATCAGCGGGTCGAGGGCGCTGAACGGCTCGTCGAAGAGCAGGACCTCGGGGTCGACGGCGAGGGCGCGGGCGAGGCCGACGCGCTGCTGCTGGCCGCCGGAGAGCTGGCCGGGCTTGCGCTGCTCCAGGCCTTCGAGGCCGACCTTCTCGATGACCTTCATGGCCTTCTCGCGGCGCTCGGCGCGCGCGACGCCCTGGATCTCCAGGCCGTACGCGACGTTGTCGAGGACCGTGCGGTGCGGGAGCAGGCCGAAGTGCTGGAAGACCATGGACGCGCGGTGGCGGCGCAGTTCGCGCAGCCGGTTCTTGTCCATGGCGAGGACGTCCTCGCCGTCGATCTCGATCGCGCCGGACGTCGGCTCGATGAGGCGGGTCAGACAGCGCACGAGCGTGGACTTGCCGGAGCCCGACAGGCCCATGACGACGAAGACCTCGCCCTTCTTCACCTCGAAGGACACATCGCGCACGGCGGCCGTGCAGCCGGTGCGCTCCCGCAGCTCGACGGGGTCGAGGGAGGTCAGCTCGCTGTCACCGGGGACGCGCTCGGCCTTGGGGCCGAACACCTTCCACAGGTTGTCGACGGCGAAGACGACGTCCGTGGACGCGTCGGTCGCGGTGGCGGTGGCGGTAGTGGCGGACTCGCTCATCGGCCGTCACCTCCCTGGATATCGGCTTCAAGGATCTCGGCACATTTCTCCCCGACCATGAGCACTCCGATCATCGGGTTCACGGCGGGCATCGTCGGGAAGACGGATGCGTCCGCGATACGGATTCCTGCCATGCCCCGGATCTTCAACTCCGGGTCGACCACCGCGAGTTCATCACCGGAAGCACCCATTCGGCAGGTGCCTGCGGGGTGGTAGACGGTGTGCGCGGCCTTGCGTACGAGCTCACTGATCTCGGCGTCGTCGGTGACCTCGGGGCCGGGGAACACCTCGCGCTTGAGCCACTTCTTGAACGGCTCGGCCTGCGCGACCTTCCGCGCCAGCTTGATGCCGTCGACGAGGGTCTGCCCGTCGTAGTCCACGCCGTTCTCGTCGTACGCGAAGTACTTGAAGTCGAGGGACGGCTTGACCTCGGGGTCCGCGGACGTGAGGTAAAGGCGGCCGCGGGCGCGGGACTTGGGGATGTTCGGGGTCATCGACACACCGTGCTCGGGGCGTTCGTAGCCGAGCCGCTCCGGGTTGTCGGTGAACGGGATCTGGTAGAAGTGGAACATCAGGTCCGGGCCCTTGTGGTCCGGGTCCCGCTTCACGAACAGGCCCGCGTCGGAGTCCATCGCGGAGTTGCCGGGGATCGGCCCGTTGGTCTCCCAGACGATGACCGACTCCGGGTGGTCGATGAGGTTCTCGCCGACGCCCGGCAGGTCGTGCACGACCGGGATGCCGAGGGCCTGAAGGTCCTTCGCCGGGCCGATGCCCGAGTGCATCAGGAGGCGGGGGGTGTCGACTGCACCCGCGCACACCAGTACCTCGCGGCGGGCGCTCAGCAGCTTCTCGGCGCCGTCCTTGGTGCGTACGTGCACACCGCGCGCGGTCTTGCCGTCGAGCTCAAGCTTGTACGCCCACGTCTCCAGGAAGAGGTGGAGGTTCGGGCGGTCGCCGGCCTCCATGTGGGGGTGCAGATAGGCGACGGACGCCGACGAGCGCTTGTTGTTCTCCGGGTGGTACGCGAGGTCGAAGAAGCCGACGCCCTCGTCGAAGGGCTTGTCGTTGAAGCCGACGACCTCGGGCACGCCGAGCGCGGTCTTCGTGGCCTCGACCCAGTCGGTCGCGATCTGGTTCTGGTCCTTCTTGGCGACGCGTACGACGTTGTTGCGCAGCTTGCCGTAGTAGGGGTCCATCGCCTTGGCGTTCCAGCCGGTGGCCCCGGCCGCCTCCCACTCGTCCCAGTCGGACGGCAGCGGCTTGAAGGAGATCAGGGTGTTGTGCGAGGAGCAGCCGCCCAGGACCTTGGCGCGGCTGTGCAGGATGTGCGAGTTGCCGCGGGGCTGCTCGGTGGTGGTGTAGCCGTAGTCGAGCTCGCCGCCGAGCAGGCCGAGCCAGCGGCGCAGCGTCAGGACGTCGTCGCGGTCGATGTCGCTGGGGCCGCCCTCGATGACGGCGACGGTGACGTCCGGGTTCTCGGTGAGCCGGGACGCGATCACGGACCCTGCGGTGCCGCCGCCGACGATGACGTAGTCGTACTCGTTCGTTTCAGCCATGGGGGAACTGCTCCTCTTCCTGCGAGGTCGTACAAGGTGCTTACGCGTAAGGGGGACGGGCGGCTCAGCCCGCGAACCAGCGCACCGGCTTCGGCGCGAGGTTCTCGTAGACGTGCTTGGCCTCGCGGTACTCGGCGAGTCCTGCGGGGCCCAGCTCGCGGCCGACGCCGCTCTTGCCGAAGCCGCCCCACTCGGCCTGCGGCAGGTAGGGGTGGAAGTCGTTGATCCAGATGGTGCCGTGGCGCATCCGCCGTGCCATGCGGCGCGCGCGGCCCGAGTCGGTGGTCCACACGGCGCCCGCGAGGCCGTACTCGGTGTCGTTGGCGAGCGCGACGGCCTCGTCCTCGGTACGGAACGTCTCGACCGAGAGCACCGGGCCGAAGACCTCCTCGCGGACGACCTTCATCTCGCGGTGGCACTGGTCGAGGATCGTCGGCTCGTAGAAGTAGCCGGTGGCGGGGCGGGCGTCGCTGGGCTCGGGACGCTTGCCGCCGCAGCGCAGCACCGCGCCCTCCTCCAGGGCGGAGGCCACGTACATCTCGGTCTTCTCGCGCTGCTGCTGCGAGACGAGCGGGCCGCACTCGACGCCGTCCTCGGTGCCGCGGCCGAGCTTGATCTTCTCGGCGCGGCGGGCGAGTTCGGCGACGAAGCGCTCGCGCACCGACTCCTCGATGATGAGGCGGCCGCCGGCGGAGCAGACCTGCCCGCTGTGGATGAAGGCGGCGTTCAGCGCCTGGTCGACGGCGGTGTCGAAGCCCTCGTCGGTGGCGCAGGCGTCCGCGAAGACGACATTGGGGTTCTTGCCGCCGAGCTCCAGGGCGACCTTCTTCACGCCGAGGGCGGCGGCCTGGGCGACCTTGGTGCCGGAGACGAGGCCGCCGGTGAAGGAGACCAGGTCTACGTCCGGGTGGTCGGCGAGGCGGGCGCCGACGGTGTGGCCGGGGCCGGTCACGATGTTGGCGACACCGGCGGGCAGACCGGCCTCCACGAGCAGCTCGATCAGCGCGACCGTGGTCAGCGGCGTGACCTCGCTCGGCTTGATCACGAAGGTGTTGCCGGCCGCGAGGGCGGGCGCGATCTTCCAGCTGGCCTGGAGGAGCGGGTAGTTCCAGGGGGTGATCATCGTGCAGACGCCGATGGGCTCGTGCACGACGACGCTGTGGATGTCGTCGGACCCGGCGTCGACGACGCGTCCGGCGCCCTCGCCGATCACCAGATCGGCGAAGTAGCGGAAGGCGTCGGCCACGCAGTCGACGTCGACACGGCCCTCTTCGAGGGTCTTGCCCGCGTCGCGGCTCTCCAGGAGCCCGATCTCTTCCCGGTCGCGTACGAGGAGGTCGGCGACCCGGCGCAGGAGCGCGGCGCGCTCGGCGACCGGCGTGCTCGGCCAGGGGCCCTCGTCGAAAGCCCTGCGGGCTGCGGCGATGGCGGCGTCCGCGTCCTCGGTGCCGCCCTCGGCGATGATCGCGAACGGCTTGGCATCCGCGGGGTCGATGATCTCGCGGGTGGCACCGGAAACGGCGCTCAGCCACTCTCCCGCCACGTGGATGGTCTGTTGTGCGGACACGTCCCTGTTGCCTTCCGTTCCTGACATTTGTTGCATATTGCCCCACCTGTCACCCGTGGTAGCCGGGAGCACCTGCCCCCGGCCTGGAAAAGCATGCCTATTCGATGGCCGAAAGTGCGCCGTGTCACTGCGCATGCGGGTACGCGGGGTGAAACGTACGCTCGAAACACGTTCTGTCACCGGAGGTGACGCTATGAGTCAATTGTCCCGTATGCGACTGCGAACCGCAGGAGCTGTCTGCGGTGCCGCCGCGCTGGCGCTGCTCGTCCCCGCCTGCTCGGACGACGACGGCGGCAAGGGCGACAGCAAGGACGGCACGGCGGACCTGAGCGCCCAGGAGATCTCCGACAAGGCGAAAAAGGAACTGCTCGACGCCAAGTCCGTCCATCTGACGCTCACGGACAAGGGCAGCGACGTCGACAAGGACGATCCGGCGCACATGGACCTCACGCTCGACCGTGACGGCAACTGCGCGGGCACGCTGAAGTTCGGCGGCACCGGCGGCTCGGCCGAGCTGGTCAAGCAGGGCGACAAGGTGTGGATGAAGCCCGACCAGGCGTTCTGGAAGAACCAGGTGCCCGGTGGCCAGGGCGACGCGGCGGCCGAGCTCTTCAAGGACCGCTACATCCACGGCAGCACGAACGACGACATGCTGAAGGGGCTCGCGGAGGTCTGCGACCTCAAGGAGCTCCAGAAGAGCGTGAACGAAGACTCCGACGACACAGACGACTCAGACGAGTCCAAGAACCTCAAGAAGGGCAAGGTCACGACGGTCGACGACACCCGCGTCGTGCCCCTGACCGGCAAGGACGACGACGGCAACGACACCACGCTGTACGTCGCGGCAAAGGGCAAGCCGTATCTGATCCGCGCCACGGAGAAGGGCACGGGCACCGACAAGACGACGACGCTCACCGACTACGACAAGCCGGTGCCGACGAAGACGCCGTCGGCGAAGGACTCGGTGGACATCTCCAAGCTCCAGGAGGAGCTGCAGCAGACCTGACGGTCACCGCACCGCCAGGTCTGCCTGGCGGTCACTCCTCGACGTCGAACCCCTCGGGCTCGTCCCGCGCCGAGAGGCCCGCCACCCACATCGGCATCAGCCAGTGCGCGACGAGGACGCCGACCGCCAGCTGGAACACCGTCGCCCTGACATCCACGCCCGAGAGCTGGGCGGCGCCCGCGCCCACGACTGTCGCGAACAGCAGCCAGTTCATGATCCGGTGGGCGAGCGCCTTCACCCGGTCCCGCTCCGCGCGCTGCCGCTCGTCCAGGGCGCGGGTCCGCAGCTCCAGGAGGCCGCGGGTCGCGCCGTTGATGGTCCCGGTCGCGACGCACCACGGCACGAGCAGCGCCAGCATCACCCAGGTGGCCCAGTCCTGCCGCCCCGCGACGGTGGCGAGCCAGGCCCCGACGGAGGCGACGGTCAGCACGACGTGCGCGCCGACGACGGCGCGGCGCCGGGCCGCGGTGCGGTACAGCGGCGCGCCCTCGGTCCGGTTCATCAGGGCGTACATCCGCTGGTCGTACCTGCTCAACTGCTCCTGCTGCGCCATGACTTACTGGTCCCTCCCGTGCCCGTACACCTGATCCGTGAGCGGCTTGAACGGCTCCAGCGAGAACAGCGCCTCGACGGGAAGACCGAAGAACTTCGCGACCTTCAACGCGAGGTCGAGGCTCGGGTTGTACTGCCCCCGCTCGATGTAGCCGATGGTCTGGTAGTGCACGCCCACGGCCTCGGCGAGGCTCTGCCGGGACACCTTCCGCTCGGCACGCACCATCGCCAGCCTGTTGTGGACTTGCTCGCTCATGTATAAGAAGTACTACATCTGAGAGTGGTTCAGCAACAGTACGAGCTCTTACACAGGCGCCGCGACCAACTCCCGCACACACCCCCGCAGCCACGCGTGCGCCGGATCCGCGTCGTGCCGGGGGTGCCACGCCATGGCGATCCTGAGCGGGGGCAGCTCCAGCGGAATGGGGAAGGTGACCAGGCCGAGGGGCTCGGTCAGGGGGCGGGCCCAGGTCATGCTCAGGCCGACCAGGTCGGTGCGCAGGAGGATGAAGAGGGCCGAGGGGTACGTGCTGACGTTGCCCACCACCCGGCGGCGCAGGCCCTGTTCGGCCAGGGCGGCGTCGATCGGACCGGCCATCCGCCCCTTCCGCGAGACCGTCAGATGGTCGGCGGCGGCGAACCGCTTCGGCGTCAACTCGCCCTGCAACAAGGGGTGTCCGGGGCGTACGACCCCGACCATCACGTCGTCGAAGAGCGGCTCGACCCGCACCTCGGGCGCGACCGTGTCGATCACGCCGACCTCCAGGTCGGCGACGCCCTCGCGCAGCACCGGCGCGTCCAGATGGCTCTCGGCCAGGAACCGCAGCCGGATCCCCGGAGCCTCGGCGGCCGCGCGGGCGAACAGGTCGGGTGCGTACGCGGCGGCGAGCGCGTCGTGGCCCACCAGCGTGAGCGTGCGCGACAGGGCCCGCAGGTCCTGGGCGCCCGGCCCCGCGAACACCGCCCGCGCCCGCTCCACCACCGCGCCCACCTCCGCCTGCACCGCGAGCGCGTACGGCGTCGGCACCATCTGGCGGCCCGCCCGCACCAGGACCGGATCGCCGAGCGCCTTGCGGACGCGGCCGAGGGTGCGGCTCATCGCGGGCTCCGACAGATGCAGCCGGCGGGCGGCGCCGCGCACGCTGCGTTCGTCGAGCAGGACGTCGAGGGCGAGGAGCAGGTTCAGGTCGAGGCCGGCGCCCTCGGCGGGGCGTTCCACTTGCGTCACACGCAATCATCCCTTGCGGAACTTGCACTGGAAAGCAGATAACGGGCGAGCCTACGGTGGCCGTACATCCCACGCCACCACGCTCCCGAGGAGGAGCCATGCCCTCGCCTGCCCAAGCACCGGTCCCGGCGCGGCCGACCGCGTCCGACCCGGCGCCGTCGTCTCCACCCGACCCGTCGCCGTCGCCGACGCCGTCGCCGCCACCCGACCCGACGGCGGAGTCCCCCGCACCCCCCACCGCCCTCAGACGGTCGACGCTCCTCGTCCTCTGTGCCTGCGTGATGGTCGCGCAGAGCATGGTCGCCGCCATCAACCTGCTGATCCCGCAGCTCGGTTCGTCCGGTCTGCACCCGTCCGCGAGCGAGGTCCTGTGGACCGTCGACGCGTACGTCATCGTCTTCGCGGGCCTGCTCATCCCGGCGGGCGCGCTCGGTGACCGGCACGGGCACAAGGGCGCGCTGCTCTCCGGGCTCGGCCTGTTCGCGGCGGGCGCCACGATCAGCGCGCTCGCGGGATCCCCCGCCCTGCTCATCGCGGGACGCGGTGTCTCCGGCGCCGGGGCCGCCCTGATCATGCCTGCGACCATGTCGATCCTGATGCGCCTGGCCCCGCCCGAGCAGCGCCCCCGCGCCCTCGCCTCCTGGACCCTCGCGATGGGCATCGGCGGACTCGCCGGAAACGTCGGCGGCGGGCTGGTCGGCGAATACCTGTCCTGGCGCGCGCTGTTCTGGGTCATGCTCCCGCTGGGCGCACTCCTCGCGGTCGCCGTGGCGCGCGCGATTCCCCGTACGGACAAGGCAGTCGGCGCGAGGGTGCCGTCCCTCGACCCCCTCGGCACACTCCTGCTCACCGCAGGCCTGGTCGCCGTCCTCTTCGGCATCATCGAGAGCCCGATGTACGGGTGGGGCGCGCCGCGCATCCTGTGCGCCTTCGCCGCCGGAGCCGTCCTCCTTGCCGCCTTCACCGCGCACGCGCTGCGCTCGCGCGCCCCGCTGTTCGACCCGCGCGTCTTCCGCTCGGCCCGGCTGCGCGCCGCCGCCCTCGGCACGGCGGCAAGCTTCTTCGGCCTGTTCGCGCTCTTCTACGTCAACTCGCAGTACCTGCAGTACGTGAAGGGGTACGGGGCCGCGCAAGCCGGGTTCGCGATCGTGCCGCTGACGGTCGGCATGGCGCTGATTCCGCGGCTCGCGGCGCGCTGGTCGGGTTCGCCGCGGCCGGTGGTGGGCGGCGGTCTGCTGCTCATCGGCGCGGGTCTGCTCGGCGCGTCCACGGCGGACGCGGGCACGCCGTATGCGGCGTACGTCTGCTGGCTGCTCGTCATCTCGGCGGGCACCGGGCTGTGCCTGCCCGCCCTCACCATGGGCGTCGTCACCTCCCTGCCCCCGCACCAGGCGGGCCTCGGCTCCGGGCTCAGCACCTCCGCCCGCGAGATCGGCGCCGCACTCGGCGTGGCCGTCACGGGCACGGTCCTCGCGGCCCACACCGGCACCGGCCACGCGAGCGCGACCTCGGACTTCACGTCCGGGATGGCGGTGGCGCTGCGGGTGGTGGGGGTCGCGGTGGGGGTCGCGGCGGGGGTGGTGGCGGCAGGGCTCAGCCCGCGCCCGGCTCCGGGCAGTCGGTGAGCGCCGGGCAGAACCACTTCAGAGCCGTCGCGACGAGTTCCTTCTCGTCCTGCCTGCCGTCCGCCTCCGGCCCGTACGCCGCGACGGCGTACCGCTTGCCGTCCTCCGCTTCGAAGCGGTGGTCGACGACGTGCCAGGTGCCGACGTTCGGCGCGTCGCCGACACTGCTCGCGCGATCGGTGAGGTAGGTGAGGCGGGCGGCGGGGCGCGGGCCGTCGTCGAGGCGGGTCAGCGAGAGCTTCCGGAAGCCGGCCGACTTGGGGACCTGGGTGTCGTCCAGGAAGGTCCGCAGTGACGCGTACGGCGTCGGCTCGCTCACCTCGTACACCTGGAGCCGCCGAGTGCCGTCGAAATTGTGGTAGTTGACGATGGTGATGCCGTCGACGCCGCCCTCGCCGGTGCGGGTCCAGCCGATCGGCACGGCGAGGCGGAACCCCGCCGCGTCGGTGACCGACTCGTAGCCGGACGGCGGTCCGCCCTCCGGGGACGGCGGCGCGGCGTCCTCGGTGCCGGAGGCGCCCACGTCCGCGCCGGGGCCCTGCGTGGGCTGACGCTCCATCAGATACGCCGTCGGCTTCGGCTCGTCCTTCCAGCCGAGCGCCCACGTGCCGAAGGCGAGGCCGCACACCGCGAGCACCGCGACGGCCGCCCGCCGGGCCGTGCGCTGGCGCGTGGCGTCCCGGTCGTGCAGCGCCTCGATCTCCCGCTCGCGCTCCGGCCCGACCCACTCCTGCCGGTCCCTGTCGTAGATCCGCACCACGGTCAGCCCAGGATCTGGGCGACGGCCTGGACGACGGCGGTCACGGCCGCGGCCGTCGCGGTGGCGGGCGCGTTCTCCGCGAGGCGGTCGCGAAGCCGGACCAGGAGCCCGCGCCCGCTGCTGCCGGTGCGGGTGATCTCGCCCTCGATCTCGTCCAGTTGGGCCGCGACCTCGTCGCCCTCGGGCAGCTCGCGGCGCAGATTTCGTACGGCGGTCAGGAGGTTGCCGTGGTCCCGGTCGACCATCACCGTCGTGGATTCAGCCGTGCCATGGGACCCGAAGGCGAAGGCGCCGCCGGAGACCGAGCCGATGCTCACGCTCGCTCCGCCGCCGCTCGGGGGCTGCTTGTCGCTGCTCATGGGTGTTCCTTCCGTCCATTCATGGGTGTGGGTCACGCGTGGGTCTTGTCCGTGTGCGTGGCCTGGCCGTACGTGCCGGTGGCGAGGGCGCCGCCGGACATCTCCTTGATGTAGACACCGCTGTTGTTGATCTGCGTGATGTGCTGCTCGAAGCGGTCGGTGCGGTAGCCGCCGTGCGCGAGCGCGTCGCGTACGCCTTCGCCGATGCGGTCCTGGAGGGTGCGGGTGTAGCGGGCGACGTCCATCTCCTGGAAGAGGGAGAGGCTGTCGGTGGCGGCGAGTTGGCGCAGGGAGACGAGGGGGGCGTCGGGGGCGCGGTCCGGCTCCGGGACGAAGCGGGTGACGGCGGCGTAGAGGGCGCGCAGGACGCGGGGGACGCGGGCGCGCGCGGCGGCACCGGTCCTGCCCGCGGCCCCCACCGCCTCCGCGTCCGTGGCGGGCATGCTCAGCCACAGCCGCAGCGCCGTGCCGAGGGACGGCAGCCAGCGCAGGGCGGTGATGCCGACGGCCACGGACACGGCCGGGGCGGCGACGCAGGCGCGGGCCGCGTCGCGCAGCGGGCCCGAGGGTCCGCTCGCGACGAGGGCGTCGACGTGGCGGAACTCCGGCTTGATGGGCCCGAGTACGTGCGGCACGACCTCAAGGACCAGCATGCCGCCCTGGGTGTGCACCCGGACCAGGAGCGAGACGACGACCTGTTCGTTCCAGGCGCCGACGCGGATGCGCAGGAAGTGCCGCCGGGCCTCGCCGCCCTCGCCCGCCGCCTCGTCGAGATGGCGCTCGGCCAGGTCGTCGTCGTACACGACCGCGGTCGGCGCGCCCTGCCCGTCGTACACCAACTCGTCGCGGCCCGCGCCCGCCGGGAGGTAGACGAACTCCTCGATCTCCAGCTGCCGCAGCCGGTCCCTGCTGGTGGCGGCGGCCTCCGTGCTCAGGTCCTCCAGGCGGGGCTCGATCATCCGGATGACGTCGCGGGCGGTGAGCGGGACGCGGGTGGGGGTGCCGCTCTGCTGGGGCAGGGTGGCGTGCCGGCCCGCGCCGTTCGGGCCGGAGCCGTTCTGGTCGGCCGCCGCCTCGCCGTGGGCCGTGGTGTGCTTCAACTCCAGTACGACCGACCAGGGTTCACGGGGCGTACCGGCGCCGACGAAGGGGCGGTTGACGTCGTACAGAGTCAGGGAGGCGTGCTGCTCGCGGCGGACGCACCGCTCGATGCGGCGGTACCAGGCGGGCAGGCGCGGCTGCGCGGTCCCGGCGAAGCTCTGCGGGGCGAGCCGGGCGCGCAGCAGCCGCGTGCGCAGGAACTGGTGGCGCCAGACCACGGCCGCGATGAGCAGCGGGAAGATCACCGGGTAGGGCGTGTCGGCGATCCCGGCGAGCGCCGCGATTCCGTACAGGACCGCCGCCGACCATGCCGTGTACGTCAGGAGCCAGCCGAAGCGGCGGCGCAGCCAGGCAAGGACGGCGGGCAGCGGCACCGGCCGCAGCGGCTCCCCCACGCCCGTGTCACCGCCGCGGACGACGCGCGCGCACCACAGCAGCAGCACGACGAGCGCGTACGCCAGCGCCCAGCCGCCCGGCACCATGCCGCCGAGCCCGCCGCCGGGTTCCGGGCCCTCGGTGGCGGCCGCGTCGGTGCTGCCGAAGGGGAGCAGGGCGATGTCACCGGCGGACATTCCCGTGTCGCCGCCGGAGCTGTCCTCCCGGTCGTCCCAGATCATCACGGCGTCCGTGACCAGGAAGCCGAGCCAGACCGTGAGCAGCAGCAGCGCGCTCACCAGTTCGTCGCGGCGGGCGCGCAGCGCGTGCGCGAGGACGGGCAGCACGTCGGCGCCGAGGGGTGGTGCCACGGGGCGCTCGGCGTGGCCGACGAGTTCGTCGACCACGCGTCTGCGGAACGCGGCACTGATGTGGGTGCCCACGCAGAGCAGCCGGGTGGCGTCGGTGTGCGCGTACTCGTGCCGGGGCCTTCGGCGGGGCCGCCGCTGGGATGGATCGGCTCGCATGCCGCGCAAGTTAGTGGAGCGGGCGGTGGGCGTCCTGGGAATGGGACGGCTGTCCCCCGAAAGAAAATGCCGGGGAGAAGGTTCCGGGGAACATGCCCGGGACACAGACCGCCCTCCGGCGGCCGCGCGTGGTGCGCGGCTGCCGGAGGGCGGTCTGCTGAAGCTGTGTGCCCTGGATCCAGAGCTTTGTGTCGTACTAGATGAGGCCGAGGCCGCGGACCGCCTCGCGCTCCTCCGCGAGCTCCTTGACGGAGGCGTCGATGCGGGCGCGGGAGAACTCGTTGATCTCCAGGCCCTGGACGATCTCGTACTTGCCGTCCTTGGCGGTGACGGGGAAGGAGGAGATGAGGCCCTCCGGAACGCCGTACGAACCGTCGGACGGGATGCCCATGGAGGTCCAGTCACCGGCGGCCGTGCCGTTGACCCACGTGTGCACGTGGTCGATGGCGGCGTTGGCGGCGGAGGCGGCGGAGGACGCGCCACGGGCCTCGATGATCGCGGCGCCGCGCTTGGCGACGGTCGGGATGAAGGTCTCGCCGAGCCACTTCTCGTCGTTCACGACCTCGGCGGCGTTCTTACCGGCGATCTCCGCGTGGAAGATGTCCGGGTACTGGGTCGCCGAGTGGTTGCCCCAGATGGTGAGGCGCTTGATGTCGGAGACCGAGGTGCCGGTCTTCTTCGCGAGCTGCGAGAGCGCGCGGTTGTGGTCGAGGCGGGTCATCGCGGTGAAGCGCTCCGCCGGTACGTCCGGGGCGGCGGCCTGGGCGATGAGGGCGTTGGTGTTGGCCGGGTTGCCGACGACGAGGACCTTGATGTCGTCCGCGGCGTGGTCGTTGATGGCCTTGCCCTGCGGCTTGAAGATGCCGCCGTTGGCCTCCAGGAGGTCGCCGCGCTCCATGCCCTTGGTGCGGGGGCGGGCGCCGACGAGGAGGGCGACGTTCGCACCGGCGAACGCGACGTTCGGGTCGTCGCTGATCTCGATGCCCTTGAGCAGCGGGAAGGCGCAGTCGTCGAGCTCCATCGCGGTGCCCTCGGCGGCCTTCAGGGCGGGCGTGATCTCCAGGAGGCGCAGGTTGACCGGCACGTCCGGGCCGAGCAGGTGGCCGGACGCGATGCGGAACAGCAGCGCGTAGCCGATCTGGCCGGCCGCGCCGGTGACGGTGACATTCACGGGAGTGCGGGTCATGGCGATCTCCGTAAGACAGCTGGCGGTGGGGGTCCCTGCCCCTTGTGCTGGATCCCCTGCCGACGCCCTCGTCGATCGCCTCTCGATGATCGATCTCTTGGCATCAAGAGAGATCCGGCGTCAGGTTATCGCGCCCTTGCCGTCCCGGTACGCCGGGTGGGTGTGGCCCGGCCCACAGGGCCCCGCGGAGGCGGCCGCCCCCGTGGGGCGGCCGCCGTGGGGGTGTGACCACTCCCGTGGGGGTACGGTGCGTCTGCCCTCCGGGGGGCGGGGCATTCCTCTCCGGTGCGCGGAGTTTTCCCGCAGCCGGCGGCGGTCACTTCGTGCAGGTCGTCGCCCCGGACTTCAGCGTGGCGCAGGCCTTTGCCGCTGCCGCGTTCTTCACGGCCACCATGGGCGTGTACGCGTCGAGGTCCGCGTTCACGGTCCCGCTCTGGCGGGCCGCCGAGCCGGAGCCGGTGATCGTGACCTTGTCGCCGGGCGCCGCCTGCGTGATGCGGGCCCACGCGGCCCCGCACGTCTTGCTGTAGCGCACCTCGACGAGCGCCTTCGTCGTCCCCACGGTCACCCGGGACGTGGTCTTGGCGAACTCGCCCCCGCATCCCATGTTCTCGGGATCCTTGCCGGTGCAGTCGGTCCCGCTGCACTCGACTCCGGCGGGCAGATCCGCCGTGGACTTCGTCGGCGAGGTCGACGGCTTGGCGTTGTCGCCGCCGTCGTCGTCCTTGCCCAGGTCCGTGAGGAAGACGGCCGCGGCGATCACCACGAGCGCCCCGACGATCCCGGCCAGGAACATCGTGAGCTTCCGCTTGCGCCGCTGCCCGTCGGGCGACTTCCCGTCGGAACCAGGTCCGGGACCGGGCCCCCGCCCCCCGGGCCCGTACGCCGGCGCCACCGAAGCCGTGGGCGCCACCGCGGCGGGCGGCGCCGAAGCCTCGTACGAACGAGAGGACGACGGGGTCGACGGAGCCTGGGCGGACGCGGCGGCGGAAGCGGCGGCAGCAGCGGACGCGGAAGGGTGCGCCGAAGCCGCGGCCGGCCCGGACTGCGCCCCGTACCGAACCCCCTCCGGCCCCCGCGGCACCGTCGGCGACACCCCCGCCGGACCGGCGATCCCCGTCACCGCGCCGACGCCACCGCCCCGCGCCTTGTCGGAACCACCGTTCCCCTTGGGGGCCTTGGCGCTCTTGGCGGAGTCCTTGGCGGAGTCCTTGGAGCTCACCGGCGGGTTCGCCGCGAGCTCGCCGAGCGCGGCCCGCGCCTGGGAGATCCGGATGGCCTGCATCGTCATGTCGTGCCGCATCTCGGAGCGGCTCCAGGCCCGCTCCGCCAGCTCCCACATGGTGATGAGGTGCACCGGCGGCGTGCCGGTGACTTCGGCGAGCGCGACGATCGCGCCCTTGGGGGCGAGCAGCCGCCCGTTCAGATAGCGCTCCCACGACGTCTTGCTGTACCCGGTCCGGTCCGACACGGCCGCGATGCTGAGACCACTGCGGTCGACCAGCCTGCGCAACTGGCTGGCGAACTCCCTGACCTGTGGGTCGAGCTCATCCGGTAGCGCCTTCCAACGAGGCATTGCTCCCCCTATTCACCCCGTACGTACCTGACTGCCCCCCGGCCGGATCTCCCAGCACCACCCAGCCTGAACTACCCAGAGGGATGCGCCGAGCCGGGATGTCAGTTCCCTGAATGGGAGCGCACAGGAGCATTTGGGACAGAGTGTGCCCCGTCGCACGCCCCGCGGTCCACGGGTCAGTGTCCCACCGTCGTCCCACTCCACAATGCGGAACCCCAGCTCCCGGACCGGGACGTCCCGGAACCGTCCCGAATGCGGCGGTTGACCCTTTTCTACGGCGGTCCGGTGCCGAAGCATCGAACGCGGCACCTCCGCACCTCGGTGCCGTGATCGAACCATCAGGGGGGAACCACCATGCACCACCGCACCACCACGCGACGCCCGCGTCGGCTGCTGGCCGCCGCCGTCGCCGTGACCGCCGGCGCCGGCCTCGCGCTCGCCGGTACCGCGCCGCTGGCCCAGGCCGCAGGACCGCACGTCATCGACGGCGGCGGCGACGCGTTCAACGACTGGGGCGACGAGGGCACGCTCTCCCGCCACAGCCACGCCGACTCCAACGCCACCTGGCTCTGGCAGAGCGTGCTGTACGCCGACGGCGCCAAGTGGCGCGACTCCCACGGCGTCCGGCACACCTTCAAGAAGTCCGACGTCGACGGCCGCTTCGGCTGGAAGACGGCGTCCGCCACGAAGTGGTGGCAGGCCCACGAGGACCTGGAGGACGTCGACGGCATCGTCGGCAAGGAGACGTTCGGCGCCGCGGACAACTTCCTCAGCGGCCCGCACTCGGGCGGCCAGGTCGACTACACGGGCTTCGTGCGCCAGGTCGCCTTCAAGCGGCTCGCCGGCACGTACTACGTGAAGATCGACGGCCACTGGAAGAAGGCCTCGTACAACCGCCTCGGCTGAGAGCGCGGCGCGAACAGCACACCCCCGCTCCCGCCCCGGGGGCCGTCACTCCGTGGCGGTCCCCGGGGCCCTGCGCGCACCGAACGGCTCGGACACGCTCGCACCAGGCGCCAGCGACGGCTCCCCGCCGCCACCACCCCGCTCCGCCGCCACCTGCGCGACGACCCACAGTAGACCTCCGAGCAGCAACGCGATCACCGCGAACGCGAAGCAGGCGACGAGCCGCCAGTTCGGCGCGGGGCGCCGGGCGGGCGCGGGAGCCGGCGCCTCAGCCGCACGCACCTCCGTAGACGCACGCGCCTCCGTAGACGTACGCGCCCACACCCTCCCCGCCAACTCCCACCCCGCCACGACCCGCGCCCCGTCCGCCCCCGCCACCCGGCACAGCGCGAGCACCGCCTCGCGCGGCGGGAGCTGCCGGCCGTTGAGGTAGCGCTGCCAGGAGGACTTGCTGTACGCGGTTCTGGTGCCGAGCGCGACCAGGCTCAGGCCCGTGCGGTCCTTGAGCCGCCGCAACTGCTCGACGTGGTGGCGTACCTCCGGCGGCAGTTCGTCCGGAAGCGGTTGCCAGGTGTCCGCGCGCGTCCCCATGGTGCACCCCCCGTTCGACCGGGCTGACGACCGCGGGACCCGGTTCGGTTCCGTGCGGATCATCCGTTTCGCCCGACCCGACCAGGCCGTCTCGCACTCGTAGCGGGCCCAGAACACCGATACGGAATGGTCACTTCCGTGCCACAGGGACCCGTCTCTGCTTGCTGCCGGGATGGCGCGTCCATGACGCTTGAGGCACACAGCGAGCACACAGCTCGCCACGCAGAACCGACGGCGCCCGTCCTCCCACGGGGGAGAGGACGGGCGCCGTCTTGCGTACGTCACCAGCGGAAACACCAGGCACAAGGACTGCCCGAAGGTCAGATTCCGGATCCGCCCGGAGTCACCAGACCCGTCTCGTAGGCGATCACCACGGCCTGTGCCCTGGTGTCCAGATCGAGCTTGTTCATGGTGCGGTTGAGATGCGTCTTGACCGTCGCCTCGCTGATGTAGAGGCGGTCGGCTATCTCGGCGTTGGACAGGCCCCGCGCTATCAGCTTCAGGACCTCCAGCTCGCGCCCGGTGAGCGCGGCGAGGTCGGGCGGCGGCGTCCCCGCGTCGGCGGCGGCCCCGGAACGTACCGCGAAGGCCTCCACCAGACGCCGCGTGACGCTCGGCGCGAACAGCGCGTCGCCGCTGCCGACCGCGGCCACCGCGGCGAGGAGCCGCTCGGGCCCGGAGTCCTTGAGCAGGAACCCCGCGGCGCCCGCGCGCAGCGCCCCGTACACGTACTCGTCGAGATCGAAGGTGGTGAGGACCAGGATGCGCGGCGGCGGCTCGGCGGCCTCGGCGAGGATGCGTTCGGTCGCCGTGATGCCGTTCATGCCGGGCATGCGGATGTCCATGAGGATCACGTCGGGGCGTGCGGACGCGGCCAGTTCCACGGCCTCCGCGCCGTCCCCCGCCTCGCCGACCACCTCGACGCCCGGCGCGGCCTTGAGCACACCGACGAGCCCGGCGCGGATGAGGAACTGGTCGTCCACGACAAGCACCTTGATGTGGCTTGAGGTCATTCGGTGACGTCGTCTCCCGGCGGTGCGGCACGCGCCGATGTCGGCAGGGTCAGCCTCACGGCGAACCCTCCCGCGCTGCGCGGTCCGATGCTGATCGTTCCGCCGTAGAGCTTCGCTCGTTCTCGCATACCGATCAACCCATGTCCACCACCACTCCTCACTCTGTCCGGAATCACCCCCTCCCCATTGTCGGTGACGGACACCTCGATGTGGTCGCGGTGGTAGTGCAGTTCCACGGTCGCGCTGGCATGGCGCGCGTGCTTGAGGACGTTGGTGAGGGCTTCCTGCACGACGCGGTACGCACACAGCTCGACGCCGGGCGCGATCGGCCTCGGCGTCCCCGTGACTCTGAACTCGACGGGCACTCCGCCCGCCCTGACTCTGTCCGTCATGTCCTCGATGCGGGCGAGCCCCGGCATCGGCGCGTCCGGCACCTCGCCGTCGTCCTCCCGGGCCCGCAGCACCCGCAGCATGCGCCGCATCTCCTCCAGGGCCTCGGTGGAGGTGCCGGATATGGTGCCGAGCGCGGCGCGCGCCGTCTTGGCGTCGGAGTCGAAGACGAACTTGGCGAGGCCCGCCTGCACGGAGATCACCGACATGTGGTGGGCGACGACGTCGTGCAGCTCGCGCGCGATCCGCCCGCGCTCCTCCACCACCGCGTGCCGGGCCCGTTCGTGCTGTTCGGCGCGGGTCTTGCGGGCGAGTTCGGCGGACCGCCGTGCCAGATATCCCATCCGCCACACCATGGCGTTGATGCCGATGGCCTGCGCCGCCACCGACGGCACCGACGCGTGGTCCTGGCTGACCAGGCTGCCGAGGATCCAGATGGCGGCGATCAGCCCCGCACAGAAGCCGACGGTCCGTGTGCGGCACTGCAGGGCGACGGTGTAGAGACAGATTATCGGGCCGAACGACGTGACCACGGGCCAGTAGCCGACGGCTACGTACGTGGCCCAGAACGCGTACGTCACCAGACAGACCGCGAGCGGGGCCTTCGTGCGGACGACGGTCGGCGCGATCACGAGCAGCGCGAGCGCGTAGCCGCGGGCGTCCAGGTCGTCCCAGCCGACCGCGGCCGCCTCGGGCCCGATCAACAGCAACAGAGCCACTTGCCCGAGGGCGAGCAGCACGTCGACGGTGAACGGGCGGAGGCGCATCGCCGCAGCGTAGCCCGCATACCCGCCGGTATACGTCCATCGGTCGCCGTACCGCGGAAGTTGTAGACGGCGGCGTTGTACGCCCCGAGTGGTATTCGAACGTCAACCCGGCACGGGACGACGGGATGCGACCGCCCCCCGTAAGTTTTTGGTCAGCACCACCCACCGCGCCGCCTTGACGAACGGCGCGCAGGGGGAAGGGGGCGCGGACCTGCAAACGGGGGTTTGCACGGGGGACCGGGTCTGCGCCCCAACAACTTCACCATCAGTACGACCAGCATTACCGGCACAACCGGCACAACTGGCATCCCCTGAATTACCGGCATTTTCCTGCTCACCGCACCACCGCACCACCGCACCACCCGGGTTACGGCATCTCCAGCACGGTGCCGTTTCCAGCAAGACCACTGAGGTTCGCGGCTCCGTGCAGGGGCGCACGGAGGAACGGGCCCGCGACCGCCGCACCACCCCCTGCCCCCACGGCCAACGGCCCGTACTCTCCTGGCGAGTACGGGCCGTTGGTGTGTGCCGCTGTGGGGATGTGCCGGCTAGCTGCTGATCGTGAAGTGCAGCGCGTCGTCGAGAAACGGGATCCTCAGCCACGGATTCGGCTGCGCCATCATCGAGAGCAGCACGATCGCCAGGCCGAGACTGCCGTACGTCACCATGTCCGTGAACCGCGAACGCACCGCCAGCATGCCGACGCCCGGCAGCCACCAGCGCATCACGGCGCCCGCGAGCAGCGCGACCCCGATCAGTATCGTGCCGACGCGGAACACGTCGAAGGCGGTCAGGATCAGCCCGAGCCCCACCAGGGACACGACGCTGAGCAGCGGCCACTGCCGTGCGGGGGCGGGCGCGTCCCCCGACGCCGCGCGTCCCCCGCCCTCGGGCCTGGCGGTGTCCCGCGTGAACAGCGGGAACCGCCGGGACACCTTGCGGGGCTCGCCGTCGGGGCCGGGGGCGCTGACGGCACCCTTGGCGGACCCGGCTTCGAGCTCGGCCTCGGCCTCGGACTTGGCCTCGGACTTGGCTTCGGTCCTGGCTTCGGACTTGCCCTCGCCCTCAGCCTCGGCTTCCGCCGCCGCATTCGCATCCGCTTCGGAGCCGGGCTCGGCCTCCGGCGTTACGTTCATCCCGTCACCACCCTTCCCCCGCTCAGCCCTCGGCAGCGGCACGTTCCGCGGCCTCGACGACGTTGACGAGGAGCTGGGCGCGCGTCATCGGGCCCACACCGCCCGGGTTGGGCGAGATCCATCCGGCGACCTCGGCGACGCCCGGCTCGACATCGCCGACGATCTTGCCGTTGCCGTCGCGCGAGACACCGACGTCGAGCACGGCGGCGCCGGGCTTCACGTCCTCGGCCCTGATGAGGTGCGGCACGCCTGCCGCCGCCACGATGATGTCGGCCCGCTTCAGGTGGGACGAGAGGTCGCGGGTGCCGGTGTGGCACTGGGTGACCGTCGCGTTCTCCGACTTGCGGGTGAGCAGCAGCGGCATCGGCCGCCCGATGGTCACGCCGCGCCCGACGACGACGACCTCCGCGCCGTTGATCTCCACACCGTGCTGCCGCAGCAGCCGCACGATGCCGTACGGGGTGCACGGCAGCGGACCCGGCTCGTTCAGGACGAGACGGCCCAGGTTGGTCGGGTGCAGACCGTCGGCGTCCTTGGCCGGGTCCATCAGCTCCAGGACGCGGTTCTCGTCGATGCCCTTGGGCAGGGGCAGTTGCACGATGTAGCCCGTGCAGGCCGGGTCGTCGTTGAGCTCGCGCACGACGGCCTCGATCTCCTCCTGGGAGGCGGTCGCGGGCAGTTCGCGCTGGATGGAGGCGATGCCCACCTGGGCGCAGTCGCGGTGCTTGCCCGCGACGTACTTCTGGCTGCCGGGGTCGTCCCCGACCAGGACGGTACCGAGGCCGGGCGTGACGCCCTGGGCCTTCAGGGCCGCCACGCGGACGGCCAGTTCGGACTTGATCGCTGCTGCGGTGGCCTTGCCATCGAGAATCTGGGCGGTCATGGCCCCATCCTCCCGGATGAGCCCGCCCGCGTACCAATCCGGGGGCACCGCCGCCGCCCCTCGATTGCACTCGCACAACGTTCGGAGAGCTGGCTGGACAAACACGACGACGCTGAAGAAGCATGTGGGCCACAGTGCCGCGGCCGGTGTCGGGGGGACCGACGCTCCTGTGAACGTTTCCTCCGTGCGTGCCGCGCAGTCCCCGCACGCGCTCCCCGACGGAGGAATCCCCACCATGAGCAACCCCTACGGGCCACCGCCTCAGGACCCCAACCAGCCCCCGCCGGGCTACGGCCCCGGGTACGGCTATCCGCAGCAGGCTCCCCAGGGCGTACCGCCGCAGCAGGGCGGCTATCCGGGCCAGGGCTACGCGGCCTACCCGCAGCAGGCCCAGCCGTACGGCGCCTACCCCCAGCAGCCCGGCGGTTACGGCTACCCGGGCGGCCCCGGCCCGACGGTGGCCTCGATGGGACGCCGTTTCGGCGCCCGCGTCATCGACGGGGTGGCGTTCGGCGTCATCATCGCGATCCTCGCCGCCGCCGGTGTCGTCAGCGCGTTCAACGAGGCGAAGGACTGCGACCCCGGTTCCGTCAACTACGACAGCTGCATGAACGACGCCGGCTCCGACATCGCTGCCCAGATGGGTGCCGTCATCGCCGTCATCGGCATCTTCGGCCTGGTCTACGAGTGGCTGATGACCACTCTGGTCGGCGGCACGCTCGGCAAGCTCGCCGTCGGCATCCGCGTCGTCGACGCGGAGACGGGCCGCAATCCGGGGGTCGGCTCCGCGTTCGTCCGCTACATCATCCCGGTCGTGGGCTCCCTGGCCTGCGGCATCGGCCAACTCCTCGTCTATCTGTCCCCGTTCTGGGACAAGACGGGCCGCCAGCAGGGCTGGCACGACAAGGCCGCCAAGACCATGGTCATCCAGCGGTCCAACAACTGACCGGCCACTTCGTGTACGGCGCGGGCGCCGCCCCCATCGAGGGAGCGGCGCCCGCGCCGTACGTGTACCGGTACCGGCTCAGTGGAAGAAGTGCCGCGTCCCCGTGAAGTACATCGTCACGCCCGCCTTCTTCGCCGCCTCGACGACCAGTTCGTCACGTACCGAACCGCCGGGCTGCACCACGGCCTTGACGCCCGCGGCGGTCAGGACCTCCAGGCCGTCGGGGAAGGGGAAGAACGCGTCGGACGCCGCGAACGCGCCGCGCGCGCGGTCCTCGCCCGCCCGCTCGACGGCGAGCTTCGCGGAGTCGACGCGGTTGACCTGGCCCATGCCGACGCCGACGGACGCGCCGTCCTTGGCGAGCAGGATCGCGTTGGACTTCACGGCGCGGCAGGCACGCCAGGCGAAGGCCAGTTCGGCGAGCTCGCCCTTGGAGAGGGCGTCGCCCGTGGCGAGCGTCCAGTTGGCCGGGTTGTCGCCGTCGGCCTGAAGGCGGTCGGTGACCTGGAGCAGCGCGCCGCCGTCGATGGGCTTGACCTCGACGGGCGCGGACGGCGCCTGCGGGACGCGAAGGACGCGGATGTTCTTCTTCTTGGTGAGGGCCTCCAGCGCGCCGTCCTCGAAGTCGGGCGCGACGATGACCTCGGTGAAGATGTCGGCGACCTGCTCGGCCATCTCCCGCGTCACCGGCCGGTTCACGGCGATGACGCCGCCGAACGCGGACAGCGGGTCGCAGGCGTGCGCCTTGCGGTGCGCCTCGGCGACGTTGCCGCCGATCGCGATGCCGCACGGGTTGGCGTGCTTGATGATCGCGACGCACGGGTCGTCGTGGTCGTACGCGGCACGGCGCGCGGCGTCCGTGTCCGTGAAGTTGTTGTACGACATCTCCTTGCCGTGCAGCTGCTCGGCCTCGGCGAGGCCACCGCGGCCGTCGGTGTAGAGGGCGGCGCCCTGGTGCGGGTTCTCGCCGTAGCGCAGCACGTTCTTGCGCGCGTGCGTCGAGCCGATGAACTCGGGGAAGCCACTCTCGTCGGCGGCCGCGTAGCCGTCCGCGAACCAGGACGCCACCGCGACGTCGTACGCCGCCGTGTGCTGGAACGCTTCTCCCGCGAGGCGCTTGCGCGTCGTCAGGTCGAAGCCGCCCGCGCGGACCGCGGCGAGCACGGCGTCGTAGCGCGCGGGGCTGGTGACGACCGCGACGGAGGGGTGGTTCTTGGCGGCGGCGCGGACCATCGAGGGGCCGCCGATGTCGATCTGCTCCACGCACTCGTCGGGCGTCGCGCCGGAGGCGACGGTCTCCTTGAACGGGTACAGGTTCACGACGACGAGCTGGAACGGCTCCACGCCGAGCTCGGCGAGCTGCCGCCGGTGGTCCTCGAGGCGCAGGTCGGCGAGGATGCCGGCGTGCACGCGCGGGTGCAGCGTCTTGACCCGGCCGTCCAGGCACTCGGGGAAGCCGGTGAGCTCCTCGACCTTGGTGACCGGCACCCCGGCCGCGGCGATCCGCGCGGCGGTGGAGCCGGTCGACACGAGCTCGACGCCCGCGTCGTGGAGCCCGCGCGCGAGGTCTTCCAGGCCGGTCTTGTCGTAGACGCTGATGAGTGCGCGCTTGATGGGGCGCTGCGTTCCTTCGGCGGTGGCCGTACCTTCGGCGGTCACGGGATAACTACCTTTCGTCCCTCAATCGAGAAGCCGTCGCGGGCCAGGCGCCCCACGACTTCGACGAGCAGCCTTCGCTCGACTTCCTTGATGCGCTCGTGCAGCGCGCTCTCGTCGTCCTCGTCCCGTACGTCCACCACGCCCTGCGCGATGATCGGGCCGCTGTCGACGCCGTCGTCGACGAAGTGGACGGTGCAGCCGGTGACCTTCGCGCCGTACGCGAGCGCGTCGCGTACGCCGTGGGCCCCCGGAAAACTGGGCAGCAGCGCCGGGTGCGTGTTCACCGTGCGGCCGCCGAACCGGGCCAGGAATTCCTTCCCGACGATCTTCATGAAGCCGGCCGACACGACCAGGTCGGGCGCGTGCGCCGCGGTGGCCTCGGCGAGCGCGCGGTCCCACTCGTCGCGGCTCGCGTAGTCCTTCACCCGGCACACGAACGTCGGCAGGCCCGCGCGCTCGGCGCGCTCCAGGCCCGCGATGCCGGTCCGGTCGGCGCCGACGGCCACGATCTCGGCGCCGTAGGCGTCGGCCCCGTGCTCCGCGATGGCGTCGAGCAGTGCCTGCAGATTCGTACCTGATCCGGAGACCAGCACGACGAGGCGCTTGGCCTTGGCCACGGCGGGGCCCTTTCTCGGGAGCTTTCTTTGTACGGTCGTACGAAGGCTTCGTACTCCCCGATACGGGGAACCCTACGAAGCGGCCGACCGGCAGCAACGATACCGGCACACCGGACGGCCCCTCACGGGACGGGGGCGCGGCCGGAAGGTAGCGTCTGTGGGGGCAGACTCCTGAACACCGAGTTGCCAAGCTTCATCGCCGAGTTGCCCGGTCCGCCGAACCGGGCCGCCGAGCTCTATCAAGGGGAAGACGCACACCTGATGCCGGACCGTAGCCTCCGCCTCCCGCTGCCCTTCGCGTACGAACCGTCCCGCACGCAGGGCTCGACACGCGACGGGCGGGTGGGGTCTCCCCTGCTGCGGGACGGGGGCGGGCAGCCTTCTTCGCCGCCGCGGGACTCCGGCGGGTCCTCCGGGGCCTCTGGGGCCGGTGGGTCTTCCGGGTCCGGTGGATCTTCCGGAAACAACGGGTCCTCCGACGACAACCCGTTCGCGCCGCCGCCCGAGGGCACGCCGGAGCGGCCCTGGCAGCCGCGGCGGCCCAAGAGCGGGCAGGGGTCCGACGGAAACGGCGACAACGGCGGCGACGGCGGCCGGGACGACTCGCCCTGGGGCAGCCAGTGGAGCGACCGGCAGCCCGGACGGTCCTCGGACGGCGGCTTCGGCGAGCGGCCCCGCGGTCAGGGCCCCGAGGGTTCCGGCTCCGGCGGTTCGGGCGGGTCGGGCGGCGGCATGCGCTGGGACCCGACGGACCCGGCCCAGCGCCGCGCCCGCTACGCGCTGCTCTCCGGCATGTGGGCGTTCTTCTTCGCGCTCTTCGGCTGGCAGTACGTGGCGTTGCTGCTCGGCGCGCTCGGCCTGCACTGGGCGATCAGCGCGCTGCGGGCCAAGCCGCGGCTCGCCGACCCGACGGCTCCGGTGCCCGCGGCCGCGCAGGGGGCGGCGGGCGGTGCTCCCGCTTCCGGGGGCGCGGCGGGGGCCGGGGCGTCCAACGGCTCCGGGCGGGGCTCGCGGCCGCAGACGACGGCTGCGATCAGCGGCCTGGTCACGGCTTCGCTGGCGCTTGTGATGGTGCTCGCGACGTTCGCCGCGCAGCTCATCTACCGGGACTACTACACGTGCCGTGACGACGCCCTGACCACGACGTCCCGCCAGTCCTGCGAGGACCTGCTCCCGAAGCAGCTGCGCCCGCTCCTGACGGACCGCGACTGACGCGCACGTCCGCGCCGCACCCCCGCTCGGGGCGCGGCGCGGACGCCTCACGCACCGCCACGCACAACGACGAAGGTCCCCTCACTTCACCCGTGAGGGGACCTTCGTGTGTGGAGCGCCCGGCAGGCCTTGCACCTACATTTCCCATCGGATGATGGGCGTCTTTCCTTGGACCACAGACGCGCGACTCCCGTGCTGTGCACCGAAGTTGTGCCATGATCATACACAACTACGGCACCGGTTCGCCAACCGTTCGCGTCACGACAAGGGGTCACGTGGCTCGGGCGGGGGCAGGAAGTCGTACGGCTCCATTTCCGCGGGTGGGAGCACAGGCGGAAGCACAGGCAGGGCCACGGGCGGGACCGTGGGCGGCTCCGGAACAACCGCCTCACCGCCGACGGCCACATCCCGCTTCCGCCACCACAGAACTCGACCCCAATTCCAGCGCCGCCGCTCTCCCTCGGGCGCCCCCGCCCGAACCCGCACCCGCAGCCGCCACCACCGCACCCCCAAGGCCACCGGCACCCCCACCACCCCGGTCCACGCCACCGCCGCCACCCCGGTGAACCACCACACCGGCCCGAACTCGGCAAGCACCCGCACCCCCATCGGCCCCCCGGCCATCCCCGCGAGCCCGGCGCAGCCGACCCCGCAGAGCACCGCGGCCACCCCGGCCCCCAGGGCCGTCCGCCCCACGGACCAAGGGGCCTCCCCACCCGAAGCGGAAGCAGGCGCGGGCGTCGCCGCCCGAGCCAGGAACCACCCGAGCACCGCCCCGGCCACCACCGGCACCACCCCCACCACCCACGTGAGCGGCGACCCGCCCCCCGCCTGCGGCACCGCCGCGAGCAGCGGAAACGCGGGCAGCATCGGCGCCGCGTCCGCGCCGAGCGGCCCCACCACCGTCCCGGTCCCCAGCACGAACCCGGGCCCGAGCCCGTACGCCGCCCCCCACACCGCCGCGTTCGGCACCAGCGCCAACGCCAGCACGAGCACCGCGAACCGCCCCGACCACACCGTGGTGACGTCCAGGAACGCGTCCCGCACCAACCCGCCGTGCAGCACCACCGCCACCCCGACGAGCAGCGCTCCCCCGCCGACGAGCACCGCGGTGCCCGCGGCGGCGGCCCGTCCCACGGCGGCCCCCCGTTCCCGTACGAAGCGACGTACCGCACCCGGAACCGGAAGCCGGTCCACCGCGCGCCGCACCACCCCCGGCAGCGGCCCCGGCGGCCGCCCGTGCGCCGTCCACACACCGAACCCCGCCGCGCCCGCGACGAGCAGCGGCACGTGTGCAAGGACGCTCAGCCACGAGGGCCGCAGCTCACCGCCCGCCGCGTACACCGTCGCGGCCGTCGCCACCAGCAGATAGCCGCCGACCACGCCCACCAGGGCGGTCCGCGCTCCCATCGCCCGCTCGTCCGGGTCCGCCGCGTCGCGCGCCGCGCGGTGCACCAGCCAGGCAGGGAGGACGAGCAGCAGCAATGGCGTGACGCCCACCGGCGCGGGTACGCCGGACAGCGTCTCGGTGCGGACCAGCTCGGTGCCGTGCGCGAGCAGCCACAGCGCGGCCGCGACGTGCAGCGCGCCGCCCGGTCCGCTGTCCGGATACGGCGAGCTGATCCACAGCCCCATCACGAGCACCGCGAACGCGCCGAGCCCGAGGCCCGCGGCGATCGCCCCGCCGAGCACGCAGGTACCGAGGCCCGGCGCCGTCTGCTTCCGATAGAGCGTCAGAGAACCAGCGTCATCGGTCATATGGGTCACGCGGTCATGGTCCCAACGACACGCGCTTTCTCCGCGTAACGGGCGAATGCCCGATGTGTCGCTCAATATACGTTTATGTACTTTTTCGTACGACGGATCGGCTAGCCATGTCCCAGAGCCCTGCCGCCCCCAAGCGCTCGGCTTCGCTCGGGCAGGGGGGTCCGCCCTCGCTCCCGGCGCCCAAGGAACGCCGCAGGCTGCGTGAGGCGAGGTCGCTGAGCCAGGCCCAGGTCGCCGCGGAGGTCGGCGTCTCCCGCGACACCGTCCGCGCCTGGGAGTCGGGCCGCAAACACCCTCGCGGACACAGCCGCGTGGCGTACGCCCACTTCCTGGCGGGGCTGGCCGAGGGCCACGACGCCGATCCCCGCACCGGCGAGGCGGGGCCGCGGAAGGCCGCGCGGAAGACGGCGGGGACGGTGGCCTTCGACCAGGAGGCGGCCGACCAGGTCCCGGAGGGCGGCCCGGCCGGGTCGGCGGTCGCGGACCCGGGGGGTGGGGCGGGGACAGGGCCGGCGCCGGGCGGAGACGGGAAGTCGGCGGCAGAGGCGGAGTCGGCGGGACTGCCGGATCGGGCGGCGGGCCGGGGGCCGGGGGCGGCCGCGGAAGCGGCGGGCTGCCAGGGGCCGTCGGCGCGGGCCACGGCCAAGGACCCGGCTGCGGTGAGGGGTCCGGCTGCGGCGACGGACCTGGACACGGCAAGCGACTCGGCCGCGGCGAGGGGATCGGTCGTGGCGAAAGACGCGGACGCGGCACGGGACTCGGTGACGGCGAAGAACCCGGGCACGGCGCGGAGGCCGGACGAGGCGCCCGGCCCGTACCCGGACCTGGCGGGCGGTCAGGGACCGGCGGCGACCCCGGCTGCGGGGGCTGCGGCAACGGACCCGGACACGGCGGGGAAGCCGGACGCGGCGCGGAGCCCGGACGCGGCGCGGAGCCCGGACGCGGCGCGGAGCCCGGACGCGGCGCGG
>NZ_BMNG01000002.1 GCF_014646335.1 Streptomyces lasiicapitis
GGCCCGGCCGCACCATGGCCGCCGCGCACGCCGAGCTGCAGCAGCGTCAGGCCGCGGCGGCCGCCGGGCAGTCGGCCGCCTCAGGTGGCCGGGACGGTGCCCCCGACACGGGTGGCGCGGACGGCGCGACCACGGGCGGGGCCCCGCGCCCGCCCCGCGACCTGGGCGCCCGCTTCGGGGCCTTCCACCGCTCCCGGCGCGCCGCCGAGTCCGCCGAGTCCGCCGAGTCCGCCGAAAACACAGAGGCCGCCGACGGGACCGAGCCGCCGCGGGCCGAGTGAACACGCCCCGCCCGTCCGGGGTGCGGCCCGCCCGGGCCGCGTACGCCTCGTACGCCGCACGCGTCCCGCACCTCGCGTACGCCGCGTCCCCAGGGCACCCGACGTACCCCACCCCCGCCCCGAAACCGAAAGGGAGGCACGGGCGTTCGCGCACCCGGTGATCGCCCGAACCGACATGCAGACCACTGACAACAGCCTGAACTGGCTTCTGGACACCCTCCTCGACGGCACCCCCGGCACCCGGCACGCCCTCGTGCTCTCCCGGGACGGCCTGAAACTGTGCTGGAGCCCCGGCCTCGGCCTCGACCAGGCCGACCAGCTCTCCGCGATCTGCTCCGGCATCCAGGCGCTCGCCCAGGGCGCCTCCATGGAGTTCGGCGACGGCACGGGCGGCGTACGGCACTCGATGACCGAGTTCCACGGCGGACTGCTTTTCGTCGTGGAGGCCGGACAGGGCGCGCACCTCGCGGTCATCGCCGACGAGGACGCCGACCCCGGCGTGGTGGGCCACCAGATGAGCCAGCTCGTCTCCCAGATCGGCGAGCACCTGCGGGCCGAGCCGCGCGCCCAGGGCACCGTGAACCCCGGCAAGCCCAGCAGCCCCGGGAGCACGGCCTCGTGACGCGGCGGCCCGTCGACGTGGGCGAACCCGACCGGCTCTACACGGTCACCGGGGGCCGCAGCCGCTCCGACGGCAGCTCCTTCGACCTGGTGACGCTGATCGTCGCCGAGTGCGAACCGGCCGTCGGCCAGCAGTCCGAGCACCGGCGCATCCTCGAACTGTGCCGGCACCCGACGGCCGTCGTGGAGATCGCGGCGGAGCTCTCGCTGCCCATCACCGTCGTCCGCATCCTCCTGGAGGACCTCCAGGCGACCGGCCGCATCACCCCTCGTCATCCCCGCGTGGCGGCCTCCGCCGCGCTCCCCGATTCCGCTCTTCTCACGGAGGTGCTCCATGGGCTCCGCAACCTCTGAGCTGCCCTCGTCCCGGACACCGCTGCGCGACACGGCCGAAACCGGCCTGAAGATCGTCGTGGTGGGCGGCTTCGGCGTCGGCAAGACCACCCTCGTCCGTTCGGTCAGCGAGATCCGCCCGCTCAACACCGAAGAGGTGATGACGCAGGCGGGCGCCGACGTCGACCGCGTACCCGAGTCCACCGGCAAGAACACCACCACCGTCGCCTTCGACTTCGGCCGCATCAGCCTCAACGACCGCCTGGTGCTCTATCTGTTCGGCGCGCCGGGACAGAAGCGCTTCTGGTTCCTGTGGGACCGGCTGTTCTCCGGGACGCTCGGCGCGGTCGTCCTCGTGGACACCCGCAGAATGGACGAGTCCTGGTACGCCATCGACCGGCTCGAACACCACGGCACGCCCTTCGTCGTCGCCGTGAACCGCTTCGACGACGACACGGCCCGCCATTCCCTCGAAGAGATACGCGCCGCGCTCGCGCTGCCGGACCACGTCCCCCTCATCGAGTGCGACGCCCGGGTCCGCTCGTCCGGCAAGGACGTGCTGATCACCCTCGTCGATCACCTCCACCACCTGGCACGGGAACGGGAACTGACAGCATGACCGAAGCGACAGGACCCGTGACCGGGCAGCGGCCGAGCACCCCGCCGCCCGGCTGCCCCGCCCACGCGGCCCACCCCGACGCGGTGCCCCTCAGCGGCCTGGAGTACCAGCAGACGCCCTTCGACCTGTACCGCGACATGCGCGCCAGGCACGGCTCCGTCGCGCCCGTGCTGCTCGACGGCGGCGTGCCCGCCTGGCTCGTCCTCGGCTACTCCGAGGTGTCGTACGTCACCGCGCACGACGAGCTGTTCGCCCGCGACTCGCGGCGCTGGAACCAGTGGGACGACATCCCCGCCGACTGGCCGCTGATGCCGTTCGTCGGCTACCAGCCCTCCGTCCTGTTCACCGAGGGCGCCGAGCACCGCCGCCGCGCGGGCGTCATCACCGAAGCCCTGGAGAGCGTCGACCAGTTCGAGCTCGGCCGCGAGTGCGCGTACATCGCCGACCAGCTCATCGCGTCCTTCGCCGGGCGCGGCAACGCCGAGCTGATGAGCGTCTACACCCACCCCCTCGCCATGCGCGCCGCCGTCCACATGGTCGGCATGCCGCCCGGCGCCGCCGACACCGAGGCCCTCGTCGAGGACCTGCGGATGTCCCTCGACGCGGCCGAGGGCGACGACCCGGTGGCGGCGTACGTCCGCGTCGGCGAGCGCGTCCACCACCTGGTCGAGGAGCGGCGGCGCAACCCCGGGGCCGACGTCACCTCGCGCATGCTGGAGCACCCGGCGGGCCTCTCCGACGAGGAGATCGTCCAGGACCTGATCTCGATCATCGCCGCCGCCCAGCAGCCCACGGCCAACTGGATCTGCAACGCGCTGCGGCTGCTGCTTACCGACGAACGGTTCGCCCTCAACGTCTCCGGCGGCCGGCTGAGCGTCAGTCAGGCACTCAACGAGGTCCTGTGGCTGGACACGCCCACGCAGAACTTCATCGGGCGCTGGGCCGTGCGCGACACCCAGCTCGGCGGGCGCCGCATCCGCGCGGGCGACTGCCTCGTCCTCGGCCTCGCCGCCGCCAACGCCGACCCGCAGATCTGGCCGGGCGCGCAGGTGGGCTCCGAGAACTCGGCCCACCTGTCCTTCAGCAACGGCGAACACCGCTGCCCCTACCCGGCGCCGCTGCTCGCCGACGTCATCGCGCGCACGGCGGTCGAGACGCTCCTGGAGCGCCTTCCGGACCTGGTCCTCTCCGTCGACCCGGGACAGCTCACCTGGCGGCCGTCGATCTGGATGCGCGGCCTCACGGCGCTTCCGGTGCAGTTCACGCCCGTGGCGCAGTGACGGCGGCGGCACGGCGTTGCTCAGCGCGGTACGGGCGTGAACACCACGGGCAGGGACGCCGGTCCCCGGGTGAACACGCCCTGCTCCGAGGGGACGAACCCGTCGGCGAGCCGCAGATCCGGCATGGCGTCCAGGAGTTGATCGACGCCCGTCTCGACCTCGGCACGGGCCAGCAGCGCGCCCACGCAGAAGTGCCGCCCGAGGGCGAACGCGAGGTGGTCGGCCGCCGCGGAGAACGCGGTGGTCGTCGTCAGGTCGTCCCGGAAGATGTCGAAGCGGTCCGGGTTCTTGTAGCGCTCGCCGTCCCGGTTGGCCGAGCCGATGAGGCAGGTCACGGTGGCCCCGGCGGGCAGGGTGCCGCCCGCGAGCTCCACCTCGGCCGCCGTCTGACGCATGATCATGTGGACCGGCGGGGTGTGGCGCAGCGTCTCGGCGAAGGCCCGCTCGATCAGCGAGCGGTCCTCGCGCACGGCGGCGAGCTGCTCGGGGTGCGTGAGCAGGTTCGCGAAGATGCCGGCGATCGCCTTGTCGGTGGTCTCGCCGCCCGCCGCGAGCAGCAGGCTGCAGAACGCCTTGATGTCCTCGTCGCTCATCCGCACCCCGTCGACCTCGGCGGCGCACAGCGTGGACAGCAGGTCGGTGCCGGGGTTCTCCCGGCGCCGGGCGATCACCGGGAACATGTACTCGGCGAACTCCACCCGGGTCCGCTCGCCCGCCGCGGTCACCTCGGGGTCACCCGCGAGGTTGCCGAGGAAGGCGATGACGGTGGTGTACCAGCCGTGGAAGCGGGCGTGGTCGGCCTTGTCCAGGCCCAGCATGTCGGCGATCACGTTCACCGGGAAGCGGGTGGCGTAGTCGGCGACGAGGTCGGCGGAGCCGCGGTCGCGGAACGCGTCGATCAGTTCCTCGGAGTTGCGGCGGATCACCGGCAGGAATGTGTTCTGCAGCTCACTGCCGCGGAAGGCCGGGGCCACCAGGGCGCGGCGCACGGCGTGTTCGCGCCCGCTGAGCTGGAGGATCGTACGACCGTGGACGGGCTCCACTTGCCAGTCGTAGTTCTCGGTGGTGAACTGCGACTCCTTGTCCTTGAAAACGCGGGCGACATCCTCGTAGCGCGACACGATGTAGCTTTTGGTCGGTTCGTGCCACAGCAGCGGGGTGTGTTCCCGCATGGCGCGGTAGACGGGGTAGGGATCGGCCGCGAACTCGGGCGAGAGAATGTCCGGTATCGGCTGAGCAGTGGACACGGGGCTCCTTCGGAGGGCGACTGCCTGGCCGGCCCAGCCTATTGATCAAGGAAAAGAACCGACAGGGTGCGTAGCCCGCCTCCTGTGTCCCACCTGTTCCCCCCCGCTTTCCCCCTGTCATTCCCCCGCATCTCCGGCGTCGCCCGGGGCATACGGGGTTCACACCCCCAACCACTGGAGGCACGCCGTGGAGGCCGAGGTCAGAGCGACGGTGTTCATGGAACTCGAGACCGGCGAGCAGGGCGGCGGGCGCGCGCCCCTGTCCGCCGACTTCGCGTACGCGGCCGCGGATCCCTTCGCGGTCACCATGACGTTCTACTGCGACGGCGACGAGGTGACGCGCTGGCGCCTGGACCGGGACCTGCTCACCGTGGGCTGCGCACGCCCGGCCGGCGAGGGCGACGTGCGCGTCGCACCGACCTCGGACCCGGAGCGCGGCGACGGCGTACGCATCGAACTGCTCGGCACCCCGGGCCCGGCGGGCCGCAGCCACGCCGTGCTGCACGCCGCCGCGGCCGACCTCACCGCGTTCCTGGCCACCGCCCACGCGGTCGTGCCGCCCGGCGAGGAGCGGGTCAGCCTGGACGAACTCCTGGACTGCCTGGGGCAGGACGAGAGCACGTACGGGGAGCACGCGGCGTAGTCCCGCCGGGACGGGAGGACGCGGCGTGGTCCTGCCAGGACGGGAGTACGCGGCGCAGTCGCCGGGACCGGCGGTCACCGGGGCGTGGGCCGGAGGCGGGGTGGTCCCTGCCGTGGGCCGGGTTCTCGGCGAGCTGTTCCGGAGCGAGTTGTTCCGGACGGCCTGCGCAGTCGTTCCTCGATGACCGGCACCAGCGTCCGCAGCACGTCCGGTGTGACGAGCGTGTGGTGCTTGGACCGCACCAGGTGCCGGGTGATCTCCCCGTCGACGTGACCCCGCCACATGTCCGCCGTGATGAGCGGCGGTTCCCGGTCGGTCGCCGCGAACAGCAGCATGTCCGTGGCGACCCGTTCGTGCCGGTGCAGCCCGGCGAGGCGCACGAAGTGCCCCGTACGCCGCACCAGCGCCGCCACCTCCTCCTCGGAGAGCGAGCCGAGCGCCGTGCCGGTGGTCCGCGCGACCTCGGTGAACTCCTCGTAGCTGAGCCGCTCGACGCCCGGGTCGGCGCCCATCAGTTCCAGGAGCGTCGCGTAGATGCGCCCGGTGTCGTCCATCTGCTCCAGCTCCCCGGCCGGGACCGGCCGCGCGGGCTCGCTGTCAAGGGACACGATGACCTCGACGTGTTCGCCGGACCGCTGGAGCAGGGCGGCCATCGCGTGCGACACGATGCCGCCGAAGGAGTGCCCGAGCAGGTGGTACGGGCCCGTGGGCTGGACGCGCCGCATCTGCTCGACGCAGTCCGCCGCGATCTCGTCGATGCTGCCGGGCACGGCGTCGGGCTGTCGCAGCATCCGTGACTGCAGCCCGTACACGGGGAAGTCGGAGCTGAGCAGCGGCAGCAGGTTGGCGTAGCTCCAGCAGTCGCCGCCGCCCTGGTGCACGCAGAACAGCGGCGGCAGTTCCCCGCTGGTGCGCAGCGGCAGCAGGATGTCCAGGGAGCTGTCGCCGTCCGTCCCGTCGGCCAGATAGTCGGCGAGCCGGGCGGCGCTGGCGTGCGCGAAGACGGCGCGCAGCGGGATCTCGGCGCCCAGGGTGGCCTGGATGCGGCTGATGAGGGTCGTGGCGAGCAGCGAGTGCCCGCCGAGGTCGAAGAAGCTGTCGTCGACGCCGACTTCAGCGACGCCGAGGACCTCGGCGATCAGCGTGCACAGGATCTCCTCCCGCGGCGAACGCGGCGCCCGCCCGCCCGTGCTCGCGGGAAGCCCCGGCTCGGGCAGGGCGTGGCGGTCGACCTTCCCGTTGCGGGTGAGGGGGAACTCGTCGAGGGGCACGAAGGCGGCGGGCACCATGTACGACGGCAACCGCTCCTGGAGGGCCTTGCGGAGGGCGGGCAGGGGCAGTTCGCCGGGCGTGGCCGGGACGACGTAGGCGATGAGTCGCCGGTCGCCCACCGCGTCCTGACGTGTGATCACCACGGCCTGGCTGACGGCGGGTTGGGCGGTGAGTGCGTTCTGGATCTCGCCGGGTTCGATGCGGAAGCCGCGGATCTTGACCTGGTCGTCGGTGCGGCCGAGGTAGTGGAGCTGGCCGTCGGGTGCCCGGCGGACGAGGTCGCCGGTGCGGTAGAGGCGCGAGCCGGGCTCGCCGTAGGGGTTGGCGACGAAGCGGGTGGCGGTGAGCGCGGACCGGTCCAGGTAGCCGCGGGCAAGCCCGGCGCCCTCGACGTACAGCTCACCGGGGATGCCGGGCGGTGCCAGGCCGAGGTGTTCGTCCAGGACGTGCAGGCGGGTGTGGGGCAGGGGGACGCCGATGGGGACCTGGCCGTCGGTCATGGGGTGGCTGATGGTGGCCAGGGCGGTGGTCTCGGTGGGGCCGTATCCGTTGAGGAGCCGTCGTCCGGGTGCCCAGCGGGCTGCCAGGTCGGGTGGGCAGGCCTCGGCGCCGACCATGAGGTCGCGCAGGTCGGTGAGGGTGTCCGGGGCGTCCGGGGGGAGGGTGGCGAGGACGGACGGCGGGATGAAGGCGTGCGTGATGCGGTGTTCGGCGAGGGCGTCGGCCAACTCGGCGCCTGCCAGGCGTTGTTGGTCCGGTACGACGAGCATCGCGCCCGCGCGGAACGTCATCGCGTACTCCAGTACGGACGCGTCGAAGCTGACCGAGGACAGCTGCAGGACGCGGCTGCCCGCGGTCACCCGGGCGCGCTCGACGAGCGCGGCACCGAGTCCGGCGAGTCCGGTGTGGGTGACGGTGACGCCCTTCGGCCGCCCGGTGGAGCCCGAGGTGTAGATGACGTACGCCGTGTGGGTGGGCGTGAGCGGGGTGGTGCGGTCGGCGTCGGTGGGGTCGGAGGCGGGCGCCTGTGCCCAGGCGGCCCGCACCTGCGGCGCGTCGACGGCGACGAGACGGCCGGACAGCCCCGGCGGGAGGCCGCGGGCCGTGTCCCGGTCGGTGAGGATCAGGGCGGGCCGGGCGTCCTCGGTGAGGTACGTGATGCGGTCGGCCGGATACGTGGGGTCGACGGGCAGGTGGGCGGCGCCCGCCTTGGCGATGCCGAGGACGGCGGCGACCTGCGCGCAGGAGCGGGGCAGGGCCACGGCCACGAGCTGCTCGGGTCCGATGCCCTGGCCCATGAGCCAGTGCGCGATCCGGTTCGCGTGGGAGTTCAACTCCGCGTACGTCCACGTGTATTGACTGTCGGTCACCGCACACGCGTCCGGTGCCGCATGGGTCGTGGCCTGGAACAGGGCGGCCAGGGTCAGGGGTTCGGGGGCGTTGTCCTCGCTGTCCCCGTCCGGCCGGACCTGCCCGGAGAGGAGCTGGTCGCGTTCCGCCGCCGTGAGCAGATCGGCGGCGCCGACGCGCAGCGCCGGGTCGGCGACCACGGCGGCCAGGAGCCGCCGCCAGCGGCCGACGAACGCCTCGACGGTCGCCGCGTCGAACAGCTCGGTGGAGTACTCGACGCCGATCGTGAGACCGGCGGGCGCGGCCACGCCGTCGGCGCCGTTCTCGAAGGTCTCGGCGAGCGTGAGCAGCAGGTCGTAGCGGGACGTGCCGGTGGCCGCGCCCTCCGTGCGGATGCGCAGGCCGGGCAGGTCGAAGTGGGCCTCCGCGTTGTTCTGCAGCGCGAGGGCGACCTGGAACAGCGGGTGCCGGGAGGCGGAGCGCGGCGGGTTCAGCTTCTCGACGAGGCTCTCGAACGGCACGTCCTGGTGGCTGTAGGCGGCGAGGCTGGTCTCGCGCACCTGCTGGAGCAGCTCGGTGAAGGCCGGGTTGCCGGAGGTGTCCGTGCGCAGCACGAGCGTGTTCACGAAGAACCCGACGAGGTCGTCGAGGCTCGCGTCGGTGCGTCCCGCGATCGGCGAGCCGATGGCGATGTCGGTGCCCGCGCCGAGCCGGGTCAGGAGCGCGGCCATCGCGGCCTGCAGCACCATCTGCACGGTGACGCCCGAAGAGCGGGCCAAGTCGGCCACACCCTGGTGGAGTTGGGCGTCGAGGTCGAACCGGACGAAGTCGCCGGTGTGGGCGGGCGCCGCCGGACGAGGCCGGTCGGCGGGGACGGTGACCTGCTCGGGCAGTCCGGCGAGCTGCTCGGCCCAGTAGGCGTGCTGGGCGCTGATGACGCTGTCCGGGTCCTTGTCGTCGCCCAGAAGCCCGTGCTGCCACAGGGTGTAGTCGGCGTAACTCACCGGCAGTGGCGCCCAGTCGGGTTCCTCGCCCGCGAGCCGCGCGGTGTAGGCGGTGGTCAGATCCCGGGTGAGCGGGGTCAGGGACCAGCCGTCGGCGGCGATGTGATGGAGCACGAGCGCGAGCACGGACCGGGACGGGCTGATCGTGAACAGGCGTGCGTGCAGCGGTGGTTCGGCGGCGAGGTCGAAGGCGTGCCGCGCGGCGGCGGCGACGGCCCCGGCCAGTTCGTCCTCGCGGATCCGCCGCACTTCGAGGCCCGCGCCCGCCTCCCGCGGGTCGAGGACGCGCTGGTACGGCGTTCCGTCGGCCACCGGGAAGACGGTGCGCAGGGTCTCGTGGCGTGCGACGACGTCGGCAAGCGCCGACTCCAGTGCCGCCACGTCGAGTTCACCGTTCAGATGCAGCACGAACGGCATGTTGTACGTCGCCGACGGGCCCTCCAGGCGGTGCAGGAACCACAGGCGCTGCTGGGCGAACGACAGCGGCAGGCATTCGGGCCGCTCATCCGTCGGGGTAGGCGGGGCCTGGGCGTGCGCGGCCGAGTCGAGGTGCGGGGCGAGACCGGCGACCGTGGGGTGGGCGAAGAGCAGCCGCAGCGGCAGCTCGGCGTCCAGGCTCGCGCGGATGCGGCTGATGAGCTTCGTGGCGAGCAGCGAATGGCCGCCCAGGTCGAAGAAGTTGTCGTCGATGGTCGCGGGTGCGGGCAGGGCCAGGGTCTCGGCGAACAGCGCGCACAGGATCTCCTCGCGCGGGGTGCGCGGCGCACGGCCGTCCCCGGACGAGCGGTGGTCGGGCCCCGGCAGGGCACGGTAGTTGATCTTCCCGTTGGGGGTGAGCGGCACCTCCGTGATGGGGATCAGCGCCGACGGCACCAGATGTGCCGGAAGCCGCTCCCGCAGGCTCTGGCGCACGGTGCTGAGCAGACCCGCCGTCGCCGCAGTGCCCGCGGGCGTGTTGGTGAACGCGGCCGGCCGGGTGGGGGAGTCGTACGTGCCGACGTACGCACCGGGCTCGCCGTCGCCCGGCGGAAGGATCAGCGCGTCGAAGGCGTCCAGACCCTGCGCGTCCCACGTGGTGCGCACCGCGTGGCCGTGCGCCGCCGCCCACCGGTGGACGGCCTCGGGGTCGACGGCCGCGGGGTCGGCGTGGGCGAGGAGGCGGCGGATGTGGTCCAGCGGGGTGTGATTGGCCGCGGCTCGGTGGGCGGCGACCTCGCGGGTCAGGCGGGCGTTCGGGATGCCGGTGACCCGCAGCGGGCCCCGGGCGGTGGCCGTCAGGGCGGTCAGGGTGGCGGCCAGGTCGTCGGGACCGCACTCCTCGGGCCACGGGACGGCGAATACGGTGCCGAGGTCGGCGGGGCGGGGCGCGGTGTGCAGGACGACGTCGTAGCGGTGGCGGGTGAGTTCGTTGTGGGCGGCGCCGTGCTTGAGGCGGATGTCGGCGCCCGTGGTGGCCGCGTCGCGGGCCGCGAGGTCGGTGAAGTAGGCCGGGTGGACGAGGAGTTCCTCCTCGGTGAGCACGGCGTGCTGGACGGTGTCGTACAGCCCCGGTGTCGTGGTGACGGTGGACCGGGGTGCGTGGGCGGCGGTGCGCAGGGCGGGCAGCAGGCCGTGGTGGCGTACGTCGCCGACGATGACGCGGCCGCCCGGCGCGAGGAGCCGGAGGGCCTGGTCCAGGACGTCCGTCAGATAGCGGCGTGTGGGGAAGTACTGGATCACCGAGTTCAGGACGATCGTGTCGAAGTGGCCCTCGGGCAGCCCGGTGAAGTCGTGCGCGGGCTGATGGCGCACATGGACGTGGTCCCAGTGCCGGGTCTGCGCGGTCAGCCGGTCCACGGAAGCGGCGGACAGGTCGGTCGCCCAGTACGACGCCACGGTCGGCGCGAGCGGACCGAGGAGCAGGCCCGAACCGGCCCCGATCTCCAGGACGTCGCGGGGCCGCTGCTCGCGGATGAGGGCGACGGTGGCGTCGCGCCACTCCCGCATCTCGGCCTCCGGCAGCGCACTGCCCGTGTACGTGCTGTTCCAGCCGTGGAAGTCGGTGCCGAGGGGCAGCGCGGGCGTCTCGGCGTACACGGAGTCGTAGATGGACTGCCACTCGGTGACGTGCCGGTCGGCGGAGGCCTCGTCGGCCGCGGGCACCACGTACGCGATCAACTGCCGGTCGCCGTCGCCCGCGTCGTGGGTGGTGACGACGGCACGGGCGACGGCGGGCTGGTCGGTCAGGGCCGCCTGGACCTCGCCCGGCTCGACCCGGAAGCCGCGGATCTTGACCTGCTCGTCGCCGCGGCCCAGGTACTCCAGCTGCCCGTCGGCCGCCCACCGCACCAGGTCGCCGGTGCGGTACATGCGGGAGCCCGCGGGCCCGTACGGATCGGCGACGAACCGCTCCGCGGTCAGCCCCGCCCGGCCCGGATAGCCGCGGGCGACCCCCGGCCCCGCGACGTACAGCTCACCGGGCGCCCCGGGCGGTGTGAGGCCGAGCCGCTCGTCGAGGACGTACAGACGCGTGTCGACGGCGGGAGTGCCGATGGCGACCCGGGACCCGTCGGTGAGCTGAGCCATGGTCGCGTCGCAGGTGATCTCGGTGGGCCCGTATCCGTTCATGAGGCGGCGGCCCGGCGCCCACCGCGCGGCCAGCTCCGGCGGGCAGGCCTCACCGGCCACCGTGAGGACCCGCAGCCCGGTGAGCGTCCGCGGGGCGTCGGCGGGGAGCGTGCCGACGACGGACGGCGGCAGCGTGGCGTGCGTGACGCGCCGCTCGGCCAGCGTGCGGGCCAGCTCGTCCCCGGCGAGCCGCCGCTGTTCGGGCAGGACCAGGGTGGCGCCGGTGGTGAGACCCATCAGCAGGTCCCACACCGCCACGTCGAAGCTGGTCGACGCCGACTGGAGGACCCGCGCGCCGAGCCCCGGCGCCAGGTCCCGGAGCTGCGTGGCGCGCAGCGGGGCGAGGCCCGCGTGGGTGAGCGCGACACCCTTGGGGCGGCCCGTGGAGCCCGAGGTGTAGATGACGTACGAGGGATGGGCGGGCGTGAGCGGGGTGGTGCGGTCGGCGTCGGTGGGGTCGGTGGTGGCCGCCCGCACCCATGCCGCCCGCAGCTCGGGCGCGTCCACGGCGACCAGCGGCAGCCCCTCGGGCAGGCTCCGGGCCGTGGCGCGGTCGGTGAGGATCAGCGCGGGACGGGCGTCCTCGGCGATGTACGCGACGCGGTCCGCCGGATAGTCGGGGTCGACGGGCAGATAGGCGGCGCCCGCCTTGGTGATGCCGAGCACGGCCGCCACCTGCTCGCACGAACGCGGCAGCGCCACGCCCACGAGCTGCTCGGGGCCGATGCCCCGGCCCATGAGCCAGTGCGCGATCCGGTTCGCGTAGGAGTTCAACTCCGCGTACGACCACGTGAGTTCGGCCGACTCCACGGCGGGCGCGTGCGGGGCCGCGCGCACGGCGGCCTCGAACAGCGCGGGCCAGGTCGCCGTCGGCACGTCCTCGTCGGCCCGCCCCCGCACCTGGAGGAGCTGCTCGCGCTCGGCCCCGGTGAGCAGCTCGGCGGCGCCGACGCGCAGCCCGGGGTCGGCCACCACGGCCCGCAGCAGCCGCTCCCAGCGGGCGACGAACGCCTCGACGGTCCCGCGGTCGAAGAGGTCCGTGGCGTACTCGACGTCGACGGTGACACCGGCGGGCGCGGCGCGGTCCCGGAAGGTCTCGGAGGGCCCGAAGTTCTCGGCGGGCCCGAATGTCTCGGAGAGGCTGAGCAGCACGTCGTGGCGGGCGGTGCCGGTGCCGGTGGTCTCGGTGCGCACGCGAAGGCCCGGCAGCTCGAAGCGCGCCTCCTCGTTGTTCTGCAGCACCAGGGCGATCTGGAACAGCGGGTGGTGGGAGGTGGAGCGCTGCGGGTTGAGCCGCTCCACCAGGCCCTCGAAGGGAATGTCCTGGTGCGCGTACGCCGCCAGACTCGTCTCCCGCACCCGCGCGAGCAGTTCCTCGAACGAGGGGTCGCCCGAGGTGTCCGTACGCAGCACGAACGTGTTGACGAAAAGACCGACCAGGTCCTTCAGGCCCTCGTCGGTGCGCCCGGCGACACCGCTGCCGACGGGAATGTCCGTGCCCGCGCCGAGCCGGGTGAGCAGCGCCGCCATCGCGGCCTGCAGCACCATGAACGGCGTGGCCCCGGCGGCCCGCGCGAGGTCGGTGATGCCCTGGTGGAGCCCGGCGTCCAGGGAGTGCCTGACGAGGCCGCCCTCATAGGAGGGGGCGGCCGGGCGCGGCCGGTCCGCGGGGATCGACACCTGCTCGGGCAGAGCGGCCAACTGCCGTGCCCAGTAGGCGTACTGCTCGCTGAACCGGCTCCCCGGATCGTCGTCGGAGCCGAGGAGTTCACGCTGCCACAACGTGTAGTCGACGTAACTCACCGGCAAGGGCGCCCAGTCGGGTGCCGCCCCCGCGCACCGGGCGGTGTAGGCGGCCGCGAGGTCCCGCGCGAGCGGTGCGAGGGACCAGCCGTCACCGGCGATGTGATGGACCACCAGAACCAGCACGGACTCGTCGTCGCCCGCCTCGAACAGCCAGGCCCGCAAGGGCACTTCGGATGCCAGGTCGAAGGCGTACCGCGCGGCCCCGTCGACGGCGTCGCGCAGCTCCGAGCCGTCCGGCACCCGCCGCACGCGCAGCGGCTGCCGCGCCTCGTCCGGGCCGAGGACGCGCTGATGCGGCTTGCCGTCGGCCATCGGGAACACGGTGCGCAGCGTCTCGTGCCGGACGGCGAGGTCGTGCACGGCCGCCTCCATGGCCGCGACATCGACCCGCCCCGAAAGCCGCAGCACGAACGGCATGTTGTACGTCGCCGAAGGCCCCTCCAGGCGGTGCAGGAACCACAGTCGCTGCTGGGCGTACGACAGCGGAAGCCGCTCCGGCCGCCGGGCCACGCGCACCAGCGGCGCCTGAGTCACCGACGGACCGTCCAGATGCGCGGCGAGCCCGGCGACCGTGGGATGCGTGAAGAGCGTGCGCAGCGACACCTCGACGCCCAGGGCCGTGCGGATCCGGCTGATGAGCTTCGTGGCGAGCAGCGAGTGCCCGCCCAGGTCGAAGAAGCTGTCGTCGACGGTCACGACGGCCGCGTCCAGGGTGTCGGCGTACAGCGCGCACAGCGTCTCCTCCAGCGAGGAGCGCGGCGCCCGGCCCGCGCCGCCCGCCGCCCGGTCCGGGGCGGGCAGGGCGCGGCGGTCGACCTTGCCGTTCGTCGTCAGCGGGATCGCGTCGAGGGTGACGAAGGCGGCGGGCACCATGTACGAGGGCAGGCGCTCGTGGAGGGCCTTGCGGAGGGCGGGCAGGGAGAGTTCGCCGGGCGCGGCGGGCACGACGTAGGCGACGAGACGCCGGCCGTCCGTCCCGTCCTGGCGTGCCGTCACTACAGCCTGGCTGACGCCGGGTTGGGCGGTGAGCGCGTTCTGGATCTCGCCGGGTTCGATGCGGAAGCCGCGGATCTTGACCTGGTCGTCGGTGCGGCCGAGGTAGTGGAGCTGGCCGTCGGCCCAGCGGACGAGGTCGCCGGTGCGGTAGAGGCGCGAGCCGGGCTCGCCATAAGGGTTGGCGACGAAGCGGGTGGCCGTGAGCGCGGACCGACCGAGGTAGCCGCGGGCAAGGCCGCTGCCCTCGACGTACAGCTCACCGGGTGCGCCCGGAGGCGTGAGGTTGAGGTGCTGATCGAGCACGTGCAGACGGGAGTTGGGCAGGGGGACGCCGATCGGGACCTGGCCGTCGGTCATGGGGTGGCTGATGGTGGCCAGGGCGGTGATCTCGGTGGGGCCGTATCCGTTGAGGAGCCGTCGCCCCGGAGCCCAGCGGGCTGCCAGGTCGGGCGGGCAGGCCTCGGCGCCGACCATGAGGTCGCGCAGGTCGGTGAGGGAGTCGGGGGCGTCGGGCGGGAGGGTCGCGAGGACGGACGGCGGGATGAAGGCGTGCGTGATGCGGTGCTCGGCCAGGGCGGTCGCCAACTCGGCGCCCGCGAGCCGTGGTTGGCCCGGAACGACAAGGGCGGCACCCGCGCACAGAGCCATCGCGTATTCGAGGACCGACGCGTCGAAGCTCGCCGACGACAGTTGCAGGACGCGGCTGTCCGGGGTGACCCGCGCCCGAGCGGCAAGGGCCGAGCCGAGCCCCGCCAGACCGGCGTGGGTGACGGTGACGCCCTTCGGCTGCCCCGTGGACCCCGAGGTGTAGATGACGTACGCCGTGTGGGCGGGCGTGAGCGGGGCGGTACGGTCGGCGTCGGTGGGAGCCGTCGCGGCGGACTGCTCCCACGCCGACCGGACGTCCGGCGCGTCGATGGTGACGAGGCGCGTGGGCAGGTGGTCGGGCAGACGGCGGGCGGTCTCGCGGGTGGTGAGGGTGAGGGCGGGGCGCGCGTCACCGGTGAGGTACGTGATGCGGTCGGCCGGATACTGGGGGTCGAGGGGCAGATGGGCGGCGCCCGCCTTGGCGATGCCGAGGACGGCGGCGACCAGGTCGGCTGAGCGGGGCAGCGCGGTGCCGACGAGCTGCTCGGCGCCGATGCCCTGCGCGAGCAGCCAGTGGGCGACGCGGTTGGCCCGCGCGTCCAGTTCTCGGTACGTCCACGAGTCGTCGCCGTGCACGACGGCGACCGCGTCCGGTGTGGCCGCCGCCTGCCGCTCGAACAGCTCGGGCAGGGTGCGCTCCGGCGTGGGCATGACGGTGCCGTTGAACCCGTGCAGGACCTGCTCCCGCTCGCCCGGCGTGAGCGTGTCCACGCGCCCGACCGGCACGTGCGGGTCCGCGGCGAGCTGCCGAAGGACGCGGGCGAACCGCCCGGCGACCGCCGTCACGGCGGCGCGGTCGAAGGCGTGGTGCTGGTACTGGAGGATCAGGCGCAACTGCGGCTCGGCGTCGGCGATCACCGTGAGCGGGTAGTGGGTCCCGCTCACCGCGCTGATGCCGGAGACCGCGACGCCCGCGGCCGCGTACGCGTCGGCGAGGGACACGGTGTCGACCGGATAGGAGTCGAACCCGACCATCGTGTCGAAGAGGGAGGTCAGGCCTGCGGCCCGCTGGATCTCGCCGAGGCCGTGGTGCTGGTGGTCGAGGAGGGCGGCCTGGCGGTCCTGGAGCGTGGTCAGGAGCTCGGCGAGGCTCTGGCCGGGGTGGGTCGCGACACGAACCGGCAGGGTGTTGATGAACAGGCCGACCATGGCGTCGACGCCGGTGACGGACGGCGGGCGCCCGGACACCGTGGCGCCGAACGTCACGTCCTGACGGCCGGTCAACCGGCCCAGGGTCAGGGCCCAGGCGCCCTGTACGAGGGTGTTCAGGGTGATGCCCAGTTCGGCGGCGCGCCGGGACAGGGTGCGGGACTCCTCGGCCGGGAGCGGCACTTCGACCATGCCGGGTTCGGCGCGGCTCGGGGCTTCGGGAGTGCCGGGGGCCAGCAGGGTGGGCTCCTCGACGCCGTCGAGCTCCCGGGCCCAGGCGCGGGCCGCCTCCTCGTGGTCCTGCCGGGCGAGCCAGGCCAGGAACTCGCGGTAGCCGCGGACACGGGGCAGGTCGGCCGGGTCGCCGTGGGTGCCGTACAGCCGCAGCAGGTCCTGGATGAGCGTGGGGAAGGACCAGCCGTCGTACAGCACGTGATGCGCGCTGAAGACGAGTTCGGAGCGGCCGTCGTCCATCGTGACCAGACACATCCGCAGCAGCGGGGGCACGGCCGGGTCGAAGTGGTCGGCCTGGTCCTCGGCGAGCAGCCGAGCGAACGCCGCCGCGCGCTCGTCCTCCGACAGATCACTCAAGTCGACGTGTCGCCAAGGCAGTTCCACGCCGTCGACGATCAACTGGTGCGGCTCGCCCGCGGAGTCGTCGACGAAGGCGGCCCGCAGGTTCGCGTACCGGTCGAGCAGCGCCTGCCCGGCCGTCCGCATGCGCCCGGGGTCGACCCGTCCGGTGAGGTGCAGGACGAGCCGGACCTGGTAGGCGTCGTGCTCCTCGCTGCCGCTGAGCATGCTCTGGTACAGCAGGCCCGACTGCATCGAGGTCACGGGCCAGATGTCGGTGAGGCCCGGGTACTTCTCCGCCCAGGCGTCGATGGTGGGCTGGGTGACTTGGACGAGCGGTACGTCGGACGGCGTGAGGCCGCCCGCGCCGGGCTCGGCCGCGTGCCGGGCGAGGCCTTCGAGCGCCGTACGCCACAGGCCGGCGAGGCGCCGCACCTCAACACCGGACAGCAGCCCCGTGGGGAAGCCGAACCGGGCGCTCAGCCGGGGCCCTTGAGCCCCGTCCGTGACGTACGCGTTGAGCTCGACGGTGGCGAGGGCGGGCATGCCCGCGTCCGGCTCGGCGATGAGCTTCTCCGTGCCGGGGGCGACGTTCCAGCCGAGGCCGCGCAGCTCCTCGGGCAGGTCGTCGGCGGAGAACCGGCCCAGGTAGTTGAAGGCGATCTGCCCGGTGGCGCGGCCCTCCAGGGCTGCCGAGGCCAGCGGGTTGAGGTGGCGCAGCAGGCCGAAGCCGATGCCCTTGTCCGGTACGGACAGGAGCTGCTCCTTGACCGCCTTGACCACGCCACCGGCCGCGGGGCCGCCCGCGAACGCCTCGTCCACGTCGTGCCCGGCCACGTCCAGGCGCACCGGGAACACGCTGGTGAACCAGCCGAGGGTGCGGGACAGGTCCGCGCCCGGCGCGATGTGCTCCTCGCGGCCGTGGCCCTCCAGGCGGACCAGCGTCGAGGACTCCGCCACTCCGCGCTCGCCCCGCCAGCGCGTGACCGCCAGCGCCAGGGCGGCGAGCAGGCCGTCGTTGACGCCGCCGCGGAAGGCGGCAGGGACGGTCGTGAGCAGCGACTCGGTGACCGCCGTCGGCAGCTCCACCCACAGGTGCTCCACCGTGGCGGACACGTCCACCGCCGCGTCGAAGGGGCGGGCGCCCAGGTCGGGGTCGGGGCCGTCCAATATCCGCTGCCAGAGGGGGAGTTCGGCGGTGCGGGTCTCGCTGTCGGCCTCGTCCTTGAGGGCGTGGGACCAGCGGCGCAGGGAGGTGGTGACCGGTGCGAGTACCGGAGTCCTGCCTGCCGTGATCTGCTCCCAGGCGGTGGCGAGATCGGGTACGAGGATGCGCCAGGAGACGCCGTCCACGACCAGGTGGTGGAGCACGACGAGGAGACGGGCGGGAGGCCTCGCGCGGTTGGGGGAGCCCGCTGTGCCCTCCGCGGCAGTGGTGTCGAACCATACGAACTGGGCCATCGTCCCGGCCGTCGGGTCCAACCGCCCTGTGGCCGCGTCGAGTTCGGCGGCGGCGAGCCGCTGCCACGCCTCCGACGACCAGTCGCCGTCGCACTCCACCCGGCGCACCAGCGACGCCACGTCGACCGTGCCGGGGGCGGCGGCCTCCAGGCCGCCCTCGCCCGTCCCCTCGCCGCCCTCGGCGAGCAGCCGCGAGCGCAGCGCATCATGGTGGTCCACGACCGCCGTGAGCGTCGCGACCAGGCCCCCCTCGTCGATGCCGCCCGGCAGATCGAGGACCGTGGACTGGGAGAACCGGCCGATGTGCGCCCCGAGTTCGCCCGTCAGGTAACGGGCCACGGGCAGCAGCGGCATCCAGCCGACACCCCCGCCCTCCAGCTCTTCCAGCTCCTCCAGGGCCGCGCCCGAACCGGAGCCTGAGCGGTCCGATACAGCGGCCGCGGCCAGTTCCGCCACCGTGCGGCACTCGAAGATCTGCCGAGGCGTGATCCCGACCCCCTGGGCCTTCGCCCGCGACACCACCTGGATCGACCGGATGCTGTCGCCGCCGACCGCGAAGAAGTCGTCGTCGACACCGACCCGGCCGAGCCCGAGGACCTCCGCGAACACCCCGGCGAGGACCCGCTCCTCGGCGGTGCGCGGCGCCCGGTACTCGCCACCCGCGAACTCCGCCTCGGGCAGGGCCCGTTGGTCCACCTTGCCGTTCGCCGTCAGCGGCAGCCCGTCGAGGATCACGAACACGCCGGGCACCATGAACTCCGGCAGCCGCGCGGCGAGGAAGCGGCGCAGCTCGCGCGGCGAGACGACGGCGGTAAGGTCGACGTCCAGGTCACTGAGGGCGCCGGGGCTCCGGTCCTGGCCGGAGCCTTGAGGCACGTCGGGGTCCTGGAGCCGAGAGGCATCGTCCCCCTTCACGCCGACCGGAACCACATACCCCACCAATCGCCTGCCGCCTCTGCCTCCGCCCGCGCCTTCGCCCCCGCCCTCGTGCCCGTCCCGCACCGCCACCACGGCCTGCGCCACCCCCGGGTGCTCCGCCAACGCGGCCTGGATCTCCCCGGGTTCGATGCGGATGCCGCGGATCTTGACCTGGTCGTCGGTGCGGCCGAGGTATTCGAGCTGCCCGTCGCCGGCCCACCGCACCAGGTCGCCCGTGCGGTACATGCGGTCGCCGGACGGGCCATACGGATTGGCGACGAAGCGTTCGGCGGTGGTGCCGGGGCGGCCCAGGTAGCCGCGGGCGAGGCCGGGCCCCGCGACGTACAGCTCGCCGGGCGTTCCCGGGGGCACGACGGAGAGCCGGTCGTCGAGGACGTACAGCCGGGTGTCCGGCACGGCCGTGCCGATGGGCACGCGGGGCGCGGGCAGCAGCCGGGCCACCGTGGCCGCGCAGGTGATCTCCGTGGGCCCGTACGCGTTCATGACCAGGCGGCCGGGCGCCCACCGGGAGACGAGGTCGGCAGGACAGGCCTCACCGGCGAGGGACAGGACCCGCAGGTCCGTCAACGTTTCGGCCGCGTCGGCGGGGAGGGTGCCGACGACGGAAGGCGGCAGCGTGGCGTGCGTGATGTGCCGTTCGGCCAGGACCTGGGCGAGCTCGTCACCGACCAGGCGCTGCTGGTGGGGAAGTACGAGGGTGGCGCCGGTGGTGAGGGCCATGATCAGGTCCCAGACCGACACGTCGAAGCTCGGCGTGGCGGACTGCAGGACGCGGGATCCGGGGGCGAGGTCGAAGCGGTCGAGGTGGACGGCGCGCAGGGCGGCGATGCCCGTGTGGGTGACGGTGACGCCCTTCGGGAGTCCGGTGGAACCCGAGGTGTAGATGACGTACGCCGCGTGCTCCGGGAGCAGAGGAGCGGCGCGGTCGGCGTCCGTCGGGTCGGTGGCGGGGGCCTGCTCCCACGCCGCCCGGACGTCCGGGGCGTCGACGGCGACGAGACGGTCGGACAGCTCCGGCGGGAAGGCTGGAGCCGTGGCCCGGTCGGTGAGGATCAGCGCGGGGCGGGCGTCCTCGGCGAGGAACGTGAGGCGGTCCGCCGGGTAGTCGGGGTCGACGGGCAGATGGGCGGCGCCCGCCTTGGTGATGCCGAGGACGGCGGCGATCTGCTCGCAGGAGCGGGGCAGGGCCACCGCTACGGGCCGGTCGGGCCCGACGCCGCGGCCGGTCAGCCAGTGCGCGATCCGGTTCGCCCGCTCGTTCAACTCCGCGTACGACCAGGTGTACCGCTCATCGGTGACGGCCGGGGCGTCCGGGGTTTCCGCGACGCGGGCCTCGACCAGCTCCGGCAGCGTCGCCGTCGCTACGACGGGCTCCGCCGCCTCGCCCGGAGGCGGCAGCAGCCGCTGCTGTTCCTCGGCACTGAGCAGGTCGACGGCGCCGACGCGCCGCGCCGGGTCGGCGACGACGGCCGTCAGGAAGCGGCGCCAGCGGCCGACGAACGCCTCGACGGTCCCGCGGTCGAAGAGCTCCGTGGAGTACTCGGCCTCGACGGTGACGCCCGCGGGCGTACCACGGTCCTCGAACGCCTCGGACACGCTGAGGAGGAGGTCGTAGCGGGACGTGCCCGTGGTCGCGCTCTCGGCGCGGACGCGCAGGCCGGGCAGGTCGAAGTCGGCCTCCTCGTTGTTCTGCAGGGCGAGGGCGACCTGGAACAGCGGGTGCCGGGAGGCGGAGCGGGACGGGTTGAGGCGCTCGACGAGGCTCTCGAACGGCACGTCGTGGCCGTAGGCGGCCAGGCTCGTCTCCCGCACCTGGGCGAGGAGGTCCGCGAACGCCGGGTCGCCCGACGTGTCCGTACGCAGCACGAGCGTGTTCACGAACATTCCGACCAGGTCGGTGAGCCGGTCGTCCGGCCGGCCCGCGACACCGCTGCCGACGGAGATGTCCGTCCCCGCGCCCAGGCGGGTCAGCAGTGCGGCCACGGCGGCCTGGAGCACCATGTGGACCGTGGCGCCCGCAGACCGGGCCAGCTCGACGAGCCCCCGGTGCAGCGCCGCGTCGAAGGCGAACTCCGCCGTGTCACCGGTACGGGCGAGGGCTGCGGGCCGCGGCCGGTCCGAGGGGAGGGTGACCTGCTCGGGCAGGCCCGCGAGATGCTCGGCCCAGTACGCGTGCTGCCTGCCGAGGAGGCTGCCGGGGTCGTCGGCGGCACCGAGGAGATCGCGCTGCCACAGCGTGTAGTCGGCATAACTCACCGGCAGCGGCCCCCAGTTGGGTGCCGCACTCGCGCGCCGCGCCGCGTACGCCGTCCTCAGATCCCGGGTGAGCGGGGCAAGGGACCAGCCGTCGACGGCGATGTGATGGAACACCAGGGACAGCACCGAACGCTCCGGGCCCAGGGTGAACAGGTGGGCCCGCACGGGGACTTCGGTGGCCAGATCGAACGCGTGCCGCGCGACACCGGCGACGGCCGCGCCCAGCTCGTCCTCCCGGACCTCCCGCACCGGCAGGCCCACCACGGCCTCGCGCGGGCGAAGGACGCGCTGATGGGGCCTGCCGTCGGCCGTGGGGTACACGGTGCGCAGCGGCTCATGACGGGTGACGACGTCATTCAGCGCCAATTCCAGTGCGGCAACGTCCAGTTCGCCGTTCAGATGCAGTACGTACGGCATGTTGTACGTCGCCGACGGGCCCTCAAGGGCGTGCAGGAACCACAGGCCCTGCTGGGCGTACGACAGGGGCAGCCGCTCCGGCCGACGCCCGACCGGAACCAGCGGCGCCCGCTCGCCCGGATCGGAGCCGTCCGCCAGGGCCGGGGCGAGGCGCAGCACCGACGGATGGGCGAACAGCGTGCGCAGCGGCACCTCGACGCCCAGCGTGGAGCGGATGCGGCTGATGAGCTTCGTGGCGAGCAGCGAATGCCCGCCCAGGTCGAAGAAGTCGTCGTCGATCCCGGCCCGCTCCAGGCCGAGCACCTCCGCGAACAGGGCGCACAGAGCCTCCTCGCGCGCGGTGCGCGGCGCCCGGTACGCGGCCCCCGCGAACTCCGGCTCCGGCAGCGCCCGGCGGTCCAGCTTCCCGTTGGGCGCCAGCGGCAGCCGCTCCAGGGCCAGGAACGCCGACGGCACCATGAAGTCCGGCAGCCGTGCGGACACGAAGTCCCGCAGCCCCGCCGTGCCGAGGCCCCCGTCGGCGCGCACCACGTACGCCACCAGGCGCCGCCCTGCGGGACCGCCGTCGTCGCGGGCCACCACCGCCGCCCGCGCCACGTCCGGGTGGGCGGTGAGGGCGGCCTCGACCTCGGCCGGTTCGATGCGGAAGCCGCGCACCTTCACCTGCGCGTCGCCCCGCCCCTGGTACTCCAACTGCCCGTCGGCGTTCCAGCGGGCCAGGTCGCCGGTGCGGTACATGCGGGCGCCGGGCGGGCCGAAGGGGTCCGCGACGAAGCGGTCCGCGGTCAGGCCCGCGCGGCCGTGATAGCCGCGGCCGATGTTCCCCGCCACGTACAACTCGCCCACCACGCCCGGCGGAACGGGCGCGAGACCCGGCCCCAGGACATACGTGCGCATGTTGCCGAGCGGCGTGCCGATGGGTGTGCTGCCCACCCCCAGCCACTCCTCGCCGGGCGCGAGCGCGAACACGGTGGCGTAGAAACTCTCGCTCTGGCCATAGGCGTTGACGACCGTCACCCCGGGCATGGCCTCGCGGACGCTCCGCACGAGGGACGCGGGCAGTGCCTCACCGGCGAACACCAGCGTGTCCGGTCCTGCCGCGTCCGGGAGCCGGTCGGCCAGCTCCGCGAACACCGACGGCACGGTGCTCAGTACGCTCACCGCGGGCGCGCCGGGCTCGCCGAGCGCCAGCGCGTCCCGGACGACCTCCACGGTGCCGCCGGTGGCGAGCGTCGTGAACGTCTCGTACACCGACACGTCGAAGTTCACCGACGTGCCCGCGAGCATCCGTGAGCCGGGACCCGCGCCGCCGACGCGCGCGGCGAGCTGCGTCACACCGTTGACGACGTTGGCGTGCGTGATGACGACGCCCTTGGGGGTGCCGGTGGACCCGGAGGTGTAGATGAGGTACGCCGCGTGGTCCGGGCGCAGGGGCGCGAGCCGGTCGGCGTCCGTCAACTCTGCTTCGTACGCGGGTGGTTCGAGGTCGATGTCCTCGATCCGCAGACTCGGCACATCCGTGCGCGGCAGTACGTCGGCGGAGGCGGCGTCGGTGAGGATGAGTGCCGGGCGCGCCTGCGAGAGGACGAAGTCCAGGCGGTGGCTGGGGTACTTGGGGTCGATCGGCAGATAGCAGGCGCCGGACTTGAGGATGCCGAGCAGGGCGACGACGAGATCGGCCGAGCGGGACAGGGCGAGGCCGACGACGGTCTCCGGGCCCGCGCCCCGGCCGATCAGCTCCCGCGCGAGGCGATTCGCCCGCGCCTCCAAGTCCCTGTATGTGTACGACACTTCGCCGCACGCGACCGCCTCCGCTTCGGGAGTCCGTGCCGCCTGCCGCGCGACGAGCCCCGGCAGCGTCGTGGCGGGCACCGGCACGGCGGCGGCGTGGCCGCTCTCCAGGAGCTGGCGGCGTTCGGCGGGCTCCAGGATGTCGACGTCCGCCACCGTCCTCGCGGGGTCCGCCGAGAGCTGTCGCAGGACGCGCGCGAACCGGGCGGCGAGGTCGTCGGCGGTCGCCCGGTCGAAGACGTTCCGCTGGTACTGCACGTCGAGGCGCGGGTGCGGCCCGTCCGGGTAGACGAACACCGTCACCGGGTAGTGGCTCGCCGTGAAGGCGCGGATCCCGGTGACAGCGATCCCCGCCGCCGCACCGGCCTCCGCGATGCCCGACCGGTCCATCGGGAAGGACTCGAACCCGATGATGCTGTCGAACAGCGCCTTCATGCCGGTGGCCTCATGAATGCCCGGAAGGCCGAAGTGGTGGTGGTCGAGCAGCGCGGCCTGCCGCTTCTGGAGGCCGCTGAGGAGGTCGGTGAGGGTGTCGCCGGGTGCGCAACGGACGCGTACGGGGACGGTGTTGAGGAACATTCCGACGACGGAGTCCACGCCCGGCAGCGAGGCCGGACGCCCGGCGACCGTGGCGGACAGCACCACGTCCTGACGGTTGGTCAACTGGCCGAGGAGAATGCCCCAGGCACCCTGGACCAGGGTGTTGAGTGTGACCCCGAGGTCGGCGGCGCGGCGGGCCAGCTCCTGGGCCTCCGGCGCGGGGAGCGGCACGGCCACCTGGCCGATGCCCGCGCTGTCGGCTCCCGCCCGGACGCCGGGCGCCAGCAGGGTCGGCTCGTCCACGCCGTCGAGCTCGGCGCGCCATGCCTGGGCGGACTCGGTGTCGTCCTGCTGGAACAGCCATTGCAGGTAGTCGCGGTAGGTCCGCGAGGGCGGCGGTATCGACCCTGTACCGCCTTCGGTGTCGGCGTAGCAGCGCAGCAGGTCCTGCGTGAGCAGCGGCAGCGACCAGCCGTCGAACAGGGCGTGATGGGCCGTCAGGACCAGGTCGTACCGCTCCTCGTCCTGCTTGAGGCCGCCGCGCTTGACCAGGGAGAGGCGCAGCATCGGGGGCTCGACCGGGTCGAAGTGGGCCTTGAGGTCCTCGGCGAGGAAGTCCTCGAAGCCCTCGAAGCTCTCGAAGTCTTCTTCGGTGCTGAAGTCGGCGTACCGCCACGGCAGTTCGACGCCGTCGACGACGAGCTGGACCATGCCGTCGCTGTCACCGCCGTTCACGAACGCGGTACGCAGCGCGGGGTGCCGGTCGAGGACGGCCTGCCCGGCCGCGCGCATCCTGGACGGGACCACGGGCCCGGTCAGGTGCAGGACGTACTGCACCTGGTAGGCGTCGAACGCCGAGTCGGACTCGGCGGCCATCGCCGAGTGGAAGAGCAGCCCCGACTGGAGCGGCGACACCGGCCATACGTCGGACAGGCCGGGATACCGCTCCTCCCAGGCCTCGATGTCGCTCTGGGTGGCGGAGACCAGGGGGAGGTCGGAGGGGGTGAGGCCGCCGCGGGTGCCGTGCCCGGCGGTGACGTGCCGGGCCAGGCCCTTGAGCGCGCGGCACCACAGGTCGGCCAGCTCCCGCACCTCGTCCTGGGTGAGCACGCCGGAGGGGGCGGTGAACAGGGCGCCGAGCCGGGGGCCTTCGGGGGTGTCCGTGACGGAGGCGTTGATGTCCACCTCCGCGAGCGCGGGCATCGCCGGGTCCTGCGCGGCGTCCAGGGCGTCGAGCGCGGTGATGCCGGTGACCCGGGTGAAGCCCAGGCCGTGCAGTTCGGCGGGCATGTCGGCACCGGTGGAGAAGCGGCCGAGGTAGTTGAAGCCGACCTGGCCGTGGCCGTGCTGCGCGAGGACGGCCTCGGTCTCGGGGTTGAGGTGGCGCAGGAGGCCGTAGCCGATGCCCTTGTCGGGGATGGCGCGCAGCTGTTCCTTGACGGTCTTGATGACGCGTGCGGCGGCGGGGCCGCCCGCGAGGGCGTCGTCGAGGTCGGCGCCCGTGAGGTCCAGGCGGACCGGGAAGACGCTGGTGAACCAGCCGACGGTGCGGGACAGATCGGCGCCGGGGGCGGCGGCCTCCTCGCGGCCGTGGCCTTCGAGCCGGATGAGGGCGGAGGGCTCGTCGGTGCCGCGGTTCCTTCGCCAGGTGGCCAGCGCGAGCGCGAGGCTCGCGAGGAGGCCGTCGTTGACCTCGCCGTGGAAGGCGGCCGGGACCGTGGTGAGCAGGGCGTCCGTCACGTCGGCGGGGAGGTCGACGCGGGTCTCGGTGAGGGTGGCGATCACGTCGACGGCCGGGTCCAGGCGGCGGGCGCCGAGCACCGGGTCGGGACCGTCGACGATGGACTCCCACAGCGCGAGCTCCACCACCCGCTTCCCACCGACGGCCTCCTGGGCCAGGGTGTGCGCCCACTGCCGCAACGACGTTCCCACGGGCGGCAGTTCGGCCACCTGCCCGTCCCGCACCCGCTCCCAGGCGAGGGCCAGGTCGGGCATCAGGACGCGCCAGGTCACGCCGTCGACGACGAGGTGGTGGAGGACGAGGAGGAGGCGGCCGGGGGTGGTTGTGGGGGAGGGGGGTGTGTCGGTGGGGCCAGTGCCGGACGAGCCCGCACTGGAAGGGTCCGCACCGGAAAGTCCCGCCCCCGACGACCCCGCACCGCTCGCATCGAACCACACGAACTGCGCGACAACCCCCGCCCCCGGGTCCAACCTCCCCGCCGCGGCGTCGAGTTCCCTCGTCAGCGACGCCTGCCACCCCTCCCCGCCCCAGTCCCCGTCGCACGCCACGCGCCGTACGAGCGCGTCCACGTCGACCGAGCCCGAGGGCGCGACGTCGAGGCCGCCGCCGTCGGCGGACACGAGCCGTGCGCGCAGCAGGTCGTGACGGTCGACGACCGCGCCCAGCGTGGCGACCAGGCCCTCGCGGTCGATGCCCGCGGGCAGATCGAGCACCATCGCCTGAAGGAACCGCTCGAAACCGGGCCCCCGGTCCCGCAGCCACCGCGCCACCGGCAGCAACGGCATCCACCCGGTGCCACCACCCTCCAACTCCGCGAGCGCGGGCGCGTGCGCGGCGGCACCGGCCGCACCGGCCCGCCCGCCGCCGACGGCGACCTCGGCCAGCCGGGCCACCGTGCGGCACTCGAAGACGTCCCGCGCGCCGATCGCGACACCTCGCGCGCGTACGCGCGTGACCACCTGGAGGGACTGGATGCTGTCACCGCCGACGGCGAAGAAGTCGTCGTCGACGCCCACCCGGTCGAGCCCGAGGACCGCCGCGAACGCGGCCGCCAGGACCTCCTCCTCGGGCGTACGCGGCGCCCGGTACACCCCGCCCCTGAACTCCGGCTCGGGCAACCGCTGCTTGTCCACCTTGCCGTTCGGCGTCAGCGGCAGCCGGTCGAGGACCAGTACGGTCGCGGGCACCATGAAGTCGGGCAGGCGCCGCGCCAGGAACGTCCGCAGCTCCCCGGGCCCGAAGCCCGAACTCAGGTCGAGGTAGCCCGTTCCGCCCGCCCGGGACCCGGCGTCGCCCACGTCGGCCGGGACCACGTACCCGACGAGCTGTTTGCCGCCGCCCCGGCCCGCGTGGGTCGTCACCACGGCCTGTGCCACCCGCGGATGCGAGGCCAGCGCCGCCTCGATCTCGCCGACCTCGACGCGCAGGCCCCGGATCTTGACCTGGTCGTCGGTGCGGCCGAGGTATTCGAGCTGTCCGTCGGCGGCCCACCGCACCAGGTCGCCGGTGCGGTACATGCGGTCGCCGGACGGGCCGTACGGGTTGGCGACGAAGCGTTCGGCGGTGGTGGCGGGCCGGCCGAGGTAGCCGCGGGCGAGGCCGGGCCCCGCCACGTACAGCTCGCCGGGCGTCCCCTGCGGTACGGGGACGAGCCGGTCGTCCAGGACGTACAGGGACGTGCCGGGAACGGCGGTGCCGATGGGGACGCGGGGCGCGGGAGCGAGCGGGGCGACGGTGGCCGCGCACGTGGTCTCGGTGGGGCCGTACGCGTTCATGACGGCTCGGCCGGGCGCCCAGCGGGAGATGAGGTCGGGCGGACAGGCCTCACCGGCCAGGGACAGGACCCGCAGGTCGGTCAACGTTTCGGCGGCGTCGGCGGGGAGTGTGCCGACGACGGACGGTGGCAGGGTGGCGTGCGTGATGTGCTGCTGGGCGAGCGTGCGGGCGAGTTCGTCGCCGACCAGGCGCTGCTGGTGGGGAAGTACGAGGGTGGCGCCGGTGGTGAGGGCCATGATCAGGTCCCAGACCGACACGTCGAAGCTGGGCGACGCGGACTGCAGGACGCGGGAGCCGGGGGCGAGGTCGAAGCGGTCGAGGTGGACGGCGCGCAGGGCGGCGATGCCCGTGTGGGTGACGGTGACGCCCTTGGGGCGGCCCGTGGAACCCGAGGTGTAGATGACGTACGCGGGATGGGCGGGGACGAGCCGGGCACGGCGCTCCGCGACGTCGGGATCGCGGTGGCCGCCACGGTGGTCGTGGGCATCGGGGTCGGTGACGGGCCCGCGCCCCCACGCCCGCCGCAGCGCGGCCTCGTCGACCGCCACGAGCTCAGGGACCGCGGCCCCGCCCGCCGCCGCCCCCAGCTCCGCGGCAAGCCCGCCGGCCACGGCCCGCGTCGTGAGGACGAGCGCGGGCGCCGCGTCCGCCGCCATGTACCGGACCCGCTCCCCGGGATAGTCCGGATCGATCGGCAGATACGCGCCGCCCGCCTTCAGGATCCCCAGGAGTACGGCCACCTGCTCGGCGGAGCGCGGCATGGCCACGCCGACCAGCCGCTCCGGCCCGACACCGCGGCCGATGAGCCAGTGCGCGATCCGGTTCGCGCGCGCGTTCAACTCTGCGTACGACCAAGTGAGTTCGCCCGCGACCAGGGCGGGCGCGTCCGGCGCCGCCGCGACCCGGTCCTGGAACAGGCCGGGGAACGTGGCGAAGGCGCGGGGATCACCCGCGAAGAGGTCGGCGGAGGAGGATTCCTGAAGGTGGGTCACGAAGGCTCCAGAAGGTCGAACAGCGCGTGCGGATCCGTACGGATCGTGGGGTTCCGTGCGGCGGCGGCCCGTGCCACAACGCCGTACGCCGCCCGTGACCGCGGCGGGTCAAGGGCGGCGGGTCGCCGTCCTGCTAGACGACGCGGCGCGGCGGCCTCGCGAACGGGCAGGCCTGCGAGAAGAAGTCGCGCCGCTCCTGCACGTCACGGAAGTTGGTCTGCGTCGACGCGCCGGTCGCGGCGAGCAGCATGCCGTCGGAGGATTCGGGACCGTCGAGGTAGCCGATCAGCGGCCCCGCCGTGCTCATCGGGACGTGCTCGGCGACGTCGTGCCGCGCCATGGCGTCGGACTGGGCCGCGTTGTCCCGCATCTTGCGGACGGTGCGGATGGCGTCCGGCGCGCCGGTGAGCGACTTGGTCTCCATGCCGCCGAGGTTGTTGCGCGGCAGGTGCAGGTGCATGTCGCGCCAGGCGAAGATGAACACCCGCAGGCCCACGCCGTGCCGTTCGAGCCGTGAGAGCAGTGGATGGCCTGCGTTCTCGGCCCGCAGCCGCGCCAGTTCCTGTGCGAACTGCTCGTACAGGTCCGTGAAGAGGTGGAAGCGCATGCTGACCGAGTGGCTGCCGCTGGTCAGGCCGAGGTTCTCGCGGATCTGGTGGTAGTCGTGGGTGCTGAGGTTGTCGACGATCGGCGGCAGGCACACCTCGACCGGGTCGAACAGCTCCGCGGCGCCGTCCAGGGCATCGACGGCGAGCGCGACGTCGCCCTCGCGGGCGCTGAGGATGGCCGATTCGATGCGGTCGTTGATCTCCCGCACGAGCAGCTCGGGGATCTGGTGCAGGGCCCGGAACTGCGTGAAGTACGTGTCCCCCGCGAGGTGGTGCTCGTGCACGGCGTGCCGCAACCGTCCGCTCGCGAGCAGCTTCTCCGGTGCGACGTCCGGCGCGGGGTGCGCGGACTTGGCGAGATTCGAACTCCACACGCGGGCGTCGTGGTTGGCGACGCGCACACAGTGCAGGACACCGAACCAGCTGTCCTCCAGGCCGCGTTCGGCGATGACTCGGTCGACGTCGACGCCGCCCTGCTCGGCGAGGGTGGTGAGCTGCCGGTCGAAGCGGCGCAGGGCTGGGGCGAACTCGGCGAAGGCGGGGGTCGCCTCGACGTCCCAGCGGGGCGTGTCGTCCCGCAGGCCGCCGCTGACGCGCAGCGCGGCGACGCTCAGGCGCACCAGGACGCGGTGGAAGCTGCGCACCCAGTGCAGGGCCGTCACGCAGCGGTCGACGTCCCGCCGCTCCAGGTGCCCGCTCGCGCGGTCGAGCAGGTCGCTGAGGTTGTGCAGGGCGATCTCGGCGGACTGGTAGAGCCCCACGAGCAGCGCCTCGGGGGTGACCGGCTCAACGGTCGTCTCCGCGCGGGCGTCCTCAATGGCGCGCAGGCTCTGCAGCGCGTAGTAGTGCTCGGCGATGACGCCGCGTTCGTTGCGCGCCGAGGCCTCGGAGGCCTCGGCGGCGGCAGTGGCAGTGGTGGCGTGGTGAGGGGTGTGGGGGTCGTGTGCCGCAGTGCGATCGGCGGCAGTCGTGAGGTCCAAGAGACTCTCCCTCAAGGGCGATTGACGCGCCATTGGGGGCCGTTGCCCGAATGGTCGTCGATGTCGTCTGTCGTACGCCGTATATGGATCTCGTACGTCTTAGTGAGATGTGGGCCGCAGCGATAAACTGAAGGGTTGCCTGTCATGTCGACGGGACAACTGGCGTCGGAATGCCCGATGTTGTGTCTCCCGGCGGGGAACTTGCCGCCCGGCCGTGGAAGTTGGCTGGTGGGGCGGCCCTTCCCGATTTTCTCGACGTCGTTCACCCGCCTGGCGGGGGAAGGCGCGTGCCCCTGTGCCGGTTGGGTAGCTCCAGACTCGCTCACTCCGGTCGCCCAGTGGTATGGGTAAAAGTGCGTACCGGCCTCGGGGATGAGCGTTAAGGGCACAACAAAAAAATCGGGGAGAACGGGGAGACTCAGTGCTAGGAATGTCCGCAATATCCGTGCGTCACTACGAGCGCATGCTCGACCTCGCGATCAAGGCGCTCCGGGAGCCGGATCCCGGCCGGCTGTGGCCGCCGGTGGCGACGGAATTACTCAGTGCCTGCGGGGGCGAGTTTCTTTTCTTGAAGCAGGACGAATTCCCGGAGCGGGACGAACGGTCGGGCGACGGGGGCCCGATCCGTTTCTGGACCGCCGACGGGGCCGCCGACCACCGGCTCGACGAGAACCTGCGCGACGGCATCCGCCGCAGCCAGCCCTTCGGGGACTACTTCGCCTCCTCCGGCGACCGGACCCCGCGGACCGCCGCCGAGATCCTCGGGGACAGTGCGTGGCACGGCAGCCGGACGGCGGAACTGCTGCGCGGCACCCTCGGCACGGACCACCTCCTGGTGCTGCCGCTGCCGGACGCCTCGGGGCCGCGCCGGTACTTCCTCATCTGCCGCTCGGGAGCCGACTTCACCGCGGCCCACCTCGCCTACGCGCGCCGTATCCAGCCGCTGCTCGTGGGCGTGGACGAGCAGGCCGAACTGCTCAGCCGGTGGCGGCGCGAGGCGGCGGCGGGACTGCCGGCCCAGCGGGCCGGGTCCGGCCGGGCGGCGAACCCGCCGGTCGCGCGTGCCGAGGCCGCCCCGGACCCCGAGGGGCAGGTCTTCGGCGACCTCACGCCGAGGGAGCTGACCGTTCTCACCCTGCTCGCCGATGCCCTCACCGCGGCGGTCATCGGCCGCCGCCTCGGCATCTCGGTGCACACCGTGCAGAAGCACATCCAGAGCATCTACCGGAAGCTCGGCACCCGGGACCGCGTCACCACCGTGCTGCGCGCGCAGACGCACGGCCTGATCCCCGCGCCCGCGGGGGCGCACGCGGGGGGTGGTACAGGGGGCGGGGCCCGGGGCTAGCCTGCGGTCATGTTCACGACGCGCCCCACGCTCCAGGGCACCTTCGGCATGGTGTCGTCCACCCACTGGCTCGCCTCGCAGTCCGCGATGGCCGTCCTGGAGGACGGCGGGAACGCCTACGACGCCGCCGTCGCGGCGGGCTTCGTGCTGCACGTGGTCGAGCCCCATCTGAACGGGCCCGCGGGCGAGGTGCCGATCGTTCTCGCGCCGGCGGGCGGCGGCGTACGTGTCCTGTGCGGTCAGGGCGTCGCGCCCGCCGACGCGAGCGCCGCCCACTACCGGGACACGCTCGGCCTCGGCCTGGTGCCCGGCACCGGGCCGCTCGCCGCCGCCGTGCCGGGCGCCTTCGACGCGTGGATGCTGCTCCTTCGCGACCACGGCACGAAGACGCTCGCCGAGGTCCTCACGTACGCCATCGGGTACGCCGAGGACGGGCACCCGCCCGTGGAACGCGTCACGGAGACCGTCGAGACGGTCAGGGAGCTGTTCGCGACGGACGGGACGGGATGGGCCTCGTCGGCGGAGGTGTACCTCCCCGGCGGCAGGCCGCCCGCGCCCGGCGAGCTGTTCCGCAATCCGCGCCTGGCCGCCACCTGGCGGCGCCTCATCGCCGAGGCCGAAGCCGCGGGCGGCGCCGACCGCGAAGCGCAGATCGACGCCGCCCGCGAGGTGTGGCGCACCGGCTTCATAGCCGAGGCGCTGGTGCGCCAGTCCGCGCGGCCCACCCTGGACACCAGCGGCGAGCACCACACGGGCACCCTCACGGCCGCCGACCTCGCGGGCTGGTCCGCGACGTACGAGGACCCGGTCACGTACGACTGGAACGGCTGGACCCTGTGCAAGGCGGGCCCCTGGAGCCAGGGCCCCACCCTCCTCCAGCAACTGGCCCTGCTCCCCGGCGAGGTGCCCGCCCCCGGCTCCGCCGCCTACACGCACCTGCTGATCGAGGGCTGCAAGCTCGCCATGGCGGACCGGGAGGCCTGGTACGGCGACGCCGCCGAAGTGCCGCTCGCCGCACTGCTCTCGGACAGCTACAACGCGCGGCGGCGCGAACTCATCGGCGAGAAGGCCTCGTTCGAGCTGCGGCCGGGGCGGCCGGGCGGGCGGGAGGCGCGGCTTTCCGCTCACGCGCGGGCTGTTGCCGCGGGGGAGGCCGGGGCGGGTGTGCCCGAGCGGGCGGTGGCCGTGGGGGCCGGGGAGCCGACGGTGGCGGGCGCGGGGTCGTCGACGGTCGCGGGAGCGGGGGAGCCGACGGTCGCGGCGGACGGTTCGACCCGGGGCGACACCTGTCACCTCGACGTCGTCGACCGCTGGGGCAACATGGTCGCGGCGACGCCGTCCGGCGGCTGGCTGCAGTCCAACCCCGTCGTGCCCGAGCTCGGCTTCCCGCTCGGCACCCGGCTGCAGATGGCCTGGCTGGACGAGGGGCTCCCCAACACGCTCACCCCGGGCCGCCGCCCCCGCACCACCCTGACGCCGTCCATCGCGCTCAGGGACGGCACACCGGTCATGGCCTTCGGCACCCCGGGCGGCGATCAGCAGGACCAGTGGCAGGTCCACTTCTTCCTGGCGGTGGCGCTGCGCGCGCCGGTACGCGGCGGACTCGACCTGCAGGGCGCCGTCGACGCCCCCAACTGGCACACCGAGTCCTTCCCGGAGTCGTTCTACCCGCGCGGGATGCGGCCCGGACGCGTGGTCGTCGAGTCCCGCATGGATCCGGAGGTCGTGGCGGAGCTGCGGCGGCGCGGCCACGACGTGACCGTGGGCGGCGCCTGGTCGGAGGGGCGGCTGTGCGCGGTGGCGCGGGATCCGCGGACCGGGGTGCTCTCGGCGGCGGCGAATCCGCGGGGGATGCAGGGGTACGCGGTGGGGCGGTGAGGGCTGGGGGCCGGTGGCGGGGGACCGGGGGCACAGGTTCCGGAGTGGCGGATTCCGGCGATCCGGGTGTCCCCTTTCATCCGGATTCCATCCGTTGTTCACCCCGCGAGTCCGCGATGTCAGTGGTACGTGCTCTCATGGAGGCATGATCGAAACACAGGCAATCAAGGAAAGCATCGACGACTTTCTCGCACGACAGACCGCTGACGTGGAGAGCGTGATCCGCAAGGCGGCCGCGGAAGAGATCAACCCCCGGTTCCGCCAGCTCGCCGAGGGCGACGTCGTCCAGAAGAGCGGCCCGCACGACCTGGTGACCGTCGCCGACCGCCTCGCGGAGGAGTTCCTGACGCGCGAGCTCACGGCACTGCTGCCCGGCTCGGTCGTCGTCGGCGAGGAAGCGGTGCACGCGGACCCGTCGAGGTACGAGGCGATATCGGGCCTTGCCCCCGTCTGGATCGTCGATCCCGTCGACGGGACACGCCAGTTCGTGCACGGAGACCCCGGTTTCTGCACCCTCGTCGCGCTCGCCCTGGACGGCGTGGTCCTCGCCTCCTGGACGTACGCACCCGCGCTCGACGAGTTCGCGATCGCGGTCCGCGGCAAGGGCGCCACGCTGAACGGCACGCCGCTGCGTGCGGGCACCCCCGAGCCCGGCCGCCCCCTGACGGTGGCCACGTCCCACCCGGACTTCACGACGGAGGACCAGAAGCGCGCCCTCCTCGGGGTGTACGGCGAGGGCTTCGCGCCGCGCCCGTGCGGCTCGGCGGGCCTGGAGTACCTGGCCATCGCCCGGGGTGCCCTCGACGCCGTCGCCTTCAGCTGGGAGCTGGCCTGGGACCACGCCGCGGGCCTGCTCCTGGTCGAGGAGGCGGGCGGCGCGCACGCCACCCGTGACGGCGTGCCGTTCGCCGTCACCGGGGGCAACGCCCTGCCGTTCACCGCGGCGCGGGACGAGGCCACGGCCCACCGGATCGCGGGGGCGCTCGCGGGCGCGGTCTGACCGCGCGCACTGCCACGGACGGCCGGGGCCCGGTTGTTGCCGGCGCCCCGGCATATCCTGTGCGGCACTGGCCATCGGCTGACGAAGGAGTCCGAAGGTGCCGTCGATGCTCGATGCCGTCGTCGTGGGGGCGGGACCGAACGGTCTGACCGCCGCCGTGGAGCTGGCCCGCCGCGGCTTCTCCGTGGCCGTGTTCGAGGCCGAGAGCACCGTCGGCGGCGGCGCCCGCACCGAGGAGCTGACCCTCCCCGGCTTCCGGCACGACCCGTGCTCGGCGGCGCACCCGCTGGGGGTGAACTCACCCGCGTTCCGCGCCATGCCTCTGGAGCGGTACGGCCTTCGGTGGCTGCACGCCGAGCTGCCCATGGCGCACCCGCTCCTCGACGGCCGCGCCGCCGTGCTCGCCCGCTCCGTCGCCGAGACGGCGGCCTCCTTCGGGCCGCGTGACGCCGGGGCGTACCGCAGGCTGGTCGAGCCCTTCCTGCCCCACTGGGACACCCTGGTGCGGGACTTCATGTCGCTGCCGCTGACCGCGCTGCCGCGCGACCCGGTGCTGCTCGCCCGCTTCGGGCTCGCTGGTCTGCCGCCGTCGACGTGGCTGATGCGGCGCTTCTCCGACGAGCCGGCGCGGGCGCTGTTCGCCGGGCTCGTCGCCCATGTCATCGCCCCGCTGAGCGGCCTCGCCACGGGCGCCGTCGGCATGGTCTTCGCGCTCGCCGCGCACGCCCGCGGCTGGCCCGTCGCGCGCGGCGGCTCGCAGTCGATCTCCGACGCCCTCGCCGCGTACCTCACGGACCTCGGCGGCATCATCCACACCGACTACACGGTCAAGCGGCTCGACGACCTGCCGCCCGCGCGGGCGTACGTCTTCGACACCTCGCCCACCGCGCTGGCCCGCATCGCGGGGCTCGGGCGGTACTACGACGGGTATCGGTACGGCGCGAGCGTCTTCAAGATCGACTACGCGCTCGACGGACCGGTGCCGTGGACGGCGCCGCAGGCCCGCGTCGCCGGTACGGTCCAGGTCGGCGCGAGCAGCCGCGAGATCGGCGCCGCGCTGCGGGCCGCGTCCCGCGAGGGCCGGGCGCCGGACGCGCCGTTTTTGATCTCGGTGCAGCCCGGCGTCGTCGACCCGACCCGTGCGCCCGACGGCAAGCAGGTCTTCTGGACGTACGGGCACGTGCCGAACGGCTGGCAGGGCGACCTCACCGACGCCGTCGAGCGCCAGCTCGAACGCTTCGCGCCCGGCTTCCGCGACCGCGTCCTCGCCCGCGCCACCGCGGGCCCGCCCCAGCTCGCCACCCGCAACGCCAACTACGTGGGCGGCGACATCGCCTGCGGCGCCGCCAGCGGCCTCCAACTCCTCCTCCGCCCCCGCCTCACCGCCTTCCCCTACCGCACCCGCCACCCGGCCGTCTTCCTCTGCTCCTCCGCGACCCCGCCGGGCCCCGGCGTGCACGGCATGTCCGGGCACAACGCGGCGAAGGCGGTGTGGAGACGGCTGCGGGAGGGGGCGTGAGGGCGGGTTGGGCTTGGGGCACCGCGTCTTCAGGGGCTGTGCTCCCGGGGGCAGCGCCCCTAGGGGCCACGTCTTCAGGGGCTGTGCTCCGGGGGACCGCGCCCCTAGGGACCGCATCTTCAGGGGCCGAGGGGACCACAGCCTCAGGAGCCGCAGCCCCAGGGACCGTGCTCCGGGAGACCGCGCTTCCAGGGGGCGCATCTCGGGGGATTGTGCCCCGGGGGATTGCGTGCCGGGCGACCGAGCTCTGGGGCCCGCGCCCCAGGGGACCGCATCCCGAGGGACCACACCCCCGAGGGACCGCATCCCGGGGGACCACACCCCCCTGGGACCACACCCCCGAGGGACCGCGCTCCAAGGGACCGCACCGCTGCGGACCGAGGCCCGAATGACCGTGCTCTTCCAGGAGGTGGACGCATGACCGCCCGCATCACCCTCGTCCAGGGGGACATCACCCGGCAGCGCGCCGACGCCCTCGTGAACGCGGCGAACTCCTCGCTGCTCGGCGGAGGCGGCGTCGACGGTGCCATCCACCGCCGTGGCGGCCCCGACATCCTCGCCGAGTGCCGCGCCCTGCGGGCCTCGCACCACGGCAAGGGGCTGCCCACGGGTCAGGCCGTGGCGACGACCGCCGGACGCCTGGACGCGGACCATGTCATCCACACGGTCGGGCCGGTGTGGTCGGCGACGGAGGACCGGTCGGCGCTGCTCGCCTCCTGCTACCGCGAGTCGCTGCGCGTCGCGGCCGACCTGGGCGCCCGCACGGTCGCCTTCCCGGCGATCTCCACGGGCGCGTACGGGTGGCCCCTCGCCGACGCCGCGCACATCGCCGTACGCGCCGTCCGCGAAGCCCTGACGGCGGCCCCGGGCCCGGCCCTCGCCCCGGACGAGGTCCGCTTCGTCCTGTTCGACGAGGCGGCGTACGAGGTGTTCGAGGAGGCCCTGGCCGCCACAGGTTGATGTCGCATTCTCGCCAGCCCCCGGGGTCGGGATACCGGATCCTTGAACCATGCAGACCGCTTCGCACACCACGTCCCGGACCCCGGAGGCCACGGCCACTCCCCGCATGGCCGCGGGCACGGGGCCGGAGAGCAGGGGCCCGGCGGGGCCGACCGGCGCCGACCGGTCCGGCCGTGACAGCGCCGGGCAGGCGGAGCCGCAGGCCATCGGCCGGACGGCGCCGCGCGGCACCCGCCCCACGGCACCGGAAGGCACCCGTCCAGCGGCGGCGCCGCAAGGCACCCGCTCGATGGGGCCGGAGAGCACTGGCTCGGCAGGGCGTGCCAGCACCCACCCGGCGGAGCCGGAAGGCACCCGCCCGGCGGCACCCGAGAGCACCCGCCCGGCGGGGCCCGTCGGCACCGGCCCGGCGGAGCCCCACCCCGCCGGGCAGGCGGAGCCGCAGGCCACCGGCCGGACGGCGTCGCGCCCCGCACGGCAGCCGGACCCGAGCCCAGGCCCCGGTCGAGCAGCCGCGCCCGCAGGGATGCATGGGGACTTCGACCGCTGTGTGCGTGCCGTGCAGTCCAAGGACGCCCGGTTCGACGGGTGGTTCTTCACCGCGGTGCTGACGACCCGGATCTACTGCCGGCCCAGTTGCCCCGTCGTGCCGCCCAAGCCCGAGAACATGACCTTCCACCCGAGCGCGGCCTCCTGCCAGCAGGCCGGCTTCCGGGCCTGCAAGCGCTGCCGCCCCGACAGCAGCCCCGGCTCGCCCGAGTGGAACGAGCGCGCCGACCTCGTCGCCCGCGCCATGCGGCTCATCGGCGACGGCGTCGTGGACCGCGAGGGCGTCCCCGGCCTCGCCACCCGCCTCGGCTACAGCACCCGCCAGGTCGAGCGGCAGCTTCTCGCCGAACTCGGCGCGGGCCCCCTCGCCCTCGCCCGCGCCCAGCGCGCCCAGACCGCCCGGCTGCTCATCGAGACGACCACCCTGCCCATGGCCCAGATCGCCTTCGGCGCGGGCTTCTCCTCGATCCGTGCGTTCAACGACACCGTCCGCGAGGTCTTCGCCCTCGCCCCCGGCGAACTCCGCACCCGGGCGGCCAAGCGGGGCGGGAGCAGGAGGAACCCACCCGCGTACACAACCCCGCCCGCCCCCGGCAGCACTCCCGCCGCAACCCCCGACAGCACCGCCGCCCCCACCCCCACCCTCGGCACCATCTCCCTCCGGCTCCCCTTCCGCGCCCCCCTCAACCCCGACAACCTCTTCGGGCACCTCGTCGCCACCGCCGTGCCGGGGGTGGAGGAGTGGCGCGACGGCGCGTACCGCCGCACGCTGCGGCTGCCCTACGGGCACGGCATCGTCGCGCTGACCCCGCATCCCGACCACATCGGCTGCCGCCTCACCCTCACCGACCCGCGCGACCTCACCCTCGCCATCAGCCGCTGCCGCCGCATGCTGGACCTGGACGCCGACCCGGTCGCCGTGGACGGGCTGCTCGCGGACGACCCGCTGCTCGCCCCGCTCGTCGCGAAGGCGCCGGGGCGGCGGGTGCCGCGCACCGTGGACGAGGACGAGTTCGCCGTGCGCGCAGTCCTCGGCCAGCAGGTGTCCACGGCCGCCGCCCGCACCCACGCCGCACGCCTTGTCACCGCCCACGGCGAACCCGTCGACGACCCGGAGGGCGGCCTCACCCACCTCTTCCCCGCACCGGAGGCCCTCGCCGCCCTCGACCCCGAGTCCCTCGCGCTGCCCCGCAGCCGCCGCACGACCCTCACCACACTGGTACGCCACCTCGCCGACGGCACGCTCCAACTGGGCGTCGAGAACGACTGGGAGCGGGCCCGCGCCCAGCTCACCGCCCTGCCGGGCTTCGGACCGTGGACGACGGAGGTCATCGCGATGCGGGCCCTCGGCGACCCGGACGCGTTCCTGCCCTCCGACCTCGGCATCCGGCGCGCCGCCCAGGCACTCGGCCTGCCGCACACCCCCGCCGCCCTCACCGCGCGCGCCGCGGCCTGGCGCCCCTGGCGCGCCTACGCCGTCCAGTACCTGTGGGCCACCGACGACCACGCCATCAACAACCTCCCCGCCTAAGGGCGTTCACCCCAGGGCATTCACCGTACGAAGGCGTCCACCATGCATCGTCAGCACACCGTCATCGACAGCCCCTACGGGCCGCTCACCCTCGTCGCCACCGACGGCACCCTCAGCGGCCTCTACATGACCGAGCAGCGTCACCGCCCCGCCGAGGAGACCTTCGGCGACCGCGACCCGGCGCCCTTCGGCCCGGCGATCGACCAGTTGGAGGCCTACTTCGCGGGCGCGCTCAAGGAGTTCGACGTGCCGCTGCGCCTGGACGGCACCCCGTTCCAGCGCTCGGTCTGGCAACAGCTCCTGGACATCCCGTACGGGCAGACCCGTACGTACGGCGAACTGGCCGAGGCCCTCGGCAAGCCCGCCGCGTCGCGCGCCGTCGGCCTCGCCAACGGCAAGAACCCCATCAGCGTCATCGTCCCCTGCCACCGCGTCATCGGCGCGGGCGGCAGCCTGACCGGATACGGCGGCGGCCTCGACCGCAAGAAGCGGCTCCTCGTCTTCGAGGGCGGCACCGGTCCGGAGAGCGAATCCACCCTGTTCTGACCCTGCCACCCTGTTCCTGCCCCGCCGCCCTGTTCCGGCCCCGCCGACGGCGTCGTCAGCCGACCCGGCGGCCGTTCTCCAGCTCCACGGCGCCCGTGCCCGCGTCCAGCGCGTCGAGCGCGGCAAGGACCCGGCGCGCGAGCGGCGCCGACAGGTACTCCGGCAGTTCCTCGCGGGTGGCGAGGCGCCAGGCGAGCAGTTCGTCCTCCTGGAGCCGGATCTCCTCGAACCGGTCGTCGGCGAGCACCCCGCCGTCGTACAGGAACGCCACCAGCGGAGGCCGAGACGCGGTGCCCGGCACCCAGTCCACGGCGAGCAGCCCGCCCGGCGCGACGTCCAGGCCGATCTCCTCGACGGTCTCGCGGCGGGCGCCCTGCCGGGGGCTCTCGCCCTCGTCCGACTCGACGGTGCCGCCCGGAAGGGCCCAGCCCTCGCGGTAGTTGGGCTGCACGAGCAGGACACGCCCGGCGCGGTCGCGGATGACGCTGGCGGCCCCGGCGAGGACGCGGGGCAGGCCCGCGATGTAGGTGGCGTAGTCGAGAGTGGTCACGGCAGGAAGCGTAACCTCCGGTGGATCACCCGCCGGGGCGCTTCGGTGAGGTGAGCAGGGCCTGGGTGGCGCGGGTGTCCGGATGGTCGCGCCCGAGCACGCGCAGGCGCGCGGCGTGTACGTCCGTGGCCACGGCGTACGCCTCCGCGTCGTGCCCCGACCCGCGCAGCGCGACGGCGAGTTCGTGCGCGCTGGCGAGCGTGTCCGGATGCTCGGCGCCGCGGACGAGGACGCGGCCGCTGTGCGCGAGGCGCGCCTGATCGGCGGCCTCCTCGTACCGGCGCAGCAGGATCAGCGCGACGGCCAGGTTGTGGCGGCACAGGAGCGTGCTGGGGTGGGCCGGGCCGCGGGTGGCCTCCCAGGACGACAGGACGCGGCGGTAGGCGGCGTACGACTCCTCGTGGCGGCCGAGCTGCCCGAGGACGAACGCGCACTGCTGCTGGGCGGTGAGAGTGTCGGGGTGCCGCGGCCCGAGGGCGCGGGCGCGGCGCTCGGCGGTGTCGGTGGAGAGGGCTAGCGCGTCGGGCTGCCTGCCCAACTGGGCGTGCAGGGAGGCCAGTTCGTAGACGCTTTCGAGGGTCTCCGGGTGGTCGGGGCCGAGCAGCAGCCGCTGGTTCTCGGCGATGTGGACCAGGTCCGCGAGGGCCTGCTCGGGGTGCCCGGCGCGGCCCACGGCCACGGCGTTGCGTGCTTCGACGACGAGTTGGGCCTGGCGGGTGGGCTCGATGGAGGGGGCGGTGACGGGGGGTGCTTCGGTGGGCGGGGGCAGCGGCGGGGTGGGCAGGAGGGTGAAGTGCGTGGCCTCGCCCGCGTGCCGCAGGACTCCCTGCCCTCCCAGGTGCCCCATGTCGACGGCGTCGATCACGAAGCCGAGGACGTCCGCGCTGTGCGCGATGAGGTCCGGGTCGAGGAACACGAGGTGCACGCCGAGTCCGTGGTGTACCTGGACCGGCCAGCTCCGCACCTCCTCGGCCGCCGACCGGCCGAGGACGGCGATCAGACGGGACTCCGCGGGCGGGGGCGCCCCGGCGTCCCGTGCCTCGTCGGCACGGGTCCGGCGGCGGCGCACTTCCAGGTAGAGGGCATGGGTCGCGTCGGGGGTGTGGGGCGCGAGGACGACATGGGGCAGACTCGCCGCCGTCCGCGGGCTCACACACCGGGTGGCCTCGCCGACCAGGACGATCTGTACGTCGGTGGGGGAGCGGTGGGTGCCGATGTCGCGGACGAGCGTCTCGAGTACCGCGGCCTGCTGGTCCGGGGTGCCCCGGATGCCGCCGTGCGGTCCCATGCTGTCGAAGTCCAGGACGAGTTCGGTTCTGATGTGCCCGGCGGTGACCGTCCGACCCACCCTCGCGCGGAGCGCGAGCCTCCCCACGCCGTCGCGGATGAACTCATCGAAGTGTGCGAAGACTTGGGCGGCCGAGGGCCTCACGTGCAGCAGCGGGCTGCCGCACAGGTTGAGCAGGTCGTGGTACGCGAGCGGCAGGCCCTGGCCCGCCACGGACGCCAGCACCTCGCCCAACTTGCTCACGTCGTGGGCGGCCCCGTCCGCGTGCTCCTCCACGCGCCACCCCGTCACGCACACGTCGCCGTCCGCGACCAGGATCCGCCGCGCCACCAGGTCGCCGTGGGCGATCCCCCGCGAGTGGGCCCACGCCAGCGCGCCCGCGAGGCGCCGCCCGAACCGGGCGAACTCCGCGGCGTCGTCGATGCGCCCCGACGCCGCCACGTGCCGCCCCAGGTCGGGCGCGGGACGGCCATCCGCCCAGGTGATGCCCGTCGCGATCCACGCCGGTTCCTCCGCCGGGTCGAGCGCGACCAGGAAGGGGGCCCGCTCACCGCCGAGGGAGCGCAGCGCCGCCGCCTGCCGGGGCAGCGACATCCGCGCGACCGACCCCGGCCGGGTCAGGCGCAGCGCCGCGACATCGCCCGTGCCGTCGAGCCGGCCGAGGAAGAGGCCGCTCGTCGTGCGCGCCGTGTCGTGCTGGGCGAACAGCCGCCACGGCCCCGCCCACCGCGGATTCCCGGACACCAGCGACCGCCAGTCCGACCCGGGCGCGTCGACGTACGCGGGAACGTCCTCGACCGCGACATCCTCGACCGGAACACCCTTGGCCGCGGCGGCCCCGGGCGCCGCGACGGGCCGACCGCCGCGCGCGGACGAAGCCGGAGCGCCGCCCACCCCCAGCCGCCGCAGCATCCGCTCGTCCACCCACCCGAACGGCCGCGCCCCCGCGTCGGCCCACTCCGTGCCCGCGGGATGCGCCATCCAGGCGGGGAAGTCCGCCGAACGGCCCGCGAGTTCGGCGAGCCGTCGGCTCACGGCGCGACCGGTGCGTACCAGCTCCGGCACCGGCGCCGCACTCAGCAGCAGCTCCCGCGCCTGGTCGTCGAAGTCGAACCCCCGGTGCTGCGGAGGGAGTTCGGCCGCAGAGCAGGTGCCGTCGGTACGATGCATCAGCCCGCTCAGGAACACCTCCGCGAGGTGACCCGTCGTCACATCCGGGCCCAGCGCACCCTGCGTGAGCCGCATCACCGGCACGGACAGCGGTGCGAGCGCGGCCAGTTGAGCGGCGAGGCGGTACGCCTGCGGGGACGCCGTGTCGCGGAACCGCAGCACCGCGTTCGCGGCGCCCTCGCCTGACGGACAGGACGGACGGGACGCCCCGGACGGAACGCCGGATGCCGCCGTACGCGGCCGCGCTCCCGCGTCCGTACGCGACGCGCGCGCCGCGACCGGGTCCGGCGCCGCAAGCAGCGGCAGCACCGCGCTGGTGCCCGGCGACGCGACCAGCGCGGCCCACGCGCCGACCGCGTCCGGCTCCGGCGCGAGGACCGGCACCGGGATGCCGTCGAACGCCGCGAGCTCCGGCGGCAGCACCGGATCGGCCACGTCCCAGGTGAGGTTGGGCGCGCCCCGGCGCCGCGTGGTGACCTGCCACCGTTCGGCGCGCAGCCCCGAGCCGTCCCACAGGTGCTCGGGCAGGGCGTGCAGCACGGCCGTCGGGCCGCAGCGCGCCCACTGCTTGAGGAGCGTACGCATCCGCCCGTCGCGCCAGGCCGCGCCGACGCCGTCGCTGACGACGAGGACGAGGGTGTTGCCGCCGGGGTCGGTGACGGTGGCGGGCGGCAGCACGGCCGTGCCGGGGCTGTAGGCGCGGCCGAGCAGGGGCGCGGCGGCGCTGCGGGTGTCAAGGCCGTGTACGCGCACGGTGCGGAACGCGCCGCTGCGTTCCAGCAGCAGCCGGGTCTCCGCGGCGAGCCGCTGCCACAGCAGCATGGACACGCCGTCGTCCACGAGCAGCGCCAGATCCAGCCAGCGCGCGCGGCCCGGCCGCAGCACGGCGTCCGCGAGCCCGCTCTCGGCGGCCGAGTCGGCGCTCGCGACCTCGTCCAGCTCCCACCGGCGGCGGTCGGGGCGGCTCTGCTTCAACGGGCGCAGCGCGCGCCCCAGTTGGAGCTGCCGGGCACCCAGGGCCTTCGCGCCGGGAGTGCGGACCGGCCGGACGCGTCCGGCCGCCGACGGGGCGACGCGCGGGGCGACGGCGCCCGCGTAGAGCGGGGTGGTGGCGATGCGGGCGGCCTGGGCGGGGGCGTCGTCCCGGTGCTGGGATGCGGCGTGCGGGCCGCGCGGCATCGAGTACGACGGGGCGGACGTCCGCGCGGCGTCTGCCGCCACACTCACCGTGCCGTGCAGGGTGCCATATGCGGCGGAGCCCTGCGCCGACCGCCGCTCGGCTTCGAAGTCCTCCGCTTCGTCCGCACAGGCCGCCTCGTCGCAGTCCTCGAAGTCCTCGAAGTCCGCGCAGTCTTCGACGTCCTCCGCCGAGTCCGCAGCCGGTGGCGCCGTCAGCCCCGTCGCCCGCGCGAGCGGCGCCGACGCGTCCGCGGGCAGCCGAGCCGCCAGCCACAGGGCGTCGACCAGCTCCTCACGGGAGAGCTCGACACCGCTCGCGGCGAGGGCGGAGAGGACGTCGTGGAGAGGGGAAGGAGCCCTGGCCGAGCCCTCCGCCCCGCCCTCGGCCGAGTCACCGGCCGCGTCCTCGGGCGGCCCCACCCCCACCTCAAGGCCCACCCCTAAACCGCCCCGCCCAGCCGGTGCAGCACGGCGTCCAGGAGGGCGCCGGGCGGCAGGTCCACGCCGCCCTTGCGCAGGAACACGGCGTTCAGGAGCTGATCCGTGGCCAGTTCGCCGGGGGCGCGGCGGGCGAGGAACGTGCGCAGGAGGTCGTCGACCCCGTCCAGGGCCGCGTCCCCCAGGTGGGCCTCGACGATGTCGCGCAGCCGCTGCTCGTCCGGCTCCGCGAGATCGAGACGTACGCAGCGACGCAGGAACGCGGGCGGGAACTCGCGCTCGCCGTTGCTGGTGATGACGACGACGGGGAACTCGGTACAGCGCACGCGCCCGCGCACCACGGGCGCCCTGACCTGCGGGTCGGCGGTGAGCACCTCGACCCGCGACTCCTCCTCCGGCAGCCGCGCCAGCTCCGGGATCTCGAACTCGCCCTCCTCGAAGACGGTCAGCAGGTCGTTCGGCAGGTCCACGTCCCCCTTGTCGAGCTCGTCGACGAGCAGGACGCGCGGCCGCTCACCGGGGACGAGCGCGGTGCCGAGCGGCCCGAGACGTACGTAGGAACCGATGTCGGTGCCGTGAGCCCTCGGGGAACCCGGTGTGCGAGTGGGGGCGTCCCCGTCGGACCGGTCCGTCGCCCCCGTCTCCGCTCCCTCATGTCCCTCCCGCCCCTCCTGCCCCTCCTGCCCCTCCCGCTCCGTACGCAGATTGGACTCCCGCAGCCGCCCGATCGCGTCGTACCCGTACAGCGCCTCGCGCAGCGTGGAGCGGCTGTTGACCGGCCAGGTCAGGACGCGGTCGAGGCTCAGCTCGTGCGCGATCGCGTGCGCGAGCGAGGACTTGCCCGTGCCGGGGTGGCCGGTGACGAGCAGCGGGCGCCGCAGCAGCAGCGCCGCGTTGACGATCTCCGACTCGTCCGGGCCGATGAGGTAGGGGCGGGCCGCCCGCGTGCCCTGACCGGCCGCGTCCGACGAGGCCACACCTGCGCCCCCGCCCGGCGAGGGCGCCGAATCCGGCTCCGGCTCCGGCGTGAAGCGGCGCCACGGCGGCGCCTCCGGGAACGTCACATGGCGCGTCGCGCCGTCCCCACGGAACAGCCGCCAGTCCCCGGACGCCCGCTCGGCGCCCCCGGTCGGCCGCGGCTGCTTATCCCTCTGCTCTGTCATACGGTGCCTGCTCCTTGGGCGGGGGTGCTGCTCGGGGCCGCCGCGGGCCGGACGGGGCCGGCGGCGGCCCACGGTGGTGGTGCGTCCGGATCCGTCAAGGGCGGTGGTGCGTCCGGATACGCGCGTGGCGGTGGTACATCCGGATCCGTCAGTTCCGTACGAGGGCCCTGCCAGGCCGCCGCGGTCTCCCACGCGGCCGGGGCGTGATCGCCGCCCCAGGCGGCCGGCTCCTCCCACACGAGGGCCGGGCGCCCGGGGCGCGGCGCGCGCTCCGAGGTGAGTGCCTGCCCACGGAACTCCCATACCCGGTCCGGGAGTTGAGGCATGAGCCCCGTGGGGTGGAGTGCGTCGAGGCGGGCCGCGTCGCCGTGGTCGCGGGCGTCGCGGTCCCACAGCACGACCGGCACGCCGAGCGCGAGGCAGATCTCCAGGAGCCTGGCGCGCACCTCGGGCGGGCCGTGCAGGACGACCTGGTTGGTGTCGTGGTGACCGGCCCGCAGCAGCGCGGTGACCTGCCGGCCGTCGGCCTGCGCGGCGTCGACGACCAGCGGGCGGCCGTGTCCGTCGGCCCAGCGGCGGCGGTGCTCGGCCTCGCGCTTCGGCACCCGTCGGCTCATCTCCGGGCAGCGCAGCGTCAGCGGGTAGTGCACGCCTAGGGGGAGGCTCGGCTCGAACTCGTTCGGGCTGCCCGTCTCCCACTCGTCGACGGGCAGGTGCAGGTCGGCGCGGTCCACGGCGACGTCCACGGCCAGCGGGGTGCCCGCGGGCGCGGAGAGGTCCGCGGCCTCACGGATGAGGGCGCCCACCTGCTCCGGGCCGAGCGCCTCGTCGTTCGTGCCGGTCTCCACACGGCGTACGCCACCGTCCGCGAGCCGCTGCCACAGCCGGCAGCGGTAGCGCTCGGGCCCCGGCGTGCCGTCCCGGGTGAGCTCCGCGAGCAGCCGGACCACGGGAGCCGCCCGGGACGCCGCCCAGCGCGCGGCGTCGGCGCGCCGCTGGTCACGGGCCGCGGCGTGCACGCCGAGCCGCGCGCACACCCGGTCGCTCCAGCCGCGCAACTCCTCGCCCGAATCGGTGCCGCAGGCCGCCGCGACGAACTCGACCAGATGCACGAGCGAGGGCACCGGCGGCGAGCCCGAGTCCCGCACGGGATCGTGGAAGTCCTCCAGCTCCCCGATGACCCGCGCCACCGCGAGCTCCCCGAGCCGCGCGGTGCACAGCGGCTGCGGCAGCGGCGTGAACCGCAGCGCCTCCCGTGCCGCCCGCGCGGGCAGCGTCGCGTCGGCCACCACGACCTGGCTCAACACACGCTCCAGGAAGGCGAATTCGGCGTACGAAAGGAGCCCGGCCGCAGCGACGGCCCGGCCGACGGCGAGCAGCGGCGTCAACTGCTCGGGCCGCGCCCCGTACGGCCCGGCCGCCACCAGGGACTCGCTCAGCGTGGGCAGCGCCCTCGGCGTGGCGAGGAGATCCGCGGCGAGCGCCTCGACGGACGGCGGCGCGGGTGCCCCGTACGCGGTCGGACCGGCAGCCCGCCCCAACTCGGCGTCCAGCCTGCGCACATGGTCGGCGCGCACGGCCGGGTCGGGCAGCAACGACCGCAGCAGGCCGACGAGTTCGACGGCGAGCGGATCGTCGGACCGCGGCGGCCGCGCCGTACGGCACTCGTCGACGACGGCACCCGCCCCGGCGGCGTACAACTGCTCGCGGATCGCCTGCCACGAGAGCGCCCAGGTGCGGCGCAGCGTCTGCCCGGAGTGGGCGGCGTAACCGAGGTGCCCAGTGGGACCAGTGGGACCGGAGTGCCCACTGTGACCACCACTGCCGCCGCCGCCACTGTCACCACCGCCACCACCGGCCCCCGGATGCCCCGAATACCCCGAATTCACCGGGCGCTCCGGATGCCCCAGCCGCCCCACAACCAGCCCCGCCGCCCCCGTCCCGCACTCCGTCCACAACGGCGCACCGCTGAACCCCGGGCCGATCGCCGCACCCGACAACTCCCCGTCCAGATAGCCCAGCGGGCCGTCCAGCACCTTCAACCGCGTGTCCGCGAACCCGATCGGATCGCCGAACCCGTGCCAGGCCCGCAGCCGCTGCCCCTCCACCATCTCCGTCCAGGCGACCGGCGCCACGGCAGGCGGCGCGGGCTCACTGAGTGAAAGGACGCACAGATCGCCGTGCCACGCGGCGCCCCCGCCCCGGCGCGGCGGCACCCACACCTCGATCTGCGCCTTGATCCGCACCGTCCGCCGCTCGAAGCTCACTTGGACGACGTCGTCGACGGGCCGCGTCTCGCTCAGCGGGGCCAGGCCGAGCGCCTCGTTGACGACGTGTGCGCACGTCAGGACGCGGTGCGCGGACAGCAGCGCGCCCGCCCCGGCGGCCGCCTCGCCCGCCCGCGCGAGCACGGCGACGACCGAGGGCGCGCCGTGCGGCGAGTGCGGCCTTCGGTCCACGCTCAGCTCCCGGTGCCCGCGGCGTCTCGACCGTCGCGTACTTCGTCTACTTCGTTACGCCGCCACGTGGCCGACACCGTCATGGTGGCCGTGCCCTTCACCCCTACGATGCCGAGCTTGAGGTCCTTGCCCACCTCGATGCCGAACTCGACCCCGAACTCCTCGGGCGGGTGCTCGGCGCCCGCCACCGACGCGTGCACCTGGTCGAGCAGCGGCCCGAGCGGCCGCAGGGTGGCGCGCAGCGTGTCGGCGGCAAGGGTGGCGGCGCGACAGCCACCGCCGGAGACGGGGCTCGGCACACCGAACTCCGCGGGCAGGCCGTCCTCGTCGGGGGCGCCGCCCGGGAGCGTGCTCAGGGGCGTGCTCGGGGGCGCGTCACCGACGTCGGCGAGCTCCACGCGCAACGCCGCGCCGGCCAGGTCGAGTTCCAGGTACTCGGGCATGCGCCCATTGTGCCGATCACCACGCCCTCATCGGCACGGTTCGCCACTTCACCCCTCCATCAACCGCACCGTCCGCGCCGCCAGTTCACTGATCCTGGCCCCGTCGTACCCGAACACCGCGCTGCGCACCCGGTCCCGAAGCGGCTCCCGCCACTGCGCCGGGATCGCCGACGCCCCGCACAGCACGCCCGCCACCGACCCCGCCGTCGCGCCGTTGGAGTCGGTGTCGAGGCCGCCGCGCACCGTCAGCGCGATCGTGTGCGTGAAGTCCCCGCCGCCGTACAGGAGTCCGACGGTGAGGACGGCGACGTTCGGCACGGCGTGGATCCAGCCGAGCCCCGCCGTCTCGTCCGCCACCGTGTCCAGGGTGTCCTCCCAGCTCAGCGAGGCCTCGTACAGCGACATCACCCGGCGTACCGTCCGCGCGATCCGGCAGCCCGCCGGGATCACCCCGAGCCCGGCCTCCAGCGCGTCCCGGGGCGAGCCCGCGGTGAAGGCCGCCGCGATCAGCGCCGCCGCCCACATCGCCGCGTACACGCCGTTGCCGGTGTGCGAGAGCACCGCGTCGCGGCGGGCGAGGGACGCGGCGCGGCGCGGGTCGCCGGGGCTGGTCCAGCCGAAGATGTCGGCGCGGATCAGCGCCCCGATCCAGTCCTGGTAAGGGTTGTCGTAGGTCGCCGTCAGCGGCGGGCTGAGTCCTGCCGTGAGATTGCGGTACGCCGCCCGCTCCGCCGTGAACGTCTGGAGATAGGGCAGGCGCTCCAGCCACAGCCGGCCCACCTCCTCGGTGCTGAAGCCGAAACCGTGCGACTCCAGGAGCTCCAGGCCGAGGATCGCGTAGTCCACGTCGTCGTCGCGGCAGCTCCCGTCGACGCGGCCGCGCACGCAGGAACGCCACTCCGGGCGCAGCTCGAAGTCCGTCGCTCCCGTCGGGGGCTCCGGCAGGTAGTCGGTGAGGGGGAGCGCGTCGCTGAGCCGCAGGTAGCGGTCGATGCGGTCGCGGGTCCAGTAGTCGCCGCGCTCGACGGGCTTGCCGAGCATGTTCCCGGCGATCCGGCCGAGCCAGCCGCCGTGGACGCGGTCCGCGAGCCGGGGATCCGTGGGCGGAGGTTCCGTGGGCCGGGAGTCCGGTGCCGTCGACGTCATACGTCCGGTCTACCGAAATCCGGGCGCCGACGCGCGGGCTCCTCCACACCCGGGTGATCGATCATTCCTGGCCGCAGACCTCGGCGATATCACACGACATGACCGTATATGTCGGTGCAAGTGATCAAGGTGTGCGGCAGCCGACCATGGGCAGCGGCCCCCTCCTGCGGTTATGGTCGCAGCGGCGCGACTGCCTTGACGCGAGCAAGGCCCGGAAAGCAAGGGGAATGCAAGGTGGCGGACGCTGCAGTGACGGCGGGAGACGGCGCGGGGCACGGCGCCGGGGGCACGGGCCGCGGCCATGTGCTCATCGCCGCGGACAAGTTCAAGGGATCCCTCACGGCCGTGCAGGTGGCCGAGCGCGTGACGGCGGGCCTGCACAGCGTGGCGCCGGACCTGCCGGTGCGGGCGCTGCCCGTGGCGGACGGCGGCGACGGCACGGTCGACGCCGCCGTGGCGGCCGGCTTCGAACGCCGGGAGGTGCGGGTCACCGGGCCGCTCGGCGCCGAGGTCGTGGCGGCGTACGCGCTGCGGGACGGCACCGCCGTCGTGGAGATGGCCGAGGCCTCGGGGCTGCAACTGCTGCCCGAAGGGACGTTCGCGCCGCTCACGGCGACGACGTACGGCAGCGGAGAGCTGCTGCGCGCGGCCCTCGACGCGGGCGCGCGCACCGTCGTCTTCGGTGTCGGCGGCAGCGCCACGACCGACGGCGGCGCGGGCATGCTGGCCGCACTCGGCGCGCGGTTCCTGGACGCCGACGGGGAACCCGTCGCGCCCGGCGGCGGGCCGCTGCGGGAGCTGGCGTCCGCCGACCTGACCGGGCTCGACCCGCGGCTCGGCGACGTACACGTCGTCCTGGCCAGCGATGTCGACAATCCGCTGACGGGGCCCAAGGGGGCGCCCGCCGTGTACGGCCCGCAGAAGGGCGCCACACCGGAGGACGTCGAAGCCCTGGACGCCGCGCTCGCGCACTTCGCGCGGGTGCTCGCCCGGGACGTCGGGCCGCAGGCCCTGGAGTACGCGCAGGCGCCGGGCGCGGGTGCGGCCGGCGGCATCGGCTACGGGGCCCTTGTGGGGCTCGGGGCGTCGTTCCGGCCCGGTATCGACGTCATGCTGGACGTGCTCGGCTTCGCGCCCGCGCTGGCCGGGGCGACGCTCGTCATCACCGGCGAGGGCTCGCTCGACGAGCAGACCCTGCACGGGAAGGCGCCCGCCGGGGTGGCCGCGGCGGCCCGCGCCGCCGGGGTCGAGGTCGTCGCCGTGTGCGGGCGGCTCGCGCTGCCGCCCGCCGCGCTCGGCACGGCCGGGATCCGCAGGGCGTACGCGCTCACCGACATCGAGCCCGACGTGGCCCGCTGCGTGGCCGAGGCGGGGCCGCTCCTGGAGCGCCTCTCAGCCAAGATCGCCACGGACTTCCTGACGTGACCTGGCGTGACCTGATCCGAGCTGAACTGATCTGAGCTGAACTCAGCTGAACTGAGCTGTCCACGCACGCCAGAGGGCCCGGACCAATTGGTCCGGGCCCTCAGCGCTACGTACAAGATCCGCTACGGCAACTGCGTGGCCCGCGCCTCACGCCGGTTGTCCCGGAAGTTGTTCACCCGGCGAGCCGTGGCGAACAGCGGGATCACCGCGCCGAGCACCAGCTGCAGCGCGCAGCCGGTCTGAAGCAGCAGCTGGCCACCGGGGGCGTCGAAGGCCCAGGCGGCGAGCAGCCCCATCGCGGAGACGATCCAGGCGAGCATGGCCACCGCCAGTGGCCCGCGCGGCTTGGGGTACTCGACCCGGCTCACCATCAGCCAGGCCGTGCCGATGATCGCGAGGAGCGTGGCCACGAAGGGCAGCTCCAGAAGCACGATCGAGACCACCGTCAGCGCCCCGAACGGCGACGGCATGCCCTGGAACGTGCCGTCCGGCACCGTGACACAGGAGAATCTCGCAAGCCGCAGCACCACCGCCAGCAGGACCACGATGGCGCCCACCGCCGCGACCCGCTCATGCGCGTCTCTCGCGACCATGCCGTACACGAGCACGAAGTACGCCGGCGCCAGGCCGAAGCTGATCAGGTCGGAGAGGTTGTCCAGCTCCGCGCCCATCGGCGACGACCGCAGCTTGCGGGCCACGAGGCCGTCGAAGAGGTCGAAGACCGCCGCGCACAGCATCAGTATCACCGCGGTCGCGGCACTGTTGCGGGCCATGCCCGACTCGTCGCCCGACAGGTGCGGGATGAGGATGCCGGTGGTGGTGAAGTACACCGCCATGAAGCCGCACGTGGCGTTACCCAGCGTGAGGGTGTCCGCTATCGAGAGGCGCAGCGACAGCGGCATGTCCTCTTCGGCGTCGTCGGCGTGGTCTGCGTTGTTCACGGACTCGGGCACCCAGCCCGCCGGTGTCTCAGGATCAGTCACGGTCAATGCGAGTCACCCCAGCCACGGTCTTCTGCCCCACCTCGACGTCCACCTCGACACCCTCCGGCAGGTAGATGTCGACGCGCGAGCCGAAGCGGATCAGGCCGATGCGCTCGCCCTGCTCCACCTTGGTGCCCTGGGGGACGTACGGCACGATGCGGCGGGCGACGGCGCCCGCGATCTGGATCATCTCGATGTCGCCGAGCTCGGTGTCGAAGTGCCAGACAACGCGCTCGTTGTTCTCGCTCTCCTTGTTGAACGCCGGGACGAAACCGCCCGGGATGTGCTCGACGGACGTCACCGTGCCGGCCAGCGGCGCGCGGTTGACGTGGACGTTCAGCGGGCTCATGAAGATCGCGACGCGGGTGCGCCCGTCCTTCCACGGCATGATGCTCTGTACGACACCGTCGGCCGGCGAGATGACCCGGCCCCGGGTGATCTCGCGCTCGGGGTCGCGGAAGAACCACAGCATGCCCGCCGCGAGCGCGGTGGTGGGCACGGCGATCGCGGCCGCGCCCTTGGAGCGGCGCGACCTGGCCAGGCTGAGGGCCGCGGTGGCGACGGTCGGCAGGAGCCACGGCGATGCTCCGCGCGCGAGGCGTCCACCAAGGAAGCTGACGCGAGGTGCAGAGGTTTGGCTGTGGGGCATGGATGACCTTCGTAGCGGATGATGCCGCACTGCATACGGGGGGACGGCGGCTTTCCCGGGATCGTATCGGTTGCGAGCCACAACTGGGCAAGCCAGGAAGCCGAGTCGGCCGCAGGGGCGTGCTGACTGGGTGTGATCTTCTTCTCGAATAAATCTCGAAGGAATCACCCCAAGTCAGACATTCAGCCCTGGAATCGATACTCTTCGAGGAGTCGTCGGCCAATGATCATTTTCTGGATCTCGGCGGTTCCTTCACCGATCAACAGCATGGGCGCCTCTCGGTAGAGACGCTCGATCTCGTACTCCTTCGAGAAGCCGTACCCGCCGTGAATCCTGAACGCGTCCTCTACGACTTCTTTGCAGTATTCGGATGCCAGGTACTTCGCCATCCCTGCCTCGAGGTCGTTTCGCTCCCCGGAGTCCTTTTTGCGTGCTGCGTTCACCATCATCGCATGGGCGGCCTCGACCTTGGTAGCCATCTCGGCCAGCTTGAACTGAATTGCCTGGTGCTGGGCGATCGGCTTGCCGAAAGTGTGACGTTGCTGGGCATACGAGACACCCAATTCGAAGGCACGCTGTGCGACACCACAGCCACGCGCGGCCACATTCACGCGGCCGACCTCGACCCCGTCCATCATTTGGTAAAACCCTCGGCCGGTTGCCCCGCCAAGGACGCGATTGGCCGGAATGCGCAGGCCATCCATGATCAACTCGGTGGTGTCGACACCCTTGTAACCCATCTTGTCGATCTTCCCGGGGATGGTCAGACCCGGACGCACCTCGCCGAAGCCCGGCTCCTTCTCCACCAGGAACGTCGTCATCGACTTGTGCGGGGCGGTGCCCTCAGGGTGTCCTTCGTCACTTCTGACGAGCACGGCGACCAGAGTTGACGACCCCCCGTTCGTCAGCCACATCTTCTGGCCGTTGAGGACGTACTCCTCGCCGTCCTGCACCGCCTTCGACGTGATCGCCGACACGTCCGAGCCGAGCCCCGGCTCCGACATCGAGAACGCGCCCCGCACCTCACCCGTCGCCATCCGCGGCAGGAAGTGGTCCTTCTGCTCCTGCGTGCCGTGCTGCTTGAGCATGTACGCCACGATGAAGTGGGTGTTGATGATGCCGGACACCGACATCCAGCCGCGCGCTATCTCCTCCACGCACAGCGCGTACGTGAGCAGCGACTCGCCCAGACCCCCGTACTCCTCCGGGATCATCAGGCCGAACAGGCCCAACTCCTTGAGGCCGTCCACGATCGCCTGCGGGTACTCGTCCCGGTGCTCGAGCTCGGTCGCGACCGGCAGGATCTCTTTGTCGACGAAGTCCCTGACGGTGGACAGGATTTCCCGCTGGATGTCGGTCAGACCGGCGGTCTGCGCGAGTCGCGTCATGACTGCTTCTCCGTCTTCTGCGCCGCGGGCGCGGACTTCCTCGCCGCGGGCTCGATCAACTCCGGGCGGCCGGGCTGCTCGCCCCCGCGCTCCTTGATGTACGTCTCCGTGGGCACCATGACCTTGCGGCGGAACACGCAGACCAGCGTGCCGTCCTGCTTGTAGCCCTTGGTCTCCACGTACACGACGCCGCGGTCCGACTTGGACCTCGACGGCGTCTTGTCCAGGACCGTCGTCTCGCCGTAGATCGTGTCCCCGTGGAACGTCGGCGCCACATGCTTGAGCGACTCGACCTCCAGGTTCGCGATCGCCTTGCCCGAGACGTCCGGCACCGACATGCCGAGCAGCAGCGAGTAGACGTAGTTGCCCACGACGACGTTCTTCCCGAAGTCCGTCGTGGCTTCCGCGTAGTTGCTGTCCATGTGCAGCGGGTGATGGTTCATGGTGAGCAGACAGAAGAGGTGGTCGTCGTACTCGGTGACCGTCTTGCCGGGCCAGTGCTTGTACACGGCGCCGACCTCGAACTCCTCATAGGTGCGGCCGAATTGCATGATCCCTACGCCTCCGGAGCCTCGAACTTGCCGGTGCGCCGCATGCCGGCCGCACGGCCCTTCCCGGAGATGACGAGCGCCATCTTCCGGCTGGCCTCGTCGATCATCTCGTCGCCGAGCATCGCCGAGCCCTTCTTGCCGCCCGCCTCGGACGTGTAGTACTCGTACGCGTCCAGGATCAGCTCGGCGTGGTCGTAGTCCTCCTGCGACGGCGAGAACACCTCGTTGGCGGCCTCCACCTGCCCCGGGTGCAGCACCCACTTGCCGTCGAAGCCGAGCGCGGCCGCGCGGCCCGCCACCTCGCGGTAGCCGTCGACGTTCTTGATCTGGAGGTACGGGCCGTCGATCGCCTGCAGGTCGTGCGTGCGCGCCGCCATCAGGATGCGCATCAGGATGTAGTGGTACGCGTCCGCCGGGTAGCCGGGCGGCTGCTCGCCCACGACGAGCGACTTCATGTTGATCGACGCCATGAAGTCGGCCGGGCCGAAGATGATCGTCTCAATACGTGACGAGGCGGCGGCGATGTCGTCAACATTGACAAGACCCTTGGCGTTCTCGATCTGCGCCTCAATGCCGATCCTGCCGACCTCGAAGCCCATCGTCTTCTCGATCTGCGTAAGCAGCAGGTCGAGGGCCACGATCTGCTGGGCGTCCTGGACCTTGGGCAGCATGATGCAGTCAAGATTGGGGCCCGCGCCCTCGACCACGGTCACGACGTCGCGGTACGTCCACTGCGTCGTCCAGTCGTTGACGCGCACCACCCGTGTCTTGCCCGTCCAGTCGCCCTCGTTGAGGAACTTGACGATGGTGTGCCGCGCCTCCGGCTTGGCGAGCGGCGCGCACGCGTCCTCGAGGTCGAGGAACACCTGGTCGGCGGGCAGGCCCTGGGCCTTCTCCAGGAAGCGCGGGTTGGAGCCCGGCACGGCGAGGCAGGAGCGGCGCGGGCGGAGCCGGTTCACGGCGCCGGACTGCTGCTGGGACGGGGTCATGCGGGGACCTCCAGGGGGTCGAGGTGGTTCGCTTTCCGGATCTCGTCGACGATACGGCCGATGATCTCCGTGATGCCGAAGTCCTTGGGGGTGAACACGGCGGCCACACCCGCCGCCTTCAGGTCCTCGGCGTCGCTGCTGGGGATGATGCCGCCCGCGATCAGGGGGATGTCGTGCGCGCCCGCGGTGCGCAGCCGCACCAGGACGTCCGGCACGAGCTGCGCGTGCGAGCCGGAGAGGATCGACAGGCCCACGGCGTGCACGTCCTCCGCGAGCGCCGCGTCCACGATCTGCTCGGGCGTGAGCCGGATGCCCTGGTAGACGACCTCGAACCCGGCGTCACGCGCGCGCACCGCGATCTGCTCGGCGCCGTTGGAGTGCCCGTCCAGGCCCGGCTTGCCGACGAGGAAGCGCAGCTTGCCCGTGCCGAGGTCCGCGGCGGTCTTCTCGACCTTCTCGCGGACCGCGGCGAGCGGCGTGCCCGCCTCCGCCGTGACGGCCACCGGCGCCCCTGAGACGCCCGTGGGCGCCCGGAACTCCCCGAAGACCTCCCGCAGCGCGCCCGCCCACTCCCCGGTCGTCACACCGGCGCGCGCGCACTCCAAGGTGGCCTCCATCAGGTTGCCGGTGCCGGCCGCGACCTCCTTGAGCCGGTCGAGCGCCTGCCCGACCGTCGGGAAGTGGAACGGGTCGCCCATGCCCTGGCGGTCCGAGGACTCCTGGCGGGTGGTGCGCCACGAACCGATGGCCTCCACCACGCGCGCCTCGACCTTGAGGTCGACCGTCATGATCGCGGTGTCGAGGTCGGCGGTGAGCGGGTTCGGCTCCGTCGTCTTGAAGACGTTCACACCGATGATCTTGTCCTCGCCCGCCTCGATGCGCGCCCGGCGCTCGGCGTGCGAGGACACGAGCGCCGCCTTCAGATAGCCCGACTCGACGGCGGCCATCGCGCCGCCCATCTGCTCGATGCGGTCCATCTCCTCCAGGGACTCCTCCACGAGGGCGTCCACCTTGGCCTCGATGACATGGGAGCCCGCGAAGATGTCCTCGTACTCCAGGAGGTCGCTCTCGTGCGCGAGGACCTGCTGGATGCGCAGCGACCACTGCTGGTCCCAGGGGCGCGGCAGGCCGAGCGCCTCGTTCCACGCGGGCAGCTGCACGGCACGCGCGCGTGCGTCCTTCGACAGCGTGACGGCGAGCATCTCCAGGACGATGCGCTGGACGTTGTTCTCCGGCTGCGCCTCGGTCAGGCCGAGGGAGTTGACCTGCACGCCGTAGCGGAAGCGGCGCTGCTTGGGGTTGGTGATGCCGTACCGCTGGCGCGCGACGCGGTCCCAGATGCGCCCGAAGGCCCGCATCTTGCACATCTCCTCGATGAACCGCACACCGGCGTTCACGAAGAAGGAGATGCGCGCGACGACGTCACCGAACTTCTCCTCGGGCACCTGCCCGGAGGCGCGCACCGCGTCGAGCACCGCGATCGCCGTGCTCATCGCGTACGCGATCTCCTGCACCGGCGTGGCCCCGGCCTCCTGCAGGTGATAGCTGCAGATGTTGATCGGGTTCCACTTGGGGATGTGCGCCACCGTGTACGTGATCATGTCGGTGGTCAGTCGCAGGCTCGGCCCCGGCGGGAAGACGTGGGTGCCGCGCGACAGGTACTCCTTGACGATGTCGTTCTGCGTCGTCCCCTGGAGCTGGGTGATGTCGACGCCCTGCTCCTCGGCGACGACCTGGTACAGCGCGAGCAGCCACATGGCGGTCGCGTTGATCGTCATGGAGGTGTTCATCTGCTCCAGGGGGATGTCCTGGAACAGCCGCCGCATGTCACCGAGATGGGACACCGGGACGCCGACCCGGCCCACCTCCCCGCGCGCGAGGATGTGGTCCGGGTCGTACCCCGTCTGCGTCGGCAGGTCGAAGGCGACCGACAGGCCGGTCTGGCCCTTGGCGAGGTTGCGCCGGTACAGCTCGTTCGACGCCTCCGCCGTGGAGTGACCGGCGTAGGTGCGCATCAGCCACGGCCGGTCCTTCTGACGCTCAGTCATGTATGGGCCCTCGCCCCTCAGATGTCGCGGAAGCGGTTGATGGCGTCGAGGTGCTTGGCCCGCATCTCGTGGTCGCGCACGCCGAGCCCCTCGGCGGGCGCGAGCGCGAGGACGCCGACCTTGCCCTGGTGGACGTTGCGGTGCACGTCGTGGGCGGCCTGCCCGGTGTCCTCCAGGGAGTACACCTTGGAGAGCGTCGGGTGGATCTTGCCCTTGGCGACCAGCCGGTTGGCCTCCCAGGCCTCGCGGTAGTTGGCGAAGTGCGAGCCCACGATGCGCTTCAGCGACATCCACAGGTACCGGTTGTCGTACTCGTGCTGGAACCCGGACGTCGAGGCGCAGGTGACGATCGTGCCGCCCTTGCGTGTGACGTAGACGGACGCGCCGAACGTTTCGCGCCCTGGGTGCTCGAAGACGATGTCGACGTCCTCGCCGCCCGTCAGCTCACGGATCCGGTTGCCGAACCGCTTCCACTCCTTGGGGTCCTGGTGGTGCTCGTCCTTCCAGAACTTGTAGCCCTCGGCGTTGCGGTCGATGATCGCGTCGGCGCCCATGGCGCGGCAGATCTCGGCCTTCTGCGGGCTGGAGACCACACAGATGGGATTGGCGCCGCCGGCCAGCGCGAACTGCGTGGCGTACGACCCGAGTCCGCCGCTGGCGCCCCAGATCAGCACGTTGTCGCCCTGCTTCATGCCGGCGCCGTTCTGCGAGACGAGCTGGCGGTACGCGGTGGAGTTCACCAGGCCAGGCGCCGCCGCCTCCTCCCAGCTCAGGTGGTCCGGCTTCGGCATGAGCTGGTTGGACTTCACGAGCGCGATCTCGGCGAGCCCGCCGAAGTTGGTCTCGAAGCCCCAGATGCGCTGCTCGGGGTCGAGCATCGTGTCGTTGTGGCCGTCGGAGGACTCCAGCTCCACCGACAGGCAGTGCGCGACGACCTCGTCGCCGGGGTGCCAGGCGTTCACGCCGGGGCCGGTGCGCAGGACGACGCCCGCGAGGTCGGAGCCGATGATGTGGTACGGCAGGTCATGACGCTTCGTCAGCTCGCTGAGCCTGCCGTACCGCTCCAGGAATCCGAACGTCGACATCGGCTCGAAGATCGACGTCCACACGGAGTTGTAGTTCACCGACGACGCCATCACGGCCACCAGGGCCTCGCCCGGCCCGAGTTCGGGCACGGGGACGTCGTCGAGGTGCAGGGACTTGCGCGGGTCCTTGTCGCGCGTGGCGAGCCCGGCGAACAGCTCCGTCTCGTCCTTGTGCACGGTCACCGCGCGGTACGACTCGGGCAGTGGCAGCGCGGCGAAGTCGGCGGACTCGGCGTCCTGCGACTGGATCGCGTCCAGGATTTCCTGCATGGGATGCCTCCGGCGAAGGGCGCCACCGGCGGGTGGCGCTCTGAGGGGTACGTCGGGGTGGTGCTGGAAAGGGTGTGGTGCCGTCGGTTCGGCGGAGGTGGTGCTGTGGCGACGCCGTGGTGGGGCGCGGGAGGTGCCTGTGACGCAGGCGTCCGGGCGCGCTCGCCAATGGCTTGCGGGGACAGCCGGCGTACGGAAGTTCTCCGCGTGCCGGCCGCCCGGACAACATCAACGTATGACACCGCGTGCCAGTCGGCAAGACACTCAGTGCCAACAATTTCTCTCAGTTGTCACCGAGGGGGTTCATCTGAGCGATGATCGATCATTGCAGGTCAGGGGGCATGCGAAACGCCGGAGGGCCGACTACCTACCAGTAGGTAATCAGCCCGTCCGGCGTTTGAGGACGAGGCCCGAAGGGCCGAAAAGGGGGAAAGGGGCGAAGCCCCGTCAGGACCGGCTGCGCAACGCCTTCTCGATGGTCCGCATGACCTCTTCGAGGGGAGCGTCGGTGCGAGCAACGGTAACGAGCACCTCACCCCCGTCGGAGACGGTCGCCGCCCCCGACGGGGGCACCGTGTCCCGCCCGGCCGGGATCCCCGTGCCGAAGGTGCGCCGCACGATCCCGAAGGCGTGGTCGAGCTGCCCCTCCACGTCCCCCTGCCCCCCGGCCCGCAGCCACCGCCGCAGCACATGGTTGTGCGCCGTGACCACGGCGGACGCGGCGACCTCCGCGAGCAGCGGATCGTCGTTGCCGTGATGATGCGCGTGCTCGTCGAAGTGCCCGAGGAGATAGCGCGTGAAGAGCCGCTCGTACCGCGCCACGGACGCGATCTCGCGCTCGCGCAGCGTCGGCACCTCCCGCGTCAGCCGGTACCGCTCCACGGAGACGGCGGGCGACGCGGCGTACATCTTCATGACCTCCTTGATCCCGCGGCACACGGTGTCGAGCGGGTGCTCGTGGGCGGGCGCCGCGTTGAGCACGGCCTCCGCGCGGATCAAGGTGTCGTCGTGGTCGGGGAAGATCGCCTCTTCCTTGGAGCGGAAGTGGCGGAAGAAGGTCCGGCGGGCCACTCCGGCCGCGGCGGCGATCTCGTCGACCGTCGTCGCCTCGTACCCCTTGGACGCGAACAGTTCCATGGCGGCGGCCGCCAGCTCGCGGCGCATCTTGAGCCGTTGGGCGGCGGCGCGGCTGCCCGCGGCGCTCTCGGGAGCGTCGGGCGTAGCTGTCGTACGTGAGGACTTGGCGGCCTTGGACATGCCCCGAACGTACTGCATGTGCGCAGCTGAGTGCGCCTGCGGGAGCGGGCCGCCCGACGCTTCGAGCAGCCCGCCCCAGTCCGCGCGCTCGGCGCGCACCGCTTCGTGTGCTCTGGCCCCGGGGTCCGCGCGCCGGTCAGCGCCGGGCATATTCGCGGAAACCACGGCCCGTCTTGCGGCCGAGGCAGCCCGCGGCCACCAGATGCTCCAGGAGGGGTGCGGGGGCGAGGCCCGGCTCGCGGAACTCGCGGTGCAGCACCGTCTCGATGGCCAGCGACACGTCCAGGCCGACGACGTCCAGGAGCTCGAAGGGCCCCATGGGGTAGCCGCCGCCCAGCTTCATGGCGGCGTCAATGTCGTCAAGAGACGCGTAGTGTTCCTGGACCATCTTGATCGCGTTGTTGAGGTACGGGAAGAGCAGCGCGTTCACGATGAAGCCGGCCCGGTCGCCGCAGTCCACCGGGTGCTTCTTGATCGACGCGCACACCTCGCGGGCCGTGGCGTGCACGTCGTCCTCGGTCAGGACGGTGCGCACGACCTCGACGAGCTTCATGGCGGGCGCCGGGTTGAAGAAGTGCAGGCCGATCACGTCGCCGGGCCGTGAGGTGGCGCGGGCGCAGGCCACGACCGGCAGCGAGGACGTGGTGGTGGCGAGGACCGCGCCCGGCTTGCAGACCTTGTCGAGCGTCGCGAACAGCTGCTGCTTGATCTCCAGGTCCTCGGCGACCGCCTCCAGGGCGAGATCGACGTCGGCGAACGAGTCGTACGTCCCGCTCGGCGTGATCCGGTCCAGGGTCTTCGCCGCCGCCTCCGCCGTCATCCGCCCCTTGTCGACGGAGCGCGAAAGCGACTTGGCGACACGGGACTTGGCCGCGGCGGCCTTCTCCTCGCTGCGGGCGGCGAGCACCACGTCGTACCCGGCCTTCGCGAAGACCTCCGCGATTCCCGATGCCATGGTCCCGGAACCGGCCACTCCGACGGCGCGCACCTCACGTCCGCGCGCCTGCCGCGTGCCTTCGAGCGGTGTCGCGGCGTCCCGCACCACCTCGTCGCTCCCTGACGCGGCGTACGTGTAGAAGCCGCGGCCCGACTTGCGCCCCGTCAGGCCCGCCTCGCTGAGCTGCTTGAGGATCGGGGCGGGCGCGTGCAGCCGGTCCCGCGACTCGGCGTACATGGCGTCCAGGACGGTACGGGCGGTGTCGACGCCGATCAGGTCGAGCAGCGCGAGCGGGCCCATCGGCAGCCCGCAGCCGAGCCGCATCGCGGCGTCGATGTCCTCCCGGCTCGCGTACTTGGCCTCGTACATCGCCGCCGCCTGGTTGAGGTAGCCGAACAGCAGCCCGTCGGCGACGAAACCGGGGCGGTCGCCGACGGCGACGGGCTCCTTGCCGAGCGCGCAGGCCAGCTCGGTGACCGTCGCCACCGCGGCCGGCGCGGTGAGCACGGACGAGACGATCTCGACGAGCTTCATGGCGGGCGCCGGGTTGAAGAAGTGCAGGCCCAACACCCGCTCCGGGTGCGCGGATTCGGCCGCCAGACGTGTCACGGACAGCGCGTTGGTGCCGGTGGCGAGGATCGTGTCGGCGCGCACGATGCCGTCGAGCTCACGGAAGATCTGCTGCTTGATCTCGTACGTCTCCGGGGCGACCTCGATCACCAGGTCGGCGTCGGCGGCCGCCCGCAGGTCGGTGAACGTGCGGAAGCGGGCCAGGGCGTCCTCGCGCTCGCTCTCGGAGATCCGCTCGCGGCGCACGGCACGCGCGGTGGAGGCCTCCAGGGCGGCGACGGCGCGGTCGGCGGCCTGCTCGCTGATGTCGATGCCGATGACCTCGCGGCCCGCGCGGGTGAGCACTTCGGCGATGCCGGTGCCCATCGTGCCCAGACCGATGACGGCGACCGTGTTCAAGGGAGTGTCCATGCGTGGACTCCAGGAAGTGAGTGACGACTGAGGGGCACACGCGCACGGCGCGTGGCGGGGGCGCACCGGACACGGGTCACGCGTGCGTGCGTGGCGGCCACGCGAGCGGGCGTGAAGTGGCGTACGGCGTGCGGAGGTTGCGCGAGGGGGAGAACCGACGGGCCCTGTCCCGGGACCACGCCGTCCTGCGGTACATGCGTACCGAACCGACAACACTCGCGACGGCTGCGTCACCAGGCCGTCATGAGTCGAGGTGCTGAAAGCGAACTGCGTACGGGGAGTGTGCCCCGCTCACTTGAGATTAACCGGTGAGTAACGAGCGCGCCAGCCCCCGGTGTCTGTGACCTCCGTCGCGACTAGGCTCACCGCATGGATGCGGAGTTGCGGACGGTGACGGATCGCTTACGACGCGAGGCGGCTGCGTCGGGAGTGATCGAGGCGTACGAGGGACTACTGGCCGCCGGTGATCCGGACGAGCTCGCGGGGTCGCTGCACGCGGCGGGACAGCCTTTGTGGGCGCGGGAGTTGGCGGCGGTCAAACTCGGCGTCCTCGGGGACCGGCGGGCCTTCGAGTCGCTGGTCCTGCTGCTCAACCACCGGGATCCGCCGCGCTGCGCCGCCGCGGCCTACGCCCTCGCGCGCCTCGGGGATCCGCGCACCGCCCGCGCGGCGGCCGCGCTCGCCACGAACGAGCTGCGCGTGGCCTACGCCCTGCACCCGGTGCGGCTGCTCACCGAGCTGCGCGCCCCGGAGTCGGCCCCCGCGCTGATCATCACCCTCCAGCGCCGCCTGACTCCCAACGACCCGTACGGCAAGGTCGCCCTCGCGTGTGTGGAGGGGCTCGGGGCGCTGGGGGACGCGCGGGCCATACCGGTGCTCACGGCTGCCTGCGGGCATCCCCGCCTGGCGGCGGCCGCGGCGGCGGCACTGGCGCGGGTGTCGGTGCGGGCGTCGGGGTCGTGAGGCGGGACCGGGCGCGAGGCGGGGCTGGGTGTGAGGAGGTGCTGGGCGTGATGCCTGTCCGGGCGCAGGGCCTGGCCAGGCGTGGGGTGTGGGGCGGCGGAGGCTAGGCGCTCGTCGGCCGCTCCTCCGGTATCAGCGCCAGCGCCTCTATCTCCATGAGGAATTCGGGCCCCATGAGGGCCGCGACCTGCACGGCCGATGCCGCGGGCATCCGGGCGGGGTCCAGGTGCGCGTTCCGCGCGGCCCGGATCGCGGGCATGTGCGCCACGTCCGTGACGAAATACGTCAGCTTGATCACGTCGTCGAAGCCCGCGCCCGCGGCGGTCAGACAGCGCCGCAGATTCTCGAAGACCTGGTGGGCCTGCGCCACGGCGTCCCCCTCGCCGACCAGCTTGCCCTGTTCGTCGAGGGCGAGCTGACCGGAGACGGCGACGAGGCGGCCGGTGCCCGTCACGACGTGCGTGTACTGCGTCGCGGGGGCGACCCCGTCGGGGGCGTTGATGTACGTCAGTTCGCTCATGGTCACCATGGTGGACCATGGGTCTGACAACGCCCCCGACGGAGGTCGGCGTTCGGCCCGGGAGCCGGGGCTCAGCCCCGGAAGCCCAGCAGCCCGTGCAGTTCCGCGCCGCTCCCGGAGGCGCCGCTCGGGGCGGCACCCGTCTCCGCCGCGCCCCGCGCCGCGCTCCTCGGCTTCGGTTCGGGCAGCCGCTTGCAGACCGCGTCGACCTCGCCGCCGCTCTGCGGCACCTTGCCGTTCGTCAGGTACGCCGCCAGGTGCCCGTCCAGGCAGGCGTTCCCGCTCAGCGTGATGCCGTGGTTGCCGCCGCCCTGCTCCACCACGAGGCGCGAACCGCGCAGCTTGCGGTGCATCGTGATCGCGCCCTCGTACGGCGTGGCCGCGTCGTCGGTCGCCTGGAAGATCAGCACCGGCGGCACGGAGGCGTTGGTGACGTCGACCGGCTGCAACGACCGCACCGGCCAGAACGCGCACGGAGCGTTGTACCAGGCGTTGTTCCAGGTCATGAACGGCGCCTTCGCGTGCACCTGCCAGTTGTCGCGGCGCCACTGCTCCCAGTCGCGCGGCCACGCCGCGTGCCGGCAGCCCACGGCCGCGTACACCGAATAGCTGTTGTCGCCCGCCGCGTCCACGGCGCCGAAGTTCTCGTACGCCTCGACGAGCGGGCCCGTGCCCTTGCCGTTGGCGTACGCCGCGAACGCCTCCGCCAGGAAGGGCCAGTAGCCGTCGAAGTAGCCGCCCGGCATGAAGGTGTCCTCCAACTCGGCCGCGCCGACCTTCTTGCCGGCCGGCTTCTTGGCGAGCGCGCTACGCATCGCGTACCACTTGGCCTCGACCTTCGCCGGGTCCGTGCCGAGCCGGTACTTCTTGTCGTGCTTGGCGACCCACGCCAGGAAGGCCTTGTGCCGGGCGTCGAAGGCGAAGTCCTGGGTGAGGTTGGCGTCGTACCAGACGTTGTGCGGGTCGACCACGGAGTCCAGGGCCATGCGGCGGACCCGGTCGGGGAAGAGCTTGGCGTACACCGCGCCGAGATAGGTGCCGTACGAGTACCCGAAGTAGTTGATCTTCTCGGCGCCCAGCGCCGCGCGGATCGCGTCCAGGTCCTTGACCGCGCTCACCGTGTCGATGAACGGCAGGACGTCCGCGTACTTCGAGCCGCACGCCTCCGCGAACGCCCGCGCGCGGTCGATGTTGGCCCTCTCCAGGGCGTGCGTGTACGGCACCGTGGCGGGCCGCACCGGCTTGGCGTGGCCGGGGCGGCAGTTCAGGGCGGGCTTGCTGCGGCCCACCCCGCGCGGGTCGAAGCCGATGACGTCGTAGCCGGCGGCCACCTTCTTGGGCAGCGTCTTGGCGACGAACCCGGCCATGCTCAGGCCGCTGCCGCCGGGACCGCCGGGGTTCACCAGGAGCGGGCCCTGGTACGTCTTCGCGGTGTGCTGGACCCGCGACAGGGCGAGCGTGATCTGCTCGCCGTGCGGGCGGTCGTGGTCGAGCGGCACCTTCAGGGACGCGCACTGGAGCCGGGGGTGGTCCTTGGTGGCGCACTTCTTCCACGTGAGGGTGTGCGGGGTGTGCGCGGTGCGGGGCGCGGACCGCGCGTCGGTGCCCGCGGCGGACGGCACCGCCGCGACGAGACCGGTCATCAGAGCGGCGACACCGCACAGCGAGACGGCGGTTGCTCTCATCGAGCCTCCCAGAGCGGAGGGTTCGGGGCCGCGAGGCCCACGACCCCCGCGGCATCGTCCCGGAAAGCCCGCCCGGAAGAAGGCGTTCTATGAAGGAATGACCTGAAAGGAGCATGACGAACCCCGCGATGGCCCAGCCCGGGTCGCGGCAGTGGTCACCGCGGTGGTCCGGCCGCGGCTCACAGCAGCGTGAGCTGGGTGGCGGTCGGTGCGGGCGGCGTCTCCTGGGGCTCGGGTATGCGGCGCGCGGCACCCGCGCGCGAGGGGCCGATGCCGAACTCCCGCGCCAGCTCGTGCACATGGCGGGTGATCCGGCGCTGGTACCACTTGGGGGCGTAGGCGCCGTCCGCGTACAACCGCTCGTAGCGCCGCACCAGATGCGGGTGGTGGCTCGCGAGCCAGGTCATGAACCACTCGCGCGCGCCCGGCCGCAGATGCAGCACCAGCGGTGTCACCGAGGTCGCCCCGGCCGCGGCGATCGCCCGCACCGTGGCGCGCAACTGGTCCGGATGGTCGCCGAGGAACGGGATCACCGGGGCCATCAGGACGCCGCACTCGATGCCGTGCCCGCTGAGGGTGCGCACGACCTCCAGGCGCCGCGCGGGCGCGGGCGTGCCCGGCTCGACCGTGCGCCAGAGCTGCTCGTCCATGAAGCCCACGGACACCGAGATGCCGACGTCCGTGACGGCGGCGGCCTGCCGCAGCAGGTCGAGGTCGCGCAGGATCAGCGTGCCCTTCGTGAGGATCGAGAACGGGTTGGCCCGGTCGCGCAGGGCCGCGATGATGCCCGGCATCAGCGCGTACCGGCCCTCCGCGCGCTGGTAGCAGTCGACGTTCGTGCCCATCGCGATGTGCTCGCCGCGCCAACTCGGTGCCGCGAGCCCGCGGCGCAGCAGCTCGGGCGCGTTGACCTTCACCACGATCTGGCTGTCGAAGCCGAGGCCGGTGTCCAGGTCGAGATAGCTGTGCGTCTTGCGGGCGAAGCAGTACACGCACGCGTGCGTGCAGCCGCGATAAGGGTTGACCGTCCACTCGAAGGGCATGCGGGACGCCCCCGGCACCCGGTTCACGATCGACTTGGCCCGGATCTCGTGAAAGGTGATCCCGCGGAACTCGGGGGTGTCGAAGGTCCGCGTCGTCACCGCGTCCGCGCCGAACAGCGCGGGGTCCGCGGCGCCCCTTCGCGGGCCGTCGGACAAGTTCTCCCAGCGCATGGCGCCTCCTCCGTAGCAGTGACGAGCACTGACCACAGAATAGAACAGATGTTCCCTTGATCGTGCGAACGTGTCCCGGACCCGATTTGGGGCGCCGGTGCGCGGGGTGGTTGGCTGACCGTCCACCCCCTGGGACACCAACTGCTGGAGGAAGTGCAATGGCGCAGGTCGAGGCCACCACGGAGCGGATCATCGCGGCACAGCCGGAGGGCGTCTTCGATGCACTGGCCGACTACAGCGGCACGCGCGCGAAGATCCTTTCGGAGCACTTCAGTGAGTACGAGGTGCGCGAGGGCGGCGACGGCGAGGGCACCCTCGTCCACTGGAAGCTCCAGGCCACCAGCAAGCGGATCCGCGACTGCCTGCTCGAGGTGACCGAGCCCACCGACGGCGAACTCGTCGAGAAGGACCGCAACTCGTCCATGGTCACCACCTGGCGCGTGACCCCGGGGGGCGAGGGCGCCTCGCGCGTCGTCGTCTCCACGGTGTGGGACGGCGCGGGCGGCATCGGCGGCTTCTTCGAGAAGACCTTCGCGCCCAAGGGCCTCGGGCGGATCTACGACGCCGTGCTCGACAAGCTCGCCGCAGAGGTCGAGAAGTAGGCCCACCCGGCTGGTTGGGGCCCTCGCCCCGCCAACTCCCTTAACCCATCGGGGTTGTTGCCGCGCTCACCGTTTCGAGTGGTTTTCGCCGACGGCCCGGTTGTACGCCGTAGGGCTCCCACCGGCGCTTACGCGCGCCGGTGCGCGCCCGGGGGCAACTCGTCGCGCTTGCTCACAGTTGTCGCGTAATGCGAGAAATGGGCGGCGCAGGCGCGACGAGGGGAGCAGCAAGTGGGCGGGACGACGCTGGTGATGAGCGCCGGACACGGCGAACGGGCGGCTGCACAGGCCCCCACGGCCGTCGCGGAGCAGGGCGGGGCGCAGGAGCCGCCACCACCCCCGGACGCCGCCCAGATGCCCCCGCACGGGCTCAGCCCCGCCCGGGTCCGCATGGTCTTCGTCGGCCTCATGCTGGCCCTGCTGCTCGCGGCCCTCGAGCAGATGATCGTGGCCACCGCGCTGCCGAAGATCGTCGGCGAACTGCACGGCCTGGACAAGATGTCCTGGGCGATCACCGCGTACCTGCTGACCTCCACCGTGGGCCTGCCCATCTACGGCAAGCTCGGCGATCTCTTCGGGCGCAAGGGCGTCTTCCAGTTCGCCATCGTCGTCTTCGTGATCGGCTCGGCGCTCGCCGGCTGGTCGCGCACCATGGACCAGCTCATCGCCTTCCGTGCCCTCCAGGGCGTCGGCGCGGGCGGCCTCATGATCGGCGTCCAGGCGATCATCGCCGACATCGTGCCGCCCCGCGCGCGGGGTCGCTACATGGGCATGATCGGCGCCTCCTTCGGTCTCGCCTCCGTCGCGGGCCCGCTGCTCGGCGGCTTCTTCACCGACCATGTCTCCTGGCGCTGGTGCTTCTACTTCAACGTGCCGTTCGGCCTGGTCACCCTCCTCGTGGTCGCCCTCGTCCTGAAGCTGCCCAAGCCGGCCACCCGCGGCCGGCTCGACGTGCTCGGCGCGCTGCTGCTCGTCGCGGCCTCCACCTGCCTGGTGCTGCTCACCAGTTGGGGAGGCACCGAGTACGCCTGGGGCTCACGCGTCATCCTGGGGCTCGCCGCCGGGGCGGTCGTGTCGACCCTGCTCTTCCTGCTCGCCGAACGGTTCGCGGCAGAACCGATCATCCCGCTGCGCCTGTTCCGTGATTCGGTCTTCAACATCACGGGTCTAGTAGGCCTCGTCGTCGGCATCGCCCTCTTCGGAGCGGCCAGTTACCTGCCGACGTTCCTGCAGATGGTCGACGGCGCGAGCGCCACGGAGTCCGGGCTCCTGATGCTGCCCATGATGGGCGGCGTCGTCGGCGCGTCCATCGTCGCCGGCCAACTCATCAGCCATACGGGGCGCTACCGGATCTATCCGATCCTCGGCGGCGTCCTCTCCGTAGTGGGCATGTTCCTGCTCTCGCGGCTCGAATCGGACACGCCCCGACTGCACTACAGCATCTGGATGGCCGTCCTCGGCGCCGGAGTCGGCCTGGTCATGCCGGTGCTGATCCTCGCCGTGCAGAACGCCGCGCCGCCCGCCGACCTCGGCACCGCGACCAGCGCCAACAACTACTTCCGGCAGATCGGCGGCAGCGTCGGCGCGGCGGTCTTCGGCACGCTCTTCGCCGACCGCCTCACCGACGCCCTCGCCGACAGCCTGCCCGCGGGCGCCGACCTGCCGGACGCCGAATCGATCACCCCCCAGCTGGTCCACGCGATGCCCGCCCCGCTGCGCGAGGGCTACATCCAGGCGTACGCCGAGGCGATGCCGCGGATCTTCCTCTACCTGGTCCCGGTGCTCGTCCTCGGCCTGCTGCTCGCCTTCTTCCTCAAGGAGACCCCCCTCGTGTCCAGCGCAGTGTCATCGAAGACCCCGCACGCCCCCCTCGCGGAGCACGCCGCCGTCCCGGGGGCGCGCGCCCCGTACGCCGCCGGAGTGCCCGTCTGCGGCACCGTGCAGCACCCGGACGGCACCGTGGTGCCCCGCGCCGCCCTGACCCTCATCGACGTCGCGGGCCAGCAGATCGGGCGCGGCGCGAGCGGTGACGACGGCCGGTACGCGCTCGCCACCCCCGGTGCGGGATCGTTCGTGCTCATCGCCGCGGCGGGCGGCCACCAGCCGCAGGCCGTCACCGTCACCGTGGGCGAGCGCCCCGTGGAGCTCGACGTGGTCCTCGGCGGCGCGGGACGCCTCGCGGGCAGCGTGCTCACCGCCGACGGCGCGCCCGTCAGGGACGCCGCCGTGACCCTCACCGACGTACGCGGCGATGTCGTGGCCTCCACCCGCAGCGGCCGCGAGGGCGGCTACGTCATCACGGAGCTCGTGGCGGGCGAGTACACGCTCGCCGCCAGCGCGCCCGCGTTCCGCCCCGCCGCCCTGCCCGTCAGCGTGCAGGCCTCCCGGGAGACCCGCCAGGACATCGAACTCGCCGGGGGAGCGGTGCTGCGCGGCACCGTGCGGGCAGGCGGTGGGCGGCCCGTCGAGGACGCGCGCGTGACGCTGCTCGACGCCGCCGGCAACGTCGTCGACACCCTGACCACGGGCGCCGACGGCACCTTCCGGTTCGTCGACCTGTCGTCCGGCGAGTACACGGTGATCGCGGCCGGCTATCCGCCGGTCGCCACGGTCCTCCAAGTCGCGGGCGGCGGGCGGACGGAGCGGGACCTGCAACTGGGCCACGAGGACTGAGGCCGACGACGGGGGTCGGGCCCGGCAGGGTGGCAGGGCCCGACCAGGAGGTGGCCCGGATCCGCTCCGGAGGCGCCCCCTGCCGGGCCAATTCGCGGATAGCGCCGCACGGCAACCCGTGGCGGCCGTACGGTGGTTGGGGGCGGTGCAGATCTTGCCGCGCCGTGGGAAGGAGCCGAGGCCATGGAGCGTGGGATCCCGGACGGTGAGCCGGTGGCACACGGCGGCGTGTCCGGTCGAGTGCCCCTTGCCGTGGTCGTCGTCGACGGCGACGGCATGGTCTCCCACTGGAGCACCGGCGCGCGGCGCCTGTTCGGCCACACCAAGGAAGAGGCCGTCGGCCGCCCGGCGGGCGACCTGCTGCCCGTCTCCGGAGCCCTCCCGCGGGACGCCGGTGCCTACGGGGAGTACGACGTGCTCGGGCCCGACCTCGGCAGCTCCCTGGACGGCCGCATCTCCTACCCCGCGGCGGGCCGCGCCCGCCTGACCGCCTCCACGCGCGGGCGCGAGCGCATCGACGTCCTGTGGTGGGCCTACCCGCTCGTCGGGCCGGGACCGGAGCGGCTGCTCGTGCTCGCCGCCGACGCCGCGCGCCTGGCCGCCGCGGGCGACCCGGACGGCGGTCATGTGGAGCGCATAGCGCCCGGGTTCGCCCTGCACACGGACTTCCCCGGGGCGGACGAGCTCGCGGGCCGCCTCCCGGAGATCCTGCCGAGCATGAGCGTCGGCGAGAGCGCCCGTATCGTCGCGCAGGTCCTCGAACTGGGCTATCCCGTCCTGGAATTCAGCCAGCACGACCGCGTGCCCGTCACCCCCGACTGGGGCGTGCCCCGCCGTGCCGAGCGCCGGGCCCGCAGGCAGCGCGCCGAAGCGGCGGCGGCCGCCGGGCTCACGCCCCCGCCCGGCCCCCCGGAGGACGCCGACGACGACCTCGAATACGCGGCCGTGCGCGAGCACCTGGAGTTCCTCAACGAAGTGAGCGGGCGCATCGGCTCCTCGCTCGACCTGTCCCGGACCATCCAGGAGGTCAGCAGGGCCGTCGTGCCGCGCTTCACGGACGTCGCAGGCACGTATCTGCGCGAACAGGTCGTCGCCGGCGAGGGCTTCCCCGAAGGGGTGCCCGACGAGACCACGCTGTGGCACCGCGTCGCCGTGGAGCACACGGACGAGCCGGGCCGCTGGGACGACGTCGTGCCCGTCGGCGAGTCCATGCCGTTCCCCGCGCACACCCCGTTCTTCCAGTGCATGACGTCGGGCGAGCCCGTCCTCGTACCGCGCATCACCGAGGAGATGGGCAACGCCATCGCCTCACAGTTCGAGAAGCGCGACATCCGGCCGCTGATCAACCACCGTTCGATGCTCGTCGTGCCCCTGAAGGCACGCAATGTCGTCCTCGGCTTCATGATCCTGCTGCGCCACCGGGAGCGGCCCGTCTTCAACGACATGGACCGCGTCACGGGCGCCGAACTGGCCGCCCGCGCGGGGCTCGTCCTGGACAACGCCCGCATGTACACCTACCAGGAGTCGGTCGCCGACACCCTCCAGGACAGCATGCTGCCGCACATCCAGCCCCGCATGTCCGGCTGCGACATCGCGACCCGCTATCTGCCGGGCACCCTGCTCGGCCGCGTCGGCGGTGACTGGTTCGACTCGGTGAAACTGCCCGGCGCACGCACCGCGCTGGTGGTCGGCGACGTCATGGGGCACGGTCTGAACTCGGCCGCCATGATGGGCCAGTTGCGCACGGCCGTACAGACCATGGCCGCCCTCGATCTGCCGCCCGCCCAGCTCCTGCGCAACCTCGACGACCTCGCGCAGCGGCTCGGCGAGCACTATCTGGCGACCTGCCTGTACGCCGTGTACGACCCGATCGCGGGCGAACTGCACCTGGCCAACGCCGGCCACATCCCGCCCGTCCTGGTGCGTGCCGTGGACGGCCGCAGCGAACTGCTCGACCTGCCCACCGGCGCGCCCATCGGCGTCGGCGGTGTGCCGTTCGAGTCGGTGCGCGTGCGGGTCGCGCCCGGCGACCGCCTCCTGATGTGCACCGACGGCCTTGTCGAGGTGCGCGGCGAGGACATCGGCGTGGGCCTCGCCACGCTCGTCGAGTCGGCGGCCCACCCCGCCGCGTCCATGGACGACGCCTGCGACACGATCATCCGCGCCCTCGCCGTGACCTTCTCGAAGGCGGGACGCGGCGACCGGAAAGACGACGTGGCGCTCCTGATGGCCCGCCTCAACGGCGTGGTCTCCGCGGACGTCGGCCACTGGCGGCTCGCGCCGGACCCCAGCGAGGTCAGCAGGGCCCGCGACCTGGTCCGGACCCGGCTGCGCGACTGGGACCTCGACGCCCTCACGGACACCGCCGTGCTCCTGGTCAGCGAACTGATCACCAACGCCGTACGGCACGCGCGCGGAGGCCGCATCGGGCTGCGCCTGGTGCGCTCCGGGCGGCTGCTGTGCGAGGTCGAGGACGACGACGCGACGCTGCCGACGCTGCTCAGCGCGGGCCCCGGCGACGAGTTCGGGCGCGGCCTGCGCATCGTCACCAGCCTCGCCAAGGAGTGGGGCACCAGCCGGACGAGCGCGGGCAAGACCGTGTGGTTCGAGCTGCCGCTGCCCCGGTAGACGCGCGCCGGTGTGGCGCGTCGGTGTGGCGCGCGCCGGGGGAACACGTATCGAAAGCGCCGTGAAGGTGCGCGCGTGTGGCTTGTCGGGCGCTCCCGCGAGCGGTAGACCGATCTTGTCGTCGGGTTCGGCGGCGCCGTTCGCACCCTGGGGAGCTGGGCATGGGCATCACTAGTCGGTACCAGGAGGCCTGGGAGGGGTTCTGGAGCGAGGCACCCCGCGAGCCGGGCGCCGTGTTCTGGGACTCCGAGCCCGCCCTCACCGCGGGCATCCATCTGGCCCTGTTCGAGCCGCACTTGACCGCGCCCGGCCTCGCGCTCGTGGACCTCGGCTGCGGCAACGGCACCCAGACCCGCTTCCTCGCCGACCGCTTCCCGCGGGTCCTCGGCGTCGACGTGTCGGCGGCCGCCGTCGCACACGCCAGGGACGCGGACCCGGCGGGCCAGGCCGAGTTCCGGCAGCTCGACGCCGCCGAGAAGACCGAGGCCGAGCAACTCCACGCGGAACTCGGCGATGTGAACGTGTACATGCGCGGCGTACTGCACCAGTGCGAGGTCGCGGACCGGCAGCCGCTCGTCGACTCCATCGCGGCGCTGATCGGCGAGCGCGGGCGGGCCTTCGTCGTCGAGCTGGCCGAGGCGGCCGGGCCGGTCCTGCGCGGCCTGGTCCAGGCCGCGGGCGGCCCGCCGCCCAAGCTGGCCCCCGTCTTCGCACACGGCATCGCGCCGGGCGACGTGGCCGACGCCGCCGTACCCGAATTCGTCCGCTCGGCGGGCCTGACCGTGCTGGCGAGCGGCTCGATCCCGCTGGCCACGACCGAGTTCACCGCGGACGGCACACGCATCGAACTTCCGTCGAACTGGCTGGTCGTAGGGCATCGCGGGTGACGCTACTGGTCTAGGCCAGTGAGAGTTATCCACAGGCCTGGCACGGGGTCGGCGCGACCGCGTACGGTTTCGAGGCATGAAGATCCTCATCAGCGCCGACATGGAAGGCGCCACGGGCGTGACCTGGCCCGCCGATGTGCTGCCGGGCACGCCTCAGTGGGAGCGGTGCCGGTCGATGTTCACCTCGGACGTGAACGCCGCCGTGCTCGGCTTCTTCGACGGCGGTGCCGACGAGGTGCTCATCAACGAGGCGCACTGGACCATGCGCAATCTGCTCCTCGAACAGCTCGACGAGCGGGCCGAGATGCTCACGGGCAGGCACAAGTCGCTGTCCATGGTCGAAGGCGTCCAGCACGGTGACGTCGACGGCATCGCGTTCATCGGGTACCACGCGGGCGCGGGCATGGAAGGCGTCCTCGCGCACACCTATCTGGCCAACCAGATCACCGGCGTGTGGGTCGACGGCGTGCGCGCCAGCGAGGGCCTGCTGAACTCCCACGTCGTCGCGGAGTACGGCGTCCCGGTGGTCCTCGTCACCGGCGACGACCTGGCCTGCGAGGACGCCCTCGGCTATGCGCCCGGCGCGCTGAAGGTGGCCGTCAAGGACCATGTGTCGCGGTACGCGGCGGTGTGCCGCACACCGTCCCGCACCGCGGCCGACATCCGGGCCGCCGCCAAGGAGGCCGCGACCCTCGCCGTCCGGCACCAGCCCCTGGCCGGGGGCCCGTTCACCGTGGAGGTCGAGTTCGACGCCGAGCATCTGTCGATGGCGGCGACGGTTGTTCCTGGAGTGCGGCGCGTGGCGGAGCGGAAGGTCGCCTACACGAGCGACACCATGTACGAAGGCATCCGCACGTTCAAGGCGGTCACCACGATCGCCTCTGCCGCTGTTGAGGAGCAGTATGGCTGACCAGGTCGACTCTCAAGCACTGGACGAGGTCGTCCGGTTCACCTCCGATCTCATCCGCATCGACACCACCAACCGCGGCGACGGCGGCTGCCGCGAGCGCCCCGCCGCCGAGTACGCGGCCGAGCAGCTCGCGGGCGCCGGTCTGGAGCCCACGCTCCTGGAGCGCACGCCGGGCCGCACCAACGTCGTCGCCCGCATCGAGGGCACCGACCCGGGCGCGGAGGCCCTGCTGGTCCATGGCCACCTCGACGTCGTCCCGGCCGAGGCCGCCGACTGGCGGGTGCACCCCTTTTCCGGCGAGATCCGCGACGGCGACGTGTGGGGGCGCGGCGCCATCGACATGAAGAACATGGACGCGATGATCCTCGCCGTCGTCCGCAGCTGGCGGCGGGCGGGCGTGCGCCCGCGCCGGGACATCGTGATCGCGTTCACCGCCGACGAGGAGGCCAGCGCCCTCGACGGCTCCGGGTTCCTCGCCGACGAGCACGCCGCGCTGTTCGAGGGCTGCACGGAAGGCATCAGCGAGTCCGGCGCGTTCACCTTCCACGACGGCAGGGGCAATCAGCTCTACCCGATCGCGGCGGGCGAGCGCGGCACCGGCTGGCTCAAGCTCACCGCGCGCGGCAAGGCGGGCCACGGCTCCAAGGTGAACCGCGACAACGCGGTCAGCAGGATCGCCTCCGCCATCGCCCGCATCGGGGAGCACCGCTGGCCGGTGCGGCTCACCCCGACGGTGCGGGCGGCCCTCGTCGAACTCGCGGAGCTGTACGGCCTGGAGGCCGACCCCGACGCGCCCGGCTTCGACGTCGACGCCTTCATGGAGAAGCTCGGCCCCACCGCCGCCCTGGTCGAGCCCACGGTCCGCAACAGCGCCAACCCGACCATGCTCCAGTCCGGGTACAAGGTCAATGTGATCCCGGGCGAGGCCACGGCCTATGTGGACGGCAGATATCTGCCCGGCGGCGAGGAAGAGTTCCGCGCCACCCTTGACCTGCTCACCGGACCGGACGTCGACTGGGAGTTCCACCACCGGGAGGTGGCGCTGCAGGCGCCGGTGGACACGCCCACGTTCGCCAGGATGCGGGCGGCCGTCCAGGAGTTCGCGCCGGAGGGCCGCGTCGTCCCGTACTGCATGTCGGGAGGCACGGACGCCAAGCAGTTCTCCAGGCTCGGCATCCGCGGCTACGGCTTCTCGCCGCTGCGGACGCCCGAGGGCTTCGACTACCAGGCCCTCTTCCACGGAGTGGACGAGCGCGTGCCCGTCGAGGCACTGCACTTCGGCACCCGGGTGCTCGACCGCTTTCTGCGAACGGCCTGACCGACCTATGGGGGAGATGAACGACATGGCGCAGACCAAGCCGTACGGCTCATGGCTGTCCCCGATCGACGCGGCGCTCGCCGCGGCACACGACGGCGGCCCCGCGTTCGTCGGCTTCGTGGGGGACGAAGCCTGGTGGACGGAGCCGCGCCCCACCGAGGCCGGCCGGCGGGCCCTGGTGCGGCGCCGCGCGGGCGGCCAGGAGGAGTCGGTGCTGCCCGCGCCGTGGAACGTCCGCAACCGCGTCATCGAGTACGGCGGCCGACCCTGGGCCGCGGACGCGCGCCCCGGCGATCCGCGCGGGCCGCTCCTGGTGTTCGCGGACTACGCCGACCAGCGGCTGTACGCGTACGAGCCGGATGTCCCCGAGGCCGAGCCCAGACCCCTCACCCCGGTGTCCGGCGTCGGCGGTGGGCTGCGCTGGGCCGACCCGCGCGTGCACCTGGACCGCGGTGAAGTGTGGTGCGTCCTGGAGGAGTTCACCGGCGAGGAGCCGACGGACGTGCGGCGTGTGGTGGCCGCGGTGCCGCTGGACGGCTCGGCCGCCGAGGACCGCGCAGCCGTGCGGGAGCTGTCCGACGGGCGGCACGGCTTCGTCACCGGACCACGCCTTTCGCCGGACGGCGCGAAGGCCGCCTGGCTCGGCTGGGACCACCCGCGGATGCCGTGGGACGGCACGGAGCTGATGGTCGCCGACGTCCGCGCGGACGGCACCTTCGACGGCGCCCGCGTCTTCGCCGGTGGCCCCGAGGAGTCGATCGTCCAGGCCGACTGGGCGCCGGACGGGCGGCTGCTGTTCGTGAGCGACCGCACGGGCTGGTGGAACCTGTACCGGGCGGCGCCCGACGGCACGGCGGTGGCGCTCTGTCCGCGCGAGGAGGAGTTCGGCGGGCCCTTGTGGCAGCTCGGCCTCAGCTGGTTCGCGCCCCTGGACAGCGGTCTGATCGCCGTCGTGCACGGCACCGGCGCCACCGCGCTCGGCATCCTCGACCCGGAGACCGGCGAGGTCGTCGACGCCGCGGGCCCCTGGTCGGAGTGGTCGGCGTCCCTCGCCGTCAGCGGCACCCGCGTCGCCGGCATCGCCGCAAGCCCCCGCAGCGCCTACGAGGTCGTGGAGCTGGACACCCGCACCGGCCGCGCCCGCGTCATCGGCGCCGCGCACGACGACCCGGTCGACCCCACGTACTATCCGGAACCCCAGATCCGCACCTTCCTCGGCCCCGCGGGACGCGAGATCCACGCCCACATCTATCCGCCGCACCACCCCGGCCACATCGCCCCCGGCGACGAACTGCCGCCGTACGTGGTGTGGGCGCACGGCGGGCCCACCTCCCGCGCGCCCCTAGTCCTCGACCTGGCGATCGCCTACTTCACCTCGCGCGGCATCGGCGTCGCGGAGGTCAACTACGGCGGCTCGACGGGGTACGGCAGGGCCTACCGCAACCGGCTGCGGGAGCAGTGGGGCGTCGTCGACGTCGAGGACTGCGCGTCCGTGGCGCTCGCGCTCGCCGACGAGGGCACCGCCGACCGCGCGCGGCTCGCGATCCGCGGCGGCAGCGCGGGCGGCTGGACCACGGCGGCCTCCCTGACCACCACCGATGTGTACGCCTGCGGCACCATCCTCTACCCCATCCTCGACCTCGGCTCCTGGCGGGGCGTGGACACCCACGACTTCGAATCGCGCTATCTGGAGACGCTGGTGGGGCCCTACGCCGAGGTGCCGGGCCGGTACGAGGAGCGGTCGCCCGCGCGGCACGCCGACCGGATCACCGCGCCGTTCCTGCTGCTCCAGGGCCTCGACGACGTGATCTGTCCGCCCGCGCAGTGCGAGCGGCTCCTCGAGCGGATGGAGCGGCGCGGGGTGCCGCACGCGTACATCGCCTTCGAGGGCGAGGGGCACGGGTTCCGGCGCGCGGACACGGTGATCAGGGTTCTGGAGGCCGAACTGTCCCTGTACGCGCAGGTGTTCCGGCTCGAACCGGCGGGCGGCACGCCGACGTTGGAGCTGGCCAAGTGAGCGCCGGAGTCGGCCGGGCGAGCCGCCCAGCCCCTGCCTCCGTCCCGCCGCTGGTGCGGCCGCCGCGGCTGGTCCCCGGCGCCCGGGTCGCGGTCGTCGCCCCCAGCGGGCCCGTGCCCGAGGACCGGCTCGAAGCGGGCCTCGACCTGCTGCGCGGCTGGGACCTCGACCCTGTCGTCGCGCCGCATGTGCTCGACCGGCACGGGGAGTTCGGCTACCTCGCCGGGGCGGACGCGGACCGCGCGCGGGACCTGGAGCGGGCCTGGTGCGATCCGTCGGTGTCCGCGGTGTTCTGCGCGCGCGGCGGGTACGGGGCCGCGCGGATGGTGGAGCTCCTCGACTGGGACGCGATGCGGGCCGCGGGGCCCAAGGTGTTCCTCGGGTTCAGCGACATCACCACGCTGCACGAGGCGTTCGCGCGGCGCCTGGGGCTCGTGACGCTGCACGGGCCGATGGTCGCCGGGGCCGACTTCCTCAAGAACGCGCGGGCCCAGGAGCAGTTGCGGCTGACGCTCTTCGAGCCGGAGGCGGTGCAGATCATCGCCTCGCCCGGCCGGGCCCTCGTCGGCGGCCGGGCCCACGGGGTCACGCTCGGCGGCTGCCTGTCCCTGCTGTCGGCGGACCTGGGCGTGCCGGGGGCGCGGGTGTCCGCGCGGGGCGGGCTGCTGTTCCTGGAGGACACGGGGGAGGAGACGTACCGCATCGACCGCGTCCTGACGCAGCTCCTGCGTGCCGGATGGCTGGACGGGGTGGCGGGGGTCGCGCTCGGCTCCTGGGAGGAGTGCGATCCCTACGACGCCGTGCGCGCGGTACTGCTCGACCGCCTCGGTGGTCTCGGGGTGCCGATCGTGGAGGAGTTCGGGTTCGGCCACTGCGACGGCGCGCTGACGGTGCCGTTCGGGATACCGGGCGAACTGGACGCGGACGCGGGGACGTTGCGACTGGACGCGCCTGCGCTGGCGGCGGCCAGGGGCTGACAGCGGCCAGGGGCTGACGGCCGGCCGGAGGCGCCAAAGCGTGAGCCGAGTCGTGTGAAGCCGTGAGCCGAGCCGTGTGAAGCCGGTACTTATCGGGCGGAATCCGGTTGTCCAGGGCGTGGATATCTTTGTGTTCCGTTGTGCCGTGTCGTCCTCGTCGTTCCAGTCCCGCCGTGCTCGGCGCAGAGCGAGAGCGCCCCTCGCCGCGGTCGTCGGCGCCGCACTGATCGCACCCCTCGTGCTCGCCGCACCGCCCGCCGGAGCGGATGACGGCGGGGGCGGTGACAGGGGCCGCGAGAGGGGCGCGGTACACGCGTCCAGCGGCCGATACACGGTCACGCCGCTGAAGTTCACCGTCCCCGCGGGCGGGCGGAACTGCACGGTCGACGCCGATCTGTACCGCCCCGAGGGCGTCGACCGCGCCCACCGCGCGCCTGCCGTGCTCGCGACCAACGGGTTCGGCGGCAGCAAGGAAGACGGCGGGACGGCGGCCATCGGCAAGGCGGTCGCGGAGCGCGGGTATGTCGGACTCGTCTACTCCGGGCTCGGGTTCGGCAAGTCGGGGTGCCTGATCTCGCTGGACGACCCGGAGATCGACGGGAGGGCGGCCTCCGGGCTGCTCGACTTCCTCGCAGGTGAACGCGCCGCCGACAACGGCACCGTGGCGGACTTCGTCACCCGTGACGGCGCGGGCGACCCGCGCGTGGGCATGCTCGGCGGGTCGTACGGCGGAGCCATCCAGCTGGCGACGGCCGCCGACGACCCCCGCGTGGACGCCCTGGTCCCGCTCATCACCTGGAACGACCTGGCGTACTCGCTCGCCCCGAACAACGCCGTCGACCGCCTCGCCGAAGGCCACGAGGTGCCGGGCGCGGCCAAGTGGCAGTGGACGAACGGCTTCTACCTCATGGGCGAGGGCCAGCCGCTGCTCGTACCGAACCTCGATCCGTCGCGCATCAACGCCCTCGGCTGTCTGCACTTCGTCACCGAGGCGTGCGAGACGTTCCGCACCCTCAACTCCGGCCGCTACCCGGCGGACCGGACCCGGCGCTTCCTCGACTTCGCGCGCCGCGTGTCGCCCGCCTCGTACCTGCACAGGGTGAAGGCGCCCACGCTCCTTGTGCAGGGCCAGGCCGACACGCTCTTCAACCTCAACGAGGCCGAAGCGACGTACAGGACGCTCAAGGCGCACGGCACCACGGCGAAGATGATCTGGCAGTCCTGGGGCCACAGCGGCGGCATGGACGCACCGGCCGCCGGTGAACTCGACCTGGCGAAGGGAGATTTGGGGGCGAGCTACGCAGGCCGCCGCGTCCTCGCCTGGTTCGACCGCCATCTGCGGCACGACAGGAGCGCCGACACCGGCCCCGACTTCGCCTACCACCGGGACTGGATCGACGACCCCGACCGCGCGTACGCCACCGCGTCCGACGTGCCCGCGCTCACCCGCGAGCTGTACCTGTCGGCTGACGGCAAGCTCGTCGACAGCCCCGGGAAGGTGAAGCCCGGCAGCCGCGAGTACCGCAACCGGCTCGCGTCCACCAGCCACTCGGAAAGCTCGATGGCGGCCATGAACGGGCGGCCCGACCGGGCGCCGTACGACACGAAGGGCACGTACCTGGGCTGGACGACCGGCCCGCTGACCGCCCCCGTCGACGTCGTCGGCGCGCCCGAGGCCACGCTCCGCGTCCACTCGCCCACGACCGAACGCGTGCAGAACTCCGGCGACGCCGCCGACAAGCTGGTGCTTTTCGCCAAGCTGTACGACGTGGCGCCCGACGGCACCAAGACGCTGGTGCACCGCCTGATCGCACCGGTGCGGGTGCCGGACGTGCGGCGGCCGTTCAAGGTGTCGCTGCCGGGGATCGTGCACCGGTACGCGAAGGGGCACCGGATGCGGTTCGTGATCGCGGCGAGCGACGGGGCGTACGGCGGGAATCGTGGGGTGAAGCCGGTGACGGTGGTGAGCGGGCGCGGGGAGCCGGGGGAGCTGCGGCTTCCTGTGGTGGACGGCTCCTCGGGGTAGCGGTCGGCGCGCGACGGCTCGCGTGAAGTGATACCGGCGTGATCCCGGGCCCGGCATCATGGGGCCAGGACCGGGTGGGCTCGGGAAGGTGTGGGTTCGGGGGATGGCGCGGTCGCGGAGGTGGAGCGGCGTTCCGCAGCACGTCACCAATCGGTACGAGGGCGGCGGCGCGCACACCGTCGTGCAGGCCGGGGTCGTGCGCGGCGGCATCCATGTGCACCTGCGAGCGGAAGGGGCGCGGCAGCTCCGGCCCGCGCGCCGGGCGGTACTCGCGGTGGCGCTCGCCGCGTTCGGCGCGCAGGTGCTCCTGCGCGTCGCGGCCGACTGGCCCGCGCGGACGGCGGGAGCGCTGCTCCTCGCCGGGGCGCTCTGGCAGGCGCTCGTGGCGCTGCGTGACGCGCGGGCCGACGACGAGGTGTTCGTGCCGGACGACCGCCTCGACGCGGCGGCGGAGGTGCTCGCGTCCCGGCTGCGGTGCGTGTACGACCGCGAGGAGCGGCTGGCCCGGGTGTACGACCCGGTGCCCCTCCAGGTGCGCTGGGCCGCGGGGGACCCGACGCTCTCCGACCACTGGCGCGGCATCGGCGGCGCGGAGTCGGAACAGGCGCCCCTCGACGGTGAACTGGCCGACGTGGCGGACGCGTTCCGGCGGCTGCCGATGCGGCGCCTGGTGGTGCTCGGGGCGGCGGGTGCGGGGAAGTCGGTGTTGTCGCGGCGTCCGCCCGGGTGGCCCTGCTGGCGCAGGCCTGGGCGCTGACGCCGTGGGGCCGTTTCGTCGTGGCCCGCACGTATCTCGCCGCGACGCGCAGACTTCCCTGGCGGCTCCACGCCTTCCTGGAGGACGCCCACCGGCGCGGAGTGCTGCGCCACAGCGGCGGTGTCTATCAATTCCGGCACATGGAACTGCGGGATCGGCTCGCCCGCCATGACAGCGGTGACGGGGGCGCGAGGGATGCGCGGGGGGCTCGGAGCGTGCGGGGCGTGCGGGGCGTCAGCGGCGACGGGGACGCACGGGCGCGGGCCGAGCCCGCGGAGACGGATTTCTGGTTCCGCACGGTCCGCCGCATCCGCGTACGTTCCGCCGCGATGTCCCTGCGCCGCTCGCTCGACCACGGCTCGCTGGGGGTGGCCGTGTCGCTCCTCCTCACGACCGCCCTGTTCGTCTGGTCCTTCACCGCCCTGCAGTCCATACCGAACGCCCCGGGCCCCTACACCTCGGTGCCGGAAGCCTGCTCCCTGCTCGGCCGGTCCGAACTCCGCCCGGTGATGCCCGACCCGGAGCTCGCTGCCGTTGAGCCCGGCCAGTGCGTATGGATCGAACAGGGGCCGGGCCGCGGAGCCATTCTCCGGGTCATCGTCAAAGTGGCGCGGGCGGACCGGATCGCGGGCGCGGTGAGCTGGGCCGACTCGATGGTACGGGGGAACGGCAAGGCCGGTCATCCCGCCCTGCGAGGCGTCGGCGACCGGGCCACCGGCATGACGGAACCGTCGGCGTTGGACGGTGGAGGGCGTAAGGCCACGGTCTTCGCCCGCGTCGGAAACGTATTCACCATGACGACGTACGACGAGCAGTACGCCGACGCCGACCGCGCCATGGCGGTGGCCGGAGCCCTGACCCGCCGTGTGCTGCACAACGCGGGCCTCCCCGTCCCGCCGGGCCCCCGCCTCAAGACCGCCCCCCTCACCCGAACGGCCCACCCCGCCCCACCCCCGGCGACACCCACCGTGCGAGATCGCGTGCCGCTGCCCATCCTGGAGCCGGGAGAGCCGCCTGGCAGGCGGTCGGTGCGGTGACGGAACGGAAGGGTCCACATATGAGCCCCAAGAGCTCCGCGGGTGGCTCGAAGAGCCCCTCCAAGGGTGGTGTGGGTGCGCTGATGACGCCCGGCCGGGTGGCCGTCGCGGCGGTCGCCCTGCTCACGCTCATCTTCATCTTCGAGAACACCCGCAGCACCAAGATCCGGCTGCTGATCCCGGAAGTCACCGTGCCGCTGTGGATGGCGCTGCTCGGCACCGGTCTCATCGGCGCCCTGTGCGGGGCGTTCTTCGTCAGCCGGCGCAAGTGAGGGCGGCACGGGAGCAGGCAGAGGGGCGGCCGACGTGACGGTGTCCGTCGCCGGGTAACGTGGCCTGATGCTGCGCCCCCACACCTCCCACCTGGCCAATGGCCCCCGCGTGGGCATCCGCCGGTACACCAGGGCGGACGCCGCCGAGTTCACGGCGCGGGCACGGGAGAGCCGCGAGCTGCACCGGCCGTGGCTCTTCCCGCCGACCACGGACGAGGCCTACGCGGCGTACGCGCGGGCGCTGACCGCGGACCAGACCAAGGCCGGATTCCTCGTCCACGAGCGCGCGGACGGCGCCCTCGCGGGCTTCATCAACATCAACAACATCGTCGAGGGCGGCTTCCGCAGCGGGGCGCTCGGATACGGCGCCTTCGCGCACGCCGCCGGACGCGGACTCATGAGCGAGGGGCTCGAACTCGTCGTGGGGTACGCCTTCGGGGAGCTGCGGCTGCACCGCCTGGAGATCAACGTCCAGCCCGGCAACGCCGCGTCCATCGCCCTCGCCCGCCGCGCGGGCTTCCGCCTGGAGGGCTTCTCGCCCGACTTCCTCTTCATCGACGGCGCGTGGCGCGACCACCAACGATGGGCCCTCACCGCGGAGATGACGAAGGCGCGGGCAGGCGCGTAGACGCGCGCCCGCCAAGGCTGTTGAACGAGCCGCCGTCCCTCCCGCAGGATGGCGCCATGCGTAACATCGTGATCATCGACGCCCCCTCCAACCTGGGCCTGCGCCCGCCCGCCCCCGGCACCGTGCCCGGCTGCTACAAGCTCGCGGGAGCGCTGCGCGAACGCGGCATCGTGCGGCGCCTGAACGCCTTCGAAGGCGGTGTCGTGGTGCCGCCGCGCTACGACCGCGGCGACTGGAAGGAGGGCGACGGCGTCTTCAACGCGGCCGCCATCGCCGCCTACACGCCGAAGCTCGCCGACCGCATCGAGCGGCACGTGCGCGCCGGTGACCTGCCCGTCGTCCTCGGCGGCGACTGCTCCATCCAGCTCGGCGCGTCCCTCGCGCTGCGCCGCCTCGGACGGTACGGACTCGCGGCCGTCGACGCCTCCGCGGACTTCCGCCACCCCGGCAACTCCGACGGCGTCGGCGCCGCGGGCGGCGAGGAACTCGCGCTCGCCACCGGCCGCGGCCAGCGCGACCTCACCGACATCGAAGGCCTGCGCCCCTACCTGCGCGACGAGGACGTACGGCTCTTCGGCATGCGCGACGAGGACGAGGACCGCGCCGAACTCGGCGAGCTGCGGATACCGACCGTCACGGTCGGCGAGCTGCGCCAGTGGGGCGTCGACGACGTGGCCCGCTCGGCCCTCAAGAGCCTGGAGAACACCGCCCTCGACGGCTTCTGGGTGCACCTCGACGCCGACGTCCTCGACCCGTCCGTGATGCCGGCCGTCGACAGCCCCGACGCCGACGGCCTGCACCCCGACGAACTCCTCGCGCTGCTGCGCCCGCTGGTCCGCTCGCCGCGCTGCGTCGGGCTCAACGTCACCATCTACGACCCGGACCTCGACCCGGAAGGCACCGCGGGCGACGTACTCACCGACGTCGTCGTCGCGGCCTTCGCGCAATCCTGACCCACGAAGGCCGACGTAGCCCCTGGCCGGGGCGGCGCCGAGCGTGTTCCATGGTCATCGGGGCAGCACCCGAACTGAGGAGGACGCCTTGGCGACGACCGTGCGACGCGACGTACTGACCCTGCCGGCGGCCGAGTTGGGGCCGGAGAACCCGCTGCCGCCGCTCCGGCCGCTCGACGAGGCGCACCGGCTCGACGACCGGGACATACGGGGGCTGCCGCGCGACATGGCACGCCAGCTCGCCTACGAACCGCTGCGGTCCGTGCTGCCCGCCCGCCTCCGCGACGGCTACGGCCGCGCACGCACCCCGACGGCCTTCGAGACGATCGTCATCGAGAACGAACGCCTTCGCGTCACGGTCCTGCCCGGCCTCGGCGGCCGGATCCACTCGCTCTTCCACAAGCCCACCGACCGCGAACTGCTCTACCGGAACCCGGTGTTCCAGCCCGTCGACTTCGCGCTCAACGGCGCCTGGTACTCCGGCGGTATCGAGTGGAACATCGGCGCCACCGGCCACACGGCGCTGTCCTGCGCGCCGCTGCACGCCGCGCGCGTGACCGCGCCCGACGGCGGCGAGATGGTGCGCCTGTGGGAGTGGGAGCGGCTGCGCGACACCCCGTTCCAGGTCGACCTGTGGCTGCCTGAGGACTCCGACTTCCTGCATGTCGGCGTACGCGTCCGCAATCCGCACGAGAAGCCGGTGCCCGTCTACTGGTGGTCCAACATCGCCGTGCCCGAGGAGCGGCGGGTGCTCGTACCGGCCGACGAGGCCTGGCACTTCGGGTACGCGCGTACGCTGCGGAAGGTGCCGGTACCGGAGTACGAGGGCGCCGACCGCTCGTATCCGCTCCGGGGCGAGTTCCCCGCCGACTACTTCTACGACCTGCCCGACGGGGCGCGCCGCTGGATCGCGGCGGTCGACACCGACGGGCACGGACTCGTCCAGACGTCGACGGCTCCGCTGCGCGGTCGCAAACTCTTCCTCTGGGGTTCGGGGCCCGGCGGGCGGCGCTGGCAGGAGTGGCTGACCGAGCCCGGCACGGGCGGCTACGCCGAGATCCAGGCCGGGCTCGCGCGCACGCAGTTGGAGCACGTACGGCTCGACGCGAAAGCCGAGTTCGCGTGGCTGGAGTCGTACGGGCCGCTGGCCGCGGCGCCCGACGTGGTGCACGGCGGCGACTGGGCCGCCGCGCGCGCCGAGGCGGAGGGGCGGCTCGCCGAGGCGCTGCCCGCCGCGGCGGTCGACGCGGCGTACGAGGCGTGGCGGGCGTGCGCCGACACCGAGCCCGGTGAGGTGCTTGCCGTCGGGTCGGGGTGGGGTGCCCTCGAAGTCGTGCGCGCGCAGTACAAGTTGCCCGGCACGCCCTTCGCCGAGTCCACGCTCGGGCCGGAGCAGGAGCCGTGGCTGGAGCTGTTGCACAGCGGGGCCGTGCCGGAGCCCCGGCGGGTCGGGCCGCCCGGGCCCACGCTGGTCGCCCCACACTGGCGGGACATGCTGGAGACCGCGCCGGCGCGGCCGCTCGCCGAGTACCACTTGGGCGTGGCGCAGTGGCATGCCGGGGACCTGGCGCAGGCCGTACGCAGTTGGGAGCGGGGGCTCGAACTCTCGCCGTCGCGGTGGCCGTTGCTGCGGTGTCTGGCGGTCGCCGACCACGAGTCGGGGCACCTCGAGCGTGCCGCGGACCGCTACGCGGAGGCCTTCGACGACCTTTGCGCGGAGCGGCGGGACGACGGGGTGGTGTGGCGTGGGGTGACTGCCGCGTTGGGGCGGGAGGCGGTGGGGGTGTTGTTGGCTGCGGGGCGCTGCGCTGTGGCCCGGGCGGTGTGGGACCGGGTCCATCCGCGGACCCGGGCCTCCGGGCGGTTTCGGCTCATCGAGGCCCAGTTGCTCCTGGCGGAGGGGGAGGTTGCCGCTGCGCGGGGGGTGTTGGAGGCGGGAGTTGAGGTGGCGGATCTTCGGGAGGGGGATGAGGTGCTGGGGGAGGTCTGGGCGGTGGTTGGTGGTGGGGCGCCGTTGCCGGGGAGGTATGACTTTCGGATGCGGCCGTAGGGGGTGGTGCCCTCGCGGGGTGCGCCCCAGTCCCGCCCCTTTCCCGTAACCAGGGGCTGCCGCCCCTGGACCCCGCTGTCGGCCTGAACGGCCTCGTCCTCAAACGCCGGACGGGCTATGTCCCACCCCGCCGCCCTGACTGGCACGACGGCACGCAGTCGGCACTATCAGCCCGTCCGGCGTTTGAGGACGAGGCGCGGAGCGCCGACAGGGGGAGAGGGGCGAAGCCCCATACGGGACGGGGAGTGGCGGAACGGGTGGACAGGGGCGGGTGGGTGGGGAGATGGCCCCCGGGGGGTCAGGGCGTGTGCGGGGCGTTGCGGTCGACGTACTCGAAGACCGCGCCGTCGGGGTGCATCGCGATGAGGTTGCGCCCGGCGGGCGTGGGCACGGGCCCGGCGACGATGTGTGCCCCCGACGCGGTGAGCGTCGCGTGCGCCTCGTCGACGTCCTTGACGGCGATCGTCGCGGCCACCTTGCGCAGCACTTCCAGCTCCGCCTCCGGCCCGCTCATGAGCAGAAAGCACCCGACGGAGGCGACGGACACGCCGCCCCGCTCGAAGCGCATCGCTGTGCTGCCCGTCAGCCGTTCGTAGAACGCGACGGACGCCTCCAAGTCCCTGACGCAGACACGCAGCACGGTTCCCAGGATTTCCATGGGGACGAGCCTAGTTGGCGTCGCGGGGACAGGAGATCGTTTCAACTCACCTCGCCCGTCCGCGCGCAGCCGTTACGCGGCACAAGCGGCGGGTACCCGTCCGCTCCGACCGTTTCGGTCGGGAAGTCGGACAGGAAGGACGAGAACATGCCGGTCCAGGACAAGAACGTACCGCTGCCGGACAAGGCACTGGGCGACGCACTGTCGCACGTCGTGCACGACGCGGTGCGCGAGTCCCTGCGGGATTCGCTGCGTACGGTGCTGCGCGAAGAGCTGCGGGAGGAACTGCGCGCCGAGCTGTCCAGGGCGACGCGGAAGCAGCGCCGCAAGGCCGCTCTGTACGCCGCCTCCGGCGCGGTCGGCCTGTACGCGGGCGCCGCGGCCGCGCTCACCCTCGGCCTGGTCATCGCGCTTGGCCTGCCCGGCTGGGCGGCCGCGCTGATCGTGACGGCGTTGCTTGCCGTTGCCGCGGTGCTGATGCGGAACGCTGCGCGGGCTGAGCGGAGCGGTGTCGGCGGTGTCCCCGCTGCCCCGAAGACCCCGCCCACCGGCGGCACCGCCGGATTCCCCACGGTCCCGCCGTCCGCCGGTCCGGGCACCCCCGGTACCCCGGAAACCCCCGGCGCCGGGCCGCCGCCGCCCCTGGCCCCCAAGTCCCGTGGACCGCTGGAGTGACCGCGAGCGGGGTAGCCGCAGTGTCGCGCTGCGCGCTCGTCCTCAATCTCCCCCAAGCTCTTAAGGAGCAGGGGGGACCCCCTCGACGGGCTGAAAATGCTCCGCCGCACCGCCGCCGTGGTGGCCGCAGTGTCGCGCTGCGCGCTCGTCCTCAAACGCCGGACGGGCTCAAATCCCCCGGCCGTCACCGCGTGGTCCACCCCACCCTCCTGATCACCTCATCCGCGATCTCCCCCACCGCCCTGTCGTCCGTCGTGACGCGATGGGTGTCCGGTGGGACATGGGTGTCAAGGCGGTGGGCCATGTACGCGCTGCGGCGGAGCTGTTGTTCCAGTTCTGAGCCCAACTCGCGTTGCCGCAAGCGTCGTTCGGCCGTGTCGTCCGTGGCTGTGAGGAGTACGCGGACGATGCGGGGCGTGCCGAGCGCCTCGGTGAACAGCCACTCCTCGGAGGGCAGGACGCACGCGGTGTTCGTGTAGACGAGGCGGCGGCAGCCGAGTTCGGCGTAGTTCGCCCACAGGGCGGCGAGGTTGCGGCGGGTGAGGTGCGAGCGGTGCGGGTCGCCCGGTGGGGCGGGGTGGACGATGTCCAGGAGGTCGCCCTCGATCAGGGCGTGGCCGACGTCCGCCGCCCGCAGCCGCGCCGCCACCTCCCAGCCCACCGACGTCTTGCCCACCCCCGAACGCCCGCCGATCAGCACGACTTCGGGCGCATGCCCTGTGTTCGCCACATGCCCCGCGTACTCCGTGTTCTCCATGGTCATGGAGCGCGAGCCTGCCAGCCCTCCGCCCCCTCACGCGACCCGGTATTCCTCCACGTCCGGCGTGCGCAGGAGCAGGCCGTGGCCCGTGCCGCCGTCGGGGCGGACCGTGCCGCCGGTCGGGTCGAGGGCGCCGTCGAAGAACATCGACTCGATGCGGACGTGGTCGTGGTACCACTCCACGTGCCGCAGATTCGGTACGCACGCCGCGACCGCCGCGTGCGCGTGCGGGGCGCCGCGCGCGGACATCTCCAGGCCGTGCGCCTGGGCGAGCGCGGCGGCGCGCAGCCACTCGGTGAGGCCGCCGCAGCGGGTGGCGTCGGCCTGGAGGCAGTCGACGGCGGGGATCATCCGGGCGAAGTACGCGAGGTCGCAGCCGTACGCGCCCGCCGCGACGTCGCAGACCAGCGCGTCACGGACCAGTGAGAGCCCGCGCAGGTCGTCCGACGACACCGGCTCCTCGAACCAGCCCACGCCGTGCTCGGCGAGCACCCGGCCGATGCGCACGGCCTGCTTGCGGGTGTACGCGCCACCCGCGTCGACGTACAACTCGGCCTTCTGTCCGATGACTTCGCGCGCCGTGCGCACCCGCGCCACATCGCGCGCCGCCGCACGGCCCCAGCCCTCACCGACCTTTATCTTGACGCGCGGGATGCCCTGCCCGTGCACCCAGCCGTTGAGCTGGGCCGCCAGATGCGTGTCGTGGTACGTGGTGAAGCCGCCGCTGCCGTACACCGGCACGTCGTCACGGGCGGCGCCGAGGAGACGTACCAGAGGCACTTCGAGCAGCCGGGCCTTGAGGTCCCACAGGGCGATGTCCAGGGCCGAGATGGCGCGGCACGCGAGGCCGGGGCGGCCGGTGTCGCGCACGGCCTTGGTCAGCGCGTCGTGGGCCGCGGGGATGGAGAGGGCATCGCGGCCGGTCAGGACGGGCGTGAGCTGTTCGCGTACGAAATCGGCGGTCGCGGCGGGCGCGTAGGTCCAGCCGGTGCCGGTGGCGTCGCCCGCGGTGACCTCCGCCACGACGATCGTCGTGGTGTCCCAGGCGGACGTGCCGTCGGCCTCAGGGCCGTCCGCCGGAATCGTGTACGCCGACACGACCGGCGGCTCGACGCGGACGTATCCGGACTCGGCCATGGCGCGCCTCTCGGTTGCGGTCGGCGGGCGCGGGCGGGCGCCGCCGGACGGCGTACGGGCCGGGTTGCCCGGAGACGTGACCGCAAACGGCGGGCGTTTCGCCCCGGCGGCCCCGGGCACGCGGGAGTTCCGCGCCGGAACACACCGGACGTACCGGACCCATGCCGGAGGCACACTGTGAGCCGAACTGCCGTCCGCCGCCCGCACGTTGTGATCGTAGGAGCCGGCTTCGCGGGGTTCCAGGCCGCCCGCACCCTGTCGCGGCTGACCCGCCGCCGGGCCGACATCACCCTGCTGAACCCCACCGACTACTTCCTCTACCTGCCACTGCTTCCACAGGTCGCCGCGGGCGTCCTCGAACCGCGCCGCGTCACCGTGTCGCTCACCGGCGCCCTGCGCCACGTACGCCTGGTGCTCGGCGAGGCCGACGGCATCGACCTCGCGCGCCGCACCGTGAATCACACCGGCCCCGAGGGCGACCGCGGCGAGCTGTCGTACGACCGGCTCGTGCTGGCCGTCGGCAGTGTCAACAAGCTGCTGCCCGTGCCCGGTGTCGCCGAGCACGCGCACGGGTTCCGTGGGCTGCCCGAGGCGCTGTACCTGCGCGACCACGTGACGCGGCAGATCGAGCTCGCCGCCGCGGCAGAGGACGTCGAGGTGTGCCGGGCGCGCTGCACGTTCGTCGTGGCCGGCGCCGGTTACACGGGCGTCGAAGTCGCCGCGCACGGCGAGCTGTTCACGCGGTCCCTGGTGCGGAACCGGCCCCTGCCCGACGGTGTCCGGCCGCGCTGGGTGCTGCTCGACATCGCCCCGCGCGTGCTGCCCGAGCTGGACCGCAGGCTGTCCGGCACCGCGGACCGGGTGCTGCGGCGGCGCGGGGTCGACGTCCGCACGGGTACGTCCGTGAAGGAGGCGACGCGTGACGGCGTGCGTCTCGACGACGGCGAGTCCGTGCCCACGCGCACGCTGGTGTGGTGTGTGGGGGTGCGGCCCGACCCGCTCGTCGCCGGGATCGGCAAGCCGCTGGAGCGCGGGCGGCTGCTGGTCGACCCGTTCCTCAACGTGCCAGGACACCCTGAGGTGTTCGCGTGCGGCGACGCGGCGGCCGTCCCCGACCTGGCCAAGCCGGGCCAGTACACGGCGATGACCGCCCAGCACGCCTGGCGCCAGGGCAAGGCCGCGGGCCACAACGTCGCCGCGTCCCTCGGCCTCGGCAAGCGCCGCTCCTACCGCCACCACGACCTGGGCTTCACCGTCGACCTCGGTGGCGCGAGCGGCGCCGCCAACCCCCTCGGCATCCCGCTGTCAGGTCCGCTCGCCGGGGCCGTCACCCGCGGCTACCACCTGGCCGCGATGCCCGGCAACCGCGTACGGGTCGCCGCCGACTGGCTCCTGGACGCCGTACTGCCGCGCCAGGGCGTGCAGTTGGGGCTCGTGCGGTCCTGGTCGGTGCCGCTGGACACGGCGTCACCGGAGCTGGCGCGGGTGCCGGGGGCGCCGGAACGGCCGGAGGAAGAGCAGCCCAAGCGGCTGGAGCGGCCGGAGGAGTGACGCCCCGCGCGAGGCCGCCGTGGCCGCGGGGGCGAGGTTTGGCCACGGGGCTCGGGGTCACTCGGACCAGGAGGTGCCCATGACGCAGTCGCCCCGCAAGGAGAACAGGACGAAACCCGAACCCGACGACCTGCCGGGACCCGTCACCGTGCTGCGCCAGGCGCGCGAGCAACTGGCGGAACTCACCGGCATGACGGCCGAGAGCGTGTCGTCCTTCGAACGCACCGAAGACGGCTGGGAGTTGGCGGTGGAGGTCCTCGAACTGGCCCGCGTGCCCGACACGATGAGCCTGCTCGCGACCTACGCCGTGACCCTGGATCCGCAGGGCGAGCTCACCGGGTACCGGCGGACGCGCCGTTACGAACGCGGCCGCGCCGACCCGCCGAGGGCGGGCGGCTGATCCCGGGCCCCAGCACATCAGGGACCCCGGACACATCGGACAGTCAGGGACCCCCAACACATCGGACAGACACCCAAGGCAAGGAGGACCGGTCGGCATGACCGTCGTCCCAGCACAGCAGTCCGGCGGCGCAGGCGGCACCAGCGGCCTGTACGACGTCATCGAACTCATCCTCGACCGCGGCCTCGTGATCGACGCCTTCGTGCGCGTCTCGCTCGTCGGCATCGAGATCCTGAAGATCGACATACGGGTCGTCGTCGCGAGCGTCGACACCTATCTGCGGTTCGCCGAGGCGTGCAACCGCCTCGACCTGGAGGCGGGCCCCCGCAAGGACCCGGGCCTGCCCGACCTCGTCGGCCACATCACCGAGTCCGGCGCGCGCGGCAAGTCCAAGGGCGCGCTCTCCGGCGCCGCGGAGACCGTTTCCGACGCGTTCCGCCAGGCCCGCGACGAAGGCCGCTCCGAGGAGGAGCCCGCCCGGCCGCGCGCCCGGCGCGCGTCGTCCCGCAGCAGGAAGGAGGACCAGGAATGACCACCTACATCTACGGCATCGCGGCAGCCACGCACCCGGCGCTGCCCGACGGCATGGGAGGCATCGGCGAACCGGCGCGCGAGGTGCGCGCGGTGCGGCACGGCAACCTCGCCGCGATCGTCTCCGACAGCCCCGACGACCTGCGCCCCAAGCGGCGCGACCTGCTCGCCCACCAGAGCGTCCTGGACGAGGCGGGCGCGGGTGGCGCCGTCCTGCCGATGCGCTTCGGCAGCCTCGCGCAGGACGACGAGGCCGTCGTGGCGGTGCTCGCCGAACTCGCCGGCCACTACGAGGAGCGCCTGCGCGCGCTCGACGGCAAGGCCGAGTACAACGTGAAGGCCGCCCACGACGAGCAGGCCGTGCTGCACCAGGTCCTCGCCGAGAACCCCGAGCTGCGCGCCATGGCCGAGGCCAACCGCGTGGCGGGCGGCGGCAGTTACGAGCAGAAGCTGCGCCTGGGCGAGATGGTCAGCGCGGCCGTGCGGGCCCGCGAGGGCAGCGACGGCATCGAGGTGCGCCGCGCCCTGGAACCGTGCGCCGACGCCGTGAGCATGGGCCCCGAGGGCACGGGCTGGCTCGCCAACGTCTCCTTCCTCGTACGCCGCGACACCGCCGACGGCTTCGTCGCCGCCGTCGAGGAACTCCGCAAGGAACAGCCCCACTTGGAGCTGACCGTGCACGGCCCGCTGCCCCCGTACAGCTTCGTCGACCCGGGACCCGCACAGCCCGCCGACGACGCGGCCGCCGGCGTGCGGTGACGGCGGCCCGCCATGGGACTCATCGGTGAGGTGCTCGCCCTGCCGCTGGCCCCCGCCCGGGGCACCCTGTGGGTGCTCCGGCAGGTGGTCGCGGAGGCGGAGCGCCAGTACTACGACCCCTCGGTCATCCGTAAGGAACTCGCCCTGCTCACGGAGCAGTTGGAGGCGGGCGAGATCGACGATGCCGAGTTCGACCGCCGCGAGGACGAACTCCTCGCCCGTCTCGGCCACGGGTCGCCTGCCGGCGGCGTGGCGCGGACGGACGGCACGAACGGGACAGGAACGTCATGAATCGACTGGTAGTGGGCCTCGCGGTGGGCGCGGGGTATCTCCTCGGACGCACCAAGAAGGCGAAACTCGCCTTCGCCGTCGGCACCATGGTGGCGGGTCGCAGACTTCAGCTCAGCCCCGGCGCGCTCGCCCGCGTGGTCACGCAACAGCTGGAGAACAACCCGCAGTTCAAGGAGATCGGCGACCAGCTGAAGGAGGACCTGCGGGGCGTCGGCAAGGCGGCGACCGGCTCGCTCCTCGACCGGCAGCTCGAAGGCCTGGCCGACCGGCTGCACGACCGCACCCTGGACGTGCGCGACCGACTCTCGGGCGCGGTGCCGGACACGGACGAGGTGACCGACAAGGCGAAGGACACGGGGGACACCGCGGCCGGCGCGGGCAAGTCCGGTGCGGGAAAGGCGGGTTCGGCGGCGAGGAAGACCACCGCCGCGACCCGCGGCGCCGGTAAGAGCGCCAAGAAGAGCACCGCCTCGCGCGGCACGCGGCAGCGAAGTACCCAGCAGCGCGGCACGCAGCAGCGCAGTACGGCGGAACGCGGCGCGCAGAAGCGAAGCCCCGCCAAGAAGACCGCCCGCGCGAGGGGAGGCGACGATGACTGACACCCGTCCGAGCGCCGCCGCCCACAGCCCGGCCGCCGACCGCCTGAAGGACGAGGCGAGGGCCTATCTGATGGCGCAGGCCGAACGCCTGCTCGTCGGCGTGGGCAGCAAGCTGGGCCAGGCCACCGTGAGGCTCAACGACGTGGCGGAGGGCCGCAGTCCCGGCTTCGGCAAGCTCGCCCTCGAAGGCGGCCGCAAGCTCGCCGCGGGCAAGGGCCCGCTGCGCAGCGCCGTCGAACTGGGCGGCAGCCACCTCAAGGACTCGGTCAAGGGCGCCCTGAAGGGCGCCGTCGCCCGCGGCAGGAAGAGCGGCGGCGGGAAGAAGCCCACCGTCATCCTGGAGTACGTCGACGTCGGCGTCGCGGTGCGCGAGGCCTACGACCAGTGGACGCAGTTCCAGGAGTTCTCCACCTTCGCCAAGGGCGTCAAGGGCGCCACCGCGGCGGGCGACACGGACTCCGACTGGCAGCTCAAGGTCTTCTGGTCGAGCCGCAGTTGGAAGGCCCACGTCACCGAGCAGGTGCCGGACGAGCGCATCGCCTGGACGTCGGAGGGCGCCAAGGGCACCACGAAGGGCGTGGTCACCTTCCACCCCCTCGGCGACCGGCTGACCCGCGTCCTGCTCGTCGTCGAGTACTACCCCAAGGGCCTGTTCGAGAAGACCGGCAACATCTGGCGCGCCCAGGGCCGCAGGACCCGCCTCGACCTCAAGCACTTCGCCCGGCACCTCTCGATACGCGGCGAGGCGAGCGACGGCTGGCGCGGCGAGATCCGCGACGGCGAGGTCGTGCGCGGCCACGACGAGGTGGCGGCCGACGAGGACGCCGAGGACGGTCCGTACGAGGACGAGGCTTCGTACGAGGAAGACGCTCCGTACGAAGACGAGGAGCCGTACGAGGACGAGGCCGAAGAGGTCGATGAGCCTGAGGAAGCGGACGAGGCCGAAGCGGCCGAAGAAGTCGACGACGAGGAACCCGACGAGGCCGACGAACCCGACGAGGCCGACGAATACGCCTCGGCCGGTGGCCGCCGGAGTCGGCGATGACCACCGCGAGCCGGCTGCCGGAGCCCTACCCCCAGGGCGGCTCGAACCTCGCCGACATCCTCGAACGGGTCCTGGACAAGGGCATCGTCATCGCCGGGGACATCCGGATCAACCTGCTCGACATCGAGCTCCTCACCATCAAACTGCGCCTCGTCGTCGCGTCCGTGGAGCGCGCCAAGGAGATGGGCATCGACTGGTGGGAGGACGATCCGGCCCTGTCCAGCGGCGCCCGCCGCACCGCGCTCGCACGGGAGAACGAGGACCTGCGCCACCGCGTGGAGCAACTGGAACGACGTGAACTCACCGAGGGCGGCGGCGCCTCCGGGGCACCACGGCACGACAGCCGAGGAGAACATGAACGTGACCGATGACCTGCGCTATGTGTACGCCGTGTGCCGCCCGCCGACCGCGCCGCTGCACGCGGACCTCACCGGCGTGGCCGGCGTGCCGCCGCGCCAGCTCGTCCACGAGGGCCTGGTGGCCGTCGTCAGCCCGGTCCCCGAGCGGGACTTCGCGCACGACGCGCTGCGCGCGCACCTGGAGGACCTCGACTGGCTGGCGGCGACGGCCCGCGCCCACCAGAGTGTCGTGGCCGCGCTGGCCACCGTGACCTGCCCGCTGCCGCTGCGGCTCGCGACGGTCTTCCGTGACGACAGCGGCGTACGCGCCATGCTGGAGGAGGAGTCCGAGCGGCTGCGCCGGATCCTGGACCGGATCGACGGTCATGTGGAGTGGGGCGTGAAGGTGTGGCTCGTCGGCGGTGCCCCGGAGGACCCGGCCCCCGGAACCGAGCCGCCCGCCGCGCGGCCGTCGCGCGCCCCCGAGTCGGGGCGCGACTATCTGCGGCGGCGCCGGGCCGGGAACGCGGCACGCGAGGAGTCCGCGGCGCGGGCGGAGGTGTTCACGCGGCGGCTGCACGGCGATCTCACCCGGTACGCGGCCGACGCGCGGCTGCACCCCGTGCAGAGCGGGCCGCTGGCCGACGCGGGCTCCGGCCGGAACATCCTCAACGCGGCCTATCTGGTGCCCCGTTCGCGGTCGGAGGAGTTCCTGGAGCTGGTCGGCCGGGCGGAGGGCACCCGGCCGGGGCTGCGCGTGGAGGTGACCGGGCCGTGGGCCGCGTACTCCTTCACGGACGGGCCTGAGGCGGGTGGGGTGCCGTGACGTCGTCGGCCGACCCCTTCGCGCAGCGCGAGATCGCCCTCGTCGACGTGCTGGACCGGCTGCTCGCCGGCGGCGTGGCCCTCGCGGGCGACATCACTCTGCGGATCGCGGACGTGGACCTCGTCCGCATCGACCTGAAGGCGCTGATCAGCGCGGTCAACGCGCAGGTGCCTTCGCCGTTCGCGACCGTGGACGACACCCGCGAGCCGCTGGAGCCGCTGGAGCCGCTCGGGGCACGCGACCTGCCCGACCCGGAGTGACCTGCCCGACCCCGAGCGACCTGGAGGCGTCATGGACCTGGATCTCGAACCCGACACCGTGGAACGCGACCTCGTCGCCCTCGTCCTGACCGTCGTCGAGCTGCTCCGTCAGCTCATGGAGCGGCAGGCGATCCGCCGCTTCGACTCCGGCGAGCTGACGGAGGACCAGGAGGAGCGGGTCGGCATGACGCTGATGCTCCTGGAGGACCGCATGACGCGCCTGCGCGAGCGCTACGGTCTGCGCCCCGAGGACCTGAACCTGGACCTCGGCCCGCTGGGCCCGCTGCTCCCGAGGGCCTGACCGCCCCGGGTCCGGGGGACTGGCCGCCCGGGGTCCCCGGGGCTCACTGCCCGGCCTCACACCCGGCAGAGCGCCTCCCCGTGCAGCACCGTGAACCACCCGTCCTCGGCGAGCCCCCACTCCCGCCAGGCCGCCGCGACGGCCGCAAGGCGTTCCGTGTCCGCGTGCCCGCCCTCCGTCGCCCGCGCGGCGTACTCGGACGCGACCGTGCGGTCCGCCCACAGCTCGCTCCACCAGGCGCGTTCCTCGGGCGTGCTGTAGCACCAGGTGCCCGCGGTGCACGTGACGTCCGTGAAACCCGCTTGCAGGGCCCAGGACTTGAGGCGCCGCCCGGCGTCCGGCTCGCCCCCGTTGGCGCGGGCCACCCGCCGGTACAGGTCGAGCCAGTCGTCCAGGCCCGGCACGCGCGGATACCAGGTCATCGCCTCGTAGTCGCTGTCGCGCACGGCCACGATGCCGCCCGGCCTGCACACCCGGCGCATCTCGGCGAGGGCCCGCACCGGATCGCCCACGTGCTGGAGCACCTGGTGGGCGTGCACGACGTCGAACGAGTCGTCGGGGTGGTCGAGCGCGTGCACGTCGGCGACGGCGAACGTGACGTTGTCCAGGCCGCGCCCGGCCGCCGTGGCGCGGGCCTGCTCCAGGATGCCGGGCGCCCGGTCGACGCCCGTGACGTGCCCCTCGGGGACCAGCGCTGCCAGGTCGGCGGTGATGGTGCCGGGGCCGCAGCCGACGTCCAGTATCCGCCAGTGCGGCTGAAGCGAACCGACGAGGTAGGCGGCGGAGTTGGCGGCGGTGCGCCAGGTGTGGGAGCGCAGCACGGACTCGTGGTGCCCGTGCGTGTAGACGGCGGTCTCGGCGGGGGCCGGGGAAGTCGGGGAAGGGGCCTCGGCGGGGGACTGCTGCGGCTGCGACATGTCCGCACTGTACGCCGCAGTAGCCGTATGGTGAGACCTGTATCTCAGAATACGGACACGAAGACAAACCGTTTGCCCACGTCGATGGCCCCCACGGACAATCGCCCCCATGGGACATCTGGAAGCCGCGCACATCGAGTACTACCTGCCGGACGGGCGAGCGCTGCTCGGTGATGTCTCGTTCCGCGTGGGCGAGGGCGCGTCGGTGGCGCTGGTGGGGGCGAACGGCGCAGGCAAGACGACGCTGCTCAGGCTCATCGCGGGGGAGCTCAAGCCGCACGGCGGCACCGTCACGGTCTCCGGCGGCCTCGGCGTGATGCCCCAGTTCGTCGGCTCCGTACGGGACGGCACCACGGTCCGCGACCTCCTGGTCTCCGTGGCCCAGCCCCGCATCCGCGAGGCCGCCGAGGCCGTGGACCGCGCCGAGCACGCCATCATGACCGTCGACGACGAGGCCGCCCAGCTCCAGTACGCGCAGGCCCTGTCCGACTGGGCGGAGGCCCGGGGGTACGAGGCCGAGACGCTCTGGGACATGTGCACGACGGCCGCGCTCGGCATCCCCTACGACCAGGCCCAGTGGCGCGAGGTGCGCACGCTCTCCGGCGGCGAGCAGAAACGCCTGGTCCTCGAAGCCCTGCTGCGCGGCACCGACGAGGTGCTGCTCCTGGACGAACCGGACAACTACCTGGACGTCCCCGGCAAGCGCTGGCTGGAGGAGCGCCTCAAGGAGACCCGCAAGACCGTCCTGTTCGTCAGCCACGACCGCGAGCTCCTCGCCCGCTCCGCCGAGAAGATCGTCAGCGTCGAGCCGAGCCCCGGCGGCTCGGAGGTGTGGGTGCACGGCGCGGGCTTCGCCACGTACCACGAGGCGCGTCAGGAGCGCTTCGCGCGCTTCGAGGAGCTGCGCCGCCGCTGGGACGAGAAGCACGCGCAGCTCAAGAAGCTCGTCCTGGACATGCAGCAGTACGCCGCGCGCAGCGACGAGATGGCCTCGCGCTATCAGGCCGCGAAGACCAGGCTGCGCAAGTTCGAGGAGGCGGGACCGCCGCCCGAGCCGCCGCGCAAGCAGGACATCACCATGCGTCTGCACGGCGGCCGCACCGGCGTGCGCGCCGTCACCTGCAAGAACCTCGAGCTGACCGGCCTGATGAAACCCTTCGACCTGGAGGTCTTCTACGGCGAGCGCGTCGCCGTCCTCGGTTCGAACGGCTCCGGCAAGTCGCACTTCCTGCGCCTCCTCGCGGGTGACGCCCAGAACCCGGTGGCGCACACGGGCGAGTGGAAGCTCGGCGCCCGCGTCGTGCCGGGACACTTCGCGCAGACCCACGCCCACCCCGAGCTCTTCGGCCGCACCCTGCTCGACATCCTGTGGCGCGAGCACGCCAAGGACCGGGGCGCGGCGATGTCCCGCCTGCGCCGTTACGAACTCACCGGTCAGGCCGAGCAGCGCTTCGAGAGGCTGTCCGGCGGCCAGCAGGCCCGCTTCCAGATCCTGCTGCTCGAACTCCAGGGCTCCACCGCCCTGTTGCTCGACGAGCCCACCGACAACCTCGACCTGGAGTCCGCCGAGGCGTTGCAGGAGGGGCTCGAGGCGTACGAGGGCACGGTGCTCGCGGTCACCCACGACCGCTGGTTCGCCCGGTCGTTCGACCGCTATCTCGTCTTCGGCGCCGACGGCCGGGTCCGCGAGACCGCCGAGCCCGTATGGGACGAGCGCAGAGTGGAGCGGGCCCGGTAGCGCGAGCGGTAGCGTGGTGAAACCACGCCGTACGCTGCGCAATTGGGGAGACCGTGGCCGTGAGGACGTCGTTCAGGACCAATGATGTGGACGAGGCGCGGCAGGCGCTGGGGGACGCGTACTACAGCAACTTCCTGGATGTGCTCGCCGGATCGCCCCCCTTCCGCGCGGAGTTCGACATCGGGCGGCTCGGGGCGCTGACCGTCGGGGAGCTCGGCTGCGGCGCGGACATCCGCGCGCGCGTCGGGGAACTCGGGGCGTACCACGTGAACATCCCGCTGAGCGGCCACCTGGACTGGCATCAGGGCTGCGGCCCCCGCACGCTCACCACACCGCAGAGCGCCGCCGTCTACCAGCCCATCGGCGACACGACGATCGACCGATGGCCCGGGGACTGCCGGATCCTCGCCGTGAAGCTGGAACGCGCGGCCCTGGAGGAGAGCCTGGAGCGGCTCATCGGCAGGCCCGCCCGCGGCCCGGTGCCCCTCGAGCCGGGCTTCGACATCAGCCGAGGGCCCGGACGGGGCTGGACGCGCCTTGTGCGCGCGGTCGCGGAGGACCTGCTCGACGAGTCCGCGATGCTGAGCGGGTCGCTGGTCGCCGCGCCGCTCCAGGAGGCGCTCCTGAACGGCCTGCTGCTCTCCGCCGGCCACCGCTACCGCGACCAGCTCGCCGATCCCGTGCGCCAGTTGCGGCCCGCGCCCGTCAAGCGCGCCATGGACGCCGTGCAGCAGCGGCCCGACCACCCCTTCACCACCGCCGTCCTCGCCGCCGAGGCGCGCGTCGGCGTGCGCTGGCTCCAGGAGGCCTTCCGGCGGTACGTGGGGATGTCCCCGATGGCGTACGTACGCGACGTACGCCTCCAGCGGGTGCGGGACGAACTGCGCGCGGCCGACCCCTGCGGGGCCTGCGTCAGTGAGGTCGCCCACCGCTGGGGCTTCGCGCACCTCGGCCGGTTCGCGGAGCAGTACCGGGCGCGGTTCGGGGAGCTGCCCTCGCAGACGCTGCGGGGGTGACGCGCCGCCGGGCGTCCCCGCGGGAGGCGGACGCGGTGCGTTCTGCGGACAGCCGCAGCGCCCAGCGGATCGTGGCCCCGTGAGCGCCCGCCTAGGGTGAGATCGGCACCGGGTGGACCGGTCGCCGTCGCGGGAGCCCTAGCCTTCTCCCGGGGCGTCGGCCGCGGACGGATCCCCGGTGTCTCCGGCCCGGCGCAGCCCGCCGGGCCGGCTTTCGGACCGCGGGCCCGGTGTCCCCCGGCACGCCCCCTCGTGCCATCGGGCCCGCCCCTTCCGGCCCCGCTCCCGCTGCCTCCCGGGCGCCGTGCGGCCACACTCGAAGGTGCGCGTACGGCGCCGAGCCACGCGTACGACGAACGCGACGCCCCGCACGCGACAGACGCGGGCGGGCGGGACACCGGAGGCGGCATGAGCGCGACGGAAGGCCCCCCGCTGCTGCGGCGGCACGGCCGGGCCCTCGACCTGTTCACCCAGCGGGTGCACACCGTGCGGGCGGACCAGTGGGACGCGCCGACGCCCTGCGCCGACTGGACCGTGCGGGACCTCGTCGGCCATCTGACCGTGGAACAGCTCTGGGTCCCGCCGCTGGTGCGCGACGGCGCCGCCCTCGCGGACGTCGGCGACTCCTTCGACGGCGACGTGCTCGGCCCCGACCCGGTCGCCTCCTGGGACACCGCCGCCGAGGCGGCCCGCGCCGCCTTCGAGGAACCGGGCGCCCTGGAGCGCACCGTGCACCTCTCGTACGGCGACACCCCCGCGCACGACTACTGCGCCCAGATGATCACCGACCTGGTCGTGCACAGCTGGGACCTGGCGCGCGCGATCGGCGCCGACGAGCGCCTTCCGGACGACCTCGTGGCCGCGGCGGTGCGCGAAGTAACCCCGTACGCGGCCGAGTTGAGCAAGACCGGCCTGTTCGGCCCGGCCGTACAGCCCCCGTCAGGGGCGGACGTCCAGACCAAACTCCTGTCCCTGCTCGGGCGCACGCCTTAGAGCCTTGGGTCCATCGGGGCCCTCAGATCACGTCCTCCGGGTCACCGGACGGGTCGACCGTCAGGTCGCCGATGCTCACCATGCCGACGGGCCTGCCGTCCTCGACGACCGGCAGTCGGCGTATCGCGTACGCCCGCATCAGGCCCACCGCGTCCGCCACCGGGTCGTCGGGGGCGACCACCACCGGGTTCGGCGTGCACACGGCCTGCGCGCTGACGGTCAGCGGGTCCGCGCCGTCCGCCACGGCGCGCAGCGTGATGTCCCGGTCGGTGAGCACACCCAGGACCTGGCCGCCGCCGGTGACGACGACGTCGCCGATGTCCTGCGCGCGCATCAACTGCGCGGCCTCCACCAGTGAGGCGTCGGGGCGGACCGCGGCGACTCCTGGTGTCATGACTTCCCTCACGTATTCCGCCATGGCGCTGAGCCCTTCTCACGAGGTGGGCGTGTCTGTGTGGCACACCGCCCGGGGTACCCCTCGACGCCGGGCCCATGCGTGGGGCGTTTGTCGCGCGGTGTCCGGGGCAGGCGGAAGAGAAGTGCTTCGGACCGGAGGCACGTCCGTGGGAGAGGCTCCGCTTCACCGACGGGTGTGCCCCAGTGACGCCCGCGCGCCCCTTTCCACGGTGACCGTCCAACCAGGCACCGGCACAAGGGAGTTGCCAGGCATCATGCGATCCGATGCAGCACGATCCGATGCGGCACGATTCCAGGACCGACCCCAAGAACGCACGCGACGCACCCGTTCCAGGCGGCACCCGCACGACGACGCACCCGACACCGCCGCGGCCTTCCGGCGGCTCTGCGACATGCCGCACGGCGCCGAACGCGACGCCCTGCGCGGGGAGATCGTGCAGGCGTGGCTGCCCATGGCCGAGCGGCTCGCGGGCCGCTTCCGCAACCGCGGCGAAGCCCTCGACGACCTGCGCCAGGTCGCGGCCCTCGGCCTGGTCAAGGCCGTCGACCGGTACGACCCGGAGCGCGGCAACGCCTTCGAGAGCTACGCCGTGCCCACCGTCACCGGCGAGATCAAGCGCCACTTCCGCGACCACATGTGGACCCTGCACGTGCCGCGCCGCGTCCAGGACCTGCGCAACCGCGTGCGGTTCGCCCGCCAGGACCTGTCCCAGACCATCTCCGGGCGCGCGCCCACCGTCGCCGAGATCGCCGAGCGGGCCCGGATGAGCGAGGAGGACGCCGCGACCGGCCTCGAGGCGCTCGACAGTTTCACCGCGCTGTCCCTGGACGCCGAACTCCCCGGCAGCGACGACGGATACGCGCTGCGCGACACCCTCGGCGGCGCCGACCCCGCGCTCGACGTCGTCGTCGACCGCGAGGCCGTCAAACCGTGCCTCGCCCGGCTGCCCGAGCGTGAACGGACCATCCTCTACATGCGGTTCTTCGGCGACATGACGCAGAGCCGGATCGCCGAGCACCTCGGCATCTCGCAGATGCACGTCTCCCGCCTGATCAGCCGCTGCTGCGGCCGGGTGCGCGACGAGGTCATGCGGGAGGCGCCCCGCCATCCCGCCGCTGTCCCCGCGGAGTACGAGGAGTCGGCTCCCGCCGAGGTCACCCGGGCCGCCGCATAGCCAGGGCGATGTGACGTGCCATCACGTCCACGGCGCGCGCCTCGGCCATCGAGAAGGCGAGGCGCGCGCCGGTCCTGAACAGGCTGAGCACCCCCAGTACGGGACCGCCGGGACCGTTCGCGTGCGGCGCGAGCGGCACGCACAGCAGGGACGTGACGTTCGCGCGGACCAGGACGGGGGCGCCGCTCGCGTCCCGGCCGAAGCTGTCCGGGGGATCGGGGCGCACCTGGAGCGTGGGCGCCGCGCAGCGGGCCGTCTCCAGGACCAGCGGGCAGTCGGCCGGGTCCTGCGCGAGGACGTTCGCGACCGGTCCCGCCCCCGCCGAGCCCGCCGAGCCCGCCGAGCCCTCGGGGTCCGCCGCACCCTCGGGGCCGAGGACCGTGCGGCGCCGCGGTCCCGCCGCGCCCTCGTCGACGATCACCCAGTCCGCGAACCGGCCGTGCAGCACCTCGGCGACCCGCGCGAGCACGCCCGCCCGATCCCCCGGCGGCGCCGTGAGCAGCGCGACCGTCACGGCGTCCGACAGCTCCAGGAGTTCGGCGTGCCGGGTCGCCTCGGCGAGGTCCGGCGCACGGCCCCGCACGCCGCGCGGCACCGCGTCGCGGGCGCCCGGGAGCTGCGGCGGATCCCCGGCGGCCGGGGGCTGCAGCACGACCAGGACCACCGTGCGGGGCTCGCTGCCCGGCCGCAGCCCGGTCAGCGTCGCCCGCACCGGAAGCCGGGGCCGGTGCTGCAGCCGCACCGTCAGGCTCCGGTCGCCCTCGCCGCGGGCGACCGCCGCGGCCTGCGAGCGGAACGCGGAACGGTCCGACGGCGTGAGGAAACCGGCCAGCGGCCGCCCCGTCGCGTACCCGCCGCGCACCCCGGTGAGATCCGTCGCCGCGGGGTTCATGCGGCGTACGACCGTCTCGCCGTCGACGAGCGCGACCGGCAGCGGAAACCGCTGGAAGACGGTGCGCAGCAGCCGCTGTTCCTCCCGCGCGGCCCGCTCGCCCGCCGCCGGTCCTTCGCTCCCGAGCCGCTCAAGCCCCGGCCACAACCGCTCGGCCACGTGGTCCAGTTCGAAGAGCGCCGCGTCGAGCATGGGGCGCAGGTCACCCGAGGGCACGGCACGCGATGCCTTCAACTCCGCGACGCGGCGCACGAAATCCGCGAGATCCTCACTGAACCGCTCCGTCTCCGCCATGGGGCGAACGTATCGGCTGACGCCGTTTTCCGAGGCCGTCACCGGGAACCCGACCAGAACGAGAAACGAGGAGGCGCACCGCCATGCCGATGCCGCTCGCAACGGACGGACCGGAATCAGCTCTGCCGGCGCGCAGGCTCTCGGAACTGGCCGAGCAGGCGCTGCGCTGCACCACCGCGTGCTGCGGCGCGGGCACCACCGTGAACGACGGCGGCGAGGACCACCCGCCCGCCGTCACCCACCCCGACCTCGCCAACCTCGTCTCCATGCAGCTGCGCTCCGGCGACGGGCCGATCCCGGCGGCCCAGGAGCGGGGCGCGCCGGTGGACGCGGAGGATCTCCTGCGTGACGACCGCTGGCCGGAGTACCGCGCGCTCGCCCTGGACTCCGGCGTCCGCGCCAGCGTCACGCTGCCCTTCCGGCGCTCCGGGCTCACCCTCACCCTGAGCCTGTTCAGCTTCCGCCCCGGCACGCTCGACGAGGCGGGGTGCGGGCCCGCGCAGGCGCTCGGCGACCTCGCGGCGGCGGGCCTGGTCCGCGACCGCCACTACCGCGCGGCCCTCACCGAACTCGACCACCTGGGCGAGGCCCTGCGCACCCGCCCCGTCGTCGACCAGGCCTGCGGCATCATCATGCACGTCGTCACCTGCGACGCCGACCGTGCCTTCACCCTGCTGCGCCGCATCTCCCAGCGGACCAACCGCAAACTCGCCGAGGTGGCCGCGGCGCTGGTGGAGACGCGGGGCAGGGGCCTGGAACGCGAACTCACGTCACTGGCCGAATAGCCCACGGCTCCGGCGACCGGTCCCGATGGCCTACTCCTGGTGGCCTGTCCCGGTGACCGGGTTCATCCCACCGGCTCACCCGGCCGGAGGCCACACCGCGCGGATGACGCGTCCCCACGCTCGAATGACCTCATGCGCCTTTCCGCCCCGCACCTAGCCATGACGCTCACCACGGCCGCCCTCTGCACCCTCGCCGCCACCCCGTCCGCGTACGCGGGAGACGCCACCGCCGAAGTCACCCCCAAGCACGCCGCCCCCGGCGAACAGGTCACGATCTCCGTCACCTGCCCCGCCACCGGCGGCAGCCCGCCGCAGACCATGAACGCCAACTCCCAGGCCTTCGAGCACGGCTCGGTCCAGCTCCAGCGCGCCCAGCACCACGAGCAGACCCCGCAGCACCAGCCGAACCAGTCGAACCAGCACTCCCAGGACGGCACCACCCAGTACGACGAGAGCAACGAGAACGGTCAGTACGACGAGGGCGGCGGCCGACAGGACGAGACGGGCCAGTTCGGCGGGATCGACGGTCTCGCGGAACCCCCGACGTCCTTCGACGCGCAGGAAGGGCTCACCCCCTCGGACGGACTCGAACCGTCCGCGGGGGACGGACTCGACCCGTCCGCAGCCGCCGGGCTCGACCCGTCCGGCACCACCGGCCTGCAGGGACCCGGCGCCGCCGCGGGCGGCATCGCCTACCACGGCACCGCCCGCGTCGCCGCCGCCCAGTCCTTCGAGGGCGGCGGTCCGAACGCCGTCGGCTCCGGCTCGGAGTGGGCCGTCGACGGCACCTGCCACGGCGACGGCCAGTGGAAGGCGACGTTCACCGTCACTCGTTCCGGCCACACCTCCACCCACAAGCCCGACCACACGTCCCCCGCCGCGGCCCGCGGTGTGCACGCGGGGCGGGAGGGCGGCTTCAGCGACTCCCCGGCGGCGCTCGCCGCGGGCGCGCTGCTCGTCGTGGGGGCGCTCGGCGCCGCCGTGCACCGCCTGCGCCGCGACCGCGCGTACCCCCGCTGACCGCCGGACGGGTCAACCCCCGGCCATCCGGCCGACCCGACGACCACCAGAAGATGGACCGGCGCCACCGTGGGTACGCAGACAACCGACGGCACACGGACGGTCACGGGAGCGCACGGAGGTACCCATGCGGCGGACGGACCACGAGGGCCGCGGCCGTGTCCGGTACGGCCCGCCGCTGCCGGAGCCGGGACTTCCGGTGCTCCCTGAGCTGTCCGCCGCGCTGTCCGCCGCCGCGGGCCGCTCGCACGCGCAGCCGCCCGGCGGCGACCCGGTGCTCCTCGACGCGGCGAGCGGCTACTGGTCCCGGCGCGGCCTGCCCGCCGAACGCGGCCACGTCGCCGCGCTCATCGGCGACGCCCCGCTGCTGCTCGCGCTCGCCGCCGCGATCGGCGGCGACGTGCTGCTGCCCCGCCCCTGCGCCGCGTGGTGGCAGCCGCAGGTGCGCCTGCTCGGCCGGTCGGCGTACCACGTGCCGACGCCCGCCGAATGCGGCGGCGTCCCCGATCCGTACGCCCTCCTGGAAACCGTCCGCCGGGTCCGCGCCGAAGGCGGCGTGCCGCGTCTGCTGGTGATGTCGGTGGCCGACGACCCGACGGCGACCGTGCCGCCGCCGGAGCTGGTGCACGAGGCCGTCGAGGCCGCGGCCGGGGAGGGCCTGCACATCGTCAGCGACGAGACGTGGCGCGACACCCTGCACCGCCCGCGCGAGACCGTCCTGATCGGCCCCGCCGAGATGGCCCCCGAACGCGTCACCGTCGTCTGCGACCTCTCCGGCGCCTTCCTGCCGCCCGCCCTGCCCGCCGCCCTCGCCCGCTTCCCGGCGAACGGCCCCGGCACGGCCCTGCGCGCCCGCGTCCTCGACGTCCTCAGCGCGCTCGGCGCGGCTCCCGCGGCGCCGGTCGCCGCCGCGGCCGCGTACGCGCTCGGGGAACCCGACGAGATCACCGCCCGCCTCACCGCCGCGACGCGGCTGCACGCGCGCGTGGCGGCGGCGGTGCGGGACGCGGTCGTCGCGGCGGGCGGTTTCGTACGACCGCCGATGGCGGGCCGTCACCTGTACGCGGACCTCGGCCCGCTGCGGGCCGCGCTCGCCGCACGGGGCGCCGGTGACGCGCAGGAACTGGAGGACTTCCTCCAGGAGCACCTCGGCATGCCCGCACCCGGAGGCCACCGCTTCGGCGACGACATCGCCGCGATGCGCGTGCGCCTGTCCACCGGGCCCTTCCTCGGCTCGGAGCCGCAGCAGCGGCTCGCCGCGCTCGCCGCCCCGGACCCGCTGGAATTGCCGCACGTGGAACGGGCGTTGACCTTGTTCGGATCGGCCTTCGACGATCTCCGCGCAGAAGCACAGCGATGGGAGCCTCCTCGGTGACGCAGCAGACACAGCAGCAGCCACGGGACACAGAGCAGGCACAGCAGGCACAGGACACGGAGCAGGCGCAGGAGGTACGGCAGGGGCGGGACGCCCTGGGCAGAGCGGCCTTCGGCACGGTCCGGCTGTGGCCGAGGTCCTTCGCCGACCGGCTCACCGCGCCGCTGCCCGGCCTCAGGGCCTTCGCCCGGTTCGCCCGCGAGGGCGCGCTGCGGCCCCGGCCCGAGGGGCTCGCCGACATCCCGCAACTGCCGTACGAGCCGGGGCCGCTGCCGCGCGTGGACTCCCGTACGGTCGCGGTGACCTGGGCGGGCCACGCGAGTTGGGTCGTACGCGTCGGCGGGCTCACCGTCCTCACCGACCCCGTCTGGTCCCGGAGGATCCTCGGCACCCCCGCCCGCGTCACCCCCGTCGGCGTCGCCTGGAGCGCGCTGCCGCGCGTCGACGCGGTGGTCATCAGCCACAACCACTACGACCACCTGGACGCGCCCACCCTCCGCAGACTCCCGCGCGACACCCCCGTCTTCGTCCCCGCGGGCCTCGGCCGCTGGTTCACCCGCCGCCGTTTCACGCGGGTCGCCGAACTCGACTGGTGGGAGGGCGTCGAACTCGTTCCGGTGGGCGGCGCCGAAGGCGACTCGATTGAGGGTGGTGGTGGGAGACGGGCGGGAGTCCGCTTCGACTTCGTGCCCGCGCACCACTGGTCCAAGCGGGGCCTGCGGGACACGTGCCGTTCGCTGTGGGGCGGCTGGGTGTTGACCGACGGCCTCGGGCAGCGGGTGTACTTCGCCGGGGACACGGGGTACGGGCACTGGTTCTCGCGGATCGGGGAGCGGTATCCCGGGATCGACCTCGCGCTGCTGCCGATCGGGGCGTACGAACCACGGTGGTGGCTGCGGGACGTTCACTGTGATCCGGAGGAGGCGGTTCGGGCCGCGCGGGATGTGGGGGCGCGGCGGATGGCTCCCATGCACTGGGGGACGTTTCTGCTTTCGGCTGAGCCGGTGCTTCAGCCGCTGACGCGGGTGCGGGACGCTTGGGCGCGGGCCGGGCTGTCGCGGGGTGATTTGTGGGATCTGCCGGTGGGTGGGTCCCGGGTGCTCCCTGGCTGAGGTCTTGTCGCGCTGCGCGCTCGTCCTCAAACTCCCCCAAGCTCTTAAGGAGCAGGGTGGGACCCCCTCGACGGGCTGAATACTCCTCGCCCGGGCGTTTCAGGTGCCCGTACCTGTTCCGGACGGGGCGGAAGAGGTTCCTCGTACGCGTCGCCAGATCGTCGGTGCCGCGCTGATCACCACCGTCAGGCCCACCGCCAGCGCCACGCCCTCCCAGGGCTCCTTGAACAGGGAGCCGCCGAGGATGCCGATGAGTTGGTAGGTGACCGCCCAGGCGAGGCAGGCGGGGAGGTTGCCGCGGGCGAAGCGGCGTAGCGGCATCTTGGCGAGGAGGCAGGCCAGCATGACCGGGATGCGGCCCGCCGGGACCAGGCGGGACAGGACGAGGACCAGGACGCCGTGGTCGTCGAGCCGGACCTGGGCCATGCGCAGGCGCTCCGCCGGGGCGCGGTCGCGGATGGCCTCCAGCCAGCGCGAGCCGTTCTTGGAGCGCATGCCGCGCCGGCCGAGCCAGTACAGGCCCATGTCGCCCACGAACGCGGCGAGCGCGGCCACGCCGAACACGACGAGCAGCGCGAACGGCGACGTGTCGGTCTGGTGGAAGGCCACCACGGCGGCCGAACTCACCAGCGCCCCGGTCGGGACGACCGGCACAAGGGCGCCCAGCACCACCAGCAGGAACAGGGACGGGTAGCCGACCGCCTGCTGGGTGGAGTCGGTCGTCACCGTCGCCGCGGCGGCGAGCATCATCGGGCGACCTCCGGCCGCACGGACTCGCCGTGCCCGAGCCGGTGCACGGCGACGTCCGGGGCGCGGCGGGCGGCCTGCCGTACGAACTCCTCGCCCGGCCCGTGGAATTCGTGCGGCCGCACCGCGTCCATACCGATCGGCCAGTACGTCCCGTAGTGCACCGGCACCGCGCTGCGCGGCGCGATCCGGGCGAGGGCCTCGGCGGCGCGGGCCGGGTCGAGGTGGCCGTGGCCGAGGTAGGGGCCCCAGCCGCCGACGGGAAGCAGGGCCACGTCGACGGGGCCGACCTCGTCGGCCATCGTGTCGAAGAGGCCGGTGTCCCCGGCGAAGTAGGTGCGGGCGCGGCCCTCGACGACGTAGCCGAGGGCGGGCGAGCGGTGCGGGCCCAGCGGCAGGCGGCGGCCGTCGTGCAGGGCGGGGACGACGCGTACGACGACATCGCCCGCGGGCACCTCGTCGCCGGGCGCGACCTCGGTGAACCGCAGGTGGGACAGCTTGCGCAGGCCCGGTACCGAGCGGGCGGCGCCGCGCGGCACCAGGACGCGGGTGCCGGGGGCGAGGCGCGCCAGGGACGGGACGTGCAGGTGGTCGGCGTGCAGGTGGGAGAGGAGGACGACGTCGGCGAGCGCGGCCTGCGGGGGCGGCAGGGCGCCGCGGCGGCGGCGCAGGTGCGCCAGGCGGCGCGCGAAGAGGGGGTCGGTGAGCACGCGCGTGCCCGAGTCCTCGACCGTGCACGTGGCATGACCCCACCAGGTGACCGTGACGTCCGCCCGCACCCGTTCCTCCTTCGTGTGACTGTCTCCGAGCCTACGGCCAGGAGTAGTGTCAACGGCTGACGGCCGAGGTCAGCCGAGGTTCAGCCGAGGTGAGGGGACGCCATGGGACACGCCGGGGGGGCCGCGCGCGCGGTGCGGGTCGCGGCGATCGCGAGCCTGACGCCTCTGGAGGAACTGGACGCCGATCCCTTCCTGGTGGACTCGCGCAGCCAGCACGCCATGTGCGCGCGGTGGGCCGCCGCGCAGGGGTACGTGGTGACGCGGGAGCTCGTCGTACGCGGCCTGCGCGCCGACCACGCCGTCCTCTGGAACGACGTGGACGCCGGGCTCGTCGACCTCTTCGTCGTCCCCTGCCGACGCGTCCTCGAACGCGCGCTCCGCTCCGCCGACGAGTTCACCGCCGAATGCGAGCGGCGCGGGGTCCGCATCGAGACGGCGGGCTTCGCCGAGCCGGCCTACGACTCCCGCATGAAGGCCCACGTCCACCGCAGGCTGTCGATGCCGACGGCCGGCTACGACGGCTGCTGATCCCTGGCGCGGACGCCCCCGACGGCCTCCCTCCGCCGCTTTGCGGCCTTCTCCCGCCCGGGCGGCCGGAGGCGGCCCACCCCGCCCCGGGATACCCGTGGAAGGCCCACGGCCTGTGACACGCTGGGGGCAGGAACAAGCACGTGAGGTGGGCGGACGCGGTGCGCGACGGGCGTTGGCGGAGAGTGGGTCGCGCGCTGTGGCGCGTCGTCGCCGTGTGGGGGGTGAGCACGCTCACGATGCTGGCCCTCGCCGGCATCCTGCCGGACTTCAAGCTCCAGTCGGACGACGGCGACAGCGCCACCCGCATCGCGATCACCGCCGCCCTGGGCGCGGGCGCCTTCGGCCTCCTTTCGGCGCTGGTGTGGCCGCTGCTCGTACGGGCGCTGCTCCTCGTACCGGCCCTGGTCCTCGGCCTGCTCAACTTCTTCCTGAACGGTTCGCTGCTGCTGCTCGCCCTGCGCATGATCCCCGACGGCCGCGGCGACGCGAACGCGGAGACCGCCGTGGTCGTCGCCGCCGTGATGTCCGCCGTCGCCTCCGCGACCGGCGGCGCCCTGGCCGTCCGCGACGACGACGCCTACCGCCGCCGCCTGTACCGCCTCGCCGACCGCAGACGCCGCCGCGCCGACGGCGCGCACAGCCCGAGCACCCCGGGCATCCTGTTCCTCCAACTCGACGGAGTGGGCCACGACGTACTGACGGACGCCGTCAACAAGGGGCTCATGCCGACCGTGGCCAGGTGGTTGGGCAACGCCAACGCCACGCAGAACCAGGAGACACCGCCCCCACCCCCGACGCACCGCCTCACCCCCTGGCGCACCGACTGGTCCAGCCAGACCGGCGCCAGCCAGCTCGCCATCCTGCACGGCAGCAACTTCGACGTCCCCGCCTTCCGCTGGTACGAGAAGGACACCGGCGAGGTCATGGTGTCCAACCGGCCCGCCTCGGCGGGGGAACTGCAGCGCCGCGCGGTGGCCCGCACCGGCGACCCCGGCCTGCTCGCCGACGGCGGCGCGAGCCGCGGCAACCTGTTCAGCGGGGGAGCGGACCAGCTCGCGCTCGTCCTGTCGATGGCGGCCAGACGCGGCAAGGAGAACCGCTCCCGCGCCGGCTACTTCGCGTACTTCTCCGACCCCGCCAACGCCGTCCGCACCGCCCTCTCCTTCGTCGCCGAGGTCGGCCGAGAGATCGGCGAGTCCACCCGCGCCCGGCTGTGCAGACGCCGCCCGCGCGTGAGCCGCGGCGGCCTCTATCCGTTCATCCGCGCCTTCGCGACCGTCGTCGAGCGCGATGTCGTGGTCGCCGCCGTCATCGGTGACATGCTCGCCGGGCGCGCCGCCGTCTACGCCGACCTCGTCGCGTACGACGAAGTGGCCCACCACTCCGGACCCACGAGCGGCGACGCCGAGCGGGTGCTCCGCCGCCTGGACCGCTCGCTCGCCCTGATCGCCCAGGTCGCCGACCACGCGCCACGGCCGTACCGCATCGTCCTGCTCTCCGACCACGGCCAGAGCCCCGGCGAGACCTTCCGCGCCCGCTACGGCCTCACCCTCGCCGACCTGGTCCGGGCCGGCTGCGGACTGCCCGTGCCGCGCAGGGCCCGGCGTACGCACAGCGGCGCCGAGGCCCGCTCGGCGGTGCGCGCCGCGCTGCGCAGGCCCGTCGAGGAGGGCGCGGGCGAGCACCGGCCGCAGCGTCACGCCGAGCCGATCGTCCTGGCCTCCGGCAACCTCGGGCTCGTCTCCTTCCCCGACGTACCGCACCGCATGACGCGCGAGGAGATCGACCTCCGCCACCCGGCGCTGCTTCCGACCCTCGCCAACCACCCGGGCGTCGGCTTCCTGCTGGTCCGCAGCGAGGAGCACGGGGCGCTGGTGCTGGGCGCGCGCGGCGCCGAGGTCCGACTTGACGACCTGCGGAGCGCCGACGGCCCCGACGGCCTCGGTCCGCTCGCCGACTTCGGGCCCGGTGCCGCCGACGCCGTGCGGCGCACCGACTCCTTCCCGCACACCGCCGACATCATGGTCAACTCCTGGTACGACCCGCAGGAGGGCGAAGTCCTCGCCTTCGAGGAGCAGATCGGCTCCCACGGCGGCCTCGGCGGCGCCCAGTCCCGCCCGTTCCTGCTCGCCCCGCTCGCCCTGTCCCCGGCCGTCGAGGACGGCGGCGAACTCGTCGGCGCGGAGGCCGTGCACACCGTCCTGCGCCGCTGGCGGGACGAATCACGCGGACAGCACAAGGCCTGCGACCAGCACGACACCCCCGTGGACAATCGCCGCCCGGACCCCGCCCCTCCGACAGCTTTTCCGGCCGCCGACCACGCCGTACAGGACAAAACACACTGATTTTGCGCAGCGTGTGCCGTGCCCGACCATGGGCTCGCTCCCGGCGATCCCGGGCGCACGGCACAACGAGAGGCGCACCACCCCATGCACGACACCGGAACCGTTTCCCCGTCGGCTCCGGCCCCTCACCAGGAGGAACGTCTCCAGGACGATGGCAAGCACGCGCGCAGCTTTTCGCTCCCCGTCGCCACCTGTCTCGTCATGGGCAACATCATCGGCGGCGGCATCTTCCTGCTGCCCGCCTCCGTCGCGCCGTTCGGCACCATCAGCCTCGTCGCGTTCGCCGTCCTGACGGCGGGCGCCATCGCGCTCGCGCTTGTCTTCGGGCGGCTCGCGCGGCGCGACCCGCGCACCGGCGGCCCGTACGTGTACGCGCGGGAGGCCTTCGGCGACTTCGCGGGATTCCTCGCCGCCTGGTCGTACTGGATCACCACCTGGGTGTCGAACGCGGCGCTCGCCGTCGCCGCCGTCGGCTACCTCGACGTCCTGATACCCGTGGCGGACCACAAGTGGACCGCCTGCCTCGCCGCCCTCACCCTGCAACTGCTGCCCGCGCTCGCCAACTTCGCCGGGACCCGCTACGTCGGCGCCGTACAACTCGTCGCCACCGTCCTGAAGTTCCTGCCGCTGCTGCTCGTCGCCATCGGCGGTCTGTTCTTCTTCGACAGCGCCAACCTCGGCCCGTTCCAGGCGAGCGACGACAGCCCGGTCGGCGCGGTGTCCGCGTCCGCCGCGATCCTGCTCTTCTCCTACCTGGGCGTGGAGTCCGCCGCCGTCAGCGCGGGCGAGGTGCGCGACCCGCGGCGCAACGTCGGCCGCGCCACCGTCCTCGGCACGCTCGGCGCCGCCGTGGTCTATCTCCTCGGCACTCTGGCCGTCTTCGGCACCGTCGCGCACGACAAGCTCGTCGCCTCCACCGCGCCCTTCTCCGACGCCGTGAACGCGATGTTCGGCGGCTCCTGGGGCGGCACGGCCGTGGCGCTCGCCGCGCTGGTCTCCATGGTCGGCGCGCTCAACGGGTGGACGCTGCTGAGTGCCCAGACCCCGTACGCCGCCGCGCGCGACGGACTCTTCCCGGCCGCGTTCGCCAAGAAGCGGCGCGGCGTGCCGGTCGTCGGCGTCCTCGTCACCGTCGTCCTTGCCTCGCTGCTCACCGTCTACAACTACACGGCCGGTTCGTCGGGCGTCTTCGAAGTCCTCGTGCTCGTCACGACGTTCACGGCCACCGTGCCGTATCTCCTCGCGACCGCCGCGCAGATCTACTTCCTGATCTCCGGGCAGCGCGAGCGCGTCGACCGCGGCCGCCTGGTGCGGGACTCCGTCCTCGCCGCGCTCGCGTTCGGCTTCTCGATGTGGCTGGTGGCCGGGGCCGGGTACGCGGCGGTCTACCAGGGGGTGCTGTTCCTCTTCGTGGGTGTCCTCGTGTACGCGTGGATGGCGGCCCGCAAGCAGCGGACCGCCACCCAGTAGCCTCCCTGTCTCCTGGTTACCGTGCCAGCGGAGCGATCACCCAGCGCTGGGTCTTGAAGCCGTCATCGGGGCCGATCTCGATCAGCTTGCGGGCGGCCGGGTAGGCCTCGTTGCCCTCGACCTCATAGCCCACCTGGAACGTGCCCGGCACGTCCCTGACCTCGGGCTGCTGCTCCCGCGAGACCGCCGACGGGTAGTCGGCGCCGGCGCCCGCGCCGCGCACGGCAAGCTCGGCGAGCAGGCTCTCCTGCGCGGCCGCCAGGGCCTCGTTCGGGTCGCCGATCGCGGGGGCCTGAGGCGCCTGCCTGCCGCCGGCCGTCGGCGGCGCGACCTGGCTGCTCGGCTCGCGCCGGGCACTCGTCGCCTGCCGGGTGGACAACTGCGCCTGCACGATCGTGCCGTCGTTGTCGAGACCGACCCGGATCACGCCGCGGTCCGGCGTGATGATCGGCACGCCGTCGAAGGCCTGCCGGAACGTGACGTGCGTCTGGAGGGTCGTGGGGGCGCCGATCTCCGAGCCGTCCTTGGTGCCGGAGTTCTGCATCAGGTCGTGCACGCTGTCGACGACCAGCTCGGCGCCGTCGGCGTGCTCCTCCGCGAAGGCGCGCGCCAGCTCGACGGCCCGGTCGGTGGGCAGCGCCGTGGTGTTGCGCGTGTTGGGCTCGGCGAGGCGCACCCAGCGCACCGCGAGCGGGCCCGTGGAGACGACGCGGTCGCCGGAGCTGGCGCTGAGCACGCCCTGCCGGTCGACCTGCACCTCTTCGAGTGCGGCTGCCGGGAACGACGCGATGCGCCCGGCCTGGGTCAGCTCGGCGCTCGGGTTGCGCGGCGCGAGCTGCACGGTCTGCGTGCCCTGCGGCAGCGCGGTGAGCTGCTCGGTGAGCGACTCACGCGCGTTGTACCAGCGCCAGGCGTACCAGTTGTCCGCCACGGCGTCGCGGTAGAAGTACCGCTCGGTGTTGAGCCGGTTCACGGCCTCGGCCTGGGTGGTGCCGACCGCGAGCACGGACGGGGCCTGGTTCTTCCAGATGTCCCAGCTCGCGTTCAGCCACGCCTCGGCGTACGTCTGCCCGGACACCCACTTGTCCCAGAACTTCCTGCCGTAGTCCGGGTGGTCGATGCTGGTCGTCTCGAAGCCGAAGAGCATGCGGAAGCCGAGGTTGGGTCCGGCCCAGGTGCGGATCGGCGAGTGCCCGCCGAGGACCCGCAGCGAGAAGCACGTCGACCAGAAGACGTACTTCGCCTTCTCGTTGCCGAGCGCCATCCGGTTGGAGTACGCGCGGGTGCGGCCGTCCCAGGCGGCGCCGAGACACGCCTCGAAGACGCCGTTGCCGTCCATGTTGCCGTGGCCCGAGTGGTACACGGCGCAGACCGCGTCCATGCCGTAGCGGTCCTGCCAGTTGTCGAACGTCTCCTCGTACGCCCACACCTGGACGCCGCCGTCGGCGAACCAGAAGTTGCGGTCGTAGAACTTCTGCGGGTACTCCAGGAAACCGGTGGCGTCCTCGTGCGTGTAGCGCAGCGGCGAGGCGTCGGCGAACGTCTCGACGCTGAACGCCCCCCACCAGCCGAACGTCGAGTCCCGGTCGCCGGCCGCGCCCGGTTTCTCCGGCTCGACCGGAGACGGTCCGCGGTCCACGTAGATCATGCGCATGGCCTTACCCCCTGGGTGATCTCCCCGTCGCGTGGCTGAGGCGCACGCGGTCGAGGGGGCCTAAAAGTGTCACCGCGGGCGTGCCTTGCCCAGTTGCCATTCCGGCCATAGGAACCGCGCCACGGATGTGCCCGACCGCCCCAGCGGCACCTGTGGCCTGGGACGTCTCCGCCCCAGTGTTCGTATCGGCCCCCGGGCACCAGCGCGGCCCCCTCGAACACAGCGAGGGGGCCGCGCGGTTGGCGGGAAACGGAGGGTGTCTACTTGCCGTCCACGGCGCCGCCGGCGGCCGAGCTAGGCGCGCCGAATCGTCACGGCCGACGTGTTCCCCTGCTTGTCGGTGACCTCGGCGCGCACCGGGATGTGCTCGCGGCCCATGGCGGGCCGGAATCCGGTGAGGCGGCCCTTCGCCGGGCTTCGTCCGCCCGGTGTGCGTCTGGCCGGTGCACATCGCTCCCTGTCCGGTCCAACTTGCCTTCGTGGACGGGGCGTTGAGGACAGGGGTTGCTCCTGGAGTGGCCGCGCGGGGTCGGTCGGTCCCCGGCCCGGTGATCCTTCTTACGGCCCCGTGCGCCCGCCCGACGCGCCGATTTCACCCGGAGTGTGATCGGATGGCCCTCAACGAACTTCACCGAAGGGATTTGGCATCGTGGCTACCACGCGCTCCGCACACACGGTCTGGGAAGGCAGCCTGACCGAGGGCTCCGGCACCGTCACCTTCGACTCCTCGGGCATCGGGCAGCAGGCCGTGTCCTGGCCCTCCCGCGCCGAGCAGGCGAACGGCAAGACCAGCCCCGAGGAGCTCATCGCCGCCGCGCACTCGAGCTGCTTCTCCATGGCTCTCTCCCACGGCCTGACCGGCGCGGGCACCCCGCCCACCAAGCTCGTCACGTCGGCCGACGTGACCTTCCAGCCGGGCACCGGCATCACCGGCATCCACCTCACCGTCGAGGGCGAGGTGCCCGGGCTCGACGAGGCCGCGTTCACCTCGGCTGCCGAGGACGCCAAGGCGAACTGCCCGGTCAGCCAGGCGCTCACGGGCACGACGATCACGCTCTCGGCCAAGCTGGCCTGAGCACCCGCCGCGGCGACGCGGCAGCACGGCGAAGCCGCCGACCGGCGCGACCGGTCGGCGGCTTCGCCATGTCCGGACCGGGTACCCGACCCCTGCACCCGCCTCCGGGCGCCCGCGCCCCGCACCGGACCGGCACGCGGCATTGACAAGAGGCCGCTCAAGTTTTGTGCTGGAGGCCGGAGTAGCGCCGCGTCGGAAGGGGTTGTTGGACATGGCACGTGCGGTCGGGATCGATCTCGGGACGACGAACTCGGTGGTGGCCGTCCTGGAGGGCGGCGAGCCAACCGTCATCGCGAACGCGGAGGGAGCCCGCACCACCCCGTCGGTCGTCGCCTTCGCCAAGAGCGGCGACGTCCTCGTCGGCGAGGTCGCCAAGCGCCAGGCGGTCACGAACGTGGAGCGCACCGCACGCTCCGTCAAACGCCACATGGGCGAGGGGAGCTGGCGCTTCCCGGAGAGCGGCTCTGGCGCCACCATCGACGGCACCCGCTTCACCGCGCAGGAGCTGTCCGCCCGCGTGCTGCAGAAACTCAAGCGGGACGCCGAGTCCTACCTCGGCGAGGACGTCACCGACGCGGTGATCACCGTGCCCGCGTACTTCGACGACGCCCAGCGCCAGGCCACCAAGGAAGCCGGGGGGATCGCGGGCCTGAAGGTCCTGCGCATCATCAACGAGCCGACGGCCGCCGCCCTCGCCTACGGCCTCGACAAGGGCGACGACCAGACCGTCCTCGTCTTCGACCTCGGCGGCGGCACCTTCGACGTGTCGCTCCTGGAGATGGGCGACGGCGTCATCGAGGTCAAGGCCACCAACGGCGACACCAAGCTCGGCGGCGACGACTGGGACCAGCGGGTCGTCGAGCACCTCGTACGCCAGTTCAAGAACGCGCACGGCATCGACCTCGGCAAGGACAAGATGGCCCTGCAGCGCCTGCGCGAGGGCGCCGAGAAGGCGAAGATCGAGCTGTCCTCGTCCAGCGAGACCGACATCAACCTGCCCTACATCACCGCCTCCGCCGAAGGACCGCTGCACCTCGCGGAGAAGCTCACCCGGGCCCAGTTCCAGGAGCTCACCTCCGATCTGCTCGACCGCTGCAAGGGCCCCTTCCACCAGGCCGTCAAGGACGCCGGCGTGCAGCTCGCCGCGGTCGACCACGTCATCCTCGTCGGCGGCTCGACGCGGATGCCCGCCGTCGGCGACCTGGTCAGGGAACTCACCGGCAGGGACCCGCACAAGGGCGTCAACCCCGACGAGGTCGTGGCCCTCGGCGCCACCCTCCAGGCGGGCGTGATCCGCGGCGACGTGAAGGACGTGCTGCTGCTCGACGTGACACCGCTGTCCCTCGGCATCGAGACCAAGGGCGGCATCATGACCAAGCTCATCGAGCGCAACACCACCATCCCCACGCGCCGTTCGGAGACCTTCTCCACCGCCGAGGACAACCAGCCCTCCGTCGGCATCCAGGTCTTCCAGGGCGAGCGCGAGATCGCCGCGTACAACAAGAAGCTCGGCGTGTTCGACCTCACCGGGCTTCCGCCCGCGCCCCGCGGCGTACCGAAGATCGAGGTCACCTTCGACATCGACGCCGACGGGATCATGCACGTCTCCGCGAAGGACGAGGCCACCGGGCGCGAGCAGCGCATGACCGTCACCGGCGGCTCGGCGCTGCCCAAGGACGACATCGACCGCATGGTCCGCGAGGCGGAGCAGTACGCGGAGGAGGACCGCAAGCGCCGCGAGGCCGCCGAGACCCGCAACCAGGCCGAGCAGCTCCTCTACCAGACCGAGCGTTTCCTGCGCGACAACTCCGGCCCCGACGGCCGCATCCCGGCCGACACCAAGGCCGAAGTCGAGGCCGCGGCCGCCGAGTTGAAGCCGCTGCTCGACGGCGGCGACACCCAGGCCATCCGCGCCGCCGCCGAGAAGCTCGCCGTCGTCAGCCAGAAGATGGGCCAGGCGATGTACGCGGCCGCGCAGGCGGGGCAGGCGGGCGGTGACGGTGCCCAGGACGCCGCGCCGCCGCAGGGTGACGCGGCCGGGGCGCGGGGCGGCGGCGACGAGGGTGTGGTGGAGGCGGAGATCGTGGACGACGACCAGGGCGGCACGCCGGACGCCAAGAAGCCCTGACCCTGCCCCCGGGCGCGACTACGCCTTCGACTGGAGGTACTTGACCGTCGCCGGGTCGGCCGGGAGCAGCGTCTCGATGGCCAGCTCGGCGACCGTCACGTCCATCGGCGTGTTGAACGTCGAGATCGACGACACGAACGACAGCACCCGGCCCTCGTGCTCGATCCGCAGCGGCAGCGCGAAGTACGGCACCTGCCAGTCCGTCGCCGCGTCCTCGCCCGGGTCCGCCACCGGATACGCCGCCACCTCGTCGTACAGCGCCCGCAGTTCGGCCGACCGGTGCAGGGCGATCTGCCGCTCCATCTGGTGCAGCAGATGCCCGCGCCACTCCCGCAGATTGCGGATCTTCGCGGCGAGGCCCCGCGGGTGCAGGACGACGCGCATCGCGTTCAGGGGCGGTTCGAGGAGCTCCTCCGGCAGCCCGTCGAGCAGCATCGCGATGCCGCGGTTCGCGGCGACCACGTGGTACGTCGCGTCGACGACCAACGCCGGATACGGCTCGTAACCCTGGAGCAGTTGTTCAAGCCCGGCCCGCAGGGTGTCCATCGACGGATCGTCGAGGGGTGTCTGCGGGAAGCGCGGCGCGTACCCGGCCGCGAGCAGCAGCGCGTTGCGCTCGCGCACCGGCACGTCCAGGTGCTCGGCGAGCTTGAGCACGAACTCCTCGCTGGGGCGGGCGCGGCCCGTCTCCACGAAGCTGATGTGCCGCGCCGAGGAGTCCGCGCGCAGCGCCAGTTCGAGCTGGCTGACGCGGCGTTCCTCGCGCCAGGCCCGCAGCAGCGCGCCCACCTCGGACGGCGCGGCCGGCTCTGTCCCGCCGGGACCGCCGGGGCCGCCGGGGCCCGTGGCACGGCGTTCCGCGGGGTCCCGGGGGCCGCCTTTGCTGTTCCGTGTGCCGGGCGCGAGAGTTGTCATACCCAGACGGTAATCGAGGAGCGACGCATGACGAATCCGTGGGACCCGCCGGTCCAGGTGAGGGCGGCGGGCTGGGAGGCCACCGTCGCCTACCGCGCCCGGGTGCGGGGCTGCCTGCTCGGCGGCGCGATCGGTGACGCGCTCGGCTACGCGGTCGAGTTCACCTCGCTCGACGGCATCCGCGCGGCGCACGGGCCCGGCGGGGTGCGCGGGCCGCTGCCCGACGCGGCGGCGGGCGTCTGCCTGATCAGCGACGACACCCAGATGACCCTCTTCACCGCCGAGGCGCTGCGCACGGCGCACGCCCGCGAGCGCCGCAAGGGCATCGGCGGCGCGGCCCCGGAACTCGTACGGCAGGCGTACATGCGGTGGCTGGACACGCAGATGAAGCCGGGGCCGGAGCCGCACCGGGCGGGGCCGGAGTCGCGAACCCACCGGGCAGGGCCCGAGCCGCGAACCCACCAGGCGGGGCCCGAGCCGCAGGCCCACGAGCCGGGGCCCGCGGAACCGGCGGACCTCAGCTCCCAGGCGTGGCTCTACGCCCAGCGCGCCCCCGGCAACGCCTGCCTCAGCGGCCTGCAGCACGGCTACGCACCCGACCCCGCCGCCGAACTCGGCCCGCACGGACCCGTCAACCCGGAGTCCAAGGGCTGCGGCACCGTGATGCGCTCGGCGCCCTTCGGCCTCACGCGCGCCCCCGCCGACCGCGCCTTCGAACTCGCCGCGCGCTGCGCCCAGATCACCCACGGCCACCCCACCGGCTACTACGCGGCGGGCGCCCTCGCCGCGATCGTCGCGCACCTCGTCGAGGGCGACTCCCTGGAGGGCGCCGTCCTGCGCACCCTGCGGCTGCTCGCGCGGTATGCCGGGCACGAGGAGACGTCCGCCGCGCTGACCGCCGCCGTCGACCTCGCCGCGGCTGGCGGGCCGAGCGCCGAGCGCGTCGAGACCCTCGGCGCGGGCTGGATCGCCGAGGAGGCCCTCGGCATCGGCGTGTACGCCGCTCTGGCCACGCACCGCGTCGAGGACGCCCTGCTGCTCGCCGTGAACCACTCGGGCGACAGCGACTCCACCGGCTCCGTCTGCGGCAACCTGCTCGGCGCGCTGCACGGCGACCACCAACTGCCGGACGAGTGGCTGCGGTTGACGGAGGGGCGCGCGGTGATCGCGGCGGTGGCGGACGACCTGGCGTCAGAGTGCGTACGTCGGTGAGTCGCGTGTGTACGTCGGTGAGTCTCCTGCGTACGTCGGCTACCGGAGCCGCACGCGTACGTCGCTGACCGGCAGCCTCTGTGGCACGCTGGCTGTACATCCCACATACGCAGGAAGGAGAGCGGCCATGCCTGTCGAACCGCTGTCGCAGAAGGAGATCGAGGACCGGCTCGCGGAGCTCCCCGGCTGGTCGCTCACCTCGGTCGGCGCGGACGCCGGGGCCAAGGCCGCCGAGGTGAAGCTCACCCGCTCCTTCCGGCTCGCCTCGCACTTCGCGGCCACCGCCCTCGTCGTGCACATCGCCCAGGTCCAGGAGGAGCTCGGCCACCACTCGGACCTGACCCTCGGCTACAACACGGTGACCCTCGCCGTGAACACCCACAGCGCGGGCGGCGCCCTCACCGGCCTGGACTTCGCACTGGCCGGCAGGGTCGAGGCGCTGGCTGCGGGGCACGGGGCGGAATGATGCGGGGTGCGACGGCCGGGCGGGCCGGGCGCGGGACGGGTGCCCGCGGAGCTGGTGCCTGATGCTGGACTACGGCAAGGAAGCCGTTCGGTACGACGCGTCACGCGGAGGGGAACCGCGGGCCGCGGCCGCGGCCGACGCGGTGCTCTCGCTGCTGCCCGCTCGGACCCGTTCACTGCTCGATGTCGCCTGCGGCACGGGCCTGGTCACGCGGCGGCTCGCCGCCCGTCCTGGGCTGCGCGTGACGGGGGTGGACGCGGCGTACAACATGGCGCGGATGGCGGCCGAGCGCGTCCCCGGCGCCGTCGTGCTCGGCGACAGCAGGCGGCTGCCCTTCCCCGACGGCGCGTTCGACGCCGCGTCGGCGGTGTGGCTGCTGCACCTGCTGTCCGGCTTCGACGAGGCGGCGGCGGTCGTCGCGGAGTGCGCGCGGGTGCTGCGGCCCGGCGGGGTGCTCGTCACCACCGTCGACAAGGCCGCCTCGCACCACGTGGGCAGCGACATCGACGAGGCGCTCGCGGGCCGTCCGGTCCGGCCGCCCGTGGACGCGGCGGCGCAGGTGGCGCGGCACGCCGCCGCGCACGGCCTCGTCCACGAGGGCGAGGCCCGCTTCATCGGCCACGGCCAGGGCCGCAGCCCCCGCTCCACCGTCGAGGACCTGCACCGGGGCTGGTTCACCAGCATCCCGCCGGACGGACCGCTGGCACGGCGGTACGCGGCACGGCTCGCGGAACTGCCGGACCAGGACGTCCACCGCCCCGACCCGCGCTTCACGCTGCACGCGTTCCGCAAGCCGACGGTCTGAGAACCGACTGGAGGGCCTTCTGTTTGCCGATGTTTGCCGAAACGGCAAGCTGGCTGGCCGAAACCGGGGGAGGGGAGCACGCTGGCGGCGTACGACGGCAGAGTCGTACGGGGACGGCCACAGCACGGCCAGGAGAGGCGGCGATGACGGTGACGGAGCGCGTGAAGGGGCACGGGGACGGGCACGGGGGCCGGCACGGGGACGGGCACGGTCAGGGGCACGGCGGTGGTCATGGGCGCGGCGGTGGTCATGGGCACAGCCACGGTGGCGGGCACGGTCACGCCGACATCGACTGGGCCGTGATGGCCCCCGTCCTGGAGCAGAACGCGGAGGTCACGGCGCCCGTGTACCGCGAGGTGGCGGCTTGGCTGCGTGAGCTGCGCGGGGCGCGTCCGGGTGACGGCGGCGACAGGGCGGCCGGGGTTGCCGACCCGTCCCTGATCGTCGACGCGGGCAGCGGCCCCGGCGTCGTCACCTGCCTGTTCGCCGAGGAGTTCCCGAAGGCCCGGGTGATCGCGGCGGACCCCGAGGAGGCGCTCCTGGAGCGTACGACGGCCCGTGCGGCCCGCCTCGGCCTGGCGGACCGCGTGGGCACGCACCGCGCGGAACTCCCCGACGGCCTGGGTGAGTTGCCGCCCGCCGACCTGATCTGGGCGGCCCGTTCCGTGCACCACGTGGGCGACCAGGGGGCGGCTCTCGCGGCGCTGGCGGACCGCCTCGCGCCGGGCGGAACGCTGGCGATCCTCGAAGGCGGCCTGGCCCCGCGCAGCCTGCCGCGCGACTTCGGCATCGGCCGCCCCGGCCTCCAGGCCCGCCTGGACGCGGCCAACGAGGACTGGTTCACGCGGATGCGGACGGAACTGCCGGGCGCGAAGGAGACGACCGAGGACTGGCCCTCACTCCTGAAGTCGGCGGGCCTGCGACACGTGGCGACGCGCAGCTTCCTGCACGACCTGCCCGCGCCCCTGGACGACGCGGCGCGGGCCCACATCATCGCGACGTTCGAGCGCTACCGATCACTCGCGACGAACGCGACGCAGGGGGCCGAGGCGGCCGACGGGGACACCGCAACCGCAGCCACCTCAGCCCCAGCCACCTCAGCCCCAGCCACCTCCGCCGCAGCCCCCGCAGGCGGCCTCACCCCCGAAGACGCCGCCACCCTCGACCGCCTCCTCGACCCGCAGGACGAACTGAGCCTGCACCGACGCCCCGACCTGTTCCTGCTGACGGCCCACACGGTGCACGTGGCGGCGAAGGAGTCCTGAGCGGCCGGAGCGTCCGACCGAGAGAACTCACCCCCGCAGCTCATCGAGCCGCACCAGCGCGTCCCGAGCCGACTTCCGCTCCTCCTCGGTGAGCGCGATGCCCTCGGCCTGCTCCAGCAGCCGTCCCGCGAGGACATCGTCACCGAGCCGCTGGGCGATGTCCCCGCGCAGCACGAGCAGTCGCAGATGCTGCGCGGGGGTGGGCCGTTCGTCGGTGAGCCCGAGGGCACGGTCGATGACCTTGGCGGCGCCCGGCAGGTCCTCCTTGGAGTCGACGAAGAGGTCCGCGGTGTGCAGGGCCCGCGCGAAGGTCTCCTTCGGGGCGGGACGGTGCTGCTGGTCCTCGCTGATCGGCTGGCCCACGCGGATGCTGTTCCCGGCCGGGTCGGTCATCAGGAACTGCCGCACTCCGTACGACATGTCCTTCAGCGGCCCGATGCGCGGCAGCCCCCGGCTGGGGATCTTCCCGTACGCCGCCTTCAGTCCCGCGCGGAAGGCGGCGTACAGCGTTTCCACGTCGTCGGTGAGGATGTAGCACCCCGAGATCGACCCGGCCGGGTCGTACTGCTTCATCCCGAAGAACTGCAGCTCCACGGTGCCGCGTTCGACGACGGCGTACGCGTACGGACTCTTCTGGAGGTACGTCGTCTCGAACCCGAGGGCGGTATAGAAGTCGACGATCGGCTGGACGGTCACGCAGGGCAACAGGGGGATGGTTTTCTCAGCCATGCGGGCCAGTCTAGTCAAAATTGAATAGAAAGAGGGGGCTCACCCGCGCGCAATGGCGGACCCATTTGCCAACTCTCCCGTTCCGTAAGACCTGTTGAGGCTATTTTCTCCCGTATGAGGGAGCTGATGCGCTGGGAGTCCGAGGAAGGTCCCGTCGTCGTCGAGGTGGACAGCAGGGACGTCGGGTACAAGTCCGTTTCGCGGCGTGACGAGGAGGGGGTCCGCGAGGTGGAGGGGCGGTTCGAGTCGGCGCTCGGGAACGTGCGCGGGGCCGCGATGTCGGCGCTGCGGACGTTCCGGGACCACGCGCTCGACCCGGACGGGATCGAGCTGGAATTCGGGGTGAAGCTGAGCGCCGCCGCCGGAGCCGTCATCGCGAAGACGTCGGCCGAGGGGCATCTGACCGTCAAGCTCACCTGGTCGAAGGAGTCGAAGGAGTCGAAGGAGTCGAAGGAGTCGAAGGAGCCGAAGCAGTCCAACGAAGCTGTGCGCGGGCGCGCGGACGGCGACGTTCAGGGCGGATGATGGCGGGCATGCACTGGCGTGCCCGCATCGGACCGGTCGGCGGGGGCGCCCCGCTCGGTGCGGGCGTCCTCGTCGACAGCGAGCGGGTGATCACCTGCGCCCACGTCGTCGACGGCCGCGCGGAGGTCTCCGTCGTGCTGCCCGGCGTCGCCGCCGGGGCGCGCGCCCGCGTCGCGTGGGCGGGCGAATGGCGCGAGGTCGGCGACCACGGCGACCTCGCGGTGCTCGTGCTCGACCACCCCCTGCCCGTACCGCCCTGCGTCTTCGCGCCGCTCGGCTCGCTCCGCCCACGCCATGGCCGTACCGCGTACGCCCTGCGCGCCCTCGGCTTCCCGGAGGGCCATGACCAGGACGGCACCCACGTCACGGTCAGCACCAGCCAGGATCGCCAACTCGGTGGGGAGTGGCTGGAGTTGGATGTCGAGAAGGGGCATCTGCGGCGCCTCGGTGAGGGGTTCAGTGGCGCGGGCGTGTACGACCCGGAGAGCGAGCAGGTCGTCGGCATCGTCACCGACGCCGACCTGGAGGGGGAGCACGGCGGCACGCAGGGGCGGATGCTGCCCCTCGACGCCATCCGCCGGCACTGGGAGGGCCTCGACGACCTGTTGACCCTCGACTGGGGGCTGGCCGCCCGGCCGCGCCGGGAACTGCGAGCCGCACTCGAAGGGTCCGAAGGGTCCGAACTGCCCGGTGCCACCGTCTCGTTGGCGGTGCGCCGCGCCTTTCCGAGCCCTCGGCTGCGGCATCCGCCCTTCCGGTCCGTCTGGCACGCGGTCCGGTACGTCGCCGAGGACCTGATCGGCGACGACCGCCTCGTGCTGCTGCTGCGCGAGCTGCGGGACCGCTCGCCCGCCGACCTCGCGGCCCGGATCGCCGACTGGATGGGGAAGTGGCTGCCCGAGGAGCTGGAGGGCCCCGAGCACCCGGCTGCCCCGCCCGTGTCCGTCGGGTCGATCATGTTCCGGGCGGAGCCGATGACCCGCGGCGGGAGCCTCGACCTGACGGTGTGCGCCGTCGTCGACGGCGTGCCGGTCGCGCGTGCCGGACCCGTGCGGATCCGGCGCCAGCAACTGCGTACGAAGGTGGAGGCGCTGCTCGCCGCGCAGGTCGGCGCGGTCCACGACTTCGACTGGATGGTCGAGTTCATCGTGCCGCAGGGGCTGATGGGCGAGCCCTTCGAGGAGTGGCAGTTGCGGGAGCCGGGCGCCGCCCGGCCCCGACCGCTGCGCACGGTGCCCGTCGTGGTCCGCCACGTCGACCGGCTCAAGCCGCTCACGGAGTCCCGCCTCACGCGCCGCCGCTGGGAGACCGTCCGGGCCCGCGGCCGCACCCGGCCCGCGCCCGTGGAGTGCTCCGAGTCCTACGACTACCAGGCGTTCTACGACTGGCTGGAGGACGAGGACGACCTGTGCGCCCTCGCGTACGCGGCGAACCCCGTCGACGACTGGCTGGCCGCCGCCCTCGACACCGGCGTACCCATCATGCTGTGGCGGCGGCGCGACTGCGGCGACGCGGGGCACGCGCACTGCGCCCCCGGTGCGTTCCTGGACCGGCTCATCGAGGCGGTGGCCGCGCTCGACCCCGACGAACTCCCGTACGAGGTAATGAAGTTGCGCAAGGAGGCCCGCTCCCCGCGCCGGGGGCACGCCGACCACTGCGGGCACCGGCTCACGCTGTTCTGGGACGACCCGGAGCGCAAGCCCGATCCGCCACTGGCCATGGGGAGCAAGGGAAATGACTGACGTGACCGAGGCAGCAGGAACGACCGGAGTGGTGATCGTGTGACGGCCGAGAATCCGTTGTCCGCCACGTGGCAGGTCTACACCGGCAGCCGCACCCCGCACGACCGCGTCGACCGGCTCCCCGACCCGCCGCCCTGGCGCCGGTTCCGCGGCGGCCCGCCCCTGCCCACGCCGCCCGGCGGCACCGGCAACCACCACGCGGCCGTCAGCTACCGCCCCGGCGCGGACGCGGTCCGCCAGGTCAACGCCGCCCTCTATCTGCGCCGACCGCTCCTGGTCACCGGCGCCCCCGGCACCGGCAAGTCCTCCCTCGCGTACGCCGTCGCCCATGAACTGGCCCTCGGCAAGGTCCTGCACTGGCCCATCACCAGCCGCGTGACGCTGCGCGACGGCCTGTACGCCTACGATCCGCTGACGCGTCTGTACGCGGCCGAGCGGGCCCGCGGCGACGGCGCGGCCGCGGGAGCGACGGGAGCGGCCGCCGACGACATCGGCGACTATCTGCGCCTCGGCCCCCTCGGCACCGCCCTGCTGCCCTACGCGCGCCCTCGCGTCCTGCTCATCGACGAGATCGACAAGAGCGACATCGACCTGCCGAACGACCTCCTCACCATCTTCGAGAAGGGTTCGTACGAACTCGTCGAGCTGGCCCGCCGCGCCGAGCCCACCGCCCGCGTGATGACGGCCGACAGCACCACCGACCGCGTGGAGATCCGCGACGGCACCGTCACCTGCCGCGCCTTCCCTCTCGTCGTCATGACCAGCAACGGCGAACGCGAGTTCCCGCCCGCCTTCCTGCGCCGCTGCGTCACCGTGGACCTGAAGCAGCCCAGGACGATCGACGAGCTGACCGCGATCGTGCGGGAACACCTCAGCGAGGTCGTCGGCGACGAGACCGGTCAACTGCCCCAGGGCGCACGCGATGTGATCCAGCGCTTCTACGACCGGCGCGGCGGCGGCCTGCTCGCCAACGACCAGCTCCTGAACGCCATTTACATGTGCCACCACGCGTCGTTCAGCGAACCACCCGAGAGCGTCGCCGAGTTGGCGGACCAGGTCATGCCGTATCTGAGCAGCGAGGCGACCGGCCCCGATGACGCTTGACCGGCTGCGCGCCACCCTGGAGGCGCTCGGCCCGCCGGTCACGCCGCTGGAGCTCGCGGAGATGCTGTGGCTCGCGGAACGGCTGTCCACGGAGGCGGACGGGCCGTGGCCGCGCGTGGGCGCGGCGTCGACGCCGGACGCGCTCCGACCGGACGGGGCGGGTGACTTTGCGCATCACCCGGTACGTGCGCCGTGCGCCCCAGAGGCCGGGGACGAGAGGGACCCCGGGCCGACCGACGCCCCGGCTCCTGACGAGCCCGCCGCCAGCCCCCTCCACCTGCCGCGCGGCGCCACCCGCCCCGGCACGGACGCCGACGACGTCCTCGTGCCCGCCCCGCAGGCCCTGCGCCACGAACTCGCCATCCAGCGCGCCCTGCGCCCCCTCAAACGCCGCGTACCGGACACCCGGCGGCGCGTCCTCGACGAGGACGCCACCGCCGCGCGCGCCGCGTCCGTCGGTGCGGGGCGCCGCCCCTGGGTCCCGGTCCTGGTGCCCGCCACCGAGCGCCCGCTGCGCCTCGCCCTCGTCGTCGACACCGGCCCCGCGATGAACGTATGGCGGCCCCTGGCAGGGGAGTTGAGGGCGGCACTGCAGCGCACGGGCGCGTTCCGCGACGTACGTCTGTGGTACGTCACCGACCTCGGCAGCCGCGTGGGCCTGCGCTCCTCGCCCGGCCGCCCGGCAGTCGAACCCGGCGCGGCCCTCGACCCCACAGGGCGCCAGGTGACCCTCGTCCTCAGCGACTGCTCCGGGCCGCACTGGTGGGCCGGGCGCGCCGGGGCCGCCCTGCACGCGTGGGCGCGGCGCGGCCCCACCGCGCTGCTCCAGCCGCTGCCCGAACGCCTCTGGCGGCGCACCGCCGCGCCCGCCACGCCCGGCAGGGCCATCGCGTCCCGGCCGGGCGCCCCGAACGCGGCGCTCCGCTTCACCCCGCACGACGGCCGCGCCCGCCGCCCCGCCGGCGCCCTGCCCGTGCCCGTCCTGGAACTCGCCCCCGAGTGGCTCGCCGACTGGGCCGCGCTGGTGACGGCGACCGGCGACCGCCCCCGCGACACGGCCGTCACCTACGTCGACGCCACCCCGACAAGCCGCACCGAACCCCGTACCGCCGAGGGCGACTTGCCGATCGCCGAACGCGTCCTGCGCTTCCAGCTCGCCGCCTCGCCCACGGCCGCCGACCTCGCCGCGCACGTCGCCCTCTCGGTGCCCGCGCTCCCCGTCATGCGGCTCATCCAGCAGCGCGTCACCCCCGGCTCCCGGCCGAGCGACCTCGCGGAGGTCCTGCTCAGCGGCCTCCTGGAGCCGGTCGACGGCGAACGGGGCCTGTACGACTTCGTCCCCGGCGCCCGCACCGCCCTCCTCGAAACCCTGCCCCGCCCCGAGTCCCAGGCCGTCACCGACCTCCTCACCCGCCTCGGCGCGGAGATAGAGGCCCGCGCGGGCTCGACGGCCCGCTCCTTCCGCGCGGTCGTGCCGGTGGCGGAGGGGACGGGGACCAGGGCGCTCGGGGCGGCGGGGGAGCCGTTCGCGCTGGTGAGCGAGGAGGCGTTGGAGGTGTTGCGGGGGCGGGCGATTCGGGTGGTGGAGCGGCCGGTGGTGGGGCTGGGGCGTTGGAGCGAAGTTGTCGCCCCCGACTGGGAGGAGCTGACCCACGCGGTCTGGCTGGCAACGAGCCACGACCGCGCGGTGTCGGCCCGGCGGGGACTGACGAACGTACCCCCTGGGACGGTGACGTTCGTGGGGAGAGCCGCCGAGCTCCGGCACTTGGACGAGGAACTGCTGGCTCCCGATCCCCGATCCGACGGGCCCCGAGCAGTGGTCGTTTGCGGCATGGGAGGCGTGGGGAAGACGGCTCTGGCCGTGCGGTGGGCGGCAGCCGCAGCCAGCGGCGAGTCGATGTCCCCGGTGTGGTGGCTGACGGCGGACTCGCGGGCTGTTCTGGCCGAGGGGCTCGCGGACCTTGCTAAGACCCTGAACCCGGTCACGCCGCCGGTCACAAGGGAGCAACTGGGCGAGTGGGCCGTCGCCTGGCTGGTCGCGCACGACGACTGGGTGCTCGTTCTCGACGGCGCGGAAAATCCGGCCGACATCGGTGCGTTCGTGTCCCGCCTGGGCAGGAGGGGCCGCATCCTGATCACCAGTCGGAGGCGCCTGGGCTGGGAAGGCGTCGGTCCGGTCTTGAACCTGGACGTCATGGAGCCCGACGAAGCCGTCGAGTTGCTCCGTGTCCGTGCGGGCACGGAGATGCTGACGGCGGACGCTTACAACCTCGCTGAAGCGCTCGGGTATCTGCCGCTCGCCGTGGAACAGGCCGCCGCGTACATGGGACTGGAGGGGATCTCTCCTGCCCAGTACTTGACGGCCATGGAGATCGATTCAAGCGGGGGCCAGGCCCGTGTAGGGAACGCGATCCGCGCGGCTCTGCGTGTCTTGGGCGACTCGTTGGCACACCGCGTCCTGAACGTCCTCGCCTGGCTCGCCCCGGAGCCTGTCCCGCGGAGCTGGCTGTCACGCATGGCGGAGGAGCCCGAACTGGTCAAAGCGATAAGGAACTTGACACGCCACAGCCTTCTCCTCAGCCAGGACGACGACACGCTGCGGATCCACCCCGTGGTGCAAGGAGTCCTCCACGAACCGGACGAGGACGACCCGTGGCACAGCGTGGCGGCGCTGGAAGCGGCCCGCTTCGAAGCCGCAGTCTGCCTCGCGGGCGCGCTGCCCAAGGACACGAACCCGGCCGCCTGGCCCCGCTGGCACCAACTGCTGCCGCACGTCGATGAGTTGGCCCAGCGCGTCGCGCCGGGTGACGACACCGAGTATTTTGCGGCCGTGCTCGCGGCAACGGCGGACTTCGTCATCGCGCAGGGCGAGCCGGAACGCGGCATCAGCATGTTGTGGCGTGCTGTGGAGGGCCGACAGCGCACCCCCGGGCCGGGCTACCCGGCGACGCTGAGGGTGACCCTGCGGCTCGCGCGCGCACTGCGAACCGCGGGCCGCCCCCGGGAAGCGGTGGACCTGTGTGAGAGCGCGCGCAGCTCGGCCGCGATGGAAGACCCCGACATGCTGCTCCTGTGGACGGAACTCGCTGATACATACCGTGAGGTGGGGGCGGGGGACCGCGCCTGGCAGCTCTTCCTGAAGCTGCGTCTGTTCGCGACCGAGGCCTTGGTGCAGGAGTACCCCGAGTGGCGCACGTCCTGCGCGGCCATCGCGGGCCTGGCCCTGGCCGTGGGAGAGCCGCACACGGCGGTGGACCTGTACGAGGCGACGCTGGCCGGCTGCCGCAGGGAGCTGGGGGACGGCCACCTGGACAGCATCGATGTACGCAGCCAACTGGCCGCAGCGCTCTACGCGGCGGGCAGCACGGAGCGGGCGAAACAGGAGGGCGCAGCGGTGCTGAACCACCTCAGCAGCCTCTTCGGCACGAGTCATATCCGCCTGATCGACGCCATCAGCGAAATCGCCCGCGTGCACGAGGGCTGGGAGGACGGACTGCCGCAAGCGATCCAGGGATACGACGAGGCGCTGCGGCGCAGCCGTGCGGTGCGCGGCGAGTCGCACCCGGAGACCCTGAACCTGTGGAGCCGCCTCCTCGCCGTGCTCCTCCGGGCCGGGGACACGGAGCGTACCGTCGAGCGCGGCAACGACTGGCTCTCCGCCACGACCGACGCGCTGGGCCCCGACCACCCCGCGACCCTGCGCGCCTCAGCGACCCTGGCCGACGCCCAATGGTCCAACGGAGCCTGGACCGACGCGATTTCGCGCTACAAGCAGGTCCTGAACGCCCGGCGCGTGGTACTCGGCGAGGACGACCCGGAGACCTGGGAGTCGTACGACCGCCTGGCCTTCGCCCTGCAGGAGGTCGGCGACGCGGAGGGGGCGGTGCCGCTCTGCGGGACGGTCGCCGCAGCCCGGTCCCGGGTGCTGGGGGAGGCGCACCCCGTGACCCTGGCGGCTCAGGAGCGCACGGCCTTTGCTCATCTGGGCGCGGCGGGGGCCGACAAGGCCGTCCAGTTGCTCACCGGTGTCCTCGGCGTGCGGCTGCGGACGCACAGCGACGACTTTCCGGACGAGCTCATCAGGACGTACAACCTCCTCGGCTACGCGTACTTGGAAGCCGGGGACCACGCGCGCGCCATCGCGACGTACGAAAGCGCCCTGCCGCAGATTGCCGAGCACCTCGGCTACGGGGACCCCCGGACCGTGGCGATGATCAGGAATCTCGTCGAGGCGTCCACCGCGGGGGGCGAAGTCGCGACGGCGGTGGATCTCCTGGAGACGGCGGTGGAGACGCTCGTCCCGATCCTCGGCGCCGAACACCGCGATGTCGTCGCCTTCAAGGACGAACTGACCCGCCTGCGCCACCGCAGCGGCGGCACAGACGGGCCCTGAGACATGCAGCAATGGCAGCCGCTTACGGGGCCTCGAACGCCGCCGGGTCCGGACCGAGTCGCCGGTCCTCGTTCAGCGCGCTGATCGCCGCCATGTCCTCCGGGTCGAGCTCGAAGTCGAAGACCTCGATGTTCTCCTTGATGCGGGAGGGGGTCACCGACTTGGGGATGACCACGGTCCCCAGCTGGAGGTGCCAGCGCAGCACGATCTGCGCGGGCGTGCGCCCGTGCTTCTGCGCGATGGCGACGATCGCCGGGACCTCCAGGAGGCCCTTGCCCTGGCCGAGCGGCGACCAGGCCTCCGTGGCGATGCCCTGCTCGCCGTGGTACGCACGGGAGGCGCGCTGCTGGAGGTGCGGGTGCAGCTCGATCTGGTTGACCGCCGGGATCACCGACGTGGCGTCGATGAGGCGGTCCAGATGCTCCGGAAGGAAGTTGGAGACGCCGATCGACTTGGCGCGGCCGTCGGCGAGGATCTTCTCGAAGGCCTTGTACGTGTCGATGTAGGTGTCCTTGGCCGGCATCGGCCAGTGGATGAGATACAGGTCGACATGGTCCAGGCCCAGCTTGGCCAGCGATTCGTCGAACGCGCGCAGCGTCGCGTCGTACCCCTGGTGCCTGTTCCGGAGCTTCGTCGTGACGAAGAGCTTGTCGCGGGCGATGCCGGACTTGGCGATGGCCCGGCCGGTGCCCTCTTCGTTCTCGTAGAGGCTGGCCGTGTCGACGCTGCGGTACCCGGACTCCAGCGCCGTCGTCACGGCCTGCTCCGCCTCGTCGTCCGGGACCTGCCAGACACCGAAGCCGAGCTGCGGCATCTCGATGCCGTTGTTCAGGATGATCGGGGGGACCTTGCTCACGAGCTCTCGATCCTTATACGTCGTCGGGTGGTACTTCCATGGTCAACGATCAGGGGCCGTACCGCATTCCTGGCGTGGCGGTCCCGCTGCACGGCCCACTGAGAATGGCTAGATATAGCTCCGACCTTATCGGTCCGAACCATTGACCGCGTCTCGTCATGCCGCAACTCTGTTGCACGTCACTGAACGCAGGCCATCCATGTGAACACCATACGCACATGGGTGGTGATGTGCCCCAGTGGCTCCTGAACTCCCACTTTTCAGGAAGGATAGGAACACGCGCATGAACGTTCATGAGAAGGAAACGTCGGAGGTCACGGCCGTGGCCATGACGTCTGTGGCGTCTGTGGCGTCCGGAGGCACCACGGCCTGGCAGACCCCCGAGTACACGGTCGTGGAGACCTCGCTGGAGGTCACCGCCTACCGCCTCGCCGACCGGTAAACCCGCCCGATGCTGCTCCAGGTGCTCGGCACCGCGGCGGGCGGCGGACTCCCCCAGTGGAACTGCGCGTGCCCCGGCTGTGCCGGGGCGCGCGCCCACCCGGAACGCCGCCGCCGGCACGCCTCCCTCGCCCTGCGCGCGGGACCGGGCCGCTGGTACGTCGTCAACGCCACCCCCGACATCGGCGAGCAGATCGAGGCCTGCCCCGAACTGCTGCCCGCCCCCGGCGCGGACACCCGCCTCTCCCCGCTCGCCGGCGTCGTCCTCACCGACGCCGAACTCGACCACACCCTCGGCATCGCCCGCCTCCGCGAGGCCCGCGACGGCGTGGACGTCCTCGCCACCGCGCCGGTCACCACCGCCGTACGCGACCGCCTCGGCCTCGGCGCCGTCCTCGGCCCCTACACGAAAGTGCGCTGGCGCGAGCTCACGGGCACCGCCCGCCAACTGAACGACGAGTCAGCAATCCGGGTCGCCGCCGTGCCCGTTTCGGCCAAACGACCGCGCTACGCCGCCGACTTGGGCCCCGACGACGCCACCTGGTCCGTCGCCCTGAGCCTGCACGACACCGGCACCGGCCGCACCGTCCTCTACGCCCCGGCCCTCGCCGCCTGGACCGACGCCTTCGAGGAGGCCGCGCGCGCGGCCGACGTCGTGTTCGTCGACGGCACCTTCTGGGACGACGAGGAGCCCCGGCGGGCCGGGTTCAGCACCAAGTCCGCGACCGGCATGGGGCACCTGCCCATCGCCGGCCCCGGCGGCACCGCCCACCGGCTCTCCCGGCTGCCCGGACGCTGCCTGTACACCCACTTGAACAACACCAACCCGCTCGGCGACCGGAGCGCCGAACAGCACAAGCAACTCGCCGACTGGGGGCTCGAAGTCGCGCAGGACCGGATGGTGATCGAGCTGTGACCGCGACCGTCAAGACTGACACGGACTCCGGGGCGCCCTGGAGTCCCGACGAGCTCACCGAGCGGCTGCGCGCCGTCTCCGCCGAGCGCTACCACGACCGCCACCCCTTCAACGTACGCATGCACGAAGGCACCCTGACCCGCGCCGAGCTGCGCCGCTGGATCGCCAACCGGTTCCACTACCAGCGGCACATCCCCGTCAAGGACGCCCTGATCCTGGCCAAGTTCGACGATCCCGCGCTGCGCCGGGGCTGGTCGCGGCGGATCAGGGACCACGACGGCGAGCGCGCGGGCGAGGGCGGCATCGAGCGGTGGCTGCGGCTCGGCGAGGCCGCGGGCATCGCCCGCGAGGAGCTTCTGGACACCGCCCGGGTGCTGCCGGGGGTGCGGCTCGCCGTCGACGGATACGTCAACTTCTGCCGCCTGCGGCCCGCGCTCGACGCCGTCGCCGCCTCGCTCACCGAACTATCCGCGCCCGACCTGATGCGCACCCGCATCGCCGCGTTCGAGAAGCACTACCCGTGGATCGAGACCGAGGGCCTCACCTACTTCCGGGGCCGGGTCGGGCAGGGCGGCCGGGACGGGCAGGAGGCGCTGGGCCTGGTGCGCGCCTGGGCCCGCACGCGTGAGCAGCAGGAACGGGCCGTGGCGGCGCTGGCGTTCAAGTGCGACGTGCTGTGGTCGCTGCTCGACGCCGTCGACGGTGCCGGTGCCGGTGCCAATGGGGTGTCGCGCGGGGCATCCGGTGCGGCGGGGGAGGGGGTCGGCCATGCGTGACATCGCCACCAGCGACCGTCGTGACACCGCCACCGACGACCGCGTCGACCTCGACTGGCGGCCCGCGCTCGCCCGCTCGGTGATGTTCCGTCACGACCGGGTACGCGGCGCCGACCTGCTGCTCCTGCCGGAGCGCGTGGTGGTGCTTCGCGGTGCGGCCGGGAGCATCGTGAAGCTGTGCGACGGCGAGCGCGACGTGGCCGCCATCGTCGCGGAACTCGCCCGCCGCCATCCGGACGCGCCGGTCGACGCCGAAGTCCCGGCGTTTCTGCGGCAGTTGCGTGCAGAGGGGTGGCTGCGGTGAGCGAAGCATTCGGCGTCCATGGCGCGCAGGGCGGGCCCGATGCAGCCGCCCGCCCCACCTCGCCGCCCCCACCCCCGGAGCCCCCCTGGGCCCTCCTCGCCGAGCTCACCCACGGCTGCCCGCTGCGCTGCGCCTATTGCTCCAACCCTGTCAAACTGATCGGTCGGTCAGTGGAGCTGACCGGGGACGAGTGGTGCGAGGTGCTGCGGCAGGCCGCTGAACTGGGCGTCGTGCAGACGCATCTGTCGGGCGGCGAGCCGCTGTTGCGGCGCGATCTGCCGCGGATCGTCGCGACCGCGGACGAGGCGGGCATCCACACCCAGCTCGTCACGAGCGGCGTCGGCCTGCACGAGGCGCGGCTCGCCGAGCTCGTCGACGCGGGCCTGCGGAGCGTCCAGCTCTCCGTGCAGCACGCCGACCCCGCGCGGGCCGACCTCATCGCCGGGGCGCGGGCGACCGGCGCGAAGGAGCGCGCGGCCCGCCTGGTCCGCGAGGCCGGCCTTCCGCTCGGCCTCAACGCCGTCCTGCACCGCGCCAACCTCGACGCCCTGGACGCGCTCGTGGAGCTGGGCCTTGCCTGGGGCGCCGACCGGATCGAGCTGGCCAACACCCAGTTCTACGGCTGGGCGATGGAGAACCGCGCCGCGCTCCTCCCCGACCCCGACCAGGTGGCCCGTGCCCGGCTGACGCTGGAGCGCTGGCGGGTCCGCCTCGCCGGGCGCATGGAGCTGGTCTGGGTCGCGCCCGACTACGTCGACGCCACCGCGAAGCCGTGCATGGGCGGCTGGGGCGCGGTGTCCCTGACCGTCGCGCCCGACGGTTCGGTGCTGCCGTGCCCGGCCGCGGCGGAGCTGCTCGGCGACGACGCCCCGAACGTGCGGGACCACCGGCTCGACTGGATCTGGCGGGAGTCGCCCGCCTTCACCCGCTACCGCGGCGAGGACTGGATGCGGGAGCCCTGCCGCTCCTGCGAGCTGCGCGCCGTCGACTTCGGCGGCTGCCGCTGCCAGGCCTACGCCCTCACCGGGGACGCCGCCCGCACCGACCCCGCCTGCCACCGCTCGCCCGACCACGATCTGGTCCGCGCCCTGGTCGACGCCGCGCGCGGGCCCGCCCCGGAGGACCACCCCGGCTTCGCCTACCGCGAGGGAGGAACCTGATGCGCCGCCGCCGTTCATCCGCCATACCTCGGCCCACGCCCCGCACGTCGACCCCCACCACGAGTACGCGCACGACCACGCCGCGAAGAGCCACCCGCGCCGCACTGGCCGCGCTCCTCGCCGGAGCCGCCGTCTTCACCGCGCAGGCGGCCCCCGCGGCCGGGAGCGCACCGGCCGACCGTTCCCCCGACCCGGGCCAGGACCGCGCGGCGGCCACCGACTGGTCCGTCGCGATGGTCGACTCCACGACCACCCGCTTCACCCCGGCCACCATCGGCGGCTGGTCCTACCCCGTCGGCCTCTACCTCTACGGCCAGTACCTCACGTACCAACGCACCCACGACGAGCGCTACTTGACGTACATCAAGAGCTACGTCGACCGCTTCGTGGACGCCGAGGGGAACATCGGGCAGAAGTTCAACAGCCTCGACAGCATGCAGGCCGGGCGGCTCCTGGTGGTCCTGCACCACGAGACCGGCGAGGACCGCTACCGCGTCGCCGCCCAGAAGATCCGCGAGCGCCTGAAGACCTATCCGCGCACCCAGGACAGCGGCTTCTGGCACGCCGACACCGCGAGCCGCGCGCACCAACTGTGGTCCGACGGCGTCTACATGGTCAATCCGTTCCTCGTCGAGTACGGCAAGGAGTTCGGCGACGAGGCGTACACCGACCGTGAGGCCGTCGAGCAGCTCAATGTGTACGCCCGCCGCCTCCAGGCGGACAACGGCCTGTTCCAGCACGCGTACGACGAGTCGCGCACCGCGGTCTGGGCCGACAAGGACACCGGGCGCGCCCCCGAGCAGTGGTGCCGGGCCATCGGCTGGTACTCCATGGCCGCCGTCAACGTCCTGGACGCCACACCCCGCAGCGACCCCGGGCGACGTGAACTTCTCGGCCACGTACGGAAGTTGGCGGCAGGGATCGCGCGGGCCCAGGACCCGGAGACCGGTCGCTGGTTCCAGGTCGTGAACAAGGGGGCGGAGAGCGGCAACTGGACCGAGACGTCCTGCTCCAGCATGTTCACCTTCGCCCTGTCGCGCGCCGCCGAGAAGGGCTATGTGGCGCCGTCGTACCAGGCCGTCGCGCGGCGCGGCTACCGGGGCGTCCTGGAGAAGATCTCGCTCGGCTCCGACGGCCTGACCAACCTCACGGACATCTCCATCGGCACCAACGTCGGCGACTACGCCTTCTACATCGCGCGCCCCCGGCAGACCAATGACTTCCACGGCCTCGGCGCATTTTTGATCATGAACGAACAGCTCAGGAAGAAGAGGTGAGCGAGCGATGACTCCCTCACGAAGGACCGTACTGGGAGCGGCACTTGGCGCAGGGGCGGGTGTCGCGGCGACCGCTGCGGGCCTGCCCGCGGCCGCCGCGGTGGGGCTGCCCGCCGGGAGCGCAGCGCGCGCCGCCGACTGGCAGTTGCGCTGGTCCCCGTCCGCCCGCGACGTCGGTCTGCGCGCCTTCGAGACGCTGGAGGACGACCGCGCCGACTCGCACCCGGCGGCGAAGCCGCACATCTTCGCCGAGGGCGACAACTTCCGCTTCAACATGCACACGGTCGACCGCGACACCAGCGACGACCGGCAGCGCCACGAGGTCACCGGCTGCCGCACCGGCGACTCGTACCTGAAGTGGCAGAAGGGCCAGACCTGGCGGGTCACCTACCGCATGTTCATACCGGGCTCGCTGAAGGCGACCACGAGCTTCACGCACATCATGCAGATGAAGCAGCCCGGCGCGGGCAGCGCGCCCATCGTCGTGCAGTCGCTGCGCCGGGTGGGCGGCAAGCAGACCATCGAGCTGAAGATCTTCGAGCAGGACATCCTCGTCGGCCGCACCGACCTGGAGCCGCTGCACGACAAATGGACCGACGTCGACTTCCAGATCAAGATCGGCGACGGCTCGTCGGGGTCCGTGCGCTGGATCCTCAAGAGCGGCTCGACGACCGTCATCGACAAGTCGAAGTCCGGCGTGGACACCTTCCTCGCCGACCGGGTGCGCCCCAAGTGGGGCATCTACCGCTCGCTCGGCGACAGTTCGGGCTCGCTGCAGAACACGTACATGCTCCTGACGGGCATGCGCGGCTACCAACTCGTCTGACCCGGACGACTCGCGTGAACCACCTGAAAGGAATCCCCGTGCGCCGACTCATGGGCCTGGGCGGACTCGCCCTCGCCGCGGCCGCAGTCTTCGGGCTGTCCCAACTGCCCGCGACCGCGGCCGCTCCCCAAACCGAGGCCGCTCCCCGGGCCGCGGGCACGATCCACGCCGCCCCCTACGAGTACCTGGGCTGGGGCAGCCCGCAGAAGCCCACCGACGTGATGGCCGCGACCGGCGTGAAGTGGTTCACGCTCGCCTTCATCCTGTCCGACGGCGGCTGCAACCCGGCCTGGGACGGCAGCCGTCCGCTCAAGGGCGGCTCCGACGAGTCCGCCATCAAGTCCATCCGCGCGGCCGGCGGCGACATCGTCGTGTCCGTCGGCGGCTGGAGCGGCGCCAAGCTCGGCGAGAAATGCTCCAGCGCCACCGCGCTGGCCGGCGCGTACCAAAAGGTCATCGACGCCTACAAGTTGAGGGCCTTCGACGTCGACATCGAGAACACCGAGTTCAACAACCCCACCGTCCGCCAGCGGGTGGTGGACGCGCTGAAGATCGTGGAGCAGAAGAACCCGGGCATCGTCACGTACGTCACGCTCGGCACCACCCCGAACGGCCCCGACGCCACCGGCAAGGACCTCATCCAGCGCGGCGCGCGGGCCGGGCTCGCCGCCGACGCCTGGGTGATCATGCCGTTCGACTTCGACGGCCACAGCGGCACCATGGGCGATGCCTCGGTGAGCGCCCTCGAAGGCCTGAAGAACACGGTCAAGAGCGCGTACGGCTACAGCGACACCGACGCCTACAAGCACATCGGCGTCTCGTCCATGAACGGCAAGACGGACGTGGCGGGGGAGACCGTCACCACCGCCGACTTCAAGAAGATCCTCGGCTACGCCAAGCAGCACCACATCGCGCGCTTCGCCTTCTGGTCCGTCAACCGCGACCGGTCCTGCGCGGGCGGCGGGTCGCCGGGCGACTCGTGCAGCGGCATCGGCCAGCAGCCCTACGAGTTCACCAAGATTGTTGCCCAGTACGGAGGCTGATGCTTCGTCAGTCGATGAACAACGCTCACCACCCCCACGCTCACATCCCCCACATGGAGGTACTCGTGCACGTCATCAGGAGCAAGGGCCGCCCGGCCCGGAAGGTGGCGGTCGCCACAACCGCCGCGCTGGCTGCGGGACTTGTGGCGTACGTCCCCTCGGTGTCCGCCGCACCGGCCGCGCCCGCCGGCGAGCCCACCGACATCAAGACGATCTCGACCGGCTGGACCATACCCTGGGGCACCTCCTGGCTGCCCGACGGCAAGTCCGCCCTCGTCACCGAGCGCGACGACTTCCGGGTCTGGTCGATCTCGGCCGACGGCGCGACGAAGAAGCAGCTCGGCAAGGTGCCCGAGTCCCAGACCACCGGCGGCGAGGGCGGCCTCATGGGCGTCGCCGTCGACCCGCAGTGGGCCACGAACCACTACGTGTACGTCATGCATACCTCTTCCGAGGGCAACCGCGTCGCGCGCATGACGTACGACGGTTCCTCGCTCGGCGGCTACACGGTGCTGCTGAAGGGGATCAAGAAGGCCAAGTACCACAACGGCGGCCGTCTCGCCTTCGGTCCCGACGGCTATCTGTACGCCACCACGGGCGACGCCCAGACCAAGCCCCTCGCGCAGGACAAGAACTCCCTCAACGGCAAGATCCTGCGCATGACCCGGGACGGCAAGCCCGCCCCCGGCAACCCCTTCGGCAACTACGTGTACAGCCTGGGCCACCGCAACCCGCAGGGCATCGCCTTCGACCCGCAGGGCCGCCTGTGGGAGGCCGAGCTCGGCGACTCCAGCAAGGACGAGCTGAACCTCATCAAGCCGGGCAAGAACTACGGCTGGCCCACCTGCGAGGGCAACTGCGACACCGCGGGCATGACCAACCCGAAGAAGACGTGGGGCGTCGCCGAGGCCTCCCCGAGCGGCGTCGCCGTCGTCGACGGCGCGGTCTACATGGCGGCCCTCAAGGGCGAGCGCATGTGGCGCATCCCCATCAACGCCGACAACGAGAACGTCGGCACGGCCAAGGCCTTCTACGTCGGCCAGTACGGCCGGCTGCGCGCCGTGACCGCCGTGCCGGGCGCGAAGTCGCTGTGGCTGTCGACGACCAACGCCGACGGCAACGGCGGGGAGCCCGACGGCGCGGACAGGATCTTCCGCGTGAACATCGGCTGACCCCGGACACCGGCTGACGTCGAGCCGGTCGGCCCCCGCACCACGCACCCCACAAGCCCGCACACCGCTGAGGAGGATCATGAAACGGACCACGAAACGGGACATGAGACGTTCGAGGACACGGGCCGGGGCCGTTTTCGCGGGGGTCGCCGCGCTCGCCGTGCTGGCTGTCTTCGACGGACGGCCGGCCGGGGCCGCGCCGTTCGAGGAACAGCCCGCGCCTGCCGCTCGGGCCACCCGTGCACCCCAACAGCCGCTGCCCGCCGCCGAGTTCAACATCCGCGACTACGGCGCCAAGGGCGACGGTTCCAGCAACGACACCTCGGCCATCCAGAAGGCCATCGACGCCGCCAACCGGGCGGGCGGCGGCACCGTGCGCTTCCCCGGCACCGCCACGTACGAATCGAAGAACACCATCCACATGAAGAGCGGCGTGACGCTCCAGCTCGACAAGGGCGCCACGCTGTCCGGCAGCGGCGCCGACGACTACGACCCGCCCGAGCCCAACGAGTGGGACGACTACCAGGACTACGGGCACAGCCACTTCCACAACGCCATGATCTACGGCGACCGGCTCAGCGACATCGGCTTCGTCGGCGAAGGCGTCATCGACGGCGACGGCGCCCTGATCACCGGCAACCCGAAGTCCGGCGAGGCCGACAAGATCATCTCGCTGACGCGGTGCAAGGGCCTGCGCATGGGCGACGGGCTCACGCTGCGCGAGGGCGGGCACTTCGCCGCGCTCATCAACGGCTGTGACGACGTGGTCTCCGACCGGCTGACCCTCGACACGGCGATGGACCGCGACGGCTGGAACGTCATCAACACCACCGACGTGACCATCACCAACGCCCACTTCGACGCCAACGACGACGCGCTCGCGTTCAAGAGCGACTACGCGCTCGGCGCCAAACTGCCCAACGGGCGGGTGCGGGTGAGCGATTCGTATCTGTCGGCGGGCTGCTGCAACGCGCTGATGTTCGGCTCCGAGACCTGCGGCGACTTCACCGACTACCGCTTCGAGCGCATCCGGATCGAGGGCTCGGACAAGTCCGGGCTCGGCATGGTGTCCATGGACGGCTCCAAGATCTCGGACGTCCACTACAAGGACATCACCATGACCGGGGTGCGCTCGCCGATCATGCAGAAGATCGGCAACCGCAAACGCTGCGGCAACAACCCGGGCGTCGGCTCCATCAGCAACATCACGTACACGAACATCAAGGCCACCGGGGCGAGTCCGTCGTTCTCGCCGACCCTGTGGGGCGAGTCGGGCGCCAGCCGCATCAGTGACGTGACGTTCACCGACGTCGACCTCACGGTGCCCGGCGGCAACGGCACCATGTCCGCCGACGTGCCGAGCAACACCTCCACCGACTACAACCCGAAGAGCATCGGCACCCGGCCCGCGTACGGCTGGTACATCCGCCGCGCCGACCGGGTCACGTTCGTCGACAGCGAGGTCAGGTTCGCCTCCGGCGACGGCCGGCCCGCCGTCATCGCCAACAACAGCACCGGCATCCGCTTCGAGAAGTTCACCGCGCAGCGCGGCGGCAACAGCCCCGCCGACCTGAACTTCCAGTCGACGAAGGGGTATTGCGTCAAGGACAGTGCGAACACCGGGGGCGGCGCCCTGCGCGTCACCCAGAGCGGGTCGACGCAGGACTGCGGCAGCGTCCGGGCGCCGGGCCTGCGTCAGCCGGGCTCGCGTTAGCAAGACTCCGGCCGACCGGGGCCGTCGCCCCGGTCGGCGGGACCGCCGGGCCGTTGGGGCGGCCCGGCCGCGGTGCCGAGGTACGCGTCGCGGACCTTCGGGTCGGCGCGTACCTCGGCCGCCGTGCCCTCGGCGAGCACACGGCCGAGGTCGAGCACGACGACGCGGGCGCACACCTCCATCACGAACGCCACGTTGTGCTCGACCAGGAGCACGCCGACGCCCTCCTCGTCCGCCAAGTGCCGTACGATCGCCGCCAGTTGACGCCGCTCCGCCGCCGTCATCCCCGACGCGGGCTCGTCCAGGAGCAGCACGGCGGGCGGGTCCGCGACGGCACGCGCCAGCTCCACCATCCGGGCGCGGCCCACCGGCAGATCGCCGGCGTAGCGGCCCGCCAGGTCGTCGAGTCCGCACTCCCGCAGGACGGTGGCGGCCCGCGTGCGCCGGGCGCTCTCGTGCTTACGTCGCGTGGGCGCCGCCACCAGATCCGCGGCGAACCCGCCGCCGCCCCCGCGCCACTCCTGCGCGACCAGCAGATTGTCGGCCACCGTGAGCTGCCCGAACAACTGCTGCCGCTGGAAGGTCCTGCGCATGCCGTGGCGGGCGCGCCACACCGGTGAGCGGCGGGTGACGTCGGCGCCGCCGAACCGCACTCGGCCCCGGTCGGGGCGGCGGATGCCCGACAGGACGTCGAACAGGGTCGTCTTGCCCGCGCCGTTGGGGCCGATGGGCCGCAGACCTCGCCGGGGCGGAGGGTGAGGGTGACGTCGTCGAGGGCGTGGATGCCGCCGAAGCGGACGGTGAGGTGGGAGGCGGTGAGGGTGGGGGGTTCGGGGGGTTCGGGTGCGGGGGCTTCGGCTGTGTTCACGGGTGGTGCGCCTCCTCTGCGGGGTGCGGCTGGGTTCCGGCCCCGGGGGCGGCCAGGCCCAGGTACGCCTCCGTGAGCCGGTCCACCCGCACGTCCTCGCGCGGGCCCGACCAGGCCACCCTGCCCTGCGCCAGGTACGCCACCGTGTCCGCCAGGCCCAGTACCTCCGCCGCCTTCTCCTCCACCAGGAGCAGGCCCGTCCCCGCGTCCCTCAGCTCGGCGAGCAGCCGGAACACCTCGTCGGCCACCCGGGGCGCGAGGCCCAGTGACGGCTCGTCCGCGATGAGTACGTCCGGGGGGTGCTGGAGGAGTGGGGCCAGCGAGAGCAGTTGCTGTTCGCCGCCGGAGAGGGAGGCCGCCGGGACGGTGCGGCGGGCCGCCAGGGCGGGGAAGCGGGTGTACACCGCTTCGCGGGAGGGGGTGTCCGGGAGGTGGAGGGTGAGGTTTTCGTCGATGGTGAGGGTGGGGAAGATGGCTCGGGTCTCGGGCGCGAGGAGGATGCCCGCTCGGGAGCGGTCCGTTGCCCTCTGGCTCGTCACGTCCCGACCGGCGATGGTCACCTGGCCCTGGGTGGGGGTGAGTTGGCCTGCGGCCACTTGGCAGAGGGTGGACTTGCCCGCGCCGTTGGGGCCCAGGAGGACGACGATTTCGCCGGGGTGGATGGTGAGGTCCACTCCGTGGAGGACGGGCGTGGTGTGGTGGGCGGCGTGGATGTCGTGGAGGGCGAGGGCGGGTTGCCGCTGCGCGGGGCTCTCCCCAATCCCACCCCTTCCCGAAACCAAGGGGCTGCCGCCCCCTGGACCCCCGCTATCGCCGCTCCGCGGCTCGTCCTCAAACGCCGGACGGGCTGAAACCCCCCTTCCACAGCGGCGCGGTTTTAGCCCGTCCGGCGTTTGAGGACGAGGCCGTTCAGGCCGATACGGGGTCTGGGGCGGAGCCCCAGTTTCGGGAAGGGGCGGGATTGGGGAAGGCCCCGCAGGGCCCAACCGCCTCCACCTCCGTACGGAGACAGCCGCACAGTACCCATCCGGATCATTGGCCAACGCCACCCCCGCCAACCCGAACAGCATCACCGGCACATGCGCCGACTCAGTCACGTACTCGGACAACAAATGCGGCACAACCACGAACACCACCCCCGCCACCACGGCGAACTGCGCCCGCCGCACACCCGCCGCGACGACCACCGCCAGCCACACAAGCCCCGTCATCGCGGTGAAGTCGGTAGCCGTGATCCGAGTGTTGAAGGACGCGTACATCACGCCGCCGAACCCGGCGAGCCCCGCCGACAGCGTGAAGAGCAGCAGCTTCGTACGGACGACGGAAACGCCGGAGGCCATCGCGGCGGCGGGCGCGGATCGCACGGCCAGCATGGCCCGCCCCGACGCCGACCCGCGCAACGCGCCGAGCGAGGCGACGGCCGCGCTGACGAGGACGACCATCGCGACCCCCATGGCCCGGTCGTCGGACAGGTCGACGGGCCCGAACACGGGCCGGGGGATCTCCCACCCGGTGTCGCCGTTGCGCAGCCACCCCATCTGGAAGAGCACCTGGTCGGCGAGGAAGGCGAGGGCGAGTGTCGCGAGGGCGAGGGAGCGCCCGCCGAGCCGCAGCGCGGGCAGCGCGACGACGGCGCCCAGCACGGCGGCCGCACACGTACCGACGAGCGCCGCGGCGAAGAACGGCCAGCCGTGGCTGAGCAGCAGCCCGGCGACGAGCGCGGCGCCCGTCACGAACGTGGCCTGCGCGAGCGACACCATCGCGCCGAGGCCGGTGACCACGGTGAAGGACACGAAGACGAGCGAGAGGGCGAGTCCCTGGGCGAGCAGTCCGCTCCAGAAGGGGGTGGTGACGGTGTAGAAGGCGGTGGCCAGGAGGAGCGCAGCCACCGTCCACGGGCCCCATCTGCGGCCCCACGACCGCCCCGCCAGGTAGTCCACCGGCGCCGCGTCCACCGCCGCCGTGCCCGCGACCCGCTGCCTCCGCGTCAGCACCAGCAACCCCGCGAAGAGCAGCAGGAACGGCACCGCCGTACGGAAACCGGTGAGCGACTCGGCGAAGTCGGCGTACCCCGCGACCAGGTTCTGCAGCACCCCGAGCCCCAGGCCGCCCGCGAACGCCAGCGGCACCGACAGGAACCGGCCGAGCACGGCCGCCGTCGCCGACACGAACAGGAAGAGGGTGAAGTCGTGGGAGGACAGGCCGAGGAGGGGTGTGGCCAGCACCCCGGCCAGGCCCGCCAGGGCCGACGACAGCATCCACGCCACCGACGACAACCGGTCCGCGCTGATGCCCCGCAGCTCCACCAGTTCCCGGTTGTCGACGGCCGCGCGCATCCGCAGGCCGAGGCGCGTGTGCCGCATCAGCACCCACAGCCCCACCGCCACGACCGCCGTCGCCACCCACGTGATCAGCTGGTCGGAGTCGACGCCGACGCCGTCCGTCAGCTGCCAGCTCTTCGCCGGGCTCGGCCCCACGCCGGGCAGGCCGAACTGGTTCTCGGCGGGCTCGACCGGCGCGCCCGCGTCGTCGAGGAGTTCCACCGCCCACAGGCCGAGCGCGGGCAGCGCCACCAGCAGGCCGATCGTCGCCACGATCTGCGCCGTCTCGCCCACCCGCGCCAGCTTGCGGAACATCAGCCGGTCCAGGCCCCAGCCCAGGGCGGGCGCCGCCACGCAGACCAGGAGCAGCGCCGTCGGCACGGCCGGCCAGCCGAAGCCGGAGTGCAGTTCGTAGAAGGCGAGGGCGCAGAGGTAGGCGGTCGCGCCGTGCGCGAAGTTGAAGACGCCGGACGCGGAGTACGACAGGACCAGGCCCGTGGCGAGCAGCGCGTACAGCGCGCCCGAGACGAGGCCGCTCAGGGCGAAGCCCAGCAGGTCCGACATCGGCGGCCCGCCTCAGCGGAAGGGGATCGGTTCGTAGCAGGTGAAGGGGGATGCCACCTCGTACTTCGCGTCCTTCAGACGCACCAGTGCCCCGCAGCCGAACGCCTCCTTGCGGCCCTTCGGCAGCGCCCGGTCGCCGACGAGCGTGCCCGTGTCGGAGAAGCCCTCGGCCGCCCGCTGGAACGACTCCGTTGTCAGCTTCCGGCCCGCCTTCTCGGCGACGGCGAGGAAGAGGTCCGCCGACATGTACCCCGTCATCATGTGCATGTTGCGGGGTACGTCCTTGCCCGCCGTCTTCCTGATGTCCTGCTTGAACTGCCGCATGTCCGCGCTCTGTTGCTCGAACGGCTGGAACGTCAGCAATACGTGCACCCCGTCGAGTGCCTTGCGCGTCGCGCTCTTCGCCAGCAGGCCCGGGTCGTAGTCCGTGGGGTCGGTGAGCACGCCCTTGTATCCGGTGCGCTTGACGGCCGTGAACAGGCCGATGTTGTACGGGGTCTGCATGACGGAGACGACCGCGTCGGGTGCCTTTCCCGCGTCGGAGCGCAGGATGTCCTTCGTGTACGCCGACCAGTCGCTCGGCACCGAGGTCGCGGGCACGACCGACTTCGCGTACGTCACCTTGAAACCGGCGGCCTTGAAGCTCTGCCGGTAGGTGCGGATGGCGAAGGTGCCGGGCTCGTTGTCGTTCGCGAGGATCGCCACCGACCTGCCCTTCGCGCCGCCCATGACCTTCTTCAGGCCCTCCGGCCAGCTCTGCGTGATGGTGCCGCCGGGCATCGGCACCATGCAGCCGCCGAAGCCGTACAGGTACGTCGGGCCGCAGAACGCCGGGATCGTGCCCCAGCCGAACGTCGGCACCTTCTGATCCTGGAGGAAGTCGGCGCCGGAGAACGTCACCGAGCTCATCGGGGCGATCGCGAACACCTTGTCGCGCTGGACGAGTTTGCGGGCGGCGGCGAGATTGCGCGCCGGGTCCTGGCCGTCGTCCTCCGCGCCCAGGTAGTCGATCTTCCGGCCGTGCACCCCGCCCTCGGCGTTCGCCCGCTCGAAGCGGGCCTTGGCGCCCAGGTCGGTGTCCTTCTTGCTGTAGCCGCTGGCGGTCGTCATGGAGACGATGCCGCCCACCTTGACCGAGTCGCCGCTCACTCCGCGCGCGGAGTCGCCTCCCTTGCCGTCGCCCGAACTGCCGCTGTTGGACGCGGAGTTGCAGGCGGGTGTGGCGGCGAGCAGCAGTCCGGCCACGGCGACGGCGCCGAGCTTGCGCAGGGATCGCGACACGGTCGTCCCCCTCCGGTCGGGTGAGGGAGATTCTGTGTCCGACCTGACGAAGCGTCAATAACTGACGCAACGTCAAATTCCTGCGTGGAGGTGTGGGGCGGCTGCGTCCGGAGTGCGGCTCAGCTCCGGTAGAGCGCCTCCACCTCGGCCGCGTACGCCTCCTCGATCGCCTTGCGCTTCAGCTTCAGCGAGGGCGTGAGCAGGCCGTGCTCCTCGGTGAACTGGTGCGCCAGTATCCGGAACGTACGGATCGACTCCGCCTGGGAGACAAGGGTGTTGGCGGCGACCACGGCCCGCCGCACCTCGGTCTCCAGGTCCGGGTCGTGCACCAGCTCGCGCGCGGCCATCGGGGGCTTGTGGCGCATGGCGAGCCAGTGCTCGACGGCCTCCGCGTCCAGGGTGACGAGCGCCGCGATGTACGGCCGGTCGTTGCCGACGACGATGCACTGCGCGACCAGCGGATGGTCCCGCACCCGCTCCTCCAGCTGGATCGGCGAGACGCTCTTGCCGCCGGAGGTCACCAGGATCTCCTTCTTGCGGCCGGTGATGGTGAGGTAGCCGTCCTCGTCGAGCGCGCCCAGGTCGCCGGTGGCGAGCCAGCCGTCGTGCAGCGTGGCGTCGGTGGCCTTGGGATCGTTGAGGTAGCCCTGGAAGACATGGCCGCCGCGCAGCCACACCTCCCCGTCGTCGGCGATGTGCACGGTGGTGCCGGGGATGGCCTGGCCGACCGTGCCGTAGCGGGTGCGCTCGGGCGGGTTGGCGGTCGCCGCGGCCGAGGTCTCCGTCAGGCCGTACCCCTCGAAGATCGTCACGCCCGCGCCGGCGAAGAACAGGCCGAGGCGCCGGTCCATGGCGGAGCCGCCGGACATCGCGTGCCGCACCCGGCCGCCCATGGCGTCGCGGACCTTGGAGTAGACGAGCTTGTCGAAGAGCTGGTGCTGCATGCGCAGCGCCGTCGACGGTCCGGGTCCGGTGCCGAAGGCCTTGGCCTCCATCGCGTCGGCGTACCGCACCGCCGCCTCCACCGCCTTGTCGAACGGGCCCGTCCTGCCCTCCCGTTCGGCCTTGCGCCGGGCCGCGTTGAAGACCTTCTCGAAGATGTACGGCACGGCCAGGATGAACGTCGGCTGGAACGCGGCCAGATCGGGGATCAGCGCGGCCGCGTTCAGGCTCGGCTGGTGGCCGAACTTGACGCGCGAGCGCACCGCGGCGATCTGCACCATCCGGCCGAAGACGTGCGCGAGCGGCAGGAAGAGCAGCGTGGACGGCTCGTCGCCGCGCTTGGAGCGGAACACCGGCTCCCAGCGCTCCACGAGCGTGTCCACCTCGAACATGAAGTTCGCGTGGGACAGGACGCAGCCCTTGGGGCGGCCCGTGGTGCCGGAGGTGTAGATCACGGTGGCGACGGAGTCCGGGGTGACGGCCCGGCGGTGGCGGTGCACCACCTCGTCGTCCATGTCGCGCCCCGCGTCGCCCAGCTCGCGCACCGCGTCGCCGTCGAGCTGCCAAAGGCGGCGCAGATGCGGCAGCCGGTCGACGACCGAGCCGATCGTCATCGCGTGGTCCTCGTGCTCGACCATCGCCGCCGACACCTGCGCGTCGTGCAGCATCCAGAAGACCTGCTCGGCCGACGACGTCGGATACACGGGGACGACCTGCGCGCCCACGGTCCACAGGGCGAAGTCGAAGAGCGTCCACTCGTACCGCGTGCGGCACATGATGGCGACCCGGTCGCCGAACCGAACCCCCTGGGCAAGGAGTCCCTTGGCGAGCGCCAGCACCTCGTCGCGGAACTCCGCTGACGTCACGTCCTGCCAGACGCCGTCGCGCTTGCGGCCCAGGACGACGCGGACCGGATCCTCAAGGGCATGGTCGAACACGGCGTCGGCAAGACCGCCCACCCGTGGCGCCGACGCCATGGGAGGGTTCGTGAACTCGCGCAATGGTGCTCCTTGTGGCGCTCCGCACAGCGCCGGTGACGGTACCCCACCCCAGTCCCTTCCGGGAGGGGGGTGGGAAGTGCCCGAACGGGCACGATCGTCACAGGTCAGCGGGTGAAATGCGGCCACAAGGGTAAGGGTCGGACACATTACTGACGGCTGAGTAAGTTTCGGTGCCGTAATCTCCACCGAATCTGTACGGGGCAGTTACCCCTGGAGCGCCTTCTCGGGGGTCGGCTCCGCAGCCGCCGACGGGGTCTGACCTGCGACGGACGCCGGTTTGGTACGGACCATCAGGAGCACCGCGAGGCCCGCCGCGAGCCCCACCGCACCCGCCGTGAGCGAGGCCCCGTTGAGCCCCGCGGCGAAGGCGTCCCGCACCTCGTGCGCCGACACCGAGCCGCGCAGCGCGGCCGCCCCGCCTCCGGCCGCCGTGTGCGCCGCGTCGTGCCCGATCGCGTCCTGCATCCGCGAGGTCAGGACCGTGCCGAACACGGCGACGCCGAGCGCGTACCCGAGCTGCCGGAAGGTGTTCACCGCGCCACCCGCCATGCCCGCGTTCTCCTGCGGCACCGAGGCGAGCGCCGCCCCCGCCAGGCCCGGCGCGACCAGGCCCGTACCGATGCCCGCCAGCGTCAGCCCCGGCACAAGGGCGCGCCACGTCGACCCGGCGTCGAGCACCGCCATCGCCAGGCAGCCCGCGCCGATCAGGAGCAGGCCGCCGCCGATGACGTACCGCGCGGGCACCCCGTGAAGCAGCTTGCCGCCGACCGCCGCCACCACGAAGGACGTCGCCGCCAGTGGGAGCAGCACCAGGCTGCCGCGGATCGGGCTCATGCCGAGCACGGTCTGCAGCCAGATCGAGAAGTACGGGATCACGGCGAAGGCTGCCGCGTTGTAGCCGATCGCGCCGAGCAGGATGCCGGTGAACGCGGGCTTGCGCAGCAGCCGCAGGTCGATCAGCGGGTGCGCGGCGCGGCGTTCGACGACCACGAACGCGATCAGGGAGAGCGCCGCGACCGCGAGGGTCACCAGGGTGCGCCCCGACGTCCAGCCCACGGCCGACGCCCGCACCACCGCGTACGTCAGCGCGCCCGCGAACAGCGCGAACGTCACCGTGCCCGCCCAGTCCACGCGCCGTGCCGCATGCCCCTTGGATTCCGGCACCCACCGCAGCGTCAGCCACACCGCGGCCACGCTCACCGGCAGGTTCACGAAGAAGATCCACCGCCAGCCAGGACCCTCGGTGAGCAGCCCGCCGAAGATCGGCCCGAGCGCGGCGGCGCCGCCGCTGACCGCGCCCCACACGCCGAGCGCCATCGAGCGCCGCTTGCCCTGGTAGGCGGCGCCCAGCAGCGGCAGCGTCGTCGCGAACATCGCGGCGGCGCCGAACCCCTGCACCGCCCGCGCCGCCACCAGGACCTCCGCGTTCGACGCGAGCCCGCAGCCCAGCGACGCGAGCGCGAACACGACGGTGCCCGCGATCTGTATCCGGCGCCGGCCGAGGACGTCGGCGGCGGCGCCGACCCCGAGCAGCAGCGCGGCGAGCGCGAGCGCGTAGCCGTCGATCACCCACTGCAGATCACTCAGTGACGCGTCCAGCGCCCGCGCCATGTCGGGCAGCGCCACCACCACGATCGTCACGTCCAGCAACAGCATGAATGTGCCCAGACATACCGCTGTCAGCGGCCCCCATGTGCGCATGCTTCCCCACTCCTCGTGCAACATCCAAAGGCTTCGTACGACGACGTACGATCCATCAGGGCCGCACGATCGTGACGGTTGTCGCCCGTGTACCGTCGGAATTCGACATCTGAAAGGTGGTTGCCGGTGGAATCCCACACGTCGCGCACGCCCAGCCCGCTCGACGAGCTGGACATGAAGCTCCTGCACGCGCTGGAGACCGACGGGCGCGCGCCCTTCAGCAAGATCGCGGCGGTTCTCGGTGTCTCGGACCAGACCGTCGCGCGCCGCTACCGCAAGCTGACCGCCGAGGGCGGCCTGAACGTGGTCGGCGTGCGCAACGCTGAGCGGCTCGGCACGGACTTCTGGATGCTGCGCCTGCGCTGCACGCCCGAGGGCGCGCAGACCATCGCGGGCGCCCTCGCGCGGCGCCCCGACACCTCCTGGGTCGCCCTGATGTCCGGTGGCACGGAAGTGACCTGTCTGACCCGGCCCCGCAGGCCCGGCGACCACGACGACCTGCTCCTCGGCAAGCTGCCGCGCACCCCGCACATCGTGGAGATCCGCGCGTTCCAACTCCTGCACAGCTTCTTCGGCGGGCCGCGCGGCTGGCTCAGCAAGTTCGCTCCGCTCAGCGAGGCGCAGCTCGCGGCACTGACCCCGCGGCTCCCGCCCGTCACGGGCGCCCCGGCCCGCATCGCGCCCGAGGACGAGGCGCTGGTGACCGCGCTCGAAGCGGACGGCCGCGCCACCTACCCCGAACTGCAGCGCGCCACCGGCCTCTCCGAGTCGTCCGTGAAGCGCCGCCTGAGCGCTCTGCTGGAGTCCCGGGCCGTCTTCGTCGACGTCGAGTACACGCCCGAGCTGCTCGGGTATCACGTGGCTGCGTCCCTGTGGATCACCGCCGCCCCGGCCTCGCTGCACTCGGTTGGCGAAGCGCTCGCGTCCCACTATGAGATCGCCTTCGCCTCGGCGACCGCGGGGCCGTCGAACCTGCTCGCCACGGTTGTCGCCCGCGACACCGCGGGGTTGTACGCCTACATCAGCGGGAAACTCGGGCAGTTGGAGGGCGTCCAGCACGTCGAGACGGCCCCGTTCCTGCGCCGCGTCAAGCAGCTGACGTACCGCCAGAGCCGCTAGTCACGCCCCCGCTGCCCCTAGTCACGTCCCCTTTGCAGCCTGTCCCCGCCCGCCAGGATCGCCGCCGCCAAGGCCTCCGCCGCGCCGCGCGCCGCCCGCCCGCGCTCGCCGTGCCGCAGCACGAAGTCCACCGACCCCAGCTCCGGCAGGCCCGCCCGGTCCGGCAGTCGCTCCAGGCCCTGCGGGATCAGGCCGCGTGAGTGCGCCATCACGCCGAGGCCCGCGCGGGCGGCGGCCACCAGGCCGTTGAGGCTGCCGCTTGTGCAGGCGACGCGCCAGGGGCGGCCGCTGCGCTCCAGGGCCTCCATGGCCAGGGCGCGGGTGATGCCCGGTGGCGGGTACACGATGAGGGGCACCGGCAGGGCCGGGTCCAGGCGGAGCCGGGGCGCGCCGATCCACACCAGGTCGTCGTGCCAGACCAGTTCGCCGCGCGGGTCCTCGGGGCGCCGCTTGGCGAGGACCAGGTCGAGCTTGCCCGCGTCGAGGCGTTCGTGCAGCGTGCCGGACAGCTCGACGGTCAGCTCCAGGTCGACCTCGGGGTGGCCGCGCCGGAAGGACTCCAGGATGTCGGTGAGCCGGGTCAGCACGAAGTCCTCGGAGGCGCCGAAGCGCAGCCGACCGCCCGGCCGTCGCGCCCCGGTGAAGAACGCCGCCGCCTGCTCGTGCACCTCCAGGATGCGGCGGGCGAAGCCGAGCATCGCCTCGCCGGCCTCGGTCAGCTCGACGCTGTGGGTGTCGCGCGTGAACAGCGGCCGCCCCGTCGCCTCCTCCAGGCGCCGCACGTGCTGGCTCACCGTCGACTGGCGCAGGCCGAGGCGGCGCGCGGCCTGCGTGAAGCTCAACGTCTGGGCCACCGCGAGGAACGTACGGAGTTGGGCGGGGTCGTACACGCTCCCCAGGCTATCGCGGAACGTGATGACAGTCAGAGCGGTATGCGGGATTCCCGATCGCTGCCGGGAGGAGGAGCATGGAGAGGGCACGTACCGCCCCGGAGCCGAAACCAAGATCCACCGAGCATTCCGAGAGCAACTCCCGAGCAGCCCCCGAGAGCATGGAGCACTGTGAAACGCCCGTCCTGGCCGTCCTGGATGCCGATCGACCCCTACATCGCGGCCATCCTCGGCACCGTGGGGCTCGCGGCGCTCCTGCCCGCCCGCGGCACGGCCGCCGACGTGGCGTCCGGCGCCTCCACGACGGCCGTCGCGCTGCTGTTCTTCCTGTACGGCGCGCGCCTGTCCACGCGTGAGGCCCTCGACGGACTGCGGCACTGGCGCCTCCACCTCACCGTCCTGCTCTGTACGTTCGCGGTCTTCCCGCTGCTCGGCCTCGCCGCCAAGGGCCTCGTCCCGTACGTCCTGACGCCCGCGCTCTTCAGCGGCTTCCTGTTCCTGACCCTGGTGCCCTCGACGATCCAGTCGTCGATCGCCTTCACGTCCATGGCGCGCGGCAACGTGCCCGCGGCGATCTGCGCGGGCTCGTTCTCCTCGCTCGCGGGCATCGTGCTCACGCCGCTGCTCGCGGCCTGGCTGCTCGGGCACAGCGCCGGCGGGTTCTCCGCGGACTCGCTCCTGAAGATCGTGCTGCAACTGCTCGTGCCGTTCCTGGCGGGCCAGTTCCTGCGCCGCTGGGTGGGCGGCTTCCTCGCCCGCAACAAGAAGGTGCTCGGCTTCGTCGACCGGGGCTCGATCCTGCTGGTCGTCTACACCGCGTTCAGCCAGGGCATGGTCGAGGGCGTCTGGAGCCAGATCACCCCGGCCCGGCTCGGCGCGCTGCTCGGCGTCGAGGCGGTGCTGCTCGCCGCGATGCTCTCGCTGACCTGGTACGGCGCGAAGAAGCTCGGGTTCGGGCGAGCCGACCGGATCGCGATCCAGTTCGCCGGGTCGAAGAAGTCGCTGGCCGCCGGACTGCCCATGGCCAGCGTGCTGTTCGGCGCCCAGGCCTCGCTCGCGGTGCTTCCGCTGATGCTCTTCCACCAGATGCAGCTCATGGTCTGCGCGGTGATCGCCAAACGCCGCTCCCACGACCCGGAGGCCTTCGAGGCCCGCGCCGCGGAGGCGGGCGAGTCACGGATCGCGGAGTCAGGGAGGCCGGGCGGCGCCGGTCCCGTCAGCTCTCGCGCTGGAAGCGGAGCGACACGAACCGCGGCCGGTACAGCTCGACGTTCCGGTTGATCTGCGCCTGCGCGTTCGTCGCCGTCGCGTCCAGCCAGTTCACGTCGTAGCTCACCACGAGCCGCCCGCCGCGGCTCACCGCCGGGTGCGCCTGCGGGTTGTAGGGCGCGGCGGCCGCCGTGTCCGCGGCGCCGCCCCCGGCGTCCTTCGGCAGCGACGGCGCGAACGCCTTGGCGGGCCCGTGCCAGGGGCCCGTGGGCGAGCAGGACCAATAGGACGTGACGTTCGCCAGGCCCTCGGCGCCCGCAGCCATGGTGAGTAGAACGAACGTTCTATCTACTCGGGTCACAGTGAACGCGCTGCCCACGCCCTTGTGGTCGCCGTTGCCGAGGACCGGGCGCGGGGCCTTGGTACGCGAGAAGTCCGAGCCGTCCCAGTACCGCCAGGCGGCCGGGTCGCCGAGCCCGCCGTGCGGCACGCGGGCGACGTAGGCGTGCGAGGAGGGGCGGGCGGTGGCCTGGGCGTCGTTGCCGCCGAAGACGTACGTCCACTCGTCGTCCTCGACGGTCGTCGCGCCGTACAGCACACGCTGCTCGAAGTCGGCCACGCCGCGCTGGTCCGAGATCTGCGTGATGCCCTCCACCTGGAGGTCGGGCAGGGAGAGCGTGGCGACCTCGGTGGCCGCGGGCACGCCGTAGATCCACGGTCCCGTGCCCGTCGCGCGGGTCCAAAGCAGCACCCGCAGGACGTCCTCGTCGGCGCCCGGCGAGCGCGGCTCGACCTTCGCAGCGACCGGCCAGCGCCACTGCCCCGGCGCCGGATCGGCGAACATCGGGGTGGGCAGCGTGCGCTCGACGGATCCCGAACGGCCCATCACCACACCGGAGTTGCGCACCATCGGGGCGCTCGTGTCCCGCCACGCGTGCGGCTGGCCCTGCGGGTTCGGGGGCGCGTGCACCGGGCCGAGGAAGGTGTCGGAGAACAGCCACAGGACCCGCCCGTCGGGCAGCCGCACCGAGTGCGTGCCGTCGCCGCCGGTCCAGTCGTCGGTGCGGGCGCCGTCGTCGCCGTACGAGGCGAACGCGCGCGTCAGCTTCGGCTCGGCGGCCGACGACGCGACGGTGGTCGCCGCACACGCCGGACCGCCCTCCCGGTCGTCGTCGCCGTCCGGGAGGGCGGTCAGGAACACGGCCGCGCAGGCCAGGACGAGCAGCAGGACGATCCAGGTCCTGCGCGCGCCCCGGCCGCCCGGGGGCCCGTCCTCGGTGGACGGATCTGCGTACGGCGTCGTGGTGGCGGACACGCCCGGGACGCTAGTTGCCCGCGCGCACCCGGTCCATGGGCAGCCAGGTGACGGTGTTCCACGTCACAGCGGACGCCGTCCTCTGCCCGGAGCTGAGCCGGCTCACCTCGGCGTCGCTCAGCGCCCGCTCGAACACGCCCACCTCGTCGATGGCACCGGTGAAGTGGGCCCTGCTGTCCAGGCGCTGGCCGACGTGCACGCCGAACGGGGAGTTGCGGCTGACGCTGCCCGGGATGTCGGCCCGCGAGAGCGGCTCGCCGTCCAGGAACAGCGTGAGCTCCCCGTCGCCGCGGCGCAGCGCGACATGGTGCCACTGGCCGTCGTTGTGGGCGCTGTCGGTGCTCAGCGACACCGAGCGCGGCGGGCTGCCGCCCTCACGCGTCGTGATCAGGCCCGTGACGCGGTTGTTCGCGGGCTCGCCGCGCAGCCACACCTGCGGCTGGGTGTTGCCGACGCCGCCCATCCAGAGCATCGGCTGCTCGCCGCTCGTCGCCGAGTAGCGGAACCACAGCGACGCGGTGAAGTCCCTTGTGCCGAGCGGCAGTCGGGAGCTGTACGGCAGCCGGACGGCGTCGTCCACGCCGTCGAAGTCGATGGCGCGGCCGCCGAAGACGCCGTCGGTGGTGCCGGCGCCGCCGAGCACCGCCGCGTCCCGGGCGCCGGGCGCCCAGTCGGTGGTCCGCGGGTCCGGGCCGCGCCGCGGCTTCAGCCAGTCCTCGGTGAAGCGCGCGAAGCGGATCTCGTCGCGGGCGTCGACCGCGCCGCCCTCGTACATCAGGCCGACCCGGTCGTCGTCGATCCCCACCATGTCGGAGTAGCCCGACCAGTCGCCGGTGACGACGGTGCCCCGGTCGAAGCTGTCCCAGGTGCGGCCGCCGTCGAAGGAGGAGCGGATCATCATGGTGCGGCGGCGGTCGGGGTCGCCGGGGCAGGCGAGCAGGAGCCGGTTGCCGAACCGCAGCGTGGAGCCCTGCACCTGCGGTGTGTACAGGTCCGGGGTCGCCACGAACGGGCCCGTGAAGCTCTCGCCGCCGTCACGGCTGACGGCGTGGTCGCGGTGCCCGAGGTCGGTGCCGTCCTGCTCGCGCCCGCTCACATAGACCGAGCCGTCGTGACGCTCCGTCAGGGTCATCTCGGAGGGCTTCTGCCGGAACGTGGCGTCGCTCGCGGAGATCGGGTACGAGTCCGTGGCGCCGATCCGCCAGCTGTCGCCGCCGTCGTCGCTGACGACCAGGGCGGCATGGTTCTCGGTGACGCGGCTGCCGTTCCACGTCTCGGCGTTGACGGTGAAGACCAGGCGTCCCGCGTGCCGGCCGCGGGTCAGCTGGATGCCGTGCACGGGCCCGGTCGCGTACCAGGAGTTCCAGGACTCGGGCAGGATGTCGTCGCTCAGGTCCCGCGGCTTCGACCAGGTCTCGCCGTCGTCGTCGCTGTACTGCATGTAGGGCGTGCGCTCGCACGGCACCTCGCAGTTCTTGCCGTCCGTACGGCCCGGGTTGTAGGTCTCGGCGAGCACGACGCGGCCCGTCTCGACGTCGACGACGGGCGCCGGGTTGCCGTGCGTGTCCCCGCCGCCCTCGTTGATGACCTGCATGGGGCTCCAGGTCCTGCCCCCGTCCTCACTGCGCTTGAGGACCAGGTCGATGTCACCGGCGTCGCTGCAGTCGTTGACGCGTCCCTCGGCGAAGGCGAGCAGCGTTCCCTTCACCGTCTTCACGATCGCTGGTATCCGGAAGCACGAGTAGCCCGGATCCTGGGAAGCCTTGAAAAGGATCTGCTGGTCGAACGGTGCCCTCGGCGCCTTGTCCGCGGCCTCGGCCGAGCCGCCGCTCAGCGCCGGCGGCAGGGCCAGGGCGGCGAGCGCGGTGGCGGTCAGGGCGGCGACGGCGCGCCGCCGGGGTGCGAGGACCGGCCGGAGCCGGGGGGTGCCGGGTGATCGGGGGGATCTGAGGCGTACACGGAGTCTCGACGGCATGGTGCGGGCCCTTCATGTCGACCGGACATTCGGACATCCCACGTCCAACGTGCGCGTCACTGAAGCTACTTGGGGGCCTTGGAGCAACACAAGAAGCGTGCGCGTAACGGAATACCGGCAGGGTGCCGGGCGCGGACGTGGCCAGATTAAGCGATAAGTACGATCTTGCCCGTGTTGACGCGCGACTCGATTGCGCCGTGTACCGCGGCGGCGTGCGCCGGGCGGTCGGCCCGGCCTGAAAGCCCGTCACCCGGCCGGACGACACCGGCGGGTGGACGGCCGGGACGGCGCGGGGGAGGAAGCCGCAGGGAGGGGAGGCGTAAGGGCCCGGCCGGCGCAGGGGGCGCTCCCCGCCGGGCCGGGACCCCGTCGCCGTGCCGCGGGGAGAGCGCCGGTCAGCCCGTGGCGGCCGCGGTCCGCAGGGCCACGCGGTGCTCGCCCGCGTACACGTTCATGGAGGAGCCGCGCAGGAAGCCGACCAGCGTCAGGCCGGTCTCGGCGGCGAGGTCGACGGCGAGGGACGAGGGCGCGGAGACCGCCGCGAGCACGGGGATGCCCGCCATCACGGCCTTCTGCGCCAGCTCGAAGGAGGCGCGGCCCGACACCATCAGGACACTGCGGGACAGCGGCAGCCCGTCGTCCTGGAGCGCCCGCCCCACCAGCTTGTCGACGGCGTTGTGCCGGCCCACGTCCTCGCGTACGTCGACGAGGTCGCCGTCCTCGGTGAACAGGGCCGCCGCGTGCAGCCCCCCGGTCCGGTCGAAGACCCGCTGGGCCGCGCGCAGCCGGTCGGGGAGGCGGGCGAGCAGCTCGGGCGTCAGCCGGACCGGGGGAGCGCCGTCGGCCTCGTCGGCGATGGGCCAGCGGGCCGTGGTGCGGACCGCGTCCAGGCTCGCCTTGCCGCACAGGCCGCAGGACGAGGTCGTATAGACGTTGCGCTCCAGCGTGATGTCCGGGACGACGACGCCGGGTGCGGTCGACACGTCCACCACGTTGTACGTATTGACGCCGTCCGCCGTCGCCCCCGCGCAGTAGACGATGCTCCGCAGCTCGTCCGCCGCGCCGAGGACGCCCTCGCTGACCAGGAACCCGGCCGCGAGCGCGAAGTCGTCGCCGGGCGTGCGCATGGTGATCGCGAGCGGTTTGCCGTTGAGGCGTATCTCGAGCGGCTCCTCGGCGACGAGGGTGTCCGGCCGCTCGCTGACCACGCCGTCGCGGATGCGGATCACGCGGCGGCGTTCCGTGACTCGTCCCATGTCGATCAGTCCCGGTTCTGTACGTGCTGGTAGCCGAAGCGGCCCTTGATGCAGAGGTTGCCGTGGGTCACCGGGCTGTCGTGCGGCGAGGTGACCTTCACGATTTCATTGTCCTGCACGTGCAGGGTGAGGTTGCAGCCGACTCCGCAGTACGCGCACACGGTGGTCGTCTCCGTCTGCGCGGCCTCGTCCCAGGTCCCGGCGGCGCGCATGTCGAACTCGCTCTTGAAGCTGAGGGCGCCCGTCGGGCACACCTCCACGCAGTTGCCGCAGTACACGCACGCCGAGTCGGTCAGCGGGGCGTCGTGCTCGACGGCGATCCGGGCGTCGAAACCGCGGCCCACCACGGAGATCGCGAAGCTGTTCTGCCACTGCTCACCGCACGCGTCCACGCACTTGTAGCAGAGGATGCACTTGTCGTAGTCGCGCACATACAGATCGTTGTCGACCTTGGGGGACTCGTTGAGGCGGGCCGCGTCAGGGCCGAAGCGGTCCGGCTTCGCCTCGTACTCCTTCAGCCACTCGGCCACGCGCGGTGTGGTCGTCAAGTCGACGGAGGACGCGAGGAGTTCGAGGACGAGCCGGCGGCTGTGCCGGGTCCGCTCGGTGTCCGTGCGCACCGCCATGCCGGGCTCGGCGCGCCGCGAACAGGCCGGGGCGAGCGTACGCGCGCCCTCGACCTCGACGACACACACCCGGCAGGCGTTCTTCGGCGCCAGCGTGTCGCCCTCGCACAGCGTCGGCACGTCCTTGCCCGCGGCGCGGCAGGCGTCGAGGACCGTGCCGCCCTCCGGTACGCGCACGGGCTCGCCGTCGAGCGTGAACTCGACCAGGCGGCGCGGAGGTTGGAGCGGGATGGCGGTCATTCGTACGCCCCCAGACGGTCGATGGCGGATTCCACGGCGTTCCACGCGGTCTGGCCCAGACCGCAGATGGAGGCGTCCCGCATGGCCTGCCCGATGTCGCGCAGGAGCGCGATGTCGGAGGCGGCGGCCGGGCCCGTGCGGTCGGCGATGCGGTGCAGCGCCTCCTCCTGGCGTACGGTGCCGACCCGGCAGGGCACGCACTGGCCGCACGACTCGTCGCGGAAGAACTCGGCGACGCGCAGCAGCAGCCGGGGCAGCGGCACGGAGTCGTCGATCGCGAGCACCACCCCCGAGCCGAGTGTCGTCCCCGCCTCCCGCGTGCCCTCGAAGGTGAGCGGGATGTCCAGCTCGTCCGGCCGCACGAAGCCGCCCGCGGCGCCGCCGAGCAGGATCGCCCGCAGGTTGTCCGGCGTGCCCGCGAGGCCGAGCAGATCGCCGAGGGTCGCGCCGAACGGCAGCTCGTACAGGCCGGGCCGGGCCACGGCTCCCGAGACGCAGAACAGCTTGGGGCCGGTGGACTTGGGCGTGCCGATCGCCGCGTACGCCGCCGCGCCCATGGTCAGGATGGGCAGCACGTTCACGAGCGTCTCGACGTTGTTCTCGGCCGTGGGCTTGCCGAAGAGCCCCTTCTCCACGGGGAACGGCGGCTTGGAGCGGGGCTCGCCCCGGTACCCCTCGATCGAGTTGAACAGCGCCGTCTCCTCGCCGCAGATGTACGCGCCCGCGCCGCGGCGGATCTCGATGTCGAAGGAGAAGCCCTGGCCGAGGATGTCGTCACCGAGGAGGCCACGGGCGCGGGCCTGGCCGATCGCATGCTCCAGGGTGCGCAGTGCCCGCGGGTACTCGCCGCGCAGGTAGAGGTAGCCGTGCCGGGCGCCCACCGCGTACGCCGCGATCGTCATCGACTCGATCAGCGCGTACGGGTCGCCCTCCATCAGCACGCGGTCCTTGAACGTGCCCGGTTCCGACTCGTCCGCGTTGCACACCAGGTAGTGCGGGTGGTCCGGCTGGGAGGCCGTCGCCTGCCACTTCCTTCCCGTCGGGAAGGCGGCGCCGCCTCGGCCCACCAGTCCCGCGTCCGTGACCTCGCGGATCACGGCCGCCGGGCCGAGGGCGAATGCTCGGCGGAGGGCTGTGTAGCCGTTGTGGGCGCGGTAGTCGTCGAGCGAGTACGGGTCGACGACGCCTATGCGGCGGAGCAGGATCAGGTCGGGGGACCCGGCCTGGGGGACGGCTTGGGCGGGTGGGGGTTCGGCGAGGGGCCCGGCTGGGAGCCCCCATGCCCACCCCTTCCCGAAACTGGGGGCTCTGCCCCCAGACCCCCGCTCCTCAAACGCCGGAGGGGCTGAAACCCAGCCGCCCCGGCGAGGATCCAGCCCGTCCGGCGTTTGAGGACGAGGCCGTTCAGGCCGATACGGGGTCTGGGGCGGAGCCCCAGTTTCGGGAAGGGGCGGGCTTGGGGAGCCCCCGGCAGGGACCCCGGCCCGCACCACCAGAACCGCCGGCGCCCGCTCACACACCCCCAGGCAGGGACTCCGCTCCACCTCCACCCCCTCGGCGGAGCCGAGCTCGGCCTCCACCCCGTCGCACAGCGCGCCGGCACCCCGCACCGCGCACGCAAGATCCGTACAGACCCGCACAACAGTCCGCGCCCGCGGCTTCACGGAGAACATGGAGTAGAACGTGGCGACCCCGTACGCCTCGGCGGGCGGCACGGTCAGCCGCCGGCACAGATAGTCGAGCCCGCCCTCGCTGATCCACCCCACGCGATCGTTGAGCGCGTGCAACCCGGGAAGCAGCAGATCCCGCCGCTCCCGGGCGGCCCGCCCGCCCCGGGCCCACCGAAGATCCGCGTCGGAGCGGTCGTCCGCGCCCTCCCAGGCCGACTCGGGCGGCCCGAGGAGCGCGTCCACGGCGTCCCGTTCCTCGTCGGTCGGCTTGCTGTCGCCGAAGCGCAGGTCCACGTACGGTCAACTCCCCACAGTCACAGTCACAGTTGCCCGCCGCCGACGGCGGTCAGCTTCTCGATGCGGATGGCGGACGCCTTGAACTCCGCCGTCCCCGCGATCGGACAATTCGCCTCGATCGTCAGCTGGTTGGTGTCCACCTCGTCGGGAAAGTGCATGGTCATGAAGGCGAGCCCGGGGCGCAGGCCGGGATCGACCCACACCGGCGCGAGCACGGCGCCGCGCCGCGAGGACACCCGCACCTCCTCGCCCACCACGACCCCGTACCGCTCCGCGTCCTCCGGACAGAGCTCGACGTACTCGCCGCGCCGCAGCGGGGAGGCGAAACTCCCGCTCTGCACACCGGTGTTGTACGAGTCCAGGCGCCGCCCCGTCGTCAGCCGCAGCGGGAACGACTCGTCGGTGAGGTCCACCGGCGGATCGTCCTTGACGAGCCCGAAGGGCGCGCGCCGCCCGCGCAGCGCGGGGTCGGTCTCCCACAGGCGGCCGTGCAGGAAGCTGGAGGGGAGGCGTTCTGTGTCGGGGCAGGGCCACTGGAGGCCGTGGTGCTCCTCCAGGCGGTCGTAGGTCATGCCGAAGTGGTCCGGAGAGAGGGAGCGGAGTTCGTTCCATACGGTTTCCGCGTCGGCGAACTTCCAGTCGTGGCCGAGCCGCGCGGCGACCTCGCAGATGATGTCGATGTCCTCGCGCGCCTCGCCGGGCGGCGCGAGGGCCGCCCGCACCCGCTGTACCCGCCGCTCGCTGTTGGTGGTGGTCCCGTCGGTCTCCGCCCACGCGGCCGTGGCGGGCAGCACCACGTCGGCCAGCTCGGCCGTGCGCGTCAGGAAGATGTCCTGGACCACCAGGTGGTCGAGGGCGGAAAGGCGCCGCACGGCCTGCTCGCTTTCGGCCTCCGACTGCGCCGGGTTCTCGCCGATGCAGTAGACGGCCCGCAGTTCGCCGCTCTCCATGGCCTCGAACATGTCCGTGAGCGTCATGCCGTACCGCGGCTGGATGACCGTGTCCCAGGCCCGCTCGAACTTGCTCCGGTGGCCGTCGTCGAGGATGTCCTGGAAGCCGGGGAGGCGGTTGGGGATGGCGCCCATGTCGCCGCCGCCCTGCACGTTGTTCTGCCCGCGCAGCGGCTGCACCCCGGCGCCGTAGCGGCCCACATGGCCGGTGAGCAGCGCCAGGTTGATGAGGGCGCGGACGTTGTCGGTGCCGTTGTGGTGCTCGGTGATGCCGAGCGTCCAGCACAACTGGGCGCGTTCGGCGGTGGCGTACGCGTGCGCCAGATCGCGGATCGCGGCCGCGGGCACGCCCGTCACCTTCTCGGCGAGGGTGAGGGTCCACGGCTCCACCAGCGCCGCGTACTCCTCGAAGCCGGACGTGGCGCGCTCGACGAACGCCGTGTTGTGCAGGCCCGCGTGGATGATCTCGCGGCCGACGGCGTGCGCGAGGGCGATGTCCGTGCCCACGTTCAGGCCGAGCCAGCTCTCCGCCCACTCGGCGGTCGAGGTGCGGCGCGGGTCGACGGCGTACATCCGCGCGCCGCCCCGGATGCCCTTCAGGACGTGCTGGAAGAAGATCGGGTGCGCGAAGCGGGCGTTGGAGCCCCACATCACGACGAGGTCCGTGTGCTCGACCTCCTCGTAGGAGGAGGTGCCGCCGCCGGAGCCGAAGGCCGCCGACAGACCCGCGACGCTCGGGGCGTGACAGGTGCGGTTGCAGGAGTCGACGTTGTTGGTGCCCATCACCACCCGCGTGAACTTCTGCGCCACGTAGTTCATCTCGTTGGTGGCGCGGGCGCAGGAGAGCAGCGCGAAGGCGTCCGAGCCGTGCGCGTCGCGGGCGCGCCGGAAGCCGTCGGCGGCGCGGGCCAGGGCCTCGTCCCAACTGGCCGCGCGCAGCGGTCCGTCACGGCTTTCGCGTACGAGGGGGTGGGTGAGGCGGGTGTACGTCTTGGGGGTGCGGTCGCGCTTGCGGCCGCCCCGGGCGGGGTCGGGCTGGGTCCGGGTGCGGTCTGGCTTGGTCACGCTACGGCGCTCCTCATGCCGTGGGCGAGCAGGTCCGAGAGGGCGTGCACGGTGCGCAGGGTGGGCACGGGCACGCCGGTGATGTCCGCCAGTTCCACGACGGCGGCGAGCAGCACGTCGAGTTCGAGCGGCTTGCCGCGCTCCAGGTCCTGGAGCGTGGAGGTGCGGTGGTCGCCGACGCGCTCGGCGCCCGCGAGCCGCCGCTCGATGGAGATGTCCGGCTCGCAGCCGAGGGCCGCGGCGACGGCGAGGGTCTCGGCCATCATGATCTCGATGACGCGGCGCGTGCCGCCGTGCAGGCACATCTCGCGCATCGTCGCGCGCACGAGCGCGCTGATCGGGTTGAAGGAGATGTTGCCGAGCAGCTTGATCCAGATGTCGCCGCGCACATCCGGCTCCACCGGGCACTTCAGGCCACCCGCGCGCATCGCCTCGCTGAAGTCCAGACACCGCGCCGAACTGCTGCGGTCCGGCTCGCCGACGGAGAAGCGGGTGCCTTCGAGGTGGCGTACGACACCGGGCTCGGCGAGCTCGGTCGCCGCGTACACCACACAGCCGACCGCCCGCCGCGGCGCGAGCACCGCGCTGACCGACCCGCCGGGGTCCACGCTCTCCAGGCGGTGCCCGTCGTGCGGGCCGCCGTGCCGGTGGAAGTACCACCAGGGGATGCCGTTCTGCGCGGCGACGACCGCCGTGTCGTCCTTCAGGAGCGGTGCGATCAGCGGCCCGCACGCCGCGTACGAAGTGGCCTTCAGGCCGAGGAAGACGAAGTCGACGGGGCCGATGTCGGCCGGGTCGGCGGTGGCGTGGGCCCGCGCGGTGAAGTCACCGCGCGGACTGAGGACGCGTACGCCGTGCTGCCGCATGGCCGCCAAGTGCGGCCCGCGGGCGACGAGATGGACGTCGGCGCCCGCGCGGTGCAGCGCGGCTCCGACATAGGCGCCGATGGCACCGGCGCCCAGGACTGCGACTTTCACGATGGGGCGCTCCGTTCGGTTGAGGGTTCCGACGGACCGGCAGCGCTCTCAGGCTGCGCTGGTCGCGAGTGGCCGAGAAGCCACACGCGGTAGATGGAATATTGTCTACAGTATGGAAGTTGGGGCAGCAAGGGTTCGGGCGAGACCCGTCAGTGAGGGTTCTTCGGGGTGAGCCCGTGGGGCATGCGGGGGAGTCCGCCGGAGACCGGCGCGGGGCCGAGGCTGTCGTTACCGCCCTCCTGGTGGCGCAGGACCCAGTCGTCCAAGTCGCGAGGACATGCCGGTCACTCCTCAGCCGCGCAGGAAATAGAGGACGGTCATGGTCGCGGCCGTGGTCAGGACGATGCCGCGCAGCACCCGGGACGGGATGCGGCGGGCGAGGTGCGCGCCGCCGTAGCCACCGGCCAGCGCGCCCGTGAGCAGCGCGCCCAGGAGCAGCGGGGCGTCAAGGGCGTCCGAGGCGGCGAGGAACAGCGCGGACGCGCTGAGGTAGATCGCCCCGACCTGCACGATCCGCATCGGGTTGCCCGCCGCGGCGTCGAGGCCGAGGCCGATGCCCCACAGGGCGAGCATCATGATGCCTACGGCTCCGCCGAAGTATCCGCCGTACACGGCGAGGACGAACTGCGCGGCGAGTACGGACCGTGGACCCATGCCGACGGGGCGGTCGAGGGCGGCGCCGACCGCGCTCGCGACCCGGCGGCCCACCGCGAGAAGCACCGTCGCGAAGGCGAGCAGCCACGGCACCGCGGCGTCGAACGAGGCCGCGGGCAGCGCGAGGAGCAGCCCGGCACCGAGACCGCCGCCGAGCACGCTGACCCCGGTCAGCGCGCGTGTGGACACCCCACCGGCCGGGGCGAGTTCGCGTCGGTAGACCCACGCTCCGGCCACGGCGCCGGGGACGAGGGCGATGGTCGTCGACGCGTTCGCCGTCACCGGGGACACCCCCGCCGCGACCAGGGCGGGCAGCGCCACGAACGTGCCCCCGCCGCCCACCGCGTTCAGGCCGCCCGCGACGACCCCGGCAAGCAGCACCCACAGCGTCTCCGGCATCTGCCGAGCATCGGCCCGCGTCCGGCCCGCCCACAATGCGCGATCCGCGTACCCAGCCTAAGGCTGTGCCATAGGCTGAACCGGGTGCGCTACGACCTGGACGACCTGCGGCTCTTCCTCGGCATCGTGACGGAGGGGTCCATCACGGCGGGCGCCCGCCGCATGCACCTGAGCCTGCCGTCGGCCAGCGCCCGGGTGCGCGCCCTCGAGCACCATGCCGGTGTGGCCCTGCTGATCCGCGGGCGGCGCGGCGTGCGGCCCACGCCCGCGGGGGCGACCCTGGCCCGGCACGCACGCGAAGTGCTCGCCCAGACGGCCCGGCTCGACAGCGCCGTCGCGAGCTACACACGGTCCCCGGCCGCCCCGCTGACCCTGCTGTGCGGCGGCTCCGCGCGCTACCGCCTCGTGCCGCAGGCCCTCGCCACGTTCCTGCTCGCGCATCCCGACGTCGACGTCACGGTGTCGGAGAACCGCACCCCGCGCACCGTGCGCATGCTCGCCGACGGCAAGGCCGACCTGGGGGTCGTCGTCGACGACGAAGCCCGCGACTGCGGCCTCGACATGGAACCCCTCGGGGACGACTCCCTCGTGGTGATCGGCCAGGCCGGCGGGGTGCTCGCCGGGCGCACCGCCGTCACGTACAGCGAGGTCGCCGAGCACCCCCTCGTCGGCCTCGACGCCGGTTCCTCGCTGCGCCGCTGGATCGAGCGGCACCTCGGCCCGCACGCGCCGGTCGTCCGCCACCGCACCACGGTGGCCGACCTCAACATCCTCGTCGCGCTCGCCGCCGCGGGGGTCGGGCTCGCCGTCGTGCCGCGCCGCGCCGTCGCCCCCGGCAGTGCCCTGGACGTGTGCGCGCTGCGGGAGCCGTGGGCGCGGCGCCACCACCTGCTGGCGTGGGGGGTGAAGGACGGGCCCGCTTCGGCGGCGGCGGTGGCGCTGGCGGAGCATCTGCGGGAGGCGGCGCTGGCTGATGGGGGGTCGGTGGGCGGGTAGGGCGGCCATCTGCGCTCCGGCGCGCTTCGAGGTCCGGCCCGCCGAACGCCGCGTCCCGCCGACCCGCCGAACATCGCTGACGCGAGCCCCGAACATTGCATACCGTCGACCCATCCCTGTCCGCCCCCTTCCCAACGGCCCGTCGGATTCCTACCGTTCGGGATCATGAGGCCCCCCGTAGCACCACCCGGCTGGAGCCGCTGGCTCGTGCCGCCCGCCGCCCTGTCGGTGCATCTCTCGATCGGCCAGGCCTACGCCTGGAGCGTCTTCAAACCACCCCTGGAATCCGCCCTCGACCTCAGCGGCACCCAGAGCGCGCTGCCGTTCCAGCTCGGCATCGTCATGCTCGGCCTGTCCGCCGCGTTCGGCGGCACCCTCGTGGAGCGCAACGGACCGCGCTGGGCGATGTCCGTCGCACTCGTCTGCTTCTCCTCCGGCTTCCTGATCGCCGCGCTGGGCGCCGCGACCAGCCAGTACTGGCTGATCGTCTTCGGCTACGGCTTCGTCGGCGGCATCGGACTCGGCATCGGCTACATCTCCCCGGTGTCGACCCTGATCAAGTGGTTCCCCGACCGCCCCGGCATGGCCACCGGCATCGCGATCATGGGCTTCGGCGGCGGCGCCCTGATCGCCTCGCCGTGGTCGGCGCAGATGCTGGAGACGTTCGGCGACGACTCCTCCGGCATCGCGCTCGCCTTCCTCGTACACGGACTTTCGTACGCGGTGTTCATGGCCCTCGGCGTGGTGCTCGTGCGGGTGCCGAGGACGGAGGGCGCGGTGGTCCCCGGCGCTCCGGCACCGCTGGACGGCCCGCAGGTCTCGGCCCGGCAGGCCGTGCGCACCCCGCAGTTCTGGTGCCTGTGGGTGGTCCTCTGCATGAACGTGACCGCGGGCATCGGCATCCTGGAGAAGGCCGCGCCGATGATCACCGACTTCTTCGCGGACACCTCGGCGCCCGTCTCCGCGTCCGCCGCCGCGGGCTTCGTCGCGCTGCTCTCGGCCGCGAACATGGCGGGCCGCATCGGCTGGTCCTCGGCGTCCGACCTGGTCGGCCGCAAGAACGTGTACCGCCTCTACCTGGGCGCGGGCGCGCTCATGTACCTGCTCATCGCCCGCTTCGGCGACGACTCCAAGCCCCTGTTCATCGTCTGCGCGCTGGTCATCCTCTCCTTCTACGGCGGCGGCTTCGCGACGATCCCCGCCTACCTCAAGGACCTCTTCGGCACCTACCAGGTCGGCGCGATCCACGGCCGGCTGCTCACCGCCTGGTCGCTCGCCGGGGTGCTCGGGCCGCTGATCGTGAACTGGGTGGCCGACCGCCAGGAGGAGGCGGGCAAGCACGGCCCCGGGCTGTACGGGGTCTCCCTCACCATCATGATCGGCCTGCTCGTCGTCGGCTTCGTAGCCAATGAGCTGGTACGTCCCGTGCACGCGCGCCACCACATCTCCGCCGCGAAGGAGCCGTCCGATGACGACGCAGCCGAATCAGCCGCAGCCGAATCGGCCGCCGACACCGATGACGCCGAGCGCTCGGCCAAGTGACCCGGCCCCGCCGCGTCGCCGGCCGCTGATCGTCGGGGCCTGGCTCTGGGTCGGGCTGCCGTTGGCGTACGGCGTCTACGAACTCGTACACAAGGCCAAACAGCTCTTCACCGGGTGACACGATGTGGCGAAGCATCCAAAGGGGACGCCCCTTTCCTGTCGCATTACCTCACCTGTTACCCGTGAGTCGCTGAGCAGACTGGACGGTCACGCACTTCCTGCACGTCCCGCACTGCCTGCACCACGAGGGGATCGCCCATGCCCGGCTCACGCATCGCCGCCGTCGGCCACTACCAGCCCGCCAAGGTGCTCACCAATGAGGACTTGGCGGGCATGGTCGACACCAGCGACGAGTGGATCCGCTCCCGGGTCGGCATCCGCACCCGCCACCTCGCCGGACCCGGCGAGCCCGTCGACGAGCTCGCCGCGCACGCCGCCGCCAAGGCCCTCGCCTCCGCGGGCCGCGCGCCCTCCTCCGTCGACCTGGTCGTCGTCGCCACGTCCACCGCCATCGACCGCTCGCCGAACATGGCCGCGCGCGTCGCCGCCCGGCTCGGCCTCGGCTCGCCCGCCGCGATGGACGTCAACGTCGTCTGCGCGGGCTTCACGCACGCGCTCGCCACCGCCGACCACGCCGTGAAGGCCGGGGCGGCGAGCCGGGCCCTGGTCATCGGCGCCGACAAGATGTCCGAGATCACGGACTGGTCCGACCGCACCACCTGCGTGCTCGTCGGTGACGGCGCGGGCGCGGCGGTCGTCGAGGCCTGCGCGGAGGGCGAGGAGCCCGGGATCAGTCCCGTGCTGTGGGGCTCCGTGCCGGAGATGGGGCACGCGGTGCGCATCGAGGGGACGCCGCCGCGGTTCGCGCAGGAGGGGCAGAGCGTCTACCGCTGGGCGACCACGCAGTTGCCGCCGCTGGCCCGCGCGACCTGCGAACGCGCCGGGCTCACCCCCGCCGACCTGGCCGCCGTCGTCCTCCACCAGGCCAACCTGCGCATCGTGGAGCCGCTGGCCGAGCGGATCGGGGCGGTGAACGCCGTCGTAGCCCGGGACGTCGTGGACTCCGGCAACACGTCGGCGGCGTCGGTGCCGCTGGCGCTTTCGAAGCTGGTGGAGCGGGGCGAGATCTCGAAGGGGGACCCGGTGCTGCTGTTCGGGTTCGGGGGGAACTTGTCGTACGCGGGCCAGGTAGTGCGCTGCCCCTGAGCGCGAGCCGTTCGCTGAGCGCGTCCGCCGTCCCGCGAGCGTGACGCGTTCAACTCCCCCTGGTACTGGCCCTTGTGCTCGGTAAACTGTAGACAAAAGCCAATTCGTTTGGCTTGCATGACTTAGCCGGCATGCATGGCTTGACGTCGTCCAGGAGGGGGCCGGGATGTTGTCCGCAGGACTGCCACAGGGGACGGTGCCCAAGCTGGAACGGCCGGGCCCGCTGCGCGAGCGGGTCTACGAGGCGCTGCTCGAACTCATCACCACGCGCGCGCTCCGGCCCGGCCAGCACCTGGTCGAGAGCGAGCTGGCCGGGCACCTCGGGGTGTCCCGCCAGCCCGTCCGCGAGGCGTTGCAGCGGCTCAACACCGAGGGCTGGGTGGACCTGCGCCCCGCGCAGGGCGCGTTCGTGCACGAGCCGACGGAGGAGGAGGCGGACCAACTGCTCACGGTCCGCACCCTCCTGGAGGCCGAGGCGGCCCGGCTCGCCGCCGCCAACGCCGGGTCGGCCGGTATCGCCGCCCTCGAAGAGCTGTGTGCCAAGGGGGAGTCGGCCGTCGCGGACGCTGACGTCGACCTCGTCGTCGCCACCAACGCGGCCTTCCACGCCAAGGTGATGGAACTCGCCGGGAACGTCGTCCTCGCCGAACTGGCCGGGCAGGTCGACCGGCGCGTCCGCTGGTACTACACGCCGGTGGCTCGGCAGCGCGGAATCCAGTCCTGGATCGAGCACCGCCAGCTCATCGCCGCGATCGCCGCCCGCGACGAGGCGCGTGCGACGGAGGTCATGCGGGCGCACACGGAGCACACGCGCAAGACGTACCACGAGCGGGAGACGGCCTGACCGGCCTTGTCCTCAAACGCCGGACGGGCTGAAACAACGCAGCCGCACCGGCAAGGTTTTAGCCTGTCCGGCGTTTGAGGACGAGCCGCGAAGCGGCGATCAGCGGGGTCCAGGGGCGGCAGCCCCTGGTTACGGGAAGGGGCGGGCCTGGGGCGCCACCCGCGAGGGCCCCCCATCCCCCACCTTTGTCCTGGAACAGGAGAAAGTCGAAGCCAATTCGCGCTCAACTTCTTCCCAGCCCCGGCACGCGCTGCTACGTTCCCCTCGAAAGCCCAACGAACACACACGGGATTCGGCCGAACAGGCGGGGAGGGGCGCGTGAGACGTATGACGGCTCGACCCGCCAACGCGCACCAGGCGCGACTACTGCGGCTGCTGCGCGACGGAGGGCCCAACTCCCGCGCCCAACTGGGCGACCAGGTCGACCTCTCCAGGTCAAAGCTGGCCGTGGAGGTGGACCGCCTCCTGGAAACGGGCCTGGTGGTCGCCGACGGCCTCGCGGCGTCCCGAGGCGGCCGCCGCTCCCACAACATCCGCCTGGCCCCGGCCCTCCGCTTCCTCGGCGTGGACATCGGCGCGACCTCGGTCGACGTCGCCGTCACCAACGCCGAGCTGGAGGTCCTCGGCCACATCAACCAGCCCATGGACGTACGCGAGGGCCCGGTCGCGGTCTTCGAGCAAGTCCTCGCCATGGCGGCCAAATTGCGCGCCTCCGGTCTCGCGGAGGGTTTCGACGGCGCCGGCATCGGCGTACCGGGCCCCGTCCGCTTCCCCGAGGGCGTCCCGGTCGCACCGCCGATCATGCCCGGCTGGGACGGCTTCCCCGTACGGGAGGCACTGAGCCAGGACCTCGGCTGCCCGGTGATGGTCGACAACGACGTGAACCTGATGGCGATGGGGGAACAGCACGCGGGCGTCGCCCGCTCCGTGGGCGACTTCCTCTGCGTCAAGATAGGCACCGGCATCGGCTGCGGCATCGTCGTCGGCGGTGAGGTGTACCGCGGTACGACGGGCAGCGCGGGCGACATAGGCCACATCCAGGTGGAACCGGACGGCCGCCCGTGCGCGTGCGGCAACAAGGGCTGCCTGGAGGCCTACTTCAGCGGCGCCGCGCTCGCCCGCGACGCCGAGGAGGCTGCCCACCAGGGGCGTTCGCCGGAACTCTCCACGCGTTTCGAGGACTCCGGCCGGCTCTCCGCCGTGGACGTCGCCGCGGCGGCCGCCGCCGGTGACCCCACCGCGCTCGACCTGATCCGCGCCGGCGGCAACCGCACGGGCCAGGTCATCGCGGGACTCGTCAGCTTCTTCAACCCCGGCCTCGTGGTGATCGGCGGCGGCGTCACCGGCCTCGGCCACACGCTGCTCGCCGCGATCCGCACCCAGGTCTACCGCCAGTCGCTGCCGCTTGCGACCGGCAACCTCCCCATCGTCCTCGGCGAGCTGGGCCCCACCGCCGGAGTCATCGGCGGCGCCCGCCTCATCAGCGACCACCTGTTCTCACCGGCCTGACCGGCCCGGACGCACAGACGCGCAATCGGCGTCCCGCAGCACCTTGATCAACATTGTCATGCCCTCTACAAGATCACCCTGCTCTGCCCTGAAACCGGCCGCACCCCCCGAGGGAACCGTCATGGCACCAGAACCACCCCTGCTCACCATGTCCGGCATCACCAAGTCGTTCCCGGGCGTCCGCGCGCTCGACGGCGTCGACCTGCACGTCCAGGCCGGTGAGGTGCACTGCCTGCTCGGCCAGAACGGCGCCGGCAAGTCCACTCTCATCAAGGTCCTCGCGGGTGCCCACCAGCCCGACGGCGGGAAGATCGTCTGGCGCGGCGACGAGGTCACGCTGCGCTCCCCGATCGCCGCCATGCGCCTCGGCATCGCCACCATCTACCAGGAACTCGACCTGGTGGAGGGCCTGTCCGTGGCCGAGAACGTCTACCTCGGGCACGAGCCGACCTCCGCCGGTTTCGTGGTGCGCGGACGCGACGCGCGAGCGTCGACCGCCGCGCTGCTCAAGCGGCTCGGGCACGGCGAGATCGATCCGGCGCGGCTCGTGGGGAACCTCTCCGCGGCCCAGCAGCAGATCGTGTCGATGGCCCGCGCGCTCTCCCATGAGGTGCGCCTGATCGTCATGGACGAGCCGTCCGCCGCGCTCGACCCGGACGAGGTCGACAACCTCTTCCGCATCGTCGGCGACCTGACGGCCGGCGGTGTCGCCGTCGTCTACATCTCCCACCGCCTGGAGGAGATCCGCCGCATCGGCGACCGCGTCACCGTCCTCAAGGACGGCCGTGCCGTCGCCGTCGGGCTGCCCGCCAAGGAGACCCCGACGCGCGAGGTCATCGCGCTGATGACCGGGCGGAACGTGGAGTACGTCTTTCCCGAGCGGCCGATGGCGGTGGAGTCCGGGGCGGACGCGGCTCCGCCCGAGCCCGTCCTCTCCGTACAAGGACTCGCCAGGGACGGCGAGTTCGCGCCGCTCGACCTCGAACTGCGGCCCGGTGAGATCGTCGGTCTCGCCGGGCTCGTGGGCTCCGGGCGGTCGGAGATCCTGGAGACCATCTTCGGCGCGCGCAAGCCGACGGCCGGACAAGTGCGGGTGGACGGGCGGGTGTTGCGGCCCGGCAGCGTCCGCGCGGCCGTGCGCGCCGGACTCGGTCTCGCGCCCGAGGAGCGCAAGGCGCAGGCCCTGCTGATGCTGGAGTCCGTCACCCGCAACGTCTCGGTGTCCTCCATGTCCCGCTTCTCGTACGGCGGTTGGGTGGACCGGGGCAAGGAGCTCCAGGCCGCCCGCGCCGCCACCCGGGAGCTGTCGCTCAGGCCGGACAACCCGTCCGTGCCCGTGCGCACCCTCTCCGGCGGCAACCAGCAGAAGGCCGTGCTCGCCCGCTGGCTGCTTCGCGGCTGCCGCGTGCTGCTGCTCGACGAGCCGACCCGTGGCGTCGACGTCGGCGCCCGCGCCGAGCTGTACACCGTGATCCGGCGGCTCGCCGACGAGGGCCTCGCCGTGCTCCTCGTGTCCAGCGAAGTGCCCGAGGTGCTCGGCCTCGCCGACCGCGTCCTGGTCCTGCGCGAAGGCCACGTCGTACACACCGCGCCGGCCCGTGACCTCGACGAACACCGCGTACTCGATCTCGTCCTCGCCTCCGGCCAGCACGGCCCCACCCTCACCAAGAGCCCCAGCGGCCCCGCCACCACGGAAGGAAGCCCGGCGTCATGACGCAGCCCGCATCGCCCGCCCGGCCCGTCACCGACAAGATCCCGCCGGCGGACGGCGACAAGAGCCCGTGGTGGTCCGTCGTCTTCCGCGCCGACCTGCGGACCCTGTCGTTGCTCGGCGTCCTGGCTGCTCTTGTCGTGATCGGTGGTGTCACCGAGCCCGAGGCGTTCCTGGACACCGACAACCTGCAGCTGGTCCTCACTCAGGCGTCCGTGATCGGTGTGGTCACGGTCGGCATGACCTTCGTGATCATCTCGGGCGGCATCGACCTGTCGGTCGGCGCGATCGTGGCGCTGGCGTCGGTGTGGGCCACGACGGTGGCCACCCAGGACTACGGCTTCGCCGGCATCCTCTTCACAGCCGTGGTCGTGGGCCTGGGGTGCGGGCTCGTGAACGGGCTGCTGATCGCGTACGGCGGCATGGTGCCGTTCATCGCCACCCTCGCCATGCTCGCCTCCGGGCGCGGCCTCGCCCTGGAGATCACCGACGGCAAGACCCAAATGGTCACCGTCGACGGGGTGTTGAAGCTCGGCGAGCGTGACTCCTACATCCTCGGCATCCCGCCGTTGGTGATGGTCTTCGCGGCCGTGACCGTCGTGGGCTGGCTGCTGCTGAACCGGACCACGTTCGGGCGGCGTTCGGTGGCGGTGGGCGGCAACCCAGAGGCGGCGCGCCTGGCGGGCATCGACGTACGCAGGCAGCGGCTGTACCTGTACCTGCTCTCGGGGCTGTGCTGCGGGATCGCCGCCTTCCTGCTGATCGTCCTGTCCGGGTCGGGTCAGAACACCAACGGCAATCTGTACGAACTCGATGCCATCGCGGCCGCGATCATCGGCGGCACCCTGCTCAGCGGGGGGCGCGGCACCATCACCGGCTCCGTGCTCGGCGTGCTGATCTTCATCACGATCCAGAACATCTTCGCGCTCAACAACCTGGAGACCGCCGTCCAGCAGATCGCCAAGGGCGCGATCATCGTGGCCGCGGTCCTCGTCCAGCGGCGTACGGCTACCACCTAAGGGGTTCATGTCATGCCAGAGTTCACGAGCCGCAGAGGTCTGCTCTTCGGCGCGGCCGCCGTGTCCGCGGGTGCTGTGCTGACCGGCTGCACCAGCAATGAGTCCAAGGACTCTGAGGGAGGGGACTCGGCCGAGGACAACAAGCAGGCCGTCGCCGACGACAAGCCCGGCAAGGCCGTCACCATCGGCTTCGCGGGTCCGCAGGCCGACCACGGGTGGCTGAACGCCATCAACGACAACGCCAAGGAGCGGGCGAAGAGGTACAAGGACGTCACCCTGGAGGCGACCGAGGGCTCCAACGACACCGCCGCGCAGATCGGCCAGGTCGAGACCCTCATCAACAAGAAGGTCGACGTCCTCGTCATCCTGCCCGCAGACGGCAAGGCTCTCACCCAGGTCGGCCTCAAGGCCATGAAGGCCGGCATCCCCGTCGTCAACCTCGACCGCATCTTCGCCTCCGCGCAGGCCTACCGCTGCTGGATCGGCGGCGACAACTACGGCATGGGCCTGAACGCCGGGCACTACATCGGCGAGAAGCTCAAGGACAAGAAGAACGCGAAGGTCATCGAGCTGGCCGGGCTCGACAACCTGGAGCTGACCAAGGAGCGCACCAAGGGCTTCGACGACGCGCTGAAGAACTACTCGAACATCGAGAAGGTCGCGCGGCAGGCCGCCGAGTTCACGGTGGAGTCCGGGCAGTCGAAGATGTCGCAGCTTCTGCAGGCGCAGAAGAACTTCGACGCGCTGTGGAACCACGACGACGACCAGGGCGTGGGCGCCCTGCGCGCCATCAAGCAGGCCGGGCGTGACGGCTTCCTGATGGTCGGCGGCGCGGGCGCGCTGTCCGCCTTCGAGGAGATCAAGCAGGACCGGGGCGTGCTGAAGGCCACCGTCCTGTACCCGCCGACGATGGCGGCCTCCGCGATCGACCTGGCGCGGGCGCTCGGTCAGGGCAAGGGCATCAGCGGCATGGCGGAGTTCGAGATCCCGGCCTCCCTCACGCTCTACTCGGCCGTCGTCGACAAGGACAACGTCGACCAGTACATGTCCACCGGCTTCAAGTGAGGTGCCCACTGACCGGTGAAGCAGGCGTCGACCAGGAGGAGTTACCGCATGAGTGAGACGGAGCACGAGGCCGCGCCCGGGGCCGGGCCGACGGACGGCCCCGGGGCCGGGCGGCGTCGACTCGGCGTGGGGATGGTCGGATACGCCTTCATGGGCGCCGCCCACTCGCAGGGCTGGCGGACCGTGGGACGCGTCTTCGACCTGCCGGTCGACGCGCGGCTCGCCGCCGTCTGCGGCCGTGACGGCACGGCCGTGCGCGCCGCCGCCGACCGGCTCGGCTGGGCCGCCGCCGAGACCGACTGGCGCGCCCTCATCGCCCGCGACGACGTCGATCTCGTCGACATCTGCACGCCCGGCGACAGCCACGCGGAGATCGCGATCGCCGCACTCGACGCGGGCAAGCACGTCCTGTGCGAGAAGCCCCTCGCCAACACCGTCGAGGAGGCCGAGGCCATGGCGGCCGCCGCCGAACGGGCCGCCGCGCGCGGCCAGGTGGCGATGGTCGGCTTCAACTACCGCCGGGTGCCCGCGCTCGCCCTCGCCCGCCGGATGGTCGCCGAGGGGCGGCTCGGTACGCTGCGGCACGTACGCCTCACCTACCTCCAGGACTGGCTGGTCGACCCCTCCTTCCCGCTGACCTGGCGGCTGCGCAAGGACCGCGCGGGCTCGGGCGCCCTCGGGGACCTCGGCGCGCACATCGTGGACCTCGCGCAGTTCCTCACGGGGGAGGCCGTCGCGGGCGTCTCGGCGCTGACGGAGACGTTCGTACGCGAACGGCCGCTCCTTGAGGGGACGTCCACCGGGATCACCGCGGCGGGCGCCGCGGATGGAGACGGCGGGCCGGTCCGGGCCGGGACCGGCGAGGTCACGGTCGACGACGCCGCCGTCTTCACCGCGCGCTTCCCCTCGGGAGCGCTCGCCGTCTTCGAGGCGACCCGGTTCGCGGCCGGCCGCAAGAACGCGCTGCGGCTCGAACTCAACGGCTCGGACGGCTCGTTGGCCTTCGACCTGGAGCGCCTGAACGAACTCTCCTTCCACGACCACACCGAGCCCGCCGTCTCGTCCGGCTTCCGCCGCATCCTCGTCACCGAACCCGGCCACCCCTACCTGGAGGCCTGGTGGCCGCCCGGCCACGGACTCGGCTACGAGCACACGTTCGTGCACCAGGCCCGCGACCTGCTCCACGCCATCGCCACGGGCACCGTGCCCCAGCCGTCCTTCGCGGACGGGCTCTCCGTGCAGCGGGTGCTCGCGGCCGTGGAGGAGAGCGCGGCGAAGAACGCGGTGTACACCCCCGTCGGCGCCCCTGCCCGGGCCCGCGTGAACGCCCACGCCGAAACCGGCGCCCACATCGCCTGAGGAGGCTCGCCGATGCCCCGCTCGTACACACTCTTCACCGGCCAGTGGGCGGACCTGCCCCTCGAAGAGGTCTGCACCCTGGCCCGCGACTTCGGCTACGACGGCCTCGAACTCGCCTGCTGGGGCGACCACTTCGAGGTCGACAAGGCCCTCGCCGACCCTTCGTACGTCGACGGGCGGCACGCGCTGCTCGACAAGTACGGCCTCAAATGCTGGGCCATCTCCAACCACCTGGTCGGCCAGGCGGTCTGCGACGCGATCATCGACGAGCGCCATCAGGCGATCCTGCCGGGGCGCATCTGGGGCGACGGCGACGTGGAGGGCGTACGGCAGCGGGCCGCGGCCGAGATCGCGGACACCGCGCGCGCCGCGGCGAAGTTCGGCGTGGACACCGTCGTCGGCTTCACCGGGTCGGCCATCTGGCACCTGGTGGCGATGTTCCCGCCCGCGCCCGAGTCGATGATCGAGCGCGGCTACGAGGACTTCGCGGAGCGCTGGAACCCCATCCTGGACGTCTTCGACGCGCAGGGCGTCCGCTTCGCGCACGAGGTCCACCCCTCGGAGATCGCGTACGACTACTGGACGACGCACAAGGCCCTGGAGGCGGTCGGCCACCGGCCCGCCTTCGGCCTGAACTTCGACCCCTCCCACTTCGTGTGGCAGGACCTCGACCCGGTCGGCTTCCTCTACGACTTCCGCGACCGCATCTACCACGTGGACTGCAAGGAGGCCCGGCGCCGCCTCGACGGGCGCAACGGGCGGCTCGGCTCCCACCTGCCGTGGGGCGACCCGCGCCGCGGCTGGGACTTCGTCTCCGCGGGCCACGGGGACGTCCCCTGGGAGGACGTGTTCCGGATGCTGCGCTCGATCGGCTACGAAGGTCCCGTCTCGGTGGAGTGGGAGGACGCGGGCATGGACCGCCTCCAGGGCGCCCCGGAGGCACTGCGCCACTTGAAGGCGTACGACTTCGAACCTCCGACGGCGTCGTTCGACGCGGCGTTCGGCGGCGACAAGTGAGTTTGTCCAGCCCCGGGCGAAAGTCCAACTTACGTAGTGCGCAAGGGCTTTCGGCCAAGGACAAACGTAGCTACCGTCCCTGATGTGTACAGGACATAGACCCCTCCCGGGGTGACGGCGCACCCCGGGCGCCAGGCACGCACCCGCACCGTGAACGGCCCCCGACCGGAGGACTCCGTGCACAGACTCCGCCCACGCAACCGCAGAGGCCTCGCCCTGCTCACCGGCACTCTGCTCACCGCCGCCACCCTGACCTTCGCCGCGCCGCACGCCGGTGCCCAGTCCGAGCCGCAGGCGCGGCCGCAGCCGAAGGCCGAAGACTTCCAGCAGGTCACGCTCGCCAAGGGTGAACCGGAGATGGGCGAGCCCATGACCCTCGCCGTACTCCCGGACAAGTCGGTCCTGCACACCTCCCGCGACGGCACGGTGCGTCTGACGAACGCCGCCGGTGAGACGAAGGTCGCCGGGAAGCTCCCCGTCTACAGCCACGACGAGGAAGGCCTCCAAGGCGTCGGCGTCGACCCGGGCTTCAGCAAGAACAGGGCGGTCTACTTCTACTACGCCCCGCCGCTGAGCACGCCCTCGGGCGACGCCCCGAACGACGGCACCGCGGCCGACTTCAAGAAGTTCGACGGCGTGAACCGGCTGTCCCGCTTCGTCCTGAAGGCCGACGGCACCCTGGACACCAAGAGCGAGAAGAAGGTCCTGGACGTCCCCGCCAACCGCGGCCTCTGCTGCCACGTCGGCGGCGACATCGACTTCGACAAGTCCGGCAACCTCTACCTGTCGACGGGCGACGACTCCAACCCCTTCGCCTCCGACGGCTTCACCCCCATCGACGAACGCTCCACCCGCAACCCCGCCTACGACGCCCAGCGCACCGCCGGCAACACCAACGACCTGCGCGGCAAGATCCTGCGCGTCAAGGTGCGGCAGGACGGCTCGTACTCCATACCCAAGGGCAACCTCTTCGCCAAGGGCGCCAAGAAGACCCGCCCCGAGATCTACGCGATGGGCTTCCGCAACCCCTTCCGGATGAGCGTCGACAAGCCCACCGGCATCGTGTACGTCGGCGACTACGGCCCCGACGCGGGCGCCGCCAGTCCGACGCGCGGCCCCGCCGGCCAGGTCGAGTTCGCCCGCGTGACCAAGCCCGGCAACTACGGCTGGCCGTACTGCACCGGCAAGAACGAGGCGTACGTCGACTACGACTTCGCCACCGGCGCCTCCGGCGCCAAGTTCGACTGCGCCGCGCCGAAGAACAGCTCGCCGCACAACACCGGCCGCACCGACCTGCCCCCGGCGCAGCCCGCCTGGATCCCCTACGACGGCGGATCGGTCCCCGAGTTCGGCACCGGCTCGGAGTCGCCCATGGGCGGCCCGATCTACCGCTACGACGCCAAGCTGGACTCGCCGGTCAAGTTCCCGCAGGCGTACGACGGGAACTACTTCGCGGGCGAGTTCGGGCGCCGCTGGATCAAGCGCCTCGACCAGGGCGCGGACGGCACCGTGAAGTCCATCAACGCCTTCCCCTGGAAGGGCACCCAGGTGATGGACATGGAGTTCGGCCCGGACGGCGCCCTGTACGTCCTCGACTACGGCACCGGCTACTTCAACGGCGACGAGAACTCCGCCCTGTACCGCATCGAGAACGCCACCGGCGGCCACTCGCCGGTCGTCGAGGCCGAGGCGTCCGTGACCAGCGGCCAGGCCCCGCTGAAGACCCAGTTCACGGCCGAGGCGACCGACGCCGACGGCGACGCGCTGACGTACACCTGGGACTTCGGTGACGGCACCACCTCCACCGAGCAGAACCCCTCGCACACGTACGACAAGAACGGCGTCCACACCGCGACCGTCACCGCCAAGGACCCCTCCGGCCGCAGCGGCACCGCGAGCGCGCACGTCACCGTCGGCAACACCGCGCCCACCGTGAAGCTCGAACTCCCCGGCGACGGGCAGCTCTTCACCTTCGGCGACAAGGTGCCCTTCAAGGTGACCGTGACCGACCCCGAGGACGGGCCCGTCGACTGCGCCAAGGTCAAGGTCACCCACATCCTCGGCCACGACAGCCACGGCCACCCCGTCACCTCCGCCAACGGCTGCGAGGGCACCCTGCAGACGACCGCGGACGGCGAGCACGACCCGAACGCGAACATCTTCGGGGTCTTCGACGCCGAATACACCGACAAGGGCGCCAACGGCCAGCCCGCGCTGACCACCCACGACCAGAGCGTCGTCCAGCCCAAGCACCGCCAGGGCGAGCACTACGGCGACTCCCAGGGCGTGTCGGTCGTGAACCACACCCCGGCGCACGGCGGCAAGACCGTCGGCGACATCCACAACGGCGACTGGGTGTCCTTCAAGCCGTACATCCTCGGCAACGCCACGAAGTTCACCGCGCGCGTCGCCTCCGCCGGCTCCGGCGGCACCCTCGAGGTCCGCAGCGGCTCGGCCGACGGCACGCTCCTCGGCAGCGCGAAGGTCGACCCCACCGGCTCCTGGGAGACCTACACCGACGTCAGCACCGACCTCGCCGGAGCACCCGCCGGGACGACCACCCTCTTCCTCGTCTTCAAGGGCGAAGGCGCGGGCGCCCTCTACGACGTCGACGACTTCACCCTCACCACGAGCTGAGAAAGGGGCCACCCCATGCGCGCGACAGCACGCCTGATCACCGCCACGGCGGCCGCCGCCCTGCTCATCGGCTGCGTGTCGGGCCCGGCCGCCTCCAAGCCGGACTCCGAGAGCCCCGGTGGCAAGGACAAGAAGGCGGGCGAACGCGTCCTGGTCTTCTCCAAGACCGCCGGATTCCGCCACGACTCCATCCCCGACGGCATCGCGGCCGTCAAGCAACTCGGCGCCGCCAACGACTTCACCGTCGACGCGACGGAGGACGCCGGCGCCTTCACCGTGAAGAACCTCTCCCGCTACGACGCCGTCGTCTGGATGTCGACGACCGGCGACGTGCTCAACGGCAAGCAGCAGTCCGCCTTCGAGAGCTACATCCGCGCGGGCGGCGGCTACGTCGGCGTCCACGCCGCCGCCGACACCGAGTACGACTGGCCCTTCTACGGCCGCCTCGCGGGCGCCTACTTCCAGTCCCACCCGGCCATCCAGGGCGCCAAGGTCGACGTCGAGGACCACGCCCACCCCGCCACCGCCCACCTCGGGCCGGTGTGGGAGCGCACCGACGAGTGGTACAACTACCGCTCCAACCCGCGCGATCGCGCCCGCGTCCTCGCCTCGCTCGACGAGTCCTCCTACAGCGGCGGCTCGATGGGCGGCGACCATCCCATCGCCTGGTGCCAGGCATCCGTCGACGGAACCCCCGGCCGCTCCTTCTACACCGGCGGCGGCCACACCAAGGAGTCCTACGCCGACCCCGCCTTCCGCCGGCACCTCCTCGGAGGCATCCGCTACGCCGTCGGCGCCGCCCAGGCCGACTGCCGCCCCGAGCAGGGCTACACCCCGCTCTTCGACGGCACCGCGGACTCCCTCGCCAGGTGGAAGCAGGCCGGACCCGGCTCCTTCGAGCGGAAGGACGACGGCACCATCACCTCTGCGGGCGGCATGGGCCTGCTCTGGTACCAGCCCAAGCAGTTCGCCTCGTACTCCCTCAAGCTCGACTGGAAGATTTCCGGCACCGACAAGGACGACAACTCCGGGATCTTCCTGGGCTTCCCGCCCTCCGACGACCCCTGGACGGCCGTCAACAACGGCTACGAGATCCAGATCGACGCCACCGACGTCCCGGAGAAGACCACCGGCTCCGTCTACGGCTTCAAGTCCGCGGACCTCGCCGCCCGCGACAAGGCCCTCAACCCGCCGGGGGAGTGGAACACCTACGAACTCCGCGTCGAGGGCGAGCACCTGCAGATCTGGCTCAACGGCGTGAAGATCAACGACTACACCAACACCGATCCCGCGCGGAGTCTGCGTGACGGCCACATCGGCATCCAGAACCACGGTGCCGACGACCAGGTCACCTTCCGCGACATCCGGGTGAAGGAGCTGCCCGCGGCCAAGGCCGGGAAGGAGACGGGCGGCCGATAGACGGCGGTGGGCGGAGGACGCCGGACCTCCGCCCACCGTCTTGCCCGCCCCGCACCGCGACCCGCGGCGCGGGGCACCGCACCGCGAGGCGCGGGTGATGACCGTACGTGTCTGACGACAGGAGGCAGCCGTGTCCACCGAGTCCACTACTGCTACCGCGGGCCCGACCGCTTCCGCCGCCGCCCCGACCGGGGTGTGGCTGATCGGAGCGCGCGGCTCCGTCGCGACGACAGCCATCGCAGGCTGCGCCGCGATGTCGGCGGGACTGCACCCGCCCACCGGCCTGGTCACCGAGACACCTCCCTTCTCCGGCAGCGGACTGCCGGCGTTGTCTTCCCTTGTCTTCGGCGGGCACGACACCGTGGAGTGCCCGCTGCCCAAACGCGCCGAACAACTCGCCGCCGGGGGCGTCCTGCCGCACGGCCTGCCCGCTGCCGTACGCGCCGAACTGGCCGCCGCCGACACCGAGATCCGCACCGGCGGCCCCCTCCCCGGCGACTCCCGCCCCGACGACGAACTCATCACCGCCTTCGCCGCCGAGATCCGCGACTTCAGACGCCGCCGCGGTCTCGCCCGCGTCGTCGTCATCAACGTCGCCTCCACCGAACCCCTCCCCGGCGACGGCGAACGACTGCCCCCCAGCTCCCTCTACGCCGCCGCCGCCCTGCGCGCCGGCGCCCCCTACGCCAACTTCACCCCCTCAACCGGCCTGCACCACCCCGACCTCACCGCCCTCGCCGCCGACTCCCGCCTGCCCTTCGCCGGCCGCGACGGCAAGACCGGCCAGACCTTGCTCCGGTCCGTCCTCGGCCCGATGTTCGCCCAGCGCGCCCTCGCCGTCCGCGCCTGGTCCGGCACCAACCTCCTCGGCGGCGGCGACGGCGCCGCCCTCGCCGACCCCGGCGCGGCCGCCGCCAAGAACGCGGGCAAGGAACGCGTCCTCGCCGACACCCTCGGCGCCGCCCCCGAGGGCGAGGTCCACATCGACGACGTCCCCTCCCTCGGCGACTGGAAGACCGCCTGGGACCACATCGCCTTCGAAGGCTTCCTCGGCACCCGCATGACCCTCCAGACCACCTGGCAGGGCTGCGACTCGGCACTCGCCGCGCCCTTGATCCTCGACCTGGCCCGCCTCCTCGCCCGCGCCCACGAAACCGGACTCTCCGGCCCCCGTCCCGAACTCGCCTTCTACTTCAAGGACCCCGACCCCGGCGCCTCCTCCGCCCTCCCGGACCAGCACATGGCCCTCCTCGCTTTCGCGGCTCGCCTTCGGGACGAGGCATGAGGGCCCTTGGCGGGGGGCCGGTGCGGGTGCCGGGGCCGGGGCCGGCGCAGGCGCCAGTGGCGGTGCTGGTACCGGTGGCGGCGCTGGAGCTGGAGCTGCCAGTGTCGGTCGCGGAGCCGGTACTTGTGTCGGCGCGGGCGCAGACGCAGGCAAGGGCGCAGGTGCTGCCGGTGCCGGACCCGGTGCTTGCGCAGGCGCCGGTAGCGGTGCGGGTATCGCAGGTGTCGGTGCGGCTCGGGGAGGCCTCATGAACCTCCGCGCCTGGGCCGAACTCCTGCGCCTGCCCGCCCTGTTCACCGTCCCCGGCGACGCCCTGGCGGGTGCCGCGGCGACGGGCCTGCGCCCCAGCCGGGGCACCTTCCTCGCCATCGGTTCCTCCCTCTGTCTGTACGAAGCCGGCATGGCCCTCAACGACTGGGCCGACCGCGCCGAGGACGCCGTCGACCGCCCGCACCGCCCCCTCCCGTCGGGCCGCGTCACCCCCACCGCCGCGCTCACCGCAGCGGTCGCACTCACCGCCGGCGGCCTGGCCCTGGCCGCCCGCGCGGGCCGCCCCGCCCTGGCCACCGCCACCGCCCTGGCCGGCACGGTCTGGGCCTACGACCTGGGCCTCAAACGCACCCCCGCGGGACCGGTGGCGATGGCGGCGGCGCGAGGCCTCGACCTGCTGCTGGGGGCCACGGCCACGGCGGCCACCGCGGCTGCGAGCGGGCCCGCCACCGCGGGCGCGAGGACATCCGCCACCGTGGCTGCGAGGACGGCCGCGACGACGGGTGCGAGGAAGCCCACCATCGCGGGTGCGAGCACGGCTGCGACGACGGGTGCGAGCACGGCCGCCATCACGGCTGCGAGCGCGGGTGCGACCAGGGCCGGGGGCACCGCCACGGGCACGGGTGTCACCAGGGCCTTGGCCACGGCCGCGGCCAAGGGGCACCACCGGTCGGGCCCGGCGGCAGCCGCCCGCGCCGCACGGCCCGGAGGGGCAGCCGTCCGTCCCGGAGGGGCAGCCGCCTGCACGACAGGAGCAGTTGTCCTCTCCGCCCTGCCCGCCGCAGGCACCCTCGCCGCCCACACCCTCGCCGTGACCGCGGTCTCCCGCCACGAGACCCAAGGTGGTTCGACCGGAGCCCCGCTGGGTGCCCTCGCCACCACCCTCGCCCTCGGCCACGCCGTCGCGTACTCCCCCCGACCCCCGGCAGGCCGGCGGACCGCAGCCACCGCCGCCCTGCCGGGCACCACCGTCGCCCTCACCGCGGCCTACGCGACCACGGCCGCTCGGCCCTACCTGCACGCGGCCCTGAACCCCTCACCTCCCCTGACCCAACGCGCCGTCGGCGGCGGCATCCGCGCCCTGATCCCGCTCCAGGCCGCCCTCGCAGCCCGTTCCGGATCACTCGGCAGTGCCCTGTTCACGGCTGCCCTCGCCCCCGCGGCCCGCCGCTTCGCCCGCAAGGTGAGCGTCACGTGAGCGGCGACGAAGCCATGGGCGGCGGCGCCGGAACCGTGGGCAGCGGTGCGGGAGTCGCGGGCGAACCGGCCGCGGAGGGCGCCCCCAACCGGCTCCGGTTCGGCTACGGCACCAACGGGCTCACCGACCTCCGGCTCGACGACGCCCTCGGGCTGCTCGCCGACCTCGGCTACTCCGGTGTCGGCCTGACCCTCGACCACATGCACCTCGACCCCCTCGCCCCCGACCTGGCCGCCCGCACCCGCCGTGTCGCCCGGCGGCTGACCAGGCTCGGCCTGACCGCCACCGTCGAGACGGGCGCCCGCTACGTCCTCGATCCTCGCCGCAAACACGGCCCCTCCTTGCTCGACCCCGATCCCCAGCGCCGCGCCGACCGCGTACGCCTGCTCATCCGCGCCGTCCAGGTCGCCGCCGACCTGGACGCCCACGCCGTCCACTGCTTCAGCGGCATCACCCCCGACGGCACCCCCGAGGCCACCGCCTGGCAGCGCCTCGCCGACACGCTCGCCCCCGTCCTCGACGCCGCGACCGGCGCCGGTGTACCGCTCGCCATCGAGCCCGAACCCGGCCATCTGCTCGGCACGCTCGCCGACTTCCACCACCTCCGTCTCCTGCTCGGCGACCCCGAACCCCTCGGCCTGACCCTCGACATCGGCCACTGCCAGTGCCTGGAGCCGCAGTCGCCCGCCGACTGCGTCCGTGCCGCCGCGCCCTGGCTGCGGCACGTCCAGATCGAGGACATGCGCCGCGGCGTCCACGAACACCTGCCGTTCGGCGACGGCGAGATCGACTTCCCGCCCGTCCTGCGCGCCCTTGCCGCCACCGGCTACCAGGGCCTCACCGTCGTCGAACTGCCCCGCCACTCCCACGCGGGCCCCCAACTCGCCTCCCAATCCCTTGAGTTCCTGCGCCGAGCGGACGAGCTCGCCGCCACCCCGCCGACGGCCCACGAGGCCTCAGCCCCAGGAGGAACCTCGTGACCGAGCTCCCCGCCGTCGCCGACCTCCGCTCCCACCTCGACACCGTCCTCGGCGGCGCCGCCCGCGCCTGGCTGGACCAGGCCACCGACGAAGCCACCACGCACGCCTCCGCCGAAGCCACCGAAGCCGCCGAGACGACCGGAGTCTCCGGAGCCGAGGCCACCGGACCCGCCGAGGCCGCCGGAGCCGTTGCCGGAGTGCCCCCCGGCTCCGCCCGGCCCTCTGCACCCGCCACCACCCCCGTCTGGGAGCTGCGCTTCGCCGAGGCCGGCCGCCGCTGCGGCCCCGACCACGCCGACACCGCCCGGCTGCTCCTCCTGTACGCCGCCCATGCCGGGACCGGCACCCTGACCAGGCTCTACGAACAGGGCACCGCCACCGAACGCCGCGCCGTACTGCGCTCCCTGCCGCGTCTGGTACCGGGCCCCGACGCGCTGCCCCTGATCGAGGACGCGCTGCGCACCAACGACACCCGCCTCGTCGCCGCCGCCCTCGGCCCCTACGCCGCCACGCACCTGGCCCCGCACGACTGGCGCCAAGCCGTCCTCAAGTGCCTGTTCACCGGGGTGCCCGTGGACGCCGTCGCCGGGCTCGCGCGCCGCGCCCGGGCGGACGCCGAACTGGCCCGCATGCTCGGCGACTACGCCGACGAACGCACCGCCGCCGGCCGCAAAGTCCCCGGCGATCTGTACCGCGTCCTGGCCCTGACCGACCCGTCGGCAGCCAACGGCCGCGGGGCCCCGGCACCCACTGGCACGGACGGCCAGGCACCCTCCGGCCCCGATGGCCAGGCGTCCGCCGACACCGGCGGCCCCGACGGCCTGGCACCGACCAGCCAGGCCGGCCCGACCGCCCCCGCGCCCATCGCGGCCCCTTCGACGTCCACCGGCGAGGAGCAGGAGTCCTGATGCGTATCTTCGACCCCCACATCCACATGACCTCCCGCACCACCGACGACTACGAGGCGATGTACGAGGCCGGTGTCCGCGCCGTCGTCGAGCCCGCGTTCTGGCTCGGCCAGCCCCGCACCTCGCCCGCGTCCTTCGTCGACTACTTCGACTCCCTCCTGGGTTGGGAACCCTTCCGCGCCGCCCAGTACGGCATCGCGCACCACTGCACCATCGCCCTCAACCCCAAGGAGGCGAACGACCCGCGGTGCACGCCCGTCCTCGACCTGTTGCCCCGCTATCTCGTCAAGGACAACGTCGTCGCCGTCGGTGAGATCGGCTACGACTCCATGACCCCCGCTGAGGACACCGCCCTCGCCACCCAGTTGCAGCTCGCCGCCGACCACGAGCTGCCCGCCCTGGTGCACACCCCACACCGCGACAAGCTGGCGGGCCTGCGCCGCACCCTCGACGTCGTACGGGAGTCCGAGCTGCCCCTGGAGCGGGTCCTGATCGACCACCTCAACGAGACCACGGTGAAGGAGGCCAAGGACGCGGGCTGCTGGCTCGGCTTCTCCGTCTATCCGGACACCAAGATGGACGAGGACCGGATGGTGGCGATCCTGCACACCCACGGCCTGGAGAAGGTCCTGGTCAACTCGGCCGCGGACTGGGGCAAGAGCGATCCGCTGAAGACCCGCAAGGTCGGCGACGCCATGCTGGACGCCGGGTTCTCCGACGACGACGTCGACCAGGTGCTGTGGCGTAACCCCGTGGCCTTCTACGGACTCAGCGGCCGCCTCGCCCTGGACGTCACGGACACGGACGTCACGGACACCCACGAGGGCAACTCCATCCTTCGCGGCGGTGCGTGAGCCATGCGCTTCCGCCACCCTGACGGGTCCACCGTCCACCTCGCCTACTGCACGAACGTGCACCCCGCCGAGACCCTCGACGGCGTCCTGGCGCAACTGCGCGACCACTGCGAGCCCGTCCGCAAGCGGCTCGGCCGCGACCGCATCGGAATCGGCCTGTGGCTGGCCAAGGACGCCGCGCACGCCCTGGTCACCGACCCGGCCGCGCTGCGCGGACTGCGCACGGAACTCGACCGGCGCGGCCTGGAAGTCGTCACCCTCAACGGCTTCCCCTATGAGGGCTTCGGCGCCGAAGAGGTCAAGTACCGCGTCTACAAGCCGGACTGGGCCGACCCCGAACGCCTCGCCCACACCACCGCCCTGGCCCGGGTCCTCGCCCAGTTGCTGCCGGACGACGTCACCGAGGGCACCATCTCCACCCTTCCGCTCGGCTGGCGCACCACCTTCGACGCAGCCCGCGCCGAGGAAGCCCGAGCGGCCCTCGTCACGCTGGCCCAACGCCTGGACGCCCTGGCCGAACTGACCGGCAAGTCCATCCGCATCGGCCTCGAACCCGAACCGGGCTGCACCGTCGAGACCACCGGCGACGCCATCGCCCCCCTCGCCGCGGTCGGTCACGACCGCATCGGCATCTGTGTCGACACCTGCCACCTCGCCACCTCCTTCGAGGACCCGGGGACCGCGCTCGACGCCCTCGCCGCCGCCGACATCCCCGTCGTCAAGTCCCAGCTCTCCGCCGCCCTGCACGCCGAACACCCCCATCTGCCGGAAGTACGCGCGGCGCTCGCCGCCTTCGACGAACCCCGCTTCCTGCACCAGACCCGCACCCTGCCCCGTGAACCCGAGGGCCCCACGACCGGTGGGACCCTCGTCGCCACCGCCCTGCGCGGCACCGACGACCTGGGCGAAGCCCTCACCCGGCAGGCTCTGCCGGACTCGGCGCCCTGGCGCGCGCATTTCCACGTCCCGCTGCACGCGACCCCCGCCGCACCGCTCACCTCCACGCTCCCCGTCCTCAAGGACACACTCACCCGGCTCGTCGGCGGACCGCACCCGCGCACCCGCCACCTCGAGGTCGAGACCTACACCTGGCAGGCGCTCCCGCCCGAACTGCGCCCGCGCGCCCGCCCCCAGCTCGCCGACGGGATCGCCGCCGAACTCACCCTCGCCCGTGACCTGTTGACGGACCTCGGCCTGAAGGAACTGCCATGACACCTCCCGCGCCGGGCGGGCCGACCCCGCTGCTCGTCCTCGACGTCGTCGGCCTCACCCCCCAGCTGCTCGACCACATGCCCCACCTCACCGCCCTGGCCAGGTCCGGTTCCCAGGCGCCGCTGGGCACCGTCCTGCCCGCCGTCACCTGCGCCGCCCAGTCCACCTTCCTCACCGGCACCCACCCCGCCGAGCACGGCATCGTCGGCAACGGCTGGTACTTCCGCGAACTCGGCGACGTCCTGCTGTGGCGCCAGCACAACGGCCTCGTCGCCGGCGACAAACTCTGGGACGCCGCCCGCCGCGCGCACCCCGGCTACACCGTCGCCAACATCTGCTGGTGGTACGCCATGGGCGCCGACACCGACTTCACCGTCACCCCCCGTCCCGTCTACTACGCCGACGGCCGCAAAGAGCCCGACTGCTACACCCGGCCACCCGCCCTGCACGACGAACTCACCGACAAACTCGGCACGTTCCCCCTCTTCCACTTCTGGGGCCCGGGCGCCGACATCGTCTCCAGCCAATGGATCGTGGACGCCACCCGCCACATCCTCACCACCCGGCACCCCGACCTGGCCCTGTGCTACCTCCCTCACCTCGACTACGACCTGCAGCGCTTCGGCCCCGACGACCCGCGCTCACACCAGGCCGCCGCCGACCTGGACACCACCCTCGCCCCCCTCCTGGACCAGGCGAAGACGGAAGGCCGCACCGTCGTCGCCCTGTCCGAGTACGGCATCACCCGTGTGAGCCGGCCCATCGACATCAACCGCGCCCTGCGCCGCGCCGGACTCCTCGAAGTCCACACCCAGGACGGCATGGAATACCTCGACCCGATGGCGTCCCGCGCCTTCGCCGTCGCCGACCATCAGATCGCCCACATCTACGTGCGCCGCCCCGAGGACCTGGAGGCCACCCGCGCCGCCCTCGACGGGCTGCCCGGCATCGAGCAGCTCCTCGACGACGAGGGCAAGAAGGCCCACCACCTCGACCACCCCCGCTCCGGGGAACTCGTCGCCATCGCGGAGCCCGACGCCTGGTTCACGTACTACTACTGGCTCGACGACGCCCGCGCGCCCGACTTCGCGCAGCTCGTCGAGATCCACCGCAAGCCCGGCTACGACCCCGTCGAGCTCTTCATGGACCCCCAGGACCCCTATGTGCGGCTCAAGGCCGCGGGCGCCCTGGCCCGCAAGAAGCTCGGCATGCGCTACCGCATGGCGGTCGTTCCCCTGGACCCCTCACCTATTCGCGGCAGCCACGGCCGCCTCCCCACAAACTCCAACGAAAGCCCACTCATCCTCTGCTCCACCCCCCACGCCGTCACCGGCCACGTCGACGCCACCGATGTGAAATCACTGCTGCTCCGGCTCGCAGGCCTGCACTGAACCCCGCGGTCCGCACCGTGATGTCCGTGGCGGTGGCGCACCGCGAGATCCGCACGGGACCAGCGCTGTGTCCGCCGCGTCCCGCATCACGTTCGAGCCGCGTTCCGAACGATTTCCACTGAACCAGAGGGCACGGCCCACGCCATCAGGGTCCGCCCCTGATCCCGCCCTGATCCGCGATTCGAACCCATCCCTGATCCGCCCCCGACCTCCACTGCAGGGAGAACCACATGACCCGCAAGCACACACCGGACGACCCCGAACTCGCCCACAGACTCAGCCGGCGCGGCATGCTCGGCGTCGCGGCGGGCGCGAGCGCGGCCGCCCTCGTCGGCACCGCGGCCGCCGCGAGCCCGGCGACCGCCGCCACGGGCTCCGCCGAAGCGCAGGCGTCGGGCAAGGGCCGCGGCCGTCCCGTCCTGCCGCCGGGCCGCCTGGGCGTCCAGCTCTACAGCCTCCGCGACAAGGTCTCCACCGCCGGGTTCGCGACCGTCTTCGCCGAGTTGGAGAGATACGGGTACGACGAGGTCGAGTTCGCCGGGTACACCCAGGGCTCCGCCGGCCCCATCACCCTCGCGCAGCTCAAGCGGCTCGCCCGTGATCACGGGTTGCACCCGATCGGAAGCCACGTCGGCTATTACGACAACGGCAACCCGAACGCGTACACGTTCGCGCAGAACCTCACCAAGGTCCTCGACGACGCCGAGGCGCTCGGCCTGAAGCACATCGGCACCGCCTCGGGGCCCTTCCGGTACGGCGCTACCGTCGACGCGTGGAAGCGGGCCGCGGAGGACTTCAACACGTACGGCGAGGCGGCACGCGCGCGGGGCATGAAGTTCTACCAGCACAATCACGCCGAGGAGTTCTCCTTCGCCACGGACAAGCCGGGCGTGCGCCTCTACGACGTGCTGCTGTCCGAGACCGATCCGGACTACGTGTACCTGGAGATGGACATCTACTGGGCGTACTCGGCCCAGTTCCGCTTCGGCAAGCAGGTGGACGGCACACCGCGGCCCTTCGACCCGCTGGACTACGTCCTGAAGCGGCCGCACCGCTACCCGCTGTTCCACGTCAAGGACGGCATCCGTGACGACTCCGCCCGCGACGGCTACCGCATGGTGGACGTCGGGGACGGAAACATCGACTACAAGAGGTTCCTGTCGAAGGTGACCGCCCGCACGCACGGCGGGCGCCGCTACCACCACTGGCAGGCCGAGCACGACAATCCCGCGGAGTCCTACGCGTTCGCCCGGAAGTCCAGCGCGCACCTGCACTCCCTGCGGGAGCGCTGCGGCGACTGAGTCGCGGTGGGGCCGCGCACACAGGGGGAGGGGGTTCCACCCGCCAGTCACGGTGAGTGGAACCGCCTCCCCCTGGAACACACGGCGGGGACGCTATGCCGCGATCGCCCGCGCGCGTGGGACCCCCGGTTGCCGCAGCAGCAGGGACAGCCCCGCCGCGAGCAGCGACACCGCACCGGCCATCGTGTAGGCGCCGACATAGCCCCAGGAGTCCACGACCATCGCACCCATGCCGCCTCCGAAGAGGCCGCTCACGAGCTTCGCGCTGTAGACCATGCCGTAGTTGGACGCGTTGTTGTTCTCTCCGAAGTAGTCGGGTACGAGCGACGCGAACAGCGGATAGAACGCGCCGCCCGCGAAGCCCGACAGGAAGGCGAAGGCCAGGAACAGCGGCTGGTTGTGCATCTCGCCCGCCCAGAGGACGCCGAACTGTGCCATGGCCAGGGCCACGCACACGTACGTCAGGGTGCGCTGCCGTCCGAGGCGGTCGGAGAGCCAGCCCACCACGCCACGCCCCGTGCCGTTGATCACCGACATGACGCCCATCGACGACGCCGCGATCAGCGGGCCGAAACCCATCTCCTTGGCGAACGGCACCTGGAAGGAGATCCCGAAGATCGACACTCCGGCGCAGCACAGTATGCACACCCACATCAGCGGCACCACTCCGGTGCGTAACGCCTCACCAGGGGTGAACTGCCGTACCGAGGGCGGGTTCTTGGCCAGTGCCACGGCCGTGCGCGGGTCGCTGCTGGGCCGCAGCGGGTCCACGTCGGCCGGCCACCAGTTCTTCGGCGGATCCTTGAAGAACATGCCCGCCACCAGGGTCACGGCGAGGACGTAGAAGCCCACCAGGTCCAGCACCGTGCGGTAGTTGGACGTGTCGAAGCCGTACGAGAACAGGAAGATGAAGGGCACCGCTCCGTAGGCGAACCCTCCGTTGACGAAGCCCGTCTTGCCGCCGCGCCGCTCGGGGTACCACTTGCCGACCATGTTCACGCACGTCGAGTAGATCAACCCCGAGCCGACCCCGCCGAGCAGGCCGAAGCCGACCATCGCCGCCGCCACGTTGGGTGCGTGACTGAGGCTGACGAACCCGAGCAGCGACAGGACCGAGCCCACCAGCATGGCCTTGCGGCTCGTCAGGACGCCCTTCTCGCGCAGCTTCCCGGCCGGGAAGGAGACACCCGCCTGGAAGAAGATCCAGACGCTCAGCACCCAGAAGGTGTTCGACGACGTCCAGTGATGCGCCGCGGACAGGGTGTCCTCGGCGGCCCCGTAGGCGTACTCGAAGACACTGATGGCGATCATGGCCACCCAGGGGAGGACCACCATCGTCCAGCGGGGACGGCCGAGGATGTCCCGGTCGCTCTCGCCGACGCGGTACACACGCCCGCGTTCGTCCGTGATCTCTCTGTGCGACTGCTGCGACTTCCTGGACTGCTGCGGCTCGTGCGAATGGTGCGACGCGTCAGTGCTGCCCGGCGCGTTCTTTCCGGCGATGGGCTCCGCCGTCATATCAAGCCATCTCCTCACCGAGGGGTTGTGGATTGGGTTTGATGTCCTTGGATTTCGGCCTTCCCGGCTGGGAAAGGAAGAGCGCGATGAATCCGGCGAACAGGGAAATGGACCCGGCCAGAGTGAATGCGCCGGTGTGGCCCCAGTTGCTCACCACGACGGCACCCATGCCGGATCCGAGAAGTCCGGAGACCAGCTTGGAGCTGTACACCAGGCCGTAGTTGGAGGCGTTGTTGTTCTCCCCGAAATAGTCCGCCGTCATGGCCGCGAACATCGGGAAGATGGCGCCTCCGCCGAAGCCGGAGATGCTGGAGAAGATCAGGAACAGTGGCAGGTTCTTGATCTCCGCCGACCACAGGATTCCGTACTGCGAGAGTCCGAGGACGATGCAGACGAAGATGAGGCAGCGCTTGCGCCCGTAGCGGTCCGAGAGCCAGCCGATCACGCCGCGACCGGTGCCGTTGACAATCGCCTTGAGGGACATGGCCGTGGCGACGATTCCGCCGGCGAATCCGGCGTCCTCTCCGATGTCCACCTGGAACGCGATGCCGAAGATGTTCACACCCGAGGTGCAGAGCAGACAGAACCACATCAGCCCGACTCGACCGGTCTGCCACGCCTCCCTCGGCGTGTACTGCTTCACGGCGGGCGGGTTCATCTCCAGGGCGCGCCTGGCCCGTGGGTCGTCCGGCGGCCGCAGCGGGTCCACGTCGGCCGGCCACCAGTTCTTCGGCGGATCCTGGAAGTAGTAGCCCGCCACGGCGACCATCGCCGCCAGGAAGAGGCCGACGGACACGAGCACCCAGCGGAAGTTCGTCAGGTCCATGAATCCGGTGAAGATGAAAACGAACGGCACCGAGCCGTAGGCGAATCCGCCGTTGACGAATCCGGTCTTTCCTCCCTTTCGTTCCGGATACCATTTGCCGACCATATTCACGCAGGTGGCATAAACCATGCCGGCGCCCATGCCGCTGAACATGCCGAAGCCGATGTAGGCGACGACCACGTGCGGCGCGAACGCCAGTGACAGATAGCCCAACAGTGTGCCGAGTGCGCCGAACATCATGGCCCAGCGTGCCGGTAGCTTCCCGCTCTCCCGCAGTTTGCCCGCAGGGAAGGCCACCGCGGCCTGGAAGAAGACCCAGACCCCGAGCATCCAGAAGATGTGCAGACTGCTCCAGGAATGCGCGGTGTGCAGTGTGTCCTCGGCGGAGGCGAACGCGTACTCGGCCGAGCTGATGCCCATCATGCCCACCCACGGCAGGATGACCATCCATTTCCGCTTGCGGCCCATGATGTCGATGTCGGTCTCGCCGACCCGATACATCCGGCCGTTGGAGTCCGTCACCTCCCGGTAGGGGACGGCGGTGCGTATGTCGGTTGTCGTCATGTCGCTTGAGCACCCCTTGCGTCGAAAAGATCCTGGCCAGCGCCCCCTGTCCAATTCCTTTCGTGTGCGCACGGGTCCCGGGGCCGGCCGACGCGCACCGCCGGCCGGCTCCCGCACCGGTCACGTCATCGACTGCCCTCCAACGGCCCGGCCGCCGTCCAGAAGCCCGGCCGCCCGGGCCCACCGGTACTTCGCGCCGAGTACGGCGACCGGCTTCTCCGTCGTGTACGGGTACGCCACGACGCCTCGCTCGAAGAGGTACTGGCAGGCCTCCTCCACCTCGACGTCGCCCGCGAGCGACGCGACGACGGGCTTGTCGATGCCGCGTCCACGGAACTCGGCGATCACGCGGGCCGTTAGTTCTGCGAAGACCATGGGAGGGGTGACGATGGTGTGCCAGTAGCCCAGTACGAGCGCGTGGATGCGCGGATCCTCCAGGCCGAGCCGGATCGTCGCCTCGTACGTCGAGGGGGGCTCGCCGCCGGTGATGTCGACGGGATTGCCCGCGGCGCCGAACGGCGGGATGAACTTCCGGAAGGCCGCGTCCAGGTCGGCCGGGATCTCCATGAGCCTCAGGCCGTTGTCAGTCACCGCGTCGGAGAGCAGCACGCCCGAGCCGCCCGCCCCGGTGATGATGACGATGTTGTCGCCCTTGGGCGTCGGCAGGACCGGCAGCGCCCGCGCGTACTCCAGCATCTCGTTGAGCCCCGGGGCCCGGATGACTCCGGCCTGCCGCAGGATGTCGTCGTAGACGGCGTCGTCGCCCGCGAGGGCGCCCGTGTGCGAGCCGGCGGCCTTCGCGCCCGCGGCGGTGCGGCCCGCCTTGAGGACCACGACGGGCTTCTTCGGCACGGTGGCGCGCGCGGCCTCCACGAAGGCCCGGCCGTCCTTGAGGTCCTCCAAGTGCATGGCGATGCATTGGGTGTTGGGGTCCTCGCCGAACCACGTCAGCAGGTCGTCCTCGTCGAGGTCCGATTTGTTGCCGAGTCCGACGATCGCCGAGACACCCGTCTTCGTGGTGCGTGCGAAGCCGAGGATGGCCATCCCGATGCCGCCGGACTGCGAGGTGAGCGCCACCGGGCCCTTGACGTCGTAGGGCGTGCAGAACGTGGCGCAGAGGTTCTGCCACGTCGAGTAGTAGCCGTAGATGTTCGGCCCGAGGAGCCGCACGCCGTGACGTTCCCCGATCGCCACGATCTCGTCCTGGAGGGCGTGTTCACCGGTCTCGGCGAACCCCGAGGGGATGAGGACGGCGTTCGGGATGCGCTTGCGCCCGACCTCCTCGAGCGCGGCCGCGACGAACTTGGCGGGGATCGCGAAGACCGCCACATCCACCTCACCAGGGACGTCCGTAACACTCTTGTACGCCTTGCGGCCCAAGATGTCATCGGCCCGGGGGTTCACCGGATGGATCTCCCCGGAGAAGCCGCCGTCGATGAGGTTGCGCATCACCGAGTTGCCGATCTTCCCCGGCTCGTTGGACGCGCCGATGACGGCGACGGAGCGTGGCTCCATGAGCCGCCGCATCGAGGCCAGCATCTCGTCGCGCGTGTACTTTCGCCGCTGCTTGGGCTGCTCGGTGGCGAGGATGACGCGGATGTCGGCGGCGAGCGCGCCCTGCGGAGTCGCGATGACCGGATTGAGGTCGACCTCCGCGATCTCGGGGAAGTCGGTGACCAGTTGGGACACCCGGCGTATCTGCTCGGCCAGCGCCCACCGGTCCACTCCTTGGGCGCCCCGCACCCCGCGCAGGATCTCGGCCGCGCCGATCGAGTCGAGCATCGAGAGGGCCTCGTCGGCGTCGACGGGCGCCAGGCGGAACGTGACGTCCTTGAGGACCTCGACGAGCACTCCGCCGAGACCGAAGGCGACGACCTTCCCGAAGGTGGGGTCGGTGACCGCCCCGACGATCACCTCCTGCGCGTCCGGGCCCGACGGCAGCAGCTCCTGCACCTGTATGCCGTCGATGCGTGCATCGGGCGCGTACGCACGCGCGTTGGCGACGATCCGGTGGAAGGCCTCCCGGATGTCCGCGGAGCCCTGCACGCCCACGACCACACCGCCCGCGTCGGTCTTGTGCAGGATGTCCGGCGAGACGATCTTCAGGACTACGGGCCCGCCGAAGTGCGCGGCGTGCGCCACGGCCTCGTCGACGTCCCGCGCCAGCTCCTCCCCGGGGACGGCGATTCCGTACGCGTCCGCGAGCACCTTGCCCTCGGGTGCCGTCAGCGACGTACGCCCGTCGGCGCGTACGGAGTCGAGCAGTGTCCGCACCCGGGTGCGGCGGTCATCCCCACTCAGGCGGTCATCCCCACTCAGGCGCTTGTCCCCGCTCGGGCGGTCCTGCGCGCTCAGGTGGTCCTGGGCACTCAATCAGATCACTCCGTTCGACTTGAGCAGGCGCAGTTCCTCGTCGCCGAGGCCGAGCTCGCCGATGAACACCTCTTCGTTGTGCTCGCCGAGCAGCGGCGAACTGACCACGTTCACGGGGGAGTCGGAGAGCTTCAGCGGCGAGCCCACGGTGGTGAACGAGCCGCGCTCGGGGTGCGGGACCTCGACGACCATCTCGTTGGTCACAAGCGAGGCGTCCTCGATGATCTCCTTGGTGGACAGGATCGGGCCGCACGGGATGTTGTGGGCGTTGAGGCGCTCCAGGACCTCCCACTTGGGCAGCGTCGAGGACCACTCCTCGATGAGCTGGAACATCTTGGTGAGCTGCGGAAGCCGCGCCTCGGGGGTGGCCCACTCGGGGTCCTCGGCGAGTTCGGGGCGTCCGATGAGCTCCGTGATGGGCTTCCAGCCGACGGGCTGCACGATGACGTACACGTAGTCGTTGGGCCCTCCGGGAGCGCACTTGACGGCCCACCCGGGCTGCCCGCCGCCGGAGGCGTTGCCGGAGCGGGGCACCTCGTCCCCGAAGTCGTCGTTGGGGTATTCGGCGAGCGGCCCGTGCGCGAGGCGCTGCTGGTCGCGCAGCTTGACGCGGCACAGGTTGAGCACGGCGTGCTGCATGGCGACGTTCACGCGCTGTCCGCGGCCGGTGTTCTCCCTCTGGAAGAGGGCGGCCAGAATGCCGGCGACGACATGGATGCCGGTCCCGGAGTCACCGATCTGCGCGCCCGTGGCGAGCGGCGGGCCGTCCTCGAAGCCGGTGGTCGACATGGAGCCGCCCATGGCCTGGGCGACGACCTCGTAGGCCTTGAAGTTGGTGTAGGGCCCGTCTCCGAAGCCCTTGATCGAGGCGTAGACGACGCGCGGGTTGATCTCCTGGATGCGCTCCCAGGTGAAGCCCATGCGGTCCACGGCGCCCGGGCCGAAGTTCTCGACCATCACGTCCGAGCGGCGGATCAGCTCGGTGAGGAGCTCCTTGCCGCGCTCGGTCTTGGTGTTGAGGGTGATGCTCCGCTTGTTGCAGTTGAGCATCGTGAAGTAGAGCGAGTCCACGTCCGGCAGGTCGCGCAACTGCTTGCGCGTGATGTCCCCGGTCGGTGCCTCCAGCTTCACCACGTCCGCACCGAGCCAGGCGAGGAGCTGGGTGGCGGAGGGACCGGACTGGACATGGGTCATGTCCAGGACGCGGATGCCTTCGAGAGCCTTGGTCACGGCCGTGTCACCTCACTTGTACATGGTCTGGTTCATGGTTCCGGGGGCGTACGCGTCCGGGTCGACCCACACGTTGATCAGCGAGGGCTTGCCGGACTCGCGGGCGCGGCGCAGCGCCGGGCCGATGTCGGCGGGGTCGCGGACCTGCTCGCCGTAACCGCCCAGCATCTGGGCGAACTTGTCGTAGTGGACGTCCCCGAGGGTGTTGCCGACCCGTTCGCGCTCCGTGCCGTACTTGGCCTTCTGGCCGTAACGGATCTGGTTCATCGAGGAGTTGTTGCCGACGATGCCGACGAACGGCAGGTTGTAGCGCACGAGCGTCTCGAAGTCCCAGCCGGTGAGGCTGAAGGCGCCGTCTCCGAAGAGGGCCACCACTTCCTTGTCGGGCCGTGCCTGCTTGGCGGCGAGCACGAAGGGCACGCCGACGCCGAGCGTGCCGAGCGGTCCCGGGTCCATCCAGTGGCCCGGCGACTTGGGCTGGACGACCTGCCCGGAGAAGGTGACGATGTCGCCGCCGTCGCCTATGTAGATCGAGTCTTCGGTGAGGAAGTCGTTGATCTCGCTCACCAGGCGGTACGGATGGATGGGGGAGGCGTCGGACCTGAGGCTCGGCAGCCGCTTCTCGAGGGCCGTCTGCTCTGCGGCCCGCAGCTCGTCGAGCCACTCCTTGCGCCGGGACGCGCCTCCGTTGACGCGACCGGAGGCGGCCGCCGTCACGGACTTCAGGACAAGGCCCGCGTCGCCCACGATGCCGAGGTCGATGTCGCGGTTCTTGCCGACCGTGCGGTAGTCGAGGTCGATCTGGACGACCGTCGCCTCCGGAGAGAGGCGTTTTCCGTATCCCATGCGGAAGTCGAAGGGCGTGCCCACGATGACGATGAGGTCGGCGTTGGAGAAGGCGTAGCGCCGCGAGAGCTGGAAGTGGTGCGGGTCTCCGGGAGGCAGTGTGCCGCGTCCCGCGCCGTTCATGTAGGCGGGCACGTTGAGGGCGCGGACGAGCTCGATGGCCTCCGCCGTGCCGCGCGTCGTCCACACCTGGCTGCCCAGGAGGATGGCGGGCTTCTCGGCGTGCACGAGGAGGTCGGCGAGCTTCTCGATCGCCTCGGGGTCGCCCGCCGAGCGGGTCGAGGCACGGTAGTGCCCCGCGCGCGGGACGCGTGCCTTGTCCGCGGGGACCTTGGCGTCGAGCACGTCGCGGGGGATCTCCAGGAAGGAGGGTCCCGGAGCGCCGTGGTAGCACTCGCGAAACGCCATGGACACCATGTCGGCCGCGCGCGCGGTGTCCGGCACGGTCGCGGCGAACTTAGTGACGGGCGTCATCATGTCGACGTGCGGCAGGTCCTGCAGTGAGCCCATCTTGTGCTGGGTGTGGGCTCCCTGGCCGCCGATCAACAGCATCGGGGACTCCGCGCGGAAGGCGTTCGCGACGCCGGTGACGGCGTCGGTGGTGCCGGGGCCCGCCGTCACCACGGCGCAGCCGGGTTTGCCGGTGATCCGCGCGTATCCGTCGGCCGCGTGGGCGGCGACCTGCTCGTGGCGTACGTCGACGACATCGATCCCCTCGTCGACGCAACCGTCGTAGATGTCGATGATGTGGCCGCCGCAAAGGGTGTAGATGACCTCCACACCCTCCGCCTTGAGAGCTTTGGCGACCAGATGCCCACCGGAGATGAGGGTGTTGTTGTCGCTGCTGTCGTCGGGCATGGCGAAGTCCTGTCCCTTCGTAGGGGAGTTGGAGTGCGCTGTTCCGCGCTCGGGGCGCCCTCGCAGTACATTGCATACAGTCGACGAATACTGTATGAAGCTTGTTATCCCGCATCCGGTGGGTGGTGTCCAGGGGGCGTGCGGCACTTTCCAGACAGGAGCCGGAAATGGACCTGTACGAGCACCAGGCAAGGCAACTCTTCGAGGAATACGGCATCTTGGTGCCGCGCGCCGAAGTCACCGACTCGGCCAAGGAGGCACGCGCGTGCGCCGAGCGTCTGGGCGGTCGCGTCGTCGTGAAAGCCCAGGTCAAGACCGGCGGCCGGGGCAAGGCGGGTGGCGTGAAACTCGCCGCCGACCCGGCCGCTGCGGAACTGACGGCCCGGCAGATCCTGGGCATGGACATCAAGGGGCACACGGTCGGCGCGGTGATGCTGGCCCAACCCGTCGAGATCGACAGCGAGTTCTACGTCTCGTACGTACTCGACCGCACCCAGGGCCGATTCGTCGCGATCGCCTCCGCCGAGGGCGGCATGGACATCGAGGAGGTGGCCGCCATCCGGCCCGAGGCGGTGGTCCGCGTACCGATCGACCCCTTCGAAGGCGTGCCCCGGCAGAAGGCCGCCGAGATCGCCGCCGCGGCGGGACTGCCCGACGCGGCGGCCGACACACTGGCCGCGCTGTGGAACGTACTGATCCGCGAGGACGCGCTGCTCGTCGAGGTCAACCCGCTCGTGCGCACCGCGCGCGGGGAGATCCTCGCACTTGACGGAAAAGTGACCCTCGACGACAACGCGCGCTTCCGGCAGGCACGTTGGGACGCGAGAGACGAGACGCAGGACCGGGAAAGGGGCGGCCTTGAGGCGGCCGCGGCCGCCAAGGGGCTCAACTACGTCAAGCTCGACGGCGAGGTCGGCGTCATCGGAAACGGCGCGGGCCTCGTCATGTCCACCCTCGACGTCGTCGCGGGCTGCGGCGCGCGGCCCGCCGACTTCCTCGACATCGGAGGCGGCGCGTCCGCGCAGATCATGGCCGACGGCCTGTCCGTCATCCTCTCCGACCCGTCCGTCACCGCCGTGTTCGTGAACGTCTTCGGCGGCATCACCGCCTGCGACGCGGTCGCCGACGGCATCGTGCGCGCCCTCGATTCCGTACGCCTCACCAAGCCCCTGGTGGTCCGCCTCGACGGCAACAACGCCGCCCGGGGGCGCGCCATCCTCGACGAACGCGCCCACCCTCTGGTCGAACAGGCCACCACCATGGACGGCGCCGCGCGGCGCGCCGCCGAACTCGCCCACGCAGCCTGAGGAGCCGGCCATGGCCATCTTTCTGACCAAGGAGAGCAAGGTCCTCGTCCAGGGCATGACCGGCGCCGAGGGCATGAAGCACACCCGCCGCATGCTCGCCGCCGGCACGGACGTCGTCGGCGGCGTCAACCCCCGCAAGGCCGGCCGAAGCGTCGACTTCGACGACCGCGCCGTACCCGTCTTCGGATCCGTGCTCGACGGCATGGAGGCGACGGGCGCGGACGTCACCGTCGTCTTCGTGCCGCCCGCCTTCAGCAAGGCCGCCGTCATGGAGGCGGCGGACGCCGGGATCGGTCTCGCCGTCGTCATCACCGAAGGCATCCCCGTGCACGACTCCGTCGCCTTCCACGCGTACGCCGAGCGGCACGGAACCCGCGTCATCGGCCCCAACTGCCCCGGCCTGATCACCCCCGGCCAGGCCAACGCGGGCATCATCCCCGCCGACATCACCAAGCCCGGACGCATCGGCCTGGTGTCCAAGTCCGGGACCCTCACCTACCAGCTCATGTACGAGCTGCGCGACATCGGCTTCTCCACCTGCGTGGGCATCGGCGGCGACCCCGTCGTCGGTACGACGCACATCGACTGCCTCGCCGCCTTCGAGGCCGACCCCGACACCGAACTGATCGTCCTGATCGGGGAGATCGGCGGTGACGCGGAGGAGCGCGCGGCGGCGTACGTGCAGGAGTCCGTGAGCAAGCCCGTCGTCGCGTACATCGCCGGGTTCACGGCACCGGAGGGCCGAACCATGGGGCACGCGGGCGCCATCGTCTCCGGCTCGTCCGGCACCGCGCAGGCGAAGAAGGCCGCGCTGGAGGCCGTCGGCGTGCGGGTCGGCGGGACGCCGACGGAGACCGCCGAGCTGGTCCTTGAACGGCTCGCCGGTCCGGCTCGGCCGCGGACCGAGTGACCTCACCCAGGCTGTGGAGTGCGTGACCCCACGCAGGGTGCGGGGCGAGTGACCTCACTCATAGGTGACGGACCGCCGCTCCACTACCGTCACTCCCGCGGCACGGCACCACGCACCACCGGCGGCGCCGCCGCGCAGGAACAGCCATGCACCCCCCGCCCCGACTGTGCACCGTGAGCGGAGAGAACCGAATGGCATCCACCCTCGACAACAACCCCGTCCCCAGCTCTCCCGACCTCCAGGTCCCCAAAGTCCTCAAGGCCAAGACGGCCTGGCCCGACGCCTGGGAGCGCTGCCTCGCCGCCGCGCCCGAGGCCTTCCGGGACGACCGCGTCCTGAACCTCTGGCACGGCGGCTGGCGCCCCGACGGCCGCCCGCTGCCCGCCACCAGCCCCGTCGACGGGAGCCCCATCGCGGGCCCGCCCCGGCTCGACGCGGCCGCCGCGCGCCGGGCCGTGCGCGCCTCGCTCGACCAGCACCGCGCCTGGCGCCACGTCCCGCTGCCGGAGCGTCGCGCCCGCGTCGCCGCCACGCTCGACGCCCTCACCGAACACCGGGAACTCCTGGCCCTGTTGCTCGTCTGGGAGATCGGCAAGCCGTGGCGGCTCGCGCAGGCCGACGTGGACCGGGCGATCGACGGCGTGCGCTGGTACGTCGACGGCATCGAGCCGATGGTCGACGGCAGGTCCCCGCTGGACGGCCCCGTCTCCAACATCGCGAGTTGGAACTATCCGATGAGCGTGCTCGTTCACGCAATGCTGGTACAGGCACTGGCAGGGAACGCGGTCATCGCCAAGACCCCGACCGACGGCGGCGTCTCCTGTCTCACTCTGGCCGGCGCGCTCGCCGCCCGCGAAGGGATTCCCGTCACCCTCGTCAGCGGCAGCGGCGGCGAGTTGTCCGAAGCGCTCGTGCGCGCCCCCGAGATCGGCTGCGTCTCCTTCGTCGGCGGCCGGGACACGGGAGCCGCGGTCGCCACAGCCGTCGCCGACCTCGGCAAACGACACATCCTCGAACAGGAGGGACTCAACACCTGGGGCATCTGGAACTACAGCGACTGGGACACCCTCGCGGCGGTGATCCCCAAGCTCTTCGACTACGGCAAACAGCGCTGCACGGCCTATCCGCGCTTCGTCGTCCAACGCGAGCTGTTCGACTCCTTCCTCGCGGCATATCTGCCCGCCGTGCGGACGGTGCGCGTCGGCCACCCGCTCGCGGTCGCCGGGCCCGAAGACCCCTTCCCGCAGCTCGACTTCGGCCCGCTGATCAACGCGGCCAAGGCCAAGGAACTCACCGACCACGTCGCGGAGGCCGTCGATCGCGGCGCCGTGCCGCTGTACCGCGGAGCACCCGACACCGGCCTCTTCCTGCCCGGCCAGGACACCTCCGCGTACGTCCACCCGGTCACGCTCCTCGCACCGCCGCCCTCGTCCCCGCTGCACCACGCGGAGCCGTTCGGGCCGGTCGACACGATCGTGCTCGTCGACACCGAGGCGGAGCTGCTCGCCGCCATGAACGCGTCCAACGGCGCCCTGGTCGCCACCCTGTCCACCGACGACCAGGCGACGTACGACCGCCTCGCTCCGCAGATCCGTGCGTTCAAGACGGGCCGGGGCAAGCCGCGTTCGCGTGGCGACCGCGAGGAGCTGTTCGGCGGGTTCGGCGCTTCGTGGCGGGGCGCGTTCGTCGGCGGGGAGCTGCTGGTGCGGGCCGTCACGCAGGGCGCGGTGGGGGAGCGGGCGCCGGGGAACTTCCCCAGCTACCACCTCATGGCGTGAGGGCGGGGTGGGGGCACGGGGCTGTGTTGCCGTGCCCCCGCTCACCCCACCGTCGGCGGCCCGGTGCGCGCCACCCTTGGCTGTCGCCCTGTCGCCCTGTCGCCCTGTCGCCCTGTCGCCGTGCCGGTCAGCCGATGCCCTGCCGGTCCGGCAGCAGGGCGAAGTCGCGGTCCGCGGCCTCCGGGACCATCCGCTCCACCGCCTGCGCCAGGAGCGCACGGTGCCGGACGAGTGGTGCCCGACGGTCCGCGGGGGCGAGCAGGAGCAGGTCGTCGATGCCGGCCAGCATGCGGCGGGTGACCTGGGGGTGGCCCGCCGCGCAGGCCCGGATCTCGGTGAGCCCGAGGTCGACGAGGTCCGGCCAGCTGGGCACGGGCTGCACGAGGCGTACCGTCCCGCGCCGGTCGCGATGGTGGAGCGCGCCCAGCGGGTAGGGGGCGACCGACGCGAGGAACTGGATGATGCGGTCCAGGGCCTGCACGGCGGTCGTCGGGTCGTTCACGGCCGGGGACAGCGCGCGCAGCGCGATGTCGGACAGTTGCCGGAGGCCGAAGCCGAGATCCTGGTGGAACGTGCGCTCCACTCCGACGGAGACGGTGTACCGCAGCGCGCGGCGGCCGGGCGCGGGCCCGCCGTGCACCGCGAACACGGGTGTCCCCGGCACGACGAAGTCCCCGATCCGCGGCAGCAGCCGCAGGACGGCGCCCTGCCGGCGGGCGGCCCGCACCGCCCGCGCGATGTTCACGTCCCGCAGCACCCCGGCCCGGCCCTCATGGGTGATCCGTGCCGTCTCGGGCCCGAGGCGGCCGTCGTCCGGCACCTCCTCGGTGGGGTGCTTCAGGGCCACCCGGAACGACTCGCGCGCGATGCGGTCGATCACGAAGCCGATGCGCATCATCCGCAGCGTGCCGTTCACGTACGCCACGAAGAGGAGCAGGCTCAGCAGCACCATCAGGAGGGCGAGCACGCCCTCGACCAGGGGCACGTTCGTCACCAGGCGCGGGTCCTGCTCGCTCTCGAAGGACGTCAGCGTCATCAAGGAGAAGAGGAACGTGGCCAGGAACACCGTCAGCGTGATCTTCGTGATCCGGGAGCGGACGTAGAGCCGGACGACCCGGGGGCTGAACTGGCCGCTGGCCATCTGCACGGCCACCAGCGAGATGCTGAAGACGACACCGATGAAGGTCATCATCGCCGAGCCGATGGTGCTGATCACGACCTTCGTGTCCTCGGCGACCTGGTTGAGGTCCTTGAGGGTGTCGTACTCCTCGTCGTCCTGAAGGAGCCTCACCAGCTCCGTGTCCAGCTCCGCGGCGGCCCACCACAGCACCATGGAGCCGACGAGCCCCACCGTGGGCGCGAACCACATCGTGTCCCGCAGATGCTCGCGCAGCGGGGACAGCATCCGGGGCCGCCGGACCCGCACCTCACCCAGCGCTCCCGTAAGCAGACCGTCACTCATGGTGAAACCTTAGGTGCGGTCGGCCATGATCCGGCGCGGCGCGCGGCGGTCCGGCGCAGGCCGCGGATACGCAGGTGAAAGGCACTCCGAAACCTTGGTATTGTTGTCTTCGTCGCCACGGGGAACACCCCGCAGGGCGGCAGACACCTAGTCCGGGTGGCGGAATGGCAGACGCGCTAGCTTGAGGTGCTAGTGCCCTTTATCGGGCGTGGGGGTTCAAGTCCCCCCTCGGACACAGACAGTAAACCCATGGATGGTGCTGGCCGACTCTCGGCCAGCACCATTTGTGTTTGGTGGTCGGGGGTGAGGCGCGGGCCGAGCCGGCGGCACTTGTGCGCGACAGCAGATGCCCAAAGCCCCGGGGGAGGGCTCGTGAGGAGCCCTCCCCCGGGGAGGTCGCGGTGCTGGGACGGGGCTCAGAAACGCACCGGCAGGCCGGTGAGGTGCATGCCCTCGCCGGGTACGGGCGCGTACACCAGGTCCTCGCGGTCGACCGCGAGGGACAGGCCCTCGTGCTTGATCAGGAGCTGGTTGAGGACGATCTCCGTCTCCAGCTTGGCGAGCGCGGCGCCGATGCAGTAGTGCGGGCCGTGTCCGAGGGCCACGTGCCCCACGCCGCTGCCGAGCTTGCGGGTGACGTCGAGCGCGGTGGGCTCCTCGTACTCGGCCGGGTCGTGGTTGGCGCCCTTCAGTGAGGCGTTGACGACCTCGCCCGCCTTGATCGGGCAGCCCTTGAACTCCAGGTCCTCGGTCGCGTACAGCGGCGCGCCCATCGGCACGGCGCTGGCGAAGCGCAGCAGCTCCGGAACGGCCGTGGTGGCGAGCAGCTCCGGCTCCGCGCGCAGCTTGGCCAGCTGCTCCGGGTGGTCGAACAGCGCGAGGACGGCCTCGCTCAGGAAGTGCGCCGGCGGCGCGATGCCCGTGTTGATGAGGAGCAGGAAGACCGCGATGATCTCGGTCTCGGTGAGCTTCTCGTCGCCCTCGTCCTGGAGCAGGCCGGAGACCAGGTCCTCGCCGGGCTCGGCGGTCCGCTTGGCGATGAGCGCCTTGCAGAACTCGACGATGCCCTGGATGGCGGGGATGAAGTGCTCCGGGTCGCCCGAGGCGTAGCCCTGGATGAAGCCCTGGACGGTCGGCTGGTCGGCCGCGTCCACGCCCATGAGCTCACAGATGGCCGTGGCGGCGATCGCATAGCCGAACTCGCCGACGAGGTCGGCCTCGCCCTTGGCCTTCAGCGCCGTGTACAGGTCCTCGGTGACCTTCTCCAGCTGCGGGCGCAGCGCGTTCACGCGGCGGGCGGTGAAGGAGCGGACCAGCAGGTTGCGGACGCGGGCGTGCTCCTCGCCGTCGGCGAGCACGAGGATGCCGAGGTACTGGGCGTACTCGGCGGGCAGGCCGTAGGCCGCGATCATCTGGTCCGCGATGCTGGGGCCCTCCTGGCCGGCCAGCTTCGTGGCGTCGCGGACGAAGCGCGGGTCGGTCAGGGCATCCTTGGCGTCCTCGTAACCCGTGACGAGCCAGACCGGGGTGTCGAGGCCGTGCAGGGAAACGTGGACGAGCGGGCCCTTCTCACGCAGCTCCGCGTATTTTGTCGGGTCGCTGATGGATTCGGGGGCCAGGCTGACGAGTTGCTCCGACACGATGAATCTTTCTCCTTAAGTCTGCTGAAATCCCCGCCTCGTGGCGGCGGTTGCGACCCGTCCTGGGCCGATCGGCGGGGTATTGGCACGGGGGTGCAGACCAGCCTGCGACTGAAAACAACCGCGGCGGCTGCCAGCTCACGACCGGGAGTATCGACGCACGACGTCCGGTCCGTCGTCAACTCCCCTTGAGGAACATCGACAACTCCCCTGGGAGGTATCTGGGAGCCGTCGACTTGGGCCCAGAACATAGCAGCGCACGGATCTTTTTCCAGAGGGCCGGAACGGGCCGGGAACGCCTGCGGTGCGGCTGTAAGAAGGGGTCCAGGAGGGCCAGTTGGCCGTAGGTCCACGAGGAAGACGCAGGGGCGGGCGGGGGAGTTGCCCGCTTGCGCGCAGGAGTTGGGGAAGCGGCTGAATGGCCGGTGAGATCGGGGGAGCGGCGGGTGTCCCCGCTAATGCCGGGTCCGGCGTCGCTTGATCGTCGCGGGCCCCGGCGCGGCTTGCGTCAACATCATTCCTAACGCATTCTTAATGAGTTCCTGACGCGCCTGATTGTTGCCCGCATTGCTTGACCCCAATAAAGCATGCCGGTGGGTATGTCCGGTTGGCGGGACATCTTTTTGTGCAGGCCTTGCAGATGCCTTGTTCGCGGCGATCCGTCGGAATGTTTCCGAGCTGTCCCGTGTGTGTATCTGCGAGGTGGGAGAAATTGCTGAGATCTTGTCGCGACAGCCGTGCCGTCAGATGCCGCCGGTGAGCATCTCGGCCACCGCGATGCCGGAAACCCTGGTCGCGCCATGCGTGATCATGTGTACGGCGCCGAAGGTGGCCCCCGTCGGCACGCCCATCTCCACGACGAGCGCGTCGGGGCGGGTGCGCAGCAGGCGGGCAAGGGTGTCGGACATCCAGCGGTGCCGTGCGGCGTCGCGGACGACCACCACCAGGGCCCTGCCGTCCGCCGGGGCCAGGGCCGCGCGGTCGAGGACCTCGTCCGTGCCGTCGTGGCCGTCGAGTTCGGCCTTGGTGAGGCGCACGGACGTGGTGTCGGGGCGCAGATCGCGCAGCGGCTCGGCGACGCCCCAGGGGGTGCCGCCGTCGACGGCGGGGTTCATCACCGGTGAGAGCTCGACCACATGCGGTGCCACGGTAAGCGGAAGTACGGATTCCGACGCCGGGTCGCTTCGCCGATGTACCCGCACCGCGCGCCGCGCCGCGACCAGGCCGATGTCGGAGCGCTCAAGCACGCCGACGCGGACGCCGACCCCGAAGCCCGCGCCGCCCTCCTCCCGCGCCGCCATCCGTGAGCGCCGCCCCGACCACGCGGCGAACTCCCGCACCCGCCCGCTCGCCTCGGTGAGCCGCTCCTCGGGCAGCCGTCCGTCGAGGACCGCCTTGACGAGCGCTCCCGCGAGCAGTTCGACGGTGGACTGCTCGGCGCTGTCCCCGCCCACGCACACCGCGTCCACGCCGCCCGCCACGGCCCGCACCGTCGCCCCGTCGATGCCGTACCGGTCGGTGACGGCGCTCATCTCGATGCCGTCCGTGACCACCATGCCCTTGAAGCCCAGTTCGCCGCGGAGCAGATCGTTCAGGATGCGGGGGCTGAGTGTCGCGGGCAGGACCGGGTCGTACGCGGGCACGAGCAAGTGCGCCGTCATGATGGCGCGCACGCCCGCCTCCGTGGCGGCGATGAACGGCGGCAGGGCCGTGCGCGCGATCTCCGCGGCGCTGCCCGTGACCTGGGGCAGCCCGAAGTGCGGGTCCACGGACGTGTCGCCGTGGCCCGGGAAGTGCTTGGCGCAGGCCGCGACGCCGGCCGCCTGGAGGCCGCGGATCCAGGCGGCGGTGTGCCGGGAGACGACGTCGGAGCGCGCGCCGAAGGAACGTACGCCGATGACGGGGTTGAGCGGGTTGGAGTTCACGTCGGCGCTCGGTGCGTAGTTCAACGAGACACCGGCGGCGTGGAGTTCCCGTCCGATGTCGCGGGCGACGCTCTCGGTGAGGTCGACGTCGTCCACGGCGCCCAGCGCGAGGTTGCCAGGGCGTGAGGCGCCGGTCCACGCCTCCATGCGCGTGACGTCGCCCGCCTCCTCGTCGATCGCGACGATCAGGTCGGGGTTCTCGGCGCGCAGCGAGGCGGTGAGGGCGGCGACCTGCTCCCGGTCGACGATGTTCCGGCCGAAGAGCACGACGGCGCCGAGCCCGTCGGCGATCCTGCGGCGCAGCCAGTCGGGCGCCTCGGTGGTGCCGACGAATCCCGGCTGGAGAACGGAGTTGGCGAGCCGCTCCAGGTTCGGGTGACTGCTCGAGACCATGCCGGGACCTCCGGTGGGACGGATGGGTGACCGGACGGCGGCCCGGCCATGGGACGAGAACTGCCGAGCACTGCCGAGGACTGCCGGGAACCGCCGAGACCCGCGGCGAACGGCGGTGGTCGGGACGCCGGGCGGCTTGGTACAGGCCAATCGGATGTTGGCTCAGACCAAATGAGCCTGTCAAGGAGGGCGAACTGGCAGGAAACGGAGGGTGAACCAGCAGATGGGAGCGGCGAGTTGACGGCGTTGCGGCAGGTGGGGCGGGAGTGGCGCACCGTGCGCACCCGCGGGCGGGCGGGTTCCGGGCGTACGGCAGTCCAACAACTGCGTACGACAGTCCAAGCGGCCGCTGTCGGGCGTGGCCCCGCGCACCCCGGCGATCCGGCCGGCCGAGGCGCATCCACCCCGAAGGCCACCTTGTACGACGCCGGGCCGCGAGGTGGAATTCCGGGGAGCGGGGCCGCGCGGAACCCGGCGTGCCCCGAGGCGGCACGGCCCTGCCGGGCCCCGGGCGAAGGAGGCACACCATGCGGCGGTACGAACTCGTCGGCAGGCGCGACATCAGGCTGGTCACCGACGCCCCGGTGCCCGAGCCGGGGCCCGGCCAGGTCCTGGTGCGGGTGCGGTCGTGCAGCGTATGCAACCGCAGCGACCTCGCGTACTTCCACTACTACGGCCTCAGAGAGCACTGCGCGACCGGCTGTTACGGCCATGAGATCGCCGGCGTGGTCGAGGCGACGGGCCCCGGCGTCACCCGGGTCGCCGCCGGGCAGCGCGTGTTCGTGCGCACGCCGCTGACGACGGGGTACGCCGAGTACGCCCTCGCGCGGGAGATAGCCGTCGGCGTGCTGCCCGACGCCATCCCCTTCGAGCAGGGTTCCCTCCTCCAGCTCCTGCCGCTCGCGGTGCACGCCACGCGCGGGGTCGGGCTCGGCGACCGGGTCGTGATCGTCGGGCAGGGGCCGGTCGGACAGATGGCGCTGCGCATGGCGGTGCGGCGCGGGGCGGCACACGTCACCGTGGTCGACCTGGACGAGTGGCGGCTCGAACGGTCGCGACGCGCGGGCGCCGACGCGACCCGCAGGACCGACGGCAGCGCCTCCCAACTGGCCACTATCGGCGAGGAGTTCAGAGGGGCGGGTGAGGAGTACGACGTCGCCATCGACGCCGTCGGCACCCCCACCACCCTCAACGCCAGCGTCGGCCTCGTCCGCCAGAACGGCCTGGTCGTCATGCTCGGCACGCACCACGTGGACACGCACGTGACCGTCGACCTGGTCACCTGGGAGCGCAAGGGGCTGCGGGTGCACAGCTCCGCCGAACCCGTGGACACCGCCCGCGCCGAGGCCCTCGCCGTCGCCGAACGCCTCCTGCGCCACGGCGCCGACACGCTCCGCCTGTCCGACCTGCACACCCACACCTACGCCCTCGACGAACTCCCCAAGGCCATGGAGCAGTTGTCCGCCAGCAGGTCCCTCTACCCGGACGCCGAGCGCGCCCCCTACGACGGCCCGCCGCCCGAGACCCTGAAGGTGGCGATCGTGCCGTGAGAGGCGGGTGCGGGGTGCGAGGCGGGTGTGACGTAAGTGCCGGGCGCGCCCGGTGAGGTGGGCCATCGCAGGGTACGGCGACGTCGTGCAGCGGCGGGTCCTGCCCGCGCTGCGCGCGCTCGGCGAGGAGCCGGTCCGCCTCTGGGGCCGCGACCCGCTCCGGGCCGCGGAGATCGCCGCCCGCCACGGCGTTCCGCACGGCGACAGCGACGAGGCCGCGTTGGTGCGGGGCGTGGACGCGGTGTACGTCGCCACTCCCGTCGTACGTCATGTCCCCCTGGCCGAGGGGGCGTTGGGGGCGGGTCTGCCCGTGCTCGTGGAGAAGCCGCTCGCGGGCGGGCTGGGCACAGGAGCGCGGTTGGGCCAGGGGAGCGGCGGCCTGTGCGCGGGCGTCGCGTACTACCGCAGGCTCGCCCCCGCCGTGCGCCGGCTCCGCGAGGAACTGCTGCTCGGGTGGGTGCCGGACCGCGTCGAGGTGCGGTTCCGGTGCGCCTTCGACCCGGGCCCCGAGCATCCGATGCGCTGGCGCACGGACCCCGCCCTGTCCGGCGGCGGGGTGCTCGCCGACGCCGGAAGCCACAGGATCGACCTGCTCCACCTCCTTTTCGGGCGCGCCGACGAGGTACGGGCCCGCCTCGGCCGGCGCTTCCCGGAGGGCGCCGAACGGCTGGCCGAGGTGGAGCTGCGGTGGGCCTCGGGGCTGCGGGCGCGGGTGCACGCGGAGTGGAGCGGGGCGCCCGCCGTGGACCGCTTCGCGGTGAGCGGGGGCGGGCGGACCCTCACGCTCGACCCGCTGGACTCGGGCCTGCTGCGCCTTCACGGCCCGGCGGGGGACCGGGAGTTGAGCCTGCCGCCCGCCCTGAACCCCCACCAGCCTCTCATCGCCGACTTCGTCGCAGCGGTCGCCTCCGGCCGGCCCCCGGTGTGCCCCGCACCCGAGGCGCACCTGGTCGACGAGGTCCTGGCGGCGGCGGAACGCTCGGACGCGTCGGGCGGCGCTCCGGTCCGCCTGCCCCTGTCGGCCGAGGCGGCGCCCCCACTCCGTACAGATGCGGAACCCCCGCCCCGTACAACCCCCGAAGCAACCCCTCAAGCCCCGTCGTCCGCCGACCAGGCCCGCAGCCACCGCGGATCCGGCGTATCCGACTGACGGATGAATCGCGTGTCGACGGAGAGCCGCATCGCGTCGGTCGTCGCGTCCAGGGAGGCGTGGATGATGCGCGGCACATGGACCATGACGTCGCCCGCGGCGAAGTCCGTCCACAGCCAGCGGCGGCCCAGGCTGCGCGCGGTGAACTCCAGGTCGTGGCAGATCTGGCGGCGGTCGCCGGGGCGGTCCGTGGTGTCCCGCAGCGACTCGTACGCCTCGGACGGCAGCCGGTGCGAGCCCTCCAGGTAGACCAGGGCGCCCGACTGCGGCGGGCAGTCGCCGACGGGGATCCACGTCGTGACGACGTCGGGCGAGCCCTCGTCCATGTAGTCGAAGTCGACGTGGGCGCGCGAGGCGCGCCGGACGCCGCGGTGGAAGTGGCGCAGTATGCGGCGCGGCAGCATCCGGGCGTCGCCGTCGAGCAGGTCCGTCGCCAGCTTGCGAAGGCGCGGGTCGTCGAGGAAGCGGTCGAAGCTCTCCGAGCGGACGAAGTCGTGGGCGGGATGCCCCGCGACACCGTGCTCGGGAAGCCCCTCCGGCACCCGGCCGGAGAACACGCCGTCGCGCGCGCTCGTGCCGGGCGCGAGAAAGCCGGGCGGCAGCCGTGAGAAGTACCGGCCGCGCAGCCGAAGCACCTCCTCGCGGTCGAGGAACCCCGGCAGGAACAGATATCCGTCCGCGCGCAGCCGCTCCCGCAGGGCGACCGGGTCCGGCAGCGGATCCGTGCCGGTGGCGCGCAGCGGGCCGAAGAGCTCGGGGGAAAAGGGTATGGGTATGCCGTTCGACGAGAGCTTCACGAGGATTCCTTACGTCCTTACGTCAGCGGTGACGTCTGAGGTGATGTCTGCGGGTGGTCAATAGACGCCTTCGACGGCCTCGCCGGGACCGGCCAGACCGTCGTGGAAGGTCCGGACCGCCGCCACGCCCTCCCAGGGGAACCAGGGGTGCGGTCCTGTCCTGATCGCGCTGTCCCGTTCGAGGAGGTTGGGCAGGAACAGGTCTTCCAGGAGCGTGGTGACGCGTACGCGACCGCGCTCGCCCACGGCCACCTCGCGCCACGGGTCGTCGGCGTCGACGACCTGGAGGACCGCGAAGGGCGGCGGCAGGTGGTACGAGTGCCCGGTGCCGCCGGGCGGCACGGGCGCGCCCGGCACCGCGTCGGCCTGCAGCGCGTGCCCGGCCAGCGTGTTGCCGTACGTGTCGATCCACTGCACCCCGTCGAGGTGCTCCTGGCGCAGGAAGGCGGCCTCGGCGGCGGAGCAGGTGGTGCCGCCGGTGCACACCGCGCGGATGCCGTACGTATGGAGGGGGCGCGGCAGCCGCATGGCGAGTTCGAGGAGCAGCCGGGAGGTGGTGAAGAGCAGCGCGGGACGCTCGGCGGCCAGCAGGGTCAGGGTCTGCTCCACCAGGTGCGAGGTGTACGCGTCGGCCTCGCCGCCCGCGCGCAGCGACGCCTTCACCCAGCGCGGGTCGAAGTCGATGGCGAACACCGCGCCGTGCCAGCTGTCGGCGAGACCCTCCACGAAGTGCCCGTACGCGTGCGGCCCGCTCGGCGTCATCGCGAGGACGTCGCCGCCCGCGACGCCGCGCGCCTCAAGGACGGTCCGGTAGATCTCCACGTCGTACGCGAGGCGCGTGACGTTCACGATCCGACAGGGCGCGCCCGTGGTGCCGCCCGTCTCGAACACCCGGAACGGGCGGTCGCGGTAGCCGCGCGGGCGCAGGTCCAGGGCGCTCGCGGCGCGCAGCTCGCCCTTGTCGAAGAGCCCGAACAGCTCCAGGGCCGCGAAGCCGTCGACGTCCGTGAGCGGGTCGAAGCCGAGCCACTCCCGCCGCCCGACCCAGAACGGGGAGCCCGTCTCCGGCTCGAAGTGCCAGCGCATCATGCGGCGCGTCCACGCGTCCAGGTCCACGGCGAGCTCGGGGACGCGCTCGCGCAGCACGTCGTGGAGGGTGTCGAAGGTGACCTTCGGTGCGTGCTCCGCACGGGACGAGGTGGTCATGGTTCTTCTCCTGGTGCCGCCGGCGGTCGGTACACGAACAGGGCTTCGTCGGCGAGGGCGCGCGCGCCCTCGGCGGTGGCGCCGAGGACGGCGGCGAAGGGGAAGGGGACTTCGTGGCCTATCAGGGGGTGAGTCGCTGTGGGGGTGAAGTGGCCCTTCAGAAGGGCTAGTTGAGGACGTACGAAGATGTCTCCGGCGGTGCCTTCGGTGTCCGGTGGGGCTTCGGCGACCGTCGGTTCGCGGGTGAGGAGGCGGTCGCCGGGGCGCAGCCGGTCGCGTACGGAGGCGGCGGCGCGGTCGGCCTCCGCGGGCTCGCGGAAGGCGGTCAGCGGCCAGCGGGGGTCGGCCGGATCGGGGGCGGGGCCCGGGTGCAGGGCGTCGAGGGCCGCGGCGAGGGCCTTCGCCAGGGGTTCCGGGTCGTGGTCCACGCAGACGACGGTGCGTACGTTGCTGCAGAACCGGCCCGAGTCGGCGGCGACCAGGGGCAGGAGCCAGGCCACGGTGCCGTCGACGGGGTCGGTGCCCGGGGCGGGCGGCACGAGGGCGCAGCCGCGGCCGGGGCCGTGCAGGGTGAGGGCCGCGGAGGCGCGCACCGACGCGGCGAGGCCCGCGCCGCCGTACACGACGTGCCGGTCGGTGAGGGTCAACAGGCCGTGCAGGGCGCGCTGTTCGGTGGGGTACAGGCCGAGGCGGTCCGGTGGCCAGCCCGCGGCGAGGAGCGCCGCGACCAGGCGGGCGGCGGACAGCGGCTCGCGGCGGCTCGGGCGCACCCAGACGCCCGCGGACCGCTCGGCCTGCTCCAGGACGGAGTCCAGGCAGGTGAAGGTGTTGCCGGGCAGCGCCACCAGGGCCAACGCGTCGTCGGGGGCGCGGACTTCACGGCGTGACGCCCCCTCGTACAGCATCGCGCCCCAGCGTTCGACCAGCGGTCCCGGCAGCCCGGCGCTCTCCCAGAGGGCGGCCCGGAAGGCGTTCGCACTCTGCGGACCGAGACCGCCGACGGTGACCGTGCCGTGCCGGAACAACTCCACGGCGTCCAGGAGGAGTTGGCGTCGTCCGGGGAGCGGGGGCAGGTCGGTGCGCACGGCCTCCCACCGGCGGCGGTCGGCGTGGGCGACGATGTGCGGGACGAGGGCGAGGCGGGTGCCGGACGGGCCGGGGAGCGGGGCCGTGTCGAGGGAGGGCTGCCAGCCGCCCGCGCGGAACGCGGAGATGACCGGAGCCCGGTCCTCGCACGGGGGCGTCGCTTCGTGCGCGGCCGACTCTGCGTGCGGGGCCGACTCTCCGTGCGGCGGCGTCTCTTCGTGCGGCGGCGTCTCTTCGTACGGCGACGTCACGACAGCTCGCCGCGCAGCGCCTCGACCACCCGGATCTGCTCGGGCCGGGTGAGCGTCGGGTACAGGGGCAGGGCGATGTGGTGCCGCGCGAACCAGCGAGCCTGCTCGAAGGGGCCGTCGGCCGCAGCCGAGCCACCCGAGCCGCTCCCGGCACCGCCTGAGTCGCTCGCATCCGCACTCGAGTCGCCCGCGGCCGTGAAGTACGGCTGGTCGCACAGCAGATGGTCGTACACCTCGCCCGCCAGCGACACGCCGTGCCGTTCGCGCAGTCGCTTCTTCAGGAGCGCGCGGTCGACCGGGGCGTCCAGGTAGGCGAGGTACTTGTAGTAGTTGCTGTGCGCCGCCGCGGGCACCGCGTGCGCGCGGACACCGGGGACGTCGGTCAGCAACTCGTCGTAGTGGAAGGCGAGTTCGCGGCGGGCGGCCAGCGTGTCGTCGAACCGCTCCAGGTCGACCGTGCCGACCGCGGCGTGCAGTTCGCTCATCCGCCAGTTGCCGCCGGGCCGGTCGTGCAGCGTGGAGCCCTGCGCGCTCTTGCCGTGGTCGCGCCAGCGCCGCACCTGCTCCGCGTCCTCGGCGTCCACGCACGTCACCAGGCCGCCCTCGCCGCTCACGGCGACCTTCGTGGGGAAGAAGGAGAACGCGCCGAACCGCCCGAAGGCGCCTGCGAACCGGCCGCTGAGCGTCGCCCCGAGCGCGTGCGCGGCGTCCTCCACGACCGCGACCCCGCGCCGCTCGCACAGCGCGAGGACGTCTTCAAGGGCGGGCGGGACGATGCCGCCGATGTGCACGGGAAGCACGGCCGCCGTGTCCGGATGGCGGTCCAGGGCGGTGCGCAGCGCGTCCGGGTCCAGGCCGAGGCCGTCCAGCTCGATGTCGACGAACCGGACCCGCCCGCCCGCGCGGACCGCGGCCGCCGCCGTCGCGAAGAACGTGTTGACCGGCACAAGCACGGTGCGCCCCGCCACGCCGACGATGCGCAGGGCGATCTCCAGGGCCGCCGCCCCGGACGCCACGGCCACGCCCTCCCGGCCCGTCCACGTGCGCGAAAGCTCCTCGAAGCGGGTCAGTTCGGGACCCTGGGTGAGGTGGCCGGAGGCGAGCGCGGTGTCGACCCGGTCGAGCACCGCGCGGCGTTCGGCCACACCGAAGTGGACGCGCTGGGCGGGCACGTCGGCGGGGGCGGCGGTGCCGGGACCGGTCAGCGTGCGGGTGAAGAAGTCGATCGTGTGCTGTACGTGGGTGCCGTGGCCCATGGGCAGTTCGTGCACGTCGAGCCGGTCCTTGGCGCCCGCCGCCGCGTAGCCGCGGCGCACGGTGGCCGCCGCGGCGCGGGCGTCGGCCGGTTCCAGGTAGGAATCGGCGGTGCCGTACTGGAGGTGCAGCGGGGCCGGGGCGAGCGCGGCGTAGAGGTCGCCCAGGTCGGCGTACTCCAGGATGCCCGGCAGGACCGCGCCCTCGTACCCCGTGAGCAGCCGTTCGTACAGCGCCGGGTAGCTGCCGAGGTGGCTGGCCGCGCACACCGGCAGCGGGCGGGGCGCGAGCAGCGCCGTGTGCAGGGCGACCGCGGCGCCCAGGCTGTGCCCGAACAGGCCGACGCGGGCCGGGTCGACGAGAGGGTGGGTGGCGAGGACGTCCAGGGCGCCGAGGGTGTCGCCTACGAGGGCGCCGAGCAGGGAGTGGCCGGTGAGCGCGAACGCGTGCGCAAGCAGGGCGCCTTGCTCGCGGCCCGCGCGGCGCTCCTCGTCCAGGCCGGTGATGCCGTGCTCGAAGGTCAGGGTGACGAAGCCCGCCCGTGCGAGGTGCTCGGCCACGTTGCGGTCGGGGAAGTCCGGTGGGGTCTCGCCGGTGAGCTGGTCCAGGTGGGCGTTCTTGCCGCCGAAGACCAGGACCGCGGGGGCCGGGGTGGTGGTGTCCGGCGGGGCCAGGAGGGTGGCCTGGAAGGCGCCTCGTACCGGGGAGTTGAGGGTCAGGCGTTCGCGGCGCAGGCCTGCGGTGACGGTCGTGTCCACGGCCGTGACCTCGAGCGGGGTGCGCTCCGCGCGGGCCAGGCGGGCCACCACCGCGCGGACCCTGCGGGACCAGGCGGTGTGCGCGGAGGTGTCGGAGGGGGTGGGGGTGAGGCGCAGTTTGGGGTCGGCTCCGAGCAGGCGGCGCACATGGGTGGTCTGCATGCGGGTGCGATCGCTCCTGTGGGTGGGCGGGTGCGGGTCGGTGTCCTCGCGGGGCGCGCCCCAGGCCCGCCCCTTTCCCGTAACCAGGGGCTGCCGCCCCTGGACCCCGCTGATGGCCGCTTCGCGGCTCGTCCTCAAACGCCGGACGGGCTGGAATGGGCCGGGGTGGGATGGATAGGGACGGGGGCGGGCGGGGTGTGCCTGTGATGCGGGCTAGACGAAGTCTGCGTGCAGTGTGCTCGGGACCTCTATCGCGTACGCGTCCAAGGCCTCGTCCAGTTGGATCTGGCCGCGTTTGAGGAGCTCCAGGAGCTCGTTCTGGGGGCGGTAGAAGCACGACTTGCACAGGTCGGTGCGGCTCGGGTTGGAGGCTTCCCACTCGGCGCGGGGGCCGCCTTCCAGGACCGTGGGGTAACCGAGGTCGACCACGTCGCCGATGCGGTAGCGGCTGTTGAGGTGGACCTGGGGGCACGGGTAGAGGTGCCCGTCGGCGCCGACCGCCGTCACGAAACGGCTGTAGTGGCAGTGCTCGAAGTCGCCCTCGACCTCCTCGACCTGGTCCATCGGGCCGCGGTCCAGCTTGGGCACCGACACCTCGAACTCGTCCGTGGACATCGCCGCGGCCTCGACCAGCGAGCCGGAGATCTCCGCCATGACGGTCTCGATGGTCTCGTGGCCCATCGCGCTGTAGAACTCCGGCTCGAAGCGGACATAATGCGCGCCGGACTCGTGGGCGATGCGGGCCGCCTCGACGATCTCGCGGTAGTTCTGCATCGTGATCACATAGTTGAAGCCGATGCGGAAGTCCGGTGCGACAGCGTTGTCGCGCAGTGTGCCGATGGTCGAGATGAACTTGGAGAACGTCTGCTCGCGGTCGCGTGTGATGTCGTTGAACGTGGCCTCGGTGCCCGCGTTCATGCCGACGCGCACCCAGGTGTGCGTGGCGGTGACACAGTCGGCGACCTTGGGGCGGCCGAGCCGGGAGCCGTTGGTGATGAGGCCGATGTGCAGGCCGTCGGCGTGCCCGGCGTAGCAGATGTCGGCGTAGCCCGGGTGGATGGTGCACTCGCCGCTGCCGCAGAAGGTCACGGCGCGGCCGTCGTTCTCGGCGAACTCCTTGAGCAGGGTGATCGCCTTGTCGGTGGTGAGGGAGTCCTTGAACGAGAACAGGTCGTAGAACTGCTCCTCGTTCGGCGAATGGAAGTTGCAGAAATTGCAACGCATATTGCAGGCGCCCATGATGCCGATCCTCATGTGGACCGGTTTGATCTCCTGGTCGGCCACGAATCGCCGCAGGAGATCACCGTGCGCCAGAACTTTCTGCGGCGAGTGTGCTTGATCGAGACTCACGTCCGGGAGGCCTTCACTGTTCCGGGGCGCGGCCATCTTGATATCGCGGGCACCTTCAGTGCTGTTCACGAACCCCTCCACGCGCTTTTTGGCGACGTTTTGCGTTGTCCGAGCGACGTTCGCGACAGTAGGAGAGCGCTTCCTGAGGTGTCAACGGGTCTAGACAACCAGGAAGTTGAGTAAACATCTATCGCGCCATGTGTTCAGGCCAAATGTGCCGGGCACGTGTTATCGGCATGTGCCCGTGCCCACGGCGCACGCCCGGCGCGGCCGGATCTCATGGGCAACGACGGCAGCCGGACCTCAGGGGCACGGATGCTTGAACGCCTTCTCGAACGACCGGTACGTCGGCTGTGCCTTGCGGTTCGCCGGGGCGGGGTGCTCGATGACCGGTATCGGCTTGCACACCGGCCACTGGTTGGTGTCGGAGGACTTCTCGAAGCCGTACGTGCCGGCCGCGCCCTGCAGACAGCCGATGCAGCGGGTCGCGTCACCGGTGTCGACGATGCTCGCGTCGATCAGCGTGTTGTAGACGTCGTCCTTGGTCGGCGTGAGCGCCGGTTCCGGTGTCTTCGTGGTGCCGTCGACCTCCCGGGTGCCCTCGTTGGCCTCCGAGTACGAGCGGTCGAAGGCGTTGGCCAGGAGCGTGAACGCGTCGTGGTACATGATCGCGTAGCCGTCGTCGAGGTCCTTGTCGCCGAAGTCGTACGCGTCCTTGAGCCGGTCGAAGTAGGTGAGGAAGCCGTCGAACCCGGCGGGCCTGCCGCTCTTCTTCTTCTCCCACTCCGGCGCCACGGACGCGGAGGCCACCAGCGTGGTCTTCGTCTCGCGCAGCATCCGGGTGAGTTCGGGCGTGGTGAGCGTCGGTTCCAGACCGATTCCCACCTTCAAGATGCGCACGGGGTTGCTGCGATCGCAGGAAGGCTCCTGTGACAGGCGTTTCACCAGTGCCGGGAGATCCTGATCGCGGCCCGCGAAGAACACCGTGTCCGAGTCGGTCACACAGATCTTCTGCGCCGCTGACTGGAATCGCTGCGGGATACCGGCGGCCGGACCCGTCGAACCCAGGAACGACGCCGAACGCTGGCGCAGCCCGTACTTCTTGCCGAATTTCTTCTCGAGCAGCCGGTGCAGATTGCGCGAGTACACGTCGTCGGGCCGGCTGTCGAAGACGAGGAAGCCCTTTTCCTCACCCGGATTCCGCTTCAGGTACTGACCGAGCGCGTCGGCGAGCAGATCGTTGTTCGGTGAAGTCTTGAAGAAATACGGGGCGTTCATGTCGGCGGAGGTGATGACCGGGCCGACGGTGGCGATGCGGCGCTTGCTCAGCGCCCGCATGGCGTCGCGGGTCTCGGGCGTGCTGCTCGGCAGGCCCATGACGCCCACGAGCGGCGACTGCCGGTCGTTCACGAGGTCTTCGAGGTCGTCGACCACCGGCCGCCACTTGTCGAGATCCTTGCCGTCGGGCGCCATCAGAAGCTGATAGTGCGGCCCGCCACTGCTGTTGGCGCGCAACTGGGCGGCGTGCGCCCCGGCGAGGGCGCGACGGATCATGTCCGCGGTCATGGCGCTCGACTCGTCCGAGGTGAACGGCATCATCAGCGCGATCCGGCCGTACGGTATCGGCGTCCGGCCCTTCTTCGGCGAACTCCAGGCGTCCGCGACGCGCTCGTTCTCCTTTGCGACGGCCCCGATCAGGCCCTTGATCTCGTCGTCCGCGTCGAACGCCTCGTCCGTGACGCCCACGCACTGGCCGTCGTGCTTCTCCAGGCCGCCCGCGCACGCGTCGGGACGCGTCGCGAGATAGACGACGACGCCCACGGCGATCAGGACCAGCGGCACCAGGGCGGCGATGGCCTTGTCGAGGGGACCGAACCCGTTGCGACGGCTCAGAAACATGCTTCCTCACAGTTCGGGCAGCGGGAGGGGGCGCTTGTCACGGGCGGCGGCCGGCCAGGTGCGGGCGGCCTGGCTCAGCACGCCACGCCACGCCCGGTGCCGCAGCGAGAGGTAGGCCAGCTCCGCTCCCATGTCTTCGCACAGGTCGGCCTCCGGCTCGGCGAGCGCGTCGGACAAGTACCACAGGCCGTGCAGCAGCCTGTTGATGCAGCGGTCGATGTCGTCGATGTCCTGGTAGCGGTCGTCGTGGGCGCCGGCGGCCACCGCGGCACGGTCGTCGTCCCAGTCCGCCGCCGGCGGCGCGGGCGCCGTGGCCGTGTAGCTGAGGCACTCCAGCCAGCGCAGCGCGCTGGGCAGGTCCTGCTCCGACTCGAACTCCTCGGACAGCCCCTTCACCACCGACTTCGCGTCGCCGGACGCCAGGGCGTGGCGCAGCGCGTCGGGCACGCCCGACTCGTCGCCGCTCGTGGTGTGGTGGTGGCGCAGGAAGCCGTGCATCTCCTGCCAGCCGCGGCGCGAGTCGGTGCCCTGCGAGGTGCGGCGCGCCTCGTGCACCAACAGCGTGTGGAGCAGCGGGTCGGCGGCCAGCGGACGGTCCTGTGGGGTGTCGTGCTGCCAGTGCTCGGCCTCCAGATAGTCGGCGGCCGCGTTCGCGGGCAACTGCTCGGGGCCCTCCAGGCGCAGATGGGCGGCGAGCGCCTGCGCGGCCGTGTTGTCGCGGGCCAGCGACAGCGGCACCAGCCTCGCGCGCTGGTGCGGGGACGGCAGCAGCCGCTCCAGGATCGCCTGGGTCACCGGCCGCCCGTCCGGGGTGGTCAGCTCCAGGAGGTTGCGCGGCCCGAGCGGTCCGGCCGGGGAGCGCGCGTCCTCCTTGCCGGACGCCGTGGCGCGGGTGTGCTCCAGGACGGCCTCGCACAGCACGCTGCTCGCCAGCGGGTGCCCGCCGGTCAGGGTGTGCAGCGCGGAGGCCAGGTACGGGTGCAGCGGGGCGGAGGCGGCGTCCAGCATCAGCAGGACGTCGTCGCGGCTGAGCGGCGTGAGCGGGACGACGAGCAGGCCCGCCGACGGGGTGTGTCCCGTGCGCCGCCACCGGGTGGAGGCCACCAGGTCCGGCAGCTCGCGGTACACGGCGTCGGCGGCCTCGGACGGCGCGTCGCCGAGCCGGGTCGCGACCACGACCAGCGGATCGTGGGGCGTCTCGCCCGGTCGCGCGCGGTACTCCAGGACCAGGTCGACCAGGCGCGCGCCCGCGGGGGAGTGGGTGTTGTCGAGCAGCGCCAGCGGGCGCGGGTCGCGATTCAGCCGCTGCCACTTGCTGCGGGCGGCCGCGATGTCCTCCAGGAAGGCGTGGACGAGGGTCTGTTCGGCCGCGTGCCGGTAGTCGCCGCCGCGGTGGAACCAGTCGGCGAGGCGCCCCAGGCCGTCGTGCGCGCCCGCCGCCGTGCCCCCGGCGCCGCCCTCGGACTCGGCGTACCGCTCCTGGTACCACTGGCGCAGCGGGGCCGCGCCGCGGGAGCGCGTGTACCGCTCGAAGTACTCCGCGAGCACGGCGTGCGTGACGGCGTGCGCGCCCGGACCGCCGCCGGAGCCCGTCCTGATCGGCGCGTCCGGTCCGGCCCCCGCCTCCAGGCGCGTCCGCACCCGGCTCGCCCACCGCAGGGCGACGTCCACCTCGGTGCCGGACTCCAGGTCGCAGGCGATCAGGAGGCGGGCGATGCGGGCGGTGGCGCGGGTCCGCTCGTCCGGGGTGCCGCCGTGCCCGCCGAACACGGAGATCAGGCCCGGCAGGAGCAGCGGGAAGCGGCGGCCGAGGCCGGGCGCGAGGAGCCGCACCAGCTCCTCCAGGAGCTCCACGACCAGCTCGGACGCGGCCGTGTCGACGAACGCGAGCGGCAGCCGCCCGGTGTAGTGACGCTCCAGGGCACCGAGGACGGCGGAGCGGCCCATGCCGTGGCGGCCGGTCAGGAGAACCAGGGGCAGGTCCTTGTCGTACTCCCACGGCACGCGGGCCCGTTCGGTGTACGCGAGGCCGGTGAGGCGTGGGAGGAGGGATTGCAGGAGCGGATCGCGTGCGTACAGCCGAGGCGCTTCGGATGTGTGCATCTCGCCGGATTCCGCTCCCGTCCATCGCTGGCCCGCTTGCTGCTCGTGCGCGTCGTCGGCTTCCTCCGAGCCGGGCCGAGGGCCTCCCGCCGTTCCGTGGCGACGGCTGCTTCATGCCACCGGCGGCTGCTTTTATGCCACCGGCAACTGCCTTGAGGGTGAAAGAAGTTACACCTCCCACTATCCCCTGGCCAGGGATTTCGGTGGAGCTGATCGGGCATATTACGGCGGAACCGTGACACGCCGCGGTATGCGGCGGGGCGCGGGAATCGAGCCGGTACGCGAGGGGGCGGACGCTAGCCGTGCGCCGTCGTGTCCGCCATCCCGCGCGCGGGCCCGCCGGGGGCGTGAGGCGGCGCACCAGGGGTCAGGGGCGGCGCATCGGGGGCTCGCCGGAGCGCCTCAGTGCCGCGGACGCACCGCGAGTTCCACCCGTGCCGGCAGCTCGTCGGCGTGGTGCACCTCGCCCGGATAGTCGAGCCGCACCCGGCGCAGGCCGTTGAGGCCCGCCAGATGCACCAGGTCGACGCTGTCGAAGAGGGTGAGGTGGACTTCCTCAAGTCCCGGAAGGCGTCGGGCGATCCGCCGCAGCGACACCGCGGCCCCCGGCCGTGACCGCACCTCCAGGGAGGTCAGCTGGGGGATGCGGGCGCCCGGCGGGAACAGCATGATGTTGAGCTGCTCGTGCGAGAGGCGCAGGCTGCGCAGCGCGGGCAGCTCGGCGAGCAGCGCGTCCCAGTCGTCGGGGCGCAGCCGGTCGCTCGCGTGGTGCAGCCGCAGCTCGCACAGCTCCGTCAGGGCGGTGATGTCGGCCAGCTCGACGGCGTCCGGCGGCAGCGAGAGCACCCGCAGCGCCCCCGGCCGCGGCAGATCGCGAAGCCCGCGCCAGGGCACCGCCGCGCCCAGGATCAGCGAGTCCAGGCGCGGGCAGGCCGACAGCCTTGCCAGGGGCTCCAGTTGGGGCAGGTCGGCGAGGCTGAGCCGGCGCAGGTGGGGCAGCCGGGTCAGGGGCGCGGTGTCGCTGATGGCGCGGCAGCCGTTCAGCGTGAGGGCCTCAAGCGCGGGGAAGTCCGACAGGAAGCCGAGCGACGTCAGCCGCATGTTGCCGCGAAGCCGCAGCTCGCGCAGGCCGCCCGCGTTCAGCGCCCCGACGATGTCCAGCTCCGCGAAGTCGCCCTGCAGCACCACGCGTTCGTACCCCGACATCGCGCTGAGCGCCTTCAGCTCGGCCGCCGAGCGCACGGTCACGGCCTCGCCCGCGCCGGCCGCGAGCAGCGGCTTGATGATCTCCTCCGCGTACTCGTCGGTGTCGAACCGGTCCCAGTGGGCCAGGAGTTGGCCGCGCACCGCCGGCTGCCGCGTGGTCAGGAACTCGCGCAGCCTGGCCAGTGCCGCGTCCCCGCCGATGCGGCAGATCGCGTGCACCGTGGTCACCTCGGCGTCGCCGTCGAGGCTGTCGGCCTCGGGCAGCAGGCCGAGCAGCAGCGCACCCGTCTCCGCGAGCGCCCTGGCCTCGCGCATGCTGCGCGGCGGCAGGAGCTGCGCGGCGCGCTCCTCGACGGTCCGGCGGACCTCCGGGTCCAGGCGCGTCGCCTGGTCGAGGGAGGCGAGCGCGAGCAGCCTGAGGCGGGCCCGCACCGTGTCGTCGTCCTCGCGGTCGGCGCGGCCGGTGAGCCGGGTGAGGATGTCGGCGCGCTCGTCGGGCCGCGCCTGCGCCACGGCCATCTGGAGGACGTCCTCCCACTGGTCGAGGTGGGCGTTGTTGACCAGCGCCCCGTGGTCGTGGTCCTCCAGGGCCGCCTTCGCGCCCAGGAAGTCCTGGAAGGTGCGGTGGATGAAGTCCACGGCGCCCTCGGCCGGTTCGCGGCCCGCGACCTCCTGGAGCAGGCCGGAGCGGTCCAGGAGGAGTTGCAGGACGTCGTCGGCGGTGCCGACGGCGGTGAGCTGGGGCACGGAAGGGCGCAGCTTCTCCACCAGGTCGACGGCGACCTTGCGCTTCAGGCGGGTGCGTTCGTTGCGGATCAGCCAGTACGCGAGCCGCTTCAGGGGCTCCGTCGCGGACTTCTGGTCCAGCTTCGGCGTGCCCTCGCCGTAGAGGTAGCGCTCACGGTCGCGGCGCTCCAGAAGCATGGAGAGCGCGGCCTCGTACAGCGAGACCCGGCCGATCGGCAGGAAGCCCGCGCGCTCGCGGTGCAGCGCGCAGATCAGCGCGCACAGCAGCGGGTTGGAGGCCAGGTGGCTCAGCTCCGCCGAGGACCGCAGCGACCGCAGCAGCGTCTGCGCCAGCTCGCCGCCCGCGCCCGCCGCCTCGTGCCAGCGCTGCACGAACCGGCGTACGTCGACGGGCCGCATCGGCGTCAGCGTGAACTCGCGGAAGCCCTCGCGGCCGAGCCAGTCCCGGGGCAGCGCGGAGGGCCGCGTGGTGACCAGCCACAGATTGCCGGGGAAGGTGGTGCGGAGCTTCTTGAGCCAGGAGCGGGCGCGCGGCCGCTCGGCCTCCGGGATCTCGTCGACGCCGTCGATCAGGAGCATGCCGCGCCCGGCCTGCAGGACCCGCACCGCCCACCCCTTGGGCTCGCTGCCCGACAGCGGGCAGTCGAGCCACCGCAGAAAGCCCTCAGGCAGCGGCAGTTCGCCGTCGTCGCGGGCCAGCGTGCGCAGCGGAAGCACGAACGGCACCCGGCCGAGGAGCTGCGGCAGATGGCCGGGCACCCGGTCCTGCTGCGCGGTGGTGATGGCGAGCCACTGCACCAGCGTGGTCTTGCCGGTGCCCGCGACCCCGCGGAGCAGCACGCGGTCGTGCGCGGCGAGCGCCGCCTCCACCGGGCCCGTCGTGCGCTCCGACTCCGGGTCCGGGTCGGCGCCGCGGCCGTCGGCGTCGCCGTTGACCGCGCCGGGCACCGGTTCGGCGGGGTCGCGGGCGGGCGCCGCCTCCAGGCTCAGATAGGCGGTGTCGAGGGGCCAGGCCTGGCTCCGCGCGTCGTGCAGGTCGACGCCGTGGATGGAGAGGGTGCTGTGCGCGCGGACCACGTAGTCGGCGTACGCCTGCTCGAAGTCGGTGTCCTCGGAGAGGGTCGCGGGCAGCCGCTCCAGGATCAGGCGGAGCTGTTCCTTCTGCGCGCTCAGGCTGCGCCGCGTCTCGACCTGGGTGCGGGCGTCGAAGCCGGGGCGCTTGCTGAACTGGTGGACCAGGTGCAGACAGGCGGTGACGAGCAGCCGGTCGTGCAGCCGGGCGGCGTCGTCGCTGAGCAGCGCGCGGGTCTCCGGGGCGCTGGCGCGCACCAGGGCGGCGGCGAGCTTCTCCGGGCCGAGGTCGTAGGCCTGTACGTCGTCCATGTCGAGGTCGCCGAGGGCGCGCAGGGTGTGGCCGAGGGCGTAGCCGACGGCGTTCTGCTCGTCGGGGGCGATGGGCGGGTCGTGCGGGCCCGCGGCGCGCACCGCGCGACGCACCAACTCCCGTGCGAGCTGGTAGAGATCGGCCTCGCTGAGCGTGCGCCGGTCACCCGTGAACGACAGGAGCCGCCCGATGCGCACCGGCCGCTCGCCGAACTCCGCGCCCGGCAGGCTCTTGGGCGGCAGCAGCAGCCGTTTCACCAGCGGCACCATCACCGACGACGCGATCCTGAGCCCCACCGTGCCGGCGTCCACCCGAGCCCCCCGTCCGTGAACAGAACCGCCCCCTGGAACCTTAGACGGTGGCGGCGGACGGCGCACCGACGCCGTATCGGACGCCCGTACGAACGGCGTCCCGGCGACCCCGCGCTGACGCCCCGTCGGTCACCCGCGCCGCCGCCCTGCCGGCCACCCGCGTCGACGCCCCGTCGGTCACCCGTACCGACACCCCCTAAGCCACCCGCACCCATGCCCCCTCGGCACCCCGCCGACATCGCATCCGTCGCCCGTACCGATGTGCTCTCGGCCACCCGGACCGCGCCTGCCGAGCCCCCTGCCCGTCGGTTAGCCTCGCGTCGTGACGAAATCTGCCGCATCAGGACGGGCGCCGAGGCTGTTCGGCATCAGTGACCTGCACATCGCGTATGCCGAGAACCGGAAATTCGTCGACGGGCTCTGGCCGGAACACGAGGGCGACTGGCTGATAGTCGCCGGTGACATCGGCGAGGTGATGAGTGACGTCGAGTGGGCGCTGCGGCTGCTCTCCGAGCGCTTCGACACGGTGATCTGGTCGCCCGGCAACCACGAACTGTGGACGCCCCGCGACGACCCGAACCAGCTGCGCGGCGACGCCCGTTACCGCCATCTCGTCGAGCTGTGCCGCGGCCTCGGCGTGCACACGCCCGAGGACCCGTTCCCGGTGTGGCGCGGCGAGGGCGGGCCCGCGGTCGTCGCGCCACTGTTCCTGCTGTACGACTACACGTTCCGGCCCGCAGGCAAGCACTCCAAGAAGGCGGCCCTGGACTACGCGTACGAGACCGGCGTGGTCTGCACGGACGAGGTGCTGCTGCATCCCGACCCCTACGCGACCCGCGAGGACTGGTGCCGTGCCCGCGTCGCGCTGACGCAGGAGCGGCTCGACGCGCTCGACCCCGAGCTGCCCACGGTCCTCATCAACCACTGGCCGGTCGTGCGCGAACCCACGCGCATCCTGCACTACCCCGAATTCGCCCTGTGGTGCGGCACGGAGGCGACCGCCGACTGGCCCGCGCGCTACCGCGCCGCGGCCGTCGTCTACGGCCATCTGCACATCCCGCGCACCATCTGGCACGAGGGCGTCCCGCACATCGAGGTGTCCGTCGGCTATCCGCGCGAGTGGCGGCGCGAGCGGCACCCGTCGCCGCGGCTGCGGCAGATCCTGCCGGCGCCGAAGCCCGCGTAGCCGCGTCACCGTGCGGCCGCGCGTCACCCCGTAGCCGTGGCGAGGCGGCTCCCGTTGTCCCTGTAGTCAGTGGCTTGTCAGCGTCGCTGGCCGAATCTGTGCGTGCTGAGAACAGAGTGCACAGATCGAGGGATGCGACAGGGGAGACACGTGATGCTGGCTCATACGGAAGTTCACTGGATTACGGAAGTCCGCGCGGTCACGGAGGTCCGCGGAGACGGCGAGGGACTGGTGCGGTCATGACCAGTCACCAAGTGCAGCTGCTGTTCCTGGACGTGGCGCTCATCCTGGCGCTCGCCCGCGGGCTCGGCGCCCTCGCGGCGCGGATCGGGCAGCCGCCCGTCGTCGGCGAGATCCTGGGCGGCATCCTGCTCGGGCCCACGCTGTTCGGCGGATTCTTCGCGGACCATCTGTTCCCGTCGGACGTACGTCCGCTCCTGACGGCGCTCGCCGACGTGGGCGTCGCGCTGTTCATGTTCGTCGTCGGCCTGGAACTCGAACACCGGGTGCTGCGGGGCCGCACCCGGGTCAGCGCGGGCGCGGCGCTCGGCTCCACCCTGGTGCCGTTCGTGCTCGGCGTGGGGCTCGCGCTGTGGCTGCTGCGCGACCACGACACGGAGCAGCGGACCGCGTTCATCGTGTTCATGGGCCTGGCCGTCTCCGTGACCGCCTTCCCCGTGCTCGCCCGGATCCTCGCGGACCGCGGCCTGTCCCGCACGGAGATCGGCGGCATCGCGCTCGCCACGGCGGCCCTCGTCGACGTCGTCGCCTGGTCGGCGCTCGCCGGGGTGCAGGCCGTGGTCGGTGGCGCGGACGACTACTGGCGCGTCACGCTGCTCGTGCCGTTCACGGCGTTGCTTGTCGCGCTGAGGCCGGTGCTGCGGCGCCTGCTCGGTTCCGGCGGTTCCGGCGGTTCCGGCGGGGCCGGTAAGGCCGGTGCGGCCGGTTCGCCCACGCGGCTCAGCGCGAACCGGTTCGGAGTCGTGCTCGTCGGCGCGCTGCTTTCGGCGGCGGCCACCGAGGCCATGGGCATGCACTACATCTTCGGGGCCTTCCTGTTCGGCGCCGTGCTGCCGCGTGACGCCGCGGGGGCGCTGCGGGACGAGGTGTGCGAGCGCACCGGGCACGTCACCTCGCTGCTGCTGCCCGTGTACTTCGTGGTGGCGGGCCTCAAGGTCGACCTGCGCGGCGTGGGCCTGAACGGGCTCCTGGAACTCGCCGTGATCATCCTGGTCGCCGTCGCGGGGAAGTTCCTCGGCACCTACGCCGGCGCGCGCTCGCAGGGCCTTTCGCCGCACAGCTCCGGCCGGCTCGCGGCGCTGATGAACACCCGGGGCCTGACGGAACTGGTGATCCTCGGCGTCGGCCTCCAACTCGGGCTCCTTGAACAGTCGCTCTACTCCCTGATGGTCGTCATGGCGCTCGTCACGACGGCGATGACCGGTCCGGTGCTCACGCTCCTGGACCGCCGCGGGAAGCGCCTCGGGATACCCGCGGCAGCGGCGGACACGGCGTACGTGGCGTCCGCGCCGCCCGCGACATCGGCCGCGTCCGCGGTGGCGGCTCCCGAGGCCAAATCCACCGCGCACGCGCACGCGGAGCGGGAGACGGCGCGGAGCTGAGTGCTGGTACGGCACGGAGCCGAGTGCCGGTACAGCGTCGGGCGGCGGTCATAGAGTGGGCGGGGCGGGCCTTTCATGGGCGCCGCCCACTGCCCACCCGTCGAGGGGACGACGCACGTGAACACAGGCGCACCCGCCTCCGACACCCTCGCCGCCCGCTTCACCGGACGCGTCGCCGTCGTCACCGGCGGCGCGTCCGGCATCGGCGCCGCCACCGCCGTGCGGCTCGCCGCCGAGGGCGCCGCCGTCGTCGTCGCCGACGTGGACGGCGAGCACGGCGAGGCGGTCGCGGAGGCGATCCGGGCCAAGGGCGGCAGTGCGGTGTTCGTCCGCGCGGACGTCGCCGAGGCCGCCGACTGGGACCGCGTGGTGACGGCCGCGCACGGTTTCGGCCCCGTCGGCGTCCTCTCCAGCAACGCCTACGCCTGCGAGATCGCGCCCGCCCACGAGACGAGCCAGGCCTCCTGGGAGCACCAGCTCGCCGTGAACCTCACCGGCACGTTCCTCGGCTTCAAGGCCGTCCTGCCCGACCTGCGCGCACACCGCGGCGCCGTCGTCCTCACCTCCTCCGTCCACGCCCACATGGGCCTCCCCGGCCGCCCCGCCTACGCGGCGAGCAAGGGCGCGCTGCTCTCCCTGTGCGGCCAGCTCGCCGTCGAGTACGGACCCGAGGTGCGGGTCAACGCCGTACTGCCGGGGCCGATCCTCACGCCCGCCTGGGGTGAGATCGGCGAGGCGGACCGCGCGCGCAGCGCCGAGGCGACCGCCGCCCGGCGGTTGGGCTCCCCGGAGGAGGTCGCGGCGGCCATCGCGTTCCTCGCCGCGGACGAGGCGTCGTACGTCACCGGCGCGAGCCTGGTCGTCGACGGCGGTTGGAGCGTCGTCAAGTCGTCGTCCTGAACAGGTATGTGAACCGGCGTCAGAACAACTGGCACCCCGAACCGCCGAAGGCCCGCCGACGAGAGGCAGACCGTGAAGATCGACCGCGTGGAGACCTTCCTCGTCCCGCCGCGCTGGCTGTTCTGCCGCGTGCAGACCGACGAGGGCGTCGTCGGCTGGGGCGAGCCCGTCGTCGAGGGCCGCGCCGAAGTGGTGCGCGCCGCCGTCGACGTACTCGCCGAATACCTCATCGGGCAGGACCCGCTGCGCATCCAGGACCACTGGCAGGTGCTCACCAAGGGCGGCTTCTACCGCGGCGGCCCCGTCCTCTCCAGCGCCGTCGCGGGCCTCGACCAGGCCCTGTGGGACATCGCGGGAAAGACGTACGGCGTACCCGTGCACGCGCTGCTCGGCGGGCCCGTGCGGGACCGGGCGCGGGTGTACGCCTGGGTCGGCGGCGACGAACCCGCGGTCCTCGCCGAGCACATCGCCGCGCAGGTCGAGGCGGGCTTCACGGCGGTGAAAATGAACGCGGCCGGGGTCACGTCGCCGATCACCACGCCCGCCGAGACCGCCGCCGTCGTCGACCGCGTCGCCGTCGCCCGCGAGGCCCTCGGGCCCGACCGGGACGTGGCCGTCGACTTCCACGGCCGCTTCACGCCCGCGAGCGCCCGCCGCGTCCTCGCCGAACTCGCCCCGCTGCACCCGCTGTTCGCCGAGGAGCCGCTCCTTCCCGACCTGGCCCACCTGCTGCCCGCCCTGGTCGCGGCGAGCCCCGTCCCCGTCGCCACCGGTGAACGCCTCTACAGCCGCGCCGAGTTCCTGCCCGCCCTCACCGCGGGCGTCGCCGTCGCCCAGCCCGACCTGTCGCACGCGGGCGGCATCACCGAGGTGCTGCGCATCGCCGCCCTCGCGGAGACGTACGGCGCGCTGCTCGCCCCGCACTGCCCGCTCGGCCCGATCGCGCTCGCCGCGAGCCTCCAAGTCGCCTGGGTCACCCCGAACTTCCTCATCCAGGAGCAGAGCCGCGGCATCCACTACAACAAGCGCGCGGACCTCCTGTCGTACGTCGTGGACACCGAGCCGTTCCGCTTCACCGACGGGTACGCGCACCGCACGGCCCTGCCTGGACTCGGCGTCGAGGTCGACGAGACGGCGGTGCGGGCGGCCGACCGCGACGGGCACGCCTGGCGCAACCCGGTGTGGCGGCAGCCGGACGGCACGTTCGCGGAATGGTGAAGACCGCCCGGGAACGGTGAAAGCCGCCTGGAACAAGGTCTGTTGACGCGGCGGGGCGCGCACCTACCCTGGTAGCCGCCCAAGGGGGGAGCCGCATGAGCGAACGCGCCCGCAACACCGGCCCCGGCAAGGGGGAACGCGTCGCGGACTGGGCGGACGGCCGCCTCGGCGTGCACACCCTCGCCAAGTCCCAGATGCGCAAGATCTTCCCGGACCACTGGTCGTTCATGTTCGGCGAGATCTGCCTCTACAGCTTCCTCATCCTCATCCTCACCGGCGTCTGGCTCACCCTGTTCTTCGAGCCGAGCGGCATGGAGGTCGAGTACAACGGCACGTACGAACCGCTCAAGGGCGTCATGATGACGCGTGCCTACGAGTCGACCGTCGACATCAGCATGGAGGTGCGCGGCGGACTGCTCATCCGGCAGATCCACCACTGGGCGGCCCTCGTGTTCGTCGCCGCGATGCTCGTGCACATGATGCGGGTGTTCTTCACCGGCGCGTTCCGCAAGCCGCGCGAGATCAACTGGCTGTTCGGCTGGACCCTGTTGATGCTCGGCCTGATCACCGGCCTCACCGGCTACTCGCTCCCCGACGACCTGCTGTCCGGCACGGGCATCCGCTTCGCGCAGGGCGCCATCCTGTCGATCCCGGTCGTGGGGACGTACCTCTCCTTCTTCCTCTTCGGAGGGGAGTTCCCCGGCACCGACATCATCCCGAGACTCTTCGCCGTGCACGTCCTGCTGCTGCCGGGCATCATGCTGGGCCTGGTCGTGGCCCATCTGATCCTGGTCTTCTACCACAAGCACACCCAGTTCGCGGGGCCCGGCAGGACCGAGAGGAACGTCGTGGGCGCGCCGTTCCTGCCCATCTACATCGCCAAGGCCGGCGGCTTCTTCTTCCTGGTCTTCGGCGTCCTCGCGATGATGGGCGCGATCGCCACCATCAACCCCGTGTGGGCCCTCGGCCCCTACCGGCCCGACCTCGTCGGCACCGGCGCCCAACCCGACTGGTACCTCGGCTTCTCCGAGGGCCTGATCCGGGTGATGCCCAGCTGGGAGATCAACGCCTGGGGCCACACCCTCCAACTGGGCGTGTTCATCCCCTTCGCGCTGTTCCCGCTCATCATGGCGGCGATCGCCGTCTATCCGTTCATCGAGTCCTGGGTCACCAAGGACAGACGCGAGCACCACATCGCCGAACGCCCGCGCAACGCGCCCACCCGCACGGGTCTGGGCGTGGCCTGGCTGGTGCTGTACGGCGTGCTGATGGTCGGCGGCGGCAACGACCTGTGGGCCACGCACTTCCACCTCTCCATCAACGCCATCACCTGGTTCGTGCGCGTCGCCTTCTTCCTCGCCCCGCCGCTCGCCTTCGTCGTCACCCGCCGGATCTGCCTGGGCCTGCAGCGAAGCGACCGCGAGAAGGTCCTGCACGGCAGGGAGACCGGCACCATCAAACGCCTCCCGCACGGCGAGTACGTCGAGGTCCACCAGCCCCTCAGCCAGGCGGAGCGGTACCGGCTCACCGCGCACGAGCAGCAGCGGCCGTACGAAGTGGGGCCCGCTGTCGACGCGAACGGCGTGGCCCGCAAGGTGCCCCGCTCCGACCGGCTGCGGGCACGCCTTTCCCGCGCCATGTACGGCCCCGGCACACAGGTGCCGAAGCCGACGGTGGAGGAGTACCGGCAGGTGCACAGCGGGCACGGCGGGCACGGTGGGGAGGGGGACCACTGACGGCGGCGCCGTGACTGGGACGGCTGGGGCGGCAGGGCCACGGCTAGGGCTGCGGGACCGGCGGCGGCCCCGCCTGCCGCTGCCCGCGCGCCAGCAGCTCCGCCATCCCCTGGCGCGTCGCGGCCACCACGACCCGGTCCTCGGGCAGCAGCCTGTGGCCCGGGTCGAGATCCCACACCAGGCCCGGCGCCCGGTCCCGCCCGCGCGCACCGGAGACGGCGGATGTGCCGGACGTGGCGGATGAGCCGGACGTGTCCAGGGCCAGCACCCGCCACGCCCCCGGCCGGAACGCCTCCGCGACCGTGCGGCCAGCCCACTGCGGCTGCCCTGCGACGTCGAGCGCGGCGAAAAGCAGCACCGTCCGCTCCACCGGCAGGGCGCCCAGGATCTCCCGCCCGAGCATCGCCCCGGCGAAGGCGGGCGCGGCCAGCGTCGACACGCTGCGGCTGCGGGTGAGGGCGCCGGGGTGGGCGGTGCGCAGCGTGCGGTACACGGCGGTGGCGAACGCGTCGTCGAACAGGCGCAGCGACACCCTGAGGCCCGGCTGCACCGACCGTGCGTACAGAGCCGCTTCGAGGTTGATGGTGTCGGCGCTGGTGAGCGCGAGGAGGGAGTGCGCGCGATGGATCTTCGCGGCTTCGAGCACGCCCTCCTGCGTCGCGTCGCCGATGATCGTGGGCACCCGCAGCCGCCGTGCGAGGGACACGCCGCGCGCCTCCGGGTCGGCCTCCACGCACACCACGGGGATGTCCAGCTCCCGCAGCCGCGCGAGCACCCGCGTACCGATCTTGCCGAGCCCGAGCAGCACGACGTGCCCGGACAGGCCCCGGGGCGCCCGGCGCAGCGACGAGGCGCTGCGGAACGTACCGAGCGCTTCGAGGACGGCGGCGAAGAGCACCGGCAGGAGCAGCAACCCGACAAGGCCTGACAGGAGTTGGAGGACCTTGCGGCCGGTGCTCTCGCCGAGCGCCGGATCGTTGACGGAGAACAGGTCGAGCAGCGTCAGATACGTCGCGTGCAGCGGATGGTCGCCCGTCACCAGGATCGACGCGACGGCCATGGCGAGCACGGCGCCGACGAGCCCGGCCACCGACCAGCGCAGCCGCCGCGAGAACAGCTCACGGAACGGCATCCTGCGCCCCGCCCAGCCGGGCGGCAGGGCGGGCCCCGAGTACGAGACGGCCTGGAGGACCAGCGCGCCGCGCCCGGTGGCCGCCGCGACCGCCTCGGCGTCGGGCAGCAGCCGGGGCCCGGCGTCGCCGCTGCCGTCCGAACCCTCCGCGCCCGCCGGGTCGTTGTCGGTGGCCGAGAGCAGCGCGAGCGTGGCGAGCCCCGGCTGCGGCGCCCGCCCCGGCCCTGGCGGGGCCTGCTCGACGGCGCGCAGCAGCAGCCCGTCGGCGTGCACGACCTTGCTCGTCCCGGCGACGGCGGTGGCGGCGAGGGCCGGGGCGACGCTGTCGGCGTCGGACAGGACCGTCACGGTGGCGTCCGACGAGTCGAGGCCCGCGACCACGGCGGCCTGGTCGAGCAGCTGCTCCAGATGTTGGCCGAGCTTGCGGTTGTACATGCGGATGACCAGGCGAAGTCGCGGGTTGATGCGCCGGGCGGCCAGCGCGGCACGGATGTTGACCTCGTCGTCGTCATGCACGAGCGCCAGCGCGGAGGCCCGCGCGATCCCGGCGTCGGCGAGCGCCTCCTCCGACAGCTCGCCGGCCTCCATCGTCACAAGGGCACGGTCGTCCGCCGCGCCCGTGCCGCCGTTGCCCGAGGCCCGCGCGACGGCTGCCGTGATGCGCCCGAGCAGCGCCGTCGTCCGGCCGCGCCCGCCACCGGCCGGCTGCGGAGCGCCGCCTCCCGTGGGCGGTACGACGAGGACGACCTGCTGCCCGTGCACGCCCCGCAGTTCGGCGGCGAGCCGGTGCGCGAGGGTGTCGTCGCCGCACACGGCCATGTGCCCGCTCAGCGCGGCGGCGCGCTGCGGCGGCAGCGCGGACGCGGGGGCCGTGGAACCCGCCGGGACCGGGGCGGGCGAGGAGGAGGGCGGTACGGCGGTCACGGAACTCCTCTGTTTCGTACGGCTGCCCGCCTCCTATTCGTACGGGTGCCCGGGTCATCCTAGGTGTGGGCCCCGGGCCGGCCTGGAAGACTGCCCGGGTGGATTCGGTGGACAACAGCATTTCCGGCGGGAGCTTCCGTGACGTCATCCAGACGGCGCACGTCACGGTGCGGCAGTGCGTGAGCGGTGAAGTGCGGGCCCCTCGCGTGCCGTTGATGGCTCCGGCCGCGCCCGGCCGGCTCGTGGACCGGCTGCCGGTGCGGGCCGCGCTCGACCGGGCCGCCGACGCGCGAGGCGAGCGCGCCCCGGCCAAGGTGGTGGTCGTGACGGGCCCGCCCGGCGTCGGCAAGACCGGGGCCGTCCTGTACTGGTCGTCGCTGCGAGGCGCGGACTTCCCCGGCGGGGTGCTGTACGCCGACATGAGCCCGCGCGGCGCGCTGCAGCCCGCGGACACCCGCGCCGTCCTGGAGTCGTTCGTCGGCGCGCTCGGCACCCCGCGCGCCGAGATGCCCGCCGACGAGGCCCCGCTGGCCGCGTACTACCGCCATCTCACGGCGCACGAACCCTGCCTGGTGCTGCTCGACGACGTCGTGACGGCCGCTCAGGTCGCCCCGCTGCTCCCAGGGCACCCCCACAGCATGGTCGTCGTCACCAGCCGCCTGCTCCTCGCCGGACTGCGCGGCGCGCTGCCCTCCTCCGAACCCGAGTACGTACGCCTCGCGGGCCTCGACGACGAGTCCTGCCGCGAACTGTTCCTGCACTCGGCGGGCGTCACCGCGCTCACCCAACTCACCGAGCACGGACGGGAGTTAGTCCGCACGGTCGTCCCCGCCTTCGCGGGGCTGCCCGCCGCGGTGCGGATCGCCGGGGCGCGTGCGGCCGATCCGCTGGAGGGCGGCGTCGAGGAGTTCGCCCGCCGCCTCCTCGCCCTGCCCACCGTCCAGGAGGCGCTGACCGTGTCCGACGACCCGCACACGTACTCCCTCCACCAGGTCTTCGAGGACTCCTACGCGGCACTGGACCCCGCCGCGGCCTCCGTCTTCCGCCAACTCGGCCTCAACCCGACCCCCGAGTTCGCCGACGCCCTCGTCGACGAACTCGCGGGCGACCCCGACACGGGCGCCCGGGTGCGGCGCACGCTCCTCGGCGGCAACCTCCTCGAACGCCCGGCGCCCGGCCGCTGCCGCATGAACGGCCTCCTCCACGAGTACGCGGGGACGCTGGCCCGCGCGGACTCGGGTGAGGCCGGGGCGGTGGCGGCGCGCATCACCGACTGGTACCTGCGGCGGGCGGCCGCCGCCGAGGTCCTGGTGTCGTCCCGCTGGCGCCTCTCGCACGTCTTCCGTGAACCCGCCTACGTGGCGGGTGTGTTCCGTACGGAGACCGAGGCCCTGGACGCCCTCGAACCGGACCGCGAGAACGCGGCCGCCCTCACGGCCCGCGAGTTCGCCCACGGCCACGACCGCACCGTCTGCACCCTGACGGAGGCCTTGCGCGGCTTCTTCTTCCGCCGGAAACACCACACGTTGTGGGTGGAGGTGTGCGAGCTGGGGGTGCGGGCGGCTGAGCGGATGGTTGCGGCCGACGCGAGGGCGGGGGAGGCGGCCGGGGGTGACGGCGCCTGGGGCGGAGGGGAACCGTACGGCGCCGTGGGGCGGGGTCGTACGGGGGAGGGGCCCGGCTGGGGGCGTGCGGGCGGGGCGGCGCCGGGGCGGGGGAATTCGGGCAGTGGTGATGCTGGCCGGGGCGGTGCCGGCGGGGTCGATGGTGGTGTCCCCGGCGGCGGGGGCGCGCCGGACGCCGTGCTCGTTCTCGCCCGCTGCCACTACGAGTTGGCCTTCGCACTCTTCGACCAGGGTGGCGCGGAGAGCGTCGAGCGCGCCCGTCGGCAGTACGGGCTCGCGCTGCGGCAGGCCCGCGCCGCCGGGCACATCCGCACCGAGTCCACCGCGCTCGAAGGCCTCGGCCAGGTCGCCCTCGAACAGGGGCAACCACAGGTCGCCCTCGACCACTTCCGGCAGGCCCTGGACGCGCTCGGCGACCTCCCGCATCCGCGCGGCCGGGCGCTCCTCAAGTACCACATGGGTCGCGCGGCGAGCGCGGCCCACCTGCACGAGGAAGCCGCCGCGAGCCTCCTCGGCGCCCGCCACCGTTTCGCCGCCCTGCCCGAACCCGACCGCTACAACGAGGCCCGCGCGCTGACCCGCTACGCCCAGGCCCGCCTGGCCGCCGACCGCGCCGACGAGGCGGTCGCCCCGCTGGACGAGGCGGTCACCCTCTTCCAGGGTCTCGGCGCCCCCAAGGCGGAGGCCGACACCGGCGCCACCCCGTCGGCCGCCCCCAAGGAGGAGGCCGACGCCCGCCTCACCCGCGGCGACGCGTTCGCCGCCCTCGGCGACGTACGACGCGCGCGGGAGGACTGGCAGGCGGCGCTCGACACGTACCGGAGGCTGGGGAGCGTGGGGGCGGCGGGGGCGCGGGAGCGGTTGGGCGGGGAGGGGTGAGCGCGGGCGAGGCGGGGTGACGCGGTGACGGGGGCCCGTGTCCTGGGCTACTCGGCGGCGCCACCCGCAGGGCCCTCGCCCGCCCCGACACACCGCACCCGCAGCAGCCCCGGCACCCCCTCCGCCGTCAGCCGTACCTCCGCATCGCCGTCCCAGCCGTCGCCGTGCCGCAGCAGGCAGGCGTACACCGCCGAAGCGGTGAGGGACGGAGTGGCCCAGGCGGCCCCGGACTCCCAACTCGCCCGGTACGTTGCGCCGTTGCGGGTGCGGACGAGGCAGCCGCCGGACGGCTCCGGGGCGGCGGCCAGGGTGCAGCCCGGGTGGCGGGACAGCAGCTCGGCGAGGAGCGCCGCGGGCCGGGCAGGGCCTGCCGCGCGGTGCCGGGCCGTCACCACGTCCGCCGCGCGCGCCCAACGGGCCTCGGACTCGCCCTCGGTGACGGCGAGGTGGGCGTCGGTGAGGTGGGGGTGGTGGGCGGTGTCGGCCTGGAGGAGGGCCGGGTAGCGGCGGATGAGGACGTGGGTCGGCCCGGAGACCTGGTCGGGCACCGTCGCTCCGGCCTCGACGAACAGCGGTGCGTCCACCGGGGAGTGGCGCGGGCGCGGCAGGTCCAGCGGTACGTCGAGGGGGCGCGGGGCGAGTGGGGCGGCGGGCTCGGCCAGGTCCAGGGTGCGATAGCAGAGGCGGCGCAGCCGGGACAGGGCCTGGCCGGGGCGGGACGTGATCTGGGCCGCGATCGCGGCGAGGCGGGGGTCGGCGGCCAGGTGGCGTTCGGCGCGCTCCAGTTGTACGGCGAGCGGGACCGACGCCGAGACGCGGGGCAGCGCCGCACCGAGGCGGGCCATCGGGGAGTCCGCCGCCACGGCCTCCTCGCCGAAGGCGCCGAGCAGACCGGGCAGCCCGAGCCCCGCCGCGTACAGCGACACCGAGCCGTGGTCGCCGATGAACGCGTCGGCCGCGCACAGGGCCGCCTGCCAGGTGTCGCCGGCGGGCGGGGGCAGCAGCAGCCCGGCGTCCAGGTGGGGCCGCAGCCAGGACCGGAGCTGCCAACCGCCGTGCGCGTACCAGGCGTTGGGGTGGACGGCGGCGAGGACGCGGTACGTGTCGTGGGGGAGTTCGGCGAGCGCGCGGCGTACGAGGTCGCCCGCGGCGCCGAGGAGGGACGCGCGGCTCCAGGTGGTGCTGAGCAGGAGCAGTCTCTGGTCGGGGCGCAGGCCGAGGGCGGCGCGGTATTCGTCGCGGAAGGGGAGGGAGGCGCGCAGCCGGTCCATGCAGGGGTCACCGACGACGTGCGCCACCGGGACGGCTTCGGGGCAGCCGGTGCGGAGGCGCGCGAGCTGTTCCTCGTGGGACAGCACGACGGCGGACGGTATCAACTCGCCGTCGTACACAAGCCACTCAGCCGTCAGCCCGAAAGCTCCCGGCTCCCGGCTCCCGGCTCCCGGCTCCCGGCTCCCGGCTCCCGGCTCCCGGCTCCCGGCTCCCGGCTCCCGGCTCCCGGCTGGTGAGTGTCTTATTGTATCCGGCGCCGTGCGGGGCTCCTATAAGTGGAGCGGAAATGCTCTGCAATTCCCCGCCGCGGCTGGTGCTGACCGCCAGGTCGAATGCGAGTTTCGACGCCTCGTCCCAGGAAAGGAAGGGCAATTCGCGGTCGGCGACGAATTCCGCGATGCCGTCGGCGAACGGCGAGGATTCCGTGCAGGTGAACACGGTCTGCACTCGCCGGTCGCCTTCGAAGACGGTGAGGAGGTCGAGCAGCCGGGTCGCCGACGTCACGTTGTGGATGACGCCGAGCACGGTCTTCTCGGGTGCGACGGTGAGCCAGCGGGCGGGGGCGCCGGGAGCGGCCGGGTGGACGTGGTTCGGCTCCCGCACGGCGCGCGTCCTCCCCACGTCCCCGGGGCCGGACCGCGCCGGCCCCGGGCCGACCCCGGTGATCGGCCCGACCGCCGACCTTACCCGCAGCCCCTACCGGCAGCCCTCACGGAGCGGCCTCGCGGCCCCTCACGGAGCGGCGAGCTCCCGCAGCCACGCGGGCCGCACCACCTCCATGCCGATCCCGGCGGGCTCCGGCACGGGACCGTGGGACAGGTCCTCCTCGCGGTAGCGGCGGCAGTCGCGGTGCCAGATGTAGATGCCGGCCATCCAGTGCTTCAGCTCCTCCACGTATCCGTCGAGGACGTCACGCGCTTCCTGCCCGAGGTCGAACTCGTCGTACAGAACGGGCAGTTCGTGCGCGACGACGTGCTGGAACTGGCTCATGCGGGACCGCATCAGGTCGTCCACGATGCCGAGGCCCGTCGGGTAGTCGCAGTCGAAGAAGTTCTGCACGACGAGGATCGCGTTGTGCACCTCGCCCTCGTACTCGATCTCCTTCTGGTACGAGAAGACGTCGTTCATGAGCATCGCGTAGTCGGCGGCGGCGTTCTCCAGGTTCTGCACCGGGCCGCTCGCGTAGACCTCCTGGGGCACCCGGTTGCCGTGCCCGAAGCGGCTCAGGCTCATCGTGAAGTGGGAGCCGAAGGTGTGGCGGCGCATCTCGATGTAGTCGACGGGCTCGGGGATGCGGTTCTGCGCCTGGTTGCCGAGCTCCCACAGCCAGCTGTCCGTCATGTCCACCAGCGTCTTGTGCAGCGAGGCGCGCCCCTCCGCGTTCATGGGGCCCGCGGTGCGCGCCCACAGGTCGGCGAGGCCGCGCTCCATGGCGTTGACGGGCGGGGGAGTGGGGGAGCAGTCGAGCGGCATGAAGAGCAGCAGCCGGTCGGTGCACACCTTCGCGCCGAGCAGGTCGCGGGGCCTGCCGAACACCACCGGGTAGTAGTCGTCGCCGTACGTCCCCCAGGTCAGCCAGCACGAGCCGATGTCGAGCTGCTCCCGCGTCGCGTCGGGGTGCAGGCCCGCCGCGCACAGCGGGAAGTCGTATCCGGCGAGCTTGCGCGCGTCCCAGATGTGCGAGGCGGGCACGCCCGGCTGCGGCTCCAGCATGCCCATGCGGGCGGCCCAGTCGACGGCCTCGCGCCGCGAGTGGTCGAGGTGCGGGGAGAGCGTGGTGCTGTACGGCAGGTGGAAATCGGGGAGTCGGGACGGGCCGACGCGCTGGTACGGCACGTGCGTGAAGCGGCGCACGCGCTGGGCGCCGGTCGCGGCCATCAGTTCCTTGATGCCCGCGGCCGACGTGCCGATGCCGGTGGGGCCCGCGAGCGGCGACACGCGGTCGGTGGCGCCCTCGTTCATGTACCGGCTGGACCGCATGTGCCACTCGTGGCCGCCGGACTGCCAGTCCTGAAGGCCCTTGGCGTACGCGAGGATGTCGGCGCACCGCTCGGGCGGCAGCGCCTTCTCGGCGAACAGCGGCGCGAGTTCGCCGATGAACGTGTCCTCGAACTGCTGCATCCGCGATGTCAGCAGGTCGTTCACGGAGTCGGCGGCCTCCTGGGTCGAGCAGCCCAGGAACGTCTCCAGGACCAGGACGCCGTTGCTCAGCTCACCCTCCTCCTCTACCTCGCGCTGGTAGGAGAACAGGTCGTTGCGCAGGTGCACGGCGTCGGAGAACGTGTCGCGCAGCACGCGCAGCGGCCGGGACGCGGCCACCGCGTCCGGGACCTCCGCGCCCGTCGCGTACTCGACGAGCCCCGCCGACCAGGGGGCGCCGCCCACCTTGCGGCGCATCTCGATGTACTCGACGGGGTTCGCGACGCGGCGCGCGTTGATGTTGGACAGCTCCCACAGCGACTCGTTGAGGAGGTTGCGGGTGCTCTCCGCGAAGCGGGCGCGCCACTGAAGGGACATGCTGGGCACCGTGCGCGTCCACAGGTCGGCGAGGCCCGCCTCCACCGGGTTGGTGGCCTCCGGCATCGGCGTCGCGAGATCCATCGGCATGAACGCGGGCAGCCGGTCGAGGTAGGCCTTGCCGCCCTTGCGGTCCTGGCTGCGCTTGAACAGCTCCAGGAAGTGGTCGTCGAAGAAGAACACCCACACGTACCAGTCGGTGACCAGGGACAGCGCCGGGCCGTCACAGTCGGGATGGGTGTACGCGCACAGCAGCGCGTAGTCGTGCGCCTCCAGGTCGGCCGTGTCCCAGACCCCGGAGCCCTCCAGCATGCCCAGGTCCCGCGCCCACACCCTGGTGTGTGAACGCGCCTCCTCCACATGGGGGTTGAGGCGCGCCGGATGCACCATGTAGAAGCTCGGCAGCTCGAAGGGTCGTGGCGACTGGCGCATAACGGGGGTCTCTCCTTGGCAGGCGTACGGCGTACGGGCAGCGGAGCACTACCCTTCGCGGGGCTCGCGATGCCGTGGGCGTCGGCGGTCACACCATCGTGTGATGGGGTGGGCTGAAATCTGCCCTTGGGTCGAACGCCCCTGCGAGGAGCGGGTGTTGGGGCGTGTTGCCGCCCGGCCTGCGGCCTGGGCGCTCCGCTGGAGGTGGGTCCCTGCGGGTTGATGGGGGCTGGGCGCGCAGTTCCCCGCGCCCCTTTCGGGGCGCGGTGACTCCCGCCCCTTGTCCCCGTAACTCCCGCCCCCTACCCTGCACCCGCCCCGCCCGCCTCAGCGGGTGCGGCAGACGTCGTCAGGCTCGTTCACCCTCTCGTTTCCGGAGGCCGAATGTCCCGCCCGACCCGTGCAGCCCTCCTGGCCCTTGCCGCTCTGGCCGTCCCGCTCGCTCCCGTGCCTTCCGCCGCCGCGCCGGGCGACGCCGCCGGGACGGCCCGCCCCCTCCCCGCCGTCTCGCCCACCCCCCAGCACATGGCCCGCGTCGGCCCCGACGTCCCGCTCGCCCCGCGCGTGGAACTCGTCGTCGGCGCCGGCACCGACGCGGCCGCCTCGCGCGAGGTCGTCGACGCGTTGCGTGCCCACGGGGTGCGGCAGGTCGACACCCGCTCCCGGGCGTCCGGCGACGCCCGCCTCACCGTGCTCGTCGGCCCGGCCGCCCGGCCCGACATAGCGCGGGCGCTGCGCGGCACGGACGTACCGCGACGCGCCGAGGGGTACGCCCTGCGGGCCGCCCACCGCACCGTCGCGCTCGGCGGCACCGACGCGGCCGGGCAGTTCTACGCCGCCAAGACGCTCCGCGGGCTCCTCACGCGCGGCGCCGTCGCGGGCGCCGAGGTCTCCGATCATCCGTCGATGCCGCTGCGGGGCAGCATCGAGGGCTTCTACGGCCCGCCGTGGACGGAGTCCGAACGCCTCGACCAGATGGACTTCCTGGGCGACACCAAGGCCAACACCTATGTGTACGCGCCGAAGGACGATCCGTACCACCGCGAGAAGTGGCGCGAGCCCTACCCGGCCGCCAAGCTCGACGAACTCGGCACTCTCGTGGACCGCGCCATCGCCAACCACGTCCGCTTCACCTTCGCCGTGTCGCCGGGCGGCTCCATCTGCTACTCCGACGCGGCCGACGTGAAGGCACTCTCGGCCAAGCTGCAGTCCCTGTACGACCTGGGCGTACGCTCCTTCTCCCTGCCGCTGGACGACATCAGCCACACCAAGTGGAACTGCGCGGGCGACCTGGCCGCGTACGGCGCCCCCGGACAGCGGGCCGCCGCGAAGGCACAGGTCGGGCTCCTCAACGCCGTACAGAAGGACTTCATCGGCACCCACGACGGCGCCCGACCGCTCCAGATGGTGCCCACCGAGTACGGCGACCTCAAGGAGAGCCCGTACAAGAAGACCCTCCGCGAGGAGCTGGACAAGAGCGTCGAGGTGATGTGGACCGGCACCGACGTCGTCCCCGTCGAGATCACCAACTCCCAGGCGGAGCAGGCGGGCAGGCTCTTCGGGCGCAAGGTCTTCGTGTGGGACAACTACCCGTGCAACGACTTCGGCCGCAGTGCGGGGCGGCTGCTGCTCGCTCCGTACGACAAGCGTGACCCCGGCCTCTCGGACCACCTGAGCGGCATCGTGTCCAACCCGATGAACCAGGAGGGCGCGAGCAAGCCGGCGCAGTTCACCATGAACGACTTCTCCTGGAACGACCGCGGCTACGACCGGGCCCGGTCCGGGCGGCAGGCCGCCGCGTACCTCGCGGGCGGCGACCCTCGCGTGGCCCGCGCCGTGGAGACCTTCGTCGACCTCAACCACGTGGCGCCGACCTTCCACGAGGCGAACTGGCAGCCCCAGTCGCCCGTCCTGAGCGCCCGCCTCGACACGTTCTGGAAGACGTACGCCACCGACCCCGAGGCCGCGCTGCGCACCCTGCGGCCGGTCGTGCGCGACCTGGAGGAGGTCCCCGGCGTCCTGCGCGAGGGCCTGCCCGACCGGCAGTTCCTGCACGACGCGGACCGCTGGCTGGACGCCACCGGGCTGTGGGGCGGCGCGCTGTCGCACGGCATCGCGGCGCTGACGGCACTGGACGAGGGCGACGAGGCGGGCGCCGCGCGGGAGCGCGAGCGGATGAACGCGCTGGCGCGGCAGGCAGGGGAGCTGACCGTGGACCCGGCCGAGCACCACCAACGCGGCACGATCAAGCTCGCGGACCCGTTCCTCGGGGACTTCGTCGCGGGCGTGAACGGGCGGGTGCCGGAGGGGAGTTGACGTCTGGCGGGTCGCTGCCGGTGGTGGAGTCGCGGATGCGTAGTGAGTTTGCGAGCGTAAAGCTGTTGTGTCCGGTGCCCTCACCGGCGAAGGTGATCCCTCGTGACCGAACACATGACCGCCTCCGATCGCGGAGGCGAACACGGCAGCGGACCCGCCGCACGGACGCCCGCACCGAACCCCGCCGCCCCGCAGGCCGCTCCGCAGGCGGGCCTCAGCCGCGGCATGGTGCTGCTGCTCGCCGTCGCCTGCGGGGTCGCCGTGGGCAACATCTACTTCCCGCAGGCGGTCAGCCCGCTCGTCGCCTCCGGCCTCGGCGTCTCCGGCGACACGGCGGCCCTCGTGGTGACCGCGGCCCAGTTCGGCTACGCGATCGGCATCTTCTTCCTGGTGCCCCTCGGCGACCGCGTCCCGCACCGCACGCTCATCGCCGTCCTGTTCGCCGTCACCGGCACGGCACTGCTCGCCGCGAGCACGGCGCCCGCGCTGCCCCCGCTGCTCGGCGCGAGCGCGCTGGTGGGCGTCACGACGGTCGTCGCCCCGATCGTCGCGCCCATGGCCGCGGGGCTCGTCCCCGCGGAACGGCGCGGCGCCGTCACCGGCACGCTCCTGAGCGGATCCATCGGCGGCATGCTGCTGTCGCGCGCGTTCGGCGGCGTGCTCGGCGAATGGCTCGGCTGGCGGGCCCCGTACGTGGTGACGGCGGTGCTGGCGCTCCTGATCGCGGGGGTGCTCGCGCGCACGCTGCCGCCGACCGTCCCCACGTCGCGCCAGCGCTACCCCGCGCTCCTCGGCGAGTCGCTGCGCCTGCTGCGTACGGAGCCGCTGCTGCGCCTGTCGTGCTTCTACCAGGCCGCGGTCTTCGCCGGGTTCCAGGCCGTGTGGACCGGGGTCGCCCTGTTCCTGACCGACGACGACATCTACGACCTGGGCGCCTCGGCCGTCGGCGCCCTTGCCCTGGTGAACGCGGGCACCATGCTGGCCACGCCGTTCGCGGGCCGTCAGATCGACCGCCGGGGCCCGGACGTGGTCAACGCCGTCTGCGTGGGCGCGGTCGCCGCCTCGGCCGGGGTCCTCGCCCTCGGCGGGCTCGGCGGCGCGGTCGGACTCACGGCCCTGGCTCTGGGGACGCTGCTCATGGACGTGGCCATGCAGTCCGGGATGGTCGCCAACCAGGTGCGGATCTTCGCCCTCAGCGGCGAGGCGCGCAGCCGCCTCAACACGGCCTATATGACGTGCGCCTTCATCGGCGGCGCGGCGGGCTCGTCGCTCGGCGCGCTGGCCTACTCGACGCTGGGCTGGGCGGGGGTGTGCGGCCTTGTGGCCGTTCTGGGGGCGGTGGCGGTGCCGGTGGTGGTGCGGCGGCTTCGACGGGTGCGGCGGGTGCGATCCGGGCGTTGCGTTTCTGACTGATGCGCCAGTCAGCAGCGCAATGACATTGATGGAGCAGAGTACGAACGCGAGATCTTCGATCCCGACGTTGTGCTGACCTCAATGCGCGAGTACGGTGTCGGGCATGGAGCAAGACCCCGAGGTCCCCGCCCGAGTCCGGGAGGTCATCGCCGCAGCGGGCGTGACCCAGCGCGAGTTCGCCCGGCGGATCGTCATGGATCCGTCGAAGCTCTCGCGCTCCCTCGGCGGCACCCGGCGCTTCACCGCCGCCGAGCTGGCCCGCATCGCCGACACCGCGGACGTCGACGCCGCCTGGCTGCTCGGCACCCGCGGCGGCGCCGACCCGACGGCGCCGCGGCCCGAAGCCGCCCCGCGCGGGCGGCGTGCCGCGGCCCCGCCCGAGGGGCGGCCGCTGCAGATCATCCGCGAGACCGTCCGCCTCATCGCCGACCACGGCTTCCACGCCGTCCGCGTCCAGGACATCGCCAAGGCCTGCGAGACGAGCACGGCCGCCATCCACTACCACTTCCCCGGCCGCGACGACCTCCTGGAGGCCGCCGCGCGCTGGTGCATGGACGAGGACACCGCCCGCAGGGCCGCGCGCATCGCCGAGGCGGCCGACGCCGCCGACGAACTGCGCCAGCTCATCGAGCTCCAGACCCCGCGCACCACCCGGCAGCGCGACCAGTGGAGCGTCTGGCTCGACCTGTGGGCGGAGGCCGCCCGCTCCACCGCCGTCGGCCGGCTGCACACCGAGTACTACCGGCAGTGGCGCGACACCGTCGCCGACGTCGTCCGACGCGGCGTCGCGCAGCGCGTGTTCCGGCCCGTCGACCCCGACGCCGCCGCCCTGCACCTGACCGCCCTCATCGACGGCCTCGCCACCCAGGTCCTCGCCGCCGCCCCCGAAGGCCCCGGCACCCGGCCCGACGACATGCACGCGGCCCTGCTCGCCCACGTGGACGCCACCCTCACCGCGCACTGAGCCGCGTACGCCGTACGTACACCGCTGCACGTCCCGACCCTCAACCCCGCAACCCCCAACCCCCCGCCCCCGAAAGGGAGTCCGCCATGCCCGTGAACGACAACGTCATCATCACCTGCGCCCTCACCGGCGCCGGCGACACCGTCCGCAAGAGCCCGCACGTCCCCGTCACGCCCGAGCAGATAGCGCGGAACGCCGTCGAGGCCGCCGAGGCCGGGGCCGCCGTCGTGCACATCCACGTCCGCGACCCCGAGACGGGCGCCCCGTCCCGCGACCCGCGCCTCTACCGCGAGGTCGTCGAGCGCGTCAAGGAGACCGGGACCGACGTCGTCATCAACCTGACCGCGGGCATGGGCGGCGACCTCGTCGTCGACCCGGTCGAGCCGCTGAAGGAGCTCGGCGAGCTGCCCGGCACCGACCTCGTCGGCGGGCTCGACCGGCTCCCGCACGTCGAGGACCTGCTGCCCGACATCTGCACCCTCGACTGCGGATCCCTCAACTTCGGCGACGGTTCCAACCTCTACGTCTCCACGCCCGACATGCTCCGCCAGGGTGCCAGGCGGATCCAGGAGCTGGGTGTGCGGCCCGAGTTGGAGATCTTCGACACGGGGCAGCTGTGGTTCGCCAAGCAGCTCCTGGCCGAAGGTCTGCTCGACGATCCCACCGTCTTCCAGCTCTGCATGGGCATCCCGTGGGGCGCCCCCGCCGACCCGGGCGTGCTTCAGTCGATGGTCAACATGCTGCCCGAAGGCGCGCAGTGGGCCAGTTTCGCGATCGGGCGGATGCAGATGCCGTGGGTGGCCCAGTCGATCCTGCTCGGCGGTCAGGTCCGCGTCGGGTTGGAGGACAACCTCTATCTCGGCAAGGGGAACAAGGTCACCAACGCGCAGCTCGTCGAGCGGGCCGTGCAGATCACCGAGAATCTCGGCTCTCGGGTTGCCACCCCGGATGAGGCCCGCCGCAAGCTCGGCCTCAAGCCCCGTTCCTGACCCCGCCCCGCGCTCGACCCCCCACGGAGGACCACACCATGACCGTGACCAACCCTGAATCCGTACGTCGCGTCGCCTGCGTCGGCGCCGGTGTCATCGGAGGCGGCTGGGTCGCCCACTTCCTGGCCCGTGGCTATGACGTCACCGCCTGGGACCCCGCCCCCGACGCGGAGCAGCGGCTGCGCCGTCTCGTCGAGGCGGCCTGGCCCGCGCTCACCCAGCTCGGCCTCGCCGAAGGCGCCTCGCAGGAGCGGCTCACCGTCGCCGCGACCCTCGAAGAGGCCGTCGCCGACGCGCAGTTCGTGCAGGAGAGCGCGCCCGAGAAGCTGGAGCTCAAGCGTGAGCTTCTCGCGAAGCTGGACGCCGCCGCGCCCGCCGGGGTCGTCATAGCCTCCTCGACCTCCGGGTATCCGATGACCGACATGCAGACCGAGGCGGCGACGCCCGGACGTCTGGTCGTCGGGCACCCCTTCAACCCCCCGTATCTGATCCCGCTCGTCGAGGTCGTCGGCGGTGAGCGGACCGATGCCGACGCCGTCGCCTGGGCGTCCCGCTTCTACGAGATCGCCGGCAAGTCCGTGATCACGATGAAGAGCGAGGTCCCCGGCTTCATCGCCAACCGCCTCCAGGAAGCCCTCTGGCGCGAGGCCCTGCACATGGTCGCCAACGGCGAGGCCACCGTCCAGGAGATCGACGACTCCATCACCGAGGGCCCGGGCCTGCGCTGGGCGTTCATGGGCCCCATGCTCACCTTCGCGCTCGCGGGCGGCGAGGGCGGCATGGCCCATATGCTCGACCACTTCGGCCCGTCCCTGAAGTCGCCGTGGACGCGCCTCGAAGCACCCGAGCTCGACAAGAAGCTGTACGACGCCGTCGTCGCCGGATGCGACCAGGAGGCGAACGGCCGCACCATCGCCGACCTCGTCGCCGAACGCGACCAGGGCGTCATCGACGTACTGCGCGCCACGGGCAGGCTGCCGCGACAGACCACCGCCGACACCGAGGGAACCGCATGACCAGGGAGATCGCCCGGCGTCTGCCGCTGTACCGGCAGGTCGTCCCGTCCGAGTGGATCGACTACAACGGCCATATGAGCGAGGGCTATTACTCGCTCGCCTTCGGCTTCGCCACGGATGCCATGATGGACGCCACGGGCCTGCACGCCGCGTACCGCGAGACCACCGGCTGCTCCCTCTACACGGTCGAGGCCCACCTGCGGTATCTGCGCGACGTCGCCGAGGGCGCGCACCTCGCCGTACGCACCCGGGTGCTCGGTGTGCACGGCAAGAAGGCGCACTTCGCGCATGAGCTGTACGTCGTCGACGGCGCCGCGGCCGGTCCGGCGCCGGACGCCGGTCCTGTGGCGACGACGGAGCTGCTCGCGCTCCACGTCGACCAGGAGCTGGGGCGCGCGGTGGTGTTCCCGGACGCGGTGCGGGAGCGCTTCGCCGAGTTCGTGGAGCCGGCGCCGGAGTGGGCGGGGCGGGCGATCGGGACTGTGACCGCCACTAAATAGAGCGTTCGCTCTAGTCGTGGTTCTGGTCCAGCGCCGGTCCGGGTCCCGGTTCGGGCGACCCCGTGTTCCGCATGGCATGGTCCAAAGTGGTAGGTGTTCAGCGCGATTTTCAACTGTTCACTGTGACTGCGGGCAAGGTGGTTCAGACGTGAGGCTGGCAATTCTGGGTGGCGGCGGGTTCCGTGTGCCGCTGGTGTACCGGGCCCTGCTCGCCGACCGTGCGGAGGGCAGGGTCACCGAGGTCGTCCTGCACGACGTGGACGCCGCCCGGGTCGGGGCGATCGCGCGGGTGCTCGCCGAGCAGGCCGCGGGGGTGCCCGCCGCGCCCGCCGTGCGGGTCACCACCGACCTCGACGACGCGCTGCGCGGCGCCGACTTCGTGTTCTCCGCGATCCGGGTCGGCGGCCTTGAGGGCCGGGCCGCCGACGAGCGGGTGGCGCTCGCGGAAGGCGTGCTCGGGCAGGAGACGGTCGGCGCGGGCGGCATCGCGTACGGACTGCGGACGGTGCCCGTCGCCGTCGACATCGCCCGGCGCGTCGCGCGGCTCGCGCCGGACGCGTGGGTCATCAACTTCACCAACCCGGCGGGCCTGGTCGCCGAGGCCATGTCCCGGCACATCGGCGACCGCGTCATCGGCATCTGCGACTCGCCCGTCGGACTCGGGCGGCGCGTCGCGGGGCTGCTCGGCGCCGAGCCGGGCCGGGCGCGGCTCGACTATGTGGGCCTCAACCACCTGGGCTGGCTGCGCGGCCTCCACGTCGACGGCGAGGACCTGCTGCCGCGGCTGCTCGCCGACCGCGACCTCCTCGAAGCCTTCGAGGAGGGCAAGCTCTTCGGCGCCGACTGGCTCCAGTCCCTCGGCGCGATCCCCAACGAATACCTGCACTACTACTACTTCAACCGCGAGGCGGTCGGCGCCTACCGGGCCGCCGAGCAGACCCGCGGCGCGTTCCTGCGCGACCAGCAGGCCCGCTTCTACGAGGAGATGCGGAACCCGGAGGCGGGCGCGTTCAAGACGTGGGACGCCACCCGCGCCGAGCGCGAGGCGACGTACATGGCGCACAGCCGGGAGGCCGCCGGAGCGGGGGAGCGGGCTCCCGAGGACATGGAGTCCGGCGGCTACGAGCGGGTGGCCCTCGCCCTGATGCGCGCCATCTCCCGTGACGAACACGCGACGTTGATCCTGAACGTCCGCAACCGCGGGACGCTCCCGGAGCTCGACGCGGACGCGGTCATCGAGGTGCCGTGCCTGGTGGACGCCTCCGGCCCGCACCCGACAGCCGTGTCGCCGCTGCCCGGCCACGCCACGGGTCTGGTGTGCGCGGTCAAGGCGGTCGAACGCGAGGTGCTCGCCGCGGCGGAGAGCGGTTCGCGCGCCACTGCCGTCAAGGCGTTCGCGCTGCACCCACTGGTCGACTCGGTGTCCGTGGCCCGCCGCCTCATGGACGGCTACGCAGGAGCTCACCCGGGCCTGGCCTACCTGACCTGAGCACGCCCTGACATGATCACGGAATGACCGACGACATGTCGCAGGCCGCCGCCCGCCCCTGCACCCTGGTGGTGTGCAGGGGCTGTTGCTGCGGCGACCCGGTCAAGCATCCCGGCACGGACCACGCGGCCCAACTGGCGCGCCTGCGCGCGGCGGCGGCCGTATCGGACGGCGGTTTCACGGTACGCACCAGCGACTGCCTCGGCCCCTGCGGCCAGGCCAACATCGTCGTCGTACGCCCCTCCCGCGCGGGCCGCGCCCAGGGCGGCAGACCGACCTGGGTGGGTTTCGCCCTGGACGACGCCTCCCTGGACGACATCCTCACCTGGGCAGAGGCGGGCGGCCCCGGCCTGGCGGACCCACCACCGGCCTTGACCCTGCAAGTGGTCGACCCGCGGCAGGGCTAGGCCTGTTCCGCGTCAGACTTGCTCCGCGTCAGGCCTGCCCGAGCACCTGGTCCAGGAAGCCGTTGAGGTTGCGCGTCGTGCGCTCGTTCTGCTCTTCCAGGGTGAGGCTTTCCTCGAAGCGGCGGGCCAGGGCCGACTGCTTCTTGCCGCGTACGTAGAGGGAGCAGGCGAGATCGGCGCAGATGTACAGGCCGACCGTGTTGCCCTGGCGTCCGGCCTCGCCCGCGCGCGGTGCGACGAGGAGCGTGATGCCCGAACCTGCCTGCGGGGTCACGCACACCGAGCAGATGCTGGACTTCAGGGCGGAGCGGCGGGCGCCCGTGGAGGCGCGCAGCGCGATGCCGACGAGTTCGCCGTCCCGTTCCGTCACGGCATAGCCGCGGTCCGGGGCCTTGGGGTCACGCCAGCCCAGGAAGTCCAGGTCGGACCAGGGCGTCCCGGTGAAGTCCGCGGGCAGGCTGAGGCGCCGTGTCTCGCCTTTGGAACAGTTCACGAACGACGCACGTATTTCTTTTTCACCGAGAGCACGCATGATCGAGAAGGTATCAATCGGACTGGAACGGCGTCTTTTTCTTTTTCGGGACGGATTGCTACCCCGGCACCCGCGCCGCCCGGAACGGGATGTGCCGCCGCAGCCGGAAGCCCAATGATTCGTACAGCCGGATCGCGCCCGTGTTGCGCGCCGCCGTGTGCAGGAACGGAGTCTCGCCGCGCTCCCGAATTCCGTACGCCACGGCCAGTACGAGGCGGGACGCGAGGCCCCGGCCGCGGTACGCCGGGTCGGTGCAGACCGCGCTGATCTCCGTCCAGCCCGGCGGGTGCAGCCGTTCCCCGGCCATCGCGATCAGGGCGCCCTCGTGACGTATGCCCAAATATGTTCCGAGTTCGATGGTGCGCTCCCGGAACGGGCCGGGCTCCGTGCGCGCCACCAGGGCCAGCATCTCCGGTACGTCGCCGGGGCCGAGCCGCACCGCCTCGGCGTCCGGCGCCGCCGCGAGGCCGCCGTCGTCCACGAGCTGCACCCCGGTGATGTCGAAGGTCAGCTCCCAGCCGTCGGGCACGTCCGCCGTCACCCCGGGCAGCGGCACCTGGCCCCCCGGCCCGGCAAAGGCGGCCAGGTCCGCCCAGTCCGCCGCGTCCGGCTCGGCCGGGATCCCCAGCCACGGCGACACGTCGTGCGGGTAGCGCACGACGCGCCCCCGCCGCTCGGCGAAGCGCGCGTGCGGGCCGGTGAGGGAGGCGTGGCCGGGGTTGTCGAGGGGGTGCGGGACGTTGAAGCCGGTGGGGGCCGGAGTCGGGGGCTGAGGCAGTGCTTGAGGTGGTGCCTGGGCCGGCGGCTGCGTGGAGGCCTGCGCCGAGGGCCGGTTCGGCGCCTGAGGCTGCGACTGGGCTCGCGCCGGACCTCGCGTCGGCGCCCTCACGTCCCCACCTCGATCACGACCTTGCCCAGCGCGTGCCCCGTCTCGACGGCCCGCAGCGCCTCGCCCGCGCGGGCGAGCGGGAACGTCGCCGTGATGTGCGGCCGGAGCACGTCCGCCGCGGCGAGTTCGGCCACCGCCTCCAGCGTGGCCGCGTCCCGGGCCCGCGCCACGGGCGAGCCGCCAAGGTCGGCCACGACCTGCTTGCCGCCCGCCGTGATGAGCTTCGTGCGGTCCGCGACCAGTTCCGCGACCGTCCGCAGATGCTCCCCGCCGACCAGGTCGAAGACGCCGTCGACGCCGTCCGGGGCGAGGGCGCGGACGCGCTCCACGAGGTCGGGCCCCGGCGCCACATGGACCGCGCCGAGGGACTCGACGAAGTCCTTCTTGCCCTCGCTCGCCGTACCGATCACCCGCAGCCCCAAGTGCCGCGCGAGCCGCACCGCGTTGCCGCCCACACCCCCGCCCGCGCCGGTGACAAGCAGCGTCGCCCCGGCGGGCAGCGCGAGCTGACGCACCCCGTCGTAGGCGGTGGCCGCGGCCACCGGCAGCGTCGCGGCCTCGGCAAAGGAGACGCCGGACGGCTTGCGCGCGGCCACCGCGACGGGCAGCAGCGTGTACTCGGCGTACCCGCCGGTGAGCGTGGACCCGAACACCGCGTCCCCCACGGCGAACCCCTCGACGCCGGGCCCGGTCCGCGCCACCACGCCCGCGGCCTCGCTGCCGAGCACCTCGGGCAGTTCCGCGGGCGCCTGGCCCGGCCTGCGATAGCCGCCGCGCAGCTTGAAGTCGACGGGGTTCACGCCCGCCGCCCGCACCGCGATCAGCAGCTCGCCCGGCCCGGGCTCCGGCGGCTCCCGGTCGACGAGGGCCTCCACCTCGGGGCCGCCGTGCCGGGTGAATACGTACGCCTTGGCCATGTGTCCTCGCTCCGCTCCCTGCGACCTGTGCCCCGCGCGCCCCGCGGCGCGCGGAACTTCTCAACGATCACAAGGAGAGGCATCCTTCCCGCATTCCTGGGCAGGGCAGAGTTCACGCTCCCGCAACGCGGACACCTGCCCTGCGACACGGTGCCGCCCGCCCCTTCCGTAACCATGCTCGCCTTGACACACTTCACCCGCTCACGTCCCCCCACATACACATCACGCGAGGTCATTTCCCCATGCCTGAACTCAACCGGCGCCGTTTCATGCAACTGGCGGGCGGCACCGCGGCGTTCTCCGTGCTCTCCGAGAGCATCGGCCGCGCCGCGACCCTGCCCGCGCGGCGCCGCTCGCGCTCCATCCAGGACGTCGAGCACATCGTCGTGCTGATGCAGGAGAACCGTTCCTTCGACCACTACTTCGGCACCATGAAGGGCGTGCGCGGCTTCGGCGACCCCCGCCCGGTGACGCTGCCCAGCGGCAAGCCGGTGTGGCACCAGGCGGGCGGCGGCAAGGAAGTCCTGCCGTTCCACCCGGACGCGGACGACCTGGGCATGCAGTTCATCGCGGGCCTCGACCACGACTGGGCCGGCGGGCACAAGGCGTTCAACAACGGCGCGTACGACCAGTGGATCCCCGCCAAGTCCGAGCGGACCATGGCATATCTGACGCGTGGGGACATTCCGTTCCACTACGCCCTCGCGGACGCCTTCACCGTCTGTGACGCCTACCACTGTTCGTTCATCGGGGCCACCGACCCCAACCGCTACTACATGCTCACGGGCCACACCGGCAACGACGGCAAGGGCGGCGGCCCGGTCCTCGGCAACCAGGAGGCGGGCTACGGCTGGACGACGTACGCCGAGCGCCTGCAGCAGGCCGGTGTGGACTGGAAGGTCTACCAGGACATCGGCGACGGCCTGGACGCGGCGGGCAAATGGGGCTGGATCGAGGACGCCTACCGCGGCAACTACGGCGACAACTCCCTGCTGTACTTCAACACCTTCCGCGGCGCAAAGCCCGGCGACCCGCTCTTCGACAAGGCCCGCACCGGCACCAACGCCAAGGCCGGCGACGGCCTCTTCGACCGTCTGACCGCCGACGTCAAGGCCGACAAGCTGCCGCAGATCTCCTGGATCGCCGCGCCCGAGGCCTTCACCGAGCACCCCAACTGGCCGGTGAACTACGGCGCCTGGTACATCGCGAAGGTCCTGGACGCGCTGACCTCCAACCCGGAGGTGTGGAGCAAGACCGCGGTCTTCATCACCTACGACGAGAACGACGGCTACTTCGACCACATCGTGCCGCCGTACGTCCCCTCCTCGGCGAACCAGGGCCTGTCGACGGTCGACACCAAGCTGGACTACTTCCCCGGCAACGCGCAGTACGCGGCCGGGCACTACGGCCTCGGCCAGCGCGTCCCGATGGTCGTCGTGTCGCCGTGGAGCACCGGCGGGTTCGTGTGCTCGCAGGTGCTCGACCACACGTCGATCATCCGGTTCATGGAGAAGCGCTTCGGCGTGCACGAGCCGAACATCTCGCCGTGGCGGCGCGCCGTCTGCGGCGACCTGACGGCCGCGTTCGACTTCACCGGCAAGGACACCGACCCGGCCGACCTGCCGGACACCGCCGCCTACGAGCCGCCGGACGACGACCGCCACCCCGACTACTACCCGAAGCCGCCCGCGAGCCCCGCCCTGCCCAAGCAGGAGCGCGGCTCGCGGCGCGCGCGGGCGCTGCCGTACGCCCCCGTGGTGGACGGTCTCGCGACGCCCGCCGACGGGAAGTTCAAGCTGACCTTCGGCGGCGGTGACGCTGCGGGCGTGTGCTTCCACGTGCGCTCAGGCAACCGCACCGATGGTCCGTGGACGTACACCACCGAGGCGGGCAAGACGCTGTCCGACGCCTGGAACTCGGCGTACTCGGGCGGCAGCCACGACCTGACCGTGTTCGGGCCGAACGGCTTCCTGCGTGCCTTCAAAAACCCCGGCAAGAAGGCGGGGCCGGAGGTCACCGCCCGCCATGACAAGGCGACGGGCAACATCAAGCTGACGTTCACCAACGGGGGCGCCGCCGACGCCAACCTGACGGTGACCAACGCCTATGGCGGCGCGAAGGAGACCTTCAAGGTCAAGCCCGGCGCGTCCGTCCAGCACACCGTGGACCTGCGCGCCTCCAAGCGCTGGTACGACCTGACCGTCGTTTCCGACACCGACGCGGGGTTCCTGCGGAGGCTTGCCGGACACGTGGAGAACGGGCAGGCCGGAGTGAGTGACCCCGCCATCGCCACTGCCTGAGGATTTGCCGCATGGGGCTTCGCCCCTTTCCCCCTGATCGGCGCTCCGCGCCTCGCCCTCAAACGCCGGGCGGGCTACAGCCCGCCCCCTGGCGAGGCTTGGAGCGCCGATCGGGGCGCCTCGCAAGGCCCGCCGAAAATCCCTGAACGCCCCGCCCCCGGCGCCCTAGCATGCGTGGGCATGACCCACCCCCACCGCCCGAGCGGCGCCCCCGACAAGCCCGTCCTCGACGGGCTCGAAGCGAAATGGTCCCGGCGGTGGGAAGAGGACGGCGTATACGCCTTCGACGCCGAGAGGGCGCGGACCGGGCCCCGTGACGAGACCTTCTCCATCGACACCCCGCCGCCCACCGTCAGCGGCTCGCTGCACGTCGGCCACGTCTTCTCGTACACCCACACCGACGCGATCGCCCGCTACCGGCGCATGCGCGGCCAGAACGTCTTCTACCCCATGGGCTGGGACGACAACGGCCTGCCCACCGAGCGCCGCGTCCAGCACCACTACGGCGTCCGCTGCGACCCCACGCTTCCGTACGACCCCGACTTCACCCCGCCCGAGCAGCCCGGAAAGCAGCAACTACCCGTCTCCCGGCGGAACTTCATCGAGCTGTGCGAACGCCTCACCGCCGAGGACGAGAAGGCCTTCGAGGACCTGTGGCGCCGCCTCGGACTCTCCGTCGACTGGTCGCGTACGTACCGGACCATCGGCACCGAGGCCCGCGCCCTCTCCCAGCGGGCCTTCCTCGCCGACCTCGCGCGCGGCGACGCCTACCTCGCGGAGGCGCCCACGCTGTGGGACGTCACCTTCCGGACGGCGGTCGCGCAGGCCGAGCTGGAGGACCGGGAGCGGCCCGCCGCGTACCACCGGCTCGGCTTCCACAGCGCGGACGGCCGCACCGTCCTGATCGAGACGACCCGCCCCGAACTGCTCCCGGCGTGCGTGGCGCTGGTCGCGCACCCGGACGACGAGCGCTACCGCGACCTCGTCGGCACGACCGTCCGCACCCCGCTCTTCGACGTCGAAGTCCCCGTCGTCGCGCACCACTTGGCGGCCCCCGACAAGGGCACGGGCATCGCGATGGTCTGCACGTTCGGCGACACCACGGACGTCACGTGGTGGCGCGAGCTGCGCCTCGATACGCGGCCGGTGATCGGCTGGGACGGCCGTTTCCTCGCCGAGCCGCCCAGTGGCGTCGACGCGCCGGACGCCGTGGCCGCGTACGCGCGACTGGCGGGAGCCACCGCGCACACCGCGCGCGAGCGGATCGTCGCCCTGCTGCGGGACAGCGGCGAACTGCACGGCGCACCACGGCCCGTCACCCACGCCGTGAAGTTCTTCGAGAAGGGCGACAAGCCCCTGGAGATCGTCACCACGCGCCAGTGGTACGTGCGCAACGGCGGCCGCGACGAGGAACTAAGGGGCGAACTCCTCGTGCGGGGGCAGGAGTTGACGTGGCATCCGCCGCACATGCGGGTCCGCTACGACAACTGGGTCGCCGGGCTCAACGGCGACTGGCTGATCAGCCGGCAGCGCTTCTTCGGCGTCCCCATCCCGCTGTGGTACCCCCTCGACGCGAGCGGCGCGCCCGACCACGCCCACCCGATCGTGCCGGACGTGGCGGCCCTGCCCGTCGACCCCAGCGCGCAGACACCGCCCGGCTACGACGCGGCGCAGCGCGACGAGCCGCACGGCTTCACCGGCGACCCGGACGTCATGGACACCTGGGCGACCTCCTCGCTCACCCCGCAGATCGCCGGACGGCAGCTCGCCGACCCCGAGCTGTTCGCCGGCGTCTTCCCGATGGACCTGCGCCCCCAGGCCCACGAGATCATCCGCACCTGGCTGTTCGCCACCGTCCTGCGCGCCCACACCGGGCACGGCACGCTGCCCTGGCGGCACACGGCGATCTCCGGCTGGATCCTCGACCCCGACCGCAAGAAGATGTCGAAGTCGAAGGGCAACGCCGTCACCCCGGCCGACCTGCTCCTCCAACATGGCTCGGACGCGGTCCGGTACTGGGCGGCGAGCGGGCGGCCCGGCACCGACACGGCCTTCGACACCGGCCAGATGAAGATCGGCCGCCGCCTCGCCACCAAGCTCCTGAACGTCGGCAGGTTCGTGCTCGGCCTCGGCGGCGGCGACTTGGCCACGGTGACTGAGCCGATTGATCGCGCGCTGCTCGCCGACCTCGCCGACGCCGTCGAGGAGGCGACCGCCGCCTTCGACGACTTCGACTACGCACGGGCGCTCGCGCGCGCCGAGACATTCTTCTGGCGCTTCTGCGACGACTACGTGGAGCTGGTCAAGGCCCGTGCGTACGGCGACCACGGCGATCCGGCCGCCCGCGACTCGGCGCGCGCGACCCTTTTCACCGCGCTGGACACGGTGGTCCGGCTGTTCGCGCCCGTCCTGCCGTTCGTCACCGAGGAGATCTGGTCCTGGTACGCGAAGGGGTCCGTCCGGTCCGTCCACCGCTCCTCGTGGCCGTCGGCCGAACGGCTGCGGGCGCCCGGCGACGACGCCGCCGTCCTCACCACGGCGTCCGAGGTCATCGCCGCCGTCCGCAAGGCCAAGTCGCTGGCCAAGCTGTCCATGCGGGCGGAGGTCGGCGAGGTCGTGGTGCACGCCCGGCGCGAGGCGCTCGACCGGTTCTCCCTTGCGGAGGCGGACGTGCGGGCGGCGGGGCGGGTGGGTGCCGTGTCCCTCCGTGAGGCCGACGGCGACCTCCGGGTGGAGGTGCGGCTCTAGCTTCGCCTCCAGCAAGGGGCTGGTCAGGCGCATAGGAGTGCGGGGTAGTGTGCCCGGGTGACAACGCATTCGAACACACCTGCAGGCTGGTACGCGGACCCGCACGGCGCCCCTCAGCTGCTCCGCTGGTGGGACGGCTCGCAGTGGACCGACCACACGAACCAGGCCCCGCAGGGCGCGCAGTCCCAGGTTCCCGCCCAGGCCCCGGCCCAGGCGGCGCCCGCCCAGGGCCAGGCCTTCGAGGCCCACGGCCAGCCGGCGGTCCCGGCCGTCGACCCGGCCAAGGTCCAGCGCCAGGTGCAGCAGCAGGCGGGTGTCGCCCCCACCTCCCAGGGCGGCGGCACACTGTTCACCGAGCCGGTCCTGGTGGTGAACCAGAAGGCCAAGCTGATCGAGCTGACGAACGAGTACACCGTCATGGATCAGTCCGGCAACCAGATCGGCTCGGTCGTCCAGGTCGACCAGAGCGCGATCAAGAAGGTCGCCCGCTTCGTCTCCAGCCTCGACCAGTTCATGACGCACAAGCTGGAGATCCGTGACGCCCACGGCACGCCCCAGATGCTCATGACCCGCCCGCGGAAGTTCATGAAGTCGCGGGTCGTCGTCGAGCGCCCGGACGGCCAGCCCGTCGGCGAGATCGTCCAGCAGAACATGATCGGCAAGATCAACTTCGCGATGATCGTGAACGGCCAGCAGGTCGGCGCGATCAAGGCGGAGAACTGGCGCGCCTGGAACTTCTCGATCGTCGACCACTCGGACAACGAGGTCGCCCGGATCACCAAGACCTGGGAAGGCCTCGCGAAGACGATGTTCACGACGGCCGACAACTACGTCCTGCAGATCCACTACCAGCTCCCGGACCCGCTCCTGAGCCTGGTCGTGGCGACGGCCCTGACGGTCGACACGGCGCTGAAGCAGGACAGCCGGGGGCTTGGGTGACGGTTGTGTACGTGTCGTAGGGCACGTACGCGACGTGCGGGCTTGACGATTCCACTGCGGTTCGGGAAGCGCCCCGAAGGGGCGCGGGGAACTGCGCGACCAGCCACAACGCACCCGCAGGGCGAAGCGCTCAGCGGCGGGGCGTGACCGGAAGCGCGGCGCCCGGTTCGGGCTGGACCGGGATCGAGGGCAGGTAGCCCGCTGCCTCTTCCCATGACGTGGCTCCGGGCTCGGCCTCGGGGGCGGCACCCGGTCCGTTCGCCTGCTCCGCCCCGAGCAGTGCGACCCGAGGCGACCGCGTCAGCACCACCACTCCGTACGCGGCGACCGCCGCCCCCGCCGCCGCGAGGAGCACGCCGGCGACGCCGCCCCGAAGCCGCTCGCCGAGCAGGGCGATGCCGATGGCCGACGCGGCCACGGGGTTGGCGAGCGTCACGACGGCGAGGGGCGCGCCGAGGCCGCCGCGGTACGCGGTCTGGGAGAGCAGGAGCCCGCCCACCGCGAACGTGGCGACGAGCAGCGCCACGACCACGACCCGCGCGCTCAGCAGCGGCCCTTCGCGGTCGGTGGCCGCGACCGTCACGGTCTGCGTGAGCGCGGAGGCGACGCCCGACGCGAAGCCGGACGCGGTCGCGTGCCGCAGCCCTGGACGCGTGCCGGGCCGCGAGAGCAGGCCGATGACCGCCATCGTCACGCCCGCGACCGTCACGGCCTCCCCGAGCGACAGCGTGTCGTCGGGCTCGGGTCCCGACGCGGTGAGCAGGAGGGCGCCGAGGCCCATGAGCGTCAGCCCCGTGCCGCGCCATTCGAGGCGGCCGACCCGCCGTCCGGCGAGCCGCGCGCCCAGCGGCACGGCGGCCACCAGCGTGAGCGCGCCGAGCGGCTGCACCAGGGTGAGCGGACCGAACTTCAGCGCCGCCACGTGCAGCAGCGCCGCGGACGCGTTCAGGCCGACCGACGACCACCACGCCCCGCTGCCGAGCAGCCGCAGCACCTGGCCGCCGGTCGCCGCCATGCGCGCGGCGAGGCGCTCCTGGGCGACGGCGGCGGTGGCGTACGCGGCGGCGGAGACGAGGGAGAGCGCGACGGCGAGCAGGGTGGCGCTCACCGGTCGCCTCCGGGGGCGGGGGCTCCGGCGGCGGAGGTGGCGAGCTGGGGTGCAGGGGCCTGCGGTGCCTGGTGGGCTTCCGGGACTGCCGGACGGGCGGTCGGTCGGCTTCCGGGTGGCGCCGACGCGGGGGCCGGGGTCGGCGCGAGGGCTGGGACAGACGCAGGGGCCGGGACCGGCGCGGACGCCGGGGCCGAGCGCCGTACGATCCGCGACCGCGCCGGGTGCGGCAGGCGGAGCACGGCCAGGGCGATGCCGAGCAGCGCCGTCGCCGCGACGGCGTCGAGCCAGTAGTGGTTGGCGGTGCCGACGATCACAAGGAGTGTGAACAGCGGATGCAGCAGCCACAGCCAGCGCCAGCGGGAGCTGGTCGCGACGATCAGGCCGACGGCCACCATGAGCGCCCACCCGAAGTGCAGCGACGGCATCGCCGCGAACTGGTTGGCCATCGAGTCGGTCGCGGGCTTGGCGGCGTACACCGAAGGCCCGTACACCTGCGCCGTGTCCACGAGGTGCGCCGCGTCGAGGAGCCGCGGCGGCGCCAGCGGAAAGCCGAGGTGCAGCGCGAGCGCGGCGGCGGTGAGCGCGGCGAGGATCCGCCGCGCCCAGACGTAGTGCCGGGGCCGGCGCGCGTACAGCCACACAAGGAACGCCAGCGTCGCCGGGAAGTGCACGGTCGCGTAGTAGGTGTTCGCGACGTGGACGAGGGTGTCGCCGCCGCCCAGCAGCGCGTCCTGGACGGAGCCCTCGCCCGGCAGGCGCAGGAACCGCTCGGCGTCCCACACGCGGTGCGCGTTGCGGAACGCCTCGTCGGTATGGCCGTTGGCGAGCTGCCTGCCGAATTTGTAGACGAGGAAGAGCCCGACGACGAGGAGCAGCTCGCGTAGGAGAGGCGGCCGGGCAGGGGTGTCCGGCCGCCCGGAGGCTATCTCCGGCTCCTGTTCCGCAGACTCGGTGCGGGAATCCATCCGCCGGCCCCTTTACGTGACGACTGGGTGGTGCGGTGATGTGTGAGTCCCTGTTCCACACATCGATACGCCAGTGTACCGATACGGGAGCGTACCGGTACACTGGCGTATCGATGGGGTCCGCGGAAACTGATCCGACCGGGCCGCCGCACCGAGGAGACGAGAGATGACGCCGCCGGAACGCCTTCACGAGCAGCAGCTCTGCGAGCAGGCGATGTCGCGCCGCTCGAAGATCACGCCCGAGCGTGAGCAGGAGTTCTACGACGCGGTCCTCGACCAGCTCCGCGAGTGCGGCTACGAGGCCGTGACCATGGAGGGTGTGGCCGCCCGCACCAAGTGCAGCAAGTCCACGCTCTACCGCCAGTGGAAGACGAAGCCCCAGTTCGTGGCGGCCGCGCTGCGCGCCAACCGCTGCGTGCGGTTCGCGGGCATCGACACGGGTTCGCTCGCCGGTGACCTGCGCGCGGCGGCGCGCGCGGCGGCCACCTGGGCCTGGCGGGACACCATGATCGTGCAGGCGCTGAGCCACGCCGTGCTCCAGGACGAGGACCTTCAGCACGCGCTGCGCGAGGCGCTCGTGGAGCCCGAGGTGGAGGCGATCGACGAGTTCGTGCGGCGGGCGGTGGCGCGCGGGGAGATCGCCGCGGGCCATCCGGCGGCGGAGTTCGTCACGGTCCAGCTGTTCGGCGTGCTGCGCGCACGCCCGCTCCTGGAGGGCAAGAACGCGGACGAGGACTATCTGGGGCGCTTCGTGGAGGCGGTGCTGCTGCCGGTTCTCGGGCTTACGGAGGGGCCGGGCCGTCCGGCCGCGGGGAGCGCCCCGACCGGGCAGGACGCCCCGGCCACCTGAACGTGGGCCCCGGTCCGCGGGATGACCGGACCGGGCCCGCCGGGCGCCGCACCGTGGGGACGGGGGCGGCGCACCTCCCGGTGCCGGGCGGGCCGATCGCACTCGGCCCGCCCGGCACCGGCTCCCCGCGTGTGCGGGTCAGACCTGCTGGCCGTCGCCCCCCGCGCCGCCGCCCCCGCCACGGGCCTTCTTGATGCCCTTGGTGATCTTGTCCATGTACGACACCGACGGCGCCTCGTCGTGGTCGTCGATGCCGAAGCGGACGATCACCATCGTCGTGTCGTCGGCGGGCGACTTGAAGGCCAGTGACTGCACATAGCCGTCCGAGCCCTTGCGGTTGACCGCCTTCCAGCGGACCAGGTAGCCCTTCTTCCCGGCCACGGTCACCGACTTGGACGCGAGCTGCTTGTGGGAAACCAGCTTGCCGCCATAGATCTTGCCGCCGTAGGACTCTTCGGCGTTCTTCTCGATGTCCGCCTTCGCGGCCGCCTCGGGGTCGGTCTCCTTGATCTTCAACGCGATGGCGGGGGTGGAGAAGGCGCCGCCGCGCACACAGGTCTGCGCGCCGTCGCCCGGGCACTTGTACCTGCCGGTGGTGACGCTCGCGCCGCGGCCGCTCGACGTGCCCTGCCAGCCGTCCGGGACCGGGATGCTGATGCCGCTCGCGGCGTCGGTGGCGAACCCCTTCTCGGTCGGCGGCCCCTCCGAAGGACCGGGCGCATCGGACTCGCCCGGCCTGTCGGGCTCTTCGCTGCCGCCGCCCTTGCCGGGCTCCGAAGGGGCGGACGGGGCCGGGGACTTGGCGCTGTCGTCGCCGTCATCGTCGTCGCCCGAGGTCAGCGCGTACACGCCGCCGCCTATGCCCGCGAGCACCGCGAGGGCGACCCCGACGACGATCGCCGTACGCATCCGGCGCCGCGAGGGCTGCGGCGGCTGCTGCGGGTACATGGGGAAGGCGGGGGAGGTGGGTGCGGTGGGGGAAGCGGGTGCGGTGGGCGAGGCCCCGCCCGGCGCGCGGACGTGATCCGTCCACATGTTCCCGTCCCACCACCGCTCGGACGGTGGGCCGCCAGGTATCTGCCCGGGGTCGGGATACCAGCCCGGGGGAGTCGCGTGCGTCATGGGCGTCAGCGTATGAGCACCGCGTGAAAGTGGGATGAGAGGGGTCGGCGCTTTTCGGCCGATGGGGCGGAGTCGGTCAACTCCGGGTGCGGTGCCGGGCGGTGCGGCGTCGGTGCGGTGGCATGTGGTTCGGTGTGGTGCCGATTGTGGTGCCGAGTGTGGTGCCGATTTCAGTGTCCGTCGACGACGAGCCGTCGCGGGGGCCGCGCGTCCTCGGTCAGTCCGGGCAGGCGCAGCCCCGTACGTCCCGGAGTGAGCGAACCCAGCACGCTCGCGTGCCGCGCGCCCGTGCTCGCCGCGACGGTGCCGGGCAGGCCGTGCACTGTGAGGAATCCGAGGACCGCGAAGGCGTACGCCTCCTTCGCCGCCGACGCCAGCCCCAACTCGTCGGAGGCCCGCACCGGCACGCCCGGCCCCAGCTCGGCCCGCAGCGCGGCCATCAGCACCGGATTGCGGATGCCGCCGCCGGACGCGACGACCTCGCTCGCCTTCGCCGTACGCACCGCGTCGGCCACCGTCACGGCCGTGAGCCGGGTGAGCGTCGCGACGACGTCCTCGGGTGCGAGGGCCTCGTACCCCTCGAGGGCCCGGCGCAGATAGGCCGGATGGAACAGTTCCTTGCCGGTCGTCTTCGGCGCGGGCAGCGCGTAGTACGGCTCGGCGAGCAGTCGGGCCAGGAGGTCGCCGTGCACGGTGCCGCGTGCGGCGATCTCGCCGTCCCTGTCGTACGTGAGGTCCTGCTCGCGGCCCTGGGGCGTCAGCTCGCGCACCGCCGCGTCGATCAGCGCGTTGGCCGGGCCGGTGTCGAACGCGGTGCCGTCCGGGGCGGTGATGTTGGCGATGCCGCCCAGGTTCAGGGCGATGGGGGTGCCGGGGCGGCCGCGCAGCCACAGCTGGTCGACCAGGCTGACGAGCGGCGCGCCCTGGCCGCCCGCCGCGACGTCCCGCGGCCGGAAGTCCGCCACCACGGGCAGGCCCGTGGCCTCCGCGATCCACGCGGCCTGGCCGATCTGGAGCGTGCCGTGCACCCGCCCCTCGGCCACCCAGTGGAAGACGGTCTGCCCGTGCGAGGCGACCAACTCCGCGCGTCCGTCGCACAGTTCCCGGTCGGCCTCCGTGGCGGCCGCGGCGAAGGCCTGACCGATGCGGGTGTCCAGGCGGCAGACGTCCGCCATGGTGGTGCGGGACGGCGGCAGTGCCTTGGTCAGGGCGGCGCGCAGGTCGTCGTCGTACGCGCGGCTGATCACGCCCAGGGGGGTGAGGTGGAGGCTGTCGCCGTCGAGGGTGAGGTCTACGGCGCCCGCGTCGATGGCGTCGTGGGAGGTGCCGGACATGAGGCCGATCACTCTCACGAAGGTCTCCTTCTCTCACTGTGCGGGTTTCCCTGGGCCGTTGACCACAAGGTCCCGTTGGCCGGGGTGGCCGCTGATCGCGCTTCGCGCTCGTCCTCAAACTCCCCCAAGCTCTTAAGGAGCAGGGAGGGACCCCCTCGACGGGCTGACAACTTGCCGGAGCCGTCGTCGGGAGCAAAACAGATTTCGCGCCGACCGCCCTCAGGCTACTGTTCTGCGTTTGTCGCCGGGCGGGGCCGTCTTGTCGTGGGTGATTCTCTGGGGTTCTTGTGCCGTCGGTTTCTTCTCGTTCTCCTCGTTCTTCCAGTCCGTGGCGGGACTCCGATTTCCGCAGGCTCTGGCTCGGCCAGACCGCTTCGCAGGTCGGGGAGCACACCAGCCTGGTGGTCCTGCCGCTCGTCGCCGTGCTGACCCTGCACGCCGACGCGGGCCAACTCGGCGCCCTGCGCGCGGTGGGACAGGCCCCGATCCTATTGTTCGCGCTGTTCGCGGGCGCGTGGGTGGACCGGTGGCGCACCCGCACGGTGATGGTCCTGACGGACGCCGGGCGGGCACTGGCCCTGGGCGGCGCGGCCGTGGCCGCACTCCTCGGCGCGGCCGGTCTGCCGCTGCTGCTCGCGGTCGCCTTCGCCGTCGGCGTCCTGTCCGTGTTCTTCGACGTGGCGTACCAGGCGTCACTCGTACGTCTGGTGGCTCGCGATCAACTCGTGCGCGGCAACAGCGCGTTGGAGGGCAGCCGGTCCGCCGCGCAGATCGGCGGGCCCGCGCTCGGCGGGGCCCTGGTGTCCGTGCTGTCGGCGGCGGCGGGTGTCGCGGCCGGGGCGGTGTTCTTCGGGGTGTCCTTTCTGTCGATACGCCGGATCCGCCGGGTCGAGGCGTCGCCGGAGCGCGAGTCGTTCCCCGACGGGCGTGCGGGGCGTGCCGGGTGCGATGGCTGTGCGGGGCCTGCTGGGCGTGCCCCGAGCGTGTGGCGGCGGATCCACGAAGGGCTCCGCTTCGTGGTCCACGACGCCGCGCTCCGCACCGTGGGCCTCGCGTCGGCCGCCTTCCAGTTCTCCTTCGCGGCCCTGATGACCGTGTATCTGCTCTTCCTGCCCAGGGAACTGCATCTGTCGGGCACCGCCGTCGGCCTCGCGCTCGCGGCGACGGGGCCGGGCGCGCTCCTGGGCTCGCTGCTCGCAGCCCGGCTGCCGGGGCGGTTCGGGTACGGGACGGTGCTCGTGTGCGCCGCGGCGCTCGGCGACGGCGTACTGCTGTGCCTGCCGGTGCTGCACGGACCCGCCGCCGTGACGGTCCCGGTGCTGCTCGCGGTCAACTTCGTGTTCGGGGTCTTCGGCCAGTTGGTGAACGTCACGGTCATGGCCGTCCGGCAGGCCCTCACGCCGGACGGGATGCAGGGCCGCGCGGCGGCGACGATCACGTTCGCCGGCATGGGGACCACCCCGCTGGGCTCGCTGCTCGGCGGGTGGCTCGCGGGGGAGTGGGGGCTGCGCACCGCACTCCTGGTGACGGCCGTCGGCATGATGGCGTCCCCGGTGCTGATGGCACTGTCTCCGCTGGCTCGCCTGGGGAAGACACTTCCGGTCGCGCCGGTTCGGTGCGCGCGGTGATTGCGTACGGCGAAGACGTCACCCTCGTCCGCGCGTGCGGCTGTGGGGGTGCCCCTCGGCAGGGCCCCCGCTCGCCCCTGCACCTCGCCCACCTCAAGTCCTCCCTCCTCGGGCGCGCCCCCGCTCGCCTCCGCACCTCTCCCGGCTCATGTCTTCACCTCTCGACCACGCGGCCCCTCATCTCGGCTACGCGGCCCCCTCCTCGCCAGGCTCGTCGCGGGCGGCGCGCGGGCGGCGGTTGGATCCGGCATCCGGCTGCTCCTGGTCCCCTCCTCCTCGGCCCGGCCGCCCCCCTGCTCGCCTCCTCACCCGCCCTGCCGACCCACACCTCGCCGCCCCACCCCCTCAACTCCCACCGGCCCCCTCCACCACCCGCCCCCGCCACATCCCCGCCCCGCCCCAAGCCCCCCGCAGCGCCCGCGCCTTCAGCAGCCACAGGGAGAGGTCGTACTCGGCCGTGTACCCCAGTGCCCCGTGCAGCTGGAGTGCCGCGCGGGCCGCGTGGTGGGCCGCATCGCCGGCGGTCACCTTGGCCGCGGCGAGGTCCACGCGCGCGGCCGCCCGGTTCCCGTCCCGCAAGGACACCGCCGCCCCGAACACCAGCGGTCGCGCGAACTCGAGGGCCACAAGCACGTCCGCGAGGCGGTGCTTGACCGCCTGGAACGAGCCCACCGGCACGCCGAACTGCGTACGCCCCTTCACGTACGCCACCGTCCGGTCCAGGAGCGCGTACCCGACGCCGAGGCACTGGGCGGCCGTCGCGAGGGCCGCCCAGTCGAGGGCCCGGCGGGCGGCGGCGTCCGCAGGCTCCCCGGACGCCAGCAACTCCCCGCCCGGCAGGAGCCGTCCGAGCCGCCGCGTCGGGTCGAGGGACGCGCGCGTGCCCGCCTGGCCGGGCGCGAGCCGGACCTCCCCGTCCCCGGCGGCGAGCAGCACCCCCGCGGTGTCCGCGTCCAGCGCGAGCGGCCCGGTGTTGGTGCGGGTGCCGGTGAGCGTCAGCGTCGCGCTCACCCGGCCGCCGACCAGCGCCGGAAGGAACCGCTTGGGGGGCTCCGGCACCCCCAGCCCCGCCAGTCGCGACAGGAGCGCCACCGCCGCCACCGTCTCGACGGCGGGACCTGGCACCGCGTGCCTGCCCAACTCCACGAAGGCGACGGCAGTCTCCACGGGCAGCGGTCCCACACCTTCGTACTCCTCGGGTGCCGCGAGGCCGAACACCCCTGCCTCGCCGAGCCGCCGCCACACCGCGAGGCCGGACGCGTGCTCCCCGGCGGCCCAGTCCCGCGCTGCGCCCGGTACGTCCGCCGCCGTCAGCATGCCGTCCAGGGAGCGCGCGAACGCCCGCTGCTCGTCGTCCAGGAAGAACCGCATCACCGGCGTCCCTTCGGCAGGCCGAGCAGCCGCTCGGCGATGATGTCGCGCTGGATCTCGTTGGTGCCCGCGTAGATCGGCCCGGCGAGCGCGAAGACGTACCCCTCGGTCCAGTCGCCGCACTCCGTGCCGAGCAGGTCCAGTGCCGTCTCGTGCACCGCGATGTCGTACTCGGACCAGAACACCTTGTTGAGGCTCGACTCCGCGCCCATCGACCGACCGGACTCACTGGCCTCACCGGACGAACCGGCCGCGAGCCGCGAGGCGTTGGCCCAGGTGAAGAGCTGGTACGCGCGCGCACCGAGCACCGCGTCGGCCACCCGGTCGCGCAGCGCCGTGTCCGCCGGGTCGCCGTGCGCCCGCCAGTCGCGCAGCAGTCGGTCGGCCGTCGCGAGGAAGCGGCCCGGGGAACGCAGCGTCAGACCCCGCTCGTCGCCCGTCGTCGACATCGCGATCCGCCAGCCCTGGCCGGGCTCGCCGATCACGTCCTCGTCGGGCACGAACACGTCGTCCAGGAACAGCTCGGCGAACGCGGGCTTGCCGTCCAGGCGGCCGATGGGCCGCACGGTGACGCCCTCCGCGTCGAGGGGGAACATCAGATACGTCAGGCCCCGGTGCGGCCGGTCCGTGTCCGGGTCGCTGCGGAACAGGCCGAACGCGCGGTCGGCGAACGCGGCCCGCGACGACCACGTCTTCTGCCCGTTCAGGACCCAACCGCCCCGCACCCGCCGGGCGGTGGACCGCAGCGACGCCAGGTCCGAGCCCGACTCCGGCTCCGACCAGGCCTGCGCCCAGATCGTCTCGCCGCTCGCCATCGGCGGCAGCAGCAGCGCACGCTGCTCCGGCGTGCCGTGGTCGAGGAGCGTCGGCGCGAGCAGGCTGATGCCGTTCTGCGAGACCCGGCCCGGGGCGCCCGCCGCGTAGTACTCCTCCTCGAACAGCAGCCACTTCACGATTCCGGCGCCCCGCCCGCCGTACTCCTCGGGCCAGGACACCACCGACCAGCGGTCCGCCGCCAGCTCCCCCTCCCAGGCGCGGTGGGCGGCGAAGCCCTCCTCCGTCTCCAGCGAGGGCAGCGGCCGCGCCGGCACATGCGCGGCCAGCCAGGCCCGCGCCTCGCGCCTGAACTCCTCTTCCTCCGCGCTGAAGTCGAGGTCCATCGCCGGTCCACCTCTCGCTCGGACATCTTCCCTAACAAGTGTTTGGTAGATTAGCGTGTGGGGCAGACAATCGTCGAGGGCCGGTGGAGTTGAGGGGGTGTCAGGGATGGGCGCGACAGAGGCTTCGTACGTGGCCGGGCACGGCCTGCTCGACGGCCGCACGGCCGTCGTGACCGCGGCGGCGGGAGCCGGCATAGGCGGCGCCACCGCGCGCCGCTTCCTGGAGGAGGGCGCGCGCGTCGTCATCGGCGACGCGCACCCGCGCCGCACGAAGGAGGCGGTCGAGCAGCTCGCGGACGAGTTCGGCGCCGAGCGCGTGCACGGCACGCCCTGCGACGTGACGGACGAGTCCCAGGTCCGGGCCCTGTTCGAGCTGGCCGAGCAGCGCCACGGCGGTCTGGACGTCGTCGTGAACAACGCGGGCCTCGGCGGCACCGCGGAGCTCACGGAGATGACCGACGAGCAGTGGGACAAGGTCATCGACGTCACGCTCACCGGCACGTTCCGCTGCACCAGAGCAGCCCTGCGCCGCCTGCGCGCCGCCGACCGCGGCGGCGTCATAGTGAACAACGCCTCCGTGCTCGGCTGGCGCGCCCAGCCCGGCCAGGCGCACTACGCGGCGGCCAAGGCCGGAGTCATGGCCCTGACCCGCTGCGCCGCCCTCGAAGCCGCGCCCCACGGGATCCGCGTCAACGCCGTCGCGCCCAGCCTCGCCCTGCACCCGCACCTGGCCAAGGTCACCTCCGGCGAGCTGCTCGACGAGCTCACCGCGCGCGAGGCGTTCGGGCGCGCCGCCGAGCCCTGGGAGATAGCCAACGTCATCGTCTTCCTCGCCAGCGGCTACTCCTCGTACATGACGGGCGAGACGGTCTCCGTCAGCAGCCGGCACCCCTAGGCGGAGAATGACCGTGTGCCGAAACAGAAGCAGCAGAAGAAGCCCCCGGTGACCCCCTCGCCCGAGCGGCGCGAAGAACTGTTGAGGATCGCCGCGGACGTCTTCGCCGAACAGGGCTACAACGCCACGACGGTCCGCAAGATCGCGGACGCCGCGGGCATGCTCGCCGGCAGCCTCTACTACCACTTCGATTCCAAGGAGTCGATGCTCGAAGAGATCCTCCGCACGTTCCTGACCGAGCTGTGGGACGGGTACGACAGCGTCCTGTCCGCGCCGCTCGGCCCGCGCGAGACCCTGGAAGCCCTCGTCACCGAGTCCTTCCGGGAGATCGACCGGCACCGCTCCGCCGTCGCGATCTACCAGAAGGAGTCCAAGCACCTGGTCTCCCAGACCCGGTTCGAGTACCTGGTCGAGTCCCAGCAGCGGTTCGAGAAGGCCTGGCTGACGACGCTGGAGCGCGGCGTCACCGACGGCGTCTTCCGCGCCGACCTGGACATCCGCCTCGCCTACCGCTTCGTGCGCGACACCGTGTGGGTCGCCGCGTCCTGGTACCGCCCCGGCGGCGGCCACAGCCCCGAGGAGATCGCCCGCCAGTACCTGTCGATGGTCCTGGACGGCATCGCCGTACGCACGTAAGCGCGCGCCGTCGCCGTACGGCGCCAAGACCGCGAGGAGTACGCAGCCATGGCCGAGGCCTACATCGTCGAGGCGGTCCGCACGCCCGTCGGCAAGCGGGGCGGCGGCCTCGCCGCCGTGCACCCCGCCGACCTGGGCGCCCACGTCCTGAAGGCGCTCATCCAGCGCGTGGGCGTGGACCCGGCCGCCGTGGAGGACGTCGTCTTCGGCTGCCTGGACACCGTCGGACCGCAGGCCGGGGACATCGCGCGCACGAGCTGGCTGGCGGCCGGACTGCCCGAGGAGGTGCCGGGCGTGACCGTCGACCGGCAGTGCGGATCCTCGCAGCAGGCACTGCACTTCGCCGCCCAGGGCGTCCTCTCCGGCACCCAGGACCTCGTCGTCGCGGGCGGCACCCAGAACATGTCGATGATCCCCATCGCCTTCGCGTCCCGGCAGGCCGCCGTACCGCTCGGCCTGACCGAGGGCCCGTTCGCGGGCAGCGAGGGCTGGCGCGCCCGCTACGGCGACCAGCCCGTCAACCAGTTCCACGGCGCCGAGTTGATAGCCAAGAAGTGGGGCATCTCCCGCACGGACATGGAGGAGTTCGCGCTCACCTCCCACCAACGGGCCCTGCGCGCGGCCGACGAGGGCCGCTTCGACCGCGAACTCGCCCCGCTCGCGGGCGTCTCCGCCGACGAGGGACCGCGCCGCGACACCACGGCGGAGAAAATGGCGGGCCTCAAGCCCGTCATGGACGGCGGCACCATCACCGCCGCCTGCTCCTCCCAGGTCTCCGACGGCGCCGCCGCCCTGCTCCTGGCCGGCGAACAGGCCGTCCGCGACCACGGGTTGAGGCCCCGCGCCCGGATCCACCACCTGTCCGTGCGCGGCGAGGACCCCATCCGGATGCTCTCGGCGCCCATCCCCGCCACCGCGCACGCCCTGAAGAAGACCGGCCTGACCCTCGACGACATCGACCTCGTCGAGATCAACGAAGCCTTCGCGCCGGTCGTCCTCGCCTGGCTCAAGGAGACCGGCGCCGACCCCGGGCGCGTCAACATCAACGGCGGGGCCATCGCCTTGGGCCACCCTTTGGGTGCCACCGGCGCCCGGCTGATGACGACGCTGCTTCACGAACTGGAGCGCACCGGCGGCCGGTTCGGCCTCCAGACGATGTGCGAAGGAGGAGGCCAGGCCAACGTGACTGTGATCGAACGCCTGTAGAGGCCACCGGCCGCCCGCGCCGGCGTCTGTGCGTCGCCCCGCCGCGCCGCTGCCCGGGGGCACCGCGGCGACCTGGCATATGACTCGGCGTCACCCCTTGCGGGAGTACCTGCGCGGACCGCTCTCCGCGACGGCCCCGACCCGGCTAGTCTCAAGTTCTGTACGTCGATTGAGCGACCCCGGGAGGTAGCGCGATGACGCAGGGACGGCCCGGAGGTGGCGCCTGGGCCCCGTTGTGGGAGCGTGACGCGGAACTGGCCGCGGCCGAGCACGCGCTGTCCGCACTGTGCTCGGAGATGACGACCGAGGGCAGTCTGCTCGTCTTCAGCGGCGAGGCCGGCATCGGCAAGACCGCGCTGCTCTCGGAAGTACGCCGCATGGCACTGGCCCGCCGCGCCAAGGTGTTGGTCGCCCGCGGCGGCGAGACCGTCTCCACGGTCCCCTTCAACGTCGTGCGGCAACTCCTGCAACCGGTCCTGGTCTCGCTCTCGCCAGAGGTGTCCCGCGAATATCTCGGCGACTGGCACGACATCGCGGGCCCCGCCCTCGGCATCACCGAACCCGGCAGCGGACGGCCCGAGCCGCAGGCGGTGTGCGACGGCCTCGTCGACGTGGTGTCCCGCTTCGCCCGCGTGCACTGGCCGCTGGTCCTGATCGTCGACGACGCGCACTGGGCCGACCAGGAGACACTGCGCTGGCTCGCCGCGTTCGCAGAGCGCCTCGCCGACCTGCCCGTGCTCATCGTGGTCGCCCACCGGCCCGGCGAGGCCGGCGGCGACAGCGCCCGCCACCTCACGCGCATCGGCGAGGCCGCCCGCCCCACCACCGTCCTGCGCGCCCTCACCCCGGACGCCGCCGCGGGCCTGACCCGCGCCACCCTCGGCGAGCACGCCGACGCCCCGTTCTGCCGCGAGGTCTGGGCGGTCACCGGCGGCAATCCGTACGAGTCCGTCGAACTGCTCGCCAAGGTGCAGGACAGCGAGATGGAGCCGGTGGAGAGCTCCGCCGCCGAACTGCGCGCCCTCAACCGCTCCGCACGCGGCCGCGGCCTCGTCGCCCGCATCCAGGAACTCGGCACGGACGTCACCCAGTTCGCCTGGTCCGCGGCCATCCTCGGCTCCGAGATCTCCGTGGAGCTCGCCGCCTCGCTCATCCCCATGCCGCTGGACGACGCGGAGCGCTGCGCCGACCGGCTGTGCACCGCGCGCATCGTGAGCCGCGGCGACCAGGGTCTCGAGTTCGTCCACCCGCTGATCGCCTCGGCCGTCTACGCGTCCATGCCGACGGCCACGCGCACCGCCTTCCACGGCCGCGCCGCCTGGGCCGTCACCCACTCCGGGCGCGGCGCCGCCGCAGCCTCCATGCACCTCCTCGAAGTCCACCCCGACGACGATCCGGAACTCGTCGGACAGCTCCGCGCAGCCGCCACCGAACATCTCGCCGTCGGCGCGCCCGACGCGGCGCTGTCTGGAGCGGGCCCTGCGCGAGCCGCCCCGCCCCGAGGTACACGCCCATGTGCTGTACGAACTCGGCTGCGCCACCCTGCTCACCTCACCCGTCACCACCATCGGGCACCTGCGCGAGGCACTGTCGATGACCGGCCTCGGCCAGGACCTGCGCGTCGACGCCGTGTGCAGGCTCTCGCAGGCCCTGGTGCACAACGACCAGCTCGGCGAGGGCCTGCGGGCCATCACCGAGGAGGCCGCCAAGCTCCCCGACGGCCCTGCCCAACTGCGGCTCAAGGCCGTGCACTACATGTGGGAGGGCATCCACGCGGGCGAGGAGGACTCACCGGGACGCTCCCGGCGCCTGGCCGCGCTCGCCGGTCCGCTGACCGGCCGCGACAACGCCGAGCGCGCGCTGCTCATCCTGCGCGCCTTCGACGCGATGACCCGGGGCGAGAACGCCGAAGAAGTCGTCGAACTGTGCGACCGCGCCCTCGTCAACGGCCGGCTCGCGCCCGGACTCGGCTGGACCGACACCGAGTGGGGCTTCGAGCTGCGTCTGATGCTCGGCGGGTCGTACGCGTTCGCGGACCGGCTCGACCGCGCGGAAAGCCTGTTCACGGAGGCCGTCAGGGCGTACGAGGCGGCGGGCTGGAGCGGCGGCCACCTCGCGCTCGCGCACGCCTTCCTCGGCTATGTACACCGCAGGCGCGGACGGCTCAGGGACGCCGAGAAGTCGCTGCGCGAAAGCCTGCGGCTCGCCGACCGCGTGGGCCAGGGCGGACTCCCGATGCACTGGGAGGCGGCCAGCATGCTCATCGACACCCTGCTCGCCCGCGGCCACGCCGAGCAGGCCAGCGCCGTCGCCGACCACTACGGCTTCGCGCCGCCCTCCGCCTCCACGATCTACGTCCCCGACGCGATGTCCGTACGCGGACGGCTGCTGCTCGCGCTCGGCCACCGGGAAGACGGCCTCAACGAACTGGAGGCCACCGCCAAGGCGTTGACGGCCCGCGGCCAGTACAACACCGTGCTCGCGCCCTGGGCGTACGACCTCGCCCGCGCGCTCGCCGACGAGGACCCGCGGCGGGCCGCCGACCTCGTCGCCGACGCCCGCGTGCAGGCCGAGCGGTTCGGGACGGACACGGCCATCGGCGAAGCGGTTCGGTGTGCGGCGGCGCTGGAGACGGGGGCTCGTGCCGTTGCCCTGTACGCCAAGGCCGTGACCTATCTTGAGGCCTCGCCGTGTGCCTACGAGCACGCTGTGGCTCGGGTCGAGTACGGGGTCGCCTCGGGCGCCGTTGAGGAGTTGGAGCGTGGGCTTGCCCTCGCACGGGCTTGTGGGGCTGATGGGTTGGCCGCCCGGGCCGAGCGGGAGTTGGGCCGCCTGTAGTTCCCTGGACGTGGTCCTGGGGCGCGGCCGCGGGGCTCCGCCCCGGACCCCCTTCATCGGCCTTCGGCCTCGTCCTCAAACGCCGGACGGGCTGAAACTACCCCCGCGCGGGCTGACATGCCTGTCCCCAGCCGCTCCAGCGTCTCCTCCGCCTCCCGCACCACCCTCCCCACCAGCTCCTCGCACGACGGCAAGTCCCCGATCAGTCCCGCCACTTGACCCGACGCCATCACCCCCGCATCCGTGCGGCCGTCCACCATCGCTGCCTTGAGCATCATCGGCGTGTTCGCCGCCAGCAGGACCTGACTCCACGTGAGCTCCTTGCCGTGGCGCATCGCCAGGCCGTCGCGGATCAGGCGCGGCCAAGTCGTGCCGGAGACTCGGCGGAACGCCGCCGCGTGGCGCACGGCGCGCGTCAGGGAACGCACTCGGCCCGACCGCTCCAGGGCCGTCACCAGGTCCGTGCGCAGCATGCGGTGGGGGAGGCCGTCCACGCGTGTGGTGACCGTGATGTCCCTGACGGTCGCCGCCAGATAGCGGGCCTTCACCGCGTCCGGCACCGTCGACTCCGCGGTGAGGAGGAAGCGGGTGCCCATGGCGATGCCTGCCGCGCCGTAGGCCAGCGCCGCGACCAGGCCCCGGCCGTCGTAGAAGCCACCCGCGGCGATCACCGGGATGTCGACGGCGTCCACGACCTGGGGAAGCAGCACCGTCGTCGCGACCTCGCCGGTGTGGCCGCCGCCCTCTCCGCCCTGCACCAGCACCGCGTCGGCGCCCCACGCGGCCACCTTCTCCGCGTGCCGCCGCGCCCCTACGGAGGGGATCACAAGGACACCGGCGTCCTTGAGCTCCGCCATCAGGTCCTTGGAGGGGGCGAGGGCGAAGGACGCGACCCGGACGCCCTCGTCGACCATGATGCGCACCCGCTCGCGGGCGTCCCCCGCGTCCGCCCGCAGGTTCACGCCGAACGGCGCGTCCGTACGGGACTTGACCTCCCGGACCGCCGCACGAAGCTGGTCGGGCGTCATCGTCGCGGAGCCGAGGATGCCCAGGGCGCCCGCGTTCGCCACCGCCGAGACCAGGCGCGGGCCCGCCACCCAGCCCATGCCGGTCTGTACGACGGGGTGGCGCACCCCGACCAGGCGGGTCAGCGCCGTCTGCGGGCCGGGCGGCGCGGTCATGGCGTCGGCACCTCGCGCTCGCGCAGGCCCGAGGGGTCCACCACGTCCCGGATCAGGCGCAGTTCGTCGGGGGTCGGGTCGCGCGTGAGCGGCACTTCGGGCGGGGCGGAGAGGGGGAAGCCCGTGGCCTCGCGGACCTCGTCCGGCGTCACCCCGGGGTGGACGCTCACCAGGCGCATCGCATGGTCCGGCGCGGCGAAGTCGAACACGCCGAGGTCCGAGACCACGCGCCGCAGGTCGTGGAAGCGGGTCGCGGACGGGCCCGCCGCGGCCGCGCTGTCGTACCCGACCCCGCAGATCATGTCGACACGCTCCACGAACACGCGCGGGGAGTGCCTCGGGATCCAGTAACTCACCGGATTGTTGAGGGAGTTGGCGGGCGCGCCGCGGGCGCCCAGGAGCTGGCGGGTCGGGCGCCGCCAGTCGCCGACGCAGCTGATGTTCTGGTTGCCGAAGCGGTCGATCTGGCTCGCACCCATCATCACGTGCCGCCTGCCGCCCATCGCCATCGTCAGATGGCGGCGGTACGGCAGCCAGCCCTCCGTGACCGCCGACCGCGCCCCGACCGCCGGCACGTCCCCGATCAGCAGCGCCTCGCCGTCCGTCAGGAGCAGGTCGGGCGCGAACGTCAGCTTCGCCAGGCGCGCCGCGACGGAGGGGATCGTGCCCATCGGCGACGCGAGCACCTCGCCGTCGCCCCGCCAGGCCTCGGCGCAGGCGACCACGCAGTACTCGGCGCGGGTGACGGTGGTGGACGTCGTCATCGCTGCTCCTTGTGCCAGGCCTGGACGGCCAGTTGGTAGTCCTCCTCGGACGCGCCGATGAGGAACCGGGAGTGGAAGGCCTGCCACGTCTCGGGAGTGCGCGCCGCCGTCGCGTACTCCTTCTGGAAGGACTCGTCCCGGCCGTAGTCCGGCGCGCACGACGTGAAGTGCGCCCCCTTGGGGGTCTCGGCCACGCCCGTCACCGCGTGCCGGGAGACCAGCAGCGTCTGCGGCGCCGCGTGCGCCGTCAGCTCCGCGGTGTCGACGATCCGCTCACAGGTGACGTACGCCGTTTCGGCCGCCTCGCAGAACAAGTCGTCGAAGTACGGATCCGGGCCCAGATACTGGCCGTTGCCCAGGTGGTCCGCGCGGTTCAGGTGGACCAGCGCGGCGTCCAGGCGCAAGGCCGGCACCGCCACCAGCTCCTCGCCGTCCTCGTACGGTGAAGTCACCGTCCGCAGGCCCGGGTTGACGCGCAGCACGTCCGAGCCGAGGCCCGCGCGGACCGGCAGGAACGGCAGCCGCTGGGCCGCCGCCGTCAGGCCCTGCATGAACATCGCCTCGTCCAGCTCCACCAGCTCGAAGGCGCCGCGCTCGCGTGCCGCGCGGAAGTGCGGCTCCAGGGGGATCGAGTCGAGCGTCACGAACGCCGTGACCAGCTTGCGGATACGGCCCGCCGCCGCGAGCAGCCCTACGTCCGGGCCGCCGTACGCCACCACCGTCAGGTCCGTGACGTCCGAGCGCAGCAGCGCCCTGACCAGGGCCATCGGCTTGCGGCGCGAGCCCCAGCCGCCGATGCCGAGCGTCATGCCGCTCTCCAGGCGCCCCACGATCGCGTCGGGCGTCATGACCTTGCCGTTGCCGCTCATGCCGGGTCCTCCTGTTCCTGCTCTTTCTGTTCCTGCTCTTTCGCCGTCGTCGTACGGTCGTTCGCCGCCCCGCCGAAGCCGTCGCGGATGCGGTCCGCGAGGCCGCTCAGGTTCGCCTCGAAGGTGAAGCCCTGCTCGAAGCGGTAGCTCCGGTGTACGTCGACGGGGTCGATGCCGTTGATCGCGGCCTTGGCCAGGCGCAGCAGCGTGCCGTCCTTGCGGGCCATCTCGTGCGCCAACTCCAGGGCCGCCGCGTGCAGTTCCGTGCGCGGGACCACCCGCCACACCGATCCGTGCGCGTGCAGCTCGGCGGCCGTCGCCGTGCGTGAGGTGTAGTACAGCGCGCGCATCAGGTGCTGGGGCACCAGGCGGGCCAGGTGCGTCGCGGCGCCCAGCGCGCCGCGGTCCAGCTCGGGCAGGCCGAAGGTGGCGTCGTCGCTCGCCACGATCGCGTCCGCGTTGCCGACCAGGCCGATGCCGCCGCCCAGGCAGAAGCCCTGCACGGCCGCAACCACCGGGACCTCGCACTCGTACACCGCCGAGAACGCCTCGTAGCACCCGCGGTTGGCGCCTATCAGGGCCTGGTGGCCCACGTCGCGCTGCATCTCCTTGATGTCCACGCCCGCGTTGAACCCGCGGCCGGCCGCGGCGAGGACCACGCAGCGGACCTCGGGGTCGCGGCCCGCCGCGCGCACCGCGTCCGCCAGGTCGTACCACCCCCGCACAGGCAGGGCGTTGACCGGCGCGTAGTCGACGGTGACGACGGCCACGCCGCCGTCCGGAACCGAGGTGGAGACAGGCATCAGCGGATCCGCTACCTTTCAACCAGCGTCCTCAACCAAACATTTGTTAGTTGCTTGGGAAGGTAGCAGCCATGACTGACAAGGGACAGATGGTCGTGGTCACCGGCGGCACGCGCGGCGTCGGCGCCGGCATCGCGCGCCGCTTCCTGACCGCAGGCGCGCGCGTCGTCGTATGTGCCCGCAGGCCCCCGGCCGCGCCCGTCGAAGTGCCGGGCAACGCCGCCGAGTTCCGTCTCCTCGACGTGCGCGACGCCGAAGCGGCGACGGAATTCTTCGGCGCGGTGGCGGCCGATCACGGCGGGATCGACGTGCTGGTCAACAACGCGGGCGGCACGCCGTTCGGGCTGCTCGCCGAGACGCCCGCCGCCCGCCAGACGAAGATCGTGCAACTCAATCTGCTTGCGCCGCTCTACACCTCCCTGGCCGCCTACGAGGTGATGCGCCGTCAGGAGACGGGCGGCGTCATCGTCATGATCGGCAGCGTGAGCGGCACCCGCCCCTCACCCGGCTCCGGTGCCTACGGCGCGGCCAAGGCGGGCCTGGAGAACCTGGCGCGCACCATGGCCGTCGAATGGGCGCCGGAGGTACGCGTGAACACCGTCGTGCTCGGCCTCACCCGCACCGAGAGCTCCCATCTCCACTACGGCGACGAGGACGGCATCGCGGCCGTCGGCCGCACCGTCCCGCTGGGCCGCCTCGCCGAGCCCGCCGACGTCGGGGACGCCTGTGTGTTCCTCGCCTCCGACGCCGCGCGGTACGTCAGCGGCTCTTCGCTGCACCTGCACGGCGGGGGCGAGCGGCCCGCGTTCCTGGACGCGGCCTCCGTGAACCACTGACCCGACTCGCCCAAGACTGCCCCGACCCACCCACTGCTGCCCCGACCACCCACCGCACAAAGGAGTTCCCGCATGAATGCTGTCGACGGTCCCGGGATCTGCGCGGGCCGCGTTGTGATCGTCACGGGCGCGGGCCGGGGCCTCGGGCGCGCGCACGCGCGTGCCTACGCCGCCGAGGGCGCGCGGGTCGTCGTGAACGACCTGGGGGTGGGCCTCGACGGCTCGGGCGCCTCCGGCGGTCCCGCGCAGGACGTCGTCGAGGAGATCCGCGCGGCGGGCGGCGAGGCGGTCGCGCACGTGGGGGACGTCGCCACGCCCCAGGGCGCCGCGTCCCTCGTACGGGCCGCTCTGGAGACGTACGGACGCCTGGACACCCTGGTGAACAACGCGGGGTTCCTGCGCGACCGGATGCTGGTGAACCTCGACGAGGACGCGTGGGACGCCGTCGTACGCGTACACCTGAAGGGGCACTTCCTGCCCCTGAAGCACGCCGCCGCGCACTGGCGTGCCGAGGCCAAGGCGGGGCGGGTGCCGCGCGCGTGCGTGGTCAACACCAGCTCCGGAGCAGGTCTGTCGGGCAGTGTCGGGCAGGGCAACTACAGCGCCGCCAAGGCCGGGATCCTCGGCCTGACCCTGGTGGCCTCCGCCGAACTGGCCTCCTACGGAGTGCGCGTGAACGCCATCGCGCCCGCCGCGCGGACCCGCATGACCGAGGAGACCTTCGCAGGGACGATGGCCGCCCCCGAAGACGGCGGGTTCGACGCGATGGCCCCGGAGAACGTGTCCCCGTTGGTCGTCTGGCTCGGCTCGGAGTCCTCCGCCGGGGTCACGGGCCGCGTCTTCGAGACCGAGGCGGGCCGCATCACCGTCATGGAGGGCTGGCGCCCCGGCCCGACCGCCGACAAGGGGGCCCGCTGGAGCGCGGCAGAGGCGGGCGAGACGGCGCTGAAGCTGCTGTCCCGGGCGGAGGCGCCACAGCCGGTGTACGGGGCGCGCTGAGGCCCACCCGGTGTGCACGGGGTGCCTGCCCGCGAAAGGGCTCCGCGGGCAGGCACCCCGGCGTCGCGTCACATCCCGGCCGCCACCCGCACCGGCTCCGTGCCCTCCGCGCTGTGCCGTGCCGCCCAGTTCTCCAGGGAGGTGCGGCAGGCGTGGTCGAGGTGGCGCAGACCCGAGAGGTCCAGTTCGATCGGGCGGTCCTGGGGCAGCGCCTCCAGGGCGTCGAGGATCTTCGGGAGGCGCAGGAACGTGGCGTTGCCCGACAGGTGGGCGCGGATGGGGCCCGCGCCCTTGTCGACGACGTCGATGTGCACGTGCGAGGTCTCCCACGCCGTCTTGACGACGGCGAGCGCGAGCCCGATGAGAACGCCCTCGAACATGCTCACCGACACGATCGCGACGGCCGTCACCACGAGCACGACCGCCTCGCCCCGGTGCTCGCGCCACAGTCCGGCCACCTGCCGCGCGGGCACCAGCTTGCAGCCCGCGTGCACCAGGACGCCCGCGAGAGCGGCCACCGGGATGAGGCCGAGCGCGGCGGGCAGCAGCGCCGCGAACAGCAGCAGCCACACGCCGTGCAGGACACGCGAGGCCTTCGTACGGGCGCCCGCCTGCACATTGGCGGCACTGCGTACGATCACCGCGGTCATCGGGAGCGCGCCGAGGATCCCGCACACGGTGTTGCCCGCGCCCTGGGCGACCAGCTCCTTGTCGTAGTCGGTGCGCGGACCGTCGTGCAGGCGGTCCACCGCGGCCGCGCTGAACAGGCTCTCCGCGGAGGCGATCAGCGCGAACGCGAGGACCGTGCCGATCGCGCCCAGCGTCGCGAGCTCGCCGAAGGCGCCGCCGCCGGGCGGCTGCACGGCTTCGATCAGGCCCTGCACCTCGACGGTCGCCACGGGCAGCGAGAACAGCAGGGACAGTCCTGTGGCCAGGGCGACGGCAGCCAGCGGCGCCGGGATCGTGCCCAGCGCGCCGGGCATCCTGCGCCACAACAGCAGCACCGCGATGGTGCCCGCGCCGAGCCCGAAGGCGGTCAGCGCGCGGCCGGAGCCGAACGTTTCGGCAAGCAGCTCCGGCAGCCCGCCGATCTTCGCGAGCCCGCTCGCCGGGGCCGCGCGGTCCGCCATCGCGTACAACTGCCCGGCGATCAGTACGAGTCCGATCCCGGCGAGCATGCCCTCGACGACGGCGACGGATATCGCGCGGAAGAACCGGCCGAGCCGCAGCAGCCCCATCGCGAGCTGGAGCAGGCCCGCGGCGAGCACCAGCGCGCCGAGCGCCGCGAGGCCGAACTCCTGCACGGCCTCGTACACGAGGACCGTCATACCGGCCGCCGGGCCGCTGACTTGAAGACTGCTGCCGGGCAGCAGTCCGGTGACGAGACCGCCGACGATGCCGGTGATCAGCCCCAGTTCGGCGGGTACGCCGGAGGCGACGGCGACGCCCACGCACAGGGGGAGCGCGACGAGGAAGACCACTACGGAGGCGGTGAGATCGTGCCGTCGGTCTTGCCGTCGGTCTCCGGAGACCTTTAATACCGAACGGGCACGGTGACGGGAACGGTCGAGAAATTGCTGCATGGGGGATGACTCCTGAGCGCCACGGGGGCGTGTCGGTGCTCGGTGTGACATGGATTCGGCGCGAGTCGTCACGGCGACGCGGAGAGGCCGCGGGTGCGGGCTCTCTGGGGGCGCGTGCGGTGGCGACCGGCGCCTGTCAGCAGCGGAAGACCTGGAGGAGGGACGGGAGTTCGCTGCCCGCGGGTCTGCTCTCGTCGTACGCGACGACGCGCGGGTGGCACGACGGCTCGGGCACGTCCTGCGGCGTGGGCGCGGCCGGGGCCACGTGGCCGTCCGTGACGGGGCACGTGTGCGGGCGGGGGCGGACGCGGATGTGTTCGGGCGCCGACTCCGCGCCCGGCGGGGCGCCGTCGCCGCACGCCGTGTAGGCGACCGGTTCGGCGGTCCCCGCGGTCGCGTGGGCGCTGGGGGACAGGCCTCCGGCGAGGCCGAGGCACTGGAGGACGACCAGGAGCACGGTGGCCAGGGCGGTGGGCACCCAGCGGGGCCCGCGGGGTCCGGCCGGACGGGCCATGTGCTCACCTCCGTGCGCGTAGTTCCATGGTCAAGTGGAAACCTAGGCTACGGATGTGTCACGGGGATGACTTGACGGTGACAATGTGCGGCGTCTCACGTTCTCGCGGGACGCCCGAGGGGGCTCCGCCCCCTGGACCCCCGTATCGGCCTGAACGGCCTCGTCCTCAAACGCCGGACGGGCTGAAACCGCGCCGCTGCGGCTGGGGGTTTCAGCCCGTCCGGCGATTGAGGACGAGGCGCGGAGCGCCGACAAGGGGGAGAGGGGCGAAGCCCCAGACAGGGAGCGGGGTCTGGGGCGGAGCCCCAGGGCAGGTGTGAGTGGTCAGTGGCGCCTCAGGGCGCGGTCTGTGAGGGCCCCGGCGTGGCCGGTCCAGTGGGTGGGGTCGGTGAGGGCGGTCAGGGCGGCCTTGGTGAGGTTGAGGTGGGGCGGGGGACCGGGGCTCGGGGGCTGCGCGGCCAGTTCGGCGGTGAGGGCGTCCGCGAGGGATACGTCCCGCTCCCGTGCCCGCCGCGCCGCCGAGGCCACCAAAGCGGCCGCCCGTGCCCGGCCGAGCGCGGGGGTCAGTTCCACCACGAGGCGTTCGGAGACGATCAACCCCCCGGTGAGGTCGAGGTTCGCGCGCATCGCCTCCGGGTGGACCTGGAGGCCCGCGCACAGCTCGGCCGCGTCGCGCGCCGCGCCCCCGGCCAGTCGCAACAGGTCCCGCAGGGGCTCCCATTCGGCGTGCCACGCGCCCGCAGGGCGCTCGTCGGCCGCGGTCAGGGAAGCGAGCAGGGTGGCCGCGAGAGCCGGGGCGCGGTGCGCCGCGGCGGCGATCAGCGTGGCGCGGACCGGGTTGGCCTTGTGCGGCATCGCGGACGAGGTGCCCCCGGTGCCCTCGGAGAGTTCACCGATCTCCGTGCGGGAGAGCGTGAGGACGTCGGCGGCGAGTTTGCCGAGCGCCCCGGCGGTGAACGCCAGCGCGGTGGCCAGGTCGGCGACGGGCGTACGGAGCGTGTGCCAGGGGAGGGTGGGCTCGGCGAGCCCCAACTCCCGTGCGTAGACGGCGACAAGGTCCAGCCCGGGCGCAGGCCCAGGCCCCGTTCCCGGCGCCCCCACCCCACCAGCACCCACACCCCCGTACGCCGCCATCACCGCCAACGTCCCCACCGCCCCGCCCCACTGCGCCGGCAGCGCACCCCGCACCCCCGCGACCCGGTCCCGCGCGTCCAGGACCAGGGACCGCCACCCCGCCGCCTTGAGGCCGAACGTCGTCGGTGCCGCGTGCTGGGTGAGGGTGCGGCCGGGCATCGCGGTGTCGCGGTGGGCGCGGGCCAGGCGGGCCAACTCCCGTTCCGTGCGGGCCAGATCCGGCAGGAGGACGTCCAGCGTGCGGGCCGCCACGAGCATGGTCGCGGTGTCCAGGATGTCCTGGCTGGTCGCGCCCCGGTGGACGTACGGGGCCGCCTCCTCGGGCACCGCCGCCGTCAGGTCCGCCACCAGCGGTATCACCGGGTTGCCGCCGCCCCGGGCGCGTACCGCGATGTCACGCGCGTCGAAGCGGGCGGCGTCGGCGGCCGCCTCGGTGACCGCGTCCGCCGCGGAGGCGGGTGCCATGCCCATCGCCGCCTGCGCCCGCGTCAGCGCCGCCTCCGCGTCCAGCATGGCCTGGAGGAAGGCCCGGTCGCTCGTGGTGCGCTCCGCCGCCGAACCCGCGCGCCCGGGGGCCAGCAGGCCCACGTCGAGGGCGAGGCACTCTCGTGACTTGCCCGCCTCACCGCTCACCCGAACTCCAGGAACACCGTCTCGCCCTCCCCCTGGAGGCGTATGTCGAAGCGGTACGCGCGGTGCGGCCCCGCCTGGGCGAGGAGCGTCGCGCGGCGGCCCGGGTCCAGGGTCGTGAGCAGGGCGTCGTCGGGGTCGTCGCGTACGTACGCGCGTGTGTAGAGCTGGTTCAGGAGGCCGCGGGCGAAGAGGGCGATCGACAGGTACGGGGCGCCGCCGGGCGGGAGGGTGTGGATCGCCCAGTGGCCGTCGGCGTCCGTGGGCACGCGGCCGAAGCCCGTGAACGTGACGCCGTCACGGCCCGCCGGGCGGCCGGTCACGGGGTCGCGGCGCAGTGAGCCGGGCGCGCCCGTGCGGGAGCCGTCCGGCGCGGGCTGCCAGATTTCGAGGAGGGCGTCGTGTACGGGGTCTCCGGCGCCGTCGTACACGTAGCCGTGGAGGGTGATCCTGTCGGGGTGGGCGAGGGGCGCGATGTCGGGGCCGCCGGCGGCGGGCAGCGCGTGGCCGTAGAAGGGGCCGATGGTCTGGGAGGGTGTGGGGGCGTGGGGAGTCGTCACCGGGCCTCGCCGTCCTCGAAGAGCGTGGCGGACGGGCCGTCCAGGACGACGTCCCAGCGGTAGCCGAGCGACCACTCCGGCACCGACAGGTCGTGGTCGTACGCGGCCACGAGCCGGGCCCGCGCCACCTCGTCGGTGACCGAGTGCAGTACCGGGTCGAGGGCGAGGAGCGGGTCGCCGGGGAAGTACATCTGCGTCACCAGGCGCTGCGTGAACGCCGTGCCGAAGAAGGAGAAGTGCAGGTGCGCGGGGCGCCAGGCGTTGTCGTGGTTGCGCCACGCGTAGGCGCCCGGCCTGATGGTGGTGAAGGCGTACGTTCCGTCGTCGTCGGTGAGGCAGCGGCCGCAGCCCGTGAAGTTCGGGTCGAGGGGGGCCGGGTGCTGGTCGCGGCGGTGGGCGTATCTGCCCGCCGCGTTCGTCTGCCACAGCTCGACCAACTGGCCACGCACCGGCCGCCCTTGACGGTCCCTCACCCGCCCGGTGACCGTGATCCGCTCACCGATGGGATCGCCCGTGTGCTGCCGGGTCAGATCGCCGTCCAGCGGCGTGACGTCGGTGACGCCGAAGACGGGGCCCGTCAGCTCCACGGCCTCGGGGTCCCGGACTCGGACCAGCGGGCCGTGCGGGGTGCGGAGCTTGAGGCTGCGGTAGGGCGGGGGAGAGGGGGGCTTCGTCAGGTTCGTCGTCAGGGGCTTCGTCATGTGCGGGTGCTCCTCTCTGACGGGGGTGAGGGGGAGTGGCGAGGGGAGGGCGGAGCCGGAGGCCGTGGTCGCGCGGGGCGTGTCCCGGGGATGCGTACCCGCACCTGTGCCGCCGTCCTTGCGACGAGCTCCTCGACGCCGACCCCCGGCGCGCACTCGGTCAGTTCGAACCCGTCCCCGGTGACGTCCAGGACCGCGAGGTCCGTGATGACGCGGTGCACACAGGCCCGGCCGGTCAGCGGCAGGTCGCACTCCTCGACGAGCTTCGGGGAACCGTCCTTGGCGGTGTGCGTCATCGTCACGACGACCTTCCGGGCGCCGTGCACGAGATCCATCGCGCCGCCGATGCCGGTGACGAGCTTGCCGGGCACCGCCCAGTTGGCGAGGTCCCCGCGCGCGGAGACCTGCATCGCGCCGAGCACGGCGACATCGATGTGACCGCCGCGGATCATGCCGAAGGACAGCGCGGAGTCGAAGAACGCGGCACCGGGCCGCACGGTCACCGTCTCCTTGCTCGCGTTGATCAGGTCGGGATCCACCGCGTCGGCCGCCGGATACGGGCCGACCCCGAGGACGCCGTTCTCGGACTGGACGACCACCTCGACGCCGGGCGGCAGATGGCCGGGAATGAGGGTGGGCAGGCCGATGCCGAGGTTCACGTACTGGCCGTCGCGCAGCTCGCGGGCCGCGCGTGCCGCCATCTGCTCACGGGTCCAGGGCATCAGGCGCTCACCGTCCGGTGCTCGACGCGCTTGTCGGCCGCCTCGGCCGGGCTCAGCGCCACCACGCGCCGCACGAAGACACCGGGCAGATGCACCGCGTCCGGATCGAGCGCGCCGGGCTCCACCAGCTCCTCCACCTCCGCGACCGTGACCCTTCCGGCCATCGCGGCAAGGGGGTTGAAGTTCCGGCTCGACCTCGCGAACACCAGGTTGCCGTGCCGGTCGCCGCGCGCCGCCCGCACCAGCGCGAAGTCCGTGCGGATGGCGTGCTCCAGAACGTGCGGGACGCCGTCGAACTCCCGGACCTCCTTGGGCGGCGAGGCCACCGCGACCCCGCCCCGGCCGTCGTACCGCACAGGGATACCGCCCTCCGCGACCTGCGTGCCGACACCGGCCGGGGTGTAGAAGGCGGGGATGCCCGAGCCCCCGGCCCGCAGCCGCTCGGCGAGCGTGCCCTGCGGGATCAGCTCGACCTCCAGCTCACCGGACAGGTACTGGCGCGCGAACTCCTTGTTGGCGCCGATGTACGAGCCCGTCACACGGGCGATGCGGCCCGCCGTGAGCAGCACGGCCAGCCCGGTGTCCAGGGCGCCGCAGTTGTTGGAGACGACGTGCAGACCCGTGACTCCACGGGCGTGCAGCGCCTCGATCAGCACGGTCGGCACGCCGCTGAGTCCGAACCCGCCGACGGCGAGGGACGCGCCGTCCGCGATGTCGGCCACCGCGTCCGCGGCCGAAGCGACCACCTTGTCCATCCGGGCAGGCCTCGTCTCTCTCGCCGAGATTTCATCAGCACACTGACTATCGCTGTGAACCTCGGCTCACGCTGCCACCGCCGCATGGAGCCGTCAAGACACCCTCGGACCGGCCGACTTGGGGATATCGTTCAGTGCACCGACCAATACCTTCCGACGCGCGTGAGGAGCAGCCATGACCGCGGTGGACCTGACCACCCACCCCGGGCACCTGGCCCGGCGCCTGCAGCAGGCGCACCACCTGCTGTGGAACGCGATGGTCTCCGAGGAGATCACCTCACCGCAGTTCGCGGTCCTGAACGCCCTGATCGCCGAACCGGGACTCGACCAGCGCGGCGTGGGCGAGCGGGTCCGCCTCGACCGCTCCACCGTCGCAGACGTCGTCGGCAGGCTGACCCGCAGGGACCTGCTCGACAAGGTCCGCGACCCGCACGACGGCCGCCGCGCCCTGCTGCGCCCCACGGCCGAGGGCAGGCGCGTCCACCGCCGCCTGACGGTGCGCGCGGCCCGGATGAACGAAGTCATGCTCGCGCCGCTGGCCGACGAGGAGCGGACGCTGTTCCTCGGCCTGATCCAGCGCGTCGCCGACGCCGCCGAGCGCCTGCGCGACCCGCTGGCCGAAACCGTCACGCCCTGACGGCCGTGTCCCGCACCGTCACGCCTTCGTGAACACCACCCACACCGGGCCCTTCGCGAAGTCCAGCGGCTTGCCCTTGGGCGTGGTGAACTCCGTCCCGTCGTCCGCCGACCGGCGCTCCCACCGCGCCTCGTAGGAACGGCCGTCGCGCAGCACCTGGGCCGTGCCCGAGCCCACCGAGCGGGTCAGGGGCGAGGTGTTGCCCGAGCGGTCGTGGAAGCGGGAGTCGCGGATGTCGACGCGCTGGACCACCACGGTCGCGGCGGCAAGCGCCTTGCCGGCCTGGGTGCGGGCCTGGGTGCCGTCCATCGCGATGTGCCAGCGGCCCTCGTACTCGACCCAGGTGAAGGTGAAGCGCGCCGACGGGAAGCGGACCGTGCGCCGGGTCTCGGGCGTGCCGCCTGCCGGGCGCGGGCCGAACGTGAAGCCGGTGCTGTCCAGGCCGCTCGCCTTGGGACGTACGCCGAGCGCGGCGGGCCGCAGATAGAGGTTGTGCGGGGCGGGCCTGCCGTTGTCGCGGTAGTACGCCTTGGCGGAGGCGTCGCCCGGCGGCAGCGGGCGCAGCGGGGCCGCGTCGATCAGCGGCAGGAGCTTGCCCTGCGCGCCGGAGAACGCGAGCGCCGGGCGGTCGAACTGGCGCAGCAGGTCCAGGTCCGTCTCGCGGGCGCTGCGCACGGGGCCGACGACGGGCGGCAGCTTGGTCGCGTACACCGCCATCAGCCGGCTCAGACCCGCCTCCACCTGCTCGACGTACACGACGTCCGCCGCGTCGAGGCCGGTCTGCGGGCGGGCCGGGCCCACGTTGTCGATCTTCACGGCGAGTACGCGGCCGCCGTCCCTGGACCGCTTCGCGTCGCCGTCCGGATCCGTCTCCAGGGTGCAGCCCGCGGCGAGGGCGGCGAGCACCGTCGCCGCCGTCACCGCGCGCCACACCCGTACCAGCCCCCGCATGCGCCCCTGTGCTCGCCGTGTCATGCGGGGGATGTACCCCGCTCAGCCCAGATCGAGCACATTCGGCAGCCCGAGCCGGTACCGGAAGCGGTCGTGGCGCTTGAGGCCCTCGATCTCCGGGGCCCGGTACATCGGCGTGACCTCGCACTTCTTGGCGTCCGAGCCCGCCCGGTCGAGGAGGGCGTTCACCGCCTGGCGGGCCGCGGCGTTGGCGCCCTCCATGGTGGCGAGGTCGATGTCGACGGAGACGTAGTCGCCCGCGAGGTAGAGGTTGGGGATCTTCGTGTCGGCCGACGGGCGGTTGTGCAGGGTGCCCACGGGGTGGATGAGGAGTTCGTCGTCGTTGGTGGGGTTCGGGCCGCCGATGCCGTCGACGCCCGGGTCGAGGAACCACGAGTGCAGCTTCGCGTCGCTCAGGACCGTCTTGCCGGTGTCGTTGAGGTGCGCCTTCAACTGCGCCCAGACCTCGCGCGCGACCTCGTCGCGCGTGCACTGCTTGGCGGTCTTGCCGTAGAGCATCCCCGGCTTGTCCCACTCGGAGATGTCCACGGACAGACAGTCCACCGCCGTGCCGTCGCCGTAGTCGGCCGGGAAGTCGCGGCCCTTCCAGTGCGCGGCCTGCGCGATGCCGGTCAGCGACCAGGGCGAGTCGACGCAGTTGAAGTGGCCCTCGACGGTCCCCGGGCGCGCCGTGAGATAGAACTGGATGCCCGTCATCCAGTCCGTCTCCAGCTTGTCGCAGCGCGCCAACTGCGGGTCCGCCGCCTTGAGTTCACGGCTCCACGTCCTGCGGGCGTGTTCGACGGGCATGGCCTGTACGTAGTGGTCGGCGACGACGTCCTCGCGCTTGCCGTCGGGGTTCTCGACGACCGTCTTGGTGATCCGGCCGCCGCCGTAGGCGAGTTCGCGCACCGTCCAGCCGACGCGGAAGGTGACGCCGAGCGACTTCAGATGCGTCACCCACGGGTCGATCCACGCCTCGTTCGTCGGCGCGTTCAGGATGCGGTCGGGCGGGCCGTCCGCGCCGCGCCCGAGTGCGTTGAACACGAACGCCTCGCCGAGCGCGCCGACCGTGCGGGTGCTCGCCACCTCGGCCTTCGTCGCCACGATGTTGCGGGTGATGCCGATGGCGAGGATGCGCTGGTAGTCCTTCGACATCTGCTCCGCGCGCACGAACTTCCACCAGGGCGTGGACTCCCAGTCGTCGTCGCGGCGCTCGTCGCAGCTCGTGAGGAAGACCAGGACGCGGTTCACGAAGTACGCGACCTCGTGGGCGGGGATGCTGGTGGCCGTGTCGAGCAGGGCGGTCAGCGCGCGGGCGATGTCGTCCTTGGTGAGGCGGGCCGGGTCGCCCGTGTGCTGCGGGATCGGCAGCCGGATGTCCTCGCGGCCGCCCGACCGGGCGAAGCTCATCTCGGGCGGGCTGATCAGGTTGTCCCAGACGCCGTTCGCGTTCTCCGGGAACGGGATGCGGCGCATGGTGTCCGGCAGGTTGTGATAGATGCCCGGGATGAAGCGGAAGCCGTGCTCGGCCGGGAGCGGCCTGCGGTTGCCCTTCGCGCTGTTCGGTACGTCCATGCTGCGGGCCTTGCCGCCCAGCGCGCGGCGCTCGTACACCGTCACGGCGAAGCCGCGTTCCGCCAGCTCGTGGGCGGCGGTCAGGCCCGCGACGCCGCCGCCGAGCACGGCGACCGTCTGCCTGGCGCGGGGTGCGGAGTCGGCTGCGCGTGCCGGGGCCGACAGGGCCCCGACCCCCAGCGCGGCCACGCCGCCGACGGCCGCCGTACGCGCGACGAAGGTCCTGCGAGTGCTTCCTGACGTATGTGCGTGCCCCACGTGTCGTCCCCCTTACCGGTGGTAACTCGGCTGTCGGGGGCGGAGCTTACGGTTGTGGACGGGGCGCCGGAAGCGATGCGATGTTGCTTGGCGCGTTTTCGACTGCGGGGGTGGCCCGGCGTGGGTGGGCCTCGGCGTGCGTGGGCCTCAGGCCGGCGGTGAGCCCAGGACCGCCGTCAGGTCGTACCCCGCGGGCTCCTCCAGCTGGGCGTACGTGCAGGATTCGGGCGTACGGTCGGGACGCCACGTCCGGAACTGCGCGGTGTGCCGGAACCGCGCCCCGTTCTCCATGTGGTCGTACGCCACCTCACACACCCGCTCGGGCCGCAACGCCACCCAGGTAAGGTCCTTCTTGCCGGTCCACCGGCTCACCGCCCCCGGCAGCCGGGCCCCCTCGTGCGCCGACTCCTCCGTCCACGCGGCCCACGGATGCCCCGCCGCGGACTCCATCCGCAGCGGCTCCAGCTCCGCCACCAGCTCCTCGCGCCGCTTCATGGAGAACGCGGCGCACACCCCGACGTGCTGCAACGTCCCCCCGTCGTCGTACAGGCCCAGCAGCAGCGAACCCACCACGGGCCCGCTCTTGTGGAAGCGGAAACCCGCGACGACGCAGTCCGCGGTCCGCTCGTGCTTGATCTTGAACATGAGGCGTTCGTTCTGCCGGTACGGCAGGTCGACGGGCTTCGCGATCACCCCGTCGAGCCCGGCACCCTCGTACTCCGAGAACCAGCGCTCGGCCACGTCCCGGTCCAGCGTCGCGGGCGCCAGGTGCACGGGCGCGGTCACCCCGTCGAGCGCCCTGGCCAGAAGCCGTCTGCGGTCGCCGAGCGGCACGTCGAGGAGCGCCTCGTCGAAGAGGGCCAGCAGGTCGAAGGCGACGAAGGACGCCGGTGTCCGCTCGGCGAGCGTCCGCACCCGGGACTCCGCCGGATGGATGCGCTCGGTGAGGGCGTCGAAATCCAGCCGCCCGTCGCGCGCGATGACGATCTCCCCGTCGACCACGCACCGCTCGGGCAACCGTTCCCGCAGCGCCTCGACCAGCTCGGGAAAGTACCGCGTCAGCGACTTCGTGCCGCGACTGCCGATCTCGATCTCCGGCCCGTCCCGAAACACGACGGCCCGGAACCCGTCCCACTTCGCCTCGTACTGCATACCCGGCGGAATCCGCCCCACGGACTTGGCGAGCATGGGCTTCACGGGCGGCATCACCGGGAGATCCATGGTCCGATTCTGCGACCGGCCGGGCCATATTGCCCGGTGTGCGGCATTTGCCGTACGCGTCTACCGTGGCACGCATGGGCGCCGGAGCGGCGGTGGAGCTGACGGCTGGAGAGCGGCAGGTGCGGCTCTCCAGCCCCGACCGCGTGCTGTTCCCCGAGCGCGGCTTCACCAAGCGGGACCTCGCGGAGTACTTCATCGCCGTCGGCGACGGCATCGTGCGGGCGCTGCGCGACCGGCCGACCACCCTGGAGCGCTACCCGGAGGGCCTCGGCGGCGAGCACTTCTACCAGAAGCGCGCCCCGAAGAACCTGCCCGACTGGATCCCCACCGGCACCATCACCTTCCCCAGCGGCCGCACCGCCGACGAGATCTGCCCCACCGAGGTCGCCGCGGTCGTCTGGGCCGCCCAGTTCGGCACGTTCACCTTCCACCCCTGGCCGGTCCGCCGCGCCGAGCCCGACCACCCCGACGAACTGCGCATCGACCTCGACCCCCAGCCCGGCACCGACTACGCCGACGCCGTCCGCGCCGCCCACGGACTCAAGGAGGTCCTGGACGACTTCGGGCTCCGCGGCTGGCCCAAGACCTCCGGCGGGCGCGGCATCCACGTCTTCGTGCCCATCGCGCCCAGGTGGACGTTCGTCGAGGTGCGCCGCGCCGCCATCGCCTGCGGGCGTGAACTGGAACGGCGCCATCCGGACGAGGTGACCACCGCGTGGTGGAAGGAGGAGCGCGGCGAGCGCATCTTCGTCGACTTCAACCAGACCGCCCGCGACCGCACCATCGCCTCCGCCTACTCGGTACGCGCACGCCCGCACGCCCCCGTCTCCGCGCCGCTGCGCTGGGACGAGATCGACGACGCCGTGCCCACCGACTTCGACATCGGCACCATGCCCGGGCGCTTCGCCGAGGTCGGCGACGTACACAAGGACATGGACGAGCACGCCTTCTCCCTGGAGGGGCTCCTCGAACAGGCCGACCGCGATGAGCACGACCACGGGCTCGGGGACATGTCCTATCCGCCGGAGTACCCGAAGATGCCGGGAGAGCCGAAGCGGGTCCAGCCGAGCCGCGCCCGGCACGACGACGACTGACGTGCGAAGGGCCCCTCTCCGCGTACGAAGAAGGGCCCCGCGCACAACTCACGTGCCGCTACAGCTCCTTGATCCGGATGTCCCGGTACGACACCACGTCCGTCACGCCATGGACCTGGAGCCCGACATAGCCGGACGCGAAGCGGCGGCCGTCCGTGCCGGGGTCGTCGCCGCGCGGCGGCTCGAAGAGCTGGCCGCCGGAGTTGTCGAACTCGTTGAGCAGGACACCGTTGCGGTAGACCGAGTAGTGCTGGTCGACCACGCGGATCTCGTAGTCGTTCCAGGTGCCCTTGGGTGTCACGCCCGCGCCCGCGAGGCCGACGCGGTCGAAGCCGTACACCGAGCCGGTCTTGTACATGTCGCCGTCAGGACGGTCGAGCACCTGCACCTCGTGGCCGTACTTGATGGCGACCCACTCCGGACGTGACTCCTCCGGGTGGTCGTGGATCTGCGGGAAGCGCACGAACACACCGGAGTTGGCGTTCCCGGCGGCCGGGGCGTCGTCGCGCCACTGGAGCTTCAGCGAGAAGTCGCCGTACTTGCGCTCGGGGAACCACAGCATGCCGAGCCCGTTCTTCGTGGTGCCCGAGGTCATCGATCCGTCGGTGTTCAGGCCGAACGAACCGCCGCCCACGTGCTGCCACTTGGCGAAGGACTTCTGCGTGCCGTCGAAGAGGTGACGGTAGCCCTCGGTCTGGCCCGGCTTGCCGATGCCCGACTGCTTCGCCGCCCTGTTGATCTTGTTGTACTCGCGCTGGTCGATCTCGGCGGTCTTCTTGAGGCGGTCCGTGACGGTCTTCACGTGCTTGAGGAACAGCGCGTGCGACGACCAGTCCTTCTCGTCCTCGATCAACTCGCCGATCCGGCAACGGTTGTTGGTCACCCGGTTCGGGATTCCTGTGTCGACGGTGCCGACGAACACCGTCAACCGCTCGTCGTATTCAGGGCAGTTGGGCCCGGGGACCCCACCGCCCTCGTCGATCGTGAACGCCACCGACTTCGCGGGCGCGGTGTTGCCCGCCTTGTCGCTCGCCCGGTACGCCACGGTGTGCCGCCCGACGCGGTCGACGACCACGGGCGCCGTGTACGCCACGTACGGACCGCCGTCCAGGGAGTACTCGACCTTGTCCACGCCCGAGCCGGAGTCGGTCGCGGTGACCGTCACCTTGGCCTTGCCGATGTAGGCGCCGTCGGAGTTCTTGTCGCCCTCGACCTTCGCCGAGGTCTCCGGCGGCGTCTTGTCCTCGGTCGGCGGCGCGACCACCGTGAACTCCACCGACTTCTCCGGGGCGACGTTGCCCGCCTTGTCGGAGGCGCGGTAGCGGACCTTGTGGCTGCCCACCTCGTGGACCATCACGGGTGTCGTGTACGGCTGCCAGTCGCCGTCACCGATCGCGTACTCGACCTTGTTGAGGCCCGAGCCCGCGTCGGACGCCGACACCGTCACCGTCGCCATGCCGAGGTACTGGCCCTGGCCGTTCTGCTCGCCGCTGACCGTCGCCGAGGTCTCCGGCGGCGTCTTGTCGTCGGTCGGCGGCGCGACGACCTTGAAGTCGACGGCCTTCTCCGCCGCCACGTTGCCCGCCTTGTCGGACGCCCGATAGCGGATCTTGTGCGTGCCGACCGTGTTCACGACCACGGGCGCGGTGTACGGCTGCCAGGCGCCGTCGGCCCCGACCGCGTACTCGACCTTCTCGACGCCCGAGCCGCCGCTCTCGTCGGTCGCCGTCACCGTGACGGTCGCCGAACCGACGTAAGCGCCGTCGGAGTTGGTCGCCCCGTCGACCTTCGCCTTCGTCTCCGGGGCGGTGGTGTCCTCGCCGCCGCCCTCGGTGACGACCAGGATGCCCTGCATCGCGCCGTGGCCGGGGATGGTGCAGTAGTAGCGGTAGCGGCCCGGCTTGAGGGTGACCTCGGCCGTGTGCTTGCCGCCCTTGTCGTCGCCCGGGTTGGCGAGGATGTTCAGCGGGACGTCGTTGTTGTACTCCGGGTCGGAGACGTCGAACGTCAGCGTGTGCGGCATGCCGGTGGTGTTGCCGGTGGCCACGCTGTTCTCGAAGACGATCGTCGTCTTGCCCGCGACCGCCGTCGCCGGCGCGGACTTGTACTTGGTGATGTCGTTGTCGCCGGTCCAGGTGAGCGTCTGCTGCTGTGCGGCGAGCCCGCTGTTGTCGGGCCGCGCGCTCGCCGCCGACGTCAGGCCCACCGCCATGAGGAGCGCGGCGAGCAGCGCCGTCCAGACCCTGCCGCGGCGAGCGGATCCCACGGGTCTCATGGGTCTCACGGATCTCATCGTCCCGCCTTCCTCGCCAGGTCCGCCGCAGCCGGAGTGGCCGCACCGCCCTTGTACGTCACGCGCCACAGCGCCGACTTGGCGTCGGAGGTGAAGAAGCCGCGCCCGTAGTCGAGGACGTACAGCGAGCCGTCCGGCGCGAACTTCCAGTCCATGAGGTTCTTGATGTTGTCGTTGCCCACCGGAATGATCTTCTTGAGCGATTCGGCGTGCACCGGCAGACCGCCCTTGCCGACCGTCTTGGGGTCGGTGAGCACCGCGTGCCGCGGCTGGTCGCCGTCGTAGAAGTCGCCGACGAACCACTTGCCGTCCCAGTACGACGGCCACTTGTCGGCGCTCGCGCTCGCCTCGTCGTAGCGGTAGACCGGGCCGTTCATCGTGGCCTGGCCGCCGCCCTTGAGCCACGGCAGGAGCTGCTTCTGCTCCTCGGGCTTGTAGCTGGGGACGCCGTTGGCGTCGCGCGGGTAGTCGATGCCGCCGCCCTGCGGCGAGTACCAGATGGTGTTGGGCTCGGCCGGCGGGATCTTCACCAGGCCGTCGTTGTTGGGCGATTCATTGCGCAGGTTCTTGCAGTCGTACCAGCCGAGCGGCTTGCTCGGGTCCGGCAGATTGCGGTCGCGGTAGGGCTGGTTGTTGCCCATGCAGTACGGCCAGCCGCGGTTGGAGGCGTGCGTGATCGCCGCGAACGTGTCGTACTTCGCCGGGCCCCAGGTCGTCGACGGCTGACCGGCGTCGGGGCCGACCCAGCCCGCGTACAGCGTGTCGGTCTTCTTGTCGACGAAGATGCGCGCGGGGTTGCGGACGCCCATCACATAGATCTCGCCGCGCGTCTTGCCGCCGCCCTCGTCCGGCTCCTTGCCGGTGAAGAGGTTGCCTTCGGGCAGGGTGTACGTGCCGTCGGGCTCGGGGTGGATGCGCAGGATCTTGCCGTTGAGGTTGTTGGTGTTGCCCGCGGTGCGGCGGGCGTCGGCGAAGGAGACGCCCTTGAAGCTCGGCTGCGGGTTGTTGCCCGAGTAGCCGTCGCTGAAGCCGGAGGAGTTGTTGTCACCCGTCGCGATGTACAGGTTGCCCTTGGAGTCCCAGGACATCCCGCCGCCGGAGTGGCAGCAACTGTGCACCTGCACCGGCCACTTGAGCAGCACCTTCTCGCTGCTCGGGTCCAGCTTGTTGGTGGCCTGGTCGAGGGTGAAGCGGGAGATGTACCGCTCGGCCATGTGCGTGTCGCGGTTCAGCTGCGAGTGCGGCGTGTAGTGCAGATACACCCAGCCGTTCTGCGCGAACTTCGGGTCCAGCTCGATGCCGAGCAGCCCTTCCTCGACTTTGATCAGCTCGCCGCCGCCGCCCTTGTTGCCGAAGACGCTGAGCGCCCCGGCGAGCGTGACCTGCTTGGTCTTCGGGTCGTAGACGTGGATCTCGCCCTTGCCCTTGCCGATGTCGGGGTTGTTCCAGTCGGTGATCACGGGTTGCGAGGAGTCGGCGCCGCCGCGGCCGATGTAGAACACCCGGCCGTCGGGGGCCGTGACCAGGCCGTGCGGCTCGCCGATCTGGTCGTTCTGGCCCGGCTTGTTGGGCTGGGTCAGGCGCTCGGCCTTGTAGTTCGCGTTGATGGTCGCCTTGCAGTCGGCGCGGGCGATGCGGGTCGTCCACAGCAGGGCGCCGCGCAGATGGCCGCGGAAGTCCGCCTCGTCGTAGGCGTCGGGCGTGCCGCCCATGCCGGTGTAGAAGGACCGGCCGCCGTCGTAGTCGCGGCACCAGGACACCGGGTGGTCCGCGCCGTTCGCGCCCTCACCCGGTTTGTACGTCGCCTCGCGCACGCGGGCCACGGTGTGCACGTTGCCCGACGGCCCCGACGGACCAGCCTCCCAGTTGAGCCACTTGTCGGGGCGCTTCCACTCCAGGGGAAGGTCCTTGGTGGCGGGGTTCTCGCGGTCGCCGACCTCGACGGTGGCGCGCTGGACGGCGGTGGGGCTCGCGTCCTTGGGGCGGGCGCCGACCAGGCCGGTGAACCAGGACGAGTACGGTTCCGCGCGGGCCGCGTCGTGCAGGCCGAGGAAGCCGCCGCCGGCCTCCATGTAGGCCTCCAGGCCCGCCTCCTGCTCGGCGTCGAGCACATCGCCGCCGCCGGTCACGAACGTCACCGCGTTGAACTTGCCGAGCTTCTTGGCGTTGGTGAACACGGCCGGGTCGTCGGTGGCCGTGACCGTGAACTGCTGGTCGGCCGGGCCGGATTGGCCGATCTTCTCGATGGCGGCGATGGCCGCGTCCACGACCGGCGACTCGTCGCCGCCGGCGGCCGAGCCGTAGAAGGCGAGCACACGCACGTTCGCGCTGCCCGGGGGAGCAGGCAGCGCGCGTGACATCGTTGTCTTCATCGCCTCCGCGTCCGGGGGCGGTTCCGGGAAGGGCCGCGCGGTCGCAGCGGGGCCCGTGAGGAGGCCGGCGGCCACGGCCCCGGCGGCCAGGACCGCCGCCCAGGCGCGGCGTGTGGATCTGTGTCTGGTTCTGCCCAACCCTCGTACGGTTGGGGGCGTTTGATGCGGTTTCAGCCGCATGAGTACACCCACCCATCGTCGGTCACGGCTACGGCGAATACATCAACAGCACCGGAGAAGCTAGCCTCCTTGGAGGGCTGGCGCCGACGAAGCTAGCCCTCTTTTGACGGCTAGCCAATAGCTACGACAGCACTTCACACGAACTTTGTCCTGCGTGTGGATAAACCGGAGCACTGCCGCTAGCGTGTGGCCGGAATCCGGTGCCTCGTGCGCCCCGGTCAGGTCCGTACGTAGCGTCAGTTTCCGTGCCTCAGTGGGGAGTTCGCCATGGACAGACGGAGCTTCAACCGCCGGATGCTGGTCGGGGGAGCGGTTGCCACGGTCGGCGTGACATCGTTGTCCGCCATGGCGTCGGACTCCGCGGCCGACGCCCCCCGAGCGGTGGCGGATCCGCCGAAAACGGCCCCCGCGGGCGGCGAGGTGCGCCGGATCAAGATGTACGCGGAGAAGCTTCCCGACGGGCAGATGGGCTACGGCCTGGAGAAGGGCAAGGCCTCCATTCCCGGGCCGCTGCTCGAACTCAACGAAGGGGACACCCTGCACGTCGAGTTCGAGAACACCACGGACGTCGACGTCAGCCTGCACGTGCACGGCATGGACTACGAGATCTCCAGCGACGGCACGAAGCACACCAAGTCGCAGGTGGCGCCCGGCGGCAAGCGCACCTACACGTGGCGCACGCACGCGCCGGGCCGCCGCAAGGACGGCACCTGGCGGCCCGGCACGGCGGGGTACTGGCACTACCACGACCACGTGGTCGGCACGGAGCACGGCACGGGTGGCGTCCGCAAGGGCCTGTACGGCGCGGTGATCGTGCGCCGCAAGGGCGACATCCTGCCCGACCAGACCTGCGTCATCGTCTTCAACGACATGATGATCAACAACAAGCCGGCCCACTCCGGCCCCGACTTCGAGGCCACCGTGGGCGATCGGGTCGAGTTCGTGTCGATCACCCACGGCGAGTACTACCACACGTTCCACATCCACGGTCACCGCTGGGCCGACAACCGCACGGGCCTGCTCACCGGCCCCGACGACCCGAGCCAGGTCCTCGACGACAAGATCACCGGCCCCGGGGACTCCTTCGGTTTCCAGGTGATCGCGGGCGAGGGGGTGGGAGCGGGGGCGTGGATGTACCACTGCCATGTGCAGAGCCACTCGGACATGGGGATGGTGGGGCTGTTCCTGGTGAAGAAGCCGGATGGGACTATTCCGGATTATGAGCCGCATCATCCGCATGGGGCGAAGGGTGACGGCGGGGCGAAGGGTGGGTCTGAGGCGAAGGGTGGTTCTGAGGCCAAGGGTGACGCCGGGGCCAAGGGGGCCGGGTCGGATCACGCGCACCACTAGTCGGCCCTTGCGCGCGCTCGGCGGCGTCCGTTGGCTTCAGTTGCCCGCTGTTGCCCGCCGCGCCGTTCGTTGCGGCTACGGCGTCAGCACGATCCTGCCGAAGACCTCGCCCGCGTCCATCTTGTGGTGTGCCAGCACGGCCTGGTCCAGCGGGAGCACCTCGTGCACCACCGCCTTGAGCTCACCCCGGGTCGCGGCGGCGAACTGTTCGCGCCGCACGGCGCGTTGGTCGGCCGCGGTGACGGAGTCGGCGCTGAAGTAGGCGAAGGTCGGCGACTTCTGGAACGCGGCCATGAGCTTCGTGCCGAAGTCGGCGGGCGGCCAGCCTCCGACGACGCCGACGGCGACCATGCGGCCGTTCGGATTGAGCCTGTCGAAGAACGAGGGCATGTCGGGGCCGGCGACGACGTCGACGATGACGTCGTAGCCCTCGGGGGCGTCGCCCGCGTCCCTGCCGTCGGTGGAGCGGACCGGGTTGCCGGAGCGGTCAAGTACGTGGCTCGCGCCCAGCCGGCGCAGCCGCTCGCCGCGTTCGGCGGACGACGTGGTGACCGCCACCGCGGCGGCACCGCGCCGGGCGGCGAGCTGCACCGCCGCGATGCCGATGCTCCCGGCCGCACCACGTATCAGTACGGACTCCCCGGGCGCGAACCGGGCGTGGGCGAGCCCGTAGTGGGCGACGACTCCCGAGCTGCCGAGCGTCACCGCGTCGACGGCGGAGAGGTCCGCGGGAAGGGGAACGATGTCGTGGACCTCGGCGATGGCCTGTTCGACATAGCCGCCGCCCCTGCCCGTGAATCCCCACACCCGTCGGCCGATCCACGAGCGGTCGACGCCCTCGCCGACCGCGGTGACGGTGCCCGCCACCTCGCTGCCCGGCACATGGCCCTCCTTGAAGCCGAGGGCCGACAGGGCCCCCTTTCTGATCACGACGTCGACGCCGCCGACGCCCATAGCCTCCGTCGCGATGAGCACCTGCCCGGCAGCGGGTGCCGGAGTCGGCAGATCCACCACTGCCAGACCTTCAGGGCCTCCGTACGTCCGGATCTCAATTGCCTTCATGCCGTTCTCCACGTCCTCGTCGATGGCGGGCTGCCATGTCCGGACGCTAACGGACGCCCCCGTCCACTTCGCTAAAGTGAGAGACATGGCCGATCAATTGCCTCACGCGCTGCGTTCCGACGCGCTGGACAACCGCGATCGCATCCTCGACGCGGCCCGCAGGCTGTTCTCCACGGAGGGCCTGAAGGTGCCGATGCGGGAGATCGCCAGAGGAGCCGGGGTCGGACCCGCGACTCTGTACCGCCGCTTCCCGACCAAGCAGGCGCTGGTGGCGGCGGTCTTCGCCGACCAGGTGCGCGAGTGCCGTGCCATCGTCGAGGAAGGGTGCTCCGATCCCGATCCATGGCACGGCTTCTGCCTGTTGATCGAGAAGACCTGCGAGATGCACGCCCGTGACCGGGGCTTCACCGAAGCCTTTCTGACGGCGTATCCGGGGGCGACGGAGATCGCCGAGGAGCGTGCCTTCGCCATGAAGGCAGTCGGTGAACTCGCCCAGCGGGCCATGGAGTCGGGGCGGCTGCGCCCCGACTTCGTCCTGGACGACATCCTCCTGATGCTCATGGGCAACTGCGGGATCCGCGTGGCGTCACCCGCCGCGCAGGTCGCGGCCGCCCGACGGTTCGCGGCCTACGTGATCCAGGCGTTCGAGGCCCGCCCCCAGCAGGCCCCGCTGTCGGCGCCGGTCCGGCTGACGTCCCCGGCAGCCATGGGATGAGCCGCAGCTATCGGATGAGCCACCACCGGTACCGGGCGTCCTCCACGGGAAGGTCGTCGCGCACGGTCGCGTACGAGGTGCCCGCCTTGTAGGGCGTGCTCAACCGCTTCCCGTCGTCCCACGAAGTGAACATCTGCCCCTCGAGGCTGTCCGGGGGAATGCCCCAGGCCTGCTGAATGTCCCTCCTCTCGCACGTCGCCATCCAGGCGAGACCCCATCCGCCGACGTCGGCGAGACACTTGCCGTTGCTGACCGAGACGATCTGAAACGCGAAGGCATTGTCGAGCCCGAGCCGCCACCTCTGCCGGGGATCGCCCGCGTCGCACGGAGCGAGCGTGGCGGTGCCCTGGAAGCCGTTGGCGGGGTCCTCGGCCGTGGTCATGCACAGGCCGTTGGCCACGTTGCGCCATTGGCTCCCGGCGTCGGCGGTCGCGGCGGCCGATCCGACGGAGCCGACGGGCTCGACCTGCGCGGACGCCGTGCCCGCGAGCACCCCACCGGCCGCCACGGCGACCACGGCCGCCGTCAGGACGCCGACCCGGCGGGTGAACTGATGGCTGAACCGATGGCTGAACTTCCTCCGGCGTACGGCCTTCATGCGTGCTCCCTCCCCGTGGCGGCGCGGGGACAACTGGGCCCGGCACCGCGATCTTTCACGTTCCGTCACTTGATGGTGACGTACGGTGGAAGCGGCTCGCCATCCCCAGATTGAGGGATGACCCGGCACACGGCCGCCGACGCGGAAGAAGCCGCTGGCTATCCTGATCGGCAACCGTCGATGAGGAGTTCCGAGGTGCCCCAGGCAGCAGCGCGTCCCACGCTGGAGGCAGTGGCCGCGCGGGCGGGGGTGTCGCGGGCGACGGTGTCCCGGGTCGTGAACGGCGAGGCCGGGGTGCGGGAGGTGCTCGCCGTGAAGGTCCGGCGGGCCGTGAAGGAGCTCGGTTACGTTCCCAACCGGGCCGCCCGCAGTCTCGTCACGCGGCGTCACGACGCCGTCGCCGTGGTCATCGCCGAGCCCGAGACCAGGGTCTTCGCCGATCCCTTCTTCGGGCTCCAACTACGGGGCATCAGCAAGGAACTGACGGCACGTGACGTACAACTCGTGCTGCTCCTCACGGAGGGGCGTGACGACCACGAGCGGGTCGGGCGCTATCTCGCGGGCGGCCACGTGGACGGCGCGCTCGTCTTCTCGCTGCACCTGGACGACCCGCTGCCCGGCATCATCCACGGCGCGGGCGTGCCCACGGTGTTCGGCGGGCGGCCCGGCTGGGCGGGCGGCGTGGGCAGTGCGCGGTACGTCGACTGCGACAACCGCGGTGGCGCCCGGCAGGCCGTACGCCACCTCGTCGGCCTCGGCCGCACCCGCGTCGCGCACATCACCGGCCCCCCGGACCAGACCTCGGCCGTCGACCGCCACGACGGCTACCGCGACGTCCTGCCGACGGCGGACCCCGACCTGACCGCCACGGGCGACTTCACCCCCGCGGGCGGCGAGCGCGCCATGCGCCTGCTCCTCGACCGCCGCCCCGATGTCGACGCCGTCTTCGCCGCCAACGACCTTTCCGCGTCGGGCGCGCTGCGCGTGCTGCGGGAGTCCGGACGGCGGGTGCCGCAGGACGTCGCGGTCGTCGGCTTCGACGACATGCTGCCCGTGGCCGAGCAGGCCGACCCGCCGCTGACGACGGTGCGACAGGACATCGAGGAGATGGGGCGGCTGATGGCGGCGATGCTGCTGCGTGGCCAGGGGCAGGCAGGGGGAGGAGGGGGAGCCGGGACAGCCGAAGAGGGCGACGCGGCGTACGGCGAGGTCGACGTCGAGGACGACGGCGCGTGCGTGGTGCTGCCCACGGAGCTCGTCCGGCGGGAGTCCGCCTAGTCCTGGTCCCCGCCCGGCGGGAGCCCGCCCGGTCAGCCCTCGGGCAGCCGTCCGCGGAAATTCTTTCCGTACCCCGGTCACACTTCCCGCGCCCCGTCCGTCATGGCAGTGAGACCCACGGAAAAGCGTGGGGCGGCCGGGAGCAGCGACTCTCGGGTATGACGAGTGGGGAGCAGTCATGGCGGCAACGATCCTGGTCACCGGTGGTACGGGCACGCTCGGCAGCCTCGTGGTGCCGTTGCTGCGCGCGGCGGGGCGCGACGTGCGCGTGCTCACCCGGAAGGAGCGCGCGGGGCAGGACGGCGTCGCGTACGTGACCGGCGACCTGGCCAAGGGCGAGGGAATCGAGGCGGCGGTGGCCGGCGCCGACACCGTGCTGCACCTCGCGGGCGGCCCGAAGGGCGACGAGGAGGCCACCCGGAACCTGGCGCGGGCAGCGGCGGCGGCCGGAGTGCGGCACCTGGTGTACATCTCGGTCATCGGCGCCGACCACATGCCGATCAGCTGGTTCAAGGAGAAGCTCGGCGCCGAGCGTGCCGTGGCCGACTCGGGTGTGCCGTGGACGACCCTGCGGGCCGCCCAGTTCCACGACCTGGTCCTGAACGTCGTGTCGAAGATGGCCAAGATGCCGGTGCTCCCCGTCCCCGGAGGCCTGCGCTTCCAGCCGGTCGACGCGCGCGAGGTGGCGGCAAGGATCGTCGAGCTGACCCTCGGCGAGCCCGCCGGCCTGGTGCCGGACCTGGCGGGACCGAAGGTGTACGGAATGGCCGAGCTGAGCCGCGGCTACCTGGCGGCCCGCGGCAAGCACCGCCTGATGATGCCGGTCCGGATGCCCGGGAAGGTCGGTCGGGCGTACCGGGCCGGGGAGAACCTGACGCTCGACGGCGCCGCCGTGGGCGAGCGCACCTGGGAGGACTTCCTCGCGGAGCGCGTGCACTAGGCGCACCGCGTGTTGCGCCCCGGTCCACTGCCGGACCGGGGCGCAAGCCGATGGGGTCACGTCCCCGGACTCATGCCTTCAGTGCTACGCCCCCACGGACACCGTGAACCGGCGCGGATTGCCGTCGTGCGCCGCGCCCGACACGTCCGGCTGGCCGTCCGGGCGTACGTCGTCGTACGGGAAGGCGTACCCGATGGGCGAGTTGGCGTGCACCACGCGGGACCAGTGGTTGGTGACGTCACCGCGGTAGTAGTCGCCGGCCGTCGTGCCGTTCGGCTGCGACGGGTGGGTGAGCATGATGCTGCGGTTGAACCCGGCGGCGAGGCGGGCGAGGAGGCCCTTCTTGTCGTCCGAGTCGCCCGGGTTGTTGGTGAACGGGCCGTGGTTGCAGGTGAAGATGTCCTTCGAGGTGGGCTTGGTGAAGGTGTGGCCGCCCTCGAAGGTGAGGGTGTCGCCCGAGACCCGGCCGACGCGCACGCCCCGTCCGCCCTGGAGGTCGATGCGCAGGTCGGTGGAGCGGTACTTGTTCCAGACCTGGTCGATGTAGCCGTTGAAGTAGTCGCGGAACGGCATCTTGCTCGGGTCGCCGAAGTGCGGGGCCATGAGGTTCTGCGGCGAGATGACGCGCAGTACGCCGCCGTCGCCGCGGATCACCAGCTTGTCCCAGGGCTGCCCGTCCCGGCCCGCCTGCGCCACCAGATCGGCGGCGATCTTGTCCACGGCCCCGTCGGGCAGCGGTGCGACGGTGTGCTTGGCGTCGCCCTCCAGCGTCAGACCGATGGGCAGCGCGGTCACCAGGTCCACGTAGCTGATGTTCGCGTACAACTGCGTGCTGTTGAAGGTGAACTCGCAGAACGACCACGTGCGGCCGTAGTTCGCGTCTTCCTTGGTGGCGAACGCGGGCTCGACGAGGGAGGGGCCCGGGTTGAGGAAGAAGTCAAGTTTGTCGTCGCGGACGAAGTAGACGCGGGCGCCGAACATTTGAGGAAGCGTAAGCACCTTGGGGGCGGAGCCCGCCGCGCCCAGCGGGATGGCGCAGTCCACCGGCAGCGGGGTCTGCGGGGCCGACGGCGATTCGGGGCGGTAGACGCCGCCGTCCGGCTTCAGGAGCAGCCAGCGGTCGGTGCCCGGCTCGTGGCCGGTGACGTACGCGCGGACCTGGCCCGGCAGGGACTTGTTCTGCAACGCGAGTTCACAGGTCGCGGGCGCGGCCGAGGCGTCCGGGCTCAGCGCGCTGCCCCACGCGGGGTACGTGAGGGCGCCCGCGGCGGCCGCGGACGACGTCAGGAACACTCTGCGCGATATCACGGTATTTCTCTCCTGGCTTGAATGTGGGGGGAGTTGAGCAGGAGTGCGGCCCGGGCGCGCGGTGGTGCGTCGACGTGCCCCCACTGTTGCCGCGGTGAAAAGCCGCCGTCAAGAGGTGTGGCTGAGAGCGCTCTCAGAAACTGCTCGGTGTTCACAAGGTGATGAAGGCCGAGCGCGGAGAGTGACGGGAAACCGGCCGCGGGTCCGGGGCGGCCGGTGACGGTGTGTGCCCGGCCGGGGCCAGCGCGCGCGGATTGTCAGTGCCCGGTGGAAGACTCGGAAGCGACGGATTGCGACGAGTGCGGACGAGTACGGCAGACGCAACGAGTACGACGAGCGCGACAAAGGAGTCGATCATGCTCAGCGATCTCACACTCACCGGAGCCCCGATCTGGGTGGATCTGGGCACCACGGACATCGACGGCGCGGCCGCCTTCTACAAGGGCGTCTTCGGCTGGGACTTCGAGAAGGGTGGCGAGGAAGTCGGCGGGTACGGCACGTTCCAGATCGACGGCAAGGCCGCCGCCGGCGGAATGGCGGTCACGCCCGAGATGGGCGCGACGGGCGGCCCCTCCTGGTCGCTGTACTTCTGCACGCCGGACGCCGACGCCACCGCCAAGAAGGTCGAGCAGGCGGGCGGCCGCACGCTCTTCGAGCCGATGGACGTCCTGGACTACGGCCGCATGGCGGGCTTCGCCGACGCCGCCGGTGTCGCCTTCTCCGTGTGGCAGCCCGGACAGAACAAGGGCCTGGACGTGGTGAACGTGCCCGGCGGACTGATCTGGACCGAGCTGTACACCCCGGACATCGAGGCGGGCGCCGCGTTCTACGACGCGGTGTTCGGCTGGAAGACGATCGCCCAGCCCTTCGAGGGCGGCTCGTACACCATGGTGTACCCGGGCGGCGGCACCGCGGACGACATGTTCGGCGGCCTGTGGCCCCTCGACCAGGACCCCGTCGAGCAGGAAGCCGGTGTCTACTGGATGCCGTACTTCCAGGTGGCCGACATCGACGCGGTGGTCGAGAAAGCGCGCACGACCGGCGGCACGGTCCGGGCCGAGCGCATGGACCTCGCCGGTGTGGGCGCGTTCGCGAAGCTCGCCGATCCGCACGGCGCGAAGTTCGCGCTGATGCAGCCCGAGCCGCAGCAGGGCTGAGCCGCTATCGTGGGGCCCCGCCGAGTCGAGGCCCCATGCCGGGCCGTCAAGGGCCCCCGCCGCCCGGTCCTGAAACACCCGGCGCGCCGCGTTGATCGAACGTTGATCGGTTGTTTCGCGCCATCCTTCAGGATCACGGCATGCACAATGACACCACTTTGCCCGTGCCCGAACTCGCCTGGCAGGAGCAGGCGCTGTGCGCGCAGACCGGGCCAGACTTCTTCTTCCCCGAGCCCGGCAGCTCGGTGCGTGAGGCCAAGAACATCTGCCGCCTCTGCGACATGCGCCAGACCTGCCTGGCGTACGCCCTCGACAACGACGAGCGGTTCGGCGTCTGGGGCGGGCTCTCCGAGAAGGAACGGCAGAGCCTGCGGCGCGACCGGGCCTGAGAGGGCGCGGCCGCGCCGGGCTCCGGGTGCTGCGCTCCGGCTTCGGGGCCCTTAGGCGTACGTCACCGTGAACTGCCCGGCACCCGCCGGTACATGGACGTCGTCGCCCGACACCGGCAGCTCACGCCCGTCCGCCGACGCAGCCCGCACGGAGCCGAAGCGGCACGGGTAGACGTACCGCACCCGCTCGGGTGACCGCGTGATGTCCACGGTCACCGTGCGGGCCGCCGCGTCGTGCGTGAGCCGGTAGCCGAAGGGCGCGCCGAACAGCGTGGGCGCGGAGTCGACGGTCACCGGCTCCCCGTCCGGCACCCAGTGCGGGCGGATGCCCGGGGCGACGTACAGATGCGGATCGCGATCCTCGTCGGCCTCGAAGAAGAGGATGTCGCGGAGCAGCAGCAGATACTCCGCCGCCGCCCAGCCGTGCGGAATGTCGCCCATGTACCAGTGCCGGTGCGGGACCTCGGCGAAGCCGGACGCGATCGGGAACGCGTGCTGCTCGTTCCACGCGCCGAGCGCCACCGCCCGGTCGTCGGTGCGCGGCAGCGAGGCGGCCACGGTCCAGCCGAGCAGCTCGTCCATCCGCGCGGCGTTCCCGGCGAGCAGATACGCGTGCGCCAACTGCATGGTCAGGTAGGGGCCGTACGCGTTCCAGGCCGCCTCGTGCCGGAAGCCGCCCGTCACGAAACGTCCGTACATGGTGTCCAGCGTGAACCGCGCCGCCCGGTCGACGTCGTCGCCCAGCTTGCCGCCCATGTGCAGCCGCAGCGGATGGAAGTACGCGGCCGCGCCGATCATCGTCGAGTCGCGCCGCCCGACGTCGCCGGGTCCGGTCGGGATGTACGTCTCCCACTCGCCGCGCCGCTGCTGCTCCGCAAGGACCCAGCGGATCGAGGCGGCCGTGGCCTGCTTCAGGTCGTCGAACGCGGCCCAGAGTTCGCGGACCTCGGGGGTGCCGAGGCGCTCGGCGAGGCGCGCCGCCTCATAGAGACCGGCGAGGCCCCACAGGTCGTCCCAGTAGTGCGGCTTGTCGCGCTCGCCGAGGTGCTCGGCGCTCCAGCCGCTGTGCAGCAGGCCGTACGCGTCCCGGTTGTCGCGCAGCCAGCGCGCGCCGTCGACGACGTACGGCGTGTAGAGCTTGGCGCCGAAGGCGGTGCCGGGGCCCGCCGTGCGGTCGAAGCGGCCGATCGCCCACAGCGCCTGGCCGTTGCTGTCCCACTCGCGGTCGTCGCGCTCGTGCGGGCCGCCGTAGAAGCCGTACTCGGCGCAGGGCCCGATCCGGCCGGTGCCGCGGTTGAACCGCAGCGGATAGTGCGTGCCCAGCTGGTGCTCCGCGAGCGCCGCGTCGCCCACCAGCGAGCATGCCGTCGCCTCCACCGAGGAGTCCCGGATCCAGAACGAGTCGTACACGGTCGGACCCGGGTGGATCTCGCCGTGGTCGGAGAGGACGAGCAACTGCGAGCGCGCCTGCCGGAACAGGTCGGTCAAGTGGGCCACGGGCTGCGGGAGCCCGGGCTGCACGCCCTGGCCGAGGACCTTCGCCGTCCAGAACTGCCGGTTGCTCTCCTCCAGTTCGGCGGCCGGCGTGGCGCGGATCTCGGCCAGGTCGGCGGCCCCGCTGTACAGGTCGACCGGCAGCCGCACGTCGACCTCGAACGCCGTGCCGTCCGCCACCCGGAACGGCCACGCGAACGCGGCGCTGCACAAACCCGCGACCTGGTCCTGCGCCTGCAGCGCCGCGTTGAGCTTGCCGCCCACGGCCAGGTCGTGGAACGGGCTGCGCGTCAGATACGCCGCCGGGTCGGACGCGAAGTCCGGGTTGCCGTACACGCCGTAGTGCGTGGGCGCGGTGTCGAACGCCGGGCCCCAGCCGCTGTTGGTCTCCACCCGAGCCTCGTCCGGCAGATACCTGAGGAACGTCAGCCTGCGGTCGGTGCCGCCCGGGTCGCCGCGGTCGTGCCGCTGGAAACCGCTCGGCCCCGCGGGCAGCACCGCCGCGCACAGCCAGCCCTCGCGCGGCGCTCCGCCCGGGGCGGTGACGCTCAGCCGGGTCACCGTGAGGTCCCGCTGCCGCGGGCCGACCGGCGCCGCGAAGGTCCGCTGCGTGAACTCCACGCCGCCCGGCGTGCGGAACGTCGTCACCACCACCGGCAGATGCGGCGCCTCCATGCGCTGCGCGACCGTCCCGCACTCCGCGAGCTGCGGCACGCCGACGGTGCCCGACACCGGCTCGTACAGGAAGAACGCCAGGCAGTACTTGTCGTACACCGGCTCGATCTCCCCGGCCTGGCCGATCAGCGACTCCTGGCGGTGGTCCTTCACGCCCACCATGTGCCAGTAGCGGTACAGCGCGTTCGAGGAGAACGCGGCCTCCTTCGATTCGTACGTGCCCGAGTCGAAGTCGTCGCTCCAGCGCCGGAAGGCGGCCTGCGCCCACCACGGCACCGGGTACGGCACCCGCGCCCGGTCCGCCCAACTGCGCCACATGACCTCGTAGAACATCCACTCATGGGTCCGTGCCACTTCCGTGCACCCCCTGGGGTCGACGGCGGCTGTGCCCGTCTGCCCAACATGGCACCGCCGGGCAGGACCGTAAATCGCTACGGCGCCGCGTGCCCGCCGGGCAGAATCGCGGGATGGCAGCCCCTGAGACGTCGTCCGCAGCAGGCACCCTTGTCGCCGGGCTCGATCCGCTTCCGTATCCGGAGCGGATGCGGGAACTCGCGCGGAGGGGCCGGGAGTTGGGGCGTGCCGGGGTGGCGCGTGGGGTTATGGCGGAGTTGGAGGGTGGTGGGGTCGCTGGGGGTGGTGGGCCCGGCGCCGACGGGAGTGGCGGGTTCAGGGCGCCCGTCGGCCGTGGTGAGCCCGCGCCCGACCTGGGCAACGACCCGGGCGGCAGCCGCCGTTGGGGCTTCGGGCGCCGTGGCCGGGCCGAGCCCCACGGCGCGCAGCGCGGCGCGCCCCGGCCCGCCACGCCCCCCTTCCTGCCCGGCCGCCCCTACGAACGCGGCATCGCGATCCTCCTCGCCGCCCTCACCCGGGACACCGACTGGATCGCCGCCCGCCTCGCGGACCCCGACGCGTTCGTGCGCGGGCAGGCGCTGCGCGCGGCCGACACCGTCCGCGTGCCCGACGCCGCCTTCGAGGCCGCGTTCGACGACGCGCCGGAGGCGGTGCGCAGGCAGCTCTGCCGGGCGGTGGTCGCCGGGCGGCGCACCGCGCTCGCGGACCGCCTCGTCGACGGGGTGAGGCGGGACTGGGGCGACGCGGCCGCCGCCCGCCTGCTCCCCGGCTGCTCCGAGGAGGTCGCGGCGCGGCTGCTGCCCGAGCTGTTCCATGCCGTACGCGGCTGGAGCGCCCTGGCCAAGCCCCACGGCGAACTGCTGCTCGACCTCGTCGCCCGGCAGCTCGCCGCGGCGCCCGAAGCGCTGCGCGACGCCTGCTGGGAGGGGTGCGCGGGCGCCCTGGAGGCCACGGCCGACCGGGCCCCGGAGCGCGTGCTCGACCTGCTCGAACGGTACGCGCCGACCCGCTTCCCGCCCCGGCTCCTGCCGCACCTGCGCCCGCTCGCGACCGCGGGACCCGCCCGCGTACTGAGCCTGCTCACCGGCCCGTGGGGCCACCAGATCCGGGTCAGCGGGCACGTCACCCGCTCCGTCCTGCGCGCGCTCGCCCGCTCCGGCGACCCCGACGCCACCGCCGGGATCCACGCGTACGCCCGTTCCGTCGGCGACGACTCCAGCGCCCTCGGCCGGCTCCTCGCCGCGCACCCGCCGGCCGGACGCGCGGCGGTGTTCGCGGCCGGCCGTGAGGGCCGCGGCACCCCGCCGGCCACCGTCGACGGCGCCGTCCTCGACGCGCTGCCGCGCCGCGCCGCCGCCGACGAGGGGCGCCGCGTCGCCGCCGCGACCCGGGCGAGCGGCGCCTATTGGATCACCGTGCTCGCCGCCGAGTCGTACCTGCCGTGCGCGGAGGCCCGCGACGCACTCGTCGCCGCGACCCGGCGCCCCGCCGCCGACGACCGCGCGGACGCCTGGCCGTTCCTGATCCTCAACGTCGCGCGCTTCGGCGACCGCGCGGAAGCCGTACGCCTCCTCGACGACATGGCGGCCCGCCTCACCAACGAGCAGGACCTGGTCCGCTCCGAAGCTCTGCTCAGCCTGTCGCGGGTACGCCCCGCCCTGTTCACCGAGGCCGCCGCGCCGTACCTCGACAAGCTCGTGGCCGACGCGCTCGCGGCCCGCGACTGCTCCCGCGACAGCCGCGACGCGCTCAGCTCCCTCGCCGTCGCCGTGCTGCGCGAACACGCCGCGAGCGGGCAGCGCGCACTCGTCGGCTGGAGCCTGCGCACCCTCACCCGCATCTCCGGCAGCACCCGGCGCGTGGACCTCGGCCGCCTCGACCGCACGCTCCGCCGGGGGCAGGAGCACGAGGTGTACGAGGCACTGCGGCCCTGGATCGAGGCGGGCGCGGAGAAGGCCGACTACAGCCTCGCGTTCACGCTCGCCCGCGCCGTCGGACGGCGCGCCCACGGCATGGCCGCGCTGCAGGAACTCCTGTGGCAGGCCGTGCGGTTCGGCGACAACCCCACCGTGTCCACGGCGATCGGCCTGTGGCTCGACGCGCCCGCGACCCGCGACGAGCGGGTCGCGCACGTCCTCGCGCAGGAGCCGTCCGCGGCCGTCCTGCACCCCGTCCACAGCGTCCTGACCTCCCGCCGCACCGACCTCCTCGACCGGCTCCTCGGCGGCGCGCCGCCGTACGGGCGCTTCCTCGCGGCGGGTTCCGCGTGGACCGTGCCGGCGGGGCCGGCGCAGGTGCGGCGCTGGGTGCCGCGCCAACAGCAGGCGTGGCTGCGGCAGTTGGAGTGGGCCGCGCGGGACACGGGGCAGCCGCAGGCCGACCGGGCGGCGGCCGTCGCACGCTGCGCGGACGTGCCGGGCGCGGGGCCCGATCTCGTACGCCACTGGGCCGCGGACCCCGAGATCCGCTTCGCGGAGGCCGCGCTCGGGGCGCTCGCCCGCACCGACCGGCCCGGCGACGCGGTGCCCGAGCTGCTCGCGCACGCGGGCGGGGAGCGGGCGCGGGTCGCTGTGTACGCGGCGACGCGGGCCTCGCGGTACGCCCCGCCGTCACGGCTCGCGCCGTGGCTGCGCGACGTTCTGACAGGGCCCGGCGCCAAGGTCACCAGCCGAAAGGAGGCCGCGCGGCTCGCGGCGACCCGGCTGCCCGCGGCGCGGGCCGCGGTGCTGCTCCGAGAGGCGTACGACGCTCCGGGCGCCCACCGTGATGTGCGCGCCGCGTGCGTGGCCTTCGCCGGCGGGCTCCTCGGCGAGGAGGCCGTGTGGCACCTCCTCGCCGACGCCGCGCACCCCGCCCACGGCGAACAGGTCCTCCGCACCGCCGTCCTCGCCCTGCGCCCCCTGGACATGGCCCCCGCCCACCGCCGCCGCTACGCCCACCTCGTTCAGGAGGTCAGTGCCACCGACGACGCGGAGACGGCTGCCCTCGCCTTCCAGACCCTGCCCCGGTGGTCGCCGTGGGCCCCCGAGGCGGTGGAGGTCCTGGGCGCGGCGTGCGTGGATCTCACGCGGGGGCGGGTGGTGTGGCGGGCGGCGGCGCGCGGCCTGGTGACGGCGGCTGTGAGTACTGAGGGGGGTGGGGCGGGGCTGTGTGGAGCGCTGGGTGAGTTGGTTCGGGTGGCCGAGAGGGAGCTGGATGGGTCTTCCGCGGGCGTGGGTGCGGGGCCCGCCGGAGCGGGTGAGGTGAGTGCCGGGCCCGGCGAGGTGCGGGACCTGCCTGCGCGGCGGCGGGTGGAGTTCGTGGTGGAGCAGCTTGTGGGGGAGCGTGGTGTGACGGCGCGGGCGGTCTGCTTGCGGGCCGGTGAACTCCTGGCCGAAGGCGTCGGGTTCGTGCCGCAGGCGGCGCGGCTGCTGGTGGCCGCCCTGAGCTTCGACGGGGACCGGGATGGTGATCGGGACGGCCGCAGGGACCCTGACCTGGGCGCTGCCCTCTCCCGCCTGGCGGAACTGCACCGGGACCGTCCCGCGCTGGCCCCCATGACCTGCCGGAACCTGGCCGAACGCCTGCGGGCGGCACCTGCCGAGTCCGGCGACGCACTCCTCCCGGCGGCCCGTCACCTGACCGCGTCCGGCACCCCCACCGAGGGCCTCCTGGCCCTGACCCTCACGACAGCCGAGGGCACCCGCCTCTCCTGGCCCTCACAGTGGCGCACCCTCCTGAACACCCTCCGCGACCACCCGTCCCCCGACGTCAGGGACGGAGCCCTGGCGGTGTCCCTCACGCCGCAGGATTGACCCGCCGGGCGGGACGGACTGCCCCGCCCACCCCCGCCGCACCTGACGTGCGGAGTATTGGGCGGGTGGGAGCAGATCCGCCGCGCAGCGGCGGCACCGAGAGGGCGCCCAGGCACCCCGCAGGGAACAACCGACCCAAGCCGCGCGCAAGCAAGTGGCCCGGTCGGCGTCCCGCCCAGCTCAGCGCAGCGTCCCGCTCAGCGCAGCGTCACGCGCCGCGTGCGGCAGCCCGAGCCCGTCGCGCGGCCAAGCGCTCGTCGAACTTCGATGCCTCCGAGTCGAGCCCGCCCATGAAGAGGCCGAGCTCCTCCTGGGCCTTGGTGCCCTCGGGGCCGAGGCCGGGGATTTCCATGATCTTGAGGAAGCGGAGGACGGGCTGCAGCACGTCGTCGTGGTGGATGCGCAGGTTGTACACCCCGCCGATGGCCATCTGCGCGGCGGCCCGCTCGAAGCCGGGGATGCCGTGGCCGGGCATGCGGAAGCCGACGACGACGTCGCGGACGGCGCACATCGTGAGGTCGGGGGCGAGCTCGAAGGCGGCCCGCAGGAGGTTCCGGTAGAAGACCATGTGCAGGTTCTCGTCGGTCGCGATGCGCGCCAGCATGCGGTCGCAGACGGGGTCCCCGGACTGGTGGCCGGTGTTGCGGTGGGAGATCCGGGTGGCCAGCTCCTGGAAGGCGACGTACGCCACGGAGTGCAGCATCGAGTGCCGGTTGTCGGACTCGAAGCCCTCGCTCATGTGCGACATGCGGAACTGCTCGAGCTGGTCGGGGTCGACGGCCCGGGACGCGAGGAGGTAGTCGCGCATGACGATGCCGTGCCGCCCCTCCTCCGCGGTCCAGCGGTGCACCCACGTGCCCCAGGCGCCGTCGCGCCCGAAGAGGGAGGCGATCTCGTGGTGGTAGCTGGGGAGGTTGTCCTCGGTGAGGAGGTTCACCACGAGCGCGACGCGGCCGATGTCGGTGACCGGCGACTGCCCCTTCTCCCAGGCCTCGCCGTCCTCGAAGAAGCCGGGGAAGTTCCGGGCGTCGGAGAACGGCACGTACTCGTGCGGCATCCAGTCCTTGGCGACACCGAGATGCCGGTTCAGCTCCTTCTCGACCACTTCCTCCAGGGCGTACAGAAGCCGGGCGTCGGTCCATGTGTCCGGGCTGCCGAGGTGGGGAGAAGTGATCGTCACGGGGGCTCCTGGGGACGGGAGTGGTGTGGATGCGGCGCCGGGGGTCGCACGGAGCCGCGAGCGGTTTGTACCTACGGCATCGTAGGTTACGTACCCGTAGGTTAAGCCCTCCGTAAAGGCCCCCGGAAACCGGGTCCGGGAGGGGCCCCGGCCCGGGACGGGACAGAGCCCCCGAAACCCGGTCAGCCCGCCGCCCGCCGCAGATGCTCCGCCGTGAACGACCCCCGCGCCCCCAGCAGCTCCCGCGGCGTCCCCTCGAAGACGATCCGCCCGCCGTGCTTGCCCCCGTCGGGCCCGAGGTCGATGACCCAGTCCGCGTGCTTGACGACCTCCAGGTTGTGCTCGACGACGAGCACAGTGTTCCCGGCGTCGACGAGCCGGTCCAGCATCGCGAGCAGACCGTCGACATCCGCCATGTGCAGTCCGGTCGTCGGCTCGTCGAGGACGTACGTCGTCCCCGTCCGATGCAGCTGGGTGGCCAGCTTGATGCGCTGCCGCTCTCCGCCGGACAGCGTGGACAGCGGCTGGCCGAGGGTGAGATAGGTCAGGCCCACATCACGCAGGGCGCCGAGCCGGCGACGTACCGCGGTGTCGGGAAAGTCCTCGAAGAAGGCGAGGGCCCGCTCGGCGGTCATGTCGAGGACGTCGGCGATCGAGCGTCCGCCCACCACGAGCCGCAGCACCTCCTCCTTGAAGCGCCGCCCCGCGCACGCCTCGCACGTCGTCGTGACCGGATCCATGAAGGCCAGGTCGCTGTAGATGATCCCCCGGCCCTGGCAACTCTCGCACGCCCCGTGCGAGTTGAAGCTGAAGAGGCCCGGCTCGGTGCCGGTCCTGCGGGCGAAGAGGGCGCGGACCCGGTCCATGATGCCGAGATACGTCGCCGGGGTGGAGCGCGCCGAGATGCCGATGGCGGACTGGTCGACGGCCACGGCGTCGGGGTGCTGCTCGATGAAGGCCCGGGAGATCAGCGTGCTCTTGCCGGAGCCCGCGACCCCGGTGACGGCCGTGAGCACGCCGGTGGGTACCCGCACGCTCACGTCCTTGAGGTTGTGCAGGTCGGCCCCCTTGATCCACTCGCCGCCGACGGGCTCGCGCGGGTGTTCCTTGACGCCGCCGGCGCGGCGCAGGCGGCGGCCGGTGAGGGTGTCGGCGGCGCGCAGCTCCTCGGGGGTGCCCTCGAAGACGACGAGGCCGCCGTCGGCGCCCGCGGCCGGGCCCATGTCGACGACGTGGTCGGCGACGGCGATCACGTCCGGGTCGTGCTCGACGACGAGTACGGTGTTGCCCTTGTCGCGCAGGCGCAGCAGCAGGTCGTTGAGGCGGCCCACGTCCCGCGGGTGCAGGCCGACGCTCGGTTCGTCGAAGATGTACGTCATGCCGGTGAGGCTGGAGCCGAGGTGCCGCACCATCTTCAGGCGCTGGCCCTCGCCGCCGGAGAGCGTGGACGTCTCGCGGTCCAGGCTCAGATAGCCGAGCCCGATGGCCTCGACGCGTTCGAGCGCGGCGACGGCGGCCCCGGCGATCGGACCGGCCACCGGGCCCTCGATCCGGCCGAGCGCCGTGATCAGGTCGGTGACCTCCATGCGCGTGCAGTCGGTGATGGACAGGCCCTCGACGCGGGTGGCGAGCGCGGCCGGGTTCAGGCGGGCGCCGTCGCATGCCGGGCAGTGGCCCTCGACGAGGAAGGGCTGCACCGTGTCGCGGGTCTTCTGGGAGAGCGCCGACAGGTCGCGGTGCAGATACAGCCGCTCGAAGCGGTCGGCGAGCCCTTCGTAGTCGATGTCGCGGGCGCCGCCGGTGTTGTCGACGTTGACCTTGTTTGCCTTCTTGCCGCGCTTGCCACCGCGCATCAGGAACTGCCGTTCCGCGGCGCTGAATTCACCGACCGGCTTGTGCGTGTCGAGGCCGGTGGTGTTCGTGTACGTCTGGCCCTGCCAGGTCCCGACGGCGAACGGCGGGAACAGGATCGCGCCGCCCGCCAGGGACTTGGCGGGGTCCAGGATGCGGTCGTAGTCGGGCCGTACCGTGCGGCCGAGCCCCGCGCACTCGGTGCACATCCCGCTCGGGTCGTTGAACGAGTACGCGGTGGCCGCGCCCGCGCTCGGCGTGCCGTGCCGCGAGAACAGCACCCGGATCACCGAGTAGATGTCCGTCATCGTGCCGACGGTGGAGCGGGAGTGGCCGCCGATCGGCTTCTGGTCGACGACGATCGCGGGCGCGAGGTCCTCGATGGCGTCCGCCTGTGGCCGTTCGTACTTCGGCAGCCGGTTGCGGACGAACCACGGATACGTCTCGTTGAGCTGGCGCTGCGACTCGACGGCGATGGTGTCGAAGACGACCGACGACTTTCCCGACCCCGAGACCCCGGTGAAGACCGTGAGACGGCCCTTCGGGATCCGCAGGCTCACCTCCTTCAGGTTGTTCTCACGGGCTCCGGTGAGGGTGATGTGCTGGTGCTCCATGCACGCGAAGCTAGCCGGGATACCCGACAGCTTCTGTCGTGTTTTCTTCAGCGTTGGCAATGGCGTCCGTGATCGCCTCGATTCCGTTGACCTCCCTCAGCTCGCCGTCGAGCAGCAGCCAGCGCGTGATGCCGATCGACTCCAGGAACGGCAGGTCGTGGCTGGCGACGATCAGCGCGCCCTCGTAACTCTCCAGGGCCGTCGAGAGCTGGTGGACGCTCGCCATGTCGAGGTTGTTCGTCGGCTCGTCGAGCATCAGGAGCTGCGGCGCGGGCTCGGCGAGCAGCAGCGCCGCGAGCGCCGCCCGGAACCGTTCGCCGCCGGAGAGCGTGTCCGCCCGCTGGTCGGCCTTCGCGCCCTTGAACAGGAAGCGGGCCAGACGTGCCCGGACCCGGTTGTTCGTGGCGTCCGGCGCGAACCGCGCGACGTTCTCGGCGACGGTCAGCTCTTCGTCGAGTACGTCGAGACGCTGCGGCAGGAAACGCAGCGGGACGTGCGCCTTCGCCTCCCCGCCGAGCGGGTCGAGTTCGCCGCTGATGGTCCTCAGCAGCGTCGTCTTGCCTGCGCCGTTGCGGCCGACCAGTGCGATCCGCTCGGGTCCGCGCAGGTCGAACCCGCCCTTCACGCGCGCTCCGTAACGGAGTGTCAGGTCAAGGAGCGTCAGGACGGTGCGGCCCGGCGGGACCGCGGTGTACGGCAGGTCGACGCGGATCTCGTCGTCGTCGCGCACCGCCTCGACGGCGTCGTCGAGTCGCTCCTTGGCCTCGGTCAGCTTCTCCTCGTGCATGATGCGGTGCTTGCCCGCGGACACCTGGGCGGCCCGCTTGCGCTCGCCCATGACGATCTTCGGCTCGCGCTTCTGATCGTGCATCTTCTGGCCGTACCGCTTGCGGCGGGCCAACTTGACCTGGGCGTCGGCGAGTTCGCGCTTCTGCTTGCGCAGGTCGGACTCGGCGACGCGCACCATGCGCTCGGCCGCCTCCTGTTCGACGGCGAGCGCCTCCTCGTACGCGCTGAAGTTGCCGCCGTACCAGGTCACTTCGCCGTCCCGGAGGTCGGCGATCTGGTCCACGCGGTCGAGGAGTTCCCGGTCGTGGCTGACCACGACGAGCACTCCGGACCATGCGTCGACGGCCGCGTACAGGCGCCGCCTGGCGTGCAGATCAAGGTTGTTGGTGGGCTCGTCGAGCAGCAGGACGCCGGGCCGCTTCAGGAGCAGTGCGGCCAGGCGCAGCAGCACCGACTCGCCGCCGGAGACCTCGCCGGTGGTGCGGTCGAGGCCGATGTGGCCGAGGCCGAGCTGGTCCAGGGTGGCCGCGGCGCGCTCCTCGACGTCCCAGTCGTCGCCGACGGCCGTGAAGTGCTCCTCGCTGGGGTCGCCCGCCTCGATGGCGTGCAGCGCGGCGCGGGTCCGGGCGATGCCGAGGACCTCGTCGACGCGCAGCGTGGTGTCGAGAGTGACGTTCTGCGGCAGGTAGCCGACGTCGCCCGCGGTGCGTACGGCGCCCTCGCCCGGGGCGAGTTCGCCGGCGATCAGCTTCAGGAGCGTCGACTTGCCGGACCCGTTGCGACCGATGAGGCCGGTCCTGCCGGGGCCGAACGCGGCCTGCAGGCCTTCGAAGACGATGGTCCCGTCGGGCCAGGTGAAGGCGAGCGACGTGCAGGTGATGGACGTGGTGGGGGACAGAGACATACAGGCCTCGCGGTTGCATTCGTGGTACGCGGGTGAGGGGCAACGCGTGCGGGACACCGCGAGAGGCCGGAAGGTGGAGAAGGGCCCTGCGCCGGGACGGACGGCTCGTACGCCGAGGTCGCACGCGACGTGCACAGCTCGATGGCAGCGAAGGGGTTCGCAAGAGAGCGAAAGGGTTCGCGAAAGCTGTGACGCGGTGTCTCAAGACCTCAGACGAGCAACGTCCTACTCCGATCGACGGCAACAGAAGCGTTATACACCGTAAAGGAGGTGTGGGGCTCTGTCAACGGGCTGGCGGGCTAACGGGTACAAGCCTGCCGGGCTGGTCCGCAGTCGCGCAAAGGAGTTTTTCCGTGCCTCTGCCCCGCCCGCCGTAGGTGTCGGATTTTCGCCAGACCTGCTCCCCGGGCCCCTGCTTGAGTTCTCCGCATGACGAACCAGCACCAGAGCCAGCAGCACCAGAGCGCCACCGCCACCGCCTTCCGCGCCCTGCACACCCCCGGCACCCCCCTCGTCCTGCCCAACGCCTGGGACATCGCCAGCGCCCGCATCGTCGAGGCCGCCGGATCCGCAGCCGTCGCCACCACCAGCGCGGGCCTCGCCTGGGCGCTCGGCGCCGCCGACGGCGACCGGCTGACCCGTGACCGGGCGCTCGCCGCCGTCTCCGGGATCGCCGCGGCCGTCGACGTACCGGTGACCGCCGACATCGAGAGCGGCTACGCGGCGGACGCGGCGGGCGTCGCCGACACGGTGCGCGCCGCGCTGGCCGCGGGCGTGGTCGGCGTGAACATCGAGGACGCCCTGTACGGGGCCGACCAGCCGCTGCGGGCCACCGCCGAGCAGGCCGAGCGGATCGCGGCCGCGCGCGGTGCCGCAGACGCGGCCGGGGTGCCGCTGTTCCTGAACGCGCGGATCGACACGTATCTGCGGGGTGTGGGGGAGGGGCCGGACGCCCGGCTCGCGCAGACTCTGGAGCGGGCCGCCGCGTTCCTCGCGGCGGGCGCGGACGGGGTCTTCGTGCCCGGAGCGGTCGATCCGGCGACGGTGAAGGCGCTGGTCGAGGGCGTCGACGGGCCGGTCAACGTGATGGCGGGGCCGGGTGCGCCGTCGGTCGCGGAACTCGCCGGTCTCGGCGTCGCACGCGTCAGCGTCGGCTCGGGCATCGCGCAGGCGGCGCATGCGCTGGTCCGCGAAGCCGCCCGGGAACTGCTGACCGAGGGCACGTACGGGACGCTGGCGGGCGGGCTCGACTACGGGGAGCTGAACGGGCTGCTCGGCAGGTGAGGCGGGCGCGGTGGGCACGGAGGGCGTGGCTCAGCAGACGTGCCTGAGCAGACGAACCTGAGCGGGCGTGCCTGTGGAGGCCTGCCTGTAGGGGCCTGGCTCAGCAGGCGTCCCGCATCAGGTCGGCCAGGTCCTGGTCCAGGTCGACGTGCAGGTGCTCCTGCCCGGCCGGCACAAGGGCGGTCGTCCGCTGCAGGAAGCGGCGCAGTTCGCCGGTGAGGACGTGCACGATGGCGGTGCCCTCGGGGGCGTGGAACTCCAGGACCGTGCGGTCGTACCCGTACGGCCTGACGCGCACGTCGCCGTCGCCCACCGCCGTCTCCACGCCGTGCGTGAGCAGTTCGCGGGCGAACGTCCAGTAGACCTCGACGCCTTCCAGCGTCGCCGGGGCCGGGAAGCTCATCCGGACGGCGAAGGGGTCGCGCCGGTCGTAGTGGAGCGTGGCGGGAATGGTCGGCATCCGTGGCGCGGCGGCGACCAGGCGGGCCTCAACGGCTTGCTCGATGACAGTGGACAACGCCTGCTCCCTCAACTCTGACTGCTGGACGACCGGGGTGTGCACGACCGGGGTCGGTCACTTGAATAGACGTCGGAAACGGAAGATCCGTGCACGCGAGTACCCCTCCGGAGCGAGTGACCTCTGTCACCGCGACACCCGGGAACCGCGACCGGTTCCCGAGCACCGCCGCCCGGGCGACCCCCGAAAGGACCGGTACGGCCATCTGGACGAGGCCCCGGGGGTGGGCTAGCTTCGCCCCGCCATGAGGGGCATGGGGCAGGTGGACCGGGAGGGGCGCGCGATGCGGACGATGCGTAGGGGACGTACGGAGCGACGTACGGAGGGACCGACGGGCGGGCGGGCTGGGCAGGAACGGGCGGCGAGCGCCGGGCGTACGCGGCGCGGGGTGTGGGCGGGCCTCGGCGCGGCGGCGCTCGCGCTGACGTCGGTCGCGGCCGTCCCGGCGGCGGACCCCGCAGGAAACCCGGCAGGAAACCCGGCAGCAGACCCCGCCACGGTCACCAAGCACGGGCCCGCCTGGTCGCTCAAGAGCACCGGCACGGACGCCCGCTTCCGCGGCCTCGCGGCCGTCAGCCGCAGCACCGCGTGGCTGGCCGGATCGAAGGGCACCGTGCTGCGTACGACCGACGGCGGCGCGAGCTGGCGGAACGTGTCGCCGCCTGTGGCGCCCGGCGAGACGGGCCTGGAGTTCCGGGACGTCGAGGCCTTCGACGGGCGTCGCGCCGTCGTCCTCGCGATCGGCGAGGGCGAGGCGTCCCGGGTCTTCCGCACCACCGACGGCGGCGCCACCTGGACGGAGTCCTTCCGCAACACCGACCCGCGGGCGTTCTACGACTGCATGACGTTCTTCGACCGGCGCCACGGCCTGGCCATGAGCGACCCGGTGGACGGCAAGTACCGCATCCTGTCGACCGCGGACGGCGGCCGCTCCTGGAAGGTACTTCCGGACAAGGGCATGCCCGCGGCGCAGCAGGGCGAGGCGGGCTTCGCCGCGAGCGGCCAGTGCCTGGTGAGTTCGGGACCGCGCGACGTATGGCTCGCGACGGGCGGCGCGGCCCGCGCGCGCGTGCTGCACTCGGCCGACCGGGGCCTGACCTGGAAGGCCACGGACGCCCCCATTCCGGCGGGCGACCCGGCCCGCGGCGTCTTCGGCGTGGCCTTCCGCGACCGTACGCACGGCATCGCGGTCGGCGGCGACTACCGGCCCGGCGAGCAGTCGCCGAAGGCCGCCGCGGTGAGCCGCGACGGCGGCCGCACATGGGATGCCGCCGCGCGGCCCGTCCCCGCCTACCGCTCGGGCGTCACCTGGCTCCCGCACACCCGCCGCACGGCCCTCGCGGTCGGCCCCACGGGCACGGACCTCACGACCGACGGCGGCCGCACCTGGCGCACGGTGGACACGGGTTCGTACGACACCGTGGACTGCGCCCGCGACCTGGGCTGCTGGGCGGCGGGGGAGAAGGGGCGGGTGGCCCGGCTGGAGTTCGGCCGCCGGGGCTGACGAGGCCGCCGGGGCTGACGAGGGCGGGCGGGACTGACGAAAGGGGCGGGGGCGGGGCGGACGCCGAGGCCTATGGCCTGCTTCAGCGCTCGCCCCGCCCCCGCCCCGCCCCATCCCCGCCATCCGGAATCAGGCGGGCAGCTCCTGCCGGTACGGCGCGAGGCCCTCCGCCGTCTTCGTCGCGAGGAACTCCGTGATCCGGTACTCGCACACGCCCCCGACGGTGAACGGGTCGCTCGCCGCCAGCTCCTCGATCGCCGCGCGGCTTTCGCCCACGGCGATGATCACGCCGCCGTCGCGCGGGTTCTTGCGCCCCGAGGCGAGGAACACGCCGGCCGCGTACTGCGCGTCCAGCCAGGCGACATGGTCGGCGAGAAGGGCGTCGACGCGCTCGACCGGGGCGGTGTAGGTCAGCTCCATTACAAACATGATCGTCAGGCTACTCCGGCTACTCCGGCTACTCCGGCTACTCCGGCTACTCCGGGGCTACTCCGGCACGGAGGACCGGACGGCCCCCGCACCGGCCGCACCCGTACCCGCCGCACCGGCGCCGCCGAACCACCGGCCCAGCTCGCCCACCAACTCCGCCTGGTCCTCGCCGACCCACGCCACATGGCCGTCCGGCCGCAGCAGCACCGCGGCCACGTCCAGGTCCACCAGCTCACCGCCGGCGTCGACGACGTGGTCGATCCGGTCCTCCCAACCCGCCACCGAGAGGCGGCCGGTCTGGTCGAGCAGCAGCCCGCGGCCGCCGTGCATCAGCTCGTACAGGCGCCCCTGCTTGAGCTCCAGGTCCCGCAGCCGCAGGCCGAGCAGTTCGTGGCCCTCGCCGAGGTCGTAGCGGACGTCGACCGCGGTGATCATCCCGGTGACGTACCGGTTCACCTCCTCGAAGTCCATCAACTTCGCGAACAGCTCCCGCAGCGCGGTCGCGCCCGGGTCGGTCCCGAGCAGCGTGATCTGCGCGCGGGTGTTGTCCAGGACGCGGGCGCCCACCGGGTGCCGCTCGGTCTCGTAGGTGTCGAGCAGTTCCTCCGACGCCCAGCCGCCGACCGCCCCGGCCAGCTTCCAACCGAGGTTGAACGCGTCCTGCACACCGAGGTTGAGCCCCTGCCCACCGGTCGGCGGGTGGATGTGCGCGGCGTCGCCGGCGAGGAACACCCGGCCCACCCGGTAGCGCTCGGCCTGCCGGGTGGCGTCGCCGAACCGGGACAGCCAGCGCGGCGAGTGCGCGCCGAAGTCGGTGCCCGCGACCGCCCGCAGCCGCTCCTTGAACTCCTCCAGGGTCGGCGCGGCACGGTCCTCGGACACGCCGTCGGCGGGCACGACGACGCGGTACGTCCCGTCCGCCTGGGGAGCGACGCCGAACCGCAGCTGGGTCTTGCGGACCTCCGCGACCACGGCGTCGATCGTCGCCCGGTCCTCGGTCAGTTCCATGTCGCCGAGCAGCGTCTCGACCGTGGCCGGCAGGCCGGGGAAGTCGACGCCGATGAGCTTGCGCACCGCGCTGCGGCCGCCGTCGCACCCGACGAGGTAGCGCGAGCGCAGCCGCGTGCCGTCCGCGAGTTCGACGGTCACCCCGGCATCGGGCCCGTCCTCGACCTGGCTCAGCCCGACCACCTCGACGCCGCGCCGGATCTCGGTGCCCAGTTCGAGGGCGCGCTCGTTGAGCAGCCGCTCGGTGACCGGCTGCGGGGCGGCGACGCCGAACGGGTGCGCCGTGTCCAACTGCGCGGGCCACGGCTTCATGATGCCGCCGAAGAGACCGCCGACCTGGAACTTCTCACTGACCGCGAGGAAGCGGTCCAATATGCCGCGCTGGTCCATCACCTCGGCGCTGCGCACGTGCAGGCCCTGACCGCGGGACTCCTTGGTCGGCTCGGTCAGCTTCTCCAGCACCACCACGTTCACTTCGTGGAGCCGGAGTTCGGCGGCCAGCATCAAGCCGGTCGGGCCACCGCCGACGACGATCACGTCGATCATTACGAACCTCATCTGTTTCCGCAGGTCATGGCTTAGGCCGATGATTGTGCGGCATGCCCGGGGCCTTGCCGCAAGCCCCCCGGTGCGCTATACCTTGAGCACGGCGAGGACGAGATCCTCGCCTTTCTTGTGCTCCGGCCCGATGGGCTGCCGGCCCATGACCTTCCGGCGTCGCGGGTGAGCCCACCCTTTAGGCTCGGCACACCATGAACACGCCCACCGTCACGATCCCTCCGCTGCCCGCCGACTGGCCCACGGACGAGTCCGCGGCGCGTGCCGTCCAGGACGCCCTGCGCGAGCGGGTGGTGCGGGACGAGCCGGGACCGCGCCCGGGGACCGGACACGTCACGGGAGTCGACGTGGCGTACGACGACGAGCGGGACGTGGTCGCCGCTGCGGTCGTCGTCCTGGACGGGGCGAGCCTCGACGTCGTGGAGGAGGCGACGGCGGTCGGACGCGTCGCCTTTCCTTACGTTCCGGGCCTGTTGGCGTTCCGCGAGGTCCCCGCGGTGCTCGCCGCGCTGGACGCGCTCACGTCCGACCCGGGGCTCGTCGTGTGCGACGGATACGGCATCGCGCACCCGCGCCGCTTCGGCCTCGCGAGCCACCTCGGCGTGCTCACCGGGCGGCCCACCATCGGCGTCGCCAAGAACCCCTTCACTTTCTCGTACGAGGCGCCGGGCGCCGCACGCGGCAGCGCGGCGCCGCTCCTCGACGGCGCGGAGGAGGTCGGCAGCGCGCTGCGCACGCGGGAGGGCGTGAAGCCGGTGTTCGTCTCGGTGGGCCACCGCGTGACCCTCGCCGACGCCCGCGCCCACACCCTCCACCTCACCCCGTGCTACCGCCTCCCGGAGACCACGCGCAGGGCCGACGCGCTGTGCAGGTCGGCCCTGCGCGAGGCGACAGCGGGCTAAGTGGCGTCCCCCTGAGCCGCGATCGCGGGCCGCACCGCCGCCACCCGGAACCCGATTCCCGCCTCCGTGAGCCGCGCGGTCAGCGTGTCCCCCATCGCCACCGCCGTCGTCACCTGCCCCGCGACCTCGGGCAGTTCGTCCAGGGCCAGCGACATCGAGGCCTCCGCGAGGATCTTCGCGGTCTCGCCGTATCCGGGGTCGCCGCCCCACACCTCGGTGAACACGCGCCGCCCACCACCCTCGCCGACGAAGCGCATGGAGAACCAACTGGCCGCCCGCCGGGCCGCGTCGGGCCCGTCCCCGGGCTTGACCAGGCCGCCAAGCCAGCGCCGCGCGGGCGGCACCTGCGCCGCCGCGAACAGCGCGCCCACGGCGGTCACACCGCCGAGGGCGACGGGCAGCGACTTCACGGCGGCGTAGTGGCGGTAGCGGAAGTCAGGGCCGTAGCGGGCGAGCGCCCGCGCGGACCGCTGCACGACCTGTGGGTCGATGGTCGGCAGAGGCAGGGCCCAGGCGCCGACCTCGCTCGCGTAGCGCGGGGCGCTCGGCGGGGCGTACGCCTTGCGGTCCACCAGGCGCGGTTCGTGCCGCCGCCGGTCGCGGGCCGCGGCCATCATCTGCCGGCCGCGCGCGAACTGCTGCAGCGCGGACGCGAACGTACCGCCGGAGAAGCGGGCGCCCGCGCTGATGAAGCCGTCCACGCGCAGCGGCACGCCCTCCGGCAACTGCTGCACCGTGTAATACGCGCCCAGGTCGTGCGGGACCGAGTCGAAGCCGCACGCGTGCACCAGGCGCGCGCCGGTCTCCCGCGCGCGGGCGTCGTGCCGCACGTACATGAGGTCCACGAACTCGGGCTCGCCGGAAAGGTCGGTGTAGTCCGTGCCGGCCTCCGCGCACGCGGCCACCAGATCCTGGCCGTGGGTGAGGTACGGGCCGACGGTGCTGGCCACGACGCGGGTCCGCGCGGCCATCTCGCGCAGCGACGCGGGGTCCGCGGCGTCCGCGTGCACGACCGGCAGCTCCGCGCAGCCCGGACGGTCCGCGGCGAGCCGCTCGCGCAGCCGCTCCAGCTTCCCCGCGTCGCGTCCCGCGATCGCCCACCGCAGGGTGTCGGGCGCGTGCGCGGACAGGTACTCGGCGGTCAGCGCGCCCACGAAACTCGTGGCTCCGAAGAGCACGAGGTCGTACGGACGGTCCTGGTCGTGACTGGTCATGGCACCTCTCAGCCGTGTGTCCCGCGCCGTTGTCGGTGGCTGAGGCTAGCGTGTGGCGCAGGGGATGCCGACGCGAAGGGTGCCCATCGAGGTGCCGAGGAGGTGCCATGCCCGAGGCCGCGGACAAGGCGGGACCGAAGCCGGGACGCAAGCCGAAAAAGCCCTCCCGGGCCGCGCTTGCCAAGTGGGAGCGGGTGCGGGCCTTCGCCCTCGATCTGCCCGGCGCCACCGAGGAGTTCCCCTGGGGCGAGACGGTCGCGAAGATTCACAAGAAGGTGTTCGTCTTCCTCGGAGTGGACGACGGCAGCTATCCGCTCGGCGTCACCGTCAAGCTCACCGACGAGGCGGCGCACGCGCACGCCCTCACCGCTCCAGGCGCCGAGCCCGCGGGGTACGGCCTGGGCAAGTCCGGCTGGGTCCAGATCCCCCTGGAGCAGAAGGGCGCCCCACGGGCCGACCTGCTGTGCGACTGGGTGGAGGAGAGCTACCGCACGATCGCCCCGAAGAAGCGCGTCACCGAGCTGGAAGAGCGCGGCACGCCCCAATCCGGCTAAGCGCTTGCTCGCCAGGGGCTTGTGCGGAGTGGAACGCGTTCTTAGCATCATTGGCATCACTGGTGTTACATCGGTTGTGTCACAGCGCTGGGGGCTCAATGGCAGTGCCGGACAAGGGCGTTCACGGGCCGCTGGCCGGGGTGCGCGTGGTCGAGCTCGCGGGGATCGGGCCCGGCCCGTTCGCCGCCATGCTGCTCGCCGACCTGGGCGCGGACGTGGTGCGCGTCGACCGCCCTGGCGGTGCGGGCCTCGCCATCGACCCCGCGTACGACGTCACGAACCGCAACAAACGCAGCGTCGTCGTCGACCTCAAGGCCGCTGACGGCGCGGACCGCGTGCTCGCCCTGGTCGACCGGGCGGACGTGCTGATCGAGGGCTACCGCCCGGGGGTCGCCGAGCGGCTCGGCGTCGGCCCGGAGGCCTGCCACGCCCGCAACCCTGGCCTCGTCTACGGCCGGATGACCGGCTGGGGCCAGGAAGGCCCCCTCGCGCAGCGCGCCGGGCACGACATCGCGTACATCGCCCTGACCGGAACGCTCGGCATGATCGGCAGTCCGGATCAGCCGCCCGCCGTCCCGGCGAACCTCGTCGGGGACTACGCGGGCGGCTCGCTGTACCTGGTCGTCGGCGTCCTCGCCGCGCTGCACCACGCCCACGCGACCGGCACCGGACAGGTCGTGGACGCCGCCATCGTGGACGGCGCCTCGCATCTGTCCGCGATGATCCATGGCATGGTGGCGGCGGGCGGCTGGCAGGACCGCAGGGGCGCCAACCTCCTCGACGGCGGCTGCCCGTTCTACGGCACCTACGAGACGGCCGACGGGCAGTACATGGCCGTCGGCGCCCTTGAGCAGCAGTTCTACGACGAGTTCATCGAGCTCATCGGCCTGCGTGAGATCGCCCCCGCCCGCAAGGACCTCGCCCGCTGGGGCGAGTTGCGCGACGCCGTGACCGCCCGCTTCAAGACGCGCACCCGCGCGGAGTGGACGGCGCACTTCGAAGGCTCCGACGCGTGCGTGGCGCCCGTCCTCTCGCTGCGCGAGGCCCCGCACCACCCGCACCTCGCCGCCCGCGGCACCTTCACCGACCACGGCGGCATCACCCAGCCCGCACCCGCGCCCCGCTTCTCCGCGACACCCGCCTCCGTACGCACCGGCCCCGCCCGGCCGGGCGCCGACACCGCCGAGGTGGCCCGCGGCTGGGACGTATCGGCGCTGCTCGGCCCGGACACGCCCTCGCACTCCGGCGAGAACCCCCACGACCCCACCCAGGAAGGCGCCTGATGGAGATCTCCACCCCGCTCGCCTACGCGGGAGACCCGCGCGAGGCCGCCGACGCCGTCGCGGCCCTGGAACGGGCGGGCCTGGACGCCGTCTGGGTCGCGGAGGCGTACGGCTTCGACTCGCCCACGATCATGGGCTATCTGGCCGCCCGCACCGAGCACATGAAGATCGGCGCCGGAATCCTCAACGTCTACTCGCGCACCCCCGCCCTCATCGCGCAGACCGCCGCGGGGCTCGACGCCATCTCCGGCGGCCGCGCGATCATGGGCCTCGGTGCGTCCGGGCCGCAGGTCGTCGAGGGCTGGCACGGCAAGGCGTACGACAAGCCGCTCGGCCGCACCCGCGAGGCGATCGAGCTGACCCGCCGCATCCTGCGCCGCGAGGTCATCGACCACCACGGCATCACCGACATGCCGCGGCCCGGCGGGCTCGGCAAGCCCCTGAAGATCCTCACCAAACCAGTGCGCGCCGAAGTCCCGCTGTACGTCGCCTCCTTGGGGCCCGCGAACGTCACGATGACCGCCGAGATCGCCGACGGCTGGCTGCCCACCCTCTTCCTGCCGGAGAAGGCGCACGAGGTGTGGGGCAAGCCCCTCGCCGAGGGCCGCGCCCGGCGCGATCCGGCACTCGGCCCGCTCCAGGTCGTCGCGGGCGGACTGCTCGCCATCGGCGACGACGCGGCGGCCGCACGCGACCTGGCCCGGCCCCAGATCGCCCTCTACGTAGGCGGAATGGGCGCCGTCGGCAAGAACTTCTACAACGACCTGGCGGTCGCGTACGGCTACGAGCAGGAGGCCGCGCGCATCCAGGAGCTCTACCTCGCGGGCCGCAAGAAGGAGGCCGAGGCCGCCGTTCCGGACGAGTTCTGCGAGCTGATGTCGCTGTGCGGCCCGGCGAGTTACGTACGCGAGCGCGTCGAGGTGTTCCGTGCCGCCGGCGTCACGATGCTCAACGTGATCCCGGTGGGACCCGACCCGGCCGGGCTGATCGAAACCGTCAAGGGCTGGCTCTAGGGCCGAGGAGGCCACACACAGATGAAGCGGCAGATCTTCGCCCCCGAGCACGACGCGTTCCGCGAGACCGTGCGCACCTTCCTCGCCAAGGAGGTGCTTCCGCACCACGACCAGTGGGAGAAGGACGGCGTCGTCTCCCGCGACGCGTGGCTCGCCGCCGGGCGGCAGGGGCTGCTCGGGCTCGCCGTGCCCGAGGAGTACGGAGGCGGCGGGAACACCGACTTCCGCTACGCCGCCGTGCTCGCCGAGGAGTTCACGCGCGCGGGCGCCTCAGGGCTCGCCGTCGGCCTGCACAACGACATCATCGGGCCGTATCTGACGGGCCTCGCCACCGACGAGCAGAAGCGCCGCTGGCTGCCCGGCTTCTGCTCCGGCGAGATCATCACGGCGATCGCCATGACCGAGCCGGGCGCGGGCTCCGACCTCCAGGGCATCCGCACCTCGGCCGAGGACAAGGGCGACCACTGGCTGCTCAACGGCTCCAAGACGTTCATCTCGAACGGCATCCTCGCCGACCTCGTCATCGTCGTCGCCAAGACCACCCCGGAGGGCGGCGCCCACGGCCTGTCCCTCCTGGTCGTCGAGCGCGGCACGGCGGGCTTCGAGCGGGGCCGCAACCTCGACAAGATCGGCCAGAAGGCCCAGGACACCGCCGAGCTGTTCTTCAACGACGTGCGCGTGCCCAAGGAGAACCTCCTCGGCGAGCTCGACGGCGCGTTCGTGCACCTGATGACGAACCTCGCGCAGGAGCGCATGGGCATCGCCGTCGCCGGGATCGCCGCCGCCGAGTATCTGCTTGAGATCACCACGGCGTACGTCAAGGAGCGCGAGGCCTTCGGGCGCCCCCTGGCCAAGCTCCAGCACATCCGCTTCGAGATCGCGGAGATGGCCACCGAGTGCGCCGTCACGCGCACGTTCCTCGACCGCTGCATAGCCGATCACTCGGACGGGGCACTCGACGCGGTCCACGCGTCGATGGCGAAGTGGTGGGCCACCGAGCTCCAGAAGCGCGTCGCCGACCGCTGTCTGCAACTGCACGGCGGCTACGGCTACATGACCGAGTACCGCGTGGCCAAGGCGTTCACCGACGGCCGCATCCAGACCATCTACGGCGGCACCACCGAGATCATGAAGGAGATCATCGGCCGTTCCCTCCTCGGCTGACCTCCTCCGCACCCGCCCCGGACAACCCTTCCGGGGTACCCCTCGTATCCCCCCGGAACACCCTCGAAAGGCTTGACGCGTGACCACCGAAGCGTACGTATACGACGCGATCCGCACCCCGCGCGGACGCGGCAAGGCCAATGGCGCCCTGCACGGCACCAAGCCGATCGACCTCGTCGTCGGCCTGATCCACGAGATCCAGGCCCGCTTCCCCGGCCTCGACCCGGCCGCCATCGACGACATCGTGCTCGGTGTGGTCGGTCCCGTCGGCGACCAGGGGTCCGACATCGCGCGGATCGCCGCCATCGCCGCCGGACTCCCCGACACGGTCGCGGGCGTCCAGGAGAACCGCTTCTGTGCCTCGGGCCTGGAAGCGGTCAACCTCGCGGCGATGAAGGTCCGTTCGGGCTGGGAGGACCTGGTGCTCGCGGGCGGCGTCGAGTCGATGTCGCGGGTGCCGATGGCCTCCGACGGCGGCGCCTGGTTCGCCGACCCCATGACCAACTGGGACACGAACTTCGCGCCGCAGGGCATCGGCGCCGACCTGATCGCCACCATCGAGGGCTTCAGCCGGCGCGACGTCGACGAGTACGCCGCCCTCTCCCAGGAGCGGGCCGCCGCGGCCTGGAAGGAAGGCCGCTTCGAGAGGTCCGTCGTACCGGTCAAGGACCGCAGCGGCCTCGTCGTCCTCGACCACGACGAGCACCTGCGCCCCGGCACCACCGCCGACTCGCTCGCCCGGCTGAAGCCGTCCTTCAAGGACATCGGCGACCTCGGCGGCTTCGACGCCGTGGCGCTGCAGAAGTACCACTGGGTCGAGGAGATCGACCACGTCCACCACGCGGGCAACTCCTCGGGCATCGTCGACGGCGCCTCGCTGGTCGCCATCGGCACCAAGGAGATCGGCGAGCGCTACGGGCTCACCCCGCGCGCCCGGATCGTCTCCGTGGCCGTCTCCGGGTCCGAGCCGCTGATCATGCTGACCGGCCCGGCGCCCGCGACCCGCAAGGCGCTCGCCAAGGCGGGACTGAGCATCGACGACATCGACCTCGTCGAGATCAACGAGGCCTTCGCGGCCGTCGTCCTGCGCTTCGTCAAGGACATGGGCCTGTCCCTGGACAAGGTCAACGTCAACGGCGGCGCGATCGCGTTGGGTCATCCCCTCGGCGCGACCGGAGCGATGATCCTGGGCACGCTCGTCGACGAACTCGAGCGCAGGGACCTCCGGTACGGGTTGGCCACGCTGTGCGTGGGCGGCGGGATGGGCATCGCCACGATCGTGGAACGGCTGTAGCGCCAGCGGCTTCGCCGCGCTTCCCCCAACAGCCGTCCCCCGCGCCAGACTTCACGGAGACATGACATGACCGAAAGCACCACCATCCGCTGGGAACAGGACGACACCGGTGTCGTCACCCTCGTCCTGGACGACCCCAACCAGTCCGCGAACACCATGAACCAGGCGTTCAAGGACTCCATCGCCGCGATCGCCGACCGCGCCGAGGCCGCCGTGCAGGCGGACAAGGACGCGATCCGCGGGTTCATCTACACCTCCGCCAAGAAGACCTTCTTCGCGGGCGGCGACCTCAAGGAGATGATCCAGGTCGGCCCGGAGAACGCCCGGCAGGCGTTCGAGACGGGCACGGGCATCAAGAACTCGCTGCGCCGCATCGAGACCCTCGGCAAGCCCGTCGTCGCCGCCATCAACGGCGCGGCGCTCGGCGGCGGTTACGAGATCGCCCTCGCCAGCCACCACCGCGTCGCCCTCGACGCGCCCGGCTCGAAGATCGGCCTGCCCGAGGTCACCCTGGGCCTGCTCCCCGCGGGCGGCGGCGTCACCCGCACCGTACGCCTCATGGGCATCGCCGACGCGCTCCTGAAGGTGCTGCTCCAGGGCACCCAGTACAGCCCGAAGCGCGCCCTGGAGAACGGCCTCGTGCACGAGGTGGTGGCGACGAAGGAGGAGATGCTGGCCAAGGCCCGCGCCTTCATCGACGCCCACCCCGAGTCGCAGCAGCCCTGGGACGTCCCCGGCTACCGCATCCCGGGCGGCACCCCGGCGAACCCGAAGTTCGCCGCCAACCTGCCCGCGTTCCCCGCCAACCTGAAGAAGCAGCTCGCGGGCGCCCCCTACCCGGCGCCGCGCAACATCCTCGCGGCCGCCGTCGAGGGCTCGCAGGTCGACTTCGAGACGGCGCTGACCATCGAGGCCCGGTACTTCACCGAGCTGGTCACCGGCCAGGTCTCCAAGAACATGATCCAGGCGTTCTTCTTCGACCTCCAGGCCGTCAACTCCGGCGCCAACCGCCCCAAGGGCGTCGAGCCGAAGACCGTCCGCAAGGTCGCCGTGCTCGGCGCCGGGATGATGGGCGCGGGCATCGCCTACTCGTGCGCCCGCGCGGGCATCGAGGTCGTCCTGAAGGACGTGTCGGCCGAGGCCGCGCAGAAGGGCAAGGCCTACTCGGAGAAGCTGTGCGCCAAGGCCGTATCGCGGGGCCGTACGACGCAGGAGAAGGCGGACGCGCTGCTCGCCCTCATCACGCCGACCGCCGACCCCGGGGACGTCGCGGGCTGCGACGCCGTGATCGAGGCCGTCTTCGAGGACCCGGCCCTGAAGCACAAGGTGTTCCAGGAGATCCAGGACGTCGTCGAGCCGGACGCGCTGCTGTGCTCCAACACCTCGACGCTGCCCATCACCGCGCTCGCCGAGGGCGTGTCCCGGCCGGTCGACTTCATCGGCCTGCACTTCTTCTCGCCCGTCGACAAGATGCCGCTCGTGGAGATCATCAAGGGCGAGCGCACCGGCGAGGAGGCGCTTGCCCGCGCCTTCGACCTCGTACGCCAGATCAACAAGACGCCCATCGTCGTCAACGACTCGCGCGGCTTCTTCACCTCGCGTGTCATCGGGCACTTCATCAACGAGGGCGTCGCGATGGTCGGTGAGGGCGTCGAGCCTGCGTCGGTCGAGCAGGCGGCGGCCCAGGCGGGCTACCCCGCGAAGGTCCTCTCCCTCATGGACGAGCTGACCCTCACGCTGCCCCGCAAGATCCGCAACGAGTCCAAGCGCGCCATCGAGGAGGCCGGCGGCACCTGGGCGGGCCACCCCGCCGAGGCCGTCATCGACCGCATGGTCGACGAGTTCGGCCGCACCGGCCGCAGCGGCGGCGCGGGCTTCTACGAGTACGGCGAGGACGGCAAGCGCGCGCGGCTGTGGCCGGGGCTGCGCGAGCACTTCGGGAAGCCCGGGCACGAGATCCCGTTCCGGGACATGCAGGAGCGGATGCTGTTCTCCGAGGCGCTCGACACGGTGCGGCTGTTGGAGGAGGGCGTCCTGACGTCGGTCGCCGACGCCAACATCGGCTCCATCTTCGGGATCGGCTTCCCGGGGTGGACGGGTGGTGTCCTTCAGTACATCAACGGGTACGAAGGAGGGCTGCCCGGGTTCGTGGCCCGCGCGCGTGAGCTCGCCGAGCGCTACGGAGAGCGGTTCACGCCGCCCGCGCTGCTCGTGGAGAAGGCCGACAAGGGCGAGAAGTTCAGCGACGGCTGATCGCGCCGGAGACGTCCGCGGGGGAGTGGCTCAGGTCTCCTTGAGCCACTCCCTCAGCTCTTCCTTGAGCGACCGCTGGAACGCTGTCACCAGCGCCTGCACCACCAGCGGCTGCATATGGGCCGACAGCGACCGCATCGCGGCGACGTGCTCCGGGTCCGACTCCCGCTCGCGGCAGGGCCCGAACACCTCGTCCCGGAACAGCCGGGACAGCTCGTGCGCCGCCGAGCGCGTGTGCTCCATCAGGACCGTGCGCGCGGCCAGGATCGTCTCGTGCGCGATCGGTACGCCGAGCAACTGCACGCCGAGCCGCAGCAGCCCGGTGTCCACGCGGTAGCGGTCTGCGTCCTCGGCGTTCTCTGTGTCTTCGGGGTTCTCTGTGTTTTCGGGCTTCTCGGCGTACGCGACGACCCCCATGGCCGCGAGCCGGTCCACGTCCGCGCCGGACAGCGCGCGCCCCGCCCGGCGCTCCAGCTCCGCGCGGGACATGTCCTCCGCGCCCTCCGGCGCCCACGAGGCCACCACCGCGCGGTGAATGGCCAGGTCGTGCGCGCTCAGGCCCGGCGGCAACTGCTCCAGATAGCGCTCGATCGCGGCCAGCGTCATGCCCTGGTGCTGCAACTCCTCGATGAGGGCGAGCCGGGACAGATGCTCCTGGCCGTAGTGGCCCACGCGGCGCGGGCCGATCACCGGCGGCGGCAGCAGGCCCTTGGTGCTGTAGAAGCGGATCGTGCGGACCGTGACCCCCGCGTGCGCGGCCAGCTCGTCGACCGTGAACGTCGCGTCGTCGTCCGTTTCCGTCGACCGCTCCGTGCCCGTCGTCATGGCTCCGCGTCACCTCCCCGGCTGTGCGGCAATGCGGTGCACCCGCTGTGCAGCAATGCGGTGCAACAGTATTGCTGTGCCACCACTGTTGTGAAAGTCTCCGGGCCAGTCACACCATGTAGCCGCGCGCGAACCGATGGTGCCAGGAGGCGGTCATGACCACGATCCTGCGACTTCCCGCAGACCCGGCCGACATCACCTTCCCCGCCCTGCTGCTCCGCAACGCCGAGGACCATGCCGAACTGCCCGCGCTCTCCTGGCGCGAGGGCGACGGCTGGACCACGCTCACGTGGGGCGAGGCGCGCCGCAAGACCGCGGTCCTCGCCGCCGGGTACGCCGCGCTCGGCGTGCGCCGCGGCGAACACGTCCTCATGATGATGCGCAACACCCCCGAGCACTGGCTGAGCGACCTCGCCCTCACCCACCTCGGCGCCGTCCCCGTCACCGTGTACGGCAGCTCCGCGCCCGAGCAGATCGCGCACATCGTCCGGCACAGCCGCGCCCGCTTCGCGATCATCGAGGGCGAGCGCGAACTCCCGCGCTGGGAGCCCCTCCTGGACGACGCGACCGCGCCCCTCGAACGCCTGGTGGTCGTCGACCCCGCCGCCGCGGGAGCGCACCGCACGTACGGCTCGCTGCACGCCACCGGCGCGCGCCTGTTCAACCCGGACACCTTCGAGAAGGCCTGGCGGGAGAACCGCGCCACGGACCCGCTGACCGTCGTCTACACCTCGGGCACCACCGGCGAGCCCAAGGGCGTGCGCATGTCCCACCGCAACGTCGTGGGCAACGGCATGGCCCTGGACTCCGTGATCGACTTCCCGCGGCACGTGGGCCACATCTCCTACCTGCCGTTCGCGCACATCGCCGAGCGCATGCTCGGCATCTATCTGCCGATACTGCGCGCCTCCCACGTCTACCTGTGCGCCGAACCGACCCAAGTGGCCGCCACCGCACGCGAGTTGCACCCACGCCAGTTCTTCGGCGTGCCCCGCGTGTGGGAGAAGCTCGCCGCGGCGGTGAAGGCGGCGCTCGCCGGGCTGCCCGAGGAGCGGCGGCGCGCCATCGAGGCCGCCAACGAGACGGCCCGCGCGCACGTCGACTGCCGCGAGCGCGGCGAGGAGCCGCCCGCCGACCTGGAAGCGGCGTACCGCGCGGCCAAGGAACAGGTGCTCGACCCGCTGCTCACGCTCGCCGGATTCGACCAGCTGCTGTGGACGGGGAGCGCGGCGGCGCCGATGCCGGTGGACGTGGCCCGGTTCTGGGCGGGCTTCGGCCTGGTGATCGTGGACGCGTGGGGGCTCACGGAGACGACGGGCGTGGTCACCACCAACAGCCCCGACGCCTTCAGGGTCGGATCGGTGGGCAGGCCCCTTGAGGGCATGGAGGTACGCGTCGCCGACGACGGCGAGATCCTGGTGCGCGGCCCCTTCGTGTGCGAGGGCTACGTGCGGGCCGACGGCGGCGTCGACAGCCTGCGGGACCCCGACGGCTGGTTCGCGACCGGCGACGTCGGGCGCCTCGACGACGACGGCTTCCTGTGGATCACCGACCGCAAGAAAGAGCTCATCGTGACGTCCACGGGCAAGAACGTGGCGCCCGCGCTCGTCGAGAACACCCTCAAGGAGCACCCGCTGATCGGCCAGGCCCTGGTCCACGGCGACGGCCGCTCCTACCTGGTGGCGCTGCTCGTCCTGGACGCGGAGATGGCACCCGCCTGGGCCGCGGCCCGGGGGATAGAGACCGACGGCACCGATCTGGTCGGCCACCCCGCCGTGCAGGACGAGATCGCCCGCGCCGTGGAGGCCGCCAACGCGCGCCTCAACCGCACCGAGCAGGTCAAGAAGTACCGCCTGCTCGACCGGGAATGGGGCCCGGAGTCCGGGGAGCTGACCCCGTCCATGAAGCTGCGCCGCCGGGTCATCAGGGACAGGTACGCAGACGTCATCGAAGGCCTGTACACCGCATGACGTAGGCCTGTACAGACGGCGCCCGGTATGTGAGAAGTGCCGCTATGTGATCTGTGCCACCGCATCCGGAGGGGCCTCTGAGGGAAGGTGTCGCGTTGGTCCGCCCACGTCAGGGGTGTGGCGGGCCCGCAGCACATCCGGACCCCGGAACCTCTTCCGGGCACCACAGAGTGGATCTTCCACGTGAGCAACGACGCCGTAGACACGGCCGCGGACGCCCGCACCGCGTCCCAGGCCGCCCCCGCGGACGCGGGCGACGCCGGTTACAGCAAGGACCTCAAGGGCCGCCACGTCAACATGATCGCGATCGGTGGCGCGATCGGTACCGGCCTGTTCCTCGGGGCGGGTGGCCGCCTCCACTCGGCGGGCCCCGCGCTCGCCGTCGCGTACCTCGTGTGCGGCATCATCGCGTTCTTCGTGGTCCGCGCCCTCGGCGAGATGGTCCTCTACCGGCCCTCGTCCGGCTCCTTCGTCAGTTACGCCCGTGAGTTCCTGGGCGAGAAGGGCGCCTACGTCGCCGGCTGGATGTACTTCCTCAACTGGTCGACGACGTGCATCGCCGACATCACGGCCATCGCGCTCTACACCCACTACTGGAGCTTCTTCACGGACATCCCGCAGTGGCTGCTCGCGCTGGCCGCGCTCGCTGTGGTCCTCGCCGTGAACCTCATCTCCGTGAAGTGGTTCGGCGAGATGGAGTTCTGGTTCGCGATCATCAAGGTCGCGGCGCTCGTCGCCTTCATGTTCATCGGCATCTTCCTCGTCTCCACCCAGCACAAGGTGGGCGGCGAGACGCCGGGCATGAACATGATCACCGACCACGGCGGCTTCCTGCCGAACGGCCTGATGCCGGTCGTGATCGTCCTCCAGGGCGTCGTCTTCGCGTACGCGTCCCTGGAGCTGGTCGGTGTCGCCGCGGGTGAGACCAAGGACCCGCAGAAGGTCGTCCCGCGCGCGGTGAACTCGATCATGTGGCGCGTGGGTGTGTTCTACGTCGGCTCGGTCGTGCTGCTCGCGCTGCTGCTCCCCGGCTCGGTCTACTCGGCCGACGAGAGCCCCTTCGTCACCGTGCTCTCCAAGATCGGCGTCTCGGGCGCCGGTGACGTGATGAACTTCGTCGTCCTCACCGCCGCCATGTCCTCGCTGAACTCCGGCCTGTACTCCACAGGACGCATCCTGCGCTCCATGGCGATGGCGGGCTCCGCCCCGAAGTTCACGGCGAAGATGAACCGCAACCAGGTGCCCTACGGCGGCATCCTGCTCACCGCCTCGGTGGGTGTCCTCGGCGTCGCGCTGAACCGCGTGGTCCCGGACCAGGCCTTCGAGATCGTCCTGAACGTGGCGTCGCTCGGCATCATCGGCACCTGGATCAGCATCATGGTCTGCCACCTCGCCTTCGTCCGCAGGGCCAAGGAAGGCCACCTGACCAGGCCGAGCTTCCGCCTTCCCGGCAGTGGCGTCACGCAGTACGTCACGATCGCCTTCCTGCTGGCCGTGCTCGGCCTGATGTGGAAGGACGCCGAGGTGGGCCGCAAGACGCTCTTCCTCATCCCGATCGTGGCGGCCGCGCTCACCGTCGGCTGGTGGGCGATCCGCCGCAAGGCCGACCGCGACACCGAGCGCGAGGCGGCCGAGCTCAGCAAGTAGTTCCCGCCGGGGCGGGGATTTCGGCAGCGGGCGGTGTCCTTCGGGGCGCCGCCCGCTGCCGTGTCCGCACGGCTCCCGGGCGCCGCGCACCGGGCGGGCACACCGCCGCATACTGGAGACGTGCCCGACCCCGAGCCGCCCCCGCCCCCGCCCGACGGGATCCTGTGGGACATCGCCGGTGAGTACCGCACGCTCCTCGCCCTGCCCGCCGCGATGGCCATGCAAGTGGCGCATCCCGCCGTCGGGGCGGGCGTCGACGCACACTCGGTGTTCCGCACCGACCCGTGGGGCCGGGGCGAGCGGTCGCTGCGGTCCCTGCAGCTCTGGGTGTACGGGGGAGAGGCCGCTGCGGCGGAAGGGCGCCGGCTGCGCGCGCTGCACCGGGACATCCGGGGCACCGACACCCGCGGGCGGGACTATCACGCGCTCACACCCGCGAACTACGCGTGGGTGCACGCCACCGGGTTCCCCGTCTACCGGCACTCCCGGGTCTACCTGGGGCAGCCGTTCACGCCCGCGCAGGAGCGGCAGCTGTACGCGGAGTGGCTCCAGGTGGGCCGGGTGCTCGGGCTCCACGACCGGGACATGCCGCAGTCCCTGGAGGAGTTCTGGCCGTACTACCGGCGTGTGCTGGCCGAGGAGCTCGAAGAGACGGAGGTCGTACGTGACCTCGTCGCCGTCGACCGCTGGGTGCCGCCGCCCGACCGCGGCCCACGGGCTGTCCGGCTCGTCCTGCGGGTGCTGTGGCCCGTGCTGCTGCCCGGCCTCGCCCGGTTCCGGCGGTTCCTCACCGTGGGCCTGATGCCCGCCGACGCCCGCGCGGCGATCGGCCTCGCGTGGACGCCCGCGCAGGAGCGCCGCCTGCGCCGCTTCGGCCGCGTGGTCCGCTGGGTGTCCCCCCGCCTGCCCTCGCGCCTCCGCTACGCCCCACTGGCCCACCGCGCCCGGCGGTCCCGCCCGCCCGCCCGCTGAACGGACGGGCGGGGGACCGCCATGAAGCGGCGCCGACGTCAGTGGTCGTGGCCCTTGGCGTGCCCGGCCCCGGCCTCGTGGTCGTGCAGCGAGTTCGTCGCCGCGATCTTCTTCCAGGACTTCGGCTTCGCCACCGCGCCCGCGGCGGCGGACCGGGCGACCCCGGCGTCCGTCGCGGCGGGCTTGCCCGGCTTGCCCGCCTGGTAGAGCCAGGTGTCGAAGAGCGCGGAGAGCGGCTTGCCGCTGGCCTTCTCGGCGTACGTCACGAAGTCCCGCACCGAGGCGTTGCCGTACGCGCGGTCCTTCGGCCAGCCCTTCAGGATGCGGAAGAACGCCTTGTCGCCGATCTCGTTGCGCAGCGCCTGCAGGGCGAGCGCCCCGCGGTCGTACACGGCGATGTGGAACTGGTTGTCCGGACCCGGGTCACCGGGCTTGACCTGCCAGAAGGGGGAGTCCGCCGCGTTGTTCGCGTACACGTAGTCGGCGAGCTCCTGCGCCGTGCCCTCGCCCTCCTTCTCGGACCACAGCCACTGGCTGTAGCGGGCGAAGCCCTCGTTGACCCAGATGTCCTTCCAGTTCTCCACGGAGACGCTGTCGCCGTACCACTGGTGGGCCAGCTCGTGCACCACGATGGAGACGTTGGAGCCGTTGGCGAAGGCCTTCGGGCTGTAGAACGGCCGGGTCTGGGTCTCCAGGGCGAAGCTGGTGGGCACGTTCGGGACGTATCCGCCAAGGGCGTTGAAGGGGTACTTGCCGAAGACCTCCTCCAGCCACTCGGCGACCTCGGTGGTCCGCTCGATGCTGGCGCGCGCGGCCCCCGCGTTGTCGCCGAGGTCCTTGCTGTAGGCGTTGAGGACGGGCAGACCGTTCTCGGTCTTGTCCGTCGTGATGTCGAACTTGCCGACGGCGAGCGTCGCGAGATACGTGGCCTGCGGCTTGTTGGAGCGCCAGTTGTAGCGCGTCCAGCCGAGCTTGGAGGACTGCGACTGCAGCACGCCGTTGGAGATGGCCTGCGTGCCGTCGGGCACGGACACCGACACGTCGTACGTCGCCTTGTCGCGCGGGTGGTCGTTGCCCGGGAACCACCAGGCCGACGACTCCGGCTCCTGGGCCGCCACGCCGCCGTCGGGGGTGCGCTGCCACGCGGTGAAGCCGTGGATCTTCACCTCGGAGGGCTTGCCCGCGTAGCGGACCACGATCGACACGGAACTGCCCTTGGCCAGGCCCGCCTTCGGCGTGATCTCCAGCTCCTGCTCGCCGGTCTTCGCGAACGCCGCCTTCTTGCCGTTCACGCGGACCTCGCTGACCTTCAGGCCGAAGTCGAGGTTGAAGCGCGAGAGGTCCTGCGTGGTGGTGGCCTGCAGGGTGGCCGTGCCCTCCAACAGGTCCGTCTTCGGCTGGTACTTCAGGCGCAGGTCGTAGTGCGAGACGTCGTAACCGCCGTTGCCGGCGTCCGGGTAATAGGGGTCGCCCGCCCCGGGGGCCCCGGGCGAGAAGTCGGCGGCCGATGCCGGGATCGCCAGCAGGACGAGCGAGGCCGCGAGCGCGCCAGGGGCGATGAGTCTGCGGTGCACGGAGTTTCTCCAAGTCATCAAGTCAACGAGCGGTGCGGGGGGTTGAAGCTCACGATGCGACGACCCTATTGAGCACTGTCACCCCTGGCCATGTCCATGGCCGCATATGTCACACGATCGCCATTCGGCCGACATGTGCGAACACGCCCCATGGACCTTTCGGACACACCTGCGGCCCTCTTTCCGGCGGCTGTTGACGCGTGTACCTTCCGCGCATGCCGATACGCGCGCGACGCACGCGCCTGACGACCTCGACGACCTGGAGAACTCTCCTGGCGGCGGCCCTTGCCGCCCTGCTCGCCACCCTCCTGTCGCCGGGCGGCGCCGCGCACTCCGCGCCGCGCACGCAGACGGCCCCCGAGGCGGCAGGCCGGGCCAAGGAGAGCAGACCCGTCTACTCCTACGCGGACGCGATACGCGAGTCCGTGTGGGTCGACATCCGGATCGACGGCGACGCGGACGGCACCCCCGACCGCGTCGCCGTCGACATAGTCCGGCCCCGCGAACCGGCCCGGCAGGGCCGGAAGATACCCGTGATCATGGACGCCAGCCCGTACTACTCCTGCTGCGGGCGCGGCAACGAGAGCCAGAAGAAGACGTACGACGCGAGCGGCAAGCCCGTGCGGTTCCCGCTCTACTACGACAACTACTTCGTGCCCCGCGGCTACGCCTTCGTCGCCGTCGACCTCGCGGGCACCAACCGGTCCGCCGGGTGTGTCGACGTCGGCGGCCGCTCCGACGTCAAGTCCGCCAAGGCCGTCGTCGACTGGCTCAACGGCCGCGCCCGCGCCTACACCTCGCGCACCGGCGAGAAGCGCGCCGACGCGAACTGGACCAACGGCCGCACCGGCATGATCGGCAAGAGCTACGACGGCACCGTCGCCAACGGCGTCGCCGCGACCGGCGTCGAGGGCCTGGAGACGATCGTGCCGATCGGCGCCATCTCCTCCTGGTACGACTACTACTTCGCCAAGGGCGCCCCGCTGCAGGGCGGCCCCGAGTGGCTGTCCGACTACGTGGAGAGCCCCGAGGCCCGCGCCCGCTGCGGCCACGTACAGAAGAAGCTGATCGACGGCGCGCCCCGCAGCGGCGACTGGACCCCCCTGTGGACCGAGCGCGACCACGTCCCCGACGCCCGCAAGGTCAAGGCCAGCGTCTTCGTGGTGCACGGGCTTCAGGACCTGAACGTGCGCACCAAGCACTTCGGGCGGTGGTGGGACGCGCTGGCCGACGCGGGCGTGCAGCGGAAGATCTGGCTGAGCCAGACCGGACACGTCGACCCGTTCGACTTCCGGCGCGCCGACTGGGTGCGCACCCTGCACCGCTGGTTCGACCATGAACTCCTCGGCTACCGCAACGGCATCGACCGCGAGCCCATGGCCGACATCGAGCGCGCCCCCGACCGCTGGACCACCGACCGCACCTGGCCGCCCCGCTCCACCCACACCACCGCGCTGCGCCCCGCCAAGGGCACCGCGCCCGGCGTCGGCACCCTCGGCACGAGCCGCGGCAAGGGCACCGAGACGTTCACCGACGACCGGCGGCTCGGCGAGACCGACTGGGCCGCGGCCATCGACACGTCCACGCCCGCCAAGGCCGGGTTCACCACCAAGCCGCTCACCCGCGACCTGCGGGTCTCCGGCTCCTCACGGGTGACCGTCACGGTGACGCCCACGACGCCCACGGCCCACCTGAGCGCCGTCCTCGTCGACCTCGGCCCCGACACCATCCGCGACTACGCCCACGACGACGAGGGCATCAACACGCTCCCCGACCGCTCCTGCTGGGGGTCGAGCACGACCGGCGACAGCTCCTGCTTCAAGAACACCGCGGCCAGGACCGCCGACGTCGACTACACCATCTTCAGCCGCGGCTGGGCCGACCTCGGCAACCACGCCTCCGACCAGCAGGGCGGCCCGCTGACCCCCGGCAAGGCGTACACCATCACCCTCGACCTCGCCGCGAGCGACCACGTCGTACCGAAGGGCCACCGGCTCGCGCTGATCGTCGGCGGCACCGACCGGAACCTCATCCTGCCCCCGGCCGACACCCCCGGCCTCACCGTCGACCTCGCCCGCACCGTCGCCCGCGTCCCGCTCGTCGGCGGCGCCAAGGCCCTCACCACCGCCCCGCGTATCCCCGCACCGCGCGAGTCCCGGCTCGACGGTGTCGCACCGCCGCGTCCGATCGACCGCGTCCCTGGAGGCCGTACTTCATGAGACCCCGCATCCGCGCCCTCGCCCTGACCGGCGCCTGTGCCGTCCTCGCCGCGCCGCTCCTCGCGGCGCCCGCGCAGGCGGCGCCCGCACCGCCGCGCACCGGCTTCGAGGAGACCAACGGGGCGCGCTGGACCAGCCGGCCCGAGGAGCAGAAGCTCCTGAAGACCATCGACAAGGCCACCGACCGCGTGTCCCTGACCCGCATCGGCACCACCAAGCAGGACCGGCCCGTGCAGCTCGTCCGCATAGGCGAGCGCCGCACCGCGAGCACCGTGCTGCTCGTGTGCAGCCAGCACGGCGACGAACCGTCGGGCCGCGAGGCCTGCCTGACCACCGTCCGCGACCTGGCGTACGCCAAGGACAAGAAGACCAAGCGGTTCCTGTCCCGCACCACGCTCCTCGTCGTGCCCACCGCCAACCCCGACGGGCGCGCCGCGAACACCCGCGGCAACTCCGACGGCGTCGACATCAACCGCGACCACATCGCCCTCGCCACCGCCGAGGGCCGCGCGATGGCCGCCGTCATCCGCGACCGCAAGCCCGACGCCATCTACGACCTGCACGAGTACGGCGCCACCCCCAAGTTCTACGACAAGGACCTCTTCGACCTCTGGCCGCGCAACCTGAACACCTACGGCGCGGTGCACGACGAGGCCAAGAAGCTCTCGCTCGACTACGTCAGGCCCGCCGCCGAGGCCGACGGCTACACCACGGGCACGTACGGCATCTGGACCGACCCCGTCACCGGTGAGCCCATCAAACAGGTCGCGGGCGACGGCCAGGAGCGCATCCTGCGCAACGCCTCCGGCCTCAAGCACGCCGCCGGGCTCCTCATAGAAAGCCGCGTCGACCCCCTCACGGACGCCGAGAAGAACGACGAGGCCCTGAACAACCGCCGCCGGGTGCACTCCCAACTCTCCGCCCTCGACGGCCTGTTCTCGTACGCGGACGAGAACCGGTGGCAGCTCGAGGCGGCGAGCACCGCATCCCGTCTCGCCGGACTGCGCGACCGCGGACCCGTCTACCTGGGCGGCGCCGACAACGACCCCGCCGAACCCGGCGAAGTCATCGACGATCCGGCCTGCGGCTACCGGCTGACACCTCAACAGTTCGCCGACGTCAAGGATGAACTCGGCCTCCACGGCGTTACCGTGAAGCGGGACGGCACGGGCCTGCTCGTGCCGTTGCGGCAGCCCGCACGTGCGCTCGTACCGCTGCTCCTGGACGAACGCGCGCCCTATCACCTCGTCACGGGGCAGCCCGACACCGACTGTTGAGGCATCGGAGCGCACGTCACATGTGGTAGGGGGTAGCGGAGAAACACCACGACGATCAAACACTCCGCGAAAGGTGCACTTGTGACCCAGGAATCCCAGAAAGCGGACGCCGGAGGAGGCCCGCCGACATCGGCGGGCCTCCCCGGCGGCCGGCCCCCGCAGACCGACCGCGTGGTCTTCGGCGTCACCGCCGGACTGACCCTCGCCTTCGTGGTCTGGGGCGCCACCGCGACGGACACCCTCGAAGACATCTCGTCGGACATGCTCGAAGACCTGATCCACAACGGTGGTTGGTTCTTCATGCTGGCGGCGTCCGGCTTCGTGGTATTCGCCCTGTGGCTCGCCGTCAGCCGGTACGGCAAGATCACGCTCGGCAAGGAGGGCGAGGAGCCCGAGTTCCGCACCGTGTCCTGGGTCGCGATGATGTTCAGCGCCGGCATGGGCATCGGCCTGATGTTCTACGGAGTGAGCGAGCCGCTGGCCCACTTCACCACGCCGCCGCCCGGCACCGACCCCGCGGACAAGGCGGCCGCCATGGAGACCTCCATGGCGACCACCCTGTTCCACTGGACGCTGCACCCCTGGGCGATCTACGCGGTCGTCGGCCTCGCCATCGCCTACAGCACGTTCCGCCGGAACCGGCGCCAGACCATCAGCTCCGTCTTCGTGCCGCTCATCGGCGAGAAGCACGCGCACGGCGCGTGGGGCCGGGTCATCGACATCATCGCCATCTTCGCCACGCTCTTCGGCTCCGCCGCCTCGCTTGGCCTCGGCGCCCTGCAGATCGGCAGCGGCTTCGAGGAACTGGACTGGATGGACAAGGCGGGCACCGGACTGCTCGTCAGCATCATCGCCGTCCTCACCGTGGCGTTCGTGGCGTCCGCCGTCTCCGGTGTGGAGAAGGGCATCCAGTGGCTGTCGAACATCAACATGGTGCTCGCGCTGCTCCTGGTCGTCTTCGTGTTCATCGCGGGCCCGACGGTCATCATCCTCGATCTGCTGCCCACCTCGATCGGCGCGTACCTCGACGATCTGCCGCAGCTCATCGGGCGCACGGAGGCCTCAAGCGGTGAAGGCGTCGCGGCCTGGCTGAGTGGCTGGACGGTCTTCTACTGGGCCTGGTGGATCTCCTGGACGCCCTTCGTCGGCATGTTCATCGCGCGCATCAGCCGCGGCCGCACCATCCGGCAGTTCGTGGGTGGCGTCATCCTGGTGCCGAGCACCGTCAGCCTGATCTGGTTCGCCGTCTTCGGCGGCAGCGCGATGAAGGTCAAGGAGGGCGGCGGCCTCAAGGGCGACGACACTCCCGAGGCACAGCTCTTCGGCCTGCTGCACGAGTACCCCATCGCGACGGCCACCAGCCTGCTCGTGATGATTCTCGTCGGCATCTTCTTCGTGTCCGGCGCGGACGCCGCGTCGATCGTCATGGGCACGCTCTCCCAGAAGGGCTCGCTCGAACCCGGCAGGATGGTGGTCGTGTTCTGGGGCGTGCTCACGGGCGCGGTCGCCGCGATCATGCTGCTCATCGGCGACGGGGAGGACAACGCCCTCAAGGGCTTGCAGAATCTGACGATTCTTGTCGCGGCGCCATTCACCCTCGTGATGATCGGGATGTGTGTGGCGCTGATGCGGGACCTGCGCCACGACCCGCTCATCGTGCGCGGCGAACACGGCACGGAAGCCGTCGAGAAGGCCGTCATCGCCGGTCACGAGCAGTACGGCGTGGGCGAGTTCGAGCTCCAGATCGGCCCGTCCGAGAACGGCGACGCGGACGGCGACGCGGACACGGGCGCCGAACCGCGCCCCGACCCGGCCCGCTGAGATCCGGTACCGGCCAGGGCCCCCGGGCCATGGCCGGTACCCCGGAGCGCCACGGCCGGTGGTGCTCCGACCGCCCGTCACGGGCGCACGTGTGTCAGGCGGCGGCGGGCTCCTCTACGAGCCGCGCCGCCGCCCGCGCACAGCCCCACGCCACGGTCACCCCGGCCCCGCCGTGACCGTAGTTGTGCACCAGCGTCCGCCCGCCGTCCCGCGGTTCGCGCTCCAGGCGCACCGCCGGGCGGGCGGGCCGCAGCCCCACCAGGTGCCCGAGCACCCGCGCCGTCGCTATCTCCGGACGCACCCGCGCGCACCGCTCCACGATCGCCGCCGCCACCGCCGGATCCGGATCGAGCGACCAGTCGCCGTCGTCCGCCGTGCCCCCGAGGACGAGCCGCCCCGGCTGCGGCATGAAGTACGTCGTCGTCGCCGACGCGGAGTCCGCGGCCGTGAACCACGTACGGATCCCCGGGTTCTCCACCAGCACCAGCTGCCCCCGCACGGGGCGCACAGCGCTGTCCGGCACGAGATCCCGGGCGCCCAGGCCCGCGCAGTTGACGACGGCCGGCGCCTCGCCGAACGCCTCGTCGAAGCCGCGCGCCGTCCGCCGCTCGACCGTCCCGCCCGCCGCGAGCAGCCGCCGGCGCAGCCACGCCAGATGCGCCGGCATGTCGATCAGCGGCAGCCGCGCCCACAGCCCGACCCCCGCGTACTCCGCGCCGGTCGCCGCGCGCAGCCCCGGCACCCGCGCCGCCCAGGGCCCGAGCCCGTCCAGCACGGTGTCGGCGTGTACGCCCTCGACCATGCGTACGCCCGTGTGTTCCGCTTCCGCCGCCAACTCCTCGTACACCGCGAGGGACGCGAGCGACCACTCGCCCACCAGCGCCTCGGGTTCGATGCGATAGGGCCACCACAGGCCGCCCGCAACGGCCGAGGTCGTGCGCCCGGCCGGGTCCCGCGTCCAGACGCGGACGCGGCGGCCGCGCTCCGCGAGCACCACGGCGGTGGTGAGTCCGACGACCCCACCGCCCACGACGATCACATCGGTCCTGCGGCTCCCACCCATCCCGGAAACGTAGCGGAATGCGTCATGCCGTGCGCAGACCCGCCACCGGGTGGGGATACTCACAGCATGTCTGCCGAATACGCGACCTTCGGCCTGGCACCGGCGATGCGCGCCGGTGGAGTTCTCGCCAACGGTGACTACCAAGTGCACCGTGACTTCGTCGACTTCATCGTGAACGGCCGCCCGCTGCTGTTCCAGCTCGCCGACCTCGACGCCGTGTCCCCGCTCGCCTCCGACATCCCGCCGGCGATCTTCACCACCCATGTGCGCAGGCTCCTGCTCGAAGCCGAGGCCCCGCTGCACGACGGGCGGTATGTGATCTACGGCTGTCCCGAGTGCGAGGGCCTGGAGTGCGGGGCCGTCACGGCCGTCATCGACCGTGTCGGCGACGAGGGCGAGGACTATGTCTGGCGGGACTTCGCCTGGCAGACCTCCGACCACGCCGACCTGGAGCTGAACGGCTACCGCGGCATAGGTCCCTTCCGCTTCCGCGGCGGCGAGTACCGCGAGGAGCTCGGGCGGCTGCTCGAAGGGGTCGGGCCCGACTCCGGGCGGCGGCGCGTGCTGCTCATCGGGGCGCGGGTGGCGCTGCTCGCCAAGCTCGCGGCGGCGCTGCGGACCATCGGCATCGGCGCGGAGATCGCGGCGGACGCGGCCGGGGTGCCGGAGGAGGAGCTGCGGACGTACGGCGCCGTGGCGTTCGGGCGCGCGGTGCCGGAGCGGACCCGGGACGCGGTGCGGGCCGCCTTCGAGGGGGCGGGGGTCGAGGTGGCGTACGTCGACGGGCTCGCGCCCATCGTTCCGCTGCTCGTCGCCCAGATCGAGTACGCCCTCGACCGCAGCCCGCGGGCGCAGCGGCGCCTCACGCGGCTGGTGCTCTCCGGTGACGCGGTGGTCACCGAGGTCACCTCGACCTGCCGGGTGCGGCTCACCGCCTACCGCGTCGACCGGCTGCTGCGCACCCGTGTCCACGAGGTCCTCGACGCGGTCCTCGAACCCGGTGAGCACCGGGTCGCCCTGCCGGGCAAGTCCCAGTTCGTGGTGGCGCGGACGCCGGACAGCGTCCTTGTGTCGTCGCCCGGGTCGCCCTGAGCGCGGGCGGCCCGTGGCGGCCCTGGTCCTGTGGCGGGCGGGCGCCGCATTAGGCTCATGCACCTGATGAACGCCACACTTGTCGCGAAGCACCTCGCCGCCGGCCACGGCGACCGCACCCTCTTCGAGGGCCTTGACCTCGTCGTCGCCCCCGGCGACGTCATCGGCCTCGTCGGCGCCAACGGCGCCGGGAAGTCCACCCTCCTGCGCCTCCTCGCGGGCCTGGACACCCCGGAGTCCGGCGCCCTCAGCCTGTCGCCCCCGTCGGCGTCGGTCGGCCACCTGCCCCAGGAGCCCGAGCGCCGCCCCGGCGAGACGATCCACGCCTTCCTGGCCCGCCGCACCGGCGTCGCCGCCGCGCAGACCGCCATGGACGAGGCGACCGAGATGCTGGTCGAGGGCGCGCCCGGCGCCGACGACGCGTACGCCCACAGCCTGGAGCGGTGGCTCGCCCTCGGCGGCGCCGACCTCGACGAACGCGCCGAGGAGGTCGCCGACTCGCTCGGCCTCGACGTGGGCCTCGACCACCCGATGACGGCGCTCTCCGGCGGCCAGGCCGCCCGCGCGGGCCTCGCCTCGCTGCTGCTGTCCCGCTACGACGTGTTCCTGCTCGACGAGCCCACCAACGACCTGGACCTGGCGGGCCTGGAGCGCCTGGAGGCCTTCGTACGCGGACTGCGCGCGGGCACCGTCGTGGTGAGCCACGACCGCGAGTTCCTGGCCCGCACGGTCACCAAGGTCCTCGAACTCGACCTGGCGCAGCAGCAGATCAACCTCTACGGCGGTGGGTACGAGGCGTATCTGGAGGAGCGCGAGGTCTCGCGCAGGCACGCCCGTGACGAGTACGAGGAGTACGCCGACAAGCGCTCCGCCCTCCAGGACCGCGCCCAGATGCAGCGGTCCTGGATGGACAAGGGCGTGAAGAACGCCCGCCGCAAGGCCACCGACAGCGACAAGCTCGGCCGCAAGTTCCGCAGCGAGGCCAGCGAGAAGCAGGCCGCGAAGGCGCGCCAGACCCAGCGGATGATCGAGCGCCTCGACGTCGTCGAGGAGCCCCGCAAGGAGTGGCAGCTGCGCATGGAGATCGCGACGGCACCGCGCTCCGGCACGGTCGTGGCCACCCTGCGCGGCGCGGTCGTCCGCCGCGGGACGTTCGCGCTCGGGCCGGTCGACCTCCAGCTCGACTGGGCCGACCGCGTCGCCATCACCGGCGCCAACGGCTCGGGCAAGTCGACCCTGCTCGCCGCGCTGCTCGGCCGCGTCCCGGTGGACGAGGGGCACGCGGCGCTCGGCTCGGGCGTCGTCGTGGGCGAGGTCGACCAGGCCCGCGCCCTGTTCCACGGCGCGGAGTCGCTGTTCGACGCGTTCCGCGCGGCCGTGCCGGACACCGACCCCGCCGAAGTCCGCACGCTGCTCGCCAAGTTCGGCCTCAAGGCCGACCACGTCCTGCGGTCCGCCGTGACCCTGTCACCGGGCGAACGCACCCGCGCCGCCCTGGCCCTGCTCCAGGGCCGAGGCGTGAACCTCCTGGTCCTCGACGAGCCGACCAACCACCTCGACCTCCCCGCCATCGAACAACTCGAATCGGCCCTGGACTCCTACACAGGCACACTCCTCCTGGTCACCCACGACCGCCGCATGCTCGACGCGGTGAGCGTCACGCGCCGCTTGGAGGTGGCTGGGGGCAGGGTGACGGAACCGTCGCGTTGACCTGACCGGAGGAACCGTCGCCGTGACCTCCGTGGTCACACCGTCCCCGGGAGTTCCGCGGGCTTGGGGTGACGGGAGCCGCCCGGCGCGCCTGCGGGCCGTCCGCCGACATGCACGGGGGCCGTAGCCCCAGGCCACAGCCCCCGTGCCCGTCACCCTCGCCGCGTCAGCGCCGCTTCGGGTCCACCAGACCGGCCCGGCGCAGCGCCTCCGCCATCGCGTCGTTCGCCGGCGGCGGGCCCTGCCGCTGCTGGCGCTGGGGCCTGCCGCCGCCCTGGCCCTGGCCCTGTCCTCGGGCCTGGCCACCGCGGCCCTGACCCTGGCCTTGGCCGCCCCGGCCCTGCCCCTGACCCTGGCCGCCCCGACCCTGACCCTGACCCTGCTCCCTGCGCTGCTGCGGCGGACGTCCGCCGCGCTCCCTGCGGGCGCCGCCGGCTCCGCCGCCCGCGGCCGAGTCCTGGGACGCCTCGTCGTCGAGCCTGAGCGTCAGGGAGATCCGCTTGCGCGGTACGTCCACGTCGAGGACCTTCACCTTGACGATGTCGCCCGGCTTGACCACGTCGCGCGGGTCCTTGACGAAGGTCTTGGACATGGCCGACACGTGGACGAGGCCGTCCTGGTGGACGCCGATGTCCACGAACGCGCCGAACGCGGCGACGTTCGTGACGACGCCTTCGAGGACCATCCCGGAGGCGAGGTCGGAGATCTTCTCGACGCCGTCCATGAAGGTCGCCGTCTTGAAGGCCGGGCGCGGGTCGCGGCCCGGCTTCTCCAGCTCCTTGAGGATGTCGGTGACGGTCGGAAGACCGAACACGTTGTCCACGAACTCGGCGGGCTTCAGGGCGCGCAGCGTCGCCGTGTTGCCGACCAGCGCGCCGACGTCACCGCCCGCGGTGCCCGCCATGCGCCGCACCACGGGATACGCCTCGGGGTGCACGCTGGACGCGTCCAGCGGGTCGTCGCCGTCGCGGATGCGCAGGAAGCCCGCGCACTGTTCGTACGCCTTCGGGCCGAGGCGGGGCACGTCCTTGAGGCCCTTGCGGCTCTTGAACGGGCCGTTCGCGTCACGGTGCGCCACGATGTTCTCGGCGAGGCCGGAGCCGATGCCGGACACCCGGGCGAGCAGCGGGGCGGACGCCGTGTTCACGTCCACGCCGACGCCGTTCACACAGTCCTCCACGACCGCGTCGAGGGAGCGGGAGAGCTTCACCTCCGACAGGTCGTGCTGGTACTGCCCCACGCCGATGGACTTCGGGTCGATCTTCACCAGCTCGGCGAGCGGGTCCTGGAGGCGCCGTGCGATGGACACGGCGCCGCGCAGCGACACGTCGAGTTCGGGCAGCTCTTGCGAGGCGAACGCCGACGCCGAGTACACCGACGCGCCCGCCTCGGACACCATCACCTTGGTGAGCTTCAACTCCGGGTGCTTGGTGATCAGTTCACCGGCGAGCTTGTCGGTCTCGCGGGACGCCGTGCCGTTGCCGATCGCGACCAGGTCGACGTCGTGCTCCTTGGCGAGCTTCGCGAGGGTGGCAAGGGACTGGTCCCACTTGTTCGCCGGGACGTGCGGGTGGATCGTGTCCGTCGCCACGACCTTGCCGGTGGCGTCCACGACGGCGACCTTCACGCCCGTACGGAAACCGGGGTCGAGGCCGAGCGTCGCGCGCGTGCCCGCGGGGGCGGCGAGCAGCAGGTCGCGCAGGTTCGCGGCGAACACCCGCACCGCCTCGTCCTCCGCGGCCGTACGCAGCCGAAGCCGCAGGTCGATGCCGAGGTGCACCAGGATCCGGGTCCGCCAGGCCCAACGGACCGTGTCGCCCAGCCACTTGTCGGCGGGACGCCCGCGATCGGCGACCCCGAAGCGCTGGGCGATGGAGCCTTCATACGCAGACGGAACTGTGGGGACGACCGGGGCGGCCGGATCGCTCGGCTCCTCCGGCTCGAGGACCAGGTCGAGCACGTCCTCCTTCTCGCCGCGCAGCATAGCGAGGATGCGGTGCGAGGGCAGGTCGGTGAACGGCTCGGCGAAGTCGAAGTAGTCGGCGAACTTGGCGCCCGCCTCCTCCTTGCCGTCGCGCACCTTCGCGGCGAGCCGCCCGCGCACCCACATGCGCTCGCGCAGCTCACCGATGAGGTCGGCGTCCTCGGAGAAGCGCTCGGTGAGAATGGCACGGGCGCCGTCGAGCGCGGCCTGCGGTTCGGCGACGCCCTTGTCGGCGTCGACGAACGCGGCGGCGGCCGCGAGCGGCTCCACCGTGGGGTCCGACAGCAGCCCCTCGGCCAGCGGTTCGAGCCCGGCCTCGCGGGCGATCTGCGCCTTCGTGCGCCGCTTCGGCTTGAAGGGCAGATAGATGTCTTCGAGGCGGGCCTTGGTGTCGGCCTCGCGGATGCGGGCCTCCAGCTCGTCGGTGAGCTTGCCCTGCTCGCGCACGGAGTCGAGGATGGCGCTCCGCCGCTCCTCGAGCTCCCGCAGATAGCGCAGCCGCTCCTCGAGCGTGCGCAGCTGCGCGTCGTCGAGCATCTCGGTGGCTTCCTTGCGGTAGCGCGCGATGAAGGGCACCGTCGACCCGCCGTCGAGCAGGTCCACGGCGGCCTTCACCTGCCGCTCCCGCACGCCGAGCTCCTCGGCGATCCTGCTTTCGATGGACGCTGGGGTGGTCGTCACGTTCCGGTACCGCCTTCTCACTGAGGTTGCCCGGCAATTGTGGCAGGTGGCACCGACAGTGAGGCAGTCAGACCCGGCGGTGGTGCGGCCGGACCCGGCCCATGGGACAGCCGGACCCGGCCGGTCGCGCGGTCAGACCCGGCGGCCGCGGCCCGACCGGCGTCCGGAACGTGACGCTCCGCCGAACAGCCGGGCCAGCGCCCGGAACGGCAGGGTGACCACGGTGGCGATGGCCCCAGCGATCTGGCGCAGCACATCTGCGATCGCACGGAACACGAGGTTCTCCCTTCGTCTCCCCGGCCCCCTTTCACGTTTCACGGAGGAGTGGTTCGAGGCCGCGGGACGGGCGAGTACCCCGGGGTCCGGGGCACATGCTTCGGGAGCCGCCCGAGAAGCTCAGCCCTTGCCGAGCAGGTCCCCGGGGAACGCGCCCGCCTGCACCACCGCACCCGCGAAGACGGTGCCCAACTCCGTGAGCCGCTCCACACCGGCCGTGCCGAGGTGCTCGTAGGGCGCCCGGTCCAGGCGGTCGGTCCGCTCCTCGATCTGCTTGCGCAGCGCGACGCCCGCCTCCGTCAACTCGCCGGTGCCGTCCACGAGTCCGCGCCCGCGCAGCCGCTCGACGGCCGCGTCCCAGTCCTCCTGGGTCCAGCCGCGGGTGTTCAGGTTCCACTTCGGGGTCATGCTCTTGCCCGTGGCGGTGTGGCTCACCAGGGCCTCCACGGCGTCGAGTTCGGCGTCCAGGAGTGCGGCGAGGTGGCCGTCGCCCCGGTGCTCGCGCAGCAGCGTCGCCGCGTGCCAGTACGCCAGGTGCGGCTCGTCGGGCACGGGCAGGGCGGCGTGCGCCGCGTACAGCGGACGCCCGCTCGGCGAGCACGCCTCCGCGGCCTCCAGGGCGAGCCGGGCCGCCTCCGCCATCTCCGGCGACGCCAGTGCCTCGTCCCCGAGGAGCCGCCGCAGGGTGGAGTCGACGGCGCGCAGCCGGGCGGCAAGCACGTCCTCGGGGGACGCGGTGCGCCATACGTCGGGCACGAACCGGGCGACGACCTCCGGCTTGTAGTTGTAGAACGCGGCCGTCACCGTGCCCGCGCCCACGGCCCCCATCGCCGCCGCCCGGATGGCGAAGTTGACGGCCTTGGGGTGCGTGATGCCGAGCTCGGCCAGCTCACGGCCCGCGTCGGGGGAGAAATAGTGCGGGGTGTGGATGGCGTTGAGCACGCTGTAGCAGCGCCGTCCCGCGCGCGGGGGCAGGGGTGTGCCGGTCGGCGCGGCGGTCGTCGAAGAGGTCATGCCCATACGTTACCGACTGGTCGGTATGACGTGAAGGGCAATCTGGCGAACCACCCACCCCACGCCGCACGCCGATCATGGCAGGAATAGTGGGGAGCCCGTCATTGCGGCCACCCCGCCCCCACCCCAAGAATCGAGTGCATGGAGCAGCGAACCGTCCTCGTCGTCCTCTTCGACGGCGTCCAGAGCCTCGACGTCACCGGCCCTCTGGAGGTCTTCACAGGGGCGAGCCACGTCCATGGCCCCGAGGCGCCGTACCGGGTGCGCACCGCGTCCCTGCACGGCGCCCCCGTCCGGACGTCCAGCGGGCTCACACTGGTGCCGGACGTGTCGCTGACCGAGCTGACGGCATCGACTGACGGCTCCGCCGTGGGCGCCCCGCACACCCTCCTCGTCCCGGGCGGCGCCGGCACCCGCGACGAGCACGCCGAACTGATCGCCTGGCTCCGCGCCCACGCGCCGCGCGCCCGGCGCCTGGTCTCGGTCTGCACCGGCGCCATGCTCCTTGCCGCCGCGGGCCTGCTCGACGGGCGCCGTGCGACGACCCACTGGGCGTACTGCGACACCCTCGCCAGGAACCACCCGGACATCGACGTGGACCCGGACCCCATCTACGTACGCGACGGCCATGTCGCGACCTCGGCGGGCGTGACGGCGGGCATCGACCTCGCGCTCGCCCTGGTCGAGGAGGACCTGGGCCGGGACACCGCGCTGACCGTGGCCCGCTACCTCGTGGTGTTCCTGCGACGGCCGGGCAACCAGGCGCAGTTCAGCGCCCAGTTGTCGGTGCAGACCGCCCGGCGGGAGCCGCTGCGCGAGGTCCAGCAGTGGATCACCGAACACCCCGGCGGCGACCTCAGCGTGGACGCGCTCGCCGAGCGCGCCCGGCTCTCCCCCCGGCACTTCGCGCGCGCCTTCCAGGCGGAGACCGGCACGACGCCGGGCAAGTACGTCGAGCGCGTCCGGGTCGAGCACGCGCGCAGGCTTCTGGAGGACACCGCCGACGGCGTCGAGCAGGTCTCGCGCGCCTGCGGCTACGGCACCCCGGAGGCCATGCGCCGCGCCTTCGTCAAGGCGCTCGGCACGGCACCGGCGGAGTACCGCCGCCGCTTCCGCGGCGCACTCACGACCCACTGACCACTCACTGACCACCCGGACCACCCACTGACCACCCACTCAAGACCCACCGTCGACCCTCAGGCCCACCTTCGAGGAGCCCGCATGCAGATCGCCATCGCCCTGTACGAACGCTTCACCGTCCTGGACGCCATCGGCCCGTACCAGACACTGAGCGGCATCCCGGACGCCGAGGTCGTCTTCGTCGCCGAGCGCGCCGGAACCGTGCGCGACGACAGCGGCCGGCTCGGCCTCGTCGCCGACAAGACCTTCGCCGAGGTGCCGCACCCGGACATCGTGGTGGTCCCCGGAGGCCCCGGGCAGAGCGACCAGATGGAGAACGAATCGCTGCTCGGCTGGCTGCGCACCGCCGACACCACCAGCACCTGGACGACCTCCGTGTGCACGGGCTCCCTGGCCCTCGCCGCCGCCGGACTCCTCAAGGACCGCTCGGCGACCTCGCACTGGCTGGCCCTGGAGGAACTGGAGCGGCTCGGCACGCGCTCCACGGGGCAGCGCGTGGTCTTCGACGGCAAGTACGTGACGGCGGCCGGGGTGTCGGCGGGCATCGACATGGGCCTCGCCCTGGTCGGCAGGATCGCGGGCGACGAGCGCGCGCAGACCGTCCAGTTGATGATCGAGTACGACCCCCAGCCGCCCTACGACGCCGGATCGCCGGAGAAGGCGCCTGCCCACATCGTGAGCATGTTCCGTGACCGCAGCCGCTTCAACGACGAGGAGCAGGAGGGGGCGAAGGCGTAACCGGAGGGCACCTACCCCCGCGGCGGCGTCCACGCGAACCGCGGCTGCCTGCGCTCCAGGAAGGCGGCGACACCCTCGGCGGTGTCGCCGCTCTCGCGCATCTGCTCGGCCCAGTGGGCCTCCCGGCCTTCCCCGGGCCCCGCGAACTCCTTCGCCGCTGCCTGCGTGAGCAGCGAGCGCGAGGCCAGGACGCGCGTGAACTCCTTGACGCGCGCGTCCAGTTCACCGGCGGGCAGCACCTCGTCCACGAGCCCGGTCCGCAGCGCCCGCGCCGCGTCGATCGACTCGCCGGAGAACAGCAGGTACTTGGCAGTCGAGGGGCCGACGAGCGACACCAACCGCCGTGTCGTCGACGCCGGATAGACAATGCCCAGCTTCGCCGGAGTGACCGCGAACGCCGCGCCCTCGTCGGCGAACCGCAGATCGCAGGCCGCCGCCAACTGGCAGCCGCCGCCCACGCAGTACCCGCGGATCGCCGCGAGCGTCGGCTTGGGGAACGCCGCAAGCGCCTCCTCGGCCCGCACCGCGAGCTCCTGGGGGCGGCCGGGCTCGGCCCGCAGGGACGAGATGTCGGCGCCCGCGCAGAACGTGTCCCCGGCGCCGGTCAGGACCAGCGTCCGCACACCCGGGTCGGCGGCGAGCGCCGCGAGCAGCGGCGGCAGCGCGCGCCACATGTCCGCCGTCATGGCGTTGCGCTTGGCCTGATGGTCGATGACGACGGTGGCGACGCCGTCGGCGACGGCGTGCCTCAGCTGCGGCTCCATGCGCCGGATGCTATCCGCACCCCGCGAACGTACGATCAAGAAGGGGCGGCTTCGAACGGCGGACGGAGGCCTCCGATGGGCGCGATGCGGATGGGCGGCAGACGCAAGCAGGCAGGCCCCGACGGCCCCGGCCCCGACGGCCAGGGGACGGGCACGGACCAGGCAGGCCAAGGGAACGACGCCGCGGACCAGGGAGCCAGGCTCCACCGCAGTCTCGGCTGGCTCGCCCTGCTCGGCGCGATCCTCGCCGTCGGCGGACTCGTCGGCATCGTGTACGCGGGCTTCGCCACCCTCACCTCGATGCTGCTGTTCGGCTGGCTGCTCCTGGTGGGCGGCATCGTCGCGCTGCTGCACGCGGTGCAGTCGCGCGGCTCGAACTTCTTCTGGCTCGGCGTGGTGGTGGCCGCGCTGAACCTGGCGGCGGGCGTCGTCGTGATCCGCAGGCCGGACGTGGCCGCGGAGGCGCTGACGATGTTCGCGGCGCTGCTCTTCCTCACCGGCGGGGTGTTCCGGCTCGTCGGCAGCCTGGTGGTGCGCGGCCCGCAGATGGCCGTGACGCTGCTTCAGGGCGCCTTCGGCGTGCTCCTCGCCGTGCTCGTCCTCGGCTCGTGGCCGAGCAGCAGCCAGTACGTCATCGGTACGTTCTTCTCGCTCGCGCTGCTCTTCGACGGGCTCGGCCTGCTCGCGACGGCGATCGGCGGCCGCCGCCTCATCAGCATGGTCACGCCCGACGGCGCACGGGACCCCGAAGCCGTACAACCTGAAGAACCATTGAAGGCAGAACAAGAAGGGCAGGAGCAGTCGCGCAACTGACGGCGTCATGCGGGCGCGATCAATTCCCGTCGATAGTCGCTGACTTCTGGTCAGTAGCGCGGTACGGACCAGTGCGTTCCCAACACTCGACGTGTGGTGACAATCGAGCGCGAGGGCGGGGACCGGGCAATGGGGAACGACGGGAGAGGGCAGCAGCCGGGCCCGCTCCCCGGGGGAGGGGGGCACGTGCCGTACGAAGGCGTGTGGCGGTTCACGGCCCCGGCCGTCGACGCCTCCGTGCCCCAGGCACGGCACGCGGTGCGCGACCTGCTCGCCCGCCAGGGCGTGCCGGCGCCCGACGAACTGGTGCAGGGGCTGCTGCTTATCGTCTCCGAGCTCGTCACCAACGCGGTGCGGCACGCGGCGCTGCTGTCGCCGATGCTCGCCGTGGAGGTCGCGGTCGGCGCCGAGTGGGTGCGGGTCTCCGTGGAGGACAACCACCCCTACCGCCCGACGGCCCTGGTGGCCGACTACGGCCAGACGGGCGGCCGCGGCCTGCTCCTGGTCCGGGAGATCACCCGCGAGGCGGGCGGCGCCTGCGACGTCGAGCACACGGCGAGCGGGGGCAAGGTCATCTGGGCGGCCCTGCCCCTGAAGCCGAACGGCGTCTGAGCCCCACCGGACCGAAGGCCGGGGGAGCCGGGAAGGCCCGGACTACCAGCCCGCGCCCGGCCCCGTCAGCTCCTTGACCGCGGGCCGCGCCGCGTCCAGGACCGTCATGAACCACGCCGAGAACGGCCCCTTCGCGTGCCGCTCCGCCAGCTCATCGGCCGTGACGAACGCCGTGTCGCCCACCTCGCTGGGGTCCGGGCGCAGCTCGGCCTGCACCATCCCCACGAAGAGGTGATTGAACTCCTGCTCCACCAGGCCCGAATCCGGGTCCGGGTGGTTGTAGCGCACGGTGCCCGCCTCGGCGAGCAGCGACGGCGAGACGCCGAGCTCCTCGAACGTGCGCCGGGCGGCGGCCGCGAACGGCGCCTCGCCCGGATACGGGTGGCCGCAGCAGGTGTTGGACCAGACGCCGGGGGAGTGGTACTTCCCCAGCGCCCGCTGCTGGATCAGCAGCCGGCCCTGCTCGTCGAAGAGGAAGACGGAGAACGCCCGGTGCAACTGCCCGGGGGCCTGATGGGCGGCGAGCTTCTCCGCCGTACCGATCGTCCTGCCGTCCTCGTCCACGAGTTCCAGCAAGATTGTCTCTCCGGTGCCGTTCGACGAGCTGTTCGCCGCGGTGGCAGGTGTGATCGGCATACCCATCCTTCGCTTCGGTCTCGGGTCTCAAGTCTGCCGTACGACACCAGTACTCCCGGCACTCCGGTGGCCCCGCATGTCCCGTCCCCGACGCCGGGGACGGGACACGCGGATGCCGTGGGGATCAGACCCCGAAGGCCGCCGGGTACGTGATCGTGCCCCGCGGCAGTGGCCCGGAACCGTCGGCTCCGGACGGCCCCGTCAGGGCGAGGGCCTGCATGGCCTCGTCCGGCACCTCGAAACTTGGCCGGATCCCGTAGGCCGAGGCCGGGGTGAAACCGAACCGCGGATAGTAGTCCGGGTGCCCGAGCACGAGGACCAGTTGCTCGCCCCGCGCGCGTGCGGCGTGCAGCACGGCGCGCACGACGGCCGAACCGGCGCCCGTTCCCTGATGCGCCGGTAGCACCGCGACGGGCGCCAGGCACAGGGCCGGGGCGCCGTCCACGTGACAGCGGGTGATCAGGGCGTGCGCCGCGATCTCGCCCGCCGCCGTCTCGGCGACGTACGAGAACCCGTCGAGCCAGGCCCCGGGGTCCTCGCGGAGGGCGTCCACGAGGTCGGCCTCCGCGACGGTCGGGAACGCGGCGGCGTTCACGGCGTGCACGGCCGCGCGGTCGGCGCCGGACGCCGCCTCGGGCCGGGTGCGCCAGCCGTCGCCCGCCGGGCGCAGGGCGTAGCCCCGATAGCCGTACTCGGCCGCGTGCTCACGGCGCATGGCGAGCTCCGCGCGCGTCGAGGCCAGGGCCTCGGCCATGCCGGGGGCCCCGGGGTCGGCCGCGTCCGCGCGGGCGCCGAGCGGGCCGTAGTACTCGTCCCAGTCGGACTCCGGCTGGGACACCGTGCCGAGCACCGCGTACCCGGCGGCGAGTGCCGCGCGCGTGTTGTCCTCGGGGGCGCGCAGCGGGTAGTGCGCGTCCCAGAAGGTGCGGGCCTCGTCGGACGGGGTGTCGGTGGTCCACTCGCACTCGGTGACGACGAGCGTCCCGCCGGGCGCGAGCAGCCGCCGCCAGGCGTCGAGGGCGGTGTCGAAGCCGATGCTGTAGACCGAGCTCTCGGCCCAGATCAGGTCGAACGAGCCGTCCGCGTAGGGGAGTTCCCCCATGTCGGCGCGGACGGTGCGCACGGAGTCGGCGAGCCCGCGGGCGTGCGCCTCCGCGCGCAGTTCGGCCAGGAACGGCTCGTGCAGATCGACGGCCGTGACCTCGGCGCCTGCCTCGGCGGCGAGGAGCAGCGCGGACCGGCCGGGGCCGCAGCCCAGGTCGAGCACGCGCGGACGTGCGGGCAGCTCGCCGGCGAGGGCGAGCAGCGCGCGGGTGGTGGAGTCCGAGCCGGGACCCTGCCGCGGCAGGCCGTGGTGGAGGGAGAAGAAGGCGTCGGAGATCGCGTTTTCGGAGTGCTGAGTCTCAGAGTGCTGAGTCAACGGAGGAAACCCTTTGAGTGGGAGGGCCCGGCCGTATGAAAGGTCAGCCGTGGGCCCGGGACGTGGGGACGCACGTGTCGCTACGCATGGCAGCGTCAGCCGCGACAGTCATCAACCCACCTCCCACATATGTGTCCTCAAAGATCGCTGATCAGTCTACCTCAGTGGCAGAGCCTCGGCTCGTGCTCCGCGTGGCCGCTCGGCTCCAGCTGGAACGTGCAGTGCTGGACGTCGAAGTGGCCGCCCAGGCAGCCCTGGAGGTCGTGCAGCACCTTCTCGTGACCGATGGCGGTCAGCGTCTCGGAGCTGACGACGACGTGCGCGGAGAGGACCGGCATCCCCGATGTGATCGTCCAGGCGTGCAGGTCGTGGACGTCCTCCACGCCGGGCAGGGCCAGCATGTGGGCGCGGACCTCGGCCATGTCGACGCCCTTGGGCGCCGATTCGAGCAGGACGTTCAGCGTCTCGCGCAGGAGCTTCCAGGTACGCGGGACGATCATGAGGCCGATGACGATCGAGGCGATGGGGTCGGCCGCCTGCCAGCCGCTGAGCAGGATGACCGTGGCCGAGACGAGCACCGCCACCGAGCCGAGCGCGTCCGCGAGGACCTCCAGGAAGGCGCCGCGCACGTTCAGGCTGTCCTTCTGGCCGCGCATCAGCAGCGACAGCGAGATGAGATTCGCGACCAGACCGATCACGCCGAAGATGATCGTGAGGCCGCCCTCGGTCTCGGCGGGCGTGACGAACCGCTGGATCGCCTCGTACAGAACGTATCCGCCGACGCCGAAAAGCAGCAGACAGTTGGCGAGCGCCGCCAGGATCTCGGCGCGGGCGTAGCCGAAGGTGCGGTTCTCGCTCGGCGGGCGGTTCGCGAAGTGGATCGCGAGCAGCGCCATGCCGAGACCGAGCGCGTCCGTCGCCATATGCGTCGCATCCGCGATCAGCGCGAGCGAATCCGCGACGAGACCGCCGACGATCTCCACCACCATGACGGTGATCGTGATGCACAGCGCGATGCGCAGCCGCCCCTTGTAGGCCGCCGTGGCCGTGCCCTGGGCGGGCGGCGCGTGGCCGTGGTCGTGTCCAGCCCCCATGCTGCGGTCCTCCGTGTCGTCGATGCGCGTCCGTGGGCGTCACAGGTCGGCGAAATGCGTGTCCGACGCCCGTGCCCACGATCACAGTGAACTACGGGTGGGGGGTATCTGCAACACGCTCTTGAGAACCGTTGTCATATGCTCTGACCTGCGGAAACGTTCCGCAGGTCAGAGCCGGTACGGCTGCTGAGGGGGCTTAGTCGCGGCGGGCCTCGGGGTGGTGCAGGCACCAGCCCGCCCAGGCGGACTCCACCATCTCGCGCACTCCCCGCCGGGAGGTGAAGCCCAGCTCCTTGGCGGCCAGGCGGGCGTCCGCCACGGCGCGCGGCGCGTCACCCGCACGGCGCGGCTCGACGACCGGGGCGCGGTGGTCGCCGGTGACCTCCGCGATCACGTCGAGAAGTTCGCGTACGGAAACACCCTCGCCGCGGCCGATGTTCACCGTCAGATCGGTGCCGGATCCGGCGGTCCTGCGGGCGGCGGCGAGGTGGGCCTCGGCGAGGTCGCTGACATGGATGTAGTCGCGCACGCAGGTGCCGTCCGGCGTGGGGTGGTCGGTGCCGAAGACGCGCGGCGCCTCGCCGCGCGTGAGGCGGTCGAAGACCATCGGGATCACGTTGTAGACCCCGGTGTCGGCCAGCTCGGGGCTCGCGGCGCCCGCCACGTTGAAGTAGCGCAGCGACGTCGTGGTGATGCCGTGCGCCCGGCCCGTCGCCCGCACCAGCCACTCGCCGGCCAGCTTCGTCTCGCCGTACGGGCTCACGGGCGCGCAGGGCGTGTCCTCGGGCACCAGGTCGACATCCGGCGGGTTGCCGTACACCGCGGCCGAGGACGAGAAGACGAACCGTCCGACGCCCGCGTCCACGACCGCCTCCAGGAGCGTGGTGAGGCCTCCGATGTTCTCCCGGTAGTAACGCAGCGGCTGCTCCACGGACTCGCCGACCTGCTTGCGGGCCGCGAGATGCACCACCCCCGTGACCGCGTGCTCGGCGAGCACCCGCCGCACGAACTCCCCGTCGAGCGAAGTACCCCGTATAAGAGGAATGTCCGCGGGCAGCCGCTCGGGCATCCCCGAGGAGACGTCGTCCAGGACGACCACCCGCTCACCGGAGCCGGCCATCGCCCGCGCCGCATGCGCCCCGATATATCCCGCTCCACCTGTGATCAGCCATGTCATGGCAGTCCACCTTAGGCGGGCTTGGGCGGTTGTGGACCCCACGGTTTGTGGCCGCGGGCCGCTTTCGACCATGATGATCGTGGCGATCAGAGAGGCCGCGGCGCAACCGGACCGCGTTGATCGGGGCGTGAACGGGCGGTGAACGCCCGCTTCCATTAATCCGATAGCCTCAGCCGACACGCCGCCCGGCCGCCTCGCTGCCAGGGCGCCCCCGTCACGCACGTGCCCGCGCGAGCCGCGCCGGGAATCAAGGAGTGAGTTCGTCTGTCGACCGCCATCCTCACCGGCCGGCCGGTGCCCGGTTCGCCGCTCGAAGGCGATCTGCGGTCCCTCGGCTTCGACGTGCGGACCGCCCCCGAAGCGGCGGCCCCCGAAGACCTCGACGCCCTGCTGCGTGACCTGCCCGCGGGCGAGCGCGTCGCCGTCGTCGACACCCGCTTCGTCGGCCACGTGCACGCGCTGCGGCTCGGCCTCACCGACCCCCGCTTCCCCGTGTCCGCGGTGCCCGGCGCCGTGACGGCGCAGGCCGGGGCGCGCGGCGAGCTGACCACCGTACTGCGTACGGCAGTTGGAGCCACGGCCGACGGTGGCGGCGCCTCCGTGGCGCTCGCCCCCCAGCAGTCCGAGCGGGCCGAGCCGTCCCTGGCCGGCGCCCACGACCAGGCCGTGCCCGACCGCATCGCCGCCGCCCTCGAAGCCGCCGGTGTCGACGTGCACCGCCCCGAGCTCGGCACCCTCGTCGCCGCCGTGCCGAGCGACCCGGAGGCCCGCAACACCGCGCGCCAGGCCGTGGCCGCCGTCGACGACGAGGCCGTACGCCTGCGCGGCGCGGTGAAGGCCCGCGACGGCTTCTTCACCACGTACTGCATCAGCCCGTACTCGCGCTACCTCGCCCGCTGGTGCGCGCGCCGAGGCCTCACCCCGAACCAGGTCACCACGGCCTCGCTGCTCACCGCCCTGATCGCGGCGGGCTGCGCGGCCACCGGCACCCGCGGCGGCTTCGTCGCCGCAGGACTGCTGCTCCTCTTCTCCTTCGTCCTGGACTGCACGGACGGCCAGCTCGCCCGCTACTCGCTCCAGTACTCCACGCTCGGCGCCTGGCTCGACGCGACCTTCGACCGCGCCAAGGAGTACGCGTACTACGCGGGCCTCGCGCTCGGCGCCGCCCGCGGCGGGGATGACGTATGGGCGCTCGCGCTCGGCGCCATGGTGCTGCAGACCTGCCGGCACGTCGTCGACTTCTCCTTCAACGAGGCGAACCACGACGCGACCGGCAACACCAGCCCCACGGCCGCCCTCTCCGACAAGCTCGACAGCGTCGGCTGGACGGTCTGGCTGCGCCGCATGATCGTGCTGCCCATCGGTGAGCGGTGGGCGCTGATCGCCGTGCTCACCGCCGTCAGCACCCCCCGTGTCACCCTGGTCGTCCTGATCGTCGGCTGCGCCCTCGCGGCCTGCTACACCACGGCAGGGCGCGTGCTGCGCTCGCTGACCCGCAAGGCCACCCGCACCGACCGGGCCGCCGGGGCGCTCGCCGACCTCGCCGACAACGGCCCGCTGGCCTCCGCCTTCGCCGCCCTTCGGCGCGGCGGGCCGCTGCCCGCCCCCGTCCTCGCCTTCCTGGGCGGCGCCGCGGTCGTCGCCGTGGCCGCCTTCACGTCGTACGGCAGCCCGTGGGTGGTCGTCGCCGCCGTGATCTACGTCATCACCTCGGGCCTCGCGCTCTCCCGGCCGCTCAAGGGCGCCCTGGACTGGCTGGTTCCACCGTTCTTCCGCGTCGCCGAATACGGCACCGTGCTGGTACTGGCCGCCAAAGCCGACGTGAACGGTGCGCTGCCCGCAGCTTTCGGCCTGGTGGCCGCGGTCGCCTACCATCACTACGACACGGTGTACCGCATCAAGGGCGGCACCGGCGCGCCCCCGCGCTGGCTGGTGCGGGCGATCGGCGGCCAAGAAGGCAGGACCCTGGCGGTCGCGCTGGCCGCCGCCGTACTGCACGACACAGATTTCACCGTCGCGCTCACGGCTCTCGCCGTGGCCGTGGCACTCGTGGTGCTCGTCGAGAGCATCCGCTTCTGGGTGACCGCTCACAAGCGTGGCGCACCCGCCGTACACGATGAAGGAGAACCCGCATGATCGGCCTCGTGCTGGCTGCCGGCGCCGGACGGCGTCTGCGCCCTTACACCGACACCCTGCCCAAGGCCCTGGTGCCGGTCGGACCCGAGGGCAACGAGGACAGCCTCACCGTGCTCGACCTCACCCTCGGCAACTTCGCCGAGATCGGCCTGACCGAGGTCGCGATCATCGTCGGGTACCGCAAGGAGGCCGTCTACGAGCGCAAGGCCGCGCTCGAGGCGAAGTACAACCTCAAGCTGACCCTGATCGACAACGACAAGGCCGAGGAGTGGAACAACGCCTACTCCCTGTGGTGCGGCCGCGACTCGATCAAGCACTCGGTGATCCTCGCCAACGGTGACACCGTGCACCCGGTCTCCGTCGAGAAGACGCTGCTCGCCGCCCGCGGCGACGGCAAGAAGATCATCCTCGCCCTCGACACGGTGAAGAACCTCGCCGACGAGGAGATGAAGGTCATCGTGGACCCCGAGAAGGGCGTCCAGAAGATCACCAAGCTGATGGACCCGGCGACGGCCACCGGTGAGTACATCGGCGTCACCCTCATCGAGGGCGAGGCGGCCGAGGAGCTCGCCGACGCGCTGAAGACCACCTTCGAGCGCGACCCCGACCTCTACTACGAGGACGGCTACCAGGAGCTCGTCAACCGCGGCTTCAAGGTCGACGTGGCGCCGATCGGCGACGTCAAGTGGGTCGAGATCGACAACCACGACGACCTCGCCAAGGGGCGTGAAATCGCGTGCCAGTACTGACGAGGCTCATCCCCTCGCCGGTCGTCGTCGACATCCGGGCGGGGGCGCTCAACGACCTGGCGAGCGTCCTCGCCGACCAGCGGATCTGCTCGGCGACCGGCAAACTGGCCGTCGCCATCAGCGGCGGCTCCGGCACGGTGCTGCGCACTCGGCTCGAGCCCTCGCTGCCGAACGCGGAGTGGTTCGAGGTCGGCGGCGGCACCCTCGACGACGCCATCAAGCTCGCCGACGCCATGAAGAAGGGCCGCTACGACGCGGTCGTGGGCCTCGGCGGCGGCAAGATCATCGACTGCGCCAAGTTCGCCGCGGCGCGCGTCGGCCTGCCGCTGGTCGCCGTCGCGACGAACCTGTCGCACGACGGCCTGTGCTCGCCCGTCGCGACCCTCGACAACGACGCGGGCCGCGGCTCGTACGGCGTGCCGACCCCGATCGCCGTCGTCATCGACCTCGACGTCATCCGCGAGGCCCCGGTCCGCTTCGTGCGCTCCGGCATCGGCGACGCCCTGTCCAACATCTCCGCGATCCGGGACTGGGAGCTCGCCGCCCGCGAGCGCGGCGAGGACATCGACGGCCTCGCCGCCGCGATGGCCCGCCAGGCCGGCGAGGCGGTCCTGCGCCACCCCGGCGGCGTCGGCGACGACGGCTTCCTCCAGGTGCTCGCCGAGGGCCTGGTCCTCACCGGCATCGCCATGTCCGTCTCGGGCGACTCCCGCCCGGCGTCCGGCGCCTGCCACGAGATCAACCACGCCTTCGACCTGCTGTTCCCGAAGCGTGCGGCCAGCCACGGCGAGCAGTGCGGCCTCGGCGCGGCCTTCGCGATGCACCTGCGCGGTGCCCGCGAGGAGTCGGCGTTCATGGCCGAGGTGCTGCGCCGCCACGGTCTGCCCGTCCTGCCGGAGGAGATCGGCTTCACCGTGGACGAGTTCGTCCAGGTCGTGGAGTACGCGCCGCAGACCCGGCCGGGCCGCTACACGATCCTCGAGCACCTCAATCTGAACCACGACCAGATCAAGGACGCATACGCCGACTATGCCAAGGCCATCGGTAGCTGAACTCCGGCCCGTCGTTCACCCCGCGGGGGTGAAGGACCGCCGCAGCGGTGAGCACTGGGCGGGACGCCTGTACATGCGAGAGATCTCGCTGCGCTGCGACCGCTACCTGGTGAACACCAGGATCACGCCCAACCAGCTCACCTATCTGATGACCGTCGCGGGCGTCCTGGCCGCCCCGGCCCTGCTGGTCCCGGGGATCTGGGGCGCCGTGCTCGGCGTCGTCGCGGTCCAGCTCTATCTGCTGCTCGACTGCGTCGACGGCGAGATCGCCCGCTGGCGCAAGCAGTACTCGATGTCCGGGGTGTACCTGGACCGCGTCGGCGCCTACCTGTGCGACGCCGCGGTCCTCGTCGGCTTCGGCCTGCGCGCCGCCGACCTGTGGGGCTCGGGCCGGATCGACTGGCTGTGGGCCTTCCTCGGCACCCTGGCCGCCCTCGGCGCCATCCTGATCAAGGCGGAGACCGACCTCGTCGCCGTCGCCCGGCACCAGCAGGGCATGGCGCCGGTGCAGGAGTCGGCGTCCGAGCCGCGCACGTCCGGCGTGGCCCTGGCCCGCAAGGCCGCCGCCGCGCTGAAGTTCCACCGCCTGATCCTCGGCATCGAGGCGTCCCTGCTGATCCTGGTCATCGCCGTCGTGGACCAGATCCGGGGAGACCTGTTCTTCTCCCGCCTCGGTGTCGCCGTCCTCGCCGGCATCGCGGTCCTGCAGACCCTGCTGCACCTCGTGTCCATCCTCGCCTCGAGCAGGCTGAAGTGAACACCCCGGCACAGCAGAGCCAGCAGGGGCAGCCCCTGAAGGTCGGCGCGGTCGTCATCACCATGGGCAACCGGCCGCAGGAGCTGCGCGCCCTCCTCGACTCGGTCGCCAAGCAGGACGGCGACCGGATCGAGGTGGTCGTCGTCGGCAACGGCGCCCCCGTACCGGACGTGCCCGACGGGGTGCGCACCATAGAACTGCCCGAGAACCTGGGCATCCCCGGCGGACGCAACGTGGGCATCGAGGCCTTCGGCCCCGGCGGCACCGACGTCGACATCCTGCTCTTCCTCGACGACGACGGACTGCTCGCCCACACCGACACCGCCGAACTGTGCCGCGACGCCTTCGCGGCCGCCCCGGACCTCGGGATCGTCTCCTTCCGCATCGCCGACCCGGACACCGGCGTCACCCAGCGCCGCCACGTACCGCGACTGCGCGCCTCCGACCCGATGCGCTCCTCGCGCGTGACGACCTTCCTCGGCGGCGCCAACGCCGTGCGCACCGCCGTCCTCAAGGAGGTCGGCGGGCTGCCCGACGCGTTCTTCTACGCGCACGAGGAGACCGACCTCGCCTGGCGCGCCCTGGACGCGGGCTGGATGATCGACTACCGCGCCGACATGGTGCTCTTCCACCCCACCACGGCCCCCTCGCGGCACGCGGTCTACCACCGCATGGTGGCCCGCAACCGCGTCTGGCTGGCCCGCCGCAACCTGCCCGCCGTGCTCGTGCCGGTGTACCTCGGCGTGTGGCTCCTGCTGACCCTCGCCCGGCGTCCCTCGCGGCCCGCCCTGAAGGCCTGGTTCGGCGGCTTCCGCGAGGGCTGGACCAGCCCGTGCGGACCCCGGCGCCCCATGAAGTGGCGTACGGTGTGGCGCCTGACCCGACTGGGCCGCCCTCCCGTCATCTGACAAGCTCGGATCTGAGAACATTCGGGCCGTATTCCGGTCCCTGGCCCCCCACGCCTACGCCCGACCGGCCGCGCATCTGAAGACGAAAGTTTCCCTTCGTGAGTGAGACAACGCAGGACGGTGGAGTCGCGGTGACCGCGCCACCGTCGCCCGACGACGGGCTGTCCCCCGCAGAGCTGGCGGCCAAGTACGGCCTGTCCGTCAGCGGCGCCCGTCCCGGTCTTTTCGAGTACGTCCACCAGCTCTGGGGACGGCGCCACTTCATCCTCGCCTTCTCCCAGGCGAAGCTCACCGCCCAGTACAGCCAGGCCAAGCTCGGCCAGCTCTGGCAGGTGGCGACACCGCTGCTCAACGCGCTCGTCTACTTCCTCATCTTCGGCCTGATCCTCAAGGCCGACCGGGGCATGGAGCGGGAGGTGTACATCCCCTTCCTCGTGACCGGTGTCTTCGTCTTCACCTTCACGCAGAGCTCGGTGATGGCGGGCGTGCGGGCGATCTCGGGGAACCTGGGCCTGGTGCGCGCCCTGCACTTCCCGCGGGCCTCGCTGCCCATCTCGTTCTCGCTGCAGCAGCTCCAGCAGCTGCTGTTCTCGATGATCGTGCTGTTCGTCGTGGCGGTCGGCTTCGGCAGCTATCCGCGTCTGTCCTGGCTGCTGATCCTGCCCGTCCTCGCGCTGCAGTTCCTCTTCAACACCGGGCTCGCGCTGATCATGGCCCGCCTCGGCAGCAAGACCCCGGACCTGGCGCAGCTCATGCCGTTCGTGATGCGCACCTGGATGTACGCATCGGGCGTCATGTTCTCCATCCCGGTGATGCTCAAGGAGCACCCGGCGTGGATCGGGGACATCCTGCAGTGGAACCCGGCCGCCATCTACATGGACCTGATGCGCTTCGCGCTCATCGACGGCTATGGCTCGGAGAACCTGCCCCCGCACGTCTGGCTGGTCGCGGCCGGCTGGGCCCTGCTCGTCGCGGCGGGCGGCTTCGTGTACTTCTGGAAGGCTGAGGAGCGCTACGGCCGTGGCTGAGGACAACAACGACCAGATGGTCGGCTTGGGCAAGGCGCACATCCCCACCGTCATCGCCGACGAACTGCACATCGTCTACCGCGTCAACGGCGCCAAGACGGGCAAGGGCAGCGCCACCTCCGCGCTGAGCCGCATCATCAGGCGCGGCGAGGAGCGCGGCGTCCGCAAGGTGCACGCCGTGCGCGGGGTCAGCTTCACCGCCTACCGCGGCGAGGCCATCGGCCTCATCGGCTCGAACGGCTCCGGCAAGTCCACCCTGCTGCGGGCCATCGCCGGCCTGCTCCCGGCGGAGAAGGGCAAGGTCTTCACCGACGGCCAGCCCTCGCTGCTCGGCGTGAACGCGGCCCTCATGAACGACCTCACCGGCGAGCGCAACGTCATACTCGGCGGGCTCGCGATGGGCATGAGCCGCGAGCAGATCAGGGAGCGCTACCAGGGGATCGTCGACTTCTCGGGCATCAACGAGAAGGGCGACTTCATCACCCTGCCGATGCGCACCTACTCCTCCGGCATGGCCGCCCGCCTGCGGTTCTCCATCGCGGCGGCCAAGGACCACGACGTCCTCATGATCGACGAGGCGCTCGCCACCGGTGACCGCAAGTTCCAGAAGCGCTCCGAGGCCCGCATCCGCGAGCTGCGCAAGGAGGCGGGCACGGTCTTCCTGGTCAGCCACAACAACAAGTCGATTCGTGACACCTGCGACCGCGTGCTCTGGCTGGAGCGCGGCGAGCTGCGGATGGACGGCCCGACCGACGAGGTCATCAAGGAGTACGAGAAGTTCACCGGTAAGTAGCCGGATGGCCGTACCTTCGGGTCGGCCGAACGGAGCAGGGCCCCGCCGGGACGTCCAGGCGGGGCCCTGACCCGTTTTCGGACAACACCCGACTCTCAAGTCACGGGAGTTCGGGGAAGATTGAAGCCAATCGGTGCGTTCTTGTGATGCGCGGAACACCCCGACGTCTCGGCCCGCGTTGTACAACGTAAGCTGTACCGGTGCTGATTCGCGGCAAGTGGGGCGATATCGCGCGGCACCGTGGCGCCGGGCGCGGCCGGTCGCGGGGGGTCCGGGCGGCGTGTCCGAAATAGGATGTATTGGGTCGGCAGTGTAGAACGGGAGATGTGACGGCAATGGCTACGGACGATCTCCGGCTCCGCGATGCGTCCGCCGTCCTCGACAAAGCCGCGGACGAGAACTTTCCCGTGGCCCCGTTCTTCCTCCCGCGTGCCTGGCGCGAGGACCTCATGGCCGTGTACGGCTACGCCCGCCTGGTCGACGACATCGGTGACTCCGACCTCGACCGCGGCTCCGCCCACGCCCGCTATCTCGGCGCGGACCCGGCGGCCGCCGGTGACCCGCTCGCCCTGCTCGACGCCTTCGAGGCCGACCTGAACAAGGTCTTCGCCGCGGGCCAGGAGCCCGGCCACCCGCTGCTGCGGGCCCTGGTGCCCACCGTGCGCCGCCGGGACCTGACGCCCGAGCCCTTCCTCGCCCTGATCGCGGCGAACCGCCAGGACCAGCTCGTCAAGCGGTACGAGAGCTACGAAGACCTCGTGGCCTACTGCGAGCTGTCCGCCAACCCCGTCGGCCGCCTGGTCCTCGCCATCACCGGCACCGCGACGCCCGAGCGCGTCCGGCTCTCGGACTCGGTGTGCACCGCGCTGCAGATCGTGGAGCACCTCCAGGACGTCCGCGAGGACCTGGAACGCGATCGTGTCTATCTGCCCGCGCGGGACATGAAGCGGTTTCATGTCCAGGAGCGGGATCTGGCCGTACCCACGGCAGGCGCTTCGGTGCGCGCACTGGTTGCATATGAAGCGGAACGCGCCCATCGCCTCCTGAATGAAGGCACCCCCCTGGTGGGTAGCGTCCACGGCAGGCTGAAGCTGCTGCTTGCCGGGTTCGTCGCAGGGGGGAGGGCGACGGTCGCCGCGATCGCCGCCGCCGGATACGACGTACTACCAAGGCCGCCGAAGCCCACGAAGCCGCGTTTGCTGCGCGAGGTGGGAGCGGTTCTGCGAGGAGAGGGGTGAGCCGGACCGTGGAGTCAGAACCTCGCGTGTCCGCGCCGGTACTCGCCGCATACAGCTATTGCGAGACCGTGACCGGCCAGCAGGCACGCAATTTCGCGTACGGCATCAGGTTGCTGCCGACGCCCAAGCGGCGGGCGATGTCCGCGCTCTACGCGTTCTCTCGGCGCGTGGACGACATCGGCGACGGCACCCTGGCGCCGGACGTGAAGGGGGTGCGGCTCGACGAGACCCGGGCCCTGCTCACCCGCGTCCGCGACGGCGCGGTGGAGGAGGACGACACCGACCCCGTGGCCGTGGCGCTCAGCCACGCCGCCGGGCACTTCGCCATCCCGCTCGGCGGGCTCGACGAGCTGATCGACGGCGTCCTGATGGACGTGCGCGGTGAGACGTACGAGAGCTGGGAGGACCTGAAGGTCTACTGCCGCTGCGTGGCCGGCGCGATCGGGCGGCTCTCTCTCGGTGTGTTCGGCACGGAGCCGGGGGCGCTGCACGCGGAGCGCGCGCCGGAGTATGCCGACACGCTCGGCCTCGCGCTCCAACTCACCAATATTCTCCGGGACGTTCGCGAGGACGCCCTGGAAGGGCGCACCTATCTCCCCGCCGATGATCTCGCCAAGTTCGGCTGCTCCGCCGGGTTTTCGCGCCCCGAGCCGCCGGCCGGTTCGGACTTCGCGGGCCTCGTCCACTTCGAAGTCCGGCGCGCGCGGGCCCTGTTCGCCGAGGGCTACCGCCTGCTCCCCATGCTGGACCGGCGCAGCGGCGCCTGCGTCGCGGCGATGGCGGGGATCTACCGCCGCCTGCTCGACCGCATCGAGCGGGAGCCGGAAGCGGTCCTTCGGGGCCGCGTTTCGCTGCCGGGGCGCGAGAAGGCGTACGTCGCCGTGCGCGGCCTGTCCGGCCTCGACGCGCGCAGCGTCTCCCGCGGCACCGTCAGGAGGCGTACGTGATGCGCATTCACGGCGAAGCAGGCGCAGGCCCGGCGCGTCGCCCCAAGTGGCGGGCAACCCTCCGCATGACCTTGGCGTCCCAGACTGCAACTGCCGAAAGGGAGGCCGCATGAGGCAGGACGACACGCAGCCCGAAGGGGGCGCCGACGGCCCCGGAAAACGCGCGTCGGCCGTCGTCGTGGGAGGCGGTCTGGCCGGCGTCACCTCGGCCCTCGCCCTCGCCGACGCGGGCCTGGACGTCACGCTGCTCGAAGGCCGCCCGCGGCTCGGCGGACTCGCCTTCTCCTTCCAGCGCGGCGAACTGACCGTCGACAACGGCCAGCACGTCTACCTGCGCTGCTGCACCGCCTACAAGTGGTTCCTCGACCGCGTCGAGGGCGCGCACCTGGCGCCGCTGCAGGAACGTCTCGACGTACCCGTCCTCGATGCCGACCGGCACCGGCTCGGACGGCTGCGCCGCACCGCGCTGCCCGTGCCGCTGCATCTGGCCGCGAGCCTCGCCACCTACCCGCATCTGTCGCTCGCCGAGCGCGCCAACGTGGGCCGCGCGGCGCTCGCCCTCAAGGGACTCGACCCGGCCGACCCGGCGCTCGACAACCAGGACTTCGGCAGCTGGCTTGCGGCCCACGGTCAGTCCAAGCGCGCGATCGAGGCGCTGTGGGACCTCGTCGGCGTCGCCACCCTCAACGCCGTCGCGGGCGATGCCTCGCTGGGCCTCGCCGCGATGGTGTTCAAGACCGGGCTGCTCTCCGAACCGGGCGCCGCCGACATCGGCTGGGCGCGGGTGCCCCTCGGTGACATCCATGACGGTCTGGCCCGCAAGGCGCTCGACTCGGCGGGCGTGCGTACCGAACTGCGAACACGTGTCACCTCCATCTCTCGTAGTAAGAACGGGAATTGGCGCGTCGAGGTTCCCGGCGAGACCATCGAGGCGGACACCGTGGTGCTCGCCGTCGCCCAGGCCGAGACCCACGACCTGCTCCCGGACGGCGCCCTCGACGAGCCCGACCGGCTGCTCGGCATCGACACCGCGCCGATCCTGAACATCCACGTCGTGTACGACAGGAAGGTGCTCAAGAAGCCCTTCTTCGCCGCGCTCGGCACGCCGGTGCAGTGGGTGTTCGACCGGACGGAGGCCTCGGGCCTCGCGCAGGGCCAGTATCTGGCGCTGTCGCAGTCGGCGGCCCAGGACGAGATCGACGCTCCCGTGGCGGCGCTCAGAGAGCGCTATCTGCCGGAGCTCGAGCGCCTGCTGCCCGCCGCGCACGGCGCACGGGTCCTCGACTTCTTCGTGACCCGGGAGCGCACGGCGACCTTCGCGCCGACCCCGGGCGTCGGCCGCCTGCGGCCGGGCGCGCGCACCAACGAGTCCGGGCTCTACCTGGCCGGCGCGTGGACCGCCACCGGCTGGCCCGCGACGATGGAAGGCGCTGTACGCAGCGGAATCACGGCGGCCCGCGCCGCGCTGACCGCACTCGACCGCCCTCATGACCATCTCTTCGAGGAGGCGGCGTGACGCTCGACCTGCTGGGGCCCCAGCCCCATGAACCCCGCACCGGAATCAGAGGAGAGACCGTGCCGACTGTGCCCTCGGCCGAACCGGCCGCCGTGGACGTGACTGCGCTCCTTGAGCGCGGCCGGACACTGGCCACCCCGGTGCTGCGGTCCGCGGTGGACCGCCTCGCGCCGCCCATGGACACCGTCGCCGCCTACCACTTCGGCTGGATCGACGCCGCGGGCAACCCCTCCGTCGGCGACGGCGGCAAGGCCGTGCGCCCGGCGCTCGCCCTGCTGTCCGCGGAGGCCGCGGGCGCGACCCCGGAGACCGGCGTGCCCGGCGCGGTCGCCGTCGAGCTGGTGCACAACTTCTCGCTCCTGCACGACGACCTGATGGACGGCGACGAGCAGCGCCGCCACCGCGACACGGTGTGGAAGGTGCACGGCCCCGCGCAGGCCATCCTCGTCGGCGACGCGCTGTTCGCCCTCGCCAACGAGATCCTGCTCGAACTCGGCACCGTAGAGGCGGGCCGCGCGACGCGCCGCCTGACCACCGCGACCCGCGCCCTCATCGACGGCCAGGCGCAGGACATCTCCTACGAGCACCGCGAGCGGGTCACCGTCGAGGAGTGCCTGGAGATGGAGGGCAACAAGACGGGCGCGCTCCTTGCCTGTGCCTGCTCCATCGGCGCGGTCCTCGGCGGCGCCGACGACGCCACCGCCGACACGCTGGAGAAGTACGGCTACCACCTCGGCCTCGCCTTCCAGGCCGTCGACGACCTGCTCGGCATCTGGGGCGACCCGGAGGCCACCGGCAAGCAGACGTGGAGCGATCTGCGCCAGCGCAAGAAGTCCCTGCCCGTCGTCGCCGCGCTCGCCGCGGGCGGCCCGGCCTCCGAGCGGCTCGGCGAGCTGCTCGCCGCCGACGCCAAGAGCAATGACTTCGACAGCTTCTCCGAGGAGGAGTTCGCCGCGCGCGCCGCCCTGATCGAGGAGGCGGGCGGCCGCGAGTGGACCGCCGAGGAGGCGCGGCGGCAGCACGCCGTCGCCATCGAGGCCCTGGACGGGGTCCAGATGCCGGACCAGGTGCGGGCGCAGCTCACCGCGCTCGCCGACTTCGTCGTCGTACGAAAGAGATGATCACTATCGGCGCGAACTGACTCGCAGTCGCCGGCCGGTGTCCCTCCAGGGCCCCGGCCGACGGCGGACCCAGCAGAGAAGAAGCACTGCGTAGAAGGGGAAGCCATGACAGCGACGACCGACGGAAGCACCGGAGCGGCGACGCCCCGGGCCGCCTCGGCCACCGGAACGAACCACAGCGCGCCCGCGGCGGCCGCGCCGCTCGACGCCGCCACGCGCGCCATACAACGCTCCACCGATTTCCTTCTTGCCGGCCAGGACGCCCAGGGATGGTGGAAGGGCGACCTGGAAACCAATGTGACCATGGACGCCGAGGATCTGCTGCTCCGTCAGTTCCTGGGCATCCAGGACGAGTCGACGACCCGGGCCGCCGGGCTCTTCATCCGCGGCCAGCAGCGCGACGACGGCACCTGGGCCACCTTCTTCGGCGGGCCCGGCGAACTCTCCGCCACCATCGAGGCGTACGTCGCGCTCAGGCTCGCCGGTGACGCCCCCGACGATCCGCACATGGCCACGGCGTCCGCCTGGATCCGGGAGCAGGGCGGCATCGCGTCGGCGCGCGTCTTCACCAGGATCTGGCTCGCCCTCTTCGGCTGGTGGAAGTGGGACGACCTGCCCGAGCTGCCGCCCGAGCTCATTTACTTCCCCAAGTGGTTTCCGCTCAACATCTATGACTTCGGCTGCTGGGCGCGGCAGACGATCGTGCCCCTCACCATTGTCTCCGCCAAGCGCCCGGTGCGTCCCGCGCCCTTCCCGCTGGACGAGCTGCACACCGACGCGCGCGTACCCAACCCCGCCAAACCCCTTGCCCCGGTGGCCAGTTGGGACGGCGTCTTCCAGCGCCTGGACAAGGCGCTGCACCTTTACCACAAGCTCGCGCCGCGCGGTGTGCGCAAGGCGGCGATGAACAGCGCCGCGCGCTGGATCATCGAACGGCAGGAGAACGACGGCTGCTGGGGCGGCATCCAGCCGCCCGCCGTGTACTCGATCATCGCGCTGCATCTGCTCGGCTACGACCTCGACCACCCGGTCCTGAAGACCGGCCTGGAGTCCCTCGACCGGTTCGCCGTGTGGCGCGAGGACGGCGCGCGGATGATCGAGGCCTGTCAGTCGCCCGTCTGGGACACCTGCCTGGCGACGATCGCCCTCGCGGACGCCGGTGTGCCCGCCGACCACCCGCAGCTCGTCAAGGCCGCGGACTGGATGCTGGGCGAGCAGATCGTACGGCCCGGCGACTGGTCCGTACGCAGGCCCGGCCTCACCCCGGGCGGCTGGGCCTTCGAGTTCCACAACGACAACTACCCCGACATCGACGACACCGCCGAGGTCGTCCTCGCGCTGCGCCGCGTAGCCCATCCGGACAAGCCGCGGATGGAGAACGCCATCGAGCGCGGCGTGCGCTGGAACCTCGGCATGCAGTCGAAGAACGGCGCCTGGGCCGCCTTCGACGTGGACAACACCAGCGCCTTCCCCAACCGCCTCCCCTTCTGCGACTTCGGCGAGGTCATCGACCCGCCGTCCGCCGACGTCACCGCGCACGTCGTGGAGATGCTGGCGTACGAGGGCAAGTCGCACGACCCGCGCACCCGGCGCGGCATCGAGTGGCTGCTCGCCGACCAGGAGGCGAACGGCGCCTGGTTCGGCCGCTGGGGCGTCAACTACATCTACGGCACAGGATCGGTGCTGCCCGCCCTGACCGCCGTCGGGATGCCCGGGTCGCACCCGGCGATCCGGCGCGCGGTGACCTGGCTGGAGTCGGTGCAGAACGACGACGGCGGCTGGGGCGAGGACCTGCGCTCCTACCGCGAGGAGCGCTGGATCGGGCACGGCGCGTCCACGGCCTCGCAGACCGCCTGGGCGCTGATCGGGCTGCTCGCGGCCGGTGAGCGGGACTCCAAGGCGGTGGAGCGCGGCGTCGAGTGGCTCGCCGAGGCACAGCGCGCGGACGGCTCCTGGGACGAGCCGTACTTCACCGGCACCGGCTTCCCCTGGGACTTCTCCATCAACTACCACCTCTACCGGCAGGTCTTCCCGCTGACCGCGCTCGGTCGGTACGTCAACGGGGAGCCGCTCGCCGGCGTCTCCGGCAAGGGGAGCCGATGACCCGATCCCCGGCCGGTCAGGGCCCCGCACCGCTCCTCGTCGCCTGTGCGCTCGGCATCGAGCACCTCGCTCTGCGCACCGGCGACCGGGGCGGCGCGCGCGGCCCCCTGACCGTCCTGCGGACCGGCATGGGCCCCAAGGCCGCCGAGCGCGCCGTCACCAAGGCGCTCGGCCGGCCGCCCCTGCGCGACGCGGCCGTCGTGGCCACCGGCTTCTGCGCGGGCCTCGCCCCCGGCATGCACCCCGGCGATCTGGTCGTCGCCGAGGAGACCCGTCACGACGGCGGCCGCACGCCCTGCGTCGGCACCGACCTCCTGGTCGAGGAGCTGGTGCGGGCCGTGCCCCGCCGCACCGTGCACACCGGGCCGCTCACGGGCTCCGATCACGTCGTCCGCGGTCACGAACGGGGCGAGCTGCTCGCCACCGGCGCGATCGCGGTGGACATGGAGTCCGCCGTCACGCTGCGCGGCGCCCTCGCGGCCGGGGCCCGGCCGGTTGCCGCCGTCCGGGTGGTCGTGGACGCCCCACAGCACGAACTCGTACGAATCGGCACGGTGCGCGGTGGAATATCGGCCTTCCGCGTTCTCCGTGCCGTGCTTCCCGCTTTCTTCGAATGGCACCGTTCTTCGCTGCTCCCCCGGAGGTGAGCCAGATGGCCATGCCGCTGCGTCAGTCCATCAAGGTCGCGACGTACTTGATGGAACAGAAGCTCCGCAAGCGGGACAAGTTCCCGCTGATCGTCGAGTTGGAGCCGCTTTTCGCGTGCAATTTGAAGTGTGAGGGCTGCGGCAAGATCCAGCACCCGGCCGGTGTGCTCAAGCAGCGGATGCCGGTGGCGCAGGCCGTCGGCGCCGTGCTCGAGTCCGGTGCGCCGATGGTGTCGATCGCCGGCGGCGAACCGCTGATGCACCCTCAGATCGATGAGATCGTGCGGCAGTTGGTGGCGAAGAAGAAGTACGTCTTCCTCTGCACCAACGCCATGCTGATGCGCAAGAAGATGGAGAAGTTCAAGCCCTCGCCGTACTTCGCGTTCGCCGTGCACATCGACGGGATGCGGGAGCGCCACGACGAGTCCGTGGCGAAGGAGGGCGTGTTCGACGAGGCGGTCGCGGCCATCAAGGAGGCCAAGCGGCGCGGCTTCCGGGTCACCACCAACTCCACCTTCTTCAACACGGACACCCCGCAGACGATCATCGAGGTGCTGAACTTCCTCAATGACGAGCTGAAGGTCGACGAGATGATGCTGTCGCCCGCCTACGCGTACGAGAAGGCGCCCGACCAGGAGCACTTCCTCGGCGTCGAGCAGACCCGCGAGCTGTTCAAGAAGGCCTTCGCGGGCGGCAACCGGCGGCGCTGGCGGCTGAACCACTCGCCGCTGTTCCTCGACTTCCTCGAGGGCAAGGTCGACTTCCAGTGCACGGCGTGGGCCATCCCCAACTACTCGCTCTTCGGCTGGCAGCGCCCCTGCTATCTGATGAGCGACGGTTACGTGCCCACGTACCGCGAGCTGATCGAGGAGACAGACTGGTCCAAGTACGGCCGCGGCAAGGACGACCGGTGCGCCAACTGCATGGCGCACTGCGGCTACGAGCCGACGGCCGTGCTCGCCACCATGGGCTCCCTCAAGGAGTCCCTGCGGGCCATGCGTGAGACCGTCAACGGGAACCGGTGACGTCATGACCCCAGGAGTGCCCGTCGCCCTGGGCCTCCCGGAGCTGCCGGTCCGGCCGATCGCCGGGCGCCGCGTCTCGCGGCGCATCGAGGTCGGACCGGTGGCTGTCGGCGGGGATGCGCCGGTGTCGGTGCAGTCGATGACGACGACGCGTACGTCGGACATCGGGGCGACGTTGCAGCAGATCGCGGAGCTGACGGCGTCGGGGTGCCAGATCGTGCGGGTGGCGTGTCCGACGCAGGATGACGCGGATGCGCTTGCGGTGATCGCGCGGAAGTCGCAGATTCCGGTGATCGCGGATATTCACTTCCAGCCGAAGTACGTGTTCGCGGCGATCGACGCCGGGTGCGCGGCGGTGCGTGTGAATCCGGGGAACATCAAGCAGTTCGACGACAAGGTCAAGGAGATCGCGCGGGCCGCGGGCGACTCGGGCACCCCGATCCGCATCGGCGTCAACGCGGGCTCCCTGGACGCGCGCCTGCTGAAGAAGTACGGCAAGGCGACGCCGGAGGCGCTGGTGGAGTCGGCGCTGTGGGAGGCGTCGCTCTTCGAGGAGCACGGTTTCCGGGACATCAAGATCTCGGTGAAGCACAACGATCCGGTGGTGATGGTCAACGCCTACCGGCAGCTGGCCGCCGCGAGTGATTACCCGCTGCACTTGGGTGTGACGGAGGCCGGTCCGGCGTTCCAGGGCACGATCAAGTCGGCGGTGGCTTTCGGTGCGCTGCTGAGTGAGGGCATCGGCGACACGATCCGGGTCTCGCTGTCGGCGCCTCCGGCGGAGGAGGTCAAGGTCGGCATTCAGATCCTGGAGTCGCTGAACCTGCGCCAGCGCCGTCTGGAGATCGTGTCGTGTCCGTCGTGCGGGCGGGCGCAGGTGGACGTGTACAAGCTGGCCGATGAGGTGACGGCGGGGCTTGAGGGCATGGAGGTCCCGCTGCGCGTGGCCGTCATGGGCTGTGTGGTGAACGGCCCCGGTGAGGCGCGTGAGGCCGATCTGGGTGTCGCGTCCGGCAACGGCAAGGGGCAGATCTTCGTGAAGGGCGAGGTCATCAAGACCGTCCCGGAGTCGAAGATCGTGGAGACCCTGATCGAGGAGGCGATGAAGATCGCCGCACAGATGGAGGCCGCAGGCGTCCCGTCCGGGGTGCCCGACGTATCAGTGAGCTGAACAAACCAGTAAGGGGGCCCGAGCATGACCATTCTGGAGACGATCCGGGGGCCGCGCGACCTGAAGGCGCTGACCGAGGCCGAGCTGGGTGAACTGGCAGAGGAGATACGGGAGTTCCTGGTGCACGCGGTCGCCAGGACCGGCGGTCATCTCGGGCCCAATCTGGGCGTGGTGGAGCTCACCATCGCCCTGCACCGGGTCTTCGAGTCACCCACCGACCGCATCGTGTGGGACACCGGCCACCAGAGCTACGTGCACAAGCTGCTGACAGGGCGTCAGGACTTCTCGAAGCTGCGCGGCAAGGGGGGCCTGTCCGGCTACCCCTCGCGCGAGGAGTCCGCGCACGACATCGTCGAGAACAGCCACGCGTCGACGGCGCTCGGCTGGGCGGACGGCCTCGCCAAGGCCCGTGACGTGCTCGGCGAGCGCGGGCACGTCGTCGCCGTCATCGGCGACGGGGCGCTCACCGGCGGCATGGCGTGGGAGGCGCTGAACAACATCGCGGCCGCGAAGGACCAGCCGCTGATCATCGTCGTCAACGACAACGAGCGTTCGTACGCCCCCACCATCGGCGGGCTCGCCAACCACCTGGCCACCCTGCGCACCACCGACAGCTACGAGCAGGTGCTCGCCTGGGGCAAGGACTTCCTCCAGCGCACCCCCGTTGTCGGACGGACGCTGTACGAGTCGCTGCACGGCGCGAAGAAGGGCTTCAAGGACGCCTTCGCGCCCCAGGGGATGTTCGAGGACCTGGGGCTGAAGTACGTCGGCCCGATCGACGGGCACGACACCAAGGCCGTCGAGTCGGCGCTGCGGCGCGCGAAACGCTTCCACGGGCCCGTGCTCGTGCACTGCCTCACCGAGAAGGGCCGCGGCTACGAGCCCGCGCTCGCCGACGAGGCGGACCGCTTCCACACCGTCGGCGTCATGGACCCGCTGACCTGCGAGCCCCTCGCGCCGTCCAACGGGCCTTCCTGGACCTCGGTGTTCGGCGACGAGATCGTCCGCATCGGCGCCGAGCGCGAGGACGTCGTGGCGCTCACGGCGGCCATGCTGCACCCGGTCGGCCTCACCAAGTTCGCGGAGGCCTTCCCCGACCGCGTGTGGGACGTCGGCATCGCCGAGCAGCACGCCGCGGTGTCGGCCGCCGGGCTCGCCACCGGCGGGCTCCATCCCGTCGTGGCCGTCTACGCCACCTTCCTCAACCGGGCCTTCGACCAGCTCCTGATGGACGTCGCGCTGCACCAGTGCGGGGTGACGTTCGTGCTCGACCGGGCGGGGGTCACCGGGCCCGACGGGGCCTCGCACAACGGCATGTGGGACATGTCGATCCTCCAGGTGGTGCCGGGCCTGCGCATCGCCGCGCCGCGCGACGCCGACCAGCTCCGGGCGCAACTGCGCGAGGCCGTCACCGTCGACGACGCGCCTACGCTGCTGCGGTTCCCGAAGGAGTCGGTGGGCCCCGCCGTCCCGGCCGTGGACCGCGTGGGCGCGATGGACGTGCTGCGCCAGGACCACGAAGGCCGTGGGGGCCCGGAGGCGGACGTGCTGCTCGTCGCGGTCGGCGTGATGGCGCCGGTCTGTCTGCAGGCCGCCGACCTCCTCGCCGAGCGCGGCATCCGCTGCACCGTGGTCGACCCGCGCTGGGTCAAGCCGGTCGACGCGGCGCTGCCCCCGCTCGCGGCACGGCACCGGCTCGTCGCGGTCGTCGAGGACAACAGCAAGGCCGCCGGGGTGGGTTCGGCGGTCGCGCTGGCGCTGGGGGAGGCCGAAGTGGACGTTCCCGTACGGCGGTTCGGCATCCCCGACCAGTTCCTCGCGCACGCCAAGCGCGGCGAGGTGCTCGCGGACCTGGGGCTCACCCCTGTCGAGATCGCCGGGAGCATCAGCGCGACCATCGCACGCAAGGCCGCGTCCGGCGTGGACGTACAGGAGCAGGCCGGTCCCCCCGGCAAGGAGAAGGCCGGTGTGGCCGGCGAGGAGAACTGGGCATGACCAGCATGAGCAAGGAGTTCGACCTCGGCAGACTGCTCGCCGAGCGCGGCGGCGAGCGGTACGAACTGCACACGCGGCACCTCAACCACCAACTGCCGCGCATGCTGCACACCATCGGCTTCGACAAGGTCTACGAGCGGGCCGAGGGCGCGTACTTCTGGGACGCCGACGGCAACGACTACCTGGACATGCTCGCCGGCTTCGGCGTGATGGGCCTCGGCCGCCACCACCCCGTCGTACGCAAGGCGCTGCACGACGTCCTCGACGCCTCGCTCGCCGACCTCACCCGCTTCGACTGCCAGCCTCTTCCCGGGCTGCTCGCGGAGCAACTCCTCACCCACAGCCCGCACTTGGACCGGGTGTTCTTCGGCAACAGCGGCACCGAGGCGGTGGAGACGGCCCTGAAGTTCGCGCGGTACGCCACCGGGAAGCCGCGCGTGCTCTACTGCGCGCACGCCTTCCACGGGCTGACCACCGGATCGCTCTCCGTCAACGGCGAGGACGGATTCCGGGACGGCTTCGCGCCGCTGCTTCCGGACACGGCGGTCCCGCTCGGTGATCTGGACGCCCTGCGCAAGGAGTTGAAGAAGGGTGACGTCGCCGCGCTGATCGTCGAGCCCATCCAGGGCAAGGGCGTGCACGAGACGCCGCCCGGATATCTGCGCGCCGCCCAGGAACTCCTGCACCAGCACAAGGCGTTGCTGATCGCCGACGAGGTGCAGACGGGGCTCGGCAGGACCGGCGAGTTCTACGCCTACCAGCACGAGGAGGGCGTCGAGCCCGACCTGGTGTGCGTGGCCAAGGCGCTGTCCGGCGGGTATGTGCCCGTCGGCGCGACCCTCGGCAAGGACTGGATCTTCAAGAAGGTCTACTCGTCCATGGACCGCGTCCTCGTGCACTCGGCGAGCTTCGGGTCCAACGCGCAGGCCATGGCGGCCGGGCTCGCCGTCCTCGCCGTGATGCGGGACGAGAAGGTCGTCGACAACGCGCGCGTGACCGGCGAGCTGCTGAAGTCACGGCTCGCCGCGCTCGTCGACCGCTACGAGCTGCTGAGCGAGGTGCGCGGGCGCGGGCTCATGGTCGGCATCGAGTTCGGCAGGCCCAAGTCCCTGAAGCTGCGCAGCCGTTGGACGATGCTGCAGGCCGCGCGCAAGGGCTTGTTCGCGCAGATGGTCGTCGTACCCCTGCTTCAGAAGCACCGCATCCTCACGCAGGTCTCCGGCGATCACCTGGAGGTCATCAAGCTGATCCCGCCGCTCACCGTGGGGGAGAAGGACGTCGACCGGTTCGTGGAGGCCTTCACGGCCGTCATGGACGACGCGCACAGCGGGGGCGGGCTGATGTGGGACTTCGGCAAGACGCTGGTGAAGCAGGCGGTGGCGAATCGGTAAGTTTTGCCTCTGGGGCAACAAAATTGCCTCTCGGGTAAGGCTCTGGCTCAATCGACGGTATGAGCCCTGCCACCCCGGACGACGGTGAGGCGGCCGACGCGCTGCCCGCCGTCGCGCCCCAGCTCCGTGAGCTGCGCCGCCGCGCCGCCCTGACCCTGGAGGCCGCGGCCCGCGCGGCAGGCCTCTCGCCCGCGCACCTGTCCCGCCTGGAGACCGGCCGGCGCCAGCCGTCCCTGCCGATGCTGCTCGCGCTCGCGCGCACCTACGGTACGACGGTCTCCGAGCTGCTCGGCGAGACGCCCACGGACCGGGACGCGATCGTCCGCGCCCCGGACATGGAGCCCACCGCGGCGGGCGGCTGGACGTACTGGCAGGCGGGCGCGCCCGGCCGCGGCATGCAGGCGCTGCGCGTGCACGTCCCGCACGGGGCGCAGGGCGACATCGTGCGGGTGCATCCCGGCGAGGAGTGGCTGTACGTCCTCAAGGGGCGGCTGCGGCTGCGGCTCGGCGACACCGCGCACATCCTCGCGCCGGGCGACAGCGCGCACTTCGACTCGCTGACCCCGCACCGGATCGCCGCCGCGGACCACGGCGGCGCCGACTTCCTCTTCGTCCACACCTTGCTGCAGAGCCCCGCCACCGCGCTGTGCCTCGGCGGCATCACCCAGGGAGACCGACATGACGGAATCTGAGCAGCCGCAGCACGCGCAGTCCGAGCCCGCTGCGCGGCCCGAGCGCCGCATGGTCATGCAGGACAAGTTCCCGCGCGCCCTGTGGGTCCGGCTGATCATCTACGTGGCCGTGGGCCATGTGTTCGCGTTCTTCGTCTATCTGCTGTTCGTGCTCGGGGGCAAGAACCAGTAGGTCGGCTCAGTCGAGGAGCCGCTCGCGCAGCCGCTCCCGCGTCTGCGGCGTGACGCCGAGGCCCCGCGCCAGATACGTCTCGGTGTCGCCCCAGGTCAGCTCGATGGTCTCGAAGGCCGCCGCCAGATACTCGGCGCGGGCGTCGAACAGCGGGCTCAGCAGCTCCATGACCTCGGGGGACATCGCGTCCGGCGAGGTGCTGCTGCGGTGCACCTTGTAGCGGCGGTGGGCGGCGTTCGACTCCAGGTAGTCCGCCTCGATCGCCTCGCGCTCCACGCCGACCGCGAGCAGCGACACCGCTATGGACAGGCCCGCGCGGTCCTTGCCGGCCGCGCAGTGCATGAGCGCGGGCACGCTGTCCTCAGCGAGGGCGTGCAGGACCCGGCTGTGCTCGGCCGTGCGCTCCTTGATGATCGTCCGGTACGACGCCGACATCCGGCCCGCGGCCCTGCCGTCGGACAGGACCGAGCGGAGCTGGTCCAGGTCGCCGTCGCGGACCATCTTCCAGAACTCGGCGCCGTCGGCCGGGTCGGTCAGCGGCAGGTTCATGTTGCGCACCCCCGGCAGCTCCACGTCCGGGCCCTCCAGGCGCTGGTCCGCGGCGTTGCGGAAGTCGAAGACCGTGTGCAGGCCCAGCGAGGCGAGGAACGCCGCGTCGGCGGCCGTGGCGTGCGCGAGGTGACCGCTGCGGAAGAGCACGCCGTGGCGCACCCGGCGGCCGTCCACCGTCGGCAGTCCGCCCACGTCACGGAAGTTGCGCACGCCGGCCAGCTCGGGCTCGGTCGACGGGACCTGCTGCGTCACGGGGTCTCCTCATGCTCGGGGGCGGCTTCGCGCGACCTCGCGGGCGCACGGCCCGCAGGTGGTTGCGCCTTCGACGATACGACACGGGTTCCTGAGGCAATCAGTCCTGGTGCGGGGGTGCCCGGAGGCGCGTGTGGGGGCGCGCCAGGGTGGCGTACGCGGGAGGTGCGCGGGCGTTGCCCCGGTGGACGTTCGGGCTCGAAGATGTGCGTACGCGCGCGTGTCTGTTGAGATCCGTTTCCGTATCTGTGGAGCTCTGGGGGTTCGATGATCGAAATCGGCGCTGACGGTCGTACGTGGCTGCTCTCGGGGCCCACCAGTAGCTATGCGCTTCGGCTCACGGACCGCGACGAGCTGCTGCACCTGCACTGGGGCCCGCGGATCGCCCTGGCCGACGCCGAGGCCCTCGCGGCGGCGCCGACGCCCCCGGAGCGGCCCTTCGAGTCGTGGCTCGACGGCCGCGAGGAGTATCCGGTCGAGGGCGGACCGCGGTTCACGCGGCCCGCCCTTTCGGTGCGCGGCGGCGGGGTGCGCGGGACGGAGTGGCGGTTCCTGCGGTGGGCCGAGGGCGACGACGACGAACTCCAGCTGCACTTCACCGACGCCGTGCACGGCCTCCAGGTCACGCTGTCGTACCGGATGCGTGGTGACGTCGTCGAGCGGTGCGCCGTCCTCATCAACCAAGCACCCGAAGGATCACCGGAGTTGGAGGTCCTGCGCGTCGACTCCGCGACCTGGACCCTGCCCCTGCGTGAACGCTGGCGGCTCTCACAGTTGCACGGGCGCTGGGCGGCGGAGTCCCGGCTCGTACGGTCGCAACTCACGTACGGGGAAAGGGTCATCGGCAGCAGGCGCGGGCACACCGGGCATCAGCATCTGCCCTGGGTGGCACTCGACGCGGACGGCGCCACCGAGGAGCGAGGCGAGGTCTACAGCTGCGCGCTCGCGTGGTCCGGGTCGTGGCGGATCTCCGTGCACCAACTCCCGGACGGTGCCGTGCAGATCACCGGCGGCAGCGGGCACGACGACTCCGGGCAGACGCTGCTCCCGCCCGGCACGGCGACCGCCACGCCGGTCTTCGCGGGGCTGTGGAGCGACGGCGGCTTCGGCGGGGCGAGCCGTGCCTGGCACGCGTACCAGCGCGCGCATGTGATCCCGGACGCGGACGAGGTGCGGCCGGTGCTCTACAACTCCTGGGAGGCCACCGGGTTCGACATCTCCGAGGAGCAGCAGCGGGCGCTCGCCGGGCGGGCCGCGGCGCTCGGCGTGGAGCTGTTCGTCGTCGACGACGCGTGGTTCGGCGCGCGCGTGTCCGACCGGGCCGGGCTCGGTGACTGGACGCCCAATCCCGACCGCTTCCCCGGCGGGCTCAAGCCGCTCGCCGACGAAGTGCACGCCCTGGGCATGCGGTTCGGGATCTGGGTCGAGCCGGAGATGGTCAACGCCGACAGCGACCTGTACCGCGCGCACCCCGACTGGGTGCAGCACCACCCCGGCCGTGCCCGCACCGAGTTCCGCAACCAGCTCGTCCTCAACCTCGCCCGTCCCGACGTACAGAACTACCTGTGGGAGCAGCTCGACGCCCTCCTCTCCAGCGCGCCCGTCGACTACGTGAAGTGGGACTTCAACCGCTGCTTCTCCGACCCGGGCTGGCCCGGTGAGCCCTACCCGCAGCGGCTGTGGGACGGCCATGTGCACGCCTTCTACGACCTGGTGGACCGGCTCCGGGCCGCGCATCCGGGCGTGGCCTTCGAGTCGTGCTCGGGCGGTGGCGGCCGGATCGACCTCGGCGTCCTCGCCCGTACCGACCAGGTCTGGACGTCCGACAACACCGACCCCCTCGACCGGCTCGCCATCCAGCACGGATTCAGCCAGATCCATCCCGCGCGCGTGATGGCGGCCTGGGTCACCGACAGCCCCAACACGCAGCTCAACGACCGGGTCAGCTCGCTGCGCTTCCGCTTCGTCAGCGCGCTGGCCGGGGTGCTGGGCGTCGGCGGCGACCTGACGCGGTGGAGCGACGACGAGCTCGCCGAGGCGCGCGGCTGGGTGGAGCTGTACAAGGAGATCCGGCCCGTCGTGCAGCTCGGTGAGCTGTACCGGCTGCGGGATCCGGACGGGGGGCTCTGCGCGGTGCAGTACGTCCTCGGGGACGACGCCGTCGTTCTCGCCTGGCTGCCCGCGCAGGCGTACGGGCAGGAACCGGCGCCGGTGCGGCTGCGGGGGCTCGACCCGGCGGGGGTCTACGCGTGCCGTGAGACGGGGGAGGAGCACCGCGGCGCGGTCCTGCTGCATCACGGGCTGCGCACCGGGCTGCGGGGCGATCTGGACGCCGCCGTGTTCCGGCTCCGGCGGATCGCGGACGCCGCCGACATCACCGAGGCGTATTCCGGGTTGGCGCAATCTTGACCGGTGGCTTATCTCACCCCGCGTCAACCCCTTATTACGATGGCGTAGGTCACTTGTCGGCAGGAAAGATGACGACGTGACAGCAGAGTCGACACACTTCATCAAAAGCACATCTACGGACACGTTCACCTCCTACGCAGCGGTCGGCGACAGCTTCACCGAAGGGGTGGGGGATCCGGGACCCGACGGTACGTTCGTCGGCTGGGCCGACCGGCTCGCCGTCCTCCTCGACGACCGGGTGCCCGAGCACTCCTTCCGGTACGCCAACCTCGCCGTGCGCGGCAAGCTCCTCGACCAGATCGTCGCCGACCAGGTGCCTCGGGCCAAGGAGCTCGCGCCCGACCTGGTGACGTTCGCCGCGGGCGGCAACGACATCATCCGGCCCGGCACCGACCCCGACGAGGTCGCCGAGCGCTTCGAGCGGGCCGTCGCCGAGCTGGCCTCCGCCGTCGGCACGGTCGTCGTCACCACCGGCTTCGACACCCGGCGCGTGCCGCTCCTGAAGCACCTGCGCGGCAAGATCGCCACGTACAACGGCCATGTCCGCGCGGTCGCCGACCGCTATGGCTGCCCCGTGCTCGACCTGTGGTCGCTGAAGTCCGTCCAGGATCGGCGGGCCTGGGACACCGACCGGCTCCACCTGTCGCCCGAGGGGCACACGCGGGTGGCGCTGCGGGCGGGGCAGGTGCTCGGGATCGAGGTGCCCGCGGACCCGGAGCAGGCGTGGCCGCCGCGGCCGCCGCGCGGCACCCTTGAGGAGCGGCGCGACGACATCCACTGGGCGCGCGAGCATCTGGTGCCGTGGATCGGGCGGCGGCTGCGCGGCGAGTCGTCCGGTGATCATGTGGCGGCCAAACGGCCCGACTTGATGCCGTTGACGTGAAGCCGTCGCGGCGGCTCACTCGGTGGTGGGGCCCGCTGGACCGGTGAGGTGACAGGGCGGGAGTGGCGGAGCTCCGCGCGGGGGCGCGGGTGCTGGGATGTCGGCCAGCCGTCCCCGCCGGGGCGGAAGACCGCCACACCGGAAGGCTCCCGCCCATGCCCTCGACTCCGCGCCCGCCCGCCCGTACCGGGGACCACCGCATGCCTGCGGCCGCGTTCCTTCGCCGTCCGCTCGCGGGCTCCTCCGTACGTCCGCGTGCCTCGCTGCGTGCCCTTGCCTCGGCCGTTGCCGTGCGTCCGCGTACCTCCTTGCGTGGCCTCGCTGGGGCCGTCGCCGTGCGGCCGCGTACCTCGCTGCGTGTGCTCAGCGCGGCCGTCGCCGTGCTCGCCGCGCTCGGGACGACCGGGGCGCTTGCCGCGCCCGTCGCCGCCGACGAGGCGCCCGTCCCGGGGGTGCTCGCTCCGGCCGCCGCCCCGGCCCCGGCCGCCCCTGCTCCCGCGCCCTCGACCGTGACCGTCACCGGCACGGGGTCCGCGAGTGCCGCGCCCGACCTCGCCGTGGTCGGTGTCGCCGTGGAGGTCACCGCGCCGACGGCCGAGAAGGCGCTCGCCGCGCAGCACGCCGCCGCCGAGGCGCTGCTCGACGCGCTGCGCCGGCAGGGGGTCGCCGAGCGCGACGTGCGCACCGACAGCCTGGAGCTTTCCGCCGTGTACGAGGAGGGCAGCGGGGCCGCCAAGCTGACCGGGTACCGGGCCGCGCAGAGCTTCAGCGTGAAGGTGCGTGAGCTGCACCGGACGGGGCGGGTGATCAAGGCAGCGTCGGACGCCGCCGGGGACGCCGCCCGCATCAACGGCGTCACCTTCGACCTCGCCGACGCCCGGCCCCTGCGCGCCAAGGCCCGCCAGGCCGCGCACGAGGACGCTCGCTCCAAGGCCGAGCACTACGCCGGCCTGACGGGGCGCGAGCTCGGCCGCCTCGTTTCCCTCAGCGAGGCCGAGGCCGCCGATCCGCGGCCGTTGACGGTTTCTCCGGCTGCTTTCGCGAAGCAGGACGGGGTGCCGGTGGCTGCTGGGGAGATCGAGGACAAGGTTTCGGTTGTGGCGGTTTATGAGTTGCGGTGAGGGGTGGGGTGGGCCCTCGCGGGGGGCGCCCCAGTCCCGCCCCTTCTCCGAAACCAGGGGCTGCCGCCCCTGGACCCCGCTGTCGCCGCTTCGCGGCTCGTCCTCAAGCGCCGGAGGGGCTGAAATGGGCTGGCTGATGTGCCGACTACGTGCGTAGGGAAAGTTGGGGCGGGTGGGTGGGACATAGCCCGTCCGGCGTTTGAGGACGAGGCCGTTCAGGCCGATTCGGGGGTCCGGGGGCGGAGCCCCCTGGGGGGTCACCGGGCAGGGTCAGGGGTTCAAGTCGGCCGGGGTCAGGCCCAGTTCGCGGGACAGGGCCTCGTCTGCCCAGGCGCGGGTGCGGGCCCGGGACACCGCGCCGGGGTAGGCCGTCATCTGGACGGCCAGGCCGTCGAGGAGGGCGGTGAGGCGTAGGGCGGCGACCTCGGGGTCGGGGCAGCGGAACTCGCCCGCGGCCACACCCTCCGCGATGACCTCGGAGAGGGCCTGCTTCCAGCGGCGGTCCAGGTCGCGGGTGACCGAGCGCAGCGCGGGCTCGCGCAGGGCCGACGCCCAGCCCTCGATCCAGAGGCGCCACCCCTTGGCCGGGCCCGTCGGCGCGTACCAGCGCACCGCCGCCCGCAGCCTGCGCACCGCCGACGTACGGCGGCCGAGGAGCTTGTGCAGGTGCGCCAGATCGCCCTCGGCGGCGTGCGCGAACGCGGCGGCCACCAGCTCGTCCTTGGTCGAGAAGTGGTACAGGACAAGCGCGTTGCTCACCCCGAGCGAGGCCGCGACGTCCGCGATACGCACGGCCGCCACACCGCGCGCCTCGATCTGCTCGACGGTGGCCGTCAGCAGTTCCACCCGCCGCTCCGCCACGCTCAACCGCACTCTTGTCACGCCGTGCACCCTACCTACGCGCGTCACGCAGGGCCTATGCGTGGCATGCAGGTCCTATGTGTGGCACGGCAGGGCCGTCGCGCGCACCCCCGGCGCGTACCAGCCGAAGCGTTCGGTGATCTCCGGGAGGCGGTCGGCGGCCAGGGCGTGGGCGGCGGCCCGCGGTGTGCTGCCGTCCCGCCGCGCCCGCGCGAGGACCTCGCCGACCAGGGCGCGCATCGCACGGCGCGTGTGCGTGAACGCCTCGTCGGCCAGGTCGGGCGCGTCCCCGATGTCGCCGAACAGCGTCCACCACCACCACGCGTTGGTCGCGGAGTTCACGACCACGTCCGGCAGGACGGTCACCCCGCGTGCCGTGAGGAGCCGCTCCGCGTCCGCGAGCACCGGCATGTTGGCGGCCTCCGCGATCCAACGGGCCGTGATCCGGGCCTGGTTGTCGGGGCGGACGGCGTACGAAACGGCGGCGGGCACCAGGACCTCCGCGTCGGCCGACAGCCAGGCTTCGTCCGCCAGTTCGCGGTCGCCGGGGCGCAGGACGGCGCGGTCGACGGTGCCGTACGCGTCACGGGCGGCGAGCAGCGCCTCCACGTCCAGGCCGTCCGGGTTGGCCACGGTGCCCTTGATGTCGGCGACGGCCACGACCGTGAGGCCCGCGCGCGCCAGGAAGCGGGCGGTCGCGCCGCCCATGGTGCCGAGGCCCTGCACGGCCACGCGCGCCTGCCCGGGGGCCATGCCCGCGGCGTCGAGCGCGGTCAGCACGGACTCCGCGACGCCGCAGCCGCCGACCAGCGCGTCGAGACCGATGCCGTCGACCTCGACCGCGAAGGCGTCCGCGAGGCGCCGTCGCGCCGCCGCCTCGTCGTCGAGGAGCGGGTAGACAGCCTGCACGCAGGAGGTGAGCCCCGCCTCGGCGGTGGCCCGGTCGACGAGTTCCTGGGTCAGGCCCAGGTCCTCGCCGGTGGTCCAGGAGTCCGCTATGTAGGGGCGCATCGCACGCAGGTAGCGCACAAGGACCTCGTACGCCGCCGGGTCCCGCGGATCGCAGTCGATGCCGCCCTTGGCGCCGCCGAGGGGGACGTAGCGGGCCCGCGGGTCGTAGTGCAGGGCCTCCTTCATCGTCATCCCGCGTGCCAGGCCCGCGACCTCCTCCAGGGTGCAGCCCGGCCGCATCCGCAGGCCCCCGCTGCACACCCCGCGCACCAGCCGGTCCACGACGAGGAAGCCGCGGCGGCCGGTGACGTGATCGGTCCAGGTGAGGGACATGAAGGGCGTGGACGGAGGCATGGACGGAGGCATGGACGGGGGCGTGGGCATCGGGCGGCTCCTGCCGGGTCTACTGACTGGTCAGTCAGTAGCAGTACATCACGGGCGGCTGTGTCGACGTCCGCCTGTGCCGTTCCCGACAGTGGCTGTCGCCACTTCCGACAGCCGCTGTCGGAAGTGGCGCACATAATGGGGGAGCCTGAGCAATCCTGTTTCTGGAGGTGCCGTGTCCCGGTTCTCGAGCCCCCGGCTCCGTTCGCTGCGACCGCCCGCCTTCGGAGCGGACCCCGCGGGCGAGCGGCTCGCGCGCATCCGCAGCTCGCCGCACTTCGCGAACGGCTCGTTCCAGAACCCCATGGGCGCGCGGACCAGACCTTCCGGGTCCGCCCTCGAATTCGCGAAGATCTACTTCCGCAAGGAGGAGCGGGCCCGCCGCACCCCGTCCGGCCTGATCCCGGTGCACGCGACGACCCTGGCGGACCTCGCCAAGCCCCCGGCGAGCGGCCTGCGGCTCACCTGGATGGGGCACTCCAGCGTGCTCGTCGAGATCGACGGGCGCCGGGTGCTCTTCGATCCCGTGTGGGGCGAGCGCTGCTCGCCGTTCTCCTTCGTCGGCCCGAAGCGGCTGCACCCGGCGCCGGTGCCCCTCGCGGCGCTGGGCCCGGTCGACGCGGTCGTCATCTCGCACGACCACTACGACCACCTCGACCTGCCCAGCATCAAGGCGCTCGCGGGCACGGACACGGTGTTCGTGGTGCCGCTCGGCGTCGGCGCGCACCTGGAGCGCTGGGGCGTGCCCGCGGACCGGCTGCGCGAGCTGGACTGGCACGAGTCCACGGACGTGGGCGGCCTGACCCTGACCGCGACGCCCGCGCGGCACTTCTGCGGGCGCGGCCTGCGCAACGAGCAGCACACGCTGTGGGCGTCCTGGAGCGTGCGCGGCCCCGAGCACCGCGTCTTCCACAGCGGCGACACCGGGTACTTCCCCGGGTTCAAGGACATCGGAGCCCAGCACGGCCCGTTCGACGCCACGATGATCCAGATCGGCGCGTATTCCGAGTTCTGGCCGGACATCCACATGCGTCCCGACGAGGGCATGCGCGCCCACCTGGACCTCCAGGGCGGGCGGCCGCACGGCGTGCTGCTCCCCATCCACTGGGGCACGTTCAACCTCGCCCCGCACCCGTGGTCAGAGCCCGGCGAGGGCACGCTCGCCGCCGCCCACGCCGAGGGCGCGGCCGTCGCCCTGCCCATCCCCGGCGAACCCTTCGAGCCGTCGTCCGAGACGGTGCCCGACGCGCCGTGGTGGCGCGCGATCGCCGGGGTGCCCGAGGCCGGCCCCGCTGACGGCAAGCGCGCCTGCGGACGCAAGCCCACGCCGAACACGCCGGGGCACGAGGTCGCGGAAGTGGGCTGAGGGGCAGAGAGCGGAGTGGAGGGGGCGCCGCGGGGGAGGACGGGAGGGCGCGCGCCCTCCGTCGCAACCGGTGTCCGAGCCCCGCCTCGCTCGGCCGTACGAGTCTTTTCGCCCAGGTGTACGACGCGTCATACCAGAGCGGGACGCTGCCCACCGGAGTTTGTCAACTGCCCACCGCACATGAAGCGTTGACGACTACCGTGTGTGGCCGTCGGGCGACGCAGGGATCACATCACGGCCTGCCGGCCGGCATCGCGATGCCATCGACGAGATGCCGCGGCAGACCGCCGCGGCGTCCGTCGCAACGTACCGAGGACGCTGATGTCTCACCTTCGCGCACCGGCAGCACGCGCAGACCGCCGTGAGGGCGGTCGGCACGGCAGGTCCGGGAGCCGCGCGGCCCCGCCGCTGCCCGAGGCGCGCATACGCCCCCAACTCCTGCGCATCGCCGTGCTGCCCGCCGTCGCGGTCGGCCTGTGCGGCAGCGCGGCCGTCCTCTTCCTGATCAGGGAGGCCGGGGCCCGGCCCCGGCTGCCCCTGCTCGCCGTCCTCGCCGCCGCCGCGGCCCTGGGCCTGGTCTGCGTGGTGATTGCCGCGGTCGCCGCCGACCGGGCCGCGCGGTCCCTGCGCGAACGGGTCGGCGCGCTGCGCCGCGCCACCGCGCGCGGCCAGGCCGACCTGCGCGAACTCGTCGAACAACTGCGCCGTGGCGACGTACCGGCCGCGCCCGGCCGGCAGGCCGTGCGGCCCCCCGCCGCGGGCGACGAGTTCGGGCTGCTCGCCGAGGAGCTGTCCCGGGCGCACGACGGCGCCGTCACCGCCGTCGTGCAGGCTTCGCAGCTCTCCAGCCAGGCGGGCAGCGAGCAGAAGGTCGAGGTCTTCGTCAATCTGGCCCGGCGGCTCCAGTCCCTCGTACACCGCGAGATCTCGCTCCTCGACGACCTGGAGAACACCGTCGAGGACCCCGAACTCCTCAAGGGCCTCTTCCACATCGACCATCTCGCCACCCGCATCCGGCGGCACGCGGAGAACCTCGCCGTGCTCGGCGGCGCCATGTCCCGGCGCCAGTGGAGCAGGCCGGTCACCATGACGGAGGTGCTGCGCTCCTCGATCGCGGAGGTCGAGCAGTACTCGCGGGTCAAGCTGGTGCCGCCGATCGACGGCACCCTGCGCGGGCACGCCGTCGCCGACGTCATCCACCTGCTCGCCGAACTCGTCGAGAACGCCACGGTGTTCTCCGCCCCGCACACCCAAGTCCTGCTGCGCGCCAACCTGGTGACCGCCGGGCTCGCCATCGAGGTCGAGGACCGCGGCCTCGGCATGCCGCTCCCCGAGCAGAGCCGCATGAACCAACTCCTCGCCGACCCCGACCAGGTGAACGTCGCCAGCCTGCTCCAGGACGGGCGCATCGGACTCTTCGTCGTCTCCGCGCTCGCCCGCAGGCACGGCATCGCGGTCCGCCTGCAGACCAACATCTACGGCGGTGTGCAGGCCGTCCTGATCGTGCCGCAGGGGCTCCTCGGCGCGGAGCAGGACGACGCGATGTCCGGGGCCCGCGGCGGCGGCAAGGGCGGGGGCGGCGGCGCGAGCGGGATGGTGCCGGGGCCGCGGCGTGCCACGTCGGGCGCGGCGACCGCCTCGCGCCGTGGGGTGGGTCCACAGGGCGGGGCCGGGGCGTCGCTGCCCGGGGGCGGTGCGTCGGGCTCGCCGTCCGGCGCCGGTACGTCGGCTTCGTATCCCGCAGTCGGTACGCCTGGCTCGCAGCCACGCGCCGGTACGTCGGCCTCGTACCCCGCCACCGGCGCCCAGGCCGCCACCGCCCCCTACCCGCCGCAGCCGCACGCCCCCCGCAACGGCGTCCAGGCCCCCGAGGCCTCGACCGACCCCGCCGACCCCACCGTCCGCCTCCCCGTCCGCGGCCCCCGCGGCGACCGCCCCACCCCCGCCGAAGCCCTGCCCGGCATCCGCCCCGAGGACCGGCAGAGCACCGCCGAACACACCGCGACCCCGCCGGTGCCCCGCAACGGCGCCGTACGCGGCCGCGTCGGCAGACCGCAGCTGCCCCGGCGGCGCGCCCAGGAACACCTCGCGCCCCAGTTGCGCGACGCCCGCGCCCCCCGCGCGGACGACGAGCACGTCGGCCACGACCCGGGCCTGATGGCCGCCTTCCAGCGCGGCATCGGGCTCGCCCAGGCCGCCGAGGCCCGGGACGCCCCGCACGACCACGAAGCCGGCGCGAGCCACGGACCCGGCGACGGCGCGGGCCGTGCCGATCAGGGCGGCTGACCCCGTCCGCCCCGGCGGACCCCGAGCACTTCGGACACGAACCCCGTACTTCAAGGAGTCGATCCACCATGGCGAGCGATGCGCCGACCGGCCAGGTATCCGATCTCGACTGGCTGATGAGCGGCCTCGTGCAGCGCGTGCCGCACACCCACAGCGCCGTCCTGCTCTCGTGCGACGGACTCGTGAAGTCGGTCCATGGCCTCGACCCCGACAGCGCCGACCACATGGCGGCGCTGGCGTCGGGGCTCTATTCGCTGGGGCGGAGCGCGGGCGTCCGCTTCGGCGACGGCGGGGACGTGCGCCAGGTGGTCGTGGAGCTCGACTCCAAGCTGCTCTTCGTGTCCACGGCGGGCTCGGGCACCTGTCTGGCCGTGCTCGCCGGGCGCGACGCGGACGCCGCGGTGCTCGGGTACGAGATGGCGATGCTCGTGAAGAGCGTGCGTCCCTACCTGGTCACAGCGCCCCGTCAGCCCGCCGTCGAGCCCGCGTCGATGAGGCACTGAGCGTGGGGGCCCCGCACGACGGGCCATGGCTCGACGACGCCGCGGGGCGGCTCATCCGCCCCTACACGGTCAGCGACGGGCGCACCAGACCGACGGCACAGCTCGACCTGCTGTCCCAGGTGCGGGCGACCGGAACCGTCCCGGCCGGCTATCTGGGCCCCGAGCACGAGCTCGCCCTCGGCATGTGCGAGACCCCCACGTCCGTCGCCGAGATCGCCGCCCAGCTCAAGCTGCCCGCGGTGGTCACCAAGGTGATCCTGTCCGACCTCGTCGACTGCGGGGCGATCACCACGAGAGCCCCGGACTTCTACCACAACCCAACTGACCGGTCCCTGTTGGAGGCAGTGCTCGATGGACTACGACGACAGCTCTGACCCCTTCCCCACCGCGCTGAAAATCCTCGTCGCGGGCGGGTTCGGGGTCGGCAAGACGACCTTCGTGGGCGCGGTCAGCGAGATCGCCCCGCTGAGCACGGAGGAGTTGCTCACGACAGTCAGCGAGGCCACCGACGACCTGTCCGGCGTGGAGAACAAGACCACGACGACCGTCGCCATGGACTTCGGCCGCATCACCCTCGACCCGGAACACGTGCTCTACCTCTTCGGTACACCCGGGCAGGAGCGGTTCTGGTTCATGTGGGACGAACTGTCCGAGGGGGCGCTTGGCGCGGTGATCCTCGCCGACACCCGGCGCCTGGAGGACTGCTTCGCCGCCGTCGACTTCTTCGAGCAGCGAGGCATGGGATTCATCGTCGCCATCAACGAGTTCGACGGCGCCTACCGCTACGAGCCCGACGAGGTGCGCGCAGCCATCGACCTGGACCCGCAGGTGCCGGTCGTGCGGTGCGACGCCCGCATCTCCAGCTCCGGCATCCAGACCCTCCTCACCCTCGTACGCCATCTGCTCGCCCACGCGCCCGCCGCGTCCACCCACGGAGCCCGCACCACATGAACCCTGGAGCACGCCGATGACGGGAGTACGCCGATGACGTACGAAGCGACCGGCCGGCTGCTGCTGACCCCGGTCGACAAGGAGGCCCCGGCACGCGCGCGACGGCTGCGGGAGCTGGGCCTCGGGGAGCGGTCCGAGCCCGGCCTCGACGCGTTCGCGGACCGGCTCGCGCGGGTCATGGACGCGCCGTACGCGATGGTCAACTTCATCGACGGGGAACGGCAGTTCTTCGCCGGGCTGCACGCGCCCGAGATCGCGGAACCGGCGGACGCCGGGGTGGAGCCGCCGCCCGGCGCCGTCGGCCGGCACATGGCGCGCGAGCGCGGCTACTGCCCGCACGTGGTGGTGCGCGGCAAGGCGCTGGTCCTTGAGGACGTGTGCGACTACCCGCGGTTCGCGGGCAACCCGGTCGTCGACGAGATCGGGATCCGGTCCTACCTGGGCGCCCCGCTCGCCGACCGCGCGGGCTTCGTGCTCGGCACGGTGTGCGTCGCCGACGTCCGGCCCCGGCCGTGGGGGCGCGCCGGGCTCGACACCATCAAGTCGATGGCGGCCGAGCTGGCCGAACGCGTCCAGCGCCGCGAGGACGACGGGGACCTGGCCGTCCCGCTGTGACGGCGCCTGTCGCTCATAGGGTGAGTGTTTCGCCGTCGGGGAACGTGATCCGCACCGCGTCGCCGTGCACGGCGCAGCCGATCGCCTCCTTCAGGGCCCACGGCCGTACGTCGTCGCGCGTGAGCACGACCAGGGTGACGTGGACGCTGCCGCCGCCCGGGTGGTCGCGTGCCAGGAGGTACGGCGTGGCCGAGTGCGGACCGTACGCGTTCGTCTCGACCTCGCGGGCCACCTGCGCCGCGCCCGCCACGCCCTCTTCCTCGGCCCAGCCGTGCAGCCCCACCACCGCGCTCGTCAGCCCCGCCTCCGTGCGGGCCAGGGCCCAGCCAGGACCGCACTCGACGTGCGGCGGTGCCTGGTCCGCGACCGCGTACCCGCCCTCCCGGACCGTCGCGCCGGCCGGTGCCCGGACCCGGTGCACGCGAATCTCCCAGGGGCCGTACAACGCGCTGGTGGTGAGGATCGGATACGTGTCATCGGTGCCGGGGAAGCACGCGTCGTGGCGGGACGACGCCATGTGGTCCGTGCAGGTCAGCGGGTGGATACGGCGGCGGCGCGAGGCGGTGCCGTCCGGGGCGAGCAGCGCCAGGTGGCCGTCCACGGCGCGCTCCCAGGCGCGCGGGGCGGTCTCGGGGGCCGTCGCCGAGGAGTAGGCGAACTTGGCGTAGTGCGGGTCGTCGGTGGCCGAACCCCCGGTGTCGTCCAGTGAGTTGTGGTCGCTGCCGTGGTTGACGAGGCGGACGATGCCGTCGTGGCGGGTGCCGTGCAGCAGCCAGCCGGGGCGGGGGAGCGCCGTGTACTGGTCGGACTCCTCGACGGGGAGCGGGAGTTCGCGGTCCGTCCACACCGGGTGGTCGGCGGGAAGCAGCAGGCCGAGGAAGCCCTTGCTGGCCCAGTACGGCGACGCCGGTCCCGAGTACGCCTGCGTCGACGGCAGATGCGTGCCGTACCAGCCGAGCGGAAGCAGCCCGCGCTCGTCCGGGACGCCCCGCTCCACGAAGTGCCGGGCCGTGCCCGAGGCGAGCCGCCGGGTCAGGCCCGGCGCGAGCGGCGAGCAGTCCGCGAGGGCGCCCATCCACACGGGCGCGGCCACCGCGAAGCGGTACGTGAGGGAGCGGCCCTGGTGCACGGGCGCGCCGTCCGCGCCGAAGAAGTGCGGGTAGGCGGCGAGGAATTGGGCCAGGCGCTCGCGGTAGACCTCGGCGCGGCCGCCGTCCCGGTCCGGGCCCGCCATGCGCGCCCAAAGCAGCGGGTACAGGTGCATGGCCCAGCCGTTGTAGTAGTCGAAGTTGCGGCCGTCGCCGTCGCTGTACCAGCCGTCGCCGCGGTACCAGTCCTCGATGCGGTCCAGGCCCGCCTCGATGTCGGACCGGCTGTGCGGAGCGCCCACGGAGGCGAGGAACTGCTCCGAAACCACTTGGAACAGGCGCCAGTTGTTGTCCCACGTGCGGGCCCCGACGAAGCCGGAGAACCAGTCGACCACCCGCGCCCGCACGCGGTCGTCGAGCCGGTCCCAGATCCACGGCCGCGTCTCGTGCAGGGCGATCGCGACGGACGCCGCCTCCACCATCTGCTGGGAACAGTCGGTGAGTTCGGGCCAGGCCTCGCCGTCGTTCCCGCCGTGTCCGTGCTCCGTGCCCGCCGTCAGACCCACCGCGTAGCGTTCTATGAGCGCGGGGTCCACGTCGCCGCCCGCTCCCGCGATCCGGAACGCGGCAAGCAGGAACGACCGCGCGAACCCTTCGAGGCCGTCCGACACCACCCCCGACCAACTCCCGCGCCCCGGCAGCCGGTACTGCGCGAAGCGCGGCGTGGCGTACGGGACGAGCGCCTCCAACTGCCGGTCGGCGAGCGCCTCCCAGTGCGCGCGGGTCCAACCGGTGAGTGGCGAGCGGACGCGGTCGGCGGGCGGGAGCGCCATGTGGGGTGCGGTCATGGCGGGATGGTAAGCGATTACTACGCTGTGCCGACCCGCTCGTACCTCCGCCCAATGAAAGGCCCCCCCATGACCGACCTCCGTCTCGGCGTCCTCGGCTACGGGCTGCGCGGCTCCCTCGCGCGCGTCGCCCACCGGCCCGGCGCGGGCTCCCGTGTCACCGCGGTCGCCGACCCCGACCCCATGGCCCGCGCGGACGCCGCCGCGGCCTTCCCCGGCGCCCGCATATCGGCCGACCACCGCAAGGTCGTCGAGGACCCGGACGTCGACGCCGTCGTCGTCCTCACCCCCGACCACACCCACGCCGAGGTCACCCGCGAGGCGCTGCGCGCGGGCAGGCCGGTGTTCGTGGAGAAGCCACTCGCCATCGACGTGGAGACGTGCGACGAGATCCTGCGCGCCGCGTACGACACCGGCACCCGCCTGTACGTCGGGCACAACATGCGCCACATGCCCGTGGTCCGGCTGATGCGCGACATCATCGCGCGCGGCGAGATCGGCGAGGTCAAGACGGTCTGGGTGCGCCACTTCGTCGGCTACGGCGGCGACTGGTACTTCAAGGACTGGCACGCCGAACGCCGGTACACCACCGGCCTGTTGCTGCAGAAGGCCGCCCACGACATCGACGTACTGCACTGGCTCGCGGGCGGCTGGACCCGGCGGGTGCAGGCGCTCGGCGACCTCATGGTCTACGGCGCCAACCCGCACCGCCGCGCGCCCGGTGAACCCAAGGCCGACGACTGGTACACCGAGGACGGCCACTGGCCGCCGCACACCCAGCGCGCCCTCAACCCCGTCATCGACGTCGAGGACGTGTCCCTGGTCAACATGCGCCTCGACAACGGGGTGTTGGCGGCGTACCAGCAGTGCCACTTCACGCCCGACTACTGGCGCAACTACACCGTCATCGGCGACGCGGGCCGCCTGGAGAACTTCGGCGACGGCCCCGGGGGAGTCGTCAAGGTCTGGAACACGCGCCGCTCGGCGCACCGCGCGGACGGCGACGCCCAGTACGCGGTGCCGGACACGCAGGACGAGGGTGGTCACGGTGGCGCGGATCCGCTGCTCGTCGACGAGTTCCTGCGCTTCGTACGCGACGGGGGCGTCACCGACACCTCGCCGGTGGCCGCGCGGATGGCCGTCGCGGCCGGGGTGCGGGCCACCGAGTCGCTGCGGGACGGCGGCGCGCCGCGCGAGGTGCCGCCGCTCGATCCGGAGCTGGTCGCGTACTTCGATCGAGGGCAGGTGCGCCGGCCCGACGGGACCGGTGGGATGGCCGATCGCCCTGGTCACAGGCGGGTGCCGCCTGCGGTCTGAAGGAAAGCTGCGGCCGCGCTTAAGAAATCCTCGATGGACCAGCGCCGCGACGTACGGAAGATTGCTGTGCGTCGGTGTGCGACCGGTGTGGGCCACCGGGACGCGACGTACGCGAGTGGTACGGGTCGCCGGCGCACCCCCAGAGGTACGACAGGAGCCGTTCGCGTGAAGGCGCTGGTCAAGGAGAAAGCGGAGCCCGGGCTCCGCCTGATGGACGTCCCCGAGCCGGTGATCGGCGCCGGAGACGTCCTGATCAAGGTGCTGCGCACCGGGATCTGCGGGACCGACCTGCACATCCGGGCCTGGGACGGCTGGGCGCAGCAGACCATCGCGGCGCCACTGATCGTCGGACACGAGTTCGTGGGCGAGGTCGTCGAGACCGGCCGCGACGTCGTGGACATCAAGGCCGGGGACCGCGTCAGCGGCGAGGGCCACCTGGTGTGCGGCAAGTGCCGCAACTGTCAGGCGGGACGGCGCCACCTGTGCCGCGCCACGGTCGGGCTCGGCGTCGGGCGCGACGGGGCGTTCGCGGAGTACGTCGCGCTGCCCGCCTCCAACGTGTGGGTGCACCGGGTGGCGGTGGACCTCGACGTCGCGGCGATCTTCGACCCGTTCGGCAACGCCGTGCACACGGCCCTGTCCTTCCCGCTGGTCGGCGAGGACGTACTGATCACAGGGGCGGGCCCGATCGGCCTGATGGCCGCCGCCGTCGCCAAGCACGCGGGCGCCCGCAACGTCGTCATCACCGACGTCAGCGAGGAGCGCCTGCAGCTCGCCCGCAAGGCCGGCGTCAGCCTCGCCCTCAACGTCGCCGAGTCCACCATCGCCGAAGGCCAGCGCGAGCTCGGCCTGCGCGAGGGCTTCGACGTCGGCCTGGAGATGTCCGGCAATCCGCGTGCGATGCGCGACATGGTCGCCAACATGACCCACGGCGGCAAGATCGCCATGCTGGGCCTGCCGGCGGAGGAGTTCGCCGTCGACTGGGCGCGGATCGTCACCTCCATGATCACCATCAAGGGCATCTACGGCCGCGAGATGTTCGAGACCTGGTACGCCATGTCGGTGCTGCTCGAAGGCGGCCTCGACCTCGCGCCCGTGATCACCGGCCGGTACGGGTACCGCGACTTCCAGGAGGCCTTCGACGACGCGGCGAGCGGCCGCGGCGGCAAGGTCATCCTCGACTGGACCGCGTGAGGCCGCCCGAGCTCCGGACTGCCCGAGTCCCGGCTTCGCCCACCCGCTGAACCCCCGAACTCCGAAGGATTCCTGATGTTCGACTCCGTACGCGACGACATCGCCGCCACCCTCGACGAGATCCGCGCCGCCGGGCTGCACAAGCCCGAGCGCGTCATCGGCACCCCGCAGTCCGCGACGGTGGGCGTCACCGCGGGGGGCCGCCCCGGCGACGTACTGAACTTCTGCGCGAACAACTACCTCGGGCTCGCCGACCACCCCGAGGTGATCGCCGCCGCGCACGAGGCGCTCGACCGCTGGGGCTACGGCATGGCGTCCGTGCGCTTCATCTGCGGCACGCAGGAGGTGCACAAGGAGCTGGAGGGGCGCCTGTCCTCCTTCCTCGGCCAGGAGGACACGATCCTCTACTCCTCCTGCTTCGACGCCAACGGCGGCGTCTTCGAGACCCTCCTCGGCGCTGAGGACGCGGTCATCTCCGACGCCCTCAACCACGCCTCGATCATCGACGGCATCCGCCTCTCCAAGGCCCGCCGCTTCCGGTACGCCAACCGGGACATGGCCGACCTGGAGAAGCAGCTCAAGGAGGCCACCGAGGGCGGCGCCCGGCGCAAGCTCGTCGTCACCGACGGCGTCTTCTCCATGGACGGGTACGTCGCGCCGCTCGCCGAGATCTGCGACCTCGCCGAGCGCTACGACGCCATGGTCATGGTCGACGACTCGCACGCCGTCGGCTTCGTCGGCCCCGGCGGCCGCGGTACGCCCGAGCTGCACGGCGTCATGGACCGCGTCGACATCATCACCGGCACGCTCGGCAAGGCCCTCGGCGGCGCCTCCGGCGGCTACGTCGCCGCCCGCGCCGAGATCGTCGCCCTGCTGCGCCAGCGCTCGCGCCCCTACCTCTTCTCCAACACCCTCGCCCCGGTGATCGCGGCCGCCTCCCTCAAGGTCATCGACCTGCTTGAGTCCGCCGGGGAGCTGCGGGAGCAGCTCGCCGCCAACACCGCGCTGTTCCGGTCCCGGATGACCGAGGAGGGCTTCGACGTCCTTCCCGGTGACCACGCGATCGCGCCCGTCATGATCGGGGACGCGGCGGTGGCCGGCCGCATGGCCGAGCTGCTCCTCGAGCGGGGTGTGTACGTGATCGGCTTCTCGTACCCCGTGGTGCCGCAGGGGCAGGCGCGCATTCGTGTGCAGCTGTCGGCCGCGCACTCCACGGAGGATGTGAACCGGGCGGTGGACGCGTTTGTGGCTGTGCGGGGGGAGCTGGCGTAGGCCCTCGCGGGGCGCCCCAGCCCCACCCCTTCCCGTAACCAGGGGGCTCCGCCCCCTGGACCCCCGTATCGGCCTGAACGGCCTCGTCCTCAAACGCCGGACGGGCTGAAACCAGCCCCTCCGGCGTTTGAGGACGAGGCCCGGAGGGCCGAAACGGGGGAGAGGGGCGGAGCCCCATGAGCGGCGGTGGGGGCCGGGGCCGCGGAGCGGGGTGAGGGCGGGTGGGTGGGAGAATGGCCGCATGATCGAAGCGCGGCGGCTGCACATCCTCCGAGCGGTGGCGGACCACCGCACCGTCACCGCCGCGGCCGCAGCCCTCTACCTCACCCCGTCCGCCGTCTCCCAGCAGCTCACAGCCCTGGAGCAGGAGACGGGCCACAGACTCGTGGAGCGCTCGGCGAAGGGCGTACGGCTGACCGCGGCAGGCGAGATCCTGCTGGCCCATACGAACGCCGTACTCGCCCAGTTGGAGCGCGCGGAGGCCGAGCTGGCCGCGTACAGCTCGGGCGAGGCGGGCACGGTGACGCTCGCGTCGTTCGCGACGGGCATCGGACTCGTCGTCGCCCCCGCGCTGACCCGCCTCGCCGAGACCGCGCCGGGCATCCGCGTACGGGTCCAGGACGCGGAGGGCGACGCGAGCCTGCCGATGGTCCTCGACCGGCAGGTGGACGTGGCGGTGGCCGTCGAGTACCGGGGCGCGCCGGGGGCCGACGACTCCCGGCTCACCCGCGTGTCGCTGTACGCCGAGCCGTTCGACGCGGTGCTGCCCGCGGGGCACCGGGCGGCAGGGAGCGAGCGCGTGCCGCTCGCCGAGCTGGCCAAGGACCCGTGGATCGGGCCCTTCCCCGGCAACCCCTGCCACGACGTGGTCGTGCTCGCCTGTGAGCAGGCCGGGTTCCAGCCGGTCCTGGAGCACACCTCCGACGACTTCCGCGCCGTCGTGGCGCTCGCCTCGGCGGGCGCCGGAGTCGCCCTCGTGCCGCGGTCCGCGCTGCGGGGCATGGATGTGGCCGGTGCCGTGGTCCGGCCCGTCGACGGGAACGCGCCCACCCGGCGGGTGTTCGCCGCGGTGCGGACGGGCGCGGAGGCGCATCCGCTCATTTCACCGGTTCTGGGTGCCCTGGGGGATGCAGCCGGATAGGGCGGGTTCGGGGCGGGGTGCGGGGACTTGCACCGGGCCGGGTCTCGGCACAGGGACTCGGAGTGGACCGGAGCGGACCTGCGAATCGGAGCGGTCCCCTCCCACGTATTGACCCTGCCCTCGGCGAGTCATTAGCGTGACGGCACTGCGAGAAAGCGCTTTCTGAGCGACGTGACGTGAACGATGTCCGCCGACGTTCCGGGGAGTTCACCGTGAGTCAGCGCGTCCTGTCCCCCACTGCCCCGAGGAAGACGGCGGGAGTCGCCGAGCGCACGCGGCCGAGCCCGCGCCGGCGGGCCGTCGACGCGGCCGAGAAGGCCTGGCGGCCGCTGGCCCTCCTTGTCGTGTGCTTCGGCGCCTGGTGGGTGATCGCCGCCGCCGGCTGGGTCGAGTCGTATCTGCTGCCCACGCCCGGCGCCACCCTCGACGTGATCGTCGACAAGCCCGGCTACCTGTGGGACCACGGCTGGGTCACCACGTACGAAACACTGCTCGGCTTCGTCATCGCGGTCGGCGTCGGCATCCTCAGCGCCGTGGTGATGGTCTACTCGTCGACCGTCGAGAAGACCCTGTACCCGATCCTGCTGTTCGCCCAGGTCGTACCGAAGATCGCCATCGCGCCGCTGTTCGTCGTCTGGCTCGGCTTCGGCATCGGCCCGAAGGTCCTCATCGCCGTCCTCATCGCCTTCTTCCCGGTGGTGATCTCGATGGTGACCGGGCTCAAGGCCGTGGACCCGGAGATGCTCCAGCTCTCCGCCACCATGGGCGCCAAGCCCTGGCAGACCTTCCTGAAGATCCGCTTCCCGGCCTCGCTGCCGCACCTGTTCTCCGGCCTGAAGGTCGCCGTCACACTCGCCGTCACCGGCGCCGTCGTCGGCGAGTTCGTGGGCGCGAACGAGGGCCTCGGCTACGTCATCCTCCAGGCCAACGGCAACCTCGACACCCCGATGCTGTTCGCCGGGCTGCTCGTGATGTCGCTGATCGGTGTCGTCCTCTTCGTACTCGTGGAGATCGCCGAGAAGCTGCTGCTCCCGTGGCACGCGTCCCGCCGCGACACCGGCGCCACGACCACGCTCTGACACCGCGCGCCATTTCCGTTCCACGCAGGCAAGCACTGTCCCACGCACGCGAGAAGGGCCGCTCCCATGCAAGCGCCGCGCACACTTCGCAGTCGACTCCTCCCCGGTCTCCTCCCGCTGCTCCTGGTCTCCGTCACCGCGACGGCCTGCGGCGACGACGACAAGACGACCGTCAGCGACTCCGGCAAGAAGCTGGACAAGGTGACGCTCACCCTCAACTGGTATCCGTACGGCGAGCACGCGCCGTTCTACTACGGCGAGAAGCAGAAGATCTTCGAGAAACACGGCATCGACCTGGACATACGCGCCGGACAGGGCTCGCAGAAGACCGTGCAGGCCACCGGCGCCGGCCAGACCGACTTCGGCTGGGCCGACACCCCGGCCGTGCTCGCCGGCGTCGACCAGGGCGTCAAGGTCAAGAGCCTCGGCGTCTACCTCCAGACGACGCCCGCCTCCGTGCAGTTCTTCGGCGCCGAGGACATCGCGGCGCCCGACGACCTCAAGGGCAAGACCGTCGCGGGCACCGCGGGCGACGCGCTCACCAAGACCTTCCCGATCTTCCTGCAGAAGAACGGCATGGAGCTGTCCGACGTCAAGGTCCAGAACACCGACCCGGCGGGCAAGATCGCCGCGGTGATCTCAGGGCGGACGGACGCCCTCCTCGGCTACGCGAGCGACCAGGGCCCGATCATGCAGAACAAGGCCAAGAAGGACGTCTCGTACCTGCGCTTCTCCGAGCACGGCCTGAACTTCTACTCCAACGGTCTGATCGCGGGCAACAAGACCCTCGCGCGCGGCGACCTGGCCAAGCGCATGGCGTCCGCGGTGAGCGAGTCCTGGGCCGCCGCCGAGAAGAACCCGAAGCCCGCGGTCGCCGCCATGGACGGCGCGTCCGAGCAACTCCCGCCGCAGAACGTGCTGTCCGAGCAGTTCAAGACGACCCTGACCCTGCTGCACACGGACGCCACCCGCGGCAAGGCACCCGGCGCCAACACCGAGGCCGACTGGAAGCAGACCATCGACGTCTTCGCGGAGGCGGGCATGGTCAAGAGTCCGAAGCCGGTGGCCGACTACTGGGACGCGACCAACGGGGTCAAGGGATGACGACGGTGAACGACACGACACTGAACAAGTCGGGTACGGCTCCGAACAAGTCGGGCGCGCGGGCCGACCGGACCACCGCCACAGCCACCACCCCGGCCGTCCGCCTGGCCGACATCGCCGTCCGCTTCCGTACCAAGAGGAAGGACGTGACCGCCCTCAGCGAGGTCTCGCTGGACGTGGCGCGCGGCGAGTTCGTGGCGATCGTCGGGCCGTCGGGCTGCGGCAAGTCCACGCTGCTCAAGCTCGTCGCCGGGCTGCTCGCGCCGTCGGCGGGCGAGGTGGCGCTCGGCGGCGAGCCGGTGCGCGGACCGCGGCGCGACATCGGCTACGTCTTCCAGCGCGCCGCCCTCCTCGACTGGCGCTCGGCCCGCCGCAACATCCTGCTCCAGGCGGAGATGCGCGGACTCCCGGCCGCCGCGGCCCGCGCCCGCGCCGACGAACTGATCCGCATGACCGGCCTCGACGGCTTCGAGGACGCCTACCCCCACGAACTGTCGGGCGGCATGCAACAGCGCGTCGCCCTGTGCCGCGCCCTCCTGCACGAACCACCCGTCCTCCTCATGGATGAGCCCTTCGGCGCCCTCGACGCCCTCACCCGCGAGCAGATGAACGTCGAACTCCACCGCATCTGGCGCGAGACCGACACAACGGTCCTCCTGGTCACCCACTCCATCCCCGAGGCCGTCTACCTCGCCGACCGCGTCGTCGTCATGAGCCCACGCCCCGGCACGATCACCGAACTCATCGACGTCCACCTCCCCAGGGAACGCGAGTACGCGGCCACCCTCGCCACGACCGAGTTCCACGAGGCGACGGGACGGATCCGGGAGCTGCTGGGGGCGGCGGGGGCGCACGACTGAGGAGGGGCGGGGGCGGGCTCCCCCCCGCCCCCCACCGTGTTTCAGTACCGCAGCGCCGCCAGATACCGATAGCTGTTCCGTGCCGTCGCGAACGGGTCCGTGGGGCTGTCGTGCTCGACCAGCCACTGCCGTACGCCGCCCTCCCGCGCGTGGTCGAACATCGCCGCGAAGTCCAGCGTCCCCGACCCCACGTCGGCGAAGCCCCCGTCCGCGGCCATGTCCTTCACATGGAGGGCCGGGAACCGCCCGGGGTGGCGCACGAAGTAACTCCCGGGATCCGCGGCGCCCTTGACGGCCCAGTACACGTCCAGCTCGAAGGCCACCAGGTCCGGGTCGGTCTCCGTGACGAGGATGTCGTACAGGTTCTCGCCGTCGACCACGGCGTGGTCCGAGCCGTGGTTGTGGAACAGCAGCCTGCCGAGCCCCGCGTCGCGCGAGGCCCGCCCGATGCGGTTGAACTCCCGCGCCGCCTCCCGGAACCCCGCGGGCGAGTGCAGCGCGCCGGGCAGGCTGGGCACGACGGGCCAGGAGGCGCCGAGCGTGTGCAGGTCCTCCAGGGCCCGGCCGAGGCCGGGGCCGCGCAGGATGTCGTACGCGACGTGCTCCAGGACCGCCTCGAGCCGGACGCCGTCAAGGATTCGCCGGATGCCGTCGGCCGTGTGGCCGTGCCGGCCGCTGACGCCCACGGTCGCGTACCCCATGGCGGCGAGCTTCTCCAGGGTGCCCGCGAAGTCCTGCGCGAGGGCGGTGCGCATCGTGTACAGGTGCATGCCGATTCCGCCGCGCGGGATGCGTCGGCACGGAGGCCGTCGCTCCTCCGCCGCCCGCGCGGGCAGCCCCGTGCCGACCGCTGCCGCGAGACCAAGGGACGTACCGAGAAAGGCCCGTCGGGTGCTGTGGTTCACCGTGCCCGCGTCGTTCACCTCGTCCACCTCACTTCACCGTGATCCGGGTCGAGCCCGTCGTCGTGTCGCCCTTGTCGTCCGTCACCGTCAGCCGCGCCGTGTACGTGCCCGCGCGCGGGTAGGAGTGTTCCGCGGTCGGGCCTTCCGGAGCGGAGGGCTTGGAGTTGTCGCCGAAGTCCCAGTGGTACGAGGCGACTTCGCGTCCGGCGGGAAGCTGCGGCTTGCCGGTGAGGCGGACGGCGAGCGGCGGCGCCCCGCTGTCAGGGGCGGCCGTGACCGTCACCCGGCCGTGCGGGCTCTTCTCCACGCCGGGACCGTTGAAGTGCAGCCAGTCCACGGTGAACAGGTCCGGCTTGTCCTCGGCCCACTGCGGATTGGTGAACACGGCGTACAGCTTCGTCGTGCCGTCGTGGCGGGCGAGCTTCGTGGTGGGGGAGATGAAGTTGCTGTAGCTGCCGGTGTTCGGCACTGTCACCTTGCCCAGGAGCCTGCCCGTCGGCGAGCCCGCCCGGAACTCGACGTCACCGCCGAGCCCGCCGGAGGCCGCGCCGACCGTCACCGAGTCCACGCCCTTCAGGTGCACCGGGTCGAAGGAGACCCAGTCGCCGTGCTCGATCTCGATGAGCCGCTTCCCGCCGGACGCGTCGGGCCGGCTGCCCGTCTCCGCACCGCCGTGCGCACCCCCGGTGGCCGTGCGGTGCTCGGCCTCCCGCAGCGACGTCCGCAGCGTCAGCGCGTCGGAGCCGGTGAGCGCGGGCACGCCGGGGGTCCCCTTGTCCGTGTACTGGGCGGTGATGCCGTAGTACAGGTTCTGGCCGGGACCGTGACTGTCGCCCGCGTCCGTGACGATCTCGCCCTTGCAGCCGGTGTAGTTGTCCAGCGGATGCAGATGCGAATCGTGGCCGAGCTGGGACTGCACGACGACCTTGGAGCAGTCGATCTTCCGGTCCTCGGGGTCGGTGACCTTCACCGTGAACGGAATGGTGTCCCCGAAGCTGAACATCCCGCCGTCCGGCGGCTGTTGCAGCGTCACGGTCGGCCGGGTGTTGCCGACGGTGACCTCCCGCACGGCGAGCGCGGTCAGCTCGCCCGGCCCGGTGACCTTCAGGCGCGCGGTGAACTGGCCCTTCTTCGTGTACGTGTGCTGGGGGTTCGCCTCGGTCGAGTCGGTGGTGCCGTCCCCGTCGAAGTCCCACGCGTACGTCACCGGTTTGCCGTCGGGAAGGCCCGAGCCCTCGCTGGAGAACGACACGTCGAGCGGCGCGCCGCCGTTGTCGGGCGTGGCGTTCACGCGCGCGTCCGGCAGCCGCTTGTCCGCCACGTAGTCGATGCGGTAGATGCCCGCGCCCTCGTTGCTCCCGCCACGTCCGGTGCCGCTGCCGAGCCCGAAGTCGATGACGTACATCGCCCCGTCGGGCCCGAAGTCGGCGTCGAAGGGTTGGTTCCACTTCATGTCGGCGAAGACGCCGTTGATCGACTGCAGCTCGCCCGCCTTCGCGGGCGGGAACCGCGGATCGGTGAACTCCTGGTCCTTCTGCTGCGTGGAGAAGACCTTGAACCACTGCCGCGTCAGTTCGTACGTGAACCACTTGCCCTCGAAGTACTCGGGGAACTTGGTCCTGTACGGGTTGTCGGCGTCGTAGTCGTACACCGGGCCGCTCATCGGGCCGCCCCCGCCGGTGCCGAGTTCGGGAAACTTCTCGGAGGCGGAGTAGGCGTACCAGACGTCGGCGGCCTTCGCGGGCGGCAGGTCCCGCAGCCCCGTGTTGTTCGGCGAGTCGTTGACGAGCTTGCCGCAGTCGAACTTCGCGCCCGGCTTCTGCGCCGCGAAGTCGTAGTCGTTGAAGGGGGTGTTGGCGCCCGTGCAGTACGGCCAGCCGTAGTTCCCGGCCTTGGTGATCCGGTTGAACTCGACCGTTCCCTCCGGGCCCCGGTCGGGCACGGCCTGGCGCGCGTCCGGGCCGTAGTCGGCGACGAGCAGCGCGCCGCTGAGTGGGTCCGTGGTGATCCGGAACGGGTTGCGCACGCCCATCGCGTACACCTCGGGGCGCGTCCTGTCCGTGCCGGGCGCGAAGAGGTTGCCTTCGGGAATCGCGTACGTACCGTCGTCCTTCGGCGTGACCCGCAGGACCTTGCCGCGCAGGTCGTTGGTGTTGCCCGCGGTGCCCTGCGCGTCCCAGGCGCGGCGGCCCTCGCGCTCGTCGATGGGCGTGAAGCCGTCCGACGCGAACGGGTCGGTGTTGTCGCCCGTCGCCACGTACAGATCGCCCTTCTTGTCGAAGGCGACCGAGCCCGCCATGTGCGAATTGGCACGGCCCTCGCCGCGCAGCGTCGGAATCGTCAGGAGCCGCTTCTCGGAGGCCGGGTCGACCTTGCCGCCCGCCTCGGTGAACCGCGACAGGTTGATGCGCTTCTCGGTCTTGTCCGAATGCAGCAGATACAGCCAGTGATTGGCCTTGAAGTCCGGGTCGAGCGCGAGTCCGAGCAGGCCGTCGGACTGGCTCGTCATCTCCGGCGTGTACGCGAAGTCGAGCGCCGTGGTGACCTTCAGGGTCTCCTGGTCGATCACCTTCAGCTTGCCGGTGCGCTGGATGAAGAACACCCGCCGGTCCGGCGCGATGGCCAGCTCGAACGGGTCGGCGAGATCACTGGTGGCCAGCGGCGTCCGCTGGAACGCGCCCGTCTTCGTGGCCGTGCAGTCGCCCGCCTTCGCGCCCGCCGCCCACTGGATGCCGCCGAGCAGATGCTTCAGGAACCCCTGCTCCTGGAAGGCCGACACCGCGTGCCCGCCCGCCGTGTACCAGGACCGGCCGCCGTCGTAGTTCTGGCACCACGACCACGGCTGGTCCACGCCCTCGTCGAGCCCGGTGACGCCGTCACGCACCTTGACCTGCGCGAGCGTGTGCACCTTCCCGGTCGGATTGGCGCGCCAGTTGTACCACTCCTCCGTACGCTCCCACAGCTCCGGCAGGCCCTTCGTGGACGGATGCGCCTGGTCCAGGACCTTGACCCGGCCCGTCTGCACCTCCGGGTGCTTGTCGAAGATCGCGCCGACGAGCCCCTCGTACCAGCCCCAGTCCCGCTCGCTCGCCGACGCCGCGTGCAGACCCACCCAGCCGCCGCCCCCGCGGACGTACTTCTGCAGCGCCGCGCGCTGAGCGGCGTCGAGCAGGTCGCCCTTCTCCGGCGTCGAGTTGGTGTTGTTGAACACGATCGCCTGGAAACGGGCGAGGTTGGCGTCCGTGAAGGCCGCCGCGTCGTCGGTCGCCTCCACCTCGAAGCCGTTCTCGGCGCCCAGCTTCTTGACGGCCTCGATGCCCGCGGGGATGGACTCGTGCGGATAGTTCGTGACCTTGGAGAAGACCAGGACACGGAAGGCCGGGGCCGCCTCGGCGCGCGGCGGCGAGGACAGGCCGAGGCCCACGAGGAGGGCGAACAAGGCGACGAGGACGGTGAACGGTCTGGACACGCGGGCACTTCGCGTGGAACTCATGGCGCTCCCTGGGCTTGGACGGCTGCCGGTAGCCGGGTGTGCGGTGAGTCGCGGTGGTGCGGCGGAGTGGGCGGAACGGTGGGCCGATCGCCGTGGAAAGCGCTTACTCCGCAAGGTTGTTCAGCGTAGGTTCTGCTTCCGGGGAGGGTCAATGGGTCGGCGGGGCCACGGGCGGCACGGGGGTTGACGGTCGCCTCGCGGGGGAGGGTGTGCCGGGAGAGACGAGTCCCACCGCACAGCAGAGGAGTGCTCCGATGCCGGACCACGACCACGCCGACGGGGCGCCGGTCACGTACACCGCGGGCCTGCTGACCGCGCCGGACGGCGTGCCCATCGCCACGTACACCTGGCTGCCCGCCGGGAGCAGGCCCCGCGCCGTCGTGCAGATCGCGCACGGCGCCGCCGAACACGGCCTGCGCTACGAGCGGTTCGCCCGCCACCTGGTCGCGCACGGGTACGGGGCGGTCGCCTCCGACCACCGCGGCCACGGCGCCACGGCGCAGTCCACGGGCGGCTACGGCGTGACGGACCCCTCCGCCCCCTCCGCCCCCTCAGACCCCGACAGCGGCGCCGACGCCTGGCGGGCGATCGTCGACGACCTCAAGGCCATCGGCGACCAGGTCCGCGCGCTCCACCCCGACGTGCCGGTGGTCCTGCTCGGCCACAGCCTCGGCTCGATGCTCGCCCGGGACTACGCCCAGGAGTACCCGGACTCGCTGGCGGGCCTGATCCTGTCCGGTACGTTCCGCTCGCTGCCCGGAGCGGAGACGGACGGGGCGCTCGCGCGGCTCGGCGACGAGATCACCAAGGGCGGCCGCGCGGCCCGCTCCGCCTTCCTCGCGGAGCTCTTCGCCTCCTTCAACGACCCGTATCCGCACCGCACGGGCTTCGAGTGGCTGTCGCGCGACGAGTCGGAGGTGGACGCGTACGTCGCCGACGAGCGCTGCGGGTTCGCGTTCTCGGCGGGGCTCTCGCTGGACTGGGTGCGCGCCGTCCGCAAGATCAACGATCCCCGGAACCTGGCCCGGATCCCCGCCGACCTGCCCGTCCACGTCGCTGTCGGCACGGAGGACCCCTGCAATCAGGGGATGACGCTCGTGTACGAACTTCTGGAGGACTTCCGGTACGCGGGGGTGGGGGACCTGACCTGGAGGGGTTACGAGGGCGCGCGGCACGAGATCTTGAACGAGACGAACCGGGACGAGGTGCAGGGGGATTTGGTGGGCTGGCTGGACGCGCGGATTCCGTAGGGCGGGCGGGGCGTGCCCGCGGCTCGGCCCGGCGGGCGATTGTCAGTCGGCTTGGTTACGGTTCTGGCCATGGTCAACGCCGATGATGTACGCCGTACCGCGCTCGCCCTGCCGGACACGACGGAGAAGCTCGCCTGGTCCATGCCGACCTTCCGCGTCGCGGGAAAGATGTTCGTCACGCTCCCCGAGGAGGAGACGTCCATCGCCGTGCGCTGCCCGAAGCTGGAGCGGGACGAGCTGGTGCTCGCCGAGCCGGACAAGTTCTGGATCGCGGACCACGAGGCGGGCTTCGCCTGGGTACGGGTGCGGCTCAAGGCCGTCGACCAGGAGGAGCTGTCCGACATCCTCGCCGATTCGTGGCGGCAGGCGGCGCCGACCCGACTCCTTGACGCGCACCCGGAGTTGGGGGTGCCGGCCGGGGAGTAGTGGGGGTTGCGGGGAGCGTCGGCAGGAGTGATCCGGCGGGGGCCGGGAGGCGGTCGGGGCGGTGACCTGGACGGCGTCCTGGCCGCGCGTAAATCGGGCTGAGTATGGCTGGATCGCGTGGCATGATCCGGCGTCGTGCCGTCGGGTCAGCGGCCATCAGCGCTCAGCGGAGGGCGGGTCGGGTATGTCAGGGGTGGTGTCGGGGGGCTCGGGGCGTGGTGAAGACTCCCTCTGGTCGCGGGACTTCGGGCTCTTCTTCGTGGCGCGGGCCGTCGCCAAGCTCGGCGACACCATGCTGCCCGTCGCGCTCGCCGCCGGACTGCTGCTGCACGGGTACGGCGCGGGGGCCGTCGGCCTCGCGATGGCCGCGACCGCGGCCTGCTTCGCGTCGCTCGTCGTCTTCGGTGGTGTCTTCGCCGACCGGTTCAGCACCCGGCTCCTGATGATCGGCGCCGACGCCGTACGGCTCGTCACGCAGTCCCTCGCCGCCTTCTTCTTCCTCACCGGCCACGTCGTGCTGTGGGAGATCTGCGTGATCGGCGCGGTCAACGGCGCCGCCGCCGCGATCTTCCAGCCGGGCGTCGCCAGTACCGTGCCCCGGCTCGCCACCGACGTGCAGAAGGCCAACGGCGTGATCAGGGTCGCCGAGTCCGGCGCGCAGCTCGCGGGGCCGGCCGTCGCGGGCGTGCTCGTCGGGCTCGCCTCGCCTGCCGCTGTCTTCGCCGCGCACGCCGGTACGTACGCGCTGAGCGCGCTGTGCCTGCTGTTGCTCCGGCTGCCGCCCGCCGCTCCCGGCAGTCGCGCGGCGAGCCTCGGCTTCAAGAAGGATCTGGCCGTCGGCTGGCGGGAGTTCCGTGCGCGTACCTGGCTGTGGGGTGTCATCGCCATCTGGTGCGTGCTGATGATCACGGTCACCGGTCCGGCTACGCCGCTGGTCGCTGTCACGGTCGTCGAACAGCACGGCTCGGGGGCGTACGGCCTGGTCAACTCCGCGCTCGGTGCGGGCACCGTCATCGGCGGTGTGATCGCGTTGCGGCTTCGGCCCCGGCGGATGCTGCGTGCCGGGGCGTTCGCCCTCATCGGCTTCGCCGCGTTTCCCGCGTCTGTGGGGGCTCAGCTCGGGGTGGGGCTGATGGTGGTGGGGGCTGTGGTCGCGGGGGCGGGGACGTCGTTCTGGGCGGTGATGTGGGCGACCAGTGTGCAGACGCAGGTGCCGCCCGACGTTCTCAATCGCATTCACGCCTACGACGTGGCGGGGTCGTTGGCCATGCTGCCCGTCGGGCAGGCGTTGGCGGGGCCTGCGGCTGCCGTGTTCGGCGCGGAGCGGGTGTTGCTGATGGGGGGTGTGATGGTGCTTGTGGTGTGTGGGGCGTTGTTGTCTGTGGGGGCGATACGGGGGTTGGTGCGGGTGGGGGCTGGGCCTGCCGGGAGCTCCCCAATCCCGCCCCTTCCCGAAACTGGGGGCTCTGCCCCCAGACCCCCGCTCCTCAAACGCCGGAGGGGCTGAATGTGTGCCCGTTACGGCAAGGGGCGGGGCTGGGGAAGCAAGAACCCCCCGATCCGCCCGCGCAGCGACCCCGCGTCCAGGCCGTGCGCCCGCACATGCTCATCCACCCGCCCATACCGCCGCAGCTCCGCCCGCCCCACACCGAGCCCGAGCACCCGATGCGGTACATCCACAAGCGCATCGTTCGCGGCAGCCGTGGACGTGCCGGCAAGGTACGGCTCGACCAGCACGACGTCGGCGGCCACCCCACCCCCCACAGCCCGGCGCAGCCCCTCCGCGTCGAACGGCCGCACAGTCGTCGCGTACAGCACCGTCACATCCATCCCCTCCGTAGCGGCCAGCACCTGGTCGAGCACCGGCCCCACGGCGACCACAACCCCGCCCCGCCCCTCCCGCACGGTCAGGAAGCGCGCGCCGTCCACCGGCATCGGCGCCGCGTTGGCCTGCGTGGACAGCCGCACGTACACCGTGTCGTCGCCCGCGGCGACCGCGTGCCGCAGCAGCGTCTCGGCCTCGTCGGGGTGGCCGGGTACGTGCACGGTCCAGCCGTCCAGCGTGTCCAGGAGCGCGACGTCGCCGGGCGCCATGTGCGTGAACCCGCCCTCCGGCCAGTCGAACGACGCCCCCGCGCTGACCAGGACGCCGCCCATGCCCTGATGCCCGAAGTCCAGCTTGATCTGCTCGAAGGGCCGCTCCACCAGGAAGCTCGCGAAGGTGTGGACGACGGGCCGCAGCCCCGCCAAAGCGAGCCCCGCGCCCGCGCCGACGAGCAACTGCTCCCTGATGCCGACATTGATGACCCGGTCAGGATGTGTCCGCATCACCTCCTTGAACGCGTCCTTGCCGATCTCGGCGAGCACGACGGCGACGCGCGGATCCTCGTCGAGCAGCCGCGCCATCACGGGGGCGAAACGGTCACGCATGGTGTCCATGGGGAGGTTGTCCTTTCAAGAGGGGCAGGAGAGAGGGCTGGGCTCGGCCGGTGGGCGTCACGCTCACTTGGGCTCGACCCGCGCCACCACCACGTGCGGCCGCCCGGGATGCGGCGCCGTGTACGCCGCGTACAGCGCCTCGTGATCGCGGCCGTCGACGGTGATCGCCGACCAGCCCGCCGCCTCGAAGCGGGCCGCGATGCCGCCGGGGCGGGCGAAGGACGCCGACGCGTTGTCGATCACCAGGGTGTGCAGTCGTTCGAGGCCGGCCGGTCCTGCGTAGGCGATCGCCTCGTGGTTGCTGCCCTCGTCCAGCTCGGCGTCCCCGACGAGCACCCACACGCGCGGGTCGGTGAGGCCGCGCGCCCGCAGGCCGAGGGCGGTGCCGACGGCCAGCGGCAGGCCGTGCCCGAGCGAGCCGCTGCCGATCTCGGCGCCCGGGACCAGGACGCGGTCCGGGTGGTGCCCGAGCGGCGATGCGTACGAACCGAAGCCCTCCAGCCAGTCGACGGGGAGGAAGCCCTTGGCCGCGAGTACGGCGTAGTACGCCATCGGGCCGTGGCCCTTGGACAGCAGGAACCGGTCGCGGCCCGGATCGTCCGCGCGGGCGGGTGTGACCCTGAGCACGCGGTCGTAGAGCACCCACAGCGCGTCCAGCGTGGACGTGGCCGCGGGACCGTGCTTCTCGTCGCCCGTCATCAGGCCCATGAGGCGGGGGAGGTCCGCGTACGTGAACGTCTGCTCCGTTGTCGTCGTCATGCCGACGAGCGTGCAACTTGAACTTGGCTTGAGGTCAAGCGGGCGAAAGGCGTGAGCGATCACGGTCCGGAGTGCGGTATTGTTTCGGTGCGCGTTCGGCCAGGGGAAACCCCAGGTCAGCGGGCACCGGGACGTGGCGCAGCTTGGTAGCGCACTTGACTGGGGGTCAAGGGGTCGCAGGTTCAAATCCTGTCGTCCCGACCGTGTTCTGCACAGGTCGGAGGCCGTTCTCGCCGTAAGGCGGGGGCGGCCTTTTCCGTTGCTGCTCCCTGGTGGCCTTGCTCACTCCACCGCGCCGCGTTCACGACAAGCGATTAGGCTATGCCGGTTGTTTGGTTCCAGTACCGGACAACCCCAGGCAAACCGGGAGTGGCACGGCGAGCACCCGGGGATCCGCGGCCTTCGACGATAGGACCCGATGGAAGCCACGCGCGCGAACGCTGAGCTCAGCCTGCTCGAAGCGGAGATGAGCGAACAGTTCGAGGAGCCGGCCTTCTTCACCACGGGAAGCGCCGCCGAACCGCGCACCCTGGTCGACATCCTCGACGCGACAGTGCGGGCACACCCCGACGAACCCGCCCTCGACGACGGCACGCGCCAGCTGACGTACCGCGCGCTCGCCGCCGAGGTGGAACAGCTGCGGCGCGGGCTCGACGCCGCCGGAGTCGGCCGCGGCGACCGCGTCGGCGTCCGCGTGCCGAGCGGCACCAACGAGCTGTACGTGGCGATCCTCGCCGTCATCGCCGCGGGCGCCGCCTACGTCCCGGTCGACGCCGAGGACCCCGACGAGCGCGCCGACCTGGTCTTCGGCGAGGCCGGCGTGCGGACCGTCATCGGCGCCGGGCACGCCTTCACCGTCGACAAGCCCGCCGACGTCCCGGCCGGACGGCCCGGCCTCGACGACGACGCGTGGATCATCTTCACGTCCGGCTCGACCGGTAAGCCCAAGGGTGTCGCGGTGAGCAACCGCAGCGCCGCGGCGTTCGTGGACGCCGAGGCCGCCCTGTTCCTCCAGGAGGAGCCCATCGGGCCCGGCGACCGCGTCATGGCGGGTCTGTCCGTCGCGTTCGACGCGTCCTGCGAGGAGATGTGGCTGGCCTGGCGCCACGGCGCCTGCCTCGTGCCCGTACCGCGCGCGCAGGTACGCAGCGGCGCCGACCTCGGGCCCTGGCTGCTCGAGCAGGAGATCACCGTGGTCTCCACCGTGCCGACGCTCGCCGCCCTGTGGGAGCCCGAGACCCTCAACGACGTACGCCTGCTGATCTTCGGCGGTGAGGCCTGCCCGCCCGAGCTCACCCAGCGCCTGGTCACCGAGGGCCGCGAGGTGTGGAACACCTACGGCCCGACGGAGGCGACGGTCGTGGCGTGCGCCGCCCTGATGACCGGCGACGAGCCGATCCGGATCGGGCTGCCGCTGAACGGCTGGGAGCTGGTCGTCGTCGACGAGGCGGACCGGCCCGTACCGATGGGGGAGAGCGGTCAGCTCGTCATCGGCGGCGCGGGACTCGCCCGCTACCTCGACCCGGAGAAGGACGCAGAGAAGTACGCGCCCCTGGAGTCGATGGGCTGGCCGCGTGCCTACCGCAGCGGCGACCTCGTCAAGGCCGACCCCGAGGGCCTGATCTTCCTCGGCCGCACCGACGAGCAGATCAAGCTCGGCGGGCGGCGTATCGAGCTCGGTGAGGTCGACGCCGCACTTCAGGCGCTCCCGAACGTCGCGGGCGCGGCCGCCGCCGTCCGCACCGCACGCGGCGGCAACCAGCTGCTTGTCGGCTACCTCGTCCCCCAGGACGGCTTCGACCAGGCGGCCGCCGTCGAGAAGCTGCGCGCCGAACTGCCCGCCGCGCTCGTGCCGTTGCTGGCCCCCGTCGAGGACCTGCCCACCCGCACCTCCGGCAAGGTCGACCGCAACGCCCTGCCCTGGCCCCTGCCCGACCTCGACACCGGCGGCAAGGCCGAGCAGCTGTACGGCACCGAGGCATGGCTCGCCGAGCAGTGGAGCGAGACCCTCGGCATCCCCGTGACCGGCGCGTCCGACGACTTCTTCGCGATCGGCGGCGGCAGCCTCGCCGCCGCCCAGCTCACCACCCGGCTGCGCACCCGCTACCCGAGCGCCGCCGTCATCGACATCTACGAGCGGCCCGTCCTGCGCAAGCTGGCCCGCCGCCTGGAGAAGTCCGCGCAGGACGACGCCGCCACCCGCGAGATCGCCCCCGTGCCCCTGCGGACCCAGGCCGCTCAAGTGGCCCTGCTGCTCCCGCTGTTCACCCTCGTCGGGCTGCGCTGGACGGTCGCGCTCGCCGCGCTCGGCAACGTCCTGCACCACTTCGGCGCCTACCCGTGGGCTCCGACCGCCTCCTGGTGGCTGATCGCCGCCGGCGTCCTCGTCCTGTACAGCCCGCCCGGACGCCTCGCCGTCGCGGCGGGCGGCGCCCGGCTGCTCCTTCGCGGCGTCCAGCCCGGCAGCTATCCGCGCGGCGGCTCCGTGCACCTGCGCCTGTGGACCGCCGAACGCCTCGCCGAGTACAGCGGCGCGACCTCCCTGACCGGGTCCTGGCTGGAGCGGTACGCCCGCGCGCTCGGCGCCAAGGTCGGCTCCGAGGTCGACCTGCACTCGCTGCCGCCGGTCACAGGGCTGCTCAAGCTCGGCCGCGGCTGCGCCGTCGAGACCGAGGTGGACCTGTCCGGGCACTGGCTCGACGGCGACCGGCTCGAAATCGGCGCGATCAAGGTCGGCGCGGGCGCCGTGGTCGGCACCCGCAGCATCCTGTTCCCGGGCGCCCGCGTCGGCAAGCGCGCCGAGGTCGCCCCCGGCTCCGCCGTGCGCGGCCAGATCCCGACCGGCCAGCGCTGGGCCGGATCGCCCGCGGGCAAGCTCGGCAAGGCCAAGCGCGACTGGCCCAAGCAGCGCCCGCCGCGCGCCGTGCACTGGCGCGCGATGTACGGCATGACGGGCATCGCCCTCAGCCTGCTTCCGGTCGCGGCCGCCGTGCCCGCGCTGTTCGTCGCCCGCGCCTTCGTGACCGCCGACGCCGCCCTCGGCGAGGCCGTACGCGGCGCGCTGCTCGCCCTCGCCCCCGCGACCCTGGCGTTCGGCCTCGCCTACGCCCTGCTGATCCTCGTCGGCGTACGGCTGCTCAGCCTCGGGCTGCACGCGGGCACCCGCCCCACCCACAGCCGCATCGGCTGGCAGGCGTGGACCGTCACCCAGCTCATGGACCTGTCACGGCAGACGCTCTTCCCGCTGTACGCCGGGCTCGTCACCCCCGTCTGGATGCGGCTGCTCGGCATGCGCATCGGACGCGGCGCCGAGGTGTCCACCGTGCTCGCGCTGCCCAGCCTGACCACGGTCGGCGAGGGCGCGTTCCTCGCCGACGACACCCTGACCGCCCCGTACGAACTCGGTGGCGGCTGGGTGCGCATCGGCCGCGCCGAGATCGGCCGCCGCGCCTTCCTCGGCAACTCCGGCATGACCGCGCCCGGCCGTTCCGTGCCCGACGACGGCCTGGTCGGCGTGTTGTCGGCCACCCCCAAGAAGGCCAAGAAGGGCAGCTCCTACCTGGGCCTGCCGCCGGTCAAGCTGCCGCGCGCGGCGGCAGGGTCCGACGACAGCCGCACCTACGCGCCGCCCGCCCGCCTCAAGCTGGCCCGCGCCCTTGTCGAGGCGTGCCGGATCGTCCCGGTGTTCTGCTCGACGGCCCTGGTGATCTTCGTGGTCGCGCTGCTCGCCGCGGCCGCCGACCACGGCCTGTGGCTCGCCGCGCTCCTTTCCGGGGCGGTCCTGCTCGCCGCCGGGGCGCTCGGCTGCCTCGTCTCGATCGTGGCCAAGTGGCTGCTCGTCGGCCGCCACCGCACCGGCGAGCACCCGCTGTGGTGCGGCTTCGTGTGGCGCAACGAGCTCGCGGACACCTTCGTCGAGATGGTCGCCGTGCCCTGGCTCGGTGGTGCCGTCCCCGGCACCCCGGTCATGAACCTGTGGCTGCGCGGCCTCGGCGCGCGCGTCGGCCGGGGCGTGTGGTGCGAGAGCTACTGGCTGCCGGAGACCGATCTCGTGACCCTCGAGTCCGCGACCAGCGTGAACCGGGGCAGTGTCCTGCAGACGCACCTCTTCCATGATCGGATCCTGCGGACGGATACTGTGGTCCTCCGTGCGGGCGCCACCCTGGGTCCGGGCGGGATCGTGCTGCCCGGCAGCGAGATCGGAGCCCGCTCGACCCTGGGCCCCGCGTCCCTCGTGATGGCCGGGGAGTCGGTACCGGCGGACACCCGCTGGCTGGGCAACCCGATCGAGGCCTGGCGCCCCTGAGGCGGCGGGCCGCGTCGCGGGACGCCGCGCGCGTCACGTCGTACGAGCACAGGGCAGGGAGCGGACCAGCGTTGAGCGGGCAGCAGAAGACGGCACCGGACCCCTACTTCCCGGGCAACGGTGACTCCCGCTACCGGGTGCACCGCTACGAGCTGGAGCTCGACTACCGGCCCGCACCGAACCGGCTCGCGGGCGCGGCCCGGCTCAGCGCCATAGCGGGCCGGGCGGCGCTGACCGAGTTCCAGCTGAACCTCGGCGACTTCCGCATCGGCCGCGTCCGCGTCGACGGCCGCGCCGCGCACTACACGCACCGCGGCGGCAAGCTGCGGGTGCGCCCGGCGAAGGCGCTGCCCGCCGGGTCCGCGTTCACCGTCGACGTGCACTACGCGGGCAACCCCAGGCCGGTCAACAGCCCCTGGGGCGGGCTCGGCTGGGAGGAGCTCACCGACGGCGCGCTGGTCGCGAGCCAGCCCGTCGGGGCGCCGTCCTGGTACCCGTGCAACGACCGGCCCGCCGACAAGGCCGCGTACCAGATCTCGATCACGACCCCCTCGGCGTACCAGGTGGTGATCGGCGGCCGGCTGCTCACCCGCACCACCAAGGCCTCCACCACCACCTGGCTCTACGAACAGCCCGCGCCCACCCCCAGCTATCTGGTCGGCCTGTCCGTCGGCAAGTACCAGACGGCGTTCCTCGGCGACCCGGGGCTCAGCGGGGTGCCGCAGACCGGGCACTTCCCGGCGCACCTGCTCGCCGAGTTCTCCCGGGACTTCGCGCGCCAGCCGCAGATGATGGCGCTCTTCGAGGAACTCTTCGGGCCCTACCCCTTCGCCGAGTACGTCGTCGTCGTCGCCGACGAGGAACTCGACGTGCCCGTCGAGGCGCAGGGCCTCTCGCTGTTCGGCGTCAACCACGTGGACGGCGCCCGGGGCGCGGAGCGCCTGGTGGCGCACGAACTCGCCCACCAGTGGTTCGGCAACAGCGTCACCATCGCCGACTGGCGGCACATCTGGCTCAACGAGGGCCTCGCCAAGTACGCGGAGTGGCTCTGGTCGGAGCGCTCGGGCGGACGCGCCGCCCAGGAACTCGCCGCCGTCGCCCACCGATTGCTCGCCACGCAGCCCCAGGACCTCAAACTGGCCGACCCCGGCCGCAAGCTGATGTTCGACGACCGGCTCTACGAACGCGGTGGCCTCGCCGTGCACGCCGTGCGCTGCGCACTCGGCGACGACGCGTTCTTCCGGATGCTGCGCGAGTGGGCCACGGTCCACCGGCACGGCGTGGTCAGCACGCAGACGTTCACCGCCCACGTCGAGCGGTACGCCCGCGGCCCGGTGGACGAGCTGTTCCAGGCCTGGCTGTACGGGACGCGGCTGCCGGAGCTGCCCACCGCCGTCGCGTGACGCGAAGCGGACGGCGGCATCACGGACGCGTCGATGAAAGCGACGTAAATTTCACCCGGCCCGATGCGGTTTGTCGCCGGGATTTCGGAAAACCGGGCGGGCCGAATTGGCCAGAGTGCGGGAATCCGCCCGAAGGGCCAATGAAGCCCTGGTCGCGGCGGGGCACGGCCGCCTAGGATCGCCGACGCGAACCTGCACCAGCGGCGCGCGGGCCCGGGCGTCGTCCCATCACAACCGGAGAATTTCGGGGGAAATTCAAAGGGGAGTGGAAATGATGACGGGGGAACAAGTGAGTGTCGTATCGCTCTCGCACGTGGCCGATGAGCTGGAACCGTCTTCGACGGTCGACGAGATCCGGTACCTGCACACCCTCGGCCCCACCGGCACCAACCTGGAGTCCGCGGCCCACCTGTGGTTCCGGCGGCGCGGGCGCGCCGACGACGGGCACGTCGTCCTGCACACGTCCCTCGAGAGCGCCATGGAGAGCGTGCCGAGAACCGGCGAACACGCGCTGCTCGCCTGTGCCGTCTACCCCGAGCTGCACACCCTCGTCTTCGGCAACCTCCACACCTGCCGCATGGTGGACTGCTTCCTGTGGCCCACCCACGAAATGGTGCTCGCCGTCCCGCCGGACGCCCGCGCCGAGCCGCGCACCGTGGCCACCCACCCGGCCCCGGCCGGACTCGTACCGACCACGAGCGCACGGCAGTTGGTGACCAGCAACGCGCAGGCCGCCATCGACTGCGCGGACGGCCGCGCCGACGGGTGCGTCACCACCGTCGTCGCCGCGCGCGCCCACGGCCTGCGGGTCGTCCGCAGCTTCGGCGAGGTGCCGATGGTCTTCACCGTCCACCAGGTGCGGGAGCCCCGCCCATGAGCGACGCGCACGCCCCGTACCGCCTCAAGGACGACCTGCTCGACGAGGCCGCGCGGCTCGGCCGCGGTCTGCTGCCGCGGATCGACGCCTTCCGCACCCGCCAGCTCGACGACGGCACGGTGCCCGCCCCCGGCGCCGACGACCACCGCGCCCTGCTGGCCATCAAGGACGAGGCCGCCCGGTGGTTCACCGGGCACGGCAGGACCGCGCAGGCCGACGCCCTCACCGCCGACATCGACGACTGGCTCGCCGCCGGACTCGAAACCCCGCCGCACTTCGCCCGCAGCCGCGACGCCCTCACCGCGCCCGCCGACGGCGACTGGGCCGCGTTCCTCGCCCCCGTGCAGACCACCAACAGCGTCCCGCCGGTCGGCCGCCGACTGGAGTTCTTCCTCGTACGCCGCAAGGAACCCGACGCGCTGCCCGACCTCGCCGTCCACTACCCGCACCCCAAGAACAACTGCCAGGCCACCGTGCTGCTCGCCGGCAGCGCGGGACTGACGAGCGGCAACTGCATCGTCTTCTTCCCGGAGAACGTCGCGGCCCACGACAAGGTGGTCGAACAGGGCTACGCGATCTTCTTCTTCAGCAAGTTCCGCCGCATCCACGAGACGTACGCCCTGCCCTCCGCGCGCTCCGTGCTCACCGCCGACACCGTGCCCCGCGGGTCCGCAGGACTCGACCCCGAGGTGTGCTACCAGGCACGATCCGTCTGGGGATATCTGCACGACTACTTCCACCACCAGGGGCAGTGGCCGCTCGACCGGCACGTCAAGCTCAAGATGAACTGGTTCATCGGCCTCCTTGAGGAGTTGAAGGTCGACGCCAAGACCGTGCTCGCCTGCCACGACGACCGCGTCGTGCCGTACGCGGGGGAGCAGATCGCCATGATTCTGCTGGAGCGCATGTTCCGGTATCCGCTCGACGCCCACGCCGTACGCAACTTCGACGCGGGCACCGGTGTCTTCCTCTACTCCTGGCTGCGCGCGCGCCGCGCGATCGTCGACGGGCGCGGCGGCGGGCTGCGCCTGGACCACGAGCGGGTCGTCGACGCGCTGCGGGAGTTGATCGCCACGATCGAGGGTATGGAAGCGGCCGTCGGCACGTCCGCGGAGTACCGCGCGGCGGCCAAGGAACTGGTACGTGGCCAACTGCCCGAAGGCGCGGAGGGTGATCGCTACGCCTTCACCGACGACCAGCGGCGGCTCGTCGGGGCACGGGAGCGGCTCGCCTCCTTGCCGCCGCTGCGGTTTGCTCCCGCGGAGATGTGACCGGAAGCGATGCAGACGTATACGGACTGACGGACTAGGGGACGAGCAGCCATGGGAAGCCTTGACCGGGCCACGATGGACGCCGCGGTGCGGCAGTACTTCGAGGCGTGCAACAAAGTCGACCGCGACCTGTTCGCCCGGTGCCTCTCCGAGGAGGTCGTGCACTACCTCGCCCACGGCATGTCCGGGCCCGTGCACGGCATCGACCCCATCGTCGAGCGCTGGGGCGCCGACGTACGGGCCAACGACTCGCACTGGGCGGTGGACGCCGTCTACGCCGACGAGCACACCCGCACCGCCGTCTGCGAGTGGACCGCCTTCAAGCCGCGCCTGGGCAAGGTGCTGCGCGGCGCGGAGGTCTACCGCTTCGACGACACAGGACTGATCGACGAGGTCCGCATCTACTACGCGTCCCGCCGCGACGACAGCGTCGACGCCAACGAACTGGAGGGCTACCCCTACGCCGAGCGGGGGTTCGCCACATGACCAGTGCGGTCCGGGCGCCCGCCGCACCCCTCGACGACCGGGACGGCGTCATCTGGCTCGACGGCGATTTCGTGCCCTGGCGAGCCGCCCAACTGCACGTCCTCAGCCATGGGTTGCACTACGGCGGCAGCGTCTTCGAGGGCGAACGGGCCTACGGCGGCCGCGTCTTCAAGCTGCGCGAGCACAGCGACCGGCTCGTCGCCTCGGCCCGCCGCATGGGCTTCGAACTCCCCTGGACGGCCGCCGAGTTGGACGCCGCCACCTGCGAGACCGTCGCCCGCGCCGGCCTCACCGACGGCTACGTCCGGCCCGTCGCCTGGCGCGGCAGCGACACCCTGCGCCTGGTCGCCCCGGACAACACCGTGCACGTGGCCGTCGCCGCCTGGCCCTGGCCGCGGATCTTCACCGACGGGCCGCGCGGCATCACCCTGCGCACCTCACGCTGGCGGCGCCCCGCCCCCGACACCGCCCCGGTCACCGCCAAGACCGCGGCCGGGTACGCCCTCGGGTCCCTCGCCGGACAGGAGGCCGAGGAAGCGGGCTGCGACGACGCGCTGCTCCTCGACCACCGGGGCCGCCTCGCCGAGGCCACCGGCGCCAACCTCTTCCTCGTCCTCGACGGCGCACTCCACACCCCGCCCCCGGAGTGCGTCCTCGACGGCATCACCCGCCGCACCGTCATCGCCCTCGCCCACGACCTGGGCCTCACGGTCGTCGAACGCCACCTCGCCCCCGCCGAACTCGACCGCGCCACCGAGGTGTTCCTCACCGGCACGGCGTACGAGGTCCAGCCGGTGACCGCCGTGGACGACCGGCGGTACCCGCTGGGTGAGGTGGGCGCGGCGCTGGCGGAGGCGTATGCGGAGGCGGTGCGCGGGGCCGGGGCGGGCGGGGAGGCGCGCCCGGCCGGAGCGGCGGTCGCGGGCGACCCCGGATGACCGATCGCGGCTCCGGGCCCGCGCGCCCGGCACCCCCCGGCGGGCCGCGTGACGCCTGGGTCGTCGGGGCCAGGGCCGCCGTGCCGTTCACCGTCGCCATCTTCGCGTTCGGCATCTCCTTCGGGGTGCTCGCGAAGGGTGCGGGGTTCGGGGCGCTCGCCGCGACCTCCATGTCCGGCCTGGTGTTCGTCGGCTCGTCGCAGTTCGCCGCCGTCTCGGTGATCGTCAACGGCGGCGGCTGGGCCGCGGCGGCCGTCGCGGGAACCCTGCTGAACCTGCGCTACCTGGTGATGGGCTTCGCCATCCTGCCCGCCCTGCGCGGCGGCCGGGCCCGCCGTGCGGTCGAGTCGCAGCTGGTCATCGAGGAGTCCTGGGCCATCGCGAGCGACGCGGACGGCCGCTTCGACCGGGTGCGGCTGCTGTCCTCCGGAGTGGTGCTGTGGCTCGGCTGGGTCCTCGGCACCCTGCTGGGCGCGATCGGCCCGTTCAAGGCCGTGGACATCCTCACGTACGGACTCGACGCCGTCTCACCCGTGCTGTTCTTCCTGCTGCTCGCGCCCCACCTGGGCACCGCGCCCAAGCGGACGGCGGCAGCCACCGCGGCGGCGTGCGCCGCGGTCCTCACCGCCGTCGCGGTGCCCGACGCGGCCATCGCCGTCGCCTGCGTCGTCGCCGTCCTCTGGACGTGGCGATCCCGCTCGCCCACCACCGGACGCGGAGGGCCCGTTGAGCCGTGACCCGTGGATCGTCGTCGGCGCCCTGGTGGTGACCACCTTCCTCATCAAGGGAGCGGGTTCCCTGGTGATGGGCGACCGTGAACTCCCCGCCTGGTTCCCCCGGTTCGTGGAGTACCTGACCCCCGCACTCCTCGCCGTCCTCGTCGTCACCCAGCTCGTCGGCTCGGCCGGCGCCCACGGCATGACGTTCGACGCCCGCCTCGCGGGTTTCGCCGGCGCGCTCGTCGCCTGGCGGCTGAAGGCGCCCGTACCGCTGGTGATCCTGGTGGCGGCGGCGGTCACGGCGGGGGTACGGGCGCTGGGCTGACGTCCGCGTTCGCGTCCCGTACGGCTTCGGCGACCTCCAAGGCGTGGTCCAGTCCCGGGTGGTGGCCGCAGGCTCGCAGGAGTCGGATCGCTCGCTCGACGGCCCGCTGCGCCTTGCCGTGCTGGCCGAGGGCCAGGTGTACCCGGGCCAGCTCGGTCCGTGCCGTGCCCTCGGCCAGGCGGAGGCCGGACTGGCCGGCGATGGCCAGGGCCCGTCGGGTGCAGGCCAGGGCCTCGCGGTGTTCGCCCAGGTGCCGGTGGGCGGCGGCGAGCCCCACGCAGGCCTCGGCCTCGGCGCGGCGGCAGCCTGCCGCGCGGGCCACGTCCAGGGCGCGTTCGTGGTGGTCGAGGGCGCCGGGCACGTCGTCCAGGCCCAGCAGGACCGTGCCGATCGTGTTGAGGGCGTCGGGCTCCACGAGGCGGCGGTGCGTGCGATGGGTGACGCCGAGCGCGTCGACGGCGTGCTTGAGCGCGAGCCGCGGGTCGCCGCCGTCCCGGCACACCACCGCGAGGGCGTTGAGGGCGCCTTCCGCCGCGTACGTCGACAGCAGGCGGCCGTCCGCCGCGAGTGCCTGCGAGAGCAGCCGCTGCGCCTCGTCCGGCGCGCCGAGGGCGTGCTGGACGGTGCCGAGACCCCACAGCGACAGCATGACGGTGTGCTGGTCGGCCGAGGCCTCGGCGCGGGACCGGGCGTCGGTGAAGTGCCGGTGCGCGGTGTCCAGGCGGCCCTGGTCGAACCGGGCGAAGCCGAGCAGCGCCAGCGCCCACGCCTCCCCGGCGGGCTCACCGCCCTCGACATAGAGCGCCAGGGCCCGTTCGGCGTCGCGCGCCGCCTGGTCGAGGGCGCCCTGCTCACGGCGCGACGCGGCGAGCCCGAGCACCGCCCCGGCCGTCTCCACGGGCACCCCCGTCCGCGCGAACAGCACCTCGGCGTGCGCGCTGTGCTCCAGCGCCTCGTCGTGCCGGGCCAGCTCCCACAGCGCGTAGCACATGCTCCAGTGCATCACCGCCCGCGCGTGGCCGTCCTGTTCGGCTTCGGCCGCCTGCAGCCCGGCCCGCGCGGACCGCAGCCAGTCGGCGCGCCCGCCGTGCTCCATCAGGTGGCCGTGGAGCGCGAGCGCGGACTTCCACGCGAACGGACGCGGCCCGTGCCGCACGGCGTGCCGCGCGCAGTCCAGGAGCGCGGGCCGCTCGTCCTCCAGCCAGGCCAGCGCGTCGACGGTGCCGCCGAACACCAGAGGCGAGGTGGGGGAGCCGTCCGGCTCCGGCGGCAGGGCCGCGTACCACGAGTAGAAGGTGCCGTACAGAAGGTGGGCGGCCTGCTCGGCGGTCGTCAGGTACCAGGCGAGCAGGCGGCCCACGGCGCGCTCGCGGTCGTCGGCGGTGCTCTCCGCCTCGGCCCGCTCGCGCGCGAACAGGCGCACCAGGGCGTGCAGTTGGAAGCGTCCGGGCCGGTGGGTCTCCAGGAGGCTGCGGGCCACCAACTGGTCCAAGACCCGGGCTGTCGCGGGCAGTTCGGCCCCGGCGAGCGCGGCGGCCGCGGGGGCGGACAGCTCGGGCCCCGGAGCCAGCGCGAGCAGCCGCAGGAGTTCCCGCTCCGGGGCGGGCAGGGAGCCGTAGGACAGGGCGAGCACGCCCCGTACACCCGTGTGCTGCTCCTGGTCGAGCGCCAGCTCGCGCAGACGGTCGCCCTCGCTCAGCCGGCGCACCACCTCCGCGATCGGCGGATGCCGGTCGCCGATGAGATGGGCCGCGACGATCCGCACGGCCAGCGGCAGCAGCCCGCACAGCCGGACCGCCTCGGCGGCGGCCTCCGGCTCGTGCCGCACCCGGTCGGCGCCGATGACGCGGGCGAGCAAGGAGAGGGCCTCCTCCTCGCCGAAGACGGCCAGACTCACCCGATGCGCGTCGTGGAACGCGGTCAGGCCGCGCAGGTCGTGGCGGCTGGTGACGACGACGAAGCAGGTCGGCGAGCCGGGCAGGAGCGGGCGCACCTGTTCAAGGCCCGCCGCGTCGTCGAGGAGGATCAGCATGCGCTTGCCCGCGAGCAGCGAGCGGTAGAGCGCGGCCTTCTCGTCCGTGCTCTCCGGCAGGTGGCCGGTGCCGACGCCGAGGGCCCGCAGGAGCTGCCCGAGGGCCTCGTCGGCCGTGGTCGGCGGCGCCGGGTCGTGGCCGCGCAGATTGGCGTACAACTGGCCGTCGGGGAAGCGGTCGGCGACCCGGTGCATCCAGTGCACGGCGAGCGCGGTCTTGCCGACGCCCGCCATGCCGGAGACGGAGGAGATCACCAGCGTCTGCCCCGGGCCCGCCTCGGCCTGCGCGAGCAGCGTGTCGAGCTGGCGCAGATAGTCCGCGCGGCCGGTGAAACTGGCGACGTCGGGCGGGAGTTGACGGGGTACAGGGCGGGCGACAGGGGGCGGGGGAGCGGGCGCGGGGGCGGGTCCGGAGACGAGACCGGGGTCGCCCGCGAGGAGGCTCTGGTGGAGTTCCTTGAGCCGGCGGCCGGGTTCGATGCCGACCTGGTCGTCGAGGAGCTGGTAGAAGTCGCGGTACGCGGCGAGCGCGTCCGCGGGACGGCCCGAGCGGTGCAACGCCACCATGAGCTGGCCGCGCAGCCGCTCCCGCAGCGGGAACTCGCTGACGAGCGTGGTCAGTTCGGCCACCGAATCCTCGTAGCGGCCGAGCTCGACGAGCGCGTCGAGGCGGTCCTCCCTGGCCACGAGACGCAGCTCTTCGAGGCGCTCGGCCTCGGCCAGGGCGAAGCTGCGGTCGCTGACGCCTTCGAGGGCGGGTCCCGTCCACAGGGCGAGGGCCTCGTCGAGCAGCGCCACCACGGCGGCCGCCGCGCCGTCCGCGGCGGCCTTGCGGGCCCGGTCGGTGAGGTGGACGAAGCGCAGCGCGTCGATCTGCTCGCCGGTGACGTCCAGGGTGTAGCTGGTGTTGCTGCGGGCGCCCGCGCTCAGCAGGACCTCGAAGCCGGACGTGGCCCGCCGGCCCGGCTCCAGGATGCGGCGCAGATGCAGGACGTGCGTACGCAGCGCGCTGATCGCACCGTCCGGCGCGTCGCCCTCCCACAGGAGTTCCGCGAGCCGGGAGGTGCTGACCGGGTGGCCGCGGGCCAGCGCCAGGGCGGCGAGGAGGGCGCGCTGCTGCGGCCCGAGGCCGACGTGCGCGCCCCGGACCTCCACGCTCACCGGGCCGAGCAGACGGACCCGCACCGACTCCTTCGGCGCCTGCTCCACCTCGGGCCCCGGCGTGCGGCTCACACCACTCCCTCTCTCCGCCTCTCTGGGTGTCCTTCTTCCGTGCCCTTCCTTCTTCCCCTTCCGGCGGCCGGCCGACGCTCAGCCCGGGCCGGTGACGAAGCGGCGGATGACGCCGTCGGACACGGAGAACTCCCACGCGGTGTCGATGTCGCCCCAGATGTCGTTGTGGAAGCGGGCCCCGACCGACAGGCCGTCGGACGACTCCCGCACCACCTCCATGCGCGCGTTCGACGTGAGGAGTTCCCTTTCCACCCACGCGTGGAGGTCGCGCTCGGTTCCCACGTCGATCACGGTGGCGTCCTTGGCGAGGACGGCCCAAAGGGCTTGCGGGTCATGGGCGTTGACGGCCTCGACGAAGGCGTGTACCGCCGGGTGGGACGGGATGCCGTCGGGGGGCGTCATCGGTCAGCCGCCGGTCGCGGCGCGGTGCAGGGCATAGGTGTCCTCGAAGAGGTGGTAGCGCTTGACCTGGCCGCCGACGACCGTGAGGTGCGCGGCGAAGGGCGTGGTCAGCGGCTTGCCGTTGGCCTTCACGGTGTCCCTCAGGTGCCCGATGATCACCCCCTGCTCGCCGTCGACGACGATGTGCGTGACGGTGAACTCCTCGGGCCGCAGATACTCGTGGAGCAGGGTGAAGAACTCCTTGACCCCCGCCTGCCCGGTCCGGTTCCCCGACCACGGTACGGCCGGGGAGCCGGGAGCCACCCACTCCGCGTCGTCCGAGAACAGCCGCACCGCCCCGTCCAGATCCCGCTCGTCGAGCCGGGCCAGATAGGCGTCGATCACACCCCGGGTGGCCTCGGCGGATCCCGCGGGGGACTGCGTGGACATCTCACCAACTCCTCGTCGCTCGACCCTTGGTCGTGGAGTTCCAGTGTGGTGCGCCTGTTGCGGCGAGCGTAAGCGAGTCGGCTCATTCCCGCCACGAGTTGGCCTCAGCCCGCCGGGCCACCCGTGATCCTGAACTGTGATCCCGGCTCGACCACGACGTCGCCCTCCGCCGATCCGGTGATGGTCACGCGCGAGAGCGTCGCGCTGCCCCGCGCCCCGCCGTGGGCGAGGATGCCGGAGCCGTTGTTGGACCTGTCGATCGTGACGTCCGTGATCGCCACGTCCGGTACGGCGCCGCCGCCCGACTTGAACTGGATGCCGTCGTACGTCGAGTCGTGGATGTCGGTGTCCTGGATGGTGACACCGGGGATGTCCCGGCCCGCCGCGAACAGCGTGATGGCGCCGAACTCCTGCGCCTCGCCCCAGAACGCGCCGCCGCAGCGGAACAGTTCGTTGCCGCTGATGAGGGTCCGGCCGGAGAACGGCAGCGGATCGTGGTCGGTGGCCAGCATGATGCCGGGGTAGTTCGCCGTGTCGGCGATCGCGTTGTTCTCGATCCGGTTGCCGTAACCGCCGTACACGGCGATGCCGTTGGCCCGCCACGGCAGCTGGATCGTGTTGTTCACGAACGCGTTGTCGTGGCCGATGTCCTGGGCCGGGTCCTTGACGTAGCGGTTGGCCCACACGGCGAGCGCGTCGTCGCCCGTGGTGCGGAACGACGAGTCGGTGACCGTCGAATTGCGGGTCCCGTTGGTGAAGTTGATGCCGTCGGCGTACGTGTCGCGCACCCGCATGCCGCTGAACCTGACGCCGTCGCCGGGTCCCCACAGCGCGGGGATGTTGTCGTAGTCGCGGCCGACCCAGACGCCGACGTTGGCGTGCTCGATCCACACCCGGGAGATCTCGGTGCCCTTGCCGAACCGGCCGTTGAGGCCCACGCCGCCCTCGGCGCCGCCGTCCCCGCCGCGGATGCGGCCCGAGCCGAGGATCGCGATGTCGGAGATCTTGACGTTGTGGTCGACGTCGAAGCCGAAGTTGCCCTCGTGCGGATGGTTGATGCCGCCCGCGTGCTGCGGCTCGGTCGTGGTGTAGAGCTGTGAGTGCCACATCCCGGCGCCGCGGACGGTCACGTCACGGATGCCGACCTGGTTGTACTGGCCGCGGTCCAGCGGGTCGTCGGTGAGGATCTTCTGCTCCTGGCGCCAGCGGCCCGCCGGGATCCACACGCACGCGATGGTGCCGTTCTGGTCGGCGGTGACGGCGTCCTGGAGCGCCTTCGTGTCGTCCTTGCCGTCGTCGGGCACCGCCCCGTACTCGGTGATCGAGGTGCATTCGGCCGGTTTCTGCGCCGGTGGCGCGACCTGCTCCAGGTCGATCAGGTCGACGACGTAGAACGACGCGGAGTCGCCGCCGTCGCGCTGGAGCCGGAACTTGGTGCCCTTCGGATAGCTCGACGCCAGCAGCGCGTGCGACTCGTCGAACAGCCTCCGCGCGTCACCGCGCGGCGTGTTGGTGAGGCCCTCGGGGTCGTCGGTGTTCCCGTACAGCCAGCTGTGCCTGGAGGACAGGTCCAGCTTCTGGACGAACTTCCCGTCGGCGTACAGGCTCAGGGTCGCGTCGATGCCGCCCCCGCCGGGCGCGTCCGGGATGGAGTTGCGGACCACGATCGAGTTCGTGGACGCGGTCGACGTGAACTCCACATGGTCACCGGTCGCGTCGAGCCGCACCGACTTCCGCCCGGACGACTCGCTCCCGAAGTTCGTGTGCCCGAACGTCCGCTTGGCGTCGGCCTCCAGGAGAGTGCCCTTGTACGTCCCGGACTCCGCCTCGTACTCGACGTACGGGAGCGCCGCGCCCCGGCCCTCCTTCGCGTCCTGCACGGACGACGGCGCCCGCTCACCGGGCGGGGGCCGGTCGGCGGCCGTCGCGGTGGCGGGCAGCAGGCCCGCGGCGAGCAGCGCGGCGACGGGGACGCCGGTGAACAGCGCGCGCCGCAGATGCTTGTGGATCATCGTGTGTGCCTTCCTGCGCCGTCGGGGCTGTTGTTGGGCCTGGCACGGGCCTTCTCGAAGCGCTCGGCCCAGTACGCGGTCCGGTCGAGATACGCCGTCTCCGAGGCGGCTCCCGAGGTTCCGTACGCGCCTTCGTACGTCTGGTAGCCGTGCCCCGGCGGCGGGCTCGCGTCGGCCGGTTCGACGGTGCTGCCCTCGTGCCACTCGTTGAACGACGTCACCGAGACCCAGGTCGGCGAGCCCCCGATGGCCGGATCCAGGGCGTTCGACCACTCCTTGTCGTACGTGGCCCCGCCCGCCCTGCCGAGCGTCGGCGTGGTGTTGCCGGGCACCGCGCGGTCGTCGATGTAGCCCGGCGCCACCGAAGGCGACCAGATCAGACCGTGCGCCTTGGCGTAGTCCCCGGCCTGCTTCCAGCCGGGGGCGGTGGCGCCCGCGATGCCGTCGTACGTGTACATCCCCGAGAAGTGCGCGATCTTGGTGGTGTCGGTGGTCTGGGCGAGGACTATGTTGTCGCCGGTCACCGCGTCGAGGGCCGACCAGTCGGTGGAGCGCAGGCTCTCGAAGACGTAGAACGCGGGCTTGCCGCCGTGCTCCGAGGAGCGGTGGAACGCCGGATGGGCCCCGTACTGGGAGTTGAGGTACGCGACGTCGGCGGCGACCGACGCCGGGGTGCGGCCCTGGTAGGGCTCGATGTGCCAGGCGACCTCGATGCCCGCGCGGGCCGCCGCGTCCAGGACGCCCCGCGCGAGCCGGTCCTCCTGGCCGCCCCGGCCCCACCAGCTGAAGACGATGACGCCCGCCCCCGACCGCTGGATCCACCGCATGTGCTGGTCCACGGTCGACGCGAAGTCGCCGGAGTCGTAGGGGCCGAGCGAGGGGTAGAAGTCGGCGCCGATGTCCTCGGGCGGGGTGTGCCCGCCCTGCTGCCAGTGCCGCCAGTCGCCGCTGGTGGCGGGCGTTCCGTACCAGGGGTAGTAGAAGAGGTGCACGCTCTCCGAAGGGGCGGCGGCCCGGGGCGGTGCCGCCCCGGGTGCCGCGTCGGCCTGTGCCGTCGGGACGGTGAGTGCGCCGCCGAGGGCGAGCGCGGTCAGGGCCGCCGTGATGCCGGGGAGCGCGACCCGCAGACGCAAGGGCAGCCGCAGCGGCCGTCGTACGGAGTGGTGTCGTCGGCTCATGTCAGGTTCCGATCGTGAAGGAGTCGACATCGAAGAGGTTGCCCTGCCCCGAAGGGCCCTTGAAGACCAGGAAGAGCGTGGTGGTGCCCGCCGGGGCGCCGCCGAGCGTGCCCGTCACGTCCTGGTAGTTCTCCCAGCCGCCCGTGACCGGCACGGTGAGCGCGGCGAGCCGGGTGCCGGTGGCCGAGCCCGCGCGGACCTCGAGGGTGCCGCCCGCCCCGCCCGACGCGACGCGCGCCGTGAAGGTCTTGGCGTTGCCGAGCGCGTACGGCTCGAAGGAGACCCAGTCGCCGTCGTCGGTGAAGCCGACGGTGTTGCCGCCCTCGGCGTTGCCGTGGCCCGCGATCTGGATGCCGGACTGTGCCCCGAAGTGCTCGGCCTGGCGGTGACGCGGCTGCAGGGTCCGGGTGCTGTGCGTGGTCAGGCCGCCCTTGTCGGTGTACTCGGCGTCGAACACGCCGTACAGATTGGCGGCGGCGTCGTGCTCGCCGTCGGTGGGCACGTCGATGGTGCCGGTGCAGCCGTACCGCGACGTGATCGCGTGCTGGTGGCTGTCGTGCCCGAGCGCGTACGTGACCTTCACCTTGGAGCAGTCGACGGAGCCGTCCTCGGGGTCGCTGACCTTGACGGCGAAGGGAACCTTGTCGCCGAAGCCGAACAGGGCGCCGTGCTGGGGCTGTTCGAGGGTCACGGTCGGCGCGGTGTTGCCCGCGGTGACCACCAGGCTCGCGGTCGCGGTCAGGCCTTCGGGGTCGGTCACCTTGAGCGTCGGCGTGAAGGTGCCCTTCGCCGTGTACGTGTGCGTGGGGTTCGCCGAGGTGGAGGTGGCGCCGTCGCCGAAGTCCCAGGCGTAGGTGAGGGCGCCGCCCTCGGGGTCGGCGCTGCCCGCGGAGGAGAAGGCGACGGTCAGCGGGGTCTGGCCGGAGGTGCGGTCGGCGGCGGCCTTCGCGACGGGGCTGCGGTTGCTGCCTGCCAGGTACTCGACGCGGTACAGGGCCTGGTTGCCGCTGCCCGTGCCGTAGTCGAGGACGTACAGCGCGCCGTCCGGGCCGAACGCGGAGTCCATGACCTGGGTGCCGGTCCAGGGGAAGCTCTCGATGACGCCGGGGGAGCCGTCGCCCTTGACCTCGATCGCCTTGATCCACTTGCGGCCGTACTCGCCCGCGAAGAACCGCCCGTCGAGCGACTTCGGGAACTTCACCTTCGAGTCGAGCGCGGCGTCGAAGCGGTAGACGGGCCCGCCCATCGGCGACTCGGAGCCGCCCCCGAACTCGGGCGGCGAGCCCGCGTCCCCGCCGTAGCGGATCCAACTCGGCTTCGCCGCGGGCAACTTGGCGAGGCCGGTGTTGCGCGGGGAGTCGTTGACCGGCCCGCCCGCGCAGTCGTAGCGGTCGCCGGAGGGGCCGCCGGGGAAGGTGTACGCGCGGTAGGTCTCCGCGTCGGTGTTGGTGCCCGTGCAGTACGGCCAGCCGTAGTTGCCGGGGCCCGTGACGCGGTCGAACTCGACCTGGCCGCTCGGGCCGCGGTCGGCGGCGGACGCGCCCGCGTCGGGGCCGTAGTCGCCGACGTAGACGATGTCGGTGGCCCGGTCGACCTGCATGCGGAACGGGTTGCGGAAGCCCATGGCGTAGATCTCGGGCCGGGTGCGGGCCGTGCCGGGGGCGAAGAGGTTGCCGTCGGGGACGGTGTAGCCGCCGGCCGCTGTCGGCTTGATGCGCAGCAGCTTGCCGCGCAGGTCGGCGGTGTTGGCCGAGGTGCGCTGGGCGTCGAACTGGGGATTGCGGTCGGCGCGTTCGTCGAGCGGCGCGTAGCCCTGGGACTCGAAGGGGTTGGTGTCGTCGCCGGTGGTCAGGAGCAGATTGCCCTTGCTGTCGAAGTCGATGTCGCCGCCGACGTGGCAGCACTGGCCGCGGTCGTTGGGGACTTCGAGGACGACCTTCTCGCCGGCCGCGTCGAGCGTGCCGTCGGCCTTGAGGACGAACCGGGAGAGGTTCAGGTGGCCCTTGAAGCGCTCGAAGTCGGCGGGGGAGCCGTTGACCGGCGCGTCGCCCGGCGGGGTGTCGAGCTTCGGTGAGTAGTAGACGTACACGTAGCGGTTGGTGGCGAAGGACGGGTCCGCGGCGATGCCCTGGAGCCCCTCCTCGTCGTGGGTGTAGACGTCGAGTTTCCCTGCGGTCCTGGTGTTGCCGGCGCTGTCGGTCAGCCGGATCGTGCCGTCCCGCGCGGTGTGCAGGACGGACCGGTCGGGCAGCACGGCGAGCGACATGGCCTCGCCCAACTCGGCCGGACCCTGGGCGAGTTGGACCTGCTGGTAGTCGGCGGGAGGTATGTCCTGCGGGGCGCCGCGGGCGGGCAGGGCGAGGCCTGCCGCGGCCACGGCGAGGGCCGGCGCCAGCAGGGCTCTGTTCCCTGGACGGGGGCGTCTTGGCATGGGGCTCTTCCTTCCTGACGTGCGTGGGGTGTGTCAGGCAAGGCGCGCGCCGGACGCGCGATGATCTGAATATTGCGAAGATGCGTGGGTTTCTTGCGTGGTTGGAGAGTTGATTTGCATGCTGCGAGGGCCCCGGTAGTTCGTCAAGGCTCTGAACGAAACTTCCGGGCCCGGTGGGCGCGGCGGTGGCCGGATCCAGTCGACGGCCCTCTGGTGGCGGCATCTGGCACCACCGCCCGAGAGAGTGGCACTCGAAAGCTTGCGCGTGGCGCCAGAGTGGTGCGACTATGGCGCCATGGAACTCACGCGGTACGTCGACAACCTGCGCCAGGAGCTGTCGGTCGCAGTGGAGTCGGGGGACGAGGAGACCCGTGAACTCGCCGAACGCCTCGTCACGCCGCTCGCTTCCGCCGTCCGGCTCACCCTCCTCGACGCACTGTCGGCCGCCGCGGACGAGATCACCCGCGACCTGGCCCCGGGCTCGGTGGAGATAAGGCTGCGCGGCCTCGACCCCACGTTCGTCGTGACGCTGCCCCCGCCGGAGCAGCCGTTCGACGACGTCGTGGACCACGACTTCGACCACGGGCACAACGGAGTGGCGCCATCACTGGTGTCACTGGCGCCAGTGACGGTGAACGGGGAGGAGGGTGCGACATCCCGCATCAACTTCCGGCCGCCGGAGCATCTCAAGACCCGCATAGAGGAGGCCGCGGGCCGGGAGCGGCTCTCGGTCAACGCCTGGCTGGTCCGCGCCGTCTCCGCGATGCTCGAGTTCGACGACCGCGGCCGCCGCACGGATCGGCGCACCCCGCGCGGAGCTCCCGGCGGTGCCCAGCGCTACACGGGCTGGGTGAACTGACAGCGGAACAGGGTGAAGTGACAGCAGAACAGGGTGAACTGACAGCAGAACAAGGTGAAGTGACAGCGGAACAATGAGCACGCAGCGGTACGCCCAGCCGGTCCAGAGGGAGGTCAGCCATGCCCGTTTTTGAGACACCACAACCGATCTCGGTCACGATCGACCTCGTGATCGGCGACGCCCGTATCGAAGCGGGTGCCCGCACCGACACCGTCGTCGAGGTGAGCCCGAGCGATCCGGGGCAGGACGCGGACGTCAGGGCGGCCGAGCGGACCCGCGTCGAGTGCGCGGACGGCCGGCTCCTGGTGAAGGCGCCGCGGCACCGCGCCCCCTTCGGCCGGGTGGGATCCGTGACCGTCACGATCGGACTGCCGTCCGGCTCGACCCTTCGGGGCAGCGCGGACATCATGGCGCTCCGGGTCACCGGGCGGCTCGGCGCGTGCCGGTTCAAGACGTCGGCCGGGGACATCCGGCTCGCGCGGACCGGCTCGCTCGTCCTGGCCAGTGCGGTGGGGGACATCGCCGTGGATCGCGTCGAGGGCTCGGCCGACCTCACGACCGGGACGGGCTCGGTGCGGATCCGCGAGGTGACGGGCCCCGCCGTCATCAGGAACCTGAACGGCGACAGCTGGGTCGGTGAGGTGACCGGCGAGCTGCGGCTGAACGCGGCCAACGGAGCGATCTCCGTGGAGAAGGCGCACACGGCGGTCGCGGCGAGGACGGCCAACGGCGACATCCGGATCGGCGAGGTGGTGCGCGGCTCGGTCGTGCTCGGCACCTCGGCAGGACGGCTCGACGTCGGCATCGGCGCGGGCACCGCCGCACTGCTCGACGTGTGGTCGCACGCGGGCAACGTACACAACTTGATGACGGCGGCCGAAGGACCCGGGCCCCTCGACGAGACGGTCGAGGTGCGGGCCGGCACCTCGGTCGGCGACGTCGCCGTTCACCGGGCCTGACCGCCCGCCGGACGCGCCCCGCGCGCCCGGCGGCCTGAGCTTCGGGCCGATGTGCTGCCGCGCATCGGTACCGATCCCGCGGCCCTGGAGACCGACCTCCCCCGGCGGTCTCCAGGGTCGCACCCTTCCGGCGTCGCAATTCCAAGCGGGCGACACCCGGAGGAATGCAGTTTTGCCGATGCGGAAGTCATCTGGCAACTCCCGTTGTGTGGTGCCGAGTTGATGCCGTACGGCGTCGAGTTGGCGCCCGGGGCGGAGCCCGGGTTGAAGTCCGGGCCGGAGCCCGGCCTGACTTCTGGTCAATATCTTCGATTCAGCCGCCGCGCGCGGGAATCACGTCCCGGCTCTACTTTGGGTGTAGTGGCCAATAGAATTTCTTCAGACCAGGTGCAGTTGTCCCTGACTATTCCGGGGAAAGGGTGCCGGGCAGCATGGCATATGCCGGGGAACAGGTCGGTGGGTGAGCCGCTGATAGGTGTACGCCGCGGAAACGAGTGTCATGTGGTGATACCAGCCGGGAAAAGAACGGCCCTCGAAGTCCAGGAGACCGAAGTGGCGTTCCATGCCCGCGACCGCGGTGGTGGTCCCGGTGCGGTGGGTGGCCAGTGAGGCAACGTTGTCGAGTCGCTGATGAGTGAGGCTCGTGAGCCACATCGCTCCCGGGCGGCCTTCCGGCAGTACCTCGGTGAATACACGGTAGGGATATTCGGGCGTCGCTCCCGGCCGGGCTCCGGGGAGCCGGACCAGGACGGACCGCACCTGGGTGTGCTGCTGGCGCCCGTCCGGCGCGGTGACGAGGACGGAGTCGATGTTGCCCGAGGAGATGTGGGTCCGCGCGCTGACCGGCTCGGGGGCGCCCGGCGTGCGCTCGCCGACGGGCAGCACCTTCAGATGCTGGGGGACGGCGACCACGAAGTCCCGCGCACGCTGGCTGAGTCCGCGCAGGAAGAGGGCCACGTCCGGGTCGTCGCTCATGTCGGCGACGACGGGCGCGGAGGTGGGCGCGGTGCGGGCCTCCAGGGTGTCGACCAGGTCCAGGGCCTGGGCCCACAGCGGCCGGTGGTCGATCTCGTCGGGTATGCGGGCGCGGCGGCGGAGCTGGGTGTCCTCGGTCCAGGGGGCCGGGAGCAGCAGCCGCCAGTCGACCGGGACCTGGAGGGCGCCGATGCCCAGGAACGCGCCCAGGCCCAGCTGGCAGTTGAGGGTGCGGCCGGAGGAGGGATCGAAGTATCGGTGCACGCCCACGGACCGGTCGCCGCGCTTGGGCAGCACCGCGCGGCCGATCGCCCAGGTCGAGACCCGGCCGTGGCCCTGCGCCCAGCGGGTGAGCTCGCGCATGACGGGGTCCCAGTCCCAAGGGCTCAGGCTCACGAACTGGCGCAGGGACTGCACCGCGGTGGGCGACGCCGACACGGCGCCGGCGAGGCGGCGCACGGACTTCTTGCCGGGAGTGATGAGCAGCCCCGCCAGATAGGCCCCCGCCCATCTGCGCTGGTCCGCCCGGCGCAGATTCTGGAAGACCTGGTCGGTGAAGTCACCGAAAGGCGACGCGAGATGGGTTTCGGGCACCTCGCTGACCGGAGTCGATGTTGGCAATGCGCAGGGCACAACCATGCTGCGATCCCTCCCGGACGTCCCTGAGCGGCGGTTGCCGAGCGTTGAGTCTAGGATCCGAGAGCGCGTCGCACCATCTTGCTGCGGGCGTGACTGATGTGGCAACCACGGCAGCAAACCGGGATTGCGCGCCGGATCGGGGCGTGGGACCCGGAACGGGTGTCTCCGGAACCCGGCCAACTGCCGGAAAACTTCCGCGAGGAGGATCGGGAATTCCAGATTCCGGGTAGCTGTCCACGGAATCGCTCCGTCCGGAGCCGCTCCGGCCCCGCGTCCGGCAGGTTCCTCCCGGGCGTCACGGATGCCCTCGCGCCCCTCCGGTACCGCCCTCGTCCCCGCCCGCACCTCCTGCTCCTCGGCTCGACCCGAACTCCGTATAGAGGTCCGGGGACTTGTCCAGGGGTGCCCTTCGGCCACATCGCGGGAATCATGGCTCGTATTGGCGTTAAAAGTCCGTATGGAAAATGCTAGTGTTGCCTAGCGGCCCGGCGATTCGGCTAATAGGTGCCAATGGTGACGGACCATCACCATTCACCGCGGAACGCCGCCCCGCAAGCTCAACGAAGGCCCCCCGTCTTCTCTACGTCCCCTTCTCGTCTGCAACTGTTTCGCTTCGCGGTACAGTTGGCTCAATTCCTGCCCGTGCTGGCGGAAGTTGATCGGTAAAGCCCCCGCCGAACCGGTCCTGGAGAGAGCTGCGTCACACCAGGACACGGATAGCGATGCTGGGCTATCTTGTTCGAACTTCGAAAAGTCGCGACGAGCGACGGCCTCTTCCTTGAATCTCCAACAGGCTCCGGGTTCTACTCGGGTAGGCCTTTGGAAGAGACCACTGCGAAACCGGGTCATCGGTACCGATGGGGGACACGTCGGCCGTCCCGATGACGCGGGGGTCGTGGTCGAGGCGAACGGGGCGAGTAGTTGAACGGGGCGAGTAGTTGATGTACGTATCCGCACACATGCCGACTGAATGCCTTCCGCGTGGTCCTGAGGACCGCGCCGAACGGCCGGACCTGCCTGTGCTCTGTGCCGGCGGCCCCCTCGAGCGGTGAGGGCGGCCCGACGGCGTACCCGCGTGTGGCCACGCCGTCGGATCCAGCTGTGAGTTGACGGAACTCTGACGACCCGATTCGGCGAGTGGCTCGGTTGAGCCCTCATCCGGCCGATCGGCTGTGATTGATTGACAGCCTGTGCCTCGCGCTGCGCGAAGGCGACCGATCCGTGATGGATCAGGACACGGCTGCCATACCCGCATGGCATTTTCCCGTTCGGATGCGGACCGTTGCGTCCGCGTCCGTTCGATGTTCATTCACATGGAGGCATGATGACGAACCAGGTCAGCGACCTCGAGGACTCGAAGGTTGTGCTCTTCCGTAGAAACGCGAGCGCGGTTCCGCGGCAGCGCAGGACCGGAGTGGACGAGCGTCGTGGCCAGGTGCTGACGACGAAGGTGGGCCTGCAGATGCCGGCCGGTCTCACCTTCGAGGACTGGGAGCGGGCTGGACGCCAGCTTTCCGGAATCGTCAACTCCTCTTCCTGGTGGCTCGGGGACTGGCTGGTATACGGAAAGGACCACTACACCGACCGCTATCAGCGCGGGATTCGCGCGGCCGGGCTGCAGTACCAGACCCTGCGGAACTACGCCTGGGTCTCCCGGCGGTTCGACTTCACCCGACGACGCGCGGCGCTGAGCTTCCAGCACCACGCCGAGCTGGCCTCGCTGCCCATCGACGAGCAGGAGCTCTGGCTCGACCGGGCCGAGCAGATGCAGTGGACCACCAAGCAGCTGCGCAGCGCCATCCGCGTCGCCCGTGAGGACGAGGCGCGCGACGGAACACAGACGCCCGAGACGATGCGACGGCTCGCCGTCCCCGGCAGCAGGCTCCAGTGGTGGCACAAGGCCGCCGAGCAGTCCGGCATCGACTTCGAGCAGTGGGTGCTCGCGACCCTCGACAACGCTGCCGAGCGTGCGCTCGTCGAGGACGAGGAAGCAGAGCGCGAACAGGCGGGCATCAGCGCCTGATCCTGGCGGAGCGGTCCGCCGGAAAGTTCCACTCGATGCACAACGTCCGCCGAGGTCAGGGCAGTTGACCTCGGCGGACGGACATTCGACGCACAGGGCCCGCATCCGGACACAAGGGTGCGGGTTCTGCGCGTCGGCACGTGGGCGCGTGCCTGCGCGCACATCGAGCAGCGGCCGCCGGCCGCCCGCCGGACCCTCGAAATCCCGTGAGCGAGAAGGGTGTTGAGGGTCCGTCGGGCGGCCGGCGGACCGGCCGTTGCGATGCTGATGGAGCTGGAACTGTGCGGTGCCGACCGGGGAGGTCAGTACCGAGCAGGGTCAGGGAAGCTTGCTCATGAGCTGCGCCGCGGCCTGGTACCGCGTGCACTCACGGCCGCCGAAGGACTCCTGCACGCGCTCCTGGACCTCGTCCGGCTGCTCTTGGCTGAGCTTGAACATGCCCTCGGCGCCGGTCACCCGGAAGTGGAAGGCGCCGACGGCGGGCACGATCTTGCGGAAGTAGTCGAGCGACTCCGACATGTCCCAGCCCGCGCCGAAGGCACCCTCGTAGGCACGCACGGTGGCCTTCACGACCTCCAGCGTGTTCTCTATCCCCTCGATCTTCTCCACGACTCCGTGCACATGCACCGAGGTGAAGTTCCACGTCGGCGCGGCCGGCGTGGTCTGATACACCGTCGGTGACACATAACCGTGCGGGCCCGTGAACGTCAGGAGATTCATGGTGCCCGATTCGAGGGCCTTCCAATGCGGGTTCGCCCGGTTCATATGACCGAGCAGCCGGCCGCCGGAGAGGTCGTCGGACCATTCACCGGTCCAGTCCGGATCCTGAATCACCGGCAGATGCGTGGCGAACGGCCCCGCTTCGGTACTTCCGTTGCTCACAAACAGCGCCAACGGATTGCCGTGGATCAGGTCCAGCATCCACGAACTGTCCGGCTGACGGTACTGGCTCGGAACGAACATCCGGAGTTCACCCTTTCGTTAATCTCACTCACGGTATGGTGCCAAGTCGCCGACGCTACCAGCGCTTTGCGAGGCACAACCAGAAAATGCGGACGAGCGGCATGGCTGTCCTGTCGGCAGGACAGCGGTGCCCGGCAGGTCGTGCGGTCGGGTCCTCTTGAAAGGTCCGTCCGGCCCCTCTAAGTTGGCGTGGCGGTGTTCTCCAGCGCAATACTTAATGCGTGTCTCCCGGACCACCGGTCGAGATGTTCGAGACCATCAGCCGCACGTCAGACCAGAGTTGGCAGCATTTCCGACCGCAGCATTTCCGACCAAGGTCCTCTTGGGTAACCGCAATTACCTCGTCGAGGATGCGGAAGTCCCTGTCGAAGCTACACCAGCGGGAGATTATCTATGGGTACGCGTGAACACGAGATATACGACATCGTTGGCATCGGGTTCGGCCCGTCCAACCTGTCACTCGCCATCGCTCTGGAGGAACACGAGGCCAATACCTCGGAACGGCCCGTCCGGGCCGCGTTCTTCGAGCGACAGCCGCGGTTCGGGTGGCACCGCAACATGCTGCTGCCGCAGGCGACGATGCAGATCTCGTTCCTGAAGGACCTCGCCACCTTCCGCAATCCGCTGTCCCGGTTCAGCTTCGTCTCGTACCTGCACGAGTCGAACCGCCTCGCGCAGTTCGTGAACAACCAGGACTTCTTCCCGACCCGCCAGGAGTTCCACCAGTACCTGGAGTGGGCGGAGGCGGGTGTCAGGGACCGCGTCACGTACAACTCGGAGGTCACCGAAGTCCGCCTCGTCGAGGCCGCCGACGGCGTCGAGCAGCACCTGGTGATCGTGGTCAAGGACACCGTCAGCGGCGCCGCCCGCGAGGTGAAGGCGCGCAACATCACCGTCTCCACCGGCCTCGTGCCGCGCATGCCCGACGGCATGGAGCGCGACGAGCGCGTCTGGCACAGCTCGGAGTTCCTGGCGAAGTACGGCCAGATGAACCCCGAGGACCTGAAGAACGTGGCGGTCGTCGGTGCAGGGCAGAGCGCCGCCGAGATCACCAAGTACCTGCACGACATGCTCCCGCAGGCCCAGGTCTCCGCGATCCTGCCCTCGTACGGATACTCCGTCGCGGACGACACGCCCTTCGCCAACCAGGTGTTCGACGCCGACGCGGTCGACCACTACTACTTCGGCACCGAGAAGACGCGGGACGCCTTCTGGCGCTACCACAAGAACACGAACTACTCCGTCGTCGACGACGACGTGATCCGTGAGCTGTTCCGCCGCAGCTACGAGGAAGAGGTCGCGGGCGAGCAGCGCCTGCACTTCCTGAACCTGACCCGCGTCAAGGAAGTGAAGCGGTCCGGCAGCGACACCCGTGTCGTCCTGCACTCGCTCCTGGACGGCGAGAGCGAGCAGGAGATGGACGTCGACGCGCTCGTCTTCGCGACCGGCTACAGCACCCTGGACGCCACCTCGCTCCTCGGCGACCTGGACAAGTTCTGCCAGCGAGACGAGGAGGGCCGCCACCGTGTGGAGCGCGACTACCGCGTCGTCACCTCCGGCGAGCTGTCCTGCGGCATCTACCTCCAGGGCGGCACCGAGCACACGCACGGCCTGACCTCGTCGCTGCTGTCGAACATCGCCGTACGCAGCGGCGAGATCGTCGACTCGATCGTCGAGCGACGCGGCGCCGGCGAGAAGGTCTGAGCCACCCCCCGTACCGAACGGCCCGTCAAGCCCCCGCTGACGGGCCGTTCGCCTGTGCGCGTACGCATCGCGCGTGCGGCGGCAGCGTCAGCAGTGGACGCGGCGGACGCGGCGGAAACAAGGGTGGGCCCCGGTGCTTTCCAGCACCGGGGCCCACCCTTTCGGCGCGCTCAGGGGCGCGCCCGCGTCACGCGGCCTGGTCCGCGGCCATCGCGTCGCGCAGGCTCTTGGGCCGCAGGTCGGTCCAGTTCTGCTCCACGTACTCCAGGCAGTCCTGGCGGGAGGCCTCGCCGAACGCCACCCGCCAGCCGGCGGGGACCTCGGTGAACGAAGGCCACAGGGAGTGCTGCTCCTCGTCGTTCACCACAACGTAGAACTGGCCATCCGCGTCGTCGAACGGGTTGCTGCTCATCGTCCACTCCATTTCAAGAATCCGGCCGGCGGCCCGGTCGAGCATGGCACAGGTGCGCCAGCCTGGTCATTGTCGGCCGACTTCGGGCCCGGCGTCCAGGCCCGGCCACGCTTCGGCAATTGGTCAGGAACAACAAAATCCCGTGAAGATTTCCGGGTGTTGGGTTCCGGCTTCCCGTTCCGCGGTCATGCATTAGGTCCGCGGAACAGTCGGTCACAGTGGCCGTCTGTCCCGTGGACAGGACAGCCCGGTGCCGAAAGCCCGAATCGCCTGTAGTTTGTTGCGGGTTGTCGGGCCGTCACATCGGGCGGTCCCGGCGGCACATCGGTGAGCTGCCAAATCAGCGATGTGGGCGTTCAACAGGAAAGGGCTGGCAGAGGGCTTTCGACTTGACGCACTCTGTCGTCAGAATCGAGGAATGGGGCGGCTCGGGCCATGTCATTGTCGGTGGTCCCCCTCGGCCTTCCCGGGCAACTGGGAACTTCCACTATAGGAGTAGTAGCGCCATGAGCGTCACGGCAGCACAAGGTTTTTCGGCCGCAGGCGTCGCGGCCGGAATAAAGAGCAATGGAAATCCGGACGTGGCACTGGTCGTGAACAACGGCCCGCGCCGGTGTGCGGCGGGCGTCTTCACCTCGAATCGAGTGAAGGCAGCTCCCGTGGTCTGGAGTGAACAGGTCCTGAGGGTGGGCGCGGTGAGCGCCGTCGTCCTCAACTCCGGCGGCGCCAACGCCTGCACGGGACCGGAGGGCTTCCAGGACACCCGGGCCACCGCCGAGAAGGTGGCCGCGAGCCTGGAGGGGCACCGCTCCGGCGAGGTCGCCGTGGCCTCCACGGGCCTGATCGGCACGCGCCTGCCGATGGACAAGCTGCTTCCCGGAGTCGAGGCCGCCGTGGCCGAACTCTCCACGGACGGCGGCGAGAAGGCGGCCATCGCCATCAAGACGACGGACAGCGTGCACAAGACGTCGGTCGTCGAGGGCGCGGGCTGGACGGTCGGCGGCATGGCCAAGGGCGCGGGCATGCTCGCCCCCGGCCTCGCCACGATGCTGGTCGTCCTCACCACGGACGCCGACCTGCCCGCCGGCGACCTGGACAAGGCGCTGCGCGCGGCGACCCGCGTGACCTTCGACCGCGTCGACTCCGACGGCTGCATGTCCACCAACGACACGGTGCTGCTGCTCTCCTCCGGCGCCTCCGGCACGACCCCGGAGTACGCCGAGTTCGCCGACGCCGTCCGCGCCGTGTGCGAGGACCTCGCGCGCCAGCTCATCGGTGACGCGGAGGGCGCCTCGAAAGACATCCGCATCGACGTCGTGAACGCAGCCTCCGAGGACGACGCCGTGGAGGCCGGGCGCTCCATCGCCCGCAACAACCTCCTGAAGTGCGCCATCCACGGCGAGGACCCCAACTGGGGCCGGGTGCTCTCCGCCATCGGCACCACCTCCGCCGCCTTCGAGCCGGACCGCGTGAACGTCGCCATCAACGGCGTCTGGGTCTGCAAGGACGGCGCGATCGGCGCGGACCGGCAGTCGGTCGACATGCGCGGCCGCGAGGTCGTCATCACCGCGGACCTGGCGGCCGGCGGCCAGGCGGCCACGCTGTGGGCCAACGACCTGACGTCCGAGTACGTCCACGAGAACAGCGCGTACTCGTCATGAGGATCAGCACGCAGGAGCATCCCGCACTGGTCAAGGCGCAGTCCGTGATGGACGCGCTGCCGTGGCTCAACCGCCACCAGGGCAAGATCTGCGTCATCAAGTTCGGCGGCAACGCCATGATCGACGACGAGTTGAAGGCGGCCTTCGCCCACGACATCGTCTTTCTGCGGCACGCGGGCCTCAAGCCCGTCGTGGTGCACGGCGGCGGCCCGCAGATCAGCGCCGCCCTCCAACTGCACGGCATCGACAGCGAGTTCAAGGCGGGCCTCAGGGTCACCTCGCCCGAGGCCATGAACGTGGTCCGGATGGTGCTCGCAGGACAGGTGCAGCGCGAGCTCGTCGGCCTCATCAACCAGCACGGACCGCTCGCCGTCGGCCTCACCGGTGAGGACGCGGACACCATCACCGCGACCAAGCACTGGCCCGAGGACGAGGAGGGCGAGAAGGTCGACATCGGCCGGGTCGGCGAGATCGCCGGGGTGAACCCCGGCGCCGTCGAGGCGCTGCTCGCGGACGGCCGTATCCCGGTCATCTCGCCGGTGGCCCGCAGCGTCGACGACGACCACGTCTACAACGTGAACGCCGACACCGCGGCCGCCGCCATCGCAGGCGCCCTGAACGCGCACACGCTGGTCTTCCTCACCGACGTCGAGGGCCTGTACGCGGACTGGCCGCACAGCGACGAGGTCATCAGCAGGCTCAGCGCCAGCGAACTGGAGAAGATCCTTCCGGAGCTGGCCGACGGCATGGTCCCCAAGATGGCGGGCTGCCTGTACGCGGTCCGCAACGGCGTGGGCAGCGCGCGCGTCATCGACGGACGGGTCCAGCACTCGGTGCTGCTCGAGATGTTCACGCGCGAGGAGATCGGCACGCTGGTCATGCCGGACATCGAGGATGATCTGCGATGAACGGGGACGTGGAAGAGGGGTTGCGATGAGCGCGGCCGCCAGGGAGGGGATGCGATGAGCGAGCACACGGACGCCACGGGCGCCACAGACACAGCGGGCTCCGCGGGGGACGCGGACGACGCCGTGGGGGAGCGCGGGAACACCAAGCTCACCGAGCGCTGGCAGGCGTCCTTGATGGACAACTACGGCACGCCGCGGGTGCCGCTGGTACGCGGTGAGGGCGCCGCGTTCTGGGACGCGGACGGCAAGAAGTACCTCGACTTCCTCGGGGGCATCGCCGTCAACTCGCTGGGCACCGCGCACCCCGCCGTCGTACGCGCCGTCAGCGAGCAGATCGGGCAGCTCGGCCATGTGTCGAACCTGTTCATCGCCGAGCCGCCGGTGCGGCTCGCCGAGCGCCTGCTGCGCCTTACCGGGCGTCCGGGCCGGGTCTTCTTCTCCAACTCCGGGGCGGAGGCCAACGAGGCGGCCTTCAAGATCGGCCGGCTGACCGGCCGCCGCCGCATGGTCGCCACCCAGGGCGGCTTCCACGGCCGCACCATGGGCTCCCTCGCGCTGACCGGCCAGCCCGCCAAGCGCGCCGCGTTCGAGCCGCTGCCCGGTGACGTCACGCACGTCCCGTTCGGCGACGCCAAGGCGCTGCACGCGGCCGTCGACACCGACACCGCGATCGTCGTCATCGAGCCGATCCAGGGCGAGAACGGCGTCGTCGTACCGCCCCCCGGCTATCTGGCCGCGGCCCGCGAGATCACCCGCGCCGTCGGCGCGCTGCTCGTCCTGGACGAGGTGCAGACCGGCATCGGCCGCACCGGCCACTGGTTCGAGCACCAGGCGCACGGCATCGAGCCGGACGTCCTCACCCTCGCCAAGGGCCTCGGCGGCGGCATGCCCATCGGCGCGACCCTGGCCTTCGGCCCGGCCGCCGAGCTGATGTCGCCCGGCGCGCACGGCACCACCTTCGGCGGCAACCCGGTCTCCTGCGCCGCGGCGCTCGCCGTGCTGGACACGATCCACGGCGACGGTCTCCTCGACCACGTCAAGCGGCAGGGCGAGGCGCTGCGGCAGGGCGTCGAGGCGCTCGCGCACCCGCTGGTCGACCGGGTCCGTGGCGCCGGGCTGCTCCTCGGCATCGTGCTCACCGAGCCGTGTGCCGCGCGCGTGCAGCAGGCGGCCCAGGACGCGGGCCTCCTGGTGAACGCGGCCCTGCCGGACACGATCCGGCTCGCGCCGCCGCTGATCCTCGGCGAGGACGAGGTGGCCGCGTTCCTGCGCGCGCTGCCCGGTGTCCTCGACCGGGTGCGGCAGGAGGTCGACGCCTGACCCCGACCGCGCGATGACCGAACGGGCCGTCCACCAACCGGTGGGCGGCCTTCCGGTTGTGGCCCGTCCCGCTGCTTCGCTTCGCACGAGCAGCGGGACGGGCCGTCTGTGTTCGTGGGGGAGGAGTGGCGCAGCCTCTGAACTCCCCGACTGCGCAGGGCTGTTCGGGTCTCCCTCGGGCAGCGACACGCCGGGCGTCACAGTCGACCCGTGGCCGGTTCTCGCCGCCGAATGGCTGACCCACCCCCTCCGGAGGGATCCACTGGCGCCGCCCGGCCCGCCGGACTGCGCCACCCCTGAGCCAGCTCGGCTTGCAATGGCGCCATCGTGATGCCATAGTGGCGTCATGGATCTCACGCCGTACGTCGACCACCTCCGCCGGGAGCTGTCCGTGGCAGCCCAGGCGGACGGCGCGGACGCGCAGGCGACGGCCGAGCGCCTCACCGCGCAGCTCGAGTCGGCGACCCGGCTCACGCTGCTGCGCGCGCTGTCGGACGCGGCGGGCGAGATCACCGGCGAACTGGCGCCGGGCTCCGTCGACGTACGGCTGCGCGGCCGCGACCCCGAGTTCGTGGTGACGCCGGCCCCGGTCGCCGACTGGTCCGGCAGCTCTGGCAGCTCTGGCCGCCCGGGACCCGGGCGGCACACGCCGGAGCCGTTCGCGGTCCGGGTGCCGCCCCCGGCCCCGCCGCCCGGCGAGGACCACCGCGCCACCGTCAGGATCAACCTCCGCCTGCCCTCCGGCCTGAAGACGCGGGCCGAGCACGCGGCGGCACAGGAGGGGCTCTCGCTCAACGCCTGGCTCGTGCGGGCGATATCGGCCGCGCTGGAGCCCGAGGAGTACGCCGTCGCTCCGGCGCCCGGCGCCCCGGCCGCCGCCAGCCGGGGCCAGAGCTACACCGGCTGGGTCGGCTGACGGCCGCCCGCACAGATGAGTCACCCTCCCAACGCCGTCCCACCAGCGGGGACGCCCGACAGATCCACGAGGACGGGGCAGCCATGCCAACCTTCGACACCCCCGCACCCATCGCTGTCTCCCTGCAGCTCTCCGCTGGCGTCCTGCGCCTGACCGCGGGCACGGGCACCGAAACCGTCGTCGAGGTGACCCCGAGCAACGGGCTGAGCCAGAACGACCGCTCCGCCGCCGAGCAGACCCGCGTCGAGTACGGCCAGGGCAGGCTGCTCATCAGGGCCCCGCGCAGGCGCAGCCTCTTCGGCTCCGGCGGCTCCGTCGACGTCTCGGTCGAACTGCCCGCGGGGTCGAGCCTCACGGGCGACGCCGTCATGGCCGACATGTACGGCGAGGGCGAGCTGGGGGAGTGCGAGTTCAAGACCGGGCACGGCAGGATCCACCTGGAGCGAGCCGGACGACTCCAGCTCAACAGCGGGTTCGGTGACGTCACCGTCGGCAGCGCCGTCGGCGAGGCCGACATCCGCGTCGCCTCCGGAGACATCCGCATCGGCCGGATCGACGGCGCCCTGACCCTGAAGAACTCCAGCGGCGACTCCGACATCGAAGAAGTCACCGGCCGGCTGCGCGCCACCGTCAACCGCGGCGACATCAGCATCGGCCGTGTGCACGACGACGTCACCGCGCGCGCCGTCACGGGTGACATCCGCGTCGGCGAGGTGACCCGCGGCCGCGTAGAACTGCGCGCCGCCGCCGGCGAACTCGAGATCGGCGTGCGGAAAGGATCCGCCGCCTGGCTCGACGTGCACACCAAGGTCGGCTACGTACGCAACTCCCTCGGCGCCTCCGACGCCCCCGAGCTGCCCGAAGAGGCCGTGGAGATCCACGCCGTCACCAGCCGCGGCGATGTCGTCATACGCCGCGCCTGATCACGGCGCCTGAAGCGAGCAACGAGGGCGCGGTGTCCGACACCGCGCCCTCGCCGCGTCCCCGGCGCGTGATCAGGCGGCCACACGCCCCCGCGCGCTGACCGCGCGGGCCCGCCGGATGGTGGGCCCGACGCCCTTCCGTACGCCTTTGCGCACCTCGGATCCGTACGTCCTCGTGCGCCTCTGAACGCCTCCGCACATCCAGGCGTACGCCCCCAACCTCCTCGCACTTCCTCGTACCGCGCGGTCGTCGACCCGCGGCGCGTGCGCCCTAGCACGCCCTGAGACAGGTGAAATATCATGACTTACCAGTCGCTGCGCCCTGTGCCCCTCTCCGTCCTCGCCGACCAATGGGGCGCCCCCGAAGCGCACTTCTGGCTCCGCGGCATCGCTCCGGAGCGGCCGGTCGCCTTCGACGAGCAGGCCGGACTCTGGAACGTCTACGGCTACCCCGAGGCCGTCGAGGTCTTCTCCGACCCCGCCGCCTACACGTCCGACACAGTGCCGTACATCGCCCCCGACGCCCCCGAGTACGAGAAGAGCGGTCTGCTCACGCAGATGGACCCGCCCGCCCACCGGCAACTGCGGCAGCTCGCCGGGCGGGCCTTCACCCCCAGACTGGTGGCGGGCCTCGCGCCGCGGATCTGCGCCCTCACCCATGAACTGCTCGACCAGGCGGACGGGCGCGGCACGCTGGAGCTCGTCGACGACCTCGCCCACCCGCTGCCGGTGACCGTCATCGCCGAACTCCTCGGCGTCCCCGCGAGCGACCGGCCGCTGTTCCGGCAGTGGAGCGAGGAGATCTTTCCGCGCGAGAAGGTGACCGCGCGGGGCGGCTCGGCGGGCACGGCCGACGGCGACGGTGGCAGTGGGGGCGCGAGTGGCACCGACGGCGGTGGGGACGAGATCGCCGCCGCGTTCGACCTCGTCCGCCGCATGAACGAGTACTTCGCCGTGCACGCCGACGACCGCAGGCGGCAGCCGCGGGAGGACCTGCTCACCCGGCTCGTGCAGGCCGAGGTCGACGGTGAGCGGCTGAGCGAGGCGGCGCTCGGCAACTTCGCCCAACTGCTGCTCGTCGCCGGGCACATCACGACCACGATGCTGCTCGGCAACACGGTGCTCTGCCTGGACGCCCACCCGGAGCGGCGGGCGGAGCTGCGGCGGGACCCGGCGGCGCTGCCCGCCGTGATCGAGGAGTCGCTGCGCCTGCTGACGCCCTTCGAGGTCTTCTACCGGGCCACGACCAGGGACGTGGAGCTCGGCGGGCAGCGGGTGCCGGCGGGGCAGGTGCTCGCGCTGTGGACCGGCGCGGCCAACCGGGACGAGCGGGTCTTCGCCGGACCGCACGACTTCGTTCCGGGGCGCGATCCCAACCCGCATATCGCGTTCGGCCGGGGCATCCACTTCTGCCTGGGGGCGCCGCTGGCGCGGCTCGAAGGGCGCATCGCGCTCGGCATCCTCCTGGAGCGCCACCCGGAGCTGCGGACCGACCCGGACAACCCGCCCGTCCTGATGGCGAACCCGGAGCTGACGGGGCCGCGTACGCTGCCGCTGCTCACGGCGGGGCGGCCGGGGATGGCGGCGTGATCGGCGCCTGGGTCTGACCGGCGCGGCGCACAGTGGGCGCGGGCCGTGCGACCGTCCGGTCGTGCGGCCCGGTGTTCACCCGGCGTCGCCCTTGCGGGACTTGGGGGGCCTGGGGGTCTTGGGGGACTTGCGCGGTCCGCGCGGCCTCGGCGACTTGCGGGCGGCGAGGCCCTCGTCCGGCTGCGGCACGCCGATCAGGGAGTGGAAGACGTCGTCGAGACCGGAGGTGTGCACGGTCAGCGCGGTGGCCTCGATGTCCGCGTCGTCCAGGGCGTCGAGCACGGCGCGCAGCGCGTGCACGCTGCCGTCGCTCGGCAGGTGCAGGGCGAGCGTCTCGTGGTCCGGCGTCGCGCAGTCGAAGAGCGCGGTGGCCGCTTCGAGGCCGCTCACGCCGTCGAACTGGAGGCGGATGTGGCCGCTGGGGAGGCCGACGTCGAACAGCGGGGTCACCGGTGCCATGGACGCCGGTCCTGGCCGCTCCGCCCGGTGTTGTTCGGCGGCCTCGCGCGGCCGCGCGGCAGGGGATGACGTCACGACGAACTCGGGGTCGAGGCCCCGCAGTTGCACGGCCACCGAGCAGCCCGGCGCGAGGTCGCGGGTGACCTCGCCCATGGCGGCGGACAGCGCGTTGAGCAGCGTGAGCCGGGCGGCTGTTTCGAGGGGGGCGGTGAGTCGTTGGGCCAGGGCTCGCGCTTCTTCTCCGCCCGTGTCAGCGGCGACTGCGAGCTCGTGCCGGAAATCGTCGACGTACGGCGTGAGGTCCATGACGCCATGATGGCACAAATATGGCGCCATTCAAGCGCCACTTCTTTCGGACCTGCTGGCTGACCGAATCCCTGCGCCTCGGGACCCGCCTGTTCGCACACGCCGGAACTTCGCTGTGCGCAAGGGCTGCCACCTGAGGCACCTTCGCCGATGCGAAGGGACTGTTTCTCCGGAAGTGAAGGACTGCAACGGGCATTGGCCGGAACTTGCGCCGAGATCAGCGACTGCAATTCATCCCGGCCTTGAATGTGGTGGCGCTGCGGACGGACCGCGATGACCTGGTGAAGCATCGATTCCGGGGGTGTGAGGCCCCGGCGCGTGGTGCCATCCCTTGGCGCCGGGCGTGCCCGAACGGGCATCCGATCGCGCCCCCGACCGCCCCCGCCGCCACCGCTGGGACCTGTGGCGATGCGAGGCAAGGAGGATGTGGCACCGCTTGTGTGCCACGATGGCTTGCAATGGCGCCATCATGGTGCCATCGTAGCGCTATGAGCATCCGGCACTCGCTCCCCGCCGAGCTCGGCCTCCCCGGGCCGGGCCGGGCCTGCTGTCCGCCTGTCTGCCGCACGCCGTCGCCGCGACTCGGCCGCCGAGACCCGCGGTGACGCGCACCGAAGCCGCCGCGGCGGCTCTCGCACTGTCCCCCTGTTCCTGACTACCCGACGGGAGTCCCCTTCGCCGTGGCTACCATCCTGTACAAACTGGGCCGTTTCGCCTTCCGGCGACGCGGTTTGATGGCACTGCTGTGGGTGCTGATCTTCGGCGGGGTGGGTTTCGCTGCCTCGTCCGCGCCGACACCCCCCGCCGACACGTTCTCGATGCCGGGTACGGAGTCGCAGAAGGCGTACGACCTCCTCGAGGACAAGTTCCCGGACGCGAGCGCCGACGGCGCCACGGCCCGTGTGGTCCTGCGCGTACCGGGCGGCGGGAACATCACCGACGCCGGCGAGAAGGCCAAGGTCAACAAGGTCGTCGCCGAGCTGCGCAAGTCGCCGCAGGTCGCGAGCGTCGGTGACCCCTACGCCGGGGGCGGCGCCGCCGTCAGCAAGGACCAGTCCACCGTCTATGTGTCCGCCACCTACAAGGTCGTCCAGACCAAGGTGAACGACAAGGCGCACGACGCCCTGGACAAGACGCTGGAGAACGCGCGCAAGAGCGGGCTCAAGGCCGAGGCCGGCGGTGACGCCGTCAAGATCGAGCAGTCCGTGGGCGGTTCCTCCGAAGCCATCGGCATCGCCGTCTCCGCGGTCGTCCTCATCCTCACCTTCGGCTCGATGATCGCCGCGGGCATGCCGCTGCTCACCGCGCTCGTCGGTGTCGGCGTCGGCATCTCCGGCATCACCGCGATCGGCTCCACCGTCGGGCTCTCGTCCACGACCACGACGCTGGCCATGATGATCGGCCTCGCGGTCGGCATCGACTACGCCCTGTTCATCGTCTCCCGCTACCGATCCGAGATCGCCGAGGGCCGAGAGCGCCACGACGCCGCGGGACGGGCCGTGGGCACCGCGGGAACGGCCGTGGTCTTCGCCGGACTCACCGTCATCATCGCCCTCGTCGGCCTGGCCGTCGTGAACATCCCGATGCTCACCAAGATGGGCATGGCCGCCGCGGGCACCGTCGCCATCGCCGTGTTCATCGCCATCACGCTGGTCCCCGCGCTCCTCGGCTTCGCGCCCATCAAGGTGCTCGCCCGCAAGGACCGCGCCCGGTACAAGGGCAAGCCGCTCTCGGAGAAGAAGCAGCGCAAGGCCGAGGCGCGGGCACTCAAGCAGCAGCAGCCGAACCTCGGTGCCCGCTGGGCGCGCTTCATCCTGCGCCACCCGGTCGCCGTGCTGCTCCTCGCGGTCGTGGGGCTCGGCGCCGTCGCCGTACCCGCGGCGAGCATGAAGCTCGGCCTGCCGAGCGAGGGCACCATGGCGCCCGACACCACCCAGCGCAAGGCCTACGACATGATGTCGCAGTCCTTCGGCAAGGGCTTCAACGGTCCGCTGATGGTGACGATCGAGGACAAGAACGCCAAGACCGAGGCCGAGGACGTCCGCAAGCGGTTCGAGCGCACGGCCGGCGTCGAGTCGGTCGGCCCGGCCACGCTCAACAAGGCCGGCGACACCGCCATCGTGAACGTCGTGCCCAAGGCGGGCCCGGCGGAGGACGCCACCAAGGACCTGGTCAAGAGCCTGCGGGGGACGGCGAAGGACATCAAGGCCGACAGCGGCCCGGAGATCCTGCTGACCGGCCAGACGGCCATGTTCATCGACTTCTCCAAGACCCTCGACGACGCCCTCCTGCCCTACCTGGGCACGGTCGTCGGCCTGGCGTTCCTGCTCCTGATGCTGGTCTTCCGCTCGATCCTGGTGCCGCTGAAGGCCGCGCTCGGTTTCCTGCTCTCGGTGGCCGCCGCGCTCGGCGCGGTCGTCGCGGTCTTCCAGTGGGGCTGGCTCGCGGACATCTTCGGCGTCGATCAGCCGAGCCCGATCATGAGCACGATGCCGATCTTCATGATCGGTGTGGTGTTCGGCCTCGCGATGGACTACGAGGTGTTCCTGGTGACGCGGATGCGCGAGGCGTTCGTGCACGGTGTCGAGCCGCGCGAGTCGGTCGTGACCGGCTTCCGGTACGGCGGCCGGGTGGTCACGGCGGCCGCGATCATCATGATCAGCGTCTTCTCCGGCTTCATCATGGAGGAGAACGACCTGGTGAAGATGATCGGCTTCGGTCTCGCCGTCGCCGTGCTCTTCGACGCCTTCATCGTCCGCATGACGATCGTGCCCGCGCTGTTCGCCCTGCTCGGCAAGGCGGCCTGGTGGCTGCCGAAGTGGCTGGACTGGCTGCTGCCGAACATGGACGTCGAGGGCGAGAAGCTGTCCCGGCGCCTGGCCGCCAAGGAGCAGGTGCCGCCGCAGCAGCGCCACCCGCAGCCGCAGTACCGCGGCTGACATGCCCTAGCGCCAGAAGGGGCGCACCGCCAGACCTGGTGCGGAAAACCTGACCCGAGGCGGGTCGGCACGGCCGTGGAGGCCGCTGCCGGCCCGCCTGTGGCGTGCCGTCGGGCGAGGCGTCAACGTACGCCCTGCCAGCGGGTGTTGAAGCGGGCTCCACCGGATCGTCCGGCCGGTGGAGCCCGCTTTCAGCGTGCGGGCGGGGCGGAAAATTCCCCGGGGGCGTGTCCTGGTCGCCGGGACGAAACCGGTCGGGCGGATGCGGCGGCGCCCCCCCGCGGTGGCCGCACACGCCCCCGAAATGGCTCCGCGCGCCCCCGGTCTGCCTCTGCGGGCCAAAACCTGTCGCGGACCGTGCCGCCGCACTACCGTCGGCCTGAAGAGGGAAAACGCGCCGTGGACGGGCGTTGGGGGAAGGCAAGGGGAGCCCGGAAAGGGGTGTGGTGCCACTGTGGCTCGCTGTGGCGCCACGTGTGTGCCATGATGGCAGCATGGACCTGACGCCGTACGTGGCCAATCTCCGGCACGAACTCGCGGTCGCCACCGAGGCGGGCGACGAGGAGGCACGGGCGCTCGCCGAGCGCCTGGCCGCGACGCTGGAGACGGCGACCCGGCTCGCCCTGCTGAACGCGTTGTCGGACGCCACGCGGGAGATCACCCGGGATCTCGCGCCCGGGGAGCTCACGGCCGTGCCCGTGCCGCGCCCGGCGCCGGTGGCGGCCACGGAGGCGCCGGAGGACCACAGGACCTCGCGGATCAACGTCCGGCTCCCGGCCGCGCTCAAGCCCACGGCCGAGCGGGCCACCGCGGTGGCCGGGGTCTCGCTCAACTCCTGGCTGGTGAGGGCGGTTTCGGACGCCCTGGAGCCGGACGGGAACCGCGGATCGGTGGCGTTCACCTAGCGCCCACGGACCGCTACCGGCCGACCGCCGCCCGACGCCGACATCAGCCGTCCCGCCCGTGGGGACGCCCTGCAGAGTCATGAGGATGGGACACCCCTTGCCTACTTTTGACACCCCCGAACCGATCACCGCCACGATCCGTGTCGAGCTCGGCGTCGCCCACATCAGCGCGGGCGACAGCGGCATCACCGTCGTCGAGGTGCACCCGCGCTCCGAGGACAACGACGCCGACCTGCGCGCGGCGCGGGAGACGAGGGTCGACTTCGCGGCCGGCCGGCTGACCGTCCGCACGCCCAAGGTCTCCGCCCGGCGCAGCGACTCCGGTTCGGTGGCCGTCGAGATCCGGCTGCCGAGCGGCTCGCGTGTCAACGGCTCCGCGGCGACCGGCGACTTCACCGGCGAGGGCACGCTCGGCGAGTGCATGCTCAAGACCCTGGACGGCGACATCCGCCTGGACCGCACGGGCCCGGCGCGGCTGCGCACGGAGCGCGGCGACGTCACCGTGGCGTACATCGACGGCCTCGCCGAGATCACCACCGGCTGCGGCCGGTTGCGGATCCGCGAGATCGACGGCGCTGCCCTGATCAAGAACTCCAACGGCAACACCTGGGTCGACCGGATCACCGGTGAACTGCAGTTGAAGGTGGCCAACGGGAACATCTCCGTGGGCCGGGCACACGCGGGCGTCGCCTCCAAGTCCGCCAACGGCGACACCCGTATCGAGGAGGTCGCGGGCGGCCGCGTCGACCTGCAGACCCAGACGGGAAACCTGGAGGTCGGCATCCACCTGGGCACGGCGGCCTGGCTCGACGTCAACTCCCAGGCGGGCACCATCCACAACTCTCTCGGCGCCTCCGACGGCCCCGGCAAGGGGGCGCAGACCGTCCAGGTCCGCGCCCGCACCGGCGTCGGCGACATCGTGATCCGCCGCGCTCAGCCCGTGTAGCACCGGGCGCGGCACCCGCGTACGCGTACGGACAACGACCTGCGCAGCACCAGAGAACGACCTTGACACCACAACGGAAATGAGAAGGGGCACGATGACCGCCACCACCCAACCGGCCGGGGCATCCAAGGGGATCAACGCCCTTGGACTGCGCAAGTCGTACGGCGAGAAGGTCGTACTCGACGGCGTCGATCTGCAGGTCGCTCCCGGCACGATCTTCGCGCTGCTCGGCCCGAACGGCGCCGGCAAGACCACCTCGGTGCAGATCCTCTCCACGCTGATCAGCGCGGACGAGGGTCAGGCCACGGTCGCGGGGCACTCGCTCGAGCAGGACCCGGACGCGGTGCGTTCCGAGATCGGCGTCACCGGGCAGTTCGCGGCGGTGGACGGCCTGCTGACCGCCGAGGAGAACCTCGAGCTGATAGCCGACCTGCTGCACCTCGACAAGGCCGAGGGCAAGCGCCGCGCGGCCGAGCTCCTGGAGCGCTTCGAGCTCACGGACGTCGCCCAGAAGAGCGCGTCCAACTTCTCCGGCGGCATGCGCCGCAAGCTCGACCTGGCGATGACCCTGGTGGGCAAGCCCAGCATCATCTTCCTGGACGAGCCGACGACGGGCCTCGACCCGCGCAGCCGCCGCACGATGTGGCAGATGATCCGCGACCTGGTCGCGGGCGGCACCACGATCTTCCTGACCACGCAGTATCTGGAGGAGGCCGACCAGCTGGCCGACCGCATCGCGGTCCTGGACGGCGGCAAGATCGTGGCCGAGGGCACCGCGGACGAGCTCAAGCGCCGCATCCCCGGCGGCTACATCAAGCTGCGCTTCGACGACGCCCGCCACCTCGACGCGGCCGCGCACACCCTCAGCCAGGCCACGCGCAACGACGAGGACCTCACGCTGCAGATCCCCAGCGACGGCAGCATCCCGGCCCTGCGCCAGGTCCTGGACGGCCTGGAGCGCTCCGGCATCCACGCCGAGGCGCTCACCGTGCACACCCCCGACCTGGATGACGTGTTCCTCGCCCTCACCGGTCAGGGCCGCAAGACCGCTACTACGGACAGCGCGACCGCTGTGAAGGAGACTCAGCGATGAGCACCAACTCGTACGCCGTGCGCGACTCGATGACGATGCTGCGGCGCAATCTGAAGCACGCGCAGCGTTATCCGTCGATGACGATCTCGGTCGTCGCGATGCCGATCCTGATGCTGCTGCTGTTCGTGTACGTCTTCGGCGGCGCCCTGGGCGGCGGCATCAGCATTCCCGGGGTGGGCGGTGGCGGTGACCGCGGTGACTACACCAACTACGTCACCCCCGGCATCCTGTTGATGGCGATCACCTCGGGTGCGGTGTCCACGGCGGTGTCGGTGTGCTCGGACATGACCGAGGGCATCATCAACCGCTTCCGCACGATGGCGATCTCGCGGGCCTCGGTCCTGGTCGGCCACGTGATCGGCAACGTCGTGCAGACCATCATCAGCCTGGTCCTGGTCGTGGGTGTGGCGCTGGCGGTGGGCTTCCGGCCCAACGCCGGCGTGATCGAGTGGCTGGCCGCGATCGGTCTGCTGGTCTTCCTTGCCTTCGCGCTCGCCTGGATCTCGGCGGCGATCGGTCTGGGTTCCGACAGTGTGGAGACGGCCTCCAACGCGCCGATGCCGCTGACGTTCCTGCCCTTCCTGGGCTCGGCGGTCGTCACGCCGGACTCGATGCCCGCGGGTATCCGCTGGTTCGCGGAGTATCAGCCCTTCACCCCGATGAACGAGACCCTGCGCGGTCTGATGCTGGGTACCGAGATCGGCAACGACGCCTGGATCGCCCTGGCCTGGCTGGCCGGCCTGTCGGTCCTGGGCTACCTGTGGGCCAAGGCCTCCTTCAACAAGGACGCCAAGCGGTAAACCGGGCACACCCCCAGTACTGAGGGCCTCGGAGTCGGCGGACTCCGAGGCCCTCGCCCTTGTGCGGGGACAGGCACCCGGCGCCTCCGGAGGGCGGGTTCAGCGCCGCACCGCCCGCCCCGGCAACGCGTCCGGCACCAGCTCCCCGTGCGCCACCACCGGCGTCCCGCCCACGAACACATGGGCGTACCCCACCGACGGCCGGGTGCTGTCGGCGTACGTCGCCCGGTCGCCGACCACCGCCGGGTCGAAGACGACGAGGTCGGCGTCGCAGCCGGCCTGCACGCGCCCCTTGCGGCGCAGCGCGGGCACCCCGGACTCAAGCACGCGCGCGGGCAGATGGGTGGCCCGGCCCACGGCCTCCAGCAGGCTGAGGGCGCCGAGTTCGCGTACGTACCGGCGCAGCATCCTGGAGAACGTGCCCGCGGTGCGCGGGTGGGTGACCGCGGCGCCCGGCGGCAGCGGCCAGGCGAGGGGGTCCGGCGCCGGTCCCGTCCAGGTCAGCGGCATCGCGTCGGAGCCGACCACCGTGGCGGGGTGCAGCAGCGCCCGGTCGATGAACGCCTGGTCCGCGGCGTCGGTCTCGTCGAGGAAGTGCAGGACGGCGAGCGCGCCGGGGTCGGTGGCGCGCAGTTCGCGCAGGCGCGCGTGGTCGCGGACCCGCTCGCCGGTGGCCGCGAGGACGATGTCGCCCACGTCGAGTCCGGACGCGGGCAGGTACTCCGGCGCGAGGAACGTGGCGCCCACCGCGGTCATGCCCGCGCCGTAGGGATAGGCCTCCGTGGAGACGCGTCCGCCCTCGGCCCTGGCCCGGTCCAGGACGGCGAGGACCCGGTCGGTGTGGCGGCGCGAGGTCGACGTCACATGGCAGTAGTGGGCGTGCACGCCGGTCTCGCCCGCCGCCCGCGCGATCTCCTCCGCGCCGTCGACGGGGATGTCGGGGACCTGTTCGACGAGGCTGCGGGCGTGGGTGAAGGTCGGCAGCCTCGCCAGGGCGGCGAGACGGGCCACGGCCAGATACTCCTCGGGCCGGATCCGCGGGGCGTAGCCGACGATCAGGCCGACGCCGAGCGCGCCGTCGGCGAGGTCGCGGCGCAGCAGTTCGAGCAGGGCCCGCTCCTGGGGCCGGCCGGCCTCCCGCTGCCAGGCCGGGTCGCCCAGGTGCGCCAGGGCGGCCGAGGCGCCACCGCCGTGCGGCAGCGCGCCGACGGCGGCCATGCGGGCCTGCGCCCAGGACGCGGAGAAGCCGTAGTTGAGCGGGCGGCCCTCGGCGCCGGCCTGCCGGTAGGCCTCGCCCACGGGGGAGAGGCCCAGTTCGAGTTCGAGGGCCGTGGTCACTCCGTCCAGGGCCTGGAGGCGGTGCCCGGCCACGGTGTGGGAGTGGCTGTGCAGGTCGATGAAGCCCGGGGCGACGACCAGACCCGTGACGTCGAGGGTCCGGTGGCCGGTGAGCGGACGTGAGGAATCGGTGCAGGTCTCGGGCGTCGGCGAGGCCGTGGCCGCCGGGGAGCGGGCCGTGGCCGGAGAGGCTCCTGGGGCGAGGGAGACAGCGGTGATCGTGCCGGACGTCACCGCCACGTCCGCGAGCGCGTCGAGCCCGGTCTCCGGATCGAGCACCCGGCCTCCGCGCAGTACCAGGTCGTGCATGTCATCGGGTGGCGCGGCGTAGGAAGTCACCCGGCCACGCTAGGCGCCATCGGGGTGAATGGGACGCAAACCGGCGTGATGTACCGTCAGATGACGGCGACATGGCGTCAGCCGGTCGTAAGGGCAAACGGGAGGTAGCCGATTCGTGTGCGTGTCGCGACGTGCTCTGGGTACTGAGGGCTCATGCGAGTGAGCGTGCTGGATGTGGGTTCGCGCACGGTGCGCCTCGTGGTGGCGGACGCCGCGGGCGGAGCACCGCTGCCCGTGCACACGGAGAAGTGGAAGCTGCGGCTCTGCGAACGGGTCGTGCCCGGCGGGCCGTTCGGCGAGGATGCCGTGCGGCACCTCGTGCGCGCCGTCGACGAGGCCGCGGTGACGGCCGCGCGCTGGGGCGCCGAGCCGCCGCTCGCCTTCGCGACCGCGGTGGTGCGCGACGCGCCGAACCGCCTGGACGTGCTGAACGCCGTGCGGGCGAGCACCGGCGTCAAACTGGCCACGCTCCCCGGCGAGTTGGAGGCCGAGCTGACCTTCCTCGGCGCCCGACGCTGGCTCGGCTGGCAGGCGGGCTCACTGGTGCTGCTCGACATCGGCGGCGGGTCGCTCGAAGTGGCCTTCGGGCGCGGCCGGTTGCCGGACTTCGCGGTGTCGCTGCCGCTCGGCGCGAACCGCCTCACGCACGAGTTCCTCCTCGGCGCGGACCCGCCGTCCCCTCAGGAGGTCAAGGCGCTGCGGCGCCGGGTGCGCCATCAACTGCGGGACGTGGCCGCGCGGATCCGCTGGGAGGGGCCGCGCACGGCGGTCGCCACCTCGCGTACGTTCCAGCAACTGGCGCGGCTGACCGGCGCGGCACCCGGACGGCACGGGCCGTTCGCGCCCCGGCACCTGGAGCGGTCCGCGCTGCGCCGGGCGAAGGACCGGCTCGCGCGCCTTCCGGCCGCCGAACGCGTACGACTGCCGGGGATCTCGGCGCCGCGGGCCGGGCAGAGCCTGGCCGGGGCGGTCGTCGGGCACACGGCGATGAAGCTCATGGGCATCGCGTCGGCCGACCTCTGCCCCTGGGCGGTGCGCGAGGGCATCCTGCTGCGCCGCATCGAGGACGGCGCGCAGTGGTGGGACGACGTGACGGCGGGCCTCACGGACGCGGGCGCGGGGCGCGGGCACGGCGGCACGGTGTCGCTGCGGGTCGCCTCGTCCTGACGGCCGCGACATACGCATCGCTCGTCACGACCCCCGCGGCGCACGTTCCGGCGGCCGCCGGCACCGGAACGCGCGCCGTGATCAGGGCGCGGTCCTGCTGAGCCCGCCCGCGCGCACGGCTTTGTCGCCGCTTCCGTTGCCGTGGCCGTTCGTGTCGGCAACCGCACGAGCCGCCGCCGGGGCGTCGTCGGCCACCGGCTCCTGTGGCCGTTCCGCCTCCGCGCGGGCCTCCGCCTTCAACCGGTCCCGCATCTGCAGGTACTTGGCGTTCATCTCGTCGACGGCGATGAACTTGTTCACGCCGCGCTCGCTGACCTTGGGCTCCTGGCGCGCCATGATGTCGTTGTCCTGCTGGTCCTGGACGTACTGCTCCATCATCAGCGACAACCGCAGCACAAGCGGCCGCAGCGGCTTGAACGGCACCATCATCTTGAGCAGCGGGTACTCGTACAGGCGCATGATCGCCTGGGTGTGGTGCTCGTCGATGGGCACGAGCCAGGTCGTGACCTCCAGGAGGCCCTGCTTCACGTGGGTCATGCACGGGGCCTGGTAAATCAGGTTGAAGTGCCAGGTGTTGGAGGGGTCGCCCTCCTCGCACTGGTCGAACGTGTTGCGGATGATCGTGCCGTCGACGTCCACGGAATGGTTCACGATCTTGTTGGCGGCGATGTAGCGCCGCCGCCCGTCCGTCCACAGCTTGCGCCAACTGCCGTACATGAACGTGTAGTCGATGATGTTCGCCCAGTGATCGCGGTGCACGAACGTCACGTGGTAGAACTCGAGCAGGCTCTCGATGTAGCGCGTGTAGTGGACCGGGCGGCTGAAGGTGATGGTCTCGTACGGCCGCGGGTGCTCGGCGAGTTCGTGGGGCAGCTCGATCTCCGGCAGGTTCGCGCGCTTGTCGCCCCACCACAGCCACACCAGGTCGTACTTCTCCCGCACCTCGTAGGTGTCGACCCGCAGCGACGCCGGGACGCGGCCCTCCGCGCCGAGCGCCGGCACCAGGCGGCACGCCCCGTCGGTGCCGAACCGGAAGCCGTGGTACGGGCAGGCCACCGAGTTGCCCACGAGGCGGCCCTCGGAGAGGTTCGCGCCCTTGTGCGGGCAGCGCGCCGACTGACACACCAGGGTGCCGTCGAGAGCGCGCCAGAGCACCAGCTCCTCGCCCAGGCGGCGCACCCCGGTCGGCGCGTCACGTTTGATGTCTTCGGTCCGCAGAATCGGATACCACTGATTCGGGATCATCTGGAACTTCCTGCCTTCCTCTGGAACGTCCTGCCTTCCTCGGGCGGTCCGGCGCGCTCAGCCCTCCACGACCTCGACGACACCGGTGTCGCCGTCGACCATGACCATGTCGCCGGTGTTGATCACTTGCGTGGCGTACTTGGTGTTGACCACCGAGGGCACGTTGAACTCCCGCGACACGATGGAGCTGTGCGAGAGCATCGACCCGATGTCGGTGACGACGCCGCCGGCGATGGCGAACAGCGGCGTCCAGGACGCGTCGGTGTGCCGGGTCACGAGGATCTCGCCCGCCTGGAACTCGTCGGCCTGCCACACCAGGTCCTCGACGATGCGGGCCCGGCCGACGATCCGCCCGGGGGACGAACCGAGCCCCTCCAGGCGCGTCCCGTCCTTCACCGGCCGCACCGCGCGCGTGCAGTCGTGCTCGCCGACGAACGTGAGCGGCGGCTCCGGCAGCCGGTTGTGGTACTCGTGCACCCGCCGCCGCTCCTCGATCGCGGCCCGCGGGAACGCGTCGCGCGCCGGCAGTTCACCGGCCAAGTAGCCGCGTACGTCGGCGAAGTCCAGGAACGCCACCTCGTCCAGGGAGTGCAGCACGCCCTCCTCGACAAGGCGCCGCCCCACCTCGTACACCACGTTCCTGACCAGCCAGATCGACGTGATCATGGACATCCGGGTGGCCTCGCGCAGCTCGCTGCACAGGGCGTACATGGAGATGAGGCCCTCGATGGTCTTGCGCTGCGGCAGCGGCAGCTTCTTCAGGACGGCGCGGGTGTCGCCCTCCTGGCGGGCGCGGCTGCGGCCCATGATGTCGTCGGCGGTGAAGCCGTCCGCGGCGTAGCGGCGGATCATCTGGAAGAGGTACGACGGGTCGTCGATCCAGCGCTGGTGGGTGAGCTCCATCTCCTGGCGCCCCCGGGTGCCATTGGCGCGCAGGAACGGCTCCATCTGCGACTGCCAGAACGCCTCGCCATCCGGGTCGGCGCGCAGCTTGTCCGCGACCTCCTCGAGGGGCGCCGCCTCGATGATCTCCATGACCCGCGGCCTGGCCTTCGCGGCCTGCGCCACGCTCCAGATCTCCTGCGCGGAGGCCACCGTGCGCAGGCTGGACATGTCGGTCTTGATGCGGTTCTGCAGGTTGTCGCCCGCGGAGCCGAGCCACTTGGCGCACAGCTCGGTGAGGATGCCGTAGAACCCGAACGCGTTGATGTAGTACGGCATGTAGCCGACGTGCGCGTCGTGGAAGTAGTCGAGGTAGCGGGTCAGTTCGGCGTGCAGTTCGCGGCGGCCCATGCGGCTCAGGTCCAGGCGCCGGGCGCGGTCGAACTCGTACAGGCGGGCCTCCGCCATGTCGCGGGCGCGGCCCTTCATCACCAGCATTTCGCCCGCGGTGGCGCGCAGCCAGTGCGTCGTGGACAGCAGGTCCTCGATGCCGCCGGGGAAGGTGCCGAAGGGGTTCTCGTACGTCGCCAGGTCCACCTCCTCGCTGACGAAGCGGCGGGTGAAGTGCCGCTGGTCGCGGGTGGGCGGGGCCTGGCCGAGCAGATAGGCGGTGTAGGAGATGTTCAGGTAGACGTGGCCCTGGAAGAAGCCCATGTGCAGGCCGACGTCGCCGGTGTCGCGCACGCCGAGGGCCGCCGCGCAGTCGCCGTGCACATGGTCCTGGTAGTGCCGGGCGAAGCTCAGGCCGAGCGGTGACATCAGGCCGACGAAGATCTCGCCGATGTCCATGCGCGACCAGAGCGTGCCGTGCCGCACCGCGTCCGACTGCTCCTTCAGGTGCTGGGGCAGGTAGGGGCTGCGGGCGTCGTCGGAGGTCTCCGGGCGGGGGCGGGTGGTGATGGGGCGGGCCTGCAGCAGATGCAGCTCCCCGTCGCGCATCGCCCACTCGATGTCCTGCTCGGTGCCGTAGCGGGCCCGGACGTCCAGGGCGAGGCGGGCCAGGGCAGCGAGCTGGTCGCGCGTCAGGCAGGGGGCGTCCCGGTCGGCGGCGTCGACCTTCGTCATGCCGATGCGGCCGGGGGAGAGCGGCGCGCACTTGGTGACCTTGTAGCGGACGCGTTCCTCGACGACGTCGAGCGTACGGTCGTCCACGACGAAGAAGTCGCTGGAGACCCTGCCGGACACCAGGCCCTCGCCGAGCCCGCAACAGGCCTCCACCACAAGCCGGTTGGGCCTGCCGCCGATCGGGTCGACCGTGAACAGCACGCCGCTGACGTCGGCGGGCACCATCTCCTGCACCACGACGGCGATGGACCCCGCGGGGCCGGGATCCGAGCGGTAGGAGGCCGCCCGGTCCGACCACAGCGAGGCCCAGCACACCTTGACCGCGTCGAGCAGCGCCGCGTCGCCCGACACGTCGAGGACGGTGTCGTGCTGGCCCGCGAAGGACCGCTCGGCGGAGTCCTCGCGCGGCGCGGACGAGCGCACCGCGACGCGCGGGCGCCCCAGGTCCTCGTACGCGGCGAGGATCGTGCGGGCGATCGGCTCGGGGACGTCCCGGGCGAGGATCGCCTCGCGCACGGTGAGGGCAGGTTCGGCGCGGGCCTCGGCGGCGCGGATCTCCGGGTTGAGGCCGCTCTCGCGCAGGAACAGGTCGAACAGGCCGGTGGTCAGGCAGAACGCGGGCGGCACCGGGAGGCCCGCCCCGGTCAGCTCGTCGAGCCGGGCCGCCTTGCCGCCGAGCTCGTCGGGCGTGGCGGTGTGGGGGCGGCCGAGCACGGCGACGAGGTCGGCGTGGGGGGCGTCGGCGTGGGTGGTGGGGGCGTCGGGGCCGGTGGCGGTCTCGTCGGTCGCGGGCGTGTCGGTGGTCGCCTTCGTCGTCATGACGCGGCCTCCTCGGCGTTCGTGGGGGTGGTGGCCGTACGGACCGGGAGTGAACCCACCGGCCCGGTGGCGGAGTTGGTGCCGACGAACGCGCGGAACGCCTGGCCGGGCAGCGCCCGCGTCGCCCGTACGCCGTCGAAGCCCGCCTCGCGCAACTGGTCGAGCAGCTCGTCCTCGCGCGGCAGCGGCCCGCCGAAACCGGCGTACTCGAACCACAGGTTGAGCACTTCGAGGCCGAGCGTGGAGCTGCCCCGGCATGAGGAGGTGACCAGCAGCGTGCCGCCCGGGGCGAGGAACGACCGGGCGCGCGCGAGGACTTCGGCGCGCTCCTCCTGCGGGAAGTAGTAGATGTTGTTGTGCAGGGTCACGACGTCGAACTGCGGTTGCAGGTCCAGGGTGCGCAGATCGCCCTGGCGGGTCTCGACGCGGTCGGCGAGCCCCCACTGCGCCATGTTCTTGGCCGTCTGCTCGGCGACCTCGGCCTGGAGGTCGACGGCCAGGGCGGTCAGGCGCGGATTGAGCCCGGCCGCGTACCGCACGTACGTGCCGCTGCCGCAGCCGACCTCCAGGAGGCGCACCGGCGTGGTGCGCGGCAGGGTGCGGGCGACGGCGTCCTCGACGAAGCCGCGCACCACAAGCGAGGAGCGGGCGATGACCAGACCGTCCTGGTCGGACAGCTCGAAGCGGCTGCCGTCCTTGAGCATGCGCGGGGCGTCGCGCAGCGCCGGCACATGGAAGCGCAGCAGCTCTTCGAGAGCCGCCGCGACGGCGTCGTTGGCCACCTGCGCGAGCGCCTTGGCGGTACGGCTCTTCAGCCGGTAGCAGCCCTCGCGCCGGTCGAGTTCGCCGAGGCGCACCCCGATGTCCAGCCAGGCGCGCAGCCGCTGCCGGTCCTCGGGCCGGGTCCCGAGGTGCTCGGCGAGGCTCTCCAGGTCGCACGGGCGCGACGCCATGCAGCGCAGCACGCCGGAGCCCGCGGCGGCGGCGAGGAACGAGGCCCGGTACAGCGGCGTGAACAGCGTCCGGTTCAGTACGAGCAGCAGCGGGAGCCGCGGGTCCGCGACGATCCGCGCCATCGCGGCAAGGTCCGTGAACGGTTCCTGCGCCCGGTCCTTGACGGCCCTGGCCAGGCTCAGCAGATCCATGAGGGTTCCCTCTCCTTGGGGGCGGTACGGGTGAGTTCGGCGCGCAGCTCACGAAGGAGCGGAAGCCGTGCGGGTCCGTTCAGGTAGAAGTGGCCGCCCGGCACCCTGCGGTGCAGCAGCGAGGCGGAGGTGTACGCGCGCCACGCCTCGACGTGGGCGCGGGGTGCGATCGGGTCGCCCGCGGCGGAGAACGCGGTCATCGGGCAGTCGAGCGGGCGGCGCGGGCGCCAGCGGTAGCGGGCGCAGAGGGTGAGGTCGGCGCGCAGCACCGGCAGCCTGCGCTCCAGGTAGAAGCGGCCCACCTCGTCGCCGGATCCCAACGCGCCGAGTTCGTGGACGAGTTGACGCAGGTCGTCGTCGCCGAGCCCCTGGCCGTCCGGGCCGTCGTACAGGTGCGGCGCCCTGCTGCCGGACACGAACACGTGCCGGGGCCCCGGCCGCCCCCGCTCCCGCAGCTCGCAGGCGACCTCGTAGGCGAGCAGCGCGCCCATGCTGTGCCCGAACAGGGCGTAGTGGTCGTGTACGTGTCCGGCGGCGAGCAGCGCGTCGGTCACGTCACGGGCCAGTGGCGCCATGTCGGTGTACGGCGCCTCGCCGAGCCGCAGCCCGCGACCGGGAAGCAGCACCGGTACGACGGTGACGCCGGGGCCGAGCAGGTCCGGCCAGTCGCGGTAGACGGAGGGGGTGCCGCCCGCGTAGCTGAAGCAGATCAGGCGGGGGCCGGTGGGGGCGGCCTCCGGTCCGTCGGGCTGTGGTCCGTCGGCTTGCGGTCCTGGCCCGAAGCCGGGGCCGGTGAACCAGGCGCGGGCCGGTTCGGCCGGTGCCTGCGTGCGCTCGGTGAGGGGCACAGCGGGTTCCTCTCGGGCTCGGGCGGGCCGGACGGGCCGGGTCCGGACTGGCGTGGTCCGGTGCGGTGTGGTGAGGTCCGGTGCGTTCGGCGGGGGCGCGTCAGCGGGGTACGCGATCACGCCCCTCGGGCGAGTCGAGCCACGCGAGGGTGAGCCGCACGCCCTCCTCGAAGCCCACCTCGCTCTTGAACCCGAAGTCGTCGCGGGCCCGGTCGATCGCGTACGACTGGTCGCGGTCGAGGAGGTGCACCGCGTGCCGGGTGAGGACCGGGCGCGCCTTGATCCGCAGCGCCCCGTACAACCCCTCCGACACCGTCGCCAGGCCGCGCGCCACCGGTGCGGGCAGGCTCAGTGCGGGCGGCTTGACGCCGAGGCCGTGGGCCAGCGCGCCGACGTACTCGCGCCATGTCGTGCGGTCGGGGTCGCGCAGGTTGTACGTGCGTCCCGCGGCGGCGCCGGAGGCGCAGGCGGCGATCATCGCGTCGGCGGCGTTGGTCACGTACAGCAGTCCGGCGGGCGCGTCACCGCCGCGGACGTGGACCATCTGCCGGCTCAGGAGCAGCGTCGCGATCTCGATGACGAAGTCCTTGCTGCGGGGCCCGTACACACTGACCGGCCGCACCACCGTGAGCGGAAGACCGGCGCGCGAGGCCGCCTCGCGCACGGCCTGTTCGCCGAGGAGCTTGCTGCGGTTGTACGGCAGGCCGATGTCGCGCGGCGGTGTGTCCTCGGCGCACGGGCGGACCGGGTAGCCGTACACGTCGGTGGTGCTCACGTGCAGGAACCGCTCGACGGTGCCCGCGTGCGCGGCGGCCTCGACGAGGTTGCGGCTGCCATCTACGTTGACCCGCGCGAAGTCCGCCCACGGGCCCCAATCGGCTGACAGGCCAGCGCAGTTGTACACGTGCCGCACCCCGGCGGCCGCGCGGCGCAGGCTGTCCGGATCGCCGAGGTCCCCGACGGCCACGTCGACGTCGACGCCCGCGAAGGCGGAGCGGTCGCTGCCGTCGCGGACCAGGACGCGTACGCGGTGGCCGCGTTCGGCGAGGCGGCGGGTGAGGTGGCCGCCGATGAAGCCGCCCGCGCCGGCGACGAGGACGTCGGGGGCGGGTGATGCGGGGGAGGGGTCGAGGGAGGGTTCGTGGACGGGGGAGGGTGTGGTGGCCGCGCTCGGTGAGGTCCCCGTGCCGGAACCCCTCCCCGCGCGCGACGTTCCGTTCGTCCTGTGTTCAGCCATGGCTCGCCCCAACAGGTCCAGTGCGCGGTCGAGTTCACGTTCGGTGTGGTCGGCGTTGATGAAGAAGCGCAGGCGGCACTCGTCGCGCGGGACGGCCGGATGGCCGATCGGCATGACGTTCACGCCGAGGCGCAGCAGCGCGTTGGAGAGCGCCATGGTCTCCTCCCAGCCGCCGATGACGACCGGGACCACCGCCGAGGCGCGCGACACGCCGATGTCGAGCCCCCGGGCCCGCGCCGAGTCGCGGAAGTGCTCGGCGAGGTGCCGCAGCCGCGCCACCCGGTCCGGCTCGCTCCGCAGCACCCGCAGCGCCTCCAGGGCGGCGGCGGTGTTGGCGGGTGAGATCCCGGTGCTGAAGATGTGCAGCGGAGCGGTGAACTTCAGGTACTCCACCAGTGGTTGACGTGCCGCCACATAGCCGCCGAGGCTCCCGACGGCCTTGCTGAGCGTGCCCATCCACAGGTCGACGTCGGCGCGGTCGACGCCGAAGTACTCGCCGATGCCGCGCCCGGTGCGCCCGAGCACGCCGAGCGAGTGGGCCTCGTCGACCATCAGCATCGCGCCGTGCCGCTTCTTCACGTCGATGAACTTCGGCAGGTCGGGCAGGTCGCCGTCCTGGCTGTACGCGCCCTCGACGAGGACGAGGGCCCGGCGCGCCAGCGCCCGCGACGCGCCGAGCAGACGGTCGAGGGCGCGCCAGTCGTTGTGCGGGAAGGGCCTGCGCCGCGCGCCCGACAGAACGCTGCCGCGCACCGCGCTGTCGTGGATCCACTCGTCGTGCAGGATCAGGTCCTCGGGGCCGAAGAGGTGCCCGATGGTCGCGACGTTCGTGGCGTGCCCGCCCGCGAAGACGATCGCCGCCTCGGTGCCGAGGAACGAGGCGATCTCCGCGTCGAGTTGATGGTGCAGCGGTGTCTCGCCGAACAGGAGCGGTGTCGCCGAGCAGGACGTGCCGTACCGGTCGACGGCGGCGCGCGCGGCCTCGCGGACGCGCGGATGGTGGGACAGGGCAAGGTAGTTGAAGGCGGAGAAGTTGAGGACGGGACGCCCGTCGACCGTGGACCGGCCGCCGTTGAAGCCCTCGTGGGTGCGGCCGTACGGGTTGTCGCCGTCGGCGGTGGCCTGCCGCAGTCGGCCCTGCAACTCGGCGTACTCGGGCCACTCTTCGAAGACGCGCTCCTGGCGGACTGCGGGGGCCGGGAGGTCTTCGGGGGCGGGTTCGGCCGCGGGTGCGGGGGACGACGGCGCGGCGTGGGCCACGGACGCCACGGGCGCGCCTTCGGGCACCGCGCCGTCGAGGAGATCGGCGAGCTGCCCCACCGTGGGATCCTCGGGCAGCCGCTCGCGGTTGCCGTTCAGGTGCCCGGGGAACCGACGCATCAGGGCGCGCTCCAGGTCCGTACGCATCAGCGAGTCGAAGCCGAGGTCCGCGCCGAGCCGGGCGTCGCGCGGGATGTGCGCGACGGGGTGGCCGCAGACGAGGGAGACCTGCGCGAACACTTCCTGGCGGGCGCCAGGGGTTGGTGCGGTCGGGGGGACGACGGCCTCGGTGACACGGCCTGATTCCATGCGTACCTCCGGGAGAGGTACGTCCAGTTGGAGGGATACGTCCGGTGGGGCATCCGCGTCCCGGCGCGTGGCAGGGGCTGTGGCCGTCGTCGTGGCCGTCGTCGTGGCCGTCGTCGTGGCCTCGGCCACGGCTTCCGGCGGTGTGAACCAGTACGCCTCCCGCTCGAACACCGCGTGCGGCACCGGCACATGAGGCCCCCGCCGCCCTTCGTCGAGCGCCGCCCAGTCCACCGCGCCGCCCGCGCAGTGCAGCCGCCCCAGGGACTGGAGCAGCGTCTCCCAGTCGCCCGCCGGGCCCGGCACCGCACCGGCGCGCCCCCGCCGCAGCGACGGCAGCCACAGCGCGGACCCCGCGTCGCTCTCCGGGGAGGCCAAAGTCATCGCCCGGCCGAGGCCGAGCAGCGTCGGGTGCGGGCCAGCCTCCACGAACGCGGTGCAGCCGAGCCGCCGCAGCGTCGTGAAGCCGTCGGCGAAGCGGACCGTGCCGAGCAGATGGTCCGCCAGCGCGTCGGCGTCGATGCGGCCGACGGTCTCGCCGGTGGCGTCCGACACCCAGGGGATGACCGGTTCGGCGAAGCGCACCGAGCGGGCGGCCTCGCGCAGCGGCCCGGCGGCGCCCGCCATCAGCGCCGAGTGGAAGGCGCCCGAGACCGCCAGCGGCTTGACGACGACCGACCGCTCCAGCAGCGCCGCGCGCGCCGCGTCGACCTCCTCGCGCTCTCCCGAAAGCACCAGGTGCGTGGGCGAGTTGACGGCGGCGACCGACAGCGAACCGAACCCCGCCGCCACTTCGCGCACCGTCTCCGCGTCGCCCAGGCAGGCGATCATCGCCCCGTCGCCGGGCTGTTCGTCCATGAGCCGCCCGCGCGTCGCGGCAAGCGTGAGGGCGTCCTCGAAGCTCATCGCCCCGGCCACGCAGGCGGCGGCGTACGCGCCCACGCTGTGCCCGAGCACGGCGGCCGGCCGCACGCCGAGCGTCAGCCACAGTTCGGCGAGCGCGACTTCGAGGGCCACGAGCGCGGGCTGGCAGTACCGCGTGACCCGCAGCCGCTCCGCGCCGCCGTCCGTGAAAAGGAGCTCGGTCAGGGGGACTTCGAGGTGCGGGCGCAGCACGGCGTCCGCACGGTCGATCGTCCGCGCGAACGGGGCGTGCGTGTCGTACAGGCCGCAGCCCATGCCGGTGTACTGCGTGCCCTGGCCGCTGAACAGGAACGCGACCTTCGGCCCAGGACCGTGCCCGGCCGTGCCGCGCGTGACGGCCGTCGACGCCTCGCCGCGGGCCAGCGCGTCGAGCCCGGCGTCCAGCGCGCCGGCCGACCCGCCGACGACGACGGCGCGGTGCGCGAGCCGGGCCCGGCCGGTGTTGGCGGCCCGGCACAGGTCGGCGACGGGCGCCTCCGGGTGGGCGGCCAGGTGGGTGCGCCAGTGCCGGGCCAGGGTGGTGAGGGCGGTCGGGGTGTGGCCGGAGAGACACAGGGCGTGCACGGGGCGCGCCTCGGGCGCCGTGGGCTCCGCCGGAGACTCCCGATCGGCGGGCGGCGGCGACTCCAGGACCACGTGCGCGTTCGCCCCGCCGAACCCGAAGGAGCTGACGGCGGCCCGCACCGGCCCCTCGCCCGGCAGTGCCGTCAGCCGTGTCGGTACGTCGAGTCCGGCGCCGTCCCAGTCGAGGCGGCGGTTGGGCGTGGTCAGGTGGAGGGTCGGCGGCACCTCGCGGTCGCGTACGACGAGCGCGGCCTTGATGAGGCCCGCGATGCCCGCGGCCGCCTCCAGGTGCCCGATGTTGGTCTTGACCGAGCCGACCAGGCAGCGGGCGCCGTCGGGGCGGCCCATGCCGTACGCCGCCGCGAGACCCTCCCACTCGACGGGGTCGCCGAGCGGTGTGCCGGTGCCGTGCGCCTCGACGTAGTCGATCTCCTTGCCGCTCAACTCCGCCCGCGCCAGGGCCTGTTCGATGACGGAGCGCTGGGCGGATCCCTTCGGCGCGGTGAGGCCGTTGCCGCGTCCGCCGTGCCCGGTGGCCGAGCCCCGGATCACCGCGTGCACGCGGTCGCCGTCGGCCAGCGCGGCCGACAGCGGCTTGAGGCACACCAGGCCGACTCCCTCGCCGCGTACGTAGCCGCCCGCCGCGTCGTCGAACGTACGGCAGCGCCCGTCCGCCGACAGCATCCCGCCGTCGGTGAACGCCACCGACAGGCCGGGCGTCAGCATCAGGTTCACGCCGCCCGCGAGCGCCGTCGCGCACTCGCCGCGCCGCAGGCTGTCGCACGCCAGATGCACGGCCGTCAGCGACGACGAGCACGCGGTGTCGAGGGCGAGGCTCGGACCGCGCAGGTCGAGGGCGTACGAAAGCCGGTTGGCGGCGATGGCGTGCGCGTTGCCGGTCGCGCCGTACACGTCGACGGTGTCCAGGCGGCCCATCTGCAGCTCGGTGTAGTCGTGGCTGCTGATGCCGACGAACACGCCGGTGGCGCTGCCCGCGAGCGACGCCGGGTCGCGCCCGGCGTCCTCCAGGGTCCGCCACGCGGTCTCCAGGAGGAGGCGCTGCTGCGGGTCCATGCGGGCGGTCTCGCGCGCCGACAGGCCGAAGAAGCGGGCGTCGAACTCCTCGACGCCGTCGAGGAATCCGCCGAAGTCCGGCGCGGCGACCCGCCGGGCGTCCCAGCGCCCCGCCGGCACCTCGGTGATCGCGTCGCGGCCGTCGCGAAGGAGTCGCCAGTAGCTGTCCGGGTCGGGCGCGCCCGGGAAGCGGCAGCCGATGCCGACGACGGCGATCGGCTCCTGTCCGCCGTCGCGGCCGTCCGCCGTCACGGCTCCCGTGTCCGGCGCCACCGGCTCGGCGGCCTTCGCGCCCGTGGCCGCCAGATGCGCGGCGATCGCGCGGATCGTCGGGTGGTCGAAGACCGCGGTCGAGGGGATCTCACGGCCCGTACGCGCACTCAGCTCCGCAAGGACCGCCACGGCCTGCTTGGAGTCCAGACCGAGCGACGCCAGCGGACGCTCCGGGTCGATAAACTCCGGGGCCAGGCCCAGGCGTTCACCTACGCGGGCCGTCAGCCACGACTCGACGGAGTCCGCGGCCCAGGCCCCACCGGCGGGCACCCGGTCCGCGAGCAGTTCGGTGAGCGTGTCGACACGCGGCCGTACCAGCAGCTCCCCGACGGGGATCGGCACGCCGACACGCCGTTCCAAGTCCCGTACGAGGGCGAGGAGTCGGGGGTGGTCCAGGCCGAGGTCCGCGAACGATCGCCCGGCCGCGCCCGCCTGCTCGGAGGCGTACGTCGCGTCGGGGACGTACGCGCGCACCACCTCCTCGACCACCGCGCCCACCGGCTGCCCCTGCCGAAGCCCGCCCGGCTCCTCCGTCGTGTCCCGGGTGACGCTGGCCGCCACCACCTTCAGGCCGAGGTCCAGGAAGTCCTTGCGGCAGGCCTGGCGCTGGATCTTGCCGCTGGTGGTCTTGTGCACCGTGGAGCGCTTGAGCAGCACGACGGCGTGCGGCGCGACCTCGTGCCGGTCGGCGATCGCGGAGCGCAGCCGGGCGAGCAGCGCCGGCGCGTCGGCGGCCCGCCTGCCGTCGATCTCGTACGCCACCACGAGCTGCTCGGCGCCGTCCACCTCCACGGCGAACGCGGCGCCGCAGCCCGGACGGACCGCCGAGTCGGCCTGTTCCACGGTGAGTTCGACGTCGTGGGGGTAGTGGTTGCGGCCCTGCACGATGACGACGTCCTTGGTGCGGCCGACGACGTGCAGCTGGCCGTCGCGCAGGAAACCGAGGTCGCCGGTGCGCAGGTACGGCGTGTCGGGCTCGCCCTCGACACGGGCCCGGAAGGTCGCCTCGGTGGCGTCCGGCTGACGCCAGTAGCCTTGCGCCACGCTGCCGCCAGTGATCCACACCTCGCCGATCGCGCCCTCGCCCGCGACCCGCCGCCGCGTCCGCGGGTCCACGACCGCCACGTCCACGCCGTCGACCGCCGGGCCGCACCCGACGACCCGCGTGACCCGTCCTCCGGACGCCGCGGTCGCCTCGGTGGCGACGCCCGCGCCGAGCGCCGCCGCGTCGAACTCCCCGACGACGGGCTGGTCGTGGGCGCGCACGCCGGTCACCATCAGCGTGGCCTCCGCCAGGCCGTAGCAGGGCAGCAGCGCGCCGCGCCGGAACCCGCACGGGGCGAACCGTGCGACGAAGCGGTCCAGTGTGTCGGCGCGCACCGGCTCCGCGCCGTTGAGGGCGAGCCGCCAGTGGCTCAGGTCGAGCCGGTCGCGCTCCTCGTCGGTGATCCGCCGTACGCACGCCTCGAAGCCGAAGTCGGGGGCGACACTGGTCGACGCCCGCGTGTCGGACAGGGTCTCCAGCCACAGCAGGGGGCGGCGAACGAACGCCATGGGCGCCATCAGATGCGCGGGGAAGCCGCCGTACAGCGGCGACAGGATGCCGCCGATCAGGCCCATGTCGTGGTACGGCGGCAGCCACGACACCATCGCGGAGTCCTCGTCGTGCGCGAGCCTGCGGTGGATGGCCGCCAGGTTGTGCAGCAGATTGCCGTGGCTGACCATCACGCCCTTGGGCGCGGACGTCGAGCCGGAGGTGTACTGGAGGAAGGCCAGCGAGTCGCCGGTGAGGTCCGGTTCGCGCCAGTCGGCCGCGCTCACGGTGTGCGGGTGCGCGGTGTTCGCGCAGCCGTCCGCCGACGTGCCCGGGCCGTCACCCGCCGACGTGCCTGGGCCGTCACCCGCCCCGCCCGTCACCAGCCACCGCAGCCCCCCGAGCCCGAGCGCGGCCAGCTCCTCCCTGCGTCCGCCCGCGAAGCGCGAGAGCCCGCCCGTGGTCAGCGCGTGCGTGGCCCGCGAGTCCCGTGCGATCGCGGCCAGCCGGGGCATGGTCTGGCCGAAGCGGCGGGTGTCCGGGGGATAGGCGGGGACGGCGACGGCACCCGCGTACAGACAGCCGAGGAAGGCCGCGATGTAGTCGAGTCCGGGCGGGTGCAGGAGCAGCACCGGCTCGCCCGTCGCGCCCTCGTGCTGGAGCAGGGCGGCGACGCGCCTGGCCCGCAGGTCCAGTTCGGCGAAGGTCCAGGAGGGCGAGCCGCCGGGGTACGGGTCCGCTGCCGGGTGAGGCGCACCCGTACCGCCGCGAGGGCTCGCATCCGGGCCGAACGGACGGCGGTCGCCCCCGAGGTCCGCCGCCGGGCGGGCCGTGCCGGTACCACCGCAGGGGCTCCCGTCCGGGCCGGACGTGGCTCTGCTGCCGCCGGGCCACGCCTGCGGGCCGGGCGCACTCGTCTCGGCGCCGCCGCCGTGCGCGGCGCCGCTGCCGGGCACGCCCGCCCCCGCGACCTCCGTGCCGCCCAGGAAGCGGTACGCCAGCGCGTCCGGGCGGTCGGCGGCATGGTGGCGCAGCAGGGCGACGAGGGTGCGCGGCTCGTCGCCGCGGCCGTGGGTCTCGGTCGGGCCTTGGGTCATGTACGTCTCCGTCACTCGCCGGGCACGGCCCGCGGGGCAGGGGCGGACGCGGGCGCCGCGCCGCCGAGGCGCTGGTAGTCGGTCTTGCCGTTGGCGTTGCGCGGCAGCTCGTCGAGGCAGGTGGCCGTGCGCGGCACCATGTAGCGGGGCAGGTACCGGGCGCAGTGCCGCTTGAGCTCGATGAGTCCGGGCCGCGGGGTGCGGCCGTTGAGGGTGAAGTAGAGGGCGATCCCGGTGCCGGACCCGCCGGTGCCGGACCCGCCGGTGCCGGAGCCGCCGGTGTCGGATCCATCGGGATCGCTCGTGCCGGATCCGCCGGCGGGGTCGGGGACCACGGCCGCGGCCTGCGCGATGCCGGGATGGCGCAGCACGGCCGCCTCGATCTCGCCCAGCTCCACGCGGTGGCCCGCGAGCTTCACCATGCGGTCCTTGCGGCCCCGGTAGACCAGGGCGCCGTCCTCCTGGCTGACGAGGTCGCCGGTGGCGTGGCGCCCCCGGCGGTGTCCGGCCGCGGCGGGCTCGGAGTCCCGGCGCCAGTAGCCGGGGGTGACACAGTCGCCCTCGACGACCAGCTCGCCGAACGCGCCGGGCCCCGGCAGCGCGCGGCCCGCGTCGTCGACGACGGACACCTTGGCGCCGGGCAGCGCCGTGCCGATGGGTACGGGTTCGTGCCGCGACAGGTCCCCGGGACGTACGCGGTGGTACGTGCAGACGTTGGTCTCGGTGGGCCCGTACAGGTTGTACAGGCCGGTGCCGGGCGCCAACTGCTCGTACAGCGCCCGCAGTTGGGGGATCGGGAACACCTCGCCCGCGAACAGGACGTACCGAAGACCGCGCACCGTTTCGTCGGTGAGCGCGCCCGACACCGTGAGGAGGTGGAGGACCGACGGCACGGAGTACCAGACGCTGACGCGGTGTTCGCGGATGCCGGCGGCGAGCGCGCCCACGTCGCGGGTCTGCGCGTCGGGCACGATCCACACGCCCGCGCCCGCCGACAGGGCGGTGAACAGGTCGAAGGTCGACAGGTCGAAGTTGAAGGAGGCGTGGTTGGCGAACACGTCGCCGGGCCCGACGTCCAGCTCGTCGCGCGCCCAGCGGATGAAGCACGCCAGATTCCGGTACGTGACGCGCACGCCCTTGGGGGTGCCGGTCGACCCGGAGGTGTAGAGGATCGCGGCGAGGTCGTCGCGCTCCAGGGGCGGAAGCAGGACGACGTGGCCCGCGGCGCTGGAGGTGAAGGCGGACCACTCGATGATGACGGGCACCGCCGCCGTGTCGGACGCCGGTTCCGGGCCCGTCTCCTCCGTCGGGCCCTCGTCCGTGAGTACGACGACCCGCACCGACGCGGGCAGCGGACGCCCCGCGAGCGCCGCCAGACGGCCGCGGTCCGTGACGAGCGCGACGGGCTCGGCGTCCGCGAGGATCGTCTCCACGCGGGCCACCGGCTGACCGCCGTCCAGCGGAACGTACGCGCAACCGGCGTGCAGCGCGGCGAGGATCGCCTCGGCGTAGCGCGGCTGCTTGTCCGTCCAGATCGCCACGCGGTCGCCGATCTCGGCGCCGAGGCCGAGCAGTCCGGCGGCGACGGCGGCGACGTGCGCCGCGAGTTGCTCGTAGGTGCGCCCGCCGGGCCCGACGAGGGCGGGGCGCGCGGCCTGTTCGGCGGACTGCGGCCAGGGCCCGCGGATCAGGGCCACGTCGGAGAGGCGGGTGTGGTCGGGGTGCCCGGTCCGGGCGGTCGTGGCGGTCACGGCGCTCACCCGGCCGACGGCAGTACGCCGGTCTCACGGGCGGCCTCGACGAAGATGCCCGCCGCCGCCTCCAGGTCCTCGCGAGTGTGCTCGCAGGTGACGCTGACCCGCAGCCGCGCGTCGCCGAGCGGCACGCCGGGGAACACCACCGTCTGGCAGAACAGGCCGCGCGCCCGCACGGCGCGCCCCATCTCCATGGCCCTGCGCTCGTCGCCGATGACCAGCGGCAGGATCGCGCTCTCGGTGTTCTCCAGGTCGAAGCCCGCGTCGGCCAACTGGCGGTGCAGGAAACGGATGTTGGACCAGAGCCGGGTGATCCGCTCCGGCTCCGCCTCGATGACGTCGAGCGAGGCGATGAGACCGGCGGCGACCCCGGCGGGGATGTTGGCGGCGAACACATAGGAGTGGGCGTAGAAGCGCAGATACTCGACGACGTCCTCCTCGCCGACGACGAAACCGCCCATGCCCGCGAGGGACTTGCTCATCGTGCCCAGCTCCAGATCGACCTCGCCCTTGAGGCCGAAGTGCTCGGCGGTCCCCGAGCCGCGCTCGCCGAGCACACCCGTCGCGTGCGCGTCGTCGATCATGACGCGGGCGCCGTACTCCCTGCCGAGCCTGACGATCTCCGGCAGGTCGCAGATGTCGCCGTGCATGCTGAACACGCCGTCCGCGACGATGAGTCTGCCCGCCGTGCGGTCGTCGCAGCGCTTGAGGATGCGCTCCAGGTCCGCCATGTCGTTGTGCTGGTAGATCCTGCGTACGGAGCCCGAGAGCCGGGCGCCGTCGACGATGCTCATGTGGTTGAGCTTGTCGACGACCAGCGTGTCGTAGCTCTTGACCAGCGCGGAGATGGTGCCGAGGTTGGCCGCGTACCCGCCCGGATAGACGATGCACGCCGGCCTGCCCTTGAACGCCGCGAGGCGCCGCTCCAGCTCCTTGTGCAGCGCGTTCGTGCCGCCGATGAAACGCGAACCGGTGTGCGTGGCGCCGTAGCGGCGGGTGGCGTCGCAGACCGCCTCGATCACCTTCGGGTGGTTGGCGACGCCCAGGTAGTTGTTGGACGCGAACATCAGGAACTCACGCTTCTGGCCCGTGAGTTCGTCGAGGATGAGCGCCTTGTTGCCGCAGCGGGAGTGCAGCGGCATGCCGTACCAGTAGAGCCGCTCCGCCTCGCGGCCGCGCAGGTAGCCGCGGAAGCTGCGGGTCTTGGCGAACAGGTCGCCGTCGCGCTGCTCGACGAAGTCCTTCATGGAGCGGCTGTCCCAGGCCGGGCGGGAGGGCTTCTCCGCGGCTGTGCCCTCCTGCCCTGCTGTGCCTGCTGTGCCGCCCTGCGCTGCCGCGAACACCCGGAGTTCCGCGATCAGTTCGCGCAGTGTCGGCGCGGTGACCTTGCCCGCGACATTGTCGGGCAGGGCGAGTTCGCGGGCGCAGTCGGCCACGATCGACACGAGGACCACGGAGTCGATGCCGAGCTCGCTCTCGAAGTCCGCGTCCAGGGGCAGCTGTTCGCGCTCGTACTGGGTGTGGCGCATGGCGGCACGGACGACGGCTTCTTGTACGGGGTCGGCGGCGCCGGAGTCCGGGGCGTGGCCGTCGGACACGGCCACGGCCGGTGCACCGCCGCCCCCCGCAGCCAGCGCCTCCTCGACGGCGGCGGCCAGCTCGCCGATCGTCGCGAGCCCCGCGGGCAGCGCCGCGTCGAGCGCGAAGCGCTCCCGTACCGCCGCCACAATGGACTCGAAGATGACGGAGTCGATGCCGAGATCGGCCTCGAAGTGGCTCTCGGGCAGCAGATACGACTCGTCGTACAGGGTCCGCGAGGCCACGATGTCCACGATCTGCCGGTGGACGGTGCCTGCCGCGACATCGGTCATCGCACACTCTCCCCTTCGACGGCTTCCGCGGTGGCCTTCTCGGCGGCTGCCGCGACGGCTTCTTCGGCCCGCAGCCGCTCGACGAGCGCGGCTATGGAGTCGACGGTCCGGAAGTTCGCCGGGGAGATCTCGCGCAGCGGAACGGTGACGCGGAAGTCGCTCTGCAGGTAGTGCACGAGGTCGAAGATCCCGGCCGAGTCGATGATGTTGAGCTCGGCGATGGGGAGGTCGGCGTCGAGGCCTTCGGTGTCGCCGTCGAGCCAGACGTCGGCGATGTAGTTGATGATCGACTGCTCGGTGCTCATGGCCGCCCTACGCCCGCTCTCCGGTGGACTGCGCCGCGGGGGCGCCGCGGGCCGCCAGGAGGCGCCGGTCCTCGATGAGCCCGGCCACCGCCGTGACGGTGTCGCCCGGGGTCGCCGCGTCCTCCGCGATCGAGACCTTGAACTCGGACTGGATGACGAGGAGCAGCTCGACCAGGAACAACGAGTCCATGTCGAGGTCCTCGAACTTGGTGTCGGGGCCGATCTCCGCGCGGTCCACCTCGAAGCGGTCGACCAGCAGATCGACCAGCCTGTCGTACGTCTCGCTCATGCGGTTCTCCTTGTCGTGCGAGGTAGGGCGGGGTCGGGCGCGTTCTCAGGGGGCAGTCGAGGCGGGGCGAGTCCTCAAGGGCGGTCGAGCTCCGGCCAGGTCAGGACCGTCGACCCCCAGGTGAGCCCGCCGCCGAACGCGGTGAGCAGCACCCGTCCGCCCGCGCGCAGGACGCCGTCGGCGTGGGCCTGGTCCAGGGCGAGCGGGATGGACGCGGCGGCGGTGTTGCCGACGTCGGCGATGTTGCTGAAGCAGCGCGCCCGCGGGATGCCCACCTCGTCGGCCACGTGGTTGGTGATGCGCAGGTTGGCCTGGTGGCCGACCAGGTGGTCGACGTCCCCAGGCTCCCACCCGGCGCGCGCGAGGACGGCCCGCGCCGACGCGGACATGCGCTGCACCGCGTGCCGGAACACGTCCTTGCCCGCCATGGCGAAGTACCGGTCGGCGGACTTCGGCGCGACGCCGGAGAGCCGCTGCCGCGAGCCGCCCGCCGCCACCGTGATCAGGTCCTCACGGCCGCCGTCGCTGCCCAGGTCGAAAGGACCGAGCGCGCCCGGCTCCTCGGCGTCGCCGGCCCGCAGCACCACCGCGCCCGCGCCGTCGCCGAAGATCACCGAGGTGGACCGGTCGTCCGGGTCGAGGAGAGTGGAGAACGTCTCCGCGCCGATGACCAGGACGCGGTCGGCGGCGCAGGTGGCGATCAGCCCGGCCGCCGTGGCCAGGGCGTACACGAAGCCCGTGCAGACCGCGGACACGTCGAAGGCGGCGGTGCCGGTCAGGCCGAGCCGGGCCGCGACGGCGGGCGCGGTCGCCGGGCACGGCCGGTCCGGTGTGGTGGTGGCGAGCAGCACGGCGTCCACGTCGGGGGTGCCGGACGACTTCAGGGCCCGTGCGCCCGCGCCGACGGCGAGGTCGGAGGTGGCGGTGCCGGGCGAGGCGAAGTACCGCTGCCGGATCCCGGTGCGGGAGCGGATCCAGGCGTCGGAGCTGTCGAGGCGGGCGGCCAGTTCGTCGTTGCTGACGGCGGTCGGCGGCAGACAGCCGCCGACCCCGGTGAGCACCGCGGCCCGGTGCGGCGCCGGACGGCTCGGTGGGGGTGCGGTCACACGTGCTCCTCGGTCTCCGGGACGGCAGGACGTTGGTGCGGTGCGGATTCGTGGTGGCGCGGTGTCCGCGTACGTACGTATCCGGCGTACGTGTCCGGGCCGCGAGGTGACGCGGCGCCGAGACCACCAGGGACACCGAGTCTCGCCCGGCGGGCTGACGGGGCACGGTCACGCGTGCTGACGGCTCGCTGACCGCGCGCTGATCGGGACCGGAAGTGCCCTGCCGCGCGGCCCGCGTGCCCGTGTGGTCAGTCATCGGTCAGCGTCCGGCGGCGTGGCCGGTCAGGCGCGGACCGCAGACTCGACGCCAGGCGACCGAGAGGTGGGGCGCATTCCATGAGCGCGACGTACGACAGGCCGGTCGAGCCGCTCCTTGTCATCCAGGTCATCCGGCGCGAAGTCACCCAGGACATCCAGTGCGAAGTCGTCCAGGTCGTCCGGCGCGAGCCGGTCGCCTCATGACGGCGCCCGCACCCGCCCGCGAGGCGGACGTCGTCGTCACCGGCCTCGGACTCGTCACCGCCGCCGGTATCGGCGTGGACGCGACCTGGGCAGGGGTGTGCCGGGGAGAGTCCGCAGCCGCCACCGATCCCGGCCTCGCGGGCCTGCCCGTGGACATCTCCTGCACGGTGCCCGGCTTCTCGGCCCGCCAACACGTGGGCCGGCGCAGCTCGTTGACGCACGACCGGTTCAGCCAGCTGTCGATCGCCGCCGCCCGCGAGGCCGTCGCGGACAGCGGTCTCGACCCGCGGACCTGGGACGGTGCCCGCGTCGGCGTCGTCGTGGGCTGCGGTCTCGGCGGGGTCGCGACGTGGGAGGCGCAGCACCGCCGCATGCTGGACGACGGTCCGCAGGCGGTGTCGGCGCTCCTCATCCCCATGCTCGTACCGAACATGGTCGCCGGGCATCTCGCGATGGACCTGGGGGCGACGGGGCCGAACCTGGTGACGGCGACGGCCTGCGCGTCCGGTGCCACCGCGATCGGCACGGCGCTCGCCCTGCTGCGCGACCGGAGCTGTGACGTGGTGATCGCGGGCGGCGGAGAGGCCGGTGTGACGCCGCTGATGGTGACGGGCTTCGCGCAGATGGGCGCGCTGTCCCGGCGGCTCGGGGAACCCGCGGCGGCGTCCCGGCCGTTCGACCGGGACCGGGACGGGTTCGTCATCGGCGAGGGCAGCGGCATGCTCGTCCTGGAGCGCGCGGCGGACGCCCGCGCGCGGGGCGCGGGCGTCCGCGCCCGCCTCGCCGGGTACGGCGCGTCGGCGGACGCGCACCACATGACCGCGCCCGACCCGCAGGGCACGGGTGTGCTCCTCGCCCTGCGTACGGCGCTCGCGCGGGCCGGCGTCATGCCGGACGAGGTCGACCACGTCAACGCGCACGGCACGTCCACGCCGCTCAACGACGCGGCCGAGGCCGCGGTCCTGCGCAAGTTCCTCGGGGCGGGCGCGGCCGTCACCTCCACGAAGGGCGTGCTCGGGCACACCCTGGGCGCGGCCGGTGCGATCGAGGCCGCGCTGACCGTACTCGCCGTGCAGCACGGCACCGTGCCGCCCACCGCCAACCTCGACCACCAGGACCCGGACGTCGACCTCGACGTCGTCACCGGCGCGCCGCGCGCACGCGCGCTGGACGTGGCCGTCAGCAACTCCTTCGGCTTCGGCGGGCAGAACGCCGTGCTGGTGGTGACGGCGGCGTGAGAGGTGACGGCCGCGCCCGCCGGGCCACCGGCTTCTGGTCCTCCGGTCCTCGCGACCGGCTCACCGGCCCTTGGCCCACCGGACACGAGAGCGAGCGCACCCCATGACCTTCACCGTCCCGCACGCCGCCCTGGAGCACCTGGAGTCGCAGGTCCGCCAGGCCCTGCGCACCGCCGACGACAGCGCCCTCGACGTGCTCGGCTACGGCGAGATCACCCTCGTCCTGCGGCTGCGCACCGACGGGGGGTCGTACGCCTGCAAGCGCCTGCCCGTCTTCCCCGACCAGCGCCGCTTCGAGAGCTACCGCGGGTCGCTCGACGAGTATCTGCGCCGCCTCGCGGACCGCGGGCTCGCCGTCGCGCCCACCGAGGTGTGGCACACCCGGGCGCCGTCCGGGCGGGTCACCGCGTACTGCGTGCAGCGGGAGCTGCCGTCCGAGCGGCTGTGCTCGCGGCTCCTGCACAGCGAGGACGAGGTCTGGGCGAAGAACTTCTTCGCCCGCTTCCTCGACCGCGTCGACGCGACCGTGCACGCCGGGCTCGGCCTGGACGCGCAGGCCTCCAACTGGATAGACCAAGAAGGGGAGTTGACGTACCTGGACGTCACCACTCCGCTGATGCGTGACGCGCGCGGCCGGGAACGTCTCGACGTGCGCCTCTTCTTCACGTCGCTGCCCTGGGTCCTGCGCGACGCCGTGCGCCTGTCCATGGCCGGCTCGATCTTCGACAAGTTCTACGCGACCCGCGGCGTGCTGCTCGACTTCCTCGGCAACCTCCACAAGGAACGCCTCGACGGGCTGATCCCCGCGTTCCTGGAGCAGGCCAACGCCCGCCTCGCGCAGCCCCTCACGGCCGCGGAGGTCGCCGCGTACTACCGCGCCGACGCGCGGATGTGGGAGCTGATCCAGCGGCTGCGCGCCGCCGACCGCCTCTGGCACCGCAAGGTGCGGCGCCGCACCTACCCCTTCCTCCTTCCGCCGCCCGTGGCCCGCTGAACCCCATGCCCCTCCTCGCCCGCACCGCCGCACCCCGGCTCGACGGCGCCGTCGTCCTCGACCCCGCCCGGCCCCTGCGCGTGACCCACGCACGCGGCCCCCTGACCCTCGCCGTCGTGTCCATCGCCTGGATACGGGCCCGTGCCGACGCGGACCGCGCGGCGATCCAGAAGCGCCATCTGAGCGCCGAGGAGCGGGCCCGTGCCGCCGAACTCCCCATTCCCAAGCGGCGGTTGGAGTGGCTGGCCGGGCGCCTCGCCGTCAAGCACGGCGTGAGTGCCTATCTGCGGCGGCACGGCGGGGTGTGGGTGCCCACGCGCGAGGTGCGCGTCGGCGCGGTGGCCCGGGGCATCCGGGCCGGCAAGCCCACCGTGAACGCCCCCGTGGAGGTCGGCCTCACGCACTCGGGCGACCTGGCGGTGGCCGCGTGCGGGCCCCGACCGCTCGGCATCGACCTCGAACGCACCCGCCAACTGCCAAGGGAACTGGCCCAGTTGCTGACCCTCACGGCCCCCGGCTGCCCGGTACTCGCCACCATGCCGCTGCCGCTGCGCTGGGCCTGCAAGGAGGCGGTGCTCAAACACTTCGGCTTCGGCCTGCGCGTCGACACCCGCGAGGTGGAACTCACGGCGTGGCACCCCGACGGCCGCTTCTGCTGGCGCCCCGGCCCTGGACTGCGCCGCCACGCCCCTGGCGCTGACGCGGCCCGCTTGGACAGCTGGGCGAGAGAGGTGGACGGGTACTCGCTGGCTCTGCTGTGGAGCTGAACGCTGCCTGTCTGGGGCGGAGGTGAACTCGCTCGCGGTGGTGCGGAGCTGAAGGATGGTTCTCCGGCGCGGATCTGAAGGACGGTGCTTCGGTGTGGAGTTGAACGTATGCGCTCCGGTGTGGAGCTGAAGGACGGTGCTCCGGTGCGGACCTGAACGACGGTGCTCCGGTGTGGCGCTGAACGCAAGCGCTCCGGTGCGGAGCTGGCCGTCAGTGCTCCGGTGCGGAGCAGAACCGACTTGCGCTGGTGCGGAGCCGAACCGGTTCGCTCCGGTGCGGAGATGGACCAACGCGCGCTGGTGCGGACCTGAATCATCTCGCGCCGGTGCGGAGCTGAACGTAACTGCCCTCGTGCGGAGCTGAGGAGAACACGACGATGACCACAGACCGGGCCGCGTCCCCGGGCGGCGCCCCCACCCCGGCCCCGACCGGCACGCCCACGTTCACCGGTGCGCCTGCGCCGACTGGCAAGCCCGCCCCCTCCGGCAAGCCCACGCTCACCAGCAAGCCCGCCCCCACCGACCCGCCCGCACCCCCCACCCCCGCACCCCCCACCACCCCCACCGACTTCACCACCGCCCTCCAAACCGCCGCCCGTATCGCCGTCCTCAGTCCCTCCTCCCACAACTGCCAGCCCTGGGCCGTGGCGTGGGCCAGGAGCCCGGCGTCCCGTGCGGCGGCCGCGCGGCTGGTGGGTGACGCGGAGCCCGGTGGCGACCTCGTGCCGTGTGCCCGTACCCCCGAGGACGGCAGCGGCGACGGAACGTACCGCTATCTCGTCCTGGGCCTCGACCGCTCACGCAGCCTGCGGTCGCTGCCCGCGCACGCCGTGGAGATGCTGCTGAGCTGCGGCCTCCACTGGCAGCTCCTGCTGCGCGCCCTGGACGCCCAGGGCTGGACCGTCGACGCGCTGCGCTTCGCGGAGGGCCCGGCGGACGCGGAGCCGGTGCGCGGGGCCGAGCTGCCAGGGGCCGCCTGGCCGCGGTCCTGGGCGGCCCTGTGCGTCGCCCGGCTGCGCGCCGTCCCGGCGGGAGCGGAGCACGCCGAGGAACTGCGCACCCTGAGCGCCGCAGCCCGCGCGCGCCGCACCAACCGTGCCCCCTACCGCCCCCACCCCGTCCAACCCGCTCTGCTGGACGGCCTGTTGACCCCGTCCGGCGCCGCCGCGGCACGCGGGGCCGACGTGACCGTGCGGCATCTGACCTCCGGCGCCGACCGCGCGGCGTTCGCGGACTTCGTCGCCCGGCACGGCGGCCGCGACTTCCGGCACCGCGCGGCGTGGCGCGAGACCCACGCGTATCTGCGGTCCAACGAGATCGAGGCCGCCGCGCGGGGCGACGGGTTCGCCATCGACCGGCTGTTCGGGCCACTGCCATGGCCGCACCGGCAGGTGATGCGCGCCGCCCTCGCGCCCGCGACGATGCGGATCCTGAGCCACGTCGGCTACCACCGCCTCCTCGCCAGCCGGCTCGCCCACCTCGTGCGGCCCACCCCCGTCGTGGTCGCCATGAGCTTCGCGCGTACGGAACCGACGCTCGCCGACGCCGTCAAGGGCGGTGCGCGACTGGCCGATTACTGGCTGTGCGCGACCGGCGCCGGACTCGTCCTGCACCCCGTGAGCGTCGTACTCCAACACGACGATCTGCGCACCGCGCTCCAGTCGAGGCTCGGCATCGCGGGGCGCGCGTTCTTCATGAGCCGCCTCGGGTGGCCCGCCACCGAGTTCCCCGTCTCGCCGCGCCGCCCCGCCGACGCATCCCTGCGGACGATCTGAGAGATTCGCTCCGCTCCGTTTCGAGCCATTTTCATGGTTCTTCCTATAAAGCTCGCCCAGAAGCCAGTTGCGCCCACATACTGTTGCAGTGCGGACGGAATATGCCGCGCCCGCGTGCCTGCCCTGATATGCCGGGAGAGGAGGAAGCAGGACAGGGGAAACGCGGATTCGAACGGAAGACGGATGCGTTGACGGATGTGCCGGCGGGCTGCGCCGACAGACACGTCGACGGATGCCAATAAGGGCAGCGGCTACGAGGGGTACCCGAAGGCACATGGGCGTGTCATTCCCAGGGGGGCGGCGAGATGGCGAACTGCTGCAAGGAGCACTGCTGCGAGGAGCACCTGCCGGAAGTCACCGTCGGGCCCGGGAGGCCGGTCCGGCCGGGCGTGATGCCGTGACCGGAGGCGCGGTGCGTCGCGACCGACGCGGCGGCGGCCCGCCGCCGGGCGGGATGCGGTGAGGCGGCGACCCATGAAGATCCGCGTCCTGGTGTGCTGCGACGAGTCGATCATGTCCGCGGCGATGCGCGCGCTGCTCGATCAGCAGCCGGACATCGACGTCACGGGCTTCACCACCGGCCGTGAATCCGCCGCGGCCGTCGCCGAGATGGCACCCCACGTCATGATCGTGGTGGCCCCGGCGCTCGGCCTTGAGGACAAGCGCGAGCTCGCTGAGCTGGCCGAACTGACGAAGATCATCCTCATCGCCAAGGCCGAGTCCGCGCACCGCTCCGTCGAGGCCCTGTGCGTCGGCGTCAGAGCGGTCCTCGCCCCGGACTCGTCGGCGGACGACCTCATCCACGTGCTGCGCACGGTCAGCGCGGGCGCCACGATGGTGATGCCGGCCGCCGCCCGCCGCACCCTGGAGCACCTGCCGCAGCAGGGCTGCTCGCGCCGCACCGCCCGCATGGCCGCCGAGCTCACCCCGCGCGAGTCCGAGGTGATCGTGCTGCTCGCCCAGGGCAAGTCCAACGCGGAAGTCGCCGAGAAACTCTCCGTGTCCCTCGCGACCGTCAGATCCCATGTGCACCACGTGCTCCGGAAGATGGGCGTGAGCACACGCGCCCAGGCCGTCGCCATCGCCTATGAAACCGGATTGATGGCGGCAATTGGAAGGACCGCTGAATTGCGCGGACAAGAGGGGTGAACGAAACCGGTCCGGCCGTTCGGAAAGGTTGAATCATATTCATCCGACGGTCCGGTTTCTCGCGGCCGGGTTCCGCAGTCGGTTTCCGCGGCCCGGATTTCGCGGCGCGGCCGCCCCGCCTTTCCGGTTCGCAAAATCACCGGGCCCGGTATCCCGATCCCACCCGATCGCCCGTCAACTCGGCCACCACCGCGGCTATCTTGTCGAAATCGCGGACCAGCCGGTGAAAGGGCTCGGACCGCATATCGCGCTCGAAGTCCGCGCGACTCGTCACTTCGATGATCTCGAAGTACTCGCCGGACGCGGCGGCTTCGGCGTCCGTGACGCGCTGCACGGCGAACGACACGACAGCGGGCAGCCGCGGGCAGGTCGCGTAGTCGACGTCCCGCACCCAGGTCTCGAAGCGCTCCGGGTCCACGCCGTCGTGGAGGCGGATGCGGTGCACGATGACGGCGGAAGCCGCGGCACGGGCTGGGGTGTAGGTCATGGTGAGGGCATCCCGTCAACTGGTGGGTGGTGGGTTTTGGGCCCGTCGGCGCCGGCGGGCCGGGCGGCGGGTGCCGCCCAGGCCGAGCGCGCGGGCGATGTTGTTCTTCTGGATCTCGTTCGTGCCGGAGAAGATCCGCGACGGCAGCGCGTCCCGCAGCAGCGCCTCCGCGTCACCACCCGTCAGAACGCCGAGCGCGCCCCGCAGTTGGACCGCGTCGAGACCGATCCGTACGGCGGCCTCGCTCACCGCGAGCTTCGCCAGGGCGGGCGCGACCTCGTCCTCACTGCCCCGCGCCAGGCCCCGCGCCGCCTTGTACAGCAGCAGCCGCGCCGACTCCAGAGCCAGCGTCATGTCGACGACGCGGTGACTCACCGCCTGGAAGCCGCCGATCGGCACACCGAACTGCTCGCGCTCCTTGACGTACGCGACCGTGGACTCCAGGACGCGCCGCATCGCCCCGAGATAGACCGCGAACAGGCAGGTCCGCTCCCACTTCATGGACCCCGCGAACACCGCGGCCCCCGCGCCCTCGGCACCGAGGACATGGCTCGCCGGCACCACGCATCCGTCGAGGCGCACATCGGCCGTCGGCGAGCCGCGCAGCCCCACCTTGTCGTACGGAGGCCCGACCGTGAGCCCCGGCGTGTCGGCCTCGACGACGAACGCCGTCAGGCCGAAGTAGCCGCCGCCGGGCGCCGTCGCCGCCTGCACCACGAAGACGTCCGCCACGGGCGCGTTCGTCGTGAACGCCTTGGCCCCGTCGAGGACGTAGTGATCGCCCTCGCGCACGGCCCGGGTCCGCAGGGCGAGGGTGTCCGAACCGGCCTCGGGCTCCGTGATGCCGTGCGCCGCGATCCGCTCGCCCGAGCAGAGCGCGGGCAGCCAGCGGCGCTTCTGCTCCTCCGTGCCGAACTCCACGACCGGCATCACCGCGGCGAACAGATGCGCGGCGACGGAGAACGCGAACCCGGTGTCCGGGCTGCCGTACCCGAGCGCCTCCAGGACCGCCGCGGCACTGACCGCGTCCAGACCGCTGCCGCCGTAGGCCTCCGGCACCACGCTGCCGACCAGGCCCTGGCGGCCCGCGAGCAGCCAGCGCCGCCGGAACTCGTCGCGGTCCAACGACGGTGGTACGAAGCCGAGTTCGCGCCGCGCGAAGCGCTCGACGGCGCGGCACATCTCGGCGGTCTCGGTGGCCTCGGTGGTCTTGATGTCGGCGGCGGGGTCGTCATCGGTGCCGAAGGTGAAGGTCATCGTGGTCGGGCCCTTCATGTCGATCTGGGCGGCCTTCGCAGCGCTCTCAGTGCTCTCGGTGCTCTTCTACGAGGACGTGGTAGTTGATGCCGCCCGTGCCGAAGGAGCTGACGGCGGCCCGTCGCGGTCGGCCCGGGGGCCGGGTCCACGGCTCGGGCCGGGTGGCGATCTCGGCTGGGATGGCGGCCAGGTCCAGGGCCGGATTCAGCGTCCGCAGCAGCGTGTTGGGCGGCAGCGTGCCTGCCCGCAGGGCGAGCAGCGTACGCAGCAGCCCGGCGCTGCCCGCCGCCGCGAAGGTGTGCCCGAAGAAGGACTTCGCCGAGCCGATGCGCAGCGGTTCCGCGCGCGGGCCGCCCGCGTACAGGCGGCCCGCCGCGGCGATCTCGACGCGGTCGCCGACCTTCGTGCCGGTGCCGTGTGCCTCCAGGTAGTCGACCGTGCAGGGCTCGAAGTCGACCTGGGCGAAGGCGCGTTGCATGGCGCGTACCTGGCCCGCGACGTCGGGGGCGATGAGCGACTTGGCGTCGTTGGAGGCGCCGATGCCACGGATCAGGCCGTGGACGGTGTCGCCGTCGCGCAGCGCGTCGTCGTACCGCTTCAGGAGGAAGAGACCGCAGCCGTCGCCGGGCGTGAAGCCGTCGGCGCCCGCGTCGAAGGGGGCGTTCCTGCTGTGCGAGAGGAGGCCGAGCGCCGAGCACAGCACCATGTCCCGTACGTTGCAAGCCAGTTCGACTCCGCCCGCCACCGCGTAGTCCGCCGCGCCCGAGCGCAGCGCGCCGACGGCGATGTCGAGCGCGGCGAGCGAGGACGCGCAGGCCGCCTCAACGGCGAGGGGCACCGCGCGCAGTCCGTACTCGTTGGCGAGCAGCGCGGCGACGCCGCTGGCCAGACAGCCGTCGAGGAGCGCGGGCGGCAGAGCGCCGTCGCCCTGACCGCTCCGCTCCCGCAACCGCTCCAGGAGCCGCTTCTTCTGCAGGGCCGAGAGCCCGTCCAGCGCCGCGAGTCCGGTGACCGTGTCGTCCAGGCCGCCGAGTACGAGGTCCGTGTGGGCGCGGCGCTCCCGCGGGGGCCCGAGCGTGCCGCCGATCGCGACGACGCCGCGCCCGCCCCGCCCCTGCCCCTGTCCTTGCCCCTGTCCCTGGCTCGGGCTCTGCTGCGAGAACAACTCCGCGGCGACGGTGAGCGCGAGTCGCTGGGCGCCGTCGAGGGTGGCGTAGCGCTGGGGCAGCACCGCCAGGTCCTCGGGCGGCTCGTCGGGTACGGGTACGTGGCCGCCCTGGTCGGTGTACGTGTGGGTGAGGCTGAGGGCGCCGGGGGAGTGGGAGAGCTCCCGGTCGAGCACTGTGTCCGGGACCGGCCCGATGCGGGTGCGGCCCGAGCACACGACACGCCAGAACCCGCGCGCGTCCGGCGCTCCGGCGAACCGCCCGCCGAGCCCGACGACGGCGATGGGCACGGCGCGTGCGGCGGCGGCCCAGGGACGGCGCGAGCGGTTCCGGACGGCGGGGCGCACCTCGGTACCTGTTCGCCCTTCGGCCGGTGCCCCGGGCTCGGAGTGTTCCTCCAGCACGAGATGACAGAACGTCCCGGTGAGTGAGGCGCCGTGCACGACGGCCCGCCGGGGCACACCGTCCCGTACACCTGTCTGCCATGGAGTCCCTGGCTCGGACGTATCACCCAACTCGCCGTCAGAATCGGACAGTTGGCCCGGATATCGGCATCCACGCAAGGCCAGGGCGACTTTGGTGACGGAGGCGAGCCCCGCATGGGCGAAGGCGCGACCGTCGCCGAGGCCGGACACGACGTCGCCATACTCGACGCCCGCCGCGCCGTCCGCCCCGCCCGGGACAGCGGCGCCCACCCCCTCCACGTACTGAACGGTGTCCGCAGCGACTCCCGCCGCCCGCAGCGACTCCGCGGCCGTCCGCTGCCACAACTCGACGGACGGGGACGGGCGGAAGCACCCGGGCCGGGGATCGTGACGCAAGGTGCAGTCGAGGATCGTGGCGTACACACGGTCCTGATCACGCACGGCGTCGGAGAGCCGCTTGAGCAGCACCGCGCCGACGCCCTCGGTGAGCGGCCGGACGCCCGCCCCGCCCTCCTTCGCCGCCAGCGCCGCCGCCACATACGCGCTCTCGCGGCGCTGCCCCGCGAGCACAAGGACCGCGTCCGACACCTCCGCGCGGAGCTGGACCGTCGCGTGGGCGAGGGCGACGAACGACGTGGCCTCCGCCGACTCCACGGCGAGGGTGCGGCCCCGGAGCTTGAAGGCGGCCGCGATCCGCGCGGGGATCGTGCTGGCCATCTCGCCGACCCGGTCGTGCGGCGACCCGCCGAGCCGCCGTGTCAGCAGCCCGCGCAACTCCTCCCCGGCGCGCGCCGCGCTGTCCGGGTCGGCGCCCGCCGCGGCCGCCGCGCGCTCCACCTCCCGGGCGTAGCGGGGGAGTTCGACGCGCAGGGCGTTGGCGTGCTGCCGGTCGAGGGCGAAGCAGAGCCCCGTCACGACGTCGGTGCGCTCGGCGGGGAGCGGCCGCGCCGGATGGCCCGCGTCGGCCAGACACCGGCGCGCCGCCTCCAGCATCAGAAGCTGCATCCGGTTCATGGACCGGGCCTGCATCGGCGGTATGCCGTACCGGGCGACGTCGACCACGATGTCGTCGAGGGCCGCCGGATCCAGCTCCGCGATCCCCACGATCGCGACCGGCTCCCCGTGGGGCGAATCGGACGTAGTCACGCGGCTGCTCCTGCGGTCGTCGGCGGCCCGCCGGAACGGCGGGAGGGAAAGGGCGAGGGCGCGCGCATCTACTTCCGGGTGCAATTACTTGCGGGGCGGATGTTTCAAGAGGCAAGGAAATTCTGTCGGCGTTTCATGTGGCGGCAGTGACAGTTGAGAGAGAAAGCGCCGGATCCTGGGACAGGATTTCGGTGTGCCGGCGCTGCAGCACGATTCCCGGCCGTACGCCCAACTCCTCGTCGAGCCGCCGCCGCGTCGCGTGGAACAACTCCAGGGCGTCCGCCTGCCGCCCCGTCCGGTAGAGGGCGAGCATCAGCAGTTCGCAGAAGCGCTCGCGCAGCGGATGCTCGGCCACCAGGCGACGCAGCTCGGCCACCGCGCGCGAGGCCTCGCCGGCCGCGAGCCGGGCGCGCACCAGGTCCTCCCAGACGGTGAGCCGCCGTTCGTCGAAGAGCGCGGCCGCGCCCCGGCACCGCAGCCCGTCGCCCGCGTCGAGCAGCGCGGGCCCGTGCCACAGCTCCAGACCGGCCTGGAGCAGCTCGATCGCGCGCTCCGGTGCCACCGGCAGCGCCGCGGCGCCACGTGTGGCCAGGTCGAGGAACCGGTTGCCGTCCACACAGCCGGGCGGCACGTCCAGCAGATAGCCGCCGCGCACCGCGCGGAGCACCGCCGTGCCGCGCTCCGGTGGGCGACCGTCGTCGAGCGCCTTGCGCAGCCGGGTGGCGTGCGCCTGCAGTGCGTTGCGGGTGTTGCCCAGTGGCTGCCCCGCCCACAGTTCGTCGGCGAGGTCGCCGTGCGAGACCGCCCGGCCCGCGTCGAGGGCGAGTGTGGCCAGCATGGCCCTTACCTTGTTCGCCTGTATTCCGGTGCGCTTTCCGTCCGTGGCCACGGAAACGGGCCCCAGGATATTGATGTGCATGAAGTTCCCCCCGGTGGCAGCAAATGGCATCACTGGACAGCAAAGGGCAGCACTCGTCGCGCGAAGAGAAGAAGGTGCCCGGCCCCCCTCGGCGCCCTCTTCTTGACCCCCTCTTTTCGGCTGGGCACGAGTTTCGCAGGCGTGGCGTCGCGATGTCATCGACCGCCTGACGGGTTTCCCGCACACATGTCCCGATCAATTTCCGGAGCACCGCATCCATCATCCGTTGAGGCGCCGCGCCCGCTACCTCAACGGACGGCCGACGGGCGCCGCCCCAAGAGCCCCGCGTTCCCCCAGGGGCCTCCGGAGCCCCGCGTTCCGCCCGCACTGGGCGCGCACTGGACAGATCGCTGAACGAGTGTTTAGTCTGCTGTACATGCGTTCAATGCCTGACGACCGCACCACGCGGGCCGTCATCCGCGACGAGGCCCTGCGGCTGTTCGCCGAGCACGGCCCCGAAGTCGTCACCATCCGGCAGATCGCGACCGCGGCGGGCGTCTCGCCGGGGCTCGTGGTGCACCACTTCCGGTCCAAGGACAACCTGCGCCAGGAGGTCGATCAGTACGTCCTCACGGTCTTCGAGGGCCTGCTCAGCGAGCTGACCGGCGACGGGTCGGGGGCGTTCGAGGGGACGGGGGCCGCGACGGCCACCCTCGGCGAGGTCTTCCTGCGGCACCTGCCGGTCGGCTCGCCGCTGCCCGGCTATCTGCGCAGGCTGCTGCTGTCCAACACGGACGCGGGCCGCGGCCTGTTCCGCCGCCTGTACGCGGTGAGCAGGGAGACCCTGGACGCCCTCGCCGAGTCCGGGGCCGCGTCGCGCGGCAACGACCCGCAGGTCCGCGCCGCGCTGCTGCTTGTCAACGACCTCTCGGTGTTCCTGCTGCGCGACCAGCTCACCGCGGTCCTCGGCGTGGACCCGCTCTCCGCGGCCGGCCTCGCCCGACTCGGCCCCGAGCTGCTGACCATCTACGCGGCCGGCCTGAACGCGGACCCCCCGGAACCCCAAGCGGACGCGGACCCCCCGGCACCGCAAGCAGAAGGAGGCCAGGCATGACGACAGAGCGCGAGCCCGCACTCGCCGCCCGGGACATCCACAAGGCGTTCGGCAGACATCAGGTGTTGCGCGGCGCGGACCTCACGGTCGAACCGGGCCAACTGGTCGCCGTGGTCGGCGAGAACGGCTCCGGCAAGTCGACGCTCCTGAAGGCGATCGCGGGCACGCTCCCCGTCGACGAGGGCGAGGTCCGCCTGAGCGGCGAGCTCGGCTACTGCCCGCAGGACCCCGTACTCAACCTCAACCTCACCGTCGACCAGCACCTCCAGTACTTCGCCGCCGCCCACAGGCTGAGCAGCCTGGAGCGCGCGGACGAACTGGTGAAGCTGCTCGGCTACGACAAGTACCGCGAAGCCGCCGCGGGCGACCTCTCCGGCGGCACCCGGCAGAAGCTCAACCTGACGCTCGCCCTCCTCCACGACCCGGACGTGCTCCTGCTCGACGAGCCGTACCAGGGCTTCGACTGGGAGACGTACCTGCGCTTCTGGGACCTGGTCGACCAGCTGCACGAGCGGGACAAGGCCGTCGTCGTCATCACCCACCTCGTCTTCGAGCAGGAGCGCTTCGACGTCCTCGCCGACCTCGTCGACGGGCGCCTGACGCCGCGTACGGCAGTGAAGGAGCGCACCCATGTCGGCGCCTGACGCCCTGAAGGGCACCCCGCTGTTCGGCCAGTTCCCGACCGCGCTGAAGTTCTCCGTACGCGAGCAGAGCCGCAACCGCCTCGCCGCGCTGCTCCTCGTCCTGTTCGTGCCGCTCTGGTACCTGCTGATGACGTCGATCGCGGGCGACAAGGGCCTTGACTTCAAGCTGTACGCGACGGGCGAGATGCTCAGCGTCAACGGCAAGCACATCACGCTGATCACCGCCGGGCTCAACTCCCTCACGATGATCGCCGGGTTCGTGGTCTTCGACGCCGTCCGCAAGGCCCTGGCCTTCGACAGGCGGCTCGCCTTCGCCGGGTTCCGGCAGTCCACCCTCATCGGCGCCAAGATGCTCGCCATCGGCATCGTCGCGGGCACGATCGCGCTCTACACCGCCCTCGCGCTGCTCGTGTACTGGCGCCCGGGATTCACCGGCTGGGCCACGATCCTCGCCGGGTTCGTCACCATGACCCTCACCTACGGCTCGCTCGGGCTGCTGCTCGGCGTGCTGGTCAAGAACGACCTGGAGGGCTTCTTCCTGATCATCATGGGCGGGCTCACCGACACGTTCCTGCAGAACCCGCTCGGCAACCCGGCCGCCAACAAGCCGGTCCTGCAGTACTTCCCGTCGTTCGGGCCGATGCAGTTCTCCGTCGGCGGCTCGCTCGGCGACACCGTCCTGTGGCGCTATCTCGGGCTCGGCCTGATCTGGGCGGCGTCCTTCGCCGTCGTCGGACTGATCGTGTTCCACTTCAGGACCCGGAGCCGCCGCCCCACCGGCTGACGGCCACCGGGTCCCGAACGGGAGCCGCCTACGCCTTCTCGGCGCCTGGACCGGCCTCTTGGAGCCGCCGCAGGGACGCCACCAACTGGTCCACCTCCCCGGACGTGTTGTACAGCGCGAACGACGCGCGGGCCGCGGACTCCAGGCCGTAGTGCGCGAGCGCGGGCTGCGCGCAGTGATGGCCCGCGCGGACGGCGATCCCGTCCTTGTCGAGCCAGTTCGCGACCGACGCCGGATCGTGGCCCGCCAGCGTGAACGTCATGACCGCGATCCGCTCCGCCGCCGAGCCGATCACCTCCAGGCCCGGCACGGTAGCCATCGCCTGCATCGCGTACGACATCAGCGCCTGTTCGTACGCCGCCACGGCCTGCTGGTCGAAGCCGCGCAGCCAGTCGATCGCGGCCAGCAGGCCGACCACGCCCGAGATGTGACCGGTGCCCGCCTCCATCATGTGCGGCATCGGCGCGAACGTCGTCCGCTCGAAGCTCACCGATTCGATCATGTTGCCGCCGCCCTGCCACGGCCGCATCTCCGCCATCGCCTCGGGCGTCGCGTACAGGGCGCCGATGCCCGTCGGAGCGAACAGCTTGTGCCCGGAGAAGGCGTAGAAGTCCGCCCCCAACTCCTGTACGTCCACGGGCATGTGGGCCACCGCCTGCGCGCCGTCCACCAGCACCTTCGCGCCGTAGCGGTGGGCGAGGGCCGTCATCTCGCGCACCGGGGGCACGGTGCCGAGCACGTTCGACGCCTGGCTCACCACGACCATCTGGGTGCGGGCGGAGAGCAGGTCGGCGTACGCGTCCTGGTCGATGTCGCCGTCCGGCGTCAGCGGCACGGGGACGACCCGCGCGCGGGTCTCCTCCGCGATCAACTGCCAGGGCACGATGTCCGAGTGGTGCTCAAGGACGGGTACGAGGATGTCGTCACCGGGGCCGAGGTGGCCGCGGCCCCAGCTCTGCGCCACCAGGTTGATGGCCTCGGTGGTGCCCCGCACGAACATGACCGTGTCGGGCGACGGCGCCCCCAGGAACTGGGCGACCGCGTTGCGCCCCGCCTCGTACAGCTCCGTGGCCTCGCGGGCCATGGTGTGCGCGCCGCGGTGGATGTTGGAGTTCGCCGCGCTGTAGTACGCGCTCACGGCCTCGATCACCTGGCGTGGCTTCTGCGTGGTCGCGCCGTTGTCGAGCCACACCAGCGGCTGGCCGTTGACGGTGCGGTGCAGGATCGGGACGTCCTTGCGGGCGGACTCCGGGGAGAACACGCCTGGTTGGGCGGTGGTGGGGAGGCCGGGGACCTCCGCCGGAGGTGTTGCCGGGACCGCCGTCGTGGGCGTCGTCGGGACCTCCGCCGGGGGTGTCGTCGGGACCTCCGCGGGCGCCGCCGCCGCGCCGGTGGCGGGCATCGTGGGCATCACCGGCGCCGCCGTCGGCACGGCGGCCGTGGCCGCCGCCGGTGCCGCGGGCACAGACGGCACAGCCGGCACGGACGGCACAGCGGGCGATGACACAGCGGGCACGGACGGCGCCTGCTCAGGAGCCCGCAGCAGCGACCTGAGATCAGGAGTAGTCATGGTAGTTGTTCACCTCGACGTTGCGGAGCACCGCGATGGCGTCCTCGACGAGCACCGCCGTGTTGAAGTACGCCGTCAACAGGTGCGAGGTGATGCCCTTCTGGTCGGTGCCCATGTTCCGCATGGACAGGCCGGGTTCGACCTCGTCGGCGACCTCGGCGGGCCGCAGCCCGACCACGCCACGGTCGGCCTCGCCCATCCGCATGAGCAGGATCTCCGTGGTGCCGACGGCGGCGGCCGAGCCGTTGGAGCCGGCGCCGTTGCTGAACGGCACCTTGTCGGACGGGAGCAGCGGCACACCGCGCCAGGTGAGCAGCGGACTGCCGAACCTGCTGTCGGTCACCGGGGGCACGCCCCGCCGCGTACATTCGCGGCCGAACGCGGCGATGGCCTTCGGGTGCGCGAGGAAGAAGCTGGGCTGCTTCCACACCCGCGACAGGAGCTCGTCCAGGTCGTCGGGGGTCGGCGAGCCGGTGCGCGTCTGTACCCGCTGGCCCGGCGCGACATTGTGGAACAGGCCGAACTCCGGGTGGTTGAGCAGCGCCGACTCCTGCCGCTCGCGCAGCGCCTCGATGGTGAGCAGCGCCTGCTGGCGGGTCTGGTCGACGTCGCCGCTGTAGACGTCGTGGACGCGGGTGTGGACGCGCAGGACGGTCTGCGCGAGCGTCATGTGGTACTCGCGGGGCGCGTCCTCGTAGTCGACGTACGTGGCGGGCAGGTCGGGCTCGCCGACGTGGCCGGCCGTGAGGTCGACGGGCACCTCGCCGCCGGGCCTTACGCCGTTGCCGGAGACGTACGCGGTCAGGGAGTTCCGCACCCGCTCGTCGCGCTCGGCGAGCCCCGCGAGGGCGCTCCGCTCGGCGCACAGGGCGGTGCCGGGCGTGAGGGCCTTGACGCGGTACGGCGTCGGCTCCTCGCGCGACCAGGCGCCCAGGTCGAAGAACTGGCCGTCGCCTATGACCTCGATGAGCTGTTCCTCGCCGTACCGCCCGGTCACGCGCTTCTCGGCGCGGCCCTGCACGATGATCCACAGCCGCTCGGCGGGGTCGCCCTCCTGGGCGAGGACCTGCCCGGACTCGAAGTGCACCTCGGTGAACGCGCCCGCGAGCTCGTTCAGGCAGGAGTCCTCGGCGTCCCGCAGGTAGGGCAGTTCGCGCAGGTCGCCGGGGACGACGCGGGGCGAGCCGCCGTCGTTGTGGGTGGCGATGCGGTCGTCGCCGAGCACGAAGGTACGGCGCCGGTTCACGCGGTACACGCCGGACTTGAGGTCGACCCAGGGCAGGGCGCGCAGCAGATAGCGGGGCGTGGTGCCGCGCATCTGCGGCGCGGTCTTGGTGGCGGTCGCGAGTTGCCGTGCTGCATCCGGAGAGAGCGACAGGCGGTCGTTGACGGTCACGGGAACCTCCTCGAAGACGGGCAAGGGCAGGGCCGATCGTCTTCATGCGGTTCCGTGACCACAAGGCGTAACTTTTCAACTACTTTTAGCACTAGGCCGGAAATAACCGAACACTGCAAGCGGAGGAGCGGACGTCTGCCCGTGTACAACGGGCTGTACGGCCCTCCGGCCCGCGGCACCCGTCATGCGCACTCGTCATATGCGACTGGTTTTGCTCCCCTACGGGGCTTTCGCGGCCCCCCAACGCCCCCTTATACAAGGGCCTTTGAGAACTGTGTCCGAGGACTCGGGTCAGACCGGGGCGTCGCCGCGCGGCGTCGGCTTCGGCACCGGCTTGGGCACCGGCTTGGGCGACGAGTCCCGCTGGTGCGGGATCACCACGGGAAGCTCCCCCTGCCGCACGGTCACCGTCCGGGTGGGCGCGGGGACGGGGATGCCCTCGGCGCGGTAGCGGCGGTGCAGCCGCTTGATGAACTCGTGCTTGATCCGGTACTGGTCGCTGAACTCGCCGACGCCCAGGATCACCGTGAAGCCGATCCGGGAGTCGCCGAAGGTGTGGAAGCGGATGGCCGCCTCGTGGTCGGGGACGGCGCCGGTGATCTCCGTCATCACCTCGTCGACGACCTCGACGGTGACCTTCTCGACGTGGTCGAGGTCGGCGTCGTAACCGACACCCGCCTGCACCATGATCGACAACTCCTGCTCGGGGCGGGTGTAGTTGGTCATGTTGGTGCCCGCGAGCTTGGCGTTGGGGATGATGACGAGGTTGTTGGAGAGGTTGCGCACCACGGTGTTGCGCCAGTTGATGTCGACGACGTACCCCTCCTCGCCGCTGGTCAGCTCGATGTAGTCGCCGGGCTGCACGGTCTTGGCGGCGAGGATGTGCACGCCCGCGAAGAGGTTCGCGAGGGTGTCCTGGAGCGCGAGCGCGACGGCGAGGCCACCCACACCGAGAGCGGTGAGCAGCGGAGCGATGGATACACCGAGCGTCTGCAGCACCACCAGGAACCCGATGGCGAGCACGATCACGCGACTGATGTTCACGAATATGGTCGCCGAGCCCGCCACGCCGGAGCGTGACTGGGCCAGGGACTTCACGAGCCCCGCGACGATCCGGGCCGCGGTGACCGTCGCCGCGAGGATGAGCAGCGCCGACAGGACGAGGGTGACGGTGCGTCCCGTGTGCGGGGTCAGCGGCAGCGCGGCGGCGGCCGCGGCGAGGCCGCCCGCGATCGCCGCGCACGGTATGAAGGCGCGGGCGGCGTCGACGATCACGTCGTCCCCGCCCCACCGGGTACGGCTCGCCCGCACCCCGAGCCAGCGCAGCGTGGCCCGCAGCAGCAGCGCCGCGGCGAGTCCGGAGACCACGGCGACGCCGGCGATCGTCCAGTCGTGCAGGGTGAGGGCTCGGTCCATCAATGGGCTCCCGTGGTCGGCCGGTTCGCTCCGTGCCCACCGGCGCACTTCCGCGCCCGGCGACACGGCGGCCCATCCTGCCCTACCCGCCGGGGGCCGGCGCACCTGCCCCCACCTGCGATCTTCGTGCCCGTGCCGGGCGTTCGGAGCCCGGGGCCCGCTCGCCGCGGGTCCCGGGCCCGTCGGCCCCGTGGCTGTGGCTGCCGCTTCTCTCACTCGCGAACGAGCGCTGCAGGCACCATGGCCCCGTGCACTTCACAAGGTCCCAACTGTGTGAGTGGCCTGCACCAACGTCAGAGTCGCCCCGGCATGTCGTTGCCTATTCGTGCAACGCCCTTGCCGGTTCGCGCACGAGCGTGCTGTGGGCAGCCCGGTATTCGCTGGGCGACATCCCGTACGCGGTGCGGAAGAGCCGCGTGAAATGGGCGTGGTTGGTGAAGCCCCAGCGGGCGGCGATCGTCTGGATGGTGCGGGCGCTCTGCGCGGGGTCTGCCAGGGCGCGTCGGCATCGCTCCAGGCGCTTGCGCCGGATCAGGGTCGCGGGGGTCATGCCCGCCGTGGCCAGGACCTGTTGGAGGCGGCGCAGGGAGATGTGATGGGCGTCGGCCACTGCCTGGGGGCAGAGGGCCGGGTCGGCGAGGTGGTGGTGGATGAAGGACTGGATGCGGGCCAGCAGGGCCTGTTGGTGGCTCTCGGGTGGGAGTGCGTGGAGGGTGTGGAGTTCGTGGGCGAGCAGGGTGGTCAGCAGCTCCGTGGCGATGTCGAGGAGACGGAGGATGTCCGCGGCCCGGTACCGGGTGCCCGGCCTTACGGCCTCGTGCAGGCAGTGGGAGAGGACCGCGCCGATGCCCGTGTCTCCGGGGAGGCCGCGGGCCATCAGTGGGGCCATCTCCGCCGCGGGGAACGGCAGGAGGGCCTTGGGGACGGCGAGGGTCTCGTGCGTGCCGGTCCTGTGCCGTGCCCGGAACGGCAGCGAGGAGTCGGTCAGGACCAGGTCACCGGCTTTGAGGGTGGTCTCCTGGTCGCCTTGGCTGATGCCGGCGCTACCGGTCCGGACGGCATCGAGCACGTACCGTTCCGGATCCGACTGGCGTACGAGCTTCTGGGTGCGCTCCGCGTGGAACGACCGCACCTTCCCGGACGAGAGCTGGACCGTGTCCGAGCCGCGCAGCAGAACCGAGGCCTCGAAGTCCGCTTCGTCGTCGCAGCGCACGTGCGTCGGGATGAGCACGCGGCAGGCCAGCTCGTGCCAGCCTTCGAACCGCTCCCGCGCGGGCAGGTCCGCGGTGGTGAAAGACGCCTCGATCACTCGTCCCTACCTTCTGATCGGATGGGCGAGCCCGCACCGGTTGGGCGGCCGGGACAGCACGATCCACCGACCGCGTCACGCGAAGCTTGGAGAAAGCTGCAATCCCCTGGCCGGGCGGCCCGTCGCGCTCAGCCGACGAGCCGCAGCGCGACGTCCGCCACCCCCACCCGCACGCTCTGCCCCCAGCCAAGGCCCAGCGCGTCGGCCTCCATCCCGTCGCCGAAGGCCACCAGACGGTCCGACTCGACGGTGAGCCAGAGGCGCTGATCGCGGGTCAGTTCGCCGCGTACGAGCGAGGTCCCGGTCGCCGGGGACGGCCACGCCTCGCGTACGAACCACAGCAGGCGCCCCTCGTCCGGCTCCGGGGGAGGCGGGCCGTCGCCGCCGGACTGTCGTCGCAGCGAACCCAGCCAGCCCGTGGCCCCCGCCCCGGTGCCGACGACCACCCCGGAGGACGCCTGCGTCTCCGAACTCCCCGGCGTGCCGGGACCGGCGCCGCAGCCGATGCGGTAGCGGGCGGTCTGGTGGCCCGCGGCGCCGACGTAGATCTCGTTGAGGGCGCGCAGCCGCTGGCCGTCGTCCGTGATGGCCTCGGCCATGGTGAGTTCCTCGGCGCCGGCCGCGCCCGCCGCCGCGTGCGGCAGCAGCTTCGCGGCGTCGGCGGGGCGGTGACGTACCAGCACCCCCGGATTGCGGCCCGGCTCGGTGTCGATGCCCACCACCGGCTGACCGGCCAGGTACTTCGCCGCGTTCGCCACGAGGCCGTCCTGCCCCACCACGATGACGACGTCCTCCGGTGCGAACAGGAACCGGTCCAGGTCGGCGCGCTCCACCCGGGCGCTGCGCCAGCGCAGCGGCACGGCGGCGGCCACATCGGTCAGCGCGTGCCGCGCGAGCCGGTGCCGCCCTGCCACCTCGTCGATGTCCCGGCCGCGCGAGGACAGGAAGAATGCGGCCTGCCCGTGCGTGCCGTGCCGGGCGAGCAGCTCCTCGTACTCGGTGGTGCGGTGTACGAGGACGGCGCGCGGGGCGAGACTCACGACCGCCCACCGCCACGCTCGCCCGCGCCACGCCCCGCGCCGCCGTCGCCCCCACGTCCCGCCGCCCCCGCCCCGTGCCCCAGCTTCGCCAGCAACCCCGTCACCACGTCCGGGCTCAGCGTGAGGCTCTCGATGCGCGGCACGTTCTCGGCGAGCCGCGTGGCCGCGAGGGCGTGCAGGACCGCGGGGTCGGCGCTCGCGTGGGCCGTGAGCCAGGAGCGCTGGGCGGCGGCGCGCGCCTCGCCGACGGTGCGGGCGGACTCCGCCTCGGCCCGCGCGAGGGCCACCGTGCGGGCGGCCTCGGCCTCGGTGCGTACGGCGTCGGCGGCGGCCTTCTCCTCGGCCTCGCGCCGCGCGTTGGTGCCGTGCTGCTCGACCAACCGCTCTTCCTGGCGGGCGAGTTCGATGCGGCTTGCCATCTCGTTCTCGGCGATGGCGCGCTCGCGCTGTACCGCGACTGCCCGGCGTTCGTACGTCGCGCTGTCCGCGTCCTGCTGGATGCGCTCGCGCGCCGGGGTGCGCAGCGCCCGCTCGACCTCGGGCTCGGGCCGGATCGCGACCACCCGGACGGCGACGACCTCGATCCCCGTGGCGGGCAGCCGGGGCTCGGCGGCGAGCCCCGCGCCGATCCGCTCGCGCACCGCCGCCACGCCGTCCGCGAGCGCCTCCGCGAGCGGGGTGCGGGCCAGCACGTCCAGGGCGTGCTGCTGGGCCGACTCGGTGAGCAGCGTGGACAGTTGCTCAAGGGGTGCGGACCGCCAGGACCCGGTGTCGGGGTCCACGGAGAAGTCCAGGCGCGCGGCGGCCAGCGCCGGGTCGCTGACGCGGTACGTCACCGTGGCCTGCACCGTGACGTCCTGGAAGTCGGCGGTGCGCGCGTGGAAGGCAACCGCCAACTCCCGGTCGTCAACCGGTACTTCGGACAGCGCGGCGCTCAGCGGCCGGAACCAGAAGCTCAGCCCCGGCCCGTCGTGGGCGAGCCGCCCGTTCCTGTGGTGGCGGATGTGGGCGGTCGGCGCGGACCGCAGATGGCGCAGGCCAAGGCGCCGGGTGATGTCGGCCATGATGGAAACCCCTCCCATTTTCGTCACCTCGACGATATGACGTACGCACGCTTATCGTCAAGGCGACTAAAAGGGGCCTCTACCTCTTGCGACCCACCCCCGCGTACAACGGCACCGGCGTCCCCTCGTCCCGCACCTCGCCCACGCCCAGTTCGGGACGCCAGTCCGGCGGCCACACCAGGCCCGGCTCGAGCAGGTCGAAGCGCTCGAAGAGCCGCTCGACCCGCGCCCGCGAACGCGGCACCAGCGTGACGCCGCCCGCCCTGTACATCTCCACGGCCCGGTCGAAGTCCAGGACGGACGAGGCGAGTTCGAGGATTCTGTGGGGCTCGCGGACGTCCGCCTGGGGGGAAGGTGCTCGCGCCCTCGGCGGTGCCGCGTGCGCGAGGACGATCGGGTCGTTGTCGACGTACACGACACGTGCCTCGGGCGCGATGCCCTGGGCGATCCGGTGCAGGTTCGGCTCGGTCGGGATGCCGCTGCCGAGGTCGAGGAACTGGCGTATGCCGACCGCGCCCGCGAGATGGCGGGTGGCGCGCTGCATGAACCAGCGATTGTGGCCCGGCCAGGAGACGGTACCGACGCGCCGCGGGACGGAGAACGTCCGTGCGCGGGGTCTTCCCGCGAGCCCCGCTTTATGCAACTCTCCTCCCAAATCTCGGTGCGAGACGAGCGACGGCCCCGCAACAGGGCCGTACTCGGGCTGTCCCACTACGCCTCCTGGGGTGCAGAACTGATGCGAAAACGTACGCGCGGCCATGACCTGGCCGCCCTGCGGCGCCTCAACACCACCGTCGTCCTGCGCGCCCTGCACCGCCGCAGCCCCCAGACCCTCGCCGAACTCGCCGCGGGCACCGGCCTGTCCCGGCCCACCGTCGACGCGGCCCTGGAGGAGCTCACCGCGCAGGGGTGGGTCACCGAGGCGGAGGCGGGGGAGCGGGTGCGGGGGCGGCCCGCGCGCAGGTTCCGGTTCCGGGTGGAGGCCGGGTACGTGCTCGGCGCCGACATAGGGCTGCACAAGATGGTCCTGCTCCTCACCGACCTCGGCGGCACCGTCGTCGCCGCCGAACGCGCCGACATCGACCCCGAACTGGGCGGCGGCCCCCGCCTCGCGCTCCTCCAGGACGGCCTGGACGACTTCCTCGACGCCCACACCGTCCGGCGCGACCTGGTGCTCGCCCGCTGCGTCGGCGTACCCGGCGTCGTCGACTCGGGCGGCCTCATCACCTCCCTCGTCGTGCCCGAGTGGTCCGGCGTCGACCTCGGCCGGCTGCTCGCCGACGGCGAGAGCGGCCACACGCTGGTCGAGAACGACGTGAACCTCGCCGTCCTCGCCGAGCGCTGGCAGGGCGCCGCGACGCTCGCCAGTGACGTGGTCTGCGTCCTGACCGGCCACCGCGTCTCCTGCAGCCTCACCATCGACGGCCGGCTGCACCGCGGTGGCCGCGGCGGTGCGGGCGAACTCGGCCTGCTCCCGCTGCTCGGCATGAACACCGCCCACGAGGCCCTCGCCTGGAAGGACGGGCAGCGCGCCGGGGAGTCCGAGGTCGCCGCACTCGCGCGCGCCGCGGACACCGGCGACCCGCGCGCCCTCGACGCGATCGCCGACTTCGCCGACCGCCTCTCGCCCGGCATCGCGGCCCTCGCCCTCGCCGTCGACCCCGAACTCGTCGTCCTCACCGGCGGCGCGACCCCGCTCGGCACCCACCTCGTGCCGCTCCTGCACGAGCGGCTGCGCTCCCTCACGCTGCACGCCCCGCGGATCGCGCTGAGCGAGCTCGGCGAACGCGGGGTGGCGCTCGGCGCCGTACGCAAAGCGCTGGACCGCGTGGAGGAGGAACTGCTCGCGGACCCGGCCGGCTAGCCCCGGGCGGCCGGTGGCCACCCCGGCCGACCAGCCCCACGCGGCCGGTGGCCACCCCTCGACCCCACCCCTGCACCCCAACCCCTCTGAAACCCCAACAACACGCGGAGGCGCGCATGCGCAGGAGGACCCTCCTCTGCTCAGGCCTCGCGGCGGCGTCGGCACCCGTGCTCGCCGCCTGCTCGGACGGGGGCGGCGGCACCGAAGGCGGCGGGCGCACCACGTTGTCGTACGGAATGTGGGACCCCGCACAGGTCCCGGGCATGAAGCAGATCATCGCGGCGTTCGAGAAGGAGCACCCGGACATCTCGGTGCGCATCGAGCTGACGCCGTGGGCGAGCTACTGGACCACCCTGAAGACGTCGATGCGCGGCGGCACCGCCCCCGACGTGTTCTGGATGAACGCCGTCAACTTCCAGTTGTACGCGGCCCACGACGTCCTGGAGCCCCTGTCCGAGCACATCGCGCGCGACGCGACCCCGGTGGACCGCCACCCCGAGCAGCTCGTGCGGCTCTACGCGTACGACGGCACCCAGTACGGCCTGCCGAAGGACTTCGACACCATCGGTCTCTGGTACAACAAGGCGCTCTTCGACAAGGCGGGCATCAAGTACCCCGACACCACCTGGACTTGGGACGACCTGCGGGACGCGGCCGCCGAACTCACCAACCCGCGCGAGCGCGTGCACGGCTTCTGTTCCGAGATGCAGCGCCAGATCGTCCTCTACCCCGCCATCCAGGCCGCGGGCGGCTATGTGCTGCGCGACGGGCACTCCGGCTTCGGCGACGAGCGTTCCATCGAGGGGCTGCGCTTCCTCACCGACATGATCGACCGCGGCTGGTCGCCGCCGCAGAGCGCCATGGTGGAGAACATCGGCCGGGTGCGCTTCTGGTCGGAGAAGGCGGCGATGGTGCACGACCTGTCGGCGATGGCCGGGCAGATGTACGCGGTGCCCGCCCTGAAGGACCACGGCGGCGTCACCGTGCTGCCCAAGGGCCGCGAGCGCACCACCGTCATCCACGGCCTGGCCAACGTGATCTCCGCGAAGAGCGACAAGAAGGCCGCTGCCTGGAAGTTCGTGCACTTCATGGCGGGCCGCAGGGCCGCCGAGATCCAGGCGAAGTCGGGCGTCACGATCTCCAGTTACGCGGGCACGCAGGACGCCTGGCTGAAGTCGATGCCCGAGTTCGACCTGAAGCACTTCATCGACATGGAGAAGTACGGCGTCCCGTATCCGAGCTCGAAGAACACCGCCGTCTGGGAGAACCTCCAATACCCGCTCCTCGGCGCCGCGTTCAGCGGCAAGGGCGGCATCGAGGGCGCCGCCCGCACCCTGGGCGAGCAGATGGACCGGGCCCTGAAGGAGGAGCGCAGCTGATGAGTCTCTTTCCCGCCACGGCGGCCGCGAAGTCGGCCGGGCGCCGGGCACCCAGGGCCGCGGCGCGGCGGCCCGCCTCGCGCGGTCAGCGGGCCGCCTACGGGTTCATCGCGCCGCTCGGCATCGGCTTCGCGGTCTTCTACTTCTGGCCGATGATCCAGACGTTCTACTTCAGCTTCACGGAGTTCGGCCCCTTCGGCGGCCACACCTGGACCGGCACCGACAACTACGCGCGCGTGCTGCGCGACGTGACCGTCTGGCAGGCGCTCGGCAACACGCTCGTCTACTGCGGCATCGGGCTGCTCGCGCTGCCGCTCGCGATCGTCGTGGCCGCCCTCCTCAACCGCCGTGGCCTGCGCGGGGTTTCCGTCTACCGCGCGCTGTACTTCGTGCCGTTCGTGACGCTGCCCGTCGCCGTCGGCCTCGTCTGGAACTGGCTCTACAACGGCGACTTCGGCCTGCTCAACGAGATCCTCGGCTGGTTCGGCGTCGACCGGCACTACTGGGCCTCCGACCCCTCGACGGCCGTGTTCGCCATCGGCGCCGTCATGGTCTGGTCGACCACCGGCTACTACTTGATCATCATCATGGCGGGCATCAAGTCGATCCCGCAGGACTACTACGAGGCCGCCGAACTGGACGGCGCCGGGCCGCTGCGCCGCTTCTTCACCATCACGCTGCCGCTGCTCAGCCCGACGCTGTTCTTCGCCTCGGTCATCTGCATGATCCAGTCCCTGCAGACCTTCGACCTGATCTACATCATGATGGGCGAGAAGAACCCCGCCGTCGGCGACACCCAGTCGGTCGTCGGCCTCTTCTACAAGTGGGCGTTCATGGAGAACGCGCAGGGCGCCGCGGCCGCCCTCGCCTTCCTGCTGATGCTGCTCATCGCGGGCCTCACCTATCTGCAGTTCCGGCTCCAGCGGAAGTGGGTGCACTATGGCTGACACCGAGATCGCCGGCGCGCGGACGGGCCCTTCCGGCACGCGGGCCGCCGTTCCCCGGCCCCGGCGGCGTATCAACACCGGCTCCCTGGCAACCCACTTGGTGCTCTCGCTCGGCGCGCTCGTGATGGTCTTCCCCTTCGTCTGGCAGGGGCTCACCGCGCTCAAGTCGCTCGCCGAGGTCTCCCGGGTGCCGCCCACGGTGCTGCCCGACGACTGGAACTGGTCGAGCTTCGACGAGGTCTTCACCGCGCTGCCGTTCCGCGAGATGCTCACCAACAGCGCGCTCGCCACCGCCGGGCGCACGGCGGGCCAGCTCGTGTTCTGTTCGCTGGCCGCCTACGCGTTCGCGCGCATGCGATTCCGCGGCCGTGACGTGCTGTTCGGGCTCTTCCTCTCCGTCCTGATGGTGCCGAGCTCACTGCTCGTGCTGCCGCAGTACGACATCATCCAGCAGTTCGGGCTGCTCAACTCGACGCCCGCGCTGTTCCTTCCCGGCATGTTCAGCGCCTTCGGCACGTTCCTGCTGCGGCAGGCGTTCCTCGCGCTGCCCAAGGAGCTGGAGGAGGCCGCGCGCATCGACGGCGCGGGCTCCTTCCGCATCTTCTGGTCGATCATGCTGCCGCTGATCCGGCCCGCGCTCGCCGCGCTCGCCGTCATCACGGCCATGACCGCCTGGAACGACCTGCTGTGGCCCCTCATCGTCAACACCGACCCCAAGGCCATGCCGATCAGCGCGGGCCTGACCTCCCTTGAGGGCCAGTACGAGACCAACTACCCGGTGATGATGGCCGGTTCGCTGATCGCGAGCCTGCCCATGCTGCTCGTCTACGTCTTCCTGCAGCGGCACTTCGTACAGAGCGTCGCCTTCACCGGCTCCAAGGGCTGACGGCATCCCGACGACCAGAGAGACGTACAGAGAGTCGTACAGAGAAAGGCCAGATCCTCCATGCCACCGCTTCACATCGGCCTGCTCGGCGCGGGCGGCATCGCCCGCGCGCACCTCCCCGGCTGGCTCGAACTGGGCGCGCGGGTCAGCGTCCACACCCAGGACGGCTCCGCCGAGAAACTCAGCTGCGAGTACGCGGAGCTGGGCCACGACGTCACCGCCGTGCCCACCCTCGACGACCTCCTCGCCGACTGCCGCGCCGTCGACATCTGCACCCCCACGCCGACCCACAAGGAGCTGGCGCTCGCCGCCGTCGCCGCGGGCAGACACGTCGTGTGCGAGAAGCCGCTCGCGCTGACCGTGCCGGACGCCGAGGAGATCGCGGCGGCCGCCGACGCGGCGGGCGTGCGACTCCATCCGGCGCACGTGGTGCGCTACTTCCCCGCGTACGCCGCCCTGCGGGACGCCGTCGTCCGGGGAGACCTCGGCACGCTCGCCGTGCTGCGCTTCACACGGGGCGGGGCGCGGCCGCAGTGGGCACCCTGGTTCGGGGACCCCGCCAAGTCCGGCGGCGTGATCATGGATTTGATGGTGCACGACATCGACATCGCCCGCTGGGTCGCGGGCGACGTGGTCCGCGTCCACGCCCGCACCCGAGGCTCCGAACGCGCCACCGGCGCACCGGCCGACGTCGTCACCGCCACCGCCGTGCTCACCCACACCTCCGGCGCGATCAGCCACATCAGCGGCCTGTGGGGGCTGCCCGACCAGCGGTTCCGTACGACGTTCCGGGTCGCGGGAGCGGACGGGCTGCTGCGCCACGACTCCACCGCCGTGCCCGGTTTCCGCATCACCGCGCAGGGCGCGCGCAATGCGAACGAAGGCATCCCGTCGAGCCCGATGACGGAGAGCCCCTACCTCGCCGAACTCCGCGAGTTCGCCGCGTCCTGGGACGACGGCACCACCCGGCCACGGGTGAGCGCCCGCGATGGCATCGAGGCGGTGCGGATCGCGAGCGCGGCGGTGGAGTCGAGCAGGACCGGCCGCGCGGTGGAACTCGCACCGACGCCCGCCCACGCGTCCGCCTCCGGCCCCTCAGAGACCACCGACACCGCCACCGACACCGAGGAGCCCCCGCGATGAAGGTCGCCGTGCTGTCCTTCGCCCACGTCCACGCGGCCGCGTATCTGACCCTGCTGCGCGACATGCCGGGCGTGGAGGTCCTGGCGAGCGACCCGGACACGGAGTTCGCCGCGCCCGGCGAGATACGCGGCCGGGCGTTCGCCGAGGGCCACGGAGTGCCGTACGCGGACACGTACGAGGAGGTCTTCGCCCGGCGGCCCGACGCGGTGATCGTCTGCTCGGAGAACGCCCGGCACCGCCCGCTGGTCGAACTGGCCGCCGCGCACGGCGTGGACGTGCTCTGCGAGAAGCCGCTCGCGACGACGGTGGCGGACGGCGAGGCGATGGTCACGGCATGCCGAGCCGCGGGGGTGCGCCTCGCGGTGGCGTTCCCGGTGCGCTTCAGCCCTGCGTACGCGGCGGTGAAGCGGGCCGTGGCCGCCGGGGAGACCGGCCGCGTCCTGACCGTGTCCGGCGCGAACAACGGCCATATGCCGACCCGCGCCCGCCGCTGGTTCGCCGACCCCGAACTCGCGGGCGGCGGCGCCCTGATGGACCACACCGTCCACCTCGCCGACCTCCTCGACGACCTGCTCGCGGCCCGCGCGGTGGAGGTCTACGCCCAGACCAACAACCTTCTGTACGCCGACGAGGTCGCCGCCGAGACCAGCGGCCTGGTGACCGTGGTGTACGACAACGGCACCGTCGCCACCCTCGACTGCAGCTGGTCCCACCCGCGCTCCCACCCCACCTGGGGCGGCCTCGAACTGACCCTCGTGGGCGAGCACGCCACCCTGGAGATGGACGCCTTCGACCAGAAGCTCCACGGCCACAGCGAACGCCACGGCCGCACCCTCGAGATCCCCTTCGGCGTCGACCTCGACGCCCGCATGCTGCGCGCCTTCCTGTTCGGGCCGGGAACGGACGGCATGGACGTCGCGGACGGCGATGGTGGGCTGCGTACGTTGCGGATCGTGGCGGCGGGGTACGAGTCGGCGCGCACGGGGATCCCGGTGGCGGTGCCCGCACCCGTGCCGGGCCGGCCCCGAGGTGTGGCGACGGCCTAGCCCCCGAAGAGCTGTGTCCAGTACGTCCCCGCCGAGCCGCCGCCCGCGAAGCCGACGCCGAGGTGGGTGAAGGCGGGCTTGAGGATGTTGGCGCGGTGGCCGGGGCTGTCCATCCAGCCCTGGACGACCTCGGCCGCCGAGCGCTGGCCGCACGCGATGTTCTCGCCGACCGTGCGGTGCGGGCTGCCCGCGGCGGCCGCGCGGTGCCAGGGCTCGCTGCCGTCCGGCGCGGTGTGGGAGTAGAAGGCGCGGGCGACCATGTCGGCGCTGTGGGCCTGGGCGGCGGTCGTGAGGCGGGGGTCGGGCGCGAGGGGGCGAAGGCCGGCCGCCGTGCGGTGGGAGTTGGTGAGCGTGAGCACGTCGGCCGTCGTGCGGGCCAGGCCCTGCGGGGAGAACGGTTCGGCCCACAGCGCCGTCCAGAACACGTCCCCGGAGCGTGCGGCCGGGACGTGCGCCACGCCCACGTGGCTGTACGCGCGCTCCAGGACCGTCTGCCGGGAGCGGTCGTCGCCCAGGCAGTAGTCGAGGAAGCCGGCCGGGCTGCGCGGGCCCGACACCAGATGCTCGCCCATCGCCAGGTACGCGTAGCCCCCCGCGGCCACGCGCTGGTGCAGCGAGACGCCGTCCGGGCCCTCGGAGCCGAGCCGCCCGCGCGCCGCCATCCCCGCGGCGTGCGCCCGCGCGGCCTCCGTGAGCCGGGGGTCGAGCCGGACGGGCGGGGCGCCGGCCTGGGCGCGCGCGGCGTTCACGAGGGTGAGGAAGGTGTCGGTGGTCGGGGGTGGTGGGGCGTGGGCCGCGGGGGGTGGTGCGGGCCAGGTGGTGGGAGGTGGCGCCTGGGGTGCTGGGGGTGGGGGAGCGGTGGGGGTGCGGGGTCGGGGAGGGGCGGGGGTGCCGGATGCCGTGCGGGATCCGGGGCCGGTAGGGGCTGGGACGTTGCCGGATGAGGCGGGGATTCCGGGGGCCGGACGGGCGGGCACTCGGGGCGATGGGGTCGGCTGTGGCGGCGCGGGTGGCGGTGCGTCGTCCGTCACGTCCAGGCCGAAGTCCCGGGCCACCCCGGCGAGGCCGTCCGCGTACCCCTGACCGAGGGCGCGGATCTTCCACGCGGTGCCGCGGCGGTAGATCTCGGCGAGCAGCAGCACCGTCTCGTGGTCCGGGCGCGGTGGCCTGAAGCGGGCGACGGTCTCGCCGCGCAGGCCGCTGACCTGGAGGGCTATCGAGGGCAGCCGGCCGAGCGGGGTGCCGGGCTCGGCGGGGCTGACGGCGACCGTGACGCGGCTCGCGCCGGTGCGCAGGCGGCGGGTGTCGACCGTGACCGTGTCACCGCTGAGGCGGGCGCCGGGCGCGGCGGGCTGGTTGTAGAAGACGAAGTCGGCGTCGCCCGCGACCTTGCCGCTGTCGCCCGTGATCACCACGGACAGGTCGAAGGGGCCGGGCACGCGGAGCGTGAGGGCGCCGTCCGGCAGCGGCAGATTGCCTCCCGGGATCAGATCGGTCATCGGCGCCCCCTGTGCGTCGGTTCGGGCTGTGCTGACTTGGAGAACGCGCAGGCCCGGCGCCTGGGTTCCCGCCAAAACCGGAGGCGGATTCGGCGCCGCGCGGGCCGGTATTAGCGTGGACCTTGCACACGGCGACCCCGAGCGCTGCGGCAAAAGTGGACGTACACGTACAAATGCGTCCAAACAACAGTCGAATAACGTCAAAGCTCAAGAGGATCCGAGGTGCCCGCCCCATGCCCAGGCGTACGGAGCTGATCGAAGGACTCATGCAGCGGCACTCGCAGGTGCCGCGTGAGGCCGTCATCAAGGAGGACCTGCTGCGCGGCGGGATCGCCTTCGACGAGTCGGCGCTCAGCGACAGCGCCAACGAGGCCTCCGGCGACATCAAGCCGAAGTCGTACTTCATCTTCTCCTTCGACCACGGCACCCTGCCGGAGCTGGGCGAGGCCGCGCTGCGCCGCCCGCCGGAGGAGATCGTGCTCACCGGCGGCCCCTACGAGCTGCGCCGCACGGTGGTGTCGGTGCGGGTGAACCCGTCCTCGCCGTACCGCGTGGCGGCCGACGCCGACGGACTGCTCGGCCTCTACCTGGACGGCCAGCGCATCTCCGACGTGGGCCTGCCGCCGATGCCGGACTACTACCGGCACAAGCTCGCCAACGGCAAGTCCGTCATGGAGGTCGCCCCGACCATCCAGTGGGGCTACCTGGTCTACCTGACGGTCTTCCGGGTGTGCCAGTACTTCGGCGCCAAGGAGGAGTGCCAGTACTGCGACATCAACCACAACTGGCGCCAGCACAAGGCCGCGGGCCGCCCCTACACCGGCGTCAAGCCCGTGGAGGAGGTCCTGGAGGCGCTGGAGATCATCGACAAGTACGACACCGCGAAGACCTCCACGGCGTACACCCTCACCGGCGGCGCGGTCACCTCGACGATCGGCGGCAAGGACGAGGCCGACTTCTACGGCCAGTACGCGAAGGCCATCGAGGAGCGCTTCCCCGGCCGCTGGATCGGCAAGGTCGTCGCCCAGGCGCTGCCCAAGGCGGACGTGCAGCGCTTCCACGACTACGGCGTGCGCATCTACCACCCCAACTACGAGGTGTGGGACCCGTATCTCTTCGAGCGGTACTGCCCCGGCAAGGAGCGCTACGTCGGCCGCGACGAGTGGCACCGGCGCATCCTGGACTCCGCCGAGGTGTTCGGTCCGCGCAACGTCATCCCCAACTTCGTCGCGGGCGTGGAGATGGCCGAGCCCTTCGGGTTCAAGACGGTCGACGAGGCCATCGACTCCACCGTCGAGGGCCTCAGGTACTTCATGGCGCAGGGGATCACGCCCCGGTTCACCACCTGGTGCCCGGAGCCGACGACGCCGCTCGGCAAGGCCAACCCGCTGGGCGCGCCCCTGGAGTACCACGTGCGGCTGCTCCAGGAGTACCGCGCGACGATGGAGGAGTTCGGCCTCTCCTCGCCGCCCGGATACGGCCCGGCGGGCCCCGGCAACGCGGTCTTCTCCGTGAGCAGCTTCATGGACAGCCTCCCCGCGTGACCCCCACACCCACGACCCCGGACGGAGGCCCCGTGCAGCAGCACGTCACCGTCATCACCGGCGGCACCCGAGGCATCGGCGCCGCGATCGCCCTGCGCCTCGCGCAGGACGGCCACGACGTCGCCGTCGGCTACCGCTCCGACGAGCAGGCCGCCGAGCGCACCGCGGAGGCCGTCCGCGCGACCGGCCGCCGCTGCGTCACCGTCCGCCTGGACACGACGGACGAGAAGGACGTGGACCGGCTCTTCGAGACGGCCGCCGCCGAACTCGGCACCGTCACGGGCCTGGTGAACAACGCGGGCGTCAGCGGCCCCAACGGCCCGCTCGCGGACGCCGACGCCGAGGGGATGCGCCGCGCCATCGACGTGAACGTACTCGGCTATCTGCTCTGCGCCCGCCGCGCGGTGCGCGACATGACCCGCACCGGGGGTGGCGCGATCGTGAACATCTCCTCGGGCGCGGCGACCCTCGGCAGCCCCGGCCAGTACGTCCACTACGCCGCCACCAAGGCCGCGACGGACACCATGACCGTGGGCCTCGCCAAGGAGGTCGCCCCGCTCGGCATCCGCGTCAACTGCGTGGCCCCGGGCGTCATCTGGACCGAGTTCCACCAGGACCCCGAGCGCCCGGCGAAGCTCGCGCACACCATCCCCATGGGCCGCTCGGGCCGCCCCGACGAGATCTCCGGCGCCGTCTCCTGGCTCCTGTCGGACGACGCGTCGTACACGACGGGGGCGGTGCTGCGCGTGGCGGGCGGCATGTGAGCCTGTGGGACGAGGGTGCCGGCGAGAGATCGCCGGCACCCTCGGAAGGGCCCTAGATGATGTCCTCCGCGATGTCCGCCTGCTCCTTGTCCGAGCCGTACGCGGACGGCGTGCTGTAGGAGCGCCCGGCCACGAACCACCAGACGGTGGCGAGGGCGAGGACCGCGGCGAGCGCGATGGACGCGTAGTTCATGGTGTCCGTGGTCACCGGCGACGACTGCGGCAGGCAGAACAGGACCGTCACGAAGGCGACCCAGCACACCGCGATCCAGCCGACGGGCTTGCTCCACTTGCCGAGGTTCCACGGGCCCGGCTGGAACCGGTCGCCCGCCTTCAGGCGCAGCAGCACCGGGATGGCGTACGCGGGTGTGATGCCGATGACGTTGATGGCGGTGACCGCGGTGTACGCGGTCGCGGAGTACAGCGACGGCAGCGCGATGACGCCCGCGACGCCGACCGACAGCCACACCGCCGGGACCGGCACCTGCGTACGGGCACTCACCTTGCGCCACAGCGAGGAGCCCGGCAGGGCGTTGTCACGGCTGAACGCGAACACCATGCGGCTGGCCGCGGCCGTCTCGGCGTTGCCCGCGAAGATCTGCGCCACGATCACGATGAGCATCAAGGCGGTGGCGCCGGACGTGCCGAGCCCGTCGATGAAGATCTGGGCGGGGGGCACACCGGTCGCGCTTTCCTGCGTGCCCGCGTAGTCCTGGATCGCGAAGGTGAGACCGGCGAGCAGCACGAAACCGGCGATCCAGGAGACCCAGATGGCCCGCACGATGCCGCGGGCGGCGGTCACGGACGCGTTGTTGGTCTCCTCCGACAGGTGCGCCGACGCGTCGTACCCCGAGAACGTGTACTGGGCGAGCAGCAGACCGATCATGGCCACGTACAGCGGGCTCGACCAGCCGCTGTCGTTGACGAACTCGCCGAAGACGAAGGACGGCGACTTGTGGTGGTCCGGGACGATCGCGAGGACACCGACGATCACCGCGACGCCGGACAGGTGCCACCACACGGAGATGGAGTTGAAGAGGCTGACCAGGCGGACGTTGAAGAGGTTCAGGAGCGCGTGCAGGAGCAGGATGCACAAGAAGATCACGAAGGTGGAGCCGGCCGTCGGCGTGAAGTCCGTGTGCATGCTCAGCAGGGCGCCGCTGAACAGAGCCGCGCCGTAGTCGATGCCCGCGATCGCGCCGAGGAGGCCGAGCAGATTCAGCCAGCCCGTGTACCAGCCCCAGCGCCGCCCGCCGAGCCGGTCCGCCATGTAGTAGAGGGCGCCCGACGTCGGGTAGGCGCTCGTGACCTCCGCGAGCGCCAGGCCCACGAACAGCACCATGAGGCCGACACCCGCCCAGCCCCACATCATCACCGCGGGTCCGCCGGTGCCGAGGCCGAAGCCGTACATCGTCATGCAGCCGGACAGGATGGATATGACGGAGAAGCTGATGGCGAAGTTGCCGAACCCACCCATGCGGCGGGCCAGGACCGGCTGGTAGCCGAGCTCTCTGAGCCGTTGTTCCTCGTCCGGGAGCGCGGGCGCCGGGACGGAGCTCGACGACACGGTGGTGCGGGACACTGGTGAACCTCCGGGGATGAGCGGGGGGTGGCGGGGGTGCGGTGGTGTGGGGTCTTGAGAGGGGCGGGGATCAGCCGTGCGGGCCGGAGCCAGGGCCGCGCGCCGCGTGGTAGCAGCGCTGGCGGGCCTGGACGAAGGCCTCGGCGGCCGCGTCCGCGTCACTGGGCGACTGGGTGCGGTACGTCCACGGCACGACCGTGAAGAACGGGTCCAGGGCCTCGAACACCCGGACCGCGTCGTGGAACTGATGGGCACCCCACAGCGCGTGCGCCAGGTGGTTGAGGTCGAGCAGTGAGGTGGCCTCCGGCAGCGCGTGGTCGAACCACAGCTGCAGCGCCCTGAGCGCGCTGCGCGTCGCGTCCTCCGCGACCCAGTGCAGGTCCAGGGCGCGCTCGTTGCCGCCCTCGCGGCGGTAGCGCTCCACGCGCGCGTACAGCGGCAGGACGTGCAGCGCCGAGCCCGCGGGCGCCGCCGCGGACGCCCAGTGCACGAAGTTCACGGCCTCGGTGAGCGGCGCCCCGCGCCTGCGGTTGTAGGCGAACTGGAGCATGCGGTGGTACGCCTCGCGGTTGCCGGGGTCGCGCTTCTCGGCCTCGGCGAGGATCCCCCACGGGCCGGGGAAGAGCATCGGCTCCGGCGCCGCGACGCGGTGCTCGTCCCACCGCTGGCCCTCGTCGAGCTGGGCGAGGGCCAGCAGGCAGATCCAGGGGACGGGGTCCTCGGGCGCGGTCTGCGAGGCGCGGCGGCAGGCCTCGTTCGCCTCGCGCCACAGCTCGTTGGTGTGCCGGTGGCCCGCGCGGTGCGCGCGCAGGGCGCGCTCCACCGTGACGCGGGTGTGCAGGATCGTCGCGGCGACGCTGCGCGGCTCCTCGGAGAGCCACGCGCGCACCACGTCGGAACCCGCGAGGGCCGCCGCCAGGATCTGCGTACGTTGCGTCCACAGTCCCCAGTCGGGGGTCTCGGTGAGCAGGTTTCTCGTCGACACCCAGCGGCCTGCCTTGAGGTCCTGGAGCACGGCGCGCAGGGGAGCGTCGTGACCGGCCGGGTGGTACACCGGGCGGGCTAACGGCATCGGCATGGGTCCTCTGGGCTCTGGCTCCGAGCGGGTGGGGGGTGTCCGCAGGCGATTGTCTGGCGTGCTTGGCAATGGTGCGGCGTGCTTGGCGATGGTCCTGCGTGCTTCTGGTGTGATTCTGGCGTGAAAGTAGTCGTGAAGTGGTGTGTGAGTGGCTGATGTTGTTCGGCGGTCAGTGTAGAGCCGAGTCCTCCGGTTACCGGTTGGTCCTCGAATCTTTCTTGACCAAGTTGTGTCAACGCGGCGCGCCGGTGTGAACATTGCGTTCCCTTCCGCTCAACGTCGGCCTTGAATGCGGCATTTGAGGCATGCGATCCCTTGACGGGGTCGCGCCCGCTGTAGCAGGCTTCCGCAGTGATCATGACCTACTGCGCGCCGCGTCGCGGAGGGCGTCGATGACCGGCCCCGTACTCGCCGTCGACCAGGGCACCTCCGGCACGAAGGCGCTCGTCGTCTGCCCGGAGCGCGGCGTGATCGGCTCCGGCACCGCGCCCGTGCGCCCGCGCCATCTGCCCGGCGGCCTCGTCGAGGTCACGCCGGACGACCTGCTCTCCTCCGTGCTCGACGCGGGCCGCGCCGCCCTGGCCGATGCGGGCGAGCCGGTGGCGGCCGTGGGCCTGGCCAACCAGGGCGAGACCGTCCTCGCCTGGGACCCCGCATCCGGCGAGCCGCTGACCGACGCCCTCGTGTGGCAGGACCGGCGCGCCGAGCCGCTGTGCGCGGAACTCGCCGAGCACGCGGCCGAGTTGAAGTCGCTGACCGGCCTGCCCCTGGACCCGTACTTCGCCGCTCCGAAGATGGCGTGGATACGCCGCCACCTCACCCGGCGCGGCGTGGTCACGACCAGCGACGCCTGGCTGGTGCACCGCCTCACCGGCGCCTTCGTCACCGACGCGGCCACCGCGGGCCGCACCCAGCTCCTCGACCTGGACTCCGCGACCTGGTCCGAGCGCGCACTGGACGTGTTCGGGCTCGCCGGCGAACGGCTGCCGCGCGTCGTCGACGCCGCCGGGGAGATCGGCACCACCAAGGCCTTCGGCCAGGACGTCCCGCTGACCGGGCTCCTCGTCGACCAGCAGGCGGCGCTCCTCGCCCAGGACGTCACCGAGCCGGGCAGCGCCAAGTGCACCTACGGCACCGGCGCGTTCCTGCTCGCCCAGACCGGCGACCGGCCGCGCCGCGGCGACTCCGGGCTCGTCGCCTGTCTCGCCTGGCGTCTGGACGGGCGCAGCAGCTACTGCCTGGACGGGCAGGTCTACACCGCCGCGTCCGCCGTCCGCTGGCTCACCGACCTCGGCGTGATCGGCGGCGCCCAGGACCTCGACCCCGTCGGCTCCGCCGTCCCCGACGCCGGGGGCGTCACGTTCGTGCCCGCGCTCGCCGGGCTCGCGGCCCCCTGGTGGCGCGGCGACCTGCGCGGCTCGCTGACCGGCCTCGGCCTGGACACCACGCCTGGACACCTGGTGCGCGCGCTGTGCGAGGGCATCGCGGCCCAGGTCGCCGAACTTGCCGACGCGGTGGCCGCCGACCTCGGCGAACCGCTGCGGAGCCTGCGCGTCGACGGCGGCCTGACCCGCTCGGACCTGCTCATGCAGACCCAGGCCGACCTGCTCCAACTGCCCGTGGAGGTCTCGGACCTGCCCGACGTCACGGCCCTCGGCGTGGGCGCCGTCGCCCGCCTCGGCCTGGACCCGCGGCTCGGCCTGCGCGACGTCGTGCCCGACTGGCGCCCCGCCGCCGTCCACGAACCGCGGATCGGCCCCGCCGAGGCGGCCGAGCGCCGCGCCGCCTTCCGCACGCAGGTGACGGCGCTGATGGAACGTCACCCCGCATGAACCAGGACGGTACGGGGCTCGTCACCAGGTCCGGGAGCCTGCCGTCAGAGCCCTACGACGTCACCGTCGTCGGCGCCGGAGTGGTCGGCGCCGCGCTCGCGCGCGAACTGGCCCGGTACCGTCTGCGCGTCGCCGTCGTGGAATCGTCGGACGACGTGGGCGAGGGCACGTCGAAGGCCAACACGGCCATCCTGCACACGGGGTTCGACGCCGTGCCGGGCTCCCTGGAGGCCCGCCTTGTCCGCGAGGGGCAGCGCCTTCTTTCCGCGTACGCCGCCGAGTGCGGCATCCCCGTGGAGCGGGTCGGCGCGCTCCTGGTCGCCTGGGACGAGGAGCAACTCGCGGCGCTGCCAAGCCTGTTGGAGAAGGCCGGGCGCAACGGCCACGACGAGGCCGCCCTGCTGGACGCCGCCGAGGTCCGCGCCCGCGAACCGCACCTGGGCCCCGGCGCGCTCGGGGCCCTCGAGGTGCCCGGCGAGAGCATCATCTGCCCGTGGACGACCCCGCTGGCGTTCGCGACGCAGGCCGTGCGCTCCGGCGTGGACCTGCACCTCAACTGCCGCCTCACAGCGGTCGGTCAGGGCGACGCGGCCGACGGCACCCCGCACACCCTGCGCACGAGCCGCGGCGACGTCCGCACCCGCTACCTCGTCAACGCGGCGGGCCTGGGCGCCGACACCGTGGACCGCATGCTCGGCCACGACACCTTCACCGTCACCCCGCGCCGGGGCCAGCTCATCGTCTTCGACAAGCTCGCCCGCGATCTCGTACGCCACATCCTCCTGCCGGTGCCGACGGCCCTCGGCAAGGGCGTGCTGGTCGCGCCGACCGTGTACGGGAACGTGCTGCTCGGCCCCACGGCGGAGGACCTCGACGACAAGCAGGCCACCGGCTCCACCGCCGAGGGGCTCGCCGGGCTGCGTGAGAAGGGCGCCCGCATCCTGCCCGAACTCCTCGACGAGGACGTCACCGCCGTCTACGCGGGCCTGCGCGCGGCGACCGAGGACGACGACTACCAGATCCACGCCCGGCCCGGGCAGCGGTACGTCACCGTCGGCGGCATCCGCTCCACCGGCCTGACCGCGTCCATGGCCATCGCGGCGTACGTCACCGGCCTGCTCGCCGACTGCGGCCTCGATCTGGGCGGCGAGTCGAGGGAGTTGGCGCCCGTGACAATGCCCAACCTGGGTGAGAACTTCCCCCGTCCGTACCAGCGGGCCGAGTTGATCGCGGCGGACCCGGAGTACGGTGCCCTCGTCTGCCACTGCGAGCGCGTCACGCGCGGCGAGATCCGCGACGCGCTCGCGAGCACCGTTGCGCCCGGCTCCCTCGACGGCCTGCGGCGGCGCACGCGCGCGCGGGGCGGGCGGTGCCAAGGGTTCTACTGCGGGGCCGCCGTGCGTGAACTCTTCGACCGACGTGACTGGTTGGCGACGCGATGAGGCGCGAGCGCACCCTCGATGTGCTGATCGTCGGCGCTGGACCCGCCGGACTCACGGTCGCCGCCGGGCTCGCCGCCGCGGGCGCGGGCCGCGTCGAGGTCCTGGAGCGGGAGGAACAGGCGGGCGGCGTGCCGCGCCACTGCGACCACGGGGGCTTCGGCGCCCGCACCTTCGCGGGGTTCACCGGCCCCGGCACGAGCGGGCCCCGGTACGCGCGGAGCCTCGTCGACGCGGCGGTCCGCGCGGGCGCGACCGTGCGCACCGGCGTCACCGCCACCGGATGGGCCGGACCCCGCACCCTCGACACGACGTCGCCCGAAGGACTGGAGCGCGTCACCGCGCGGGCGATCGTCCTCGCGACCGGCGCCCGCGAACGCCCCCGCAGCGCCCGCCTCGTGCCCGGCAGCCGCCCCGCGGGCGTCTACACCACCGGCGAACTCCAGCAGGCCGTCCATCTGTACGGCCAGCGCATCGGGACGCGGGCCGTGGTCGTCGGCGCCGGGCCCGTCGCGTACGCCGCGCTCGACACGCTGCGGCGCGCGGGCGTCGCCGTGGCCGCCCAGGTGACCGCGGAGCCCCGGCACGGGACCACGCCCTGGCGCGCCGCCGAGGCCCGGCTGCGGCATGGCGTCCCGCTCCTCACCGACACCGTGGTGAGCGAACTGGCGGGCCGGGGGCGGCTTTCCGCCGTGCTCGTACGGCACCGCACCGGCCGACTCGCCCGACTGGCCTGCGACACCGTCGTCTTCACCGGCGACTTCGTGCCCGACCACGAACTGGCGCGCCGGGGCGGGGTGCCGCTCGCCCCCGGCACACGCGGCCCGGCGATCGACGCGGCCTTCCGCACGGCGGTCCCCGGCGTCTTCGCGGCCGGGAACGCGACACACGCGGTGCGGCCCGCCGGGGCAGTGGCCGCCGAAGGGCGGCGCGCGGCGGCCTCGGTGCGCCGCTTTCTCTCTTCGGGCGAGTGGCCGCCCGCCGTGCGCGCGGCCCGGTGACCCCCGTTTCCGCCGGGTGAATCGATTCTCTCCGGGCGCAACCCGGATATTCGGCCGCCCGCTGAAAATTGTTGTTACTTCAAGTGCGTTGCTGTCTCGAATTAAGCACTGAGTGATTGATATCCGTACGGAAATGCGTGCGGGAATGAGTGAACTGTGCGATGCCTTCGGTCCGCACGGGCGGCGGCGGGCACCGTTCCAAGATCCTCGGAGCGGTTGCCCAACTTCTCAACGTATCTCACGCAAAAGCGTCGACGGAACCGCGTTTTCGCGCCATCAGGACAGGTCGTTGGCAAAAGCGAGCAAAGGGCGTGCGGCATAGAGTAACGCGCGGTCATAGTGGGGAAAGTTTCCCTCTCTTTACTCATGCGGCACACATGGAAAAGTCCAGGCGCGGACCGGCCAACAACCCTGACCGTCGGTGCAGGCGTCATTACGACCATCGGCATCCGACCAGCGGCATCTGACCATCGGCAGGGGGATATCGGTGACCACCGGAAATCAGTGTTACCAGGGGGAGAATGTGATGTCTGTGAAAGGTGTTGCGCAATTGTCGGGTGAGTTGTCGTTCAACATCCTCGGGCCACTCGCGGTGTGGTCGGCCGACGGTCCTTTGCTGCTAGGCCCCGCGCGACAACGGGCCGTGCTTTCCGCCCTGTTGCTGGCGCCCGGACAGGTGGTCGGCGCGGAGCGGCTCACCGAGGCCATCTGGCCGGCCGGACCGCCCGGCAACGTGGTCGCCAGCCTGCACAGCTATGTCTCGCATCTGCGCCGCCAACTGGAGCCGGACTGCCCGCCACGGGGACGGAACCGGGTCCTGCGCCGGGAACCGCACGGATACGTACTCGCCGTGGAACCCGAGCGGGTCGACGCCTGCCGTTTCGAGGGCCAGTTGCGCGACGGCAGGCAACTGCTGCGGGAGGGCCGCTTCGCGGAGTCGACCCGGGCCCTTGAGGCCTCACTCGCGCTGTGGCGCGGCGCGCCCTACGCCGAACTGGGCGACTACGAACCCGCCGTGCGCGAGGCGGCGCGCCTCGAGGAGCTGCGCCTCATGACGTGGGAGGCCCTCTGGGAGGCCGAGTTGGCGTGGGGGCGGGACAACGGCTCCGCCGTGGCCGAACTCGCCGCGCTCAGCGCGCGGTACCCCAACCGCGAGCGGCTCGGCTGGCTGCTGATGGTCGCGCTGTGCGAGGTGGGCCGGCAGGCGGAGGCGGTGCGCGTGTACCACCGCATCCGGCGGGCCCTGGCCCAGGAGCTGGGCGTGGACCCGGGGCGGGAGCTGCGGGTGCTGTTCACCCGGATCCTGCGGGACGAGTCGGTCGGACGGATGTGCCTCCAGCACTGACGACGGTACGACTCCGTGGGACCGGCCGCCGTCACCGGCCGGTCCCACGGAGTCGTACCGTCGTCAGTTGATGCGGCGGTCCCGGCCCGTCCAGTACGGCTCCCGCAGGCCGCCCTTCTGGACCTTGCCGTTGCTGGTGCGGGGCAGGGTGTCGCGGAACTCGACGGACGTGGGTGCCTTGTACCGGGCGAGCCGCTGCTTGCAGTGGGCGATGAGTTCGTCCTCCGCGGGCTCGGCGCCCGGCGCCGGGACCACCAGGGCCTTGACGGTCTCGCCCCACCGCTCGTCCGGCACGCCGATCACGGCCGCCCCGGCGACCGAGGGATGGCTCAGCAGACAGTCCTCGACCTCCACCGACGACACGCTCTCCCCGCCGGTGACGATGACGTCCTTCAGCCGGTCGAACAGCGACAGCTGCCCCTCCTCGTCGAAGGCGCCCACGTCGCCGGTGCGGAACCAGCCCCCGTCAAGGGCCGCCGCGTCCGCCCGCTCGTCCTGCCAGTAGCCGTCGAGCACCATGTTGGAGCGCGCCAGGACCTCACCGCGCGCCCCCGTCCGCAGCCGCACGCCGAGCGCGGGCGCGCCCGCCCGCGTCAGACCGCCGCTCCCGGGGGCGCCCGGCGGCCGCCGGTTGAAGGTGAGCAGCGTCGTCTCCGTCAGGCCGTACACCTGCAGGAACTCCCAGCCCAGCTCCTCCTCGACCTGGGCGACGAGGCGCTCGCTGACGGGTGCGCCCGCGCACACCACGCGCACCCTGCCCCGCCCCGGAGTCTCCCCGGTCCACTGCCGCGCCGCCCGCAGCACGGCGTCCCACACCGCCGGAGCGCCGAACGCGAGGGTCACGCCGTGCTCCTCGACCCGCCGCAGGATCCGGGCGCCGTCGACCCGGCGCAGCAGCACCTGCTTGGCGCCGAGCCCGGCGAGCAGGAACGGCACTCCCCAGCCGTTGCAGTGGAACGTCGGCAGCGTGTGCAGATAGACGTCCCCTTCCCAGATCCGGCCGTGCACGCCGAACGTCATCGCGTTCAGCCAGATCGCGCGGTGGGTCAGCGCCACGCCCTTGGGACGCGCGGAGGTGCCCGAGGTGTAGTTGAGGGTCGCCACCGCGTTCTCGTCCGGCCGCGACCAGGGGCGCGGAGCGATGTCGTACCGCATGACCTGCGTCTCGGTCTGCTCGCCGAGCACGAACCGCTTCGGCCCCTCGACCGAGCCGAGCGCCGCCTCGACCTCCGGGTCGACGAACACGACCGAGGCGTCGCACTGCCGCAGGATGTACGCGATCTCCTCGGGCGTGAGCCGATGGTTCACCGGCACGCAGATCCGGCCGCTCGCCGGGACCGCGTACAACAGCTCAAGGAGGCGGGCCGAGTTGGGGCTGACGACGGCGACGCGCTCGCCCTCGCCGACGCCCAGCGCGTCAAGTCCCGCCTGCCAGGCCCGTATCCGCCGCAGCAGCCCGCCGTACGTGGTCGTCGGCAACGGGCCCGCCGGCTGGTCGGGTTCGTCGACGAGCGCGGTGCGCCCGGCGGCGGCCGCCTCGGCGCGGTCGAGGAAGTCGGCCGTGGTGAGCGGAACGAACATGATGCGTCCTCACAGTGGGTTGCACGGGGGAGACGGTCACGCCCGACGGGGGAGTGCGGGGAGGACCCGGCGGCCATCCTGGCACCCCCCGACGGCTTCCAGAAGGCTCCCTCGGGCGCGGCCAAGTCCCGTTCAAGAAACCGCCAAGAGCAGCCGGTGACGATGCACCGGCACCGCGACCACGAGGCCGGGAGGGCCGATGCGAGAGGAGCCGGACCTGGTGACGACCTGGGCGGCCGGAGGGTGGACCGAGGAGGACGGCGTCGGCAGCGCGACACTGCGCCGCCTGGTGGCCGCCTGGCCACGCAGGGCCGCGGTGACGACCAGTCCCGGGGCCCTCGACACGTCGGCCGCCTATGACCCCGCACTGCCGGACTACCCCCTGGAGATCGTGCCGTTCGCCGGGCACCCCCGGTTCCTCGCGGCCACCCCGGAACAGCGCGGGCAGGTCCTGACGGGCCTGTGGATCGGCTACAACGAGCGGGTCATCGCCACCGAACACCTCATAGCCGAGCCCGCCTTCGACCTCGTGATGCGCGGTGTCTTCCCCGGCAGCGACGACCCGCTGGTGCGGCAGGGCGTGCAGCAGTCCGTCGTGGACGAGAGCTTCCACACGTACATGCACATGCTCGCCATCGACCGCACCCGGGAGCTGCGCCGCGTACGCAGCAGGCCGCGCCAGCCGCAGCTCGTCACCTACCGGCGGCTGCGCGCCCTGCTGGCCGACATGCCAGAGCAGTGGGAACGCGACGTCGCCGTCCTGGTCTGGGGCGCGGTGGCCGAGACCTGCATCAACTCGCTGCTCGCGCTCCTTGCCAGGGACGGCTCCATCCAGCCCATGCACTCCCTGATCACCACCCTGCATCTGCGGGACGAGACGGCGCACGGCTCCCTCGTCATCGAGGTCGTCCGGGAGCTGTACGCACGGATGAACGCGGAGCAGCGCCGGACCCTGGTGCGCTGTCTGCCGCTTGCCCTGGACGCGTTCGCCGAGCAGGACCTCTCCACGCTCCGGCTCGAACTGGTCACCGCGGGCGTCGAGGGCGCCGACGAGATCGTGGGCGACCTGCGCGCGACGGGCTCCGGACGCCGCCTTGTCCGGGACTTCTCCGGCGCCCAGCGGCTGGTCGAGCGCCTCGACGTGGCCGACGCCGTCGACTTCGACTTCCCCGAACGCCCGGAATGGTCCCCCGGCGTGGGAAGGCACCGATGACGCCGCCGGACTCCGCCCCGCACCGCCCCTCAGGCGCAGAAAGGTGACCCGATGATCGTTGCCCGCCTCCATCCCGACGTGCCGGTCGACGAGCGGAGCCGGCTGACGTCGGCGTGGCTCCGCCGCGGACAGCGGTCCTTCCAGTGCCGGGCAGGACGCCACACCCTCGTCACCTTCCCCGACCTCGCCGCGGGTTCGCCCTCGGGCCAGGAGTTCGTGGCCCAACTGCGCGCCACTCCCACGGTCGACACGGTCGTCGACAGCGCCGCCGCCCCGCCGCTCGGCAGCCTCGCCGCCACGGGCGAGCCGAGCGCGGTGCGGGTGTCGGACCGGTGGACCGTGGGCGGCGGCCGCTTCACCTGGATCGCGGGTCCGTGCGCCGTGGAGAGCGAGGCCCAGCTGATGTCCGTGGCGCGGGACGTGCGGGACGGGGGCGCGCACCTGCTGCGGGGCGGCGCCTTCAAGCCCCGCACCTCTCCGTACGCGTTCCAGGGCATCGGCAAGGACGGCCTCGACCTGCTGCGCGACGCGTCCGCCGCGACCGGGCTCGGCGTCGTCACGGAGGTCGTCGACGCCGCGCACGTAGAGGCCGTGGCCGAAGTCGCCCACGTACTTCAGATAGGCGCCCGCAACGCGCAGAACTTCCCGCTGCTCCACGAAGTGGCGCTGACCGGCCGCCCGGTGCTGTTGAAGCGGGGCTTCGGCTGCACGGTGCCGGAGTGGTTGCACAGCGCCGAGTACCTCCTTGCGGCGGGCAACGGCGACGTGCTGCTGTGCGAACGCGGCGTCCGCACCCTCGGCAACTCCACCCGGTTCACCCTGGACATCAGCGCCGTACCGCTGGTGAAGGGGCTCAGCCATCTGCCGGTGATCGTCGACCCCAGCCACGCCTGCGGCCGCAGGGACCTGGTGGCGCCGCTGGCCGCGGCCGCGGCGGCCGCCGGAGCCGACGGCGTCATGGTCGACGTCAACCAGGAGGGCCACGTCGCGCTCTGCGACGGCGAACAGGCCATCACACCAGCCGAGTTCGGCGCGCTCGCGCGGCGCACGAACCGGATGCTGCACAGCCTCGGCCCAGTGGAATCGGCCACCGCCGCCGCGATGGCGGGCCACTGAGTCTGCCGGGCCACGCCGCCGCCCCGGGCGTCCCGGAACGTGACCGGACGCCGCCGAAGGCGATGGCGCGCACGCCCCCACGTACGCACGCATCCGCTTCCGACACCCGCCCGCCGCACCCCGCCCCGCCCGCCGCCCGCCGTCAGGAAGGAAGCAGAGATGGAGTGGAACGAGGGACGCGAACGGCCGCTGCACGAGCGCCTGTTGGCTGCGGGGGATGCGGAGCGGCGCCGACTGCTCATCGACCTGATCCGTACGCACGCCACCGCCGCCCTGGACCGCGCCGACCAGGTGCCCCTCGACCCCGGCCGGGCCTTCGGCGCGCAGGGCGTCCGGGGGTGGGTCGCCGCGCGGCTGCGGGAGCGGCTCAGCGAGGCGGCGGGCGTCACGCTGCCCGCGACCGCCCTCTTCGACTATCCGACGCCCGGGGCGCTCGCCGAGCGGCTGTGCGCCCTGATCCTCGGGGAGACGGGAGATCTATGGGTGGTGGGAGACCCCGGGGAACCCGACGCGCCCGGTGAGCGGGACGAGCCCATCGCGATCGTGGGCATGGGCTGCCGGCTGCCCGGCGAGGTGGCGTCGCCGGAGGACCTGTGGCGCCTTGTCCGTACGGAGACGGACGCGATCTCCGAGTTCCCGCGCGACCGCGGCTGGACCGTCGAGTACGACCCGGACCCCGACCACGTGGGCACCTCGTGCACCCGGCACGCCGGATTCCTCTACGACGCCGCCGACTTCGACGCCGGGTTCTTCGCGATCAGCCCCGGCGAGGCCGTCACCATCGACCCGCAGCACCGGCTGCTCCTGGAGACGGCGTGGGAGACCGTCGAGAACGCCAGGATCGACCCGACCACGCTGCGCGGCAGCAGCACCGGCGTGTTCGTCGGCATCATGTACAGCGAGTACGGCGCCCGCATCCGCCATGTGCCGCCGAGCGCCGAGGGCTACCGCGTCGTGGGCAGCATGCCCAGCGTGGCCTCGGGGCGGCTCGCCTACAGCTTCGGCTTCGAGGGCCCCGCGGTCACCGTGGACACCGCCTGCTCCTCCTCCCTGGTGGCCGTGCACCTCGCCGCGCAGTCGCTGCGCAAGGGCGAGTGCACGCTCGCCGTGGCCGGCGGGGTCACCGTGATGGCCACGCCCTGGGGCTACATCGAGTTCAGCAGGCAGCGCGGGCTCGCGCCGGACGGGCGGTGCCGGTCGTTCTCCGCCGACGCGGCCGGCAGCAGCTGGTCCGAGGGCGCGGGCGTCCTCCTCCTGGAGCGGCTCTCCGACGCGCGGCGCAACGGGCACCGGGTGCTCGCCGTGGTCCGCGGCTCGGCGGTGAACCAGGACGGCGCGTCGAACGGCCTGACGGCACCGAACGGCCCGGCGCAGCAGCGCGTGATCCGGCAGGCACTGGCGCACGCGGGCCTGTCCACGGCCGACGTGGACTGCGTGGACGCGCACGGCGCGGGCACCCAGCTCGGCGACCCCATCGAGGCGCAGGCACTCCTCGCCACCTACGGCCAGGGCCGACCGGCCGAACGGCCGCTGTGGCTGGGCTCGTTGAAGTCCAACATCGGCCACACTCAGGCCGCGGCCGGGGTCGCGGGCGTCATCAAGATGGTGCAGGCGATGCGCCACGCCGTGCTGCCGCGCAGCCTGCACATCGCCGAGCCGACGCCGCACGTCGACTGGGAATCCGGCGCGGTACGGCTCCTGACCGAGGCCACACCCTGGCCGGAGGCCGGCCGGCCGCGCCGCACGGCTGTCTCCTCGTTCGGCGTGGGCGGCACGAATGCCCACATCATCCTGGAGGAGGGGCCGCCCGAGCCCGACGGGACCACGGCGACCGCGCCCACCGAGGACACGTACACGTACGACACCCACGACACCCACGACGCGGGAGCCGCCGGGAGCCGCCCGCTGCCGTGGCTGGTCTCCGGGAACGGCGAGGCGGGCCTGCGCGCCCAGGCCCGGCGCGTGGCGGGCTTCCTGGAGTCGGACCCGGACGCGCCGGACGCGGACGTCGCGTACTCCCTGGCGACGTCGCGGGCCGCGCTCGCGGACCGGGCCGTCGTGGTCGCCGCCGACCGGACGGAAGCCATGCGGCTCCTCGCCGACCTGGCGGACGGCGAGTACGGCGAACACGGCTCGCACGTGGCACGCGGAGTGGCCGCGACCCGTGACCGGGTCACGTTCGTGTTCCCCGGGCAGGGGTCCCAATGGCCGGGCATGGCAGCCGAGTTGATGCGTACCTCACCGGTCTTCCGCGATGCGATCGAGGCCTGCGCGGCGAGCCTCGCCCCGCACGTCGACTGGTCCCTGACGAAGGTGCTGCGCGGCGAGTCCGGCGCACCCACGCTGGACCGCGTCGACGTCGTGCAGCCCGCGCTGTTCGCGGTGATGGTTTCGTTGGCGGCGCTGTGGCGGTCGTACGGCGTGGAACCCGCCGCGGTCGTCGGGCACTCGCAGGGCGAGATCGCGGCGGCCCATGTCGCGGGAGCGCTGTCCCTGGACGACGCGGCCCGCATCGTGGCCGTACGCAGCCGGGCCCTGCGGGTGCTCGCCGGGCGGGGCGGGATGGTCTCGGTCGTCGCCCCCGTCGACCGGGTGCGGCGCGACCTCGCGCCGTGGGGCGGAGCCGTGTCCGTCGCGGCGGTCAACGGACCGCAGTCCGTGGTGATTTCAGGGGAACCCGCCGCGCTGGACGAGGCCCTCGCGGCGTTCGACGCGAGCGGTGTGCGGGCGCGGCGGATCCCCGTCGACTACGCCTCGCACTCGACGCAGATCGACGAGATCCGCGAGACCCTGCTGACCGCGCTGTCCGGCGTCCGGCCGCGACCGGCCGCCGTGGCGTTCTACTCGACGGTGTCCGGCGAACCGATCGACACCACGGCCCTGGACGCCGAGTACTGGGTACGCAATCTCCGCGAGACCGTCCAGTTCCACCGCACCGTCGACCGGCTGATCGCGGACGGACACACCACGTACATCGAGATGAGCCCGCACCCGGTGCTCACCGTCGGCCTCCAGGAGAGCGCCGAGGCGGCGGGCGCCGACCGCGCGGGCACCGGCGACGTGCTGGTCGTGGAGTCGCTGCGCCGCAACGAGGGCGGCCTGGCGCGGATGCTGACGGCCGTCGCCGAGGCCCACGTCCACGGCGTCGCCGTCCACTGGCCGGAGGCGTTCGCCCGCACCGGCGCCCGCCTGACGGACGTACCGACGTACGCCTTCCAGCGCAGCCGCTACTGGCTCCAGGACGCCGCCCCGCCCGAGGCGGACGTCGCCTCGGCCGGTCTGGACGGCGTCGACCACCCGCTCCTGGGGGCCGCCGTCCCGCTGGCGGACGGGAGCGGGGGCATGCTCCTCACCGGGACGCTGTCCACGCGCACCCACCCGTGGCTCGCCGACCACGCCGTCGCTGACGTCATCGTCGTACCGGGCACGGCACTGGTGGAGGTCGCGCTGCACGCGGGCGCCCAGGCGGGGTGCGACGTCCTCGAAGAGCTGGTCCTGGAAGCCCCGTTGATCCTGCCGGAGGAGGGCACGGTCCGGGTGCAGGTGACCGTCGGCGGCCCGGACGAGTCGGGGCGGCGCGGCGTCGCGCTGTACGCGCGGGCGGCTGAGGCCGGGGTCGACGAGCCGTGGACGCGGCACGCCGAGGGCATGCTGGCGCGGGGTGAGCAGGGGGCGCCCGGGTTGGCGGGGGAGTGGCCGCCCGCCGGCGCCGAGGAGGTCGAACTCGGGGATGCCTACCGGGAGTTGGCCAAGGCTGGGCTTCACTATGGCGCCGCGTTTCAGGGGCTCAAGCGGTGTTGGCGGCTCGCGGAGGGTGCCGCTGCCGGTACGGACGGGGGTGTGGACGGCGATCTGTACGTTGAGGTCGAACTCCCCGAGGGTGCCGGGGCCGCCGACCGTTACGGGCTGCATCCCGCCCTGTTCGACGCGGCCCTGCACGCCGCGGCGCTCGTGGCACCGTCCGGCGCGGATCAGGGTGAGGCCGTGACGCGGCTGCCGTTCGCCTGGAGCGGTGTGTCGCTGCATGCGACGGGCGCGACCAGGTTGCGGGCGCGCATCCGGTTCACCGGGACGGGTGCGTTGTCCGTCACCGCGACGGATCCCGCCGGGCTCCCCGTCGTGACCGTCGAGTCCCTCGGGATGCGTCCGGTCTCCGTCGACTCGCTGCGGCGGACGGCGGTGATGGCTGACGCTTCGCTGCTGCGGTTGGAGTGGGGGCCGGGGAGGCGGGGCGTGTCGCGTGGCGTGAGTGCGGCGACGCGATGGGCTTGGATCGGGGCCGATGCCGGTGCCGGTGCCGATGCCGGAGCCGGAGCCGGAGCGACTGAGTGGGCCGAAGCGCTCGGCGTGCGCGGCATCGAGTGCGTGTACCACCCCGATCCGGCAGCGCTGCGGGCGTACTTGGACACCGGCGGCAGCGCGCCCGACGTCGTCGTACTCGCGGAATCGCCGCGCGCTGGGAACACTGACAGCAACACCGACACCGACATGGCCGCCGCCGCCCACCGGGCCACCCGCCGTGTCCTGGCCGCCGTGCAGGACTGGCTGGACGACGAGCGTCTGGCGGAGTCGCGCCTGGTCGTCGTCACGCGGGGTGCGGTCGCGCCGGAGCCCGGCTCGGCGCCCGATCCGGCGCTCGCCGCCGTGTGGGGGCTCGTGGCGTCGGCCCAGTCGGAGCATCCGGACCGCATCCGCCTTGTGGACGTCGACGGCCTCGACGCGTCCTGGTCGGCGCTCCCCGACGTGGTGGCGGGCGCGGAAGCCCAAGTCGCCGTGCGTGCAGGGGCGTTGATGGTTCCGCGCCTGGCGCGGGTGACGGCGTCGGCCTCCCAGGGCGGCGGTCCGCTCTGGGACACGGACGGGACTGTCCTCGTGACGGGCGGCCTCGGCACGCTGGGCCGGCTCGTGGTGCGGCACTTGGCGGAGTCGCACGGGGTCCGGCACGTCGTGGTGGTGTCGCGGTCCGGGGAGTCCGGCGCGGGCGCGGCCGAGTTCGTGAAGGAGTTGCGGGCAGAGGGTACCGACATCCGCGTCGTCACCGTCGATGTGGGTGAACGGGCGCTCCTGGACGGGGTGTTGGGCTCGATTCCGGACGAGCATCCGCTGACTGCCGTGGTGCACCTGGCCGGCGTACTGGACGACGGCGTGCTTCAGGCGCAGACGCCGGAGCGCGTCGACCGGGTGCTGCGGCCGAAGGCGGACGGGGCGTGGCACCTGCACGAACTGACCGGCGCGGATGTCGCGTTCGTCGCGTTCTCCTCGGTGTCGAGCGTCCTCGGCCCCGCCGGGCAGGCCGGATACGCGGCGGCCAACGCCTTCGTGGACGCGCTGGTGGCACGGCGCCGGGCCGTCGGCCTTCCCGGACTGGCCCTGGGCTGGGGCCTGTGGGGCGCGCGGTCGGGGCTGACGGAGGGCCTCGACGACGCGGACGTACGGCGTATGGCCCGTTCCGGCGTCAAGGCGCTGTCGAGCGACCAGGGTCTCGCCCTGTTCGACCTCGCCTGCGCCACCGGTGAACCGGTGGTCTACCCGCTGCGGTTGGACATCGCAGGGCTGGGCGGACGGTCCAGTGACGGTGCCGGTGGTGGCGACGACGTACCGCCCCTGCTGCGCGGCCTCGCCCGCACCCCCGTCCGCCGCGCCGCCGTCGCCTCCCCGGGCGGCACCGCGGACACGACGGACGGCGACTCCCTCGCCACCCGCCTCGCCCGCCTCCCGGAGCCCGAACAGGACGCCCTGCTGCTGCACTTGGTCCGCACCCACGTCGCGGCCGTCCTCGGCTACGACGACCCGGGGACCGTCGGCGAGCGGCGCCCGTTCGCCGACATCGGCTTCGACTCGCTGCGGGCCCTGCAACTCCGCAACCGCCTGGGCGGCGGCACCGGCCTGCGCCTGTCGGCCACCCTGGTCTTCGACTACCCCACGCCCGCGGTGCTCGCCCAGCACCTGCGCACCCTGCTGCTGCCGGACGCGCCCCCGGCGACGCCCGCCGAGGCCGCCGTGCCGGAGCAACTCCGATCGGCGTCCCGGGAGGAGGTCTTCGACTACATCGACAACCTGCTCGGCGAGTAGGCCGTCTCCGGCGCGCCGAACCGGAAACGATCCGGTCCCGCTCGAACCTGACAAGGAATCGCTCGATGCGTGCGCTGCTGATCGACAACTACGACTCCTACACCTACAACCTGTTCCAGCTCCTCGCCCGGGTGTACGGCAAGGAGCCGACCGTCCTGGTCAACGACGACCCGGCCTGGGCGGAGCAGGACCCGGCGGCCTTCGACTGCGTGGTCGTCTCACCCGGCCCCGGCCGCCCGCAGCGCCCGTCCGACCTCGGCTTCTGCCAGGACCTCCTGGACCGCTGGCAGGACGTGCCCGTGCTCGGCGTGTGCCTCGGCCACCAGGCGATCGCCCACCACTACGGCGGGCACGTGGTGCCGGGGGAGGCCCGCCACGGCCATCTGACGCGGGTCCGGCACGGCGGCCAGGACCTGTTCGACGGCCTGCCGCAGCACTTCACCGCCGTGCGCTACCACTCCCTGCGTGTCACCGAACCCCTGCCGGGAGCCCTGCGGGCCACCGCCTGGGCGGAGGACGGCACCGTCATGGCGCTGCGCCACCGCGAACTGCCGCGCTGGGGCCTGCAGTTCCACCCCGAGTCCGTGGCGAGCGAATGGGGCGCCCAGCTCCTGCGGAACTTCGCGGAACTCATAGGCGGCCACTACGCCGCGCCGCCGCCCCCGGAGTACGCGCCCTGGGCCCGCCCGTCCGACGGAGGAGTCCGCGCGGCCGACAGCGCCTGCCCGTCCGACGGCTCCCAGGCACCGCACCTCGACCTGACCGTCGAGGTCGTCGACCGTGCGGTGGACACCGAAGCGCTGTTCACCACGCTGTTCTCCGCGAGCGAGCACTCCTTCTGGCTCGACAGCAGTGCCCCGGGCGTCGGCGGGTCCCGGTTCTCCTTCCTCGGCGACGACTCAGGACCGCTCGCCGAGACGCTGACGTACCGAACCGGCGAGAACACCGTGGCGGTCCGCGACGGCAGTGGCGAACGGACCGCGGACGGCACCATATTCGAGGTGCTCCAGGAGCGGCTCCGCGTCCGCCGGGTCACATCGGCGGACCTGCCCTTCGACCTCAACGGCGGTTACGTCGGCTACTTCGGGTACGAGCTGAAGGCCGAGTGCGGCAGCCCGAACGTCCACAAGGCCGAGACGCCGGACGCCGTGTGGATGTTCGCTGACCGCCTCCTCGCGGTGGACCACGGCGAGGCGAAGACGTACGTCCTGGCGCTGAGCGGCGGCCGCGCGGGCGAGGCCGAGAGCGCCCGCGCCTGGGTGGCGCGCACGGCCGAGCGCGCCCGCACCCTGCCGGACGCGCCGCCCGCGCCTTCCGCCGCTCCCGCCACGGCCCCCGCGCCCCCGCCGGACCACGTCGACCTCGCCCGCGCCCGCGCCGAGTACGTCGACGACATCAAGGACTGCCTGGAGCAGTTGCGCGCCGGGGAGAGCTACGAGATCTGCCTGACCAACCGGCTGCGGCTGCCGTCCCTGCCCGACCCGCTGGACTACCACCTGCTCCTGCGTCGCCTCAACCCCGCCCCGTACAGCGCCTTCCTGCGACTCGGCGCGGTCGGCGTCGTCTGCTCGTCACCGGAGCGGTTCCTGCGGATCGACCGCGACGGCACCGTGGAGAGCAAGCCGATCAAGGGCACGGCGCCCCGCGGCACGGACCCCGCCGACGACGAGGAACTCCGCCGGTCCTTGACCGCGTCGGCCAAGACCCGGGCCGAGAACCTCATGATCGTCGACCTGCTCCGCAACGACCTGGGCCGGGTGTGCGAGGTGGGCTCCGTCGACGTACCGGCCTACATGGTGACCGAGACGTACGCGACGGTGCACCAGCTCGTCACGACGGTCCGCGGCCGCCTGCGGCGCGACGTGGACCCGGTCGGCTGCGTCCGCGCCTGCTTTCCCGGCGGCTCGATGACGGGCGCCCCGAAGCTGCGGACGATGGCCATCATCGACCGCCTGGAACAGGACGCCCGGGGCATCTACTCGGGCACCATCGGCTACTTCGGGCTCGGCGGCGGCGCGGACCTCAACATCGTGATCCGCACCGCGGTGACCTCCGGCACGGGCACCGTGATCGGAGCCGGCGGCGCGATCGTCCTCGACTCCGACCCCGACGACGAGTTCGACGAAGTGCTCCTCAAAGGCCGCGCCCTGCTGCGGGCACACGCCCTCCTGACGGCGCCCGACGAGCGGACCCCTCAGCCAAGCCCACTCCAAGAACGCGCCAAGTCCCACTGAACACAATGCGGTGCGGCAGCGCATCCGCCTCCCCCGAGGGAAGGACCGAGAATGTCGACCGTCGCAGACTCCCAAACGTCCTGGCAGGACCTGCCGTTCCTGGACATCACCGTGCCCGACTTCGCCTGGGACTCGCCCGAGGTCGCCGAGGCCAGGGAGCGGTCCTGGGTCGCGAGCACCCCGCTCGGGCTCCTCGTGCTGCGGTACGCCGAGGCCCACAGCCTCTCCCGCGACGCGCGGCTCGTCTCGGGCTTCCGCGGCGTCGTGGACCTGGTCGGTCCCTCCGACGGCCTGGTGCGCGACTTCATGCGCGACTTCATGCAGAGCCTTGAGGGTCCCGACCACCGGCGGCTGCGCGGCCTGGTGACGCACGCGTTCACCTCCCGCCGCATCACCGCCCTTACGCCGTTCATCCGCGCCACCGCGGAGCGCCTTGCCGACGAGCTCGCGGCCGGGGGAGAGCGCGACTTCGTCGCGGCGTTCGCCGACCCGCTGCCCGCGGCCGTGGTGTGCGAACTGCTCGGCTTCCCGCCCGAGGACCACGCCACCGTCGGCCGCTGGTGCAAGAACACCAACCTGGTGCTCGCCCTCGGCCCCGACCAGAGCCGGGTCGGCGAGGTCGAGGAAGGCCTCGCGGGGATGTACGACTACTTCGAGACCGTCATCAAGCACCGCAAGACGCACCTCGGATCCGACCTGTTCTCCGACATCCTCCGCGCCCAACAGGAGAACGGCGCCCTCGACGACCGCGAGCTGCGCACCCTGATCGCCACCCTCCTGGTCGCCGGCTACCAGACCACCAGCCACCAACTCGGCCACGCCATGGTCGCGTTCGCCGCCCACCCCGAGCAGTGGGCGCTGCTGCGGGAGCGGCCCGAACTGATCCCGCGAGCCGTCGAGGAAGTGCTGCGCTGGTGCCCCACGACGACGGTGGTGGCCACCAAGGCCGCGGCCGAGGACTTCACCGTCAACCACTTCCCCATCCAGGCGGGCACCCCGGTCTGGCTGTGCGCGCACTCCGCGCAGCGCGACCCCCTCGTCTTCAAGGGCGGCGACGCCTTCGACATCACCGTGGAGCGCGAGGCCACCCCGCTGGCCTTCGGCGGCGGCGCGCATTTCTGCCTGGGCGCGGCCCTGGCCCGCGCCGAACTCGCCGAGGCCCTCCAGGTGCTCGCCGCACGTCTCGACCCGCCCGAGATCGCCGGGCCGATCACCTGGCGGCCCTCGACCGGGGTCTCGGGTCCTGACGTCCTGCCGCTGCGCCTGCGCGCCAGGACCGACGCGTGACGGCACCCGGGCGGGCGGTACGCCGCTGAGGTGCCACGGGGCTCGGGGCACGGCCCTGGGCATGGGGAGGCGTGGGTGGCCGTCGGCGACGGCGAGCGCACGAGGTCCGACATCTTCGCGCGAAGGGCAGCACGTTCGACATGAGCCACGACACCCACGACTCCTCCAGTGCCCGAGGCACGCACGACGACAGGACGCTGGACTACCTCAAGCGGCTGTCCGCCGAGCTGGGCCGGACCCGCGAGCGCCTGCGCCTCGCCGAGGAGGCGGGCCGCGAACCCGTCGCGCTGGTGTCGATGGCCTGCCGCTTCCCGGGCGGCGTGGCGTCCCCCGAGGACCTGTGGGACCTGGTCGCCTCCGCCACCGACGGCGTCTCCGCCCTCCCCGCCGACCGCGGCTGGGACGTCGAGGGCCTCTACCACCCGGACCCCGACCAACCCGGCACCTGCTACGCACGCGAGGGCGGATTCCTCGCCGACATCGCGTCGTTCGACGCGGCACTGTTCGAGATCAGCCCGCGCGACGCCCTGGTGATGGACCCGCAGCAGCGGCTGCTCCTCGAAGTCTCCTGGGAGACGTTCGAGCGGGCGGGCCTCACCCCCGCCGCCGTACGCGGCAGCCGCACCGGGGTCTTCACCGGGATGATGGGACAGGACTACACGGACCGCCGGCCCGGCACACACCCGGAGCACGAGGGCCGCCTGGAGACGGGCCGCGCGGCGAGCGTCGCGTCGGGACGGGTGGCGTACACCTTCGGCCTCGAAGGCCCGGCGGTCACCCTCGACACGGCCTGCTCCTCGTCACTGGTGGCCCTCCACCTCGCCGTCCAGGCACTGCGCAACGGGGAGTGCGACCTCGCCCTGGCCGGCGGGGCCACGCTGATGTCCAGCCCGGCGACGCTCCTGGAGTTCAGCAGGCAGCGCGTGCTCTCGCCCGACGGCCGCTGCAAGGCCTTCGCGGGGCAGGCGGACGGCACGGGGCTCGCCGAGGGCGTCGGCGTCGTCCTCCTGGAGCGCCTGTCGGACGCGCGCAGGCACGGCCACCCCGTGCTCGCCGTGGTCAGCGGCAGCGCCGTCAACCAGGACGGCGCGTCCAACGGCCTGACCGCCCCCAACGGCCCCTCCCAGCAGCGGGTGATCCGCGCGGCCCTCACGAACGCCGGACTCACGGCGGCCGACGTCGACGCGGTCGAGGCCCACGGCACGGGAACACGCCTCGGCGACCCCATCGAGGCACAGGCGATCCTCGCGACCTACGGGCAGGGCCGCGACGCCGAACACCCGTTGTGGCTCGGGTCGTTGAAGTCCAACCTCGGCCACACGCAGGCCGCCGCGGGCATTGCGGGCGTCATGAAGACGGTGATGGCACTGCGGCACGGGGTGCTGCCGCCGACCCTGCACGTCGACGCGCCCACGCCGCACGTGGACTGGTCCGGCGACGCCGTGCGGCTGCTCACGGCGTCGCGGCCCTGGCCGGAGACCGGGCGGCCGCGGCGGGCGGGGGTGTCGTCGTTCGGCATCAGCGGTACGAATGCGCATGTCATCGTCGAGGCGGCGCCGGCTGGGGACGGGGGGAGCGGGGGCGGCGGGGGCGACGCGCGCCGGGCGGCCGTGGAGGCCACAGAGGCTGCGCCGGGCATGGAAGCCGCAGAGGCCGCGGAGGTCGCGCCGGGCACGGAAGCCGCAGAGGTCACAGGAGCCACAGAGGCCGCCCCGGACGCGGAGCCCACGCCAGGCACCCCGGACGCGTCAGCCACACCGACCACACCCGACACGGCACCACCATCCCCCCTCCCCTGGGTCCTCTCCGCAGGCAGCCCGACCGCCCTGCGCGCACAGGCCGCACGCCTCCGGGACCACCTCGCCGCACACCCCGCCCTCCGCCCCGCAGACGTCGCGTACTCCCTCGCCACCACCCGCGCGTCCCTGTCCCACCGTGCCGTTGTCGTCGGCCGTGACCACGGCCAACTCCTGCTCACCCTCGGCGAGTTGGCGTCCGGCGAACCCGGCGGGAACCTGGTCGAGGACGTGGCGCGCGACCCCGGCAGGACCGTCTTCGTGTTCCCCGGCCAGGGCTCCCAGTGGACCGGAATGGCCGTGGACCTCTGGAACTCCTCTCCCGTCTTCCGCGCCCGCATGGAGGCCTGCGCGGCCGCGCTCGCCCCGCACGTCGACTGGTCGCTGCGCGACGTGGTGTTCGGAGTCGCGGACGACTGCGACAAGGACCGCGTGGACGTGGTGCAGCCGGTGCTGTGGGCGGTGATGGTGTCGCTGGCGGAGCTGTGGCGTTCGTACGGAGTGGAGCCCGCCGCAGTCGTCGGGCACTCGCAGGGCGAGATCGCCGCGGCATGCGTCGCGGGCGCGCTGTCGCTGGACGACGGCGCCCGGGTCGTGGCGCTGCGGTCCCGGCTGGTCGGCGAATGCCTGGCCGGGGCGGGCGGCATGGTCTCCGTGACGGCCCCGGTGGCCGAGGTCCGCGCCCGCCTGGAGGGCTTCGGCGGCACGCTCGCCCTCGCCGCCGTGAACGGCCCGTCGTCCGTCGTGCTCTCCGGAGACCCGGACGCCCTCGACGAGTTGACGGCCGACTGCGAGCGGGACGGCGTACGCACCCGACGCATCGCGGTCGACTACGCCTCCCACTCCCCGCAAGTGGAGCTGCTGCGCGCCGACTTGCTCACCACGCTGGCGGGGATCCGCCCGCGCGCCGGGGAGTTGCCGCTGTACTCGACGGTCACCGGCGGGATCGTGGCGGGCGAGGAGCTGACCGCCGACTACTGGTACCGCAACCTGCGGCGGACCGTCCGGCTCTCCGACGCCGTCGAGCGCCTGGCCGCCACCGGACACGGCACGTTCGTCGAGTGCAGTCCGCATCCCGTCCTGTCCCTCGGCCTGACGGAGACACTCGGCGGCCTCGGCCGGGACGGGCTCGTGACGGGCACCCTGCACCGCGACGACGGCGGCCTCGACCGCTTCCTGCGCTCCCTCGGCGAGCTGTACGCGGGCGGCCTGTGCCCCGACTGGGAGAAGGTGTTCGCCGGGACCGGGGCCCGCCGGGTGCCCCTGCCCACGTACGCCTTCGAGCGGCAGCGCTACTGGCTCGGCGCCACGGCCCCCGCGGGCGACGTCGGATCGGTCGGCCTGAGCCCGCTCGACCACCCGTGGTGGGGCGCGGTCACCGACCTCCCCGACTCCGGCGGCTTCCTCCTCACCGGGCGCCTGTCCCGCGAAACCCACCCCTGGCTCGCCGACCACGCCGTCGACGACGCCGTCCTGCTTCCCGGAACCGCCTTCCTGGAGCTGGCAGTTGCGGCCGCCGAACAGGTGGACTGCGACGGCGTGGCGGAACTGACCCTCGCCGCTCCGCTGGTCCTGCCCCCGCGCGGCGGCGTCCACCTCCGCGCCCTCGTCGGCCCCGCCGACGCGCACGGAGACCGCCCGGTCACCCTCCACTCGCGCCCGGAGGACACCCCCGACCGGCCGTGGACCAGGCAGGCCGACGGCACACTCACCCGCGCCGCCCACCGCCCTCGCCAGGACGAGGCCGACCTGTCGGAGTGGCCCCCGCCGGGCGCCGAACCCCTGCCGGTGGAAGGGGTGTACGAGGACTTGGCGGCGCTGTCCCTGCGGTACGGCCCCCGCTTCCGGGGGCTGCGGGCCGCCTGGCGGCAGGGGGACGAGGTCTTCGCCGAGGTCGCGCTCCCGGGCGGCGGGGGCGGGGATGAGGATGGCGACGGCGACGGGTTCGCCGTCCACCCGGCGCTGCTCGACGCCGCGCTGCACGCGGCGGCGGTCGTCGGCGACGGCGGGACGAGTGCCATCGGTCCCCGGCTTCCGTTCTCTTGGTCCGGTGTACGTGTCCACGCGGTCGGCGCGACGCGGCTGCGGGTACGCGTCAGCTCGGCGGGGCCCGACGCCGTCGCGCTGGAGGCCGTCGACGCGACCGGCGCGCCCGTCGTGTCCGTGGACTCCCTGGCGCTGCGCCCTGTGGCGCTCGACGACCTGCGCGCCGCAGGCCCGGTGCCGACGGACTCGCTGTACGCCGTCGGGTGGGTCCCGGCGCCGGTCGCACCGGCTGCCGCGAACGGGCGGCCCGGGACCTGGGCGGTGGTCGGCGGCGAAGCCGAGGGGAGTACGGCGATCGCGGTGGCGCTCGACGCCGCCGGTGCCGAGGTGCGCCGGGAGACGGAGCTTGCGGCGGCCATCGCGTCGCAGGATCCGCCGGACGCGGTGCTGTGGGAACTCCCCGTGCCTTCGCCCGACTCGGACGGGCCGGCCGCAGCCGCCCGGAGCGCCGTCGCCGGGGTGCTGACGCTCATTCAGGACTGGCTCGCCGACGACCGTTCCGCGTCCGCCCGACTCGTCGTGATGACCCGGGGTGCCGTCGCCGTGAATGACGACGAGACGGCCGACCCGGCCCTGGCCGCCGTGTGGGGACTGCTGCGCTCGGCACAGGCGGAGAACCCGGAGCGGCTCGTCCTGGTCGACTTCGACGGACAGGAGCCGCTCGCGGCGGCCGAGGCGCTGGCCGCCGCCGTCGGCGGCGACGAACCGCAGGTGGCGCTGCGGGCAGGGGAGGCGTTCGCCCCGCGGCTCCGGCGAGTGGCTCCGTACGAAAGTGAGACGGAGACCGCCGACGGCGCTGACGTCGGCGACGGCTTCGACAGCGACGGCACCGTCCTCGTGACCGGCGCCTCCGGCGTCCTCGGCCGGGTCGTGGCCCGCCACCTCGTCGAGGCACACGGTGTACGTCACCTGCTGCTGGTGAGCCGCCGTGGCGCGGACGCGCCCGGAGCGGGCGAACTCACCACGCATTTGCGGGAGTTGGGCGCGTCGGTGTGCTGGGCGGCCTGCGACGCGGCGGACCGCGCGGCCCTTGCCGAGGTCCTCGCGGACGTACCGCCGGACCACGCGCTGTGCGGCGTCGTGCACGCGGCCGGTGTCCTCGACGACGGCGTCGTGCCGTCCCTGTCACCGGAACGGATCGACACGGTGTTCCGGCCGAAGGCCGACGCGGCGGTCAATCTGCACGAGCTGACCCGGGACGCCGATCTCTCCGCGTTCGTCGTGTTCTCCTCGGCGGCGGGCACGTTCGGCACCGCGGGCCAGGGCGGCTACGCGGCGGCCAACGCCTTCCTCGACGCGTTCGCCTGCGTCCGGCGCGCGCAAGGGCTGCCCGCGCTCTCCCTTGCCTGGGGGCTGTGGGCCGAGACCAGCGCGATGACCGGCCAGATGTCGGACACCGACCGCGACCGGCTGCGCCGCGCCGGGGTGAGCGGTCTGTCCGCCGAGGAGGGCGTCGCCCTGCTCGACGCGAGCCTCGCCGCGGGCGCCCCCGTCGTCGTCCCGGCCCACCTGGACCTGGCCGCCGTACGGGCCGGGGCCGCCGCCGACGGTGTGCCCGCGCTGCTGCGCGCCCTGGTGCGGCCACCGGCGCGGCGCGCGGCGGTAGGCGCCGACGGGGACTCCGCCCTGGCGCGCGACCTCGCGGGCCTCGCGCCCGACGACCGGACCGCGAAGGTCCTCGACATGGTGCGCGCCCAGGCCGCCGCCGTCCTCGGGCACGCAGGGTCCGCCGCCGTCGAACCGGGCCGCGCCTTCAAGGAGTTGGGCTTCGACTCGCTCACCGCGGTCGAGCTGCGCAACCGCCTGACGCGAGTGACCGGCCTGCGGCTGCCCGCCACCCTCGTCTTCGACCGGCCGACGCCGCAGGAACTCGCCGCGTACCTGTGCGGACGGCTGAGCGGCGGCCGGGACCGACGGGCTCGGCCGCCGGTGCGCGCCGCGGTCCGTGCCGACGAGCCGATCGCCGTCGTGGGCATGGCCTGCCGGTTCCCGGGCGGCATCGGCTCGCCGGAGGACCTGTGGGACCTGGTGGACCGCGGCGCCGACGCCGTGTCCGCGTTCCCCACCGACCGCGGCTGGTCCCTCGACCCGGGAACGTACGCGGCGAAGGGCGGATTCCTGCGTGACGCCGCGCAGTTCGACCCCGAGTTCTTCGGCATCAGCCCGCGCGAGGCCGTCGCGATGGACCCGCAGCAGCGGCTCCTCCTGGAGGTCTCCTGGGAGGCCCTCGAACGCGCGGGCCTCGACCCGAAGGGCCTGCGCGGCAGCCGCACCGGCGTGTTCGCCGGGCTGATGTACCACGACTACACCACCCGGCTCGGGACCATCACCGACGACATCGCCGGGTACCTCGGCACGGGCGGGTCCGGCAGCGTCGCCACCGGCCGCATCGCGTACACCTTCGGCTTCGAGGGCCCGGCCGTCACCGTGGACACGGCCTGCTCGTCGTCGCTTGTGGCCCTGCACCTGGCCGCGCAGGCGCTGCGCGGCGGCGACTGCGACCTCGCCCTCGCGGGCGGCGTCACCGTGATGTGCACGCCGAACGCGTTCACCGAGTTCAGCCGCCAGGGCGCGCTCGCCGCCGACGCGCGCTGCAAACCGTTCGCGGCGGCGGCCGACGGCACCGTGTGGGGCGAGGGTGCCGGTGTGCTCCTCGTCGAGCGCCTTTCGGACGCGCGGCGCAGGGGACACCGCGTCCTCGCCGTCGTACGCGGCTCCGCCGTCAACCAGGACGGCGCGAGCAACGGCCTGACCGCCCCCAACGGGCCCTCCCAGGAACGCGTGATCACCCAGGCCCTCGCCGGTGCCCAGCTCGCCCCCGCCGACGTGGACGCCGTCGAGGCCCACGGCACCGGCACCACCCTGGGCGACCCGATCGAGGCGCAGGCGCTCCTCGCGACGTACGGCCAACGGCGCCCGGACGACCGGCCGTTGTGGCTCGGCTCCGTCAAGTCGAACCTGGGGCACCCGCAGGCCGCGGCGGGCGTCGCCGGGGTCATCAAGACGGTCATGGCGCTGCGCCGGGGCGTCCTGCCCCGGACCCTGCACGTCGACGCGCCCTCGCCGCACGTCGACTGGTCCTCCGGCGGGGTCCGGCTGCTGACCGAGGCCCGCCCGTGGCCCGACACGGATCGGCCGCGCCGGGCCGCGGTGTCGTCGTTCGGCATCAGCGGCACGAACGCCCACGTGATCCTGGAACAGGCTCCTGCGGGGTCGGACGTGGATACGGCTCCCCCCGCTCAACCCACCCACGCGCCGACATCGGCGCAAGTCGCGGACGCCCCAGTCCCGTTGACGCTCTCCGCCCGCACCGAGCCCGCCCTGCGCGCCCAGGCCACAGCCCTGCGGAAGCACCTCGCCGCCGCCCCGGATCTCGACGCCGTCGACATCGCCCACTCACTCCTCACGACCCGCGCCACATTGGAACACCGGGCCGTGGTCCTCGGCGGCGACCGGGACGCGCTGCTGTCCGGTCTCGCCGCCGTGGCGCAGGGGCGTGAAGTACCCACCGCCGTCGAGGGGTTGGCCGGTGACCCCGGCAGGACGGTGTTCGTGTTCCCCGGCCAGGGAGCCCAATGGCCGGGAATGGCCGCTGAGTTGTGGGACGCCTCGTCGGTGTTCCGTGACCGACTGACCGAGTGCGCCGAGGCGCTTTCCCCGTACGTCGACTGGTCGTTGACGGACGTCGTACAGGGCACCGCCGCAGGTGTCGACGAGGACCGGGTGGACGTGGTGCAGCCGGTGTTGTGGGCGGTGATGGTGTCCCTTGCGGAGCTGTGGCGTTCGTACGGAGTCGAACCCGCCGCAGTCGTGGGGCACTCGCAGGGCGAGATCGCGGCGGCATGTGTGGCGGGCGGGCTGTCCCTCGACGACGGCGCGCGCGTGGTGGCGCTGCGCAGCCGGGCCCTGACGGCGATCGCGGGGCGCGGCGGGATGGTCTCGCTGGCGACGACACCGGCGCGGGCCGAGGAACTGGTGGCCGAGTGGTGGGGGCGCATCTCCGTCGCCGCGGTCAACGGGCCCGCGTCGGTGGTGGTTTCGGGCGACACGGCCGCCGTCGACGAACTCCTCGCCCACTGCGAGCGGACCGGGCTCTGGGCCCGCCGGATCCCCGTGGACTACGCCTCCCACTCGCCCCACGTGGAAGCCGCGCGCGAACGGATCGCGCGGGACCTCGCGGGCATCCGCCCGCGAACGGGCGACGTCGCGTTCCTCTCGACGCTCACGGGAAAGTTCCAGGACACCGCCGGGCTCGACGCCGACTACTGGTACCGAAATCTGCGCGAGCCCGTCCGATTCGAGCCCGCGGTAAGGGAGTTGATCGCCCACGGGTTCGGCGCGTTCGTCGAGGCCAGCCCTCACCCCATGCTCACCATGGCCCTGCGGGAGGTCATCGAGGAGCGTCCCGGGACGCCGGGCGTGGCCGTGGCGTCGCTGCGGCGCGACGAGGGCGGTACGGGCCGTTTCCTGACGTCGGTCGCGGAGGCGTACGTCCATGGCGTCGCCGTGGACTGGTCGGCGGCCTGGGCCGGCCGCGCGCCGCGCGTCGTGGACCTGCCGACGTACCCCTTCCAGCGGCGCAGGTTCTGGCTCGACACGCCCACCGGCGCCGGTGACGTCACCGCCGCGGGCCTCGGCCGCCCGGACCACCCGCTCCTCGGCGCCCGCGTCGCACTCGCCGACTCCGCCGAGGCCGTACTCACCGCGCGGTGGTCCCTGGACACGCACCCCTGGCTCGCCGACCACACCGTCGCGGACACCGTGGTGGTGCCGGGCACCGCGTTCCTGGAACTGGCGGCCCTGGCAGGCGCCGAGACGGGGTGCCCGCACGTCCGCGAACTGATCCAGGAACTGCCCCTGGTCCTCGCCGAACGGGGCGCGGTGCGCGTCCAGGTGCGGGTGGGGGCGCCGGAGGAGGACGGTGCCCGGTCGCTCGGTGTGTACGCACGCGCCGAGGACGCGGCATCGGAGGACCCGTGGGCGTGCCACGCGCGGGGCTCGCTCACGGCTGCGGAGGCCGGGACGGTGCCTGCGCTGGACGGGGCCTGGCCGCCTGCGGGAGCTGTGCCGGTCGACCTGTCGGCACTCTCGGGTTCCTCGGGTGCCCCGGGTGCCCCGGATTCCTCGGATTTCTACGAGCGCCTGGATGAGATCGGGCTCGGCTACGGCCCCATGTTCCGTGGCCTGCACACCGCGTGGCGCCTCGGCGACGAGATCTTCGCCGAGGCGGCGCTGCCGGACGAGAACCACGCCGAGGCGGGCAGCTACCAAGCCCACCCCGCGCTCCTCGACTCGGCGCTGCACTCCTGTCTGCTCCGCGCCCGTGACGGCGGCCCCGACCGGGCCGCCATGCCGTTCGCCTGGAACGACGTCGCCTTCCACGGGCCGTGCGGTCCGGCGGTGCGCGTGCGGGTGTCGCCGGGGGCGTCCGAGCAGGAGGTGTCGGTGGTGGTGGCGGACGCGGAGGGGGTGCCTGCGGTGAGCGTGCGCTCGCTGGTGGCCCGGCCGGTGTCCGCCGAGCAGTTGCGGGCTTCTGGGGGGCTTCGGGACGCGATGTTCCGTCTTACGTGGACGGCCGAGCCCGGTGGGGCAGGTGTGCCGGGCGCGCCGACCGGGACGCACGCGCCCGTGCGGATGGCGGTCCTCGGGGACGACGACCTGGGCCTGCCCGCCTCCGTACAACGCTTCGCCGACCTGTCCGCGTACCGAGCGGCGATGGGATCGGGTACGACGGCTCCCGATGCCGTCCTCGTGGCTCTCGGCGCGGACCCGCGCGACGGTCGCGACCACGACGAGGCGGCGCGCGCACGGGAGTTGACCTGCCGCGGGCTGGAGCTGTTGCAGGCCTGGCTCGCGGAGGAGCGGGGGAGCACGGCGCGCCTTGTCCTCGTCACGCGCGGCGCGTCGGGCGCGCCGGACGACGAGCACTCGGCGCCCGACGAGTCCGCAACGCCCGACGGGGATCCGGGGCCCGCCGACGATCCCGCCGCGGCGGCGGTCTGGGGTCTGGTGCGCTCGGCCCAGGCGGAGCACCCGGGCCGTTTCGTGCTGGCCGATCTGGACGGCCACCCCGACTCCACGGCCGCGCTCGACACCGCCGTGGCCACCGCCCTGGCCACGGAAGAGCCCCAACTAGCGCTCCGCGCAGGCCAGTTCCTCGTACCCCGCCTCGAACGCGCCCGACCGCCGGCCCAGGACACCGCCCCCGCGTGGGACACCCGTGGCACCGTGCTGGTGACCGGCGCGTCCGGGGTGCTGGGGCGTGCCGTGGCCCGGCATCTGGTCGCCACTCATGGCGTACGCCGACTGCTGCTCGTAAGCCGACGCGGAGGCGACACTCCCGAGGCACCAGTCCTGGAGGCCGAACTGACCGTGCTCGGCGCGGAGGTGACGTGGGCGGCATGTGACGTCGGCGACCGCGCCGCGGTGGCCGCGCTGCTGAAGTCGGTGCCCGCCGAGCACCCGCTCACGGCCGTCGTGCACGCGGCCGGTGTACTGGACGACGGCGTGATCCCGGCGCTGTCGGCGGAACGCGTCGACCGGGTGTTCCGGCCCAAGGCGGACGGCGCGTGCCACCTCGACGAGCTGACCCGCACCGGTGAGCCGCCGGTGTTCGTGGTGTTCTCGTCGGCCGCGGCCACGCTGGGCAGCGCGGGCCAGGGCAACTACGCGGCGGCGAACGCGTTCGTGGATACGTTGGTACGCCGCCGACGCCGCGCCGGACTGCCCGCGCTGTCGCTCGCCTGGGGTCTGTGGGCCGAGGCAGGCGACATGACGGCCGGGTTGGAGCGTGCCGACCGGGCCCGGATGTCGCGCTCCGGCGTCCAGGCCCTCTCGACCGAGGACGGCCTGGCCCTCTTCGACGCGGCCCGCGCGGCGGACGAGCCGCTGCTGCTGCCCGTCCGCCTTGACCTGTCCGTGCTGCGGGCGCGTCCCGACACGCTGCCACCGGTGTTGCGCGGCTTGGTGCGGGCCCCGGCGCGGCGGGGCGGCGCCCGGTCCGATGCCGGGGCGCTGCGGCGCCGTCTCGCCGCGCTGCCCCCGGCCGAGCGGAACCGGCAACTGGTCGATCTGGTCCACGCCGAGACCGCCACCGTCCTCGGCTACGCGACGCCGGAGGCGGTGGGACGGGACCGGGCGTTCAAGGACCTCGGCTTCGACTCGCTGACCGCCGTGGAACTCCGCAACCGCCTCACGGCGGCGACCGGGCTGCGACTGCCCCCCACCTTGGTCTTCGACCACCCCACCCCCGTGGCCCTCGCCGAACACCTCGCCACCGAACTCGCCCCCCGGGACGAGGAGTCCGATGCCCACCGCGACACCGAACGCCAGGTGCGCGAGGCCCTGGCCGCCATCCCGCTGCTCCGCCTGCGCGACGCGGGCCTCCTCGACGCGCTGCTGGAGCTGGCGGGTCACGGTGTCGGGGGCACAGCGCTGCCGGACGGCAACGGAGTCGGCTCGGATTCCGGTTCGGTGTCCGACTCGATCGATTCGATGGATGCCGAGGGGTTGCTGGCTATGGCGTTGAACAGCCCCGACAACACCCCGACCACCAACCGGAACAACGCGGCGCACGCCGAGACGGAGGACCGCGATGCCGGTAGGTGACCAGAGGCTCGTCGAGGCGCTGCGGGTCTCGCTCAAGGAGGCCGAGGCGCTGCGCGCGCGGACCCGTGAACTGACCGCAGCCGCCCACGAGCCCGTGGCCGTCGTCGCGATGGGCTGCCGCTTCCCCGGCGGCGTCCGTTCCGCGGCGGACCTGTGGCACCTCGTGGCCACCGGAACCGACGCGGTCTCGGCGTTCCCCACCGACCGCGGCTGGGACACCGAAGCGCTCTTCGACCCGGACCCCGACCGGCCCGGCCGCACCTACGCCCGCGAAGGAGCCTTCCTCGACGACGCCGCGGAGTTCGACGCCGATCTGTTCGGCATCAGCCCGCGCGAGGCGGCCGCCATGGACCCCCAGCAGCGGCTGCTCCTGGAGACCGCGTGGGAGACGTTCGAACGTGCGGGCGTCGACCCCGGGGGCCTGAAGGGGCAACCTGTAGGGGCCTTCGTCGGGTCGGTGCTCATGACCAGCGGCGGCGGTGCCGCGACGGGCGAGGGCACGGAGGGGCACCAGCTCACCGGGGGCGCGGCGAGCGTGCTGTCGGGGCGCCTCGCGTACACCTTCGGCCTCGAAGGCCCGGCGATGACCGTCGACACCGCGTGCTCCGCGTCGCTGGCGTCGGTGCACCTGGCCGTGCAGGCGCTGCGGCAGCGCGAGTGCACCATGGCGCTGGCCGGTGGCGCCGCCGTGATGACGACACCGGGGATCTTCGTCGAGTTCAGCCGGCAGCGGGGACTCGCCCCCGACGGCCGGTGCAAGGCGTTCGCCGCGGCGGCGGACGGCACCGGCTGGGGCGAGGGCGTCGGCCTGGTGCTCCTTGAGCGGCTGTCCGACGCGCGCCGCAACGGGCATCCCGTACTCGCCGTCGTACGCGGCTCCGCGGTCAACCAGGACGGCGCGTCCAACGGCCTCACGGCCCCCAACGGCCCCTCCCAGCAACGCGTGATCCGGCAGGCACTCGCCGCCGCCCGCCTGTCGGCCGACCTGATCGATGCCGTGGAGGCGCACGGCACCGGCACCACCCTCGGCGACCCCATCGAGGCCCAGGCACTCCTAGCGACGTACGGCCAGGACCGCCCCGCCGACCGCCCGCTCTGGCTCGGCTCCATCAAGTCCAACATCGGCCACACGCAGGGCGCGGCGGGCATCGCCGGGCTGATCAAGATGGTCATGGCCCTGCGGCACGGCGTACTCCCGAGGACCCTGCACGTCGATGAGCCCTCGCCGCACGTGGACTGGGCCTCGGGTGCGGTGCGGTTGCTGACCGAGGAGCGCGAGTGGCCGCGGACGGGGCGCCCGCGGCGGGTGGGTGTGTCTTCCTTCGGGATCAGTGGCACCAACGCGCATGTGATTTTGGAGGAGGCTCCTGCGGGGGCCGGGCGGGACGAGGGCGCGCTCACCCCGCCACCTCTCGCCCCGCCCCCCGTACCCCTCGTGCTCTCCGCACGCGGAGAGCAAGCCCTCCGAGAGCAATCGCGGCGCCTGGCCGCCCACGTCCGCGCCCGGCCCGCCGCCCGCCCCGCGGACATCGGCCGCTCCCTGGCCACCTCCCGCGCGACCCTCGACCGCCGCGCCGTGCTGTGGGCCCGCGACCGGGACGAACTGCTCGCGGGACTCACGGCCCTCGCCGAGGACCGCCCCGCCCCTGGCCTCGTCCGGGGTACGGCAACCGACGCCGCCCCGGCGTTCCTCTTCGCCGGACAGGGCAGCCAGCGACCGGGCATGGGCCGTGAACTGGCCGACGCCTTCCCGGTGTTCGCGGAAGCGCTGGAGACGGTCGCGAACAGCCTCGCCCCGTATCTCGACCGCCCGCTCCGCGACGTCCTGTACGCGGTCGAGGGCACGCCGACCGCCGCACTCCTGGAGCAGACCGCCTACACCCAGCCGGCCCTGTTCGCGTACGAAGTGGCGCTGTTCAGGCTGCTCACGCACTGGGGGCTCGCCCCCGCCCTGTTGCTCGGCCACTCGGTCGGCGAGCTGGCGGCGGCGCACGTCGCCGGAGTGCTCTCGCTCCCGGACGCGTGCGCCCTCGTCGCCGCCCGGGGCCGCCTCATGCAGGACGCGCCGGGCAGCGGCGCGATGGTCGCGGTGCGGGCGACGGAGGCGGAGATCCTGCCGGACGTCGCGGCCCACGCGGACGAAGTCGCCGTCGCCGCCGTCAACGGCCCCGCGTCCGTGGTCGTCTCCGGTACGGAGAGCACGGTGCTCGACATCGCCGCGCGCTGGCGCGACAAGGGCCGCAAGACGCGGCGGCTACGGGTGAGCCACGCCTTCCACTCCCCACAACTCGCCGGAATGCTCGACGAGTTCGGCCAGGTCGCCCGCAAACTCACCTTCCACCCACCGCGCATCCCGATCGTCTCGGACGTCACGGGGGACATCGCCACCGCCGAGGAGCTGTGCTCGCCGGAATATTGGGTGCGGCACGCCCACGCCACCGTGCGCTTCCACGACGGGATGCGGCGGCTGCTCGCCGCGGGGACGCGTACGTTCCTGGAGATCGGGCCGTCCGGGACGCTCACGGCCATGGCCGAGGACTGCGTCGCCGGGCAGCGGCCGGGAACCGCGACGGCGGTGATCCCGGTCGCGCGCGCCGGCCGCCCGGAGGCCGACACCGTACGCACGGCGGTGTCCGAGGCGTTCGCCCACGGCGCCCGGGTCGACTGGACCCGCTTCTTCGACGGCACCGGGGCCCGTGTCGTCGACCTGCCCACGTACCCCTTCCAACGCCACCGCTACCCCTGGAGCAGCACGGCGGGAACCGACGCCGCTCCGACCGCAGTCGGCCTGTCGGGCCTCCAACACCCGCTGCTCGGTGCGTCCTTGGAGCTCGCGGACGCCCAGGGCGTCGTGCTGACGGGGACGCTGTCGCGCCGCACCGAGGCGTGGCTCGGCGACCACGTCATGCTCGGCGCCGTCCTCGTACCCGGTACCGCCGTCGTCGAAATGGGCCTCCGCGCCGGCGTCGAGACCGGGTGCCGACGGCTGGTGGAGCTGACCCAGGAGGCACCCCTGCTCCTGCCCGAACGCGGCGCCGTCCACCTCCAGGTGAAGGTCGGCCCCGCCGCGGGCGAGGACGGTCACCGCCCGCTGGGCGTGTACTCCCGCAGCGAGGACGCCCTCACCGACGAACCCTGGACGTGCCACGCCCGTGGCGTCCTCGCCCCCGAGGCGACGGCCGCGCCGCTCCGCCCCGGCCAGGCATGGCCGCCTCCCGGCGCGGAACCGGTCCCGCTCGAAGGCTTCTACGACCGCATGGCCGACGCGGGCTTCGCCTACGGCCCCGCGTTCCGCGGCCTTTCGCGGGTGTGGCGCGTCGGCGACGAGGTGTACGCGGAGATCGCGCTCCCGGACGCGGCGCACTCTTCCGGCGCGGGTGCCGGTGGGTACGGACTGCATCCGGCGCAGCTGGACGCCGCGCTGCACGCTGCCGCGCTCCTTGCCGGAGGGGATCAGAGGGAAGGGACGAGGGCTTCGGTGTCGGCGTCGGAACCGGTGTCCGAACCGACGCAGACCCCCGCGCAGACGCAGAGGCCCGCACACGCACAGGCCCATGTGCGGGTCCCGTTCGCATGGCATGACGTGTCCTTCCACGGCGCGGGCGGACCGGCCCTGCGGGCGCGGCTGAGTCCGGCGGGTGCGGACGCGGTGTCCCTCGCCCTGTGGGACGAGCACGGGGCCCCGGTGGCGTCGGCCGGATCGCTGGTCACCCGCCAGGTCTCCGCCCACCAGCTCCGCGCGACCGGTACCCACGACACCCTGTTCCACGTCGACTGGGCGGAGACGGAGCTGCCCCCGTCGGCCCCGCCCGCACGTCGCGCCGTCCTCGGGGACGACGCGCTGGCGGCGCAGCTCGGCGCCCAGGCGTATGCCGACCTCGGCGCGCTGGCGACGGCGATCGAATCGGGGGAGCCCGTACCGGAGTTGGTGGTGGCGTCGTACGCAGGAGACGACGCAGCCGCAGCCGCAGCCGCCCCCCAGGTCGAAGCCCGAGGGGGCGACCCCACGCACCACGCCGCCACCAACCACGCAGACATCGCCCGCTCCCTCACCCACTCCGCCCTCGACACCCTCCAGACCTGGCTCGCCACCACTCAACTCCACAACTCCCGCCTGGTGTTCGCGACCCGCAGCGCCATCGCAGCCGCCGCCGAAGAACAGATCGCCGACGTGGCCGCCGCCGCGCTCTGGGGCCTGGTGCGAGCCGCGCAGGCCGAGAACCCGGGACGGTTCGTGCTCGTCGACACGGACGGGCGGCCCGAGTCGGCGGCAGCACTACCCGCGGCCCTGACCGCCGACGAACCCCAATGCGCCGTGCGAGCAGGGCAGTTGCTCACCCCCCGACTGACCCGCGGACTACCGGCAGGCACACTCCTGCCCCCGCCCGGCGCACGCGAATGGCGCGTAGACCTGACCGGTGGAGGAACCGTCGACGACCTCGTCCTCACCCCCTCCCCGGAGGCCGCCGCCCCCCTCGCGGCCGGGCAGGTCCGGGTCGCCGTGCGCGCCGCCGGGCTCAACTTCCGGGACGTCGTCATGGCCCTCGGCATGGTGCCCGACCGGCGGGCACTGGGCGGGGAGATCGCGGGCGTCGTCACCGAGGTGGGGGCAGACGTCCAACAACTCGCCCCCGGCGACCGGGTGTTCGGGCTCGCTGCCGGATGCCTCGGGCCGGTCGCCGTCGTCGACCACCGCATGATCGCCCGGATTCCCCGGGACTGGTCGTTCCCGCAGGCGGCGTCCGTTCCCGTCACGTTCCTCACGGCGTACGAGGGTCTCGTCGACCTGGCCGACGTCCGACCCGGCGACGCGGTGCTCGTGCACGCGGCGGCGGGCGGCGTCGGGATGGCCGCCGTACAACTGGCGCAGCACCTAGGCGCCGAGGTGTTCGCGACGGCGAGCCCCGCCAAGTGGGACGCGGTACGCGCCCTCGGTGTCGACGACGAGCATCTCGCCTCCTCCCGTACCGGAGAGTTCGAGGCCCGGTTCGCGGAGACGAGCGGCGGCAGCGGTGGCAGTGCCCGTGTCCGTGGCATCGACGTCGTACTGAACTCGCTCGTGCGCGAGCTGACCGACGCGTCGCTGCGGCTGCTGCGGCCGGGCGGCAGGTTCGTCGAGATGGGCAAGACCGACATCCGCGACGCCGATGACATCGCTGCCCGGTACGACGGTGTCGCCTACCGCGCGTTCGACCTGATGGACGCCGGGCCCGAGCGCATCGCCGGGATGCTGGCGGAGATCGTCGAGCTGTTCGAGCGCGGGCGGCTGCGGCCGGTGCCGGTGACGGCGTGGGACGTACGGCAGGCGCCCGCCGCGTTCCGGTTCCTGGCCCAGGCCCGGCACGTGGGCAAGGTCGTCCTGACGATGCCGCCGGTGTGGGATCCGGAGGGGACTGTCCTGGTCACCGGTGCCTTCGGCGCTCTCGGCCGCGAGGTGGCCCGGCATCTGGTGCGCACCCACCAGGTGCGGCACCTCGTGCTCGCGGGCCGCCGCGGGCCGGACACCGAGGGAGCGGCGGAACTCGTGGCCGAGCTGCGCGCGGCGGGCGCGACGACGGCGCGGGCCGCGGCCTGCGACGTCGCCGACCGGGCCGCCGTGGCGGAGCTGCTGGCGTCCGTACCGGCCGGGCATCCGCTGACCGCCGTGGTGCACACGGCGGGCGTACTCGACGACGGAGTCCTGGAGTCGCTGACGCCCGAGCGGGTGGACGCCGCCTTCCGGCCGAAGGCCGACGGCGCCTGGCACCTGCACGAGCTGACCCGCGACGAGAACCTGGCCGCGTTCGTCGTCTTCTCCTCCGCCGCGGGCACCCTGGGCGCCCCCGGCCAGGCCAACTACGCGGCCGCCAACGCTTTCCTCGACGCGCTGGCCAGGCACCGCCACGACACCGGCCGCCCCGCGACGTCCCTGGCCTGGGGCCGCTGGGCCGTGTCCGGGGGAATGGGGACGGGGCAGGGGCCGGGGAAGCCGGCTCCGGCAGGTCCCGTGGACCAAGCAGGTCCCAAGAACCCGGCAGGTCCCAAGAACCCGGCAGGTCCCACGAACCCGGCAGGTCCCGCAACCCCCGCAGGTCCCGCCGACCGCATGGGCCACTCCCGCGCAGCCACCCTCTCCACCGAAGACGGCCTCGCCCTCTTCGACGCGGCACTCGCCGCAGGCGAACCGGTGTCCGTGCCGACCAGGATCGACCCACGCGAACTGCGCGCCGCAGCAGGCAACGGCACCCTCCCCGCCCTGCTCCGCGGCCTGGTCCACACCACCGCGACAGCGGCGGAGCCCGGCGCGGCGGACACGCTGCGCACGCGCTTGGCGTCGCTGGCGCCGGAGGACAGGAGCGCGGCCGTACTCGATCTCGTACGCAGCCAAATCGCCCTGGTTCTAGGGCACATGACGCCCGCTCACGTGGAACCGCACCGCCCCTTCCAGGAGCTCGGGTTCGACTCCCTCACCGCCGTGGAGCTGCGCAACCGCCTGGGCGCCACGACCGGTCTGACCCTGCCCACCACCCTGGTGTTCGACCGCCCGACGCCCGCCGCGCTGAGCGACCACGTCGAGGCGGAACTCCTCGCGGGCCTCGGCTCGCCGGTCGACTCGGCCCTCTCCCGGCTCGACGACTGGGCGACGCGCCTCGCGGCGACGCGACTCGACGACGGCGAGCGGGAACGAGTGGCGGACCGGCTGCGCGCGCTCGCCCGGAAGTGGGGCGAGGACACGCCAGGGCGCCCGCAGGACGGGACGGGGCCCGCCCGGGGCGACGGAACGACCGTCGCCGGCGAACTCGACCTGGCGACCGACGACGAAGTCATCGACTTCATCAGCAAGGAGCTGGGCATCTCCTGACCCCCGGCAACGGCTCAGATGGGGCCCCAGCCCGGGCCGGACAACGGTGACGTCTCGACGAGGTGGATTCACATGGTGACGGACGACCAGATTCGGTACTACCTCAAGAGGGTGACCGCCGACCTGCACGAAACCCGGGGCCGTCTGCGGGAGTTGGAGGACGCGGCCGGGGAGCCGATCGCGGTGGTGGCGATGGGCTGCCGCTATCCGGGCGGCGTCGCCTCGCCGGAGGACCTGTGGGATCTGGTCGCCGCCGGACGGGACGCCGTCGCGCCCTTCCCCGACGACCGCGGCTGGGACGTCGACGGCCTCTACGACCCGGACCCGGACCGTCTGGGGAAGTGCTATGCCCGCGAGGGCGGCTTCCTCGCGGACGTGGCGTCGTTCGACGCGGCCCTGTTCGGAGTGGGCCCGCGGGAGGCGCTGACGCTGGACCCGCAGCAGCGCCTGCTCCTCGAAGTGTCCTGGGAGACCTTCGAGCGCGCCGGACTCACGCCGGCCTCCCTGCGGGGGAGCAGGACCGGGGTCTTCGTCGGCACCAGCAGCCAGGAGTACGCGATGCTGCTGCAGAGCGCCCGGGAGACCTTCGAGGGCTACTCGACGGGATTCCTCGCCAGCGTGCTCTCGGGCCGCCTCGCCTACACCTTCGGCCTCGAAGGCCCGGCGATCACCGTCGACACCGCCTGCTCGGCGTCCCTGACGGCCCTGCATCTGGCGGTGCGGGCGCTGCGGCAGGGCGAGTGCACCATGGCCCTTGCCGGTGGCGCCTCGGTCATGACGACACCGAGCATGTTCGTCGAGTTCAGCCGCCAGCGCGGACTCGCGCCGGACGGGCGGTGCAAGCCGTTCGCCGCGGTGGCGGACGGCACCGGCTGGGGCGAGGGCGTCGGCCTGCTGCTGCTTGAGCGGCTGTCCGACGCGCACCGCAACGGCCATCCCGTACTCGCCGTCGTACGCGGTTCGGCGATGAACCAGGACGGCGCGTCCAACGGCCTCACCGCCCCCAACGGCCCTTCCCAGCAACGCGTGATCCGGGCGGCCCTCGCCGACGCGCGCCTCGACCTGGCCGACATCGACGCCGTCGAGGCGCACGGCACCGGCACCACCCTCGGCGACCCCATCGAGGCCCAGGCACTCCTCGCCACCTATGGCCAGGACCGCCCCGCCGACCGGCCGCTCTGGCTCGGCTCCATCAAGTCCAACATCGGCCACACGCAGGCGGCGGCGGGCGTCGGCGGCGTCATCAAGACGGTGATGGCGCTGCGCCGGGGAGTCCTGCCGCCCACCCTGCACGTGGACGAGCCGACCCCGCACGTGGACTGGTCCTCGGGCGCGGTGCGGCTGCTGACCGGGGCCCGCGACTGGCCCCGCGGCGACCGGCTGCGCCGGGCAGGCGTGTCGTCCTTCGGGATCAGCGGCACCAACGCCCATGTGATCCTTGAGGAGTCGGCGTACGACGCGTTCCCCGCGCCCGCAGTCGCGGCACCGGCACGGGCCGTACCGCTCGGAGCCGTCGCCGACTCCGGCCGCGCCGCCGACGCCGACCGCGAGGTCGCCCCACCCCTGCCCTGGCTCATCACCGCGAGGACCGAAAAAGGCCTGCGCGAACAGGCGGCCCGGCTGCGCCACCACGTCCTCGCCCGGCCTGACCTGGCACCGGCCGACGTCAGCCACTCCCTCCTGACGTCACGTACCCGGTTCGACCACCGGGCCGTCGTGCTCGCCGACGACCGGGACGCGTACCTCGCGGGCCTCGCCGCCCTGGCCGAGGGGACGAGCGCCGAGGGAGTGGTGACGGGTGTCGCGAAGGAGCCGGGGAAACCGGTGTTCGTCTTCCCCGGCCAGGGCGCCCAATGGGAGGGCATGGCCGCCGAGTTGTGCCGCGACTCAGCGGTCTTCCGCGAGCGGCTGCACGAATGCGCCGACGCCGTGGCCCCGTACGCGGACTTCTCGCTCGTCGACGTCGTGTGCGGAGCCGAAGGGGCCGCGTCCCTGGCCCGGGTCGACGTGGTCCAGCCCGCGCTGTGGGCCATGATGGTGTCGCTCGCGGCGCTGTGGCGGTCCCACGGCGTGGAGCCCGGCGCCGTCGTGGGGCACTCCCAGGGCGAGATCGCCGCGGCGTGCGTCGCGGGCGCGCTCTCCCTGGACGACGGGGCGCGGATCGTGGCGCGGCGCTCCCGGCTCGTCGCCGAACGCCTGGCGGGCAGCGGGGGCATGGCGTTCCTCGCCCTGCCGGAGGACCGGGCGCGGGACCGGCTCTCGGAGTGGGGCACGCGCCTCTCCGTCGCCGCCGCCAACAGTCCCTCGTCCGTGGTGGTTTCGGGCGACGCCGAGGCCCTGGACGAGCTTCTGTACGCCGCCGAGCGGGAGGGGACACGGGCGATCCGCGTCGCGGTGGACTACGCGTCGCACTCGGCCCAGGTCGAGTCGCTGAAGGGCGAACTCCTCACCACCCTCGCGGGCGTCACCCCGAGGGCCGCCGCGATCCCCTTCTTCTCGACGGTCATGGGCGGCCAGGTCGACACCACCGGACTCGACGCCACGTACTGGTACCGGAACCTGCGCGAGACGGTCCGTTTCGACCCCACCGTGCGCGAACTCCTCGCGGCCGGACACCGCACGTACATCGAGATGAGCCCGCACCCGGTGCTCGCGGTGTCGGTGCAGGAGCTCCTAGAAGGCGCAGCAGCCGCCGAGAGCACGGGGAGCGTCGGCGACGGCACGGTGCTGACCTCGCTGCGGCGCGACGAGGGGCACCTGCTGCGCTTCCGCACCTCCGTGGCGGAGGCCCACGTCCAGGGGCTGCGGGTGGACTGGTCGTCCCGTGTGGGGCCGGGGGCCCGCCTCGTGGACCTGCCGACCCACGCGTTCCAGCGCCGCCGGTACTGGCCGGACGGGCTTCCCGCCGCGGTCCCGGCCCCGGAGGGCGACGAGAGCGCGGCCGCCCGCTTCCGGGAGCGCCTCGCGGAACTGCCCACGGGCGGCGGGGAACGCCTGGTCCTGGAGACGGTGTGCGAGCACACCGCCGCCGTACTGAACCTCGGCTCCCCGGCGGACGTCGACGTCACCCAGGCCTTCACCGATCTCGGGTTCGTCTCGATGACGGCGATGGAGCTGCGCAACAGGCTGGCCACGGCGACGGGTGTCCGGCTCTCACCGGTGGCGGTCTTCGACCACCCGACGGCCGAGCGGCTGTCCGCGCACCTCCTCGCCCACCTGACGGGCGATCAGGAAGTGACCCAGGGGCCGGTGTTGGCCGCGCCCGCCGCCGACGAGCCCATCGCGATCGTCGCGATGGGCTGCCGCTACCCGGGCGACGTGACCTCGCCCGAGCAGCTCTGGGACCTGGTCGCCTCGGGGCGCGACGCGACCTCCGGCTTCCCGGTCAACCGGGGCTGGGACACCGAGGACCTGTACGACCCGAACCCGGGCAGGCCAGGGCGCACGTACGTCCGCCGGGGCGGTTTCCTCCACGACGCCGACCGGTTCGACCCCCTCCTGTTCGGGATCAGCCCCCGCGAGGCGCTGGCGATGGACCCGCAGCAGCGCCTCCTCCTGGAGGTGGCCTGGGAGGTCATCGAGCGGGCGAGGCTGTCGCCCGACGCGGTCAGGGGCAGCCGCACCGGCGTGTTCGTCGGCGTCAGCGGCCAGGACTACCTGCCGCTGCTCACCGCCGACCCGGACGGCGGCGCGGGCCACTTGATGACCGGGACCTCGACGAGCGTCGCGTCGGGGCGGCTCGCCTACACCTTCGGCCTCGAAGGCCCCGCGGTGACTGTCGACACCGCGTGCTCGTCGTCCCTGGTCGCCCTGCACCTGGCCGTGCAGGCGCTGCGGCAGGGCGACTGCGCGTCCGCCCTGGTCGGGGGAGCGACGATCCTCTCCACCCCGGGGGCGTTCCTCGAATTCAGCCTTCAGGGCGCGCTCGCACCCAACGGGCGCTGCAAGGCGTTCGCCGCGGCGGCCGACGGCACTGGCTGGGGCGAGGGCGTCGGCATGCTCCTCATCGAACCGCTGTCCATGGCCCGGCGCGCCGGACACCCGGTCCTCGCCCTCATCCGCGGCAGCGCCGTCAACCAGGACGGCGCGAGCAACGGCCTCTCCGCCCCCAACGGCCTCGCCCAGCAACGCGTGATCCGCCAGGCCCTGGCCCAGGCCGGTCTCACCGCCCGCGACGTGGACGCCGTCGAGGCCCACGGCACGGGCACCACCCTCGGCGACCCCATCGAGGCCGAGGCCCTGCTTGCCACGTACGGCCGGGGTCGGCCCGCCCACGCCCCGCTGTGGCTGGGTTCGCTGAAGTCCAACGTCGGCCACACCGCCGCCGCGGCCGGGGTCGGCGGCGTGATCAAGACGGTGCTCGCGCTGCGCGAGGGCGTGTTGCCGCCCACCCTGCACGTGGACGAGCCGACGCCGCACGTCGACTGGTCCTCGGGTGCGGTGGAACTCCTCACCGAGTCCAGGCCGTGGCCGGACACGGGCCGGGCCCGCCGGGCCGGCGTCTCGTCCTTCGGGATCAGCGGGACGAACGCGCACGTGATCGTGGAGCAGGCACCGGACGACGACGTGGTGGAGCAGGCACCGGACGACGACATGGTGGAGCAGGCGCCGGACGAACCCGACCGGAGTGAAGTGGCCCCCGCCGCCAGCCTGCCCACCGTGCCCTGGGTGCTGTCGGGCGGGACCGAAGAGGCCTTGCGGGAGCAGGCCGACCGATTGCGCGTGTTCGTCGGGCAGCGTACGGAGCTGTTGTCGGCCGACATCGCACGCTCGCTGACGGCCACCCGGGCCTGCCTCGAACACCGTGCCGTGGTCCTCGGCCAGGACCGGGACGCGCTGATGGCGGCGCTGTCGGCGCTGGCCCGGGGCGAGGGCGACGTCCCGGACGTGGTCCACGGCTCGGCGCGCGGACGCGGCCGGGTGGCGTTCTCGTTCTCCGGGCTCGTCGGCCGGGAAGGCGGATGGACGGTGCTCGCACGGGAGTTGTACGCGCGGGTGCCGGTGTTCGCGTCCGCCGCCGAGGAGACCAGGGCCGCGTTCGCGGCGGTCTTGGAGCCAGACCTGGAGCCAGACCTGGACCCGTTCCCCGACCCGGACCCCGTCCTCGACCAAGTCGCCCTGTTCACCGCCGAATTGGCGCTCTTCCGCCTCCTCGAACACTGGGGCGTCACCCCCGACGCCCTCCTCGGCCACTCCGTCGGCGAGGTCACCGCTGCCCACTGCGCGGGCGTGCTCTCCCTGGCCGACGCGGCCGCACTCGTGGTCGCCCTCGCCGGGGAGGCATCTGCCGAACCGTCGTCGTCCGGCGGCGAAGCGGGGGACGGCATCCGACGCACCGTCAAGGAGCTGACGTTCCGCCCACCGGTGATCCCCCTCGCCTCCGGCCGGACCGGCACGCCCGTGTCGTACGAGGAACTCTCGTCCCCGGAGCACTGGGTACGCCTCGCGCGCGCGGACGACGTCCCGTCGACGGACGCCGAGCCGTGGCTCAGTTCCCAAGGGGTGTACGGCCAGCTCTCCTTGGGGGCCGACGGCACGGGCGCGGACGGTGTCACGGACATGGAAGCCCTCCTGCGCGCGCTGGCTCGCCTGCACGTCGGCGGCGTACCGGTGGGCTGGGACAGGATGCTCACCGACTGCGGCGCGCGTCTGGTGGACCTGCCCACGTACGCCTTCCGGAACCAGCGGTACTGGCCCGAGTCGACCGCCCTGCCGCTCGGCGCGGCCCGCCCCCGGGGCGCCGCTGTCCCGGCGCTGACCGACCGAGGGCGCCTGGCCGGGGCGGACGCGGACGAACGGGCCCGCCTCCTCGCCGCCCTGGTCCGCACGCACGTCGCGGCGGTGCTGAGGCTGCCGGACGCCGACGAGGTCGACGACGAACGGCCGCTGCCCGAGCTCGGGTTCGACTCGCTGACGGCGGTGGACCTGCGCAACCGGCTCGGCGCCGACACCGGCCTCCGTCTCCCCCCGGCCCTCGTCTTCCAGCACCCGACGGTGACCGACCTGACCCGGCACCTGGCCGCGGAGTGGGAGACGACGGGCCCCGCGCACGACGACTCGGACGCGCCGGGCCGGGACATCCCAGGCCCCGACGTGGCACCCGGCGACCCCAGCCAATCGCAGTTCACCCTGGGGCCCCTCCTCGCCCGCGCGAGCGAGCAGGGTCGTACCGAAGAGTTCCATGAACTGGTGCGCCTTGTAGCCCAGTTCAGGCCCGCCTTCGACGTCCCCGAGGAGCGGCTGCGGCCTCCGCAGGTCCGTCTCGCGCGCGGTTCCGCCGCCGCGAGCCTCGTCTGCTTCCCGACGTTCGCCGTCGGCTCGGGGGCACCCCAGTACGCACGCCTCGCCGCCGCGTCCGGCGGCGCACACGACGTGTGGGTCCAGCCGGTGCCCGGCTTCCGCCGGCAGGAGTCGCTGCCCGCGTCCGTCGATGCCCTGGCGGAGCTGCTGGCCGACGGCGTCGAGCAGTGCGCCGACGGCGGTCCCGTCGTCCTGCTCGGGTACTCCGCGGGCGGCTGGATCGCCCACGCCACCGCGGCCGTCCTCGAAGCGCGTGGCACCCGCCCCGACGCCGTTGTCCTCCTGGACACCCACTGGCCCGACAGCCCCGCGCTCGCCGACCTGCACGCCCGGATCGAGCACGCGCGGACGACCGGAGCGCCGGACGTCCTGTGGGCGGAGGAGGCCGTGGACGACGCCTACCTCACCGCGATGGCGCACTACACCGGCCTGTTCCGGGCGTGGACGCCGCAGGAGATCGACGCGCCGACGCTCCTCGTCCGCGCTTCCGAATCCCCTCTGGGTGAACCGCCGTTGGCCGAGCCGCAGTTGGCTGACGCACCGTTGGCCGAGGCACCGGAGAACTGGCGCCCGCACTGGCACCTCCCGCACACGGCGGTCGACACGGCGGGCACCCACTTCTCGCTCATCCGCGAACACAGCGAACCCACCCTGCGCGCGGTCCGCGACTGGCTCGCCGCCCCCGCCCCCGTCCCCGCCCCCGTCCCCACCCAAGGAGCAGAATGACCCCCGACCGCACCCCCGACAGCAAGTCCCCCGACGGCAAGTCCCTCGACCACCTCGACCAAGCCGTCATCGACGGCCAGGCCGGCTACTCGAAGCCGTTCCTCAACCTCTACGACCTGATGGTGTACCGAGGCACCGCGCCCCTGCTCTGGCGCTGCCCGCCGAAGGTCTCCCGGCAGCTGTACGACACGTGCGTCGGCGCCCGCCACATGGACATCGGCGTAGGGAGCGGCTATCTGCTCCACCACGCCCGGTTCCCCGTACCCGAGCCCCGCATCACCCTGGTCGACCTCAACCCCAACTCCCTTGCGCACACGGCCCATCGCCTGCGCCGGTACGAGGTGGAGACGGTGCGCGCGAACGTCCTCGAGCCCCTGCCCGTACCGGAGCACTCCCACGATTCGGTCGGCATGAGCTATCTGCTGCACTGCGTCCCGGGTGGCCTGCCGGACAAGGGCATCGCCCTCGCGCACGCCGCCGCGGTGGTCCGCCCCGGGGGCGTCGTCTTCGGCACCACGGTCCTGTCGGGCGGCGTGCCGGTGTCCTCCGTCGCCCGCAGGGCGATGCGGACGCTGAACAAGCGGGGCGCGTTCCACAACGACGGCGACACCCTGGACGACCTCCGCGCCCAGCTCGACCGGCACTTCGACCGCCACGAGCTGACCGTCCGCGGCTGCGTCGGCGTCTTCCGCGCCTGGACGGCCGCCTGAGGCGCACGCACGATCACCCCCTGAGGTCCCTGGACGGCCGCACGAGGTCCCCGTACACTCCGAAACTAGCAGCGCTAATTAAACCGCTCACGTCCCGGAGTAGCCCCGTGCGCACCGTTCACTTCGTCGCCGCCCGCCGCACCCCGATCGGCAAGCTCCGCGGCGCCCTGTCCGCCGTCCGTCCGGACGACCTCGCCGCGACCGTCGTACGCGGACTGCTCGACGGCGTGCCGCAGCTCGACCCGGCCCGGATCGACGACGTCTACTGGGGCGCCGCCAACCAGGCGGGCGAGGACAACCGCAACGTCGCCCGGATGGCCGTCCTGCTCGCGGGCCTCCCGGAGTCCGTGCCCGGCGCCACGGTGAACCGGCTGTGCGCCTCGGGCCTGGAGGCGGTCACCACGGCGGCCCGCACCATCGCCGCGGGCGACGCCGACATCGTCCTCGCGGGCGGCTCCGAGTCCATGAGCCGCGCCCCCTTCGTGCTGCCCCGCCCCGACGAGGCCCTGCCGCACCGCATGGAGACCGTCGACACCCGCCTCGGCTGGCGCCTGGTCAACCCGAAGATGAAGGAGCTGCACGGGCTCCTGTCGATGGGGGAGACGGCCGAGGAGGTCGCCGCCCGGTACGACGTCTCCCGCGAGCGCCAGGACACCTTCGCCCTGCGCAGTCACCAACGCGCCGCCGCCGCCCGCAAGAACGGCCACTTCGACGACGAACTGCTGCCCGTCACCACCCCCGACGGCACGGTCGTCACCGCGGACGAGTGCATCCGCGAGGACACCTCGTACGAGAAGCTCAGCGGGCTGCGACCGGTGTTCCGCCAGGGCGGCACCGTCACGGCGGGCAACGCGTCCCCGATGAACGACGGCGCGGCCGGGCTGCTCCTCGTCAGCGAAGAGGCCCTGAACGACCTGGGCCTGGAGTCCCTCGGCCGGTACGCCGCGGGCGCCTCCGCAGGCGTGCACCCGGACGTCATGGGCATCGGCCCCGTGCCCGCCACCCAGAAGGCCCTCGCCCGGCTCGGTTGGACCGTGGCCGACATCCAGGAGGCCGAGTTCAACGAGGCGTTCGCCGCCCAGGCGCTGGCCTGCGTCGACGCCCTCGGCATCGACCCGGAGCTGGTCAACCCCGACGGCGGCGCCATCGCGCTCGGCCACCCCCTCGGCTGCTCCGGCGCCCGCATCCTCACCACCCTCCTGCACCGCATGCGCCGCACCGGCACCACCCGCGGCCTCGCCACGATGTGCGTGGGAGTGGGCCAGGGCAGCGCCCTCCTGGTCGAACGGGACTGACGACCCCGGCATCGAACGGGACCGGCGACCCCGGCCCTCCGGGGCTTCCCCGCCGCGAACTGCTTGGGCATACCATCGGTTCCCAGCATGGACGCCACAGCCGCCCCCACCGTCATATCCGCCCTCTCCGGGACATCCGCCCTCACCGTCTGGGAGTTCGGCGCGCTGGCCCTGGCCGCCGGTGTCGTCGGCTTCTCCAAGACCGCCGTCAGCGGCGCGAACACGATCAGTCTCGCCGTCTTCGCCGCCGTCCTGCCCGCCCGCGCGTCGACGGGCGTGCTCCTGCCGATCCTCATCGTCGGCGACGTCCTCGCCGTCCTCACCTACCGCAGACACGCCCACTGGCCCACGCTGTGGCGGCTGTTCCCCGCGGTCGGCGCGGGCGTCGCCGTCGGCACGGTGTTCCTGATGTTCGCCGACGACGGAACAGTGCGTACGTCGATCGGGGCGATCCTGCTGCTGATGGCGGCCGTGACGGTGTGGCGCCGACGGGCCGCCGAGCGGGCGGAGGCCGAGGACGACCAGGCGTCGGGCGGGGCGGCACGGCTCGCCGCCCCCTCCTATGGCGTGCTCGGCGGCTTCACCACCATGGTCGCCAACGCGGGCGGCCCCGTCATGTCGATGTATCTGCTCTCGGCGGGCTTCAAGAAGCTGAGCTTCCTGGGCACTTCGGCGTGGTTCTTCCTCATCGTCAACACCTCCAAGGTGCCCTTCAGCGTCGGCCTCGGCCTCATCGACGGACCCTCGCTCCTTCTCGACGCGGCCCTCGCCCTCTTCGTGATTCCCGGCGCGCTCCTCGGCAAGGCGTGCGTGAACCGCATCAACCAGCGGCTCTTCGAACAGCTCGTCATCGGCGCGACCGTCCTCGGCGGCCTCCAGCTCCTGCTGCGCTGACCCCGCGCCCGGCGGCTGCGACGACACCCCCACGTACGCTCGACCCATGCCCCACCCGCCCCACGTGCTCGTCCTCGGCGGCACCACCGAGGCCCGCCGCCTCGCCGCCGCGCTCGCCGCGCGGCCGGGCGTGCGCGTGACGACGTCGCTCGCGGGCCGGGTCAGCCGTCCCGCGGCACTCGACGGCGACGTACGCGTCGGAGGCTTCGGCGGCCCGGACGGCCTCGCGGACTGGCTGCGCGAGAACCGCGTGACCGCCCTCGTGGACGCCACGCACCCCTTCGCCGTCATGATCAGCGCGCACGCGGCCCAGGCCGCGCGGGCCACCGGCGTCCCCGCGCTCGCCCTGCGCCGACCGGGCTGGCGCCCCGTCCCCGGCGACGACTGGCACGAGACGGCCTCCCTCGACGAGGCCGCCGCCGTGCTCCCCGCGCTCGGCCGCCGCGTCTTCCTCACGACGGGCCGCCTGGGCCTCGCGGCCTTCGCCCCCTACGAAGCCCTCCACTTCCTCGTACGCTCCGTCGAGCCGCCCGAGCCACCGCTGCCCCGGGACGTGGAGATCCTCCTGGACCGCGGCCCGTACACCGTCGAAGGCGAGACGGCGCTGCTGCGCGCCCACCGCGTCGACGTCCTTGTGACCAAGGACAGCGGCGGCGCGGCCACCGCGGCCAAGCTCACGGCCGCCCGCGACCTGGCCCTGCCCGTGGTGATCGTCCGCCGTCCGGAGCCGCCGCCGGGGGTGACGGTGGTGGCGGACATCGAGGCCGTACTCGCACGACTCGGACTGCCGGGCGCGTAAGCCGCGAGGTGGCGGGCCCACCACAGACAAGGGGGCGGAACAGGCAAGTGGGCGGAGTGGGCGTGCGGCCTACGCCGACACCGCCGGTGCCGCCGGTCGGGGCCGCCGCCCCCGGTCCAGCGCGAGCCCCTGCGCCAGCTCCTCCGCCAGCAGCCGCTTCGCGATCGCGTCGACCGCCGCCATCAGCCGTCCGTCGCCCTCGGTCGTCCCCTCCAGGGCGCGCCCGCCGTCCTTCTCCAACTCCTCGCGCAGCCAGGCCGCCCACGCCGCACCGATCACGTCGGCCTCGCGCGCGCCCGCCGCGGTGTGCTCGAACAGCGTGCCGGTGCGGACCAGATAGCCCTCCTCGACCATCCGGTCGAACACCGGCACAAGGACCTCGGCGGGCAACTGGCGGCGGGCCGCGATGAGGTTGAGGTTGGCGTGGCCGACCATCCGGGTGAACAGGGCGACCTGCATGACGGCCCAGGCGCCCGCCATGTCCAGGCGGGTGTCGGACTTCTGGATGATGGCGCGCGCGGTCTGCGGGCCCTTGGCGCGCAGGATGTTGCCGACGGCGAGTTCGAGCAGCCGCCCGGAGTCGCCCGACTGCGGCGACGCGAAGCCCTCACCCATGTCGGACGAGCTCATCCGCGCGCTGTCGCGCAGCTCGACCTGTTTGAGGAACAACGCCACGACGAACCCGACGAGCGCGACCGGCACGGTCCACAGGAACACCGTCTGGAGGGTGTCCGCGTACGCCTTGACCAGCGGAGCCGCCGCCGCGCCCGGCAGATCGTGCAGCCCCTGCGGGCTCTGCGAGGCCTTCGCGATCGCGTCCTGCGGCGCGGCCCCGGTCCGCGCGGCCTCGGCGACCCCGTCGCGCAGGTTCGGCGCCAGTGTGTTGGCGTAGATCGTGCCGAACACGGCCGTCCCGAACGAGCTGCCCAGCGTACGGAAGAACGTGACGCCGGACGTGGCGGTGCCCAGGTCGGCGTATGCGACGGTGTTCTGCACGGCGATGGTGAGCACCTGCATGCACAGCCCGATGCCGGCACCGAGCACGAACATGTACAGGGACTCCAGCCACGTACTGGTCTCGCTGCCCATCAGCGAAAGCAGGAACAGCCCGAGCGCCATCACCAGGGCGCCCACGATCGGGAAAATACGGTACGTACCCGTCTTGCTGACCACATTGCCGCTGAAGATGGACGCGATGAGCAGCCCGACGACCATCGGCAGCGTCCGCACGCCGGAGATCGTGGCCGAGTCCCCGTCGACGTACTGCAGATAGGTCGGCAGGAACGTCATCGCGCCGAGCATCGCGAAGCCCACGATGAAGCTGAGGATGGAGCAGACCGTGAACACGGGGTTCGCGAAGAGCCGCATCGGAAGCATGGGTTCCGCCGCGCGTGTCTCCACCCAGCAGAAGCCCGCGAGTGAGAGCAGTCCGCCCGCGAAGAGGCCGATGATGGTGGCCGAGCCCCACGCGTACTCGTTGCCGCCCCAGCTCGTCGCGAGGATCAGCGCGCTCGCGCCGACCGCCACGAGCGCGATGCCCAGATAGTCGATGACGGGCTTCGACGCCGACTTCACCACCGGGATCGTGCGGGCCGCCGCCACCACCACGAGGATCGCGATGGGCACGTTGACGTAGAACGCCCAGCGCCAGGTCAGATGGTCCGTGAACAGGCCGCCGAGCAGCGGCCCGATGACCGTCGACACACCGAAGACCGCGCCGATCGCGCCCTGGTACTTGCCGCGCTCCCGCAGCGGGATGACGTCGGCGATCAGCGCCATCGCCGTCACCATCAGGCCGCCCGCGCCGATGCCCTGCAGCGCCCGCCAGGCGATGAGCAGCGTCATGTTCGTCGAGAGGCCGCACAGGAACGATCCGGTGATGAAGACGACCGCCGACACCTGGAACACGATCTTGCGGCCGAACAGGTCGCCGAACTTGCCGACGAGCACCGTCGCGACCGTCTCCGCGAGCAGGTACGACGTCACGACCCACGACATGTGCTCGGCGCCGCCCAGGTCCGACACGATCGTCGGCAGCGCGGTGCCCACGATCGTCTGGTCGAGCGCGGCGAGGAGGACGCCCAGCATGATCGTCACGAAGACGACATTGCGCCGGCGCTTGTCCAGGACCGGCGGGCCCTGCTCCTGCGCGGCCGCGGGCTGCTCGGTAACGGTCACAGGCCCACCCTCACACCGGCACCGGGCATGTGCATGCGGGGCCGTCCGGTCCGGTGACGGGCTGACGGCGGGTGAGTGCGGCCCGGAGCGGATCAGCCGTCGCCGCGCCTGCGCAGCAGATACGTGTCCATGATCCAGCCCTTGCGCGCGCGGGCCTCGGCGCGCAGCCGCTCGATCCGCGGGGCGGCCTCGGCCAGCGGCCCGGAGACGAGGATCTCGTCCGGCGTACCGATGTACGCGCCCCAATAGATCTCGTAGATCCCGGCATCGTCCCGGTCGGCGAACCGCCCGAAGGCCTGCCGGGCGTCCAGCATCACCACCACGTCGTCCACGCCGTCCGGGAAGCCCTCGTCGGCGAGGCGGCGGCCCGTGGTGATCTGCACGGGGCGCGCGACGCGGTTCAGGCCGGTGCGGTGGCGCGCGGCGAGCGCGGAGACGCTGCTGATGCCCGGTACGACGGCGTAGTCGAACTCCACGGACCCGCGCGCGAGCACCTCCTCCAGGATCCCGATGGTGCTGTCGTACAGCGCCGGGTCGCCCCACACGAGGAACGCCCCCGTTTCCTCCGCGCGCAGCTCCTCAGCGATGAGCCGCTCGTAGATGTCCGCGCGGCGGCCCCGCCAGTCGTCCACGGCGGGCGAGTAGTCCGCGCCGCCCGCCTTCCGGTCCCGCTCCGGGTCACGCGCCTCCACGACCCGGTACGCCCCGTCCGGCCGATGCGCGTCGAGCATGCCCCGCCGCAGCGCCACGAGGTCCACCTTCTCCTCGCCCTTCCCGAGAATGAAGAACACGTCCGTGTCCCCGAACGCCTTGACCGCCTGAAGGGTGAGGTGGTCGGGGTCGCCCGCGCCGATGCCGATGACATGAATCTTTCGCACGGGGCGAGTTTGCCGGACGGGGGAGTGGGGGGTGTGGGCGGGTGTGCACGGGAGTGCTCAGTTGCCGTTGCCGTTGCCGCTGCCGCTGCCGCTGCCGCTGCTGTCGCCGGAGACGAGACGCGGCGCGCACACCGCCGCGTCCAGCGGCTCGCCCTCCCCTCGCTCCACCCGCGCCGCCAACCCCCGCGCCCACTCCACCAGTTCCGGTACGTCGATCCCGTACGGCCGCTGCCGCCCCGAGGCCTCCCCGGCCCAGGCCGAGACGGCGCCCGCGCCCCGGAGCAGCAGCCGTGCCCCGCCGGTGGTGTTGCCGCGCGCGGAGTGCGTCAGGCCGACGGCGAGCTGGGCGAGGCCCTTCCACAGGCCGCGCTCCTCGTCGGGCCCGGACTTCCAGGCGTCCTCGAAGACCTCGTGGGCGTGGAAGGGCCGGCCCGCGTCGAGCAGGGCCTGCGCCTCGGCGAGGGTCTCCCGGGGCGTACGCACCACGCCCTCCGGCTGCCGCTCCACACCCTCGGTGCCGTACGGCAAGGGCCGCCCGAGCCCGTCGCGCGGCCGGGCGTTGCGGGCCCGCCCCTCCGCGTCGCGATCACGCCCGCCGTCCGCCCCGTCCGTACCAAGTGCGCTACTCATACGCCGATTCTCGCGCGCCCCGCGCCGGAGTGCGGGACCGGACGGCCACCCGCCGCCCCACCGGCGCGGATACCGCTTCGGAGCACCCCGCGGGGTGCGGTAGAGTTCTACCTGCGTGATCACGCGGGACACCGCGCAAAACGCACCGGGACGTGGCGCAGCTTGGTAGCGCACTTGACTGGGGGTCAAGGGGTCGCAGGTTCAAATCCTGTCGTCCCGACGGTGCAAGAGGGCTTCGAGCCCAGGGTCGAGGGCCCTGTCTCACTTCGGTGAGGCAGGGCCCTTGATCGTTTTCGGGGGCCTTTCCCCCATGGTGGTCGAACTAGTCGCGGAAGCGCGTACTCGCAGCGTGGAGTCGTACGAAGGTTTCGAGCCAACTCCGGTGTCGTATAGGGAAGATGCCGTCCGGATCTCATTGGTCATCGGGTCGACAGGCCTGGGCGGCGCGTACGACCACTGGTCGAAAGATCAGTGGTGATCACTGAAGTGCGCGGGCCGTGCGCGTAGGTGCGGCCCGTGGGCACCACCCCCACGATTCGTGCACCACCCCCACGGGAGGAACCCCCATGCGTCGCCGACTTGCCGCTCTGGCCATGAGTGCCGCCGCCCTCACCATCGGGACGGGGATCGCCGCGTCCCCGGCCGCCGCCGCCCCCGCGGACAAGCCGCAGGTGCTCAGCCGCTGGACCCAGACCGACGCGGGCAGCTACAACGCCTGGCTCTCGGCCCGGAACAACCAGGGTGCCTGGAGCGCCTACCAGTTCAACTGGTCCACGGACTACTGCTCCTCGTCCCCCGACAACCCGTTCGGCTTCCCCTTCGAGACGTCCTGTGCCCGACACGACTTCGGGTACCGCAACTACAAGGAGGCAGGCTCCTTCGACGCCAACAAGGCCCGGATCGACAGCGCCTTCTACGCCGACCTCAAGCGCGTGTGCTCCGCGTACAGCGGGGCCAAGAAGGTCTCCTGCGACGCGCTGGCCTGGACGTACTACCAGGCCGTCGACAAGCTCGGCCGCTCGTCGGCCGTCGACGGCGCCCGCGCCGCGTAGCTTCCGGCAGCGCTGAACGGGCGGCGACCGACAGGCGTGCCGGGCGAGTTGTGGTTCCCGGTGCCATAGGGGCGGCGCGCGCCCGCTTCTACAGTCCCTGCGCATGACAGAGACAGAGACCAGAAGAGCGCGACGCTTTCGTCGGTCACGGGGAGGTGCGGTGGTGGCCCTGGCCGCCGCCGCCCTCCTCGTCGCCCCCTCCCTTCCCGCGGCTACGGCCGCGCCCGCGGCCCGCGCCGCCGCGCCCGTCCAGGAAGTCACCGGCTTCGGCACCAACCCCGGCCAGTTGAAGATGTTCCGGTACGTTCCCGACGGCCTTGCGCGTGGGCGTCCCGTCGTCGTGGTGCTGCACGGGTGCACCCAGAACGCCGCCGGGTACGGCACCGGCAGCGGGTGGACCGAGCTGGCCGACCGGTGGGGGTTCTCCCTCGTGCTGCCGCAGCAGCAGCCCCTCAACAACATCTCCTCGTGCTTCAACTGGTTCCAGACCGGCGACACGGCGCGCGGCCAGGGCGAGGCCGCGTCCGTCGCGCAGATGGTGGACCGGCAGCTCGCCGACGTGGCGGGGAACTCCTCGCGCGTGTACGTCACGGGCCTGTCCGCCGGCGGCGGCATGACGGCCGTGATGATGGCGACGTACCCCGAGAAATTCGCTGCGGGCGGCGTCGTCGCGGGGCTGCCGTACGGGTGCGCGCAGGCCGCCGGATCGCCGTGGGTGTGCATGAGCGCGGGCGGCGGTCAGAGTCCGCGCCAGTGGGGCGACCGGGTACGCGCCGCCCGCCCCGGTTACACCGGACCGTGGCCGCGGCTCACCGTGTTCCACGGCACCGCCGACACCAAGGTCGGTCCCGTCAACATGACCGGCCTTGCCGACCAGTGGACCGACGTCCAGGGCGCCGATCAGGCACCGGACGTCTCCGACACGGTCGCCGGATACCCGCACCAGGTCTTCCACGGCCCCGGCGGCGACCCCGTCGTGGAGACGTACCGCGTCACCGGCATGGCGCACGGCCAGCCCGTCGATCCGGGCACCGGCAGTGAACAGTGCGGTGCGGCGGGGGCGAACCTGCTCGATGTCGGGATGTGCGCGGCATACCGGATGGGGGCGGGGTGGGGGCTCGCCGGGTGAGGCAGGTGGCGGCACGCACCATGAAAGCGGCCGTGAGTGTGGCATCCGGCCACATGGGCCTTCACCTGCCCCGCCCCTATGTTTCCCGCCATGACAAGCGCACCTGACCCCATCCCCGCCGCGGCCGGCGCCGACCTGAGCGGACGCGTCGCCCTGGTCACGGGCGGCGGCAGCGGCATCGGCCGGGCCTGCGCGGTGGCCCTCGCGGCGGCCGGCGCCGACACGCACGTCGTCGACATCGACGCGGCGTCGGCGAAGGCAGTCGCGGACGCCGTCGGCGGGCACGCGCACATCGCGGACCTCGCCGACGCCGAGGCGATAGCGGCGCTGCCCACCGGCGTCGACATCCTCGTCAACAGCGCGGGACTCCAGCACGTCGCCCCGCTCACCGAGTTCCCCCCGGCGAGGTTCGCGCTCATCCAGCAGGTCATGGTGACCGCGCCGTTCCTGCTGCTCCGCCAGACCCTGCCGCACATGTACGCGGGCGGCTGGGGCCGCGTCGTCAACATCTCCAGCGTCCACGGCCGGCGGGCGAGCGCGTTCAAGGGCGCGTACGTCGCCGCGAAGCACGCCCTGGAGGGGCTGAGCAAGGTCACCGCCGTCGAGGGCGCCCCGCACGGCGTGACCAGCAACTGCGTGAGCCCCGGCTACGTACGTACGCCGCTGGTGCAGGGGCAGATCCACGACCAGGCCGCCGCCCACCGCATCAGCGACGAGGCCGTCGTCTCCGACGTGCTGCTCGCCCGCTCACCCATGAAGCGGCTCATCGAACCCGAGGAGGTCGCCGCGGCCGCGCTGTGGCTGTGCGGCCCGCACACCGGCTTCGTCACCGGCGCCTGTCTGTCGATGGACGGCGGCTGGGCGGCGACCTGACCAACTCGGCTCCCTGGCAAGGCAGTTGACCGTCCGTCCCCGAGAGCGAAACACGGTGATCCCCATGGCGCGTCCCGAGCGTTCCCAGCGTCCCGAGCGTTCCCCGCACAGCATCCGCCGCATCGTCGCGGCGAGCCTCGTCGGCACCACCATCGAGTGGTACGACTTCTTCCTCTACGGCTCAGCCGCCGCCCTCGTCTTCAACGAGATCTTCTTCCCCACCGCCGACCCGCTCACCGGCACCCTCATCGCCTTCATCACCTACGCCATCGGCTTCCTCGCCCGCCCGCTCGGCGGCGTCGTGTTCGGGCACTACGGCGACAAGGTCGGCCGCAAGAAACTCCTCGTGCTCAGCCTGCTCCTGATGGGCGGCGCGACCTTCGCCATGGGGCTGCTGCCCACGTACGACGCCATCGGCATCGGCGCGCCCGTGCTCCTCACCGTGCTGCGCCTGGTGCAGGGCTTCGCGCTCGGCGGCGAGTGGGGCGGCGCCGTCCTCATCGTCTCCGAGCACGGCGGCGACAAGCACCGCGGCTTCTGGGCGTCCTGGCCGCAGTCGGGCGCCCCCGGCGGCAACCTCCTCGCCACCGGTGTGCTCGCGCTGCTCGCCGCCGTGCAGTCCGAGTCCACCTTCCAGGCCTGGGGCTGGCGCGTGCCGTTCCTGCTGTCCGGGGTCCTGGTGATGGTCGGCCTGTGGATCCGGCTCTCCGTGTCCGAGTCGCCCGTCTTCCTGGAGGCGCAGGCCAGGGCCGAGGCCGCCGCCGCGCAGGGGGAGAAGGACGAGCCGCCCGTCGTGGAGGTGTTCCGCAAGAGCTGGCGGCAGGTCCTCACGGCCATCGGCACCCGCTTCGGCGAGAACATCTCGTACTACATCCTCACCTCCTTCGTCCTCGTGTACGTCACCAAGCACCTGGACCTGCCCAAGAGCACCGCGCTCAACGCCGTCCTCATCGGCTCCGCCCTCCACTTCGCCGCGATCCCCGCCTGGGGCGCGCTCTCCGACCGGATCGGGCGGCGGCCCGTGACGCTCATCGGGTCGGTGGGCATGGCGCTGTGGGCGTTCGCGTTCTTCACGCTCGTCGACTCCGAGTCGTTCACCGTCATCACGGCGGCGGTGACCGTGGGGCTGCTGCTGCACGGCGCCATGTACGGGCCACAGGCCGCGTTCATCTCGGAGATGTTCGACACCAAGGTCCGCTACTCCGGCGCCTCCATGGGCTCCCAGCTCGCCTCGATCGTCGCGGGCGCGCTCGCCCCGATCATCGCCGTCGAGCTCCTGAAGGACTTCGACTCGTCGGTGCCCGTGTCCGTGTACCTGTGCGCGGCGGCCCTGGTGACGACGGTGACGGTGGCCCTGGCCAAGGAGACCCGCGGCCGCGACCTCCGGCACGTCGAGACAGGCACAGCGACGACGGACACCCCGCTGCCCGACACCGCCCGCACGCCAGTACGCTCCGGCGAACCGTCCTGAGCGCATCCGGCAGAGGGACACCAGCGGGCCACGGACAACGGACAACGGCCGGAAGGCAGCAGCGACATGGCATCCCACGACGGCCTGGCCCCCACCAGCACGCCCGATGGCCCCGCCGCCCCCCACGGCCTCGCCGCCGCCACCCTTCGTGACCTGCTCGACCTCCTCGGCCGGCAGGCCCCCGCCGAGAGCTTCGCGCGGCCAGTCGCCGCCGCCCGCGAGGCCGGGGCGGGCCCCGCGGAACTCGCCTACGTCGAGGAGGCCGCAGAGACCGCCCTCGCCATCCGCCGCACCCTCGACCAGCACCGCCGCCGCGAGGCCGAACTGTCCGCGCTGTTCGACACCGCCGGCGACCTGGCCGCCCTCAGCGACCTGGACGCGGTCCTGCGCGCCATCGTCCGCCGCGCGCGCCTGCTCCTCCGTACCGATGTCGCGTATCTGACCCTCAACGACCCGGCCGAGGGCGACACGTTCATGCGGGTCACCGACGGCTCCACGTCCGCGAGGTTCCAACTGCTGCGGCTCGGCATGGGGGAGGGGCTCGGCGGTCTCGTCGCGCAGACCGCCCGGCCCTACGCCAGCGCCGACTACCGCGCCGACACCCGCTTCAAGCACACCGACACCATCGACACGGGCGTCGGCGAGGAGGGCCTGCGCGGCATCCTCGGCGTGCCGCTGCGGGTCGGCAGCCGCGTCATCGGCGTCCTGTACGCGGCCGACCGGACGCCGCGCGACTTCGACCCCGACCAGATCGCCCTGCTCGCCTCCCTCGCCGACCACGCGGCCGTCGCCATCGACAGCGCCCGCCTCCTGGAGGAGACCCGCGCCGCCCTCGTGGAACTCAACGCCGCGACGGCCACCGCCCGCGCCCAGAGCGAGGCCATGCGGCGCGCCGCCGAGACCCACGACCGCCTCACCGACCTGGTGCTGCGCGGCGGCGACGTGTCCGACCTCGCCGCCGAGATCGCCGCGCTCCTCGGCGGCGGCCTGGTCGTCCAGGACGCCGACGGCACCGAACTCGCCCGCGTGGGCGCCGATTCGCCCGCCCCGGCCGCGCGCGGCGTCGCCGCATCGCGCGCCAGCGGCCGCGCCGTGCCCGTGGACGGCGTCTGGGTGTCCGCCGTGCTCGCCGGACCCGAACCGCTCGGCAGCATCGCACTGAGCGACCGCCCCGACCTCACCGACAGCGACCGGCGGCTCTTCGAACGGGCCAGCCTGGACACGGCGTTGCTGCTGCTCCTGCGCCGCTCCGTGGCCGAGGCCGAGGACCGGGTGCGCGGCGAACTCCTCGACGACCTGCTCACCCCCGCCCACGCGGGCGACCCGCGCCGCGCGGGCAGCCTCACCCTGCGCGCCCGCCGCCTCGGCGTCGACCTCACCGAACCGACGTCCGTCCTCGTCCTGCACTGCGAGCCCGGCCTGCGCTCCCGCCTGACCACCGAGGCCGCACGGCACGCCCGCACCCTGCGCGGCCTCGCCGGACCGCAGGGCGGTCACGTCGTCGTGCTCGCGCCGACCGACGCGCCCGGACCGCTCGCCGAGCGCCTGGCCGCCGACCTCGGCCAGGCCCTCGGGGCGCCGGTGACGTGCGGCGCCGCCGGACCCGCCGAAGGACCGGCCCGGCTGCCCGCCGTCCACGGCGAAGCCGTCCGCTGCCTTCAGGCGCTCACGGTCCTCGGCCGCACCGGCGAGGGCGCGAGCGTGTCCGGGCTCGGCTTCGTCGGCGTACTCCTCGGCGACCGCACGGACATCGACGGCTACGTGCACCGTGTCATCGGGCCCGTCATCGACTACGACGAACGGCGCGGCACCGAACTCGTCCGCACCCTCGACGCCTACTTCGAGGCGGGCACGAGCCTGTCGCGCGCCAAGGAGGTGCTGCACGTACACGTGAACACCGTCGTGCAGCGCCTGGACCGTACGGCCCGCCTCCTGGGCCCGGACTGGAACACGCCCGACCGGGCCCTGGAGCTCCAACTCGCCCTGCGGCTCAACCGGTTGCGCCGCCCGTCGGGGACTGGCCCGGACCGTTCACCGGGGACCGGCCCGGCCTAGCGTCCTCCCGGGCGGCCGGGCCGCGCTGCGTGGGCACGGCGTCCAGCGTGTCGGCCGGAGTGTCGGCCGGCAGGTCCGTGCGGTACTGGAGCGACTGCAGCTCGAACAGGCGCCGGAACAGGCCGGGTCCGTCGTCGGACATCAGCGTGGCGAAGTCGCCGTGCTCGACGAGTCTGCCCTCGTCGAGGACGTAGATGACGTCGGCCTCCTTGACGCTGTGCAGGCGGTGGGTGACCAGGACGATGGTCTGGTCGGCGGACGCGAGCGCGCGGATCTTGCGGAAGGCCTCGATCTCGGCGGCGGGGTCCATGCTGCTGGTCGGCTCGTCGCAGATGAGGATGTCGGCGTCGCGGAAGTACGCGCGGGCCAGGGCGATGCGCTGCCACTGGCCGCCGGAGAGGTCGACGCCGCCCTCGTATCCCTTCTCGCACAGGGTGTCCCAGCCGTACGGCAGGTCGTCGAGGACGCGGTGCGCGTCGGCGTACGCGGCCGCCGCGTCGAGGCGGTCCGCGTCGTGGATCTCCGTGGGGCGGCCGATGGCGACATTGGCGCGGGCCGTGAACGGCCACTGCTGGAAGTTCTGCAGGACAAGGGAGACATGCCCGAAGACGTCGTCGCGGCGCAGCGCGCGCAGGTCGGTGCCGTCCCAGGTGATGGCGCCCGACGTGGGCAGATACAGGCCCGCGAGGAGTTTGCTGAGCGTCGTCTTGCCCGAGCCGTTGGCGCCGACCAGGGCGATCACCTGGCCCTTGCGGATGGTCAGGGACACCTCGTCGAGCGCGGGCGTCTCGCGTTCGGGGTAGCGGAACGTCACCCGGTCGAAGGCGATCACCTCGGGCGGCTCGGGCACCGGTGTGCCGGTGGCGGGGATGGCGCGCTGTGCCGCCTCCTCGCGGGCGCGGATCAAGTCGTTCATGAACAGGCTCTGTTCGTAGAGATGATGGATGTGCGTCACCATGCGGCGCAGGCCCGCCGTGCCGCTGGTCAGGGCGAGCGCGGCGGTGGCGCCGGACGCGAGCGGCATGTGACCGTTCGTCAGGAGCCAGGCCAGCAGGGCGTAGGCGCCGCCCGCGGTCAGCCCCGAAAGCGCGGACGTGGCCAGGTCGGTACGGGCCTCCAGGTGTGCGAGGCGGGTCTGCTCGTCCGCGGCCTGCGCCGCCATCTGGTCGAACTGGTCGAGCAGGAACGGCCCCGCGCCGTGCACCCGCAGCTCCGGCGCGGCCTTCTGCGAGATCAACAGCCGCCGCAACGCGCCCTGTTGGCGCACGTGTTCCAGCCAGATCTGCACCGACTCGTACGTACGCCGCGCCGCCCGCACCGTGCCCCAGGCCTTGGGCACCACCACGGCCGCGAGGAGCGGAAGCAGCACCGGGTGCAGCACCGCGAGGACCCCGCTGACGGCGAGCAGCGCCATCAGCGCCTCGACGATGCCGAGGGTGTGCTCGATGAGACGGCGGGCCGCGGTCTGGCCGTGCTGTCCGGAGTCGACGACCGCGTGGAAGTCGGCGCGCTCGATGTGCTCCATCTCCACGCGGATGACCTTCTCCATCATGGAGAGCCCCGCGAGGCGCTCCACCTTCGGCCCGAGGCGGCCCGCGGCCGCGAAGGACACGGCCCGCAGCGTCGCCGCGAACGCGCTGGCCGCTGCCACCCACACCAGCGACGGCAGCGCGTCGCGCACCCGGTCGGCCGTCGGCCCCGCCGCGAACAGCGACACCAGGACGCGGTTGGTGGCGAGCAACCCGAACGCGGTCGCCGCGGCCTGCCCGAGCTGGGCCACCGCGACCACCACCAGCGCCCATGGGTCGGCGCGCCAGGCCAGTGACACCGTGTGCCGGAACAGGGTGGGGATCTGCCGCAGGATCGTCAGGAACGACGTGTTGAGCCGCGCGCCCTCGTGCGCGGTCCAGCCCCACGATCCACGCAACCGCCCGCCGAAGAGCAGTTGTTCGGGCGGCGAGGGGGTGCCGGGCCGCCGCCTGCCGGTCTCTTGGGGACCAGGTGCCAAAGTTCCTCCCAGGTGACAGGGGTGTGCGCGTCCACAGCGGTCGCTCGGACGCGGCCCTGTCGATCCTGTCGAGGAGACCGGCGTAATGGTGCATGACGGGCGAAACTTTCGTACGGATGTCTGAAAGCGTCGTGAATTGGCGGGAGTTGATGATGTGGCCGGAAGTCGGTGCCACGGGGTGCTCCGGACACTGACGCGGGGCGGTCCGGGCGCTGCCGCGGGACCCTCCGGGCGCTGACGCGGGGCGCTCCGGGCGCCGGTCACGTCGAGGCGCGGGCCCGGTGTCTGCGCACCGCGTCGCGATTGGCGCACCGCTGGGAGCAGTACCGCTGCCGCCCGGTGCGGGAGGTGTCGGCGAATAGGGTGGCGCATTCGGCCACGGCGCACCGGCCGAGGCGGTGCATGCCGCGCCCCGTCAGATGCAGCGCGGTGCCCACGGCGATCAGCGAGAAGAGCAGCGAGCCGAGGGGCTGTCGGTCGTCGCGGTAGTGCAGGTGCCAGCCGCTGCCGGTGTGGTCGGTCAGCCGAGGGTGGGCGGTGGCCGCCGCCAGCATTCCGTTGAGCAGGTCGGCGCGCTCGTGTGCGTCGGCCGCGTCCACCACTCGCTCCCACGCGTCGAGTGCCTCGTGCGCGCGGTCCAAGTCGGCCGGGGTGACCGGGCCTTCGAGTGCGAGCCCGGCGGCGCGGCAGCGGACGGCGAGTTCCGTGGCGCTCGACGGGCGCCGGTTGGCCAGGTTCGCGGCCAGGTTCACGGCATCCTCGCCGTAAGGGTTGAGATGCATAAGGCTATTACAGCAGCGTGGTGGGCATGCGCCAACGCACTGCGGGCCCGCCCGCCGATCCGCCCGCGGGCCCGCCCGCAACTCCGTCCGCTGATCCGTCCGCGATCCCGGCCGCAGGCCCGAGCACGGCTTCTGCCGCGGCCGCGTGGCGGTACCGCTGGGTCGTCCTCGGCATCGCCACCTTCACCCAGGCCGCGGCCGGCTTCTTCGTGCAGGGCATCGGGGCGATGGGCGTCCACCTGCAACGCGATCTGGCCCTGAGCACCGCCCAGTTGGGCCTGCTGATCTCGGCGGCGCAGGTCGTACCGCTGGTCGGACTGCTGGTCGCCGGGGTGCTCCTCGACCGCTACGACGAGCGCTGGGTCGTCGGGTTCGGCGCCTCGCTCGTCGCCGTGGTCCTGTGCGCGGGCGGGGCCGCGCCGGGCTATGTGTCCCTGCTCTGTGTCCTGGTGGTCGTCGGCGCGGGATACAGCACCGTCCAGCCCGGCGGGAGCAAATCGGTGGCGTCCTGGTTCGAAGGATCCCGGATGGGGCTCGCCATGGGCATCCGCCAGGCGGGCCTGCCGCTCGGCGCCGCGCTCGCCTCGGCCGTGCTGCCCGTCCTCGCCGTGGCCTTCGGCTGGCGGTCGACCCTCGTGGCCGGCGGGCTCGTGGCGCTCCTCGGCGCCGGTGTCTTCATGGGCTTCTATCGTCGGCCGCCGTTCCGTGGTGAGGCCGGGCCCGAGGCGCCATCGCCCACGGAGGCGGTGCGCGTCCCGCTCGCCGCTCAACTCCGGTCCCGCGTACGGATGTTCCGCGAGCCGTCCATGGTACGGATCATGCTGTCCGGGACGAGCCTGATCTCGGTGCAGTGCGGCGTCGGCATCCTGACGGTGCTCCATCTCCACGAGACCGCGTCCCTCGGCGCGGGAACCGCCGCGCTCGTCCTGGTGGCGGCGCAGGGGGCGGGTGTCGTCGGCCGCATCGGCCTGGCGGCCTGGAGCGATCGCTCCAGTTCCGGAAGATACGTCGTCGTACGCGTCTGCATGGTCGCCGTGCTCGCGGGGATGGCGGTCCTCATGACGCCGCTCGGGCGTTCCCCCGCCGTGGCCTGCTCGGTGCTCGTCTGGCTCGGGTTCTTCGGATTCGGGTGGTACGGCCCGTGGGTCGCCCACGTCGCCGAGGTGGCTCCGCCGGGCCGGACGGGGTTCGCCCTGGGCCTCGCCATGTCCGTCAACCAGATCGCCATCGTCCTCGTCCCTCCCACGCTCGGCCTGCTCAAGGACCTCACCGGCAGCTTCACCCCGGCCTGGGCGCTGCTGTCCGCGATGACCGCGGTGGCTCTGGCGGTCACGACCCGCGCAAGTCGCGGGCGCCGGGCCGGTCGGCGCCGCACCGGGTGACCCCTGTGAGCCCTACGCCTCCGACGTGCGCCCGCCGTCCGGGACCTCGCCCTCCAGAACCTCGCTGTCCGGTACGAGGACGACCTTCCCCGCGACCGTGCCGGACTCCGCGAGCCGCATCGCGTCGGCCGCCCGCGACAGCGGGACGCGCGCGGCGACCTGCGGCCGGATCCTGCCCTCGGCGAGCAGCGCGAAGACCTGACCGAGGTCGGTGCGCAGCCGCTCGCGGAAGGCGGCGGCGCGGCGCTTGCCCGCCCAGATGTTGAAGAAGTGCGCGTGCCGGGAGTTGGGCATCGCGTTCCACATCGCCAGGCGTGCGAAGAGCTTCAGGACGGGGGCCTTGGAGGACCCGGCGGCGTCACGCGTGGACGCCGTGCCGTACGACACGAGGGTGCCGCCCGGCGCGAGCAGCCGGAACGAGTCCACGACGCCCTCGCCGCCCACGTGGTCGAAGACCGCCCGCACCCCGTTCGGCGCGAGTACGCGCAGCCGTCCGTGCAGGTCGGGGTCGCGGTAGTCGACGGGTGTGACGCCCAGCTCGCGCAGCTTGTCGTGGTGGCGCCGCGACGCCGTGCCGATCACCCGCACCTCCGCGATCCGCGCCAGTTGTACGAGGGCGGAGCCGACGCCGCCGTTCGCGCCGAGCACGACGATCGTGTCGCCGGCCTCGACCTTCGCGGTGCGGTGCAGCATCTGCCAGGCGGTGATGCCGTTCACGACCAGCGTCTCGGCGTCCGCCGACGACACGGAGTCCGGCACCTCGACGAGGTCCGCCGCGGCCACCACGACGTGGCTCGCCCAGCCGCCGGTCTTGGTCAGCGCGGCGAAGCGCCGCCCGGCGAGCGCGGGATCCACGCCCGGTCCCGTCGCGGCCACCCGGCCCACCAGGTCGTACCCCGGCACGAACGGGAACGGCGGCTGGTCGTAGTACTTCCCCCGCCGCATCTGCTGCTCCGCGAACGAGACGCCCGTGGCCTCCATCGCGAGCAGCACCTCACCCCGGCCCGGGGTGGGCGCCGCGACGTGCCGGACCTCCAGTCCGTCGACCTCGACGACGCCGGGCAGCACGATCTCGGTGGTGATGGTGGTGGCGGTCGTGACGGGCGCGGTCTCAGTCGTGGCCGTCGACGTCGGCTGGTGCTCGGCTGCGTGGGTCTCTCGCATGATGGTGCCTCTCTCGGGAGTGAAGCTCTCGCTGTGGTTAGAACCTCTAACCCAAGAATGCACCCCTCTCGAGGACTCGTCAAGCCCCCCTCTTGCTTGAGTTAGAGTCTCTAACCACAGTGAGAGAAAGGGGCTCCCGTGCCGGACGGCAGCAGCAGCACCAGCACCCCGCGCCAGCGCTACCGCGAACAGGTGCGCGCCGAGATCAAGGAGGCCGCCCTGGAGCAGATCCGCGCGGGCGGCGCCCCCGCGCTCAGCCTCAACGCGGTGGCGAAGGGGCTCGGCCTCACCGGCCCGGCCCTCTACAAGTACTTCGGCAAGCGCGACGACCTCCTCACGGAGCTGATCTGCGACGGTTACGACGCCGCTGCCGCCGCCATGCGCACGGCCGCCGACCGCGCCGCGGACGCCCCGCCCCGCGAGCGGCTCCTCGCCCTCGCCGTGGCGTTCCGCGCCTGGGCGGTCGAGTCGCCGCACGTCTACCAGCTCCTGGCGGGCACGCCGTCCCCCGGCTACCACGCGCCCCCGGAGACCGTCGACCGCGCCCGCGCCGTGCTCGGGCCCCTGCTCGGCGTGCTCGGGCGGGGTGACTGCCGGGGCGCCGCGCTCGAGCTGCGCGCGGAGATGCGGTTCTGGCTGAACGACAGCCCCGCCGTGGAGGAGTGGGTCAAGTCCTGGGCCCCGGACGCCGACCCGGCCACGGCGCTGGCGGGCACGGTCACGGCGTGGGCCCGGCTGCACGGAGTCGTCAGCCTCGAAGTGCAGGGCCTGTACGCGGGGATGGGGCACCGCGCGGGCACGCTGCTGAAGGCCGAGATGGAGGCTTTGGCCGACGCGATGGGGCTGCCCGGGTAGGCGTCCCGGCCGCCGTACGGCTTGATCGGCCCGGTGGGCCGGACGACGGCGCGCCGGGCGGGGCAGGATGGGGCCCGTTGCGCGGATGCGCGGAATCAGGGTTCGCGGAACGACCGCTCGCGGAAACACCGTTCAAGGAAGGTGCGGCGATGGAGAGTACGGCCCCCGGCCAGGAGAGTGCGGCCCCCGGACAGCTCGTCGTCTCGACGGCGACGCCCGACGACTGGCGCCTGGTCACCGAGTGGGCGGCGCGGGAGGGCTGGAACCCGGGCCTCGGCGACGCGGCGGCCTTCTTCGCGCAGGACCCGGACGGATTCTTCGTGGGCCGGGTCGACGGCGAGCCGGTGTCGGCGATCTCGGTGGTCAACTACGGCGCCGCGTACGCCTTCCTCGGCTTCTATCTGGTCCGCCCCGACCAGCGCGGCCGCGGCCACGGCCGCACCACCTGGAAGACCGCGCTCGCGCACGCAGGGGACCGGGTCGTGGGCCTGGACGGCGTTCCGGCGCAGCAGGACAACTACCGGCGCTCCGGCTTCGAGCGCGCCCACGGCAACCTGCGCTACGTCGGCCCGGTGGGCGCGCCCGGACCGTTGCCCGCGCACATCAAACCGGTGGCGGAGGTGGACCGGGACGCCCTGACCGCGTACGACAGCGCCTGCTACCCGGCCGACCGGCCCCGTTTCCTCGACGCCTGGCTGACCGCGCCGGGCCACCGCGCGCTGGCGAGTGTCGTCGACGGCCGTGTCACCGGGTACGGGGTGCTGCGTCCGGGCCGCGACGCGCCGCGCGTCGGGCCGCTGTTCGCCGACACCCGCGCCGATGCCGAGGCGCTGCTCGACGCCCTCGCGGCCGAGTCCGGCGGCGCGGCCGTGGCCATGGACGTACCGGAGACGAACACCGAGGCCGTGGCGCTGGCGGAGGCGCGCGGGATGAAGCCGACGTTCGACACGGCGCGCATGTACACGGGCCCGGTACGGGAGTTCGCCCGGGAGCGGGTCTTCGGGGTCACGACGCTGGAGCTCGGCTGACTGCCTGGCTGACCGCATGGTCGACCGCTCGGTCGACGGAGCCGGGGTGGGCGACCGACGCCGCCCACCCCGGCCACCCGCTCACGTAACCGTCAGCGTCCGCTTGCCCTTCGCCGCCGAGCTGTTCCCCACGTACAGATCGAACTTCCCCTCCTCCACGAGGAATTCGCCGTGGGTGTCGTTCGTCCAGAAGCCCAGGTCCTCGGCGCCGACGCGGAAGCGGACGACGGTGGACCGGCCCGCGCCGAGCGTGACCCGGCGGAAGCCGCGCAGCTTGCGCACGGGCTGGGTGATGCTCGCCGCGAGGTCGTGGACGTACAACTGCACGACCTCGTCGCCCTTGCGGCGGCCGGTGTTGGAGACGGTGACCGACACCTCCAGGGTGTCGCCCTCGCGCAGGGCACCCGCCGAGACGGTGTCGCGGCTCAGCTTCGGCGCGCCGATCTCGAACGTCGTGTAGCTGAGGCCGTGGCCGAAGGGGAACTGCGGGTCCGGCGGCAGGTCCAGGTACTTGGACGAGTACTTGTTGTCGGCGTCGTACGGGCGGCCCGTCGACTCGTGGTTGTAGTGGATGGGGATCTGGCCGACGGTGCGCGGGAAGGAGACGGGCAGTTTGCCGCCCGGGTCGACCTTGCCGAAGAGGACGTCGGCGATGGCGTTGCCCGCCTCGACGCCCGGGTGCCAGGCCTCCAGGACGGCGGGCGCCGACTTCAGCCAGCCGCCCATGGTCAGCGGGCGGCCGTTGACGAGGACGACCACGAACGGCTTGCCGGTCTTCGCGATGGCCTCGACGAGGCGCTCCTGCGCGCCGGGCAGGCTGATGTCGCTGCGCGCCGCGGCCTCGCCGCTCATCGACGGCGGCTCGCCCACGACGACGACCGTCACGTCGGCGGCCTTCGCGGCGGCGACCGCGGCCGGGATGCCCGCCGTGTCCTTGCCCTCAGGGTCGACGCCACGCGCGTACGTCACCTTCGCGCCCGGCGCCGCGCGCTTGACCGCGCCGAGGACCTTCACGGACGGGTACTTCTTCGCGGCGGCCGGGACCACCCACGTGCCGAGCAGATCGTCGGAGTCCCCGAACGGGCCCACGACGGCGATGGACTTGGCCGAGGTCTTGAGCGGCAGCGCCCCGCCGTCGTTCTTGAGGAGCACCATCGAGCGCGCCGCCGTCTCGCGGGCGGCCTTGCGGGCGGCGGCGGTCGGCCCGTCGATCGCGGCGTCCTCGTCGACGTACGGATCGTCGAAGAGACCGAGTGCGAACTTCAGGCGCAGGATGCGGGCGACCGCGTCGTCCAGGCGCCGCTCGCTGATCTTTCCGTCGCGCAGCAGCTTCTTGCCGTGCTCGCGGAGGTTGGTGCTGACCATCTCCATGTCGACGCCCGCGTTCAAGGAGAGCTTGGCGGCCGCCGCGCCGTCCTCGGCGAAGCCGTGCGCGATCAGCTCCTGGACGCCGGTCCAGTCGCTGACGACGACGCCGTCGAAACCCCACTCCTTCTTGAGGATGCCGGTCAGGGTGTGGGAGTTGCCGTGCGCGGGGACGCCGCCGATGGTGTTGAAGGACGCCATCACCGTGGCCGCGCCCGCGTCCAGGGCCGCCTTGAACGGCGGCAGATAGAGGTTGCGCAGGCGCGACTCCGACACGTCGACGGTGTTGTAGTCGCGCCCGCCCTCGGCGCCTCCGTACGCCACGAAGTGCTTGGCGCACGCGGCCACTCGGTCCTTCGCGGCATACCCGTGCTTGCCCGGCCCTTGATAGCCCTCGACCTTGGCGGCGGCGAACTCGGCCGTCAGATACGGGTCTTCGCCGCAGCCCTCGGCGATGCGGCCCCAGCGCGGCTCGTGCGTGACGTCCATCATCGGCGAGAACGTCCAGTGCACGCCGTTGGAACGGGCCTCCTTCGCGGACACCTCGGCGTCCGTCCGCGTCACGTCCGGGTCGAAGCTCGCGGCCTGCGCGAGCGGGATCGGGAACGTCGTCCAGAAGCCGTGGATGACGTCCAGGCCGAACAGCAGCGGGATGCCGAGCCGGGACTCCTCGACGGCGATGCGCTGCAGGGCGTTGCTGCTCTTGGCGCCGAAGATGGAGAGCACCGAGCCGAGCCGGCCGGACCGCGCGGCGTCCTCGACATCCTTGGTCTCGCCGCCGCCCGGACCGGTGTCCCAGGACCAGGCGAGCTGCTGGAGCTGGCCGAGCTTCTCTTCGACAGTCATACGGTCGAGGAGCTCGCGCACTTTGCCTTCGTGCGGGGTCCCGCGGTCCGGAGCGGCGGGCGCCCCGGCGGGTGCGGCCGGTACGGCCTCGGCGATCCCGGGGTTCAGAGCACCGCCCACGACGGCGGTGCCGCCGATCGCGGACAGCAGCGTACGCCTTCGTACATCTCGCATGCGTTCGACCTTCTCACGTCAGGACACGAGTAACCGGAGTGATGCGCTCAAGAATTGAAGCGAAAGTACGTTCCGGTTACAGGCGGGTCAATAGACGCGACAGAGGTCCCTGAGACGGGTGATGCGATCCTTGACCTCAACTTAACTTCAGGTCCTACTGTTCCCCACATGAGCATGGAGACCACAGCCTGGACCCAGCTGCACAGCGTCATGAACGCCGAGCAGGAACGCCGACCCTTCGCACGCGCCACGCTGCGCCGCATCACCGACTTCGCCCGCCCGCACCGCCGCCGCATCACCCACTTCGTCCTGCTGAGCGTCGTGACCGCGCTGCTCGCCGTGGCGACCCCCGTACTCGCCGGGCGGGTCGTGGACGCGATCGTGTCCGGAGACGAGTCCTCGACCGTCGTCCGGTACGCCGTGCTCATCGCCGTCATCGCGATCGCCGAAGCGGGCCTCGGCCTTCTCGGCCGCTGGCTGTCGGCGAACCTGGGCGAGAACCTGATCCTCGACCTGCGCACCGCCGTCTTCGACCATGTGCAGCGCATGCCCGTCGCCTTCTTCACCCGCACCCGCACCGGCGCGCTCGTCAGCCGCCTCAACAACGACGTCATCGGCGCGCAGCGGGCGTTCAGCAACACGCTCTCCGGCGTCGTGTCCAACGTCGTCACGCTCGTGCTGACCCTCGCCGTGATGCTCGCCCTGTCCTGGCAGATCACCCTGCTCGCGCTGGTGCTGCTCCCGGTGTTCGTGGTGCCCGCGCGGCGCATGGGCACCCGGATGGCGCGCCTGCAGCGCGAGGCCGCGCACCACAACGCCGCGATGGGCACCCGCATGACGGAGCGGTTCTCGGCGCCCGGCGCCACCCTCATCAAGCTGTTCGGCCGCCCGGCGGACGAGTCCGAGGAGTTCGCGGCGCGGGCCCGCCGGGTGCGCGACATCGGCGTACGCACCGCCATGGCGCAGTCGGCCTTCATCACCGCCCTGACCCTGGTGTCCGCGCTCGCCCTCGCCCTGGTCTACGGCCTCGGCGGCTACTTCGCGCTCGACGGGACGCTGGAGGCGGGCGCCGTCGTCTCGCTCGCGCTGCTCCTGACCCGCCTCTACGCGCCGCTGACCGCGCTTGCCGGCGCGCGCGTCGAGGTGATGAGCGCCCTGGTGAGCTTCGAGCGGGTCTTCGAAGTCCTCGACCTGAAACCGCTGATCGACGAGAAGCCCGAGGCGCGGAGCGTGCCCGAGGGGCCGGTGGCCGTCGAGTTCGACGACGTCCGCTTCGGCTACCCGTCCGCCGACAAGGTCTCCCTCGCCTCCCTGGAGGAAGTGGCCTCGCTGGACGGACGCGGCGGCGACGAGGTCCTGCACGGCCTCTCCTTCCGCGCCGAGCCCGGTCAGACCGTGGCACTCGTCGGCTCCTCGGGCGCGGGCAAGTCGACCATCGCGCAACTCCTTCCGCGGCTTTACGACGCCGACTCCGGGGTCGTACGCGTCGGCGGGCAGGACGTGCGCGACCTGGCCGCGGACTCGCTGCGCGACACCATCGGCATGGTCACGCAGGACGGCCACCTCTTCCACGAGTCGGTGCGCGCCAACCTGCTGCTCGCCCGCCCCGGCGCGAGCGAGGACGAACTGTGGGACGTGCTGCGCCGGGCCCGCCTCGACGACCTCGTGCGGTCGCTGCCGGACGGGCTCGACACGGTGGTCGGCGAGCGCGGGTACCGGCTCTCGGGCGGTGAGCGGCAGCGCATGACCATCGCGCGACTGCTGCTCGCCCGCCAGCGGGTGGTCATCCTGGACGAGGCGACCGCCCACCTGGACAACACGTCCGAGGCCGCCGTGCAGGAGGCCCTCGCGGAAGCCCTCGCCGAGCGCACCGCCGTGGTCATCGCGCACCGTCTGTCGACCGTGCGGGCGGCCGACCAGATCCTCGTCGTCGAAGGCGGACGCATCGTGGAGCGCGGGACGCACGACGAACTCCTCGCGGTGGAGGGGCGGTACGCGGAGCTGTACCGGACGCAGTTCGCTGGGAAGAGTGAGGCCGGCGTGGCCGGCATGGCCAGAGAGGATGACGAGGTCGCCGTGGCCGTGTAGGGCGGGACGGGTGGGACGGGCGGGCCGGGTGGTGGCGTCGGCACCCGGCATGGCACTCTGGTTGCAGTGGTCAGTACGCAGTACTGCACATGGAGTACGTGCGGTACGTACAGGAAAGCTGTCCGCACAGGTAAGGGGAGAGGACCGTCATGCGACAGAACCCGGCCAGGCGTACGGCGCTCCTGGACGCCGCGATCGAGGTGCTGACCCGCGAGGGGTCCCGCGGGCTCACGCTCCGGGCCCTCGACGCGCAGGCGGAGGTGCCCAAGGGCACCGCGAGCAACTACTTCCCGCACCGCGCGGAACTCCTCGCGCAGATCATGCGGCGGATCCTGGAGCGGCTCACCCCGGAGGAGTCGGCGCTCGCCGACACCATGACCGAGGCGCCGTCCATGGAGCTCGTCGTGACGCTCGGGAAGCAGCTCGTCGAGCGGACGCGGGCCGACCGCAGCAGCCACATCGCGCTCCTCGAACTGCGCCTGGAAGCCACCCGCCGCCCCGAACTGCACGCCGAGCTCACCAGGTTCATGGCCGAGCAGCTCGAAGCCAACATCGACTTCCACCTCGGCGCGAAACTGCCCGGCGACCGCACCGGCGTCGTCCTGCTCTACCTCGCCATGCTGGGCATGATCGTCGACGATCTGACGGTGCCCGACCTGCTCGCGCCGTTCTCGACCGACAAGCTCATCGAGGAGCTTGTGGGGCGGGTGCTGCGCGCAGCGTGATCGCGGTGAGGACCAGACCGTCCCGCGCGAGCCAGCGGCCCGTGAGCTGCTGGGGGAATCCCCGTTCGCGTACCGGAGGAAGAATCCGCGCGGTGAAGGTCCCCGCACCCGTACCCGCACCCGTACCGATCCCCATGCCTGCGTCCGGCTCCGTGTCCGCCTCCGCCTCCCGCGACCGGTGGAACACGACGTCGGCCTCCTCGAACCCGAGGGGCGCCCGCATCAGCGGATACCAGGTCTTGTAGATGCTCTCCTTGGCGCTGAACAGCAGCCGGTCCCAGCGCACCCCGGGCCACCGGGCCAACTGTTCGCCCACCCGCCGCTGTTCGGCGGGCAGGGCCACCGCCTCCAGTACGCCGTGGGGGAGCGGCCCGCCGGGCTCGGCGTCGACGCCGAGCGACCGGACGCGGGACGCGTGGGCGACGGCGGCAGCGCGGTAGCCGTCGCAGTGCGTGATGCTGCCGACGACCGAAGAGGGCCAGCGCGGGCTGCCCTTGGCGTCGGGGAGTATCGAATCGGCGGGGTGCCCGAGGTCCTCCAGGGCGCGGTGCGCGCAGTGGCGGCCCGTGGTGAACTCGCGGCGCCGGCTCTCCACGGACCGGGCGATCAGCGCCTGCTCGTCCGGGTGCAGGACGATGCCGTCGGGGTCACCCAGGACCTCTCGGCACACGACGTCTTCGGGCACGATCCGCGCCAGCAGTGCCAACGGTGGTGCATCGGCCTGCGTCGACGCCGTGCGCGTACCGCCGTCCTTGACACCGGTGTTCATGGCGTGCCCTCCTTCTCCCGCTTCCCGGACGCGTGCGAGGCGTCCGCGCCCGCTTCCTTCTCCTGGCCGCCGCGCCGGGGGAGATAGACCAACAGCTCGGTGGCGACGAAACGGATGACGAACGTCGTGAGGAGCGCGACGGCGGTCGCGGGCAGCACCGCCATGCCCATGCCGTCGACGAGCAGCGCGATCAGCGGAATGCGCAGCACGAGGTCGGCGTTGGCGAGCAGCGCGAACCGGCCGAGGCGGTCGGCCCAGTGGCGGTGCCCGCGCCGGTCGCGGAACAGCAGCAGGTCGATGAAGAGGAAGTTCCACAGCACGCCGAACTGGTTGGCGAGGATCTCGGCGGGCAGATAGTGCAGGCCCGTGGCCGTGAGCGCGGCGAGGGCGCCCAGGTTCGGCAGGAAGCCGGTCAGGCCGATGAGGCCGAAGACCACCATCCGGGCCACCGGGGTCGCGGTGCGCAGCGACACCAGGTGCGCGAGGAACCGCATCCCCTCGCGCACGGTCGACTTCGACTCGCCCGCGTACCGCTCCTGGAAGGAGAACGGCACCTCGGCGACGGCGCGCGGGCGGCAGCGGATGGCCAGTTCGAGCAGGATCTTGTAGCCGAGCGGCTTGAGGATGTCGGTGTTGGCGTGCACGGTGCTGCGGCGGATCGCGAAGAAGCCGCTCATGGGGTCGCTGATGCCGCGCAGCGCCGACGGGAACAGACCCTTCGTCACCAGCGTCGAGGCGCGCGACACCGCGACGCGATAGCGGCCGGAGAGACCGGCGTGGCTGCCGCCGCCCGCGTACCGGCTGGCGACCACGAGGTCGGCGCCCGCGCGGCGTCCCGTCTCCACCAGTTCGGGCATCAGGGACGGCGGGTGCTGGAGGTCGGCGTCCATGACGACGATCCACTCCGACGCGGCGGCCTTCAGGCCCTCGACCACGGCTCCGCTCAGGCCGCCCGTCGCGACCTCGCGGTGGATGACGTTCACGGGGAACGGGCAGGTGAGGGCGGCGCGTTCGATGGCGGCCGGGGTGTCGTCGGTGCTGTCGTCGACGAACAGGGCCGCGCAGTCCAGGTGCGCGGGCAGGGCCGCGGCGAGGCGCGTCAGCAACTCCTCCACGTTCCCGGCCTCGTTGAAGGTCGGGATGATGACGGTGACGGTGGTGCGGGCCGAGGGGCCCGCGTCGTCGGGGGCTCCGCCGGGGGCGGCTCGATCCTGGCCCCCGGTCGGCCCGGTCGGCCCGGTCGCCCCGGTCTCTTCGGCGCCAGTGCCGGACACGGTCATCGCGGCACGCTCCCGGGACGGAGTGCGCTTGCTCGGGGTCGATTTCTCGCCATCGTCGTCCTCTACGGGTCTGCGCGGGTGCGCGTCACATCGGCGTGCCCTGGCCGGCGGTGACCGGGGGGAGGGCGTGAACGTGTTGTGCCTGTCTGCTGTGCACGTGGAAGGAGAGCCAGGCCCCGGGAGGATCACGGATGGCTGCCCGTTGCCGGAGGCTATCCGGGGGCCGCGCCGCCCTCCACCCCTATCCGTCCCCTAGGGCCTGTCTTGTGGATCAGGCCCTGGGCGTGTCCCGGCTCTCGGCCCGGCGCGGCGGCGGCCGTGCCGAGTTGCGGTCCGTTCACCCGCCATGGAATGGACCGTGGCCCGAAACGGCGGCGTAACAATGTGACGCATCTGGCAGTCCCCGCAGGTGTACGTACCGACATGCGGGGTGACTTCGGGCGGGACCGCCGCCGAGTGGCGGCCGGGGTGCCCTGAACGCCATGGACTTCCTTGGTGAATTTTGCCTTCAAATTGCCGTTGGATTGTGTTCAGTTCACTGTTTCGGTGACTCCAGGAGGGACTTTTCCCGCCACCAACGCCTAACGGATCCTTAACGACGCTGCCCTCGGAGGGGCGGCGAGCTGCCCGAGGGGCCACCGCGGAGGAGTACGGAGCGGACCCTCGGGCAGGGGCCGGAAGGGCGGCCCGAGGGCCGACGGGCGTGTGTCCAGGCGGTGTTGGGGGGAGGTGGCGGTCGGCGTGATCCCGCCCGTGGCATGCTCCGGCGAGCGCGTGGCCAGGGGTGTTTCCGGACAGGATGACTTGATGATCTCCGCGCGTAGCCCGGTATGGCCGGTTCCTCTTCGCCTTCCCTTCAATTGGAATTCAAAGTTCCGTATGTGGACGCGGTCAGGGTCGGGTCCAATACCACACCCGAGGCCGGAGTGGGGAGGGCTGAACGTTGCGAGTCATCATGGATTTGGGGGGTGGGCTCACTTCTTTCGGGGCTACCTCGTCGTCAAGATTCAGTCATAGTTGTGTTGTTGCTCGGGGGCCGTGAGAAGCCGGTCGGGATATCAGGAATATGCCCTGGTATCCTGCAAAGCGGCTCCAGTGGTTACTTGATGAGTGCGTTATGCGAATAAGGCGCCCAGGGCAGTTTGCGAAATTTCTTACGGGGAGGAAACCGCACTATGAGCCTGGTCGAGCGAGTCGATGAATGGGCTCTGTTGGAGGAGGTTCTGGGGAGCAGCGCCGAACGGCCCTCCCGGGTCGTCGTGGTGAGGGGGCCGGTGGCCACCGGCAAGAGTGAGCTCCTCAACGGCGTCGCCGAGCAGGCCGAGGCGCGCGGCCTCACGGTCCTCAAGGCGACGGGTTTACGAGCGGAGCGCCGGACGCCCATGGCGCTCTTCGGTCAACTGCTCCTGGGCGCCGATCAGTTGGAGAAGCGGGAGAGTGGCGCCGCCGCGCGCGTGGAGCGGCTCCTCGACGACGCCCGGTTCACCGCGATGCTGCGCGACCCCGCGAGCGAGCGGGAGGAGCACGTACGCGCGCATGTGATGCGCTCACTGACCGCGGCTCTGCACGCCATGGCCGACGGCCGCCCCCTCGCGGTCCTCATCGACGACGTCCAGTACGCCGACATCCCGTCCCTGCAATGCCTCCAGCACGTGATGCGTGAACTGCGCGCCAAGCCCGTGGTGATCGTCCTCGGCCTGCGCACCGGACCGCACGCGGAACGGCCCATGTTCAGCGCGGAATTGCTGCGCCACCCCCGCCTGACCCAACTGCGGCTCGGCACCCTCGGCGAGCGGGCCACCGCCGAGATGCTGCGCGACCACGTCGACGAGGCCAGCGCACGCCGCCTCGCCCCCGACGTCCACCGCATCAGCGGCGGCAACCCGCTCCTGATCCGCGCCCTGACCCACGACATCCTCGCCCACGGCCCCAGCTCCGACACCTCCCTGCCCGCCCTGCACACCCTCACCGTCGGCGACGCCTACCGGCAGTCCGTGCTCAGCTGCCTGCACCGCGGCGACGACGCCGTCCTCGCCGTGGCCCGCGGCCTCGCGATCCTCGACGACACCGCGTCCGACACCGCGCTCGCCGGACTCCTCGAACTCGACCACGAGACCGTCGCCCTGAGCCGCCGCGCCCTCGAATCGGCCGGACTCACCCAGGCGGGAACGTTCCGCCACCCCCTGGCCAGAACGGCCGTACTGGACGACCTCACCCGCGAGGACCGCCTCACCCTGCACCGCCACGCGGCCGTCCTGCTGCGCCGCGGCGGCGCCGAACCCCCCGTCGTCGCTCGGCACATCGTCGCCGCCGGCGAGGTCACCGACACCGAATCCCTCGACACCCTCTGGGAGACCGCCACCCGCGCCCGCCGCGACGAGGACGTCTCCCTCGCCATCGCCTGCCTCCAACTCGCCGACCAGGCGTGCCCGCGGGGGGCACGCCGCAGCGAGATCCTGGCCGAACTCGCCCGCTGCGTGTGGCGGGTGCGCCCCTCCACCGTCGGACCCCACCTGGCCGCGCTGCGCGCCGCCTTCGACGAGGGCTGGCTCAGCGAACAGGCCGTGCCGGTGCTGCTCGCCGGGCTGCTCTGGCAGGGCCGGTTCGAGGAGGCCGCCGAGATCGCCCGCAAGTGCCAGGGCGCGTACGAAGGTTCCTCCGCCGTCGCCGCCTACCTGGCCACCGGCGCGGTGCGCACCACCTACCCCGCCCTGCGCGACCGCGTCGGCGCCGACAACTGGCCCGCCCCGCAAGGCCCCGCCGACCTCACGGCGGCCCGCGGCCACGACCCGCGCAGCCGCGCGGGCGCCGCCCTCAACACGGTCCTCACCCGAGGCGTCGACCAGCACGCCGCCGACCTCGCCGAGACCGTCCTGCAGGGCACCCCGCTGAGCGACGCCACCCTGGAGGCGCTCACCTGCTCCCTGTCCACCCTCATCTACTCCGACCGGCTCACCCGCGCCGCGCACTGGTGCGACGCGCTGCTGCGCGAGGCCACCAAGCTCGGCGGCCCCGGCTGGCAGGCACCCCTGTCCGCGATCAGAGCCAAGATCGCGCTGCGCCAGGGCAACGCCGTCGACGCCGTCCGCTACGGCACCAACGCGCTGTCGTGGATGACACCGCTCGGCTGGGGCGTCGGCATCGGCTCGGTCCTCGCCACCCTGGTCTCCGCGCACACCGCGATGGGCCAGTACGAGCAGGCCATGACCTACCTGGACCACCATGTCCCCGACGGCCTCCCCGAAACCCGCTACGGCCTGGAACTGCTGCACGCCCGCGGCCAGCTCCACGCGGCCACCGGACGAGTCCGCCCGGCCCTGGACGACTTCCTCACGTGCGGCGAGCTGATGACGCGCTGGGGCATCGACCAGCCGGCACTCGTGCCGTGGCGGTCCGCGGCCGCCGAGATGCACCTGCGCACCGGAGGCGAGGCCGAGGCCGACCGGCTCGTCAAGGAACAGCTCTCCAAGTGCGGCTCGGGACAGTCCCGTACGCGCGCCCTGACCCTGCGCGTGCTCGCCGAGGTCGCCGGACTGCGCCGCCACCACCACGCCCTGCACGAGGCCATCGAGGAACTGGAGGAGTGCGAGGACCGGCTCGAACTGGTCCGGGTCCTCGGCGCGCTCAGCCGCTCCCACCACGCCCTCGGCGAGCTGGGCCAGGCCCGCATGATGGCGCGGCGCGCCTGGCGCATCGCCCGCGACGCGCGGGCCGAGTCACTGTGCGAACACCTCCTGCCGTACACCGACGGCGAAGTGAGCACACCGGACCGCCCCGCGCGCGACGGGGAGAGCTGCCCCTCGGAGGAACTGACCGACGCGGAGCGGCGCGTGGCCTCGCTGGCCTCCTTCGGGCACAGCAACCGCGAAATAGCGCGCAAGCTGTTCATCACGGTCAGCACGGTCGAGCAGCATCTGACGCGTGTCTACCGGAAGTTGAACGTCACGCGGCGCAAGGACCTGCCGCACGACCTGCTCGCGGACACCGCGTGCTGAGCGCCTCGCGGGCCGCCCTCAGTGGGGCGCCGAAGGGCACGTGAAGCACACCTCGTCGTCGTGGACCGAGAACACCCGGCCCGCGACGCGGTGTGCGGTCGACCGGGACCGGGTGGAGAACACCGCGGTCCCGGTCGACGCCGTATAGCGGCCAAGGACCCGGCAGATGATCTTCTCGGACGCGCTGTCCACGTCGTCCAGCGGCTGACACAGCAGCAGCAGCTTCGGTACGTGCAGCAGCGCGCAGCCGAGGGCCACGCGCGAGCGCTGGCCGGGGGAGAGGCCGGACACGGCGGCGTGCTCGACCGCGCGCAGGCCGAGCACGTCCGTTAAGTCCGCGGTGCGCTGCGACGCCGTCTCCGCGGACAGGCCCTTGTGTCTCCCCGCCGTCATCAGGGCGTCACGGACCGGGACTTCGGGCAGCGGCATGCCCACCGACACCACGCCGACGAGCCGCTGCACTGCCGCGCGGTCGGCGCGCACGTCCACGCCGTACACCGACACGGAACGCCCCGGTCTGTCGCCGCGCAGCAGCCGGGCCAGGAACAAGTCGGCCGCGTCGTCGTCGGAGAACGCCGCCACGCACGCGTGGGGCTCGATCCGCAGGGGGCGGGCCCCGCTCGCCGCACGGGCGCCGAGGGCGCCGGACGCCTCGTCCGCCGTGCGCCGCACCTCCAGGGCCAAGGGCTCCGGCGGAGATCCGCCCGGTGTGGCACCCGGCCGGTGGTCATGCACCGCGAACCTCCGGCCGTCCGACCCTGAATGCATGGAGTCTTCCCTTCCTGGCGAATGGTGCTGGGTGCGGGCACGCGGGGACTGTGGGGGAGCGCGGTGCGGACACCCTAGATCATTTCAGGGCTTCCGCTGACTTTCGTACAGTCTTCAGGATCGAGACCTGGCTACTAAAGTACTCATTGCGTGTCGCCTGAATTTTTCGGCCCGTCCCTCCCGCGTCGCCCGCACGGGCCGGGCGCCGCCCCCTGCGCAACGTAGGAGGCGTAAGGGGATGTTGAGGGGTTTCTGAGCACCCCCGAGCAGTCGCCATAATCAAGGGCACCGTCAGACGTGCCGTCGATTCGAGGGCGATTCGCGGGTCCGACCGGCCCCCACGGGGCGAGGCCCGGCCGTGCCGATCGCGGACCCTTCTCCTGCTGCCGCAGCCCGGTTCACCGCGGCCGTCTGCAACGTAACCCCGGGCCGGCCTCCACCACGGTCAGAGGAGTATCCGTTGGTTGCCCTCAACGGCAGTTCGCGTCTCGGAACAACAGATTCCATCACCATGCTCGGCCCGGACTTTCCCTTCGCGTACGACGAATGGCTGTCGAGTCCGCACGGCCTCGGCGAAATCCCGGAAGGCGAGTTCGGGACACCCGTCGCGGTGATCGGTGCGGGCATATCGGGCCTCGTCACCGCCTACGAACTCATGCGCCTCGGGCTGCGCCCCGTGGTCTACGAGGCCGGGCAGGTGGGCGGCCGGATGCGCTCGGCGGGCTTCGACGGCGGCCCGGACGCAGTGGCCGAGCTCGGCGCCATGCGCTTCCCCGCGTCGGCGACCGCGCTGCGGCACTACCTGGATCTGGTCGGCCTCGAGACGCGGCCCTTCCCCAACCCGCTGACCGCCGCGAGCGGCAGCACCGTCGTCGCCCTCAACGGCACCCGGCACTACGCCCGGCGCGCCACCGAACTCCCGGACATCTACCAGGAAGTCGGCATGGCCTGGGACAAGACCCTCCAGGAGCACGCCGAGCTGTTCGCCATGGACGACGCGATCCGCCGCCGCGACACCGCCGCCATCAAAGCCATCTGGAACCCGCTGGTGCGCGCCCTGGACGACGAGTCCTTCTACGGCTTCCTCTCCCGCTCGCCGTCCTTCCAGTCCTTCAAGTACCGCGAGATATTCGGGCAGGTCGGCTTCGGCGCCGGCGGCTGGGACACCGACTTCCCCAACTCCATGCTGGAGATCCTGCGCGTCGTCTACACCGGCGCCGAGGACGACCACCGGCTCGTCGTCGGCGGCTCCCAGCAGCTTCCCCAGCGCCTGTGGTCCCGCGCGCCCGACGACCTCGTGCACTGGCCCGCGGGCACCTCCCTGGAGACCCTGCACCGCGGCGGCCCCCGCGGCGGCGTCGCCCGCGTCGAGCGCACCGCCCGCGGCATCACCGTCCACGACAGGAGCGGCACGGCCCGCACCTTCCCGACGGCCGTGTTCACCCCGCACAAGCGGACGCTGGTCACCAACGTCCGCTGCGACCAGGCGCTGCTGCCCACGCCCGTGTGGACCGCGGTGGAACGCAGCCATTACATGGGCTCGTCCAAGCTGTTCGTCCTCGTCGACCGCCCCTTCTGGCGCGAACGCGACCCGCTCACCGGCCGCGACGTGATGAGTACGACCCTCACCGACCGCATGCCCCGCGGCGTCTACCTCTTCGACGAGGGCCCCGACCGCCCCGGCGTCATGTGCCTGTCGTACACCTGGAACGACGACTCCCTGAAGATGGCCCCGCTGACCCCCGAGGAGCGCCTGGACGGCGTCCTCGACGCGCTCGCCGGCATCTACCCCGGCGTCGACATCCGCTCCCGCGTCATCGCCCCTCCGCGCACGGTCACCTGGGAGACCGACCCGCACTTCCAGGGCGCCTTCAAGGCGAACCTGCCGGGCCACTACCGCTACCAGCGGCGGCTGTTCACCCACTTCATGCAGGAGGACCTGGCGCGCACCCAGCGCGGCTTCTTCCTCGCCGGTGACGACGTCTCCTGGACGGCGGGCTTCGCCGAGGGCGCCGTGACGACCGGCCTCAACGCCCTCTGGGGCGTCCAGCGCCATCTCGGGGGCGCCACCATGCCGTTGAACCCAGGGCCCGGCGACCTGTTCGCGGACCTCGCGCCCGTGGACCTGCCCGAGGACTGAGCGCACGAGGAACGAGCAGACGAGCAACGGAAAGGGCCCCGGAGCGACTCACCGCTCCGGGGCCCTTCCAGTGCGTACGTTGTCTCCGCGCCCACTGTGTACGCCGTGTACGCCGTGTACGTCTCACGCCTGCGCGCGCCGCAGGAACCCGCGTATCCCCACCGTCGCGAACAGACAGATGGAGCCGACGAGCACGATCAGCGTGATCGGCAGCGGCATGTGCTCGACGTTCGGGGACGTCACGGCCCGCATGCCCTCACTGGCGTACGACAGCGGATTGGCGCCGCAGATCACCTGGAACCAGCGCACCTCGTCAAGCGCGACCAGCGGGAACTGCGTGGAGCCCGTGAACAGCAGCGGCATCAGGACGAGGGTGAACATCACGTCCACCTTGTCGCTGCTCACCGACGTGCCCAGGCACAGACCGATCGACGCCCCGGCGAGCGCGCCGAGCCCGGCGATGCCGAGAGCGGGTACGGTCTTGCTGATCGGCCACGAAAGGTCCAGGAGGATCATGCCGACCGGCGTCATCATCAGCGACGCCACGAATCCGTACAGCGCGCCGAAGAGGATCTTCTCCACGGCCACCAGGCGCAGCGAGATGGGTGAGAGCAGCCGGTCCTCGATCTCCCGCGTGTACGAGAAATCGACGACGAGCGGCAGCGCCGTGTTCTGCATGCCGCCGAGGAATCCGTTCAGGGCGAGCACACCGGGCAGCAGGACCGCGCTGTAGTCGCCGTCCACATATCCCGCGTCGCTGAGCAGCACGCCGAACACGAACAGCGTGAAGAACGGCTGGATGATGGCCTGCCCGATGAACGTCGGGAACTGCCGCAGGGCGACGAAGACATCGCGCCACAGGATGGCGCCGAAGGTGTGCAGCTGGCTCTTGGCCGGCGCGGCAGTGACCTCCGCGGCGGGTGCTTCGGTCGCGGTCGTCGCAGTCATCGCAGGTTCTTTCCGGTGAGGTGGAGAAAGACGTCTTCCAGGGACACCTTTCCGACGCCGACATCCGTCACCCGGTGGTCCGCGGCCGTCAGCGCCGCGAGCGCGGGCTGCAGCGCCGCCACCGGTTCGGTGTCCGTGTAGATGCGGAACCGGAAGCCGTCCACGGGCGGTGTGCCCGGCGCCCCTTCGTCTTCGTCGACCTGGCGCACCCCGGGAAGGTCCGCGAGCAGCTTCGCCACCGGCGCGGGACCCTGCGCCGACTCCACGGTCAGCGCGAGCGTCGAGTGCGCGGGCAGCAGTTTGCCCAGGCCCTCGGGGGTGTCCAGGGCCAGCAGGGTGCCCCGGTCGACGATGCCGACGCGGTCGCAGAGCTTGGCGGCCTCGTCCATGTCGTGAGTGGTGACGACCACCGTCACACCCCGCCCGGCGAGTTCGACGACCCGCTCGTGCACGAAAAGCCGCGCCTGCGGGTCGAGTCCGGTCGCGGGCTCGTCGAGGAACAGCACGCTCGGACGGTGCATCAGCGCCCGCGCGATCATCACACGCTGCACCTGCCCGCCGGACATGTCGTCGACCTTCGACTTGCGGTAGTCGGCCAGGCCCATCTGCTCCAGGAGCTCATCGGCCCGCGCGCGCCGCTCGGCCCGCGGCATGCCGTGGTACGTGGCGTGGAACAGCAGGTTCTGACGCACCGAGAGCGAGCGGTCGAGGTTGTTGCGCTGCGGCACCACCGCGAGCACCCGCTTCGCCTGTCTCGGCCGCGCGACCACGTCCACGCCGTCGATGACGACTTCGCCCGAGGTCGGCCGCACCCGGGTGGTCATCATGCCCACCGTCGTGCTTTTCCCCGCGCCATTGGGGCCGAGCAGGCCGAACACCTCGCCCCTGTACACATCGAAGCTCAGGCCGTCGACAACGCGGCGTGCGTCGGACGCGTACTGTTTCACCAGATTCTCAACCCGGACGGCATTTTCCACGTGCCCGACCCTAGAGCCGGGCGACTTTCCCGAACACCCCTGTATCCGCCCGCCGCACCGCCCCCATAGGGGCTGGTTAGGGGTAGGGGGACGGAGAACGCACTGTTAGCCTGCCACGGTATTGTGGGCAAATTTATCTGAAGTGCGGCCAGGAATTCTGCGGCGTTCTGAAGCGCGCTCTGTGAATTTACCCGAGTACAGTCAGAGAATTTCTGAAAGCCATCTCGGCCGGTGCTACGGAGTGGAACAATGAGCGACTTCGAGGAATTCGCGGACAATTCTCACCCGGAGGTCCGGCCGCATCCGGAGAGCCTGCGCGACACCCTCGAAGGCCGTCCGCGCGCGGAACAGGAACGGCGGCTTCGCGCCATGGTGGCTGGGGAAGTCGCCGCCGTCCTCGGCGGCGCCGACGGCGAACGTCCGTCCGGCGATCTGTCGCGCCCCTTCCTCGATCTGGGACTCGACTCCCTGACCGCCGTGGAGCTGCACCGCCGCCTCCAGCGCGCCACCGGCCTCAAGCTGCCCGTCACCACCGTCTTCGACCACCCCAGCGCCGACGCCCTCGCCCGCCATCTGCGCGCCGAACTCTTCGACACCGCCGACACCGCGTACGTTCCCGCCGCGGCCCGCCGCGCCGACGACGAGCCCATCGCCATCGTCGCCATGAGCTGCCGGCTGCCCGGCGGCGTGGAAACCCCCGAAGAGCTCTGGCAGTTGGTCGCCGACGGCGTCGACGCCATCTCCGACTTCCCGGCCGACCGCGGCTGGGACCTCTCCGCCCTGTACGACACCGACCCCGACCGGCCCGGCACCAGCTATGTCCGCGAGGGCGGATTCCTGCACGACGCGGGCGAGTTCGACGCCGACTTCTTCGGCCTCTCGCCCCGCGAGGCCCTCGCCACGGACCCGCAGCAGCGCCTCCTCCTCGAGGCCTCCTGGGAAGCCCTGGAGCGCGCGGGCATCGACCCCGCCACGCTGCGCGACTCCGGCACCGGTGTCTTCGTCGGCGCCGAGACCCAGGAGTACGGCCCCCGCCTCAGCGACGCGGGCGACGGCCTGGAGGGCTACCTCGTCACCGGCACCGCCGCCAGCGTCGCCTCCGGCCGCATCGCCTACACCCTCGGCCTGCAGGGCCCGACCATGACGGTCGACACGGCCTGCTCCTCTTCCCTCGTCGCCCTGCACCTGGCCGTGCAGGCGCTGCGGCAGGGCGAGTGCGCCCTCGCCCTCGCGGGCGGCGTCGTGGTCATGGCCTCGCCCGGCTCCTTCCTCGCCTTCAGCCGCCAGCGCGGCCTCGCCGCCGACGGCCGCTGCAAGCCCTTCGCGCAGGCCGCGGACGGCACGGCGTGGGGCGAGGGCGTCGGCATGCTGGTGCTTGAGCGGCTGTCCGACGCGCGCCGCAACGGTCACCGGGTCCTCGCCGTCGTACGCGGCTCCGCCGTCAACCAGGACGGCGCCAGCAATGGGCTGACCGCCCCGAACGGTCCCTCCCAGCAGCGCGTCATCCGTGCCGCCCTCGCCGACGCGGGCCTCACGCCCGCCGACGTCGACGCCGTCGAGGCGCACGGCACCGGCACCACCCTCGGCGACCCCATCGAGGCGCAGGCCCTCATCTCCACGTACGGCAAGGACCGGCCCGAGGGCCAGGAGCCTTTGTGGCTCGGCTCGTTGAAGTCCAACGTCGGCCACACGCAGGCCGCCGCGGGTGTCGTCGGCGTCATCAAAATGGTCCAGGCGATCGACCAAGGACTGCTGCCGAAGACCCTGCACGTCGACGAGCCCAGCTCGCACGTGGACTGGTCCGAGGGGGCCGTCGAGCTGCTCACCGAGGCGCGGGCCTGGCCCGAGCGGGCCGACGGCGCGCCGCGGCGCGCGGGTGTCTCGTCGTTCGGGATGAGTGGTACGAACGCGCATGTCGTCGTCGAGCAGCCGCCTGCCGAGGAGGCGGTGGGCGACGCTGCCTTCTCGGAGGGTGAGTCCTCCGGAGGTGCCGCGTCGGCGGTTGTGGCGGGGCTCGTCCCCGTGGCCCTGTCGGCGAAGACTCCGGAGGCGCTGCGGGCGCAGGCCGGGCGGCTCCGTGAACACCTGCTCGCCCACGGCGAGTTGGGCGTGGGGGATGTGGCCTGGTCGCTGGCGGTGGCGCGGTCGCGGTTCGAGCACCGGGGTGTCGTCGTCGGACGGGACCGGGACGAACTCCTTGCCGGGCTTGAGGCCTTGGCGGCGGACGACGCCACGTCGGGACAGGTGGTGTCTTCCGGTGGGGCGGCGGTCGCTCAGGTGGTGTCCGGGCGGGCGCAGGGCGGTACCACCTCCGGTGGTGTCCGTCCCGTGTTCGTGTTCCCGGGGCAGGGGTCGCAGTGGGCGGGCATGGCGCGTGAACTCCTCGACTCCAGCCCGGTGTTCGCCGAGCGGATGGGGGAGTGCGCGGACGCGCTCGGCCCGTTCGTGGACTGGGACCTGTTCGACGAGCTGAGCGGCGAACGGTTCGACCGCGTGGACGTCGTCCAGCCCGTGCTGTTCGCCGTGATGGTGTCGCTGGCCGCCGTGTGGCGTGCGGCCGGAGTCGAACCCGCCGCCGTGGTCGGCCACAGCCAGGGCGAGATCGCCGCCGCGTGTGTCGCGGGCGCGCTGTCCCTGGAGGATGCCGCCTGGGTGGTGGCGCTGCGCAGCCAGGCCATCCTCGAACTCTCCGGCCGCGGCGGCATGGTCTCCGTACCCCTGCCCGAAGAGCAGGCGCGCACCATCCTGGCCCAGTGGGGCGACGACCTCTCCGTGGCCGCCGTCAACGGCCCCGCGCACGTCGTCGTCTCCGGCTCCTCGCAGGCCCTGGAGGAACTCGTCGCGCAGTGCGTGGCCCGCGACATCCGCGCCCGCACCATCCCCGTCGACTACGCCTCGCACTCCGCGCACGTCGAAGCCATCGAGGAGCACCTCGCGCGGGTCCTCGCCCCCGTCGCGCCCCGCTCGCCCGACGTACCGCTGTACTCCACCCTCACCGGCGACTGGCTGACCGACGACACCCTCATGGACGCGGACTACTGGTACCGCAACCTGCGCCGGACCGTCCTCTTCGAGCACGCCACCCGCGGTCTCCTGGCCGAGGGCCACGACCTGTTCATCGAGATGAGCCCGCATCCGGTCCTGACCGTCCCGGTCCAGGCCACCATCGACGACGCCGAGAGCCCCGCCTCCACCCTCGGCTCCCTCCGCCGTGACGAGGGCGGCGCCCGGCGCCTGCTCGCCTCCCTCGCCGAGGCCCACGTCCGGGGCGCGGAGCTGGACTGGGCCGCGCTCTTCCCGGGCGGGCGGGCCGTCGTGGACCTGCCCACGTATCCCTTCCAGCGGCGGCATTTCTGGCTCACCGAGGAGCGAGCGCCCGGCAGCGGCAGCGGTGGCGCTCCCGCCGCGACGGATGCCGCCGAGACGCGCTTCTGGGACGCCGTGGAACGCGAGGACGTCGACGAACTGACCTCCACCCTCGGTGAAACCCTCGGCGGAGCGGCGCAGGGCGCGCTCAGCGAGGTGCTGCCCGGCCTCTCCGCGTGGCGGCGGCAGCGCCGCGAGCGCGCCGTCATCGACAGCTGGCGCCACCGCGTCGCCTGGCAGCCGCTGCCGGGCGGACGCATGCCGTCGGCCGGGCTTTCGGGGCGGTGGCTGGTCGTGGTGCCCGACAGCGCGCAGGATCACCCGTGGGTCACGGGGGTCATCGACGCGTTGGGCGCCTCGGGCGCTGAGCCGGTGCGGTGGGGCGTGGGCGCGGGGTCGGTGACGCGTGCGGCGCTGGGGGAGCGGTTGCGGGAGGTGGCCGGGGACGATGCAGGGAATGACGACGCAGGCGCAGGCGCAGGCGCAGGCTCCGACTCCGCCGACGTCCCGTTCGTCGGCGTCGTCTCCCTGCTCGGGCTCGACGAAACCCCCCTCGAAGACCACTCCGCCGTCCCCGCCGGGCTCGCGGCCACCGTCGCACTGGTGCAGGCGCTCGGCGACACCGGGTCCGATGCCCGCCTGTGGGCCCTGACCCAGGGCGCCGTTTCGACGGGCCGAAGCGACCGCCTCGACCACCCCGCCCAGGCCCACCTGTGGGGCCTCGGCCGGACCGTCGCGCTCGAACACCCCGACCGCTGGGGCGGACTCGTCGACGTACCCCCCACCTACGACACCCGCGCGGGCTCCCGCCTCACCGCCATCCTCGCCGCGGCCACCCAAGGAACCGCGGCCGGTACCAGCGCCGAGGACCAGCTCGCGGTGCGCGGCTCCGGAGTCTTCGTACGCCGCCTCCTCAGGGGAGAGGCAACGGGCGCCGACCTCACCCGGCACACCCGATGGACGCCGCGAGGCACCGTCCTGGTCACCGGCGGCACGGGCGCACTCGGCGGGCACGTCGCCCGCTGGCTGGCACGCGAGGGCGCCGCACACCTCGTCCTCACGAGCCGCCGCGGCCTCGACGCCCCCGGAGCGACCGAACTGCGCGCGGAGCTGGAGGCGCACGGCGCCCGGGTGACCGTCGCGGCCTGCGACGCGGCGGACCGCGAGGCGCTCGCACGCGTCCTCGACGAGATACCCGCCGACACACCCCTGACAGCCGTCGTCCACACCGCCGGAATCCTGGACGACGGCATCGTCGACGGCCTCACCCCCGCCCGCTTCGACGGCGTGCTGCGCCCCAAGTCCCCTGCGGCCGCCGCCCTCCACGAACTCACCCGCGACCTGGACCTGGACGCCTTCGTCCTGTACTCGTCCGCGTCCGGCGCCCTCGGCAGCGCCGGCCAGGCGAACTACGCCGCCGCCAACGCCTACCTCGACGCCCTCGCCGAACAGCGCCGCGCCGACGGGCTGCCCGCGACCTCCATCGCCTGGGGCACCTGGGACGGCGCCGGTCTCGCCGACACCGCCGTACGCTCCGACCGCGCACGGCGCGACGGCATGCCGCCCATGCCGCCCGAGCCCGCGGTCGCCGCCCTGCGGGACGCCGTCGAACGCGGCGACGCCAACGTCGTCATCGCCGCCGTCGACTGGGACACCTTCCTGCCGGGCTTCATCGCGGCCCGCCCCAACCCGCTGTTCGACGCCATCCCCGAGGTGCGGCGACTGACCGCCGACCCGGCGGACGGCGGCACCCCTGCCCCCTCCGGCACCCCCACCGTCACCGGCCCGGACTGGATACGACGGCTCGCCCCGCTCCCCGCCGCGGAGCGCGACGCCGCCCTCGTCACCTTCGTACGCTCCCAGGCCGCCGCCGTCCTCGGCCACTCCGCGCCCGACGCCATCGACCCCGCCCGCGCGTTCCGCGAGCTGGGCTTCGACTCGCTCACCGCCGTGGAACTCCGCAACCGCGTCCAGGCCGCCACCGCCCTGCGCCTGCCCGCCTCACTCGTCTTCGACTACCCCAACTCGACCGTCCTCGCCGCCTACTTGCGTGACGAGGCGTTCGGCGCCGCACAGACGAGCGAGAGCGCCCCCAGGGTCACCGCCGACAACGCTCCGGACGACGGCGACCCCATCGCCATCGTCGCGATGAGCTGCCGCTTCCCGGGCGACGTACGTTCCCCGGAGGACCTGTGGCGCCTGGTCGCCGAAGGCCGCGACGCCATGGGCGAGTTCCCCGCCGACCGCGGCTGGGACCTCGCCGACCTGTACGACCCGGACCCCGACCGCGCGGGCCGCACCTACGTCCGCGAGGGCGGATTCCTGCGCGACGCGGGCGAGTTCGACGCCGACTTCTTCGGCATCTCGCCCCGCGAGGCCCTCGCCATGGACCCCCAGCAGCGCCACCTCCTGGAAACCTCCTGGGAGCTCTTCGAGCGCGCGGGCATCGACCCGACGACCCTGCGCGGCACCCGCGCCGGCGTCTTCGTCGGCTCCAACGGCGACGACTACATCTCCCGCAACTCCGCCGTCCCCCAGGACATCGAAGGCCACGTCCTCACCGGCAACGCCGTCAGCGTCATGTCCGGCCGCCTCTCGTACGCCTTCGGCCTCGAAGGCCCCGCGGTGACCGTCGACACGGCCTGCTCCGCATCCCTGGTCGCCCTGCACCTGGCCGCGCAGTCCCTGCGCCAGGGCGAGTGCGACATGGCCCTCGCGGGCGGCGTCACCGTCATGGCATCACCGGACACGTTCGTGCAGTTCAGCCGCCAGCGGGGACTTGCCGTCGACGGCCGGTGCAAGGCGTTCGCGGAGGCCGCCGATGGCACGGGCTGGGGTGAGGGTGTCGGTCTGCTGTTGCTGGAGCGGTTGTCGGACGCGCGGCGCCTTGGGCATGAGGTTCTGGCTGTCGTACGTGGCTCCGCGGTCAACCAGGACGGTGCGAGCAATGGCCTCACCGCCCCCAACGGTCCGTCCCAACAGCGCGTAATTCGGGCGGCGTTGGCGAACGCGGGCCTGACGGCTGGTGACGTCGACGCTGTGGAGGCCCACGGCACGGGCACGACGCTCGGGGACCCGATCGAGGCGCAGGCGCTCCTCGCCACGTACGGCAAGGAGCGGTCGGCTGGTCAGCCCCTGTGGTTGGGCTCCATCAAGTCCAACATCGGCCACACCCAAGCCGCCGCCGGTGTCGCCGGCGTCATCAAGATGGTGATGGCGATGCGGGCCGGTGTCCTGCCGCCGTCCCTGCACGTCGATGAGCCGAGTTCTCATGTGGATTGGTCGGCGGGGGCTGTTGAGCTGCTGACGGAGGCCCGGGACTGGCCGGGCCGTGAGGGTGCGCCGCGTCGTGCGGGTGTGTCGTCGTTCGGTGTGAGCGGTACGAACGCGCATGTGATCGTGGAGCAGGTTCTGGTGGCGGACCCTGAACCTACTGTCTCCGCTAAAACGAGCGTTCTATCCAGCGTGCTTCCATGGTTGGTGTCGGCGCGCAGCGCCGATGCGCTGCGCGCGCAGGCCGGGCGGCTCGTCGAGCACGTCGCCGCGTGCGACACGCTCGACTGTGTCGACGCGGGCTGGTCCCTGCTGTCCGGGCGGGCCGCGCTCGATCATCGGGCGGTCGTCATCGGCCAAGGACGAGGACAGTTCCTGTCCGGGTTGGAGGCCTTGGCTTCCGGCAGTGGTTCGGGCGTGGTGTCCGGGTCGGTGGTCGAGGGCCGCCTCGGGGTGGTCTTCACCGGTCAGGGGAGTCAACGGCTCGGTATGGGCCGTGAGTTGTACGAGACGTTCCCCGTGTTCGCGGACGCGCTGGACGAGGTCTGCGCTCACCTGGACGGATTGCTGGATCGTCCGCTCAAGGACGTGATGTTCGGTACGGACGCCGGCGTGTTGGAGCAGACGGGGTACGCGCAGCCCGCGCTGTTCGCGGTGGAAGTGGCCCTTTACCGCCTTGCCGAGTCCATGGGAGTGCGGCCTGAGATCGTGGGCGGGCACTCCATTGGTGAGCTTGTCGCTGCGTACGTAGCCGGAGTGTGGTCCTTGGAGGATGCGGCCCAACTGGTGGCTGCACGCGGCCGGTTGATGCAGTCGCTGCCTGAGGGCGGGGCGATGCTGGCCGTGCAGGCGGCGGAGGGCGATGTGCTGCCGCTGCTGGAGGGCATGGAGGACCGCGCCGGTGTGGCGGCGGTGAACGGCCCCACGCAGGTGGTCCTCTCCGGTGACCGCACGGTCCTGGAAGGCCTGGAAGAGATCCTTCGCGGCGCGGGGCGCAAGGTGCGCTGGCTGAAGGTGTCCCATGCCTTCCACTCGCCGTTGATGGACCCGGTGCTCGACGACTTCCGGCGTGTGGCCGAGGGCCTGACGTACGGGGAGCCGGTGCTGCCGGTCGTCTCGAACCTCACCGGGAAGCTCGCCACCGCCGACGAGTTGAAGGACCCCGACTACTGGGTCCGGCACATCCGTGAGGCCGTCCGCTTCCACGACGGTCTCGGCGCTGTCGCCGCCTTCGGTGCGACGACGCTCCTTGAGCTGGGCCCGGATTCCGTGCTGACGGCGATGGCGCATGACACGCTCACGGACCCGGCCGCGCAGGCGGGCCTGATCGGCGCCCTGCGCAAGGACCGGCCGGAAACGGATGCCTTCCTGACCGCTCTCGCCAAGGCGTACGTGCGCGGGGTCGAGGTCGACTGGGCGCCGCTGTACGCCCCTGTCGAGGCGCGCCGTCGCGTGGACCTGCCCACGTACGCCTTCCAACGCGACCATTACTGGCTGGAGTTGGCGGCGACCACCGCAGGCTCCGCCACCCGTGCGGACGGGTTCGGCGACGAGGTGGAGGCCCGTTTCTGGGAGGCCGTGGAGCGGGAGGACCTGGAGTCGCTGAGCGCCGAGTTGGGCGCGGAGGGCGATGTCAGGGGCGGTGCGCTGGGTGAGGTCCTGCCGGTGCTTTCGTCCTGGCGGCGGCAGCGGCGTGAGACGTCCACGGTCGGACGGTGGATGTACCGGGAGTCGTGGAAGCCGCTGGCGGGCCTCGCCCCCGCGGCCTTCGACGGCACGTGGTGGGTGGTCGCCCCCGCCGACGAGGGCGCGCATCCGTGGGTGGCCGCCGCGGTCGCCGGGCTGGAGGCGCGCGGTGCGCGGGTGATCCGGATCGCGGTGGGTGGTGACGAGGCCCGACGCGAGGTGTTGGCCGGCAGGCTGCGTGAACTCCTCGACGAGCAGGTCGAGTCGGGCGTCGGCCACCCCCAGGGAGTGCTCTCGCTGCTGGCTCTCGACGACTCCGAAGGTTCGGCCCACCCGACCGTCGGCGCGGGACTTGAGGGCGTACTCGCACTCCTCCAGGCCCTGGGTGACGCTGACGTGGCCGCGCCGATGTGGGCTGCCACCTGCGGCGCGGTGACCACGGGCCGCTCGGACCGCCTGGCGGCGCCCGCGCAGGCGGCGGTGTGGGGCATGGGTCGGGTCGCGGCCCTGGAGCAGCCCCAGCGATGGGGTGGCTTGGTCGACCTGCCCGCGCACACCGACGAGCGGGCGGGGCTGCGGCTGGCCGACGCCCTGGGTGCGCCGTCGGGCGAGGACCAGGTGGCGGTGCGTGGGTCCGGGGTGTTCGTGCGGCGGTTGGTGCGCGCGCCCTTGGGTGACGTGGCGCCGGGGGAGCGGTCTCCCGGGCGGCCCTCGGGGTTGTCCTCCGGGCGCTCCCCGGAGTGGTCGTCGCGGGGCACCGTCCTTGTCACCGGTGGTACCGGTGCGCTCGGCGGGCACGTCGCGCGGTGGCTGGCGGGTGCGGGTGCCGAGCACCTCGTACTGACGAGCCGTCGCGGTCCCGATGCCCCCGGAGCGCCCGAACTCCGGGCGGAATTGGAGCAGATGGGCGTACGCGTCACTGTCGCGGCGTGCGACGCGGCGGACCGGGAGGCCCTGGCCCGGGTTCTGGACGGCATTCCTGAGGACGTGCCGCTGACCGGGGTGTTCCACACGGCCGGTGTGCTGGACGACGGCGTTCTCGACGGCCTGACCGCCGAGCGGTTCGCCACGGTCTTCCGTCCCAAGGCCCAAGCGGCCCTGAACCTGCACGAGTTGACGCACGACAGCGACCACCTGACGGCCTTCGTGCTCTTCTCGTCTGTCGCGGGCTCCATGGGCATCGGCGGCCAGGGCAACTACGCCGCCGCGAACGCCTTCCTCGACGCCTTCGCCGAACACCGCAGGTCGCTCGGCCTGCCCGCGCTGTCCCTGGCCTGGGGGCCGTGGGCCGGCGGCGGCATGGCGGTCGACGGCGGGGTGGTGGAGCAGCGGGTGCGCGGCAGCGGCATGCCCCCGATGGCACCGGACCTGGCCGTCGCCGCGATGGGCGCGCTCCTCGCGGACGCGGCGCGCGCGGCGGACACGGTCTCGGATCCGGACGTGGGTTCGACGGCGGGTGTGGCTACGACGGCGGGGGCCGCCGCGATCACCCTCGCCGACGTCGAATGGGACCAGTACGCGCCGACGTACGCCATGGCCCGCCCCTGCCACCTCTTCGACCAGCTCACCGGCCCGCCCGCGTCGACGGAGGCATCGACCAGCGGCCCGGACCGTCAATCGGCGCGGGGCGCGGCCCCGTCCTCCCTGGTGGACCAACTCGCCGCGCTGCCGGCCGCGGAACGCGAGCGCGCGCTCCTCGACCTCGTCCGCGACCGCGTGGCCACCGTCCTCGGCTACCCCGCGACCAAGACCGTGGACGCCACCCGGCCCTTCAAGGACCTCGGCTTCGACTCGCTGACCGCGGTCGAACTGCGGAACCTCATCGGCGCCGCCAGCGGACTCCACCTCCCCGCGACCCTCGTCTTCGACCACCCCACACCGGCGGCTCTCGCCGGACACCTGCGCGGTGAACTCCTCGACGGCCTCACCCCGGCGCACGCCTCGGCCGCCGCGGCCCCGTCCGTGCCAGGCGCACCGGTGGACGGCGACCCCATCGCGATCGTGGCGATGAGCTGCCGCTTCCCGGGCGGCGTGCGTTCCCCGGAGGACCTGTGGCGGCTCCTCCACGACGGCAAGGACGCCATCGGCGACATGCCGGACGACCGCGGCTGGAACGTGGACGCGCTCTACCACCCGGACCCCGACCACGCCGGGACGAGCTACGTCCGCGAGGGCGGATTCCTGCACGACATGGCCGAGTTCGACGCGGACTTCTTCGGCATCTCGCCCCGCGAGGCCCTCGCCATGGACCCGCAGCAGCGCCTCCTCCTGGAGACCGCGTGGGAAGCCTTCGAACGGGCGGGCATCGACCCGGCCACCCTGCGCGGCAGCCGTACCGGCGTCTTCTCCGGCACCAACGGCCAGGACTACGAAGACGTCCTGCGCACCGCCCCCGACCGCGGCGAGGGCTACCTAGGCACCGGCAACGCGGCGAGCGTCGTCTCCGGCCGCCTGTCGTACGCGTTCGGTCTCGAAGGCCCGGCAGTCACGGTGGACACGGCCTGCTCGTCGTCGCTCGTGGCCCTGCACCTCGCCGCGCAGGCCCTGCGCCAGGGCGAGTGCGACATGGCTCTCGCAGGCGGCGTGACCGTGATGTCCACGCCCGACACCTTCGTGGAGTTCAGCCGCCAGCGCGGGCTCGCCGTCGACGGCCGCTGCAAGGCGTTCGCGGAGGCCGCCGATGGCACGGGCTGGGGTGAGGGTGTCGGCTTGCTGTTGCTGGAGCGGCTTTCGGACGCGCGGCGCCTTGGGCATGAGGTTCTTGCTGTCGTACGTGGCTCTGCGGTCAACCAGGACGGTGCGAGCAATGGCCTCACGGCTCCGAACGGTCCGTCCCAACAGCGCGTGATCCGGGCGGCGTTGGCGAACGCCGGTCTCACGGCCGGTGACGTCGACGCAGTGGAGGCCCACGGCACGGGCACGACGCTCGGGGACCCGATCGAGGCTCAGGCGCTGCTCGCCACGTACGGCAAGGAGCGGTCGGCCGGTGAGCCCCTGTGGCTGGGTTCCATCAAGTCCAACATCGGGCACACCCAGGCGGCGGCCGGTGTCGCCGGTGTCATCAAGATGGTGCTGGCCATGCAGGAGGGCATCCTCCCGCAGACACTGCACGTGGACCGGCCGAGCACACATGTCGACTGGTCGGCGGGGTCTGTTGAGCTCCTTGCGGAGGCCCGGGAGTGGCCGGGGCGTGAGAGTGCTCCGCGTCGTGCGGGGGTGTCGTCGTTCGGTGTGAGCGGGACGAATGCCCATGTGATCGTGGAGCAGGCGTCGGTGGCGGCACCTACTGTCGCTGCTAAAACGAGCGTTCTATCTACTGCGACACCGTGGTTGGTGTCGGGGCGGAGTGCGGAGGCGCTGCGGGCGCAGGCCGGGCGGTTGCGCGAGCACGTGGTGGCGCGGGCCGAGCTCGAACCGGCTGACGTGGGTTGGTCATTGCTGTCGGGCCGGGCTGCGCATGAGCACCGGGCCGTGGTCTTCGGTCGTGAGCGGGACGAGTTCCTGGCCGGGCTTGAGGTCATCGTCGCAGGCGGTTCGAGTGTGGTGTCGGGGTCGGCGGTCGAGGGCCGTCTTGGCGTCGTCTTCACCGGGCAGGGCAGCCAGCGCATCGGCATGGGACGGGAGCTGTACGAGGCCTTCCCCGTGTTCGCGGACGCGCTGGACGAGGTGTGCGCGCACCTGGACGGGCTCCTTGACCGGCCCCTGAAGGACGTGATGTTCGGCACGGATGCCGGGCTGTTGGAGCAGACGGGGTACGCGCAGCCCGCGCTGTTCGCAGTCGAGGTGGCTCTGTACCGCCTGGCCGAGTCGTTCGGTGTGCGCCCGGAGATCGTGGGCGGCCACTCGATCGGCGAGCTGACAGCTGCGTACGTAGCGGGGCTGTGGTCGCTGGAGGATGCGGCCCAACTCGTCGCTGCGCGCGGCAGGTTGATGCAGTCCCTGCCCGAGGGCGGTGCGATGCTCGCCGTCCAGGCGACCGAGGCGGACGTCCTCCCGCTGCTGGAAGGCATGTCCGACAAGGTGGGCGTGGCGGCCGTCAACGGTCCCGCCCAGGTGGTGCTCTCCGGTGACGGCGAGGCTCTGGCGGGCCTGGAGGAGACCTTCCGAGGCGACGGCCGCAAGGTGCGCCGGCTGAAGGTGTCCCATGCCTTCCACTCGCCGCTCATGGACCCGGTCCTCGGCGACTTCCGTAAGGTCGCCGAGAACCTCACCTACCGGGATTTGGTGCTCCCCGTCGTGTCCAACGTGACCGGTGAACTGGCCGAACCCGCCCAGCTCCAGGACCCCGAGTACTGGGTCCGCCACGTCCGCGACGCGGTCCGCTTCCACGGCGGCCTCGGCGCCCTCACCGACTTCGGCGCGACGACGCTCCTCGAACTCGGCCCCGACGCCGTGCTGACCGCGATGGCCCACGACACCCTCACCGACCCGGCTGCCCAGACCGGCCTGATCGCGGCCGTTCGCAAGGACCGTCCGGAGCCGGACACCTTCCTGACCGCCCTCGCCCGGCTCCACGTACGCGGAGCCGACGTCGACTTCGCCCCGCTGTACGAACCTGCCGGCTCCCGGCACCGCGTGGATCTGCCCACGTACGCCTTCCAAGGGCGCCGCTACTGGCCGCGTGCGGGCGCCGGTGCCGTAGGTGATGTGTCGGCGACCGGGCTTGTGTCGGCCGGGCACCCGCTGCTGGGGGCGGCGGTGCCCCTGGTGGACACGGGCGGCCACCTGCTGACCGGCCGTCTGTCGGTGGCGACGCATCCGTGGCTGGCGGATCACGCGGTGGCGGGGCGGGTGCTGCTGCCGGGTACGGCGTTCGTGGAGCTGGCGATACGGGCCGGTGACGAGGTCGGCTGCGGGGTGCTTGAGGAACTGACGCTGGCCGCCCCGCTGGTGCTGCCCGAGCGTGGCGCCGTACAGCTTCAGGTGAGTGTCGGAGCGGCGGACGAGAACGGGCGCTCCTCGGTGAGTGTGCACTCCCGAGACGAGGGTGATCCCGAGGAGCCGTGGGTTCGCCACGCCGCCGGATTCCTGTCCTCCGCGCCTGACGAAGCCGATGAGGAGGAGCCCGAGAGCGGCCTCGCCCAGTGGCCGCCGACGGGTGCCGAGCCCATCGACGACGCGGACTCCCTCTACGACCGTCTCGCCGAGACGGGATACGGCTACGGGCCCGTGTTCCAGGGGCTGCGTGCGGCCTGGCGGCGCGGCGACGAGGTGTTCGCCGAAGTCGCCCTGCCGGAGGAAGAGGCGACGGACGCCGCGGCCTTCACCCTGCACCCGGCGCTCCTTGACGCCGCGCTGCACGCCACCCTGCTCCTGCCCCGGCGGCAGGACGGCGACGACGAACGCCAGGGCCTGGGACTGCCCTTCGCCTGGAGCGGAGTCCGGCTGCGCCGGGCGGGTGCCGCGACCGTACGGGTACGGCTGAGCAGTGCCGGGGCGGACTCCGTGACCCTGACGCTGGCGGACGAGGGCGGCCAGGTGGTCGCCACCGTCGACTCGCTCGTATCGCGGCCGGTCTCGGACGACCAACTCGGTGGCGGTGCGGTACGCGACTCGATGTTCCACGTCGAGTGGAAGCGGCAGCCCGCCGCTGCCGCCGAACCGGTGCCTCTGGCGGTGCTCGGCGGTGACGGGCTGGTGGCCGGGGCGCGATCGTTCGCGGATCTGGCGGTGCTGGGCGCGGCTGTCGAGGCGGGGGAGGAGCTTCCGGCGACAGTGGTGTGGCCGGCCTCGTCCGCCGGCGTCAGGGCGTCGGCTGCCGACCCCGACGGGCCCGTACGTCCCCTCGTACGCCCGGAAGATGTCTCCGCGTTCCTTGCCGACGCGCTGGGCGTGGTGCAGGCCTGGCTGGCCGATGAACGGTTCGCGGACGCGCGGCTCGTGGTCGTGACGCGGGGCGCGGCCCCCGTCGAGGGCACAGGCGCGGACCTCGACCCCGCGGGCGCGGCGCTTTGGGGCCTCGTGCGCTCCGCTCAGGTGGAGAATCCGGGACGGTTCGTCCTCGTGGACGCGGAGACAGCTCCCGGCGTCGACTCGGGCACGGGCGCGAACCCGATCGACGCCTCGGCGCTCGCCGCAGCCCTGGCCGCGGGCGAGCCCGAAGTGGCCGTGCGGGACGGCGCGGTATGGGTCCCCCGGCTCACGCGGCCGACGACGAGGGTGTCCGCCGCACCGGCCGAGGAAGCCGCGGCCCCGTTCGGCGAGGGCACCGTCCTCGTCACCGGCGCCTTCGGCGGCCTCGGCCGCGTGGTGGCGCGGCATCTCGCCGGACACCACCGCGTACGGGACCTCCTCCTGGTCTCCCGCAGGGGCGACGCCGCCGCGGGCGCGGACGAACTGCGCGCCGAACTGGAAGCGGCGGGCACCAAGGTCACCGTGGCCGCCTGCGACGTCGCCGACCGCGACGCGCTGGCCGCCCTCCTGGACGAGGCGGGCGGTGAACTGTCGGCGGTGGTGCACGTGGCCGGAGTCCTGGACGACGGCGTCGTCACGTCCCTGACGCCCGAGCGCCTGGACACGGTCCTGCGTCCGAAGGCGGACGCGGCGCTCCACCTGCACGAGCTGACGGCCGGCCTCGACCTGTCCGCGTTCGTCCTGTTCTCCTCCGCCGCCGGAGTGCTCGGCAGCCCGGGGCAGGCCAACTACGCCGCCGCCAACAGCCTCCTGGACGCCCTCGCCGTCGTCCGCCGGGCCCAGGGCCTCCCGGCGACCTCCCTGGCCTGGGGACTCTGGGCGCAGGACAGCGACATGACCGGCAAGCTGGACGGCACGGACCTCGGCCGCATGGCGCGCGGCGGCGTGGCGGCACTGGCCACGGAAGAGGGCCTGGCCCTCCTGGACACCGCGGTGACCGACCGGACCCTGACCGCGCCCGAAGCCCCGGCGACCCTCGTCCCGCTCCGCCTGGACACCGCATCCCTGCGGGCCGCCGCGGGCCCCGACGGCGTACAGCCCGTCTTCTCGGACCTGGTCCGCACCCCGGCCCGCCGCGTCGACAGGGCGCAAGCACGCTCCGGAAACCCGGCGGCGGCCAACGGCACGGATCCCGGCACCCCCGCCCTCGTCCAGCAATTGGCGGGACTTTCCGGAGCGGACCGCGAACGGGCGCTGCTCGACGCGGTGCGCGGAAATGTGGCGACGGTGCTCGGCCATTCCGGGCCGGAGGCGATCGGCGCCACCCGCGGATTCCTGGAATTGGGCGTCGATTCACTCACCGCCGTGGAACTCCGGAATCGGCTCAACTCCCTTTCCGGGCTGCGCCTTCCCGCCACCCTCATCTTCGACTATCCGTCGCCCACCGCGCTCGCCGACTATCTGGACGAGAGCCTGCCGCACGCCGACGGCACGGCGGCGGAGAGTTCCGTGGGGGCACGCCCCGGAGGCGTCGTCGCCGAACTCGCGGGCCTGGAGGCGGCCCTGGCCGCGGGCCCGCCGTCCGACGACGAACGTGCCGCCGTGCGCGGCAGGCTGCGGGCGCTGCTCGGCAGGCTGGACGCCGCGGAACCGGGCGGAGCGGACGCACTGGCCGCCGAGGCCGTCGCGGACAAGCTGGAAGACGCCGACGACGATGACATGTTTGACTTCATCGACAACGAACTCGGCGTCTCCTGAAGTAATCCCAGTGAATTCATAAAGGGTCCGTAGGGGGAGGGTAGGGGTTGTTGCTCCTGCCCTCCCGCCGATGTGATGGTGTCGGCCCTCTGCGTTGAAGGAGTCGCACCGAAATGGCGAACGAGCAGAAACTCCGCGAGTACCTCAAGCGAGTTACCGCGGATCTGCACCAGACCCGGCAGCGTCTACAGGACGCCGAGTCCGTGAGCCGGGAGCCCATCGCCATCGTCGCGATGAGCTGCCGCTACCCCGGCGGGGTCGCCGGACCGGAAGACCTGTGGCGGCTCGTCGCCGACGGCGGGGACGCGATCTCCCCCTTCCCGGACGACCGGGGCTGGGACGCGGACCTCCACGACCCCGACCCGACGACCCCCGGCAAGAGCTATGCGCGCGAGGGCGGTTTCCTGCATGACGCGGCACAGTTCGACCCGGCCTTCTTCGGCATCTCCCCGCGCGAGGCACTCGCCATCGACCCGCAGCAGCGCCTGCTCCTCGAAGCCACCTGGGAGGCGTTCGAGCGGGCGGGCGTGGACCCGCTGTCCGTGCGCGGCTCCAGGACGGGTGTCTTCGTCGGCGTCATGTACGGCGACTACGGCAACCGCATCCTCAGCAACCCCGAGGGCCTGGAGGAATTCGAGGGCTACCTCGGCAACGGCAGCGCGGGCAGCATCGCCTCCGGACGCGTCTCCTACACCTTCGGTCTCGAAGGCCCCGCCGTCACCATCGACACCGCCTGCTCGTCCTCGCTCGTCGCCCTGCACCTGGCCGCTCAGTCCCTGCGCGACGGCGAGTGCACGATGGCCCTCGCGGGCGGCGTGACCGTCATGTCCACACCGGACACCTTCGTGGAGTTCAGCCGCCAGCGCGGCCTCGCGGCCGACGGCCGCTGCAAGGCGTTCGCGGAGGCCGCCGACGGCACCGGCTGGGGCGAGGGCGTCGGACTCCTAGTCCTCGAGCGCCTCTCGGACGCCCGCCGCAACGGCCACCAGGTCCTCGCCGTCGTACGCGGCACCGCCGTCAACCAGGACGGCGCGAGCAGCGGCCTGACCGCCCCCAACGGACCCGCCCAACAGCGCGTCATCCGCGCCGCGTTGGCGAACGCGGGCCTCGCGGCGAGCGACGTCGACGCCGTGGAGGCCCATGGCACGGGCACCACGCTCGGCGACCCCATCGAAGCCCAGGCCCTGCTCGCCACGTACGGACAGGAACGGCCGGCTGGCCCCTCCGGCGACCGCGAACCCCTCTGGCTCGGCTCGGTCAAGTCCAACCTCGGGCACACCCAGGCCGCCGCCGGTGTCGCGGGCGTCATCAAGATGGTGATGGCGATGCGCCACGGCGTGCTGCCCCGCACACTGCACGTGGACCGGCCGAACTCACACGTCGACTGGTCGGCCGGAGCTGTCGAGCTCCTGACGGAGACCCGCGAGTGGACGGAGGCCGAGCGGCCGCGTCGCGCGGGTGTGTCGTCGTTCGGAGTGAGCGGCACGAATGCCCACGTGATCGTGGAGCAGACGTCGGTGGCGGAAGTAACTGAGTCTGCTGAAACGAGCGTTCTATCTACTGCGACACCATGGTTCGTGTCGGGCCGGAGCGCGGAGGCGTTGCGGGCGCAGGCCGAGCGGCTGCGCGAGCACGCGGTGGCGCGGGCCGACCTCGACCCGGCAGACGTGGGTTGGTCGCTGCTGTCGGGCCGGGCTGTGCATGAACACCGCGCTGTGGTCTTCGGCCGGGAGCGGGAAGAGTTCCTGGCCGGGCTTGAGACCGTCGCCTCCGGTGGTCCGGGTGTGGTGTCGGGGACTGTGGCCGAGGGGCGCCTCGCTGTCCTGTTCACCGGTCAGGGGAGTCAGCGGCTGGGTATGGGCCGGGAGTTGTACGAGGCCTTCCCGGTGTTCGCGGACGCGCTGGACGAGGTGTGTGCCCACCTGGATGCCTCGCTGGAGAAGCCCCTGAAGGACGTCATGTTCGGGGCGGATGCCGGGCTGTTGGAGCAGACGGGGTACGCGCAGCCCGCGCTGTTCGCCGTCGAGGTGGCCTTGTACCGCCTTGCCGAGTCCTTCGGGGTGCGGCCCCAGATTGTCGGCGGGCATTCGATCGGTGAGCTGACGGCTGCGTACGTGGCTGGAGTCTGGTCGCTGGAGGATGCGGCCCAACTGGTCGTGGCACGCGGGCGGTTGATGCAGTCGCTGCCCGAGGGCGGGGCGATGCTGGCCGTCCAGGCGGCGGAGGCCGATGTCCTCCCGCTGCTGGAGGGCATGGAAGACCGTGTCGGCGTGGCGGCTGTGAACGGCCCCGCGCAGGTGGTCCTCTCCGGTGACCGCTCGGTCCTGGAGGGCCTGGAGGAGACCCTGCGCGGTGAGGGCAGGAAGGTGCGCTGGCTGAAGGTCTCGCACGCGTTCCATTCGCCGCTGATGGACCCGGTGCTCGACGACTTCCGCAAGGTGGCGGAAGGGCTGGCCTACCAGGACCCGAAGCTGCCGGTCATCTCCAACGTGACCGGTGAGCCGGCCGAGTCGGCCCAGCTCAAGGACCCGGAGTACTGGGTGCGGCACGTCCGCGAGGCCGTCCGTTTCCACGACGGTCTGACCACTCTGACCGCGCAGGGCGTGTCGACGCTTCTGGAACTCGGCCCGGACGCCGTCCTGACCCCGATGGCGCACGACACCCTCACCGACCCGGCCGCGCAGGCGGGCCTGGTCGCCGCCGTACGCAAGGACCGCCCGGAAGTGGACACCTTCCTGGCCGCCCTCGCCCGGCTCCACGTACGGGGCGTCACTGTCGACTGGACCCGGTTCTTCGAGCCGGTCGAGTCCCGACGCCGCGTGGACCTGCCCACCTACGCCTTCCAGCACGAGCACTACTGGCTCAACCCGCTGGAGAAGGCGGCGGAGGCGAGGGCGGGTGCCGACCCCGTGGACGCGAGTTTCTGGAAGGCCGTGGAGGACGAGGACCTCGCGGCGCTGACGGGCGCCCTGGAAGTCGACGAGGAGGCGCCGTTCCGTTCGGTGCTGCCCGCGCTGACGGCATGGCGGCGGCAGCGGCACGCGCAGTCCGAGCTGGACCGCTGGCAGTACCGCATCGCGTGGAAGCCCCTCGCGAAGGTGGCGCGGCCCGGGCTCACGGGCACGTGGCTGGTCGTGGCGCCCGCCGGGGACGCGGCGGAGCCGTGGATCGACGCCTCCGTAAGGGCGTTGGAGCAGAGCGGGGCGCAGGCGCGCGTGCTGCGGGTCGAGCCGCTGGACGCGGACCGAACCGTGCTGCTGGAGAAGCTGAAGGGCGCCCTCTCGGACATCGGCGAGAGCCAGGGCACCTCTGTGACCGGAGTGCTGTCCCTGCCGGCCTGCGTGCCGACATCGGAGGCCTCGAAGACGCGCGCCGTCGACGGCGAGTCCGTCCCGGCCGAAGTGCTCCGCACCCTCGCCCTCGTCCAGGCCCTTGGTGACGCGGACGTGACCGCGCCACTGTGGGTGGCGACGCGCGGCGCGGTCTCCGTGGGCGCCTCGGACGCCACCGCCGATGCGGACGGCGCGGCGGTGTGGGGCCTGGGCCGGGTCGCGGCCCTCGAACACCCGGAGCGCTGGGGCGGTCTGGTCGATCTGCCCGAGACGGCGGACGCGCGCGCGGCTTCGCGGCTCGCGCAGGTCCTCGGGGCCGCGTCGGGCGAGGACCAGGTGGCGGTGCGCGGGTCGGGCGTGTTCGTACGCCGGTTGGTGCGCGCGCCCTTCGGCGACGCGGACGTGTCCGGCGGGCCGGCGGGCGAGTGGTCCCCGCGCGGCGGCACGGTACTGGTCACCGGCGGCACGGGTGCCCTCGGCGCGCACGTCGCGCGGTGGCTGGCACGCGAGGGCGCCGAACACCTCGTACTGACGAGCCGTCGTGGCCCCGACGCGCCCGGAGCCCTTGAACTCCGGGCGGAACTGGCGCAGTTGGGGGCACGGGCAACCATCGCCGCGTGCGACGCGGCGGACCGCGACGCGCTGGCTCGCCTCCTGGACGACCTACCCGACGACGCGCCGCTGACCGGTGTCTTCCACACGGCCGGAGTCCTGGACGACGGCGTGCTCGACGGCCTCACCGAAGACCGGATGGCTTCCGTGTTCCGCGCGAAGGCGGAGTCGGCCCGGCACTTGGACGAGCTGACCCGCGACGCGGCGGACCTGACCGCGTTCGTCCTCTTCTCCTCCCTCACCGGCACCGTGGGCGCGCCCGGCCAGGGCAACTACGCCGCCGCGAACGCCTTCCTCGACGCCCTCGCCGAACGGCGGCGCGCCGCCGGACTGCCCGCCGTCTCGCTCGCCTGGGGACCCTGGGGCGGTGGCGGCATGGCCGCCGACGACGGCTCCGAGGAGCGGATGCGCCAGGCCGGACTGCCGGTCATGGACCCCGCACGCGCCACCGAGGCACTGCGCAGGGCGACGCTCCACGCGGCGACGCAAGGCGGTCAGGCGGCGACGCGCGGCGCCCAGGGCGCGACGTACGGCGAGGGCGCGACGCACGGCAGCCAGGCGGACAGCCCGGCGCCGATCCGGCAGGACGCCGCGCTCGTCGTCGCCGACGTCGTCTGGGACCGTTTCACGGACGGCTTCACCGCGACCCGCCGCAGCACCCTCTTCGACGACCTGCCGGAGGCGGCAGCCGCCCGCACGGCCCGCCCCACCGGTGCGGACGACTCCGAAACCCCGCCCCTGAAGCAGCAGTTGAGCGCGCTGTCCCGCCCGGACGCCGAGCGTGCCCTGCTCGACCTCGTCCGGACCCAGGCGGCGGCCGTGCTCGGACACGGCGGCACGCAGGCGGTTCCCGGGGACGGCGCGTTCAAGGGCCTCGGGTTCGACTCGCTCACCTCGGTCGAGTTCCGCAACCGGCTCGGCGCCGCGACCGGCCTGAACCTGCCGGCCACCCTGGTCTTCGACCACCCCTCGCCGCGCGCCGTCGCCGACTACCTCTCCGGCCACCTCCTCACCGCCGACACCACCGACAGCGCCACCGTGACGCCGACGGTCACGGGGACGGCAGCCGACGACGACCCCATCGCGATCGTCTCGATGAGCTGCCGGTTCCCCGGCGGAGTACGCGGCCCGGAAGACCTGTGGCGGCTGGTCGCGGACGGCGTCGACGCGCTGGGCGAGTTCCCCGCCGACCGCGGCTGGGACACGGGCACGCTGTACGACCCCGACCCGGCGACGCCCGGCTCCACCTATGCCCGCCAGGGCGGATTCCTGCCGGACGCGGCCGGGTTCGACGCGGACTTCTTCGGCATCTCGCCGCGCGAGGCCCTCGCCATGGACCCGCAGCAGCGGCTCCTCCTGGAGACCGCTTGGGAACTGTTCGAGCGCGCCGGCATCGCGCCGCCGACGCTGCACGGCAGCCGCACCGGCGTGTTCGCGGGCACCAACGGCCAGGACTACCTGGACCTCCTCAAGGACGCGCCCGACGGCGCCGAGGGCTACATCGGCACGGGCAACGCCGCCAGCGTCGTCTCCGGCCGCCTGTCGTACGCCTTCGGTTTCGAAGGCCCCGCCATGACCGTCGACACGGCGTGCTCGTCGGCCCTCGTCGCACTGCACCTCGCGGCGCAGGCCCTGCGGCAGGGCGAGTGCGACATGGCCCTCGCGGGCGGCGTGACCGTGATGTCCACGCCGAGCGCCTTCATCGAGTTCAGCCGCCAGCGCGGTCTCGCCGCCGACGGCCGCTGCAAGGCGTTCGCGGACGCGGCGGACGGCACGGGCTGGGGCGAGGGTGTCGGCCTGCTGTTGCTGGAGCGCCTTTCGGACGCCCGCCGCAACGGCCACGAGATTCTCGCGGTCGTACGCGGCTCCGCCGTCAACCAGGACGGCGCCAGCAACGGCCTCACCGCCCCCAACGGCCCGTCCCAGCAGCGCGTGATCCGCGCCGCTCTCGCCAACGCCCGCCTTGCGGCCGGTGACGTCGACGCCGTCGAGGCCCACGGCACCGGTACGTCATTGGGCGACCCCATCGAAGCGCAGGCGCTCCTCGCGACCTACGGGCAGGAGCGGGCGGCCGACCGGCCGCTGTGGCTGGGATCGGTGAAGTCGAACATCGGCCACACCCAGGCCGCCGCCGGCGCCGCGGGCGTCATCAAGATGGTCATGGCGATGCGCCATGGGACACTTCCGCCGACACTCCACGTGGACGCGCCCAGCACACATGTGGACTGGTCGGCGGGCTCGGTCGAGCTGCTGACGGAGGCCCGGGAGTGGCCGGGGCGTGAGGGCGTGCCGCGTCGTGCGGGTGTGTCGTCGTTCGGTGTGAGCGGGACGAACGCGCATGTGATCGTGGAGCAGGCGTCGGTGGCGGCACCTACTGTCGCTGCTAAAACGAGCGTTCTATCTACTGCGACACCATGGTTGGTGTCGGGCCGGAGCGCGGACGCACTGCGGGCGCAGGCCGAGCGGCTGCGCGAGCACGTGACCGGACGCGCCGAGCTTGAGCCCGTGGACGTGGGCTGGTCGCTGCTTTCGGGTCGTGCTGTGCACGAGCACCGGGCTGTGGTCCTCGGGCAGGGACGAGGACAGTTCCTGTCCGGGTTGGAGGCGTTGGCTTCCGGTAGCCGTTCGGGCGTGGTGTCGGGGTCCGTTGTCGAGGGCCGCCTCGGGGTGGTCTTCACCGGGCAGGGCAGCCAGCGGCTCGGTATGGGCCGTGAGTTGTACGAGGCATTCCCGGTGTTCGCGGACGCGCTGGACGAGGTTTGCGCACACCTGGACGGGCTCCTCGACCGGCCCCTGAAGGAGGTCATGTTCGGTACGGACGCCGGGCTGTTGGAGCAGACGGGGTACGCGCAGCCCGCGCTGTTCGCCGTCGAGGTGGCCCTGTTCCGGCTGGCTGAGTCGTTCGGGGTGCGTCCCGAGATCGTCGGCGGTCATTCGATCGGTGAGTTGACGGCTGCGTACGTAGCCGGACTGTGGTCGCTGGAGGATGCGGCCCAACTCGTCGCTGCGCGCGGGCGGTTGATGCAGGCGCTGCCCGAGGGTGGAGCGATGCTCGCCGTGCAGGCGGCGGAGGCCGATGTGCTGCCGCTGCTGGTGGGGATGGAGGACCGTGCCGGTGTGGCGGCGGTGAACGGTCCCGCGCAGGTGGTCCTCTCCGGTGACCGCTCGGTCCTGGAGGGCTTGGAGGAGATCCTTCGCGGGCAGGGGCGTACGGTGCGCTGGCTGAAGGTCTCGCACGCGTTCCACTCGCCGCTGATGGACCCGGTCCTCGACGACTTCCGCAAGGTCGCGGAAGGGCTGGTCTACCAGGACCCGAAGCTGCCGGTGGTCTCGAACGTCACTGGTGAGTTGGCCGAGTCGGCCCAGCTCAAGGACCCCGAGTACTGGGTACGTCACGTCCGCGAGGCGGTCCGTTTCCACGACGGCCTCGGTGCTCTCACCGGCTTCGGCGCGACGACACTCCTTGAGCTCGGCCCCGACTCCGTACTCACGGCGATGGCGCACGACACCCTCACCGACCCCACCGCGCAGGCGGGCCTCATAGCCGCCGTACGCAAGGACCGCCCGGAAGCGGACACCTTCCTGACCGCCCTCGCCCAGCTCCATGTGCGCGGGGCAGAGGTCGATTGGGAGCCGCTGTACGCCCCGATCGAGTCCCGCGCCCGCGTCGAACTCCCCACGTACGCCTTCCAGCACCAGAGCTACTGGCCGCAGCCGAAGGAGTCCGCGTCGGCCGACGGTCAAGGCACCGGTGTGGACGCCGAGTTCTGGGAGGTCGTCCAGCGCGAGGACCTCGAAGGGCTTGCGGAGACGCTGGAACTCGATCAGGACGCGTCCCTGAAGTCGGTGCTGCCCGCGCTCGCGTCCTGGCGGCGCCGGCAGCAGGAACAGCAGCAGGTGGACGCTCTGCGCTACCAGGTCACGTGGAAGCCGCTGTCCGGAACCTCCGCGCCCGGCGCAGGTCCGGCCCTCCAGGGCACCTGGGCGCTCGTGGTCCCGGACGCCGCCGCCGGCCACCCGTGGTGCGCGGCCGCCGAAGAGGCGCTCGCCGCCGCCGGTGCGGACGTTCAGCGCGTCGTCGTAGGGGACGAGGCCGCCGATCGTACGGAGATGACGACGCTCCTGCGGGAGCTGGACGCCCCCCTCGCCGGGGTGCTTTCGCTCCTGGCCCTGGACGAGCGCCCGTACGGGCACTCAGGGGCGCTCGCGGAGTCGGCAGCCTTCACCCACGGCATGGCCGCGACCCTCGCCCTGACGCAGGCCGTCGTGGACGCCGAGGTCGGCGGGCGGCTGTGGATCGCCACGTGCGGCGCGGTGTCCGTCGGTGCCACCGAGTCCGTGCGCGGGGTCGCGCAGTCGCAGGCATGGGGATTCGGGCGGGTCGTGGGCCTGGAACACCCGGAGGTGTGGGGCGGCCTCATCGACCTCGACCTCGCCGACGCCTCCGAGACCGTCACGGTTTCCGCGCGCACCCACCTCACGACCCTCCTCTCCCGCACCGCCACGGAGGACTCCACCGAGGACCAGCTTGCCGTCCGCCCCTCGGGAGTCCTCGTACGCCGTCTCGTGCGCGCGCCCAGGAGCACGGCTCCCGCCGGGCACTGGCAGCCGCGCGGCACCGTACTGATCACCGGCGGCACCGGCGCCCTCGGCGCCCACGTCGCGCGGTGGTGCGCGGGCGGCGGCGCGCGTCATCTCGTACTGACGAGCAGGCGCGGCCACGATGCGCCCGGAGCCACCGAACTCCGCGCCGAGTTGGAGGAGTTGGGCGCGAAGGTCACCATCGCCGCCTGCGACGTCGCCGACCGGGACGCGCTCGCCGGACTCCTGGCGGAGATCCCCGTGGACGCGCCGCTCAGCGCAGTCGTGCACGCGGCGGGCTTGGGGCAGGACCGCGTGATCGGCGAGACGGGACCGGCGGACTTCGCCGAGATCGTCACGGCGAAGACCGCGGGCGCGGCACACCTGGACGAGCTGCTCGGTGACACACCGCTGGACGCGTTCGTGCTGTTCTCGTCCATCGCGGGCGTGTGGGGCAGCGGCGGCCAGGCGGCGTACGCGGCAGCCAACGCCTTCCTCGACGGGCTCGCCGAGCGCCGCAGGGCGCAGGGGCGTGCGGTGACGTCGGTGGCCTGGGGGCCGTGGGCCGGTTCGGGGATGGCCGGGGACGACGAGGCGGCGGCGCACCTGCGCAAGCGGGGCCTGCCCGTCATGCGGCCCGAGTCGGCCGTGGCCGCGCTGCGGCACGCGCTCGGCGTCCGCGACACCCTGGTCACCGTTGCCGACGTGGACTGGGAGCGGTTCGCCCCGGCGTTCACGGTGCGGCGGCCGAGCCCGCTGCTCGACGACCTGCCGGAGGCCCGCCGGGCCCTGGACGCCGCGTCGGGCGCGCCTGGTGCGCGTTCGGCCGACGGGACCGGAACCGGCGACGCCGCGGCCGCCCTGCGCGAGCGGCTCGCCGCGGCTTCGGCCGACGAGCGTGAGCGGACCGTACTGAAGCTGGTACGCGAGGAGGTCGCCGCCGTACTCGGGCACACGGGCACGGAGGCCGTCCGCGAGGACCGCGCGTTCAAGGACTTCGGCTTCGACTCGCTCACCGCCGTCGAACTCCGCACCCGCCTGAACGCCGCGACCGGCCTGAGCCTGCCCAGCACCCTCGTCTTCGACCACCCGACCCCGGCGGAACTGTCCCTGCAGCTCCTCGCCGAACTCCTGCCCGATGCCGGAGCGGGATCCGGATCCGGTGACGTGGACGGCGACCCGGCGGACACCGAAGCCGACGCCGAGGTCCGCAGGGCCCTCGCGTCCGTACCCCTCGCCCGCCTCCGCGAGGCAGGCCTGATGGACGCCGTCCTGCGCCTCGCCGCACAGCACGCGACCCCGGACGCAGCCCATGCCTCGGCCCCGGCCGATGACGACGACGCGGACGCCTCGATCGACGCCATGGACCTGGACAACCTGATCCAGCTCGCCCTGGACAACAACGATTCCTGACGCAGCACGCGATTACGCAGCACGCGATTACGCCGCACGAACTGACGCAGCACGAAATGACGCAGCACGGATGTGGAGCCGGACATGACGAGGCCTTCGGACACGGTCGTTGAAGCGCTGCGCGCGTCTCTGAAGGAGACCGAGCGGCTGCGACGGCAGAACCAGCAGCTCACGGCGGCTTCCAGAGAGCCCCTCGCGATCGTGGGCATGAGCTGCCGCTTCCCCGGCGGCGTACGCGGTCCCGAGGACCTGTGGCGCCTGGTGGCCGACGGCGCCGACGCCATCGGCGAACTCCCCGAAGGGCGCGGCTGGGACGTCGACGGCCTCTACGACCCCGACCCGGACAAGCAGGGCACCTTCTACGCCCGCCACGGCGGCTTCCTGCACGAAGCGGGCGACTTCGATGCCGCCTTCTTCGGCATCTCGCCCCGCGAGGCCCTCGCCATGGACCCGCAGCAGCGCCTCCTCCTGGAGACCGCGTGGGAGGCGTTCGAGCGGGCGGGCATCGACCCGGCCACCCTGCGCGGCACCCGCGCCGGCGTGTTCGTCGGCTCCGGCTACCAGGGCTACGGCGAGGGCGTCCGGCAGGCCCCCGAAGGCGTCGAGGGCCACCTCCTCACCGGCAACACCACCAGCGTCATGTCCGGCCGCCTCTCCTACGTCCTCGGCCTCCAGGGCCCGGCGGTGACCGTCGACACGGCGTGCTCGTCGTCCCTGGTCGCCCTGCATCTCGCCGCGCAGGCGCTGCGCAACGGCGAGTGCACGATGGCCCTCGCGGGCGGCGTGACGGTGATGTCGTCGCCGGAGACCTTCGTGGAGTTCAGCCGTCAGCGCGGGCTCGCTGTCGACGGCCGGTGCAAGGCGTTCGCGGAGGCGGCGGACGGCACGGGCTGGGGCGAGGGCGTCGGCATGCTGTTGGTCGAGCGGCTCTCGGATGCTCGGCGGCTCGGTCATCGGGTGCTTGCGGTCGTACGAGGTTCCGCGGTCAATCAGGACGGTGCGAGCAATGGTCTGACCGCGCCGAACGGTCCCTCGCAGCGGCGGGTGATCCGGGCCGCGCTGGCGAACGCGGGCCTGGCGGCCGGTGACGTCGATGCCGTCGAGGCGCACGGCACCGGTACGACGCTGGGTGACCCCATCGAGGCCCAGGCGCTCCTCGCCACGTACGGCAAGGAGCACTCGGAGGAACAGCCCTTGTGGCTGGGCTCGTTGAAGTCCAACATCGGGCACACGCAGGCCGCCGCCGGTGTCGCCGGTGTGATCAAGATGGTCATGGCGATACGGGCCGGTGTCCTTCCGCAGACGCTGCACGTGGACAGCCCGACCTCCGAGGTCGACTGGTCCGCGGGCACCGTCGAACTCCTCACGCAGGCGCGGGACTGGCCCGAGCGGGAGCCGGGGCTGCCCCGGCGCGCGGGTGTCTCCTCCTTCGGCATGAGCGGGACGAACGCGCATGTGATCGTGGAGCAGGCTCCGGTGGCGGAGGAGCCGGCTGCCGAGGAGGCGGAGGGAGCTGCCGCTCCGTCGGTGGTGGCGGGTGTGGTGCCGCTGGCCCTCTCGGCGAAGAGCGGGGATGCGCTGCGGGCGCAGGCCGGGCAGGTGCGGGAGCTTCTGCTGGCCGACGCCGGGCTTGAACTGGGCGACCTTGCTTGGTCGTTGGCGGCCTCGCGGTCGCGGTTCGAGCAGCGGGGTGTCGTGCTCGGGCGCGGCCGGGACGAGCTGCTGGCCGGGCTTGAGCGGCTGGCCGAGGGCGAGGGTGCGTCTGGTGGTGTGGTCACTGGGCGGGCTCTGGGCGGGACGGTCCGGCCGGTGTTCGTGTTTCCGGGGCAGGGGTCGCAGTGGGCGGGGTGGCGCGTGAACTCCTCGACGATTCACCGGTGTTCGCGGAGCGGATGCGGGAGTGCGCCGAGGCCTTGTCCGCTTTTGTGGACTGGGAACTGCTGGAAGAGCTGAACGGTGAGCGGTTCGACCGTGTCGACGTGGTCCAGCCGGTGTTGTTCGCGGTGATGGTGTCGCTGGCTGCGGTGTGGCAGGCGGCGGGTGTGAAGCCTGCGGCTGTGGTGGGTCACAGTCAGGGTGAGATCGCGGCGGCGTGCGTCGCGGGTGTGCTGTCGCTGGAGGACGCGGCTCGTGTGGTGGCCCTGCGGAGCCAGGCCATTCGTGAGTTGTCGGGCAAGGGCGGGATGGTGTCCGTACCGCTGCCCGAGGACCAGGTGCGGGAGCTGATCGCGGCTTGGGACGGCCGGATCGAACTCGCCGCCGTGAACGGCCCCGCCCAGGTGGTCGTCTCCGGTGAGCCCGAGGCGCTGGAGGAGCTGGTGGCGCAGTGCGTCGACCAGGACATCCGTGCGCGGACGATCCCCGTCGACTACGCCTCGCACTCCTCGTACGTGGAGCAGATCGAGACCGAGATGGCCCAGGCGCTGTCGGCCGTGTCCCCGCAGGCCGCCGAGGTCCCGCTGTACTCGACCCTCACCGGCGCCTGGCTGGACGCCAACACGCCCATGGACGCGGGCTATTGGTACCGCAACCTGCGCCAGACGGTTCTCTTCGAGCACGCCACGCGCGGCCTCCTGGCCGAAGGGCACGGCCTGTTCCTGGAGATGAGCCCGCACCCCGTCCTGACCGTCCCCGTGCAGGCGACGATCGACGCGACCGCCACCCCGGCGGCCACCCTCGGCTCCCTCCGCCGCGACGAAGGCGGCGCGGACCGCCTGGCGGCCTCGCTGGCCGAAGCCCACGTACACGGCGCGGAGTTGGACTGGAACGCCCTCCACCCCGGCTCCCGCACCCGCGTAGACCTCCCCACCTACCCCTTCCAGCACCAGCACTACTGGCTCCACGCCACCCCCACCGCCGGTGACGTCACCGCCGCCGGGCTCGGGGACACGGGACACCCCCTGCTGGGCGCCGCCGTGCCGCTGGCCGACGGGGACGGGCACCTGCTCACCGGGCGCCTCTCCCTGCGTACGCATCCGTGGCTGGCCGACCACGCCGTGGCGGGTGCCGTGCTGCTGCCCGCGACCGCGTTCGTGGAGCTGGCGACGCGCGCGGGCGACCAGGTCGACTGCGACCTCGTCGAAGAGCTCACCATGGAGATGCCGCTGGTCGTCCCCGAGACGGGCGGCGTACAGCTCCAGTTGACCGTCGGGCCCGCCGACGCCTCCGGGCGGCGGACGCTCGCCTTCCACTCCCGCCCCGAAGCCGGGCCCGACGCGGGCGGCGCGGAGGCGGAGCCGTGGACCCGGCACGCCACGGGTGTGCTGGCCTCGGCGGCGGCGCCCACCGCGGACTCCGCCGCCGCATTCGACCTCGCCCAGTGGCCGCCCCGCGACGCGCAGGCGGTGGGCATCGACGGTCTGTACGAGGAGTTCGCCGCGGCGGACGTCCAGTACGGGCCCGCGTTCCAGGGGCTGCGGAGTGTCTGGCGGCGTGGCGACGAGGTGTTCGCCGAGGTCGGCATCCCCGAGGACCGGCACGACGAGGCCGGCCGGTTCGGCCTGCACCCCGTGCTCCTCGACGCCGCGCTCCAGGCGGCACACCTGGCCCAGGACGACTCGGACGACGGCGACGAGGGCGGCGCGCCACGGCTGCCGTTCTCCTGGAGCGACGTGTCCCTGTACGCCACCGGGGCGAAGTCCCTGCGCGTACGCCTGACCCGCTCCGGGACCGGCGGCGACACCGTCTCCGTGCTGCTCGCCGACGACGCGGGCGCGCCGGTCGCCCGGATCGGCTCGCTGGTGTCCCGCACCGTCGACGTACGCCAGAGCCTCGCCGCCCGCAGCACCCGCGTACCGAACCTGTACCGCGTCAACTGGGTCGAGCCGCCCGCCGTCTCCACCGCGCGGGCGGACCGCGCCGCCTCCTGGGCCGTGCTCGGCGCCGACGGCACCGACGCGGGTGAGCTGTGCCGCCTCCTCGGCGAGGACGGCGACGGCCTCGACGTCGCCTCGTACCCGACCCTCGCGGACCTCACCGCGGCCGTCGCCGAGGGCACCGCGCCCGTGCCCGACGTCGTGGTCGCGGCCGACGGCACCCGAGCCGACGACGGCCCCGCCGGTACGGCGGACGCGGCATACGTCGCGAACACCGCCGACGCCGCGCACACCCCCGTCTCCGCCGACGCCGCGCACCCGCCCGTCTCCGCCGACGCCGTCCACACCGCCGCCCACGCCGCCCTCACCCTCGTACAGACCTGGCTCGCCGCAGGCGACCGCTTCGCCGACGCGCGCCTGATCGTCCTGACCCGCGGCGCCGCCGCCGTCACCCCGGACGAGCCGCTGCCCGGCGTCGCGCACGCCGCCGTGCTCGGCCTGCTGCGCTCGGCGCAGTCCGAGGAGCCCGGCCGGTTCGTCCTCGCCGACGTGGACGGCGACCCCGAGTCGCTGCGGGCGCTGCCCGCCGCGTACGCGCAGGGCGAGCCCGAGTGCGCCATCCGCGCCGGAGCCGTACGCGTCCCCAGGCTCGGCCGCGACCTCGGCGAGCCCGCCCAAGACCCGGCGCCCGCCGCCCTGAACCCGCACGGCACGGCCCTGGTGACCGGCGCCCCCGGCGGTCTCGGCGGCCTCGTCGCCCGGCACCTCGTCGCCGCACACGGCATCCGGCACCTGCTGTTCCTGGGCCGCCGCGGCCCCGACGCGCCAGGAGCGGCCGAACTCGTCGACCAGATAGAGGAGTTGGGCGCCGCCATCGACGTCGTCGCGTGCGACGCCGCGGACCGGGACGCCCTCGCCGACGCCCTGGCCCGCGTCCCCGGCGAGCACCCGCTCACCGCCGTCGTGCACACCGCGGGCGTCTTCGACGACGGCATCACCGCCTCCCTCAGCGCTGAGCAGCTGGACCGCGTGCTCCGCCCCAAGGTCGACGCCGCCGTCAACCTGCACGCCCTCACCCAAGGCGCCGACCTGGCCGCCTTCGTCCTCTTCTCCTCCGTCGCCGGTGTCCTCGGCGGTGCTGGACAGGGCAACTACGCTGCGGGCAACACCTTCCTCGACGCCTACGCGCAGCACCTGCGCGGCCAGGGCGTGCCCGCCACCTCCCTCGCCTGGGGCCTGTGGGCCGAACGCGGCGGCATGGCCGGCCAGATCACCCCCGACGACCTCGACCGTATGACCCGCTCCGGCATCGCCCCCCTCGCCACCGAGCAGGGCCTCGGCCTCCTCGACGCCGCCCTCGGCCTCGGTGCCGCCGCCCTGGTCCCCGTACGCCTCGACACCACCGCGCTGCGCACCGCCCACGGCCGGAACCTGCCGCCGCTGCTCAGCGGCCTCGTGCACGGCCCCGCCCGGCGCGCCGTCGCCGACCGCGACGGGTCGGACGGCGAGGCCTCGGCCCTCGTACGACGTCTGCGCGGACTGCCGGACGACGAGCGGGAGCGGGCGCTCCTCGACCACGTACGCGGCCAGGCCGCCGCCGTCCTCGGCTATGCCTCCGGCGACCAGGTGGACACCGAACGTGCCTTCCGCGACCTCGGGTTCGACTCGCTGACCGCCGTCGAACTCCGCAACCGCCTCAATGAGGCGACCGGCCTGCGGCTGCCCGCCACCCTCGTCTTCGACTACGCGAGCCCGCTCGCCCTGGCCCGCCACCTGAAGTCCGAACTGACGGGCGGGGACGCGGACGTGGCGGCCGCCAGTCCCACAGCCGACGCGTCCGGGCGCAGCGGTAGTGGCCACGCCGACGACCCCATCGCCATCGTCGCCATGAGTTGCCGCTTCCCCGGCGGCGTGGCGAGCCCCGAAGACCTGTGGCGGCTGGTCGGCGAGGGCGCCGACGCCACCTCCGGGCTGCCCGAGGGCCGCGGCTGGGACACCGCGTCCCTCTACGACCCCGACCCCGACCACCAGGGCACCACGTACTCGCGCGGCGGCGGATTCCTGCACGAGGCCGGCGAGTTCGACGCCTCGTTCTTCGGCATCTCCCCGCGCGAGGCCCTGGCCATGGACCCGCAGCAGCGCCTCCTCCTGGAGACCTCCTGGGAGGCCTTCGAGCGCGCGGGCATCGACCCGGCCACGCTGCGCGGCAGCGCGGGCGGCGTGTTCGTCGGCGCCTCGTCGCAGGGCTACGGCGAAAGCGTGCGGGTCGTCCCCGACGGCCTCGAAGGCCACCTGATGACCGGCAACTCCACCAGCGTCATCTCCGGCCGCATCTCGTACTCCTTCGGTCTCGAAGGCCCGGCGGTGACCGTCGACACGGCCTGCTCGTCGTCCCTCGTCGCCCTGCACCTGGCCGCGCAGGCCCTGCGCAACGGCGAGTGCGACATGGCTCTCGCGGGCGGCGCCACCGTCATGGCCACCTCCGACACCCTCGTCGCCTTCAGCCGCCAGCGCGGCCTCGCCGCCGACGGCCGTTGCAAGCCCTTCGCCGAGGGCGCCGACGGCTTCGGCGTCGGCGAGGGCGTGGGCATGCTGGTCCTGGAGCGCCTGTCCGACGCCCACCGCAACGGCCACCGGGTCCTCGCGGTCGTACGCGGCTCCGCCGTCAACCAGGACGGCGCCAGCAACGGCCTCACCGCCCCCAACGGCCCCTCCCAGCAGCGCGTCATCCGTGCCGCCCTCGCCAGTGCCGGGCTCACCGGCGCCGACGTGGACGCGGTCGAGGCCCACGGCACGGGCACCTCGCTGGGCGACCCGATCGAGGCCCAGGCCCTCATCGCCACCTACGGCAAGGACCGCCCCGAGGACCAGGAGCCGCTGTGGCTCGGCTCCGTGAAGTCCAACATCGGGCACGCGCAGGCGGCCGCGGGCGTCGCGGGCGTCATGAAGATGGTCCTCGCCATGCGGCACGGCGTGCTGCCCAGGACCCTGCACGCACAGGCACCGACGACCGAGGTCGACTGGTCCGAAGGGGCCGTCGAGCTGTTGACCGAGGCGCGCGAATGGACCGCGCGGGAGGCGGGTCGGCCGCGTCGCGCGGGCGTCTCCTCCTTCGGCATGAGCGGCACCAACGCGCACGTGATCGTGGAGCAGGCACCCATGGAAGGTCGACTGCCCGCCGACACCGACACCGACACCGACACCGACACCGACCCCCGAGCCGGTGACCGGACCGACGCCGCCCCCGCGCCGTCGGTGCTCCCGGGCGTGGTCCCGCTGGCCCTGTCGGCCAAGAGCGAGAACGCCCTGCGGGCGCAGGCGACACGGCTGCGGGAGCGGCTGCTCGCCGACGACAGCATCGGAGGCAGCGGCACGGCCGACGGCATCGGTCTCGCCGACGTCGGCTGGTCCCTGACCGTGGCGCGGTCGCGCTTCGAGCACCGGGGCGTCGTACTCGGCAGGGACCGGGACGAACTCCTCGCCGGACTTGAGCGGTTGGCGCAGAGCGACCTCACCGCCGCGCACGTCGTGGCGGGACGGGCGGTCAATGGTGCCGGTCGGCCGGTGTTCGTGTTCCCGGGACAGGGTTCGCAGTGGGCCGGGATGGCGGTCGAACTCCTCGACTCCAGCCCGGTGTTCGCGGAGCGGATGCGGGAGTGCGCCGAGGCGTTGTCCGCTTTTGTGGACTGGGACCTCCTTGAGGAGCTGAGCGGCGAGAACTTCGACCGCGTCGACGTGGTCCAGCCCGTCCTCTTCGCGGTGATGGTGTCGCTGGCCGCCGTCTGGCAGGCGGCGGGTGTGAAGCCCGCCGCCGTGGTGGGCCACAGTCAGGGTGAGATCGCTGCCGCCTGTGTGGCGGGTGTGCTGTCGCTGGAGGACGCGGCCCGCGTGGTGGCGCTGCGCAGCCTCGCCATCCGGGAGTTGTCGGGCAAGGGCGGCATGGTGTCCGTGCCGCTGCCGGAGCAGGAAGTCCGGGAGCTCATCGCGGCTTGGGGAGGCCGGATCGAGCTGGCGGCCGTCAATGGCCCCGCCCAGGTGGTGGTTTCGGGCGAGCCCGAGGCGCTGGAGGAACTGGTCGCGCAGTGCGTGGCCCGCGACATCCGCGCCCGCACCATCCCCGTCGACTACGCCTCGCATTCTTCGTACGTGGAACAGATCGAGCAGCAGATCGCGGAGGCCTTGGACGGGGTTGTCCCGCAGGCCGCCGAGGTCCCGCTCTTCTCGACCCTCACGGGGGAGTGGCTGGCCGCCAACACCCCGATGGACGGCGGGTATTGGTACCGCAACCTGCGCCAGACGGTCCTCTTCGAGCACGCCACGCGCGGTCTCCTCGCCGAGGGACACGGTCTGTTCCTGGAGATGAGCCCGCACCCGGTGCTCACCGTCCCCGTCCAGGCCACCATCGAGGCCGCAGGCTGCGAAGAGACGGCCGTGTCGCTCGGCTCCCTGCGCCGCGACGAAGGCGGCGCGGACCGACTGGCCGCCTCGCTCGCCGAGGCCCACGTGCACGGCGCCGAACCCGACTGGAAGGCCCTCTTCCCCGGCGCGGGCGCCGTCGTCGACCTGCCCACCTACGCCTTCCAGCGCCAGCACTACTGGCTCACCGACGACGGCGAGGTGCCGGACGGCATGCCGCTGTCCGCCGTGGCCGACGTGGAGGCCCGGTTCTGGGAGGCCGTGGAGCGCGAGGACCTGGCGGAGCTGGCGGCCGAACTGGAGGTGGCGGACGGTACCGCCTCTGCCGAGTTGGGCGCCGTACTGCCGGTCCTGTCGTCGTGGCGCAAGCAGAAGCGTGAGCGGTCCACCCTCGACGGCTGGCGCTACCGGGTCACCTGGAAGCCGCTGCCGAGCGGCACCCTGCCCGCATCCGGGCTGTCCGGCCGCTGGCTTCTCGTACTCCCGGAGAACGCGGCGGAACACCTGTGGGTGGCCGGTGCGCGTGAGGCGCTGGCGCAGGCCGGTGCCGAGGTCGTCGACCTCGCGCTCCCCGCAGTTGAGTTGACCCGAGAAGCCCTGACCGCACGGCTGCATGACGTGGCCGAGCCGGGACTCGCCGGTGTGGTCTCCCTCCTCGCCCTGGACGAGTCCGCCCGCGACGCGCACGAGGCCGTGTCGGCGGGTCTCGCGGGCACCGTCGCCCTCGTGCAGGCCCTCGGTGACGCCGGGATCGGTGCCCGGCTGTGGGCGCTGACCGGCGGAGCCGTAGCCACCGGGCGCGGCGACCGGGACACGAACCCCGTGCAGGCGCAGATTTGGGGCCTTGGCCGGGTCGTGGCCCTGGAGCACCCGGACCGGTGGGGCGGCCTGATCGACCTGCCCCAGACGTACGACGCGCGGGCTGCCTCACGGTTCGCCGCCGTCCTGGCCGGCGCCGGGGACGAGGACCAGCTCGCGGTCCGGGACACAGGAGTCTTCGTACGCCGGTTCGCGCCCGCCCCGGTGGACGCGGGCAAGGGCAAGGGCGCGGAGCCGGAGTGGACGCCGCGCGGCACGGCACTGGTCACCGGAGGCACGGGTGCCATCGGCGGGCATGTGGCGCGCTGGCTTGCCCGTGAGGGCGCCGAGCACCTGGTCCTCACCAGCCGCCGCGGCCTCGATGCTCCCGGCGCCGCCGAACTCCAGGCGGAACTGGAGGAGTTGGGCGCCGAAGTCACCATCGCGGCCTGCGACGTGTCCGACTGGGACGCCGTCACCGGCCTCCTCGACGGACTGGCGGCCCAGGGCCGCACCCTGCGCTCCGTCTTCCACGCGGCGGGCGCCGGCCAGGAACAGCCCCTGCACGAGATGACGGCCGCCGACATCGCCGACGTCCTGGAGGCGAAGGTCGCGGGCGCCGCACACCTCGACGCACTCCTGGACACCGGCTCGCTCGACGCGTTCGTGCTGTTCTCGTCCAACGCGGGCGTGTGGGGCAGCGGCAGCCAGGGCGCGTACGCTGCCGCCAACGCCCACCTCGACGCCCTCGCCGAGCAGCGCCGGGCACGCGGTCTCACCGCGACCTCCGTCGCGTGGGGGCTGTGGGGCGGCGGCAGCGGCATGGCTGGAGCGGAGGCCGAGGAAGCCCTGCGCCGCCTCGGCGTCACGGCGATGGCACCTGAGCGCGCGATTGCCGCGCTTGCCGAGGCAGTGGCGTACGACGAGACGTTCCTGGCTGTCGCCGACATCGACTGGGAGCGGTTCGCGCCCGCCTTCACCTCGGTGCGGCCGAGCCCCTTCATCGGGGACCTGCCCGGGGTACGGCGCGCGCTCGCCGGACCGGAGACCGTTGTCGCCTCCGGCACGAAGAGTCCGGTGACGGGCTCCGAGTGGGCCGAGCGGCTCGCCGCCCTGTCGGCGGCCGAACAGGAGCGGTCGGCCCTCGACCTGGTACGCGCACAGGCCGCCGCCGTCCTCGGCCACACGGGCACGGAAGCCGTCGAACCCGGGCGCGCCTTCCGTGACCTGGGCTTCGACTCGCTCACGGCGGTCGAGGTACGCAACCGGCTCGCCGCCGCGACCGGCCTCAAGCTGCCCACCACCCTCGTCTTCGACTACCCCGACTCCCGGACCCTCGCCGCCCACCTGCGCCGCGAGGCACTCGGCGACGCGCCCGGCACCACCACGGGCACACGGTCAGCCGCGTCCGCGACGGCCGACGACCCGATCGTCATCGTGTCGATGAGCTGCCGCTACCCCGGTGGCGCCAGCAGCCCCGACGCCCTGTGGCGCCTTGTCGCCGACGGCACCGACGCCATCTCCGGCTTCCCCGCCGACCGCGGCTGGGAGGGCACCGGTGCGGCGGCCTACAAGGCGGAGGGCGGATTCCTCTACGACGCCGCCGAGTTCGACGCCGCCTTCTTCGGCATCTCGCCCCGCGAGGCCCTGTCCATCGACCCCCAGCAGCGCCTCCTCCTGGAGACCTCCTGGGAACTCTTCGAACGCGCGGGCATCGCGCCCACCTCCGTACGCGGCCACCAGACCGGCGTCTTCATCGGCTCCGGCCACCAGGGCTACGGCGAAGGCGTCCAGGAACTGCCGGAGGGCGTCGAGGGCTACCTGCTCACCGGCAACGCCGGCGCGGTGGTCTCCGGCCGCCTGTCGTACGCGTTCGGCCTGGAGGGCCCGGCGGTGACCGTCGACACGGCCTGCTCGTCGTCCCTCGTGGCCCTGCACCTGGCCGCGCAAGCCCTGCGGCAGGGTGAGTGCGACATGGCCCTCGCCGGTGGCGTGACCGTCATGTCGACGCCCACCGCCTTCGACGAGTTCAGCAAGCAGCAGGGCCTGGCCGCCGACGGCCGCTGCAAGCCCTTCGCGGAGGCCGCCGACGGCACGGGCTGGGGCGAAGGCGTAGGCCTGCTCCTCCTTGAGCGCCTGTCGGACGCGCGCCGCAACGGCCACGAAGTCCTCGCGGTCATGCGGGGCTCGGCCGTCAACCAGGACGGTGCGAGCAATGGCCTCACGGCTCCGAACGGTCCGTCCCAGCAGCGCGTGATCCGCGCGGCGTTGGCGAACGCGGGCCTGACGGCCGGTGACGTCGACGCGGTCGAGGCGCACGGCACGGGCACCACGCTCGGTGACCCCATCGAAGCGCAGGCGCTGCTCGCCACGTACGGACAGGAACGGTCCGAGGACCGCCCTCTGTGGCTGGGCTCCATCAAGTCCAACATCGGCCACACCCAGGCCGCTTCGGGCGTCGCGGGCGTCATCAAGATGGTGATGGCCATGCGGGAGGGTGTCCTGCCGCGATCCCTGCACGTGGACGAGCCGAGCACCCACGTCGACTGGTCCGCCGGGGCCGTCGAGTTGCTCACCGAGGCCCGGGAGTGGACCGAGCGGGACGGTGGCGTGCCGCGTCGTGCGGGTGTGTCGTCGTTCGGTGTGAGCGGCACGAACGCGCATGTGATCGTGGAGCAGGTTCTGGTGGCGGACCCTGAACCTACTGTCTCCGCTAAAACGAGCGTTCTATCCAGCGTGCTTCCATGGTTGGTGTCGGCGCGCAGCGCCGATGCGCTGCGCGCGCAGGCCGGGCGGCTCGTCGAGCACGTCGCCGCGCGCGACACGCTCGACTGCGTCGACGCGGGCTGGTCCCTGCTGTCCGGGCGGGCCGCGCTCGACCATCGGGCGGTCGTCATCGGCCAAGGACGAGGACAGTTCCTGTCCGGGTTGGAGGCGTTGGCTTCCGGCAGTGGTTCGGGCGTGGTGTCCGGGTCGGTGGTCGAGGGCCGCCTCGGGGTGGTCTTCACCGGGCAGGGGAGCCAGCGGCTCGGTATGGGCCGCGAGTTGTACGAGGCCTTCCCTGTGTTCGCGGACGCGCTGGACGAGGTGTGCGCGCACCTGGACGGGTTGCTGGATCGTCCGCTCAAGGACGTGATGTTCGGGGCGGATGCGGGGCTGTTGGAGCAGACGGGGTACGCGCAGCCCGCGCTGTTCGCGGTGGAGGTCGCGCTGTACCGCCTTGCCGAGTCCTTCGGGGTGAGCCCGGAGGTTGTGGGCGGCCACTCGATCGGTGAGCTGACGGCTGCGTACGTGGCCGGGCTGTGGTCGTTGGAGGACGCGGCTCAACTGGTCGCTGCGCGCGGTCGGTTGATGCAGGCGCTGCCCGAGGGCGGCGCGATGCTGGCAGTCCAGGCGGCGGAGAGCGATGTTCTTCCGCTGTTGGAGGGTGTGGCGGACCGGGTCGGCCTGGCCGCTGTCAACGGGCCCTCGCAGGTGGTGCTTTCCGGTGATCGCGCGATTCTGGAGGGTCTGGAGGAGTCCCTGCGCGGGCAGGGGCGCAAGGTGCGGTGGCTGAAGGTCTCGCACGCGTTCCACTCGCCGCTGATGGACCCCATCCTGGACGAGTTCCGCGAGGTCGCCCGCGGCCTGACGTACCAGGACCCGAAGCTGCCGGTGGTCTCCAACGTCACCGGTGAACTGGCGGAGCCCGTGCAGCTTCAGGACCCGGAGTACTGGGTGCGTCATGTCCGCGAGGCGGTCCGTTTCCATGACGGGCTCGGCGCACTGGCCGACTTCGGCGTCACGACGCTGCTTGAGCTGGGCCCCGACGCCGTCCTGACCGCGATGGCGCACGACACGCTCACCGACCCGACCGCGCAGGCGGGCCTCATAGCCGCCGTACGCAAGGACCGTCCGGAAGCGGACACCTTCCTGACCGCCCTCGCCCAGCTCCACGTACGCGGGGCCGAGGTCGACTGGAAGCCGCTGTACGCCCCCGTCGCGTCCCGACGTCGCGTCGACCTCCCCACGTACGCCTTCCAGCGCGACCGCTACTGGCTGGAGTCGGCCCCGGCGGCCACCGCACTCACCGGCGGTATCGCCGTCGACGAGGTGGAGGCCCGCTTCTGGGAGGCCGTGGAGCGGGAGGACCTGGAGTCGCTGAGCGCCGAGCTGGGTGCCGGGGACGGTGGTGGGGCGCTGGGCGAGGTGCTGCCGGTCCTTTCGACGTGGCGGCGGCAGTGGCGCGAGTCCGCCGAGGTGGACGCTCTGCGCTACCGCGTCTCGTGGAAGCCGCTCGGCCAGGCGCCGACCGCCGCTCGCCTCGACGGGACGTGGCTGCTCGTGGTGCCCGACCGGGGTGCGGACGCCGGCTGGACGGACGCCGTCGAGGAGGTGCTCGGCGGGCGCGGGGCCGAGGTGCGGACCGTCGTCGTGGACGCGGCGGGGATCGACCGTGAGGAGTTCGCCGAGCGGCTGCGCAAGGAGGTGGCGGCCGCGGGCGGTGAACCGGCCGGTGTGCTCTCGCTGTTGGCCGTCGACGAGGAGGCGCATGCCGTACGCGGCGGGGTCAGCCGCGGCCTGGCCGCGACCGTGACCCTGGTGCAGGCCCTGCATGCCGCCGACCTGGGCGCCCCGCTCTGGCTTGCCGGGCAGTCCGCGGTGACCGTGGGGGGCGCCGACCCGGCACCCCGGTACGGGCAGGCCGCGCTGTGGGGCCTCGGGCGTGTGGTGGCCGTGGAGTACCCGGCGCTGTGGGGCGGTCTGGTCGACCTGCCCGGGACGCCGGACGGGCGGGCCCTCGACGGGCTCGCCGGGGTGCTCGGCGGGGCGTGGGCCGATGAGGACAAGCTGGCCGTACGCGGATCCGGGGTGTTCGCGCGCCGACTGGTGCGGGACACATCGAGCGGCGCCGCCGACGGCGCGGACGCGTGGACGCCGCACGGCACCGCGCTCATCACCGGCGGCACCGGAGCCGTCGGCGGCCACGTCGCGCGCTGGCTCGCGGCCCACGGCGCGCGTCATCTCGTACTGACGAGCAGGCGCGGTCCTGACGCGCCGGGTGCCGACGAACTCCGTGCGGAACTGGAGGAGTTGGGCGCCGAGGTGACTCTCACCGCCTGCGACGCGGCCGACCGTGACGCGCTCGCCGGGGTCCTTGACGCGATTCCCGAGGACGCGCCGCTGACGGCGGTGTTCCACACGGCCGGCGTCCTGGACGACGGGGTGCTCGACGGGATGAACGCCGAGCGGCTCGCCACCGTGTTCCGCGCGAAGGTGGAGTCGGCCCGGCATCTGGACGAGCTGACACGCGACGCGGACCTGTCGGCGTTCGTGCTCTTCTCGTCCTTCGCCGGGCTCTCCGGCGGCGCCGGGCAAGGGAGTTACGCCGCCGCCAACGCCTGCCTCGACGCGCTCGCCGAGCACCGCAGGGCCCAGGGCCGCACGGCGACCTCCGTCGCCTGGGGCGCGTGGGCCGGTGGCGGGATGGCCGCCGACGGGGTGGCCGCCGAGCGGCTGCGGGGCGGCGCGATGCCGCCCATGGAGCCCCGGCCCGCCCTCGCCGCGCTGCGCCGCGCCCTCGGGCACGAGCAGCCCACGGCGGTGATCGCCGACGTCGACTGGGAGCAGTACCTGGCGGGCGGTCCGGGGGTCGCCTCCGACCCGCTCTTCGGTGACCTGACCGAGGCCCGCGCGCTGCGGGACCGTACGGCGCGTACGGACGGCGGCGGCGAGGCCGTGGGGCCCGATCTCGCGCGGCGGCTCGCGGAGCTGTCCGGGCCCGAGCGGGACCGGTTCCTGGAGGACCTGGTCCGTACGCACGCGGCGGACGTCCTCGGCTACCGAGGGCCGGAGCAGGTCGAACCCGGCCGCGCGTTCCGGGAGTTGGGCTTCGACTCGCTCACGGCCGTCGAGCTGCGCAACGCGCTCGGCGCGGCCACCGGACTTCCCCTGCCGACCACCCTCGTCTTCGACCACCCCACGCCCGCCGCGCTCGCCGCCCACCTCAAGGCCGAACTGGGCACCGACGGGACCGAGCCCGGGGCACTCCTTTCCCAGCTCGCCACCCTGGAGGCGGGCTTCGCCGAGAGCGCGCCCTCGGACGACGAGCTGGCCACCATCGCCGAACGGCTGCGGGTCCTGCTCGACCGCTGCACCCCCGGTCAGGACGACCGGGAGGACGCCGAGGTCGCCGGTGAGCTGGAGTCCGCCACGGACGACGAGATGTTCGACTTCATCAGTAAAGAGTTCGGAATTTCATGACGTGCCGCACCCGCCGTGGTGTGGGGACCCTCAGTGCCCCGCACCCGCACTCTCCGAACCGACTTGTCTCTAGGAGCTAGGCCAGATGGTGAACGACGACAAAATCCGCCGGCTTCTCAAGCAGGTGACGGCGGATCTGCACACGACGCGTCGGCGGGTGCGCGAACTTGAGTCCAAGGATGCGGAGCCGGTCGCGATCATCGCGATGAGCTGCCGCTTCCCCGGCGGCGCGAGCACCCCCGAGGAACTGTGGCGCCTTGTGCGCGACGGCGTGGACACCGTGTCCGCGTTCCCGCCGAACCGCGGCTGGGACACGGCCGGGCTCTACCACCCCGACCCCGACCACCAGGGCACCACCTACGCCCGCGAGGGCGGGTTCGTGTACGCGGCCGACGAGTTCGACGCGGGCTTCTTCGGGATCTCGCCGCGTGAGGCACGCGCCATGGACCCGCAGCAGCGCCTCCTCCTGGAGACCGCGTGGGAGGCCGTCGAGCGGGCAGGCATCGACCCGTTGAGCCTGCGCGGCAGCCGCACCGGCGTGTTCACCGGCACCAACGGCCAGGACTACACGGCCGTCGTCGCCGACGCCGCCGACAGCACCGAGGGCTACTCGGGCACCGGCAACACCGCGGCCGTCGTCTCCGGCCGCCTCTCCTACAGCCTGGGCCTGGAAGGCCCGGCCGTCACCATCGACACGGCCTGCTCGTCGTCCCTGGTCGCCCTGCACCTGGCCGCGCAGGCCCTGCGTCAGGGCGAGTGCGGACTCGCGCTCGCGGGCGGCGTGTCCCTCATGTCCACGCCCACCGCCTTCGTGGAGTTCAGCCGCCAGCGCGGCATGGCCGCCGACGGCCGCTGCAAGGCGTTCGCGGAGGCGGCGGACGGCACGGGCTGGGGCGAGGGTGTCGGTCTGCTCCTCCTTGAGCGGTTGTCGGACGCGCGCCGCAACGGGCACGAGGTCCTCGCGGTCGTCAGCGGCTCCGCCGTCAACCAGGACGGCGCGAGCAACGGCCTCACCGCCCCCAACGGGCCCGCCCAGCAGCGCGTCATCCGCGCGGCGTTGGCGAACGCGGGTCTGACGGCCGGTGACGTAGACGCCGTCGAGGCGCACGGTACGGGCACCACGCTCGGCGACCCCATCGAGGCTCAGGCGCTGCTTGCCACGTACGGACAAGGACGGCCGCGCACCCGGCCGCTGTGGCTCGGCTCCGTGAAGTCCAACCTGGGGCACACCCAGGCCGCCGCGGGCGCCGCCGGTGTCATCAAGATGGTCATGGCGATGCGCCACGGGCTGCTGCCCGGCACCCTGCACGTGGACCGGCCGACGTCCCACGTCGACTGGTCGGCCGGCGCCGTCGAGCTGCTCACCGAGCCCCGGCAGTGGCCGGAGCGCGAGGAGGGGCCGCGCCGCGCGGGCGTCTCGTCGTTCGGCGTCAGCGGCACCAACGCGCACGTCATCGTCGAGCAGGCACCCACCGACGCGGCGGAGGCGCAGGACGCTCCCGACTCGGAAGGTTCGGCCGGGAACGCCGGTCCCGAAGTGGCCGCCGGTGACGCGGAGGTGGCGGCAGGTGTCGGCGTGCGCCCCGCCCTCGGCCCCGCCCCCTGGCCCGTCTCCGGCCGCACCCCCAAGGCGCTGCGCGCCCAGGCCGCCCGGCTGCGCGAGCACCTGCTCGCCGACCCCGACCTGGCCGCCGACGACGCCGGACGAGCCGACTTGGGCTGGACCCTCGCCACCGGCCGCTCGGCCTTCGAACACCGCGCGGTGCTCCTCGGAGAGGACCGCCATCAGCTCCTTCAGGGCCTGGAATCCCTGGCCGCCGAAACGCCCGCCCCGGGAACCGTGACCGGCACGGTGACCGAGGGCCGCCTCGGTGTCCTCTTCACCGGCCAGGGCAGCCAGCGCGTCGGCATGGGACGGGAGCTGTACGAGACGTTCCCCGCCTTCGCCGCGGCCCTCGACGAGGTGTGCGGCCACCTGGACTCGCTCCTCGACCGCCCCCTGAAGGACGTCATGTTCGGCACGGACGCCGAACTCCTTGAGCGGACGGGGTACGCGCAGCCCGCGCTGTTCGCCGTCGAGGTGGCCCTCTTCCGGCTCGCGGAGACCTTCGGGGTCCGCCCCGAGATCCTCGGCGGCCACTCGGTGGGCGAGCTGGCCGCCGCGCACGTCGCGGGCCTGTGGTCCCTGGAGGACGCGGCCCGACTGGTGGGCGCGCGCGGCCGGTTGATGCAGGCGCTGCCCCGCGGCGGCGCCATGCTCGCCGTCCAGGCGTCCGAGGCCGAGGTGACGCCGCTGGTGGAGGAGGTCGCCGAGTGGGTGGGCCTCGCCGCCGTCAACGGCCCCACGCAGGTCGTGCTCTCCGGCGACCGCGGCGTCCTGGAGGACCTGGCGGGACAGCTGCGCGCCGAGGGCCGCAAGACCCGCTGGCTCAAGGTCAGCCACGCCTTCCACTCGCCGCTGATGGCGCCGATGCTCGACGAGTTCCGCCAGGTCGCGCAGGGCCTCACGTACCACGACCCGGCGCTGCCGCTGGTGTCGAACGTGACCGGACGCCTCGCCACGGCTGCCGAGCTGAAGGACCCCGAGTACTGGGTGCGGCACGTCCGCGAGGCCGTCCGCTTCCACGACGGCCTGGTCGCCCTCGCCGACTTCGGCGTCACGACGTTCCTCGAACTGGGCCCCGACGCCGTCCTCACCGCGATGGCGCACGACACCCTCACCGGCCCCGAGGCCCAGTCCGGCCTCGTCGCCGCGCTGCGCCGCGACCGGCCCGAGCCCGACACCTTCCGCGCCGCCCTGGCCCGCCTGCACGTGCGCGGCGCCACCGTCGACTGGACCCCGCTGTACGCCCCCACGGGAGCGCGCCGCCGCGTGGCGCTGCCCACGTACGCCTTCCAGCACCAGCGCTACTGGCTGGACACGAACCCGCCGACCGCCCCCGGCCACGCCACCACGGGCCCGGCCCCCGCCGACGGCGCCGAGGCCCGCTTCTGGGAGGCCGTCGAGCACGAGGACCTCGCGGAACTCACCGGCGCCCTGGACGTGCCCGACGACGCCCCGCTCACCTCGGTCCTGCCCGCCCTGACGGCCTGGCGGCGCAGGCAGCGCGCCACGTCCACCCTGGACGCCTGGAATTACCGCGTCACGTGGAACCCGCTGCCCCCTGGTGGCGACCCCGCCCTCACGGGCACCTGGGCCGTGCTCGTCCCCGACGAGCCCGCCGACCTCGCGTGGAGCGCCACCGCCGAACGCGCCCTCACCGCGGGCGGCGCCCGCGTCACCGTCGTACGCGTCCCGAAGGCCACCGCGACCGACCGCCCGGCACTCGCCGAACTGCTGCGTCAGCACGAGGCGGCGGCGTGGGACGGCGTCCTGTCGCTCCCGGCGCCGGCGGGCGAGCCTCAGGACCTCGCAACACCCGCTCTGCGCACGGCAGTTCTGCTCCAGGCGCTCGGTGACGCGAACAGCACCGCCACCGTCTGGGCGGCGACCCACGGCGCGGTGACGACGACCCCCTCCGAGACGGCTGCCGACCCCGCCCAGGCGAGCGTCTGGGGCCTCGGCCGCGTCGCTGCCCTGGAATACCCGCAGACCTGGGGCGGCCTCGTCGACCTCCCCGAAACCGCCGACACGGCCGCCGCCACGAGCCTCGCCCGGATCCTCGGGAACCCCGAGGGCGAGGACCAGGTGGCGGTGCGCGCGTCGGGCGTCTTCGTACGCCGGTTGGTGCGCGCTCCCCTCGGCGACGAGCGGGGCCAGGAGTGGTCGTCGCGCGGCACGGTCCTGGTCACCGGCGGCACGGGCGCCCTCGGCGCACACGTCGCGCGCTGGCTGGCACGCGAGGGCGCCGAGCACCTCGTCCTGACGAGCCGACGCGGCCCGGACGCCCCCGGCGCCCCCGAACTCCGCACCGAACTGGAGGAGTTGGGTGTACGGGTGACGGTCGCGGCCTGCGACGTCTCCGACCGGGACGCGCTCGCCCGGCTGCTCGCCGAGATACCCGCCGATGTACCGCTGACGGGCGTGTTCCACACGGCCGGAGTCCTGGACGACGGCGTGCTCGACGGCCTCACCGGGGACCGGCTTGCCACCGTGTTCCGCGCGAAGGTGGAGTCGGCCCGGCACCTGGACGAACTGACCCGCGACGCGGACCTGTCGGCGTTCGTCCTCTTCTCCTCCTTCGCGGGCGTCGCGGGCGGCGCGGGCCAGGGAGGCTACGCCGCCGCCAACGCGGCCCTGGACGCGCTCGCCGAGTCCCGGCGGGCCGCCGGGCACGCGGCGACGTCCGTCGCCTGGGGCCCGTGGGACGGCACCGGCATGGCCGCCGAGGGCGCGGCGGCCGAGCGGCTGCGGCACGGCGTGATGCCGCCGATGGACCCGGACCTCGCGATCAACGCCCTGCACCGGGCCCTCGGCCACGATCAGGCGCTGCCCGTCGTCGTGGACATCGACTGGGCCCAGTACGCGCCCGGCTTCACCGCCGCCCGCCCCAGCCGCCTCTTCGCGGACGTGGCGGAGGCGCACGCGGCCCTCACGGACGTCACGGACACCGCGGGCCCAACGGCAGGCGTCCCCGCGAACGCGCTCGCCGACCGGCTCGCAGCCCTGGCCCCGGCGGACCGCGAGGCCGCCCTCCTGGACCTGGTGCGCGCCCAGGCGGCCGACGTCCTCGGCTATCCGAGCCCCGACGACGTACACGTCACCCGCGCCTTCCGCGAGCTGGGCTTCGACTCGCTCACGGCGGTCGAACTGCGCAACCTCATCGGCGCGGCCACCGGCCTCAAACTGCCCACCACCCTGGTCTTCGACCACCCCACGGCGACCACGCTGGCCGCTCACCTGCACACCGAACTCTTCGGGGACGAGACCGCGACCGCGCTGCCCGCCACCACGGCGGCCCCCGCGGCCGACGACGAACCCCTCGCCATCATCGGCATGAGCTGCCGCTTCCCCGGCGGCGTACGCAGCCCCGAGGACCTGTGGCGCCTGGTGGCCGACGGCGTCGACGCGATCGCCGGATTCCCCGACGACCGCGGCTGGGACACCGAGGGCCTCTTCCACTCCGACGCCGGACAGACCGGCACCTCCTACGTCCGCGAAGGCGGATTCCTCTACGACGCCGGACGCTTCGACGCCAAGTTCTTCGGCATCAACCCGCGCGAGGCCCTCGCCATGGACCCGCAGCAGCGGCTCCTGCTCGAAACCTCCTGGGAGGCGTTCGAGCGCGCCGGGATCGACCCGGCCTTGCTGGGCGGCAGCCAGATCGGCGTGTTCGCGGGCACCAACGGCCAGGACTACACCGCCGGAGTCGACCACGTCCCCGACGAGGTCGAGGGCTACCTCGGCATCGGCAACGCCGCGAGCGTCGCCTCCGGCCGCATCTCCTACACGTTCGGTCTCGAAGGCCCGGCGGTGACGGTCGACACGGCCTGCTCGTCGTCGCTCGTCGCCCTGCATCTGGCAGGTCAGGCGCTGCGCCGCGGCGAGTGCACGATGGCGCTCGCGGGCGGTGTCTCGGTGATGTCGACCCCCGCCACGTTCGTGGAGTTCAGCCGTCAGCGCGGGCTCGCTGTCGATGGCCGGTGCAAGGCGTTCGCGGAGGCGGCGGACGGCACGGGCTGGGGCGAGGGCGTCGGCATGCTGCTGGTCGAGCGGCTCTCGGATGCTCGGCGGCTCGGTCATCGGGTGCTTGCGGTCGTACGGGGTTCCGCGGTGAACCAGGACGGTGCGAGCAATGGTCTGACCGCGCCGAACGGTCCCTCGCAGCGGCGGGTGATCCGGGCGGCGCTGGCGAACGCGGGACTGGCGGCCGGTGACGTCGACGCCGTCGAGGCGCACGGCACCGGTACGACGCTGGGTGACCCCATCGAGGCGCAGGCCCTCCTCGCCACGTACGGCAAGGAGCGGTCGGCCGACGAGCCCCTGTGGCTCGGCTCCATCAAGTCCAACATCGGGCACACACAGGCCGCCGCCGGTGTCGCCGGTGTCATGAAGATGGTCATGGCGATGCGGCACGGCGTGCTGCCCCGGACGCTGCACGTGGACGCCCCGTCGTCCGAGGTGGACTGGTCGGCGGGCGCGGTCGAGCTGCTCACGGGGGCGCGGGACTGGCCGGAGCGCGGCGGCTTGCCTCGGCGCGCGGGCGTCTCGGCGTTCGGCGTGAGCGGTACGAACGCACACGTGATCGTGGAGCAGGCACCGCATGCGGCTGTGGAGCCGGTGTCGGCGGACGAGTCGACGCGGCCGGACGAGGCTTCCGCCGGCGGTGAGTCGCCGACGCGCGTGGCGCCGCTGGCCCTGTCGGCGAAGACCCCGGAAGCCCTGCGGGAGCAGGCCGCCCGGCTTCGTGAACACCTCCTGGCGCATGCCGAGGTGGGTGTGGGTGACGTCGGCTGGTCGTTGGCGGTGGCGCGCTCGCGGTTCGAGCACCGAGGTGTCGTACTCGGCCGGGACCGCGAGGAACTGCTCGCCGGGCTTGAGCGCCTCGCGCGGGACGGCTCACCCGCGCGGAACGTCGTCACGGGACAGGCGGCACGGGGCGGCGGTGGCACGGTCCGCCCGGTGTTCGTGTTCCCGGGGGCGCAGGGTGCGCAGTGGGCCGGTATGGCGCGTGAACTCCTCGACGATTCCCCGTTGTTCGCGGAGCGGATGCGGGAGTGCGCGGACGCGCTGTCCGACTTCGTGGACTGGGACCTGCTTGAGGAGTTGAGCGGGGAGCGGTTCGACGAGGTGGACGTGGTCGAGCCCGTCCTGTTCGCGGTACTGGTGTCGCTTGCCGCGGTGTGGCGGGCCGCGGGTGTCGAGCCCGCCGCCGTGGTGGGCCACGGTCCGGGCGAGATCGCGGCCGCGTACGTGGCGGGCGCGCTGTCGCTCGCGGACGCGGCACGCGTGGTGGCCCTGCGGAGCCAGGCAGTCCGTGAACTGTCGGGCAAGGGCGCCATGGTGTCCGTACCGCTGTCGGAACAGGAGACGCGGGAGCTGATCGCCGCGTGGGGCGACCGGATCGCGGTCGCGGCCGTCGACGGCCCCGCCCAGGTCGTGGTGTCCGGCGAGGCCGAGGCACTGGAGGAACTGGTCGCCGCGTGCGCCGCCCAGGACGTCCAAGCCGCCCCGCTCGGTGTGGACCACGCCGCGCATGGCGCCCAAGTGGAGGTAGTGGAAGCCCACTTGACCCAGGTGCTCGCCCCCGTGGTGGCGCGCCCTGCCGATGTCCCGGTGTTCTCCACGGTGACGGGGGAGTGGCTGCAGCCGGGCACCCCCATGGACGCGGCGTACTGGTACCGGAACCTGCGGCAGCCCGTCCTCTTCGGGCAGGCCGTCGACGGACTGATCGCCGAGGGCCACGGGCTGTTCGTGGAAATGAGCCCGCACCCCGTGCTCACGGCGCCGGTCCGGGCCGCCATCGACGCCACGGGCGCCCCGGCGGTCGCGCTCGGCTCCCTGCGCCGGGACGAAGGCGGTGCGCACCGCCTCATGGAGGCCGTCGCCGAAGCCCATGTGTACGGCGCCGAGCTGGACTGGAAGGCCCTCTTCCCCGGCGCCCGCGCCACCGTCGACCTGCCCACGTACGCCTTCCAGCGCGAGCACTTCTGGCTCGTGGACGGGCGTACGGCAGGCAGCGCATCGGCACCCGCGCAGGACGAGGTGGAGGTGCGGTTCTGGGAGGCCGTGGAGCGCGAGGACCTGGAGGGTCTGGCGGCCGAGCTGGAGGTGGCGGACGGTTCCGCGTCCGCCGAACTGGGTGCTGTGCTGCCCGCGCTGTCGTCGTGGCGGCGGCAGCGGCGTGAGCGGTCGACGCTTGACAGTTGGCGTTATCGGGTCACCTGGAAGCCGCTGGCGAGCGGTGCTCTTCCGGGGCCGGTTCTGGCCGGGCGTTGGCTCGTTGTCGTTCCCGAGGAGGCGGCCGCCCATGTGTGGGTGGCGGGTGTCACGGACGCGCTGACGCAGGCCGGGGCGACCTTCGCCGAACTCCGCGTCAGCAGCGCGGAGTCGAACCGCGAGGCTCTGGCTGAACGCTTGGGTGCGTACGCCTCCGACGGCTCCGGCGAGGACGAGCAGATCGCAGGCGTGGTCTCCCTGCTCGCCCTCGTCGAGCACCCGCACCCCGCACACCCCGTGCTCCCCACCGGCCTCGCGGCCACCGTCGCCCTCGTGCAGGCCCTCGGCGACGCCGAGATCGGCGCCCGCCTCTGGGCCGTCTCCACCGGAGCTGTCTCCACCGGCCGCAGCGACCGCCTCGCAAGCCCCGCCCAAGCCCAACTGTGGGGCCTGGGACGCGTCGTGGCCCTGGAACACCCCGAGCGCTGGGGCGGCCTCATCGACCTGCCGCAGACCCCCGACAGCCGTACGGCGGCCCGACTCGCCACAGCCTTGGCGGGCATCCCGGCCAACGCCGATGCCGAAGCCGACGGCCAGGCAGACCGTGGCGCAGGCGCAGGCGCAGGCGCAGGCACCGGCTTCGAGGACCAGGTGGCCGTACGCGGCTCCGGACTCTTCGTACGCCGCCTCACCCACGCACCACTGGACACCCGCCGGCCCCACGCGTGGACGCCACGCGGCACCGCTCTGATCACCGGCGGCACAGGCGCCCTCGGCGCACACGTCGCGCGCTGGCTGGCGCGCGAGGGTGCCGAGCACCTCGTCCTCACCAGCCGCCGCGGCCTCGACGCGCCGGGCGCCGCTGAACTCATGTCGGAACTGGAGGAGTTGGGAGCCGAGGCCACGGTCGCGGCCTGCGACATCGCCGACCGCACAGCCGTCGCCGCACTCCTCGACGAGCTGGCCGCCGACGGGCACACCCTCCGCTCCGTCTTCCACGCCGCCGGCGTGAGCCCCGCGCTCGCCCTCGCCGACACGGCGCCGGCGGACCTCGCCGAAGCGCTGGACGCCAAGGCGGCGGGCGCGGCCCACCTCGACGAGCTCCTGGGCGACGCCGAACTCGACGCCTTCGTGCTGTTCTCCTCCATCGCCGCCGTCTGGGGCAGCGGCGGCCAGGCCGGATACGCCGCGGCCAACGCCTTCCTCGACGCCATCGCCGAGCGCCGCCGCGCCCGCGGTCAGGCGGCCACCTCGGTCGCCTGGGGCGCCTGGGGCGGCAGCGGCATGGCCGCCACCGCCGAGGCCGAGGAGCACCTGCGCCGCCGCGGTGTCGCGCTGCTCGGGCCCGACCTGGCCGTCGGCGCGCTCGCGCAGGCACTCGCGTACGACGAGACGTGCCTGACGGTCGCGGACGTGGACTGGGAGCGCTTCGCGCCCACCTTCACGGCCGCACGGTCCAGCGCCTTCCTCGGCGGCCTGCCCGAACTGCGTCCCCAGCGACGGCAGTCAACGGTCACCCCTGCGGGCGGCGGCGAGCCCGTCTCGGAGTGGGCCTCCCGGCTCACCGGGCTCCCGGAGGCCGAGCGGCAGCGCCTGGTCCTCGACCTCGTACGGACCGAGGCGGCCGCCGCACTCGGCTACGCCGGAGCCGACGCCGTCGAACCCACCCGCGCCTTCCGCGAGTTGGGCTTCGACTCCCTCACCGCCGTCGAACTCCGCAACCGCCTCACCGCCGCCACCGAGGTCTCCCTGTCCGCGACGGTCGTCTTCGACCACCCGTCGCCCGAGGTCCTCGCCCGCCACTTGCTGGCGGAACTGTCCGGCGGCGCGGTCGCCGCGACGGCGGCCCCCGCCCGCGCGGCGGAGCCCTCCGACGTGGCCGACGACCCCATCGCCATCGTGTCGATGAGCTGCCGCTTCCCCGGCGGCGCAAGCACCCCCGAGGGGCTGTGGCAACTGCTCGTCGACGGCACCGACGCCATCTCCGTCTTCCCCGCCGACCGCGGCTGGCAGCTCGACGGCGCCGCGCGCTACAAGCCCGAGGGCGGCTTCGTCTACGACGCCTCGGAGTTCGACGCCGGACTCTTCGGCATCTCGCCCCGCGAGGCCCTGGCCATGGACCCGCAGCAGCGGATCCTCCTGGAGACCACCTGGGAACTGTTCGAACGCATCGGCGTCGCCCCCAAGTCCCTGCGCGGCACGCCGACCGGCGTGTTCGTCGGATCGGGCTTCCAGGGGTACGCGACCGGGCTCGACAGCGTCCCCGAGGGCGTCGAGGGACACCTCATGACGGGCACGTCCGGCAGTGTCATTTCCGGCCGCCTCGCCTACTCCTTCGGCCTCGAAGGCCCGGCGGTGACCGTCGACACGGCCTGCTCGTCGTCCCTCGTCGCCCTGCACCTCGCGGCGCAGGCCCTGCGGCAGGGCGAGTGCGACCTCGCCCTCGCCGGTGGCGTCACCGTCATGGCGACGGCCGGTGCCTTCGACGAGTTCAGCCGCCAGGGCGGCCTCGCCTCCGACGGCCGCTGCAAGCCGTACGCGGACGCGGCCGACGGCACCGGCTGGGGCGAGGGCGCGGGCCTGCTGCTCCTGGAGCGCCTGTCGGACGCGCGCCGCAACGGCCACGAGGTCCTCGCGGTCGTACGCGGCTCGGCGGTCAACCAGGACGGCGCCAGCAACGGCCTGACCGCCCCCAACGGCCCGTCCCAGCAGCGCGTGATCAGCCAGGCCCTCGCCAACGCCCGCCTCGCCCCCGAGCAGATCGACGCGGTGGAGGGCCACGGCACCGGCACCAGCCTCGGCGACCCCATCGAGGCGCAGGCCCTCATCGCCACCTACGGACAGGACCGGCCCGCGGACCGGCCGCTGCTCCTCGGCTCGGTGAAGTCCAACATCGGCCACACCCAGGCCGCCGCCGGTGTCGCGGGCGTCATCAAGATGGTCATGGCGATGCGCCACGGCGTCCTGCCGCAGACCCTGCACGTCGACCGGCCCAGCTCCCACGTGGACTGGTCCGCCGGAACCGTCGAACTGCTCGACCGGGCCCGCGACTGGCCCGACCGTGACGGCGCGCCGCGCCGCGCCGGAGTCTCGTCGTTCGGCGTCAGCGGCACGAACGCCCACGTCGTCGTGGAGCAGGCCCCCCGGCGACGCGCCAAGCCCGCCGAAGCCGAGCCCCAGCGGCCCGACCCGGCAGCCACGGCCGACGTCGCCGTGCCGTGGCCGGTCTCGGCCCGCGACGCGGACGCCCTCCGCGCCCAGGCCGGCCGCCTGCGCGAACGTCTCCTCGCCGACCCCGCCCTCGCGGCGGACCGCACCGCACTCACCGACCTGGGCTGGTCGCTCGACACGGGCCGCTCACCCCTCGAACACCGGGCTGTGGTGTGGGGCCGGGGACCAGGACAGTTCCTGTCCGGGTTGGAGGCCTTGGCCTCCGGTGACGGCTCGGGTGTCGTGTCGGGGTCCGTTGTCGAGGGCCGCCTCGGGGTGGTCTTCACCGGGCAGGGGAGCCAGCGGCTCGGTATGGGCCGGGAGTTGTACGAGGCCTTCCCGGTGTTCGCGGACGCGCTGGACGAGGTCTGCGCGCACCTGGACGGGTTGCTTGACCGACCGCTCAAGGAGGTCATGTTCGGTACGGATGCGGGGCTGTTGGAGCAGACGGGGTACGCGCAGCCCGCGCTGTTCGCCGTCGAGGTGGCCCTGTTCCGCCTGGCCGAGTCGTTCGGGGTGCGCCCCGAGATTGTCGGCGGGCATTCCATCGGCGAGCTGACGGCTGCGTACGTAGCCGGAGTGTGGTCCTTGGAGGACGCGGCCCAACTGGTGGCCGCGCGTGGCCGGTTGATGCAGGCACTGCCCGAGGGCGGCGCGATGCTCGCCGTGCAGGCGGCCGAGAGTGACGTCCTGCCGCTGCTCGATGAGGTGTCGGACCGTGTCGGCCTGGCGGCCGTGAATGGTCCCGCCCAGGTCGTGCTCTCCGGTGACCGTGCGGTTCTGGAGGGCCTGGAGGAGATCCTTCGCGGCCAGGGCCGCAAGGTGCGCTGGCTGAAGGTGTCCCATGCCTTCCACTCGCCCCTCATGGACCCGGTGCTCGATGACTTCCGGCGTGTGGCCGAGGGGCTGACGTATCAGGACGCGGCGCTGTCCGTCGTGTCCAACCTGACCGGGAAGCTCGCCACCGCCGACGAGTTGAAGGACCCCGGCTACTGGGTCCGGCACATCCGCGAGGCCGTCCGCTTCCACGACGGTCTGACCACGCTCACCGCACAGGGCGTGTCCACGGTCGTCGAACTCGGCCCCGACGCGGTCCTGACCGCGATGGCCCACGACACCGTCGTCGACCCGGCCGCGCAGGCGGGCCTGATCGCCGCCCTGCGCAAGGACCGCCCCGAGGCCGACACGTTCCTGACCGCCCTTGCCACGGCGTACGTGCGCGGCGTCGAGGTCGACTGGGCGCCGCTGTACGCCCCGGCCGAGGCGCGCCGCCGCGTCGAGTTGCCCACGTACGCCTTCCAGCACCGGCACTACTGGCTGGAGGCGGCGGTGGACACGACGGCCGTGGACGGAGCCGTGACCGCCGACGAGGTGGAGTCGCGGTTCTGGGAGACGGTGGAGAGCGAGGACCTGGCCGAGCTGGCCAAGACCCTGCACGTGCCGGACGACGCGCCCCTCACCGAGGTGCTGCCCGCGCTGACGGCCTGGCGCAAGCAGCGGCGCGAGACCTCCACGCTCGACAGGTGGAGCTACCGCGAGTCCTGGACGCCGCTTGCCGAGGCGGCGGCAGGGAAGCTGACGGGCGACTGGCTCGTCGTCGTACCGGAAGGGCATGCGGACACGTCGTGGAGTGCGGCCGTCACCGCGCTGCTGGCCGAGCACGGCGCGCGTGCGGTGACGGTGGGAGTGCCCGCGGACGCCACCGGCCGGGACGCGCTCGGCGCGGCCCTGCGCACGGCGGTCGGGGAGCCGGGCGGCGCGGCCGTGTTCAGCGGTGTGTTGTCGCTCCTGGCCACAGCCGACGGCGGCGCACCGCACGACAGCGGTGCCGTACCGACGGAGGTCGCGCTCACGCTGGCCCTGATCCAGGCACTGGGCGACGCGGGCGTCGACGCGCCCCTGTGGTGCGCCACCCGCGACGCCGTCGCCGTCGGCCACGCCGACGCGCACACCGCCCCCGGGCGGGCGGCGCTGTGGGGGCTCGGCCGGGTCGCCGCGCTGGAGTACCCGGAGCGCTGGGGCGGCCTCGTCGACCTGCCCGACGCGGCCGACACGGCGGCGGTGACCCGGCTCGGCCGTGTCCTCGGCGGCGCGTGGGCCGGGGAGGACCAGGTGGCGGTGCGCGGGTGCGGAGCGTTCGGACGCCGCGTCGTACGGGCGGCGGCCCCGCTCGACGGCGACACGGTCGGGGAGTGGACGCCGCGCGGCACGGTCCTCGTGACCGGTGGCACGGGCGCGCTCGGCCGGCATGTCGCGCGGTGGCTCGCGCACGAGGGCGCCGACCATCTCGTACTGACGAGCAGGAGCGGCCCCGACGCACCCGGCGCCCTCGAACTCCGTACCGAGCTGGAGGAGTTGGGCGTACGAGTCACCGTCGCGGCCTGCGACGCGGCCGACCGCGAGGCGCTGGCGCGCCTCCTGGACGAGATCGGCGACGGGGACGGCGGCGAGGGTGGCAACGGCGGCGGCGGCGACGCGCCGCTGACCGCCGTGTTCCACGCCGCCGGAGTCCTGGACGACGGCGTGCTCGACGCGATGACGCCCGAGAGGCTCGCCACCGTGTTCCGCGCCAAGGCGGAATCCGCGCGCCACCTGGACGAGCTGACGGCCGGTCTGGACCTGTCGGCGTTCGTGCTGTTCTCGTCGTTCGCCGGGGTCGCGGGAGGTGCGGGGCAGGGCAGTTACGCCGCCGCCAACGCCTTCCTCGACGGGCTCGCGCACGCGCGCCGGGCCCGCGGCCTGACCGCCACCTCCGTGGCCTGGGGCCCGTGGGCGGGCAGCGGCATGGCCGCCGAGGGCGTGGCCGCCGAGCGGCTGCGCGGCGGCGCGATCCCGCCCCTGGAGCCGGACCGCGCCATCGCCGCCCTCAAGCGGCTCCTCACCCAGGACCGCACCGCCGTCCTGGTGGCCGACGTCGACTGGCAGCAGTACGCGCCCGCCTTCACCGCGGTGCGGCCGAGCAGGCTGTACGCCGAACTCCCTGAGGTGGAGCGGCTTTCGGCCGCCGCGCCGGCCGACGGCGGCACCGGCGGACCGGCCGCCGGGCAGGGGCCGGAACTGGTGGCGAAGCTCGCGTCGCTGCAACGCGCCGAACAGGAACGGCTGCTGCTCGACCTCGTCTGCGAGCAGGTCGCCGCCGTCCTCGGCTACAGCGGCGCAGCGGCCGTCGAACCCACCCGCGCCTTCCGCGAGCTGGGCTTCGACTCCCTCACCGCCGTCGAACTGCGCAACCGCGTCAACGCCCTCACCGGCCTCGTCCTGCCCGCCACCGTGGTCTTCGACCACCCGACCCCCACGGCGCTCGCCGACTGCCTGCGCACCGAACTCGCCCCCGACGCCGCCGACCCGGCCACGCTGCTCCTCGGCGACCTCGACCGGCTCGAAGGCAGCCTCGCGGCGGCCGGCTCGGCCGGCGCGGCCGACGAGATCACCCGCACCAAGGTGGCCGTACGCCTCCAAGCAGCCCTCGACCGCTGGAAGAGCGGCGGGGGACAGCCGGGCGGCGGGACCGACACCACCGGCGACGGAGGCGACGTCGGCGAGCAACTCGCGGCCGCCAGCGACGACGAGATGCTCGCCTTCATCAAGAAGCAACTCGGCCGCGGCTGACGTCGGTCAGGAAACCGTCGCCGTGTAGCCAAAGCCACGTAACCAATACGGCCAATGAATGGACAAGGAGCACCTGTCAAGGGTAATTAATTGAACCGGCAGCCCCTATCCACCCCCTTTGTCGATCACTCGCCCCCGGCCTCAATTCGAGGCAATCCCGTAGGGGCGAGTAGGGGGAGGGTAGGGGTTGTTGGTCGTATAGGGCCCCCATAGCGTCATCGAGAAAACGGCTGCGGACAGGTCCGTTGTATGCCGGCAGGTGCGGCACACGTCCTGAACAGGTGACATTTGATGGCGAATGAAGAGACGCTGCGCGACTATCTCAAGTGGGTTTCGGCGGACCTGCATCAGACGCAGCAACGTCTGAAGGACATCGAGGCCGCTGCTCAGGAGCCCATCGCGATCACAGCGATGAGCTGCCGCTTCCCCGGCGGCGTCAGCGGCCCCGAAGACCTCTGGAGGCTGCTCTCCGAAGGCCGGGACGCCATTTCGGGACTCCCCACCGACCGGAACTGGGACCTGGACTCGCTCTACGACCCGGATGGCTCCGGTAAGCAGGGAACGAGTTCCACCGCCCACGGCGGGTTCCTCGACGGCGTCGCCGAATTCGACGCGCCTTTCTTCGGCATATCCCCGCGCGAAGCCCTCGCCATGGACCCGCAGCAGCGGCTTCTCCTGGAAACCGCGTGGGAGGCGTTCGAGCGCGCCGGAATCGACCCGGCGACGGTACGCGGCAGCCGCACCGGCGTGTTCGTCGGCACCAACGGACAGGACTACGCCCCGCTCCTCTTCGAAGCCGAGGAGGACGTCGAGGGCTATGTGAGCACGGGCAACGCCGCCGCCGTCGAATCCGGCCGCATCGCCTACACCCTCGGCCTCGAAGGCCCCGCCCTCACCGTCGACACGGCCTGCTCGTCGTCCCTTGTCGCCCTGCACCTCGCCGTGCAGGCGCTGCGCCAGGGCGAGTGCGGCATGGCCCTCGTCGCGGGCGTCACCGTCATCTCGACCCCCGGAGTCTTCACCGAGTTCAGCCGCCAGCAGGGCCTCGCCGCCGACGGCCGCTGCAAGGCCTTCGCGGCCGCCGCGGACGGCACCGGCTGGGGCGAGGGTGTCGGCATGCTCCTCGTCGAGCGCCTCTCGGACGCGCGCCGCGCCGGACGCCCCGTCCTCGCGGTCGTACGCGGCTCCGCGATCAACCAGGACGGCGCCAGCAACGGCCTCACCGCCCCCAACGGCCCCTCCCAGCAGCGCGTCATCATGCAGGCACTCGCCAACGCCCGCCTCACGGCCGCCGATGTCGACGCGGTCGAGGCCCACGGCACGGGCACCACGCTCGGCGACCCCATCGAGGCGCAGGCCCTGCTCGCCACGTACGGCCAGGAGCGGCCGGAGAGCGGCGAGCCCCTCTGGCTCGGCTCCATCAAGTCCAACATCGGCCACACCCAGGCCGCGGCCGGAGTCGCGGGCCTGATGAAGATGGTCCTCGCCATGCGGCACGGCGTACTGCCTCAGACGCTGCACGTGGACGAACCCTCGCCCGAGGTGAACTGGTCGGCGGGCGCCGTCGAGCTCCTGACCGAGGCCCGGGACTGGGCCGAGCGGGACGGTGGTGCCCCGCGTCGCGCCGGTATCTCCTCCTTCGGCGTCAGCGGCACGAACGCCCACGTCATCGTGGAGCAGGGGCCGTCGGCCGAGGAGCCTGCCGTCGCCCCCGATGGCGAGGGCCCGGCGGCGGTCGTCGCGGGTGTGGTCCCGCTGGCTCTGTCCGGCAAGACGCCGGAGGCGCTGCGGGCACAGGCGACGCGGCTGCGGGAGCGGCTGCTGGCCGACGCGTCGTGGGGCGCCGGGGACGTGGCCTGGTCGTTGGCGGTATCGCGGGCGCGGTTCGAGCACCGGGGTGTGGTCGTCGGGCGGGATCGTGAGGAACTGCTCGCTGGACTTGAGCGGTTGTCCGAGGACGATGACGCGGCCGGTGGTGTGGTCACCGGGCGGGCGCGGGTCGGCGCCGGTCGGCCGGTGTTCGTGTTCCCGGGGCAGGGGTCGCAGTGGGCCGGGATGGCTCGTGAACTGCTCGAAGACTCCCCGGTGTTCGCGGAACGGATGCGGGAGTGCGGGGACGCGCTGGCCGAGTTCGTGGACTGGGATCTGCTGGAGGAGCTGAACGGCGAGCGGTTCGACCGCGTCGACGTGGTCCAGCCGGTGTTGTTCGCGGTGATGGTGTCGCTGGCGGCGGTGTGGCAGGCGGGAGGCGTGAAGCCCGCTGCTGTGGTGGGTCACAGCCAGGGTGAGATCGCGGCCGCTTGCGTCGCGGGTGTGCTGACTCTGCGGGACGCGGCTCGTGTGGTGGCGCTGCGGAGCCTGGCGATCCGTGAGCTCTCGGGCAAGGGCGGGATGGTGTCCGTTCCGCTGCCCGAGGACCAGGTGCGGGAGCTGATTTCCGCCTGGGACGGTCGCATTGAGCTGGCGGCCGTCAACGGGCCTGCCCAGGTGGTGGTTTCGGGTGAGCCCGAGGCGCTGGAGGAACTGGTCGCGCAGTGCGTCGACCAGGACATCCGCGCGCGGACGATCCCCGTCGACTACGCGTCGCATTCCTCGTACGTGGAGGACATCGAGCAGCAGATCGCTGAGGCGTTGGACGGGGTTGTCCCGCAGGCCGCCGAGGTGCCGCTGTACTCGACCCTGACGGGTGCCTGGCTCGACGCCGACACCCCCATGGACGCGGGCTATTGGTACCGCAACCTGCGCCAGACGGTCCTCTTCGAGCACGCCACCCGCGGTCTGCTCGCCGAGGGCCACGGCCTGTTCCTGGAAATGAGCCCGCACCCCGTCCTGACGGTCCCGGTCCAGGCCACCGTCGACGCCACCGACAGCCAGGCCGCCACCCTCGGCTCCCTCCGCCGCGACGAAGGCGGCGCCGACCGCCTGGCCGCCTCGCTGGCCGAAGCCCACGCCCACGGCGCCGAACTCGACTGGAACGCCCTCTTCCCCGGCGCCCGCACCCCCGTAGACCTCCCCACGTACGCCTTCCAGCGCGAGCGCCACTGGCCGAAGGCCGTCCCCGCCGGCGCCGGTGACGTCGTGTTCGCGGGGCTGCGTGCCGCCGGTCACCCGCTCCTGGGGGCCGCCGTGGCCCTCGCGGACGCCGACGGCTACCTCTTCACGGGGCGGCTGTCGACGCAGACCCACCCCTGGCTCGCCGACCACGCGGTCGACGGCGCGATCCTGCTGCCCGGCACGGCGTACGTCGAACTCGCCCTGCGCGCGGGCGACGAGGTCGGCTGCGGCCACCTCGAAGAACTGACCCTGGAAGCCCCCCTCGTCATCCCCGAGCAGGGTGCCGTCCAGCTCCAGATCTCGGTGGGCGGACCGGACGACGCCGGGCGCCGCGAACTCGGCCTGTTCGCACGCCCGCAGGACGACACCGACGACACCCCCTGGACACGGCACTTCACCGGCAGCCTGCTGCCCGCCGCGCCCTCGGAGCATCCCACCGACTCAGCCGACGCCGCCGACCTGTCGGCGTGGCCGCCCGCCGGTGCCGAGCGCGTCGACGTCTCCGACCTGTACGAGCGCCTGACGGCCAACGGGCACGGCTACGGCCCCCTCTTCCAGGGCCTGCGCGCCGCCTGGCGGCAGGGCGGCGACGTGTACGCGGAGATCGACCTGCCGCAGGACGCGCACGCCGACACGGAGTCCTTCGGGCTGCACCCGGCGCTCTTCGACGCCGCCCTGCACGCCATCGGCCTCGGCGACTTCATCACCCGCACGGACCGCGCGCACCTGCCCTTCGCCTGGACCGACGTCACCTTGCACGCCACCGGCGCCACCACGCTCCGCGTACGCGTCACCTCCGCCGGTACCGACACCGTCAGCCTGCTCGCCGCCGACGCCACCGGGCAGCCCGTCGTCTCCGTCGGCTCGCTGGCGCTGCGCGCCCTGTCCGAGGAGCAGCTGACCGGTACGCCGCGGCGCGACGCGCTCTTCCAGGTCGAGTGGACGCCCGTCGACGCCCCGGCGACCGAGGCCGCGCCCGCCTTTGTGGCTCTCCTCGGCGACGACGCCCCTGACGCGTCCGGCGCACTCCCCTTCGTACGACAGACCTACGCGGACCTGGCATCCCTGACCGCCGCGCTCGACGGCGGCGCCGAGCCGCCCGCGACGCTGCTCCTGCCGCTGCTGACGTCCGCTGGGACGGCCCGCCCGGTCGAACTCGCCGCAGTCCGGCCCCTGTTGGAGCGCACCCTGGAGACCGTGCGGGGCTGGCTCGCCGACGAGCGGTTCGAGTCGTCCCGGCTCGTCGTGGCGACCCGCGGCGCCGTCGCAGCCGACACCGCCCCCGACCCCGTGGCCGCCGCCGTGTGGGGCCTGGTGCGCTCGGCGCAGTCCGAGCACCCGGGCCGCTTCGTCCTCCTCGACCTGGACCCCGCCACCGGCGCGACCGAGGAACTGGTCGCCGCCGCACTCGCGACCGACGAGCCCGAGCTGGCGCTCCGCGACGGCGCCCTGCGCGCCCCGCGCCTGACCCGCGTACCGCACCTCCCGACGTCGGACACCGACGCCGCCTCCTGGGGCGAAGGCACCGTCCTCGTCACCGGAGGCACCGGCACCCTGGGCGGCCTCGTGGCCCGCCACCTCGCGGCACGGCACGGCGTACGGGACCTGCTCCTCGTATCCCGTCGCGGCGACGACGCCCCCGGTGCCGCCGCACTCCGTACGGACCTGGAGGCCTCCGGCGCCCGCGTGCGCCTCGCCGCCTGCGACACCGCCGACCGCACCGCGCTGGCCGCCCTCCTGGACGAGGTCGGCGCCGAACTGTCGGCCGTCGTGCACGTCGCCGGTGCCCTCGACGACGGAGTCGTCACCGCGCTGACGCCCGAGCGCCTGGACACCGTCCTGCGCCCCAAGGCCGACGCGGCGCTCCACCTGCACGAGCTGACGGCGGGCCTGAACCTGTCCGCCTTCGTGCTGTTCTCCTCCGCGGCCGGTGTCTTCGGCACCCCCGGCCAGGCCAACTACGCGGCCGCCAACGCCTTCCTCGACGCGCTCGCCCAGCACCGCCGCGCCCAGGGCCTCCCCGCGACCTCGCTCGCCTGGGGCCTGTGGGCCGAGGCCAGCGAGCTCACCGCCCACCTGGGCACCGACGAACTGGACCGCAGGGCACGCGCCGGAGCCGCCGCGCTCACCACCGACGAGGGCCTGGACCTCTTCGACGCCGCCCACACCGCCGGCCACCCGCTGCTGGTGCCGGTCCGCCTCGACCTCGCGGGCCTGCGCGCCCGCGCCGCCTCCGACGGCGTCCCGCCGCTCCTGCGCACCCTGGTCCGCGCACCCCGGCGCCGCACCGCGGCCGCCGCCGACCGGCAGGAGGGCTCCGCCCTCGCCCAGCGCCTCGCCGCGCTGCCCGAGACGGACCGCGAAGAGGAAGTCCTCACACTCGTACGCGGCCACGCCGCCGCCGTCCTCGGCTACCCGTCGGCCGACGCCATCGCACCCGACCGCGCCTTCCGCGAGATCGGCTTCGACTCGCTCACCGCCGTCGAACTGCGCAACAGGCTCACCTCGGCGACCGGCCTGCGCCTGCCCGCCACCCTCGCCTTCGACTACCCCGCCGCCACCGTCCTCGCCCGCCACATCCTCGAAGAGGTCCTGGGCACGAACGCCGCGACACGGGGCGCCGGGCGGGTCACGACAGCCGCCGCCCCCGTGGACGACGACCCGATCGTCATCGTGTCGATGAGCTGCCGCTACCCCGGCGGCGTCAGCAACCCCGAGGACCTGTGGAGCCTCACCGCCGACGGCGTCGACGCCATCGGCGACCTGCCCGGCGACCGCGGCTGGGACATCGACTCCCTCTACGACCCCGACCCGGACAGCCCCGGCTCCTTCTACACGCGCGAAGGCGGCTTCCTCTACGACGCCGCCGACTTCGACCCGGCCTTCTTCGGCATCTCCCCGCGCGAAGGCCTGTCCATCGACCCCCAGCAGCGCCTCCTCCTGGAGACCACCTGGGAGGCCTTCGAGCGCGCGGGCATCGACCCGGCCGCGGCACGCGGCAGCTCCACCGGCGTCTTCGTCGGCGTCATGTACAACGACTACGCCACCCACCTCCTGAGCGCCCCCGGCGGCCTCGACGACCTGGAGGGGTACGTCGGCAACGGCAGCGCCGCGAGCGTCGCCTCCGGCCGCATCTCGTACTCCTTCGGCCTCGAAGGCCCTGCGGTCACCGTCGACACGGCCTGCTCGTCGTCGCTCGTCGCCCTGCACCTCGCCGCGCAGGCGCTGCGCAACGGCGAGTGCGACATGGCTCTCGCGGGCGGCGTCGCCGTCATGTCGACGCCCGGCACGTTCATCGAGTTCAGCCGCCAGCGCGGCCTCGCGGCGGACGGCCGCTGCAAGTCCTTCGCGGCCGCCGCGGACGGCACGGGCTGGGGCGAGGGCGTCGGCCTGCTGCTCCTTGAGCGTCTTTCGGACGCCCGCCGCAAGGGGCACCAGGTCCTCGCGGTCGTACGCGGCTCGGCGGTCAACCAGGACGGCGCGAGCAACGGCCTCACCGCCCCCAACGGGCCCTCCCAGCAGCGCGTCATCCGCGCTGCCCTCGCCAGTGCCGGGCTGTCCGCCGGTGACGTGGACGCCGTGGAGGCGCACGGCACGGGTACGACCCTCGGCGACCCGATCGAGGCGCAGGCAGTCCTTGCCACGTACGGCAAGGAGCGGGCGGCCGACCGGCCGCTGTGGCTGGGTTCGTTGAAGTCGAACATCGGGCACACGCAGGCCGCCGCCGGTGTCGCCGGTGTGATCAAGATGGTCATGGCGATGCGGGCCGGTGTCCTGCCGAAGACCCTGCATGTCGACGAGCCGACGCCTCAGGTGGACTGGTCGGCGGGAGCTGTTGAGCTGCTGACCGAGGCCCGGGAGTGGGCTGAGCGGGACGGCGGGGCACCGCGTCGCGCGGGTGTGTCGTCGTTCGGCGTGAGTGGGACGAACGCCCATGTGATCGTGGAGCAGGCGCCCGTTCTCGGTGAGACCGAGGGCGGAGAGGCTCCGCCGTCGTCGGTGGTGGCGGGTGTGGTGCCGCTGGCTCTGTCGGCGAAGACGCCGGAGGCGCTGCGCGGGCAGGCGGCGCGGTTGCGGGAGCATCTGCTGGCCGCGCGTGCAGACCTCGAACTCGGCGATCTGGCTTGGTCGTTGGCGGCTTCGCGGTCGCGGTTCGAGCACCGGGGTGTGGTGCTCGGCGCGGGTCGTGGTGAGCTGCTGGCCGGGCTTGAGTCGCTGGCGAGGGATGACGCGAGCGCGCAGAACGTGGTCTCGGGTCGGGCGCGGGGTGGCTCGGTCCGCCCGGTGTTCGTGTTCCCGGGGCAGGGTTCGCAGTGGGCGGGGATGGCTCGTGAACTCCTCGACTCCAGCCCGGTGTTCGCCGAGCGGATGCGGGAGTGCGGGGACGCGCTCGCGGAGTTCGTGGACTGGGACCTGCTTGAGGAACTGAGCGGGGACCGGTTCGACGAGGTGGACGTCGTCCAGCCTGTGCTGTTCGCGGTGATGGTGTCGCTGGCTGCGGTGTGGCAGGCGGCGGGAGTGAAGCCTGCGGCCGTGGTGGGTCACAGTCAGGGCGAGATCGCCGCCGCGTGCGTGGCCGGGGCGCTGTCCCTGCGGGACGCCGCTCGTGTGGTCGCCCTGCGGAGCCTGACGATCCGGGAGTTGTCGGGCAAGGGCGGCATGGTCTCCGTGCCGCTGCCCGAGCAGGACGTACGTGAGCTGATCACCGCGTGGGGCGAGCGTGTCTCGGTAGCGGCCGTCAACGGACCCGCCCAAATCGTGGTCTCCGGCGAGGCCGAGGCCTTGGAGGAACTGGTCGCGCAGTGCGTGGCCCGCGACATCCGCGCCCGCACCATCCCCGTCGACTACGCCTCGCACTCCTTCTACGTGGAGCAGATCGAGGACGAGATCGCCGAGGCGCTGGCCTCGGTGTCCCCGCAGGCCGCCGAGGTCCCGCTCTTCTCGACGCTCACGGGGGAGTGGCTGGACTCCAACACCCCGATGGACGCTGGCTATTGGTACCGCAATCTGCGTCAGACGGTCCTCTTTGAGCACGCCACCCGTGGGCTCCTCGCCGAGGGCCACGGCCTGTTCCTGGAGATGAGCCCGCACCCGGTCCTGACGGTCCCGGTGCAGGCGACGATCGACGCCACCGACAGCCAGGCGGTCACCCTCGGCTCCCTCCGCCGCGACGAAGGCGGCGCCGAGCGCCTGCTCACGTCGATGGCCGAGGCGCACACACACGGTGTGGAGCTGGACTGGAAGGCCCTCTTCCCCGGCACCCGCACCACCCTCGACCTCCCCACCTACGCCTTCCAGCGCCAGCACTACTGGCCCGACCACTCCGCCTCGCCCGACACGGCACCCGGTGCGGTGGACGAGGTCGAGGCGCGGTTCTGGGAGGCCGTGGAGCGCGAGGACCTGGAGGGCCTGACCGCTGAGCTGGAGGTGGCCGACGATTCCGCGTCCGCCGAACTGGGTGCCGTGCTGCCCGTCCTTTCGTCGTGGCGGCGGCAGCGGCGTGAGCGGTCGACCCTCGACAGTTGGCGTTACCGGGTCACCTGGAAGCCGCTGCCGAGCGGCACCCTGCCCACGTCCGGGCTTTCCGGGCGCTGGCTGGTCGTACTCCCGGAGAGCGCTGGGGAACACCAGTGGGCGGCAGGTGCGAGCGAGGCGCTGGCGCAGGCCGGTGCCGAGGTCGTCGAACTCCGCGTCGGTGTCGATGAGTTGAAGCGTTCCGACCTGGCCGGGCGACTGCGCGCCCTCGACCTCGACGCGGGACTCACCGGCGTCGTCTCCCTGCTCGCTTTCGAGGAGTCCGCGCACGAGGAGCACGACGGCGTGCCCGTCGGCCTGACGGGCACCGTGGCCCTGGTGCAGGCCCTCGGCGACGCCGGGATCGGTGCGCGGCTGTGGGCGCTGACCTCCGGCGCGGTGTCGACCGGGCGCAGTGACGCTCTGGAATCTCCCTTCCAGGCCCAGGTGTGGGGTCTGGGCCGGGTCATGGCGCTGGAGCACCCGGACCGGTGGGGCGGTCTCATCGACCTGCCCGCGTCGTACGACACCCGAGCGGGCTCGCGCTTCACAGCCGCCCTCGCGGGAGTCGAGGACGAGGACCAGCTCGCCGTGCGCGGCTCCGGTGTCCTCGTACGCCGCCTGGTACCCGCCGAGCCCGTCGAGTCCGCGAAGCCGTGGACGCCGCGCGGCACGGCACTGGTCACCGGCGGCACGGGCGCCATCGGCGGGCACGTGGCGCGCTGGCTGGCCCGCGAGGGTGCCGAGCACCTCGTACTGACCAGCCGTCGCGGCCTCGACGCACCGGACGCCGCCGAACTGAAGGCGGAACTGGAGGAGTTGGGCGCCGAAGTCACGGTCGCGGCCTGCGACATCGCCGACCGGGACGCCGTCACGCGACTCCTCGAAGCACTCGCTGCCGACGGACGTACCCTGCGCTCCGTCTTCCACGCCGCGGGCGTCGGGCAGACGCAGCCGCTGGACGGGATGACCGCGGCCGACATCGCGGAGGTGTTCGGCGCGAAGACGGCGGGCGCCGCGCACCTCGACGAGCTGGTGACCGACGAGGACCTGGACGCGTTCGTCCTCTTCTCCTCCAACTCCGGTGTGTGGGGCGGCGGCGGCCAGGGCGCGTACGCGGCTGCCAACGCCTACCTCGACGCCCTCGCGCAGCGGCGCAGGGCCCGCGGTCTGACCGCCACCTGCGTCGCGTGGGGCCTGTGGGCCGGCGGCGGCATGGCGGGCGACGAGGACGCGGAGCAGCTCCGACGCCGCGGCCTGGCGGCGATGGCGCCGGAGCGGGCGGTGGCGGCGCTGGCGCAGGCGGTGGCGTACGACGAGACGTTCCTTGCCGTCGCGGACGTGGACTGGGAGCGCTTCGCGCCCTCCTTCACCTCGCTGCGGCCGAGCCCGCTCATCGGGGACCTGCCCGCGGTGCGGCGCGCGCTCGCCGAGCCCGAGTCGGCGCAGGGTGCGGCGGCGAAGACGGGTGCTCCCGGCTCCGAGTGGGCAGAGCGGCTCGCCGGTCTGTCGCAGGCGGAGCAGGAGCGGCTGCTGCTGGACCTGGTGCGCGGCCAGGCGGCCGCCGTCCTCGGCTACGCCGGCGCGGAAGCGATCGAACCCGGCCGGGCCTTCCGCGAGCTGGGCTTCGACTCGCTCACCGCGGTCGAGGTACGCAACCGACTGGCCACCACGACCGGCCTGAAGCTGCCCACCACCCTCGTCTTCGACTACCCGACCTCGGCCGTCCTCGCCAGCTACCTGCGGGCGCAGTTGACCGGGGACGAGGGGGCGGCGGCCGGGCCTCTCGCCGCGGGCGGAGCCGTGGCGGCGGCCGGATCGGCGGACGCCGCCGACGACCCGATCGTCATCGTGTCCATGAGCTGCCGCTACCCCGGCGGCGTCACCAGCCCCGACGCCCTGTGGCGGCTGCTCGCCGAGGGCGAGGACGCGATGTCCGACTTCCCCGGCGGCCGTGGCTGGGACCTCGAAGCCCTCTACGACGCCGACCCCGAACAGCGCGGCACCAGCTACGCCCGCCAGGGCGGATTCCTCTACGACGCCGACCAGTTCGACCCCGTCTTCTTCGGCATCTCACCCCGCGAAGCCCTCGCCATGGACCCTCAGCAGCGCCTCCTCCTGGAGACCTCCTGGGAACTCTTCGAGCGTGCCGGCATCAACCCGGCGACGCTCCACGGCAGCCAGGCCGGAGTGTTCGTCGGCGCGTCGTCCCAGGGCTACGGCTCCGGGATGCGGCAGGCCCCCGAAGGCGTCGAGGGCTATCTGCTCGCGGGCGGCGCGACCAGCGTCATCTCCGGCCGCCTCGCCTACTCCTTCGGCCTCGAAGGCCCGGCGGTGACCGTCGACACGGCGTGCTCGTCGTCCCTTGTCGCCCTGCACCTGGCCGCGCAGGCCCTGCGCAACGGCGAGTGCTCACTGGCCCTCGCGGGCGGCGTCACGGTCATGTCCAACCCCGGCGCCTTCATCGAGTTCAGCCGCCAGCGCGGCCTCGCCGCCGACGGCCGCTGCAAGGCGTTCGCCGAGGCCGCCGACGGCACCGGCTGGGGCGAGGGCGTCGGCCTGCTCCTCCTCGAACGACAGTCGGACGCCCGCCGCAACGGCCACGAAATCCTGGCCGTCGTACGAGGCTCCGCCGTCAACCAGGACGGCGCCAGCAACGGCCTCACCGCCCCCAACGGCCCGTCCCAGCAGCGCGTCATCCGCGCCGCCCTCGCCAACGCCCGCCTCACGACCGGTGACGTCGACGCCGTGGAGGCGCACGGCACGGGCACCACGCTCGGCGACCCCATCGAGGCCCAGGCCCTCCTCGCCACGTACGGCGAGGAGCGGGCGGCCGACCGGCCCCTGTGGCTGGGATCGGTGAAGTCGAACATCGGGCACACCCAGTCCGCCGCCGGTGTCGCCGGTGTCATCAAGATGGTCATGGCCATGCGGGCCGGAGTCCTGCCGCAGACCTTGCACGTGGACCGGCCGAGCACCCATGTCGACTGGACGGCAGGCGGTGTTGAGCTGCTGACCGAGGCCCGCGAGTGGGCGGAGCGGGAGGCGGGGGCGCCGCGACGTGCCGGTGTGTCGTCGTTCGGCGTGAGCGGCACGAACGCCCATGTGATCGTGGAGCAGGCGTCGGTGGCGGCACCTACTGTCGCTGCTAAAACGAGCGTTCTATCTACTGCGACACCATGGTTGGTGTCGGGCCGGAGCGCGGACGCACTGCGGGCGCAGGCCGGGCGGTTGCGCGAGCACGTGAGCGGGCGCGCTGAGCTTGAGCCCGTGGACGTGGGCTGGTCGTTGTTGTCGGGCCGTGCCGTGCACGAGCACCGGGCTGTGGTGTTCGGCCGGGAGCGGGAGGAGTTCCTGGCCGGGCTTGAGGCCGTCGTCGCAGGCGGTTCGGGTGTGGTGTCGGGGTCGGTGGCCGAGGGGCGCCTCGGTGTTGTCTTCACCGGCCAGGGCAGCCAGCGGCTCGGTATGGGCCGTGAGTTGTACGAGGCCTTCCCGGTGTTCGCGGATGCGCTGGATGAGGTGTGCGCGCACCTGGACGGGTTGCTTGACCGGCCTCTGAAGGAGGTCATGTTCGGCACGGACGCCGGGTTGCTGGAGCAGACGGGGTACGCGCAGCCCGCGCTGTTCGCGGTGGAGGTCGCGCTGTATCGCCTTGCCGAATCCTTCGGCGTACGTCCCGAGATCGTCGGCGGTCATTCGATCGGCGAGCTGACAGCTGCGTACGTAGCCGGGTTGTGGTCCTTGGAGGACGCGGCCCAACTGATCGCCGCACGCGGGCAGTTGATGCAGTCGCTGCCCGAAGGCGGCGCGATGCTGGCCGTGCAGGCGGCGGAGGCCGACGTGCTGCCGCTGCTGGTGGGCATGGAGGACCGTGCCGGTGTGGCGGCGGTGAACGGCCCCTCGCAGGTGGTCCTCTCCGGCGACCGCGCAGTCCTGGAAGGCCTGGAGGAGACCCTCCGGGGCGAGGGCCGCAAGGTGCGCTGGCTGAAGGTGTCCCACGCCTTCCACTCGCCGCTCATGGACCCGGTCCTGGACGACTTCCGCAAGGTCGCGGAGAGCTTGACGTACCAGGACACGGCCCTGGCGGTGGTCTCCAACGTCACTGGTGAGCTCGCCGAGTCGGCCCAGCTCAAGGACCCGGAGTACTGGGTCCGCCACGTCCGCGAGGCGGTCCGTTTCCACGACGGCCTCGGCGCCCTGACCGGCTTCGGCGCGACGACGCTTCTTGAGCTCGGCCCCGACTCCGTACTCACGGCGATGGCGCACGACACCCTCACCGACCCGGCCGCGCAGGCGGGCCTGATCGGCGCGCTCCGCAAGGACCGACCGGAAGCGGACAGCTTCCTGACCGCCCTCGCCAAGGCCCATGTGCGCGGCGTCGAGGTCGACTTCACCCCGCTGCACGCGCCCGTCGAGACGCGCCGCCGCGTGGACCTGCCCACGTACGCCTTCCAGCACCAGGGATTCTGGCTCCGGCAGACCGCCGACACCGCCGACGTCGAATCCGCGGGCCTCGCCCCCGCGGGGCACCCGCTGCTTGGCGCCGGGATGCCGCTGGCGGACACGGACGGGTACCTGTTCACCGGGCGCCTGTCCCTCGCCACGCACCCGTGGCTCGCCGACCACGCCGTGGCCGGACGGGTCCTGCTTCCGGGGACCGCCTTCGTGGAACTGGCCGTGCACGCGGGCGGCCAGATCGGCTGCGGCACGCTCGACGAGCTGACGCTCGGCACACCGCTGGTCCTGCCCGAACACGGAAGCATCCAGGTCCAGTTGCGCGTCGAGGCACCCGACGCGTCCGGACGCAGGCCCATCAGCCTGCACTCGCGCCCCGAGCCGGGCGCAGGGGCCGAGAGCCTCTCGGCCGACGCCTGGACCAAGAACGCCACCGGAACCCTGACTGAGTCCCAGTCGGACGCGGCCGCCGCCTCGACGGCGTCCGGCGACCTGACGTCCTGGCCGCCGCGCGACGCGGAACCGCTGACGGTCGACGGGCTCTACGACGATCTGGCCTCCGCGGGCTTCGCCTACGGCCCGGTGTTCCAGGGCCTGCGCGGTGCCTGGCGGCGCGGCGACGAGGTGTTCGCCGAAGTCGCCCTGCCCGACGACGACAACACGCGGGCCGGAGCCTTCGGCCTGCACCCGGCGATCCTCGACGCCGCCCTGCACGCCCGCGCCGCCGGTGCGCGAACCGAGGCGGCGGCGGACACTCCGCCCGCCGCAGGCGGACTGCCCTTCACCTGGACCGGAGTCACCCTGCACGCCGCGGGTGCCGCCACCGTCCGTGTCCGGCTGACGCCCAGCGGGACGGACGGCGTATCGCTTGAGGTCGCGGACACCACCGGCGCGCCGGTGGCCTCGGTGGAAGCACTCGTCTTCCGGCCCATGTCGAAGGAGCTCATCGAGCAGATGAGCGGCGCCAACCCGCATACGGACTCCCTCTTCCACGTCGAATGGAGGCAGCAGTCGCCGACCTCCGGTGGTGCGGTGGCGTTGGCGTCGTACGAGACGCGGGGCGAGAGCGCGGAGCTTCCGGCCGCCGTGGTGTGGCGGTGCGGTGGTGCTGACGGCGCGGCGAGCCCGGAGGCTGTGTCGGCGCGTCTGACCGAGGCGCTCGGCGTGGTGCAGGACTGGCTGGCCGATGCGCGGTTCGAGTCGCTGCCGCTGGTGGTGGTGACGCGGGGTGCTGCGGCCGCCGGTGAGGTGGACGTCGATCCGGTGGGCGCGGCGGTGTGGGGTCTGGTGCGGTCGGCCCGCTCCGAGCACCCGGGGCGCTTCGTCCTCGTAGACGGAGACGTAGACGAAGACGTCGATGTGGAGAGCGACGGGGCGGTGCTCGGCGCCGTGCTGGCGTCGGGTGAGCCCGAGGTGGCGGTGCGGGGCGGTTCGCTGTTCGTGCCGCGCCTGTCCCGAGCCGCGGCCAATGCCACGACCGCGACCGAGGCCGCCGACGAAGCCGCTCCGTGGGGCGAGGGCTCCGTGCTGGTGACGGGTGCGTTCGGTGGTCTGGGGCGCGTCGTGGTGCGGCACTTGGCCGAGCGTCACGGTGTACGTGACCTGCTGCTGGTCTCACGTCGCGGTCCGGAGGCGTCCGGGGCGGCCGAACTGCGCGAGGAACTCGCCGAGTTGGGTGCCAAGGTGACCGTCGCCGCGTGCGATGTGGCCGACCGTGAGGCGCTGGCCGGGCTCCTCGACGAGAAGGGCGCGGAGCTGTCCGCCGTGGTGCATGTGGCGGGTGTTCTGGATGACGGTGTGGTCACGTCGTTGAATCCGCAGCGTCTGGCGACGGTCCTGCGTCCGAAGGTGGACGCGGCGCTGAACCTGCATGAGCTGACCGCCGGCCTGGACCTGTCCGCGTTCGTCCTGTTCTCCTCTGCCTCCGGTGTCTTCGGTGGTCCGGGTCAGGCGAACTACGCGGCGGCGAACGCGTACTTGGACGCACTTGCCGTACACCGTCGTGCTCAGGGTCTCCCGGCGACCTCGCTGGCCTGGGGCCTGTGGGCCGCGCAGGACAGCGACATGACCGGCGCCCTCGCCGACGCCGACCTCCAGCGCATGGCACGCGGCGGCGTCCTCGCCCTCGACACCGACCGGGCGCTGTCCCTGCTCGACCTCGCCCCGGCGAGCGAGCACCCCGTCCTCGTACCGATCCGCATCGACACCGCGGCGCTGCGCAACCAGCCGCCGGAGTCGCTGCCTGCCCTGCTCGGCGGCCTCGTGCGGCCCGCGGTCCGGCGCGCGCGGAGCGGTACGGACACCCCGGCCGCACCCACCGAGTCGCTGGCCCAGCGGCTCGCTGGCCGCACGGGCGCCGAGCGCGACCGGATGCTGCTCGATCTCGTCCGCACCCACGTGGCGGACGTGCTCGGCTACGCGTCGCCGAACGCCGTCGAGCTGAGCCGGGGTTTCCTGGAGCTCGGCTTCGACTCCCTCACGGCCGTCGAGCTGCGCAACCGCCTCACCGCGGAGACCGAGCTGAGGCTGCCCACCACACTGATCTTCGACTACCCGAACCCGGCGGCACTCGCCGAGCACCTGTCGGAGGAGATCCCCACGACCGCCGCCGCACCCCCGGGCGGCGGTCCGGTCGACCCCGGTGACCTGGACACCGAGCTCGACCGCCTGGAAAGCATCCTGAAGGCCGTGGGCAACGGCACCGACGGCGTCGACGGCGGCGAGCGCGACCGCGTCGCCGGCCGCCTGCGCTCCCTGCTCACCGCCTGGGACACCACCCGCACCACCGCGCGCGACGCGGCCACGGCGACGGATCCCGACCGGGAGCGCGAGGAGCTCGAAGGCGCCACCGCCGACGAACTCTTCGACCTGCTCGACAGCGAGCTCCAGACCCCATCGGAAACACCCGGACACAGCTCAGACACAGGGTCGGACACGGACCGCCCCGACCGCTTCGAGGAGGCGCTGTAAATGGCGGACGAGGAGAAGTACCTCGATTACCTGAAGCGGGCGACGGCCGATCTGCGCGACGCCCGCCGCCGGGTGCGCGAACTGGAGGACGCCCGGCAGGAGCCCGTCGCGATCGTCGGCATGAGCTGCCGCTACCCGGGCGGCGTGAACACGCCGGAAGACCTGTGGCGGCTCGTCGACGAGGGCGTGGACGCGATCTCCGCGTTCCCCACCGACCGCGGCTGGGACACCGACGAACTGTTCGACCCGGACCCCGACAACCAGGGCACCAGCACCACCGCCGAGGGCGGCTTCCTCTACGACGCCCCCCGGTTCGACGCCTCCTTCTTCGGCGTCTCCCCGCGCGAGGCCCTCGCCATGGACCCGCAGCAGCGCCTCCTCCTGGAGACCGCGTGGGAGGCCATCGAGCGCGCGGGCATCGACCCGGTGTCGCTGCGCCGCAGCCGCACCGGCGTCTTCGCGGGCGTCATGTACTACGACTACGCGACCCGCCTGCACGCCCTGCCCGAAGGCGTCGAGGGCTACATCGGCACCGGCAACGCGGGCTCCGTCGTCTCCGGCCGCGTCGCCTACACCCTCGGCCTCGAAGGCCCCGCCGTCACCGTCGACACCGCCTGCTCGTCGTCGCTCGTCGCCCTGCACCTGGCCGCGCAGGCCCTCCGTCAGGGCGAGTGCTCGCTCGCGCTCGCGGGCGGCGTGACCGTGATGCCCACGGCGGGCACCTTCATCGACTTCAGCCGCCAGCGCGGCCTGTCCACGGACGGCCGCTGCAAGTCCTTCGCCGCGTCCGCCGACGGCACGGGCTGGGGCGAGGGCGCCGGCCTGCTGCTCCTTGAGCGCCTTTCGGACGCCCGCCGCAACGGCCACAAGATCCTCGCGGTCGTACGAGGCTCCGCCGTCAACCAGGACGGCGCGAGCAGCGGTCTCACCGCACCGAACGGCCCCTCCCAGCAGCGCGTCATCCGGGACGCGCTGGCCAGCGCGGGCCTGAAGCCGGGCGACGTCGACGCGGTCGAGGCGCACGGCACGGGCACCACGCTCGGCGACCCCATCGAGGCGCAGGCCGTCATCGCCACGTACGGCAAGGAGCACACCGGCGAACAGCCCCTGTGGCTGGGCTCGTTGAAGTCGAACATCGGGCACACGCAGGCCGCCGCCGGTGTCGCCGGTGTCATCAAGATGGTCATGGCGATGCGGGCCGGTGTCCTGCCGAAGACCCTGCACGTCGACGAGCCGACGCCTCAGGTGGACTGGTCGGCGGGGTCTGTCGAGCTGCTGACGGAGGCCCGGGAGTGGGCCGAGCGGGACGGTGGCGCGCCGCGTCGCGCGGGTGTGTCGTCGTTCGGCGTGAGCGGGACGAACGCCCACGTGATCGTGGAACAGGCGACGGCGGGTGACACGCCGGTCTCCGGCACCCCGGACGAGACCGCCACGCCGTCGCAGTCGTCGTCCGTCGTGCCGGGTGTGGTGCCCGTGGTCCTCTCGGGCCGCACGCCGGAGGCCCTGCGGGCCCAGGCGGACCGGCTGCGGAACCACGTCCTGACGCACACCGACCTCGAACTGGGCGACCTGGCCTGGTCGTTGGCGGCATCGCGGTCGCGGTTCGAGCATCGGGGCGCCGTCCTCGGCCGGGACCGGGACGAACTCCTCGCAGGCCTTGAACAGTTGGCTCAGGGGGACGCGACCGCCCGGCACGTCGTCACGGGGCGGGCGCAGGGCGGCACGGCGCGCCCGGTGTTCGTGTTCCCGGGACAGGGTTCGCAGTGGGCCGGGATGGCTCGTGAACTGCTCGCCGAGTCGCCGGTGTTCGCGGACCGCATGCGCGAGTGCGCGGACGCCCTGTCCGAGTACGTGGACTGGGACCTGCTCCAGGAGTTGAGCGGCGACCGGTTCGACGAGGTGGACGTTGTCCAGCCCGTCCTCTTCGCGGTCATGGTGTCGCTGGCGGCGGCGTGGCGCGCGGCGGGTGTCGAGCCCGCGGCCGTGGTCGGGCACAGCCAGGGCGAGATCGCCGCCGCGTGCGTGGCCGGGGCCCTGACCCTGCGCGACGCCGCTCGCGTCGTGGCCCTGCGGAGCCAGGCCATCCGTGAGCTGTCGGGCAAGGGCGGGATGGTGTCCGTTCCGCTGCCCGAGCAGGACGTACGCGAGCTGATCACCGCATGGGACGGCCGCATCGAGCTCGCCGCCGTCAACGGCCCCGCCCAGGTGGTGGTCTCCGGCGAGCCCGAGGCGCTGGAAGACCTGGTCGCCCAGTGCGTCGCCCGGGACATCCGCGCCCGGACCATCCCGGTCGACTACGCCTCGCACTCTTCGTACGTGGAGCAGATCGAGCAGCGGATCGGCGAGGCGCTGTCCGGGGTCACCCCGCGCAACGCCGACATCCCGCTGTACTCGACCCTCACCGGCGCCTGGCTGGACGCCAACACGCCCATGGACGCGGGCTATTGGTACCGCAACCTGCGCCAGACGGTCCTCTTCGAGCACGCCACGCGCGGCCTCCTGGCCGAAGGGCACGGCCTGTTCCTGGAGATGAGCCCGCACCCGGTCCTCACTGTCCCGGTCCAGGCGACGATCGACGCGACCGCCACCCCGGCCGCCACCCTCGGCTCCCTCCGCCGCGACGAAGGTGGCGCCGACCGCCTGGCCGCCTCGCTGGCCGAAGCCCACGCCCACGGCGCCGAACTCGACTGGAACGCCCTCTTCCCCGGCGCCCGCACCCCCGTCGACCTCCCCACGTACGCCTTCCAGCGCGACCACTACTGGATGGTCGCCCCCGACGACGACACGGACGGCGGCGATGCCGCGCGGACCGTGGACGAGGTCGAGGCGCGCTTCTGGGAGGCCGTGGAGCGCGAGGACCTGGAGCAGTTGACGTCCACGCTCGTCGACGTGGACGAGAGTTCGCTGGGCGCGGTACTTCCGGGACTCGCGTCGTGGCGACGGCAGCGGCGCGAGCGCTCGACGCTCGACGGCTGGCGCTACCGGGTCACCTGGAAGCCGCTCGCGGGCGGCCTCCCGACTCCCGCCCTGTCGGGCCGCTGGCTGGTCGTGGCGCCGGAGAGCGCCGGGGACCACGCGTGGGCCACGGGTGCCGTCGAAGCGCTGACGCAGGCCGGTGCGGAGATCGTCGAACTGAGCCTGCCTGTAGCGGAGTTGACGCGCGAGACACTGGCCGTGCGACTGCGCGCCCTCGTCGCCGACTCGGGACTCGCCGGTGTCGTCTCGCTGCTCGGCTTGGAGGAGTCGGCGCACGCGGAGCATGACGGCGTGCCCGCCGGTCTGACCGGCACCGTCGCGCTGGTGCAGGCCTTGGGGGATGCCGGGATCGGCGCGCGGCTGTGGGCGGTGACCTCCGGCGCGGTGTCGACGGGCCGCAGTGACGCGCTGGAGTCCGCGTTCCAGGCGCAGGTGTGGGGTCTGGGCCGGGTCGTGGCCCTGGAGCACCCGGACCGCTGGGGCGGTCTCATCGACCTGCCCGCGTCGTACGACACCCGTACGGGCGCCCGCCTCGCCGCGATCCTGACCGGCGTCGGCGACGAGGACCAGCTCGCGGTACGGGACACGGGTGTCTTCGTACGCCGGTTCGCGCACGCCCCGGTGGCTGCGGCCGGCAACGGCGCCGAGCCGAAGTGGACGCCGCGCGGAACCGCGCTGGTCACCGGCGGCACGGGCGCCATCGGCGGGCACGTGGCGCGCTGGCTGGCCCGCGAGGGCGCCGAGCACCTCGTCCTCACCAGCCGTCGCGGCCTCGATGCGCCCGGCGCCGGTGAACTGAAGGCAGAACTGGAGGAGTTGGGCGCCGAGGTCACCGTCGCGGCGTGCGACGTCGCCGACCGTGAGGCGGTCACGGGGCTCCTGCGGGAACTGGCCGCCGACGGGCACCGGATCCGCTCCGTCTTCCACGCCGCCGGTGTGAGCCCGGCGCACACGGTCGCGGACATGACCGCGGCCGACATCGCGGAGGTGTTCGGCGCGAAGACGGCGGGCGCCGCGCACCTCGACGAGCTGGTGGCCAACGAGGACCTCGACGCGTTCGTCCTCTTCTCGTCCAACTCCGGTGTGTGGGGTGGCGGCGGCCAGGGCGCGTACGCGGCTGCCAACGCCTACCTCGACGCCCTCGCGCAGCGGCGCAGGGCTCGCGGCCTGACCGCGACCTCGGTCGCCTGGGGCGCCTGGGGCGGCAGCGGCATGGCGGCGGCCGAGGAGGCCGAGGAGCACCTGCGGCGCCGTGGCGTGACGGCGATGGCGCCGGAGCGGGCGGTGGCGGCGCTGGCGCAGGCGGTCGCGTACGACGAGACGTTCCTGGCCGTCGCCAACGTGGACTGGGAGCGGTTCGCACCCTCCTTCACGTCGGTGCGGCCGAGCCCCTTCATGGGTGACCTGCCGGAGGTGCGGCGCGCGCTCGCGGAGCCGGAGGCGACGGCCGACTCGGACGTGCGCGGCTCCGGTACGGGCTCGGAGTGGGCCGGGCGCCTCGCGGGCCTGGCCGAGCGGGAGCAGGAGCGGCTGCTGCTCGACCTGGTGCGCGGCCAGGCGGCCTCGGTGCTCGGCTACGCGGGTGCGGAGGCCGTCGAACCCGGGCGTGCCTTCCGCGAGCTGGGCTTCGACTCGCTCACGGCGGTCGAGGTGCGCAACCGGCTCGCCGCCGCGACCGGCCTGAAGCTGCCCACCACCCTCGTCTTCGACTACCCGACCTCGGCCGCCCTCGCCAGCTACCTGCGGGCGCAGCTGGTCGGCGACGAGAAGCCGACGGCGACGCCGGGCGCGGCCTTGGTCCCGGCCGGACGGACGGCGGGCGCCGAGGCCGACGACCCGATCGTCATCGTGTCCATGAGCTGCCGCTACCCCGGCGGCGCCACCAGCCCCGACGCCCTGTGGCGCCTCGTCGCCGACGGCACCGACGCCATCTCCGGCTTCCCCGACGACCGCGGCTGGGGCCCCGACACCGGCTCCGCCGACGACGACACGAGCTTCGCCGCGCAGGGCGGATTCCTCTACGACGTCTCCGAGTTCGACGCCGCCCTGTTCGGCATCTCGCCGCGCGAGGCCCTCGCCATGGACCCGCAGCAGCGGCTCCTCCTGGAGACCTCCTGGGAACTCTTCGAACGCGCGGGCATCGCGCCGTCGAGCCTGCACGGCAGCAGCACCGGCGTCTTCGTCGGAGCATGCTCCCAGGGCTGGGCTGCGGGCCTGGCGCACGCGCCGGAAGGCGTCGAGGGCTACCTCATGACCGGCGACGCCACCAGCGTCATCTCCGGCCGCCTCTCGTACAGCTTCGGCCTCGAAGGTCCGGCGGTGACCGTCGACACGGCCTGCTCGTCGTCCCTCGTGGCCCTGCACCTGGCCGCGCAGGCGCTGCGCCAGGGCGAGTGCGACATGGCCCTCGCGGGCGGTGTGACCGTGATGGTCAGCCCCGCGGCCTTCCTCGAATTCAGCCGCCAGCGCGGCCTCGCCGCCGACGGCCGCTGCAAGCCGTTCGCGGAGGCCGCCGACGGCACCGGCTGGGGCGAGGGCGTCGGCCTGCTCCTCCTGGAGCGGTTGTCGGACGCGCGCCGCAACGGCCACGAGGTCCTCGCGGTCGTCAGCGGCTCCGCGGTCAACCAGGACGGCGCGAGCAACGGCCTCACCGCCCCGAACGGTCCGTCCCAACAGCGCGTGATCCGCGCCGCGTTGGCGAGCGCGGGCCTGACGGCCGGTGACGTCGACGCGGTCGAGGCGCACGGCACGGGCACCACGCTCGGTGACCCCATCGAGGCGCAGGCGCTGCTCGCCACGTACGGACAGGAACGGTCCGAGGACCGCCCTCTGTGGCTGGGCTCCATCAAGTCCAACATCGGTCACACGCAGTCCGCCGCCGGCGTCGCGGGCGTCATCAAGATGGTGATGGCCATGCGGGAGGGTGTCCTGCCGCGGTCCCTGCACGTGGACGAGCCGAGCACGCACGTCGACTGGTCCGCCGGCGCCGTCGAACTCCTCGCGGAGGCACGCGACTGGCCCGAGGCCACGCGCCCGCGTCGCGCTGGCGTGTCGTCGTTCGGCGTCAGCGGCACGAACGCCCACGTGATCGTCGAGCAGGCTCCGGTGCCGGAACCTGCTCAGAAAGCTAAAACGGACGTTCTATCCAGCGCGATGCCATGGTTGGTGTCGGGCCGGAGCGCGGAAGCCCTGCGCGCACAGGCCGACCGCCTGCGCGAGCACCTGGTGACGCACACCGACACCGACCCGGTGAACGTCGGCTGGTCGCTGCTGTCGGGCCGCTCACCGCTCGACCACCGTGCCGTGGTCCTGGGCCGGGGACAAGGACAGTTCCTGTCCGGGTTGGAGGCCTTGGCTTCCGGTAGTGGTTCGGGTGTGGTGTCGGGGTCGGTGGTCGAGGGACGTCTCGGGGTGGTCTTCACCGGTCAGGGGAGTCAACGGCTCGGTATGGGCCGTGAGTTGTACGAGACGTTCCCCGTGTTCGCGGACGCGCTGGACGAGGTCTGCGCTCACCTGGACGGATTGCTGGATCGTCCGCTCAAGGACGTGATGTTCGGTACGGACGCCGGCGTGTTGGAGCAGACGGGGTACGCGCAGCCCGCGCTGTTCGCGGTGGAGGTCGCGCTGTATCGCCTTGCCGAGTCCTTCGGCGTGCGTCCCGAGATCGTCGGCGGTCATTCGATCGGTGAGCTGACGGCTGCGTACGTGGCCGGGGTGTGGTCCTTGGAGGATGCGGCCCAACTGGTAGCCGCGCGCGGGCAGTTGATGCAGGCGTTGCCCGAGGGTGGCGCGATGCTGGCCGTCCAGGCGGCGGAGGCCGACGTCCTCCCGCTGCTGGTGGGCATGGAGGACCGTGCCGGTGTGGCGGCGGTGAACGGCCCCGCGCAGGTGGTCCTCTCCGGCGACCGCGCAGTCCTGGAGGGCCTGGAGGAGATCCTTCGCGGCCAGGGACGCAAGGTCCGCTGGCTGAAGGTGTCCCACGCCTTCCACTCGCCGTTGATGGACCCGGTGCTCGACGACTTCCGGCGTGTGGCGGAGAGCCTGACGTACGGGGAGCCGGTGCTGCCGGTCGTCTCGAACCTCACCGGGAAGCTCGCCACCGCCGACGAGTTGAAGGACCCCGACTACTGGGTGCGGCATGTGCGGGAGGCCGTGCGCTTCCACGACGGTCTGACCACGCTCACCACCCAGGGTGTGTCGACGCTCCTTGAGCTGGGCCCAGACTCCGTCCTGACGGCGATGACCCACGACACCGTCACCGACCCGGCCGCACAGGCGGGCCTCATCGCGGCCCTGCGCAAGGACCGCTCCGAGCCCGACACGTTCCTGACCGCCCTCGCCCACGCCCACGTGCGCGGCGTCGAGGTCGACTGGGCGCCGCTGTACGCCCCGGCCGAGGCGCGCCGCCGCGTCGACCTGCCCACGTACGCCTTCCAGCGGAGCCGCTACTGGCCCCGTGCGGCGTCCGGCGCGGCCGGTGCGGTCGGCGACATGTCGGCCACGGGGCTCGCCTCCGCCGAACACCCCTTGCTGGGGGCGGCCGTGCCGCTGGCGGACGCGGACGGGTACCTGTTCACGGGCCGTCTGTCGGTGGCGACGCATCCGTGGCTTGCGGATCACGCGGTGGCGGGGCGGGTGCTGCTGCCGGGCACGGCGTTCGTGGAGCTGGCGATACGGGCCGGTGACGAGGTCGGCTGCGGAGTGCTTGAGGAACTGACGCTGGCCGCCCCGCTGGTGCTGCCCGAGCGCGGCGGCGTACAACTGCAGCTCAGCGTCGGAGCGGCGGACGAGGACGGGCGGCGGAGCCTCGCCCTGCACTCCCGCGAAGAGCGCGGGGAGCGAGGCGACCACGCGGGCGACGGAGGCTGGACCGCCCACGCGAGCGGTGTGCTCTCCGACGCGGCGTCGGCGGCGGACTTCCGGCTCGCCGAATGGCCGCCGCGCGCCGCCGCCGAGGTCGATGTCGAGGGCCTGTACCGGCACTTGACGGAGCTGGGCTTCGCGTACGGCGAGGCGTTCCAGGGGCTGCGCGGCGCCTGGCGGCGTGGCGACGAGGTGTTCGCCGAGGTCGCCCTGCCCGAGGAGCAGCACGAGAACGCGGAGTCGTTCCGGCTGCACCCCGCGCTCCTCGACGCGGCCCTGCACGTGCTCGGCCTCGGCGTACTCCGTGGCGACGCGGCGGCCGAGGGCGGCGCGGCCGACGGCGCGCGGCTGCCGTTCGCCTGGAGCGGTGTCTCGCTGCACGCGACCGGCGCCTCCGCCCTGCGGGTCCGCCTTGCCCCGGCGGGCAACGACGCCGTGTCGCTCACCGTCGCGGACGGTCTCGGCGAACCCGTGGCCACCGTGGACTCGCTGGTCTTCCGGCCCGTCGAGGTGGAGCAGCTCAGGAGCGGCGGCCTCGGCGACTCGATGTTCCACGTCGAGTGGCGGCGGCAGTCCCCTTCACACACGGCCGCCGAGCAGGTGCCGTTGGCGGTGCTCGGGGATGCCGGGCCGGTGCCGGGGGCGCGGACGTTCGCGGATCTCGCGGCGCTGGGTGCGGCTGTCGAGGCGGGGGAGGAGGCTCCGGCGACGGTCGTGTGGTCGGCCGAACGCGCGCAGGCTTACGACGTCGCAGGCCTGGCCCGCCCCGAATCCGTTCACGCGGCGCTTGCCGAGACGCTCGCCGTGGCGCAGGGCTGGCTGGCCGACGAGCGGTTCGCGGACGCGCGGCTTGCCGTGGTGACGCGGGGCGCGGTGGCGACCGGGGCCGCGGCGGCCGATCCACTGGGCGCGGCGGTGTGGGGTCTGGTGCGGTCGGCGCGGACGGAGCACCCGGGCCGGTTCGTGCTGGTGGATGCCGAAGCAGGCGAAGGCCCGCTCGCCGAGTCGGAGTTCGCTCGGGCGCTGGCGTCGGGTGAGCCCGAGGTGGCGCTGCGGGACGGGGCGGTGTGGGTGCCGCGTCTGTCGCGAGTGGCTGCCGCCGCTGCGGAGAGCGAGCCCGAGGTGCCGTGGGGCTCGGGCACGGTGCTGGTGACGGGCGCGTTCGGCGGTCTGGGCCGCGTGGTGGTCCGGCATCTGGCCGAGCGGCATGGCGTACGGGATCTGCTGCTGGTGTCGCGCCGTGGCCTTGAGGCCGACGGTGCGGCCGAACTGCAGGCAGAACTCGCACAGGTGGGCACCAAGGCCACCGTCGCCGCGTGCGATGTGGCCGACCGTGAGGCGCTGGCCGGGCTCCTCGACGAGAAGGGCGCGGAGCTGTCCGCCGTGGTGCATGTGGCGGGTGTTCTGGACGACGGTGTGGTCACGTCCCTCACCCCCGAGCGTTTGGCGACGGTGCTGCGTCCGAAGGTGGACGCGGCACTGAACCTGCACGAGCTGACCGCCGGCCTGGACCTGTCCGCGTTCGTCCTGTTCTCCTCGGCCTCCGGAGTCTTCGGTGGCGCGGGCCAGGCGAACTACGCGGCGGCTAATGCCTACTTGGACGCACTCGCCGTGCACCGTCGCACCCAGGGTCTCCCGGCGACCTCGCTGGCCTGGGGCCTGTGGGCCGCGCAGGACAGCGACATGACTGGCGCCCTCGGCGGTGCCGACCTCGACCGCATGGCGCGCGGTGGCGTCGCGGCCCTGTCCACGGAGGAGGGCCTGGCCCTCCTGGACGCCGCGGTCACCGCCGCGCACCTGACGGCGCCCGACGCGCCCGCGGCCCTCGTCCCCGTACACCTGGACACGGCGACCCTGCGGGCCGGCGCGGGCGCCGGGGGCACGGACGCCGAGGCGGTCCCGGCGCTGCTGCGCGGCCTGGTGCGCACACCGCTGCGGCGGTCCGCCGCCGGTGCTGCCACGGCGGCATCCGCGGTGTCGTCCGAGGCGGCCCTGCTCACACAGCTCGCGGGCCTCGACGCGGCGGAGCGCGACAAGGTGCTCACCGAACTGGTCTGCACCCATGTGGCGGCCGTACTCGGCTACGAGTCGGCGGCGGCCGTGGAGGCCCACCGTGCCTTCAGGGAGCTCGGCTTCGACTCGCTCACCGCCGTCGAACTGCGCAACGCCGTGAACGGCGCCACCGGTCTGCGGCTGCCCGCCACCCTGATCTTCGACTACCCGAACCCGGCCGCCCTCGCCGCACATCTGGCCACGGCCCTGCCCCTGGGTGACGGACCGGGCGGAGACGGGTTCTCGGCGCTCGACGAACTCGACCGCCTGGAGTCGTCGTTGCTGGCGATGGAGACCGACAGCATCGCCCACTCGAAGATCACCATCCGGCTCCAGACCCTGCTGTCGCGCTGGAGCGCACCGCAGGGCCAGGGAGCGGTCGGCGCCGGCCCGGCGGACGACGACGACCTGGACCTGGACTCGGTCTCGGACGAGGACCTCTTCAACGCGCTCGACGACGAACTCGGACTCGACTGACGTGACGCTCGCCGAACTGCCCGAAGTGCCCGGAGTACCCGAAGTGAACCGCACGACCAGCGCCACCAGCGCGGCCTTTATCAACACCACGAGGAGCTGACGACAGATGTCGAACGAGGAGAAGCTTCGGGACTACCTCAAGCGGACGACATCCGACTTGCGTCAAGCTCGTCGCCGTCTGCGCGAGGTGGAGGAGCGCGACCAGGAGCCCATCGCCATCGTGTCGATGAGCTGCCGCTACCCCGGCGGCGTCCGCACCCCGGAGGAGCTGTGGCGGCTCGTCGCCGACGGCACCGACGCCCTCACCCCGTTCCCCACCGACCGCGGCTGGGACGCGGACGCGCTCGCCGACCCGGACCCCGGCGCCGACGACACCGCGTACGCCCGCGTGGGCGGATTCCTGCACGAGGCCGACCGGTTCGACGCCCCCTTCTTCGGCATCTCGCCCCGCGAGGCGCTGGCCACCGACCCGCAGCAGCGGCTGCTCCTGGAGACCTCCTGGGAGCTGTTCGAGCGCGCGGGCATCGACCCGGCCTCGCTGCGCGGCAGCGCCACCGGCGTCTTCGCGGGCGTCATGTACCACGACTACGCCTCCCGGCTGCACTCGGTGCCGGAGGACGTCGAGGGCTACCTCGGCACCGGCGCCTCCAGCAGCATCGTCTCCGGCCGCGTCGCCTACACCTTCGGCCTCGAAGGCCCCGCCGTCACCATCGACACGGCCTGCTCCTCCTCGCTGGTCGCCCTGCACCTGGCCGTGCAGGCACTGCGCCAGGGCGAGTGCTCGCTCGCGCTCGCGGGCGGCGTGACCGTGATGTTCACGCCGGGCACCTTCGTCGACTTCAGCAAGCAGCGCGGCCTCGCCTCCGACGGCCGCTGCAAGCCGTACGCGGACGCGGCCGACGGCACCGGCTGGGGCGAGGGCGCGGGCCTGCTGCTCCTGGAGCGCCTGTCGGACGCGCGCCGCAACGGCCACGAGGTCCTCGCGGTCGTACGCGGCTCGGCCGTCAACCAGGACGGCGCCAGCAACGGCCTGACCGCCCCCAACGGCCCCTCCCAACAGCGCGTCATCCTCCAGGCCCTCGCCAACGCCCACCTGGCCCCCGAGCAGATCGACGCCGTGGAGGGCCACGGCACCGGCACCACCCTCGGCGACCCCATCGAGGCACAGGCCCTCATCGCCACCTACGGCCAGGACCGCCCCGAGGACCGGCCGCTGTGGCTGGGTTCCATCAAGTCCAACCTCGGCCACACGCAGGCCGCGGCCGGTGTCGCGGGCGTCATGAAGATGGTCATGGCGATGCGCGAAGGCGTCCTGCCGCAGACACTGCACGTCGACGAGCCGAGCACGCACGTCGACTGGTCCGTCGGCGCCGTGGAACTGCTGACCGAGGCGCGCGCGTGGTCCGAGCGCGAGGAGGGCACGCCGCGTCGCGCGGGTGTGTCGTCGTTCGGCGTCAGCGGCACGAACGCCCATGTGATCGTGGAGCAGGTTCCGGTGGCGGACCCTGAACCTACTGTCTCCGCTAAAACGAGCGTTCTATCCAGCGCGCTTCCATGGTTGGTGTCGGCCCGCAGCGCCGATGCGCTGCGTGCGCAGGCCGGGAAGCTGCGGGAGCACGTGGCCGGACGCGACGGCCTCGACCCCGTCGACACGGGCTGGACCCTGCTGTCGGCCCGCGCCCTGCACGAGCACCGCGCGGTCGTCTTCGGCCGGGACCGGGAAGACTTCCTGACCGGCCTGGAGGCGCTGGCGTCGGACGGACCCGGAGCCGTCGCGGGCGCGGTGGCTGAGGGCCGCCTCGGCGCCGTCTTCACCGGGCAGGGCAGCCAGCGCATCGGCATGGGGCGGGAGTTGTACGAGGCCTTCCCCGTGTTCGCGGCCGCGCTGGACGAGGTGTGCGCGCACCTCGACGGGCTCCTCGACCAGCCCCTCAAGGACGTCATGTTCGGCACGGACGCCGGGCTGTTGGAGCAGACGGGGTACGCGCAGCCCGCGCTGTTCGCGGTGGAGGTGGCCCTGTACCGCCTGGCCGAGTCCTTCGGGGTACGGCCGGAGATCGTGGGCGGGCACTCGATCGGTGAGCTGACGGCTGCGTACGTGGCCGGGCTGTGGTCGTTGGAGGACGCGGCTCAACTGGTGGCCGCGCGCGGGCGGTTGATGCAGTCGCTGCCCGAGGGCGGGGCGATGCTCGCCGTCCAGGCAGCGGAAGGTGATGTGCTGCCGCTGCTGGAGGGTGTGACGGACCGGGTCGGCCTGGCCGCGGTCAACGGGCCCTCGCAGGTGGTGCTTTCCGGTGATCGCGCGATCCTGGCCGGCCTGGAGGAGAAGCTCCGCGGCGAGGGCCGCAAGGTGCGCTGGCTGAAGGTCTCGCACGCGTTCCACTCACCGCTGATGGACCCCATCCTGGACGAGTTCCGCGAGGTCGCCCGCGGCCTGACGTACCAGGAACCGAAGCTGCCGGTGGTCTCGAACGTCACCGGTGAACTGGCCGAGTCGGCCCAGCTCAAGGACCCCGAGTACTGGGTCCGCCACATCCGCGAGGCGGTCCGCTTCCACGACGGCCTCGGCGCCCTCACCGGCTTCGGTGTGTCGACGCTGCTTGAGCTGGGCCCCGACTCCGTACTCACGGCGATGGCCCACGACACGCTCACCGACCCCACCGCCCAAGCGGGCCTCATAGCCGCCGCACGCAAGGACCGCCCGGAAGCGGACACCTTCCTGACCGCCCTCGCCCAGCTCCATGTGCGCGGGGCAGAGGTCGACTGGGAGCCGCTGTACGCCCCGATCGAGTCCCGCGCGCGTGTCGACCTCCCCACGTACGCCTTCCAGCACCAGAGCTACTGGCTGCACGCCCCCGCCCTGACCGGTGATGTCACCTCGGCCGGGCTCGCCGCCGCCGACCACCCGCTGCTCGGCGCGGCCGTCCAGGTCGCCGGGAGCGACGCGCGCCTGTTCGCCGGCCTGCTGTCGGTCGACGCCCACCCCTGGCTCGCCGACCACGTGGTCGCGGGCAGGACGCTGCTGCCCGGCACGGCCTTCGTCGAGCTGGCCGTGCGCGCCGGTGACGAGGTCGGCTGCGACCTGCTCGAAGAGCTGATCCTGGAAGCCCCGCTGGTACTGCCCGACGACGGCACCGGCGTACAGCTCCAGTTGTGGGTGGAGGAGCCGGACGACACCGGACGGCGCACCTTCACCCTGCACTCGCGGCGCCAGAACGACGTCCCCGACGAGCCGTGGCTCCGCCACGCGTCCGGAGCCCTCGCCACCGCCGACGCGTCCTCCGGCCCCGCGCGGCCGACGGGCGCCGACGCCGACTTCGCCCAGTGGCCGCCCACCGGCGCCGTCGCCGTGGAGACCGAGGAGCTCTACGCGGGCTTCGCCGCCGCGGGACTCGGCTACGGCCCGGCCTTCCAGGGAGTACGCGCGGCCTGGCGCCGCGGCGACGAGGTCTTCGCGGAGGTCGCGCTGCCGGACGACCAGCACGGTGACGCCGCGGAGTACGGCCTGCACCCCGCGCTCCTCGACGCGAGCCTCCACGGCATCGCCCTGACCGCCATCGGCCAGGACGGGGACGAGACCGGGGCACGGTTGCCGTTCTCCTGGAGCGGTGTGTCGCTGTACGCGACCGGCGCGTCCGAACTGCGCGTCCGCCTGACGCCCGCCGCATCCGGCGCGGTGTCCCTCAGCATCGCCGACACCTCCGGCGAGCCGGTCGCCACGGTGGATTCCCTCATCCTGCGCGCTCTCGCCGCCGGTGAACTGGACGTCGCCGCGTCCGACGACGACTCGCTGTTCCGCGTGGACTGGAGCGTGGTGTCCGCGCCCGCCCCCGTGTCGGCCGGTGCCTGTGCCGTCCTGGGTACGGACGAGTTGGGGCTGCGCGCGGCGCTGGAGAGCGCCGGTGCGACGGTCGCGGCGTACGCCGATGTGGCTGAGCTGGCCGCGGCGGTCGACGGCGGGGCTGCCCTGCCGGAGTCCGTGTTCGTGACGTGCGTCGGTGAGGCACGTGACGGGGACACGGCCGGGTCGGTGCGTGCCTCTCTGTACGACACCTTGGGCATCGTGGGGGAGTGGCTGGCCTTCGAGGCCGGTGAGACCTCCCGTCTGGTGGTGGTGACGTCCGGTGCCGTGGGCGTGGGCTCCGGTGATGTCGTGTCGGCCGCGGGTCTGGTGGACGCGCCGGTGTGGGGTCTGGTGCGGTCGGCGCAGTCGGAGAACCCGGGCCGTCTCGTCCTGGTCGACGTCGACGGTGGTGAGCAGGCACTCGCCCTGCTGCCCGGGGCGCTCGGCCTCGACGAGCCGCAGGTGGCGGTGCGCGGGGACGTGGTGTGGGCGCCGCGACTCATGCGCGCCAGGGCCAGTGCTGGTGCCAGTGCGATTGCCGGTGCTGGTGTGAGTGGCGGGGTGCTCGATGTCCCGTCGTCGGACGGTTCCTGGCAGTTGGGGGTCACCGGCCGGGGCACGCTGGAGAATCTGGCGCTCCTGCCCGTGGCCGAGGACGCCGAGGCGTTCGGCGGCAGGCCGCTCGCCGACGGCGAGGTACGCGTCTCCGTGCGCGCCGCCGGTGTCAACTTCCGCGACGCGCTGATCGCGTTGGGCATGTACCCCGGCGAGGCCCAGATGGGCACCGAGGGTGCCGGTGTCGTGATCGAGGTCGGGCCCGGAGTGACGGACCTCGCCGTCGGCGACCGCGTACTGGGCCTCATCGACGGCGGCTTCGGACCGCTGGCGGTGGCGGACGCGCGGATGGTGGCGCGGATGCCGGAGGGCTGGTCGTTCGCGCAGGCCGCCGCCGTGCCGACGGTGTTCCTGACGGCGTACTACGCGCTGCGGGATCTGGCTGGTCTGGAGGCGGGCGAGTCGATTCTCGTGCATGCCGCCGCTGGTGGTGTGGGCATGGCCGCGGTGCAGTTGGCGCGGCATTTCGGTGCGGAGGTGTACGGGACCGCGAGCGCCGGGAAGTGGGGTGTGCTGCGGGAGTTGGGGATTGAGGACTCGCGCATCGCGTCGTCCCGGACCCTGGACTTCGAGGCGTCTGTGCTGGCTGCCAGCGAGGGGCGGGGCGTCGACGTCGTACTGAACTCCCTGGCACGGGAGTTCGTGGACGCGTCACTGCGGCTGCTGCCGCGTGGCGGGCGCTTCGTGGAGATGGGCAAGACCGACCTCCGCGACCCCGCAGCCGTGGCCGACGCCCACGAGGGCGTGGACTACCGGAGCTTCGACCTCGCCGAACTGTCGCCCGACCGCGTCCGCGACATGCTGGCGGAGGTGTTGTCCCTGTTCGATCAGGGTGTGCTGGAGCCGTTGCCGGTGAAGGCGTGGGATGTGCGGCGGGCTCCGGAGGCGTTCCGGTATCTGAGCCAGGCCCGTCATGTGGGCAAGGTGGTGCTGACGCTGCCGCCGCGCTTCGACGGGCAGGGGACTGTCCTGGTGACGGGTGCGCTGGGTGGGCTGGGGCGGGTTGTTGCCCGGCACCTGGCCGACCGGCACGGTGTACGGGACCTGCTGCTGGTCTCGCGTCGGGGTGAGGACACTCCGGGTGCGGGTGAAGTCCGTGCGGAACTGGAGGAGTTGGGCGCGAACGTCACCATCGCCGCCTGCGATGTGGCCGACCGTGACGCGCTGGCCGCGCTTGTGGACGACGTACGCGCGGACCTCACGGCTGTCGTACATGTCGCAGGTGTGGTCGATGACGGCGTGGTCACCGCGCTGACGCCCGAGCGTCTGGACACGGTGCTGCGGCCGAAGGTGGACGCGGCGGTGAACCTGCACGCGTTGACGGCCGACCTGGACCTGTCGGCGTTCGTGCTGTTCTCCTCCGCGGCCGGTGTGCTTGGCAGTGCGGGCCAGGCCAACTACGCGGCAGCGAATGCCTTCCTGGACGCGTTGGCGCAGTACCGCCGCGCCCAGGGCCTGTCCGCGACCTCTCTCGCGTGGGGCCTGTGGGCGGACCAGGGTGGCATGGCCGGAGCCCTGGACGAGGGCGACATCGACCGCATGAACCGTGCTGGAGTGGCGGCTCTGTCTGCCGACGAGGGCCTGGCTCTCCTGGATGTCTCCCTCGCCCAGCCCGACGGCGCCCTCGTGCCGATGAAGCTCAACACCGAAACCCTGCGCAAGCAGTTCGGCGCCGACGTACCGCCGCTCTTCCGCGGCCTCATACGGGGCGGCGTACGCACCCGTCGCGTCGTCGAATCGGGCCCCGCCGCGGCCGGAACCTCCTTCGCCGGCCAGTTGGCCGCCCTGGCCCCCGAGCACCGCGAACGCGCCCTCCTCGACCTCGTCCGCGCCCAGGTCGCCGCCGTGCTCGGCTACGCCTCCGGCGAGGACGTGGCCCCCACGAAGGCGTTCAAGGAGCTGGGCTTCGACTCCCTCACCTCTGTCGAACTCCGCAACCGCCTCAACGCCGCCACCGAGACCCGGCTGCCCGCCGGGCTCGTCTTCGACTACCCCACGCCGAAGGCCCTCGCCCACTACCTGGGCACCGAGATCCTCGGCGACCTGCCGGACACGGCGGCCGGGAACAGGCCTCAGGTCGTCGCGGCCGCCGCCCAGGACGAGCCCATCGCCATCGTCGCGATGAGCTGCCGCTTCCCCGGCGGCGTCCACACGCCCGAGGACCTGTGGCGGCTGCTCACCGACGGCGAAGAGGCCATCACCGAGTTCCCGGAGGGCCGGGGCTGGGACACCGCGTCCCTCTACGACCCCGACCCCGACCGCGTCGGCACGAGCTACGCCCGCGAAGGCGGCTTCCTGCACGACGCGGGCGAGTTCGACGCAGCGTTCTTCGGCATCTCGCCGCGCGAGGCGCTCGCCATGGACCCGCAGCAGCGGCTCCTCCTGGAGACCTCCTGGGAGGCGTTCGAGCGCGCCGGGATCGACCCGGCGACGCTGCACGGCAGCCCCACCGGAGTCTTCGCCGGCCTCATCTACCACGAGTACGGCTCCCAGCTCAGCAGCGTCCCCGAGGGCCTCGGGGGCTACCTCGGCACCGGCAGCTCCGGCGCCATCGCCTCGGGCCGCATCTCGTACTCCCTCGGCCTCGAAGGCCCGGCGGTCACCGTCGACACGGCGTGCTCGTCGTCCCTTGTCGCCCTGCACCTGGCCGCGCAGGCCCTGCGCAACGGCGAGTGCACGATGGCGCTCGCGGGCGGTGTGACCGTGATGCCCACGGCGGGCACCTTCCTGGAGTTCAGCCGCCAGCGCGGCCTCGCCCCCGACGGCCGCTGCAAGCCCTTCGCGGCCGCCGCCGACGGCACGAGCTGGGGCGAGGGCGTCGGCATGCTCGTCCTTGAGCGGCTCTCCGACGCCCGCCGCAACGGCCACCAGGTCCTCGCCGTCGTACGCGGCTCCGCGATCAACCAGGACGGCGCCAGCAACGGCCTGACCGCGCCCAACGGGCCCTCCCAGCAGCGCGTCATCACCCAGGCCCTCGCCAACGCCCGCCTCACGCCCACGGACGTGGACGCGGTCGAGGCGCACGGCACGGGCACCCCCCTCGGCGACCCGATCGAGGCCCAGGCCCTCATCGCCACGTACGGCAAGCAGCGCCCGGCCGACCGGCCGCTGCTGCTCGGCTCGGTGAAGTCCAACATCGGCCACACCCAGGCCGCCGCCGGTGTCGCCGGTGTCATCAAGATGGTCATGGCGATGCGCCACGGCGTGCTGCCGCGCACGCTGAACATGGACGCGCCGACCCCCGAGGTCGACTGGTCGGCGGGCACCGTGGAACTCCTCGCGGAGTCCCGGACCTGGCCCGAGCGGGACGGTGGCGTGCCGCGTCGCGCGGGTGTGTCGTCGTTCGGTGTGAGCGGGACGAACGCGCACGTGATCCTGGAGCAGGGCCTGTCGGCCGAGGAGCCGGGCGCCGACGCGGGCGATGACGTGCCGTCGCCGGTGCTCGCGGGCGTCGTCCCGCTGGCGCTCTCGGCGAAGAACGAGGACGCGCTGCGCGACCAGGCCGCACGCCTGCGCGCACACCTCGTCGCGCACGCCGACGTCGAACTGGCCGATGTGGCCTGGTCGTTGACTGCGGCGCGGTCGCGGTTCGAGCACCGGGGCGTCGTACTCGGCCGCGACCGCGACGAGCTGCTCGCCGGGCTCGACTCGCTGGCGCGGGACGACGCGAGCGCGCAGAACGTCGTCACGGGTCACACCCATGGCGGCTCGGTCCGCCCGGTGTTCGTGTTCCCGGGGCAGGGTTCGCAGTGGGCGGGCATGGCTCGTGAACTCCTCGACTCCAGCCCAGTGTTCGCGGAGCGGATGCGGGAGTGCGCGGACGCGCTCGGCGAGTTCGTGGACTGGGATCTGCTGGAGGAGCTCAACGGCGAGCGGTTCGACCGCGTCGACGTGGTCCAGCCGGTTCTGTTCGCCGTGATGGTGTCGCTGGCCGCCACGTGGCAGGCGGCGGGTGTGAAGCCCGCCGCTGTGGTGGGTCACAGTCAGGGTGAGATCGCGGCGGCGTGCGTGGCGGGGGCGCTGTCCCTGCGGGACGCGGCCCGTGTCGTCGCTCTGCGGAGCCTCGCCATTAGGGAGCTGTCCGGCAAGGGCGGCATGGTGTCCGTGCCGCTGCCGGAGCAGGAGGTCCGGGAGCTGATCACGGCGTGGGGTGAGCGCGTCTCGGTGGCGGCCGTCAACGGTCCCGCCCAGGTGGTGGTGTCCGGCGAGGCCGAGGCCCTGGCGGAACTTGTCGCGCAGTGCGTCGCGAACGACATCCGCGCCCGCACCATCCCCGTCGACTACGCCTCGCACTCCCTGTACGTGGAGCAGATCGAGGAGCAGATAGCGGAGGCGTTGGCCGGAGTCGCCCCGCAGAACGCCGAGATCCCGCTGTACTCGACCCTCACCGGCGCCTGGCTGGACGCCAACACCCCGATGGACGCCGGGTATTGGTACCGCAACCTGCGCCAGACGGTCCTGTTCGAGCACGCCACGCGCGGGCTGCTCGCCGAGGGGCACGGGCTGTTCCTGGAGATGAGCCCTCACCCGGTGCTCACCGTCCCGGTGCAGGCCACCATCGAGGCCGCGGGCCGCGAGGGCGCGGCCGTGGCCCTTGGCTCCCTGCGCCGCGACGAGGGCGGCCCGAGCCGTCTCGCCGCGTCCTTCGCCGAGGCCCACACGCACGGTGCCGAGCTGGACTGGCAGGCGCTCTTCCCCGGCGCCCGCGCCACCGTCGACCTGCCCACGTACGCCTTCCAGCGCCGGCACTACTGGCTTGTCTCGCCGGAGCAGGAGGCGGGCGCGCCGGGTGCGGAGCCCGCGCTCGCGGTGGACGAGGTGGAGGCCCGGTTCTGGGAGGCCGTGGAGCGCGAGGACCTGGAGGGTCTGGCGGCCGAGCTGGAGGTGGCGGACGGTTCCGCGGCCGCCGAACTGGGTGCCGTGCTGCCCGTCCTTTCGTCGTGGCGGCGGCAGCGGCGTGAGCGGTCGACCCTTGACAGTTGGCGTTACCGGGTCACCTGGAAGCCGCTGGCGAGCGGTGCTCTTCCGGGGCCGGTTCTGGCGGGGCGTTGGCTCGTCGTCGTTCCCGAGGAGGCAGCCGCCCACGCGTGGGTGGCGGGTGTCACGGACGCGCTGACGCAGGCCGGGGCGACCTTCGCCGAAGTCCGCGTCAGCAGCGCGGAGTTGACGCGCGAGGCCCTGGCTGAACGTCTGGGTGCGTACGCCCCCAACGCCTCCGACGCCTCTGGCGAGGGCGAGCGGATCGCCGGAGTAGTCTCCCTGCTGGCCCTCGCCGAGCAGCCGCACCCCGCACACCCGGTCCTCCCGGCAGGCCTCGCGGGCACCGTCGCCCTCGTACAGGCCCTCGGCGACACCGGCATCGCGGCACGGCTGTGGGCCGTCTCCACCGGAGCCGTCTCCACCGGACGCAACGACCAGGTGCAGAGCCCCGCCCAGGCGCAGACCTGGGGCCTCGGCCGCGTCGTGGCCCTCGAGCACCCCGAGCGCTGGGGCGGCCTCATCGACCTGCCGCAGACCCCCGACAGCCGTGCCGCGGCCCGGTTCGCCGGGATCCTCGCGGGCGTCGGCGACGAGGACCAGCTCGCCGTGCGCGGCTCCGGAGTCTTCGTACGCCGCCTCGTCCGGGCGGAGTCCGGCACCCCCGCCGCCCCCGCGAAGGGGAAGACCCCCAACACCCCGTGGACTCCCCGCGGCACCGTCCTGATCACCGGCGGCACCGGCGCCCTCGGCCCCCACCTGGCGCGCTGGCTGGCCCGCGAGGGCGCCGAGCACCTCGTCCTGACGAGCCGTCGCGGCCCGGACGCCCCGGGCGCCGCCGAACTCCGCGCCGAACTCGAGGAGTTGGGCGCCCAGGTCACCATCGCGTCCTGCGACGTCGCCGACCGCGAAGCCGTCGCCGCGCTCCTCGACGGGCTCGCCGCCGACGGCCACACGCTGCGCGCCGTCATCCACGCCGCCGCCCTCATCGAGCTCGCCCCCCTCGCCACCACCACGCTCGGCGACTTCGCCGAGATCGTCGCGGCGAAGGTCGCGGGCGCGGTCGTCCTGGACGAGCTCCTGAGCGAGACCGGCCTCGACGCGGATCTCGACGCGTTCGTGCTGTTCTCCTCCATCGCCGGGGTCTGGGGCAGCGGCGACCACGCCGCGTACGCCGCCGCCAACGCCCACCTCGACGCCCTCGCCGAGCACCGCAGGGCGCGCGGCCTGACCGCCACCTCGATCGCCTGGGGCGTGTGGAACGTCGTCAACCCGCACGAGAGCGGCAGCGCGCCGGTCGACGTCGACCCGGAGCAACTGCGCCGCCAGGGACTGCCGTTCCTCGACCCGGACCTCGCGTTCGCGGGCATGCGCAAGACCCTCGACGACGACGAGACGTTCCTGGCCCTGGCCGACGTGGACTGGGACCAGTTCGTGCCGGTGTTCACCTCGCGCCGCGCCCGCCCGCTGCTCGCCGACCTGCCCGACGCGCAGCGCGTCCTGGCCGCCGACCAGGACGGACCCGCCGGTGAAGGGGCCGACGCGGGTGCCGGAGAAGGCTCGACCAAGGCGTCCGCGCTGCGCGAGCGCCTCACCGGCCTCGCCGGGCCCGAGCGGGACCGCGTCCTGGTCGACCTCGTGCTCACGCACGCGGCCGCCGTCCTCGGCTACGAGTCCGCGCAGGCCCTCGACCCCGAGCGGGCCTTCCGCGAGTTCGGCTTCGACTCGCTCACCGCCGTCGACCTGCGCAACCGGCTCGGCGCCGCCACCGGCCTGAAGCTGCCCACCACGGTCGTCTTCGACCACCCCAACGGCACCGCCCTGGCCGCGTACCTGCGCACCCAGGTCCTCGGCGCCGACACGGCCGCCGCCCGCCCGGTGGCCGCCCCCGTCGCGGCGGCCACCGACGAGCCGATCGCCATCGTCGCGATGAGCTGCCGCTACCCGGGCGGCATCAGCAGCCCCGAGCGGATGTGGCAGGTCCTCAAGGACCGCGCCGACGTCGTCGGCGGCTACCCCGCGGGCCGCGGCTGGGACACCGCCCACCTCTACGACCCGGACCCGGAGACCCCCGGCACCACCACGACCAGGGGTGGCGGCTTCCTGCACGACGCGGGCCACTTCGACCCGGCCTTCTTCGGCATCTCGCCCCGCGAGGCCCTGGCCATGGACCCGCAGCAGCGCCTCCTTCTGGAGACGTCCTGGGAGGCCTTCGAGCGCGCCGGCGTCGACCCGCGTTCCGTACGCGGCGAGGCCGCCGGAGTGTTCGTCGGCACCAACTACCAGGACTACGGCACGGGCCCCGGCCAGGTCACCGCGGGCGCGGAGGGCCACATCCTCACCGGCAGCGCGCCCAGCGTCATCTCCGGACGCATCGCCTACACCTTCGGCCTCGAAGGCCCGGCGGTCACCGTCGACACGGCGTGCTCGTCGTCCCTCGTCGCCATGCACCTGGCCGCACAGGCCCTGCGCAGCGGCGAGTGCTCGCTCGCGCTCGCGGGCGGCGTCGCCGTGATGTCGTCGCCGGGCGCCCTGATCGCCTTCAGCCAGCAGCGCGGCCTCGCCGCCGACGGCCGCTGCAAGGCGTTCGCCGCCGGCGCCGACGGCATGGGCATGGCCGAGGGCGTCGGCATGGTGCTCCTGGAGCGCCTGTCCGACGCGCGCCGCAACGGCCACCGCGTGCTCGCGGTCGTACGCGGCTCCGCGATCAACCAGGACGGCGCGAGCAACGGCCTCACGGCGCCGAACGGTCCCTCCCAGCAGCGCGTCATCCGCGCCGCCCTCGCCAACGCCCGCCTGACCGCATCCGAGGTGGACGCGGTCGAGGCGCACGGCACGGGTACGACGCTCGGCGACCCGATCGAGGCGCAGGCCCTGCTCGCCACCTACGGGCAGGAGCGGCCGGAGAGCGGCGAGCCCCTGTGGCTCGGCTCCATCAAGTCCAACATCGGGCACAGCCAGGCTGCCTCCGGTGTCGCGGGCGTGATGAAGATGGTCCTCGCCATGCACCACGGCGTACTGCCCCAGACCCTGCACATCGACGAGCCGACCCCCGAGGTCGACTGGACCGAAGGGGCCGTCGCGCTCCTCACCGAGGCCCGCGACTGGCCCGAGCGCGAGAGCGGCGCACCCCGCCGCGCGGGCGTCTCCTCCTTCGGCATGAGCGGCACCAACGCGCATGTGATCCTGGAGCAGGTGCCGTCGGCGGAGGAGCCCGAGCCCGCGGTGGCCGACGGGGCCGATGCGGCCGACGTGGCCGCCGGGGATGCCGCCCCGGCGGTGGTCGCGGGTGTCGTACCGCTGGCCCTCTCCGCGAAGACCGAGAGCGCCCTGCGGGAGCAGGCCGCCCGGCTCCGGGAGCACGTGCTGGCGCACGGCGACCTCGAACTCGACGATGTTGCCTGGTCGTTGGCGACGACGCGGTCGCGGTTCGAGCACCGCGGCGTCGTCCTCGGCCGGGACCGGGACGAAGTCCTCGCCGGGCTCGAAGGACTCGCGCAGGGCGACGCGGCGGCCACCCACGTGGTGTCCGGCCGCGCGCAGACCGGCATGGTCCGCCCGGTGTTCGTGTTCCCCGGGCAGGGTTCGCAGTGGGCCGGGATGGCGGTCGAACTCCTCGACTCCAGCCCGGTGTTCGCGGAGCGGATGCGGGAGTGCGCGGACGCGCTGTCGGAGTTCGTGGACTGGGACCTCCTTGAGGAGTTGAGCGGTGAGAACTTCGACCGCGTCGACGTGGTCCAGCCCGTCCTCTTCGCGGTGATGGTGTCGCTGGCCGCCGTCTGGCAGGCGGCGGGTGTGAAGCCCGCCGCCGTGGTGGGCCACAGTCAGGGTGAGATCGCTGCCGCGTGCGTCGCCGGGGCGCTGTCCCTGCGGGACGCGGCCCGTGTCGTCGCTCTGCGGAGCCTCGCCATCCGGGAGCTGTCCGGCAAGGGCGGAATGGTGTCCGTGCCGCTGCCCGAGCAGGAGGTGCGGGAGCTGATCTCCGCCTGGGACGGCCGCATCGAGCTGGCGGCTGTCAACGGGCCTGCCCAGGTGGTGGTGTCGGGTGAGCCCGAGGCGCTGGAGGAGCTGGTCGCGCAGTGCGTCGCCCAGGACATCCGTGCGCGGACGATTCCGGTGGACTACGCCTCGCATTCTTCGTACGTGGAGCAGATCGAGCAGCAGATCGGCGAGGCGCTGGAAGGGGTTGCCCCGCAGGCCGCCGAGGTCCCGCTGTACTCGACCCTCACCGGCGCCTGGCTGGACGCCAACACCCCCATGGACGCAGGCTATTGGTACCGCAACCTGCGCCAGACAGTCCTCTTCGAGCACGCCACGCGCGGCCTCCTGGCCGAAGGTCACGGGCTGTTCCTGGAGATGAGCCCGCACCCGGTGCTCACCGTCCCGGTGCAGGCGACGATCGACGCGACGGACAGCCAGGCGGTCACGCTCGGCTCCCTGCGCCGCGACGAAGGCGGCGCCCACCGCCTGGCCGCCTCGCTCGCCGAGGCCCACGTGCACGGTGCCGAACTCGACTGGAAGGCCCTCTTCCCCGGCGCCCACACCCCCGTCGACCTCCCCACGTACGCCTTCCAGCGCCAGCACTACTGGCTGCTCGCCGCCCCGCAGGAGGAGCAGGGCGAGGGCTCGCCGCTCGCCACGGACGAGGTCGAGTCGCGGTTCTGGGACGCCGTGGAGCGGGAGGACCTGGAGCAACTGGCCACCGAACTCGCCGTGGCCGACGGCCCCGCCGCCGAGCTGGGTGCCGTCCTTCCGGTCCTGTCGTCGTGGCGCAAGCAGCGGCGCGAGCGGTCGACCCTCGACAGCTGGCGCTACCAGGTGGCCTGGCAGCCCCTCGCGGGCGCGCTTCCCGCCACCGGCCTGACCGGACGCTGGCTGGTCGTACTCCCGGAGAACGCGGCGAAGCACCCGTGGGCGGCGGGCGTACGTGAAGCGCTGGCAGCGGCCGGTGCGGACGTCGTCGAACTGGCCGTCACGTCACCGGAGTTGACCCGAGAAGCGCTGACCGGACGACTGCGGGAGGCGGCCCAGGCGGAACTCGCCGGAGTGGTCTCCCTGCTCAGTCTCGACGAATCCGCCCACGACGCGCCCAGCGCCTACGACGCCCACGCGGGCGTCTCGGCCGGGCTCGTCGGCACAGTCGCCCTCGTGCAGGCTCTCGGCGACGCCGGAATCGACGCCCGCCTCTGGGCTGTCACGCGCGGCGCGGTCGCTACCGACCGCGCCGACCAGCCGGCCCGCCCCGCCCAGGCGCAGATCTGGGGCCTCGGCCGCGTCGCGGCCCTGGAGTTCCCGGACCGCTGGGGCGGCCTCGTCGACCTGCCCGAGAAGCCCGACACCCGGGTGGCGTCCCAGCTCCCCGGGATCCTCGCCGGAGCCGGAGCCGGAGCCGGAGCCGCCGGGGAGGAGGACCAGCTCGCCGTGCGCCAGGCAGGCGTGCTCGTGCGGCGCTTCGTACGCGCCCCCGTCGGCGCGGGCGAGACCCGGGAGTGGACGCCGCGTGGCACCGCGCTGATCACCGGCGGTACCGGTGCCATCGGCGGGCACGTGGCACGCTGGCTGGCCCGCGAGGGCGCCGAGCACCTCGTACTCACCAGCCGTCGCGGACTCGACGCCCCCGGTGCCGCCGAACTCCAGGTGGAGCTGGAGGAGTTGGGTGCCAAGGTGACCATCGCGGCCTGCGACGTCGCCGACCGGGACGCCGTCGCCGGACTCCTCGGCCGTCTCACCGAGGACGGACACACCCTGCGTTCCGTCTTCCACGCGGCGGGCGTCGGCCAGGGCCAGCCCCTGGACGCGATGACGGCCGCCGACATCGCCGATGTCCTGGAGGCGAAGGTCGCGGGCGCCGCACACCTCGACGCGCTCCTCGACTCCGGGGCGGACCTCGACGCGTTCGTCCTGTTCTCGTCCAACGCGGGCGTGTGGGGCAGCGGCAGCCAGGGCGCGTACGCGGCCGCCAACGCGCACCTCGATGCGCTCGCCGAGCAGCGCCGGGCACGCGGCCTCACCGCCACCTCCGTGGCCTGGGGCCTGTGGGCCGGGGGCGGCATGGCCGGGGACGACGGCGAGGAGCAGTTCCGCCGCCGCGGTCTGCGGCCGATGGCGCCCGGCCTCGCGGTCGCCGCGCTCGCCCAGGCGGTGGCGTACGACGAGACGTTTCTCGCCGTCGCCGACCTCGACTGGGAGCGGTTCGCGCCCGCCTTCACCTCGGCCCGCACGAGCCCGTTCATCGGGGACCTCCCCGAAGTGCGCCGGTACGTGGAGTCCGTGGCCGTCGAACCGGCGGCCGACGCGGGCACTGGCGACGACGCGGCCGGCGAGCTGCGCGGCCGTCTGGCGCCGCTCACCGAGCCCGAGCGCGAGGTGATCCTGCTCGACATCGTGCGCTCGCACGCGGCCGCCGTGCTCGGCTACACCGGCGCGGAGTCCATCGACGCCCACCTGGCCTTCAGGGAGCTGGGCTTCGACTCCCTGACGGCCGTGGAGGTCCGCAACCGCCTGAACAAGGCCACGGGGCTGCGGCTGCCCGCCACCCTTGTGTTCGACCACCCGACGTCCGTCGCCCTGGCCCAGTACCTGCGTACGGAGCTGCTCCAGGACGACGCCGACGGAGTGGACTCCACCCTGCGGGAACTGGACCGCCTGGAGGCGGGCCTCGGTTCCATCGCGCCCGACGACAGCTCCCGCATGCGCATCACGATGCGCCTGGAGGCGCTGATGTCGAAGTGGAAGGGCGCGGATGGCGAGGAGCCCGCCGAGGGTGAGGCGGTCTCCTCGCGGCTCGAGTCGGCGTCGGCCGATGAGGTCTTCGACTTCATCGACAAAGAACTCGGCATTTCCTGAATCAGTCCGACCGGGCCGGCGGCGCTCGCACGGCCCGGTCGGCCCGACCGGTGCGGTTTTTCAGTGACTAAGCGAACAGGTGAATTTCCGATGGCGGACCAGCAGAAGCTCCTCGACTACCTCAAGCGGGTGACCGCCGACCTCCACGAGACGCGCCAGCGGCTGCGCGAAGCCGAGGCGGAGGAGCCCGAGCCCGTCGCCATCGTCGGCATGAGCTGCCGCTACCCCGGCGCCGTACGCGGCCCCGAGGACCTGTGGCGGCTCGTCGCCGACGGACGCGACGCGCTCTCCGCCTTCCCCGCCGACCGCGGCTGGGACGTCGACGCGCTGGGCGGCCGCACCGAGGGTGGGGCGGACGGCCAGGACGGTCCCGAGCGCGGCGGCGGCTTCGTCTACGACGCGGGCGACTTCGACGCCGCCTTCTTCGGCATCTCACCGCGCGAGGCCATGGCCATGGACCCGCAGCAGCGGCTCCTCCTTGAGTCCGTGTGGGAGACCTTCGAGCGCGCCGGGATCCCCCCGGCCTCGCTGCGCGGCAGCCGCACCGGAGTGTTCGTCGGCGCCACCGCCCAGGGCTACGGCCCCGCCCTCATGGCGTCGCCGGACCACGTCGACGGCTACCTCCTCACCGGCGACGTCTCCAGCGTCATCTCCGGCCGCGTGTCGTACGTCTTCGGCCTCGAAGGCCCGGCGGTCACGGTCGACACCGCCTGCTCGTCGTCCCTTGTCGCCCTGCACCTGGCCGCGCAGGCGCTGCGCCAGGGCGAGTGCGACCTCGCCGTGGCCGGCGGCGTCGCCGTGATGGTGACGTCCGGCGCGTTCGCGGAGTTCAGCCGCCAGGGCGGCCTCGCCTCCGACGGCCGCTGCAAGCCCTTCGCCGAGGCCGCCGACGGCACCGGCTGGGGCGAGGGCGTCGGCGTCCTCGCCCTGGAGCGCCTCTCCGACGCCCGCCGCAACGGCCACGAGATCCTGGCCGTCGTACGTGGCTCCGCCGTCAACCAGGACGGCGCCAGCAACGGCCTCACCGCGCCCAACGGCCCGTCCCAGCAGCGCGTCATCCGCCAGGCCCTCGCCGCCGCCCGCCTCGCCACCGACGACGTAGACGCCGTCGAGGGCCACGGCACCGGAACGGTCCTCGGCGACCCCATCGAGGCCCAGGCCCTCCTCGCCACCTACGGCAAGGACCGCCCCGCCGACCGGCCGCTGCTGCTCGGCTCGGTGAAGTCCAACATCGGCCACACCCAGGCCGCTTCGGGTGTCGCGGGCGTCATCAAGATGGTCATGGCGATGCGGCACGGCGTCCTGCCCGAGAACCTCCACACCGACCGCCCGAGCACGCACGTCGACTGGTCGGCGGGGGCCGTCGAGCTCCTGACCGAGGCCCGTGCCTGGCCGGAGGCCGCACGCCCGCGCCGCGCGGGTGTCTCGTCGTTCGGCGTCAGCGGCACGAACGCCCACGTGATCGTGGAGCAGGCCCCGGCGGCGGAACCTACTGTCTCCGCTAAAACGAGCGTTCTATCCACTGCGACACCATGGTTGGTGTCCGGCCGCAGCGCGGACGCCCTCCGGGCACAGGCCGACCGGCTGCGCGACCACGTCACGGCCGACGCCGCCCTCGACCCCGTCGACGTGGGCTGGACGCTCCTCTCGGGGCGGTCCCAGCTCGAACACCGGGCGGTGCTCTTCGGCCGCGAGCGGCCGGACTTCCTGTCCGGCCTCGCGACCGTGGCCGACGGCGGTGACGGTCCGGCCGTGGTGTCCGGATCGACGGTCGAGGGCCGCCTCGGGGTCGTCTTCACCGGCCAGGGCAGCCAACGCATCGGCATGGGACGGGAGTTGTACGAGACCTTCCCCGCCTTCGCGGACGCGCTGGACGAGGTCTGCGCGCACCTCGACGGGCTCCTCGACCGGCCCCTGAAGGACGTCATGTTCGGCGCGGACGCCGAACTCCTTGAGCAGACGGGCTACGCGCAGCCCGCGCTGTTCGCGATGGAGGTGGCCCTGTACCGCCTGGCCGAGTCCTTCGGGGTACGGCCGGAGATCGTGGGCGGGCACTCGATCGGCGAGCTGGCAGCCGCGTACGTAGCCGGGCTCTGGTCGTTGGAGGACGCGGCCCAACTGGTCGCCGCGCGCGGCCGGTTGATGCAGTCGCTGCCCGAGGGCGGCGCGATGCTCGCCGTGCAGGCAGCCGAGGCTGACGTCCTCCCGCTGCTGGAGGGCATGTCCGACCGGGTGGGTGTGGCGGCCGTCAACGGCCCCGCCCAGGTGGTGCTCTCCGGTGACCGCGAGATTCTGGAAGGCCTTGAGGAGAAGCTCCGCGGCGAGGGCCGCAAGGTGCGCCGGCTGAAGGTCTCGCACGCCTTCCACTCCCCGCTCATGGACCCGGTCCTCGACGACTTCCGCAAGGTCGCCGAGAACCTCACCTACCAGGACACCGCCCTGCCGGTCGTGTCGAACCTGACCGGGCGCCTCGCCACCGCCGACGAGCTGAAGGATCCCGACTACTGGGTCCGCCACATCCGCGAGGCCGTCCGCTTCCACGACGGCCTCGGCGCCCTCACCGACTTCGGTGTGTCGACCCTCCTCGAGCTGGGCCCCGACTCCGTCCTGACGGCCATGGCCCACGACACCCTCACCGACCCGGTCACGCAGGCGGGCCTGATCTCCGCCCTGCGCAAGGACCGCCCGGAAACCGACACCTTCCTCACCGCCCTCGCCAAGGCTCACGTGCGCGGCGTCGACGTCGACTGGACACCGCTGTACGCCCCGGCCGAGTCCCGCGCCCGCGTCGACCTGCCCACGTACGCCTTCCAGCACCAGCGCTACTGGCCGCGCCCCGGCACCGGCGGCACCGGCGACGTCCACGCCACCGGCCTGAACCCGGCGGAGCACCCGCTGTTCGGCGCCGCCGTCGCGCTCGCCGACATGGACGGCTACCTCTTCACCGGCCGGCTCTCACTCGCGTCCCACCCGTGGCTCGCGGGCCACGCCCTGGGCGGCACGGTCCTCCTTCCGGCCACGGCCTTCGTCGAACTCGCCCTGCACGCCGGGCACCGCGTCGGCTGCGCCCACCTGGAGGAGCTGACGCTCCAGGCGCCCCTGGTGCTGCCCGAGCGCGGCGCCGTACAGATGCAGCTCGCCGTCGGCGCCGCCGACACCTTCGGCCGCCGCCCGGTGAACCTCTACTCCCGCCCGCAAGACACCTCCTCCGAGGACCTGTGGTCCGACGAGCCCTGGCAGCGCCACGCCACGGGCACCCTCGCCCCCGCCCCGGCCGCCCGTCCCGCCGACGCCGACCTCACCCAGTGGCCCCCGGCCGACGCCGAACGCGCCGAGACCGACGCGCTGTACGACAGCCTCGCCGCCGCCGGATTCAGCTACGGCCCGGCGTTCCAAGGGCTGCGGTCGGTCTGGCGGCGCGGCGACGAACTCTTCGCGGAGGTCGCGCTGCCCGACGAGGAGCGCGCCGACGCCGCCGAGTACGGCCTGCACCCGGCGCTCCTCGACGCCGCCCTGCACCCGCTCGGCCTCGGCACCTTCGTGTCCGACACCGAGCAGGGCCGCATGCCGTTCTCCTGGACCGGCGTGAGCCTGCACGCGACCGGCGCCTCCGAACTGCGCGTCCGCCTCACCGCCGCCGGAAGCGACGGCGTCTCCCTGTCCATCGCCGACGCCTCCGGCGCACCGGTCGCCGCCGTCGACTCCCTCGTCCTGCGGCCCATCGCCGCACCGGACACGGACGCCGGGCAGAGCGTTCGCCATGACTCGCTGTTCCGCGTGGACTGGAACGTGGTGCCCGCGCCTGGCTCCGTGTCGGCCGGTGCCTATGCCGTCCTGGGTACGGACGAGTTGGGGCTGCGCGCCGCGCTGGAAGGCACCGGTGCGACGGTGGCGGCGTACGCCGACGTGGCCGAGCTGGCCGCGGCGGTCGACGGCGGCGCCACTGTCCCGGAGTCCGTGTTCGTGACCTGCTGTGCTGAGGCGCGTGACGGGGACGCGGCCGAGTCCGTGCGTGCTTCTCTGTACGACACCTTGCGCATCGTGGGGGAGTGGCTGGCCTTCGACGGCGGCGACGGCTCACGTCTGGTGGTGGTGACGTCGGGTGCCGTGGGTGTGGGCTCCGGTGATGTCGTGTCGGCGGCCGGACTGGTGGATGCCCCGGTGTGGGGTCTGGTGCGGTCGGCGCAGTCGGAGAACCCGGGGCGGCTCGCCCTGGTCGACGTCGACGGCTCGGCGGCTGCTCTGGGGCAGTTGCCCGGGGCGCTCGAACTGGACGAGCCGCAGGTGGCGGTGCGCGGGGACGTGGTGTGGGCGCCGCGACTCGTGCGCGCCGGTGGTGGCGTGCTCGCGGTCCCGGCGGGCGACACCTGGCAGTTGGGGGTCACGGGCCGGGGCACGCTGGAGAATCTGGCGCTGCTGCCCGTGTCCGACGACGCCGAGGTGTCCGGCGGCAGGCCGCTGGGTGCGGGCGAGGTACGGGTCGAGGTGCGCGCCGCAGGCGTCAACTTCCGTGACCCGCTGATCGCGTTGGGGATGTACCCCGGCGACGCCGTCATGGGCACCGAGGGCGCCGGTGTCGTCGTCGAGGTCGGCGCCGAGGTGACCGACCTGGCCGTCGGCGACCGGGTCCTCGGTCTGCTGGAGGCCGCGTTCGGGCCGCTCGCGGTGGCGGACGCGCGGATGGTGGCGCGGATGCCGGAGGGCTGGTCGTTCGCGCAGGCCGCGTCGGTGCCGACGGTGTTCCTGACGGCGTATTACGCGCTGCGGGATCTGGCGGGCCTGGAAGCGGGCGAGTCGATTCTGGTGCACGCGGCTGCCGGTGGTGTGGGCATGGCCGCGGTGCAGTTGGCGCGGCATTTCGGTGCGGAGGTGTACGGGACCGCGAGCGCCGGGAAGTGGGACGTACTGCGGGAGTTGGGGGTCGAGGAGGCGCGTATCGCGTCGTCCCGCACCCTGGACTTCGAGGCGTCGGTCCTTGAGACGACCGAGGGCCGGGGCGTCGACGTCGTACTGAACTCCCTGGCACGGGAGTACGTGGACGCCTCGCTGCGGCTGCTGCCGCGCGGCGGACGTTTCGTGGAGATGGGCAAGACCGACCTCCGCGACCCGGACACCATCGCTGAGGAGCACACCGGAGTCACCTACCGCAGCTTCGACTTGATCGACGCCGGACGTGACCGTATCCGGGAGATGCTGGCGGAGGTGCTGTCCCTGTTCGATCAGGGTGTGCTGGAGCCGTTGCCGGTGAAGGCGTGGGATGTGCGCAGGGCTCCGGAGGCGTTCCGGTATCTGAGCCAGGCCCGTCATGTGGGCAAGGTGGTGCTGACGCTGCTGCCGCGCTTCGACGGGCAGGGGACTGTTCTCGTCACGGGTGCGCTGGGTGGGCTGGGGCGTGTTGTTGCCCGGCACCTGGCGGGGCATCACGGTGTACGTGATCTGCTGCTGGTCTCGCGCCGGGGTGAGGTAACCCCCGGTGCGGGTGAAGTCCGCGCCGAGCTGGAGGAGTTGGGCGCCCGCGTCACCATCGCGGCTTGTGACGTCGCTGACCGTGCGGCACTCGAAGCCCTCCTGGAAGGCGTACGCGGGGAGCTCACCGCCGTCGTACATGTCGCGGGCGTGGTCGATGACGGCGTGGTCACCGCGCTGACGCCCGAGCGTCTGGACACGGTGCTGCGCCCGAAGGTGGACGCGGCGGTGAACCTGCACGAGTTGACGGCCGACCTGGACCTGTCGGCGTTCGTGCTGTTCTCCTCCGCGGCCGGTGTGCTTGGCAGCGCGGGCCAGGCCAACTACGCGGCCGCCAACGCCTTCCTGGACGCCCTGGCGCAGCACCGCCGTGCCCAGGGCCTCGCGGCGACCTCCCTCGCGTGGGGTCTGTGGGCGGACCAGGGCGGCATGGCCGGAGCCCTGGATGAGGGCGACATCGACCGCATGAACCGTGCCGGAGTAGCCGCCCTGTCCGCCGACGAAGGCCTCGCCCTGCTGGACGCCTCCCTCGCCCAGCCCGACGGCGCCCTCGTCCCCATGAAGCTGGAGACGGACACTCTCCGGCAGCAGTTCGGCGCCGACGTACCCCCGCTGTTCCGCAGCCTCATCCGCACCCAGGTCCGCAAGGCCGCCGCCGCGCAAGCGGGCGGCGCCCCGGCGGCCGACGGACAGGAATCCCTGGCCGAGCGCCTGGCCGGGCTCGGCGCCGAGGAGCGCGAACAGTTCCTCGTCGACCTCGTACGCGGCAACGTCGCCGCCGTACTCGGCTACCCGTCGCCCGAATCCGTCGACGCCGCCAAGGCGTTCAAGGAGCTGGGCTTCGACTCCCTCACCTCCGTCGAACTCCGCAACCGGCTCGGCGCCGCCACCGCGCTGCGCCTCCCCGCCGGCCTCGTCTTCGACTACCCCACACCCGTCGCCCTCGCGGGCCACCTGCGGACGGAACTCCTCGGCTCGCTCCCGGAGACCACCGCCCCCGCCGCCGCGCGGACCACCGCCGACCCGGCGGCCGGGCAGGACGACCCCATCGCCGTCGTCGCGATGAGCTGCCGCTACCCCGGCGGCGTACGTTCGCCCGAGGACCTGTGGCGCATGGTGTTCGCCGGTGAGGACGGCCTCACCGGGTTCCCCGAGAACCGGGGCTGGGACGTCACCGCCCCCGCGGGCTTCGAAGGTGGCGACGCGGACGGCGACGAGGGACTGACGTACGTCACCACCGGCGCCTTCCTCCACGACGCCGACGCGTTCGACCCCGAGTTCTTCGGCATCAACCCGCGCGAGGCCCTCGCCATGGACCCGCAGCAGCGGCTCCTCCTGGAGACATCCTGGGAGGCGTTCGAGCGGGCGGGCATCGTGCCGTCGACGCTGCGCGCCAGCGAGACCGGCGTCTTCGTCGGCCTGTCGACCCAGGGCTACTCGACCACCCTCAACGGCGCCGAAGGCGTCGAGGGCTACGTCATGACAGGTGACGCGGCGAGCGTCGCCTCCGGCCGCCTCTCGTACTCCTTCGGCTTCGAAGGCCCCGCCGTCACCGTCGACACCGCCTGCTCCTCCTCGCTCGTCGCGCTGCACCTCGCCGTGCAGGCGCTGCGGCAGGGCGAGTGCACGATGGCGCTCGCGGGCGGCGCGGCGGTCATGCCGACCCCCACCTCCTTCGCCGAGTTCAGCCGTCAGCGGGGCCTCGCCCCCGACGGCCGCTGCAAGTCGTTCGCCGCGTCGGCGGACGGCACCGGCTGGGGCGAGGGCGTCGGCATGCTCGTCCTTGAGCGGCTGTCCGACGCGCGCCGCAACGGCCACCAGGTCCTCGCCGTCGTACGCGGTTCCGCGATCAACCAGGACGGCGCGAGCAACGGCCTCACCGCGCCGAACGGTCCCTCCCAGCAGCGCGTCATCCGCGCCGCCCTCGCCAACGCCCGCCTCACGCCCGCCGACGTCGACGCCGTCGAGGCACACGGCACCGGCACCACCCTCGGCGACCCGATCGAGGCCCAGGCCCTCATCGCCACGTACGGCAAGGACCACACGGACGACCGGCCGCTGTGGCTCGGTTCGCTGAAGTCCAACATCGCCCACACCCAGGCCGCCGCCGGTGTCGGCGGCATCATCAAGACCGTCATGGCGATGCGCCACGGCATCCTGCCGAAGACGCTGTACGTGGACGCCCCGACCCCCGAGGTCGACTGGACCGGCGGGGGAGTGGAGCTCCTTACCGAGGCCCGTGACTGGCCGGGACGTGCGGATGGCGCCCCGCGCCGGGCAGGCGTCTCGTCCTTCGGCATCAGCGGGACCAACGCGCACGTCATCCTGGAGCAGGCGCCGGGCGAAGAGCCCGAGTCCGACGAGCCCGCCGGGGATGTCGCACCGGCTCAGGTGCTGGCGGGTGTCGTGCCGCTGGCCCTCTCCGGGAAGACCCCGGAGGCGCTGCGCGGTCAGGCGGACCGGCTGCGGGACCACCTCGCGGCACACCCGGACCTCGAACTGGGCCATCTGGCTTGGTCGTTGGCGGTTTCGCGGTCGCGGTTCGAGCACCGGGGTGTGGTGCTCGGCGCGGATCGGGACGAGCTCCTTGCCGGGCTTGAGTCGCTGGCCCGGGACGACGACGCGAACGCGCAGAACGTGGTGACCGGACGTGCCCAGAGCGGTACGGTCCGCCCGGTGTTCGTGTTCCCCGGGCAGGGTTCGCAGTGGGCGGGCATGGCTCGCAAACTCCTCGCGTCCAGCCCGGTGTTCGCCGAGCGCATGCAGGAGTGCGCGGACGCGCTCGCCGAGTTCGTGGACTGGGACCTCGTCGAGGAGCTGAGCGGCGACCGGTTCGACGAGGTGGACGTGGTCCAGCCCGTCCTGTTCGCCGTGATGGTGTCGCTGGCGGCGGCGTGGCAGGCGGCGGGCGTGCAGCCGTCGGCCGTGGTCGGCCACAGCCAGGGCGAGATCGCCGCCGCGTGCGTCGCGGGCGTCCTGACCCTGCGCGACGCGGCGCGCGTCGTCGCCCTGCGCAGCCAGGCCATCAGGGAGTTGTCCGGTCAGGGCGGCATGGTCTCCCTCGTCCTGCCGCAGGACGAGACCGAGGCGCTCCTGGAGGCGTGGTCCGGCCGCATCGAGATCGCCGCCGTCAACGGCCCCTCCCAAGTGGTCGTCTCCGGCGACCCCGAGGCGCTGGAGGAACTGGTCGCGCAGTGCACGGCCCGGGACATCCGTGCCCGGACCATCCCGGTGGACTACGCCTCGCATTCCTCGTACGTGGAGCAGATCGAGCGGCAGATCGGCGCGGCGCTCGACGGGGTCGCCCCGCAGGCCGCCGACGTCCCGCTGTACTCGACGCTCACGGGCAACTGGCTGGACGCCGACACCCCCATGGACGCCGGGTATTGGTACCGCAACCTGCGCCACACCGTCCGCTTCGAGCACGCCACGCGCGGACTGCTCGCCGAAGGGCACGCGCTGTTCCTGGAGATGAGCCCGCACCCGGTCCTCACCGTCCCGGTGCAGGAGACCGTCGACGCCACGCCGCACGCGAGCGCCGTCGCCCTCGGCTCCCTGCGCCGCGACGCAGGCGGCCCGGACCGGCTCGCCGCGTCCTTCGCCGAGGCCCACGTCCACGGCGCCGAACTCGACTGGCAGGCGCTCTTCCCCGGCGCCCGCACCACCGTCGAGCTGCCCACGTACGCCTTCCAGCGGCAGCGCTACTGGCCCGAGCCCGCCGCCCCCGGAACGGGCGACGTCACCGCCGTCGGCATCGAGTCGGCCGGACACCCGCTGCTCGGCGCCTGCGTGGAACTCGCCGACGCCGACCAGTACGTGCTCACCGGCCGTCTCACCCGCCGCACCCACGGCTGGCTCGCCGACCACGCGGTGGGCGACACCGTGCTGCTGCCCGGTACCGCGTACGTCGAGATGGCCCTGCGCGCCGGCGACGAGGTCGGCTGCGACCTCGTCGACGAACTGACCCTGCACGCGCCGCTCGTCGTCGCCGAGGACGACACCGTCGTCCTCCAGGTGTGGGTCGGCGCGCCCGACGCGGGCGGGCGGCGCCCGCTCACCGTGTCCTCGCGGACCCAGGGCGCCACCGACGCCCTCTGGACGCGGCACGCCACCGGCACCCTCGGCGCCCACGCGTACACGTCTGCTGACGACGACGGCGCACTGGCCGTGTGGCCGCCCGAGGGCGCCGAAGCCGTGGACACCGAAGGGTTCTACGACCGCCTTGCCGAAGGCGGGCTCGCCTACGGCCCCGCGTTCCAGGGGCTGCGCGCCGCCTGGCGCGACCCCGCGGGCGACGCCGTCTACGCCGAGGTGCACCTGCCCGAGAGCGAACACCAGGACGCCCGCGCGTTCGGCGTGCACCCGGCGCTCCTCGACGCCGCCCTGCACGCCGTGGCCCTCGCGCCCTTCGCGGAGGCCGACGGGGTGCGGCTGCCCTTCGCCTGGAGCGGGGTCACCCTGACCGCGCAGGGCGCGACCGTCCTGCGGGTCCGCGTGCGGCCCGCCGGCACCGGCGGCGTGGAGCTGCTGTTCGCTGACGACACCGGCGCGACGGTCGCCCGCGCCGACTCCCTGGAGCTGCGCCCGGTCGCCCCCGGCGACCTGCGGACCGCCTCCGACGGCGGCCACCGGGACGCGCTGTTCCGCGTCGAGTGGACGCCGGTGACGGCGGGCGCGGCCGAGGTGGCGGGCGCGAACTGGGCGACAGTCGGGCCAGACCCGCTGGATGTGGGGGCCGAACTCGCCCTGTCCGGCGCCGAGTTGGCGACGTACGCCGATGCCGACGCCCTGTACACGGCCCTCGACGCCGGAGCCGACGCCCCGGACACGGTGCTCGTCACCTTCGCGCACGCAGGCACAGGTGCCGACGGAAGCGGGCGCGGCGCAGAATCCGAAGCCACCGCCGAGCAGGCCCGCGCCGCCCTGGCCCAAGCCCTGGGCCTGCTCCAGGCCTGGCAGTCCGACGCACGTCTCGCCGCCACCCGCCTGGTCCTCCTGACGCGCGGCGCGATGGCCGCCACCGACGGCGACGCCCCCGACCTCGCCCACGCCCCGCTGTGGGGCCTGGCCCGCTCGGCCCAGTCCGAGCAGGCGGGCGGACCGGACGGCGCCGGGTGCGTGCTGTTCGACGTGGACCACGCGGAGGGGCCGTTCGCGGTCACCGCGCTGGTCGCCGGACTGGCCCTGGACGAGCCGCAGTTGGCGGTACGTGGAGGAAAGCTCCTCGCACCCCGACTCGTGCCCGCAACCGTCCCGTCCACTGTTCCGGCCGCCCCTCCGGCCACCGACCAGGACACCGACACCACCCTCACCCCCAACCCCGAAGGCACCACCCTCATCACCGGCGCCACCGGCACCCTCGGTGCCCTCGTCGCCCGCCACCTGGCGGCCGAGCACGGCGCCCGGCACCTCCTCCTCACCAGTCGCCGGGGCCCGGCCGCCCCGGGTGCCGCCGAGCTCGTCGCCGAACTGGCGGCGCTCGGCGCCGAGGCCCGCGTCGTCGCCTGCGACGCGGCGGACCGCGAGGAGCTGGCCGCGGCCCTCGCCACGGTCCCGGCGGCGCACCCGCTGACCGCCGTCGTACACACCGCCGGAGTCCTGGACGACGCACTCGTCGCGTCCCTGACGCCCGAGCGCGTGGACGCGGTGCTGCGGCCGAAGCTGGACGCTGCCCTGAACCTCGCCGAGCTGACGGCCGGGCACGACCTGGCGGAGTTCGTCCTGTTCTCCTCGGCCGCCGCCACCTTCGGCAGCCCCGGACAGGGCAACTACGCGGCGGCCAACGCCTTCCTCGACGCCTTCGCGCACCACCTGCGCGCACGGGGCGTACCGGCGACGGCGCTCGCCTGGGGCCTGTGGGCCGAGAGCAGCGAGATGACCGGCCACCTCGACGAGGCCCGCCGCACCCGGATCTCACGCGGCGGCGTCCTGCCGCTGTCCTCGGCGGAGGGCATCGCCCTCTTCGACACGGCCCGCTCCTCGGGTGCCCCGCTGCTGCTGCCCGTACGGCTCGACACGGCGGCGCTGCGCGCGGGCGCACGGCAGGGGGAGGCCGTGCCGCCGCTGCTGCGGCGCCTGGTGCGGGTCTCCGCCCGGCGGGCCGCCGTCGGCGCCGCGGCCTCGGAGGCGGAGGCGTTCGCGCGCCGCCTGGCGGCCGCGTCCGGCGCCGAGCGCGCGGACCTGCTCCTCGCGCTGGTCCGGGACCAGGCGGCGGCCGTTCTCGGCCTCGCCTCCGCCGACCGGGTCGAGGACGAACGCGGGTTCCTGGAGCTCGGCTTCGACTCCCTCACCGGCGTCGAACTGCGCAACCGCCTCATGGCCGCCACCGGCCTGCGTCTCCCGGCGACCCTCGTCTTCCAGAACCCCACCCCGAGGTCCCTTGCCGACCGGATCGCCACCGACCTGGACCAGGCCGCACCGGCGGCCGTCCGGGACAAGGCGTCGGCGCGCGAGCGGACCGCGGCGGCCGGACAGCCGGAGCGCACCCGCAAGGCCGGGGCGACGCGGACGGGAGACCAGCAGCCGACGCGCCCGCAGCAGTCCGAAGCCACACACCTGGAACCGGGCACGGCCACCACCGCCACACCCCCGGCCCCCGACCCCCGCCCCGCCACCGGCCTCGCCGAGCTGTACGACGAGGCCGCGCGCCAGGGCCGCGCCGACGACCTGATCCCGCTCCTGCGGACCATGGCGCAGTTCCGCGCCTCCTTCACCGGCGAGGCCGAACTGGGCGCACCGCGCGCCCCGTTCACGCTGGCCCGGGGCGACGACCCGGTCGGTGTGGTGCTGTTCACGTCGTTCGTGGGCCGTTCCAGCGCGTACGACTACGCTCGGTTCGGCGCGTACTTCCGCGACCGGCGCGATGTCAGCGTCATCACCCACCCCGGCTTCCTGGAGGGCGAGTTGCTGCCCGCCGACAAGGAGGCGCTGGTGCGGCTGCACGCGGACACCGTGCAGCGGAGCACCGGCGGCAAGCCGTTCGTACTCGCAGGCCACTCCTCCGGCGGGCTCGTCGCGCACGCCGTGGCGCGGGAGCTGGAGAGCCGCGGCGCCGCGCCCGCGGGTGTGGTGCTCGTGGACACGTACGTGGAGGAGAAGGCGCTCGGCGACATGGCCGCAGCGATGGGGCAGCAGCTCAGCGACCGCTACGACTCGGTGCCCGGGGCCGAGAACGGCGACGACGACAACGACTGGGGCGACGCCTGGGTGACTGCCATGGCCCGCTACATGTTCCTCGGCCTGCTGCCCGACGCCATCGAGGCGCCGACCCTCCTGGTCCGGGCGGGCGAGCCGCTCGTGGAGTGGACCAAGGAGTACGACTGGCGGCCGTCCTGGAAGCTGGAGCACACCGCGGTGGACGTACCCGGAACGCACTTCACGGTGATGGAGGAGCACTCGCACACCACAGCGCGGGCCGTGGAGGAGTGGCTGGACAAGCTCTGAGAACCGGGGCGCGACCGGCCGGCGAGCGGCCCGTCGCGCCCCGGAGCCCGACGGCCGCACAGCACGACGGCCCCGTCCCCACATGTGTGGGGGCGGGGCCGTCCGCGTGAGGCGACGCTGATGAAAGCGTCAGGAAGGGCAAGCCGATGAAGCGTCAGGACAAGTGCCCGTAGTCCTTCCAGATGTCCGACCACGGCTTCGTCCGGCCGTCGAGGACCCACACGGGAACGCCGTCGACGAAGCTCTCGCCGGGGCCGCCCGCGGCCGTCGCCGCCTTCTTCACCGACGAGAAGTACGGCTTCAGCTTCGCGACGTCCGAGCCCACGTACAGGACGGGTCCCGAGGAGTCGGAGGGCGCGCCGAAGTACCAGTAGCCGCGGTGGCCGCTGTAGGCGGGCGGCAGGTCCCGGTCGGGGCCGAAGTGGTCGACGGCGCCCGCCTCCTGGTAGTACTGCGTGACCACCACGGCACGCTTGCGCTCGGCGGCGGGCAGCGACCGGTTCGCCTTGTCGACGGCGTCGATCAGCTTCGGCCAGCGCAGGGTCTCTGCGGTCATCGGGTTGTTCTCGGGCTGCTCGGTCTTGGTGACCTGCGACACCGGATACACCGGCAGCGAGAGCGCCACCGCCACCAGCGCCGTCAGCGCGACGACCGGCCACGCGGCCAGCCACCGCCACCAGCGGGCACCGCCCCCGCGCGCCAGCTCCACCGCGCCCGCGGCCCACAGCGGCGCGAAGGCGCCCACGACGTACGCGGGCCGGCCGCCGGTGACCAGGAACACGGCCGTCAGACCGAGGAACGTCCAGGCCAGGAACCGGTAGGGCGCGAGCTGCGGCGAGCGCAGCAGCCGCACCAGGCCGTAGACCAGGACGACGGTGAAGACGCCGCCGGACAGCACGATCAGATACGGCAGGAAGCCCGCCCGGCCGCCGAGGATGCCCTCGTCGGCGAGGACGGAGGACATCTCCAGCTGCGGCCAGTCGTGCCGCGCCTGCCAGACGAGGCCCGGCAGCGAGGTGACCAGGGCGACGGCCGCGCCGATCCACAGCGCCTTGCGGCGCAGCAGCTCACGCGGCCCGGCGACGAACAGGCACACGGCGAGCACGGCCCAGAAGCCGACGATCAGATACTTGCCCTGCAGCGCCAGAGCCGTGGCAAGCCCCGCGAACAGCAGCAGCCGGTCCTCGCGGGTGCGCACCCAGCGCACCAGGAGCCAGTTCACCAGCGTCCACAGGAACAGGTCGACGGCCATCGTGGACAGCGCATGCCCGCTGATCAGGACGGCGGGCGCGAAGCCGTAGGCGGCGGCCGTGAGGAGCTGCGCGCGGCGCTCCCCGCCGAACTCGCGGGCGATGAGCGCGGCGACGAGCACTCCCGCCACCGTGAGCAGCACGGGCAGCAGCCGCAGCGCGAACAGCGAGCCGCCCGTCACCGCGTCGATGCCGTGGGCGAGCAGCGGAAGCAGCACCGGCTGGTCCGCGTACCCCCAGCTCAAGTGCTTCCCGGCGCCCAGGAAGTAGAGCTCGTCGCCCTGGAATCCGTACCGCGTGCTGACCAGGAGCAGTGCGAGGCCGGACGCGCCCGCGACCGCGCCGACCCAGCGCCCGGCGAAGGACGGTGGCGCGGAGCCGTCCGGCGGCTGTGCGGCTGCGGTGCCGGAGCTTTCCGGCGGCTTCGTGGAATCCTCCGGTGGCCGCGCTCCTTCCGTTGATTGAGGGTTTTCCTCCTGTTGGACTGCCGTCGCTCCCAGGCTTTCCTTATTCTGTTCCTGATCCGGTACTTGACCGGGTTCCGTACGAACTCCCACCGGGGCCTCCGCGGCTTATGCGGTACAGGGCGTAAACACCGTCGAAGGTAGCGCTTGGCACAGCCCGTCAGCTCGCCCCTGAAAGCGGCAAGTTGACTGCTCAGGGGGTGCTAGGGGGAAGATAGGGGTTCTGCTGCCCAGGCAGTCTCCCTAGCTTCTACCGTAGGTCCTCGGCGACTTGGCCGAGCCCGACTTCCGGGGGCGGGAGAAATGCTCGACCTTAACGTCCTTATCGTGCCCGAAGATTCTCAGAACTGGGAAAGGGGGCGGCTTTGATGACACCTAACATATTCACGGGGGATTCGGCACGTACCTTCGCCGAATTCGAGCAGGACACCTTGCGGGTCGCGATGGTCCTGCGCGCGGATGGCATCGGCCCGGGTGACCGGGTGCTGCTCAAGGCCGGCAACTCGGCGGCCTGGCTGAACGCGTTCTTCGCGCTGATGCACGTCGGCGCCTCCATCGTGCTCGTCGACCAGCAGGAGCACGCGCGCGAGACCGCGCGGATCGTCGAGCGCACCCGCGCCAAGCTGTGCCTGTACGACGACGACGCCCCCGTGCCTGCCGAGACCCGCGACGCCGTCCACCTGTACAAGCTGCTCGTCGAGGCGTCCGGCCTCGTACCCACCGAGCCGGCCCTCGACTTCGACGCCTGGTGCGCGCTGCCCGACGGCCTGATCATGTGGTCCTCCGGCTCCACCGGCACCCCCAAGGGCGTCGTGAAGAACGGCGGCCGCTTCCTGGAGAACCTGCGGCGCAACGCCGACCACATGGGCCACGGCCCCGGTGACGTCCTGCTGCCGCTGCTGCCCTTCGCCCACCAGTACGGCCTGTCCATGGTCCTCATCGCCTGGCTCGCCGAGTGCTCCCTGATCGTCGCGCCGCACCGGCGGCTCGACCGGTCGCTGCTCATGGGCGGCCAGTGCGGCGTGACCGTCATCGACGCGACCCCGGCCACCTACCGCAGCATGCTCAACCTCGCCCGGAGCAAGGCCGACGTGCGCGCGGCCCTGGGCGACGTACGCATGTTCTGCAGCGGCGCGGCCCCGCTCGACCCGGCCCTCTCCGACGCGTACGTCGAGTCCTTCGGCAAGCCGCTGCTCGACAGCTACGGCAGCACCGAGCTCGGCAACATCGCCTTCGCCACCATCGACAACCCGGTCGCCTGCGGCCGGGTCATGAAGGGCCTGGAGCTGACGGTCCAGGACGACGACGGCAACGTCCTCGCGGCGGGGGAGATGGGCGAACTCGTCGTCGACACCCCCGACATGATGGCCGGATACCTCGCCGAGGACGGCACCCTGGCCCCCGTCGAGCAGGGCTGGTACCGCACCGGCGACCTCGGTCACGTCGACGCGGACGGCAACCTCTTCGTGGCCGGGCGCAAGCTCGCCGTGCACCGCATGGGATACACGCTCTACCCGGAGATCATCGAGCGGAGGGCTGCCGTGGCGGGCTGTGCCGTCAAGGTGGTGGCCCTGCCCGACGACGCCCGCGGCTGCGAACTCGTCTTCTTCGTCGAGGACCCGTCGGGACGGGACGCCGCCGAGTGGCGCGCCCGCATCAAGGACGCCCTGCCCTCGTACGAGCACCCCAACCGGGTCGTCGTCATCGACAGCTTCCCCCTCAACCGCAACGGCAAGCCCGACCGGCGCGCCCTGGAACAGCGGGCGGCCGAACGGGCCACGGCGGAACTCGCCGCCTCCGCCTGAGACCCCCCGGGTGCGGCCCCGTTCGCGTACGACTGCCCCCTGCGCGAACGGCCGGCCGCTCCCGGGAGACCGGCGCACCAGCCACGTACCACCAGAACCACCCGACGGACCAGACAGAGCGGACATGATGACGACCGACCAGGCACGCAGCGCCGTGGTGTTTCCGGGCATGGGGCCCTCGCGCTTCACCGACGTGGGCAAGTTCATGATGATCGACCCCTTCGTGCGCAAGCGCCTCGCCGCCGCCGACGACGCCCTCGGCCGTTCGGTCCTGGACGAATTCCGCACCGCGGGAACGGACTTCGGTGCGTTCGCCCAGGTCGCCTTCTTCATCAACTCGGTGGCCCTGGCCGACCGGGCCGTCGAGACCCAGGGCCTCGCCCCCGACGTCTGCGTCGGCTTCAGCTTCGGCCAGAAGGCCGCGACCGCGTTCAGCGGTGCCCTGCCGTTCGCCGAGGCCGTCCGCTTCACCCATGAACTCGCCCTGTGCGAACAGCGGTTCTTCGAGGAGCAGCACCAGGACCTGGTGACGCTCACCATCACCCGGGTCCCCGAGGCGGCTCTCGACGAAGTACTCGGCGAGCTGGCCGAGCGCGGTGAGTTCCACGAGGTCTCCGGCCACCTCGACGAGGGCATGCACATGGTCACGATGCGCGAGCAGGTCCTGGAGTCCTTCCAGCGCCGCATCAGCGCGGTCGGCGGCTACTCGCTGTACTCGATGAAGCCGCCCGCGCACTGCCGCGTCCTCACCGGCCTGCGGGCCCGCGTCGAGGAGGAGGTCCTCGCCAAGTTCGACGTCGCCGACCCCGAACTGCCCCTGGTCGCCGACCACGACGGCGCCCTGATCACCCGCGCCGACCAACTGCGCACCCTGCTCCTCGACACCTTCGACCACCCGGTCCGCTGGCACCCGGTCGTGGACACCCTGCGCGGCATGGGCGTGCGCACGGTCCATGTCACCGGACCCGACCGGCTCATCCACCGCCTCGACGTCACCACCCGCGCCTTCGACGTGGTGGCACTGGGACCGGAGCAGGCCCTCCGGCCCGCCAGGACCACCTCTCGCAAGGAGCAGTGATGGCCACGCTCATGGACAGCAAGTCGGCCGGCTTCAAGTTCAGCGCCAAGCTCGGCGCGACCCGCGCGATCCTGCGCGCCTTCGGCGTCTTCGGCGACCCCTTCACGCGCCTGCTCCAGGGGCAGGAGGACCCGTACCCGCTGTACGCGAAGGTCCGCCAGCGCGGCCCCATCCACCGCAGCCACCTCGGCGCCTGGGTCACCGGCAGCCACGAGCTCGGCAGCCGCATCCTGCGGGACCGCTCGCTGTTCCTCAACCGTGAGCAGGGCGGCGTGCCCGGCCACGAGATGATGGAGGAGATCCCCTGGAACAGCTCCATCCTCGGCCTCGACCCGCCCGACCACACCCGCCTGCGCCGCCTCGCGCAGCCCGCCTTCGGCCCCCGGATGATCAGCAAGTACCGGGTCCAGGTGGAGAAGCTCTGCCACGGCCTGCTCGACGAGCTGTCCGCCCGCGACGGCTTCGACCTCATCGAGGACTTCGCCGGACCGCTGCCCCTGCTCGTGATCGGTGAACTCCTCGGCGTGCCCGAGGAGTACCACGAGCGGTTCATCCACGCCGGACGCAAGGTCGGCCCCGTCATCGACGGCGTCAAGTCCCTGAAGATGGCGCGCGAGTTCCGCGGCGCCGTCGACGACCTCGACCAGGTCTTCACCGAGCTCATCGCGATGCGCGCCAACGACCCCGGCGACGACCTCATCAGCCGCCTCACGGTCGCCAACGGCGAGGGCAAGCTCAGCACCGAGGAACTGCTCGCCTTCTGCACGGTCCTCGCGGTCACCGGCTTCGAGACCACCACCAACCTCATCGGCAACGCCGTCCTCGCCATGACCGGCGACCGCGCCCAGTGGGACCTGCTGCGCGACGACCCGGACCTCGCGCCGCGCGCCGTCGAGGAGACCCTGCGCTACGACTCGCCCGCCCTGCAGGCCCAGCGCGTCCCGCACGAGGACATCGCGCTCGCAGGACACCACATCCGCGCCGACAGCTCCGTGGTCGTCCTGATCGGCGCGGCCAACCGCGACCCCGAGGCGTACGAGGACCCCGACCGCTTCGACCTGACCCGCGAGAACCCGGCCGAGCACCTGTCGTTCTCCGGCGGCATCCACTACTGCATCGGCGCCCCGCTGGCCCGCATGGAGGGCGAGACCGCGCTGCGCGTCCTCGCCGAACGGCTGCCCGACCTGCGGGTCGCAGGTCCCGTGCGGCGCCGCAGCTCGCCGGTGATCAGCGGCTGTACGCGGCTGCCCGTGACCGGCACCCCCGCGTGACCGAAGCCCGCCACCGCTATCCCCAGCACCACCGGCGGGGCGCGCGCCCGTCGCGTACGAACCCGCGTATCCGAGGAGAGAGATGAGCGAGACACCCGAGTCCGAGGCCTGGCGGCGGGAGGTCGACCGCTCCACCTTCCCCCGGCGCGACCCCGGCCCCATCGACCTGCGCCGTTACTACTCCCAGCCGGCCTACTCGGGCGTGCCCACCTTCATGGGCGTCCCCCTCGCGCTGAACCAGGAGGACCTGCGGGCGGGCGGCGTCGACGTGGCCGTGGTGGGCTGCCCCGTGGACGTCTCCAGCGGGCACCGCGGCGCCGCCTACGGGCCGCGCGCCATCCGCGCCGACGAGCGCTACCTGTACGCCACGCCCGAGGGCTTCGTGCACTCCGCGACCCGCGTCAACCCGTTCAACGTCCTGAAGGTCGTCGACTACGGCGACGCGGCCGTGGACCCCTTCGACATCACCCGGTCCATGGAGCCCATCCGCGGCCTGGTCCGCGAGATCGCCGAGGTCGGGGCGCGCCCCGTCGTCCTCGGCGGCGACCACTCGCTGCTGTGGCCGAGCGTCGGCGCGCTGTCGGAGGTCCACGGACGCGGCTCCATCGCCGTCATCCACTTCGACGCGCACCCCGACTGCCACGAGGAGCTGTTCGGGCACCGCGCCACCCACACCACGCCGATCCGCCGCCTCATCGACGAGGAGATGGTGCCGGGTCCGAACATCATCCAGGTCGGCATCCGCACCATCTCAGGCCCCGACGACCAGCTGTTCAACTGGATGCGCCGGGCCGGCATGCGCTCGCACTTCATGGCCGAGATCGAGCGCGTCGGCTTCGCCGCCGTCATCGACAAGGTCATCGAGGAGGCCCGCGCGGTCGCCGACCACGTCTACCTCTCCCTGGACATCGACGTCCTCGACCCCGCGTTCGCGCCCGGCACCGGAACGCCCGAGCCCGCCGGGCTCAACACCCGCGAACTGTTCATGGCCCTGCGCCGCATCGCGCACGAGACCGACCTGATCGGCATGGACGTCGTCGAGGTCGCCCCGCACCTGGACGCGGGCTACTCCACCGCCATGAACGCCCGCAGGGCCGTCTTCGAGGCACTGACCGGTCTCGCCCTGAACCGGATCAAGATCTCCAGCAAGAACTACGCGAACCCGATCGTGGCCGGCGAAGTCCGCTTCCCGCTCAAGTAACCCCCGCGCACCGCGCGCTCACGACGAAGGCGGGCCCCCGGCCCGCCTTCGTCGTGTCCCTACGTACCGACGTACCAACACCCCGACGACCATGGATGGAACCCCGTCATGACGACAGCAGCCGACCTGTGGCTCCGCAGCTACCACCCCACGCCCGACGCCGCCGCCCGCCTCGTCTGCTTCCCGCACGCGGGCGGTTCGGCCAGCTTCTACTTCCCCGTCTCGGCCGCCCTCAGCCAGGTCGCGGACGTGGTCGCCGTGCAGTACCCGGGCCGGCAGGACCGCCACACCGAGAAGGGCATCGAGACGATCGCCGAGATGGCGGACCGCATCGCCGACGTGCTGCGCCCGGACACCTCGCTGCCGCTGACCTTCTTCGGACACAGCATGGGCGCCGTGCTCGCCTTCGAGGTGGCCCGCCGCCTGGAGCGGACCGGCCGGGCCCCGGCGCACGTCTTCGCCTCCGGCCGCCGCGCGCCCTCCAGCCACCGCCCCGAGAACGTCCACCAGCGTGACGACGACGGCGTCATCGCCGAGATGCGCAAGCTCAGCGGCACCGACCCGCGGATCCTCGGCGACGACGAGGTGCTGCGCATGGTGCTGCCCGCCATCCGCAGCGACTACACCGCCATCGAGAACTACCGCGCCGAACCCGGCGCGCAGATCGGCAGCCCCATCACCGTCCTGGTCGGCGACGACGACCCGCGCACGACCCTCGACGAGGCGCGCGCCTGGGAGCCGCACACCCTGGGCACCTTCGACATGAAGGTCTTCCCCGGCGGCCACTTCTACCTGACCGACAACGCCCCGGACGTCATCGCGATCCTCAAGGCGCACTTCACCTCGTAGATCCCGCGCAGTCCGCGGATCTTGCGGATCTTGCGGGCATGAAAAAACCCGGTGGCCGGTTACGGGGGAGAACCGGCCACCGGGAATCTGTGTCCCCTGCGGCAGCAGGGGAGGCAAAAACACCCGGGGGAGGGAGATTTTGTTGTGTGGTTGTGTACGACTGTCGTGCTAGTTGTGTACGGCCTTACGGGAACGTGAACTCGCACAGAACGCGAGGATGACGAGACCCACTACGCCGATCGCCAGGCTCACCCACGAGGGCGCGTCATCGCCCAGCAATGCCGTGACACCGAATTTTGTGTCCCAAATGCGCTCGGTCAGGAATGAACCGAATCCCTGAACCGCCAGGACGATGCCGACCCACAGCATGTCGCTCCTCAAAATTTCTGTTCGGGTGAGCAGTCTTGTGCTTCCCGCTCTGCCAACAAGAACTATTCAACCGGTGGGCGTCCGGGGCCGGGCAGAGGGAAACGTAGGTACCACTACCGACGAAAGTAGTGACCGAGAACGGCGTTCCCCCTCTCGTGGGCCTGGTGCGCCGCGCGACGCGGCGACACGACCGCGGCGGCCCGGACCCCGCACGGACCTCGCGAAAGCCGCTAAGAGGGCGTTAAAGTCCCAGGTCAGACGCGGGATTACGGTCTGGCCCCGCAACGCATTAAGCTCTCAACGACCCACTGAGCGCGAAGCCGACATGTACGGGGGTGGGCTTGTCGTGCAGCCAGCCAGGACGGCCGGAGAACAGCGGCCCGAGGAGTCCCAGGAGACGCCCGCCCAGTCCTCCGCCCAGGCCACCGGCCAACCCTCGCAACGCTCGGGCAAACGGTCCCGCAAGCGCCCCTCGCTGCGCCCCACCTCCTCCGACATCGTTCTCCTCACCGTCCTGATCGCGCTGAACGTCGTCGTGGCCGTCTGGAACGAGACCCACCACGAGGGCCATCCGCGGTTTGGGCCGTGGGCGGGGTTGGGGTTGCAGGTGGTTGTGGTGGTGGTGTTGGT
>NZ_BMNG01000003.1:0-393543 GCF_014646335.1 Streptomyces lasiicapitis
CAGCGCCGATGGTACTGCAGGGGGGACCCTGTGGGAGAGTAGGACGCCGCCGAACTAATTGTAGAAGAGCTGGTCCCTGAACTTCGGTTCAGGGACCAGCTCTTTTTTGTTGTCCGTCACTCGCTGTTCACGTTGCGCGACCAACATCCGCGACATGGGGACACTTGGAATGCTGCGAGCCGCCGGAGTCGGAAGCGGTGACGAGGTCATCGTGCCCGCGTACGGGAACGCCGAAGTCGCCGAGGACGTCGTCCTCGCGGGCGCCATGCCCGTGTTCGCGGACATCGACCCGCTGACGTACTGCCTCAGCCCTGAGGCAGTCGACGCCGTCGTGACCGCCCGTACCGCCGCCGTCGTCGCCGTACACCGCTTCGGGAACCAGGCCGACGTCGCAGGCCTGCGACGTGTCGGGCAGCGGCACGGGCTGCTCGTCCTCGAACAGGGCGAGCTGGACGCGCCGTGCGACGGACTGCCGCAGCGGCGGGCCTACGCCACCTACCTGAACGGGCGACTGACCGGAGTCATAACGCCGGCCGAGAACGCCGCACACAGCCACCAGTACGTCGTACGGGTGCCCGGCAACGGGCGGCCGGACCGCGACGCCTTCGCGCGGGCCGTACGCGCCAGGGGAGTCGACTGCCACGTACCGGTGAAGACGCCGCTGCACCGCACGCCGAAGTTCTGGCGCGACATCGAACTGCCCGAGACCGAGCGGGCCGCCGACGAAACCCTGGCGCTCCCTGTGGACGCCTCGCTGTCCCGACGGGAACTGCAGCGGATCGTATCGGCGTGCAATGCGCTCGGAGGGCTTCTTCAACCCGCCTTCTGAGGGGCAAGGGAGGGCGGTTCGGGCCCGCCTGATGTTCGGGTATGATCTATTCCGTTGCCGCGCGGGAAACCGCGAAAGGCGCAACTGGCCCCTATAGCTCAGTCGGTAGAGCGTCTCCATGGTAAGGAGAAGGTCAGCGGTTCGATTCCGCTTGGGGGCTCTGAGAAGAAAGAAGAAGGCCATCGTCCTTGGGCGGTGGCCTTCTTTTGTTGTACGGCCGCGTTGTATGCCTTACGAGGGGCGCTGGTTCAGTCCTCGAGGCCCGGGACGCGCATTGCCAGGATCGCCATGTCGTCCGACGGGGCGTCCGTCGCGAAGCGCTCCACCGCGCGCATGATGCGTGCCGCCACCGCGCCCGCGGTCAGGCCCGTGCAGGTGGTGAGAACGTCGGCGAGGCCGTCGTCGCCCAGCATGCGCGTGCCCTCACGGCGCTCTGTGACGCCGTCTGTGACGCACAGCAGCACGTCGCCCGGGTCCAGGGTCACCGTCTGCTCGTACAGCTCCAGGTCGTCCATGACGCCGAGCAGCGGCTGCGGCTCCGCGTACGGCTCGACCGTGCCGTCCTGGCGCAGGCGCAGCGGCAGCGGATGGCCGGCGCAGACGATCTTCAGGACCGCCGAGCCGTCCTCCTGGGGCCACAACTCGCCGTACAGGAGCGTCAGGAAGCGGCTGCGGGCGCCCTCGTCGAGGATCGCCGCGTTGAGGCGCTCCAGGACCGCGGGGCCGCCGAAGCCCTCGCGGGCCAGCAGGCGCAGCGCGTGCCGGGCCAGGCCCGTGACCGCGGCCGCCTCCGGGCCCGTGCCGCACACGTCGCCGATCGCGAAGCCGTACGCGCCGTCGCGGATCGGGAAGAGGTCGTAGAAGTCGCCGCCGACCTCGTTGCCCTCGCCGGCCGCGCGATAGATGACCTCGACCTCCACGCCCGGGACCTGGGGCAGGCCGGGCGGCAGGAGGCTGCGCTGGAGGGACTGGCTGATCGCCATGCGCTCCGAGTACAGGCGGGCGTTGTCCAGGGCCAGGGCGGCCCGGCGGGAGAGGTCCTCGGCCAGCTCCAGGATCTCCTGGCGGAAGTGCTCGTCGGAGGGCTTGCCGAGGACGAGCATGCCGATGACGCGGTTGCGGGCCACCAGGGGCAGGACGACCGTCTCGCCGCCCACCGCGGAGGCCGTGGACAGCGTCGTGCCGATGCCCGAGCCGACCGTCATGGGCTCGCCGAGGCCGAGGTTGCGCATCGACGTGCGCAGGGCGGCCTGGTGCGCGGCTTCGGAGGGGGCGGTCCAGACGCGGGCGCCCGGGGTCGGGACCGGGTCCGGTGCGTCGACCTTCACCAGGAGGGCCTTGAGGCCGTCGATGCGCTCCTCGTCCTCGTGCAGGACGTACGAGAGGTAGGGCTCCGAGGCCTGGTCGGCGATCGTGTAGACGGCGCACCAGGTGGCGAGGGTGGGGACCGTCATCTGGGCCATGAGGGCCAGGGTCTGGTCGCGGTCGAGGGTGCCGGCGAGCAGGTCGGACGCCTCCACGAGGAAGGACAGCGAGCCGCGGCGCAGGCGCTCCAGCTCGCCGAGGCGGGCCGACTCGACGGCGAGGGCGATGCGGTCGGCGGCGAACTGCAGGCGCAGGGCCTCTTCGTTGGAGTACCGGTCGGGGGACTCGGCGGCGACGCCCAGGGAGCCCGTGAGGCGGCCCTCGACCTTCAGCGGGACCGTGACGACCGAGCGCATGCCGGTGCCGTTGAGGAGCGGCACTGCGCCCGGTACGACCGTGAGGTCCTCGTGGACGGCGGGCATCCGCGCGGAGCCGTACCGGCCGGGACCGGCCTCCACGGGGACGCGGGCGAAGCGCTGGCGGGCGGAGGGCAGGCCGGTGGAGGCCCGCACTTCCAGTTCCGTCTCGTCGTCCGTGGCCAGCAGGAGGAAGGCCGCGTCGCCGTCGAGCATGTCGCGGGCGCGCTCGACCGTGCGCTGGAGGAGGCCGTCGAGGTCGTCGGGCGCGGGGGAGCCGATGAAGATTTCGAAGGGGTCGGCGGTGTGCGGCTCGCTGAGCGTGCTGGACTCGGGGGCCGGGCCGCGCAGCGGGGTCTGCAGGACGGCGCGCTCGTCGTCACGTACGAGAAGACAGACCGTGGAGGGTTCGCCGTCGGTGTCGCGGACGCGCAGGTGCGAGGCGTAGACGGGGATGACGCGGCCGCCCGAGTCCCGGATGCCGTAGCTGCCCTCCCAGCGGGAGAGCTGGAGGGCGTCGACGATGCCGGTGCTGGTGCCGGGGGTGTGCGGCCAGGCGGCGAAGTCGGTGAGGGGCTTGCCGGTGACCTGCTCGGCGACGTATCCGAAGAGTTCCTCGGCGTCCTCGTTCCACGCGGAGATGGCGCCCGCGCGGTCGATCTGTACGACGGCGACGCGGACGCGGCCGTCGGTGAGGGGCAGGAGGTCGATCGGCAGCGCGGGGCCGGCGGCGCGGGTGCCCACGGGGCGGTCGGGCAGGTCGAGTTGGAACCAGACCTGCTTGTGCGTGGACGTGTAGTCGACGCCCCAGCGGGTGGCGAGCGCGGCGCAGAGCTGGAGGCCGCGGCCGCCCTCGCGGTCGGGGCTGCCCATGGTCGCGGGGGAGCTCTGGAGGGGGATCTCGCGCTCGGGATAGTGGTCGGAGACCTCGATGCGCACGGCGTCCTCGGTGCGCAGGCACAGGACGTCGGCTGCGGTGCCCGCGTGGACGACGGCGTTGGTGACGAGTTCACTGGTCAGGACGACCGCGTCGTCGACGACGTCTGTGAAGCCCCACCCCTGGAGTGTGTCCCTGACGAACGAACGGGCCGTCGCGACGGAACGCCCCACGGGTTCGAAAGTCGCAGCCGCGCGCGCGGTGATCACAGAACTCCTCGTCCGTTGTCCCCCGGGAATCTGCACTCCCATGGTGCGGCCGCCCCTCCGATGCCCGCTGAATATGTGTGCCACCGCCCTGGCCGGGCAGGACCGGGGTGGTTGGACAGCCGGATGCCAGGTTACTTACCTTCGCCGTCCATGCTGATGCCGGTCGCCAGTCTTTCCGCCCGGAGGGTGTGCGGACGGTGTGCGAAGCTGCCGAACTGTTATGGCCTGGTTCGGCCATGGTGAAACACTGGACAGGCTTCAGATGGAGCCCCAGCAGTAGGTCGACCCTTGCGGGAGGGACACAGTGGAGTCTGGCGCTGCGACGCGGACCTCTAAGGCGCGCGCGAAAGACGGACGGTCCCTGAACAGTCAGCGCAAGCCGCGCAACGGGACGACGGCCACGGTGGACGCCGCGGCCCTCAACAGGCTCCTCGTCGCGCTTGTGGCGATGCGGGACGGGAACTTCCGCAAGCGGCTGACGGTGTCGGGCGACGACGTGATGTCGGAGATCGCCGCCGTCTTCAACGAGGTCGCCGACCGCAATCTGCATCTCACCGGTGAGTTGTCGCGGGTGCGGCGCACGGTGGGGCGTGAGGGAAAGCTCACAGAGCGGCTGCAGGGCGGGGCCATGGAGGGCTCCTGGGCGGCGGCGATCGACGCCTCCAACGCGCTCGTGGAGGATCTCGTACGGCCCGTCTCCGAGGTCGGCCGGGTGCTGTCCGCCGTCGCGGAGGGCGACCTGGAGCAGCGCATGGAGCTGCGCGCGCAGCTCGACGAGGGCAACGGCCATCCGCTGCGCGGTGAGTTCCTGAAGGTCGGCCGCACGGTCAACAACCTCGTGGACCAGCTCTCGACGTTCACCGACGAGGTCACGCGGGTGGCCAGCGAGGTCGGCACGGAGGGCAAGCTGGGCGGGCAGGCCCGGTTGCGCGGTATGTCCGGTTCGTGGAAGGACCTCACGGACTCGGTGAACACGATGGCGTACCGGCTGACGGCGCAGGTGCGGGACATCGCCCTGGTGACGACGGCGGTCGCCAAGGGTGATCTGTCGCGCAAGGTCACGGTGCATGTGGCCGGCGAGATGCTGGAGCTGAAGAACACCGTCAACACGATGGTGGACCAGCTCTCCTCGTTCTCCTCCGAGGTGACGCGGGTCGCGCGGGAGGTCGGCACGGAGGGTGAGCTCGGCGGGCAGGCGCAGGTGCCGGGCGTCGCGGGCGTGTGGAAGGACCTCACGGATTCGGTCAACCTGATGGCGGGCAACCTGACCGCGCAGGTGCGGGGCATCGCCCAGGTGACGACGGCCGTCGCGAACGGCGATCTGTCGCAGAAGGTGCGGGTGAGCGCGCGCGGCGAGGTGGCGCAGCTCGCCGAGACCATCAACCAGATGACGGAGACGCTGCGTACGTTCGCGGACGAGGTCACGCGCGTCGCCAACGAGGTGGGCGCCGAGGGGCAGCTCGGCGGGCAGGCAAATGTGCCGGGTGCGGCGGGGACGTGGAAGGACCTCACCGACTCCGTCAACACGGTCTTCAGGAACCTGACGACTCAGGTGCGCGACATCGCGCAGGTGACGACGGCGGTGGCGAACGGCGACCTGTCGCAGAAGGTCACCGTCGATGTCGCGGGCGAGATGCTGGAGTTGAAGAACACCGTCAACACGATGGTGGACCAGCTGTCGTCGTTCGGTGCCGAAGTGACGCGGGTGGCGCGTGAGGTCGGTGTCGAGGGGGAGCTCGGCGGGCAGGCGCAGGTGCCGGGTGCCGCGGGGACGTGGAAGGACCTCACCGACTCGGTGAACACCGCCTTCCGGAACCTCACCGGGCAGGTGCGCAACATCGCGCAGGTGACGACGGCGGTGGCGAACGGCGACCTCTCCCAGAAGGTCACGGTCGACGTCTCCGGAGAGATGCTTCAGCTGAAGAACACCGTGAACACGATGGTGGACCAGCTGTCGTCGTTCGCCGACCAGGTGACGCGGATGGCGCGGGACGTGGGCACGGAGGGGCGCCTCGGCGGCCAGGCGCGCGTGGACGGCGTCAGCGGTACGTGGAAGGAGCTCACGGACTCCGTCAACTTCATGGCGGGGAACCTGACTTCGCAGGTGCGTCAGATCGCCCAGGTGACGACGGCGGTGGCGCGCGGTGACCTGTCGCAGAAGATCGACGTGGACGCGCGCGGGGAGATCCTGGAGCTGAAGAACACCATCAACACGATGGTCGACCAGCTCTCCGCGTTCGCCGACCAGGTGACGCGCGTGGCGCGCGAGGTGGGCACGGAGGGGCGGCTCGGCGGCCAGGCGCAGGTGCCCGGCGTGGCCGGTGTGTGGCGCGACCTCACGGACTCCGTGAACGGCATGGCCGGCAACCTCACCGCGCAGGTGCGCAACATCGCGCAGGTCGCCACTGCGGTGGCGCGCGGTGACCTGTCGCAGAAGATCGACGTGGACGCCCGGGGCGAGATCCTGGAGCTGAAGAACACCCTCAACACGATGGTGGACCAGCTGTCGGCCTTCGCCGAGCAGGTGACGCGGGTGTCCCGCGAGGTGGGTACGGACGGCATCCTCGGCGGGCAGGCCGAGGTGCAGGGCGTGTCGGGTACGTGGAAGGACCTGACGCAGTCCGTGAACGGCATGGCGAACAACCTCACCCTCCAGGTGCGCAACATCGCCGAGGTCACCACGGCCGTCGCCATGGGCGACCTGTCCAAGAAGATCACCGTCGACGCGAAGGGCGAGATCCTCGAGCTCGTCACGACCGTGAACACGATGGTCGACCAGCTGTCGTCGTTCGCGGAGCAGGTCACGCGCGTGGCCCGCGAGGTGGGCACGGAGGGCAAGCTGGGCGGCCAGGCGCGGGTGGTCGGCGTCACGGGCATCTGGAAGGACCTGAGCGACAACGTCAACCTGATGGCCAACAACCTGACCATGCAGGTGCGGAACATCTCGCAGGTCGCCGCGTCCGTCGCCAACGGCGACCTCACGAAGACGGTGACGATCGAGGCGCGCGGCGAGGTCGCGCAGCTCGCGGACACCTTCAACACGATGGTGAAGACGCTGAGTTCGTTCGCCGACCAGGTCACCAAGGTGGCCCGTGAGGTGGGTACGGACGGCATCCTCGGCGGGCAGGCCCGCGTCCCGGGAGTCTCGGGCACGTGGAAGGACCTCACCGAGTCCGTGAACGGGATGGCGTCCAACCTGACCGGTCAGGTGCGCAACATCGCGATGGTCACCACGGCCATCGCCAAGGGCGACCTCACCAAGAAGATCGACATCGACGCGCGCGGCGAGATCCTGGAGCTCAAGACCACCATCAACACGATGGTCGACCAGCTGTCGTCGTTCGCCGACCAGGTGACGCGTGTGGCGCGCGAGGTGGGCACCGAGGGCCAGCTCGGCGGGCAGGCTCGGGTGCGGGACGTCGACGGCACCTGGCGCGACCTGACGGAGTCCGTGAACGAGATGGCCGGGAACCTCACCCGGCAGGTGCGCGCCATCGCGGCCGTCGCCACGGCGGTGACCCGCGGCGACCTCAACCTGAAGATCGACGTGGACGCGGCGGGCGAGATCCAGGTCCTCCAGGACAACATCAACACGATGATCGCGAACCTCCGCGACACCACCCTCGCCAACAAGGAACAGGACTGGCTCAAGGGCAACCTGGCGCGGATCTCCGGCCTGATGCAGGGCCGCCGCGACCTGGAGGACGTCGCCTCGCTGATCATGAGCGAGCTGACGCCCGTCGTCTCGGCGCAGCACGGCGCGTTCTTCCTGGCCATGCCCACCGACGACGCGCAGGACCTCAGCGCTGACGAGGACGCGTACGAACTGCGCATGCTCGGCAGCTACGGCTATTCGATGGGATCGATGCCGACGTCGTTCAGGCCCGGCGAGACGCTGATCGGGACGGCCGCCAAGGAGCGGCGCACCATCCTCGTGGAGAACGCGCCGTCCGGCTATCTGCGGATCGCCTCCGGGCTCGGTGAGGCGCCGCCGGCGCAGGTCATCGTGTTGCCGGTGCTCTTCGAAGGCACAGTGCTCGGGGTCATCGAGCTGGCGTCGTTCCAGCCGTTCACGCAGATCCAGAAGGACTTCCTCAGCCAGATCGCCGAGATGATCGCGACGAGCGTCAACACGATCAGCGTCAACACCAAGACGGAGATCCTGCTCAAGCAGTCGCAGGAGCTCACCGAGCAACTGCGCGAGCGCTCCGCGGAGTTGGAGAACCGGCAGAAGGCGCTGCAGGAGTCCAACGCCGAACTGGAGGACAAGGCCGCGCTGCTCGCCCAGCAGAACCGCGACATCGAGGTCAAGAACACCGAGATCGAAGAGGCTCGCCAGGTCCTCGAGGAGCGCGCCGAACAGCTGGCGGTCTCGATGCGCTACAAGTCCGAGTTCCTCGCGAACATGTCGCACGAGCTGCGTACGCCGCTCAACTCCCTGCTGATCCTCGCCAAGTTGCTCGCCGACAACGCCGACGCGAACCTCACCCCCAAGCAGGTGGAATTCGCCGAGACGATCCACGGCGCGGGCTCGGACCTGCTCCAGCTCATCAACGACATCCTCGACCTGTCGAAGGTCGAGGCGGGCAAGATGGACGTCAGCCCGACGCGCATCGCGGTCGTCCAACTCGTGGACTACGTAGAGGCCACTTTCCGCCCGCTGACCGCGGAGAAGGGGCTCGACTTCTCCGTACGCGTGTCGCCGGAGCTGCCCGCGACGCTGCACACGGACGAACAGCGACTCCTTCAGGTGCTGCGCAACCTGTTGGCCAACGCGGTGAAGTTCACCGACTCCGGGGCGGTGGAGCTGGTCATCAGGCTCGCCAACAACGACGTGCCCAACGCCATCCGGGAGCAGCTTCTGGAGGCCGGCTCGCTGCGGGACGCCGACGCCGACCTGATCGCGTTCTCCGTGGCCGACACCGGCATCGGCATCGCGGCCAGCAAGATGCGGGTGATCTTCGAGGCCTTCAAGCAGGCCGACGGCACCACCAGCCGCAAGTACGGCGGCACGGGCCTCGGCCTGTCGATCAGCCGGGAGATCGCGCGGCTGCTCGGCGGCGAGATCCACGCGGCGAGCGAGCCGGGCCGCGGCTCCACCTTCACGCTGTATTTGCCCCTGCACCTCAGCGAACTGCCGCCGCAGGGCTACGCCCAGCTCCCGCCGTCGCCCACGGCGGCCGAACTGCCCGCCCTGGAGGCTCTGGAGGCCCTGGAGCCCACGGAGAACGGCGAGCGGCCGGAGTCCCGCTCGCCCGCCGCCAGGCCCCCGCAGGCACCCCCTGGCACCGCCGAGCTGTTCCGGCGCCGCCGCCGGTCCGCGCCGCCCGCGGGGGAGCCGTCGCGGGCCCTTCCGGGGCAGCCCGGGACCGGGGCCGCGGGGACGCCGGAGCAGTGGCAGGACGGCGCGGGCCAGGAGGCGCCGGCCCCGCGCGTGCGGTTGCAGTTCAGCGGTGAGAAGGTGCTCATCGTCGACGACGACATCCGGAACGTGTTCGCGCTCACCAGCGTCCTGGAGCAGCACGGCCTGTCCGTGCTGTACGCGGAGAACGGCCGGGAGGGCATCGAAGTCCTGGAGCAGCACGACGACGTGACGGTCGTGCTGATGGACATCATGATGCCGGAGATGGACGGCTACGCGACGACGACGGCGATCCGCAGGATGCCGCAGTTCGCCGGGCTGCCGATCATCGCGCTCACCGCCAAGGCCATGAAGGGCGACCGGGAGAAGGCCATCGACTCCGGGGCGTCGGACTACGTGACCAAGCCGGTCGATCCCGATCATCTGTTGTCGGTGATGGGGCAGTGGATGCGCGGGGAGTGACGCGGCGGCTCGCTGAGTCGGGAAGAAGCCGCACCATTACGCGGAGTTGCTGACAGAGTGTGGCCGACGTCGTGTAGAACCGCGGTATTCGGGGAACCTTCTGGTCCGCCGCGGCGTTTCTGCTACGTGCACAGTGACATCGCGGTGACAGGGTGTGGCGACAGGCGGGGTGCGGCTACCATGACCGGCACAAGGACGGGCGGCGCAAGGGAGCCGTCCTCTGGGGCGGCGCCCGGTGTACCGCCGGGGCGAGGAGGGCGGGCCATGGTGCAGAAGGCCAAGATCCTCCTGGTCGATGACCGGCCGGAGAATCTGCTGGCGCTGGAGGCCATCCTCTCTGCGCTCGATCAGACGCTGGTGCGGGCATCGTCCGGGGAGGAAGCGCTCAAAGCGCTGCTGACGGACGACTTCGCGGTCATTCTGCTGGACGTCCAGATGCCGGGAATGGACGGCTTCGAGACTGCCGCGCACATCAAGCGGCGGGAGCGGACCCGGGACATCCCGATCATCTTCCTCACCGCCATCAACCACGGACCCCACCACACCTTCCGGGGGTACGCGGCGGGCGCCGTGGACTACATCTCCAAGCCCTTCGACCCGTGGGTGCTGCGCGCCAAGGTCTCGGTGTTCGTCGAGCTGTACATGAAGAACTGCCAACTGCGTGAGCAGGCCGCGCTGCTGCGCCTCCAGCTCGAGGGCGGCGCCAAGGCCGCGGCCGCGGACACCAAGGAGCCTGCGGGTCTCCTTGCCGAGTTGTCCGCGCGTCTCGCGGCCGTCGAGGAGCAGGCCGAGGCGCTCTCCAAGCAGCTCGACGACGACTCGGCGGACGCCGCCGCCGTCGCCACGGCAGCCCATCTCGAACGCAAACTGACCGGTTTGCGCAGGGCTCTTGACGCCCTGGAGCCTGGCACCGGCAGCGGTGCGCCCTCGGTGCCGTCACAGAACTGACCCGGGCGAAGGCCGCACACCGCGCCGAAGGCTCCGCACGCCGCGCTGAGTACGGAATCGACAATTCCGTACGTCCGCGCGGTGAACGGAAGCGCAGGTTCCGTACGTCCGCTGTGAGCACCCGTCAGTTCGCCTCCCCGACAAGGGCGACACAGACGGGTGAAGCAGTAGGCACACGTGTCCACAGTCGTCTCCCCCGGTAACCTCACCCCATGGCCTCACGTCAGCCCGCAGCCAAGAAGACGCCCGCGAAGAAGGCGGCCGCGCCGACCAAGGCTCCGGCGAAGGCCGCCGCCAAGAAAGCGCCCGCGAAGAAGTCCGCGGCGAAGGCTCCCGCCAAGAAGGCCGCGGCCAAGAAGCCCGCCCCGAAGCCGGCGCCGAACCCGACCAACGGTCTCTACCGCGTCGTGCGCGCCATCTGGCTCGGCATCGCGCACGCGGTGGGCGCGATGTTCCGCGGCGTGGGACGCGGCGCCAAGAACCTCGACCCCGCGCACCGCAAGGACGGCCTCGCGCTGCTGCTGCTCGGCCTCGCGCTGATCGTCGCCGCGGGCACCTGGTCCAATCTGCGCGGCCCCGTGGGCGACCTGGTCGAGATGCTGGTGACCGGCGCCTTCGGGCGGCTCGACCTGCTCGTTCCGATACTGCTCGCGGCCATCGCCGTGCGGCTGATCCGGCACCCCGAGAAGATCGACGCCAACGGCCGCATCGTGATCGGCCTGTCCGCGCTCGTCATCGGCGTGCTCGGCCAGGTGCACATCGCGTGCGGTTCGCCCGCGCGCGGGGACGGCATGCAGGCGATAAGGGACGCGGGCGGGCTCATCGGCTGGGGCGCGTCCACTCCGCTGAACAAGGCGCTGGGCGAGGTCCTCGCCGTGCCGCTGCTTGTGCTCCTGACGGTCTTCGGGCTGCTGGTCGTCACGGCCACGCCCGTCAACGCCATTCCGCAGCGGCTGCGAAAGCTCGGCGTGCGGCTCGGCGTCCTCGAGGGCGAGCCCGCCGTGGGGGAGGCGGGGGAGTACGGCGAATACGGCGAGTACTCCGACGACGAGCGGTACGACGAGCAGTGGCGTGAGGCCCTGCCCGCGCGCCCCCGAGGCCGCAGGAAGCCCGCAGGAGGCCCGCAGGAGCCCTCGCCGGACCAGGCCGAGGAGGCGGCCCTGTCCAAGCGGCGCAGGCCGCGTCGCGCCTCCGTGCAGCCCGACATGGACCGGCCCATGGACGCCGTGGACGTGGCCGCTGCCGCGGCCGCGGCGCTCGACGGGGCCGTGATGCACGGCATGCCGCCCTCGGCCCTGGTCGCCGACCTCACGCACGGCGTCTCCGTGGACCGGGACGAGCAGGAGCGGTCCGCGCCGGTGCCGCCCGCCCGCGCGACCGGGGCCCCGGCGGCGGGCGCCCCCGTGGCCGGCCGGCGGAATCCGCCCAAGGAGCCCGCGGGCACCGGCGTCCCCGACCTGACCAAGGAGGCTCCGGACGCGCCCCGCGACCTGCCCCCGCGCGCGGAGCAACTGCAGCTCTCCGGAGACATCACCTACTCGCTGCCCTCGCTCGACCTCCTGGAGCGCGGCGGCCCCGGCAAGGCCCGCAGCGCCGCCAACGACGCGGTCGTCGACTCGCTCTCGAACGTCTTCACCGAGTTCAAGGTCGACGCCGACGTCACCGGCTTCACGCGCGGGCCGACGGTCACGCGCTACGAGGTCGAGCTCGGCCCCGCCGTGAAGGTCGAGAAGATCACGGCCCTCGCCAAGAACATCGCGTACGCCGTCGCATCGCCGGACGTGCGGATCATCTCGCCCATTCCCGGCAAGTCCGCGGTCGGCATCGAGATCCCGAACACCGACCGCGAGATGGTCAAGGTCGGCGACGTGCTGCGGCTCGCGGACGCCGCCGAGGACGATCACCCGATGCTGGTCGCGCTCGGCAAGGACGTCGAGGGCGGCTACGTGATGGCCAACATGGCGAAGATGCCGCACATCCTCGTCGCCGGAGCCACCGGTTCCGGCAAGTCGTCGTGCATCAACTGTCTGATCACGTCGATCATGGTGCGGGCCACCCCCGAGGACGTCCGCATGGTCCTCGTCGACCCCAAGCGCGTCGAGCTCACCGCGTACGAGGGCATCCCGCACCTGATCACGCCGATCATCACCAACCCCAAGCGCGCGGCCGAGGCGCTCCAGTGGGTCGTACGCGAGATGGACCTGCGCTACGACGACCTCGCGGCGTTCGGCTACCGGCACATCGACGACTTCAACCAGGCCGTGCGCGACGGCAAGCTCAAGACGCCCGAGGGCAGCGAGCGCGAGCTCAGGACCTATCCGTACCTGCTGGTGATCGTCGACGAGCTGGCGGACCTGATGATGGTCGCGCCGCGCGACGTCGAGGACTCGATCGTCCGCATCACGCAGCTCGCGCGCGCCGCCGGCATCCACCTGGTGCTCGCCACCCAGCGGCCGTCCGTGGACGTCGTGACCGGCCTGATCAAGGCAAACGTTCCCTCACGGCTCGCCTTCGCGACCTCCTCGCTCGCCGACAGCCGCGTCATCCTCGACCAGCCGGGCGCCGAGAAGCTGATCGGCAAGGGCGACGGCCTGTTCCTGCCCATGGGCGCCAACAAGCCCACCCGTATGCAGGGCGCCTTCGTGACCGAGGACGAGGTCGCCGCGGTCGTCCAGCACTGCAAGGACCAGATGGCGCCCGTCTTCCGCGACGACGTCACCGTGGCCACCAAGCAGAAGAAGGAGATCGACGAGGAGATCGGCGACGATCTCGACCTGCTGTGCCAGGCCGCCGAGCTGGTCGTCTCCACCCAGTTCGGGTCCACGTCGATGCTCCAGCGCAAGCTGCGGGTCGGCTTCGCCAAGGCGGGCCGTCTCATGGACCTCATGGAGTCGCGGAACATCGTCGGACCGAGCGAGGGCTCCAAAGCACGTGACGTTCTTGTGAAACCCGATGAGCTGGATGGAGTGCTCGCGGTGATCCGCGGGGAGGCTGACTGACGGAGTGGTTTGATTCGTACGGAGCCGGTTCACCCGTACGGATGACGGCTGACCCGTCTGAGAACGCACGCAACCGTTTCTCTTCGCCTCACGTCAAGTTGAGGGGAAGAACACCAGCATGTCCCACCATCAGGATGTCCGGCCATTCTGATGGCGTACAAAGTCCGTCCGCCCGGTTGCCCCACCCTTTCTCGGCCCCCCTAGACTGAATGTCCGGCAGGTGGCTACACGCTCGAAAGGCGCACCCGTGTCCATCGGCAACTCCCCTGAAGACGACCACCCTTCAGACGCCCGCCCCACAGAGAACCCCCTCCCCGAGGACGGCCCCGCGGCCGAGCGGCCCGCGGAAGACCGTCCCTCGGTCGGGCACGTCCTGCGGCAGGCGCGTGTCGACGCGGGGCTGACCGTCGACGAGATCAGTACGTCCACCCGGGTGCGCATCCCGATCGTGCACGCGATCGAGCAGGACGACTTCTCGCGCTGCGGCGGCGACGTCTACGCGCGCGGGCACATCCGTACGCTCGCGCGTGCCGTCGGCATCGACCCCGCCCCGCTGATCGCGCGCTACGACGAGGGCCACGGCGGCAGGCCGCCCGCGCCCACCCCGGCCGCGCCGCTGTTCGAGGCCGAGCGGATCCGCTCCGACCCGCGCCGGCCGAACTGGACCGCGGCCATGGTGGCCGCCATCGTCGCCGTGATCGCCTTCGTCGGGTACACCGCCTTCAGCGGCGACGACGACAGCGACGGCGGCCAGCAGGTCGCCGAGGGCTCCACGCCCAGCAAGACCGCCGCGCCCAAGCCCACCGGCAGCAAGCCCGCCGATCCCAAGCCCGACCCCTCGGACAGCGCCGTCGCCGGGGTGCCGCGGGACAAGGTGACCGTCAAGGTCGACGCCGCCGACGGCCGCAGCTGGATCTCCGTGAAGGACCACAACGGCCGGCAGCTGTTCGACGGCCTGCTCAAGCAGGGCGAGACCAAGACCTTCCAGGACAAGCAGAAGATCGATCTCGTGCTCGGCGACGCCGGCGCGATCAAGCTGTTCGTGAACGGCAAGCCCGTCGACAACGAATTCGAACCGGGCCAGGTCGAGCGCCTCTCGTACACGAAGGGTGACCCGGAAGTCGGCTGACCTGCTCCGTCCCGAGCGCCCGTCGCGAGCACCAGGAACCCTGGCGGCGGGCGCCGACGCATGGACGAAGTAGTCTTGATTCCATGCCCGAACGCCGCACTGTCGCCCTTGTCACGCTTGGCTGCGCCCGTAACGAGGTGGACTCGGAGGAGCTCGCAGGCCGCTTGGAGGCGGACGGCTGGGACCTCGTGGAGGACGCCGAGAACGCGGACGTCGCAGTCGTCAACACCTGCGGCTTCGTCGAAGCCGCCAAGAAGGACTCCGTAGACGCCCTGCTCGAAGCCAATGACCTCAAGGGTCACGGCAGAACCCAGGCCGTCGTGGCCGTCGGCTGCATGGCCGAGCGCTACGGCAAGGATCTGGCCGAGGCGCTGCCCGAGGCCGACGGCGTCCTCGGCTTCGACGACTACGCCGACATCTCCGACCGCCTCCAAACCATCCTCAACGGCGGCATCCACGCCTCGCACACCCCGCGCGACCGCCGCAAGCTGCTCCCGATCAGCCCCGCGGAGCGCCAGGAAGCGGGCACGGAGGTCTCCCTGCCGGGCCACGCGCCCGTCGACCTGCCCGAGGGCGTCGCACCCGCCTCCGGGCCGCGTGCGCCCCTGCGCCGCCGTCTGGGCAGCAACCCGGTCGCCTCGGTGAAGCTGGCCTCCGGCTGCGACCGCAGGTGCTCCTTCTGCGCCATCCCGTCCTTCCGCGGCTCGTTCATCTCCCGCCGCCCCTCGGACGTGCTGGGCGAGACGCGCTGGCTGGCCGAGCAGGGCGTCAAGGAGGTCATGCTGGTCTCCGAGAACAACACTTCGTACGGCAAGGACCTCGGCGACATCCGCCTCCTGGAGACGCTGCTTCCCGAGCTGGCCGCCGTCGACGGCATCGAGCGCGTCCGCGTCAGCTACCTGCAGCCCGCCGAGATGCGCCCCGGGCTCATCGACGTCCTGACGTCCACGGAGAAGGTCGCGCCGTACTTCGACCTGTCCTTCCAGCACTCCGCGCCCGGCGTGCTGCGCGCGATGCGGCGCTTCGGGGACACCGACCGCTTCCTGGAGCTGCTCGACACCATCCGGAGCAAGGCCCCGCAGGCCGGTGTCCGGTCCAACTTCATCGTCGGCTTCCCCGGCGAGACCGAGGCCGACGTCGCCGAGCTGGAGCGCTTCCTCACGGGCGCGCGGCTCGACGCCATCGGCGTCTTCGGGTACTCCGACGAGGAGGGCACCGAAGCGGCGACGTACGACCACAAGCTCGACCAGGACGTCGTCGACGAGCGCCTCGCGCGGGTCTCGCGGCTCGCGGAGCAGCTGACCTCGCAGCGCGCCGAGGAGCGCCTCGGCGAGCGCATCGAGGTGCTGATCGAGTCCGTGGACGACGAGGACGGCGCCCTCGGGCGTGCCGCGCACCAGGCGCCCGAGACGGACGGCCAGATCCGCTTCGCGGACGCGACGGCTGGGGAGGCCTTGCGCGTCGGCCGTATGGTCGTGGCAAAGGTGGTCGGCACGGAAGGCGTGGATCTGGTGGCTGAGCAGTGCGAGCTCCTGGAAACCGGACCCGTTGGGTCCGGGTCCGAGGGCCCCGGCGCGGGCCGGTCCCAGGGCGCCGCGGAAGGGGTGGGCAGATGACCCAAGTCCCGGCATCCGCGGCGGGCGGCTCCGGCGCGCACGGCGCGAAGCCGGTGCGCGGCGGAAAGCTGGGCGCCGCGGCGGTCGACCAGGCCAGTCTGTGGAACGTCGCGAACATGCTGACCATGATCCGGCTGCTGCTCGTGCCCGGCTTCGTGATGCTGCTGCTCGCCGACGGCGGGTACGACCCGGCCTGGCGCTCGTTCGCCTGGGCCGCCTTCGCCGTCGCCATGATCACCGATCTCTTCGACGGCCATCTGGCACGTACGTACAACCTGGTCACGGACTTCGGGAAGATCGCCGACCCCATCGCCGACAAAGCGATCATGGGGTCCGCGCTGATCTGTCTGTCCTGGCTGGGCGATCTGCCGTGGTGGGTGACGGGCGTGATCCTCGGGCGTGAGCTCGGGATCACGCTGCTGCGTTTCTGGGTGATCCGCTACGGCGTCATCCCCGCCAGCCGCGGCGGCAAGATGAAGACGCTCGCGCAGGGCACGGCCGTCGGGATGTACGTCCTGGCGCTGACCGGCCCGCTGGCGACGCTGCGGTTCTGGGTGATGGCGGTCGCGGTCGTCCTCACCGTGGTGACCGGGCTCGACTATGTGAAACAGGCCATTGTGCTGCGTCGGCAGGGGATGGCGGAGGCCGGGGCCGCGTCCGCGGCTGCGCGCGAGGAGGCCGGGCCGGAGTCGGCTCGGGGAGCCGCGAAGTGATGTCCGGGGGGCGGGGGGCGGCCGGTGCCGGTGGTGGCGTCGTGGCCGCCGGTGGCCCTGAGGCTGCTGCCGCTCCCGCCGCCGCTCCCGCGGCCGGTGCTGCCGCTGCCGAGGTGCTGCGGCTGCTCGGCGAGCGCGGGGAGACGCTGGCCGTCGCCGAGTCGCTGACGGGCGGTCTCGTGGCCGCCGAGGTGACGGCGGTGCCGGGTGCCTCGCAGGTCTTCCGGGGTTCCGTGACGGCGTACGCGACCGAGCTGAAGCAGCAGGTCCTGGGCGTGGACGGCGCGCTGCTCGCCGCCCGCGGGGCCGTGGACGCCGACGTCGCGCTGCAGATGGCCGCGGGCGTACGAGGGCTGCTCGGGGCGGACTGGGGGCTGGCCACGACGGGCGTCGCCGGCCCCGATCCGCAGGACGGCAAGTCCGTCGGAACGGTGTTCGTGGCGGTCGTGGGCCCTGGTTCCCCGCTTCGCTCTGAGGGGAATGTGGCCGCCCTGCGGTTGAACGGAAACCGTACGGAAATCCGTACAGAGAGCGTACGCAGTGTGCTGGGACTGCTCCTTCGGCAGCTCTCCGGCGAACGCGCCGGGAATGGGCGGGCACAGGATACGGAACAGAACGGGGGGACTTGATGTTTGCAGCCCTGAGTGAACACGACATCGCTCCCCGCACGGCCGCCGCGCGAGGCGGTACGGTGGGGCGAGAAGGATGCGGCTACGCGGTCCGAGGAGGGAGCCACCGATGATTCTGCTCCGTCGCCTGCTTGGTGACGTGCTGCGTCGGCAGCGCCAGCGCCAGGGCCGTACTCTGCGCGAAGTCTCCTCGTCCGCCCGAGTCTCACTCGGCTATCTCTCCGAGGTGGAGCGGGGGCAGAAGGAGGCTTCCTCCGAGCTGCTTTCCGCGATCTGCGACGCGCTTGACGTACGGATGTCCGAGCTCATGCGAGAAGTGAGCGACGAGCTCTCGCTCGCCGAGCTGGCCGAGTCGGCAGCGGCAACGGAACCGGTGCGCGCACCGGTACGCCCGATGCTCAATTCCGTCTCGGTGACCGGCGTGCCACCGGAACGGGTGACCATCAAGGCGCCTGCGGAGGCGGTCGACGTCGTCGCCGCCTGACGGCAGGCCCGCACGCACACGAAGAGCCCCGGCCGGGTCATTGGCCGGGGCTTTTCGCTGTCCGAAGTGGCCGCGATCACGTGCTTGCGCGATGGTTGGTGGTGGTTCTGGACGACCCCGACCGACAGCCGAGACGCGGAGGAACCGATGTACGTCGTGAAGAGCCCGTTGCCCGACGACGACCTGAAGACGGTGTCCGAGGCCCTGCAGGGAGCCCTCGTGGACCTTGTCGACCTGTCCCTGGTGGCCAAGCAGATCCACTGGAACGTGGTCGGTCCGCGCTTCCGCTCCGTGCACCTGCAGCTCGACGAGGTCGTGGACACCGCCCGACTGCACTCCGACACCGTCGCCGAGCGCGCCTCGACCCTGGGCGTCTCGCCCGACGGACGGGCCGGGACGGTGGCGTCGACCAGCGGCATCGGCAAGGTCGCCGAGGGCTGGGTCAAGGACACCGACGCCGTGGGCACGCTCGTGGACGCGCTCGGCGCGGTGATCACGCGGATGCGGGAGCGGGTGAACTCCACCGGGGACGCGGATCCGGTGAGCCAGGACATCTTCATCCAGATCACGGCTGATCTGGAGAAGCATCACTGGATGTTCCAGGCCGAGAACGGATAGGGCTGGCCGGGGGCCTTTTGCCGGGTTTCCAGTCGGGTGGCCGGGTGGCCGAGTGGGCGGCGTCCGGCCAGGTTTTCCGGGCTTCGTCGGCGTGCCGGTGGTGGGCCGTTGTCTCGGTGGATCGGACGGGCTTGATCGGTTCTCGGACAGCGGTCCAGGCCTCGCCGTGTTCGACGCCCTTCCCGGCAGCCGACGCCCGAGCTGGTGCGGGCGACGCGTGCGCGGATCGAGGAGATCACCTCGCGCGGCAGCCGGTCCTTGCCTACCTGGCGGGGTTCGCCTGGGCCTTCGTGGTGTTCCTGCTCTGCGTGGCCGAGTTCATCGCGCTGTTCTGGCTCGCGCGGCCCGACGCCTCGGCCGAGCGCGGCCAGGCCGTGTTCTGCCTGGCGAGCCTGACGCTCGGGATGTTCTGGGTCGTCCTTCAGCCGTTGGTGCGGCTCACGCCGGCGCCGATCGTTCCCATGGGGCGGGCGCTGCGCGGGTACCGGCGGCTCGCGCGGTTCGAGCGGGAGATCGGCCAGGGGGAGCCGGAGGGCGAGCGGTGAGGGGGCGCTGTCCCGGCGGGTGTGCCTATGGGTGTGCCTAAGGGGCATCGGATGCGGGTCGGGGCGGGGCGGGGGAGACTCGGAAGGCCCGCGTCCAGGTCGGGTGGCGGGCTCCTGGGGTGTGGCCGTGCGGTCGGTCCGGCTCCTGGCGGGAGGTGAAAGCCGTGGCGGGGCGCATGCTGCGGTGGGCGCCGGCACTGGGGCTTGCCGCGCTGTGGTGGTGGGCCGTCTTCCGGCTCGCGCTGGCGCCCGACGCGGGGGTGCTGGAGGGGGCCGTCGCGGCCGGGGGGTGGGGGTTGAGTCTGCTGCCGGTGCACTGCGTGCCGAAGGGGCGGGCTGTGGGGGCGGGGCGGCGGGGGCGTGTGCGTGGGGGTGGGGGCGGGGGAGATGTGGGCGGTGGGGGTGGGGGTGGTCCGTGGCAGGGGTGGGTCCCGGAGGTGGGTTCGGGGTTCGGGTCCGGGAATGGGTCGGGGGCGAAGGTGGGTGTGGAGTCCGGGTCCGCGTCCGGGGCTGGGGCGAGGTCGCTGCGTGCCTGGGTCACCAAGGCATGGCGACGCCGCCGTTCGGGCGGAGGATCTGGCCCGTCGTGAACGAGGACGCGTCCGACGCCAGGTGCAGCACTGCGTGCGCCACGTCCTCGGGTTCGCCGACCCTGCCGAGGGGTGACCTGCGCGCCAGCGCGGCCTCCGTCGCCGCCTGGGCGTCCTCCTCGTGACGATGCGTCATCGGCGTACGAGTCCACCCCGGGGCAACGGCGTTGACGCGGATGCCGTGCGGGCCGACCTCCGTCGCCAGCGTCTTCGTCAGCTGGACGACGGCCGCCTTCGCGGAGGCGTAGCAGAGCAGGCCGGGGTGGCTGGTGTCGACGGCGCTCGACGCCATCGTCACGATGCTGCCGCCCGCGCCCGCGTCGATCATCGCGCGGGCCGCCGCCTGGCACGCGTACAGCACTCCCTTGAAGTTCACGGCCAGAACCCGGTCGAGATCCTCGTCGCGGGTCTCCAGGACCGGGCTGCTGTGCATGATCCCGGCGATGGCCGCCATTACGTCCAGGCGGCCCGACGGGGCGGTGGCCTCGGCCACGGCCTGGTCGACCTGTGCCTTGTCGGCGACATCCAGGGTGTACGTGGACGCGGTGCCGCCGTCCGCCTTGATGCGGGTGGCCGTTTCCTTGAGGCCCTGGGCGTCGAGGTCGGCGCAGTGCACTGTCGCGCCCGCCTCGGCGAGGAGTACGGCGGTGGCTCGGCCGATTCCGCCGGCGGCGCCGGTGACGAACGCGGTGCGGCCGGTGAGGTCGTACGCCGTTATGGCCATGGCGGGACCGTACGGCGGTATCTGACGGGGCGTCAACTGGCCTGCGTGGTCGTGGTTGTGGGTTGTCTGTCGGTTGCGGGGGCTGGGTGGGGGGTGGCCGCGCTTCGTCAGGGGGTGGGGCCCTGTTGGCAGGTCGGGCACCAGTACGTGGGGCGTCGGCGGGTGGCGTCGCCCTGCTCCGCCGAGCGCAGGGATGTGCCGCAGCGCAGGCAGGGGCGTGGCGCGCGGCCGTACACGTACAGCCGCTGTCCCGGGCGGGTGCTGCCCGTCGTCGTGCGGGCCGGGCGGTCGCGGTTGGCTTCCAGGAGCTTCTTCGCCAGGGTCGGGAGGCGGGCCGCCGTCTCCTCGGGGAGCTCGCCTACCGGGAGCCAGGGGGTGGCGCCGAGCAGGAAGCAGAGCTCGCTCTTGTAGATGTTGCCGATGCCCGCGAGGTTGCGCTGGTCCAGCAGGGCCTCGCCCAGCGGGCGTTCGGGGGCTGCGCGGAGGTTGCGCAGCGCCTGCTCCGGGTCCCAGTCGGGGCCCAGGAGGTCCGGGCCCAGGTGGCCCACCGCGCGGGGTTCGTCGGCGGTGCGGAGCAGTTCCAGGACCGGGAGGCGGTAGCCCACGGCCGTGTGGGCGGCGGTCGCGAGGACTGCTCGGATCTGGTGGGCGGGGCCGCCGCGCCAGCGCTCCTGCGGGGCGTACACCCGCCAGGAGCCGTCCATGCCCAGGTGCGAGTGGAGGGTGAGGCCGCCTTCTACCCGGGTGAGGAGGTGCTTGCCGCGCGGGGTCACGTCCAGGACGGTGCGGTCGGTTAGGTCGGCCGTGGCGTGTTGGGGGACGCGGAGGTCGGAGCGGGTGAGGGGGTGTCCGGCCAGGGCTTTGTGCAGGCGGTGGGCCGTTTGGTGGACTGTGTCTCCTTCGGGCATGGGGTTAGCGTTGCACTTTTGCTGGCGGGGGCGCCTTGGGCGGGGTGGGTGGCTTGGGCGCTTTTGGGTGTCTGGGCGCCTGGGTGTCTGGGTGTCTGGGTGCCTGGGTGGTGCTGGTGGTGGGGTCGCCGGTCGCCTTTTCGCCGGGGGCGGTTGCTCGCCTTTCGCCTTGCGGTCCGTTGTGGCACGGCCCCTCCGGTTCGTTGGCGGTTGTTCGGCCGGTGGGGTCAGGGGCGGAGGCGTAGGCCGCGAGGGGTGGCGTGGAAGCCTGTTTGTTCCAGGAGTGGGGCGTAGGGGGACGTCAGGGAGGCGGAGCCGTTGATTCGTTCTACGGTGACCGTGCCCAGGGCGCCCGCCTTGGCCGCGGAGGCCAGTGCCTCGGCGGCGGCCGGTAGACGTGGGTCCTCCGAGGGGGGTGTGTCAGCCGGTGCGGTGGGCCAGGCGAGCAGTGACTTGCCGCCGCGTTCCATGTACAGGGTCAGCTCGCCGTCGACCAGGACGACCAGTGAGCCTGCCTTGCGGCCCGGCTTGTGGCCGGCTTCGGTGGGGGGCTCCGGCCAGGGCAGCGCCGCGCCGTATGCGTTGGCGGGGTCGGCGGCTGCCAGGACGACCGCCTGGGCGTCGGACGGTCGGGAAGTGTCCGCGCGCTCACGGGCGTTGGCCCCCGCCCGCAGTCGGTCCACCGCGCCGTCCATCGCGAACTGTGCGGCCCCCAGGCCCTCCACCACGTAGCCCCGGCGTGCCTGGCCGTTGTCCTCGAAGGCCGACAAGACGCGGTACGCCGCCGAGAAGCCGCCCTCCACGCCTTCCGCCGCGACCGCTCCGCGGGTCACCACGCCGTGCCGGTCGAGGAGTGTGCGGGCCAGGGCGTGGGCCCGCAGGGTCGGGTCGGGCTCGCGGGCGGGCAGCAGCGACCACCGGCCCGCGACCGTGGGCGGGCCGGTGCGCGAGGCCGGGCGGGCCGCGGCCGTGAGCGAGCCGTACCGCCCGCGCGGGATGCCGCGCTTGGCCCGGTGGGCGGTGGAACCCGCGGTGCGGCCCGAGCCCAGGAGGTTGCGCATGGGGGTGAGCGTGTCGTTGGTGAGGCGGCCGGACCACGCCAGGTCCCATACGGTGTCCGCCAGTTGGGGGTCGGAGGCGTCCGGATGCGTGGTGGCGCGTACCTGGTCGGCGATCTGCCGGAAGAACAATCCGTAGCCTCCGGAGAGGGTGTCCAGGACGGACTGGTGGAGTGCGGTGAGCTCCAGGGGGTGGGGCTGCGGGAGGAGGAGCGGGGCCGCGTCCGCCAGATACAGGCTGATCCAGCCGTCCTTGCCGGGGAGTGCTCCGGCGCCCGCCCAGACCACCTCGCCGGCCGCTGTCAGCTCGTCGAGCATCGCGGGGGTGTATCCGGTGACGCGGGAGGGCAGGACGAGCTTCTCCAGGGCGGACGCCGGGACCGATGCGCCCTGGAGCTGCTCGATGGCGCGCACCAGGCCGTCGATTCCGCGCAGGCCGTGCCCGCTCAAGTGCTGCCACTGCGGCAGGAATTGGGCGAGGGCGGCCGGTGGCACCGGTTCCAGTTCGTGCCGCAGGGCGGCGAGGGAGCGGCGGCGCAGTCGGCGCAGGACGGTGGCGTCGCACCACTCCTGGCCGATCCCCGCCGGATGGAACTCTCCTTGTACGACACGGCCGTTCGCCGCCAGGCGCTGCAGCGCCCCGTCCGTGACCGCCGCGCCCAGGCCGAAGCGGGCGGCCGCCGCGGCGGACGTGAACGGGCCGTGCGTGCGGGCGTAGCGCGCGAGGAGGTCGCCCAAGGGGTCCTTGACGGGCTCGGTGAAGGCCTCCGGGACGCCGACCGGCAGCGCCGTGCCGAGCGCGTCCCGCAGGCGGCCCGCGTCCTCGATCGCCGCCCAGTGGTCCGCCCCGGCGACGCGGACGCGGATGGCGCGGCGGGCGCTGGCCAGCTCCGCGGCCCAATCGGGCTCCGCGCCGCGCTCGGCCAGCTCGGCGTCCGTGAGCGGGCCGAGGAGGCGCAGCAGGTCGGCCACGCCTTCGGCGTCCTTGACGCGGCGGTCCTCCGTGAGCCACTGGAGCTCCTGCTCCAGGGTGGTGAGGACGTCGGTGTCGAGCAGCTCGCGCAGTTCCGCCTGGCCAAGCAGCTCGGCGAGGAGGCGGGAGTCCAGGGACAGGGCGGCGGCGCGGCGCTCGGCCAGCGGTGAGTCGCCCTCGTACAGGAACTGCGCCACGTACCCGAACAGGAGGGAGCGGGCGAAGGGGGACGGCTCCTGGGTGGTGACCTCGACGAGGCGGACGCTGCGGGACTCGATGTCGCCCATCAGCTCGGTCAGGCCCGGTACGTCGAAGACGTCCTGGAGGCACTCCCTGACGGCCTCCAGGACGATCGGGAAGGAGCCGAACTCACTGGTGACTTCGAGGAGCTGGGCGGCGCGCTGGCGCTGCTGCCACAGGGGCGTGCGCTTGCCCGGGCTGCGGCGCGGCAGCAGCAGCGCGCGGGCGGCGCACTCACGGAACCGGGAGGCGAACAGCGCTGAGCCCCCCACCTGGTCGGTGACGATCTGGCGGACCTCGCCCTTGTCGAAGGCCACGTCGCCCGCGCCCACGGGGGCCTGTTCGGGGTCGAACGCCGAGTCCACGGTGACGTCCACCGGGTCTTGGTCGAGCAGGTCGAGGCCCATCAGGTCGGCGTCCGGCAGGCGCAGCACGATGCCGTCGTCGGCGTGCATGACCTGGGTGTCCATGCCGTACCGCTCGGTGAGGCGGGCGCCGAGGGCCAGCGCCCAGGGCGCGTGCACCTGGGCGCCGAACGGGGAGTGCACCACGACGCGCCAGTCGCCCAGCTCGTCGCGGAAGCGCTCGACCACGATCGTGCGGTCGTCCGGGATGTGGCCGCAGGCCTCGCGCTGCTCGGAGAGGTACGCCAGGACGTTGTCCGCGGCCCAGGTGTCGAGGCCCGCGGCGAGCAGGCGTCCGCGCGCGTCGGCCTCGGGCAGCGAGCCGACCTCCCGGAGGAACGCGCCCACGGCGCGGCCCAGTTCGAGCGGGCGGCCGAGCTGGTCGCCCTTCCAGAACGGCAGCCTTCCGGGGACGCCGGGAGCAGGGGAGACCAGGACGCGGTCGCGGGTGATGTCCTCGATGCGCCAGGAGCTCGTGCCGAGGGTGAAGACGTCGCCCACGCGGGATTCGTAGACCATCTCCTCGTCGAGCTCGCCGACGCGGCCGCCGCCCTTCTTCGGGTCGGCGCCCGCGAGGAAGACGCCGAAGAGACCGCGGTCGGGAATCGTGCCCCCCGAGGTGACCGCGAGGCGCTGCGCCCCCGGCCGCCCGGTGACCGTGCCCGCGACGCGGTCCCACACCACGCGCGGGCGCAGCTCCGCGAACGCGTCGGACGGATAGCGGCCGGCGAGCATGTCCAGGACGGACGTGAACGCGGACTCCGGGAGCGCGGCGAACGGCGCGGCGCGGCGGACCACCGCCAGCAGGTCGTCCACCTGCCAGCTGTCGAGCGCCACCATCGCGACGAGCTGCTGGGCCAGCACGTCCAAGGGGTTCGCCGGGACCCGCAGGGACTCGATCGAGCCCGTGCGCATCCGCTCCGTGACGACGGCGGCCTGGACCAGGTCACCGCGGTACTTCGGGAAGACGACTCCCGTGGAGACCGCGCCCACTTGGTGCCCCGCGCGGCCCACCCGCTGCAGCCCTGAGGCCACGGAGGGGGGCGATTCGACCTGCACCACCAGGTCCACCGCGCCCATGTCGATGCCCAGCTCCAGGCTGGACGTGGCGACCACGGCGGGCAGCCGGCCCGCCTTCAGGTCCTCCTCGACCTGGGCGCGCTGCTCCTTGGAGACCGAGCCGTGGTGGGCGCGGGCGAGCACGGGCGGCGCGCCCTGCGCGGCGCCCGACTGCGCCATCACCTCCGCCGGACTGTGGTCGTCCGGCAGGGCCTCGCCCGTCGCTCGCTCGTACGCGATCTCGTTGAGGCGGTTGCACAGGCGCTCCGCCAGGCGGCGGGAGTTGGCGAAGACGATCGTCGAGCGGTGCGCCTGCACGAGGTCGGTGATGCGCTCCTCGACGTGCGGCCAGATCGAGGGGCGCTCCGCGCTCTGGTCGGTGTCGGTCGCCGGGGAGCCGCCCAGCTCGCCGAGATCCTCGACCGGGACGACCACGGAGAGGTCGAATTCCTTGCCCGACGCGGGCTGCACGATCTCCACGCGGCGCTGGGGCGACAGATATCGCGCCACCTCGTCCACCGGGCGGACCGTCGCCGACAGGCCGATCCGGCGCGCGGGGCGCTTCAGGAGCGTGTCCAGGCGCTCCAGGGACAGGGCCAGGTGGGCGCCGCGCTTGGTGCCCGCGACGGCGTGCACCTCGTCCAGGATCACCGTCTCGATGCCCGTCAGGGCGTCCCGCGCGGCGGACGTGAGCATCAGGAACAGTGACTCGGGCGTCGTGATCAGGATGTCCGGCGGGCGGGTGGACAGGGCGCGGCGCTCGGCCGCCGGGGTGTCCCCGGAGCGGATGCCCACCCGCACCTCGGGCTCGGGCAGGCCGAGGCGCACGGACTCCTGGCGGATGCCGGTGAGCGGGCTGCGCAGATTGCGCTCCACGTCGACCGCGAGGGCCTTCAGGGGCGATACGTAAAGCACCCGGCAGCGCTTCTTGGGGTCGGCCGGGGGCGGGGTCGAGGCGAGCTGGTCCAGGGCGGCGAGGAAGGCGGCCAGGGTCTTGCCGGAGCCGGTCGGGGCGACCACCAGCACGTCCGAGCCCTCCGCGATCGCCTGCCACGCCCCGGCCTGGGCGGACGTGGGCGCGGAGAAGGCTCCCGTGAACCAGCCGCGGGTCGCGGGGGAGAAGCCGTCGAGGGCAGCGCGGGGGCTGCGGGCGGACCTGACCATGACCCCATCGTGCACCCCGCCACTGACAATGGCCCCGACCTGCGAAAAAGGGTTTGCGCCGACGGCGCAGAATGGAGGTATGGCAGGTTCGGCGGAGCAGGCGCGGCACTGGACGTACGCGGAGCTGCCCGGCGTCGACCTGCTGCGGGCGCGCTACGTCCGCAAGACCTTCGCGCGCCACACCCACGAGCACTTCGTGATGGCCGCGGTCCTCGAAGGCGTCGACGTCTTCCGGCACAGCGGCGCCGACCGGCACGCGGGACCCGGCAGCCTCGCCCTGATCAACCCCGAGACCCCGCACACGGGCCGCGCCGGAGACCCCGAGGGCTGGCTGTACGGCGCGGTCTACCCGGCCCCGGACGTGGTCGCCGCCATCGCCGCGGAGACGACCACCCTGCGCGGGACGCCCGGCTTCGTCCTGCCGGTGCTGGAGGACCCGTACGCCGTGACCCTGATCCACCGGGTGCTGCGGGCCGCCGAGGAAGCCAACGCGCTCGCCGCCGACACGTTCCTGAAGGTGGCCGTCACCAGGCTGCTGCGGCTGAACGGCGGCAACCTGCCGCAGCGCGGTGTGCCCTCGGCGGGCGCGGGGGTCGCGGCACGCGCGCGTGCCGTCCTGGAAGAGCGGCTCGTCGACCCGCCGAGCCTGGAGCGGCTCGCCGCCGGTCTCGGCGTGAGTTCCTTCGCCCTGCTGCGCGCCTTCCGTGACGCCTACGGCATGCCGCCGCACGCCTGGCTCACCGACGCGCGCGTGCGGCGCGCCCGCCGTCTCCTGGACGCCGGTACGACGCCCGCGGAGGCGGCCGTCGCCGTGGGGTTCGCCGACCAGCCGCACCTGAACCGGCACTTCGCGCGGATCGTCGGGGTGCCTCCGGGCGCCTACCAGCGGGAGCGCAAGAACGTACAAGACCGCTCGGACGCCCTCCTCGTAGCGTCCACGGCGTGGCAGAACGAACATCATCCGCAGACATACCCCGGGGCCCGGCCGACGCCGACGCCGTTGACGTAACGGCCCGCCCGGACGGCGCCGACGTCCTGAGCCGTTCTGACGGCGCCGACGCCCCGAACCGTCCCGACTCCGCCGTGGTCCGGGACGCCCTCGGCGTCGGAGTCGCCGTCGGCCTCTCCGGCTTCGCCTTCGGCGTCACCTCGGCCGGCAGCGGGCTCACCGTGCTGCAGACCTGTGCGCTGAGCCTGCTGGCGTTCACCGGAGCCTCGCAGTTCGCCCTGGTGGGCGCGCTCGCGGGTGGCGGCAGTCCGCTCACGGCCTCGGTGGGAGCCGTCTTCCTCAGCATGCGCAACGCCTTCTACGGGCTGCGGCTCTCCCAACTGCTCGCCCTCCCGCGCGCGGTGCGCCCCCTGGCCGCCCACTTCGTGATCGACGAGACGACGGCCGTCTCCCTCGCGCAGTCGGGGCGACGGGCCGTCCGCATCGGCTTCGCCGTCACCGGAATCAGCCTGTACCTCCTGTGGAACCTCACCACGCTCCTGGGGGCACTCGGCGCGGAGGCCATCGGTGACACCGACACCTGGGGCCTCGACGCCGCGGGTCCCGCCGTGTTCCTCGCGCTGCTCGCCCCGATGGTGCGCACCGCAACGGAGCGCGCGGTCGCCGCAATCGCCGTCCTTCTGGGCCTCGGACTGCTTTCGGTGCTGCCCCAGGGAGTGCCGGTTCTCGCCGCGGCGCTGGCCGTGCCGATGGTCCTCTACGGAGTGGGCCGTAAAGCCTCCGCACCTGAGGCAGACGGCCCGAAGCCCCACAGCACGGACGGCACGACGTCCAACAGCACGCAAGGAAAAGACCGTTGAACATCTGGACCGCCATCGCCGTGACCGCCGTCGGCTGCTACGCCGTCAAGCTGGCGGGCCTCCTCGTGCCCGTGGGCGCCCTGGAGCGGCCGCTCGTCAAGCGCATGGCCGCGCTGCTGCCGGTGGCGCTGCTGGCCGCTCTCACGGCCCAGCAGACCTTCGCCGACGGCAGGACCCTCGTGCTCGACGCCAAGGCGGCCGGACTCGCCGCGGCCGCCGTGGCGCTGCTGCTGCGCGCGCCCTTCCTCCTCGTGATCGCGGCGGCCGTGCTCGTCACGGCGGGGGTGCGGGCCATGGCCGGCTGACGGACGGCCGGGGCGACGGGCCGGGGTGGCGGGCCTCAGCCGATGCGCCGCCCGTACGCCCGCAGTGTGCGCAACGCCTCGATCGTGACCATCGGGCGGCACTCCAGAGCCGTACTGGGAGCCCACTGCCTCCACCGGATCGGCCAACCGCCGTCTTCTTGTTGGTCGTTCAGCAGGAAGTCCAGGGAACGCGTCATCTCGTCGTCCGTGAACCACGCGCGGGCGAGCGATTCGGGTGCCTTCGCGAAGTCGTGCGCGAAGTGGTGCTCGCCGGGGCCGTACCCCGGAGGGATCGGGTTGGCGTCGGCACGCTCGGGGTCGAGGGCCACCAGGTGCTGTTCGCGTACGAGGCGGCCGAGCCGGTCGGCGGCCGCCTCCGCGCGCGGGCGGTCGGGAGCCCCGTCCAGGAAGGCGACGGCCGCCATGATCTCGTACGGATGCGACTTCTCCAGGGACTCCACGCTCTGCCAGCAGAAGTCGGTGGCGCGAAACAGCCAGGCGTGCCACACCTCGTTGCGGTGCAGCAGGCCCACCACGGGGCCGGTGGCGAGCAGTTCGCTCGGCGGGTTGTCCACCACGGGCACGAACGGCGCCGAGGGGTAGCCGCGTTGGCTGGGATGGATCGCGGGCAGCGCGCCTTCGGCCGTCGACACCGCGGTCAGATAGCGGCACACGCGCTCCACGCGCATGCCGCCGCAGCGCCGGATGGTGTCCAGGACGCGCAGCGCGTGCCCGGTGTGCAGCGGCTGGCTCACGGGGCCGCGCAGGTCGGGCTCCAGGGCGTGGCCGTATCCGCCGTCCTCGTTGGCGTACGCGGACAGCGCGGTCTCCACGGCGTCGGCGTTCCAGGAGCCGCCGTCCAGGAAGTGGTACGCGAACCGGCGCTGTTCGAGGACGCGCGCGGTGAGCCAGACGAACTGCTCGGCGCGGGCGAGCGGGGAGGAAGCGGCGTGCGGTGACGCTCCGTTTTCGGCCATGTTCCGAAGGTAGGGCGGAACGCCGCCTCGGCAAGCCCTCTGCGCCGGGCTGCACTCTCAGGGGCGCGATACTGAAGGCATGCGGTTGACGGTCTTCTGGCAGCGGATGGCGGCTCACTTCGGCGCGGGATACGCCGACACCTTCGCGCGCGATCATGTGATGACGGGCCTCGGCGGGCGCACGGTGCACCAGGCGCTGGACGCGGGCTGGGACGCGAAGGACGTGTGGCGGGTGGTGTGCTCGGCCATGGACGTACCGGCCGAAAAGCGCTGACAGGGCGTCGCGCAGGCGTTCCCCTCGCGCGCGGAGAGCACTTTATGTTTCGGCTGGATCGCTAAATCCGGGGGCGGCGGCTGAATCTCGGTGGCGTGGGCGAGACTGGCACGGTGGCACCCACAGACGAGACCGCGCAGATCACCTCCGAGGCAGCACCGCCCGGCACCACCCCGCCCGCCCAGCCCCCCGCCGGGGCCGAGCAGGCGCGTGGCGCCGGCATGCCGCGCTGGCTGCCGCGGGCGATGGTGCTCGCGCTCGCCCTGGTCGCCTGTTTCCAGCTCGGCAGTTGGGCCTTCCACCAGCTCACCGGGCTGCTGATCAACATCCTGATCGCGTTCTTCCTGGCCCTCGCCGTCGAGCCGGCCGTGAGCTGGATGGCGGCGCGTGGGCTGCGCCGGGGTCTGGCCACGGCCATCGTCTTCCTGGGCGTCGTGGTCGCGAGCGCGGGCTTCATCACCATGATGGGATCGATGCTCGCGGGCCAGATCGTCGACATGGTCGAGGACTTCCCGGACTACCTGGACAAGGTCATCCGCTGGATCAACATGACCTTCGACACGGACCTGTCCCGGGTCGAGGTCCAGGACAGCCTGATCCACTCCGACTGGCTGCGGAAGTACGTGCAGAACAGCGCGAGCGGCGTCCTGGACGTCTCGGCGCAGGTGCTCGGCGGCCTCTTCCAGCTCCTGACGATCCTGCTGTTCTCGTTCTACTTCGCCGCCGACGGGCCGCGGCTGCGGCGCGCGCTGTGCTCCGTGCTGCCGCCCGCCAAGCAGGCCGAGGTGCTGCGCGCCTGGGAGATCGCGGTCAACAAGACCGGCGGTTATCTCTACTCCCGGGGCCTGATGGCGCTGATCTCCGGAATCGCGCACTACATCCTGCTGCAGGTCCTGGAAGTGCCGTACGCCCCCGTGCTCGCGGTCTGGGTCGGCCTGGTCTCGCAGTTCATCCCGACGATCGGCACGTATCTGGCGGGTGCCCTGCCGATGCTGATCGCCTTCACCGTGGACCCCTGGTACGCGCTGTGGGTGCTGATCTTCGTCGTGATCTACCAGCAGTTCGAGAACTACGTCCTGCAGCCCAAGCTCACCGCCAAGAGCGTGGACATCCACCCGGCGGTCGCCTTCGGGTCGGTCATCGCGGGCACGGCGCTCCTCGGCGCGGTCGGCGCCCTGGTCGCCATCCCGGCGGTCGCGACCCTGCAGGCCTTCCTGGGGGCGTACGTGAAGCGGTACGACGTCACGGACGACCCGCGTGTCCACGGTCACCACCGCCGCGGCGGATCGCCCCTCTTCGCACGCGTGCGGCGCGTGCTGACGGGTCCCGGGGACGGCGACCGCCCGGCCTGACGTCCTGGCGGCCGGCCTCGGCCGCCCGACCGACTGCTTCCGCTTCCGCCGCGTGGTGCGCTTGACAGCAAAATCGAACATCCATTCATATAGGGGTTCCGGAGGCGTTGTTCCGGGGGTCCACGGGGGGATCCCCGGCCTGCGCCGGTGGATCGAGGCGGGCGGAACGCCCGAGTTATCCACAGGCCGGGCGGCCGTCGGGGCGCATTGTCAGTGGCAGGCGTTAGCGTCTTTGACGTGAAGCGATCGACTCAAGCAAACCGGGTGGAACCCATGGCAGGAACCGACCGCGAGAAGGCGCTCGACGCCGCGCTCGCACAGATTGAACGGCAATTCGGCAAGGGCGCAGTGATGCGCATGGGCGAGCGGCCGAATGAGCCCATCGAGGTCATCCCCACCGGGTCGACCGCGCTTGACGTCGCGCTCGGCGTCGGCGGCATCCCCCGCGGCCGTGTGGTGGAGGTGTACGGACCGGAGTCCTCCGGTAAGACCACCCTCACCCTGCACGCGGTGGCCAACGCCCAGCGGGCGGGCGGCTCGGTGGCGTTCATCGACGCCGAGCACGCCCTCGACCCCGAGTACGCCAAGAAGCTCGGCGTCGACATCGACAACCTCATCCTGTCCCAGCCGGACAACGGCGAGCAGGCCCTCGAGATCGTCGACATGCTGGTCCGCTCCGGTGCGCTCGACCTGATCGTCATCGACTCCGTCGCGGCCCTGGTGCCGCGCGCGGAAATCGAGGGCGAGATGGGCGACTCGCACGTGGGTCTGCAGGCCCGTCTGATGAGCCAGGCCCTGCGGAAGATCACCAGCGCGCTCAACCAGTCCAAGACCACCGCGATCTTCATCAACCAGCTCCGCGAGAAGATCGGTGTGATGTTCGGCTCCCCGGAGACCACGACCGGTGGCCGGGCCCTGAAGTTCTACGCCTCGGTGCGCATGGACATCCGCCGCATCGAGACCCTCAAGGACGGCACGGACGCGGTCGGCAACCGCACCCGCGTCAAGGTCGTCAAGAACAAGGTCGCGCCGCCCTTCAAGCAGGCCGAGTTCGACATCCTCTACGGCCAGGGCATCAGCCGCGAGGGCGGCCTGATCGACATGGGCGTGGAGCACGGCTTCGTCCGCAAGGCCGGCGCCTGGTACACGTACGAGGGCGACCAGCTCGGCCAGGGCAAGGAGAACGCCCGCAACTTCCTCAAGGACAACCCCGATCTCGCCAACGAGATCGAGAAGAAGATCAAGGAGAAGCTGGGCGTCGGTGTGCGCCCGGAGACCCCGGCGGCGGAGCCGGGCGCGGACGCGGCGGTCGCGGCCGCCCCCGCAGCGGACGACGCGGCCAAGACGGTGCCCGCCCCCGCGGCCGCCAAGGTCACCAAGGCCAAGGCCACGGCGGCCAAGAGCTAGGCCGTGACGCGACGAACCGACTGGGCGGACCACGCCGCCGGGCCCGCGGGGCGAGGCTGCTCCGATGCCGTCGGCCCGGACGGCTTCGCCCTGAGCGACGGCTTCGCTCTGGACGACGCCGACCCGGCGACCTCTGGCGACGGCGAAGGCGGCGGCCCGCGGGGCGGCGGCCGAGGCGGCAGGGGTGGCAAGGGCGGCCGTCGGCGGCGCGGCGGCTTCGGCGGCCAACAGGACCGCGGTTCCCCGTCCTCGTCGAGGGCCGGGGACGGGGAATCGCCCACGGGGGACGCGGGGGACCCGGCCGAGCGGGCGCGGGCGATCTGTCTGCGCCTGCTCACCGGGACACCGCGCACGCGCAAGCAACTGGCCGACGCGCTGCACAAGCGGGAGATCCCCGAGGACGTGGCGGAAGAAGTGCTCTCCCGCTTCGAAGAGGTCGGCCTGATCAACGACGAGGCCTTCGCGGACGCCTGGGTCGAGTCCCGGCACCACGGCCGGGGCCTGGCCAGGCGGGCGCTCGCGCGCGAGCTGCGCACCAAGGGCGTGGACTCGGCGGTGATCGACGAGGCCGTCGGGCAGCTGGACCCGGAGCAGGAAGAGGCCACCGCCCGTGAGCTCGTCGCCCGCAAGCTGCGCTCCACCCGCGGCCTCGACCGCGACAAGAGGCTGCGCCGCCTCGCGGGCATGCTCGCCCGCAAGGGGTACTCGGAGGGCATGGCGCTCCGAGTGGTGCGGCAGGCACTGGAGGAAGAGGGGGAAGAGGGAGGGGACACGGAGGAGCTGGGGTACGAGGGGTTCTGAGCGAGACACCCCTCGGACCCTCGGGGGTAGGGCTAACCCCACCCTGAGGATGCCTGGTCGCCGCAGTGCACAGGACCCTGTGCACAGACGACTGTGTACGCATGGCTCAGGACGAGAGCACGACTGACGACGGCGCCGCGACTGGCGTGACTGGTGTGACCTGCGCGGGCGGTGCCTGCGCGGCTGGTGCGCCCACGACCGATGCGCCCACTGCCAGCGCCCCCGAGGGCGACACAGGCGACAGCCTCCCGCCCGTGCCCCAGGAGTTGAACGACCTCCGCGCACTCAAGGCGCTCGCGCAGCCGCGGCGGCAGCAGATGCTGCAGCACCTCACCGTGCACGGGCCCGCCACCTCCGCGACGCTGGCGCGAGCACTCGGGCTGAACACCGGGGCCACCAGCTACCACCTCCGCGAGCTCGCCCGATACGGCTTCGTGGAAGGGGCACCCGGCTCCGGGCACGGCCGTGAGCGCTGGTGGCGTCTGGTCCCGGGGGACCGGCGGTTCCCGCCGCGCAGTCGGCAGAGCGCCGAAACGCGGCTCGTCATGGACGAGTTGAACCACCACGCGTACGCCGCCGACCTCGAACTCTTCGAGCGGCTCCAGCAGGAGACCGGCGGCGCAGAGGCGGGCGAATGGGCCGACGCCTTCCCGTACTCGCGCGGCACGATGCGGCTGACCGTGCCCGAACTCCGCGAGTTCTTCGAGGAGTACATCGCGCTCCTCAACCGCTACAAGCGCTCCGACGCAGACACCCCGCCCGGCGCGCGCACGGTGCTCACCCGCTTCCTGGCCTTCCCGACCCCGACCCCGGCCCCGGCGCCCGACGAAGCCGCCGCAGACAACCGAAAAGAGACCGAGACGTCATGATGCTGCGCTACGCACTGCAGACAATCCGGGACCGCAAGGGCGGCTTCCTGGGCGCCTTCGTCGCGTTGATGTGCGCCGCCGCGCTCATCACGGCCTGCGGCACGCTCCTGGAGACCGGCCTGCGCGGCACCATCCACACCGAGCGCTACGCGGCCGCACCCGTGATCGTCTCCGGGGACCAGAACGTGCATCGGACGACGGTCAAGCACAAGAAGGGCAAGACCAAGGTCAAGCACAAGGCCAAGCCGATCGCCGAGCGGGCCTGGCTGCCGAGCGGCATCACACAACGCCTCAAGGACGCCCCCGGAGCCGGCGAGGTGGTTCCCGAACTCACCTTCCTGGCACAGCCGTTGACGCCCGCCGGGGCCGTGGACGCGAGCCGCCCCACGTACGGACACGCCTGGACGTCGGCCGCCCTCACGCCCTTCCGACTGGTCGACGGCCGGGCCCCGCACGCCGCCGCCGACCTCGTCGTCGACCGCGGCCTCGCCGACCGCGCCGGACTTGAGCCCGGCGACCGACTCACCGTGCAGTCCACGCAAGCCCCGCGCACGTACCGGGTGACGGGTATCGCCGCCCCCGGCCAGGGCGCCGGAAGCGGCGGCGCCCTCGCGCACCAGACCTCACTCTTCTTCTCCGCCCAGGAGGCCGAGCGCCTCGCAGCCCACCCCGGCAAGGTCACCGCCGTGGGCGTCACGCCCGCCAAGGGTGTGTCCGCCGGCGAGCTCAAGGCGGCGGTCAAGAAGGCGCTCTCCGGGACGACGGCTCAGGTCAGCACCGGTGGGGACCGCGGGCCGGTGGAGTTCCTCGACGCCGCGGGCGCCCGGGTGAAGCTCGTCAGCATCGGCGGCGCGATGGGCGGCACCTCGCTGCTCGTGGCCATCCTTGTCGTCGTCGGCACTTTCGCGCTCTCCGTCCAGCAGCGCCACCGCGAACTGGCCCTGCTGCGTGCCATCGCCGCGAGCCCGAAGCAGATCCGCAAGCTGCTCGGCCGCGAGGCACTCATCGTCGGAGCGGCCGCGGGAGTGCTCGGCGCGCTCGCCGGGATCCCGCTCGGGGCGCTGCTGTACGACGAGTTCGTGGCGCGGGGCGCCGTCCCCGCGACGCTCGACCGGGTCGTCGGCGTCGTCCCGCCGCTCGTCGCCGTCGCCGCGACGCTCCTGGGCGCGTGGGCGGCCGCCCGCCTCTCCGCGCGCCGCATCGCGCGGATCCGTCCGGGCGAGGCCCTCGCGGAGTCGCGCGTCGAGCCCGCCCGGCCCGGCTGGGCCCGGATCGGCGCCGGTCTCGCCCTCCTCGCCGGAGGCGTCGTCCTCGTCGCCGTCCTCGGCGCCCTGCGCACCGAGCCCGCCTCGACTCCCGTGACCTTCCTGGCGGTTGTCGTCCTTGCCACCTCCGTCTCCCTGCTCGGTCCGCTCCTCGTCAAGGCGACCGCCGCCCTGCTCGCCCGCCCGCTGCGCCTGACCGGCCCCGGCGGCCGTCTCGCGCACGCCAATCTCCGCGGCAACGCGGCCCGCATGGCCGCCGTTGTCACCCCCCTCGTCCTCCTCATCGGCATGACCTGCACCGTCCTCTTCGTCCAGCCCACGCTCGGCGCCGCCGCCCGTGACCAGGCCCGCGACGGCGTCCGCGCGGACTGGACCCTGGCCGCGCGGGGTCCCGGCGTGCCGGAGCAGGCCGCGCGGCAGCTCCGGGCGGCCGAAGGCGTCGACGCCGTCACCGAGGTCGTCCGCACGACCGTGCGCGTCGGCCTCGACAAGTACCCCGCGCAGGGCGTGACCCCGGCAGGGCTCAGCCGCACCTGGGACCCGGACGTCACCGCGGGCTCACTGACGTCCTTCGGCGCGGGTGACGTCGCGATCAGCGAAGTCGCCGCCGACCAGCTCCACTTGAAGCCGGGAAGCAGCCTCAAGCTCACGCTCGGCGACGGCACCCCGACGACCCTCAAGGTCACCGCCGTCTACGCGCGCGGGCTCGGCTTCGGCGATCTGACCATGGCGCACGACCTGGTTGCCCGCCACGTCGACAACCCGCTCGCCGCCACGGTCCTCGTCAAGACCGACCGTACGAAGGACCAACTCTCGGCGGCCCTCACGAAGTTCCCGAACGTACGCGTCTCGTCACCCTCCGCTGTCGGCGACCTCCAGGCCGAGCGCGGGCAGGAGAACGCCGAGGTGAACTACGTGGCCATGGGTCTGGTCCTGGCCTTCACCGCGATCGCCGTCGTCAACACGCTCGCCATGTCGGTCTCCGAACGCGTCCGGGAGTTCGCGCTGCTCCGCCTCGCGGGTGCCACACGCCGCCAGGTCCTGCGGATGCTGCGCACCGAGGCGCTGGCCGTCCTGCTCCTCGCGACGGCCCTCGGCAGCGGCATCGCGCTCGCCGTCCTGACCGGCTTCAGCATCGGCATGACCGGCAGCGCGGCACCGGCGGTCATGCCCCTCGCGTACGCCGCCGTGGTCGCCGTCGCCGGACTACTCGCCCTGGCGGCGACGGCCATCCCCGGCCGCGCCGCCCTCAAGCCCCGTCCCGTCACCGTGGCGACGGCCAAGGAGTAGGCGGCCGTACGCACGGTAAGGGGCGTCCCGCAATAGTGGGCGCCCCTTACCGCATGCCCCCTGAGCGAGCGCCTACGGGCGCGTACTCCGCACTCGGCCGAGGGCAGCCCCGCTCACTCCGCCCCGGACAGCCCCGTGCCCCGCACCGGCAGCCCCGCCGCCTTCCACGCCTGGAAACCGCCGATGAGGTCCGTCGCGTGCCGCAGCCCCAGCTGCCGCAGGGAGGCGGCCGCGAGGCTCGACGCGTAGCCCTCGTTGCAGAGCACCACGACCCGCAGATCGTGGCTGACCGCCTCGGGCGCGCGGTGGCTGCCCTGGGGGTCGAGGCGCCACTCCAGTTCGTTGCGCTCGACGACGAGGGCGCCGGGGATCAGGCCGTCCCGCTCGCGCAGCGCCGCGTACCGGGTGTCGACGAGCAGCCCGCCCGATTCCGCGATGTCGTACGCCTGCTCCGGGGTGACCCGGTCGAGCCCGCGCCGCACCCGCTCCAGCAACTCGTCGATGCCTACGGGGGATTGGGGTTCGCCGGAGGCGGGCGCCTTCGCGGGCACGCCGGGGACGCCGTTCAGTTCCCTGCCCGCGCTCACTGCCAGTCCTCCGGACGCTCGACGTGTTCGAGGCGCAGTACGTCGCCCGTGCGGCTGTAGCGGCGGATCTGCGGCAGTGGCGGGTAGTAGGCGTGTACGGAGACGGCGTGTTCGGCCGGGGACTCGTTGAGCACCTCGTGCACGTGGTTGCGGCCGAACGCCCGTCCCTGGCCGGTGGCGAGGCGGCGTTCGCGGTCGACGCCCTCGGTGAGTTCCAGGGTCTTCCAGCCGTCGGTGGGCAGGCGGGCGGCCAGCGAGTGCTCCTTGAGCGTGCCCGCGGCGGTGGTGAAGGCGCCCACCGACTCGGCGTGGTCGTGCCAGCCGGTGCCGGTGCCCGGTGGCCAGCCGATCAGCCAGGCCTCGCTGCCGCCGGGGCCCTCCAGGCGCACCCAGGTGCGGCCCTCGGGATCAAGGGGCAGCGAGGCGATGAGGTCGGTGTCGGCCGCGGCCCGGCGTACGAAGTCGAGCAGCTCGGCGGAGCTGGGGGCGGACGCCCTGGCCGGGACGGGAGGGGGGCCCGGAACGGCGGCGGAAGCCGGTTCGGACGCGGAAGCCGGTACGGAGGCAGACATGAGGGCCGTCCTGTGAGTTCGCGGAAGTGCGCGCCGACGCACGGCGCGCGCAGAAAGGGGGAAATGGCGAATTCAGCAAGACGGCCGACACACGCAGCCCGCGTAGCGGACGAGGTCCATATGGACCCTCCGCCACAGGCGAACAGCGGTGTCGGTCATGGTCCGGAGTAGACCATGGAGCCGGAGGACGGTCAACTCATGTTCATCATCCGGTCGGTCGGTCACTTCCGGGTGGGACACCAGGGGCTTCTGCGTCTCCCTTTCCGCTGGTCGGAGCGGCTTTCGGAGCCTTGTTCGGGGTGGAGTCCGCGGAGCTGGACGTGCCGTCGGCAGCAGCGGAACCGGACGGGCCGCCGGCGGACGCAGAACGGGACGGTCCGTCGGCACCAGCGGTGGACGCGCCATCCGCCTCCGGTCCGCCGCCGGGCGTCCGCCGCCGCGCCTCCGCGGCCACCCCCAGCGCCGCCTCCGCGGCCGCGTACAGCTCCGCCGGACGCACCCCGCCGAGCGCGGTGACCAGATGGCCGTCGGGGCGTACGAGAAGGACCGTGTGCGCCGCGGCGCCCGGGTAGGCCTCCGCGACGAGGAGTTCGGCGGGATGCGGGAGCGCGGCGACCGCGGCGGCGAGCCGGGGCATGACCCCCGCCGTCACCCAGTGCCGCCGCTCCCACACGACGGTGCCCGGCGCCACGAGCACGACGAGCAGCCGGCCGCGGCCGAGCCGGTCCCGGAGCCGTACGAAGGAACCGTCCGGAGCCGTCACGCCCACGTCGGTGACCGGACCGCCCGGCGCCGTGTCGAGGCGCACCACGGAGTCCGAACTCTCCGGCGCCAGCGGCGAGTCGGCGTACGTCGCGGGGGTGCCCAGCTGTCCGCTGCCGACATGGCCGTCCATGAGCAGCGCGTCCTGGCTGCGCGCCGAGCCGGGGACGTACGCACGCAGCCCCTTGCCGCCGCGCAGCATCGGCAGCACCTGATCGGCGGCGCGCAGCCGCGCGGCGACCACGGCGCGCCGCTCCGCCTGATAGCTGTCGAGCAGTGCGGGGCGCGGGCCGTGGTGCCAGGCGAGTGCCAGCTTCCAGGCGAGGTTGTCCGCGTCGTGCAGCCCCTCGTCGAGGCCCTGGGTGCCCAGCGCGCCGAGGAGGTGCGCGGCGTCCCCGGCGAGGAAGGCGCGGCCGACCCGCCACCGGCGGGCGAGGCGGTGGTGGACCGTGTGGACGCCGGTGTCGAGCAGTTCGTACGACGGCGTGGTGCCGCCGCACCAGCCGGCGAGGGTCTCGCGGATGCGGGCCACGAGGGCGTCGGGCGTCACCAGCTCGCCGCGCGGCGGCAGGAGCCAGTCGATCCGCCAGCCGCCGTCGGCCAGCGGACGCCCCGTCACCTCGGCACCGGCGTCGCGCCAAGGAGGGCTCCGATGCAACAACGCCTCACCGGCCCACGGAAGTTCCGTACGCAGCGCGGCGACCGCGTGCCGCTCCACGGCCGTGCGCCCCGGGAAGCGGACGTCGAGCAGCTTGCGCACGGTCGAGCGGGGGCCGTCGCAGCCCACCAGGTAGCTGCCGCGCCACCAGGTGTCCTTCGGGCCGCGCGTGTGGGCGGTGAGGCCGGAGGCGTCCTGTTCCAGGGCGTCGAGCTTGCTCTCGACCGCGACCTTGACGAGGTGTTCGTCGGCGATGGCGTCGCGCAGCGCGCCGGTCAGCACATGCTGGGGAAGGTGCAGCGGAGAGGGCAGTTCGTCACCGAACGTGAGCTCCCGCACCACCTGCTTCCTGCGCATCGAACGCCAGCCGGTCCAGCGCGCGCCGGTGTGTACGTCGCCGAAGGAGTGCCCGGCGAGCCGCTCGACGAGCCCCGCGGTGTCCTCGCGCAGGACGGCGGTCCGCGCGGGCCGCTGCTCGTCCTTGCCCGGTCCCTCGTCGAGGACCACGGTGGGGACGGAGTGACGTGCGAGGGACAGGGCGAGGGTGAGGCCGACGGGGCCCGCGCCGACGACGATCACCGGGTCCACGGCGCGCGGCCTCCTGCCAGGACTGTCCGCGAGCGCTGGACGTACGTACAGGAAATGGCAGTTGGAGCCCGGTGCACGATCACAGAACGTATGCAACAGACTGCGTGGCACCCCGTCAAGCCGGACGCTCGGGGACAGAACCCCTCGTGACTCCTCATGCCACATCCGGAAGGAAGGCGACTACAGGAGAGCGCGTAATGGCCCGCCGAAATCTCGGCGGGCCATTACGGGTTGAGCCTGACTACTTCTTGTCCGGAGCCGTGTCGACGATCTCCGCCACCGCGGCGGGCTCGGCCGCGGCGGCCACCTTGATGCCCGTCTTCGCGCGACGGCCGCGCCGCTCGAGCCAGGTGGCGATGCCGGAAAGGATCATGCAGAGGGAAATGTAGATGACACCGAAGACGGTGACCGTCTGGACGAACGGATAGACGCCGTTGACCGGGGTGTTGTTGGCGATGAGCCGGGCCGACTGCAGCAGCTCGGGGTAGAGGATCATGAACCCGAGAGAGGTGTCCTTCAGGGTCACCACGAGCTGGCTGATGATCGACGGCAGCATGGACCGGATGGCCTGCGGGAACAGGACCGTGGCCATGACCTGGGTCTTGCGCAGGCCGAGCGCGTACGCGGCTTCCTTCTGGCCCGTGGGCACGGCGTTGATGCCCGCGCGGAGGACCTCCGCCTGCACGCACCCGTTGTAGATCGTCAGGCCGAGCACCAGCGCCCAGAACGGCTCCATGTCGCCGACGAGGCCGACCCAGAACGCGAAGATCGTGATGAGCAGCGGAATCGACCGGAAGAGGTCGATGAAGGCGACGGCGAACCACCGCACCGGACGGTGCTCGGAGAGCCGCGCCACACACAGCACCACGGCGAACACCAGCGAGAGAACACCGGCGAGGGCGAACACCTTCAGGGTGGCGACCAGCGAATCCAGAATGTTCTGCCGGATTCCGGAGTAATTGAAGATGCCCCACAGATCCGGGTCGAACTCGCCCTTGTCATTCAGCCGCAGAATGATCCAGACAATGCCGCCGATGACGGCGAGGCTGCCGATGACGGTGTAGATGATGTTGCGGACGCGGGCCTTGGGGCCCGGGGCGTCGAAGAGGACGTTCGCACTCATCGGGCGACCTCCAAACGGTGCTCCAGGACCCGGAAGAGACCATTGATGGCGTACGTGATGATCAGGTAGGCGAGAGTGATCCAGACGAAGATCATCACGATGTCGTAGCCCTCGTTGCTCAGCGTCTTCGAGACATTGAACAGGTCGGTGTTGTCGAAGGCGCCCGCGATGGCCGTGTTCTTGGTCAGAGCGATGAAGATGCTGGAGAGCGGCGGCACCACGTTGCGCGTGGCCTGCGGCAGGACGACGAGCCGCATGGTCTGCGTGAAGGTGAGGCCGATGGCCCGCGCCGCCTCCGCCTGGCCGAGCGACACCGTGTTGATGCCGGAGCGCACCGCCTCGGCCACGAACGCCGAGGTGTAGAAACCACAGGCGCACACGGCGAGTACGAAGGAGTCCAGGTCCGGATAGAGGACCTTCGGGACGACGAAGAACGCCACCAGGAACAGCAGCGTGAGCGGGGTGTTCCGCAGCAGGGTGACCCAGGCGGTCCCGAATATGCGCAGCGGGAGCACCGGCGAGACACGGCATCCGGCGATGACGACGCCGATCACGATGGCCACCAGCGCACTGACGACGGTCAACTTGACAGTGCCGTAAAACCCTTCGCGGAACAGCGACAGGTTGTCGAGCAATACGTCCATGAATTCTCCGCGAGGTGTTCGCGACGGGTCGCAGGGTTCACGACAGGCCCAGGCCGTCGACGTCGGCGGGGCGGCAGGTCTTCGCGACGGGTCCGACAGCGATTCCGGCTTCGGTGCTTACAGTGAACGTCCCGCTCCTGGCCGCGACTTCGCGCGGGGGGAGCGGGACGTCCGGGACTACTTCGGGTCGGTGAAGGCCGGCGGCTCCTGGTACTCGGAGCCCGAGATGCCGATGGTGGCGTCGAACGCCTTCTTGTAGTCGCCGTTCTCCTGGTGCGCCTTGATGGCGTCCGCGACGGCCTTCTGCAGGGTGGTGTCACCCTTCTTCAGGCCGACGCCGTACGGCTCGTCCGAGAAGGGCTTGCCGACGACCTTGAGCTTGCCCTTGTTCTGCGCGGCGTAGCCCATCAGGATCGCGTCGTCCGTGGTGACGGCGTCGACCTGGTTGTTCAGCATCTGGGCGACGCACTCCGAGTACTTCGAGAGCTCGGTCACCTTGGCGCCGTACTTCGGCTTCTTGATGTTCTGCAGCGGCGTGGAGCCGACGATCGAGCAGACCTTCTTGCCGCGCACGGACTCCGGGCCCTTGATGTCCTTCTCGTCCTTGCGGACGAGCAGCGAGGCACCGGCGTGGAAGTACGGGCCCGCGAAGTCGATCTGCTTCTTGCGCTCGTCGTTGATCGTGTACGTACCGATCATGAGGTCGACGTCGCCCTTGGAGACCGCGGTCTCGCGGGCGCCGGAGTCGACGGTCTTCCACTCGATCTGCTTCGGGGAGAAGCCGAGGTCGGCGGCGACCATCTTGGCGATCTCGATGTCGAAGCCCGAGCGCTCCTTCGTGGACTGGTCCTCGAAGCCCAGGTACGGCTGGTCGGCCTTGGCGCCGATGATCAACTTGCCGCGCTTCTTGGCCGCCTTGAAGACCGAGGAGTCGACCGAGACGTCCTTCTTGACCGTGTAGCTGAGTTCCTTGCCGCCGGACTTGGCGGGGCCCTCAGGCTTGTCGCCGGCGGATCCCTCCTTGCCGCCGCAGGCGGTGGCGGTCAGCGACAGCGCAGCGATGGCCGCTGCGACGGCAGCGGACTTACGGAGCTTCATGAGTGAACATCCTTTGTTTCGGCTGGCGTTGAGACGGTGTGAGGCCTCAGTGTTTAAGGATCTTCGACAGGAAGTCCTTGGCCCGGTCGCTGCGCGGGTTGCTGAAGAACTGGTCCGGCACGGCCTCTTCGACGATCCGGCCGTCCGCCATGAAGACGACGCGATTGGCCGCCGACCGGGCGAAGCCCATCTCGTGCGTGACGACCACCATGGTCATGCCGTCGCGGGCGAGCTGCTGCATGACCTCGAGAACCTCGTTGATCATCTCGGGGTCGAGCGCCGACGTGGGCTCGTCGAACAGCATCACCTTGGGGCCCATCGCCAACGCGCGGGCGATGGCGACGCGTTGCTGCTGGCCGCCGGAGAGCTGCGCCGGGTACTTGTCGGCCTGCGAGCCGACGCCCACCCGGTCGAGCAGTTCGCGCGCCTTCTGCTCCGCCTCGGCCTTGGCGGTCTTGCGCACCTTGACCTGGCCCAGCATCACGTTCTCGAGCACGGTCTTGTGCGCGAAGAGGTTGAAGGACTGGAAGACCATGCCCACGTCCGCGCGGAGCCTGGCGAGCTCCTTGCCCTCCTGGGGCAGCGGCTTGCCGTCGATCGAGATCGCTCCCGAATCGATGGTCTCCAGGCGGTTGATGGTGCGGCACAGCGTCGACTTGCCCGACCCGGAGGGGCCGATCACGACGACGACCTCGCCACGGGCGATCGTCAGGTCGATGTCCTGGAGGACGTGCAGGGCGCCGAAGTGCTTGTTGACACCCTTCAGCACGACAAGGTCGTCCGCCGCGGGCTTGGCGTCCTTGGTCACCGATACTTCGGTCACGGCTTGTTGCTCCATCCTCCTCGGGTTGGGAGGACAGTAGTAACCCGGTGCGACCAGCGTCATTACATCTGAGGGGAAATTGAGCATAACGATCCGGCCGCAACCGGACACACCGTGTGAAGAGGGCGACCCGGCTGCGTACCGGGTGCATAACGGAACGTGTCCGTGACCCGAAGGGCCTTGACGCGGTCCTTATCCATCGGAGTGGATGCCATGGTGCGTACACACGCGTCCGCACACCGTTGAGAACCGCGCGTGCGCGCGCGTGCCGGGCAGTCGCGAACACGTGCGAAGCACCGCTTGAGCGGGAACGGAACGACCGATGAACCGCAGGGGGGCCAATGGGCTGGAGGGGGACCGCATGAGACTGCTGCTCGTCGAGGACGACGACCACGTGGCCGCCGCCCTGTCCGCGATCCTGGCCCGGCACGGCTTCGCCGTCACTCACGCCCGCAGCGGCGAGGAGGCACTCCAGGCCCTGCTGCCCTGCGAAGCGGCACCCTACGGAGTCGTACTCCTCGACCTCGGCCTGCCCGACCAGGACGGCTACGAGGTCTGCGGAAAGATCCGCAAGCGCACCTCGACCCCGGTCATCATGGTCACCGCCCGCGCGGACGTACGCTCCCGCATCCACGGCCTGAACCTCGGAGCCGACGACTACGTAGTGAAGCCGTACGACACCGGGGAACTCATCGCCCGCATCCACGCGGTCATCCGGCGCCCCGTCGCCGACGGGGCCCAGACGCCCGCCGAGACCGAGCTGCGGCTCGGCCGCGTCCGCATCGAACTGCCCACCCGCCAGGTCAGCGTGGACGGCACCGTGGTCCAGCTGACCCGCAAGGAGTTCGACCTGCTCGCGCTCCTCGCCCAGCGGCCCGGGGTCGTCTTCCGCCGGGAGCAGATCATCAGCGAGGTGTGGCGCACCAGTTGGGAGGGCACGGGGCGCACGCTGGAGGTGCACGTGGCGTCCCTGCGCGCCAAGCTGCACATGCCCGCCCTGATCGAGACGGTGCGCGGAGTCGGCTACCGGCTCGTCGCCCCGGCGTCGTAGCGGGCACAGGTGCGCGCCCGCCTCCTGCCGCTCCTCATCGTCCTGATGGCCGGCGTGCTGCTCGCCCTGGGCTTCCCGCTCGCGGTCAGCGTGGCGTCGGCGCAGCAGCAGAAGGTGGTCGTCGACCGCATCGACGACACGGCGCGCTTCGCCGCGCTCGCGCAGTTCGTCACCCAGCGCCCCAGCGGCTCCCGCGTGCGCGAGAAGGACGAGCGGCGCGAGACCCTTCAGAAGGAACTCGACTACTACCACGAGGTGTACGGCATCAAGGCGGGCGTCTTCTTCCGCGACCGCTTCCCCATGGCGCACGCCCCCAGCGACTGGTTCCTGACCCCCGGCAGCGGCGACGTGAGCGACGCCTTCGAAGCCTTCGAAGAGGCCCTGCGCTCCCGCGGCAGCCACAACCCGCCCCAGGTGTGGCCCTGGAACGAGGGCGGGCGGATCGTCGTCGCCTCACCGGTGATCCGTGACGGCGACGTCGTGGCGGTCGTCGTCACCGACTCGCCGACCGGGCGCATGCGCGCGAAGACGCTGCACGGCTGGCTGCTCATCGGCGCGGGCGAGTCGGCCGCGATGCTCCTCGCCGTCGGCGCCGCGCTGCGCCTCACCGGCTGGGTCCTGCGCCCGGTGCGGGTCCTGGACGCCACCACCCACGACATCGCCACCGGACGCCTCGCCTCCCGCGTCGCGGCCGCCGGCGGACCCCCGGAACTCAGGCGCCTGGCCCGGTCGTTCAACGAGATGGCCGACAACGTCGAAGACGTCCTCGAGCAGCAGCGCGCCTTCGTCGCCGACGCCTCGCACCAACTGCGCAATCCGCTGTCCGCCCTGCTGCTCCGCATCGAGCTCCTGGCCCTCGAACTGCCCGAGGACAACGAGGAGATCGCCTCGGTGCGCACCGAAGGCAAGCGCCTCGCGCAGGTCCTCGACGACCTGCTCGACCTGGCGCTCGCGGAACACGCGGCGGCGGATCTGCGGCTCACCGACATCGGTGAGCTGGCGGCCGAGCGCGTCGCCGCCTGGCGCCCGCTCGCCGCCGAGCGGGGCGTGCGGCTGGCCGGGCAGTGCCCGGCGACGACGGGCTGGGCCGACCCGATCGCCCTGTCCAGCGCCCTGGACGCGGTGATCGACAACGCCTTGAAGTTCACACCGGAGGGAGAGGAAGTGCGGGTGCGGGTCGCCGCCGCCGACTCGACCACCACGGTCGTCGTCACCGACGGCGGCCCCGGACTCACGGACGACGAGCTGTCCCGCGTCGGCGACCGCTTCTGGCGCAGCAACCGCCACCAGAACGTCAAGGGATCCGGCCTCGGCCTGTCGATCTCACGCGCGCTGCTCGCGGCGGGCGGCGGCACGATGGCGTACGAGCGCCATGAACCGCACGGCCTGAAGGTGACGGTGGGCATCCCGCGGCAGGCGCCCGTGGGTCAGGGCTTGACCGAGCGGTAGGTCAGAGCTTGACCGGGGGGTGGGTCAGGGCTTGACCGAGCGGTAGTAGCGCCGCGCGCCCTCGTGCAGGGCCAGCGGGTCGGTGTACAGGGCGGTGCGCAGGTCCACGAGCTGGGCCGCGTGCACGCGCAGGCCGATGTGGTCCCGGCTGTCGATCACCGTCCGGGTCAGGCCCTCGGTGAGCTCCGGGTCGGCGCGGTCGGTGGTCACCAGGAGGTTCGCCACGGCCAGCGTCGGGACGGCCGCGTTCTGCTGGGCCCGCGGGTAGGCGTCGGCCGGCATGACGGCCGCGCGGTAGTAGCGGGACGCGCCGCCCAGCTTGTGCAGCGCGTCGACGAGGTCGCCGAGCGGTACGAGGCGGATGGCGAGGCCCTCGGACAGCTCGCGCACGGAGGTCGTGGGCAGCCCGCCCGACCAGAAGAACGCGTCGATCTCGCCACGCCGCAGCAGTTCCGGCGCGGTGTCTATGCCCGAGGGCAGCGCCGTCACGTCCTTGTCCAGGCGCAGCCCGGCGGCCTTGAGCACCCGGTCCGCGATCAGCCGCACGCCCGAGCGCGGCTGCCCCACGGCGACGCGCTTGCCGCGTAGGTCCCGCGCCTCATGGATCCCGGACGAGCGCCGCACGACGAGCTGCACATAGTCGTCGTAGAGCCGCGCGCAGCCCCGCAGCCGGTCCGCGCCCGGCCGGCCGTCGAGGCGGTACTTCTCCACGGCGTCGGCCGCCGCGATGGTGAAGTCGGCCTTCCCTGTGGCCACCCGCTCGACGTTCTGCTGCGACCCCTGGCTGTTGATCAGCTCGATGTCGAGGTCCGGCATGTCCTTGGCCGCGGCGTTGCGCAGCAGCTTGCCGTATGTCTCGTAGACGGCGCCCTTCACACCCGTACTGAAGGTCATCCGTCCCTCCGGCGAACTCCCGCCCACCGGCAGCAGCCACCACAGGAGCAGCCCGCACACCACGAAGGCGGCGGCCGAGCCCTGCAGGGCCCGGCGCCGGCTGAGGTGGGGCAGGGCCGCGAACATGGGCGCGATCCTGCCACCTCGCGCAGCGTGCTGGCCAGGGTCGGCCCCCGGGCCCGGGCGGCCGTCAGGTCCCGCAGGCGTGGTCGGCGAGGACCTCGCGGATCACATGGCGCGCGTTGGCGGCGAGCACCGGGTTCGTCACCGCGTAGTACGGGAGCTGGATGAGGGCCATCGAAAGCGCCCAGCCGCGCCCGCGTGCCCAGGTCGCGTCGTCGGCCCCGAGCGCGGCGCGGAACGACTCGCGTACGTCGGCGGGGAGCAGGTTCCACGCGACGATCAGGTCGCAGGCCGGGTCGCCCACGCCTGCGGTGCCGAAGTCGATCACCGCGCTGAGGCGGCCGTCGCGGACGAGGAGGTTGCCCGGCATGAGGTCGGAGTGGACCCAGACGGGCGGGCCGTCCCAGGCGGGGGCGCGGAGGGCCGCGTCCCAGGCTGCGGTGGCGGCGTCGCAGTCGACGTCGAGATCCACGGCGTCCGCCGGCATCGAGCGCAGGTCGGCGATCGCCGCCCGCGTCTCGTCGTCGTCCGCCGCCAGCGGACCCCCGCGGTAGGCGGCCGGCCCGCCCGTGGCGTCGGCGCGGCGCAGCGCCGTGACGAAGGCGGCCAGGTCCTCGGCCAGCGCCCGGGGCGCGGTGACGGCGCCGGCGACCGGGTTCTCGCCGTCCAGCCAGCGGTGGACGGACCACGCCCAGGGATACCCCTGGCCGGGCTCACCGCGGCCGAGCACGCTCGGCACGGCCACCGGGACCCGCGGCGCCAGCCAGGGCAGCCAGCGGCTCTCCATGGCCACGTCCTCGGCGCCGCCGGCGGTGCGGGGGAGCCGTACGGTCATGTCGTCGCCGAGCCGGAACACTGAGTTCACCGTCCCGGACGAGGCGAACGGCTCGACGGGCAGGTGGCTCCACCGCGGGAACTGGGCGGCGATCAGTTCGCGCACGAGCGGCACGTCGATGTCCGGCTCACCCTCGTGCAGCTTGCCGCAGGTGAGGGACTCGTTCGAAGTCTGCATGCGGGCATTGTTGGTGTGTGCACGGGCCGGGCGAAAGCGAATTCCGCGCGGGCCCGCCGCGGTGTCCTCGCGGTGTCCTGGTGTCCTTGGGCGCGCGTCCGGCCCGCCGCCCGCGGCTCAGCGCTTGCGCGCCACCCCGCCGAACATCGCCACCTCGTCCGGCTCGCCGTCGCCCGCCTCTTCCGGACGCCACCGCGAGCAGGACACCACGCCGGGCTCAAGGAGTTCGAGGCCGTCGAAGAACCGGGCCACCTTCTCGGGGGTGCGCTGCGTCAGCTTCGGGGTGCCGTGCTCGTTCCAGAAGGCGACCGCCGCGTCCACGTCGGGCATCTTCGGACTGGTGACGGTGTGCGAGAGCACCAGGTGGCTCCCGGAGGGCAGCGCGTCCATGAGACGGCGTACGAGACCGAGGGCCTCCTGGTCGTCCTCGATGAAAATGACCACCCCCAGGAGCATCAACGCGACCGGACGGTTGAAGTCCAGCGTCTGGGAGGCGTGTTCGAGGACGGACTCGACGTCACGCATGTCGGCGTCCAGGTAGTCCGTCTGCCCCTCGGGGGAACTGGTGAGGAGGGCCCGCGCGTGGGTGAGGACCAACGGATCGTTGTCTACGTAGACGACGCGTGACTCCGGAGCGATGCGCTGGGCCACCTCGTGGGTGTTGTCGGCGGTCGGCAGCCCGGTGCCGATGTCGAGGAACTGGCGTACGCCGCGGTCCGCCACCAGATGCCGCACCGCGCGGCCGAGGAACAGTCGGTCCGCGCGCGCGTAGTCGCCGATTCCCGGGTGCAGCCCGCGGATGGCGTCGCCCGCCTCACGGTCGACCGCGTAGTTGTCCTTGCCGCCCAGCCAGTAGTTCCAGATGCGGGCCGTGTGCGGCTGCGCGGTGTTGATCCGGCTCCGTACGGCGTCGGCCGCGTCCTGCGGGGAGGGCTCCTGCGGGGCCTGCGGCTCCTGCGGGGAAGGGCTCGCGGTCACGTGATCGCCTCCTGGCGCGACGTGTTGGCTTGTGACGGTGGTGGCGTGACGCGTGAGGCCGGTGAGATGCCGACGGGCGGCTGCTGGAGCGCCGTCAGACGGCCGTCGGTGTGCCGACGGGCCACGTGTGTGCCAACAGGCAATCTAGTCCCGGAACTTGCGCGCCGCGCACACGACTGCGCGGGAAAGCGCGGATCGTCCGCCAGTTGCCGGGCAGTTGCCGGGCAGGTGCCGGTGGGGTGCCCTCCGGCCGTGCGCCAGTCGTCCGCGAGGAAACCCGTGAACGCCCGCAAGGAGGGGCGGCGTTCAGCGGATGCGCCGGGTCCTGTGGGCCTGGACGCTGATCCGTACGTCCGCCTCCAGGGCGCGCGGCGCCGCGGCCGCGCGGGCCTCCACGACGGCCTGCTCGGCCAGTTGACGCAGTGCGCCCCGCGGGGAGCCGTCGGGGGTCAGGACGAGGGTGATGCGGGCCCGCAGCCGCCGTGGACGGCCGAGGAGGCGCACGTGGGCGCGGGCCACGCCGTCGACCGCCCGCACGCGTTCGGCGATCGCCGCGGCCAACGCAGAGCCCGCGAGGGTGACGCCGGGCCTGCCCAGGGTGAGCACGCGAAGTCGACCCGCGCGGATCTCCAGGACGGCCAGGGCCAGGAGCAGCAGCAGGACGACGGCCAGGGCCGCGATCACGACGGGCGGCCACCAGCCGTGGTCGCGCCAGCGGCCGAGCGTGTCCTCGTCCAGCCACACGCGGTCGGCCCCCAGACGCGGCCAGCCGGAGGGCAGCCGGTCGCGCACGGGGTCCGTCGTCGTGGCGAGCGCGGCGCCCGCGCACAGCAGGACCGCCGCGGCGCAGAACAGCGTCGCGCGGTTGACGCCCTGACGGAGTGCGCTCATCAGGGAGTGCTCCTCGGTGGCGATTCCTGGGGCTGTGACGGGGCTTCGGTCTCCGCGGGGCGCGCGGCGGCCTCGGTCTCTCCGCGCGGAGGCGTCGGTGCGCGCCACGAAGGCTCCGTACGCAGCCGGATGCGCAGGCGTGGCGGCCTGGTGAGCCCGAACTCCGCCACCGTCGCCTCGACCGCCTCGCGGACCTCCTGGCGGGCCGTGACGGGGTCGCCGAACTCCAGCCCCACGCGCACCCGCGCCCGGCGGCGGCCGACGCGCACGCCGACCCGCCGGACACCGGGGACCTCCGCCACGGCGTCCCGCAACAGGGCGGCGGCCGTGCCGCGTTCGAGGACCGCGCGCACGCCGGGCAGCGGCGGGGCCATCGGCAGGCGGCGCCGCTGCCCCGGTGCGACCGCCAGGACCAGCAGCCACACGCCGAGGGCGAACACCGCGGCCGCCACCGCGAGGTTCAGCGCCGAACCGCCGTCCGGGCCGTGCGTGGCCAGCCAGTCCAGGAGCCGAACCCGCCACCGCGCGGGAGGCTCCTCCGCAGCGTGCACCGCCACGACGTCGAACAGCAGCACTCCGGAGGCGACGGCCGCGGCCAGGGCCAACACGGCCACGGGCAGGCGCCGTTCGGACCACGGCCGACGCCCGCCGTGCGAAACCGCCGCCTCCGTAGATGCCGCTTTGCCGCCCGAGCCGTGCCCCTCCGTAGAGAGCCGCTCCGTAGAGAGCCCCTGTGTCGAGAGTTCCTGGAGGGCCAGCTCGCGCACGTGGACCCGGGCCGGGTCCACGGAGAGCCCGGTCAGCCGGGCGGTGCGTTCGGTGACGTGCGACCGCACGCTCTCGCCGGTGTCGTCCAGGACGCCCGGGTAGGGCACGGTCACCGTGACACCCACCCGGGCCCGGCGACCGCGCACGGCCGCCGAGCCCCGGCCGACCCTGACCTCGCCCGTACCCAGCGCCTCCGTAGCGGCACGTTCCGCGATACGGCGCACCGCGCGGTCCGCGATGGTGGTCGCGCCGCGTTCCCCGGCGGGGGTGTTCATCGCCGCTCCCGGTCACGGCCGTCACGGGCGACGCGGTCCGCACGGCCGGAAAGGAACTCGCGGATGCCGATGCCGTCGTCCATGAGGCGTCCCAGTACGAAGCCGACCGCGCCGAGCGCGGCGACCAGCAGGAAGGCGCCGAAGCCGCCGAACCATCCGGCGAATCCCAGTGCCATGCCCGCCAACAGGCCCACCAAGGCTTTGTTCACCACTCACCTCACACCGCAGAAGAGACCCGCAGAAGGGACATCTCGCGAAGGACAGCCGCGGGAAGACATGGGGGGCTTACTCCACGCGCGTCTCGGCGGTGGTGTCCCGGTCGTCGTCGGGCAGGTGCACGTCGTTGATGGCGACGTTGACCTCGACGACCTCCAGGCCCGTGATGCGCTCCACGGCCGTGATGACGTTCTCGCGCACGTCGTGGGCGACGTCCGTGATGGGCACGCCGTACTCGACGACGATGTCGAGGTCGATCGCCGTCTGCCGCTCGCCGACCTCGACCTTCACGCCCCGGCCTACGTTCGGGCGCCCGCCGGGGACGCGGTCGCGGACGGCGCCGATGGTGCGGGAGAGGCCCCCGCCCATGTCGTGCACACCGGGGATCTCGCGCGCCGCCATACCGGCGATCTTGACGACCACGACGTCCGCGATCGAGGTCTTGCCGCGCGTGGCCGGAGGCTCGCTGGGGCCGGTGCGGCCCGTGACGGTGGTGGCTCCCTCCGCGCTGTGCGAGCCGCCGACGAGGCCCTTCTCGGTATCGCTGGACGTGGCCGACTTCGAAGTGAGCTCCTGTGCCGCCATATCGGCATCTCCTAGTCGTCTCGGTCGAGTTGATGCGCTGTGTGTGCCGTACGTTTCGCGCCCTTCACTCCCACTGACACAGATGCCCAGGATCCGTTACGCGCCTCCCGGGAATTTCTTCCGATGGCCGGTACCGTGCGTGCGCCGCGTAACGCGGGCGGCTTGTCGTGTGTCGTAGGAGCACGACCGAAGCGAGAGGAGCCGCGTGTGCCCGGGGATCGGGGCAGAGCGCCGGAGGAGACGGATGCGCCGTTGCCGCACGAGGACGCCTTGCTGGTGGTGCGCGCGGCCGAGGGCGACGACGAGGCCTTCGAGGCGCTCGTGCACCGCCACGCGCCCGTTCTGCTGCGCCTCGCCACGCGGCTGCTCGGCAGCCCCACAGAGGCCGAGGACGCCGTCCAGGAGGCCTTCGTGAGCGCCTGGCGCAAGCTGCCGGAGTTCCGCGGGGACGCCCGGTTCGGCACCTGGATGCACAGGATCGTCACCAACCGGTGCCTCAACGTGCTGCGTTCGCGGCCCCCGGTGACCGCTCTGGACAGCGTTCCGGAGCCGCAGGCCCCCGAGCACCAGGTGTCCCCGGCGAGGGCGGCGGAGGCGCACGCGGCCGTGCGCGACCTGTCGCGCGCGATAGAGGGGCTCTCACCGGAGCAGCGGGTGTGCTGGGTCCTGCGGGAACTCGACGGCGTGCCCTACGAATCCATTGCCGAGACGGTCGGCATCAGCCAGGAGGCGGTCCGCGGCCGTGTCTTCAGGGCCCGGCGCTATCTGACGGAGGCGATGGCCGGATGGCGATGAACGAAGGCGGGACACCGGGCGGGGCGGCGTTCGGCGACGTGCCCGACGAGGAGACCCTGCCCTGCGGCCGGGAACTCGCACAGGTCTGGGAGCAGGCGGAGACGGGCGAGCCGGACCCGCACACGGCGGACTGCCCGCACTGCGCCGAGGCGCTGCGAGCCTTGCGCACCCTGGAGGGCGTCGTCGCGCGGGCACGCGCGGACGAGCCCCAGGAGAGGCAGTGGGACACCGCCGCGCTCGCGGGCCGCGTCATGGACGTCGTGCGGCTCGAACTCCGGCCGGGGCGCACCCTCGCCCTCGGCGAGCCCGACGAGGACGCCTGGATCGTGGAGGCGGCCGCCGCGCGGACGTTCCGGGCGGCGGTGGACGCCCTGCCGGGGGTCCGCGCGGGCAGCTGCCGCATCGAGACGGCCGTCGTGAACGCGGCCTCCGGGGCTTCCGCTCCGCCCGCGGGGCGACTGCCGCGCGGACCCGCGAGGGTACGTATCGAAGTACAGGTCGGCCTCTCCTGGAACCTGCAACTGGTCGCGGACGAGGTGCGCGGACGCATCGTCGAGGCCGCGGACGGCGAGCTGGGCATGCGGGTCGCGGCGGTCGACGTGGTGGTCGCGGACCTGCTCGACGAAGACGAAGAAGACCGAGAAGACCAAGAAGACCAAGAAGACCAAGAAGACCAAGAAGACCAAGAAGACCAAGAAGACCAAGAAGACCGAGAAGACCGAGAAGCTGAAGAAGCCGATGAAGTCGAAGGGGGGCAGCGATGACGGAACAGCAGACCCCGCGCGCGCTCGCGGACCTGGTCGGCGCCGCCGTCCTCGCCACCCGCGGAGTGGCCTTCCTCCGCCCCGGCCTCGCCGAGCTCCTGCGCTCCTCCGTGGGCCTGGGAGCGGGCCGGGGCACGTCCGGCGCCGCCGGGGCGTCGGGGGTGCGTGTGCAGCGGCGGAAGGGCTCTGCCGGGCTCGACATCGAGGTCTACGTGGTGCTGAGTCGGGGGCACCGCGCCCTGGACGTGACCCGCGCGGTGCGCGCGGCGGTCGTGGACGTCCTGGCGGGCGAGGCGGGAGAAAAGGTTTCCGCGCAGGTCAGGGTCACGGTGACCGGGGTCGTCTAGGCGGGGTGACCGAGGTCGTACAGGGGGTGGGGGCGCACCGCCGCGGCCCCTTTACCCTTGAGGGATGACCATCAGCAGTGTCCGGACCGGAGCAGTGGACGAAGTGGCCGTAACGCGAAGCTACGAGATCCGCACCTATGGGTGCCAGATGAACGTCCACGACTCCGAACGGCTCTCCGGCCTCCTGGAGGACGCCGGTTACGTACGCGCGCCCGAAGGCTCCGACGGCGACGCGGACGTGGTGGTCTTCAACACGTGCGCGGTCCGCGAGAACGCCGACAACCGGCTGTACGGCAACCTGGGCCGCCTCGCCCCCAGGAAGACCCAGCGCCCCGGCATGCAGATCGCCGTCGGTGGCTGCCTGGCCCAGAAGGACCGCGACACCATCGTGAAGAAGGCGCCCTGGGTGGACGTCGTCTTCGGCACGCACAACATCGGCAAGCTGCCGGTCCTCCTGGAGCGCGCCCGCGTACAGGAAGAGGCGCAGGTCGAGATCGCCGAGTCCCTGGAGGCGTTCCCCTCGACCCTGCCCACGCGCCGCGAGAGCGCGTACGCGGCATGGGTGTCGATCTCCGTGGGGTGCAACAACACCTGCACCTTCTGCATCGTGCCCGCCCTGCGCGGCAAGGAGAAGGACCGCAGGACCGGCGACATCCTCGCCGAGATCGAGGCGCTCGTCGGCGAGGGCGTCTCCGAGATCACCCTGCTCGGGCAGAACGTGAACGCGTACGGCTCCGACATCGGCGACCGCGAGGCCTTCAGCAAGCTGCTGCGCGCCTGCGGGCGGATCGAGGGCCTGGAGCGGGTGCGCTTCACCTCGCCGCACCCGCGCGACTTCACGGACGACGTCATCGCCGCGATGGCCGAGACGCCGAACGTGATGCCCCAGCTGCACATGCCGCTGCAGTCCGGCTCGGACCCGGTCCTGAAGGCGATGCGCCGCTCCTACCGCCAGGACCGCTTCCTGGGGATCATCGAGAAGGTCCGCGCCGCCATGCCGGACGCCGCGATCTCCACGGACATCATCGTGGGCTTCCCCGGTGAGACCGAGGAGGACTTCGAGCAGACCATGCACGTGGTCCGTGAGGCCCGCTTCGCCAACGCCTTCACCTTCCAGTACTCCAAGCGCCCCGGGACGCCCGCCGCCGAGATGGACGACCAGATCCCCAAGGAGGTCGTACAGGCGCGCTACGAGCGTCTGGTGGCCCTCCAGGAGGAGATCTCCTGGGCCGAGAACAAGAAGCAGGTCGGCCGCACCCTGGAGCTGATGGTCGCCGAGGGCGAGGGCCGCAAGGACGGCGCCACCCACCGCCTGTCCGGCCGCGCTCCCGACAACCGCCTCGTCCACTTCACCAAGCCCGACACCGAGGTGCGCCCCGGCGACGTCGTGACGGTCGAGATCACGTACGCGGCGCCGCACCACCTGCTCGCCGAGGGCGCCGTGCTCGGCGTGCGGCGCACGGGCGCGGGCGACGCCTGGGAGAAGCGCAACACGGCCGAGACCGCGAAGCCGGCCGGCGTGCTGCTCGGCCTGCCCAAGATCGGCGTACCGGAGCCGCTGCCGGCGGCCACGGGCAGCGGGTGCGGCTGCGACTGAGGCCGCTCGGTGCGGCGTGCGCGGAGTCCCCGCGCACGCCGAAGGCGATGCCTACGTAGACGCGCGTTACGCTGCGGATCATGCTTGTCGCCGCAGCCGTCTGCCCCTGTCCGCCCCTGCTCGTGCCCGAGGTCGCCGCGGGTGCGGCACCGGAAATGGATGCCGCGCGGGCGGCGTGCACGGACGCCATCGGGGTGCTCGCCGCCTCCCGTCCCGACCGCCTCGTCGTCGTGGGCCCCGCCGGGCTGAACGGCCGCGGACCGCACCCCCAGGGGGCACGCGGTTCGTTCCGGGGCTTCGGTGTGGACCTCGACGTACGCCTCGGAGCGGCACCTACCGAAGACACCGGGCAGACATCGGAACGTGAGCTTCCGGTGTCGCTGGCCGTCGCCGGATGGCTGCTCGGGCGTACGGCATGGTCGGCCGCTCCCGTAGAAGGCCTCGGCGTGGGGGAACCACTTGCGGCCGAGCGGTGTATCCAGGTCGGAGGGGAGATCGCTGCGGTGGCGGACCGGGTGGCGCTGCTCGTGATGGGCGACGCCAGTGCCTGCCGCACGCTCAAGGCGCCGGGCTACCTGGACGAGCGGGCGGCCGGGTTCGACGCGGACGTGGCGCGGGCGCTGGGCGCGGCCGACGTGGCCGCGCTCAAGGCGTTGGACGCGGAGCTCGCGCAGGAGCTCAAGGCGGCCGGGCGCGCGCCCTGGCAGGTGCTCGCGGGCGCGGCCGACGGCGCGGGCCTGAGCGGCGAGCTGCTCTTCGACGAGGCGCCGTACGGGGTCGGCTATCTGGTGGCGGCCTGGTCCTAGGCGGGGGCCCCGAGCGCACCTGCGTACGCACACAGGCCGACGGCCGTGAAGCCAGTAGCGCTTCACGGCCGTCCGCCGGTTGTGCAGGTGTGCTCAGGAAGCCGAAGGAGGCGGCGACGGCGGAGAGTTTCCCGGGGGAGTGGCACCGCCACCCGCGCCCTTCCCGCCCTCCGTACCGGCGAGGCGGTCCACGGCGTCCTTCGCCTTGCCCGTCCCCGTCCGGATCTTGTCGCTGTACTTGCCCTTGGTCCTCCTGTCGACCGCCTTGGCGGCCTTGTCCAGGCCCTGGTCGATCCTGCCCCCGTGCTGCCGCGCGAGACCCGCGGCCTTGCCCTTGACGGGGGCGAGCTTGTCCTTCAGCTGGTCCAGGAAGCCCATGGGTCCACCTTCCCTCGCCGGGGAGTCACTTACGGGCGCTCTCACCGGCCTCGTTGTCGGCCGCCTCCTGTGCGGACTGCTGCTTGGGGATCTCGACGTTCTCCGAGCTGTCGGCGTTCTCGGCGCCCTTGGAGGTCTCCGCGCTCTTCGCGGTCTCAGGGGTGTCGGCGGTGTCCGCCTTCTCCGTAGAGGCCGCCTCGGCGGATTCCGCGGCTTTGTTCTCGGCGTTCTCGGCGTCGCTCTTCGCCTCGGACTTGGCCTCGTCCTTCGCCGCGGCCCCGCCCTCCGCCTCGGAGGACTCCTCGGCCGCCTCGGACTCGGCCGTCAAGGTGTCGGCCGACACCTCGGGCGACTCCGTCGCGTCCTCAGACTTCTTCCGGCGGAACCGTGAAAAAACACCCATATCTACTCCATACGTTACTCGTGTGGGCGAAATCCCGCGCCGCCCGGTGCGTCCGATTGCGTCGCACGGGTCACCGATCCTCGAAATCGGCGGCCGGAACCTCGCAACAGGCAACGACCCCGAAGCCGTGCCGTCACGTAGCTCGTTCGGGCACTTGCCGTGCGGTTTGCGAGACTGGGGCGGTGAGAAGTGCAGCTCCCGCCCCGCGGGTCATCGCCGTTGTCGGGCCCACCGCGGCCGGAAAGTCCGATCTGGGCGTTTTCCTCGCCCAGCGTCTCGGCGGCGAAGTCGTCAACGCCGACTCGATGCAGCTCTATCGAGGGATGGACATCGGCACCGCCAAACTGACGCCCGCCGAGCGGGACGGCGTACCGCACCACCTCCTGGACATCTGGGACGTGACGGAGGCGGCGAGCGTCGCCGAGTACCAGAAGCTCGCCCGCGCGGAGATCGACCGGCTCCTGGGGGAGGGCCGCTGGCCGATCCTGGTCGGCGGCTCCGGTCTGTACGTCCGCGGGGCCGTCGACCACCTGGAGTTCCCCGGCACCGACCCCGCCGTACGCGCCCGCCTGGAGGAGGAGCTCGAGCTGCGCGGCCCCGGCGCGCTGCACGCGCGCCTCGCCGCCGCCGACCCCGACGCGGGCCGCGCGATCCTGCCCAGCAACGGCCGCCGGATCGTCCGCGCCCTGGAGGTCATCGAGATCACGGGCAAGCCGTTCACGGCCAATCTCCCCGGTCATGAGTCCGTGTACGACACCGTGCAGATCGGCGTGGACGTGGCCAGGCCGGAGCTGGACCAGCGCATCGCCACGCGCGTGGACCGCATGTGGGAGGCCGGGCTCGTCGACGAGGTGCGCGCGCTGGAGGAGCGCGGGCTGCGGGAGGGGCGCACGGCGTCCCGCGCGCTCGGCTACCAGCAGGTGCTCGCGGCGCTCGCCGGAGAGTGCACCGAGGACGCGGCGCGCGCCGAGACCGTGCGCGCCACCAAGCGCTTCGCCCGCCGTCAGGACTCCTGGTTCCGCCGGGACCCGCGCGTGCACTGGCTGAGCGGCGCCGCCGCCGACCGCGGGGAACTCCCCGGGAGCGCACTGACGTTGGTCGAACGAGCGGTCACAGCCTGATCACGTGATGGCATCGGGACGCTCCGCCGGTCATCCGGGTACCTGACGGCGTGCCATCATCGACCATCGATCGACCAGTGGAGTCCGGAGTGGGAGGGCGCGTGGCGATGGAGGCCGGCCCTCGAAACACCGCACATGAAGGCGAGCACGCCGCACGCGACAGTGCGCGGCTCAGCCCGGACGGACCGGACAGCCCCGGGGTCGCCGCGGGCGGCGTCACGGACGACGGCCCCACCGAGGACGAGCTGGCGACGGAGCCGGAGGTCGAGGTCGAGCTGCGGCCGCAGCGCAGGCTCCGCATCTGGCAGCTCGCGCCGATCGTGATCCTCGCCGCCGTCGGCTCCCTGATGTTCGCCTTCCCGCTTGCCTTCGAGTTCGGCGACGGCGGCGCGGTCGTCGCCATGCTGGGGCTGCTCATCAGCTGCTGCGCCGCCGGCTGGGGCATGATGGCCGCCCGCCGCGTCGGGCACACCTGGCCGGGGCTGCCGGAGCGCGGTTCCGGGCGGCGGCTGGACTGGCGGGTCGTCTCGGCGTACACGCTGATGTTCGCGACGGCCGCGGTGCTCGCCGTCTGGCGCGTGGCCCGCCTCCGCTGACAGCCCTCGCGGAGCCCCTGCCGACGGCCCCCGGCCGACTGTCATAGCCACCCCGTACGATCGAGGAATGAGCACGCGCACGCGGATCGCCTTCCTCAAGGGGCACGGGACCGAGAACGACTTCGTGATCGTCCCCGACGCCGACAACACCATCGAGCTGTCCCCGGCCACCGTCGCCGCCCTGTGCGACCGCCGCGCGGGCATCGGCGGCGACGGCCTGCTGCACGTCGTGCGCTCCGCGGCGCACCCGGAGGCGCGGCACCTGGCCGCCGAGGCCGAGTGGTTCATGGACTACCGCAACGGCGACGGCTCGATCGCCGAGATGTGCGGCAACGGCGTGCGCGTCTTCGCCCGCTACCTCCGTCGCGCCGGGCTCGTCGGCGAGGGCGACCTGGCCGTCGCGACCCGCGGCGGCGTGAAGCGCGCGCACATCGCCAAGTCCGCCACCCCGGACGCCGCCGACGGCGACGTCACGCTGTCCATGGGCAAGGCCGCGCTCCCCGAAGGCGACGTCACCGTCTCCGTGGGCGACCGCCAGTGGCCCGCGTGGAACGTGAACATGGGCAACCCGCACGCGGTCGCCTTCGTGGCCGACCTGGCGCACGCGGGCGACCTCCTGGCGCCGCCCCCCTTCAGCCCGGCCACGGCCTACCCGGACGGTGTGAACGTGGAGTTCGTGGTCGACCGCGGCCCGCGCCACGTCGCCATGCGCGTGCACGAGCGCGGCGCGGGCGAGACCCGCTCGTGCGGCACGGGCGCGTGCGCGGTGGCCGTCGCGGCGGCGCGCAGGGACGGCCTGGACCCGGCCGTGACCGGCACCCCGGTGACGTACACCGTCGACGTCCTCGGCGGCCGCCTCGTGATCACCGAGGCGCCGGACGGCGAGATCGAGATGACGGGCCCCGCGGTGATCGTCGCCGAAGGCGAGATCGACGCGGACTGGCTGGCGACCGCGACCGCGAAAGTCACAGCGACCGCCACAGCGGCAGCGACGGCGGCAGAGGCTGCGGCGGTGACGGCCTGAGTGCCGCGCCCGGCCGCACGGCGCACAGGGGAGTCCGGGCCGCGCGCCCGGCCCCGCTCGCGCGCCCGGGTCGAAACCCCGCTCGCCCCAGTCGAAACGACACTCCACAGAACTGTCGCTCGAATGGGTGATCCGTTTCACGCTCGGCGAGAGCGGGTCAGCGCCACGTGATGGGCTCGATAGCATCAAGCACCGGCCCGGACGGAGCAGGCTGCCGTCCGCCCACCGCCGGTCGGAGCTGCCGGAGGTGCCCATGAGTGCGGAGGCGACGAATCCCGCGACGCCCGGCCCCGCGACGCCCGCAGTCCCGCGAAAGCGCTCCCGCCCCCGCCTCGACCTGCGCCGACTCGGCCGTGCCGCACTGCTCGGACCAGCCGGCCGCGGCCGCCTCCCGGACGCCATCGGCCATGTGGCCGAGGCCCACCGCGGCCACCACCCGGACGCCGACCTGGAGCCGCTGCGCCGCGCCTACGTCCTCGCGGAGTCCTCGCACCGCGGCCAGATGCGCAAGAGCGGTGAGCCGTACATCACACATCCGCTCGCCGTCACCCTGATCCTGGCTCAACTCGGCGCCGAGACAACGACCTTGACCGCGTCCCTGCTCCACGACACCGTCGAGGACACGGATGTGACGCTCGATCAGGTGCGCACGGAGTTCGGCGACGACGTCTGCTACCTGGTCGACGGCGTCACCAAGCTGGAAAAGGTGGACTACGGAGCCGCCGCCGAGCCCGAGACCTTCCGCAAGATGCTGGTCGCCACCGGCAACGACGTACGCGTCATGGCGATCAAACTCGCCGACCGGCTGCACAACATGCGCACCCTCGGCGTGATGCGCCCCGAGAAGCAGGCGCGCATCGCCAAGGTCACCCGCGACGTCCTCATCCCGCTCGCCGAACGGCTCGGCGTGCAGGCCCTGAAGACCGAGCTCGAAGACCTCGTCTTCGCGATCCTCCACCCCCAGGAGTGCGCCGAGGTCAGGGAGCTGATCGCGGCGAAGGCCAAGGCCGGTACGGACCCGCTCGCGGACATCTCCGAAGAGGTGCGCGGCGTGCTGCGCGACGCCGGTATCGCCGCCGAAGTCCTCATCAGGCCACGCCACTTCGTGTCCGTGCACCGGGTGCACCGCAAACGCGGCGACCTGCGCCCCTCCGACTTCGGACGCCTCCTGGTGCTCGTGAACGAGGACGCCGACTGCTACGGAGTGCTCGGCGAGCTGCACACGTGCTTCACGCCGGTCGTCTCGGAGTTCAAGGACTTCATCGCCGTACCGAAGTTCAACCTGTACCAGTCGCTCCACACGGCCGTGGCCCGCCCCGACGGCGAAGTGGCCGAAGTCCTCATCCGCACCCACCAGATGCACCAGGTCGCCGAGGCGGGCGTCATCGCCCTGCGCAACCCCTACGCCCCGCCCCCCGAGGAACAGCCGGTCGACGGCGAGCGCGCCGACCCCACCCGCCCCGGCTGGCTCTCCCGCCTCCTCGACTGGCAGCAGGCCGCCCCCGACCCCGACACCTTCTGGTCGACGCTGCGCGAAGACCTCGCCCAGGACCGCGAGATCGCCGTCTACCGCCCCGACGGCGGCACCCTCGGCCTGCCCGCGGGCGCGAGCTGCGTGGACGCCGCCTACGCGCAGTACGGCGAGGACGCCCACGCCTGCATCGGAGCCCGCGTCAACGGCCGCCTGGCGACGCTCAGCACCGTCCTGCGGGACGGCGACACCGTGCAGCTCCTCATGGGCCAGGACCCGGCGTCCGGGCCCTCGCGCGACTGGCTCGACCACGCCCGCACGCCCGCCGCGCGCATCGCCATCCGCCGCTGGCTCACCACCCACCCGGCGCCCGCGCCCGCGCCGCCCGCCACGGCCGCCCCGGCACCCGCACCCGTGACGGTGCCCGCGACCACGCCGAGGCCGCAGGTCTCCGCGGCCCTGCGCCCGGCCGGGGCCGACGTCGTGGCCGACCGAAAGGGCGCCACCGTGCGGCTCGCGGGCTGCTGCACACCGGTGCCGCCCGACGAGATCACCGGCTTCGCGGTACGCGGCGGCGTCGTGACCGTGCACCGGATCGCGTGTACGGCGGTGGCGCGCATGACGGAAGTGGGGCGCCCGGAGGTCGGCGTGCGCTGGGGGGACACCACCGAGTGCCGGGTCACCCTGGTCGCCGAGTCGTTCGGCCGGGCGCACCTCCTCGCCGACCTCACCGAGGCCATCGCCCTGGAGGGCGCCGCGATCATCTCGGCGACCGTCGAACCACCGACCCAGCAGCGCGTACGCCACACGTACACACTCCAACTCCCCGACGCCGCACACCTCCCCGGCCTGATGCGCGCGATGCGCAACGTCCCGGGGGTGTACGACGTGACCCGCGCACAGCACCGGGCGGCAGCGGCGCCGTAACGGCACTCTTCGTAGACACGCGCTTCGCCACGGAGATACTCGTTCGGGTGGGCCCGGTGGCGTGCCGTCCCGGCGCGGCAGGCACGCGCTGGTAGCGGTAGTTCATGCTCCTCACCCCTCGCTCCAAGGCGTTCCGGCCGAAAACCGTGCGCATCGCGGTCGCCGTCCTCGCCTCCGCCACCTCCGCGGCCCTGCTCGCCGCGAGCGCCCCGCAGCCGGCCGCCCCGCTCGGCATCGGCGACAGGCTCTTCCCGCACCTGGGGAATCCCGGGTACGACGTGACCTCGTACGACATCGCCTTCACCTACCACGGGGACAACACCAAACCCCTGGACGCGGTCACCAGGATCGACGCCCTGGTGACGGCCCCGCTGGAGCGCGTCAACCTCGACTTCACCCACGGCAAGGTCCGCTCCGTCGACGTGAACGGCGCCCGCGCCGACTTCAGCACCGCCGGTGAGGACCTCGTCGTCACGCCCCACGCGCGCGTGCAGCCCGGTGAGCGGCTGCGCATCAGGGTGCGGCACACCAGCGACCCGGTGTCCGGCAAGACGGAGGGCGGCTGGGTGCGCACCGCCGACGGGCTCGCGATGGCCAACCAGGCCGATGTGGCGCACCACGTGTTCCCGTGCAACGACCACCCCGCCGACAAGGCGCAGTTCACCTTCCGCGTCACCGCCCCGAAGGGCCTCACCGCCGTCGCCAACGGCCTGCCGGTCGCCAAGAAGCACCGCGCGGCCACCACCACTTGGGCCTACCGCACCCGGCACCCGATGGCGACCGAGCTCGCCCAGGTGTCCATCGGCCGCTCCACCGTGCTGCACCGCACCGGCCCGTACCGCCTGCCCGTACGCGACGTGGTGCCGACGAAGAACCGCAAGGAACTGGAGCCCTGGCTCAAGAAGACGCCCGGCCAGATCGAGTGGATGGAGGACAAGGTCGGCCGGTATCCGTTCGAGACCTACGGACTGCTCGTCGCCGACGCCCAGACCGGGTTCGAGCTGGAGACGCAGACGCTGTCGCTCTTCGAGAAGGAGCTGTTCACGCGCCCGGAGTTCCCCGAGTGGTACGTCGAATCGATCATGGTGCACGAGCTGGCGCACCAGTGGTTCGGCGACAGCGTGAGCCCGAGCACGTGGTCCGACCTGTGGCTGAACGAAGGGCACGCCACCTGGTACGAGGCGCTGTACGCGGAGGAGAAGGCGCGCCAGCCGCTCGAGAAGCGGATGCGCTACGCCTACCGCCTCTCCGACCGCTGGCGCGCGACGGGCGGGCCGCCGGCCGCGCCCAAGGGGCCCCGGCCGGGGCAGAAGATCAGCATCTTCAGGCCGGTCGTGTACGACGGCAGCGCGCTCGCGCTGTACGCCCTGCGCCAGGAGATCGGCCGCCCCACCTTCGAGGCCGTGGAACGCGCATGGGTCCACACCTACCGTGACGGCAACGCGACCACCGCGGACTTCGTGCGCCTCGCCTCCGACATCTCCGGACGCGACCTGGACACGTTCTTCGACGCCTGGCTGTACGGCAAGAAGACGCCGCCGATGCCGGGGCACCCGGACTGGACCACGACGGCGCCGGACACGAAGACGGCGCCCGCGAAGAAGTAGCGCGGGGCAGCCGCCCGGCCAGCAGTCCGGCAGGCGCCGCAGGGCAGCCGTCCGGTCAGGAAAAGTCAGGTGACGAGACGGGCCGTACCGTGCGACCATCTTCAGGTCGACGGCGCGGCCCGTCCGGGACATCCCCTCGGGGACATCTCAGGGGCGGTTTCGGCTGGTCCGGGGAATCTCCGGGTGGTCGTGAGCGTTGTCGGACATGACGGGCGGCGCTGTGGCACACGCGGTGCGACAGGGCGGCAGACGCTCTCAGGCGCTCTCCGTATCGGATTCCCATCGACGTAAAGGACCCAATGACCTCCTCTTCTTCCCCTTCCCAGGACGCACAGAGCTTCGCGCAGAACTACCCCGAAGGTCTTCGGGCCGATGCCCTGATGGAAGAGGACGTCGCCTGGAGCCACGAGATCGACGGAGAGCGGGACGGCGAACAGCTCGACCGCTCCGAGCGCGCGGCCCTGCGCCGCGTCGCCGGCCTCTCCACCGAGCTCGAGGACGTCACCGAGGTCGAGTACCGACAGCTCCGCCTGGAGCGCGTCGTCCTCGTGGGCGTCTGGACCTCCGGGACGGTTCAGGACTCGGAGAACTCACTCGCCGAGCTGGCCGCACTCGCGGAGACCGCGGGCGCGCACGTGCTCGACGGCGTCATCCAGCGCCGCGACAAGCCGGACCCGGCAACGTACATCGGCTCCGGAAAGGCCCTGGAGCTGCGCGACATCGTGCTCGAGACCGGAGCGGACACCGTCGTGTGCGACGGTGAGCTCAGCCCCGGCCAGCTCATCCACCTCGAAGACGTCGTCAAGGTCAAGGTGGTCGACCGGACCGCCCTGATCCTCGACATCTTCGCCCAGCACGCCAAGTCCCGAGAGGGCAAGGCACAGGTGGCCCTCGCGCAGATGCAGTACATGCTGCCGAGGCTCCGCGGCTGGGGCCAGTCGCTCTCCCGTCAGATGGGTGGCGGCGGCGGTGGCGGCATGGCCACCCGTGGTCCCGGTGAGACCAAGATCGAGACGGACCGGCGACGGATCCGCGAGAAGATGGCGAAGATGCGCCGGGAGATCGCGGAGATGAAGACGGGCCGCGAGATCAAGCGCCAGGAGCGCAAGCGCAACAAGGTGCCTTCGGTCGCCATCGCGGGTTACACCAACGCGGGCAAGTCCTCGCTGCTCAACCGCCTCACGGGCGCGGGCGTGCTGGTGGAGAACTCCCTGTTCGCCACCCTCGACCCGACGGTCCGCAGGGCGGAGACCCCGAGTGGCCGGCTGTACACGCTGGCCGACACGGTCGGCTTCGTCCGGCATCTGCCGCACCACCTCGTGGAGGCCTTCCGCTCCACCATGGAGGAGGTCGGCGAGTCCGACCTGATCCTGCACGTGGTGGACGGTTCGCACCCCGCGCCGGAGGAGCAGCTCGCCGCCGTGCGCGAGGTCATCCGTGACGTCAACGCGACGGACGTACCGGAGATCGTGGTGATCAACAAGGCGGACGCCGCGGACCCGCTGGTCCTCCAGCGCCTGCTGCGCACGCAGAAGCACGCGATCGCCGTGTCCGCCCGTACGGGCATGGGCATCGAGGAGCTGCTCACGCTCATCGACGCCGAACTGCCGCGGCCCGAGGTCGAGATCGAGGCCCTCGTTCCGTACACCCACGGCAATCTCGTGTCCCGCGCGCACGCCGACGGCGAAGTGCTCTCCGAGGAGCACACCGCCGAGGGCACCCTGCTCAAGGCCCGGGTGCACGAGGAACTGGCGGCGGAGCTTGCGCCGTTCGTTCCGGCGGCGCGGTGACGTTCGCACTGGGCGGCAGGCGCTCGCTGGGCGCTTAGACACAAGGCGGAGGCCCCGCCCCCTGCGAGGGGCGGGGCCTCCGACGTACCGGACCGGAGGGGGTGCGGGCCGCGCGGCCCGCACCCCCTCAGTGTTCCGTGAGGATCACTGAGAGCCGTACTTCTCGCTCATCATGTCCAGGATCTGCTTCGCCCCGCTGCCGAGCTGCGGGCCCGCCAGCCAGGTGTTCTGGGCCGGGCCGATCGAGGTGTTGGAGACCAGCTCGGTCTTGTCACCCACGACCCGGAACCAGCCGCCGCCCGACGAACCGCCGGTCATGGTGCAGCCGATGCGGTACATCGTCGGCGTCGCCGGGTCCAGCGTCAGACGGCTCGGCTTGTCGATGCACTTGTGCATGGTCAGGCCGTTGAACGGTGGCGCGGCCGGGTAGCCCCAGGCGCCCATCGAGCTCACGCTCTGCGCCGACGGAGTCGAGAAGTCGACATCCAGCGCGTTGCCGACGGTCTCCTCCAGGGACTTGGTGCCCTCCTGCGGCTTCACGTGCATCACGGCGTAGTCGTACGGAGCGCCCGCGCCGCCCGAAGCGGCACCCTGGTCGATCCACTCGCCGGACGTCGAGACCCAGTCCGCCCACCACTGGCCGTACGGGGCGATCTCCTGCGGCGCCGCGTTGCTCAGCTCCGCCTCGGACTTGCCCAGGTCGTTGTACGAGGGCACGAAGGTGATGTTGCGGTACCAGCCGCCCTCCGCGCCGGCGTGCACGCAGTGGCCCGCGGTCCACACCATGTTGGACTTGCCCGGGTTGTTCGGGTCCTTCACGACCGTGCCGGAGCAGACCATCGACCCCTTGGGGGAGTCGAAGAAGATCTTGCCGACCGGGGCGGCGTTGTCGTGGTACGGCGTCTTCTCGGGCTTGGCCTGGACCGGTGACGGCTCGGGATCGTTCGCGCCCTGATCGGTGGGGGCGTCCTTCGCCGCGATCGTCTTGCTCGGGTCCTTGGCCTTCTTCATCCGCTCGGGCTTCCACAGCCCGTCGATGACCGGGTTGACGAAGTCCTTGGCCTCGCGCAGCCAGTCCTCCTTGTCCCAGTTCTTCCAGGCACCGTCCTTCCACTTGTCAGGATCGATGCCGTGCTCCTTGAGCCGGTCGGTGATGTCGCCCGGCAGGCCGCCGCCCGAGTCGGAACCCTTGTCCGCCTCCTGCGACGCGCCGGAGTCCGCCTTGTCACTGGACTTGTCGTCGCTCGGCCCGCAGGCCGTGGCGGTGAGCGCCAGAGCCGCGGCGAGCCCGGTGGCGGCGAGCGCGGCGCGACGGCCGCGGCTGCGCGCGAAGGGCGCACGAATGGAACGCATGGAGCTGTAACCCCCGTAGGAACGTGTATTTGCCATGTGCGTGTCAGGCGTGGGCGTGGCATCCGCCAACTGGGCCGACGTGACACCCCACTATGCCTGTGGAATCGGGGACGAACGGCGGCGGGATCGTGAAGGTTTCGCCGCCTCGTCCGGCCCACGGGAGGCGAGTTCGCCCGCCCGTGGGCGGTGAGTTCACCCACTCGCGGGCGGTGAGTTCACCCACCGCGGGCGAACTCACCGCACCGCGCGGTCGCCGAACCTGCCTAGCGGCCCGCGTACTTCTTGCTGACCGCCTCGTAGATGCCCTTGGCCTCGTCACCGAGGCGCGGACCTGCGAGCCAGCCCGCCGTGACCGGGCCGATCGACGTGTTGGACACCAGCGCGGGCTTGCCGTCCTGGCCCGCCGCGACCCAGCCGCCACCGGACGAACCGCCGGTCATGGTGCAGCCGATGCGGTACATCGTCGGGTCGGGCTCGCTGATCGAGAGCCGCCCCGGCTTGTCCGCGCACTGGAACTGCTTCTGACCGTCGAACGGCGGCGCCGCCGGGTATCCGGTGGCCGTGATGTCCTTGATGTCCGCGACCTTCGGCGCGTCGAAGTCCACGGGCAGCGCCGCGCCGACCCGCTCCTCCAGGGACTTGCCGTCGCTGCCCTTCTCCGGCGTCACATGGATCACCGCGAAGTCGTACGGAGCGCCCTTGCCGCCCGTCGGGCCGCCCTGCTCGATCCACTGGTCGGACGTCTGCGCCCAGTCGCCCCACCAGACACCGTAGGGAGCGACCTCTTCCTTGGGCGCGCCCTGCAGGTCCGCGGTGTCCTTGCCGCTGTCGTTGTACGACGGGACGAAGGCGATGTTGCGGTACCAGCCGCCCTTGGCGCCCGCGTGCACGCAGTGGCCCGCGGTCCACACCATGTTTGACTTGCCCGGGTTCTTCGGGTCCTTCACGACCGTGGCCGAGCAGACCATCGAGCCCTCGGGGCCGTCGAAGAAGAGCTTGCCGGCCGCGGGGACCTGGTCGTGGTACGGCGTCTTCACACCGGCCGCCTCGACGGGCTCCGGCGTCGGGTCCGTCACGCCCTGGTCGCCGGAGATGTCACCCTCGTCGACGCCCCGGTCCGGGTTCTTGTCCGCGTCCCGCATGCGGTCCGGGTCCCACAGGTCCTCGATGATCGGGTTGACGAAGTCGCCCGCCTCGCGCAGCCAGTCGTCCTTGTCCCAGTTCTTCCAGGCGCCGTCCTTCCACTTGTCCAGGTCGATGCCGTGCTCCTTGAGCCGGTCCTGGATGTCGCCGGGAAGCTGGATCTTGTCGTCGCCGCCGTTGTCGCCGGGCTGCGACGCGGACGAGTCGTCCGCGTTGTCGTCGCCAGGACCACAGGCTGTCGCGGTCAGTACGAGTGCCGCGCCGAGCGCGACGGCGGCCGCCACGGGGGTCCTGCCGCGCGCGCTCCTCCCGCGACGAGAGGTGAAGAGCGGACGTATGGGTCGCATGGTGAGAATCCCCCTGGGCTTCGAAATAGTTCCACATGCCGTACATCGCGGAGCCGTAAGTGCTGATGAACGGCAACCCACACTATGCCGGTGCCGTTCGGGACGGCCCACGAGATGGCAACGGTTCCGTCACGGCAAGGATCTTCCGTTCCGCCCGTGGAACCTCTGCCCCCCAAGGAACCTCCGCCCCTCCCCGAGGAGATCTTCCGTCCACCCGTGATCCCGCGCAGGCGCCGTCGTTGGTACGTACGGGGGACACGCTGTGCGCGTTCAGCCCCCGCGCCAACTCGCCCGCGCGCCCGCCCGGACGCGGTGGGCCCGCACAGTCCCAGCGGGAGGACCAACAGCCGTGTCCGTGACCGAGCCTGCTCCCGCGGTGGTGCCCGCGGCGCACGAAGCCGCCGGGATCCTGCGCCGCCAGTCGGCCCGCGAGTCCGCGGCGCGCACCTACGCGCGCGCCCTGCCGATCGTGCCGGTCCGCGCACGCGGGATGACGATCGAGGGCGCCGACGGACAGCGCTACCTGGACTGTCTGTCCGGCGCGGGCACCCTCGCCCTCGGCCACAACCACCCGGTCGTGCTCGAAGCCATCCGCACCGTCCTCGACTCCGGTGCCCCGCTGCACGTCCTCGACCTGGCCACGCCCGTCAAGGACGCCTTCACCACCGAGCTGTTCCGCACGCTTCCGCCCGCCCTCGCCGACCGCGGCCGCATCCAGTTCTGCGGCCCCGCGGGCACCGACGCGGTGGAGGCGGCGCTGAAACTGGCCCGCACGGCCACCGGGCGCGAGGGCCTGCTCGCCTTCACCGGCGCCTACCACGGCATGACCGCGGGGGCGCTCGAAGCATCCGGTGGCGCACGGGACGTACGCGTGGCGCGGCTGCCCTATCCGCAGGACTACCGCTGCCCCTTCGGCATCGGCGGCGCGCGCGGGGCCGAACTCGCCGCCCGCTGGACCGAGAACGTCCTGGACGACACCAAGTCCGGTGTCCCCGCGCCCGCCGCCATGATCCTCGAACCCGTCCAGGGCGAGGGCGGCGTCCTGCCCGCCCCCGACGCCTGGCTGCGCCGGATGCGCGAGATCACCGCGGCGCGCGGGATTCCCCTCATCGCCGACGAGGTGCAGACGGGCGTCGGCCGGACCGGCGCCTTCTGGGCCGTCGAGCACAGCGGCATCGTCCCCGATGTCCTCGTGCTGTCCAAGGCGATCGGCGGCAGCCTGCCGCTCGCCGTCGTGGTCTACCGCGACGACCTCGACGTCTGGCCTCCGGGCGCCCACGCGGGCACCTTCCGCGGCAACCAACTCGCCATGGCCGCAGGCGCCGCGACCCTCGCGTACGTCCGTGAGAACCGCCTCGCCGAGCGCGCCGCGGACCTCGGCAGCCGCATGCTCGCCGGGCTGCGCTCGCTGGCCGCCGACCACGACTGCGTCGGCGAGGTTCGGGGACTTGGGCTGATGTTGGGTGTCGAGTTGGTGGATGCTGAGGGGAGTCAACTCGCGGGCGGGGGAGGGAAGTCGGGTGGCGTGGCCCAGCAGCTTCCGTACGACCACCAGGTCCCGCACCAGCGCAGCCCGCTTCCCCAGCAGCCGCACCCCCAGCCCCACGACCAGTCGCACCCCCACCCCCACCCCCACCCCCACGACCGGCCAGACCACTCGCCGCACGACCTTCCCGACACCCGCCCGCACCCGGCCGACCCCGACCTGGCCGCCGCCGTACAACGCGAATGCCTCCGCCGCGGACTCATCGTCGAACTCGGCGGACGGCACTCCAGCGTCGTACGTCTCCTGCCTCCCCTCACCATCACGGACGAACAGGCGACCGCGGTCCTCGACCGCCTCGCCGACGCACTCACCGCGGCCGAGCGTTCCCACCGCCGCGCCGCCACCGGCCGACCCCGTCCCGACCACGCATGACCAGCCCCCTTCCCGCCCCCTGACCCCACCGGTCACAGGTCGGCCCCCTCCTCTCGTCCACGTAAGCCGCCGCCCGTCGCCACACGGAGCCCGAACAACCACCAAGGAACTCTCTTGAACGCCACCCCCGCACCCGACGGCCGTCCCCAACCACACCCAGCGGGAGCGTGCGGCACGCAATCCGCGCAGACCGCGGAAGCCGGCACGGTTCCCCGGCAGAAGGACAGGAACCAGGGGGCCGAGCAGTTGCTGCACGGCACCGCCGACCTCCTCGACCACCCCGACCCGCACACGGCGGCACAGGCCGCGGCCGTCGAGAACCTGCTGCGCTGCTGGGTACGGGAGAACGACACGGCCGCGCCGGACCACGGCACCCTGCGCGTCCCCCTCGAAGCCAGCGGCACCGCGCTCCTCGTGCCGGTGGACTACTGGTCCCCGACCGGCTGGCACCGCTTCGGCCTCCCCTGGCTCGAGGACGGCCCGACGAACGCGCCGCCGGTGGACGCCGTCACCGTCGCCGCCCTCCTGAGCCGCGAAACGGCCCGGACGGACGAGGCGGTCGAGACGGACGAGGCGGACGAGGAACCCACCGCGCCCGCCGGCCCGAGGGAAGCCCCCGACGGCTCCGACCTCGTCGCCCGCGTCGCCGACTCCGTCCGCCGCACCGCCGACTTCATCGCCGACCGCAGGAACAACCCGGGGGACACCCCCGACCTCTTCCTCGCCGCCGAACAGTCCCTGCTCCTCGGCCACCCGCTGCACCCGACCCCGAAGAGCCGCGAAGGCCTCTCCGACACCGAAGTCCGGCTCTACTCACCGGAGTTGCGCGGCGGCTTCCCGCTGCACTGGCTCGCCGTCGACCGCTCGGTGCTCGCCATGGACTCCGCCTGGACCGAGCGCGGCCGCGCCCTCCCGGCGGACCAGCTCACCGCCCGCCTGGCGGGTCCCGACCTGCCGCTCCCGGACGGCCACGCGGCGCTGCCCGCGCATCCGTGGCAGATCCGCGAACTCCGCCACCGCCCCGACACCGCCGCCCTCCTGGACGCCGGACTCCTCAAGGACCTCGGCCCGCACGGCGAACCCTGGTACCCCACCTCCTCCGTGCGCACCCTCTACCGGCCGGGCGCCCCGGCCATGCTGAAGCTGTCCCTCGCCCTGCGCATCACCAACTCCCGTCGTGAGAACCTCCGCAAGGAACTCCACCGCGGCGTCGAGGTCCACCGGCTGCTGCGCAGCGGTCTCGCCGAGCAGTGGCAGGCAGCCCACCCCGGGTTCGACGTGATCCGTGACCCGGCCTGGCTCGCCGTCACCGGCGCCGACGGCGAAGAGGTCACCGGATTCGACCTCATGATCCGGCACAACCCGTTCCGCTCTGGGGACGACGCCACCTGCATCGCCGGTCTCGTATCCCCGCGGCCGACCGCTCAGCCCACCGGCCAGGACCGGCCCCCGATGCACTCCCGGCTCGCCGCGATCATCACCCGGCTTGCCGGACACACGGGCCGCTCCCGCGGGGCTGTCGCCACGGAGTGGTTCCTGCGCTACCTCCAGCACGTCGTACGGCCCGTGCTCTGGCTCGACTCCGAAGCAGGCGTCGCACTGGAGGCCCACCAGCAGAACACCCTGCTCCTTCTCGACCCCGCGGGCTGGCCCACCGGCGGCCGCTACCGCGACAACCAGGGCTACTACTTCCGCGAGTCCCGCCGCGCCGAGCTGGAGAAGCGGCTGCCCGGCATCGGGGAGCGCAGCGACACCTTCGTCTCCGACGAGGTCACCGACGAGCGCTTCGCCTACTACCTCGGCATCAACAACGTCCTCGGTCTCATCGGCGCCCTGGGCGCCGAACGCCTCGCCGACGAACGGCTGTTGCTCGCCGCGTTCCGCCGCTTCCTCACCGACGCCGCCTCCGGTGCCGGCAAGCTCCGCACCCCGCTGCCCGCCCGGCTGCTCGACTCACCCGTGCTGCGCTGCAAGGCCAACCTCCTGACGCGGCTGCACGGCCTCGACGAACTCGTCGGACCCGTCGACACCCAATCCGTGTACGTCACCATCTCGAACCCCCTCCATGCGTGACTGCCCGCGACCTGCCCGCTCCCGGCCCGCCCCGGCCGGGGCGCGCCCTCTTCCCGCCGCCACGGACCACCGTGTTCGCGCCACCGACGACCACGCCCCCTTCCCCCGCCGATGACCACGCCCGCTTCCTGATGACCATGACCCCTTCCTGAGGACCAGGCCCCACCACTGCCGAATCCCCCTCCGAGAGGAGCGACGCCGTGCCTCCCACCGACGCGAGCACCGCCGCCGGAACCGAGCCCGCCACCGCGGGCCCCCCGGACTGTGAAGACACCCTGGACCTGCGGCTGCCCGACGAACTCGTCGCGCTGATCGCCGACTGCGGTGGGCGCACGGCACCCCTCACCTCCGGCGGCCCCGCCGCCCCGGACCGCACGAACGCGGCCACCGAGGCCGAAACAGCACGCGGAGACCTGCTCGACCACGTCGCCACCTGGGGCCCGGCCACCACGGACGCCGGCGTCTTCCAGCTCGTCCCCGTGTGCCTCGACCGGGACCTCGCGCTCATCAGCCGGTGGATGAACGACCCAGCCGTGGCTGCCTTCTGGGAGCTGGCGGGACCCCCGTCCGTCACCGAGGCCCACCTGCGCCCCCAGCTCGAGGGCGACGGACGCAGCGTCCCCTGCCTCGGAGTCCTGGCCGGCACCCCGATGAGCTACTGGGAGATCTACCGCGCCGACCTCGACCCGCTGGCGCGCCACTACCCCGCACGTCCCCATGACACCGGCATCCACCTCCTCGTCGGCGGAGTCTCCGACCGCGGTCGAGGGCTCGGCAGCATCCTGCTGAGAGCCACAGCCGATCTCGTACTCGATCACCGTCCTTCCTGCGCACGCGTCGTAGCCGAACCAGACCTGCGCAACACCCCCTCCGTCTCCGCCTTTCTGAGCGGCGGCTTCCGCTTCGCCGCCGAGGTGGACCTTCCCGACAAGCGGGCGGCGCTCATGGTCCGCGACCGGACCTTGCGCGCCGTCCTGTGACCCGCCCAGCCCGTCGCCCTCCGACCCACCCTCCGACCCGCTCACTGATCCGCTCACTTCTGTTACACCGCTCGACCCGATCCGGTTCCCTCCCCGAGGAGTCCCCGTGCCGAATCTCTCCGACCCCGCGACACCCCGAACAGATCTGATGCCCCAGGCATCCCCTACGCCTCAGTCACCCCGGACAGCGCACGACCGCGCCGCCCTCTACGATCCGCCCGAGCTGACCCGCGAGCGCTGGGAGGAGGCAGGGCAGCGGCTCCTGGCCAAGATCGTCGGCGAGTTCGCGTACGAGGAAATCATCCGGCCGACAGCGACCGGCGCCGCGGAAACGTACTCCCTCCTCCTCGACGAGCCCTCCGCGGACGGCGAGACCCGCCCCCGCCTCACCTTCCGTGCCCGCCGCGGCTCCTACGGCAGTTGGCGCGTGGACCCGGCGAGCGTGACCCTCACCGAAGGCACCGGCGGCCCGCGCCCCCTGACCGACCCGCTCCACTTCCTGACCGCCGCGCGCCGCACCCTGGACCTCGACGGCGCCACCCTCGGCCACCTCATCCGCGAGCTGACCGTCACCCTCAGCGCCGACACCCGCCTCGACCACGGCGCGCTGACCGCCGAGGAACTCGCCGACGTCGGCTACGCGGAGCTCGAAGGCCACCAGACCGGCCACCCCTGGCTCGTCCTCAACAAAGGGCGCATCGGGTTCTCCGCGACCGACGCGCGGCACTGGGCCCCCGAGGCCCGCACCAGCGCGCCACTGCCGTGGATCGCGGTGCACACCAGCCTCGCCACCTACCGGGGTGTGCCGGGCCTGAGCAGCGCGGACGAGCTGTACGCGCGCGAACTGGAGCCCGCCACAAGGGAGTCCTACGCGGCCATACTCCGCGCGCGCGGTCTCGACCCGCGGGAGTACCTCTACCTGCCGGTGCACCCCTGGCAGTGGGACGACATCGTGCTGCCCCTCTTCGCCCCCTCCATCGCCGCGGGGACGATCGTCCCGCTGCCCACCGACGGCGATCTGCGTCTGCCCCAGCAGTCCATCCGGACCTTCCTGAACACCACACGCCCCGACCGCCACACGGTCAAACTGCCGCTCTCGGTCCTCAACACCCTGGTGTGGCGCGGCCTGCCCACCGAGCGGACGGTCGCCGCCTCGGCCGTCACCTCCTGGGTGCACGCCCTGCGCGACGGCGACCCCTTCCTGCGGGACGAGTGCCGGGTGATCCTCCTCGGAGAGGTCGCCGCCGTCGCGGTCGAGCACCCCGTGTACGACTCGCTCCCCGAAGTTCCCTACCAGTACAAGGAACTGTTGGGCGCCATCTGGCGCGAGCCCCTCACGCGCTACCTCGCGCCGGGGGAGCGCGCCCGCACGCTCGCCGCGCTCCTGCACACCGATCCGCAGGGCCGCGCGTTCGTCGCGGAGCTCGTACGCCGCTCCGGACTCACCCCCACGGTCTGGCTGACGCATCTGTTCGCCGCGCTGCTACCGCCCCTACTGCAGTTCCTCTACCGGTACGGAACGGTGTTCTCGCCGCACGGGGAGAACACCATCGTCGTTTTCGACGACAAGGACGTGCCCGTGCGCCTCGCGGTCAAGGACTTCGTGGACGACGTCAACGTCAGCGCGGAACCGGTGCCGGAGCACGCCTCCATGCCCGATGACGTACGCGAGATCCTGCTCACCGAGCCGCCGGCCTTTCTGACGCAGTTCATCCACGCCGGGCTCTTCGTAGGTGTCTTCCGCTATCTGGCTCCCTTGTGCGAGGAGCAACTGGGCGTCCCCGAGGCCGACTTCTGGTCCCTCGTCCGGGCCGAGATCCTGCGCCATCAGGCCCGCGCCCCCGAGCTGAAGGAGCGCTACGAGATGTTCGACCTGCTCACCCCACGTATCGAGCGCCTGTGCCTGAACCGCAACCGGCTCCACCTCGATGGTTACCGCGACCGCCCCCAGCGCCCGCACGCCGCTGTCCACGGGACCGTGCCCAACCCCCTCCACCCGTCTTGATCTCGGTGTTGGCGCTGTTGTCAGTGGGGCACCGTAGGCTGGTCGAGCTATGACGAAGCCCTCCCTCCCCGAGCTCCTGCACGCCGCCGTCGCCGCTGTCGGCGGCACCGAGCGCCCCGGCCAGGTGACCATGGCCGAGACCGTCGCCGAGGCGATCGACGACGGTTCCCACCTGCTGGTTCAGGCCGGCACCGGCACCGGCAAGTCCCTGGGCTATCTGGTGCCCGCGCTCGCGCACGGGGAGCGGGTCGTCGTCGCGACGGCCACGCTGGCCCTGCAGCGCCAGCTCGTCGAGCGCGACCTGCCGCGGACGGTGGACGCGCTGCACCCGCTGCTGCGCCGCCGCCCCGCCTTCGCCATGCTCAAGGGCAGATCGAACTACCTCTGCCTGCACCGCCTCCACGAAGGCGTGCCGCAGGAGGAGGAAGAGGGCCTGTTCGACCAGTTCGAGGCCGCGGCGCCCACCAGCAAGCTGGGCCGCGACCTGCTGCGCATGCGGGACTGGGCGGACGAGACGGAGACCGGCGACCGCGACGACCTGACCCCGGGCGTCTCCGACCGCGCCTGGGCGCAGGTGTCCGTCTCCTCCAGGGAATGCCTCGGCGCCTCGAAGTGCGCGTACGGCCAGGAGTGCTTCGCCGAGGCGGCCCGGGAGCGGGCGAAGCTCTCCGAGGTCGTCGTCACCAATCACGCGCTGCTCGCGATCGACGCCATCGAGGGCGCCCCCGTGCTGCCCCAGCACGAGGTGCTGATCGTGGACGAGGCCCACGAGCTGGTGTCCCGCGTCACCGGTGTCGCCACGGGCGAGCTCACTCCGGGGCAGGTCAACCGGGCGGTGCGGCGCTCGGCGAAGCTGGTCAACGAGAAGGCCGCGGATCAGCTCCAGACGGCCGCAGAGGGCTTCGAGCGCCTCATGGAGCTGGCGCTGCCGGGGCGTCTCGAAGAGGTCCCTGAGGACCTCGGCTATGCCCTGATGGCCCTGCGTGACGCCGCGCGCACGGTCATCTCGGCGCTCGGCTCCACCCGCGACAAGTCCGTCCAGGACGAGGACGCGGTCCGCAAGCAGGCCCTGGCCGCCGTGGAGTCGATCCACGACGTCGCGGAGCGCATCACGAACGGCTCCGAGTACGACGTCGTCTGGTACGAACGGCACGACCGCTTCGGTGCCTCCCTGCGGGTGGCTCCCATGTCCGTGTCGGGCCTGCTCCGCGAGAAGCTGTTCACGGACCGCTCCGTGGTCCTGACGTCCGCGACCCTCAAACTCGGCGGCGACTTCAACGGCGTCGGGGCGTCCCTTGGCCTTGCCCCCGAGGGCACCCGGGCCGAGGACACCCCGGTCTGGAAGGGCCTCGACGTCGGCTCGCCCTTCGACTATCGCAAGCAGGGCATTCTGTACGTCGCGCAGCACCTGGCACGTCCGGGGCGCGAGGGCACGCGCGCCGACATGCTGGACGAGCTCGCCGAGCTGATCGAGGCGGCGGGCGGGCGGACGCTCGGCCTGTTCTCCTCGATGCGGGCGGCGCAGTCCGCGGCCGAGGAGCTGCGGGACCGGCTCGACATGCCGATCCTGCTGCAGGGCGAGGAGACCCTCGGTGAGCTGATCAAGGGGTTCGCGGCCGACGCGAAGACGTGTCTGTTCGGCACGCTCTCGCTGTGGCAGGGCGTCGACGTACCGGGCGCCAACTGCCAGCTGGTGATCATGGACAAGATCCCGTTCCCGCGCCCCGACGATCCGCTGATGAGCGCCCGGCAGAAGGCCGTGGACGAGGCGGGCGGCAATGGCTTCATGGCGGTCGCGGCGACGCATGCGGCGCTGCTGATGGCCCAGGGCGCCGGTCGTCTTGTGCGGGCGTCGGGGGACCGCGGTGTGGTGGCGGTCCTGGACCCGCGGCTTGCCACCGCGCGCTACGGGAGCTATCTGCGGGCTTCGCTGCCGGACTTCTGGTACACCACGGACCGTAATCAGGTGCGCCGCTCGCTGGCGGCGATCGACGCGGTGGCGAATGCGGCGGAGTCGAATGCGGCGGAGGCGACGACGGCGGAGTCGGCCGTGGAGCCGGCCGTGGTGGAGTCGGCGACGGTGGTGGAGTCGGCGGAGGCGTAGCTCTTCGCGGCTCTTCACGCGGGGCGGGGCTCGTCCGCACATGAGACGGGCCCCGGAACCGGCGCAGAGGTCCCGGGGCCCGGTCAGGGGCGGAGGCTCACACGCGACGCAGGACCGCGACCACCTTGCCGAGGATGGTCGCCTCGTCGCCGGGGATCGGCTGGTACGCGGAGTTGTGCGGCAGGAGCCAGACGTGGCCGTCTTCGCGCTTGAAGCGCTTGACGGTCGCCTCGCCGTCGAGCATGGCGGCGACGATGTCGCCGTTCTCGGCGACGGGCTGGCGGCGGACCGTGACCCAGTCCCCGTCACAGATGGCGGCCTCGATCATGGAGTCGCCGACGACCTTCAGGACGAAGAGCTCGCCGTCCCCGACGAGCTGCCGGGGGAGGGGGAACACATCCTCGACGGACTCCTCGGCGAGGATCGGGCCGCCTGCCGCGATGCGGCCGACCAGCGGGACGTACGAAGCGGCGGGCTTGCCCGTGGTGTCGGTGGCCTGGTTGCTCGGCTGGTCCGAGCCGCGGACCTCGTACGCCCGGGGGCGGTGGGGGTCGCGGCGGAGGAAGCCCTTGCGCTCCAGGGCCATGAGCTGGTGCGCCACCGAGGAGGTGCTGGAGAGGCCGACCGCCTGACCGATCTCACGCATCGACGGCGGGTAACCCCTCCGCTGCACCGAGTCCCTGATGACCTCGATCACCCGGCGTTGGCGATCGGTGAGCCCGGAGCTGTCGGCGCGGATTCCTGGAGGTCGGCCCGGCAGGGAGCGCGTGGGCTTGGGCCCCTCCTGGTTCGTGGCTGCGTCATTCATGGCATGCACCGGCTCGAATCGGCTCTGGGAGCGGTCCTGGGCAGTGATGGTGGCGCTGTCTGCGGTGGTGGTCACGTCGGTCGGCCCCTCTCGAGATGTTCTCCCTAGTTAGCCAACGGTAGTTGCTTTCGAAAGGTTGCGCCAAACACACGTTCGAGTGAAAAATCGTAGATTCCCTGCCGCGATCACGTGTCTGGGTGTATGGCTGACGCTCGGGCCGAAAGAAATTTCGGTTCATTACGGTACGCTTCACCGCCGGGGCCGAGACCCTGCCGGAGGCGGTTTCCATAGTGCCACTGGGTGCTCCGGCGACGGGGCACCGGGCCCTCCCGGGCGGTGTCGGCGACGACACGCGATGGTGTCGAAATTTACGGCAAACCCCAGATCTAGTGGTTGGATTGCAACCGCAGCCCAGAAGTTGTGGTCCCCGGTCTTTCGAGCCCGCGGGCATCGCCTATGCTGGGGGCTGCTTCGAGGGTCCCGAGGGCCCGTTGAGGTCTTTGAGACGTGCCGTGAAGGAGGGTTGGGAGTTCCATGCACTGCCCCTTCTGCAGGCACCCCGACAGCCGCGTAGTCGACAGCCGCACCACTGATGACGGCACGTCGATCCGCAGGCGCCGTCAGTGTCCGGACTGCACGCGTCGTTTCACGACCGTGGAGACCTGCTCGCTGATGGTCGTCAAACGCAGCGGCGTCACCGAGCCGTTCAGCCGCACCAAGGTCATCAACGGCGTCCGCAAGGCATGCCAGGGGCGGCCCGTGACCGAGGACGCGCTCGCCGCACTCGGCCAGCGTGTCGAAGAGGCGGTCCGGGCCACCGGAAGTGCCGAACTGACCACCCACGACGTGGGACTGGCCATACTCGGCCCGCTGCAGGAACTCGACCTCGTCGCCTATCTGCGCTTCGCGTCCGTGTACCGGGCGTTCGACTCGCTCGAGGACTTCGAGGCCGCCGTCGAAGAGCTGCGAGGGCGGCGCGACGCCGCACCCGACGGCTCCGCCGCGGAGCGGACCGCGACCGGCCGCGGGCCCGGTGGGACTGCCGAAGTCCCGCAGCCTGCCACCGCCGCCGACTGACCGGATCCCGGATCCGGGTCCGGCGGCTTACCAGACCTGTCGTGGGTCGCCCGCAGGGGTGTCCACGGCACAAGACAACACACCGTGCTGCGGGAAGAACGTGGCACTTCAGGGCGTTTTAGCCTGAAACAGGGAGGCGGCATGACCGAGACGACGAGCGGCCCCGCACGAGGTTCCCGCGCCAAGGGAGCCAAGGGCGGCAAGGGCCTGCGCACGGAGCGCATTCACACGACCCCCGGCGTGCATCCGTACGACGAGGTGGTCTGGGAGCGCCGCGACGTCGTCATGACCAACTGGCGCGACGGCTCGGTCAACTTCGAGCAGCGTGGCGTCGAGTTCCCCGACTTCTGGTCGGTGAACGCGGTCAACATCGTCACGAGCAAGTACTTCCGCGGTGCGGTCGGCACGCCCCAGCGCGAGGTGAGCCTCAAGCAGCTCATCGACCGCATCGTGAAGACGTACCGGAAGGCTGGCGAGGACTACAAGTACTTCTCCTCGCCCGCCGACGCCGAGATCTTCGAGCACGAGCTGGCGTACGCCCTCCTGCACCAGATCTTCAGCTTCAACAGCCCGGTGTGGTTCAACGTCGGCACGCCTCAGCCGCAGCAGGTCTCCGCCTGCTTCATCCTGTCCGTCGACGACTCCATGGAGTCGATCCTCGACTGGTACAAGGAAGAGGGCATGATCTTCAAGGGCGGCTCCGGCGCCGGCCTGAACCTCTCCCGGATCCGTTCCTCCAAGGAACTGCTCTCCTCCGGCGGCAACGCCTCAGGCCCGGTCTCCTTCATGCGCGGCGCCGACGCCTCCGCAGGAACGATCAAGTCGGGCGGCGCCACGCGCCGCGCGGCCAAGATGGTCATCCTCGACGTCGACCACCCCGACATCGAGGGCTTCATCGAGACCAAGGTCAAGGAAGAGGAGAAGATCCGCGCGCTGCGCGACGCGGGCTTCGACATGGACCTGGGCGGCGACGACATCACGTCCGTCCAGTACCAGAACGCCAACAACTCGGTCCGTGTGAACGACGCGTTCATGAAGGCGGTCGAGGAGGGCGGCAAGTTCGGCCTGACGTCCCGCATGACGGGCGACGTCATCGAGGAGGTCGACGCCAAGTCCCTCTTCCGCAAGATGGCCGAGGCCGCCTGGGCCTGCGCCGACCCCGGCATCCAGTACGACGACACCATCAACGCCTGGCACACCTGCCCGGAGTCCGGCCGCATCAACGGCTCGAACCCGTGCAGCGAGTACATGCACCTGGACAACACGTCCTGCAACCTCGCCTCGTTGAACCTGATGAAGTTCCTCAAGGACGACGGCAAGGGCAACCAGTCCTTCGACTCCGAGCGCTTCGCGAACGTCGTCGAGCTGGTCATCACGGCGATGGACATCTCCATCTGCTTCGCGGACTTCCCGACGCAGAAGATCGGCGAGAACACCCGCGCCTTCCGTCAGCTCGGCATCGGCTACGCCAACCTCGGCGCCCTGCTGATGGCGACCGGCCACGCGTACGACTCCGACGGCGGCCGCGCCCTCGCCGGCGCCATCACGTCGCTGATGACCGGCACCTCGTACAAGCGCTCCGCGGAGCTCGCCGCGGTCGTCGGCCCCTACGACGGCTACGCCCGCAACGCCACGCCGCACAAGCGCGTCATGAAGCAGCACTCCGACGCCAACGCCGCGGCCGTCCGCACGGACGACCTGGACACCCCGATCTGGGCCGCCGCCACGGAGGCTTGGCAGGACGTCCTGCGGCTCGGAGAGAAGAACGGTTTCCGTAACGCGCAGGCCTCGGTCATCGCGCCCACCGGCACCATCGGTCTCGCGATGTCCTGCGACACCACCGGCCTCGAGCCCGACCTCGCCCTGGTCAAGTTCAAGAAGCTGGTCGGCGGCGGCTCCATGCAGATCGTCAACGGCACCGTCCCGCAGGCCCTGCGCCGCCTGGGCTACCAGGAGGAGCAGATCGAGGCGATCGTCGCCCACATCGCCGAGAACGGCAATGTGATCGACGCCCCGGGTCTGAAGACCGCGCACTACGAGGTCTTCGACTGCGCCATGGGCGAGCGCTCCATCTCCGCGATGGGCCACGTCCGCATGATGGCGGCCATCCAGCCGTGGATCTCCGGCGCGCTCTCCAAGACGGTCAACCTGCCGGAGACGGCAACCGTCGAGGACGTCGAAGAGGTCTACTTCGAGGCCTGGAAGATGGGCGTCAAGGCGCTCGCGATCTACCGCGACAACTGCAAGGTCGGCCAGCCCCTCTCCGCCAAGACCAAGGAGAAGGAGAAGGAGGCGGTCACCGCCAAGGCCGAGGACACGATTCGCACGGCCGTCGAGAAGGTCGTCGAGTACCGTCCGGTCCGCAAGCGCCTCCCCAAGGGCCGCCCGGGGATCACCACCTCCTTCACGGTCGGTGGCGCCGAGGGCTACATGACCGCCAACTCCTACCCGGACGACGGTCTGGGCGAGGTCTTCCTGAAGATGTCCAAGCAGGGCTCGACCCTCGCGGGCATGATGGACGCCTTCTCCATCGCCGTCTCCGTCGGCCTGCAGTACGGCGTGCCCCTGGAGACGTACGTCTCCAAGTTCACGAACATGCGCTTCGAGCCGGCCGGCATGACGGACGACCCGGACGTGCGGATGGCGCAGTCGATCGTCGACTACATCTTCCGCCGCCTGGCCCTGGACTTCCTGCCCTTCGAGACCCGCTCCGCGCTCGGCATCCACTCCGCCGAGGAGCGCCAGCGTCACCTGGAGACCGGTTCGTACGAGCCGTCCGACGAGGACGTCGACGTCGAGGGTCTGGCCCAGTCCGCACCGCGGCAGACGGAGGCCCTGAAGGCGGTCGTCGCGCCGAAGCCCGTGGTCGAGGAGGCCGCTCCGCAGCAGGCGCACACCAGCGCCGAGCTCGTGGAGATGCAGCTCGGCATCCAGGCCGACGCGCCGCTGTGCTTCTCCTGCGGTACGAAGATGCAGCGCGCGGGCTCCTGCTACATCTGCGAGGGCTGCGGCTCCACCAGCGGCTGCAGCTGAGCGGCTGACGCCGTGAGGTGAGGGGCGGCGGGCCTTCGGGCCCGCCGCCCCTCACCGCTTCTCAGCGGACGCCACCCATCGCGGAGGTGAAGGACGCCAGGTCGGTGTCGAAGCCGTGGAGCAGCTCGCGGAACGACCAGGGCCCGCCCGGCTGTTCCCGGGTGAACTCGGCGACCACGGAGGCCGTGCAGCCGGCCACGTCCGCGAAGTCGTTCTCGGTGAGGTCCGTGTACCCCTCGCGGATGCGGACCGAGGGATTCCCTATGTCGCCGAAGGCCCTGCCCTCCGGAGGCTGCTGGATGGCCACGCCGATCACCACGCGCACATACCTCTCGGCGAGCCGCTCCAGCTCCAGGACCATGACCTCGTCGTAGCCGAAGCCCTGGCCGGTCTTGCTGTCCCTGCTGAGCGTGATCGTGCCGTCCGGGGAGCGGCTGTCGAAGTGCACGAGGTAGGCGGGGCTGCCGTGGGGGTCGTCGGCGGTGTACGTCGCGGCGACGATGTCCAGGTCGTGGGAGGGCGTGCCGAGGGGGCTCGGGTCCCATTTCAGGCCGACCTCGACCTTCTTGGGCCCCTTGTTGATGTTGCTCACCGAACTCCCCCTCGGTCTTCGTGCGTTGTCAGTGCTACGACCACGCTAAGGCCTGCCGCTGACATCGGTGCCGTGAACCCTGCGGATCGCCTGCGATCATTGTTCCCATGACATGGAACGGGGAAGAGCTGGACGTCGACGCCTACTTGGCGAGAATCGGCTATGAGGGCGAGGCCAAGCCCGACCTGGAGACGCTGCGCGCGCTCCACCGGGCGCACGTGGCCTCGATCCCCTTCGAGAACCTGGAGATCATGCTCGGCCGCCCGGTCCTCCTGGACCTGGCCGCGCTCCAGGACAAGATGGTCCGCAGGCGGCGCGGGGGCTACTGCTACGAGCAGAACCTCCTGTTCGCCGCGGTCCTGGAGCGTTTCGGGTTCTCGGTCAAGGGGCTCGGTGCGCGGGTCAGGGCGGGCGCGTCGTCCACGCGCCCCACGTCGCACATGCTCCTGAGCGTCGAGGCGGACGGCGAACAGTGGCACTGTGACGTCGGGTTCGGCGGGGACGGACTGCTCGAACCCATCCCGATGCGGGAAGGCGTCGACGTACGACAAGGAGAGTGGCGTTTCGGCATCGTGGGCGAGGACGAAGGTGTGCGGGTGCTGCGCACCGAGCACGCCGACGGCTGGTTCGACCTCTACGCCTACACGATGGACCGGCGACTGCCCGTCGACTACGTGGTGATGAACCACTACACCTCAACTCACCCCAAATCGCCCTTCATTCGGCGTCCGGTGCTCCAGCAGGCCGCTCCCGATGTGCGCCGCCGGCTGGTCGGCGCGCAGCTGACCCTTACGCGCCCCGACGGTTCGACGGACGAACGCGACGTACCGGTAAGCGAGTTGAGGGAGACGCTCGTGCGGGAGTTCGGCATCGAGCTCGGTGACGACGACTTCGCCGAGTTGATCCGGGCGCACTACGCCGGAGCGTGACCCGTGCCACGCACCGCGCCGTACGATGGCGCGGTGCTGGTCAAGTGGATTCGCTGCACCGTGGTGGACCGCCGGGGTTTCGAGCGGGCGCAGCGAAAGTGGGCGGGGCTTCTGGGGGAGCCGGGGTTCCGGGGACAGGGCGGAGGATGGAGTCGTGGCCGGCCGGACGTGGCGCATGTCTTCGCGTTCTGGGAGAGCCGTGCCTTCTACGACTCCTTCATGGCCCGCTCCCACGACCGGCTGGCCGCGGCACAGGTGGGCACGTACAAGAACGCGCAGGCCAAGCTCTTCGACCACCGCTTCGACGTGAAGACGGGCTTCGAGCCGCGCTTCACGGAAGTGGACGTCGTGCGGGTGGCGCACTGCCGTGTCCACGAGGCGCGGGTGGAGAACTTCGCGCTGATGCAGGAGAAGGTCTGGAACCCCGCGATGGCGGGCTCGCCCGGCATGGTGCGCGGGCTCTTCGGCGAGGCTCCCGGCCATGAATTCCTGATCCTGTCGATGTGGCAGTCCGCCGCCGAGCACGGGAAGTACCGCGTGGAACGGATCGAACGGCTCGCGCTGCGCGCGCAGACGGAGGCGGACGTGGCCTCGCTGACCGGGGATGTCGTGGAGTTGGAGCCGTCGTGGACGGTGTGAGGTGTTCGGCGGCGGTGTGAGGCGGGGCTTCTCGCCGCCTCACCGGGCGCGTACGCCGGATGGAGCCCGGCTGCGCCGCCGGGGGAGGGGCCGATCTAGGGTCGACCCATGGCACGACCGCGGCGCATCGTTCTCGTCCGGCACGGCGAATCGGCAGGCAACGCCGACGACACCGTGTACGAACGCGAGCCCGACCACGCTCTCGCCCTCACCGAGACGGGCCGGGGCCAGGCCGAGGAGACCGGCAAGCGGATGCGGGAGCTGTTCGGCCGGGAGCGGGTGAGCGTGTACGTCTCGCCGTACCGCCGCACCCACGAGACCTTCCAGGCGCTGCGGCTCGACCCCGAGCTCGTGCGGGTGCGGGAGGAGCCGCGGCTGCGGGAGCAGGACTGGGGAAACTGGCAGGACAGGGACGACGTCAGGCTGCAGAAGGCCTACCGCGACGCCTACGGGCACTTCTTCTACCGCTTCGCCCAGGGCGAGTCCGGTGCCGATGTCTACGACCGCGTCGGCGCCTTCCTGGAGAGCCTGTACCGCAGCTTCGAGGCCCCCGACCATCCGCCGAACGTCCTGCTCGTCACGCACGGGCTGACCATGCGGCTGTTCTGCATGCGCTGGTTCCACTGGTCGGTGGCGGACTTCGAGTCGCTGTCCAACCCGGGCAACGGCGAGTCGCGGACGCTGCTGCTCGGCGAGGACGGCAAGTACACACTCGACCGGCCGTTCGAGCGCTGGCGTGAGCCGGAGCCGTACGGCATCACCGGATAGGGTGACAGGGCGATGACCGCTGACCTCTCTCCAGACCGGCGCCTTGAGAGCGCCCTCGCCAGCCTGCGTGGTCTTGCGGTGGGAGACGCGCTGGGCTTCCAGTTCTTCACGCCCGCGCACTACCCGCTGCTCAAGCGGCGCGAGCTGCCCGAGGGGCCCTGGCCCTGGACCGACGACACCGAGATGGCCTGCTCCGTCCTGTCCGTCCTCGCCGGGCACGGCAGGATCGACCAGGACGCCCTGGCCCGCTCCTTCGCCGGGCACCACCACGCCGACCGGGGCTACGGCCCCGCCGTGAACCAGCTGCTCGGCCGGATCCGCGACGGCGGGGACTGGCGGGAGCTGGCCTCCGCCCTGTTCAAGGGGCAGGGGTCCTGGGGCAACGGCGCGTCCATGCGGATCGCTCCGCTCGGCGCCTGGTACGCCGACGACCCGGAGCAGGCGACCCACCAGGCGGAGATCTCGGCCTACCCGACGCACCAGCACCGTGAGGCCGTCGTCGGCGCCATGGCGGTGGCCGCCGCCGCGGCCCTCGCGGCCGACCCCGCGGGGCCGCCCGCCCCCAAGGCGCTGCTGGACGGCGTCATCGACCTGGTGCCCCGCAGCGCCGTGGGCGCGGGCCTGCGCCGCGCGCGGGACATGCTCGACTACGACGACGCCGGGACGGTGGCCGCCGTCCTGGGGTGCGGGCGCCGCACGACGGCGCACGACACCGTGCCGTTCGCGCTGTGGTCCGCGGCTCGTGGCCTCGGCGCGTACGAACAGGCCTTCTGGGACACCGTGCGCGTGGGCGGCGACATGGACACCACCTGCGCGATCGTGGGCGGAGTCGTGGCCGCGGGCGCCGGTGGGGCGCCGCCGGCCGCGTGGCTGGAGCGGACGGAGCCGCTGCCCGGCTGGGTGCCGGTCACGTCGGCCTGAGCCTGCCGCTTGCGCCGCTTACGGGGGCCTGAGCCCGCGTGGGCGCCCCCGCGCGGTGGCCACGTGTGTGCCGGGCCGGCCTCGCTGTCGCGAACGGCCCGGCACACACGTCCCCCGTCAGCCCCCCGCTGGACCTGCCGCGCTCGCCGTACCGGAGAGGGCGTCCAGGTCGCTCTTGCGGACTCGGATCACGAGCAGGGCCGTGATCAGGGCCAGTACGGCCATGGCGACCGCCGGTATGAAGGCCGTGGAGATGCCCGTGGAGAGCACCTCGTGGCCCCATGGCGCCGGTAGCTCGCCGGACTTGGCGAAGGCGGCCTTCTCCTGCGGGGAGGCGTGGGCCATGAAGTCCGCGACCTGGTCCTTGGCCTCGTCCCGGCTCGCCGTGCCGAACACCGTCGTCAGGATGGACAGGCCGAGCGACCCGCCCACCTGCTGTGTCGCGTTGAGCAGGCCCGACGCGGCGCCCGCCTCGTGCACGGCGACGCCGGACACCGCGGTCAGCGTGAGCGTCACGAAGTTCAGGCCCATGCCGAAGCCGAAGAGCACCATCGGGCCGAGCACCCCGCCCGCGTACGAACTGTCCGGGGTGATGAACGTCTGCCATCCGAGGCCCAGGGCGACGATGGCGGAGCCGGTCACCATGAAGGGCTTGGGGCCGAGCACCGGCAGGAACCGCTGCGACAGACCCGCGCCGATCACGATCGCGACCGTGACGGGCAGGAAGGCGAGACCGGCCTCGATGGGCGTGTAGTTCAACACGTTCTGGACGAAGAGAACGATGAAGAAGAACATCCCGAACATCGCCGCGGCCAGGCTGAGCATGATCACGTACGTCCCCGACCGGTTGCGGTCGGCGAACATCTTCAGTGGCGTGATCGGTTCCTTGGCGCGGCTCTCGATGAACACGAAGGCCACAAGGAGGACGACCGCCGCGCCGAACGAGGCGAGCGTGAGCCCGTCGCGCCAGCCCTCCTCGGAGGCCCTGATGAAGCCGTAGACCAGCGAGGCCATACCGGCTGTCGAGGTCAGCGCGCCCACGAAGTCGAAGCGGCCGGGATGGCGCTCGGACTCGCTGATGTAGAGCGGCGTGAGGAAGGCGATCAGCACGCCGATGGGTACGTTCACGAACAGCACCCAGCGCCAGTCCAGCCACTCCGTGAGCATGCCGCCCGCCAGCAAGCCGATCGCGCCACCGCCCGCCGAGACGGCCGCGAAGACACCGAACGCGCGGTTCCGCTCGGGGCCTTCGGGGAACGTGGTCGTGATCAGGGCCAGGGACGTGGGCGACGCGATCGCGCCACCGACGCCCTGGAGGGCGCGCGCCGCCAGCAACTGCCAGGGCTCCTGGGCGAATCCGCCGAGCAGCGAGGCGAACGTGAACAGCAGGATGCCGAACATGAAGACCCGGCGGCGGCCGAGGATGTCACCGGCACGGCCGCCGAGAAGCAGCAGGCCGCCGAAGGTGAGGGTGTACGCACTCACGACCCAAGTGAGGTCCGTCGTGGAGAACTTGAGCGCGTCCTGAATGTGCGGGAGCGCGATGTTCACAATCGTCGCGTCCAGTACCACCATGAGTTGGCAGGCGGCGATGATGGTGAGCGCCAGACCGGGGCGCCCTTCGCGGCGGGCCGCGCCTGGCTTTTGATCTTGCTTTAACTGAGAGGTTGTCACTATGGGTCCCCCACAAGTGCGTTAGTGAACGCAGACGTTCACTGTCGCGCTCTACGGTAGTGACACCCTGACAGTGAACGCAAGCGTTCACTGGGGCTACCTCGATTGCTCAACGGAGATGTGCAGATGGTTACTTCGCGTTGGACGTCCGCCTCCGCTCAGGCGGTCGCCTCGCGCCGTCGGGGGCCCGTGCTGGAGCGTGCGATCCTCGAGTCCGCGCTGGAACAGCTCAGCACGGTCGGCTGGAGCGGACTGACGATGGAGGGCGTGGCCGCGGGCGCGCAGACGGGCAAGGCGGCCGTCTACCGCCGCTGGCCGTCGAAGGAGGACCTCGTCGTCAATGCCCTGCAGGCGGGCCTGCCGAAGGTCGACGACGTTCCGGACTGCGGAAGTGTCCGGGAGGACCTCCTGCAATTGTGCCGACAGATGCGCGCGGCCATGACGTCACGGCCCGGCTATGCCCTGATGGCAGTTCTTCACGAGTGCGACACGGCAACCGCGGAGCGCTTTCACGGCGTGATCGTCGAGGGTGTCATCGAGCCGAGTGTGGAACTCATCAGGCAGGTCATGCGGCGTGGAATGGAGCGCGGAGAGGTGCGTTCCGGAGCGACGGACCAGTACGTCTGCGATGTGATTCCGGCGATGATGATGTATCGCTCCAAGGTGTGCGGGAGCGAATGGCCGGACGAGGAATTCATCGACCTCATCGACCAGGTCATGATGCCGTTGCTGCGCCCGTGAGGCGTGCGCCGGGTCGGCGCGCGGCGACCGGGGTGTCGCCAGTGGTCATCGGCGGCGTACGCTGATGGCGCCATGCCGTACGAACCACCCACCCACACCGTCGAGCGCTCCCTGCGCGCCACCACCGGAGCGAAGATCGTCGCCGGTGTCGACGAAGTCGGACGCGGAGCGTGGGCGGGACCGGTCACCGTCTGTGCGGCGGTGACGGGACTGCGCAGGCCGCCCGCCGGACTCACCGACTCCAAGCTGATCAGCCCCAAGAGGCGGGCCGAGCTCGCCGAGGAGCTGGAGGGCTGGGTCACGGCGCACGCCCTGGGGCACGCCTCGCACGAGGAGATCGACGACCTGGGCATGACGGCCGCGCTGCGGCTCGCCGCCTGCCGTGCCCTGGAGGCCCTGCCGGTCCGTCCGGAAGCGGTCATCCTCGACGGGAAGCACGACTATCTCGGGGCGCCGTGGCGGGTCCGTACGGTCATCAAGGGCGACCAGTCCTGCGTGGCCGTCGCCGCGGCGTCGGTGATCGCCAAGGTTCGGCGCGACAAAATGATGGCCGAACTGGGCATCGAACATGCAGACTTCGGTTTTGCGGCCAACGCCGGTTATCCGTCGCCGGTGCACAAGGCCGCGCTGGCGGAACGGGGACCCACTCCCTTCCACCGGCTTACGTGGGCGTATCTTGATGCGCTGCCCCAGTGGCGGCATCTCAAGAAAGCCCGCGCCTGGGCGGAGGGAAACGTTCCGGAAATCGAGGGCCAGCTCGGCTTTGACTTCTGATGTTTTCCGCAGTTCCGGTCGCACTTACGTGCCACCCGCCGACGCGTGTCGCGTCGGCGTTTGATAGACAACAACGCATGCCTCTCATTCCCGAGGAGCCTCAGATTCACGAGAGTGCCCAGGGTCCCCGCGCCACGCCGGCCAGTGGCCGCACCGCGCCGACCCCCCGCCCCGTACCCGGCCCGCGTCCCGCGGCGCCGCCGCGGCCAGGACGTCCCGGTCCCGCACGGCCGATGCCGGCCGCGCAGCGCGCGACCCGCGAACCGGCCGTCAAGCCCGGGCTCACCGCCCAGGCCGCCAAGCCGGAGCCGACGGCTCCGGCTGTCCCCGAAGCTTCCGCCAACGACGCCGTCACCACCGGCGCCGCCGCCGCGGTCCCGCAGATCCAGCTGATCCCGGCTTCCGTCGAGGGCGCGCTGGACGCGGCCGAGGAGGCCGTCGACCTGCTGCTCGACTCGGGCCGCGGTCCCGGTGACGTCCTGGTGATCACCACGGGCGAACTCCACCCGTGGGCCACGCACGAGCTGTCCTTCGGCGAGGACGCCTACTGGGCCCAGCACGACGCGGGCGACGACGTCTTCTACGCCGACGCCGCCGCGCTGTCCCGCGCCGCCGCCCGTCCTGTGGTCGTCGTGGCCCTGAACGGCGGCAGCGAGGAGGCCGCCGTGGCGGCCCTGCCGACGGCGCTCACCCGGGCCGGAGCCCTGCTGGTCGTCTGCGGCGACCCGCAGCGCATCAACGCGATGCTGGGCGCGGGCGTCTGACGCCCACGCCCGGCGGGCACGCCGCGACGCCGATGTGTCGCGGCGGCGCGTGGCACCTCGCGCTCGGTCGCGGGTGGGTGCGGGGCGCCACGGCGGTGGGCGTGCGCGGTGGCTCGGTGCGCGCCGGTGGCTCGGTGCCGTGCGCGGTGTCGTGCGGTGCGGTGCGCGCGTGTCTGTGACGCGTGCGGCTTACGTGACGCATGAGGCCGATGCGGCGCGGGTGACGTCGTCGGTGGCTCGGTGCTCGGGTGCCCCGTACCTGGTGTCATCGAGTGCCCCGTACCTGGTGTCAGCGGGCGGAGACGCGACGTAACAACTCGGACGCCGCACCACCCATGCGCGGCGCCGGAGGCGGAGCGGGATCGGCCGCGGAGAGGTCCTCAGGGCGCGAGCCGGTGCTCGGCCGCCGGCCCCCGCGCCCCTCGCCGAGCACCTGCCAGCCCTCCCGGGTCAGGGTGATGTACGCCCCGCAGCGCAGCCCGTGCAGCGTGCACGCGTCCCGCAGGCCCCACATCCACGCGCCGTCCTCCTGGGTCCAACGGCCGTCGCCGTCGCGGCAGTAGAGCAGCACGGCCGTACGCACCGGGGTGCGGCGGCGCAGATCGTGCGGGATGACGCGGCGCAACTGCGCGAGCAGGGCGTTGCGGAACACCCAGCCGTCGGCCACGCCGGCACGGCGCGCGAACGAAGCGGACGCCGTGACCCGCTCCTCCTGGTCGAGGACGGCCACGACCGCCGTGGCGGGAGCCGGCCGGTGCCGGGCGTGCAGACCGCTCACCACCTCGCGCGGATTGCGGAGCAGTGGGATCTCGGCGGTCGACCACTCGGCGGGTTCGAGCATGCGGGTGAGCGGCTGACCGGAATCGGGTATCGCCGTGACGGCCGATGGATCCGGCGTCGACGCCGCGTCGGACGGAGTGAATCCGAAGGTCACGATCCTCCCTTCGGCTACACGCCCCCGAAGGGGGGCGGCGTCGGACTGGGGCGCACCGCGGCACAGCCTTGCCGGCCCTACCGGACCACGGGAGCCGCGCGGGAGCGCTTCCAATTCTTCCCGTCGTACTGGCTTGCGGCAACGAGCAATTGCAGCCGTCGCCCCGTATCCGGTGATACGTCTCGCATATCCCTGCCCAGCGGGCCCCTCGCCCAAGCCCGTTTCCCGCCAGTACGGCCGGGACCAGCGGTAACACTCCCTTGAGCGGGTGGGTTCGCCGATTGTCAGTGCCATCGGGTTGCATGGGGGCATGGACGATCTGGAGCTGCGCACCGAGGCCGACACGATCCTCGCCGAGCTGGTCGGCGACCCGGGAGGTTCCGCGCGGCTGCGGGAGGACCAGTGGCAGGCGGTGTCGGCCCTGGTCAACGACCGGCGGCGGGCGCTTGTGGTGCAGCGGACGGGCTGGGGCAAGTCGGCGGTGTACTTCGTCGCCACCGCTCTGCTGCGGCGGCGCGGCTCCGGGCCGACGGTGATCGTCTCGCCGCTGCTCGCGCTGATGCGCAACCAGGTGGAGGCGGCGGACCGCGCCGGAATCAAGGCGCGCACCATCAACTCGGCGAACCCGGAGGAGTGGGACACCATCTACGAGGAGGTGGAGCGCGGCGAGACCGACGTCCTCCTCGTGAGCCCGGAGCGGCTCAACTCGGTGGACTTCCGCGAGCAGTTGCTGCCCAAGCTCGCGGCCACGACCGGTCTCCTCGTGGTCGACGAGGCGCACTGCATCTCCGACTGGGGACACGACTTCCGCCCCGACTACCGCAGGCTGCGGGCGATGCTCGCCGACCTCGCCCCCGGTGTGCCGGTCCTCGCCACGACGGCGACGGCGAACGCGCGGGTGACGGCGGACGTGGCCGAGCAGCTGGGCACGGGCGCCGGGGAGGCGCTTGTGCTGCGGGGCGCCCTGGACCGGGAGAGCCTGCGCCTCGGCGTGGTCCGGCTGCCCGACGCCGCGCATCGCCTCGCCTGGCTCGCGGAGCATCTGGACGAACTGCAGGGCTCGGGGATCATCTACACGCTCACGGTGGCCGCGGCCGAGGAGGCCACCGCCTACCTGCGCCAGCGCGGCTTCCCCGTGTCCTCCTACACCGGGCGCACGGAGAACGCGGACCGGCTGCAGGCCGAGGAGGACCTGCTCGCCAACCGGGTCAAGGCGCTGGTCGCCACGTCCGCGCTCGGCATGGGCTTCGACAAGCCGGACCTGGGCTTCGTGCTCCACCTGGGCTCGCCGTCCTCGCCGATCGCGTACTACCAGCAGGTGGGCCGCGCGGGGCGCGGCGTCGAGCACGCCGACGTGGTTCTGCTCCCCGGCAAGGAGGACGAGGCGATCTGGCGCTACTTCGCCGATACGGCCTTCCCGCCCGAGACCCAGGTCCGCCAGACGCTCGCCGCCCTCGCGGACGCGGGGCGGCCGCTGTCCGTGCCCGCCCTGGAGGCGGCGGTGGAGCTTCGGCGCAGCCGCCTGGAGACGATGCTGAAGGTCCTCGACGTCGACGGCGCGGTCAAGCGGGTCAAGGGCGGCTGGACCGCCACCGGGCAGCCCTGGGTGTACGACACGGAGCGGTACGCGTGGGTGGCGCGGCAGCGGGCCGCCGAGCAGCAGGCCATGCGCGACTACGTGAGCGCGGACGGGTGCCGGATGGAGTTCCTGCGCCGCCAGCTCGACGACGAGGGCGCGGCCCCGTGCGGGCGCTGCGACAACTGCGCGGGCGCCTGGGTCGACGCCTCCGTGTCCGAGCAGACGCTGACGGCGGCGGCGAAGGAACTGGACCGCCCGGGAGTGGAGATCGAGCCGCGCCGGATGTGGCCCACGGGCATGCCCGCCCTGGGCATCGACCTCAAGGGGCGCATCCCCGCCCGGGAGCAGTGCTCCACCGGGCGTGCCCTGGGGCGGCTCTCGGACATCGGCTGGGGCAACCGGCTGCGCCCGCTGCTCGCCGAGAACGCGCCCGACGGGCCGGTCCCCGACGAGGTGCTGCGCGCCGCGGTGGCGGTCCTCGCCGACTGGGCGCGCTCCCCGGGAGGTTGGGCTTCGGGCGCCCAGGACGCCGCCGCGCGGCCGGTCGGAGTCGTCGCCGTGCCGTCCCTGGCCCGCCCGCAGCTGGTCGGTTCCCTCGCCGAGGGAATCGCGAGCGTCGGCCGCCTGCCCTTCCTCGGGACCCTGACGTACACCGGACCGGACGGCGCGCACGCGGCACGCCGCAGCAACTCCGCCCAGCGCCTGAGGGCACTGTCCGGGGTGTTCGCCGTCTCCGACGAGCTGGCCGCCGCGCTTGCCGGTGCCGCCGGTCCAGTTCTGCTCGTGGACGACTACACGGACTCCGGATGGACGCTCGCGGTCGCCGCGCGGCTACTGCGGCGGGCGGGCGGCGACGGGGTGCTTCCGCTGGTGCTCGCGGCGGCGGGCTGAGCCTTCCCGTGTGGCGGGTGCCGAGCCTGCTCACACGGCCGACGCCGAGTTTCCCCACGTAAGGGGTCCTTCCGCAGGTGAGGGGCCCCGCTCAGCCATGCCCGCTCACGGGTCGGATCCGAGGCCCAGGAGGCGGTGAAATCCGACGGTCGTGCCCCAACTGCCCGTTGCCGCCGAAGGCTTGAAGCGGCGTCATATGTCGCACAGTCATGCAACGCATAGCCCGCTTGCATATCTCCCCATGCTCTAGTTAGGTTAGCCTTACTTAACCGAGCGAGGGGGGAAGCGTGTTTGCCCGGGATGAGGAAGGCTCGGGTTCAGGCTCGGGCCCGGTCGCGCTGGTCACCGGTGCGGCCCGTGGAATCGGCGCCGCCGTGGTCGACGGACTCGTCCGCGAAGGCGCCACCGTCGCCGCCGTCGACATCGACGCGGACGGTCTCGCGGAACTCGCGGACCGCTCGAAGGGGCGAGTCGTCCCCTTCGTCGCCGACGTGGCGGACGCCGCCGCGATCGCCGACGTCGTCGACAAGACCGAGCGTGACATCGGCCCGGTCGCGACCGGCGTGTCCGTGGCGGGCATCCTGCGGCCGGGAACGCTGTGCGAGACCACCGACAAGGACTGGTCGGACACCTTCGCCGTCAACACCACGGGGGTGTTCTTCGTCCTGCGCGAACTCGCCCGCCGGATGGTGCCGCGCGGCAGCGGGTCCCTCGTGACCGTCGCCTCCAACGCCGCGGGTGTACCCCGCACCGGCATGGGCGCGTACGCCGCGTCCAAGGCCGCCACCGTCATGCTCACCCGCTGCCTCGGACTCGAAGTGGCGCAGCACGGCATCCGGTGCAACGTGGTCTCGCCCGGCTCGACCGACACCCCGATGCAGCGTCAGTTGTGGACGGGTGAGACGGAAGGCGCCGACCTCGCGCGGGTGCTCGAAGGCACCCCCGAACAGTTCCGGGTGGGCATTCCCCTCGGCCGCATCGCAGATCCCGCCGACATCGCGGACGCCGTGCTGTTCCTGGCCTCCGACCGGGCCCGGCACATCACCATGCAGAACCTCTTCGTCGACGGCGGCGCGACCCTGCGCGCCTGAGACGCGACCCCGCGCCCGGCGCCGCCGACCCCGTGCGCCCGAGGCGCGACCGCGCGCCTGAGAAAGGAATCCCTGACGTGTCCATATCCGCGCTGGTGCGGCCGAGACCCGTGCACCGGGCGGCCGACCTGCTGGCCGCCTATCTGCCCGGCTCGTTCTACTTCTCCTCGACCGGGGGGACGCTGCTCGCCGACGGCGTGCACTCCCGGGTCCGGGCCACGGGCGGGGCACAGGCCCAGGCCGTGGCCGAGGCGCTCCGCGCGGCCGCCGCGGCGGGCGTGCCCGAGCCCGTCGTCGCCGGAGCCGTCGGCTTCCACCCGGCGGCGGAGACCGGCCTGGTGGTGCCCTCCGTGGTGCGGCGCGCCGACGCCCCCGCCGGCGTGCGCGCCCCCGACGCGGAGCACGGCACGTCGTGGACGGTCACGCCACGCCCCGAACCCGCGCGCTACGCCGAAAGCGTCCGCCGCGCACTGGAGTTGATCGGCCGCGGCGACCTGAGCAAGGTCGTCCTGGCCCGCGGCCTGGAGCTGACCGCCGACACCCCGGTGTGGGTGCCCGCGCTGCTCGCCCGCCTCGTGCGGGCGGACCCGGCGGCGTACGCCTTCGCCGTCGACGTCACCGCGCCCGGCGACCCCGCCCCGCGCACCCTGGTCGGCGCCAGTCCCGAACTCCTCGTGTCCCGGCGCGGCGCGACCGTCGTGGCCAACCCGCTGGCGGGCTCGGCCCCCCGGTCGGGCGACGAGGCCGTCGACCGCGAGCGGATCGCGCGGCTGCGCGACTCGGCCAAGGACCTCGGCGAACACGCCCACACCGCGGCCCAAGTGGCCGAGGTGCTCGGCAAGTTCTGCGTCGACCTGGAGGTGCCCGAGGGGCCCGAGGTGATCGGTACGCCGACGATGTGGCACCTGTCGACGCGGATCACCGGACGCCTCGCGGACCCGGCCGACCCCGCCTGCTCGGCGCTCGGCCTCGCCGAGGCGCTGCACCCGACGCCCGCGGTGTGCGGCGTGCCGGAGGCCGGGGCGCTCGCGGCCATCGCGGACCTGGAGCCGGAGGAGCGCGGCTACTTCGCGGGCATGGTCGGCTGGACCGGTCTCGACGGCGACGGCGAGTGGGCGGTGACGATCCGCAGCGCCGAGGTGTGCGACCGGACGGTGCGGCTGTTCGCCGGGGCCGGGATCGTCGAGGGCTCGGACCCCGACGCCGAAGTGGCCGAGACGGGCGCCAAGTTCCGTACGCTGCTGCGTGCCCTGGGTGCGGAGGGCGTGGCGTGAGCGCAAACCACGGACCCCACGGCGCGGACCATGGACTGCACAGCGCGCGCCACGAACTCCACGGTGCCGACCACGGACCCCACAGCGCGAACCACGGACTCCACGTGCTCTGGCCCCCGCAGGTCGCCGCGCGCCACCGCGCCGCCGGCCACTGGCGCGGGCAGACCTTCGGCGCGCTGCTCACCTCGCTGACCGCCGCGTACGCCGACCGGACCGCCGTCGTCGGCGGGGACACGCGGTGGACGTACGCCGAACTCGACGAGCGGGCGCACCGGATCGCGGCGGGACTCGTCAACTCCGGGCTCGCGCCCGGCGACCGGGTCGTGCTGCAACTGCCCAACATCCCCGAGTTCCTGTCCGTGGTGTTCGGGATGTGGCGCGCGGGTGTCCTGCCCGTGTTCGCGCTGCCCGCGCACCGGCACAGCGAGCTGCGGCACTTCGCCGAGCACAGCGAGGCCGCCGCGATCATCACCGTCGGCGAGCACGAACGGCACGACCACGCCGGGACCGCACGCGCCGTCGCGTCCGAAGTGGACTCCGTACGACAGGTGCTGGTCGTCGGGTCGCCGGAGTTCGACGAACTGGCCGCGACGGCGCCGCGCGAGCTGCCGGACCCCGACCCGGAGGGCGTGGCGTTCCTGCAGCTCTCCGGCGGGAGCACCGGCTTGCCGAAGCTGATCCCGCGCACCCACGACGACTACCTCTACAGCGTCCGGGAGAGCGCGCGGATCTGCGGCCTTCGCCCGGACAGCGTCTACCTGGCCGCCCTGCCCGTGTCGCACAACTACCCGCTCAGCTCGCCGGGTGTCCTCGGCGCGCTGCACGCGGGCGCGGCCGTCGTCATGGCGCCGCGGCCGGACGCGGACACCGCGTTCCGGCTGATCGAGGCCGAAGGCGTCACGATCACCGGGGTGGTGCCGCCGCTGGCCGCCGCGTGGGTGCAGGCCGCGGCGCGTACCGACCGTGATCTCTCCTCTCTTGAGGTCCTGCTGGTCGGGGGCGCCAAGTGCGGGCGGGAGCTGGCCGAACGGATCGGCCCGGCGCTGGGCTGCCAGTTGCAGCAGGTGTTCGGGATGGCCGAAGGGCTCGTCTGCTACACCCGCCTGGACGACCCCGAGGAGATCGTGCTCGGCACGCAGGGCCGCCCCATCTCGCCGGACGACGAGATCCGCGTCGTCGACCCGGAGACCGACGCCGACGTGGCACCGGGGGAGACGGGCGCCCTGCTGACCCGAGGGCCGTACACGATCCGCGGCTACTACCGGGCCGCGGAGCACAACGCCACCGCGTTCACCCCGGACGGCTTCTACCGCACCGGCGACCTCGTACGCCGTATGCCCGGCGGGCAGTTGGAGGTCGTCGGCCGGGCCAAGGAGCAGATCAACCGGGGCGGCGAGAAGGTCGCCGCCGAGGAGGTCGAGAACCATCTGATGGCCCATCAGAGTGTGCTAGACGCCGCCGTCGTCGCCGTCCCCGACCCGTATCTGGGCGAGCGGACCTGCGCCTACGTCGTGCCCGCCGCGGGCGCCTCGCCCACCGGTCCCGAGCTGCGCAAGTTCGTGCGCGAGCGCGGCGTGGCCGCGTTCAAGGTGCCGGACCTCGTCGAGGTCGTCGAACAGTTCCCGGTGACCGGTGTCGGCAAGACCAGCAAGCGCGAGCTGAGGGCGGCCCTGGCCGCGCTCGCTCGGAAGGAGTGATGAGAGTGTCCCTGCCCGAGATCCGGCCCTATCCGCTGCCCGCGGCTGCCGAGTTGCCCGCGGGACGGGTCGACTGGCGGCCCGATCCGGCCCGCGCGGCGCTGCTGGTGCACGACATGCAGCGGTACTTCCTGGCGCCGTACGCCGGGGCGCCGGTGCCCGAGGCGACCGCGAACATCGCGCGCCTCGCCGAGGCGGCCCGCGAGCGCGGCGTCCCGGTGTTCTACACCGCGCAGCCCGGCAGGCAGGACCCCGCGGACCGCGGGCTGCTCACCGAGTTCTGGGGCGACGGCATCGGCGCGGTGATCGACACCGACCCGCAGGCCGCGGACATCGTCGACGCGCTCGCCCCCGCCGAGACCGACACCGTGCTCGTCAAGTGGCGCTACAGCGCGTTCCAACGCAGCACGTTCGCCGAGCGGTTGGCCGCGCTCGGCCGCGACCAGCTGCTGATCACCGGCGTGTACGCGCACATCGGCCTCCAGGCCACGGCCGTCGAGGCGTTCATGCGCGACGTGCAGCCGTTCCTGCTGGCGGACGCGGTGGCCGACTTCTCGCGCGAGCGCCACGACCAGGCGTGTGCGTACGTAGCCGAGCGCTGCGGAGTGGTGACCACCACCGCCGACGCGCTGACCGCGCTCGCCGGGTCGTCCGTCCAGTCCGGGTCCTCCGCGCCCACCCCCACCCCCACCTCCGCAGGAGCCGTCCGATGAGCCAGACCCTGTCGCCCGAGCGCGTCCGCGCCGACGTCGCGGAGCTGCTCGGCTGCGATCCCGCCGAGATCGCGCCCGACGACAACCTCTTCGACCTCGGCCTGGACTCCGTACGGATCATGACCCTGGTCGAGCGCTGGCGCTCCGGCGGAGCCGCGGACCTGGAGTTCCCCGACCTGGCCGAGCAGCCCGAACTGGCTCACTGGACGGCGCTGTTGACCGGAGGCACCGCATGAGCCTGGTCGACCACCGGCACCGGCACCGGCACCTGGAGCGGATCGCGGAGGTCCGCGCGGGCCGCGAGCCCGAGAAGGTGGGCTACCCCATCGGCATCCGCGAGACCGAGGTCGTACGCACCGCCATGGTCGGCACCGGACTGCTGCGGGTGACCCTCGGCGGGTCCGGTACCGAGGGCTTCGAGGCGCACGCGCCCGACGAGCACGTGAAGCTGATCTTCCCCGAGCCGGACGGATCGCTGCGCCTTCCCGAGCCGAACGGCACGATGCTGCGCTGGCCGCGCCCCGCGGGCACCTCGCGTGAGTACACCGTGCGCCGCTACGACCCCGCCGCCGCCGAGATCGACATCGACTTCGCCCTGCACGACGGCGGACTCGCCTCGGACTGGGCGCGCGCCGTCGAGCCGGGCGCCGTGATGCACCTCGCGGGCCCGCCCGGCGGGCTGATCGTCCCGCACGCGTACGACCGTTATGTGCTGGCCGGCGACATCACGGCGCTGCCCGCGATCGCCCGTTGGCTGGAGGAACTGCCGCGCAACGCGCGCGGCTGGGCCTTCATCGAGGTCGCCGACGCGGCGGAGGAGATCGAACTGTCCGCGCCCGACGGCGTCGAGGTGCGCTGGCTGCACCGCGGCGACCGCCCGGCCGGCACCGGCGACGAGCTGGCGCGAGCCGTGACCGCGGTGATCGTGCCCGAGAACGAGCGGGTGTACGTGTGGGCCGCCGGCGAGGCGGGCCAGCTCAAGCCGCTGCGCCGCTGGGTCCGCGACGAACTGCGCCTGGAGAAGGCCGACCACGACATCACCGGCTACTGGAAGCGCGGCGTCGCCGACTTCGACGAGGACCACTGACCCCGTCCGGCGGACGGACGGGCCGTGCGTGCCGTACGTGCCGTGCGTGCCGTACGTGAGACAGCGCCGTACACAACACAGCGCGGCGTACCCGAAGAACAAAGAGCAACCAACAAGGAGCATCACATGTCCCTACGCAGATCCTCGGGCCTCGTCGGCGCCGTGGCGCTGGCCCTGGCTCTGACCGGATGCGGGTCGTCCGACAGCAAGTCGGACTCCTCCGGGAAGGGTGGGACCCGGGTGTTCGCCGCGGACAACGGCAAGATCAAGATCCCGGCCGACCCCCAGCGCGTGGTGGCCACCGGCTACGCCGTGCCCGTCATGATCGAGGCGCACGCGCCGCTGGTCGGGATCTCGTCGTGGAAGCGCGGCGAGTCGATGATGAGCAAGAAGGACCTCGCCACGTACAAGAAGGTCCCGAAGGTGGCGGGCGAGCTGGCGACGGAGACCAACTACGAGGCCGTCGCCGAGGCCGAGCCCGACCTCATCGTCATCGGCGTGCCCGCCCCGGTGCTCGGCGACATCGACGTGAAGCGCCTCGAGTCCATCGCCCCCGTGGTGGCGATCGGCCCGACCGTGCCGTCCGCGTGGCGCGAGCTGTCCCACAAGCAGGCCGACGCCGCGGGCTCGCTCAAGCAGTTCGACGCCGTCAAGGCGAAGTACGAGGCCAAGGCCGCCAAGCTGGCCGAGAAGTACAAGGACGTGCTGCCCCAGCTCAAGATGGGCCACGTCGGCGCGTACGGCGAGACCGCCAAGGGCACCTTCCAGCGCGAGTTCGGCAGCTCCTGGGGCACGAACATCGCCGAGGACGCGGGCGCGAAGTACTACGGCAAGGTCAAGAAGAAGGGTCCCGGCTCGCGCGCCGTCAGTGAGTACCCCTCCCTCGAGGAACTCCCCGAGTCGCTCGGCAAGGCCGACGCCATCACGTACTCCGTCAACCCCGACGGCAGCGTCCCCGAGCCGGTGAAGTACGTCATGGACTCGAAGCTGTGGAAGAACCTGCCCGCCGTCAAGGCGAAGAAGACCTTCCCGATCCGCTACACCGAGGCCGCGACCTACGGGTCGGGCATGCAGACCCTGGACGCGATCGACAAGTCGTTCGCGCCGCTGCTGAACCGGTGACCGTCGCAGGCCGCACGTCCGAGGCGGCGGGAGAGAGGCGGGCCGCGCCACAGATCGGCCTGCTCGTCGGCGGGCTCGTGCTGCTCGCGGCGGTCGCCGTGGTCAGCATCGGCGTCGGCGCGCGCTCGATCTCGCCGACCGAGGTCGTGCGCGCCCTGCTCGACTACCAGGGCACCGACGACCACGTGATCGTGCGCGACGTCCGGGCGCCCCGCGCGCTGCTCGCCGTCGCGGTGGGCGCCGCCCTCGCGGTGTCGGGCGCGCTGATCCAGACCCTTGCCCGCAACCCGCTGGCCGAGCCCGGCATCCTCGGGGTCACCGCGGGCGCCGGGTTCGCCATCACCCTCGGGTCGGGGCTCGGCTTCGCCGCCGGGCAGGCGGGCCAGCTCGGCTCCGCGGTCGTCGGCTCGGTGCTCGCGGCGCTCCTCGTGGCCGCGGTCGGGCGGCGCTCGCCGCTGCGCCTGGTGCTGACCGGCGTGGCGCTGACGGCGGTGCTCAGCGGTGTCGCGCTCGGCATGCGGCTGATGCTCCCCGATACGTTCGACGCGTACCGCTTCTGGTCGGTCGGGTCCCTCGCGGCCCGCGAACAGGCGCCGCTCGCTTGGCCGTTGACGGCGATCGCGGTGTGCCTGGTCGGAGCGCTGCTGCTGAGCCGGGCCCTCAACGCCCTCGCCCTCGGCGAGACCGTCGCGCACACCCTCGGCGCGGGCGTCGGCCGGGTGCGCGCCATGGCGCTCGTACTGATCACCGTGCTCAGCGGGGCGGCGACCGCGGTGGCCGGACCGATCCTGTTCGTCGGCCTGATGGTGCCGCACCTGGTCCGCAAGCCCGCGGCCGGATCGGTGCCCTGGCTGATTCTCTACACGATGGTGCTCGGCCCGATCGTGCTGCTGGTCGCCGACATGGGGTCGCGAGTGCTGCTGCCCACCGGTGAGGTGCCGGTGGCCGTCGTGACCGCGTTCCTCGGCGGACCCATGCTGATCTGGGCCGTGCGCCGCTATGGGGCGGGGTCGCTGTGAGCACACTCAAGTTGGCCGGCCTGGGCGGCTGGCGCGTCGAACGCCGGACGGTCGTACTCGTCGCGGCCCTCGTTGCCCTGATGCTCGCCCTCGGCCTCACCGGGCTCTGCTACGGCACGTCCTGGTCCACGCCCCGCGAGGTGTTCGCCGTGCTCAGCGGGGCGGAGCCCTCCGTGGTGATCTGGGACTGGCGGATGCCGCGGGTGCTGGCCGGACTCGTCTTCGGTGCCGCGCTCGGGGTGTCCGGGGCGCTCTTCCAGAACCTCACCCGCAACCCGATGGGCAGCCCGGACGTGATCGGCCTCGACGCGGGCGCCTACACCGGCGCCCTGGTCGCGATCACGGTCCTGTCGGGCACGTCCGCGCAACTGGCCGTCGGTTCGGTGCTCGGCGGACTCGTCGTCGCCGCCACCATCTACCTGCTGGCGTTCGACCGGGGCTTCTCCGGGCTGCGGCTCGTGGTCATCGGCATCGCCGTCAACGCGATGGTGACGGCGCTCAATTCGTGGATCGTGCTCCGCGCCGACCTGGAGGTGGCGATCGCCGCGGTCGGCTGGAGCGCGGGCTCGCTCAACGGCGTCGGCTGGGACGACCTCGGGATCCCGTTCACGGTGATCGCCGTGCTGCTCGCCCTGATGGCCACCCGGTCGCACGCCATGCACCAGGCCTCGCTCGGCGACGCGATCGCGGTGACCACGGGCGTCGGCCTCGACCGGCTGCGGCTCCTCATGGTCCTGGTCGGCGTGGGCTGCACGGCCACGGTGACCGCGGTGGCCGGGCCGATCGCCTTCATCGCGCTCGCCGCACCGCAGATCGGCCGCCGGCTCGCGGGCGCTGCCGGGGTGCCGCTGCTCCCGGCCGCGCTGACCGGGGCGGTGCTGCTCCAGGGCGCCGACCTGGTCGCCCAGATGCTGCTCGCACCCGTCGCGCTGCCCGTCGGCGTGGTGAGCACCGCCATCGGCGGCTGCTACCTGATCTGGCTGTTGACCAAGGAGGTGGGGCGCGCGTGAGCGCACGCCTGACCGCGCGGGACATCACCCTGCGCTACGGAGACCGCGTGGTGTCCACGCGACTGAGCCTCGACGTCCCCGACGGCGCGTTCACGGCCGTCGTCGGCCCCAACGGCTGTGGGAAGTCGACCCTGTTGCGCGCCTTCGTACGACTTTTGCGCCCCGACGGCGGACACGTGGAGCTCGACGGCCGCGAGGTCGGCGACTACCCCGCCAAGGCCCTGGCCAAGCAACTCGGCTTCCTGCCGCAGGACCCGCAGGCCCCCGACGACATCAAGGTCCGCCAACTGGTAGGCCGAGGGCGGTTCCCGTACCAGTCGCTGCTCGCCCTGTGGTCCAAACAGGACGAGGAGGCCGTCACCGGCGCCATGGCCGCGGCCGGCGTCACCGACCTGGCCGACCGGCCCGTGCAGGAGCTGTCCGGCGGACAGCGGCAGCGCGTGTGGATGGCCATGGTGCTCGCCCAGGAGACGCCCTACCTCCTGCTCGACGAGCCGACGTCCTTCCTGGACATCACCCACCAGTACCAACTGCTCGGCCTGCTGGCCAAGTTGCGCGACGAGGGCCGCACGGTCATCGCCGTCCTGCACGACATCAACCAGGCGTGCCGGTACGCCGACCACCTCGTCGCCATGAAGGACGGCCGCGTGGCCGCCGAGGGCGACCCCACGGACGTCGTGGACGCCGCGCTGATCAAGGACGTCTTCGACCTGCCGAGCGTCATCGTCCCCGACCCCGTGACGGGCACGCCGATGGTCGTCCCCACCCTGCAAGGAGAATGAGTTGAGCACCGCAAGCGTGTCCTCGGACGGCCTGTCCGCAAGCGCGGCCCCCGACGGGCTGCTCGCCCTGACCGGCGCCCAGGTGGGCATCTGGAACGCGCAGCGCCTCGAACCGGACTCGCCGTACTACGTGGTCGGCGACGTGGTGGAGATATCCGGCGACGAGCCCGCCGACGTGGACGCGCTGGTCGAGGCGGTCAGGGCGACCACCGAGGAGGCCGAGACCCTGCGGCTGCGGGTGTACGAGACCCCACAGGGCCCGCGCCAGCGGATCGGCGACGAGCCCGTGGAGCCGCCCCGGGTGGTCGACCTCAGCGGCGAGGCCGACCCCGCGGCGGCCGCGGAGGCGTTCGTGGTCGCCGAGCGGGCCCGCACCGGCGAGGCCTGCCGCGCGATGGTGGACATCCCGCTCTACTCACGCACCGTCATCAAGCTCTCCGACCACGAGGTCTGGTACACCCAGCTCGGCCACCACCTGATCTTCGACGGCTACACCGCCGCGATGCTCGCCCGCCGCACGGCCGCCCGCTACACCGCGCTGGTGCGCGGGACCGAGCCGCGCCGTTCGACCTTCGGCTCCTTCGCCGACCTCGTCGCCGCCGACCGCGACTACCGGGACAGCGACCGGTTCGCGGAGGACCGCGCGTACTGGGTGGAGCGGTTCACGCCGCTCCCGGACCTCGGCGACGTCGACGCCGCCGCCGGTCCGCCCGAGCGCACCCTCACCGCCCGTACCGTGCTGCCGCCCGAAGAGACGGCCCGGCTGCGGGAGTTCGCCGACCAGGCGGGCGTCACCTGGGGCGAGGTGCTGATCGCCGGCTACGCCGCCTTCCTGCACCGTGTCCTCGGGCGCACCGACGTCGTGTTCGCGCTGCCGCTGATGTGCCGGACGGGCTCGACCGAGCTGCGTACGCCCGCCATGGCGGTCAACGTCCTGCCCCTGCGGGTGACCGTGCGTGCCGGGGACGGCCTCGGCGAGCTGAGCCGCCGGGTCGCCGACGCGATGAAGGAGATGCGCGAGCACCAGCGCTACCGGGGCGAGGACCTGCCGCGCGACCTCGGTGTGCCCGGCGCGGGCGCCCTGCTTCACGGGCGCGGGATCAACCTCAAGGCGTTCGACCTGGCGATCGACTTCGCCGGGGCGACCGGCGTGATGCGCAACGTCGCGGGCGGTCCGCCGGAGGACATGGGCCTGAGCGTTCTGCCCACGCGGGACGGCGGGCTGCTCTTCGGCTTCGAGGTCGACGCCAGGAACAGCGACCAGGCCATGGTCGACGCCAAGCTTTCCGGCCTTCGCGCCCTGCTTTCCGGGCTCACCGACGGCCTGCCCGTGGGCCGGATCGCCCTGGCCGACGACGTGGAGCGGATCCTCGCGGACTGGGCGCCGCCCGCCGTGCCCGGCCCGCCGGTCGACGTACCGACCGCGTTCGACGCGATGGCCGCCGCCGGTCCCGGGCACACCGCGCTGGTGTGCGGCGACGAACGGCTCTCCGCCGCCGAGCTCGCGGGCCGGGTGCACCGTGTCGCCCGCGCGCTGCGGGCCCGCGGGGTCGGGCCCGACGACGTCGTGGCGTTCGCGCTGCCGCGCTCGGCCGACTCGGTGGTGGCGCTGCTCGCGGTCATGGACGCGGGGGCCGCGTTCCTGCCCCTGGACGCGGCCCATCCGGCGGAGCGGCTGCGGGAGTTGGTCGAGGACACGCGTCCGGTCCTTGTGCTCACCGACACGAACCTGTCCGCGCTCGTCCCCAGCGGCAGTGCGGTGGACGGCCTGCCCTGGACCACCCTCCTCGCCGAGGCCGCCGACCTGTCCGGCGCCCCCCTCGCCGCCCACGAACTCGCCGCCCCCCGCCACCCCGAGCACCTCGCCTACGTCATCCACACCTCCGGGTCGACCGGCCGCCCCAAGGGCGTGCTCGGCCGCGTCGGCGGTCTCGCCGCGCTCCTGCACCACCAGCGCTCCACCGTCGTCGCCGAGGTCGAGGGCGCCACGGCCGGTCGGCGGCTGCGCGCCGCCCACACCTACTCGTTCGCCTTCGACTCCGCCTTCGAGCACCTGGTGTGGCTGCTGTGCGGACACGAACTGCACGTGTACGACGCCGAGACCACCCGCGACGCCGACGCCCTGCTCGCCGCGTACGCCCGTGACGGCATCGACATCGTCGACACCACGCCGTCCATGGCCGCGCCGCTGATCGACGGCGGCCTCCTCGACCGGCGGCCCGCGCCCGCGCTCCTCGTGCTCGGCGGCGAGGCCACCCCGCCCGCGCTGTGGCGGCGCATCGCCGACGCGGGAATCGCCGCGCGCAACATGTACGGCCCGACCGAGGCCACCGTGACCAGCACGATCGGGCGGGTCGAGGGCGACGTGCCGACGATCGGCCACCCGCTCGCGGGCACCCGCATCCACCTCCTGGACGGCGCGCTGCAGCCGGTGCCGCACGGCACGCCGGGCGAGCTGTACCTGGCTGGGCCGCACCTGGCCCGCGGCTACTTCGGCCGGCCCGGGGCGAGCGCGGAACGCTTCGTCGCCGACCCCTTCGGCGCGCCGGGGGAGCGGATGTACCGCACCGGCGACCTGGGCCGGTGGGTGCCCGGACGCGGCCTGGAGTACCTGGGCCGCGGCGACGGGCAGGTCAAGATCCGCGGCCACCGGGTGGAGACCGGCGAGGTCGAGGCGGCGCTCGCGGCGGTGCCGGGGGTCAGCGCGGCGGCGGCCGTGGTGCGTTCGTCGCGCCTGATCGGTTACGTCGTGGCGGGCTCCGGAACCGGGGACGACGCGTCCGGCACCGAGGACGTCGCCCCGATCGCCGCTGACTCCGTACGCGCCCACCTCGCCGAGCGGCTCCCCGAGCACATGGTGCCCGCCGCCGTCGTGGTCCTCGACGAGCTGCCGGTCACGCCCAACGGCAAGCTCGACCGCGCCGCCCTGCCCGCGCCCGCCTCCTCCGGCGGCGCCGGCCGGGAGCCGAGCACCGAGCGGGAGCGACTGCTGTGTGCCGTCCTCGCCGAGGTCTTCGAGGCCGAACGGGTCGGTGTGGACGACGACTTCTTCTCGCTCGGCGGCGACAGCATCACCGCGATCACCGTCAGCAGCAGGCTGCGGGCGCGGGGGATCGAGCTGCGGCCCCGGGACCTCCTCGCCCGCCGCACCTTCGCCGCCCTCGCCGCCTCCGCCGACGTCGTCGCGGACGCGCCGCAGGAGCTGGACGACCCGACCGGGCCGGTGCCCGCGCCGCCCATCGTGCGCGGCCTGCTCGACCCGCACCCCGACGTGGACGTCGTCGCCGGGTACGCCCAGTGGACGGCCCTGCGTGTCGACGAACTCGCGTACGACGACCTGGTCATGGGCGTACAGACGGTCCTCGACCACCACGACGCGCTGCGGCTGCGGGTGGGCGACGGCGGCGCGCTGGAGGTGCTTCCGCGTGGCGACGTACGAGCCGTCGTCAACGAAGTCCACGAGGCCGACGCGGACGTCACCGCTCTCGCCCGGCGTCTGGCCGGTCAACTCGACCCGCGCTCGGGCGACTTGCTGCGCGCCGCCCTGCTGCGTACCGGCGACGGAACGCCGGACCGGCTCGTCATCGTCGTACACCATCTCGCCATGGACGGCGTCTCCTGGCGCGTCCTGCTGCCCGACCTGCACACGGCCTGCGCGGGCGTCGCGCTCGACCCGGTCGGCGCGTCCTGGCGGCGGCACGCGACGCTGCTCGCCGAGCAGGGCGGGACCGGCGCGCGACGCGGCGAACTCGCCTACTGGCGTGCCGCGTTGGACGACGCGGCCCGCCTCGGCGCCCGCCCCCTCGACCAGACCCGCGACACCGTGTCCACCGCCCACACCTCGGTCACCGTGGCCTCGCCCGAGGTCACCGAGGCACTCCTCACCACCCTGCCCGCGGCCTACCGCGCGGGCGTCGACGAGGTCCTGCTCGCCGCGCTCGTGCTCGCCCTGCGGGAGTGGGGCGTGAGCGGCGACGCCATGACCGTGACGATGGAGGGCCACGGCCGCGAACACCTCGATCTGGCGCGTACGGTCGGCTGGTTCACCAGCGAGTACCCCGTGCGCGTGCCCGCCGCGGGTGATGTGGGGCGGCTGCTGCGCGCGGCCAAGGAGGCCAGGCGCGGCGTCCCCGACGGCGGTGTCGGCTACGGCGTCCTGCGCTCCCTCGACCCGGTGGCGGGCGCCGAGTTGGCGGCCACCCCGCCGCCGGACGTGCTCCTCAACTACCTGGGCCGGTTCGCCCCGTTGGCCGGAACCGGATGGCGCCTGCCCGAGCGGGACGCCTTCGCGGTGACCGAGCCCGACGCCAAGGCCCTGGAACAGGTCCTCGCCCTCAACTGCTTCGTCCACGAGGAGGGCGCGCCCCGGCTCGCCGTCGAGTGGACCGCCGCGACCGAGGTGCTCGGCACCGACGCCGTGGCGGCCCTGCAGACGGCCTGGGCGGCCGCGCTCGACGCGCTCGCCGAGCACGCGCGCCACACGCCCGGCGGGCTCACCCCCTCCGACCTGCCGCTCGTCGACCTCGACCAGGCCGCCATCGACGCCCTCGAACGCGCCTACGCCCTCGAAAGCGCCGACGGTGTCGGCCGCATCGCGGAGGTCCTGCCCGCGACGCCGCTCCAGGTCGGCCTCTCCTTCCACACCCTGGTCCGCGACGACCAGGACACCGACGTGTACGTCGTCCAGGCCGTCACCACCCTCGTCGGCGAACTCGACCCGGACCGGATGGCCGAGGCCGCACGCGAACTCCTGCGCCGCCACCCGGCGTTGCGCGTGTACCTCGGCACCGCCGGGGACGACGTGGTGCAGGTGATCCCCGCCGAGGTGGCCCTCGACTGGCGGCAGGACGACCGGTTCGAGGAGGCCGTACATACCGAGCTGGAACGAACGTTCTATCCAGAGCGGCCACCGTTGATCCGCTTCCTGCTGTCCCGCGTCGGCCCCGCCGAGCACAAGCTGGTGATCACCAATCACCACGCCCTGCTCGACGGCTGGTCGATGCCGCTGGTCGGCCGCACCCTGCTGGCGCTCTACGCCGAGCTGGGCGGCGGCCCCGCCGCGCCCGTCGCCCCGCCGCTCTCCGAGTACTTCCGCTGGCTGGCGGGCCGCGACCACAAGGCGTCCCTGGCCGCGTGGCAGCACGCGCTCACCGGCGTGGACGATGCGACGCGGCTCGCACCCGCGCGCGTCGGCACCGGCGTCGAGCGGCCCGGCCGCGTGACCGTCGGACTCGGCGAGGAGTTCAGCGACCGCCTGCGCGCGTTCGCCCGCGAACAGGGCGTCACCCTGACCACGGTGCTCCAGACCGCCTGGGGCCTGCTGCTCGGCAGGCTCACCGGGCGCCGCGACGTCGTGTTCGGCTGCCCGGTGTCCGGGCGGCCCGCCGAGGTCGACGGCGTGGAGTCGATGATCGGCCAGCTCGGCACCACCATCCCCGTACGCGTACGGCACACCCAGGACCGGACCGCGCGGGACCTGATGGCGGACGTACACGCACAGAGCGTGGCGCTCGCCGAGCACCACCACGTCGGCCTGCCCGAGATCCAGCGCGCGGTGGGCGTCGGCGAACTCTTCGACACGATGCTGGTGATGGAGAACTTCCCGCTGTCCAGCCGGAAGCGCACCCCGCTCGCCCCCGGCCTCGACCTGGCCGGCGTGGACATCACCGACGCCACGCACTACGCGCTCACCGTCATCGTCATCCCCGACGACGAGATCACCATCGGCCTCGGCTACCAGCCGGGGGCGTTCGCCGAGGCGACCGTGCGCGACTACGGCCGCTGGCTGCACAACCTCCTGCGGGAGATCGTCGCCGACCCGGCACGCCCCGCGATCGCGCTGCCCGCGCTCGCTCCCGACGAGCGGACGCGGATGCTGCGTACGGGCACCGAGATCGTCTCCGCCAAGTCCCGCGGCCACTGGCTGGAGGAGTTCGCCGCCTGGGTGCGCCGCAAGCCCGACGCGGAGGCCCTGGTCTGCCGCGACCGCAGCCTCAGCTACGCCGAGTTGGACCGGCAGGCCAACCGCCTTGCGCACGCGCTGATCGCGCGCGGCGTACGGCCGCAGGACCCGGTCGCGGTCCTTCTCGGGCGCGACGTCGAGATGACGGTGGCCCTGTTCGGCGTGGCCAAGGCGGGGGCGGTGTACGTCCCGCTCGACCCGAGCTATCCGCGTGACCGTCTCGCGTACATGATCGACGACATCGTCCCGGCCGCGGCCCTCACGACCGGCGCCGACGTGCCGGGCGACCGTGAGATCCCGGTCCTGCGACTCGACGAACCGGCCACGCTCGCCTCCATGCCGGACACCGACCCGGCCGACGCGCGCGCCAAGCTCACCGGCGACGCCCTCGCGTACGTCATCTACACCTCCGGAACCACCGGGCGCCCCAAGGGAGTCGGCGTCACCCACCGCGGTGTGCCCGACCTGATCGCGCTCCAGGAGGAGGTTGTCGGGGTCACCGAGCACGACCGGTATCTGCACTTCGCGTCGACCAGCTTCGACGTCGCGTTCTGGCAGACCATGGTGCCGCTGCTCTCCGGCGGCACGTCCGTCATCGCGCCCGAGGAGGTGCGCGTACCCGGCGACGAACTGCTCGACTACATCGTCGAGCACCGCGTGACCGGTGTGAACCTGCTGCCGTCGTTCCTGGCCGCGATGCCCGACGACCGCACCGTCGCCCCCGACGTGTTCTTCGTCGTCGGCGCCGAGCGGCTCGACCCCGCCCTCGCGCGGCGCTGGGGCACGGGCCGCAAGGCGCTCTTCAACGCCTACGGTCCCACCGAGGTCACCATCAACTCCGTGACCTGGCACTACGACCCGGACGACACCGGTCCGCTGCCGATCGGCCGCCCGGATCCCAACGTCCGCGCGTACGTCCTCGACTCCGGGCTCCAGCCCGTCGGCGTCGGCGTCACGGGCGAGCTGTACCTCGGCGGGCCCAGCCTGGCCCGCGGCTACCTCGGCCGCCCCGCCCTGACCGCGTCGGCGTTCGTCGCCGACCCGTACGGCGCGTCGGGCACACGCATGTACCGCACCGGCGACCTGGTGCGGTGGCGCCCCGACGGGCAGCTGGTGTTCCTCGGCCGCGTCGACCACCAGGTCAAGGTCCGCGGCTTCCGGGTCGAGCTGGGCGAGATCGAGTCCACCCTCACCCGCCACCCCGACGTCCGCGCCGCCGCCGTCATCGTCCGCGAGGGCCGGCTCGTCGGCTACGTCATCCCCACCGACGGCGCCGACCTGGACACCACACGAGTACGTGCGTACGTCGCCGACGAACTCCCCGACCACATGGTGCCGACGGCCCTCGTCCCCCTCGACCGACTGCCCCTGAGCCCCAGCGGCAAGCTCGACGCCGCGGCACTGCCCGCCCCCGAGACCGTCGCCGCCGCGCGACGCGAACCCGCCACTGAGGCCGAAACCGTCCTGCTCGGCGTGTTCCGCGACGTCCTCGGCACCGAGGAAGTCGGCCCCGACGACGACTTCTTCGCCATCGGCGGCGACAGCATCGTCTCCCTGCAGGTCGTGTCGCGCGCCCGCCGCCGAGGCCTCGGCCTGACCGCGCGCGACGTGTTCGAGGGCGCGACGGTCGCCGGGATCGCGGCACGGGCACGCGCCCTCGCCGCCGCCGACACTCCGGCCGTCGGCGACGCACCCCTGACCCCGATCATGCGGGACCTGCTGAGCCGTGCCGGTTCCGCGGCCGACGGATTCTGCCAGTGGGTGGAGATCTGTGTGCCCGCGGGCGGGGACGAGGCGGGCTGGCGGGGCGTGTTGGACGCGGTGCTGGCCCGGCACGACGTGTTGCGGGCGCACTTGGTGGACGACGCTTTGCGCGTTCCGGCGGTGGGTGCGGTGACGGCGGGCGAGGTGCTGACGTGCGTGTGGGCGGGGGAGGGTTCGCGCGCTCTGGCCGGCTCCGAGGCGGTCCGTGGCCTGCGGGTTTTGGGGGGCTCTGAGTCGGCCGATGGTGTTGGTGCGGGGGTCGGCTCCGATGCGGCGGACGGCCTGCGGGTCGTGGCTGGCTCCGGGGTGACCGACGGCGGTCGTGCGGTGGTCGGCTCCGAAGCGGGAGACAGCCCGCGCGCCCTGGCCGACTCCGAAGCGGCCGACCTGCGTGCCCTCGTCGACGCCCAAGTCGCCGTCGTACGCGAGTCGATGGACCCCCGCACCGGTCCGCTGCTGCGTGCCGTGTGGGTGGACGCCGGGCCCGACCGGCCGGGCAGGCTCGTCCTGATCGCCCACCACCTGGTCGTCGACGGTGTGTCCTGGCGCGTCCTGCTCGACGACGTCGAGCACGCGTACTCCGGCGGGACGCTGGCCCGGCACGGCCAGTCCTTCCTCGGCTGGGCGCGCTCGCTGCGCGACGCCGACCGGCAGGCCGAACTCCCGCACTGGCAGCGGATGACCGCCACTCCGGCGCTCACCCGCCCGCTCGACCCCGCCAGGGACACCGTGGCCACCGCCACGCACCACGAGTTCCGGCTCGACTCCGCCGCGACCCGCGCCCTGATCACGACCCTGCCCGCCGCCCACCGCACCACGCCCGACGCCGTACTGCTCACGGCACTCGCGCGAGCGGTACGCGACTGGCGCGGCACGCCGGAACTGCTCGTCGCGCTGGAGAGCCACGGCCGCCCGACGCATGTCGACCTGTCCCAGACCGCCGGCTGGTTCACCGCCGTCCACCCCGTACGCCTCGACGCCGCCGACGACGTGAAGGCCGTCGGGGAGCGGCTTCGCGCCCAGGGCGACGGCCTCGGCCACGGCATCCTCACCACGGCGGGCCTCCTGGACCCCGTACGCCCCGAGGTCGCCTGGAACTACCTCGGCCAATTCCCCGGCGCCCCGGCCGAGGAGACGCCCTGGCAGGCACCCCCGGACGCAGACCCGCTCGGCTCCGGCGGCACCGACGCGCTGCCGCTGCCGCACAGCCTGATGGTCAACGCGCTGGTACGCGACGACGCGGCGGCCGGCGGCTCCGTGCTCGGCGTCCGGATCACCTGGCCGGCCGCGCTGTTCACCGCCGCCGAGATCGAGGACCTGGCCGAGCGGCTGCGGGCGGCGCTGCTGCGTACCGCCGCCGCGCCGGAGATCCTGGCGCTCGACCGCGCCGCCGGGGATCGCCCGGTCGCGGAGGTGCAGCCGCTCACCCCGCTGCAGGAGGTGATGCTGCGGCACTCCCGTACGGAGCGCCCCGACCCGTACACCGTGCAGTCGACGTTCTCCCTCGCGGGTTCGCTCGACGTCGACGCGTTGCGCGCGGCGGGCGACGACTTGCTGGCCCGCCACCCGAACCTGGGCGCCGTGTTCCCCGCGGACCTGGCGGTGATCCCGGAGTCGCCTCGGCCGGAGTTCCGGGTGCTGGACGGGCGGGTGTCGGTCGACGTGCTGGTGGAATCCGACGAACCGGTGGAATCCGACGAACCGGTGGAATCCGACGAGCCGGCGGAAGCCAACGAGCCGGCGGCGTTCGACGAACCGGCGGCGTTCGACGGGCGGTTGAAGCCTGACGGGCACGCGGGATCCGACGAACCGGTGGCCTTCGACGGCCGAGTGGCGGAGCTCCTCGCCGCCGACCTCGCCGAACCCTTCGAGCTGGCCGAAGGCCCCCTCGTCCGCCTGACCGTGATCCACCGCGGCCCCGAGCGCGCCGACCTGGTCCTGACGACACATCACGTACTCTCCGACGGCTGGTCGGCCCCCCGCATCCTCACCGAACTGTTCGCCCTGTACACCGCACGGCTCCGCGACGAGACCCCTGACCTGCCCGTTCCCGTACCGTTCGGCGACTATCTGCGCTGGCGCGCCGACCACGAGCCGGACCTCGGCGCCTGGGCCGTCGAACTGACGGGCCTGCCCGAGGGGAACTACGTAACGGGCGCTGGACGGAACGACGGCGAACCCGGCGACGGTGAACTCGGCGACGGCGGACGCGGCGACGGCGCGCCCAGCGACAGCGGACGCGGCGACGGCCACAGCGGCGAAGGCCATCGCGGCGAAAGCCAACTGACCGACAGCGAACCCGGCGGCAGCCAACTAGGCCCCGCCTGGCAAGAGCCCACACTCATCACCCTCGACGCCCCACTCGTCGCAGACCTTGCCCACCTCGCCGCCCGCCGCGGCCTGACCCGCAACACGCTGGTCCAGGGCGCGTGGGCGGTGCTCCTCGCACGCCGCTCCGGCCGCACGGACGTCTGCTTCGGCGCGATGGTGGCTTGCCGCCCGCCGGAGCTGGAGGGCGTGGAGGAGATCATCGGCCTGCTCGCCAACACCGTTCCCGTACGCGCCCGACTCACCGGCACCCTCGCGGACACGCTCGCCGACCTGCAGGCCCGCCAGCGCACGCTGGTCGAGCACCAGCACGTCGCCCTGCCCGACCTGGAGCAACTCACCGGACGGCGCAGGCTGTTCGACAGCCTCGTCGTGTTCGAGAACTACCCGGTCGACCCGGACCGCCTCCGCGAACCCGCCCCCGGCCTCACGGTCGTCGGCACCCGCTTCCGCGAGGCCACCCACCACCCGGTGACCCTCACGGTCATGCCGGACGGCAACGGCTGGACGGCCGTACTCGCCCACCGGTCCGGCGCGGACATCGAAGGCCTCGCGGAGGAACTCCTGGACCTGCTGCGCAACTTGGCCGCCCACCTCGACGAGAACGTACTCGACCTCCTGGAGCCCCGATGAGCGAGGAATCCCAGGAATCCCCCGGAGCGCCGACGGAGGAGAACGACTCCGCACCCCCACCCACACCCCCCGATCGGATCGACAAAAACCTCCTCCGCATCGCCTTCATCCTGGTCCTCGGCACTTTCATGGCCACGGTGGACGCCACGATCGTCAGCGTCGGAATCGACACCCTGTCCGCCGACTTCGGCGCCTCGGTCACCGAGATCCAATGGGTCTCCACCGCCTACCTCCTTGCAGTGGTCACCGCCGTACCCGCCTCCGGCTGGCTGGCCGACCGCTTCGGCGGCAGGCGCACCTGGCTCGCCGCGATCGGGGTCTTCCTGCTCGGCTCGCTGCTGTGCGCCCTTGCCTGGTCGGCGACCAGCCTGATCGTCTTCCGGGTGATCCAGGGCCTCGGCGGCGGTCTGCTGCCCGCGACCGGGCAGGCACTCCTCGCCCGCGTCGCGGGCCCCGGCCGCACCGGCCGCGTGATCAGCGTCGTCGCGGTCGTCCCCCTCCTCTCACCGGTACTCGGCCCCCTGGTCGGCGGCTCCATCCTCAGCGCGGCGTCCTGGCCGTGGCTGTTCCTCGTCAACCTGCCGATCGGCGCGGTCGCGGTGCTCCTTGCCCGTCGGTACGTTCCCGACGTGCCGCCGTCGACACGGCGGACGCCGTTCGACCTGCGCGGGGCCGCGCTGCTCTCACCCGGCCTCGCCGTGCTGGTGTACGGCCTGACCGAGGTCTCCCACGACCGCAACCTGCCGGCCGTGGTCGGCATCACGGCGGGCCTGACGATGCTGATCGCCTTCACCGTCCACGGCCTGCGGACCAGCCGCACCCCGCTGGTCGACCCACGCCTCTTCACCCGCCCCCCCTTCGGCGCCGCCGCCCTCGCCCTGCTCGTCCTGGGCGCTTCGGTGTTCGGCACGATGTTCCTGCTGCCGCTGTACTTCCAGACGGGCCGCGGCCTCTCGGCATGGGAGGCCGGACTGCTGCTCGCCCCCCAGGGACTGGGCGCGGCGGCCGGCTCGGTCCTCGTCAACCGCACCATCGACAAGGTCGCGCCCCGGACCCTCGTGGTCACCGGCATCGCACTCATCGTCGCGGGCACCATCCCCTTCACCCAACTCGGCCATGAACCTCCGGACTTCGTGATCGCTGCCGCGCTCGCCGTCCGCGGCGTCGGGATGGCCATGATCGGCGCGCCCGTCATGAACATCGTCTACAGCCGCATCGAACCCGAACACCTCCCGCGCGCCTCAGGAGCCCTGAACCTCCTCAACACCGTCGGCGGCTCGGTCGGCACCGCGGCCCTCGCCGTGGTCCTCCAGAACCGGCTGACCGCCCGCGGCCCGGACATCTCCTGGGCGTTCGCCGACACCTTCTGGTGGGTGCTCGGTTTCTGCCTGCTCGCCGCCGCCGGAGCCACGAGGCTGCCCCGCACCCACGTCAGGAAGTAAAAATGCACCCCCTGCCCACACCCCCCGCCCCGACACCGCCCGGCCGCGCCCCGGCCCACCCCACGCCCCCACCGGCGAGACTCACGACAAACCAGCCCGCGCCCACACCACCCACCCCCACCGCACCCAAGCCTGTGCCGTCACCGTCGGCTCCTGCGGCCCAATCTGCCTCAGCAGCACCCGAGTTGACCACGGCCGATCCCGGGCCGACACCGGCGGATCTCACGACGATCGAGCCTGTGGCCCCGCCGACCGAATCGGCCTTGGCCGAGCCTGGTCCGGCGACGGCGGATCTCGCCGCAGTCGATCCGGGTCCTGTACTGGCCGACCTCGCCGTGGCCGAGCCCGGCCCTGCACCGGCCAAGCTCGCCCCGGCCCAGCCCGCGCCGGCGGATCTCACCGCAGTCCACCCCCTACCCTCACCCGCCGAACTCGCCGCAGCCCACCCGCTGCCCCAGGCGACCGCCGAAGCCATCGCCCGGCACCGCGACACCGTCGCCGCCGTCCTCGCCCGCCGGGACCCCCGCCTGCTCGTGGTCGTGGGCCCCTGCTCGGTCCACGACACCACGGCCGCACTCGAATATGCCGACCTCCTCGCCACCGCCGCTCAACGCCTCTCCGACGACCTGGTCATCGTCCTCCGCGCCTATCTGGAAAAGCCCCGCACCATCACCGGCTGGACCGGCCTCCTCACCGCGCCGACGCTCGACGGCAAGGGCGACCTGGCCACGGGCCTGAGCCTCGGCCGCTCCTTCCTGACCGACGCGGCCGCCACGGGCCTGCCCCTGGCCTACGAGTTCGTCGACCCCGCCCTCGCCCCGTACGTGGCCGACACGGTGTCGTGGGCCGCCATCGGCGCCCGCACCGTCGCCAGCCAGCCCCACCGCCACCTGGCCTCCTGGCTCCCCATGCCCGTCGGCATGAAGAACTGCGTCTCCGGCCGCATGGACACCGCGATCGCCGCCATCCAGGCCGCCGCCCACGCGCACACCCTCCCCGCAGTGTCCTTCGACGGCCGCCTCACCACCGTCCAGAGCACCGGAAACCCCGACACCCACCTGGTCCTCCGGGGCGGCCCGACCCCCAACTACGACCGGGCGAGCATCGCCCAGGCCCGCTCGGCCCTCGCCGCAGCCGGCCTCCCCCAACGCATCGTCGTGGACGCCTCGCACGGCAACAGCGGCAAGGACCACAACCGCCAGCCGACCGTCGTCGCCGACCTCGCCCAGCAGATCACCGACGGCGACACGTCCCTCGCCGGAGTCATGATCGAGTCCTACCTGTCCGACGGCAAGCAGGACCCCGAAACAGCACACCCCCGTCCCGACCTCAGCGTCACCGACGCCTGCCTCGGCTGGTCCCGCACGGCCCCGCTCCTCGACACCCTCGCGCTGGCCTCCCGCAACCGGGGCCGCCGCGCCTGACGATCCCCGGACCCGGACGGGCAGACGTTCGTCCGGGACCGGGACCGCGGTCGGGACCGAGGTCGGGGTCGGGGTCAGGCCGGGGCCCGACTCCGGGCGGGCAGACGCGTGTCCAGGTTCAAGCCCGAGCCCGGGTCCGGGTCCGGGTCCGGGTCCGGTCCGCATGGCCGACCAGCCCGAACCCCTACGCCCCGCGGACCTCGCCCCGGCGCCCACGGCACGAACTCAGCCGACCTCGCCCGACCGCAGTCGAGCGGCAACCGATCAACTAGCCCGCCAGTAGCCCAGCGTGTACAACCGCTCCTTCGGCACGCCGAGTTGCTTCCGGGCGAACGAGGCGAGCGCGCGGGTGGTCGCGGTGTCGCAGGCGACCCAGAGATACGACGAGTCGTCCATGAGCTCAGGCAGAGCCGTGCGGACCGTTTCTATCAACTGGGAACCGTGGTCCTCACGCGGCACATGTATGACGTCGCGGCTCGCCGTGCCGCCGCCGGGTATGTGGTCACCGTCGCGGGCGTGAGAAGTCTCGTACCAGATCGTGGCCGGAGTCAGCGGCATGGCGTCGAGCAGCGAGTCGATGGCCGGCCGGGACGCAGGATCGCCGACGGCGAGGAGCCGGGACGGCAACGGATCCGGCACGCTGAACTCCGAGCCCTGCACCGTCGCGTCGATGGTGTCGCCGGGGCACGCCGCGCGGGCCCAGTCGCTCGCGCGGCCGGGATGGAGGGCGAAGTCCATGCTGAACGTGCCGGCTTCGGGGTCGGGGGCGACGAGGGTGTAGGCCCGCTGATGCGGACGGTCGCCGTTGTCGAACCAGAGACGCACCCACATCGTCGGATGGACCCCCGTGGCGGCGAGCATGCCGCCGTCCGTGAAGGACAGCCGATGGAGCCGCTCCGAAAGCCGCTCGTTCGACCGGACGGTGAAGGTGAAGTCCTTGCCGCGCATCAGCTTCAGGACAGCGCCCTGCCAGCCGTGTCCCACGGTGTCCCCCTACGGATTCGTGATGGATGAGGTATGCCACCGGCCCCGGCCACCGGCCCCGGCCACCGGGTGCCGGTCACCGGGTGCCGGTCACCGGGTGGCGGTCACCGGCCGCCGGCCACCAGGAGGGCGCGCCCGGTCCGGTGGCGGCTCAGGACCGCGATGACGGGTGGTGGAGATGAGCCGTCGCGGCGGGTGCCACGAGGAGCCGGCATATCTGCTCACCGGCGTCCGCGGCATTCCTGGCCGGTTCCGGGAACAGCAGACGCAGATCGCAATGACCGCTCGGGTACTCGTAGCGCAACGTGATCCCGTGGCGGTCCAGGGCCAGCGGCACGGCCCGGGTGAAGCCGTGCGGTATTCGGGGTCCGGCGAGAGCCACGAGCCCGGCCACCATGTCCTCGTGTGCGTCGGTGAGATGAGTCAGCATCGCCGCCTCCTCGGCCGCGAGCGGATCGGGAGCCGCCAGGGTCATCTCGTCGAGCCCCACCTCCACCGTCCCGGCCGCGGTGCGCAGGGTGACGCGTGCGATGTCGAGTTCCAACGCCGGCGCCTCGCCGTCTCTGGCCGGTGTCAGCCATCCCGAGACCGTGACCCCGGCCCTGACGCGGGCGCGAACGGCGGTCGGCGCGATGTCCGTGAACTCCAGGAGCGCGGCAAGGCTGCCGCGCGGCGCTCGCGCCACCTGGGCGGCGAGAGGGCTGTCGGCCTGCGGGTGCAGGGTGATCCGCCCCCTGCGGCTCACGGAGTGCATGCCGATCAGGTCGTACTCCTGACCGTCCGTGGTGAGGGACAAGGACTCGGCGCCGGCGACGACGGAGCGGACCCGTTCCGCGGCGGTCGGTTCGATCGGCCCGTTCGGCTCACTCGGCGATGTCTCGGCTACGGTGCTCAACGGGCCTCCATGCGGTACAAGTTGAAGCGGTACGCCTCTATCTGTCGACGGCGCAGCGTGCCCATGGTCGACAGCAGCACCCTGTACGACCAGGGCAGTCGGTCTCTGACGGGGTGGGGCAGGGTGTTCAGGGTCGTGGTCTCGACCAACCGGGCTCCGGTGTCCCAGCGTTCCGGAGTGCTCGGGTCGTCGCACCGCCAGTGCATGCGCGCGTCGACCTTGCTGAGGACGTCGTGGCGGTCCTGAGCGTCGATCATGGCCCCGGCGGCGGTCTCCAGCGCCAGCAGAGAACCCGGAAGCTTCTCGCCGATCATGCGGAACACGTCCTGGACGGCGGCCTCTTCGAGATAGATGAGTACGGCCTCGGCGACGACGAAGTAGGGACCCGGCGAGTCGGCGACCGAGGTGACCCAGTCGGGGTCGGTCACCGATCCCGCGATCATCCGGCGGCGCTCGGTGTCGTCGAAGAACGTACGCCGCAGCGCTATGACGTCGGGGAGGTCCACGTCGAACCAGCGCACCGTGCCGTTGTCCACCCGCTCGAACCGGGTGTTGAGCCCCGTCCCGATCTCGACAACGGTGCCGTGAGGGTGTTCGGCGAGGAAGCGACGCACCCACGTGTCGAGCAGGAGCGTGCGGAGGTTCGCGCCGATCAGGCTCTTGGCTCCGTCGAAGCGCGTGAAGTCGTAGTCGATGGCCTCGACCATCTCGACCGCGCGAGGATCGTGGAGCAGCTCGCGTTGCCGCCGGGTCTCCACGGCTCTCGCGTAGAGCGGAATGAGCAAGGTCTCCTGCACGGTGCCGAGTTCGGGACGGCGTTTCTCTGCCATGGACCGTAACCCCCTTAAGTGAGGTAAGGCTAACCTTACTGAGCTGGATGTGTCCACGTGTCCGTGCGTCCACGGATTCGTGTGTTCATGCGGGCGTGAGCGGCCTGCTGTGCGGCGAGAGTTCGGCGCTCGTGACTCCATGTAACCGGATGGGTCCGGCATCGGGCGACCGAGCCCGCCAGGCTGTGGACAACTCTTGGCGTGCCCCTGATCGTGGTTATCCACAGGCCCAACCGGAATGACAGGTTCCGGTGCAGAGTCGGCGCATGACGAATCACAGCGACTCAATCGACCCGACCGATCCGATCGACGAACCCGCGGTCACTCTGCGCACTCCCGCCGAACTCGCGGACGCGTTGCCGTACTTGCTCGGATTCCGGCCCGAGAACAGCGTCGTCCTCATCGCGCTGCAGGGCCCGCGCGGCCGTTTCGGCGGGAGGGTGCGCCTCGGGATTCCGGAACGCGCGGAGGACTGGCCGGCCGTCGCGGAGCAGCTGGCCCAGTGCCTGGTGAGCGGCTGCGAGCGGCGCTCGGTCCGGCCGGACGGCGTCGTGGCCTTCCTCTGCCAGGAGCCGGGAGGGTCCGCGGGGGACACCTCCGGGCTCTCCGGGCGACAGGTCATGGAGCGTCTCAGGCCGCTGGCCCAGACGCTCCGCACCGCCTGCGGCGACCTCGACATCCCGGTCCTGGAGGCCGTGTGCGTATCGGACGGCCGCTTCTGGACGTACTGCTGCCCTGATCAGCGCTGCTGCCCGGCGGACGGCACCCCGCTTCCTCCCGCGGGCACGTCGGTCCTCGCGGCGGCCACCGCGTACGCGGGCCGTCAAGTGGGCCCCGACCAGGGGAAGCTGCGGGCGCGACTGAAGCCGTGGCGGACCGCGGCCGCGGCGGCTCAGGAGAGCGCGCTGCACGCTGCGGCGGTCGCGCTCGTGCCCAGGATCCTGGACGAGGGCGGCCATGATGAAGTCGCCGAAGAGACCCTCGACCTCGCCCGCCGCCTGATGGCCCGCCTCGCCGCGGCACCCCCGAAGCCCGACCTGCTGGACGCGGACCTTCAGGACGACGAACTGCTGGCTCACGACGAGGCTGCCGCCGTGATCCTCGGTCTCCAGGACCGTACGACGCGGGACCGGGCGGCGGAGTGGATGGAGGGCCAGGAAGCCAGGTCGGCGCTCAGGCTCTGGCGAGCACTCGCCCGGCGCTGCGTCGGCTCTTTCTACGAACACGCGGCGGCGCCCTTGACCTTGGCCGGCTGGGTCGCCTGGTCGCTCGGTGACCTCATCGAGGGCCAGGAAGCACTGACCATGGCGCTGGCCGCCGACCCGCACTACACCTTCGCGCTGCTGCTGTACCCCGTGTGCGGTGCGGACGACGACCCGGAGCCGATTCGCCGCATCCTGCGCGGCGAGCGGGCCCAGCGGGAGCCGGAGTCCGCTGTGGCCGAAGGTGCTTCGACGACGGACGACGCTTCCCAACATCTGGGTGCGGTCGACCACTTGAGCCCCGCGGTCTCCGCGGCCGCTTCCGTCCCCACTGGCTCCTCTCGTCCCGTCGGCCCCGATGTCGGCTTCGGCGCGGACGCGGGCGCGGGTGCCGGTGCCGGTGCGCCGACAGAACCAGAGGCCAGGACCGACACGGACATCGGCTCCGCACCCCGCGGCCACCGCCGCCGCTCCCGCCCCTCCGCGCGCACCACGCGCCCGAGCGGAGGAGCAGGCACGGGGCCGCGGAACCGGCGGCCCGCCGTCAGGCGGGACACGAGGAGTGACCAGTGAGCGCGAGCGTGAGGGCTTGGCGCCCCGGGTCCTGGCCGGTCCTGGCGTGGGCCACGTCGGCCGGGGCGGTCGTGGCGGCAGCGCACCGCCGTCTGGGCGGCTTCCTGCGGCGGGTGCGTGACTTGGAGCGGTCCGCTTCCGTTCACCTGAGTGGCGGTACCCACGTCCGGGTCGCGCCGCTGCACCGCGACCGAGTCTCCGCAGCGCAGACAACGCAGAAGAGGCTGCCCCATGCACGTTCCCGCCCCGTCTCCTGTCTCCGGCCGGTCCGAAGTCGCCGGTGTGCCCAAGAGATCCGACGGCGGTCAGGCCGACAGACCGCGCCTGCCCGCCCCGGCCCCCCGGCGCCCGTCCGCCGGACAGGCTCTCGCTCCCGTGGCGCGCCGCCCCGGCGCGCTGCCGCCCGCGCATGCCTCGCTGGTCTGCGTCGCCCTGCCCGCACTGGCCGTCTCCACGGACCAGGGGCAGCTCAACGGCCGTGGCCTGGAAGGTTTCTACCGCTCGGGCCGACGCATGCTGTCACGCTGCCAGGTCCGCGTGGCCGGGCGGGAGCCGGTCGCCGTGCAGGCCCGGATGCTCTCGGCCGACAGCGCCCGCTTCGTGGCCACGGTGCTTCCCTCGACCGAGGGCGGACCCGACCCGGACGTCGTCGTGGAACGGATCCGGCACGCCGACGGCACGGAGAGGATCACGCTGCACAGCGCGGCCAGCCGCCCCCTGAGGCTGCCCGTCGAGGTGTCACTCGGCACGGACCTGGCGGAACTGGGCGCGGTCGCGTCGGGCAGAGCCGGCCCGGAACTGCCCGCCAGTGTCCACGACTCCGGCATGCGCTGGTCCTCGAGCCGGGGCCACTGCGTGGTCACCGCCGTCCCGGCCCCCAAGGACGCCCTGGCCTCCGCCGGGCTGCTGCGCTGGGAAGTGCAGCTCCCGCCGGGGGGCAGCCAGAGCGTGGAGCTGCGTGTCCGCCCCGACGGCGGTGGACCGGTGAGAGCCGTGAGCCACGGTGCGAGCAGCCCGCTGGCCTCGGCCCGGGCAGTGGGCGACGACCCCACGGTCCAGCGGCTCCTGGAGACATCCGTGGCCGACCTCCGGGCGTTGCTGCTGCGCGACCCGACACATCCCGCCGATGTGTACGTGGCCGCTGGTGCCCCCTGGCGCTGCGGCCTCGCGCCCGCCGAAGCACTCGCGGCCGCCCGGATGACCCTGCCGCTGGGCACCAGGCTCGCCGTGGGCACCCTGCGCACCCTCGCCCGCGGCCAGCTCAAGAAACCGGGCCCGCGGTCAGGCATGATCCCCGGGCCGACGAGGGCCGCCGGGCCCCTGCTGCCCCCTGGCTGCACAGGCGTCGAAGCCACCCTCCTGTTCCCGGCGCTCCTCGCCGAAGCCTGGCGCTGGGGCACCCCGGAGGCGGACATGGAGGAGTTGCTGCCCACCGCCGAGCGGTGCCTGAGATGGCTCCTCGACGCCCTGGGCGACAACACCTTCCTCCCGGACCCCCACCCCGGCGGGCCCGCCCGCTGCGAGACCCAGGCCCACGCGCACCGTGCGGCGCTGCTCGGCGCCGACCTCCTCGACGCCCACGGAAGTGCGGGCGGCACCGACCTGCGGCAGTGGGCGGAGCGGCTGCGTGGCCGCTTCCGGGAGGAATTCTGGGTGGCGGACCGAACGGGCGGCAGGCCGGCGGCGGCGCGACTGCCCGACGGACGGCTGATTCCGTACCTCACAGGGAGCGCGGCCCACCTCCTGGACACCGGCCTGCTCGGCGCCGGAGCACTCGCCCCCGGACTGCTCGACAAGGTGCAGACGGAGCAACTCGCCAGGCTGCTCGGCGGCCCGACCATGGACTCGGGCTGGGGCCTGCGAAGCCTGGGCGCCAAAGAAGCCGGGTACAACGCGTTCGGGCACCGGAGCGGCGCGGTCAGACCGCACGAGACGGCAGTCGCCGTGACGGGCCTGGCTGCCGCGGGCTACGAGAAGGAGGCGGGCTCGCTGCTGCGCGGCGCCCTCGGCGCGGCCGAGGCCTTCGGACACCGACTGCCCGAGATGTACGCGGGTGAGCAGCGCGTGGCAGGCGGCGCGCCCCTGCCGCACCCGGCGGCCTGCCGTCCCGCGGCCGTGAGCGCGGCGGCCGGGGTGCAGCTCCTGACTCTGCTCGCCGGTATCCGCCCGGACGCGCCGGCCGGCACGGTGACGTTGAACCCCGTCCGCAGCGCACCCCTCGGAGAGCTCGGACTCACGGCACTCAGGGTCGCGGGAGCTCCGTTCTCCGTACGGGTGAGCAGGCTCGGCCTCGCCATGGTCGAGGAGGCCGCCGACGGGCTGCAGTTGGGAGTGTGAGCACGCTGAGCGGTGAGGCGGAGGACGCGTCGGGCCGGATGGGCGGGCCGCGGGGAACGGAGCGGGAAGCAGATGCCGTAAGAGGTGTTTATCGTCAGGCAGACGACTATGATCGCGGCATGTCGCCCTACGACCCGTCGGCCTTCCCGCCCTTTGCTGTCACCGTCGATCTGGTCGTGCTGACCGTGCGCCGCCACGCGTTGTGCGCGCTGGCCGTGCGCCGCGGCGAACCGCCGTTCCAGGGGCGGTGGGCGCTGCCCGGCGGATTCGTGAAGGTCGACGAGGACCTGTCGGCGGCGGCAGCGCGGGAGCTGGTCGAGGAGACCGGCCTGTGCGCTCACGACCCGGACAGCCCGGTTCAGGCCAACGGGGCACATCTGGAGCAGCTGGCGACGTACGGCGATCCCAAGCGTGATCCGCGGATGAGGGTGGTCAGCGTCGCTCACCTCGCCCTCGCGCCCGACCTGCCCGCACCTCGCGCGGGCGGCGACGCCAACAGCGCGCGTTGGGCGCCGGTCGACGCCCTGCTCACCCACGGCGGGTACGGCCGCGAGGGCGAACAGGCGGCGCCCCTCGCCTTCGACCACGCGCAGATCCTGTCGGACGGGGTGGAACGCGCCCGCTCGAAGATCGAGTACTCGTCCCTGGCCACGGCGTTCTGCCCGCCCGAGTTCACGGTCGGTGAGCTGCGACGGGTGTACGAAGCCGTGTGGGGTGTCGCGCTCGACCCGCGCAACTTCCACCGCAAGGTGACCGGTACGCCGGGCTTCCTCGTCCCCACCGGCGGCACGACGACCCGCCAGGGCGGCCGCCCCGCTCAGCTCTTCCGGGCGGGCGGCGCGACGCTCCTCAACCCGCCGATGCTGCGCCCGGACGTCTGAGAAGCGGCTCCGATCGCGCGCGGCCGCAGCTCGCCTGACGCAGCGGCTCGCGTGAAGTCACCCTGAGCCAAAAGCCAGAAATGTCGCGTTATCTTGCTGCGGTACCCACGGGGTTCGTCCGTCCCCGATCCGGCGGACTCGCCCCGGCCGTCGAGCGGTCGCACATCCCGCGAGAGAAGCGATGATCCAGGCCATCGGACTGACCAGCAATTCCCGTCAGGAGCTCCCGCCCGCCGTCGACGACGTGTCCTTCGAGGCGCGCACCGGCCGTGTCACCGCGCTGCTCGGCGCACCGGACGCGGGCAAGACGACGGTGCTCAGGCTGATGCTCGAACTCCAACAGGGCCGCGGAATCACCTACTTCAGAGGCCGTCCGCTGCACCGCATCGCCCACCCCTCCAGGGAAGTCGGTGTGCTGCTCGGCGAGGTCCCCGGCCATCCGGCCCGCACGGTGCGGGGCCACCTGCGGATGCTCTGCGCAGCGGTCGGGGTGCCCGTCCTGCGCGCCGACGACGTGCTGGAAGCCGTGGGGCTCGTCAGCCTTCGCGAGCAGCGCCTCGGCACACTCTCCCGTGGCATGGACCGCAGACTCGGTCTGGCCTGCGCCCTCCTCACCAATCCGCACACACTTGTCCTGGACGGTCCCGCCGACGGCCTGGCGGCCCGGGAGAACGGCTGGTTGCACGGCTTTCTGCGGGCACACGCGGCCCAGGGCGGCACCGTCCTGTACTCCACCCAGGACCCCAAGGAGGCCGCGCGGACCGCCGACCGGGTCGTCACGCTCGACGCCGGCAGGCTCGTCGCCGACCAGGACGCGGCGGAGTTCGCCCGCACCCGGCTGCGCCCCCGCGTCGCCGTGCGCACCCCTCACGCCACGCGCCTCGCCGCCCTCCTCGCCAAGGAGGCGCGTTCCCGCCGCTGGACCGTCGAGGTGGTGAAGGAGGGCGGCAACAGGCTTTCGGTGTACGGCAGCACGTGCGCGGACGTGGGGGAGACCGCGTTCCGGCACGGCATCCTCGTCCACCAACTCGCCGATGAAACCGGGGACGCGGGGCCACCCACGACCGCGCACCGGCAAAGCCTTCCCGCCTCAGAGGCCAGTCCGGCGCCCACCGAGCCGCGCGCCCCCGACGCGCCTCCCAGGAAGCCCGCGCCGGAGCATGCGCCCGGCGGGACCACGGAGAGACTCCCGTACGAAGATGGCACCTCCGCCGACGGACACACCTCCTTGCCGAACGGCGCCCTCCAGCCCTCGACCTCGGATGATCCAGCGACGACGGCTCAAGCGACGAAGGCTCGAACGGCGAGCCGCGCCTCTGAGCCACAGCCACAGTTCCAACCTCAGCCGCCCCCTCAGCCGAGGTCCCCCTTGCCACCCCCCATCACCGTCCGCACAAACCGAAACCCCCTGCGCCCCTTGCGTTACGAACTGCGTCGCGCCACCGGCATCGGCACCGGATACCTCACGGTGGCCGCCGTCCTCGCCGTCTCGGCCGTCCTGGGTGTCTTCCTCGCCCGGACCGGCCACACGCCGCAGCCCCGCCTGCTCGTGGCATGGCCCACTGAGTTTCCGCTGCCGCCCGCCGCCCTCGGTGCCGGACTTCTCGGTGCGTTCGCCTTCGGTGAGGAGTTCCGCCACCCCGCCCTCGCTGCGGACCGCGGCCCCGTCCCGCGTCGGCTGGGTCTCCTCGCCGCGAAGCTCGCGGTCGCCGCCGCCACGGCTCTGCTCCTGGCCGTGCTCACCGTGGGGTGCGACGCCGCCCTGCTCCACCTTGTATACGGATCGGAGCTCACTGAAGTTCCCGCCGACTGGCTTGCCCTGAGCGCGAGTTGGCTCACTCTTATGACCGGCTGCGCCTGGGCGGGCGTTCTGGCAGCCGGAGTGTTCCGGTCCACGACCGCCGGGCTCGCCGCCGTCGTCGCCGTGCCGATCGTCGTCGTACCCCTCGTACAAAAGGCACTGGAAGGGCCGTCTGTGCGATCGGCGGCGGGTCTGCCGGGACGGTTGCGTGACCTCGCGCTGGTGCAATGGCCCTTCGGGGCCGAGCGATATCTGGCCGGGGGAGTGCGCATGGTGGCTCAACCCGTCGGCAGCGCACTGACGTTGTCGGTCACCGCTCTGCTCTGCGCTTATGTGCTCACCGCGGTGCGGGGCCGGGCTCGCTGACGGCTGTCTGCCGCGTTTCGTTCCCGCATTGCGCGCAACTCTCCGGGGAGCGGCGACTTCTTTCCGATAACGCGTCAATTGCAGCGAGGTAAGCGATCACCCTTTCGTGTGCTTTTCACCAAAGACCTCAAGGGACTTGGGGGCCACGCCGACAACTGATCCGTGAGTACCCTTGCGCACACCATGATGACCGCCGCCCGCTCCGCAGACTCCGGCCTCGCCGGTCCGGCGGGCGAACTCGACCGCTACCCCTACGCGGAGGCACCCGGCACCGACCGTGTGGTCGCGCCGTGGGACAGTGCCGACCAGGACCTGGGCCGCGTGGGCCGGCGAGCCGCCGGCAGCCGCGGCCGCGGACTCCACGGCCAACTGGTCCAGCAGCTGGGCCAGATGATCGTCTCCGGAGACCTGGGAGCCGACCGCCCCCTGGTCCCCGAGGAGATCGGCCAGCGGTTCGAGGTCTCCCGCACCGTCGTCCGCGAATCCCTGCGCGTCCTGGAGGCCAAAGGCCTCGTCAGCGCGCGCCCCAACGTCGGCACGCGAGTACGCCCGGTCAGCGACTGGAACCTGCTCGACCCGGACATCATCGAATGGCGGGCGTTCGGCCCGCAGCGCGACGACCAGCGCCGCGAACTCAGCGAGCTGCGCTGGACGATCGAGCCGCTGGCCGCCCGTCTCGCCGCCGGACACGGCCGCGAGGAGGTGCAGCAGCGGCTCTCCGACATGGTCGAGATCATGGGCCACGCGCTGGCGCAGGGCGACTCGATCACGTTCTCCCGCGCGGACGCCGAGTTCCACTCGCTTCTCATCCAGGTCGCCGGCAACCGTATGCTGGAGCACCTCTCGGGCATCGTCTCGGCCGCGCTCCAGGTCTCCGGGGGCCCCGTCACCGGCTGCGACCGCCCGACCGAGGCGTCCCTGGTGCACCACTCCCGGATCGTCGACGCCCTCGCCGCGGGCGACGGAGCGGGCGCCGAGGCGGCCATGCGCCAGCTCCTCACCGTTCACCCGGAGGTGGAGCGCGTCGTGCCCGCTCCCCGCGAGCACTGACCGCCCTCCGCGTCAGCACGGCAGCCCGTGCGCACCGCGCAGCATCGTTTCGCTGCCGCGATCGATGCTTCGACACCCGTTGACACCCGTCCGTGTCGCCGGACTCCCGCGCCCCCTCAGGGGCAGGGCGGGTCCGGCGACACGGATGTGGGGTCTCCGGTGATGTCGTACGTGGAGGACGGTGCTCCGGTGGCGTCATCACGTACGCCGTCGCATGCTGACGCACCCCGACGCATACATCCGACCGGTTGATGATGGAACTCTTGTCGCTTCTGACCGCGTCTGGCTGCTTTTGAGCGCTTACGGGGTGTGACTCGGGCCACGTAGATTGGGCGTAACGCTCCTACGGACAGCGCGATGACCTAAGAGGTGATAGCCGAGGAGGGAATACAGCCGTCGTTCACGGCGCTGTGCGAGCTCCACGGTCCCGCCCGCGCCGTCGGCACAATCCCCAGCCGTCGGTCGTCGGCTCCGGTCCACAGTGGACGGGGCCGGAAGCCGTTTTCCAACGTTCCGAGAGGTTGTTCGTGTCGGCCAGCACATCCCGTACGCTCCCGCCGGAGATCGCCGAATCCGTCTCTGTCATGGCGCTCATCGAGCGGGGAAAGGCTGATGGGCAGATCGCCGGCGACGACGTTCGTCGTGCCTTCGAAGCTGACCAGATCCCGGCCACTCAGTGGAAGAACGTTCTGCGCAGCCTCAACCAGATCCTCGAGGAAGAGGGTGTGACGCTGATGGTCAGTGCCGCGGAGCCGAAGCGCCCCCGCAAGAGCGTCGCAGCGAAGAGCCCGGCCAAGCGCACCGCGACCAAGACGGTCGCCGCCAAGACCGCCACGGCGAAGCCGGCCACGGCCGCCGCGCCCGAGGCTTCGGTCGCCGCCGACGCCGGTGAGGACGGCACGGCCGCCAAGAAGGCCGCTGCCAAGAAGACGACGGCCAAGAAGGCCGTCGCGAAGAAGACCGTCGCCAAGAAGACGACGGCCAAGAAGACCGCCTCCAAGAAGGAAGCCGGTGAGCTCCTCGACGAGGAGGCCACCGAGGAGGCGCCCGCCGCCGGCAAGCCCGGCGAGGGCGAGCCCGCGGAGGAGGGCGCGCAGGGCTTCGTGCTCTCCGACGAGGACGAGGACGACGCGCCCGCACAGCAGGTCGCCGCCGCCGGCGCCACCGCCGACCCGGTCAAGGACTACCTGAAGCAGATCGGCAAGGTCCCCCTGCTCAACGCCGAGCAGGAGGTCGAGCTCGCCAAGCGCATCGAGGCGGGCCTGTTCGCCGAGGACAAGCTGGCCAACGCCGACAAGCTCGCGCCGAAGCTCAAGCGCGAGCTGGAGATCATCGCCGAGGACGGCCGCCGCGCCAAGAACCACCTCCTGGAGGCCAATCTCCGCCTCGTGGTCTCCCTGGCCAAGCGCTACACGGGCCGCGGCATGCTCTTCCTGGACCTCATCCAGGAGGGCAACCTCGGTCTGATCCGCGCGGTCGAGAAGTTCGACTACACCAAGGGCTACAAGTTCTCCACGTACGCCACCTGGTGGATCCGTCAGGCCATCACCCGCGCCATGGCCGACCAGGCCCGCACCATCCGTATCCCGGTGCACATGGTCGAGGTCATCAACAAGCTCGCGCGCGTGCAGCGCCAGATGCTCCAGGACCTGGGCCGCGAGCCCACCCCGGAGGAGCTGGCCAAGGAACTCGACATGACCCCGGAGAAGGTCATCGAGGTCCAGAAGTACGGCCGCGAGCCCATCTCCCTGCACACGCCGCTGGGCGAGGACGGCGACAGCGAGTTCGGTGACCTCATCGAGGACTCCGAAGCCGTCGTCCCGGCCGACGCGGTCAGCTTCACGCTCCTCCAGGAGCAGCTCCACTCCGTGCTCGACACCCTGTCCGAGCGCGAGGCGGGCGTCGTCTCCATGCGATTCGGTCTCACCGACGGTCAGCCGAAGACCCTCGACGAGATCGGCAAGGTCTACGGAGTGACGCGAGAGCGCATCCGCCAGATCGAGTCGAAGACGATGTCGAAGCTGCGCCACCCGTCGCGCTCGCAGGTCCTGCGCGACTACCTGGACTAGGTCCGCGGCCGGATCTCCGGCATCCGACGCACAGCGCCTCAGAAAGGCCCGGAGCCTCCCACAGGAGGGTCCGGGCCTTTCGTCTGCCCGCGCGAGGGCGCGCGCGAGGCCGGTTCCGCCCGCGTGGCGCGCGTGCGGCGCGTGGGGCGGTGATTGACTCTGGGTGTGCGATTGCAACCCAGAGTGAGGAGATCGCATGCGTCCTCCCATCGTCCGTACGCTGGCGCAAGCGCTGGTCCTGGGGGCCGCGGCGGCGGTGCTGCCCCTGGCCTCTCCGGCCCCCGCGGCGGCCGACAGCGTCGTCATCGGAGGCAGGCCGGTGCGAGTGGCTGACAGCCCGTGGACGGTGGCTCTCGCCAGCCGTGACCGGTTCGGAGGTACGCGGTCCGGCCAGTTCTGCGGCGGCGTCGTGATCGCGCGCTCGACGGTCCTGACCGCCGCACACTGCATGCGCGAAGAAGTCCTGGGCGTGCCGCTCGGCCGGGTGCGGGACCTGAAGGTCATTTCCGGCCGCGACGACCTGGCCACGAACACGGGCAATGAGATCTCCGTACGTCGCGTACGGATCAATCCGGAGTACGACGCCTACACCAACGCCGGTGACTTCGCGGTGCTGACCCTCTCAGAGGCCCTGCCGGAGGCCTACACGATCCGAACGGCGGGCGCCGGTGACGCGGCGTACGAGCCCGGCACGGGGGCCGCTGTGTACGGCTGGGGCGACACCACGGGAGGGGGCGACTACGCGCGGACGCTGCACGCCGCGGATGTGACGGTCCTGGCGGACAAGGTGTGCGAGGAGGCGTACCCAGGCAGTGCGGACGGGACGTACACGTCCGCTTCCATGGTGTGCGCGGGTGAACTGAAGGGTGGCCGGGACGCCTGTCAGGGCGACAGCGGCGGCCCACTGGTCGCGCAGGGGCGGCTCATCGGCCTGGTGTCGTGGGGGGACGGCTGTGGCCAGGCGGGCAGTCCTGGGGTGTACACGCGGATCTCGGATGTCGTGCGCGTGATGAGCCGGTACGCCTGAGTGATCGGGTGGTGTGAACGAGAGAGGGCGGCTGTCCCTGGGGTGCAGGGGCAGCCGCCCGGTCGCCGGTCTGGTGGTCCGGCGCTCGCTCGTCGTGGTGTGAGGCTTCAGTCCTCTTCGGATGCGTTCGCCGGTGCGGCGGTCAGGCGCTCCGTCTCATCCTGTATCTCAGCGGCGATCTTCTTGAGTTCCGGCTCGAACTTGCGACCGTGGTGGGCGCAGAAGAGCAGTTCACCGCCGCTCAACAGGACGACGCGAAGGTACGCCTGGGCGCCGCAGCGGTCGCAGCGGTCAGCGGCCGTCAGGGGGCTCGCGGGGGTCAGAACAGTAGTCACGTCGCCTCTTCTCTAGCTCGACGAGCTGTCGTACCAGGGTCAACATCCAACCAGGCCGAAAACGTTCCCGCTCGTGGCTTTTCCTCGAATTTTTCTTTCGAGGTGGTTGTCTGCTGCCGGTTGGCGGCGAATGTGCCGTATTGCGTCTCTTACGTGTCTTACGGTTTCGCGCTGTCTGTCAGGTCAGGTCCTCGCCGGCTGGCTTGCCGGTTGTTCATGAGGACGTGCCCGGAGCCTAAATGGTTCATGCCTGGAAGGGAACGTGACGTGTGCTTCACTCCATCGAGGGATCGAACACGCGTACGTTTCTGGTTTAGTCTGAGCCGAGACGAGGGTGGCGTGACAACGGCTCTACCAGGCCTCGGTACCCTCTGACGGGCAGCAGAAGCCGAGCCCTTACCCCAAAGGGCCTCCCTTGAAATTCAGCGAGGAGCGAACCGCGTGACCGCCGAGACGTCCGTGCCGTCCACAGCGTTGCTGACCGGAGCAGACCGTGACGGTTCCAACTACACCGCGCGGCACCTGCTCGTCCTGGAGGGACTCGAGGCCGTCCGCAAGCGTCCGGGCATGTACATCGGGTCGACGGACAGCCGTGGCCTGATGCACTGCCTCTGGGAGATCATCGACAACTCAGTCGACGAGGCCCTGGGCGGGTACTGCGACCACATTGAGGTCATCCTCCACGACGACGCCTCCGTAGAGGTCCGCGACAACGGCCGGGGCATCCCGGTCGACGTCGAGCCGAAGACCGGGCTCTCCGGAGTCGAGGTCGTCATGACCAAGCTGCACGCGGGCGGAAAGTTCGGCGGCGGCTCGTACGCGGCCTCCGGCGGCCTGCACGGCGTGGGCGCCTCCGTGGTGAACGCCCTGTCGGCCCGCCTCGACGTGGAGGTGGACCGCGCCGGGCACACGCACGCCATCAGTTTCCGCCGCGGCGTCCCCGGTGCCTTCGCGAAGGACGGCCCGGACGCCTCGTTCGACCCGGCGGCGCGGCTGAGCAAGGTCAAGAAGGTCCCGAAGACCCGCACCGGCACCCGCGTGCGCTACTGGGCCGACCGCCAGATCTTCCTCAAGGACGCCAAGCTCAGCCTGGAGAACCTGCACCAGCGCGCCCGCCAGACGGCCTTCCTCGTGCCCGGGCTGACCATCGTCGTGCGCGACGAGTTCGGCCTCGGCGAGGGCGGCACGAAGGGCGAGGAATCCTTCCGCTTCGACGGCGGCATCAGCGAATTCTGTGAGTACCTGGCACAGGACAAGGCCGTCTGCGACATCCTCCGCTTCTCCGGCCAGGGCACCTTCAAGGAGACGGTGCCGGTCCTCGACGAGCACGGCCAGATGACGCCCACCGAAGTCACGCGCGAGCTGGGCGTCGACGTCGCACTCCGCTGGGGCACCGGCTACGACACGACGCTCAAGTCCTTCGTCAACATCATCGCCACGCCCAAGGGCGGCACGCACGTGACCGGCTTCGAGCGGTCGCTCACGAAGACGGTGAATGAAGCGCTGCGCCTGCAGAAGGTCCTGCGCGTCGCCGAGGACGACGTCGTCAAGGACGACGCCCTGGAAGGCCTCACAGCCGTCGTCACCGTGCGTCTCGCGGAGCCGCAGTTCGAGGGCCAGACCAAGGAAGTCCTCGGTACGTCGGCGGCGAACCGCATCGTCGCCAATGTCGTCGCCAAGGAACTCAAGGCGTTCCTGACCTCCACCAAGCGGGACGCCAAGGCGCAGGCCCGCGCGGTCATGGACAAGATCGTCGCCGCGGCCCGCACCCGCATCGCCGCCCGCCAGCACAAGGACGCCCAGCGCCGCAAGACGGCGCTGGAGTCCTCCTCGCTGCCGGCGAAGCTCGCCGACTGCCGCAGTGACGACGTGGACCGCAGCGAGCTGTTCATCGTTGAGGGAGACTCCGCGCTCGGCACCGCCAAGCTCGCCCGGAACTCCGAGTTCCAGGCGCTCCTGCCGATCCGCGGCAAGATCCTCAACGTCCAGAAGGCCTCGGTCTCGGACATGCTCAAGAACGCCGAGTGCGGCGCGATCATCCAGGTCATAGGAGCTGGGTCCGGCCGGACCTTCGACATCGACGCGGCCCGCTACGGCAAGATCATTCTGCTGGTCGACGCCGATGTCGACGGCGCGCACATCCGCATCCTGCTGCTCACGCTCTTCCAGCGCTACATGCGGCCCATGGTCGAGGCGGGCCGTGTGTTCGCCGCCGTGCCGCCGCTGCACCGGATCGAGCTGATCCAGCCCAAGAAGGGCCAGGACAAGTACGTCTACACGTACTCGGACCGCGAACTGCGCGACACCCTGCTCGAGTTCGAGCGCAAGGGCGTGCGCTTCAAGGACTCGATCCAGCGGTACAAGGGCCTGGGCGAGATGGACGCCGACCAGCTTGCCGAGACGACGATGGACCCGCGGTATCGCACGCTGCGCCGGATCAACATCTCCGACCTCGATTCGGCCGAGCAGGTCTTCGATCTGCTGATGGGCAACGAGGTCGCGCCGCGCAAGGAGTTCATCACCAGCTCGGCGGCGACGCTGGACCGCTCGCGCATCGACGCGTGAGGTCTCTGCCGACCGGCTGAGGGACAGGCCCCTGCGCAAGTCTTCGCAGGGGCCTTCCCGACGCCCATGAACGGCACCTGGTGCTAGGTCTCCACCCGTGGGTGGAGACACTCCGTCCACCCATGATCCACCCTCGCTCCGATCCTCTGACCAGCCCGGTTCCGTAGCGTCGAAGGCGTCGTACTTCTCGTCCGCGCACGCCATCGGAGGCCGTGATGCCCGGGTTCGCCAACGCGCTGTTGATCTTCGCCGCAGTCGCCCTCGTCGTCGTGCGCCAGACGCAGCCCCAGCGCATGGAAGGCTCCAAGCGCTGGTGGCTGGTGCCGGCGGTGCTTGCCTACTTCGGTGTGAAGGATGCAGGTCTCATAGACACCCACCACGAGATCGGTTCGATCGCGCTGCTCGCCGGCGAGATCCTCGTGGGGCTCCTGATCGGCGCCGCCTGGGCTCGCACCAGCCGCGTCTGGACCGAGCAGGACGGCTCCGTGTGGACCCGAGGCACCAAAGCCACGGCGGCCGTGTGGGCCGTCGGCATAGCCGCCCGGCTCGGACTCATGGGCATAGGCCTGCTCATCGGCATCCACCAGGGCGCGGGAGCCCTGCTGCTGGCCTTCGCCGCGTCGCTGCTGGTGCGCGCGGGCCTCCTGGAGCTCCGCGCCCAGACTCTGCGCCCGGCGAAGGCATTCCCGGGCGTCGTACGGTGACAAGGTGCCCGCAATGTCCGGGCCGACCGGAAAGGGGCCCGCGTGACGCGTGATGACTGGCTGCGCTGGCCCTCACGGGAGGCTCTCGCCAGCGAGAGGATGACGCGCCCCCGACGGCTGCTGAGCTGGCTCGTGCGCGCGGTGTTCATCGGCCTGCTGCTCTGGAGCACCCTCTTCCGCGGAGGGATCCCGGGCTGGCGGGTCGCCCTGGGAGTGGGCCTGATCGGCATCTGCGCGGCAGCCCTGGTGGCGTACTTCCGGGCGACGCTGGAGCAGCGACTGCGGCCGTCGCTGGCGTCACTGGGGCTCGTCCTGGTGGTGGCGTTCGTGGCCCACGCGACCGGGTTCGAGCTCCCCGCGGTGGTGCTCTGGTGTGCCGCCGCCGTCATGGCACTGGAGCGGCTGCCCTTGGCCGCGGCCGTGATCGCCGCCACGACGTCACTCACGGCCTTCGCCCTGGTCAACGAGGACCCCTGGACCACGACAGCGGCCATCACCGCCGGGCTCGCCCTCGCCGGATACGTCCTGCGGCTGGACGCGGAGGCCCGGGGCAACGCCCAGCGACTGCTCGCCCAGGAGCGGGCGGCGCGGGCCGCCGAGGCCGAGTCGGCCGCGCTGGACGAGAGGGCAAGGATCGCCCGGGAGATCCACGACGTGCTGGCGCACAGCCTGTCCGCACAGCTCGTCCACCTGGAGGCGGCCCGGCTGCTGATCGAGGGCGGCGCTGACCGGGGGCAGATCCTCGGGCGGGTGGTGGCGGCGCGGTCGATGGCTTCGGAGGGGCTGGCCGAGACCCGGCAGGCACTGTCCGCGTTGCGTGGGGAGATGACGCCGGTCGAGGACTTCCTCCGGGAGCTGGTCGCGTCGGACGGGGCTTCGGTGGCGGTCGCCGGGGAGCGGCGGGTGCTGAGCGCGGAGGCGTCCCAGGCGGTGCGCAGGGTGGCGCAGGAGGCCCTGACGAATGTGCGCAAGCACGCCCGGGGGGCCAAGGTGACGGTGCTCTTCGAGTACGGGGAGGGGGAAGTGACGCTGGACGTGCGGGATTCGGGAGGGTCGGCGGGCGAACTCGCCACCTCCGGAGCCGGGTACGGTCTGCTGGGCATGAGGGAGCGCGCCGAACTGCTGGGCGGCTCGCTGGAGGCAGGACCGGAGGAGGCAGGCTTCGTGGTGCGGCTGAAGGTGCCGGGATGACGGTGGACGGCGGGCATCGAAGTGGCCGGGCGCCCGCGCGTGTGGTCGTGGTCGACGACCAGACCGTGGTGCGTGAGGGGATCGTGATGCTCCTGGGGCTTCTGCCGGGCATCGAGGTCGTCGGCTCCGGGGGTGACGGCGAGGAGGCGGTGCGGCTCGTCGCCGAACTCGCGCCGGACGTGGTCCTGATGGACCTGCGGATGCCGCGCTGCGACGGGGCGGAGGCCACGCGGAGGATCCGTGCGGACTATCCGGGCACGCAGGTCGTGGTGCTCACCACGTACGCCGACGACGAGTCGCTGTTTCCGGCGCTGAGAGCGGGGGCGCGGGGGTATCTCACCAAGGACGCGGGCGGTGACGAGATCGTGCGGGCCGTCCACGACGTGCTCTCGGGGGACGCGGGGCTCTCGCCGAGGATCCAGCGGCGCCTGCTCGAGCGGCTGTCGGAACCGGAACCGGCGGGGCACGCGGCGGAGCCGCCCGACGGACTGACCCTCCGGGAGACCGAGGTGGTGGCCTTGATCGCGGAGGGGATGACGAACCAGGAGATCGCGCGGGCGCTGCATGTCTCCACCGCCACGGTGAAGACCCACATCAACAACCTCTTCGCCAAGGCGGGCCTCAAGGACCGTGCGCAGGCGGTGCGTTACGCCTACCGGCACGGTCTCGCGCAGCCGCCGGGGAGAAAGCGCGGGTGAGGACGTTCCTTCACCTGATGGGGTGAAGAGCGGGGAGAGGAGAGTCAGGGATCTTCCCGAACTGCCCATCCTTGGGCACGCGGCCGGATGAGGCCGCGGACAAGGAGAGTTCGGTGGAGAAGCACGACGGCCGCGATGCCGGGCAGATCCGGGCCGGTGATCTGAAGGATCCGTGGTACGACGAGCTGGCCTCCGGCTGGGGCGAGCTGGACGGCACGGGCACACCGACGGCGCCCGCCGTTCCCGCGCAGGTCGCCCCGCCGGAGCGGAGCGCGGCTGACATCTATCTGGAAGTGCAGGCGAGCGCCGCCTTCCAGGAAGTGCGCCGCCGCTACCGAAGGTTTGTGATCCCCGCGGTGGCCGCCTTCTTCACCTGGTACGTGGCGTATGTGGTGACCGCGACGGCGGCGCCGGGGCTGATGGCGCGGCCGGTCAGCGGAGCGGTGAATGTCGCGATGGTCGCGGGGCTCGCGCAGTTTGCCACAACGTTCCTGCTGACCTGGGCGTATGCGCGGCACGCCCGGCTGCGGCGGGATCGAGCGGCACTTGACCTGCGCTGGACCGTCTTCGAGCAGAAACGGGAGCAGGAGCGGAAACGCGAGCGGGAGCAGGGGGCCGAGTGGTGACGGGTGACCACCAGACCCTGGCGCTGGTCCTGTTCGGCGTGTTCGTGGCGGTCACCCTCGCGATCACGACGTATGTGAGCCGCAACCGGCAGGGTTCGGCGGAGGAGTTCTACGCGGGCGGACGGCTGTTCTCGCCCATGGAGAATGGTTTTGCCATCGCGGGCGACTACATGTCCGCCGCCTCGTTCCTCGGCATCTCCGGGCTGATCGCGCTCTACGGATACGACGGCCTGCTCTACTCGGTGGGCTTCCTCGTGGCCTGGCTCGTCGTGCTGTTCCTGGTGGCCGAACTGGTACGCAACTGCGGCCGGTTCACGCTCGCCGACGTGGTCGCGGCCCGGATGCGCGAGCGCCCGGTGCGGATCGCCGCGGGAACTTCCTCGGTGACCGTGTCCGTTCTCTATCTGGTGGCGCAGATGGTGGGGGCGGGCTCACTGGTCGCGCTGCTGCTCGGCGGGACGAGCGAGGCGGCGCAGGCGTGGACGGTGATCGGCGTCGGCGCGCTCATGGTCATCTATGTGTCGATGGGAGGGATGCGGGCCACCACGTGGATCCAGATCGTCAAGGCGGTCCTGCTGATGGCCGGGGCGATCGCGTTGACCGTCCTGGTGCTGATGCGGTTCCACGGCGACTTCGACCAGCTGCTGCGCACAGCTGCCGACCGCAGTGGGCACGGCGAACAGTTCCTCGCGCCCGGGCTGAAGTACGGCGGGGACTGGACCGCGCGGTTCGACTTCATCAGCCTCGGCCTCGCGCTGGTGCTCGGCACGGCCGGGCTGCCGCACATCCTGTCGCGCTTCTACACCGTGCCGACCGCACGCGCCGCCCGCCGTTCGGTCGTCTGGTCCATCGGTCTCATCGGCAGCTTCTACTTGATGACGATCGTGCTCGGCTTCGGTGCGGCGGCCATCGTCGGGACCGACGCGGTGCGGGGCTCGAACGCCGCGGGGAACACGGCGGTTCCGCTGCTCGCGCTCGATCTGGGAGGCGGTGCGGACTCCACCGGCGGAACGGTTCTCTTCGCCGTCGTGGCCGCCGTCGCGTTCGCCACGATCCTCGCCGTGGTCGCCGGAATCACACTCGCCTCGTCCGCGTCCGTGGCCCACGACCTCTACGCCTCGCTGCGGCGCAAGCACGCGAAGCAGCGCAGCGAGGTCGCGGTGGCACGGGTCGCGGCGGCGGGAATCGGCGCGGTCGCGATCGGGCTCGGTTTGGTCGCCCGTGACCTCAACGTCGCGTTCCTCGTGGGTCTCGCGTTCGCGGTCGCCGCCTCGGCCAACCTTCCGGCGCTGCTCTACTCGCTGTTCTGGCGGCGGTTCACCACCCGGGGCGCCGTCTGGTCGGTGTACGGCGGGCTGCTGCCCGCGCTGGTGCTCGTGGCGCTGTCGCCCGTGGTCTCCGGCAGCGCGGGCTCGCTCTTCCCCGGCGTGGACTTCCAGTACTTCCCGCTGGAGAACCCCGGGCTCGTCTCGATCCCGCTGGGCTTCCTCGCCGGATGGTTCGGCACGGTCATCTCACCGGACCGCGCGGACGCGGCCAAGCACGCGGAGACAGAGGTGCGTTCGCTCACAGGAGCCGGTGCCGCGTAGCCGGTCAGAGGGCGGACGACCACTCGTAGCGGTGCTCGGGTCGGCCCGTGTCGCCGTACTTCAGGCTCAGCCGTACCCGGCCAGTACGCTCCAGAAGCTTCAGGTAGCGCTGTGCGGTCTGCCGGCTCAGCCGGGTGCGCTCCGCCAACTCCTGGGCCGAGATCGGCCCTTCAGCGGCCATCAGGGCCCTGCGGACCAGCTCCGCCGTCGTGGGGGAGTGCCCCTTCGGCAGCTCAGGCGTCGGCGTGGCCGAGAGCGCGCCGAAAATGCGGTCGACCTCCGCCTGCTCCGCCTCACCACCGCCGTCGAGGGTGCGGCGCAGCGTCGCGTACGCGTCGAGCTTGGCGCGAAGTCCCGCGTACGAGAAGGGCTTGACCAGGTACTGCAGCGCGCCGTGACGCATCGCGGCCTGCACCGTGGCGACGTCGCGCGCCGCCGTCACCATGATCACGTCGGTCTGGTGGCCGCGCTCACGCAGGGAGCGGACCACAGCGAGGCCGGTCTCGTCCGGCAGATAGTGGTCGAGCAGCACCAGATCGACGGGCAGCTCCTCGACGAGTCGCAGCGCCTCGGCGGCGTTGTGCGCGCGCCCGGCCACCCGGAAGCCGGGGACCTTCTCCACGTAGGCCGCGTTGACGTCCGCCACGCGCATGTCGTCGTCCACGACCAGTACTTCGATCATCGTGTCTCCTCCGTGGCGACCGGTCGGGGCTCCGCGAGCCCTTCGGGCAGTACGACGGTGAACTCGGCGCCGCCGCCGGGCGCCTCGCAGACCCGCACGCTGCCGCCCTGCCGCTCGGCGAGCCTGCGCACCAGGGCGAGCCCGATGCCCCGCTTCCCATGAGCCGGCGGCTCCTTGGTGGTCCAGCCCTCCGTGAAGACCGACTCACGCCGGTCCTCCGGCACACCAGGGCCCGTGTCACGTACCCGAAGGACAACCGTGCGCCCCTCTGGACCCTCGGTACGCAAAACGACCTCTACGCGCGCGTGCCCGACGCCAGCGGGTCCCGCGCGCAGGCCCGTGGCGGCGTCCAGGGCGTTGTCGACGAGGTTGCCGACGATCGTGACGAGGCCGCCGGGGTCGACGAGCCGGTCGGGCAGAGCGGTCTCTTCGGAGACGGCCAGGGTCACACCGCGCTCCGCGGCGACGGTCGCCTTGCCGACCAGCAGGGCCGACAGGAGCGGATCGTGGATCTTCTCGGTGATCTGCTCGGCGGTCACCCGGTGCGCGCCCGCCACTTCGCCGACGAACTCCGCGGCCTCCTCGTACATCTCCAGTTCGAGGAGGCCGAGCAGTGTGTGCATGCGGTTGGCGTGCTCGTGGTCCTGGGCGCGCAGGGCGTCGATGAGGCCGCGTGTGGAGTCGAGTTCGCGGCCGAGTTGTTCCAGCTCGGTGCGGTCGCGGAGGGTGGCGACGGCGCCGCCGTCGTCGGTGGGCATGCGGTTGGCGACCAGGACGCGTTGGCCGCGCACGGTCAGCAGGTCCGTGCCGGTGACACGGCCCGAGAGGACGTCGGCGGTGCGGCCCTCGCCGAGCGCGGCCTCCAGGGGCTGCCCGATCGCCCCCGCGCCGAGGCCCAGGAGCCGCTGCGCCTCGTCGTTGAGCAGCCGTATCCGGCCGCCGCGGTCCAGGGCCACGACGCCCTCACGGATGCCGTGCAGCATCGCCTCGCGCTCCGCGAGCAGCGCCGAGATGTCGGAGAACGCGAGATCCCGCGTCTGGCGGTGCACCCTGCGGGAGATCAGGTAGGCGGCGAGCGCGCCGACGGCGAGTGCCCCGCCCGCGTACGCGAAGAGGCTCGGGATCGTATGGATCAGCCGGGCGCGCACGCTGTCGTACTCGATGCCTACGGAGACGGCGCCCACGATCGTCCCGCCGGCGTCACGCAACGGCACCTTCCCGCGCGCGGAGCGGCCGAGCGTACCGTTGTCGATCTCCATGACGTCGCGGCCCGCGAGGGCGTCGCTGGGGTCGGTCGAGACGACCCTGCCGACCTCGTCGCGGTCGGTGTGCGACCAACGCACACCCTCCTTGTTCATGATCACGACGTACTCGGCGCCGCTGGCCTTCCGGATCCGCTCGGCCGCGGACTGCACAGGCCCGTCGGCCGTCGGGTGCGAGGAGCGCAGATCCTGGGCGATCCGCGGCTGCGCCGCCGTGGTCTGCGCGATGGCGAGGGCCCGGCGCATCGCCTGGTCGTCGAGTTGGTCGCTGAGGGGCGCGAGGAAGAGTCCGGTGGCGAGCACGGCCACCCCGGCGGCGATCGCCACCTGCATCAGGAGCACCTGCGAGAAGACGCGCCGCGGCAGGCCGAGGCGCAGACGTCGGGCAGGGGGAGTGGGGCTCATGCGTACGAACGGTACGGCGGCGGGTGGGCTACTCCGAAGTCAGTGTGGCGTGTATCTCCTGGTGGAGCGTGGTTCCTCGGTGCTGGTGCTGGTGCTGGTGGCCGGGCCGTGCTGTGACTGTGCACGTGCGGGGCTGTGGGGCCCTACGTGATCTCCCGTACCGCCGTGACGTCCATCCGCGCCGGTGATGCCAGAGCCGCCCCGCAGCTCTCCGGGCGCGGCGGCAGCGAAGCGCCCTGCGCGACGGTGACGCGCCAGCGGCGGCCGTCGGTGTGGGCGACCGTCACGTCCCAGCGCGGAGCGGCGCCCGTCGTGTGTACGACGCTGAGCGTGCCCGCGGCGACCTCCCGCGCGGCCCTGCGCACCGCCAGCTCGGCCGCTTGACCGGGCCGCTCCCAGGCGGAGCTCCCCCGGCACCCTTCGGTGACGACGCGCCCTTCACGTACCCCCTGAAGGATCTCCTTCACCGCGTGCGCGGCTGTGCGCCCGTACGCATAGCCGTGCGGCAGGACGAGCAGCGTGGGGGAGAAGCGATGACCACCCAGATGAGTGACTTCCCAGACGCCTTCCTCTCCGGAGGCGACGAGTTCACTGGCGAGCGGTCTGCCGAGCAGGGCGCAGCAGCGGTCGCGTTTGCCGTTGGTGCACACGAGCGCGAGCGGATCCCCGGTGTGCGGGGTGCCGAAGCCGCCGTGGTCGCCCGCGCCGAGCGCCGGGAAGTCCAGGTCCAGCAACTGCCGTGGATCGTCCACCACATGGGAGCGCAGCCAGGCGTTTCCGGGGACGGTGTGGGCGACGTACACCCGGTGCCGCGCGGGAGTGTGGCAGTCGGCGTGGCGTCCCGGGCGCCGGATGAGCGCGATCCGTACGCCGGTCGCCTCGACGGCCTGCTCCAAGGCGCGGCCCACGTCCGGGTCCAGATGGCTTGATGTGAGCGCCTTGGCGCCCCAGGGGCCGGGCTGTTCCAGGAGCAGCCATGTCCTGGCGGTGGCCGCGGTGCCCGCGAGAGGTTCGTTCAGATCCCGCGAGGCGGTCGCGCACGTACTCACGGAGGGGAGCCTAACCTGCCCTCGGCCTGGCCGGTTTCATTCTGCGGGCACGTCGTGCCTGCCGGGCGGGGCGGCTGGGTCCGGCAGCGGCTGGGGCGGCCGCACCCCGGTGTACTGCCCGACGGGGCGCATCCGCATCGGCCGTTCCTCGTACTCCTCCAGGGCGTGTGCGATCCAGCCGGCGGTGCGGGCCACGGCGAACACCGTTTCGCCCGCCTCCGCGGCCATGCTGGACGAGACGGTGAGGACGGCCAGGGCAAGGTCGACGTTGGCGTGCAGGTCGGTGTGGCGGGCCGTGGTGGCCACCACGTCGCGGGCCGCCGCCAGCGCCGGGCCTGCCTTGGGCATCGTCTCCAGGAGGCTGAACAGTGCCCGCGCGCGGGGGTCCTCGCCCGGGTAGACGCGGTGGCCGAGGCCTGGGACGCGGCGGCCCGCGCGCAGTTCGCCCGCGACGACCGGTGCTGCCGTACCGCGGTCCAGGACCTCCAGGAGCATCCGGTGGGCGAGGCCGCTCGCCGCGCCGTGCAGCGGGCCCTCCAGGACGCCCAGGCCCGCCGAGACGGCCGCGTACGGGTGGGCGCGGGCCGATGCCGCGACGCGGACCGCCAGCGTGGACGCGGCCAGGTCGTGGTCGACGAGCAGCGCCAGTGCGGTGTCCAGGGCGTGCAGTGATGCCTCGTCGGGCTTACGGCCGCTCAGGCGCCCCCAGAGGCGCCCGGCGAGGGGGCCTCCGTCCCGGTGGGTCGGCAGCAGGGGCGGGAGTGCCGCCACGAGCGTCGGGATCAGCGAGCGGGCCGTGCCGATGACGGCTTGCTCGGAGAGGTCGAAGCGGAGCGGGTCCGCGGCCGCCGCGGCGATGGCCGCCACCCGCAGCCGGTCCGTGGGGCCGCTGTGCTCCGGTAGTGCGCGCACTGCCAGGCGCGCCGCTCCGGCGGGCTCCGGGGGTGGCGTGAAGTGGATGCCGGGTCGCAGGACGCCGGTCCACAGCCATTCGGCGACCTCTTCGTAGGAGTGGCGCAGTGCCAGTTCGGCCGCGTCCACGCCCCGGAAGTAGTAGTGATCCTTGTCGATCAGCGTGATGCGCGTGCGTACGGAGAGTTCGTTGGCGCCGGTCGCCGGGGTGGGTTCGCGCCTGTTCCTGCGCGCCAGTGCCTGGACCTCCTTGGGGTCGAAGGTGCTGCCGCGTGCTCCGGGGCCGCGGCGGCTGCTGAGCTGTCCGCGGCTCACGTAGGCGTACACGGTCTCCGGCTTCACGCCGAGTACTTCCGCCGCCTCCTTGGTGCTGAGGCGGCGGTCTTCACGGCCGGACGCGCCGTGAACCGCTTCTTGATCCGTTCGATCCGTCATGGGCGTCACCGTATCCACGTCCTGACATCTGGATGATTGCATTGATTCAATCAATATTGACAGAGTCTCAGTCAAGCATGGACAGTCGAATCAAGTCCAGGGAGGAAGTCGAGGAACAACATGCCGATCAATGGCTCCGCCGCCGTCCCCACCGCTCCCGTCGAGGTCCCACGCGGACTCGCGGGTGTCGTCGTCACCGAGACCCAACTCGGTGACGTCAGGGGGCGCGAAGGCTTCTACCACTACCGCCAGTACTCCGCCGTGGAGCTCGCGCAGACCCGCAGCTTCGAGGACGTCTGGCACCTGATGTTCCACGGCGCGCTGCCGGATGCCGCGCAGCGAGCGGAGTTCGCCGGGCAGACGGCCGCCCTGCGGCACCTGCCGGAGGAGGTGCGTGCGGCGCTGCCAGACATCGCCCGCGCCAGCGTGCTGTCCGGCCCGCTCGCCGGGCTGCGTTCGGCGCTTTCGCTCTTCGGCGCCGCCAAGGGGTTCCGGCCGGTGTACGACATAGATGGCGAGCGGCGTCGCGCCGACGCGCTCGCCGCGTCCGCCGTCGTGCCGACGCTGCTCACCGCGCTGTACCGGCTCGGGCAGGGGCTTGAGCCCGTGGAGCCGCGTGACGACCTTCCGTACGCCGCCAACTACCTCTACATGCTGACCGGTTCGCAGCCGGGTGCCGAGCGGGCCAGGGCGGTCGAGCAATACTTGATCTCCACCATTGACCACGGCTTCAACGCGTCCACCTTCACGGCCCGGGTCATCACCTCGACCGGTGCGGATGTTGCCGCCTGTCTCGTGGGTGCGGTGGGTGCGCTGTCCGGGCCCCTGCACGGCGGTGCGCCGAGCCGGGCCCTCGACACGCTCGACGCCATCGGCACGCCTGACCGTATCGACCCCTGGATCCGTGAACGCGTCCTCGCGGGCGAGCGGATCATGGGCTTCGGGCACCCCGTGTACCGCACCGAGGACCCGCGCTCGCGCATGCTCCGCGGGATCGCGCAGGGGTTCGGCGGCGAGCTGGTGGAGTTCGCGGTCGAGGTCGAACGGCAGGTCGAGTTGATCCTCGCGGAGCTCAAGCCCGGCCGTGAACTCCACACGAACGTGGAGTTCTACGCGGGCGTGGTCATGGAGCTGTGCGGGCTGCCGCGCGAAATGTTCACGCCGACCTTCGCGTCGGCACGCGTGGTCGGCTGGGGCGCCAACATCCTGGAACAGGCTGAGGACTCGAAGATCATTCGCCCGGCGGCGCGGTATGTGGGGCCGGTGCCGCCGGTTTCGGTGCCGGTGGCGCCCGAGGGGCCGGCGGCCTGAGGCGCGGAACCTACGGGTTGAAATGACTGTGAGGCCCGGCTCGGGCCTCACAGGAAACTACGTCGGTCGGGCGGACGAAGAGGTTCGCCCTCCGGAGCGGTGAGCGCCGTCGTCACTCCGCGCCGCGGATCAACTGTTCGGGATGTCGGCTTTCGCGCGGACGAGCGTCTCGCGGCTGACGATCACGATGCGCTCGTGGTCGGCGCGTGCTGCGTCAGGGGGAAGTTCACCGTCGAGCGCCGCTGTCGCTTCGGTTCCGATGACCGCGAAGTCACCGTTGCTGAGCTCGAAAATATCCGGACAGGTATCGCCGGCGAGACTGCCGCGTTCCCGCGGTGACGCACCGATGCGGCGCACGATCTTCATAAATCCCGGTCCTTGAGGAGTTGACGGCCATGAAAAAAGTGGACGGTCGGCTGTGTGCCGACCGTCATTCCAGAGGTGTAGAAGGGTGTGGAAGGGGAAGGCTAGCGTCTCCCCCGGGGTTTCCTGCTTCGGTTCCGCATCGGCGCGCCGAATACTTGACCGAACGCTTGGCTGACTTGACGTGGCGGCTGTGCGGCGGACGGGCCGTGACCACCGACAGGTCCAAGCGGCTCTACGCGGACGCTGGTCCCTCCGAAACTTCAGGCGGAGGCTCACCCACCACCCAGTACTCGTCCGAGTCGGCCTCGTCCAGGTCGCGGATGATGATGTCCGTCATCCGGCCCACCCGGGCCTCGTCCGACGCGTCCTTGAGGCTGGCTCGCTGATGGCGCGTCGCGTGCCAGTACAGGCGGAAGACCGGGTTCGTGCAGATCCAGCGCAGGTGGCCGTGGAGTTCCTCCCATGTGACGACACCGGCGCGATAGGCCAATAGCGCGTTCGTGTAGAGCGCGTTGGCGAACAGGAACTGGCGGCGCTGAGTGGGCGACTCGGCTTCCGCGATGCTGTAGACCGCCGCGAGATCGGGGTCCTCGATCGCCTTGCGGAGGAGATAGAGCTGGAGTTCCTGCTGCTCCGCCATCATGGCGCGGCGCCATTCCGCGCGTTCCGCGCGGTCCATCTCGGCGCGGAGCTGGGTGTATTTGCGCTGTTGGGCGGCCAGGAGGACGAGACACCCGACGGCCAGGGTGAGGCGCACCCCGGCCGTGGAGCGGAGCTCCCCGAGCCATAGTTTCTGTGTGGCCATGTCAACCCCCGAATCAGGCGACCGTCCGCCGGTCGTCGGGTGCGGGGCGACAGGGTGCGGACCGGCGAGCGATGGGCGGCGCTTGCCGTCTCCCAGGGTGCCGAGCGGCTCTGATCGGGCGGGAGGCGGAGAGGAGGGCGCACGGAGGGAGGGCTGGGTCCATTCCATGCGCCGTGCCCATTGTTTGCCCCGCGAGCGCCGCTGCAATCGTTCACGTACCGGCGCGTCTACGTGCGCATATCCTGGAGAGGTCTTCAATCGTCGTGCACCGCCGTCGCCCGCGATGTGTACGCGTCTTGAGCGACTTGATCCAGCTTGATGTGAGTTGACGCGAGGGGCCGCACGTGCGTGAGCAGCAGATTCCGGTTGTCGTACTCACCGGGTTTCTCGGCTCCGGGAAGACGACACTCCTGAACCATGTGCTGCACCGCAGCGGCGGCAGCCGGATCGGTGCGATCGTCAACGACTTCGGGTCCATCGAGATCGACGCGATGGCCGTCGCCGGCGCGCTCGGCGACTCCACCGTCTCGCTCGGCAACGGCTGCCTCTGCTGCGCCGTGGACGCCAGTGAGCTCGACGAGTACCTGGAACGGCTTGCCCGCCCGTCCACCCGTATCGACGTCATCGTCATCGAGGCCAGCGGGCTCGCCGAGCCGCAGGAGCTCATGCGGATGGTGCTCGCCAGCGAGAACCCGCACATCGTGTACGGCGGCCTCGTGGAGGTCGTCGACGCCGCCGAGTTCGACGCGACCCGGCAGCGGCACCCGGAGGTCGACCGGCATCTGGGCATCGCCGACCTGGTCGTCGTCAACAAGGCCGACCGGGTGAGCGAAGCCGAGCGGGAGCGGATCCTCGCCGAGGTCCACCGCCTCACCGACCGCGCGGCCGTCGTCCCCGCCTCGTACGGACGTGTCGACGTGGAGCTGCTGCTCGACCGCAAACCCGTGGCGCAGCGAGTGGGGCAGCTTTCCTTCGACGATCTGCACGACCACGACCATGACCTTGACCACGACCGCGATCACCACCATGACGCGGAAGGTGTCGGGGATGCCGACCGTCACGGCAGCCATGACGGCTCCTGCGGCTGCGACGACCCCGGCCACATCCACCTGCACTCCGCCTACGAAAGCCTCGCCTTCACCTCCGACGCGCCCCTCAACCCGCGCCGGCTGATCGCCTTCCTCGACAGCAGGCCCGAAGGGCTGTACCGCATCAAGGGGTACGTCGACTTCGGCGCCGCCGACGCCCGCAACCGGTACGCCGTGCACTCCGTGGGGCGGTTCCTGCGCTTCTACCCCGAGCCGTGGGAGCCCGGTGAGAAGCGGCTCACCCAGCTCGTCCTCATCGGGTCGGGGATAGACGTCGCCGCCCTGGACGAGCAGCTGACGATGTGCCGGGAGAACGACGAGGACGCCCCGCACACCGACGAGTTCGGCATGTGGGGCGTCCTGCGCTACGTGCAGGAGCCGGAGGCGGGCTCAGGGCCAGAGGCGGCCTCCGAGCCCGGTCTGGACGAGCCCGGTCTGGACGAGCTCGGTCCGGACGAGCTCGGCTCCGACGAGGCTGCTCCTGACGATCCTGCGTCGGACGACTGACTACACCGGCCCCGCCACCGCCCCCACAGGCTTCGCCAGCGACACCCCGGAGCCGTCCCGGCGCGGGTCGGGCTCGGGCAGCTCGGCCGGCAGGCCGTTGCGCTGTGCCGCGCGCGGCGGCGTCGGGCCCGCCCAGGCGAAGCTCAGGCAGTCCTCGCCCTTCAGGAGCCGCTGGCAGCGCACGCCGCCCGTGGCGCGCCCCTTGCGCGGATACTGGTCGAACGGCGTGACCTTGGCCGTCGTGTGCACCGAGTCGTCGAGTGTGCCGCGCGAGCCCGCGACCGTGAACACCACGGCGTCCACCGCCGGGTCCACCGCCGTGAAGGAGATGACCTTCACACCGTCGGCGAGCTTGATGCCCGCCATGCCGCCCGCCGGACGCCCCTGCGGGCGGACCTGCCCCGCCGGATAGCGCAGCAGTTGCGCGTCGTCGGTGATGAAGACCAGGTCCTCCTCACCCGTACGCAGCTCGGCCGCGCCGACGATGCGGTCGCCGTCCTTGAGGGTGATGACTTCCAGCTCGTCCTTGTTCGTGGGGTAGTCGGGAACCACGCGCTTGACTACGCCCTGCTCGGTGCCGAGCGCCAGGCCGGGCGACGATTCGTCGAGCGTCATCAGGCAGATCAGCTTCTCGTCCGCCTCCAGGGAGAGCAGTTCGGACACCGGGGCGCCTCCGGAGAGGTTGGGCGCCGACGCCGTGTCCGGGAGCTGCGGCAGGTCCACCACGGCGAGCCGCAGCAGCCGGCCCTCCGACGTCACGGCGCCCACCTCGCCGCGCGCCGTCGCGGGCACCGCGGAGACGATCACGTCGTGCTTCACGCGCTTGCCGTCGCTCTCGCCGAACGGCTCCCCGTTGGCCGTACGCGCCAGCAGGCCCGTCGACGACAGGAGCACCCGGCACGGGTCGTCCGCGACCTGCAGCGGCACCGCGGCGGCGGGCGCGCCGCCCGACTCCAGGAGCACCGTGCGCCGGTCCGTGGCGAACTTCTTGGCCACGGCGGCCAGTTCGGAGGAGACCAGCTTGCGCAGCTCCGCGTCGGACTCCAGGATCCGCGTCAGCTCCTCGATCTCCGCCTTCAGCTTGTCGCGCTCGGACTCCAGCTCGATGCGGTCGTACTTGGTGAGGCGGCGCAGCGGCGTGTCCAGGATGTACTGCGTCTGGATCTCGCTCAGCGAGAAGCGCTCCATCAGGCGCTCCTTGGCCTGCGCGGAGTTGTCGCTGGAGCGGATGAGGCGGATGACCTCGTCGATGTCCAGGAGGGCGACGAGCAGGCCCTCCACCAGGTGCAGCCGGTCGCGCTTCTTGCCGCGGCGGAACTCGCTGCGCCGCCGCACCACGTTGAAGCGGTGGTCGAGATAGACCTCGAGGAGCTCCTTGAGGCCGAGCGTCAAGGGCTGGCCGTCCACCAGCGCGACGTTGTTGATGCCGAAGGACTCCTCCATCGGCGTCAGCTTGAAGAGCTGCTCCAGGACGGCCTCCGGGACGAAGCCGTTCTTGATCTCGATGACCAGACGCAGGCCGTGCGCGCGGTCCGTGAGGTCCTTGACGTCGGCGATGCCCTGGAGCTTCTTCGCGCCGACCAGGTCCTTGATCTTGGAGATGACCTTCTCGGGGCCGACGGTGAAGGGCAGTTCGGTGACGACCAGGCCCTTGCGGCGCGGGGTCACCGACTCCACGGAGACCGTGGCGCGGATCTTGAAGGTGCCGCGCCCCGTCTCGTACGCGTCCTTGATGCCGGACAGGCCCACGATCCGGCCGCCCGTGGGCAGGTCCGGACCCGGGATGAAGCGCATCAGCGTCTCGAGGTCGGCGCCCGGGTGCTTGATCAGGTGCCGGGCGGCGGCGATGACCTCGCCGAGGTTGTGCGGGGCCATGTTCGTGGCCATGCCGACGGCGATGCCGGAGGAGCCGTTCACCAGAAGGTTCGGATACGCCGCCGGGAGGGCGACGGGCTCTCTCTCCTGGCCGTCGTAGTTCGGCTCGAAGTCGACCGTGTTCTCGTCGATCGACTCCGTCATCAAGGAGGTCGCGTCCGCCATGCGGCACTCGGTGTACCGCATCGCGGCCGGCGGGTCGTCGTTGCCCAGGGAGCCGAAGTTGCCGTGGCCGTCGACCAGGGGGAGGCGCATCGAGAAGGGCTGCGCCATGCGCACCAGGGCGTCATAGATCGACGCGTCGCCGTGGGGGTGCAGCTTTCCCATCACTTCGCCGACGACGCGCGCACACTTCACGTATCCGCGCTCGGGGCGCAGGCCCATCTCGTTCATCTGATAGACGATGCGGCGGTGCACCGGCTTCAGACCGTCCCGGGCGTCGGGCAGGGCGCGGGAGTAGATGACCGAATAGGCGTACTCGAGGAAGGAGCCCTGCATCTCGTCGACGACGTCGATGTCGAGGATCTTCTCCTCGAACGCGTCGTCGGGCGGCGGGGTCTTCGTGCTGCGGCGGGCCATCGCTGCTGCGGCTCCTTCACCAACAAGTGCGGGATCTGACGCCGACCATTGTGGACTGTCCCACTGACAACCCCGACCACGACCCGGTGGTGGGCGGGCTGCGACCGCGCGCCGACCCCCGCACCGACCGCGCGTCAACGCGGCGGCACGCCGCCACCACCATGATCACGACGCGCCGTGCCGGGCGGCCGGCGCCCGGTTCCCCGGCGATCACGCCGACGGCGAAATCCGAGTACGCCGAGGGCGGAGCGGGAACTTCGCCAGGGGTCCCGGGCCTTGCTTAGAGTGGCAGGACTTGCAGCACATACCGAGCAGCTCTCCCCCCCCGCTCTTATCGAGGATTTCGCGATCGAAGGGACGTACATGCCCATGGGTCACACGGCCACAGCCGAAGCCGGCTCCGGCGGCCTGACAGCGACCGAGCACCGGCTGGCCAACGGCCTGCGCGTGGTGCTCTCCGAGGACCACCTGACCCCGGTCGCCGCGGTCTGCCTCTGGTACGACGTCGGCTCCCGCCACGAGGTCAAGGGCCGTACGGGCCTGGCGCACCTCTTCGAGCACCTGATGTTCCAGGGCTCGAAGCAGGTGCACGGGAACGGCCACTTCGAACTGGTGCAGGGCGCCGGCGGCTCGCTCAACGGCACCACCAGCTTCGAGCGCACCAACTACTTCGAGACCATGCCCACCCACCAGCTGGAGCTCGCCCTCTGGCTGGAGGCGGACCGCATGGGCTCGCTCCTGTCGGCCCTCGACGAGGAGTCGATGGAGAACCAGCGGGACGTCGTCAAGAACGAGCGCCGCCAGCGCTACGACAACGTTCCGTACGGCACGGCCTTCGAGAAGCTGACCGCCCTCTCCTACCCCGAGGGCCACCCGTACCACCACACGCCCATCGGCTCCATGGCCGACCTGGACGCGGCCACCCTGGAGGACGCGCGGGCGTTCTTCCGTACGTACTACGCGCCGAACAACGCCGTCCTGTCGGTCGTCGGCGACATCGACCCCGAGCAGACGCTCGCCTGGGTCGAGAAGTACTTCGGCTCCATCCCCTCGCACGACGGCAAGCAGCCCCCGCGCGACGGCGCGCTGCCCGAGCGCATCGGCGAGGAGCTGCGCGAGGTCGTCGAGGAGGAGGTCCCCGCGCGCGCCCTGATGGCCGCCTACCGCCTCCCGGAGGACGGCACGCGTGAGAGCGACGCGGCCGACCTGGCCCTCACGGTCCTCGGCAGCGGCGAGTCGTCCCGCCTCTACAACCGCCTCGTACGCCGCGACCGCACCGCCGTGACGGCCGGTTTCGGCCTGCTGCGTCTCGCGGGCGCGCCCTCGCTCGGCTGGCTGGACGTGAAGACGTCCGGTGACGTGGAGGTCCCCGTCATCGAGGCCGCCGTCGACGAGGAGCTCGCCCGGTTCGCCGCGGAGGGCCCCACTCCGGAGGAAATGGAGCGCGCCCAGGCCCAGTTGGAGCGCGAGTGGCTCGACCGCCTGGGCACGGTCGCGGGCCGCGCCGACGAACTGTGCCGGTACGCGGTCCTGTTCGGCGACCCCCAGCTCGCCCTGACCGCCGTCCAGCGCGTCCTCGACGTCACCGCCGAGGAGGTCCAGGAGGTCGCCAAGGCCCGCCTGCGCCCGGACAACCGCGCGGTGCTCGTGTACGAACCCATCAGCGCCGAAGACACCGCGGACGCCGCCGGCGATGCCGAGGACGACCAGGACGACGAGGAGGCGGCGAAGTGACCGAGGCCGCAACGATGCAGTTCCACCCGCAGCCCCAGGCGGGCGCCGCCAGGCCCTGGGCCTTCCCGGCCCCCGAGCGCGGCACGCTCGGCAACGGCCTGACGGTGCTGCGCTGCGACCGCCCGGGCCAGCAGCTCGTCGCCGTGGAGATCCACCTCGACGCGCCCCTGGACGCCGAGCCGCAGGGCCTGGACGGCGTGGCCACGATCATGGCGAGGGCCTTCTCCGAAGGCACCGACAAGCACTCCGCCGAGGAGTTCGCCGCCGAGCTCGACCGCTGCGGCGCCACGCTCGACGCGCACGCCGACCACCCCGGCGTGCGGGTCTCCCTCGAAGTGCCCGTCTCCCGCCTGCCCAAGGCGCTCGGCCTGCTCGCCGACGCCCTGCGCGCGCCCGCCTTCGCGGACAGCGAGATCGAGCGCCTCGTACGCAACCGCCTGGACGAGATCCCGCACGAGACCGCCAACCCGGCGCGGCGCGCCGCCAAGGAGCTTTCCAAGCAGCTCTTCCCGGCGACCGCGCGCATGTCGCGCCCGCGCCAGGGCACGGAGGAGACGGTCACGGCCATCGACTCCGCGGCCGTGCGCGCCTTCTACGAGAAGCACGTCCGCCCCGCCGCGGCCACCGCCGTCGTGGTCGGCGACTTCACCGGCATCGACCTGGACACCGTCCTCGCGGACACCCTCGGCGCCTGGACCGGCGGTGCGGCCGAGCCCCGCCCGATGCCTCCGGTGACCGCCGACGACAGCGGCCGCGTCGTCATCGTGGACCGCCCCGGCGCCGTACAGACGCAGCTGCTCATCGGCCGCGTCGGCCCGGACCGGCACGACCGCGTGTGGGCCGCGCAGGTCCTCGGCACGTACTGCCTCGGTGGCACCCTCACCTCCCGCCTGGACCGCGTCCTGCGCGAGGAGAAGGGATACACCTACGGAGTGCGCGCCTTCGGCCAGGTCCTGCGCTCCGCCGCGGACGGCACGGGCGCCGCGATGCTCGCCATCAGCGGCTCCGTGGACACCCCGAACACGGGCCCGGCCCTGGAGGACCTGTGGAAGGTCCTGCGCACGCTCGCCGCGGAGGGCCTCACGGACCCCGAGCGCGACGTCGCCGTGCAGAACCTCGTGGGGGTCGCCCCGCTGAAGTACGAGACCGCGGCAGCCGTCGCCGCCACCCTCGCCGACCAGGTCGAGCAGAACCTGCCGGACGACTTCCAGGCGCACCTGTACCGCCAGTTGGCGGACACGGGCACCGTGGAGGCCACCGCGGCCGTCGTGAACGCCTTCCCGGACGACCGCCTTGTGACGGTCCTCGTGGGCGACGCCGCGCAGATCGAGGAGCCCGTCAAGGCGCTCGGCATCGGTGAAGTGACGGTGGTCACCGGCTGATTGCCGGGACGGACGTCAGCGGCGACCTGGTGGCGCAAAGCTGGACATAGCGACATCAACGGCGCCGTAAAGGCCCCGTGAGATCAGGGACCCCAGAGGTTCAAGAAGCCTCTGGGGTCCCTGCATGCCGCCATATGTCCGAATTGACATGGAGGTTGGCCGTCTGCCCTGTGGCGTGCGCTACAAAAGGCTTGATTCGTTTGTCGATTGAAAGATGAGGCGTTTAGCGTCGGTCCGGCTGCCCGTCAGGCACCACGCCGCGTCCGCGGCACCGGACAGCCATCGCCGAGTCCCCGTACGGCGCGAGCCAGGGGAGCCGGGGACCCACATGTCCCCTGGGGTGAATCGGACCCCTTGCCGCGAGGCGAGGAGCCCGTAGGAGACCTTCCTGCTCCGAACCCGTCAGCTAACCCGGTAGGCGAGAAGGAAGGAAAGGATCAGCCGCTTCATGGCGTTCACCCGCCCGACCGGCAAGCACCGCCGTCCGAGCCGCATCTCCCGTACGACCGCGAGTGCCGCGGGCGTCGCCGCTCTCACCACCACCGGCGTCATCTCGGGTCTGGCCGCTCCGGCGTTCGCCGCCGAAGCCGCGTCCGCCCCCGAGCACAAGACCACCGGCCTCACCCAGTCCATCTCCATCGGCGACTCCCTGGCCGACGAGATCGACGCCCAGGCCGCCGCCCAGAAGCAGGCGGCCCTCGAAGCCGCCGCCAAGGCGAAGGCCGAGGCCGCCGCGAAGGCCAAGGCCGAGGAAGCCAAGCGCAAGGCCGCCGAGGCCAAGCGCAAGGCTGAGGCCGCCGCGAAGGCCAAGGCCAAGGAGGAGCGCGAGGCCAAGGAGCGCGCCGCCCGCGAGGCCGAGCGCAAGCGCCTCATGGGCTCCTACGTAGCGCCGGTCGACGGCAGCTACGTCTCCACCGGCTACCAGACCGGTGGCGCCATGTGGTCCTCCGGCAGCCACACCGGCGTCGACTTCCACGCCGCGTCCGGCACCGAGGTCCAGGCGGTCGCCGCCGGCACCGTCGTCGAGGCCGGCTGGGGCGGCGCCTACGGCAACAACGTCGTGATCCGCCACAACGACGGCACGTACACGCAGTACGGCCACATGTCGTCCCTGAGCGTCACGGTCGGCCAGGCGGTCACCCCGGGCCAGCAGATCGGCCTCTCCGGCTCGACCGGCAACTCCAGCGGCCCGCACCTGCACTTCGAGGCCCGCACCGGCGCCGACTACGGCTCCGACATCGACCCCGTGGCGTACCTGCGCTCGCACGGCGTCAGCGTCTGACCCCCTCGCCGCACGAAAGCCCCGGCTCACCCGAGCCGGGGTTTTCCGCGTATGCACGCCTTTTTGGCCAAAAGATATCCATGGATTCCGGCCTCCCATCGGAAAACGCGGCCCCTTGCAATAGAGTCCATGTCGACAGGGTCCTTACGGATCCATAGGGTCCCACTCCACAGGGTCCTACGGAGTCCATGGAGTCGTTGCACGAGCGCCATTCGACGCGTCGGCCGACGCGCCGACCGACGCGTTTCGCGGGCATTAAAGCGGAGGTCCGTCATGCGCATTCCCGCGCACTCGGTATGCACAGCCATCCGGGACGACATCGTCTCCGGTGTCTACGAACGCGGCACGCGCCTCACGGAGGAACTGCTCGCCCGCCGCTACGGAGTCTCCCGCGTCCCGGTGCGCGAGGCCCTGCGCACCCTGGAGGCCGAGGGCTTCGTCGTCACCCGCAGGCACGCGGGCGCGTGCGTCGCCGAGCCCACCGAGCAGGACGCCGCCGACCTCCTGGAGATCCGCGCGCTCCTGGAGCCACTGGCCGCCGCCCGCGCCGCGCAGCGCCGCACCGACGCCCACCTGAAGGTGCTCCGCGGCCTCGTCCGGCTCGGCCAGGAGCGCTCCCGGCGCGGCGGCGCCGACGACCTCCGCTCGCTCGACGGCTGGTTCCACGAGACGCTCACCCAGGCCTCCGCCAGCCCCGGCCTGATCACGCTCCTCACCCAGCTGCGGCACAAGATCGCCTGGATGTACGTCACCGAGCCGCAGGCCGCGCCCGCCGAGACCTGGGCCGAGCGGGCCGCGGTCGTCGACGCCGTCGCCCGCGGCGACGCGGAGCGGGCCCGCGCGCTCACGATGCTGCACGCCGAGCGGGCGGCCACCGGGCACCGGCCGCGCGCCGGATCGCGCGGCGGGCGTGTGAGGGATTCGCAACATGCCGTAAACACCGTGAGCGTACGGAATTAACGGCGACGCCGTATACAAAGGGGAGCGAGTCTGCGGGAATTGCTTTTCGTGTGCCCGCATTTCGACATCGAATATTGCGCCGGATATGCGCCAGATATGCGTCGGGGTAAGCTCCGGATACGCAAAAGGCTCGACCTGAAATTCAGATCGAGCCCTTCACGTACAATCCCGGGCGGTGTTCTCCGCGTGCGGAGCACCGTCACCGGTCAAACCGTCTCGGGGAGCTCCTCGAGACCCTCGGCGACCAGCTTCGCCAGACGGTCGAGGGCGGCGTCCGCGCCCTCGGCGTCCGAAGCGAGCACGATCTCCTCGTCGCCCTGCGCACCCAGACCGAGCACCGCGAGCATGGAAGCGGCGTTGACCGGGTCGCCGCCGGCCTTGGCGATCGTCACGGGGACGCCGGCGGCCGTGGCCGCACGGACGAAGATGGAGGCGGGCCGGGCGTGAAGGCCCTCGGCCCAGCCGACGTTGACGCGGCGCTCAGCCATGTGTTGCTGCCCTTCCAGGTGTCTCACACTTGTCTAGACCACTATCTCATGCCGACCCGGGTGCTCCCGCCGGGACGATCGTCGGGCCGCCCACGGGCGTACGTCCCGTGCCCGGCCGCCCTTCGACCCGTCCTACATTGCCCCGGCCCGAGCGGCGGCGCGACCCGTACTCTGGCCCCATGCAGACGCCGCCGGACCGGCACCCCTACCCCTCCCACTGGGAGGCCGACGTGTTGCTGCGCGACGGGGGCACGGCCCGCATCAGGCCCATCACGGCCGAGGACGCCGACCGCCTGGTCAGCTTCTTCGAGCAGGTCTCGGACGAGTCGAAGTACTACCGCTTCTTCGCACCGTACCCGCGTCTGTCCGCCAAGGACGTGCACCGCTTCACCCACCACGACCACGTCGACCGCGTGGGCCTCGCCGCCACCGTGGGCGGTGAATTCATCGCCACCGTGCGCTTCGACCGCATCGACGCCCAGGGCCGCGCCGCCACCGCGCCCGCGGACGAGGCCGAGGTCGCCTTCCTCGTCCAGGACGCCCACCAGGGCCGGGGCGTCGCCTCCGCCCTCCTGGAACACATCGCGGCCGTCGCCCGTGAACGCGGCATCCGCCGGTTCGCCGCCGAGGTACTGCCCGCCAACACCAAGATGGTCAAGGTCTTCACGGACGCGGGCTATCAGCAGCAGCGCAGCTTCGAGGACGGCGTCGTACGCCTCGAACTCGACCTCGAACCCACCGACCGCTCCCTGGCCGTCCAGCGCGCCCGCGAACAGCGCGCCGAGGCCCGCTCCGTGCAGCGCCTCCTGGCGCCCGGCTCGGTCGCCGTCATCGGCGCGGGACGGTCCCCGGACGGCGTCGGCCGCGGCATCCTGCGCAACCTGCTGGACGCGGGCTTCACCGGCCGCCTGTACGCCGTGAACGGCTCGCTCCCCGAAGACACCGCCGAGATCGACGGCGTGCCCGCGCACCGCTCCGTGCGCGACATCGGCGAACCCGTCGACCTGGCCGTCGTCGCCGTGCCGGCTGAGCGCGTCCCGCAGGCCGTCACCGACTGCGGCGAACACGGCGTACAAGGACTCGTGGTGATCTCCGCCGGGTACGCCGAGAGCGGCCCCGAGGGACGCGAGCGCCAGCGTGAACTCGTCCGCCGGGCACGCACCTACGGGTTGCGCATCATCGGACCCAACGCCTTCGGAGTCATCAACACCTCTCCGGAGGTGCGCCTCAACGCCTCACTCGCGCCCGAACTGCCGCTCGCCGGGAGCCTCGGCCTGTTCACGCAGTCCGGCGCCATCGGCATCGCGCTCCTGTCCCGTCTGCACCGGCGCGGCCGCGGCCTGTGGGGCCTGTCCACCTGCGTCAGCGCGGGCAACCGCGCGGACGTCTCCGGCAACGACGTGCTCCAGTACTGGTACGACGACCCGGACACCGACGTCGCCCTGATGTACCTCGAATCCATCGGCAACCCGCGCAAGTTCACCCGCCTCGCCCGCCGCACCGCCGCCGTGAAGCCCCTGGTCGTCGTCCAGGGCGCCCGGCACAGCGGCATCGCGCCGACCGGCCACGCGGGCGCCGCGACGCGACTCCCGCACGCCACGGTGTCGGCGCTGCTGCGGCAGGCCGGAGTGATCCGCGTGGACACGGTGACCGAGCTGGTCGACGCCGGACTGCTGCTCGCCGGGCAGCCGCTGCCCGCCGGACCGCGCGTGGCCATCCTCGGCAACTCCGAGTCCCTCGGCCTGCTCACGTACGACGCCTGCGTCGCCGAGGGCCTGCGGCCGCTGCCGCCCCGCGACCTGACCACCGCCGCGGCCCCGGACGACTTCCGCGCCGCCCTCACCGCCGCGCTGGCCGACGACGGGTGCGACTCCGTGGTCGTCACCGTGATCCCGTCCCTGGGGGAGTCCACCCGCCAGGGGGAGGACAAGTCGCTGGCCGCGGCCCTCCGCGCCGCCGCCGCGACCTGCCCGACCAAGCCGGTCACCGTCGTGCACGTGGAGCTGGGCGGCCTCGCCGAAGCGCTGTCCGCGGCGGCGAGCACGGGGCCGCGGGCCGCCACGGCGATCGGCCCGGCCGACCGGGCGCCCGAGCCTCCGGCCCAGGAGACTGCCCCCGCGGCGCAGGAGACCGCCCCCGCGGCCCAGGAGACCGCCCCCGCGGCCCAGCAAGCCGCGCCCACGGCCCACGAAGCTGCCCCCGCGCAACAACCCCCCACCACCCCCCAACAACCCCCCAAACCCCCGCCCCACCACCGCATCCCCGCCTACCCCGCCGCCGAACGCGCCGTCCGCGCCCTCGCCGAAGCCGTGAAGTACGCCCAGTGGCGCCGCGACATCGCCGAGCCCGGCAAGGTGCCCGAGTACGACGACATCGACGAGCAGGGCGCGGGCGACCTCATCGAGCACCTCCTGGCCAAGGCCGACGACCCCCGCGGCCGCACCCTGGAGGCGGACGACGCCCGCGACCTCCTCGGGCGGTACGGCATCGGGGTACGCCAGGCGCTGCCCGCCCCCGACGCCGACACCGCCGCGCGCGCCGCACACGAGGCCGGCTACCCGGTCGCCCTCAAGACCACCGCACCCCACCTGCGCCACCGCCCCGACCTCGGCGGCGTCCGCCTCGACCTCGCCGACGAGGAGCAACTGCGGCGCGCCTACCGGGAACTGACCCACACCCTCGGCAGGCCCGCCGAGCTGCGCCCGGTCGTCCAGGCCATGGTGTCCCGCGGCGTGGACACCGTCGTGCGCGCCGGACACGACCCGGTGGCGGGCGCGGTGCTGTCCTTCGGCCTCGCGGGCGCGGCGTCCGAGCTCCTCGGGGACACCGCGCACCGGCTGATTCCGGTCACGGACCGGGACGCGGGAAACCTGGTCCGGTCGATCCGGACGGCCCCGCTCCTGTTCGGCTGGCGCGGCTCGGCCCCCGTGGACGCCGGCGCCCTCGAAGAGCTCCTGATGCGCGTCTCACGGCTCGTGGACGACCACCCCGAAGTGGTCACCGTCTCACTGGAGCCGGTCGTCGTCGCCCAGGAAGGACTCTCCGTCCTCAGCGCCACCGTCCGCCTCGCCCCGCCGCCCGCCCGCGACGACCTGGGACCTCGCACCCTGCCCGCGTACTGACCGGCGTTCACGCGGCCACTGGCACCTCGGGCCAGGCGTCGGGTCGTAGGATGGGCGCATGGCAAAGACCGGTACGACGACCCAGGGGCTGCGCGCGGCGATCGAGCGCAGCGGCTACTACCCGGCCCTCGTGGCCGAGGCGGTGGAGGCCGCGATCGGCGGCGAGACCATCGGGTCGTACCTGGTCCACCAGGAGACCACGTTCGACGCGAACGAAGTGCGCCGGCACGTGACGGTCCTCGTGCTCACGGACACGCGCTTCATCGTCAGCCACACCGACGAGCAGGCGGCCGACTCCACGTCGCCGACGCCGTACGCCACCACCTCCACGGAGTCCGTGAAGATCGGCCGGATCTCGTCGGTGGTCGTCAGCCGGGTCGTCGCCAACCCGGAGAAGTACGTTCCGGGGTCCCTGCCCCGCGAGGTCGTCCTGACCATCGGCTGGGGCGCCGTCGCCCGCATCGACCTGGAGCCCGCCGCCTGCGGCGACCCCAACTGCGAGGCGGACCACGGCTACACGGGCAGCTCCACGGCCGACGACCTCAGCCTGCGCGTCAGCGAGGCCGGGGACGGCCCGGACACCGTCCGCCAGACCCTCGCCTTCGCCCAGGCGCTCTCGGAGGCCACCGCGGCCGGCACGGACACCGGTCGCTGATGGCGCATCCTGCCTGGGACGACATTCAGCCTCTCGCCCTCGGCTCCGCGCCCCTGCCCGAGTACGGCACGGGATCGCTCGCCGACGTGCTGCCCACCCTGGTCGCCCACCAGGAAGTGGACGGCTTCACGCCGGTCATCCCCGAGCTCGCCGCCGCCGACCGGAACTGCGTCTTCCTCATCGACGGCCTCGGCTGGGAGCAACTGCGCGCCCACCCCGCCGAAGCGCCCTTCCTGACCTCGCTCCTCGCGTCCTCGCGCGGCGGCACGGGGCGTCCCATCACCGCGGGCTTCCCCGCCACCACCGCGACCTCGCTGGCCTCCGTCGGCACCGGCCTGCCGCCCGGCGCCCACGGCCTGCCCGGGTACACGGTCCGCAACCCCGACAGCGGCGAGCTGATGAACCAGCTCCGCTGGCGGCCCTGGACCGACCCGCACGCCTGGCAGCCGTACCCGACGATCTTCCAGCGCGCCCACGACGCGGGCGTCCACACCGCACAGGTCTCCTCACCGACCTTCGAGCACACCCCGCTCACCAAGATCGCCCTCAGCGGCGGCACCTTCCGCGGCCGCCTCTCCGGCGAGGACCGCATGGACCTCGCGGCCGAGCAACTCGCCGCCGCCGACCGCTCCTTGGTCTACACGTACTACGCCGAGGTCGACGGCAAGGGCCACCGCTTCGGCGTCGACTCCGACGCCTGGCGCGGCCAGCTCATGTACGTCGACCGCCTCGCCCAGCGCCTCGCCGAGCAGCTCCCGCCCCGCAGCGCGCTGTACATCACCGCCGACCACGGCATGCTCGACATCCCGTTCGACGAGGCGTCCCGCATCGACTTCGACGAGGACTGGGAGCTGCGCGCCGGAGTGGCCCTGCTCGGCGGCGAGGGCCGCGCCCGCCACGTCTACGCGGTGCCCGGCGCGGAGACCGACGTCCTCACCGTCTGGCGCGAAGTGCTCGGCGAGCAGTTCTGGGTCGCGAGCCGCGAGGAGGCGATCGCCGCCGGCTGGTTCGGCCCCCGCATCGACGAGCGCGTGCACGGGCGCATCGGTGACGTCGTCGCCGCCGCCCACGACGACGTCGTCATCATCGCCTCCCAGAAGGAGCCCAAGGAGTCCCTGATGGTCGGCAACCACGGCTCCATGACCCCCGCCGAACAACTCGTGCCGCTCCTGGAAGTACGCTCCTAGCTGCTTCTTGACGCGTACGTCGGTGCTCTTCGGCGTCGACCAGGCGTCGCCGTCATCGACGGCACCCCACCCCCGTACGCCCCCGCGTACACCTCGTACGACTTCGCGTACCGACCGAAAGGCGCTCAACCCCCCATGCCTGAGCTGGTGTTCTTCTCCGGAACGATGGACTGCGGGAAGAGCACCCTCGCGCTGCAGATCGAGCACAACCGCTCGGCGCGCGGCCTGCAGGGCATGATCTTCGCGCGCAACGACCGCGCGGGCGCCGGCAAGCTCTCCTCACGGCTCGGCCTCGTCACCGAGGCCATCGAGGTGGCCGACGAACTCGACATGTACGCCTACCTCGTCGACCACCTCTCCCGCGGCGCCCGCGCCGACTACGTGATCGCCGACGAGGCGCAGTTCCTCGCGCCCGAACAGATCGACCAGCTCGCCCGCGTCGTCGACGACCTGGGTCTGGACGTCTTCGCGTTCGGCATCACCACCGACTTCCGCTCCAAGCTGTTCCCCGGCTCGCAGCGCCTCGTCGAGCTCGCCGACCGCGTCGAGGTCCTCCAGGTCGAGGCCCTGTGCTGGTGCGGCGCCCGCGCCACGCACAACGCGCGCACCATCGGCGGCGAGATGGTCGTCGAGGGCGCCCAGGTCGTCGTCGGCGACGTCAACCAGGCGCCCGACGAAGTGGGTTACGAGGTGCTGTGCCGCCGTCACCACCGGCGCCGCATGACGGCGGCCTCCGCCCGCGCGGGCGCGCTGTCGCCCGACGTACTGCCGGTCGACACCCTGGAGCGCTCCTAGGAGGGCCGCTCCGAGCGGATGAGCGTGAAGACGGCCCCTTCGGGGTCGGCGACCGTCGCGATGCGTCCGTAGCGTCCGGGCTCGGCGGGGCTGATCACATGGCCGCCCAGTTCGACGACCCGCGCGGCCGACGCGTCCACGTCCAGCGTCTCGAAGTACGTCATCCAGTGCGCGCCCCGGTCGCGCGGCAGCGCCTGGCCCACGCCGCGCACCGACGCCACCGGACGACCGTCCAGGGACAGGGTCAGGTAGTCCAAGTTCGGTCGCGTGGCCGCCTTTTCGTGGTAGCCGAACAGCGTCTGGTAGAACTTCGCCACCTCCACGGTCTCGCGGGTCAGCAGCTCGGTCCACGTCGGCGTGCCCGGCACCCCCGCGACGCCGGCGCCCGCGTGCGCCGCCGCCTGCCAGATGCCGAACACCGCGCCCGCCGGGTCCGACGCGATCGCCATCCGCCCCGCCTTGCCCGCGACCAGCGGCCCGACCCCCACCGTGCCGCCGCAGTGCCGCACCGACTCGGCCGTCGCGTCCGCGTCGTCCGACGCCAGATAGGGCGTCCACGTGATGGGCAGTTGCCGGTCGGGCAGTTGCCCGATGCCCGCCACCTCGTAGCCGTCGAGCATCGCCCGCACATAGGGCCCCAGCTGCTGGGGCCCCGGCCGGTACGTCCAGCCGAAAAGTTCCGCGTAGAACTCCTGGGTCGCAGCCACGTCGTGCGCCATCAGGCTCACCCAGCAGGGCGTGCCGGGTGTGCGCCGCGCGCTCTGGGCGCGCCGGTCGTCCGGCCACCGTGCCTCGGTCATCGTCACTCTCTCCTCGGGCCCTCGTGACTTCGCGGCCGGTCGACGGCGCACTACGGCCAACAGAGGTCAAGACATGTCATCCGTTGTCTGTCGGCGGTCATCCGTCGTCGCCCAGCCGTTGCCACTCCGCTTCGATTCCGCTTCGGTTCATCGTCCGAACGCGCGTACTCGCGCCGCGCGTATGCCCGTCCGTGCAGATGCTCGCACCACCTGTCGCCCGGCGCCCCCCGGCCGCGCCGCGCTCGCGGGCTTCCTCGCGGAGGATGCCCGGTTTGCCATTTCTCATCCGTTAACGCGCGATTGCAGGGTTGTGTCCATCTGCGGTACGCGGCGTGCTCGTTTCCGTACGCCGCGTGTCCGGGCGTGGTCCGGCCGAGCAGGTTATCCGGAGCCGGGCGCGGCGGCCACCCCGTACGCAAGGATGGTGGCCATGAATGCCATCATCTCCGCAACCGACCTCGCGAGCGACCTCGCGGGCGAGAATCCGCCAGTGCTGCTCGACGTCCGCTGGCAGTTGAGCATGGCGAAGGCGACGGGTGAACCGCCCTTCGACGGCCGGGCCGCGCATGCGGCCGGGCACATCCCGGGAGCCGTGTTCGTCGATCTCGACGCGGATCTCGCGGGCCCGGCGGGCGCGGCCGGGCGGCATCCCCTTCCGGATGTCGAGCACTTCGGCGCGGTCATGCGGGCGGCCGGGGTCTCTGCGGACCGCCCGGTCGTCGTGTACGACGGCGGGCAGGGCTGGGCGGCGGCGCGGGCCTGGTGGCTGCTGCGCTGGACGGGCCACCAGGCGGTCCGGGTCCTCGACGGCGGGCTCGCCGCGTGGACGGGGGAGCGGGAGTCCGGTGAGACGTCCGCGGCGGCCGAGGGCACCTTCACGCCCGTGCCGGGTTCCGTGGAGCTCCTGGACGCGGACGGCGCGGCGGCCCTGGCCCGCTCGGGCCTGCTCCTGGACGCGCGCGCCGCCGAGCGCTATCGGGGCGACGTCGAGCCGATCGACCGCGTCGGCGGACACGTCCCGGGTGCGGTCTCGGCGCCCACGACGGAGAACGTCGTCGGCGACGGCCGCTTCCGCCCCGCCGAGGAGCTGGCGGCCCGCTTCAAGTCCCTGGGCGCGTCCGGCACTTCACGAGTCGGCGTGTACTGCGGCTCGGGCGTCTCCGGAGCGCATCAGGTCCTGGCGCTCGCGGTGGCGGGGATTCCGGCGGCGCTGTACGTCGGGTCGTGGTCGGAGTGGTCCTCGGATCCGGCGCGGCCGGTGGCCACGGGGGCGGAGCCGCAGTAGCCGCGCCTGGGTGGTGTTGTGGGTGACAAGTGAAGGGCCTGTACGCGTGGTGCGTACAGGCCCTTCATCGGATTCTCACCGCGCCCGACCGGCTCGCGCCGGGCGGGCGTCTGCTTCCGTTTCGCCTACTCCTGTTTCTTGCGCCGGGTGCCGAACACGATCTCGTCCCAGCTCGGGACGGCGGCCCGGCGGCCGGGGCGGACGCCGTCGGCCTCCGCCTGGCGGTCCGTGGAGCCGACCAGGCGGTCGCGGTGGCTGGCCACGGCGCGCGGCATCAGGACGTCCGCGTAGGCGGAGCCGGCCGAGGCGGCGGTCGCCGGGGGTTCCTCGGCCTCCGGCTCCTGCTCGGGCTCCTCCTGTGCGGACGGCAGTTCGGCGGGTGTCGTGGCGGGACGCTCGGGGACGACCATGTCGCCGCGGAAGCTCGGCACGGCCTCCAGGAGGCTGGTGAGCGAGTCCCGTTCCTGCTCGGACACGGCGGCCTGCGCCGCGGGCTCCTGGTCGGGCTCCGGCGCCGGGGCGCCGGGGCGCTCCAGGGCGCGGTCGAGCGGCCGGTCCCGGGGGAGCCGGGCGATGCGCGGCACGAACGGGAAGCTGGGCTCGGGTGCCGCGATGTCGTCGGTCTCGCCGATCAGGGCGCGGGCCTCGTCGTCGACGGCCTGCACGAGGCGCCGCGGCGGGTCGTACGTCCAGCTCGCGGAGTGCGGTTCGGTCGCGACGAGGTAGACGAGCAGGACTTCCCAGGTGCCGTCGTCGCGGCGCCAGGAGTCCCACTGGACGCTCTCCTTGTCGGCGCCGCGCAGCAGCAGCCGCTCCTGGACGGCCTCGCCGAGCTGGGGTCCGGTGTTCTCGCCGGGACGGCGCACGGGGGTCTTCCTGGCCCGCTCGGCCATGAACGCGCGCTCGGCGAGCACGGGGCCCTCGAAGCGGCGGACGCGGTCGACGGGGATACCGGCGAGCGAGGCGACCTCTTCCGCACTGGCACCGGCCCGTATACGGGCCTGGATGTCGCGGGGGCGGAGGTGGCTCTCCACCTCGATCTCGATCTGGCCGAGCCGCGGCCGGTCGCCGCGGACGGCGGCGCGCAGCCGTTCGTCGATCGGAAGCGTGTACTCCGTGCTGTCCGCAGCTTTCAGCACCAGCCGTGTGCCGTCGTTGCTGACGGCCACGACACGCAGTTCGGGCATGGGGACCTCCCGGGTGGTGCCTGCCGACGTCACGTGCGTCGCTGCTTCCGCTAGTCGAGTGTGGCCTGCCCGGGTGCAGCCTGCCACAACCTTGCCGAGTTGCCCGGCGTGTCGGGCATGGGCCCTGGAACGCCGTTATGGCACGGTTACCTATTCGCAACGCTAAGTGACCAACCTCGTCACCCTGTGCAGCGGGCCCCCTCCCGGCGGTCCTGGCTGGTCCCGGGCACCCTGGCTGGAGACCGGACCCAGGGCTCGCAACACTACTCCATTCGGGCCACTCGGGTGGACCGGCACGCCGCCGAACTTCTCATGGGGGAAGGGAGTTGGCGTCAGCCGGTGCCGCGAGACGTCCGCTCTGACGTGGCGTCCTTCACGAAAAAGCCTGAACCGGAACCATTCGCTTCGGACATACGTCCCTTTCTCACGTACCTCGCGTAGCTCATACGTGAACGCGTAAGTCGTACGTGAAGTCGAGAAAGGCAGGCAAGGTCCGCACATGCGTAAAAGGCCGGAAACCGGCGCCGAGTCGAAGGGTACGACGGAGGGTGAGCCGGAGAAGAAGCGGCTCGATCTGAGTGTGCCGCAGGTGGCGGGGAGCGCGGTGGCCGCAGTCGTGGCCGCGAAGCTCGCGTCCTCCTTCGGTGTCTACGGAACGATCCTGGGCGCGGGTCTGGTGAGCACCATCGCCACTTGCGGCGGCACGGTGTTCCAGCACTTCTTCTCGCGTACGGGCGAGCAGATACGTGACGTCGCGGTGCAGGCCAAACCGAAGGCCCAGCAGGTCCCGGTGGCGCAGGCCGCGCCGGTGCCGGAGACGTTCAGGACGGCGGCGTACTCCGCGGCGGGGACGGGGCCGGTCACGACGTCGTGGGGGAGGGCGGCGACGGACGCCGATCCCACGACCGCGCTCCCGGCGGTCGACCCCGCTGACCCGACGATGGCTCTCCCAGTAGCGGGAACCGACCCCGAGCAGACGAGAATGCTCGGCTCCGTGGACGCCACGCGGTTCCTGCCGCGCGACCACGAGTCGGGCGACCAGGAGACCCGCGTCCTGCGCCAGGCCGGTGCCCCGGAGACGCACGCGGTACCGGCCGGTGGCATGGCCCCCGCCGGACCCCCGCTCCCCTCGGACGAGTTCTCCGAAGGCACCACGCACCGCACGCGCGTGCGGAGCTGGAAGCGGCCGCTGGTCGCCGCGGCGCTGGTCTTCGGGGTCTCCCTCGCCGGGATCACCACGTACGAGCTGGTGAGCGGCAAGAGCTTCAGCGGCGACGACAAGAGCACCACGGTCCGTGACGCCTTCAGCCGCAGCGGCTCCTCGTCCACGTCGGACGACCAGCCCTCCACCGGTGGCTCCGACGAGCCGTCGGACGGCGGCACGTCCGGCACCGACGACGGTTCGCAGCAGGACGGCGGCACGTCCAAGGACCCGTCGGGCAAGCCCTCGCCGGGTGACGACACCGGCTCGGACACCGGCTCCGGGAAGGATTCCGGCAAGGAGCAGGGCGGCGACGGCGGTACCGACAAGGGCGACGGCGGCGACTCGGGCGACGGCTCCAAGACCGACCCGACGCCCACCCCGACACCGACCCCGACGCCCACGCCGACCCCGTCGAACGGCGGCGGCAGCGGTCCGGGCAACGGCAACGGCAGCGTCCAGGAGCAGCAGCAGGCGCCGGACCAGTGAGCGACCCGGCGGGTGCGCGGCGTCAGTCGCCGAGCACCCGCCGCAGATAGGGGTTGCCGAACAGGCGGTCCGGGTCGAGACGGTCCCGCAGGGCGGTGAACTCGGCGAAGCGCGGATAGGCCTTGGCCAGATACGCGGCGTCCCGGGTGTGGAGCTTGCCCCAGTGCGGCCGCCCTTCGTGGGCGGTGAAGATCTGCTCCGCGGCGCTGAAGTAGCTGCGGAACGGCGTGCCCTTGTACATGTGGACGGCGATGTACGCGCTCTCGCGGCCCGAGGCCGTGGAGAGCGCGATGTCGTCCGCGGGGGCCGTGCGGACCTCCACGGGGAAGCTGACGCGCAGCGGTGACCGCTCGATCATCGACTTCAGTTCGCGCAGCGTCTCGACCAGGGCCTCGCGCGGGACGGCGTACTCCATCTCCACGAAGCGCACCCTGCGTGGGCTGGTGAAGACCTTGTAGGGGATGTCCGTGTAGGTGCGGGCGGACAGCGCCTTGCTGGAGATCTTCGCGATGGCCGGGATGGTGGCGGGCACGGCGCGGCCGAGCGAATTGACCACCTGGAACAGGCCGTTGGAGAGGACTTCGTCCTCTACGAAGGCGCTGATCGCGCTCGGGGGAGCGGCAGGACCGACGCTGCGGTTGTTGCGCTTGGTGTTGCAGTTGCCGGTGTGCGGGAACCAGTAGAACTCGAAGTGCTCGTTCTCGGTGACGAGCTGGTCGAACTCGGCGGTGACCTGGTCGAAGGTCATCGGTTCCTCACGGGCCATGAGGAAGAAAGTGGGCTCTACGGAGAACGTGATCGCGCTGATGACGCCGAGCGCGCCGAGCCCGATCCGGGCGGCGGCGAAGATGTCGGAGTGCTCGTCCTTGGAGCACGTCAGGACGCGGCCGTCGGCGGTGACCAGCTCAAGTGCCGTGATCTGCGCGGCGATCGACGCCGAGTCGCGGCCCGTACCGTGCGTCCCGGTGCTGACGGCCCCGGAGACCGTCTGCTCCATGATGTCGCCCATGTTCGTCAGCGACAGGCCCTCGCGGGCGAGCGCGGCGTTCAGGCGCTTGAGCGGAGTGCCCGCCTCCACGGTGACGGTGCCGGCCGCGCGGTCGATCTTCCGGATGCCGGTGAGGAGGTCGGGCCGCACCAGGAGGCCGTCGGTCGCGGCGGCCGCCGTGAAGGAGTGACCGGAGCCGACGGGTTTGACGGTCAGGCCGTCCTCCTTGGCGCGGCGGACGGCGGCGACGAGTTCGTCCACCGAGGCGGGCGTGGCCTCGCGCGCGGGGCGCACGGTGACCGTACCGGCCCAGTTACGCCAGGTCGTCGGCTTCTTCCCGCCGGTCGCTCCCGGTCCCGCTCCCGTTCCCCTGCCCGCTCCCGTGCCCGTTCCCGTGCTCATGGGTCCCTCCCCGTCGCGGAACCGGCCGCTGCAGCCGGCGATACCCCAGGAATCCCACCATCACCGCGACGGCCCCGGACACCCCCGGGACCACGTACCCCGCGCGCGACCCCGAGGCGTCGATCACCCAGCCGGCCATCGAGGAGCCGAGCGCCACACCGACGGCGAGTCCCGTGCTGACCCACGTCATGCCTTCGGTGAGCTTCGCGCGTGGTACGTGCTGTTCGACGAGGGCCATCGTCGTGATCATCGTCGGCGCGATGGACAGGCCCGCGACGAAGAGCGCCGCGGCCAGAAACGGAAGGTTCCCGACCAATTGAAGCGGGATCATACTCACGGCCATCGCGCAGACACCCAGCAGCCAGCGGCGGGCCGGCGCCCCCTTGAAGCGCAGCAGCCCGAAGCCGACCCCCGCCAGGCACGAGCCGAGCGCGTAGACGGCGAGCACCAGGCTCGCGGCGCCCTTGTGGCCCTCGTCCTCGGCGAACGCCACCGTGACGACGTCGACGGCACCGAAGATCGCGCCGGTCGCGACGAACGTGGCGACGAGCACCTGCAGTCCGCCGGACCGCAACGCCGAGCCCCCGGTGTGGTGTTCGCGCGGATGCGGCACCGGCTCGGTGGCACGCTGCGACGTCAGCCAGAAGACGCCCACGGCGAGGAAACAGCCCGCAAGGAGAGGCCCGGCCTCGGGGAACCACACCGTGGACAGGCCGATCGAGATGATCGGCCCGAAGATGAAGCAGATCTCGTCCACGACGGACTCGAAGGAGTACGCCGTGTGCAGTTGCGGGGTGTCGCGGTACAGGGCCGCCCAGCGGGCCCGGACCATCGAGCCCACGCTCGGTACGCAGCCGACGAACGCGGCGCAGACGAACAGCGTCCAGTCCGGCGTCTCGAACTTCGCGGCGAGCAGCAGCCCCGTCACCGCGACCAGGGACATCAGCGTCGCCGGCCGCAGCACCCGCCGCTGGCCGTGCCGGTCCACGAGCCGGGAGATCTGCGGGCCGATCGCCGCGGCGGACAGCGCCACGGTGGCCGACAGCGCGCCCGCGAGGCCGTACCGCCCGGTGAGCTGGGAGATCATCGTCACGATGCCGATGCCCATCATCGACAGCGGCATCCGCCCGAGGAAGCCCGCGACGGAGAACCCCTTGGAGCCTGGGGCGGCGAATATGGCGCGGTAGGGGCTCGGCACGTGGGACTCCGCGGGGGCGCCGGAGCGCTCGGACGACAGGCTCCGGTAAGGCGTGAAGATGGTCGATACAGCTTACGGGTCCAAGGGCTGGATCGCACTGATGTTTCTCATGCGGCAGTACGGCGTGGACGGACGGCGGTTTCCCGCCTGTCAGTGGCGGGTGGCAGGATCAAAGACATGTCCGAAGCGCTGGATCCCACTCCGTACGACGCCTTGCTGCTGCTCTCGTTCGGCGGCCCCGAAGGACCGGACGACGTCGTCCCGTTCCTGGAGAACGTGACGCGTGGCCGCGGCATCCCCAAGGAGCGCCTGAAGGAGGTGGGGCAGCACTACTTCCTCTTCGGCGGCGTGAGCCCCATCAACGACCAGAACCGCACCCTCCTGGACGCCCTGCGCAAGGACTTCGCGGAGCACGGCCTGGACCTGCCGGTGTACTGGGGCAACCGCAACTGGGCGCCGTACCTGACGGACACTCTGCGCGAACTGGTCCACGACGGCCGCCGCCGCGTCCTGGTCCTCGCCACCAGCGCGTACGCGTCGTATTCGGGCTGCAGGCAGTACCGCGAGGACCTCGCGGGCGCCCTCGCCACGCTCCGCGAGGAGGGCCTCGACGTGCCCCGCGTGGACAAGCTGCGGCACTACTTCAACCACCCCGGCTTCGTACGCCCCATGATCGACGGCGTCCTGAAGTCCCTGGCCGACCTCCCCGAGGAGGTGCGCGAGGGCGCGCACCTGGCCTTCACGACGCACTCCATCCCCACCGCCGCGGCCGACACCTCCGGCAGGGTCGAGGACCACGGCGACGGCGGCGCCTATGTGAGGCAGCACCTGGACGTGGCCCGCCTCGTCGCCGACGCGGTGCGCGAGGAGACCGGCGTCGACCGCCCCTGGCAGCTCGTGTACCAGTCGCGCAGCGGCGCCCCGCACATCCCCTGGCTGGAGCCCGACATCTGCGACCACCTGGAGGAGCGGCACGAAGCCGGTGCCCCGGCCGTGGTCATGGTCCCGATCGGCTTCGTCTCGGACCACATGGAGGTGCTGTACGACCTCGACACCGAGGCCACGGCGAAGGCGGCGGAGCTGGGCCTGCCCGTGCGCCGCTCCGCCACCGTCGGCGCCGACCCGCGGTTCACCGCCGCGGTCCGCGAGCTCGTCCTGGAGCGCGCCGACGCCGAGAGCGGGCGCGCGATGACGCCGTGCGCCCTGGGCGCGCTCGGCCCGAGCCACGACCTGTGCCCGGTGGGCTGCTGCCCGGCCCGCACCCCGAAGCCCGCGGCCGCGGGCGCCGACAGCCCGTTCGCCTAGCGTGACGCACCGAGGAGCACCGTGACCGACCCCGCCCGCCAGGAGCAGGACCAGCTCAAGGCCGAACTGCTCGCCGTCGCCCTGGAAGCCGCGAGCCGCGCCGGCGAGCTGCTGCGCGACGGCCGCCCCGCCGACCTCGGCGTCGCCGCGACCAAGAGCAGCGCCGTCGACGTCGTCACCGAGATGGACATCGCCTCCGAGAAGCTGATCACGGACTTCTTCGCCGACCGCAGGCCCGGCGACGGCGTGCTCGGCGAGGAGGGCGCGAGCTCCGAGGGCACCAGCGGCGTCCAGTGGGTCATCGACCCCATCGACGGCACCGTGAACTACCTGTACGGCCGCCCGGACTGGGCGGTGTCCATCGCCGCCCGCAAGGACGGCGAGACCCTCGTGGGCGTCGTGCACGCGCCCGTGCGCGGCGAGACCTTCCGCGCGGTCCTCGGCGAGGGCGCGTACGTCGGCGACCGGCCCGCCCGGGTCCGCCCGGCGCCGCCCTTCGAGCAGGCCCTCATCGGCACCGGCTTCGGGTACGTCGCCGAGCGGCGGGCCCACCAGGCCGAGGTCGCCCGGCACCTGCTGCCGCGCGTGCGGGACATCCGGCGCGGCGGCTCCGCGGCCATCGACCTGTGCGACGTGGCGGCGGGCCGCCTGGACGCGTACTACGAACGGGGCCTGAATCCCTGGGACTTCGCGGCCGGCGACCTCATCGCGAGGGAGGCGGGCGCCCGCACCGGCGGCCGCCCCGGAGAGCCCCTGTCGGGCGAGCTGACCGTGGCGGGCCCGCCCGGCCTCTTCGAGCCCCTCCAGACCCTCCTGGACGACCTCGGCGCCTGGCACGACTGACCGGCCGCCTCCGCACCCGCACACGACAGGGCCCCGAACACCTCGCTGAGGTGCCGGGGCCCTGTCGTGTGCGGACCCGACCGGACGCTGGAGACATCCCGGTCGGGCGGTGTCAGGAAGGGTCAGGAGATCGCGGCGGCGACCTCCACGCCGTGCTCGGCTGCCAGGCGGTGCAGGTCTTCCAGCTCGGCCAGTTCGACCTCCGCCAGGAAGTCGTCGCCCGTCTCGCGGGCCCGCGTGAGGTCGGACTCCGTGGTCTTTATGCGCTGCAGGAGACCTGCGGTGAATGCGTCCATGGTTGCGCCCCCTCGGCTGGGTCGTGGGTCGGTGGCACGGGGGTGTGCCGTGGAGAAAAGGGCGATCACGTCCGGCGCCCGCTGCGTGAAGCAGGTCGTGGCGTGCCACATACGAAGCGTGATCGCGGGGTGTAAAGCCGTCCTCCCCCCGCCCTCTTCCGCAGAAACCTCAACCGGACGAGAAAATCCCGCATTCCCGGGGCGCCGGACCGCCTTACAGCCGGTTTATGGCCGAAAGGGGCAGGATGGAGGTCTCACTCCACGTAAAGACCTGCCCTGCCGTGACCGTGCGCGGGGCACAGAGGAAGGACAAGCGCCGTGCGCGTACTCGTCGTCGAGGACGAGCAACTGCTCGCCGATGCCGTGGCCACCGGACTGCGCCGGGAGGCCATGGCCGTCGACGTCGTGTACGACGGCGCGGCAGCCCTGGAACGCATCGGCGTGAACGACTACGACGTCGTGGTCCTGGACCGCGACCTCCCGCTCGTCCACGGCGACGACGTCTGCCGCAAGATCGTCGAGCTCGGCATGCCGACACGTGTCCTGATGCTCACCGCGTCGGGCGACGTCAGCGACCGCGTCGAGGGCCTGGAGATCGGCGCGGACGACTATCTGCCCAAGCCGTTCGCGTTCAGCGAGCTCACGGCCCGTGTGCGCGCCCTCGGGCGGCGCACCAGCGTGCCGCTGCCGCCCGTCCTGGAGCGTGCCGGCATCAAGCTCGACCCGAACCGCCGCGAGGTGTTCCGGGACGGCAAGGAGATCCAGCTCGCGCCCAAGGAGTTCGCCGTCCTTGAGGTGCTGCTGCGCAGCGAGGGCGCTGTGGTCTCCGCCGAGCAGCTCCTGGAGAAGGCCTGGGACGAGAACACGGACCCGTTCACCAACGTCGTCCGCGTCACGGTCATGACCCTGCGCCGCAAGCTCGGCGAGCCCGCCGTCATCGTGACCGTGCCGGGCTCCGGCTACCGGATCTGACCCGGTGGCCGCGACCCCGGCGCCCCCCGCGACGCCTCCGAAGCCGACGTGGGACCCGAGGAAGGTCGAGCCGCCCTTCCCGTGGCTGCGCCCGACCATCCGCATACGGCTCACGCTGCTGTACGGCGGGATGTTCCTGATCGCGGGCATCCTGCTGCTCTCGATCATCTATCTCCTCGCCGCGCAGGGGCTGAACTCGGGCAACGAACCGCTGTTCAAGATCGTGGGTGGCCGCGAGATCAAGGTGACCAGCGACAACTGCCAGCAGGCCGCCTCGGGCAACCTGACGCTCTCCGAGTTCAACGCCGCGATCAGCGTCTGCACCGACCACCAGCGCCAGGTGGCCCTGGACAACCTCCTGAGCCGCTCCCTGCTGGCCCTCCTCGGCCTCGCCGTCATCGCCTTCGCCTTCGGGTACGCGATGGCGGGCCGCGTCCTGTCCCCGCTCGGCCGCATCACGCGCACGGCCCGCAGGGTGGCGGGCACGGACCTGAGCCGCCGGATCGAACTGGACGGCCCCGACGACGAGTTGAAGGAGCTTTCGGACACCTTCGACGAGATGCTGGACCGCCTGGAGCGCGCCTTCACCGCCCAGCAGCGCTTCGTCGGCAACGCCTCGCACGAACTGCGCACCCCGCTCGCGATCAACCGCACGCTCCTCGAAGTGCACCTGTCCGACCCCGGCGCACCCGTGGAGCTGCAGCAGCTCGGCAAGACGCTCCTTGCCACCAACGAGCGCAGCGAGCAGCTCGTGGAGGGCCTGCTGCTGCTCGCCCGCAGCGACAACCAGCTCGTCGAGCGCAAGCCCGTGGACCTCGCCGAGGTCGCCGACCGCGCCGTGGACCAGGCGCGCGCGGAGGCCGAGGAGAAGGGTGTCGAGATCCGCGGCGAGCGCGGCCCCGCGGTCGTCCAGGGCAACGGCGTCCTCCTGGAGCGCATCGCGCTGAACCTCGTACAGAACGCGGTGCGCTACAACGTCAAGGAAGAGGGGTGGGTGGAGGTCACCACGGAGGCCCAGCACGGGCAGGCCGTCCTCGTGGTGACCAACACCGGACCCGTGGTGCCCGCGTACGAGATCGACAACCTCTTCGAGCCCTTCCGCAGGCTCCGTACGGAGCGCACCGGCAGCGACAAGGGCGTGGGCCTCGGCCTGTCCATCGCCCGGTCGGTGGCGCGCGCCCACGGGGGCCGTATCATCGCGGAGCCGCGCGAGGGGGGTGGGCTCGTGATGCGAGTCACCCTGCCGATCTGAGATGCTGCCGCGGAAGCGTCAGGATGTTCGCTTTACGCGGAATTTTCGGGACCTGGTCCCTGAAGTTTCCTGTGTGATCGATCACAGCGACGATTTTTCGGCCATCTACTCTCCGTGACCGTCAAAGTTGCCGGAAAGCCGGGAAAATCCGGGTTTTCAGGGGTCTTGATCACGGGAAGTACACGGGGTGGCGCCCGTGAAGTGCGACATTCGGACCGTGTACGGTCCCGATCGCCATCCAAACCGATCACCTCTTCAGGGGTGCGGTTGGGTGTCGATTGAGTAACAGACCTTGATGTGAGGCAAAATCTCCGCCTCAGGTCGGGCACAAGTCCGGCCTCTCACGCGTTACGTGCGCTGAGACACCGCAGACACCCAGAGGGGGAGAGCGACATGGCAACGGACTACGACACCCCACGTAAGACCGACGATGACGTCAACGAGGACAGCATCGAGGAACTCAAGGCGAGGCGGAACGACAAGTCCACCTCGGCGGTCGACGTCGACGAATTCGAGGCCGCCGAGGGCCTCGAGCTGCCCGGCGCCGACCTGTCCAACGAGGAGCTCGCCGTGCGCGTGCTCCCCAAGCAGCAGGACGAGTTCACCTGCATGAGCTGCTTCCTGGTGCACCACCGCAGCCAGCTGGCCAGGGAGAAGAACGGCCAGCCCATCTGCCGCGACTGCGACTGAGGCAGGGTCGGGTGACAGGCTCGACCCCGCCCAGGAAGCACCGCTTCCAGGACCAGGGAGCGGACGCGGACGTGCCCGAGCGCGCGTCGGACGACGAGCGGGGCCCTGAGGCCTCGCTCGAGTCGGCCGGCGCGGCAGAGCGGGGCGACGACCCCGCAGGGGCGCACAGGGCCGCTGAGGCGGCATATGAAGCGGTCCCCGCGCTGGTGCGCGGTTCCGCACCGGACGTGCCGGAGACGTCCGCCCTCGAAGCGGCGGACGCCCTGCGGTACGGCGACGGCGCGGCGGCGGAAGACCAGGGGCCCTCGACCAAGGGCCGCAGGTTCGCCGCCGTCACGAACGGATTGATGAACGGGGCGCGCCGCGGCGGGCGTAGCGCCAAGGCCGGCATCGGCTACCTCGCCGACCGGATCATCGAGAACGCGCCGCGGGTGCCCGTCCGCGACCTGGCGACGCTCCGCAAGCAGTTCCCGGGCCTCGGCCCCGAGCAGCTCGCGGACAAGCTCGTCGCGGGCGCCGCGAACGCGAGCTCCACGGTGGGCGCCGGAGTCGGCGCGGCGGCGATGCTGCCCGTGCCGCCCGCGATGCCCGCCGAGCTCGCCGCCGAGATCACCGGCGTCGCGGCCATAGAGCTGAAGCTCATCGCCGAGCTGCACGAGGTCTACGGGCGCCGTCCCGAAGGCAACCTCAAGGAGCGCAGCACGGCCTATCTGCGTGCCTGGACCGAGGAGCGCGGCATCGACGTGGTCAAGCCCGCGTCGATCAACGCGGCGCTCGGCAGCCAGATGAAGCGCGAACTGCGGCAGCAGATCATGAAGCGCATGGTGCGGAACCTTCCGAACCTGCTGCCCTTCATGGTCGGCGCGGCCGTCGGCGCCGTGATGAACCGCAGAGACACCAAGAAGCTCGCCGAGCGGGTGCGAGCCGACCTGCGTCGGGCTCAGGTGCCGTGGGACGCCCTGCCGGAACTTCCGCCCCTTGAGGCGCCCCTCAACCCCCTGCGCATGGGGCACAAGCCCAAGGAACTGGGGAGCTGAGGCGCGCGGGGGACTACGCCGCGCGTGCCTCGGGGGGACTACGCCGCGCGTACGGCGTTCAGGGCTGCGGCCAGCGCCTCGGGGTTCCGAGTGGACACGTACACGTACGGAGTGGGGTCCTCCGGGTCCGTCACCCGCACCCGCAGCGCCGTCGGGATGTAGCTGCGCAGCACCATGAACGCGCGCGGGTCCGCCTTGTACGTACGCCAGGCGCGGGCCTCGGCCTCGTCGAGCGCCTCGGCCTCGCCCAGGGCCGTCACCGGGATCTTCGCGTCGCCCGCGACCAGCGAGCCCGCCACGACGCGGATCCGCACCGAGCCGTACGCGCTGGTGAGGACCGCCGCCAGGGCCGTCCCGCCGACCAGGCCGCCCAGGAGCGGCAGGGTGCCGAACGGGAGCATCGTCAGGCCTGCCCCGACACCGACCAGGACCGAGACGAGCCACCACGAACGGGGCGCGGTCAGGCGTTCTTCGTAAGGCTGCATGAACCCAAGCTTGGCACGGTGCGCGACCGCCGCTGACGCGGAGGTAAGGTCTGCGCCTGTGAGTGGTACATCAGCAGCTCTGACGCCCCCGGCGGACGCCATACCGCCCGTCCGCCACCCGGACGCGCCCGCGCCCGGCGAGCTCATCGGCGCGCACTACGAACACTGCTTCGGATGCGGCGCGGGACAGACCCACGGCCTGCACCTGGAGGCGCGGGCCGGTGAAGGCGTCGCCATCACCGCCGAGTTCACGGTGCGCGAGGCGCACCAGGGTGCTCCGGGCCTCGCGCACGGCGGCGTGCTCGCCACCGCGCTCGACGAGACGCTCGGCTCCCTGAACTGGCTGCTGCGGGTGATCGCCGTGACCGGACGTCTGGAGACCGACTTCCGGCGGCCGGTGCCGGTGGGCACCGTGCTCTTCCTGGAGGCGGAGGTGACCGCCGTGTCCGGGCGGAAGATCTACTCCACCGCCACCGGACGGATCGGCGGACCCGAGGGTCCCGTCGCCGTGCGCGCCGACGCCCTCTTCATCGAGGTCAAGGTGGACCACTTCATCGACAACGGCCGCCCGGAGGAGATCCGTGCGGCCATGAACGACCCGGACCAGATCCGGCGCGCCCGCGCCTTCGAGGTGAACCCGTGACCCACCCTGCCCCTTTGGACGTGCTGATCAGGCGCGTCGACCCCGAAGTACCGCTGCCGGCGTACGCGCAGCCCGGCGACGCCGGTGCCGATGTGCGCACGACCGAGGCGTGCGAACTCGCGCCCGGTGAACGGGCGGTGCTGCCGACGGGGGTTTCCATCGCGCTGCCCGAGGGGTACGCGGCCTTCGTGCACCCCCGGTCGGGCCTCGCCGCCCGCTGCGGTGTCGCCATGGTGAATGCCCCGGGGACGATTGATGCCGGGTACCGTGGGGAGATCAAGGTGATCGTGGTGAATCTCGACCCGCGCGAGAGCGTGCGGTTCGAGCGCTTCGACCGGATTGCCCAACTGGTCGTCCAGCAGGTCGAGAAGGTGCGCTTCCAGGAGGTGGCGGAGCTTCCCGGCTCGGTGCGGGCCGAGGGGGGCTTCGGGTCCACCGGCGGCCATGCCTCCGTGGGCGTCAGCTCGGGTGAACAAACGGGTGGGAATCGATACGCGTCGGTCGTATCCGACCGGGAAGGACAGTGACGGTGTTCGGACGTCGCAAGAAGAGCAGTGCCGCCGAGGACGCGGCGGGCGAGGCCGAGCAGGTCGTCGACGGCACCGGGAACGAAGCCGAGGGTGCCGAGGGTGGGGGAGAAGCCGAGGGCGGCGAGTCGCATCGCGTGCGCCTTGAGCCGGAGCCGCGCCCCGACGGCCCCTGGGACGCCTCCGAGGTCCGTGAGCCCGGCGAGGGCCGGGTGGACCTGGGCGGTCTGTTCGTGCCAGGGGTGGAGGGCATGGAGCTCCGGGTGGAGGTCGCCGGTGACGCCATCGTCGCGGCCACCGTCGTGCTCCAGGACAGCGCCGTCCAGCTGCAGGGCTTCGCGGCTCCCAAGCGCGAGGGCATCTGGGGCGAGGTCCGCGAGGAGATCGCCTCCGGCATCACCCAGCAGGGCGGTGTCATCGACGAGGTCGAGGGCCCGCTCGGCTGGGAGCTGCGCGCGCAGGTGCCGGTGCAGCTGCCGGACGGCACGGGCGGCTTCCAGGTGGTCAGGTTCGTGGGTGTGGACGGGCCGCGCTGGTTCCTGCGCGGTGTGATCTCCGGCCAGGGGGCCGTGCAGCCGCAGGCCGCGGGCCTGCTTGAGCAGATCTTCCGGGACACGGTCGTGGTCCGCGGCGATGGCCCGATGGCCCCCCGTGACCCGATCGTCCTGAAGCTGCCCGACGACGCCCAGATGGTGCCCGAGGGCGTCCAGCAGGAGGACCAGGAGACGTCCCGGTTCTCCGGCGGCATGGGCCAGCTGGCGCGCGGACCGGAAATCACCGAAGTGCGCTGACGTTCCGGCCCGGCAGGGCCGCCGGAGAGGTCCCCGATCGGTGGGCCGAGCCGCGTGAAAAAGTTGCGAGCCGATGGGCCGCACTCCCTTATTGGGGGTGCGGCCCATCGGTGTTTTCCCTGGTTGAAACGGGACGCGTAAGAGAGTCGTCAATGCGATGCCAAAGCCCGTAAGGGAGGCGTCAACGGCGATCGAAACCCGCCGGCGAGGCGGTTTCCTCGACACGTCAGTAATTCCGAATCTCATCTAGGAGCACACGATGGCCGACGTGGCCTTCGTCGTCACCACGATCGCGGTCTTTGCGCTGGTGGCACTCGTCGCCAAGGGGGTGGCGAAGCTGTGACCGCCGAAAACATCGTCGGCCTCGTCGTGGCCGTCGCCCTGCTGGGCTATCTCGTCCTCGCCCTTGTGTTCCCGGAGAGGTTCTGAGTCAAGAAATGAGCCCCGTCCTCGCTGGTGTGCTCCAGTTGCTCGCGCTCATCGCCGCGCTGGCCCTCGCATACCGTCCGCTCGGCGACTACATGGCCAAGGTCTACTCCTCCGACAAGCATCTGCGTGTCGAGAAGTGGATCTACAAGGGCATCGGCGCCAACCCCAACACCGAGATGCGCTGGCCCGCCTATCTGCGCGGCGTCCTGGCGTTCTCGGCCGTCAGCGTGCTGTTCCTGTACCTGCTGCAGCGCCTCCAGGGCTCGCTGCCGGGCTCGCTCGGCTTCAAGGCCATCGACCCGGACCAGGCGTTCAACACCGCCACGTCGTTCGTCGCCAACACCAACTGGCAGTCGTACTACGGCGAGCAGGCCATGGGCCACGTCGTGCAGACCGGCGGCCTCGCGGTGCAGAACTTCGTCTCCGCCGCCGTCGGCATCGCCGTCGCCGTGGCCCTGGTGCGCGGCTTCGCGCGCTCGCGCACCGGTGAACTCGGCAACTTCTGGTCCGACTTGGTCCGTGGCGTCGTACGCATCCTCATTCCGATCTCTGTCATCGGCGCGATCGTCCTTGTCGCCTGTGGCGCCATCCAGAACTTCTCCGGCATCCACGAGGTCGGCCAGTTCATGGGCGGCGAGCAGCAGTGGAACGGCGGCGCGGTCGCCTCCCAGGAAGTCATCAAGGAGCTGGGCACGAACGGTGGCGGTTACTTCAACGCCAACTCTGCCCACCCGTTCGAGAACCCGAACCCGATCTCGAACCTTTTTGAGATCTTCTTGATCCTGGTGATCCCGTTCGCCCTTACGCGGACCTTCGGCAAGATGGTCGGCTCGGTCAAGCAGGGCTACGCGATCCTCGCCACGATGGCGACGATCTGGCTCGGCTTCATCGCCCTGATGATGTGGACCGAGTTCCACCACGGCGGCCCGGCCTTCGACCTCGCCGGCGGCGCGATGGAGGGCAAGGAGACGCGGTTCGGCATCGGCGGATCGGCGATCTTCTCGGTCTCCACGACGCTCACCTCGACCGGTGCGGTCAACTCCTTCCACTCCTCGAACACCGGCTTCGGCGGCGGCATCGACCTGCTCGGCATGCAGCTCGGCGAGATCGCGCCCGGCGGTACCGGCTCCGGTCTCTACGGCATGCTCATCATGGCGATCATCGCGGTCTTCATCGCGGGGCTCATGGTCGGCCGTACGCCGGAGTACCTGGGCAAGAAGATCGGCACCCGCGAGATCAAGCTCGCGGCCTGCTACATCCTCGTCACGCCCGCGCTCGTGCTCGGCTTCACCGGTGCCTCCATGGCGATGGACACGCCGAAGAACTCGATGACCAACAGCGGGGCCCACGGGTTCTCCGAGATCCTGTACGCCTTCACCTCCGGCGCCAACAACAACGGTTCGGCCTTCGCGGGTCTGAACGCGGACACGCAGTGGTTCAACACCACCATCGGTCTCGCGATGCTGCTCGGCCGGTTCCTGCCGATGGTGTTCGTCCTCGCGCTCGCAGGATCGCTGGCCGAGCAGAAGCCGATTCCGGCCACGGCGGGCACGCTCCGTACAGAGAAGCCGCTGTTCACGGGTCTGCTGGTCGGCACCATCATGATCATTACCGGTCTGACGTACTTCCCGGCGCTCGCGCTCGGGCCCCTCGCAGAGGGTCTCGCGTCATGACCACCGACACCAGGAAGCAAGAGGAGCCCGGCTCCATGACTCCCACGTCCACAGCCACTCCCACGCGGGCGCCGCACCAGGATGTGCCCACCGGGCACAAGCCGGAAGACGGCAAGGTCGGCGGCGGTCTGTTCGACCCCAAGCAGCTGCTGAAGTCGTTCCCGGACGCCATCAAGAAGCTCGACCCGCGGATCATGGTCAAGGCGCCCGTGATGTTCGTGGTCCTGATCGGTTCGGTGCTCACCACCGTGCTGGCCGTCAAGGACCCGGGCGACTGGTTCGGCTGGGCGATCGCCGCGTGGCTCTGGCTGACCACCATCTTCGCGAACCTCGCGGAGGCGGTGGCCGAGGGCCGCGGCAAGGCCCAGGCCGACACGTTGCGCAAGGCCAAGACGGACACCGTCGCGCGCCGGCTCTCCACCGACGGCAAGTCCGAGGAGCAGGTGCCCGGCACCGAGCTCAAGATCGGTGACCTGGTCGTCTGCGAGGCCGGCGACGTCATCCCCGGCGACGGCGACGTCGTCGAGGGTGTCGCGAGCGTCGACGAGTCGGCGATCACCGGTGAGTCCGCGCCGGTCATCCGCGAGTCCGGCGGCGACCGCTCGGCGGTCACCGGCGGTACGAAGGTCCTCTCCGACCGCGTCGTCATCAAGATCACGACGAAGCCCGGCGAGACCTTCATCGACCGGATGATCAACCTGGTCGAGGGCGCCGCCCGGCAGAAGACGCCCAACGAGATCGCGCTGAACATCCTGCTCGCCTCGCTGACCATCGTCTTCCTGCTCGCGGTCGTCACGCTGCAGCCGTTCGCGGTGTACGCGGGTGCCGAGCAGTCCATGATCGTGCTGGCGGCCCTGCTTGTCTGCCTGATCCCGACGACCATCGGCGCCCTGCTCTCCGCGATCGGCATCGCGGGCATGGACCGCCTGGTCCAGCGCAACGTCCTCGCGATGTCAGGGCGTGCGGTGGAAGCCGCCGGTGACGTCTCGACGCTGCTGCTCGACAAGACCGGCACCATCACGCTCGGCAACCGTCAGGCCGCCGAGTTCGTGCCGGTGAGCGGGACCACCGAGGCCGAGGTGGCCGACGCGGCCCAGCTCTCCTCGCTGGCCGACGAGACTCCCGAGGGCCGCTCCATCGTCGTACTGGCGAAGGAGAAGTACGGGCTTCGCGAGCGTCACCAGGGCGAGTTGGTCGACGCCGAGTGGGTCGCCTTCACCGCCCAGACCCGGATGTCGGGTGTGGACGTGGACGGGCGCAAGGTCCGCAAGGGCGCGACCGGTTCGGTCGCCGCCTGGGTCGTGGAGCGCGGCGGCACGGTCACGCCCGAGGCCCAGGAGCTCACCGACAAGATCTCGCAGGCGGGCGGCACGCCGCTGCTCGTCGCCCTGGAGGACACCGAGGGCGCCCGCGTCCTGGGCGTCATCCACCTCAAGGACGTCGTCAAGGAGGGCATGCGGGAGCGGTTCGACGAGCTGCGCCGCATGGGCATCAAGACCGTCATGATCACGGGTGACAACCCGCTGACGGCCAAGGCGATCGCCGACGAGGCGGGCGTGGACGACTTCCTCGCGGAGGCCACGCCCGAGGACAAGATGGCGCTCATCAAGCGCGAGCAGGCCGGTGGCAAGCTCGTCGCGATGACGGGTGACGGCACCAACGACGCCCCGGCGCTCGCGCAGGCCGACGTCGGCGTGGCCATGAACACCGGTACCTCGGCCGCCAAGGAGGCCGGGAACATGGTGGACCTGGACTCCAACCCGACCAAGCTCATCGAGATCGTGGAGATCGGCAAGCAGTTGCTGATCACCCGTGGTGCCCTGACGACGTTCTCGATCGCCAACGACGTCGCGAAGTACTTCGCGATCATCCCGGCGATGTTCGCGGTGGTCTACCCGGGCCTGGACAAGCTCAACGTCATGGACCTGTCCAGCCCCAAGTCCGCGATCCTGTCGGCCGTCATCTTCAACGCGCTGATCATCGTGGCCCTGGTGCCGCTCGCCCTGAAGGGCGTGCAGTACCGGCCGATGAGCGCGGACAAGATGCTGCGGCGCAACCTCGGCATCTACGGGCTCGGTGGTCTGGTGGCGCCGTTCATCGGCATCAAGATCATCGACCTGATCATCTCCCTCATCCCCGGGCTGCGTTGAACCAGAAAGCGTGTTGATCGCCATGAACAAATCCGTAGGAAACACGGCGCGGTTGCTCGGCGCCGGGCTGCGGGCCCTGATCGTGCTCACGGTGATCTGTGGCGTGATCTACCCGCTCGCGGTGACGGGCGTCGCCCAGGCCCTGTTCAACAACAAGGCCAACGGCTCCGAGATCAAGGACGGCGGCAAGGTCGTCGGCTCCGAGCTCATCGGACAGCGTTACGACCTGCCGCTGAAGAAGGGCGAGGAGACCCCGGCGCCGGACCTGAAGTGGTTCCAGCCCCGGCCGTCCAACGGGCTCGGCGCGAACAGCGTGAACACGCAGTACAAGCTGATCCTGTCGGGTGCGACCAACCTGTCGGGCGACTCCGGGTCCATGAAGAAGGGCGACTCGGAGGTCTGCGACCCCAAGGCCGAGGAAGGGCTGTGCGCCCAGGTCAAGGCCGCGCGGGACGCCGTCATCAAGGACAACGAGACGGCCGACTACAAGGTCGGGGACATCCCGGCGGAGGCCGTGACGTCCTCGGGCTCCGGCCTCGACCCGCACATCTCGCCCGACTACGCCGACATCCAGGTCCACCGCGTCGCGGAGAAGAACGGCCTGGACGTCAAGCAGGTGCAGAAGCTGGTCGACGACCACACCGACGGCCGGATCCTCGGCTTCATGGGTGAGCCCCGGGTGAACGTCCTCAAGCTGAACATCGCGCTGAAGCACTTGGTGGCCGAGAAGGGCTGACCTTCTTCCGGCTGTTCACGGCCCGCGGTGGTTCGGTTCCCCGAACCACCGCGGGCCTTCTTCATGCCTTGACGGAAGTCTGGTCCGTACCTATGGTCACCGTTCAACACGCGTGTTCAGAAAGGCACTTGAGGTTCACATACACGAACGGATGGCCTCTTCATGGCGCCCACCCCCACCCCCACACGCCACCGCCGCAGACCACGCCCGGCCTTCCTCGCGGCCGCCGCCACCGCCCTCGTCGCCACCCTGCTCGCCTGGCCCGGCGGCGACCGCGCCGACGCGGCCCCCGCCGCCTTCGCGCACCCCGGAGTGACCGTCTCCAAGGGGCAGCTGGACTTCACCCGCGAGAAGGTGAACGCCGGCGCCCAGCCCTGGAAGGGCGCGTACGACCAGATGATGGGGAGCAAGTACGCCTCCCTCTCGCGCACCCCGAAGCCCCGCGCGATCGTCGAGTGCGGCTCGTACTCCAACCCCAACTACGGCTGCACCGACGAGCGCGAGGACGCGATCGCCGCGTACACCACCGCCCTTGCCTGGTACGTCACCCGTGACGAGCGGTACGCGAAGAAGTCGATCGAGCTGATGGACGCCTGGTCGGCCACGATCAAGGACCACACCAACAGCAACGCCCCGCTGCAGACCGGCTGGGCGGGCTCCTCCTGGCCCAAGGCCGCGGAGATCATCAAGCACACGTACACCGGGAACTGGGCGAACTCCGGCCGCTTCGCCACCATGCTCCGCAACGTCTATCTGCCGAAGCTCATCAACGGCTCGAACTCCAACGGCAACTGGGAGCTGTCGATGATGGAGGCGGCGGTCGGCATCTCCGTCTTCCTGGAGGACAAGGCGTCGTACGACAAGGCCATGGCGAAGTTCCGCACGCGCACCGCCGCGTACGTCTATCTGACCTCGGACGGCGCGCTGCCCAAGACCGTGCCGAGCCAGAACCTCGACACCCGCGACAAGATCGTCAAGTACTGGCAGGGCCAGGGCACCTTCGTGAACGGTCTCACCCAGGAGACCTGCCGCGACTTCACACACACGGGCTACGGCATCTCCGCGATCTCGCACATCGCCGAGACCAGCCGGATCCAGGGCCAGGACCTGTACGGCACGGACGTCGGCGAGCGGCTGCGGCACGCGCTCGGCTTCCAGGCCAAGTACGAACTCGGCGAGGCGCCGCCGAGCTGGCTGTGCAAGGGCTCGCTCGAGCGCGGCCTCGGGCCGGTCACGGAGGTCGGCTACAACGCCCTGCACAACCGTCTCGGGATACCGATGGACAACACCCAGCGGCTCACCGAGCAGAAGCGCCCGGCGGCCTCCAACAACCTGTTCGTCGCCTGGGAGACCCTGACGCACGGGGACAACCCGCGCTGACCCGGGCTCCCGGACCGCACCGGGGCCGCTCCGCCACGGCGGGGCGGCCCCGCCGTGCTGTCGCGGCCGAAAATCGTGTGTCGTGTCCCACAGCGGACGCAATCGAGGGCATCAGGGTTGCGTCAAGGAGCTTCAGGAAGGTCGGCCTCGTCCTCTTTGCCGCAAATATTGGCCGTAAGGTCGACGCTGCGTACACAGCAGTTTCAGGAAGACAATGGGGCCATGGCACGCGGCAAGCTTCGGATCTACCTCGGTGCGGCACCGGGCGTCGGCAAGACATACGCCATGCTCGCCGAGGCGCACCGACGTATCGAGCGCGGCACGGACTGCGTCGTGGCCTTCGTGGAGCACCACAACCGTCCTCGTACGGAAGTGATGCTGCACGGCCTGGAGCAGATCGCCCGCAAGGACCTGGAGTACCGCGGCTCGCAGTTCACCGAGATGGACGTCGACGCCGTGCTGCGCCGCGCCCCCGCCGTCGCGCTCGTCGACGAACTGCCGCACACCAACGTGCCCGGCTCGCGCAACGCCAAGCGCTGGCAGGACGTCGAGGAACTGCTCGAAGCGGGCATCGACGTCATATCCACCGTCAACATCCAGCACCTGGAATCGCTGGGCGACGTGGTCGAGTCGATCACCGGCGTCCGGCAGCGCGAGACGGTCCCGGACGAGGTCGTGCGCCGGGCGGACCAGATAGAGCTGGTCGACATGTCGCCGCAGGCGCTGCGCCGGCGGATGGCACACGGCAACATCTACAAGGCCGACAAGGTCGACGCGGCCCTCTCCAACTACTTCCGCCCCGGAAACCTCACCGCCCTGCGGGAGCTCGCGCTCCTTTGGGTGGCCGACCGGGTCGACGAATACCTCCAGCAGTACCGGGGCGAGCACAACATCCGCTCCACCTGGCAGGCGCGCGAACGCATCGTCGTCGGCCTCACCGGCGGACCCGAGGGACGCACCCTCATACGCCGCGCCGCCCGGATGGCCGCCAAGGGCTCCGGCAGCGAGATCCTCGCCGTCTACATCGCCCGCAGCGACGGCCTCACCGCGGCCTCGCCCAAGGAACTGGCCGTCCAGCGCACCCTCGTGGAGGACCTGGGAGGAACGTTCCATCACGTCATAGGCGACGAGATTCCGGCGGCCCTGCTCGAATTCGCGCGGGGCGTCAACGCCACCCAGATCGTCCTCGGCTCCTCGCGCCGCAAGTCCTGGCAGTACATCTTCGGACCCGGCGTCGGCGCGACCGTCGCCCGTGAGTCCGGGCCCGACCTCGACGTCCACATCGTCACGCACGGTGAGGTCGCCAAGGGGCGCGGGCTGCCCGTGGCGCGCGGCGCCCGGCTCGGCCGCTCCCGGATCATCGCTGGCTGGCTGGTCGGCATCGGCGGGCCCGCGCTGCTCACGCTGCTGCTCACGAGCATCGACGTGGACCTCGGTCTCGCGAACGACATGCTGCTGTTCCTGACGCTGACCGTGGCGGCGGCGCTGCTCGGCGGTCTGATGCCGGCCCTCGCGTCGTCGGCGTTCGGCTCGCTGCTCCTCAACTACTACTTCACCCCGCCGCTGCACCAGTGGACGATCTCCGACGCGAAGAACATCGTCGCGATCGTCGTCTTCGTGTCCGTGGCGATCTCGGTGGCGTCCGTCGTGGACCTCGCCGCCCGCCGCACCCATCAGGCCGCGCGGCTGCGCGCCGAGTCGGAGATCCTCTCGCATCTCGCGGGCAGCGTGCTGCGCGGCGAGAACAGCCTGGAGGCCCTCCTGGAGACGGTGCGCGAGACCTTCGCCATGGAGGCCGTGGCCCTGCTGGAACGCGAGAGCGACGTCACACCGTGGACCTGCGCCGGCAGCGTCGGCCCCCGCGCGCACGTCGGCCGCCCCGAGGACGCCGACGTGGACGTGCCGGTCGGCGACCACATGGCGCTCGCCCTGACCGGCCGCGTGCTGCCCGCCGAGGACCGCCGCGTCCTCGCCGCGTTCGCCGCGCAGGCCGCCGTGGTCCTGGACCGCCAGCGCCTGCAGTCCGAGGCCGACCAGGCCCGCACGCTCGCCGAGGGCAACCGCATCCGCACCGCCCTGCTCGCCGCCGTCAGCCACGACCTGCGCACCCCGCTCGCCGGCATCAAGGCCGCGGTGTCCTCGCTGCGCTCCGAGGACGTGGAGTGGTCCGAGGAGGACCAGGCGGAGCTCCTCGAAGGCATCGAGGCCGGCGCCGACCGCCTCGACCACCTCGTGGGCAACCTCCTGGACATGTCACGCCTGCAGACCGGCACGGTCACCCCGCTGATCCGCGAGATCGACCTCGACGAGGTGGTGCCGATGGCGCTCGGCGGCGTCCCCGACGGCAGCGTGGACCTCGACATCCCGGAGGCGCTGCCGATGGTCGCCGTCGACAAGGGCCTCCTGGAGCGCGCCGTCGCCAACATCGTGGAGAACGCCGTCAAGTACGCGCCCGAGGATGAACCCGTCTTCGTTTCGGCCAGCGCGCTCGGCGACCGCGTGGAACTGAGGGTCGTCGACCGGGGGTCCGGTGTCCCCGATGACGCCAAGGACCGCATCTTCGAGCCATTCCAGCGCTACGGTGACGCTCCACGTGGAAGCGGCGTCGGCCTCGGACTTGCGGTTGCCCGCGGCTTCGTGGAATCCATGGGCGGAACCCTCAACGCGGAGGACACTCCCGGTGGTGGCCTCACGATGGTGCTCACCCTGAAGGCGGCGGCCGGGCGACCGCCCGTCGTGCCCGACCTGACCGCCCAGATGACCTCATGACCGCCACCGCCGGCCGCGCACGTGGCACCGAAAGCCGCGTGAGCGGCGCTGACAAGCCCGAAAGGCAGGTAGGAATGACCCGGGTGCTCGTGGTCGACGACGAGCCGCAGATCGTACGCGCCCTCGTGATCAATCTGAAGGCGCGCAAGTACGACGTGGACGCGGCACCGGACGGCGCCACCGCCCTCCAGCTCGCCGCCGCCCGCCACCCCGACGTGATCGTGCTCGACCTCGGTCTGCCCGACATGGACGGCGTGGAGGTGATCAAGGGGCTGCGCGGCTGGACGCGCGTGCCCATCCTGGTCCTCTCGGCCCGGCACAGCTCGGACGAGAAGGTCGAGGCCCTGGACGCCGGCGCCGACGACTACGTCACCAAGCCCTTCGGCATGGACGAACTCCTCGCCCGGCTTCGCGCCGCCGTGCGCCGCGCCGAGCCCACCGGGGCCGGCGAGGACGACGTGATGGTGGACACCGAGGACTTCACGGTCGACCTGGCCGCGAAGAAGGTCAACCGCAACGGCCGTGACGTACGCCTGACCCCCACGGAGTGGCACCTCCTGGAGGTCCTGGTGCGCAACGCGGGCCGTCTCGTCAGCCAGAAGCAGCTCCTGCAGGAGGTGTGGGGCCCCTCGTACGGCACGGAGACGAACTACCTGCGCGTCTACATGGCACAGCTGCGCCGCAAACTGGAGGCGGACCCCGCGCACCCGCGGCACTTCATCACGGAGCCCGGGATGGGATACCGGTTCGAGCGGTAGCGAACGGGCATATGCACAGGTGAGCGCACCCATTGTGGGGGCGTCGGTGCCCACCGGTACCCTTCCGGTATGAGTGCTGTTCCTGGATCCGGCAAGCAGACCGGTCGCTTCCGGCGCATGCTCGACCGCCTGTCGTCCTCCCAGCAGGACCTGGAGTCGCAGGAGCTGCGCGAGGACGCGGAGACGGCCGGGTGTACGCGCATCGGCGACTGCCACGACCGCCAGATAGTCACGGTTACTGGTACGTTGCGCACGGTCACCCTGCGGCCGCGCGCCGGTGTCCCCGCCCTGGAGGCGGAGCTGTTCGACGGCTCCGCCGCGCTCGACGTCGTATGGCTCGGCAGGCGCTCCATCGTGGGCATCGAGCCGGGGCGCCGCCTGATCGCGTCGGGCCGGATCTCCATAGACCGAGGCCGCAGAGTGCTCTTCAATCCCAAGTACGAACTCAGACCGCTCGGACGGGAGTAGCCGGTGACGTCAGTCGACAAGCCGACCGACCAGGCCGTGGGGGAGCACCCCCCCGAAACGGACACCAGGGCTCTGACCCAGGCCGCGCTGTTCGACGCCTTCGGCGGAATCCGCGGCACGGTCGAGACGATGGTGCCCGGCCTGCTGTTCGTGCTGATCTACACGATCAACAAGGACCTGCACCTGTCGGCGATCGCGGCGCTGTCCGTCGCGGTGATCCTCGTCGTTGTCCGCCTGGCCCGCAGGGACACCGTGAAGCACGCCTTCAGCGGTGTCTTCGGCGTCGCGTTCGGCGTGGCCTTCGCCATGTTCACGGGCAACGCCAAGGACTTCTACCTGCCCGGCATGATCTACGGCACCGGCCTGGGCGCGGCCTTCTTCCTTTCCGCGCTCGTGGGCTATCCGCTGCTCGGCCTGCTCCTCGGCCCGGTGTTCCGCGAGAACCTCTCCTGGCGCACCCGCAACCCCGGCCGCAAGAAGGCGTACACCAAGGCGTCCCTGGCCTGGGGCCTGGTCTTCCTCGCCAAGTACGCCATCCTCTTCCCGCTGTACTGGTGGGCGGACACCGAGCAGCTCGGCTGGGTCCTGATCGCCCTGAAGCTCCCGCCGATGGTCCTCGCGGTGTACTTCACCTGGATCTTCCTGGCGAAGGCGCCGCCGCCGATCGACGTGTTCGCGGAGATGGAAGCCGCCGAGAAGGCGGAAGAGGAGCGCAAGGCCGCGGCCAGCTAGCCGCAGGCTTTACGCAGGTGGGGGCGCCCGGAACTCTCCGGGCGCCCCCACCTGCGTTGCCGTCTATCGGCCCTTCGGGCCTCGTCCTCAAACGCCGGACGGGCTGTCCCTTCGGGCCGAGAGCAGGTCCTCCAGCTGCTCCTCCCGCGCCTGCGCGGCCACGAACAGCAGCTCGTCGCCCGCCTCCAGGGAGTCGTCCGGCGTCGGCGTGAGGACGCGCGTGCCCCGGATGATCGTGACGAGCGAAGTGTCCTCGGGCCACTGGACGTCGCCGACGCGGGTGCCCGCGAGGGTCGACTCCGGCGGCAGCGTCAGCTCGACGAGGTTCGCGTCGCCGTGGCTGAAGCGCAGCAGCCGGACCAGGTCGCCGACGCTCACCGCCTCCTCGACGAGCGCGGACATCAGCCGCGGCGTGGACACCGCGACGTCTACGCCCCAGGACTCGTTGAAGAGCCACTCGTTCTTGGGGTTGTTGACGCGCGCGACGACCCGCGGGACGCCGTACTCGGTCTTCGCGAGCAGGGAGACGACGAGGTTGACCTTGTCGTCGCCGGTCGCGGCGATCACGACGTTGCAGCGCTGCAGCGCCGCCTCGTCCAGGGACGTGATCTCGCAGGCGTCGGCGAGCAGCCACTCGGCCTGCGGGACGCGCTCGACGGAGATGGCCGTCGGCGCCTTGTCGACGAGAAGGACCTCGTGGCCGTTCTCCAGGAGCTCACCGGCGATGGAACGGCCCACCGCGCCCGCTCCGGCAATGGCGACCCTCATCAGTGACCGCCCTCCTCGGGGCCTTCGGCGAAGGCCGCCTCGACCTTCTCGACCTCGTCGGTGCGCATCATCACATGCACCAGATCGCCTTCCTGGAGCACCGTCTGCGACGTCGGCAGGACCGCCTCGCCGAGCCGGGTGAGGAATGCGACGCGCACGCCGGTCTCGTCCTGCAGGCGGCTGATCTTCTGGCCGATCCAGGCGGCCGACGCGTGCACCTCGGCGAGCTGCACACCGCCGGTGGGGTCGCGCCACAGCGGCTCGGCCCCGGAGGGCAGCAGCCGGCGCAGCATCTGGTCGGCGGTCCAGCGGACCGTGGCGACCGTGGGGATGCCCAGGCGCTGGTAGACCTCCGCGCGCCGCGGGTCGTAGATACGGGCCGCGACGTTCTCGATGCCGAACATCTCGCGGGCCACGCGGGCGGCGATGATGTTCGAGTTGTCGCCGCTGGAGACCGCGGCGAAGGCACCGGCGTCCTCGATGCCTGCCTCGCGCAGGGTGTCCTGATCGAAGCCGACGCCGGTCACACGGCGGCCGCCGAAACCGGAGCCCAGGCGGCGGAATGCGGTGGGGTCCTGGTCGACGACGGCGACCGTGTGCCCCTGTTGTTCCAGGGTCTGCGCGAGAGCGGAACCGACTCTCCCGCAGCCCATGATGACGATGTGCACGTCGTTACCCCGCGCTCCTCATGGCCCTCGTGACCTGCATAAATGCCCTACTCATGACTCTCGCCCTCGGTGTTCCCCGTCATTGCTCGAGTCCACGTTAACGGCTTTGCCGTCAAGGCCAGGGGCCGAGTGCGCGTTCAGTCCACGGCGCGCAGCATGCTCTCCATCGACTGGACCCGGACATTCAGCTCGGTGAGCTGGGTGCGGATGGCTTCCTGCTGGGCCGTGGTGGCGTCGAGCGCCTTGCGGTAGCTCTCCATCGCTGCCGCGTACTCGCGGTCCCGCTCGCGGCTGCGCTCCGTCTGGAACTTGGCCACCGCGACGATTGCGCCGGCAAGGATCAGGAAGAAAGCGATCGGGATGATCGCGTCGCTCATTGGGGCGTCCCCTTTGGTGAGTGCTTTCCGGCTTCGCCCGACCTGTCCTGCTGGGCGTCCGCCTCGTCGAGGCGGGCAGCCGTGAGAATCGTATCGACGTTCAACTGCACGTCAAAGGGCGCCAGTTCGAAGTACTTGAGAGCCTTGCCGTCGTCGGAGAGCTCCAGCCTGCCGATCACAAGTCCGGCCTTCTCCAGGCGCTCCAGATGCATGTAGAGCAGCGGCCGGGAGACCCCTAGGCGGCGGGCGAGTTCGCTGACGTACAAGGATCCGGTGGCGAGCTCCGTGATGATCCTCAGGCGCTGCGCGTGTCCGACGGCCGCCAGAAAGGCCAGCAGCTCCTCGCTGTTCATGGCCTGCATGGCCCGCCTTCGCGCCGTCCCGAAACCTGTCAGCCAAGGCTTACGCATGGCTTGAACCACTGTCAAACCCTCCGTCCACCGGACTCTTCCCTTCCCCTCACGGATTCTCCCCTTCTGTGCTTTGTCATCTGACAGTTGACGTCTTCAGCCTTCACCTGTCAGTCTCAACTTACACATGAAGGTAGGAGGGTCGCTATGGCAGCGAGGGGGCCGGACATGGGGCGCGGCGCAAGGCAGTCGATGACGGTGCGGGTGGCGCGATGGAGCGCGCTGCACCCCTGGCGGGCGATCGTCGGGTGGTTCGTGTTCGTGGTGCTGTGCCTGGGCGCGGGCATCACGGCCGGGATGAATCAGGCGGCCTCGGAGGACTTCCGCGTCGGCGAGGCCGGGCGCGCCGAGGCCCTGGCCGCCGAGGGCGACCTCCAGATCAAGCCCCTGGAGCAGATCCTCATCAGCGCCGAGCCGGGCAGGCGCCTCGACGCACGCGCCGCCGACGCGGCCGTCGCGGATGTCACACGGCGCATGCGGGCCCTGCCCGAGGTCGCCGAGGTGCAGGCGCCCGTCCGCTCCAAGGACGGCAAGGTCGTTCGCGTCCCCGTGACCCTCAAGGGCCCGGAGCAGGAGGGCAAGAAGAACGTCGTCCCGCTCCGGGCAGAGACCGAGAAGGTCAAGAAGGCCCACCCGGACGTCGTGGTGGAGGAGACCGGCGCCGCGTCCGTGAGCAAGGGCGTCAACGACCAGCGCGGCAAGGACCTCGCGTTCTCCGAGATGATCACGCTGCCGGTGACACTGATCACGCTGGCCCTGGTGTTCGGCTCGGTCCTGATGGTCGGCGTACCGCTGCTGCTCGCCATCACCTCGATCATCGCGACCATGGGCCTGGCGATGCTCGCCTCGCACCTGCTGCCCGACACCGGCATCGGGATGAACATGATCCTGCTCATCGGCATGGCCGTCGGCGTCGACTACACGCTCTTCTACCTCAAGCGGGAGCGCGAGGAGCGGGCCCGCGCGGGCGGCAGGCTCTCCTCGGAGGCGCTTGTCGAGGCCGCCGCGGCGACGGCGGGGCGCGCGATCGTGGTCTCCGGCCTCGCCGTGATCGTCTCCACCGCCGCGCTCTACCTGGCCGGCGACGTCATCTTCGACTCACTGGCCACCGGCACCATCCTCGTCGTGGCCGTCGCCGTGATCAGCTCGGTGACCGTGCTTCCCGCCATGCTCGTCAAGCTCGGCAAGCGCGCGGAACGTCGGGCGGAGAAGCGCCGCGCCCAGGGCAAGACGGTGAAGGCCGACATCGAGAAGCCGCCGGGCCGCGTGTGGAACGCGCTGCTCACGCCCGCCCGCAAGTACCCCGTGGCCACCCTGTGCGTGTCGGTCCTCGTCATGCTCGGCCTCGCGCTGCCCGCCGCGACCATGAAGCTCAAGGACCCGGCCCGCGACAGCTTCTCCCGCGAGATCCCCGCCATGCAGGGCTACGACCGGATGCTCGCCGCCTTCCCCGACCTGCGCATCCGCTACCAGGTCGTGGTCGGCTCCGAGGCCGGACAGCGGGACCAGGTCGTCGGCGCGCTGCGCGCACTCGACCGCAAGGCGGCGGCCGACCCGCTGCTCGCCCGCCACGACAAGCCGGTGATCAAGACCTCCGGCGACGGCCGCGTCAGCACCCTGGAGCTGGGCGCCCGGCACGCCACGTACTCCGAAGAGGCCGTCGACGCCCTCGACCACATCCGCGACGACTACCTGCCCGCGACCGTCGGCAAGCTCGACGGCGTCGAGACGGGTGTCAGCGGTGATGTGCCGCGCGGTGTGGACTACGTGGAGCACCAGAGCGAGAAGCTGCCGCTGGTGCTCGGGCTGCTGCTCCTGATGACGTTCGCAATGACCGTGTACGCGTTCCGGTCGGTCGTCCTCGGACTGCTCGGCATCGGCCTCAACCTCCTTTCGGCCGCCTCCGCGCTCGGGCTGCTCGTGCTCGTCTTCCAGGGCGAGTGGGCCGAGGACCTGCTGTCCTTCGTCTCCCTGCACGGCATCTCCTCGCGCGTGCCGCTCTTCCTCTTCGTGATCCTCTTCGGGCTCTCGATGGACTACCAGGTGTTCGTCGTCAGCCGGATCCGCGAGGCCGCGCTGAACGGCGTGCCCACGCGGCAGGCCGTGATCGACGGCATCGCGGCCTCCGCCAAGGTCGTCACGAGCGCGGCGATCGTCATGGTCACCGTCTTCGCGAGCTTCGTGATGCTGCACATCCTGGAGATGAAGCAGATGGGCTTCGTGCTCGCGGTGGCCGTCCTGCTCGACGCCTTCGTGATCCGCGTCATGATCCTGCCCGCGGCGCTGCTGCTGCTCGGCCGGGCGACGTGGTGGCCGTCGAAGGCGGTGCGGCGGGCCGAGGAGCGACTGACCCGCGGGTACGCGGCCCCGGCCGGCGAGAGCGCGGAACCGCCGCTGGCGGGGGCGGGAACGGCCCGCGAGCGGTGAGCGGAGACGCGGCGCGCAGCCGCGAACGCTGAGTGGGCGGACCGGACGGTGCAAGCACGCCGCCCGGTCCGTCCACTCACCTTTTGAACATCTCTTTAAGCTTCTGGCCAGAAGCTCTTGACAGGTCCGGGGTACTGGGTGGGCGGCGCGCTGACGGAGCGCTTACGATCCTCTGCGTGTCCAAACTGACCGACGTGCCCAAACGGATCCTCATCGGGCGCGCACTGCGCAGCGACCGGCTCGGAGAAACGCTCCTGCCGAAGCGCATCGCCCTCCCCGTGTTCGCGTCCGACCCGCTGTCCTCCGTCGCGTACGCCCCCGGCGAGGTGCTGCTCGTCCTGTCCGTGGCAGGCGTGTCGGCGTACCACTTCAGCCCCTGGATCGCCCTCGCGGTCGTGGTGCTGATGTTCACCGTCGTCGCGTCCTACCGCCAGAACGTGCACGCGTACCCGAGCGGCGGCGGCGACTACGAGGTCGCCAACACCAACCTCGGGCCCAAGGCCGGTCTGACCGTCGCGAGCGCGCTGCTCGTCGACTACGTCCTGACCGTCGCCGTGTCGATCTCCTCGGGCATCGAGAACCTGGGCTCCGCCGTCCCCTTCGTCGTCGAGCACAAGGTGCTCTGCGCGGTCGCGGTCATCGTGCTCCTGACGCTGATGAACCTGCGCGGCGTGAAGGAGTCCGGCAAGCTCTTCGCGATTCCGACGTACGTCTTCGTGGCCGGCGTCTTCATCATGATCGCGTGGGGCGCCTACCGGGGCTTCGTCCTCGACGACACCATGAAGGCCCCGACCGCGGACTTCGAGATCAAGGCCGAGCACGAGGGCCTGGCGGGCTTCGCCATGGTCTTCCTGCTGCTGCGCGCCTTCTCCTCCGGCTGCGCGGCGCTCACCGGCGTCGAGGCGATCAGCAACGGCGTCCCCGCCTTCCGCAAGCCGAAGTCCAAGAACGCCGCGTCGACGCTGGCCCTGATGGGCGGCCTCGCCGTCACCATGTTCTGCGGCATCATCGGCCTCGCCATGGCGACCAACGTGCACATGGCCGAGAACCCCGCGAAGGACCTCCTCGACAACGGCGCCGCCCTCGGTGGCGACTACGTCCAGAACCCGGTGATCTCCCAGGTCGCCGAGGCCGTCTTCGGCAACGGCAGCTTCCTGTTCATCGTCCTCGCCGCGGCCACCGCGCTTGTCCTCTTCCTCGCCGCCAACACGGCGTACAACGGCTTCCCGCTGCTCGGCTCGATCCTCGCGCAGGACCGCTACCTGCCGCGCCAACTGCACACCCGCGGCGACCGCCTCGCCTTCTCCAACGGCATCGTGCTCCTCGCGGGCGCCGCGGCGCTGCTCGTCTGGATCTACGGCGCGGACTCCACCCGGCTGATCCAGCTCTACATCGTCGGCGTCTTCGTCTCCTTCACGCTCAGCCAGATCGGCATGGTCCGGCACTGGAACCGCCACCTGGCCACCGAGCGCGACCCGGGCAAGCGCCGCCACATGATCCGCTCCCGCGCGATCAACACCTTCGGCGCCTTCTTCACCGGCCTGGTCCTGATCGTCGTACTCGTCACGAAGTTCACGCACGGCGCGTGGGTGGCGCTGCTCGGCATGGTCATCTTCTACGCGACGATGAGCGCGATCCGCCGCCACTACGACCGGGTCGCCGGCGAGATCGCGGCGGCCGACGGCCCCTCCGACGACAGCGTGCGCCCCTCCCGGGTGCACTCCATCGTCCTCGTCTCCAAGATCCACAAGCCGACGCTGCGGGCGCTCGCGTTCGCCAAGCTGATGCGTACGGACACCCTGGAGGCCCTCAGCGTCAACGTCGACGCGGCCGAGACCAAGGCCCTGCGCGACGAGTGGGAGCGGCGCAACATCAGCGTGCCGCTGAAGGTCCTCGACTCGCCCTACCGCGAGGTCACGCGCCCCGTCATCGACTACGTCAAGTCGCTGCGCCGGGAGAGCCCGCGCGACGCCGTCAGCGTGATCATCCCCGAGTACGTGGTGGGCCACTGGTACGAGCACCTGCTGCACAACCAGAGCGCGCTGCGCCTCAAGGGGAGGTTGCTGTTCACGCCGGGCGTGATGGTCACGTCCGTCCCCTACCAGCTCGAGTCCTCCGAGGCCGCGAAGAAGCGGGCACGCAGGCGCCAGGAGTGGAACGCGCCGGGGGCGGTGCGGCGGGGGCCGGTGGAGAAGCGGGCCAAGGAGCCCAGCAAGTCGGGGAAGAAGGGGTAGCGGGCGTACGGGCGGGGGCGGCGTACGCGTCGCGCCCCCTCCCGGCCCCCTCCCTCCTGGCGGGCGGACGGGGGTCCGGCACGTAGACTGGACGGCTGGCGTCCGGCCGTCCGCGAGGGCGGCCGTCTCGCACACCCCGCACACCCCTCACATCCCCTTACGTTGTGGAGTCACCCCGCCATGCAGGCTGAACCGAAGAACTCGCTGGTGGGCCAGGAGTACGAGGTCGAGGTGGGCCCCGTCGCACACGGCGGCCACTGCGTCGCCCGTACGGCGGAGGGGCAGGTCCTCTTCGTACGGCACGCGCTGCCGGGGGAGAAGGTCGTGGCGCGGGTGACCGAGGGCGACGAGTCGTCCCGCTTCCTGCGCGCGGACGCGGTGACGATCCTCGACCGGTCCAAGGACCGCGTCGAGGCCCCGTGCCCGTACGCCGGACCGGGCCGCTGCGGCGGCTGCGACTGGCAGCACGCGAAGCCGGGCGCGCAGCGCCGCCTCAAGGGCGAGGTGATCGCCGAGCAGCTGAAGCACCTTGCCGGGCTGACGCCCGAGGAGGCCGGCTGGGACGGCACGGTGATGCCGGCGGAGGGCGACAAGCTCCCCGCCGGGGAGGTCCCGGCCTGGCGCACCCGAGTCCAGTACGCGGTCGACCCCGACACCGGCCGCGCCGGCCTGCGCCGCCACCGCTCCCACGAGGTGGAGCCGATCGACCACTGCATGATCGCGGCGGAGGGCGTCACCGAACTGGGCATCGAGCAGCGCGACTGGTCGGGCATGGAGTCGGTGGAGGCGATCGCGGCGACGGGTTCGCAGGACCGCCAGGTCATCCTGACCCCGCGGCCGGGCGCCCGCCTCCCCCTGGTCGAACTCGACAAGCCGGTGTCCGTCCTCCGTGTGGAGGAGAAGGACGGCGGCGTACACCGCGTCCACGGCCGCCCCTTCGTACGCGAACGGGCCGACGGCCGCACGTACCGCGTCGGCAACGGCGGCTTCTGGCAGGTCCACCCGAAGTCGGCGGACACCCTCGTGACCGCGGTCATGCAGGGCCTCCTCCCGCGCAAGGGCGAGACGGCGCTCGACCTCTACTGCGGCGTGGGCCTCTTCGCGGGCGCCATCGCCGACCGCGTCGGCGACGAGGGCGCCGTCCTCGGCATCGAGTCCGGCAAGCGCTCCGTAGAGGACGCCCGCCACAACCTCGCCTCCTTCGACCGCGTCCGCATCGAACAGGGCAAGGTCGAGTCGGTCCTCCCGCGCACCGGCATCACCGAGGTCGACCTCATCGTCCTGGACCCGCCCCGCGCGGGCGCGGGCAAGTCGACGGTCCGCCATCTCGCGAGCCTGGGCGCCCGCCGCATCGCGTACGTGGCCTGCGATCCGGCCGCGCTGGCACGGGACTTGGGGTACTTCCGGGAGGGCGGGTACCGGGTGCGGATGCTTCGGGCTTTTGATTTGTTTCCGATGACGCACCATGTCGAGTGTGTGGCGATTTTGGAGCCTGCTGAGAAGGGGCGCTGACCTGCGGTTCTTCTCAAGGTGAGACCGCGTTCGACTGTTTTCGGAGCACCATGGGACAGAGCACGCTGCGCTCCTGTATCTGCCATGAAAGATGCTGAGCTGCGGCTTTACCAGCGTGCAATGTGCAGCGCCCGTCCGGCGTTTCGACGTCGGGTGAGGAACTGGTGATTCGTGGCACTCGTCAGACGCTGCATCTGAAGGTGCCGACGGTCTTCTGAGAGTGGACCAGTCTCCGCCTTTGAGGTTTTCCCACTTCAGGGTCTGGCTCGCTGTGAGCAGCTACCTAGCCATCACAAAGTGACGAAAGAGCCGCGGAACGCCATGCGCAGGCATAGGCTGCCGGAATAACCGCGATCCAGGCTGGGGCGGCCTGTAATGCAGCGGAGGTGTCATGGGTGGGGACACGTATGCCTCGGGAGAGGCCGGCGGCCGGCCGGAGGCGTCACCGGCGCGTCGCGACGGGACGGAGGTGCCTGATCCGTATGGGGGACGGGCTCTTCTGACCTCTGCCATGGCACGGGGTTACGACGCCGTACCTGACGAGGAGCGGGATCGGCTGCTCCGCTACCTCGAAGCGGTGGTTGCGGCTCGCCCGGCGCCGGTGCACACCGCTGTCGCTTTCAACGCCGTGTACTTCGGTTACGACCTCGGCGGCGACGGCTACGGTGGCAGCCCGCTGCGCCTCGACGACTTCCCCGTGATCACCTTCGGTGAGTGCGCTCCTGTGCTCCCGGTCGGTGCCATGGTGTGTGTCGCCACCGGCTCGGACCCTCTCTATGCCGAGATCGTCTACCGGGAGGGTGCTCACCCGGAGGCGGGAGGCCTCGGTGACATACCGGCCTGGGTGTCGGGGGCGCCCGCGGGCGCCGAGGGACCGGGCAGGCCGGGGAACGTCACCGCTCCACGGCGCAGGGAACTACTGGTACCCGACCTCCATGCCTTCGGCCCGGCCCTGAGCCTGTCACCGGCCCAGCTCCACCGATTACGCACGCGTCGGCGCTGGATCAACGAGGATGGCCATGTCGTGGTCGACGTGTGCTACCCGTCCCCGGAGGCGGCCCGCCGCGACGACCTGACGGCCTATGCGGACCATCTTCTGACGACGGCACGGGAGCAGCTGCTCAGCCCCTTCGTCCCGGTGTCCCTCGCCGCGCTGGTGGGCGGTACCCACGACGACGATCTGCGGGCGGGGCTGCTCGGCCTGCTCGACACAGTGCGGGGTGCGCTCAACTCCAGCGCCGCCTTGCGCACATGGGGTGGCTACGCCATGACTCGGACCTCCCTCGCCGACTGCTGGCGGGACACCGGGCCGCTGGGCGGTAATGACCTCAGATCGCTTGCCACGGCGGTCGAACGCGCCGCCACCCCGGGGAGGCGGCGCTACGGCCTCACCACGCCGGTCACCGTATACACAGCGGTCGGGCCGCGGCTTCGCAGGTTCCCGGGGGCGACGGAACTGCTGAGGGGAGTGGGGTACGCCGCAGCCGTGTGCCGGGCGAACGTGGCGCTCGCCGATGTCGTCCAAGGCGAGAGCGACCAGGGCCTGTTCGCGAATGGCTCTCGGGTCACGCTCGACGACGCCTTCGAGAGCGGAGGCGTGTGGCGGTCCCATCATCCCGGTGACGCAGAAGAGCCCGGAGACCCCTTGGTCCCGTCCGGACGCGGCTGGATGTCCACGTTGCCCGCGCCAGTGGAGCCGGAGACAGAGTTGGACCCTGTCGATCTGCCCCTGGCCGACGATGCTTCTCTCGGCACCGGCGAACTCCTGCGGAGCGATGCGCAGGAGATCGTCTGGCGGGCGCCTCTGCGGCTGGCGCAGCTCATCGAGGGCTGGTTCCCGCTGCATCCGTACGTCGTCGAGGAACTCCTCCGGTCTCACGGTGAGCGTCCCACGGTCCGGCTCGAACTCGACCATGCCGACGAGGTGTTGGACATGAGGGAGGCGGTGCAGGACGTCACCGCCGAACTCGGCGACGAATCGGGCCGGTTGACCGGAATAGCCTGGCCCCGCGACTTCTTCCCTGGCCTCATGATTGAGCTGCGCCAGCTCCGTGGCGACTTGGTGATCCGCCTGGTCACGACGAGGCTCAGCGAACGGGTGCAGGTCGGCGACCGCGAGACTGGGCACTGCTACGACCCTCGTGTGCTCACCAGGGAGGACGTGCCGGGAAGTGACCGCCATGGTGACAGCGCGGTCGGGCTCGGCCCTCGGCAGCTGGTGATACGCACGGTGCGTCGTTGCGGCCTGCTCACCCTGGATGGCCATGCCTTGATGGACCGTTCGGTCCTGCCCAGCGCGGTCTACGGGCGTCGACCGACCCGGCCACAGGCCGCCGCTCTGGAATCGGCTGTCGCGGAACTGCTCGCGGAACGGTTCCTGGAAGCGGCCTTCGGTAGCCGAGACGTCTGGGGCCAGCCGCATTTCCCGCCGCGTGACGGACAGCGGACCATCCTTCTCATCGGCTACTGCCCCGCCCGGCCGCGGGTGATACGTCCCTGGGGCGGTACCGATCCGAGTGGTGAGGGGCTGCGGAGCATCCAGTTCGTACCCGGTCATCTGCGCCGCCTGCGACCGGGGTGCTCGCCCAGCGACGTTCAACGCGCGGCCTTTCGTGAGTACTGCGGCAGGCTCGGCAAGGCGGACGGTTGGGAACTGCCCTACGGATACACGTTCGTCACTGAGCACACACGCGGCCGCTGATCTTTGTGGCTCTTGCGTGTCCGCGGGGTCGGCCAGCCCTCTCCCCTTTCTTATTGGTGTTTACAGAAACGGAGTATGTGTACATGCAGGACCGCTACCGCGTTGTCACGGGGCCGCCGTGGTCCCCGTCGAGCGTCTCGGCCCAGGACCTCGAAGGCCTGGCCGCCGCGCTCAACGCCTTGGAGCACCCGGCCGTCGCCGCCCTGAGCGATCTCACGGTCGACATGGTGGAACTGGCCTTCAACTCCCTGCGGCCAAGAGACCGGCAGGAGTTGCTCGGCAGCCTGGGCATCCGCATGGCGGCCCCTCGACGGGTGAGCAGTGCCCTGTGCCGGGACGTTCTTGCCCGGCTGCGCCGTGAGTCGCGGCAGCACAGCTGCACATGCGGGATCAAAGGACTCACGGTCACCGTGATGAATCAGGTGGGCAACTTGGTCTTCGCGCAGGAGGGCGATACGGTTCCCGACCCCGTTACCCGGTGGGGCGCGACGCTCGTGCGGGCCACGGTGTTCGCGTGGTGCAACGCCTCCGTCGCCGACGCGCACATCCTCGCCTGGGCGGCGGACCAGGACTGGTTCGCGGTGACGGCTGACGACGAGGAGACGGCTCAGCTCGCCGCTGTCGGTACCATGGCGCGGTTCATCATGGAGACGAACCCGGACTTCGCCCCCGGCGCAGCGGAAGACAATGAGCCGCCACTCGCGGGCGACGGAAAGCCTGTGCACGCTTCCGCCGCTGACCGGCCGGGCACGAATACCCCCGCCTCCGAGATCGTGGCTTCCACCCCCGACAGCTCCCGCAGTATGACCGCCACGGCGTCCGATGGCGCCCGAACCGACGACGGGGCGAATCCAGAGGCGGCCTGCCGACAGCTGGAGTCGGCCCTCGCGCAAGCCCGGCAATCCGCGGAGAAAGTGACCAGCGCGGTCGTGGACGGCTGCCCTCCGCCGGACGAGGACCTGGCTCTGCTGGCCGCGCTGGGTGCCGCCTTCGACAGCGTCCACGCGGTGCTGCGCGCAGCGGGGGTCGAGGGAGTACCTCGCCGCCTGGAGGACTTGACGCGCGCCGCACGTGCGCACCGTGTGGCGCACGAACGTGATCTTCAGGCACGGGAGCCGCTGCGGGAACTGCTGGATGTCGCTTCTCGTCCGGGCAACTCCGCCGGTGCCGCCGCTGCCGCCGAGACCGTGCGCGGCGCGGCCCGCCGTCTGTTGGACACACCGGTGTGGGAGGAGCCGCAACGGGAGGAAAGCGCCGCGTTGGCCGCCTTGGCCCGTCTCATCAGGCTGGGTCGACAGGCGGATGCCGCGGCGGAGATCCTGGCTCTGCAGGAGCAGGTCGTGAGGGTGCTGCCCACGTGTGCCATGGCGGTGGTCATGGCCCCTGAACTGACGTTGGCCCAGCCGGAGGACGGCGGCCGCGAACTCGCCGGGGCCGAGGCGGATGGCGATCCTGCAGACGCCGAGACGGCTGTGGATTCCGGAGCCGTACAACCGGCCGACCAGCCAGAGGAGGCTGTCGGCCACTCCACCGAGGAGACCGCGCCCCACCCCGTCTCCGAACCGGAAGTCTCCGCGCCCGCCCGGTCGGCAGCCCCCGATCCGGTCTACGTCACCGATGCACAGGCCGCGCTTCCTGCCGACAGCAACTCGGTACCCCGCACGGACCCGGACGCGCTTGTGCAGGCGCCCCTCGCACTCACCAACCGTCCCACCGAGGGCGCGCCCGTCCGGGAAGCAGTCGCGTCCGTGAGTGACGACACCGACGAGGCCGTAGCCGAGCGAGCCTTGGTGCAACTGGTCGTGGACCGACGCTTCGGACTCGCCCACCATCTGGCGAGGGCTGCCGGCTACCCCGAGCCCCAGGTGGCGGCGCTCCGCCTGGCAGGTGCCGCCGCGCTGCTCATCTCTGGTGACAGCCAGGGCGCCCGGCTGACGGCGGACCTGCTCCAAGAGTATGGCGGATACGCGGGCCAGGACACCGAGGGCAGTGAACTCCTCCTGCTGCCCGCCCTGCTGCGTACCGCACTGATCACTGGCGACCCCTCGGCAGGCGCTCAGCTCAAGGCGTTGGTGCCTCGGCTCCCGGACCGGCTCGGAGAGGCGGCGACCGCCGTCGCCGACCGTGCCCTCAGCGGTGCTCTGATGATCGCTTCCCCGCTGGCTGCCGACGGCTCCGAAAGCGCAGTCCGGCTACGGGAGTTGTGCGAGCAGAGCCGTGCCCTGCTCGCACCGCAGAGGCTGCGGTTCGCGCGGGCGACGGAGATCGCCAAGCGCTGGCTGGCCCCCGAGGACGGGATGCTCGGATCGCTGCTCATGACCGTCGTCGGCGACAACCGTGACGCGATGCAGCAGGTGCGCGAGCAGGCCGAGCGGCTGTCGAAACTGGCCGAGGTCAACAGCGAGATCGACCGCATGGACCGCAAACACCGCTCGTCCAGCGGCAAGCCGCTGCAAGGCTCCGGGCGGCAGGATCTGGTGCATCTCGTGGAGCGGGCCGTCGGCCTCGTCAAGGAGTGGTGTCTGGCGGTGGATGGCACCCGCCGCGGGGACCGTTCCGACGGCAACCGTGCGGCCAAGGAGATCTCCTCCCTGCGCCAGTACCTGCTGCGTGGGAGGGTGGCGGCGCTGGGTGATCTCGAGCAGCTGGCCCGGCGCTCGGACGCCATCTCGGCCGCGACGGTCTGGGCGGCACGCGCCTCGATGAAAGACCTGTTCGCTCTGCTCGCCGGTGACACCGTGACCACACGTTCCGGCGGTCAGGTCGACCCGGAACTCGTGCTGAACGCGGAACTGCTGAAGGTGTGCGACACCCTTGACGAGCGGCCGTCACTCGACGCGCTTCTCAGGGTGGTCGACCGGAGCTGGCATGACGCCTTCGACGAGCGGCTTTCCCACGACGCCTTCACCGCGGCCCGTACCATCGTCGACCTGGCCGGACGAGGGCTGCTGCCTGCAGCGCGGGCCGGGGAGTTCGTCCCGCCCACGGACACCGAGATCGACGACCGGCAGGGCGTCCGGCGCACGCAGCTGCGCAAGGCACACGGCGAACTCGTCGCCGAGCTGCATCGCGCGCAGGCGGACGGTGCCGTGACCGAGGACCAGGACCTCGGCCTTCAAGAGCTGCTGGCCGACGCCCATGACAGCCTCGAAGGCCCCGAGCGGCAAGACCTGCTGAACGTGCGCCGGGCGCTCGATACGGTACGGAGTGACCTGCCCGCCTTCCGGCAGCAGGCGGCCGACCGGATCCGCGCCCGGCTCGACGCCCTGGACCCCACTTCGGAGGAGCGGGCTCAGGTCCTGCGGCGCCTGGAGACGAACGACCTGGCCACCGCCGCCGACCTCGTCTACTTCCTGGAGATCGGCGAACCCGTACCGGAGATCGAAGGAGGCGAGTCCCACCTGCCCGACTTCTTCCCTGCCGTGCCCGACGGCTTGCCAGGAGGCATCGGCCACGACCTCGTCGACCTGGTCCGGTCCGGCGGCATGCATCCGACGCTTCCCGTCCTGGACTACGGAGGCCTCTCCACCGAAGAAGCGGCACTCGCGGCCGACGCCCTCGAAGAGTGGCGCGCACTGGCCGCCACCGAACGGAAGGACCGGCTCCAAGTTGCTCCGACCAGACAGGTGCCGCCGCTCCTGAAGCTCCTCGGCTACGACGCCAAGAGCGCCAGGCCGCTCGACGACCGGTCCCAGCACCGGCGCGAGTACCGTCTCTTCGAAGCAACCGGGGTGGAAGTCAACGGCAGGGCGAAGGCGCCCGCGTTCGGCTCGCAGATCTCGGAGCAGGGCGGCAACCTGCGGGTGATGATGGTCTGGGGCAGGCCGCCCGCCAAGGTCGTCATGAGCTGGGCAGAGCGTGACACCAGCGACGCGAGCCTCCTCGTCGTCTACTTCGGCACACTGAGCCGGGAGGCTCGCGTCGAACTCGCCGTCGGCTCCGGCCGGTTGCAACCGCTGCTGGTCGTGGACGACGCCGCTCTCGCCTATCTCGCTGCCCGCGGCGACCGCCAGGTCAGCACTTCCACGCAGACACTGCTGCCCTTCTCCGGCGTTAACCCGTATATCAGGGAGAAGCGAGGCCGGATCGGCGGCGAGATGTTCTATGGCCGTGACGCCGAACGCAAGAGCATCCTTGACCCGCGCGGTACCCAGGTCATCTACGGCGGCCGGGGACTCGGCAAGTCGGCACTGCTCGCCGACGCCGGGGAACGGTTCACGGAGCAACGACCCACCTACTACCAGGCGGTGTACGTCAACCTTGACCAGGAGAACATCGGCAAGGGCAGCTCGTTCGGACCGGAGACGCTGTGGAGCGTCCTGGAGCGGGAGCTGACCGAGGCGCACGTACTCGACGACCAGCCGCAGGCGCGCAGGAAGCGGCAGGAGATCTCCGAGCGGGTTCGCGCCGGCATCCGGGCCTGGCTGGACGGGGACTCGCGCCGCCGACTGCTGATCCTGCTCGACGAATGCGACCAGTTCTTCGAGGCGGACGCCCCGCGCTTCGACCAGACCAAGAAGCTCAAGGGCCTCGGGTCCGACACCAAGGACCGCGCCAAGGTCGTCTTCGCCGGACTGCACTCTGTGCAGCGCTTCTCCAAGCTCGCGAGCAACGGGCCGTTCGGCCACCTCGCGCAGACTCCCAAGGTGATCGGCCCGCTGGCTCCCCAGTCCGCCGCCGAACTGCTGGTCGAGCCGATGAGGGCGCTCGGGTTCGAGTTCAAGGATCTGGATCTCGTCAACCGAGTGCTCGGCTACTGCTCCTACCAGCCCTTCCTGCTCCAGATGTTCGGGCACCGGCTGGTTGAGCTGATGCACCGTAAGCGGGCGCGGCGCGGAGCCGAGGGACCCCCTTACAAGGTGGAGGTGACCGACATCGAGGTCGTGGAGTCGGACGCCGCTCTCAGAGACGGCATCTCGGCGGCCTTCAAGGACACGCTGAGCCTCGACCACCGCTACGACGTAATCGCCAACGTTCTGGCATACCACGCCCGCCATCATGGCCTGGAGGTGCGGCTGAGCGACACCGAACTGCGCGAGGAGTGCGAGACGTACTGGCGCAAGGGGTTCGAACAGCTCGACACCGAGGGTTTCCGGGCCTACCTCTCCGAGATGGTCGGCCTCGGTATCCTCGCGCCCAACCACGACGGACTGGGCTGGCATCTGCGCGGCCCCAACGCCCTGCGCATGATCGGTACCTCCCACGAGGTGGAGGCTCGCCTGCTCAGGGCCGAACAGGACTGTGAACTCCAGGAGAGCATCGTGCAGGAGGGCCGCCCCGAGCTGCCCGACGGCCAGCCGGCTCCGCTGACCAACACCCAGCTCGACGACCTTCTGGGCGAGCGGTCCAGCCGAACCAGAGTCGTCCTTGGCACATCCGCCACCGGAGTCACCGACGTCACCCGGACCTTGCGTACGATTGCCGGGCCGATCGATGGCTGGACGCTGCCGCCGGTTGGCAAGCCCAGCGTCTACAAGCAGGAACTCACCGGCGGACGCCCTCGTGAACGACGTGTTGTCATCAGCGACTTCGTCAACTATCGGGACCCGGTGCGGCCTGAGACCTGCCGGGAGGCCGTCGACCTGGCCGAGACACTGCTGCCCGTCACGCCGGGGGTCACCCGCGCGGTCGTCCTTGTCACTGACACCACACAGCTGGCCCTGTGGCGAACCCTGCTGACGGGAACCGAAGCCACCTCGGCCGCCCCGGTGGTGCTGCGCCGCCACGACCGTCGCAGCCTGCGCGGCTGGGCTCAGCGTGTCAACATGTTCCACACGGAGGACCGCCTGGACCGTCTCCACGAGCTGACCGGCGGCTGGCCGCTCCTGGTCGGTCGAGCACATCGACTGCACGGCGAACTGGGCGACGCCGACGACGTGTTGCGCCGCCTGGCGGGCCTCCGCGCGGACCGGACTGAAGCCCGTGCCTTCGCGGAGGCGACCGGCATGTACGCGGACCCGCTGCTTGCTGCTGGGTATCGGGCCCTCGACGAAGAGTTCAAGGACGGCCCGTTCGATCTGGAGGGCGCGGTGACCGCTGTGGCGCTCAAGATCGAGGACGAGGACGAGGCGCGGTGGATCGTCAACTGCCTCGACGCTCTTCAGGTATTCGATCGCGAGGACAACCAATTGCGCCTGGAGCCGCTGTTGCGCCAGTGCGTGGCGCTTCGCGTGTGACAGCGTGTGTGACACCCGGTCCGGCCGCCTGCATGTCCGGGCGGTCGGTCGCCTTTCACGATCACCTTGCCGAAAGCCGGCCAGACACCGAGTACGTCGCCGGCCTCTTCGAGGTGACGGGTAGCGAGGTCATCGGCCCACTCGGCGCCAGTGAGGTTCGACTGCAGATCCCCGCGCTCGAAGCGGCCACGGGCGTGGCGGCGGCCGAACTCTTCAAGCTCGGCATTGGTCCAGCGGCGGGATGCTGTGAACACGTCGAGGAGATCGCGTGGTGCTCCACGGTCGGCCAGGGCGCGGACCTTGATCCCGATCACGCCCTCCTCCGCGAGGACGGGCCCGTACGGGCTCTGGGTGACAGGCCGCCAGAAGGTCTCCTTGAGGATGTCGACCTCGCATTCCTGCCCGGTGGCCGGGTCGGACACGGTGAAGCGGGCGGACAGTGGGGCGGTCTCCAGCGCGTGCACAGAGGCGGTGGGCCCGCACGGTGTATCCGCCCGTGACGACCAGCGGATACGGGGAGCTGATGCGATGGCGTCAGCCAGGAGCCGCGTGTGCAGCTCCGGCATGTCCGTCACGCGGCCGCCCGCGTGCGGGGGCGAGCTGGGGGAAGACGTCTTCCCATACAGCGCGCACGGTGCGGTACAGGCCCATGCGCTGACGTGGCTTGGCCATGTCGTACGAGGTCGTCCCGGACCAGGCCATGTGCAGCGGCAGTTCCACGACCCCCTGGGCGGGGCCCTGCAACTCGTCCAGCGACTTCGGCAGGCGCCGTCGAAACTTCTCCCGGTACAGCGCGAGGTCCGCGGCGTCCGCTCCCGAGTTGGTGGCCGGAGAACTGGCGCGGGGCATGAGGCGCGAGTCGACCCTGCCGGGGGAGCTGCAACACGTGGAGTGCGTGAGGTGCAGTGTGGGCCTCGCAGGCGACGTCCGTCAGGAGTGGTCCGGCAGGCCTGACAGGGCGGCCTCCCGGCGCAACCCCATGACCACCACCGTGATGGCGCAGAACGCGATCAGTGTTTCCGCCCAGAGGAACGCCACGTAGTCCAGGAGTGAGCCGATGGGGGGTGTGCCGGGGGCTGTGTTGCGGAAGGCGGCCAGGGCGAAGAGGGTGGCGGCCATCCAGCCGAGGGCGGGCCAGGTCAGGCCCTTGTGGCGGGTGATCAGGAATCAGGCGCCGATCAGGACCGCCAGGGCCAGGGCCCACATGGCCGCCATCATGAACACGGCGAAGATGAGGACGCTGGTGGAGCGGACGAGGGCTGCGTGGAAGACCGCGGCGCCGTCTGTCTCGGCTGTGTCGACCGTCGCCGCGAACAGGGCGTCGGTGTTGGACAGTGTCATGCGGACGGGTACGGGCTCGTCGCCCTGTACGGCGCTGAACTCCAGCGCCGCGTCGTTAGGCGTCGAACGGGTAGTCCGTGATCGATCCGGACGTCAGGGTGACGGGTACGTCCACGGTCGCGATGCGGCTGTGGGCCGGGAACGTGAGATCGCGGCGGATTGAGGACGAGTTCTGCATCGTGAGCGTCCGTGCCGGGGAGAAGCCGTCCGCTTCCGCCAGGGTTCCGCGCGGGGTGACGAGGACGCGCAGGACCAGTTCCCGGCACGCGGCGTCCACCCGCTGGACCGACGCGTCGATGTCCACCCGGTCGGGAGCCGCACCCCCCGCTCGGTTCCGGGTGTCCATGGCCTCGCGCTCTCCGAACTGGGGCCAGATCCCCCGGGCTCAGTCGGCCGGTTTGCCGGGCTCGTCGTGTGTCGAGCAGTGGATGCCGCCGCCGCCCGACGCGATGGTGTCGATGCTCACCTGCACGACGTCCCGCTTGGGGAAGTGCTCCTGCAGGATGCTCCGGGCGCGCTTGTCGGCCTTGCGGTCGCCGAACCTGGGGAGGAAGACGGAGTCGTTGGCGACGTAGAAGTTGGCGTACGTGGAGACGAAGTCGTCGCCCTCGCCGGTGATTTCGTACAGGTCCGGCTGGGGGAGGTCGATGACCTCGAAGGGGCGGCCCTTGGCGTCCGTCGCCTTGGTGAGGACCGCTTTTGCCTGGTCTGCTGCGCGTGACCAGGAGTCGGCAGGAGTGTCTGGGTGCGCCCTGTCCAGGAGGACCACGCCCGGCGCGGTGAAGCGTACGAGGCTGTCCACGTGCGCGTCGGTGATGTCCTCGCCGCGTACGCCCGCCAGCCAGATCACCTTCTTGATGCCCAGGGTCTTCTTGAGCTCGGCCTCGATCTGGTCCCGGCTCTTCCCGCGGTTGCGGTTGTCGTTGACGATCGAGCTTTCGGTGATGAGGAGCGTGCCCTCGCCGTCGGCCTCGAAGGAGCCGCCCTCGGCGACCAGGGGGGCCTTCCTGCGCGGGATGTCGTACTTCGACAGGAGGGCGCGGCCCACCTGGCCGTCGTTCGTGTGCTCCTGCTTGTTGCCCCACCCGTTGAAGTTGAAGTCGACGCCGATGACGTCGCCGTCCTGCTCCACGAACACCGGCACGGTGTCGCGCGCCCACAGGTCGTCGACGGCCAGCGGGATGACCTCCACGTCGCGCCCGCACGCCTTCTGCGCGGCTTTCTGCTGGTCGGGCCTGGCCATCATCACGACGTACTCGTACTCCGCGATGGCGCGGGCGATGCGCGCGATGTCCTCGCGCACGTAGCGGAGGTCCTCCCCCCACACCGACTCCAGCGCCGGCCATGACATGAACGTGCGCGCGTGGCTCTCCCACTCGGCACCCATGCGCAGCCCCTTCGCCGCCGTGTCCTCGTCACCGGCGGTGCTCGCGGCACCCGCGATCTGGTCGCCGGGTCCGCAGGCCGAGGCGCCAAGGGCCATGGCGCCGATACCGGCGATTGCGCGGAGCGCTGAGCGGCGGGAGGGGAAGGGGAGGGGCAGGGACACGGTGAACTCCGATCATCGTGATGGGGATCAAGCTAGCCGTCGGCATGGCGCGACGCTCGACGAGCGCGCGGACGGCGCGTGACACGTGAAGGGCGCGTGACAGGGGAGCAGGGTGTGAGCGGACGGGCCGCTCCTCGCTGTCCCGTCTCGACTGTGGCATGAACTGAAAATTCAGTCAAAGGGAGGGCGCTGTGCGTCGGTATCGGCCCGATAGGGTTCGGAATCATGGCGCCACGCACTACTCAGATCCTCGAAGCGGCCGCACGGCTCATCGCCCGTCGCGGTGTACGTGGCCTGCGCGTCGAAGAGCTCGCCGCCGAGGCGGGCGTCTCGACCGGGTTGATCTACTACCACTTCAAGGACCGCACCGGGATCCTGCGCCACACGCTCGAGTTCATCAACGACCGCGCCGAGCGCTACACCGCCGGCCGCGCGGCGGACGCCGAACCCCTGGCTCCGCGCGAGGAACTGGAAGAGACCCTCCTCCTGGAACTTCAGGACACCCCGGAAGTCAGGGAGAACAGCTCCGCCTGGGGCGAGCTGCGGGCCAGCGCGGTCTTCGACGAAGTGCTGCGCGAGGACCTCGCCAGGGCGACCCTGACGTGGGTGCAGGAGGTCGCGGCCCTTCTCGGTCAGGTGCAGCCGACGACCCCGGCGCCTGCCCTCGCCGCGGCGGGAGAGCGGCTCACCGCCCTGCTCGAAGGGCTCAGCATGCGCTGGCTCAGCGGCGGGCTGCAGATCGATCATGCGCGTGATCTGATGCGCGGGGCGATCGACGCCGAGCTGGCGCTACTGCGGGAGAAGTAGCCCCCGGTTGCTCTCCGGCGGCGGCGCGGGGACTGCGGCTCAATGTCTCGGAGGCAGGCTCCGCAGCGCCACCCACACCCGGTCCCGCGTCACCGGGAGTTCGGTGAAGCGGATGCCGGTGGCGTCGCGGAGGGCGTTGGTGAGGGCGGGGGCGACCGGGTTGAAGGGGCTTTCGCTCATGGACTTGGCGCCCAGGGGGCCGATGGCGTCCGTCGTGTTCATGAAGTGGACCTCGGTGCGCGGGACGTCCGCGTACTGGGGGAGGCGGTAGCGGCGGAAGGCGGCCGTGGTGACCTCGCCGCGGTCGTCCACGCGGACCTCCTCGAAGAGCGTCGCGCCGAGTGCCTGGGCGACGCCGCCCTCCACCTGGCCGCGGCACTGCATCGGGTTCATCACCTTGCCCGCGTCCGCCGCGTGCACGCTGCGCAGGATGCGGATCTCGCCCGTGCCGGGGTCCACCGCCACCTTGAACCACTGCGCGTTGAACGCCACCGAGCGCGGTGAGCCGCCCCAGTGGCCGTCCGCCACCAACTCCCCTTCCGCGCCTGCTGCTTGGGCTGCTTCGAACAGTTCCTTCAGCGGTACCGTCCGGCCCGCGCAGTCGAACGCCTCCGCTCCCTGGCGGCACAGGTGCCGGGCGACTCCCGTGTGCCGGGCGGCGAACGTCCGCAGCTGCTCGGCCAGCGCCGTCGCCGCGAGCAGCACCGCCTTGCCCGCGACCACCGTGCCCGCCGAGCCGAAGGCGCCCGTGTCGTGACGTACGACGTCGGTGTCTGATTGACGGACCGTCACCTTGTCCTCTGTCGTGTGCAGGGCGCCCGCCGTGATCTGCTGGTGCACGGTGGTGGTGCCGTTGCCGAACTCGGCGGTGCCTACGGCTACTTCGTACGTTCCGTCTGCCAGCAGTCGTACCCTCGCGTCGGCGTAGTGGCCGCCCGGCGGGCCTGTCGCGATCATTGCAAGACCTGTGCCCTGGCCCACCAGCCAGCCCTTCGGGGGTTCGTCCGCCTCGGTGTCCGCGGTCGCGTTTCGTATCACCGACAGGCACTGGTCCAGGCCGTACGACGCCATGTGCAGGTCCTCCTCCTCGCCCAGCGGGGTGAGCATGTGCTCTCCGGGGCCGATGATGTTGCGCTCGCGCACGGTGAGCGGGTCCAGGCCGAGGCGGCGGGCCAGCTCGTCCAGCATCGACTCGACCGCGAACGTCACCTGGCCGAGGCCGTATCCCCTGAAGGCGCCCGCGGGCACGCAGTTGGTGTAGACGGAGTACGCCTCGACCTTCTTGTGCGGGGCGCGGTACATCGCCATCGACTCGCCCACGCTGTGGAACATCACCGCGGGGCCGTGATTGCCGTACGCCCCCGTGTTCGACACCACCCGGAAGCTGAACGCCGTCAGGGTGCCGTCCGCGCGGGCGCCCATCCTGATCGTCACCTTGAACGGGTGCCGGGTCGTCGCGCCGTAGAACTGCTCGGCCCGGGTGTACTCCAGCTTCACCGGGCGGCGCAGCCGCAGCGCCGCCAGCGTCACGATGTCCTCCGTCAGCATCTCCTGCTTGCCGCCGAACCCGCCGCCGACCCGGCCCGCGATCACCCGCACCTCGTCCTCCGGGAGGTCGAACAGGGCGCAGAGGGCTCGGCGGGTGAGGAAGGGGGTCTGGGTGGAGGAGCGGACGGTCAGCCGTTGGCTGGCTTCGTCGTCGGCCGCCTTCGGTTCGAAGTACGCCACACAGCCGTGCGTTTCGAGGCTCGCGTGCTGCACGCGCTGCGTGCGGAACGTCTCCTCGACGACCAAGTCCGCCTCGGCGAAGCCCCGTTCGACGTCGCCGATCTCGCCGTGCGCCTCGCCGACGACGTTGCGGTCGGGCCGGGCGATGCGGGACTCCGGTCCCTTGTCGGCGTGCAGGGCGGGGGCGCCGGGGAGCATCGCCTCCTCGGGGTCGGTGACGTACGGGAGTTGCTCGTACGTCACCTCGACGCGCCGGCAGCCCTCCTCCGCGGCCTGCTCGCTGTCCGCGACCACGGCGGCCACGCGCTGGCCGACGTGACGAACGGTGTCGTCGAGGACGCGGGTGTCGTCGGGGTCCTCGGTGGGGTGCTCGTGGCGGGCCGAGGAGTAGCGGCGGGCGGGGGCGTCCTCGTGGGTGAACACCGCGTGCACGCCCGGGACTTGGAGGGCCGTGCCGGTGTCGACGGCGACGATGCGTGCGTGCGGGTGCGGGGAGCGGACCAGCTTCATGTGCAGCAGGCCGGGGATGTCGACGTCGAAGGTGTAGCGGGCGGTGCCGGTGACCACCTGGGGGCCCGCCGGGGCGCCGGGGCTGCGGCCCACGGCCTGCCCGGCGGCGGGGCGTTCGGTGTGGGTGACGCCGCGTACGGCGTCCTCGATGGCGCGGTAGCCGGTGCAGCGGCACAGGTTGCCCTTGAAGGCGCGCGGCAGGTCGTCGAGCTTGCCGTCGTCGTGCGCGGTGCCCCGCTCGGCCTCCAGGGCGGCCGAGGTCATCAGGAATCCGGCCGTACAGAATCCGCACTGGAATCCCTGCGCGTCCAGGAACTTCCGCTGGACCGGGTGGAGTTCGCCGTCGGGGGAGGCCAGGCCCTCGACGGTGGTGACGGCGCGGCCCTCGGCGCGCACCGCCGGGTACAGGCAGCTGTGCACCGGCTCGCCGTCCACGTGGACCGTGCAGGCCCCGCAGTCCCCGGCGTCGCAGCCCTTCTTCACCCCGAACCAGCCCCGCTCGCGCAGGTAGGTGCGCAGGCACTGGCCGGGGCGGGGTTCGGCGGAGCAGGGGCGGCCATTGATGGCTATGTGGAAGCTCATCGGGTGGGCTCCTCGGTGGGGCGTGCGGCGGCGGGTTCGGGGTTCGCCGGGGCGGGCACCTCGCCGTACGGGTTCAGTTCGCGCCGCACCTCCTCCGCGTACCGGAACGCCATGTGCCGCCGCCACTCCGGCAGTCCGTGGATGTCGTCGAACCACTCGTCCGCCCCGACCGCCGCCGTCAGCGCCGCCCGCAGCCCCGCCGCGTCCGGCGGCAGCGGGAACCAGAGCCGGACGGGCCGCACGGTCGCGGCGGTGACCGTCACCGTCAGGGAGCCGTCCGCCGGGTCGAGGGCGCCGATGACGAGTGCGCCGGAGCGCCCGAGGCCGTACAGCGATGCCTGCCGGAACGCGGTGCGGCAGCGCAGGGCGCGGGCCGGCAGGGTCACCGAGCGCAGCAACTCGCCCTCGTCCAGGACCGTTCGGCCCGCGCCCGTGACGAAGTCCGCGACATCGACGCGGCGTACCGCGCCCCGCTGCGACCGCAGCAGGCACTCGCCGCCCAGTGCCGCGGTCAGCGAGATCATCGGCCCGGCGGGCAGCCCGTTGCAGAGGTTCCCGCCGACCGTCGCCATGTTCCAGATCTTGAACGAGGCCAGGAACGCGCGGCAGCACTGCTCGAACAGCGGTGCCGCCGGGGCGCGGAGCGTCGTCGCCGCGAAGCGGGCGAGCGTGGCGACGGTGCAGGTCGCCGCGATCTCCAGGGCGCCGTCAGGGCGCAGGGCGACCGGCTCCCAGCCCATCCGGCTCAGGTCCACCAGGCGGCGCAGGTGCGGCTGCGGTTCGGAGAAGAGGTACGTGCCCCCGCCCAGCCAGGCGTCGCCCGGCCGCCAGGGCTCGCGCCGCCGGGCGTCGCGCACGTCGAGCACGGTGTTGAGGTCCATGGCTTCCCCTGCTTCCCCTGTCGTCCGGCCCCGGGGCCCGGAGCCCGTCCAGGCGCCCCGGGTCCCTGTCCGAGCCATCGGTTTCCAGCCAGTGAAGCCCGCCGGGGGCGCCGCGTACGACTGGTCCCGCACACGGAAGAACGACCGCTCCGCGGCCCACTCCTTGGATGTTCAACCAAGAGGCGTTCTCGCCGAACACCTTGGCATTTACGATGGTCAACCTCGTATTCGCCTCGTGAATGTGAGGCGCGGGATCTTCCCGCAGCCGCGCAAGGAGCCACCGCATGCACGTCGACCACCTCCTCACGATCGAGGGCCTCGGCATCACGCTCGTCTGGGGCGACGAGCACCTGATGAGCCGGGAGATCGCCGGGGTCACCGCCACCGACCTGGAGGACCCGACGCGGTTCCTGGAGCCGGGCGAGATCGTCCTCAGCGGACTCGTGTGGTGGCGGCCCGACGACGGCCGCGCCCGTGCCGACCGCTTCGTCGCGGCCCTCCGCGCGGGCGGCGCGGTCGCGTTGCTCGCCGGCGAGGAGACCCACGGCGCCGTCCCCGGCGAACTCGTCGACGCCTGCCGTGCCCACCGCGTCGCCCTGCTCTCCGTGCCCGCGCGCACCAGCTTCCGCGCGGTCACCGAAGCGGTGTATCTGCGCCAGTGGGGCGACCTCAGCCGCCGCCCCGCCCCGCACCACGCCCTTCCGGAGAACGTACGCGGCCAGCTCAGCCGGCTCCTCGAACTCGGCGCGGGCCCCGCGGAGCTCCTGGAGAGTGCCTTCGCCCACCTCGGTACGCCCGCCTGCCATCTGCTGACCAGCAGCGGCCGGACCGTCGCCCGCACCTCGTCCGCCCCGGCGCTGCCCGCCCCCGAGGCCGCCCGCCGACTGCACGGCGCGACCGGGACCACCCTGCGCGTGCAGGCCGACGCCACCGCGTACGACGCCTGGCATCTGCACCTGGGGGAGGAGGACGCGGCGCCGCCCCGCGTGCTGCACGAGATAGCCGAGGTGCTCGCCCAGCACCGGCACCGGCACGGCGGCGGCGACGTCGCCCGGGAGCGGGCGCGGGCGCACGACGCGCTCATCGCGCTGATCGCCCTGGCCGACACCGCCGCGCCGGACGCGGACGCCCTGGCGGAGGCGGTGCGGTCCTGCGGGCTGCCGGGGGAGGGGGCCTACCGTGTCGTCGTCGCCGCGCCGGAGGGCGGTGGGCGACATCCCGACGCGGGTCGTGACCTCCTCGCCGAGGCGTTGCGGCACCTGCGCGCCGCGGCTGCCTCCGCTCCTGTGTCGGCGTCCGCCACCTCCGCCCTGTTCACCGCGGCCTCCGCGTACTTCGCCCTCGCCCCACGCCCCGGCGGCGAAGCCGTGGCCGTCGTCCACACCGGCGCCGACGACGAACTCCCCGAGCGGCTGCGGGAAGTGTGGCCGCTGCTGCACGCCTGCCGCCCCGACGCCGTGCCGCACGCCGGGGTCAGCGCCCGCGTCAAGGGCCCGGCCGAGCTGGGGCGCGCCCTCGTGCAGGCGCGCTACGCCCTCGCCGGGGCCAGGAACACCGCACCGGGTGCCGCCCGGGTCACCGCGGTCGACGACCTGTCCACCCTCGAAGCGCTGCTCGCCGGGGTCCCCGACGACGTACGCGCGGCCTATCGGAGCAGCACGCTGGGCCCGCTCCTGAAGGAGTCGAAGGCGTCGTACGGCATGCTCCTGGAGACCCTCGAAGTGTTCCTCGGCAACAACGGGTCCTGGGCGCGGACCGCCAAGGCCCTGCATCTGCACGTGAACACGGTCCACTACCGCATCCAGCGCGTCGAAGCCCTCACCGGACGGGACTTGTCCCGCCTCGACCACAAGCTCGACCTGCGGGCCGCGCTGCTCTGCCGCTGACGCGCAGTCAGGGAGGGCCGACGCGGTCAGGGAGGGCCGACGCGGTCAGGGAGGGCCGACGCGGTCAGGGAAGGCGGACGCGGTCAGGGAAGGCGGACGCGGTCAGGGAACATCGACATGGACGTTCGTCGACTTCACCCGCGCCGTGACCATGACCCCGACCTCCAGGCCGAGTTCCTCCACCGACTCCCGCGTCACCAGGGAGACCAGGCGGTGCGGTCCCGACTGGATCTCCACCTGCGCGGCCACGTCGTCGAGGCGCACCGCGGTGACGATCCCGGTGAACGCGTTGCGCACGGAGGTGGCCACGCGCTCCGGCACCGGATGCGCGCCCCGCGCCCGCTCGCGCGCGAACTCCGCGAGGCCCACGCCGTCAAGCACGCGATTGCCCGCGCCGTCGCGCTCCATCCGCAGCCGGCCGCCGTCCGCCCACCGGCGCACGGTCTCCGCGCTCACGCCGAGGAGTGTCGCTGCCTGGCCAATGCTGTACGACGGCACCCCCGAACTGTACGGGCACGGGAGTAAGGCCCGCGCGAAGGCCCGCACGCGGAGGGAAGCCGTAAGGAAGCAGTGCGGAATGAGAAGTTCCGGTTGTTTTTCGGGTACCCTCCGCCGCTCTGCCCTTGCGTCCGACCTGGGGTGTCCCGGCGACAGGACACCAGAAACCCTCGCGCGCCCGGCGCCCAATGTTGACACGTCGCGGATTTCCTCCGCCTTGCCCCCGCCGGACGGGCCCTCATAAGCTCGGTGCACGGGGGCGGGGGTAATTCATACCCGGACTCCGATGGCAACTGAGTACATGACATCGCCCGGTTGTCGTCCGGTGTTCTCCATTTCACTCGGCATTTCCGTGAAGTGGCCGTCGCCACACCTGCGGGCAATGGCGCGCGAAGGACCTGCGACAACGGCGACCGGGGCGCTCTTGATGGCGGTTGACTCCGCCGCCCCGAGGTACGAGCCTGTCGGAGCAACGGGAGTACAAGAGCCGCCCAGCGAGCGGGTTCTGGCCGTTAGGCCGAACCGAGGAAGCGACGCGGGCGATCAATTGCGTGGGTGAATAGGGTATTCGGGCTCTACTCACCCGTGCGCGCTTGCCGCTCGGCCTCCGCGGCATGGATCAATCAATGACTCCGGCTTCAGGTTCAACGTCTAACCACTGTGGGGGATGGTCGCTTTGTGTTCTTTTGAGCAGGGTTCGTTGTCGGGCGAGCTCAATGACACGGAGGTACCGGTACCGGTGGGGACGATTCCTGAACTGTTCGAGCGGCAGGTCGCCGCGGCTTCCGAAGCGACCTCGGTCGTCCTTGGTGACGACTCGCTGAGCTTCGGGGAACTGGACGCGCGGGCCAATCGCCTCGCGCGCTTTCTCATCGGGCGCGGCGTCGGCCCCGAGACGGTCGTCGGCGTGGCGCTGCGGCGTACGCCCGAGTGGTGCGTGACCGTCCTCGGCGTGATGAAGGCGGGCGGCGCCTACCTGCCGGTGGACCCCGCCTACCCCGCCGACCGCATCGCCTTCATGGTCGAGGACTCCGGCGCCGCCATGGTCCTTGTGGACGAGGGCACGATCGCGGAACTCCCCGAACTGCCCGCGCCCATGGTGCGGTTGGACGACGCGGAGATCGTCGCGGCGGTCGCGGCGCACCCGGACGGCGTCGTGGCCGACGCCGAGCGCGCCTGCCCGCTCACCGTCGCCAACGCCGCGTACGTCATCTACACCTCGGGCTCCACCGGCCGCCCCAAGGGCGTGACCGTCACGCACACCGGCATCGCCAACCTCGTCGGCGCGATGCTCGACCGGATGAAGGTCACGCCCGACAGCCGGATCCTGCAGTTCGGATCGCCGAGCTTCGACGTGTCCGTGGGCGAGCTCGGCATGTCGCTGCTCTCCGGGTCCACGCTCGTCATGGCCGACAAGGAGCAGCTCTCCCCGGGCGCCCCGCTCGTCGAGACCATCAACCGGCACGGCGTGACCCACGCCGTCATGTCGCCCGCCGTGCTCGCCGCGCTGCCGACCGGATCGCTGCCGACCGTGCGGAGCCTCGCCGTCGCGGGTGAGGCGACCGCGCCCGAACTGGTCGCCACCTGGGCCGCGGGCCGCCGCATGATCAACGGCTACGGCCCGACCGAGACCACCGTCGGCGTGACCATGAGCGCCCCGCTCGCCGGCGACGGCAAGGTCCCGCCCATCGGCGCGCCCATATCCAACACCGAGGCCCACGTCCTGGACGACGACCTCAAGCCGGTGGCCGACGGCGTCGCCGGAGAGCTGTACATCGCCGGCGCGCCCCTCGCCCGCGGCTACCTCGGCCGCCCCGGCATCACCAGCGAGCGCTTCGTGGCCTGCCCCTTCGGCAAGCCCGGCGAGCGCATGTACCGCACCGGCGACCTGGTGGAGTGGGGCGCCGACGGGCAGCTCGTCTTCCACGGGCGCGCCGACACCCAGGTCAAGATCCGTGGCCTGCGCATCGAACTGCGCGAGATCGAGGCCGCGCTGATGGCCCACCCGCGCGTCGCGCACGCCGTCGTCGTCGTCCACGAGGGCCGCGGCAGCGGCAAGCAGCTCGTCGGCTACGTCGTCCCGGCCGGCGCCGGTGACACCGACACCGCCTCCAAGGGCGGCGGCACCGGACACATGTCCTTCGACTCCGGCTTCGCCGCCGGCGAGCTGCGCGGCTACCTCGGCGAGCGCCTGCCCGACTTCATGGTGCCCGCCACCGTCATGGTCCTGGACCGCCTTCCGCTCACCCCGAACGGCAAGGTCGACAAGAAGCAGCTCCCCGAGCCCGAGTTCAAGGGCGGGGTGTACCGCGCGCCGGGCACCGAGGAGGAAGAGGTCCTCGCGGCCGCGTTCGCCGCGGTGCTCGGCCTGGACCGCGTCGGCATCGACGACGACTTCTTCGCCGTCGGCGGCGACAGCATCCAGTCCATCCAGGTCGTCTCGCGGGCGCGGGCGCAGGGCCTTGAGGTCAGCGCGCGCGAGGTCTTCGAGTCCCGTACGGTCGCCCGGCTCGCCGAGGTCGCCGTCGCCAACAAGCAGGCCGGCGCGGCCGTCGTCCTGGAGGAGCTCGAAGGCGGCGGCACCGGCTGGATGCCGCTGCTTCCCGTCGCCCACCTGCTGCGCGGCTGGGGCCCCGGCTTCGACCGGTTCCTCCAGGCCATGGCGCTCGACCTGCCCGCGGGCATCGACCGCGCCGGGCTCGCCGCGACCCTCGGCGCCGTCATCGACCGGCACGACCTGCTGCGCGCCAAGCTCGTCAACGAGGACGGCGGCGGCCTCGTCGTCGCGCCCGAGGGCTCGGTCGACGTGGACGCCCTCATCCACCGCGTCGCGTGCGACGGCCGCTGGGACAGCGAGGAGTGGCACGCGTCGCTGCGTACCGAACTGGACGCCGCCGCCGAGCGGTTGGACCCCGAGGCCGGGACCATCGCCCAGTTCGTGTGGTTCGACCCGTCCGGAACCGACGCGTCCGCTCCCGGGCGGCTCCTCGTCGCCCTGCACCACCTCGTCGTCGACGGCGTCTCCTGGCGCATCCTCACCCCCGACCTCGCCGTCGCCTGGGACCGGATCCGGCAGGGCCAGGACCCCGAACTCCCGGCCGTGGCCACGTCCATGCGCCGCTGGGCGCACGCCCTGGCGGACGAGGCGGCGAGCCCCGCGCGGGTCGCCGAGCTGGAGCTGTGGAAGAAGATCGTCGAGGGCCCGGACCCGGTGCTCGGCACCCGCCGCCTCGACCCGGCCGTCGACGTGATCGCCACCATCGAGGAGACCCGCGTCGAGCTGCCCGTCTCCGTCACCGAGGCGCTGCTCACGACCGTTCCCGCCGCCTTCCACGGCGAGGTCAACGACGGTCTCCTCGCCGGTCTCGCGCTTGCCCTCGCCAAGTGGCGCAGGACCAGGGGGGTCGACGAGTCGTCCGCCCTCATCCGTCTCGAGGGCCACGGCCGCGAGGAGGCCGCCGCCCCCGGCGCCGACCTCTCGCGCACCGTCGGCTGGTTCACGTCCGTCTTCCCGGTCCGCCTGGACCTCGCGGGCGCCGACCTCGACGACGCCTTCGCGGGCGGCCCCGCCGCCGCACGCGTCATCAAGTCCGTCAAGGAGCAACTGCGCGCGATCCCCGACAAGGGCATCGGCTACGGCCTCCTGCGCCATCTCAACCCCGAGACCGAGGCCGTCCTCTCCCAGCACGGCCACGGCCAGGTCGGCTTCAACTACCTCGGCCGCTTCTCGGGCGCCACCGAACTGCCCGCCGAACTGCGCGGCCTCGGCTTCACGCAGGCCACCGACGTGGCCGAACTGGCCGAGCTGGACGCCGCCCAGGACGAGCGGATGCCCGCCCCGGGCGAGATCGACATCAACGCCTCCGTCATCGACGGCGCGGCGGGTCCGCAGCTGGGCGCCCTGTTCACGGCGCCCGCGGGCGTCCTTGCGCCCGAGGACGTACGCGAACTCGCGGACCTGTGGTGCGCCGCGCTCGAAGGGTTCGCGCGGCACGCCGCCCAGCCGGGCGCGGGCGGCCTCACGCCGTCCGACGTGCCGCTCGTGCCGGCCGCGCAGGCCGACATCGAGGCCTGGGAGAAGCAGTACCCCGGGCTCGCCGACGTGTGGCCCGCCTCGCCGCTGCAGTCCGGTCTGCTCTTCCACACGCTGATGGCGGACGGCGCATCGGGCTTCGACGCCTACCAGGTGCAGTACGCCCTCCAGCTCTCCGGCGCGATCGCTTCGGACCGGATGCGCGCCGCGGGCCAGGCCATGCTCGACCGGCACCCCGCCCTGCGCACCGCCTTCGTCAACGGCGCCGACGGCGACCTGGTCCAGCTCGTCGTGGACGGCGTCGAACTGCCCTGGCAGGACGTCGACCTGAGCGGCACCCCCGAGGACGGGCGCGACGCGGCGTTCGAGCAGTTCATGGCCGACGACCTCAAGGCCCACTTCGACCCGGTCAAGCCGCCGATGCTGCGGCTCTCCCTGGTCAAGCGCGCGGCCGAGAGCTACGAGCTGGTGCTCACCGCCCACCACGCGCTGTTCGACGGCTGGTCGATCCCGCTGCTCGTGCAGGACCTGCTGCGCTTCTACGGCACCGGCGGCGACGCCTCCGACCTGCCGCGCGCGCGGTCCTACCGCGACTACCTGGTGTGGCTGCGCCAGCAGGACCCGCAGGTCTCCGCGCAGGCGTGGACCAGCGAGCTCGACGGCATCGACGAGCCGACGATGCTGGCCCCCGGCGCGGAAACCGGAAGTCAGAGTTCCGGCATCGACCAGGTCGACGTGCCGCTGTCCGCCGACGACGCCCGCGCCCTGACCCGCCGCGCCGCCGACCTCGGGGTCACCCTGAACACCCTGGTCCAGGGCGCCTGGGGCATCCTGCTCGGGCAGCTGACGGGCCGTCAGGACGTGGTGCTCTCCTCGACCGTCGCGGGCCGCCCGCCGGCGCTCGCGGGCGTCGACTCGATCGTCGGCATGTTCCTCAACACCCTTCCGGTGCGCGTCCGCTGCACCCCCGGCGACACTCTCGCCGACCTGCTCACCGGCCTCCAGGACCGGCAGGCGGCGCTCCTGGACCACCACCACTACGGCCTCAGCGAGATCCACCAGGCCACCGGCCTGAAGGCGCTGTTCGACACCCTCGTCGGGTTCGAGTCCTTCCCGCTGGACCGCGGCGGCATCACCGAGGCAGGCGCGGCCGCCGGAATCAAGATCAACGGCATTCGCGCGTTCACCGCGAGCCACTACCCGGTGACCGTGTTCGTCTACCCGGACGGCGAATACCCCACCCTGAACGTCCAGTTCCAGCAGGACGTCTTCGACCGCGACGAGGCCGGCACCCTCGCCGCCCGCTTCGCCCGCATCCTCGGCCAGATGGCAGAAGACCCCGGCAGGTCCGTCGCCGCCGTCGACGTCCTGGACGCCGCCGAGCGCGAGCGGCTGCTCGTCGGCCTCAACGACACGGCCGCCGAGACGCCCGAGCTGACCGTCCCCGGCCTCTTCGAGCGGCAGGCCGCCGCCACCCCGGACGCCCCCGCCGTCGTCTTCGGCGACCAGTCGCTGACGTACGCCGAACTGGACGCACGGGCCAACCGCCTCGCCCGCGAGGTGATCGCGCGCGGCGCGGGACCCGAGGCCGTCGTCGGCCTCGCCCTGCCGCGCTCCGCGGACCTGGTCGTGGCGATGCTCGGCATCCTGAAGTCCGGCGCCGGTTACCTGCCGATCGACCCCAAGTACCCGAGCGCGCGCCTGGACCTGATCCTCGCCGAGGCCCGCCCGCAGCTCGTGCTCACCGAGGCCGCGACCGTCGACGTGCTGCCCAGGACGGACCTCCCGCTCCTGCACATCGACGACCTCGACCTCGACGACGCGGCGAAGGGCGCCGCGCTCACCGACGCCGACCGCCCGAGTGCCCTGCGGCCCGACCACATCGCGTACGTGATGTACACCTCGGGCTCCACCGGCACCCCCAAGGGCGTCGTCATCACGCACGCGGGCGTCGTCAACGGCGTCACGCGGCTCGCCGAGCGCGTCGGCGGCGGTCCCGGCTCGCGGATGCTGGCCGGCACCTCGGTCAACTTCGACGTGTCCGTCTTCGAGACGTTCACGACGCTGTGCTCCGGCGGCAGCGTCGAGGTCGTCCGCGACGTCCTCGTGCTCGCCGAGCGCGACGACTGGTCGGGCAGCGTCATCAGCACCGTGCCGTCCGTCTTCAACGAACTGCTCGACCAGATCGCGGCGAAGGCCAAGGCCGAGACCCTGGTGTTCGCGGGCGAGGCACTGCCCGCCGCCCTGGTCGCCCGCATCCGCGAGGCCATGCCCGGCGTCCGGATCGTCAACGCCTACGGCCAGAGCGAGAGCTTCTACGCCACGACGTACGCCCTCGAATCCGGCGACGCCTGGACCGCGACGGGCAGCGCCCCCATCGGCACCCCGATCGGGAACATGCGCACCTACATCCTCGGCCCGGGTCTGACCCCCGTGCCGCCGGGTGTCGTCGGCGAGCTGTACGTCGCCGGAGCCATCGGGCGCGGCTACCACGGCCGCACCGCCCTGACCGCGGACCGCTTCGTCGCCGACCCCTACGGACCCGCCGGGGCGCGCATGTACCGCACCGGCGACCTGGCCCGCTGGACCGCCGACGGACAACTGGAGTACCAGGGCCGCGACGACGCCCAGGTCAAGGTGCGCGGCTTCCGCATCGAGCCGGGCGAGGTGGAGGCGGCGCTCACCGCCTTCCCCGGCATCTCGCAGGCCGTGGTCGTCGTCCGCGACGGCGGCCCCGCGATCGGCAAGCGGCTCGTCGGCTATGTGGTGCCCACCGAGGCAGGCGGCAGCGTCGACATGACGGAGCTGCGCGACTTCATCCTCGGCCGGCTGCCGGAATTCATGGTGCCCGCGGCCGTCGTCGTCCTGGAGAAACTGCCGCTCGCCCCCAACGGAAAGCTGGACCGAAAGGCCCTGCCCGAGCCGGAGTTCGCGGGCGCCGCCTATCGGGCACCGCGCAACGGCCAGGAAGAGACCCTCTGCAAACTGTTCGCCGAAGTACTCGGCGTGGAGCGCGTCGGCATCGACGACGACTTCTTCGACCTAGGTGGAAATTCCCTGCTCGCGACGCGGCTGACCAGCCGCATCGGCAAGGCACTCGGAGTGAGCGTGCCGATCAGGGCGATTTTCGAACAGCACAGCATCGCCGAACTATCGCGCACGGTGAAGAACGCATCGGCCACGAGCCGACCTCGTCTGCGCAGGATGAACAGGAGTGGACAGTAAAATGATCCCGTTGTCTTTCGCGCAGCGCCGGCTGTGGTTCATCAGCCGGTTCGAGGGTCCTTCGGCGACGTACAACCTTCCCTTCCTCATGCGGCTCACCGGCACCCTGGATTCCGGTGCCCTGGAGTCGGCCGTACGTGACGTGCTGGAGCGGCACGAGAGCCTGCGCACCCTCATCGTCGAGAACGCCGACGGCGTCCCGGCGCAGGAAGTCGTCGAGATGGCCGACGTCCGCTTCGGCATGCCGGTCGTCGAGGTCGAGCCGTCCGCAATGGACGAGGCCGTCGCCAAGGAGGCGGGGTACGTCCTCGACCTCGCCACCGAGATCCCCCTGCGGGCCACCCTGCTCAAGGCCGGTGAGCAGGAGCACGTCCTGGTGCTCCTCATCCACCACATCGCGAGCGACGGCGAATCCATGGGCCCGCTCGCCCGCGACCTGGCCGAGGCGTACTCCGCCCGCCTCAAGGGCGAGGAGCCCGGCTGGGAGGAACTCCCGGTCCAGTACATCGACTACACGATGTGGCAGCGCGAGCTGCTCGGCGACGAGCACGACCCCGAGAGCGTCCTGTCCGCCCAGGTCGACTACTGGCGCGGCGAGCTGGCCGGCGTCCCGCAGCCGCTCCAGCTTCCCGCCGACCGCCCGCGCCCGCCCGTGGCCAGCCACGACGGCGACGGCGTGAGCCTCACCGTCGACCCCGAACTGATCGTGAGGATCGAGGCCCTTGCGCGCGAGCGCGACGTCACCGTGCCGATGGTGATGCAGGCCGCCCTGATGGTCACGCTCCAGCACCTCGGCGCCGGCGAGGACATCGCGCTCGGCTCCACCGTCGCGGGCCGCACCGACGACGACCTCACCGACCTCATCGGCTTCTTCGTCAACACCTGGGTGCTGCGCGCCGACCTGTCCGGCAGCCCGACCTTCGAGAAGCTGCTCGCCCAGGTCCAGGACAAGGCCCTGGCGGCGTACGACAACCAGGACGCGCCCTTCGAGCGCCTCGTGGAGATCCTCAACCCCGAGCGCTCCACGGCCTACCACCCGCTGTTCCAGGTGATGTTCACCTGGGAGACCGAAGCCGCGATGGACCTCGAACTGCCGGGGCTCACCACGCGGCTCGAAGTGCTCTCCACGGCGACCGCCAAGTTCGACCTGGAGTTCAACTACTTCTACGACCCCGCCAAGCGGGCGATGCTCATCCACCTCGAGTACGCCACCGACCTCTTCGACCGCGCCACGGCCGAGGCCGTCACCCAGCGCTACCTGCGGGTCGTCGAGCAGCTGATCGCCGAACCGGCGCGCCCCGTCGGCCTCGTGGACATCCTTGAGGCCGACGAACGCGCGCTGGTGCTCGGCGCGTTCAACGACACCGCCAGGGAGACCCCCGAGCTCACCGTGCCCGCCATGGTGGAGCTCCAGGTGGCGCGGACCCCGGACGCGGTCGCCGTCGTCTTCGGCGACGAGTCCCTCACGTACGCGGAGCTGAACGCGCGCGCCGACAAGCTCGCGCGGGAACTCATCGCGCGCGGTGTCGGCCCGGAGAGCGTGGTGGGCCTGTCCCTGCCGCGCTCCGCCGACCTCGTCGTGGGCCTGCTCGGCGTCCTGAAGGCGGGCGGCGCCTATCTGCCGATCGACCCCAAGTACCCCAGCACGCGCCTCGACTTCATCCTGTCCGACGCCCGGCCGACGCTGATCCTCACGGACGCGGACACGGTCGGCGTGCTGCCCGAGAACGACACGCCGCGGCTCTTCATCGGCGACGTCGACCTCGACGCCGCCGCCGGGGACGTCCCGCTGACCGACGCCGACCGGCTCGCCCCGCTGAAGCCCGGCAACGTCGCGTACGTGATGTACACCTCCGGCTCGACCGGCACCCCCAAGGGTGTGGCCATCAGCCACCGCAACGTCGTCAACGACGTGACGGGCCTCGCGTCCGCCGTGGGCGTCGAGGCCGGCTCGCGCGTGCTCGCGGGCACCTCCATCAACTTCGACGTGTCGGTCTTCGAGACCTTCACCACCCTGGCGACCGGCGGCACCCTCGAAGTGGTGCGCGACGTCCTCGTCATCGGCGAGCGCGGCGGCTGGAACGGCGGGGTCATCTCCACCGTCCCGTCCGTCTTCGGCGAGCTGCTCGACCAGGTCACCGGGAAGATCAGCGCCGACGCCGTCGTGTTCGCAGGCGAGGCGCTCTCCGCGTCCCTGGTGCGGCGCGTGCGCGACGCCATCCCCGGCGTCAGGGTCGTCAACGCGTACGGCCAGAGCGAGAGCTTCTACGCGACCACCTTCTCGGTGTCCGACACCGACGAGTGGCACGGCACGAGCAGCGCCCCCATCGGCAGCCCGCTCGGCAACGTCCGCACCTACGTCCTCGGCCCGGGCCTGGAGCCCGCTCCCGTCGGTGTCGCGGGAGAGCTCTATGTCGCGGGCGTCGTCGGCCGCGGCTACCACCGGCGCCCCGACCTGACGGCGGACCGCTTCGTCGCCGACCCCTACGGCCCGCCCGGCTCGCGCATGTACCGCACCGGCGACCTCGCGCGCTGGACCGCCGAAGGACAGCTGGAGTACGTCGGCCGCGGCGACGCGCAGGTCAAGGTGCGCGGCTTCCGCATCGAGCCCGGCGAGATCGAGGCCGCCCTGACCGCCCACCCGGGCGTCGCGCAGGCCGTCGTCACCGTCCACCAGGGCCGCGGCAGCAAGCAACTCGTCGGCTACGTCGTGCCCGTGGGCTCCGACGAGTCCGTCGCGGTGGGCTCCGGCGACGTGGAGAGCCTCAGCGACCTCGACGTCGACCTCACCATGGTGGTCTCCGCGCGCGAGCTGCGCCGGTTCGTCTCCGGGCGGCTCCCGGAGTTCATGGTCCCGGCCGTCTTCGTGATGCTCGACCGGCTTCCGCTCGCCCCGAACGGCAAGCTGGACCGGGCCGCACTGCCCGAGCCGGAGTTCAGCGGCGGGCAGTACCGTGCGCCGCGCACCCCCGCCGAGGAGGTCCTGACCGGCGTCTACGCCGAGGTCCTGGGCCTGGACCGGGTCGGCATCGACGACGACTTCTTCGCCGTCGGCGGCGACTCCATCCGCTCCATCCAGGTCGTCTCGCGCGCCCGCGCCCAGGGCGTCGAGGTCAGCCCCCGGCAGATCTTCGAGCACCGCACCGTGGCCGAGCTCGCCGATGTCGCCGCGACCAGCGGGACCGGGCTCGTCCTGGAGGAGCTGGAGGGCGGCGGCGTCGGCTGGATGCCGCTCATGCCCGCCGGGCACTTCCTGAAGGAACTGGGCGGCGGCAGCGACCGGTTCTCCATGTCGATGGTGCTCGACCTGCCCGTCGGCATCGACGAGCAGGGCCTGACCGCGACCCTGCGTGCCGTAGTCGACGGCCACGACATCCTGCGCTCGCGCCTCCTGACGGACGGCGACGGCGGCCTGGAGGTCGCCCCGGCCGGTTCGCTCGACGTGGGCCCGCTCATCCACCGCGTCGCGTGCGACGGGCGCTGGGACGAGGGCTGGCGTGAGCTCGCGTTCGCCGAACTCGACGCCGCCACCGGCCGCCTGGACGCCGCCGGTGGCGTGATGGCGCAGTTCGTGTGGTTCGACGCGGGCACCGAAGCGCCGGGCCGCCTGCACGTCGTCCTGCACCACTTCGTGATCGACGGCGTGTCCTGGCGCGTGCTCCTGCCCGACTTCGCGCAGGCCTGGGAGCAGGTCAAGGCCGGCAAGACGCCGGAGCTCGCGCCCGTGTCGACCTCCGTGCGCCGCTGGGCCCACGCCCTCGTGGACGAGGCGTCCTCGCCGCGGCGCACCGCCGAACTCGACCTGTGGCGCAAGGTCGTGGAGGGCCCGGACCCGGTGCTCGGCGCCCGCCACCTCGACCCCGCCGTGGACACCGTCTCCACCGTGGAGCACGTCGTCGTCCAGGTGCCGGTGCAGGTCACCGAGTCCCTCCTGACGAAGCTGCCCGCGGCCTTCCGCGGCGGCGTCAACGACGGACTGCTCACCGCCCTCGCGCTCGCCGTCACCCGCTGGCGCAAGGCCCGCGGCATCGACGAGTCCTCCGTGCTCCTTCGCCTCGAAGGCCACGGCCGCGAGGAGTACGCGATCCCGGGCGCGGACCTGTCCCGCACCATGGGCTGGTTCACCAGCATGTTCCCGCTGCGGCTCGACATCGGCGGGATCGACGTCGACGAGGCGTTCGCGGGCGGCGCCGCCGCCGGTGCCGCCGTCAAGGCCGTCAAGGAACAGTCCCTCGCCATCCCGGACAAGGGCCTCGGCTACGGCCTCCTGCGTTACCTCAACCCGGAGGCCTCCGAGATCCTGCGCCGGTACTCCACCGGCCAGGTCGCCTTCAACTACCTGGGCCGCTTCTCCACGTCCACGGACATGCCCGACCACCTGCGCGGCCTCGGCTTCAGCCAGGCCGAGGGCACGGCCGACATCCTCGCCGACCTCGACGCGGACATGCCCGCCCTGTCGGTCTTCGACGTGAACGCGCTCGTCCTCGACTCCGACGAGGGCCCGCAGCTCAACGCCCGCATCGGCTTCCCCGCGGGCGTCCTCGCGCAGGCCGACGTGCAGGACCTCGCCGACCTGTGGTGCCAGGCACTCGAAGGCCTCGCCCAGTACGTCGCCCGGCCGGACGCGGGCGGCCTCACGCCGTCCGACGTGCCGCTCGTCGACGTCACCCAGGGCGACCTGGAGCTGTGGGAGCGCCGCTACCCGGGCGTCACCGACGTGTGGCCGCTCACCGCCGCCCAGTCCGGCCTGCTCTTCCACACGATGCTCGCGGACGCCTCCTTCGACGCGTACCAGATGCAGCTCACCTTCCACCTGTCCGGCAAGGTCGAGCCCGCCCGTATGCGCGCGGCAGGGCAGGCCCTGCTCGACCGGTACGCCAACCTGCGCACCGCGTTCGTCACGGACGCCGAGGGCAACCAGGTCTCCCTCGTCCTCGACGAGGTCGAACTGCCGTGGGAGCAGCACGACTTGAGCTCCCTCGGCGAGGCCGAGCGCACCGCCACGCTGAAGCGGCTGCTCGCCGACGACCACGCCAAGCACTTCGACCCGGTCAACCCGCCGATGCTGCGGATGACCCTGATCACGCTCGGCGGGGACCGCTCCGAGCTGGTGTTCACCGCCAACCACGTCCTGTTCGACGGCTGGTCCGTGCCGCTGCTGCTGCAGGACCTCCTTCGCCTCTACGGTTCCGACGGCGACGCTTCCGAGCTGGCGCGCGTGCGCGGCTTCCGCGAGTTCCTCGCCTGGCTCGGCCAGCAGGACCGCGACGAGGACACCCGCGTCTGGACCGAGGAGCTCGCCGGGGTCGACGAGCCCACGCTGCTCGCGCCCAGCCCCAAGCCGGGCGTCCGGCAGGAGGGCATCGGCCAGGTCGACGTGCCGCTGTCCGGGGAGTCCGCGCGTGAACTCGCGCGCCGCGCCGGTGAACTCGGCATCACGATGAACACCGTCGTCCAGGGCGCCTGGGGCCTGCTGCTCGCGGAGCTGACCGGACGCAAGGACGTCGTGTTCGGCGCCACGGTCTCCGGCCGCCCGCCGGTCGTGCCCGGCATCGACCACATCGTCGGCCTGTTCATCAACACCCTTCCGGTGCGCGTCGACTGCGCGCCCGGCGACTCCCTCACCGACGTCCTCACCGGCCTGCAGAGCCGGCAGGGCGCGCTCCTGGACCACCAGCACTTCGGTCTGAGCGACATCCAGAACGCCGTCGGCGTGACCTCGCTGTTCGACACCATCGTGGTGTTCGACTCCTACCCGGTGGACTCCGTCGGCATCACCGACGCGTACGCCGAGGCGGGCATCTCCGTCACGGGCATCAGCCCGCTCACCGGCACCCACTACCCGATGATCGTCGCCGCCGACGCCGAGCCGCACCTGCGCCTCGCCCTGCAGTACCAGCACCACCTCTTCGACCGCGCGGACGTCGAGGCCGTCGCGGCCCGCCTCGGCCGCGTGCTGCTCCAGCTCGTCGAGGACCCGCGGATCGCCGTCGGACACCTCGACATCCTGGACGCCGACGAGCGCGAGCACGTCCTGTACGGCCTCAACGCCACGGCCGCCGAGACGCCCGCGCTCACCGTCCCGGGCCTCTTCGAGCAGCGGGTCGCGGCGAGCCCCGACGCGGTCGCGCTGGTGTACGGCGACGTGTCGTACACGTACACGGAGTTGAACGCGCGCGCCGACAAGCTCGCGCGGGAACTCATCGCCCGCGAGGTCGGCCCGGAGTCGGTGGTCGGTCTCGCCCTGCCGCGCTCCGCCGACCTGATCGTGGGCCTGCTCGCGGTGCTCAAGGCGGGCGGCGCCTACCTGCCGATCGACCCGAAGTACCCGAGCTCGCGTCTCGGGCACATCCTGTCCGACGCCCGGCCGACGCTGGTCCTCACGGACGCCGACACGGTCGGCGTGCTGCCGGAGACAGACGTACCGAGCCTGTTCCTGGGCGATGTGGACCTCGACGTCACCGCCGCCGACGCGCCGCTCACCGAAGCCGACCGCAAGGCCCCGCTCAAGCCCGACCACATCGCGTACGTGATGTACACGTCCGGCTCGACCGGCACCCCCAAGGGCGTGGCGATCACCCACCACAACGTGGTGAACGGCGTGACGCGCCTGGCCGCCTCGGTCGGCATCGACTCCACCACGCGGATGCTCGCGGGCACCTCCGTGAACTTCGACGTGTCGGTCTTCGAGGCCGTCACCACGCTGTCCCAGGGCGGCACCCTCGAAGTCGTCCGCGACGTCCTCGTCATCGGCGAGCGCAACGGCTGGACGGGCGGCGTGGTCTCCACGGTGCCGTCGGTCTTCGCCGAGCTGCTCGACCAGGTGACCGGCGAACTCGCCGTGGACTCCGTGGTGTTCGCGGGTGAGGCGCTGCCCGCCGCGCTGGTGCAGCGGGTGCGCGAGGCCATCCCGGGCGTCCGCGTGGTCAACGCCTACGGCCAGACCGAGTCGTTCTACGCCACCACCTTCGCGCTGCCCGCAGGCCAGGAGTGGACGGGCGCGGGCTCCGCGCCCATCGGCGCCCCGCTCGGCAACATGCGTGCCTACGTGCTCGGTTCGGGCCTCGCGCCCGTCCCGGTCGGTGTCGTGGGCGAGCTGTACATCGCCGGGAACGTGGCCCGCGGCTACTTCGGGCGCGCGGACCTGACCGCCGACCGCTTCGTCGCGGACCCGTACGGCCCCGCGGGTTCGCGGATGTACCGCACCGGCGACCTGGCCCGCTGGAACAGCGACGGCCAGCTCGAATACGTCGGCCGCGGCGACTCTCAGGTCAAGGTGCGCGGCTTCCGCATCGAGCCCGGCGAGGTCGAGGCGGCCCTGACCGCACACCCGGCCGTCGCCCAGGGCGTGGTCGTCGCCCGCGCACAGCAGGGGACCTCCGACAAGCGCCTGGTGGCGTACGTCGTGCCCGCGGGCGCGGACGAGCCGGACGTCGCCGAGCTGCGCGCGTTCGTCTCCGGCAAGCTGCCCGAGTTCATGGTGCCCTCGGCCTTCGTGGTCCTGGAGAAGCTGCCGCTCGCCCCGAACGGCAAGCTGGACCGCAAGGCGCTGCCGGAGCCGGAGTTCACCGGCGCCGTCTACCGCGCGCCGCGGGGCCCTCAGGAAGAGGTCCTCTGCGGACTGTTCGCCGAGGTCCTCGGCCTGGAGCAGGTCGGCATCGACGACAACTTCTTCACCGTGGGCGGCCACTCGCTGCTCGCGACCCGCCTCGTCAGCCGCATCCGCACCGCCCTCGACGTCGAGATCCCGATCCGCGTCGTCTTCGCGTCGCCCACCGTCGCGGAGCTGGTCGGGCACCTGTCCGTCGGCGGCCGGGTGCGGCCGCAGCTCAAGCGGGCCGAGACGCGGCCCGAGTTCATTCCGCTGTCGTACGCCCAGCGCCGCCTGTGGTTCATCGACAGGTTCGAGGGCCCCTCGGCGACGTACAACACGCCGTTCCCGCTGCGGCTCAGCGGCACGCTGGACGCGGCCGCCCTCCAGGCGGCGGTCAACGACATCGTCGGGCGGCACGAGAGCCTGCGCACGCTGATCATCGACGACAGCGAGGGCGTGCCCTTCCAGAAGGTGCTGCCCGCCGCCGACGTGCACGTGGACGTGCCCGTCGTCGACGTGGCGCCTGACGAGCTCGCCGACGCGATGGTGGCCGCGGCTGGATACAGCTTCGACCTGGCCGCGGAGGTCCCGACGCGGGCCACCGTCCTCAGGACCGGCGATCAGGAGTACGTCCTCCTGCTCCTTTTCCACCACATCGTCAGCGACGGCGTGTCCATGGGCCCGCTGGCCCGCGACCTGGCCGCCGCCTACACCGCCCGCCTCACGGGCGAGGCACCGGCCTGGCGGGAACTCCCCGTCCAGTACGTCGACTACACGCTGTGGCAGCGCGAGCTGCTCGGCGACGAGGACGACCCGGACAGCGTGCAGTCGGCCCAGGTCGACTACTGGCGCGAGGAGCTGGCCGCCGTACCGCAGCCGCTGCGCCTGCCCACCGACCGGCCGCGCCCGCCGCAGGCAAGCCACCGCGGCGCCACCGTCGAGTTCCAGCTCGACCGCGACGTGATGGACACCGTCGAGGAGCTGGCCCGGCAGCGCGGCGCGACCGCCGCGATGGTGCTCCAGTCCGCGCTCGCCGTGCTCCTGCACGGAATGGGCGGCGGCGACGACGTCACCATCGGCTCGCCGATCGCCAACCGCACCGACGAAGGCCTCGCCGACCTGGTCGGCTTCTTCGTCAACACCTGGGTCCTGCGCGCCGACCTGTCCGGCAATCCCACCTTCGAGACGCTGCTCGACCAGGCAAGGACCAAGTCCCTCACCGCCTACGACAACCAGGACGTGCCGTTCGAGCGCCTGGTGGAGGTGCTCAACCCCGAGCGCTCCACCGCGTACTCGCCGCTGTTCCAGGTGATGTTCGCCTGGCAGAACTTCAACCGGAACGACTTCTCGCTGCCCGGCCTCGACGTCGAGTTCGAGCGCATCCGCAACGAGAGCGCGAAGTTCGACCTGTTCTTCAACATGGCCGACATCCCGGGCTACGGCGTCGTGGGTCATCTGGAGTACGCCACCGACCTGTTCGACCACACCACCGCGCAGACCATCACCGACCGCTTCATCCGGGTCGTCGGGCTGCTCGCGGCCGACCCGGCCCAGCGGGTCGGCGCGGTCGAGCTGGTGGAGGCGGCCGAGCGCGATCTCGTCCTGCGCGGCTTCAACGACACCGCGCAGCCCACGCCCGAGCTCACGATCCCGGGGCTCTTCGAGAAGCAGGTGGCCAAGCGTCCGCACGAGGTCGCGGTGGTGTTCGGCGATCAGTCGCTGACGTACCGGGAACTGGACGCGAAGGCGAACCTCGCCGCCCGCGAGCTGATCAAGCGCGGCGTCGGCCCGGAGACGATCGTCGGTCTCGCCCTGCCGCGCACGGCCGACCTCATCGTGGCCTGGCTCGCGGTGCTCAAGGCCGGCGGCGCCTACCTGCCGATCGACCCCAAGTACCCCAGCTCGCGCCTCGGGCACATCCTGTCCGACGCCCGGCCGACGCTGGTCCTCACGGACGCCGACACGGTCGGCGTGCTCCCGGAGACCGACGTCCCGAGCCTGTTCTTCGGCGACCTCGACCTGGAGCCGAAGAAGCGCAACCTGAAGGTCCAGGACAAGGACCGCCTCGCCGCGCTGAAGCCCGACCACGTCGCGTACGTGATGTACACCTCGGGCTCGACCGGCACCCCCAAGGGCGTGGCGATCACCCACCACAACGTGGTCAACGGCATCACGCGCCTCGCCGCGTCCGTGGGCATCGACTCCGGCACCCGCATGCTGGCCGCCACCTCGGTCAACTTCGACGTGTCCGTGTTCGAGACGTTCACGACGCTGTGCCAGGGCGGCACCGTGGAGGTGGCCCGCGACGTGCTCGTCATCGGCGAGCGCGGTGGCTGGACCGGCGGCGTCGTCAGCTCGGTGCCCTCGGTCTTCGCCGAGCTCCTGGAGCAGGTCGACGGCGAACTCGACGTCGACTCCGTGGTGTTCGCCGGTGAGGCCCTCACGTCCTCGCTGGTGCAGCGGGTCCGCGAGGCCATCCCGGGCGTCCGCGTGGTCAACGCCTACGGCCAGACCGAGTCGTTCTACGCCACCACCTTCGCGCTGCCCGCCGACCAGGAGTGGACGGGCACGGGCGCCGCGCCCATCGGCGCCCCGCTCGGCAACATGCGGACCTACGTGCTCGGTTCCGGCCTCACTCCGGTTCCCGTGGGCGTCGTGGGCGAGCTGTACGTCGCGGGGAACGTGGCGCGCGGCTACTTCGGGCGGCCCGACCTCACGGCGGACCGCTTCGTGGCCGACCCCTTCGGTCCCGCGGGTTCGCGGATGTACCGCACGGGTGACCTGGCGCGGTGGACCGCCGAGGGTCAGCTGGAGTACGTCGGCCGCGACGACGCGCAGGTCAAGGTGCGCGGCATCCGCATCGAGCCCGGCGAGGTCGAAGCCTGCCTGATGTCCCACCCGGGCGTCGCGCAGGCCGTCGTGACCGTCGTGGACGGGCGTGGCAGCAAGCAGCTCGTGGGCTATGTCGTGCCCGCCGGTGAGCAGATCGACGACGTCAACGCCGACCTGGACCTCACCGCCGGTGTCTCGGTGGAGGAGCTGCGCAAGTACGCCTCCGCGCGGCTGCCCGAGTTCATGGTCCCCTCGGTGTTCGTGGTCCTGGAGCGCCTCCCGCTCGCCCCGAACGGCAAGCTGGACCGCAAGGCCCTGCCCGAGCCGGAGTTCACCGCCGGTGAGTACCGGGCGCCGCGCACCGCCGAGGAGAAGGTCCTCGCCGGGGTGTACGCCGAGGTCCTGGGCCTCGGCCGGGTCGGCGTCGACGACGACTTCTTCGCCGTCGGCGGCGACTCCATCCGCTCCATCCAGGTGGTGTCCCGCGCCAAGGCGCAGGGCATCGAGATCACCCCGCGGCAGATCTTCGAGCGCCGCACGGTGTCCGAACTGGCCGTCGCCGCGCTGGAGAACCGCCTCGCGGGCGCCGGCGCGGTCCTGGAGGAGCTGGAGGGCGGCGGCGTCGGCACCATGCCGCTGCTGCCCGTGGCCCGCTACATGACCGGTGAACTCGGCGCGAGCACCGACCGGTTCTCCATGTCGACGGTCCTGGACCTGCCCAAGGACATCGACGAGCCCGGTCTTGTCGCCACCCTCACGGCCCTGGTCGACGCCCACGACGTGCTGCGCTCCACCCTCCTCACCGAGGGCGACGGCGGCCTTGAGGTCGCCGCGCCCGGCACGGTCGACGTGGCTTCGCTGGTCCACCGCGTGGAGTGCGACGGCGACTGGACCGACGTGGCCTGGCGACGGCTCGCGGCGGCCGAACTCGACGCCGCCACGGGCCGGTTGGACCCGGCCGCCGGGGAGATGGTCCAGTTCGTCTGGTTCGACACCGCGTCCGCGGACCGCGCCGGGCGCCTCATCATCGTCCTGCACCACCTGGTGGTCGACGGTGTCTCCTGGCGCATCCTCGTGCCCGACCTCGCCGCCGCCTGGGAGCACGTCAAGGCGGGCCGGACACCGGAACTCGCGCCGGTCGCCACCTCCCTGCGCCGCTGGGCCCACGCCCTCGAGAACGAGGCGGCCACCGAGTCCCGCACGGCCGAACTGCCCCTGTGGCAGGGCATGCTGGAGGGCCCGGACCCCGTCCTCGGCGCGCGCGACCTCGACCCGGCGGTGGACGTCACCGCCACGGTGGAGACCGTGCAGGTGAAGCTGCCGGTGGCGCTCACCGAAGCGATCCTCACCACCGTCCCCGCCGCCTTCCATGGTGGCGTCAACGACGGACTGCTCGCCGCCCTCGCCCTCGCGGTCACCCGCTGGCGCAAGGGCCGCGGCGTGGCCGAGTCCTCGACGCTGATCCGTCTCGAGGGCCACGGCCGCGAGGAGTACGTCGCCCCGGGCGCGGACCTGTCCCGCACCCTCGGCTGGTTCACGAGCATGTTCCCGGTGCGTCTCGACGTCGCCGGACACGACGTGGACGAGGCGTTCGCGGGCGGCTCGGCCGCGGGCGGCGTGGTCAAGGCGGTCAAGGAGCAGCTGCTCGCCGTGCCCGACAAGGGCATCGGCTTCGGCATGCTGCGCTACCTCAACCCCGAGACCGCGGCGGTCCTCGACGGCCGCCCGACCGGCCAGATCGCGTTCAACTACCTGGGCCGGTTCTCCGCCGACGACATGCCCGAGGAGCTGCGCGGCCTCGGCTGGAGCGTGGCCGAGGACACCGACGACCTGATCGCCGACCTCAACGCGGAGATGCCGGCGCTCGCCACGGTCGACTTCGCCGCGTACGTCACCGACACCGTCAAGGGCCCGGAGCTGACCGCCAGCGTCGGCTTCCCCACCGGCGTCCTGTCGCGCGCCGAGGTGCAGGAGCTCACCGACCACTGGCGCACGGCCCTGGAGGGCCTCGCCCAGCACGTGGCGCGGCCCGGCGCGGGCGGCCTCACGCCGTCCGACGTGCCGCTGGTCGACGTCACCCAGGTCGACATCGAGAACTGGGAGAAGAAGTACCCGGGCCTCGCGGACGTGTGGCCGCTGACGTCGATGCAGTCGGGCCTGCTGTTCCACAGCATGCTCGGCAACGCCGACGCCGACGACGCCCGCGACGCCTACCACATCCAGCTCGTGATGCACCTCTCCGGAGAGATCGACCCGGCCCGGGTCCGCACGGCGGGCCAGGCGCTCCTCAACCGGTACGCGAACCTGCGCACCGCGTTCGTCAACGACGCGGCGGGCGAACTGCGCCAGCTCGTCGTCGACGGCGTCGAACTCCCCTGGAGCGAGGCCGACTTGAGCGGCCTGCCGGAGAGCGAGCGCGAGGCGTCCTTCGAGCTGCTGCTCGCCGAGGACCAGGTGAAGCACTTCGACCCGGCCGCGGCACCGCTGCTGCGGATGTGCCTGGTCAAGATGGACGACAACCTCTCCGAGCTGGTGTTCAGCGCCCACCACGTGCTGTACGACGGCTGGTCCTTCCCGATGCTCATCCAGGACCTGCTGCGTCTCTACGGCACCCAGGGCGACGCCTCCGACCTGCCCCGCGTACGCAGCTACCGCGAGTTCCTCGCCTGGCTGTCGAAGCAGGACCTCGGCGAGGCGGCCCGTGCCTGGGCCGACGAGCTTCAGGGGGTCGAGGAGCCGACGATGCTGGCTCCCGGCGCCTCCGAGGAGCAGGGCAGCCTCGGCATGGTCGAGGTGCCGCTCCCGGCGGACGACGCCCGCGTCCTCTCGCGGCGCGCGTCCGAGCTGGGCATCACCCTGAACACGCTGGTGCAGGGCGCCTGGGCGCTCGTGCTCGGCCAGATGACGGGGCGTCACGATGTGACGTTCGGCGCCACGGTGTCAGGACGGCCGCCGTCGGTCACCGGTGTCGACACGATGGTCGGTCTGTTCATCAACACCCTGCCGGTACGTGTGCGCACCTCCCCCCTGGAGACGCTCGCGGACATGCTGACGGGGCTCCAGGACCGGCAGGCCGCGCTGCTCGACCACCACCACTACGGCCTGTCCGACATCCAGCGGGGCACCGGGCTCAGCTCGCTCTTCGACACCATCGTCGTGTTCGAGTCGTTCCCGGTCGACCACGCCGGAATGAGCGACGCGAACGCCACGGCGGGCATCGCGGTCACCGGTCTGCGCGCCTCCAGCGGCACGCACTACCCGCTGATCGTGGGCGCCGACGCATCGCCGCACCTGCGTATGGGCCTGCAGTTCCAGGACACCATGTACGAGGAGGACGTGGTCCGCGAGATCGCAGGGCGACTCGGCCGGGTGCTCCAGCAGATCGCGGCCGAGCCGCAGACGCCCGTCAAGGACGTCGACGTGCTCGCGCCGGGGGAGCGGGAGCGGCTGCTCGGCGAGTACAACGACACCGCCGCGGAGACGCCCGCCATCACCGTGCCGGAGCTGTTCGAGCGGCAGGCGGCGGCCACACCGGACGCGGTCGCCGTGGAGTTCGGCGACACGTCGTGGACGTACGCCGAACTGGACGCGCGGGCGAACCGGCTCGCGCGGGAGCTGATCCGGCGCGAGGTGGGCCCGGAGTCGGTCGTGGGCCTCGCGCTGCCGCGGTCGGCGGACCTGATCGTGGGTCTGCTCGGTGTGCTGAAGTCGGGCGGCGCGTATCTGCCGATCGACCCGAAGTACCCCAGCTCGCGCCTGGACCACATCCTGTCCGACGCCCGGCCGGCGCTGGTCCTCACGGACGCCGACACCGTCGGCGTGCTGCCCGGGAACGACATCCCGCGCCTGTTCATCGGCGACCTCGACCTGGAGCCGAAGAAGCGGAACGCCAAGGTCAGCGACGCGGACCGGGTGGCGCCGCTGCTTCCGGACAACGTGGCGTACGTGATGTACACCTCGGGTTCGACCGGCACCCCCAAGGGCGTCATGGTGACGCACGCGGGCGTGGTCAACGGCATCACGCGCCTGGTCGAGCGGGTCGGCGGCGCGGGCGGGCGGACGCTCGCGGGCACCTCGGTCAACTTCGACGTGTCGGTCTTCGAGACCTTCACGACGCTGTCGACCGGCGGCACCCTCGAAGTGGCCCGCGACGTCCTCGTCATCGGCGAGCGCAACGGCTGGACGGGCGGCGTCATCTCCACCGTCCCGTCGGTCTTCGCCGAACTCCTCGACCAGGTGACCGGCGAGATCCGCGCCGAGTCCGTGGTCTTCGCAGGCGAGGCCCTGTCGCCCGCGCTCGTGCAGCGGGTGCGCGAGGCCATCCCGGGTGTGCGGGTGGTCAACGCCTACGGCCAGACCGAGTCGTTCTACGCGACGACGTTCGCCCTCGCCGCCGAGCAGGAGTGGGCGGCCGCGGGCAGCGCGCCGATCGGTGCTCCGATCGGCAACATGCGCACCTACATCCTCGGCCCCGACCTCACGCCGGTTCCGCAGGGCGTGGTCGGTGAGCTGTACGTGGCGGGAGCGGTGGCCCGAGGCTACTTCGACCGCGCGGAGCTCACCGCGGACCGGTTCGTGGCCGACCCGTTCGGCCCGGCGGGCTCGCGCATGTACCGCACCGGCGACCTCGCCCGCTGGAACACCGACGGGCAGCTCGAGTACGTCGGCCGCGACGACTCCCAGGTCAAGGTGCGCGGCTTCCGCATCGAGCCGGGCGAGGTCGAGGCGGCGCTCACGGCGCACCCGGACGTGGCCCAGGCCGCGGTGATCGCCCGCGGCACGGGGACGGTCGACAAGCGCCTGGTGGCGTACGTCGTACCTGCCGGGGCGCAGGACGTCGACACCTTCGACGTCACCGCGCTGCGGGAGTTCGTGGCCGCGAAGCTGCCGGACTTCATGGTCCCGTCGGCCTTCGTGGTCCTGGAGCGCCTCCCGCTCGCCCCGAACGGCAAGCTGGACCGCAAGGCGCTGCCGGAGCCGGAGTTCACCGGCGCGGAGTACCGGGCGCCGCGCACCCCGCAGGAAGAGGTCCTGTGCGGCCTGTTCGCCGAGGTGCTCGGGCTCGACCAGGTCGGCATCGACGACAACTTCTTCACCGTGGGCGGCCATTCGCTGCTCGCGACCCGGCTCGTCAGCCGGATCCGCACGGTGCTCGGCGTCGAGATCCCGATGCGGGTCGTGTTCCAGCACTCCACGGTCGCGGAGATGGCGGAGTGCCTGACCTCGGGCACGGAGTCCTTCAGCTTCACCGACCCGTTCGGTGTGGTCATGCCGATGAAGACCGACGGCGACGAGGGACCGCTGTGGTTCATCCACCCCGGTGTCGGTCTGTCCTGGGTCTACCTGGGCTTCGCCAGCCAGGTCGGGGACCGTCCCGTCTACGGCATCCAGGCGCGGGGCTTCGACGGCTCCGAACTGCCCGGCTCCATCGAGGAGATGGTTGCGGACTACCTGGAGCAGATCCTTTCCGTGCAGGCGGAGGGTCCCTTCCGGCTCGTCGGCCTCTCCATCGGCGGCACGCTGGCGCAGGCCCTGGCGGCCGAGCTGCAGCGGCTCGGCCACGAGGTGGCGCTGCTCGGCCTCATGGACTGCGTTCCCGCGGAGTGGTTCGCGCGGAACAACACGTCCCTGGAGATGGGCGAGGTCGAGGACGTGCTCGGCGGGTACATCCCGTCGGCCGGCACGGAGGAGGGCGCCGACGACGGCTCGCGGGCCTCGCTGGTGAAGAACGCGTCCACCATCGCGGTGCGGCACACCGACATGATGGGCGAGTACAGCCAGCCCACCTACCGCGGTGACGCCGTGTTCTTCAACGCGACGCTGAACCCCGACGACTCGTACGCCCCCCAGTGGGCCGCGTACATCACGGGGACCGTCGAGGAGCACGACATCCACTCCACGCACATGGGGATGTACCTGCCGCGGCCGGCGGCGGAGATCTGCAAGGTCCTCAAGCGCCACCTCGACGGCAGCTGACGGCAGCCGAGGGAGCACCACCTGAACCCCGAAGGGGGCGAGGCCGGAAGGCTTCGCCCCCTTCGGGGTTTCGCACGGTGTGGGCGCACGGCAAACGGCCCCGGGCCGCGCCTTGTGGGCGCTGCTCGGGGCCGCGTGCTCGTCGCGTGCTTGCGGGGACCTAGATGGTGAGCGGTCCTCGCGGGGCGAGCAACTCACGCGTGATGTCCGCGATGGACGGGCAACCGGTGAGAGTCATGGCCAGGTCCAGATCGGCGAGCAGGCACCGCAGCACGTGCTCGACGCCGGCCTGGCCGTCCAGGGCGAGGCCGTAGACGTAGGGCCTGCCGTACAGGACGGCGTCGGCGCCCAGGGCGAGCGCCTTGACGACGTCCGTGCCGGTGCGGACACCGGAGTCCATCAGGACCGGGACGCCCGGACCGACGGCGGCGCGCACCGCGGGCAGGGCGTCGAGGGCGGCCACGCCGCCGTCCAGCTGACGGCCGCCGTGGTTGGAGACCACCACGCCGTCGGCACCGGCCGCCAACGCGCGGCGCGCGTCGTCGGGGTGCTGGACGCCCTTGATGAGGATGGGCAGATCGGTCCACTGCCGCAGGCGCGGCAGGTCGTCCCAGGTGAGCGTGGGGTTGGACGAGATCTTCGCCCAGTGGCCCACGGCCGCCATGGCCCCGCCGTCCGCGGGCAGCCCGGCCTGGAACGCCGGGTCGCTGGTGAAGTTGGCGATGCCCTGGCCGTGCACGAAGGGGATGTACGCGGCGTCCAGGTCCGAGGGGCGGTAGCCGAAGGTGGGGTTGTCCACCGTGACCACGATCGCCGTGTACCCGGCCACCGAGACCCGGCGCACCAGGGACTCGGCCACCTCGGGGTCGTTCGGCCAGTACAGCTGGTACCAACGGGGCTGCGAGCCCGCCTCCTTGGCCACGTCCTCCATGGAGTGCGAAGAGAACGAGGAGAGCACGAACGGCACGCCCACCTCGGCGGCGCCCCGGACCGAGGCCAGCTCGCCCTCGGGGTGCGCCACCGTCTGCGCGGCCACCGGCGCGAGCAGCACCGGCACGTCGAGGTGCTGGCCCAGCAGGGACACCGACAGGTCGCGCTCGCTGACGCCCTTCCACATGCGCGGCAGGAGCCGCCACTGCTCGAACGCCTCGCGGTTGGCGCTGCCGGTCGTGCCGGTGCCCGCGTCGCCCGCGACGTACGCGTGCGCGTGCGGCTCCATGACCGCGCGCGCCGCGTCCTCAAGCGTCGTCAGGTCCGTGGACAGCTTGGGCTTCTTGCCCGCGATCCCGGCCAGGTAGATCTCCCGGACCATCTCGGCACGGGCCACCTGGCCGGTCTGGGCCTGCTCCGCCGCCTGGGCCTGCTCCGCCGCCTGGGCCTGCTCCGCCGTCGTCATGACGCCCCCGCGGACTTCTGGAGGTCCTCGCGGATGTACCGGGTGAGCAGCGGCGCCGCCCCCGAGTCCCGCTCGGTCAGGGCGAAGTGGCCGCCGGGCAGCAGCTCGAGGCCGTACTCACCACGGGTGTGGCCGGACCAGCCGGTCATCTGCTCGGCGGTGTTCTTCGGGTCCTCCTTGGCGAGAAGCACCGTGAGGGGCGCCGCCACGGCGGCGCCGTCCTCGGGGGTGTAGTTGCCGAGGGCCTCGTTGTCGCCGCGCATCAGGCGGACCATCTCCGCGACGGTCTCGGGGTCGTTGAGGAGCGCCTCCGGTACGCCGCCGAGCCACCGCACATGCTCGACGATCACGTCGTCGCCGCTGTCCTCGGGCGTGCCGGCCTTCCAGTCGGCCGAGGGCGGCCAGGCAGCCGAGGCGAAGAGCCGCTGCAACTCGCCCTTCTGCTCCAGGAGCCGGGCCGCCTCGAAGGCGACCAGGGAGCCCAGGCTGTGCCCGAGCAGGAACAGCGGCCGGTCGTCGAAGTCGGCGAGCGCCCCGACGGCCCCGGCGGCGAGCGTCGTGATGTTGTCCGCGAACGGCTCGGCGCGCCGGTCCTGGCGCCCCGGGTACTGGACGGCCACCAGCTCGATGTCGGCGGGCAGTGCCGCCGAGAGCGCGGTGAACGCCATCGCCGGGCCGCCGGCGTGCGGGAAGCACACCAGGCGGGCCTTGGCGTCCGGCTTCGGATGGAACGTACGTATCCAGGTGTTGCGTGTCATGCCTTCGAGTCCTGTCCTTCAGGCTGGGGAGCAGGCGTACTGGGGAGCGGCATCAGGAGCCGAGCTTGGTCAGCAGGTCGCGCAGGCGGTCGCCCACGGTGTCGCGCACGGAGTCGCTCAGCCGGGTGTCGGCGAACACCGACTCCAGCTTGGTCAGCTCGTCGAGGACGGCCATGGCGTCACCGGCGTCCTCCTCGCCGTCCTGCTGCTCCGACTTCAGGTGCTCCACGAGCTCGGCCGGGGTCGGCCAGTCGTAGATGAAGGTGGCGGGCAGCTTGACGCCCGTCGCCGCGCCCAGACGGTTGCGCAGCTCGACGGCGGTCAGCGAGTCGAAGCCGATCTGGTCGAACGCGCCGTGCGGGTCCACGACCGCGCCCGAGGCGTGGCCGAGGACGGCCGCGACCTCGTGCAGGACCGTGTCCAGGAGGCGGTCGCCGGTCCCGGCGCCCTCCACCGCGCCGTCCGCCGCAGCGGAAGGAGCGGCCTTCGCGGTCGCGGGCACCAGGCTCCGAAGGAGCGGCGGCACCGTGCCGCCGGCCGCGGCGCTCGCCCGCAGGCCCGCCAGGTTCCAGGCGGCGGCCACGGCCACCGGACGGTCCCTGCGGATCGCCGCGTCCATGAGCTTCAGGCCCTGCTCGGTGGAGAGCGGCGCCACACCGATACGGCCCATGCGGGTGATGTCGGTGTCGGTCAGGCCCGCGCCCATGCCGCCGTCGCCGCCCCACAGGCCCCACGCGAGGGAGACGCCGGGCTTGCCGATGGAACGCCGGTACTCGATCAGGCCGTCGAGGAAGGAGTTGCCCGCGGCGTAACCGCCCTGCGCGGCCGAGCCCATGGTTCCGGCGAGCGAGGAGAACAGCACGAACGCGTCCAGGCCGAGCGGCTCGGTCAGCTCGTGCAGGTTCAGCGCCGCGTCCACCTTGGGGCGCAGGCTGCGGTCCAGGCTCTCGGGCGTGAGCGCGGCGAGGATGCCGTCGTCCAGGACACCGGCCGCGTGCACGACGCTGCCGACGTGCACCCCGTCCTTCAGCAGGGTGTCGAGGGTGGCGGCGAGCGCGTCGCGGTCGGCGGCGTCGCAGGCCACGACGCGGACGTCCGCGCCGAGCGCGCGCAGCTCCTCGATGTCCTTGGCGGCCTCGTCACGGGGCGCGCCACGGCCCATCAGGACCAGCTTCCGCGCGCCGTGCTCGGTCACCAGGTGCCGGGCGACGAGCCGGCCGAGCCAGCCCAGACCGCCCGTGATCAGGGCGGCGCGGCTGGTGTCCCACGGCTCGTCCGCGTCGGCGAGGTCGAGGACGACCTTGCCGATGTGACGGGCCTCGCTGAGGTAGCGGAACGCCTCGGGGGCGCGCCGGATGTCCCAGGCGGAGACGGGCGGCGCCGAAAGCGCGCCCTGCTCGAAGAGTTCGAGCAGTTCCAGGAGCATGCCCTGGATGCGGTCGGGGCCGGGCTCACGCACGTCGTAGGCCTGGTAGGCGACGCCCGGGTACTGCGCCCCGACCTCGGCCGGGTCGCGCCGGTCGGTCTTGCCCATCTCCAGGAACCGGCCGCCGCGCGGAAGCAGCCGCAGCGACGCGTCGGCGAACTCGCCCGCGAGGGAGTTCAGGACGACGTCGACGCCCTTGCCGCCGGTCGCGGCGAGGAAGCTCTGCTCGAAGTCGAGCGTCCGGGACGAGGCGATGCGCTCGTCGGCCACGCCCGCGGCGCGCAGCGCGTGCCACTTGCCCTGGCTCGCCGTCGAGTAGACCGTCGCGCCCAGGTGCCGGGCGATCTGCAGGGCCGCGGTGCCGACGCCGCCGGCGCCCGCGTGGACGAGCAGCGACTCGCCCTCGCGCACGCGGCCGAGGTCGACCAGGCCGTAGTACGCGGTCAGGTACGTCACCGGGACCGCGGCGGCCTGGCGGAACGACCAGCCCTCGGGGATCGGGCACAGCAGGCGGCGGTCGGCCACCGTGTTCGGCCCGACACCGGCGATCAGACCCATCACGCGGTCGCCCGGCTTCAGGTCCGTGACGCCGGGGCCGACTTCGAGCACGACACCGGCGCCCTCGCCGCCCTGCCCCTTGTCGGAGGCGTTGGCGTCGACGGAGGCGTGGATCACGCCGAGCGCGAGCAGCGCGTCACGGAAGTTCAGACCGGCCGCGCGCAGCCGGATGCGGACCTGGCCCTCGGCGAGCGGGGCCTCGATCTCGGGCCACGGCTCCAGGGACAGGTTCGCGAACGACGACTTGGCGACGTAGTCGAGGTACCACGGCACGTCCGCCGGGGCGCGCAGCGTGCCGTCCGGCGTCGCCGTGGTCAGCGACGGGCGGTAGGCGGTGCCGCCGCGCAGCGCGAGCTGGCCCTCGCCGGTGGCGACGGCCGCCTCCAGGGCGGCGCGGGAACCGGCCGTGCCGTCCTCGTCGAGGAGGGAGTAGCGGCCCGGGTGCTCGGCCTGCGCGGAGCGCAGCAGACCCCACACCGCGCGCAGCGCGAGACGTCCGGTGGGCGCTTCGGCGTCCACGGCGACGGCGCCGCGCGTGAGCACGACGAGCCGGGACTGGTCGAGCCGTCCGTCCGAGAGCAGGAGCTGAGCGGTCGTCAGGACGTGGTGCAGGGACTCGCGCACCGTGGCGGCGTCCGACGTGACGTCGGTGGCGTGCGCCGGGACCGCGAGCAGGATGACGTCCGGTGCCTCGTCCTCTTCGAGGGCGACGGACAGGGCGGCCTGGTCGGCGTAGGTGCCTTCGAGGACGCCGGCGAGCGCCTCCGCGGCCTCGGGGGCGTCGCCGATCAGCACCCAGCGCTCCGAGGCGGGCGCGGTCGCCAGCTCGGTGAGCGCCTCCCACGACGGCAGGTACAGGCCGTCGCGGTCGCTCGCCGAGCCGCCCGTGGCGGCGGGGCGGAGCGCGAGGGAACCGATGGAGGCCACCGGCTTGCCCGCGGTGTCGGCCACGTCGACGGCGATCGCGTTCGGGCCCGCCGGGGCGAGCCGCACGCGCAGCGCGGCGTCGGCGGAGCCGAGCGTGCGGGCGTTGTTCCAGGCGTACGGAAGGAGCGTCTTGCCGCCCGAGGTGTCGGTCAGACCACCCAGCGCGGACGGGTGCAGGGCCGCGTCCAGGAGCGCCGGGTGCAGCGCGTAGCCGCCCGTGCCCGGCTGCCTCTCGCCCGGCAGGGCCACCTCGGCGAAGACCTCGTCGCCGCGCTGGAACAGCGCCTTGACGCCGCGGAACACCGGACCGTAGGTCAGGCCCTTCGCGGACAGGTCGGCGTACAGGTCGTCGATGGCGACCGGCAGTTGCTCGGCGTCCTTCGGCGGCCATACCGACAGGTCGGCGGCCGCGGCGGGTGCGTCCTTGGCGACGGAGCCGCCCGCGTTGCGCAGCCAGTCGCCCGCCTCACCGTCCTCGTCGCGGCGCGAGTGCACCGTGACGGCACGGCTGCCGGAGGCGTCGGGCGCCGCGAGGAACACCCGGAGCTGGATCTCTGTGTTTTCGGGGTCCGCGGGGACGATCAGCGGGGCCTCCAGGAGGAGCTCCTCCACCAGGCCGTAGCCCGCCTCGCGGGCGGCGCGCGCGGCGAGGTCGAGCAACTGGGTGCCCGGCACCAGGACCTGCTCGCCCACCTTGTGGTCGGCCAGCCACGGGTGCGTCTCCAGGGAGAGCCGCCCGGTCAGCAACAGGCCGTCCTGATCGGGCAGTTCGGCGACCGCGGTCAGTATCGGGTGGTCGAGCGCGACGAGCCCGGCCGCGCGCACGTCACCGGACCTGGCCGGCTTGTCCAGCCAGTACGGGCGCTGCTGGAAGGCGTACGTCGGCAGCTCGACGCGGGCCGCGCCCTGGCCCGTGAAGACCTTGGCCCAGTCGACGTCGCCGCCGGACGCGTGCACCCGCGAGAGCGCGGTGAGCAGCGTCGCGGCCTCCGGGTTGCGGCGCCGCAGGGCGGGGATCAGCTCGTGTGCGGAGCGCGCGGTGCGCTTGTCTCCGGCGGTGTCCGCGAGGGAGTCGGCGGCCATCGCGGTCAGGTCGCCGGAGGGGCCCATCTCCACGAAGCGGGTGCAGCCGTCGTCGGCGAGGGCGTGCACGCCGTCCTGGAAGCGGACGGCCTGGCGCATGTGGCGCACCCAGTAGTCGGGGCTGGCCAGCTCGTCGGGCTCGGCGGGCTGCCCGGTCAGGTCGGATATGACCGTGAGCTGCGGGAACTCGAACGTCAACCGCGCGGCGAGCGCGCGGAACTCGGCGAGCGCGGGCTCCATGAGCGGCGAGTGGAAGGCGTGGCTGACCTTCAGCCAGGTGGCCTTGCCGCCTGCCTCCTCGAACGGCTCGACGGCGGCGGCGAGCGCCTCCTTCTCACCGGAGAGCACGGTCGCGGCGGGGCCGTTGACGGCGGCGAGCGACACCTTGCTCTCGTACCCGGCGAGCAGCTTGACGGCCTCCTCCTCGGAGGTCCGCAGCGCCACCATCGCGCCACCGGCCGGCAGTTGCTGCATGATGCGGCCGCGGGTGACGGCGAGCTGCGCGGCGTCCTCCAGGGACAGCACCCCGGCGGCGTGGACGGCCGCGAAGGCGCCGACCGAGTGGCCGAGGACGGCGTCGGGACGGATGCCCCAGGACTCGAAGAGCCGGAACAGCGCGACCTCGATCGCGAACAGCGCGGGCTGCGTGTACTCGGTGCGGTTCAGGAGCTCGGCCTCGGGCGTGCCCTCGGCCGCGAACACGACCTCGCGCAGCGGCTTGGCCAGGTGCGGGTCGACCGCCGCGCACACGGCGTCGAAGGCCGCGGCGAACGCGGGGAACGCGGCGTACAGCTCCTGGCCCATCTGCGGGCGCTGCGAGCCCTGGCCCGCGAACAGGAACGCGGTCCTGCCCTCGACGGCCTTGCCGCGCACGGCCTCCGGGCCCGGCGTGCCGTCGGCGAACGCGCGCAACTGCGCGAGCAGTTCGGTGCGCTCGGAGGCGACGAGCACCGCGCGGTGCGCCAGGTGGGCGCGCGTGGTGGCCAGCGAGAGGCCCAGCGAGGAGAGGTGCGCCGACGTGTCGGCGGTCAGGTGCTGGTGCAGCCGCTCGGCCTGCGCGCGCAGCGCCGCCTCGGTGGTCGCGGAGAGCACCAGCGGGACGGCGGGCAGCGGCGCGGAGGTCTCCTCGGCGGTGTCCTCGGCCGCGAACTCCGGGGCCTGCTCCAGGATCACGTGGGCGTTGGTGCCGCTGATGCCGAAGGAGGACACGGCGGCGCGCCGCGGCCGGTCGACCTCGGGCCAGGCCTTCGCCTCGGTGAGCAGCTCAAGGGTGCCCGCGGACCAGTCGACGTTCGGGCTCGGGGTGTCCACGTGCAGCGTCTTGGGGAGCACGCCGTTGCGCAGCGCCATCGTCATCTTGATGAGACCGCCGACGCCGGCGGCCGCCTGCGCGTGACCGATGTTGGACTTCAGCGAGCCCAGGTACAGGGGGTTGTCCGCCGAGCGGGCCGCGCCGTACGTGGCGATGAGGGCGTTGGCCTCCAGCGGGTCGCCGAGCGACGTGCCGGTGCCGTGCGCCTCGACGACGTCGACGTCGGCGCCGGTCAGCTTCGCGCCGGTCAGGGCCTGCTTGACCAGGGCCTCCTGGGCGGGGCCGTTGGGCGCGGTCAGGCCGTTGCTCGCGCCGTCCTGGTTGACGGCGGAGCCGCGCACCACCGCGAGGACGGGGTGGCCCAGGCGCCGGGCGTCGGAGAGCCGCTCGACGAGCAGCAGACCCGCGCCCTCCGCCCAGGCGGTGCCGTCGGCGGACGACGAGAAGGACTTGCAGCGGCCGTCGGGGGACAGGCCCCGCTGACGGCTGAACTCGATGAAGGAGTTGGGCGACGCCATCAGCGTCGAGGCGCCCGCGAGGGCCATCGTGCACTCGCCGCGGCGCAGCGAGTTGACGGCCAGGTGCAGCGCCACCAGGGACGACGAGCACGCCGTGTCCACGGTGATGGCCGGGCCCTGGAGACCGAAGGTGTAGGACAGGCGGCCGGAGGCCACGCTGCCCGCGCTGCCGAGCGTCAGGTACGCCTCGTACTCCTCGGGAGCCGGGTCGTTGACGCGCGCCGCGTAGTCGTCGTACATCGTGCCGACGAACACGCCCGTGCGGCTGCCGCGCAGCGTCGCCGGGTCGATGCCCGCGTACTCGAAGGCCTCCCACGCGGTCTCCAGGAGGAGCCGCTGCTGGGGGTCGACGGCGTACGCCTCGCGCGGCGAGATGCCGAAGAACTCCGGGTCGAACTCCGGGGCGTCATAGATGAAGCCGCCGTGCCGCACGTACGAGGTGCCCGCGTGGTCGGGGTCCGCGTCGTACAGGTTCGACAGGTCCCAGCCGCGGTTGGTGGGGAACGGGCCGACCGCGTCCACCTCGTCGGTGACCAGTCGCCACAGGTCCTCGGGGGACCGGACGCCGCCCGGGAAGCGGCAGGCCATCGCGACGATCGCGATCGGCTCCTCGTCGCGCTCCTTGATGCGGGCGTTGGCGGCCTTCAGCCGCTCGTTCTCCTTGAGCGCGGCCCGCAACGCGTCGACGACTTGCTGGGGTGATGTGGACGCCATCGTGTCTCTCTCCATAGTTCCCTGCTGGGGGCTGTGTCAGGACTCGCTGTCGCCTAGTGCCAGGCGGATCAAGTCGTCGGTGTTCATGTCGTCGAGGTCGCTCTCGCTGATGCTTGAGCCGCCTGACAGGTCTGTGAGGTCTGTCAGGTCCGTCAGGTCTGCCGTGTCGACGGCGCCCGGGGCGCCCGGTGCGTTCTCGTCGGGCTCCGGAGCGAGCGCGGTGAGCAGCCGCTCGGTCAGCTCACCCGGGGTCGGGTGGTCGAAGACCAGCGTCGGCGGGAGCTTGACGCCGGTCGCCGCGATCAGCCGGTTGCGCAGTTCCACCGCGGTGAGCGAGTCGAAGCCCAGGTCCTGGAAGCGGCGGTTGGCCGCGATCTTCTCCTGCGTGTGGCCGAGGATCGCGGCGACCTCGCCGCGCACGGTCTGGAGCAGGATGTGCCGGTGCTCGCGCTGCGGCGCCCGGTCCAGCTTGGTGCGCAGCTCGGCGGCGGTGTCCTTGACGGGCGCCGAGGTGCCGCGGTGCGGGGCCAGGGAGCGCAGGATCACCGGGGCGGTGTCCGCGTCCAGGGCGCGCGGGTCGAGGACGACGGCCGCGAGGACCGGGGCCGTGTCGGCGAGGACCGCGTCGAACAGGGCGAGCCCGTCCTCCGCGGACAGCGTGCCGATGCCGGAGCGCTGCAGGCGCAGCAGGTCGGCCTCGCTGAGGTTGCCGGTCATCGTGGACTCGTCCGCCCACAGGCCCCACGCGATGGACTGCGCGGGCAGGCCTTCGGCGCGGCGGGACTGCGCGAGCGCGTCGAGGAAGGTGTTGGAGGCCGCGTAGTTGGCCTGCCCTGCGGTGCCCAGCATCCCCGCGAAGGAGGAGAACAGGACGAACGCCGTGAGGCCGAGGCCGCGGGTCAGCTCGTGCAGGTGCACGGCGCCGTCCGCCTTGGGCTTGAAGACCCGGTCCAGGTGGCCCGGCGTCTGCGCGCCGATCACGGCGTCGTCCAGGACACCGGCCGCGTGCACCACGCCGGTCAGCGGGTGCTCGCCCGGCACGCCGTCGAGGACGGCGGCGAGGGCCGCGCGGTCGGCGGTGTCGCAGGCCGCGACGCTCACCTCGGCGCCCCTGGCGCGCAGTTCGTTCACGAACTCCTGCGCGCCGGGCGTCTCCATGCCGCGCCGGCCGGTGAGCAGCAGCCGCCGCACCCCGTGTTCGCCGGCGAGGTGCCGGGCGACGAGCCGGCCGAGGGTGCCGAGGCCGCCGGTGATCAGTACGTGGCTTTCGGCGCCGAACACCGGCTCGGCGGCCGGGGTCTCGCCCGCCTCCGTCTGGCGCACGCGCAGGCTCGGCATGGACAGCGTCCCGCCGCGCACGGCCAGTTGGGCGTCGCCCGAGGCGATCGCGTCGATCAGCGTGTCGGCGGAGCCGGGGCGGCCGTCGGTGTCGATGAGCGCGAAGCGGCCGGGGTTCTCCGTCTGCGCGGAGCGGATCAGGCCCCACACCGGGGTTCCGGTGAGGTCGGGGCGCTCCTCGGCGGTGACGGCGACGGCGCGCTCGGTCAGGACGGCGAGCCGGGAGCCCGCGAAGCGCTCGTCGGCGAGCCACGTCTGTGCCAGGCCCAGGGCCGCGTGCGCGGCCCGGCTCGCCCCCACGGTGGGTCCACCGGGTTCGGTGGACCCACCGGCCGTGGCGGACCCACTGGGTGCGGTGGGTTCGCTGTCGGCGGACTCGCTGATGGCGAGGCCGCCAAGTCCGGTGGCGACGACGACGGCGGGCACATCGGCCCCGTCGTCGACCGCGCGGCGCAGGGCGTCGAGGTCGGCGTGGGTCTCCGCGGCGACGCCGGTGGCGCGGACGACGTCCGCGAGGCCCGAGCCGTCCGGGCCGACGAGGGCCCAGGGCCCGGTCGGCGTCACGTTCGAGGCCTCCCGCTCCACCCACTGAAGGGCGAACAGGGCGGCGCCGTCCGCGGACGCGGCGGACGCGGCCGAGGCCAGCGTCTCCTTCGGGAGCTCGCGCACCGCGAGGGTTTCGGCGTCGAGGACCGGCGTACCGGTTTCGTCGGCGATGTACACGGAGCAGGAGTCCCCTTCGTGTTGGCGTATCCGTACCCGCAGCGCGGTCGCGCCGGGCGTGTGCAGGGTGACGCCGCTCCAGGCGAACGGCACCACCAGGCGGCTGCCCTCGCCGGCCGCGCCGCTGACCAGGGTCTGCAGCGCCGCGTCCAGGGCGGCCGGGTGGAGCTGGAAGCCGCGGGCGTGGGCGTGCGCGTCCTCGGGCAGCGTGACGTCCGCGTACAGGTCGGCGCCCCGGCGCCAGACGGCGCGCAGGCCCTGGAACGTCGGCCCGTACTCGTAGCCGATCTTGGCGAGTTCGGCGTAGAGGCCGTCGATGGGCACCACCGAGGCGCCGTGCGGCGGCCATAGGGTGAGGGCCGCCGAACCGTCCGGGTCGGCCGTGGCCTCGACCTCCTCCAGGATGCCGGTGGCGTGCCGCTTCCAGTCGTCCTTGGTGGCCGAGGTGGGCCGCGAGAACAGCGTGAAGCCGCGCGATCCGCCGGCGCCCGCGGCTCCCACCATCACCTGGATGTCCATGGGCTCCGAGAGCAGCAGCGGCTGCTCCAGGGTGAGGTCGCCGACGCGCTCCGCACCGGACTTGCGCCCCACGTACAGGGCGAGTTCGGCGACGGCCGCGCCGGGCAGCAGCGGCTGCCCCACGAGCGTGTGGTCCAGGAGCCAGTCGTGCACGTCCGGGTCGACGAGACCGGCGAACAGCCAGCCCTGGTTGCCGGCCAGCTCGACGGCGTTGCTCAGGAGCGGGTGGCCGGTCGTGGTCGGCGCGGGCGCGGCGGGCGGCGCGGTCAGCCAGTAGCTCTCGCGCTGGAACGCGTACGTCGGCAGGGCCACGTTGCGCGCCCCCGGGAACAGGCTGCTCCAGTCGACGTCCACGCCGTGCACGTGCGCCTCGGCGAGCGACAGGGCGAACTTGCCCACGCCGCCCTCGCCCCGGCGCAGCGTGCCGATGACGGCCACGTCCTGCGCACCCGCGCGGTCGGCGGTCTCGCCGACGGCCACCGTCAGGACCGGGTGCGTGCTGGACTCGACGAAGGTGGTGAAGCCGAGGCCGACCAGGTGGCCGACGACCTTCTCGAACTCCACGGTCTGGCGCAGGTTGCGCACCCAGTACGCGGCGTCGAGGCCGGTGGTGTCGATCGCGTCGCCGTCGACGGTCGAGTAGAACGGCACCCGCGACGCCTGCGGCCGCACCCCCGCAAGGACGTCGAGCATCTCGTCGCCCAGGGCCTCGACCTGGCGGGTGTGCGAGGCGTAGTCGACCTTGACGCGGCGCGCCATGATCTCCTCGGCCTGGCAGCCCGCGATCAGCTCGTCCAGTGCCTCGGGCTCGCCCGCGACCACCGTGAAGGAGGCGCTGTTGACGACGGCCACGGAGATCCGGCCGTCGAACGGGGCGATGCGGGCCTCGGCGGCGGCGCGCGGCAGGCCGAGCGAGACCATCCCGCCCTTGCCCGCGAGGCGTTCGGCGATCACGCGGGAGCGCAGGGCGACGACGCGGGCCCCGTCCTCAAGGGTGAGCGCGCCCGCCACGACGGCGGCGGCGATCTCGCCCTGCGAGTGGCCGACGACGGCCGCGGGCTCCACGCCGTACACCCGCCACAGCTCGGCGAGCGACACCATCATCGCCCACGACAGCGGCTGCACGACGTCCACGCGGTCCAGGGGACCGTCGAGCTCCGTCGCGAAGTCCCAGTCGATGAAGGGCTCCAGGGCCTCGCCGCACTCGCGCAGCCGGCTCGCGAAGGCCGGGGACGCCTCCCGCAGCTCCCGGGCCATGCCGACCCACTGGGCGCCCTGGCCGGGGAACAGGAACACGGCGTCGCCGCCCTGCTGGGCCTGGCCCACGGCCGCCAGCGGGGAGTCCTCGCCGCGGCCGACCGCGTCGAGCCCGGCGAGCAGTTCGTCGCGGCTGCCCGCGACCACGACGGCGCGGTGCTCCAGCGCCGCACGCGTGCGCACAAGCGACGCCGCCACGTCGTGCGGGGCCAGTTCGGGCCGGTCGCCCACGAACGTACGCAGCCGCTCGGCCTGCGCGCGCAGCGCGCCGACGGTCTTGCCGGAGAGCGTCCACGGGACGACGCCGGGTGCGGCGCCGGTGCCCGCGGGCTCCACGGCCGCGGCCTCGGCCACGGTCTGCGGGGCGTGCTCCAGGATGACGTGCGCGTTGGTGCCGCTGACGCCGAACGAGGACACGGCGGCACGGCGCGCGCGGCCGGTCTCGGGCCACGCCCGCTCCTCGGTGAGCAGCGAGACGTCGCCCCGGGTCCAGTCGACGTGCGTCGTCGGCCGGTCGACGTGCAGGGTGCGCGGCAGCTTCCCGTGCCGCATCGCCATCACCATCTTGATCACGCCGCCGACGCCCGACGCCGCCTGCGCGTGTCCGATGTTGGACTTCAACGAGCCCAGGTACAGCGGGTGTTCGGCGCCCTCGCGCTGCCCGTACGTGGCGAGCACCGCGTGCGCCTCGATCGGGTCGCCGAGCGGGGTGCCGGTGCCGTGCGCCTCGACGGCGTCGACGTCGGCGGCGGTCAGGCCCGCGCCCGCCAGGGCGTCCCGGATGACCCGCTCCTGGGAGGGGCCGTGCGGGGCGGTCAGGCCGTTGCTCGCGCCGTCCTGGTTGACGGCGGAGCCGCGCACGACCGCGAGGACCTCGTGGCCGTTGCGCCGCGCGTCCGAGAGCCGCTCCAGGAGCAGCACACCGACGCCCTCGCTCCAGCCGGTGCCGTCCGCCGACTCCGAGAACGCCTTGCAGCGCCCGTCGAGAGCCAGCGCGCGCTGACGGCTGAACTCCAGGAACGTGCTGGGCGACGACATGATCGCGACACCGCCCGCCAGGGCCAGGTCGCACTCGCCGCCCCGCAGCGCCTGCGCCGCCAGGTGCATCGACACCAGGGACGAGGAGCACGCCGTGTCCACGGTGATCGCGGGGCCCTGGAAGCCGAAGGTGTAGGACACCCGGCCGGAGGCCACGCTGGGGGAGTTGCCGACGAAGCGGTACGCCTCCACGTCCTCCGGTTCGACGGGAAGCCGCGAGGTGTAGTCGCTGTACATCACACCGCTGAACACGCCGGTGCGGGTGCCGTGCAGCGAGGTCGGGGCGATGCCCGCGCTCTCCACGGCCTCCCAGCTCGTCTCCAGGAGGAGCCGCTGCTGGGGGTCCATCCGGACGCCTTCGCGGGGGCTGACGCCGAAGAACTCGGCGTCGAACTCGTCGGCGCGGTACAGGAATCCGCCGTCCCGCACGTAGGAGTGGCCGTGCCGGTCCGGGTCGGGGTCGTAGAGGGTCTCCACGTTCCAGCCGCGGTTCTCCGGGAACGGGCCGATGGCGTCCGTGCCGCTGTCGACCAGGCGCCACAGGTCCTCGGGGGACCTGGTGTCGCCCGGGTAGCGGCAGGCCATGCCGACGATCACGATCGGGTCGTCCTGCGGGGCCGGCGCGACGGCCGCGGTCTGCTCCTCGGCGCGCTCGGCGCCGCCGGCCTCGGCGACCTCGTTCAGGAGGTGGTCGACGAGGGCGCCGGGCGAGGGGTGGTCGAAGACGAGCGTGGCCGAAAGGGCCACACCGGAGACCGCGCTGAGCCTGCTGCGCAGCTCCAGGGCGGTCAGCGAGTCCATGCCCAGGTCCTTGAACGCCGCGCCGGAGCCGACGGCGGTCGGGCCCGCGAGCCCGAGCACGGCGGCCACGGTCGAGCGCACCAGATCCGTCACCTTGCGGCGCCGCTCGCCCTCCGGGAGCCCCGCCGTGCGGCGCGCCCAGTCCGACGAGCCCGCGTCGGGCCGCGCCGCGCTCACGGTGGCGCGGCGGCGCGCGGGGCGCACCAGACCGCGAAGCAGTGCGGGGGCCGTCGCCGACTTGTCCGCGTCGCGCAGCGTCGCGAGGTCCAGCTCGGCGGCCAGGAGCACCGGCTCACCGGTGGTCAGGGCCGCGTCGAAGATCTGCGCGCCGCGCTCGGCCGTGATCGGCGCGAGCCCGGCCCGCGCCCAGCGTGCGAGGTCGGCGTCGGACAGCGTCCCCGCCATGCCGTCGGTGCCCCACAGGCCCCACGCCAGCGAGGTCGCGGGCAGGCCCTGGGCGCAGCGGTGCTGCGCCAGGTTGTCCATGAACACGTTGGCCGCGGCGTAGTTGGCCTGGCCCGCGTTGCCGATGAGGCCCGCGACGGAGGAGAACAGGACGAACGCCTTCAGCGGCGCGCCCGCGGTCAGCTCGTGCAGGTTCCAGGCCGCGTCCGCCTTCGGGCGAAGCACTTCGGAGACGGTCTCGGGCGTGAGGTTCCGCAGCGTGGCGTCGGCCAGCACACCGGCGGTGTGCACGACGGCGGTCAGCGGGTGCTCGGCGGGGATGCCCGCGAGCAGCTCGGTGAGCGCGGCACGGTCGGCCACGTCGCAGGCGGCGATGGTGACCTCGGCGCCCAACGCGCCGAGTTTCACGGCGAGTTCGTCCGCGCCCTCGGCGGCGCGGCCGCGCCGGCTGGTGAGCAGGACGTGCCGGACGCCGTGCGCGGTGACGACGTGCTCGGCGAAGAGGCGGCCCAGGGCGCCGGTGCCGCCGGTGATGAGGACGGTGCCTTCGGGGTCGAGGCCGGCGCCTTCGGAGTCGGCGTCAACAGGGGTGCGCGCCAGGCTCGGCGCGTACGTCTCGCCCTCGCGCAGGGCGAGTTCCTGGCCCTCGGCGACGGCCGCGAGCACGGCGCCCACGGTGTCGGGGGACAGCGGCCCGTCGACGTCGAGGAGGGCGAAGCGGCCGGGGTGCTCGCTGCGCGCGGTGCGCACCAGGCCCCACGCGGCGGCGCCGGGCAGGTCCCGCACGTGCTCGCCGGGCAGCGCGGCCACCGCGCCGTTGGTGAGCAGAAGGACGCGGGTCGCGGCCAGGCGCTCGTCGGTGAGGGCGCGCTGGACGACGGCCAGGGCGCGCGCGGTTGCGGTGTGCGCGGCCTCCGCGGCGGAGCCGTCGACGGCCGGGTGGGCGAGCACCAGGACGGCGGGCGCCGGGGTGCCCGCGGTGAGCGCGGCGTCGAGGGACTCCACGTCGAAGAAGCTGTCGCTGCGCACGCCCTGCCGGGTGAGCACGGCGGCCAGGCGCATCGGGTCGACCCCGAGGACCGCCCATCCTGCCTTGTCCGGCGCGGCGTCGGAGATCTCGTACTGCTTGAAGCCGAAGCGGTACAGGCCCTGGTGGTGGGCGGTCGCGCTCTGCGCGAGCCGGTCCGCGGGCAGCGCCCGCAGGATGACGGAGTCGACGCTCAGGACCGGGTCGCCGCCGGGGGCGGTGGCGGTCAGGGCGGCGCCGTCGCGGCCCGCCGGGGTCAGTCGCACGCGCAGCGCGGTGGCGCCGGAGGCGTGCAGCGTGACGCCGTCGAAGGAGAACGGAAGGCGCAGCTCGGCCGCTTCGTCCGCGTCGGGACCGGCCAGCAGCAGCGCGTGCAGCGCCGCGTCGAGGAGCGCGGGGTGGATGCCGAACCCGGCGCCCGCGTCCGCGTGCTGCGCCTCGGGCAGCGCCACCTCCGCGAACCTCTCCGCGCCCGACTGCCAGGCGGAGACCAGGCCCTGGAAGGCCGGGCCGTAGGTGTAGCCGAGCTCGGTGAGGCGGTCGTACAGACCGTCGGTATCGAGCGCGACCGCGCCCTGCGGAGGCCAGATCTCGTCTTCGCCAGGAGCGGGCGTCCGCCCGTCCACCGCAAGCGCGCCCGACGCGTGCCGGGTCCACTCGCCCTCGCCCCACGCGTCGCCGCCCGCCCCCGCCTCGTACCGGGAGTAGATGGCGACGGGACGCTCACCGGAGCCCTCGACGGCCGCGCCGACGGTCACCTGGAGGAAGACGGCGCCGTCCGCGGGGACGGCCAGGGGCTCTTCGAGGACGATCTCGCGGAGCCGGTCGCAGCCGAAGCGGTCGCCCGCGGCGACGGCGAGCTCCACCATCGCGGCGCCGGGCAGCAGCGCCGTACCGGCGATGACGTGGTCGGCGAGCCAGGGGTGGCTGCGCAGGGACAGGCGCCCGGTCAGGAGCAGGCCGTCGCCGTCCGCGAGGCTCGTCATGCCGCCGAGCAGCGGGTGTTCGGCGGACTTGAGGCCGAGGCCGTCGGCGTCGACGGCGGCGGGCGCGTCGTCCAGCCAGTAGCGGGTGCGCTGGAAGACGTACGTGGGCAGCTCGACGCTGAGCGCGCCGGGGAACAGGCGCGCGGTGTCGACGGCCGCGCCGCGCAGCGCGGCGTGGCCGAGCGCGGCGGCGACGGTGTGCGCCTCGGGGCGGCCCTTGCGCAGCACGGCCACGGGAGCGGCGGCCTCGGCCGCCTCCTCGCCGAGGCAGGTGCGCACCATCGCGGCGAGCACGGCGTCGGGGCCGAGTTCGACGTACGCGGTGACGCCCGCGTCCTGGAGGACGCGCACGCCGTCGCGGAAGCGGACCGTGCCGCGCAGGTGTCGCGTCCAGTAGTCCGGGGACGCGAGCTCCTGGGGGGTGGCGAGGGCGCCGGTGAGGTTGGAGACGACGGGGATGCGCGGCTCGGCGTACGTCAGGCCCGCGGCGACCGCGCGGAACTCGTCGAGCACGCCGTCCATGTGGTGCGAGTGGAAGGCGTGGCTGACCTTCAGGCGGGAGGTGCGGTGGCCCTTCTCCTTGAAGGCGGCGCCCAGTTCGAGCGCGGCGTCCTCGTCGCCGGTGACGACGACGGCGACGGGGCCGTTGACGCCCGCGATGTCCAGGCGGCCCCCGTAGGCGGCGAGCGCCTCGCGGACCTCCTCCTCCGCGGCCTCGACGGCGACCATCGCGCCACCGGCCGGCGCCGCCTGCATCAGACGGCCGCGCGCGGCGACCAGCGTGCACGCGTCCTCGAGCCCGAGCACGCCCGCGACGTGCGCGGCGGCCAGCTCACCGACGGAGTGCCCGATCAGGTAGTCCGGGGTCAGGCCCGCGTGCTCCATGACGCGGAACAGCGCGACCTCGACGGCGAACAGCGCCGCCTGCGTGTACTGCGTCTGGTGAAGGAGTTCCGCCCCGGCGGTGTCGGCCTCGGCGAACACCACGCTCTTGAGGGGCTGCGGCAGGTGCGTGTCGAGCTGCGCGCACACGGCGTCGAACGCCGTCGTGAACGGCGCGCACGTCTCGTACAGCTCACGGCCCATGCCGAGCCGCTGGCTGCCCTGACCGGTGAACAGGAAGGCGGTGCCGCCCTTGTTGACGCGGCCGGTGACGGCCTTGGTCGGGAGGGTGGCCGGGCCGTGCAGGACGTCGGCGGAGGCCTCGCCCTCGGCGAGCGCGGACAGCGCGGTCAGATAGCCCTCGCGGTCGGCGCCGACGACGGCGGCCGTGTGCGCGAAGAGCGTGCGCCGGGAGACCAGCGAGAGGCCGATGTCGCGCGGCTCGTGCTCCGGGTGAGCGGTGACGAAGTCCCGCAGCCGTGCGGCCTGGGCGCGCAGCGCCTCGTCGGTGCGGCCCGAAAGGAGCCAGGGGGCGGCGGGCAGGGCGGGCGCGACGTCCGCGCGCGGCTCGGCCGGGGCCTCGGCGGGCGCCTGCTCCACGATGACGTGGGCGTTGGTGCCGCTGATACCGAAGGACGAGACGCCCGCGCGCCGCGGCCTGCCGGTCTCGGGCCACGTACGGGCCTCGGTGAGGAGCGAGACGGCGCCCGCGCTCCAGTCGACGTGCGTGGTCGGCTCGCCGATGTGCAGGGTGCGCGGCAGCACGCCGTGGCGCATCGCCATGACCATCTTGATGAGGCCGCCGACGCCCGCCGCGGCCTGCGAGTGGCCGACGTTGGACTTCAGCGAGCCCAGGTACAGCGGCTCGGCGCCCTCGCGCTGCCCGTACGTGGCGAGCAGCGCCTGCGCCTCGATCGGGTCGCCGAGGCGGGTGCCGGTGCCGTGCGCCTCGACGGCGTCGACGTCCGCGACGGACAGGTCGGCGCCCGCGAGCGCGTCGAGGATGACGCGTTCCTGCGAGGGGCCGTTGGGGGCGGACAGGCCGTTGCTCGCGCCGTCCTGGTTGAGCGCGGAGCCGCGTACGACGGCGAGGACCTCGTGGCCGCCCCGGCGCGCGTCCGAGAGGCGCTCCAGCATCAGCATGCCCGCGCCCTCGGCCCAGCCCGTGCCGTCGGCGTCGTCGGAGAACGCCTTGCAGCGCCCGTCGGCGGAGAGCCCGCGGTTGCGGCTGAACTCGATGAACAGGCCGGGGTTGGACATCACGGTCACACCGCCGGCGAACGCGAGGTCGCACTCGCCGTCGCGCAGCGCCTGCGCGGCCATGTGGATGGCCACGAGGGAGGAGGAGCACGCGGTGTCGACGGTGACGGCGGGGCCCTGGAGCCCGAAGGTGTAGGAGGCGCGGCCGGAGACCACGCTGGTGAAGTTGCCGGTGATCAGGTAGCCGCTCGCGGTCTCGTCGGCGACGTCCAGGCGCGGCCCGTAGTCCTGCTTGATGGCGCCGACGTACACGCCGGTGCCGCTGCCGTGCAGCGCGGAGGGATCGATTCCGCTTCGCTCGACGGTCTCCCAGACCGTCTCCAGGATCAGCCGCTGCTGCGGGTCCATGCCGACGGCCTCGCGTGGGCTGATGCCGAAGAACTCGGCGTCGAACTCGTCGGCGTCGTGCAGGAATCCGCCCTCGCGGGCGTAGGAGCGGCCCGCGCGGTCCGGGTCGTCGTCGAAGAGCGCGTCCAGCGGCCAGCCGCGGTTGGCCGGGAAGGGCGAGATGGCGTCCTTCTCGTCCAGGACGAGCTGCCACAGGTCCTCGGGCGAGGTGACGTCGCCGGGGAAGCGGCAGGCCATCGACACGATCGCGATGGGGTCGTCGTCCGCCGCGCGGGACCTGCCCTTGCGGGCACTCGCCTGCGGGGCGGCCTTGGTCCCGGCCAGCTCGTCGGCGAGGTGGGCCACCAGGGCCTGCGGGTTGGGGTGGTTGAACAGCAGCGTCGCGGGGAGCTTCATGCCGGTCGCGGCGACGAGCCGGTTGCGCATCTCCACGGCGCTCACGGACTCGAAGCCGAGGTCGATGAACGCGCCCTCGGGGTCGATGTCGTCGCCGCCCTCGTGGCCGAGGACCAGCGCGGCCTCGTGGCGCACGATCTCCATGAGCCGCTCGACGGTCTCCTCGCGGCTCAGACCGCGCAGGCCGGTGTCCTCGAACTCGTCTTCGTCGGCGGTGGCGGCGGCGGGTCGAGCGGTCGCGGCCGGTACGGGTGCGGTGTACGAGGTGTCCGCGCCCTGGTCGGGAGCGGCCTGGTGGGCGGCGTCCGGGAAGGAAGCAGCGGTGACCGCGCCGGGCGTGGGCGCCGTGGCCCCCTCCAGCCAGTAGCTCTTGCGCTGGAACGCGTACGTCGGCAGCTCGGCCACCGAGGCGTCCGCGGGCAGCGCCGGGGTCCAGTCGACCGTGCCGCCGGCGGCGTGCAGTTCGGCGAGCGAGGTGAGGAAGCGGCGCGGCCCGTTCTCGTTGCGGCGCAGGGTGCCGACGATGACCGCGTCCGAGTCGGTGTTGTCCAGCGTCTGCTGGAGCGCGAGGGCGAGCACCGGGTGCGGGGTGATCTCGACGAACGCGTCGTGGTCCGCGAGGCCGCGGATGGTGCGCTCGAAGTCGACGGTGCCGCTGAGGTTGCTCATCCAGTACGTGCCGTCGAGGGACGGCGAGTCGATGAGCTCGCCGGTCACCGTCGAGTACATCGGCAGCGTCGGCGTACGCGGCTGGATCGGCTCCAGGAGGCCCAGGATCTCCTCGCGCAGCACCTCCATCTTGTCGCAGTGCGGCGCGAGGTCGATCGGGATGCGCTTGGCCCGCACGTCCTCGGCGACCAGCTCGGCGAGGAACTCCTCGATCGCGTCCACGTCGCCGGAGACCGTGATCTGGCGGGGCCCGTTGATGGTCGACACTTCGAGCCGGCCGTCGTAGCGGACCAGGCGCGGGCGGACCTTGTCGGCCGACATCGGCACGGAGATCATCGTGCCGTTGCCGACGACGCGCAGCATCGCCCGGCTCCACAGCGCCACGACGCGCGCCCCGTCCTCCAGGGACAGCGCGCCGGAGACCACGGCGGCGGTGATCTCGCCGTTGCTGTGCCCGACGACGGCCGTCGGCTCGACGCCGAAGGACCGCCACACGGCGGCGAGGCTCACCATGACGGCGAACAGCGCGGGCTGCACGACGTCCTCGCGCTCCAGCGAGGGCGCGTCGGGCGCGGCGCGCAGGACGGCTTCGAGGTCCCAGTCGACGTGCGGCGCGAGCGCCGCGGCGCAGGCGTCGACGCTCGCCCGGAACACGTCCGAGGTGTCGAGCAGATCGCCCGCCATGCCGGTCCACTGCGGGCCCTGGCCGGGGAAGACGAACACGACGCGCTCGCGCGGCTTCGCGGTGGCGCCGACGTGGTTGGCGGTGCGCCGGTTCGCGGCGAGCGCGGTCAGCTCGGCGGCGAACTCCTCGCGCCCTGTGCCGAGGACGACCGAACGGTGCTTGAAGGCGGTACGCGTGGTGGCGAGCGACAGCGCGAGGTCGGCGTCGGACGCGGCGCTGGAGTCGAGGTGCGCGAGCAGCCGCTTGGCCTGGGCGCGCACGGCGTTCGCGGTGCGGCCGGAGAGCAGCCAGGGAAGCGCGTCGCTGCGGAAGGCGGCCCTGCCCGAACCCGGGGCGGCCGCGGCGGGCACGGTGGGCAGCGGCGGCGACGCGACCACGACGTGGCAGTTGGTGCCGCCGACGCTGAACGACGACACGCCCGCGAGGCGCTGCTCGCTGCCCGGCCAGTCGCCCACGGTGTCCTGCACCCGCAGGTTCAGCTCGGCCATCGGGATGCGCGGGTTGGGCGCGGTGTAGTTGACGCTCGGCGGGAGCTGGCCGTGGGTGAGGGAGAGCACGACCTTCAGGAGGCCTGCCATGCCCGCCGCGGCGCCCAGGTGCCCGATGTTGGTCTTGGCGGAGCCGACGAGCAGCGGCGCCGACGCGGGCCGCGCGGTGCCGAGCACGGCGCCCAGCGCCGCGGCCTCGACCGGGTCGCCCACCGGGGTGCCGGTGCCGTGCAGTTCGACGTAGCCGACCTCGGCGGGGTCGGTGCCCGCGCGCTCGTAGGCGCGGCGCAGCAGATCGCGCTGCGCGTCCTCGTGCGGCACCGTCAGGCCCGCGCCGCCGCCGTCGTTGTTGACCGCGCTGCCGCGCAGCACGGCGTGCACGCGGTCGCCGTCCTCCAGGGCCCGCGCGAGCGTCTTCAGGACGACCACGGCGCCGCCCTCACCGCGTACGTAGCCGTTGGCGCGGGCGTCGAAGGTGAAGCACTGGCCGTCGGGCGACAGGCCGCCGAACTTCTGCGCCATGGCGGTCTTCTCGGGCGCGAGGTGCAGCTCCACACCGCCCGCGAGCGCGACCGTCGACTCGCCGTTGCGCAGGCTCTGGCACGCCATGTGCACGGCCACCAGCGAGGAGGCCTGGCCCGCGTCCACGGTCAGGCTCGGGCCGCGCAGGCCGAGCACGTAGGACACGCGGTTGGCGATGAGGCTGCGGTCGAGCCCCGTGAAGGAGTGGTGGGTCACCCCGGCGCCGCCGGACGTGCGGTGCACCAGGTCGGCGTAGTCGCCCGTCGCCGCGCCCAGGAAGATGCCCGTGTCACCGCCCTGCAGACCGGCGGGGACGATGCCCGCCTCCTCCAGGGCCTCCCAGCCCAGCTCCAGGATCAGCCGCTGCTGCGGGTCCATCATCGCCGCCTCGCGCGGGGCGATGTTGAAGAAGCCCGGGTCGAAACGGTCGATGTCGTCGAGGAAGGCACCCTTGCCGGTCGCGCCGTGCTCCGTGCCGAGACCCATGTCCGCGCGCTCGGCGGGGACTTCGGTCACGGCGTTGCCGCCGTGCACGAGCAACTGCCAGTACGCCTCGGGGTTGTGGGCGCCGGGGAAGCGGCAGGACATCCCGACGACGGCTATGGGTTCCCCGGCAAGCCCTGCATCGCTGCGGGTGTTGTCAACAGACATGCCATTCCTCACTCAAGGTCAAGCGGTGTTCTAGGGAGAGCTGCTGCGGCTGTGACGGCTGCTGCGGCTGCTACGGCGTTTCCAGGGGGGTGTACGTACGCCGGTGGGCGGGCCCAGGACCGCGGCATTGCGGTCCCGAGCCGGTGGCGGGCTACCAGTCGACGTGGATGCGGGCGAGCCCGCGGGTGCCCATCCCGTCCTTCCAGACCGCCGGTTCGGCGACGTCGGCGAAGCGCAGGCCGGGGAAACGGCTGACCAGGCGGGCGAAGACGATCTGCAGCTGGATCCGGCCGAGCGGCGCGCCGAGACAGCGGTGCAGGCCGTGCCCGAACGTGAGATGGACGGAGCTGCGGCCCTCGGGCTCCAGGAAGTCCGGCTCCGGATACACCTTGCCGTCCCGGTTGCCGTTGAGCAGCGAGACCATCAGGGCGTCCCCGGCCTGCACCAGGACGCTGCCGAGCTGCACCGGCTCGGTGGCCACGCGCGAGAAGCTGAGCGGAGTGGTGGGGGACACCCGCATCAGCTCCTCGACCGCCGCGTCCACCCGCTCGGGGTGGTCCACGAGGTCCTGGTACGCGCCCGGCTCGGAGAGCAGCACGTTCAGGTTCAGGGCGATCTGGCCGACGGTGGTCTCGTACCCGGCCATCAGGAGCGTGAGCCCGAGGGTGATCAGCTCACCGGGCGACAGCTTGCCGGCGTCCTGCGCCGCGATCAGCGAGGTCAGCAGATCGTCCTGCGGCTCGGTGCGCTTGGCGTCGATCAGGTCGGCCATGTAGGCGCTCAGTTCGAGGCGCTTGCGGCCCTTCTCCTGCGGGGTGCTCGCGGAGATGTCGAAGAGCACCTCGACCCAGTCGCGGAACTTCTCGCTGTCATCCAGCGGTACGCCGAGGAGCTGGCACAGGACGTCGAGCGGCAGGGGGTTGCCGAGGTGCTCCATGATGTCGGCGCCGGGGCCCGCCGCCTCGAGCCCATCGAGGTAACGGTCCGTCAGTTCCTCGATGCCCGGGGCCATCGCGGCCATCTTCCGGGCCGTGAAGGCGCCGGTGACGGTCTTGCGCAGGCGGGCGTGCTCGGAGCCGTCCATGCTCATCATCGACTCGGGCACGGGCTGGGCGTCGTTGAACGTCGGAGCGTCCGGCTTGACGGCGGCGGCCCTGCTGAACTTCTTGTCGTCCGCGAGCACCATGCGGCCGAGCGCGTAGTCGCGCACGAGCCACATCTTGTCGCCGCTCGGAGTGACGATCTGCTTGACGTCCTCCTCGCCCGGCGCGAAGAACTCCGGCAGCGGGCCCATCTGGTGATAGGGGCACTGCGTCATGGGTGTACTTCCTCCCCCTGGTCGTCCTGGTCGTCGGCTGCCAGACAGCCTGAATCCAGCGCTCCGCTTGTTCGGGCGCCTCGGTCTGCCGGTTGATCGCTCAAGCTCCGGACTCCTGGAGGCGGGTCTCGCCACAGGCCGTCATGGACCGTGAAAACATTGGCTTTGTCGAGCTGCTGGAAGCCGCCCTGTATTCCCTACAGGGAAAGGCCGTCGGCGACTTTACTGTCAACTCGGCAAGTCCATCGGATTGATGGAGAGCGCTGCCGCACTCGCCCCCGCATTTCCAGATTCCGACTGAGCCCGAACATACCCCCCGGCCGGGAAACGGGGGAACCGGAAAGCAGCTCAGTGCGAGCCTTCGACAGCGTGAAGTAGTGCACGTCACGGCGCGGTACGGCCCGGTCCTTGTGCCCGGTGCCAGGCCGCAAAGGGGGCCCTCGCGCGCGGCTGTCCCGTCAACGGGACGGACCGGGCCCGTGACGCCTGGGAACGAATCGGTCGCCTTCTCGGTCCGGCGGCCGCGAATCCGTAATTCCGCGACGGGTGTTCGGGGCGCGATCCTTGACGTATTTATAACGGGCGCGACTTTCTGTCGCGACGCGGGGGAGAAGGTCAGGTGTCGGCGTCGGTACGCCCCGGAGAACCCTCGCCGCGCAGATGCGCGAGCACGGCGAGCACCCGTCGGTTGCCTTCGGCGGGATCCAGCTCCAGCTTCATGAAAATGTTTCCGGAGTGCTTCACGACGGAGGCCTCGGTGACGGTCAGGCGGTGCGCGATCGCCTGGTTGTTGAGGCCCTGCGCCATCAGCGCGAGGACCTCCCGCTCGCGCGGGGTCAGCCGGCTCAGCGGCCGTCCCCGCGTCTGCTGCACGAGCAGTACGCGTACGACTTCGGGGTCGATGACGGTCCCGCCGCCCGCGACCCGGCACAGCGCGTCCAGGAACTCCGCGACCTCGCCGACCCGGTCCTTGAGCAGGTAACCGAGCCCGGCCACACCGCCGGGACCGCCAGGAGCACTGCCCCCGCCGAGGAGCTGGGTGGCATAGGCCGTGGCAACGTACTGGGAAAGCACCAGGACGGGCAACCGGTCGTGGCGGGCGCGCAGTTCGAGCGCCGCCCGCAGGCCCTCGTCGCGGAAGCCGGGCGGCATCCGCACATCGGTGATCACGACGTCCGGCCGCTCGGCGTCCACGGCCCGCGCCAGCGCGTCGGCGTCACCGACGGCGGCACGCACCTCGTGGCCGCCGCGCGTGAGCAGTTCGACGAGGCCCGCGCGCAGCAGCACGGCGTCCTCGGCGAGGACTATGCGGAGCATGGCGCCTCCTCGGCGTGCGGTGCGGTGAACTCCTCGCCCACTCACGGGACTTCGGGGGGTGTCAGGCGGCGCACGGGACCTCCACGCGCAGTTCGGTGGGGCCGCCGACGGGGCTGGACACCACGAGCCGGCCGCGGAGGATCGCGAGCCGGTCCGCGAGGCCGGACAGGCCCGTGCCGGCGTCGGGATCGGCGCCGCCGCACCCGTCGTCGGTGATCACGAGCCGGAGCCGTTCGCGTTCGAGCCTGCCGACCACGGTGACGTGGGAGGCCCCGCTGTGCCGGGCCGCGTTGGCGAGCGCCTCGGTCACGGTGAAGTACGCCGTCGTCTCCACCGCGTCCGGCAGCCGTCGCGGCAGGTCGATGTCGACCGCCACGGGCACGGGGTGGCGCAGCGCGACCTCGGTGACGGCGGCGGCGACGCCGTGGTCGGTGAGGACCCGGGGATGGATGCCGCGGACCAGCTCGCGCAACTGCTCAAGGGCGTGCCGGGCCTCGCCGCGGCCGCGCGCGAGGAGTGCGGCCGCCGCCGGACTGCCGTCACCCAGCTCCAGTTCGGCAAGGCCCAGCGTCATGGTGAGCGCGACGAGCTGCTGCTGCGCACCGTCGTGCAGATCGCGCTCGATGCGCCGCCGTTCGGCCTCGAAGGCGTCGGCGAGGCGCACCCGGGACCGGGTGAGTTCCAGGACGCGCCGGCTCAGCGGCTCCTCGCGCGGGGCGAGCAGGAACCACGCCGTCTTCACCTGCGCACCCGCCAACAGCCCCGCCAGGTACGCCACCACGACGAACCCGACAACGCCCGCCGCGCTGAACGGCACCGCGGCGAGCGGGTCCGGGATCGCCTGCCCCGGCAGCACCATCACCGGTTCCGGCGCCAGCGCCCACACGAGGACGGGCGTCGCCACGAGGATGCCCGCGAGGGCGAGCAGCAGCGTGACGCCGATCCCCGCCGGGGCGAACACGACGCCGAGCAGCACGGCGTACCCCAACTCACGCCAGGTGGCCCGCTCCCGCAGCCGGATCCGCACCCACACCCGCACCCCGGCGTCCCGCACCCGCATCGCCCGATGCGGATCGGGCAGCACCACCGGCTCGACCAGCCGCAGCCGCCGCCGCTCGATCCGCGCGACCGGCACCCCGAGCAGCGCGGCGCCCGTGAGCAGGACAAGCCCCGCCCCGAGGACGGAGAGGAGCAGCCCTGCGGCGATGAGCAGGGCCAGGACCAGGAGGACGGGAAGCCCGAGGAAGGCACCGCTGAGGAGGAAGCAGTAGGCGCGAGGTGGGAGGGGGGAGAGGAGGAAGCGGGGCGGGGGGCGGTGGCGCAGGGCGGTCCAGAGGGTGACTTGGGGGTCGGCGGGTTCGCCGGGAGGCAAGGGCTTGGCGGGCTGCTCCCCCGACACCGCGTCCCCCGACACCGCGTCCCCCGACACCGCGTCCCCCGAGATCGCTTCCCCTGACATCCGTCTGGCCTCCCGCGGGACCCTGCCGTGCATGATCTCCAGAAAGCGTAGCCAGGCGGCGGGGGCCAGGTCGCTGGGTCTTACCCGAGGGTTCGGGGGAGGGTTTTCCCTACCCCGAGGGGGCGCCGGGCGGCCCCGGTCGCGAGCCGTGTCCACACGATGAGTACGACGGGCAGCGCGAGGTAGCCGAAGCGTCCCGCGGGCGCGAGCAGGAAGGCGACGGCCAGGCCCGCCGCGAGGCGGTCGGCGGCGCCGACGGCGTCCGTGGGCGGCCGCAGGACGAGGGAGGCGGCGACGGCGAGCCCGCCGCACAGGAGCAGCGCGACCGCCGCGTACCAGCCGACCGGCCCGAGATCCGCGAGCAGTCGCCCAGGGAGGGGACTCGCTGCCGGGGTCGCCAACTCCCCCCGCCCGGTCGGAAAGGCGAGCACCTGCTGGACCATGGGCCCCGGCGAGAGCAGCGCGCTCGGCAGGATCAGGACCGCCGCCCCCGCAAGCGCCGCCCCGGCGCACCGCAGCGCCGCCCGCCCGCCGCACGTGGCCGCGAGCAGCGCCGCAGCGACCGCGACCGCGGGCCACGTCGTCCACTTGAGGGAGCACGCAAAGGCGAGCACGAGCCCGGCGGCGACGGGCCGTTCGCGCGCCGCGAGCACGAGCGCGAGACAGCACAGCCCGGCCGGCGCGAGGTCCACACCGCTGACGCACAGGGGCAGCGCGACCACCGGCGAGGCGAGCAGCGCGGTGAGGGAGGTGACGTACGAAGAACCTTCCGCGGGCGTACGAATTCCGCGCCCCCGGCGTGTGAGACTCCTGCCCGCGCCCAGGCACAGCAGGAACACCGCCGCGCACCACACCCGGGCGTCGCCGAGCAGCCGCAGCGCGGGCACATGGTCGCCCCACAGCGCCCGGGGAAGGCCGAAGAGCGCCATCCCCGGCAGGTAGGGGTTGTAGTCCGTGACCGTCCGGGGGTCGTCCAGATACGGACTCGCCTGCTGGACGAGCAGCGCGCCCGACCGCTCGATCACCCCGACCTCGCTCTGCGCCCGCCCGGTCAGGACGAGATACAGCAGCGGCACCGCGACGGCCCCCGCCAACGCCGAGGCCACACTGAACGCGCGGGCACGCGGCCGCGGCAGCCCGCACGCGGCGAGCGCGGCGCCCACGTATCCGGCCGCGGCGGAGATCCCCCACACGCGGTGCGTCGGCAGCGTGGAGAAGAGCGGGAACGCGGCCGCCCACCCGGCGGCGAGCAGCCATCCGCCGACCCAGAGCGCCCGGCGGGAGGGCAGGGCGAGAAGCCTCCCGGCGGGATGTTTTGCGAGCTTCGCGTACTCGACGTGCTTTGCGAGCTTTGAGGGCCTTGTTGGGATACGCGGGGCTGCGATCTGCTGTCTGGACACGCTGTTCATTGCAGCCGTGAGGGCCCGGTGCGGTCATGACGGCCAGATCGAGACTTGAGGGTCGGGTTTCCCCGACCACGGGGCCCGCGGGTGCGGGCGGAGGCGGGGCGGGTGCCGCGTGCGGCGGCGAGCGGCGGCACCCACCCCCGAGGGCTCACGCCGCCGCGAGCGCCTCCATCAGATTGGCCCGCGCCCGCGCCACGCGGGAGCGCACCGTGCCGACGGGACAGCCGATGGCGGCTGCGGCCTCGGCGTAGGGCTGCTGGAGCAGTTGGGTGAGGACGAACGCCTCACGCCGCTCCGCCGGTATGGCGTCGAGGAGTTCGGCGAGCGCGATGCCGTCGTCGAAGCCCGGAAGCCCGCGCGGCTGGGCCTGCTCGGCGGCGGCCTGCCAGTCGTCGCGGTCCGAGAGCCGGGGCCGCGCGGCCGCGTGCCGCAGGCTGTCCACGACGGTGCGGCGCGCGATCGAGAGCAGCCAGGTACGCGCCGACGAGCGCCCCTCGAACCGGTGCAGGCTGCCGAGCGCCCGCAGGAACGTGTCCTGCGCGAGGTCGTCGGCGGCCTGCGGGTCGGCGCTGAGGTGCGCGACGTAGCGCAGGACGTCGCGGTGCAGCGCGCGCACGAACCGCTCGACGGCCTCGGGGTCGCCGTCGCGGGCGGCGAGGGCGAGCCGGGTGACGGGTTCGTCGGCGGCGTCGGTGCGGCGGGTGGTGGGGCGGTTGGCGGAACGGTCGGCGCGGCGGTCGGTGGGGCGGTCGGCCGGGTGGTCGGTGGGGTGTTTCTGGGCAGGGGGTGCCGTCAGGGCAGGAGTCATCGCCTGATGTCCTTCTGGAATCCGGAGTTCGGGATCCGGCCGCGCGGGGGCGGGGCCGGTGCTGGGTGTCGTGGGCCCGGCGCCGTGCGGGGCACGGTCGCGGGCCGCTGCCCGACCCGGTGGCGGCGCGGGCGTACCGCGACGTCAGGCCATACGGCGAGACGGGGCGGGACGCGGGGCGGCGGGGCGCGGTGTACGGCGGCGGGGACGGGGGCGTACGAGGACGCGGGGCGCGGGCCGGTCGGCGCCGTGCCGTACGTCTCGGGTGTGCCTTCGCCGTGCTGCCGTACCGCGCCGAAGCGTGCCGTGCGCGGCCGTGGCGGGTCGGGGGAAACCGGCTGTCAGATGACAGCGATCCCGAGGGGCGGACCCCTGGACGTGATGGCGTGTACGAGGAGCAGGCGCCGCGCGTTGCGGGCGCGGAAGTCCCGGCGCGGGCGCAGTCGCGGCCGGTGCGGGGGCGGCGGCAGCCGCAGCGCGAGCCGCAGCGGCGCGACGATCCAGCCCGCGACGGCGCGGCCGACGCGGAACGCGGCACGTTCGCCGTACGCGAGCCACAGGCCGCACAGGAGCGCGGCCAGCAGGTGCGCGGCGAGCATGCCGAGGGGCGACATGCCGCCCATGTCGTGCCCGGAGTGCATGCCGTCCATGCCGCCCGCGCCGCCGCCCATATCGCCCATACCGGCCATGTCGTGGGCGCCGGAGGAGTGGGCGGAGGAGCTGGAGGCCCCGGAGGCGATGGTCTCCTGCATGCCCATCGAATGCTGGGCGTGCCCCGGCGGCGGCCCGTCGAGGCGGTCGGCGAGACCCGCGTCGGTGACGGCGCGCACCGCGTCCGCCTCCGGCATCGGCGCCGAACCGCCCGCCCCGCACAGCAGATGGCGGGCCCACTGCTGGGCGAGCGAGGCACCGCCGCCCGTGGACGCGTGGGCCGCGGCCTGCGCGAACGAGAACCAGGTGTGCAGGGCGGCCTGGGCCACGACGGACGCGGCGGTGACCGTGAGGACGCCGCGCTCGCGGTCGGCGAGGAGCCAGGCACCCGCGAAGGTGGCGGCGGCCGCGCCGGACAGCGCCCACCAGGGCAGCGGAGCCGACGACATCAGGGCGTGGCCGGTGCTCGCGAGCAGCACACAGGCGGCTGCGAACACCGCAGCCCGTACCGCGCGACAGTCTCGGCCCCCAGTCATGGCGGCCTCATCTTTGCATCCGCCTCACGGCGGCAACGGGCGGGTCCGGAATGTTCCGCCACCGCCGGGTCGGTGTGGCCCGGGTCACGGCACGGCCCGGGAACCCGCGCGGGCCCGCATCCGACTCCTGCGAGAGGCACGGCCGCGGGCTGTGGCCTGTGGGCTGTCGGGGACTTGCCGGGGAGTGGCCGAGTGGGAACTGAGGACGCGGGGCGCGAGCCGCCGGAGGCACCTGACGTACCGGAGGCACCTGACGTACGTGTGGCGCCCGACGCAACAGGAGCACCCACCGGCACCACCGGGGGCGCCCGCGTCCCCACCGCCCTCCTCACCTCCGCCATGGCCTTCTCCATGCTCCAGCTCTTCCTCCTCGGCGCGCTCGGCCCGCGCCTCGTGGACGAGTTGGACTTCTCACCCACGGTGCTGGGCCTGACGACGACGATCGGGTTCGGTACGGCCGCCGTCCTGTCGCCCGCGGGCGGCCGGATCGTGGACCGGGTGGGCCCGCGCCGCGCCCTGGCCGCGCTGCTCCTGCTCTCGGCGGCGGCGCTCGCGCTGATCGGCGCGGCGCCCGGGGCGGGCTTCCTGCTTGCGGCCGTGGCCCTCGGCGGACTGCCGCAGGCCCTCGCCAACCCGGCGACGAACAAGGCGATCCTGGCCGCCGTGGAACCCGCGCGGCGGGGCGCGGTGACGGGCATGAAGCAGTCCGGCGTCCAACTGGGCGCGTTCGCGGCGGGCCTGCCCCTCGCGGCGCTCGCGGGGTGGGTCGGCTGGCGCGGCGCGGTGTGGACGGCGGCGGGTGCCGCCGTGGTGACGGCGGGGTGGGCGCTGCGGGCGCTGCCGCCGGACCCGCCCGCGCGGACGGGTGCGCCGCGCGCGTCTCTCGTACCGCGAGGTGCGATCGCCTGGCTGGCGGCGTTCTCGCTGCTGCTCGGCTGCGGCATCGCGTCGGTCAACACGTACTTGGCGCTGTACGGGGTGCGTCGCCTCGACATGGGGGCCGGGGCGGCGGGCGCGCTGGTGGCCGTGCTGGGCGTGGCCGGGGTGGTGGGCCGGGTCGCGTGGTCCAAGGCGGCGCGGCCCGGCCGGGCGGAGTGGCTGCCGGGGTGGCTCGCGGCGGGCGCGGTGGGCGCGGCGCTGCTCCTGGCAGGGGCGGCGGCGGTGGGCCCGCTGGTGTGGGTGGCGGCGGTGGCCGTGGGCGTGTTCGCGGTGTCGGCCAACGCGGTCTCCATGGTCCTGGTCATGCAACGCGCGGCCCCGGGCCACGCGGGCCAGGACTCGGCCCTGGTCTCAGCAGGCTTCTTCACGGGCTTCGCCCTGGGCCCACCCCTCTTCGGCCTCCTCGCCGCGTCGGACCGCTACGGGTGGGGCTGGTCCTTGGTGGCGGCGGAGTTCGCGGCGGCGTGCGGGGTGGGGTTGGTGTGGGCGGTACGGGAGCGGGGCCTTGCCCGGCAGACGACGGGCCCGGTCCGATGACGGCCCGGCCCGGTCCTGCGTGCGAGACCGCGTACGAGGCCGTGGCCGTGCCCCGGGACGAGGTCGGCGCGCGGTTTCCGTTGTCCGCGGTCCCCGGCACGGAAAGATGGGCGAGGCCGCTGTGTGGGTCCTGGACGGGGGGCTTGTGGTGACGGCCTGGCCCCGCTCCGCGGACGAGACCGCGTACCAGCCCCTGTACGAGACGGCATACGAGGCCGTGCTCGGGCGCGTGGCCGTGGCCCGGGGCGAGGTCGGCGCCCGGTTTCCGCTGTCCGCCGACCCCGGCACCGGAGCGTGGAAGACGACCCGGCGCGGGTCCTGGACCGGCGGCTTCTGGGCGGGGCTGCTGTGGCTGCGTGCCCGGCACACCGGCGACCCGGCGGACCGCGCGGCGGCCGAGGCGTGCACCGCGCGCCTCGCCGACTGGGCCGGGGCGGACACCGCCACACGCGGCCTGATCCTCTGGTACGGCACGGCCCTGGCCCCCGACTCGACGGCGGCCACCACCCTCCGCGCCCACGCCGCCCGCACCTGCCTCACCGCACTCGACCCCCAACTCGGCCTCGTCCCCTGGGGCTCGGCCTTCGGCGGCCCCCGCCTGCTCGCTCGCGCGGACGCGGTACCGGGCCTCGTACCCCTCCTCGCCTCGGCAGGCCCGCAGGGCAGTGACGCGGCGGCGTCCCACCTGCACCGCCACCTCGACCTGTGCGTCGATGCCACGCCCCGCCTCGCCCCCGCCTGGGAGCACACCCCCACCACCGGCTGGCGCCCCCTCGCCGAACCGGCCCCCGGCTGGAGCCGCGGCCGAGCCTGGCTCCTGCTCGCCGTCGCGGACGCGTCGGTACGCCGTGACGGTGCCGTCGGGGACCCCGACCACCTGCGTGCGGTGGCGACACGGCTGGGGGCACCGCTGCCCGGAGGACGCCCCGAGGCGGGCGCGGCGCCGCCCGGCGACGACGTGACGTCATCCCCCCTGGTCCCACCCGCCGACGAAGACCACCCCGACGGCCCCCTGGACACCTCCGCCGCAGCCATCACGGCCGTCGCCCTGCTCAAACTCGCCCTGCTGCCCGGCGCGGAGGCCTGCGCGCGCCGAGCGGAGGCGATCGTGCACCGCCTGATCAGCAAGCACCTGACCGGAACCGGAACCGGCACCACCCGCCCACCGGGCATGCTCCTCGACGGCTGCCACGACGCCCCCACCCGAACGGCCGTCCGCCACGAACTGATCTGGGGCGACTTCTACTTGGCCCTGGCCCTGGCCGCCCTGACGGGCAAGGCGGACCTGCGCGACGTATGACGTACGAGGCATGACGAACGACGCACGCCGGATGACGCACGAGGCATGACGCCCTAGACGTACCCGCCCAGCACCCGCCGCGCCACCGACGTGATGTGCGACTCGTCCGGCCCGTCGAGGATCCGTGCCGCGCGCCCGGTGCGCAGGAGCGCGGGCAGTGCGGTGTCCGGGCCGAGTCCGGCCGCGCCGTGGACCTGGATGGCCGCGTCCACGACCTGCTGGAGCGTGCGCGCGGCCGCGACCTTGGCGAGGCCCACCTCGACGTGGGCGTCCTCGCCCGTGGCGAGCCGCGCCACGGCCTCGTGGACCAGCGGACGCGTCGTACGCAGCGCGAGCAGCGACTCGAAGACATGGCGCTGGACGAGCTGCTGGGAGGAGAGCGGGCCGCGCGACCCCGTGCGGGTGACGGCGCGGGCGGCCATCAGGTCGAAGGCCCGCTGGGCCTGCCCGAGCCAGCGCAGACAGCGCAGGGTACGGCCGAGTTGGAGCCGTTCCCCGGCGACGGCGAGGGCGGCTCCGCGTGCGCCGACGAGGTGGTCGGCGGGTACGCGTACGCCGTCGAACGCGATCTCCCACTGCCCGCTCGCACCCAGGACGGGCAGTTCGCGTACGAGGCGGAAGCCGGGGGACGCGGTGGGCACGAGGAAGAGGGACAGACCGTCGCGGTCGGGCGGCGCGCCGTCGGTGCGGGCGAGCACGGTGACGAGGTCGGCGCCGCCCGCGCCCGAGGTGAACCACTTGCGGCCGGTGAGCCGCCAACTCCCGTCCGGCTCGCGGGTGGCGCGGGTGGCGGTGAGGAAGGGGTCGGTGCCCGGTACGTCGGGTTCGGTCATGGCGTAGCAGGTGCGGAGGTCGCCGGCGACGAGGCCGGTGAGGTACTCCTCGCGGATGCGTACGGTGCCGTGGGCGCGCAGCATCAGTACGTCGAGCAGCGGCGCGGACCCGAGGACGGCGGGCCCGTGGTCACTGGCCCCCTCGACCTCGGCGAACGCCGCGTACCGCTCCAGACAGAGCCCCTGCCCACCCCACTCGGCGGGCAACGGCAGCGCCCACAACCCCGCCCGCCGGGCCCGCTCCTGCAACTCCCGCAGCACGGCGTCGGCACGCGGTCCACCGGCGTCCAGGAGCCCTTCATGCGGCACGACATGCTCGGCGACGAAGGCGGCAACCCGCCCGGGAAGCCCGTCGGACGCCGGACCCGCACCGCCTGACGCCGCCACCCCACCCCCCGCCCGCGCTCCCGCCACATCCCGCTCACTCAGCTCCGCCACCGCTTCCTCCAGTTCGTCGGGAACCCGCGGGCCCGGGCGCCCGACTGTCTCTCCATGGAACTGGTCGGCTGCCGACGGCCTCGGGTTCCCGCGTTCGGAACGACCCCGGCGGGCCTTGTCCCGTGCCGGGAGAGGAGACACGACTGACATGACGTCACCACCCCTCACCACCGCACAGACCACCGCCCGGCCCCTGGAAGCGCTCCGCTGCGACATCGGCGGACCGCCCGAGCTGACGCGGGTCGTCGCCGAACATCTGCGTCTGCTCGGAGCCGAGACCCATGGCACACCGGGCGACGGCGGGACCGTGGGTGCCCCCGATGCCCGGGGTGCTACGAGTGCCCACGTCGCCCTCGCCGGGGCCGGGTTCGGCCTGGTGACGGCCGAGGTGCTCTGGGCGGAGCCGGAGGGCGCTGCCTCGCGCGACGCCGTAGCCTCCGGCCAAAGGGACGCCGTGGCGCCCGGCAGCCACACCCCTGCCCCCCACCGGCTCCTGCCCGCCCAAGACGAACCCACCGTCCAAGCAGCCACCGGCATCATGGCCGTGCACGGGCGCCGCGACGGCGCCCCGCGCGGGCTCGGCGCCGACTACGCGGCCACCGCCGCGGGCGTCCTCGCCGTCCAGGGCCTGCTGGCCCAGCTCCTCGCGCAGGCGCGCGGCGGCGAGGCGCGTACGGCGGGACGTGTGCGTACCAGCGCCGCCCGCGCGGGGCTGCTCGCCGTGTCGCAGTACTTCGCCGCGACCGGCGCCGACGAGGGCGAGGCGGCCGAACTCGCCCCGGGCGGTCCCCCGTTCACCTCCGCCGACGGCACCCTCTTCGAGCTGGAGACCCTCGACCCCGGCGCCTGGGCGGCGTTCTGGCGTGCCCTCGACGCCCCGCCGGAGGCGATACGCGGCGGCTGGCGCCCCTTCCAGTTCCGGTACGCCACCGCCTGCGCCCCCTTCCCCGAAGCCCTGCACACCACGGCCCGCGGCCACCGCTGGACACGTGTCCAGGAGGCGGCCGCCGCGTCCGGCGCCGAGGTGTGCGCTCTGCGCACCCTCGCCGGGCGGGCCGCGGAGTACGACGGCGCGGCCCCCTGGTCCCTGGCCCGGCTCAGCCCGGCCGCCCCGCCACCGAGGGAGCGGGACAGTCAACTGCCCACCGCCGACGCCCCGTTGGCGGGGCTCACCGTCCTGGAGGCGGGCCGCCGCATCCAGGCCCCGCTGGCCGCCCACCTGCTGCGCCTCCTCGGCGCCGACGTCGTCCGCGTCGAGCCGCCGGGCGGCGACCCGCTGCGCGGCATGCCGCCCGCCTGCGACGGCGTCTCGGCCCGCTGGCTGGCCCTCAACCGCGGCAAGCGCGCCGTCGAGGCCGACATCAAGTCGCCCTCCGGACGCCGCCGCCTGCGCGAACTCGTCGCCGGCGCGGACGTGTTCCTGCACAACTGGGCTCCCGGCAAGGCCGCCCAGCTCGGCCTGGACGCCGCCGACCTGGCCGCCGTCAACCCCGGCCTGGTGTACGCGTACACCAGCGGCTGGGCCGACCGGCTCGACGACGCCCCCATGGGCACGGACTTCATGGTCCAGGCCCGCACGGCCGTCGGCGAGGCGGTGCGCCCGGCCGACGAGCCGCCCGCGCCCTCCTTGATGACCCTCCTCGACGTACTCGGCGGCCTCCTCGGCGCGGAGGCCGTCCTCGCCGGACTGCTCCTGCGCGAACGCAACGGCGGCCTCGGCGTTCGCGTCGACTCCTCCCTCCTCGCCGCCGCCGACACCCTCACCGCCCCCGCCCTGCGCCGCGCCGCCCGGGGCACCGACCCCCGCCCGCCCGCGGGCTTCCGCCGCCCCCTGCGCACCGCCGACGGCTGGCTCGCCCCGACCGACACCTGCGCGGCAGCGGCAGCGGCGTACGACCTGACCGCCCTGCCCACACCCCGGGCCCTGACCCTCCTCAACTCCCACGGCCTGACGGCGACTCCGGTGACGACGGACCTAGCGTCCCTCCACACCGACCCCCGCTTCGCCGGGTCGATCGGCCGAGACACACACGGCGCCCCCGTGGTCCCGGACCCGTGGACCTTCACATGAGGCCCGCCCCCGGCCCCTGAACGGCGCGGCAGACGGGTCCGCCGACCGGCTGCGTCGGTACGCCCGGGATTCTCGGTACGCCGGATGCCCTCGTCAGGTGGGGCCCGGGCCTGCGGGGCGGTGGGTTCCGGATCTCGGGGCCCGGCACCTGGGTCCGGATCCCCGGATCCCCGGCGTTCGGGTCTGCGGGGTTCTGGGTTCCGGGCTCGCGGGCCCAGGCGCCCCGGAGTTCAGCTCTCGGCCTTCGGGGCTCGGATCTTCGAGTCCTGTGTCCCGGGGCCTCGGGTCCCAGTCCTCAGTCCCCGGCTCCCAGTCCCCGGCCTCCAGGCCCGGCGCTTGATTTCCCGGCCCGAGCCCGCCCTCCTCCACCCGGCCCACACCCCCAGCTGACTCCCCGAGATTCGGCAACCCTCCGGGAGCCGAGGCGCAGGGCCCGACCCAGAGACAAGCCCACACACCTGCCCCGAAACCAGCCCCTCCAGCGAAGCCCCGAAGCCCCGAAGCCCCGAAGCCCCGAAGTCCGACCCGGGGTCCAAGCCACAGGCCCCGGACGGCCCGCCCCCGGACGGCCCCCTCCCCTCCCAAGCCACTCCCAAGCCCCTCAGGAGCCCCCAATGACTCACCCCCTGAACGACCTTCTCCCCGCCTCCCTCCGCCGTACCTGGGCCGTCGACGGGACCTGCCCCGATCTCGACCTCTACAGCCTGTTCCGGGCGCGCCAGATCGGCGATCTGCACCGCACCGCCGTCATCGACGCCAAGGGCAAGCTCTGTTACACCGCCCTGGACCGCAAGGTCCGATGTCTGGCCGTCGGGCTCAGAGAGCTCGGCATCGCGTCCGGCGACGTCGTCGGCGTACAACTGCCCAACAACCGGAACGCCGTGATCGCCGACCTCGCGCTCGCTGCGATCGGCGCGGTCGCGCTCCCCTTCCCCGTGGGCCGGGGCGCCGCCGAGGCCACGAGCCTGCTGCACCGCGCGCAGGCCGTGGCCGTCATCGCCGCCACGGAACACCGCGGCACCCACCCCGCGGCGGCGCTCACGGCGTCGACGACTGCCGAGACGGCCGCCGAGGCGACTGCGCAGTCGACGACCGCGACCGACCCCGCCACGAAGCCGCCCCTCCGCCACGTCATAGCCGTCGGCCCAGGCCCCGCCCCCGAAGGCACCGTCCCCTTCGCGGAGTTGCTGCGCCGCAGCGACCCCGCCGCGTTCGTCGCCGCCCGCCCCGACCCCGACGGCCCCGCCCGCATCCTCGTGTCCTCGGGCTCCGAGGCCGAGCCGAAGATGGTGGCGTACTCGCACAACGCCTTGGCCGGTGGCCGGGGCAACTTCTTCGCCTCGCTCATGCCGGACCCGGCGACCCCGCCGCGCTGCCTGTTCCTCGTCCCGCTCGCGTCGGCGTTCGGCTCCAACGGCACGGCCGTCGTCCTCGCCCGGCACGGCGGCACCCTCGTACTGCTCGACCACTTCACGCCGGAGGCCGCGATCGCCGCCGTACGGGAGCACGAACCCACGCACGTCCTGGGCGTGCCCACCATGGCCCGCATGGTCCTCGACCGCCTGGAGCAGGAACGGGAACAGGACCAGGAGGGCGCGGGCAAGCTGCCCGCGCCGACCGCGCTCGTCCTCGGCGGCTCCCCGCTCGACGCCACCACGGCGGCCGAGGCCCGCCACGCCTTCGGCTGCCCGGTGGTGAATCTGTACGGCTCCGCGGACGGCGTCAACTGCCATACGGGACTGGGTGATCGGCAGGACGCGGAGGACGGCACCGGCGGCCACGGCATGGTCGCGGGCCGCCCCGACCCCCGCGTCGCCGACATCCGCGTCGCCGACCCCGTCACCCACGAGCCCCTGCCGGACGGCGCCGTCGGCGAGATCGTCGCACGCGGCCCGATGACCCCGCTCTGCTACGTCGGCGCCCCCGAACTCGACGCCCGCTACCGCACCCCCGACGGCTGGGTCCGCACCGGCGACCTCGGGCTCCTCGACGCGGACGGCGTCCTGCACGTCGTCGGCCGCCTCAAGGACGTGGTGATCCGCGGCGGCGCCAACATCAGCCCCGCGGAGGTCGAACGGGAGCTGAGCGCCCATCCGTCGATACGTGACGTGGTGTGCGTCGGCGTACCGGACCCGGTGATGGGGGAGCGCCTCGCGGCCTGCGTGGTTCCGGCGGCCCGCGCCGCCGACTCCGACGCGCCCACCCTGGACGACCTCGCCCAGCACCTCACCGCACGCGGCCTCGACCGCGGCAAGCACCCCGAACGGCTGCTGCTCGTCCGGGAGTTGCCGCTGACCCCGGCGGGCAAGCCGGACCGCGCGGCCCTGCGGGAGCGGGCCGCACGCGTCTGACCGAGGGGTTCCCGGGGCCGAGCGGGCCCCGGGAACCCCTCGGTCAGCGGCCCTCAGGCCCCCTTCATCGCCTTCTTCAACTGCGCCGCGGCCTCCCGATACACCGGCAGCAACTCCAGATCCTTCCCCGGATAGTTGACGATCTTCACCTGCTCGGCCCCGGAGTCGGGCAGTACCTTCCCGGTGGACATGTGCGCGTTGTCGAGCACGAGCGCGGGCTTCTTCGCGGAGAGTCCGGCGAGCTGGGAGGCGGTCACGGCTTCGGGTCCGTACGTTCCGACGGTCCGCGCGCCCGCCATCCGCGCCGACCACGTGGTGAACACCTGGCTGACGACGGCCGGGCTCCTGCCGCCGGGCCAGGACGCCTTGAGGTCCTTGGAGAGCCGCGCGTACTCGTGGTCGAAGGTCTTGTTCCAGCGCGCGGCCGCGCCCTTCGTGCCGAACAGGCCGCCGAGGCGGGTGACTTCGCCGCGCACCTTGCCTGCGTCGTTGTCGAGGTTCACCTTCACGAGTTCGGCGTCGGAGCCCGCCGCGTCCTTGATCTTGTCGGCGTACGGCTCGAAGGGCGCGTACAGAACGAAGTCGGCCTTCGCGACGGCGGCGAGGTCGGACGGCTTGGGGTCGTAGTCGGGCGCGTGCTGCGTGGACGGCGGGACCAGGACGGTGACGTCCTCGGCGCCCGCGGCCTTGGCGAACGCGCCCTCCCAGGTGGTCGTGGCGACGACGACGGGCCCGCCCTTCTTGCCGTCGGAGCCGCTGCCGGCGCCGTCGGACTTGTCGTCGTCACCGCAGCCGGCGGCCGTCAGGGCGAGCGCGGCGCTCAGTGCGACGACGGAGGCGCGGCGGCGGGTGCGGGGGGTGGACATGAGGTGATGCTCCGTTCGGGGATGAGATGGACGGCGAGGACGACGGCCCCCGCGGTCAGGACGAGGACCGGCCCTGGCGGCCAGTCCAGCCAGAGGGCGATGAGGAAGCCGGTGACGTTGACGGCGACGCCGATGGCCACGGCCCACAGCGCGATGGTGGTGAGCCGCTTGCCGAGACGGCGTGCGGCGAGGGCGGGCAGCAGGGTGAGGGCGTCCACGAGCAGCGCCCCGGTCAGCTTGATCGCGCCCGCCACGGCGACGGCGACGAGGACGAGCAGGACGACGGTGAGCGGGCCGACGCGCACGCCCGAGCACTGGGCGAGCTCGCGGTCGTACAGCAGGAGTGCGAGGTCGCGCCGCCGCCACCAGAACAGCGCCGGTACGACGACGGCGAGCACGCCGACCACGACGATGTCCGCGCTGCCGACGGACAGGATCGACCCCCACAGCAGCGCGAACGCGCCGGAGGCGTTGACCCCGGAGACGGAAAGCACGAGCAGCGCCGCCGCGATGGCCATGCTCATGAGCAGCCCCATCGCCCCGGAAAGCCCGGCGGGCGTCCTGGCGAGCGGCGCGACCCCGGCCCCCGCGAGCGCGCACGCCACAAGGGCGCACAGCATCGGATCAAGCCCGGTCAACAGCCCCACCGCGATGCCCAGCAACGCGACATGCATCATCGCGAACCGCACCGGCATGATGTCGAGCCCCACGATGACCACACCGACGATCGGCAGCCCGACGGCAGCGAGCAACAACGCGAACCCGGCCCGCTGCACGGGCACGAGTTCAAGCATCAGCCCGAGGTCGGCGGTGGCGAGAAGGCTCATTCCTGCACCCATTCCAGCCCGTCCGGCGTTTGACGACGAGGCCGTTCAGGCCGATGGGCGGGGGTCCAGGGGGCGGCAGCCCTCTGGTTTCGGGAAGGGGCGGGCTTGGGGAGCCCCCGGCAAGGCCTCACAGCTCCACCTCCCGCAGCCGCCCAGCCGCCATGTCCAGCACCCGATCGCACCGCGAGGCAAGCGCCCGATCGTGCGTGACGACAACAACCGTGACCGGCAGAGCCGTGAGCACCGCGGCAGCCTCCTCCTGCCCCGCGAAGTCGAGCGCGGCAGTGGGCTCGTCGGCGAGCAACACCCCGGCCCCGGCGCCCACACACCCGATGGCCCGGGCCAGGTACATCCGCTGCAACTGCCCCCCGGACAACGTGTCCAGAGCCTGCCGCCGCAAGTCACCCACCCCCAGGGCACGGGCGGCGTCAGCCGCCTGCTCGGGCGCGCCCCCGGAGTCCAGCAACTCACCCGCGAGCAGCGGAAACCGCCCCGCAGCTGGCTTCTGCGGCACCCACGCGCAAGCCCGCCGCCGCCAGGCCCGATCCGCCGCGGACGCGGTGCCGCGCCCACCGACGAGGATGCTGCCGGCGGCGGGCCGGTGCAGCCCGAGGACGGCCCGCAGCAGCGTGGACTTGCCGGACCCGTTGGTCCCGGTCAGCGCCACGCGTTCCCCCGCGGCGACCTCCAGGTCCACCCCGTCGACGGCGACCACGCGCCCGTGCCCGCAGGTCACACCCCGCATGTGTACGTCCAGACCACCCATCCGCCGCCCGTGCCCCTCTCCCGCCCGCTGCCTTGTGCGGCAGTAGTCGGACGGGCGGCGAGGGAAGTTCCCGTACACACGAAACGAACGGACCCGCGGCTCAACTCCCGGGCCTGACCACCTCAGCCCGCACAACCACCTCACCGGCATGCCGGAACCGCAGCACGAACCGCACCTCGTCGCCCAGCCGCAGCGGCTTCCGGGGCCGCAGCATCACGTCCAGGCCCTCGGGCGTCATCCGCACCACGGACCGCGCGGGCACGGCCGCGGAGTCCACCATCCGCATCGACTCCACGTTCCCGGGCCGCTCCACGGTCCGGCTGAGCATCACGTCGTCGGCGTCGGGCGAGCGGACGGACAGCAACTCGTCGCCGGACTCCCCGCTGTTGGTGATCCGGAAGAACGCGGCGGTCTCCACCTTGCCGCCGTACGCCAGGAACACCCGCCCGTCCCCGACGGCGATCCGCGAAGGCCCGCCCGCGGCCCCCACGGCGACCCAGGCCGAAAGCCCGCACAGGGCGAGCGCGCAGGCGAGGACGGGGGCCAGCACACCGGGCAACGCGGCCCACACACGCCCCGCGTACAGCGAGGTCCCGCCTTCATCGTTCACGTCACTCCTACGCACCGAAGGACCCCCGTCGCCGCCGCGCCGCACTCCGCGGCACCGGCCCCCACGTACGCAGCCGCAGGCTGTTGGCGACCACGAGCAGCGAACTCGCCGACATCGCGACGGCCGCCGTCATCGGGCCGAGGCGGCCGACTGCGGCGAGCGGCACGGCGAGCGCGTTGTAGCCGAACGCCCAGACGAGGTTGGCGCGGATGGTGGCAAGGGTGCGGCGGGCGAGGCGCACGGCGACGGCGGCCGCGCCGATGTCCCCGGCGGCCAGCGTCACGTCGGCCGCGCCGATCGCCGCGTCGCTGCCGCAGCCCATGGCGATGCCCAGGTCGGCGCGGGCGAGCGCCGCCGCGTCGTTCACGCCGTCGCCGAGCACCGCGACCCGGCGCCCCTCGTCCCGCAGCCGCCCGACCAACTCGGCCTTGTCCTCGGGGGAGCAGCCCGCGTACACCTCACCGATCCCCAGCTCGGCCGCCACGGCGTGGGCCACGGCCGGGCGGTCCCCGGTGGCGAGGACCGGCTCCACACCGAGCCGCCGCAGTTGGTCGACGGCGCGATAACTCCCGGCCCGCAGCACGTCCCCGACGGCCACCACGGCCTCGACGACGCCGTCGACGCGTACGAGGACGACGGTCCGGGCGGCGGCCTCGGCGTCGGCGAGGGCGCGGGCGAGTTCCTCGGGAAGGCCGGGGCGAGCCGGTGACGAGGACTCCCCGGCAGACGCGGGAAGAGGGTCCGCCCCTGGCGAGCACACCTCCACCCGCCGCCCCTCCACCACACCCGAAACCCCCCAACCGGCCGTCGCGCGGAAGTCCGTGACCTCCGGCAACTCCCGTTCCGGCAGGGCCTCGCGGGCGTACGAGACGACGGCGCGCCCCAGCGGATGCTCCGAGCCCCGCTCCACCGCCCCGGCGAGCCGCAGCGCCGCCTCGCGGCCGAGTCCGCCGGGAGCGGCGGTGACCTCGGTGACGGTCATGTGCCCGGTGGTCAGCGTGCCGGTCTTGTCGAGGACGACCGTGTCGACATGGCGCAGCGTCTCCAGGGCGCGCGGTCCGCCGACGAGTACGCCGAGCTGGGCGCCGCGGCCGGTGGCGGCGAGCAGCGCGGTGGGCGTGGCGAGCCCCAGGGCGCACGGGCAGGCGACGACCAGGACCGCCACGGCCGCGGTGACCGCGCCCTCCGGGTCGGCCCCGGCGCCCAGCCAGAACCCGAGCACGGTGACGGCGAGCGTGAGGACGACGGGGACGAACACGCCCGCCGCGGCGTCCGCGAGCCGCTGGGCGCGCGCCTTGCCCGCCTGGGCCTCCGTCACCATCCGTGTGATGCGGGCGAGTTGGGTGTCGGCGCCGACAGCCGTCGCCCGTACGACAAGGAGCCCGCTCGCGTTGACGGCCCCGCCGACGACCTCCTGGCCCGCGCCCACCTCCACGGGCTCGCTCTCGCCGGTGACAAGGGACAGATCGAGCGCGGAGTTCCCGGACACCACCACACCGTCGGTGGCCACCCGCTCCCCGGGCCGCACGACGAACTCCTGCCCCACCCGCAACTGCCCTGCGGGAACCCGCCGCTCGCCGCCACCCGCGTCACGTACCGCCACGTCCTTGACGGCGAGCGAGGCGAGCGACCGCAGCGCCGCACCCGTCCCGTGCCGCGCCCGCGACTCCAGGAAGCGCCCCGCCAGCACGGACAGCGGCACCCCGACCGCCGCCTCCAGATACACGTGGTGCGCGCCGCCGCCCGCCGACGGCAGCACCTCGAACGCCATCCGCATCCCGGGCTCGCCCGCCCCGCCGAGGAACAGTGCGTACGCCGACCAGGAGAAGGACGCGGCCACCCCGAGCGACACCAGCGTGTCCATGGTCGCGGCGGCGTGCCGAAGGCCGGCGAGCGCCCGCCGGTGGAAGGGCCACGCGCCCCACACCGCCACCGGCGCCGTCAGCACGAAACACAGCCACTGCCAGTTGTCGAACTGCCAGGCGGGCACCATCGAAAGCACGAGCACGGGCAGCGAGAGCAGCGCGGTGACCAGCAGCCGCTGCCGCTCGGCCGCTCGCGCCTCGTCGTCGCCGCCCGCCGCTTCCTCGCCCGTCCGTCCCGCCGGGCCCGCTTCCGGTTCCGGCGGTGGGGGCGGTTCGGCGGTGTATCCGGTGCGTACGACGACGGCGACGAGCTCGTCCGTCGTGATGCCCACGGGGTGGCGCACCCGGGCCCGCCCGGTGGCGAGGTTCACCGTCGCGCTGACGCCGTCCAGCTTGGCCAGCTTCTTCTCGACCCGGTTCACACAGGCGGCGCAGGTCATGCCGCCGACGATCAGGTCGGTGGTGGTGGACTCCGGGGCGGTCGCGGCTGGTTCTGCGGCCGGCGCGGCCGCGGATTCGCCGCCCACTAGCCGTGCCCTCCATGACCCCCGTGCGAACCGCCGTCGTCCGACCCGCCGCTGCCGCCGCCCGTGCCCGAGTCCGGAGTCGAGGACCGCATCCCCGGCGCCACGGGCCCCACGGACGAGCCGACTTGGTACGCGACGGCGAAGACGACGACGAGCAGCACGAGGAACCCGAGCAGCGCGGGCGGCGGCCGCCACACCCCGCCCTGACTTCCCGGCGTACGTGAAGAATTCGACGTACGCGAAGAATCCGACGTACCCGAAAGGGATGAATGTTCGGCTGGCATCGGCGCTCCCGTGGCTGATCCGGCGGCGCGGGCGGCGGACACCCGGCACCGGTCAGGTGGTCGCGCGCGGCGGCCGGGGAGTTCCCGGTGGGTGTGAGACATCCCATCCGGCCGTGTCGTGGTTGGGCCGATCGGGTGAGTTGCGCAAGAATCGCCTGGTGCAGACGTTGAGGACGAGCAGGGACGGGGTTGCGCTGTGACCAGCCACGAAGCCACCGACGAACAGTGGGAAGGGCTCGCCCAGGTCGTGCCGCTGCGCGGCCGCAACGAATGGCCGTCGTGGCCCGGGCACCGCGCGCTGCCCGACGCCGAGACGGAAGCGCGGCGGCGCTTCGTCGTGACCCGCGTGAACATTTTCGCGGACGCCCGCGAGGTCGCAGAGAACCTGATGTCGCAGACCCCGGTCCTGCTCGACCTGTCCGGCGCCGAGACCGAAGTCGCCAAGCGCGTCCTCGACTTCAGCAGCGGCGTGGTCTTCGGCCTCGGCTGCGGAATGCACCGCGTGGAGAAGAACGTCTTCCTGCTGTCCCCGCCGGACACGGAGGTGCAGGGCCTGGTGGAGGCGGCGACCGGTATCTAGCGGTCCGTCCCCGCTGTCCCGGTAGTACGCATTCCCGTAGCTCAACTCGCGGCCCCGTGAGGCGCATTGACCAGGCGTCCCTCAATCGTGCGAAGGTCGCTCGGGCAAAACGGTTCGGCTGATCCAACTGCCCATAGCTTCCGGTCATGAGTGTGCACTCCCGCCGGGCGGTCGCGCAGAATCCGTCGTCCCGGGCCAAGCCTCGCGTCACCGAACTGCGCCTGTCCGCCTTCGCGGGGCATCGTGGCGCCGCCTTCCCGCTCGGCCCGCTCACCCTGTTCGCGGGCCCGAGCGGCAGCGGCAAGTCGAGCGCGCTGCGGGCGTACGAGGCGCTGGCGCTGCTCGGCGCGGGAGCCGAGCTGATGGATGTGTTCCCGCAGCCCATCCGCTGTGTGCCCGAGCGGGCGCGGGCCGACGGGCAGGCGCGCCGCGGCTTCCGCATCGGCTGCACGGTCGACGGCCCCGCGGGACCCGTACGGCTGGACGTCGCCGTACAGGCGGAGCCGGAACTGCGCATCGCGGGCGAGCGGTTGACGCGCGACGGGCTCACCCTCCTGGAGACCGCGCTGCGCGACCCCGGGCGGCGCGCCGTCCAGGCCGCCTGGCACACCGCGGGCGCCGCGCCCGTGACCCGTGCGCCGCTGCCCGACGACCGGCTCGGCACGGCACTGCTTCCGCTGCGCGTCGCGGGCAAGACCGACGGGCAGCGGCTCGTGCTCGCCGCCGCCGAACAGGTCGTCGTCGCGCTGCGGTCGGTGTTCACCTGCGACCCGCGGCCCGGCCGCATGCGTGAGCCGGTGCCGCCGGGGCTGATCGGCGCGGGGCGTCTCCTCGGCGGCTGCGACAACCTCGCGGAGGTGCTGTGGCGCACCCGCGCGGAGTGCGGCAACCGGCACTCCCAGCTGGTGACCGCGCTGCGCGCCGGGTGCTCGGGGCCGGTCGCCGACGTGTTCGCCGAGGAGACGCGCGACGGCGCCCTGCGCGCGCTGCTCGACCGCGGCGACGGGGTGCGCACCTGCGTCGGCCGGCTCGGCGACGGCGAACTGCGCTATCTCGCGCTCGCCCTGGTGCTGCTCACCGGGCCGCGGGTCCTGGAGGTCGACCCGGTCGCGGAGGTTCCCGAGGCCTACCAGAGCCTCACGGTCCTCGCCGACGGCTTCGACCGCTGCCTCGACCAGCGCCAGAAGCGGGCCCTCGCCGATCTCGCGGCGCGGATGTGCGCGCGCGGCCATCTGCGGCTGATCGGTGCCGTGGCCGACGCGACGTGGGCGGCGACGGCGGACGGCGTGACGGTGGTGGACCTGGGGAGGCCGGGGTGTGCGGGGACGTAGCCCCGACGATGTGAATACGGGGCGCGGCCGACGGTGCGATTGCGGGGCGCGGCCGACGGTGTAGTTGACTGGAGCCGTGACAGATCATGACGTAGCGGGACTGCAGCGCAGGCTGGCCGAGTTCGCGGCCGCGCGGCACTGGGAGCCCTTCCACACGCCCAAGAACCTCGCCGCCGCGCTCAGCGTGGAGGCCGCCGAACTCGTGGAGATCTTCCAGTGGCTCACGCCGGAGGAGTCGGCGCGGGTGATGGACGACCCGAAGTCGGCGCACCGCGTCACGGACGAGGTCGCCGACGTCCTCGCCTATCTCCTGCAGTTCTGCGAAGTGCTCGGCATCGACCCGCTCGACGCCCTCGCCGCGAAGATCGACAGGAATGAGCACCGCTTTCCGGCGCCGTAACGCGCCCGTGGTGCGCGGGCGGTTGGGGACCGGCGCGGGGCCCACCTGTCCCGCAAGTCCGCCGACGTAACCGCCCGTTGGACATGCCGAAAGCCCCCCAAAGACACCCCATCGTCACTCTCCGGAGTGGATGCATTGTCCACTGTCGATTTTTTGTCCACAGATTTCAGGCTTCCTCTGGCTTTTCGTCCTGAAGGCGCTCACTGTGGGTAGTGGACAAGGGAGTTCGGGTGAACGTGCCGTGTGTGGGCGCGGGATGAATGGGGACGGCGCATGGATGCGATGCGGCTCATCGAGGCGAGCAGGTGCGCCCTGGCGCGGAGTCAGGAGCCCGCGGCCATCGTGGCGGAGGTGTGGCAGTCCCAGGCGCTGGCACAGGCGATCGGCAGCCGCCTCGCGGTCGCGGGCCCGCCGGAGTTACGCGGCGAGGCGCTGGGCCTGAGCGAGCTCAGCGGCCGCGGCTGCGCGGTCCTGAGCCCACCGCAGCAGCCCGGTCCGGAGGAGATACGCGCGGCGGGCCTCACCGAGATAGGCGACGCCCACGACACCCTGCTCGGCCTCGGCGCCCTCCTCGGCGAGGTGGGCATCGCCCTCGTCACGGTCGCCATGGGCGCCGACGGCGAGGGAATGTACTGGCAGTGCATGGAAGCCATCGACGCGGCGGACGAGTCCCGGGACCGCGTCCTCGAAATGCTCCGCAGACTCGCGCGTTCCGGCGGCGGCGCGAATTCTGGCGGGGGCGCCTTGGACAGGGGGAGGGGCGACTGGGTGACGGAGGGGAGGTCGCCTTCTTGCTGAGGGGGATGCGGCGGGATTCAGCCCCTCCGGGCTTGCTGAGAGAGATTCAGCCCCGACGGTTTGCTGAGGAAGATATAGCCCCTCCGGCGTTTGAGGAGCGGGGGTTTGGGGGCGGAGCCCCCATGGCGGAGGTCCGGGCCACGGCAGGTGGCTGTCGGCGCGAGGTGTCGGGCCCCCGCCCCCACCGCCGGAGGCGGGAGCGGCGGCCCGGTGACGCGCCGGGGTCGTGCCGTCAGGCGGGGTCCGGCTCCCCGCCCGCCGGCGGGCGTGACGTGGTGGACTGCTGGAGGTCCGCGTCCAGTTGGGTCAGATCCGCGTTGAGCGCGGCCATCAGCTCCTCCATCTGCTGCAGCAGGCCTTTGGGCGGGCCCTGCTGCTCGGCCGGTGCGTGCGCGCGAGCCTGCTCGGGCACGACCTCGGCGCGCTGCTGATCCGGCGCGAACGGGTCGTGCGCCTGCTCGGGCACGGCTTCCTGGGACATGACGGCCTCCTCGGCCCGCGCCCCGCCGGACCGGGGACGCCCCGGCCGGGCAAGGCAGTTGGTGCAAGGGACGCACCGGCAGCGACCGCCGGCGCGGGTGCCGGGCGGTCCGGCTCCGCCCGAGCCAACGATCACCCGAGCGGCACAGTCACTGCGGCGGACCCGCACCGGCCGTCGGGTTGACGGATTTCACCCGACCGAGGCGGCGGCGGACCGGCGGGACCGGGGAGGTTGACGGACGTTCGAGCGTGCAGGATGGAGGCATGGATCTTCGCATCTTCACCGAGCCCCAGCAGGGGGCCACTTACGACACGCTGCTCACGGTCGCCAAGGCGACCGAGGACCTGGGCTTCGACGCCTTCTTCCGCTCCGACCACTATCTGCGCATGGGATCGGCCGACGGCCTGCCGGGCCCCACGGACGCGTGGATCACGCTGGCCGGCCTCGCGCGGGAGACGAAGCGGATCCGGCTCGGCACGCTGATGACGGCAGGCACGTTCCGGCTGCCGGGCGTGCTCGCCATCCAGGTGGCGCAGGTCGACCAGATGTCGGGCGGCCGGGTCGAACTGGGCCTTGGCGCGGGCTGGTTCGAGGAGGAGCACAAGGCGTACGGCATCCCGTTCCCGAAGGAGAAGTTCGCGCGCCTGGAGGAGCAGCTGGCGATCGTCACCGGGCTGTGGGCGACGGAGCCGGGCCGCACGTTCTCGTACGAAGGCGCGCACTACCAGCTCACCGACTCGCCCGCGCTGCCCAAGCCGGCGCAGGCGAAGGTGCCGGTGCTGATCGGCGGCCACGGCGCGAAGCGCACGCCGCGCCTGGCGGCGCAGTACGCGGACGAGTTCAACATCCCGTTCGCGTCGGTGGAGGACAGCGAGCGGCAGTTCGCCCGGGTGCGGGCCGCCGCCGAGGAAGCAGGGCGCAAGCCCGACGACCTGGTGTACTCCAACGCGCTGGTGGCCTGCGTGGGCAAGGACGACGCCGAGGTGGCCCGTCGTGCGGCGGTCATCGGCCGTGAGGTGGACGAGCTGAAGGCCAACGGCCTCGCGGGTTCGCCCGACGAGGTCGTCGACAAGATCGGCCGGTACGCGGAGATCGGCGCGAGCCGGGTCTACCTCCAGTGCCTGGACCTGGCGGACCTGGACCACCTGGAGCTGATCTCGGCGCAGGTGCAGTCGCAACTGCCGTAACTCACCGCGGTCCCGCGGCCCCGGGGCCGTCACCGCCCGGTGAAAGCACGACGTGCGGGCCGGCCGACGCATCGGCGGGCCCGCACGTCAGGTGCCGCTATCGGCCGTCGGTGCCGTGGGAGACGATGAAGTACCTGCCGCAGTCGCCGCCGAACTTCCACTTGCCCTTGCCCACCCACTTGCCGTAGATGGTCTTGCCGTTGCTGCATTCGGTGACGGAACGGGCCTGGCCGCTCTTCACGTCGCAGTTCGCGGTCCAGCGGTTGACCTTCACGTTCCAGCCGCTGCAACCGTAGTTGCCGGCGGCGGAGGCGGGCGCGGCGGTGGCGAGGCCGCCGGCGAGGAACGCGGCCGCGATGGATGTGGCCGCGACGCGGCGCGACACAGTGAGCTTCAAGGAAGTCTCCCCCAGAGATGCCCTGACGGGCGAACGAGATGGCTGCGAACACGGCAGAGCGTGTGCATGATCATCCTAGGGGGGCGTAAGGCCGGGCAGCGGCCGGGGCAGGCGGGCGTCAGACCCGGGCGACGAACCTGACCTCGACAAGGAGTTCGCGGAAGGCGAGGCGAGGGGTGCCGATCATGGTGCTGGCCACCTGCGGGTCCGGGCGGCCGTAGGCCTCCTTGCGCACCGGCCCCGCCGCGGCGTCGGCCGCGTCGACATCGACGGCGTGGATGACTTCCTCGACGACGTCGTCCAGGGAAGCGCCGAAACGCCGGAGCAGTTCCGCCGCGTTGGCGTAGCACTGCCGCAACTGGGCGCCCGTGTTGGCGAAATCGGTGACCAGTCCGGCATCATCGACGGGAGCGGGGGCGACGAGTTCCGTGCCGTCGTGGGCGACCTGGCCGGAGAGGTGGATGGTATCGCCGCGCTTGACGGCCTGGACGTATCCGTAACGTGATTCCCACGGAACTCCGAAGCTTTCCGTGCGGAATTCCGTCGTGTGATGTGCGTTCTTCTGCACTGCGTTGCTCATGGTGAAGACGGTATGGGGCCGGGCCGGCGGCGGACCAGCGGTGGCTGTGCCACTCACGGCAAGGATCGTGCCAGAGCGAGGAGGCGTCATTGGGGTCCGAAGAGCAGGGGTCCGAAGAGGGCGGGACGATCGTGACGATCCTTGCCGTGCCCGGGGCGTACGCGCTGGACGTCAGCATCGCGACGCACGTGTTCGGACGGCATCCCGGATATCGCGTCTCTGCGTGCGGAGAGCGGGATCTCGAGAGCGCGGACATCGTCGTCGTACCGGGATATGAGGATCCGCATCTCCCGCTCCCCGAGGAATATCTCAAGGTGCTGCGCGATGCGGCAGACCGGAATGCCCGCGTAGTCGCCATCTGCACGGGCGTCTTCGCGCTCGCGGCCTGCGGAATGCTGAGCGGAAAGAAGGCCACGACGCATTGGCGTCACACGGGGCAGCTTCAGCAGATGTATCCCGAAATCGAAGTCCTGGAGAATCGGCTGTTCGTCGAGGACGGGGTGATTCTCACCTCCGCGGGCGGAGGCGCGGGAATTGACGCGTGCCTGCACGTCGTGCAGAGCGATTTCGGGTCCACCGTCGCGGACGGCGTGGCGAAGGACGTCGTTTTCTCCGCGGTCCGCGGCGCGAACGAACCGCAGTACACGGATGTGCCCGCGCCCGATCGCGACAGCCTGCGGGCCACGCGGGAATGGGTGATCGACAACATCGGCTCGCCGATCACCGTGCAGCGAATGGCGGACCACAGCCTGCTGTCGCGGCGAACCTTCAACCGGCGGTTCGCGCGGGAATTGGGAATGCCGCCCATGCGCTGGGTCGCTCTCCAGCGGGTGCTGCACGCACGGCGACTCCTGGAGACCTCCGACTGGTCCGTCGAGCGGATCGCCGGGGAGACGGGATTCGGCACGGCCGCGAATTTCCGGACGCTCTTCCGCAGGGAGGTCGGCGTGACCCCCACCGCCTACCGCACCTCGCACACCGCGTCGCACATCCAGGGCGGAAAATCTTGAGCCATTCCGGACAGCTCGCTGTACGTTTGTGCAGGTGCGCCGGGGGGAGAAGGCGTCGCGCGGCGAGAGGGCCGCGCCGCGGCGCACGCGACAGATACGGGGGTTGACGAAGGGCCGGGAGCCGCCGCAACAGGCGCGCGCTCCGCCCTCGGCGCGGTCCGCGACATCCGGCGCCCGCGCACCCGCTGCGCACCGCGACGGACCGCGAAGGACCGACCCGGAAACCACCGCAGCTCAGAAAGCATCCGCAGCTCAGATTGCGTTTCGAGGCATACCCAGTGTTCCTGACGATCACCACCACCGGCACCCCGGAAAGCCCCGCCACCGACCTCGGGTTCCTGCTGCACAAGCATCCCGCCAAGGCGCAGGCCTTCTCCACGTCCTACGGGCAGGCGCACGTCTTCTACCCCGAGGCGACCGACGCGCGCTGCACGGCCGCGCTGCTCCTCGAAGTGGACCCCGTGGCGCTGGTGCGGCGGGGCAAAGGACGCGGCGGCCGCGGCGGCGCCCCGGACGCGGCCCTCGCGCAGTACGTCAACGACCGGCCGTACGCCGCGTCCTCGCTGCTCGCCGTCGCCCTGAGCGCGGTGTTCTCCAGCGCGCTGCGCGGTGTCTGCAAGGCCCTGCCCGCGCGGGCGGAGCAGCCGCTGCCGCTGCGCGTCGAGGTGCCCGCGCTGCCCGCGCGCGGCGGCCCCGACCTGGTGCGGGCGCTCTTCGAGCCGCTGGGCTGGACGGTCACGGCCGAGCCGGTGCCGCTCGACGAACGCTTCCCGGAGTGGGGCGATTCGCGGTACGTACGCCTCGTACTCGACGTACCGGACGGCAGGCTGACCCTCGGCGAGGCGCTGCGCCACCTGTACGTGCTCCTGCCGGTGCTCGACGACGCCAAGCACTACTGGGTCTCCGCCGACGAGGTCGACAAGCTCCTGCGGGCCGGTGAGGGCTGGCTCGCGGACCACCCCGAGCAGAAGCTGATCACCAGCCGCTATCTGGCGCGGCGCTGGTCGCTGACGCGCGAGGCCATGGAGCGGCTCGAACTCGTCCGGCTCGCCGACGCCGACGACACGGCGGTCGAGGACATCGACAACGCCGTCGCCGACGACGGCCCCGAGGAGAGCGAGGGGGAACAGGGCGATCAGGGCTCCCAGGGCGCCCAGAACTCCGAGGGCGACAAGCCGGTGTCCCTCGCCGTGCGCCGCCGCGAGGCGATCCTCGCCGCGCTCGGCGCGACTGGTGCCGCCCGCGTGCTCGATCTGGGCTGCGGCCAGGGCCAGTTGGTGCAGGCGCTGCTCAAGGACACGCGGTACACGGAGATCGTGGGTGTCGACGTGTCGATGCGCGCGCTCACCGTCGCCGCGCGCCGGCTGAAGCTGGAGCGCATGGGCGAGCGCCAGGCGGACCGCGTGTCGCTCTTCCAGGGCTCGCTCGCGTACACCGACAAGCGTCTCAAGGGCTACGACGCCGCGGTGCTCAGCGAGGTCGTCGAGCACGTCGACCCGGAGCGGCTGCCCGCCCTGGAGTACGCGGTGTTCGGCTCGGCGCGCCCCCGCACCGTGCTCGTGACCACGCCGAACGTCGAGTACAACGTCCGCTGGGAATCGCTCCCCGCAGGCCACGTCCGGCACGGCGACCACCGCTTCGAGTGGAACCGCGCGGAGTTCCGGGCCTGGGCCGAGGGGGTCGCCCAGCAGCACGCGTACACCGTCGCGTTCGTGCCCGTCGGCCCCGACGACCCCGAGGTGGGACCGCCGACCCAGATGGCGGTCTTCACTCAGACCACTCAGACCACCAAGACAACCCAGACCACCACGAACGACCGGAACAACAAGGAGGCGAAAGCAGCATGACGGAGAACACCACCACCCCCGGCGGCCGCTCCCTCGCCGTCACCGACCTCTCCCTCGTCGTCCTCATCGGCGCATCCGGAGCAGGTAAGTCCACTTTCGCGCGGCGCCACTTCAAGCCCACCGAAGTGCTGTCCAGCGACTTCTGCCGCGGCCTGGTCGCCGACGACGAGAACGACCAGGGCGCGAGCACCGACGCCTTCGACGTGCTGCACTACATCGCGGGCAAGCGCCTCGCCGCGGGCCGCCGCACCGTCGTCGACGCGACCAGCGTGCAGTCCGACAGCCGCAAGCAGCTCGTCGAGCTGGCCCGGCGGCACGACGTGCTGCCCATCGCCATCGTCCTCGACGTCCCCGAGGACGTCTGCGCCGAGCGGAACGCCGCGCGCGCCGACCGGGCCGGGATGCCGCGCCGCGTCATCCAGCGCCACCAGCGCGAACTGCGGCGCTCGCTCAAGCACCTGGAGCGCGAGGGCTTCCGCAAGGTGCACGTGCTGCGGGGTGTCGCGGAGATCGACGCCGCCGAGGTCGTCACCGAGCGGCGCTTCAACGACCTCACCCACCTCACCGGGCCCTTCGACATCATCGGCGACATCCACGGCTGCGCGCACGAGCTGGAGACGCTGCTCGGCAAGCTCGGATACGTCGACGGGGCGCACCCCGAGGGCCGCACGGCCGTGTTCGTCGGCGACCTCGTCGACCGCGGCCCGGACAGCCCCGGCGTCCTGCGCCGCGTCATGAGCATGGTCGCCGACGGCACCGCCCTGTGCGTACCGGGCAACCACGAGAACAAGCTCGGCCGCCACCTCAAGGGCCGCGGCGTCCAGCTCACCCACGGCCTCGCCGAGACCGTCGAGCAGTTCGCGGCGGAGGACGCCCGCGACCCGGACTTCCGGGCGCGGGTGCGGGAGTTCGTGGACGGCCTCGTCAGCCACTACGTCCTCGACGGCGGCAAGCTCGTGGTGTGCCACGCGGGCCTGCCCGAGAAGTACCACGGCCGCACCTCGGGCCGGGTGCGCTCGCACGCGCTGTACGGCGACACCACCGGCGAGACCGACGAGTTCGGCCTGCCCGTGCGCTACCCGTGGGCCGAGGAGTACCGCGGCAAGGCGGCCGTGGTCTACGGCCACACCCCGGTGCCGACGGCGACCTGGCTGAACAACACCATCTGCCTCGACACCGGCGCCGTCTTCGGCGGGAAGCTCACCGCGCTGCGCTGGCCGGAGCGCGAGCTCGTCGACGTACCGGCGGAGCGCGTCTGGTACGAACCGACGAGGCCGCTGCGCACCGACGCGCCCGGCGGGCACGACGGCCGGCCGCTCGACCTCGGCGACGTGCACGGCCGCCGCGCCGTGGAGACCCGGCACGCCGGACGCGTGACCGTGCGCGAGGAGAACGCCGCCGCCGCGCTCGAAGTGATGAGCCGCTTCGCGGGCGACCCGCGCCTGCTGCCGTACCTGCCGCCGACGATGGCGCCCACCGCCACCTCGCAGCGGGACGGCTACCTGGAGCACCCGATGGAGGCGTTCGCGCAGTACGCGGCCGACGGCGTCGCACGCGTGGTGTGCGAGGAGAAGCACATGGGGTCGCGCGCGGTGGCCCTGGTGTGCCGGAACGCGGACGTCGCGCGCGAACGCTTCGGCGTGAGCGCCGCCGCCGGAGCCACCGACGGCCCGACCGGCGCGCTCTACACCCGCACCGGCCGCCCCTTCCTCGACGACCCCGCCCGCACCGAGCAGGTGCTCGGCCGGGTGCGGGACGCCGTCGACGCTGCCGGACTCTGGGAGGAGCTGGAGAGTGACTGGCTGCTGCTCGACGCCGAGCTGCTGCCCTGGTCGCTGAAGGCCTCCGGCCTGCTGCGCACGCAGTACGCCGCCGTGGGCGCCGCGTCCGGCGCGGTCTTCCCGGGTGCCCTGAACGCCCTGGAGGCGGCAGCGGCCCGCGGCATCGAGGTGCACGGCCTGCTCGGCAAGCAGCGCGAACGCGCCGCGGACGCCGCCGCGTTCACCGACGCCTACCGCCGCTACTGCTGGCCGACCGACGGGCTCGACGGCGTGCACCTCGCGCCGTTCCAGCTCCTCGCCGTCCAGGGCAGGAGCCTCGCCGCCATGCCGCACGACCGGCAACTGGCCCTGATCGACCGCATGGTGGAGCACGACACCACCGGGCTGCTGCGCACCACGCGGCGCCTGTACGTCGACACCGGCGACGAGGAGTCGGTGCGCGCGGGCGTCGACTGGTGGCTGGAGATGACCGGGCGCGGCGGCGAGGGCATGGTCGTCAAGCCGGTCGAGGCGCTGGTGCGCGACGGCAAGGGCCGCATCGTGCAGCCCGGCATCAAGTGCCGCGGCCGGGAGTACCTGCGGATCATCTACGGTCCCGAGTACACCCGGCCGGAGAACCTGGACAAGCTGCGCGGCCGCTTCCTCGGCCACAAGCGCTCGCTCGCCGTCCGGGAGTACGCGCTCGGCCTGGAGGCACTCGACCGGCTCGCGGACGGCGAGCCGCTGTGGCGGGTCCACGAGGCGGTGTTCGCGGTGCTCGCACTGGAATCGGAACCGGTGGATCCGCGGCTCTGAGGCATGATTGGCGCGTTTTGGGCTTTCCTGTCCTGCCCGGCAGGACGTCCAAAACGCGCCGCCGGGCGCGTGACGCGGCCTTCCTGGGGTGAGGATGGAGACATGGGATTCCATGTCGACTCCGAGGCCGGGCGGCTGCGCCGCGTCATCCTGCACCGCCCCGATCTGGAGCTGAAAAGGCTCACGCCCACCAATAAGGAGTCGTTGCTCTTCGACGACGTCCTGTGGGTGCGGCGGGCGAGACAGGAGCACGACGGCTTCGCCGACGTGCTGCGCGACCGGGGCGTCACCGTCCACCTCTTCGGTGATCTGCTCACCGAGGCGCTCGACGTGCCGGCGGCCCGCCTCCTTGTCCTGGACCGCGTCTTCGACGAGAAGGAGTACGGCCCGCTCGCCACCGACCACCTGCGCGCGTCCTTCGAGAACCTGCCGTCGGCGGAGCTCGCGGAGACGCTGATCGGCGGCATGACGAAGCGGGAGTACCTGGCGCGGCACCCGGAGCCGACGTCCGTGCGCTTCCACTGCATGGACATGGACGACTTCCTGCTCGGCCCGCTGCCCAACCACCTCTTCACGCGCGACACGTCCGCCTGGGTCTACGACGGCGTGTCCATCAACGCGATGCGCTGGCCGGCCCGGCAGCGCGAGACCGTCCACTTCGAGGCGATCTACCAGCACCATCCGCTCTTCCACAACCAGGGCTTCCACCTCTGGTCGCAGGGCCAGTCGGACTACCCGTCCACCATCGAGGGCGGCGACGTCCTGGTCATCGGCAACGGCGCCGTGCTCATCGGCATGAGCGAGCGCACCAAGCCGCAGGCCGTCGAGATGCTCGCGCACAAGCTGTTCGCCGCCGGGTCCGCGACCACGATCGTGGCGCTCGACATGCCCAAGCGCCGCGCCTTCATGCACCTGGACACGGTCATGACGATGGTCGACGGCGACACGTTCACGCAGTACGCCGGGCTCGGCATGCTGCGCTCGTACACCATCGAACCGGGCGTCGACGAGCGCGAGTTGAAGGTCACCGACCACCCGCCGGAGCACATGCACCGCGCCATCGCCGCCGCCCTCGGCCTCGGCGGCATCCGCGTCCTCACGGCCACCCAGGACGTGCACGCGGCCGAGCGCGAGCAGTGGGACGACGGCTGCAACGTGCTCGCGGTCGAGCCGGGCGTGGTCGTGGCGTACGAGCGGAACGCGACCACCAACACGTATCTGCGGAAGCAGGGCATCGAGGTGATAGAGATCCCGGGCAGTGAGCTGGGCCGGGGCCGGGGCGGCCCGCGCTGCATGAGCTGTCCGGTGGAGCGGGAGCCGGTCGGGTAGGGGCGGCGGCGCGGTGCGGCGCGCGGGCGCCGAAGCGGGGCGCGCCGAGTCGCCGAGAAGCGGGGGCACAGGGGGCCTGCATACAAATGTGAAAGGTCGTATAGACTTTCAAGGGTTCCCTGCCCCGCCTCGACGCATTCGTACCCCAGGAGCGCCCCATGGCGACACCCACGACCGACCTCACCGGCCGCCACTTCCTCAAGGAGCTGGACTTCACCGCCGACGAGTTCCGCGGTCTGCTCGCCCTGGCCGCCGACCTGAAGGCGGCCAAGCGGGCCGGGACCGAGGTCCGGCACCTGACCGGCAGGAACATCGCGCTGATCTTCGAGAAGGCGTCGACCCGCACCCGCTGCTCCTTCGAGGTGGCCGCCGCCGACCAGGGCGCCGCCACGACGTACATCGACCCCTCCGGCTCGCACATCGGCAAGAAGGAGTCCGCGAAGGACACCGCCCGCGTCCTCGGCCGGATGTTCGACGCGATCCAGTTCCGCGGGGACGCGCAGGAGACCGTCGAGGCCCTCGCCGCCCACGCGGGCGTGCCCGTCTACAACGGCCTGACCGACGACTGGCACCCCACGCAGATGCTCGCCGACATCCTCACGATGACCGAGCACTGCGCCGAGCCGCTTGAGCGCATCGCGTACGCCTACCTCGGCGACGCCCGCCTCAACATGGGCAACTCCTACCTCGTCACCGGCGCGCTGCTCGGCATGGACGTACGCATCGTGGCGCCCCGCGCGTACTGGCCCGCCGACGCGGTCGTGGCCCGCGCGCGGGCGCTCGCCGAGGCCAGCGGGGCGCGGATCACGCTCACCGAGGACGTCGCCGAGGGCGTCGCGGGCGCCGACTTCGTCGCCACCGACGTCTGGGTGTCGATGGGGGAGCCCGCCGAGGTCTGGGACGAGCGCGTCACGGCCCTCGCTCCGTACGCGGTCACGATGGACGTCCTGCGCGCCACCGGCAACGCCGACGTGAAGTTCCTGCACTGCCTGCCCGCCTTCCACGACCTGGGCACGAAGGTCGGCCGCGAGGTGTGCGAGCGGCACGGGCTGACCTCCCTGGAGGTCACCGACGAGGTCTTCGAGTCGGCGCACTCCGTCGTCTTCGACGAGGCGGAGAACCGGATGCACACGATCAAGGCCGTCCTGGTGGCGACCCTCGCCTGAGCGAAGGTGTGGCCGTCAGCGCTCGGCCGGCGCCGACAGCGTGAACCAGACCGCCTTGCCGGACTCGGTGGGGCGGTGGCCGCATGACGAGCTGAGGGTGCGGATGAGGAGCAGGCCGCGCCCGTGCTCCTGCCAGGGGTCGGGCTCGTCGTCCGCCGCCGGGTCGGTCAGGTCGAACGGCGGCACGGGGCTCGAATCACGCACCTCGACCTGGCAGAGCGTCGGCAGCAGCTCGATGACCAGCTCTATCGGGTCGTGCCCCGCCGTGTGCTCCACGGCGTTGGCCACCAGCTCCGCCGTCAGCAGCTCCGCGGTGTCGGTGTCCGCGGTGGACCCGATGTCGGTGAGCGCCGTGCGGACCAGGGCACGCGCGATCGGCACGGCTGCCACGGTGTGCGGCAGCGCGATGCGCCACGAAGCGGGGGAGTGGGCGTCGGCCAAGGCGGGTCCTTCGAGGTGCAGGGGGTCCGAGCAGGTGGTCCCTGTGCGGTCCTGCTTTCAACCGTACGAATCCTAAGCGGAGTGACGACAGAGCCCACCGTCGGCCGGTTTGGCGACCCATGCTGGGAAATTACGGGACGTATGCCACTGGAGTGTACGACCGAGTAGCCCTGGTGACGTAGGCGTATCGCGTACTCGTGACGACGGTCATGGATGGGTGATAGCTTCGAAGAGGAGCGGGGCTGAGCCGACGGAAGCGGACGCACGCCGAGGGAGGCCGGACGCCGACAGGCGCCGGGCGCTGACGCAGGCTGACACTGACGGAGGCCGGCGCGCTCCCCGCACCGCCGCACGGTCCGCGCCCGCGCCCCCGCGAGGCCCCGCCGCCCCCGACCGAGGAGGCCGCCCGTCATGAGTCCCTTCACCGGCTCCACCGCCCGCACGCCCGAGTGGCAGCACCTGCGCGTCAGCGTCGACGACGGCGTCGCCACCGTCACGCTGGCCCGCCCCGAGAAGCTGAACGCGCTCACCTTCGGCGCCTACGCCGACCTGCGCGACCTGCTCGCCGAGCTGTCCCGGGAGCGGTCCGTGCGGGCGCTCGTGCTCGGCGGCGAGGGGCGCGGCTTCTGCTCCGGCGGCGACGTCGACGAGATCATCGGGGCCACGCTCGCCATGGACACGGCGCAGCTCCTCGACTTCAACCGCATGACGGGCCAGGTGGTGCGGGCCCTGCGCGAATGCCCGTTCCCGGTGGTGGCCGCGGTGCACGGGGTCGCCGCGGGCGCGGGCGCGGTGCTCGCGCTCGCCGCGGACTTCCGGATCGCGGACCCGTCGGCGCGGTTCGCGTTCCTGTTCACGAAGGTGGGGCTGTCGGGCGGTGACATGGGCGCCGCGTATCTGCTGCCGCGCGTCGTCGGGCTCGGCCACGCCACACGGCTGCTGATGCTCGGCGAGCCGGTGCGCGCGCCCGAGGCCGAACGGATCGGCCTGATCAGCGAGTTGACGGACGAGGGCAAGGCGCAGGAGACCGCCGCCGCCCTGGCCCGCCGCCTGGCCGAGGGCCCGGCCCTCGCGTACGCCCAGACCAAGGCCCTGCTCACCGCCGAGCTGGACATGCCGCTCGCGGCCGCCGTCGAGATGGACGCGGCGACGCAGGCGCTGCTGATGAACGGCGAGGACTACGCGGAGTTCCACGCTGCGTTCACGGCCAAGCGGTCGCCGAAGTGGCGGGGGCGGTGACGGTGGCAGGGGCACAGCCGGGGGACGCCGCGCCGGTGGCCGCTCCCGTTTCCCCGGCCGGTGCCGCCCACCGGATCGCCGTCGTCGGCGGCGGCCCCGGTGGTCTGTACGCCGCCGCGCTGCTCAAGCGTCTGGACCCGGACCGTGAGGTCACCGTCTGGGAGCGCAACGCCCCCGACGACACCTTCGGCTTCGGCGTGGTCCTCTCCGACGAGACCCTCGGCGGCATCGAGCACGCCGACCCGGCCGTGTACGCGGCGCTGCAGGCGGAGTTCGTCCGCTGGGACGACATCGACATCGTGCACCGCGGCACCCGGCACACCTCCGGCGGCCACGGCTTCGCCGCCCTCAGCCGCAAGCGCCTCCTCGCCGTCCTGCACGAGCGCTGCCGCGGCCTCGGCGTCGACCTCCGCTTCCGTACGGAGGCGCCGCCCGCCGCCGAACTGGCCACGGCGTACGACCTGGTGATCGCCGCGGACGGCGTGCACAGCCTCACCCGCGAGGCGCGCGCCGACGTCTTCCGGCCCACCCTCACCACCCACCGCTGCCGCTACATCTGGCTCGCCGCCGACTTCGCCTTCGACGCGTTCCGCTTCGAGATCGCCGAGACCGAGCACGGCGTGATGCAGCTGCACGGCTACCCGTACCAGGCGGCCACCGACACGAGCCCTGGCGCGTCCACCGTCATCGTCGAGATGCGCGAAGAGGTGTGGCGGGCGGCCGGATTCGAGGACGCGGACGCGTCCGAATCCGTGGAGCGCTGCGCCAAACTCTTCGCGGACGCGCTGGGCGGCCGCCCCCTGCACGGCAACAACTCCTCCTGGCTCACCTTCCGCACCGTAGTCAACAAGCACTGGTCGCACGGCAACACCGTCCTGCTCGGCGACGCCGCCCACACCGCGCACTTCTCCATCGGCTCCGGCACCAAGCTCGCCGTCGAGGACGCCCTCGCGCTCGCCGCGAACCTCCAGGAGCAGCCGGACATCCCCGCCGCCCTCGCCGCGTACGAGACCGAGCGCCGCCCCGTCGTGGAGTCCACGCAGCGCGCCGCCCGCGCCAGCCTGCAGTGGTTCGAGGAGCTCCCGCTGTACCTGGGCCAGCCGCCCCGGCAGTTCGCGTTCAACCTCCTCACCCGCAGCCGCCGCGTCACACACGACAACCTGCGGCTGCGCGACGCGCACTTCACGCAGTCCGTGGAGCGGGACTTCGGCTGCGCCCCCGGTACACCTCCGATGTTCACCCCCTTCCGCCTCGGCGACCTCGAACTGCGCAACCGCGTCGTCGTGTCCCCCATGGACATGTACTCCGCCGTGGACGGCGTGCCCGGCGACTTCCACCTGGTCCACCTGGGCGCGCGGGCGCTCGGCGGGGCGGGCCTGGTGATGACCGAGATGGTGTGCGTGAGCGAGCGCGGCCGCATCACGCCGGGCTGCGCCGGCCTCTACACGGACGAGCAGGCGGCCGCCTGGAAGCGGGTCGTGGACTTCGCCCACGCCCAGGCGCCCGGCACGGCGATCGGCGTGCAGCTCGGCCACTCGGGCCGCAAGGGCTCCACGAAACTCATGTGGGACGGCATGGACGAGCCCTTGGACGCGGGCAACTGGCCCCTGGCCGCACCGTCCCCGCTCCCGTACACCCCCGCGAGCCAGGTCCCGCACGCCCTGGACACCGCCGGCCTGGCCGCCGTCCGAGAGGAGTTCGTGACCGCGGCCCGCCGCGCGGCCGCCGCCGGCTTCGACCTCCTCGAACTCCACTGCGCCCACGGCTACCTGCTCTCCAGCTTCCTCTCCCCCCTGACCAACCACCGCACGGACGCCTACGGCGGCTCCCTCGAAGCCCGCCTCCGCTTCCCCCTGGAAGTCTTCGACGCCGTACGGGACGTGTGGCCCGACTCCCGTCCCATGACCGTCCGGATCTCCGCCACCGACTGGGCCGACGGGGGCACCACCGCCGCGGACGCCGTCGCCGTGGCCCGCGCCTTCGCCGCGCACGGCGCCGACGCCATCGACGTCTCCACCGGCCAGGTCGTCGCCGACGAACGCCCCGCCTACGGCCGCTCCTACCAAACCCCCTTCGCCGACCGCATCCGCAACGAAACCTCCGTCCCCGTCATCGCCGTCGGAGCCATCTCCTCCTGGGACGACGTCAACTCCCTCCTCCTGGCAGGCCGCACCGACCTCTGCGCCCTGGCCCGCCCGCACCTGTACGACCCCCACTGGACCCTCCACGCGGCGGCCGAACAGGACTACGCCGGGCCGGGCGTGGTCTGGCCCCTCCAGTACCGCGCGGGCAGCCGCCGCCCCCAAACGGGCCGCACGGACACGGCGAAGCCGAGGCTGTCGTTGGGGGGTTGAGGTCGGAGGCCCTGCCGGGACTGTCGGTCGCCTGCCCCCGGAACCGCCCTCGCTTGTGTTTGGGCAGCTCAACGGCGCGGCTCCGCAGACGGATACAGGAACGCGGGCACGCTTGGTGTGACTGGTGCTTGGGCGACTTCCCCGCGAATGCGGTGGACGTGGACCACGTGCGGCCGCTCGCGACTCCATCCGGGCGCCTCTGGGACTTTTACCTATTTGACTGTTCTCCGGGTCGCGCTCTCTCGGGTAACCGCTTGGGCGCTCCGCGAGCCGCGATAGCCGGTCCGCGCGGCCATATTCGCGACCGCCTTGTAGGACTTGCGGTACTTGGCATTCTTCGAATGCTTCTGCCGTGCCGTGGATGGACCATTCAAGGGTTTGACTACTCGCTGGTCAACTTCCGGACGGCTGTTGGTGCGGCTGGCGCGAATCAGGACGGGCGCGCCTTCCGTGACACCCTTCACGCCGCTGGGAATGTAGGCGGTCGCCTTGGACCCGTCTGGGAACTTGATCTGCGCAAGTCGTTGCGAATCGCCCTTCGCCTTGGCGGGCGGGCGAACATCGATGCTGAGCACGGTTCCGAAAGTCTGCTTCCGCGTTTTGCGGCGCGCAGAGATGCGCTTATTGAACATAGAGTCGAACGCATTTTCGCTGACGTTGAGTTCGTTCACGTGGGTCCCCATCCAGGCGTGGGATGCTCCGCTGACTGAGCAGCTTCCGACGCTGCCGCATCCCTGCACAGCGGGCAAATCCACTACCACCGTTCGTGTCAGGAGGTGATCCCTCCCATGCGAGCACGGAAGGGCTGAGATCTGGCCGCAGCTTTCCAGCCCGCCCCGGCACCCTTCTAGCCCGTCCGGCGATTGAGGACGAGGCCGTTCAGGCCGATACGGGGGTCCGGGGGCGGAGCCCCCGGTTCGGGAAGGCTCAGCGCAGCGGACCGGCGGTCGACACGAACCCCCGCCCCGCCTCCCGCAACCTCTCGTCCAGCCCCCGGAACACCTCCGCCGCCCGCCCCCCGGGCCACCCCTCCGGCAGGAGCGCCGAGGGCAGGCCGGGGTCGGCGTAGGGGAGGTGGCGCCAGGAGTCGAGGGCGAGGAGGTAGTCGTGGTAGGCGTCGGGGGCGGGGGTGTCGGGGCGGGACTGCCAGGCGCGGAGGACGGGCTCGTGGCGGTCGAGGAAGGCCTCGTGCTGCTTGGCGAGGGAGGCCAGGTCCCACCAGCGGGACACCGCCTCGGCGGTCGGCGTGAAGCCGAGGTGTTCGCCGCGGAACAGGTCGACGTAGGAGGTGAGATGGAGGCGGGCGAGGGTGTGCCGGGTCTCCTCGTAGAGGTGGGCCGGGGCGATCCAGACGCCGGGCGCCGCCGTACCGAAGCCGAGGCCCGCGAGGCGTGAGCGCAGCACATGGCGCTTGCTGCGCTCGGCCTCCGGGACGGAGAAGACGGCGAGGACCCACCCGGCGCCGCCGCCAGAACCTTCGCGGCGCGAGGCCCACGGCCAGTAGATCCGGCGGTCGCCGTCCTCCAGAAGCTGGCGCGCGTCGGGGGAGAGGGCGTACCCCGCGGCCCCGGAAGCCGTACGATCCGGCACCAGCAACCCCCGCCGCTTCAACCGCGACACGGACGACCGCACGGACGGCGCGTCCACGCCCACCGGCGCGAGGAGCCGCACCAGTTCGGCCACCGCGACAGGGCCGGGCGCCGCCCGTCCGTACGCACCGTAGAACGTGACGATCAGGGACCTGGGGGTGTGCTGCGTGTGCTGCTCTGACACGTGATCACTCTAGGCCTCGGCCGCCGGCCCCGGCTCCCGCAGCCGGAACCGCTGGAGCTTCCCCGTCGCCGTCCTCGGCAGCACCTCCAGGAACACCACCTCGCGCGGGCACTTGTACGGCACCAGCTCCGCCTTCACGAACTCGCGCAGCCGCTCCGCGTCCGCCACCGCGCCCGCGCGCAGCACCACGTACGCCACGACGACCTGCCCGCGCCGCTCGTCCGGGCGGCCCACGACCGCCGTCTCCACCACGTCCGGGTGGCGCAGCAGCGCCTCCTCGACCTCCGGGCCCGCGATGTTGAACCCGGCGGAAATGATCATGTCGTCCGCGCGGGCGACGTACCGGAAGTAGCCGTCCGCGTCCCGGACGTACGTGTCACCTGTGACGTTCCAGCCGTGGCGCACGTACTCCCGCTGCCGCGGATCGGCCAGATACCGGCACCCGACCGGGCCGCGCACCGCGAGCAGCCCCGGCTCGCCGTCCGGCACGGGCGCGCCCGCATCGTCGACCACGCGCGCGTGCCAGCCGGGCACGGCCACCCCCGTCGTGCCGGGGCGGATCGCGTCGTCGGCGGCGGAGATGAAGATGTGCAGGAGTTCCGTCGCCCCGATGCCGTTGATGATGCGAAGCCCTGTGCGTTCGTGCCACGCCTGCCAGGTCGCGGCGGGCAGGTTCTCGCCCGCGGAGACACAGCGACGGAGGGAGGAAATCTCGTACGAAGGCGTGGGCGTGGACTTCTCCGGCGGCTCGGCCAACGCGTCCAGCATCGCCCGATACGCCGTCGGCGCCGTGAACAGCACGCTCACCCCGTGCTCCGCGATCGCGGGCAGCAACTGCTTCGGGCCCGCCTGTTCGAGGAGTACGGACGACGCCCCGACCCGCAGCGGGAAGATCACCAGGCCGCCGAGGCCGAACGTGAAGCCCAGCGGGGGACTGCCCGCGAACACGTCGTCGGGGCGGGCCTTGAGGACGTGGCGGGCGAAGGTGTCGGCGATGGCGAGCACGTCCCGGTGGAAGTGCATGCAGCCCTTCGGGCGGCCGGTCGTGCCGGAGGTGAAGGCGATCAGGGCGACGTCGTCGGCGGCCGTGTCGACGGCCTCGTACGCCGCCTGGGGGCGGGCCGCCGCGCGGGCGAGCAGGTCGTCGGGGCCCTCGCCGCCGTACGTCGTCACGCGCAGGCCCGGCACTCCGGCCTTCGTCAGGTCGTCGACCGCGCGGGCGTCGCACAGCGCGTGCGAGACCTGCGCGATGTCGCAGATCGTGGCCAGCTCCTGGGTGCGCTGCTGGGCCAGGACGGTCACCGCGACCGCGCCCGCCTTCATCACCGCGAGCCAGCAGGCCGCGAGCCACGGCGAGGTGACGCCGCGCAGCAGCACCCGGTTGCCGGGCAGCACGCCCAGCTCGTCGGTCAGGACGTGCGCGATCCGGTCGACATGGCTCCGGAGTTCTCCGTACGTCCAGACCGTGCCGTCGCCCGCGCGGAACGCCGGACGGTCCGCGCCGTACCGCCGCGCCGACTTGTCGAGCAGTTCGGTGCCGCAGTTCAGGCGGTCCGGATAGTGCAGCTCGGGCCGGTCCCGCACCAGCGCGGGCCACTCCTCGCGGGGCGGGAGGTGGTCGCGCGCGAAGGTGTCGACGTGACCTGTGAGCTCCATGGTTCTTCGCCCCCTTGCCGGTCGGGCGTAGTGATGAGCCAGCCAGACGAGCGTATCGTGATGGTGACGACAGTCAACGGTGCGCGATAAACGCGAGGAAACCGCGTGCGAGGGGAGAAGCTCGGGATGACCGCATTCTCGCTCAATCCGGAACAAACCGCCCGGTGTGACCGGCTGCGGGAGCTGGCCGAGGAGCGATTGCGGCCACTCGCAGAGGCGCATGCGGAGGCACACGCGGAGACATATGCGGATAAGAAGGAACCGGGGCGCGTCAACCGCCCCCTGACCGAGGCCCTGGGTGAACTCGGCCTCCTGGAGGGCCTGTTCACCTCCGGCGCCCTCGACCTGTGCCTGATGCGCGAGTCCCTCGCCCGTGTGTGCACGGAGGCCGAGACCGCGCTCGCCCTCCAGGGGCTCGGCGCCCACCCGGTGCACGCGTACGGCTCCCTGGAGCAGCGCGAGCACTGGCTGCCGCCCACGCGCGCGGGCCGCGCGATCGCCGCCTTCGCCCTCTCCGAGCCCGGCGCGGGCTCGGACGCCGCCGCCCTCGCCCTGCGCGCGGAGCCCGACGGGTCCGGCGGCTGGCGCCTCACCGGCGAGAAGTCCTGGATCTCGAACGCGCCCGAGGCCGACTTCTACACCGTGTTCGCCCGTACGTCCCCGGACGCGGGCGCCCGCGGCGTGACCGCCTTCCTGGTCCCCGCCGACCGCCCGGGCCTGACCGGCGCCCCGCTCGACATGCTGTCCCCGCACCCCATCGGCACCCTCGCCTTCGACGGCGTACGCGTCTCGACCGCCGACGTGCTCGGCGACGTGAACCACGGCTTCCGCGTCGCCATGACGACCCTGAACCGCTTCCGCCCCAGCGTCGGCGCCTTCGCCGTCGGCATGGCCCAGGCGGCCCTGGACGCGACCCTCGCGCACACCGCGGACCGGGACGCGTTCGGCGGCAAACTGAAGGACTTGCAGGCGGTGTCCCACCAGGTGGCGGAGATGGCGACGCGCACGGAGGCGGCTCGCCTGCTCGTGTACGCGGCCGCCGCTGCGTACGACCGCGACGAGCCGGACATCGCGGGCCGCGCCGCCATGGCGAAGCTGTTCGCCACGGAGACCGCCCAGTTCGTCGTCGACACCGCCGTCCAACTGCACGGCGCCCGCGCGCTCCGCCGCGGCCACCTCCTGGAGCACCTGTACCGCGAGGTGCGGGCGCCGCGCATCTACGAAGGGGCGAGCGAGGTCCAACGGGCCGTCATCGCCAAGGAGTTGTACGGAAAGGAGACCCCGTCCGCATGAGCCTCGAACGCCTCAACCCCGCCGACCTCTCCCCGCCCACCGGCTTCTCTCACGCCGTGGTGGCCACCGGCAGCCGCCTCGTCTTCCTCGCAGGCCAGACGGCCCTCGACACCGAAGGCAAGGTCACCGCCACCACCCTCCCCGAGCAGTTCGAAAAGGCCCTGACCAACCTCCTCACCGCCCTCCGCGCCGCCGGCGGCACCCCCGCCGACCTCGCCCGCGTCACGGTCTACGCCACCGACGTCGCCGACTACCGCGCCCAGGCCCCCGAACTGGGCCGCATCTGGAAGAGGTTGGCGGGCCGCGACTACCCGGCGATGGCAGTGATCGGCGCGGTACGCCTGTGGGACGACGAGTGCATGGTCGAGCTGGACGGCTTTGCGGTGCTGCCGTAGACCTTGTCCGAGGGGACGCCCCAACTAGCCCGTCCGGCGTTTGAGGACGAGGCCGTCCAGGCCGATAGGGGGTCCAGGGGGCGGAGCCCCCTGGTTACGGGAAGGGGTGGGACTGGGGCGCCCCCGCGAGGACTCACCCCCGCCGTGCGAACTTCCGCGAGGAGAAGGCCGCGTCGTCCGTCGCGCTCACGCCGTCCGTGACCCACCAGTGCGTCGGCGTCGCGCCGTAGGCGCCGTACAGCCTCGTCGACGTCCAGGACAGGACCACCTCGTCCTTGCCGTCCCCGTCGAAGTCGGCGGCGGCGTGCACCTGCTTCGAGCCGTTGGTCGCGGGGATGCGCGTGCCGTCGACGCGGGCAGGCGGCCTGCGGACCAGTTCCCCGATCCGCCGGTCGCCCTCGATGAGGGCCGGGGTCCGCGGATCGCCGCGCAGGAGCGCGTCGCGGCCGTCGCCGTCGGGGTCGACGGCCGTGTACGAGCCCTCGCGGGCGCCCTCGGGCGGCAGGTAGGTGCGTACGGCGCCGTCGCCGCCCGGGTAGACGGCATAGCTGCCGTGGACGTCGGCCGACTCCTTCGAGGCGCCGGGTTCGTCGTTGCGGCCGCCGTCGTCGCCGACGGCGAGGTCACGGGTGCCGTCCCCGTCGAAGTCGCCGAACGCGTGACCGTTCCCCTTGCGCACGGTACGGCTCGTGGCGGCGAGGCCGCCGCCGGGGCGGGCGGCGAAGTACTCGCCCGCGGACTGCTCGCCGTCGTTGCCGTAGTGCACGAACACGCCGGTGGGGCGGGGCTTGCCGGTGGTGGGCAGTTCGTCGGCGTGGAGACTGCCGTACGAGGTCGGGCCCGCCTGGGCCAAGGTGCGTCGCTCCGTGCGCGCCGCCGCGCCCTCGCGCGTGAACGGGCCGAACAGCAGCACCACGGCCGCGCCGTCCGCCCGCAGCCCCGCGAGGTCGTGGCGCCCGTCGCCGTCGAAGTCGCCGCGCACCGTCTCCTCGTAGCCCTCCGCCGCGTCCTGCGCGGGCAGTCGGAGCCGGGTCGCCGCCGCGTTGCGCCGGGGTCCGTTCGGGCCGCCCCACGTCACGTACTCGACCCGGCGCTGCGCCGAGCCGGTGGGGCCGCGCTCCTCTTCGGGGACCTCCTCGCCACCGACGCCGATGAAGTCCGGGAAGCCGTCGTCGTCCAGGTCGGCGGTCGTCTCGGGGAGCACCGCCCCGGTCCCCGGGGGCTCGACGGCGGGCAGCCCGAGTTCGCGCGAGGAGTACACGCTGCGGACCGTCGGGTCGGGGCCGCGCTTGGTGCCGAAGACAACGGCGACGTGGGACGCCCCGCCGCCGCGGCTTCCGGGATCGGGCCCCGACACCTCCATCAGCAGGTCGCGGTGGCCGTCGCCGTTGATGTCGTCCGGGTCGCCGGAGCCGCGGCCGGGCGCGGGCGGGCGGCTCTCGGTCGGTACGACGTCCGGGGCCCGCGAAGCGGACGCGTCCCGGCCGGACTTGCCGGACCCGTCGCCGCCGGAGTCACCCGAGCCGCCGCACCCCGCGAGCAGGGCGAGCGCGGCGCAGACGGCGAACGGGCGGGTCACGGCGGCAGAAGGCATGGGGCACACCTTCACACCGGGACCCGCCCGGACTCCAGCACAGGCCGGCAACTACCGGCCCACTTGCCTCAGATGTCCCGGAACGTCTCGATCTGCGCGCCGACCGAGTTCAGCCGCTCCGCCAGGTCCTCGTACCCACGGTTGATCACGTACACATTGCGCAGCACGGACGTGCCCTCCGCCGCCATCATCGCGAGCAGCACCACCACGGCGGGCCGCAGCGCGGGCGGGCACATCATCTCGGCGGCGCGCCAGCGAGTCGGGCCCTCGACCAGGACGCGGTGCGGGTCCAGGAGCTGGAGCCGGCCGCCGAGGCGGTTGAGGTCCGTGAGGTAGATGGCGCGGTTGTCGTAGACCCAGTCGTGGATGAGGGTCTTGCCCTGGGCGGACGCGGCGATGGCCGCGAAGAACGGGACGTTGTCGATGTTGAGGCCGGGGAACGGCATCGGGTGGATCTTGTCGATGGGCGCCTCCAGCTTGGAGGGGCGCACCGTGAGGTCGATGAGGCGCGTACGGCCGTTGTCCGCCGCGTACTCCGGCGACCGGTCGTGGTCGAGGCCCATCTCCTCCAGGACCGCGAGCTCGATCTCCAGGAACTCGATCGGCACCCGCTTCACTGTCAGTTCGGACTCCGTGACGACGGCGGCGGCCAGCAGGCTCATCGCCTCGACCGGGTCCTCCGACGGCGAGTAGTCCACGTCCACGTCGATGGTCGGCACGCCGTGCACGGTCAGCGTCGTCGTGCCGATGCCCTCGACCTTGACGCCGAGCGCCTCCAGGAAGAAGCACAGGTCCTGGACCATGTAGTTGGACGAGGCGTTGCGGATGACGGTCGTGCCGGCGCTGCGGGCGGCGGCGAGCAGCGCGTTCTCCGTCACCGTGTCGCCGCGCTCGGTCAGGACGATCGGGCGGTCGGGCGTGACGTCGCGGGCGACCTCCGCGTGGTAAAGCCCCTCGGTGGCGGCGATGTCCAGGCCGAAGCGGCGCAGCGCGATCATGTGTGGCTCGATCGTGCGGGTGCCGAGGTCGCAGCCGCCGGCGTACGGCAGCTTGAAGTGGTCCATGCGGTGCAGCAGCGGGCCCAGGAACATGATGATCGAGCGGGTGCGGCGGGCCGCGTCCGCGTCGATGGCGTCCATGTCGAGCTTCGCGGGCGGCACGATCTCCAGGTCGACGCCGTCGTTGATCCAACGCGTGCGCACACCGATGGAGTTGAGGACCTCGAGGAGGCGGTAGACCTCCTCGATGCGGGCGACGCGGCGCAGCACCGTGCGGCCCTTGTTGAGCAGGGACGCGCAGAGCAGCGCCACGCACGCGTTCTTGCTCGTCTTCACGTCGATGGAGCCGGAGAGCCGGCGCCCGCCGACCACTCGCAGATGCATCGGACCCGCGTAGCCGAGCGAGACGATCTCGCTGTCGAGCGCCTCGCCGATGCGGGCGATCATCTCAAGGCTGATGTTCTGGTTGCCGCGCTCGATGCGATTGACGGCGCTCTGGCTGGTGTTGAGCGCCTCGGCCAGCTGCGACTGAGTCCAGCCACGGTGCTGCCGGGCGTCACGGATGAGCTTGCCGATGCGTACGAGGTAGTCGTCTGCCATGCGACGCAGGCTATCTCAGATATGAGATGAAGTGCGCGTCGGGGTAGGCCATTGGTGGAGTGACCGGTTCCGAGCGGCGCACGAGGCTCCGCGCGAGCCGACGGGAGCCGCCTCCCGCCCGGGAGTTGGGCCGGACCCCGCCGGGGACCGGCCGCACCCATGGGTCACCCGCACCCGAACCGCAGGTCAGCCGCACCCGCACGTCGCGCGGGGCCGACCCGCCGCCCGCGTCACCCGGGCGGCGGCCGCGCGCCCCGACGACGACTCGCCGTCGTGCACCACTGTGCCTCCGCGGAGCGTGAGGCGCACTTCGGCGCCGCTGATCTCGGCCACCGGACACCGCGTCACATCGCGGTCGAGCAGCACGAGATCCGCCTGCTTGCCGCGCTCGACGGTCCCGGTGAGGTGCGCCATACGGAGCTGGCGCGCCGTGCCGAGGGTGTGCATGAGCAGGGACGACGTGCGGCTGATGCCTTCCTTGGCGCGGTAGAGGTCGCCCTCTCCGTCGGCGTCCGTGCCGCGCCGGTCGACGGCGGTGCGCACCTGGTTCCACACCTGGAGCGGGTCGACGGGCCAGTCGGAGCCACCGGAGAGACGTGCGCCGTGCGACTGAAGGCTGCGCGCCGGGTACAGCCACCGGTGCCGGGCGGCTCCGAGGTGGGGGAGCAGCGAGTCCATCGTCCAGACGTTCCGCGTCGCCCATTGCAGCTGCATACAGGCGGTGACGCCGAGTTCGGCGAAGCGGCGCAGATCGGCGGGGTCGACGAGTTCGAGGTGCGCGATGGTGTTGCGGACGTCACGGCGGTCGGTGTGGCGCAGCGCGTACGCGTAGCCGTCGAGGGCGGTGCGCACGGCGCGGTCGCCGATGGCGTGCGCGTGCAGCTGCCAGCCCTCGGCGTTGAAGGCGGCGGTGAGCCGCCCGAAGTCCGGTGCCGACACATACAGGTCGCCCCGGTGATCGGTGGGCTTGCCGTCTTTGTCCAGATATGGCGTGAGGAGTGCGGCGGTCTGCGCCGGATATTCGATGACGCCGTCGAGGAAGACCTTGACGGTCCCGAACCGGAGTCCGCGTACGCCGTCGAAGTCGTCGCGCAGCTTCTTCGCGTACGCGACCGAGGCGCGCGGGTCCTTGGCCTGCTCGGAGGTGAGGCGGAGCGCGGGCACGATCCGCTGGGGCAGCTTGCCCGCCGCGGCGAGCGCCCGGTACAGCGCCAGCTCGTCCTCGCCCACCACCGCTTCCATGAACGTGGTGATCCCCGATGCCGCCGCCTCGGCGAACACCTTGGCCGCCGCGGCGACGAGCTCGGCCTCGCCGGGCTCGGGGATGTGCCGGGACACCAGGGGTTGCGCGTCGTCCTTGAGCACGCCGGTCGGCTTGCCGTCCGCCCCCTTCACGATTTTTCCGCCGACGGGGTCCGGCGTCGTCGCGGTGATCTTCGCGATGTCCAGGGCGCGCTGGTTGACCCACATGTTGTGGCCGTCGCCGCCGCGCAGGGCGATGGGGCGGCGGGTGGGCAGGGCGTCGAGCATGGAGTGGTGCGGGGCGGTGCCTCGCGGCAGCAGTCCTACGGGGTTCCAGTCCTCCACGACGAGCCACCCGTCGGGCTCGCCGCCGCCCTCGCCGGAGCTGTCCTTGAGGAACCCGGTGAGGGTCTTCTGCAGCTCCTCCACGGTCTGCTCGGCGCTGTCGAGCGACGGCCTGAGGGACCGTGTCGCGGCGTCCGTCGGGTGGGCGTGCCCGTCGTGGATCCCGCTGAGCAGGCTGCCGCCGCGCGCGTCGACGGCGTCGGTGTCCCGTCCGGCGAACCGCCGCACCTTCGAGTCCGACCCGACGGCGAGGATCCGCCCGTCCCGCCCGACGGCGACCGCCCGCGCGGGCCCGTCGCCGCGCACGCCCGTGAACACCCGCGCGTTGTGCACGACCAGCGCCGCACTGTGGCGCTGCCCGCGCGCGGGCGAGGCGACGGCGGGGGCGCCGGTGGTCCCGACGAGTCCGGCGGCGCCGACGGCACCGGCGGCGGCGAGCAGGCTGCGCCGCGCGACAGACGAAGGGTGCGCGTTCGGCGCGGGCGGTGTGGACGGCTCGACAGGCATGGTCACTCCAAGGCGCATACGTCGGCTGGGTCGTGACCGCACGCTGCGTGAGTAACCCGTTAACCAGAACCCACCCCGAACAACGAAATCCGCACGCGCGGCACGGCGAGTCCCGCGACCACGCCCGTGTCCGCGAGCCCGCGCACCCGCTCCCGCGAGTCCCGCGACCACGCCGGCGTCCGTGCCCCCGCGCCTACTCCCGGCGAAGCCCGCGACCACGCCCGCGCCCGCCAAGCACCCGCCCGTCCCCGGGAAGCCCACGGCCACGCCCGCGTCCCCGATTCCGCGCACCCACTTCCGCGAGACCCAACCGCCACGCCCACTCCCGCGAAGTCGCACACCCACCCCCGCACATCCCGCACCCACACCCCCTCCCACCCCGCGCCCCCCTCCGTACGATGGCCGCGTGCCGGACAGCGGACCGACTCTCGCCGACATCGCGCGCGCCGCCGAGGTGTCGACCGCGACCGTCTCGCACGCGCTCAACGGAACGGGCCGGCTGTCCGAGGCGACCCGGCGCCGCGTCCGCGCGACCGCGACCGCCCTCGGCTACGGTGCCCCGCGCACGGGCCCGCGCACCCGCACCCTCGGCATCGCCGTCACCACCTTCCCCGGGCCCTGGAACTACACCGAGATCGCCTACTTCTCACGTGCCGTCACCGCGGCCACCGCCGCCGCCCACGCGCACGGATACGCCCTCACCACGCTCCCCGCCGACCGCGTCGCCGACGCCGCCTGGCACACCCTCGCCGTCGACGGCATGCTCATCGTCGACAGCCCGCCGGGCGACCCGATGGCACGCGCCCTGCGCGCCCGCGGCATCCCGCTCGTCTTCGACGGCGCCCCCGGCGACGTACGCGCGAACGACCACTGGATCGACAACGACCACCCCGCCACCACCCGCGAGGTCCTCGACCACCTCACGGCCGCGGGCGCCCGCCGCATCGCCCTGCAGGCGGGCAGCGGCGCCGAGACGTACGCGCGCGTGGTGACGGCGACGTACGAGGAGTGGTGCGCGGAGCGCGGTGTCCCGGCCCGCGCGGTGCGCTTCGACGCGGCCGACACGGAGGGGCGGATCTTCGACGAGCTGCTCACCGGCACCGAACGCGTCGACGCCGTCTACGCCGCGTACGACCCGGGCGGTCGCCAACTCCTCGCCGCCGCCCGCCGCCACGGCCTGCGCGTCCCCGAGGACCTGCTCCTCGTGTGCGCCAGCGAGGACCCCGGGTACGCGGAGACCGCGCCGCCCGTCACCACGGTGAGCCTCAACCCGGAGCTGACGGCCCGCGCGGCCGTGGACCGCCTGGTCGCCCTGGTCGAGGGCACGCACCCGCCGACGCCGGGCCCGACCGTGGTGCCGGCGGCACTTCGTGTGCGTACCTCGTCCCGGGGCATGCGGCCGCCGTACCTTCCGTGAGGGTGTCGACCAGGACCCGGACGGACAGGACAATGGCCGCTTGTAGGAGCTGAGGGTGGTCGTGGTCGGCGAGGGGGAGCGGATGACGAGTGCACAGTTGCCGGAGGGGTCGGGGAGTGGGCGGCTGCCGGAGCGCGCCGGGCGCGGGCGCCGGCGGGCCGATGCGGCGCCGACCGGATTACCGCCGGGCGAACGCCCTCTGCCGGTGCCCCGCACGGAATCCCACGACTCCCTCGACATCGTGCCGCCGATCCACGAGCCCGGCGGCTTCCCCGTGGACTCCTCGGTGCCCGACCGGCAGCAGTGCTGGGACATGCTGGGGGCGGGCGTGCGGGACAGGCTGCTCGCGAAGGCAGGCACGGTCGTCGAGTGGTGGGCCCGCCTGGACCACGACAGGCGTCCCCGGGCCACCGTGTTCGGGTCGCACGGGCTGTGCCAGGCCACCTCCGTGATCAGGAACGGCAAGCGGGTGTACCTGGTCGAACGGCTGCAACTGGAGCCCGGCGCGATGACGCGGCAGACGTTCGGCGGCGCGTCCGCCAAGAGCCGCCCCTCCTTCGCCGACCGCGTCCTTCGCCGCACCCCGCCCGAAAGCCGCCCGCGGCCGCCGCTGCCCGGCGCGCAACCCCGACTCCCCGGCGCTCAGCCGCCGCTCCCCTCCACACACCCGCTGGACCTGGACGACGACACCCTCGGCATCCTCGGGAACTTCCCCGCCGACGTGCAGGAGTTCCTGCAGCGCCCCTTCCTGCGGGACGACCGCCGCGTCGTCGCCGACTGGTACTACTACGAAACGGTCGAGTTCGCCCACCAACGCGTCTTCGTCGTCTTCTGCCTCTCCGCCGACCGCCACGTGACGGTCGCCTCGGCCACCCGCATCCTGCCGCGAGGCAGGTCACTTCAGCGCGCGCAGTGGGAGATCGAGTGCTGTCACGCCCCGGTGCGCCGCACGTGAGCGCAGAGGCGTCGATGAACAGCTAACGGTTCTGAAACAATAACCGTTAGTGTTACGTTCGGTCGCATGAAGAGAGTGAGCTTCGCCGAGTTCGGCGGCCCCGACGTTCTGCAACTCATCGATGCCGAGGAGCCCCACGCGGGCCCCGGCCACATACGTGTCGCCGTGCGGGCGGCAGGCGTGAACCCCGTCGACTGGCGGGTCCGTGAAGGGCAGGTCCTGGGCGCCCATCCGACCGAACTGCCCTCCGGGGTCGGCCTGGACGCCTCGGGCGTGGTGGACGAGGTCGGTGAGGGCGTCGAAGGGGTCGAGGTCGGCGACCGGGTGTTCGGTGAAGGGGCGAGCACGTACGCCGAGTTCGCCGTCCTTTCGGCCTGGGCCCGGATGCCCGAGGGGCTGAGCTTCGAAGAGGCGGCCGGGTACCCCTCCGTGGTGGAGACCGCGCTGCGCCTCATCCGTGAGTCCGGTGTGCGGTCCGGGCAGACGCTGCTGGTCAGCGGCGCGTCCGGGGGAGTCGGGTCGGCGGTGCTTCAGATCGCCCGCGACCGCGGCATCACGGTGATCGGCACGGCCGGAGCCGCGAACCAGGACTACCTGCGCGATCTGGGGGCACTCGCCACGACGTACGGCGAGGGCTGGGTCGAGCGGGTGCGCAAGCTCGGGCACGTCGACGCGGCCCTCGACCTGGCCGGCTCGGGCGTGATCCGCGAACTCGTCGAGCTGACCGGGGACCCGCGGAAGGTGATCTCCATCGCCGATCTCGGCGCGCCGGAGTTCGGCGTCCGGTTCTCCGGCGTGGCCGGGAGCGTGCCGGACGCCCTCGCCGAGGCCGTCGGCCTGATCGAGCGGGGGAGGCTCCACATCCCGGTCGAGAAGTCGTACACGCTGGCCGAGGCCGCGGCGGCCCACATCGACAGCCAGGCCGGGCACACGCGCGGGCGCCGGGTCATCGTGGTCTGAGGCGGCGGGAAGCCGGGGGCGCGCCCCGTCCCGAGGCAGGACACAGGGGCTGTCCTGTCTCGCGCAATCGAGTCGTGGTCTCACCGAACCGAGTCGTCTCTGCTTCTGCGTCAGCTCGCCCAATCTCGAAGCTGAGTTTCGGGGAGGATCAGGATGTGCTTGGTCACCTCATCAAGCGCATCCCTGGCCAAGCCGAGGAACGCCTTCCGCTCGGCTACAAACCTCATGCCAGCCTCGTGCACGTTGTCGCCCCCGTTGGGGTGGCTGTCAGCCGCGATTGCTTCCGCGTACTCCCGAACGTCTTGGACGAGGGAGGACAACTGATCGACGAGGTTGTGGGCTGCTTCCGCGACGGCCTCGGGGCCCTCCAGCACCACCACCAGTCCCGCGCTCTCGGCATCCTTGAACTTCAGCCTGATCGCGGCGATCCGCGTCTCGTCGAGCGGGACCGGAGCGTGCCCGGCGCGCAACTCACGGAAGAAGGCTTGGTTGTCCCGGTCAGCGTTGCCCAGCCCTTCGAGGAATGAGAGATAGGCAGCTTGTCGGCGTTCACGACGCCATCGCTGATGCTCGACCCGCAGATCATTCAGCTGTACCCGGTCCTGTGATCTTTCTCTGCGCCGTTCCGTACGAGCTGCGATGAAGGCGGTGAGGGCGGCCCCCATGACGGTTCCCAGCACGCCCACGGCCGATACGAAGATGGCGGTCATATCTGCGTTCTTCCCTGAGAGGGTGCGCGCGTACGCCGACATGGGTTCGCCCCACCGGACCGAGTTCACGCGTCTCACTCAATCCAGGCCAGGCTGGTCAGCGCCTGATGGGCGCCTGCCTTCGTTGAGACGAGACAGGGGCGCGCCTCGTCGCCACGGCGGGTCATGTACTAGAGTTATCTCGACATCGAGATATCTGCCGAGGCGTGCCGCAGCCGCTCGGGTCGCCACTCCGACGGTAAGGGTTACCTAACTTAGCCTTACCTTAGCGGATGGGCGAGAAGTTGTGGCGGCAGGATGCGGTGGACTGCGCACATATATGAAGGAGACTGTCGTGTCGGCGAACAGCTTCGACGCCCGCAGCACGCTGCGCGTGGGCGACGAGTCGTACGAGATCTTCAAGCTGGACAAGGTAGAGGGCTCCGCGCGCCTCCCTTACAGCCTGAAGGTGCTGCTGGAGAACCTGCTCCGCACCGAGGACGGCGCGAACATCACCGCCGACCACATCCGCGCGCTCGGCGGCTGGGACTCCCAGGCACAGCCGAGCCAGGAGATCCAGTTCACGCCGGCCCGCGTGATCATGCAGGACTTCACGGGTGTCCCGTGTGTCGTGGACCTCGCCACCATGCGTGAGGCCGTCAAGGAGCTCGGCGGCGACCCGGCGAAGGTCAACCCGCTCTCCCCGGCCGAGCTGGTCATCGACCACTCCGTCATCGCCGACAAGTTCGGTACGAATGACGCCTTCGCGCAGAACGTGGAGCTGGAGTACGGCCGCAACAAGGAGCGCTACCAGTTCCTGCGCTGGGGCCAGACCGCGTTCGACGACTTCAAGGTCGTCCCGCCGGGCACCGGCATCGTGCACCAGGTCAACATCGAGCACCTCGCTCGTACGGTCATGGTCCGTAACGGCCAGGCCTACCCCGACACCCTCGTCGGCACCGACTCGCACACCACGATGGTCAACGGCCTGGGCGTCCTGGGCTGGGGCGTCGGCGGCATTGAGGCCGAGGCCGCGATGCTGGGCCAGCCGGTCTCCATGCTCATCCCGCGTGTCGTCGGCTTCAAGCTGACCGGCGAGCTGAAGCCGGGCACCACCGCCACCGACCTCGTGCTCACGATCACCGAGATGCTGCGCAAGCACGGCGTCGTCGGCAAGTTCGTCGAGTTCTACGGCGAGGGTGTGGCCGCGACCTCGCTCGCCAACCGCGCCACCATCGGCAACATGTCGCCGGAGTTCGGCTCCACCGCCGCGATCTTCCCGATCGACGGCGAGACGCTGAAGTACCTGCGCCTGACCGGCCGTGACGAGCAGCAGGTCGCGCTCGTCGAGGCGTACGCCAAGGAGCAGGGCCTCTGGCTGGACCCGGCCGCCGAGCCGGACTTCTCCGAGAAGCTGGAGCTGGACCTCTCCACGGTCGTCCCGTCGATCGCCGGTCCGAAGCGCCCGCAGGACCGCATCGTCCTCGCCAACGCCTCCCAGCAGTTCGCCCAGGACGTGCGCAACTACGTCTCGGACGACTCCGAGGCGGGCAAGGAGTCCTTCCCGGCCTCCGACGCCCCGGCCGTCTCCAACGGCGTCCCGTCCAACCCGGTCACCGTGACCGCCCCCGACGGCTCGACGTACGAGATCGACCACGGCGCGGTGACGGTCGCGGCCATCACCTCCTGCACCAACACCTCGAACCCGTACGTGATGGTCGCCGCCGCGCTCGTCGCGAAGAAGGCCGTCGAGAAGGGCCTGACCCGCAAGCCGTGGGTGAAGACGACCCTGGCACCGGGTTCGAAGGTTGTCACCGACTACTTCGACAAGGCGGGGCTCACCCCCTACCTCGACAAGGTCGGCTTCAACCTCGTCGGCTACGGCTGCACCACCTGCATCGGCAACTCGGGCCCGCTGCCCGAGGAGGTCTCCAAGGCCGTCAACGACCACGACCTGGCCGTGACCTCGGTGCTCTCCGGCAACCGTAACTTCGAGGGTCGCATCAACCCCGACGTCAAGATGAACTACCTGGCGTCCCCGCCGCTGGTCGTCGCGTACGCCCTCGCGGGTTCGATGAAGGTCGACATCACCAAGGACGCGCTCGGCGTGGACCAGGACGGCAAGCCCGTCCACCTCGCGGACATCTGGCCGACCGAGGCCGAGGTCAACGACGTCGTGGCGAACGCCATCGGCGAGGACATGTTCAACAAGTCCTACGCCGACGTCTTCGCGGGCGACGCCCAGTGGCAGGCGCTGCCGATCCCGACCGGCAACACCTTCGAGTGGGACAGCGAGTCGACGTACGTCCGCAAGCCCCCGTACTTCGAGGGCATGACGATGGAGACCACCCCGGTCTCCGACATCACGGGCGCCCGGGTCCTCGCCAAGCTCGGCGACTCGGTCACCACGGACCACATCTCGCCCGCCGGTGCCATCAAGGCCGACACCCCGGCCGGCAAGTACCTCACGGAGCACGGCGTCGAGCGCCGTGACTTCAACTCCTACGGCTCGCGCCGTGGCAACCACGAGGTCATGATCCGCGGCACGTTCGCCAACATCCGCCTGCGCAACCAGCTCGCGCCGGGCACCGAGGGCGGCTACACCCGCGACTTCACGAAGGACGGCGCCCCCGTCTCCTTCATCTACGACGCCTCGCGCAACTACATCGAGCAGGGCACCCCGCTCGTCATCCTGGGCGGCAAGGAGTACGGCTCCGGATCGTCCCGCGACTGGGCCGCCAAGGGCACCGCGCTCCTCGGCGTCAAGGCCGTCATCACCGAGTCGTACGAGCGCATCCACCGCTCGAACCTCATCGGCATGGGCGTCCTGCCGCTGCAGTTCCCCGAGGGCCAGTCCGTCGAGACGCTCGGCCTGACCGGCGAGGAGACCTTCTCCTTCACCGGCGTCGAGGAGCTCAACAACGGCACCACGCCGCGCACGGTGAAGGTCACCACCGACACCGGTGTGGAGTTCGACGCGGTCGTCCGCATCGACACCCCCGGCGAGGCGGACTACTACCGCAACGGCGGCATCATGCAGTACGTGCTGCGCTCGCTGATCCGCAAGTAAGCGGTCAGGGCAGGCAGTTGAGGGCCGTACCCCCCGGTGTCGACCGGGGGGTACGGCCCTTTCGCACGTGTTCCTACGCGGTGGCCAGGGACATCGGTGAGCCGGAGCGCATCACGTGGTCGACGTGGATCAGGCGGGCGATGAACCTGCCGTTCTCCACGTTCGCCGCGATGCCCACGGAGGCGAGCGAGTTCCCGTCGGGGAGCCCGGCGTAGTAGAGGCCGGGGAGCGCGCCGAGGAGGCCCTTCTGCTGGACGGGGGCGCCGTTCGCGTCGAGGATGTGGCGCGGCAGGATGCCGTAGTCCGGGCCGAATCCGGTGCACCAGACGAGGGTGGTGATGCCGTGGTGCGCCAGGTCGAGGGTCTCGCCGAAGGCGGTCACGCCGTCCAGGGGCATCGCCGGGGCCGGGTTCTCCTGCGGTGCCGCGAAGCCGCGTTCCCGGATCACGGTGTCGATCAGGTCGACGGCCCGCCGGAACGATCGCGCGGACTCCTCCGCCGTGGCGACCACGTTGTCCTTGAGCAGGAGCCTGCCGCCGTCCGCCGCGCGCACGGAGCCGACCAGGGTGACGCCCTTCGCGGCCAGGGCGCCGACGTTGAGGTCGCCGGTCCTGTCGTTCACGGCGGTGACCGGCAGGCCGGGCAGGACGGGTCCGCCGTCGCCGCCCGCCGCGCCGAACTCCTCGTACAGGGGAGGCAGGGCCTGGAGCCATTCCTGGATGCCGCGCCCCCGGTAGCGGCGCGGCCACGCGCGATGGCGGCCGACCGCGAGGAAGGTGCGCCGACCGGAGTCCACCAGTTCGTCCGCGATCTGCTGGCCGCTGATGCCCGCGCCGACCACCAGGACGGCCCCGTCCGGCAGGGCCTCGGGGTTGCGGTAGTCGCGGGAGTGGATCTGGTGGACGGCCGGGTCGACGTCGGCGGCAAGGGCGGGGGTGCGGGGAGCCGCGTAGCCGCCCACCGCCGCGACGAGGTTGCGGGATCCGATCACGCCGCCGGAGGTCAGGTGCGTCCTGAACCGTACGTCGTCGCGGTCGGAGGCGTCCGGCGGGCACTCGACCCTTTGGACGGGCGTGTGCTGGCGCACCCGGAGCTTCCGCTCCGCCGCGTAACGGCGCAGGCGGCGGGCCAGTTCGGGGCCCGAGGGCAGGCCGTAGGGGTCGTCGCCGTCGTACTCACGGCCGGGGAAGCGGACCGACAGGTTCCCGCTGCCCACGAGCAGGCTGTCCCAGCGTTCGTGGGCCCAGGCCTGGCCGATCTCTCCCCGCTCCAGGACGAGCGCTTCCCGTCCCCGCTCCTGGAGGGCCCCGGCCACTCCGCACCCTTGCTGTCCGGCGCCGATGACGACGGTCTCCGCGTATTCGTAGGCGGTTTCGTAGTCGACGTGCTCGTCTGCTGACGTGTACTCGCGTGCTGCCACGACCGAACCCTTCTGCCGCGAGGACGCGGCTACTTAGGCTTACCTAAGTATGACCTTGCCTTCTCAAGTCGCCTTGATGTCAACTGGGTTCATGACGCGGCGAAGCGGGGTCCTCATCGGTGAAGCGGCGGCTCTGTACGGCCTGGCGCCGTCGGCGGTGCGGTGGTGGGAGCAGCAGGGGCTGCTCGGCCCGCCCGCCCGTGAGGGCGGCAAGCGGCTCTACGACGACACCGACCTGCGCCGCATCGGCCTCGCCTATCTGTGCTGCGTGGTCGGACGGATGCCGCTGGACCAGGCCGCCGTCGTCACCTCCGGAAAGGCCACGCGCGACGCCTGGCAGCACGTCGTCGACGACCGGCTCGCGCAAGTGGAGCGGCAGATCGCGCAGTTGGAAGCGGCCCGGGGATACCTCCGCCACACCCTTGCCTGCACGGACGACGACATCGCGGCGAACTGCCCCGTCCTGGACGCCGAACTGACCGCGCACACCCCGCGCGGGCGCTTCCCGGGCGCCGACCTCCTCACCGCCGCCCGCACGGCCCGCGGCAGCACGGAGGGCGAGCCCTCGCGTGACGAAAACGCGGCGGCCCGCCTTCTGTGTGACGAAAGTCGGGTGCGCTGCCCCGGCTGCCGGGGACCGGTCACGCGGTCGTCGCGCGGCCGGCCCCGGACGTACTGCTCACGCGCCTGTCGGCAACGCGCCTACCGCGCGCGTCGCCGCGAGTGATCAGCTCAGTGCGATGCTCTTGACGCCCGACAGGATCGGGATCAGGACGTAGTCGCCGTTGCCGGGTCCGCAGGTGGGCTTGGTGTCGGCGGTGTTGGAGACGTTCGTCCCGGTCGCGTACCGGTTGTCGGGCGCCGTGACCACGCTCGTGAGATGGCTCTTGAGCCGCTCCGAGTAGTACACGCACTGGTGCAGGTTGACGTAGCGGCCCGCGTTCAGGTCCAGGGCCTTGACGCCCGAGAGCCCCGGGTTGGGTACGTGGTTGCCGTTGCCGGTGCCACAAGTCGGGCTGGTCTCCGGGGTGTTGGAGACCTTCGTGCCGGTGGAGTACCGGCCGTCGCCGCTCGGCGTCACCAGGGTGGTGAAGCGGTCGGTGCTCGCGCTCCGGTAGAAGTCGCACTGCTGGAGGTTGAGGTAGCGCCCCCCGGCGAGGTTCAGCGCCTTGACGCCGTGCAGGACCGGGATCGGTACGTGGTTGCCGTTGCCGCCGCCGCAACTGGCCGTGGTGTCGGCGGTGTTGGAGCGCTTCGTGCCGGTGGCGTACCGGTTGTCGGCGCTCGGCGTCACGAAGGTGCTGAAGTGGTCGTCGAGGGAGCTCGCGTAGTACGAGCACTGGTGCAGGTTCAGATAGCCGGAGGCGGCGGGTGCCGCTTCCTGCCCCTTCGCAGGCCCCGGCGTCGCCGCCGAGGCCGGCGCGGCCGTGCCCAGGAAGGCGCACACGCCCACCGCACCGGCGAGCACAGGCCGCCACACGAGCTTGGCCGTCCGTCGCATCATTTCCGTGTTCCTCCCGCTCTTGCTGCTTTGCGTGCTGCAAAGCTCGCAGGGGCGGGAGGGGTGCGGGTATCCCGAGATCTGGGGATTGACCTTTGTGGCTACTCTGCGGGCCAGCCCCCGTACGGGACCGTGATCAGCTCCAGGTAGTGGCCCGCCGGATCCAGGAAGTACACGCCCTTGCCGCCGTCGTTGCGGTTGATCTCGCCGGGGAGCTTCTGCTGCGGATCGGCCCAGTGCTCCAGGCCGCGCGCCTGGATCTTGGCGTACGCGGAGTCGAATTCCGCCTCCGCGACCAGGAACGCGTAGTGCTGCGGCGTGATCCTGTCCGCGGGGGCGGTGGCGAAGTCGAGCGTGACGTCATTGCTCAGGGCCACCGCGATGAACGGGCCCCACTCTTCCGCGATGTCGAGGTCCAGCAACTCCGCGAAGAACTCGGCGGACTCCCGGTTGTCCCGGGCGTGGACGATCGTGTGATTGAGCTGAACTGCCAAGGAATGCCTCCGTGGGCATCTCCCGCACCTCCATGCCTCACCCAGGCGGTGACCGGCACGCGATGCTGGCGTGGATCTTAGCTACTCCGCGCGCACCAGGTCGAGCAGCCCGGGGAAGCGAGCGTCCAGTTCCTTCGTACGCAACACCGCAGTCCGGCTGTTGCCGTGGTCGACCATGCGGAGCAGGCCCGCCTCGCGCATCACCTTGAAGTGGTGCGACGTGGTCGACTTCGACACCGGCAACTGGAAGGACGCGCAGGTGCGTTCGGTGCCGTCGGCCTCGCGCAGGAACCCGGCGATCACGCCGAAGCGCAGGGGGTCCGCGAGGGCGTGCAGGACCGTGCGCAGGTCCATCTCGGCGGGCAGCGGGTGGCCTTCTTCGTCCGGCACGGAGTTGCTCCTCCAGTCAGGTTCCTTAGGTTCGACTTGCATCGTACCTCTTGTGCGTGCCAGGGTCAGGTTCGATCCAAACCGAACCTTGCTCGCCTTCCTGGGGGTCTCCTCGCCATGCCCGAACCATCCACGCTGTCCGCACCCTCGACGCAGGAGGCGGAGGCGCCGAAGCCGCCCCTGCTTCCGCTCGCCGCCATCCTGCTCGCCGTCTTCGTCGTCCCGATGTCGATCTCCGGGACGGCGGTCGCCCTGCCCGGCATCGGCGCCGACACCCATGCCGGGGCCGCCCCGCTCCAGTGGGTGGTGAACGCCTTCAACGTCGCCTTCGCCTGCTTCACGCTCGTCTGGGGCTCGGTCGCCGACGTCGTCGGCCGGGTCAGGGCGTTCGCCGCCGGGGCCGCCGTCTACGCCGTCGCCTCGCTCGCCAGCGCGCTCGCCTCCGGCGTGCTCCTGCTGGATGCGGCCCGCGCCCTCGCGGGCATCGGCGGCGCGGCGATCTTCTCGTGCGGGGCCGCCATCCTGTCGACGGTGTACGAGGGTCCCGCGCGGGCCAAGGCGTTCGCGCTGTTCGGCACCGTGGCGGGCGTGGGCATCGCGGTCGGGCCCTCGCTCTCCGGGGTGCTGCTGCAGACGGTGAGCTGGCGCTGGGTGTTCGCGCTGCACGCCGTGGCGCTCGCCGTCGTCCTGCTCGCCGTACCGGTGATCGCGCGGGCGGTGCCGCCGACGCCCCGCACCGGCGCGAAGATCGACGTCCCCGGCAGCGCGGTCTTCGTCGTCGCCATGGTGCTGCTCACCACCGCCATCGTGCAGGGATCCCAGTGGGGTTGGGGGAGCGCGGGCGTGCTCGGGCTCTTCGCCGGAGCGGTCGTGGCCCTTGCCGTCTTCGGCTCCGTCGAGAAGCGGCGCCAGCACCCGCTGCTCGACCTGGGACTACTCCGCAACCGGCGCTTCCTGGCGCTGTGCCTGGTCCCGGTCGCCGGATCGTTCGGCTTCGTCACGATGCTCACGTACCTGCCGACGTATCTGACGGAGGTGACAGGCCGCGGCACCGGCGCGGCGGGCCTGATCATGGTCCTGCTCACGGCGCCGATGCTCGTCTTCCCGCTGCTCGCCGCCAAGTTGGTGGCCCGTGGCGTCTCCGCGCTCACCATCATCTACGTCAGCCTCGCCGCTCTCGTAGTCGGCGACGTGGCCCTGACGGTCTTCGGCCCCGACGTGTCCGTCGCCGTCGTCGCGCTCCCGATGATCGTCACCGGCGCGGGCATGGCGCTCGCCGCGGGCCTCGTCGACGGCCAGGCCCTGGCGCTCGTCGACCCCGCGAAGGCGGGCATGGCCGCGGGCTTCCTCAACACGCTGCGGCTCGGCAGCGAGGCGGTCGCGGTGGCGCTGTACGGCTCGGTGCTCACCACGCTCACGGCGTCACGGTCGTACGACTCCGCGTTCCACCTGGTCCTCTGGGGGCTCGCGGCGATCTGCCTGGTCCTCGGTCTTGTCGTCTTCGCGCTGATGGGCGGGCGCGGCGCCGCCGAGTCGGGCGCCGATCTGCAGAAAGGCCTGGATTAGGGGGACTTGGGGCACGGTGGGTGACGTCTTGTCGCGCCTACGGCCCGAGCCGGACCCCGCGGGCCTCGGCTATGGCGTTCACCGCTTCGACGTGCCAGTCGTAGAAGTGCGTCATTCTGCGGCAGTACGCCAGCACGTGCTCGTGCGCCTCGTCGGTGCCGATCTCCAACAGGGCGTGTACAGCGGCCTCTTGGGCGCCGAACCACGCGTCGGGGCCGAGGAGTGACGTTAGTGGCGTGAGGTACTCGGGCGTGCCGCGCTCGGTCAGCGCGAGGGACGCGGCCTCCTGCGCCGGGCATGACGGGGCGAGCCGTCCCGCGCCGGGCGCGACGTGCCTGGCTGCCCGGGGCGGGGCCGGTGTCGCGGCGAGCCGGACCAGGACGGCGGTCGCCTCGGCATCCGGGCGGGCGGCGAGCGCCGCGACGAGCCGGTCGGCCAGGTCCTCGCTCAGGTCGTCCACGCTGTCGGCGAGCGCGATGAGGATGGGCAGGGCGGGGGCGCCGATTCGGCGCAGGGCTTGGAGGGCGGTGCGGGCGAGGTCGGGGTCGCTGCTGCGCGGTTCGGCGCGGCCGGGGTCGGGCGGGGTGCCGTGCGGTTCGGCGCGGCCGAGGTCGGGCGGGGTGCCGTGCGGTTCAGTGGGGGCGAGGTCGGGTGCGGTGCCGTGGGATTCGGCTCTGCGCGGTTCGGTGCTGTGCGGTTCGGTGCTGTACGTGACGAACTCCCCGAGCGCCTGGGCCGCCTCCGTCACGGGGAACCCGCCCAGGGCCGCCACCGCCCGCGCCCGCACCGCCTCGTGCGGCGAGCGCGCGCAGGCGAGCACGATCGGCAGGGTGTCCGGGGCGCCGATCAGGCCGAGGGCGCGGACGGCGCGGGCGCGCAGGGTGCCGGGTTGCCCTTCGTCCTCGGCAAGGGCCGCGAGGGTGGCGGCGGCGTCCGCGTGCCGCAGGGCGCCCAGCGCGTCCGCTGCGGCCGTGCGTACCGCCGTCGGGGCGGTGTCGTCCGCGAGGACGGTCAGCAGCGCCGGGGCGGCCTCCGTTTGCCCGATGCATTCCAACGCCCTTGCTGCACCGCGCCGTTGGGGTGCTTTCCCGTCCGTGTCGGCGAGTAGTTCCAGTAGTTCCCGGACCGGCGGGTCGGCAAGTCGCCCGACGAGGTCCGCCACGGTGTCGCTGATGTGAGCGTCGCCCAGCGCCTCCAGTAAGGCCCCGCCTGCCTCGGCTCCCGCGTACGCGAACAGCGCTCGGGCGGCGGCCCGGCGCACGGTCGGTGCCGCCGACTCGCGCAGGTGGTGCCGGAGCAGGGAGTGATACTCGCCGGGGTCCGGTACCGCGAAGAGGTCGGGCTCTTCCGCCACGTGGGCGCAGACGGCGGCCACGGCGTGGGGTGGGGACTCGGGCTGCTCCGGCGTGTGTGATGCCATGTGCAGGACGTCCCACAGATCGTTCCGGCCGTCCTCGGTCCGGGCGAGCAGGGCCGTCGCGAGGCGGGCCGTTTCGGGGTCCGGGTCGCGCTGCGCCGCGAACAGGAGCTCTTCGGCGGACTGGTACCGGCGCGCGGGTGGCCAGGTGGCGGCGGGCAGAGCGTGGAGCGCCGTGAGCGCGGCCCGGCGCAGGTGGGTGTCCGAGGCGGGGGAGTGCGCGAGGACGAGGAGTGCGGAGGCCGCGCGTGGGTCCCCGATGGCGCCGAGCGTCCGGGCCACGTGTCCGGCGTGCTCGGGCAGGTAGAGCCAGAGCGAGGCGAGCAGTGGGGTCACCGCCTCGGGCGGGCGGAGCCGGGCCAGCGCGCCGAGCACCCGGAACGACAAGGTCCCGTCGTTCGTCCGCCGGTCGAGCAGGCCGAGGAGGCCACGGACGACCTCCGGTCCGCCGATGGCGACCAAGGCGTCGCCCGCCGGCCGGTCCAGTTGCCCGGGGGCGTACGGTCCCTCGGCCAGCAACTCGAGGAGCGTGGGAACCGCGCGGCGCTCCCGCAGCCGCCCCAGGGCCCTGACGGCCTGCGATCGCGGCCCGGGATACGGCTCGTCCCGCTGCCGCAGGCAGGCGAACAGCGTCTCGACGGCTTCCGGCGAACCCGTGCTGCCGCCCAGCAACCTGGTGGCGCTGAGGCGGACGTCAAGAACCTCCGACCGCGTGGCCCGGCACAGCCCCGTGACGTCGCCGTCCATGCGCATCCGCACCAGATCGGCGAGCGACGACGCCTGCTCCACTCAGGCCTCCCCGTCCCCGGGCACCCGGTCCGACATCGCCACGTACAGCGGTGTCCCGACGACGACCGTCAGCTCCCGCCCGTCCTCCCGCGTCACCGTGCCGCGCATCAACTGCCGCGCCAGGAAGTCGCAGTACATCGGCGGCACCGTCAACGCCTCGGCGACGCGGAGCACGTCGCCCGCCACGCTCTCCCGATCCGGCATCGCGAACCGCGAGCGAACATTGAACTGGCCCTCCCACTCGGGCGGGATGTCCTGAAGGAGCCGGAAAATCGACGGCAGTCCAGAGAAGCCGACCCGGTGCATGTCGGGCGCCGCCTGATGGCCGATCAGATGGTGCGCCGACCCGATGAGCGCGACGATCGTGTCACCGTCGCGCCCCGTCATCAGCGTCGGACTGTTCGCGTCGCCGTACCCCGCGATCCGCAGCCCCAGGTCGCCTCGGAACCAGGCAGTGGGCTCCGACGTCCAGCCGACGTCGAACTCCCGCTCCAGATAGGCCTCTACGAGGTCGAGCCGGTCGTACGTACTGGCTTCGGCACGCGGCGACTGCACAGCCACGCTCACGACCTTCAGATCGACCTTGGCCTCGACGGCGAGCCGCCGAAGGAGCTTCGGCGGTATCTGCTCGTACAGCATGTCCACCTTGGCGGTGGAGACGTAGAGGTAGTACCGCACGCGGGCCGTCAGGCGACGGGCTTTTGGGGGAGGGCCAGGAAGGCCGCCCAGACGGCGGGGGTGACGGTGAGGTGGGGGGCCTCGGGGTTCTTGGAGTCGCGGATGTGGATGGCAGTCGGTCGGGCGGCTATTTCGAGGCAGGCGCCGCCTTCACTGGCGCTGTAACTGGACTTGAACCACTCAAGTGCGGTGCTGCCGCTCATTGCTCTCCTAGCAGTCGGTCCAGCAGGCCCTTCGTCTCCTCGGGATCGCGGGCCTGCGTCCGCAGCATCGCATACTTCTGATTCAGGATCGCCACCTCGTCGAGGTCTGCGATCAGGCGGCTACCGCGCTGGGTTTCGGTGTAGGCGAGCCGCTGATGGTCGGGGGTCTCCAGGAGAATGAACGGGCCGTCGAGGGCTGCGTGAGTGGTGCGACCCAGCGGGAGGATCTGCAAGGAGAGGCCTGGCAGTTCGGCGTACTCGCGCAGATGGCGCACCTGCTCGATGTGCACTTCTCGCCCGCCCAAACGGTCGCGGAGGGCCGCCTCCCAAATCACAAAGTTCGCCATCGGCGGCTGCTTGCGGTGCAGGACGTCCCGTCGCTCGATGCGCTTTGCGACAAGCTGCTCGATGCTGTCCTCGTCGTACACCGGCACTCGGCTGTGGAATACGGCCCGCGCGTATGCCTCGGTCTGCAGCAGGCCGGGCACAACCAAGGCCTCGTACCACGAGATCGAGAGAGCCTCCTGCTCCCGGTCCAGATACTCCTCCGCGAACCGTGGCACCAGATCCACGTCCGGCATGTTGCCGACCGCCGTTTCCAACGTCCGCCGGGTGCCGAGGAGTTCGTCCAGTTGCACCGCCAGGTCCATCTTCAGAGGCCGCCGCCCCTGCTCGATGGAGGCGACGTGGTCCTCGCTGATGACGATGCGCTCGGCCAGGGATTTCTGGGTGAGCCCCGCCGCCTCCCGGTGGAGGGCAAGTAGCGCCCCCACCATCTTCATCGCCGATGCATTCCTGCGTGACCGTCGCCGTGAGCCGCTCATGCGGGTACAACTCCCCACCCGAACCCGTCCGTCCACCGGCGTGTGGTCGTACAACGAAGCTGTACGACCTCACGCACTGCACCATGATGACCACGCAACGTGACTCTCGTCACGTGAATGCAGAAACTTCCCCCACGCCCCTGCGTGAACGCTTCTACCGACGTGAACGCCAGTCCATCCCCGCGGCCCGCGCGTTCGCGCGCAACGCGCTCACCGCGTGGGAGGTCGGCGACCGCGAGCCCGACATCACCCTCTGCGTAAGCGAGTTGACGACCAACGCCCTGCTGCACGGCGTCCCGCCAGGACGAGGATTCCTGCTGCGCCTCGTGCGGGACGGCACCGTCGTACGGGTGGAGGTGCACGACAGCGGAGACGGCCGGCCCCGACTCGCCGAGGGGCCTGACGGCGAGTCGGGGCGCGGCCTGCTTCTCGTGTCGGCGCTCGCCGACAAGTGGGGCGTCGCGCCACGCGATCCGGGAAAGATCGTGTGGGCCGAGTTCGGCCGGCTCGGGCCGGACGGGGTCAGTGGGTGATGGCGGCGGGCCCCTGCCAGGAGCCCGTGCCAGTGACCCACAGGACGTTCACCGCGCCGTTGTTGCCGACGAAGAACGCGTCGAGCTGGTCGGGGGTCTGGCGGGCCAGGACGATGGGGGCGAGCCCACTCTCGCCGCCGTTCGGGGCGGTGTACGGCGCGGTGATGGGCACCGGTTCGTGCCAGGCTTCGGTGCCGACGACCCAGATGACGTTCACGGCGCCGTGCTTGTCGACGAATACGGCGTCGAGCTGGTTGCCCGTCTGCTTGGCGAGGGCGACGGGGCCGCCGCGCGGCGCGTAGTCGGTGGCTGTGATGCGCGCGGGTCCCTGCCAGGAGCCCGTGCCGGTGACCCACATGACGTTCAGCGCGCCGTTCTTGTCGATGAAGACGGCGTCGAGTTGGTTGTCGGTCTGTTTGGCGAGGGCGATGTGCGCGGTGTTGCGGGGTGCGTAGTCGGTGGGTGTGATGCGGACGGGCCCCTGCCAACTGCCGGTGCCGACGACCCACATGACGTTGACGGCGCCTTCCTTGTCGACGAAGACGGCGTCGAGCTGGTTGTCCGTCTGCCTGGCGAGGGCGATGGGGCCGCCGGGCGGAGCGTAGTCGGCGGCCGTGATGGGGACCGGCTCGTGCCAGCTGTCGGTGCCGGTGACCCACATGACGTTGACGGCGCCGTTCTTGTCGATGAAGACGGCGTCGAGTTGGTTGTCGGTCTGTTTGGCGAGGGCGATGTGCGCGGTGTTGCGGGGTGCGTAGTCGGTGGGTGTGATGCGGACGGGCCCCTGCCAACTGCCGGTGCCGACGACCCACATGACGTTGACGGCGCCCTCTTTGTCGATGAAGACGGCGTCGAGCTGGTTGTCCGTCTGCCTGGCGAGGGCGAGGGGGCCGCCGGGCGGCGCCACCGCCGCGGTGATGGGCAGCGGGCCGTGCCACGCGCCGGTACCCTCGACCCACATCACGTTCACGACGCCGTCGCCGTCGATGGCGAGCGCGTCCAGCTGATTCGCCCGCTGCGGCTCGGCCGCCACATAGGCGGGGGACGGCGGTGGCGTCCAGAAGCGCTTGCGGGCCGAGAACGTCAGCCGGTACTCCCCACCGCCGCCGGAGATCGTGATCTCCTTGCGGACGTACTCACCGGCCGCCGCCCGCTTCAACTCCTCGGTGGTGAAGTGAAGTTCCTGCGGATCGCCGATCGGGTCGTCCGTGTCGGGGAAGCCCGTGGGTGTCCTGACCGAGCCGTGCAGGGACTGGATGATCCGTTGAGCCAGCACCCCATGGGACTCCCCGAGGGCACCGAAGACCGCGCTGACGACAGCACCCTGCGCGATCGTGCGCGCCGCTGAGGCGTCGCCGTCGTCGTTCTCCACGAGGGCGACGACGAAGATGGCCCGGTCGGGGTCGGCCAGCTCCGCCGGTACGCCCGTGTTGAGGCCCCAGACGGGACGGGAGCCCGACAGGTCCACCGTGTCGCCGTTGTCGATGTCGTACGGTCCGTGCAGCGTGATCTCGGACGCCGGTATGGGGATCGGAAATCCCCCGACGACCAGCTTGTGGTCGAGGTCGACCGCGGCGATCAACGCGTACGTCTCGTCCTCGCCGTGGGACTCGGTCGCCTCCACGCAATGAATGCTTTCCAGCCTGATCTGCACCATGAACTCTCCCCGTTTCGAAGGCTGATCTCGGAGGTCTCATGGTGCGACGCGCCGGATACACGCACGCGTACACGCTCCGGCACAGGCCGGTGTCGAGGAGACGGAACGCGGGGGCGCAGCGGATCGATTGACATCGCCCGACGAGGACTGCTTTCGTGGGCGACTTGCGATCCGCTGGGGGAGCGGACCGCGATCCGCTGGGGGGCGGGGACGCGATGGAGTTCCGGATACTGGGACCACTCGAGATACGCGTCCAGGGCGCGCTCGTGCCGGTCGGTTCCGCACGGCAGCGCGCACTGCTCACCGCACTGCTGCTGCAGTCCGACAAGCCTGTGCCCGTCCGGCAGTTGATCGCTTCGACGTGGGGGCAGGACGCGCCACCGTCCGCGGTCGCGAACCTCCGCAGCCATGTGCACATGTTGCGCCGCCGCTTGAAGGAGGCAGGGGAGAACCGCCCCAGATTGCTCGCGGAGTCCGGGGGCTACCGCCTCGCAGTGGACCCCGACGAGCTGGACCTGACCGCGTTCGAGGAACTGCTGCGCCAGGGTCGGCAAGCCGTCCATCAGGGGCAACACGCGCTCGCCGCAAGGAGGTTCGGGGCGGCCCTGGCGCTGTGGCGCGGCAACCCGGCGGAGAACACGGTGCTGTACGGCGGCGCGGAGGCGGACGTCGCGCGCCTGGAAGAGATCCGGCTCACGCTCGTCGAGCAGAGCTGCCGGGCTCGCCTCGACTCCGGCGACAGCACCGTTGTCGGCGACCTGCGCGCCCTCCTCGTGGAGCACCCTCTGCGCGAACCTCTGTGGGCCCTGCTGATGCTCGCCCTGCACCGCGCCGGACGGCAGGGCGACGCCCTGGACGCCTACGAGCGGGCGCGCGCCGGGATCGCCGCCGAACTCGGCCTCGACCCCGGGCCCCACCTGCGCACGCTCCACCAACAGGTGCTGACCGGCGACCCCTCCCTCGCCGCGCCGCGGGCGTCGACCGAGCCTGCCGGGATCGCGCCCGCCGGGACCGCTGCCTGGCAACCGCTCGCAGGCCGGAAGGCCGAGCTCGCCCACCTGACCGAGCGGCTCGACGCCGCCCTTTCGGGACGGCCGGGCGTCGTCCTGGTGGAGGGCGAGCCCGGCATCGGCAAGACCCGGCTCCTGGAGGAACTCGACCGCACGGCCGCGGCACGGGGCGTGCCGGTGCTGTGGGGCCGGGGGAGCGGCGAGGCGGGCGCCCCGGCGTTCTGGCCCTGGCGGCAGGCCGTGCGTGCCCTCCTCGCGGACGGCCGCGCGCGGGACACACTGTCGTCACTCGGGGACACGGCCGACGAACTGGCCAGGATCGTCCCCGAGTTGGCCCCGGCGCACCGCGACGCACGAGAGACCGCGCCGCCGGTCGGAGCCGAGCACCGGTTCGCCCTGTTCGAGCTCTTCGCGGCCCTGCTGACCCGGGCCGCCACGGCGAGCCGCGGCCTCGTCGTCGTACTCGACGACCTGCACTACGCGGACACCGCCTCGCTGCTGCTGCTCGGCCATCTCGCGCGCGGACTCAGGGACGCCCCCTTGCTGATTGCCATCGGCGTCCGGCCGTCCGAGCTGAGCCCGCCGCGGCGCGACATCCCCGGACTCGCCGGGCTCGCCGGACGGTACCCCGCCGACCGGCTCGCGCTGACCGGGCTCCCGGAGGCCGCGGTGGCCGACCAGCTCCGGCACGTCACGGGCAGGCCCTGCGACCCCGCCGTCGCTGCCTCGGTGACCCGGCGCACCGCGGGAAACCCGCTGTTCGTCCAGGAGATCGGCAAGCTGCTGGCCGCGGCCGGCGGCGCACCTGTCTCCGAGGTCCCGGCCGCGGTGCGGGACGCCATCCGGGAGCATTTGAACGTCCTGTCCCCGCGCAGCCGCGCGCTGCTGTCCACCGCGGCCGTGCTGTCCGACGACATCGACGCGAGGCTGCTGGCGGCCGTCGCCCGCACCAGCGTCGACGACGTGGTCAGCTGCCTCGACGAGGTGCTCGTGGCAGCCGTGGTGCGCCCCGCCCGGGGCGGCACTGGCCACCGCTTCGCCCACGACCTCGTACGCGAGTGCCTGTGCCTGGACATGCATGCGGGCGACCGCGCCCGCATCCACGTGCGCGCGGCCGAGCACCTCACCGCCCTCGACGACCCGGCGCACCTGCCCCGCATCGCCCGGCACCGCCTCGCCGCGCTCCCCCTGGGCGATCCCGCCCTCGCCGTACGCGCCGCGGCCGATTCGGCCGAACTGGCCCTGCGCCAGCTCGCCTACGAGGACGCCGTCGAACTCTTCGACCGGGCACTCGCGGCCGGAGACCTCTGCGGCCTCGACGCCCACGCCCGCGGACGGCTCCTCATCGGCAAGGCCGGCGCCCTCCACCAGGCCCACGACGTCTCCCGCGCCATGCGCGCCTGTGAAACCGCCGCCGCGCTCGCCCGGCACACCGGTGACGCCGAGGCCCTCGGCCGGGCAGCCCTCGTCCTGGCCGACGTCACCGACGCACAGTGGCTGTCCACGGTCGCTCCGTGGTGCCACGAAGCGCTCGCCCGGCTGCCCGTCCGGGACAGCGCGCCGCGCGCCCAACTCCTCGCCCTCCAGGCCATCATCGCCTCCGTCAGCGAGGACCTCGGCCTGCCGGACAGCAGCGCGGCGGCGCTCGCCATGGCGGAACGGCTCGACGACCCGGCGGCGCTGACCACCGCCCTGAGAGCCCGGCAACTCGCCCGGTCCGTGCCGGAGGGCAGTGCGGAACGTCTGGCACTCGGCGGGCGGATGCTCCGCCTCGCCCCCCGGCTGGCCGACCAGGCCGTGCAGTGGGGACACCTGTGGCGCTTCGACGCCCTGGTCCAGCTCGGGCGCGTCGACGAGGCCGAGGGGGAACTCGACCTGCTCGAACCGGTCGTCGCCCGCATGCGCCAGCCGCTGGCCCGCTGGCACCTGGTGCGCAGCCGTGCGGTGATCCACTTCGGGCGCGGGCACTTCGCCCGGGCACGAGCCGCCAACGACGAGGCCGTCGCCCTGGCCGAGGCGGGCTGCCACCCCTCGGCGCTCTGGCTCTCGCGCTACATCAGGGACCTCATGGCCGGACTGGTCGACGACGGGGTCGAACGGACGCCGTCGCCGGAGTCCCGGTCGCGCTCGCACCTGTCCCACATGGTCACCCTCGGCGTGGCGGAGCACCACGCCCTGCACGGCCGCGACCGGGAAGCCCGCCGGTGCTACGCACGGGTGCCGCCGCTGCACGCCCTGCGGCCACCGCCCTTCGCCCGTCTCTACCTGTACGGGCTCCACGGCGAGACCGCCGCGGCGGTGGGCGACCGCGAGGGCTGCGAGGCGGCCTACCGCAGGTTGCTCCCGTACGCCGCCTTCCACGTGGCCACCGGCGCCGGGGTGACGCTCACCAGAGGCTCCGCGCAGCTGCCGCTCGGCGTTGCCGCCGCGGGGAGCGGCCGCACGCGCGCGGCCGCGGACCACCTTCGCGCCGCCGTGGCCTCGAACCGGGCGGCGGGCCTAGTGCCCTGCACGGCCGTCGCCCAGTACCGCCTCGCCGAACAGCTCCTGTCCGGCCACCACTCCGACGCCCACGAGGAGGGCGTCCGGGCCGCCACCGAGGCCGGTCTCGCGGCGGCCCGGCTCGGCATTCCCTGGCTGCGTGCCCGCGCCGCCCACCTCCTCGGCCGGGCGGCTCCGTGGCAGGGACAAGCGCCGTGATCGCCCGGAGGGCGCCGGTTCGGCGAACCGGCGCCCTCCTTCGTCGAGCCGTGGATCAGTGAAGCAGCTCCACCTCCGAGAGCGTGCCCCGCCCCCCGGTGAAGACCAGGCGGTACTTCACATACGCCCCCGGATCGCTCACCGTGAACGGCCGGGTCTGCTGGTCCCAGGCGAAGGACTGGCCGGACCGCTTGTCGACCGTCGACCACTTCTCGCCGTCGCGGGAGCCCTGGAGGACCCAGCCGCGAGGGGCCTTGGCCTTGTCGGCCGAGGTGAGGGTGTACTGGACGGCCTTGGTGCGGCCCTGCACCGGCAGTACGACGGACGCCGAATTCGCGTACGTGGACGACGAGTTGTCGAAGAGTTCGCCCTCCACCTTGAGGGCGTCCTTGCGCGGGGACGGCACCTTGTCGTCGTCCGTGACGGAGACCGGCTGGGCGTTCTTGCCGGTGCCCCACGCGGACGGCTTCGGGCCCATGTCGAATTCCAGGACCCCGCCGCGCGCGACGGCGGAGTGCGGCAGCGCGGTCGAGTTCCACTTCTTGCCGTTGACCTTCAGGCCCTGCACGTACACGTTCTTCGCGCTGTTCTTCGGGGCCTTGACCACCAGGTCCTTGCCGTTGTCCATGTGCACGGTCATCTTCGTGAACTGCGGTGAGCCGATGGCGTATTCACCGCTGCCCATGACGAGCGGGTAGAAGCCGAGCGCCGAGAACAGGTACCAGGCCGACTGCTCGCCGTTGTCCTCGTCGCCGTGGTAGCCCTGCCCGATCTCGCTGCCCGTGTACAGGCGGGACATGACCTCGCGGACCTTCTCCTGCGTCTTCGAGGGCTGTCCGGCCGCGTCGTACATGTACGCGGCGTGGTGCGCGACCTGGTTGGAGTGCCCGTACATGCCCATGCGTACGTCACGGGCCTCCGTCATCTCGTGGATGACGCCGCCGTACGAACCGGCGAACTCGGGCGAGGCGGTCTCGGGAGTGGCGAAGTACGTGTCCAGCTTCTTCGACAGGCCGCCCCGCCCGCCGTACAGGTTGGCGAGGCCGCGCGAGTCCTGCGGGGCGGTGAAGGCGTAGCCCCACGCGTTGGTCTCGGTGTAGTCGTGGCCCCAGACGCGCGGGTCGAACTTGTCGGAGGGGACGCGCCAGTCGCCCTTCTTGTTCTTGCCCTGGAAGAACCCGGCCTTGGAGTCGAAGAGGTTCACGTAGTCGCGGGCGCGGTTGAGGAAGTACGAGGCCTCCTCCTTGTAGCGCTTCTCGCCCGTCTTCTTGTAGAGCGCCTGGCCCATCTTCGCGATGCCGTAGTCGTTGACGTATCCCTCGAGTGCCCACGACAGGCCCTCGTGCGTCTCGGACGGGGTGTAGCCGAGGAACGGCGACGTGGTCATGCCCTTGCGGCCGTAGCCCGACCTGTCCGGCGCGACCGTCGCGTTCTTCACCGCCGCGTCGTACGCCGCCTTCGCGTCGAAGCCCTTGACGCCCTTCACGTACGCGTCGGCGAACGCCACGTCGGAGGACGTGCCGGTCATCAGGTCCGCGTAGCCGGGCGAGGACCAGCGCGACGTCCAGCCGCCGTCCTTGTAGTGCTGCACGAAGCCGTCGACCAGCTCGCCCGCCTTCTTCGGCGTGAAGAGGGAGTAGGCGGGCCACGTCGTGCGGTACGTGTCCCAGAAGCCGTTGTTCACGTACGGCTTGCCCTCGACGATCTTCGCGCCGGTGTGGGTGGGCGTGTCCGGGCCGGTCTGCGGCGAGAACGGCGACGCGTACTTGTGCTTCGAACCGACCTTCTCGAAGCCGGAGTTGGGGTACAGGTAGAGGCGGTACAGGCTGGAGTACAGGGACGTCTTCTGGCCCTCGCTCGCGCCCTCCACCTCGACGCGGCCGAGGATGTCGTCCCACTTGTCCTGCGCCCGCTCCTTGACGCGGCCGAACGACGTGCCCGCCGGGATCTCCTCGTCCAGGTTGGCCTTCGCCTGGTCGACGCTGATCAGGGAGGTCGCCAGGCGCAGCGAGACACTGCGGTCCTTGCCGGGCTTGAAGCGGAAGTAGCCGGTGGCGTCGGTGGTGCCGCCGCCCGTCAGCTTGCCGCCGTCCGTGACCGGGCTGTCGAAGGTGCCGTACACGAACATGCGCGTCGCGCCGGTCGACAGGCCCGACTTCACGTCGGAGTAGCCCGTGACGACGCCCTTCTCCTTGTCGAGGGTCAGGCCGACGTTGTGCTTGGTGTCGCCCGTCTTCTCGATGTTGTCGAAGACGATGCTCGCGTCGTCACCGGGATAGGTGAACTTGAACATGGCCGCGTGGTCGGTCGGCGTCATCTCGGCCTTGAGGCCGTTCTCGAACGTCACGCCGTAGTAGTGCGGCTTCGCCGTCTCCTTCTCGTGCCGGAACGGCAGCGCCCGCTTGGTGCGGTCGGCGTCCGGCTTGTCCTTCGCCGCCGACGGCATCACCTGGAAGGTCTGCCGGTCGCCCATCCACGGGCTCGGCTCGTGGCTCGCGCTGAACGCCTGCACGGTCGGCAGGTTGTCGTCGTTGTTGCCGCGCGCGTAGTCGTACAGCCAGCTTATGGAGCCCGCGTTGGTCACCGGCGTCCAGAAGTTGAAGCCGTGCGGGACGGCCGTCGCGGGGAAGGTGTTGCCGCGCGAGAAGCCGTTGCTGGAGTTGGTGCCGCGCGTGGTGGAGGCGTAGTCGGAGGGGCGCGCCTTGGGCTCGGCGGGCGGGGTCTCCTTCAGGGACACGTCGTCCAGCCAGCCCCGGAACTTCGCGGGGCCCTTGGGGGAGTCGTAGCCGACGAGGATCCGGTCCACCGTCTTGCCCGCGGCCACGTCACCGATGCGCCCGGCGACGTCGTTCCACTGGTTGACGTACAACACCTTGGAATCGCCCTGCCCGCGCGGGGTCAGCGGGAAGCCGTGCTGGTCGGTGGCTTTGAGGTCACTCAGATAGGTGCCGTCCGTGAAGGCCAGGTCGACGGCGACGTTCGTGGCGTCGTAGTCGAGATCGCCGTCCGCCATGGACGGGAAGACGCGGTACGACAGCTCCGTGTCACGGCGCACGTCGACGTTCACGTCGAAGACCTTGTTGTACGAGAAGCCGCGCCGCTCGGCCGTGTGCGTGCCCGCGTACCGCAGGGCCTGCCTGCCGGTGAACCCGGCGCGCGCCTTGGCGGTCGGAGAGCCGGCGGGGCCCCGGTCGACGAGGCTCAGCATGTCGTCGGGCGGGGCCGGGTTGTCGCTGCCGCCGACGGAGAGCTGCACGTCGGCGAGTTGCAGGGCATCGCTCGCGCCGTTGTTGGCGGTGATGTCCAGGCGGTAGTGGGAGTACGCGGCTGTGTTCTCGAAGTCGTACTTCTTCGTCGTGAAGGGGCTGGCGAACTTCTCGCCCTTGCGGGTGTCGAGGTCCTTCCAGTCCTTGCCGTCCGTCGAGCCCTGGAGCGTCCAGTCCTTCGGGTCGCGCTCCTGGTGGTCGTTGGCGGAGGTGAGTGCGTACGTCACGACCTTCGCGGGCTCGTCGAGCTCGAACTCCACCCAGCCGGTGGGCTTGAAGGTGAGCCACTTGGTCGACTGCTCGCCGTCGACCAGCTTCTCCTTGGTCTCCCCGGAGCCCGCGTTCTCACCGCTCGCCCGCACGTCCACGACGTGGTCGTTCACGCTCCCCGGAATCCCGGAGCTGAAGCCGCCGTTGACGCCGCCGGCCTTCTTCTTGCCGTCGGCGCCCGTCTCGACCGTGTTCAGCCAGTCGGGCTGCGCGTCGTTCTTCTCGAACGAGGAGCTGAACTCCTTCTCCGCGCGCGGCGCCCGCTCCGGCCCGGCCACGGCGACGCCCTGCGAGGCGGCGAGCACCGCGAGCGCGGTGAGGCCGACGGCGGCCGGGGCGCGGCGCGCGCTCCCCCCGCGGCGTCTGTGTCGAGGTCTGTGTCCCATCCCCTGAGTCCCCTCCAAGCACCTGCTGGACAACGTTGTCAGTGGTTGCGCAGGGTCCAGTAGGGCGGTAAGTGGGCGGCGGTGTCAAGGGTGTTGCCGGGCCACGGGCGACGAGAGGTCCGTCCGCTGCCTGTTGGGGCTGCGGACGGACCGTCAGAGGTGCGGAGGTGGGCTGGGCGGGGGTGTGGTCGACGGTGGCGGGTGGTGGGCCGGAGGCTTGGCCGGGTGGGTGAACGTGGCGGGTGGTCGGCCGGAGGCCTGGTCGGGTTGGCGATCGCGGCGTGCGGTCAACCGGAGCGCCCGGCCAGGTCCGCGAACCCGGCGCGCGGTCAGCCCGAGCGCCCGGCCAACTCGGCGAACAGGGCGACCGTGCGCGCCCGGTCCGCCGGGGAGCCCTCGGGGAACAGCATCAGCTCGGTCGCGCCCGCCTCGGCAAAGCGGCGCACGGCCGCTTCGACGACCGCCTCGTCGCCCGCGACGAGGGTCTCCTCGGGGCCGCCGATGCCCTGCCGGTCGAGCGTGCCGCGATAGCTGGGCAGCGTGCCGGCCATGCCGTACGTCCCGGCGACCCCGGCACGTACGCCGTCCGGATCCGCCGTCACGGACGCCATCACGCCGACGGTGATCCGCGGGGGCGCCGCCCTGCCCGCGGCGCCCGCCGTGACGCCGGGGACCACGTAGTCGGCGAGGAGGCGCGGACCCGTCCAGATGGTGAGGACCCCGTCGGCGCGCTCGCCGGCGAGGGCGAGCATCTTGGGGCCGTGGGCGGCGAGCAGGACGGGCGGTGCCTTCGTGCCGGGCGCGGCCACCCCGCCGACCGCCGTGACCGTCTCCCCGCGCACCTCGGCCTCCGCACCGCGCAGCACGGGATCGAGGACGTCGAGATATTCGTGTACGCGGCGCAGCGGCCGGTCCCACGGCAGGCCGAACCGCGCCTCCACGAGGGCCGCGTGGCTCGGCCCGACCCCCAGCGTCAGCCGCCCGCCCACCGCGGCCTGCGCCGTCAGGGCTTGGGCGGCGAGCGTGAAGGGGTGGCGCGGGAACAGCGGGACGACGGAGGTGCCGAGCTCGATGCCGGGGGCGCGCTCGCCGAGCGCCGCGAACACCGTCAGCGGGTCCCAGCCCGTGCTCTCGTTCAGCCAGGCCCGCGCGAAGCCGTCCGCGGCGGCGTGCTCCACGGCGTCGAGGATGTCCGGGAGGGGAGTGGTGCCGTCGATCCAGAGTCCGAGTTCCATGGGTCCAGTCCAACGCGCGGCACCAGGGGGAACAATGGGCAATCACGCTGCCCAGCGATAAGCGGGCGTGATGGTGGCACCGGGCGGGCCGGTGCGGGGGCACAAAGGGCGCCGGAGCGCCGGGGCGTCAGGGGCATCCCCGGGGCATCCGGGGCATCCGGGGCGTCAGGGGCATCCGGGGAGGAGAAAAGCACCATGGAGATCCGGCAGCTCCGCTGCTTCGTGGCCGTCGCCGAGGAACTGCACTTCGCCCGCGCCGCCGCCCGGCTCGGCGTCGCGCAGCCCGCCGTGAGTCATCAACTGGCCAGGCTGGAGCGGGAGTTGGGCCTCAGCCTGCTGACCCGTTCGCCGCGCCGGGTCGCCCTCACCGCGGACGGGGTCCGGCTGCTCACCGAGGCGCGGGCGGCGCTCGCCGCGGTCGACCGGGTGCGGGACGTGGCCGAGGAGCTGGCCACGGGCCGGACGGGCGCGCTGCGCATCGGGACGAGCCCGGGGCTCGGGCGCAGGCTGGCGCACGGTCTCGCCACCCTGCGGGAGCTCGCGCCGGACGTGGAGCTGATCCTGGTCGACGGACCGGCTCGGGCCCACGCGGCCGCCGTCGCCTCCGGCGAGCTGCGCGCGGCCCTCGTCCGCACCGCGCCGCCGCCGAGGGCCGGGGTGCACGCGGTGCGTCTCGGCGAGGACCCGCTCTCGGCGGTGCTGCCGCGTACGCACCCCGCCGCCGCGGCACCGGCCGTACGGGTCCGTGAACTCGCCGATCTGCGGCTGCGGTTGCCCCCGCGCGACGGCGATCCGGTGCTGCACGACGCGGTGCTCGCCCGGTGCGCCGACGAGGAGGCGGCCGTCGCCCGCGGCCGCGACGTCACCTCGGTGGACGACGCCGTCCTGGAGATCGGCACCGGGACCCCCGCGTGGACCGTGGTGCACGGCGAGCGGACCGAGGTCGACAGGTGCGCGAGCGAGACGTACCGGGGGCCGCGGGCCGCGGTGCGTCCCTTCGACCCGCCGCTCGGCGTCCCCGTCCACATGCTGCTGCCGATCCGGTGGGCGGCCACATGCCGTGACGCACTGGTGGACGCCTTCCGCTGAGCCGTGTGCCGGCCCCTTCGTCGGGCACGTCGCCGCGCTTTTGCGGGCGCCCGGTTTCACCGTCGAGTTCGGTGGTGCCGACAGGCTTCGGACGGGGCGGGAGAAAGCCCGATTCGCTTCCGTATTGGTACGGACTTTTATGGCGCGCGGAGCGTTCGGCGCGCACGTCTCCGTGAGGTCTCAACTCGGAAAAGCCTGCAGCCCAAACCTGCATTCGATCTTGCTAGGCCGACCGTGAGTGGACTATACCTGTCGGCGTCTGCACTCCCTGGACTGTCCCGGATCGACCAGCCGCGGCGGCCGTTCCACCGGCGTCGGACACATCCCGCACCATCGCACAACCCCAGCTTCACAACTCCGCGGTGCCGGGGAGGTTCCGGTTCACCGCCTGAGTCCTGGAAGAAGGCGAGGACTTGAGCATGGGATCCACCCCTGGGACCTCCGGCAGGCCCACCGCCGGCGGCGTCGGCCGCCGCGATCTGATCAAGCGCGCGGCCGCGCTCGGCATCATCTCCGTACCGACGATGAGCTTTCTGTCGGCGTGCGCCTCCGGCGGCGGCGGTGACAACGACAAGGCCAAGACGTCCAAGAAGACGAAGAGCAACCCGTTCGGCGTCGCCAAGGACAACGACCTGGACGTCTTCATCTTCAAGGGCGGCTACGGCGACGCCTACGCCAAGGCGTGGGAGGCGTCCTTCGAGAAGAAGTACGGCGGCTCGGTCGCGCACAGCGGCGAGCAGGACGTCACCGGCAAGCTGCAGCCCCGCTTCAACAAGGGCAATCCGCCGGACGTCGTCGACGACTCCGGTTCCAAGAAGATGAAGCTGGACACGCTGCACAAGGAAGGTCATCTGACCGACCTCACGCAGTTGCTCGACGCGCCGTCCATCGACGACCCGAGCAAGAAGATCCGCGACATCATGCTGCCGGGGACGATCGAGCAGGGCACCTTCGGCGGCAAGTTCCACGCGCTGTTCTACGTGTACGCGACGTGGGGCCTCTGGTACTCCAACAAGCTTTTCAAGAAGCACGGTTGGGAGGTCCCGAAGACCTGGGACCAGATGCTCGACATCATGAAGGACGCCAAGTCCAAGGGCATCGGCGGCCTCGCCCACCAGGGCAAGTACCCGTACTACATGAACATCGTGATCATGGACCTGATCGCCAAGACCGGTGGCATGGACGCCGTGAAGGCGATCGACAACCTGGAGAAGAAGGCCTTCGTCGGCAACCCGGCCGCCGAGCGCGCCATCGAGGCGGTGTACGAGATCGTGGAGAAGGGCCTGCTGATGCCGGGCACCAACTCCCTGGAGCACACCGAGGCCCAGACCAAGTGGAACGAGTACAAGGCCGTCTTCATCCCGTCGGGCTCCTGGCTGGAGAACGAGCAGGCCAAGCAGACGCCGGACGACTTCGAGATGACGTTCCTGCCGCTGCCGCTGCTGCCCGACTCCAAGATGAAGCTGCACGCCCTGCGCACCGGCGCCGACGAGCCGTTCATCGTGCCGTCCAAGGCCAAGAACGTGCCCGGCGGCCTTGAGTTCCTGCGCCGCATGCTCTCCAAGGAAGGCGCCACCGCCTTTGCCAAGGAGGCCAGTTCGCTGTCCGTGATCGGCCCGGAGTTCGTCGACAAGAGCGTGCAGCTTCGCCCCGGCATCAAGACGGCGCTGGCCGCGGTCGACGCCTGTCCGGTCGACGAGCGCTTCAACTTCCGTTACTCGGAGTGGTACGGCGAGCTGGACGTGGCGATCCAGAACGCCACCGGTGAGCTGATGGCCAAGCGCATCACGCCCAAGAAGTGGCTGGAGCGCTGCCAGGCCGCGGTCGACAAGGAAGCCGAGAAGAACCCCGACACGAAGCGGAAGTAGTCGTCGTCATCCGCCGGCCGGGGCCGGGCGGCACGGTCGGCCGGGCGCCGCCCGCGCCCCGGCCGGCGGTGCGGCGCCGCCTCGGTACGGTCACGGCAAGGCCAGGAGCAGGGTGTTATGCATCGGAAAAAGTACCCGTTCATCGCGGGTTTTCTCATTCTCCCCGTCGGGCTCTATGTATTGCTGGTGATCTGGCCCTACATCCAGACCATCAGCTACTCCTTCACCGACTGGAGCGGCGCCTCCCAGAACTTCAATTTCGTCGGCTTCGACAACTACACGGCACTGGCGAAGGACGACGTCTTCATCAAGGCGCTGCAGCACAATGCCCTGCTGCTCGTTCTGGTGCCGACCCTGACGATTCTGCTCTCGCTGTTCTTCGCCTTCATGGTGAATGTCGGCGGCCGCGGCGGCGCGGGCGGAGTGTCCGGCGTCAAGGGATCCGCTTTCTACCGCATCATCTTCTTCTTCCCGCAGGTCCTCTCCATCGCCATCCTCGCCATCCTCTTCAAGGCGGTCTACCGCGGCGACGACTCGGGCCTCATCAACGGCTCGCTCCAGGCGATCGGCCTCGGCGACAAGAGCAACCCGACGGAGTGGCTCAACGACCCGGACCTGGTGCTCTGGTGCATCGTGTTCGTGATGGTCTGGGCCGGGGCCGGCTTCTACATGGTGCTGTTCTCGGCCGCCATGCAGTCCATCCCCAAGGACATCTACGAGGCGGCGCTGCTCGACGGCGCGGGGAAGTTCCAGACCTTCTTCCGGGTCACCCTGCCGCTGCTCTGGGAGACCATCCAGACGGCCTGGGTGTTCCTCGCGATTCTCTCCATGGACGCGTTCCTGCTCATCTCCACCCTCACGTCACAGGACTTCGGCGGTGGCCCCGACCACAGCAGCGAGGTCATCTCGACGTACCTGATGCGCAACTTCCAGACGTACAGCAAGAGCGGGTACGCCTGCGCCATGGGGGTGGTGATGCTGCTGCTCACCCTGATCGTGTCCATCGTCACGCTGCGGCTCAGCCGCCGTGACCGCATCGAGTTCTGAGGGAGGCGCGAGCGATGACGGCTCCCGCGACTCAACCGCCTGCCACCAAGGTCAAGGTGCCGGGCCAGCGCGGCGGCGGACGCGGCCCCGGCAAGGACGGCATGGAGGGAAGGACCCTCAACGCCTTCTCGCACGGCTTCCTGGTGCTGTGGGCGGTCATGATCGTCCTGCCGCTGTTCTGGATCCTGCTCGGCAACTTCAAGACCGACTCCCAGATCAAGTCCAGCGCCTGGACCTGGCCCACCGAATGGACCTTCGACGCCTTCCAGCGCGGCTGGGAGAAGGGCGTCGGCGACTACCTGCTCAACACCCTGATCGTCATGGTCGTCTCGGTGCCGCTGACGATGCTGCTCGGCGCGATGGCGGCCTACGTGCTCGCCCGCTACGACTTCGTCGGCAACCGGTTCGTGTACTACTTCTTCGTCGCCGGGTCGATGTTCCCGGTGTTCCTGGCGCTCGTGCCGCTGTACTTCATGGTCGACCGGCTCGGCATGCTCAACACGTACCAAGGACTGATCCTGGTGTACGTCGCGTACTCGCTGCCGTTCACCGTGTTCTACCTGCACTCGTTCTTCCGGACGCTGCCCACCGCCATCCACGAGGCGGCGGTGATCGACGGCGCCTCGCACACCCGGGTGTTCTTCCAGATCATGGTGCCGATGGCGAAACCCGGACTGATCAGCGTCGGGATCTTCAACGTCCTCGGCCAGTGGAACCAGTACATCCTGCCGCTGACCCTGATGCAGAAGCAGAGCGGCGGCGACGAGGACCGCTCCATGCTCGCCCAGGGCCTGGTGAGCCTGATGAACCAGGGAAACTACGAGACCGACCTGCCCGCCCTGTACGCGGGCATGACCATCTCCATGATCCCGGTCCTTGTGGTCTACCTCTCCTTCCAGCGGCAGGTGCAGTCCGGCCTCACCGCGGCCACCATCAAGTGACGGCGGTCACGATCAAGTAGTCGAACGCGATCATGCCCATGGAACGCCCCGTACGCGGGGCGTTTCGTGTGCATGGTGTGACCTACTGGATTTTCGTCAAGGACTTGACTGCGGTAACACCTTCAGCACAGCTTGGAGTTCACAACTTGTACGGGCGGCGATGGCGCCGTCCGCCATAGGCGGGAGTGGATGAGTCGATGGAGACTCCGGGGTCGCAGTCGTCACTGCACCGAGCAAACCTCGAGCGGGTCGTGCGCGCGGTACGGCTCGCGGGATCGCTCACGCAGGCGGAGATCGCCAGGACGACGGGCCTGTCCGCCGCGACGGTATCCAACATCGTCCGCGAACTGAAGGACGGCGGCACCGTCGAGGTCACGCCCACGTCGGCGGGCGGCCGCCGGGCCCGCAGCGTCTCCCTCAGCGGCGACGCCGGCATGGTCATCGGCATCGACTTCGGCCACACCCACCTGCGCGTCGCGCTCGGCAACCTCGCCCACAAGGTGCTCGCCGAGGAGTCCGAGCCGCTGGACGTGGACGCCTCCGCCGCGCAGGGCTTCGACCGGGCCGAGCGCCTGGTCGGCAAGCTGATCGAGGCCACCGGCGTGGACCGCTCCAAGGTCGCGGGCGTCGGCCTCGGCGTGCCCGGACCCATCGACGTGGAGTCCGGCACCCTCGGCTCCACCGCGATCCTGCCGGGCTGGGCGGGCACCAAGCCCGCCGAGGAGCTCAAAGAGCGGCTCGGCGTGCCCGTGCACGTCGACAACGACGCCAACCTGGGCGCGCTCGGCGAGCTGGTCTGGGGGAGCGGCCGGGGCGTCAAGGACCTCGCGTACATCAAGGTCGCGAGCGGTGTCGGCGCCGGCCTGGTGATAAGCGGCCGGATCTACCGCGGACCCGGCGGCACGGCCGGAGAAATCGGGCATATCACCCTGGACGAGTCCGGCCCCGTCTGCCGCTGCGGCAACCGCGGCTGCCTGGAGACCTTCGCCGCCGCCCGGTACGTCCTGCCGCTGCTCCAGTCCAGCCACGGCAGCGATCTGACCATGGAGCGCGTGGTGGCCCTGGCCCGCGAGGGCGACCCCGGCTGCCGCCGCGTGATCGCCGACGTCGGCCGGCACATCGGCAGCGGTGTCGCGAACCTGTGCAACCTGCTGAACCCGAGCAGGGTCGTCCTGGGGGGCGCCCTGGCGGAGGCCGGGGAACTGGTCCTCGCGCCCATCAGGGAGTCCGTGGGGCGCTACGCCATCCCGAGTGCGGCACGCCAACTGTCCGTACTTCCCGGGGCACTTGGCCATCGTGCGGAGGTCCTCGGCGCGCTCGCGCTCGCGCTCAGCGAGATGGGTGATTCAACCCTTTTGGACGGGAGCCTGACGGCTGCCGCACCTGCCTTCACTTAGATAACGCATGGCACCGTTGTCATCTCGTTAAGGATTTACTCCTTGACGCGTGTCGGGTGGCCGAGTTGACTTCGAGCCACCTCGGCCGCAACGACGCGGCCACGTCAGGGAGGCACCCCCAAATGAACAGATTGACGCGCCGCGTCGGCATAGGCACCGTCACCGTTTCCCTCGCGCTGGCCTTGGCCGCATGCGGCGAGGCCGGTGACGGCGACGACAAGGGCAGTGGCGGCGACGGCAAGACCATCGGTCTGCTGCTGCCGGAGAACAAGACCACGCGTTACGAGACCTTCGACCGCCCCATCATGGAGGCGAAGATCAAGTCGCTGTGCGGCGACTGCGAGGTCAAGTACAACAACGCCGCGCAGGACATCGAGACCCAGAAGAAGCAGTTCGACGCCCTCATCACCCAGGGCGTCAAGGTGATCATCCTGGACTCCGTGGACTACAAGTCCACCAAGGGCTGGGTCGAGCGCGCCGACAAGCAGGGCGTCAAGGTCGTGGCGTACGACCGCCTCGCCGAGGGCCCGCTGTCCGCCTACGTGAGCTACGACAACGAGAAGATCGGCCGGCTCCAGGGCGGCGCCCTGGTCAAGGCGCTCGGCTCGGACGCCAAGAACGCCAACGTCGTCATGATCAACGGCTCGCCGACCGACCCGAACGCCCCGTTCTTCAAGAAGGGCGCCCACTCGGTGCTCGACAAGAACGTGAAGAAGATCGCGTACGAGCAGGACATCCCGGACTGGTCCCCGGACGAGGCCAACCGCAAGATGGCCACCGCCATCGACAAGCTCGGCAAGGACGGCATCGACGGCGTCTACAGCGCCAACGACGGCATGGCCGGCGGCATCATCACCGCCCTCAAGCAGCGCGGCATCGACGTGCCGGTGGGCGGCCAGGACGCCGAACTCGCCGGTGTGCAGCGCCTGTTGAGCGGCGACCAGGCCTTCACGATCTACAAGCAGATCAAGCCGGAGGCCGAGACCACCGCCGAGATCGCGGTGCGCCTGCTCAAGGGCAAGAAGATCGACGACCTCACCGACCGCAAGGTCAACTCGCTGAGCGGCGACTTCAAGGACATCCCCGCCAAGCTCTACGACGCGCAGGCGATCACCAAGGACGAGGTGGCCGACACCATCGTCAAGGACAAGGTCTACAAGGCCGGCGAGATCTGCACCAAGCAGTTCAAGAAGGCCTGCGACGAGGCCGGGATCAAGTAACTCCCGGTCAGGTCAAGGGTGTTGACGCGGCCCGATAGTCGCGAGACACCTTCCCCAGCGGTCCGGTGCCCGCCCGCTACATTCCGCCCCGCAGTCGGAGGGCGGGCACCGGGCACCTTGTTCCTTGCGCTGCCTGGTCACTTCCTGTGGCAGCACCATCCCCGCCGATCAGGCGGCGAAGGAGATGATTCACGTGTCCGCTACGCCCGTGCTGGCGTTGCGCGGGGTCTCCAAGCGGTTCGGCGCCGTCCAGGCGCTCACGGACGTAGACCTCGAGATCCGCACCGGTGAGGTGGTCGCCCTCGTCGGCGACAACGGCGCCGGAAAGTCCACCCTCGTCAAGACCATTTCCGGGGTCCACCCCATCGACGAGGGCGCCATCGAGTGGGAGGGCCGGACGGTCCGCATCGGCCGCCCGCACGACGCCCAGAACCTCGGCGTGGCCACCGTCTACCAGGACCTCGCGCTCTGCGACAACCTCGACGTCGTCGCCAACCTGTTCCTCGGTAGCGAGCTGAAGAGCGCCTCCGTCCTGGACGAGATCAAGATGGAGAAGCGCGCCCGGGAGCTCCTGGACACCCTGTCCATCCGCATCCCCAGCGTCCGCATCCCCGTCGCCGCCCTCTCCGGCGGCCAGCGGCAGGTCGTCGCCATCGCCCGCGCGCTGGTCGGCGACCCCAAGGTCGTCATCCTCGACGAGCCCACCGCCGCCCTCGGCGTCGAGCAGACCGCGCAGGTCCTCGACCTCGTCGAGCGGCTGCGCGAGCGCGGCCACGGCGTCATCCTCATCAGCCACAACATGGCCGACGTGCAGGCCGTCGCCGACCGGGTCGCGGTCCTGCGCCTCGGCCGCAACAACGGCGTCTTCACGGTCGCCGACACCACCCCCGAAGAAGTCATCGCCGCCATCACGGGCGCCACGGACAACGCCGTGACCCGCCGCAGGGCGCGCACGGCCACGGCACCGAAGGAGGACGCGAAGTGAGCGACCTCGCCAAGACCCCCGACACGCAGAAGGTCCGTGCGGCCACCGGGGGGACCGTGGACGCCGAGCCGTCCGCGACCCCGTCCGCGGCCGTCGACCCGCGTCTGCTCGTGCGCGAGCAGGGCTTCGCCGGCTACTGGACGGAGTTCCTCCGCAAGGTGCGCGGCGGTGAGCTCGGCTCGCTGCCCGTCGTCGTCGGTCTGATCGTCATCGCGCTTGTCTTCCAGCTGCAGAACGACAAGTTCCTGTCCGCTTCCAGCCTCGCCAACATCGCGGTGTTCACCTCCGGCGTCGGCATCATGTCCGTCGGCATCGTCTTCGTGCTGCTGCTCGGCGAGATCGACCTGTCCGTCGGCTCCGTCGCCGGTACGGGCGCCGCCATCTGGGCGGTCCTGAGCGTCACCCACGGGTGGGGCGACTGGCTCTCGGTGTTCGTGGCGATCGGCTCCGGCCTGGTGATCGGCGCCTTGCACGGATTCTTCTTCGCCAAGATCGGCGTACCGGCCTTCGTGGTCACCCTGGCGGGCTTCCTCGGCTGGAGCGGTCTGCAGATCTGGCTGATGGGCAAGGAGGGCAGCATCAACACGCCCACCGGCTCCGTCGTGGAGGACCTCACCACCCACTTCTACGCCGACAAGGCCGCCGCCTACGGCCTCGCCCTGATCGCCGTGCTCGCCTACGCCGGCTCCCAGCTCCTGGACGCCAAGCGCCGCAAGGCCGCGGGGCTGCCCTCGCGGCCGCTCAGCGAGATCCTGCTGCGCACCGGCCTGCTCACGGTCCTCGCGTTCGTCGTGGCGTACTTCCTGAACGAGCCCGAGGGCGCCCGCGGCCTGCCGCTGGCCCTGGTCCTGTTCCTGGCCGTGCTCGTCATCGCCGACTTCGTGGCCCGCCGCACCACCTTCGGCCGCCAGGTCTTCGCGGTCGGCGGCAACGCGGAGGCCGCGCGCCGCGCGGGCATCAACGTGGACCGCATCCGGATCACCGTGTTCGCGATCTCCGGCATGCTCGCCGCCTTCGGCGGGCTCTTCATCGCGAGCCTCTCCGGCGGCGCGACCAAGAGCCTCGGCAGCGGCAACACCCTGATGATCGTGATCGCGGCGGCCGTCATCGGCGGCACCAGCCTCTTCGGCGGCCGCGGCAAGATCTGGTCCGCCATGCTCGGCATGCTCGTGATCCAGTCGATCCAGCAGGGCCTGAACCTGCAGGGCATGCCCAGTGAGATCCAGTACATGATCACCGGCGCGGTGCTGCTCGCCGCCGTCGTGATCGACTCCGTCTCCCGCCGGACCCAGAAGTCCGCAGGCCGCGCCTGATTTCGCGGCCCCGTGCCCGGTACCGGTCATTCCGGTACCGGGCACGCCCATGTCCGCGCGCGGGAATCGAATAGGAACATACGTTCCCACGCGGGGCGCGATTTCCCCGGCCCCGCCCGGTCGTACCAGTAGATTTACAGCCGATCGCGTGACGTAATACTCCTGGCCCGGACTCCGTCGTCAGCGGCGGAACATTAGACTCGACTGGCCCGGCAATGCTCGAACAGCGCTACACGCTCTACTGCAAGGAGGCACGGGTGCCGCTGCTGACCCGCATCACGGGACCGCGCGATCTGGACCTGCTCGGCCCTGAACAGCTCAACGAGCTGGCGGACGAGATCCGCGGCTTCCTCGTCGACGCAGTCTCCAAGACCGGCGGCCACCTCGGCCCCAACCTCGGCGTCGTGGAGCTGACCATCGCGCTGCACCGCGTCTTCGAGTCCCCGAAGGACAAGGTCCTCTGGGACACCGGCCACCAGGCCTACGTGCACAAGCTGCTCACCGGCCGCCAGGACTTCTCCAAGCTGCGCGCCAAGGGCGGCCTCTCGGGCTACCCCGCGCGCGCCGAGTCCGACCACGACGTGATCGAGAACAGCCACGCCTCCACGGTCCTCGGCTGGGCGGACGGCCTGGCCAAGGCCAACGAGGTCCGCGGCAAGGACGACCACGTCGTCGCCGTCATCGGTGACGGAGCCCTCACCGGCGGCATGGCCTGGGAGGCCCTGAACAACATCGCGGCCGCCAAGGACCGCCCCCTGGTCATCGTGGTCAACGACAACGAGCGGTCGTACGCCCCCACGATCGGCGGCCTCGCCAACCACCTGGCGACCCTGCGCACCACGGACGGCTACGAGCGCTTCCTGGCCCGCGGCAAGGACCTCCTGGAGCGCACACCGGTCGTCGGCAAGCCGCTGTACGAGACGCTGCACGGCGCCAAGAAGGGCCTGAAGGACTTCATCGCCCCGCAGGGCATGTTCGAGGACCTCGGCCTGAAGTACGTCGGCCCGATCGACGGCCACGACATGGAGGCCCTGGAGTCCGCCCTGCAGCGCGCCAAGCGCTTCCGCGGCCCGGTCATCGTGCACTGCCTCACCGAGAAGGGCCGCGGCTACCAGCCCGCCGAGGAGGACGAGGCCGACCACTTCCACGGCATCGGCCCCATCCACCCCGACACCGGCCTGCCCATCACCGCCGGCGGCATGGACTGGACCTCCGTCTTCGGCGAGGAGATGGTCAAGCTCGGCCGCGAGCGCGAGGACATCGTCGCGATCACCGCCGCGATGCTCCAGCCCGTCGGCCTGAAGAAGTTCGCCGAGGAGTTCCCCGACCGGGTCTACGACGTCGGCATCGCCGAGCAGCACGCCGCCGTGAGCGCCGCGGGCCTCGCCACCGGCGGCGTCCACCCCGTCTTCGCCGTGTACGCGACCTTCCTCAACCGCGCCTTCGACCAGCTCCTGATGGACGTGGCCCTGCACAAGTGCGGCGTCACCTTCGTCCTGGACCGCGCGGGCGTCACCGGCACCGACGGCGCCTCGCACAACGGCATGTGGGACATGTCGATCCTCCAGTGCGTGCCCACCCTGCGCATCGCCGCGCCCCGCGACGCCGACCAGGTCCGCCTCCAGCTCCGCGAGGCCGTCGAGGTCGACGACGCGCCGACCGTCGTGCGCTACTCCAAGGGCGCCGTCGGCCCCGCGGTGAAGGCCGTCGGCAAGGTCGGCGGCATGGACGTGCTGCGCAAGCCGGACACGGGCCGACCCGACGTGCTGCTCGTCTCCGTCGGCGCGCTCGCCCCGATGTGCCTGGAGATCGCCGGCCTGCTCGACAAGCAGGGCATCTCCACCACCGTCGTCGACCCCCGCTGGGTCAAGCCGGTCGACGAGGCGATGGCCCCGCTCGCCGAGCAGCACCGCGTGGTCGTGACCGTCGAGGACAACTCCCGCGCGGGCGGCGTCGGTTCGGCCGTCGCGCAGGCCCTGCGGGACGCGGGCGTGGACGTGCCGCTGCGCGACTTCGGCATCCCGCCGCGCTTCCTCGACCACGCCTCGCGCAAGGAGGTCATGGCGGAGATCGGCCTGACGGCCCCGGACATCGCGCGCCAGGTCACCGGCCTGGTCGCCAAGCTCGACGGCCGCTTCGAGCGCAACGCGACGTCCGTGGACTCCGTGGAGCCCGCGCGCGACTGACGTACGCGAACGACGTACGCGACTGACGTACGAGGCTGAAGTACACGACCGATGTGTCCGGATGGGCCGGTTTCACCACCGTGAAGAGTGGTGAAACCTGCCCATTTGCGTGAATCCACCCGCGTCGGGGCATAACCATGGCGCCCCCTCTCGATCATGTCGAGGACGACAAGCGTGGGAGGTACGCCGTGAGCAGCACCCTCTTCCGGACGAAGAAGGTCGAGCAGTCCATCCTCGACACCGAGGAGCCAGAGCACGCGCTCAAGAAATCCTTGTCCGCTCTGGACCTGACCGTCTTCGGCGTCGGTGTCATCATCGGCACCGGCATCTTCGTCCTCACCGGCACGGTCGCCAAGAACAACGCCGGGCCCGCAGTCGCCCTGGCCTTCGTGGTGGCGGGCGTCGTCTGCGCCCTCGCCGCCCTCTGCTACGCGGAGTTCGCCTCCACGCTCCCGGTGGCGGGATCGGCGTACACGTTCTCGTACGCCTCGCTCGGCGAGCTGCCCGCCTGGATCATCGGCTGGGACCTCGTCCTGGAATTCGCGCTCGGCACGGCGGTGGTCGCCGTCGGCTGGTCGGGGTACATCGCGTCGCTGCTCGACAACGCGGGCTGGCATCTGCCCGAGGCGCTCGGCAGCAGAGACGCGGCTGACGGCTTCGGCTTCGACATCCTCGCGGCCGCCCTGGTCCTGGTGCTCACCGTCATCCTCGTCCTCGGCATGAAGCTCTCCGCGCGCATCACCTCCCTCGTCGTCGCCATCAAGGTGATCGTCGTCCTCGTCGTGATCATCGCGGGCGCCTTCTTCATCAAGGGCGACAACTACGACCCGTTCATCCCCAAGGCCCAGGAGGTGGAGGCGGGCAGCGGACTGCACTCCCCGCTGATCCAGCTCATGTTCGGCTGGGCGCCGAGCAACTTCGGCGTGATGGGCATCTTCACCGCCGCCTCCGTCGTCTTCTTCGCCTTCATCGGCTTCGACGTCGTGGCCACCGCCGCGGAGGAGACCAAGGACCCGCAGCGGGCCATGCCGCGCGGCATCCTCGGCTCGCTGCTCATCTGCACCACGCTCTACGTGGCCGTGTCGATCGTCGTCACCGGCATGCAGCACTACAGCGAACTCTCCGTGGACGCCCCGCTCGCCGACGCCTTCAAGGCCACAGGACACCCCTGGTACGCGGGCTTCATCAGCTTCGGCGCCGCCGTCGGCCTGACCACGGTCTGCATGATCCTGCTGCTCGGCCAGACCCGGGTGTTCTTCGCGATGAGCCGCGACGGACTGCTTCCGCGCTTCTTCTCCCGCGTCCACCCGCGCTTCAAGACCCCGCACCGGCCGACCATCCTGCTCGGCGTGATCATCGCGGTCGTGGCCGGCTTCACCCCGCTGAGCGAACTCGCCGAGCTGGTGAACATCGGCACCCTGTTCGCCTTCGTGATCGTCGCGCTTGGCGTGATCATCCTCCGCAGGACCAGGCCCGACCTGCACCGCTCCTTCCGCACCCCGTGGGTGCCCGTCCTGCCGATCCTGTCCGTCGGCGCCTCGCTGTGGCTGATGCTCAACCTGCCCGCCGAGACCTGGGTCCGCTTCGCCGGCTGGATGATCCTCGGCGTCGTCGTCTACTTCCTCTACAGCCGCTCGCACAGCCGTCTGGGACGGCACGAGGAGACGACGGTGGGCCAGGTACTCCGCCCGCCGGGTCGCGAAAGCGAGTAGTCGCGCCGCCCGAGCGGGCGGCGACATCGCCCGGCAATCCGGCCCCGTATGTTCCGCTTCGGCGTGAACTGCGGGGCCGGTCGGCGTGCGGGCCGTGCTCGGACGGGCAGGGCCTACATGCGGCGCCAGTCCCGCGTGACCGTGGTCATCGCCGCCACCGCCGCCTTCAAGTGCTTGCGGTGGTCGCGGATCCTGGGGCTGAACTCGACGTGCAGGAACTCCGTTTCCTGGGCCCAGGCGTTGCGGCCCTGGACGTTCTTGCGGCCTTCGAGGGGGCAGGAGCGGGCCCAGGCGCGGCACACGTCGTAGCCACGCCGGCGCAGCGCGTCCGCGAGGTCGCGGCCCTCCCGCACCGCCTCGCGGCCCTTGACCGTGGAGGCGACCACGTCGTGCCGGGGCGCGGAGTCGTCCGCCATCCCGTGCACCTGGATGCCGGGCACGCCACGCTTCGCCAACTCGTCGCAGATGGCGTGGAACACGCTCCTCCGGTGGTGCGCCACGTCCGCCTCGTCGCCGCGCCCAGCTTTGCGATGTGCCCCCGCAAGGACCATGACGCCGCCGGACGAGCGGCTGAGCAAGGCGGCCCCGAGCCGCTCGGTGTTGCGGTCGGCGACCGGGTGCGGCACCTGCACGGACCAGCGGATCGGGGAGTCGAGGTCCACGTACACACGGCCCCAGCCGCGGGGTGCCGCCGCGTCCTCGGAGCGGTCGGACACCTCGGCGTAGCGCCGTCCGGTGCCGGAGTCGGTGACCGTGCGCACCTGGAAGTCGACGTCGGCCAGTCGGCGTTCGGCCCGCGCGCGGTGGCGGTCCAGGAGCAGGCCCACGCCTTCGGCGACGGCGTGCCGCTCGGTGCGCGAGGGGCGGCGGTAGCCGCTGTCCTCGGAGAAGCCCGCGGTGTATCCGGTGACCACGTCCTCCAGGCCGGTGCGGGAGCCGTCGTCGTCCGCCGCGGACCTCGGGCGGTCGTCGTGCGACGACGAGGTGCACTGGGTGAGGCTCAGCACGCCCGCCGTGACCGCGGCGAGCACCGCGAGCCTCCTGCGCCGCTTTGCGATTGTTATCGACCGAATTGGAGGGTGAGTCATGGTTGTATAAAGATAGCCCCGTGACCACACGCCCTTCTCGCAGGCTCATAGCCGTCTGCGCAGCCTCGATCGCCCTGCTCGCAAGCGCCACCGCCTGCGGCCCGTTCGGCGACGACGGCGAGGCCGCCGACGACGGCGGCCCCGCCTTCACCGTCGCCGCCGCCGGCGACATCCTCATCCACCCCGAACTCACCGAGCAGGCACGCAAGGACGCCAAGGCGACCGGCAAGGGCGAGAAGGGGATCGACTTCGGCCCGATGATGGCCGGCATCAAGCCGGTGATCAGCAAGGCCGACCTCGGGATCTGCCACTTCGAGCCGGTGGTCGGCACGCCGACCGGTCCTTTCCAGGGCTTCCCGGACTTCATCGTGCCGCCGCAGATCACCACCGCGGTCAAGGGCGTCGGCTACGACCAGTGCTCCAGCGTCTCCAACCACAGCCTCGACCACGGCCCCGCCGGTGTCACCCGCACCCTCGACGCCCTCGACAAGGCGGGACTGCGGCACACCGGAACGGCACGGAACAAGGCGGAGGCGGACAAACCGCTCATCACCAACGTCAAGGGCGTCAAGGTCGGCCAAATCGCCTTCGCCCTCGGCTTCAACGGCCGCCAGGTCCCCAAGGACAAGCCCTGGCTCGCCAACCTGACCGACTTCGACCGGATCGCCGCCGCCGAGAAGAAGGCCCGCGCCGCGGGCGCCGAGGTCGTGATCCTGAGCATCCACTGGGGCAAGGAGCACCAGCCCAACGCCGCCGCCCAGCAGGTCGAACTCGGCCGCAGGATCGCCAAGGAGACCGGCATCGACCTCGTGGTCGGCCACCACGCCCACGTCGTGCAGCCGATGGAGAAGGTCGACGGCACCTGGATCGCGTACGGACTCGGCAATCAGATCGCCCGGCACGACAAGCCCAGCGGACTGACCGAGGAGGGCGTCATCGGCTGGTTCGAGTTCCACAAGCGCGGCGGCAAGTGGGACGTCGACGCCAAGTACGTGCCCACGTTCACGGAGATCCCGCCGGACCCGGACGAGGACGGCGCCGCCCTGCCCAAGGACGCGGTCAAGAACAACCGGCTGCTCGACGTGGCCGCCGCGCTGCGCGACGGCGACAAGCTCACCGACCAGCAGCGCGCCCGCTACCGCCTCGCCTTCGAGCGCACCGAGGGCACCCTGCTCAACCGCGGCGGCGGCAAGGACGGCCTCGAATCCCTGGAGAAGCTGCCGGACTGAGAACTCTCGGTGAACTCCAGGTAGCACGTGAATGGCCCTTGTGACGGGCCGTGAATCGATCTTTGACGTAGCTCACATCTCACTGCTTTCGTACATCCTTCCGGGCCCGTCATGGGTCATGACATTCCAGATCGCACCCGTGCGCCCGCTCGTGCCGGGGGTGCGTCACCCCTGCCCGCACGTCCACCCGCATCACCCCAGTGCCACCACCCGTGTCACTCCAGGAGAGGAGCACCCCCTTGGCCGCTTCGACCACGAAGCGGCGGCACAAGGTCCGCCGAAGGACCGACATGTCACTCATCGGAGGCATCCGGCCCCCGATCGCCGTGCTGTCGGTCCTGCTCCTTGCCCTGGCGGGCGTCACCGCCCTCACTCTTGGCCGCGTCGGCCAGGAAGCCGTCCCCAAGGCAGTCAAGTCGTCCCAGCAGCACTTCGCCGAGGACGGCGCCATCGCGCTGCGCGCGTCCATCGACGAGAGCGTCACCGACCTCACCCGGACCGCGGACCTGTTCAACGCGTCCGACCCGGTGCCCGCCGACGCCGTACTCGACAAGATCGGCAGCGTCTACCAGAAGTGGATGGGCACCGCCGTCGTCGAGATCCGCTCGGGCAAGCTCATGGCCGCCCGCGGTGAGAACGTCCCGCTGGCCGCCATCGACCGCTCCAAGCTGAGCGACGACCACGGGCTCGACCCGCGCATGGTGCGCCTGGAGAACGGCGAGACCCGGCTCCTCGCGTTCTCCGTCCTCGCCTGGAAGGGCCAGCCGCAGCAGCTCCTTGTCGCATCGAGCAGCCTGCGCTTCCCCGGCATCAGCCTCGGCAACTTCCGCTCCATCGCCGTCGTCGGCGACGACGGCAAGGTGCTGAGCACCGACGGCATCCCCGAGCCGGAGCAGGTCAGCACCGACGAGGAGCGCGCGGAGGTCAAGGCCTCCAACGAGCGGCTCAAGGGCTTCGCCGAGACCGCGGCGAAGAAGTCCCGCAGCCACCCGCTGCTCTCCAAGGAGCCCGGCTCCGGCGGCTATCTCGGCGTCAGCGGCCACCTGATCGGCGAGCGCCACCTCGGTGAGCGCTCCGTCGCGGGCTACGCCTCGCTCGCCGCCCCCGAGGCCGGCGAGTCCACGGTGGCCACCCGGCTCGGCCTCAGCGTCGTCGCCATGGTCCCGGTCGCCGAGGACCCCAAGCGCAGCACCAGCTCCGCCTTCGGCCTGCTCGCCGCGGGCGCGCTGCTCCTCATCGGCGGCCTGACCGTGTTCTTCCTCCTGCACACCGTGCAGCGCCCGCTGATCCGGCTGTTCCTGGAGAGCCGCAGGCTCACCCGCGGCGACCTCAACCGGCCGGTGTCCGTGCCCAAGTTCGGCGAGGCCGCCCGCATCGGCGCCGCCCTGGAGCGGCTGCGCCGCCAGCTGACCGGCGAACCCGCGGCGAAGGCCAAGCCCACCGGGCGCCGCAAGCTCGGCGTCCGGACCCTGGTCGCGGTCGCCGGCGTGCTGCTGCTCGTCTGGGCGGGGCCGCTGTTGCTGCTCCTCAACCGCGCGGGCGACAGCGTCCAGGTGCCGCAGCAGATGGTCAACGACCAGCGTGAGCGCACCGACACCCTCTCCGACCGGGTCCGCCGCGCCCTCAACGAAGGCCACGCCGACCTCACCTCGGTGGCCTCGCTGATCGGCGCCAAGACCGAGGGCGACGAGATGGACAAGGTCCTCGACAGCACTCTGAACCAGCACTCGCGCTACCGCTCGCTGTACGTCATCGACAAGACCGGCGACGTCCTCGCCGAGGCCGGCGGCGATCCGCGCGGCGCCGGCGACAAGCCGTCCGACCAGCCGGTCCGCGTGGTCGACGAGGACGGCAAGGAGCCGGTGATCATCGGCACCGCCGAGGTGCCCGGACGCCAGGGCGCGGCCGTGGTGGGCGAGTTCCGCATCGAGTTCCTCAACTCGATGCTCAAGCGCCCCGGCCTCGGCGAGGTACGCGTCGTCGACAAGGACCGCAAGATCATCGGCGGCAACACCGGCTACCGCGAGTTCCAGGGGCTGCCCAGCGACCGCCTCGACGGGCTCGTCGAGGGCACCGGCCAGAAGGTCGGCGGCAAGCCGCGCCCCAGCGGCGTGCTCTACCGCACCGGCGACGGCATCCAGATCGCCGCCGCGGCCCCGTTCGCCGGTGGCGGCGCGGCCGAGAAGCTCGGCTGGTCCGTGGTGAGCTGGCAGCCCGCATCGGCCCTCGCCATCCCCGAGTACACCCTGCAGAACCGCACGGTCCTCGCGGGCATGCTCGGCGTCACCGCGGCCGCGGGCTGCCTCGGCTGGCTGCACATCATCGTGGTGCGGCCGCTGCGCAAGCTCGCCGAACAGGCGGAGGCGCTGGCCGACGGCGACCGCAAGACCGTCCTGTACCCCGTCCACCACGACGAGGTCGGCGCCGTCACCCGCAGCCTCGAACTGATCAGGCAGCAGCTGCCGTCCAGCGCGCAGCGCAAGCGGGACGGCGCCACGGCCGGTCTCGCCGGAAGGAACTGAACCGCCGTGCTCTTCCTCTTCACCGTCCTGGTGGTGTGCTGCGCCGTCCTGCTCGTCGCGGGTGTGATCGAGCAGCGGCGGCACTTCACCAACCTGGAACACATACCGTCGCGGGTGCTGGTCAACGGCATCCGCGGCAAGAGCTCCATCACCCGCCTGTGCGCGGGCGCGCTGCGCGGCGGCGACCTGACCACGGTCGCCAAGACCACCGGCACGGCCGCCCGGTTCATCCACCCGGACGCCACCGAGGAGCCGGTCTACCGCAAGTTCGGCATCGCCAACGTCGTGGAGCAGATCGGCATCGTCCGGCGCGCGGCGGCGTACAACCCGGACGCCCTGGTCATCGAGTGCATGGCGGTCATGCCGGCGCTCCAGGAGATCAACCAGTCCAAGCTGATCCGCTCCACCATCGGCGTGCTCTGCAACGTCCGCGAGGACCACCTCGCCGAGATGGGCCCGACCCTGGACGACGTGGCGCGCTCCCTTTCGCGCTCCATGCCGGAGAACGGCATCTGCGTCACCGCCGAGAAGGACCGCTTCGCGATCCTCAAGGAGGAGGCCGACGCGCGGAACTGCGAGCTGATCTACGCCGACCCCGAGACGGTGTCCGACGACGAGCTGCGCGGCTTCAGCTGGTTCACCTTCAAGGAGAACGTGTCGATCGCGCTGAAGGTCGCCGAACTCCTCGGCGTCGGCCGCGAGGTCGCTCTCCAGGGCATGTACGACGCGCCGCCGGACCCCGGTGTCCTCTCCGTCGAGCGGTACGTCACCGAGGAGGGCAAGAAGCTCCGCTTCGCCAACGTCTTCGCGGCCAACGACCCCGAGTCGACGCTGATGAACATCAACCAGCTCCTCGACCTCGGCGCCATCCACCGGCCGCTGAACGTCGTCATCAACTGCCGCCCCGACCGCGTCGAGCGCAACGGCCAGATGGGCGAGATCATCCCGGACCTGCAGCCGGACAAGGTCTTCGTCATCGGCCACCCCGCCAAGTCCGCCATCGACGCGATCCCCGCGGACTGGCGCTCGCGCGCCGTCGACCTCGGCGGCGACCGGCGCGACCCGGAGGAGTTCATGGGCCAGCTGCTCGGGCAGCTCGGCGCCGACTCCTCGCTCGTCGCCATCGGCAACATCCACGGCCAGGGCGAGGTGCTCCTTGAGCATCTCGCCGAGCTCCCCGCCGACGAGAGCGAGGACCCGGCGACCCCCGCCGCCCCGGCCGGCGAGTCCGCCAACGAGACCACCGGCAGCCACCAGCTGTACGAGCCGCACATCGACCCGTACCAGCACTACCCGGAGGCGTACGAGACGCGGTACACGCAGACGGGATCGCTCCGGGTGGTCCCGCCGCCGCAGGTGCCGGTGCAGCACTATCCGTCGTACGACGGGCATGCCGCGCACGATCCGTACGCGGCGCAGGGGTCGTACCAGGGCCAGGGTTCGTACGCCGCGCAGGATCCGTACGCCGCGCAGGATCCGTACGCCGCTCAGGACCCGTACGCGGCACAGCAGGCGTCGGCCTACGGGACGCAGGCTCCGTACGACGCGTACGCCCAGCAGCAGTACCAACAGCACCAGCAGCCCCAGCCCCAGCCCCAACCTCCCGCCCCCCGCGGCCTGTTCGAGCCGCGCGTCCCGCCCGCCCCGCCCGCCGCGGATGAAACCCAGCAGTGGCACAGCCCAGGAGAGCAGCGTTGATCCCGTCCGTCCTCACCCCCGAGATCGCCGCGGTCGGCATCGCGCTCGGGCTGCTGTTCTCGCTCGTCTGCTATCTGACGACGAACCTGTCGCCCGGCGGCATGATCACGCCGGGCTGGCTCGCGCTGACCCTCGTCGAGGACCTCCAGCGCGCCGCCATGGTGGTCGGCGTCACCGTCCTGACGTACGTCTGCGTCCTGCTGATGCAGCGCTTCGTCATCCTCTACGGCAAGCGCCTGTTCGCCGCGGTCGTGCTGACCGGTGTGGTGCTCCAGGCCACCGTGATGATCGTGCTCTCGCTCGAGTTCCCGCTGATGTACAGCAACCAGACCCTCGGCTTCATCGTGCCGGGCCTGATCGCCTACCAGCTGGTCCGTCAGCCCAAGGGCCCCACCCTGCTCGCCACGGGCTCGGTGACCCTCATGGCCTATGTCGTCCTCACGGCCGGGATCCTCCTCGGCTTCATGCCCTCCGCCTGACCTACCGGAGCCACTCATGCCGCCCAAGAAGAAGCGCCCCGCAGTCCACGCCGTCACCGTCCTCGCCCTGCTCGCGGGCAGCGCCTACCTGACCGTCGAGCTGCGCAAGGACGAGCAGGACAAGGCGCCCAAGGTGCAGGCCGTCACCGACACCCCCGACCTGACCAACGGGACCGGGCAGGCCGACGGGAAGCAGAAGTGGGAGCGGCTGCGCAATCCCGACCGCTCCGTCCTGCGCACCGAGGACGGCAAGGTCCTCGCCTCGTTCACCGACGGCGCGCGCACCGCGACCCTCTCCGGGCCGAGCCGTACCTTCGCCGAGCCCACCAACACCAAGTCCAAGGTCGTCACCGACAACTGGGTGCGGCTGATGCCGGAGATCTGGCGCAAGGGCGCGGAGAAGGAGAAGTGGTTCAAGGACTGGTTCAAGGAGTTCGCCGGCAGCGAGGAGGACGACATCTTCGCGATGGCGTTCCAGTACGTGGAGGGGGCGCCGGTCAAGAAGGACGACGAGGGCATCTCCTACGCCGGTGACGCCAGCTTCGGGCCGCTGAACCCCAACGGCAGCGAGGGCAACGACCTGCGCGAGGAGCAGTCCGACTTCTTCGACTACCTCGGCATTCCCTACACCTTCCGGGACGGTACGACGATCCAGCCCGAGGCGAAGCGGGCCCGCGCGATGGACTGCTCCGGGTTCATCCGCACCATCTTCGGGTACCGCGCCCGCTATCCGCTGATGGCTTCCGACCTCGCCGGGGACGGGCTGCCGCGGACCGCCAACGGGATGGCCCGGGGCAAGGTGGGCACCGCCGTCATCCCCCTGAAGGGCGTCGCCGCCGCCGACCGCCCGAAGACCATCGACGTCGTCCAGCCCGGCGACCTCGTCTTCTTCAAGCTCGACGCCCGCACCAAGCAGCGGCTCGACCACGTGGGGATCTTCCTCGGCCACGACGCCGAGGGCCACAAGATCTTCATCTCCAGCCGCGAGGAGGTCAACGGACCGACGATCGGCGACAAGGGCGGTACGTCCCGCCTGGACGGGAACGGGTACTACGCGTCGGCACTGCGGAGCGCGAAGCGCCTGTAGGGCCTGCGGTTCGTTTTCGCCTGCGGCCTGGTGGGACGTGCTCCTGTCCCGCCGCTCCGCGGCGGGCTAGCCCCGTACCGCCCGGGGGCCCACCACTTCCGCGCCCAGGGCCGACACCCGGTGGCGGAGCTCGCGGTCCGCGGTGGCCACCACGCAGGGGCCCGGGGTCTCGGTGACCACCTCCACGATGCGGTCGTCGCCGCTCCCCGGGGCGGAGTCGACCCGTACGCCGGGGACGGAGTCGATGCCGCGGGCCTGGCCCTCGACGACGAGTACGACGGTGAGGGGGCCGGGCACATCGGCAAGCCCGGTCGCGGCCACCGGCACCAGACGGTCCCGCAGCCGCTCCGCGGCCCCGCGGCGGTCGCGCCACCAGCCGTCCGGCACGGAGCCCACGACGTTGGCGGCGTCCACGACGAGGGTCACTGTCTCCATACGGCCAAGCCTCGCACGCCCGGGTGCACCCACCCCCACCTCGCCCATTAGAGTTGCCAGGACCGACGTCCCACCCCCGGAAGCCCCGGAACCGGCATGCCCCCAGCCTCCACCACCGCCCCGACCGTGAACGGCGACTGGCTCATACGCGCACGCGACGGCAGGCTCGCCGTCTACGCCTGCGAGAGCGACGCCGTGGTGTGCCGCACCCAGCAGCGCCCGGGCGGCCCCTGGACCGCGCCCCGCGCCGTCGGGGGCGACCAGCGCGTCCACCCCGCCCTCGCCGTCGCCCAGGGCACCGACACCTACGCCCACCTGGTGTCCTGGCGCCCCACCGTCCCCGGCGAGTCCGGCCTCGTACACTCCACGCACTTCCAGCCGCACCTCACCGCCCTCGACTGGAACCCGCTCGGCCACCCCAACAAGAAGGGCGACCGCACCGGCCCCCCGGCCGTCACCGTCGACGCCCAGGGGCGCGCCCACGTCTTCGTACCCAACAGGGGCGGCGGCGTGAGCATGCGCGGCCAGAAGGAGAAGGGCGGCTGGGGGCCCTGGCGCGACCTGAAGGGCGCCGGCGTGCGCGGCCCTCTCGCCGTGACGACGGCCGAGTCCGGCCTGGTCACGGCGTACGCGACGACCCCGGACGGCATCCTGCGGTGGACCCAGGCCTCACCCGGCGCCGTCCCCGTCCTGGACGAGGAACCCCTCGCGGTCAAGGCCCGCCCCGGCACCCTGAGCGCCCTCGCCACTTCAGCAGAGCACACGACCCTCTTCTTCACGGACGAGGGCGGGGAGTTGTGCGCCTGGCGGGGGAGTGCGGACGACGAGCCGGTGGCCGTCCTGACGGCCGCGGGGTCCGGCCCCGTGTCCGCCATGCGCTGTGAACTCGACGGCCACGACTGCACCTTGCTCGCCCAGCGCGCCGAAAGCGGCCGCGTCGCCTTCGCCGCGTACCCCACCGAGCTGGAGTCGGCCGGCGCCTGGTGGACCGAGTCGGGCCCCGCCCTGCCGGTGGACGCGCGGGTCGCCCTCGCCGAGGACGGGACCGGCCGCGTGGTCGCGGCGACCTTCGTGCCCGGCACGGGCACCCTGCGCCTGGCCCACCGCAAGGACGAACCGGGCCTCGCCCTCAAGGCCTGGGAGCAGGCACCCTCCGTGTAGAGGGCGCCACATGCCGGTGCCCGGCACGCCACGCGGGCGTACCGGGCACCTGAGCGTCAGCCGACTACGCGGGCACGCTCGCGAGCCCCTGCGCCAGGAACTTCTTGCCGTTGACGCGCTCGCTGACACCCTCACGGTCCAGGTACGGCGTGATGCCGCCCAGGTGGAAGGGCCAGCCCGCGCCGGTGATCAGGCACAGGTCGATGTCCTGCGCCTCGGCGACGACACCCTCGTCGAGCATGAGCCCGATCTCCTGGGCGACGGCGTCGAGCACGCGGGCGCGCACCTGCTCCTCGGTGAGGACGGAGTCGCCCTGCTTCAGCAGCGCGGCGACCTCCGGGTCCAGCTCCGGCTTGCCGCTGTCGTACACGTAGAAGCCGCGCTTGCCGGCCTCGACGACGGCCTTCAGGTTCGGCGACACCGTGAAGCGGTCGGGGAAGGACCGGTTGAGGGTCTCCGAGACGTGCAGGCCGATGGCCGGACCGACCAGCTCGAGCAGGACGAGGGGCGACATCGGCAGACCGAGCGGCTCGACGGCCTTCTCGGCCACGGCCACCGGGGTGCCCTCGTCGATGACGTTCTGGATCTCGCCCATGAAGCGGGTGAGGATGCGGTTCACGACGAACGCCGGGGCGTCCTTCACCAGGACCGCGGTCTTCTTCAGCTTCTTGGCGACACCGAAGGCCGTGGCCAGCGAGGTGTCGTCGGTCTGCTCGCCGCGCACGATCTCCAGGAGCGGCAGGATCGCGACCGGGTTGAAGAAGTGGAAGCCGACGACCCGCTCGGGGTGCTTCAGCTTGGACGCCATCTCCGACACCGACAGCGAGGAGGTGTTGGTCGCGAGGATCGCGTGCGCCGGAGCGACCGCCTCCACCTCCGCGAACACCTGCTGCTTGACGCCGATCTCCTCGAAGACGGCCTCGATGATGAAGTCGGCGTCGGAGAAGCCCTCGGCCTTGTCCAGGACACCGGTGACCAGGGCCTTGAGGCGGTTGGCCTTGTCCTGGTTGACGCGCCCCTTCAGCAGGAGCTTGTCGATCTCCCCGTGGACGTACGACACACCCTTGTCCACGCGCTCCTGGTCGATGTCGGTCAGGACGACCGGCACCTCCAGGCGGCGCAGGAAGAGCAGCGCGAGCTGCGAGGCCATCAGACCGGCGCCCACGACGCCGACCTTGGTGACCGGGCGGGCCAGATTCTTGTCCGGCGCGCCCGCGGGGCGCTTGCCGCGCTTCTGCACCAGGTTGAACGCGTAGATGCCGCTGCGCAGTTCGCCGCCCATGATGAGGTCGGCGAGCGCCTTGTCCTCGGCGTCGAAGCCCTTCTGTACGTCGCCGTCCTTCGCGGCTGCGACGATCTCCAGGGCGCGGTACGCGGCCGGGGCGGCGCCGTGCACCTTGGAGTCGGCGATGGCGCGGCCGCGGGCGACCGCCGCGTCCCAGCCCTCACCGCGGTCGATCTCGGGGCGCTCGACCTTGACGGTGCCGTTGAGGACGGAGGCCGTCCACACCAGCGACTGCTCCAGGAAGTCCGCGCCCTCGAACAGCGCGTCCGCGATGCCGAGTTCGAAGACCTGCTTGCCCTTGAGCTGCTTGTTCTGGTTCAGCGAGTTCTCGATGATGACCGAAACCGCTCGGTCCGCGCCGATCAGGTTCGGAAGGAGCGCGCAGCCGCCCCAGCCCGGGACGAGGCCCAGGAAGACCTCGGGCAGCGAGAACGCGGGCAGCGCCTGGGAGACGGTGCGGTACGAGCAGTGCAGACCGACCTCGACGCCACCGCCCATCGCCGCGCCGTTGTAGTACGCGAACGTCGGCACCGCGAGGCCCGAGAGGCGCTTGAAGACGTCGTGGCCGCCCTTGCCGATGGCCAGCGCGTCCTCGTGCCGCTTCAGTATCTCGACGCCCTTGAGGTCGGCGCCGACGGCGAAGATGAACGGCTTGCCGGTGATGCCGACACCGACGATCGTGCCCTCGGCCGCCTCCTTCTCGACCTGGTCGATCGCGGCGTTCAGGTTCGCGAGCGAACCCGGGCCGAAGGTGGTCGGCTTGGTGTGGTCGAAGCCGTTGTCGAGGGTGATCAGGGCGAACCGCCCGGCGCCCGCGGGCAGATCGAGGTGGCGTACGTGAGCCTGCGTCACGACCTCGTCCGGGAACAGCTCGGCCGCACCCTTCAACAGCTCAGTGGTGGTGGTGCTCACTTGTCGCCTCCGGCGTCCTTGTGGTGCGGGTTCTCCCAGATGACCGTGGCGCCCATGCCGAAGCCGACGCACATGGTGGTCAGGCCGTAGCGGACCTCCGGCTGCTCCTCGAACTGCCGCGCCAGCTGCGTCATCAGGCGTACGCCGGACGAGGCGAGGGGGTGGCCGAAGGCGATGGCGCCGCCGTACTGGTTGACGCGGGTGTCGTCGTCGGCGATGCCGTAGTGCTCCAGGAAGGCGAGCACCTGCACGGCGAAGGCCTCATTGATCTCGAAGAGACCGATGTCGGAGATGGAGAGCCCCGCCTGGGCGAGGGCCTTCTCGGTCGCCGGGATCGGGCCGTAGCCCATGACCTCGGGCTCAACTCCCGCGAAGGAGTACGACACGAGCCGCATCTTGACCGGGAGGCCGTTCTCCCGGGCGAAGTCCTCGGAAGCGATGATCGAGGCAGTGGCGCCGTCGTTGAGACCGGCGGCGTTGCCCGCGGTGACGCGGCCGTGCGTACGGAACGGCGTCTTGAGCCCGGAGAGGTTCTCCAGCGTCGTGCCCGGACGCATGGGCTCGTCCTGGGTGGCCAGACCCCAACCGGTCTCGCCCACATCGGAGTTGGTGTTGCGCACCGAGATCGGCACCAGGTCCTGCTGGATCTTGCCGTTGGCGTACGCCTTGGCGGCCTTCTCCTGCGAGCGCACCGCGTACTCGTCGGCGCGCTGCTTGGTGATGCTCGGGTAGCGGTCGTGCAGGTTCTCCGCCGTCATGCCCATGAACAGGGCGGACTCGTCGACCAGCTTCTCGCTCACGAAGCGGGGGTTGGGGTCGACGCCCTCACCCATGGGGTGGCGGCCCATGTGCTCGACGCCACCGGCGATCACGGCGTCGTACGCGCCGAAGGCGATGGAGCCCGCGGTGGTGGTGACGGCGGTGAGCGCGCCCGCGCACATGCGGTCGACGGAGTAGCCCGGCACGGACTGCGGCAGTCCGGCGAGGATGCCCGCGGTGCGGCCGATGGTGAGCCCCTGGTCGCCGATCTGCGTGGTCGCGGCGACCGCGACCTCGTCGATCTTGGCCGGGTCGAGAGCCGGGTTGCGGCGCAGGAGCTCCCGGATCGCCTTGACGATCATGTCGTCGGCGCGGGTCTCGTGGTAGATGCCCTTCGGTCCCGCCTTGCCGAACGGGGTGCGGACGCCGTCGACGAAGACGACGTCCCTGACGGTACGAGGCACGATGGCTCTCCTCCAGGGTGCGGTGCGCTCTGCGGCGCGCTTCCTCGCCCCATGCTACTTATCAGTAACTACCTGGCCAAGGGTGGGTACGGGGAGGCACACATCACATGCGGCGCGCACACTGCGGGACTGGGGGTGCACGCCCCGCGGCGCCGCGTGGCCCGCACCCCCACGAGCCAAGCGGCGCGCACCCCGCGCCTACGGGGCCGGTGTCGCCAGGGCCCGGGTGAGGGCCGGGGTCACCTGGGTGATCTGCCAGGGGCGGGCGCCGTGGGTGGTGAGGGCGGCGGCTACGGCGTCGGGGGTGAGGTCCGACGGGGGCTCCCAGCAGACTCTGCGGACGGTGTCGGGGGTGATGAGGTTTTCCTGGGGCATGTTGAGGCCCTCGGCGAGGGCCGAGACCGCGGCGCGCGCGGCGGAGAGGCGGGCCGCGGCGGCGGGGTCGCGGTCCGCCCAGGAGCGGGGCGGCGGCGGCCCGGCCACGGCCTGGCCGGGCTGCGGCAGCTCCACGTCCGGCAGCGCCTTCGCGCGCTCGACCGCGCCCTGCCACTGCTCGAGCTGACGCCGCCCCATCCGGTGCCCGAACCCGGGCAGCGCGGTGAGGGCGTGCACATTCGCGGGCACGGCGAGCGCCGCCTCCACGATGGCCCCGTCACTGAGCACCTTGCCGGGCGAGATGTCACGCCGCTGCGCGATCCGGTCCCGGGTCGTCCATAGCTCCCGTACGACAGCCAGCTGCCGCCGGCGCCGCACCTTGTGCATGCCCGACGTACGCCGCCAGGGATCCTTGCGGGGCGGCGCGGGCGGCGCCGAGGCGATCGCGTCGAACTCCTCGCGGGCCCACTCCAGCTTCCCCTGCCGGTCCAGCTCCTTCTCCAGCGCGTCGCGCAGGTCGACGAGGAGCTCGACGTCGAGGGCGGCATAGCGCAGCCAGGGCTCGGGGAGCGGACGGGTGGACCAGTCGACTGCGGAGTGGCCCTTCTCCAGGACGTAGCCGAGGACGCTCTCGACCATCGCGCCGAGGCCGACCCGGGGGAATCCGGCGAGCCGCCCGGCCAGCTCCGTGTCGAAGATGGCGGACGGAACCATGCCTATTTCCCGCAGGCACGGCAGATCCTGGGTCGCCGCGTGCAGCACCCACTCGGTGCCGGCGAGCGCCTCGCCGAGCCCGGACAGGTCGGGGCAGGCGACGGGGTCGACGAGCGCGGTGCCCGCGCCCTCGCGGCGGAGCTGGACGAGATAGGCGCGCTGGCCGTATCGGTACCCGGAGGCGCGCTCGGCGTCCACGGCCACCGGTCCCGTACCGGCGGCAAATGCCGCGATGACCTGGGCAAGCGCTTCCTGGTCGGCCACGACGGGCGGAATGCCGTCACGCGGTTCTAGGAGAGGGGTGGGTGTCCCTTCGACGGAGACGCCTGTGACGCCTTCGTCCGGAGGAGCGCCTCCGGTGGTTCGCAGTGAGCTGTCTGCTGCGGTCTCTTGGGCGTCGGTCACCTGTCAAGGGTATCTGTGAACGCACGGCGCCCGTCGACGGAACGTTACGTCGACGGGCGGCCGGGGGGTGTAAATCGGTCAGTGGATGATTCCCGTGCGCAGGGCCACCGCTACCATTCCCGCCCGGTCGCCGGTGCCGAGCTTGCGGGCGATGCGTGCGAGATGGCTCTTGACAGTAAGCGCGGACAGGCCCATCGAGACGCCGATGGCCTTGTTGGACTGGCCCTCGGCGACCAGGCGGAGCACCTCCACCTCGCGCCCCGAGAGCTCGCGGTAGCCACCGGGGTGGCTGGGGGTGCCCGGCGGACGCCGGTGCATACGGGCTGCGGCGGAGCCGATGGGGGCGGCTCCGGGTCGGGTGGGGAGTCCCACGTTGGTACGGGTGCCGGTGACGACGTAGCCCTTGACGCCGCCCGCGAGGGCGTTGCGCACGGCGCCGATGTCGTCGGCGGCGGAGAGCGCGAGGCCGTTGGGCCAGCCCGCGGCGCGGGTCTCGGACAGGAGGGTCAGGCCGGAGCCGTCGGGAAGGTGGACGTCGGCGACGCAGATGTCGCGGGGGTTGCCGATGCGGGGACGAGCCTCAGCGATGGACGAGGCCTCGATGACGTCACGTACACCGAGGGCCCACAGGTGGCGGGTCACGGTGGAGCGGACGCGGGGGTCGGCCACGACGACCATGGCGGTCGGCTTGTTCGGGCGGTAGGCGACCAGGCTTGCGGGCTGCTCGAGGAGAACGGACACCAGGCCTCCTGGGGTGGCGGGACGGAGCCGGCTCGGAGATGAAGCGGGGACGAACCGTGCGTTTCAAGGTCACAGACCTCTTCGGCACCAACAGCACCCGCCTTTAGGGGATGATCACGATTTGGTGAGTAACAATTCGGGCGATTCGGACATGCGATCGATCATCCGACGATCAACCGTTCTCACCAGGCGTGTTGCCCCCGTGAACCGCGCCGCGCCCCCGGCGACGTCAACGCCGGGGGTCACCGTCGCGCCCCGCCGTCACGTGGAGCGCGGGCCCCGGCGCTGCGGCAGCGACACCACCGAGCCGTCCGCCGCCGCGGCCGGCGGCAGCCCCGCGATCTGGCACAGCAGATCGCACCAGGCCGCCAGATGCGCCCCCGTGTCCGGCACGCCGCCGACCGACTCGCGCGGCGTCCAGGACGCGCGGATCTCGATCTGCGAGGCGGGCGGGCGCTCCGCGAGCCCGCCGAAGTAGTGCGAGCCCGCGCGCGTGACCGTTCCGCTCGGCTCGCCGCACGCGAGGCCCCGGGCCTGCAAGGCCCCGGTCAGCCAGGACCAGCACACCTCCGGAAGGAGCGGGTCCGCCGCCATCTCCGGCTCCAGCTCCGCCCGCACCAGCGTCACCAGACGGAAGGTGCCCTTCCAGGCGTCGTGCCCGGCCGGGTCGTGAAGGAGCACGAGGCGGCCGTCCGCCAGGTCCTCGTCGCCGTCGACCACCGCCGCCTCCAGCGCGTACGCGTACGGAGCGAGGCGCTTGGGCGGCGGTGTCGGTTCCACCTCGATATGCGGCCGCAGCCGTACCCCGCGCAGCGCCTCGACCGCAGCGCGAAACGGCGGCGGACCGGCGTCCGCCACCACCCCCTGTGCGCCGTCCATCTCGCCAGCGCCGTCCGACCGTTGTCCCTGAGCCGCAGCCATGCGGGGAAGATTAAGGGGAATGGCGCCGCTGTGCAGGGAGGCGCCCCTCTCGGGGCGCGCGTTCGCTCTCCGCTTGACCGCTGGGCGCCTGTCTTTTCGGTCCCGCGGGCGGGGTGCACCTTGATCGCGCTGCGCGCTCGTCCTCAAACGCCGGACGGGCTTGATCCCCCGGCACCGGCCCCTGTCTCGCCCGTGCGAAACTTTGGGGGTGAGTGTCAATGACGAGGCCACGGGCCGGCAGAACGCAGCTACGTACGACTCCGCATTTCTGAAGGCGTGTCGGCGGGAGCCCGTGCCGCATACGCCGGTCTGGTTCATGCGGCAGGCCGGGCGCTCACTGCCCGAGTACCGCAAGGTGCGTGCGGGCACGGCCATGCTGGAGTCCTGCATGATGCCGGAGCTCGTCACGGAGATCACGCTGCAGCCGGTGCGCCGGCACGGCGTGGACGCCGCGATCTACTTCAGCGACATCGTCGTACCGCTCAAGGCCATCGGCATCGACCTCGACATCAAGCCGGGCGTCGGGCCCGTCGTGGAGCAGCCGATCCGGTCCCGCGCGGACCTCGCGCGGCTGCGCGACCTCACGCCCGAGGACGTCAGTTACGTCACCGAGGCCATCGGGATGCTCACGCGTGAGCTGGGCGAGACGCCCCTCATCGGATTCGCCGGTGCGCCTTTCACTCTCGCGAGCTACCTCGTCGAGGGCGGTCCGAGCCGCAACCACGAGCACACCAAGGCCATGATGTACGGCGACCCGCAGCTGTGGGCCGACCTGCTCGACCGGCTCGCGGAGATCACCGGCGCCTTCCTGAAGGTGCAGATCGAGGCGGGCGCGAGCGCCGTGCAGCTCTTCGACTCCTGGGTCGGCGCGCTGGCCCCCGCCGACTACCGGCGCTCCGTGATGCCCGCGTCCACCAAGGTCTTCGAGGCCGTGGCGGGGTACGGCGTGCCGCGCATCCACTTCGGTGTCGGCACCGGTGAGCTGCTCGGGCTGCTCGGCGAGGCGGGTGCCGACGTGGTCGGCGTGGACTGGCGCGTGCCGCTCGACGAGGCAGCCCGGCGCGTCGGGCCCGGCAAGGCGCTCCAGGGCAACATCGACCCCGCGGTCCTCTTCGCCACGCGCGAGGCCGTCGAGGCGAAGGCCGACGAGGTGCTCGCCGCGGCGCGAGGCCTTGACGGCCATGTCTTCAACCTCGGCCACGGCGTGCTGCCCAGCACCGACCCGGACGCGCTCACCCGGCTCGTGGAGTACGTCCACACGCGTACCGCTTCCTGAGCCGGCGGGACGTCACCGGGTTCCCTCCAGGCCCGGGGAGCGGGGCGGCTGCGGCGGCCTCGGCGGCGTCGTCCATGGGTTGGGGCCCGCGCCCGGCACCGCGCAGTGCACCCCCGCGCCCCGCCGCACCGCCGTACGCACGGCGAGCGGGGCGAGGGCGGGCGGCACCCCGTACACCAGGTGGCAGAAGTGCTCGGGGGAGTGCCGGGCCGTCCACGGCGGGGCGGTGAACGAGCGCAGGTACGTCGTCCAGTGCCCCTCGAACGTGACCAGGAGGTCGGCGGCGCGCGCGTAGCCCGGCGCCGGGTGCACGCCCGGGTTGAGGACGACCGGGTCCGCGCCGCGCTCCCGCGCCGAGCGGACCAGGCGCCGGCAGTGGCGCAGGTCGCGGCGGCCGGGGGAGATCCGGTCGAAGAAGCACCCGTCGACCTGGTACCAGTCGAAGTGCCGGTCCAGATCGGCGTCGACCGCCTGCCGCGAGCGCTGCCCGTACGCCGTGTCGACGTACCCGAGCACCCGGACCCCCGCCGTCCGCAGCGCGTGCGCGGCCTCGGCGAACGCCGGATCGGGCGCCGCGCCCGGCCCGTCGGCGGCGTTCAGGACGACGCCGTACAGATCGGGCGCGACCGCCACGAGCGCGTCCCAGGCCGCGGGGTCCATGGCCGGGTGCACATACAGCGGCACGAGCAGGGACCTCATGAGCGGGGCCCGCCGGGCGCGGGGGCGGGGGCCGGGGCGGGCCGCGACGTCTGCCCGGCGGTGCGGCCCGGCGCGGGGACCCCGGGGAGGGGCTCCGCGACGCCCGGGTGCGCGTCCGGTGCGGTGTCGGATTCCGTGCCCGGTCGGGGTTCCGGTGCGGAGCCCGACTGGGTGCCGAGCCCGGAATCCTGCCCCGCGCTCGAAGTGTTGCCCGGCTCGGCGTCCGGCCCCGGGGTCGCGGGGTGCGCGACGCCCCGGCGTGCGCCTGGTGTGGTGCCGGGTGCTGTGCCTGGCCCGGTGCGGGGGGCCGTGCCCGGTCGGGGTTCCGGTGCGGAGCCTGACTGGGTGCCGAGTCTGGAGCCCTGCCCCGCGCCCGATGCGGTGCCCGACTTGGCGTACGTCGCCGGAGCCGCCCTCGGCGTCGCCTTCGCCCGTAAGCCCGGCGCCCCCTTCCCTGCCGCCCCGTCCGCCGTCCACAGCGCCGCCAGTGACTCGGTCAGGGTGAACGCCGGTTGCCAGCCCAACTCCCTTGCTGCCGCCGTGATGTCGGCGCACTGCCACGGGACCGCCGCCGAGCGGCCGGAGCCGGTGAGGGTTTCCTCGATGCGGCCGCGGAAGGCCGCCGCGCGGACGAGGCCGTGGGCCAGGTCGCGTGCCGGGACCGATTGGCCGCTGCCGATGTTGAGGATGGGGGGCAGGGGGTGGGGGGTGGTGATGGCGAGGGTCACTGCCTCGGCCACGTCGCGTACGTCGACGAAGTCGCGGTAGGAGGACAGGTCGCCCACGCGGATCGTGTCGTGCGGCGACTGCTCGGCGGCGCGCCGCAGTTCGGCGGTGAGGCGGCCGGGGAGGCCTGCTGTGGGTGCTCCGGGGCCGACTGGGTTGGTCACCCGTAGGACGACGGCGTCGAGGCCCGATGTTGTGATGGCGAGAGTGCCTGCCAGTTTCGTGGCGCCGTACGGGGCGAGGGGCCGGGCGGGGGCGTCCTCCGCCGTGCGCGCGCCGCGCGCGCACGGCCCGTACTCGGCGGCCGAGCCGAGGTGGACCAGACGGGCGCCGGGCGCGGCGGCCCGCAGCGCCTCGCAGAGGGCGGCGGGGCCGCGGGCGTTGACCTCCGCGAGAGTCACGGCGCCGCCGCCCACCGCGCCCGCGCAGTTGACGACCGCGTCCGGCGCGGCCCGCGCGAACAGTTCCGCGAGGGTGCCGGGCACGTCCGTGGCGAGGTCGCAGCGCACGTCGGCGTCGGGGGCACGGCCGCCGGTGAGCAGCCGCGCGCCCGGCAGGGCGCGCAGCCGCTCGGCGATGTGCCCGCCCAGGTATCCGGTGGAGCCCAGGACGAGGATCCGCACGGGTCCGTCACGCTCCCTTGAGCAGCAGGGAGCGGTGGGTGGTGAACTCGGCGTTCGCGCGGTCGTAGTCGTCCGGGCGGCCGATGTCGAGCCAGTAGCCGCCGAACTCGTAGGAACGCGGCGGGGTTTCGGACTTCAGCAGGTCGAGGACCAGCTCGTCGAAGCCGAGCGGCAGGCCCGGTGTGTACGGGGCGAGGGTGTCGCGCGAGACGCCGTACACCCCCATCGAGACGCGGTAGTCGATGCTCGGCTTCTCGGTGAAGGCGACCACGTGGCTTGCCTCCGTGGTCAGCACGCCGAAGTCGATGCGGACCTCGCGCGCGTACGTCGCGATGGTCAGCGGCGCCTCGGACTCCCGATGCGTGCGCAGCACGTCCGCGTAGTCGAGGTCGGTGAGGACGTCGCCGTTCATGACGAGGAAGTGCTCGGGCAGGCGGTCCATCATCGTCAGGAGCGGGCCCATGGTGCCCAGCGGGCTGTCCTCCGTGGCGTAGCCGACGCGCAGGCCCCAGCGGGAGCCGTTGCCGACGTAGGCGCGGATGATGTGGCCGAGGTGGCCGATCGCGAGGGTGACGCTGGTGAAGCCCGCCGCCGAGAGCTGGCGGAGCACGATCTCCAGGATCGCGTGCTGGCCGCCGATCGGCACCAGCGGCTTGGGCAGCGAGGTGGTGTACGGGAGGAGCCGGACGCCCTTGCCTCCGGCGAGTATGACTGCGTGCATGGGGTGCTCCCCTGGGTGTGGGTGAGTGGTGCGCGAGTACGTGCGCGAGCGGGTGCGCGCCGGTGTGGTGACGTACCGTCAGATGTTGTAGACGCCGGTCTTGTAGCGGGCCAGGTTGGCCGGGTCGCGGAAGAACTCGACGGTGTGGGCGAGGCCTTGCTCCAGGTCGTGCGCGGGGGCCCAGCCGGTGGCGGCGCGCAGCCGGGAGGCGTCCGCGACCAGGCGCATCACCTCGGAGGCGGCGGGCCGGACGCGCTGCTCGTCCTCCGTCACGTCGAGGTCGGTGTCCATGACCTTGCCGATGAGCCGCACCAGGTCGCCGACGGAGATCTCGCCGCCCGTACCGGCGTTGAAGGTGCGGCCCTCCACGGTCGCCGCGGGCGCCGTGCCGACCGCGAGGAACGCCTGCGCGGTGTCCTTGACGAAGGTGAAGTCCCGGGTGGGCCGCAGGTCGCCGAGCGTGATGGTGTGGTACCCGGCGGCGACCTGGCCGATCACGGTCGGGATGACGGCCCGCATGGACTGGCGCGGGCCGAAGGTGTTGAACGGCCGCAGTGTGACCACGGGTGTGCCGAAGCTCGCGTGGTAGGAGTCGGCGAGCCGGTCCCCGCCCGCCTTCGAAGCGGCGTACGGGGACTGGGTGTTGATGGGGTGGTCCTCGGTGATCGGCACGGTCTGCGCGGTGCCGTACGTCTCGCTGGTGGAGGTGTGCACCAGGCGCGGGACCTCCAAGTGCCGTACGGCTTCCAGGACGTTGAGGGTGCCGGTGACGTTGGTGTCCACGTAGCTGTGCGGCGCCTGGTACGAGTACGGGATCGCGATGAGGGCGGCCAGGTGGTAGACGGTCTCCGCGTCCGCGACCAGGGAGCGCACCGAGCCGTTGTCGCGCACGTCGCCGAGCACCACCTCGACGTGGTCGAGGACGTCGGCGGGCAGTGTCTCCAGCCAGCCGTAGGAGGAGAAGGAGTTGTACTGGACCATCGCGCGCACGCGGTGTCCCGCGGCCACCAGTGCCTCGGTGAGGTGCGAGCCGATGAAGCCCTCGGCTCCCGTGACGGCGGCGATCGGTGCGGAAGTCATGTGATTCTCCTGGCTGTTGAGAAGAGTCGGGGTGGCGCGGTGCCGCTCAGGCGTGGGCGGTCGGCCTGCCCAAGTGGCGTACGGCGGCGGCGAGCAGGACCGGCGCGGCGGCCGTACAGCCGACGAGCTGGGCCGTCGCCGCCGGGAGCGACGAGACGTACGGCAACGCGGTGGCCGTGGCCGCCGCGCCGAGACAGAGCGCGGCCGACGGCCAGGCCACACCGAAGGCCTGAAGGAGCAGGGCCGTCCACAACACCGTGCCGAGGGAGAGGAGTTGGGCCGGTGGGGTGTCGATCAGCGGGGTGCTCGCGGCGATCGGCGCGAGGTAGGCGGACACGCACACCGCCAGCGCGCGGGTGGAGCGCAGCCGGAATCCGCCCGGCGTGGTGGAGGAGCGAAGGGCCGCGACGGCGAGCCCTCGGTAGCGGAACAGGAGCCACTCGGCGGGGCCCATGCTGAGTGTCAACACGATGACGGCGTAAGGGTCCTGGCGTCCCGCGAGCGTCGCGAGCGTGCCGGCCGCGAGGCCGAACAGGCCGTACGGCAGCGAGTGCGCGAGCCGCGGCACGGGTCCCGGTGCCGGGTCGGCGCGCAGCGCGGGACGCAGCACGTGCCAGGCCGCGACCACCGCCAGCGCCACGGTGAGGACCGGCAGTCCGAGCCGCAGCGCGGTGGGCGGCTGCCACCACGGCAGGGCCGCCGCGCCCGCCACGACCGGCAGCAGCGCCACCGCGAGGAGCTTCTCACGGCCGAGCACGAGCAGCACGCCGGCGGCGGCCAGATAGCAGGACTGCCCGACGGCGAACACGGAGGCGGGACCGGGCCCCGCCACCGCGAGGCCCGCCGCCGTCGCGCACACCACGCCGGGCGGCGCCCCGCGCAGCAGCGTGCGCGCGGCCTCGCGGGGGCCCGCGGCGAGCCGCAGGTACGCCCGGTGACTGAGCGCCTGCGACCAGGCCCACGACACGAGCGCCGCCGCGATCAGGGCGTGCAGGCCCGGCCCGCCCAGCAGGCCGCCCGCGGCGAGGGGGTAGGCCGCGCCGGGCAGCGCGAACAGCAACCCCCGCAGCGCGCACCGCAGATGGTCCGGCCGCCACGGGTCGGGCGGTGCGCCCGGCTCCGGATGACTGCGCGGCACCCGCTCGTACAGCGCGTCGGCCAGCGAGAACAAGTCCGGGTGCCCGTACGTCTCCTGGATCCGGTCCCCGGTCATGCCCTGCGACTCCAGGACCGCCGCGACTTCGTACGGGTGGACGGCCGCGCCGATGTCGTCGGCCAGCTCCGCCGCGAGCTGGTCGACGGGGTCGTCGGGCCGTGCCGGGCGGAGAGTCGCGCGGCGGCGCGGGGGCTCGCCGTGGGCGGGCGGACCGCTTTGGGTGCGTGAACCGCTTTGGGCACGCGGGCCACCTCGGGTGCGCGGGCAGGCGGCGGCGAGTCGGCGGGGGCCGCCGCGTCGGGGCTCGTCCTCCATGGGGTCGGGCTGCGCCCAGGAGGGGCGGCGCCTGGGGTGCGGGGCGGTCCCGCCGGGCCGACGCCCGGCGAGCCGGATGCTGAGCGTGTCCTCGCCGGAGGCGCGGGGCGGCAGCGGGGTCGGGCCGCTCATCCGGCTGCCTCGCTCTCCGCCGGAGCGGGCGTCGGGTCCGGGAAGCGGTGGGCGGGCCGGGGGACTTGGGACGGGGCGGCCTTGGCGGTGTAGCGGACGGCGGAGTGGACCGTGGTGCGGACCACGAAGCGTTCGTGGAGGCGGACTTGGGCAGGCGCGGTCGTAGCCGCCGTCGCGGGCGCCGAATCCTCCGCGGCCGTGGCTGCCGTCGCCGGGGCGCGGCCCGTCGCCAGCTCCGTATAGATGTCCCGGAAGGCGTCCACCGTCTGGCGCAGGGTGAACTGGTCGATCACCCGGAGCCGGGCGGCCTCGCCCATCGCCGCTCGGCGGACCGGGTCCTCCAGGAGTTCGACGGCCGCCGCCGCCATGGCCTCCGGGGAGCGCGGCGGCACCACGAGCCCGGTCGGCCCCACGGCCTCGCGTACGCCGCCGACGTCCGTGGAGACGGTGGCGCGCCCGCACGACATCGCCTCGATCAGCGTGAACGGGAAGCCCTCGCTGATGCTGGACAGCATCACGACGTTGCCCGCCGCGTAGGCGTCCTTGATGTGCTCGACGCGGCCCTCGAAGACCACGCTGTCGCCGTGGCCGAGCGAGGCGGCCAGGGCCTCGCACCGCTCCCGGTAGGCCTCGCCCCCGCGCGGCGTCCCGCCGAACAGCCTCAGCCGCGCCTTTGGCACCCGTTCCTTGACGAGGGCGAAGCAACGTATCAGCGTCTCCAGGTCCTTGATCGGGTCGACGCGCCCCGCCCAACTCAGCGTGGGATTCCCGGGTTCGGGGCCCGCGGGCGGGAAGGCCTCGGGGTCGACGCCGTTGTAGACGGTGCGTATCAGCGCCGGGTCGGCGCCGCCGCGCTCCTCCCAGAGCCGGTTGTAGCGGTTGCCGGGGGTGATGAGGGCGGCGCGGCGGTACGACTCCTCGGCGAGCAGCCGGAAGAAGCCGAGCAGCACGGCCTTCACCGGCCGGCGGTAGGGGCCCGTGCGGTACCCGAGGTAGCGCTCGCGCAGATACACGCCGTGTTCGGTCAACAGCAGGGGTACGCCGTGGAGTTGACGTGCCACCAGACCGGGGAGTGCCGCGATGCCGCCGCTGACGGCGTGGGCCACGCCGTACTCGGGCGGACGGCAGGCGAGGGGCCGCAGGGCGTGTTCGAGGAGCGTGGTCGCGGTGACCGCGTCGTGCAGGGTGGGGCGGGCCCCGGCGACGGGCAGGTGCGGGGCGTTCCAGACGGAGGCGAGTACGCGTACGGCCCGGTCGGTGCGCAGGGCGGGCGAGAGCGCGCCGTCGCGGGCGTGCCGGGCGAGTTCGTACAGGGCAGGGCCGAAGCCGCTCTCCGCGGCCGGGTCGAGCAGGGTGGTGAGGAACTCCTCGTACACGGACAGGAGTTGGCGCAGTCGGCGGCCGCGTGGGGCGCGTCCGGCCGGGTCGGGGCCCCACATGGGCAGGCAGACCGGCTCGGTCACGTGCGGCGGCAGATCCCAGGCGAGGGGTTCGCGCCCGGTGCCGGTGACCGCGATGACGTCGAAGCGGAGGTCGGGCATCCCGCGCACGAGCTGGTCGCACCAGACGCTGACGCCGCCGTGGCTGTGGGGGTAGGTGCCTTCGGTGAGCAGGGTGACCCTTGCATCGAGGGACGAGCCGGACGCGCCGGGTGGCGCCCCCGGTAAGGGCACGGATGCGGGTGGGTTGGGCATGGGTGGCTCTCCCGAGCGAAGTACGAAGTACGTGGACGAGCGGACCGGCGGCGGAGGCACACGCGTGCCCGCGGGCGGGGTGGGGACGGGTCGGTGACACACGCGTCGACGTGGGGTGGGTCGGCGGTGCGGAGGTCGGGGGCGGCAGTTGAGCCCGCCCCTTGTCGGCTGACGGACTGTCAGCCCTGGCCGGACCGCCCCCACCCGCCCCCCGACGGGTGGGAGTCCGGCCCGGGCGGTCGGCCCGGGGTCATGTGGACAAGGGGCCCGCGAAGCGGCGGCGCCGCCCCCCGACGAAACCCCCGCCGATACCCCCGACGAAACCTGCGGCTACCGCAACGGCCCCGGCGGTACATACCGCTTCGCGCCCGCAGGCACAGGCAACTTCTTGCCCGATGGCTCCGCCACAGGAGTCCGCCCCGACCGGCCCGAGGCAGGCGCGGCGGGCAGATCCAACGTCACCCGATCCTGAAGCGTCCCGGGCGACACCCAGCCGGACACTCTGCCCGCGTACGCGGACCCGAACGCCCCGCTGCCGATGAGGAGTTCCTGCCGCGTCCCGGAGGGCATCGTCGCGGTCGCGGCGACACCCGAGGGCGCCTGCACGGTCACCTTGTCGCCGATCCGGTGGGCGGTGACCCGCCCGGAGTCGACGGCCGCGTCCCACACCGCACGCGAGCGCAGCTCCGCGCCGATGTCGGCCATCCGCAGATTCACCAGCGGCGCGGACGACGCGAACAACCCGTCGTACGCGTCGAGTACACGGTCGAGAACCGGGTACGCGATGCGGTCCTCCGCAAGGTTGGACTGGTGGAGGAAGTGCGGCCGCGGGTTCCCGGAGAGCGCGTGCCCGAGGGCGATCTGCGACTCCACGGGCACGATGTGGTCGGTGTACCCGGTGTCGGGGTCAAGGGGCCGGTCGAGGCACGCCATCACGGGGGACGTCTCGCAGATGCCGCTGCCGCCGTCGGCCTTGCGGGTGTAGATCCAGTTGTACTCGTCGATCTGCTCGCCGGTGCGCCCCACGTTGTAGAAGATGTTCATGGGGTAGCGCGGTGTGGTGAGCGCGGGACCGGCCTGCCGCTGCGCGGGCTCGCGGGAGTTGTCCGAGCCGAGCCAGCGCACGCCGTTGTCCTGCAGCGCGCCGCTCAGGTTCGGGTTGTCGTCGGGCTGCTGCGGCAGGACCCGCAGACCGGAGTGCTCGCCGGTCACCAACTCGCCGTTGTTCAGGGGCAGTCCGGCCCGCTGGCCCCACTGCCGGTTGTCGGAGAACTGCCGGGAGAGCTCGGCGCGCGGCACGTACCGCGTGCTGCCGTCGGTGTTCTCGACGCACTTCCACGGCACCGCGGACACGTCCTGGACGCAGCCGAGGAACGTGTGGTTGTAGGTGTGGTTGACCCAGCGGTAAGCGGCCTTGTCGGCGATGAGCTTGTCGGCCAGCGGGTCGGTGCCGCCGTTCTCCTCGCGGAACAGCTCGCTGCCGCCGCCGTTGTAGACCATGTCGAGCGTGACGCCGCGGTTCCTGGACCACTCCTTGGCGTACTGCGCGTCCGCCGTGGTCATCCGGATCCCGTCCTGGGTGCCCTCGCCGGGCGCGCAGTCCACGTGGCCCGGCGTGCAGTCGAGCTCGGTGTCCCAGCGGTCGTCGGAGCCGAACACGTCGTCCACGTGCACCGCGAAGTGGTTGCGCGAGGCCCCGAGGCGCACGCCCTGCGTCATCCAGTCGACGACGCCGCGGGCGAGCAGCTTGAACTGCTGCTGGTGCTCGTTGTAGACGAACGTCACGACCAGCTCGCGCCGCCCGTCGTGCCGGTACTCGCCCACCAGGGAGCCGCGCTCCTGCCCGCCGGGCACCGGCGCGTCCACGTACGGAGTGAAGTCGGCGCCCGGCGCGGGCTTGGCGAGGTAGCCGTAACTCTCGCCCACGGTGGGCGAGTTGTCCTCGAAGGGCACGGCGTCGTCGAGATAGGCGAACGGCCCGGCCTTCCCGGCACCCGTGACCTGGGCGCGGACGCCGTCGAGGGAGCCGCTGAAGTCCGGTGTCTGCAGGCCCGCTTGGGGGCGGGCGTAGGTGTACGCGTCCACCTGCGGGATGGCGTACGTACGTTCGTACGCGGCGAGGGCGGCCATCTCGGGCGAGCCCGCGCCGAACGGGTTGTCGTGGGGCAGGACGACGGCCTGGAACTTGGCTCGCGGCCGGCCCGAGACGGTGTCCGCGAGGAAGGCCGAGGTGATGGTCGGGCGGCCGCTCGCCCGAAGGTCGACGGTGGTGAACGGCGTTCCCTGGGCGTCGAGTTCGGCGGCGAGCGCGGCGGTGGCGGGGCCGCCGTCGGTCACCACGAGGACGCGTAGGTCGATGCGGGGTTCCGCAGCCGCAGCGGCCGCCGTGGCTGGTCGGCCGGGCAGGCTGAGCGCGATGAGCAGAGCGCCGGCGCCGAGTGCCGCCGCTCTCGCGGTGCGATTCATTCTGGTTGTGGTCCCCTCCGCGGTCGGGTCGCGGCGGTGTCGCCACCGCCGCACCCGCCCCCCAACGGCCCGGCCACTTGTCGCAGTCTGTGTCCGCGCCGCTCTGACGCGTCACATAGTGCGGTCCTCCCGTGGGGCCTGTGCCGATTCTGTGAAAAGTGGCGGAAAAGAGCGGGCAACCGTGGGGAGGTGTGTGAGGGGCGTGTGGGGGCGATGGGGGGAGCGTCGGCGCCTCCGGGTGCGCGGCGGAGGCTGTGGCGTGCCCGCTCACGGGGGTTCCGGTTGCCTCGCCGCCGTAGTGCGTGGTGCTTGCACCGGTGGGGCGTGCGCCCGGCGCGTTCCCCTTTCGTCAGTGGACCGGACCAATGGAAGGAATCAGCCACGCCCCAGGGCTTGCCGTACGCCCGACCGGAATGCCGGAAAGCGCGTTCTGACCTGCGTGGAGGGGACGTTCCGGTGGGGTCGGCCGGGGTGGGGATCAGGCCCGGTCGGCCGCCGCGCCCGGCCCTGGTCCGCGTCGTGCTCCGACCCGCCGCGCGCAAGGGGGCAGAGCCCGCCACGGGGTGGGTCGGTCAAGAGCTCGGGTGGGCGGAACCTCGGGCCCCGCCCACCTCAAACCTCAGGCCCCCCAAGCCTCAGGCTCCGCCCACCCCGCCTCAGGCCCCGCCCGCCCGCACCGCCGTCACCGCCTTGCGCGCCGCCACCAGGACCGGGTCCCACACGGGCGAGAACGGCGGCGCGTAGCCGAGGTCGAGTGCCGTCATCTGCTCGACCGTCATACGTGCCGTCAGCGCGACGGCCGCCACGTCGACCCGCTTGGCCGCGCCCTCGCGGCCCACGATCTGGGTGCCGAGCAGCCGGCCCGTGCGGCGTTCGGCGAGCATCTTCACCGTCATCAGGGCCGCCCCGGGGTAGTACCCGGCGCGGCTCGTGGACTCGATGGTCACCGTCACGTACTGCAGGCCCGCCGCCCGCGCGTCCTTCTCGCGCAGGCCCGTGCGCGCGATCTCCAGGTCGCAGACCTTGCTCACGGCGGTGCCGACCACGCCCGGGAACGTCGCGTAACCGCCGCCCACGTTCGAGCCGATGACCTGCCCGTGCTTGTTGGCGTGGGTGCCGAGCGCGATGTGCCGTTCGCGGCCCGAGACCAGGTCGAGGACCTCCACGCAGTCGCCGCCCGCCCAGATCGCCCCGTCCGCGACCGGCCCGCGCACCCGCATCGCGAGGTCGGTGAGCAGCCCGCCGTGCTCCCCGAGCGGAAGGCCCGCGGCACGGGCGAGGGCCGTCTCGGGACGTACGCCGATCCCGAGCACCACCACGTCCGCCGGGAACTCGCGGTCCTCGGTGGCCACGGCGCGGGCCCGCCCGTCGTCCCCGGTGAGGATCTTGGTGACCTCGGCGTCGTTCACCATCGCGATGCCCATGCCGGTCATCGCCTCGTGGACCAGGCGGCCCATGTCCGGGTCGAGCGTGGACATCGGCTCCTTGCCGCGGTTGACGACCGTGACCTCGTAACCGCGGTGGACAAGCGCCTCCGCCATCTCGACGCCGATGTAGCCCGCGCCGATCACGACGGCCCGGCGGCCCTCCGCCTTCCCCGCCGTCTCCATCTCGGCGAGCGTGTCGAGCAGTGCCTGGCCGTCGTCCAGGGTCTGTACGCCGTGTACGCCCGGAGCGTCGATGCCCGGCAGGTCCGGGCGCAGCGGCCGGGCACCGGTGGCGATCACGAGCTTGTCGTACGCGGTCCACTCCTCCGCGCCCGAGGCGAGGTCCCGCGAGCGCACCCGCCGCTCCCGCGGGTCGATCTCGACGACTTCGGTTCGCATCCGCACATCGATGGCGCGCTCCCGGTGCGCCTCGGGCGTCCGCGCGATCAGGTCGTCCCGTTCCTCGACGTCGCCGCCCACCCAGTACGGGATGCCGCACGCCGAGAAGGAGGTGAAGCTGCCGCGCTCGAAGGCGACGATCTCCAGTTCCCCGGGCTTCCTCAGCCTGCGCGCCTGCGACGCGGCCGACATGCCGGCCGCGTCCCCTCCGATGACCACCAGTCGTTCACTCATGCGGACACGCTACGGGGCGGGGGCAGTTCGGTCCTGTCAGGACCTAGGAGCCCCGGTGCCGCCCCCAGCACGGCACCGGGACCCGGACCTGCCACCGCCCCTGCTCATGAGCCGTCCGGCGACTTCGGGTCGCCCGGCCCCTTCTGCGCGCGCGGAGCGACGGCGGCCGTACCGCTCACGGGCGCCGCCCCCGCCGCTCCGACCGCGGACACGGCCCCCGTCCGCCGCGCCATCCGCGGCCGTACCACCCGCAGCCATCCAAGGACCAGCAGCGCCGCGATCGCCGCGAACGGCAGGACCGCCGCGAGCGCGACCGCCACCCACCGCAGCGTCGTCACGAACGCGTCCCACCCGCCGGACAGCGCGCCCGCCAACGTCGGGTCGTCGTCACCGTCGTCCCCGCGCTCGCCCTGCGGCGACTCCGTGAGCGTCAGCGTGATGGTGGCCATCGCCGTACGGTCCCTGAGCGAGGACTGCTGCGCGAGCAGCGACTCCAGGTCCGCCTGACGGCTGCTCAACTCGCCCTCCAGGGACACGATGTCGCTGATCTTCGTGGCCTTGTCCATCAGCGCCCGCACCCGCGCCACGCTCGCCCGCTGCGTCTTGATGCGGCTCTCCACGTCCACGACCTGCTCGGTGACGTCCTCGGCCTTGGCGTTGCGGCTGATGAGCCTGCCCGTGCCCGCCAGGTCGGAAAGCACCTGCCCGTAGCGGTCCTGCGGGACGCGCAGCGCGACGCGGGAACGGTCGTGGCCGCGCCGGTCGCGGTCGGTGGACTCGCTGCCGACCAGGCCGCCCGCGCCCTCGGCGGTCGTGCGCGCCTGATCCAGGGCCTTCGGCACGTCCTTGACGCGCACCGTGAGCGACGCGGTGCGGATGACGTGGGAGTCCGTGGTGCGCGAAGGGCCCTCCGGATTACGGGACTTGGCGTTGTCGCGGGCCTTGCTGTCGGCCTTGGCGCCGCCCTCGGGCCGGTCGGCCCGCCTGTCGCCGTCGGAGAGTTCGGCGCTGTCGCGCCCGGCCTCGGGTCCGGCCGCCGCGGCCTTCCCGCTGTCCCCACCGGCGTCGTCGTCGCCGCCCGCGCTGCACCCGGCGAGCGCGAGCGCCGCGGTGAGCAGCAGGGCGGCGAGCACGGCGAGCGGTGCGCGCCGCCGCGTCCGCCCGCGGCGTGCGCCCGTACCCCCTGGCTCCGACGTCCTTGACGCGTGCATCGGCGTACCCCCGAGTGTCGTGGTGAGTGTGCTCCTACGACGCCGGACCCGGCCGGAGTGTTCGGTCCCGGTGGTCCCGATGCGGTCCCGGCACGGTCACGGGGAGGACTCGTCCGGACGCCGTGCGGGGCTTTGGTGGGGGTCTGAGACAGTGGGGATATGCGCGCAGCGGACACACGTACGGGTACGGACACCGGCGGCCTCGGGCACGTCGTCGTCATCGGCGGGGGCATCGCGGGACTGGCCGCCGCGCACCGATTGCTCGGGGCCGGAGCGCGGGTCACCGTCCTGGAGGCGTCCCACCGGCTCGGCGGGAAGCTGCACGCCGGTGAGATCGCCGGGGTGCGCGTCGACCTCGGCGCCGAGTCGATGCTGGCCCGCAGGCCGGAGGCGGTCGCCCTGGCCCGCGAGGTCGGCCTCGGCGACCGGCTTCAGCCACCGGCGACGGCGAGCGCCGCGATCTGGACCCGCGGGGCGCTGCGGCCCATGCCCAAGGGCCACGTCATGGGCGTGCCCGGCGACGCGTCCGCCGTCGCCGGGGTGCTCTCCGACGAGGGCCTGCGCCGCATCGAGGAGGACCGCGAACTGCCGCCCACCGAGGTCGGCGACGACATCGCGGTCGGGGAGTACGTCGCCCGGCGGGTCGGCCGCGAGGTCGTCGACCGCCTGGTGGAGCCCCTGCTCGGCGGGGTGTACGCCGGTGACGCGTACCGCATCTCGATGCGCTCCGCCGTCCCGCAGCTCTACGAGGCCGCCCGCACCCACACCTCCCTCACCGAGGGCGTCCGCGACATCCAGGCGCGGGCCGCCGCGAGCCGGCAGACCGGACCGGTCTTCATGGGCATCGACGGCGGCATCGGCCAACTGCCGCTCGCCGTCGCGGAGTCGGTGCGGGCGCGGGGCGGCGAGATCCTGCTGGGCTGCGCGGCCCACGGGCTGCGCCGGGTCGAGGACGGCTGGGAGGTGTACGTCGAGGACTGGGACCTGGAGGCCGACGCCGTCGTCCTCGCCGTGCCCGCCCCGCACGCCGCCCGCCTCCTGGAGCACGACGCCCCCGGCGCCGCGGCCGAGCTGCGCGCCGTCGAGTACGCCTCCATGGCGCTGATCACCCTCGCCTACCGCCGGGCCGACGTGGGCGCGCTGCCCGACGGCAGCGGCTTCCTCGTGCCGCCGGTGGACGGGCGCACCATCAAGGCCTCCACGTTCGCGAGCCAGAAGTGGGGGTGGATCGCGGAGCAGGACCCGGACCTCTTCGTGCTGCGTACGTCCGTCGGTCGGTACGGCGACGAGAAGGACCTGGGCCGTCCGGACGGCGAGCTCGTCGACATCTCGCGGCGGGACCTGCGCGCGGCCACCGGCCTGGAAGCCGCGCCCGTCGCCTCGGCCGTCACCCGCTGGGACGGCGGCCTGCCCCAGTACCCCGTCGGCCACCACGCGCGCGTGGCCCGTATCCGTGAGCAGGTGGGGCGGGTGCCGGGCCTCGCGGTCTGCGGGGCGGCGTACGACGGAGTGGGCATCCCCGCCTGCGTCGCCAGCGCGAACGCGGCCGTGGACCAGCTCACCGGGGACCTTTCCGCCGTGCGCGAGCTCACCGCCAACCCGGTGCAGAGTCTGCACGGCGGCGCGGGAGAATAGCCGCATGAGTGACGACGCCCCCGCCAAGATCCCGAACGCCGGCAAGAAGGCCAAGGACCTCAACGAGGTCATCCGCTACACGCTGTGGTCCGTCTTCAAGCTGCGCGACGTCCTGCCCGAGAGCCGCCTCGGGTACGCGGACGAGGTCCAGGAGCTGTTCGACAAGCTCGCGGCCCGTGACATCACCGTCCGCGGCACGTACGACGTCTCCGGCCTGCGCGCCGACGCCGACGTCATGATCTGGTGGCACGCGGAGACCGCCGACGAGCTGCAGGAGGCGTACAACCTCTTCCGCCGCACGAAGCTCGGCCGCGCCCTGGAGCCGGTCTGGTCGAACATGGCGCTGCACCGCCCCGCCGAGTTCAACAAGTCGCACATCCCGGCGTTCCTCGCCGACGAGACGCCCCGCGACTACGTGAGCGTCTACCCCTTCGTGCGCTCCTACGACTGGTACCTGCTGCCCGACGAGGACCGCCGCCGCATGCTCAAGGACCACGGCATGATGGCCCGTGGCTACCCGGACGTGCGGGCCAACACGGTCGCCTCGTTCTCGCTCGGCGACTACGAGTGGCTGCTCGCCTTCGAGGCCGACGAGCTGTACCGCATCGTCGACCTGATGCGGCACCTGCGCGCCTCCGAGGCCCGCATGCACGTCCGCGAAGAGGTGCCGTTCTACACCGGGCGCCGCAAGTCCGTGGCGGACCTGGTGGCGGGTCTCGCGTAGCCGGTAATTCGGTTGCCACGCCCGCGCGGTGCGGGTTTCATCGAGAGGTCGGGCCGACTGGGGCCCGGCCTCTCGTGCGTGGACAGAAAGCCGGTGTTGTATGCCCAGGGCCCTGCGGAATCTCTCGAATTCACCCCATTCCGCATCGCTCAGGAGTCACCTCTCCCATGTCACGCAACACCTCTCGGCGGGCGCGCACTGAAGCACGCGCCCAGTCCTTCCGCTGCCTGCACTGCGGCCTCGACGTCTCGATGACCGCCCCCGGCACCGACCACCGCAACCACTGCCCCAACTGCCTCTGGAGCCGTCACCTCGACGACACCCCCGGCGACCGGGCGGCGGACTGCGGAGCCAGGATGGAACCCCTCGCCATCTCCGTACGAGGAGACGGCGAGTGGGTCCTCGTCCACCGCTGCACCCACTGCGGCGTCCTGCACGCGAATCGCACCGCGGGCGACGACAACGCGCTGCCGCTCACCCGGCTCGCGGTGCGTCCTCTGGCGCAGTCGCCTTTTCCGCTGGAGAGGCTCGGCATGCTCTGAGTCCGGAATCTGCGGGTCCGTTGTGGCTGGTCGCGCCCACGCGGCAGAGCCGCATATGGACACAGTCCCGCGCCCCTTCGGGGCGCTGCTAGAGCGCCTTGGGCAGATCCGCCGCCCGCGCCCCCGACAGCGGTTCCGGCTCCCGGTGCGGCGCGCACGCCGCGCGTCGTACCGGGAGCCTGCCCTCCAGGAGATACGCGTCCAGGTGGCCGTTGACGCACGCGTTGGACCCGCCGCCGATGCCGTGGGTGCCCGCGGCCTCCTCCGTCACCAGGACTGATCCGGCGAGCCTGCCCTGCAGCTCCAGGGCGCCCTTGTACGGCGTCGCCGCGTCCCTCTCGGCGGCCAGGATCAAGGTCGGCGGCAGCGCGCCCTTGGCGGTGCGCACGGCGCGCACGTCTACGGGGCGCTGCCGCGGCGCGGGCCAGTACGCGCAGGGAAGGTTCATCCAGGCGTTGTCCCAGGTCTCGAACGGCGCGACGCGCGCGAGCCGGGAGTTGTCGCGGTCCCAGGTACGGAAGTCCGTGGGCCAGGCGGCGTCGTTGCACTGGACCGCGGTGTAGACGGCGTTGCCGTTCTCCTCCTCGGCGGCCGCCATCGGCTGCGGCGCGGCCTGCTCGACCAGCGGCTTCGGGTTGCCCTTCAGATACTGCGACAGGGCTGTGGCCCGCATCGGCCAGTAGTCGTCGTAGTACGCCGCCTTCAGGAACGCCGACTGCAGCTGCGCCGTGCCGACCTTGCCGCCCGCGGGCTTGTGCGTGAGCTCCGCGCGGACCGTCTCGTACGACCGCGCGACCTCCTCGGGCGTCGCGCCCAGGCCGTACGTCCTGTCGTGCTTGGCGACCCAGGCGCGGAAGTCCGCCCAGCGCCGCTCGAACGCGAAGGACTGGTCGAGGTTGTTGGCGTACCAGACCTGCTTCGGCGCCGGATTGACCGCCGAGTCGAAGACCATGCGGCGTACGTGGGAGGGGAACAGCGTCGCGTACACGGCGCCGAAGTACGTGCCGTACGAGGCGCCCATGAACGTCAGCTTCCGCTCGCCGAGGGCGGCGCGCAGCACGTCCAGGTCACGGGCGTTGTTGAGGGTGGTGTAGTGGCGCAGGTCAGGGCCCGCGTGCCGGGCGCAGCCGCGCGCGTAGGCCTGCGCCCGCGCGATGCGTTCCGCCTTGTACGCGGCGTCGGGCCTGCTCGGGGAGTTGGTGGGCGCCTTGGTGAACTGCTTGGGGTCCTGGCAGGTGAGCGGCGCGGAGCGGCCCACCCCGCGCGGGGCGTAGCCGACGAGGTCGTACGCCGCCGCGACGCGCCGCCACTCCGGCATCGGGCCGACCATCGGGAAGTACATCCCGGACGCGCCGGGCCCGCCAGGGTTGAAGACAAGCGCGCCCTGCCGCGCGACCTTCTTGCCGTCCACCTCGCGCGTGGCCTCGACGCGGCTGACGGTGAGCTGGATCTGCTTGCCGTCGGGCCGCGCGTAGTCGAGGGGGACCGTGACCGTGCCGCACCTCACGGACGGCGGCAGGTTCTCCGCCTCGGGGCAGGGGGCGAAGCGGATGCCGGCGGTCTGGGCGCGCTGGGCGGCGAGTGCGGTGCCGAGGGCCTCAGGGGTGGGGGCGGTGGGCGCGGTGGGGGCGGCGGCGCCCGCGGGCGCGACGGCCAGGGCGGTCAGGGAGGTCAGGACGAGGGATCCGACGGTTCCGACGGTCCTGTACCGGGCTGCTGCTGCTGAGGCTCTGGCTCTCATCGCTGTTCTGGGTCCCTTTCGCATGCGCACGGCTCAGGCCAAGCGGTTCAAGCGAAGTGCGTAAATCACACAAATCGCAGTGAAAGGGATGTTCAGTTCGAAGATCGGCAAAGTAAAGGACCGGGCCGCCGGTGTCGGATCAATGACCCCCATGGCGCTCGCGGGTTGCGGCGGCGCTCAGTCGCTGCCGCCGCGCGACTCCCGGTAGCCGTCGACGTTCGGGTCCCGGTGCGAGAGCGCGGCGCGCAGGGCCGGGTCGTCCAGGGCGCGCAGGCCGCGTACCGCCACCGAGGTCAGGTCGTCGCGCGAGGGCAGCGCGCCGAGCAGCCGCTGCCCCGCCGGGGAGGCCCAGCGCGTCGCGGGCACCTCGAACCGGGCGATGGCGAGGCAGCTCAGGGTGAGGAAGAACGGCAGCGCGAACCACACCGCGACCGGCGTCTCCCCTTCACCGCCCTGCCCCGGGAGCAACGTCGCGCACACCCCGAGCGCCGCCACGGCGACCGCCGCCGCCCGCACCTGCCGGGCCGCGCCCGCGATCCCCGACCAGGCCCCGTCCGGCACGGCGAGGCCCGCCGCGACAAGCCGGTCCGCCAGCGCCCGCACGGAGTCCGCGGCCGCCGCGGCCCGGCGCACCGGCGCTATCCGCGACTGCCCCGCGGGCCCGATCGCACCGAGCACCGTTCGCTCCATGTCGTCCCCGGCCACCGGGTCCACCACGGTCGCCCACCCCGTGTGCGCGAGCAGCAGCCGCCGCCCCCGCGCCATCGAGAGCAGCGCCACGTCCGCGACCCGCCCGGGACCACCGGACAGGAACGCCGCCTCGTAGAGCGTGAGTTGCCGCGCCGTCTTCTGCTTGCGCTCCCTCGCCTCGACGGCGGCGGCCTGCATCGCGGCCAGACACAGCCGTCCGCAGGACAGCGCGGCGAGAGCACAGGCGAGGAGCAGCAGCGGTACCCAGAACATGCCGGATTTCTATGTGAAGGCGGTGTGACCGCGCCACAGGGATTTCACGATGTGGACGGACGCGGGTTCGGCCGTGAGACGGGCGGCGGCAGGGGGAACGTGAACGAGGGGGTGGCGGTTGCGGACGCCGGGGGAGCGGTCGGCGGGGAGTCCTGCGGGCCCGGCGGGGCGGGGGAGCGGGTCGGCGGGCGCGGATCGGCGGAGGCGGCGTCGCGTGCCAGACCGTCGAAGTCGACCAGGCCCGTGGCCTCCAGGACCTGGATGTGGTCGAGGACCGTGGTGTTCGCGTCGTCGGCGAGGGCGCGCACCAGCGAGTTGCGGGTGGTGGCGCGGACCTCGGCGACCAGCGAGAAGACCTTGCCGTGGGCGCGCCGCAGGATGTTCGCGAACCTCTCGTCGTACGCCGCGCCGCGCGCCGCGCTCAGCTCGTCCAGCCAGCGGCGCTGCTGGGCGCTCGGCTGGCTCGGCAGCTCCAGGCGCAGCGCGGCGGCGACCTCGCGCACCCGCGCGTCCAGGAAGGTGTGCCCCTCCACCAGGTGCTTGCCCGCCGTGTGCACGGCCCGCGTGGTGCCGCGCTCCCCGGCCTGCTGGCCCGCGGGCAGCTCCCACAGGCCGGCGAGGCGCACCTTGGTGATGAAGTCCCGGTCGAGCGCGGACAGCGGCCCGAACCGGGTCGACACGCTCTGCGAGGTCAGCGCGTCGAGCTGGGTGCCGGACCGGTCCTCGTACGACCAGACCGGATAGATCAGCGCGGCGAGCGTGGCGAGGAGCCCCACCAGGACGAGGCCGCTGCCGCTGATGATTCGGGATCGCATCACGCCTCCTGTCGCGCCACCGCACGCTAGTGCGCGGCACGGACGGGACGGCGGGCTTATCGGGCGGAGTACGACAGAGTGCGTCGGCGTATCTACGGAACCGGAGGGTCGCGTTACGTCGCCGGTGCGGGGTCGGCGTCCACGACGCCGTGGTCGTGGTGGGCGGGGTGCGCGGGCAGGCCCGGCCCGGGGTGGCCGGGTGTCCGCCGCCGTGCCCGGCGCAGCGCGAGGCGTGCCGTGCGCGTGCGCAGCCAGCGCGTGAAGGGTCGGCCTTCGAGCGGTGCCGGGCCCGAGCGCTCCAGCCACCAGGCCGTGAGCGTGCCGCGCGCCTCGGGGTCCTCGGGCCGCCCGGCGAGCAGCAGGTGTTCGGCGAAGTCCAGGGCGTCCCTGCGGTAGCCGCCCGTCATGGGGCGGGTGCGTGCGTACGCGAAGAACGCGAGGCGGTAGCCGTCGCCGAGGATCGTCGGCAGCTCCGGGGCGACCTTCGCCACGACGTCCGCCCGCTTGGCGGTCAGCGCCCGGCTCTGCACCCGCAGCCGCGCCCCGTCGAAGCCCTCGGGTGCGGGGGTTCCGGCGACGAGGGCGGAGAGGAGTGCGGCCTGCGAGAGGGCCACGCGCTGGCGGGTCTCGGGGGCATCAGGGGCGGCGGCCGTCTTCGGGGGTGCCGTGGAGGCCTGGGAGGTGGTGAAAGCCTTCGGTGAGGCCGACGCCACCGTCTCCCTGATCGCGTCCAACTCCCGTTCCAGCTCGCCCTCTTCGGGGAAGTTCTCGTCCCGCTCCAGGAGCACGCCCGGCGGGCGGGTGCGCGCGGCGAGGCCGGCGAGGATGTCGAGGACGGGCCGGGGCACCGGGTGGGCGTGGCTGTCGTGCCAGACGCCGTCCCGCTCGAAGCCGCCCGCCACGTGGACGTACGCGATCGCCTCGACGGGCAGCTCGTCCAGGGCGCGGGCCGGGTCCTCGCCGCGGTTGACGTGGTTGGTGTGCAGGTTGGCGACGTCGATGAGCAGCCGTACGCCGGTCCGCTCCACCAGCTCGTACAGGAACTGCCCCTCCGTCATCTCCTCGCCGGGCCAGGAGATGAGGGCGGCGATGTTCTCGACGGCCAGCGGCACCGGCAGCGCGTCCTGGGCGATGCGGACGTTCTCGCACAGTACGGCCAGGGCGTCGCGGGTGCGCGGCACGGGCAGCAGGTGCCCCGCTTCGAGGTGCTGCGACGCGGTGAGCGCGCCCCCGGCCCGTACGAACGCGATGTGCTCGGTGACCAGCGGCGAGCCGAGCGCCTCGGCCCGCTCGGCAAGCGCGGTGAGGCGGGCCTGGTCCGGGCGCTCGGCGCCGCCGAGCCCCAGCGAGACGCCGTGCGGCACGACCGTCACGCCGCGTTCGCGCAGCCGTACCAGCGAGTCCGGGAGGTGCCCCGGGCACACGTTCTCCGCGACGGCCTCGACCCAGTCGATGCCGGGCATGCGCTCCACGGCGTCCGCGATCTCCGGCCGCCATCCGATCCCCGTGCCGAGCTGTGCGGCGGTCGCGCCGAGCCGCTCCGCAGTCGTGCCGAGCTGTGCCGCGGCGGTGCCCTGCGGCCTTGTACGTGTTTCAGTCCCCCGTGCGGTCATGTTCCCGTCCCCCTGATCGCTGTTGGTGCCGTTCCGGCCGTGTGTGACGCCCTTGTCGCCGGCCCTCCCGTCCGCTTCCACCGTGCGTTTCGACGTACCGGGAGTCATGACCGCGCAAGACCGGGACGAACCCCCTGATCAGCGGGTTCAGAGCTACATTTGAGGTTCGGGCCGGTCCGTGTTGACGGTACCGGGCGGGGCCGGGGAGGGCCGTGACGTGCCCGAGACGTCGCCCGTGGGGCCCGCGGGGTCGGGCTGCGGGGGCGCGTCGCCGCCGGGCGGCGGGGGGCCTGTCGGGCTGGCGGTGGAGTTCCCGGCGGCGCCGTTGGCGATGGAGTCGTAGTCGACGAAGCCGGTGTTCTCGAGCATGGTGATGTGGTCGAGGACGGTCTGGTTGGCGTCGGTCGCCAGTTGCCGCACGAGCGTGTTGCGGGTGGTGTCGCGCACCTGGGCGACGAGGGCGAAGACCTTGCCGTGCGCGACGCGGAGCAGATTCGCGAACTTGCGCTGGTACGTCTCGCCGTCGGCCTCCGTCAACTCCCGCAGCCAGCCCTGCTGTTGGGCGTTCGGCTGGTTCGGCAGCTCGACGCCGAGCTGGGAGGCGACGCCGCGCACCCGCTCGTCGAGGTCGGCGTGGCCGACGATGAGGTGGTCGCCCGCGTCCTTGATGGCCTTGCTCGGCGCGCGCTCCACGGCCTGCTGCCCCGCGGGTATCTCCCACAGTCCCGCGAGCCGCACCCGTACGAGGAAGTCCCGGTCGGTTGCCGAGAGGGGCCCCCAACGCGTGGCCACACTCCCGGCGTTGAGGTTCGCCTCGCCGGTGCCGGAGCGGTCGGCGTAGGACCACACCGGGAAGGCGAGCGCGCCGACGGTGACGACGAGGGCCGCGATGATCAGGGCGGTGCCGTTCACACGCCCCATGTGCCTGATGCGCAAAGTGCCTCCCGAGCCGTAACCCGGCCGTGGGCCGAGCCACTTGGTGGTACCGGAAGGTACGGGAGCGGCGGGGGTGATGTTCAGCGGTGTGAAGGTTGTGTGACCGGGCTCACGCGGCCGGGGGGTGTGGCGGGGTGCCCGGGGTGGTGGGGGCGCTGGGGGCCTCGGCACTGTCAGTGGTCTCGACTAGGGTCCGGGGGACACGATCGCAAGCGGTGCCGCCGGGGCGGGCCGCGCGCACGGGGGCGTGAGGAACGTGACGGTGCGCGGGGGCTGTTCGACCGGGCGGTGCGGCACACGGGGAACTGGAGGGGCCATGGCGTCCGAGGAGCCGATCGACCTGATCCGCCTGGAGGGCGAGGACAACAGCGTGATCGTCCGGATCACCGGGAAGCGCCCCGCGCCGGGGCGCTCGGGGGCCGACGAGCTGGTCGGCGAGATCCTCGTCGACACCGCTTTCGTACGGGGCACGCTCGCCACGTCGGTGTCCCCGGAGGACCTCACCGAGTGGCGCGCGACCCTCGACACCCTCGACGGCGGCGACGACACCACCTGGCGCGAGGGCCGCCGCACCCCCGAACTCTCGGTGGAACTGGACCCGGACGGCGAGCGCGCCCACGTAACGGTCGCGGACCACACGATGTCCCTGACGACGGTGACGGTGACCGTCCTGCTCACGGACGAGTGGTTCGACGAGGCGTACGACAGGCTCGACGAGACGCTGCGGGCCTGGCCGGTGGAGGGGGCGCTCCAGGGCTGAGAGGGCGCGGCGGGCTCTGTGTCACGGCTCGGCCACGATGCGTGCGCACGCCGAACCGGGCGGCCGTCACGGTCACCGAGACCG
>NZ_BMNG01000003.1:393559-662150 GCF_014646335.1 Streptomyces lasiicapitis
CGGTCACCGAGACCGTGACGGCCGGCGCGGCCCCCGCGGACTCGGACGCCTCCCCTTCGGCGGAGCCGGAGGCCGAGTCCGAGCCCGAGTCGGCCCCCGAGCCCGACGACGACACCCTCGGCCTCACCGGCACCGCCGTCTACGAGAACAAGAACCAGGTGTCCCTCGCCGCCTTCTCCCGCGGCGTCTCGGGCGCGTACGCCTCCCCGGAGAAGACCCTGTACGTGAAGTTCACCCTGAAGCTCAAGAACAGCACGCCCAAGGTCATCGACGTGAGCGAACTGTCGGTCCTCTGTCAGTACGGCGACGAGGGCAGGGGCGGCGAGGAGATCTTCGACAGCGAGTACGGCCTCGACGGCCGGCCCCAGACCCATCTGCGCCCCGGCCGCTCCATTACGGCCACCCTCGCCTGCGAACTGCCCAAGTCGCAGACGTACGTGCAGATCGAGGTCACCCCGGACTTCGAGGCGGAGCCGGCGATCTTCGCGGGGAAGGTGAAGTAGGCGGGCTCAGAGCGCGGGCCCGTTCGAGCACCTCGGGCGGGGCCTTGGCCACCGAGCCGGTGTCGAAGGGTGGTTGTGGGTCGTATTCGGTGTAGAGCTGGATGGCCTGCGCCGTCACGTCGTCGGTGAGCAGGGCGGCAAGGCGGACTGCCATGTCGATGCCGGAGGAGACCCCGGCCGAGGTGATCACCCTGCCCTGCCGGACCACCCGCTCGGGGGTGTAGACGGCGCCGTACGACTCCAGGTCGGCGGCCGCGTCCCAGTGGGTGGTGGCGGTCAGGCCGTCGAGGAGGCCGGCCGCGCCGAGCACCAGGGAACCGGTGCAGACCGAGGTGGTGAAGCGGGTGCCGGCGTGCGTCCGGCGCACCCAGCCGAGGAAATCGGCGTCGTCCACCATGGCCTTGAAGCTGCCACCGCCCGGGATCAGGAGGACGTCGCACTGCTCCACCTCGGCGTACCCGGTCGGGACGTGCACGGGCAGGGAGCCCAACACGTCCTGGACGAGGCCAGGTTCGGCCGTGACGAACCGTACGGTGGCGCCGGGCACGTACGCGAGGATCTCGTACGGCCCGATCGCGTCGAGCGGTTCGAAGTGGTCGAAGAGCGGGATCACGATGTCCGTGCGCCGCGGAGTAGCCACCACTTGGATGTGCCTTCCGTCAGTTGTTGCGTGCGTAGAACGCCACCCCGCGCCGCCACCACGCGAGCCCCGACCACAGCAGGGCCGCCGCGACGGCGGGGAAGGCGAAGGCCAGGGCCGCGGAGAAGGGCGCCGTGTCGGCGTGGCCCGTGAGCCATGCCGCGGGGTAGAAGCCCGCGAAGGCGATGGGGAGGACGAAGGTGAAGGCACCCTGCAGCACCCAGGGGAACAGGCCCAGCGGGTAGTTGCCGAAGGTGCCCGACACGCTGTCCAGCCAGAAGAACAGGGACTCGCTGCCCCGGAAGCGCAGGACGAGCGCCGCGATGTGCAGGTTCAGGCCCAGCTCGATCACCAGGGCGCCGACGACGGCCGCCAGCAGGAACGCCACCATGCCCACGGTCCACTCGACGTCGAGGAGGGACAGGCACACGCTGAGCGACGCGCACGCGACGACGAGGTCGCCGACGGCGTTCACCGGAGCCTCGTACGTGAAGACCTGGAGCAGCACGGGGGCCGGGCGGGTGCGGAAGGCGTCGAAGCGTCCGTCCCGCAAGAGATGGGGGAGCAGTCCGAGGTTGCCGAAGAAGAGCATGTACAGGCCGTGGCCCAGCATGCGGATGCTGTTGATGAGCAGGACCTCGCCCACTCCCCAGCCGGCCAGGGAGGGGAAGCGGCCGAAGATGACCGTGGCGAACAGGAGCACCGTCACCTGGTAGGTGACTCCGTTGGCGATGGCCATGGCGAAGTCCGCGCGGTTGGCCAACTGGCTGCGAACACCGGCGCGCAGGATGACCGCGGCGAGCCGCATACGGCCCACGGGGCGGCGCACGGGCGACTCCGGCACCAGCGGCTTGACGTGGCCGGAGCGCGGGGAAGGGGGCATCGCAGACATCGGAGACATCGGATCAACCACCCAGGACGAGGAGGCGGCGCGCCGCGCGACGCCACACGAGGCGGCCGACGGCGGCCAACAGGAGGCACCACACGGCCTGTTCGAGCAGCTGGGGCCAGGCGTCGGCGGCCGCGATGCGGCCCGTGTAGAGGGAGACGGGCACATGCACGGTCGCGGAGAACGGCAGATGGCCGGAGACGGCGGTGAACCACGAGGGGAAGAACCACAGAGGGATCAGCGCGCCGGAGAGCAGCGTCTGCGCGAACGCCGCGAGACGGTTGATGCCGAAGCTGGTGATGGTCCAGAAACTCGTCAGGTCCACCAGGAGCGCCAGGTGGTAGAAGACGCCCTGGCCCAGCGCGTACGAGAGAGTGGCGACCGACGCTGCGGCGGCCGAGGGCGGCGCGGCGACCAGGCCGGTCGCCAGGCCGATGGCCAGGCCCGAGAGCAGCCAGGTCGTGGCGTACAGGCTCTCGCCGAGACCCCGCCAGGCGCAGTAGCGGCGGGCGGAGACGGGCCGGGTGAACCAGAACACCACGGATCCGTCCCGGATCTTGCTCTGCGCGGTCTCCTGGGACGCGCCTTCCATGATGACGCGGCCGGTGCCCATGAGGGTGGCGAGGACGGAGTACGTCACGGCCTGGGTGACGTCCATGCCCGCGACCGTGTCATCGCCCTCGCCGTACAGGGCGCGCCACAGCAGGACATAGAGGAAGACCTGGGTGACGATGATGAACGCGGTCGCCGCGATGCGCGGGCGGTACGCCCACTCCGTACGCGGCACCAGCGCCGCGAGGCGGTGGGCGCGCGATCGCCGACGTCCCGCCGTCGCCCGATCTCCCGCCGACGCCTGCATTCCCAAGGACTCGGGCCCCGGAGCGGTCATGCCGGGCCTCCCGTGGGGGCCGCCGCGGCGGCGGTCTCCGGGCGGCGCGCGTACAGGGTGCGCAGGACGTCCTCGACCTTCGTGCCGTCGAAGACCACGGAGCGTACGGAGTGTGCGGACAGCAACTCGTCGGTGACCTGGCGCTGTTCGGCACCGGGGTGCGGGCGCAGATGGACGGTCGTGCCGTCGGCGGACACGACCTCGGCGGTGCGCAGGCTCAGCGGTCCGGGCGGCGTCTCGAACTCCACCACGACGGTGCGCCGGTGGTGCGCCGCCCCGGCGAGTTCGCCGCGCTCGCCGTCGAAGACGACACGGCCCGCGTCGATGACGACGAGGCGCCGGCACAGGGCCTCCACCTCCGCCATGTCGTGGGTGGTGAGCACGATCGTGTGGTCGCCGGTGCGCGCCAAGTCGCCGAGCAGGGTGCGTACTTGGTCCTTGACGAGGACGTCGAGGCCGATGGTCGGCTCGTCGAGGAACAGCAGTGGGGGCCGGTGCAGGAGAGCCGCCGCCAGATCGCAGCGCACCCGCTGGCCGAGCGAGAGGAAGCGCACGGGCGTGTCCCAGAAGGACGACAGGGCAAGGACGTCGTTCAGCTCGGTGAGCGTGGCGCGGAACTCCGCCTCGGGCAGGCCGTAGATGTCGCGCAGGATCGTGAAGGAGTCGTGCGCGGGCAGGTCCCACCACAGCTGGGTGCGCTGACCGAAGGTGACGCCCATGGTGTGCGCGTTGCGCTCGCGGTCGGCGTAGGGGTCCAGGCCGTAGAGGCGGGCGGTGCCCGACTCCGGGAGCAGCAGGCCGGTCATGACCTTGATGAGCGTGGACTTGCCCGCGCCGTTCTGGCCGAGCAGCCCGATGAACTCGCCCGTCTCGACGGTCATGCCGACCTCGCTGAGCGCCGCCGTGCGCCGCGCCCGCCGCCGCTGGAAGGGCCGCTTCCAGGAGCGGCCCTCGGTGCTTTCCCAGCTGCGGAAGGTCTTGGTGACGCGGTCGACGCGGATGGCCGGGGGCGGCGCGCTCACGCGCCCGCTTCCGTGCCCGAGCCCGTGTTCGCGTCCGTGCCCGCGCTCGCCTCCGCGCCCCGCGCCACGCCGTCCGCCACCAGCGGCGCGAGCAGTTCGCCCACGCCCGCGAGCCATCCCGCGGGCACCACGCGGCGCAGCGCGCCGGGCGCGAGCGTGGCGAGCGCGGCGGGGGCCAGGGGGGCGGCGAAGTCGGGCGCACCGCCGCTCTCGTGGGTCACCACGCCCAGGGCGTAGGCAGTCGTCCAGATCTCGGTGAGCAGCACGTCGCTGACCCGGTCGTGTACGAAGCCACGGTGCGGCAACCGGTCCAGCGCCTCGCGCAACGCCTCGACGACGCGTGCGCGGGGGATGCCGCGCTCCAGGAGGGCGTCCTCGGCCGGGACGCGCCGCCAGCCGTCGGGGGCCGAGGCGTCGCGCACGTAGGCGACGGCGAGCTGTTCCCACCAGCAGAAGTACGGAACGGTGTCCAGACGGACGAGCTCCTGCGGGCCCTGCGGGAGAGCGGGGGCCGTGGTGGGGAAGCAGGCGGCGCTGCGCGGCCCCATCACGTCGTTGCCGACGAGGCTCGCGGGGTTGGCGTGGTCGACGAGGCCCGCGACCGGCACGACGGTCTCCGTTCCGGCGGCGGCGAGGTAGCCGAGGAGCGCCACGTCGTCGGTGTCCTCCTGGGCCGTCTTGGCGGTGGCGTACTCCTCGAAGCCGAGGGCGAGTTCGGCGGGGAGCACGAGGGCGACCGAGGGCAGGTAGTCGTCGACGACGGGCGCCCAGGCGTGGCCGCGCAGGGCGGCGACGCGCACGGCGTTGGCGGTGCGCGAGCCCCACTCCGTGAACAGGCTCAGGGACGCGGCGGGCCGGGCGGCGATCAAGTCCCGTACGCGCGCGGCGAAGTCGGGGGCGAGGATCGCGTCGTCCTGGAGCACGAGGTGGTGGGTGGCGCCGGGGGCGACCGACTGCCAGGCGAGCCGGGCGGTGCGCAGCGCGGAGGGCGGCCCGTCCGGGTCGGGGTCGGTGATCAGGCGGGCGTCCAGCTCGGGGTGGCGTGCGCACAGTGCGCGGGCGGCGTCCGCGCGCCGCGGGTGGGCCATCACCACGGTCGACAGGCGGATCTCTGGGGTGTCGGTGCCCTGGGCGTGGTGCTCGGGGGCGGCGGCGGGGGAGTTCACGGTGGGGAGATCCTTTGCGTCGTACGGGTGTTGAGCGGGGTCGGTGGTCGGTCGGGGGTGGGCCGGGGTCAGCGTTCCGTCTTGCCCATGGCGAGCGGGCGCCGGGCGAGCGGGCCGAGGGCGCGGGCGGTGGCGAGGCGCAGAGGGCCGAGCCAGTGCAGCACCGGTTGCAGGAGCATCAGGGGCAGCAGCAGTCCGGGCGCCCCGCCGCCGACCGGTGGTTCGGCCCGCGCGCGGGCGCCTTCGTGGCGTTCCAGGAAGCGGGTGGCGAGACTCATGCTGATCAGGGCATGCAGGACCATATACGCGGCGGCCGCGACGGCCCACGTCAGGAGCGGCCGGTGGGCGCCGTTCACGGTCAGCACGGCGACGGCGGCGGCCACGCAGGGCGGCCCCAGGAACCACCACACGGTGTCCAGACCCTCCTTGACGAGCGTCACGGTGTTGCGCGGCCCGTAGGCGCGCAGCGCGGGATCACGGAGCAGCCGCAGACAGCCCGCCACACTGCCGAGGGCGACGAGGCTGTACGCCTTCGCGAGCGCACCGACCCGGGCGTAGCGGTCCACGAGGTTGTGGACCGGAAGCACCACGGCGCTCTCTCCGGCGGCCGACAGTTTGTAGCCGACGAGGAGGTCGTCGACCGGCTCCTCGTACATGCCGATCAACACCAGTTTGTCGTGGCGGACGAACAGGCCCGCGCCGATGCCGTAGACGACCGGGGCCAGGGCCGTGCGCAGCCCGTCGGGCAGCCGCAGCGCGCGCAGCCGGGCCCTGGCCCGCAGCCGGTGCGCCTCGACGCCCATGCGGCGGCGCAGGTCGGCCACGGCGTGGGCGCGCAGCACCAGGTCGGCTACGCCGGGGCGGGCGGCGTGCGGGCGGCGCAGTTGGAGCGGCAGTTGCTGTACGAGGGTGGGCGGGGCGTGTCCCGCGCGGTGGGCCTTGTCGGTCTCGTGGGCGAGATGGCGCAGCGTGGTGCGGTCCGGCTGGGAGTCCGCGTCGTAGACGCCGACGTAGGTGCGGGACGGGACGGCGTCCCGGGGCAGCAGGTCGCCGAGTCGCTCGACCGCGTACACCAGTTGACTGCTCTTCGCGCCTGACGGCTCGTCATAGTGCAGGTGGTGCAAGGCGGTCTTGGGATGACGGGCGGCGATGTCGGGAAGCAGTGCCGAGGCCACGTCCCGGGTGGTGGGGGTGGCGGTGATCTCGTCGCGCAGCACCCGCGACGGCTCCGTGGCGGTCCGCACCCGGGCCGCCACGTCGCGGGCGCGGGAGGACGGCACGATGCCGGACAGGTGCGCCCCGGCGGTCGCGTCGTCCGGTGCCGCGCGCAGGAGCCGCTCCAGGTCCGGGAGTTCGGCGAGGTGATCCCGCCGGTCGCGCTCCTCGCGCTCGGTGGTGATCACGACGATGTGCAGCAGCTCGGACGGATAGTCGAGGCGGGCCACCGCGCCCACCACCTCGGACAGGAGGTCCTGTTCCCGCAGCGCCGGAATGAGCAGGGCGACGTGCGGCGCGCCCTCGCCCGGCGCGGGGACGGGGGTGCGGCGTGCGGCCTGGAGCGCGCGTGCGGTGACGACGGCCCGGCCGGTGAGGAGGACTCCCCAGCCAAGTACGGTCCACAGTACGGCTGTTGCGAGGGTGTTCATGCCGTGCTGCCCCTCACCGCGGACGCCTTGCCGCCGCTCGCCCCGGTGGGCCAGTGCGGGTGCCGGACGCCGTCGCGGTCGACGGCCGCGAGTTGCAGCCGACGGGCGACGGGGTGGAGGCGCTCGGCCCAGGCGACCACGTCCCGGGGTTCGAGGTTCTCGGGTTCGGTGACGTCGATGCCCTCCAGCTCCCGGCGCAGGCGGGCACCCAGGCCGAGGTCGACGGACATCTCGTACGAGCCTTCGCCCCGCACCTCTTCGAGGCCGGTGACCAGCCGCCCCTCCGCGAACCGCGGCAGCACCCGCGCGAGGCCGAGGTCCGCGGAGCGCGCGAGCAGCGGGCCGCCTTGGAGTGCCTCGGCGAGGAGGTCGTCCGTGCCGACCGTGCCGGTGAAGCCGCGCCCGACGGTGAGCGACACGATGACGTCGAAGAACCGGTTGGGGAAGCGCTGGTACTGGCCGCGCAGCAGGTGGCGGCGGCGCGGCAGCGCGGGGTCGGTGTGCTGCGCCACCCGCTCCAGGCGCGGCGGGGCGTCGCCGTCGGTCAGCGTGACCCTGAGCTCCAGCGAGGTGTCGATGGAGAAGGAGTAGTCGTCGCCGGTGCGGCGGATGCTGCGGGCGTCCTTGCCGACCTTGACGACCAGGGAGTCCTCGAACACCTGGAGCTCGTCGGCGTGCCAGCGGTCCCCCCACTTGTACTCGGCGGAGCGGAAGCCGCCGTCGCCGTGGAAGTTGGCGAGCAGGACGGGGGTGTGCGGGCGCTCATCGGCGTCCTCGAAGACGGACAGGTGGGCGGCGCCGACCAGGGACAGCTTCTGCTGGTTGCGGTCCAGGACCTCCAGCGAGAACTTGCGCGGCGACAGGACGCCGAACAGCTCGTTGGCGAAGGGTGCGTCGAAGTCCGGTGCGTAGACGAGCAGTTCGCCGCCACCTTGCGCCTCGGTGTCGGTGGACGGCGGCCAGGTCTCCACCCGCAGTTGCTCGCCGAGTTCGGCGCGGTTGCGGAAGGTGTGGAAGGAGTAGGCGTGCGGGTAGTCGTCCGGGTCCCGGCGCTGGGGCGGGTGCACGACGAGATGGCGCAGGCAGGCGCTGGTGCCGCGCAGGTGCTTCAGCTCGGCGGGCACGGGCGGCTCGGTCGTGGCGCGCTCGGCTTCCGTGACGGGCGCGGGACGCCCCTCTGGACCGACGGGCGCGGCGAGGGCGGCCGCCAGATCGGCCCCGAACCCGTCGACATGACTCACCGTCATGTGCGGCATCACGTAGAAGTGGTGGAAGAGACGGTCCGTCACGCGCCCCTGGGCGTCCGTCCAGGGCAGGGCGTTGCCGACGAGCCGGTAGTGCTCCCTGAGCGCGCCGGGGAGGTGCCCGCCCTCCGTGGAGAAGCCCACGACGAGGACGGTGTTCCCGGGCGAGGGCAGGAGCACCGCGTCCGGGTCCGCCGCCAGGATGACGTCGCCGAGGCGCCCCCTGAGGTCGAGACAGCCGCGGAACGTCTCGCGGTAGCCCTCGGCGGCGAGCCCGAAGACCAGGGACCACAGCGCGGCGGCGGTGGCGCCCGAGCGGGAGCCGGTGACCGTCTCGTCCACGAAGCCGGACATGGGAGCGGAGATCGCCCCGTGCCCGAGCAGGCCCTTGCGGCAGAGGAACACCCCGCAGCTGTAGGGCATCAGACCCGACTTGTGGGGGTCGAGGACCATCGAGTGGACGAAGCGGTTGCGGAAGTCGAAGGGGATGTCCGGCGCGGTGAACGGCAGGATCATGCCGCCGTGCGCGGCGTCGACGTGGTGGAAGAACCGCAGCCGGGACGGCGCGTCGGTGCGGCGGCCCAGGAGCGCGCTGATCCGGTCGACCGGGTCGGTGAGGCCCGTGTTGTAGTAGCCCGCCGTGGAGACGACGATGACGCCGGTGTCCTCGCCGTCGGCCTCAAGGGCGTCGAAGGCCTCTTCCAGGGCGGCCGGTTCGAGGACCCAACTGGGCTTGGCGGGAAGGGCCTTGAAGCCCAGGTCCAGGATCTCGGCGGCCTTGGCGACGGAGTGGTGGGTGAGGGCGGAGGCGATGACGAGCACCCGGCGGCAGCCCGCGGCCCGCAGGGCGTTGCGGCCCACGCGCAGACCGGCGAGCGTCCCTTCGTTGGCGCCGCTGGTCAGATAGCCGTCGGCGGAGTCGGCGCGCATCAGGCCGCCCAGGGCGAGGACCGCCTCCCGCTCGAGCCGGCGGGTGCCGCGCACGCCGTCGCCGAAGCGGGTGTGCACGCCGACGTTGTTGGGGTTGCGGGCCGCGAACATGCCGGCGGCGTGCAGGGCGAGGGGGTGCGGCTCGCTCATCGCGAAGCCGAGCCGCACCGGGTCCTTCGCGGACCGCCACTCGGGCACCTCGGCGAGCCGGTCGGCCAGGACGGCGGCCAACTCGTCGGTGGGCAGCGCGGTTTCGGGGAACGGGTCGCACTCGGTCGACCCGTCGTGCAGATCAGGCATCCCGGTTCACACCCCCGCTGCCGCCCGTGCCCTCGCCCCTGCCGCCGCCCGCGTCGCGGCGCAGCTCGCAGCGGAGCACCGCACGCGGACCGACGTCGAGATCGCGTACGTACGTGTGCACGGCACCCTCGGGCCGCAGCCCCACGGTGGCCAGCCCCGCCAGGACCTCCTCGGCGGGCAGCAGCGTCATCGGAACGCCGTCGGGCAGCACGTACTGGCCGGCCGTCTCCCCGGGGCGCAACTGCGGGTCGAGGGAGTCGGAGGTGAAGGTGTTGAGGGCGAGTACGGCACCGGGGCGCAGTACGCGCGCCAACTCCCGTATGCAGGCCGCGAATTGCTGGGGAGTGGGAGCGTTGTGGAGCACGCCGTAGCAGACGGCGAGGGCGAAGGTGTCGTCGTCGGCGGGGATGGCGTGGGCCGCGCCCCGCCGGACCGTGACCCGGCCTTCGGGGAAGCGGGCGGTGGCGGCGCGGGTCGCCTCGACCATGGCCTCGTGCAGGTCCACGGCGACGACGGCGCAGCCGTGTTCGAGGAGGGCGACGGTGTTGCGCCCGCCGCCGCAGCCGAGGTCGAGGGCGGGTCCCGTGAGGTCATCGGCGTACCGGGAGAGGATCTCGACGAGGTAGGGCTGGGCGGTGAGGGCGGCGAAGTCGCGTACCGTCTCCGGGGCGTTCCAGTACGCGGCGGCGCGCTCGGTCGCGGTGGCGGGGAGAGTCATCGGGTGGGCTCGATCTCTTCGTAGGTGCCGTTGTGCGGGAGGGCCCGGATGACGCGCATGCCGTGCTCCGCGAAGAAGGACTCGCACGTGTCGGGGTCGGCGGTGAGCGCGAAGAACGCCGGGCCGACGGACGACAGGGCGAGGACGGTCGCCGTGCCGTCGGTCTTCAACGGCTCCAGTCGCGTGGCGAGTTCGGTGAGTCCGGGGTGGGAGAAGGAGCAGTTCTCGATGCTTCCCATGCGGAAGCGGTAGTCGAAGACGAGGTCTCCCAGCGGGCCGAGGTCGCCGCGCAGCGCGGCGGGCATGGCCTCGTGGAGCATCCGGAAGGCGATGGTGGGCGCCCAGCGCTCGCCGGTCGCGCGGAAGCGGTCGAACTGGTCGATCTCGGCGGCCATCAGCTCGTCCGTCGACCGCTCTCGCAGCGCGGTGGGCACGCCGATGACCAGCGAAAGACCTTCCGGTACGGAAGCGGTGAGGACGACGGTGCTGCGGCCCGCGACGACCTGCACGCCGCCGGGGTAGAGGCCCGAGGCGGCGGAACCGCCGATGCACTGCACGGGCATGAGCCGGTCGCTGCCCTCGGTGTGTTCCTCGCCGTGGTTGCTGGTGAGGAAGGGCAGCAGGTCCGCGCGGTCCACGGGGTTGCCGTGGAGGTGGTTGACGGCGGTGGCGACCGCGGCGATCAGGCTGCTGCTGGAGCCGAAGCCCGCGTGCACGGGCAGCGGGTCGCTGTCCACGCTCACGTACAGGTCGCAGCCGACGCCGAGAGCGGCGCACATGATGCGGGCGGCGTGCTCGACGAGCGCGGGCCGCGCGACGGCCGGGTCGAGCGAGAGCCCCTCGCCGGGGGCGAGCCTGCGCAGCCGTACACGGTGGAACCGCGCGACGGAGAAGACCAGTTCGCCCGCGTCGTAGATCAGGTTGTTGTCGCCCGCGATGGCGCCCGGCTGGAGCGCCATGGCGTTCAGGCGGGTGGGATAGCGGATCGCTGTCTCGTCCGCGGGCTTGAGGGGGCCGAGCGGTGCGGTCAGCGGGTGGTGGATGGTTCCCGGTGCGAAGGACGTGAACATCTCTTCCGCCTTATGCCGTGGCGTGGTCGAGGGGCGGCGCGGCCGCGAAGGCGTCGGAAAGCCGCTGGTGCCGCTCGGTGGTCAGCTCGACCAGGTGGTCGAGGGAGTCGGTGGTGTAGCCGCCGCTGCCGAGGGAGCCGTCGGGGCGTATGCGCATGTTGGCGCGGGCGAGCTGCAGGTGCGGCAGCCTGAAGTGCAGGATCTCTCGCATCAGCAGCCGCAGTTGGGCCAGTACGGGCGCCGTGGCGTCGCCCGTGGCCTCGTCCAGGAGGCGGGGCAGCAGGGGGCGGTACGTGAGGATGGTGTCGCCCGCCGCGCGGTAGGCCGCGGGCAGGTAGAGCAGGTTCTCGTCGAGGTACTGCTCGTACCACTTCTGTCTGGGGTCGCCGGGCTCCGGCCTGAGGACCGCCATGTCGACGAGCAGTGGCGTCATCTGGGCGCCGCCCGGCGCGTACAGCACGGTGCCGCCCACCGTCATCGGCGGGAAGTAGGGCCGCATCCGCGTGGAGAAGACCTCCGGCGTGATGTTCCGCTTCACCGTGAGCAGGGCGTCCGCGAACACCTTGAACGCCTCGGTGGCGGCGGCCAGATGCTCCACGAGGAGGGGGTCGCGCGCGGGGAGCGGCAGCGCGGCCATGAGGTGGTCGACGGCCGGCCGCAGGGCGATGCCCGCCCTGCGGACCTCCTCGATGAACAGGACCTCCTGGGGGATGCCGGTGAAGGTCCGCAGCGCGTTCCCGGGATTGCGCAGGGCGTACGTGTAGACGCTGTCACGCGGCACTTCGTCGACGAGGCCGCCGAGCTTGAGCAGCGTCTCCTCCGCGCCGGGCAGGGACCGGTGGTCCATGCCGTGCCGCTCGATCGAGGCCAGGACGAAGCCCAGGTCGCGCAGGGCGGCACTGGCCGTTTCCTCGTCGGTGACGGCTTCGGGCACGCGGTCGAGGAGCGCACGCGCAAGGCGCTCCAGGCCGCCCATGTCCGCGTCCTCGTTGAGCCCTGGTACTTCATCGATGTGCTCTGAGAACCGCAGCGGATCGAGTTCGCTCACGCGTTGGTCCAGAGATCTCATGTCGGTGGCGAGATTCAAGGAAATGACCTCTGATGTGCCGGAGTGGCGGTCTTGGGAACGTCGGGACGCCAAGGCGTCGAGACGTCAAGACGCGTCAGATACGGGAACGTAAAAGAGCGTCAGAGAAGGTGAGTGAAAAGCAGAGAAGGTCGGGAAAATCGGGCGAAATTCAGGCGAGGTTCAGAGTGCGGAATTCAGCTCGTCGAGCGCGTGAACGCGATGGCTCACGGGCACGGGAGGGCGCGTTCCGGCGGGCTGGGAGGTGACCCAGGCGGCGGGAACGCCCGCGGTGTGCGCGGAGGCGAGGCCGGCGAAGGAGTCCTCGACGGCCAGCGCCTGGTGGGGCGGACACCCGCCGCGCGGAGACCCGTCGTGCCGCAGGGCGGCGAGATAGACGTCCGGGGCGGGCTTCGGCGGAAGGGTGTCATCGGCGCAGGTGACCGAGGTGAAGTGCGAACTGATGCCGAGCCGGTCCAGGTGGCCCGTCACCCAGATGTGCGAGTTGCTGGAGGCGACGGCGAGCCGGTGCCCCTTGTCGAGGCAGTGGCCCAGGAAGGACCGCGCGGCCGGCGGAAGCGGCTCCTCGTCCGCGCGCCGCTGGTTCTCGCGCTCGAACCTGTCCCAGAGCTCGCGCGCCGTCTCCTGGCCAAGGGCGGAGATGAGCGCCTCGTCCATGGAGTCGCGCGCCAGCGTCCCGTCGGCGTGTGCGGGTATCCCGTCCGGCAGATCGACGCCTGCCTCATCGAGCACGGATTCCCACGCTTCGATGGCGACACGTTCGGTGTCGAGAAGGACGCCGTCGAAATCGAGAATGATGAGCCGCTGCGACGGCGAGTGTTCCGCTCTGCAGCCGATCGCGCTCATGCGACGCCCTCCCCTATTCCGGAATCGCACCCCAAAAAGGACACCATTCCCGACCCCCCGTTGGTCTGGACCAGGAAAACGTAACCCGGAAGGGCATGCCCTTCAAGACCTTGATTGTGATTCCGGGCCGGTGATAGGGAGACGCGACCCGCGGTCGAGCCGCGACCCGCGGTCGAGCCGCGGCGGGGCTGTGGAGACGCTACGGGGCTCAGGCCCGCCGCAGCGCCGGATGGTCGGCGACCACCGTGCACGAGCCCGGGGCGATCTCCGTGAAGCCCGCGTCCCTGACCAACGGCAGTCCGCTCGCGGTCAGTTCGGGCCAGCGGGACTCGGGGGCGGTGCGGACGGACAGGGGGAAACCGGCGTCGCGCCAGGCCGCGCGGTCCGCGTCGGACAGCTCCCACCAGGCGAGTTGGGCGCCGTGGCCCGCCTGGGCCATCGCCTTGCCCGCCGACATCGTGACGCCGGGGTTCAGCCAGAGGACCGGCGCGGACGGGTCCGGGTCCAGCGGGGGCTCCGGGTCGTCAAGATCCGTGCCCGAGACCTGGAGGCGAGCCAGGTCCTTGGGCCACCCGTCCAGCGGGACCGGCGGATAGACACGGACCTCGGCCGACTTGCCCGCCACCGTGATGCCCGGCAGCGCCTCCGCGCGCCGCCACTCCGCACCCCGCGCCCTGCGCACCACCTTGCGGATGCGCGCGTCCTGCCAGTCCCGCATCGCCTGCGCCCACTCGCCCTCACCGAGCGCCCGCTCGTCACTCAGGATCGCGAGGACCGCGCGGGCGGCCGTCTCCAGCGCGTCCGTACGGGCCGGCGGCGCCGCGCGCTCGATCCGGGCCACCAGGGGCAGCACGAACTGCGGGGCCTCGTCGCGGGAGGTGCGGTCGGGACGGAAGGGGTGCGGCTGGGAGGCGCTCTGCCCGTCCTGCGGGGTGTCCTGGGCGTCCGGAGTGTCTTGGGTGCCGGAGGTGTCCGGGGTGGTCTCCGGGCGGAGCTCGTTGCTGGTCACCCGTCCAGTTTGCCAGGGGGACGAGCCGGCCCTGAGGGCGGTGGGACCGTGCTGCGTGGGGCCCCTGGCGCGGTGCGCGAGGACGAGACACATGCGCCTGCGCGGGGACAGTGAGTACGTGGTGCGGCTCGACGGGGTCGGACGGCGGTACGCCGCGGTGGTGGCGGTGGGGGTTTCGTGCGGGGTGTGCTCGCGGCGGGGTTGAGGGCGGCCGCGCCGGGCTGGGGTGTCGTGGTTCAGCCCGAGCACGCCGTGCGTTGTGCCTCTTGCCACTCGCAGACCGGGCACAGGGTGATGCCCTTGTGCGATTCCGGGTACTCCGTCGGCTTGCGGCACAGGACGCACTCCGCGAAGGGCGGGCCGTCCGTCGGCTGGGGGCCGCCGGACGGTGGGCCCGGGGCGCGATCGTTGGCGCAGTAGTCGTCGTCGGCCATGTGCGCCAGCCTAGTTCTGGGTCGCTCCTGCCGGCCGCGTGGACTGCGGCGTGCGTGCCGCGGCGATCTGTTCCGAGACGCGTACGAAGCGGAAGCCGCGCTCGCGCAGCTTCGGGACGATCGTCCGTACCGCCCGTTCCGTCGCCGGGGCCGCGCTGCGGGTGCAGTGCAGGACGACCACCGAGCCCGGCCGTACCCCGTCAAGCACCTGCCGCGCCACCGCCCCGGGGTCCGTCGCGAACGCGTCCCCGCCCACCACGTCCCACTGCACCGCTGTCACACCGGCCGGGGCGAGTGCGCGCAGTGCCCGCTGGTCGTAGCAGCCGCCCGGGAAGCGGAAGTAGGGGAGCGGACGCTTGACGCCCGCCTTGCGGAAGGCCGCGAAGGCGCGGTCCACGTCCGTGCGCATCGCGTGTGCGGGGACGGTGGGCAGGCCGTAGCAGTCCCTCGTGAACGCGTAGTGGCTGTACGAGTGGTTCGCCACCTCGAAGAGGGGGTCGGCGCCGATGGCCCTGGCCTGGGCCGGGTACTCCTCCGCCCAGCGGCCCGTCATGAAGAACGTCGACGGGACCTTCAGGCGGCGCAGGGTGTTCACCAGGGCGGGGTTGTCGAAGTGTTCGCCCGCGGCGGCTCGGGGGCCCTGGTCTGCCGTCATGTCGGCGTCGAAGGTGAGGGCCACTGTGCGTGGGGCCTTGGCGGTTCCCCTGGTGCGGGGGGCGCTCTTGAAGACCGGGGTCTGGCCCTGGGGGCCGGGGGCCAGGGTGGGCGGGGTGTGCTTCTTGGGCGGGGTGGCTGGGGCTGCCGGTGGGTGGAGTGTTGGGGTTTGGGGGGCGGAGCAGGCTGTGAGGGGGAGGGTGGTGGCTGTGGCGAGGGTGGCGAGGGTGGTCCACATGCGGCTGCGAGTGATCACTTCGTGACGATAACCGTATAAATGGGGTGGGCGGGGTAGGCGGGGCGGGACCCTCGCGGGGCGCCCCAGTCCCGCCCCTTTCCCGTAACCAGGGGGCTGCCGCCCCCTGGACCCCCGCTGTCGGCCTGGACGGCCTCGTCCTCAAACGCCGGACGGGCTAAAAGGGCGGGTGGGAGACATAGCCCGTCCGGCGTTTGAGGACGAGGCGCGGAGCGCCGATACGGGGGTCCGGGGGTGGAGCCCCCGGGGGGCGGGAAGTCCGGGTTTGCCAGGGGGCAGCGGCTGTGTAATCGTCCTGAAGCGCTTCCCGGTCGCTCCATGGCCCCGGGGCCCGAACCCGCGCCCACGAGGAGTTGACCAGCCGCCGATGTCCGACATCACCTGGACCGAGGCCGTCCGGACGAAGCCCCGGCCGGGCGGAGGCGACGGCAACGGCCGTGACGGCGGCCCCGTCGACTCCGGCACCGCCCCGGAACCCCTCACCTTCACCGCCCACTGGCACTCCGAAAGCGGCATCCCCGCCCCCCGCCGCGTCACCGTCGCCGACGACCGGACGAAGGCCGACGTCGCCTACCGCCTGGTCTGCGAAGGCACCGCGCTGCTGTGGCGCGGCGACTACCAGGGCGCCCGCCAACTGCTGCGCGCCCTGGGCCGTCGGCTCGACCGGCTCGCGCCGAAGCCGGGGGCCACCCCCGCCGAGACCTTCCACCGGCACCGCCAGGCCCGCGGCCACCGCGCCCGTGTGCTCGGGATGCTGCTCGTCGTGCTCGAGGACGACCACGGCCTCGCGCTGCGCCGCGCCCCGGACGTCCGGGCGGCCTGCACGGAGGCCTACGGCCCGCCCCGGCGGCGTACCGTCGTGTCGCTGCGTGAACTCCTCGGCGTGATCGGCGCCCACGAGTGGCGCAAGAAGGGCGTGCCGATCCCGGCGATCGGCGGCCACATCCACCCGCACTACGGGGTGTTCTCGCCGGTCAGGGGCGAGTACGTCGACCTCGTCGCCGCCGCCACGCTGCCCGCCGCCGCCCAGCGTCCCGAGGCCACCGCCTTCGACCTCGGCACCGGAACGGGCGTACTCGCCGCCGTCCTCGCCCACCGCGGCCTCGACCGGATCGTCGCCACCGACAGCAGCCCCCGCGCGCTCGCGTGCGCCCGGGACAACGTCGAGCGGCTGGGAATCGGCGAGCCCGTCGAGGTCGTCGACAGCGGTGCTCTGTACCCGGAAGGGCGGGCCGCACTCGTCGTGTGCAACCCGCCCTGGCTCCCGGCCAAGCCCACCTCCGCCGTCGAACAGGGCGTCTACGACCCCGGAAGCGCGATGCTCCTCGCCTTCCTCGACGGGCTCGCCGCCCATCTGGAACCGGGCGGCGAGGGCTGGCTGATCCTCTCCGACCTCGCCGAACACCTCGGCCTGCGGACCCGGGACGAGCTCGTCGGCGCCTTCGACGCGGCGGGGCTGCGCGTCGTCGACCGCCTCGACGCCAAGCCCGTCCACCCCCGCGCGAGCGACACCACCGACCCCCTGCACGCCGCCCGCGCCGCCGAGGTCACCTCCCTGTGGCGGCTCGCCCCGGCCACCTGAGCCCACAGGGCAGGGCCGCTACCTGCGCCAGGGCCCCGTCACGGCGAACGTCGTCCCCGGCGTGTAGCAGTTCACGTACATCGTGTCGTGGTCGGGGGAGAAGGCGACGCCCGCGAATTCACCCCACTCGGGTTCCTCAGGGGTGCCGAGGTTCTGGGCGTTGCGTGCCATCGCGTACACCTTGCCGCCCCGCGTCACGCCGTACACATGCTGCGTACCACCGCCGTCCTCGCACACCATCAGGCCGCCGCTCGGCGCGAGGCAGATGTTGTCCGGGGACTCGCCCGGGAGCTGGATGTCGGTGTCGGGGCCGAAGACGATCACGAGGGTGAGGCGGCGGCGCGCGGGGTCGTAGCGCCAGACCTGGCCGAAGTGGTCGGCGGCCGAGCCCTCCGCGCTGTGCGCGAAGCTGGAGACGAAGTACACGCACCGGCCGCCCCAGTAGCAGCCCTCCAGCTTCTGCGCGTGGGTGATGCCCTTCGGGCCGAAGTCCTGGTGGCGGATGGGGGTCTGGGCGGCCAGCGGGTCGGGCACGTCGGCCCACTCGATGCCGTCGAAGGTGGCGCCGGTCTCCTGGATCGCCGACAGGTCCGGCACGCCGGGCACCCGCATCGCCTGGAGGCGGCCGCCCGCGCGCAGTGAACCCCGGCCGCCCTCCGGCTTGTTCGGCAGGAAGCGGTAGAACAGGCCGAAGGGTTTCTGGAAGGCGTCCTCGGTCTCGTAGACCACCCCGCGCCACGGGTCGACCGCGACCGCCTCGTGCTGGAAGCGGCCCATGGCGGTCAGCGGCACGGCTCCCGTGCGCCGCGGATCCACCGGGTCGACCTCGAAGATGAAGCCGTGGTCCTTCGTGTACCCGCTCGTACCGGCCTTGTCCTCGGTCTCCTCGCAGGTCAGCCAGGTGCCCCAAGGGGTCGGGCCGCCCGCGCAGTTGACGGCCGTGCCGGCGATCGCGACGCGCTCGTCGACCACCCGGCCGTGCCGGTCGAGCGCGAGCGCCGTACAGCCGCCCTTCGCCGCCGGGTCGTACGTCAGGCCCTTGACGGTGGGCACGCCCAGCTTCGCGGTGGCGCGGTTCTCGTGGTTGCGTACGAGATGGACTCCGCCCCGTCGGCCACGGAACGCGGCCATCCCGTCGTGGTTGCTCGGGACCTTGCCCTCGCCCGAGCGCAGCGGCTCGCCCTCGCGGGAGAGGACCTGGTAGCGGAATCCTTTCGGCAGGTCGAGCAGACCGTCGGGGTCGGGCACGAGCGGGCCGTAGCCCGTGCGGCCCTGGGTGGCCGCGGTCGCGGTGCCCGCGAAGAGTTCCGACAGGGCGCCGGTGAAGGCGATCGACGCCCCCAACGCTCCGGTGCGGGCGAGTACTTGGCGTCTGGTCGTCGCGGACGGCTCGGCGCCGGACCGCACTGTCTCGGGCAGCTCTGTCTCGGACAGCTCTGTGTCTGACATGGGGCAACCTCCTGCTGGCGGACAGGAAACATGACCCGCATGTGTGTAGCACGCACACCCCGCTCGCACGAGGGTTTGAACACGTACGCGATCAGTCGGCGCCGCAACGGCCCGCTCAGCTCTGTACGAGCCCCTTCGCGTCCCGCGCCAGTGCCGTCAGGCGCGAGATCGCCCGGAAGTACTTCTTCCGGTAGCCGCCGTTCAGCATCTCCTCGCTGAAGAGCCTGTCGAACGGGACGCCGGACGCGAGGACCGGGACCTCGCGGTCGTAGAGGCGGTCGGCGAGGACGACCAGGCGCAGTGCCGTCGACTGGTCGGGCACCGGGGTGACGTCCGTGAGGCAGACGGCCTTGAGGTCGTCGGTCAGGGCGCCGTACCGGCTCGGATGTACCCGGGCGAGGTGGTCGAGCAGGTGCGGGAAGTCGTCGAGGCTGGCGCCCTCGGTGGCGTACGCCGCCTTGGTGACCTGCTCCTCGGAGTACGGCGCGGGGGCCTCGGGCAGACCGCGGTGGCGGTAGTCCTCGCCGTCGATGCGCAACGCCTTGAAGTGGGCCGACAGACCCTGGATCTCGCGCAGGAAGTCGGCCGAGGCGAACCGGCCCTCGCCCAGCTTGCCCGGCAGCGTGTTGGAGGTCGCCGCGAGCGCGACGCCCGCGTCGACCAGCTTGCCCAGCAGCGTCGACACGAGCACGGTGTCACCCGGGTCGTCCAGCTCGAACTCGTCGATGCACAGCAGGCGGTGGCCGCCGAGCGTACGGACCGTCTGCTGGAAGCCGAGCGCCCCGACGAGGTTGGTCAGCTCCACGAACGTACCGAAGGCCTTGAGCGCGGGCTCGGCCGGCGTCGCGTGCCACAGGGAGGCCAACAGGTGGGTCTTGCCGACGCCGTAGCCACCGTCCAGATAGACGCCGCGCGGCCCGGCCGGAACCGTCTGCTTCGCGCGAGCGAACCACCGCCGTTTGCCCGACCCCGTGGCATGCGCCCCGCCGAGCCCGGCCGCGAACGTGCTCAGGACGCGTACGGCCTCGCTCTGGCTGGGCTGTCCCGGGTCCGGGATGTACGTGTCGAAGCGGGCCGTGCTGAACCGCGGCGGCGGGACCATCTCGGCGACGAGACGGTCCGCGGGCACCTGCGGCTCACGGGCGCTCAGGGATACGGGGGCCGCTTCGGGTATGGGGCTCGGCCCGGCGGCGGAGGTGGTGGCTGACACGGTTCTCCACTCTAGGGCGTGTCCGATGGGTCCTGTCGGCGTCGCGGTGTCTGGCACGCACGTCTGCGGCGTTGTCGTCGGTTGCCGACGCTCCGCGTCGTCGCCCTCCTCCGCCTTGCAGCCGCACGCACCAGACACCGCTCGGCCACACTGAGCAGGCACCCCGAACGCAGCCGACCGGACCCATCGGACACGTCCTAGAGCCGTCCCGGTGACGTGTAAGACTGCGCGGCATGCGACGCCTGTTCCCTGTGACCGACCACACAGCCGCGCCGACCTCGGCGAAGACCAGTCCCGACGAGGTGGTCGCGGACCGCGAGTGGTCCCTGGACGAGCTCGCCGACGCGTACGCCTATCCCGCCGGACCCCTCGACCCCGCCGGTACCGGCGCCTGGCTGCGCGCCAACATGGTCTCGACGCTCGACGGCGCCGCCCAGCACGACGGCCGCTCCCAGCCCATCTCCAACGCCACCGACATGCGGATCTTCGGTACGTTGCGGGGGCTCGCGGACGCCGTCGTGGTCGGCGCCGAAACGGTACGCCAGGAGGGTTACCGGCCGGCCCGCGCCCGCGAGGCCTTCGCGGCCCGCAGGGCGGCGGCGGGCCAGGCCCCGGCCCCCGCGATCGTGGTGGTCAGCGCGAGCCTCGACCTGGACTTCTCGCTGCCCCTGTTCACCGCCCCGCTCACGCCCACGTACGTGGTGACCGGCGCCGCCGCGTCCTCCGACCGGATGGCCGCGGCGCGCGCGGCGGGCGCGGAGGTCGTGACCGCGGGCGAGGGCGCCGGCGCGGACCCCGCCCGGGTGGTGCGCGCGCTGGCCGAGCGCGGCCTGACGCGGCTGCTCACCGAGGGCGGGCCGCGGCTGCTCGGCCAGTTCGTGGCGGCACAGGCGCTGGACGAGCTGTGCCTGACGGTGTCGCCGATGCTGACCGCGGGCGGGGCGCAGCGCATCGCGGGCGGGCCCGGACTCGCGGCGCCCGAGCGATTCGTACTGGCGTCCATCCTGGAAGAGGCCGGGTTCCTGTTCACCCGGTACCGGCGGGGCCTGTGACCGGGCGACCCTTCTGACAATCGGCCTGACAATCGGCGGAATATCCCGTTCCGTTTCGCCTTCGCGGGGCACACTAAATCTCGCAACCCCCGCTCCGGCGGGGGCAGGATGGTTTCCGCAGGGGGCCGGACGCTCGGTCGGCAGATGGTCCACGGAGGCCTGCGGAGGCCCACGGAGGAGAAGGACGCCCGTCGTGTTCACAAGCGTATTGATGATCGAGAAGGCCCTGACGTCCGCCGACGTGGAGTTCGTCACCACCTTGCACGGCGACGAGCCGGTCACCTTCCATGTGCTGCTTCAGCCCCGCGGCGACCAGGCGGACCGCCTGCTGCGGGCGATCGACGACGTCGCGCTCGGCGAGCTCGACGACGCCGTGCGCGAGGGCGAGGTGCCCGAGGGCCAGGAGGCGGTGGAGCCCGCCGAGCGCGCCCTTCAGGTGTCCCTCGTGGCACTGCGGGCCACGGGCAGCGCGGCAGAGGGCCGCCTGGTCGAGGCCCACCCGCTGGACGTGCTCCAGGAGGCCGTCGACGACCTGGGCGCGGACGAGGTCATCGTCCTGACCGAGCCGCACCTGGTGGAGGAGTTCTTCCATCGCGACTGGGCCTCACGGGCCCGCCACAAGGTGGGCGTACCGGTCCTGAAACTGTTCGCGCACAGCGAGTCCTAAGCTGCGCGAAGGCCGGAAAACGGGGGACGGCGGGGCCCAGTAGGCTGGCCCCGCGCACGTCACCGCCACACCATCGGAGAGAACTCGTATGCCCACCGCCATGGACCGACCGCACTTCATCGGCATCGGCGGCGCCGGAATGTCGGGCATCGCGAAGATCCTCGCCCAGCGCGGCGCGAAGGTCGCGGGCAGCGACGCCAAGGACTCCGCCACCGCCGACGCCCTGCGCGCCCTCGGCGCCCGCGTCGACATCGGGCACGCGGCCGAGCACCTGGCCTCCGACGCGACCTGCGTCGTCGTGTCCTCCGCGATCCGCGCCGACAACCCGGAGCTGGCCCGCGCCGCGGAGCTCGGCATCCCCGTGGTGCACCGCTCGGACGCGCTCGCCTCCCTGATGGACGGCCGGCGCCCGATCGCCGTCGCGGGCACCCACGGCAAGACGACGACGACCTCGATGCTCGCGGTCACGCTCTCCACCCTCGGCCTCGATCCGTCGTACGCGATCGGCGGCGACCTGGACGTGCCGGGCTCGAACGCGCTGCACGGCGCGGGCGACATCTTCGTCGCCGAGGCCGACGAAAGCGACCGCAGTTTCCACAAGTACACGCCCGAGGTCGCCATCGTCCTCAACGTGGAGCTGGACCACCACGCCAACTACGCCTCGATGGACGAGATCTACGAGTCCTTCGAGACCTTCGCGGGCAAGATCGTCCCCGGCGGCACCCTGGTCGTCTCCGCGGACCAGGCGGGCGCGGTCGAGCTCACCAGGCGCCTGCGGGACCTGGGGCAGCTGAAGGTCGTCACGTACGGCGAGTCCGAGACCGCCGACCTGCGCATCCACAAGATCACCGCGCGGGGTCTGACCAGCGAGGTCACCGTCTTCCTCGACGGCAAGCTGCTCACCTTCACGGTTTCGGTGCCGGGACGCCACTACGCGAACAACGCGGTCGCGGCCCTCGCGGCGGGCATCGCGCTCGGCATCCCGTCCCGGAACCTGGCCGCCGCCCTGAAGTCGTACACGGGCGTCAAGCGCCGCCTCCAGCTCAAGGGCGAGGCGGCGGGCGTGCAGGTCGTCGACTCCTACGCGCACCACCCGACCGAGATGACGGCCGACCTGGAGGCGATGCGGTCCGCCGCCGGCGACTCCCGCATCCTCGTCCTCTTCCAGCCGCACCTCTTCTCGCGCACCCAGGAGCTGGGCACGGAGATGGGACAGGCCCTCGCGCTCGCCGACTCCTCCGTCGTCCTCGACATCTACCCGGCCCGAGAGGACCCGATCCCCGGCATCACGAGCGCCCTGATCATCGACGCGGCCCGCGCGGCGGGCGCCGAGGTGCTCGCCGCCGGCGACAGGGCGGACGCGGTGCGGGAGATCGCGGGAATGGCGAAGCCGGGCGATCTCGTTCTCACCATGGGCGCGGGCGACGTCACGGACCTCGGCCCGCGGATCCTCGCCGAGCTGTCGAAGTAAGGGGTTCAGAGTCATGTCGTACGACATCGAGAAGCCGGACGAGGAGTGGCGCGCGGAGCTGACTCCCGCCGAGTACCAGGTGCTGCGCCAGGCCGGCACGGAGCCCGCGTTCCGCGGTGAGTACACGGACACCACGACCAAGGGCGTCTACTCCTGCCGCGCCTGCGGCGCCGAGCTCTTCACGTCGCACGAGAAGTTCGAGTCCCACTGCGGCTGGCCGAGCTTCTACGACCCGAAGGACACCGACGCCGTCGAGCTGATCGAGGACCGCACCCACGGCATGGTCCGCACCGAGGTGCGCTGCGCCCGCTGCGGCTCCCACCTCGGCCACGTCTTCGAGGGCGAGGGCTACGCGACGCCGACGGGCCAGCGGTACTGCATCAACTCCATCTCGCTGCGGCTGGCCGCCGACGAGGGCTGAACCGTCCGCGAGTAGCGTGAGGGCATGTCAACTGCGGGGGCCCAAGGGCTGGTTGGAGTGATATGTCCTGGCTGTGGCGGCAACGAGGTGACCGCCGTGCGGGAGGCGATCCACGGCAAGGGCGCCTTCCGCAAGGAGTTGCCGACGCGACTCGCCAAGGGTCCTGACAAGGACTGGGACGGCTTCCTGCACTTCGCCGAGGGCATCGTCCTCGTCGGGCTCGCGCTCGGCTGGGCCTACATGGGCGTGGACCAGGAGAAGCCGCTGTACATCGGCGGCGGCCTCGTGCTCGCCGTGGCGCTGCTCGTCGGGACGCTCTTCGTGGTGCGTGACGATGCCCGGGAGAAGGCCGTCGAGCGGGCCGGCTTGCCGCGCGCCGACTACTTCTGGCTGCCCGCCCGCTACTGCGGCGGCTGCGAGTCCGTGTTCTGCCCCCAAGGGGAGCCGTGGCGTGGGGTGTTGACGCCGGAACAGTTCAAGAGGCTGGTGTGGAGCGAGGCCGGTTACGCCGATCAGCTCGCGGCGGGGGACAAGGCGAAGGACGCGGAAGTGCCGCCGGGGACGGTGGTGGGGCGGTAGCGGTGCGCGGTGCGCGAGTTGAGTGGGGCGCGCGAGGAGTGTGCGGGGCGGGACGGGGGCGCGTTACGGGTGTACGTTCGAGCGCCGGTCGTACGCCCCTGTGCGCCGTGATGAATGATGAATCCAGTGTTCCGCTTGAGCGTTCAGCTCGCTAATGTGTGCGTCAACTCGGGGGTATCCGTTCATTCAAGTACTAGAAAGACGGAGTGACGCGTGAACATGGCACGACGCACCACCAGCCCCACCGCTCCCGCTGCCGGGACCGGAGAGGACTCGATCTTCATGTGGTTGATCGGGCGGCGCTAGTCTCCCCGGGCTCCGCCAGGGCCAGCCGGAGATCCCGGGCCCGCCCCGCGCAGCCGAGCCGACCGTACAACTCCAGCGCGTCCTCCGCGAAACCCCTGGCGGAGGACGCGTTCTGTGTGTGCGGGGACGTGCGGGCGAGGCCGTCGAGGGCGCGGGCCGCGCCCAGGGGGCTGCCGGCCTCGCGGGCGATGCGCAGCGCCTCGTGGTGCGCGTCGAGCGCCGCCTCGTAGCGGCCGAGCTGCCGCAGCGCCGTGCCGGTGCCGAGGAGCGCGGCCTGGAGGTCGAGCGGGCTGCCGATGCTCCTGGCGATGCGTTCGGCCTCGGCGAAGTGCCAAAGCGCCTCACCGGGACGGCTGTTGGCGGCGTACGCCGAGCCGAGGCTGATGAGGGTGTCCGACTCGCCGCGCGCGTCCGACGCGGCGCGGTAGCTGGCCAGGGCGCGGCGGAAGTACGTGAGGGCCTGCTCCACCCGGCCGGTGTCCTGGCAGACGCTCCCCAGGTTCGCGAGCAGGTTCGCACGCTCCTGACGGCCGCCGACGCTGTGGGCCAGGCGCAGCGAACGCTCGAAGTGGGTGCGGGCCTCCTCGTGCCGGCCGTCGAGGCGGTACACCTCGCCCACGTTGTTGAGGGCGCGCATCTGGCCGTACAGATGACCGGTGCGCTCGTGGACGCGCAGCACGGTGCGGAACTGGTCCAGGGCCTCCCGGTGGCGGCCCGCCGAGTGCAGCGCCACCCCCATCATGTTGGCCACGTCCGCCTGGCCGTAGGGGTCCTCGACCTGGCGGTACAGCGTGTGCGCGGCGCGCAGCACCCGCAGGCACGTGCTGCCCTGGCCCGCCGCGAAGTGCGCCCGGCCGGACTGCAGGAGGGCGTCCGCCCGGCCGCGTACGTCGTTCAACTCCTGAAAGAGGAAGAGTGCCTCGGTCGCCCGGTGCAGGGCCTTGCCGTGGTCCTTCTGCGTCAGGACGTCGGCGTGTTCGACCAGGGTGCGGGCCAGGGCCACCTGGTCGTCGCGCGTGCGTGCCGCGGATACCGCCGCCTCGAAGAGTTCCGATGCCAGGTCCCAAGTGCCCCACAGCCGCAGTGACTTGGCCAGGACGTGCGGGAACAGCGCCGCGTGCTCCGGGGACTCCGCGGCGGCCGTGCGCGCGACGGCCAGGAGGTTGCCGCGCTCCACGCTCAGCCATGCCGCGGCCTCGTCCGCGTCGCCGAAGTCCGGTGCGTACGGGCAGGTCAGGTGTGGTCCTGGCGGCAGGATGCGGTGGTGCGGGTCGGTGCGGACGGCCGCGCGGTAGGCCCCGGTGAGATAGCAGTTGAGCAGCCGCGTGAGCGCCGCGCGCCGGGCCGAGTGCGGTTCGTCGCGGGTGGCCATGCGCAGGCCGAAGGCGCGGGTGAGGTCGTGCAGGCGGTAGCGGTCGGTCACGGGTTCCTCGACGAGGTTGCGGTCGAGGAGCTGGTCGAGGGTCTTGCGGGTGCGGGCCGCGTGGGCGGGGTCTTGATCGGCTTCCCGGCCCGGTGCGCCGCCTTCGCGGCCCTCTTCCCGGTCCGGTGCGTCCGCCGCCAGGGCCGTCGCCGCGCCCAGCGTGATGTCGGGGCCGGGGTGCAGCGCCAGGCGGCGCAGCAACTGGGCCGCCTTCGGGGTCAGTTCGGCGTACGAGAGGGAGAAGGCGGAGGCCACCGCGTCGCTGTCGAACTCGTCGAGCGGGTCGGCCGCCTGCACCAGGCGGTCCGTGAGGTGGTCCAGGCTCCAGGAGTCGCGGTGCCGGAACTGGCTGGCGAGGAGCTGGAGCGCGAGCGGATGGCGGCCGCAGGCGGCCACGGTGCGGGTGAGCGCCGAGGTGTCGGCGGGCAGCCGGCCGGGCCCGGCGACACGTGTGAACAGGGTGGCGGCCTCCGTGGTGGAGAGCACCTCCAGGTACAGCGGGGTCGCGCCGGCCAGGCCGGTGAGCCGGTTCCGGCTCGTCACGACGGCCCGGCAGGTCGCGGCGCCGGGCAGCAGCGGGCGGACCTGGTCGGCGTCGCGGGCGTTGTCGAGGACCACGAGGACACGGCGCCGCGCCGTCCACTCGCGCCAGCGCGTCACTCGTGCGTCGAGCGAACCGGGCAGCTCGCCGGGCACCCCGGCGGCGTGCAGCAGCACGGCGAGCGCCTCGGCGGGGTCGTACGGAGGCAGCGGGCCGTACCCCCGCAGGTCGACGTAGAACCGGCCGTCCGGGCAGGCCTCGGTGAGCCGGTGCGCGGCGTGCAGCGCGAGCGCGGTCTTGCCGACGCCGGGCATGCCGTGGACGACGGTGAGGGGGAGTGCCCTCGGTGTCCCCGACACGCCCAGGAGGATGCGCAGTTCGCTCGCCCTGCCGGTGAAGTGGCCCATGTCGCGGGGCAAGTTGGTGAGCGGCTCCTCCGCCGTGGGGCGACGGTCCGCGGGGGCGTCGTCCGCTGCCCGGCGACCGCTGGGGGGCCTTTCGGCGCGCGCGTCAGGAACATGGGGCGGCCTGCCCTGTCCGGCCCCGCTCGGGCCCGGAGCCCCGCCGCTCTCCGGGGCCGCCGGCGTCATCAGCGTGCGGTCCTGTTCGAGGATGCGTACGTGGAGTTCCTGGAGCTCCGTGCCGGGTTCGATGCCCTGGCCCTCGTGGAGGCGGGCGCGGGTGGCGCGGTAGAGGTCGAGGGCCTCGTCGTCGCGGCCCGAGCGGTACAGGGCCAGCATCAGGGCGGCGATCACCCGCTGGGCCAGGGGGTTCTGGGCGGCCAGCTCGTGCAGCTCGCCGATCAGGTCGGCGTGCCGGCCGAGCTCGAGCTCAAGCCGGATGCGGGCCTCGCGGACATGGCGGTGGTCCTCCACGAGCCGGGCGCGGGCCGAGCGCGCCCAGGAGCCGGTGAACTCCGTCAACGGCTCGCCGCGCCACAGCGATTCGGCGGCGCGCAACAGCTCGACGGCCCGCTGCCTGCCGCCCTGCCGGGCGGTGACCGCGGCGTCGGTGCGCAGCCTGGCGTAGCGCAGCAGGTCGACGGCGTCGGGGGCGACCCGCAGCCGGTACAGGCGCGGGGCGTACCGCTCCAGGAGGGCCTGTTCGCCGGCCGCCCGGCCGAGGCGGTTGCGCAGGCGCGACAGATAGCTCTGCAGGGTGTCCTGGGCCGTGCGGGGCGGCTCGTCGTCCCAGACGCGGTCCATGAGGGCGTCGAGGGAGACCGGTTCACCGCGGGCGTGCACCAGGACGGCCAGCACGCAGCGCTCCTTCGGGGACCCGAGCTCGTGCTGCCGGCCGTCCTGCCAGAGTTCGAGAGGTCCCAGCGCCAGTAAGTCCACCATCACCCCCGCTGGGTGCGTGCCCGGCGGGTGCTTCGCGCCGCCGCCGTCGGCAGTTCCGCACATTCGTGCGTAACTCTGCTCACTGTTGTCGCGGCGTCAGGGGGAGCGGGGAGAGGCGCACGGGTGCGTGCCGGGCGCATGGAGTGGATCCATGGCCAAGACTTTCCCTGTGGGCCCCGGTGGAACCTCAACTACCGCTCCGCGAAGTGTAGTTGGAGGCCACGGCGTGCGCTCCGGTGTGAGCCGGTGTGACGGCGTATGCCGTCGTCAGTGGGCACTCGGAGTGCAGGGTTCCTGCAACCCGGCCATCCAGGTCCCCGGGGCACGCTGCCGTCGTCCGACCCGACACGACGGAGAGAACCGGGGGAACGGAACGATGAGCGTGACCATGCTGGAGGCGCACGGGCATCCGGTGCCCGTGCGGCCGGACGTAGAGCGCTGGGCCACCCGCCCGGTGCGCAGGCGCGTGCTCGCCGTGGTGCACACGGTGACGTCGGGGCGGCGGCTCCTCGACGCGGTGCGGCTCCTGGAGGGCGACTGGCGGGTGCAGGTGTTCTTCACCGCGGCGCCCGACGTGTTCAGCGGTGGAGTGGCCGACTTCCTCGACGAGCTCAAGGTCCTGGTGCTGCCCTGGAGCCAGGCGGTGCAGACCGTCTTCGACCTCGCGCTCGCGGCCGGCCACGGCGGGCTGCACGAACTGCACGCGCCGGTGGTCGTGCTGCCGCACGGCGCCGGACACAACAAGATCGTCCGGGCCCGGCGGGGCGGGGCCGTCGCCGCGCGGGGCGTGTACGGGCTGAGCAGGCAGCGGCTCGTACGCGACGGGTCCGTGGTCCCCGAGGCCGTCGTCCTCGCCCACCGGGAGGAACTGGAGCGGCTCGGCCGCGAGTGCCCGGAGGCGCTGCCGGTCGCCGAGGTCGTCGGTGACCCCTGCTTCGACCGGGTCACCGCGAGCCGGCCCGCGCGCGCCTTGTACCGGCAGGCCCTGCGGACCCGGGCCGGGCAGCGGCTCGTCCTCGTCTGCTCCACCTGGGGCCCCGGCTCGCTGCTCGGCAGCGGCGGGCAGGAACTGCTCGACCGGATCGTGGCCGAACTCCCGCCCGAGGACTACCGGGTGGCCGTGCTGCTGCATCCGCACGTGTGGCACACCCACAGCGAGTGGCAGGTGCGCGGCTGGTTCGCCGGGCTCGGGCGCGGCGGGCTCGCCGTCGTCAGCCACCGCGCCGACTGGGTCGGGGCGCTCGTAGCCGCCGACTTCGTCGTGGGCGACCACGGGTCCGTCTCGCTGTACGGCGCCATGACGGGGCGGCCTGTGCTGCTCGCCTGTCTGCCGGACGGTGACGTGGATCCCGGCTCCCCGATGGCCGAACTCGGCTCGTTCGCACCGCGGTTGCACGAGTCCAAGCCGGTGCGGCGCCAGCTCGAACGGGCCGCCGCGACGTACCGGGCCGACCTCCACGAACGCGTCGCCGCCCGCATCACCTCCGAGCCCGGCCGCTTCGCCCGCAGGATGCGCGCCCTGCTCTACCGCAAGCTGCGGCTGCGCGCGCCCGCCGGCTTCCCGGCGACGGAGCCTGCGCGGCTGCCACGGGTCGTGGAGTACGACGAGCCGGGGAGCGTCGTGTCATGACGGTGCGGGCGGTGGTGGCTCCGGTCGCGGTCCCGGTCGTCGCCCCTGTCGCGGCCCCGGTTCTGACGGCGGTCGTGACGGCGACGCCGGAGGCGCGGGGTGTCGAGCGGGTGCGGGTGGTGCTGCGCCGGCTCGGTACGGAGTACGTGGACGAGCATGTGCGGGTGGAGGTGCCCATCGCTGGTGCTGATGCCGGTGCCGGTGCCGGTGACTGGGCTCGGCTTGGGGACGTACTCCACGCGGAGTCCGCGGTGCCGTGGCATGCGGTGAGGCTTGGCGCGCGGTACCCGGGGGCGTTGGTGGTGGCCGCGCACCACGGCGGGGTGTGCCGTGTGCGGATGGGGCCGCGGGGTGCGGCGCTTGTCCTGCGGACGGCCTTGCCTGCCTGGGGAGCGCGGGGTGCGCGGCCGGGTGTGCCGTGGCCCGTGTGGGCGTCCCTGGCGCACGCGTTCCTCGTGGCGGGGCTGCCGCCGCGGGGGTTGGCGGGTGCGCGGGTGGTTTGCGGGGTGGGGGTGCGGTTGGGCTGGTAGGGGGTCCCGCCCGGGGTGGGTGGCGGTCCGGAGGCCTGCTCGGGGTGGGGGCCCAGGGTGGTGTTCACTATGCCGGTGGTGCGGTCGAGGCGTTGGGGCGGGCTTGGGTCGTCGTCCGGGGCCCGGGGGTGTGGCTCGGTCTGGTGGGCCCGGGCGCTGTTCACTGGGCCGGTGGTCCGGCCGAGGCGTTGGGGCGGCTTCGGTCGTCCGGGGCCGGGGGTGTGGCTCGGTCTGGCGGCCCTGAGTGTCGTTCGCTGGTCCGGTGGTGTGGCCGACGTGTTCGGGCGGGCTTGGGTCGTCCGGTGCCCGGGGGTGTGGCTCGGGCTGGTGGGTCCGGGTGTCGTTCACTGGGGCGGTGGTGTGGCCAATGCGTTCAGGCGGGTCTCGGCCGCCCGTGCGTCCGGGGACGTGGCTCGGCCCGCCTCCGCGTACAGCGTGAGCGCCTCGCCGTAGAGGGCGCGGGCGGGGGCCGGGGTGCCGCGGTGTTCGGCGAGTTCCGCGAGGGCGTGCAGGGCGCGGGCTGTTTCGTACGCGGCCGACATCGCGCGCAGGGCGATGAGCGCCGGCGTCAACTCGGCCTCCGCCAGGTCGGGTTCGCCGCGGGCGAGGTGGGCGCGGCCGAGGAGGACGGCCGCGCGTGCGGCGTTGTACGTGTCGTTCGCCGCGCGCAGCGTGGTGTGCGCGGCGGCGGCGTGCCGGGCCGCCTCCGTGGGGCGGCTCCGGGCGAGGGCCACGTCGGCGAGGTTGAGGCGGCCCAGGCCGCCCGCGCGGACGTCGCCGACGCCCGGCAGCGCCTCCGCCGCCCGCGTGAAGTACCGGGCGGCCTCGTCGAGCCGGCCCAGGCGCTGGTGGGCGAGGCCGCGGTAGTTGAGGGTGCGGGCGTGGCCGAGCGCGTTGCCGTCCGCGCGGAACTGGCGTGCCGCGCGCTCGAACATCTCCAGGGCGCGCTCGTGGCAGCCCATGCCCAGCTCGCCGACGCCGCCGGAGGTGAGCATCCGGCACTGCGCCGCCGTGTCGCCCAGTTCCTCGGCGGCGGCCAGCCCCTCCTGGTGCGCGGCCCGCCACTCCTCGTAGAACTTGCGGCGCAGGAACAGCGGCCACAGCGCGTCGGCGAGCTGCCAGCCCACCGTCGGGAAGGCGGTGCGGGCGCGGCGTATCACCGCCATCAGGTTGGGCAGTTCGCGCTCCTGCCAGTCCAGGGCCGCCTCCGTGCCCTCGCCGAAGTCCTCCGTGAGCACCGGGCCCGCGCCGTGGTCGCGGGCCATCGTGCGGTGCTGCGGGTCGACGATCCGCTCGGCTTGGGTCGCCGTGGCGAGATAGTGGTCGGCGATCCGCCGCAGCGCCGCCGCGCGCGCCCACGGCGACTCGTCCTGCGCGGCCTTCGCCGCCGCGTGCAGCCGTACGAGGTCGTGGAACCGGTGCCGGTCCTCGTGGGCGTCGGCGTCGGTGAGCAGATTGGCGTCGTGCAGGAGGTCGAGCAGGGAGAGGGCGCGGGACGCGTGGGAGGAGGAGGCGGCGGTCGCCGGTGCGGCGGGGGCACTCGGGCCGGGGTCGGGTCCGGCACCCGGGTCGGGGTCCGCTCCGGCACTCGGGCCGGGCTCCGCCAGCACCGCGACGGCCACCGCGTCGCTGAACTCCGTGCCCGGGTGGAGGCCGAGGAGGCGGTAGAGGCGGGCGGCGTCCGGGGGGAGTTCCTGGTAGGTGAGGTCGAGGGTCGCGCGGACGTTGTGGTCGCCGTCGATGGCCAGTTCCTCCAGCCGGTCGTGTTCCTCGGTGAGGGCGCGGACCATGGTGGTGATCCCGCGTCGTGGGCGGGAGGCGAGCCGGGCCCCGGCGACCCGCACCGCGAGTGGCAGTCCCGCGCACAACTCGACCAGGGCGCGGGCCTGTTCGGGCTGGTCGGCCACGCGGTCGTCGGAGAGCGTGGCGGCAAGGAGTTCCACGGCCTCGTCCACGCCGAGCGGCTCAAGGCGCACCGAGTGGCAGCCGTCGACGGTGAGGCCGGGCATTCGCCAGCGGCTGGTCACGGCGGTGACGCTGCGGCCGCCCGGCAGCAGCGGCCGCACCTGCGCGGCGGACGCGGCGTCGTCCAGGAGGACCACCAGGCGTTGGCTCGCCGTCAACGAGCGGTACAGCGCGGCCCGTTCGGCAAGACCGGCGGGCACTTGGGCGGCAGGTACGCCCAGGGCGCGCAGGAACCGGCCGATGACCTCGCCGGGGTCGGCGGGACCGCCCGGCGACTGGGCGCCCAGGTCGGCGTAGAGCTGGCCGTCGGGGAAGTGCGGGCGCAGCGCGTGCAGCCAGGCCAGCGTGAGCGCCGTCTTGCCGACGCCGCCGAGGCCGCTGACCGCGACCAGGGTGTGGCCTCCCTGGCCCAAGCGGTCCCCGAGGCTCGCATGGCCCCCGAGGCCCGCGTGGTCTCCGTGACCGGCGGAGCCCGACCGCAGGCGATGGCGTTCCAGCAGACCGAGTTCGGCCGTGCGGTCGGTGATGCGGGCCGCGGGCGGCAACTGCCACGGTGGATGCTGCGGCTGTGCGGCGGCCGGCGGCGACTGGATGTGGATGCCGCCGTACACCGTCTGCGCCTGCACGGCCGGACCGTGCACCGTCCCGCCCAGTTCGTTGTGGCCGCCCTGCTCCTGCCCCCGCACCCGAGCACCCCCTCCGCCCGCGTTCCGGCTCCGCGCGAACCGGCCCCTGTCAGGCCAGTCTTTCCGTACACGCGTCCGGTATCCGCGGTGAGGCGAAGGCGACAACGGGGGCGGCCGAAATCAGCCCAAGTCTCAGTCGTGGAAGGGCACTTGCAGCCACGGGCTGTCCGGGTCCGTCGTCAGTGCCCGATGGGCTCGGAGTACCGACGTGTACCAGGTCCCGAACTCCTCCTCGTCGAAGTGCAGGCAGCGGCCGAGGACGTAGCCCGCGGAGAAGTCCTCCCAGGAGGTGTACGCCGACTGGGCTCCGTGCGCGGCGCGTTCGAGGGCCGTGAGCAGCTCGGCGTGGGTGGCGTAGCGGGCGCCGCGGCCCCAGCGGGCCATCTTCGAGGCGCGGCCCAGGTCCCAGGCCGCGACGGTGGCGACCAGGCCGTCGGGCGGGAGCAGGCCGTCGGCGCGGAAGCGGGCCTCGTAGCGCATGACCTTGCCGACCAGGTCGCGCATCGCGCGGACGAACTGGTCGAGCTCCGGGTCGTCGCCGGGGCGGTGCGGGGTGTCGGGGCCGCCGGTCTCCACGACCCGGTTGCGCAGCGTCACCTCGACGCAGCGGCGCCACAGCTCCGGGTCCACCGGCGTGCCCTGTTCGGCGATGACGGCGGTGCGGGCGCCGAGGACGAAGTCCCAGTACCACGGGCTGACTTCACGGTCGAGGAGGCGGTCCTGCACGCCCCGCCACTCCTCGCGGTCGCGCACGCCCCACCACTCCTCCAGGCGCGCCACCTCGTTGCTGTAGCCCGCGCCGTGCCAGTCCAGGGTGTTCCAGGGCGCGCCGTTGGCGAAGCAGAGGTGGGCGCCGCAGGCGAGGCCCCGCAGGACCTGGCCGTCCGGTGCGCCGGTGCGGCGGGTGTCGACGCGGTCGTCGATACGGCCCTCGCGGTGGTGCTCGTCGTGCAGGTCGGCCCAGACCTCCCGCTCCTCGTCCGTGGTGAGGTAGTACTGCTCGCACGGCGTCTGCGTGTTGACCACCATGACGTCGATGTCCGATGGCCACTCGCGCGCGAGGGTGCCGAGCGTGACGTACTCGTACACGACGTCCGGATGCGGGCGCGGCAGGAACCCGGCCGTGTACACCTGCGCCACCCTGCGGCCGTCGGGGACCTCGACGCTGAAGAGGGGCGGGGCGTCCGGCGACGCGGCGAGGTCCGTGAGCAGCACCGGGCGGTAGACGCCCTCGACGGCCAGGGCCCGCAGATAGCCGTAGCCGTCCTCCGCCTCGACCAGTTCGTACAGGTGCTCCTCCAGGTCGGCGGGCGCCTGCCAGCGGGTGCCGTCCTGCGGCGCCGGGACGACCGGGAACAGGTCGTCGTGGTACTCGTCTTCGGCTGCCGCGTACATGGCCCCGCTTCTCGCTTCCGGGTCGGGTTCAGTTCGGGTTCGGGTTCGGATTCAGTTCGGGTTCGTGATGATCGTTTCCGGATCGAACCGTATCCGACGCGGTGGCCGGGGCCGCCGTCCGCGGGTGGTCAGTCCACCACGCGCAGGGGCAGTGTCTTGAGGCCGTTGATGAAGTGCGAGACCAGGCGGCGCGGTGGTCCTGCCGGGTGCAGGACGGGCACGGCCTCCAGTAACTCCTCGTAGAACACGGCCAGTTGGAGGCGGGCGAAGTGTGCGCCCAGGCACACGTGCGGGCCGTCTCCGAACGACACGTGCGGGTTCGGGTCGCGGGTCAGGTCCAGGCGGTCGGGCTCGGGGAACGCCCGCTCGTCGCGGTTGGCCGCCGCGTGGAAGACGACCACCTTGTCGCCGCGCCGGATCCGCCGCCCCGCGAGCTCCGTGTCCCGGGCCGCCGTACGCCGGAAGCTCAGCACCGGCGGATGCCAGCGCAACAGCTCCTCCACCGCCAGGGCCACGGGGGCCGTCCCCTCCCGCAGCCCGCGCAGCTCACCGGGGTGTCCGGCCAGCGCGAGCACCCCGCCGGGCGCCGCGCCGCGCACCGTGTCGTTGCCCGCGACGGTCAGCAGGAAGAAGAACATCTCCAGCTCGGCGGTGGTGAGTTCGGGCGTGGTGGCCAGGGCCGTGAGGATGTCGTCGCCGGGGTGGCGCCGTTTGTGCGCGGCCAGTTCGACGGCGTACGCGAACATGTCCGCCAGCATCGCCGGGGACCGCGGGTTCACCGGCCGCCCGTCGGGGCCGAGCACCGGCTCGCCCGCCTCGTCCGGGTCCTGATAGCCGATCACCCGCCGCGTCCAGTGCAGCAGCAGTCCGCGGTCGCTCTTCGGTACGCCGAGCAGGTCCGCGAGGTTCAGGAGCGCGTAGTCGTCGGTGACCGTGGCGACGAGGTCGCAGGTGCCGTCACCGGCGCGGGCCTCGTCGACCGCCCCGGACAGGAGGGAGCGGGCGCGCTCGCGTGCCACCGCCTCGAAGCGGGCGACGCGGCGGGGCGTGAACGCGCGGCTCACCAGGGTGCGCAACCTGCCGTGAACTGGAGGGTCTTGATTGAGCATCATGCGGCGGATGAACGGCAGGTCCGCCGGGTCCGGGTCGCGGATCTGGGTGGCGCCGAGGTGCGAGGAGTACGTTGCCGAGTCCTTGAGCACGGCCGTCACGTCCGCGTGCCGCGTGACCGCCCAGAACCCGGGCCCGGCGGGCCAGCCGAGCACCGCGGGCTCCTCCTGCCAGGCGACGGGGTGGTGGTCGCGGAGGGTGCGGTAGCGGTCGTACGGCACGGAATGGGCGTACAGACGAGGATCGAAGACGTCCGGGACGTGGGGCAAAGGGTGTTGGGGTGTGGTCATGCGTCCGCGGCCGGGGGCTGTGACGCCTCCGCCCCAGCTGTCTCCGCCGCCGCGTCGTCCGCCCGCAGGAAGTCCTCCACCGCGCGTATCAGGTCCAGCGGCGCCTCGTCCGCCGCGTAGTGGCCCACGCCCGGCAGCTCCACCAGTTCGCCGCGCGTGAACCACGTCAGCCACGTCTGCCGCATCAGGTCCGCCGGCAGGGCCGGGTCGAGCGCGCCGACGACGGCGAGCGCGGGCACCTGGCAGCCCTCGACCCGGTCGTGGAAGTCCTCCCCGGCCCAGGAGTCCAGCCAGGCGCGGAACGCCTTGACGTCGCTGCGTGCGAGCGACCGCGTGACCATGCGGTCGAGCCACGCGGCGGGACGTACCCCGCCCGTCGTCAGGTCGATGATGGTGCGCCGGTTGTCCGCGAGATGTGCGGCGGACGCGAAGAGCTCCCACTGCTCGGGCGGGAACGGAAGCGCGGACGCGGGTACGGGCGAGACGCCCACGAGCCGCCGCACCCGGTGCGGCGCGAGCGCCACCACGCGCTGCGCCACTTTGCCGCCCATCGAGTGCCCGACGAGCGAGAACCGCTCCCAGCCGAGCCGGTCGGCCAGGTCCAGGAGGTCCGCCGCGCCCTCGGCGGTGGTGTACGAGCCGACGGCGTCCTTGGCCTCGCCGTACCCGCGCAGGTCCACCAGGGCGTACTGGAACGCGTCCGTGTCGAGGTCGGGGAGCACCGGCGCGTACGCCGAGCGGTCCGCGAACCAGCCGTGCACGGCGAGCACCTTGTGGGCGCCGTCGCCGTGCAGCTCATGGGGAAGGATGAAGGCGGTCACGACGGCCACGATGGCCCCGGGTGAGGGGGCGCGCAAGAGTGCGAGCGTTCTGACCGGGTGGAGTGTGAAGGGTGAAACCCAGGGTGCGCGGGGGAAGTTGACGGACCGCCTGCGAGCAGCGCCCACGGATGGTCACAATGTGGCATGGCCATCCGCCACCTCAAGTACCGGCTCGACGAGGAGCCGGTCACCGGAACCGTCCGCCTGGTCGCCGTGCCCGAGTCCGTCCCGCATTCGGCGCCCGACGCCCCGTCGCCCGCCGCGCCCGATGAGCCTGCCGAGCCCGTCCGCGCGGCGGAGGTCGCCGAGTGGGTGGAGCTGGCCGTCGGGGCCGGGTGCGGGCCTGACGGTGGCGGGCTCGGGCCCGAGGCGCGGTTCAGCTTCAGCAGGCTGCCGGACGGCGCCAGCCTGCTGTGCCACACCGTCGACGCGGGGCGCGGCGTCCGGGCCATCCATCTCACCGGGCCCGAGGCGGCCCGGTTCGTGGAGGAGTGGCCGGTCACGCTGCTCGCGACGGGCGCGGTGCGTGGCTCCGGGGGCTCCGGGGGTTCCGGGAGCGTCGGTGACTCCGGTGACTCCGGTGACTCCGGGGACGCCGGGGACTTCCGCGACTCGGGGGACGAAATCCCCGGCGCCGGCGGTCCCTTCGCCCGCGAGCAACTCGTCGCCTTCGCCCGCGCCCACGAGCACCGCGTCGCCCCCTTCCTCGCCGACGTACGCCGCCTCTTCGACGACCCCGCGGGACGCCAGCTCGTCGTGGCCGAGGAGAGTCCGGACACCGTCGCCCGCTGGATCGCGCTGGCCTGCGCCTCGCTGCCGCCCTCGTACGTCCCCTCGCTGACGTTCGCCACCCGCGCCGCCGACCCCGGCCGCGCCCCGCAGCACATCGTCGGCATCGGGCCCGACGCCGCCTTCGACCGCTACGACGCCACCGCGCTGGCACACCACTACCGCGTCCACGACGGCCTCGGCGGCCCCGGCAGCCCGCCCCTCACCGACGTGTGGGCGACGTGGACGGCCCGGCTGTGGACGGCGGGGGTGGCGCTGCCAGGGGCAGGAACCAGCGGTGCCGAAGCGAGTGCCGATGCGAGCGTTGCCCTACGCGGCCCCGAAGCAAGCGCCGAAGACAGCGGTGCCGAACGCGACCCCAAAGCAAGCGCCGAAGCGAACAGTGCCGAAAGCGACCCCGAACCCGACCCGTTCTCACCCAGCCGCCTCGTCCCCCCGCTCCTCCAAGCAGGCCTCCTCTCCGCCGAGGAGCTCGCCGCGCTCCCCGCCGACCAGGCACGGGCAGCCGTCGACGCCCTGGTCACGCTGGTCGTGACGGCACCCGTGAGCGACGACGGCCCACTCCCCGGTCTCGTCGCCCTCTGCGAGGATCTGCACGCGCACGCCCCGGCCGCCGCCGCGCCCCTCGCGCTCGCCCTGGCCCGGCGGCGGCTGAACAGCGTGGCCCCGCCCGAACTCTCCGGCGAACTGGCCGCCGTCTGCGCGGAGTTGCCCCTCAGTGACGACACCAAGCGGGCGCTGCGCGCGGAGTACGGCGGTGACGCCGACAAGGCGCTGCGGCGCGCCCTGCTCGAACCCCCGGCGGCCTGGGTGGAGCCGCTCAGGATCGCGTTCGCGGTCGGGGCCGACGGCGGGCGCGGGCTCACCGCGGCGATGTCCCGGCTCGCCCGCGACCTGCGGGACACCGACGACCGCGCCCGCGCGGCGGCCGTACACGTCCTGGAAGAAGTCGGGCTCGCCCCGCTGACCCGGCGCGTCCTGAAACTGCTCGGTGACGAAAGCGGCGTCCGCCGCCTCGACCTGCTGCGGGACCTCGCCGCGTCCGAGCACGGCGACTGGCTGCGCCGCCACCTCGACGAGAACTCCCCGCTGCCGCTGCGCCTCGCCGAGGCCGCCGCACGCTGGCACGGCCGGGGCGACGGACTGCGCGGCTTCGAGCTGTTCAGCAGGCTCACGGAGCTCCTTCCGGAGCGGCAGGTGACCGACGCGCAGACGCTGGAGCTGGTGTGGCGCCTCGTCTGGCGCAGTGGCGCGCCCGCCCCCGCCGAACTGCCCAGGGTCGTCCGCGCCTGCACCGTCCGGCTGCTCGTCCAGGCGCGGCTCGGCCGGCACGTCAAGGCCGTCGTGACCGCGCCCGAACGGGTCGACCAGGAGACGGTCTCCTTCGCCCGCGAGCTGCTCCACGACCCCCACCTGAAGCGCAGCGAACGCGCCACCGCGAGTCTGCTCATCCTCGCCCAGGACCTGGCCGACCACAGGGTGTCACTGCCGCAGGGCGTCCATCAGCTGAGGGCGCTCCAGGTCGACGCGGAGCAGTTGGCCGACAGCGTGCGCCACGGAGTGGGCCGGTACGTCGCGCTCGCGCTCGTCCGCGCGCCCGCGGACCAACTGGCCCGCTCGCCCCTGTACCGGTACCTGATCTCCTCGGGACCCGAACTCCTCAAGCCCTACCGGCAGTTCATGCTCGACGAGGGCAAGCGGGACGAGCTCGACCACGCGCTGCCGCGGCAGCCCGCCGAGATCTGCGCGTACTACTTCCTGTGGCGGCCCGCGCGGCAGGAGGGCGTCGACCCGTACTGGCGGAAGGTGTCCGAGGAACTCCTCCGCGAGATCCTCGTGCCCGTCGTGCGGGGCCTGGACGAGCGTGCCCTGAGCGACGTGGCCACGGTCATCGCCAACCTCCCGGAGGGCGAGAACCGCCTGCGGGAGTGGAACGCCTGGCGCGACAGCCTCCGCGAAGGGTAGGACCCCCCGGCACCCAACACCCCCCCACACAGACCCGACTTGATCCACCTGGAGAGGACCAGCGTGAGCCGAACCAACAGCGTCAGCGGCAGCAGCGAGGCCGCCGACAACTTCCCCGGCGGCGCCATGGCGAGCCGCCCCGTGCACTTCATCTGGATGCTCGACTGCTCGGGTTCCATGAGCGTGAACGGCAAGATCGGACAGCTCAACTTCGCCATCCGCGAGGCCATCCCGGAGATGCAGCAGGCCGCCGACGCCAACCCCGCGGCCTCGCTGCTCGTGCGGGCCATCTCGTTCGCGAGCGGCGCGAGCTGGCACGTCGGCGAGCCGACCCCCGTGGACAGCTTCTCCTGGGAGGACGTGCACACGTACGGCGGCACGGACATGGGCGCCGCCTTCAAGCTCGTGGCCGGGGCCCTCGACACCCCGCCGATGCCCCAGCGCGCGCTGCCCCCGGTGCTCGCGCTCGCCTCCGACGGGCAGCCCACCGACGACTGGCGGGCCGGACTGCGCGCCATCGACAGCACGCCGTGGGGCAAGCGCGCCGTGCGCGTCGCCGTCGCCATCGGGGACGACGCGGACAAGAGCATGCTCAAGGAGTTCCTGGGAAACCCCGAACTGGAGCCGCTCCAGGCCAAGAACCCGCGGCAGCTCGCCGCCGCCATCCGCTGGATGTCCACGGCCGTCGTGAAGGACGCGTCCACCCCGAAGATCGAGGACGCCAGGCCCGCGACACCGGTGGGCCCGCCGCTGACCAAGGACGGAGAAGACGAGATCTGGTGACCGCGGTCCGCGAGACGCCCGCCCCGGCGGGCGACTGGGAACTGCTGCGCGGCGCCGTCAAGGGCGTGGCCAAGAAGTACAGCCAGGACCGCTGCTCCGCCAAGGCCACCGCGGGCGGCCGCGCCGTCGTGCTCGCGGTCGCCGACGGCCACGGCTCCGCCCCGCACTTCCGCAGCGACATGGGCGCCCGCTGGGCCGTCGAGGAGTTCACCGCCTGCGCGGAGGCGTTCGCGCACGAGGCGGTGCGGGTCGGCGCGGACGCGGCGCTCTGGCCAGGCCTGCGCGCCGAGGCCCGGCGCCTGCCGCAGGCCGTCGGGCACCGCTGGCAGCGGCGCGCCCTGCTGCACGACGCCAACGCGCCCGCGCACGGCGCCTCTCCGGCCCGCCGCGCCGCGGCCCGCGAACGCTTCGAGCGGCAGGGGGCCGCGGGCACCTGGGACTTCACCGCGTACGGCAGCACGCTGATCGGCGCCGTACTGACCCGGCAGATGCTGCTGTGCTGGCAGTTGGGCGACGGCGACATAGTCGTCATCGACGACGGCGGCGTACCGCACACACCGCTGTCCACAGGTCCGGACATGGGCGACGAGACCGACTCGCTGTGCGAGCCGGAGCCCTGGCGCAAGACCCGCACCCACTGGCAGCCCATCACCGGCGGACCGCCGCCGGCCGTGCTGCTGTCCACCGACGGCCTCTCCAAGAGCTTCGCCGACCACCAGGGCTTCCTGGACTTCGCCACCGGCGTGCGCGAACGGGCCGCCCAGCAGGGCGTGGCCGCCGTACAGAAGCAGTTGGAGGACTGGCTGGAGCGGGCGGCGAGGTACTCGGGGGACGACACCACACTCGTGGCGGCCTTCGCGGCGGAGCATGACGGCGCGCCCGAGCAGACAGCGCAGGAAGGAACGACACCGGCATGAGGGAAGGAACGGGGACCCTATGAGCAACGGCATGCTCGCCAGCGGGAAGCAGCTGGTGACCGAGGCGGGGGAGCGGGTCACGGTCGGCGAGCTCTTCGGCTCCGGCGGCCAGGGCGAGGTGTACCGCGTCGCCACGCCCCGCGGCGACCGCGCCGTGAAGTGGTACTACCCGCAGCTCGCCGACGCCCGCCAGCGGCACATCCTGGAAGGGCTCATCGAGAAGGGCTGGGACGACGACCGCTTCCTGTGGCCGGAGTCCATCGTCATGGATCCGGACGGCAAGGAGCCAGGATTCGGCTACCTGATGGACGTACGCCCCGCGCGCTTCCAGGAACTGCCCGCGCTCTTCAAGCGCGACGACTGTGTGAAGGAAGCGACCATGCGCACGCTGGTCACGGTCTGTCTGCACACCGTCGAGGCCTACCGCGCGCTGCACTCCAAGGGCATCGCCTACCGCGACATCAACTGGGGCAACATCTTCTTCGACCCGCGCACCGGCGACGTCCTGGTCTGCGACAACGACAACGCGGTCGTGGAGGGCGGCACCGCGGGCGTCGCGGGGACCATGGACTTCATGGCACCCGAGCTGGTGCGCGGCGACCGCGGCGCACAGCCCGGCACCCAGACCGACCTGCACTCCCTCGCCGTACTGCTCTTCCTGATCCTGATGAACGAACACCCCTTCAACGGGGCGCTCGCCATGCGGATCCACTGCATGGGCGAGGCCGCGAAGCGCAAGCTGTACGGCACCGACCCCGTGTTCGTGTACGACCCCGTGGACACCCGCAACCGCCCCGTCGTCGGCGAGCAGCCGACCGTCATCGCCACGTGGGCGGCGCTGCCGCAGATCCTGCGGGACCTGTTCGCGCAGACGTTCACCGACGGCCTGAAGGTCCCCGCGAAGCGGGTGCGCGAGACGCAGTGGCGGGACGCGCTCAGCCAGGTGCTCGACGCCATCACCCAGTGCCGCCAGTGCGGCAAGCAGAACCTGACGCAGCCCGACGGCGCCGCGCCGGACTGCTGGAAGTGCCGGCAGCCCCTCCAGCTCCCGCCGCGCCTGGAACTGGTCACCGCCACCGGCACCACGCTGCGCACCCGCCGCGGCATCCGCCTCGACCCGAGCGCCCGCGTCTACGCCCACCACCTGGACGGCGACCCCGACCGGCACGACTTCCGGGCCGTCGTCGGCGAGGTCACCGAACACCCCAAGCAGCGCGGCCGCTACGGCCTGACCAACCGCACGCAGACCGTGTGGACGGTCCGCAAGGAGGACGGCTCGGTTCGCGAGATCGAGCCGGGCCGCACCATCGCGCTGCAGTCCGGGCTGCTCCTGGAGTTCGGGGGCGGGGTGGAGGCGGAGGTCAAGGAGTAGCGGGGCCGGGCCGGAACGCTCAGGCCCGCGGCCGGCGGGGCAGCCAGCGGCGCCAGCGGTCCCACCACGACGGGGGCGGCGGGGCCACGGGCGGTGGCGGTGGCGGCGGCGGTGGCAGCGCGGGCAGCTCCGCGTGCGCGGGCGGCGTCGGTACGGCCACCGCGTCCGGGCGGGGCAGCGGGGTGACCGAGACGGTGCACGCCGTCTCCGGCACCACCAGCTCGACGGCCCCGCCCTCCGCGCGATGCCTGCTGCGGGCCACGCGGTGGGCGACGCCCCGTGTGGCGTCGTGCCAGGAGACGAGGACGAGGACGGCCGGTTCGGGCCAGGAGAACCGCACCCGGGCGCGGTCCGCCGATACACGACGTACCGTCAGATCCCTTACCGCATCCGGGTGTTCGACCACGACGCTCGCGCCCGCCACCGCGCGGTCGCCGAGCACGCTCACCGCGGTCATCCGCAGCCGCCCCGCCGGTGGCACGGGCGGCGCTTCGAGTTGCTGGGCCGGCGCGTCCCACCAGCGCGGGTGCGGCGCCTCGGGCCGCAGGTCCGGCGCGTCCCCGCCCGCCGTGAGGCCGGTGGCGACGCGGGCGAAGCGCTCCGACACGTCCGTGCCCGCCGCGACCGGCCCCTCCGGCCACGGCAGCAGCGTGCTCCGGCCGCGCCGCGCGGGCTTCCACCGCAGCAGCACGCGGTCCCCGGCCTCGCCGACCCGCTCGGCGGTCAGCTTCTCGACCGGCGTCGGCCACTCCTCGACACGGGCGGTCACCCGGACCCCGTCCGACCAGGCACGACGGCCGCCCGGCGCCGGATAGCCGCATCTCACTTCGTACGTGTACGTCCCCACGGCCGCCGCGGAGTCCACGGCCCCGTCGCCCGCGCATGGCACGACCGTCGGCGCGTGGGGCGGGCCCGCGTCCGCCAGGCCGTGGCGCCGCACCTCGACCTCGACGGCCGCCCGGTGCGGCCGCCAGCGCAGCCGGATCCCGCCCGGCACGGGCGCGGCCGTCAGGTCCTTGACGTCCGGAGCGATGACCACGGGCGCGGTGACGCGCGGCACCCCGGCGACGCGGTCGCCGCGCAGCGGCAGGACGGCGTAGCGCAGGGCGCGGCCCACCGGGGCGTCCGGGTGATGGACGGTCAAGGCCTGGGCCTGCGGATCGACTTGAGTGACCTCCGCGACCTTGGTGGCTCGCTCGGGGGCGCCGTCGGGGAAGAGCAGGACGGTGTACGTCACGGGGGCGGGGTGGGTGCGGGGCGCGTGGGCCGTCCGCCAGGTCAGGCCGACGCGGCGGTCGTCCTTCGTCACCGTGACGGCGGCCTCCGCCGGGGTGGACGGCGCGTCGGCCAGCGCGGTGGCCGCCCGCAGCAGGCCCGCCCTCAGCTCCGGCGCGTCCGTGGCCTGCCGCAGCGCGCGCAGCCACGCGGCGGACGCCGCCCGCGGGTCGCCGCACTCCTGCGACCTGCGGGCCGCGTACGCGAGGAAGCGCACCTTCGCGGAGCGGGCCCGCAGACCGCCGAGCCGGGCGGCCAGGACGTGGTCGTCCGGCGCGGCGGGCAGCAGGTCCGCGACGTGTTCGGCCCGGCGCAGCCGGAGGCTCGGCCAGACGTCGTTGAACTCCTCGGCCGCGCGGCGCGGTTCGCCGTCGGCGGGGAACACGGCGTCGACGGCGGCGGCCAGGAGGCGGGCCTCGCTGCGGTGGACGCCGAGGGCGGCGACGTCGTCGGCGGTGGTCGCCGCGCCTTGCTTGGCGCCGCCCTTCCTGCTGCTGCCTTGCTCGGTGCGGCCTCCGTTGGGGCCACTTCCCTTGGTGGCCCCGTCCTTCAGCAGGCAGCACAGCTCCCACAGGACCACCCGGCGCAGGCCCATCGGGTCGTCGCGCGCCAGCGTCTCCAGGGTGTCCGTGACGGCCGCCGCGGTGAGCGCCCGCGGGTCGGCGGAGGTCTGCCAGGCGTCCCGTGCGCGCCGTACGAAGGGCACGTCCACGCGCTGCCAGAAGCCGCCGCGCCCCGGGAACCACAGCCCGTCGAGGACCCGGAAGCCGTCGTCCGTCTCCGCTTTCGGCAGGGTGCCGAAGACACCGCTCGCCGCGCGCTGCCGCCCCGGTTCACGCAGCAGCTCGGCGGCGTGCCGGAAGCCCAAGTCGCGGATGGCGGTGCGCAGTTGTGTGTAGCCGCGCATGCCGGGGAACTGTGGCAGGACGGGCAGCGGGGGCGGGGTGCCGCTGTCGGTCGCGCGGACGCCGGGCCGCCAGGTCGTCGCCACCCGTCAGCCTCCCGGCTCCGTGAAGAAGTACACGCGGACCAGCGCCGTCGACACGTCGGTGCTCAGGTCGTGGAAGTCGTCCGTGGCCGTCTTCTTGGTGAACATCTCCGGACGGCCCTTGCCGAGCAGCGAGTTGACGCGGTGCGCGTACACCGTGCCGTCCCGGCCGCCGCCGAAGGTCAGCACGAGCGCGGCCGTGCGGCCCCGCCACTTCTGGGTGGACCGGCCGATCTGGTCGGCGAGCGCGCCCTTGTCCGTGCCCTTCACCTCGAACTCCTCCGGCTTGCGCTCCACCGAGCGCGGGCCCGTGGGCTTCGGCTTCTTCGGCTTCGAGGACGCGTCCGCGCTGTTGGACGGCTTCGGGTCGCGCGCTGCCAGCGGGTCGGGCCGGTCGGCCATCGACACCAGCGCGAGTACGAGCAGCAGGTCGGCGAAGAGCCACCCCGCGAGCACGACGCCCGCGACCCGGCCCCCGCCACGCCCGCGCCGCCGTGGTCGGCTCACACGTCACCGCCGTCCTGCGGGGGAGCGGCGGGGCGCCGGGGCGGCGGGCGCAGGGCACGGGTGCGGTGCGAGCCGACGTCGGAACCGCCGTCCGGGACGGCGTCCCTGGGTTCGTCGGCGGCCGCGGGGCGGGGGCTTTCGGCCCTGGGTCCGGGTAAGGGCGTGCCGTTGGTGCTGCCGGGGCCCGGCGCGGGAGTTCCGTACGGCTCCGTGGGTTCCTGGGAGCCGTACGCGGACGTCGACGCGTACGCCGACGTCGAAGGATCGTGGGCCGACGTGGACGCCGACGAGCCGTACGCGGGTTCCGGCGAGCCGTACGCAGGTTCCGCCGAGGCGTACGCAGGGGCCGTCGGACCGTGAGGATCCGGCGCCGGACGCGCCGTGCCGTTGTGTCCGGGCGTCCCCGCCAGCGTCCGTACGCCCGACTCCACGCGGGCCGCCGCGTCCTGCCAGTGGGCCGCGGCGGCGTCCCAGCGTTCGGTGGCCTCGCGCATGCCGTCGACCGCGTCAGTGGTGCGGCCGGTGCTGGTGACCAGGGCCTTGGAGGCCTGTTCGGTGGCGCGGACGACCGACTCCGACTTGGCGACGAGTTCCTGGAGCGCGTCGGCGACGACCTGGGTCGTGGCGGCGTACGAGGTGCTCGCGCGGGCCGTCGCCGCCTGGCTCTCGCGCACCGCGGCCTCTATGCGGTCCCCCGCCCCGCTGAGCTTCGGCAGCTCCGTGGTGAGCCGGGACGCGGCGTCGCGCAGCGACGTCGTCGCGCTCGTGACCGCCCCGGCCGTGCTGCTCAGCGCCTTGTGGTTCTTCTCCGCCTCCGTGGCGAGGGAGTTCATCTTCGTGGCGGCCTTGGTCAGTTCGGCAGCGAACTGCTTGGGGGACGCGCTGCGGTGCGGGGCGAGCAGCAACTGGAGCCGGGTGAGCACGGAGGCGAGCCGGGCGAGCAGCCGCTCCCGCTCCGTCTCCTGCTCCGCCTCCTCCTTGTCGGCGCGCCAGCGCACGCGCGCGTGGACGACGGAGAGCAGCACAAGGAGGGCGATGAGGACCACCGCGGTCAGCGCCACGTTCTCGAACCGCCCGAGCGGCGACAGATGGCCGCCGAAGCCGGACTGCCACAACTGGAGGAAGGGGCGCGTGGCCTCCTCGCGGTCGTCCTTGGCGAGTTCGCCGTACGCGCGCACGGCGTCCCGCAGCCCGAACCACGTGATGAGCAGCGGGATGAAGACGAGGACGCCGAGCGCGGCCTCAAGGAGGCCGTCGCGGCGCGCCGACGGCCGGGTGTCGGCCATGGTCACGCTCTCCGGGCGTACGTAGGCGTGCACCAGGTCCAGCTCGGCCCACCGGTCGAGTCGCCTGCTGTGCGTCAAGTCGTCGGCCAGCACGCCGAGTTCGGCAGCGCGAGGCGCGAGCGCCGGGCGTCCCGCGAGGTCCTGAAGCTGCTTGATGAGATCCTGCTTGTCCAGCAGTTCCGCGGGCGTCAAACGCGTACTCCCTGTCTCGCCGGTCACGCCTGTTCAGCCGGTCTCGTCCGTCACGTCCGTCACGCCGGTCTCGAACTGACGGGTCTTGCCCGTCTCGCCCGTCTCGCACGCGAACTGGCGGGCCTCGTCAGTCGAGGACGTCCCCCCTGCCGCGCCGGTTCCTGACGTCGCGGCCGAGCCGGCGCGAAAGCGCCTCGGCTCCGGGGTGTTCAGGGTCCCACGTGAGGCACTTGCCAAGGGCCTCAATCGCCTCATCCCGCGCACCGATCCGGTGCAGTTCCTCGGCGTGCCGGAAGGTGCGGCGCGCGAGCAGGCCCCGCACCCGCTCGTTCGTCGGATCGTGGCCGTACGCGCACCGCAGCCACCGCTCGGCGTCCGCGAAGCGTTCGGGCGCCATGTCGGCCATCGCGGCCGCGCAGTGCACGTCGATCATCGCGTCGAGCAGGTCGGCGCGGGACGCGTGCGGGGTGGCCTCCTGCCAGGCCGCGTGGGAGGTCTGGACGGCGTGCTCGTACTGGCCGAGGCCCAACAGGTCGCGGGCACGGGAGAGTTGGCGTACGGCACGGCGGCTCATGGGCGCCGGGGGAGCCTCGGTGGGCGCGCTCTCCGGCTCCGAGTCCGGCTTCTGCTCCGGCTCCGGCTTCTGCTCCGACTGTGATCGTGTATCCGGCTTCCGCTCCGGCTCGGGATTCGGCTTCTGCTCGGGCTCCGCCCTCTGCTCCGGCACCCCGGCGGGATCGGCTGCCTCCCGCCCCGCGTACGTCCCGGTGCCGCCGGACGTCGTCCCCGGATACGCCTCCGCCGCGGAAGCGCCCCTCGCTCCTGCGGACGCCTCCGCGTCCCTGGAAGCGTCCACCTCCGCCCCAAGGCCCACCAACAACTCCCGCGCCTCCGCCACGATGTCCCGCAGCAGCGCCACCGCTTCCTGTCTGCGCCCCTGCTCGGCGAGGTGCCTTGCCTGGGCGACGTCGCGGCGGCGCGGGTCCGGCGGGTCGTCGGGCGGGAACAGGGTCGCCGTGAGGGCGGGCGCGTCGGCGAGGGTGTCGCGGTGGGGGTCGGCCGGCTCCAGGAGGCCCTCTTCCAGGGCGGCCGCGCCGGAGGATCCGGAGGAGGACGCGCTGCCGCCCCCGAGGCGTACCGCGTGCTTGAGGGCGCCGAGCGCGAGCAGCTCCGGCACCCCGTACGCCGTACGCCGGCCGAGCCCCGCCACGCCCGCCCGCACCTGTTCCATCCGCGTGCCGCCGCCGACGAGGAGCAGGGTGTCCACGTCCGCGCCGGCCACCCCGGCCTCGTCGAGCAGCGTCTGCGCGCGCCGCACGGTGCGGCGGACGTGGGGTTCGAGGAACGCGTCCATGTTGGGCCGCGTGACACCCATGCGCAGCGCGGGCCCGGTCCCCAGGTCGAGGGTGAGCGCCGCGAAGTCCGTGGCCGCGGAGGCGTCGGCGTCCTCCGGGCCGCTCAAGGCCTGGCGCGCCGCCTGCGCCCGCTCGCGATGCCCGAGCCACACCTCCGCGGGGGCGCCCGTCACGGACGCCGGCCCGCGGTGCGCCCGCAGCAGCCGCACCGCCGACGCGAGCACCGCCTCGTCGAAGGCGCGGCCCCCCGAGGTGGTCGCGCCGTCGTAGCGCAGCGCCCGGCAGTGCCCGCGTACGCCGCGTACCAGGCCGAGTTCGAAGCCGTCGTACCCCATCCCGTACACGAGGAACGTGCCGCTGTCGCGGTCCGTGGTGTGCCCCATGACCGCGGCCATCGAGTCGCTGATGAGCCGCACGGGCGCGAGCCCGGCCTCCCGGGCGGCGTCCCGCAGGGCCTGTCGCTGCGAGGAGAGGAAGGACGCGGGCACGCTGATGACGGTCTGCGCGACGAACGCCGACGCCTGCTCCTCGACGCGCTCCCGCAGCGCCCGCAGCATCCGCGTCACCACCGTGTCCGCGTCGGCCGTGCCCTCGCGCCACGGCACCGAACGCCCCCCGGACAGCAGGGACTTCAGGCTCGGGAACGCCACCGGAAGGACCCCCGCCCCGGCGGGCGCGCACACCAGCCACGGCCAGCCGCGCGCGGGCACGTCGAGCCGGTGCACCCGCTCTCCCGGCCCGGCGTAGAGCGCCCGCACCCCCGTGGCGCCGAAGTCCACGCCGAGGCTGACGCGGTCCGCCGCGGCCCTGGCTGCCGTCATCCGCCGGCCGTGTCGTCGGGCACCTGGAGGATGCCTCCGTAGTCCTTCTTGCTGGGCAGCGTCGCCACCGCGCGCTCCGAATAGGCGACGGCGATCATGCTGCGCAGGTTCTTGGACTGCTCGGCGGTCTGGATGCGGTTGCCCTGCCGGTGGGCCGCCTTGACCTGCTCGACGGCCTCACTGATGGCCTTGACGGTCTCCAATGGCGCCCCGTCCGAGGCGAGTTCGGCCTGCCGGAACTGGCTGGCGAGCCCGCACTGGTGGTACATGTCGTCGAGCAGCAGCTCGGTGAGGCGCTTGTACTCGCGGCTGTCGCCCATCTCCACGGCCCGCTCGGCCTGCCCGATGTCGCGGCGCGCCTTCATCTCCTGCGTCTGCTCGATGTACGCGCCGTACTGCTTCAGGAACCGCTGGGCCTCCCGCACGGCGAGCCCCAGCTCCTCGCGCAGCACCGCGCTGTCCACCTCCTGCTCCGTCTCGGGCGGCGGGGTGCGGGGCTTCTCCCGTTTCGGTGTCGCCTCCAGGACCATGTCGGTGCCGCGCACGCTGATCCGTACGGTGATGATGCGGTCGGCCGAGTAGTTGAACGACACGTCCACATGGCAGTTGATCTCGATCTCCTGCGGCAGCTCGAACTCCACGACGCCCTGCTCGTGGTTCTCGCTCGCCACATGACTGTCGCCCTCGTACACCGGCACCCGGATCAGCCGGCTGTCCGTCGCGTGGAAGGTGCGCTGGCGCGGCTCGGGCAGAGGATAGGGCGAGCCCGCCGGGATGATCTGCACGAACACGTCGCGCTGCGCGCCCTTGACCGCGGCGATGCCCATGGCCATCGGTGTCGACTCGAACAGGCCCGTCGACCCCACAGGGCGCCCGTTGATCAGGCTCTCCCCGCAGTCCGCGCACAACTGGGCGGAGTACTCATTGGCCTTGAAACACCCAGGAGTCGGGCACTCCACGCCGTCGAGGGTCTCCGCGAGCACGCCCGCGCCGTACGCCACGCACTCCATCGGGTTGATGTTGCGCCGCACCTTGTCGGTGCCGAAGAACGCCTCCACCGCCTCGTACACGGGCCGGGTCAGCGTGCCGCCGCCGACGAGCAGCACGTCGGAGATGTCGGCGGGCGTCAGCTCGAAGCCGGACAGGGTCTCCTTGACCAGGTCCATGGTGCGGGCCACCAGGGGCGCGATCATCTGCTGGAACTCGTCGCGGGTGAGCGCCATCTCGACGTCCACGATGCCCTCGGGCCCGCGGTAGGCGGCCGGGATCACGATGTACGTCTCCGGCAGCTCGTTGAGCTCCCGCTTGGCCGCCTCGGCCGCCTTCTTCGCCTGGAACAGGAACTCCTTGTCGCCGGACGGGTCGACGCCTCGCTCCGCGCGCATCCACGCGATGATCCGGTCCACGATCGCCAGGTCGAAGTCGTCGCCGCCCAGCCAGATGTCGCCCGCGGACCGAAGCACCTGGAACTGGCTGTTCCCCTCGCGGTCCTTGACCGTGTTCAGCACGGAGATGTCGAAGGTGCCGCCGCCCAGGTCGAACACCAGGACGCGGCTGCGCGCGCCGTCCGGCTTGTGAAGGCCGAAGGCCACCGCGGCTGCCGTCGGCTCGTCGATGATCTTCTTCACGGTCAGGCCGGCGCGCTCCGCGGCCTCCCGGGTCGCCGCCCGCTGCGCGTCGCGGAAGTACGCGGGCACGGTGATCACCGCGTGCGTCACCTGCTCGCCGAGGGTGCGCGCGGCGTCCCGCACCAGCTTGTCGAGGATGACGCTGGAGATCTCCGCGGGTGTGCGTGTGCGGCCGCCGAGCGTCACGTGCGCGCGCGGGTCGTCGTCGGGGCCCGGCACGATCTCGTAGCTGAGCCGGTCGCGGGCCTCGGCCACGGACGTGTCCGCGAAGTCGCGGCCCATGAGCCGCTTCACGGACACGATGGTGTCCCGGGGCTGGCGCACCGCCCAGTTGAGGGCGTCGTCGCCGACGATCGTCTGCTCCTTGCCGTCGCGCCGCACCAGGCCGACGACGGACGGCGTCAGCCGGTCGCCCTTGCTGTTGGTGAGGACCGCGATGTCGTCGCGGTGCGGATCGTGGGCGGCGACGGCGCTGTTCGTGGTGCCGAGGTCGATCCCGATGGCCTTCATCCGTGCGTGGTCCCTTCCTGGGTTCGCGTACTCGTCCCGCCGGTCTCTGTCGCCCCGTCCGCCGAAGGTCCTTCGGCCGGGCCCGTGGCCGCGGCGACCACGACCCGGGCGGCGCGCAGCACGTGCCCCCGGTATCGATACCCGCGCCGCACCACCTCAAGGACCTCGTCGTCGCCCGCCCCGCGCGGTGCGGCGCGCACCCGCACGACGTGGTGCGTGGCCGGGTCCGCGCGCTCCCCGACGCGCCCGAGCACCTCCAGGCCCTCGCCGGCGACGGCCGACTCCAGCTGCCGCGCGACGAGTTCGATGCTGTGGTGGTACGCCGCCGGGTCCGAGCCCGGCCCTTCGGCGAGTAGCCGTCCGCAGGCGTCGAGCGTGTCCGCGCACACCAGGAGCAGCCGCTCGGTGTGCGCGCGGTGCGCGGCGTCGCGGGCGGCGAGCGCCTTCGAGCCCTCGTACGCGGCGAGGGCGGCGGCAGCGGTCGGGGCGGCGGGATCCGGGTCCATCGGGTTCATGGCTCTCCCTGTCAGACGTCGAAGCGGACGAGGTCGGCGATGAGCCGGGCGGCGGCCTCGGCGGAGAGCGGCTCCCCGGAGAGCGGTTCCCCGGCGCCGTCGGACCCTTCGTGGGCGCCGAGCGCGTCGAGTTCGCGGTCGATCTCCTCGACGGCGCCCGGGAGTTCGGCGTCGAGGTCGACGTCGTACAGGAACAAGTCGACGAGCAGCCGCCCACGGACCGTGCGCAGCTCGTCCCACGCGGCCTGCGTCGCCGGGGTCATCAGGTGCCGGGCGAGCAGCTCGAACGGCACGTCCCGCAGGTCCGCGTGCGAGGTCCACGGGGTCACGCCGGCCTCGGCGAGGGCGTCGTAGGGGCCCGGGGCGCTCTCGGGGTCCTTGATCACGGCGGCGAGCCTCCTTCGGTGGTGAGAGCCGTGAGCCAGCGGCTCACCGCGTCGAGCAGCGCGCTGCGCACCCGGCCGTCCATGACGTCGGCGCGGGTGGCACGGATCAGGTGATGCAGGGCCTTGCGGACGTCGCCGCCCGCCAGTTCGGTCTCCGCGCGGTCGGTCAGCTCGGCGGCCCAGGACGCCAGGTCGTTCTCGTCGGGCGGCTCCTCCGCGCCGTCGCTGCGCATCAGCGCGCCCACGCCCACGACGCCCAGGTCGGTGGCGAGCAGCCGGTCCAGCTCCTCCAGGCACTCGCCGAGGGTCTCGCGGTAGTTGTGCGTGAGGGCCTGGCCGAGGCCCACGTCGAGGAGGCCGAGGGCGTCGTGCAACAGGCCGAGGCGGGCGGGGAGTTCGTCGCTGCGGGCGTCCAGGGTGAAGACGAGCGCGCGGGCGAGGTTGTCGCGGGCGTGGTTGGAGGCGGGGTTGAGCGCGAGGGCCCGGCGCAGGTCGGCCTCCGCGCCGTAGACGTCGGAGCGCATGCCGTGCTTGGTGCGGGTGTAGCCGCGCCACACGCCGCGCATCGAGTACAGCGACGAGAGGCGTCCCTCCAACTGGTCGCGGACCTCGCGCTCCAGCGGGTGAAGCACCGGCGGCACCGCCTCGACCAGCGCGATCGCCTCGTCCAGGACGTCGCCGCGGCGCGCCCGCTCCTCGTCGATGAGGGCCTCCACACGGCCGAGCACGGTCCGTACGAGCGCCTTCTTCGCGCGGGCCGTCATCCCCGCCCGGCGCGCGACCGTCACCGTCCGCTCCCACTGCTCAAGGGCCCGGCCGAGCCCGCCCGCGCCGTCGGCGAGCGCCGTGCGGGACAGCTCCAGGCGTACCCGGACGGCGAGTTCGACACCGTCCTGGAGCAGCCGCGCGTGCCGGTGCGGCAGATGGACGTACGCCGGATTGCGGCGCAGGAAGTCCTGGCAGTGCGCGCAGGAGTCGAGGTGCCGGCGCGGGTCGGGGGCGGCGGCCGGGCCCGCGCAGTCCGCGGGCAGCGTGGTCAGCGTCGGGAACGCGGGCAGGGCGCGCAGGGCGGGCTCGAACTTGTGCACCGCGCACAGCACGAGGCTGCGCGACAGCTCGGAGAACGCCCAGCGCAGCTCGCGCACCGCGTACTCGCCCGGGTCCTTGCCGTCCTTGGCCGCCGCGTCGAGGTCCGCGGCCAGTTCGGCGAGGGGGAGTTGGAGGTCGAGGAGGCGTACGTAGCGGGGCCCGCAGGCGAGGGCGGTGCGGGCGCCGGGCACACCAGGAAGCCCGCCGACGTCGTTGAGAACCCGCGCCCCCGCGAGCTCTCCCTCAAGCAGCTCCCCCAACACCTCGTACATGGCGGCCTGTTGAGGTCGCCCCTGCTCCGTATGCCGCTGCTCGTAAGTGGACAGCAGCGCGAACAGATGACGGCTCAGCTCCCACCGCAGCCGCGTCATGTCCTCGTGGGTCAGCTCCCGTTCGTAGCAGGCGGCCCGCTCGGCGCGCCAGCCGTCCCAGTACACGTCGTCGCTCAGCAGCGTCGCCCAGTGCGCGAGCGCCGACTGCCAGGCGCGCACGGCGTGTTCCCAGGCGCCGCTCTGCTCCAGCTCCTGCGCCTGCCACAGCCGGGCGACGGCGAGGCCGTGCGCGACGGCCATGTCGCCCGGCGCGGCGGCAAGGCGCCGCGCCCACTCGGCGGTGGCCGCGTCCCGGCCCCGCGCGAGCAGGAGCAGCAGCGGCGCGTCGTCCGGGAACCGCTCGCACAGCACGTCCACGAAGGCGGGACCGGCGTGCTCGTCGTCCGGCGACAGCCCCGCCAACTCGGCCCGCAGCCCGTCCGGATCACGCCACCGGTACAGCAGCGCGTCCACCTGCAGCCGCCTGCCCGGCAGCCGCAGCCGGTCCCAGGCGACGCGCTCGGACCACGACATGCGGCCGCGCTCCAGGAGCGTGTACGAGGCGTCGCTCACGGCGGCCATGGACACCCCCGGATGCACGCCCGCCGTGCGCAGCGCCCGATAGGGGTACGTCTCGTCGCGCAGCGCGAACGGGTCGGCGGCCAGGGGCGCGTGGGTGGGCCCGTCGGCCCAGGGCAGCAGATCGATGAGGCGTCGCAGCCGGCGCCGCCGCACATCGGCCCGGTCGAGCCGCCCCGCGGCCCGCTCGTACGCCCCGACCGCCTCGGCCCACCGCCCCTCCGCCTCCAGCAACCGGCCCTCGGCGTACGCGAGATGGGCCGCGGAGTCGCGGTGACCGGGACACTTCCGGAACGCCTCGGCGGCCCGCGGCCACTCCTGGTGGGCGTCCGCGAGGCGGCCTCGGGCGTAGGCCGCGAGGGCGGGGGCGTCGCGGTACGTTCCCAGGGCTTCGGCGGCGCCGGCGACGACGGTCCATTCGGCGTCGGCTTCGGCGGCCCGGATGCGGGCGTATCGCGCCCGCAGGGCGCAGTCGCTTTCCCTGCCCGGGTCCCCGTTCCCCGGGGGCGCGTCGCTCTGCGGGGGTGTGCCCCTCCCGGGGGGATCGATCTCCTTCGGGGACGCGTCCTTCCCTGAGGCAGAGCCCTTCCCCGGGGGGACGTCCTTGCCCGCGAGTGCGTCGTACGCGTCGGCCACGTCCCGCCAGTCCCGCGCCCCCTCGGCGCCCTGCTCCGCGACGCGGGCCCGCGCGTACCGCCGCCGCACGGCGACGTCGGCCCAGCCGTCCGGCAGCACGAGGAACAACCGCAGGGCGTCGTCCCACCGGGAGGCGAGTTCGTGCGTGCGGGCGAGGGCGTAGAGGTGGAGGTGGAGGGGTTCGGGGGTGGTGGGCGTGAGGTGGGTGGCGGGGGTGTGAGGCGAGTCGGCGGGCGTCGAGCCGTCGGGTGCGGATGCCCCGGCGGGCGCTTGGCGCGTGCCGGTGGTTGTGGACGCGGTGGACGCGATGGACGCGGTGGACGGGGGCAGGACGGTGCCGCCGGTGAACGCGCGGGCGTAGACGGCGCAGGCGGTCGCCCAGTCGCCCCCGGCCTCGGCGCGGCGGCCCTCCGCCTTGCGGCGCAGCGGGGCGACGGTGCCGTCGCGGGCAGTGTCGGGGAGGTCGGCGAGGAGGGCGGAGACGGCGGTCCAGTCGCCGCGGCGGTCGGCGGCGGAGCGGGCGCGGGCGTAGAGGCGCCGCACCTTCACCTCGCCACCGGCGTACTCGTCCGGAAGCCCGCCGAAGCCGTCGATGACACCTTCCCAGTCGCCCCGCGCGTCGGCGAACATGCCCTGCGCATAGAGGAGTTGGACGGGCACGTCGGCGAACTTCGCCGGGAGCGCGGCGAGGTGGGCCACCGCGCCGCCCCAGTCCGACCGCTCCTGACAGAGCCGCGCCTGCGCGTAGGCCCAGCGCAGGGTGACGTCGTGACGTGCGGTGCTGCCTGAGCCCGCACGACCAGCACCCGCCGGGACTTCCCCCGCCCCGCCGGACCCGTCCGCGCCTCCACCGGCTACTGCCTCGCGGCACACCCCGAACGCGCTGACCGCCGTGGCCCAGTCGCCCTCGTCCGACGCCACGCGGCCGCGCGCGTAGGCGCATCGCAGGGCCGCGTCCGAGATGTCTGCGTACGTCGACTGCGCGGGCGTCGCGTCCGCGCAGTGCCCGAACGCCGCCACCGCCGCCTGCCAGTCGTTGGCGCTCTCGGCGGACCGGCCGCTGACGTACGCCGCCCGCGCGGTCAGGGCCGGGTCGCCGGGGCGCAGCGTCAGGGCCTCGGCGTAGGCGTGGGCGGCGGTGGGCCAGTCGTTCTGGTGGTGGGCGTGGGTGGCCGTGGCGAGGGTGGTGGCGAGGCGGAGTTCGGCGCGGGCCGCGGTCAGGCGGGTGCGGGCGGCGGGGGAGTCGGGGGCCGCGACGACCAGCTGTTCGTACAGGGCGATCGCGGCGGGCCAGTCGGCGGCGGCCTCCGCGGCGCGTGCCTGTTCGGCCAGCTCGGCGGCGCGCCGCAGCCGGTCGACGCGGTCGACGAGTGCGGCGGGCAGCCGGTGCGCGGGCAGGGCCTGGCGCACCGCTTCGAGCGCGGTGGCCGCGGCGGTGGCCGCGGTGCCCGACACCACGGGATCGGCTGCCGTGGCCCTCGGCGCCCCGGTGTGGGCTGTCCCCGGTACCTCGGCGTGGGCGGCCGCCGGCGCCCCGGCCTGGGCTGCCGTTGAACTCGGCACCTCGGCATCGGCTGCCGTCGACCACCTCGATACCCCGGCATGCGCCGCGGTGGACCTCGGCACCCCGACCTCGGCATGGGCTGTCGCCGACATCGACGCCCCGCCGTCGGCTGTCGCCGACCACGGCAGCGCCGCGTCGGTCGTGACCGGGTGGGCCGGCGCTGAGCTCGGCGCCGATGGGCGGGCCGCGTGCGCTGCTGAGGCTGCCGACGCCGCGTTGTGGGCTGCTGCCGACCCCGACCCCGACCCCGACCCCGACCCCGAGGCCGTGGCGTCGGTCTCCGCCGTCCTCGCCGCAGCCGCAGCCGCAGCCGCTGTCGTGTCGGCGAACGTTGCGCCCGGCGCCGCCGCAGCCGCCACCGTGTCAGCGACCGTCTCCGTCGGCGCCACCCCGGCGGCCACCGCCGTGTCAGCCGCCACCATCGCCCTCGGCGGCGCGGCGGCCCCCGCTGTGTTGGCTGCCGCACCCCCCGGCACCACCCCAGCGGCCCCCGCCGCGCCGACCACCCCTGCCCCCGGCGCCTCCGGCGCCCCCGCGCCACCCCCACCCCGCCCCGCCGCCAGCACCGCGCACAAGCGCTCCAGCTTCGGCCAGGCCAGTTCGAAGGCCGCCTCGTCGCGGAGTTGGCGCTGCTCGTCCTCGTACGAACGCGTCTGCGTCTGGGTCCGGAGGATCTGCTGGACCTGCCGCCAACCCCCGCGGTCGCGTTCGAAGCGGGCCGCGTCGATCAGCGTGGCCGTGCCGACGTGGCCGATGGGGTTGTGGTAGGCGCGCAGCGCGTCCGCGCCCGAGCGCAGCGGGTCGGCCACCGCGCCGTCGTCGTCGCGTACCTCCCGCGCCTTGAACAGCCACCCGTGCCGGTACCCCTCGTGCAGGAACAGCGCGGGCGTCGCCCACTCCACGGCGGTGTGCTGCGGCAGATGGGAGATGCGGCGGCGCGCCGCGGCCATGGACTCGTCGATGGTGCGGTTCGCCGCGAGGCCCTTCAGGAGCTCGGGGCTGAACCGGCCCGCCGATACGTCGCTGACCCGCCCCCGCATCGCCACCACGGCCGGCACACCGCCGCCGATGAGCGCCTGCGCGAGCCCCGAGAACGGCTCCGCGTGCACGCCGTCCGGGCCCGAACTGTCCGCCCCGGAACACAGGTTGAGCACGACGAGCCGCAGCCGCGGCGCCTTGAGGAGAATGCCGCTGAGCAGATCGGCGGGCACGGGATCGACGCCGCCGTCCTCCGTCTCCAGGCGTACGACGCCCTTGCCGAGGTCTTCGTCGTACGTCCCGTGGGCGATGAGCAGCACGGCCGTCGGCAGGTCGCCGTGCGCGCCGAGCGCCGATTCGAGGCGTTCGCGCGTGGCCCGTTCGAGGACCGTGGTACGTACGGCGACTTCCGGCAACTCCTGCCGCAGCGCGGCGAGTTCGGTGTCCACGCGGAGGGGGCGGCCCGCTCCGGACGGTGAGGCGCAGGCGACGAGCAGGCGGATCAGGCTCGGCTGGTCCGCCGGGTCCGGCAGGCGGCGGCCGAGGGGCCCGCCGGGCAGCGAGCGGGCGAGGGAGTAGGCGGGGCCGAGGGCGAGCGACTGCTGCGGGAGCCCGGCGGGCGCGCACAGCGATTCGAGCGGTAGTTCCCGCAGGCCGGGCGGCAGGTCGAAGCGGAGCCGCAGGGCGCGCGGGGGGCGTAGTCGCTGGGCGAAGTCGAGGGCGTGGGCGAGGCAGGCCCCGGTGCCGCCGGCTCGCCGCGCGGCGCCATCCGCGTCCAGGTGGTCGCCGCCCGTGCCGAGGCTGCCGGCTGCGTCGAGGCCGTCGGCCGTGCCCAGGCCGCATTCCGTGCCCGGACCGTACTCCGTGCGCAGACCGCGCTCGCCGCGGAGGCCGCACTCCGCGTCCGAGGCGGCGGACGTGCCCAGGGGCCCGCCCTGACCCCCACTCCCGCCCCCGTCCCCACCCCCGAAAAGCAACCCGTACACATCCCGCCCGAGGTCCCGCAACTGCTCCGCGGTGTGCCGTTCGCCCATCGGCGCGTGGCCGAGGTCGGCGGCGACGAGCCGGTCCCAGCGTGCGCGGAACGCGGCCGGTTCGCCGTTCACGGCGATCACCCCGAGGGTGCAGACGGGACCGCTGACCGCCACGAGGCAGTGGGCTGCGTCGATGGGGCGTACCCGGATGCGTAGTTCCTCGTACTGCAGCACGGCCGCCGCTCACCTCCCGCTCTCGTCGAACTGCCCTCGTACAAAGTCGAGTTCGGACTGTGCCCGGTTCCGTTCCTCCGTGATCTCGGGGTCGTCGGGGAAGTGCGTGAGCGCGGCGGTCAGGCGCTCGGTGGCCTCCTCCAGGGTGGCGCGGGCGCCGGACAGGCTGCCCGAGCCCCAGCGTCGCAGGGCGAGGACGCGCAGCACGATACCGAGGCTGAGCTGGGCGCGGCGCTGGCGCGGGCTGAGCGCGACGGAGCGCCGCAGGTCCGCCGCGGACTCGTCGAGGGCGGGCTCCTCGCGGTTGGCCTCACCGATGCCGCGGTCGGCGAGGACGCGGGCCAACTGCCCGTCGAGGCGGGGCCGTTCGTTGGCGCCGATGACGGTGCGGGTCGTCTCCAGGGTGGCCACGGCCAGGCTGAGACGCCCGGCCCGGTACGCGTCTTTGGCGGCGGCGAGGGAGAGGGCGACGATGTCGGCCTGGGTGTGCCGGTAGCGCTCAAGGCGCCTGCTGTGCACGAGGGCACGGCGCCAGCAGGCGGCTGCGGCGTCGAAGTCGGGTCGGGGGGCGGTGAGTTCGTCCCGACCCAGGGTGACGCGGGCGTGCAGAGCCAGCTCACGAGCATCCCGAACGAGCCGCCGACGCCGGTCGGGGAGACCGGCATAGCCGGGGTTGAGCTCGTCGAAGCGGGGGCAGCTGGGGGCGCAGACTGGTTCGGGTGTTGGTGGCGGTGCGGATGCTGTGGCCGACCCCGACCCCGACCCCGACCCCGACCCCGACCCCGACCCCGACCCCGACCCCCTCCCCTCCTCGCCCGGCCCTCCGCCGCTCTCACCGGTCCCACCCGTGCAGCCCACACCGTCGCCCACCCCGCCCGCGCCCGATGCGCGACCCCGTGCGCGACAGTCGCGGCAACGGAGTTCATTGAGGGCGGCGAGTGCGTCGGCAGGCTGTCCGGCGTTCAACTGCAAGTGGGCGAAGCCGAGTTCGGAGAAGGGCTGGACGAGCGGGTGCCGTCCGGACTCGGTGGCCGCGGCGAACGTGCCGAATTCCCGGACCCGGCCGAGCGCGGCGATCCGCAGCGGCCCGCCGTGCAGGCGCCCGCGTCCCGGAGCCTCACGTTGCGAGGGCTCGCCCCGGTCGACCGGGAACCCGCCTGCCTCGGCGAGGAGCCGCGCGGCGTCGGCTTCGCGCTGGAGCAGCAGATCGGGCGCGATACGGCCGCCGCCGGTGCCTTCCTCGGGCAGCCGCCGCGTCACGGCGTCCCGCAGTCCGGTCCGTAGTTCGGGTACGAGGTCGGCGCCCGCCTCCACGCCGTACCGCCGCCCGGCCGTGTGCCGGACCCGCCCCCAGAAGAAGTCGTCGTGCAGCAGCGCACCCCAGGCGGCGATGGCCCGCTCCCAGGGCGCGGGAGTTTGAGGTAACGACGCTTCAGGAGCCGGGGAGTTGAGGAGGGCGATCGCGAGCGCGTGGGTGACGCGATGGTCGGCGGGGTCGTGCCGGGCAGCGGTGTCGAGCAACTCGACGGCGAGTTCGCGCCGCCCGCCGACGGCCAGCGTGGCACCGTACAACGCAGGGAAGCCCCCGTCCGCCAAGGCCGGGAAGCCCCCGGCCGCACCGTCGAGCTCCCAGGCGGCGCCGAACAACTCCGCGGCCCGCACCCAGTCGGCCCGGCCACCGAGCGCGGCCAGCCCGGCCTTGCGCAGCAGCCCGCCCACCAGACGTACGCCACTCCCGGGCGTAGCACCGTCATCCGCACCCCCAACCGGGCGTCCCACCCCCAAAACCGCCGCCACCCACCACCCCTCCGCATCCAGCACCCCACCCTGCCCCGCCGCCCGCAGGTCGGCCCGAGCCTGCCCCCACCACCCCAACTTCGCGCGTACGTAACCACGTTGGACAAGAGCCCGCAGGTGCGGAGCCGGGCAGGCGAGGGAACGGGTGAAGTAGCTGTCGGCGGCGGCGAGTTCGCCCTGGTGGGCCATGGCGCAGCCGAGCCAGAACAGGGGAGCGGAGCCGTCGGGCACCGCGTCGTGGGCGTGCTGGAACTCCGCGCGGGCGTCGTCGACGTCTCCGGAGGCCAGGTGCACGCGGCCCAGGCCCACATGGGCCCGCGCCGCGACCTCCGGAGCCGGAGCCAGAGACAGAGCGCGCCGAAAGCTCGCCTCGGCCGCGCCCCCGTCCCCCCGCCCCAGGGCCAACTCACCCTCGCCGCACACCGTCTCCGCGTCGGCGGCCGCCGACTCCCCTCGTGGCGCCACGTCTCACAAGCCCCCGATCAGCAGCCGGTGACGGGCGGCCGTCAGCCCGCGCCCTCTTGCCTGTCGACGGTCGCCGCGGCCTCGTCCAACTCGGAGCGCCAGCGGCCCAGTTGGCGATCGTAATGCAGAGGCCCCACCCGGAACTCCGTCAAGTCCAGACTCAGCAACTGCTCGTACGCCTCGGCGGGCAACTCCGGCTCAAGGACCACGCTGAGCCCGCTCCGGTCGTCCTGGAGCACCAGGGGGCGGGGCACCCCGCTCCCGCTGCCCGTCCCACGCCGCACCACACCCTTGAACGACACGTACGCGTCCCGCACGGCCTCCGCGCCCAAGCCGCTGAGGAAAGCCTGGAGCGGCAGCGAGGCCAGCATCAGCCAGGGGAGGTCGGCGGCGCCGCGGTGGCCGACGGCACGGCGCACGCGGGCGGTGCGGACGCCGAGTCCGTCGAGCGCCGCGACCAGGTCCTGCCCGAGGGCGTCGGGCGCCTCCTCGTCGAGCAGCAACTCCGCGCGCAGCGGCAGGGCGTCGGGCATGGGGGCGGGTTCTCCTTCCGGCGGCGGGTGCGGGTGCGGTCACAGGCGTGAGCCGGGGTCGGCAGCGCGTGCGGGCGGCGGTCCCCGACGGCCCGACCCCGGGACCCGCAGCTTAGAGCCGCCACCCACCCCCGCACCCGGAAACCGCGATCTCTCACTCACACCGGTGGTATGTATGCGAGATTTTTCCGGAATACGGGATTCATGGAACTTTCGGGCTGTCTCATCGGTCTTCTCAAGTGAAGTGAAGGATGAATCAGATCGGAACACGGGGGTGTTCAACCTTGACCGACATCCACACCGACATCGGCACCAGCAGCGGATTCCTCGCCGAGACCGAGACCGAGGCCACGACCGAGACACTCGGCGACGAAGCCCTCGCCGCCCCACACCGCCCCGGCGCCGTGGACGACCCCACCGCCCACGGATCCCGCGAACCCCGCGAACTCACCCCATTCGCCGCCCCTTTGACCGTCCCACCCCTCCTCCGCCCCGCCGGCGGCGACGTGCGCGAGGAGACGGAGATCGCCGTCCGCCCCGCCTGGGTGCGCCTGCACCCGCAGCTGCCGCCCACGCTGATGTGGGGGTACGACGGGTGCGTCCCGGGGCCCACCATCGAGGTGCGGCGCGGCGAGCGCGTGCGGATCGCGTGGACCAACCGGGTGCCCAGGGAAAGCGAGTTCCCGGTCACCGCTGTGGAGGCGCCCCGCACCTCGCCGCCGCCGAGCACCCGCCCGGGGCGCGAAGGCATCGAGCCGAACAAGGACGTGGCGGCCCTGCCCGCGTGGACGGTCACGCATCTGCACGGCGCGCAGACCGGCGGGGGCAACGACGGCTGGGCGGACAACGCGGTCGGCTTCGGCGACGCCCAGCTCTCCGAGTATCCGAACGACCACCAGGCGGTCCAGTGGTGGTATCACGACCACGCCATGAACATCACGCGGTGGAACGTGTACGCGGGGCTCTACGGTACGTACCTCGTCCGTGACGACGAGGAGGACGCGCTCCAACTCCCCTCCGGCAAGCGGGAGATCCCCCTGCTCCTCGCCGACCGGAACCTCGACACCGACGAGGACGGCCGCCTCACCGGCCGCCTCCTGCACAAGACGACGATCGTCGACCCGAAGAACCCGGAGACGGGCAAGCCGGTCTCGCTCCCCTTCACCGGCCCGTACACCACAGTCAACGGCCGCATCTGGCCGTACGCGGAGGTCGCCCCGGGCTGGTACCGCTTCCGCCTGGTCAATGCCTCGAACGCGCGGACGTACGACCTCGTCCTCGTCGACGAGGACAACGCACCCGTGCCGGGCGTGCTGCACCAGATCGGCAGCGACGGCGGCCTGCTGCCCCGGCCCGTCCCCGTCGGCTTCGACGCGGCCCTGCCCACCCTCACCGTCGCGCCCGCCGAGCGCTTCGACCTGCTCGTCGACTTCCGGTCACTCGCGGGCAAGCGGGTCCGCCTGGTCAACAAGGGTCCGAACGCGGCGCCCGGCGTGCCCGACCCGGCGGGCGACGTGCGCTATCCGCACGTGATGGAGTTCCGCGTCGGCAAGGGCGCCGGCGCCCGGGAGACCTTCCGGCTGCCGGAGGTCCTGTCCGGCTCCTTCCGGCCCATCGGGCACGGAGTGCCGCACGGCCACCGCCTCATCGTGCTCACACCGCCCGCCACCAAGGGCGCCGGCGGGCACCCGGAGATGTGGGAGATGGCCGAGGTGAAGGACCCGGGCAGCATCAAGGTCCCCACCGACGGCGTCATCCAGCTCCGCGGGCCCGACGGCGCCACGAAGACGTACCGAAGGACCGCCCGCACCTTCAACGACGGCCTGGGCTTCACCATCGGCGAGGGCGCGTACGAGCAGTGGAGCTTCCTCAACCTCGCCGTGAACCCGAACGTGACCCACCCGATGCACATCCACCTGGCCGACTTCCAACTCCTCGGCCGCGACACGTACGACGCCTCGGGCTTCGACGTGACCGTCGGCGGCACCCGCTCGCCCATCGCCCACGACCCGGCGAAGCCGATCCCCCTCGCGCCCAACGAGCGCGGCTGGAAGGACGTGTTCCGGGTGCCGGGCGGCCAGATGCTGCGCGTCATCGGCAGGTTCGACGGGGCGTACGGCCGCTTCATGTACCACTGCCATCTCCTGGAGCACGAGGACATGGGGATGATGCGGCCGTTCGTCGTGATGCCCAAGGAGGCGCTGAAGTTCGACCACGGGGGCGGGCACGGGGGCCACGACGGGCACGACAGCCACGACGGCGGTCACTGAACGGGAGGCCTCAGAGGCCGGGGCGGCGGGGGTCGCAGGGGCTCAGGCCGCCCGCACTCCCGCCGCCGCGTGCGCCACCGCCGCCCCGGCAAGTGCCCGCACGATCGCGTGCGGGCGCGAGCCGTCGCCGTACAGCTCCGGCTGGAAGAGCGTGGCCAGGAAGAAGGGATGGCCGGGAAGCTCGGCGACGCGCACCAGGCCCTCCTCGTCGGCGCCGGTGAAGCGCAGGCCGTGGGCCCGCAGCGTGTCGAGGTGGCCGGTGTCGCTCGGGCCGTAGTCGCAGTGGTAGCGCTCCAGGGTGCGGTCGGCGCCGAGCACCGACTCGGCGAGCGAACCCGGCGTCAGCGTCACCGTGCCCTCGTGGCCGACAAGGGAGCAGGCGAGCGGCGCGATCAGCAGGTCGTCGGCGCCCGGGTCGTTCTCGGCGTGCGCGACCGACGTCAGGCCGCAGACGTTCCGCGCGAACTCCAGGAGCGCGTGCTGGAAGCCGCCGCACGTGCCGAGGAACGGGATGCCGTCCTCGCGGGCCGTGCGGACCGCGGCCAGCGCGCCCGCCTCGCTGCGGTACGGGCTGCCGGGCAGCACCCACACCGCGTCGAAGCCGCGCACGGCGTCCGGCTCCTCGGCGTCCGGCGTCGATATCCAGTACGCGTCCAGGACCAGCCCGTCGCGCTCGGCCAGCGCCTCCAGGAGCAGCGGGATCCGGACGTGCGAGGTGACATTGGGGGAGCGGTCGCCGATGAGGGCGATGCGGGCGACGGGGGCCGACGGTTCGTTGTGGGCCCGGGTTCGGGAAGGGAATTCGCTCATGACGGCCATCCTCGACGGCCCTCCCCGTTCACGTCCAACGATGAAAACTGCACCCTCCATAAGTGATGCTGATGCCCGTCGGCGATCCTGATGCGCATGGATCCGCACCTCCTGCGTACGTACGTCGCCGTGGCCCGCCTCGCCTCGTTCTCCGCCGCCGCGCGCGAGCTCGGCTACACGCAGTCCGCCGTCTCCCAGCACATCGCCGCCCTGGAGCAGGACCTCGGCACCCCGCTCCTGGGCCGCCGCCCGGTCGCGCCCACCCGCGCGGGCGAGCGGCTCCTCGAACACGCGGGCCCGCTCCTGCTGCGGCTCGACGCGGCGCGCGCCGAGGTCACGGCCCTGGCGGGCGCCCCCGACGAAGGCCTCACGCTCGCCGCCACGCCCACGGCACTGACGCCCCGTACCCTCCGGGCGCTCCCGCCGACCGGCGTCACGCTGCGCGTGCTGCCCCGCGCGGACGTCCCCGAAGCCGTCGCGACGGGCGCCGCCCATCTGGGCCTCGTCGACGGACTCGCCGCGCCCAACGACCCGCTGCGCCTCGCCGACGTGGCCCCGCTCACCACCCGGGGCGCGGGCCAGGAGCCGGTCCGTGTCCTGCTGCCCGCCGGGCACCCGCTCGCCCGCCGCACCGGCCTGCGCCTGGGCGACCTCGCCGACGCCCGCTGGCTGGACGCGCCCGGCGCGGGCCTGCCCCTGCACCAACTGCGGGCCGCCCACGGCACCGGCGGCTTCCGCCCCGCCCTGCGCTACGAAGGCACCGACGTACGCACCCTCATCGGCCTCGCCGCCGCCGGGCACGGCCTCGTCCTGCTCCCGGAGTCGGCCGCCGCCGCGCCCGGCACCGGCACTGTCGCTGTACCGCTCACCGAGCCCCGCGTCGTACACCGCACCGAAGTTGTTCACACCGGCGAACTCCGCGGTGCGGCGGCCGCGTTCGCCGTACGCCTGGACATCACCCGTTCGTGAATCGTCGCGCGGGGTCACGCCGGGTAGGGCTGTGGCCGGAGGCGAGCCATGGAACAGACCGCGTTGCGTCCGAAGCCCATGCCGGGACACGAGTCGGGTCCCGGCCGTACACCCGCCAAGGCCCCCCGACGACCGCACGCCGCGCACCGCCGCGGCCGGCGCCTCGTCACCCTTCTCTTCGGCCTGTTCTGCGCGACGGTCCTGGTGCTCTCGGGCGTGGGCCTCGGCACGGTGGGCGCGAGCGTCATCGGGATGAGCAAGCTCGCGGAGATGCGGCGGCAGGCGGAGGAGCAGGGGGCCGCCCCGCCGGGCGGTCAGCCTCCAGCCCAGGGTCAGGCGCCGCCGGGAGCCGCCACGGAACCCGGCAAGGAGCACGGCAAGGACCCGGGCGCGGCCCCCGGCGCCGGGCAGCCCGACCAGAAGGCGTCCGCCGGCCAGGGTTCCGCGGCCGGTCAGGGCTCCGCGGCCGTGGCCGGAACGCGGGCCGCCCCCCGACCCGCCCTCGGCGTCGAAGCCGTCGACGCCCCCGGCGACAGAGGCGCCCTGATCGTCGGCGTGCACCAGCCGGGCCCCGGCCACGCGGCGGGACTCGTCCGCGGCGACGTGCTCGTCGCGTTCGGCGCCACCCGGCTGCGCTCGGCCACCGACCTGGCCAGGGCGGTCGCCGACTCCAGGGCGGGCAGGAACGTCACTTTGACGGTCCGTCATGCGAGCGGCACACGGCAGGTGTTGTCGGCGCGGCCGGGGCTGGTCACGTGACCGCGCGACGGCCCGCGACGGTGCCGACCGGCACCGGGTCGGCCCTCGTGCCACCCTGAAAACCGGGCCCGTCACACCACCCTGAAACCGGGCTCCTCACACCACCCTGAAATGCGTCATCAACCGCCGCTCGTCGTCCAGGACATGGAAGGCGAGCCCGACGGGGGCGTCCAGGTCGACCAGGCCCTCGCCCTCCCAGGGCAGCCGCAGCGTCGACACCACACCCGGCCCCACGATCAGCGGCCGCCCGGCGAACGTGGTCGCCGCCGGGGTGTGCGCGTGCCCGATGATCAGGCCCACGATCTCCGGGTGCCGCTCCACAAGGTCCGCCAGCGGTCCGGGCTGCCGCAACTGCCAGGTGTCCAGGCGCGGGTGGTGCATCGGGACGGGGTGGTGGTGGAAGGACAGGAGCACCGGCGTGGTGCCGCCGAGCGCGGCGAGCCGGTTCTCCGTCCAGGCGTACGTCTCCTCGTCGAGCAGCCCCTCGTCGCTGCCCGGCAGGCTGGAGTCCAGCATCAGGATCTCGGTGCCGCCGACGCGGTGGGTGCGGTTCACCGGCGCCTCGGAAGGGGAGTCCTCGCCGAGCAGCGCCGTACGGTAGGGGCCGCGCACGTCGTGGTTGCCGGGGCAGGTCAGGACCGGCCAGGGCGCGTCGGTGAACAGCAGGCGCGCGGCCTCCTTGTACTCGGCCTCCGCGCCGTGGTCGGCGATGTCACCGGTCACCATGAGCGCATCCAACGGCCCTGGCAGCGCCCGAAGATGGTGCATCACGCGCTCGGCCCGCTCCGTCGCCCGCGCCGTGCCGTCCAGGTGAAGGTCACTGATCTGTGCCAGTACCAGCATGTCGTACGCCCCTCCGCACCGAAGTGATCTTAATGGTTGAGGTGGATCCAAGCATTAGGTGGGCCGGTCGCGGAACGGCCAATCGCAAACCGGTGGCATGGAGAAGATCGGGCCGTCCATGATGGGCGCCATGCTGACCACGCTCATCGCCTTTCTCGGCGCCTGCACGCTGATCGCCGCCTCGCCGGGGCCGAGCACGGTCCTGATCATCAAGCAGTCGCTGCGGAGTCGGCGGGCCGGGTTCATGACGGTGCTCGGCAACGAGACCGGCATCTTCCTCTGGGGTCTCGCCGCCGCCTGCGGCCTGACCGCGCTTGTCGCGGCCTCGCAGTTGGCGTACGACATCATGCGCGTCGTCGGCGCCGTGGTGCTGCTCGCCTTCGGCGCCCAGACGCTGTGGAACGCGCGCAAGAAGAAGACGGGCGCCGACGAAGAAGACGCGCCGGTCAAGGCGCAGTCCTCGTGGGCGGCCTACCGGAGCGGCCTGCTGCTCAACCTCGCCAACCCCAAGGCCGCCGTCTTCGCGATGTCCTTCCTGCCGCAGTTCGTGCCGTCGGGGGCGCCCCAACTGCCGTTCATGATCGGCCTCGCCGCGCTGTGGGCCGTCTACGAAGTGGGCTACTACGGCCTGTACGTGTGGTTCGTCGGCCGCATGAAGGCGGTGCTTTCGCGGGCGGCGGTGCGGCGCAGGCTGGAGCAGGTGTCGGGCGGGGTGCTCGTGCTGTTGGGGGTGCGGCTCGCGGTGGAGGGCTGAGGGGGCGTCGGGCGACGCCCGCGGGACCGGGCCTCACCACCGGCACCGGGCCTCACCACCGGCACCGGGATACCCGCTCGCGGTGCAAGGGTCCGCCGTGCAGGATGCTGGGGGAGATCCCGCACCCGGCCCAGCCGGTACCGCAAGCCCAGGAGGCCCGATGACCGTCACACCCGCGCCGTTCACCGCCGACGACTACCGCGCCCGCATGGACCGCGCCGCGCGCGCCGCGGCCGACGCGGGGCTCGCCGGAGTGCTCGTGGCGCCCGGACCCGACCTGGTGTGGCTGACCGGCTATCACGTGCCCGCCGACACCGAGCGGCTCACCCTGCTCGTCATCGCGCCCGGTCAGGACCCGGTCCTGGTCGTGCCCAAGCTGGAGGCGCCGGACGCCGAGCGCGCGGCGGGCGCGTCCGCGCTGACCCTGCGGGACTGGACGGACGGCGTGGACCCCTACGGCGTCACCGCGCCCCTCCTTGACGCGCGCGGCCGCTTCGGGGTGAGCGACAACGCCTGGGCGCTCCATCTCCTCGGCCTGCAGCGGCAGTTGCCCGACACCTCGTACGCCGCCCTCACCGACGCCCTGCCGATGCTGCGCGCCGTGAAGGACGCCGCCGAGCTGGAGCGGCTCGCCGCGGCCGGTGCCGCCGCCGATGCGACGTACGAGGAAATCCAGAAGGTGCCCTTCGCGGGCCGCAAGGAGACCGACGTCGCCGGTGATCTCGCGGACCTGCTGCGGCGGTTCGGGCACGAGCAGGTGGACTTCACGGTCGTCGGCTCGGGACCCAACGGCGCCAGCCCGCACCACGAGGCCGGCGACCGCGTCATCGAGCGCGGGGACATGGTGGTCCTCGACTTCGGCGGCCTCAAGCACGGCTACGGCTCGGACACCTCCCGCACCGTGCACGTCGGCGAACCCTCGGCCGAGGAGCAGCGCGTCCACGACGTGGTGCGCGAGGCCCAGGACGCCGCCTGCCGCGCGGTCGAGCCCGGCATCGCCTGCCAGGACGTCGACCGGGTGGCGCGCGCAGTGATCACCGAGGCCGGGTACGGCGAGTACTTCATCCACCGCACCGGCCACGGCATCGGCGTCACCACGCACGAGCCGCCCTACATGATCGAGGGCGAACAGCAGCCGCTCGTACCGGGAATGTGCTTCTCCGTGGAGCCCGGCATCTATCTGCCCGGCCGCTTCGGAGTGCGCATCGAGGACATCGTCACGGTCACGGAGGACGGCGGACGCCGCTTCAACACCACCGCGCGCGAGCTGGCGATCGTCGACTGAGCCGGGTGCCCGGACACGACCGGGCACCCGGGCAGTGCGTCAGCCGTGCGGCCGCTCGTCCGTGAAGTGCGCAAGGAGGTCGTACGGATACGGCAGCGGCCGCGCGCTCGCCTCCGTCAGGCGGCCCTGCTGCTCCGCGGTCAGCTCCCAGCCCGCCGCGCCCAGGTTGTCGGTGAGCTGTGCCACCGAGCGCGCGCCCACGATCGGCGCGGTCACGCCCGGCCGCTGGAGCAGCCAGCGCAGCGCGACCTGCGCGGGCGTGCGGCCCGTCTCCGCGGCGACGGCGGCCACGGCGTCCACCACCCGCCAGGTCTCCTCGGTGGCCCGCTCCTCCCAGGCGCCGCTGCCCCGCGCGCCCTCGGGCGGCGCGTCCATGCCGCGCCGGAACTTGCCCGAGAGCCAGCCCGCCTGGAGCGGGCTGTAGGGGATGACCCCGACGCCCTCGGCGGCGCTGAGCGGCAGCAGCTCCCACTCGGCCTCGCGCGCGAGGAGGTTGTAGCGGGGCTGGAGGCAGACGTACGGCTCCCAGCCGCGCGAGCGGGACAGGTCGAGGGCCTTCTGGAGCTGGGCCGGGGAGACGTTGCTGGTGCCGAGGTAGCGGACCTTGCCCGCGCGGACCAGGCCGTCCAGCGTGGACAGGGTCTCCTCCAGCGGTGTACGGACGTCCCACACGTGCGTCTGGTAGAGGTCGATGTAGTCGGTGCCCAGGCGGCGCAGGCTCGCGTCGACCGCCGACAGGATGTGCTTGCGGCTCAGGCCGCGGGCGTTGGGGCTCTCGCCCATCGGCAGGAACACCTTCGTGGCGATCACGAGGTCGTCGCGGCGGCGGCCCTTGAGCCAGCGCCCGAGCACCTCCTCCGAGACTCCGCCGCCGTACACGTCCGCCGTGTCGATGAACGTGCCGCCCGCCGCCGTGAACGCGTCCAGCATGCGGTGCGCCGTCGCCTCGTCCGCGCCGCCCTCGCCGCCGCCGAACATCATGGCGCCGAAGCACAGTTCACTCACCCGCAGCCCGGTCCCGCCCAGGTACCGCTGTTCCATGCGATCTCCTCCTGTGTCCCGGCGCAGACTAAAAGTTGAAGTCCCCTTGAAGTCAAGGGTCCGCGCGACGCCGGCACGCTCCTACGCGAGCGCGAGCACCGCGCACGACTCCGGCGGCAGCCGCAGCACCCCGTCCGCCCCCGGCGCGTCCACCGGATCCCACGCGGCGAGCACGCGCGCGTGCGGCGCGCCCAGCGGGATCGCCGCTGCCTCGCCGGACAGGTTCACGGCGATCCGCAGGTCCCCGCGCCGCACCGCGAACCAGCCCGCCGCCTCGTCGTACGCGACGCGCACCGCCGCCAGATCGGGGTCCGTCAGGTCCGCGCGGGTGCGGCGGAGCGCGATCAGGTCGCGGTACCAGGCGAGCACGCGCGCGTGCGGCTCGCGTTCCGGCTCCGACCAGTCGAGGCAGGAACGCTCGCGGGTCTTCGGGTCCTGCGGGTCCGGCACGTGCTCAATATGCCGCTGCCGCGGCGTGGGCTCCTCCGTCCAGCCGTGCGCGGCGAACTCCCGCCGTCTGCCCCGGCGTACGGCCTCCGCGAGCTCCGGGTCGGTGTGGTCGGTGAAGAACTGCCAGGGCGTGCCGGCCGCCCACTCCTCGCCCATGAACAGCATCGGCGTGAACGGCCCGGTGAGCGTGAGCGCCGCCCCGCACGCGAGCAGTCCGGACGAGAGCGATGCGGAAAGCCGGTCTCCTTGCGCGCGGTTGCCGATCTGGTCGTGCGTCTGCGCGTAGCCGAGCAGGCGGTACGCGGGGGTGCGCGCGCGGTCGACGGGGCGCCCGTGGCCGCGGCCGCGGAAGCTGGAGAACGTACCGTCGTGGAAGAAGCCGCAGGTCAGGGTCTTGGCGAGCGCCGCGAGGGGGCGGGCGGCGAAGTCCGCGTAGTAGCCCTGGGACTCGCCGGTGAGGACGGTGTGCAGGGCGTGGTGGAAGTCGTCGTTCCACTGCGCGTACAGGCCGAGTCCGCCGCCCGCGCGCGGGGTGATCAGGCGGGGGTCGTTGAGGTCGGACTCGGCGATCAGGCCGAGCGGCCTGTCGACCTCGGCCGAGAGCCCGTCCACGGCTGCCGCCAGTTCCTCCAGGAAGTGCCGCGCGCGCGTGTCCCGCAGCGCGTGCACGGCGTCGAGCCGGAGCCCGTCGATCCGGTAGTCCCGCAGCCAGCCGAGGGCGCTGCCGAGGAGGTACGCGCGCACCTCGTCCGAGCCGGGCGCGTCCAGGTTCACGGCGGCGCCCCACGGCGTGTGGTGGGTGTCCGTGAAGTACGGCCCGAACGCGGGCAGATGGTTGCCGGACGGGCCGAGGTGGTTGTGCACCACGTCGAGGACGACGCCGAGCCCGTGCCCGTGCGCCGCGTCGACGAACCGCTTCAGCGCCTCAGGGCCGCCGTACGGCTCGTGCACCGCCCACAGCGACACGCCCTCGTACCCCCAGCCGTGCCGCCCGGGGAACGGACACAGCGGCATCAACTCGACGTGCGTGACGCCGAGTTCGGCGAGGTGTCCGAGGCGCCCGGCGGCCGCGTCCAGGGTGCCCTCGGGGGTGTACGTGCCCACGTGCAGCTCGTAGAGCACGGCGTCCCGCAGCCCGCGCCCGGCCCACGGCGCCCGCCACGCGTACCGCTCGTGGTCGACGACCGCGCTCAGGCCGTCGGGGCCGTCAGGCTGCCGGGGCGAGCGCGGGTCCGGCAGCACCGCCCCGCCGTCCACGGCGAAGCCGTAGCGCGTGCCGTCGGCCCCCTCCGCCTCGGCCGCCCACCACTCGGGGCGCTCGGCGTCGCGCGCCATCGCGTGCGTGGCCCTGGCGGCACCCGCGCCCCCCTCAAGGACCAGATCCATCCGTTCGGCGCGCGGCGCCCACACCTCGAACCTCACTGTCAGCCCCTCGTCCGTCGTTTCGTCCATGGTGCGCCAGACGTGATCGCGGCGGAGGGGTTCGGCGTTTTCCGGAGAGCCGGCGTCGGCCGCATTCGGTCACGCTCCGTGATCCCTCGACCGCCGGTCCTGCGGGGCGCGCGGCGTGCGGGCGGGGGATGATGGTGCCGGGGAAGGCGGGGGGACGACGGAGCCGAGGGGGCAACTTCAGGACGGTACGGCGATGAAAAGCCATGGAACAGCCGCAAACGGGGTCGTCGAGAGCCGCTCGGTGTTCGGCGCGCCCTGTTGGGTCAGTCTGTCCACGCGTGATCTGCCGGCCGCGGAGGAGTTCTACCACGCCGTGCTCGGCTGGGAGTGGCGCGCGGGCAAGCTGGGCGACCAGTACAGATTCGCGAGCGTGAACGGTGTGCCGGTCGCCGGTCTCTCCGCCGTGGAGGCCATGGGCATGACGGCCGTCGCGTGGACGCCGTTCTTCGCCGTGAGCGGCGCCGACGAGACCGTGTCCCGCAGCCAGGAGCGCGGCGGGACCACCGCCGTCGGGCCGATCTCGTTCCCGCCGGGCCGCGCGGCCCTCCTCGCCGACCGCGACGGAGCGGTCTTCGGCATCTGGGAGGGCGAGCTGGTGTCCGGCTGGGAGGAGTGGCGGCGCGCGGCACCCGTCTTCGTGAGCCTGCACACCCGGCACGCCTTCGAGGCGGCCATCTTCTACGGCGAGGTACTCGGCTGGGAGTCCGCCGAGTCGGACTGCTGCAAGGTCGACTACGAGAACGACGAGGTCGTGCTGCGCAGCCGGGGCGACGTCGTGGCCCGCATCCACTCGGGCGCGGTCGAGGAGGCGCCCGACCCGTCGGTCAGGCCGCGCTGGCAGATCCACTTCGCGGTCGCAGACGTCGCAACCTGTGTCAGTGCGGCGCGCGCCCACGGAGGCAGCGCCCGGTACACCGACGAGGGCATGCAGGAGGCGGTCCTGAGCGATCCGGACGGGGCACGCTTCTTCGTGAGTACGAGGCCCGCGGCTTAGCTGCTCGCGAGGCCCGCGGCTTGGCTGCTCGCTGAACGGGCGGGCCGGGACAGCAGACTGGGCCGGGACAACAGCAGCAGGCTGTGCGGCCCGACGGCGACCTCGCCATCCGCCTTGTGCTCCGTCTCGTCCGCCCGCCCCCGCGGATCAGCCGTGTCGATCCGGGTCGACCACCGCTCCCCGTACGCGCCGTCCGGCAGACGGAAGACGACCGCCTCCCGGTAGCTGTTCAACAGGAGCAGGAAGGAGTCGTCCACCACGGTCCTGCCGTGGAAGTCGGGTTCCGCGATGGCGTCGCCGTTGAGGAACACACCGACGGCGTGGGCGTCCGGCCGCAGCCAGTCCTCGTCCGTCATCTCGCGGGCGTCGGGCCGCAGCCACACCAGGTCGGGCAGCGGCTGGCTCTCGTGCGTCGGCGTCTCGCCGCGGAAGAAGCGGCGCCGACGCAGCACCGGATGCGCGGCGCGCAGCGCGATGGCGCGCCGCGTGAAGTCGACGAGGTCGCGCCGCTCCTCGTCGAGGTCCCAGTCGACCCAGGAGAGCTCGCTGTCCTGGCAGTAGGCGTTGTTGTTGCCGTGCTGCGTGCGCCCCAGCTCGTCGCCGTGCGCGAGCATCGGGATGCCCTGCGACAGCATGAGGGTGGCGAGGAAGTTGCGCTGCTGGCGCCCGCGGAGCTCGAGGACGCCCTGGTCGGTGGTGGGCCCTTCCGCGCCGCAGTTCCACGACCGGTTGTCGTTCTCGCCGTCCTGATTGCCCTCGCCGTTGGCCTCGTTGCGCTTGGCCTCGTACGACACCAGGTCGCGCAGCGTGAAACCGTCGTGGGCGGTGACGAAGTTGACGCTGGCGCGCGGGCGGCGCCGATCGTGCTGGTAGAGGTCGGACGACCCGGTGAGCCGGGAGGCGAACTCGGCGAGCGAACGGTCCGCGCCGCGCCAGAAGTCCCGTACGGAATCGCGGTACTTGCCGTTCCACTCCGACCACAGCGGCGGGAAGTTGCCGACCTGGTAGCCCCCGTCGCCGACGTCCCACGGCTCGGCGATGAGCTTGACGCGGCCGACCACCGGGTCCTGCTGCACCAGGTCGAAGAACGCCGAGAGCCGGTCCACGTCGTGGAACTGCCGCGCGAGCGTCGCCGCCAGGTCGAAGCGGAACCCGTCGACGTGCATCTCCGTGACCCAGTACCGCAGCGAGTCCATGACCAGTTGCAGCACGTTCGGGTGGCGCATCAGCAGGCTGTTGCCGGTGCCCGTGGTGTCGAAGTAGCGGGCGGGATCGTCTTCGGAGAGGCGGTAGTACGAGGCGTTGTCGATGCCGCGGAAGGCGAGGGTCGGTCCGTGCTCGTTGCCCTCCGCCGTGTGGTTGTAGACCACGTCCAGGATCACTTCGAGCCCGGCCGCGTGCAGCGCCCTGACCATCGACTTGAACTCGGTGACCTGCTCGCCGCGGCCGCCGTGCGCGGCGTAGGCGTGGTGCGGGGCGAAGAAGCCGATGGAGGTGTAGCCCCAGTAGTTGGTCAGGCCGCGGTCGCGCAGGAAGCCGTCCTGCACGTACTGGTGCACCGGCATCAGCTCGACGGCGGTCACGCCGAGCGACGTGAGGTGGTCGATGACCGGCTCGGTCGCCAGGCCCGCGTACGTGCCCCGCAGTTCGGGCGGGACCTCCGGGTGCCCGCGGGTCAGGCCCCGCACATGCGCTTCGTAGATCACGGTCTCGGCGTACGGCCGCCGGGGCGGAAGGTCGCCCTCCCAGCGGAAGGACGGGTCGGTCACCACCGAGAGCAGGGCGTGCGCGGCACTGTCGGCCGGGTCGGGCCCGTGCGCCGCCCGCTCGAACAGCGACGGGTCGTCGGCTGCGCCGTCTGCGTCGGCTGCGTTGCCCGGCTGCCCCTCGATCGCCCTGGCGTACGGGTCGAGCAGCAGCTTCGCGGGATTGCACCGGTGGCCCGCCGCCGGGTCCCAGGGGCCGTGCACCCGGTAGCCGTAGCGCTGCCCCGGCCCGACCCCCGGCAGGTAGCAGTGCCAGACGAAGCCGTCGACCTCCGAGAGCGTCACGTCCTGATGCGTGCCGTCGTCGTGCACGAGCACCAGGTCGACGCGTTCGGCGACCTCGCTGAACAGGGCGAAGTTCGTTCCCTCGCCGTCGAAGGTGGCGCCCAGGGGGGAGGGACATCCGGTCCAGGTGCGCAAGCGAATGCCTCCGTACGGATGGGGCGTTGGGCCTCGACCGCCCGTTTGGCCTGTTCGGCCCGTTCAGCCCTACGTGCCCGCGTCGGTCCACGCCGCCAGCGCGGCCGCGCCCTGCTCTCGCGGCACCTGCTGCGCCTCGCGCAGGCTGGGCGCGGGCGTCGCGGGGGCCAGTCGGGCGTACTCGGGGGCCCGCGCGCGGCACGAGAACCAGATGATCTTGCCGTGGGTCGCCGGGCAGCTTCCCCAACCGTCGCTCAGCGCGGCGATCTGCGCCAGGCAGCCCTGCGGCTCGTAGTGCCGTCGGGGCAGGTCGCGGTCGTTGTCCGACACGGCGGTGATGAGGTGCTGCCCGTTCCACCACATCTCGACGGAGGTCTCCTTGTCCGTGCCGTGCTCCTCGATCGCGCGGAGCAGCACACAGGTGCAGTGGCTGACGTGTTCGACGAGGATCCCCAGCCCCCAGTGCCGCAGATGCGCGGCCAGAATGCGCCTGACCTGCTCGATCCGCTCCGGCGTTATCTCCACGTCGAGGTGGTAGTAGCAGGGGATCGCGGGCTTCATCGCTCGTGGCTCCTCTCGGCGAGGCTCCCGCTCCACCCGGCCCCGCGGGCCGGGTCCCGAACACAAAGCGTGAGCGCTGATCGCTCCTGAGTCAGTAACAGAGTGAAAGCGCTACTCCATTCGCGCAACACGAGCGGGCGGGGCTCGTGCGGGATCTGGGGCGGGAGGGGTCGTTGAAACCCCAACAGGACGCTGCGTGGTCGACCGTGCACGATGAGTCGGGAAGGTCGGCCGACGGCAGCCGTCGGTTCCTCCGCGTGTGCGGCGGTTTCGCGCCAGACCGGTGCTCCGCGCGCGCTTCCCGAAGAGCGAGAAGGTGACCAGCGTGGTGCTGTTGCCTGCCAAAGCCGAGGTCGCACGGCAGCTCGACCAATACCGGGCCTGGGAAAGGCTGTTGGTCGCCGATCCCGCCGACCGGGCCGTGCGCATGCACTTCGAGAACACCGCGTACCCCCTGTGCGTCCTGATGGGTGAGAGCACGGCGCGGGCCGCCGCCGACACGGCCGAGCGCTACCTCCGCCCGCGCACCACGCGCAGGCCGCGGCCCGCGCCGCGCGCTGTGCGGTCTTCCCCCGACGTGCGGCCGACCCCCGACCCCCGGGGTTCCCGCCATGCCTGACCTGCCTGCCATACCTGGCATACCCGTCCTGGACGTCCACCCCGTCGTCGACCGCGGCCGCCGCCCGGCCAAGGCGGTCCCCGGCGAGACCTTCCAGATCACGGCCACGGTCTTCGGCGAGGGCCACGGAGTGGTCGGCGCCAACGTCGTACTGCTCGGCCCCGGCGGCCGTATCGGCCCCTGGACGCCGATGCGTGAACTGTCCCCCGGGAGCGACCGCTGGGCCGCCGAGGTCACACCGGACGCCGAGGGGCGCTGGACGTACACCGTGGAGGCCTGGGCGGACCCCATGACGGAGTGGCGCCGCGCGGCCGAGATCAAGGTCCCGGCCGGCCTCGACGCCGGACTGATGCTGGAGGAAGGCGCGCTGCTCCACGAGCGCGCGGCCTCCGGCGTGCCGGACGGCCCGGCCCGGCAGACCCTGCTGGCCGCCGCGGACGCCTTGCAGGACGAGCGGCGCTCACCGACCGCCCGCCTTGCGGCCGCGCTGACGCCCGGGGCGGACGCGGTGCTCGCGCGGTACCCGCTGCGGGAGCGGATCACGCGCTCGGACGCCTTCCCGCTGCGGGTGGAGCGCGGGCGGGCGCTGTTCGGTTCCTGGTACGAGTTCTTCCCGCGCTCGGAGGGGGCGGTGGTGCGGGAGGGGGAGCGGCCGGTGTCGGGTACGTTCCGTACGGCCGCCCGGCGGCTCCCCGCGATCGCGGACATGGGTTTCGACGTGGTGTACCTGCCGCCGATCCACCCCATCGGCACGACTTTCCGCAAGGGCCCGAACAACTCGCTGTCGGCGGGGCCCGAGGATGTGGGCGTGCCGTGGGCGATCGGCTCGCCCGAGGGCGGCCACGATGCCGTGCACCCCGATTTGGGCACCCTGGACGACTTCGACGCGTTCGTGCGCGAGGCCGAACGCCTGGGCATGGAGGTGGCCCTGGATTTCGCGCTCCAGTGCTCGCCGGACCACCCGTGGGTGGACAAGCGCCCGGAGTGGTTCAGTCACCGGGCGGACGGTTCGATCGCGTACGCGGAGAACCCGCCGAAGAAGTACCAGGACATCTACCCCCTGGCCTTCGACCGGGACATGCCGGGCCTGGTGGCCGAGACCATCCGCCTGCTGCGGTTCTGGATGGACCACGGCGTACGCGTCTTCCGCGTCGACAACCCCCACACCAAACCCGTCGCCTTCTGGGACCAGGTGATCGCGGAGGTCAACGCCGCCGACCCCGACGTCCTCTTCCTGGCCGAGGCCTTCACCAGGCCGCCGATCATGCGGGCCCTGGCGCAGGCCGGCTTCCACCAGTCGTACACGTACTTCACCTGGCGCAACACGAAGGACGAACTCACCGAGTATCTAGAGGAGTTGACGACCGAGACGGCGCACTGTCTCCGCCCCAACTTCTTCGTGAACACGCCGGACATCCTCCCCGGGTACCTCCAGCAGGGCGGGCCCCCGGCCTTCGCGGTGCGGGCCGTGCTCGCCGCCACCCTCGCGCCGAGTTGGGGCATGTACGCCGGGTTCGAGCTGTGCGAGAACACCCCGGTCGCGCCGGGCAGCGAGGAGTACCTGGACTCGGAGAAGTACCAACTGCGGCCGCGCGACTGGGCGATGGCCGAGCGCGAGGGCCGCACCCTCGCGCCGCTCATCACCAAGCTCAACGCGGTCAGGCGCGCCCACCGGTCCCTGCGGCAGCTCAGGAACCTCCACTTCCACCGTGCCGACAACGACGAGGTCATCGTCTACAGCAAGCGCGCTGGCCGCGACACGGTCCTGATGGTCGTGAACCTGGATCCGCACCACGTCCAAGAGGCCACGGTCACCTTGGACATGCCGCAGCTCGGCCTCGGCCCGGACGAGTCGGTGCCGGTGCGTGACGAGCTGACCGGCGAGACCTACCACTGGGGCAGGTCCAACTATGTGCGTCTCGATCCGGGCCGGGCGCCCGCGCACGTACTGGTCCTGCGACCGTCCTCACCGCTGATCGGAGGGTCACCCACATGATCTTCAACGAGCCCGTCCAGGACACCTTCGAGGACACCCCCGCCCGGGACCGCGACCCCGACTGGTTCAAACGCGCCGTCTTCTACGAAGTCCTGGTCCGCTCCTTCCAGGACAGCAACGGCGACGGCATCGGCGACCTCAAGGGCCTGACCGCCAAACTGGACTACCTGCAATGGCTCGGCGTCGACTGCCTGTGGCTGCCCCCCTTCTTCAAATCCCCCCTCCGCGACGGCGGTTACGACGTCTCCGACTACACCGCCGTCCTGCCCGAGTTCGGCGACCTCGCCGACTTCGTGGAGTTCGTCGACTGCGCGCACCAGCGCGGCATGCGCGTGATCATCGACTTCGTCATGAACCACACCAGCGACCAGCACCCCTGGTTCCAGGCATCCCGCGCCGACCCCCACGGCCCGTACGGCGACTACTACGTCTGGGCCGACGACGACAAGCAGTACAGCGACGCCCGCATCATCTTCGTCGACACCGAAGCCTCCAACTGGACCTTCGACCCCGTCCGCAAGCAGTACTACTGGCACCGCTTCTTCTCCCACCAACCCGACCTCAATTACGAGAGTCCGGCCGTCCAGGAAGAAGTCCTCGCCGCCCTCCGCTTCTGGCTCGACTTGGGCGTGGACGGTTACAGGCTGGACGCGGTCCCTTACCTCTACGCCGAAGAGGGCACGGACTGCGAGAACCTCCCGGCCTCGCACGCCTTCCTCAAGCGGGTGCGCAAGGAAATCGACGCGCATTACCCGGACACGGTTCTCCTTGCGGAGGCGAATCAGTGGCCGGAGGATGTCGTCGACTACTTCGGTGATTTCGCCGAGGGCGGCGACGAATGTCACATGGCGTTCCACTTCCCCGTGATGCCGCGCATCTTCATGGCCGTACGCCGTGAATCGCGCTACCCGGTCTCGGAAATCCTGGCCAAGACCCCCGCCATCCCCTCGGGCTGCCAGTGGGGCATCTTCCTGCGCAACCACGACGAACTCACCCTGGAGATGGTCACCGACGAAGAACGCGACTACATGTACGCGGAATACGCCAAAGACCCCCGCATGCGCGCCAACATCGGCATCCGCCGCCGCCTGGCCACCCTCCTGGACAACGACCGCAACCAGATCGAACTCTTCACCGCCCTGCTCCTGTCCCTCCCCGGCAGCCCGATCCTCTACTACGGCGACGAGATCGGCATGGGCGACAACATCTGGCTCGGCGACCGCGACGCCGTCCGCACCCCCATGCAGTGGACCCCCGACCGCAACGCAGGCTTCTCCTCCTGCGACCCCGGACGCCTCTACCTCCCCGCCATCATGGACCCCGTCTACGGCTACCAGGTCACCAACGTCGAAGCCGCCATGTCCTCACCCTCATCCCTGCTCCACTGGACCCGGCGAATGGTCCAAATCCGCAAACAGAACCCGGCGTTCGGCCTCGGTACCTATACCGAACTCCCGTCCACCAACCCCGCGGTCATCGCCTTTCTCCGTGAACACGGTGACGACCTCGTCCTGTGCGTCCACAACTTCTCCCGCTTCGCCCAGCCCACCGAACTCGACCTCCAGGCCTTCAACGGCCGCCACCCCGTCGAACTCGTCGGCGGAGTCCGCTTCCCCGCCATCGGCGAACTCCCTTACCTGCTGACCCTCGCAGGGCACGGCTTCTACTGGTTCCGGCTGGCTCCGCTGAAGGGACCCGTCGCATGCTGAAGACCGCGTCTCATTCGCAACCCAATTCGCAACCCAATTCGCAACCCAATTCGCAATCCGATTCGCGACCGGATCCGCACGGCGGCCTCAGCCCTTCCCTGCTGATGACGTCGCTGGCCGCGCCACTTCGGGAGTGGCTGCCGCGGCAGCGCTGGTTCGCGGGCAAGGGCAGGCCGCTCACGGATCTGTCCGTGGTGTCGATGACCGAGCTGCACCCGGGCTGCCTGCACCTGCTGCTGCGCACCGGGCACGCCGGATCGCCCGAGCACTGCTATCAGCTGGTCCTCGGCGTGCGCGAGGAACTGCCGCCCCGGCTCCAGCACGCCGTCATCGGCCGGCCCAGCGCGGGCCCGCTCGCGGGACTCAGTGTGTACGACGCCCTCCTGGACCCGCGGTCGGCGGGGCTGCTCCTGGAGCGCCTGCGGGTCCCGGGCGCGGCCGGGCCCCTGCGTTTCGAGCGCGACGCGCACACTGAGATTCCCGCCGGGCTCGCGCCCCGTCTCCTCGACGGCGAGCAGTCCAACACCTCGCTGGTGTACGGGGATTCCTTCATCCTGAAGCTCTTCCGCCGCATCCAGTACGGCATCAACCCGGACCTGGAGGTCCCGTGGGCGCTGGCCGGTGCGGGCTGCGCGCGCGTGCCCGCGCCCGTGGCCTGGTTCTGGACCACCGAACCGCGCAGGACGACGCTCGGCGTGCTCCAGCCGTTCCTGCGCGGGGCCACGGACGGCTGGACCCTGGCGCTGCGGTCCCTCGCGGCGGGCGAGGACTTCGGAGACGAGTCGTACGAACTGGGGCGCGCCACCGCCGAAGTGCACCTGGCCCTCGCCGAGGTCTTCGCGCCGGGCCCGCCGGACCGGCGCGGCGACGGGCGGCTCGCCGCCGCGATGACCGGACGCCTGGAGTCCGCGGCGCGGCAGGTACCGGCACTCGCGCCGTACGTGTCCCGGCTGCGGGCCGCGTACGACGACGCGGCGGTCAGCGGACCGGACCGGCCCGCCCAGCGGATACACGGCGATCTGCACCTGGGGCAGGTCCTGCGGGCCGGAAACCGGTGGTTCGTCATCGACTTCGAGGGCGAACCGGCCCGCCCGCTCGCCGAACGGCGCCGGGTCCAGGCCCCCGTGCGCGATGTCGCGGGCATGCTCCGCTCCTTCGACTACGCGGCACACGCGAGGCGCCCCTGGCAGCCCGACTGGGCGGGGCGCTGCCGCGAGGCCTATTGCGCGGGCTACGCCGCCGAGGCGGCCTGGGACCCGCGCGCGGAGGCCGCCCTCCTGCGCGCCCACGAGACGGACCGGGCCGTGTACGAGGCGCTGTACGAGGCCAGGCACCGCCCCGACTGGCTGCCCGTGCCCATGGCGGCGCTCGCCCGCCTCGCGGCGGAAGCCTGACGCACCGGGGCCGACGCCCACTCCCTTCACCCCCCACCCGGCCAGAGGAGAGCTGAACTTCGTGGTCACCGTCGAAACGTCCGCTCCCGACCCCGTGCTCGCCCTGGACGGCCTTGCTGCCGAGGACCGGCGGCGCCTCCTCTCGGGCACGCACCACGACCCGCACGCCCTGCTCGGCGCGCATCCCGTGCCCGGCGGTGTCGCCTTCCTGGCCCTGCGCCCATACGCACAGGCGGTGGAGCTTGTGGTCGACGGCTGGGACGTGCCGCTCGACGACATCGGCGACGGCTTCTTCGCGGGTGCCCTGCCGCTCGCGTCGGTCCCCGCGTACGCGCTGCGAGTGACGTACGACGGCCGCGACACCGAACTCCAGGACCCGTACCGCTTCCTGCCCGCCCTCGGCGCACTCGACCTGCACCTGATCGGCGAGGGACGCCACGAGGAGCTGTGGCGGGCGCTGGGAGCCCACCCGATGACCCACCAGGGCGTGACCGGCACCCGCTTCACCGTGTGGGCGCCCAACGCCAGGGGAGTGCGGGTGTGCGGCGACTTCTGCCACTGGGACGGCACCGCCCACCCCATGCGCTCCCTCGGCTCCACCGGCGTCTGGGAACTCTTCGTCCCCGGCATCGGCGAAGGCGCCCGCTACAAGTTCGACATCACCCGCCCCGACGGCACCCGCACCCTGCGCGCGGATCCGATGGCCCGCCGCACGGAGGCACCACCGGCGACCGCGTCCGTCGTCGATGCCTCGGACCACGAGTGGGGGGACGGGGAGTGGATGCGGCGGCGTGGTGACGTACCCGTTCATGAGGCGCCGTTCTCCGTGTACGAGGTCCATCTCGCGTCGTGGCGTCCCGGCCTCACCTACCGTCAGCTCGCCGATCAACTTCCTGCTTACGTGGCCGACTTGGGCTTCACGCACGTGGAGCTGATGCCGGTCGCCGAGCACCCCTTCGGCGGGTCCTGGGGCTACCAGGTCACCGGCTTCTACGCGCCCACCGCCCGCCTCGGCACCCCCGACGACTTCAAGCACCTCGTCGACGCCCTGCACCGGGCCGGCATCGGCGTGATCGTCGACTGGGTTCCGGCCCACTTCCCCAAGGACGACTGGGCGCTGGCGGCTTTCGACGGCACCCCCCTCTACGAGCCGAGCGACCCCCGGCGTGCCGAGCACCCCGACTGGGGGACCCTCACCTTCGACTACGGGCGGAAGGAGGTACGCAACTTCCTTGTCGCCAACGCCAGTTACTGGTGCGAGGAGTTCCACATCGACGGGCTGCGGGTGGACGCCGTCGCCTCGATGCTCTACCTCGACTACTCGCGCGAGGACGGTCGGTGGTCACCCAACGAGCACGGCGGACGGGAGAACCTGGACGCGGTGGCGTTCCTCCAGGAGATGAACGCCACCGTCTACCGACGCTGCCCCGGCGTCGTCACCATCGCCGAGGAATCCACTGCCTGGGACGGCGTCACCCGGGCCACCCACCACACCGGACCAGGCGCCGAAGGGAGTCCAGTACGCGGGGGCCTCGGCTTCGGGCTGAAGTGGAACATGGGCTGGTCGCACGACTCCCTGGAGTACATCCGGCACGAACCCGTGCACCGCCAGTACCACCACGGCGAGCTGACCTTCGCCATGGTCTACGCGTACAGCGAGAACTATCTCCTGCCGCTCTCCCACGACGAAGTCGTGCACGGCAAGGGTGCGTTGGTGTCGAAGATGCCCGGCGACTGGTGGCAGCGGCGGGCCAACCACCGGGCCTACCTCGGGTTCATGTGGGCGCACCCCGGCAAGCAACTCCTCTTCATGGGGCAGGAGTTCGCGCAGGGCGCCGAGTGGTCGCAGGAGCGCGGCCTCGACTGGGGGCTCCTGGACGACTCCTGTCCGGCGCAGGGGGACCACCGGGGCGTACGGCTGCTGGTGCGGGACCTCAACCACCTCTACCGGGCCGCGCCCGCCCTCTGGGAGCAGGACACCGCACCGGACGGATTCGCCTGGATCACGGCGGACGCCGCGCAGGACAACGTGCTGGCGTTCCTGCGGTACGCCAAGGACGGTGCTCCGCTGCTCGCGGTGTCCCACTTCTCGCCGGTGGTCCGTCACGACTACCCGCTCGCGATACCGGGGGCGGCCGGAACGGGGGAGCCCGTCGGTGCCTGGCGGGAGGTCCTCAACACCGACTCCGCCCGTTACGGCGGCGGCGACATCCGCAACCCCGGCCCGCTGAGGCCCGAGCCCGACCCCGCCCACGACCGGCCGGACCACCTGCGTCTGACGCTGCCTCCGCTGGCCACGGTGTGGCTGCGCCCGGAGTGAGCCTGCGCGAGGGCGGAGCGTGCCCGGGGCGTGAGGCGGGGCTTTCTGGACACCCGGGCCGACCTGGCCGACAATTGTGGGCGTGACCTCGCCTTCCTCGCCGTCCTCCGAGTTCGACACGAACGCGGCACGGCTCACCGACGCCGAGCGCGAGCGGGCCCTGGACGTGCTCAGGGAGGGCGCGGCGCTCGGCCGCCTGTCGCACGACACCTTCGTACGCCGCATGGAGCTGGCCCTCGCGGCCCGGCGGCGCGACGAACTGGCCGCGCTCACCGCCGACCTGCGCACGGAGGGCCGCTGGCAGCGGGTGGTGCTCGGCACGGTCGGCGCGGTCTCCGGGTTCACGGTGAAGCTGCGCAGGGCCTGGCAGTCCGAGCGGCTGCCGAAGCTGCTGCTTCCTGCGCCCGGCCAGTTCCCGCTGCGCATCGGCCGCGATCCGGCGAACGGCCTGCGGCTCAGCCACGACACAGTCTCGCGCGTGCACGCCGAGCTGAGCCTGCAGGGTGGCATGTGGGTGCTGCGCGACCTCGGCTCGACCAACGGCACGTCGGTGAACGGCCGCAGGGTGATCGGCGCGGCCGTGGTGCAGGCGGGCGACCAGGTGTCGTTCGGGCAGGTCGCGTTCTGCCTGGCGGCTTCCTGAGGGCAGTGCCGGAAGGCACCTCGCGACCGCTCAGCGCGGCGCCGCGCCCGCCTGCCTGGCCGCCGCCACCGTCGTCGCCGCCTGGTGCTCCACCTGGTGCTCCAACGGCACCCAGCGCGCCTTGAACCGTTCGGCGAACGTCTCGCTCCAGTGCGTCACCAGACGGTCCAGGCGCGGCGCCGCCCGGTCGTCCGCGTCGGTGAGCACCCGAAGCAGCATCGCCGCCGCCCGCAGCGGCAGCCTTCGCCCGAAGGCGTCGACGCTCCCGATGTACGCCATCGACGTGCCCGCGGGCGGCAGCAGACCCCAGTCGTCGGCGAGCCCCGGCACCAGGTCGAGCGCCCACTTCGCCGCCCGCAACAGCGGTCCGTGCGCGCTCGGCAGGCGCGGAAGGGCGTCCTGGAGGACGTCCTCGACCAGCCGCGCGTCGTGCCGAAGGCGTGCGGCGAAGGACCGCAGCGCCGTCCTGGGCGCGGGGTGCGCCGCCATGTCGCCCACCGTGTCGCTCGCCCACATCGGCACCTCCACGATCGCGGTCGTACCGCCGTAGCGGTGCGCGTGGTGCCACGTCGTGTGCCGTGCGTCCTCCGGCAGACTCGGATACGCGGCAGCCGAACCCGGCCCCGGAAGGACATGTACGCCGGGCCCGGACACCGGCCACCCGGCCGCGTCCGAGGCGCCCGTCTCCACCGGAATGCCGTGCCGCGCCGCGGACTTGGCGAACGGCTCGGCGAGGCCCGGGATGTCCCGGGTGAGCTGCACCCAGCTGCCGCCCAGATCGGTGCAGTGCAGGGACACCTGCAAGTAGGGCCGCAGTTCGTCGATGACGCCCGTCAGGGCGAGGGTCTCGGGCGGCAGCCGGTCCGGGGGCAGGACCGAGGGCGACCACTCGGGCTGCTCGGGGCCCGCGGGGCGGAAGAAGTGCCGGTGGTAGTCGAGCAGGGTGCTCGGCGCCGGGGTGCGGTGCAGGCTCGCGCCGTCCGGGTCGGCGCACAGCAGGAAGTGCCAGGAGGCGTCGGCCCGCAGCCGCCGGTCCAGGAGCGAGCGCTCGGCGAGCGCGAGGAGGGTGGAGCCGCCGGTGGGCTCGTTGGCGTGGGCGCCCGCGACCACGAGCACCGCGCGCGGGGAGTGCCCCACGGACAGCAGGTGCAGGGGCCTGCCCGCGCGCGAGGTGCCGACGCGGCGCAGTGTGCTCAGCTTCGGACGGAGACCGGCCAGCTCCCGAGCCGTCAGAAAGAGTTCGGGAACAGTGGGATAGCGGTTTTCCGCCAGTTGACTCACCCCCGCCCGGTCGCCCACTGACGCAATCCGCAGTACGCCACGCGACGGTAGAGGTGTCAAGCACTCCGGACCCGAGCTCCCCAGGGCCCGCGCAAGGAACACACCGGTCCCCCGCGCCGTGCCCCACGGGGGTGCGCGCCTCAGACCTGCTCCAGGAGCACCACCGGCAGCTGGGCGAACAGCTCCGCCACGCGCGCGTGCCCGCTGAACTTCCGCCCCGGGGCGAGCAGATCGGTCCAGGTCCCGTCGGGCAGCGGCAGCGCGGTGTCCGCCCAGCCGCCCGCGTCCGCGAGGCGCAGCGAGAGCCGGGTCACGGCCACCGTCACGCTCCCGGAGCGGACGTAGGCCAGACAGTGCCCGGCGCCGCGTCCCACGGCCGCCAGTGGCTCGTACGCGCCCGCGCCGCCGAAGAGTTCCGGCCGCCGCGCCCGCAGCCCCAGCGCCGCCAGCGTCACCGCGAGCTTCTCGTCGGAGAGATCCCAGGCGTCCCGTCGCCCGGCGAGGCCCTCAAGCGACTCCGGGTCGAAGGTGACCGGATGACGGTTGTCGGGGTCCACCAGCGCGCGGTACTCGCGTTCCGTGCCCTGGTAGAGGTCGGGCACCCCCGGCATCGTCAGGTGCAGCAGCGCGCCGCCGAGCACGTTCGCGCGGACGTGCGGCGCGAGGCCCGCGGCGAACTCGGTCACGGTGTGCAGCGGCGGACCGCACGGCCCGGCCTGGAGGAACGCCGTCACCGCCGCCTCGTACGCCTCGTCGCGCTCCGTCCAGCTCGTGTGCAGGCCTGCCTCCCGCACGTGCTTCAGCAGCGCCTCCTGGAGACGCTGTCCGTACGGCCCCGCCTCCTCGGCTGCCCGCGCGGACAGCGCGGCCGGCGCGAGCCCCACCGCCGTCTGCCAGGCCGCCCACTCCAGTTGGGGATCGGGCGCTCTCCGCCCGCCCGCGAGCGCGGTCTGCCGGGTCACCTCGGCGAGCAGGCCCGCCCACCGCGCGGGCGCCTGCGCGAGCACGCCGATGCCCGCCCGCACATCCGCGCTGCGCTTGGTGTCGTGGGTCGTCATGACGGTCCCCGTGTACGGCCAGTCGCGCTGCACGCGCGCGCAGTACGCGTGGAACTCCGCCACGTCCACCGCCGGCCTGCCGGGCGAACCGCCCACCTCCGCCGCCGACAGGAGCGGCGCGTGCCGGTAGAACGCCGTGTCCTCCACGGACTTGGCGCGCAGCGCGGCGGCCGTCTGCGCGAACCGCGCCCGGAAGGCCGCCCGCGCCCGAAGCACTTCCGGCGCCCCAGGGGCCTCCTCCGCCTCAAGGGGCGCCCCCGACCCGTCGCCCGACGGCCTGCCAAGGACCAACTCCCGCACGGTGTCCACCGCTTCGGCCTCCGCGCGGACCGCGAACACCGCCTTCGCCTCGGTGGCCGCCCACGCGGTGAGGACCGTCTCGGGATCGGCGCCCCCGGCGGCGTACGGACGATAGACCTCAAGGCGCACAAGCAGCTCCCGCAGTGCCGTCCGCAGGGCCCACGGCGCGTGGTCGCGCAGCGCGGGGTCCGTGGCGCACAGCGCGTCCGCCTCGCGCGTCAGCCGGTCCACCTCGGCCGCCAGCTCGTGCGTGACGACCTTGTACGCGGCGCGCCGCACGGTCGCCGCCCAGTCGCCGCCGCGGTCGGCGGGCGGGGCGGCGAACCGGCGGAACTGCGCGAGGAGTTCGTCCGATCCTGCCTCGTCCGTGAGCACCCCGTCGACGTGCCGCAGCGCGTCGTAGCCGGTGGTGCCCGCCACAGGCCAGGCCGCTGGCAGCCGCTCGCCGTCGGCCAGGATCTTCTCCACGGCCGTCCAGCGCCCGCCCGTCGCCTCGTGCAGCCGCTGGAGATACGCCCCGGGGTCGGCGAGCCCGTCCGGATGGTCGACGCGCAGCCCCTCAAGGACCCCCTCGTCGAGCAGCCGCAGGACGGTGGCGTGCGTCGCCTCGAAGACCTCCGGATCCTCCACGCGTACGGCGATGAGATCCGAAATCGTGAAGAAGCGGCGGTAGTTGATCTCCGTGCGGGCCAGTCGCCACCAGGCCAGGCGGTACCACTGGGCGTCGAGCAGCCGCGGCAGCGGCAGCTCCTCGGTGCCTTCGCGCAGCGGGAAGACGTGGTCGTGGTAGTGCAGCGCGCCGTCCTCGACCCGCAGCCGCGCCAGCTCGCCGCCGAGCCTGCCCCCGAGCACCGGAAGCAGCACCTTGCCGCCGCCCGCCTCCCAGTCGATGTCGAACCAGCGCGCATAGGAAGAGTGCGGTCCCTCGCGCAGGACCTCCCACAGCGCCCGGTTGTGGCGCGGTGCCGCCGCCATGTGGTTCGGCACGATGTCCACGACCAGACCGAGCCCGGCCGCGCGCGCCGTGCCCGCGAGCGCCCGCAGCCCGTCCTCACCGCCCAGCTCCGCGCGTACGCGCCCGTGGTCCACGACGTCGTACCCGTGCGTCGACCCGGGCACCGCCTCCAGAACCGGCGACAGATGCAGATGCGAGACGCCGAGCGAAGCGAGGTACGGCACGGCCCGCGCGGCGGCCGCGAACGGGAAGTCCGGCTGCAGCTGGAGCCGATAGGTGGCGGTGGGCGGCGGCGGAACCACGGGGGCGGGGCGCTGTGGCGTCATGCGAACCTACGTACCCTTCCCACCGCCTTTCGTGCCTTCGACGCATGCGCGCCACGGCAGCGTCGCGGCTAGCTTCCAACGAATGGCTGAGAACGCGCAGGGGTCCGGGGCGGGTGCCGCCGACTGCCCTGACACGGGCGGACGGGCGGTGGGCACGCGGACTGTGGGGGCGCGGGACCGCGACGTGCGGGGTGGAGGTGTGCCGGACGGCGGTGCAAGTGATGGCGGTGTGCGGGACCAGGACGTGCGGGATGCCGGTGTGTGGGACGGCGGTGGGGGCGGCGCTGCGCGCGAGGGTGGCGTCGGCGACGCCGGTGCCCGCGGCGGCCGTGCCCGTGACGGTGACGCGCACGACGCCGCCGTACAGAAGTCCGGCGCGCGTGCCGCCCTCGACGCCTACCGGCAGGTCGTCGCTCTCACCGGGGCCGTGCTCCCCGTGGTGTCGTTCCTGGGGCGGTTGCCCGTCGCGGTGATCCAGTTCGGGAGCGTGCTCCTGGTGAGCAGGACCAGTGGGTCGATCGCGACCGGAGGCGCCGTCGCGTGTGCGCTGGCGCTCGGGCAGGTGAGCGCGGGGCCCTTCGTCGGGCGGCTCGCGGACCGGCGCGGGCAGCGGCCCGTGGTGCTCGTGTTCGCGGCGCTCAACGCCCTCTCCATCGCCGCCTACACGCTCGGCGCGCTCCTGGGCCTGCCCACCCCCGCCCTGCTCCTCCTGGGCGTTCTCGCGGGCGCCAGCGTGCCCGGGGTGGGGCCGCTCGCCCGTGCCCGCGTGGTGCGCCTGGCCCGGCGCCGGGGCGCGGACGGCCGTCTCGTCGGCACCGCGCTCTCCCTGGAGTCGACGATGGACGAGCTGTCCTTCGTGCTCGGCCCCGCCCTCGTGGGCCTCGCCGCCCTCGCGGGCCACCCGGCGTACGCGTTCGGTGTCGCGGCCCTCCTGGTCGCGGTCTGCGGGACCGCTTTCGCGCTGCATCCGACCGCGCGGGCGGCCCGGCCCGAGGACGGCACTGTCCCCCGCCCGCGCGCCGCCCGCTCGCGGCTGCCGCGCGAGGTGTACGTCGTCCGGACCGGCCTGGTCTTCCTCGGCGTGCTGCTCGGCGCCTGCGGGGCCGGGATCACCGCGCTCACCGAGGAGCTGGGGGAGCAGGGCCAGGCGGGCCTCGTCTACGCCGCGATGGGCGTCATGAGCGCGGTCGTCGGCCTGGCGATGGCCGCGGTGCCCGACCGGTTCGGGCTGCACGCCCGCTGGCGCGTCGCCACGGCCGCCGCCGCGCTGCTCTCCCTGCCGCTGGTGTGGACGCACAGCATGGCGGCCCTGTACGCCGTCGTGACCGTCTTCGGCGCCGTCTACGCCCCGAACCTCATCACCGGCTTCGCCCTCACCGAGCGCGCCGTCCCGCAGGCGCGGCTCGCCGAGGGCATGACCTTCGCGGCCAGCGCCTTCGTGGGCGGCCAGGCCGTCACGCTCGCCGTGGCCGGCCGCCTCGCCGAGACACACGGCCCGGCCGCCGCGTTCGCGCTCGGCAGCGCCGCCGCCGCGGTGGCCTTCGCCGTGGCGCTGATCGCCCGCCCGGCGACGTACGACAGCGGGGAGCCCGAGACGTACGACGGCGAAAACGGCAGGCACGCGCGCGTACCGAACGCCACCGTCACCCCGGAAGGCACCCTCACACCGGACGCTGCAACACCGTCAGGCTCCGGTCGACAAGAGTGAGCCGCTCGCCCGCCCGCACCTTCGCCCCCGTCCCGGGCGGCACCCCGTCCTCCCGCGCGGTGTCCACCACCACCTGCCAGCGCGCCCCCTGGTTCACCGGAACCACGAACTCCAGCGGTTCGGCGGAGGCGTTGAACATCAGCAGGAACGAGTCGTCGGAGATCCGCTCGCCGCGCTCCCCGGGCTCGGAGATCGCGTTGCCGTTGAGGAACACCGTCAGGGCGCGAGCCTGCGCCGCGTCCCAGTCCTCCTGCGTCATCTCCTCGCCCTCGGGCGTGAACCAGGAGATGTCCGACAGCTCGTCGTGCGTGCCCTCGACGGGGCGGCCGTGGAAGAACCGGCGCCTGCGGAACACCGGATGGTCGCGGCGCAGCCACGCCATCGCGCGCGTGAACGCGAGCAGCGTGCTCTCGCCGTCGGGCCAGCGCACCCAGGCGACCTCGTTGTCCTGGCAGTAGGCGTTGTTGTTGCCGCCCTGCGTGCGCGCGAACTCGTCGCCGTGGCTGAGCATCGGCACGCCCTGGGACAGCATCAGGGTGGCGACGAAGTTGCGGATCTGCCGGGCGCGCAGCGCGAGGACGTCCGGGTCGTCGCTCTCGCCCTCGACGCCGCAGTTCCAGGAGCGGTTGTGGCTCTCGCCGTCCTGGTTGTCCTCGCCGTTGGCGTCGTTGTGCTTGTCGTTGTACGCGACCAGGTCGTGCAGCGTGAAGCCGTCGTGGCAGGTGACGAAGTTGATCGACGCGAGCGGCCGCCGCCCGTCGCCCTGGTACAGGTCGGAGGAGCCGGTGAGCCGGGACGCGAACTCCGCGAGCGTGCGCGACTCCCCGCGCCACATGTCCCGCACCGTGTCGCGGTACTTGCCGTTCCACTCCGTCCACAGCGGCGGGAAGTTGCCCACCTGGTAGCCGCCCTCGCCGACGTCCCACGGCTCGGCGATCAGCTTCACCTGACTGACCACCGGGTCCTGCTGCACCAGGTCGAAGAACGAGGACAGCCGGTCCACCTCGTGGAACTGCCGCGCGAGCGTCGCCGCGAGGTCGAAGCGGAAGCCGTCCACATGCATCTCGGTGACCCAGTGCCGCAGCGAGTCCATGATCAGTTGCAGGACGTGCGGGTTGCGCATCAGGAGCGAATTGCCGGTCCCCGTGGTGTCCATGTAGTAGCGCGGGTCGTCGGTGAGGCGGTAGTACGAGGCGTTGTCCAGGCCCCGGAAGGACAGCGTCGGACCCAGGTGGTTGCCCTCGGCCGTGTGGTTGTAGACCACGTCGAGGATCACCTCGATGCCCGCCTCGTGCAGCGCCTTGACCGCCGACTTGAACTCCAGGACCTGCTCGCCCCGGTCGCCCCAGGAGGCGTACGCGTTGTGGGGCGCGAAGAAGCCGATGGTGTTGTAGCCCCAGTAGTTGTTCAGGCCAAGGTCGACGAGCCGGTGGTCGTTCACGAACTGGTGGACCGGCATCAGCTCCAGGGCCGTGACGCCCAGCTCCGTCAGATGCTCGATGACCGCGGGGTGCGCGAGCGCAGCGTAGGTGCCCCGCAGCTCGTCGGGCAGCTCGGGGTGCAGCATCGTGAGGCCCTTGACATGGGCTTCGTAGAGGACGGTTTCGTTGTACGGCGTGCGCGGCGGGCGGTCGTCGCCCCAGTCGAAGTACGGATTGACCACCACGGACGTCATCATGTGCGGCGCCGAGTCCAGGTCGTTGCGCTTGTCCGGGGACCCGAAGTGGTAGCCGTACACCTCCTCGCCCCAGCCCACGGAACCGCTCACCGCGTGCGCGTACGGATCCAGGAGCAGCTTCGCCGAGTTGAGCCGCAGCCCGCGCGCGGGGTCGAAGGGGCCGTGCGCGCGAAAGCCGTACCGCTGGCCCGGCATCACACCGGGCAGGTAGGCGTGGCGCACGAACGCGTCGGACTCGCGCAGCTCGACGGCGGTCTCCGAGCCGTCGTCGTGCAGCAGACACAGCTCCACTCGGTCGGCGGCCTCGGAGAAGACCGCGAAGTTCGTGCCGGCGCCGTCGTACGTGGCGCCGAGGGGGTACGCCTGCCCAGGCCAGACCTGCATGCCTATGACTCTTCCACGATCGCCCTCCGATCATGACCGGAGTTGGGCCAGAGTCTGCTCGAAAGTGGGGCAACCACAGGGGAGTTGAGCCCGTCTAACCGGCTGACGACATACTCGACATGCCCATAAATGGGGCTGATACGGGGAGTTAGGGGGAGGATGTGCGCAAGCTAGTCAGACGTCACCTGGGGAAGGTGGTGGCCGGCGGCGCCCTGGCCGTGGCCGCGACCGCGGCCCTGCTGGCCGTCACGCTGCCCGAACAGGCGGGCGCCGACGATTCCGGCGACCGCGCGGCGGCGGGCTCGGCCCGCCAGGACGCCGCGGTGGGGCGCGAGGGAGTCGTGGAGGCGGCACCGGAGGAGGGCACGAAGGGCATAGGCAGCGACCCGCTGACCGACGCCGAGACCGAGCTGGCCCAGAAGGCGGCTCTGAACAGCAACGGCCTGCGCTCCAGCGCTCGGGACGTCGAAGGGGACCGGGGGCCCCAGCGACTGTCCACGAACCTGGCCGAGAGCGAGCCGGACGACAGTGGGGCCGACGCCCCGCGCCGCGCCCAGATCGTGTACTACGACTACAAGAAGGACACCGTCATCACCAAGACGGTGAACCTGGACAGCGGCAAGGTCGAGTCGACGCAGCAGGCTCAGAACGTCCAGCCGCCGCCCGGCAAGGAAGAGCTCACCGAGGCCGCGCAGCTGCTCATCGCCGACGAGCACGGCAAGGGCCTCAAGCAGGACTACAAGAAGGCCACGGGCAAGGACCTGTCCGGGCCCGGGGAACTGGAGCTGAGCGGCTTCGTCTTCCGCAAGGAGACGATCAAGAACGTGCCGTCCGACCTCACCGAGTGCGGCAAGCACCGCTGCCTCCAGGTCGTGACGAAGGTCAAGAACGGGCCGTGGATCGACACCAGGTCCTTCGTCGTCGACCTCAGCGCGCGCACCGTGGGCCGGCTCGGCTGACCGCCCTCCAGGGGCACTCACACTCTCCCTCCTCCAGAAGGAGTCACTTTCGTATGCACGTCTCGCACGGCAAGAGACTCAACGGCGCCCGCAAGGTGCTCGGCACGGCCCTCGCGGTGACCGCGCTCCTGGGAGCCGCGATATCGGCGGCCGGCCCCGCCGCGGCCGACGGCAAGGCCGCTCCCAAGGCACCGGCCGCGCCCGCGGCCGACTGCAGCGCCGCCTACAAGATCGAGCAGACCCTCGACGGCGGCACGACCTGGCGCATGTGCTGGCACTACAACACCTACTCCGGGCTGATCCTCGACAAGGTCAGCTACCAGCCCAAGGGCGAGGCCAAGCCCATCCCGGTCCTCACCAGCGCCCGGCTCGCCCAGGTGCACGTCCCCTACGACGACGGCGAGGCCGAGTTCGACGACGTCACGGGCACGGACTTCGGCATGGCCCTGCAGAAGCTGAAGACCAGCGAGTGTCCCGGCGGCACCATCAAGACCGTCAAGGTGCCCGACCGGGGCGACGTCTCCGGCCTTTGCGTCACCACGCGCGCGCGTGGGCACGCGTACCGCCTCAACAACGACGGCAGCACCGGCGGCTCCGGCAAGGTCTACACCGGCCAGGGCCGGGACCTCCTTGTCTACACCGTCAACAAGGCCTCCTGGTACGAGTACATCACCGAGTGGCGGTTCTCCTCGGACGGCACCATCAGCTCCAACGTCGGCGCGACCGGCAGCCTCTCGCCGTTCGACTTCGACGGCGGCGACGACCGCGGCTGGCCCATCGGCAAGGGCGACCAGGCCAAGGCGGAGAGCCACTCCCACAACGTCTTCTGGCGGATGAACTTCGGCCTGGACGGCTCCCCGAAGGCCAAGGTCGAGCAGTACGACTCCAAGGTCACCCCGCCCACCGGCGGCGGCAGCCCGACCACGAAGACCACCCGCACCCCGGTCACCAAGGAACTCGCGGGCGACCGCAAGGACATGCGGTGGTGGCGCGTGGTGTCCACGGCGGGCAAGAACAAGGACGGCCACCCCCGTTCGTACGAGATCGTCCCCGGCGCGAGCCAGAAGCACGCGGGACGGCCCTTCACCAAGCGCGACGTGTTCTTCACCCAGTACAAGAAGTGCGAGCAGTACGCGAGCAACAACCCGTCCTGCGGCAACGGCGTGCCCACCAGCGTCGACAAGTGGGTGGACGGCCAGACCCTGAACCACCCCATCACCTGGGTGAACATCGGCTTCCACCACATCGCGAGGGACGAGGACCAGCAGCCCATGCCGGTCCACTGGCAGGGCTTCTCCATGGCTCCGCGCGACGTCACGGCCATGAGCCCGCTCACTCCCGGTGATCTGGCGGGGCAGAACGGACGTCCGCCGAACGTGGGTTGAGAAACGACCTGTCCATCCGGCTGCACCGCCCGCCGCTCCCGGAGTACCCTTCCTTGATCGTTGACCGGGGGAGAGTCCGGGGGGAGCGGAAGGCGGTGCATGGGTGAGCTCGGGTGGGCGGGAACTGCCCCCTGGTGACGAGGGTCACGAGGAGGGCTCCGCCAATGTCCCGCCGTCGGCCGTGTCCTTGGCACGGCCGGTGGACATGGCATCCCAGATCGGCCCCGAGCTGGACTGGGGGCCCGACGCCTGGCGCGAGGTGCGTACGCGCGCCCAGCGGGCCGGGCGGGCCTACATCTGGCTGAATCTCGTGGAACAGCGGCTGCGCGCGGTCGTGGCCGCTGTTCTGCGTCCCGTCTACGAACCCGTCCACGCCGACGACTGGGTCGTCGCCGCGGCCGGACCCGCCGGGCAGGAGTGGGTGCAGCGGGCCGTCGCCGTACGCGAAGTGAGCCGCCGCAAGGGCTATTTGCTGGACCCGGCCGACGACAACGTCCTGAGCTTCCTGACCCTCCCGCAACTGCGGGAGCTGGTCGTCCAGCACTGGCCGTGCTTCGAGCCCTACCTGGACGACCGGCGCGAGGTCGAACTCGCCCTGGACGAGCTGGAGGTCACCCGCAATGTGGTCTCCCGCAACCGCGCCCTGTCCCCGACGGTCCTGGCCCAGGCCGAACGCGCCTCGGCCCGCCTCCTGGAGATCCTCGGCGCCGGCTCCGACATCCCCTCCGCGCGGCGGCTGCCCGTCGACGCCGTCGAGGAGCTCGTCGGCGACCGGTACGCCGACGTGGTCGGCGTGCACACCGACCGGGTGCGGCTCCTTCGCCAGTTTCCCGCCGAGGACCTGTTCGGCGAGGCCCGCCGCGTCGACGCCATCGGGATAGGCCTGAACCTCCTTGTCCAGAACTTCTCCGGGCGCCGCCTCGTGCGGCTCGCCGAGTCCGGCTGCCGGGTGCGGCTGCTGTTCCTGAACCCCGCGAGCAGCGCCGTCAAGCGGCGCGAGCGTGAACTCGGCCTGAAGCGGGGCGAGCTGGGCCGCGCCGTCGAGACGAACATCCTGCACATGCGGCGGGTGCGTTCCCGCCTTCGCGACCCCGGGGCCTTCGAGATCCAGGTCTTCGACGAGACGCCGCGGTTCACGGCCTATCTGGTCGACGGGGACGGGGCGGACGGCATCGCCGTCGTCCAGTCCTACCTCCGCCGGACGCGCGGCATGGAGGCACCGGTGCTCGTGCTGCGCGGCGGCGGCCGGGTGGTGAAACCGGGCGATCACGGCGAACACGGGCTGTTCGCGACGTACCGGGAGGAGTTCGAGACGGCGTGGGCGGACTCGCGGCCGGTGTCGTGAGGCGGGGCCCGGCGGGGCGAGGGCGACAAACGGAATCCGGCCACCTCATTGTCAGTGGCGCATGGGATCGTGGTGGTCACTGGGGGAAAGCACCACGACGAAGGGGGCGGCCATGGGCTGGCACCGGGAGCTGCTGATCGGCTTCGACCTGGAGACGACGGGCACGGACCCGCTCGCGGCACGCATCGTCACGGGGGCGGTGATCGAGGTCAGGGCCGGGCAGGAGCTCGGCCGCCGCGAGTGGCTCGCCGACCCCGGGGTTCCGATCCCCGAGGACGCGGTCGCCGTGCACGGCATCACGAACGAGCGGGCCGCCGCCGAGGGCAGGCCCGCCGCGGAGGTCGCCGACGCGCTCGCGGGTGTCCTCGTGTCCTACTGGCAGACGGGCGTGCCGGTCGTGGCGTACAACGCCGCGTTCGATCTGAGCCTGCTCTCCGCCGAGCTGCGGCGGCACGGGCTGCCGTCCCTGCGCGAGCGTCTCGGCGGTGCCGAGCCCGCGCCCGTCATCGACCCCTACACCATCGACCGCTCCGTCGATCGCTATCGCCGCGGCAAGCGCAACCTCGAAGCGGTCTGCACCGAGTACGGCGTGGTCCTGGAGTCCGCCCACGACGCCTCCTCCGACGCCCTCGCGGCAGCGCGGCTCGCCGGCGCGATAGCCGACCGCCACGCCAAGGTCGCCGACCTCGGCGTGGCCGAACTTCATCGGCGGCAGGTGCAGTGGTACGCCGAGTGGGCGGCGGACTTCCAGCAGTTCCTGCGCAGGAAGGGCGACGCGGCGGCGGTGGTGGACGGGACTTGGCCACTGCGGGAGGTGGCGGCGGGGGTGTAGCCCTCGCGGGTGCGCCCCAGTCCCGCCCCTTTCCCGTAACCAGGGGCTGCCGCCCCTGGACCCCGCTGTCGGCCTGAACGGCCTCGTCCTCAAACGCCGGACGGGCTATTTCCCACCCACCCGCCCCAACTTGCACGACTGCCCGCAGCGGGCACTATCAGCCCGTCCGGCGCTTGAGGACGAGGCGCGAAGCGCCGACAGGGGGAGAGGGGCGAAGCCCCAGACGGACAGCGGCGGCACTTAGAACGGATGCCACCGCACGGCCGCATCCCCGTCCCGAAGGGACACCACGCGGCGACGGAACTCGGCCAACGCCGCAACGTTGCCCGGAGCATGCTGCGCGACCCACGCGCAACTCGCCGTCTCCCGCGCCCCGCGCAACACCGGGCAGCCCTCCCACTCCCGCACATCCCACCCGTACACACGGCAGAACTCGTCATAGGCCTCGCCCCCGAGCCCGTACCGATCCCGGGAGAGCGCCATGACCACGAGGTCGTGCTCGCGCAGGTCGGAGGAGAAGGTCTCCAGGTCCACGAGGACGGGCCCGTCCGGCCCCACCAGGACGTTGCGCGGCAACGCGTCCCCGTGGATGGGCCCAGGGGCCAGGTGCGGCACGAGCGCGGCCGCAGCCGAGGCGAACCCGTCCCGCCGCTCCCGCAGATAGTCGGCGTCCTCCGCGTCGATCGCGTCCCCGGCGAGCCGCAGCCACCGCTCGACCCCGCCGAGCAACTCACGCCGCGGCAACTCGAAGGCGACGGAGGAGCCAGAGGAGCCAGAGGAGCCAGAGGAGCCAGAGGAGCCAGAGGAGCCAGAGGAGCCAGAGGAGCCAGAGGAGCCGGAGGAGCCGGAGGAGCCGGAGGAGCCGGAGGAGCCGGAGGGAACAGGTGCGGCGGGGAGTGCGTGGATCAGGCGCAGCAGTGCCGCCAGGTCACCCGCTCCCGCAGGCCGCACAGCCTCCGGCAGCCGATGCCACAGCGTCACCGGATGCCCCGAGACGGACCGCGCCCCGGGCTCCGCGGCGCGCACGGCCGGCACCCCGGAGTCCCGCAGCCACTCCGCGACGGCGATTTCACGCCGAGCCCGGTCGAGCAGTCCGGGCGCGTCCCGGCCGATCTTCACGACGAGGTCGCCCACGCCGAACACCGCGTTCTCGCCGAGCGCGAGCAGCTCCGCACCGCCCGCCACACCCGCCCCGAGACCCGCCGCGTCCAGGACGTCCCGCGCCCCTGCCTCGTCCATCCGTTGCCTCCCGCACCCTGTGCCTCACCCGCGCCCGATGACGTCCGGCCGCCGCGCAAGTCTCGCATTCGCACAGGCCAGAGTGGACGTCCGGCGTGCGCAGTTGCTTGACGTATCAAGGTCACATCAGCACGATGACGGGGGCCGCCCGGGCGGCCAAAACTCAATCAACCGCCCAAAGGAGCCGATTCCGTGACATTGGCGACCGCGAAGAAGCGGTCCGGCACAGGCTCCCCGGAGGGCGCGCCCCGCGCCGGGGTGATGGACCACGGCGCGTGGTTCCTGGTGCTGCCCGCGCTGCTCCCGATCCTGGTCCTCAGCGTCGGCCCGCTGCTCTACGGCATCTCGCTGGCGTTCACCGACTCCCAGTCGGGCCGCACCGAGCCGACCGAGTGGATCGGCCTGCTCAACTTCCAGGACCTGCTGCACGACACCCTGTTCTGGGACTCGTTCCGGATCGGCCTGCTGTGGGCCGTCGGTGTGACCGTGCCGCAGTTCGTGCTCGCCCTCGGCCTCGCACTCCTGCTCAACCAGAACCTGCGCTTCCGCTGGCTGGCCCGGTCGCTCGCGATCATCCCGTGGGCGATGCCGGAGGTGGTCGTGGGCATCATGTGGCGCCTGGTCTACAACCCGGACGCGGGCATCCTGAACGAGACGATCCGCGACCTGGGCCTGGGCGACGGCCGCGACTGGCTGACGGGCATCGGCTCCGCGCTGCCCGCCGTCATCGTCGTCGGTGTCTGGGCGGGCATGCCGCAGACGACGGTCGCCCTGCTCGCCGGGCTGCAGAACGTGCCGCGCGAGCTGCACGAGGCCGCCGAGGTGGACGGCGCGGGCGCCTGGCGCCGCTTCCGCACCGTCACCTGGCCCGCTCTGAAGCCCATCGCGCTCGCCATCACCGCGCTCAACTTCATCTGGAACTTCAACTCCTTCGCCCTGGTCTATGTGCTGACCAACGGCGGCCCCGGCGGACGTACGCGCCTTCCGATGCTGTTCGCGTACGAAGAGGCCTTCCGCTACGGCCAGTTCGGCTACGCGGCGGCGATGGGCTGTGTGATGGTCGCGCTGATCTCGGTGCTGCTCGCCGTGTATCTCGTGGGCCGGTTGAGAGGGGGAGAGCAGCGGTGAGCCGACGTACCAGCAGGCCCGCGCGCGCGGGGCAGTACCTCGCGCTCCTCGCGTATCTCGTCTTCCTCGCCTTCCCGTTCCTGTGGCTGATCTCCACCTCCTTCAAGCCGGCGCGCGAGCTGGGCAGCCTGCACCCCACCTGGATCCCCAACGACCCGACCCTCGCCAACTACCGCCAGGCCTTCGACGAACAGCCCCTGCTCGAAGCCGCCGGGAACTCGCTGATCGCGGCCCTGAGCGCGTCGGTCGTCGCCGTCGTCATCGCGACCCCGATGGCGTACGTGATGGCGCGGCACCGCACCCTGCTCGCGCGGGCCGCGACCGGCTGGGTCGTGGTCAGCCAGGCGTTCCCGTTCGTCCTGGTGATCATCCCGCTGTTCCTGGTCCTGAAGAACCTGCACCTGATCAACTCGCTGCCCGGACTGATCATGGTGTACGTCGTGTGGGCGCTGCCGTTCGCGCTGTGGATGCTCGTCGGATACGTACGCGCGGTGCCGACGGAGCTGGAGGAGGCCGCCGCCGTCGACGGCGCGAGCAAGCTGCGCACGCTCGTGTCCGTGACCGCGCCGCTGCTCGCGCCGGGCATCGTCGCGACGGCGCTGTTCGCCTTCATCACCGCGTGGAACGAGTTCTTCTTCGCGCTCGTCCTGCTCAAGACCCCGGAGAAACAGACGTTGCCGGTAGTCCTCACGCACTTCCTCGGCGCGGAGGGCGCGGCCGACCTCGGCCCGCTCGCCGCCGCCGCGTTCCTCGCGACGCTCCCGTCGCTCGTCGTCTTCGCGATCATCCAGAAGCGGATCACCGGCGGGATGCTGGCCGGGGCGGTGAAGGGCTGATGGCGGTACGTGCGCGCGCGCTCGGCGCCGTGGCCACCGCGCTCGTCCTGCTGCTCGCCGGGTGCTCCGACAGCGGTGACGGCGACTCCCGCGGCCGGATCACGCTGCGCTTCCAGTCCCTTGCCTGGCAGAAGGAGTCCGTCGACGCCAACAAGGAGCTGGTGAAGGAGTGGAACGCCACCCACCCGGACGTCAAGGTCGAGTACGTACAGGGGAGTTGGAGCAGCGTCCACGACCAGCTCCTCACGTCCTTCGAGGGCGGTGAGGCGCCGGACATCATCCACGACGCCTCCGACGACCTCGCGGACTTCGCGTACGGCGGCTACCTCGCGGACCTCGGTGAGCTGCTTCCGCAACGGCTCAAGTTGGACATCCCGCAGGCCAGTTGGGACACCTCCACCTTTGGCGGCAAGGTGTACGGCGTGCCGTTCCTCCAGGAGCCGCGCGTTCTGATCGCCAACGCCAAGTGGCTCAAGGAGTCCGGCGTACGGATTCCGACCCCCGAGAAGCCGTGGAGCTGGCCCGAGTTCCGGTCGGTGACGAAGGAACTGACGCAGGGCAAGGGGAAGTTCGGGGTGGCCTGGCCGCTGAAGGAGCCCGTGTCCGCGACGCTCAATCTGTCGCTGTCGACCGGCGGGAAGCTGTTCCACCGGCGCGCGGACGGCAAGGCCGAGATCCGCTTCGAGGCGGCCGACGAGGTCATGCCGCGCACCGTCCACGACCAGGTCGACGTCGACAAGAGCGCCTCGGGCGCCACGCTCGGCATGGGCGGCTCGGACACGCTGCCCGGCTTCTTCGGCGGCAAGTACGCGATGGTGCCGCTCGGGTTCTCCTACCGTCAGCAGATCGTGCAGCAGGCGCCGAAGGGCTTCGACTGGCAGGTCCTTCCCGCGCCCGCCGGCGCGGACGGGCTCGCGCAGGGCGTCAGCCCGCAGACCCTGTCGGTCGCCGAGGACAGCCCGCACAAGAAGGAGGCCGCCCGGTTCATCGACTTCTTCCTGCGGCCCGCGAACATGGTGCGGCTCGCGCGCGGCGACTGGATGCTGCCCACGGGCAAGGAGGCCCTCAAGGACCCGGCGCTGCGTACGAAGAAGGACGACTGGGCCACGGGCACGGCCCTCGCGCGGCACTTGCGCCCGGCGCCCGCCCAGTCGGTGCGCGGCTACCCGGAGTGGATGGACAAGATCGCGACGCCCGCGCTCCAGGAGTACTACAGCGGCGCGATCGGCATGGACGAGCTCCGGGAACGCCTTGTGGAGGACGGGAACCTGGTCCTGAAGCGCTATCAGCGCTGAGCGCGCCCCCGACGGCTTGCGCGGCGCCGGGGCACGGCATCGGTTCGCGGCAACGGGTCATGGCATCGAAAAGAGTTGCACGAGACGTCTCGTCTCGCATACTGTCGTGACATGACCACACGCCAGCGTGCCCACATCGCCATGTTCTCCATCGCCGCCCACGGGCACGTGAACCCGAGCCTCGAAGTGATCCGGGAACTCGTCGCCCGCGGTCACCGCGTCACGTACGCGATTCCGCACGCCTTCGAGGAGAAGGTCGCCGAGACCGGAGCCGAGCCGGTGCTCTACACCACCACGCTCCCGGGCCCCGACGACGACCCGGAGGCCTGGGGCAACACCCTGATCGACAACATCGAGCCGTTCCTGAACGACGCCATCAACGCGCTGCCGCAACTGCGCGCGGCGTACGAGGGCGACGAGCCGGACATCGTCCTGCACGACATCACCTCCTATCCGGCCCGGGTGCTCGCCCGGAACTGGGGCGTCCCCGAGATCTCGCTCTCGCCGAACCTGGTCGCCTGGGAGGGGTACGAGGAGGAGGTCGGCGAGCCGCTCTACGCGCCGCTGAGGGAGACCGAGCGCGGCCAGGCGTACTTCGCGCGCTTCCAGGCCTGGCTCGCGGAGAACGGGATCACCCAGCACCACGACTCGTTCGTCGGCCGCCCGCCGCGCTCGCTCGTCCTCATCCCCAAGGTGTTCCAGCCCAACGCCGACCGGGTGGACGAGAGCGTGCACACGTTCGTCGGCGCCTGTCAGGGCGACCGTGCCGCGCAGGGCGAGTGGCGGCGGCCCGAGGGCGCGGACAAGGTGGTGCTCGTGTCCCTCGGCTCGGCGTTCACCAAGCAGCCCGATTTCTACCGGGAGTGCGTGAAGGCCTTCGGTGATCTGCCCGGCTGGCACCTGGTGCTCCAGGTCGGCAAGCACGTCGACGCCGCCGAACTCGGTGACGTACCCCCCAATGTCGAGGTGCACAACTGGGTGCCGCAGCTGGCGATCCTCAAGCAGGCCGACGCCTTCGTCACGCACGCCGGGGCGGGCGGCAGCCAGGAGGGGCTCGCGACCGGGACGCCGATGGTCGCCGTGCCGCAGGCCGTCGACCAGTTCGGCAACGCGGACATGCTCCAGGCGCTCGGCGTCGCCCGGCATCTGCCGATGGAGGAGGCCGACGCGGAGTCCCTGCGCGCGGCGGTCCTCGCGCTCGTCGACGACCCCGAGGTCGCGCGCAGGCTCGACGAGGTGCGCGCGGGCATGGCGGGCGAGGGCGGCACGAAGACGGCGGCCGATCTGATCGAGGAGGAGATCGTGCGGGCCGCGCGTGACGGCGGTGTGAAGGAAGGGGATGCGGGCCGATGACCGCTTGGTGGTGCTACAAGGCGAGTTGGTGGTGTTTCGGCCTGGGTGCGGAGGTGGTCGACCGGGCGTGACGTAACGCTCCGTGAAGCCATTCGGTAACGGCCGGGTCATTCGGTAACGCTCGGGTAACGCGGGGCCGTCCTGGCTGGTCCATTGACTTGGCCTGAGTGCTTGACCCTTACCCCCGGCCAAAGGTTGCACCGGCCACCGCTTGTTACTTTCATGAGCAACTTCTTAGCGTGAGGTGAACTTCATTCGAACGCCAGGAAGTTGACCCATGTCACGACAGTCCGTGCGCCCCGACGTGCCGCCGCTCGCCGAGGTGCGCCGCATCACCCAGAAGAAGCGCGACGCGTGGTGGACGGTGATCCTCGTGGATCCGCTCGCCACGCCGCTCGTGCGGCTGACGGCGCGGTACACGAGGATCACGCCCAACCAGATCACCTGGGGCGCGTTCGTGCTAGGGCTGGCCTCGTCGGTGTGCTTCGCGTTCGGTGACTGGCGCTGGCTGGTGCTCGGCGCGGTGATCTACCACTTCAGCTTCGTCCTGGACTGCATGGACGGGAAGGTCGCCCGCCTCACCGGCACCGGTTCGGTCTTCGGCGCCTGGCTCGACTTCGTCTTCGACCGGATCCGGGTGATGGTGTGCGGGGTCGCCCTGATGGGCGGTCAGTACGCGCGCACCCACGACGAGACGTACATATGGCTCGCGGTCGCCGTGGTCTTCCTGGACACGCTCCGGTACATCAACTCGCTGGAGATATTCAAGATCCGGCACACCATGCGCAAGCAGATCAAGGCCCGCGTGCGGGCCGCTCGGCGGGCCGAGAACGCCGCCGAGCTCGCCTTCATGGAGGATCTGCTGCGGGACAACCCCGAGGCGGATGTGGAGCAGGATCTGGAGCGGGCCAAGGCGGAGGGGACCCCGTCGGCGGAGGTGGCCGCTTTCGAGGCCGACTCGCCGGCCGACGCCCACGTCGACGCCGGCGAGCCCGACCCGGCCGTCGGCACCCGTCGTAAGGCTCAGGTCATCGACCTGCACCAGGAGTTCCGGGGCAAGTTCCCCGCGTACCTGCGGGCGCGGTCCTTTCTGCTGCGGCATCGCATCCGTACGCACCTGGTGAGCGGCATCGAGTTCCAGATGGGTGTCTTCATCATCGGGCCGCTCTTCGACGCGGTGATCCCCGTGACGATCGTGTCCGGTGCGCTGCTGCTCGTCTTCGAACTCGCCATTGTCTACAAGCTGTTGCTGTCTACGCGGGACTTCTCGCGGACGTTGGACTCGTTCGAGCAGAGCAAGGTGGCGGCGGCTGCGTAAGCGCGCCCCAAAGGGGCGCGGGGAACTGCGCGACCAGCCCCCACGACCCGCAGGTTCAAGCGACCCAGTGCGGCTTGCGGCCCTCCGGCGAGCGGGGCAGGCCGTCGGACAGCGCCGTGGCCATGCGGTGGACTGCCTCGCGGAGGGTGTCTGGGGGAGCGGTGTACGGGATGCGGAGGCGCTGCTCGAACAGGCCGGGGTCGGGGGCGAAACAGGCGCCGCCCTCGATCCGTACGCCGTAGTCGAGGACCCGTTCCGCGAGGGCCGAGGCCACGGGTTCGTCGAGGTCCACCCAGAAGGACAGGCCGCCCGACGGCTGCTGCCAGGTCCACTGGGGGAGATGTTCAGCCAGCGCAGCGGCCAGCGCGGTGCGCTGTTCGCGGAGTTGGTCGAGGCGCTCCGACAGCAGCTCCCCGGCCCGGTCAAGGAGCGCGAGGGCCAGGAGCTGGTCCAGGACCGAGCCGCCCATGTCGGTGGCGACGCGCTGCCCGGCGAGTTCGGTGACGAGCCGGGACGGCGCCCGCAGCCAGCCGATGCGCAGGCCGCCCCAGTGCGTCTTGCTCATCGAGCCGACCGTGATGACCTTGCCACCCGCGTCGGGCGCGGCGTGCGAGGCGAACGGCGCCGGGGCGGGCCCGTCGAGCGCCAGTTCCGCGAGCGTCTCGTCGATCACCAGCCAGGTGCCGGAGCGGTGCGCCGCGCGCAGCACGCGGGCGCGCTCCCCGTCGGGCATGAGGCAGCCCGTCGGATTGTGGAAGTCGGGGATCAGATAAGCCAGTCGGGGCACCGCCTGCCGCAGCGTCGACTCCATGATCTCCACGTCCCAGCCGGTGTCGGTCACCGGCACCGGCACCGTGCGAAGGCGGGCGCGGCGCATCGCCTCCAGCGCGTTCGGGTACGACGGGCTCTCGACCATGACCCGGTCGCCGGGCCGGCACAGCAGCCCCAGGACGAGGGAGAGCGCGTGCTGCGCGCCCGATGTCAGCAGGATCTGCTCCGGCACCGTGGCCAGGCCCCGCCGGGTGAACCGCTCGGCGACGGCCGCCCGCAACTCGGCCAGGCCGTACGGGTGGTAGCCGGGAGTGTGCGCGTGCGCGGCCAACTGCGGGGTGACCTCGGCGAGCGCGTCGGCGAGCGCCCGCTCCGGCAGCGCAGGCGCCGCCCTCGCCAGGTCGATCGCGCTGTCGCGGGGCCGCAGCAGCCGGGTGACCGCGCCCGGCGTGCGGCCCTCGGGCAGCTGGGTCCACGTACCCGAACCCTGCCTGCTGCGCGCGTAGCCGCCCTCCCGCAGCAGGTCGTATACAGCCGTGATCGTGGCCCTGCTGGTGTTCAGGGCGGTGGCGAGCTCCCGTTCGGCGGGGAGCCTGACGTGCAGCGCGATCCGTCCGTCGAGGATCAACTGGCTGATCGCGCGGGCGAGATGGCGGTACGCGGGCCGCGCCCCGGCCGGGTCGGGCAGCAGCGCGGCGAGCCGACGGCTGCCCAGGGTGCGGTCCCCGGACGCGGTCGCTTCCCACTCCGCCATACCATTCCCCCTGGATTGGCCATGTTTTACGGACCAATCACTCTACAGACTCGCCCTCATTGGCCTTGAGAAAGAGGCCTCTCCCCGCTCGGCCCCGGACGGCCGGGCCTTGAGGTGAACGAGCACCTGTGGAGGCACCCCCGCATGCGGCACCCCGCCGACGACACCGCCGACCGGACCCCCGGCCCGCCCCCGCTCACCTACGTCCCCCTCCGCGAGCACCCCCTCAGACGCTTCCCCCAACTCTTCCTGGGCCTCGCCCTGTACGGCCTCAGCATCGCCGTGATGGTCCGGGCCGGCCTCGGCGTCAGCCCCTGGAGCGTGCTGAACCAGGGCGTCGAACGCCACACCCCGCTGAGCTTCGGCACGGTCAGCGCGGTGGTCGGCGTCCTCGTGCTGCTGCTGTGGATACCGCTGCGGCAGCGGCCGAGGTTCGGCACGGGCGCCAACGTCGTCGTCGTGGCGTACGCGTCCGACCTCGGCCTCTGGCTCGTACCCGACGGACTCGGCCTCGCGGCCCGGACCGGCCTGCTCGTCGGCGGGATCCTCGCCAACGGCCTGTCCGTCGCCGTCTACGTGGGCGCGCGCTTCGGGCCGGGGCCCAGGGACGGCCTGATGACGGGCCTGGCCGGGGTGACCGGTCGCTCCCTCCGGGTCGTGCGCACCCTGATCGAGGTCACCGTGCTCGCCGTGGGCTGGCTGCTCGGCGGGAGCGTGGGGGCGGGCACCGTCCTGTACGCGCTCGCCATGGGGCCCGTCACCCAGTACTTCCTGCCGTGGTGCGCGTACGCGGGGACTCCGGCCGCTGTGCCGGGGCGGGCTCGGCGGGCTCGTCTGGGGTCACCTCGTCGTGCGTGAGGTCGGGCATCCTGTGCAGCCACCGCGGCAGGTACCAGTTCCGCTCCCCGAGCAGCGCCATCACGGCCGGAAGGAGCACGCCGCGGATCACCGTGGCGTCGATGAGGACCGCCGCCGCGAGGCCGACGCCCATCTGCTTCATCGACTGCATGGACAGCGTCCCGAAGATCGCGAACACCGCCACCATGATGACGGCCGCGCTGGTGACCACGCCCGCGGTGGTGACGACGCCGTGCGCGATCGCGTCCCGCGTCGTACGCCCCTGGAACCGCGCCTCCCGGATCCGCGAGACCACGAACACGTGGTAGTCCATCGACAGGCCGAACAGGATCACGAAGAGGAACAGCGGCAGCCACGCGACGATCGCGCCCACCCCCTCCGCGCCGACGAGCGACGCGCCCCAGCCGTGCTGGAAGACCATGACGAGGATGCCGTACGCCGCCCCCACCGAGAGCAGGTTGAGCACGATCGAGGTGGCCGCGACGACCAGGGAGCGGAAGGAAAGCAGCATCAGCAGGAAGGCGAAGACCACCACGAAGGCGAAGACGGGCGGCACGGACGAGCTGATCTGTTCGTTGAAGTCCTTGGACGAGGCGACCTGCCCGGTCACGGGCGCCTCCAGGCCGTCCACCTTCCCGAGCGTCGCGGGCCGCACCTCGTCGCGGATCAGCGTCAGGCTCTTCGCCGCCTCGTCCTGGTCGGAGCCGCCGATCAGGGGCACGCTCAGGACGGCCACGTTCTCCTTCTTGTGCAGGGTCACGTCCACCGGCCCCTTGGACGCGCCCGAACTGACCGCCTGCGCACGGAAGTCGGCGATGGCCTTGGTGACGGCCGGGGAGTCGATGTCGTCCGCCTTGACGACGACCTCGGCGGGTTCGGCGCCACCGGGGAACGCCTCGTTGACCCTTTCGTACGTCGCCACGATCGGCAGCGAGTCGCCGAACTCCTGGTCCAGGGTCAGCTCCTGGGTCTTCATGCCGAGCGCGGGCAGCGCGATCGCCGCGAGCGTGCCCGCCGCGAGCACCGTCCACAGCAGCGGCCGCCGCAGCACCCCGCCGACCACGGTCCGCCACAGCCTGCTCTCGTTGCCGTCCGGCCGACCGGACCGCTGCCGACGCCGCAGGAACGGAAGCCGCCCCTTCTCCACCCGCTCGCCGAGCAGCGAGAGCAGCGCGGGAAGGACCGTCACCGAGCCGACCATCGCCACCGCCACGACCATGAGCGACGCCAGGCCCATCGCCTCGAAGTCGGTGATCCCCGTGAACAGCATGCCCGCCATCGCCACGCACACTGTGATGCCGGAGACGACCACGGCCCGGCCGCTGGTCGCCGCGGCGATCCGCAGCGCCGTCTGCGGGTCGCGGCCCTTCTCCCGCTCCTCGCGCTCGCGCCGCAGATAGAACAGGCAGTAGTCGACGCCGACGGCGAGGCCCACGAGCAGCATCACCGAGTTCGCCACGTCGCTCATCGGCTGCACATGGCTCACAAGGGCCATCAGGCCCATCGTCGCCACGATCGCGGAGATCGCGAGCAGCACCGGGAGCAGCGCCGCCACCAGCGCGCCGAACGCGATCAGCAGAATGCCGAACGCGACGGGCACCGCGGAGTACTCGGCCTGCTGGAAGTCGCTGCCGAAGGCGTCCTCGAACGTCTTCTCCATGCTGGCGCCGCCGATCTCCTCGATCCGCAGCCCCGCGCCCTCGTGCCGGTCCGCCACGGCCTCGACGGCCTTCAGGACCGGCTCCACCCGGTCCATCGAGTCGTCGGGGTCGCCGCGCAGGTCCAGCTGGACGAGCGCGCTGCGGCCGTCCTTGGATATCGATCCGGACTTGTACGGGGAGGTGACGGCCGAGGTCTCGCCGGTGCCGCGTACCGCCTTGATGACGTCGTCGACCGCGGCCCGGAAGCGCGGGTCGGTGGCCTTCGGTCCTTCGCTCCCGCGGGCCTGCACGAGCACCGTCTCGCCGGTCGGTTCCTCGACGCCCGCGTCGTCGGTGATGCGCTGCGCCTGGCTGGTCTCGCCCTTGAGGTCGCCCTCCGGCGCCTCGGCCCGGCCCACGGCCGAACCGACGCCCGTCGCCAGGACGACGAACAGGACCCAGACGCCGACCGCCGCCCAGCGATGCCGCGCGCTCCAGGCCCCGGCCCGCGCGGCGAAGCCCCGCACAGGCGTGCTTCCTCTGCTCATGGTGGAGTCGCCCCCCGTCGTGTGGCGGCGGCACCGCGCCACCACCCCTGCTGACGAAGCTAGGGCGGCGCGGGGAGCGGAACGTCCTGCCCACAGGTGAGGTGGCGGCCCGTCTGAGGGAGGACACCGGCGCCTCAAGCCCCCTACACCTATCGGGACTTGGCACCTACACCTATCCGGTCACAGGGCCTTCGCACACGGAGGAATACGTTCCAAGGTGTCCGTTCTGTCAAGGGGACCCCCATTTGTTATTACAGAACCTTGTTGAACAAGTCACAGGCGCATGAAGGTATTGATCTGCGCGCGTCATTCAGACAAGGTTTCGTCCCAACGCCCAAAGATCTTCAGTTCTTTCGGAGTTCGCCGGGCGCCGCAGCCATGGCTGCGTACAGCGCGAAAAGCTTTGAAACCCCCCACATCCCCCCACAACGCACCACGAGGAGACCCCTCTTCATGGCTACACACAAGCGTGCTCGCACGATGAAGCTCACCGCGGCGATAGCCACCGCCGCCACCGCGGTGGGAGTGACCGTCTTCGCCGGCTCGTTCGCCGGGGCCTCGACCCCCGCCGAGGGCAAGGTCTACGGCGCGGACGCCAAGGGCGCCGTCGACGGCAGCTACATCGTGCTGCTCGACGAGAAGGCCGACAAGGACGCCAAGTCCGACCTCGCCCAGGAGTACGGCGGCAAGCTCAGCCGCAACTACTCCTCGGCCGTCAACGGCTTCGCCGCCAAGAGCCTGTCCGAGACCGAGGCCAAGCGCCTGGCCGCCGACCCGGCCGTCGGCAAGGTCGTGCAGAGCAAGAAGTTCTCGATCGACGCCACCCAGGACAACCCGCCGTCGTGGGGCCTGGACCGCATCGACCAGGCCGACACGGCCGGCGACAAGAAGTACACCTACCCCGACGCCGCGGGCGAGGGCGTCACCGCGTACGTCATCGACACCGGTGTCCGCGTCAGCCACAAGGACTTCGGCGGCCGCGCCACCTCCGGCTTCGACGCCGTCGACAACGACGACAACGCCGACGACGGCAACGGCCACGGCACCCACGTCGCGGGCACCATCGCCGGTGACGCGCACGGCGTCGCCAAGAAGGCGAAGATCGTCGCCGTCCGCGTCCTGGACGACCAGGGCTCCGGCACCACCGAGCAGGTCGTCGCGGGCATCGACTGGGTCACCAAGAACCATCAGGGCCCCTCCGTCGCCAACATGAGCCTCGGCGGCGGCGCCGACGAGGCCCTGGACGAGGCCGTCAAGAAGTCCATCGCCGCCGGCGTCACCTACGGCGTGGCCGCGGGCAACGAGTCCAGCGACGCCGGCCAGGGCTCCCCGGCCCGCGTCAAGGAGGCCATCACGGTCGCCTCCTCGACCAAGGACGACGAGCAGTCCGACTTCTCCAACTTCGGCTCCGTCGTGGACATCTACGCCCCGGGCTCGGACATCACGTCCGCCTGGAACACCGGCGACGACGCCACCAAGACGATCTCCGGCACCTCGATGGCGACCCCGCACGTCGTCGGCGCCGCGGCCGTCTACCTCGGCGCCCACAAGGACGCCAAGCCCGACGCCGTCGCCAAGGCACTGACCGACGGTGCCACGCCGGACAAGATCTCCAACCCGAGCGAGGGCACGCCCAACAAGCTCCTGAAGGTCGTCGAGTAATCACGGCCCTCCGAGGGTCTGCCAAAGACAGGCTCTGAAGCCGGCGGTCGTCGTGCCCACCCCCACGGGGCACGGCGACCGCCTTATCGTGTGCGCATGGCGACGAAGATCTACGCGGCGCTGCTGCGCGGCATCAATGTGGGCGGCAGCAGAAAAGTGCCCATGGCACGCCTGCGCGCGCTCCTCGAAGGGCTCGGCCACGGCGACGTACGCACCCATCTGCAGAGCGGCAACGCCGTCTTCACCGCCGACCACGGCGACGAGGACAGCCTCGCCGCCGAGATGGGCGAGGCCCTGGAGCGGGAATTCGGGTTCACCGTGCAGGTCCTGGTGCGCGACGCGGCGTATCTGAAGGCGGTGGCCGAGAGCTGCCCCTTCCCCGCCGACACGCTCGAAGGCAAGCAGTTGCACGTCACGTACTTCTCGGCGCCCGTGGCCGCCGACCGGTTCGCCGGCGTCGACCAAGCGGCCTTCCTGCCGGAGGAGTTCCGCCTCGGCGACCGCGCCCTGTATCTGTACGCGCCCGAGGGCCTCGGCCGCTCCAAGCTCGGCGAGACCCTCATGCGCCCGGCGCTCACCAAGGGCCTCATCGCCACCAGCCGCAACTGGAACACCGTCACCAAGCTCGTGGAGATGACCGATGCGTGACACGTCCGGACGCTCGGCCGCCGTCGAGGCCGCCATCGAGAACGAACTGCGCCTGCTCGACCCCGAAGTGCGGGCCTCGCCCGAGGTGTTCGACACGTTCCTGCACCCGGAGTTCACCGAGTTCGGGGCGTCCGGCGCGCGCTGGGACCGCGAGTCGATCGTCAAGGTCCTCGCCGCCCGCCCCGACCCCGGCGGCCGGGCCACCACGACCTCCCGCATGCGCGGCGTCCAGCTCGCCGACGACGTGGTGCAGCTGACCTTCGACACCGACACCAACGGCCGGATGGTGCACCGCAGTTCACTGTGGCGGCGCACCCCCGAGGGCTGGCTGCTCTGGTTCCATCAGGGCACGCCGTTCACCCCCGAGCGGGCACCGGCAGGCTGACGGCACGCTCCCCGCCGTACGTGGTGTGCGAGACGATCTCGGCCGGCACGGCAAGCCGCGGATCGTCGAGCAGGCGGCGCACGGCGTCGGGGCGCCGGACGTCCGCCGCGCGCCCCGCGGCCGAGCCGGCGGCGGCCACGGCGTCGAGCAGCGCGAGCTCCTCCTCCGTGACGTCCGCGCCGTCCTTCTCCATCAGGCCCCAGCCGTCCCACGGCAGCGCCTCCACGCCGCCGAGCGCTGCGAGATCGGCCACCACGTCCGCGCGCACCAGCGTCCAGCCCTTGATCGTGGGGACGGTGCTCACCCCGAACGTGTCCGGGTCCGCGCGGCCCTCCCGGCACGCCCGCCACGCGTCCCCGGCGACCAGGAACTCCGTGCGCGGTACGTCCATGGGGTCGAAGGAGATGTCGTACAGACCGCCGATGAGCTGCGCGTCCGCGAGCACCCAGCCGCGGTCGGCCGTCCAGAACTCGGTCACCCAGTGGTTGTCGTTCAGACCCTGCTGGAAGTACGTCCCATAGCCGCACCGCAGACGCGCCGGGGCGCCCGTGGCCCGCAGCAGCGAGCACAGCAGCAGCGCGAAGTCCCGGCAGGTGCCCACGAACCGGGCCGCGGGCTCCCGGACCTCGGTGAGCGGAGTGTCGCCGCGCTCGCCCAGGATGCGCAGGACGTCCTCCGCGTACCGCGACTCGGCGTCCTCGCGCATCCGCTCCTCGGGCACCGCGTAGCCGAAGCGGCCGCCTTCCTCGCGGTGCAGCAGGACACCGCGTACGAGGGCGGCGAGTGCGGCCGGGTCGCGGGGGAGCGGGGTGGAGCCGACAAGGGGGGCGAGGCGGGGGCCGGGGTCGGTGTACGGGCTCTGGGTCAGGTAGTCGCTGTCCATGGCGGGAGCGTGGGGTCTGACCCTGGGGGAAGGTCCAGGGCGCGGCGGGGGAGTGGGGTGGCAGGGTCAAGTTTCGGAAAGATCTTGACCGTTCATCGATCGTCCGTGCGAGGCTCGCCGTATGCGCTACATCATCATCGGAGCGGGAGCCATCGGCGGCAGCGTCGGCGGACGCCTCGCCGAGGCCGGTCATGACGTCGTCCTGGTCGCGCGCGGCACGCACCGCGAGGTGCTGCGGGAGCGCGGGCTCACCCTCACGACGCCCGACGGGACCCGCACCCACCGCCTCCCCGTCGTCGAGAACCCCGCCGAACTGGGCGAGTTGCACCCCGACGACGTACTCGCCCTCGCCGTCAAGACGCAGGACGCCGAAGCCGCGCTCGATGCCTGGAGCGCACGGCCCGTCGCGGGCGGCGGCACCGCCGCCGAGGCGCTGCCGCTGGTCTGCGCGCAGAACGGTGTCGAGAGCGAGCGGATGGCGCTGCGTCGCTTCCGCCGCGTGTACGGCATGTGCGTGTGGCTGCCGTCCACGTACGTCGAGCCGGGCGCAGTCTCGGCCGCGGGTGCCCCCTACACCGGCATGCTCCACCTCGGCCGGTACCCGGCGGGGACGGACGACACCGCGCGCCGTATCGCCGCCGACCTGGAGAGCGGCAGGCTGCTCGCGCCGGTGGTCGCCGACGTCATGCGCTGGAAGTACGGCAAGCTCCTCGGCAACCTCGCCAACGCCGTCGAGGCCCTCACCGGACCGCTCACCGGCGAGGAGGTCCTTGACCTGGTCCGGCGGGCCCGCGCCGAGGGCGAGGCCGTGCTGGCCGCCGCCGGGATCGAGGCCGTGGGCGAGCAGGAGCAGAAGGACACCCGGGCGGACCGGATCCGCCTCGAACCCCTCGACGGCAGCCCGCGCGGCGGCGGTTCCTCCTGGCAGAGCCTCAGCCGGGGCACCGGCACCATCGAGGCCGACTACCTCAACGGCGAGATCGCCCTCCTCGGGCGCCTGCACGGGGTGCCGACGCCGGTGAGCGAGACGCTCCAGCGGCTGGCGAACGAGTTCGCCCGGGAGCGGAGGGAGGCGGGGGCGATGGGGGTGGGGGAGCTGGTCGCGTTGGTGGACAAGGCGTCGTAGGGGCCGCGAGCCCTAGCTGGGCCAGTTGTCGGCCCGTGACGTGAACTGGAGCGTCGTCCGGCCGTCGTCGTCGCGCACCTCGCGGCCCTGCGTGTAGCCGAGGCGCTTGAGGACGGTCACGGACGGCGTGTTCAGCGAGTCGACGGTGGCGTGCACCTCGGGCAGGCCCAGGGCGCGGTGGCCGTAGTCGGTGAGCAGGCGCGCCAGTTCCGTGCCGAGGCCCAGGCCCCAACTGTCCTTCGACAGGCCGTATACGATCTCGTGCCCGTCCAGCCACGCCTCGGGCGAACGCTTGATCTCGGCGTGCCCCGCGTACCGGCCCTCGTGCCTGACCGCCCACACCGGGAACCGCTTCTCCGCGTACACGATGCTGAAAAGCCGCGCGAACAGCGCCCTGTCCTCCTCCGCGCTGCGCATCCCGTCCCCGAACCAGCGGCCCACGGCCTCGTCCTGGAACAGCGCCACGAAGTCCGGCTCGTCGGACGCGACGTACGCGGAGAGCACGAGGCGCTCGGAGCGCAGCTCGGGGGTGAGGGGCTCTGTCATCCGCGAGACGGTATTCGGGGCGCGTTCGGCCCCGCAAGCGGTTTCAGGCCGGGGGCCACTGCAAGATCCGGCCCGGCGCTGCGCGCCTCGGCCTGCCCTGCCGGGAGCTTGGTTGTCACCTGCGGGCCGGTGGGGGTTGGTCGCGCAGTTCCCCGCGCCCCTAAAAGACGGGGCTCTCGCCGCACGTTCATGTTGCCCCGGCTTAGCTTGCCGCCGGCAGGAGGGTGGGTGGGCGGGAGACATCCGCCGCGAAGCGGCGGCATGCGTCGAAGCGGTCCAGGAGCAGGCGGGCGACAAGGGGGGAGTCGCCCAGTACGTCCGCCAGGACGTCTGCCTCCGCCGCACCCCGGGCGATCCGGTCCGGGAGGAAGCCCGGGGCCAGGACGTACGGCGCCACGGCGACTTGCCGTACCCCGGGCTCCGCCCGAAGAAGGCGCACCGCATCCGACGTGCGGGGAAGAGTCGCGGAGGCGAACGCAGGTCGCACGGCGCACCAACCGGTGTGCCGCCACTCCCGCGCGATTTCAGCGATCACTGCGATCGCCTCCGGGTCGGTGGAGCCCGCCGAGGCCAGGACGACCCCGGTCGTGGGCTTGTCGGCGGGGTCGAGCCCCGCCTCGTACAACCGCGTCTCGAGCGCGGTGAGGAGGAGGGGCGAGGGGCCGAGCACCCCGGCCTGCCGCACCCGCAGGCCCGGCGGAGCCTCCCGAAGCACCGCCGGGATGTCGGCCTTCGCGTGGAAGGCGCGGGTGAGGAGGAGGGGCAGGGCGACGACGTCCCGTACCCCTTCCTCGGCGAGGGAGTTCAGGACGGCCGGCACGGACGGGGTGTTGAAGTCGAGGAACCCCACCTCGACCCGCAGCCCCGGCCGCAGGCCCCGCACCGTACGCAGGAGCGCCCGCACGCTCGCGGCATGCCGCGGGTCCCGGCTGCCGTGGGCGACGACCAGAAGGACGGGACGGTACGTACGGTGCATGGGGATCAGCTCTTCACGAGGAGGCCGCGGCTGCGCAGCACCCACCGCTCAAGGGGACTGAAGATGAGCAGGTCGATGGCGATGCCGACGATCAGGATGAGCAGGATGGCGAGGAAGACCTGGGACATGCTGCTGTTGGTGCGGCCCGCCTCCAGGAGTTGGCCGAGGCCTATGCCCAGGTCGGGGGACTGCGCGATGATCTCCGCGGCCATCAGGGAGCGCCAGGAGAACGCCCAGCCCTGCTTCAGGCCCGCCACGTAGCCGGGCAGCGCGGCCGGCATGACGATGTGCCAGGTGTGCCGCAGGCCCGACGCGCCGAGCGTGCGGCCCGCGCGCAGGAACAGCGGCGGGATCTGGTCGACGCCCGCGACCAGGCCGTTGGCGATGGAGGGCACCGCGCCGAGCAGGATCACCGCGTACATCATCGAGTCGTTGAGCCCCAGCCACAGCACGGCCGGCGGCACCCACGCCACGGACGGCAGCGACTGGAGGCCGGACAGGATCGGCCCGATGGCCGCGCGGACGAAACGGACACGCGCCACGAGCAGGCCGAGGGGCGTGCCGATCACCAGCGCCATCGCGAAGCCGAACAGGCCGCGCTGGACGCTCGTCCAGATGTAGTCGAGCAGGGTGCCCTGCCGCCAGGCGGCCTCCACCTCGTCCCAGACCGCCGTCGGCGCGGGCAGCTTGTAGCTGTCGGTGACCTTGGCCCACACCAGGATCTGCCACACCACCAGGACCAGGATCACGGCGGTGAACGGCGGAAACACCTTCTGGACGAGGGTCTCGCGCAGGGTGGCGCGCCGGGTCTGGACGGTCTCCAGGGCGTCGAGGCCCGCCTCCAGACCGGCCAGGTCGTGGGCGTCCGCCGCGGGCTGCGGCTCGGCGGCCGTCTTCGTGTCAGTGCTGCCCATGGCGGCGGATCTCCCCACGCAGTTGTTCGGTGATCTCGACGGACAGCTCCGCCACCGCGGCGTCCTCGATGCGGCGCGGCTGGTCGATGTCGACGCTCCACTCGTGTGCGATGCGGCCGGGCCGTGACGACAGCAGGACGACGCGCTGCGCGAGCCGCACCGCCTCGCGCACGTTGTGCGTGACGAACAGGACCGACACGCCCGTCTCGCGCCAGATGCGCATCAGCTCGTCGTGCAGCACGTCCCGGGTGATCGCGTCGAGCGCAGCGAACGGCTCGTCCATCAGCAGCAGTTGGCTGTCCTGGGCGAGCGCGCGGGCCAGCGCGACACGCTGGCGCATGCCGCCGGACAGCTCGTGCACCCGCTTGCCGTGCGCCCCGTCGAGCCGTACGAGGGACAGCAACTCCTCGGCCCGCTCCCGCCGCTCGGCCTTCGGCACGCCGCGCAGCCTCAGGGCCAGCTCGATGTTCTTGCCCGCGGTCAGCCACGGGAACAGCGCGTGCTCCTGGAACATCAGGGCCGGGCGGCCGTCGGTGCCGATGGCGCCCGCGGTGGGCCGGTCGAGCCCGGCCACCAGGTTCAGAAGCGTCGACTTGCCGCACCCGGAGGCTCCCAGGAGGGTGACGAACTCGCCCCGCGCGACGTCGAGGGTGATGTCGTCGAGCACGAGCTGCTGCCCGGCCGGTGTGGCGAAGGACTTCGACACGTGCTCGATGCGCGCGGCGACGTCGAGCGTCGCGCCGTCTGTGCCCTTACCGTCCTTGCCGTCCTTGCCGTCCGTGCCCTTGGCGGTCTTCGTGAGCGTGGACTTGGCGAGCGTGGTGGCCATGGTCGTCACCTCCTGGGATCCCTGAACCGGCTTGCGGTTACGCCTACTTGACGCCGAGTCCGGCGTCGTCGACCGCGGGCCTGCCCGCCGCCTTCAGGACCTTGTTGAGCGGGCCGAGGTCGTAGATGCCCTTCAGGTCCGGCTTGTCGAGCAGGCCCGCCGTGACCGCGTGCTCCGCCTCGGAGTCGAGCGTCGCCGCCAGCGGGTCGTCGGTGAACTCGATCGACTTCCAGGCCGGGTCGATGACCTCGGCCGGCAGCGGCTTGCCGGAGAGCTGCTTCAGCTTGGCGTTGGCCGCCGCCTTCGCCTCGGCCGGGTTCGCCTTGATCCACTGGTTGGTCTTCACCGAGCCCCGCAGCACGGCCTCGACGACCTTCGGGTGCTCCTTGAGGAAGTCCTGCGACACGATGATGTTCGTGATCACGAACTTCTTGTCGGGCCACAGGTCGGCCTCGTCGAGGAGGACCTTGCCGCCCTCGGCGACCAGCTTGGACGCGGTCGGCTCCGGCACCCAGGCGCCGTCGATGGAGCCGGACTTGTACGCGTCCGGGGTGATCTTGTTGTCGGTGCGGACCACGGAGACGTCGCCCTTGCCGCTCTGCGCGTCGACCTTCCAGCCCTTCTCCTTCACCCAGTTGAGGAACGCCACGTCCTGGGTGTTGCCGAGCTGCGGGGTCGCGATCTTCTTGCCCTTGACGTCGTCGAGGGACTTCACCCTGTCCGGGTTCACCACGAGCTTCACGCCGCCGGACGCCGAACCGCCGATGATGCGCAGGTTCTTGCCCTGGGACTTGGTGAAGCCGTTGATGGCCGGGGACGGGCCGATCCAGCCGATGTCGATGGACTTCGAGTTCAGCGCCTCGATCTCCGAGGGGCCGGCGTTGAACTGCGAGTACGTCGCCTTGGTGGCGCCCAGCTCCTTCTGGAGCAGGCCCTCCTGGTCGCCGACGAGCGCCGTGCCGTGGGTCAGGTTGGGGAAGTACCCGATCTTCACGGTGTCCAGGCCGTCGATCTTCTTCGCACCGGCCGCGATCTTGGCCTTGCCGCTGTCGTTCGCGTCGGAGTCCGAGCCGTATCCGCAGGCGGAGAGGGTGAGTGCGAGGAGCGGCAGGGCGCTCAGTGCGGCCAGGCGGCCGCGGTGTGGTGCCCGGCGGCGGGCGGTCGAGCGGGGAGAGCGGAGGGCAGGCACGGGAGGTGTTCCTCTCGTTGGCCCGGCGGTCACAGCCTCAGGGCGTGGCCGGGAGCAGGTCGGCGGATCTTCGTCTGCGTGCGAAGGGACGGCGGGGGGTGTGGGCGCGCGAGCGGTGCGCGTACGTCATCGCGCACATCGGGCGACCCCGCCCGTCCCCGCCCCCAGGGCGCCGCTGCCCACGCGCCCGCCTTCCTTGGCGAACGTCGCGTACACGTCGATGGAGGTCATGTCAGAAGTCCCAGCCCTCGTCGTCGGCCGCGACGGGATCGGCGTCGGCGGCCTTGGCGAAGGCCTCGCCCGCCATGCCCGCGGCGAGCGTCGTGCCGTCCGCCGGGTCGATGAGCAGGAAGGAGCCGGTGCGGCGCGAGTCGGCGTACGCGTCGATCGCGAGCGGCTCCGCGGTGCGCACCACGACCCGGCCGATGTCGTTGGCGACGAGCTGCCCGGGGTTCGGGTGCTGGGACAGGTCGTCGAGCGTGAGCCGGGACGGGATCTGCTTCACGATCGCCTTGACCGTGCGGGTGGTGTGCTTGAGCAGCACCCGCTGGCCCACGGTGAGCGGCTGGTCCGCGACGTGGCAGACGGTGGCCGCGAGGTCCTGGGAGGTCGGCGGCGTATCACTGCTCGGGACGAGCAGATCACCACGTGAGACGTCGACGTCGTCCTCCAGGAGGACCGTCACCGACTGGGGCGTCCAGGCCACGTCGACCGGCTCGCCGAGCAGATCGATGCCCGCGATCTTCGAGGTGCGGCCCGACGGCAGTACGGTCACCGACTCGCCGACCCGGAAGGTGCCCGCGGCGATCTGGCCCGCGTAGCCCCGGTAGTCCGGGTGCTCGGCGGTCTGCGGCCGGATCACGTACTGCACGGGAAGGCGCGCGTGGCAGCTCGTCAGGTCGTGGCTGACGGGCACGGTCTCCAGGTGCTCCAGGACCGTCGGGCCGCCGTACCAGTCCATGTTCGAGGACGGCTCCACCACGTTGTCCCCGGTGAGCGCCGAGATCGGGATCGCGGTGATCTCGGGGACGCCCAACTCGCCCGCGTACGCGGTGAATTCCTCCGCGATCTTCGCGAAGACCGCCTCGGCGTACTCGACGAGGTCCATCTTGTTCACCGCGAGCACCACGTGCGGCACGCGCAGGAGCGCGGCCACCGCGGCGTGCCTGCGGGTCTGCTCGATCACGCCGTTGCGGGCGTCGACCAGGACCACCGCGAGGTCGGCCGTGGACGCGCCGGTCACCATGTTGCGCGTGTACTGCACATGGCCGGGGGTGTCGGCGAGGATGAAGCGGCGCCGGGGCGTGGCGAAGTAGCGGTACGCCACGTCGATGGTGATGCCCTGCTCCCGCTCGGCCCGCAGGCCGTCGGTGAGCAGCGCCAGGTCGGTGCCCTCGGAGCCGCGGCTGCGCGAGGCGTGCTCGACGGCCTCCAACTGGTCGGTGAGGACCGACTTGGAGTCGTGCAGGAGCCGGCCGACGAGCGTGGACTTGCCGTCGTCGACGGAGCCCGCGGTGGCGAACCGCAGCAGCGTGGTCGCGGACAGACCGGCCAACTGCCCGGCCGCCGTGGTGTCGGTGGTGCTGGTCATGGCTAGAAGTACCCCTCGCGCTTGCGGTCTTCCATCGCGGCCTCGGAGAGCTTGTCGTCGGCGCGGGTCGCGCCGCGCTCGGTGAGCCGGGACGCGGCGATCTCGGCGATCACGGCCTCCAGGGTCGTGGCGTCGGAGTCGACGGCGCCGGTGCAGGACATGTCGCCGACGGTGCGGTAGCGCACCTGGCGCCGTACGACGTCCTCGCCGTCCTTCGGGCCGCCCCAGTCGCCCGCGGTCAGCCACATCCCCGAGCGCTTGAACACGTCCCGCTCGTGCGCGAAGTAGATCTGCGGCAGCTCGATGCCCTCACGGGCGATGTACTGCCATACGTCCAGCTCGGTCCAGTTGGACAGCGGGAAGACGCGAACGTGCTCACCCGGCGCGTGCCTGCCGTTGTAGAGCTGCCACAGCTCGGGCCGCTGGCGGCGCGGGTCCCACTGCGAGAACTCGTCGCGCAGCGAGAACACCCGCTCCTTGGCGCGCGCCTTCTCCTCGTCGCGGCGCCCGCCGCCGAAGACCGCGTCGAAGCGCTCGCTCTGGATCTTCTCGGTGAGCGGCACGGTCTGCAGCGGGTTGCGGGTGCCGTCGGGGCGCTCGCGCAGCGCGCCGCGGTCGATGTAGTCCTGCACGGACGCCACGTGCAGCCGAAGGCCGTGCTCGGCGACGACCCGGTCGCGGTAGTCGATGACCTCGGGGAAGTTGTGCCCGGTGTCGACGTGCAGCAGCGAGAAGGGGACCGGCGCCGGGGTGAAGGCCTTCAGCGCCAGGTGCAGCATGACGATGGAGTCCTTGCCGCCGGAGAACAGGATCACCGGCCGCTCGAACTCGCCCGCGACCTCGCGGAAGATGTGCACGGCCTCGGACTCCAGGGCGTCCAGGTGCGACAGCGCGTACGGGCTGTCGCCCACGGAACTCCCCTCGGAATCACCGGAGTTGCCGGTGCCCTCATGAACGGTGGCGGCGGTCGTCATGCCAGACCCCTTTCGTTGAGCAGTGCGTGAACCGCTGCCGCGGACTCCCGCACGGTCTGGTCCTGGGACTCGATGCGCAGATCGGGCGACTCGGGCTCCTCGTACGGGTCGTCGACGCCGGTGAGCCCGGAGATCTCACCCGTGGCCTGCTTGGCGTACAGGCCCTTCACGTCGCGTACGGAGCAGACCTCCACGGGGGTCGCGACATGCACCTCCAAGTACGCGGTGCCGCCGCCCTGGTGGCGCTTGCGCACCGCCTCGCGGCTGTCCGTGAACGGCGCGATCACCGGTACGAGCGCCAACACGCCGTTGCGGGCGAGGAGTTCGGCGACGAAGCCGATGCGCTGGACGTTGGTGTGCCGGTCCTCGCGGCTGAAGCCGAGGCCCGCCGAGAGGAACTCGCGGATCTCGTCGCCGTCGAGGACCTCCACGCGGCGGCCGTCGGCGCGCAGCGTCCTCGCCAGCTCGTGCGCGATGGTGGTCTTGCCCGCGCTGGGCAGGCCCGTGAGCCAGACGGTGGCTCCGGTCACGTGGGTCTCCTGAAAGCTCTGGGTTGCTGTCGTCGCTGTCAGTGCTGTCTGCGCTGTCTGCGCTGTCTGCGGGGTCGTCATCAGTGCAGCCCGCATTCGGTCTTGGCGCGTCCCGCCCACCGGCCGGCCCGCGCGTCCTCGCCCTCGAGCAGGCGCCGCGTGCAGGGTGCGCAGCCCACGGAGCCGTAGCCGTCCATGAGCAGCGGATTGGTGAGGACGCCGTGCTCTGTCACATACGCGTCCACATCGTCCTGCGTCCAGCGGGCGATCGGCGAGACCTTGACCTTCTGCCGCTTCTCGTCCCAGCCGACGACCGGCGTGTTCGCGCGGGTCGGGGACTCGTCGCGGCGCAGCCCGGTCGCCCACGCGGCATAGCCCGCGAGGCCCTCTTCGAGGGGCTTGACCTTGCGCATCGCGCAGCACAGGTCCGGGTCGCGGTCGTGCAGGCGCGGGCCGTACTCGGCGTCCTGCTCGGCCACGGTCAGGCGGGGCGTGAGCGTGAGGACGTTGACGTCCATGACGGCCCCGACGGCGTCACGGGTGCCGATGGTCTCGGGGAAGTGGTAGCCGGTGTCGAGGAACACCACGTCCACGCCGGGCCGGGCCCGCGAGGCGAGGTGGGCGACCACCGCGTCCTCCATCGACGAGGTCACGCAGAACCGCGCACCGAAGGTGTCCGCGGCCCAGGTGAGGATGTCGAGGGCGGAGGCGTCCTCCAGGTCGCGCCCCGCCTGCCCGGCAAGCGCCCGCCGCTGCGCCGCGGTCGCTGTATCAGGCTCCTGAGATGTCGTCATATCCGTTCCCCTCCAGGGTCGTTGCGCTGAAGTCCCCGGGTGAGAAGCCCGAGGAACTTCAACTGGAAGGCCCGGTTGCACGCCGCGCATTCCCACGCGCCGTGGCCCTGCTCGCTGGGCCGCAGGTCCTCGTCGCCGCAGTAGGGGCAGTAGAACGGTGCCGCGCGCTCGCTCACGAGAGGGCCTCCTCGGAGGCGCGCGCCGCCCACGTGGCGAACCGCTCGTCGTCCTCGCGCTCCGCCTGGAACCGCTTGAGCACGCGCTCCACGTAGTCCGGCAGTTCGGCCGACGTGACCTTCAGGCCGCGCACCTTGCGGCCGAACCCGGCCTCCAGGCCGAGCGCGCCGCCCAGGTGCACCTGGAAGCCCTCGACCTGGTTGCCGTCGTCGTCCAGGACGAGCTGGCCCTTGAGGCCGATGTCGGCTACCTGGATGCGGGCGCAGGCGTTCGGGCAGCCGTTGATGTTGATGGTGATGGGCTCGTCGAAGTCCGGGATGCGGCGCTCCAGTTCGTCGATGAGCGAGGCGCCGCGCGCCTTCGTCTCGACGATCGCGAGCTTGCAGAACTCGATGCCGGTGCAGGCCATCGTGCCGCGCCGGAAGGTCGACGGACGGGCCGTCAGGTCCAGCGACTCCAGGCCCTCCACCAGGGATTCCACCTGGTCCTCCGTGACGTCGAGCACGATCATCTTCTGCTCGACGGTGGTGCGGAGGCGGCCCGAGCCGTGCGCGGCGGCCAGGTCGGCGATCTTCGTCAGTACGGTGCCGTCGACACGGCCCACACGCGGTGCGAACCCGACGTAGAACCGGCCGTCCTGCTGCCGGTGCACGCCGACGTGGTCGCGCCAGCGCTGGACCGGCTGGTCGGGGGCGGGCCCGTCGGCCAGCTTGCGCAGCAGGTACTCGTCCTCCAGGACCTGGCGGAACTTCGCCACGCCCCAGTCGGCGACGAGGAACTTCAGCCGGGCCCGGGTGCGAAGGCGGCGGTAGCCGTAGTCGCGGAAGATCGAGATGACGCCCTCGTAGACGTCCGCCACGTCCTCCAGGGGCACCCACGCGCCGAGCCGCTGGCCGATCTTGGGGTTGGTGGAGAGGCCGCCGCCGACCCACAGGTCGAAGCCGGGCCCCAGGTCGGGGTGGACGACGCCGACGAACGCGATGTCGTTGATCTCGTGCGCCACGTCCAGGAGCGGCGAGCCGGAGATCGCGGACTTGAACTTGCGGGGCAGGTTCGAGAAGGCCGGGTTGCCGACGATGCGGCGCTGGATCTCGTCGACGGCGGGCGTGCCGTCGATGATCTCGTCCTCGGCGATGCCCGCGACGGGCGAGCCGAGGATGACGCGCGGGGTGTCGCCGCACGCCTCGGTCGTGGACAGGCCCACGCCCTCCAGGCGGCGCCAGATCTCCGGCATGTCCTCGATGCGGATCCAGTGGTACTGGATGTTCTGCCGGTCGGTGATGTCGGCGGTGCCGCGCGCGAACTCCTGCGAGATCTCGCCGATCACACGGAGCTGGTCGGTGGTGAGGCGGCCGCCGTCGATGCGCACCCGCAGCATGAAGTACTCGTCGTCCAGCTCCTCCGGCTCCAGGATCGCGGTCTTGCCGCCGTCGATCCCGGGCTTGCGCTGGGTGTAGAGACCCCACCAGCGCATGCGGCCGCGCAGGTCATTGGGGTCGATGGAGTCGAAGCCCCGCTTGGAGTAGATCGTCTCAATACGTGTCCGTACGTTGAGACCGTCGTCGTCCTTCTTGAACTGCTCGTTTCCGTTCAGCGGGGTGAAGTGGCCGGCCGCCCACTGGCCCTCGCCGCGGTGGCGGCTCGCCTTGCGCCGGGGCGCGCGCGGGACGGCGGTCGCGGAGTCTTCGGGGGTGGCAGCCATGGGTGTACGTCCTTCAACAGCGGGCTGAGAGCGGCTCTGACCTGCACACTTCGCGCGGGCATCGCGCGGCGGTGCGCGGGGAACGGGTCAGGTGGTGCCAGATCTTGAACGTCTGGAAAGTGCGGCGGTGCTGGGTCTGCTGGGTCTCTCAGCTCGCCGGACACATGGCGCTGGACATGCGGCCGAGGTCGACGTGACGTCGACTGATCAAGGCGATTCCGGCGCGGGACATGACGGAAGCGTGGCATGCGTCTTTCGGTGCGGTCCACCTACGTCCGCATTGTGGACGTAGGTGTCCCACATGCTGGGCAGCACCCTTGTTCGGCCCCCCGGCCCTATGGGGGCTTCGCCCCCTTTCCCCCCCTTTATCGGCCCTCCGGGCCTCGTCCTCAAACGCCGGACGGGCTGATTCCCCCGGGCCAGGGGCCAGGAGTGGGCTGTTCTTGCTCCTGCGAGAGCTTCGTGTCGAAGAGTTTGAAGCCTCGGCGCTCGTAGTTGGTCATGGCGTGGTCGCCGTCGAGGCTGCAGGTGTGGAGCCACACGCGCTTCGTGGGCTCGCGGTCCGGCCAGCGGTCCGCGAGGTCCCAGGCGCGGGCCGTTCCGTACGACAGGAGGTGGCCGCCGATGCGCCGGCCCCGGAACGCCGGGATCAGGCCGAAGTAGACGATCTCGACGACGCCGTCGTCCTGCGGGTCCAGCTCCACGTACCCCGCGGGGGTCCCGCGGTCGTACGCGACCCACGTCTCCACGCCCGGCCGGGCCAGGTGCTCCTGCCACTGCTCGTAACTGAGCGAGAGCCGGTCCAGCCAGTGGATGTCGCCGCCGACGGCGGAGTAGAGGAAGCGGCTGAACTCGGGCGAGGGCACCTCCGCCCGCACGATCCGCACATCGCCCTCGGGCGCGGCGGCCGGCAGCAGATCGGTGGGCGAGGTCTGTTCCAGGGACCAGGTGGTGACAGTGATGCTCATGCACGGACCGTACCGGCCGACCGAGGAACCGTACCGTCCGCCCTTATGACTCGTGTCAGTCGACCCAGGGCCGCCGACCGGAGGTCAAGGCTCCGCCGCCGCCCGCGCGCGCAGCACCGCGGGCGCGAGGGAGTGCGGAAGCAGCCGCGACGCGTCGTCCGGCAGGACGAGGTCGACGTCGGCGTCCTCGTGGAAGCGGTAGGGCCGGTGCGCGAGGAGGCCGCCCAGATAGCGGCGGACGCGGGACAGCTCCGCGCGGACGGTCACCGTGCGCGCCGAGTCCCCGAACAGGTCCGCGGCGAGCCCCGCGGCGGTGCGGCCCGCCCGGTGCACGGCGAGCAGGTACAGCAACTCGGCGTGCCGGGGCGAGAGTTCATGCGTCCAGCACCCCGCGCTGCCGGTGACGGTGACCGTCCAGCGGTGCGCGCCGGACACGTCCACGACGACCCGTGTCGCGACGTCCGCCACGGCCTCGTCCCGCCCGGCCGCCCCGGCCCCGCCGTCGTCGAGCCGCAGCAGCCAGCCGCCGGCCAGCGGCGCCACCGCGCACATGCCGAGCGCGGGCACCCAGGCGTGCCCGTCGGCAAGGGACTTGGGCAGCGTGAGCCGGTCCACCGGTGGCATGCCGGTGACCGCCGCCGTCCAGCCGTGGGTGTCCACCGCGACGGCGCGCCCGCCGATCCGCGCGAGCACCGGCGCGGCCACCGACCGCAGCCGGCCGAGCGCCGTCACGTGCTCCTCGCGCAGCCGGGCCTCGGCGAGCTTGGCGACCGAGCCGACGAGGGCGAGCGTCGCCGGGTGCATGGTGTCGAGCGGCCCGCTGATGTCCACGACGCCGAGCAGCCGGCCGTCGCGCGGGTCGGTGATCGGCGCGCCCGTGCACGTCCAGCGGTGGTGGGTGAGCACGAAGTGCTCGGCGGAGAAGACCTGCACGGGGCGCCGGGCCACAAGCGGTGTGCCGATGCCGTTGGTGCCGACGATGCTCTCGCGCCAGTCGGCGCCGATCTCGAAGCCGTGCCCGTCGGCCATCCGAAGCACCGACTTGTTGCCCTCGCGCCACAGCAGCCGCCCCTCGGCGTCCGCGACGACCATGATGTGCTGCGCGACGTCGGCGACGGACAGGAGCCCCTCGCGCAGTACGGGGAGGATGTGCCGCAGCGGGGACGACTGCCGCCGCCGCTCTATCTCGTCGGTGCTCAGCATGCCCGAGCGGAAGTCGTGTTCGGGGTCGACGCCGCCCGCCAGCATGCGGTCCCAGGATGCGTCTATCACCGGCCGGGGCCCGACGCGGGGCCGCCGGCCGGCGATCCGGGCGTCCCGCACCTCCCGCAGCAGCCGCGCGGCCTGCACGGCGTTCACGGCCGTGAGCCGTTCGAGGTCGAACGTCGCGTGCGTGTTCATCACGGTTCCTCCCGCCGAGCGCGTCCCCGAGCCCGCCGGCAGCGGGGGACACGTCATCCATCGTGCCCTTCCGGGCGCGCGGAAGGACGTGCTTCAACCCAGGTGGTGCGATGCCGGACCACGACCGGCGTCCAGTGTTGCAACCCTCTGCAACTCTGGCGAACAGTCGTGCGGTGTTTGAAACTTGGCCGTGCGCCGCCCCGAGCGGCGTCCGTCCCGACGGGGCCTGAAAACCGGGGGTGGTGCCGTGTCGGCGCAGCACCACCCCCGTGACAGCGCCGTCGGGCGTGAACCTCCCCGCAGGACTGTGCGCGCCCGGCCGTTCCACCGGCCGGGCGCACATGCGTTCACAGCCGGACGGCCGCCCGCTCCACCACGGCCCCGAGGTCCAGGCTGTGCGGCAGCGTGCCGAACGCCGCGCCCCAGTCCCCGCCGAGCCGCGAGGCGCAGAACGCGTCGGCCACCTCCGGCGGCGCGTACCGCACGAGCAGCGAGCCCTGGAGCACCAGCGCCATCCGCTCCACGAGGCGGCGCGCCCGCGCCTCGATGCCGTCCAGGTCGGCGAGTTCGGTCAGCAGGCCCTTGATCGCCCCGTCCAGGCGGTGGTCGGCGCCGCGCGCCGCACCCACCTCCTCCAGGAAGGCGTTGAGCGCCTGCGGCTCCCGTTGCAACGCCCGCAGCACGTCGAGCGCCTGGACGTTGCCCGAGCCCTCCCAGATGGAGTTCAGCGGCGCCTCGCGAAGGAGGCGCGGCATCCCGGACTCCTCCACGTACCCGTTGCCGCCCAGGCACTCAAGGGCCTCGCCCGCGAGCGGCGTGCACCGCTTGGTCACCCAGTACTTCGCGGCCGGCACCGCGAGCCGCAGGAACGCCTGCTCGCGCTCGCTCCCGTCGTCGTACGCCGCCGCGAGCCGCAGCGCCAGCGTCGTCGCCGCCTCCGACTCCAATGCCAGATCCGCCAGTACGTTGCGCATCAGCGGCTTGTCGACGAGCTTGCCGCCGAACGCCTCGCGGTACGTGGCGTGGTGCACGGCCTGAGCGACCGCCTGCCGCATCAGCGCGGCGGAACCGATCACGCAGTCGAGCCGGGTCGCCGCCACCATCTCGATGATGGTGCGCACCCCGCGCCCCTCGTCCCCGACCCGGCGCGCCCACGTACCGTCGAATTCGACTTCGCTGGAAGCGTTCGACTTATTGCCGAGCTTGTCCTTCAGCCGCTGAATGGCGAAGACATTCCGCGAGCCGTCCTCCAGGACCCGGGGCACCAGAAAACACGTCAGTCCGGCCTCGGCCTGCGCGAGCACCAGAAAACCGTCGGACATCGGCGCGGAACAGAACCACTTGTGCCCGACGAGTTCATACGTCCCGTCCTCGGCAAGCGCCCGCGCCCGCGTCGTATTCGCGCGGACGTCGCTGCCGCCCTGCTTCTCCGTCATTCCCATTCCGAAGAGCACGCCCGCCTTTTCCGCGGCCGGCCTGAGCCCCTCGTCGTAGACCGTGGAGGTGAGCCGCGGCTCCCACTCGGCGGCAAGCGCCGGGTCGGCGCGCAGCGCGGGCACCGCCGCGTGCGTCATCGACACCGGGCAGCCGTGCCCGCCCTCGGTCTGCGTCCACACCAGGAAGCCCGCCGCGCGCCGCACATGCCCGCCCGGCCGGTTCCACGCCGACGTCAGACCCGCGGCGACGGCCTTGCCGAGAAGGCGGTGCCAGGACGGATGGAAGGCGACCTCGTCGATCCGGTTCCCATAGCGGTCATGTGTGTGCAGAACGGGTGGATTCTCATTCGCGAGCACTCCCCACTCCTGCGCCTGGGCGGAGCCCGCGGTGCGGCCGAGACCGGAGAGGTCGGCTCGCGCTTCGTCCAGGAGTCCCGGATCGAGATGGCGTTCGACTGCCTCCACGAGGGCGCGGTCGCACGCGAAGACGTCATATCCCACCAGGGGCGGAGCCTGGTTGGTCACTGTGTGGGTGGTGGCTGCCATGCCGATACGGTAAGGAGGTGCACCAGGCAAAAGAAACACCCGGGCGGCCACACGGCCGCTGGAAACGGGCCCGCGCTCTTTACCGCAACGTCTCCAAGCGCAGGACTGCCTGGCTGCTGCTGAAGGACACCGTCAACTCCTGCATCGAGTACCGCGTCCTGGGGCTCGCGGCGGAAGCGGCGTTCTTCACGCTGCTGTCCGTGCCGCCCCTGCTCCTGAGTCTCATCGGGCTGCTCGCGTACGTCGACCGGTGGACCGGCGCCGACACCATCACCAGCGTCGAGAACAACATCCTCGAGGCGTCCCGCACGATCCTGTCCGACAAGGGTGTCCGCGAGATCGCGCAGCCCATCCTCGAGGACGTCATGAAGGTCGGGCGGCCCGACGTCATCTCGATAGGGTTCCTTTTCGCCCTCTGGTCCGGCTCGCGCGCCGTGAACGTCTTCATCGACACCATCACCGTCATGTACGGCCTCGACGGCGCCCGCGGCATCGTCAAGACGCGGCTGCTCGCCTTCGGGCTCTTCCTCGTCGCCCTCGTCATCGGCTCCGTCGCGCTGCCGCTGATGGTGGCGGGGCCCGACGCGGTGGTGAAGCTGGTGCCGGGCTCGGCGACGGTCGTCCAGATCTTGTACTGGCCCGTCGTCACCATCCTGTCCGTCGTCTTCCTGACCACCCTCTACCACGTGTCGGTGCCCGTGCGGTCGCCCTGGGTGGAGGACATGCCCGGTGCGCTCATCGCCCTCGGCATGTGGGTGCTCGGCAGCTTCCTGCTCCGCATCTACCTCACAAGCACCGTCGAAGGGCCCACGATCTACGGTTCGTTGGCCGCGCCCGTCGCCGTGCTGCTGTGGATCGGCATCTCCGCCTTCGCGGTGCTCGTCGGGGCCGCGGTGAACGCCGCCATAGACCGGGTGTGGCCTTCCGTCGCCACGGCTTCGGCCCGTGAGGCCAATGAGCGGGTGCGGGAGGCTCGGGCCGCGGAGTTCGTCGCGCGTGCCGCGGCCGCGCGTGCCGCGGAGGATCCCGACGACCCGGACATGCCCTCCGAGTTCCCCGAACGCTGGTCCCGCTTCCTGCCCCCCGACGACGTGTCGTCCCGCCTGCGGGCCCACCACCACGGGAAGCGACACGGCGACGACGAGTAGGCCCTCGCGGGGCGCCCCAGTCCCGCCCCTTCCCGTAACCAGGGGGCTGCCGCCCCCTGGACCCCCGCCATCGGCCTGAACGGCCTCGTCCTCAAACGCCGGACGGGCTAAAACGGTGCCGCTGCGGCGGGGGGTTTCAGCCCGTCCGGCGTTTGAGGACGAGGCGCGGAGCGCCGACAGGGGGAGAGGGGCGAAGCCCCAGAAGGGGAGCGGGGGTCCAGGGGGCGGAGCCCCCTAGGGGGTCGGGGTCATCCCTTCCACAGGCCGGAGGCCGCTGCTTCGCGGACGAAGTCCGTGAATTCCCTCGGCTCACGGCCGAGAACCTCCCGCACGCCGTCGGAAACGTGCGCGTTGCGGCCGTCGAGATTCGTCTCGAAAAGCTCGATGAGGAATTCCACCTCACCCTCCGGCACCCCGAATTCCGTCAGCGCCGCCCCATAGGCCTGCGCCGGCACGGGAACGTACGTGAACTCCCGCCCGCCCACGGCGGAAATCTCGGCCACCGCGTCCCGGAAGGACAGCAGCCGCCCACCGCTGATCTCCAGAATCCGCCCGGCGTACCGGTCGCCACCGGCCAGCACCGCGAGGACGACATCCGCTATGTCGCGTACGTCGATGAAGGGCTCAAGCACCTCCCCGCCGGGGAAGACGAGCTCCCCGCCCTCCACCATCACGTCGGCCAGCGGCCCCTCGCTGAAGTTCTGGGCGAACCAGCTGGCCCGCACCACCGTCCACCGCTCCACCCCGGACTCCGCGAGCGCCGCCTCCGTCGGGTGGGCCTGGGTCTCGCCCCGCGCCGACAGGAGCACCAGGTGGCGCACCCCCAGCTCGGCCGCCTGCCGGGCGAACGCGCCGACCGCCTCGGCGGCACCGGGCCCGCCCACGTCCGGCTGGAAGGCGAGGAAGGCGACGTCGGCGCCCCGCAGGGAGTCCGCCCACGTCTCCGCGTCGTACCAGTCGAACGGCACCGCGCCGGAGCGGGAGGCGGCCCGCACCTCGTGCCCGGCCGCCAGCGCGGCCTCCGCGACACGGCTCCCGACCCGCCCGGTCGCCCCGGTGACCAGCACCGTCAGCGCCTCCGAAGTGGCCTCGGCGGCCTGCGTGTTCACCGTCGTGCTCTGCTGCGTGTTCTCCGTGTTTTTCGTCATGCCCATAGTCAACAGTCGCCCGCGCACGGGAACCATCCGCGAAGGGCTCACGGCCATACGCGTGCGTCTACGCTGCCCCCATGGACGTACTCGCCGGCCTCCTGGAAGGCCCCCGGGCCCGCGGGGCCTTCATGATCCGCGCCTGCTTCGACCCGCCCTGGTCGGTCCGCATCGCCGACGAGGCACCCGTCTCGGTCATGATCGTCGTGCGCGGCGAGGCCTGGATCGTCCCGCAGGACGAGGACGGCGCCCCCCGCGACGACCACCCGCCCCGCCTGCTCCGCCCCGGGGACGTGGCCATCGCCCGCGGCCCCGACCACTACCTGGTCGCGGGCGACCCGGAGACCAAGCCGTTCGCGGAGATCGGCCCCGGCCAGGAGTGCGCCCCGATGCACGGCGCGCCGAAGGACCACTACAGCGACCTCGGCCTGCGCGCGTGGGGCGAGCGCGACGGCTCGGTCGAGCTCCTCATCGGGACCTACCAGATGCGCGGCGAGATCACCGGACGGCTCCTCGACGCCCTGCCGCCCCTGCTGGTCCTGCCGACCGAGGTGTGGGACTGCCCGCTGACGCCGTTCCTCGCGGAGGAGATCAACAAGGACGAGCCGGGCCAGGAGGTCGTCCTCGACCGGCTCCTCGACCTGCTGCTCATCGCCGCCCTGCGGGCCTGGTTCTCCCGCCCGGAGGCCGAGGCCCCCGCCTGGTACCAGGCCATGGGCGACCCCGTCGTCGGCCCCGTCCTGCGGCTGCTCCAGGACGACCCGGCGCACCCGTGGACCGTCGCCTCGCTCGCCGCGAAGGCGGGCGTCTCCCGGGCCGCGCTCGCCCGCCGCTTCAGCGAGCTCGTGGGCGAGCCGCCGATGACGTATCTGACCGGCTGGCGCCTCGCCCTGGCCGCCGACCAACTGCGCGACAGCGACCTGACCATCGCCTCCGTCGCCCGCAAGGTCGGCTACGGCAGCGCGTTCGCGCTGTCCAGCGCCTTCAAGCGGGAGTACGGCGTCAGCCCGCAGGAGCACCGCACGGGAGCGTCGTAGCCTGGCGGTATGACGGTCGTCGGGAGAGGTCGCGGGCGCGCGTCGCCGCCGCTTGCTTCGTACGCGTACGCCGAGCGGTCCTCCACCGCCCTGCCCGGCGCCGTCGTCTGGACGAAGAACGCGCCCGCCGCCTCTGGCACCTCAGGAACCCCCGACACTCCCGCTGTCGCCGCTGTGCTGCCCGACGGCTGCATGGACCTGCTGTGGACCGAGGGCCGGCTCTTCGTCGCGGGCCCCGACACGCACGCCTACCTGCCCGGGACCAAGGAACCGGGCCGGTACGTCGGCATCCGCTTCGCCCCCGGCACCGCCCCCGCCCTGCTCGGCATCCCCGCCCACGAACTGCGCGACCAGCGCGTGGAGTTGACCGATCTGTGGGGCGCCGCGGAGGCGCGCCGCCTCACCGCGCGCGTGGACGCCGCCGCCGACCCCATGGCCGCCCTGGAGCACATCGCGGGCGAGCGCGGCGCGGACCGGCCGCCGCCCGACCCGCTCCTCGCCGAGGTCGTGCGGTCCCTGAACGCCGGGCGCGGCGTCGCGGAGACCGCCGACGCCGCCGGCATCGGCGCACGGCAGCTGCACCGCCGCGCCCTGCCCGCGTTCGGCTACGGCCCCAAGACCCTCGCGCGCGTGCTGCGGCTCCAGCGGGCGCTCGCCCTTGCCCGCGCCGGGCTGCCGTACGCGGACACGGCGGCCGTGGCGGGCTACGCCGACCAGGCCCATCTGGCCCGTGACGTCAAGGAACTGACGGGCATGCGGCTCGGCGAACTGCTCGGCCCCGCCTGACGGTTGAGGCGCGGTCAGCCGGGCAGGGGCGCGAAGAGTTCGGCGCCGTTGCCGTCGGGGTCGAGCACGATCGCGTACCGCTGGCCCCACTCCGCGTCGAACGGCTTCAGCTCCGAAGGGTGCCCCGCGGCCACCAGCTCCTCGTACACCGCGTCCACGCCCGCGGGCGTACCGCACTGGAAGGCGAGCCCGATCCGCCCGGCGCCGGGTACGGCCCGCCAATCGGGGGCGAAGGAGCGCACGGTCTCCTCGGTGTCGAAGGCGACGCGCAGGCCGTTCGGAAGGGCGGCCTCCACATGTGGCAGGTCCTCGGCGCCGGCCGGGAATTCGAGGCCGAGCCTGCGGTAGAAGGCGAGGGACGCCGTCAGGTCGGACGTGACGATGCCCACCAGTTCCAGGCGGGGCGTGACGCGCGGCGTGCTGCCGGTGGTTTCGCCGGTCTTGGCTGTGATGTCGGTGTCGTTGCTGTTCATGCCTGTGAGCGTAGGCAACGGGGCGGCGCGTGGTCTTGAAGGAATCGGACACGAGCGGGTCGCGCACAGGGGTGCAGCCCGGGCGCGGGCGGCGCCCGTGGCTGTCCCGGGGCCCGAATCCTCGCTACGGTGGTTGCATGGGTATCCCTGGCGAGAACCATCTGGCGGCAGCCGTCGTGGCCCACCGGGGCCGTGTGCTGCTCGTGCGGCGCAGCGAGACCGAGCGGTTCCTGCCACGTGTGTGGGGGGTTCCCTGCGGAAAGCTCGAACCGGGCGAGAGTCCGCGCGACGGCGTGCTGCGGGAGCTCAAGGAGGAGACCGGCCTGCTCGGGCACGTGGTGCGCAAGGTCGGCGAATCGTCCTTCGTCAGTCAGTACAAGGGCAACGAGGTCAAGAACTGGCAGGACAACTTCCTCGTCAGGCCCCTCAGTCTCGACATCACGCTGCCCCACCCCGACCAGGACCACCGCTGGCTCACCCCCGGCGACCTGGGCACGGTCGAGATCGACGACTACAACCTCGACATCGTGCGCCAGGCCCTCAGCAGGCTGCGCAGCCGCTGACCCGAAGTTGCTGATGGGCAGCCGCCGCTGGGCAGTCGCTCCTACCTGCGGGCCGCCAACTCCTCGCTGCCGCCGATCAGTTCGGCCAGCGTCCGCAGCTCCGCCAGATACTCCGTCACCTCCAGCGGCTCCTTGGAGTACGCCTGCGCGCGGCGCCCCGAAGCGCCACCCGTGAACACGTCCGTGTAGCGCCGCCGGCCCACACCCGTCTCCAGGAACAGCGTCACCGCCGTCCCCGGCGAGGCGCACCAGGCCCGGTGCAGGGCGTCCGACTGCAGGGCGTAGCCGCTGCCCGCCGCGTACTCCGCCGTCTGCGTCAGCCGGAGCCGGGCTCGGCCCGCGGGTTCCAGAAGCCAGTCGCTGACCTCCGTCGACAACGACTCGCGGTAGCGCTCCGCCGCCAGCGGGCCGTCGCCCGCCGTCTCGTACAGCTCCATGCCGAGGGTGCCGTGCACCACGTAGGAGGCGAGCGGGGAGCGGTGGTTGTGGATGTCCTCGCGGCCCGCCCGGCGCGAGCCGGGGTGCCAGACGTGGGCGCGCAGCATGTGCCGGGTGCCGACGTCGATCAGGAGCAGCTTGTCGAAGCCGAGGACGTGCCGGTACGACAGGCGCGCGCACCCCGACGGATCACCAAGGCCCGACGCCAGCTCCGCGACCAGCGCCAACAGCCGCCCCGGGGAGCCGAGTTCGGCGACCACCGCGCGCGCCGCCCGTACCAGCTCCTCCTCGTCGAGGTCGGCAGGGCCGTCGAGGGATCCCTCGAGCAGCCGCCGGGCCCGCAGCACGTGCCGACCACCCATATGCGGTCACGCCGCCCTTCCTTCGGTTCCGTCCCGCCCGCCGGGACGCGAAGCCGGAGTTGAGAGCCGGTCTTTGAACCCCCGCCTGCGCCCCGCCGCCCGGCACGCACGCCGATCGCACGCACCGAACGCCGCTGCGCCCGCGCTCCGCGCGAACGACGGGGGTTCAAAGACCGGCTCTCAGGCGTCCGGCTGATACATCCATACGGCATGTGCGCGCAGCGCCGAAAGCCCTTGATAGGTCATCCACAGCGGGCGGCCGAGATCGTGCCCGTCCCAGTTCCAGATCCCGTCGTCCTGCTGGCGCAGCACACTCGCGACCGCGTCCGCGAGGAGCGCGTGCCACGCGTCCTCGCGGTCCTCGGCGGCGGCGATCTCCCAGGCGCCCGGCGTAAGCAGCGCGCGCACCATCCACGCGGCCGTGAAGTGCCGTACGAAGAGGACCTCTTGACGCCAGGAGTCCTGCGGGTGCGGGCGGCGCACCTCCTCCTGCGTGTTGACCAGGTCGGCGCAGGCCTCGTGCGCGGGCATCGGGCAGGACAGCAGCCAGCGGATGCCGTCCTCGCGCGCGGCCCGGGTGTTGGTGTCCTCGCCGAGGACGCGGGCCGCGCGGTCCAGGGCGACGACGGCCTGCGCGGTGTGCGCGGGCGAGGGCCGCGTCGGGTGCGCCGCCGACGAGCGCAGGCTCGGTCCCCAGCAGCGGCGGTGCTCGCGGGCCGGGTCGGTGATCGTCCGGTCCACCAGCTCGTCGCGCAGGCGGGCGATGACCGGGGACTCGGGCGCCGCGCGCAGCATGCCCCGCAGCACCGTCGTCACGACATGGGTGCGGGCCAGGCCCGACGGCTCCAGGTCCGCCGTGAAGCGGGCCGCGCAGCGCGCCGCCTCGTCCGCGAGCCGCGCCGGGTCCGCGCCCGCGCGGGCGAGCGCGCCGAGCACCAGGGCGCTCACCTCGGGCCGCGGCACCGACCCCTGCGAGCGCGCGGCCCAGCCGCCGTCCGCGAGGCGCAGCCGCCACAGCGTCTCGACCAGCTCCGAAGTGTTCAACCTGCCGTCCTGCACGCCGAGTTCGAGGACCAGGTGCAGTCCGTACGCCGTGCCGGTGGGCGTGGGCCTGACCGGCTCGGTCTGCTCGTCGAGGGCGTGCCGCCAGCCGGTGAGGAGGCCGCGGTCGGGGTCGTCGACGACCGCCAGCTCCGAGTGCAGGGTGTGGTGGGTCGCGGCGGCGAGCGCCGGGAACGGGCCGGGGGAGCCGGTGGACCGCGGGCCGGTGCCCGGGGTGCGTGGCGCGGCGGTGGTCGTACCGGCACCGTCCGGGGTGGCTCGCGCGCGCAGCAGCGCCGCCGCCAGCCAGGCGGCCACACCCGTGCCCACGCCGCTGACCGCCGCGATGCCGTACCGCGCGGCGTCGCCGGAGATCTCCTGCGGCAGCACGCCGACCAGGGACTGGAACACCGCGTACCCCGCGGCGGCGCAGCCGAAGCCGCCGAGCCAGCCCACGAACCGGCCCTGGCGCGAATCGCCCGGGGCAGGCGGCTCGGGATCGGGCCGGACCGGGCGGCGGCCGAGCTGCTGCTGTGACACAGGATGTTCCCTCCCCCCAGGGCGGCGCGTGGGTCGTCGTGATTCCCAGTCTAGGCGGCCGTAACCGTGTTTCCCCGGGTCAGGGAGGGTTCGAAAGCCGGCCGTCGAGGGGCGCGCCGCCCCGTGGTCCCGCTGTCACCGCCTCCTTGCGGCCGCCGAGAAGGTGAAGGTGAACTCGGCCGGTGCCACCCGGAGTTCGTGCTGCGGCAGCACCCCGGGCCCGCACGACTGCGAGCCGATGCCGCGCTGCCCGTGGTCGAGGTGCACCCACACCGTGTCACCCGGCGTCAGGTCCGTGCGGTGGGCCGCCGCGTCGAGCTGCTCGCTGCTCCAGCGGCGGGCCGTGAACCAGAACGCGGGGTCGCCCACGATGCGTACGCCCTCGCCGTCGATGCCGGTGCGCAGCTCGGCCCAGCGGACGTCGGCGCGGGCGCCGTTCTCCTGCGGGCGGACGTACGGCGTCTGCATGCGGTCCACGGGCATGGACCAACGGCTCACGGTGGAAGCCGACTTGGTGTCCGGATAGCCCTCGCCGGGGCCGCCGCCGAACCACTGCGCGTAGCCGAGCGCGGCGGGAAGCCCGATCCGGACGCCGAGCCGGGGCAGCGGCACCTCCCAGTCGCCCTCCGGCGTCACCGACACCGCGAGCCGCAGGTCGGTGCCGTCGGACGTCCAGCGGTAGACGGTGCGCAGCGCGAGGTCGCGGGCGGCGGGTGCCATCCGGGTGCGGACGGTGAGCGCGTCCGCGCCCGACGCGCCCAACTCGACGTCGTCCAGGCGGTGGTGCATGCGGTCCAGGCCCAGCTTGCGCCACAGCGGGCCGTAGCGGGTGTCGGGCTGCCAGGGCGCGCCGTCGTCGTTGTCGGTGGTCGCGCGCCATACGTCCAGGCGGGGCGCGGCCGTCAGGGTGAGCGTGTCCAGGGCGCGCAACTCGCCGGTGCGGACGTCGAATCGGCCGGGGCCGAGGGCCACGTCGTAGCCGCGGCGGCGCGGGCTCTCACCGGTGGCGACGGGCACCGGCGGGCGCGGCGTGACGGCGAAGTCGGCGCGGGCCACCACGTGGTCGAGCGAAGTCCAGTTGGTCTCCTCGCAGACCATGGCGGTCAGATACAGCCGCGTCTCGGCGCCGCTCGCCGCCGCGGGCGGGTCGGGCAGCTTCAGCTCGACGCTCTCGCCGGGGCCGAGTTCGGGCGGCACGTCCAGCGGGCCCGAGGCGTCCCGCTCCGCGCCGTCCATGAGGTACGTCCACTCGAAGGCCAGCTCCGAAAGGTCCGCGAAGGCGTAGAGATTGGTCACAGACACCGTGCCGGACACCGGGTCGTAGCCGAACCGCACCGGCTGGATCACCCGCTTGTAGTCGAGGAGCCCGGGGGACGGCGTGCGGTCGGGGAAGCACAGGCCGTCCGCGACGAAGTTCCCGTCGTGCAGCTCCTCGCCGAAGTCGCCGCCGTAGGCGAAGCCGTACGCCGGGTGTCGCAGGCCGTGGTCGATCCACTCCCAGACGAACCCGCCCTGCAGCCGCTCGTACCGCTCGAACAGGTCCTGGTACTCGCGCAGTCCGCCGGGGCCGTTGCCCATGGCGTGCCCGTACTCGCAGAGAATGAAGGGGAGTTGACGCCGCGTCTCGGAGCCTTCGTCCTCGCCCCGGCCGATGCGTTCGACCTCGGCGTGGTCGGCGTACATGCGCGAATACATGTCGGTGTCCCGGCACGAGGGGTCGCCCTCGTAGTGCAGCAGCCGGTCCGGGTCCCGCTCCCGGATCCACGCGGCCATCGCGCGCAGGCCCTTGCCCGTGCCGCACTCGTTGCCGAGGGACCACACGATCACCGACGGATGGTTCTTGTCCCGCTGGACGGTGCGGGTGGCGCGGTCGAGCAGGGCCGGGGTCCAGCGGTCGTCGTCGGCGGGGTTGCCGCGCCAGCCCAGCATCGTGAAGCCGTGCGTCTCCAGGTCGCACTCGTCGATGACCCAGAGGCCCAGCTCGTCGCACAGGTCCAGGAAGGCCGGGTGCGGCGGATAGTGGGACGTACGCACGGCGTTGATGTTGTGCTGCTTCATCAGCCGGACGTCCGCGCGCATCGTGGCGAGGTCGAGGGCGCGGCCCTTCTCCGGGTGGAACTCGTGCCGGTTCACGCCGCGGAAGAGCAGCGGCCGCCCGTTCACGGTGATCAGCCCGTCCGTCAGGGCGACCGTGCGGAAGCCCACCCGCAGCGCGATCCGCTCGCCCGCGGTGGCCAGCTCGGCGTCGTAGAGCCGGGGCCGCTCCGCCGACCACGGCTCGACCGGCACGGTCACGCTCTCGCCGGTGGCGACGTCGACACCCAGCTCCGGCACCGTCACCCGGCCCGGCACCTCGGAGTCCACCCGCAGCGTGCCGGTGCCGTCCTCGTGGTCGTACGAGGCGTGCGTGAAGAAGTCGCGCGCGGCGCCCTCGGGGCGGTGCAGGAGCGTCACGTCCCGGAAGATCCCGGGCAGCCACCACTGGTCCTGGTCCTCCAGGTACGACCCCGACGACCACTGGTGCACCCGTACGGCCAGGACGTTGCCCTCCGGCCGCAGCAGGTGCCCGACCGCGAACTCGTGCGGCAGCCGCGAGCCCTTGAAGTCGCCGAGCGGCGTCCCGTTCAGCCACACCCGCGCACACGACTCGACCCCGTCGAACCGCAGCACCGCGTCCCCGCCCGCCGGCCAGTCCGCAGGCAGGTCGAAGCCGCGCAGGTGGTCACCCGTCGGGTTCTCCGTCGGCACCCGCGGCGGGTCGACGGGAAACGGATACATCTGATTCGTGTAGAGGGGCGAGCCGTGGCCCTGCAACACCCAGTGTCCGGGCACGACGACCTCGTCCCAGGCCGCGGCGTCGAACCCGGCGGCGGCGAACGACTCGTCGGGCCCGCAGGCACCCGGTGAGAGCCGGAACCGCCAGCTTCCGTTCAGCGAAAGGGAGACGGCGTCCGAACCGGCGCACCACACACGCGGCGGCAGACCGCCGGTACCGGGGGATACGTCCTCGTGGTAGGGGAGCTCCATGGGTCCATCAGAACGTGCCGGGGCGGTGAGGCTCAATTCTTTGCGTCGGAGCGTTGTTGGATTCTTGAGGAACAGATTGGACGGAACGAGGGGGCGGGCGGGGGCGTGCGGGCCGTCCGGGTGAGGAAAAAAGGAGTGGCAGCCCGTCGGAGGCGGGGGCTACAGTGCTGAACGTTCCTCGGCGGTGCATCACCGCCGATGTCGGCTGAGCAGGTCTTCAGGAGGTGTAACTCATGGCTGTCGTTGCGCAGGGCGCTGCCCGCATCCAGACGTTCATGCACATCACCTCCGTGGTCTCCGGCTGACCTACCTTTCTCTTGCGTGCCTGTCGGGCGCGCGGGCCGGGGCCACCCTTGTGAAGGGTTCCCCTTGTCCTCCTCAGCTTTTCCGGGTTCCTCCGGCGAACTCGACTTCTCTTCCCTCTCCTCCGGCGCCGCCTCGCACCCCCTCGCCCCCTACGGCTGGGACGAGGAGTGGGCCGCCGCCTTCGCCCCGTACGCGGAGCGCGGGCTGCTGCCCGGACGGGTCGTCCGCGTCGACCGCGGCAGCTGCGACCTCGTCGTCACCGAGGAAGGCGTCGTCCGCGCCGACACCACCTTCGTCACCCCGCACGACCCGCTGAGGGTCATCTGCACCGGCGACTGGGCGGCCGTCGACGCGCCCGGCGGCGACCCGCGCTACGTGCGGGACTACCTGCCGCGCCGCACGTCGTTCGTGCGGTCCACCTCCTCCAAGCGGTCCGAGGGGCAGATCCTCGCCGCCAACGTCGACCACGCGGTCATCGCCGTGTCGCTGGCCGGTGAGCTGGACCTCGGCCGCATCGAGCGGTTCCTCGCCCTCGGCTGGGAGTCCGGCGCGCAGCCGATCATCGCGCTCACCAAGGCCGACCTCGTGCCGGACGCCACCGCGCTCTCGTACCTCGTCGAGGACGTCGAGACGACTGCGCCCGGCGTGCAGGTGCTGCCCGTCAGCGCCGCCAACGGCGAAGGCGTCGACGTCCTCGCCGCCGTCGTCTCGGGCGGCACGTCCGTGCTGCTCGGGCAGTCCGGCGCGGGCAAGTCCACCCTCGCCAACGCCCTCGCCGGCGCCGAGATCATGGACGTACAGGCGATCCGTGACGTCGACGGCAAGGGGCGGCACACCACCACCACCCGCAACCTGCTCGTCCTGCCCGGCGGCGGTGTCCTCATCGACACGCCGGGGCTGCGCGGCGTCGGCCTCTACGACGCCGGGACCGGCGTCGGACAGGTCTTCGCCGAGATCGAGGAGCTCGCCGAGGGCTGCCGCTTCCAGGACTGCGCGCACGTCGCGGAGCCCGGCTGCGCGGTGCTTGCCGCGCTTGAGGACGGGATTCTGCCTGAGCGGCGGCTTGACAGCTACCGCAAGTTGATTCGTGAGAATCAGCGCATTGTCGCCAAGACCGATGCTCGGGTCCGGGCCGACCTGCGCCGTGAGTGGAAGCGGCGGGGCGCCGAGGGGAAGGCCGCCATGGAGGCCAAGCGGGGGCGGGTGCGCTAGCGCGGTGACTTGTCTGCGGGCCGGTGGGGGCTGGTCGCGCAGTTCCCCGCGCCCCTTACGGGGCGCGGGTACCTCACACCGCGCCGGGGCGGCGAACGCGGCGTCCGATTTCCGCTAGCCCCGGTGGCCGCCCCGGACCACACTGGATGACGTGAGTGACCACGACACCAGGTACGAAGCCGTACGCAGCCGCGACGCCCGTTTCGACGGTGAGTTCTTCTTCGCCGTCGAGACGACCGGCATCTACTGCCGGCCGAGCTGCCCGGCCGTCACCCCCAAGCGTCAGAACGTCCGCTACTACCCGACGGCCGCCGCCGCGCAGAGCAACGGCTTCCGCGCCTGCCGCCGCTGCCGCCCGGACGCCGTGCCCGGCTCCGCCGAGTGGAACGTCCGCGCGGACGTCGTGGGCCGCGCCATGCGCATGATCGGCGACGGTGTCGTCGACCGCGAGGGCGTCGGCGGCCTCGCCGTCCGCCTCGGCTACAGCGCCCGCCAGGTCCAGCGCCAGCTCACCGCCGAGCTCGGCGCGGGCCCGGTCGCCCTTGCCCGCGCCCAGCGCGCGCACACCGCCCGCGTGCTGCTCCAGACCACCGACCTGCCGGTCACGGAGATCGCCTTCGCCGCCGGGTTCGCCAGCGTCCGGCAGTTCAACGACACGATCCGTGCCGTGTACGAGCTGACGCCCACCGCCCTGCGCGCCGCCGCGCCCAAGCGGGGCGGCGGCCGCGGCACCCCCTCCGCCGGCATCCCGCTGCGCCTCGCCCACCGCGGCCCCTACCAGGCCGCCGCCGTCTTCGACCTGCTCGCGCACGAGGCCCTGCCCGGCGTGGAGGACGTCAGCGGAGAGCGCGGCGCCCGCACGTACCGGCGCACGCTGCGCCTTCCGTACGCCTCCGGGATCGTGGCCGTCGAGGAGCGTGACGCGCGCCGGGGCGGCGACGCCCACCGCTGCGGCTGGCTGGAGGCCCGTCTCTTCCTGTCCGACCTGCGCGACCTGACGACCGCCGTCCAGCGCCTGCGCGGCCTCTTCGACCTGGACGCCGATCCGTACGCCGTCGACGAGCGCCTGTCCGCCGACCCCCGCCTCGCCCCGCTGGTCCGCGCCCGCCCCGGCCTGCGCTCGCCGGGCGCTGCCGACCCGGAGGAGTTCGCGGTGCGGGCGGTCGTGTCCAGGGAGGAGGCGCGGCGCCTGGTCGTCGAGCACGGCACGCCGCTGCCGTCGCCGTGCGGCACGCTCACGCACGTCTTCCCCGCGCCCGAAGCCCTCGCCCACCGCCTTCCGCTCGCGGCCGCCCTCGCCGACGGCACCGTGTGCCTGGACGCGGGCGCCGACCGCGACGACGCCGAGCGGCACCTGCGGGAAGTGCCCGGAGTGGACGCGAGAGCCGCCGCGGCCATCCGGATGCGGGCCCTCGGTGACCCCGACATGGCCGTACCGGGCGAGCACCTTTCCGACGCGTGGCGGCCCTGGCGGTCGTACGCGGTACGTCACCTGTGGACGGACGCGGGACAGCCGGGGCCGCGTGCGGAGGAGGAGCGACTCCTCACCGCGTAGCGGACCCGGCTGTCGGGGCGGGTGCTGCAACTGCCTTATGGGGTACGTGAGTTCAGCCCTGGGGCGGTGGCGGACCGGCGCGCCCGCCGTACCGCGTACCAGCCCGCCGCCGTCAGCGCCGCGGCCAGTGCCGCGGCCCCGGTCACCGTCTGCCCGGTGGACGCCAGGCTGCCGTCCGACCCCGCGCCGCCGCCGACGGACCCGGCGGAGCCGTCCGAACCCGCGCCACCGTCCGATCCGCCCGCCGCGCCGGACGCCCCGCCACCCGAGTCGCCCCCGGCCGAACCGCCGTCGGCAGCACCGCCGTTGTCCCCTCCGTCACTGGAGCCGCCGTCGGAGCCGTCACCGGGATCGCCCCCGGTCCCGCCGTCCCCCGTGCCGGGCCCGCCCGGCCCCCCGTCGCCGGGTTCCGCGCGCACCGTCAGTGTCACCGGCTCCGTGCGGGCCGTACCGGCGTCGTTGGTGAACTCGGCGCGGTAGCGGTAACCGTCGTGCGACGCAAGGGACTTGAAGGTGTACGAGGGGTCGGTGGCGCCCTCGACCGGGCGCCACGACTCGCCGCCGTCGGTGCTCTCCTGCCACCGCACGGCGGGCTCCGGGGAGCCCTTGGCCTTGGCCGTGAACGTGACGTCGGACCCGGCGGTGACCGTCAAGTCCTCGGGAGATTCCGTGATTTCGGGGGGCGTGTTCCGTTCGATCCGGGTGACGCGGCCCTGCGCCGGGCTTGTCACGAAGACCTCGGCCCCGCCCGGCGCCACGGTCACCGCCGCGGAGCCGAGCTGGGCCTCGTTGCCGGGCAGCGGGAGCGGCTCGGCAACGTCCTTCAAGGTGATGGTGTCGACCACGGTCAGCGATCCCCGGCCGTCGTAGCCGGGCGCCCCCGGGTCTCCGACATCCTGCCGGGCGATGTACGCGCGGGCGCCGTCGAAGGCCACGTCCCGTGCCAGATCCGTGTCCTTGACGGTGCCGCGCGGCGCGCCGTCCGGGCCGAACACCATCACCTCGTCCTGTCGTCCCACCCACACCGATCCGGTCGCCGGATCGACGGCGGTGAAACCCCCTGACCCCTCTGCCCCTTGCGGCACGGGGAGTTCGACGGTCTTCGCCACGGTGAAGGAGGCCGTGTCGACGCGGTACAGCTTGTTCTGCGCCAGGTCCGTCCACCACACCGCGCGCCGCTCGGCGTCGACGGCGAACCGTCCGGCGCCCGGCAGGGCCAGCGACCGTTCGACCTTGCCGGTGGCCGTCTCGACCTCGGTGAGCGCGGTGCCCTGCGCGACCAGCGTCGTCCCCTCCGTGACGCCGGGCCCGACATCGGTCACCTTGGCGCCCGCCAGCCAGACGCCCTTCGCCTCCGTGTCGCCGTCCTTGGCCGTGCCGAGGCCCTTGAGCGGATAGTGGAAGACGACGCCGTCGCCCGGCAGCGGACCGGCGATCCGGTGCACGGCGGACTCGCGCGGCACACCGGTGGAGCCGGGCGCTTTGCTGGTCCGGCCGCGCACGGTGCCGTCGGCCCGGTCGAGGACGTACAGACCCATCTCGTTGACGTCCGCCGTGCCCGCGTCGTCGTCGGAGCCGACGTACAGCTTCTTCGAGTCGGGGTGGATCAGGACGTCGAGCGGCTTGCCGGCCGTGGTGAAGTCGCCCGTGCGGCGGTAACTGTCCTTCTCCTCGGGGGCGTTGGCGTCGCCGGGCGCGAAGCCGGTGGTGAGAGTGGCGAGCGTCAGCGCCGACGCGGTCAGCAGGGGCATGCGTCTCATCGAGTGGCCGCCCGGACTACTGGAAGGTGACCGGGATGTGCACGTCGTATTTGCGGTCGCCGGAGTCGAAGTGGTCGGCGCGCGTCACGATCGCGCACTCCACCGTCTCGCCGCACACCTTGCCGTTGCCCAGGTCGGCCTTCACATGGATTTTCACCGAGAAGCTGCCGCCCGCGCCGAACCGGGAGCTGTTCGGTACGGTGCCGCCGCCCGCATTGGACACCCAGTGCGAGGCGCCCGTCGTGCCCGACTGGTCCTGGCCGCCCAGGCACGGCGTCGGCTTGTTCGCGCCGGGCGCCCCGGAGACCGCGCACAGGCCTACGTACACGCCCTGCCCGGAGTTGTAACCGGTCCCGGACACCGTGACGTTGGCGCCGCCGGCCGCGGCGGAGTCCGGCCCGGTGAGCTTCAGGTGGTATGTCGTGCCGCCGTCGGTGATGGTGCGCTCGGCCGTGACGTCGGCCGCCGTCGCGGTTCCGGCGAAGGCGGCCGTGAGCGCGGCGGCGGCGAGGGCGGTGACGCAGGCGCGGGTGCGAACGCGGGTGCGGGTGGGCATGGTTGACGGCACCTCTCGGGTGTCGGGGAGGAGACGCGCCAGAGCGAGCCTCCACTTAGGTAAGGCATACCTAAGTCGCTCTGGCGGTCCCTGTCAACGCCTCCCTGATGCCTCTCCGTCCAGCCCCCAGCTGTGAATGCGCTTGGGATGAATGCGGATCAGCTCCTCGCTGAAGTGCGGGCCCAACGCGTGCGGACCGGTGAGCAGTTCGGCCTCACCGCGAATGTCCACGCCCCGCACCCGCCACGGCCGTTCGCTCACGATGTCGTCGACGACGAGCGCGACTCTCGGATTGGCCCGCAGATTGCGCCACTTCTTCGTGGTGCCCATCGACTGGCCGCCGATCAGGATCGTGCCGTCGTCCTGCGGGAAGAACCCGACGGGGTTGGCCTGCGGCTGCCCCTGCGGGTCGACGGTGGCGAGCCTGCCCAGGCGCTGGGACTTCAGGTACGCGCGCTCGGCCGCGCTGAATTCGGTCATGGGGCGAGGCTGGCACGAGGATCGGGTTCGCGCACTGCTCACGCCGAGGGCAACCCCCACCGAGGCGCGTCCGCGTTCGGCTCGACCGGCCTCACCCGCAGGTCCGGCCGGTCACCGCGCGCCGTGATCAGCGCCGAGCCGCCCCTGCCGAGCGCGACATGGATCGCGCCGCCACCCGCGTCCTCGTACCGCAGGGGCCGCCCCCGCCCGTCCCGCACCTCGATCGGCCCGGCGATCCCGTGCCGCACGACACACGGCGCGCCCGCCTCGCTCACCAGGCGCACCCACCGCGTCGCCCCCTTCTCCCGCACCGCGCTGAGCAGGAACGCCCCCTGCGTACGGAAGTCGTGCACGGCGAGGTCCGCCCACGCGGCGGGCAGCGCGGGGAACACGCGGATGACGTCGCCCCACGACTGGCACACCATGTCGTGCAGCGACTGCGCGGCCGACAGCGGCGTCTCGATGACCGGGCCCGACTCCTTGTACATGGTGTTGGCCTGGATGAAGCGGCTCATCAGCTCGCCGAGGTATTTCAGGGCGTCCTCGCCCTTGCCGAGCAGCGCGGAGACCGACGCCGCGCCGGTGAACGTATAGCCCTGCAGGGCGCCTTCGAAGCCGACCCAGTGCGCCAGGGACTTCTCGATCAGCGCCTTCTCGGCCGGGGTGCGGCCCGTGACCTCGTACAGCGGATAGACCGCGAGCAGATGGGAGTAGTGGCGGTGCGACTTCGCGAAGGGGATGTCCGCGCCGATCATGTAGCCGTGTCCGTCGGTGGGGTACGTGACGAGCCTGGCCAGGACCTCGCGCCAGCGCGGGGCCAACTCGTCGTCGACGCCGAGGAGTTCGGCGGAGTCCAGGAGGGTGCGGCAGCCCCAGGTGAGGAGCATCAGGTCGTAGTTGCAGTCGCGGCTGTTGCCGCCGTACTCGGGGGAGAAGGTCGCCGGCAGGTGCAGCTTGCCGTCGGGGCCGGGCTGGAGGAAGTGCAGGTAGTAGTTGACGGCGCCGCGCAGGAGAGGGAAGAGGACGTCGCGCAGGAGCGCGGTGTCCATGGTGTGGCGGTAGCTCAGCCAGACGTTGTGGAGTGCCCAAGTGAGGTTGCCGACCTCGGGAGTCGGCGGGTCCTGGCCCGGGATGCCCACGCCGTACCCGCCGTTGGTGACGGAGGCGCCGTTGACCAGGCGGGTGTCGGTGGTGCGGGGCACGCCGAGGGAGTCCGCGCGGTACGGCGCGGCGACCTCCTTGGCGAGGTTGTCCCGGAACTCACTCAACGCCCGTGTCACTGCGTCGAGTTCGAGGTGGTTGGAGCCGTGGATCAGCCAGTACTCCAACTGCACGTTCAGGTTCCACCAGGTGTTCGGCCACGGCGTCGGCTCCAGCCAGGGGCCGCAGGTTGCCATCACCGGGGCGTCGCGGCGGGCCGCGGCCGCCGTCTTGTAGAGCTGGATCCAGTAGAAGCGCTGCATGCGCGCGTCGGGCAGGGACAGGAAGCTCTTTCGGTAGTACGCGTCCCACCATGCGCGGTGCGGCGCCGCGAAGGCGTCGTACGGGAGCCGGGCGGCGGACCGCACCGCGCGCACCGCCCGGTCGCGGGCCGTGGACTTCGGGTGCGAGTGCGCCACGTGGACGTACAACGTCCGTGCCCCGCCCCGCTGTTGCTCCCGCCAGGCGGTGACGTGCTGTCCGCCCGCGAGCAGCGGCTGCACGGCCGCCGACACGCCGTCGTGCTGCTCGACGCGTGCGGGCGGGTTGCCCTCGTACCCCGTCGGCACCGGCTTGAACGCGGCCCGCGGGCTGATCGCCTCCGCCGGATGGAACACCCAGCGGAAGCCGCGCTCGCCCGCGCTCGCGGTCACCTCCACCGCGAGGACGGCGCGCGAGCTGTGCACATGCGCGCGGAGGCGGAGCGTGCCGCGGTCCGTGGTGAGCGTCCCCGTCAGCTCGGCGTCGCGCAGCCGAAGGCGCCAGTCGAGGCCGGTGATCGTACCGACGGGCTCCAGCGTGAGGTGGCCGATCGGAAGCCGGGCGAGACCGAAGAGGGAGCCGAACTGCGGTCTGTGGTCCTGCACTTCGGAGTGCTGGACGTTGAAGCGGACCGCCTTCGTCTCGCGGCCCGGCTCCGCGTAGATCCCCGAGCCGAGGAAGCCGTTGCCCAGGAACGGGCCCTCGTACCAGGTCCTCGGCATCCGCCGCCAGACCATGTCCGCGTCGTCGAGGACGGTGCGCCAGGGGTCGGGGGCGTGGTCGTGTCCGTGGTCGCGGCCGGGGGCGGCGTGCGCGGCCTGCGCGGGGAGGCCGCCGACCAGCACCGCCCCGCCGAGCGCGGGTCCGGTGGCGAGCACGGCTCTTCTGGTCGGTCTGGGCATCAGGCCTCCTGGCCGCTTCGCGTCGCTGAGTCATCGGAGGTATCTGCCGCTGAAAGCTAGAGATGACGTACGGGTACGTCAATGAGTAGGGAGAGATCGGATGTACAAAGCGCGGTGAGGCAGACCGTCAGCCGCCCCAGATCTCCGCCCCCACCCACGCCCCCACGATCAGCAGACACGCGAACAGCTCCACGAACACGCTCCACCCCCCGGCCCGCAGCGCCGTCCGCACCGCCGTCACCGCCTCACCGTGCCCGCCGAGCCGCACGCGCTCGGCCACGTACAGACCGCCGACGAACCCCGGCAGCGCGCCGAGCACCGGCACCACGCAGAACCCGAGCAGCGCGCCGCCGCCCGCGAACACCGCCATCCGCCGGGTCGCCCCCGACTCCCGCAGCCGCCGGGGCGGCAGCTGCCAGCGCACGGCCTGGGACAGCAGGAGCACCACGGTCGCGCCGACCAGAACCCCCCAGGCGAGCCCCCGCGGGTCCTGGAGCGCCCACCACGCGGTCCCGGCCCACACCAGCCAGGACCCCGGCACCCCGGGCACCAGCACTCCGCACAGGCCGAGCAGCATCACCACGCCGACCAGCAGGAGTTCCCACGCTCCCATCTGCCCAGGGTGCAGGAGCGGGTACGAAACCGCAGGTCGGGGTCAGTCCTGGGGCCCCGCGTGGGGGGCGGTCCCGAAGGGCCCGGCGGCCGCCTCGCGGGCCACCCAGCCCCGTTCGTACGCGTGCCAGCCCAGCTGCAGCCGCGTCGTCACGCCGGTCAGCTCCATCAGCCGCTTCACCCGGCGCTGTACGGTGCGCAGCCCCAGGTCGAGCTGTTTGGCGACGCTCGCGTCGGTCATCCCGGCGAGCAGCAGCGACAGGACCTCCAGGTCCGTGCCGTCCGGCCCCTCGGTGTCCGCCTCGCGCACCGCGCCGTCCTCGCCGAGGCGCAGCGGCAGCGCCGTGCGCCACACCGCCTCGAAGAGGCCCGTCAGGGACTCCAGGAGGCCGCTGGCGTGCACCACGAGCGCCGCGGGTTCCGCCGTGCGGGACGTCAGCGGCACCATCGCCAGGGAGCCGTCCACGACCACCAGCTTCGTCGGTACGCGGTCGGCGACCCGCACCCGCTCCTCGCGCCGCATCGCCGCGGACACCTCCAGGAGGCCGGTGGGCGCGGCGAGCACCTCCCGCTCGATGACCACGCGGTAGCGCACGCCCCGGTTGGCGGCCTGCTCCTCCGCGTCGTTCTCCACGCCCGTCACCGCGACCGGCCTGCCCGTGACCAGCGCGCACACCTCGTGGCTCGCGCCGAGCTGGAGCTGCAGGAAGCGCTGCGAGACGGCGGCCGCGCCGGTCACCACCTCGACCAGGTCGTGCACGGTGGGCTCCGCGGCCTGCGCCCGGTACTCCTCGGCGAGCAGGGTCGCCGCCAGCTCCGCCTTCTCCAGCTCGTGCCGGTGCTGGGTCAGCAGCGCGCCCAGGGCCACGCCGGGCGGCGCCGCCACCCAGCGGCCCGCCCGGCCCGACGCCTGCGCGGCCAGGCCGTGCCGTTCCAGGCGGCGCAGCGCGCGCTCGGTCTCCGGCTCGCCGAGCGTGAGGCGGCGCGCCAGATCGGGCACGTCGGCGGCGCCCACCGACACCAGCGCCCGGTACGCCGCCTCGTGCGTGTCGTCCAGACCTATCGCTGCCAGCATGCGGCGACGCCCCTCCCGATGGCTCTCCGGGCAGGCCAGGCCCCCCGATCGTGCTGGCGCGTTCCACCCCGCCGTGGCGGAAAGCGGCCACGGCGTAAACCCGCCGCGAACATCATCCCCGCAGTACCCGCCGGTCTGCCAAGGTGGGCCCCCGCGCCGGGCGGTCCTCCCGTGGGGGGTGGGGCCGCCCGGCGCCCGGCCCGCCGCTCGCTGAAATTTCCGGATGCACCGTTTTCGTACGCCCTGTGCGGTGGACAATAGGGTCATGAGCCAGCAGGGGGAGAGGCACACCGGTCGCGGGGCCAGTTCCGGCCAGGAGGACGACTGGTGGGGGCAGCTGTACGACGAGTCGAAGGACGACGCGGGGCCTGCGGCCGCGGCTGATTCTCTGGACGACCGGTTTGCTTCGGCGGCTGTGACTGTGTCTGGCGGGGACGCTTTGTCTGGCGAGGGCGCCTTGGACGAGGGGGAGTCGGCGGCCGACTCCGGGTCCGCGTCCGGCTCCGCCGAGGAGGGGAGTACTGCGTACGCTGCCGGGGGTCCTGGCGGGCGGAAGGGTGTCCCCGGCCAACGGGGTGCGGCGGCGGGGGATGTGAGCTCGGCTCACCGGGAGGATGGTGAGGCCGGTCCGGTCCGCCGTGAGGCCGAGTCCGCGCGCAGTGGGGACGCCCCGGATCGCCGCGAAGCGGACCTGGCCCGTGGTGAGGCCGACAGTGTGCGTGGTGAGGCCGGTCCCGTTCGCCGTGAGGCCGACTCCGCCCGTAGCGGGGATGCCCCGGTTCGACGTGAAGCGGACCTGGCCCGTGGTGAGGCCGAGGCGGCCCGAGCCGAAGCCGACTCGAGTCGCAGTGAAGTCGACCCGGCCCCGCGGGCCACCCCTGCCCCTCAACGGGGCCCCCTCCCGGACTGGTTGACGTCCTCCGCGCCCCGGCCGCCCCAGCGGCCCACCCCGGAACCGTCGCAGCGTGCTCAGCCTCCGACGCCCGAGCCACCTCGCCGCCCGGCCCCGGAGCCGCCGCAGCCCCCTCGGCCGCCGATGCCCGAACCGCCTCGCGGCCCAGCCCCGGAGCCGCCGCAATCACCTCGGCCGCCGATGCCCGAGCCACCTCGCCGCCCGGCCCCGGAGTCGCCGCAGCCACCTCGGCCGCCGATGCCCGAGCCACCTCGCCGCTCCGCCCCGGAGCCGCCGCAATCACCTCAGCCTCCGACGTCCGAGTCGCCCCTGCGTCCGGCCTCGGCACCACCCCAGCCCGCGCCCCCCGAGCCACCGCGCCCCGTGCCCCCCGAGCGGCAACCGGCCCCCGAGCCACCGCACCCCTCAGCCTCTCCGGCACCCGCGCCACCCCGTCGGCCCGCGCCCGAGCCGCCCCGCCAACCGACCGCCGCGCCACCCCACCGCCCCGTTGCCCCGCCGCCCCACGACCCTCCCGCCTACCGGGCCCCCGCCCCCTGGGTGCCCTCCGCCGGAGCCGCCGGGCCCGTGACGTTTCCCCCTGCGCGGAAGCCGGAGCCCGAGCCCGAACCGGAGGCCGAAGGCGGGCCTTCCGGGGCCTCCACGGCGGGCGGGACGCCGTCCAGTGAGGGGAGTTCAGGGGCCGTGGGCGCGGCCGAGGAGACGCCGGACGCGGGCGGGATTCCGGGCCGCGTGCCCGCGTACGTGGGGGACGGGCCGCCTACGTACGAAGCCGAGCCGACAGGGCTGCCCGTGGCGGACCCGGACGCGCTCGGGGAACTCGTCGCGGACACCGTCCTGGACGGCGCCCGCTACGGGACGTCCACGCTGCGCGCGGCGTCCGTACGCGGCGACTCGGCCAGATTCCGCGGCGAACCCCGCCGCGACGCCCTGCTCACCGCCCGCTTCGGCACCGGCGACGACACCCTCGTCCTGGTCGCCATGGCGACGGGCGCCCGCGCCACGCCGGGCGCGCACCAGGCGGCGGCCGACGCCTGCGCGTGGATCGGCCGGGCCGTGGGCCGCAGCCACGCGCGCCTGGCGCAGGACATCCGCGCCGCGAGGCGCGGCGACCTGAAGTCGGGCCTGCACCGCCTCACCGACCGCAGCCTGGGCAAACTCCGCGCCCGCGCCGCCGAACTCGGCCTGGAACCGGACGAGTACACGGCATCGCTGCGCTGCCTCCTGCTCCCCGCCGACCCGGAGTGCCGCACCCGCGTGTTCTTCGGCGTCGGCGCCGGCGGCCTGTTCCGGCTGCGCGGCGGCGACTGGCAGGACATAGAGCCCCGCGTCGCCGACCTGGCCGGAGAGCCGGTCGTCGGCTTCGGCTCGCCGCCCGCCGAGTCCCCCGACGGCGACCGCCTCACCATGGACCTGGGCATCACGACGCCCCCGAGCCCGTACGAGCCCGCGCCGACCCCGCCGCGCGACCCGTTCCGGTTCCGGGCCTCCGTCGCCCGCCCGGGCGACACCCTCCTGCTGTGCAGCGGCGGCCTCGCCGAGCCCCTGCGCGGCGAGCCGGAGCTGGCCCGCCACCTCACCCGCAGGTGGGCCGGGGGCGGCCCGCCCGGCCTCGCCGCGTTCCTCGCCGACACGCAGGTCAGGGTGAAGGGGTACGCGGACGACCGCACCGCTGCCGCCGTTTGGGAGGCGTGAGCGCCCTCGCTGTGAATTCATGGACCCAAAGAGAGCGAAGGGGTGCATGAAGAGATGGCCAAGCAGAACGTCGCCGAGCAGTTCGTCGACATCCTCGTACGCGCCGGAGTCAAACGCCTCTACGGAGTCGTCGGGGACAGCCTGAACCCCGTCGTCGACGCGATCCGCCGCACCAAGGCGATCGACTGGATCCAGGTCAGGCACGAGGAGACCGCGGCGTTCGCGGCCGGCGCGGAGGCCCAGATCACCGGCTCCCTCGCCGCCTGCGCGGGCTCCTGCGGCCCCGGCAACCTGCACCTCATCAACGGCCTGTACGACGCCCACCGCTCCATGGCGCCCGTCCTCGCCCTCGCCTCCCAGATCCCCTCCAGCGAGATCGGACTCGGCTACTTCCAGGAGACCCACCCGGACCAGCTGTTCCGCGAGTGCAGCCACTACAGCGAACTGATCTCCAGCCCCAAGCAGATGCCGCGCCTGCTCCAGACCGCCATCCAGCACGCCGTCGGCCAGTCGGGCGTCAGCGTGGTGTCGCTGCCCGGCGACGTCGCCTCCGAGGCCGCCCCGGAGAAGGCCGTCGAGACCGCCCTCGTCACGTCCCGCCCGTCCGTACGTCCCGGCGACACCGAGATCGACAAGCTCGCCGCGATGATCGACGAGGCGGACAAGGTCACCCTCTTCTGCGGCAGCGGCACGGCGGGCGCCCACGCCGAGGTGATGGCCTTCGCCGAGAAGATCAAGTCACCCGTGGGGCACGCGCTGCGCGGCAAGGAGTGGATTCAGTACGACAACCCGTACGACGTGGGCATGAGCGGACTGCTCGGCTACGGCGCCGCGTACGAGGCCACCCACGAGTGCGACCTCCTGATCCTCCTCGGCACGGACTTCCCGTACAACGCCTTCCTGCCCGACGACGTCAAGATCGCCCAGGTCGACGTGCGCCCCGAACGGCTCGGCCGGCGCTCGAAGCTCGACCTCGCCGTCTGGGGCGACGTACGCGAGACGCTGCGCTGCCTCACCCCGCGCGTCTCGCCCAAGTCGAACCGCCGGTTCCTCGACAAGATGCTGAAGAAGCACGCGGACGCGCTCGAAGGCGTGGTGAAGGCGTACACCCGCAAGGTCGAGAAGCATGTCCCGATCCATCCCGAGTACGTCGCCTCCGTCCTGGACGACCTCGCCGCCGACGACGCCGTCTTCACCGTCGACACCGGCATGTGCAACGTCTGGGCCGCGCGCTACATCTCGCCCAACGGCAAGCGGCGCATCATCGGCTCCTTCAGCCACGGCTCCATGGCGAACGCGCTGCCGCAGGCGATCGGCGCCCAGTTCACCGACCGCAGGCGGCAGGTGATCTCGATGTCGGGCGACGGCGGCTTCTCCATGCTGATGGGCGACTTCCTGACCCTCGTCCAGTACGACCTGCCGGTGAAGGTGGTCCTCTTCAACAACTCCTCGCTGGGCATGGTGGAACTCGAAATGCTCGTCGCCGGGCTGCCCTCCTACGGCACCACCAACCACAACCCCGACTTCGCCGCCGTGGCCCGAGCCGCGGGTGCCTACGGCGTCCGCGTAGAGAAGCCCAAACAACTCGCCGGCGCCCTGAAGGACGCCTTCACCCACAAGGGCCCCGCCCTGGTCGACATCGTCACCGACCCCAACGCGCTGTCCATCCCCCCGAAGATCAGCTCCGAAATGGTCACCGGCTTCGCCCTCTCCGCCAGCAAGATCGTCCTGGACGGCGGGGTGGGCCGAATGCTCCAACTGGCCCGCTCCAACTTGCGCAACGTCCCGAGGCCGTGACCTCCGACGGGCAGCACGTCCGGAAAGACGGAGTGGTTGTGGGAATTAGGCTGGCCGGTGCCGGTGTCCGCCATCACTGAAATACCCGAGGAACCCCTATGTCTGTCGACGCCCGTACCCAGGACAAGGCGCTGCGGCTGCGTGCCCTGCTCGACGAGTCCGTCCTGGTGCTGCCCAATGCCTGGGACGCGGGCAGCGCGGCGGTCATCGCCGCAGCAGGTGCCCGCGCGATCGCCACGACCAGCGCCGGGGTCTCCTGGGCACTGGGCCTGGCCAACGGCCGCCTCAGCCGTGCGGAGATGGCCGAGGCGGCCCGCCGGGTCACGGCCGCGGTCGATGTGCCGGTCACCGTCGATGTGGAGGCCGGCTACGGCCCCACCCCTCAAGACGTCGCGGCCACCGTCCATGCCGTGATCGAGGCCGGTGCCGTGGGCATCAACCTGGAGGACTCCACCGCGGCCGGCGGCCCGCTCTTCACCGTGCAGGAGCAGGCCGCGCGGATCCGCGCCGCCCGCCACGCGGCGACCGAGGCCGGGCTGCCGGAGCTGCTCATCAACGCCCGTACCGACGTCTTCATCTTCCAGATCGGCGAACCCGAGACGCGCCTCGACGAGGTGCTCACCCGCACAGCGGCCTACGCCGAGGCCGGCGCGGACGGCATCTTCGTCCCCAAACTGCTCGACCTGGCGGCGCTGCACCGGCTCGCCGAGAGCACCTCGCTGCCGGTGAACGCACTGGCGGGGCCGGGCGGGCCGAGCGTGGCCCAGCTGACGGAGGCCGGGGTCCGCAGGATCAGCCTGGGCACGGGTGTGGCCCAGGCCGCCTACGCCGCAGCCCGCCAGGCCGCCCTCGAAGTGCTGAGCACAGGCACGTACACCACGCTGGACAGCTCACACGGCTTCAACCCGGACGGCCTGTTCAGCCACTGAGGGACAACACCGCGAGGCCTACGCCGGACGCAGCCGCAGCGTCAGGATCTGGAACGGGCGCAGGGACAGGGCGAGCCCCGCGCCGGACGTGACGGCGGGGTGCAGGGGGCGTTCCAGGAGGTCCGTGATGTCCACCTGGGTGACGGGGAACGAGGTTGTGAGGGTGGCGCGGGCCCGGCCGCCCAGGGACTCGTACAGGCGGACCACCACATCGCCACTGCGGTCTTCCGCGAGCTTGACCGATTCCACGGTCACCCCGGCGTGGTCGACCCGGACTAGGGGGGCCACCGCGGGGGCCGACGCGACCCGCAGGGGGAGGTTCAGGGCGAGTCCCTCCGCGACCGCGTCCGCAGTCCCGCCCCCGGGCAGCAGCGCGTACGTGAAGTGATGCGTCCCGAGATCCGTCTCGGGGTCAGGACTGTGCGGCGCCCGCAGGAGGGTGAGGCGGACGGTCGTCCCGAGCCCCTCGGGATGAGGGGTACGGGTCACGTCATGCCCGTACGTCGAATCGTTGAGCACCGCGACCCCGTACCCGTCCTCGGCAACCCGCAGCCACCGATGCGCACAGATCTCGTAACGAGCTGCGTCCCAGGACGTGTTGGCGTGCGTGGGCCGGTGCACATGCCCGAACTGGATCTCCGCGGCGGACCGTTCGGCCTGCACGTCCAGCGGGAAGGCGGCCTTCAGGACCTTCTCCGACTCGCGCCACTCCACCTCCGTGACCACGTCGAGCCGCCGGCTGCCCGCGGCGAGCCGCAGCTCCTGCGTGATCCGCGACCCGGCTCCGAAGGAGCGGACGATCCGTACGGACGCGCGCAGCGGCCCGTCCTCGACGAGTTCCACCGACTCGGCGGCGGTGAGGTCGGTGTGCCGGTGGCGGTAGTGCTTGTCGAGGTCCCAGGCGTCGTAGTGGGTGGGGTGGTCGGGGTGGAGCTGGAGGAGGTTGCCGCGGCTGCCGGGCGCGAGGACCTCGCGGTCGGCGGCCCGGTCGAGGACGGAGGCGAGGAGCCCGTCGGAGTCGACGGTCACCCGCAGATGCTCGTTGGAGAGCACGATCTCCTGCCCGGTCCGGGTCGCGGACGTCACCGCGCCCGCGTCCCGCTCGTGCCCGGCGGCCCGCGCGAGATCCTGGGCGCCGAACCCGCCGACGTTCACATGCACGAGCCGCCCCTCGTGCTCGACGACCTCGCTGCGCTCGTACGGCGACGCGTTCAGCACCGAGGCCTCGCCGCCGCCGAGGTGCCGCACCGCCTCCGCGGTGAGCGAGTCCAGCTCGGCGAGCACCCGCGCGTAGGTGTCGCGGGCCTCACGGTGCACCCAGGCGATGGACGAGCCCGGCAGGATGTCGTGGAACTGGTGCAGCAGGACCGTCTTCCACAGCCGGTCGAGATCGTCGTACGGATAGGCGTACGCGGGGTCCTTCACGGCGGCCGCTGCGCACCACAACTCGGCCTCCCGCAGGGCGTGTTCGCCGCGCCGGTTGCCGCGCTTGGTGGCGGCCTGCGACGTGTACGTCCCCCGGTGCAGCTCCAGATACAGCTCGCCGGACCACACCGGCGCCCGCTCGCCGTACTCCTCCTCGGCCGCCGAGAAGAACGCCGACGGCTTCTCGACCTCGACGCGCGGCGAGCCCTCCAGGGAGCGCAGACGGCGCGCCCGCTCCATCATCTCGCGGGTCGGACCGCCACCGCCGTCGCCCCAGCCGAACGGCACCAGGGAGCGCGTGGCACGGCCCTTGTCGGCGAAGTTCCGCTCCGCGTAGGCGAGTTCGGCGGCGTGGAGCTGCGAGTTGTACGTGTCCACGGGCGGGAAGTGCGTGAAGACCCGCGTCCCGTCGATGCCCTCCCACCAGAAGGTGTGGTGCGGCATCTTGTTGGACTGGTTCCAGCTCAGCTTCTGGGTGAGGAACCACCGTACGCCCGCGAGCTTCGCCAACTGCGGGAAAGCGGCGGTGTATCCGAAGGAGTCCGGCAGCCAGATCTCCTCCGTCTCGACCCCGAACTCCTCCTGGAAGAACCGCTTCCCGTGCACGATCTGCCGGGCCAGCGCCTCACCGCCGGGCATGTTGGCGTCCGACTCCACCCACATGGAGCCCACCGGCGCCCAATTGCCGTCCGCCACCGCCTTCTTGATGCGCTCCCAGATGTGCGGCTGGTTTTCCTTGACCCACGCGTACTGCTGCGCCTGCGAGCACGCGAACACCAGCTCCGGATAATCACGTGCCAGCGCCGTCACATTGGCGAACGTCCGGGACGCCTTGCGTACCGTCTCGCGCAGCGGCCACAGCCACGCCGAGTCGATATGCGCGTGCCCGGCTGCCGATACGCGGTGGGCGCTGGCGTGCGCGGGCCGCGCGAGCACCTCGGCGAGCTCGGCGCGGGCCGCGGCGGCGGTGCCGGAGACGTCGTGCAGATCGAGCGCGTCGAGCATGTCCTCAAGGGCACGTAGGACCTCGTGCCGTCGCGGCTGTCCCGCATCCAACTCCCGCATGAGCTCCGACAGGACCTCGATGTCCAGGACGAGCTGCCAGACGTCCTCGTCCAGTACGGCGAGGTCGGCAGCCGCGAATCGGTAGATGGGCCGATCGCCTGCCGTCAGGACGTCTCCGAGCGGCGTCGGTACGAAGTCGTGAAGGACGGCCGGGTTGGCCGCCGCTTCGAGCAGCAGCCGCACCGGTTCGCCGCCCCGCGCGCGGGTGGCCACCGGCACATGACGGTTGCGCGGGTGAATGCCCTTCAACGGCACGCCCGAGGCGTCGTACACAAGCCCCTCGGCCTGGAAGCCGGGTCCATCGCCGGTGAACCCGGGGTCGATCACCGCCTCCACGTGCCGCCCCTCCCAGTCGTTCGGTACCTCACCCTCGAGCCGGAACCAGCTCGTGGACCAGGGTTTTCCCCAGTCGCTCCCGGTCTCGAAGGGTTCGTACGCCGCCGCGAGGGCCTCGCCCACGGGCACCGGTTCGCCGGGCGCGTGCCACACGGACAGGGCGAGCGGCGTCCGCGCCGCGTACTGGGCGGGCCGGATGAACTGCCGCAGCGCGCGGTCCAGGCGCTCCTCCACCAGCTGTCGGTCGTCGTGCACGGCGGCTCCTTCGCGTGGTCGCTCACGTGGGTCGATCGGGGCCCGCCGAGGGCCCCTCGGAGGCGAACGGCGGGTCGATCGCGGAGTACTCGGCTTCACTTCCCCTCAAACCATCGGCGCATCCGCATCTTTGGTTGACGGATGGACATGCGTGCCGTCTGGAGGGGCGGGCATGCATTCCGTGAGCGTGTTCGAGTTACGTCAAGAGGCCGGTCGGGGGGCTTGGCCATCGGGTGGGCGGGGTTCATGACGAGACACCTAAGGGGAGTCGCCTCCAGCAGATCCATCGGCGTGGAGGCGACCGTTCCGAAACGAGGGGACGAGCCGGCCGGAGGTGCCTCCGGCGACGGCAGCGTCCAGTTGCGGCGCAGGCTGGGGCGCGCCGATCTGCGGGCCGTGTCCGAGGCCCGGGGGGAGCTGAGGGAGTTGTTGCGGCACTGGGGGCGGCCCGGGCGGGCCGAGACCGCGGAGCTGCTCGCCAGTGAGCTGGTCACCAACGCGTTGGTGCACACCGACCGGGACGCGATTCTGACCGCCACGGTGGGGCCGCGGCGGCTGCGGGTCGAGGTCAGGGACTTCGTGGGGCGCCGGCCCCGGCCCCGTGCCCCCGGGGACGGGGAGGACACCCACGGGCGTGGGCTCCTCCTCGTCCAGTCCCTCGCGGACGCGTGGGGGGTGCGGGCGCAGGGGGTGGGGAAGGTGGTCTGGTTCGAGCTGGACGGGGGGTGAGCCCTCGCGGGTGCGCCCCAGCCCCGCCCCTTCCCGTAACCAGGGGGCTCCGCCCCCTGGACCCCCGATCGGCCTGAACGGCCTCGTCCTCAAACGCCGGACGGGCTGAAACGAACAACCTGGCCGCACCGGCAAGGTCTAGCCCGTCCGGCGTTTGAGGACGAGGCGCGGAGCGCCGACAGGGGGAGAGGGGCGAAGCCCCAGACGGGGAGCGGAGCCCCGTGGCGTCGGCCGCGCCGGCAGTCACCCGAACTGCTGCTCGAGATCCTTCAGTTTCTGCTCGAGGGAATCGAGCCGAGGCAACGTCTGGGTGTCGTCCTCGGCCGTGAGGTCGACGGTCACCGTCCCGGCGGCGGGTTCACTCGGAACGGCCTGCAGGGAGGGCCGGGACCGTACGGGAAGTTCTTCCTGAGGTGGCGGGGAGGGCTGCGGCGCCGCTATGGCAGGCTCCGCGCCGACTTGCGCGGAACCGCCCGATGAGCCGACCTGGACGTCGACCTGCCGCCCGCCACGCCCGTGGTACCCACGGTGCCCGTGACCCCGGCTGATGGCCTTGAGCTGTGCCCGCTCCAGCTTCTCCTGGTCCCGCCGCCGCGTCCGCGCCTGCTCCTTCTCGCGCCGGTCCTCGCGGACCTCCTCGACGGCCTCGTCGAGGGTGCGTACGCCTTCGAGCAGCATCAGCGACCACGCGCCGAAGGTCTCACGGGGCGCCCGCAGCCAGCGGACGATGCGGATCTGCGGCAGCGGCCGCGGTACGAGTCCCTGCTCGCGCAGGGCGGCGCGGCGGGTCTGCTTCAGCGCGCGGTCGAAGAGGACCGCGGCGGACAGCGACATTCCGGCGAAGAACTGCGGGGCGCCGTCGTGGCCGATCCCGCGGGGCGCGTGCACCCAGTTGAACCAGGCGGCGGCTCCGGCGAACAGCCACACCAGCAGGCGCGAGCCGAGCGCCGCGTCACCGTGGCTGGCCTCGCGCACCGCGAGGACGGAGCAGAACATGGCGGCGCCGTCGAGGCCGAAGGGGACCAGGTACTCCCAGCCGCCGGAGAGGTTCAGGTTCTGCCGGCCGAAGCCGACCAGGCCGTGGAAGGAGAGGGCGGCGGCGACGGCCGCGCAGCAGAAGAGCAGGACGTACGAGGCGGTGCCGTAGACGGCTTCCTTGCGGCGGCGCCGCTCCTCGTTGCGCTCCCACGAGTCCTCGCCGCTGCCGGTGGCCGCCTTCGCCTGGGCTTTCTTGCCCCGCGCGAGCACCGCCACCGCCACTGCCATGCCCAGGAGCAGGATGCTGCCGGGCAGCAGCCAGTCCAGCGATATGTCGGTCAGTTTCATCTGGCGTCCCTTGCGTCGCGGTAGGGCGTTTTCGGGCGCCATAGTGGCCCACGCCGCACGGCGCCCAAGGCGGTTTTCCGGCAAGAGGACGCCAAGGGGGTGGTGAATGCCGTACCGAGCGCCGAATACGTCGAACTCATGCGAGAGGGACTGGAGTTGAGTTCGATTAACGCCGTACGGCTCAGGCGACCGCGTCCTCCGCGACCGCGACCGCGGCCTCGGCGGTGAGCCGCGCGACCCGGTCCGCGTCGCACATGCGCGGACACGTGACGCAGGTGTCGGCGGGCCGCAGCGTGTAGAACATGCAGCAGCTCGCGCGGTCACGGGTCGGCAGCTTCTCGCCGCCGGGCCCGGTGAGCTCGCGGAAGGCGGCCGTGCCGACGTACGGCTTCGTGGCGCCCGGTAGCAGCTGCTCCAGCTCGACGGTCGCGCGCTGCTCCTCGCCGAGCAGATGGGCGACGTACCAGAGGCCCTCGACGATCTCGTCCGTGGCGACGGCCCACAGGGCCCGGCCGCGGCGTCGCATGCGCGGCCCGAAGCCGTCGAGCAGCGGGCTCATGTGCTCCGCGACGGCGGCCCGCACCTCGGCGCGCAGCGCCTCCTCGTCCGGCACGACGTGGGCGCCGGGCAGCGCGGCCGCCGGGTCGTCCGGCAGGCAGGCGAAGGAGTCGGTGCGTACGGCGATCCTGCCGAGCGCGCGGTGGAAGCCGACCTGGCCGACGGGGTAGCGCGGGACGCGGCGCTGGAGGAACCACGGCACGGTGAAAAGCAGCGTGACGGGCCAGGCGTAGCGGTGCAGGGCGAAGCTGGCGACGACGTCGGGGCGGGCCTGCTGTCCGTAGTCCTTCAGGACCTGTGCGTCGTCCCAGGCGAGGAACTCCTCGAAGTCGGCGCCGCCCTCCGCGAGCCGCGCCGCGCTCACCCAGCCGCCGCCCCGCGGTGCCTGTTCGTCCTCGGCCAGCTCCTGGACGCGCAGCCCGGGGAACACCTCGGTGAGGCGGGCGTAGGCGGCGCTGACGGGGCTCTGAGCGCGCTCCGTACGTCGGGCGCCGCTTTCCAGGGTGGGAACGGACATGCGCGGGGACCACCGAATCAATCGATCGATTGCAGGTAAGCCTAACCTTACCCAACATGATCGAGGTTTCAACTGCGGTCCTGTCCGCCTATGGTGCTTCTCGTACGTTTCGGACTGGCGGGACACGGGATCGCGGGAGGCACGGGTGGAGCGGGCGAGAGCACGAGCGGCGGACGTCCCCGCCCAGTGCGCCGCCGCGCGCGTGCCGGAGCAGCCGGGGGCGCGGCACGCGGACCGGCCGGCCCGGGGCGAGCACACGCACGCCGAGCCCGACGACACCTGCCCCGCGCCGGACGAGCTGACACTGGGGGAGTCGACCCTGCTCGCACCCGAGCGGGCCGTTCCGGCCCCGGTCGAGGGAGCCGCTCCGGCCCCCGCCGAACAAGGCATCCCCGCCCCCCGCAGAACCGTCCAACGCACCTCCGTACGCGGCCAGATACTCGACGCCCTGCGCGCGGCCCTGGTCGGCGGCGAACTCACCCCGGGCGAGGTCTACTCCGCCCCCGCCCTGGGCGACCGCTTCGGCGTCTCCGCGACCCCGGTGCGCGAGGCGATGCAGCAACTCGCCCTCGAGGGCGCGGTGGAGGTCGTCCCGAACCGCGGCTTCCGCGTCACCCGGCGCAGCGCGCGCGAACTCGGCGAGCTGGCGGAGGTACGCGCCCTCATAGAGGTCCCCGTGATGCTGCGCCTCGCCCGCACCGTCCCCGCCGAGCGATGGGCCCGACTGCGCCCCCTGGCCGAGGCGACGGTGACCGCCGCGGCCCGCGCCGACCTCGCCCGCTACGCCGAGGCGGACCGCGCCTTCCACGGCGCCCTGCTCGCCCTCTCCGACAACCGGCAACTGGTCCAGATCGCCGACGACCTCCACCGCCGCTCCCAGTGGCCCCTGGAAACCGGCCCCGTCACCGGCCGCCGCGCCGACCTGGTGGCCGACGCCGCCGAACACACGGCCCTCCTGGAGGCCCTGATCGCCCGCGACCTGCCGGTGGTCCAGTCCCTGGTGCGCGAACACTTCGCGGGCGGGGACGCCTGAACTCCCAGGGCACGACAGCCCTTTCGGCGCGGCGACCCGCCGTGGTGCTACCGCCCCGGTACGGCCCTCACGCCGCCGGCGCGGGCGGTGTCAGTTGGTGGGCCAGCCACGACGGCACCCCGCCCAGGAGGCGGAACAGGCGGGTGGCCTCGGCGCGGAGGCGGGTGGCTTCCGGTTCGGGTTCGGCGTCGGCGAGGGCTGCGAGGGCGGGGGCCGTGCCGACCAGGAAGCCTAGTTCCTCGCGGAGGCGGAGGGACTCGGTGAAGCCGTGGCGGGCGTCGGCCAACTCGCCCTCGCGCAGGGCGAGTCCGGCGAGGTGACGCCAGGTGAAGGAGAGCAGGAGGGGGTCGTCGTGGGCGGTCGCGCCGGCGTGGGCGCGGCGGTAGGCGGCGCGGGCGGCCTGGGGAGAGTCGGCGATGTGCTCGGCGATCAGGCCGCGGCGGAAGTCCAGGAGGGGGCGTCCGGCGGAGCCGGGGGCGAGGAGCGCGGCGGCCCGGCCCAGCGCTGTGCGGGCTTCGTCCGCCCGGTCTCGTACGCTCAACACGGTTGCGGCGTATGCGAGTTGGCCGCGTTCGCACGCCGCGGCGCCGCGGGCCTCGTCGTCGTCGGCCACCGCCTCGGCCGTGCGCAGGCTGTCCTCCGCCTCGTCCCAGCCGTCCCCGGTGAACAGGCACCGTTCGACCAGGAGCGATGTTCTCTGGACGGCGACGTCCGCGCCCTCTCGGGTGGCGAGCAGTGCCGCCGCGTCGGTCCAGCAGCCGCGCGAGCGCAGCCGCCATACCGCGGTCTGGAGTGGATCGTGCCCTGCGTTCGTTCCGGTACCAGACATGGCGGTATGCGCCACGTTGCCCTCCCCTAGCGCGCCATTGAGCTGTTGAGTCGTGGGCGCATCTCAGCACGGATCGGAGCGCCCGGCCAAGGGGATGGGTGAAAGATTTCACAAAGGAGGGGGAAGGGGCGTGCGGAGATCGCGGGGCGCGGGAGGCGGGCGGGGCCCCCGTGGACCCGCCCGCAGGGCTCAACTCATGCGCAGGGCCAGGAAGAAGTCCAGCTTGTCCTCAAGTCGGGAAAGGTCACGGCCCGTCAATTGCTCGATACGCCCGACCCGGTAGCGCAGTGTGTTGACGTGCAGGTGGAGGCGGGTCGCGCAGCGCGTCCAGGAGCCGTCGCAGTCGAGGAACGCCTCCAGGGTGGGGATGAGCTCCGCGCGGTGCCTGCGGTCGTACTCGCGCAGCGGGTCCAGGAGCCGCGCGGTGAAGGCGCGGCGCACGTCGTCGGGCACGAACGGCAGCAGCAAGACGTGCGAGGCCAGCTCCTGGTGGCCGGCCGCGCACACCCGCCCCGGCCGCGCCGCCGCGACCCTGCGGGCGTGCCGCGCCTCCTCCAGGGCGCCCCGCAGCCCCTCCGCCGAGTGCACGGACGCGCTGACGCCGAGCGTGAGCCGCCCGTCGTCCGCGAGCCCCGCCGACAGCGGATTGCGCACGGCCGCGAGCAGCGAGTCGGCAAGGAGCCCCGGCTCGGCGCCCTCGGCCTCGGCGGGCAGCGCGGGCAGCGGTACGAGCGCGATGGCCTCCTCGCTGGTGTGGGCCACCGCGATGCGGTCGGACGGGTCGGGCCCGGACGCCGCCGGGTCGACCAGGATCTCCTCCAGGAGGGCCTGGGCCACGGGACCGCCCTCGATCTCCCCGGCGCTCCCGCCGTCCCACTCGACCCGCGCCACCACGACCTGCCAGTGCGGCGCGGCACCGAGCCCGGGAAGCAGCACCGGCGCCGCCACCCGCAGCCGCGCCGCGATCTCGGCGGGCGCCGCCCCCGTCTGGACCAGCTCCAGGACCTCCTGCGCCAGCCGCCGGCGCACCGTGCGCGCCGCGTCCCTGCGGTCCCGCTCCACCGCGATCAGCTGGGTGACGCCCTGGAGCAGGTCGAGCCGCTCCTCGGGCCAGTCGCCCGCGTCCGCCTCGACGGCGAGCAGCCAGTCGGAAAGGACCGTCTCGCGTACGTCGCGGGAGGCGTTCACCGCTCCCCGGCCGCTGGACCGAATGGGGAACAGCGAGTACGTCACGCCGTCCACGCTCACCCGGTGCGGGCCGCGGCGGCCCGTGCGGACGGCCGCCAGGTGCTCCCCGGCGAGCCGCGCGCAGACGGCGGCGGGCAGGGCGGGCCCGGCCGCACCGGCCCCGGCGACCGGGCGGCCCGCGGGGGACAGCACCCACGCCCGCAGGTCCAGGTCCGTGCCGAGCAGGTCGAGGACCACGTCGGGGCCGCCGCCCGCCGGGCCCGACGTCATCAGGCGCCGGTGTCGGTCGACCACGGCCGCGAGGTCCCCGGCCCGCTCGCCGGACACCTGGCGCACCACGTGCTCGGTGATCGTCGCGAACGCCACCGACTCGTTGACCGCGAACAGCGGCAGCCGGTGCCGGGCGCAGGATTCCACCAGGTCGGCGGGGATGGCGCCCAGTTCCGCCTCGCCGGCGGCCAGCGCCGCGACCCCGGCGGCTGCGAGAATACGTACAAAAGGCTCGCTGTCCGAGGCGTCCCTGCGCCAGGCGAGACCGGTGAGCACCAGTTCCCCGCCCGCGAGATAGCGGCTGGGGTCACGCAGATCCGTGGTCATCACGCCACGGACGGTGCGATCGAGCTCGTCCTCGCCGCCGAGCAGCCTGAGGCCCAGCGCGTCGGTGTCAAGGAGTGCGCGCAGCCGCATGGTGTCGTCGCCGCCGATCTGTCTCGATTTCACGTGTGGCAGGGCCACCCGGCGATCCGGGGGCCGCGGGGACTCAAAGGCGCCACGGTTTCCAGGGGGAATCCGCGAGGTTACTGAGGCCCGTTCTTCATACGAATCTACAAGACTCGCACCTTGGCCAGCCAACTCCTTCATGGTTTCGGTGACTGACCCCATCGGACGACCGGGCGGTGTACTTGCCCCACTCCGCGTTAACAGCACATGAACGAGTAGTCGAGAGGCGAAGGGCCACCTTGGCCGGAACGTTCGCCCCGGCTCGTCAGCCTAGTAAGCCCCGGCCGGTCTCCCCGCGGGAGCCCGGCCGCCAGGCACGATTCGAAGAGAGAGCCACTCATGGACTTCCTTCGCCCCGCCAGCTGGGAGGAGGCGCTCGCCGCGAAGGCCGAGCACCCCACCGCTGTGCCGATTGCGGGTGGCACCGATGTCATGGTCGAGATCAACTTCGACCACCGTCGTCCGGAGTACCTGCTGGACCTCAACCGCATCGGTGAGCTGCGGGAGTGGGAGGTCGGTGCGGACGCCGTCCGGCTCGGCGCTTCGGTCCCGTACACGGACATCATGGAGAACCTGCGCGCGGAGCTGCCCGGCCTCGCGCTCGCCTCGCACACGGTCGCCTCGCCGCAGATCCGCAACCGCGGCGGCGTCGGCGGCAACCTCGGCACGGCGTCCCCGGCCGGTGACGCCCACCCGGCGCTGCTCGCCGCCGACTGCGAGGTCGAGGCGGAGTCCGTACGCGGAACCCGGCTCATCCCGATCGACGAGTTCTACACCGGCGTGAAGCGCAACGCGCTCGCGCCCGACGAGCTGATCAGGGCCGTCCACATCAAGAAGGCCGACGGCCCGCAGCAGTACTCCAAGGTGGGCACCCGCAACGCCATGGTCATCGCGGTGTGCGCCTTCGGCATCGCGCTGCACCCCGAGACCCGCACGGTGCGCACCGGCATCGGATCGGCCGCCCCCACGCCGATCCGCGCCAAGGCAGCGGAGGAATTCCTGAACGCGGCGCTCGAAGAGGGCGGCTTCTGGGACAGCAAGAAGATCATCACGCCCTCGGTCGCCAAGCAGTTCGCGGAGCTCGCCTCCGGTGCCGCCAACCCGATCGACGACGTGCGCGGCACGGCGAGCTACCGCCGTCACGCCGTCGGGATCATGGCCCGCCGCACGCTCGGCTGGACCTGGGAGTCGTACCGCGGCACGGGCCGCAGCACGGAGGGAGTCGCGTAATGCGTGTCAATTTCACGGTCAACGGCCGTCCGCAGGAAGCCGACGACGTGTGGGAGGGCGAGTCCCTCCTTTACGTCCTGCGTGAGCGCATGGGCCTGCCCGGCTCCAAGAACGCCTGCGAGCAGGGCGAGTGCGGGTCCTGCACGGTCCGCCTCGACGGCGTGCCGGTGTGTTCGTGCCTGGTCGCGGCGGGTCAGGTGGAGGGCCGCGAGGTCACCACCGTCGAGGGCCTCGCCGACTACGCCAAGCACAGGGAGGACGCCCACCCGGGCGGCGGCTGCGCCACCGGCGCGTGCGGCACCTCGCTCCAGGACGCCCAGCAGTGGAAGGCGAACCCTAAGAAGGCGACCGACTCGCAGACCGGCGAGGGCGCCACCAACCCGGACGCGACGCTCTCGCCGATCCAGCAGGCGTTCATCGACGCCGGCGCGGTCCAGTGCGGCTTCTGCACCCCCGGCCTGCTCATCGCGGCCGACGAGATGCTGGAGCACAATCCGCAGCCGACCGACGCCGACATCCGCGAGGCGCTCTCCGGCAACCTCTGCCGCTGCACCGGCTACGAGAAGATCCTGGACGCGGTCCGCCTCGCGGCCGCCCGCCAGGACCGTCAGGGACTCCAGGAAGGGGCGGTCTGACCATGGGCTCCACACGTACGACCGGCGCACCCACCAAGATCACCCAGGGTTCGCAGACCAAGGGCGGCATCGGCGAGTCGACGCTGCGCCCCGACGGCACCCTGAAGGTCACCGGCGAGTTCGCGTACTCCTCGGACATGTGGCACGAGGACATGCTCTGGGGCCAGACGCTGCGCAGCACCGTGGCGCACGCCGAGATCGTGTCGATCGACATCGCCGAGGCCCTCGCGATGGACGGCGTCTACGCCGTCATGACGTACGACGATCTGCCGGCCGAGATGAAGAACTACGGCCTGGAGATCCAGGACACCCCGGTCCTCGCCCACGGCAAGGTCCGTCACCACGGTGAGCCGGTCGCCCTCGTGGCCGCCGACCACCCGGAGACCGCCCGCCGCGCCGCCGCGAAGATCGTGATCGAGTACAAGGAGCTGCCCCTCATCACCGACGAGGCCTCGGCGACCGCTCCCGACGCCGTACTCGTCCACGAGGGCCGCACCGACAGCCACTCGCGGCACGTCTCGCACCCCAACATCGTGCACCGCCAGCCGATCGTCCGCGGCAACGCCGCCGAGGCCGCCAAGAAGGCCGACGTGATCGTCAAGGGCGAGTACACCTTCGGCATGCAGGACCAGGCCTTCCTCGGCCCGGAGTCCGGCCTCGCGGTGCCGTCCGAGGACGGCGGCGTGGAGCTGTACGTCGCCACCCAGTGGCTGCACTCCGACCTCGAGCAGATCGCCCCCGTCCTCGGCCTGCCCGAGGAGAAGGTCCGCATGACGCTCTCCGGCGTCGGCGGTGCCTTCGGCGGCCGCGAGGACATCTCGATGCAGATCCACGCCTGCCTCCTGGCGCTGCGCACCGGCAAGCCGGTCAAGATCGTCTACAACCGGTTCGAGTCCTTCTTCGGCCATGTGCACCGCCACCCGGCGAAGCTCTACTACGAGCACGGCGCCACCAAGGACGGCAAGCTCACGCACATGAAGTGCAAGATCGTCCTGGACGGCGGCGCCTACGCGTCGGCCTCCCCGGCGGTCGTCGGCAACGCCTCCTCGCTGAGCGTCGGTCCGTACGTGATCGAGGACGTCGACATCGAGGCGATCGCGCTCTACACCAACAACCCGCCCTGCGGCGCCATGCGCGGCTTCGGCGCGGTCCAGGCGTGCTTCGCGTACGAGGCCCAAATGGACAAGCTGGCCGCGAAGTTGGGCATGGACCCGGTCGAGCTGCGCCAGCTCAACGCCATGGAGCAGGGCACGCTGCTGCCGACCGGTCAGGTCGTGGACTCCCCGGCGCCCGTCGCCGAGATCCTGCGCCGCGTCAAGGCCCGCCCGCTGCCGCCCGAGCGCCAGTGGGAGAGCTCGGAGGGCGCGGACGTCCGCCAGCTTCCCGGCGGCCTGTCCAACACCACGCACGGCGAGGGCGTCGTACGCGGTGTGGGCTACGCGGTCGGCATCAAGAACGTCGGCTTCTCCGAGGGCTTCGACGACTACTCCACCGCCAAGGTGCGCATGGAGGTCGTGGGCGGCCAGCCCGTGGCGACCGTGCACACCGCGATGGCCGAGGTCGGCCAGGGCGGCGTCACCGTCCACGCGCAGATCGCCCGCACCGAGCTGGGCGTCACGCAGGTGACCATCCACCCCGCCGACACCCAGGTGGGCAGCGCCGGTTCGTCGTCCGCGTCGCGTCAGACGTACGTCACCGGCGGCGCCGTCAAGAACTCCTGCGAGCTGGTGCGCGAGAAGGTCCTGGAGATCGGCCGCCGCAAGTTCGGCACGTACCACCCCGCCTGGGCCACCGCCGAACTCCTCCTGGAGGGCGGCAAGGTCGTCACCGACGGCGGCGAGGTCCTCGGCGATCTGGTGGACGTCCTGGAGGGCGAGAGCGTCGAGGTCGAGGCCGAGTGGCGGCACCGCCCCACCGAGCCCTTCGACCTGGTCACCGGACAGGGCAACGGCCACGTCCAGTACTCCTTCGCCGCGCACCGCGCCGTCGTCGAGGTCGACACCGAGCTGGGCCTGGTCAAGGTCATCGAGCTCGCCGTCGCCCAGGACGTCGGCAAGGCGCTCAACCCGCTGTCCGTGCTCGGCCAGATCCAGGGTGGCACCACCCAGGGCCTGGGCGTCGCGGTCATGGAGGAGATCATCGTCGACCCGAAGACCGCGAAGGTGAAGAACCCCTCCTTCACGGACTATCTGATCCCCACCATCCTCGACACGCCGACCATCCCCGTCGACGTGCTCGAACTCGCCGACGAGCACGCGCCGTACGGGCTGCGTGGCATCGGCGAGGCCCCGACCCTGTCGTCCACCCCGGCCGTCCTCGCGGCGATCCGGAACGCGACGGGTCTGGAGCTGAACCGGACGCCGGTACGTCCCGAACACCTCACCGGCACGTAAGCCCTCCGGGGTCAGCAGAAGAAGCAAGCCCTCCGGGGTCAGCAGAAAAAGGGAACCGGGGGACTCTCGTCCCCCGGCCCCCCTCTCCTCAAGTTCGTCTCGGGCCGTCCCCCGGGTCGTGCGCCAACGCACCATCCCAAATCCCGCAGCTCCGCGGGTGCCCCTGTGAACCTTGGGAGTAGGCACCATGACCCAGCAGTCACTGGAGCCGAAGACCACCGCTGAGGACGCGGGCTCCGGCTCACGCGTCCCGGCCGGACGGTCTTGGCTCGACCGGTACTTTCACATATCCCTCAGAGGATCGACGGTCGCGCGTGAGGTGCGCGGCGGCATCACCACCTTCATGGCGATGGCGTACATCGTCCTGCTCAACCCGCTGATCCTGTCCGGCAAGGACGCGGCGGGCGACACGATGGGGCAGAAGGCGCTCATCACCGCGACGGCCTTCGCCGCGGCCGTCACCACCCTGCTCATGGGCTTCGTCGGCAAGGTGCCGCTGGCCCTGGCCGCCGGACTCTCCGTGTCCGGTGTCATCGCCTCGCAGGTCGCACCCGAGATGACCTGGCCGCAGGCCATGGGCATGTGTGTGATGTACGGCGTGGTGATCATGCTCCTGGTCGTCACCGGGCTACGCGAGATGATCATGAACGCGATCCCGCTCGCGCTCAAGCACGGCATCACCATGGGCATCGGCCTGTTCATCGCCCTCATCGGCCTGGTCAAGGGCGGCTTCGTCCACCAGGGCAAGGCCACCGCGCTGACCCTCGGCCCGGGCGGCGAGCTCCAGGGCTGGCCCGTCCTGCTCTTCGCCGGAACGCTGCTCCTGATCTTCATGCTCCAGGCGCGCAACACCCCCGGCGCCATCCTGATCGGCATCGTCACCGGCACCGTCGTCGCCGTCGCCCTGAACGCGATGGACGTCATCAACCCCAAGCAGTGGGCCAACGGCGCCCCCGAGCTGCACGGCAGCGCGGTCTCCAATCCCGACTTCTCGCTCTTCGGAGACGTCGAGTTCGGCGGCTGGGGCGAGGTCGGGGCGATGACGGTCGGCATGATCGTCTTCACCCTGGTGCTCGCGGGCTTCTTCGACGCGATGGCGACGATCATCGGCGTCGGTACGGAGGCCAATCTGGCCGACGACAAGGGCCGCATGCCCGGCCTGTCCAAGGCGCTGTTCATCGACGGCGCCGGCGGCGCCATCGGCGGCGTGGCGGGCGGCTCTGGCCAGACCGTCTTCGTCGAGTCCGCGACCGGCGTCGGAGAGGGCGCCCGTACGGGCCTCGCCTCCGTCGTGACCGGCCTGTTCTTCGCGGCCTGTCTGTTCTTCACGCCCGTCACCGCGATCGTCCCGCAGGAGGTCGCGTCCGCCGCGCTCGTCGTCATCGGAGCGATGATGATGATGAACGCACGGCACGTCGACTGGGCCGACCGCGCCACCGCGGTCCCGGTGTTCCTGACCGTGGTCCTGATGCCCTTCACGTACACCATCACCACCGGTGTCGCGGCGGGTGTCATCTCCTGGGTCGCCATCAAGATCGCTCAGGGCAAGGCACGGGAGATCGGGGCCTTCATGTGGGGCCTGACCTTGATCTTCATCGTGTACTTCGCCCTCAGCCCCATCGAAAGCTGGATGGGCGTCCACTGAGGCGCCCGCCCCGCACACGCCCATGGGGAGCCTCTCGGGGAGGCTCCGCAGAGCCCTTGAGGAGACCGACATGCTGGACATCGCCGAAGAGCTGAACCGGTGGGTCGGGCAGGGACGCGACTTCGCCGTCGCCACCGTGGTGGCGGTCGGCGGCAGCGCGCCCCGGCAGCCCGGAGCCGCCCTCGCCGTCGACAGTGACGGCACGGCGATCGGGTCGGTCTCCGGGGGCTGTGTGGAGGGCGCGGTGTACGAGCTGTGCCGGCAGGCGCTCGACGACGGCGACACCGTCGTCGAACGCTTCGGCTACAGCGACGACGACGCCTTCGCCGTGGGCCTGACCTGCGGCGGCGTCATCGACATCCTGGTCACACCGGTCCGCGCGGACTCGCCCGCGCGGCCGGTGTTCGCCGCCGCCCTCGCCGCGGCCGCCCGTGGGGAGGCGGCGGCGGTCGCCCGCATCACGGAGGGGCCCGCCGAGCTGATGGGGCGGGTGCTGCTCGTCCGTGCGGACGGCGGCGGGGCCGGGCTTGCGGGGGTCGCGCACGGGGACGGGCCCCCGGACGAGGCCGCGCAGGGTGTCGCCGCCGCCTACGAAGGCGGGCTCGGCGGACACCCCGAGCTGGACCGGACCGTGGCGGGCGAGGCCCGCGCCATGCTGGACGCGGGGCGCACCGGCACCGTCGAGATCGGCACCGACGGCTCCCGCTGCGGGCAGCCGCTCACCGTCCTCGTCGAGTCCTCCGTGCCGCCGCCCCGGATGATCGTCTTCGGGGCCATCGACTTCGCCTCCGCACTCGTACGCGTCGGCAAGTTCCTCGGCTACCACGTGACCGTGTGCGACGCCCGGCCCGTCTTCGCCACGCCCGTCCGCTTCCCGGACGCCGACGAGATCGTCGTGGAGTGGCCGCACGAATACCTGGAGCGCACCGCGGTCGACGGCCGCACCGTGCTGTGCGTACTCACCCACGACGCCAAGTTCGATGTGCCGCTGCTGCGGTGCGCGCTGCGGCTTCCGGTGGCCTATGTGGGTGCGATGGGGTCGCGGCGCACCCACCAGGACCGCAATCGCCGACTGCGTGAAGTCGGCGTCACGGAGCTGGAGTTGGCCCGTCTGCGGTCGCCCATCGGGCTCGACCTCGGGGCGCGTACGCCGGAGGAGACGGCGCTGTCGATCGCCGCGGAGATTGTCGCCTCACGGCGGGGTGGGAGTGGGGTTTCGCTCACTGGGGCGCACACGCCCATCCACCATGAGGGGGCGCGGAAGTTCGGTGGGCGGATCGGGTCGGTTGCTTGAGGCGGTCCCCGGCGGTTGCCCCCGGACGGGCTCAGATGTCCCGGAACTTGAAGTGAACGTCGGTCAGTTGCTCCGAGATGTCCCACAGACGGTGGGCCGTCTCCCGGTGCGTGGCCTTGGGCGAGAGTCGCACCGGCTTCGGGGCGCCGCGTAGTTCCGCCATGCCGTCGGGGCCGATGAAGTCGCCGCTCTTCGCCTCCGGGGCCGTCGCCGCGTAGAGCTGGGGGAGTGCGCCCCGGTCGGGGGACTGGGCCAGGGGCTTGAGGAGGCGGCCGAAGAGGAACTTGACCAAGCCGGTCGGGGCGGCCGTCTGGAGGTTGGTGGCCGTGTAGCCGGGGTGGGCGAGGACGCTGCGGACAGGGCTGCCCGACTCGGCGAGGCGGCGGTGGAGCTCGTGGCCGAAGACGGCGCCCGCGAGCTTCGACTGGTTGTAGTACGCCATGGGGGCGTACGCGCGCTCGCCGGAGAGGTCGTCGAAGAAGAGGCTGCCCTGCCGGTGGTTCGTCGAAGTCACGTTGACCACACGGGAGTTGTCGCCCGCTGAGAGCAGGTCGAGCAGCAGCCCGGTGAGGGCGAAGTGGCCCAGGTGGTTGGCGGCGAACTGCAGCTCATGGCCCTGGGCGCTGAGCGTCCTTGGCGGGGCCATCACGCCCGCGTTGTTGATGAGGCCGTCCAGGCCGGCGCGGTCGGGGTGCAGGGCGGCGGCGAAAGCGCGGACCGAGTCGAGGTCGGCCAGGTCGAGGTGGCGTACCTCCAGGCGGGCATCCGGCTGGCCGGCGGTGATCTCGGCGGCGGCGCGGTGGCCCTTCTCCTCGTCCCGCACCGCGAGGATCACGTGCGCGCCCCGGCGGGCGAGGGCGTGGGTGGTCGCCAGGCCGAGGCCGCTGTTGGCCCCGGTGACGACGTACACCCGGCCGGTCAGATCCGGTATGGAGGCGGCGTCCCAGCCGCCTTTCCGCGTCTGCTGCTGCCCGTGCTGCCCGTGCTCCTGGCTCTGCTGCTGCGTCATGCGGCACATGCTGCCCCTCGTGACACCGAGTGTCAATGCGCTACCAAGTGCCACGCGAGGCATCGCATGTAGCATGATGAGGTGAGTTCTCGCCGTGAAATCAGCCTGGCCGAGCGCAAGCGTCAGCTCGTCGCGGACGAATTGACCGAGGCGGCGCTGCAGTTGCTCGCCCTGAAGGGGTTCGACGGCGTCACCGTCGACGAGATCGTGACGTCGGCGGGCGTGTCCAAGCGGACGTTCTTCCGGTACTTCGCGTCCAAGGAGGACGTCGTCGTCCAGTTCCTGGCCGACATGGGCACCGGAATGTGCGCGGAACTGGCGGCCCGGCCCGCCGGGGAACTGCCCTCGGAGGCGCTGCGGCACACCGTCTGGGTGCCGCTCGGCGAGTGCGCCGAGCACTCCGACCGGGCGCTGCGCGTCGTCCAGCTCATCCTGCGCACCCCCGCGCTGAACGCCCGCTTCCTGGAGCGGCAGGCGCGGTGGCGCGACGACCTGGCGGCGGAGCTGGTCGGCCGCCTCGGGCTCGACGCCGGGGCCGAGCTGTATCCGCGGCTCGCCGCCGGGATGGCGCTGAACGCGTTCGACGCGGTGCTGCACCTGTGGAGCGGCAGCGACGGCGCCGAGGACCCGGCCGCGCTGACAGACCGCGCCTTCGCCGTGATCGCCCCGGCCCTCGACGCGGTCGTGGGGCGCGGCTGACGTCCTGAAGCCCCGCGAGCGCCCGCCCGCGCCCTTCCGCCCGGACGCGCGGCTCGGGCACCATGAGGAGGGTGGACCGGCAACAGCACGCCAGGCTCGACGAGTTGACGCGCGACCCGTACCCGCTGTACGCCCGCGCCCGACGAGCCGAAGGGCTCACCTATGTGCCCGAGATGAGTGCCTGGCTGGTCGCCCGGGACGCCGACGTCCGTGAGGTGCTGCGCCGCCCGGACGTGTTCTCGTCGGCCAACGCGGTACGGCCGGACGTCGTCCCGTCGCCCGCCGCCCTCGCCGTCCTGGGCGAGGGCATCGCCGTCCGCCGGTCCGTCGTCATCACCGCGGACGGCCCGGCGCACCAGCGCATGCGCGCGCCGATCGTCCGCGGCCTCACCCCGGCACGCGTGAGCGCCGTGCTGCCGTACGTGGCGGAGCGGGCGACGGCGCTGGTCGACGCCCTCGCCGCGCCGGGGAACGGCCGGCGCGCGGACGTGATGGAGGCGTACGCGCTGCGCCTGCCGGGCGAGGTGATCGGGCACGTACTCGGCTTCGAACCGGCGGACGTGCCGCTGGTGGTGCGCTGCGGCCACAGCAACGAGCGGCTGATGTTCCGGCCGCTCCCGGAGGCGGAGCAGATCGAGGCGGCCCGCGACATGATCGCGCTGCAGCGGCTCCTCGACGGCTATGTACGCGACCGGTACGCCACCCCGCGCGACGACCTGTGCAGCGAGATCGTCACCTCGCTCGCCCCGGACGACGGCGGCGAGGACGCCGGGCCCGAACTCACCCTCGGCCAGCGCGGCGAACTCATCGCCCACCTGCAGAACTTCCTGCTCGCCGGCCACCTGACCACGACCGCCCTGATCGGCACCACCCTGCTGCACCTGCTGCGCCATCCCGCGCAGTGGAAGCTGGTGTGCGAGGAGCCGGAGCGGATCCCGGCCGCCATCGAGGAGGCGGCGCGCTACGACACCGCGCTCCAGGGCTTCCGCCGGGTCACCACCCGCGCCGTCACGCTCGCGGGCACCGAACTGCCCGCGGGCGCCGAGGTCCTCGTCGGCTTCGGCGCGGCGGGGCGGGACGAGGGGCGGTACGAGCGGCCGGACGTCTTCGACATCCTGCGTACGCCGGTCGCCCGGCACGTCGCGTTCGGCCTCGGCGCGCACGGCTGCCCCGGCGCGCAGCTCGCCCGCGAACAGCTCCGGATCACCCTGGAGCTGTTCACGCGCCGCTTCCCCGGGCTGCGGCTCGCGGGGGACGGGCCGCCGGTGCGGATGCGGCCGACGCTGATCCATCGGGCGCCGGAGGCGTTGTACGTGGAGTGGTGAGGCGGCCTGGGCGTCCGGCGGAGGGCCTGGCCTGTCGTTGCTTGCCGCTAGACCTTGCCCGCGTGTACCGGTGGCCCTTGCGCGCCTCTATCGGTAGACCTTGCCCGCCTCCGCCTTGCCCGGCGCGAGGAGCTGCGGCACCGTCACGAAGACGTACCCGCGCTTCTTGAGCTCGTCGATGATGCCGGGGACCGCGGGGACCGTGCCCTTGTAGATGTCGTGCAGCAGGATGATGCCGTCCCGGCTCGACTGCTCCAGGACGCGCTTCTCTATGAGCGCCGAGTCGTTCGTCGTGTAGTCCTTGGCCGTCACCGTCCACAGGATCTCGGCGAGCCCGAGGTCGCGGGAGATCTTGTTCACGGTGGCATTGGTGCGGCCCTGCGGCGGGCGCATCAGCGTCGGCTTCTTGCCTATGAGCTTCTCGATCGCCTTGTTGGGGCGCTCCAGCTCGGCGCGCGCCTCCTTCGGGTCGATCTTGGTCAGGATCTTGTGCGACCAGGTGTGGCTCGCGACCTCGTGGCCCTCGGCGTCCATCTGCTTGACCAGCTCGGGGTACTTCACGATGTGGTTCTTGCCGAGCGTGAAGAAGGTCGCGGGCACCTTCTTGTCCTTGAGGATCTTCAGCAGCCGCGGTGTGTTCTCGCTCGGCCCCGCGTCGAAGGTGAGCGCGATGCACTTGGCCTTGCGGCAGTCGACGGTGCCGAATTTGCCCTGCTGTGCGGCTTTCGCGTTCACCGCGTCCTTGCGGACGGTGCTGGGGGAGGTGGTGTCCAGCTGGGCACAGCCGGTGAGGGTCGCGGCGGCGGCGAGTGCGGTGATCCCGAGAAAGGCCGTGCGGGGGCGCAACCTGACCAGGGGGTTCCGCATCTTGGGTGTAGCGGGCTTGGGCATGCGGGAACTATACACCGAGTGTATAGCTGGGCTCGGGGGCGGGGTCGGGGAAGGCTCCGCGCGGCGGCGCACCTCAGCCCCCCGAACCCCGTCAGGAAACTCCCCCCACTTTGGAAATCACCCAATGAGGTGGTTTGCCGTTCCGTGGTGTCCCGCGTATTGCCCGGACCCGGGCGCGACGGTAGCCATGAACGGGCCGGAGGCCATCTGGGGCGTATCGGCTCAGGGCTGATCAAAAGAAAGGGGAGCGGCATGAGTGACAAACTCTCCGAACTTCTCTCCGGGTTGACGCCGTCCGATGTCGTGGTCGATCCCTTCGGGCGCATCGTGATCACGAATCCGGAAGTGGCGCGAGAGCTTCGGGAATTATCGGAAGGCGCGACCATGCTCGTGCCCAACCAGTCCTGCAACCATGGCTGCGGCGGCTGACCGGGCGACGGCATCGGCAGTGATTCGACGGTGATTCGGAGGTGATTTCCATGGGGGCGGGAATGGGAGAAGGGTCGGGTGCCGGCGGAGGATCGGTCCTCTATCGGGAGCGTGTCTACTCCCTGCGGAATGACGTACTCCATCTCATCCTGCTCCCTACCGAGCAGTGCAATTTCCGCTGTACGTACTGCTATGAGGACTTCTCGGTGGGCAAGATGCGGCCGGAGATCGTCCAGGGCGTGAAGGAGTTGATCGCGCACCGCCTCGGTGAGCTGAGGGTTCTCAACGTCTCCTGGTTCGGCGGTGAGCCGCTGCTTGCCGCAGACATCGTCGAGGACGTCTCCCGCTTCGTCGTGAACGCCGGCCACGGCGCACAGTTGCGGTACACCGGCGACGTGACGACCAACGGGTACCTGCTCGACACGGCGATGGTGGAGCGTCTCGCCGCGGTGGGAGTGACCTCGTACCAGGTCTCCCTGGACGGCCCGGAGCACCTGCACGACCAAACTCGGGTGCGCGCGGACGGCCGTGGTTCGTTCCGCAGGCTGTGGCGGAATCTGCTCGCGATCCGGCACGGGCGGGCGCCCGTCACGGTGACGCTCCGGGTGCACCTCACGCCGGCCAACCTGCCGGAGATGCCGGAATTCCTGACGCTGCTCAGGGACACGTTCCTGAGCGACCCCCGCTTCTCCGTGCACCTCAAGGCCGTCGAGCGCCTGGGCGGTCCGGACGACGGCACGATGGACGTGGTCGACAAGTCCACCCGGCCGCACACCCTCGCCGAACTCAAGACCTTCCTGCGCACGGACGGGCGCACGGCGACGACCCCGGACGCGCCGGTCTGCTACGCGGCCCGTCCGAACTCCCTGATGATCCGCGCCAACGGCAGGCTCGGCAAATGCACGGTGTCCCTGAACGACCCCGCCAACGACCTGGGCGAACTGCGCCCCGACGGCACCCTGCGCTTCCACGACGGACGCCTCGCGCCCTGGCTGCGGGGCTGGCAGAGCGGTGACGAGGACACCCTGGCGTGCCCCGCCGACGGGTTCACGCTCCGGGAGCCCGTGCTCCTGCAGATCTCGCCCGCACCGCGGAGGAACCGGTGACCCGCGTAGCCATGACGGACACGACGATCTCCGCGCTGCCCTCCCGTGAATTCCTGCGCCACCACGAAAGGCTGCTGCGGCCGCCACTGGATTCCTGGGCCCATGAGCTGTACGAGGAACTGGCCGGACTCGACGCGGCTTCGGCCGGCGAACCCTCCGTCATGGAATCCGTCTCTTCCATCATGAACAAGACCAGCTTCGTGATGGCCGCCGCCGGAGACATGGAGTGTGCGCGGTACATCTGTGAATGCCAGCTCCGCTGGGTGGCACGGCGCCATCACGCGTGTCTGGATGCGAGCATGCTCGGGCACGCTTTTCAGCCATGGATCAATGTGGGGCGGCTGCACGGTCTTATGGGTGATCTGAAGCGGGCGCTGCCCCACTTCACGCTCGGTGAGATGTCCGCCGGGGAGATGCGAGTGTCCCTCGGGCCCTGTCTGGTGCCCGAGAATTCCTGGCCCGCGATTTTCGAGGCCGCCCCGGAACTGCGTGACGTCCTGTGGAACGCGCAGACTCTTGAGACGATCAAGTGCTATCTCAAACTGAACGACTTCGTCGGCATGGAATTGGCCCTCGCGCGGCTGCGGGACACCGTGCCGGACACCTGGCACGCCTTCCTCACCGAGGGCCACATCCTGCGGCTCCTGCACCAGGGCCACGCGGACGAGGCCGTGGCGCGGGCCGCCGACGGGGACCCCACCTCCGCGTACGACGAAGCCGCCTTCCGCCTGCACGAGGCCACCGCGCTGGTGCTGCGCGGAGACACCGCCCAGGCCCGGCAGCGCTCGGTCGAGCTGGCCGTCTTCCTCACCCAGGTCCGGCCGAACCGCCCCAAGGACGCGCCCACCCTCCTACGCCAACTCCGTCAACTCGCCCGGCTGTTGGAGGCCGTCGGCGAGCCGCGCTACGCCCTCGCCGTCAGCATCCACGGACTCGACGTCTGCGAGACCCACGACGACCAGCCGCTGCGCCTGCGCTTCCTGGAGACCGCGCTGCGCCTCGCGGGCCCGGGGCACCCGCGGGCGGGCGCCTGGGGCCGCGCACGCCGCGCCCTCGCCGAGCGCAGCCTGTACCGGGAGATCCGCCGCGGCCCCGGCGCCCCCTTGGACGTACGGCGCCACCCGGCGTTCGCCCGCCTCATCCGGGCCGTGGAACTGGCGGCCGCGGTCAGACCCACCATGGGGCTCGGCACCACACTTCGGTGACCTCCGCAAAGCCTTCCTCTTTCTTACGTTCCTTTGCCGCTCCTCTGCCGAGCCTGTGAAACACGCCCGGCAATGTCGTCCTCGCACCTGAGAGACGAAGGAGTGGGGCATGACGTACAAGAGCTCGGTGAGGCGCGCGGGACTGGCCGTGAGCATGGTGGCGGTCCTCGCGGCCGCGCTGCCCACGGCGGCGGCAGCCGCGCCCGGACGGGGGCCCGCGACAGTCGGCGCCGCATCCGGCAGCGGCCCCGCCGCCCCGGCGTGGTGCTCGACCGTGACGGTCCCCGGGCACCGGGTCGACTGCGGCACGATGGACCGCCCGCTGGTCGCGGGCAAGCCGAAGCTCGGCAAGGTCAAGGTGAGTTACGCCGTCGTACGGCACAGCGCGCCCGGCCCCGCCAAGGGCACCGTCGCCGTCAACCCGGGCGGCCCCGGCGAGGTCGCCATCGACCAGGCGGAAGCCTTCGGCTACGCCCTGGGCGGCCTGCTGAAGGACCACGACCTGCTGCTCGTCGACCCGCGCGGCACCGGCCGCTCGCAGCGGATCCCGTGCGGCGTCACCGACGCCGAGTACCGCTTCGGCACCCGGCCCCAGCAGCGCGCCGCCGCCGAGCGGTGCGTGCGGAACCTCGGCCCCAAGGCGGCGGGTTACACGACCGCGGCCACCGCCGACGACATCGACGCCATCCGCGCCCGCCTCGGAGTGCGCCAACTCAGCCTCTACGGCCTTTCGTACGGCACCTACCTCATGCCGGTGTACGCCTCCCGCCACCCGGAGCACGTGCGCGACATCGTGCTGTCAGGGGCGTACCCCCACGAGTTCGACCCGCTGGTACGGCCCAGTGCCCAGGCCGTCTCCAAGTCCCTGCGCCGCATCTGCGAGCGCAGTGTCCCCGCCGCGTGCGACGGCAAGCAGGCCGTCAAGGACCTGGCCACCACGGCCGCACGGCTGCGGGAGCGGCCCATGAACGTACCCATCACCACCGAACACGCCGTCTACCAGGAGAAGTTCACCGAGGGCAAGCTCGCCAACCTGACGTACGAGGCGGCCAGCCGCGAAGTGGGCATGGCGCCGGACAAGCCCTCGCTGCTCGGGAACCTGCCCCACGCCCTGAACCGTTTCGTGAAGGGCGACCCCGCTCCGCTGCGGGCCCTCATCCAGGAAGAGGGGGCCTCGGGCAGCAAGGAGGATCAGGCGCCTTACATCGCCGTCGTCTGCAACGACTACCGCACGGCCTGGTCGAAGGACGCGCCGCGGTCCGAGCGGTGGCGCCAGTACCGCGCGGCGCTGAAGTCCGCCGCGCCCGGCGAGCACGGGGCGTTCAGCGCCAAGGGGTTCAACGAGGGACCCACGGACGGCGGTGACGTGTGCATCGGCTGGCCGCGTACCAGCACCCCCGACCCGAAGCCCGCGAAGCTGAAGCTGCCCGACGTCCCCGTCCTCGTGCTCTCCGGTGACCTCGACGCCAACACACCCGACGCGAACGGGAGGAAGGCGGCCCGGCAGTTCCGCGACAGCGAGTTCCACTCCGTACGCAACACCGGGCACGTGCCCGAGCTGGAGCAGAGCGGCTGCGTCGTCCGCGTCTCCACGCGTTTCCTCCGCACCGGGAACCCGGGCGACACGTCCTGCCTGCGCACGATCCGGCCGATCGCCGTGAAGCCCGTCCGCTGAAGCCCGTACGTGACTGACAGGCCAGTGCCGTGACCGCGTCCACCACCGACGAAGATGATCACATGACAGACGAAACGGGGCACCGCAGAACGGTGCTGGTCGCCGAGGATGATCCGGGTGTACGCAGCACCCTGGACCAGCTCCTGCGCTTCGAGGGCTACCGGGTGCTGCTCGCCGCGGACGGCCTGGAGGCCCTCGGGCTCCTCGAACGGGAGCGGCCCGACGTGGCGGTGGTGGACGTGGTCATGCCGGGCCTCGACGGCCTGGGCCTGTGCCGGATGCTGCGCAGGCGCGGCGACCGGCTGCCCCTCCTGGTACTGACGGCACGGCACGAGGTCGGCGACCGGGTCGCCGGCCTCGACGCGGGCGCCGACGACTACCTGGCCAAGCCGTTCGCGACCGAGGAGCTCTTCGCCCGCATACGCGCCCTGCTCCGGCGCACCGAACCGGCCGACGGCGAAGGGGACAGTGGCGTCCTCGCGGTGGGCGACCTCACGCTGGACCCCGAGGCGCGGCAGGCCTGCCGCGGCGGACGCCCGCTCGACCTCACGAAGACCGAGTTCGACGTACTGGAACTGCTGCTCCGCAACCCCGGTGTGGTGCTCACCCGCTCCCAGATGTACGAGCGCATCTGGGGCTTCGACTTCGACACCACATCGCGCTCCCTGGACGTCTACATCGGCTATCTCCGGCAGAAGACCGAAGAAGGCGGCGAGCCCCGGATCATCCACACCGTGCGCAGCGTCGGCTACACCGTCCGGGCCGCGTGATGCTCCGCGCCACCCTCACGCGCCCCGGCCGCGTACGGCTGCGTACCAAGGTCACCGCGGTCGTCGTCGCGGCCGCCGCGCTCGCCATGGCCCTGACGGCCGTCATGTCGTACCGGGGCGTCAGCGAACTGGTCGCCGACGAACTCGACCGGGGGCTCGACGACCGTACGAACACGGTCATCACCCTGCTCGACGCCGACCTGACCCCGCCGCCCCGCAAGGACATGACCGAACAGGTCCTGTCCGCAGGGGGGACCGTACGGCGGCTCACCCCCGGCGGCACGGAGCTGCCCGTCTCCGCAGCGGACCTGCGCGTGGCCAGGACGGGGCGGGGGGAGAGCCGCACGGACGTCGTCGTCTCCGGGACCGAGTACGGCGTCCTGACCCGGCCGCTGCCCGGCGGGGGAGCGGTCATGGTCGGGCAGAGCTACGAGGGCGCCGTGCGCGTCGACAACGCGTTCCTGTGGCGCGTCTCCTGGACCACCGCGGCCGCCGTCGGCCTCTCCGCGCTGCTGAGCTGGATCGTGCTCGGCCGGATCCTGCGGCCGGTCCGCCAACTCGTCCGTACCACCCGGCACATCACCACCACCCGGAACCTCTCCACCGCCCTTCCGCCCGCCGGATCCGACGAGATCGGCCAGCTCACCCGCAGCTTCGAGGCGATGCTCACGGCGCTGCGCCGCTCGCGCGCACAGCAGCAGCAACTCGTCCAGGACGCGAGCCACGAGCTGCGCACACCGCTGACCTCGGTGCGGGGCAGCGCCGAACTCCTGCAGCGGGCCCGCGGCAGGCTCGACCCCAAGGACGAGGGGCAGATCCTCACCACCCTCGTCAACGAGACGGCCGCTCTCGACGACCTCGTACGAGAACTCGTCGAGCTGGCCACCGACCGCTACACGGACGAGGAACCGGCCGCCGTCGACCTGGTGGCGCTCGCCGAGGACACCGCGCACCGCCACCGGACCCGGACGGGCCGCACGATCTCCGTCACCACGGACGGGCCCGTTCCGGTCCGGGCCAGGCCGCGGGCGGTGCAGCGCTGCGTCGACAACCTGCTCAGCAACGCCGTGAAGTTCAGCCCCGACGGCACCCCCGTCACCGTCCACATCGACGGCTCCCGGCTCTCCGTGCGCGACCGCGGTCCCGGCATCGAACCGGGCGAGCGCGACGCCGTCTTCGCCCGCTTCCACCGGGGCTCCCGCACCCAGGCCACGCCGGGCTCCGGGCTCGGTCTCGCGATCGTGCACGACATCGTCACGGCCGACGACGGAACCGTGTTCGCCACGGGTGCCGCGGGCGGCGGCGCGGAGGTCGGCTTCGTGCTCCCGCCCGACGCATAGGGGTTCGTGGGTGGGGTAGCGCTGTCCTCGGCAGGATTACGGACCATACTGGTCGGGCCCCGACCACCCACCAGAAGACTCCATGGCCAAAAACAGCAGCTCCCCGACCACCGCCCCCGACACCGCGTGGCTGGCGCGCGGGCGCCACCCCGGGCCCGAGCCCGAGCAGGACGTCCGGCGCAACCTGATCGCCCTCAAGGCGGCCGGGGTGCTCGACGACTTCCTGGACCTCGACCCCGTCGAGGCCGCCCGCGGCACCGTCCTGCACCCGCGCGACGAGTCCGCCGACCCCGGCCCCTCGGCCCGCCGCGTCTTCGAGGCCCGCTGGCACGCGGCCGACGACATCACGGTGCGCGCGCAGCTGACGACGTACGACCCCGAGGGCCGCCGCAAGGACGGCGAGGGCGTCACCTGGGTCCTCGCCGCCGAGGCCGAGCGGGCCTGGGACGCGCAGTGGCCCTCGCCCGCCACCATGTTCTGGCCCGACAGCGACATGGTCCCCTGGGACCACGACACCGTGCCGGGCGTGCGCCTGCGGTCGACGAACCACCTGCCGAAGGACGACGACGAACTGCGCCGCCTGCTGCGGGACTGCACCCGGCAGAGCTGGTTCGTCCACGTCGTGGTGCACGAGGCGATGACACCGGACGCGGCGGGGCAGCGGCCGGTCGCGGAGTTCCTGCCGCCGAGCCTGCGGCACCGGGTCGTCGAGCACCGGGGCACGCCGGAGCAGGCGCAGATCGCCGACTTCGCGATGAAGCGGGAGCTGAGCGTGCGGATGCCGCGCGGCGGCGCCGTCATCCTGCCCACGGAGCCGCGGGGCGCGGAGTACGACGCGGAGCGCTTCACCGTACGCAGCGTCTTCCTGGACGGCACGGAACCGGCCGAACTCCTCGACCGCATCAAGGAGTTCGCCGCGCTGCCGCGCCCGCTGCCGGAGGAGGCGGAGCGGGCCCTGACGCGGCTGCGCCAGGGCTGGCACCTGCTCACCCCCGACGAGGAGCTGTCCCACGCCCAGGGCATGGTCACCAAGTACGCCGAGGCGCTCGACGCCATGACGAAGTCCCGTGACCTGTACCGCGAGGCGGCCGAGGCGGCGCGGGCCGCGCTCGCCGAGGTGACCGGCGGGGACGGGGCGCCCCGCTCGGCGGCGCCGGGGTCGGGCTCGGACAAGGGGGAGGGCTCCCCGCTGAAGGCGTTCACGAAGGCGTTCGGGCGCTTCAGGGACCCCAACAAGTAGGGCGGCTACCTCACGAAGACGTCGGTCGGATCGTCCCGCTCGGCCATGGGCTCGCTCCGTGGTCTGCGGGCGCGGTAGGCGGTCCGGTACGCGGCGGGGGAGGAGCCGAGCTGGCTGCGGAAGTGTCCGCGCAGCGCGACCGGTGAGGTGAAGCCGCAGCGGCCCGCGATCTCGTCCACCGAGTACTCCGACGTCTCCAGGAGGCGCTGGGCCTGCAGCACCCGCTGGGTGATCAGCCACTGCAGCGGTGGGCTGCCGGTGAGCGAGCGGAACCTGCGGTCGAAGGTGCGCCTGCTCATGTAGGCCCGCGCGGCCAGCGTCTCCACGTCGAACTGCTGGTGCAGATGCGCCAGCGCCCAGGCGACCACCTCGGCCAGTGGATCGGCGCCGATCTCCTCGGGCAGCGACTGGCCCAGGTACCGCTCCTGCCCGCCCGGCCTTTGCGGCGGCACGACGAGCCTGCGGGCGATGGCGCCCGCGGCCTCACTGCCGTGGTCGGTGCGCACGATGTGCAGGCACAGGTCGATGTCCGCGGCGGTGCCCGCGGATGTCAGTACGTCCCCGTCGTCCACGAAGAGTTCGCGTGGCGCGACGTGTACCGAGGGATGGCGGTTGGCCAGCGTGGGCGCGTACATCCAGTGTGTCGTGGCGGGCCTGCCGTCGAGCAGTCCGGCGGCGGCCAGGGCGAAGGCGCCGGTGCACAGGCCGACGACGCGGGCGCCCTCCTCGTGTGCGTGGCGCAGCGCGTCGAGGGCGTCCTCCGGTGGGGGCGAGGTGATCGACCGCCAGGCCGGCACGATCACGGTGCCCGCCCGCGCGAGGGCCTCCAGGCCGTGGGGCGCGGTGAGTTCGATCGCTCCCGTCGACCGCAGCGGGCCCTTCTCTCCGGCGCAGACCAGCAGGCGGTACCGGGGGACCCCGGCGTCCTGGCGGTCGACTCCGAACACGGAGAGCGGAATCGAGCTCTCGAAGATCGGCCCGCCGCTGAACAGCAGCACGGCGACGACGTCCTTGCGCCGCATCGCTCGCCTCCCTCATCACCACGTCGAGCCGCCCGTGGGCCTGACGCACAAGGTTACGTACCGTGCCGGGGCCGTGGCGGGGCCGGGGTCGGGGCGTGGCAGGGGCGCGGCGGGGGCGTGACAGGTCGGTGTCAGGGACGGGCGCGACCTTAGAGGCGTACCAAGTTCGGCCGGGCCAAGAACGGCTCGGCGGGACCGCCTTTCCATCCCGTACCAATGCAGCTTCTTGAGGAGCAGACATCATCATGGCTATCACCCTTAACAACCAGGACAAGCTCACCCTTCAGACCGCCGCCCACGGCGCCGTGTACCTGATGGCTTACGCCGCCGTCGCCCACTCGCCCCACCGGGCCGCCACCAACGGCAGCTTCGCCCTGTATTCGGCTACCGGCCAGGTCGGTCACGTGCTTGCCGAGAAGCCCAAGGGCATGAAGCTCAACGGCAAGTCCACGGCGGAGATCGCCGACGAGGTGCTGCCCGCGCTCACGGCCGCCATGGAGTTGCTGAAGAAGCAGGACCTCGCCGAGGCCGACAACTTCCGCAGCACCGTCGCCGTCGCCGTCGAGGCCGCCGCCCAGACCCGCAACGCCCAGCCCAGCCCCGCCCTCGCGGAGATGGCCCGCAAGATCACTCAGGCCGTCGACGCCGCCTGATGCGGGTTCCGGAGACCGGACAGAGCCGGCGCTCTGTCCGGTCTCGGCCGTGTGACCGGCATCTCATGGATCGCCGTCAATTGCCATGACCAGTAGGCATACAGAGGCTGCATAAGAGATGCAGAAGACCGGCTTGCGGGAGAAATTCCCCCTGTATGTAATTCCTGCGTCTACAAGTCATGTGCGATCAAGGGCACATGCTGCACGCAAGGTGGGGGAATGCGCGAGAATCACTCGAAGGCACATGACGGTCGAGGGAAATTCATTCCGCTCCTCGCGCTCGGCACGTTCGCGCTCGGCGTGGACGCCTATGTGATGGCCGGACTGCTGCCCCACGTCTCGGAGGACCTGCACGTCTCGGCGTCGTCGGCCGGACAGATGGTCACCGTCTTCACGCTCTGCTACGCACTGGGCGGGCCAATTTTCGCCACGCTGCTGGCCAAGCGGTCGGCGAAGGTGGTGCTCGGTGTGGCGCTGCTGGTCTTCACGGTCGGCAACGCGCTCACCGCCCTCGCGCCCACGCTGTGGGTCCTGTTGGTCTCCCGCGCGGTGGCAGGCGTCGGCGCCGGTGTGTACTCACCCATCGCCGCCGCCACGGCAGCGGGCCTCACCACTCCGGAGCGGCGCGGCCGCGCGCTCGCCACCGTCATGGGCGGACTGAGCATCGGCACCGTCATCGGCGTCCCCGTCGGCATGCTCCTCGCCTCGCACATCGGGTGGCGCGGCACGCTGTGGCTGATCACCGCCCTCGGCGTGGTCGCCCTGGTCGGCATCGTGCGGCTGCCGAAGATCGAGGTGAGTCCGCCGCCTCCGCTGGGGCGGCGGGTGCGCGCCCTCGCCGGTGGCCGGATCGCGGGCATCGTCACCGTCTCGCTGCTGGGCGGCATCGCCAGCCTCGGTCTGTACACCTACCTCGCCGAGTTCCTCGTCGACGCCGCGCACACCGATCAGACGGTCTGGGCCATGTGGGCCTGGGGCGCGGGAGGCATCGTCGGCAGCCTCCTCATCGGGCCCGTCGTGGACCGGACCCGGCGTCCCTTCACCGCGGTCACCTGCGTCCTGGTGCTCATCGTGGCCAGCCAGTTGGTCCTGCCCGCCGCCGCGCACGCCGCCGCGGCCTGGGCGGTCGTCCCGCTCGTGATCTGGGGCGCGGCCGGATGGGCCGTACAGGTGCCGCAGCAGCACCAGCTCATCGCGGCCCAGCCGGAGCAGCCCACCATCGCCGTCTCGCTCAACAGCTCCGCCGTCTACCTCGGCAGCGGTATCGGGTCCGCGCTCGGCGGCGTCGTCCTGGGCCTGGGCGCCACCCCGGCCGCGCTGCCGTACTACACGGGCGCGCTCACGGTGGTCGCCCTCGTGCTGCACCTGACCGTGGTGCGCGGAGCCGTCAGGCGAGGGGCGGACGCCACCACATCGGAGGGCGCCGTCACCACGGAGCCCACCGCCACAACCCCCTGACCTGGGAAGACAGCCACCGCTGACTAGAATTGGCCCCCATGGACATCGGTTTGCAGCATCTGCGGTGCTTTCTCACCCTGGCCGAGGAACAGCACTTCACCTGGGCCGCCGACCGTCTCGGCATCTCCCAGCCCACCCTCAGCCGGCACATCCAGCGTCTGGAGGGCGTGCTCGGCCAGGCACTGGTGGACCGCAGCACCCGCCACCCCCGCCTCACCGCGGAGGGGCACCGCCTGCGAGCCGAGCTCCAAGTCCTGCTGCCCCGACTGGAATCCGCGCTCCGGCCCGCCGAGCCGCAGTCCACGCTGCGCCTCGGCTACGCCTGGGGCTTCCCCCTCCGGCGCGGCCGCCAGGCCCTTGCCACGCTGGAGGAGCGGCACCTCGTCCCCGTACGGACCGTGCGCAGGGACGACCGCACCGCCGGACTGCGCGACGGCGCCGTCGACGCGGCCCTGCTCTGGGGGACCGTCAGCGATCCGCGCCTGATCACCACCGAGATCCTGCGCGAGCCGCGCATCGCGGCGATCTCCCGGAGATCCACCCTCGCCGTGCGCGACCGCGTCACCTGGCGCGACCTCGGGCACCGCTGTCTCGTCGTCAACACCGTCAGCGGCACGCTCTCCCCGCGGGACTGGCCGGCCGGGGCCGCCCCCGAGATCGGCGCGGAGACCTCCAACATCGAGGAGTACCTCCACGCCGTCGCCGCCCGCCGCGGTGTCGGCGTGCTCCCGGTGTCGGTGGCCGAGCAGCACCCGGACCCGGACATCCTGTACGTCCCGCTCACCGGCGCCCCGCCCGCCGTCCTCACCTACGCCCACCCCCGCGCCGCCCCCCACCCCCACGCCGCGACCCTGGGCCGGGTCCTCCGCCAGGACCGGACCGGCGAGGGACCGGCCTTGCCGTGCCACCCGGGTGCCCGAGTAGGGTCGGTGGCTGCGTGACGGCCGACGGCCGCACACCGGTCCTGTGGCCCTGATGAGGGCGGATGCGTACGTGGCCTTCCCGGCCCCACCCGGGAAGGGCGCGGCACATGCGCGCGTACGGGAACTCCGTACGCGCCGGGCACCGGGATGCGGTTCCTGACGTCTCACGGGCAGCACGGCGGACCCCCGGGCCCGCACCCCCCACATACAAAGAGCCGCGCGTGCGCGGCCGCAGATCAGGAGCACCAGTGCAGGGCACCCCCCACATAGCCAGCACACCGCACGACGGGCGATGGTCGCCCGTACCCCCTGCCCGCGGGGAGCAGCACCCGGCGCGGCGACCTCGGGCCGCCGAGCCCCGACTGCCCGTCTTCATCGACGAGTCGGGCCTGCGCAGGCGGACGCTGCAAGGCGTGGCGCTGCTCGTGGGCTGTGCCTGCGTCGGGTATCTGCTGTTCGTCGGCGCGGTGGTCAGCGGACTCCGGGAGCCCGTCGGCACGCGTCCGCCGAGTACGAACGGTCCCGCGCCTGCCGACCGCCCGGACACCGACAGATCCGCCCCGTCGGCCGGAGGCCCGAGGCAGTGAGCCCGCGCGCCGCTGTCCGCCGCCCGCCGCGCGGACACTGGCTCGTCCTCCTGCTCGTTCTCCTCGTGGTCGCCGTCGCCCTCCTCTTCGAGGGCTGGACGACCCACCAGGTCGACGCCGCGCGCACCAAGCCGCCGTGCACCCGGCCGATCCCGCGCGAGGCGGACGACGGCAAGCCGCTGCTGACGTTCGGCCCGAAGGGCGTCGCCACCGCGGGCATGCCGCCGGGGACCGCCGCGCTCACCTTCGACGGCGGGCCCGACCCGGTGTGGACGCCGCGCCTGCTCGACCTGCTGCGCAGGCACCACGCGCGGGCGACCTTCTTCGTCTACGGGAAGGACGCGGCCCGGCACCCGGAGCTGACGCGGCGGATCCTGCACGAGGGCCACGAGATCGGCTCGTACACGTACAGCGGAGGCGACTTCGGCGTCGCGTCGCCGCTGCGCGCGAAGCTGGAACTGTCGCTCACCCAGAGCGCCCTCGCGGGTGCGGCGGGCGTCAACACGACGCTGCTCCGGCTGCCGCACACCACGGCCGCCGACACGCTCTGCGGCCCCCAGTGGCCGGCCGCGAAGCGCGCGGCGGAGCAGGGGTACCTGGTCGTCGCCTCCGACCGCAAGGCCCGCAAGCCGTGGCGCGGAGTGGTCACGCAGCACAGCCAGACCGACCTGGGCTACCACGAAGCGGAGGATCTGCTGCGGGACCGCAGGGTGAAGCGGTTCACCACCGTCAGCGGCGGGCTCGGCCGCCCCTCCTTCGTCGCACAGGTCCCCCTCGCCCAGGAGATCAAGGGCGAGGGCCTGATCTGGACGCAGCGGCTCGGGCGCACCTTCCTCACCGTGATGGTGTGGACGCTGACCCTCGCGGGCGTCCTCGGCGTCCTGCGGATGCTCCTGTTCGCGCTGTTCGCCCGGCTCCACGTGCGCAGGTTGCGCCGCTACCGGCCCGGCGCGCCACGCCTTCGCGAGGTGCGGGACCCGGTCACGGTCCTGGTGCCCGCGTACAACGAAGAGGCGGGCATCGCCGCCACCGTCTACTCACTGCTCGCCTCCACCCACCCGCACTTCCAGGTCATCGTCATCGACGACGGCTCGACCGACGCCACCGCCGACATCGCCGAGTCCGTCGCCGACGCCGACCCGCGGGTGACGGTGATCCGGCAGCCCAACGGCGGCAAGCCGAGCGCCCTCAACACCGGTCTGGCGCACGCCCGTTACGACATCGTCGTGATGGTCGACGCGGACACCATCTTCGAACCCGAGGCGCTCGCCCGCCTCGTCCAGCCGCTTGCCCACCCGGCCGTCGGCGCGGTCAGCGGCAACACCAAGGTCGGCAACCGGCGCAGCCTGATGGGCAAATGGCAGCACCTGGAGTACGTGCTCGGCTTCAACCTCGACCGGCGGATGTTCGAGGTCCTGGAGTGCATGCCGACGGTGCCGGGGGCGATCGGCGCCTTCCGCAGGGACGCGCTGATGGGCGTCGGCGGCGTCAGCGACGAGACCCTCGCCGAGGACACCGACCTCACGATGGCGCTCTGGCGGGCCGGCTGGCGCGTCGTCTACGAGGAGTCGGCGGTCGCCTGGACCGAAGTGCCCAGCACCGTGCGGCAGTTGTGGCGGCAGCGCTACCGCTGGTGCTACGGCACCCTCCAGGCGATGTGGAAGCACCGGCGGGCGGTGGTGGAGGTCGGCCCCGCCGGACGCTTCGGCCGTCGTGTGCTGCTCTACGTCACGCTGTTCCAGATCGTGCTGCCGCTGTGCGCACCGGTCGTCGACATGTTCGCCCTGTTCGGGGCGCTGTTCCGGGATCCGGTGGAGGCGGCCCTCGTCTGGTTCGGGTTCCTGTCCGTCCAGTTGGTCACCGCCGCGTACGCGCTGCGGCTCGACCGTGAACGGCTGCGCGTGCTGTGGGTGCTTCCGCTCCAGCAGTTCGTCTACCGGCAGTTGATGTACCTGGTGGTCATCCACTCCGTGACGACGGCGCTGCTCGGCACCCGGCTGAAGTGGCACAGCATGAAGCGCACCGGGACCGCCGATCCGTATCTGCTGGAAGCGCCGCCCGAAGAGGCGCGGCAGAGCCTGCAAGGGAGTTGACCATGACGGAACCGGAATCGGCCATGAGAGGACCGGAGTTGGCCATCGCGGCTCCAGACCCGGCCCCTGCCCCGGCCCCGGACGATTCCGCCGCGCGCGAGCGGTTCGAGCGGTTCACCGAGCGCCCCAGCTCCCGCTACGGACCCCGGCGCGCCCACGCCCGGCAGGCGAAGAAGAAGCGAAAGCGGCTGTGGCGGGCGGTGCTCGTCCTGCTGGCCGTCGTGGTCGTCGCGGCGGGCGGCGTGTACGGCTGGGCCGAGACCCGGCTCAACCGTGACGTCGATCTCGGCGCGTACGGCGACCGCCCGCCGCCCGGCGAGGGCACCAACTACCTCATCGTGGGCTCGGACAGCCGCGACGGGCTCTCCGAGGACGATGTGAAGGACCTGCGCGCGGGCGGCGGAGGCGGGCGGCGCACCGACTCGATGATGCTGCTGCACACCGGGGCCAACGGCACCAGCATGGTCAGCCTGCCGCGCGACTCCTGGGTCACCGTGCCCGGCCGCCTCGACACGACGACGGGCAAGACCAAGCGGCCCGAGGGCGACAAGCTGAACGCCGCCTTCTCCTACGGCGGCCCCGAACTCCTCGTCCACACGGTCGAGAAGAACACCGGGCTGCGCATCGACCACTACGCGGAGATCGGCTTCGCCGGGTTCGTGAACATCGTCGACGCCATCGGCGGCGTACGCATGTGTCTGGACCGGGACATCAAGGACGAGAAGTCGGGCGCCGACCTGCGCAAGGGCTGCCAGTCCCTGAACGGCAAGCAGGCGCTCGCCTTCGTCCGTCAGCGGCACCAGGAGCGGGAGGGCGACCTGGGCCGCTCGCGGAACCAGCAGAAGTTCCTGTCGACCCTCGCCCACCAGGCCGCCCGGCCCGGCACGCTCTTCGACCCGACGGAGATCGGTCCGGCCATGGAGGCCGGCCTCGACACGCTCATCGTCGACAAGGACATGAGCCTGCGCGACCTCGGCAGGATGTTCCGCGCCGTGCAGGGCGTAGCGGGAGGCAAGGGCAAGCAGATCAATGTGCCCGTGTCCGGTTTCGGTGTTCCCACGCCGAAGGGCAACGTACTGAAGTGGGATGCGAAGCGGTCGGCCCGGCTCTTCGACGACCTGCGGCACGACCGGCCGGTGACGGAGACGGGGAAGTCCCGTCGTGCGCACGGTCGTTGAAAGCCGTGCGACCGTCGAATTCGAGGGCCGTGTGCCTGTTCAAGGAGGGAAGTCCGGCGGTAAGCGGAATCTGTCCGGGCCCGGTCGGCGGACCTTCGCACTCCCATCCGCACAGGTCACACGGCACGCCCTCGGCGTCGAGGCGGCCGTAGGCGGTTACCGGTCGGTTGCGAGGTTCTCAAAGCTTGACCACAAGTTGCACACATCCCCTCTACACGCTGGCCTCGATGGTCTAGATTGACCGTGCTTCAGCTGGTCGGTCACGAGACGACCATTAATGATCTTTGGGCCCGAGAGGGGGCCTTGGGTGTGGGGAGCACCCGAGGCAGACGGGTTCTCGCACACCTCGGATGTCTGGCAGGGCGTCAAGTCCGTTGCCGTGAGGGTGGGTTGTTCAAGCAGCGCTGAAAAGCGCCGGGATGTCATGCGTGGGGGGCGGGTGCCTCCCGAGGGGGAACAGCGCGGCGCGGGGGGCGGGGGTGCCTCCCGGGTGTTGGGCGAGCACGTCGAACCACTGCAGACCTGGGGGGTCCTGTGCAGCAGGGGGAATTAGTCAACCCGTTTCCGTCGGCGCCCGGGCGTCTGACGAACGGGACGATCAACCAGCCGGCAATCGACTGGGAGCAGCGCTACCGCCGCTCCGTCATCACCAGCGACACCGTGGCCACCGCCTTCGTGGTGGCGGCGATCGGCGGCTTCTTCGGGGTCAGGGACGCGGCCAACTGGCATGAGAACTGGGCGTTTCTCGCCTTCGGCACCGAACTCCTGGTGCTCGGCGCGCTCGCGGTGAGCCGGTCATGGGCTCCGGCCGTACTCGGCCAGGGAGCCGAGGAATTCCGTCGGCTCGGACGCTCACTGTTCATGGCGGCCGTCGTGCTCGCGCTCGGCGGGATCGCCCTGACCTCGCGCAACATCAAACTCTGGATCTTCGTCGCGATCCCGGCGATCGCGCTCGTCACCATGACCGCGCGCTATCTGCTGCGCCTGTGGCTGCACAAACAGCGCAAGGAAGGCCGGTGCCTGAGACCGGTGCTCGCCGCCGGGAGCACCGCCACCTTGCGCGACCTGATCACCCGGGTCCGCAGGTACCCGCACCTGGGCTGGCATGTGGAGGCGGTGTGCACACCGGACGGTCTCGGGCTCGACGGTGACCACCTCGACGGAGTGCCGGTCGTCGGCCCCCTTTCGGACGTCGCCAGCCACGTCTGCCGCGACGGCTACCGCGTCGTCGCGGTCACACCGGACCCGCACTGGTCACCGGACCGGCTGCAGCGCCTCGCCTGGAACCTGGAGGGCAGCGACGCCGAGATGGTCGTGGCACCGGTGCTCATGGAAGTGGCGGGGCCGCGGCTGCACGTCGACGCGGTGCTCGGGATACCGCTCCTGCGGGTCAGCATGCCGATCTTCACCGGGGGCCGCCGGGCGGTCAAAGGCGTCGTCGACCGGATGGGCGCGGCGTTCCTGCTGCTGCTGTTCGCACCGCTGATGGTGCTCGTCGCGCTGCTCGTCCTGCTGGACAGCAGGGGCGGGGCGTTCTACCGCCAGCGCCGGGTCGGCAAGGACGGCCGCGAGTTCACCATCGTCAAGTTCCGCACCATGGTCGCCGGTGCCGACGGGGTACGCGCCGAGCTGGCCGACCGCAACGAGGGCGCGGGCCTGCTGTTCAAGCTCCGCAGGGATCCGCGGGTGACCCGGGTGGGAACGGTGCTTCGCCGGTACTCGCTCGACGAGCTCCCGCAGCTTTTCAACGTACTCACCGGATCGATGTCGCTCGTCGGCCCGCGGCCTCCGCTGCCGGAGGAGTCCGCCGCCTACGGCCCTGACATCCGGCGGCGGTTGCTGGTCAAGCCGGGGCTCACCGGCCTGTGGCAGATCAGCGGACGCAGCGACCTGCCGTGGGAGGAGGCGGTCCGTCTCGACCTGCGGTACGTGGAGGACTGGTCGCTCGCCCTGGACACGGTGATCTTGTGGAAGACGCTGCGCGCGGTGCTCCAGGGCCAGGGGGCCTACTGATGCGAGGGGGGCGTCGGCTGCCGGCCGGCGCACGGAAGGCAGGCCGCAAGGGCGTGCCCGGGGGGAGGAACGGGATATGAGAGTAAGCGTCTTAGGGCTCGGCTACGTGGGCTGCGTGTCGGCCGCGTGCCTGGCCAGCATGGGCCACGAGGTCATCGGCGTGGACGTCAACCAGGTGAAGGTCGACCTGGTCAACGACGGCAAGGCCCCCGTGGTCGAGGAGCGGATCGGTGAGCTCACCGCCGAGGTCGTGCGGTCCGGGGCGCTGCGCGCCACCACCGACGTCCGCGAGGCGATCATGGGCAGCGAGGTCTCGCTGATCTGTGTGGGCACGCCGTCGGCGCCCAACGGCAGCCTGTGCACCACGTACTTGGAGCGGGTCACCGAGGAGATCGGTGCCGCGGTGGCCGAGCGGGGCGGGCGGCAGACCGTCGTGTTCCGCAGCACCATGCTCCCGGGCACCTGCCTGAACCTGCTCGTGCCGATCCTGGAGAAGCACGCGGGCGGCACGGCCGGGGTGGACTTCGGGGTCGCGGTCAACCCGGAGTTCCTGCGCGAGGGCACGAGCGTGCGGGACTTCTTCGACCCGCCCAAGACCGTCATCGGCCAACTCGACGCGGAGAGCGGCGACGTGGTGGCGGCGCTGTACGAGGGCCTGCCCGGCGAGGTGTTCCGGGTGCCGGTCCCGGCGGCCGAGGCGATCAAGTACGCGGACAACGCGTTCCACGGCCTCAAGATCGGCTTCGCGAACGAACTGGGCGCGGTGTGCCAGGCTCTAGGCGTCGACTCGCACCAGGTGATGGACGTGTTCCTCGCCGACCGCAAGCTGAACATCAGCTCCGCCTACCTGCGGCCCGGCTTCGCCTTCGGCGGCTCCTGCCTGCCCAAGGACCTGCGCAGCCTGGTGCACGCGGCGCAGCGGGCCGACGTCTCGGTGCCCATTCTCGCCCATGTGCTGCCCTCCAACTCCGACCATCTGCAGCGCGCGGTGGACCTGGTCGAGCGCACCGGCAAGCGCCGCGTCGGCCTGTTCGGCCTGTCCTTCAAGCCCGGCACCGACGACCTCCGCGAGAGCCCGCTCGTCGAGCTGGCGGAGCGGCTCTTCGGCAAGGGCTACGAACTGAAGATCCACGACGCCAACGTGAGCCTCTCCCGGCTGATGGGCGCGAACCGCGAGTACATCGAGACCCGCCTTCCGCACCTCGCGCAGCTCCTCGCGGACTCCGTCGACGAGGTGATCGAGCACGCCGAGGTGTGCCTGGTCGGCACCAAGGATCCGGCCGTCCTCGCGGCGCTTCCGCATGGCGAAGGACCCGTCCTGATCGATCTCATCCGCCTTCCCGACGCCGAGGCGCGCCGGGCCGAACCGGGGTACATGGGCCTTGCTTGGTAATGCGAAAGGCAGCGACCGGCCGGAACGGCGCGCGCTGATCCTGGTGGAGAACCTGTCGGTGCCCTTCGACCGGCGGGTGTGGCAGGAGTGCACGACACTGCGTGACGCGGGCTGGAAGGTGCACGTCATCTGCCCCCGCGGGGAGAAGCGGGACACGGAGCCGGAGGCGGAGATCGACGGGGTGCGGATCCACCGCTACCCGCTGCGCGCGGCCACCGGCGGCCCGGCCGGCTACCTGAAGGAGTACGGCACGGCCCTGTGGCACACGTACCGGCTCGCCCGCAAGGTCGGCCCGGTCCACGTCGTGCACGCCTGCAACCCGCCGGACCTGCTGTTCCTGCCCGCGCGGTGGCTGACGCGGCGCGGCGCGCGGTTCGTCTTCGACCAGCACGACCTGGTGCCCGAGCTGTACCTCTCCCGCTTCGACCGCGGCAAGGACCTGCTCTACCGCGCCGTGTGCGCCGTCGAACGGCTGACCTACCAGGCTGCGGACATCGTGATCGCCACGAACGAGAGCTACCGGGACGTCGCGGTGAGCCGTGGCGGCAAGAGACCCGAGGACGTCTTCGTGGTGCGCAGCGCGCCCGCGGTCGAGCGGTTCCAACCGGTGCCGCCCGAGCCGGAGTTGAAGCGCGGCAAGCCCCATCTGCTGTGCTATCTGGGCGTGATGGGGCCGCAGGACGGCGTCGACTACGCCCTGCGGGCCCTCGCGAAGCTGCGCGACGAGCTCGGGCGGACAGACTGGCACGCGGTGTTCGTCGGCTCCGGCGACGCCTTCGACGCGATGGTGGAGCTGTCCCGGGAGCTCGGGCTCTCGGAACAGGTGCAGTTCACCGGGCGCGTTCCGGACGCCGACCTGGTGCGCTACCTGTCCACCGCGGACGTGTGCCTCTCGCCCGACCCGCGCAATCCGCTCAACGACGTGTCGACCATGAACAAGGTCCTCGAGTACATGGCGATGGGCCGGCCGATCGTCTCGTTCGACCTCCGGGAGGCGCGCGTCTCCGCCGGTGACGCCGCCGTGTACGCGCCCGCCAACGACGAGGCCGAGTTCGCCCGGCTCGTCGCGCTGCTGCTCGACGACCCGGAGGAGCGGGCCCGGATGGGCAAGGTCGGCCAGGAGCGGATCAGCGGGCAGCTCTCGTGGCGGAACTCGCAGGAGTCCCTGCTCGCCGCCTACGCCGCCGCCTGCCGCGGCCGCACCCCGGCGCCGGCGGGCGCCCAGGACCGTACAGGGAAGAAGAGGCAGCGCAGTTGAGTGAAGAAGCAATACGCCTGGTCACGATCGGGCGGATCTTCCGCCGGCGTTGGCGGCTTCTCGCCATCGTCGCGGTGACGGGCGCGATTTTTGGGTACGGCGCCTCTCTGCTGTTCCCGCCGAGCTACACGACGTCGACTTCCGTACTGCTCGCGGGGCAGTGGGAGGAGCGCGAGCTGCTGACGCAGGCAGAGATCGCGTCCAGCTCGGCGGTCGTCGACCGCGCGGCCGGCGCGCTCGACTGGAGCGGTGTCAGCGGCAGCGAGCTGCGGGACCAGGTGAGCGCCAAGGCCGCCGACGGGAACATCATCAAGATCTCGGGCACGGCCGAATCACCGGAGCGCGCACAGAAGCTCTCCGACCAGGTGGCCAAGCAATTCGTCACCTTCGCCGCGCGGCTCGCGGGCGAGGACACCGACCCCGACGCGGCGTCGGGGTCAGGGGGGTCGGAGACGCTGCGGGAGAAGGTCGCGCAGACCAACCGCCGCATCACCGACCTGGCCAACGCGGCCGATCCGGGGCAGACCGTGGAGAGCGTGCAGGCCCGCACCGAGCTGGAGAAGCTGCGCACCTCGCTGCAGGAGGCCATGAAGAAGCTGGACGAGGCCGACCCGGCGTCCAACAAGGCCAACATGGTCGTGATGGGTCCCGCGGTCCGGCCGACCGGCGAGGCACCGCCGACGAGGACGCAACTCATCGCCGCGGGGGCGCTGTTGTTCTTCCTGTTCGCGGTCATCGGCCATCTCGCCGCCGCACGGGCGAGCCGCCGCCTTCGCACCGAGCCGGAGATCGCCGCGGCCCTTGGCTCGGCGCTCCTCGGCAGCGTCGACGTGCCCGGAGAACGGTCCGCGCACCGGCCGGAAGGCGGTGGCTCGCGGGCCCGGATCCGCAGGATCCTCGGCGTCGACACCCGGTGGGACGTACCGACCCCCCGGATGTCCGGCGACGAGGCCGACAGACGGGTCCGCTACCAACGGGTGTGCGCCCGCCTCCGGGAGAAGGTGCCGGGCCCGCGACGGCTGCTCGTCGTCGTACCGGACGGCGACGAGATCGGCCGCAGGGCCGCCGGGCAGCTCGTCACCGAGGCGAAGAGCGACCCGGGCTCTTCGGGCAGGGGATACCCCGCGCTGCGGGTGGTGGAGGTCCCGGTGTCCCGGCCGCTGGTGCCGGACCGCGGCACCGAAACCGGTGCCCTGGTCGTGCTCAGCGCGGGCAGTTGGACCGCGGCAGAGCTCGCCGGGATCGCCGAGGCGTGCGCGGACGCGAGACACGAGGTCGTCGGCATCGTCCTCGCCGGCCAGGTCCGGGCCCGCCCGGCGCGGACCGCCGACCGGCCCGCGGAGGGCGCCACGCCGACGGTCGCGGTCGGCGCCGACGCCAGGGGAGGTGCAGTGTGACTACGGACAAGCCAACGCACAAGACAACGCACAAGACGTCCGAGTCCTCGGCCGCCACTCCGCTCTTCGACCTGCACGCGCTGGTGGTGTCGGTGCGCAGACGCCGCCGCCTCTGGGGCGCCCTGGCACTCGTCGGGCTGCTGCTCGGCGCGGCGTTCGCGGTCCTGATGCCGCCGCCGCCCACCGCGGCGACCAAGGTCCTCGTCGCGCACCAGGAGGACCAGCCGAACGACACCGGAACGCTGATCCGCACCGACGTGGAGCTGCTGAAGACCACGCGGATCGCCGAACGCGCCCTGCGGACCCTCAAGTCCCCGGAAAAACCCGAGGACTTCATGGCGGACTACCGGGGCACCGGCCTGACCAACAACCTGCTGCAGATCGATGTGACAGGTGAGACCGACGCGGACGCGGTGGCCCGGGCCAAGGCGCTGGCCGACGCCTTCGTCGCCGACCACGTGAAGCGGATGCGGGAAGCCGCGAAGGCCGAGTCCAAGGCCCTGCGCGACCAGCGCGACCGCATGCGGGACGAGCTCGCCAAGGTCAACGAGGCGATCGGAGGCCGCTCGCCGGAGAGCGACCCGAAGGAGGCGGCGAGCATCGAGTCGCTCTTCGCCCGCCGGGCCGAACTCAACTCGCGGATCGCCGACTTCGACCAGCGCGCCGAGGAGGCGCGCGTCGGCACGCCCAAGCTCATCGCGGGGACGCAGATCGTGGACGCCCCGCGCGCGGTGAAGCACTCCCTGCCCAAGGCGGCCGTCACCGACGCCGGGATCGGGTTCGCCCTCGGGCTCGTCCTCGGCCTCGCGGTGGCCGCGGTCGGCGCGGTGGTGGCGGACCGCCCCGTGCTGCGCCGGGACATCGCGGTGCACCTGGGCGCCTCGGTCATCGCGGAGCTGCGCCGCGCGCGCCGCCTGTCGCTCAGGCTGTGGCGGCGCCGACGGGACGGCGCGGCACGCGAACGGCTCACCACGACCCTGGCCCGCGTCGTGCGCGGCTCCACGGAACCGGTGTCGCTGCTCGAACTGGGCTGCGCGCGCGGCACGAGCGAGATCGCCCTGAACGTCGCAAGGGCACTGGCTGCGGAGGGTCCGGTGGTCGTCGTCGACGGTCTGCCGGGGCCGCAGCTCGCCAACAGCCGTCGGCAGCCGGGGGACCCGGACGTCGTCAGCGGCGAGCGTGCCGAGTCCGTGCCGCGTCACGTGCGTCGGCTCGGCGTCGGCTCGGTCGCGCCCGGCACTGCCTGGACCGACCTCCAGTACCTCGGCGGCCAGACCGTCCTGGTCGTGCGTGCCGGGCACGGCAGCGCCGCGTGGCTGCACACCGTGGCGCGGCAGCTCGCGGACCAGTGCGTTCCGGTGATCGGCGTGGTGCTGATCGACCCCGATCGGCGTGACCGCACCGACGGCACGCTGTGGGACGGGCAGCACATCGCGCTGCGGGGGCACAGCGAGCGGCTGGCCCGGCAGAACGGAATGGGCCAACTGCCGGCGGAGCGGCCGTCACGGGCCGTACGAGTCCCGGACACCGACCAGGAGGCGCGGTAAGACGTGTGTGGCATAGCAGGCACCTACCGATGGCCGGACGGGAAGGTCGTGACCGACCGGCTCACCGAGACCCTCGCCCACCGCGGTCCGGACGGGGCGGGACGGTACAGCCACTCCGCCGGTGACGGCGAAGTGCACCTCGGGCACCGCCGGTTGGCCATCATCGACCTGTCCGAGACCGGCGCCCAGCCGATGGTCTCCGACGGCCTCGTCCTGACGTACAACGGCGAGCTGTACAACGCGCCCGAACTGCGTGCCGAGTTGGCGGCGGCCGGGGTGCGCTTCCGCGGCACCTCCGACACCGAGGTGGTGCTTGAGGCCTGGCGGCGCTGGGGCACGGACTGTCTGCCCCGGCTGCGCGGCATGTTCGCGTTCGGGATCTTCGACGAACGCACCGGTGAACTGGTGCTCGCCCGCGACCAGTTGGGCATCAAGCCGCTGTTCCTGCTCCGGCGCGGCGCGGGTCTGGTGTTCGCCTCCGAGCTGAAGGCGCTCGCCGCCGCCACCGGCGGGTCCCTCGAGGTGGACCACGGGGCGCTGGTGGCCTCGCTGCTGTACTACTGGGTGCCGGACACGCGGTGCGCCTTCCGCGAGGCGGAGAAGCTGCCGCCGGGGAGCTGGCTGCGGTGCCGGCCCGACGGCCGGGTGGAGCGCGGGCAGTACTGGAACCTGAGGGACGTCGCCACCGAGGGCCGGGAGCGGGCCCGCAGCGGTGAGCGGCCGGACCTCGCCGCGATCGTCGAGGAGTCGACCCGGCGCCACCTGCTCTCCGATGTCCCCGTGGCGACCTTCCTCTCCGGCGGCCTCGACTCCAGCTACCTGACCGCCCTCGCGGCCCGCGACCGGCCCGGGATCTCCGCCTACACGATCGGGTTCCGCGCCGAGGACGCCAAGTTCGAGGCGATGCCCGACGACCTGCGCTACGCCCGGCAGGTGGCCGAGCGGTTCGGCGTCGACCTGCACGAGATCGAGATCGCGCCGAACGTACTCGACCTGCTGCCGGAGATGACGTACCACCTGGACGAGCCGATCGGCGACCCCGCCGCGATCAACACCTTCCTGATCTGCCAGGCCGCCCGGGAGGCCGGGGTCAAGGTGATGCTCTCGGGGATGGGCGCCGACGAGCTGTTCGCCGGCTACCGCAAGCACCTGGCCAACACGCTCGCGCTGCGCTACCAGCGCGTCCCGCGGCCGCTGCGGCGCGGCCTCTCCGCGACGGTGGACCGGCTGCCGGTCGCCACGGCCCGCCGCGGGTACCGGTCGGTGCGGTTCGCGAAGCGGTTCCTCTCCTTCGCCGAGCTGCCGGAGGAGACCGCGTTCCGGCGCAGCTACACCATGTACGACCAGGAGGAACTGCTCGCCCTCGTCGATCCCGACCTGGCCGGGACGGTCGACGACGTGCTGACCGAGCACGCGGACATCTACGAGGACAACGACCTCGACGACTTCGTCAACCGCATGTGCCTGGGCGACGCCCGGATGTTCCTGCCGGGCCTGAACCTCGCGTACACGGACCGCTCCAGCATGGCCGCGTCGACCGAGGTGCGGGTGCCGTACGTGGACGTCGAGGTGGTCAGGGCGGCGTTCGCGGTGCCCGGCGACCGCAAGATCGTCGGACGGCAGGGCAAGGCCGTGCTCAAGGAGGCGGCCACCTCGATCCTGCCCAAGGAGATCGTGTACCGGCCCAAGGGCCTGTTCAGCGCCCCGCTGCGGGCCTGGATGAGCCGGGACCTCGCGCCGCTGGTGCGCGAGGTGGTCAACGACGGCGTGCTCGTCAACTCCGGTCTCCTTCGCCGTGACGCGCTCGCGCGCATGGTCGCCGAGGACGCCGCGGGGCAGCGGGACTTCTCCAAGCACCTCTGGCATGTGCTGACTCTCGAGTACTGGTATCGCGGCGCGACCTCTGGCTCCGGTCAGAGCACCCGCTTGACGGCGTAGGAACAAGGGGACTTCGGGTGAAGCAGGTTGTACAGAACTACAAGAGCGGCGATCTTGCGGTACTCGACGTGCCGGTGCCGGGATGCAAGCCGGGCGGTGTGCTGGTCCGCACCGCCTACTCGCTGATCTCCACGGGGACCGAGCTCATGAAGGTCTCCGAGGCCGGCATGTCGATGCTCGGCAAGGCCCGCTCCCGCCCCGACCAGGTGGCCAAGGTCGCGCAGAGCGTGGCCACCAACGGGCTGCCCGCCACCTACCGCAAGGTGATGGGCAAGCTGGACTCCTACACGCCGCTCGGCTACTCGCTGTGCGGGGTGGTCGAGCAGGTCGGCGCCGGGATCGACGACGTGGCGGTCGGCGACCACGTGGCCTGCGCCGGCAACGAGCACGCGCTGCACGCCGAGCTGAACTGGGTGCCGAAGAACCTCTACACCCCGGTGCCGGACGGCCTCGCGCCGCGGCACGCGGCCTTCGGCACCGTCGGGTCGATCGCGATGCAGGGTGTCCGCCGCGGCGAGCCCCAACTCGGCGACGTGGCCCTGGTCATCGGCCTCGGCCTGATCGGCCAGTTGGTGGCGCAGCTCCTCACCGCTTCGGGAGTACGCGTCGTGGGGGCCGACCCCGACCCGGCGCGCTGCGAGCTGGCGGAGCGCCTGGGCGCCGCGGCCTGCGGTGATCCCGCGTCCGCGGCCGTGGAATCGGCCGTCGCCGAGCTCACCGGCGGGCACGGCGTGGACCAGGTGTACCTGGCCGCCGGCGGCGGCAGCAACCAGCCCGTCGAGCTGGCCGCCCGGCTCTGCCGGGACCGCGGCCGGGTCGTCGACATCGGCAAGTGCCGCCTGGACCTGCCGTGGAACGCGTACTACGAGAAGGAGCTCGACGTACGGTTCTCGCGTTCGTACGGCCCCGGGCGCTACGACCCGGAGTACGAGCTGGAGGGGCGCGACTACCCGATCGGCTACGTGCGCTGGACCGAGCGCCGCAACCTGGCGTGCTTCCTCGATCTCGTCGCCCGCGACCGCGTCGACGTGGAGCCCCTGGTCTCCCACATCGCCGACTTCGACGACGCCGTGGAGACGTACCAGCGCCTGAAGGACGGCGACCTGAAGGCCGTGGCCGTGCTGTTCCGCTACCCCGAACAGAAGGAGGAGGCGGAGGCTCCGGTGGTGGCCGTGCCCGCGGTGCGACGGCGCGGCGGCACAGCGTCCACGTCCGCCACGGCCCGGACCACCCCGGCCCGGTCCGCCAAGTCGCCCGTGCGCGTCGCGTTCGTCGGCGCGGGGAACTACGCGACGTCGATGCTGCTGCCGCACCTGGCCGAGCGCGAGGGCGTCGAGCTGTCCACGGTCGTCACCACGACGGCGCTGTCCGGGGTCAACGCGAAGCGGAAGTTCGGCTTCACCGAGGCGACCACCGACCTCGACGCCGTGCTCGGCGACAGTGCCGTCGACGCGGTGTTCGTCGTGACCCGGCACAGCTCGCACGCCGAACTGACCCGCAAGGCACTCCTCGCAGGCAAGGCCGTGTTCGTCGAGAAGCCCCTGGCGCTCACCGAAGAAGACCTGGCAGGCGTGCTCGCGGCGGTGGAGGAGTCCGGCAACGACCGGCTCCAGGTCGGCTTCAACCGCCGGTTCGCGCCCCTGCTGCAGGAGGCCAGGAAGCAGTTCGGCGCCCGGACCGGTCCGGCGAGCCTGCGCTACCTCGTCAACGCGGGCCGGTTGCAGCACGGCAGTTGGTACCTCCAGCAGGGCACCGAGGGCTCGCGGTTCGCGGGCGAGGGCGGGCACTTCATCGACACGGCGAGCTGGCTGCTCGGCGCCGACCCGGTCTCGGTGTACGCGACCGCCACGCCCGGCAACGACGACCTCCAGGTCGTGCTGCGCTACCCCGACGGGTCCACCGCCACCCTCAGCTACGTCACCACAGGACCGTCCGGCTTCCCCAAGGAGACCCTCGACCTGATCGCGGACGGCAAGGTGCTGCGGCTCGACGACTTCGTACGAGCAGCGGTGTACGGCCCCAAGAAGTGGGTCAGTTCGCGCCTTCCCAAAGCCCGGGACAAGGGCCAGAACGCCGAACTGGCCGCGTTCGTCAAGGCCGTGCGGACCGGCGGGCCGATGCCCGTGCCGCTGGAGTCCCTTGTCGCCACCACGTCGGCCACCCTCGCCGTGCAGGCGGGCCTGGTCGGCGGCGCGCCGGTGACGTTGGCGAGGTCGCGATGAGCATGAGCGCGGGCTGGTACCTGCGGCGCCTCTCCCGGATGGGGCCGCAGGAGGTCGGCGGCCGGGCGGGCGACGCGGTGCGCAGAAGGCGGTGGCGGTCGGCGCGGCCCAAGTGCCCGAGCGTGACCGGCGCCCGGTTCACCGCGGTACTGCCCGCGGGGACCGTCGCCGCGATACCCCCGGACGCGGCGAAACGCCTGATCGCCGAGGCGGACCGGCTGATGTACGGGCACGCCGAGTACTTCGGCGTGGTCCGCGACGACCTGGACGACCCGGACTGGTGGAGCGACCCGAAGACCGGTCGCCGCGCCCCGTGGGGCTACGCCTTCGACGTGCCGTACCGGAACGAGGACGCGGTCGGCGACATCAAGCAGATCTGGGAGCTGTCCCGGCATCAGTACCTGACCGTGCTCGCCGCCGCCTACGCGCTCACCGGGAACGAGCGGTACGCCGAGCGCGTGGACGGGCACCTTCGGTCGTGGTGGAAGGCCAACCCGCCGCTGCGCGGCGTGCACTGGATCAGCGGCATCGAGCTGGGCATCCGGCTCCTTTCCTGGGTGTGGGTCCGCCGGCTGCTCGACGGCTGGCACGGTGCGGCCGGTCTGTTCGAGGACAACCCGGTGGCGCTGAACCAGATCTGGCACCACCAGCGCTGGCTCGCCGCCTTCCCCAGCCGGGGATCCTCGGCGAACAACCACGTCATCGCCGAGGCCGCCGGGCAGTTCGCCGCGGCCTGCGCCTTCGGGTGGTTCCCCACCTCGGCGCGCTGGCGGGCCGACGCGCTGCGGTCCCTGGAGCGGCATCTGCGCGGCAACACCTTCGACTCGGGTCTCAACCGCGAGCTGGCCTCCGAGTACCACGGACTCGTCCTTGAGCTGGGCCTGGCCGCGGTGGCCGAGGCGGATGCCGCCGCCGTGCCGGTCCCCGCGTCGATCCGCCTCGTACTGCTGCGGATGACCGACGCGCTCGCGGCCGTCGTCGACGACCGGTTACGGCCGCCACGCCAAGGCGACGCGGACGACGGGCACGGTCTGATCGTCGACGGCGCGGGCACGGACCGCTGGGGCTCGCTCCTCGCCACCGGGGACGCCGTGTTCGGGCGGCTCGACTGGTGGCCGGCGGTGACCGGCACCGATGTGCGCACCCCGCTGCTCGCCGCGCTCATCCGGCCGTACGCGAAGAACGGAAGGGTGACCCGCCCTGCAAGCCGGCCGGCGCACTTCGCCGACGCGGGCATGACCATCCTGCGCGGCCCGGACGGGATCTGGTGCCGCTGCGACGGCGGTCCGCACGGGTTCCTTTCCATCGCCGCGCACGCCCACGCGGACGCCCTGTCCCTGGAGGTCCGGCACGACGGGGTCGATGTCCTCGCCGACCCCGGGACGTACTGCTACCACGGGCAGCCCGAGTGGCGGCGGTACTTCCGGTCGACCCTCGGCCACAACACCCTGGAGCTGGACGGCGCCGACCAGTCCGCCTCCGGCGGCCCGTTCCTGTGGACCCGGCACGCCCGTAGCCGCGTCCTGGTCGCGGACACCTCCAGCGAGGGTGTGGCCTGCTGGAGCGCCGAACACGACGGCTACCAGCGCGCCGTACACCGCCGCCGGGTCGAACTGACCGCCGGGAGCCAGGAGTTACGGGTCGTCGACGAGGTCAGCAGCAAAGACGGTCCGCGCCGGGCCGTGCGCCTGGCGTTCCACCTCGGCCCGGCGATCTCCGCGGACCTGGTGGGGAACTGGGCCGTGCTCACCTGGACCCGCGACGGCGAGGACCGCTCCGCGGTGCTCGACCTGCCCGGACAACTGTCCTGGCGGGCGCACCGCGGCGAGACCGAACCGCCGCTGGGCTGGTACTCCGCGGGCTTCGGGCGCAAGGAACCCGCCACCACGCTGGTCGGCACCGGCTTCGCCGACGGCGTGGAGGGGTTCACGACCGTACTCAGGTTCCGCGGCTAGGGGGGAGGACACGTGGGAATCAAGTGGCGGCACTGGGCACGGCCGGCGGCACCGCTGGCCCTTGCCCTGCTGGCGGTGACCGGCTGTACGAGTACGTCGGATTCCCCGGCGGACCCCAGCGGCGCGCCGTCGAAGGCCGGTGCCTCCAAGTCCGGGGCGCCCGCCGCGTCCGTGGCGCGGGTGTGCGCCAAGCCCACGGCCGGTCCCGCGAAGGCTCCGGCGGGCGCGGTGACGGTCGACCCCAAGGTGGTCGGCGACCTGGCCGCGAAGACCAAGAGCAGCCCCCCGAACACCACGTTCTGGCTCCGCCCCGGCAAGCACAGGCTCGAACCGGACCGCTACGCCCAGGTCATGACGAAGAAGGGGAACCGCTACATCGGCGCCCCGGGCGCGGTGCTCGACGGCCGCAAGACCAACCAGTACGCGTTCAGCGGCACCGCCACCGGCGTCACCATCAGCCACCTCACCGTGGAGCGTTTCGTCGCGCCGAACAACGAGGGCGTCGTCAACCACGACATGGCCGACGGCTGGGTGATCGAGCACGCGAAGATCCAGTACAACTCCGGCGCCGGACTGATGGCCGGTGCCCGCCAGCGGGTCCGCGCGAGCTGCCTGCGCGACAACGGGCAGTACGGAATGAACGCGTACAAGACCGGTGACTCCATCGAGGGCCTGGTCGTCGAGGGCAACGAGGTCGTGGGCAACAACACCGACGACTGGGAGCGGAAGAACCCGGGCTGCGGCTGCACCGGCGGCATCAAGTTCTGGGCCGTCGACGGCGCCGACATCCGCGGCAATTGGGTGCACGACAACCGCGGGGTCGGGCTGTGGGCCGACAACAACAACAACGACTTCCGCATCGAGAACAACGTCCTCGAAGCCAACGACGGCGCCGCCCTGATGTACGAGACCAGCTACAACGCGGTCGTCCGGAACAACACGATCCGGCGGAACAACTGGGTCGACGGCCGCAAGGGCGCCAAGAACGGCGACGACTTCCCGTACGCGACCCTCTACATCTCCGAGGCCGGCGGCGAACCACGGATCAAGGCCCGCACCGACAAGCTGGAGATCTCCCGGAACGTCCTTGAGGACAACTGGAACGGGATCACCCTCTGGGAGAACTCCGACCGGTTCTGCAACAGCCCGGCCAACACCTCCACCGGCTACTGCACGCTGCTGGTCAAGGACACCGACCGCTGCAAGCGGCCGGCGATCGCCAAGGCGCCGCTCCTGGCCGACTGCCGGTGGAAGACCCAGCGCGTCGACATCCACGACAACCGCTTCACGCTGGACAAGTCCGTCGTCAAGTGCGCGGCGCAGTGCGGCCGCATGGCGGTCCTGTCCAACTACGGCACCTATCCCAAGTGGTCGCCGTACAAGGGCAAGCGGGTGGCGGAGGCGATCACCCACGAGCAGCACAACCGCTGGCGCGACAACGTCTACCGCGGACCGTGGAGCTTCGTCGCGGAGAACACGGACCAGAAGCTCGACTCCGGGCAGTGGCAGGGCGCGCCGTACCAGCAGGACGCGGGCAGCACCTTCACCCCACGGGCTGGTGGTTGAGATGGCAGGGGACCTGATGCGCGGCGGACTGCCGGGCGGAGCGGACACGGGAAGGCGCGGCGCTCTGCCGGGCGGACCCGACACGGCGGGCACGCGGCCCGGCACCGAGGCACAGCCCGCCGGGACACCGAAGGCCGTCGGGATCGTCTGGGCGCTGCTCGCCCTCAACACGCTCGGCTCCGCCGGGGCGAAGACCGTCGTCACGCTGCCCCGCTCCCTCATCCAGATGGCCACCATGGGCGCGCTGGTCTCCGCGTTCGCGCTGGCGCTCGCGCTCAATCTGCGGCTGCGCATCCGGCCCAGCGCCTTCGTGTTCCTGCTCACCCTGCTGCTCGTGCCGAGCGTGATCTCCAGCGCGAACCTGGAGGTCGGGTACGGGGCGCTGTTCCGCTGCGGACGGCTCGCTCTGTTCGTCGGCACGCTGTGGCTGCTCAGCCGCTGGTGGGACGGCAGCGTGACATTCGTCCGCCACCACATCCGGATGTACTTCGTGGTGCTGGTGTCGGTGGCCGCGGGCCTTGTCGTCGCACCGGGCACGGCCATGCCGGAGTACTACGGCGGACGCCTCGTCGGCGCGTTGTGGCCGCTCACCCCGCCGCAGATCGGGCAGTACGCCGCAGTGATCATCGGGCTCACCGTGCTGCTCGTCCTGGGCCGTCAAACCACGGGGGCCAGCGCGGCGTTGGTCATCGTGCCGTCGCTCGTCCTGCTCGCGCTGACCCATACCCGCACGGCCACGCTGGGCCTGCTCATCGGGCTTGTCCTCGCGATCGGCTCGCTCGTCCTGACCAGCGCCGCCGCCCGCCGGTTCTTCGCCTGGACGGTGGTGATCGCCGCGGTGGCCGCGGTGGCGTTCAGCTCCGCGATGCAGTCCTGGTACCTGCGCGGACAGAGCCAGGAGAACCTGTCCGACCTCACCGGCCGGGCCAAGGTCTGGGACGCCCTGCTCGCGGCGCCCCGGACGACCGGCGAGAAGGTGTTCGGCATGGGCCTGAGCGACAAGTCGTTCGGCGGCCTGCCGATCGACAACAGCTGGCTCGCCGCGTACCACGAGCAGGGTCTGATCGGCGTCACCATCGTGGCCGCTTTCATGATCGTCCTCGCCGGTGTCGCGCTGCTGCGGCCGCCGTCGCTGCCGCGGGCCTGCGCGATCTTCCTGATCAGCTACTGCGCCATCTCGTCGTACACCGAGGCAGGCCTCGCCGACGCCTCGCCGTACCTGCTGCACCTGGCCCTGGCCGCCTCGCTGCTCGCGGCACCCGCCGCGGCAACGCACCTGCCGACCGCCGCAACGCACCTGCCGACGCCCGCAGTTCCCCGACGACGTGTCCCGCGATGGGCCCGGAGGTGACCTGACCATGCACGTACTCGTGGTGCACAACCGCTACTCCTCGGCGCAGCCGAGCGGGGAGAACAGGGTGGTCGAAGAGGAGGTGGGGCTGCTGCGCGCGGCCGGCCACCGGGTCGACCTGTTCGAGCGGCGCAGCGACGACATCGCCGCGAAGTCCCTGCTCGGCAAGGTCGCGGTGCCGCTCCTCGTGCCGTGGAACCCGGGGGTCCGCTCGGAGTTGGCCGCCCGTCTGCGCGCGGAGCGCCCTGACGTGGTGCATGTCCACAACGTCTTCCCGCTCCTGTCGCCCGCGGTGCTCGCCGCCTGCGCCGACGCCGGTGTGCCCGTCGTCGCGACGCTGCACAACTACACCCAGGTCTGCCCGCCCGGCACGCTGCACCGGGACGGCCGCCGGTGCACCGAGTGTGTCGGCTCCGCGATGGCGCTGCCCGCCGTCCGGCACGGCTGCTACCGCGACTCCCGCCTCGCGACGGTGCCGCTCGCGGTCAGCATGACCGTCAACCGGCGGCGGTGGTGGTCCGGCGTGGAGCGGTTCTTCTGCATCTCCGCGGCGCAGCGCGACGTCCTCGTACGCTCCGGCATGCCGGCCGAACGGCTCGCGGTGAAGCACAACTTCGTCCCCGACCCGGGTGCCCGCCGGGAGGGCGAGGGCGAGCATCTGCTCTTCCTCGGCCGGCTCGCGGAGGGCAAGGGCATGCGGCTGCTCATGACCGCGTGGGACCAGGTCGCGGCGGACGGCGGTGTGGGCGTGCCGCTCGTGATCGCGGGCGCGGGGCCGCTGGAGCGGGAGGTGACCGCCTGGGCGGCGGGCCGGGACGACGTGCGGTACGTCGGTCTGTACGACCCGGAGGAGTGCCGGAAGGCCGTCGCGCGTGCGGTGGCCGTGGTGGCGCCCTCGACGGTCATGGAGACGTTCGGGCTCGTGGTCGCGGAGGCGATGGCGGCGGGGGTCCCGGCCGTCGCCGCCGATCACGGCGCCTTCGTCGAACTCGTCGAGGACGGGGTGACCGGGCTGCTTCACCAGCCGGGCGACGCGGCCTCGCTCGCGTCCCGCATCCGCCGGATCGCGGCCGACCAGGACCGCAACCGGGAGATGGGACAGGCGGCCCGGCGCCGATACGAGCAGGGGTTCAGCCCGGCCGTCGGCCTGGAGCGCCTGGAGGAGGGGTACCGCTCCGCGATCGCGGGGCGGACGGAATCAATGGGGGGCTGTAAATGAACGGAATCAATGGGGGCAGTAAATGACTCGATGCCGACTCTGCGGCTCGACGGCGATGGGGAGCGTCGTCGACCTGGGGGCGACCCCGCCGTGCGAGAGCTTTCTCGCCGCGGACCAACTGGACCGGGCAGAGCCCGCGTACCCGCTGCATCTGCGGGTCTGCACGGCCTGTTGGCTGGCGCAGATACCTCCGCTGATCACGCCTGAGGAGACGTTCAAGGAGTACGCGTACTTCTCCTCGTACTCGACCTCCTGGGTGGAGCACGCGCGCACGTACGTCGCCGACGCCGTGCGGAAGGTGGGTCTCGACTCCGAGGGCTCCGAGGGTTCCGAGGGTTCCGACGCCTTCGTGGTCGAAGTCGCCAGCAACGACGGGTACTTGCTGAAGCACGTCGTGGACCGCGGGATCCGCTGCCTCGGCATCGAGCCGTCGGTGAACGTCGGCGCCGCGGCACGGGACGCGGGCGTGCCCACGCTCACGGAGTTCCTGAGCCCGGAGACCGGCGCGGCCGTCCGCGCCGAGCACGGCCCGGCGAACCTGGTCGTGGCCAACAACGTGTACGCGCACATCCCCGACGTGGTCGGTTTCACCCAGGGCCTGCGCGCCCTGGTCGCCGACGACGGCTGGGTCTCCATCGAGGTGCAGCACCTGCTGACCCTGATCGAGGAGAACCAGTACGACACGATCTACCACGAGCACTTCCAGTACTACACGGTCGCCTCCGCGATCCGGGCCCTCGCGAGCGGCGGACTCGCCCTCGTGGACGTGGAGTTGCTGCCCACGCACGGCGGCTCCATCCGGCTCTGGGCCCGCCCGACCGAGGCGGCCGGTGAGCCGTCGCAGCAGGTCGCCGACGTACTGGCCCGGGAGAAGGCCGCCGGGCTTCAGGAGCTGTCCGGGTACGCCGAGTTCGCCGCCCGGGTGGCCAAGGTGCGCCGGGACCTCCTGAAGTTCCTCATCGAGGCGGCCGAGCGCGGCGAGACGGTCGTCGGCTACGGCGCCCCCGGCAAGGGCAACACCCTGCTCAACCACTGCGGCATCCGGCCCGACCTGCTCGCGTACACGGTCGACCGCAACCCCTACAAGCACGGCAGGTTCACCCCGGGCACCCGCATCCCGATCCTGCCGCCCGAGCGGATCGCCGCCGACAAGCCGGACTACGTCCTCGTCCTGCCGTGGAACCTGCGCGCCGAACTGACCGAGCAACTGTCCTTCGTGCACGAGTGGGGCGGCCGCCTCGTCTTTCCCATCCCGGAACTCAGCATTGTCGAGGTCAACTCATGAAGGTCGTTCTGTTCTGCGGCGGTTACGGGATGCGGATGCGCAGCGGTGCCGCGGACGACGTGCCCAAGCCTATGGCGATGGTCGGCCCGCGACCGCTGATCTGGCACGTCATGCGCTACTACGCGCACTTCGGGCACACGGAGTTCATCCTGTGCCTCGGCTACGGGGCGCACCACATCAAGGACTTCTTCCTCCACTACGAGGAGACGACGTCCAACGACTTCGTACTGAGAGCCGGGCGGACCGAGCTCCTCTCCACCGACATCGCCGACTGGACGATCACGTTCGCGCAGACCGGCATCGAGTCGCCGATCGGGGAACGCCTCCGCCGGGTGCGCCACCACCTGAACGGCGACGAGATGTTCCTCGCCAACTACGCCGACGTGCTCACCGACGCCCCCCTGCCGGAGATGATCGAGAACTTCTCCCGGCGCGACGCCGGCGCGTCGATGATGGTCGTGCCGCCGCAGTCCTCTTTCCACTGCGTGGAGTTGGGCGAGGGCGGCCTGGTGGGCGGCATCACCGCGGTCAGCGACATGCCGCTGTGGGAGAACGGCGGCTACTTCGTGCTCCGCCAGGAAGTCTTCGACCACATACCCGAGAACGGGGACCTGGTCGCCGACGGCTGCGCCCAACTCGCCAAGCAGGGACGGCTTGTGGCGCACCAGCACCGCGGCTTCTGGAAGCCGACCGACACCGTGAAGGAGCGGGCCGCGCTCGACGACGCCTACACCCGGGGCGACCGCCCGTGGGCCGTGTGGGAGCGGGACGGCGCGGGGGTGAGCGCGTGATCCGGCTCGGGGCCGGGCGCCGCCTGGACCGGATCGTCGCCGTGGGCGCGCACTGCGACGACATCGCCATCGGCGCGGGCGGCACCCTGCTCACCATGTGCCTCGCGCGGCCGGGCATCCGCGTCGACGCGCTGGTGCTCTCCGGCGGTGGCGGCGAGCGGGAGCAGGAGGAGCAGGCCGCGCTCGCCGCCTTCTGCCCCGGCGCCGAACTGCACCTGACCGTACTGAAGTTGCCCGACGGCCGGATGCCCGCGCACTGGGAGGAGGCCAAGGCCGCGGTCGAGGAACTGCGGATGCGGACCGACCCCGACCTGGTCCTCGCCCCGCGCACCGAAGACGCCCACCAGGACCACCGCGGCCTGGCGAAGCTGATGACCACCGCGTTCCGCGACCACCTCGTGCTCGCGTACGAGATCGTCAAGTGGGACGGCGACCTCGGCCGCCCGTCGGCGTACCAGCCGTTGACGCCGGAGATCGCCGAGCAGAAGGTCCGGCTGTTGCAGGAGCACTACCCCTCGCAGCGGCACCGGCCCTGGTACGACCGGGAGGCCTTCCTCGGCCTCGCGCGGATCCGCGGGATCGAATGCCACGCGCGCTACGCCGAGGCGTTCGCCGCCACCAAAATCACGCTCAATCTGGGGGGATGAACCACCTTGCGAGTACTGCTGACCGGGCACCAGGGATACCTGGGCACCGTCATGGCCCCGGTCCTGAAGGCCGCCGGGCACGAAGTCGTCGGCCTCGACGCGGGACTTTTCGCCGACTGCGTCCTCGGCCCGCCGCCCGCGGACCCGCGGGGCCACCGGGTGGACCTGCGCGACGTCACGGCCGAGCACGTGGCCGGGGTGGACGCCGTGATCCACTTGGCCGCGCTCTCCAACGACCCGCTGGGCTCGCTGGCGCCGGAACTCACGTACGACATCAACCACCACGCCTCCGTACACCTGGCCCGCCTGGCCCGCGAGGCCGGAGTGCGGCGCTTCCTGTACGCGTCGACCTGCTCGGTGTACGGCGCCGCCGGCGGCGGCGACCTCGTGGCCGAGGACGCCCCGCTGCGGCCGGTGACGCCGTATGCGGAGTCCAAGGTGCGGGTGGAGGACGACCTGCACGCGCTCGCCGACGGCGACTTCAGCCCGGTGTACATGCGCAACGCCACCGCCTTCGGCTACTCGCCCCGCCTGCGCGCCGACATCGTGCTGAACAACCTGGTGGGCCACGCGCTGCTGTCCGGCGAGGTCCTCGTGATGTCCGACGGCACCCCGTGGCGCCCGCTGGTGCACGCCGTCGACATCGCGCGGGCCTTCTCGGCCGTGCTGACCGCTCCCCGCGAAGCCGTGCACGACCGGGCGTTCAACATCGGCAGCGAGACCAACAACGTCACGGTCGCCGAGATCGCCGAGCAGGTCGCCGAGGCGGTGTCCGGGGCGAAGGTGGTGATCACCGGCGAGACCGGCGCCGACCCGCGGTCGTACCGCGTGGACTTCTCCCGGTTCCGCGCCGCCATCCCCGGCTTCGACTGCGAGTGGACGGTGAAGCGCGGCGCCCTCGAACTCGCCGACGCCTACCGGAAGTTCGGCCTGACACGCGAGGACTTCGAGCGACGCTTCACCCGCCTCGCCGTGCTGCGCGCGGCGTCCGACACCGGCGCCGTCGACGACACCCTGCGGTGGCGCCGATGACGACAGAAGGCGAGCAGATGCACGAACTGGTGGAGCGGCTCTACCCGCTCTGCCGGAGCATCACCGGCGACGGTGTGCGCGCCACCCTGGACATCGTCGGCGAGTACGTCCCGCTCCAGGTCCACGAGGTCCCGACGGGGACGCAGGTGCTCGACTGGACCGTGCCGCAGGAGTGGAACATCCGCGACGCGTACATCGCCGACACCGCCGGAAACCGCGTCGTCGACTTCGCCGCGTCCAGCCTGCACGTGCTCGGCTACAGCGTGCCCGTGTCGCGGACCATGCCGCTGTCCGAGCTGCGCGCACACCTGCACACCCTTCCGGAGCACCCGAGTTGGGTGCCGTACCGCACCAGCTACTACAAGCCGGAGTGGGGATTCTGCCTGGCCCAGGACACCCTGGACGCGCTGCCGGACGGCGACTACGAGGTGCGTGTCGACTCCACGCTCGCGGACGGCCACCTCACCTACGCCGAGCACGTGGTCCCCGGCCAGGTCCCCGACGAGGTGATCGTCTCCTGCCACACCTGCCACCCGTCGCTGGCCAACGACAACCTCGCGGGCATCGCGGTGGCCACGTTCCTGGCCAGGGCGTTGGCGGAGCAAACCCCGTACTACACCTACCGGTTCATCTACGCTCCCGGCACCATCGGGGCGATCACCTGGCTGGCCCGCAACGCGGAGCGGATCGAGAAGGTCAAGCACGGGCTCGTGCTCGCCTGCGCGGGCGACTCGGGGCAACTGACGTACAAACAGAGCAGGCGCGGCGACGCGGAGATCGACCGGGTGCTTCGGCACGTCCTCGCCGCCTCCGAACGCTCGCACAGTGTCAAGGAGTTCACTCCGTACGGCTACGACGAGCGGCAGTACTGCTCACCGGGGTTCAATCTCGGCGTGGGCTCGCTCAGCCGGACCCCGTACGCCGGCTACCCCGAGTACCACACCTCGGCCGACAACCCGGACTTCGTCTCGCCGGAGGCGATGACGGACACCCTCTCGTTGTGCCGCGAGGCGTTCGCCGTCCTCGACCGCAACCGGCGGTACGTCAACCTCAGCCCGTACGGCGAACCACAGCTCGGCAGGCGGGGGTTGTACGAATCGCTCGGCGGGCGCAGCGACGCCAAGCAGGCCCAGATGGCCATGCTCTGGGTGCTCAGCCTCTCTGACGGCGAGCACAGCCTGCTCGACGTCGCGGAGCGGTCCGGGCTGCCGTTCGACACGGTCGCCGGCGCGGCCGACGCCCTGGGCGCCGCCGGGCTGATCAAGGCATGACGTGATGAGCGCCGAGGGGGAGAAGACGACGACCGCGGACCCGGCCGGGCCCGCCGCCGGGCGCACCGCCAAGCGGGCCATGGCGGGACGGCTGTCCTGGGGCCTTGCCGACCAGGCGGTCTGCAGCATGACCAACTTCGCGGTGGGCATCTACGTGGCCCGCTCGCTCGGCCTTACCGCGTTCGGTGTGTTCAGCCTGGCCTGGGTGACCTACGGCGTGGTGCTCAGCGTCTCCCGGGGGATTGCCACCGACCCGCTGGTGGTGCGCTTCAGCGGCGTGCCGGACGCGTCCTGGCGCGGGGCGGCGGCCCGGTCGTCCGGTACCGCGCTCGTCGTCGGCGGTGCCATCGGCCTGGTGTGCCTGGTGGTCGGTCTCGGTCTCGGCGGCCGCGTGGGGCCCGCGTTCGCCGCCCTCGGCGTGGTGCTGCCCGGGCTGCTCCTGCAAGACGCGTGGCGGTACTCGTTCTTCGCCGCGGGCACCGGACGAAAAGCGTGCGTCAACGACCTCCTGGGAGCCCTCGCGCTCGTCCCGGCCCTGCTGGTGGCGGCTCGCGTGGGCAGCGTGGAGGCCTTCGTCCTCGCCTGGGGCGCGGCGGCCGCGGTGGCCGCCGGATACGGCTGCTTCCAGTCCGGCATCCGGCCGAGGCCCGACAGGGCGCGCGCGTGGCTGCGCGAGCAGCGCGACCTCGGCTACCGCTACCTGGTCGAGAACGTCGGCGTCAGCGGCGCGTCCCAGCTGCGGGCGTACGGGCTCGGCGCGATCGTCGGGGTGAGCGCGGTGGGCGTGGTCCGGGGCGCCGAGCTTCTGCTCGGCCCGTTCCTGGCCCTGCTGATGGGCCTTTCGCTCGTCACCGTCCCCGAAGCGGCACGGGTGCTGCGGCAGGCCCCGCACCGCCTGGCCAAGTTCTGCCTCATGCTGTCCGGCGGCCTCGCCGCCGCCGCGCTGCTCTGGGGCGTGGCGCTGCTCCTGGTACCGGACCGGGCGGGCGAGCTCGTGCTCGGCGACGTCTGGGGCTCCGCGTCCGACCTCATCGTGCCCGCCGTGCTCGGGGTCGCGGGCTCCGGCCTCGGCATCGGCGCCGCGGCCGGCCTTCGCGCGCTCGCCGCCGCCCGGCGCAGCCTGCGCGCCCAACTCTTCGCCTCCGCCTGCTACGTCGGCGGCGGGCTCGGCGGAGCGGCCGCGGGCGGCGCGGTCGGCTCGGCATGGGGCGTCGCCGCGGCGACCCTCTCCAGTTCCGCCGTCTGGTGGCTGCAACTGCGCTCCGCCCTGCGCGAGCACCACCAGAGTCCGCCTCGCGCGAGCACCACAAGAACCCCATCCCCGAAGTGAGGACGTCATGACCGCCCAACCCCGGCTGAGCATCGGCCTGCCCGTGTACAACGGCGAGGAGTACCTGGCCGAGGCGCTCGATGCCCTGCTCGGCCAGACCTACGAGGACTTCGAGCTGGTCATCTCGGACAACGCCTCGACCGACGGGACCCAGGACATCTGCCGCCGGTACACCGAGAAGGACGCGCGCATCCGCTACATCCGCCTGGCCCGCAACGTCGGCGCCGCGCCCAACCACAACTACGTGTTCACCCAGTGCCGCGGCGAACTGTTCAAGTGGGCATCGCACGACGACCTGTACGCCCGTGACCTGCTGCAGCGCTGCGTGGCGGCGCTCGACGAGCACCCTGACGTGATCCTCGCGCACGCCGACCAGGCGGTCATCGACGAGGACGGCCAGGTGAAGGTCCCGTACGAGTACACGCTCGCCACCGACTCGCCGCGCGCGCCCGAGCGCTTCCGCAGCATGCTGTTCGAGCCCGGCGGCGACGACTTCTACGGCGTGATCCGGGCCGACGTGCTGCGCCGCGTGAAGCCGCACGACAGCTACCACCACGCGGACCGCACGTTCGTCGCCGAGATCGGCCTGCACGGGCCCTTCCATCAGGTGCCGGAGCTGCTGTACTTCCGCCGCGACCACCCCACCCGCGCCGAACGGGCCAATCCCTCCAAGCGCTCCCGGTGCGTCAACCTGGACCCGCGCCGGGCAGGTCTTCTGCACCCGACGCCCCGGCTGCTCGCCGAGTACGTAGGGGGCTTCGTCTCGGCGATCCGCCGGGCGCCGCTGTCCTCGGCCGACCGGCGCGCCTGCTACCGCCACCTGGCCGCGTGGGCGACCAGCCGGGTCCGTCCCGGCGCGGGCGAGCGGGTCGAGGACCGCGCTCCGGTCGACCCGGCCCGGCTCACCGTGTCCGTCGACGCGATCGTCGCGGGCCGTGAGGGGCGTGGGGGGCGTGAAGGCCGTGAGGGTCGTGACGGTCGTCCGGGGAGGCGGGCGTGACCCCGGCACGTGTGGGGGTGTTCGGACTGCTCGGCTCCGGCAACCTCGGCAACGACGGGTCGCTCGAAGCCGTGCTCGGCTACCTCCGCGCCGAGCACCCGGACGCGGTCGTGGACGCGCTGTGCGGCGGACCCGAGGTCGTCGCGGCCCGGTACGGGATCCCCGCGACGCGGCTGCACTGGTATCGCGGGGAGTACCGGACCGCCTCGCGTGCGGGCGCGATCGCGGGGAAGGGCCTCGGCAAGCTCGTCGACGTCTTCCGCACCGCCGCCTGGGTGCGCCGGCACGACGTGGTGATCGTGCCGGGCATGGGCGTCCTGGAGGCCACGCTGCCGCTGCGGCCCTGGGGCTTCCCGTACTCGCTGTTCCTGCTCTGCGCGTCCGGCCGGCTGACGCGCACCCGGGTCGCCCTTGTCGGCGTCGGCGCCGCCGCGATCCGCGACCGGCCGACGCGGGCCCTGGTGCGGTGGTCGGCACGCCTTGCCGCGTACCGCTCGTACCGGGACGTCCCGTCCCGCGACGCGATGCGGGAGATGGGCGTGGACACCGCGCGCGACGAGGTCTACCCGGACCTCGCGTTCGCCCTGCCGACGCCGTCGGAGAGCGCGCCTTCGGATTCGCTCGGCGGCGGCCCGGTGTGTGTCGGCGTCATGGACTTCCACGGCGGCAACGACGACCGCGCCAGGGCCGAGGAGATCCACCGGCGCTACCTCGACGGGACAACTCGCTTCGTACGTACGCTGGTTGAGGACGGCAGGCCGGTCCGCCTCGTCACCGGCGACGAGTGCGACGAGGCGGTGGTCGCGGCGATCCTCGACGCGGTGGGCTCGCCGCTGGTCACCGCGGCCAAGGCGGCCTCGCTCGCCGACCTCATGGAGGAGATGGCGGCAGCCGACACCGTCGTGGCGACCCGCTACCACAACCTGATCTGCGCCCTGAAGGTCGGCACGCCGACGCTCGCGCTCAGCTATGCGGCGAAGAGCGAAGTGCTCATGGCCCAGATGGGGTTGGGCGCGTACTGCCACCCGGCCCGCGACGTCGACGCCGACCGGCTCCTTGAGCAATTCCGGGCCCTTGAGCGGCGATCGGCGGAGCTGCGGCGGACCCTCAGGGAGCGGAACCTGGCCGCCGCCCGGCAACTCCGGGAGCAGTTCACCGACTTGACCACAGACCTGTTCCCGGCACCCCACCACGCCCACGCACTGCGGGAGACACCATGAAAGCGACCGAAGTCCCGGCGATCGACGGCGCGTTCCTGTTCGAGCCGACGCCGTACGCCGACGAGCGCGGCTTCTTCTGCCGCACCTTCGACGCCGACGTGGTCCGCTCGGTGGGCCTCGACCCGGACACCTTCATCCAGGACAGCGTGTCCCGCTCGGTCCGGGGCGTGCTGCGCGGCCTGCACCTGCGCTCCGGCGCAGGGGAGGCCAAGCTCGTGCGGTGCTCGTACGGGAAGATCTTCGACGTCGTCGTGGACCTGCGGCCCGACTCGCCGACGTACCGCAACGTGGCCACCTTCGAACTGTCCGGCGAGACGCAAGTGACCCTGTACATCCCGGCGGGCTGCGCACACGGCTTCCAGGCGCTGACCGAGACCACCGACACCTCGTACCGCATCGACCGCCCGCACGACCCGGCCGAGGACGTGACGATCGCCTTCGACGACCCGGAACTCGCCATCCCCTGGCCGCTGCCCGTCACTCTGATGTCCGAGCGGGACCGGAAGGCACCGAGCCTCGCCGAGGTCCTGAAGCAGAGTGCCGATGTCCTGAAGCAGAAAGAGAGCTGAAGTCGCCGTGGACACCGAAGAGTTCAGCCTGCCCCGGTCGCGGACGGCCAACGAGCGGCTGCACGCCCTGATCCCCGGGGGCGCGCACACCTACGCCAAGGGCGACGACCAGTACCCCGAGGGCCTGGCCCCGGTCATCAGCCACGGCCACGGCGCCCACGTGTGGGACATCGACGGCAACCGCTACATCGAGTACGGCTCCGGACTGCGGTCGGTCAGCCTCGGCCACGCCCACCCGCGCGTGAACGAGGCCGTGCGCCGCGAGATCGACCGAGGCGGCAACTTCGTCCGGCCGTCCGTCCTGGAGGTCGAGGCCGCGGAACGCTTCCTGGCCACGGTGCCGACCGCCGAGATGGTGAAGTTCGCGAAGAACGGCTCCGACGTCACCACCGCCGCGGTGCGCCTCGCCCGCGCGGTCACCGGCCGCCCACGGGTGGCCATCTGCGGCGACCACCCCTTCTTCTCCACCGACGACTGGTTCATCGGTACGACGCCGATGTCCGCGGGCATTCCGGCGGCGACCACGGAACTCACCGTGTCCTTCCCGTACGGGGACCTGGCCGCCACGGAGGAGTTGCTGACCCGGTACGAGGGCGAGGTGGCGTGCCTGATCCTCGAACCGGCCGGGCACACCGAGCCCCCGCCCGGCTACCTCGCGGGCCTGCGCGCACTGTCCGACCGACACGGCTGCGTACTCGTCTTCGACGAGATGATCACCGGCCTCCGCTGGTCAGAGGCGGGCGCCCAGGGCCTGTACGGCGTGGTCCCCGACCTCTCCACCTTCGGCAAGGCGCTGGGCAACGGTTTCGCGGTCTCCGCGCTCGCCGGACGCCGCGATCTCATGGAGCGGGGCGGACTCCGCCACCCCGACGACCGGGTGTTCCTCCTCTCCACCACGCACGGCGCGGAAACGCACTCGCTGGCCGCCGCGATGGCCGTGCAGTCCACCTACGTCGAGGAGGGCATCACCGCGCGGCTGCACGCCCTCGGCGAGCGGCTGGCCGCCGGTGTCCGCGAGGCCGCGGCCGGCATGGGCGTCGGCGACCACGTCGTCGTACGGGGCCGGGCCAGCAACCTGGTCTTCGCCACCCTCGACGGGACCGGGCGGCCGTCGCAGGAGTACCGCACCCTGTTCCTGCGCCGACTCCTCGCGGGCGGGGTGCTCGCCCCGTCGTTCGTGGTGAGCAGCGCGCTCGACGACGCGGACATCGACCGCACGGTGGATGTGGTGGCGCAGGCGTGCGCGGTGTACCGGAAGGCGCTGGACGCGGGGGACCCGACGCCCTGGCTGGGCGGGCGGCCGGTGAAGCCGGTGTTCCGGCGGTTGGCGTGAGGTGACGCGACGTGGCGTCGCGTGACGTGGGCTGAGGCGTGACGTGGCTGACGTGACGCTACGTCAGCGCCCCTGCCGCCGACCGGCATCGGCCGTCCTCTCGACGGGCCGGTCGGCGTCCCGCTCGGCCTTCCTCCGCTCGGCAATCCGCTCGGCAAACCGGTCGACGCCCCACGCCGTCGCCGGCACCACAGCCAGCGCGGTGCACCAGCCGCCAAGCACATCGGTGGGGTAGTGCGCGCTGAGGGCGACCTGAGCCCACCCCATGGCGGCACCGGCGACCAGCGCCGCGCCGAGCACAAGTGACATACCGGCAGCCCTGCCGAGACCGAACCACCCGGCCACGAGCAGCGCCACGACAAGGGCGAGCGCAGTGGCAAAGCCGGTGTGCCCGCTGGGGTAGGACAAGTTGTCGGCCCCGTGAATGGTGCGCCCCACAAGCGACTTGACCAGAGTCGTAGTCACCACGGTCAGCCCGACGCCCACAACGACGAGCACAGCCGCGCGAGGCCGCCGCAACCACAGACAGCCCGCCACGGCACCGACGACCAACAAAGCCGCTCCGGCAGGCTCCCCCCAGAAGTCCGTGGCCAGAGCAACGCCCCGCCAAGGCGGCCCCACACTGTCCGCAGTCGGCGCGACGATCCACCTGTCCACACCGCCGGGCTCACTGTGCCCGGCGTACAACACCCCGAGCGCGACAACCACCAACGCGGCAAGAACCGCGACAAGGCCGAGCCACGCACGCAGCGACGAGGGCAAGCGGTCCTCCTGGTGCAAGCGTTTCGGTGTGGCCGTACGGCCGTATGTCCCGCCCCTCAGTCAACACTCACCGTGATGGCTTACGCAGGGACGTCGGCGCAAATTGGCCGGACGAGCCACACGGAATGGCTGGCACCGCGGACGACGCCCCGCTAGAGCCAGTCCCGCCGCTTGAAGATGAAGTACAGACTCACGCACACCACCGCCATCAGCAGAATCGCGAACGGATACCCCGCCGCCCACTTCAGCTCGGGCATCGTCTCGAAGTTCATGCCGTAGATCGTGCCGACCAGCGTCGGCGCGAACAGAATCGCCGCCCAAGACGAGATCTTCTTGATCTCCTCGTTCTGTTCGAAGCCCGCCTCCGCCAGGGCCCGCATCTCCGCGTTCTGTTGCTGGGTGACCAGCGTGGCGTTGACGGTGAGGATGTCGGTGAGGGCCTGGCGGAAGCCGTCCACCCGTTCGCTGGTGTGGGTGACGTGGTCGGCCACGTCGCGGAGGTAGCGCTGGAGTTCCTCGTCCGTGCGGTACTTCGCGAAGCCCGCCATCAGGGCGTGCAGCATGCCGACCAGGGGGCGGGTGGCGCGCTGGAACTCGACGACCTCGCGGGAGAGTTCGTAGATGCGGCGGGAGACCGACGGGTCGCCGCCGAAGACCTCGGTCTCGATCTCGTCGATGTCGTTCTGTACGCCGGAGACGACGGGGGCGTAGCCGTCGACGACCGCGTCCAGGATGGCGTACAGGACCGCCTCCGGGCCGAGCCGCAGCAGTTCCGGGTCCTCCTCCATGCGGCGGCGCACCGCCGACAGGTCGGGGGCCGCGCCGTGCCGGACCGTGATGACGAAGTCGGCGCCGACGAACACGTGCAGCTCGCCGAAGTCGACCTCCTCCGGGGCGTCCAGGTAGCGCGCCGCGCGCAGGACCACGAACAGGGTCTCGCCGTACCGCTCCAGTTTGGGGCGCTGGTGGGCCTCCATCGCGTCCTCGACCGCCAGCTCGTGCAGGTCGAACTCGGCCGCCAGGGAGAGCAGTTCCTCCTCCGTCGGGCGGGCCAGGCCGATCCACGCCATGCCGTCGGGCTGCGCGCGCAGCTCACGGAAGGTGGCCGCGAGGGAGGCGGGGGAGGCGACGCGCACGCCGTCGCGGTACAGGGACGCCTGCACGACGCTCGGGGCGCTCGGGGGCTCGGGGGCCGGGGGCTGCTCGGCGTGGTGCTTCGTGGTCTCGGCCGGCGGCTTGCCGCCCTGCGCGGACTGGGAGGACGCCCGCCGCCAGGAGTGCTTGCGCGTCTGCTGCGGTCGGTGTGCTCGTCGCTCCGGAGTCACCGGCGGCCCTTCCGTGGTCTGTCGGTCGGTCGTCCGAGTCCGCGGGTGGTGTGTTCGGTTCGGCTCGGCTCGGGGTCCCGGAGCAGGATATATGCGGCAGATGGCGCGGGATGTACGCGGTGGACGGCGCGGGCGCGCCTGCCTGGGGTGGGGTATTGCGGACCGTATCTGTCCGCAAGCGGCGCTAGCGTGCTGTGTATGGCCAAGACCCCGGTGAATACGGTGAACACGGTGAATACGAAGACCACGTCGGCCCCGGCGAAGCCGGGGAAGGGGAAGACGAACCCTGCCGCCCCGGAGACCCTCAGTCGCCGCGCCCTCAACCGCGCCACCCTCGCCCGCCAGCTCCTCCTCGGCCGCGCCGAGATGTCCGCCGAAGCCGCCCTCACCCACCTCGTCGGCCTCCAGGCGCAGAACGTGAAGCCCCCGTACCACGCGCTCGCCGCGCGCCTCGCGGACTTCGACCCGATGGAGCTGTCAGGGCTGATGAGCGAGCGCGCGGCGGTGCGTGCCGTCACCATGCGGTCCACCGTGCACACCCTCACCGCCGACGACATGCTCACGCTGCGGCCCCTGACCCAGCCCGCCATCGAGCGCGAGCTCCGGGCGTTCCGGGGCGGCCTCGCCGGCGTGGACCTGGACCGGCTCACCGTGCTGGCCAGGGCGTACGTCGAGGAGGAGCCCCGTACCCCCGCCCAGCTCCGCGCCGAGCTCCTGCGGCACTGGCCGGACGCCGACCCGCAGTCCCTCGGCATCGCCGCCCGCGCCCGGCTCCCGCTCGTCCAGGTCACCCCGCGCGGCCTGTGGCGGCAGAGCGGCCAGGTCGCCCTCACCACCGCCGAGCACTGGCTGGGCCGCCCCCTCGCCCAGGCCCCCGCCCCGGAAGCCCCCGCTCTGGACCCGACCGCCCTCGACGCCACCGTCCTGCGCTACCTAGCCGCCTTCGGACCCGCCTCCGTCAAGGACATGCAGGCCTGGGCGGGCATGACCCGGCTGCGTGACGCCTTCGAACGGCTGCGGCCCCGGCTGCGTACGTTCCGCGACGAGCGCGGCGTCGAACTCTTCGACCTGCCCGACGCGCCCCGCCCCGACGAGGACACCCCGGCCCCGGTCCGCTTCCTGCCCGAGTTCGACAACCTCCTGCTGTCCCACGCCGACCGCACACGTGTGGTCCCCGACGCGTACAAGGCCCGCAACTGGAAGTCGAACCAGTCCTTCTGCGTCTTCCTCGTGGACGGCTTCCTCGCCGGGGTCTGGCGCCTGGAGGAGTCCAAGGACGGCGCGGCGCGGGTCACCGTGGAGCCGTTCGGGAGCCTGACCAGGGCCGAGCGGGGCGAGGTCGCCGCGGAGGCGGAGCGCACGGCGCGACTGCTCGCGGGCGACGCGGCGTCGTACGACATCGGGTTCGGAGCGGTCGTCGAGGCCTAGGGCGGTCGAGGCTCAGGACACGAGGAGGGCCAGGACATCAGAGGCCGCCGTCAGGCCCCACAGGGTGTCCGTGACCAGGCCGATGCTGATCGGTACGAGGCCGAGCAGCAGCATCTGGACCGGTACGTGGCCCGCCGAGTGGTCGACGAACTGCGGCAGCACCGCCGCGGCGAACACGAGGCCCTTCGGGTTGGTCAGACCGACGAGGACGCCGTCCAGGACGGTGCGGGCGTCGCCGCGCGCGGGCTTCGTGCCGGTGCCCGCCGCGCGCATCGCCTCGGCTTCATCGCCTTGCGGTGCCGGAACGCCTGCACGTTCTGAAACACCAGGTACTCCGCGCCCGCCAACTTCACGGCCATGTGTGGAGTATCTGGACCCATGAGCCTCGTGCGGTCGTCGAGCCCCTGTGTGGGCCCGTGGGAACCGTTGGAGGCGTGCGCTGCCGAGCCGGGCAGCAGATCCCACAACACAGCAGAGCCCGCAACACACCAGAACCGGAACCCCATGCGCAGCGGGCACGTACCGCATCCCAAGGCCCCCGGCCCGCTACGGCAGCAACCCCGCCCGCCTCGCCGCCACCACCGCCTCCCAGCGCGTGTGCGCGCCGAGCTTGCGCATGGCCGACCGCAGGTACCCCTTCACCGTCTCCGGGCGCAGGCCGAGGCGTTGTGCGGCCGCCGTGTTGGTGGCGCCGCCGGCCAGGCAGGCGAGGACGTCCACCTCGCGAGGGGCGAGGCGGACGCCGGAGCCGGGCCCCGGGGAGCAGGCCGCCGCGGCCGTCAACGCGTCGCTCACCGCGAGCAGTTCCGCCCGCACCGCGGGATCGCTGATGCGCGGTGCCAGCGCGCGCAGCGCCCCGTGCGCCTCCCGCACGCGCTCCCACGCCGCGTCCCCGGCGCCGTACCGCCGCTCCGGCAGCTCCGCGACCGCCTCCCGCGCCGCCGCCGCGAGCGCGGCCGCCTCGTCCCTGACGACCAGGGCCTGCTCCACGTCACGGGCCACCGCGACGGCCGAGGCGAGCGCCCGGTCGCCGAGTGGAAGGGGGGTGCGCAGGGCGCCGTACAGCAGTCCGCGCACCCGGCGGCGTACCACCAACGGCACGGCGAGCACCGCGCGCAGGCCCTCCGGCTCGACGGCGGCGTCGTACTCGTGGCTGATCTGCCGCGAGGTGCTGTAGTCCGTGACGGCGCAGGGCCGGGCGAGGGCGACGGCCTTGCCGCCGAGGCCGTGGCCCGCGAAGATCGCGAGGCCGTTCAGGGAGTGCGTGGCCGTACCGCTCAGTTCGGCGATCCGCACCCGCGAAGCGCCGTCCGCGCTGGTCACGAGCCCGCCGAAGGCCACGGGAAGGCCCGTGCCGCGCCGCAGCCGCAGCAGCGCGGCCCGTACCTCCGCCGCCTCGCCGCCGTCCGCAGCCGTCACGCGCGCGCCCCCTCAGCTCCCAATCAAGGTCCCGGTCCCGTGTCCTCGCGGGACACCACCCCCGTCCGGGGGTAGTGAGACCTGCATCACGAATTACACGATGGTACGGACGAGCGGGGTTACGCGGAATGCGAGGGGTACGGATGACGGCGACCGGAACGGGCGGCGGCACGGAGGACTTCCGTGCGGCACGGGACTTCCTGCTGCGCCACCGGGAGGACTACACGGCCGCGTACGAGGGCTTCGCCTGGCCGCGGCCCGAGTACTTCAACTGGGCCCTCGACTGGTTCGACGCGATCGCCGACGGCAACGACCGCACGGCGCTGCACATCGTCGAGGAGGACGGCACCGAGACCCGGCGGTCCTTCGCGGACCTCGCGCGGCGCTCGGCGCGGGCCGCCAACTGGCTGCGCGCGCTCGGCGTCGGCGCCGGTGACCGCATCGTCGTGATGCTCGGCAACCAGGTCGAGCTGTGGGAGGTCGCGCTCGCCGCGATGAAGCTGCGCGCCGTGGTGATCCCGGCGACGCCGCTGCTCGGCGCCGCCGATCTGCGCGACCGCATCGAGCGCGGCCGGGCCCGGCACGTCGTGGTGCGCGCCGAGGACGCGGCGAAGTTCGCGGACGTGCCGGGGGAGTACACCCGGATCGTGGTCGGTGCCCCCGCCGTCGGGACCCCTGCCGCCGATGAAGCCGATGCGGCCGACGCGTCGTTCGCCGAGTGGATTCCGTACGAGGACGTCGCCACCGCCCCCGAAGACTTCACGCCCGACGGCGTCACCCGCGCCGACGACCCCCTCATGCTGTACTTCACGTCCGGCACGACCGCCCGGCCCAAGCTCGTCGAGCACACCCATGTGTCGTACCCCGTGGGCCACTTGGCGACGATGTACTGGATCGGCCTCAAGCCCGGCGACGTGCATCTGAACATCTCCTCGCCCGGCTGGGCCAAGCACGCCTGGTCGAACCTGTTCGCGCCGTGGAACGCGGAGGCGACCGTCTTCATCCACAACTACACCCGGTTCGACGCCGGGCGGCTCATGGCCGAGATGGACCGCGCGGGCGTCACCAGCTTCTGCGCGCCGCCCACCGTGTGGCGCATGCTCATCCAGGCCGACCTCACCCAGCTCCGTACGCCCCCGCGCGAGGTGGTCGCGGCAGGTGAGCCACTGAACCCCGAGGTCATCGAGCAGGTGCGGCGCGACTGGGGCGTGACCATCCGGGACGGCTTCGGGCAGACCGAGACGGCCGTGCAGGTCGCCAACACCCCCGGCCAGGAGCTGAAGCCGGGCTCGATGGGGCGGCCGACGCCCGGCTTCCGCGTCGTGCTCCTCGACCCGGTCACGGGTGAGCCGGGCGCCGCGGAGGGGGAGATCGCCCTCGACCTGTCCGCCGCCCCCGTCGGCCTGATGACCGGCTACCACGGCGACCCGGAACGCACCGAAGAGGCCATGGCGGGCGGCTACTACCGCACCGGCGACATCGGCGCCCGCGACGCCGAGGGATACCTGACCTACGTCGGCAGGTCCGACGACGTCTTCAAGGCCTCCGACTACAAGATCTCGCCGTTCGAGCTGGAGAGCGCGCTCCTGGAGCACGAGGCCGTGGCCGAGGCGGCGGTCGTGCCCGCGCCTGACCCGGTGCGCCTCGCCGTGCCCAAGGCGTACGTGGTCCTTGCGGCGGGCTACCAACCCGGGCCCGACACCGCGAAGTTGCTGTTCGAACACTCGCGGGCCGTGCTCGCTCCGTACAAACGCCTGCGCCGCCTGGAGTTCGGCGCGCTTCCCAAGACCGTCTCCGGCAAGATCCGCCGCATCGAGCTGCGTGAGGCGACGGCCAAGGGGTCCGGCGCCGAGTACCGCGAGGAGGACTTCCGGTGAGTGCGACGGTGAGTTCGGTGGGTTCTGAAGGTGAGCCCGGCGCCGCCGCGCTGTCGTACGCGCACGGCACCAGCAAGACACCGCTGCTCGGTGACACCATCGGGCAGAACCTCGACCGGGCCGTCGCCGCCTGGCCCGACCGGGACGCGCTCGTCGACGTCACGGCGGGCACCCGCTGGACGTACGCCGAATTCGGCGCCGCCGTCGAGCAGTTGGCGCGCGGGCTCATCGGCTTGGGGGTCGGCAAGGGCGACCGGGTCGGCATCTGGGCCGTGAACTGCGCCGAGTGGGTCCTGGTGCAGTACGCCACCGCGCGCGTCGGCGCCATCATGGTGAACATCAACCCGGCCTACCGCTCCCACGAGTTGGCGTACGTCCTGAAGCAGTCGGGCGTCTCGCTGCTCGTCGCCACCGAGCGGCACAAGACCAGCGACTACCGGGCGATGGTCGACGAGGTCCGCGGCGAGTGTCCCGCCCTGCGGTCCGTGCACTACATCGCGGACGGGTCCTGGGACGTTCTGCTCGACGCGGCGCGGTCCGTGGACGACGGTGAACTCGCCGCCCGAGAAGCCGAGTTGAGCTGTGACGACCCGATCAACATCCAGTACACCTCCGGTACGACGGGCTTCCCCAAGGGAGCCACGCTCTCCCACCACAACATCCTCAACAACGGGTACTGGGTGGGGCGCACCATCGGCTACGGCGAGCAGGACCGGGTGTGCCTGCCCGTGCCCTTCTACCACTGCTTCGGCATGGTGATGGGCAACCTCGGCGCCACCTCGCACGGCGCGTGCGTCGTGATCCCCGCGCCGTCGTTCGACCCGGTGGCCACGCTGCACGCCGTGGAGCGCGAGCAGTGCACGTCGCTGTACGGCGTGCCCACGATGTTCATCGCCGAGCTCAACCTCGCCGACTTCGCCACGTACGACCTGTCGTCGCTGCGGACCGGGATCATGGCTGGATCGCCGTGCCCCGTCGAGGTCATGAAGCGGGTCGTCGCCGAGATGCACATGGAGGAGGTCTCCATCTGCTACGGCATGACCGAGACCTCGCCCGTGTCCCTGCAGACCCGGATGGACGACGACCTGGAGCGCCGCACCGGCACGGTCGGGCGGGTCCTGCCGCACATCGAGGTCAAGGTCGTCGACCCGGCGAGCGGGGTGACGCTGCCGCGCGGGGAGTCCGGCGAGCTGTGCACGCGCGGGTACAGCGTGATGCTCGGCTACTGGGAGGAGCCGGAGCGCACCGCCGAGGTCATCGACGCCGGGCGGTGGATGCACACGGGTGACCTCGCGGTCATGCGGGACGACGGCTACGTACAGATCGTCGGACGCATCAAGGACATGATCATCCGGGGTGGCGAGAACGTCTATCCGCGCGAGATCGAGGAGTTCCTGTACGGCCACCCGAAGATCGCCGACGTGCAGGTCGTCGGGGTGCCCGACGAGCGGTACGGCGAGGTGCCGCTGGCCTGCGTCATCCTGCGGGACCCGGCGGACACGCTGACGCTGGAGGAACTGCGGGGCTTCTGCGCGGGGCGGCTGGCCCACTACAAGGTGCCGGCGGGGCTGCGGATCCTGGAGAGCTTTCCGATGACCGTGTCGGGGAAGGTGCGGAAGGTGGAGCTGCGGGAGAGGTTCGGGGGCTGAGGGTCGGCCGCGGGCCCCGGTCGGCGTGTTCAGTGCCGCCGCTGCGCGGCGGATTTTCTCCCACCCGCCCACCCTTTTTTGCTACGCCCCCGTCGCTGTCAGCTCGTCCGCCGCGCCGTTCAGGGGTTCCGGCGCGCCCGTCAGGTCGATGCGGAACAGGGCCACGTTCAGCTCGTCGGCGCGGGTGCGGGCCGTCGGCGTGAAGTCGCACAGCGCGAAGCACACGCAGGTCGCGGAGTGCGCCATGGCCGTCAGCCACGCGCACTCGACGTCCCGCAGTGAGGCGTGCCGCACGGTCGGCTCGATCTGCGCGACCACCCCGAGCGCCGTGAGCCGGGCGCCCGACGGCGGGCGCTCCTCCTCGGGGCCCGCGTCGCTCACGTCCTCGTAGCCGAGCCAGCGCAGGAACAGGGCCGCCGTCGTCACCGCGTCGCGGGCGTCGCGGACGGGCAGGGGGCGGAAGGCGGCCCGGGGCGTCGGGGCCGTGCGCGGCAGGGGGATGTGGGGCGGGGTGAGGGAGGGACGGGCATGCTCGGGCGGCGCCTCGCGTCCGCCCGCGCCGTCCCCGGGTGCGCCCCCGGATGTGTCCCGCCCGCCCGCGCCGACCGTGCCTTCCTGCGCCACCGGCACCCGCAGCACCGTCCCGCACGCGCACCCCAGCTCCGGCCGCGGCCAGTCCGCGGCCTGCCCGCACGCCGCGCACCGCACGGTCACCCAGGCGTCCGCCCGGGTCCGGTGGGTGAGCGGGGTCGCGGCGCCGTGCGTGACCGGCGGGACGACGGGGGCGCCGCAGGGGCAGGGGAAGGCCGGCGGCGCGTAGGTCTGCTCGTGCCGGCACACCGGGCACCGCACCAGGATGTCGTCCCTCGCCATCGTCCGCACCGCCGTCCGTTCGTGTACCGCTGCCGTGTGCCGTGTGCCGTGTGCCGTGTGCTGCGTGCTGCGTGCCGTGCGGCGCGTGCCGTGTTTCAGCCATCCGTCCGCCGGAGCCCCATCGTCGTACGAAGGCGGCCGTCCCGATACGCCATTTTGAGCTGCGCCGAGCCCCTGGATCCCTTGACGGTCCTCGCGTGCCCCCTTACATTGCTTCCATATAGCAGAACATAATTTCCGCAATGTGGAAGTCGCCGGAAGGCGGGCCGCGGCGCGGAAGCAGGACCTGAAGGCACGGCTCACCGCGGGGCGCGACGGGAGCTGTGCGTTCGTCAGCCGAAGCAGGAGAACTCAATGGCTCGTATGACCGCTGCCCGCGCGGCAGTTGAGATCCTCAAGCGCGAGGGCGTCACCAACGCGTTCGGCGTGCCGGGGGCCGCGATCAACCCCTTCTACAAGGCGCTGCAGGAGGGCGGCGGCATCGATCACACGCTCGCCCGCCACGTCGAGGGCGCCTCGCACATGGCGGAGGGGTACACGCGTACCCACCCGGGCAACATCGGTGTCTGCATCGGCACGTCGGGCCCCGCGGGCACCGACATGATCACCGGCCTGTACTCCGCGATCGGTGACTCGATCCCGATCCTGTGCATCACGGGCCAGGCGCCCACGAGCGTGATCCACAAGGAGGACTTCCAGGCCGTCGACATCGCGTCGATCGCCAAGCCGGTGACGAAAATGGCCGTCACGGTCCTGGAGGCCGCGCAGGTCCCCGGCGTCTTCCAGCAGGCCTTCCACCTGATGCGCTCCGCCCGTCCGGGCCCGGTCCTCATCGACCTGCCCATCGACGTCCAGCTCACCGAGATCGAGTTCGACCCGGAGACGTACCAGCCGCTGCCGGTCTACAAGCCGGCCGCGAGCCGCGCCCAGATCGAGAAGGCCATCGGCATGCTGCTCAACTCCGAGCGGCCGCTGATCGTCGCGGGCGGCGGCATCATCAACGCCGACGCCTGTGAACTCCTCGTGGAATTCGCCGAACTGACGGGCACTCCGGTCATCCCCACCCTGATGGGCTGGGGCACCATCCCGGACGACCACGAGCTGAACGCCGGCATGGTCGGCCTGCAGACCTCGCACCGCTACGGCAACGCGACGTTCCTGGAGTCCGACTTCGTCCTCGGCATCGGCAACCGCTGGGCCAACCGCCACACCGGCTACAAGCTGGACGTGTACCGCGAGGGCCGCACGTTCGTGCACGTCGACATCGAGCCGACCCAGATCGGCAAGATCTTCGCGCCGGACTACGGCATCGCGTCCGACGCCAAGGCGGCCCTGGAGCTGTTCGTCGAGGTCGCCAAGGAGCTGAAGGCCGCAGGCGAGCTGCCCGACCGCGGCGCGTGGATCGCGCGCGGCCAGGAGCACAAGTCCACGCTGCTGCGCCGCACCCACTTCGACGACATCCCGATGAAGCCGCAGCGCGTGTACGAGGAGATGAACAAGGCCTTCGGCCCGGAGACGCGGTACGTCACCACCATCGGCCTCTCCCAGATCGCCGGCGCCCAGATGCTGCACGTCTACAAGCCGCGGCACTGGATCAACTGCGGCCAGGCGGGCCCGCTCGGCTGGACCATCCCGGCCGCCCTCGGTGTCGCCACGGCCGACCCGGACGCCCAGGTCGTCGCGCTCTCCGGCGACTACGACTTCCAGTTCATGATCGAGGAACTGGCCGTGGGCGCCCAGCACCGCATCCCCTACGTCCACGTCCTCGTCAACAACTCCTACCTCGGCCTGATCCGTCAGGCCCAGATCGGCCTGGACATCAACTTCCAGGTCAACCTTGAGTTCGAGAACCTGAACTCGCCGGAGCTCGGCGTGTACGGCGTCGACCACGTCAAGGTCGCCGAGGGCCTCGGCTGCAAGGCCATCCGCGTCACCGACCCGGCCGAGCTCGGCGCCGCCTTCGAGCAGGCCAAGAAGCTGGCGCAGGAGTACCGCGTGCCGGTCGTCGTCGAGGCGATCCTGGAGCGCATCACCAACATCTCCATGAGCCGCACGGCCGACATCAGCGATGTCACCGAGTTCGAGGAGATCGCCACGGAGCCGTGGCACGCGCCCAGCTCGATCAAGACGCTGAAGGCGTAGCGCTCGGGCGGTTCAGCGGTTCTGCGGTTCTGCGGTTCTGCGGTTCAAGGGAAGGCCCCCGCACCGGAGTTGATCTCCGGCGCGGGGGCCTTCTCGTGTACGTCGCCGCCTCAGGACCGGCGGCGGCGTACGCAGTAGTGCGCGGCAAGGGCGAGGACCAGCGGGCCCCACAGTCCGACCGGCAGGACGCACACCCGGAAAAGGAGCTCCAGGGCGCCGTTGTCCATGTCGTCGAAGGAGAAGCCGACGCCGAGGGCGCCGAGCGTGAAGGGCCCGAACAGGACCGTCGCACCCAGTCCGCCGAGCACCGCGGGAACGAGCGCGGCGACGGGCCGCACCCGCCGCCCACCCAGGAGCGGCACCCAGCGCGGCACCACCTCGCCCCACCCCCGCACGAGCCCGAAGCTCAGCAACGCCAATGCCTCGGTGACCAGGCTCAGCCCGAAGATGTACGGCACGGAGATCCACAGGCTCCCGATCGACCCGGTCCCCGTGCCCATGTCGTACCCGAAGGCGAACGGCAGCCGCCACAGGCACTGGGGGAGCAGGAGCAGCGGAATGGCGTGCGCGGCGCGCTCGGCCCAGCGGGGGACGGGGAGTGCCTGAACTGCGGTCGTCGTCATGGCACTTACTCTTCCGCCCGGCCACCCGGAGATCGTCAGCTCGGACGCCGAACCGGCTCCGCCGCGCGGGGGAGAGGGACGTACACCGTGGCAGGAGGCGGATGTGCGGCTACCGTGGCGCGAGGCAGCGTAAGGATCACGGCAGCGTACGGATCGAAGCAGCGTACGGATCGAAGGAGCCCTCGCATGGACACGCTCGACGGACTCCCGGTCCTCGCGTTCGCCGACCGGCGGGCGCTGGAGGAGTGGCTCGACGCCCACCACGAGGACAGCCCCGGCGTCTGGCTGAAGCTCGCCAAGAAGGCGTCGGGGGTGGCGTCCGTGGCGACCGACGAGGTGATCGACCTGGAGCTGTGCTTCGGGTGGATCGACGGCCAGCGCCGCCGGCTCGACGAGACGTACTTCCTCCAGAAGATCACCCCGCGCCGCCCGCGCGGCACCTGGTCGAAGCGGAACATCGACCGGGCCGAGGCCCTGATCGCCGAGGGCCGCGTGCGGGCGCGAGGCCTCGCCGAGATCGCGGCCGCGAAGGCGGACGGACGCTGGGACGCCGCGTACGACGCGCAGGCCGAGGCGACGGTCCCCGACGACCTGGCGGCGGCGCTCGACGCCGAACCGCGGGCCAGGCGGACGTACGACGGGCTCGGCAGGACGGACCGCTACCTGGTGATCCTGCGGCTGCAGACGGCGCGGACGGCGCGCACGCGGGCGGCACGTCTGGAGCGGATGGTCGCGAAGCTGGCGGCGGGGGAGAAGGTGCGCTGAGCCCCCGGGGCGCGTGGGCGCCCCGAGGGCTCGGGAGTTGCTGCCGTCCGACGGCGCGCGACTGGCGGAACATGCGTACGCGCCGCCGGACGGAATCCATGGGGGCATGGCACTTACAGGGATACGGCTACAGGGATGTGGCTGGGACCGCGGCGGTCGGCGACAGTCCCCGGTGCCCCTCCTCAGGTCGAAAGGGCGGAGCCGGGAGACCTTCACCACCGCACTGGCTCGCACGAGCCGCCGCGGTCCTCGTCCTCCCGCCCGCCGTGCGACCACCCCTCATCCGGGTGCACGGCGGTGCGGGTCTCCGCGCAAGGGAACTGACCTCCCGTCAAATTCCCCGCGCAGTCCGGGAGTCGTTGAACCTCAGCGAAGACTCAGTCCTCGCGCAGGGCGCGGACCGCCGCCTCCACGCGCTTGCCGTAGTCGGCGTCGGCGGCGTGGAAGTGGGCGAGGTTCTTCTCGATGACGTCGTCGCGGGAGACCTGCGAGAGGCCGCCCGCGATGTTCGCCACCAGACGGGACTTCTCCTCCGCGGACATCAGCCGGTACAGCTCGCCCGCCTGGAAGAAGTCGTCGTCCTTGGTGTGGGCCGGGGCCTCGTGCGTGCCCGTGTGGCCGTTGACGGCCAGCGGGGCCGACAGCGGCTTGCCGGTCTCGGCGGGGCCGTCGTACGAGTTCGGCTCGTAGTTCTTGCGCTCGCGGCCGTAGGCGTTGGACGCCATGAGGCCGTCGCGGCCGTAGTTGTCCGCGGTGCCCCCGGGTACAGCCTTGGGCGCGTTCACCGCGAGCTGGGTGTGGTTGACGCCGAGGCGGTAGCGGTGCGCGTCGGCGTACGCGAACAGGCGGCCCTGGAGCATCTTGTCGGGCGAGGGGCCGATGCCGGGCACGAAGTTGTTCGGCGAGAACGCGGCCTGCTCGACCTCGGAGAAGACGTTGTCCGGGTTGCGGTCGAGGACCAGGCGGCCCACCCGCTGCAGCGGGTAGTCGCTGTGCGGCCACACCTTGGTGAGGTCGAACGGGTTGAAGCGGTAGTTGGCCGCCTCCGCCGCCGGCATGATCTGCACGTGCAGCGTCCAGGACGGGTTCACGCCGCGCTCGATGGCCTGGAGCAGGTCGGTCTGGTGCGAGTTCGCGTCCTTGCCCGCGAGCTCGGCGCCCTGTTCGGCGGAGAGGCTGCGTACGCCCTGGTTCGTCTTGAAGTGGTACTTGACGAAGAAGGCCTCGCCCTGCGCGTTCGTCCACTGGTAGGTGTGCGAGCCGTAGCCGTTCATGTGGCGGTACGACGCGGGGATGCCGCGGTCGCCCATCAGCCAGGTCACCTGGTGCGTGGCCTCGGGGGCGTGCGCCCAGAAGTCCCAGACGTTGTCCGGCTCCTGCTTGCCCGTGAACGGGTCGCGCTTCTGCGAGTGGATGAAGTCGGGGAACTTCAGCGGGTCCTTGATGAAGAAGACCGGCGTGTTGTTGCCGACGAGGTCGTAATTGCCCTCTTCGGTATAGAACTTGAGGGCGAAGCCGCGCGGGTCGCGGACCGCGTCCGCGCCGCCGAGGCTGTCGGCCACGGTGGAGAACCTGAGGAAGGTCTCGGTGCGCTTGCCGACCTCGCCGAGGAAGTCGGCCGAGGTGTACGCGGTGACGTCGTCGGTCACTTCGAAGTAGCCGTAGGCGCCCGAGCCGCGGGCGTGCACGACGCGCTCCGGGATGCGCTCACGGTTGAAGCGGGCGAGCTTCTCCAGGAGGTGCTGATCCTGGAGCAGGATCGGGCCACCGACGCCGGCGGTGGCGGAGTTCTGGTTGTCGGCGACCGGGGCGCCGGACTCGGTCGTAAGCACGCGCTTCGACATCGTGACCTTCCGTGCTGTGACTGCTGAGGTGTTCGGAGCGTAAGGAGCCCCGAACAGCTACGTCAACAGTTTGTTGAAGTTGATGATGTGGTTCCGGGCCGCGGCGACGCCTGGGCGCGACAGGACAGGTGTCAGCGCCGCCACGGCCCGGAAGACTGGGGTGCTCTGCCGTCAGAGCGGGGGCTCTTCGCTCAGAGCTGGGCGCCGGAGAGCCGCTCGACGGCACGGAGCAGCGCCGAGTGGTCGAGGCCGCCGTCACCCTGCGTGCGCAGGCTCGCGACGAGCTGGGCGACCACGGCGCCGACGGGCAGGGCCGCGCCGACGTTGCGGGCGGCGTCCGTGACGATGCCCATGTCCTTGTGGTGCAGGTCGATGCGGAAGCCCGGCTTGAAGTCGCGGTTGAGGAAGTTGTCCTTCTTGCGGGTCAGGACGGTCGACCCGGCGAGCCCGCCGTTGAGGACGTCCAGGGCCGCCTTCAGGTCCACGCCGGACTTCTCCAGGAAGACCACGGCCTCGGCGCACGCCTGGATGTTGACGGCGACGATCAGCTGGTTCGCGGCCTTCACCGTCTGTCCCGAGCCGTGCGGGCCGCACAGCACGATGGTCTTGCCGAGCGCGTCGAGGAGCGGCTTGGCCGCGTCGAAGTCGGCCTGCTCGCCGCCGACCATGATGGAGAGCACGGCCTCGACGGCACCGGCCTCGCCACCGGACACCGGGGCGTCCAGGACGCGGATGCCCTTGTCCTTGGCGGCCTTGGCCAGGTCGACGGAGGTCTGCGGGGTGATCGACGACATGTCGACGAGCAGCGCGCCGGACTTCGCGTTCTCCAGGATGCCGTCCGGGCCGTACGCGATGGCCTCGACGTGCGGCGACGCGGGCACCATCGTGACGATCACGTCGGCGTCCTTGACGGCCTCGGCGATCGACGTGGCGGCGGTGCCGCCGGCCGCGGCGAGGCGGTCCAGCTTGTCCTGCTCCAGGGTGAAGCCGGTGACGGAGTAACCCGCCTTGATCAGGTTCTCGGACATGGGGGAGCCCATGATGCCGAGACCGATCCACGCGACCGCCGGGCGGGCCGGGTGGGAGGAATCAGCAAGGTTGCTCATGAGGGTGCCTCTCTAAAAGCTTTCGTACGTCGATGAGTTGGCGCTCAGCGCGCGGCGCGGGCCTCGGCGGGCAGCCAGTCGAAGGATGCGGCGGCGTCGGCGGCCTTGTACTCCAGGCCGACCCACCCCTCGTAACCGGCCTTCCTGAGCTGGTCGAGGAGGCCTTCGAGGGGGAGCGATCCCGTCCCGGGGGCGCCGCGGCCGGGGTTGTCCGCGATCTGCACGTGGCCGGTCCTGTCGACGTACTGCTCGATGACCGAGGGCAGGTCCTCGCCGTTCATGGACAGGTGGTACAGGTCCATGAGGAACTTGGCGTTGCCGAGCCCGCTCGCGGCGTTCACCTTGTCCACGATCTCGATCGCCTTGGGCGCGCTCACGATCGGGCACTTGGGCGACTCGGGGGCGTTGAGCGCCTCGATCAGCAGGATCGCGCCCACGCGGTCGGCCTCGCGGGCGGCCAACACCAGGTTATCCAGGGCGAGTTGGTCCTGGACGGCCGGGTCCACGCCGTCGACGCGGTTGCCGTACAGGGCGTTCAGCGCCTTGCAGCCGAGCGACTGGGCGAAGTCCGCCGCCACCGCGAGGTTCGCGCGGAACTTCGCGCTCTCCTCGCCGGGGACGGACAGGGCGCCGCGGTCGGGGCCCGGCAGCTGTCCGGCGTAGAAGTTGAGGCCCACCAACCGCACGCCCGCGTCCTCGATCGCCTTCTTGAGGGCGTCGAGCTCGGACTGCTCGGGGGTGGGGGCGTCGACCCAGGGCCACCACAGCTCGACCGCGCCGAAGCCGGCCTTCGCGGCGGCCGCGGGCCGCTCCAGGAGCGGGAGCTCGGTGAAGAGGATCGACAGGTTCACATTGAAGCGCTGGTCGGAGTATCCCATGGGGCTTCCGCGCTCCTTCCGTATTGCGGAAGTTCATTTCTGCTTGATGGAAGGTTGCATCCGATCCGCGGAAGCTGTCAAGAGGGGCTGCCGGAAAATCAAGAGGCCGCGTTAAGTTGGCGCCGTGCGATTGAGAGTGGAGTTCACGACCGAGCCCTTCGACCTCGAAGAGGCCCCGCCCCACGCCCTGGCCGCCCGGGACGTCATCCAGGACGCGCAGCTGGACGCCGTGGACGTCGGCCCCTTCGGCAACACCGCCGAGGGCGACGTCGACGCGGTCCTGACGGCCGTCGACGCGATGCTGCGCCGGTCCCTCGGCGCCGGCGCCACCCGCGTCTCGCTCCAGGTCAACGTGATCGCGGAGTCGGGCGAGCGGGCCGAGCCGGGGGAGGTCGCCCGGTGACCGCCTTCGGGGACGACCCCTTCGCGACCGCGGTCAAGCCGCTGGTGGACGCCATGGGCGGCGAGATGCTGCCGCCCGGCGACGCGGGCCCGGACGACGTGGTCCTGTCCTGGCAGGGCGAGGACGTGCTCGCGGTGCGCCTGCCGCAGCTCGCCGACTCCCTCGACCACATCCTGCTCGCCCTGGAGCGCAAGCGCGGCAAGCCCCTCGCGGAGCTCGACCGCAAGGCCAAGCAGGAGGTCGTACGGATACTCGAGGCCCGTGGCGCGTTCTCCGTGCGCCATGGCGTGGAGACCGTGGCGGGGGCCCTCGGGGTCAGCCGTTTCACCGTCTACAACTACCTGAACAGGGAAAACGCCGCGAAGGACAAGTAGCCCCGCGAAGCGCGCCCCGCCGGGGGTGTGAGCGGCGTCACGCTGCGCAGCCAAGCCGTCACCCGCGTCGCGGGGTGGCGGCTTCTTTGTTCAAATGATTTCAACAAACTGTTGACGGGATGTTGTTGAAGGTCTTAGCTGTTCCGCAGCCCGTCCAGCACATGGCCACGGAGGCACCCCGTGACTTCCCGTACGACACCGGGCCTGACCCGGTTCAACGCCCTGCCGGAGCCGGCGGCGACCGCCGCGCTCCACGAGGCCTGCGCCTCGTCGGCCTGGGGGAGCGCACTGCTCGCCCAGCGCCCCTTCACCACCGCCGAGGCCCTCTACGCAGCCAGTGACGCCGCCATGGCCGAGCTGACCGCCGACGACCTGGCCGAGGCGATGGCGGGGCACCCGCCGATCGGGCGCCCCAAGCCGGGAGACCCGACCTCGTCCCGCGAACAGGCGGGCATGGCCGGAGCGTCCGAGGACCTCAAGACCGAGATGCTCGACCTCAACCTGGCCTACCAGGACAAGTTCGGCCACGTCTTCCTCATCTGCGCCACCGGCCGTACCGGCGAGCAGATGCGGGACGCGGTCCGGGACCGGATCGGCAACTCGCCCGAGCAGGAGCGGGAGATCGTCCGCACCGAACTCGGCAAGATCAACCGCATCCGCCTGGCCCGCATCCTGGAAGAAGACAACGCATGAGCACCGACACCACGGCCTCCGTGTCCACGCACATCCTGGACACCAGCGTCGGCCGCCCCGCCGAGGGCGTCGCCATCACCCTCGCCGCCCGCGGCGGCGACGGCGCGGACTGGGCCCTGCTCGGCGGCTCGGCGACGGACGCGGACGGGCGCTGCAAGGACCTGCCGGCGCTGCCGGTCGGTACCACGCACGTACGCCTCGACTTCGCCGTCGAGTCGTACTTCCTGAGCAAGCAAGACAAGAAGGCCGAGGCGCAGCAGGACGCCCCCGCGAATCGGGACAGCGGTGCGAGCGGTGTGTTCTTCCCCGAGGTGGCGATCACGTTCGCCGTCGTGCCGGGCGAGCACTACCACGTACCGCTGCTGCTCAACCCGTTCGGCTACTCCGTTTACCGAGGGAGCTAGCAGACATGAACAACGATTCCCGCCGGGCCCGCCCGGTGATCCTGGGGCAGAACCAGTACGGCAAGGCCGAGAACCGCGTCGTCAAGATCACGCGTGACGGCGACACGCACCACATCAAGGACCTCAACGTCTCCGTCGCCCTCTCCGGCGACCTGGACGACGTGCACTACAGCGGCTCGAACGCCAACTGCCTGCCGACGGACACCACGAAGAACACCTGCTTCGCGTTCGCCAAGGAATACGGCATCGAGTCCGCCGAGCAGTACGGCATCCACCTCGCGCGGCACTTCGTGGACAGCCAGCCCTCCATCCACCGGGCGCGCATCCGCATCGAGGAGTACGCCTGGGAGCGCATCTCGGCCTCCGACTCCAACTCGCAGTTCATCGGCGCCGACGAGGTCAAGCACTCCTTCGTGCGCAAGGGCCAGGAGACGCGCGTCGCCCAGATCACGTACTCCGCCGAAGGTGACGGGCAGGCGCACTTCGAGGTCCTCAGCGGTCTGAAGGACCTGACCGTGATGAACTCCACCAACTCCGAGTTCTGGGGCTACATCAAGGACAAGTACACGACGCTCAAGGAGGACTACGACCGCATCCTGGCGACCTCCCTTTCGACGTGGTGGCGGCACAACTGGACCAGTGACGAGCAGCGCATGCCGCACTGGGAGAAGTCCTACGAGCAGGCCAAGAAGCACATCCTGCAGGCCTTCGTGGAGACGTACTCCCTGTCGCTCCAGCAGACGCTGTACCAGATGGGCACGCGGGTCCTGAACAACCGCGGCGAGATCGACGAGATCCGCTTCTCCGCGCCCAACAAGCACCACTTCCGCCAGGATCTCTCCTTCTGCGGCCTCGACAACGAGGCCAAGGACGGCGCCGTCTACTACGCCGCCGACCGTCCCTACGGCCTCATCGAGGCCACCATCCTGCGCGAAGGCAGCGAGGCGAGGATCCCGGTCGACATGACCAACCTCTGACGCGGGACGCGCGCCCCGGCACCTGACGGCCGGGGCGCGCCACACCGGAGGGAACGAAAGGCATGGCACAGCCCGCAATACCTGACGGAGACTCAACTCCCGTCTGTCGCTCCGTGGATGAGGGCAGCCCGGTGGACGAGGGCAGCCCGGTGGACGAGTGCCACCCGGTGGACGAGAAGCTCCACCCCTCGCGGCTCGTCCCCGCCGCGCTCCAGCACATCGCCGCCATGTACGCGGGCGTCGTCACCCCTCCGCTCATCATCGGCCAGGCCGTCGGCCTCGACACCGCCGCCCAGACCCGGCTGATCGCCGCGAGCCTGCTCATCGCCGGTCTCGCCACCCTCCTGCAGACCCTCGGCGTCAAAGGAGTCGTGGGCAACCGCCTGCCGTTCGTGAACGCCGCCTCCTCGGCGGGCATCGCGCCCATCCTCGCCATCGCCGAGAACAGCGCGACGGGACACCAACTCCCCGCCATCTACGGCGCGGTGATGGTCGCGGGCGTCTTCTGCCTCGCCGTCGGCCCCTTCTTCGGGCGTCTCCTGCGCTTCTTCCCGCCGCTCGTCACCGGCGTCGTCATCACCCTCATCGGCGTGACGCTGATGCCCGTGCCCGTCACCTGGGCGCAGGGCGGCGACAAGGAGGCCGCCGACTTCGGCGACATGCGCTCCCTCGCGCTCGCCGCCTTCACGCTCGCCGTGATCCTGCTCTTCCAGCGCTTCGGCCGCGGCTTCCTCAAGCAAGTCGCCCTGCTCATGGGCCTGTTGGTGGGCACACTCGCCGCGATCCCGTTCGGGATGGCCGACTTCGCCGCGCTGAAGTCCGCGCCCGTCGCCGCCGTCCCCACGCCGTTCGCCTTCGGCGCCCCCGAGTTCCAGCCCGCCGCGATCCTGTCCCTGTGCATCGTGATGCTCGTCCTGATGACCGAGTCCAGCGCCGGCATGCTCGCCCTCGGCGAGATCTGCGAACGCAAGACCGATGGGAAGACCATCACCCGCGGTCTGCGCACCGACGGCATCGCCACCCTCGTCGGCCCGGTCTTCGGCGGCTTCCCGACCTCCGCGTTCGCGCAGAACGTCGGCGTCGTCTCCCTGACACGTGTACGCAGCCGCTACGTCGTCGCCGTCGCGGGCGGGGCGCTCCTCGTCCTCGGCGCCTTCCCGGCGCTCGGCGCGGTCGTCAGCCTCGTACCGATGCCGGTGCTCGGCGGCGCGGGCATCGTCCTCTTCGGCTCCATCGCGGTCAGCGGCATCCGTACGCTCTCCGAGGCGGGCCTTGACGACAGCTCCAACATCATCCTGGTGGCCGTGTCGCTCGGGGCGGGCATCATCCCGCTCGCCGCGCCCGCCTTCTACGCCGACTTCCCCGCCTGGGCGCAGACCGTGCTCGGCTCCGGCATCAGCGCGGGCGCGCTCACCGCGGTCTCGCTCAACCTGTTCTTCCACCACCTCGGCACCCGTGGCACCGCGCAGAACGCGGCCGCGGCACTCAAATCTTCCTAGGGTCATGCCGTGCCCACATCGCCACTCACCAAAGGAAGCACCATGGCAGCATCGGCAACCCCCGAAGGCGCGGCGGCGCGCATCGTCATCGAGAACTGCGCCATCGCGACCGTGGACGCCAACGACACCGAGTACGCCTCGGGGTACGTGGTCGTCGCGGGCAACACGATCGAGTCGATCGGCGCCGGGAAGGCCCCCGAGGGCCTGGAGAACGTCGTACGCCGTGTCGACGGCACCGGCCACCTGGTCACCCCCGGCCTGGTGAACACCCACCACCACTTCTACCAGTGGATCACCCGCGGCCTGGCCACCGACCACAACCTCTTCAACTGGCTGGTGGCGCTGTACCCGACGTGGGCGCGCATCGACGAGGACATGGTCCGCGCCGCCGCGCAGGGCTCCCTCGGCATGATGGCCCGCGGTGGCGTCACCACCGCCATGGATCACCACTACGTCTACCCCAAGGGTTCCGGCGACCTGTCCGGCGCCATCATCGGGGCGGCCCGCGAGATGGGCGTGCGCTTCACCCTGGCGCGCGGCTCCATGGACCGCAGCGAGAAGGACGGCGGCCTGCCGCCGGACTTCGCCGTCGAGACCCTCGAAGGCGCGCTCGCCGCCACCGAGGAGACCGTCAAGAAGCACCACGACGCGTCCTTCGGCGCCATGACGCAGGTGGCTGTCGCCCCCTGCTCGCCCTTCTCCGTCTCCACCGAACTCATGAAGCAGGGCGCCGAGTTGGCGCGCCGCCTCGGTGTACGCCTGCACACCCACGGGTCCGAGACGGTCGAGGAGGAGAAGTTCTGCCACGAGCTGTTCGGCCTGGGCCCGACCGACTACTTCGCGTCCACCGGCTGGCTCGGTGAGGACGTGTGGATGGCGCACTGCGTCCACATGAACGACTCCGACATCGAGGCCTTCGCGCGCACCGGCACCGGTGTCGCCCACTGCCCCTCCTCCAACGCCCGCCTCGCCGCCGGCATCGCCCGCGTCCCGGACATGCTCGCGGCGGGCGTCCCCGTCGGCCTCGGCGTGGACGGCACCGCGTCCAACGAGTCCGGCGAACTGCACACCGAACTGCGCAACGCGCTCCTCATCAACCGCCTGGGCGCCCACAAGGAAGCCGCCCTGAACGCCCGTCAGGCCCTGCGCCTGGGGACGTACGGCGGAGCCCAGGTCCTCGGCCGCGCGAGCCAGATCGGCTCGCTGGAGGCCGGCAAGCTCGCCGACCTGGTCCTCTGGAAGATCGACGGCATCGGGCACTCCTCGATCGCCGACCCGGTCACCGCCATCGTCTTCGGCGCGGCCGCGCCGGTGACCCTCTCCCTCGTCAACGGCGAGCCGGTGGTCGAGAACGGCCGCCTGCTGCACGTCGACGAGGACGCCATCGCCCGCGTCACGCGGGACGAGGCCCAGCGACTCGCGCGCATCACCGCCGAGAGCTGACCCCTGGATCTCCGGTCGGGGGGGACGGCCCCCGACCGGACTCGAGCAGCCGAGCGGGCTGCTCGAGTGCCGCCCCGGAACGTGGCCCAAAGCTTCACGTTGCCGGGGCGGTCAGTACTACCTGGGCGCTTCACAACCGCATAACGAGCAAGTCCTTGCATCACGCACCACCTCCCAGAAGCGCGTGCCGGTCCGCAGCCGGCACAGGAAAACAGACGGAGGAGCCGCAGTGGCGACCAAGCCCAGGTTCACCAAGCAAGGCAACACCCCACAGCCCGAAGGGACCCCACATCCCGACGGAACCCCCCTGGCCGAAGGGCCCCCACACCCCGTCGACGAGAAGCTCCCCGCGCTGAAGATGGCCACCACCGGCCTCCAGCACGTCGCCGCCATGTACGCGGGCGTCGTCGCGCCGCCGCTTATCGTGGGCGCGGCCGTAGGCCTGTCGGCGAAGGAACTCACCTTCCTCACCGGAGCGTGTCTGTTCACGGCCGGTCTCGCGACCTTCCTGCAGACGCTCGGCATCTGGAAGATCGGCGCACGACTGCCGTTCGTCAACGGCGTCACCTTCGCCGGTGTCGCGCCCATGCTCGCCGTCGTCGACTCGACGAAGGATAAGGACGACGCGCTGCCGATCATCTTCGGCGCGGTGATCGTCGCGGGACTCCTCGGCTTCATAGCCGCGCCGTTCTTCTCCAAGATGGTCCGCTTCTTCCCGCCCGTGGTCACGGGCACGGTCATCACGCTCATCGGCATCTCCCTGATGCCGGTGGCCTTCGGCTGGATGCAGGGCCCGAATCCGGCGGCCGGCGACTACGGCTCGACCAAGTACCTGTCCCTGGCCGGCGCCACGCTCGTCATCGTGCTGCTCCTGCGCCGCTTCACGCGCGGCTTCGTGAAGCAGATCGCGGTGCTCCTCGGCCTGGTCATCGGCACGCTGGTGGCGATCCCCTTCGACGTCACGGACTTCGCCCCGGTCGCCGACGCGGACGTGGTCGGCTTCCCGACGCCGTTCCACTTCGGCGCCCCGCAGTTCGCCGCCGCCGCGATCGTCTCCCTCTGTGTCGTCATGGTCGTCTCCATGACCGAGTCGACGGCCGACATGCTCGCCCTCGGCGAGATCGTGGACCGCCCCGCCGACGAGAAGACCATCGCCGCGGGACTGCGTGCCGACACCCTCGGCTCCGCCGTCAGCCCGCTCTTCAACGGCTTCATGTGCAGCGCGTTCGCGCAGAACATCGGCCTGGTCGCGATGACGAAGATCCGCAGCCGGTACGTCGTCGCCACCGGCGGCGGCTTCCTGGTCCTGATGGGCCTGTGCCCGATGGCCGCCTCGCTCATCGCGGTGGTGCCGCGCCCGGTGCTCGGCGGCGCGGGCGTCGTCCTGTTCGGCTCGGTCGCCGCGAGCGGCATCCAGACCCTCGTCAAGGCGGGCCTGGAGAAGGACAACAACGTCCTGATCGTCGCCGTCTCGCTGGCCGTCGGCCTCATCCCGATCTCCGCGCCGGAGTTCTACCACGCGTTCCCGGAGACCGCGAAGATCATCCTCGACTCCGGCATCTCCACCGGCTGCGTCGCCGCGGTCGTCCTGAACCTCCTCTTCAACCACACCGGCAAGGGCGGCGAGGCCGACGAGGTCACGGCACCGATGGAACCGGGAGGAGAGATCTCGGAGACACGGGTGCCGAAGCAGGCCGCGGCACACTGACCCGTCGCGGGGCGGCGCCCTCGGGCCCGCCCCGCGACCGCGTCAGCTCCCGGCCCCGGCCAGCGCGTCCACGATCGGCCCGGTGTCGAGCGGCCCCATGTGGGGCGCCGCCGGGAAGCTCCGGACCCGGAACGTGTTGTCCGGCGTCCGCTCGTCCGCCGTCCGGATCATGCGGTCCTGGAGCGCCAGGGGGATGAGCCGGTCCTTGCCGAAGCGCAGATACGTACGCGGAACGCGGCCCCAGGTCGCGACCTCGCCGACGGAGGGGTCGCCGTTCACACGGAACGCCTCGTCCGGCTGCAGTCCGGCCAGCACGCGCAGGAAGTCGACGTCCGCGTAGTCCGCGCAGAACATCTCCTTGAACACCGCGAGGTCCTTGGCGTCGCCGCTGCGGAAGTTGAGCCGCAGCACCCCGAGCTTCGCCGGGTCGCCGATGACCTGCTCGGCGGGCACGACCGCGGTGGCGGCCTCGGGTGCGGTCATGATGTCGTTGATGCTGGGCAAGTCGGGGCTGAAGCAGACCGCCGACATGTAGACCAGGTGCTCCAGGAGTTCGGGCACGGCGTTCGCCACCCGGGTGACGGACAAGCCGCCCATGCTGTGTCCGACGAGGACCACCCGCCCGCCGGGCGCGGCGTGCGCCGCCCGGCGCACCGCCTGGGTGACGCGCCGCTCGAAGTCGTCCAGGCCGACATCCGCGAGCGGCGTCGGCTCGGTCGCGAGCGCGTCCGGATCCTGGGTCTGATAGGAGAGGGGCAAGTGGACCTCCGCGCCGTGCAACGGCTGGTCCACCGCGACGACGCGGTGCCCACGAAGGCCCAACTCCCTTGCGATGGGCGCCCAGAAGGCGCCCGCGCTGTGGCTGCCATGTACCAGTACGTACGCAGTCATGCTCGCGAACGTAGGCGGCGGGGCCGCCGTGGAGCAACAGGTTTTAGGCCCGGTGCCCCGCAACCCCGCACCCCGCACCCCGCGCTCGCCTCAGCGGCAGAGCCCCGAGGTGCTGACCGAGCCGCCCGCGTTCTCGTCGTCCGTGCCGAGCAGCGCCGGTCCGCCCCCGGGCAGACAGTCCACGGCCTCGACCTTGTATCCCTTGAACTGCTCAAGGGAGTCACGGTTCTGACGGATCGACAGGGCCACGCTGCCGTCAGTCCGTACGGTGAGGCGCCCCGCGTCGTTCACCGCCGAGTCGAAGGGCCCGTCGTCGCCCGCGTCCGCCGCCGAGCCCACCAGGAGGCGGCCCGTCCCGGTGACCGCGATGTCGGAGACGTGGCGGATGTCGCCGTCCGGGTACGGGGCCCGGTACGTGGCCTTGCGTACGGCGCCGAACTTCATGTCGCCGTACGCGTTGACGGAGAAGGGCGCCGCGAACACCGTCGCCGGACGCCCCGCACCGTCGCCCCGGTCGGCCCAGACGGCTGCCAACCTGCCGCCCTGTTCCGCGCGCGGGCGCCCCTTCCCGTAACCAGGGGGCTGCCGCCCCCTGGACCCCCGCCATCGCCGCTTCGCGGCTCGTCCTCAAACGCCGGACGGGCTGTCTATAGCCCCTCCGGCGTTTGAGGAGCGGGGGTCTGGGGGCAGAGCCCCCAGTTTCGGGAAGGGGCGGGGTGGGGGAAGGGCCAGCGCAGCGTCGACACCGCCTCTGTCAAAGTCGACGGCACGCCCGGGAGCAAGGTGTGTTCGCCGTCGCGTACCACGTGGCGGCCGCCCACCACCGTGTGGCGGACATCGACCGCGGAAGCCGATTTTGATGCCGGCGCCGACCGAGCGCCAGCCGTCCACGGCTCCCGCGCTCGTGGGGACGGCGGCGGCGACGGCGGTGGCTGTCGCGGCGGCGCCCGGAGGCACCCCCCGATGCCTGCGAGCGCCCCGCGCCGGGCAGCGCCTTCTCGCCGCTCGCCCGGCGCCCACCCGGCGGTCAGCCGGCGGTCAGCCGCCGATGCGGAACGACTCCCCGTACACCTTCCAGTCCAGCGGCGGGTTCAGGTTCAGGTTCTTCTTGTTGAGGAACACGCGCTGCGCGGTGTCCACGCGGCTGGTGTCCTCGTGGGCCTCCTCCTGCTTCATCGCCCACACCCGCGCGTCCAGGAACGCGTGGAGGTACTTGACCTCGTCGCCGCCCTGCGTCGGGGGCTTGGCCTTGGTGAGGGCGCGCTTGCGGATGTTGGTGAAGCTCGTCCTGTCGCCGCCGTCGCCGTGCATGACGATCGCGTCGTAGTAGGCGAACTGGCCGAGCGTGCCGATGCCGTCGGCCTTGCCCTGCTTGACCGCCGGGTTGAAGTAGACGCGGTCGCGCTCGTCGTTCTGGGCCTGCTGGAAGGCCGGGTCCTTCGCCGCCTTCTCCCAGTCCTTGGTGAAGTTCGGGTCAAGGCCCTCGTGCGAGTCGGAGCCGTCGACCTCGCGCAGCGCGGGCAGGTACTTCTCCAGTACGTTGCCGGGCTTGCGCTTCGCGTACAGCTCGACGAGGTCGAGCATGTCGCCGGTGCCGGAACAGAAGCCGATGATGCCGGCGGTGTAGCCGCGGCCGTCGCCTATGTCCTCGATGTACTTGTACTGCGCCTTCCAGTCCAATGAGGAGTTCTCCGCGCTGGAGACCAGCTTCATCGCGATCTCCTTCTTCGCCGGGTCGTCGAGCCCCGTGGCGGCGGAGTGCGCGGGAGCGGACTTGGCGGCCGGGGCGGGGCCCTCGGGTGCGGGGGCGGCGCCGGCGACCTGGGTCACGGCGAGTGGCCCGGCGACGAGGGCGGCGCCGATGAGGCCGATGGCAGCACGTCGCGAGAGGCGGCGGTTGGGCGTGCGGTGGGTGTGCAACGGGGCCTCCGGGTGGGGGGAGTTCAGCGTTCCGCTGTCTGTTAGGAAGGTTTCCTACCAGAGTTTGAGGATGACGTATACCCGTCAAGCGCCGATCGGTTCGGCGAAGCGTTTCTCCCCTGCGGTCCCACGAGCCGCGTGGCGGACCCCGTACATGGCCGGACATCGCCCTAGGCGCTGCCTCACGCTGGTCCGTACTATCCCAACACCCTCAGCCTCCGCTCATCGCGCGCAGGCCGCTCGGCTCCCGCGCGAGGGCTGAGTCAGTTCCTCCCAGCACAGCTCCAACCCCCCTCCTCACGGCGGCCCGCTCCGCGCGCCTGCCGACGTGAGCCGAAGCAATGAATGGGAGAACCATGTCCGCTGCACTACTCGCCGGCGGCGCGCTTGCCGCCCTGCTCGGCGCGGGCCTGCCCGCCGCCGACCCGTCGGGGTTCAGTGACCCGCCACCGGACAAGATCGTGATCGACGTTGCCACCGTGAACGGCTCAGGATGCCCCAGAGGCACCGCGGCCGTGGCCGTCTCGGAGGACAACACCGCCTTCACCGTCACCTACAGCGACTACCTCGCCCAGGCGGGCGGCACCTCCGCGCCCACGGCGTTCCGCAAGAACTGCCAGCTCAGCCTGATCGTGCACGTCCCGCACGGCTTCACCTACGCGATTGCGAGCGCCGACTACCGCGGCTTCGCCTCACTGGAGAGGGGTGCCAAGGGCACCGAGAAGGCGTCGTACTACTTCCAGGGCTCCCCGGACACGGGGACCAAGACGCACGCCTTCAACGGCCCGGTCGCCGACAACTGGCAGGCCACCGACGAGACCGAGGTCACCCAGCTGGTCTGGGCGCCCTGCGGCAAGCTGCGCAACTTCAACATCAACACCGAGCTGCGCGTCGACCTCGGCACCTCGGACCGCACCAAGACCAGCTTCATGACGATGGACTCCACCGACGGGGACATCAGCACCATCTACCGCGTGAAGTGGAAGGAGTGCCCGAACTGACCGACCGTCGGTGAGGCACTGACTCGATTCCGGTGAGGGGGTCGCGCCCGCGGCGCACTTGTGCGCGAGCCGTCCGCGGGCGCGGCATCACTCCCCTCGCCGCGAGTGCGGCGCCTTGTCGGTGTCAGTCGGACTTGGCGAGTTCGTCGCGTACGAGCTTCGCGATCGCGTACGTGTCCCCGGTGGGCCGGACCGCGAGGCGCCCCGGGTCGCGGGCCCAGCGGTCCTCCAGGGCGAACCAGTCGGTTTCCTTGGGGTTCTTCGGGTCGCGGCCCTCGTCGAGTGCCGCGCGCAGCTCGGTGAAGTACGTCTTCCAGCGCAGCCGGTAGAGCCCGCCGACCAGGCCCGCCCACTCCCGGTTCGCGTAGTCCTTCAGGCCCTCGTCGGCCCCGGCGCGGGTGCCCCACACCGTCACCAACGACAGCTGGTCGTAGGCGAGTTGGTCCCGTTCGCGGGCGTCCGCACCCCAGTCGCGGGCGTCGGCCACCCAGCGGCCGAGCAGATGCCGCGCGTCGGTCGCCACGAGGCGGTCGAGGAGGTCGAGCAGCCCGAGCCAGGTGCGGGTGAGCGCGTCGAAGCGGGCGGTGTCGCCCTCGTCGTACGCCGACTTGATGCGCGGCAGCAGCACCCGGCTGCGGTTGGAAAGGGCCTGGCGCGCCACATCGAGCAGATCGCGGCGGTACGCGGACGACCTCCGCAACTCCCGCCGCACAAGCAGCAGTTCATCGAGGGCGGGCTCGAAGTCCGCCGCCTCGTACCGCAGTGCCTTCGGTGACCAGGACGCCGCCGACGTCACCGCGAGCCCCGGCCGCGCCCCGAAAAGGCCGTCGGCGCCCTCGGCCCACTTGTCGGCGCGCGTCGTGCCGTACGCGGTGCGGCGCAGCACGTCCCAGGCGGCCCTGGCGTGCGGGTCGGCCGCTCCGTAGCGGCTCACCGACCACGCGTCGAACCACCGCTTCAGATCCAGCTCGCCGTCCAACTCGGTGTCACGCCAAGGCAGTTCGGAGAAGAGGGCGAAGGCGGCGGGGTTGTTGTCGGCGGCCTCCGGCATCAGCGCGATGCCGCGCAGGGTACTGCCGTCCTTGGTGCGCCACTTCTCGTACAGCTCCGCCCAGTCCGGGGTGTTCGCGCCGAGGACGGTGTGCCCGCCGAAGTTCCAGATGGAGCCGAAGGTGTAGGGCGTGGAGCCCCAGTCGGACTCGCGGTCGGTGACGGTGGGGAAGCGGTCGGAGAGCCCGTCGACGACGAGCATGTGGGACCTGTCGACGGCGTCGGTGATGGCCTTCGGCGGGTTGTGCTGCCAGCCCAGGATCACCCAGACCGCGCCCGGATGCGCCGCCTGAAGGGCCTTCTCCACGCCCTTCGCGGCGTCCCCGACCGGCACGTCGCCGGGCTTGCCGCCCTCGTGAAGGAGGTCCATTTTGTACAGCGTCGAAGGACCGAACAGCTCGTCCTGCGTCCGGTAGAAGGCCGCGGCGACCCGCGCGAACGCGTCGGTGCGCGGATCCAGCCAGTCCGGTCTCGTGAAACCGACCCAGTCGCCCTGCGGTACGGTCCGCGCCCCCGGATTGCGGTCGGCGAACCCGGCGGGGACGGTGCCGAAGTAACCGGGCAGCACAGGTGTCATGCCCAGCTCACGTGCCCGGTCGGCAATGCGCCGCCCCAGGCGGGCGCGCTTGGCGAGCAACTGCCGTGACACGGGGTGCGGGAAGGACGACATGTTCTGCAGCAGCCACCACGGCTGGTGCGCCGGGCCCGGCACCCAGGACCGCAACTCCTCGTCCCCGTAACCGAATTCCTGGAACAGCCGGTGGTAGACGGCGTCGGCGCCCGCGTACACAAGCACTTCGTTGTAGCCGTGCAGAGCGAGTACGTCGAGTTCGTGCTCCCAGTACTGCCAGTCGGCGTAGGCGTTCGTATAGCCGTCGTTGGTGTCGTTGAGGACGAAGCGGTGCGGCACGTTCGCGCGTCTGGTGACGGGGGCGCCCGGGGCGGGCAGCGTGGCCGGGAGGTCGGTCTGGTCGCCCGCCCAGGTGATCGACGCGTGCGCGGTGTGCTTCAGATAGTGGTTCAGGCCGGTGAGCTGGACGGCGGCGGTGGGCCCGGACACGACGACGTGACCGCGCTTTCCGGACACCCGGAATGTGTCCCCGGCACCCGGCTCGCCCGCCACGGTCCTGAAGGTGATCTGCTCCCAGTGGCGGGGGAGCAGCCGCCGGGCCGCCGCGGTGGCCGCCGCCGCGGGCCCGGTCCCGGTGCGCGTGCGAACGGCCGTCCCCGGCGCCGGGCCCGGTGAACCCTGCGACGACGCGGGCGAACAGGCCACGGCGGCACCGGCCGTTCCGGCGAACGCGGTCAGTATGGTGCGGCGGCGGGGCGGGTGCGGCATACGGGGCTCCGGGGGTCGGGGCGGGCGCGGGAGAGTACCGGTGACTCGTGTCGTACCGAGGTGACTCTTGCCCGCCGCGGCCCCGTTCCGTAACCCTCGGGCCGGAGGTTGGCTGCCCCTTCATGCTCCGGCCGGACGCCGTTCGCCGCAGCGTCCCGGTTCGCTCAGGCCGGCGGCTGCGTCCGCCGGAAGTAGTCGTTGCCGCCCTGGCCGGGCCACTTGAACGTGAGCTGTCCGCCGCTGAGTGTGGCCGTTCCGCTGCCGACCTCGCCCATGCAGGTCGCGCGGATGACCATGGCGGAAGTGATGGTCCCCGGGCAGGACTTGCCGCCGGAGCGCATGTCCATCGAGGTGCCGTTGACGGTCAGGACGATGAGCCGCCCGCCCGAGCCGCGCGTCACGTGGTACCAGGTGCCCTGCACCGACTGCGGCCCGGTGGCGGGGCGCGTGGTCTTCTTCGGGGGCACGGCGGGGGCGCTGGCGCGGGGCCGGGTGGGGGTGGCGGCGGCGGTCGGGGTGCTGGTGCGCGCCGGGGTCGGCGACACGGTCGCCTTCGGCTTCTTCGTACGACTCGGGGTCGGCGACGCGGACTTCTTGGCGTCCTTCTTTGCGTCGGCCTTCTCGCCGTCGTCCTTCACGGGCGACTTCACGGACCCCGTGGACTTCGCCGCGCCCTCGTCGCCGGAGTCGTCGTCACCTCCGCATCCGGTCAGCGCGAGGGAGAGCACGGCGACGGCGCAGGTGGCAACGGTGGAAATTCGGCTTCGGCTTCGACTACGGCGCACAGAGATGTCCTGAATTCCGGTTCTGGTGGGGGGACTTGGAGGAGCCTGCCACAACGCTGATCGCGAGATCCAGGGTCACCAAACATGTTCCGGAGATTAGTTCGGGTGCACCGTCGGCTATCAGGATTCATCGGACCAGATGGTGTCGTACGCCCGAAGTGACCCTGGGGAAGCCACCGTTCCCCCCATTGACATCCGATGTATCCGCTCCTACGTTCCCGAGCGTTCCGTCAATGAACAGGAGCCGCTCATGCCACGAAGAGTCATCGGACTCACTCTGCTCCTCTGCGCCGCCCTCACGGCCGCAGCCGTACCCCTCGCGGCCGCGACACCCGCGCAGCCCACCCCCACCCCGCCCCGGCAGGCCGCGGGCCCCGGCACCGACCACGCCACCGACGACCCCTTCACCGCCGACCGCGCGAACTGGTTCCGCCAGGACCGCTTCGGCATGTTCATCCACTTCGGCGCGTACTCGAACCTGGAGGGCGAGTACAAGCGCCCCGACGGCACGGTCTGCCGCAACGCCGAGTGGATCAAGCGCGAGTGCAAGATCCCCGCGGCCGAGTACGAGAAGCAGGCGCAGGGCTTCAACCCGGCCGACTTCGACGCCAAGGCCGTGGTGAAGGCGGCCAAGGACGCGGGGATGAAGTACATCGTCATCACGTCCAAGCACCACGAGGGCTACGCGATGTGGCCCACGAAGGTCAACTCGTACAACCTGCGCGACCATTCGTCGTTCGACAAGAAGCGCGACATCCTCGCCGAGCTGAAGAAGGCCTCCGACGACGCGGGCATCAAGCTCGGCTTCTACTACTCGATCTGGGACTGGCACGACCCGGACTTCTCGGACCCGGCGACGTTCCCGAAGTACGAGAAGCGCATGTACGCGCAGCTCAAGGAGCTGGTCGACAACTACGACCCGGCGCTGCTCTGGTTCGACGGCGAGTGGGACACCGAGGACCCGCACAACCCGTGGACGTCGCGGGACGGCGAGCGCCTGGAGTCGTACCTGCGCGGACTGAACCCCGACCTGGTCATCAACAACCGCGTCGGCAAGCGCCGCGTGGTCGACGGCGACTACGGCACCCCCGAGCAGGAGATCCCCGACGCGCCGGTCGACGGCCAGCTCTGGGAGTCCTGCATGACCCTCAACGACCACTGGGGCTTCGCCCGTTACGACCAGAACTGGAAGTCGAGCCAGACGCTCGTACGCAACCTGCTGGCCACCACGTCCCGCAGCGGCAACTACCTCCTGAACGTGGGCCCCGACGCGCGCGGCCGCATCCCGCAGCCGTCCGTCGACCGCCTCAAGGAGATGGGTACTTGGCTGCGTACGGCGGGTCAGGGCGACGCGGTGTACGGCGCGCGCTACGGCGGTCTCGTCGCGGAGCCCAAGTGGGGCGCGGTGAGCCGCAAGGGCGACAAGCTGTACGCGGCGGTCACCCAGTGGCCGGCGGCCGGTCAGGCCCTGCACCTCACGGCGCGCACGCAGTTCGCCGTCAAGTCGGCCCGGGTCCTGGGCAGTTCGCAGAAGGTGACGGTCACCAAGTCCGGCGACGGCTACGACATCACCCCCTCCGGCGCCGCGACCAACCCCACCGCCACCGTCATCGAACTGACCGTGGACCCCGGCCGCACGGCCCGCCCCGGCTCCGGCAAGGGCCTCAAGCAGGAGATCTTCGACAACGCCGACCTGTCCGGCTCCCCGAAGATCACCCGCACCGACCCGACGGTCAACCACGCCTGGAAGTTCGAGGGTTCACCGGACGCCTCGATCCCCTCGGACCGCTTCGGCGTCCGCTGGTCGGGCTCCGTCGAGCCGCGCCACACCGAGACGTACACCCTCACGACCGTCTCGGACGACGTCGTGCGCGTCTGGATCGACGGCAAGCTCGTCATCGACTCGTGGAACCCGCACGAGCCGAAGATCGACAAGGCGCAGGTGGCGCTGACGTCCGGGAAGCGGCACAGCATCCGCGTCGACTACGCGGAGAACACGGGCGAGGCGCACATGAAGCTGCTCTGGTCGAGCCCGAACCAACCGCAGCAGGTCGTTCCCAGGACACAACTGTTCGCGCGGTAGAACGTTCTTTTTAGAGCGGGAGTTGGTCTAGAGGTCCGCGAGAGTGCTGTCGACGGTGGCCAGGAGAGCCTTCCGGTCGTCCTGGACCCGGCTCAGCACGCGAAGCCCGTAGTACGTGCTCTGCACGAGGCGGGCCAGGGTGCGGGCGTCGCGTTCCGACGCGATCTCGCCCGCACCCTGGCCCGCGCCCACGACCGCGCACAGCTCGTCCTCGACCCGGTCGAAGCAGCGCCGCACGGCGCGCTTGACGTCCGGGTCGGAGGCGGCGGCCTCGGCGGCGGCGTTCATGGCGAAGCAGCCGCGCCGCCCGTCGGTGTCGTCGAGGTCGCTGTCGAGGGAGTGCAGCATCATGGCGCGCAGCCGCTCCTTCGCGGAGCCGGGCTCGTTCAGGCGCGCGATCTGCTCGGCGGTGACCGTCTCGTAGTAGCGCTCCAGCGTGCGCAGATACAGCTCGCGCTTGCCGCCGAAGGTGTTGTAGAGGCTGGAGGGGCCCAGTCCGGTGCTGTCGCACAGGTCGCGGGTGGACGTCCCCTCGTACCCATGACGCCAGAAGGTGTCCATGGCCGCGGTGATGACGCGGTCCTCGTCGAACTGTCGTGGCCTGGCCATGGACCCACACTAAACGTTTTGGAACATCTTTTCAAAACCCGCGTCGGCACCTGTCTGTGACGTGCGTGCCGCCTGCCGCCGAGCCGTCCGCTCAAGCCGTGCCGCCCACAGCGCGCCCACGCACCCCAGCGCCGCGAGCCCGGCACCGAGCCAGGCGACGGACGTGTAGCCGTACCCAGCTCCGATGGTGAGACCGCCGAGCATCGGCGCCAACGTATTGCCGACATTGAACGCGGCGGTGTTGGTGGCGCCGACGAGGGTGGGCGCGTCCGGGGCGAGGGTGAAGACGCGTGACTGGAGCGCCGGGTTGGTGACGTATCCGGCGAGGCCGAGCAGGAAGGTCAGCCCGATCACGACGACAAGCGTCGTATGCGCGGTGAGCGCGAGGGCCGCCGAGACGACGGCGAGCGCGCCGAGCCCCACGGCGAGGGTGCCGACGGCGTGCGACTGGGCGGTGCGCCCGCCGATGATCAGCCCCAGCATCCCGCCCGCGCCGAACAGCGCGAGCACGGCGGGCACCCCGCCCTCGCCGAGCCCGCTCTCGTCCGTCAGGAAAGGCGCGAGATAGCTGAAGGTGACGATGACGGCGCCGAAGGCGAAGGCGGTGATGGCGTACGAGAGCCAGAGCTGCGGCCGCGCCATGCCGCGCAGCTCGGCGCGCACGGAGCGCGGCTCCTCGCCCTCGCCGCCACCGGCCGGTATCGCGAACGCGGTGGCGGCCAGGCTGACGGCGGTCGCGGCGGCGACGGCCCAGAACGCGGCCCGCCAGCTCGACGACTGGCTGAGCACGGTGCCCGCCGGTACGCCGACGATGGTCGCCATGGTCAGCCCGCCCGCGACGAGCGCGACGGCCTTGCTCTTGGCGGCACTCGGCACGAGCGCGACGGCGGTGGCCACGGCCACGCCCCAGAACCCGGCGTAGGCGAGCGCGCTGACGACCCGGGTCACGAACAGCACGGCGTACCCAGGCGCGAGCGCGCCGACCACATGCCCCGCGATGAACACGGCCTGCAGGCCGACAAGCGCCGTGCGGCGTGGCCAGCTCAGGGTGGCGACGGCAAGCAGCGGGGCGCCCACGACCATGCCGATCGCGAACGCGGAGATGAGCAGCCCGGCGTCGGGAATCGAAACCCCGAGGTCGTCGGCCATGCCGGGCAGCAGCCCCGACAGCATGAACTCGGAGGTTCCTTGGGTGAAGATGCCGAGCGCCAAGACGTAGACGGCGAGGGGCATTCGGCTGCCCTGCCGGGTGTCCGCCGGGCCGGGGCGTGCGGGATCGATGTTTTGGATCGATTGCTTCATAACGCGGACGTTAGCATGTTCTGAAGCGACCGATTCAAAACGACGTACCCACGTTGCACGAGGCCCTGCGGGGCCTCCGTGCGCCGGGGGCGCGCGCCCTTACCGGGCTTCGGGACCCGGACGACGATGCACCGACGGTTCGCACCAGAACCTCTCCATCGCCGATGAGGAGCTGCCATGTCAGCAGCGCCGGGCCGACCCGGACTCATATCCGAACGCCGCACTCGCAAGGCCATGCGTCGCTCACGAGGGGCTGCCGCAAGTCTCCTGCTCGTGGCGGGGATGATCCTTCCGCTCGCTGCGGCACCGGGGTACGCAAACGAAAGCGCCGACCCGGCAACGCCGCGGATCAGCGGTGAAGTCGCCGCCGCCAAGCCGCGCTTGACCGCGGAGGCCGCCCGTCTGGGGCGCACGCCGGGGGAGGCGCTGCGCGCCTACTGGACATCCGCCCGAATGAAGAAGGCCGGCACCGGCACCCGCGCGTCTGCCGTGAGCGTGGCCGTGGACCCTCCCAGCGTGTCTCGGGCCGTCCCGGTGTTCGGCCCTTACTCGACGGGGAAACCGAACAGGTTCATCGGGAAGGTCTTCTTCACCCTCCCCGACGGCAGGGACAGCGCGTGCAGCGGCTCCGTGGTGAGCGCGCCGAACCGGTCCTTGGTGTCCACCGCCGCGCACTGCGTGGACCCGGACGGCGGCCATGGCGACCTGGTCCGCAACTTCGTCTTCGTCCCGGCCGCCTACAACGGCACCGCTCCCCTTGGCGTATGGACTCCCCGCGTCCTCACCGTGATGAATGAGTGGCAGGACAATCCGCACCACGCGGGATGGGACCTCGGCGCCGCCATCGTGACCCGCGACCCCGCCGGCCGCGGGATCGAGGACGTCCTCGGCGCATTCGTCGTCGCGCACAACCGGGGCAACATCTTCATGAGCGCCGTCGGATACCCCGTAGACGGCCGCTTCGGGTTCGCGATCCAGCAGTGGTACTGCGCCGGCAGGACGACGATCCTCGACAGCACACAGCCCGGGACCGGCAGGGAACGGTCGATGATGTGCGATTTCGTACCAGGGGCCAGTGGTGGCCCGTGGTACTGGGGAGTCCGACCGATTCCCGGGTTCCCCGTCATCTGGTACCTCGGCGGCCAGACCGCCAAGACCGGCCAAGGGTTCAGCCACAGCCCGCACTTCGGCGACAGGGCCCTCGCCTTCTATGATTTGGTGGGCCGGATCTAGGACGGCGGCGCAGCTGTCCGTCGCATCGTGCCGCCTAGGCTGTCCGGGTGGACCGGCGCCGGCTGAAGCTCTGTGTGGATGTACTGCTGGTGCTCGTCGCCGCGCTCATGGGGCTCGCGGCGAACTACGCGACCAGCCGGACGGACCAAGTGCCGTGGGTTCTGCGGGTGTTGCGGGATTGGTCGTTGCCGCTGCTCGGCCTCGCGGTGCTGCTGCTCGTGGCCGGGCAGGTGTGGCTGCATCTGCTCGAACGGCCTGCTCCCGGCCGACCGGCCTGGGATGCAAGTCAGCCTCCCTATCCGGGACTTGAGGCGTTCACCGAGGACGACGCGGGGGTGTTCTTCGGGCGGGACCGGGAGATCGCGGAGCTGGTGGCCCGGCTGCACCCCGTCTCTGCGGTCGCCGCCGCGCGCCGCTGCGTCGCCGTCATCGGGCCGTCCGGCAGCGGGAAGTCGTCCCTTGTGCGGGCCGGGCTGCTGCCCGCGCTGGCCGCGCGGCGGGGGCGGTGGGTGGTCGTGCCGCCGTTCTCGCCGGGGGCGGATCCGGTGGCGGGGCTGGCGTCCGGCCTCGCGGAGGTGGGGCGGCTGCGGGGTTCTCGTACGGTACGTGGCGGACGTACCGCTCCGGCTCTGCTGGTCGTCGACCAGCTTGAGGAGCTGCTCACGCTGGCGGGGGAGCGGGAGCGTGAGGCGTTCTTGGGGCGGGTGGCGCAGGCCTTGGAGGCCGATCCGCACCTGTGGGTGGTGGCCACGCTGCGGTCGGACTTCCTGACGGAGTTCTTGGAGACGGGGCACGCGGTGCTCGTCCAACAGCCCGTACTCATCGGGACACTTGGACGTGCCGAGTTGTTCGACGTGATCGAGAAGCCGGGGGAGCGGGCCGGGCTTGCGTTTCCACCCGCGTTGGTGGCGCGGATGGTCGACGACACGGGTGGTGGCGACGCGCTACCGCTGTTGGCGTACACGTTGCAGGCGCTGTTCCTGCGGGCGCGGGGCCGGTCGGCCGACGTCGTCACGGAGGATGACTACCGCCAACTCGGCGGCGTGGCTGGGGCGTTGTCCGATCAGGCCGATCGGATCCACGCGGAGCTGTGCGTGGCGGACGCGGGGGCGGCGGTGCTGCCCACGCTGCTGAAGTTCGTGTCCCTGGAGCACGGGGAGCCCACGCGGCGGCGGGTGGCGCGGGGTGACCTCGCTGCGGGGGAGCGGGCCGTCGTGGAGGCGTTTGTTGCCGGGCGGTTGCTCACCGGGGACGGGGATGTCCTCGATGTGGCGCACGAGGCGCTGTTCCGGCGGTGGGCGCCGCTGCGGGACGCCGTCGCGGCCGGGGCGGAGGTGTTGCGGCGGCGTACGGAGTTGGAGCGGGCCGCGCGGGACTGGGTGAGTGCGGGGTGGCGGGACGCGTATTTGTTGAGCGGGGAGAGGTTGGCTGTCGCGCGGGAGTGGGTGGGGGAGGCGCCTGAGGTGTTCGCGGGGGTGTCGGTGGTCATCGACTTCCTTGACGTTTCCGAACTGCACGACTCGGCCGCGCTGGAGCGCATGGCCGACGCCGTGGCGCGGCGGGCCATCGAAGTTGCCTCGCGGGACCCGGAGTTGGCGGTGCTCGCAGCGATCGCGGCGGTCGAGGAGTGCGCGCCTACTTCCTTGGCGCGGCAGGCGCTGCACGCCGCGCTCAATGTGGCGCGGCGGTGCGCGGTCTTCCGGGGGCACGAGCAGGACATCAACTGCGTGGCCTGGTCGCCCGGTGGGGCGTGGCTTGCGACGGCTTCGGACGACGGGACCGTGCGGGTGTGGGACCCGGAGGGGCGTGTTGAGCCCGTCGTCCTCACGCGGGCGGGCGGCGGGGACCGGATGCAGGTGCTTGCGTGGTCGCCGGACGGCAGGAAGATCGCGGCCGGGTCGCGGGACCGGACGATCACCGTGTGGAAGGTGAGGACGCGCGCCGAGCTGGGTCTGTTCGTCGGGCATGGCGCGCCGGTCGGCAGTGTGTCCTGGGCGCCGGACGGTGGCCGGTTGGTCAGTGCGGGCACCGACCACGTTGTTCACTTCTGGAACGCCGGGACGTACGCGGAGACAGCCGCGTCGACGAACGGCGAACGGCTGGGGTGGAACGTGGCGTGGTCGCCCGACGGCCGCTGGATTGCGGGTTCGTCCGCCGACGGCACTGTTGCCGTGTGGGCCCCGGCTCGGCGAGCCCTACGCGCGCTCGCCGGGCACGACGGTGCCGTGGCGGCTCTGGCCTGGTCGCCCGACGGGTGCCGACTCGCGTCGGTGTCGGAGGACCGGACCGCCCGCGTTTGGAACATGGGCCGGTATTGGCAGGCGGAGGGAATGGGCCCGGCGTATACGTTCGAGACCTTGGAGCCGCTGAGCTGCGTCGCGTGGTCCTCGGACGGCGAACGCATCGCTGTGGGCGACGACCGCACCATACGCATGTGGACCCTGGACACGCGTGAGGAGCTGGCACTCCTCGGCCACGGCGATAGCGTCAACTCCGTCGCCTGGCACGCTGACCGCATCGCCTCCGTGTCCCGGGACCGGACCCTGGCCCTGTGGGATGTCCACGCGCCCGGCGGTCAACTCGCCACCCTGCGGGGCCACCAAGGCTGCGTGACGAGCGTCGGCTGGTCCAGGTCGGGCACCCATCTCGTTACTGGTAGCGCCGACGGGACCGTCAACATCTGGGACGTGGCGCAAGGACGCGTGTCGGCGACGACGCACAGCGGCCAAGAGGTGGGCGGCGCCGCCTTCTCGCCCGACGGCACCCGCATCGCGGTCGCCGACCACAGCGGCCACGCGTTCCTCTGGCGACCGCCCGAGGTGACGGCAGACACCTTCCTGGACGGCCACCGCGAGGCCGTCACCTCCCTCGCCTGGTCCCCGGACGGCACCCGCATCGCCACCACGTCCCGTGACGGCACCAGCCGCATCTGGGACGCGAGCGACGGCCGCGAACTCATGACCCTGAACGCCCCCGGAAGGTACTGGCTCGGCGGCGCCGCGTGGTCCCCCGACGGCCGCTACCTCGCCACGTCCGCCACCGACAAGGCGTTCCGCGTCTGGGACGTAGAGCGGGGCGAGCCCGTGGCGACCATCGAGGGCCACACCGACTACGTGTGGCGCATCGCCTGGTCGCCCGACGGCCGCCGCATCGCTACCGGCTCGCGGGACCGTACCGTCCGCCTCTGGGACCCCTTCGAGGGCACGGAGTTGCGCAAGATGACCGGCCACACGGACCGGGTGCAGGGCATCGGCTGGTCCCCGGACGGCACGCGCCTGGCCACCGCGTCCTGGGACCGCACGGTCCGCCTGTGGGACCCCGACGAAGGCCGCGAGCTCGCGGTCATCGGCGTACACGACGACCAGGTCAACGGGCTGGCCTGGTCGCCGGACGGCACGCGCTTGGCCACGGTCTCCCGTGACCGTACGGTCCGCATCTGGAACCCGACGACGGACCTGAACCCCCTGCTGGAGCGGGCCCGTTCACGCGTCTTCCGCGACCTCACGGACGAGGAGCGGCGCAGCCTGCTGCTTCCTGCGCGGAGGCGTACGTGAGGAAGTCGGCCCAGGCGGTGGGTTCCAGGGAGAGTTGGGGGCCGCGGGGGTTCTTGGAGTCGCGTACGTGTATGGCGCCGGGGCATGTGGCGACTTCGACGCAGTCGCCGTCACCGCTGCTGCTGTAGCTGCTCTTGAACCAGGTCAGTTCGGTGGTGCTCATTGCGCTCCTCGCATCCGCTGCAGCAGGCTCATCGAGGCCTTGAGGGAGAGGGCCTGTGAGCGCATCCTGGCATATCGAGTCTGGAGCACGCTGATCTCTTTTGGGTCGGAGATGAGCTGGCCGGACCGCTGCCCTTCGCAGTACGCGAACCACTTGTTGTCCGGAGTCTCCAAGAGCTGCATGGGGCCCGCCAGTCCGGCGTGGCTCTCGCTGACCAGTGGCATGACCTGGATCTCGATGTTGCGCCTCTCGGCCAAGCCGAGGATGTGGTCGATGAGTTCGAGGGTGACCGCAGCGCCTCCCATTCGGCGGTGGAACAGGTGCTCTTCGAGGATGAAGCTGTACGCGGTGTTCGGCCGCTCCGTGAGCAACGTCTGTCGCTCCAGGAGCGCTGTGAGCTGCGCTTCGATCTGCTCGTCGTTCAGCGGCGGGAGTTGGTCCGCGAACAGGGCATGTGCGTACGCGGGAGTCTGCAACAGGCCCGGAACCATCCGGCACTCGTACGTGTAGAGGGTGAGTGCCTCCTGCTCCAGCTGGGCCCACCGCTTGAACCACGACGCCAACCCCCGCTGCCGCGAAAGCTGATGGGCGACCAACCGCAGCGTCCCGAACGCGTCGAGCGTCACCTCCGTCTGGTCCACGAACCGAGGCGGCGGAAACCGCCTCCCCTGCTCAATGGACGCAATGAAATGCGCCGAGTACCCGATCTCCGGAGCCAGCGACTCCTGCGTGTACCCGGCCCGCTTGCGAAAGCTCTTCAGGGCCGCGCCGAAGGCCTTCAGGCCATCGGTCGGCTCGGGCTCATTCGTGCCAGGCGTGCTTGACGACATCACGGGTCTCCCCAGACGCTTGCGTACCGTTCCCCGCCAACGCGCCCATGCTCACGGACAGTTACCCGTACTGTCCACACTTCGCACCCGTACACTTACGGAGCGTACGAGTTCCGCACCTCCCCGGGAGGACGTCCCGCCCGCCACCTTGGGCGCATGCCAGCCCAAGCACAGACGCCCGTCCCCGTACACGCGTTCACACAGCGACTCAGTGCGACGCCCAGAGGTGCCCGTCTGGCGAGACGGATCGCGCGGCACCGGCTCGACCAGTGGGGCATCCCGTACGAAAGCGAATGGTCACGCGCCGTGGCCCAAGTGGTCGCGGAACTCGCGGCGAACGCGGCGACGCACGGCAGGGTCCCGGGCCGGGACATCGAGCTGAGACTGTTCCTCCAGGCGGACGCCGTACGCATCGAAATGACGGATACGCGCGGTGAGTGCGGGCCGCCGGGAAGCCCTCAACTCCCGGACGGGGAGGCCGAGTCGGGCCGCGGACTCGTCCTGGTCGAGGCCCTCGCCGCACGGTGGGGCGTGGACGCCAGGCCCGTCGGCAAGACGGTGTGGGCGCTGGTCAGCCCGCCCGACGGCTGAGTACCCCGGCCTGGAAGCGCGACGTCGCGCCGAGGTCGGCCATCAGCGCGGCCACCCGCCGCCGGTACGTCCGCAGGGACATGCCGAGGCGGCGCGCGGCGGTCTCGTCGGTCAGCCCGTCCGCCAGGGCGGCGAGCACCGCGCGGGACTCCTCGTCGAGGACGGGAGGGCGGGCGGAGGCCGAGGCGGCCGGGCCAAGGCAGTCCGCGAGGTCGTCCGCCGCCTCCCACGTCGCGTACAGCAGGGAGCGGACGCCCTCGACGACGTCCGGCTCGCGGATCACCGTGTACGTGCGGGCGCCGCGCGCCTCGGAGCCCGCGAGGATCGCCACGCGGCCGTCGATGACGATCGCCTCGCGGGCGAGCGGCGCCGAAGAGATCCGTACGTGCGCGCCGGACGCGGCGATACGGGCGAGGCGCCGCTCGGACTCGGGGTCGCCGAGGGCCGCGCGCGTGTACACCTTGCGCATCGCGAGGCCGTCGGGGCCCGGCCGCAGGCGGGGCCGCCGCCCCTCGTTGAAGACGGCGTTCGTCCCGGCGGACCAGGTCACGAGATCCGTGGCGCCGCACAGGTACTCCGTGCGCGCCGACGCGATGAGGTCCCCGGCCCGCCGCACCAGCTCGGCCTCGCCGCGCAAGGTGACGATCGCCGCCGCCGCTCCGCCGTGCTCCATGTCCCGGTCCCGCCTCCCCGTTTCCGTACGCCTCGGCCGTACTGGCAACAACGTGCCACCCGCGCCCGCTCAGCCCGCCCCGCCCGCAGGATATGGCCATGCCGAACGTGAACGACATCCACGCATCCGCCGCCGGCCATCTGCTCATCGGCGGTGACCTGCCCGTACAGCGCATGGGCTTCGGCGCCATGCGGCTGCCGAGCCGCACCTGGGACGGGCCTCCGCACGACCCGGACAACGCCCGCGCCGTGCTGCGCCGCGCCGTCGAGCTCGGCGTCGACCACATCGACACGGCCGCCTTCTACTTCTACAAGGACCTGGCCGCCAACGATTTCATCCGCGAGGCCCTCCACCCGTACCCGGACAATCTCGTCATCGCCACCAAGGTCGGCCCCGACCGCGACCGGGACCACAACTGGCTCACGCCCGCGGACCCGGCGAAGCTCAAGGCCGACGTGCACCGGAACCTGCGGCAGCTCGGCCGCGAGCAGCTCGACCTCGTCTACCTGCGCTTCCACGGTGAGGAGGGGCCGGGCAACGGCCGCTTCGAGGCCCTCGCCGAACTGCGCGAGCAGGGCCTGATCCGGCACCTCGGCGTCAGCAACGCCACGCCGGAACAGCTCGCCGAGGCCCAGTCCGTCGCGCCCGTCGCCGCCGTACAGAACAAGTTCAGCCCCGTCGACCGGGGCGCCGACGCGAAGGCCATGGTCGAGCTGTGCGCCGGGCAGGACATCGCCTTCGTGCCGTTCTACCCGCTGGGCGGGACCGGTGCCCCGCACATCGAGGGCCTGCGGCGGGTGGCCGACCGGCACGGCGCGACGGCCGCGCAGGTCGGCCTCGCCTGGTCCCTCTCCGTGTCCCCGACCGTCCTCGCCATCCCCGGCACGTCCTCCCTCGCCCACCTGGAGGAGAACATCGCGGCGGCCGCGCTGCGCCTGGACGCGGCCGACCTCGCGGAGCTGGGTTCCGCCTGACTTCGTGGGGCTTCTCAGAGGCCGAGGACGCGCGGGTCCGACGCAAGCGCCCTGAAGTACTCCCCGGGGGCCGGCACCATCCTGCGCTCCTTGAGGTCGAGCAGGCCGCCGAGGCCGGAGACCGTCGCGGCCACCGTGCCGTCCGCCTTCGTGATGGTCTGCTCGACCTTGAACGTCTTGCCCTCGCTCCACACGAACACGCAGTCCACCCGGACCTCGTCGCCCGCGCGCAGCTCGCTGCGGTACCGCACCGTGTTCTCCAGGGCGACGGGGCCGACGCCCTTGTCGATGAGGTCCTGCTGGTCGATGCCCGCCGCCCGCAGGATCGACCAGCGCGCGTGCTCCGCGTACTGCAAGTACACGGACTGGTTGAGGTGGCCCTGCGAGTCCGTCTCGTACCCACGGACGGTGACGCTCACGGCAAACTGCTCGGACACGACTTCCCCTTCGGTTCGGTGCAACTCTCAACGGCGGGTCGATCCACGGCATTCCGGCCTCCCGGTGGCCCCCGCCTCACGCCCGCCGCGGTGACGCCAGTACGTACCGCCGCCCCGTACGGGCCTCCCCGTGCTCGCTGACCTGCCAGCCCGCCCGCTCCAGGGCCGTCGCGCACGCGCGCACGCCCTCGGCGGTGGGCTCGCGCACCGCGACGGCGTCCGGCTGTTCCGTCGCGGTCACGCGGTAGCCCTCGCGGCCGGGGCGGGCGGGGGCGCGGCTCGGTCGGGCGGGTACGCGGCCCGCTGCCTCCAGGGCTATCGCGGCCGCCTGCGGCAGATGCGCGCGCTCCCACTCGCACGGCCTCTCCTTGTCCCCGTCCGGATTCGTCATCCGGCGCATCTCGACCAGGCCCAGCCACGCGCCGCGCACCTCACGGGCCCGGGAGGGACCGTCCTCGTCCGGCGCCTCCTCCGTCCCCGTACGAGCCGCGAACACCCCTGCGACCGGCTCCACCGGTGCCGTCTCCGGCGCCGTCCCCACCGGCTCGTCCCGGACGCGGTGGCCCGCCGGCGTCAGGAAATACGCGTGCGGCGGGCGCGGGTGCCGGAACGCGAGCTGCAACCGCACCAGGGCGGTGAGTTGCGCCTCCGTCCCGGTCAGGCGGCCCGTGACCGGGTCCGCCGCCGCGATGATCCGCCGCTGCGCGGGCGTCGTCGGTTTGGCCATGCATCCGATGGTGCCTCGTGCCACTGACAAACGGCTCCCGATCGTCCCGGGACCGACCGGTGATCAAGGCCGGGGGGTGGGGCGGGGGTTGGTGCCTTCGCGGGGCGCCCCAGTCCCGCCCCTTCCCGAAACTGGGGGCTCTGCCCCCAGACCCCCGCTCCTCAAACGCCGGAGGGGCTATAGACAGCCCGTCCGGCGTTTGAGGACGAGCCGCGAAGCGGCGATTGCGGGGTCCAGGGGCGGCAGCCCCTGGTTACGGGAAGGGGCGCCCGCGCGCGGAGCGCGCTATTGGACGCAGTGGGGAGCCCCCGGTAGGGCCCACCCCCCACCCACCCTCACGGCCGCACATTCCACGTCGCCAGCACCGGCCGCCCGTGTTCATAGCTCAGGCGGCTCACCGTCCCGGTGGCGAGCTGGAAGAGGGCGCCCGCCGACGGGGGCAGGCCCAGGCGGCGGGCAGTGAGGACGCGGAGGTAGTGGCCGTGGGCGAAGAGGGCGACGCTGCCCTCGGTGTTGGCGAGGGCGGCGTCGACCTTGGCGAGCATGCGGTCCGCGCGGGCGCCGACGTCGTCGGGGGATTCGCCGGGGTGCTCCGGGGGACCGGGGGCGGCGCCGTCGGTGAAGAGGAACCAGTCGGGGTGGGTTCGGTGGATTTCTACCGTTGTGATGCCTTCGTACGCGCCGTAGTCCCACTCCGCCATGTCCGGATCGACACGAGCCTGCCCAAAGCCGGCCAACTCCGCCGTCTCACGCGCGCGCACGCGCGGGGACGTGAATGCCGCGTCCACGCGGTACTTCCCGATGAGCGGGGCGAGCGCCCGCGCCTGGGCGCGTCCGTTGTCGGTGAGCGGCACGTCCGACCAGCTCGTATGCCGTCCCGACCGGGACCACTCGGTCTCACCGTGCCGGACGAGGAGAAGATCACCCATGGTGTGAACGGTCCTGTTCTGGTCGGCGGAATGTCAGCTCCGCGTATGTATACGAAGCCCGGACGCTTAGGGGTACCCACCTCGGGATAGCGATGTGCCCAGGCCATCCCCCATTGAAGTCGAAGGGCATTCATCGTGCATCCGGCTCAGAAATTCGGCGACAACCCTGTCGAAGTACGAGAAACCGGCCACTACACGGAGGAATACGTACCAAGCTTCGTCGAGAAGTGGGACTCGCTCATAGACTGGGAGCGAAGGGCGGGCAGTGAAGGCGACTTCTTCATGGACCTGCTGCGCAAGCGGGGCGTGAAGAGCGTCCTCGACGTGGCGACGGGCACCGGGTTCCACTCGGTGCGGCTGCTCGCCGCCGGGTTCGACACCGTCAGCGCGGACGGCAGCGCCGACATGCTGGCGGCGGCCTTCGCCAACGGCATGAAGGACGGCCACGTCATGCGGGTCGTGCAGGCGGACTGGCGCTGGCTCAACCGCGACGTGCACGGCGAGTACGACGCCATCGTCTGCCTCGGCAACTCCTTCACCCACCTGTTCTCCGAGCGCGACCGCCGCCGCGCGCTCGCCGAGTTCTACGCGATGCTGAAACACGACGGCATCCTCGTCCTGGACCAGCGCAACTACGACGCGATCCTCGACGACGGCTACACCAGCAAGCACAAGTACTACTACTGCGGCGAAGACGTCTCCGTGGAGCCCGAGTACGTGGACGAGGGGCTCGTGCGGATGCGTTACAGCTTCCCGGACGACTCCGTCTACCACCTCAACATGTTTCCGCTGCGCAAGGACTACACCCGCAGACTGATGTCGGAGGTGGGCTTCCAGAACGTCGAGACCTACGGCGACTTCCAGCACACCTACCGGGGCGAACAGCCCGACTTCTTCGTGCACGTCGCGGAGAAGGAGTACCGGACGGACGACGAGGAGGACGAGCGCTACACCGGGGCGGTAGGGGTCGCCCGCAACTACTACAACTCCTCCGACGCCGACACCTTCTACGCCAAGGTGTGGGGCGGCGAGGACATCCACATCGGCCTCTACGAAGGCATCGACGAGCCCATCGCCGACGCCAGCCGCCGCACCGTCGAGCGGATGGCCGGAAAGCTGGGCCTCACCCGGGACTCCGTCGTCCTCGACCTGGGCTCCGGCTACGGCGGTTCGGCGCGCTATCTGGCATCGACGTACGGCTGCCGGGTCCTCGCGCTCAACCTCAGCGAGGTGGAGAACCAGCGCCACAAGGAGCTGAACCACGCCCGCGGTCTCTCCGGTCTCATCGAGGTCGTCGACGGGTCCTTCGAGGACATCCCCTACCCGGACGACGTGGTCGACGTCGTGTGGTCGCAGGACGCCTTCCTGCACAGCGGCAACCGCGCCCGCGTCCTGGAGGAGGTCTCCCGGGTGCTGCGGCCCGGCGGGCAGCTCATCTTCACCGACCCCATGGCCGTCGACGACTGCCCGCCCGGAGTGCTGCAGCCGATCCTCGACCGCATCCACCTCGACAACATGGGCTCACCCGGCTTCTACGCGAGTGAGCTGGCGCGGCTCGGGTTCGTGCCCCAGGGCGGAGGGCCCGCAGGACCCGGCGGACGCGGCGGATTCGAGGAGCACCGCGAGCAGTTGGTCACGCACTACGCGCGCGTCCTGGAGGAGACCCGACGGCAGGAGGCGGACGGACTGGCTGGCCAGGTCAGCCACGACTACCTCACGCAGATGAAGAAAGGCCTCGCCCGCTGGGTCGACGCCGGCGGGGACGGGCACATCACGTGGGGCATCCTGCACTACCGGCGCGGCGACGGCGCCTGACAGGAGGCCGGAGCACCGGAGCAGCGGGGCAGCGCCGACAGGCCCCGGTGCTCCGGCCCACGCGGGCTCCGGGTCAGTCCCATGTTCCGGGTTCCGGCCGTGCTTCGACGCTCAGCGCGAGCGCAGCTCACGTCCGCCGAACGCCCCCGACCCGTCCGCCCGCCGCCACCACGCCTCCAGGCCAGGCTGGTCCAGGTCCCGCCAGCGCGGGGTCTCCTCCACCAGGGCCCGGCCGAGCCGCCGCCCCAGGTCGACCATCGTGCGGCCCGCGACGGTGCGGTCGGTGTCGTACGACTCCAAGGCCTCCGGCCACGTCGTCGCCGTGGCGATGGCGGACTCCAGGACCGTGGCGTCCTGGAGGGCCTTCACCGCGCCCGCGCCGGTGTGCGGGCGCGCGACCGTCGCCGCGTCGCCCGCGAGGAGCACCCGGTCGCGGGCGTAGCGGGGCGCCGTGAAGTCGTACATGGGCTGGAGGAACAGCTCGTCGGGCTCGGTCGCGCGGACCAGGGCGCCCCAGTAGGGCGGCAGCAACTCGTCGGCGACGTACGCGAGATGGGCGCCCAGGGTGTCGGTGAGACCGCCGGGCGGCAGGCTGGTGGGGCTGGTGAAGCCGAGCCGGGAGTCCAGGCCCGGGGGTGGCGCCGTGTACAGGACCCAGTTGACGCGGTGGCCGCCCGCGCCGTCCGGGATGCGGTAGACGATCACGTGCCCGCCGTCGAAGACGACGTACACGCAGTCCTCCTCGGCCCACAGGTGCGGATCGGCGAGACGCGTCTCGGGGTAGGCGCCGCGCCAGGCCAGATAGCCCGCGTACTCGGCGCGCAGGCCCGGGTGGGCGGCGTCGCGGACCACCGAGCGGTAGCCGTCCGCGCCGATGACGACGTCGAACCGCTCCGTGCCGCCGTCGGCGTCCACCTCCGCGCCCACCGGCGAGGAACGCACGGCCTCCACCGACGTGCCGGTGCGGAACTCCACGGACTCGGGCACCCGGCGCCGCAGCTCGCCCCAGAGCGGGCCCCAGTTGTAGGTGCGGAACGGGAACGGCATGGTGCCGATCTGCTGCCCGAGGGGGCCCGACGCCCGCTCGTCCCGCACGTACCAGCGGCGTCTGACGATCTGCACCCAGGGCATGTCGGCGTCCATGTAACCGGCCGACTCCAGTTCCGCGTAACGGGAGTTGTGCACCGCGAGGCCCACGCCCCGCTCCGCGAGCCGGCCCGCGGCCCGCTCGTACACCGTGATCTCGTCCGCGCCGCCACGGTGCGCCGCCAGCGCCATGGCGCACCCCGCGACGCTGCCGCCCACGACGGCGACCCTGCCTGAATGCATCATCACGCCATCCTGGCAGGCAAGATGACGTTCTGTCATGAGCGCGATTCAGCGCGTGGCCGACACGCCCATACGGGTGACCATGGACACTCCGCGGCCCGCGAAGAACGGTTCGAAGGCTTCCGGGGACAGCTCGGCCGTGCGGGAGCGCGCGTCGATGCCCGACGGGTTGTGGAGGTGCAGCAAGCCGTCCGGCGTGCGCCCCGTGAGCAGCACCAGATGCCCGCCCCGGCCCGGCGCGGGCCGCTCCGGGCGGCGGATCTCGAAGTGCACGGAAGTCATCACCGTCCGCCCCTCGTCGAGGAGTTGGAGGATCTCGTCGAGCGCGAGGTGCCGGTGCACGGTCGCCTCCACGCCGTGCACGTCGCGTGCGTACTCGGCGAAGGGGGCGTAGATCAGCCCGTGGATCACGCCCTCTGTGTCCTCCGTGTACGCCCCGTACTTCAACGCGCCGTCACGCAACTCGAAAAGCGACGGCGCGTCCGGGCCGAGCGCCATCCGGAAACACGCGATCCCGCACAGGTGGGCGCACCAGCGCGCGTAGTCCTCCAGCGTCGCCGCGCCCGACTCCCGCCAGGCCGGGTCGTCCGCGCGGTCATGACCCTCGTACACGATCTTCGCGACGAGGTCCGGCGAGGCGAACTGGGTGAGGGAAGGGGTCCCGCAGGTGGTGCAGAGGGTCACCGACACGCTCCTCGCTACTGGCGGTAGCCGCTCAGGAAGCGGCCGATGCGGCTGATCGCCGCGTCCAGATCGTCAGCGTACGGGAGGGTAAGGATGCGGAAGTGGTCGGGGCGCGGCCAGTTGAAGCCGGTGCCCTGGACGACTTGGATCTTCTCCTGGAGGAGCAGGTCGAGGACGAACTTCTCGTCGTCGTGGATCTTGTGCACCTTGGGGTCCAGGCGCGCGAACGCGTACAGCGCGCCGCGCGGCTTCACGCACGAGACGCCGGGGATCTCGTTGAGCTTCTGCCAGGCGCGGTCGCGCTGTTCGTACAGGCGGCCGCCGGGCGCGGTCAGTTCGTGGATGGACTGGCGGCCGCCGAGCGCGGCCTGGATCGCGTACTGGGCGGGGGCGTTGGGGCACAGGCGCATGGAGGCCAGCATCGTCAGGCCCTCCAGATAGCTCCGCGCGTGCTGCTTGGGTCCCGTCACCACCAGCCAGCCGGAGCGGAAGCCCGCGACGCGGTACGTCTTCGACAGGCCGCAGAAGGTCAGGACCACCAGGTCGGGGGCCAGGGCCGCGACGCTGTGGTGCACCGCGTCGTCGTACAGGATCCGGTCGTAGATCTCGTCGGCGAACACCATCAGGCCGTGGCGGCGCGCCAGATCGAGCATGCCTTCGAGGATCTCGCGCGGATAGACCGCGCCCGTCGGGTTGTTCGGGTTGATGATCACCAGTGCCTTGGTGCGGTCGGTGATCTTCGACGCCAGGTCGTCGAGGTCCGGGTACCAGTCGGCCTGCTCGTCGCACAGGTAGTGCACGGCCTTGCCGCCGGAGAGGGTCGTCACGGCCGTCCAGAGAGGGAAGTCCGGTGCGGGGATGAGGACTTCGTCGCCGTCTTCGAGCAGCGCCTGTACGGCCATCGTGACCAGCTCGGACACGCCGTTGCCGAGGAAGACGTCGTCCACGTCGATGTCGTCGAGGCCGAGCGCCTGATAGCGCTGGACCACGGCGCGGCGCGCGGAGAGGACACCGCGCGAGTCCGTGTACCCGTGCGCGCCCGGCAGCATCCGGATCATGTCCTGGACGATCTCCTCGGGCGCCTCGAAACCGAAGAGCGCGGGGTTGCCGGTGTTCAGGCGCAGGACGCTGTGGCCCGCCTCCTCCAGGGCGTTGGCGTGCTCGATGACCGGGCCCCGGATCTCGTAACAGACCTCGCTGAGCTTGCTCGACTGCCGGAACTCCATGCGGTGTGCCTCCCGTGGCGTGCGTTACTTGGTTTTACCAAGTCGCCGCTTGGAAAGTCCAACAAGTTGTCTAGACTGCGACGCATGCCACCTCGACAGCGCCGAAGCTACGACCAGTACTGCGCCGCCGCCCGCGCGCTCGACGCCGTCGGCGATCGCTGGACCCTGCTGATCGTCCGCGAGCTGCTTGCCGGGCCCCGGCGGTACACCGATCTGCACGCCGATCTGCCCGGGGTCAGCACGGATGTGCTCGCCTCCCGGCTCAAGGACATGGAGCAGGTGGGGCTCGCGAGCCGGCGTCGGCTTGCGCCGCCCGCTTCTTCGTACGTCTACGAACTCACCGACCGTGGGCGGGAGTTGCTGCCCGTGCTGCGGGCGCTTGCCGCGTGGGGCGCCCCCGAGCTCGCCGAGCGGCGGCCCACCGACGCGGTGCGTGCGCACTGGTTCGCGCTGCCGTTGCTCGGGGCGTTGGGTTCTTCTTCGGAGGAGGGGCTGCTTGAAGTCCGCCTGGACGAGGGGGAGTTCCATGTGTGGGTGCGGGGTGGTGGGGAGGTCTCCTATGGGGATGGGCCTGCGCCGGGTGAGGTTGATGCGTGGGTGACGTTGGACGCGGGGACGGCCGTTGCGGTGAGCCGAGGTGAGCTGAGCTTTGCCGAGGGTGTGCGGGGCGGGCGGATCGTGGTGGTTGGGGAGGGGGCGGTGGCGAAGGTGTTGCGGGAGGGGTGAGGGGGTGGGCCTGGGGCCCTCGCGGGGAGCGCCCCAGGCCCACCCCTTCCCGTAACCAGGGGCTGCCGCCCCTGGACCCCGCTATCGG
>NZ_BMNG01000003.1:662179-692305 GCF_014646335.1 Streptomyces lasiicapitis
CAACCGCCGGACGGGCTGGATGGGGTGGGTGGGACGACCCCCGCCGAATCGCCGCTTCGCGGCTCGTCCTCAAACGCCGGACGGGCTGTTTCGGCTCGTCAGCGTGTAGCCGCCCACGCCTGCCAGGGCGGCCAGTACCCCGCCGATTCCCGTCCATACCCAGCGGTCCGTCCACCAGCCCGACGACCAGCCGTCCTCGGGCTCTGTGCTGGACAGCTCGACCCGTTTGCCGGGTACGAGGGGTGAGCCCAGCGTGCCGTCCACCGCTGCCGCGCCGCCGATGTCCTTCGACGTCGTCTTCACCTCGGCGGTGACCGGCGTGCCCAGGTCGGCGGTGTCGACGCCGGTTGCTGTCAGGCGGACGTAGTACGTGCCCGGCAGAGGGTCGTTGGCCCAGGGGTCCGACCAGGCGCGCACCGGGCGCAGCGTGCAGGCGAGGTCCACCGAGGAGGCGTCCTTGGGGGCCGTGCGGGCCTGCATGCCGTACATGCAGGACTGGCGGCGCCTCAGGCCGTCGTACACGTCGATCCGCCAGCGTGTGTCCGCGTGGCGCGACGCCGCGTCGGGGAGCTTCACGGTCGCCTCGACGGTGGGGCGCTGGCCGGCGTCCGCCGGGAACGACCAGTAGAGGTAGTCGCCCGTCGAGGCGCTCGCCGTGGCCTTGTCGCCCTGCGCGATCTCCGTCGCCGTACGGAACGACGTGCCCGCGTCGGCGGGCTTGTCACCGTCCTCGGTGGAGGCGGCGGAGGCCGGGCCTGCGGTGAGGAGCGCGGCGAGGGCCATCAGGCCCGTGGCCGCCAACAGTCGCTTCGTACGCATCAGTTCGTCCTCCAGACCGCGACACGCCAGCGCGAGAGCCAGCCCCACAGCAGACCGCCCACGAAACCGGTCAGCACAAGCGCGCCGAGCAGCCACCAGCCGCGGCCCAGGCCGAACGCCGCCACATCGGAGGCGTCGTCGGGCGCGTCCGCGATGTCGACGGTCAGTTCGAGGGGCAGGCCGGGCTTCGACTTGGAGTCGGCGAAGGCGGTGGCGGAGGTGGCGGAGTAGGAGTTCGAGACCTGGAGGCAGACGGTCTCCGCGGTCTCCTCGTCGTCGTCGCGCTCCGGCTTCGGGTACCGCAGGCCCGTCGAGATGACGTCCGTGCGTCCGTCGCCCGCCTCCGAGCCGCGGACGATCTCGCGGTCGTGCTTGGTGACGGCCCGCATCAGCACGCCGTAGTCGTTGTTCACCGCCCGGTCCGCGCCGACGCTCACCGAGGCGCGCAGTTCCTGCCCCGGCTCGACGTCCACGCGGTACCAGCGGTGCTCGCCGAACTTCTCGCGGTCGGTGTACAGGCCGGGCTTCAGCCGCGGCGCGGCCGAGCAGCTGTCGGCGCCCTCGACGGCCACCGGCTTCACGACGGGATCGGCCGCGCGGTCCACCAACTGGCCGACGCGGTCGGAGAGTTCGTCGGTGTGCTGGATCGACGTGTACGTGCCGCCGGTCGCCTCCGCGATGCAGCTCAACTGCTTGCGCATCTTGGTGTTCGGCACCAGGCCGAGCGTGTCGATCGTGAGGTCGATGCCCTTGGCGGAGATCTCCCGTGCCACCTCGCACGGGTCGAGCGGCTGGCAGGTGTCCTCGCCGTCGCTGATGAGGACGATGCGGTGCGAGCCCTCGCCGCCCTTCAGGTCGCCCGCGGCCTTCAGCAGGGCCGGGCCGATCGGGGTGAAGCCGGTGGGGGAGAGGGTGGCGACGGCGGTCTTGGCGTCCCTGCGGTCCAGCGGGCCGACGGGGTAGAGCTGCTCGGTGTCCTTGCAGCCGGTCTTGCGGTCGTCGCCGCTGTAGTTCGCGCCGAGCGTGCGGATGCCGAGATCGACGTCCTCGGGGGTGGCGTCGAGGACCTCGTTGAACGCCTGCTTCGCCGCGGCCATGCGGCTCTTGCCGTCGATGTCGCGGGCCCGCATCGAGCCGCTCACATCGAGGACCAGCTCGACCTTCGGTGTCGCGCCGTCCGCGTCGCCGGGATGGTCGGGGTCGTCGTCGGCGTACGCCGCCACGGGCGAAAGCCCCATGCTCAGGACCGCGATCAGGGCACAGAGCCCCGCCGCGAACCGTTTTCTGATGATCATCACCGGATCCTATGGATCAAGGTCCGTACACTCCAAAAATGGCTTGCGGGGGGCGGTTAGGGTGGCTGGTGTGCTGCGAGAAGTGACGGCTGTCCGATATCTGGAACCCCTGCGCGCGGGCGGCTCCGTGCCCGGCCTTGTCGAGGCCGACGACCTGGGGACGTACGTCCTGAAGTTCACGGGCTCCGCGCAGGGCCGCAAGGCGCTGGTCGCCGAGATCGTCGTGGGCGAGCTGGGCCGCCGGCTCGGCCTGCGCGTGCCCGAGCTGGTCCTCGCGCACTTCGACCCGGCGGTCGGCGCGCACGAGCCGCACGCGGAGGTGCAGGGGCTGCTGCGCGCCAGCGCGGGCCTGAACCTGGGCATGGACTTCCTGCCGGGCGCCCGCGACTTCACCCCGGACTCCGACCTGTCCGACCTGGACATCGACCCGCTGGAGGCGGGCAAGGTCGTCTGGCTCGACGCGCTCACCGCCAACGTCGACCGCACGGTCCACAGTTCGAACCTGATGGTCTGGCCGACCTTCGGCACCCGCGAGCCGCGCCTGTGGCTCATCGACCACGGCGCCGCCCTCGTCTTCCACCACCGCTGGGACGCGGCCACCGTCCTCGCCACCGCCGAGAAGAGGTACGACTTCCGCCAGCACGCGCTCGGCCGCTACGGCCCGGACACGGTGGCCGCCGACGCCGCCCTCGCGCCCCGCGTCACCGAGGAACTCCTCCGCGAGATCGTGGCCGAGGTCCCGGACGCGTGGCTCGCCGACGAGCCCGGCTTCGCCACGCCCGCCGCCCTGCGGGACGCGTACGTCACCTACCTCGCCGCCCGCGCCCGCGCCTCCGCCGCCTGGCTCCCCACGGACTTCCCCTCCCGCGCCGAACTCGCCGCCGAGGACGTGCTCCGCGCCCAGGCCACGGAGGCGGGCCGCCCGGCCTGGCTGCGACGCGTCCCGAACCTGCACGGCAAGCCCGACCCGCGCCCCGCGAAGAGGTACCCATGAGCGACTCCGCTGAGCCCCACCGCGTCGAGATCGAGTACTGCACCCAGTGCCGCTGGCTGCCCCGCGCGGCCTGGCTCGCGCAGGAGCTCCTGACGACCTTCGAGTCGGAGCTCGACGAACTGGCCCTCAAGCCAGGCACCGGCGGCGTCTTCGTCGTACGTGTCGACGGCGAGCCGGTCTGGGACCGCCGCGAGCACGGCTTCCCGGAACCGACCGCCGTCAAGCGCCTGGTACGCGACCGAGTGGCACCAGGCCGAAGCCTGGGCCACTCGGAGGGCAAGCAGGGCTAGTGCGGGCTCAGCGCAGCCGCTCGTACGCCGGCAGCGTCAGGAAGTCCGCGTAGTCCGCGTCCAGGGACACCTGGAGCAACAGATCATGCGCCTCCTGCCACTTGCCCGCCGCGAAGGCGTCCTCGCCGATCTCCGCGCGGATCGCGGCCAGTTCCGCGGCAGCGACTTCGCGGGCGAGGTCGGCGGTGGCGGGGGTGCCGTTCTCGAAGACGACGCCCGCGTTGATCCACTGCCAGATCTGGGAGCGGGAGATCTCGGCGGTGGCCGCGTCCTCCATGAGGTTGAAGATGGCGACGGCGCCGAGGCCGCGCAGCCAGGCCTCGATGTAGCGGATGCCGACCTGGACGGCGTTGACGAGGCCTTCGTACGTGGGCTTCGCGTCGAGGGAGTCGATGGCGATGAGGTCGCCGGGGGCGACGGCGACGTCCTCGCGCAGGCGGCTCTTCTGGTTGGGCTTGTCGCCGAGCACCGCGTCGAAGGACGCAAGGGCGATCGGCACGAGGTCGGGGTGGGCGACCCAGGAGCCGTCGAAGCCGTCGCCCGCCTCGCGGTCCTTGTCGGCCTTGACCTTCTCGAAGGCGACCTTGTTGACCTCCTCGTCGCGGCGGGACGGGATGAACGCCGCCATGCCGCCGATCGCGTGCGCGCCCCGCTTGTGGCAGGTGCGCACGAGGAGTTCGGTGTACGCGCGCATGAAGGGCGCCGTCATCGTGACCAGGTTGCGGTCCGGCAGGACGAACTTCTGGCCGCCGTCACGGAAGTTCTTGACGATGGAGAAGAGATAGTCCCAGCGGCCCGCGTTGAGCCCGGACGCGTGGTCGCGGAGCTCGTAGAGGATCTCCTCCATCTCGTACGCGGCCGTGATCGTCTCGATGAGGACGGTGGCGCGGACGGTGCCCTGGGGGATGCCGACGTAGTCCTGGGCGAACACGAAGACGTCGTTCCAGAGGCGGGCCTCCAGGTGCGACTCCGTCTTCGGGAGGTAGAAGTACGGGCCCTTGCCGAGGTCGAGCAGGCGCTGGGCGTTGTGGAAGAAGTACAGGCCGAAGTCGACGAGCGCGCCCGGGACGGGGCGGCCCTCCTCGTCGGTGAGGTGACGCTCATTCAGGTGCCAGCCGCGCGGGCGCATCACGACGGTGGCGAGTTCGCCCGCGTCCTTCAGGGCGTACGACTTGCCGGTGCGCTCGTCGGTGAAGTCGATGCGGCGCTCGTAGGCGTCGGTGAGGTTGAGCTGGCCGAGGATCACGTTCTCCCAGGTGGGAGCGGAGGCGTCCTCGAAGTCGGCGAGCCAGACCTTCGCGCCGGAGTTGAGCGCGTTGATCGTCATCTTGCGGTCGGTGGGGCCGGTGATCTCCACACGGCGGTCGTTGAGGGCGGCCGGGGCGGGGGCCACCTTCCAGGAGTCGTCCGCGCGGATCGCGGCGGTCTCCGGGAGGAAGTCCAGGGACGAGGTGCGGGCGATCTCGGCGCGGCGCTCCCCGCGGCGGGTGAGGAGCTCGTCACGCCGCGGCGTGAACCTCCGGTGCAGCTCGGCCACGAAGGCGAGGGCCGCGGGGGTGAGGACCTCTTCCTGCCGGGGCAGGGGCTCGGCGTCGACGATGGCCAGCGGGGACGGCGCTGGTGCGGACATGAGCTGTCACTTCCTTCAGCGAGCTTGCGGCCCCACAGCACGGCACGGAGTGCCGCGGCGCCGAGATGCGGCTGCGGGCGCCGTCTGACGTATCGGGCGCTTCTGAGCAGTGGATACTAGTTTCCTCATGGTGGAAGTTCAATGGTTTGTTGATATCGAGATTCTCCCCGTCGACAGAACATGGCGCTGAGTGCCATGACTGTCACTCCAAGTGGACCAGCTCACTCCAGCCTCTCCAAGTCGGAGAACGTGTCGATGTCGTACGGCTCGGCCACGTCGCCGCACTCGACGGCCGTCACGGCGGCGGCGTGCTCCTTGAGGTAGGCGCGGGCGCCCCGGTCGCCGGTCGCGCTCGCCGCGATGCCGTCCCAGTGGTCCGCGCCGAACAGCACGGGGTGGCCGCGCTCGCCCGCGTACGTCGCCGCCGCCAGCGTCGCCGGTGAGCGGTACGCGGCCAGCACCCGGGCCACCGCCGCCGCGCCGATGCCCGGCTGGTCCACCAGGGACACGAGCGCGGCGCCCGCGTCCGTGCCGCGCAGCGACGCGAGGCCCGCCCGCAGCGAGGACCCCATGCCCTCGTGCCAGTCCGGGTTGTCCACCAGGACGCACCCGGGCAGCGAAGCCTGTTCCCGTACGACATCGGCGGTCGCCCCCAGCACGACGTGCACGCGCGTGCACCCGCCGTCCCGCAGCGCCCGCGCCGCACGCTCCACGAAAAGCTCGCCCCGATGCTCCAGAAGGGCCTTCGGGCATCCGCCGAGGCGCCGCCCGCCCCCCGCGGCGAGCAGCAGCCCGACGACCTCGCCGCTCCTTTCGATCTCTTCGCCCGCTCCGGAGGCGGTGGAGACGGAAGGTGACAGTGATTCGGATTCGGTCATGACTCTTGCTTACCGCATGGGTTCTGGGGACCCTGTTCCGGCCGGGGGCGTGGCCGAAAGTGACGCCTGCGTCGCCGCGTGGCCCCCACCGCGCCCGCGCCCCTTCGGTGTCCGGCCGCCGCGGCGGGTCCGCCCGGGCTCGTCCGCGTACAGGCGCACAACGAGGTGCGAGGGGGAGAGCTGTGTTGCGGAGCATTGGGCAGAGAGCGGTGACGGGGAGCTTCGAGGATCCGCGGGTGACGGAACTGCGGGCGGCCGTGTCCCGGCTGCGCCGCCAACTGGCCGCGTTCCCCGGGGAGTTCCCCGACCGGGCGATAGCGGAGGACGAGTTAGCGGCACTCGCCGCGATGGCCGCGACGGGCACCCCCGAGCCCCGCCGCCTGCGCCGCTCCCTGCTGCTCGTCGCGAGTTCGATCGGCTCGGTCAGTGCCCTGACCGACGCGCTCGCGGGGGTCAGAGAGGCGGTCGAGACGTTCGGCGAGTTCGGGGAGCCGCCGCATCCGGGGTGATGCGGCGGCTTTCTTGTGCGCGGGCCCGTGCGGGCGGCGGCATCGGTGAGTACGGGCCCGTGTCCGCGGCGGGCGGGGTGCGGTCAGGCCACCCAGTCGTCGTGGCGCGGGTCGGCGCCGCCCGCCGGGTCCAGGCCCGCGGCGAGGGCGGCGGCGAGGCGGGCGGCCGCCTCCTCGTACAGATCGGGCGCCAGCGTGAACGGGATGCGCAGGCGGTGCTCGTGCGTACCGGGGTCCGCGCCGAAGCGGGAGCCGCCCTCGATGCGGACGCCGTGCCCGAGCGCCGCCCGCGCCAGGGAGGAGGCGACGGGCGCGCCCAGGTCGACCCAGAGGGAGAGACCGCCGGGCGGCAACTGCCAGCGCCACTCGGGCAGTTGCCGGGTCAGCGCGGCGGCGAGCGCGTCACGCGCGGCCCGCAGCTGAGGCAACCGCGCACGCAGCACCTCATCCATCCCGCCCATCAGATGCAACGCCACCAACTGCTCGAGGACGGGCGTCGCCATGTCCGCCGGGATCCGCGCCATGGCCAGCTCCGTGATCAGCCGTGACCCCGCCCGCACCCAGCCGATCCGCAGCCCGCCCCAGTGCGACTTGCTCAACGACCCGACGGTGAGGACCTGTTCGGCCACTCCGTGCGGCGCGAGCGACGCGAACGGAGCGGGTGGCGGCACGTCGAGGGCGATGTCCGCGATCGTCTCGTCGATCAGCAGCCACGTGCCCGTGGCGCGCGCCGTCTCCAGGATCCGCACCCGCTGCTCACGCCCCATCAGGGCGCCCGTCGGGTTCTGGAAGTCCGGTACGAGATAGGCGATGCGCGGCGCGGCCTGCCGCAGCGTCGACTCGACGAGCGCGGTGTCCCAGCCCGCATCCGTGACCGGCACGGGCATCGCGCGCAGGCCCGCGCGGCGGATGGCGTCCAGGGCGTTCGGATACGAGGGGTTCTCCACCAGGACGCGGTCGCCCGGCCGGCCGAGCAGTGCGAGGACGAGGGAGATCGCCTGCTGCGCGCCCGTGGTGATGAGGATCTGGTCGGGCAGCGTCGGAAGCCCGCGCCGCGTGAACCGCTCCGCGACGGCGGCCCTCAACTCCGGGATTCCGTACGGGTGGTAGCCCGCGGTCGCGGCGTGCGCGGGCAGGAGCGCGGCGGCGGCAGCAACGGCTTCGCTGAGCTCGGCCGCGGGGGCGGCGGGGGCGGCGACGGCGAGGTCGAGCATGCCGTCACCCACTCCGCCCGCCCCGCCCGCCGGTCCTGGCGGGTACGCCGCCACGTTCGTCGGGCGGCGCCCCTCCGGCAGCTCCGTCCACGTGCTCGCGCCCCGGCGGCTCGCGGCGAACCCGCTGTCGCGCAGCAGGTCGTACGCCGCCGTGACCGTGGCCCGGCTGACACCGAGTGCCGACGCCAGCTCGCGCTCGGCGGGCAGCCGGGTGTGCAGGGGGACACGGCCGTCGAGCAGCAGCGTGCGCACGGCCTGGGCCAGCGCCCGATACCCCGGCTTCTCTCCCGCCACCGCCGCGGTGACCAGATCGGCCAGCCGCTTTCCCCCGAGCCGCCGGTCCACGGAATGGACCACTCGTACGTCTGCCATGCCAACTCCTGCGTATTGGCCCTGCTGTCCAGGCCAATCAGCGTACAGACTCGGAGGTGGTCTGGACGAGAGGTGAGGAGGCAGCCATGGAGGGCTTGGAGGGCTTGGACGGCTTGGGTGGCGAGGACGGCATGCACGGCATCGACGGCGTGGAGGCGGCCGGGCGTGTGGTCGTCGGGGTCAGCGGTGTCGGGGTCTCGGGGGCGAGTCTCGCGGCGCTGCGGGCCGGGGCGCGGGTGGCCCGGCGGGACGGGCGGCGGCTCGTCGCCGTGCTCGCCTGGGAGCCGCCCGAGGGTGAGGCGCTCTACCTGCGGCGGCCCGATCCCGAGTGGGCTCAGCACTGGGAGCGGGAGGCGTGGGGGCGGCTCGACGCGGCGTTCGACGCGGTGTTCGGCGGCGTGCCGGTGGGGGTGGAGGTCGAGCGGACGGTGGTGCGGGGGCCCGCGGGGCGGGTGCTGTGCGGGGTGGCATCGCGGCCCGGGGATCTGTTGGTGGTGGGGGCGCGGGGTGGGCGGCGGTGGCGGGGGCGGGTGCGGAGGTACGTCGACGGGCGTGCGGGGTGTGCGGTGCTGGTGGTGCCGGCGGTGGGGGTGCCGGCCTCGCTGCGGAGGGCTTTGCGGGGGGTGACGGTGGCGGATGTGGTGGGGGCGTAGGCCCTGGCGGGGCTTTCCCCAGTCCCGCCCCTTCCCGAAACCGGGGGCTCTGCCCCCGGACCCCCGTATCGGCCTGAACGGCCTCGTCCTCAAACGCCGGACGGGCTGATTATGTGCCGGTGATTTCAGCCCCTCCGGCGTTTGAGGAGCGGGGTCTGGGGCGGAGCACCAGTTTCGGGAAGGGGTGGGGTTGGGGAGCCCCCGGCAGGGCCCGCCCCTACGCCGACGGCGCCGAAGTCGCCAAAGCCACCGAAAGTTCCGCGGCCACCTGCTGCAGCACCGGCACGATCTTCTCCGTGGCCGCCTCCGTCACGCGCCCCGCAGGGCCGGAGATGGAGATGGCCGCCGCGGTCGGGGAGTCGGGCACGGACACGGCCAGGCAGCGGACGCCGATTTCCTGTTCGTTGTCGTCCACGGCGTATCCCGCGCGGCGGACTTCTTCGAGCGCGTCGAGGAATCCGTCGGCGGTGGTGATGGTCTTCTCCGTGGCGGCGGGCATGCCGGTACGGGCGAGCAGCGCCCGCACCTCCTCCGGCGGAGTGTGCGCGAGCAACGCCTTGCCGACACCGGTGGAGTGCGGCAGGACCCGCCGCCCCACCTCGGTGAACATCCGCATGGAGTGCTTGGACGGCACCTGGGCGACGTACACGATCTCGTCGCCGTCGAGGAGCGCCATGTTCGCGGTCTCGCCGGTCTCCTCGACGAGGCGGGCGAGATACGGCCGCGCCCACGTGCCGAGCAGCCGCGAGGCGGACTCGCCGAGGCGGATGAGGCGGGGGCCGAGGGCGTAGCGGCGGTTGGGCTGCTGGCGTACGTATCCGCAGGCGACAAGCGTGCGCATCAGCCGGTGGATGGTCGGCAGGGGCAGCCCGCTGCTGGCGGACAGCTCGCTCAGGCCGACCTCGCCGCCCGCGTCCGCCATCCGCTCGAGGAGGTCGAAGGCGCGCTCGAGGGACTGGACGCCTCCACTCGCGGGGGACTTCGCGGCGTCGGTGGTGCTGGCGCTAGACGTCGGCACGGCGCGTTCCTTTCAGGGCCTTACAGGATGGCAGGCAAGGCAGCAGCCTACCGGGCACTTTCCCGGACAGCCCCGGTGCCGCCGTCACGTCAGTGCCGGTCAGTGGGTGTTTGTCCGGTCTTCCGCGCGGGCTCCGGCGCTTCCTTGACGGTCCGCGTTGTACGTAGCTACGTTCTGGTGTGCGGAATTCTAATTCCACTTTGTGGAAACGTATAGACCCTTGACGGATCCGGGTCCGAGGCGAAAACTCTTCAACAGAACGTTGAATTCCGCTGGCCGGAAGGTTGGCGGTGGCCGAGAGGCCACGAGGCGGCCGTCAGACCGACGAGCCGACAGGCGAACAGAGAGGGGCCGCGGTGTCCGGCGAGGAACTGGTGCTGCGCTCGACGCGCGTCATCACCCCGGAGGGGACGCGTCCCGCGTCCGTCGTCGTCGCGGACGGCACGATCGTGGCGGTGCGTGCGTACGAAGCCGCGCTGCCGACGCGCGCCCGCGTCGAGGACTTCGGCGACGACGTGCTGCTGCCCGGCCTCGTCGACACCCACGTGCACGTCAACGACCCGGGCCGCACCGAGTGGGAGGGCTTCTGGACGGCCACGCGCGCCGCGGCGGCCGGCGGCATCACGACGCTCGTCGACATGCCGCTGAACTCCCTGCCGCCGACGACCACGGCCGCGGGCCTCCGTACGAAGAGGGAGGTCGCGGCGTCCAAGGCGCACATCGACGTGGGTTTCTGGGGTGGCGCGCTGCCCGACAACGTGAAGGACCTGCGCCCGCTGCACGACGCCGGCGTCTTCGGCTTCAAGTGTTTCCTGTCGCCGTCCGGAGTGGATGAGTTCCCCGAGCTGACGCAGGATCAACTCGCGGTGTCCATGGCGGAGATCGCAGGATTCGGCGGTCTGCTCATCGTGCACGCCGAGGACCCGCACGAGCTGGCCGCGGCCCCCGCCAAGGCGGGCCCGCGCTACACGGACTTCCTGCACTCCCGCCCGCGAGCGAGCGAGGACACCGCGATCGAGGGCCTCATCGCCGTCGCCAAACGCATCGGCGCCCGCGTCCACATCCTGCACCTGTCGTCCTCCGACGCGCTGCCGCTGATCGCCGCCGCCAAGCGCGAGGGCGTCCGCCTCACCGTCGAGACGTGCCCGCACTACCTCACCCTCACCGCCGAGGAAGTCCCCGACGGGGCGAGCGAGTTCAAGTGCTGCCCGCCGATCCGCGAGGCCGCCAACCAGGACCTGCTGTGGCAGGCGCTCGCCGACGGCACCATCGACTGCGTCGTGACCGACCACTCGCCGTCCACCGCCGACCTCAAGACGGCCGACTTCGCCACCGCGTGGGGCGGCATCTCCGGGCTCCAGCTCAGCCTGCCCGCGGTGTGGACGGCGGCCCGGGAGCGCGGGCACACCCTCGAGGACGTCGTGCGCTGGATGTCGACGCGCACGGCCGACCTCGTCGGCCTGGCACACAAGGGCGCCATCGAGGCCGGCCGCGACGCCGACTTCGCGGTCCTCGAGCCCGACGAGACCTTCACCGTGGACCCCGCGCGGCTCCAGCACCGCAACCGCGTCACCGCGTACGCGGGCAAGACCCTCAGCGGGGTCGTCAAGTCCACCTGGCTGCGCGGCCAACGCATCGTGTCCGACGGCGAGTTCAGCACGCCCGCGGGACGACTTCTGGAAAGGAAGAACTGATCACAGTGACGGCGACACCGAACCCCGGCTTCACCGGCGACGCGAACCCCTACGGCGGCGGCGAGCCCTACGCCGACTACCGCACCGCCGACTTCCCCTTCACCCAGTACGCCAACCTCGCGGACCGCCAGCTCGGAGCCGGTGTCATCGCCGCCAACGACGAGTTCTTCGCGATGCGCGAGAACCTGCTGCTTCCGAACGACGCCGAGTTCGACCCCGAGCACTTCGGCCACAAGGGCAAGATCATGGACGGCTGGGAGACGCGGCGGCGCCGCGGTGTCTCCGCCGAGCACCCGTGGCCGACCGAGGACGACCACGACTGGGCGCTCGTGCGGCTCGGCGCGCCCGGCGTCATCCACGGCATCGTCGTCGACACCGCGCACTTCCGCGGCAACTATCCGCAGGCGGTGTCGATCGAGGGCGCCAACGTCGAGGGCTCGCCCACGCCCGACGAGCTCCTCGCCGACGGCGTGAAGTGGACAACTCTCGTACCGCGTACGGCCGTTGGCGGTCATGCCGCGAACGGCTTCGCCGTGGACGCGGCGCAGCGCTTCACCCACCTGCGGGTCAATCAGCACCCCGACGGCGGGATCGCCCGTCTGCGAGTGTACGGCGAGGTCGTCGCCGACCCCGCCTGGCTCGCCGCCCTCGGCACCTTCGACGTCGTCGCCCTGGAGAACGGCGGCCAGGTCGAGGACGCCTCCGACCGGTTCTACTCGCCCGCCACCAACACCATCCAGCCCGGCCGCTCCCGCAAGATGGACGACGGGTGGGAGACGCGGCGCCGGCGCGACCGCGGCCACGACTGGATCCGCTACCGCCTCGCCGCCCAGTCCGAGATCCGCGCCCTGGAGATCGACACCGCCTACCTCAAGGGCAACTCCGCCGGCTGGGCCTCGGTGTCCGTCCGGGACGGGGAGGCCGGCGAGTGGGTCGAGGTACTGCCCCGCACGCGGCTGCAGCCCGACACCAACCATCGCTTCGTCCTCGCCGCGGCGGCCGTCGGCACGCACGCGCGGGTCGACATCTTCCCTGATGGGGGGATTTCGCGGTTGCGGTTGTTCGGGGCGGCGACGGCGGCTGGTGCGGAGGGGTTGGCTGCGCGGTACCGGGAGCTGGGGGGCTAGGGCGGGCCTTGCCGGGGGCTCCCCAACCCCGCCCCTTCCCGAAACCGGGGGCTGCCGCCCCCGGACCCCCGCTATCGGCGCTCCGCGCCTCGTCCTCAAACGCCGGACGGGCTATCCATAGCCCCTCCGGCGTTTGAGGAGCGGGGTCTGGGGCGGAGCCCCAGTTTCGGGAAGGGGCGGGGTCGGGGGCTTCGCAGCCGCGACGGACTACGCCGCGTGCCCCCCGTCCACCGAGAACTCCGCCCCCGTCACGTACGCGGCTTCCTCCCCGGCCAAGTAGGCCACCGCGGAAGCCACTTCCCCGGCGGAGCCATAGCGGCCGAGCGCCGTCCCGGCGGCCTGGGCCGAGGCGTACGGACCGTCGGCCGGGTTCATGTCGGTGTCGATGGGCCCGGGGTGGACGAGGTTCACAGTGATCCCGCGTTCGCCCAGCTCACGGGCGAACGCCTTGGTGAGCCCGATGAGCGCGGCCTTGCTGGTGGCGTACAACGTGCCGCCCGCCCCGGGCACCCGCTGCGTGATGCAGGACCCGATGGACACGATGCGCCCACCACGCCCCATCCGCGAGGCCGCGGCCTGCGACGCGAGGAACACCCCGCGCACGTTCACGTCGAGCACGCGGTCGATGTCGGCGAGGGCGAGGTCGGCGACGGGGCCGAGCACGCCGACGCCGGCGTTGTTGACGAGGATGTCCAGGCCGCCGAGGTCGTCGGCGGCCCGCTCCACGGCGCCCGCGGCGTCCCCGGGGTCGCCCGCGTCGGCCCGGATCGCGAACCCGCGCCGCCCCATCGACTCGATCTTGGCGACGATCTCCCGGGCGGTGTCCTCGCCCTGGACGTAGGTGAAGGCCACATCGGCGCCCTCCTGGGCGAGCCGCAGGGCGGTCGCCGCGCCGATGCCGCGGCTGCCGCCGGTGACCAGGGCGTGCTTGCCGGTAAGGGAAGTGCCGGTCTGGGAAGACATGTTCCGTACCTCTATCTGATGTCTGCTTCAGGTCCCAAAAGGTGCTTGCGGGTTCAATCAAAGCCGCGCGCACCCCCGACGGCTGGCGGCAAACGGACACGGAGGTGTGGGGCCCGGAGGGCGGGGCGGAACACCGCCCCGCCAGGCGATTACTTCCGGGGCGGAGGACGGTCTGAGTAGGTGAGACCGAGACGTAGACGTAGGTGAGGCAGCGGGTCCCGCGAGCGCGGGACCCCGGCTCCACCGGAAAGGCCCCGGCCATGAAGATCACACTCACCCAGTTCCAGACCCTCGACGGCGTCATCCAGGCCCCCGGCGGCCCGGAGGAGGACCCCAGCGGCGGCTTCACGCACGGCGGCTGGTCGGTGCCGTACGGGGACGAGGACTTCATCGGGTTCGTCACCGAGGTCTTCGAGCGCTGCGACGCGTTCCTGCTCGGGCGCGGGACGTACGACATCTTCGCCGGGTACTGGCCGAAGAAGACCGACCCCGCCGACCCCATCGCCTCCCGCCTCAACTCCCTGCCCAAGTACGTCGCCAGCACCACGCTGACCAGCGTCGACTGGCAGGGCACCCAGATCATCGGCCGCGACGACCTGGTCAAGGACGTCACCGCCCTCAAGGAGCAGCCGGGCCGCGAACTCCAGCTCCACGGCAGCGCGGGTCTCGCCCAGTCACTCCTGCGGCACGACCTCATCGACGAGATCCACCTGCTGACCTTCCCGGTCGCCCTCGGCACCGGCAAGCGGCTCTTCGCGGAGGGCGGCCTGCCCACCGCGTTCCGGCGCACCGGCGGGCGCACGACGTCCACGGGCGTCTCCATCAACACGTACGAGCGCGCGGGTCGTCCGGAATACGGCAGTTACTGACGGCCGTCCGGAATGCGGCGGTTGATGGCGAGGGTGTTCGTGAGGAGTCCGGGGAGGTGGTTAACTTCCGGAAAATTCACCGCACTTGACGTTGACACATCAACCTCTACGCGCGTCATCCTGGGGTCATGCGAATCCCCCCACGGATCATCAGCGTCACTGCCCTCGCCGCCGCCCTGCTCGTCGGCGGCTCCGTCACCGGCACCGCGACCGCCGCCCCGCAGACGGCCGCCGCCTCCCACTCCATAGCGGTCACCGCCCCGGCCGGGTTCTCGGCCGCCGCCGTCGGCGACATCTGCTACTCCGACCTGCCGTCCCAGGCGCACGACACGCTCCGGCTGATCGACAAGGGCGGCCCCTACCCGTACCCGCAGGACGGCACCGTCTTCCAGAACCGCGAAGGCATCCTGCCGAAGCAGAACACCGGCTACTACCACGAGTTCACGGTCAAGACGCCCGGCTCCCCGAACCGCGGCGCCCGCCGCATCGTCACCGGCAACGAGCAGCAGGACTACTACACGGCCGACCACTACCGGTCGTTCGACCTCGTCGACCACAGCTGCTGAGCCATGAGCGGTAGTCGGGCTCGGGTTCAGCCCGACTTGCGGCTCTCCGCCGCCGCGAACACGGCGAAGGCGAGCACCACGAGCGCGATGCTCAGGTACAGCTCGTAGCCGTCGGCGAAGGGCAGGTGCTGCACCGCGCCCCAGCCGCGCAGCCAGCCGGTGAGCTCGTGCGTCAGGCCCACCGCGCCCTGGATCAGCAGGATCACACCGAGAAACTCGAGAAGCTGTTTCATGGCACAAGAGCCTCGCCCCGTGGACCCCCCAGGCACATCGGCCACGGGGCGCGGCCGTGTCCGCCGCAAGGCGCTGACGGGCGTGCGCCCGGATCGCCCAAAGTCTGGCGCGCACCGACTTTCGTCGATGATCACGGTCGGAGGACGGGCGGCGGGCCGTACGGTGCGTAGATTTGTCGATTGTGAAGAGTCGTACGGAGCCTGCGGGCGAGGCCGTGGACGGGACCGGGGAGGGCCTGGTGACCCGTAGGTCGTGGTTCCTGCCCTCGGGCGTCGCCGCCGAGCTGGATCCGGACCAGGCCTCGGGCAGGACCGGCCGGCACAAGCGGACCGTGCGGGACTGGCTCGTCGACTTCGCCTGCTTCCTGGCCGCCGTCTTCCTGGGCCTGATCATCGCCGGTGAGGTGGAGAACGACCCCAGCGTCTCCGAGGACCTGGCCGCGCTCGACCATCTGCTCGGCGCGCTCGCCTGCGCCGCAGTGTGGCTGCGCAGGCGCTGGCCGGTGGGCTTCGCCGCCGCGATGCTCGCCGTCAGCCTGGTGTCGAACACCGCGGGCGGCGCCGCGCTCGTCGCCTATTTCACGCTCGCCGTGCACCGCCCGTGGAAGTACGCCGCGTGGTTCGGCGCCGCGGCCGTGGCGCTGATGATCCCCTTCTACTTGTGGCGGCCCGACCCGGATCTGCCGTTCCCCGTCTCGGTGGCGCTGACCTCGCTGTTCACCGCGACCGCCATCGCCTGGGGCATGTTCGTACGCTCCCGGCGCCAGCTCCTGCTCGCCCTGCGCGACCGAGCCCGGCGCGCCGAGAACGAGGCCGCGCTGCGCGCCGAGAAGGCCCAGCAGCTCGCCCGCGAGGCCATCGCCCGCGAGATGCACGACGTCCTCGCCCACCGGCTCACGCTGCTCAGCGTGCACGCGGGCGCCCTGGAGTTCCGGCCCGACGCGCCCCGCGAGGAGATCGCCCGCGCGGCCGGGGTGATCCGGGAGAGCTCGCACGAGGCGCTGCAGGACCTGCGGCAGGTCATCGGGGTGCTGCGGGGCGGCGACGCGGACGCCTCGGGGCGGCCGCAGCCCACGCTCGCGGCCCTCGACACCCTCGTCGCCGAGTCCCGCGAGGCCGGCATGAAGGTGGTCCTCGACCTGCGCGTGCCCGACCCGGAGACGGTGCCCGCGGCGGTCGGCCGCACCGCCTACCGCATCGCCCAGGAGGGCCTGACCAACGCCCGCAAGCACGCGCCCGGCGCCGAGGTCACCGTCGCGGTCGCGGGTGTGCGGGGCGAGGGCCTGACGCTGACCGTCCGCAATCCGGCGCCCCCCGGCGACGTACCGAAGGTGCCCGGTTCGGGGCAGGGCCTCATCGGGCTCACCGAACGCGCCTCCCTCGCGGGCGGGCGGCTCAGCCACGGCGGTGGTCCCGACGGAGGCTTCACGGTCGAGGCGTGGCTGCCATGGCCATGACCTTCCGGGCAACCTGCTGACTTCGCGTCCGCACACCTTCTGTACGATCAGCCGCCACACCCAGAGAGGCGGAGATCGTGACGGGGGACATACCGGTGGATTCCCGGGCCCAACGGCTGGTACGCGTACGGCGGTTCGTCAGAACGCGGCGAGGGGGAGTGGCCACCGGTCTCGTGGTCGCGCTGCTCGCCGGCGGCGTCGGCACCTGGGCCACGGACACCTGGCCCTTCGACGGTCGCGACCGCTACTGCTGGGGCGCCTGGCAGGAGGACAGCGGGCCCGGCATCCTCGGCGACGAGGGCTTCGAGGGCGACGACGACCGCAGCCGTACGTCCACGGGGTCCGCGCCGACGTCCCGCGAGCCGCGCGGCCAGTGCCGTCTGTCGGTCTCGTCGAGCGACACGTACCAGGGCGACAAGGACCAGCAGGACACCACCGTCACGGTGAAGTACGGTCCCGCGCCCGAGTCCGCGGGCCGCCGCGTCACCTGGCTCGGCGGCTACCTCGGCGACCGCGCGATGCCCCTGCCCGACGGGCTGCCCGGCGTCGCCGACGGCAACCACGGGCTCCTCGTGCTGCCCGAGCGGTGCGACACCCGCGACGGGCGGCCCACCGCCGTCACCCTCGACGCGAGCGAGGGAGCGGAGGCGGACGACGTGCTGCCCGCCGTCCCCATGCTCGGCGGCTCCCAGGACGTCGCCCGACTCCTCGTGGCCGCCGCCAACAAGGGGATGGAGGCCGCCGGTTGCGCCGACGGCGAGCCGCTGCGCGTCAGCGGGCCGCTGCCCACGCTGCCGGAACGCGAGGAGAGCTTCCCCAGCGGGGCCATCTGCCGCATCCCAGGCCTCGACATCGAGTCCGACCTCGGCAAGGAGATGGCGATGCGCCTGAACTACCAGGTCGGCGCGGTCAATGACGACCTGCAGTCCTGCTCGGCGCGGATCGGGCGCTCCCTGCGGCTCGGGGAGCGCGCGGACCAGCCGCTCTTCGACGCCGTGATGGTGCGCGAGCCCCGGATCTCGGCGCTCCTCGACGGCGCGACCGGGACCAAGGCACCCGGGAAGGGCTGGCGCGGCACCGGAACCTTCGCCTCCGACTACGGGATCGTGCGCGCCGGTTGCGCGGGCCGGCCCACGTCCTTCCTGCTGCTCGGCGCGTCCACCGGGACCACGTCCGACTACTTCGCCACGTTCACCAACGCGGTGGCGCGGCGCCTCGGCTGCGCACCGGTCGCGCCGGCCGCCGACGCGGAGGGGGGCCGTCGATGAGTGACGACAAGTCGACGATTGGCGAGGGCAACTCGATGAGTGGCGAGGGTACGTCGATGAGTGACGAGGACAAGGGGACGGTGACTCCCACGGAGCCCGAGGGCGCCGCGAGTCCCGGCCGGGCGGACAAGCCGGCGGACAAGGCGGCGGACAAGCCCCTCGGCGTGCTCGCCGCCGCCATCGCCGCCGCGCCGCCCCCCTGGTGGCACTGGCGCCGCCTCGGCCGCCTCGCCCGCGCCCGCTGGACGCCCGTCGTCGGTGCGGCCGTAGCCGGTGTGCTGCTCGGCGGGGCCGGCGTGGCCTGGCAGGCCGAGGCGGGCCCCTTCCACGAGGAGCGGGCCTGCTGGGGCGCGCTCGGCGAGGACGACGTCGCCGACCTCTTCCACGGCAAGCGGGACATCGAGTCCTCGGAGGTGGGCGTCAGCCGCGACAGCATCGCCTCGGACGGCCCGTCCGGCCTGTGCGAGCTGAAGTCGCCGCGCGGCATGCGCGTGCGCGCGCAACTGCACCGGCTCGACGACCGGTTCGGCGGCGACCGCGACAAGTGGGCGGATGAGTACCTGTCCGCGCGGATGGTGCCGCTCGGCGGCGGACTGCTCGGCATGGTGTCGGACACGCGCGCGTGGCTCGCGATACCGGAGGGCTGCGTCGGGCGGCCCGGCGAGCGGGACGGCCCGCTCGTCATCGACATGGACGCGGGCTGGACGACGTACGACGACGACGTCGACACCGACGAACGCGCACGGCTCGCACGCACCGTCGTCAAGCTCGTCAACGGCTACATGGCCGACCAGGGGTGCGACAGCCCCATCGGCGACCCCACGGACCGGCTCGCCGAGCCCGCGCGGTTCATCGACGAGAAGCGGGACGCGATCTGCGGCATCAAGGGCCTCGCGCTGCCGGGCAAGGGCGTGGGCGGCCGCTACGACCGGCCGCTGGTCACCAAGAACACGAAGGACACCCCCGTACGCACCTGCGACCGTGACGTCCTGTTCGGCCACCCCTCGCTGCGCCTGATGACGGTCGAGGACCCGCGGCTCGCGGTGCTCTACAAGGGCCTGTCCTTCGACGGCGGCAGCGAGGTCACCGCTGTCGGTGACACCAAGAAGGAGTCGCGCGGGCGCGGCTTCCTGCGCGAGGACACGGGGCTGTACCAGGCCTCCTGCCAGACCGGTGAAGTGACCTTCCTGATCCGGGCGGACGACGACGGGCACGCCGCGGAGATCCGCAGGCTGCTGCCGCGGTACGTCGCCCTGGAGGCGGAGCGCGTCGGGTGCGGGCCGCTGCGGCTGCGGATGCCGTCGTGACCGGGCCCGACCGTGCCGAAACGGGGGCAAAGGCTCGTTACGGTAGGCCCATGAAACCGATCAGGCTGCTGCTCGTCGACGACGACCCGCTGGTCCGCGCCGGGCTCTCCTTCATGCTCGGCGGCGCCGAGGACATCGAGATCGTGGGGGAGGCGGGGGACGGCAGCGAGGTGGCCGCCCTCGTCGGCGAGGTCAGGCCCGACGTCGTCCTGATGGACATCCGGATGCCCACGATGGACGGGCTCGCCGCCACCGAGGCGCTGCGCAAGCGGCCCGACGCCCCCGAGGTCGTCGTCCTCACCACCTTCCACGCCGACGAGCAGGTGCTGCGGGCGCTGCGGGCCGGGGCCGCCGGGTTCGTCCTCAAGGACACCGCGCCGGCCGAGATCGTTTCGGCGGTACGGGCGGTGGCCGCGGGCGAGCCGGTGCTCTCGCCGTCCGTGACACAGCAGTTGATCTCCCAGGTCGCCGGGGGCGGCCCGGAGCACGACAGGAAGCGGCGGGCGCTCGGGCGCCTCGAAGGCCTCGGGGAGCGGGAGCGCGAAGTCGCCGTGGCCGTGGGCAGGGGCGCGTCCAACGCGGACATCGCCGCGGAGCTGTACCTGAGCGTGGCCACCGTGAAGGCGCACGTCTCCCGCATCCTGACCAAGCTCGACCTGAACAACCGGGTGCAGATCGCGCTTCTGGTCCATGACGCGGGGCTCCTGAACGAGGAGTGAGCCGGGTTCCGGGCCGGGTGGGAGAGGGGAACTCGGCCCGTACGCCCGTGCGTTGAGGGGGTACGGCAACCGAAGGGGACCCGCATGGCGGACAGCGTCGACCTCGCGGCGTACGGCGCCCGATTCACCACCGACCCCTACAGCGTCTACGCCGACCTCCGCGCCCGCGGGCCGGTCCACCGCGTCCGCTTCCCCCCTCCGGACGACGAGGACGACCTCTATCTGATCGTCGGGTACGAGGAGGCGAGGGCGGCCCTCGCCGACCCCCGCCTCGCCAAGTCCCCGGCCACCGTGGGCGTTCAGGTCGCCGAGGAAGAAGTGCTCGGCACCAACCTGCTGATGGCGGACCCGCCCCAGCACACGCGGCTGCGCAAACTCATCGCCCGCGAGTTCACCGCCCGCCGCGTCGAGGCCCTGCGCCCCCGGATCCAGGAGATCACCGACGGCCTCCTGGACGAGATGCTCGCCGCGGGCGACCGCGCCGACCTCATCGAGGCCCTCGCCTTCCCGCTGCCCATCACGGTCATCTGCGAACTCCTCGGTGTCCCCGACATGGACCGCGCGGAGTTCCGCAGGGTGTCGAACGATGTCGTCGCCCCGCCCACCATGGAGGTGTGGAACACCGCCCTGGCGGAAATGGCCGCCTACCTCGACGAGTTGATCGAGGCCAAGCGCGCGGCCGCCCCGGGCGAGGACCTGCTCGGCGCTCTGATCCGCACGACGGCGGAGGACGGCGACCGGCTTTCGGCGCGCGAGCTGCGCGCGATGGCGTTCCTGCTGCTCGTCGCGGGCCATGAGACGACGGTCAATCTCATCGCCAACGCGGTGCGCGCGCTGCTCGCCCACCCCGGTCAACTCGCCGAGCTGCGCGCCGACATGAGCCTCCTGGACGGTGCCGTCGAGGAGTCCCTGCGCCACGAGGGACCGGTGGAGAACGCGACGCACCGCTTCACCGCCGAGCCCTTCGAGGTCGGTGGCACGGTGATTCCGGCGGGCTCGGCCGTCATCGTCTCCCTCGCCGGGGCCGACCGCGACCCGGACCGCTTCCCCGCCCCCGACGCCTTCGACATCCACCGCGCCCCGCAGGGCCACATGGCCTTCGGCCACGGCATCCACTTCTGCCTGGGCGCCCCGCTCGCCCGCATCGAGGGGAAAGTCGCGCTCCGCTCGCTCCTGGAGCGCTGCCCGGACCTCGCCCTTGACGGCACACCGGGGGAGTGGAAGCCGGGGATGCTGATGCGGAGCATGCGGCACCTGGGCGTCCGATGGTAGAAGTCGCCCCATGACGGAACACGACCAAGGACTCGGCGCGGTGGGGGACCCCGGCCCCGCCGGTGCGCTCGAACTCGACCTCCCCCTGGCCCAGAAGACCCTCGCCGCCCAGCCCTTCAGTCGCCTCGTGAACGCCGAGGTCACCGCCTTCGGCGGCGGCGCGGCCACGCTGGAGATCCCCGTACGCGGCGAACTCCTGCAGCAGAACGGCTTCGTGCACGGCGGAGTGCTGTCGTACGCGGCGGACAACAGCATCACGTTCGCCGCCGGCACCGCGCTCGGGCCCGCCGTCCTGACGTCAGGCTTCTCCATCCAGTTCGTACGGCCCGCGACCGGCGTCAGGCTGGTGGCCCGCGCGACGGTCGCGCACGCGACCCGCCGTCAGGCCGTCGTCCGCTGCGACGTGTTCGCCGTGGACGGCGACGGCGGCGAGTCGCTGTGCGCGATGGCCCAGGGCACGGTCCGCGCGGCGACGACCTGAGCCGAGGGGGCGGTGGGACCCGCGGCCTCAGCCCCCGTCGATCTCCGACATCCGCACCGGCCGCCGCTCCGCCCGCGACAGCTCGCACGCCTCCGCGATCCGCAGCGCGTGCAACGCCTCGCGGCCGTCGCAGGGGTTCGCCCGCTCGCCGCGCACGACGTCCACGAACGCGGCCAGCTCCGCCTCGTACGCGGGCGCGAAGCGCTCCAGGAAGCCGGGCCACGGCTTGTCGGGGGCGGGAGGGCCGTCCGGTTCGACGGAGGTCAGGGGCGTGCGGTCGTTCACGCCGACGGCCACCTGGTCGTTCTCGCCCGCGAGTTCCATGCGTACGTCGTAGCCCGCGCCGTTGCAGCGCGTGGCCGTCGCCGTGGCCAGCGTGCCGTCGTCGAGGGTGAGGAGCACGGCGGCCGTGTCGACGTCGCCCGCCTCGCGGAACATCGCGGGGCCCGCGTCGGAGCCCGTCGCGTACACCTCGACCACCTCACGCCCGGTGACCCAGCGCAGTATGTCGAAGTCGTGCACCAGGCAGTCGCGGTAGAGGCCGCCGGAGAGCGGCAGATAGGCGGCGGGCGGCGGCGCCGGGTCCGACGTCATGGCCCGCACGGTGTGCAGCCGCCCGAGCCGGCCGGCGAGCACCGCCTCGCGCGCCGCCTCGTACCCGGCGTCGAAGCGCCGCTGGAAGCCGAGCTGGAGCACCGTGCCCGCCGCCTCGACCTCGGCGAGCGCGGCCAGCGTGCCCGGCAGGTCGAGGGCGATGGGCTTCTCGCAGAACACCGGCAGACCCGCCCGCGCGGCCCTGCCGATCAGCTCCGCGTGCGCCGAGGTCGCCGCCGTGATCACCAGGGCGTCCACCCCGGCGCCCGCCGTCCCCTGTGAGCCCGCCGCCGCGAAGAGTGCGTCCACCGAAGGCGCCGCCTCCGCTCCCACCCGTGCCGCGAGGTCCGCCGCCCGCGAGGCGTCCACGTCCGCGACGACGAGCGAGTCCACCTCCGGACGGCGGACCAGGGCCGCCGAGTGGAAGGTGCCGATACGTCCCGTTCCGATCAGTCCGATGCGCATGGGGCCCACCTTCGCCAGCCGCCCGCGCTCCTGTCAATGGTTTGTCCTGACAACAGAACTTCCGAACTTCCCGTCATCATCTCCCCGGACTACGCTCACCCCGTGACCGAACCAGCAGCAGCCAAAGCCGCCAAACCGGCCGTGGACCCCACCGTGGCCCTGCATCTCGGCGTCGACCGCAGCAGCCCGGTCCCGCTGTACTTCCAGCTCTCGCAGCAACTGGAGGCGGCGATCGAGCGCGGCGCCCTGACGCCCGGCAGCCTCCTCGGCAACGAGATCGAGCTGGCGGGGCGGCTCGGCCTGTCCCGGCCCACCGTCCGCCAGGCCATCCAGTCCCTCGTCGACAAGGGTCTCCTGGTGCGCCGCCGCGGCGTCGGCACCCAGGTCGTGCACAGTCAGGTCAAGCGCCCGCTGGAGCTCAGCAGCCTGTACGACGACCTGGAGGCTGCCGGCCAGCGCCCCGAGACCCGGGTCCTGAGCAACGTCGTCGAACCCGCGAGCGCCGAGACCGCGGCCGCCCTCGGGGTCGCCGAGGGCAGCGACGTACACCGCGTGGAGCGGCTGCGCCTCGCACACGGCGAACCCATGGCCCACCTGCGCAACCACATCCCCGCCGGGCTGCTCCCGCTCGACACCGAGCGCCTGGAGGCCACCGGCCTCTACCGCCTCATGCGCGCCGCGGGCATCAACCTGCACAGCGCCCGCCAGTCCGTCGGCGCCCGCGCCGCCGGGCCCGACGAGGCCCGCCTGCTCACCGAGTCCGAGGGCGCGCCGCTGCTCACGATGCAGCGCACGACCTTCGACGACACCGGCCGCGCGGTCGAGTTCGGCTCGCACGTCTACCGGGCCTCGCGGTACTCCTTCGAGTTCCAGCTCCTCGTACGGCCGTAAGAATGTTCTGACAAAGTCATTGACGCTGCCGGGGCCCACGGCTAAAACTCCCACCAGCCGCACGAGGCGGCCGGGAGAAGAGGTGGACCATGCGCACAGCCCGCACGGCAGCAGCCCTCATCGCGGTCATCGCGCTCGCGGCCGGGTGCAGTGGCTCCGGCGGCAAGAACGAGGAGAACGCTGCGGACGACGGGGGCGGCGGTGGCGGCGGGAAGGCCGCAGGCACCCCACGTCTGAAGATCGCGATGGTGACGCACTCCGGCGAGGGCGACACCTTCTGGGACATCGTCCAGAACGGCGCCAAGGAGGCGGCGAAGAAGGACAACGTCGAGTTCCTGTACTCCAACGACAAGGAGGGCAAGGGCCAGGCGGAGCTCGTACAGACCGCGATCGACAAGAAGGTCGACGGGATCGTGGTGACGCTCGCCAAGCCGGAGGCGATGAAGAGCGTGCTCGGCAAGGCGAAGGCGGCGGGCATCCCGGTCGTCACGATCAACTCGGGCGGCGAGTTCTCCACGGCCTTCGGCGCGCTGAGCCACATCGGGCAGGACGAGTCGGTGGCGGGCGAGGCGGTCGGCGACGAGCTGACCGAGCGGGGCAAGAAGAAGGCGCTGTGTGTGATCCACGAACAGGGCAACGTCTCGCTGGAGCAGCGCTGTGCGGGCGTGAAGAAGTCCTTCGACGGCACGGTCGAGAACCTCAACGTCGACGGCACCAACGCGCCCGGATCGCAGTCGTCCATCAGCGCGAAACTCCAGGCGGCCAAGGACATCGACGCCGTCGTCACACTCGGCGCGCCGATCGCGGCGTACTCCGTGAAGGCCAAGGAGGACGCCGACAGCAAGGCCGAGGTCGACACCTTCGACCTGAACGCCGAGGTGGTCAAGCGCCTCAAGGCGGACGAGGTCGGCTTCGCCGTCGACCAGCAGCCCTACCTCCAGGGCTACCTCGCGATCGACGAACTGTGGCTCTACAGGACCAACGCGAACGTCCTCGGCGGCGGCAAGCCGGTCCTGACCGGCCCCGCCGTCGTCACCAAGAAGGATGTGCCGAAGCTGGAGAAGTACACCGCGCGCGGCACCCGATGACCACTCGGGTGATCCGCGTGACCGATACTTGGGCGGCGAGACCGCGAGCACTGCGAAAAGCACTGCAAACACTGCAAAGCAAGCAAAGCAAGAAGGGCACGGCGACGTGGCAAGGGTTGGGACTGGAGTACGTGCGGTGGGTGCCGTGCTTGCGGCGGTGCTCGGGGCGTCCCTCGTGGGCTGCAGCAGCACCGGGGGCAAGCGCGCCGAGGACGCGCGCAAGGCCTCTCAGGCGCAGGGCAAGGCGGCGGTGAACACGCCCCGCTGGACCGTCGCGATGATCACGCACTCGGGCGACGGCGACACGTTCTGGGACATCGTCCAGAACGGCGCCAAGCAGGCCGCGGTGAAGGACAACATCAACTTCCTGTACTCGCACGACGACGAGGCACAGCAGCAGGCCCAGCTGGTGGACGCGGCCATCGACAAGAAGGTCGACGGCATCATCGTCACGCTGGCCAAGCCGGACGCGATGAAGGCCGCCGTGGCCCGCGCCAAGAAGGCCGGCATTCCGGTGATCACGGTGAACTCGGGCTCGGAGGAGTCCAAGGAGTTCGGCGCCCTGGCCCACATCGGCCAGGACGAGACGATCGCGGGCGAGGCCGTCGGCGAGGAGCTGACCAAGCGCGGCAAGAAGAAGACCCTGTGCATCCTGCACGAGCAGGGCAACGTGGGCCACGAGCAGCGCTGCGACGGCGCCAAGTCCACCTTCAAGGGCAAGATGCAGAACCTGTACGTGACGGGCACCAACATGCCCGACGTGCAGTCCGCCATCGAGGCCAAGCTCCAGGCCGACAAGGACATCGACGCCGTCGTCACGCTCGGCGCGCCGTTCGCCGACACGGCCGTGAAGGCCAAGGAGGGCGCGGACAGCAAGGCGGAGATCGACACCTTCGACCTCAACGAGAAGGTCGCCGCGGGCCTGAAGTCCGGCGCGCTCGGCTTCGCCGTGGACCAGCAGCCCTACCTCCAGGGCTACGAGGCCGTGGACCTGCTGTGGCTGTACAAGTACAACGCCGACGTGCTCGGCGGCGGCAAGCCGGTCCTCACCGGGCCGCAGATCATCACCAAGGATCAGGCCGCCGAGCTGGAGGATTACGCGAAGCGGGGGACCCGATGAGCACGACCGCGCCCGCACCGGGCAAGCCAGTGGCCGACGAGCGTCTCCTGAAGACCTCGCCGCTGAAGAAGTTCCTCGGCCGGCCCGAGCTGGGCTCGGTCGTGGGCGCCCTGGCGGTGTTCCTGTTCTTCGCGATCGTCGCGGACAGCTTCCTGCGCACCACGAGCCTGGCCACCGTCCTGTACGCGGCGTCCACCATCGGCATCATGGCGGTGCCGGTGGCGCTGCTTATGATCGGCGGCGAGTTCGACCTGTCGGCGGGCGTCATGGTGACGACGTCCGCGCTGATCTCGTCGATGTTCAGCTACCAGATGACGGCGAACGTCTGGGTCGGCGTGGGCGTGTCCCTGCTCGCGACCCTCGCCATCGGCGTCTTCAACGGCGTGATGCTGATCCGCACGGACCCGCCGAGCTTCATCATCACGCTCGGTACGTTCCTGATGCTGACCGGCGCGAACCTGGGCTTCACCAAGCTGATCAGCGACACCGTCTCCACGAAGTCGATCTCCGACATGGAGGGCTTCTCCTCCGCCAAGGACGTCTTCGCCTCGACGATCACCATCGGCGACGTCGACTTCAAGATCACGATCGTCTGGTGGCTGGCGATGATCGCCGTCGCCACCTGGATCCTCCTTCGCACCCGCGCCGGCAACTGGATCTTCGCGGTCGGCGGCGGCGAGCACGCGGCCCGTGCGGTCGGCGTACCGGTCGGCAAGACCAAGATCGGCCTGTACATGGGCGTCGCCTTCGGCGCCTGGGTCTCCGGCCAGCACCTGCTGTTCAACTACGACGTCGTGCAGTCCGGCGAGGGCGTCGGCAACGAACTGATCTACATCATCGCGGCCGTCATCGGCGGCTGCCTGATCACCGGCGGCTACGGCTCGGCGGTCGGCGCCGCGGTCGGCGCCCTGATCTTCGGCATGACCAGCAAGGGCATCGTGTACGCCGAGTGGAACCCGGACTGGTTCAAGTTCTTCCTCGGAGCGATGCTGCTCCTCGCGACCCTGCTGAACGCCTGGGTCCGCAAGCGCGCGGAGGCGACGAAATGACCACTGAGGCCGTAGCCAAGGAAGAGACGGCCCCTGCGGACCGTACGCCGTTGGTCGAGCTCGACGCCGTCAGCAAGTACTACGGCAACATCCGGGCCCTCGAAGGCGTCTCCCTCGAAGTGCACGCAGGGGAGATCTCCTGCGTGCTCGGCGACAACGGCGCGGGCAAGTCCACCCTCATCAAGATCATCGCCGGTCTGCACCAGCACGACGCGGGCACCCTGCGCATCGAGGGCGAGGAGACCAGGCTCTCCAGCCCTCGCGAGGCCCTGGACCGCGGCATCGCGACCGTCTACCAGGACCTGGCCGTCGTCCCCCTGATGCCGGTCTGGCGGAACTTCTTCCTCGGCTCCGAGCCGACGAAGGGCACCGGCCCCTTCAAGCGCATGGACGTCGACCTCATGCGCAGGACCACGCACGCCGAGCTGCTCCGCATGGGCATCGACCTGCGCGACGTGGACCAGCCCATCGGCACCCTCTCGGGCGGTGAGCGCCAGTGCGTGGCGATCGCCCGCGCCGTGTACTTCGGCGCGAAGGTCCTCGTCCTGGACGAGCCCACCGCGGCGCTCGGCGTGAAGCAGTCCGGCGTCGTCCTCAAGTACGTGGCCGCCGCCCGCGACGCGGGCCTCGGCGTGGTCCTGATCACCCACAACCCGCACCACGCCTACCTCGTCGGCAACCGCTTCGTCCTCCTCAAGCGCGGAGCGATGTCTGGCAGCCATGCCCGCGACGAGATCACCCTCGACGAACTCACCCGCCAGATGGCGGGTGGCTCCGAGCTGGACGACCTCCGTCATGAGCTTGAACAGGCCCCCGAGCCTGACCTCAGGGGCGACGGAGGCGCCCCGTAAGGGGCGCGGGGAACTGCGCGCTCAGCCCGAGAAATGCCGCAGACGCATCTGCCGAGCACCGAGCAGACGCGTCTGCGGCTTTGTCGTGGCTGGTCGCGCAGTTCCCCGCGCCCCTTAGGTGCGCACACCTCGGCCCTACACGGGAGTGTCCGGGGCACCCCGGTCCCGTTGTGCGCGCCCCCGCGAGAGTGAGGCAGAATCGGCCCGATGAGCACCTACCGCGACCTCACGCACCGCGGCTCCGCACGAGCCACCGTTCTGCGGACCGTGGGCACGCGTGAGCGCCGTTCCCATCTGACGGCGCCCCGCGTCCCCACCGTCGGCATCGACATCGGGGGCACGAAGGTGATGGCGGGCGTCGTGGACGCCGACGGCAACATCCTGGAGACCCTGCGCACGGAGACGCCGGACAAGTCCAAGAGCCCGAAGGTCGTCGAGGACACCATCGTCGAGCTGGTCCTCGACCTGTCCGACCGGCACGACGTGCACGCCGTCGGCATCGGCGCCGCGGGCTGGGTGGACGCGGACCGCAACCGCGTCCTGTTCGCCCCGCACCTGTCCTGGCGGAACGAACCCCTGCGCGACCGCATCTCCAGCCGTCTCGCGGTGCCCGTGCTCGTGGACAACGACGCGAACACGGCGGCGTGGGCCGAGTGGCGCTTCGGCGCCGCCCGCGGCGAGGACCACCTGGTCATGATCACGCTCGGTACGGGCATCGGCGGCGCGATCCTGGAGGACGGCCAGGTCAAGCGCGGCAAGTTCGGCGTGGCCGGGGAATTCGGCCATATGCAGGTCGTGCCCGGCGGCCACCGCTGCCCGTGCGGCAACCGCGGCTGCTGGGAGCAGTACAGCTCCGGCAACGCCCTGGTCCGCGAGGCCCGCGAGCTGGCGGCCGCGGACTCCCCGGTGGCGTACGGCATCATCGAGCGCGTCAAGGGCAACGTCCCCGACATCACCGGGCCGCTCATCACCGAGCTGGCCCGCGAGGGCGACGCCATGTGCGTCGAGCTGCTCCAGGACATCGGCCAGTGGCTGGGCGTCGGCATCGCCAACCTGGCCGCCGCCCTCGACCCGTCCTGCTTCGTCATCGGCGGCGGCGTGAGCGCGGCCGACGACCTGCTCATCGGCCCGGCCAGGGACGCCTTCCGCCGCCACCTCACAGGCCGCGGCTACCGCCCCGAGGCCCGCATCGCCCGCGCCCAGCTCGGCCCCGAGGCCGGCATGGTGGGCGCCGCCGACCTGGCCCGCCTGGTCGCCCGCCGCTTCCGCCGCGCCAACCGCCGCCGCGTCGAGCGCTACGAACGCTATGAGCGCTACGCCCAGGCCCGCCGCTCCGACGACCGCACCTCCCAGGGAACCCAGTAGATGACCGTGCCCCGCCAGCCCTCGTCCCCGGACCTGCCGGGCCCGCCCGGACCCGGCGACGGGGAGCGGCGTCCCCCGGAGGACCGCCGCCACATGCTCCGTCGCCGCTGGCTCACCGCGACGATCATCGTGCTGCTCATCGGCGTACCCGCCGTGTATCTGCTGATCTCCGCGAACCAGAGCCGCAACAGCGGCCGCGACAAGGAGAAGAAGTACTCCGCGACCGGCCTCACCGCCGGCTGGCCCTCCAAGGTCCAGCGCCGGCTGTACGACGTGCCGATCCCGCCGTACTCCGAAGAGGTCGCCTACTACGAGACGAACAACTGGCGCACCAGCCGTCTCTACGTCCAGTTCCTCACCAGCAACGAGGGCCTGGACAAGTTCCTCAAGCAGACCGGCACCGGCCGGGGCGTGAGCGCGCTGAAGGCGGACGACATCACCATCAGCAAGCGCGACCGCAACGTCGTCGGCTGGGAGTTCACCGGACCCGGCCCCTGGTGGGGCCTCTCGCACGAGATGAAGAACCCGACGCCCACCCAGGACATCGTGGTGAACCGCTCCAACCCGCGGCATCCGATGGTGTACGTGGTGTCGACGACGACGCCGTAGCCCGCGGCGTACGCAGTCCCTGCGCACGTGAGCGGGGCCGAGGCCGTGGCGGGTTCCGCCGCGGCCTCGTAGCATGTCGCCATGATCCTCAGCCTGAGCAGCCCCGCCACAGGCGCCCTCCGGGCCCGCGCGCTGCCCTCGCACGGCTGTTGTTGATCTCCCCGGTCGCCTCCTCCGCGTAGTCGCTTCTCGGCCGTTCCCGCCGCCGTACGTCGTCAATTCCCTGACGGCGTACGGAACTTCGCGTACCCAGGAGACCGGCACGCCCGCCATGCCCGCCACCCACCTCCGCCGCGGAAGGCCGCCCTCATGACGCCCATGGAACCGCTCACCGAAGCCGCCTACGACCGCCGTCGCCTCAGGCAGTGGCTCGCCGGGGAGGCCCGCGCCGACGGTGTGGCGCGCCGCGACGTGCTGCCGCTCGCCGCGTCCGTGACGGTCACGCACACGCTGGGCGTGGTCGCGC
>NZ_BMNG01000004.1:0-195616 GCF_014646335.1 Streptomyces lasiicapitis
GGGCCTCGCCGCGGCGGGCCCCGTGCCGCGCCGCGTCGCGGCCCTGCTCGGCCCGGCGCCCGCGGCCCGCACCAGGCCCCCGCTGTTCACGGCGGTGGGCCTGGCGCTCTGGGGCGCCGCGTGCGGCACCGCCGTGTCCGCGATGTCCTCGGCGAACGCGGCGGTGACGATGGTGCTTGTCCTGCGGGCGGCCACCCCGCTGTGACGTGCGGGTGACCGCGGCGGTCAGGGACCGAAGGCCGTCAGAGGTCGAACTCGTGCGGCGGCAGGTCGAGCGCGAAGCACGCCTCCCGCACCACGGCCTGCTCGTCCTTGTCGAAGTCGCCGTCGGCGCCGCCGATGACGATGCCGATCTGGATCACCGCGCGCGCCTCGGCCGGCTTCTTCTTGGCCTTCGCGACCTCCTGCAACACGCTCACCTTGCCGAACGCGAAGTCGGCCGTCAGCTTGTCCACGTACGCGTCGAAGCGGCGCCGCAGGTCGTCCGCGGCGAAGTTCTGCAGCACCCCGTTGGTGGCGATCAGCTGCGCGACGCGCTGGCGCTCGGCGGCGTCCACGGTGCCGTCGGCGGCCGCGACAAGGGCGCACATCGCCATGCTGGAGTCGCGGAAGGCCCCGCTCGTGAGGTCGTTCTTCTTCGCCGTCAGCTGCGCCTGCATCGTCGACGCGGATTCCTTCAAGCGGTCCCACAGGGCCATGGAAAAACTCCATCAGTTGGTGCGTGCGGTTGTTGCCCGCAAGTTTCTACAGCACTGTAGAAACTACATCGTCGGAAGCACCCGGACCAAAAAGCACCCAAAGGTTCCGTACGTACGGAAAGGTTGCCCCCATGGCACCGACGCCCCGCGAACAGCCGGACGGCACGGCACGCGCGCTCCTTGAGGGCGCGACGACCGAGCTCGCGCCGAAGCCGCACGCCAACCCCCTGGTCCCGCTCGTCGCCGACGGCCGCGCCGACCGGCGGGCGCTCGCCGCGCTCGCCCAGGAGCAGTGCCGGGTCATCCCGGCCGACCGCCGGTCCTTCCTGCATCTGGCCGGCCGCTCCGGCGACGCGGGCCTGGCCGCGTGCGCCGCCTTCTTCGGCACGCTCGCCGAGGGCGAGGGAGTGGCGCTCGACCGGCTCGGCCCGCTGCTCACGGCCTGCGAGGTGAGCGCGGAGCGGGCCGCCGCGTACGACCCCATGGCGGGCTGCCAGGCCTATCCGGCGTACGTCGCGTGGCTGGCGCTGAACGCCGAACCGGCCGACGCGGTGCTCGCCCTGACCGCCAACTTCGCGGCGTGGGGCGGCTATTGCGGCACGATCGCGGGCGCGCTGCGCACGCACTACGGCTTCTCGGAGGAGGCCTGCGGCTTCTTCGACTTCTTCGCCGAACCCGCGCCGGACGTCGACCGCGCGGGCCTCGCCGCGCTCCAGGAGGGCATCGACCGGCAATGCCTCACGCCCCCGACGGCGCTGCGGCAGGGGCGGCTGCTCCAGGACTACGAGGAGATGTTCTGGGGGACTCTGGCCGGTCTCGCGTGAGCCGCCGGGCCGGACCGGGTGAGGGGCCGCCGGACTGAGTGAGGGGCCCTACTCCGCCCCGCCCTGCTCCGCCCGCAGCACGATCGCCGTCACGGCGATCCCGTCCCGCACCAGCCACGTGCCGGAGAACCCCGTGAGCTCGGCGCCCGCGACGACGGGCCCCTCCACCAGGAGCTTCGCCGAGAACGTGCCGTCGGGCCGGATGTCCAGGTGCGCGTCCTCGAAGCCGAGCCAGCGCTGGGTGAGCGGGAACCATGCCTTGTAGACGGTCTCCTTGGCGCTGAACAGGAGACGGTCCCACGGCACGCCGGGGTGGTCGACGGCGAGCGCGGCCAGCGCCGCACGCTCCTTCTCGTCGCTGACCAGTTCCAGGACGCCGGGGTCCGACAGCGGCTCGGCGGGCTCCGCGTCGACGCCGAGCGAGGTGACGGCGGCGGGGCGGGCGACGACCGCGGCGCGGTAGCCCAGGCAGTGCGTCATGCTGCCGACGACTTCTGCGGGCCACAGCGGCTCGCCCTTGTCGCCGCGGAGGATGGGCGCGGGCGGCACGTCGATGCGGGCGAGCGCGATGCGGGCGCAGTGCCGCGCGGTGGCGAACTCGCGCTGCCGCTTGGCCACCGCCTTCGCCACGTACGCGGCCTCTTCGGGGTAGAGGTAGGCGTCGGCCGGGTCCTCGCGGGTCTCGGCCACGAAGACGGGCTCCCCGGCCAGGAGCGTGCCCAATATGGCGGTCTCGCCGGACAGTTCGCCGGTGGCCTTCGAAGGTGACGTCACGGTCGATCACTTTACCGGCGGGCCGCGCGGCGCGGTCCCCGAGGCCCCGCCCTGCCCCGTACCCCGGGGGCAACGGCCCAGGTGAGCCGAGCGCATAGGGTGGCCTGATGCCCGACGAGTACCGCACAGTGGCCCGCGAGGGCGTGCACGAGACCGAGGTCAACCGCTCGCGCTTCCTGTGCGCGCTCGCGCCCGCCGCCACCGAGCGGGAGGCCCAGGACTTCGTCGCCCGCGTCCGCAAGGAGCACCCGACGGCCTCGCACAACTGCTTCGCGTACGTCATCGGCGCCGAGGCCTCCGTGCAGAAGGCGAGCGACGACGGCGAACCGGGCGGCACCGCGGGCGTCCCCATGCTCCAGATGCTGCTCCGCCGCGACATGCGGTACGTCGTCGCCGTCGTGACCCGCTACTACGGAGGCGTCAAGCTCGGCGCGGGCGGCCTGATCAGGGCCTACGGAGGAGCGGTCGGCGAGGCGCTCGACGCGGTCGGCACCCTGACCCGCAAGCGGTTCCGGCTCGCCACCGTCACCGTCGACCACCAGCGCGCGGGCAAGATCCAGAACGATCTGCGGTCGGCGGGGCGCGAGGTGCGCGACGTGCGGTACGGGGACGCGGTGACCATCGAGATCGGCCTTCCGGACGCCGACGTGGCGGCCTTCACGGCGTGGCTCGCGGACGCCACGGCGGGCAGCGCGGTGTTCGAGCTCGGGGGAGAGGCGTACGGGGACGCCTAACGCCGGGCGGGTCCGACCCCAGGCATGAACAGTGCTGGGCCTGAGCCCAGGCGTGAACGTGTGCGAATAGGTAGAATTCGGGGCATGGGAGAGCGGCCCGGAGTGCCGACTGCGCCCGAACTCGTCCTCGAGACCGACACCGGCTCCACGGTGATGAGTCCGAGCCGGGACTATCACGTCGGCCGCGACCCGCTGAGCGACATCGTCATCGACGACGCCCGCGTGTCCTGGCACCACGCCGTCCTGCACGCCGAGCTCGACCACTGGACGATCGAGGACGAGCACAGCACGAACGGCACGTACGCCGACGGACACCGTGTCCAGGAGTGGGGCGTCGGACCCGGCAGCGTCCTGCGCTTCGGCAACGCCACGGACGGCCCGCGCGCCGTGCTCGTCGGCCACGAGCCCCCCGCGCCCCCGGCGCCCGCCGCCCCCGAGCGCCCCTCCGCCGTCCGCACGCCCTCGGCCACCGGCACCTTCCGGCAGCCGACGAGCGTACGCCCGCTGCCCGCCCGCACCGTCCGCATCGGCCGCGCCGCCGACAACGACCTGGTCATCGACGACCTGGTCGTCTCACGCCGCCACGCGGAGCTGCGCTACCTCGCGGACGCCACGTACGAGATCGTGGACCTCGGCAGCCACAACGGCACCTACCTCAACGGCCAGCCGGTCGCCCGCGCCCCCGTCCTGCCCGGGGACATCGTCGGCGTCGGCCACCGCGCGTACTGCCTCGTCGGCGACGAGCTGCAGGAGTACGTCGACACGGGCGAGGTGTCGCTCGACGTGCAGGAGCTGACCGTCGCCGTCGACCGGGGCCGCAAGACGCTCCTCGACCGGATCTCGTTCCCCGTCGGCGAGAAGTGCCTGCTCGCCGTCGTCGGACCCAGCGGCGCGGGGAAGTCCACCCTCCTCAACGCCCTCACCGGCCAGCGTCCCGCCGACGGCGGCACCGTCCTCTACGACGGCCGCGACCTCTACCGCGACTACGCCGAACTGCGCCAGCGCATCGGACTCGTACCGCAGGACGACATCCTGCACGCGCAGCTCACCGTGCGCAGGGCTCTCGGATACGCCGCCGAACTGCGCTTCCCCCAGGACACCGAGAAGGCCGAACGCCGGGCCAGGGTGGATGAGGTCATCCGTGAACTCGGCCTGGAACAGCGCGTCGACCAGCCCATCCACAGCCTCTCCGGCGGCCAGCGCAAGCGCGTCAGCGTCGCCCTCGAACTGCTCACGAAGCCGTCGCTGCTCTTCCTCGACGAGCCGACGTCCGGGCTCGACCCCGGCATGGACCGCTCGGTGATGCACATGCTGCGCGGCCTCGCCGACGACGGCCGGACCGTCATCGTCGTCACGCACAGCGTGCTCAGCCTCGACGTGTGCGACCGGCTCCTCGTGCTCGCGGCGGGCGGCAGGATCGCCTACTACGGGCCGCCGCAGGACTCGCTCCCGTTCTTCGGCTACGACCAGTGGCCCGAGGCGTTCGAGGCCTTCGAGGGGGACCGCGAGCGGGACTGGGCGGGGGACTACCGGCAGTCGCCGTTCCACCAGCAGTACATCGTCAACTCCTCGGCGCAGCCGTATCTCCAGCCGCCGGGCGGCGCGGGCCAGAGCGGGGCGGGTGCGGCCGTCACCTTCGCGCCGCCGCCGAAGGCGCAGAGCTGGGGCTCCCAACTGCGCACCCTGGTGCGGCGGTACGCGGCCGCCCTCGGCGCGGACCGCACGTTCCTCGCCATCATGATCGCGCTGCCGTTCGTGATGGGCGCCATGGCCCGCGCGCTCGCCGGGAGCAGGCTGACGCAGGAGACGGCGATGAACGCGCTGCTCATCCTCTGCGTCGGCGGAGTCCTGACCGGCGCCGCCAACGCCGTACGGGAGCTGGTCAAGGAGCGCGTGATCTACCAGCGCGAACGGGCCGTGGGGCTCTCCAGATCGGCGTACCTGATGTCCAAGGTCGTCGTCCTCGGCACCATCACCGTGCTGCAGGCCGTCGTGCTGACCTTGGTGGCCCTGCTCGGCGTCGACCTCAACGCGCCCGCGGGCGCGGGAGTGCTGTTGCCGCCGCTGGTCGAGATCACCTTGGCGGTGGCCCTGCTTGCCTTCACGGCCATGATGCTCGGGCTTCTCGTCTCGGCCCTGGTGCGCAAGGAGGAGGTGACGATGCCGTTGCTCGTGCTCCTCGCCATCGTCCAAGTGGTGTTCTGCGGCGCGCTCCTGAAGCTCCACGGCGTGCCCGGCGTCGAGCAGCTGGCGTGGCTCGTGCCCTCGCGGTGGGCGCTCGGCGCGATGGCGGGGACCATCGGCCTCGGCAGGATCGTCCCGGGCGAGCTGACGGCCGACCCGCTGTTCCGGCACTCCACGGGGGTCTGGCTGCTCAACATGGGCATGCTCGTGGCCCTCTCGGTCGTCTTCGGATACGCGGTCGCCAGGCTGCTGCGACGGCACGAACCCGCGGTCATGCGGAAGTAGCGAACGGCGAGCAGGAAGCGAACGGCGAGCAGGAGCGGACGAGATGACCACTGCGGACTTCCGGCCCACACATGTCGTCCCCCAGGACGGGCTGCCCGCCTGGGAGGCGCCGGACGCGAACCGTCCGACGACGCCGCTCGACGCGCTGCTGCCCGTGCAACTGCTCGACCGGCTCGGCGACTGGGGCCGGATCGTCTGCGCCAACGGCTGGTCGGCCTGGGTCGACGGCCGCCTCCTGGTCGCCGTCCCCCACGATCCACCGGCCGCGGGCCACCCCCTGACCCGCACGGCGGACCCGCGCCCGCTCCTGGCGAGGTCCGAGGACGCCCTGGTCCGCTACCGCCGCGCGGCCGAGGAACTCGCGGGCGGCACGACGGACGGCGAGTCCTTCCACCGCCGGACCCGGGGACTGCGCGTCGGCATGATCGTGGACGGCGAGTCGATGTGGCTCTACGACGCCGAACACGAGCGGTGGGTCTTCTGCGACGGGACCCGGCTCAGTACGTACGCGGCGGGGGAGGGGCCGAGCGTCGACGGCGACGGGCCTGCCGCGGGGCCGGAGCCGACGCAGGTGGTCCCGGCCGTGGCGGATCCGGGCCCGGCGCGTGCTCCGTACGGCGAAGGGGCCGCCCCCGACCCGTACGGCCAAGGCAGCACCCCCGACCCGTACGGCCGAGGCGGCACCCCCGACCCGTACGGAGAAGACGCCACCCGCCGCATCCCGCCCGTCACGGTCGACCCCGACCCGCGGGCCCGGCCCGGTGACGCCTGATGGGGACCGCGCCGCGCGACGCGCCGTCGAGCCGCGGTTCGCACTCCGGGCGGCCCTCCGAGCTGCTCGGGAAGCAGATCGCGGGTTACCGGGTCGAGAGCGAGATCGGGCGTGGCGGGATGGCCGTGGTCTATCGGGCCAAGGATCTGCGCCTGGACCGGACCGTCGCCCTGAAGCTGCTCGCGCCCGAGCTGGCGCGCAACGACACCTTCCGGCAGCGCTTCACGCACGAGTCGCGCGTGGCCGCCGCGATCGAGCATCCGCACATCGTGCCGGTCTTCGAGGCGGGCGAGACCGACGGCGTGCTGTACATCGCCATGCGCTACGTCTCCGGGCTCGACCTGCGCCACCTGCTCGACCGCTCGGGTCCGCTGCCCGTCGGCGCCGCCCTGCGCATCGCCGCGCAGGTCGCGTCCGCGCTCGACGCGGCCCACGATCACGGCCTGGTCCACCGCGACGTCAAACCCGGCAACATCCTGGTGGCCAAGGGCACGGACAGCGAGCACCCGGAGCACGTCTACCTCACGGACTTCGGCCTGACGAAGAAGTCCCTGTCGCTGACCGGGTTCACGACGGTGGGCCAGTTCGTCGGGACCCTCGACTACGTGGCGCCGGAGCAGATCTCGGGGCGCCCCGTGGACGGCAGGTGCGACGTCTACAGCCTCGCCTGCGTCGTCCACGAGACCATGGCCGGAGGGCCGCCCTTCCAGCGCGACGACGACATGGCGCTGCTGTGGGCGCATCAGTACGACCAGCCGCCCCGCCTGACCGAGAAGCGCCCCGGCGTCCCCGAAGCCCTCGACGGAGTCCTCGCGAAGGCGCTGGCCAAGAGCCCGGACGACCGGTACGACTCCTGCCTGGAGTTCGCGTCCGCGTTGCGTGCCGCCGCGACGGGTGGCGTGCGGGGGCACCCTCCGACACAGGTGGACGCCCAGGTCGTGGGAGCCTCCGCCGACCCGGGAGCGCCTCCGGAGCCGCCTCGCTGGGCGCTGCCGGTCTATCGGCGGTTGCCGGGCTGAGGGCCTCGTGGCCCGCGCCCCTTTGGAGTGCTCTCCACCTCGCCCCTACGGAGCGCTCTCCACCTCGCCATGCCGGTGGACCCGCCGCGCGAGCAGGCCGCCGATGAACCCGGCGACCAGGCCCCAGGCCACGGCGAGGACCAGCGCCGTCCCCAGGTGCGGCCGCAGGTCCACGACTCCGGACAGGCCGCCGCCGAGGTCCCCGATGCCAAGGAGCGAAAGGCCCGCGTGGGCGGAGACACGCGCGAGCAGGCAGACGGCGAGGACCGTGAGGGCCATCGCCACCGCCATGTGCACGGCGTGCTGCCAGGCCCGCATCCGGGCCGGCGAGCGCGCCGCCATCAGGAACGCGGCGCCCAGCACCATGACCGCCGCGACGACCAGCAGCCACCACACCTTGCCGTCGTGCTCGGAGAGCGTCCGCACGCTGAGCGTGGAGACGTCGGGAGTACGCAGCACCTCGTCGAGCACGCGCGGCATGGGCAGCCCGAACGGCCCGTCCACGCGGCCCTCCCAGGACGCGCCGAGCCCGAGGGTGAACGCGAGCCAGAGGAGGTTGGGCAGCCCGAGGAGCAGCACCGCGGCCGTCTCGGCGGCGTGCCCCCGCGTCGCCGCGACGACCACGCCGATGACGAGCCCCAGGGCGACGTACGCGAGCAGCAGGACCACCATGGCGTACGCCGCGGGACGCACCGACTCCTGGAAGCGCACCAGGCGTGCGGGGAGCGGCGCCCCGCGTGAGACAAGGAGTGCCAGGGCGAGCACGCCCGCAAGCCACAGCAGGCCGAACACGAGGGTCAGCGGCACATTCGTCTCGAAGCCGACCTTGGGCGTGGCTCCCAGCAGGTCGGTGATGTCGGACGCGGTCCCCTCGCCGAGGGAGATGGTGAACCGGTGGCGGGCCGGCAGTGCGAGGCCCACGAGGAGCAGGACCCACAGCAGCGCGATCCGGGCGGCCCAGCCGGTCAGTTCCCTGGTGTCGGCGACGGCCCGGTGCCGCAACGGCCTGAGGAATCCCGCGCCGAGGACCAGGGCTCCGGCCAGGGTGACCGAGAGAGGGACCACGGAGAGCCCCGCGTCCGTCTCGGCGATTCCCCCGGCGCCGCCGGTCAGCTCGATGGACCCGCCGACCGCCATCAGGACGACCGCCGCGACGACGCCGCCGAACGCGCCGTCGGGCAGGTCCCCGGCCCCGGCGGCCCACAGGCCGAGCGCGGCGACGACGACCATGGCCACCAGCGCGGCGAACACGGCGAGGAGGGCGTGGGGCCAGCCGTGGGGGGCTTGTCGGCCGGACGGTGTCTGGTGACTCACGTTGTCACGCTAAGCAGCCCCGCGTCGGCGCGCCCCTCGGGAGGGCCGACCGCGTCGGTTCGTGGACAGCCCGGAATCGGTACGCACAATGGCCGCGTAACGGAATAAGACGTACAGAACAGTGGAAAGCGTGACCAGATCCGTCCGTCACATCCCAAGCATCCGTACGTCGCACCCTACGCAGGGGAGAAGTCTTCGTGAGCGTCGAACCGCCGTCGTCAGGCCGCCCCACAGGACCTCCCTCCGGCCCGCTCTCGGGCCCTTCCCAGCCGGGCGCCACCCAGCCGGACGCGACTACGCCCAGTGCGACTCCGCCGGGCTCGACCCCGCCTGGTTCGACGCCGCCGCCCGGCGGTCCGCCGAGCGGCGGGGGCCCGGGCGGGGGACGACCGAACGAGCCCGACGAGAGCCCCGGAGGGAGCCCGGAGCCGGACCGCCCCTGGTGGAAGTCGGCGCCGCGCGTCGCGGTGATCGCCCTCGCCGTCGTGGCGGCCGTGGTGCTGACCGTCGTCCTCACCCGGCCCGACGACTCCGACGGCGGCTCGAAAGCCGAGGGCGAGGTCCTCCTCCAGCCCGCGGCGAAGTCGGGCCCCGACCCCTTCACCGCGTCGACGGCCCGGTACGACGACACCTCGCCGTCCCCGGCCGCCCTGCCGAGCTCCTCGGCGTCGGCCAACGTGACGCGCGGCGTCGACGGCGCCGCCCCCGGCCTCTACGGCGGGACGCGCAAGGTCGGAAGCTGCGACGTGGAGAAGCAGGTCGACGTACTCAAGAAGGACCCGGCGAAGAACAAGGCGTTCGCCTCGGTCCTCGACATCGACGCGTCCGCCGTCCCGGACTATCTGCGCGCGCTCACGCCCGTACAGCTGCGCATGGACACCCGCGTCACCAACCACGGCTACCGCGACGGCGCCCCCACCGCCTACCAGGCGGTCCTCCAGGCGGGCACCGCCGTGCTCGTCGACGACCGGGGCGTGCCGCGCGTGCGCTGCGCCTGCGGGAACCCGCTGCTGCCCCCCGTCGCGCAGAAGAGCACCCCGAAGCGGACGGGCGAGGCCTGGCCCGGGTACCAGTCGTCGAACGTCGTGGTCGTGGCGCCCGCCGCGCAGGTCGTGAACGTGTTCGTCATGTACGACCCGAAGAGCGGCGAGTGGTTCGAGCGGGACAAGGGCGACACGGGCGGCGGCGACAAGGAGACGGAGCCGCCTGCCGACCAGCCGTCCGCGTCCCCGTACCCGTCCACGTCCGTGTCCTCCTCCCCTTCGCCCTCCGCCAGTGAGTCGCCCTCGCCGTCCGCCTCGTCCTCGCCGTCGGCGCCCTCCTCGGAGCAGGAGCAGTCGCCCGCGTCCCGGCCCGCGGAGCCGCCGTCGGCGCCGGGGGCATATTGAGGTGGGTGATCGAGCAGGTGCCGAGAGGCGCTAGCGTGGTGGGTGCTGTCGGCGGGGCCCGTGCTGGGGCGGTCCTCGATCCGGGGCACAGGAGGGGTGAGCGAGCATGCGGGCCGGAGCGGCGTCTTGAGAATTCTGCACACGTCCGACTGGCATCTGGGCCGGTCGTTCCACCGCGTGAACATGCTCGACGCCCAGGCGGAGTTCATCGGCCACCTCGTCGCCACGGCCCGTGAGCGCGAGGCGGACGCCGTCGTCGTGTCCGGGGACGTGTACGACAGGGCGGTGCCGCCGCTCGCCGCCGTCGAGCTGTTCGACGACGCCCTGCACCGGCTCGCGGACCTCGGCGTCCCGACGGTGATGATCTCCGGCAACCACGACTCGGCGCGCCGCCTCGGCGTCGGCGCCGGGCTCATCGACCGGGCGGGCATCCACCTGCGCACCGCGCCCGCCGCCTGCGGAGAGCCCGTGGTCCTCGCGGACGCGCACGGGGACGTGGCGTTCTACGGCCTTCCCTATCTCGAACCGGCCCTGGTCAAGGGCGAGTTCGGGGTGGAGCGGGCGGGCCACGAGGCGGTGCTCGGCGCCGCCATGGAGCGGGTGCGCGCCGACCTTGCCGCCCGCACGCCGGGCACCCGTTCCGTCGTCCTCGCCCACGCCTTCGTCACCGGCGGCGAGGCCAGCGACAGCGAGCGGGACATCACCATCGGCGGGGTGGCCGCCGTGCCCTCCGGGGTCTTCGACGGCGTCGACTATGTGGCGCTCGGCCACCTGCACGGCAGCCAGGCCATCAGCGAGCGCGTGCGCTACAGCGGCTCCCCGCTGCCGTACTCGTTCTCGGAGTCCGCGCACCGCAAGAGCATGTGGCTCGTCGACCTCGGAGCGGCGGGGGAGATCGAGGCCGAGCGGATCGACTGCCCGGTGCCGCGGCCGCTCGCCCGCGTCCGCGGAGACATCGAGACGCTGCTCGCCGACCCGGACCTCGCCCGCCACGAGGAGTCCTGGGTCGAGGCGACGCTCACCGACCCGGTGCGCCCCGACGACCCCATGGCCCGCCTCTGCGAGCGCTTCCCGCACACCCTCAGCCTCGTCTTCGACCCGGACCGCGCCCCCGAGGACCCGGACGTGTCGTACGCCCAGCGCCTCAAGGGCCGCGACGACCAGCAGATCGCGGAGGACTTCGTGACCCATGTGCGCGGCGCGGGCCCCGACGAGCGGGAACGGATCGTGCTGCGGGACGCGTTCGACGCCGTACGCACCGACGCTGTGCTCATTCAAGACGGGGTCCGCGAGGTGGCCCGATGAGGCTGCACCGGCTCCGGATCACCGCGTTCGGCCCCTTCGGCACCACCCAGGAGATCGACTTCGACGACCTCTCCGCCGCCGGGCTCTTCCTGCTGCACGGGCCGACCGGCGCGGGGAAGACCTCCGTCCTCGACGCGGTCTGCTACGGCCTGTACGGCTCGGTGCCGGGACCCCGGCAGGGCGGCGGGCAGGGGGCGACGCTGCGCAGCGACCACGCGCAGCCCGCCGCGCGCACCGAGGTGTGCCTCGAACTCACCGTCGCGGGGCGCCGGTTGGAGGTCACGCGGCAGCCGCCGTGGGAGCGCCCGAAGAAGCGCGGCACCGGCACGACCATGGAGAAGGCGCAGAGCTGGCTGCGGGAGTACGAGGCTGGGGGCGCCGACGGTGGTGGCGTCTGGAAGGACCTCTCCCGCTCCCACCAGGAGATCGGTGAGGAGATCACGCAGCTCCTCGGCATGAGCAAGGAGCAGTTCTGCCAGGTCGTGCTGTTGCCGCAGGGTGACTTCGCCCGGTTCCTGCGCGCCGACGCGGAGGCCCGCGGCAAGCTCCTGGGGCGGCTCTTCGACACGCGCCGGTTCGCCGCCGTCGAGCAGCGGCTCGCCGAGCAGCGCCGCGCCGCCGAGGCACGGGTGCGCGAGGGCGACGCGGACCTGCTCGCGGACGCCCACCGCATGCAGCAGGCGGCGGGCGCCGACGGCGCCGAACTTCCCCTGCCCGACGGCACCCCGGGCGACCCCGGGCTCGCCGACTCCGTGCTCGCCTGGGCGGCCGTTGCCCGCGCGGGCGCCCGCGAGCGCCTCACCATCGCCCGCAGCGCCCTCGCGCACGCGGAGTCCGGCCACGCGACGGCGAGCGCCGAGCTGGACGACGTACGCGAACTGGCCCGGCTCCAGCGGCGGTTCGCCGACGCCCAGGAGCGCGCCGCCCGCCTCGACGAGCGGGCCGACGACCACGAGCGTCTTGCCGCGCGCATGGAGAAGGCCCGCAAGGCGGAGACCGTCGCCCCCGCGCTCGCCCTGCGCGCAGACGCCGACGACGACCACCGCCGCGCCACGGCCGACGAGGCACGCGCGCGTGCGCAGCTCCCCGCGACGTACGCCGACGAAGGCGCCGCCGGGCTCGCGGGCGCCGCGCGCAAGGCCAGCGAGGAGCTGGGCGGCCTCGCCTCCGCCCGCCGCGCCGAGCACCGCCTCTCCGAACTCACCGCCCAGCGCGCCGACTTGGACCGCCAGGAGCGGGCCGACGACGAGCTTCTCCAGGAGGCCGCGGGCTGGCTCGCCGACTGGGACACCACCCGGACCCGGCTGCGCGACGGCATCGAGGCGGCCCAGGAGGCCACCACCCGCACCGAGCACCTGGCAGGGCGGCTCAAGACCGATCAGGAGAAGCTGGACGCGGCCCGCCGCCGCGACCGGCTCACCCAGGAGGCCGCCGCGGCCCAGGAGCGCCTGATCGCCGCCCGCGAGCACGCCAGTGCCGCCCACGAGCGCTGGCTCGGCCTCAAGGAGCAGCGCCTCGCGGACATCGCCGCCGAACTCGCCGCACACCTCGGCGACGGCGCCCCCTGCGCGGTCTGCGGCGCCACCGAACACCCCGCCCCCGCGCGGAAGTCCGCGGGCCATGTCGACCGTGCCACCGAAGAGGCCGCCCTCGCCGCCCACCAGCGCGCGGACGAGGCCCGCAGTGCCGCCGAGCGGGACCTCGGCACCGTACGGGAATCCCTCGCGGCCGCCACCGCCGCCGCGTCCGACACGCCGGCCGACGAACTCGCCGCAGCCGTCGAGGAGTTGCGGCGCGCCCACGCCGAGTCCCGTGACCTCGCGTCCGGCCTGCACGCCGCCCGCGAGGCGCTGGCGCGGGCGGAGCGGGAGCACGACCGCCGGGTCGCCGCCCAGCAGGAAGCGGCCCGCCGCGTCGAGTCCCGCGCCGCGATGCGCGACGCCCTCGCCGGTGAACAGGCAGGCCTGGAAGAGGAGTTGACCCGGGCGCGCGGCGCGTCCGCGAGCGTCGCCCAGCGCGCCGCACAACTGGAGCGCCAGACCGCCCTTCTCACCGAGGCCGCCGACGCCGCGCGCGCCGCCGACGAGTCGGCCCAGCGCCTCAAGGACGCCGACGCCCGGCTCGCCGACGCCGCCTTCCGCGCCGGATTCGACACGCCGTCCGCCGCGTCCGCGGCCCTGCTCGACGCCGCGGGCCACCGCGAGCTCCAGCACCGCATCGACGCCTGGCAGAACGAACAGGCCGCGGTCCGCGCGCTGCTGGCCGAGCCGGACGCGGCCGCCGCCGCGCAACGGCCCCCGGCGTCGCCCGCCGCGGCCGATGCCGCCGCGGAAGCGGCCGGTCGGCGGCTGCGCGCCGCCGGGTCCGCCTGCGACGCCGCCGCCCGGCGGTCCGCCGAACTCGACCGGCTCTCCGCCCGCTCGGCCACGGCCGCCCGGCGGCTCGCCCCGCTGCGCGAGACCCACGACCGCGTGGCCCGGCTCGCCACGCTGGCCGCCGGGACCTCCGCCGACAACGAACGCAGGATGCGCCTGGAGTCGTACGTCCTCGCGGCCCGCCTGGAACAGGTCGCCGCCGCGGCGACCGTCCGGCTGCGCCGTATGTCTTCGGGCCGCTACACCCTCGTCCACTCCGACGACCGCACCGGCCGCGGCCGCTCGGGCCTCGGCCTGCACGTCGTCGACGCCTGGACCGGCCGCGAGCGCGACACGGCGACGCTGTCCGGCGGCGAGACGTTCTTCGCCTCGCTCGCCCTCGCCCTCGGCCTCGCGGACGTCGTCACGGACGAGGCGGGCGGTGTGCGCCTCGACACGCTCTTCATCGACGAGGGCTTCGGCTCCCTCGACGACCAGACGCTCGACGAGGTCCTCGACGTCCTGGACTCGCTGCGCGAGCGGGACCGCAGCGTGGGCATCGTCAGCCATGTCGCAGACCTGCGGCGGCGGGTGCACGCGCAGTTGGAGGTCGTGAAGGGCAGGGCCGGGTCTGTGGTGCGGCAGCGGGGAGAGGGCTGAGCGCCGGGTCCCCTGGCGCGGCCGCCGGGCTCGTGCTGCGGGGGCGCCGGGCTCGCGGTGAGAAAGGGCGGGCGGCTTCACTGCCCCAAGGGGCGGCCCGTCAGCGGTGACGAGTAGACGACGCTGGTCGTCACCGACCCGAGGGCGCCGATCTTGCCGGAGACCTCCTCCAGGTGCTTCATCGAGCGCGCGGCGACCTTGATCACGAAACAGTCGTCGCCGGTGACGTGGTGCGCCTCCAGGATCTCCGGGGTCGTCTCGACCAGGTCGTGGAACGGCTTGTAGTTGCCGTTCGGATAGCGGAGCCGTACGAAGGCGAGCACCGGCAGGCCGAGGCGCTCCGGGTCGACCACGGCCGCGTACCCCTGGATGACGCCCGCCTCCTCCAGGCGCCGCACCCGCTCGGTGACGGCGCTCGCGGACATCGAGACGGCACGCGCCAGCTCGGCGTAACTGGCGCGGCCCTGCCGCTGCAGGACATCGAGGATGCGCCAGTCGGTGGCGTCCGTGGAATAAGCGGTCATGTCCGAGAGGAAACAGGGAAAACCCCGGCTGATCAAGAGGTGGACCGGGAATCGCCCCTTCAGGACCGCGGCGTGCGCGCATAGATTTTCAGCCATGAACACCATGACTTCGCAGAGCGCCACAAACGCCGTGAACAGCACGAACGCCGCGAACGGTGCGGGCGCCGAGAACACCGCGAGTGGCGCGACCTCCGCGACCCCCGCGACCTCCGCGAACTCAGTCCTCCGTGTCCCCCCGGCCGCCCCCGCCGCGGCCGCCGCCTACTTCGGCGCGAGCCTCGCCTTCCACGCGGACGTGTCCGACGTCGCCTCCGCGCTCGCCGCCGGCGGCGACCCCGGCTTCGTCGTCCTCGACTCCCGCTCCACCGAGTCCTGGGACCAGGGGCACGTCCCCGGCGCCGTGCACCTGCCCACCGCGCTCATCCCGAGCCAGGCCGAGCAACTCCTCGACAAGTCGGTCCCGGTCGTCACGTACTGCTGGGGCCCCGGCTGCAACGGCGCGACCCGCGCGGCCCTCGCCCTGGCCCAACTGGGCTTCCAGGTCAAGGAGATGCTCGGCGGCTTCGAGTACTGGGCCCGTGAGGGCTTCGCGTACGAGACGTGGGAGGGCTCCGACCGCCGCGCCGTCGACTTGCTGACGGCGCCCGAGGAGGGCGCGGACTGCGGCTGCTGAGGCGCGGCCCCGGCCCGCCTCACATCGGCTGCACGAAGTCGGCCCGCCACTTGGGCGACGGGTCGGAGCCGACTTCGCTCCAGTACTCGCGGCCCGCCACGATCCGCCCGTCCCACACCGTCCAGAACGACGCCACCCTGTGCACCCCCATGGTCTCGTGTTCCACCTCCACCTCGGAGACCACGGTGTCGCCGGCCGCGACGATCCGCAGCAGCCGGATCGACCAGCCCTCCGGATACTCCGCGTTCACGCGCAGGTAGTTGTCCCTGCCCACGATGCGCTCGGCGCTCACCGGCCATTCGACGACGACGTCCTCGGCAAGCAGCGCACGCACCCCCGTCCAGTCCCGTGCCCGCATGCGGTCCCACAACGCCGTGACGATCTCAGTAGGTGTCATGGCGGAAATCGTGGCAGGAGCCACTGACAACGGGCGCTCGCCCACTGCCAGTTGATCCCGTGCCCCCGGATAATCCCGTGCGCCGCGAGCCGCGAGTCCGCATCATGACCTGTCATGCCGAAACTTCCCCAGCCCACCGCCGCCGGACTCCGCCGCGATCCGCTGCCGTTGCGGGGGCGCACCGCCCTCGTCACCGGCGCGAGCCGCCGCGACGGCATCGGCCACGCCGTCGCCCGCCGTCTCGCCGCGTACGGGGCGAGCGTCTATCTGCACCACCACGTGCCGCACGACGCCGAGATGCCCTGGGGCGCCGACCGACCCGAGGACGTCGTCGCCTCCGTGCGCGAGGCGCTGGCCGACCCGGACGCGCGCGTCGCGCACGGACCGGCCGACCTCGCCGACGCGGAAGCGCCCGCCGAACTCGTCGCGGTGGCGGCCGAAGCACTCGGCGGACGCCTCGACATCCTCGTCGCCAACCACGCCCGCAGCGGCCGCGACGGCACCCTCGACGAGATCGACGCGGCGATGCTCGACGCCCACTGGGCCGTCGACACCCGCGCCGTGATCCTGCTCGTGCAGGCGTACGCGAGGCTGCGCGCCGGGCTGCCGCCGCGCACGCCCGGCGGGCGCGTCATGATGATGACGTCCGGCCAGGACATCGCGGGCGGCATGCCGGACGAACTGGCGTACGCACTGCAGAAGGGCGCCCTCGCCTCCGTGACCCGATCGCTCGCGACGGGGCTCGCCGACCTCGCCGTCACCGTGAACACGGTCAACCCCGGCCCCGTGGACACGGGCTACATGACGGGCGACGCGTACGAGGAGATCGCCGCCCTCTTCCCGGCGGGCCGCTGGGGCATGCCCGACGACCCGGCCCGCCTCATCGCGTGGCTCGCGACGGACGAAGCCGAGTGGATCACGGGGCAGGTCGTCAATTCGGAGGGCGGCATCAAGGGCTGACTCCAGGCCGGAGGCCGGGGGAGTGCGACGGGGCGGGGAGCCGAAGGAGCCCCCGCCCCACCCGCCTCACAACGCCGACAACTCGTCCACCAGATCGTCGAGCCCCAGCGACCCCTGCGACAGCGCCGCCATGTGCCAGGCCTTCGCGTCGAACGCGTCCCCGTGCCGCTGCCGCGCGTTCTCGCGGCCGAGCAGCCAGGCGCGCTCGCCGAGCTTGTAGCCGATGGCCTGGCCGGGCATCGTGAGGTAGCGCGTCATCTCGCTCTCCACGTAGTCCGCGGGCCGGCTGCAGTGCGCTCCGTAGAACTCCTGGGCCAGATCGACCGTCCACCGCTCGCCGGGATGGAACGGCGAGTCCGCAGGGATCTCCAGCTCCAGGTGCATGCCGATGTCGACGATGACCCGCAGCGCGCGCATCATCTGCGCGTCGAGGTAGCCGAGCCGCCGCTCGGGGTCGGTGAGGAAGCCGAGCTCGTCCATCAGGCGCTCCGCGTACAGCGCCCAGCCCTCCGCGTTGGCGCTGACGATGCCGACGGTGGCCTGATAGCGGGACAGGCTCTCGGCGACGTGCGCCCACTGCGCGATCTGCAGGTGGTGGCCGGGAACGCCCTCGTGGTACCAGGTCGAGACCAGGTCGTACACGGGGAAGCTGGTCTCGCCCATGGTGGGCAGCCAGGTCCTGCCGGGCCGCGAGAAGTCCTCGGAGGGCCCGGTGTAGTACGGGGCGGCCGCACCGCCGGGCGGGGCGATCCGCGACTCCACCTTCCGCACCCGCTCGGCGAGTTCGAAGTGCGTGCCGTCCAGCGCCTCGATCGCCTCGTCCATGAGGTCCTGCAGCCACTGCCGGGCCTCGTCGACGCCTTCGATTCGCGCACCGTGCTCGTCGACGTGCGCCAGCGCCACCCACGGCGTGGCGGCGCCCGGCAGGATCTTCTCCGCCTCGGCACGCATCTCGCCGAGCAGCCGGTGGTACTCGGCCCAGCCGTACGCGTACGCCTCGTCGAGGTCCAGGTCGGTGCCGTTGAAGTGGCGCGACATACGGGCGTACCGCTCGCGTCCCACCACGTCGGACGCGCCCTCGACGGCGGGCGCGTACACGTCCCGCATCCAGTCGCGCAGCGCCACCACCGCGCCGGTCGCCGCCTTCGCCGCCGCGTCGAGATCGGACCGCAGCGCCCGCGGTCCCTCCGCCGCGAACTCCTCGAACCAGCCGGGACCGCCCTCGACGCCCGCCCACTGCGTGAGCTGCTCGATGAACGTGGCCGTCGGCCGCGGCGGACCGAACAGCTCGCGCTCCAGGCCGAGTTCGAGGGAGGCGCGGTAGCCCTCGTACGCGGCGGGCACCGCCCGCAGCCGCTCGGCGATCGCCGCCCAGTCCTCGTCCGTCTCCATCGGCGTCAAGGTGAAGATCTCGCGCACCGCGTGCGGGCGCGTGTGCAGATTGCCGACGGCACGCAGGCCCTCGTCGGCGTCGTGCACGGCCAGCTCCGCCGTCAGCCGCTCGCGCAGCAGCCGCGCGCAGCGCCGCTCGACGTCGGAGTCGGCGCCCGGCCGCGTCTCCGCCTCGTCGAGCCGCGCCAGCGTGTCGCGCGCGAGCGCCGCGAGGGCGTCCAGGCCGGCGGGCGAGAGGTCGGGGAGCTTGCCGCTGCTCTCCCTGACGCCGAGTTCGGTGCCGATGACGGGGTCCAGGGCGATGAGCTCGTCGACGTACGCGTCGGCGACCTGGCGGGGCAGCGGCGCCGGGGCCGCGGCCGTGGGGGTGATCTTCGTGTCTGACATGCGGACATCCTGATACGAGACGGGGGCCCGCGTCGACCTTTTCCGGAACGGCCCGGCTTTCCCGGCACGGCCCGGTTTGCGCACGCCGGACGCCCGCGTTCTCCGCGCGGGAGGCGGGGGAACGCGGGCGCCGGAGGCATACCGGGAGCGTCGCCGAGATGCGGGCGGCTTCGGCCTACTGGTGGCGGGCGTACGGCGGTTGGGGCTGGACCGGTGTCGTGTCGAGGCGGGCCGTGATGACCAGGGTGCCCTCCTCGATCTGGAAGTCGAGGGGCAGATTCAGGCCGCGCATCGCGGCGACCATGCCGGTGTTGGACGACTGCGTCACCGCGTACACGCTCTCGCAGCCCGCCTCCATCGCCATCGTGACCAGACGGCCGAGCAGTTCGCCGCCGATGCCGCGGCGCTGCCAGTCGTCCTCGACGAGCAGCGCGATCTCCGTCTCGTCGCCGTCCCACAGCAGATGGCCGAGGCCGACGACGCGGCCTGAGGCCGTGCGGGCGGCGAGCGTACGGCCGAAGCGGGGGCTCAGGAGGTGGTTGAGGTAACGGTCGGCGTCGTTCACCGGGCCGTGGTAGCGCATGCTCAGGGTGCGCTTCGAGCAGCGGTCGTGCATGGCCTTGGCGGCCCGGACGTCGCCCGTGTCGGCGCGGCTGACCGTGATGTCGCTGCCCTCGGGGAGCGTCAGGACGTCCTGCCCGCGCGGGATGCGCGGGCCGAGCCGGGTGTCGAGCTCCACGAGCGCCCGCGCGCGGGCGAACTCCGTGGGGGTGAACGGGAGATAGGGGCGCTCGACCGTGATCACGCCGCCTTCGGGGGCCCGCAGCCGCAGCACGGTCCCTTCCAGCGCGCCCTCGACGGGCGCCGACTCCTCCGTGCGCGCGGGCAGCGAGCGGATGGTGCACCGGCCCAGCAACTGGCGCAGGGCGAGCGGCAGTTCCGCCGCGTCCAGGGCCGTGCGGGTGGCCAGGCCCAGGATGCGCGTCGGCGCGTCCACCAGGTCGTGCGCGTCGGCCCGCTCGATCCAGGTGCTGGAGCCGCCCGCCCGGGAGATCGTGCGCGTGAGGTCGGACGCGGGCAGCGCCGCCGGGGCCCGCAGCAGGAACTCGTCGACCGTGCCGTCGGCCAGCGGATGGGTCTGCAGGCTCAGGATGTCGACGCGGTCGTGCGCGAGCGCGGTGCACAACACGGCGAGCGAGCCCGGCTGGTCGCGCACGGTCGTCCGCATCCGCCACAGCGTCGTCGGCGCGCCCTGCGGGTCGGCCGCAGCGTCATCGGAGGCCGCATCTGGTGCTGCCTCGGCGGCGGATCCGGCCCGGTGCCCGGCCTCGTCCTCCGTCGGGGATGGCCGGCCGCCGGTATCGGACCCGTCGCCGCCCGGCGGCGCGTGCGTGTGGCGTCGTGCCCACCATGTGTGGAACCCGGCCGTGGCCACCAGGATCACGGCCGAGAGAAGGAGGAGCTCGGGCCCGTCGGGGCCGTGCCCCACGAGGTTCGCCACGGCGTCGGCCACGGCCACGGCCGTGAACAGCGCGGCGAGTTCGACGACATCCCGGCGCCAGTGGTGGGCCGGCCTGCCGTGCCTCTTGCGCGTCAGATCAGACATGTCAGCACTCATGCAGCCACTGTGACCGAAGGGTGTTGCGTGATCACGAACGGTTTGTGACTGATGGGTTAAGAGTGGTTCTGTCCGTTTCATTCTCTTTACTCACCCTGGTTGTCCGTCGCTGTCCCCCGTACGCCCGCAACGGTCCGCGCGGGTGCGGGCGGGCCCTGAGGCCTGTCTGCGGCCTGCCCGCACCCGCGCCGGCCATCACTGGCCCACGCGTCCCGGCTGCAGCACCTTGGTGAAGAGCACGCCTCCGCCCTGCTGCCGCAGTCGCACCGTCAACTCCCCGCTGTCGCCGTCGATGTCCACCTCTCCGTAGTAGGGCGGTGTCTCCGCCGGCGACGTGTTGGGACGGTCCGGCGCCTTGACGAACGTCTGGTCCGGACCGAAGGTTCCATCGAGCTTCACGGCCGGGAAACCGCCCGCGGCGAGCGGCCCCGACACGAACTCCCAGAATGGCGCGAAGTCCTTGAAGGCGGCTCGCGCCGGGTCGTAGTGCTGCGCCGAGGTGTAGTGCACGTCGGCGGTCAGCCACACCGTGCCGGTGATCTTCCGGTGCTTGATGTGCCGCAGCAGCTCGGCGATCTGCAGCTCACGGCCGAGCGGCGCGCCCGGGTCGCCCTGCGCGACGGCCTCGAAGTTCGTCTGCCCGTCGGCCACCACCAGGCCGAGGGGCATGTCGGAGGCGATCACCTTCCACACCGCGCGCGACCGCGACAACTCCCGCTTCAGCCAGGCGAGCTGCTCGGCGCCCAGGATGCCGGTGGCGTCCTCGGGCTGCCGGTTCGGCGAGTTGGCGTTGCGGTACGTCCGCATGTCGAGCACGAAGACGTCAAGGAGCGGGCCCTGGCGCAGCACCCGGTACACCCGTCCGTCGCGGTCGCCGGGACGCTGCGTGGAGATCGGGTAGTACTCGCTGAACGCCCGCAGCGACCGCTGCGCGAGGACGTCTACGTCCTTCTCCGTGTACCGGGGGTCGTTCAGGATCTGCCCCGGGTACCAGTTGTTGCGCACCTCGTGGTCGTCCCACTGCACGATGGACGGCACCTGCGCGTTGAAGCGGCGTACGTTCTCGTCGAGCAGGTTGTAGCGGAAGTTGCCGCGGAACTCCGCGAGGGTCTCGGCGACCTTCGACTTCTCCGGAGTGGTGATGTTCTTCCACACCCTGCCGTCGGGCAGCGTCACGCTCGGCAGGATGGGGCCGTCGGCGTAGATGTTGTCGCCGCTGCACAGGAAGAAGTCCGGGTTGCGGCCGCGCATCTCCTCGTACACCTGCCAGCCGCCCAGCTCCGGGTTGATGCCCCAGCCCTGGCCCGCGATGTCCCCCGACCACAGGAAGCGCACGCCGTCGCGGCGTCGGCGGGACGTCGTGCGGAACGTGCCGGTGACGGGCCGTCCGGTGCGGCGCGGGTCGTCCGGGTCGGCGAGCAGCACGCGGTAGTGGATCTGCTCGCCGGAGGGCAGTCCGCGCAGCCGCGTCGTCCCGGTGAAGTCGGTGCCAGGACCCAGCAGCGGGCCGTGCCAGCGGGTCGGTCTGCGGAACGACTCCGTGGCGGACGTCTCCACGATCATGCGGGCGGGCCGGTCGGAGCGGACCCACACCAGGCCCGAGTGGGCGCCCACGTCACCGGCCTGCACGCCCCAGTCGGCGCTCGGGCGCCCGCGGAGGGCGAGCGCCGGGGCCGCACCGGACAGCGCGGGCACGGCGAGCGCCGCGGGCACGGCGAGCGAACCGCGCAACAGGCTCCGGCGGCGCGGTGAGGGGCTCGACGGACGGTGTGACATGAAGACGCCTCCAGGGACGGCCGATCGGTCGGGTGTGCGATGCCAGGTGTACTGCGATGTGCGTGCCACGTGTACTGCCGCACCACGGCGTGCACGCGAACCACAAGTGAACAACTGCCCATGGGCGCGGGGGAACCGCCGCGCGGGCACGGGAACCCGTCGGACGCGCCCTAGGCCCACGGCCCTACGTCGCGGGCCTCCCCAAGAGAGGACCGACGGCCGATGTCTTCAAGATCGTCCGCTGCCTAGGGTCGCAACACGGCGCGTGACAGGGCGTGCCGCAACCAAGGAGGACCCCCGTGCCCGTGAACGGTCAGAGCCACATCCGTATCGCCCGCCCCTCCCGTGACCTGGCCGCCGCCGAGCGGTTCTGGGTCGACGGCCTCGGGCTCGACGTCGTCTACCGCCACGAGGAGGGTGACGGCCCCGGTGGGCACGCGCTGCTCATGGTCGGCTGGCCGGACGCCTCCTGGCACCTGGAGCTCGTCCATGAATCGGCCGCCCCCGTAGAGCCGCGGCCCACGGAGGAGGACCTGCTCGTCATCTACGTGGACGGGGAAGTCCCGCAGGACCTGCTCGCCCGCCTGGAAGAGCGCGGCGGCAAGCGGGTGCAGTCGCCCAACCCGTACTGGAACGAGTGGGGCGTCACCGTCGAGGACCCCGACGGCTACCGCCTGGTGCTCTCCACGCGCGCGTGGTCCAACTCCTGAACTGCCGCGTCAGCGGCTCGTGTCCAGGATGACGCGTGCGACCAGCGCGGGGTCGTCGTGCATCGGCACGTGGCCGCAGCCGGGCAGCCGCACGAGCCGCGCCCCGGGGATCGCGTGCTTCGCGCGGATGCCCTGGCGGCGCAGCAGCAGGCGGTCGCGGGTGCCCCAGGCGACGGTGACCGGCAGCTCCGGGACGTCGTCGCGGAAGAGCACGTCCTGCCCGGCCATGAGCGTCTCGTGGAAGCCGGTGGCCTCGCGCAGCGCGACCGTCTCCGCGACGACCGCCTCCGGCGAACGGTGGCCGGGGTGGGCGTAGATGGTGCTGGTGAGCGCCGTCCGGCCGACCGCGCTCCGCGAGAGCCGTTCGACGGTCGACATCGGCATCATCCGCGCGATCCGGCGCATCGTACGCAGCGTCGTGAACGCGTACCGCCGCTCCGCCTCGTTCCAGAACCCGGCGGGGGACAGCGCGGTGACGGACCGTACGAGCTTCTCCCGGCCGAGTTCGAGGGCAAGCAGGCCGCCCAGCGAATTGCCCGCCACATGCGGCCGTTCGACCCCCAGGGCCCCGCACAGGGCGTGCAGCGCGGGCACCACCGTCGACAGGTCGTACGCCAGGCCCTCCGGCAGCGCGGGGGAGGCGCCGAAGCCGGGCAGGTCCACGGCGATCACGTCGCGCTCGGCGGCGAGGATGCCGATGACGGGGTCCCAGGCCTGGCGGTGGTGGCCGATGCCGTGCAGCAGGAGCAGGGGGGCGCCGGTGCCCGTGCGCTCGTAGGAGACGGTCACCGTGCGCGGGCCGCGGGGCGACTCGACGCCGAACGACACCTCTGTGACCTCTGCCACCTGTGCGGGCATGACTGCTCCTGACTTAGACATCCTGTCAGGAACAATTACCGCCCAGTAGCGACGAGTTCAAGAGGGTGGCGGCAGGGACTTGGGGCGGGCTCATTGTGATCCTCGTCGGGATGCCCACCGCGGGTGGACACCGGTGGATCCGTCGGCTGGGATGGTGACGTGGCTACCGACACCGCGACCGACGTCTTCGAAGAGCACCGGCCCGTCCTGATGGGTGTCGCCTACCGCATGCTCGGACGCGTGGCCGACGCGGAGGACGTCGTCCAGGACGCGTGGCTGCGCTGGTCCGCGGGCGCGCGCGGGGACGTGCGCGAACCGCGCGCCTTCTTGGTGCGGATCACCACCAGGCTCGCTCTCGACCGGCTGCGCCAGGCCCAGTCGCGCCGCGAGTCGTACGTGGGGCCCTGGCTGCCCGAGCCGCTGGTCACCGACTTCGGGCCGACCGTGCCCGACACCGCCGAGCGGGCCGTACTCGCCGATTCCGTCTCGCTCGCCGTGCTCGTGGTCATGGAGTCGCTCTCGCCGCTGGAGCGCGCGGTGTTCGTGCTGCGGGAGGCCTTCGGGTTCCCGTTCGCGGAGATCGCGGCCACGCTCGACCGCAGCGAGGCCGCCGTGCGTCAGCTCGCCGGTCGCGCCCGCAAGCACGTCGAGGAGGGCAGGCCCCGCTACGAGGTCGACCCGGCCCAGCGCCGCGACCTCACCGAACGCTTCCTCGCCGCCGCCGTGGACGGCGACCTCGACGGGCTGATGTCCCTGCTCGCGCCGGACGTCCGGCTGGTCGGCGACAGCGGGGGCAAGACCCGGGGACCGCTGCGGGTCGTGGAGTCGGCCGACAAGGTGGGCCGCTTCCTCGTCGGCGCCGCGCGCAAGGGCGCGTCGGAGAAGGTGGGCGAGCACGAGTTCCGCATGCTGGAGCTGAACGGCGCCGAGTCGGTGCTCGTCCTGGTCGGCGGCAAGCCCGACAGCGTCATCCAGGTCGAGGTCGCCGACGGTCGGATCCAGCGCGTCTTCATCATGCGCAATCCGGACAAACTCGTGGGACTCGCAGGCTGAGGCAACGTTCGGCCGCCGCACCGCATCTATCACTCGGGGTGCCGCTCGGCACCCTGCGTGTGTGAACGGAGCTTTTAGTGATCATCGGCCTCCTGACGGCTGTCGCGGCATCGGCCTGCTACGGCACGGGATCGGTCCTGCAAGCCGTGGGATCCCGCAAGTCCGCCCGTCGGGAGGCGGCAGCGGCGTCCACGTCCGGCACCACCGAGCACGGCGGACCGAGCCTGTCGTCCACCGCCAAGGCCGCCATGACCTGGGAGTTCATGGTCGGCACCGTGCTGGACTTCGTGGGCTTCGGACTGGGCGCGCTCGCCGCCCGGCTGCTTCCGCTGTTCCTCTCGCAGACCGTGATCAGCGCCAACCTGGTGATCACCGCGCTCCTGGGCATCAAGCTCCTCGGCATCCGGCTGTCCCGCGCGGAGTGGAGTTCCATCGGCGTCGTCTGCGCCTCGCTGGTCATGCTGGCCACGGCCGCCGGGTCGGAGGGCGAGAGCCGGGGCTCCGACGCGGCGCACTGGTGGCTGCTCGTGGTCACCGTGCTGCTGATGGGCGGCGGCACCCTGCTGGTCCGCCGGCTCGGCTCCCGGGGCGCCATCACCGCCGGCCTCCTCTCGGGCCTCGGCTTCGGCGCCATCGGCGTGGGGGTGCGAGTCCTTGACGGCGTCGATCCGTTCGACCCGCTGGCCCTGCTCGCCGACCCGGCGCTGTACGCCATCCTCGTCGCCGGCGCCGTCGGGATGTACCTGCATACCGTCGCCCTGCAGATCGGGTCGGTCAACGGCGCCACGGCGGCGCTGGTCGTGGGCGAGACGATCCTGCCGGGGATCCTCGGCGTGCTGTGGCTCGGCGACTCCTCGCGCGCCGGATTCCTGTGGCTCGCGATCGCCGGCTTCGTCCTCGCCGTCGCCGGAGCGGTGGCGGTCGCCTGGTTCGGCGAGCCGGACGGCACGGCCGGACAGGCGCCGGACGAGGAGGACGGGCCACACGCCCGGCACAAGGACCTCGCCCGCACTTAGGCGCCCCCGGCACACGGTGGCTTCAGGCCGTTTACTTCCCGCGAGCACAGCAGGAGCCGCGGCTGCTCGACCAGGTCCGTATCCCGCGCCAGGCGGGGGCTTTGTCGTGCCCGCATGCGCACGGGACGTATCGGATTGCGTCACACCGGAGCGCCCGGTGTCGACCACGCGCGAACAGCGCGTGAATGCTCTGTGGCATCACTTCAGTGCGGGCTGTAACGGACACAGGATTGGTCTTGACCAAGGGTGAGCGCGGCTCTATCGTCGCTGAGATAGTGCAGGAACCTTTAATAAACAAGGCGCGAAAAAGCCGCCTGCGCACGGCGATTGCGGAGGACAGGGTGGGGACCACGCAGCTTGAATCGGTGCCGGAGCCGAAGTACTGGCACCTCAAGACCGTGCTCAGCGAAGCATTGGACTCCGAGTTCGCCGTGGGGGAGATCCTGCCCAACGAGCGCGACCTCGCCGCCCGGTTCGGCGTCGCCCGCGCGACGCTCCGCCAGGCACTGGAACAGCTGGAGCTGGAGGGACGGCTGCAGCGCCGCCGCGGCGTCGGCACGACCGTCGCCCCGCCGCGCATGGGTGTGGCCGTCGGCTCCGCCCAGGGAAGCTGGCCCGGCGCGGCCGGTGACGCCTGGCAGCCCGCCGACAGCGAGCTCGCCCCGGCGCCCGCCGACGTGGCCCGCGCCCTGGACGTCGACCCGGCAGAGCCGGTGCACGTCGTGCGCCGCACACGGGTCTCGCACGGCCAGCCCGTCGCCGCGGAGCTGCTGTACGTCCCGGCGGTCTCGGTCCCCGACCTCTCCGCGATCGACGCGCCCGCCGGGCCTGCCCGCGCGCGTGCCGTGCTGCGCGAGCTCGGCCGCCTCGACCTCGAAGGTCAGGACCGCGCCGTGGAGCTCGGCTCCGCCCGCGCGGACGACGCCAAGGCCCTCGACCGCCTGCCCGGCGCCCCCGTCCTGGTCGTCACCACCCGCTTCCTGGCCGACGGCCGCACGGCGGCGCTCTCCATGGCCACGTACCGCGCGGACACCTGCCGCCTCACCTTCGGCGACCAGGGCGCGGTCGAGATCCACCACGGACCGGAGCAGCGGGCTTCCTGAAGCACCAGGGGTCCACGGGCTGAAGGCCCAGGGGCCCGAGGGCTGAAGTCCCAAGGGCCCCACGGGACCTCAGGGTCACACGACGGCGCGGCCTACTGCCGCGCCGTCACTGTTCCCTCCACCGCGAACAGCTCCTCCTCCACGTGGTCGAGCGCCAGCCGCAGCGCCCCCGTGGCCACCGCGGCCTCACCGAGCATCGACAGGGTCACGCGCGGCGGCCTGAGGCAGTAGCGGGCCAGCTCGCGGTGGAGCGGCTCCAGGACGCCGTCCAGGCCCGCGGCCCAGCCGCCCACCACGACCAGCTCGGGGTCGAGCGCGAGGACCAGCGCGCCCACGTCGTGCACCAGACGCCGTATGAACCGGTCGACCGCCGCGAGCGCCCGCTCGTCGCCCTCACGCGCGTGCGCGAAGACCTCCGCCACCGCCTGCTCGTCCAGCGGGTGCAGCGGCTCGTCCGTCGTCGACAGGAGCGTCTCCGGCGTCACCTCGCGGCCCAGCAGGTGCAGCGCGCCGATCTCGCCCGCCGCCCCGCCGTACCCGCGGTGCAGCCGCCCGCCGATCAGCGAACCGGCACCGGGGCTCAGGCCCGCGAGGACGAACACCACGTCGTCGGACTCCGTCGCCGCGCCCTTCCAGTGCTCGGCGACCGCCGCCGCGTTCGCGTCGTTCTCCACCAGGACCGGGCACTTGAAGGAGCGCCGCAGCCGCTCGCCCAGCTGCAGGCCCGTCCAGCCGGGCAGCGCCGTGCCGAGCCGGACCGAGCCGTCCGCCTCCACGATGCCGGGGCTGCCGACGCCGACGGCGCGCAGCGAGCCCCGGGAGACGCCCGCGCGGCGCAGCAGATCGGCGACTGCGCCGCGCAGCCGGTCCAGGCGCTCGTCCGCGGGCGCCGTCTCGGAGACGTCCTTCGCGGCGGTCCCGATGATCTTGCCGTCGAGGTCGGCGAGGACGGCCGCGACACGGTGCGGACCGATCTCGAGCCCGAGCAGATGTCCCGCCTCCGCCCGGAAGCGGAACTTCCGCGCCGGTCGTCCCTGGCGTCGCGCGCCGCCCTCGTCCGCGTCCGTCTCGACCACGAGCCCGGCCTCGCTGAGCCCTTCGACCACGCCCTCCACCGTGGGCCTGGACAGACCCGTCGCCCGGGTGATCTCCGTGAGTGTCGCGAAATCCGCCGCACGCAGCGCGTGCAGCACCACCGCGGAGTTGATCCGCCGTAGCAGAGAAGGATCTCCGCCGGTCAGCCGCCCCAACGTCCGTCCTTCCGTCCCGTGCGCATGATGGGCGAAGGGTACTCGGAAGCCGCCGACCGGGGCGAGTGCCGATCAGGCCGCCCGGTCTCGGCCCGGTTCAGCCGGGGGCGACAAAACCGGATTCGTACGCCGTGATGACGGCCTGCGTCCGGTCGCGCGCCCCGAGTTTCGCCAGCAGCGAGCTCACGTGCGACTTCACGGTCTCGGTGCCGACGACCAGGCGCGCGGCGATCTCCGCGTTCGACAGGCCGCGCGCCATGAGCCGCAGCACTTCCTCCTCGCGACCGGTCAGCGCGGCCCGTTCCAGGGCCGCCACGGCGTCCGGATTGCCGCGCAGGCGGCCGTGCGCACCCGCCAGTTCACGTACCGCCGCCGGGAAGAGCAGCGACTCGCCCTCGGCCACCAGACGCACGGCGTGCACGATCTCGGCGGGCCTGGCCCGCTTCAGCAGGAACCCGTCGGCTCCCGCGCGCAGCGCCTCGTACACGTACTCGTCGTTCTCGAAGGTCGTGATCACGACGATCTTGGGCGGGTCCGCGACCGTGCGAAGCACCGCGCGGGTCGCCTCGATGCCGTCGAGGAGGGGCATGCGGACGTCCATGGCGACGACATCGGGCCGCAGCTGCCGCACCAGGGGGATCACGGCGGCGCCGTCCGCGGCCTCACCGACGACCTCGATGTCGGGCTGCGCCTCCAGGACGGCGCGCAGGCCCGCGCGGACGAGGGGTTCGTCGTCGACGAGAAGGACGGTCACCGGCATCCGGCCAGCGTAGATCACGGCTGTTCTCACCCCCTCACGCCAGGGGCAGTTCGACGCGGACCCGCCAGTCGCCGTCGTGCGGGCCCGTGTGCGCCCGGCCGCCGAGGAGCGTCGCGCGCTCCCGGATGCCGCGCAGTCCGCTGCCGCCGCGGCCGGTCGGTGCCGTGGGCGCGGGCAGGGTGTTGCGTACGTCGAGCGTGAGCAGGCCGTCGTCGGCGGCGACCTGGACGCGTACCGGAACCTGGCCCGCGTGCCGCAGGACGTTCGTCAGGGCCTCCTGGAGCATGCGGTAGCCCTCGCGGGACACCGGCCCGGGCAGCCGGTCCACCGGGCCCGTCACCTCGGCCTCGACCTTCACGCCCGACGTGCGAGCGAAGTCCAGGAGCCGGTCGGCGTCCGCGAGCGTCGGCCGCTGCCGCCCGGGCTGCCCGTCCTCGCGCAGGATCCGCAGCACCCGGTCCAGATCCTCCAGGGCGTGCCGGCCCGTGTCCTCGATGGCCTCCAGCGCGCGGTCGGTGAACTCCGGGTCGGCGGCGGCCCGCGCGGCGCCCGCCTGCACGACCGCGACGGTCAGCGCGTGCCCCAGGGAGTCGTGCAGCTCGCGGGCGATGCGGTTGCGCTCCAGGAGCTGCTCGGTGCGCTCCTCCAGGGCGGCGAGGCGCTGGGCGGGGGAGGGGCCGAGGAGGCGCCCGGCGACGGCGGCCATGAAGTGCCCCACCGCCACCACGAAGCCGAGCAGGATCAGCAGCGGCGCGGGAACGAGCAGCGCGTCCGTCCACCAGGGGCCGTCGGCGAGCGCGGGGAGGAACAGCGCCGGATCCGTCGTGCGCTCCTGCGCCGCCGCGCCGATCGACGCCAGCGTCTGACCCATGAGGAAGAAGGTCACGAAACCCGTCGCGGATCCCGCCTCGATCCGCAGCACGAGCCAGAGCGCCGTGCGGCAGCGCTCGTTCCAGGAGGCCGACGGCATGACGGAGACACCGGGGCCGGCGGGCTCCGCGTCGTGCGGACCGGCCGCCCCGCGCGCGTGGGCGCCGGGGAACAGCATCAGCCGCGCCTGCAGACCCTCGGCCCGGCGCATCGCAGGCACCAGACCGGCCGCGACCCCCAGGGGGACCGGGAGGACGAAGAACCCGACAACCAGGTCGAGGGCCTTCGCCTCCGACATCCCGTAGACCGACGCGCACGTCAACCCGGCGACACAGCCGACGAGCACGTGCAGCCAACGGGTGTACGTGACCGCGCGGGTGAGCGGTCGCAGGAAGCGGGGCATGCGGTCATCGTGCCAGCAGCCGCGCGGGGCCCGGCTCCCCCGCACGGGGGAGACGATCTCCCCGGGCGGGGGAGGCCCCGTGACCGCCCGCGCCGCGACGCTGTCCCCATGACCAGCATCGACGTCCAGCAGCTCACCAAGGAGTACGGCACCACCCGCGCGGTGGACGATCTGACGTTCAGCGTCCGCCCCGGTCAGGTCACCGGCTTCCTCGGCCCCAACGGCGCCGGAAAGTCCACCACGTTGCGCCTCGTGCTCGGCCTCGACCGGCCGACCTCCGGCACCGCGACCGTCGGCGGACGCCCGTACGCGGCGTACGACGAACCGCTCCGCCAGGTCGGCGCCCTGCTCGACGCGCAGGCCGCCCACGGGTCCCGGACCGCCCGCAACCACCTGCTCGCGCTGGCCGCCAGCAACCGCGTCGCCGCCAGGCGGGTGGACGAGGTCCTGGAGGAGACCGGCCTGGCGGCCGTCGCGGGCCGCCGCGTGAAGACGTACTCCCTGGGCATGCGTCAGCGCCTCGGCATCGCCGCCGCGCTGCTCGGAGACCCCGAAGTGGTCCTCCTGGACGAGCCGTCGAACGGGCTCGACCCCGAAGGCATCATCTGGATCCGTGAGCTGATGACGGGCCTGGCCCGTGAGGGCCGCACCGTCCTGGTCTCCAGCCACCTCATGAACGAGACCGCCACGTTCGCCGACCACCTGGTCGTCCTCGGCCGCGGCAGGCTCCTCGCGGACACCCCGATGCGGGAGTTCATCGCGGGACACAGCCGACCGCGCGTCCGGGCGCGCACCACCGACCCGGCCCGGCTGCGTACGGTGCTCGCCCGCGCGGGGCACGAACTGGCCGAGGCCGGCGACGGCCGCTGGACGGTCGACGGAGTCCGGGCCGAGGAGATCGGCAGGCTCGCCGCGCGCGAGGGCGTGCCCATCCTCGAACTCGTCGACGAGGAGGCCTCCCTGGAGGAGGCGTACCTCGCGCTCACCGCCGCCGAGACGGAGTTCTCCGCTCCGTCCACACCTCTCCAGGAGGCCTGACCGTGTCCACTTCCGCTGTGCTCCGCTCCGAATGGATCAAGGTCAAGTCACTGCGGGGGAGCGTCGGTTCGCTTGTCGCGGTGTTCGTGGCGACCGTCGCCATCACGGTCCTCGTCTTCGCCACCGTCGGCCGCGCGGAGGCCGACAACGCCGACGCGGAACCGCTCTTCGACGCCTTCTACGCGTTCAACTTCGGGCAGGTCGCCGCCATCAGCTTCGGCGCCACGGCCGTCAGCTCCGAGTACGTCAACGGCGCACTGCGCGTCTCGCTGGCCGCCGTGCCGCGCCGCGGCCTGTTCTTCGGCGCGAAGACCGCCGTCCTGGGCGCGGCGGCGCTCCTGGTGGGGCTCGTCACCAGCTTCACCACGTTCCTCGGCGGGCAGGCCTTCCTCGGCGATTACGCGATCGGACTCGGCCACCCCGGGGCCGTACGCGCGTGCTTCGGCGGGGGCGTCTACCTCGCGCTGATGGCGCTGTTCGCGGCGGGGCTCGCGGCGGTGCTGCGCAGCGGGGTCGCCGTGCTCAGCGTGCTGATCCCGTTCACCCTGATCGTCCCGTTCGTGCTCGGGGACATGGCGGGCGGCGCGGCGCAGTTCCTGCCCGACCGGGCCGGGCAGCAGATCCTGCACGAGGACCCGAGCGGGATGCTCGGCCCGTGGACGGGCCTCGGCGTGACGGCGGTGTGGGCCGGGGCGGCGCTGGCGGCGGGGTGGTGGGCGGTGCGGCGGCGGGACGCGTGAGGGGACGACCGGCGGGGTCGGTCCAGCGCGGCCGACCCGCCGTCTGCCGCAGTCAGGTCAGGACCCGGCCGGCACTTCGCCGGCCGTCCGTCGCAGTCCGGTCAGACCCCGGCTGACGTCTCGCCAGTCCTCGGATGCCTGACGGACAGCCAATTGTCAGTGGCGGCGGCTTTACTGGAGTCATGAGCAGCGCAGACCACATCGCCGCGATCGACCTGCTGCGCGCCCGGGCCTTCCCCGCGGCGCCCGGCAGGTCGGAGCACGGCTATGGCGGACCCGGCTTCCACGTCGCGGAGTTATCGACGCACGACCAGATGTGGGACGACGACGGCACGGCCCACGAGGAGACGGAGCTGCGGTACGAGGCCGAGCGCGACGCCCTCACCGTCCTGCTGTCGCGGCGCTGGGGCGAGCCTCAGATCTTCAGCCTCACCGGCATTCTCGTGCGCCTCCTGGCCCAGGAGGTGGACGGCGAGGGCGAGCCGGTCCCTGACCCGTGGGCCACCCTCAGCGAATCCGTTCCTGACGTCCACCTGTGGCGGGCCGACGGCCACTGGATAGCCGTGGGCGTGGCCCACTGGGGCGAGCGGCTTGCCCTCCAGCTCGTCGCCGTGATCACGGAGGTCGACCCGCCGTAGCGGGTCGCGAGGTCAGGAGCCGAGCCCCAACTCCCCATAAGCGCAAGGCCCGAAGAACCGCTCCACGTCCGCCTCCGAGACCGACGCGAGGTCGGCGGGCGACCAGCGCGGCCGGCGGTCCTTGTCGACGACCTGGGCGCGCACCCCCTCGGGGAAGTCCGGCGCCGTCAGACACGCGCACGACACGCGGTACTCCTGGTTGAGTGCCTCCTCCAGGGAGCCAAGGTCACGCGCCCGGCGCAGGGCGGCGAGCGTGACCTTCAGTGCCGTGGGGGAGCGCGAGAGCAGGACCTCGGCAGCCTCCTTCGCGGCGTGCTCACCGCAGGACTGGAGGCGGTCGACGATCTCCTCCACCGAGTCGGCGGCGTAACAGGAGTCGATCCACGCGCGCTGCGCGGCGAGTTCGCCCTCCGGAGCGGACTCGGCGTACGACCGCACGACGTCGGCCGCGTCGGCGTCCGCCAGCGCCGCCGTGAACTCCTCGAGGCGCGCCGAGGGCACGAAGTGGTCGGCGAGGCCGCACAGGAGCGTGTCGCCCGCGCCCACCGCTGTGCCGGTCAGCGCCAGATGCGTGCCGAGCTCGCCCGGCGCCCGCGTCAGGAGATAGGTGGCGCCGACGTCGAGGACGAAGCCGATGATCGTCTCCGGCATGGCGACCCGCGAGCGCTCGGTGACGACCCGCACGTCGCCGTGCGCCGAGATGCCGACGCCGCCGCCCATGACGTAGCCGTCCATCACCGCGACGTACGGCTTCGGGTAGCGCGCGATCCGGGCGTTGAGCACGTACTCGTCGTGCCAGAACGCCGCCGACCCCGCGCCGCCGCCCGCGAGGATGTCGTCGCGCACGGCCCGGATGTCGCCGCCCGCGCACAGGCCGCGCTCGCCCGCGCCGGTCACGACCACCGTGCGGACCGTGTCGTCGTGCTCCCAGGCGGTGAGCGCCTCGTCGACGAGGCGGACCATCGGGTGGTCGAGCGCGTTCAGGGCGCGCGGCCGGTTCAGGACGATGTGGCCCGCCCGGCCCTCGACCCGCGTCAGAACCGGTGGTGCGTCGTGACTCACTGAGCTGTTCCCTCTCCTTGGATCCCGGTGGCTCCTGCTCACTGAGGCCGAGCGGTTCCCTCGCCCTTGTCCGCCTGGAAGTCCGCCTGGAACGCGTCCAGGATCCGCTCCGCCGCCACCGTCGCCGTCAGCGTCCCCTCCCGCACCTGCCGTTCCAGGTCCGGCGAGAGCCGCCGCACATCGGGGTGGGCGTGGAGCCGGCCGAGGAGTTCGTCGCGGACCATCGTCCACGTCCAGTCGACCTGCTGGTCGCGCCGCTTGGCGGCCAGGCGACCGGTGGAGTCCAGGAGCGCACGGTGCTGTTCGAGGCGGTCCCAGAGCGTGTCGAGGCCCTTCGACTCGCGGGCGCTGCAACTCAGGACAGGGGGCGTCCACGCGGCGTCCGGGGGATGCATCAGGCGCAGGGCGCCCGCCAGCTCCCGCGCCGCCGAGCGCGCGTCCCGCTCGTGCGGGCCGTCCGCCTTGTTGACCGCGATCACGTCGGCCAGCTCAAGGACGCCCTTCTTGATGCCCTGGAGCTGATCGCCCGTGCGGGCCAGGGTGAGCAGCAGGAACGTGTCGACCATGTTGGCCACGGCCGTCTCCGACTGGCCGACGCCGACGGTCTCCACGAGCACCACGTCGTAACCGGCCGCCTCCATCACCACGATGGACTCGCGGGTCGCCTTCGCCACCCCGCCGAGCGTGCCCGCCGTGGGGGAGGGCCGCACGAACGCCATCGGATCCACCGACAGGCGCTCCATGCGGGTCTTGTCGCCCAGGATGGAGCCGCCCGTCCGCGACGACGACGGGTCGACGGCGAGCACCGCGACGCGGTGGCCCAGCGACGTCAGCATCGTGCCCAGCGCGTCGATGAACGTGGACTTGCCCACGCCAGGAACGCCGCTGATGCCGATGCGCCGCGCCCGCCCCGAGTGCGGGAGCAACTGCGTCAGCAACTGCTGCGCGAGCACCCGGTGTTCGGCCTTGGTGGACTCCACGAGCGTGATCGCGCGCGCGATGTGCGCGCGCTTGCCGTCGAGCACGCCCTTCACATAACTGTCGAGATCGATCCTCGGTGCCATGGGCTCAGCGGCTCACAGCTCGCCACTGCCGGAGGCGGCCTCGGCGGCGGGCAGTTCGTGGCCGAGCCCGTCGGCGAGCCGCCGCACCAGGTCGTACGCCGCGTCCGGGATGACCGTGCCGGGCGGGAACACCGCCGCCGCGCCCGCCTCGTGCAGCGCCTCGACGTCCTGCGGCGGGATCACACCGCCCACGACGATCATGATGTCCTCGCGCCCCTCGGTGGCCAGCTCCGCGCGCAGCGCCGGTACGAGGGTGAGGTGCCCGGCCGCCAGCGAGGAGACGCCGACGATGTGCACGTCCGCCTCGACGGCCTGCCGCGCGACTTCCCCGGGCGTCTGGAACAGCGGGCCGACGTCGACGTCGAAGCCCAGGTCGGCGAAGGCGGTCGCGATCACTTTCTGGCCGCGGTCGTGGCCGTCCTGGCCCATCTTGGCGACCAGGATGCGCGGGCGGCGTCCCTCGGCCTCCTCGAAGGACGTGACCAGGGCGCGGGTGCGCTCGACGGACGGAGAGGGGCCTGCTTCGGTGCGGTACACACCGGAGATCGTACGGATCTGGCCCGCGTGCCGCCCGTACGCCTTCTCCAGGGCGTCGGAGATCTCGCCGACCGTGGCCTTCGCGCGGGCCGCGTCGACCGCGAGGGCGAGGAGGTTGCCCTCCAGACCGGGGCCCGCGCCGCGCTCGGCGGCCGTCGTCAGCTTGGCGAGGGCGTCCTGGCACACCGCGCTGTCGCGCTCCTCGCGCAGCCGCCGCAGCTTCTCGATCTGCTGGGTGCGCACGGAGGAGTTGTCGACCTTCAGGACCTCGATCTGCTCGTCGCTGTCCACCCGGTACTTGTTCACGCCGATCACCGGCTGGCGCCCGGAGTCGATGCGGGCCTGCGTGCGCGCGGCGGCCTCCTCCACGCGCAGCTTCGGGATGCCCGCGTCGATGGCCTGCGCCATGCCGCCCGCCGCCTCGACCTCCTGGATGTGCTGCCAGGCGCGGCGCGCCAGGTCGTACGTCAGCTTCTCCACGTACGCGCTGCCGCCCCAGGGGTCGATGACCCGGCAGGTGCCCGACTCCTGCTGGAGCAGGAGCTGGGTGTTGCGGGCGATGCGCGCCGAGAAGTCGGTGGGCAGCGCGAGGGCCTCGTCGAGGGCGTTCGTGTGCAGGGACTGCGTGTGGCCCTGCGTCGCCGCCATCGCCTCCACGCAGGTGCGCGTCACGTTGTTGAAGACGTCCTGGGCGGTCAGCGACCAGCCCGAGGTCTGCGAATGGGTGCGCAGCGAAAGGGACTTGGCGTTCTTCGGGTCGAACTGCTTGACCAGCTTCGCCCACAGCAGGCGCGCCGCGCGGAGCTTGGCGACCTCCATGAAGAAGTTCATCCCGATCGCCCAGAAGAACGACAGGCGCGGCGCGAACGCGTCCACGTCAAGGCCCGCCTCGCGCCCCGCTCGCAGGTACTCCACGCCGTCGGCGAGCGTGTAGGCCAGCTCCAGGTCGGCCGTCGCACCGGCCTCCTGGATGTGGTAGCCGGAGATCGAGATGGAGTTGTAGCGCGGCATCTTCTGCGAGGTGAACGAGAAGATGTCGGAGATGATCCGCATCGAGGGCTTCGGCGGATAGATGTAGGTGTTGCGGACCATGAACTCTTTGAGGATGTCGTTCTGAATGGTCCCCGCCAGCTTCTCCGGCGGTACGCCCTGTTCCTCGGCGGCGACGATGTACAGCGCGAGGACGGGCAGCACGGCGCCGTTCATCGTCATCGACACCGTCATCTTGTCCAGCGGAATGCCGTCGAAGAGCTGGCGCATGTCATAGATGGAGTCGATGGCCACGCCCGCCATGCCGACGTCGCCGGTCACGCGCGGGTGGTCGCTGTCGTAGCCGCGGTGCGTCGGCAGGTCGAAGGCGACGGAGAGGCCCTTCTGGCCGGCCGCGAGGTTGCGGCGGTAGAAGGCGTTGGACTCCTGCGCGGTGGAGAATCCCGCGTACTGCCGGATCGTCCAGGGCTGGTTGACGTACATCGTCGGATAGGGGCCGCGCAGATACGGCGCGACGCCCGGGTACGTCTCCAGGAAGTCCAGGCCCTCCAAGTCGGCGCCCGTGTACAGCGGTTGGACGGCGATGCCCTCGGGGGTCTCCCACAGCAGGTCGTCGGCGCCCTTGCCGGTGGCGGTCTCGACCGCGGCGCGCCACTGCTGTGCGGAGCCCCGGGGCGCCGCGTCCGGCTCCAGGCCGATGCCGGTGAAGTCGGGGATCGTCATGGCGCCACTCCCATGAGGTCGAGGGTGGAGGAGAGCACGGCCACGGCGTCGCAGCCGGCGAAGACGTACGCGTCGACGTCGTTCCCGTACTCGCCGGGCCGCCCCGCGAGGAACACCCGCTCGGCGCCGGCGGACTTCAGCGCCGCGGCGACCGCCGCCGCCTCGTCCGCGTACAGGGCGTCGCTGGAACACAGACAGGCGACGCGGGCGCCGCTCGCCTTGAAGGCGTCGGCGACGCTCGTCGCGTCCACCGACACCGGGTCGTGGACGGCTTCGATGCCGCCCGCCTGGAAGAGGTTCGACGCGAACGAGGCGCGCGCGGTGTGCGCGGCCGCCGGGCCGAGCGCGGCCAGGAACACCTTCGGACGGGCACCGGTCTCGGCGAGGTGCGTGTCGGAGCGGGCGCGCAGGGCTTCGTACGCCTCGTCGCGGCGCACCCGCGGCAGGCCGCCGGTGGGACCTGCGGGCGCGGGCTCGCGCGCGACGGGCTTCTCCGTCAGATTCGGGAACTCGCTGACGCCCGTGATCGGTTCGCGGCGCTTGGCGAGCTTCTTGCCGCGCTCGGCCCAGGTCGCCGCGATGCGGTCGCCGAGCATGCCCGAGCGCAGGGCCGCCGCCTGGCCGCCCGCGCGCTCGATCTCCTGGAAGAACTCCCAGGCGGCGTGGGCGAGTTCGTCGGTGAGCCGCTCCACGTAGTACGAGCCGCCCGCCGGGTCGATGACCCGCGCCAGGTGCGACTCCTCCAGGAGGATCGTCGAGGTGTTGCGGGCGATGCGGCGCGCGAAGGCGTCCGGCAGGCCCAGGGAGTGGTCGAAGGGCAGCACCGTCACCGCGTCGGCGCCGCCGACACCGGCGCTCATGCAGGCCAGCGTCGTGCGCAGCATGTTCACCCAGGGGTCGCGGCGTGCCATCATCACCGGCGACGTCACCGCGTGCTGGAGCTGCGCGCCCGCGTCGGCGTCACCGCTGGCCTCGGCGACGCGCGCCCAAAGGCGGCGTGCCGCACGGAGTTTGGCGATGGTGAGGAACTGGTCGGCGGTGGCCGCGTACCGGAACTCCAGCTGCGCGCACGCCTCTTGGAGGGTGAGGCCCGCGTCGGTCAGCAGCCGCAGATACGCGACGCCGGTGGCGAGCGAGGCGCCCAGCTCCTGCGCGGGGGAGCCGCCCGCCTCGTGGTAGGGCAGCGCGTCCACGGTGAGGGCGCGCAGGCCCACGTACTCACGGCCGCACAGCCGTGCGAGCTCGACGGCCGTGTCCGTCGCCAACTCCTCGCCCGTGCGCGCCTCGTACGCCAGCGGGTCCGCGCCGAGATTGCCGCGCGCCGCGTCCTTGGCGACGCCCGCGGCCTCCACCAGGCGCAGCAACTCCCGTGCGGCGGGGCCGACATCGGGGCCCGCGTCGAGGACGACGGGTGCCAGGTCCAGATACACGCCGTCGAGCGCCCGCTCCAGGCCCGACACCGGCAGCGCGTCCGGGCCCAGGGTGAGCCACAGCGACGTCACGCCGTTCTCCAGGTCGGCGAGGACCAGCTCGTTCGTGCGCGCGGGATCGCTCGTGGCATGCCGCTGCCGTACGTCCCAGCCGGTCGCCGCACCGCCCGCCGCGCGACCGCCGCGTACGTACGGGGCGAAGCCCGGATGGCCGACATCAGCCACGGCGTCATGGGCGGTGTACAGGGGGCGGGTGCTGAGCCCGTCCTCGAGCGCGGTGGACAGCGCTTTCTCGGCCGCCGCCCCCGATGCGTCCTTACCCGACTTCCGCAGTACGCCTTCCACCAGGCGCTGCCACTGCTCATGGGTCGCATCAGGGAACTCGGCGGCCAGCGAAAGCCCGTCATCAGGCAGGACCGTCATGTTCCGATGCTAGGGCTGAATCAGGGCCCGGCGCCGGGGCACGGCTGTGACCTTGCACTCTTCGTGTCGGTCTTGATCTGGGGCGGTCGACGCGTTACTACCCGGGAGTAATTTCTAGGGGTGGGGTTCTGCTCGACCAGGGGTGCGATACGGGGTGCCGGGCGGGCTGTCGGGGCTTGTGGGCGACGTCGGCGTGCTCTAGGCATCGCCGGGGTGCTGGCGCCCGCCTCGCTCAGCTCGTCAGGCCGGGGTCTTCGCGGACGTCGTGGGCGGTGCGGCCGCGGCCGGGAGGCCCGCGTGTGCGGCGGGGGGAGCGCCCGGGACCGCGGCGGCGCGCGGCGTGCCCGTCGCGTAGTGGGTGTACTCGCGCTCCAGACGGAAGCCCGCCGTCCAGGCCAGCAGGCGGCTGGGGCGGTTGTCACGCCCGCACGACCAGCTCGCGGTGCGGCCGCGCGCCGCGGCGTCCGCGGTGAGCGCGGCGACGCAGGCGTGCGCCAGGCCCTTGCGGCGGTGCTCGGGCGCGGTGGCCACGGCCACGTCCTCGTACGCCTCGCCCGCGAAGTAGGAGCAGGCCACGGACACGACCCGACCGCTCCGGTCGAACGCGGCGACGGCGTGCCCGGAGGCGGCGAGCGCGGAACCGCCGCCCCAACTCGCGTGCAGCCAGCCCGAGTCGGCCCACAGCGCAGCGAACGCGAGCGCGTCGTCGCCGGACACGCGGCGCACCCGCACTCCGCGCGGCGTGCGGGGCGCGTCGACGTGCTCCCGGTGGACGTACACCATGCGCTCGGCGGGCACGATGCGGTCGAAGGCGGCGCCGAGCACCGGCAGGAAGCGCGCCGGCGCGTCGACATGATGGGCGGCGAACTGCGCGAGGCCACCGGGGGAGACGGCGAGCGGGTCGCCGCGCAGCAGCACATGGCCGGCGCACGACACCGCGAGGGCGCGCGGGGCGTCCGTCCGGTCGGCCCACCACTGGCCCGCGCCGTGCGTGAGGACGTGCTCGGGCAGCGCGGCCGTTCCGGGCGCCGCGGCCGTGAACCAGCGCGAGAGTGCGGGCAGTTCGTGCCGCTGAAGCGGGATCACGGGGCGGTCCTCCTGGGGCTGCGGTGGGTTGGGTGGTGGCTGGGCAGGGGGTGGTGCGCGCATGGTGATGCGTGGTGCGGGCTGGGGCGTTGATGGTGCGGGTGTGCTGGATCGTGGCACGGGCCCGGCCGTTGGTGGTGCAGGCTGCGACGGCCTGCCGGTGTGCGCACGCGCGGCACGGGGCGGGAACGGCGACAGCGGTGCGGCCCTCCGGGTCGGGAGGAGCGCACCGCTGACCGCGCCGGGGCAGGCTAGCCCTGGCCCGCCTTGCCGCCGTGGTTGGCCTTCTTCTCGCGACGTGCCCTCTTCTTGCGTGCGCGCTTGGACATCTAGGCGTTCGAACCCTTCAAGAGTCGTGGCCGACCAGCAGGGCGGCGAGCTTGTTGAGACGCTTGACGGTGCGGTCCTCCGTCGCGGCCGCGGCGGGCTCGACGCGCTCGGCGCGGTCGTAGTACGCCCCGTTGACGATCTCGGTCGCCGGGTCGCACAGGCGCACCACGTGGGCGGCGCCCTCGGCGGCCGACGTGCCCTCGTGCGCGTACAGCGGCAGGAGCGCGGTGTCGCACACGCCGGGGTGCACCGACACGGCGGTCACGCGCGGGTCGGCGGCGAAGACGGTGAGGGCGAGCTGCGACTGGGCGTAGGCCGCCAGACGCGAGTAGCGGCGGGCGCGGTTCGGGTCGCTCCAGGAGATCGACCCTGTGCGGTGCAGCGACGACGACACGTTGACGACGCGGCCGCCCGGCTCTTCCCCAAGCTCTCGGCTTCGCTCGAGCAGGGGATGCCCCATCGTCAGGGCGGGCTCGAGCAGGCTCGTGAGGAGGAAGTGCGCGAGGAAGTTCACCTGGAAGGCGATCTCGTTGCCGTCGGCGGTGATGGTGTGGCGCTCCGGGGCGGCCATACCCGCGTTGTTCACCAGCACGTCCAGGTGCGGGTGTTCGGCGACGACGAGGCTCGCGAGCCGCTCGACCTCCTCCAGATGGGTGAAGTCGGCGGCGAACGCGCGCAGCTTCGCGACGTCGACGCCGGCCGTGGCGACGAGCTTGTCGACGGCGGCCTGGGCCTCGTCGGCGGTGCGGCCGTGCACGAGCACGGTGACACCGCGCTCGGCGAGGAGGCGGGCACTCTCGTAGCCGATGCCGGAGGTGGCTCCGGTGACGAGCGCGGTGCGCCCGTCCAGTGAGGCAGAAGACATGATCGGATCCTGTGGTGAGGCATGCCTCGGCGGCCCCCGGCGGGGGCGTGCGGCATGCGAAACGAAAAAGCCGTGCGCGCTCCTCAGGAGCGCCGCTCACGGCGAAGGGGGATGCGGTGCGGCGTCAGCGCACCGGGACGTGAACAGCGCGCGAGACCGGCACCACCGTATGAGGCGGCCGGTCGTCATGGCGCGCGAAGCTGTTCACGTCGTTCATCCAACTGGCCCGTGAGCTGGGCTTCAAGCGCCCTTCACGGTCTTTGACGGCCTCCTGATGCGCTTGACGGGGCCTTGATGTGCGGGCCCCCTCAAGCCGCGGTTCGCTCAGCTCAGCCCAGGGAACGTGGACACCACCAGGTCGATCAGCTTGATCCCGAGGAACGGCAGCACGAGCCCGCCGAGTCCGTACACCGCCAGGTTGCGGCGCAGCAGGTCGTGCGCGGACGCCGGTGTGTAGCGCACACCGCGCAGGGCGAGCGGGATCAGTACGACGATGATCAGCGCGTTGAAGATGATGGCCGACGTGATGGCCGACTTCGGGCTGTGCAGGCCCATGATGTTGAGGGACTCGAGGCCCGGGTACGCCCCCGCGAACATCGCCGGGATGATCGCGAAGTACTTGGCGACGTCGTTGGTGATCGAGAACGTGGTCAGGGCGCCGCGGGTGATGAGGAGTTGCTTGCCGATCTCCACGATCTCGATGAGCTTGGTCGGGTTGGAGTCCAGGTCCACCATGTTCCCGGCCTCCTTGGCGGCCGAGGTACCGGTGTTCATGGCCACGCCGACGTCCGCCTGCGCGAGCGCCGGGGCGTCGTTGGTGCCGTCGCCGGTCATCGCGACGAGCTTGCCGCCCTCCTGCTCCTTCTTGATGAGGTCGAGCTTGTCCTCGGGCGTGGCCTCCGCGAGGAAGTCGTCGACGCCCGCCTCCCGGGCGATGGCGCGCGCGGTGAGCGCGTTGTCGCCGGTGATCATGACGGTGCGGATGCCCATGCGGCGCAGCTCGGCGAACCGCTCGCGGATGCCGTCCTTCACGACGTCCCTGAGCTGTACGACACCGAGGACGCGCGGCCCGTCCCAGTCGTGCACGGCGACGAGCAGCGGCGTACCGCCCGCCGCGGCGACGGAGTCGGCGAACATCCGGGCCTGCGGCGGCACCTGACCGCCGCGCAGCTCCACCCAGGTGATCACCTGCGCGGCGGCGCCCTTGCGGATGGTGCAGGCCGCGCCGTTGTCCCAGCGCAGATCGATGCCGCTCATCCGGGTCTGCGCGCTGAACTCCACGAACTGCGCGTTGGCCAGCTCGCCCTGCGCCGGTGCGCGAAGGCCGTACTTGTTCTTGGCGTGTACGACGATGGAGCGGCCCTCGGGCGTCTCGTCGGCCAGTGAGGAGAGCTGGGCCGCGTCCGCGAGGTGCATCTCGTCGACGCCGGGCAGCGGCATGAAGGCGTCGGCCTCGCGGTTGCCGAGGGTGATGGTGCCGGTCTTGTCGAGCAGGAGCGTGTTGACGTCGCCCGCCGCCTCGACCGCGCGGCCCGACATGGCGAGCACGTTGCGCTGCACGAGCCGGTCCATGCCCGCGATGCCGATGGCGGAGAGCAGCGCGCCGATCGTGGTGGGGATCAGTGTCACCAGCAGCGCGACGAGCACCGTCGTGGGCTGCGCCGCGCCCGCGTACGAAGCCATCGACTGCAGGGACACGACGACCATGACGAAGACGATGGTGAGCGCCGCGAGCAGGATGTTGAGGGCTATCTCGTTCGGCGTCTTCTGCCGGGACGCGCCCTCGACCAGCGCGATCATGCGGTCCAGGAAGGAGTGTCCGGCGCGCGAGGTGATGCGTACGACGATCCGGTCGGACAGCACCGTCGTGCCGCCCGTGACACCGCTGCGGTCGCCGCCCGACTCCCGGATGACCGGGGCCGACTCACCGGTGACGGCGGACTCGTCGACCGCCGCGACCCCGTCGACCACGTCGCCGTCCGCCGGGATCAGCTCGCCCGCCTCGACCAGGACGAAGTCGAAGGGCCGCAGCTCGGTGGCGGCCACCGCCTCCGTCTCCGCTTCCTGGAGGTCCGTGCCCACGCGCCAGTTGTTCCGCAGGCGCAGCGCGACCGTGTCCGTGCGCGCCCTGCGCAGCGCCTGCGCCTGCGCCTTGCCACGACCCTCCGCCACGGCCTCCGCGAGGTTGGCGAAGAAGAGCGTGAGCCACAGCCACAGGCTGATGATCCAGGAGAACACGGAGGGGTCGAACACCGCGGTCCCGGTCGTGATCACCGCGCCGCAGCCGACGACGAACAGGACGGGATTCTTGACGAGGGCGCGCGGGCGCAGCTTGTGCAGCGCGTCGGGGACCGACCTCAGGAGCTGCCCGGGTTCGACGAAGCCGCCGGGGCGGACCCGCCGGCGGCCGCCGGGACGGTTCTCGGGACTGCGCCCGGACGACGGGCTCTCGGGCATGTGCGGAGCCTGCTGCGGGGCGGCGGGAAGCATCGGCGAGGGTGACTTTCTGGTGGGGGAGCGGCCACGGAGCGCGGCCGTGCGGACAGGAAGGTAGCCGTCCCAACCTCACCAAATCACCTTCACAGCCGGGAATTTACGACCCCCTGACAGGCCGTCCCGAACGCCCGTCAAGCCTGCGTCAAGAAGCCCTGATGGTGCATAAGGAGGGCGTCAACAAAACCGGGAAGCGCCAAAACGGACCCAAGACTGATCACCACGGGGGAACGGACGAACGAGTCCGTGATGTGAGGTGGGAGGGCGCGTGACGATCACCGCCGGCAGTACGCACAGTCCAGATGCGGGGGCCGGGGCTGTGTCCGCCACACATCCGGTTGAAATCGTCCGTCCGAACGGGCGTCTCGGCCCGCGGCTCAGAGGGGGGCCGCGGGCCGGGCGTCCGCAACCACCGGACGTCCGACGGGTGTTGAGGCGCGCCTGGTCGTCGCTTCCGGCCCGGCTGCGCCTGCTGCGCACCGTGATCCTGCTGCTCGCCGCCGCCCTCGCGGCGCTCCTCGGTACGGCGGGTTTCGCCGCGCTCGAGGCGTGGGACGACGTGGCCGACCGCGACGCGCCGAGCACCACCAGCGCCGCGGGTCTGAACCTCGCGCTCAACGACATGGACGCGCAGGTCGCCAACCTGCTCCTCGCGAACGGCGACGCGGGCCGCGGCCGCCTCGACGTCCCGTACGACAAGGCCGTCGAGGGCTACGGCGCATCGCGTCACACCATCAGCACCGCCCTGCGCACCCTCTCCGTCGCCGCTCAGCACGACCGCGGCGCCGGCCGCACCGTCGAGGACCTCACCGAGAACTTCGCGCGCTACCAGGAACTGGTCGGCCGCGCCCTGGAGAACGACGCCCGCAAGGGCGGCAAGACCGCGGCCGGTGACGACTACCGCACGGCGACCGACCTCCTCCAGGGTCAACTCCTGCCAGAGGCACGTGAGTTGGTCGAGTCCAACAACACCGCGTACGAGCGGCACTACGACGCGGCGCGCTCCCGGCTGACCGGCGAGCTGATCGCCGCCGTCCTCGTCGGAGCCGCGCTGCTCGTCGTCCTCGTCGGACTCCAGTGGCACCTCACGCGGCGCTTCCGGCGCGTGTTTAACCCCGGGCTGCTCGCCGCGAGCCTGTGCGCGCTCATCGCCGTCGTCCTCGGCTGTCAGCTCCTCGCCACGTCCTCGGAACAACTGCGGATCGCACGCCGCGACGCCTTCGACTCCGTCGTGGCGCTGTCGCGCGCCCAGGCCACGGCGTACGACGCCAACGCGGACGAAAGCCGGTACCTGCTGCTCAAGGACCGGCGCGCCCAGTACGGGAACTCCTTCTTCGCCAAGTCGCAGGCGCTGTACGGCATTGCGGGCTCCACCCCGGCCACGTACGACTCCCGGCTCGACGAGACCTGGAGCACCTACAAGACCGACCACCGCACCCTCCCCTTCACCGGGGAGTTCCGGCGCGAACTCGACAACATCACCTTCCCCGGCGAACGCGCCGCCGCGGAGGCCGCCGTCGAGGCGTACCTCGTCTACCAGCGCGACGACCGCAAGATCCGCAAGCTGGTCGCCGACGGCCGCGAGCGCCAGGCCGTCGACTTCTGCATCAGCTGGGAGGAGGGCACGTCCAACTCCCACTTCCTCGACCTGGACCGGGAGTTGAAACGGGTCACCGGCATCAACCAGAGCCACTTCGAACGGGCTGCCGAGGACGGCCGGGGGGCGGTGCCGGGGGTGCTTCCGTGGATCGGGGGCGCGCTGGGGCTCGTGGGGCTCTGTACGGTGCTGGGCTTGCGGCCTCGGCTTGCGGAGTTTCGCTCTTGACGTGACCTTGGCGCTCGCAAAGGACCGGAGCTCGACACGGTCTGCGGGGAGGCCGTCACCGTCGTCCTGCCGTCCCGCCGCCGCCACGCCGCCGCGCGCGGCGGGCCGGAATGATCAGCTCCCGCCGACCGTCGGGCTTGGTGAACGAGGCATGGCCAAACCGTAAGAGAGCCGTCAACGCCGTCCCGGCTGCCGTATGAGAGGCGTCAAGAGCGACGGCGAACCCGCTGGTGGGCGCTTTGCTTCACAAGACCGCACAAATTTCGCGGGCTCGGCCCGCACGCACATTCAGGAGGCGGCACACCGATGACCCGGGTGCTGGTGGTCGAGGACGACCCACAGCTCGTACGGGCTCTGGAGATCAATCTGAAGGCACGCAAGTACGAGGTGGACGCCGCGGTCGACGGGGGCACGGCCCAGCGTCTCGCATCGGCGCGTCCGCCGGACGTGGTCCTCCTTGATCTCGGGCTGCCCGACATGGACGGCATCGACGTGATCAGATGGCTGCGGGGCTTCAGCCGCGCACCCATCCTCGTCGTGTCCGCCCGCCAGGCCTCCGACGAGAAGGTCGCGGTGCTCGACGCGGGCGCCGACGACTACATCCCCAAACCGTTCAGCATGGACGAGCTCCTCGCCCGGCTGCGGGCCGCCGCCCGCAGGACCCGCTCCGCGGAGCGCGGAGAGACCACGGCCGTCATCGAGACCGAGGGCTTCACCCTCGACCTGCTGGCCAAGAAGGCCTTACGGGACGGCCGCGCCGTGCGTCTCACCCCCACCGAGTGGCACCTCCTGGAGGTCCTGGTCCGCCACCGCGGCCGCCTGGTCAGCCAGCAGCAGCTCCTCGGCGAGGTGTGGGGGCCCACGCACAGCACGCGGACGAACTACCTGCGGGTCTACATGGCCCAGTTGCGGCGAAAACTCGAGCCGGACCCGGCTCATCCACGGCATCTGATCACGGCGCCGGGGATGGGGTATCGGTTCGAGGGGTGACCGGGTGCCGGGTGCGGGGTCCGTGGGCCTGCCAGCCGGAGGTTCGGGGGAGGACTGTCAGCCGGAGGTCGCGTCCGGGCCCGCCAGGTCCGCGACGACCGCCGCGTGGTCGGACGGCCAGACGCCGTCGACGGGCCCGTCGCCCGCGCGCCGTACGCCGCGCACCGCTCCGAGGCCTCCGGGGCCGCACGGCCCGACGTGGACGTAGTCGATCCGGATGCTCGGGTCGTGTGTCGGCGCCACGTACGGGTTCTCCGCGTCCCAGGTGGCGGACGCGGCGCCCGGCTCCGCGTACTGCCAGGCGTCCAGGAGCACCTGACCCGGTACGGCGGGCGCCGTGCGGTACCCGCCCAGGAGCCGGATCTCGTCCGAGTCCGGCACGGCGTTGAAGTCCCCTGTGACGACGGGCGGGAACGCCGTTCCGGTCCGGTGTTCGGCCACGAACGCCGCGAGCACCGCGACCTGGGCGCACCGCACCGCCGACGCGTACGGCGGGGACGACAGATGCGTGGTGAAGAACGGTACGTCCTGGCCTGGCGCGGCCAGACGCGCGTACAGCACGAGGCGGCCGTCGTCGCTTGCCGCGTCGAAAGGGCCGTCGTCACCTGCCGCGTCGAGGCGGCCGTCGTCACCTGCCTCGTGGAGCGGCGGCAACTGCGCCACCGCCCGGTCGGCCACCGGCCACCGGCTGAGGACCGCGTTGCCGAAGTCGACCGCGGGATCGCCGACGCGCTGCCGCCACCACTGCGGGGCGGGCGTCGGCTCCCACGTCCAGTGCAGGTCCAACTCGTCGGCGAGCCATTCGGCCAGGTTCTCGCCGTTCTTCTGCCAGACCTCCTGCAGGCCCACGACGTCCGGCCGCAGGTCGCGGAGCACCGAGAGGATCGCCTTCTGCCGTTGCTCCCAGGGGCCGAAGCGGCCCCATACGTTCCACGTCAGTATCCGCACGTGACCTCACTTGTCGCTTGCCGTGCACGCCTGGCCCGGCTGGTCGTGCCCACTTGTCGCGCATGCCTGGAGGGGCCCACCCTCACCCGTTCGGGCCCGTACGCCGGCCCGTACGCCGGGCCCGCGCGTCAGCAGAGTGTCAGCGTGCGCCGCATCTCCGTCAACGGGTCGTCATGGTCGGTCGGTTGACACCCCGTGCCGGGCATAACGTCACCGTGTGCCCGGTGCTCGTCTGCGCGCCACCGGGACCACGGCGACCGCCCGACCCGACGAGGGCCTGCCGAGGCTCCTCAAGGAGGATTTCCATGACCCAGCAGCTGGTGTACGGAGAAGACCCCGAGCCTTCCGAACGGGGCCCGGCCGGACCCCTGTTCGTGCCCGTCCGGCCGGGACCCGCGGGCTGTGTCGCCCGCCTGTTCCGCACTCCCGTCGGCGGCCGCACCGCCGTCGCGTTCACCACACCGCAGCGCCTCGCCGACGAACTCGGCGCCCGTCAGCCCTGGATCCGGCTCTCCGAACCCGCGCTGCGCTCGCTCACCGAACCGCTGGGTGTCGCCCGTGTCACGGTCGACCCGCGCCTCACGCCACGCACGGCCGACTCGACGGCCACCGGCCTCCCGCCCGGCTTCCCGGCCGAGGCCCGCACCTCCCGTACCTCCCGCACCTCCCGTCCCTCCGGCCGCCCGGCCGACAGCCGCACCGCCGACTCCCCGGACCTCCGCCGCGTCCCCGCCTTGCCCGCCGCGCCTGCCTCGCCCGCCGCCCCGCACCTCACGCCGGCCGGCCCCGGGGCCGTCGCCGCGTCCGCCGACACCGCTCGGCGCACCTCCCGCTGGCGGGACTGGGACCCACAGGCCGTGGGCGCGCTGCGCGTCACCGGAGCGGCGGCGATCGTCGGCGCCCTGACCGCCTGGATCGGCTGAAACCCGGGCCTGGGGCACGGAGTGCCAGGACGCCGGGGGCGCTGTGTGAAGGCGCGCGGAGGACGCCGATGACGCCGGTACTGGCGCGGCCCCCTGAGCCGGCTTGGACACCCACCGAGCTCCAGCCACTCACAGCGGCGCGGGCCCGCGACAGCGCGGACCAGGGAGAGACGCCCTTGACGTCCTCGATACCGGTCACGGCGCCGCCACCGGCCCGCCCCGCTGCCACCACAACTGACGAACTACCCCCGCCGCCGCCCATGACGGCGCTGACGCCGACCGCGCCCGACACGCCGACAGCGGCCGAGAGGCCGTCAGCGCCCGAGACGAGGACGACGAGGACGACGAGGACGACGAGGACGACGTGAAGACGACGAGGCGAAAAGAGAAGCTAACCATGACCCTTGCGGACATCCCCGCAACCCCCGGCCCCACCACGGCCCCCGTCGGCGCCCCGCCCATGGACGCCCCCGACGACCTGACCGTGTGGCCGCACTCCACCACGCGGCTCGCCCACGGCGACCTGGCCGTCGGCGGCGTACCGCTCACCGAGATCGCCGACCGCTTCGGCACCCCGGCCTACCTCCTCGACGAGGCCGAGGTGCGTGAACGCTGCCGCACCTACCAGCACGCCTTCCCCGAGACCGACGTCCTGTACGCGGCCAAGGCGTTCCTCTGCCGCGCCATGGCCCACTGGGTCGAGGAGGAGGGCCTGGGCCTCGACGTCTGCTCCGCCGGCGAACTCGAACTCGCCGTCACCACCGGCTTCCCCGCCTCCCGCATCGTCCTGCACGGCAACGCCAAGAGCCCCGAGGACCTGCGCTCCGCCCTGCGCCTCGGCGTCGGACGCATCGTCATCGACAGCGCCTCCGAGATCGCCCGCCTTGCCGCCGCCGTGCCGCCCGGCAGCCGCCAGAAGGTCCTCGTCCGCGTCGTACCCGGCATCGCCGCGGGCGGACACAGCAAGATCCAGACGGGCACGGAGGACCAGAAGTTCGGCCTGTCCATCACGGACGGCTCCGCGCAGCACGCCATCGCCCGCATCCTCGACCAGCCCGGCCTCGAACTGGTCGGCCTGCACTGCCATCTGGGCTCCCAGATCGCCACCGACAAGCCGTTCCTGAGCGCCGTGCGCCGCCTCGTCGGACTGATGGCCCGCATCAAGGACCACCACGGCATCACCCTCCCCGAACTGGACCTCGGCGGCGGCCACGGCATCGCCTACAACCCGGGCGAGGACGCTCTCGACATCACCACCCTCGCCCGCAAGGTACGCGCCGAACTCGCCGAGAGCTGCGCCGCCGCCGGCCTCGCCGTGCCCCGCCTGGTCGTCGAACCCGGCCGCGCCATCGCGGGCCCCGCGGGTGTCGCCCTGTATCGCGTCCTGTCGGTCAAGCGCACCAGCGACCGCACCTTCGTGGCCGTCGACGGCGGCATGAGCGACAACCCGCGCCCCGCGCTCTACGGCGTCCGCTACCTGCCCCGTCTCATCGGCCGCCGCTCCACCGCCGCGCCCGCACCCGTGACCGTCGTCGGACGCCACTGCGAGGCCGGCGACGTTCTCGCCTCCGACATCCACCTCCCCTCCGACACCCGCCCCGGCGACCTGCTCGCCGTCCCCGTCGCCGGCGCCTATCACCTGTCGATGGCCTCCGGCTACAACCTCGTCGGCCGCCCCCCGGTGGTCGCCGTCGCCGACGGCCACGCCCGGCTCCTCGTACGCCGCGAGTCCCTGGAGGACTTCCGCAGCCGTGACGTCGGCCTCTAACCGCCCCTCCGCCACACCCCCTCCGCCACACCCCCCGCGTCAGACCTCTCCCGTCAGACGCCCCCACACGCGGTCCTGCGCTCTCAAGGCCGGACGGCGGCGCCGCGGAACTCCCGCTCCGTCGGCGTCACGAGCCGAGAAAGCGCAGGATCGCCAGCACCCTGCGGCTGTACCCGCCGCCGTTGGTCAGCTCCAACTTGTCGAAGATCGCGTTGACGTACTTCTCCACCGCGCTCTGCGAGACGTGCAGTTGCTCCGCGATGGCCGCGTTCGTGTGCCCCTGCGCCATCTTGGCGAGCACCTCGCGCTCACGCTCGGTCAGCCGCTGCAGCGGATCCACATGGCTGCTGAACGTCAGCAACTGGCGTACGACCTCCGGGTCGAAGGCCGTCCTGCCCGCCCCGACACGGTCGAGCGCGTCCAGGAACTCGTCGACCTGGACGACACGGTCCTTGAGCAGATAGCCGACTCCTTCCGTTGCTGTGGTCAACAGGTCCGTGGCGTAACGCCGTTCGACGTACTGCGAGAGCACGAGGACGCCTGTGTCCGGCCAGGTGCGGCGGATCTCCAGGGCGGCCCGCAGTCCCTCGTCGGTGTGCGTCGGCGGCATCCGCACATCGACCACGGCGGCGTCCGGCGGGTCGCTGGCGATCGCCTCGAGCAGGGCCTGCGCGTCCCCCACGGACGCCGTCACCTCGTGTCCCTCTTCGGCGAGCAGCCGGGCCAGGCCCTCACGCAGCAGCGTCGAGTCGTCGGCGAGCATTACACGCATGGCAACTCCGCGGTGATGACGGTGGGACCCCCGGCCGGACTGGCCACCGTCAACGTACCGTCGAGCGCCGCGACCCGGCGGGTCAGGCCAAGGAGCCCGCTTCCTGACGGGTCGGCCCCGCCGCGGCCGTCGTCCTCGACACGGAGCCGCAGCAGTGTGTCGGTGAGGTCGGCCCGCACCGTGACATGGTCGGCACCGGAGTGCTTGACCGCGTTCGTCACGGCTTCGGCGGCTACGAAGTACGCGACTGCCTGCGCCGTCGGCGGGGGTGTGTCCCGCAGGGCGCAGGCGAGCCGCACGGGTATCGCGGCACGCTCGGCGACCGACTCCAGGGCGGCGGCGAGTCCGCCCTCGTCGAGCGCCGCCGGATACACGCGCCACGCCACGTCCCGCAGCTCCTTGAGGGCCTGTTGCGACTCCTCGTGGGCCTGGCGGAGCAGCTCCGCCGCCTTGTCGGGGTCCGGGACACGCCGTGCCCGGCCGAGCAGCATGCCCAGCGCGACCAGTCGTTGCTGAACGCCGTCGTGCAGGTCCCGCTCGATGCGGCGGCGCTCGTCGTGAACGGCCTCCACGACTCCGGCCCGGCTCTTGGCCAGCTCGCCGATGCGGCGCTCCATGCTCTGGCGGTCGCTGGGGCTGAGGAAGTGGCGGGCCAACTGCTCGTCCATCAGCGCCACGGCGTGCACGCCTTGTATGCACAGGAAGAGCAGGAAGAGGCCGGCGAACGCGGACGGCGCCACGGTCAGCGCCCAGTCGTCCAGGTCGGCTGCCAGGAACCAGCCCCACACCAGCAGGGACGCATAGCCCGCGCCGACCACCGCGGCCAGCAGCACCACGCCGCCCAGCATCCCGACCGTCCAGCGCGTGGCCACATAGGAGAGGGCGGGCATGCCGGTCAGCGGTGCCGTCCTCTCCGCCGTGCCCGTGCCGTAGCAGAGCGCCATCCGGCGCCGCTGCAGCTCGGACCACCAGCGGGCGGCCGCCAGTATCCGGGGCTCGCCGCGACTGGCGTCGGCGGAGCGCCCGAGTGTGGCGAGCAGCCACAGCCCGGACACGAGCGTCATGGCCAACTCGACGATGCCGCTGAGGAATCCGAGCAGGACTCCGGCGGCGACGCGCAGTCGGCGGGCGAGAAAGTTTCGCATGATCAATCACGCTATCCGAGCGGTGCGCGCGGCGGACTGCGGAAAACCGTAAAGCTGACTGCGGTCGACCGCAGGCCCCGCCTGCGGCGGCCCGCAGCGGAACTCTGCGGCCGCCCTCATACCGCGGTGGCCTGCGGTTTCCGTACCGTCGAAGACATGATTCCCATCGCTGAACACACCCTCGCCGCCGGGTCCGAGCCCGCCGTCGCAGCCGCCGCATCCGCGTCCGCGACAGCCGCGGCGTCCGTGCGGTCCGTCCGGTCCGTCGTGTACGCGGCCGCGGACGCGGACGCCCCCGCGGGCGGTATAGCGGGATGGGCGGCCGACCTCATGGACTCGCTCGGCGCGATCGGCGCCGGTGTGGCGATCGCGCTGGAGAATCTGTTCCCGCCGCTGCCCAGCGAGGTGATCCTGCCGCTCGCCGGCTTCGCCGCCAGCCAGGGCAAGTTCAGCCTGTTCTCAGCCCTGCTGTGGACCACGGTCGGCTCGGTCGTCGGGGCCCTCGCGCTGTACTGGGTCGGCGCGCTGCTCGGCCGTGACCGCACCGTCGCCATCGCCGCGCGCCTTCCGCTGGTGAAGACGTCGGACATAGAGAAGACGGAGACGTGGTTCGCCCGGCACGGCACCAAGGCCGTGTTCTTCGGCCGCATGATCCCGATATTCCGCAGCATGATCTCGATACCGGCGGGCATCGAGCGCATGCCACTGCCCCTGTTCCTGGGCCTGACCACGCTGGGCAGCCTGCTGTGGAACAGCGTGTTCGTCCTCCTCGGCTACGGACTGGGCAGCCGCTGGCACGAGGTCACCGACGCCGTCGGCCTGTACTCCAAGGCGGTCCTCGGCGTGGTCGCCCTGGCCGTAGTGGCGTTCGTGGTGGCCCGCATACGTAAGGCGGGCCGCGGTTCGCACCGGGCGAGGAGCTAGCCCCACCGGATGCACAAACCACGGCCCGCCGCGTCGAAGTCAGTCCCGTGCCGCCCTGCGCGGGCGTCGCGGACGGCTCAGAGAATCGCGCCCGGCGTGTATGCCGCCGCCTCGGGGTGCTCCTTGAGCACCGCCTCGATCTGGGCGACGACCGCGGCGACCTGGTCGCTCGCGGCGCCGGTGAACGACAGCTTGTCGGCCATCAGGCCGTCCAACTGGGCGCGGTCCAGCGGAATGCGGGAGTCGGCGGCCAGCTTGTCCAGGAGCTCGTTGCGCTCCGCGCCCTGCTCGCGCATGGCGAGCGCGGAAGCCACCGCGTTCTCCTTGATGGCCTCGTGGGCCTCCTCGCGGCCGACACCGGCCCGCACCGACGCCATGAGCACCTTGGTCGTGGCGAGGAACGGCAGGTAGCGGTCCAGCTCACGGGCGACGACGGCCGGGAACGCGCCGAACTCGTCGAGGACGGTGAGGAAGGTCTCCAGCAGGCCGTCCAAGGCGAAGAACGCGTCGGGCAGGGCCACGCGGCGCACGACGGAGCAGGAGACGTCACCCTCGTTCCACTGGTCGCCGGCCAGCTCGGCGGTCATCGAGGCGTAGCCGCGCAGGATGACGGTCAGGCCGTTGACGCGCTCGCAGGAGCGGGTGTTCATCTTGTGCGGCATCGCGGAGGAGCCGACCTGGCCGGGCTTGAAGCCCTCGGTGACCAGTTCGTGGCCGGCCATCAGGCGGATCGTCTTGGCCAGGGAGGACGGCGCGGCGGCGAGCTGCACGAGAGCCGTGACGACCTCGTAGTCGAGGGAGCGCGGGTAGACCTGGCCGACGGAGGTGAAGGCGCGGTCGAAGCCGAGGTGGGTGGCGATGCGGCCCTCCAGCTCGGTGAGCTTGTCGGCGTCGCCGCCCAGCAGGTCGAGCATGTCCTGGGCGGTGCCGACGGGGCCCTTGATGCCGCGCAGCGGGTAGCGGCCGAGGAGGTCGTCCAGGCGGCGGTAGGCCACGAGGAGTTCGTCGGCGGCGGTGGCGAAGCGCTTGCCGAGGGTGGTGGCCTGCGCGGCGACGTTGTGGGAGCGGCCGGCCATGACCAGCTCGGCGTACTCACCGGAGAGGCGGCCGAGGCGGGCGAGGACGGCGACCGTGCGGGAGCGGACGAGCTCCAGGGAGAGCCGGACCTGGAGCTGCTCCACGTTCTCGGTGAGGTCGCGGGAGGTCATGCCCTTGTGGACGTGCTCGTGACCGGCGAGGGCGTTGAACTCCTCGATGCGGGCCTTCACATCGTGGCGGGTGACCTTCTCGCGCTCGGCGATGGAGGCGAGGTCGACCTGGTCGAGCACGCGCTCGTAGTCGGCGATCGCGGCGTCCGGCACGTCGATGCCGAGGTCCTTCTGCGCGCGCAGGACGGCGAGCCAGAGGCGGCGCTCCAGCTTCACCTTCTGCTCGGGCGACCAGAGCGTGGCGAGCTCGGTGGAGGCATAACGCCCGGCGAGGACGTTCGGGATACGGGGCTTTGCAGGCGCGGCAGTCACAGTCGGCCATTCTACTGGCGGTTTCTGCAGGCCAGCGCCGCGGCTTTCGTCGTCGGAAGCTACAAGAGTCAGCGCAGCGTGTAGCCGCCGTCGGGGTAGAGCGTCGAGCCGGTCATGTAGCTGTTGGCGAAGAGGAAGAGCACGGTGTCGGCGATCTCGTCCTCGCTGCCCAGCCGGTGCAGGAGGGTGTCGCGGCGGTACTGGGCGAACGCGGCCTCGCGGGCCGCCGCGGGACGTCCCTCCCAGAGGTGGCCGTCGACGGTGCCGGGGGAGACGACGTTGACGCGGACCGGGGCGAGCTCGACGGCGAGGCCGCGAGCGAGGCCTTCCAGGGCGGCGTTGCACGCGGCGTACGCGGGCGCCGGACCCGGGGGACGCGCGCCCGCGGCGCCGGACATCAGGACCACGGACGCGTCGGGGGTGAGTTTCGGCGCGGCGAAGCGTACCGCGTGGTACTGGCCCCAGAACTTCGACACGAAGGGGCTCTCGGCGTCCTCGTCGCTCAACTCCCGCATGGGGCCCACCTGGTAGGTCCCGGCGGTGGTGAGGAGATGGTCGACGCGGTCGAGCCGGTCGAAGAAGGCGGCGAGCGAGGCCCGGTCGGTGACGTCGACGGTGTGCCACGTCGCCGCGTCGCCCAGCACCTCGGCCGCGGCGGCCAGACGCTCCGGTGACCGCCCGCCGAGCACCACCCGGGCCCCGGCCGCGACCGCCTGGTGCGCGACGCGCAGGCCGATCCCGGAGCCGCCGCCGATCAGGACGACGGTGCGCCCTTCGAGGCGGCCACCGTCCGGGCGCCTGCGGTCGGCGTCCGTGCCGGTATCGGTGTCCGGGGTGAGAGGTGTCGTGCTCACGGTGCGGCTCCTTCTCGGGCGGGATCGATACATGATCAATAACTGGGTCTCGTCAACCCGCCGCCTCCGCGGCGTATTCCGCCGTCAAGGCAGCGGGTTGAAGAGCTTGACGTCGCCCAGGTGTGAGTGGTCTATTACTCACATGGGAACGACGAAGGCGCGTCAGCTCTCCACGGCGGAGGCGCGCAGAGGTGAGGTGCTGGCGACCGCGGCGAAGGTGTTCGCGGCGCGCGGGTATTACGGCACGTCCACGACGGAGGTCGCCAAGGGGGCCGGGATCTCGCAGTCGTATCTGTACCGGCTGTTCCCGGACAAGCGGGCGTTGTTCGTGGCCGTGATCGAGGATGTCTCGCGGCTGATCCGTGAGCGGCTCGGTGAGGCGGTCGCGAAGGTGGGCAGTGCGGATCCCGTTGACGTGCTGCGGGCGATGGGGGATGAGTACGCGCACCTCATCGCGGACCGGGAGGATCTGCTGAAGGTCCTGATGCACGCCAACTGCGCGGCCAGCGAGCCGGAGATCAGGCAGGCGGTGCAGGGGATGTACGCACGGCTCGTGGAGTATGTGCGGTCCGCGTCCGGGGCGCAGGACGGTGATGTGCAGGAGTTCTTCGCCAGAGGGTTCCTGTGCAATGTCGTGGTGTCGATCGGCGCGCTCGAGGTGGACGCGCCGTGGACCAGGACGCTGCTGGCGGGTATCAGGCACTACTGAGTCACTGAATCGCCGCTCCGCACGGAGGCCGCGCGCCCGCGGCCTTCTCTTCGGAGTGAAGTGTGAGTGATCGACCACTCTTTCTCTGTCGCCGGAGCGCAGGGCTCGGAACTTGGGGGTTGGGCGTGATGGTGAGGGAACAACAGAGGGAGGCACGGGCACGGCGCCAGGCGGGGCGAGCCCCGGGGGTCTCGGGGACACGGCAGGGGCCCGCACTCGCGGCGCTCGCGACGGCTCAGTTCGTCGTGGTCCTCAGTACCTCGATCGTGAATGTGGCGCTGCCCGCGGTCTCCGAAGGGCTCGGCCTGGGGCCCGGTGCGCTGTCCTGGGTGGTGAACGCCTATGTGCTCGCCTTCGGTGCGCTGTTGCTGCCCGGTGGGCGGCTTGCGGATCTCTTCGGGCGGCGGCGGATGTTCGTGGCCGGGACCACGGTGTTCGCGCTCGCCTCGCTCGCCGCGGGCCTCGCTCCGAACGCCGCCGCGCTGATCACGGCCCGCGCCGTCCAGGGCGTCGGTGCGGCGCTCCTCGCGCCCGCCGCGCTCGCGCTCGTCCTGCTGATCTTCCCGTCGGGTCCGGCGCCCGGCGGGGCGAAGAGGCTGGGGCGCGGCACGGCACTCGGTGTGTGGGGTGCGGTATCCGGTGCGGGAGGTGCGGCCGGGGTGATCCTCAGCGGCGTACTCACCGAGTGGTACGGCTGGCGTGCGGTGTTCTTCGTCGCGGTGCCGCTCGCCGGCGCCTCGCTCGCGGCGACCCTGCTCCTTGTCCCCGCCGACCGGCCGTCGGGCGGCGGCCTCGACGTGGTCGGCGCGCTCACCTCGACGGCGGGCCTGACCGCGCTCGTCTACGCGCTCACCGCCAAGCAGCCGCTCCCCGCCGCCGCGGGCCTCGCGCTCCTCGCCGTGTTCGCCCACCGCCAACGCCGGGCCCGCACTCCGCTCGTACCGCCGCGCCTGCTGCGCACCGGACGCGTCGCCGCGGCCAACCTGGCCATGACGCTGCTCGGCGCCATCTGGGTCGGCCTCTTCTACTTCCTGCCGCTCTACCAGCAACAAGTCCTCGGATACGGCGCGTTGGAGGCGGGTCTCACCCAGCTTCCGCTCGCGCTCACCGTCGTCGCCGCGTCCACCCTCGCGCCCCGGCTGCCCCCGCGCGCGGGCCTCGGCGCAGGGCTCACCGCCCTGACCCTCGGGCTCGGGCTGCTCGCCCTGGCCCGTACCGACGGCAGCTTCGCCGTCGACCTGCTCGGCCCGTCGGTCCTCGTGGGCGCGGGGCTCGGCATCGCGTTCGTACGGCTCACCGCGCTGTCCACCGACGGGGTGCCGCCCGCCGACTCGGGACTCGCGGGCGGCCTCGTCAACACCACCCGGCAGATCGGCGGTGCCCTCGGCCTCGCCCTGCTGACCGCCCTCGCACCCACCGCGACCGATTACCGCACGGCCTTCACCACGACGGCACTCATCGCCGTCGCCACGACCGCCACCGCCCTGATCACCCTCGGCCCGCCCACCACGGCCACCAAGGCCACCAATGAACCCACCGACCTCACCAGGAGGCAGCAGCCATGACCACCAAGCCCTACCTCACCGGCCACTACACCCCCGTCACCGACGAGACCACGGCCCACGGCCTGACCGTGCACGGCACCCTCCCGCGAGAGCTCAACGGCCGCTACTTCCGCAACGGCCACAACCCCAGGCCCGGCGTCACCCCCACCCACTGGTTCAAGGGCAGCGGCATGATCCACGGCGTCCGGCTGCGCGACGGCCGCGCCGAGTGGTACCGCAACCGCTGGGTGCACACCCCCGCCCTGGACGGCGTGCCCTACATGGGCGCCGACGGCGTACCGAACCTGCGCGCCAGTGACGCCGCCACGCACGTCGTCGAGCACGCCGGCCGCATCCTCGCCCTCCAGGAGGCCAACCTCCCGTACGAGATGACGCCCGAGCTCGACACGATCGGCGCCCACGACTTCGGCGGCCGCCTGAAGACCGCGATGACCGCGCACCCCAAGACCGACCCGGTGACGGGCGAGCTGCACTTCTTCGGCTACGGACCGTTCCCTCCGTACCTGACGTACTACGTCGCCGACGCCAAGGGCGACATCGTCCGCTCCGAGGTCGTCGAGGGCGCGGGGCCGTCCCTCATGCACGACTTCGGGATCACCGAGCGGTACGTGGTGTGGCTGGACCTCCCCGTCGTGTTCGACGCCGAGGAGCACTCCGGGATCCCGTACCGCTGGAACGACCGTTACACCCCCCGCATAGGTGTCATGCCGCGCACCGGACCCGCGAAGGTGCAGTGGTTCGAGGTGGAGCCCGGCGCCCTCCTGCACGTCGCCAATGCGTACGAGGACGAGCGCGGCCGCGTCGTCCTGACCGGGCCGCGCTACGACCGCGGAGCCTGGGAGCAGACGTGGAAGTTCTGGGTCGGCGCGCCCGGCCACGCACCGCAGCCCATGGTCGGCGCGACCGGCCACCGCTGGATCCTCGACCTGGCCACCGGCACCGCGGCCGAGGAGGCGGTGGACGACCTCGTGACCGAGTTCCCCACCGTCAACGAGGACCTGGTGGGCCGCCCGAACCGCTACAGCTACGCCGTGGCCTTCCCCGGCCCGGAGCTCGACGAGTACGCGATCGTCAAGCAGGACCACACCGCGGGCACCCGTGAACTGGTCCGCATGGGGTACGGACGGATGCCCGGCGAGGCCGTCTTCGTACCGGCAGAGGGGGCGACCGGCGAGGACGAGGGCTATCTCCTGACCGTCGTCAGCGACATCGCCAAGGACGCCTCGCAGCTCCTCGTCATCGACGCCTCGGCCCCGACCACCGCGCCCGTGGCCGTCGTGGAGCTGCCGCGCCGAGTGCCGAGCGGCATCCACGGCTCGTGGATCGCCGACGCCGACGCCGCGTCCGCCGAGGCCCCGTCCACCGAGGGCGGTGCCGCATGATCAGCACCCGGCACGAGATCACCGTCGCCGCCCCCGTCGAGGACGTCTGGCGGCTGCACACCGACATCGCCGCCTGGCCCCTGTGGAACAGCGGCATCGAACGGGCCGAGATATCAGGCCGGTTGGAGGTCGGCGCGTCCTTCAGGTGGCTCACGCACGGTCTGGACATCACCTCCACGGTCGCGGCCCTGGACGAGTTCCGCTCCATCACCTGGGGCGGCCCCACCTCCGGCATCGACGGCATGCACCGCTGGACCTTCGTCCCGACGGCCGACGGCGGTACGTCGGTGGTCACCGAGGAGTACTGGACCGGCGCCCCGGTCGACGCCGATCCCGAGGGCATGCGCAAGCTCCTCGCCCAGTCCCTGATCGACTGGCTGGAGGAGCTGAAGGAAGCGGTGGAAGGGAGGACCGGGACGTAGGGCCCACAGCGGTTCGGATCCGTCCGTGGCGCCCGTCGCTCAGGCCGGGTCCGGCTCCACGCGCCGCCACCTCTGTACGGGTCCCGGGGCCGCCGCGTCCTCGGGCGTCACCCAGAACGCGCGTCCCGTCGCCGGGTCCACGTGGGCGCCCGTGCGGCCGTCGCCGGACGAGCGGCCGGTGAGGCGGCGGCCGATCCACGGGCCCAGGTGCTGCCGGGCGAAGCGGACGTCGCTCACGCGGCGGGCGGCCCAGGCGGGGCGGGCGGAGGCGGGCATCGGGGTGCGCCAGTCGTCCTGGGGCGCGTGGCCGAGGGTCTGCCACACCGCCTCGGCGACGCGGCGGTGGCCCTCCGCCGTCAGGTGCAGCCGGTCGACGTCCCACATCCGCTGGTCGGCGAGCGCCGCGGCGCCGTACAGGTCCACGACGACGGCGCCGTGCCGTGCCGCGAGGTCGTCGACGTATCCGAAGAGCTCCTCCATGCGCGGGCGGAACCGCTGGAGGACCGGGCCCTGGCGGCCGGGGCTGCGCATCAGGACGAGCTGCTTGCACGCGGGGGCGAGGGTCTCCACCGACTGCTCCAGGAGGCCCCGCACCCGGCCCATGTCGCAGTTGGGCCGCAGCGTGTCGTTGAGGCCGCCGACGAGGGTGATCACGTCGGCGCCGAGCGTGGCCGCCATCGGGGCCTGCTCCTCGGCGATCTGCCCGATGAGCTTGCCGCGCACGGCGAGGTTGGCGTACCGGAATCCGGGCGTACGGGTCGCGAGGCGCTCGGCGAGCACGTCGGCCCAGCCTCGGTAGCTGCCGTCGGGAAGCAGGTCGGACATGCCTTCGGTGAAGGAGTCGCCGACCGCGACGAGGCTCGTGTGAGTGGGATCGATCTCCATGGCGATGCGATGGTATCCCGCCGCCCGCGGGCCCGCTCGGGCCCCTCAGGCCCGCATGAGGCGTTGCGCTCAGGCGCGCGTGAAGCGTTCCGCCGCCTCGCCGCGCAGCCGTCCGGGCGGCAGCCCCCGGCCGAAGGCCACAAGCAGCAGATCCTGCGCGGAGCCGGAAAGCGGAGCCCCCGACCCGAGCGCCCAGTCGACGTCCTCGGCGTGCAGCTCCAGGCCCACGATGTCGGCGCCGAAGAACTTCGCGGACTTCGGCGTGACGTGGTCGAGGAGGATGCGGAGGCGGTCCTCCGGTACGCGGCGGGGGATCCCCAGCGCGACGGTGATGTCGAGTCCGTGCACGACATCGTGGCCGAGCGCGCTCGCGAAGCCGCCGACGGGCGGGGTCCACGGGTGCTCCGCGTGGTCCCGCAGGAACCCCGCGAGGTCCCCCGGCGGGAACGCCGCCGCCTCGGCGCGGGCGAGGCGGTCCGTCATACGGTGCAGGCGCCCGCCCGCCTTCGCCAGCTCCCACAGGACGCGGGGGAGCGGGTGGCGGAAGCCCAGCGACATATGGGCGGCGACCTCGCGCACGCGCCAGCCCGCGCACAGCGACGGGGCGTCCCACTGCTCCGGGGAGAGGCCCTCCAACAGGTCGGCCAGCTCGCGGCGTTCGGCCGCGATGGCGGCGCGGATGTCCCTGGTGGTGTGCGCCGCGCCGTCGTTCGCCGTGGAGTTGCCGTTCGCCGTGGCGGCGTCGTTCCCCGTCTCAGCATCGTTCCCCGTGTCAGCCATGCTCCAAAGATCGTCCGGGCACGGCCATAAGTCCAAGACTCAGTACATCTCGTAGCTAGCATCCCGAGTTATGGAACTTCGACAGCTCCGCTACCTCCTCGCCGTCGTGGAGGAGGCCAACTTCACGCGCGCGGCCGCCGCCCTGCATGTCGCGCAGCCCGGCGTCAGCGCCCAGATACGCCAGCTGGAACGGGAGCTGGGGCAGCGGCTCCTGGACCGCTCGGGCCGTTCGGTGACCGTGACGGAGGCGGGCGCGGCCGTGCTGCCGTACGCGCGCGCCGCGCTCGCCGCCGTCGACGGGATGCGGCAGACCGCCGACGAGTACGCGGGATTGCTGCGCGGGCGGGTCACGCTCGGGCTCGTGTCGGGCGCGGCGACGCACGAGTACGACGTGGCGTCGGTGCTGGCCGACTTCCACGACGACCACCCGCACGTCGAGATCGCCCTCACCGAGGACACGTCGGACCGGATGCTGGCGGCCGTGCGCGAGGGGCGGCTCGACATCGCCCTGGCCGGTCTCGCCGAGGACACCCCGCCGCAGGGCGTGACCTGGCAGATCGTGGTCGACGAACCGCTGGCGGCGCTGGTCGCCGCGGACGACCCGCTCGTCGCGCAGGCGAGGGCCGCGCTCGCGGGCGCCGGCGGACGCGGGGACGGCGGATGCGGGGACGGCGGACGCGGGGACGGTGGACGCGGGGACGGCCTGGGAACCGTCCCCCTCGCGGCCCTCGCCGGCCGCCCCCTCATCAGCCTGCCACGCGGTACGGGACTGCGGGCCGTGCTCGAACGGGCCTGTACGCAGGCGGGGTTCACGCCGAGGGTGGCGTTCGAGGCGGCGGCGCCTCCGCTGCTGATCCAGCTCGCCGCGCGCGGGCTCGGCGTGGCCGTCTTCCCCGCGCCGGGCGCGTCCGCGTCCGCCGACGCGTACGGACTGCGGGTGGTCGGGTTCGACGAGCCGTGCCCGCGCGGGCGGCTCGGCCTCGCCTGGCGGACGGACGGTCCCACGGGTCCCGCGGCACGGGCCTTCCTGGCCCGCCTGCGCGCCGCCCTGACCGCGGCCGCGCGCGTCGAACCGGAGCCTGCCCGCATCTCGACGCCGGTCCCCAACCAGCGGGAACATGACGGTAGTTGAGGGCTCACCGAAGGGCTCCTCGCTACCGGAGAGGGGTCCGTCATGTGGACCGCTGCCTTCTGGAAAGCCACCGCCGAGCGCGCCGTCCGCACCTTCGCGCAGGCGCTCGCCGCCGTCCTCGTCGCCGGGGCGACCAACCTCCTCGACGTGGAATGGGTCGCCGCGCTCGGCACGGCGGGGATGGCGGCGCTGCTCGCGGTCCTGACCGCCCTCGGCTCCGCGAAGATCGGCCCACCTGGGCCCGGCTTCACCGAGACCCCGGACGGGCGGGGGCGCCAGCCAGTGCTCTGACGCCTGCCTACGCCCTAGTCCGCCCCCATCCGCACCCGCCGCCGCGTGCTCCTCGGGCAGACCCGGCCGCCGCGACGACCCTCGCTTCACATGAGCCGCCGCGACGCCCCCTGCCCCACGCGAGCCGTCGCCGCGCCCTCACCTCACACGGGCTGCCCGAACAGCGACCGCAGCACGTCCTCCATGGTGACCATGCCGGCCAGCCGGCCGTCCTCGCCGAGCACCGCCGCCACATGGGTGCGGCTGCCCCGCATGGCCGTCAGGACGTCGTCCAGGGACGTCGTCTCCCGCACCCGCGCGATGGAACGCATGTCCGACACCCGGAACGGCAGGTCCCGGGGCGAGACGTCCAGCGCGTCCTTCACATGGAGGTAGCCGACGATCCGCCGCCCCTCGTCCACGACGGGGAAGCGCGAGAAGCCGGTCTCGGCCGACAGCCGCTCAAGGCGTTCGGGCGTGACCCCCACGCGTGCGTAGACCACGCGCTCCAGCGGAAGCACCACGTCCCGCACCGGACGGCGGCCCAGCTCCAGGGCGTCGTGCAGGCGCTCCTGCGCGCGGTCGTCGATCAGGCCTGCGTCGCTGGAGTCCTGCACCAGACGGGCCAGTTCGGCGTCCGAGAAGGTCGCCGAGACCTCGTCCTTCGTCTCGACCCGCAGCAGCTTCAGGATCGCGTTGGCGAACGCGTTGATCGTGAAGACCACCGGGCGGACCGCCCGCGCGCACGCCACCAGCGGCGGCCCGAGCAGCAGCGCGCTGCGCACCGGCTCGGCGAGCGCGATGTTCTTCGGGATCATCTCGCCGAGCAGCATGTGCAGATACGTCGCCACGGCCAGGGCGATGACGAACGAGATCGGGTGCACCAGGCCGTGCGGCACGCCCACGGCGTCGAACAGCGGCTCAAGCAGGTGCGCGATCGCGGGCTCGGCGACGACACCGAGCACCAGGGTGCACAGCGTGATGCCGAGCTGTGCCGCCGCCATCAGCGCGGACACGTGCTTGAGGCCCCACATCACGCTCTTGGCGCGCCGGTCGCCCTCCTCGGCGTACGGCTCGATCTGGCTGCGACGCACGGAGATCAGCGCGAACTCGGCGCCCACGAAGAAGGCGTTGACGACGAGCGTCGCCAGGCCGATCAGCAACTGGATGACGGTCATCGCTTGTTCTCCTCCGGCTCGTCACCGGCTGGTTCGGCGGGCGCGCGCAGTGTGAGGCGGGCGGCGCGGCGGCCCGTGGCGTCCACCACGTCCAGGCGCCAGCCCGCGACCTCGACGCTGTCACCGGCGGCCGGGATGCGGCCCAGCTCGGTGGCGACCAGGCCGGCCAGCGTCTCGTACGGACCGTCCGGCACCCGCAGGCCCACGCGGGCCAGCTGGTCGGTGCGGGCCGCGCCGTCCGCGGAGTACAGCTCGCGGCCGTCCTCGTCGGTGCCGGCCGGGGCCAGGTCGGGCGTCTCGTGCGGGTCGTGCTCGTCGTGGACCTCGCCGACGACTTCCTCGACGATGTCCTCCAGGGTCGCGACGCCCGCCGTACCGCCGTACTCGTCGATGACGACGGCCATGGTGCGCTTGCCCGAGAGCCGGTCCAGGAGCCGGTCGACGGTCAGTGATTCCGGTACGAGCAGCGGCTCGCGCATCAGCTCGTTCACGGAGTGGCGCGCCCTGCGCTCGGCGGGCACGGCCAGCACGTCCTTGATGTGTACGACGCCGACGACCGAGTCGAGATTGCCGCGGTAGACCGGGTAGCGGGACAGGCCGGTCGCGCGGGTGACGTTGGCGACGTCCTCGCAGGTGGCCTGCACGTCCAGGGCGACGACCTGCACGCGCGGAGTCATCACGTTCTCCGCGGTGAGGTCGGCCAGGTTCAGCGTGCGCATGAACCGCTCGGCGGTCTCGGCCTCCAGGGCGCCCTCCTTCGCGGAGTGCCGGGCCAGGGCGACGAGCTCCTTGGGCCCGCGCGCGGAGGCGAGCTCCTCGGTGGGCTCCATCCCGAAGCGGATCACCGCGCGGTTCGCGGTGTTGTTCAGGTGCCTGATGAAGGGGCGGAAGGCCGCGCTGAACACGCGCTGCGGCGTCGCCACGCGCTTGGCGATGGGCAGCGGCGTGGAGATCGCCCAGTTCTTCGGCACCAGCTCGCCGACGACCATCAGGAAGAGGGTCGACAGGGCGGTGCCGAGGATGAGGGCGGTGGCCGAGGATGCCGAGTCGGGGACGCCCGCGGCGTTCAGCGGGCCCTCGATGAGGTCGCCGATCGCCGGTTTGGCGAGCATGCCGACGATCAGGCCGGTCACGGTGATGCCGAGCTGGGCCCCGGAGAGCTGGAAGGTGAGGTTCCTGACGGCCTTGAGGGCGCTGGCGGCGCCCCGCTCGCCGCGCTCCACGGCGCGTTCGAGGTCGCTGCGCTCGACAGTCGTGAGCGAGAACTCCGCCGCGACGAAAACTCCGCACGCGAGCGAGAGCAGCACCGCCACGAGGAGCAGGAGCACTTCGGTCATCGGGTCACCTCCGTCCCATGATCGGCCAGGGGCGTGGTGATCGCGCGATGTCGGGTACTAGGAGGCTCGCCCATGGGCGGACGCTCACACCTTTCCGTAGGTTCGAGTGGTCCAACCATGTTAAAGGACCGGCAAAACTCTCCGCTCCACATTACGTTCCGTTACGATGCGGGGCTGCTCGTGGGCCGCGGGGGCCGCTCTCGTACGCAGCGGGTTCCCTCTCGTACCGGCTTCAGTCGGCGAGCGGCTTGACCCAGCGGCTCCACTGCGGCTGCGGGGCATAGCCGGCCGCGTGCCAGGCGTGGTGGGCGAGCTCGTTGCGGTTGAGCACCATGGCGTCCGCTCGGCGCCCGCCGAGCGCGGCGAAGCGCTCCTCGGCCCCGGCGAGCAGGGCCGAGCCCACGCCCTGCCTGCGCTGGTCCGGACGGACGGCGAGCCGGTAGAGGTGGCAGCGCCAGCCGTCGAAGCCGGCGATCACCGTGCCGACGAGTTCCCCGTCGCGCTCGGCGAGCAGCAGGGCTCCCGGGTCCCGCGCGACGAGGCGCTCCACGCCGGAGCGGTCGTCACTGATGCTGGTGCCCTCGGCGGCGGCCTTCCAGAAGGCGAGCACGGCGTCCAGGTCGTCGGGCGTCGCCGCCCGTATGCGCAGATCGGTCATGGCCAATCCCATCACCGCGTGCCGCCCGGCTGTCCGGAATTCCAGAATCCGGACGGCATTCCAGGATCCGGACGGCGGCGGTACGCGGCCGACAGCGGTGCACGGGGCCGGGCAGGGGCGCCGGGCGGCCAATAAACGCGTCACTCGTGCGCGATCGCCTCCAGCACGTTCATGCGGGACGCCCGCAGCGCCGGAAGCAGCGCCGCCACGATGCCCACCACCACCGACCCGATCACGACCGCCACGAGCGTCGACCACGGCACCGCGAACGCCTTCAGCCCCTGCAGCTCCAGGACCTGCTGCATCGACACGCCCCACACCAGACCGAGCGCGAGCCCGAGCACCGCGCCGAACACCGCGATCACCACGGACTCCAGCCGGATCATGCGCCGCAACTGCCGCCGCGCGAGCCCGATCGCGCGGAGCAGCCCGATCTCCCGGGTGCGCTCGACGACCGACAGGGCAAGGGTGTTGACGACGCCGAGCACGGCGATCACGATCGCGAGGCCGAGGAGCGCGTACACGAGGTAGAGCATCACGGCGATCTGTTCGCGGATCAGCTTCTTGTAGTCCGCCTGGTCGCGCACCTGCACCTGCGGATAGGGGTCGAGCGCGGTGTCGAGCCGGTCCCGCAGCGCCTCGGTGTCCGTGCCCGGCGAGGCGTTGACGTACACGGCGGAGTCCTGGCCGTCGGGCACGTACTTCTCCAGCGTGCCGAGCCCCATGAACAGCCCGCCCTCCATCCCGGGCCCCGCCGCGCCGTCGTTGTCGGTGAGCGCGGCCACCGTCAGCTCCGCCTTGCGCTCGCCGGGGAACTCCACGGGCAGCACCGAACCGACGCGTACGTCATGGTCCTTGGCGTAGTCCCGGTCCATCGCGAGACGTCCGGGCGCCAGCGCCTGAGCCGAATTCCCTTGTGCGTATGTCGTCTTCACGACCTCGTCGAGCTGCTTCCCGAAGCCGGCCGCCGTCGTCTCCGCAGTCCTGCCGTCCGGCATGCGCAGCTTCATGGGCGTGAAGCGGCTGCGTACGACGAGCCCCGCGCCGTCGGTATCCGTCACCTTCTTGGTGACCTCCGGCGGGAACGGCATGAACGCGTTGTTCTGTACGACGAAGTCGGCGCCCAGCGTCTTGTCGATCTGGTCGTCGAACGACTTGGTCATGGAGGCGCTGGCCACGGACAGGCCGCCGACCAGGGCGAGTCCCACCATGAGCGCGGCCGCCGTGGCGCCGGTGCGGCGCGGGTTGCGCAGCGCGTTGCGCTGGCTCATGCGGCCCACGGAACCGAACAGGGCGGGGAAGGCGCCGCCGAGCACCCGGATCACCGGCCGCACGAGCAGCGGTCCCGCGACGACGGTGGCGATGAGGCTGAGGACGACACCGAGCCCGAGCAGCGAGGCCGCCGTGGCGGTGTCGGAGGAGGTCGCGCACCCGACGAGCGCCGCAGCGCCGGCCACCGCCACGACCGACCCCACGAGGGCCCGCATCCGCAACGGCCGCCCCACGCCCGCGATCTCGGCGTCCGCGAGCGCGGCCATCGGCGAGACCTGCGCGGCCCGGCGCGCCGGCAGATACGCCGCGACGAAGGTGACGCCCACCCCGACGACGTACGAGGCGAACGGCGTCGGCCAGCCGATCACCATCTCCGTGGACTTCAGGTTCATGCCGAACAGGCCCATCAGCTCGATGAGTCCGGCGGCGAGCCCGATCCCGGCCGCGAGGCCGAGGGTGGAGCCGACCACGCCGAGCAGCACCGCCTCGATCAGCACGGAGCGGCGCACCTGCTTGCGGTCGGCGCCGAGCGCGCGAAGCAGGCCCAGCTCGCGGGTGCGCTGCGCGATGAGCATCGAGAAGGTGTTGACGATCAGGAAGATGCCGACGAGGACGGCGACACCGGCGAAGCCGAGCATCACGTACTTGATGACATCCAGGAATCCGCCCAGCTCGGAGGCGGCGGACTCGGCCTCCTCTTCGGCGGTCTTGAGGTCGTAGGCGGTGCCCAGTTCGGCGGCGACGTGCCGCTTGAGGTCGACGTCGCTGACGCCGGGGGCCGCGTCGACGGCGATGGAGGTCGCCGCGTCCTTGTCGCCGAGGAGCTTGGTCTGCGCGGTCGGGGTGTCCAGGAAGACGAGCGCGGCACCGGGGTTGGTGGTCGTGAACGTGGCGATGCCGACGATCCGCACCTTGAACGAGCCCGGCGCGGCGAGGACGGAGAGCGTGTCCCCGATCTCCACGTCCTTCTTGTCGGCGGTGTCCGCGTCGATCAGGGCCTCGCCGGGACCGCTCGGCGTACGGCCCGAGGTGAGCTCCACGGGACTGCGGTCGCTCTTGTACCAGTTGAGGGCGATGGTGGGCGCGCCGGTGGTCGAGCCGACCGGGTCGTTGTCGCGGTCGACGACCGTGATGTTCTCCACGGACGCGTCGACGTGGGTGGCCGCGACGCCGTCGACCTTCGCGACCCGCTTGGCCACCTCCGCGGGGAGCGTCGGGGTGCGCCCGGTCGGCACGCTCTCGTCGAGGTCGTCCTTGGGCGCGACGGTGACGTCGGCGGAGGTGGAGGCGAACAGCCGGTCGAAGGTGCGCGTGACCGTGTCCGAGAAGATCAGGCTGCCCGCGACGAACGCCACCGAGAGGATCACGGCGAGCGCGGAGAGGGCGAGCCTGCCCTTGTGCGCGAGGAAGCTGCGGAGTGTGGCCTTGAGCACGGGAGTCGCCTCAGTCCTGGGGGGACGGGTCGTCGGGAGCGGGCTTGGTGAGGGTCGGCGCCGGGCCGGGCGGCGCACCGGAGGCCCCGGGCCCGTCGCCCGCGTCCGGTGCCACTCCGTCGGCAGGGTCCGGTGCCACCCCGTCGGCCGCGTTCGACGCGACCCCGTGCAGTACGTCGAAACGCTTCATCCGCTCCAGGACACCCTCCGCCGTAGGCCGCGGCATCTCGTCCACGATCCGGCCGTCGGCGAGGAAGAGCACCAGGTCGGAGTGGGCGGCGGCGCCCGGGTCGTGCGTCACCATCACCACCGTCTGGCCCAGCGTGTCCACCGCCTCGCGCAGGAACCCGAGCACTTCGAGCCCGGCCCGCGAGTCGAGGTTGCCGGTCGGCTCGTCGGCGAAGATCAGCTCCGGCCGTGAGGCCAGCGCACGCGCGCACGCCACGCGCTGCTGCTGGCCGCCGGACAACTGGGCGGGCCGGTGGCTGAGGCGGTCGCGCAGGCCGAGGGTGTCGATGACGTGTTCCAGCCACTCGGCGTCGGGGCGCTGGCCCGCGATGTCCATGGGCAGCGTGATGTTCTCGCGCGCGTTGAGCGTCGGGATGAGGTTGAAGGACTGGAACATGAAGCCCACCCGGTCCCGCCGCAGCCGCGTCAGCTCCCGGTCCTTGAGCCCGGTGATCTCCGTCCCGCCCAGCCACACCTGGCCCGCCGAGACCGAGTCGAGCCCGGCCAGGGTGTGCATCAGCGTGGACTTGCCGGAACCCGAGGGACCCATCACGGCGGTGAACCGCTGCCGCGCGATGTCCACGTCGACCGAGTCCAGGGCGATCACGGCCGTCTCGCCGGAGCCGTAGGCCTTGGTCAGGCCGCGTGCGCGGGCGGCGACGCCCGGCGGCTCGGCGTGCTCCGTGTTCGGCGTAGAAGCAGGTGTGGACAAGGCCGCCTCCCCGGTTGTGGCCGTCCCGACTCGCGTATGCCAGCAGAGAGTAGAGGCTCGGACCGGGTGGCTGGTATCCCTCGCAGGTCGGTCCCTGAGGCGCGTGTAAGGGGCACCCGGCCGGGGCTGCCGGGGCCGGGGCCGGACACCGGGCCTCCCGGCTCTCCCGGCCCTCTTGTCGGTGCTAGCGGATCGGCGCTAGCTTGTGGGCATGGCGAAGACTCAGTTGAACGTGCGGGTGGACGAGGACACCGCCCGGGCCGCGCGGGAACGCGCCCTGGCCCGCGGCATGAGTGTGAACCGCTACATCGAAGAACTCGTCAAGCAGGACGCGGGCGAGCTCGGCCACACCTTCGTGGAGGCCGCCGCCGACTTCATGAAGCAGTACGAGTCGGTCTTCGCCGAGGAGTTCGGCGCGGAGCGCGAGGGTCGTCGCTGACCCTTGAACCTCAGAATCGACCTCGCCTGGCTCCTCATGGTCGCCGAGCACAAGACGCCGGGAGACCCTCAAGTCACCGACTGGGGCGCCCTGGTGGCCGCCGTGGCCCGCCACGAGGCGGAGATCTTCGGCGTGCCCGTCTACGAAGGCCCGCACGACCGCGCCGCCGCCCTGCTCCAGCTCCTGCTGCACCTGCCCGCCCTCGAACGCTCGAACGCGCTCTTCGCCTCCTCGGTCGCGTACGCCTATCTCGTCGCCAGCGGCGTGAAGGTGGTGACCTCGCCCGAGCAGGTGCGGGATCTGGCGCGGCTGGTCAAGGAGGACGGGGCGAGCGTCCACGACATAGCGCGTGAGCTGCGGCAGTGGAGCCTGTGACGGATCGGTCCCGTGAGCCGGCCCGTGCGGGGCGGTTGCGGTCCGGCGACCGGCGCGGTATTCCTCGGTGAGGGGCCGATGAGTTGGGGGCCGCCCGCCGGTCAGCACCAGGAAACCGGCCGCGACCACAAGGAGGACGGCGTCATGCCCGCCACCATCCAGCCGATGCTGATCACCCCCGATCTGGACCGTCTCGTCACCTTCTACCAGCAGCTCCTCGGCGCCGAGGAGACGGCCCGGGTGCCCGAGGAGGGACCCACGTTCTTCGTCGACCTGCGCATCAAGGACTCGGACCTCGCCATCGTCGCCGACAAGAGCGTCCAGCTGGGCACACCCCAGCGCTCGCTCCTGAGCGTGACGGTGGACGCCGTGGACGAACTGCTCTCCCGCGTCGAGGCCCTCGGCGGCACGGTGCTCGGCCCGGCCAACGACATGCCCTGGGGGCAGCGGGTCGCCCACATCCAGGACCCGGACGGCAACGCGGTCAATCTCGCGCAGCCGATCTGAGGCCGCAGGCCTTGTTCAGGCGCCCGTCCCGGGCCCGGTGTCGTCCGCCGGCGGGCGCCTCGCCGAGCCCAGGACGCAGTACGACATGGGCAGGCGCGGCCCTCTCTCGGGGATCAGGAACCGCCGGTAGGGGCCCAGCTCGAACCCGGCGGCGCGCAGCGCGCCCACCGTGTCCCTGCTGACGTGGCAGCCGCCGAACAGCGGCGGCCACACCGTGCGGTCCAGGGCGCGCTGGACCGCCACCATCGCGCCGCCCGGAGCCCGGCCGTGCTCGAAGAACCGCAGCTCACCGCCCGGCCGCAGCACCCGCCGCAGCTCCGCCAGCGCCCTGGGCACGTTCCGTACGCTGCACAGCACCAGCGACGCCACCGCGAAGTCGAACGCCTCGCTCTTCACCGGCAGGGCCTCCGCCGCCCCCGGCACCACGTCCACCGGGACGTCCGCGCGCATCGCCGCCGTCACGGCCAGTCTGCGCAGCACTCGCTCCGGCTCGATCGCCACCACCTCGGCGACCGTGCCCGGGTAGTGCGCGAAGTTCAGTCCGTTGCCCGCGCCCACCTCGATCACCCGGCCCGTGACGCCCCGCAGGAGTTCCTTGCGGTGCGGGGCGATCACGGGCTCCGCCGCGACGCTTTGGCGGGCGTAGAAGCGGGCGAAGAGGGGGTGGTGGATCGGGTCGCGGGGCATGGGGGGTATTTCCCCAGTCCCGCCCCTTCCCGAAACTGAGGGCCGGACGGGCTACGTGGTTGCTCCCAGTGTCCATCCGCCGCCCAGCTCCGGGGCGAGCCACTCTCCCGCCCCCGCCCGGAACTCCTCCGGCCCCAGTCGCCCCGCCCCCTCGGGCAGCGCCCCCAGCAGCGGGGCCCCCGCCTCGGCGGCCAGTTCTGTCAGGTTGCAGCGGGAGGCCAGGTCCGGGGTGTGGGGCCAGGCGCCGATGACGATGCCCCGGGTGGTGAGGCCGCGGGCTCGTAGGGCCTCGCCGGTGAGGGTCGTCATGTTGAGGGTGCCCAGGCCGGCGGTGGTGACCACGAGGACGGGCGCGTTCAGGAGGCGGGCCGCGTCCGCGAGGGTCCGCCTCTGCTCGTCGAAGCGGACGAGCAGGCCGCCCGCCCCCTCCACCAGGACCAGGTCGTGCGAGGCCGCCAACTTCTCCGCGGCCTCGGCCACCTCGGCGGGCGTCACCGCGGGCAGCCCGGCCCGCCGCGCGGCCGTGGCCGGGGCCAACGGCTCGGGGTAGCGGGCGAGTTCGACCGCCGTCACCTGGTCACCCGCGAGCCGTACGACCTCGTCGGCGTCGCCCGGCTCCCCGGGACCCACGCCGGTCTGGGCGGGCTTGAGCACGGCGACGCTGCGTCCGGCGGCGACGGCCAGCGCCGCCACGGCCGCCGTCGTCATCGTCTTGCCGATCTCCGTCCCCGTACCGGACACCATGAGCACGCTCATGCCGACACCGCCCCGCGAGCCGAGGCCGTCGCCGCCGTGCTCGCCTCCGCCGCCGCGCACACCGCCCGGCCGATCCGCGCCACGTCGTCGTCACCCGTGATGAACGGCGGCATCGTGTAGATCAGGTCGCGGAACGGCCGCACCCACACGCCCTCGCGCACGGCGGCAGCCGTCGCCGCGGCCATGTCGACCTGGTGGTCCAGCTGCACGACCCCGAGCGCGCCGAGGACCCGTACGTCACGTACGCCGGGCAGCTCGGCCGCCGGAGCGAGCCCGGCCCGCAGTGCCGTCTCGACGCGCTTGACCTCCGTCCGCCAGTCCTGGCCGACGAGCAGGTCGATCGAGGCGTTGGCGACCGCCGCCGCCAGCGGGTTGCCCATGAACGTCGGCCCGTGCGCGAGCACCGGCACCTCGCCGCGGGCGATGCCCTGCGCGACCCGCGCGGTGCACAGCGTCGCCGCCATCGTCAGATATCCGCCGGTCAGGGACTTGCCCAGACACATCACGTCGGGCGTGACGCCCGCGTGCTCCGCAGCGAACAGCGCGCCCGTGCGCCCGAAGCCCGTCGCGATCTCGTCGAAGACGAGCAGCACGTCGTGCGCGTCGCACGCCTCGCGCAGCGCCCGCAGATAGCGGGGCGAGTGGAAGCGCATGCCGCCCGCGCCCTGCACCACCGGCTCGACGATCACGCCCGCCAGCTCGTGCGCGTGCTGTCCGACCATGTCGTGGAGGTGCTGCGCGTACGTGTCGTCGTACGCGTCGAAACCGGCCGGAGGCAGGTCCGCGAACACCTGCTGGGGGAGTACGCCCTGCCACAGGCTGTGCATGCCGCCGTCGGGGTCGCACACGGCCATCGGCTGCCAGGTGTCGCCGTGGTAGCCGCCGCGCCAGGTCAGCATCCGCCGCTTCTCGGGGCGGCCGACCGAGCGCCAGTGCTGGAGGCACATCTTGACGGCGACCTCGACGGACACCGAGCCGGAGTCGGAGAGGAACACGTGCTCCAGGCCGTCCGGCGTCAGGTCGACAAGTCGCTTCGCCAGGCGTACGGCGGGCTCGTGCGTGAGCCCGCCGAACATGACGTGGCTCATCTGCTCCAACTGGCCGCGCACCGCCTCGTTGAGGACGGGGTGGTTGTAGCCGTGGATGGCCGACCACCACGACGACATGCCGTCGACCAGCTCGCCGACGCCGCCGACGCGCAGCCGCACCCCGCTCGCCGACTCCACGACCAGCGGGTCCACGCGGCCGGGCATCGGGCCGTAGGGGTGCCAGACGTGGGCGCGGTCGAGGTCGAGGATCTCCTGGACGTCCGGGCCGGGGGTGGTATGTCCGTCACGCATTGGGCGCCAGATCCGTTCCCGCGCCCCGGCGGCGTACCGCCACCAGGTCCGTGCGCGCCTCGGGCACCTCGGCCTCGGCCGCGGGCACCTCCGCCTCCTTCGACCCGCACGCGGAGTTCGCAGACTCCTCCGAGCCGCAGACCGAACCGCAACCGCCGCCCCTGCGGTGCTCAGGCAGCGTCACCTGGTCCGTGGTCTCCACCTCGAACCCGGCGTCCGCGATCATCTCCAGGTCGGCCTTGCCGGCCTGGCCCTCACTGGTCAGGTAGTCGCCGAGGAAGATCGAGTTGGCGAGGTGCAGGGCGAGCGGCTGCAGCGTGCGCAGGTGCAGTTCGCGGCCGCCCGCGATGCGGACCTCGATGTCCGGGCAGACGAACCGGACCATGGCGAGGATCCGCAGGCAGCGCTGCGGGGTGAGGTTCCACTCCTTGGCGAGCGGGGTGCCCTCGAAGGGGATCAGGAAGTTCACCGGCACGGAGTCCGCGTCGAGCTGGCGCAGCGCGAAGACGACGTCGACCAGGTCCTTGTCCGTCTCGCCCATGCCCGAGATCAGGCCGGAGCAGGCGGAGAGCCCGGCCGCGTGCGCCTTCTGCACGGTGTCGACGCGGTCGGCGTACGTGTGCGTCTTGGTGATGTCGCCGTACGTCGCCTCGGACGTGTTGAGGTTGTGGTTGTACGCGTCCGCGCCCGCGCCGCGCAGCCGCTCGGCCTGGCCGTCGGAGAGCAGGCCGAGGCAGGCACAGACCTCGACGCCCTCGTTCTCTTCCTTGATGGTCTTGATGGTGTCGGAGACGCGGTCGACGTCCCGGTCCGTGGGCCCGCGGCCGCTCGCCACCAGGCACACCCGCTTGGCACCGCCGGCAAGCCCGGCCGCCGCGGCCTTCGACGCCTCGTCCGGCTTCAGCCACGTGTACTTGAGGATCCCCGTGTCGGCGCCGAGCCGCTGCGAGCAGTACGAGCAGTCCTCGGGGCACAGGCCCGACTTCAGGTTGACCAGATAGTTGAGTTTCACTCGACGGCCGAACCAGTGGCGCCGCACCTTTCCGGCCGCCGCCACCACATCGAGCAACTCGTCGTCGGAGGTCGCGAGCACGGCAAGCGCCTCGTCACGGGTCGGCAGTTCGCGCCGAAGCCCCTTGTCCACCAGCGTGTTGAGCAGATCCATGGCGCTGATCCTGACGTACGCCAGTCTTTCTGACCATGGAGACAGTGCACAACAGAACCATCGGGAGGTGTGGGTATTGCCACACCATGGCCCGGTGGTGCGGCGGCTAGGGTCTGTGCACTGTCTACAAACCCTGTGTCCGTACGCCCTGTGCCCGCATCGCGGCCGCGGCGGCCCACGACGTCCCGGAGGCCCTCATGGCGAGCTCGCCGTTCGACTGGATCGACGAGCAGGCACGACTGCGCGAGCGGGCGGGTCTGGTGCGTACGCTGCGCCCGCGCCCGGCCGAATCCGGTCTCCTCGATCTCGCGGGCAACGACTACCTGGGGCTCGCCCGGCACCCGGAGGTCACCGAAGGCGCGGCGGCCGCGGCCCACCGCTGGGGCGGCGGCGCGACCGGCTCGCGCCTGGTCAGCGGCTCCACCGAGCTGCACGCCGAACTGGAGCGCGAGCTGGCCGCGTTCTGCGGCTTCGAGTCGGCGCTCGTGCTGTCCTCCGGGTACGCGGCGAACCTCGCGGCGGTCACCGCACTCGCCCCGCACGGCTCGCTGATCGTCTCCGACGCGGGCAACCACGCCTCCCTCATCGACGGCTGCCGTCTCGCGCGCGGGACGACGCAGGTGGTGCCGCACACGGATCCGGACGCGGTACGCAAGGCGCTCGGCACCCATCAAGGCCCCGCGGTCGTCGTCACGGACTCGGTGTTCTCGGTCGACGGCGATGCCACGCCACTGCCCCAACTCGCCGATGTATGCCGGGAGTTCGGCGCCGGACTGCTCGTCGACGACGCCCACGGCCTCGGCGTGCTCGGCGAGGGCGGGCGCGGCGCCCTGCACGCGGCGGGGCTCGCGGGCGCTCCGGGTGCGGTGGCCACGGTCACGCTGTCGAAGTCCCTCGGCAGTCAGGGCGGCGCCGTGCTCGGCCCGGCCAAGGTCATCGACCACCTGGTCAACGCGGCCCGCACGCTCATCTTCGACACCGGTCTCGCCCCGGCCGCCGCCGGTGCGGCGCTCGCGGCCCTGCGCGTGCTGCGCCGCGAGCCGGAACGGGCCACGCGGGTGCGCGCGGTGGCGTCCGGGCTCCACGAACTCCTGACGGGGGAAGGGCTTTCGGCGGTACGTCCCGACGCCGCCGTCGTCTCGGTGCGCGCGCCTTCGCCGGAAGCGGCGGTGCGCTGGGCGGCCGACTGCCGAGGTGCGGGCCTCGCCGTCGGCTGTTTCCGCCCGCCGTCGGTACCCGACGGCATTTCACGGTTGCGGCTGACCGCACGTGCCGACCTCAGCGACGCACAGGTCGCCGACGCCGTCCGCGTGATCAGCCGCACCGCACCCTGACTCCTGAGATCTGGCACCTGAGACCTGGGTCCAGGGTCCGGCGCAGTCACCCGGGCATCACCGAAGGGCGTCGATGAAGCCCTCCCAGGCGGCAGGGGAGAAGAGCACGGCCGGGCCTGCCGTGGCCTTCGAGTCGCGCACGGCGAGCAGACCGGCGAGCGGTCCCGAGCCGAGCGATGCGGTTTCCACGCAGTTGTTCATTCCATTGCTGCGGCTGCTGCGCCGCCACCGCGCGTCCCTGAGAGACGTGCTGGAGGGAACGTACCGAGGCAGTGCAGTCATGGTGCCTCCTTACGCGCCGTCACCTAACCCGGCGATGAAATCCATTGAATCCTTAACGGAAAGCGCCTTTCCCTGAAGAGAGTTGAAAGCGTTGGTGTACGCCTTGAGGTCTTCTTTCCGTTCGAGGTAGAGGCTACTCGTCAAGTGGTCGAGAACAACCACATCCAGATCAGAAATGTTCGGAAAGGAGAGAATAACGAAAGATCCAATCAACCCGATGTGCTCTCCCGCCGCGAACGGCAGTACCTGGACCCGGACTTGGGGGAGCCGTGCCGCCTCCAGTAACCGCCGCATCTGCCCCGCGAGCACCTCGGGCCCGCCCACCTGGCGGCGGAGCACCGCCTCGTCGAGGATCACGCTCAGCCTGAGCGGCGGATTGTTGCGCAGCACGTCCTGACGGGCCAGGCGCACCTGGACCAGGGCCTCCACCTGCTCCTCCGGAAGCCCGCCGAGCGCGGCACGTGTCACCGCGCGGGCGTAGTCCGGGGTCTGCAGCAGGCCGGGGACGACGGTGGTCTCCAGGGTGCGCACCCGGCAGGCCTGTGACTCCAGGCTGATGAAATCGCGGTAGGCGGGCGGCAGCAGACCGCGGTAGGCGTGCCACCAGTGGTGCCGCCCGGTCTCGTCGTCGCCGCCCGCGAGCGCGACCAGGAGTTCCCGCAACTGCGGGTCCTCCACGTCGTACGCCTCCAGAAGGAGCCGCACGTCGGACGCGCGCACTCCGGAGCGTCCGGTCTCGATCCGGCTCACCTTCGACTGGTGCCAGCCGACGCGCGCGGCCGCCTCGCCACTGGTGAGTCCGGCGAGTCCGCGCAGCGCCCGCAACTCCGCGCCGAGTTTGCGGCGCCGCACCGCGGGACCGTACTGCATGTCCGTCTCCTTCCGGACGTCCGCGCCAACCGTACGGGACAGCGGGAGACTGTAGAGGAAGCGCCAGTCTTGCGCCCAAATACGGTCTGCCGTCGCAGAGTTCACCGCTTCGAGCGACAGATATATGCACATCTCGGTGGATCGCCGCGCGTCACCGGCCCAGGAGTGGCAGTCTGGCGCGAAGCACCAGTTCCGGGACTGTCCTCGAGTTCTTCCGCCACGAGTCGGAGTCCGGTCCCGGTGGGAAAGGGACAGCGTCGCCATGGCAGACCTCCAGGAAGCATCCGTCACTCTGCCGAGCGATCCTGTCTCGGTCTCCGCCGCCCGCAGGTACGTGGCCGACGTCCTCTCGGAGTGGGGTCTGCCGGCCGGTGCCGACGTCGGCGACACCGTGCGGCTCATCGTCTCCGAGCTCGCCACGAACGCCGTGCAGCACACCCTCGGCCAGTCGCCCACCTTCACCGTGGACGTCCAGCTCGACCGGGACGAGCAGCTGCGCATCGGCGTCACCGACAGCCACCCGCGCTACCCCAAGCGCCTGCCCGCCGCCGTCCAGCAGGACAACGGCCGCGGCATGGTCATCATCAGATGGCTCACCGCCGAGTGCGGCGGCAGGCTCTCGATCTGCCCCACGGCGGAGGGCGGCAAGACGGTGTGGATCACGTTGCCGTGGTCGGTGCCGGTGCAGAGTTGACGCGGGCGGCGGGGCGGGTTGACGGGGTCACCGTCTGCGGGCCGCGTCGTGGGGGTGCGTTGACGTGGCCGATGCGTGGGCGGGGCTGGTGCGTGAGCGGGGCTGGCGTCAGTGGGTCTTGGCGGAGCCGCTGTTCACGTGAGCCCGCTGCTGCCCTCGCCACCCTCGGCGTCGGCCGACCGCACCTCGCCCGATCGTTCCCCGGCCCGTGCGACCGCCCGCGGCAGCAGTCCCCACAGCCCGCCGCACACCAGCAGCGTGCCCGCGGCGGCGGCGATCGCGCCGGTCCGGCTCGCCGCGACGTCCACGACGAGCAGCACTGAACCGGTGAGCGCGAGGACCAGGACGCCGAGTCCGATCCCGGCGAGCCGCGACGACACCCGGACGATGAGCGGCTTGGCGCCCCGCTGGAACAGCCCCCGGTGCACCGCGGCGGGCGCGGTGAACAAGGCGGCCGCCAGGACGGCGAGCAGCAGCGTGGTGACGTACGTGGCGCGCTGCATCGTGTCGAGCGACGGGAAGCGGGGAGTGAACGCGAGCGTGAGCAGGAACGCGAAGAGGATCTGCACCCCGGTCTGAGTGACCCTCAGCTCCTGCAGGAGCTCGGTGAAGTTGCGGTCGGCGCGTTCGAGTGGGGTCTCGTTGCGGCCTGAGTCGGAGCGGCCTTGGTCGGACATGCAGTACGAGTAACCCGCGCCGGCGCGATCCACTCCTGGCGGGCACCCGTGCGGACGCGGGGCCTGTGCGGACGGGGCCTGTGGAGACAGGGCCTGTGCGGACAGGGCTTGTGCGGACGGCGGCTGCCGCCTCGCGGCCGTCGGCCGCCGTCCGCACGCCGGGCTAGCGGACCCGGCCGTACCAGACGCTGCTGGTCCAGATCTTCTCCAGACGGACCACCGTGCCCCGCTTCGGGGCGTGCCAGATCTTTCCCTTTCCGGCGTAGATGCCGACGTGGTAGACACTCCGGCCGGAGTGGAAGAACACCAGGTCACCGCGGGTGCGGTTGCCCTTGGAGATGTGGCGGGTCTTGTTGTACTGCTGTGCGGCGGTGCGCGGCAGCTTCTTGCCCACGCGCTTGTACGAGTAGAGCGTGAGGCCCGAGCAGTCGAACCGGTGCGGTCCCACCGCTCCGTAGCCGTACGGAGAGCCCTTCTTGGAAGCCGCGATCTTGAGCGCCTTCGTCCCGTGTGTGGCTGCCTCGGCCTCGGAGACGAGTCCGGGGGCCACGATGGTGCCGCCCACGGCGGCGAGCGTGAGTGCCGATGCGGTACCGGCCCTCGTCAGCAGCGACGGAACACGATTCAGCGCAGTCATGCGCAACCCTTCGTCAGCCGCCTGTGAAGGATGACCTGTCGGGTTCGGGCAGGCGAAGATGCCCGGTCGATTTACGACTTCACCCCAAGGGCCTCCCGGTCTCCCGGACGGCCCGCCATGCTGGGTCCTCCACTCCTGCCGATGCACAGATGTCGACCGGTCATCCGGGTGGCGGCAGGACTCGGCGTCCGCCCGGACCGCCCCGCCGCTTGTGGCGGGGGCTTGTCGTCGGAAGGGATCTTCACCCGAGAGTGGCGAAAAAACCGAGCCGAATCGGCAGTATGTGAGGCTCCTCACGGCTGACCCGTTCAGGTGGACAGCGCCCGAAAAGGACTCAGATCACACTCGGCGACGACTGTCCGAACAGCACCGGAACGTCCCGTTCCGCGTGGCACGTACGGGAGTTGCGCAACTCCAGAGGCTCGTGTGTACGAGCGATTCGTACACCGAAAGGGCTACCCCGTCTGGTCGTACTTCCGGCCACGCCGGACACCGCGCCCCTCACCTCCGCAGCCGTCCGCACCCTCAACGGACGGATGGCGCGGGCGCGCTGCGGCCGGGGCGCTCCTGGAGGCGATCGGCGCGACGGCGCACCCTCGGCGCGGCGCCGTGACGGCCGGAGGATCGTTCAGCCCGCGGTCGGTGGCGCGTCCTCGCCGACGGCGGGCGGCGGTACGGTCACGCGCGCGGCGCGCCGCTCGCCGTCCAGGACCCGCAGGGCCCGCGCCAACGTCTCCGTGTGGACTTCCGTTTCGCCCCGCTGGTGCATCAGGACCAGCGCGTCCCGCAGTTCCGTCGCCCTGCTGACCAGCGCCTGTGCGGCGCGCAGCCCGCCGTACGTGCGCTCGGCGCGCGCCGGATTGATCCTGCCGACGAGGTCCACCACCGCCAGATAGGCGTCGATCACCTCCCCCTCGGCGCGGGTGAGCGCGGGCAGCGGCGGCAGTTCGGGCAGCACCGGGGCCTCACCCGGCGTCCGTGCGCGAAGCCCTGCGGCTCGGCACGACCCGGTCCACAAGGCCGTACTCCACCGCGGCCGCGGCGTCCAGGACCATGTCGCGCTCGATGTCCGCCGTGACCCGCTCCGCGTCGCGCCCCGTGTGCCGTACGAGCATCTCCTCCAGGAGCGTACGGGTGCGCCGCAGTTCGTCGGCCTGGATGGCGAGATCGGTCGGCTGGCCCCGCAACTCCTCCGGGAGCGCCGGCTGCTGGAGCAGCACGCGCGCGCCGGGCAGGATCGACCGCTTCCCCGGCGTGCCCGCGGCGAGCAGCACCGCGGCGGCGGACGCGGCCTGGCCGAGGCAGACGGTCTCCACGTCACAGGTCGTGTAGCGCAGCGTGTCGTAGATCGCCGTGGCCGCGCTGAACGAGCCGCCCGGCGAGTTGATGTACAGCGAGATGTCCCGGTCCGGCGCGACGTACTCCAGGTGCAGGAGCTGCGCCATCACGTCGTTCGCGGAGACGTCGTCGACAGGAGTGCCGAGGAAGACGATCCGTTCCTCGAGGAGCTTGGAGTACGGATCCAGCGTGCGGAGCCCCGAGCTGGTGCGCTCGGTGAACTCCGGCAGGACGTGGCGGGCGAACGGCTGCTGCATGAGCGTGCCTCCCGATGTGTACGGCATGCGTGCGGGCGCATGGGCATGCCTGCGGGTGCCGTCGCCGGGCGACGGCCTCTGTAAAAAATGTACAGGACGTACATGACGTTATGATGGGGGTATGGCCTACGAGATTCCGGTGACGCAAGCCCGCGCAGAGCTCGCCGATCTGATCAACCGCGTTGTCTACGGCAACGAGCGTGTGGTCGTCACCCGCCACGGCAAGCCGCTCGTGGCCCTTGTGTCCGCCGATGACCTGCGGTTGCTCGAAGAGGCCGAGGGGATCGAGGCGGTCGACGGGATCGCGGAGGCCCCCGCTCCGGCGGACGAGCCGGTCATCAGCTCCGTCTCGCGGATCGGCTCCACGTCGTCCGGCGCGGGGGAGCGGCAGCGCTTCGGCATCGCGGCCGAGCACCGCGGGCCCCACATGACCTGAAGCCGTCGGATTGCCTGAAGGGTGCCGTGAGGCCCCGACGGGCATGCGCGACGCCTGATGGGTATGGGGAACCCCTGCCGCCGGTCATGACGAAGTCAAGGGCTGGTTAACCTCGCTGAAACTCCGTCCAACTAGCCTGCCCTGCCACGCCACCTGGGGATTTCGTACGCCAAGGTGTACACCGGCAGGTACTTCACTGCCCGCTACATCTATACCCGTCGCGGTGGCCGCGGCAGCCGGACCCCGCACGGTCCGGAGCGAGGACTGTGAGGTGGGACGTGCAACTGACCCCGCACGAGCAGGAAAGACTGCTCATCCATGTGGCCGCCGACGTGGCCGAGAAGCGCCGTGCCCGCGGCCTGCGCCTCAACCATCCCGAGGCGATCGCGCTCATCACGTCGCACATCCTCGAAGGGGCCCGCGACGGCCGCAGCGTCGCCGACCTGATGTCGTCGGGCCGCACGGTGCTCACGCGGGACGACGTCATGGAGGGCATCCCCGAGATGATCCACGACGTGCAGGTCGAGGCGACCTTCCCGGACGGTACCAAGCTCGTCACCGTCCACGAGCCGATCGTCTGACGGGGGTACGAGCCGTATGCAACCCGTCCCGGGCGAGATCTTCTTCGCGGACGAGCCCGTCGCCTTCAACGAGGGCCGCGCGACCACCCCGTTGACCGTCCTCAACGCAGCCGACCGCCCCGTCCAGGTCGGCTCCCACTACCACTTCGCCGAGGCCAACCCCGGCCTGGAGTTCGACCGCGCCGCCGCGCGCGGCCAGCGGCTGAACATCGCCGCGGGCACCGCCGTGCGCTTCGAGCCCGGCATTCCCGTCGAGGTCACGCTGGTCCCGCTCGCCGGCGCGCGCGTCGTACCCGGGCTGCGCGGCGAGACCGGAGGTGCCCTCGATGCCTGAGCTCTCCCGTGCCGCGTACGCCGACCTCTTCGGCCCCACGACCGGCGACCGGATCCGGCTCGCCGACACCGGCCTGCTCGTCGAGATCGAGGAGGACCGCTGCGGCGGCCCCGGACGCTCCGGCGACGAGGCGGTGTTCGGCGGCGGCAAGGTCATCCGTGAGTCGATGGGCCAGTCCCGGGCGACCCGCGCCGAGGGAACGCCCGACACCGTGATCACCGGCGCCGTCGTCATCGACCACTGGGGCGTGGTCAAGGCGGACGTCGGCATCCGCGACGGCCGCATCACCGGCATCGGCAAGGCCGGCAACCCGGACACGATGGACGGCGTACACCCCGACCTGGTCATCGGCCCGGAGACCGAAGTCATCGCGGGCAACGGCAAGATACTGACCGCGGGCGGCATCGACACCCACATCCACTTCATCTCGCCGACCATCGTCGACGAGGCACTGGCCTCCGGGGTCACCACGCTCATCGGCGGCGGCACCGGCCCCGCCGAGGGCAGCAAGGCCACCACCATCACCCCCGGCGCCTGGCACCTGGCCCGGATGTTCGCCGCCATGGAGAACGCCCCGGTCAACATCGGCTTCCTGGGCAAGGGCAACACCACATCGGCCGCGTCCATGCACGCCCAGCTCCGCGCGGGCGCCGTCAGCTTCAAGATCCACGAGGACTGGGGCGCGACTCCGGCGGTGATCGACGCCTGCCTGAACGTGTGCGAGGACACGGGCGCCCAACTCGCCGTCCACACCGACACGTTGAACGAGGCGGGCTTCGTCGACGCGACGTTCGCGGCCGTCGGCGGGCGCACGCTGCACGCCTTCCACGTGGAGGGCGCGGGCGGCGGCCACGCGCCGGACATGATCACGGCGGTCTCGCTGCCGAACATGCTCCCCAGCTCGACCAACCCGACCCGCCCGCACACCGTCAACACCGTCGAGGAGCACCTCGACATGCTGATGGTCTGTCACCACCTCAACCCGGCCGTGCCGGAGGACCTCGCCTTCGCCGAGTCCCGCATCCGCCCGACGACGATAGCGGCGGAGGACATCCTCCACGACCTGGGCGCCATCTCCATCATGTCCTCGGACTCGCAGGCGATGGGGCGCGTCGGCGAGGTCATCCTGCGGACCTGGCAGACGGCCCATGTGATGAAGCGGCGGCGCGGTTCGCTCCCGGGTGACACCAGGGCCGACAACCACCGAGCGCGTCGGTACGTAGCCAAGTACACGATCAACGCGGCGATCGCGCAGGGGATCGAGGGGGAGGTGGGCTCGGTCGAGAGCGGCAAGCTGGCCGACCTGGTCCTCTGGAACCCCGCGTTCTTCGGCGTGAAACCGCAGGTGGTGCTGAAGGGCGGGCAGATCGCGTACGCCCAGATGGGTGACGCCAACGCTTCCATCCCGACACCGCAACCGGTCCTGCCGCGCCCCATGTTCGGCGGGCACGGCAAGGCGCCCGCGCGCAATTCGCTGAACTTCGTGACGCAGTCCGCGCTGGACGACGATCTGCCTGAACGACTCGCATTGGATAGAGCGTTCGTTCCAATCAACTCGACCAGAGGCCGTACGAAGGCCGACATGCGCGAGAACGACGCCCTGCCGCGCGTCGAGGTCGCCCCCGACAGCTTCGCCGTACGCATCGACGGCGAACTCGTCGAACCCGCACCCGCCGCCGAACTGCCGCTGGCCCAGCGGTACTTCCTGTTCTGAGGCGGTGACCCGACATGTCACGAGCCGCACTGCTCGTCCTGGCCGACGGCCGCTTTCCCGCCGGGGGCCACGCGCACTCCGGCGGGGCCGAGGCGGCCGTGAAGGCGGGCCGGATCACCGGGGCGGCGTCCCTGGAGGACTTCTGCCGGGGCCGCCTGCACACGACCGGCACGGTGTCGGCCGCCCTGGCCGCAGCCGCCGCGCTCGGACTCGACCCCGTCGCCCTCGACGAGGCGGCGGACGCGCGCACGCCGTCGGCCGCGCTGCGGGTGGCTGCGCGCAGGCTGGGGCGACAGTTGCTGCGGGCCGCGCGGGTCGCGTGGCCCGCCCCCGAACTCGACGCGCTGGCACGCCAGTTCCCCAAAGGGGCCCACCAGCCCGTCGTCCTCGGCGTGGCGGCGCGGGCTGCCGGCCTCGACGCGGAGGACGCTGCGTACTGCTCCGCGTACGAGTCCGTCAGCGGCCCCGCCACCGCGGTGGTACGCCTCCTGAGCCTCGACCCGTTCGACGCGACGGCCGTTCTGGCCCGTCTCGCACCGCAGTTGGACGAGGTGGCGCGGGCCGCCGCGGAGTCCGCTCGGCGGGCGGTGGGGGAGGGGGTGGACGCGCTGCCCGCCGCGTCGGCGCCGCTGTTGGAGGTGGGGGCGGAGGGGCATGCGGGGTGGGCGGTGCGCTTGTTCGCGTCTTAGGCCGTGCCGGGGGCTCCGCCCCCGGACCCCCGTATCGGCCTGAACGGCCTAGTCCTCAAACTCCCCCAAGCTCTTAAGGAGCAGGGGGACCCCCTCGACGGGCCATTTCCCACCCGCCTTCCCTATTCAGCCCGTCCGGCGTTTGAGGACGAGCCGCGAAGCGGCGATGGCGGGGTCCAGGGGCGGCAGCCCCTGGTTACGGGGAAGGGGCGGGCCTGGGGCGCCACCCGCGAGGCCCCACCCACAACCGAACAACTCCCCACCACCACACCCCAAACAAAGGAACCAATCCATGCACCTCAACCACACCCACGAAAGCGACGGCGCAGCCGTAAGCGCGGACGCCCACCGCCCCGACGGCACCCGCCGAGCCCTCCGCATCGGCCTGGGCGGCCCAGTGGGCTCGGGCAAGACGGCAACAGTGGCAGCCCTCTGCCAGACCCTCCGCACCGAACTCTCCCTCGCAGTCGTGACCAACGACATCTACACCCGAGAGGACGCGGAGTTCCTCCTCCGCGAGGCAGTCCTGCCGCCCGAACGCATCACGGCGGTGGAGACAGGAGCCTGCCCCCACACCGCCATCCGAGACGACATCTCCGCGAACCTGGAGGCGGTGGAGGACCTGGAGGACGAGGTCGGCCCACTGGACCTCATCCTCGTGGAGTCCGGCGGCGACAACTTGACCGCAACCTTCTCGCGCGGCCTGGTAGACGCACAGATCTTCGTCATCGACGTGGCGGGAGGCGACGACATCCCCCGCAAGGGCGGCCCCGGCGTCACAACGGCGGACCTCCTCGTGGTGAACAAGACCGACCTGGCTCCGTACGTGGGCTCGGACCTGGCCCGCATGGCCGCCGACGCGAAGGCCCAGCGCGCGGAACTGCCGGTGGTGTTCCAGTCACTGCGCTCGGAGGAACACGTCACGCCGGTGGCGCGATGGGTACGTGAGCAGCACGCGACATGGACGAAGAAGCAGACCGCACCGGCATCGACCACAGCCGAACCGACACAGTGACCCACCACCCCCCGTCCCCCCGACCACCCCAAAGCCCCGCAGGCGTCCAAGCCCGAGCCCGCATCGCCGCCCGCCCGGACGCCCGAGGCCGCACAGCCCTGCCCGTCCTGCACGGCGAGGGCCCCCTGGCCCTGCGCCGCACCCGCACCACGGGCCCGGAGGCCCACGTCATGCTGGTGGGTGCGATGAGCGGCCCCCTGGGCGGGGACCACCTGACGGTGGAGGCGGAGGTGGCCGAGGGGGCGAGGCTGAGCGTCGGATCCGCCGCGGCGACGATCGCGCTGCCGGGACAGGACGGGGCACCGGCACGGTACGACGTGTCGCTCACCGTCGCCGACGGCGCGGAACTGCACTGGCTGCCGGAGCAACTGATCTCAGCGCGGGGAAGCGAACTCCGCGTCACGACACGGGCCGACATCGGGGCGGGCGGACGGCTGGTGCTACGCGAGGAACAGGTGCTCGGCCGCACCGGCGAGGCCCCGGGACTGCTGCACAGCAGACTGACGGTGCGCCGAGCCGGCCGAACACTCCTGGACCAGGAACTGTCGTGCGGCCCGGGCGCCCCGACGGGCTGGGACGGCCCCGCGGTCCTGGCAGGCCATCGAGCGGTGGGCCAACTCATCGTCGTACGCCCGGAGTTCGAACACGAAGGCCCAAAACCGGCGATGCTCGGCGACTCCGCAGCCCTGACCCCCCTGGCAGGCCCGGCGGCCCTGGTGACCGCCCTGGCCCCGGACGCCCTACGCCTGCGCCACATCCTCGACGACGCCTTGAACCGCCTGACGTAGCCCACCACGAAGACGACCGCTCCCGCAGGCCTGTCCCGGTCATCGCCGGATGTCCCGGAATCCGACGCCGGAGGACCGGGTTCCGGGACTGCATACACACCCCCGCGAGGCGCGTCGACTCGATCCGGCCAATCAGAACCGCACGCAGACCCGCGGGCCCTCGCCGTCGTGCCAGCCTGCGGCCCCCGCCGCCGTCGACTGCCGTCCTCCCCTGGGTGTCCTGCCAGGCCGTGGCGACGGCACTACTGGCGGGAACGCCTCCCGTCGCCCCTGTACCCGGCACCCCGACGTGGTTCGCTGGCGGAAGCCCGCCCTGGAGTCCCCCGGAAGGGCACGTACGCATGCCTGTCTTCGCGCCTCGTCCGCAGTCGCCGCCCTGGGGCCTCCCCGGCCGCTTCGGCACACGCCTCCTCTCAGCCCTGAGCACTCTGACGACCCCGCTGACCACACCCCTCACCCCGGACGACTTCCTCGGCCTCGTCGATCCGCTGCTCTCCGCACGGCACCCCGCGGGCGTGGTGACCGCCGTGCGGCCCGAGACCGCGGACGCCGCCACGCTGGTGATCCGGCCGGGCCGCGGGTGGTACGGCGGCCACCGGGCCGGTCAATACCTGCCGGTGGGCGTGGAGTTGGACGGCGTACGGCACTGGCGCACGTACTCCCTCACGTCCGCCGCGGGTGCACCGGACGGCGAGGTGACCATCACCGTCAAGGCGGACCCCCGCGGCAAGGTGTCACCGCACCTGGTACACCGCACGCCACCCGGCACCATCCTCCGACTCGGGCCCGCACAGGGGGAGTTCGTGTTCCCCGAGCCCGAAGCGACCCCCGACCGGCTCCTGTTCGTGACGGCGGGCAGTGGCATCACGCCTGTCATGGGGATGCTGCGTACGATCGTTCTCCGTCGCGACCGGCCGGCCCCCGACGTCGTACTGCTGCACAGCGCGCCCGCACCGGACGAGTGCCTGTTCCGTGCCGAACTGACCCACATGGCAGGCCAGTTGACGTGGCTGCGCCTCCACCTGCGATATACGCGCACCGCCGCCCGGATCACCGCCCGGGACATCGCCCTGCTCTGCCCGGACTGGCGCTCCCGCGAGACGTGGGCCTGCGGCCCTGAGGGTCTGCTCGCCGTACTGCGTGAGCACTGGGAGGCGGAGCGGCGGGGCGGAGAACGGCCTGACGGGCAACGATCCGACGGGCAACGGCCGGGCGGCACGGAGGGCCCGCGCGCAGGCAGCCTGCACGTGGAGCGCTTCCACCTCACCGCACCGACTGCTGCCCCACTCACCCTCGCCGACGACTCAGGCGGTCGGGTACGGTTCGCGCGCACCGGAGTCGAGGTCGCTTCACCCGCGTCCGTCCCCCTCCTGGTGACCGGCGAGCGCGCGGGCGTGCCCATGCCGTACGGGTGCCGCCGAGGCATCTGCTTCGGCTGCCTCGTGCCCCTGCTCCACGGACGCGTACGCGACCTGCGAACCGGCGAAGTGCACGATGCGCAAGGCGAGTTGATCCAGACCTGCGTCCAGGCCGCGGTCGGCACCCTCGTACTCGACCGCTGAGCGCGCGCCTCTCCGCCCGACCCCTCAAGGAGCATCCGTGACCTCAACCGTCACAGACCAGCCGCCCCCGAACCCGATGAAGGCGGCGCCTCCCCTCGAACCACCGCCCTGGACCGACGACTTCGGCGCCGAACTCGACCGCCTCCGCGCCGAGATCGTCGCCAGGCGCGGAGCCAGGGACGCCCGGTACATCCACACGGTGATCGCCGTCCAGCGCGGTCTGGAGGCGGGCGGCCGCATCGCCCTGGCCGTCTCCCTCCTGCCACCCGCCTGGCTCGCGGGCACCGCGATGCTCACCACCGCCAAGGTCCTGGAGAACATGGAGCTGGGCCACAACATCCTGCACGGCCAGTGGGACTGGATGGGCGACCCGGCCGTCCACTCCACGACCTGGGAGTGGGACTTCCTCACCCCCGCAGACGCGTGGAAACACACCCACAACCACCTGCACCACACGTACACGAACGTCGTGGGCCGCGACCGCGACCTCGGCTACACCGTCCTGCGCATGAGCCCCGAACAGCCCTGGCACCCGGCGTACCTCCTGCAACCGCTGTACGCAGCCCTGCTCGCGCCCGTCTTCGAATGGGGCATAGCCCTGTACGACCTGGAGGCGGACGCCGTGACCGCCGGCCGCAAGAGCGTACGGAGCCTGCTCGGCGAGATCGGGCGGCTGCTCCGCAAGGGGGCACGGCAGGCGGCCAAGGACTACGTCCTCTTCCCGCTCCTCGCGGGCCCTTCCGCGCTGCCCTGCCTCCTTGGCAACCTCACCGCGAACGCCCTGCGCAACGTCTGGGCGCACACGGTGATCTTCTGCGGTCACTTCCCCGGCGAGGTCAGGACGTTCACGGAGGCGGACATCGAGGGGGAGACCCGCGGCGCCTGGTACCTGCGGCAGATCCAGGGCTCGGCCGACTTCGAGGGCGGCCCGCTGCTCCACATCCTGTCCGGCAACCTGGGCCATCAGATCGAACACCACCTCTTCCCCGACCTCCCCAGCAACCGCTACGCCGAACTGGCCCCACGGGTGCGGGACCTCTGCGAGGAGCACGACGTCCCGTACGTCACCGGACCGCTGTGGCGGCAGTACGTGTCGATGTGGGGGCGCGTTGTGCGGCACGCGGTGCCCGGGTGAGCCGTGCGGTGTCGTGGGTTCGGCGGCCGCGGGCCACGGCCGTGCGGCGCGGATCGGCCCCATTCCGGCCACGCCGGAGTGCCGCAGGAGTACGGTGAAGGAAGCGAGGACCTTTCGTATACCGGCGTTCAGGCCGGTCTCGGCCTCGTGGCTCCACGACACCGGGTGCCGCGCGCTCGGAGGCAGGTTCCGCCTTATGACCGCCGAAACCCCTCCACTGCCCGAGCGCGCCGAGGTCCGCATCGTCACCACGTCCCCGGAAGCGGCACGGCGGGTCGCCGACGCGCTGCGCCGGTTCTTCGCCTGCGACGAAGGCCGCAGCTACCCGGCGGGCCCCGAGGGCACGCACACGCGCCTGCACCTGACCCTGGATCCCTCGTACCCCCTGGATCCCTCGTACCCCCTGGATCACTCGTACGTCACCGATCCCTCGTACGCCGCTGATCCTTCGTACGCCGCCGATCCCTCGTACAGCGCGCGCCCGCACCGGCCGTGGATCGAGACCAGCAGGCGGCCCACCGACCGTACGCATCCGCGCGAGGCGGTCTGACCGTCCCGTCTGCCGCGGTCCGCCACCCGGCAGTACACCACCCGTCGTCCGTACAGGGGCAGCCCGTGACCCCGGCCGCGCCACCCGCACCGAGGTCAAGGAGTCCCCATCGTGTCGTCCATGATGCGCAGTTCCCCCACGTCGGAGGCCGCGCGCCCCGCGGAGGTCGCGGCGCCGCCGAGCGTTGCCCAGCCGTCCCAGGGATATGACGGAGCGGGGCCGTTCCCCGTCGAAGCGGACGCCGACGCACCGGCCGCCCCACGCGGCATCAGTGATCGCCTGTACGTGACCGTCACCGCGGCGATCGTCGTCGCCCCGTTCCTGGGCCTCGGCCTGGCCGGCTGGCTGCTGTGGGGGAGTCTCATCCATCCCGCCGACGTCCTGCTGGCCCTCGCGTTGTACGTCGTCACCGGACTCGGCGTCACCGTCGGCTTCCATCGCGGACTCACGCACGGCGGCTACCGGGCCGTGCGTCCCGTGCGCGTCGCACTCGCCGTGGCCGGTTCGCTGAGCTTCCAGGGCGACGTCATCGGCTGGGTCGCCACGCACCGCCGCCACCATGCCTTCACCGACCGGCCCGGCGACCCGCACTCCCCGTACCGCTACGGCACGCATCTGCGCGGCCAGTTGCGCGGCCTCGCGCACGCGCACGTCGGCTGGCTCTTCCGCAACGAGCCCACGTCCGCCGGGCGTTACGCCCCCGACCTGCTCGCGGACCGCGACATCCGTGCCGTCTCGCGCGCCTTCCCTGCCCTGTGCGCCCTCACCCTCGCGCTGCCGTTCGCGGCCGGCTGGGCCATCGGCGGTACGTGGCAGCGTGCCCTGACTGCCTTGCTGTGGGCGGGACTTGTGCGTATCGCGCTGCTGCACCACGTGACGTGGAGCGTGAACTCGCTGTGCCACATGATCGGCAGGCGCCCCTTCCGTACCCGGCGGCACGACCGGGCCACCAACCTGTGGCCGCTGGCCCTGCTCTCCTTCGGCGAGAGCTGGCACAACCTCCACCACGCCGACCCCACCAGCGCCCGGCACGGCGTCGACCGCGGCCAGATCGATCCGTCCGCCGCGTTCATCCGTCTCCTCGAACGCGTCGGGTGGGTGTACGACGTGCGCTGGCCGACACCCGACCGGGTCACCGCCCGCCGTGCGTGAACGCGGCACCGCCGTACGTGAACCCGGTCGACCCGTCACCCCCACCCACCGCACGACAGTCCACAGGAGACGCCATGACCGCCGCACTGCAACCCTTGCTCCCCGCCCACTCCGCACACCCCGCCCACTCCGCGCAATCCGCCCACTCCGCACTCCCTCTGCTCCGCCTGCGTCTCGCGCCCGGTGGCGGCCTGCCACAGCACATCGACGGCGCTTGGTGGCCCCACTCGTACGACCTGCTCGCGGAACTCCCGCGGCTGCTCGCCGGACTGCCCAGGGCCTGGGGGCACATCAGCAGCGTCACGGTCAACGGGGCGACCTGGGCCACGACTCCGGGCCGGATGCTGGTCTTCAACCAGGTGGTGCGCCTGCGCAGGTCCACCGTCGCGTCCGCCCCGCACACGGTCTGCCTGCTCGCCCCGAACCGGGGCAGGTGGGACCTCCTCGTCGTACCGCCCGACACCCCGCGGAGCGCGGCCGAGCCGCTCATGGCCGCGGCGGTGGGAGACGACAGCTGACCGCCCTGCCCTGCCCGGGCCGGAGCGAGGAGTACCGTGAAATGAGGAAGATCCTCGAAATGAGGAAGATCCTCGCAGACAGGCGAACACGATGTCCGACTCCGACCCCCCACGCGCGGCGAAGCTGCTGCCGGACGCCATCCACACGGCCGTCAGGCCCGGCACCGCCCTCCTGCGCCTGGAGACGACACACGAGCGCCGGGGGATCCTCGACGGGGCGTGGTGGCCGCGTTCCCGCGACATCGACGCCGAGCTTCCCGGTCTGATCACCGCGCTTACCGAACACCTCGGGCCGGTCACGCGGGTGGGTCTGGACTCCGATGCCTGGGAGGAGGCCCCGGCCCGACTGGTCGTCGAGGGCCGTGTCGTGCACCTCGACTTCTCGCCGGTCGGTGACGACACCGTCCTCGTCACCCGGGGCGACCAGGACCACTTCTCCCTGCTCGTGGTCCCGCCGCACGCGACGCCCGACGCCGCCCGCGCCGCGATGGCGTCGGCCGTCCGCGCCGACAACCTCGCCGAGGCCGAACAGATCCTCATCGACACCGGCACCGACCGGACGCGTACGGGGGCGACGGAAGACCCGCGGCCGGACCACTAGCACCACGAGGCGTACGGGAACGTGGCCCCTACCCGGGGGGCCAGGGGAACGACGGGAGCACCACGGCCCGTTAGCCCCCTCCGAGGAGTACCCTCGAACTACCGAGGATATTTCGCGCACCGGCCGCCATGCTTGTGTCGTTTTCGGCGATCGAATACGCCGGGCCGGTGGTAGTCGGCCCGGGGCAGGGTTCGCGTCATGACTGCGACCATCTCCTTCCCGCAGACCCTCGAGGCCAGGCCGACCGCGCCGCCTTCCCCCGCCGGCTCCTGGCCCTCTTCGCCACCTCTCCGCCTTTCGCTCGCTCCCGTCGGTCCCCAGCCTTCGCTGCTGGACGGCGCCTGGTGGCCCCAATCCCGCGACCTCAGCATGGAACTCCCCACGCTGACGGCGGCACTCGACCCGTTGTGGGGGCGCATCACCCGGGTCACCGTGAATCCCGTCCACTGGCCCGTCGTGCCGCACAAGGTGCCCGTCGCCGGGCATGTGGTGAAAGTCGGTTGGTACCGGGACGAGCAGGACCCCCACGAGCTGATGCTCCTCTCCTACCGCGCGGGCCGCTGGAATCTGCTGGTGATCCCGCCGCAGACGCCTCCCGACTCGGCTGTCTGGCTGATGGCCGCCGCGAGCGACCCATTGGGAACGTCGACCGCGAGCCGGTTGATGGCGGAAGCCGCGCGACGGCGGACGGTCGCGGAGAACGACCGGGCCGTGGAGGAGGCCTGGGCCTCCGAAGGAGGCCATGAGGCCCGCGATCCGGCCGCCACGACACCGCAGCGACCGCAGAGGATGTGAGGACGATGGAGACCGTCGTGACCGTGATCGCGCTCCTGGCGCTGACCGCCCTCGGAGTGCTCCTCATCCACCGACTCAACACACAGCACAACGAACGCATCGCGTCCTTCCACTACGGCCGCCCCCGGGCGACCATGCGGACCCCCGCGCCGCCGGTCCCGCCGAAGCCGGACACCCCGGCCGGACCGACGGCCACCGGCGACCGCCGAGACCACCGCGACGGCGGCCGAGGCCGCTTCAGGCCACGCCGCCGCCCCTGACGGCAACTTCGTGCTTCCACCGGAGCCGTAGTCACACAGCAAGACACGCACCCAAGGCCGGAGGCCCGATCCCCTCAAGGGGACCGGGCCTCCGGCCTGCCATCGCCGCTCACCGGTACAAACCGATCCGTTTATCGGATTGGTAAAAATCGTCCGACACGTCTGTTGTCAGGGACCATGCAGACGGAAGTATCCCCGTACCGAGCGAACGACCGAATCGATGTGCGGGAGGCCCCACTTGAGTCGTACCCCGATGACCACGCGGACCAGACGGACGGTGACGTTCGGGTCCGCGGGCACACTCGTCGCGGCGACGCTGATAGCGGGGGCGCTTGCCGCGCCGTCCGCGAGCGCCGACGCCCAGGCCGGGCAGGACAGCAGCCGGAGCGGGAGTGGCAGTGCCCACGCCGCGGCCGGCAAGGACCGGGAAGCGGCGGGTGCCGCCGTCGCAGCCCGGCGCGCCGCCAAGAAGGGCATCGACTGGAAGGACTGTCCCGAGGACTGGGGCATCGCCAAGCCGATCCAGTGCGGGTGGGTCACCGTCCCGCTCGACTACGCCAAGCCGCACGGCAAGCAGATCAAGCTCGCGGTGGACCGGATCGGTAATACGGGGAGCAAGAAGGAGCGGCAGGGTGCGCTGCTCTACAACCCCGGTGGGCCCGGTGCCTCCGGTCTGCGGTTCCCCACGCGTGTCACGACCAACAACAAGCTGTGGGAGAAGACCGCCAAGGCCTACGACTTCGTGGGCTTCGAGCCGCGTGGCGTCGGCCACTCCGCGCCCATCTCCTGCGTCGACCCACAGGAGTTCGTGAAGGCCCCCAAGCTCGACCCGGTCCCGGACTCCGCCGCCGACAAGCGCGCCCAGCGCAAGCTCGCCGCCAAGTACGCGGACGGCTGCAAGGAGCGCAGCGGCTGGATGCTGCCGCACATGACGACGCCCAACACCGCCCGTGACCTGGACGTCATCCGTGCCGCGCTCGGTGAGAAGAAGCTCAACTTCCTGGGTGTGTCGTACGGGACCTACCTCGGTGCCGTGTACGCGACGCTCTACCCGTCGCACGTGCGCCGGATGGTCTTCGACTCGGTCGTCAATCCGTCGAGGGACAAGATCTGGTACGAGGCCAACCTCGACCAGGACGTCGCCTTCGAGGTCCGCCTGAAGGACTGGATGGAGTGGGTCGCCAAGTACGACGCCACCTTCCACCTCGGCGCCACCTACAAGGAGGTGCGCGCGCAGTGGGAGAAGCTGCGGGCGACGGCCAAGGCGAAGCCGTTGAACGGTGTCGTCGGCCCGGCCGAGCTGGTCTCGTACTTCCAGAACGCGCCGTACTACGACTCCACCTGGGTCTCCATCGCGACCAACTGGAGCAAGTACGTCGCCGGTGACCCGAAGCCGCTGATCGAGGCCGCGAGCCCCGACCTGTCCGACGTGGCAGGCAACAAGTCGTCGGAGAACGGCAACGCCGTCTACACCGCCGTCGAGTGCGCCGATGCCAAGTGGCCCACCAGCTGGAAGAAGTGGGACCGGGACAACACCCGGATCCACAAGGACCACCCGTTCATGACCTGGGCCAACGCCTGGATGAACCTGCCGTGCGCGACCTGGCCGAGCAAGCAGCACAAGCCCGTCGAGGTCAAGACCGGCAAGGGCCTGCCGCCCACGCTGATCGCCCAGGCCACGCGTGACGCCGCCACGCCGTACCCGGGCGGGGTCGAGCTGCACAAGCGGCTCAAGGGTTCCCGTCTGATCACGGAGAAGGACGCGGGCTCGCACGGCATCACCAACCTGGTGAACCCCTGCCTCAACGAGCGCGTCGACACCTACCTGCTCACCGGCAAGGTGGACAGCCGGGACGTGACGTGCACCCCGCACGCCACGCCCAAGCCGTAGTCACTGCCACGGCTGCAGCTACGGCCACCGGATAGTTACTGGGAGATCGCTTCCAGCCTCGGCTGGGCGATCTCCCGGTAGTCCGCGGTCCGCAGCGCAAGGGAGCGGTCCAGGCGCGCCGCGTTGAAGAACAGTTCCCCGTGGGCCAGGAGCGCGGGATCCACGACCAGTTCGAGGTCGGGGTCGAACGAGAATGGCAGGATCGTGCCGCTCACGCTCCCCGAGAGCCGCTCCGCGACCTCCTGCGTGGCGAAGCCCGCGTACACCCCGCCGAGCAGGGCCTTGAGCGCGTTCAGGTCCACGCGCCGGTCCCCGGGCACGACGGCGAGGACGTACCGCTTCGTCTTCTTGTCGAGCTTCACCATCACCACGATGCACTTCGCGGCCTGCGCGAGCTCATTGCCGCGCAGTGCGCTCACCGCCTCCGTGGCGCCCTCCGGAGCGTGTTCGATGACGCGGTACTCCGCGCCTCGCTCCTCCAGCAGTCCGATGAGCTTCGTGTACTGCGCGTGCTCGGTCACTTGGGCCTCCCGCCGTGCCGGCCAGGCGTCCCCCGCCCGGTGGTCGAACAGATCGATCACTGGATCATAGGCGCGGCGGTACGCGGAATGCTCAGCTCAGCGGCATCCTCGGGAACTTCCGGTCCGGTAAGGAACGGCGGCTCTCCGCGGCGCGCTGCTCCGCCTCCTCCGCCTTCACGACGGCCGCGTACTTGTCCACGTACTCCTGGCCGGACAGGCCGAGGATCGCGTACATGATCTCGTCCGTGACCGCGCGCAGGACCGCCTTCTCGCCGTCCATGCCCTCGTAGCGCGAGAACTCCAGCGGCTCCCCGAAGCGGATCGTCACCCGCCGGAAGCGCGGCACGACCTTCCCGGGCGGCTGCGCCTCGAACGTGCCGATCATCGCGCACGGCACCACCGGCACATGCGCCCGCAGCGCCATCGCGGCGACCCCGACCTTGCCCTTGTAGAGGCGTCCGTCGTGCGAGCGGGTGCCCTCGGGGTAGATGCCGAGCAGCTCGCCCTTGCGCAGCACGCCGAGGCCTTCGCGGATCGCGGCCTGGCCGGCCTCCTTGCCGGAGCGGTCCACCGGGATCTGCCCGGCGCTGCGGAAGAACGCGGCCGTGAGCCGCCCCCTGATGCCGGGCCCGGTGAAGTACTCGGCCTTCGCCAGGAACGTGATGCGCCGCCTGATGATCGCGGGCATCAGGAAGTGATCGGAGAACGACAGGTGGTTCCCGGCGACGATCGCCGCTCCGTGCTCCGGAATGTGCTCCAGGCCTTCGATTCTGGGGCGGAACATCAGCCGGAGCAGTGGCCCGAGGATCACGTACTTCAGCAGTAGGTAGAACATGCGGGCGCCGCCTTCCCCCGGGGGTGGTGCCGACGCACAGTAGTCAATCGACGGCGCATGCGCGAGAGCCCGTTCGGGTCTTGTGGATCGTGCGACGCGAGGTCCGGGGCGTGAATCCGTACGAGGGAGGCGCCCGACCCGTACGGGGGAGTGACCGGCGCGGCGGCTTGCCGGGCGGGGTGCCGCGGGGTGCTCTGACCGGTGCCCGACGTCCCTGACGCCACCGTCCGTGACCGGCGTCCGTCGCTGCCTCCGGAGGTCCCATGCGCTCGCTCACCGTCACATCGGCCGCCCTGCTCGCACTCGCCGCGGCCGCCGCGCCCGTCGCCGCGGCGCCCGGAATCGACGCGCCGTCCCGCCAGCGCGGGGTCTTCCTGACGATTTCGGGCGACGAGAACACCTGGATCCGGGGCGTCGTGCTGCGGTGCGTGCCCGAGCCCGACGGCCACCACCCGCACGCGGCGCGCGCCTGCGCGGAGCTGGACGCGGCGGGCGGCGACTTCGGCAAGCTGGCGGGCGAGCCGCGCCTGTGCACCAGGGAGTACGCCCCCGTCACGGTGAGCGCGACCGGGGAGTTCCGGGGCAGGCCCGTGGCCTGGCACAAGACGTACGGCAACGCCTGCGAGATGGGGTCGGGGACCGGGAACGTCTTCCGTTTCTGAGTCGGAACCCCTCGCCGGAGGCCCCGCGGCCCCCACCTCACGTAGGCCGCGAGAACACCATCGCCACCGTCAGCAGCCCCAGCACCACCCAGCCGAACCACAGCCAGCCGTTGCTCCCGAGCGCCACCGTGTAGGCGGTCACCATCACCAGACCCCCGATGGTGAAGCCGCCCATCGTCTTCGTAGAACCAGGCATCGCCCTGCCTCCTCAAACGCAGGTCGGGCGTCCGGTTACCGGAGCGCCGTGACCGTGGCCTGAGGCCATCCTCACCCGCGATGCGGCATTGCCGCTAGCGTCCGCGCGTCGCCAGTGATGCCAGATAGGCGTTGTACGCCTCCAGCTCCTTGTCCCCGTCGCGGTCGGCGGCACGGTCCTTGCGGCGGCCTTCGCGCTGGTCGGAGCGGTACCACTGGTAGAGCAGGGCGAGCAGCACGAGTACCGAGGGGACCTCGCTGAACGCCCAGGCGATGCCGCCGGCCGCGTTCTGGTCGGCGAGCGCGTCGACGCCGAGCGAGGCCGGGGGGTTCTTGTACGTGTCGATCATGGGCTCGGACGCCATCATCAGGGCGATGCCGAAGAACGCGTGGAACGGCATTCCGGCGAAGAGCTCCAGCATCCGCATCAGGTGGCCGGGGCGGTGCGGGCCCGGGTCCACGCCCATGATCGGCCAGAAGAACACCAGGCCGACGGCGAGGAAGTGCACCATCATGCCGATGTGCCCGGCCTTGGAGCCCATCAGGGTGTCGAAGAGCGGCGTGAAGTACAGCGCGTACAGGCTCGCGATGAACAGCGGGATCGTGAACGCGGGGTGCGTGATGATCCGTACGTAGCGGCTGTGCAGCAGCGCAAGGAGCAGCTCGCGCGGGCCCTTGCGGCCGCGGCCCGCGACCGGCAGCGCCCGCAGCGCCAGCGTGATCGGCGCGCCCAGGAGCAGCAGGATCGGCGAGAGCATGCTGATGATCATGTGCTGCACCATGTGCACGCTGAACAGGACCATGCCGTAGTCGTTCAGCTTGGTGCACATCACAAGGAGGATGGTCAGGACGCCGACGACGAACGAGATCGTGCGGCCGACCGGCCACTTGTCGCCGCGCCGCACCAGACGCGCGACCCCCCACCCGTACAGGGCGAGGGCCACCAGGCAGCCGATGAGGAAGAAGGGGTCGGCCGAGGGCTCGAGCCCGCGCCCCAGCGTGAACGGCGGCAGATCCATGTTCATGCCATGCATGCCGTGCCCGCTGTGATCCATCCGCTGGCTCCTGTTTCGTGCAGATTGTGCGCTGTGTGTCCGCACCAGAGTAGAACCGCCCCCGGCCGCGCTTGCGACCGGGGGCGAGTACTTGAAACGCGGGCTACTGGCTCACAGCATGCGGCTGGCTCAGAGCACGCACTCCGCTTCCTCGTACCGCTCGTCGGGCACGGTCTTCAGCGTCTCGACGGCCTCGGCCAGGGGCACCATCACGATGTCCGTGCCGCGCAGCGCCGTCATCCGGCCGAACTCGCCGCGATGCACGGCCTCCACGGCGTGCCAGCCGAAACGGGTCGCGAGCACGCGGTCGTACGCGGTGGGGGTGCCGCCGCGCTGCACGTGGCCGAGGATCACCGGGCGGGCCTCCTTGCCGAGGCGCTGCTCCAGTTCGAGGGAGAGCTGCCGTGCGATGCCGGCGAACCGCTCGTGGCCGTAGACGTCCTTGACGCCCTCGTCGAACGCCATGCTGCCCTCGCGGGGCTTGGCGCCCTCTGCGGCCACGACGATGGCGAACTTCTTGCCCGCCTCGAACCGCGCGCCGACCTTCTTCGCCAACTCCTCGATGTCGAAGGGCCGTTCCGGTACGACGATGGCGTGCGCGCCGGCCGCCATGCCGGAGTGCAGCGCGATCCAGCCGGTGTGCCGGCCCATGACCTCGACGATCAGGACGCGCTGGTGCGACTCGGCGGTGGTCTTCAGGCGGTCGAGGGCTTCGGTGGCCACGCCGACGGCCGTGTCGAAGCCGAACGTCACGTCCGTGACCGCGATGTCGTTGTCGATGGTCTTCGGTACGCCGACGATCGGCAGGCCCGCGTCCGACAGGAGCCGGGCGGCCTTCAGCGTGCCCTCGCCGCCGATCGGGATGATCGCGTCGAGGCCGAGGTCGGCGACGTGGCCCTTGGCGCGTTCGACGCCGTCACGCAGGTGGGCGGGCTGTACCCGCGAGGAGCCGAGGATCGTGCCGCCGCGCGCCAGGATGCCGCCCACCGCGTCCAGGTCCAGCTTGCGGTAGTCGCATTCGAGCAGGCCCTTCCAGCCGTCGTGGAAGCCGATGACCTCGTCGCCGTGGTCGGCGACGGCACGGTGGACGACCGAACGGATGACGGCGTTCAGGCCGGGGCAGTCGCCCCCGGAAGTCAGGACACCAATGCGCATAGCCCGGAAACCTTCGCTACGTGGACCGAATCCCGGACCACGTCGTCCGGCTGGATCAGCGTTCACCCTACCGGCGCGAGGTCCGCCCACGCAGAGTCCGCCCACTCAGTGGACAGCGGCTCGGGGCGGGCTGGATTCAGCGATTCCAGCCGCCCCGTCGCCGGAGGCGTTACGCAGGCTGCTGGGCGGCCGCGATGCGCTCGCCGCGCAGCGCCTCGTACCAGCGGTCGTCCGTCGGCGGCAGCGCGTTCACATCGAGGGCCAGCTTCAGGAGCAGGTCCGCGATGAGCGGGTTGCGGGCGAGCACGGGGCCGTGCATGTACGTACCGAAGACCGTGCCGTTGTACGCGCCTTCGGTGCCGTCGCCCGTGCCGTTGCCCTTGCCGAGGCGGACGCGGGCGAAGGGGCGCGAGCCCGGGCCGATGTGCGTGATGCCCTGGTGGTTCTCGAAGCCGGTCAGCTCGGGCAGGCCGAGCTGCGGGTCGATGTCGCCGAGCACGTCGCCGACGCAGCGCTCGCCCTCGCCGCGGGTGGACACCACGTCGAGCAGGCCGAGGCCGGGCTCGCGCTGGCCGAGGTCGTTGATGAACTCGTTGCCGAGGATCTGGTAGCCCGCGCACACCGAGAAGACGATGGCGCCGTTGCCGACGGCCCGCTGCAGGCCGCCGTCGCGGCGCAGCCGCTCGGAGGCCAGGCGCTGCGGGCGGTCCTCGCCGCCGCCGATCAGATAGATGTCGCCGGAGGTGGGCACCGGCTGGTCGCTGCGGACGTCGTACCGCTCGACCTGGAGGCCGCGCTGTTGGGCGCGGCGCTCGACGACGAGGGCGTTGCCCTGGTCGCCGTACGTGCTCAGCAGGTCCGGGTAGACCCACACCAGACGCAGGCTGTTGTCGCTCATGCTCATTGGTCCCTACGAAGCTCTCGAAGTGCGGGGGAGTCCGGACGGCTCAGTTGCCGACGCGGCGGCGCAGGTCCTGGAACGCGGTGTAGTTCGCGATCGTCTCGATGCGGCCGGGCGGGGCGATCTGCACGGCCTCGTCGAGCGTCTCGCACACGCGGAAGTCGAGGCCCGCGACCTCCAGGCGGACGGCGAGGTCCAGCTTGCGGTCGCCGAGCACGAAGATCGGGCGGCCGGCGAGGCGGGTGTAGTCGACGTCCCACAGCCAGGAGGTGTCCGTGCCGTCGGCGCCGCGGGCGTTCACCGACAGGACCACAGGCGCCGGGGCCGGGTCGATCAGCGAAAACGTTTCGAGCCAGCCCGCCGGGTTCTTCGCGAGCAGCAGCCGCAGGTCACGGCCCTGGAACTGGACGACGTCATAGCGGCCCGCGACGGCCTGCACCTGGTACATCCGCTCCAGGGCGACCTGCGGGGGCACGCCGAAGACGGCGGCGACGGCGGCCGAGGAGGCGGCGTTCGCCTTGTTCGCCCGGCCCGGGAGCTGGAGGTGGATCGGCCAGGCCGAGCCGTGCGGGTCGAGCACGTAGTCCCCGGACAGGGCCCAGCTCGGCGCGGGGCGGCGGAAGCCGCACTCGCCGCAGAACCAGTCGTCGCCGGGGCGCTGCATCACGCCGCCGCACGCCGGGCACGACCAGGCGTCGTCCTTCCACTCCTGGCCCGCGGCCACCCACACCACGTTCGGCGAGGAGGAGGCGGCCCACACGACCAGCGGGTCGTCGGCGTTGGCGATGACGACGGCCTTGGAACCCGCCAGGCCCTCGCGCCACTTCTCGGCGAGCATGCGGGTCTCACCGGCGCGGTCGAGCTGGTCGCGCGAGAGGTTGAGCAGCGCGATCGCCTTGGGGTCTACGTCACGGGCCACACCCGCGAGGTACTTCTCGTCGACCTCGATCACGCCGAACCGGGCCTCGGAGCCGCCCGCGAGCGCGGAGGTGATGCCGGCAGGCATGTTCGCGCCGAGCGCGTTGGAGACGACCGGGCCGGCGGCGCCCAGGGCCTCGGCGATGAGCCGCGTCGTGGTCGTCTTGCCGTTCGTGGCCGAGACCAGCACCACGTCCAGGTGCGTGGCGAGCCGGCCCAGAAGCTCCGGGTCGAGCCTGAGGGCCACCTTGCCGCCGATCACCGAACCGCTGCCGCGGCCCGCCGCGCGCGACACCGCCGCGGCCGCCTTGCCCGCCGTCACGGCCAGCTTGGCCCGCGGCGACAGCGGGTCTGCACTGCCAGGGTGTCCTGCCATCAGTCTGGATCCTCCTTGCGTACGGCGCCGCGCCTGCCCGGCATCGTGTCGGGCCAGCCTATCGAGATCGACTGACAAGCCCGAATCACGGCACCCGGCACGGCACCTGTGGACGGCGCGGCTGTCCCCTGACCGTACTCTTGCCGCCATGCGACACGGCTCTATCCCGGGCGCCTCAGGGCGCGTACGACCCCTGACCCTGCTCGGTGACCCCGTGCTGCACACCCCCTGCGAGGAGGTGACCGACTTCGGTCCCCAACTGGCCGCCCTCGTCGAGGACATGTACGCCACGATGTACGCGGCGAACGGCGTGGGCCTGGCCGCCAATCAGGTCGGCACGGGCCTGCGGGTGTTCGTGTACGACTGCCCGGACGACGAGGACGTACGTCACCTCGGGCACCTGGTGAACCCGCGTCTGGTGGACGTGGACGGGGTGAGCGTGCGCGGTCCTGAGAGCTGTCTGTCGCTGCCGGGTCTGGAGGCGGCGACCCCGCGCTTCGACCACGCCGTCCTTGAGGGCGTCACGCTGCGCGGGGAGCCGGTGCGGGTGCACGGCACCGGGTTCTTCGCCCGCTGCCTCCAGCACGAGTACGACCACCTGGAGGGCGGGGTGTACACCGATCACGTCACCGGGTGGCGCCGTCGGCGGGTGCTGCGGCAGGCGGCGCGGGCGCCTTGGGCCGCCCCCGCCTGAACCGTCAGGGGAGGGACCGGGGGCCGGACCTCAGAACCCGGGCCCGCCCAGGCGGTTGCCCGCCGCCGCGAGCCGGCCCCACAGCAGGTCGGCCAGGCTGCGCACCAATTCGGCGCGGGAGCAGGGCCGTTCGCCGAGCCACCAGTCGCCGGCCGCGTGCATCATGCCGACGATGCCGTGGCCCCACACGCGCGCGAGCTGGGTGCTGTCCGGGCCGAGGTCGACGCGCTCCTCGATGACCTCGGCCAGCTCCTCGCCGAGCCTGCGCAGCAGGGGAACGGAGTGCAGGCCGACGTCGAAGCCGCCCTCGCCGGTCTGGTCGCCGGTCTGGCTGGCCTCCGACGGATGCATCAGGAAGCGGTAGACCTGGGGGCGGGCCTCGATCGCCGCGAGGTAGGTGTCGAGCGTGGCCTCCACGCGCTCCCTGCGTTCGGCGGGGGCGTCCAGGGCCGCGCGCAGCGCGGCGAGCAGCGCGTCCGTGTGCCGCTTGGCGAGGGCCGCGTACAGCCCTCCCTTGTCGCCGAAGTGGCGGTACAGAATGGGCTTGGTGATGCCCGCCTCGGCGGCGATGGCGTTCATCGAGGCACCGGGTCCGTCGCGGAGCACGACGCGGTCGGCCGCCTCGAGCAGTTCGCGCCGCCGTTGCTCGGCGGACCGTTGCTGATCGGTCCGCTGCGTGGTCTCCATGAAGTGCTCTCTCCGCCCGATGCGATTGCGTGACGCACGCGCAACGTAACACTCGCGCCGGGGTGCGCATCGAACGGGCTGCCGGGAGTTGACATCGGCTACCGGCCGGTAACAGACTCCAGTTACCGCAAGTAACGTAGCAGGGTTCCGCAGTCCTGGAGGGGTCATGGCCGAGTTCACCATGGAGCTCAACGACGAGCAGCGGGAGGTCCGGGACTGGCTCCACGGGTTCGCCGCCGATGTGATCCGCCCCGCGGCGGCCGAGTGGGACGAGCGCGAGGAGACGCCCTGGCCGGTGATCCAGGAGGCCGCGAAGGTCGGCATCTACTCCCTGGACTTCTACGCCCAGCAGTTCTTCGACCCGACCGGGCTCGGGATACCCATGGCGATGGAGGAGCTCTTCTGGGGCGACGCGGGCATAGCCCTGTCCATCGTCGGCACCGGCCTCGCCGCCGTCGGCGTCCTCGCCAACGGCACCGAGGAACAGATCGGCACCTGGATCCCGCAGATGTACGGCGACGTGAACGACGTGAAGGTCGCCGCCTTCTGCTCCTCCGAGCCCGACGCGGGCTCCGACGTGGCCTCCATGCGCACGCGCGCCGTCTACGACGAGGCCAAGGACGAGTGGGTCCTCGACGGCACCAAGACCTGGGCGACCAACGGCGGCATCGCGGGCGTCCACGTCGTCGTCGCGGTCGTCGACCCCGAGCTCGGCTCCAAGGGCCACGCGTCCTTCATCGTGCCGCCGGGCACCCCCGGCCTGTCCCAGGGCCAGAAGTTCAAGAAGCACGGCATCCGCGCCTCGCACACCGCCGAGGTCGTCCTGGAGGACGTGCGCGTCCCCGGCTCCTGCCTGCTCGGCGGCAAGGACAAGCTGGACGAGCGCCTGGCACGCGCGCGTGAGCGCGCGAAGACCGGTGGCGAGCGCCTGAAGAACGCCGCCATGGCGACCTTCGAGGCGTCCCGCCCGGCGGTCGGCGCGATGGCGGTGGGCACGGCCCGCGCCGCGTACGAAGAGGCACTGGAGTACGCCAAGACGCGTACGCAGTTCGGCCGCCCCATCATCGACAACCAGGGCGTCGCCTTCCAGCTCGCCGACATGCGTACGCAGATCGACGCGGCCAGGCTGCTCGTGTGGCGCGCCTCCTGGATGGCCACCACGGGCAAGAAGTTCGAGTCGGCCGAGGGCTCGATGTCCAAGCTGTTCGCCAGCGAGACCGCCAAGAAGGTCACCGCCCAGGCGATCCAGATCCTCGGCGGCAACGGCTTCACCCGCGAGTACCCGGTGGAGCGCATGCACCGGGACGCCGCGATCTACACCATCTTCGAGGGCACCAGCGAGATCCAGCGCCTGGTCATCGCCCGTACGCTCTCGGGGATGCCGATCCGCTGACTCGGGGGCTGCCGATCTGCCGAGCCGCACCCCGTCCCGCGCTCACACGAGCTTGTCCTTGTACGCGATGTTGCAGCGCCGCGCGCCCTCCGCGCCGGACGCGAAGCCGAACGTCAGGCGGGCGCGGTAGCCGCCGGGTCCGGCCGCGTCCGGCACGAGCATGACGTTCATGCCCTCCGGCTCGCGGAACGTCAGGCTCTTCAGGGCGCGCGTCAACGCCCGCTCGGTGACTCCGGTGTTGAGGTCGACACGGGTGATGTATGTGTTGCCGGTGTCGTCGGCGTTGCCGGGGCCGCCGTTCTTGTACGCCTCGCCCTCGTACATGTACAGGTACGAGCCGTACAGGCAGAAGCCCTGCGCCACCGGCGGCTTGTAGAGGTCCGCGCGGTGGGCCAGCGGGGCGCCCAGGGGCGCGGCGACGGCCGCGTCCAGGTCCCAGACGGCGCACTGCAGACCGCCGCCCCGGTTGAAGCGGACCAGGAGCCGGCGGTGGTGGATGTCGACGACCGGGCGCGGCGCGGACAGCGTCGCGCCCGCGCCGGGCAGCTTCGCCGGGTCGGGCGTGCGGTCCTTGAAGTCCATCGCCGCGCGGTCGGCCGCGCTGTCCCAGTGGAAGCTGCGCGGCGGCTGACTGGCGGGCGGGCCCAGGTACTTGACGCGGCACACCTTCGTGCCGAAGCCGGTCCTGCCGTCCGGCGCCTCGGAGGCGTACTCGATCCACAGGTACGGCGGCGCGCCCGCGGCGGTCGGCTCGACGCCGATCTGCGCGCCGTGCCCGAACCCGCGCAGATACATGCGCCCGATCTTCGTCGCGCCGTCCGCGCTCAGCTTGGTGATCGCGATGTCGCCCTCCTTGAGGCGGGTCGCGTACGGCACCCCGTCGTCCGGGTTGTACATGACCTGCGCGACGTACCAGTGCTTGTTGAGGTGGTCGTAGCCCGCGCACTGCATGACGGTCGGGCACCACGTGGGCCGGTGCATGAACACGGGGTCCGAGGGGTCGGCGAGGTCGAAGGCGCGGGACGCGGGGAGGGCGAGCGGCTGGACGGCGCGGGCGGGGTGCGTGGTGCCCAGGCCCGCGCCGGCGAATGCGGCCGTCACGGCGGTGGTGCCGGCGAGGCGGATGAGGTCCCTGCGGGTGACGTGTTCCCCCATGAAGTGCCCTTTCCGGTACGGGAGTTGGACGCGCGTCGGACAGGTGACGGGGTGATGGTAGGGGCGGACGACGCGTACTGGTAGACGCCATGGCCATGCCATTACCGTGGACGCCCGCGTTCCGCCTGCTGAGGAGTGCCGATGCGCAGACGCCCCCTGACCTGGCTGATTCCCGCCCTCGCCACCGCCGCGGCGGTGACCGCGACCGTGGTCCTCGTTCCCGGTGGGGAGGGCAGGGATCCGGACGGCCGCACGGCGCCCGCCGCGCACGGGGAGCGGCCCGCGGGGAAGGGCAAGCCCGATGCGCGGGACGTGGTGCTCGCCGTGCACGGCGGGGCCGGGACCGCGCTCGACCGGGACAAGACGACTCCGGAGCGCGAGAAGGCGTACCGGGGCGGGCTCGCCGAAGCCCTGAAGGCCGGGCAGAAGGTCCTCGACAAGGGCGGCTCCAGCGTGGACGCCGTCCAGGCCGCCGTACAGCGCCTTGAGGACAACCCGCTGTTCAACGCGGGCAAGGGCGCCGTGTTCACCGCGGACGCGGGCCATGAACTGGACGCTTCGATCATGCGCGGCTCGGACCTGAAGGCGGGTGCGATGGCGGGCGTGAAGAGCCTGCGCAACCCCGTCGCGGGCGCCCGCGCGGTCATGGACAAGTCCCCGCACGTGCTGCTCTCGGGCGAGGGCGCCGACGACTTCGGGGCGCGGCACGGGCTGAAGACGGTGACTCAGGACTACTACTGGACGCAGGCTCGGTGGGACGCGCTGATGGCGGCCAAGGAGGCGGAGCGGGGCGGAAAGGGTGGCCGCAAGGGGAGTGCCGACTCGCCTGCGGCCGTCGCCGACGCGCAGTCCAAGGGGACGGTCGGCGCGGTCGCCGTCGACGGCAGGCGTGACCTGGCGGCCGCCACCTCCACCGGCGGCATGACCAACAAGCTGCCCGGCCGCATCGGTGACTCGCCGCTGATCGGCTCGGGGACGTACGCGAAGAACAGCACCGTCGCCGCGAGCGCCACCGGGGCGGGTGAGGTGTTCATCCGGGGCGCGGCCACCTCGACGATCTCCAACCTCATGGAGTTCAAGGGGGTCGGCGTCGCGACCGCCGCGTACGAAGTGATCGTCAAGCGGCTGCCGGGGCTCGGCGGCGACGGCGGGGTGATCGCGCTGGCGCCCAACGGGGAGTTCGACGCCCCGCACAGCAGCCCGGGGATGCTGCACGGCTATCTGACGAAGGACGGCAAGGTCGTGACGAAGATCTTCCCGGACGAGACGCCGCCGAATTCCTGACGGGCACTTCCTGGTGCCCGCTTCCTGGCGCCCGGTCCTGGCGCCCGGTCCTGGCGCCCGCGGTGGGCTCTGCCGAGCGAGAGGTAGGCAGGCAAACTTGCAAGGTTGCCTGCCTACCTCTTACCGTGGTGCCATGGCCGAATCCGCTGGAAAACGTGCGTCCGCGGCGCCCGAGCGCCTCGCCGCCGAGCTGACGGTCGCCGTGCGGCACGTCGTGCGCCGGATGCGGTCCGCGGCGCCGGACACCGGTCTCACCGCCTCGCAGCGCTCCGCGCTCGCCCGGCTCGCCGAGGCCCCGGCCACCACGGCGGCGCTGGCCCGCGCCGAGCTGGTGAAGCCGCAGTCGATGCGGCTGACCGTCGGCGCCCTGGAGGCGCAGGGGCTCGTGGCCCGGTCACCCGATCCGAGCGACGGGCGGCAGTCCCTCATGTCGGTCACCGACCAGGGGCGCGCCGTGCTTGCCGAGATGCGCGCCGCCAAGAACGACTGGCTCGCCGCGGCCATCGCGGACGAACTGGACGAGCGCGAGCGCGACCGACTGGCCGACGCCGTACGGCTGTTGGAACGGCTGGTGCGCAAGTGAGCCCGGCCTCCACGCACTGAACTCGCCCCTCGCGCAGGCACGACCGAAAGGCACCACCATGACCGCCACCACCCTCGACCCGAAGACCGCCCTCGTCCTCGTCGACCTCCAGAAGGGCATCACCGCACTGCCGTCCGTCCACCCGTCCGAGCAGATCGTCGAGCGGGGCGCCCGGCTCGCCGAGGCCTTCCGCGCGAAAGGGCTTCCCGTCGTCCTGGTGCACGTGGTCGGCGGCGCCCCCGGACGCACCGAGGGAGAGCTACGGGGACGCGGTGAAGTGCCCGCCGACTGGGCCGAGCTGCGGCCCGAGCTGAACCGGCGGGACAGCGACATCGTCGTCACCAAGCACCAGTGGGGCGCCTTCTACGGCACCGACCTCGACCTCCAGCTACGCCGCCGCGGCGTCACACAGGTCGTCATCGGCGGCATCGCGACGTCCATCGGCGTGGAGTCCACGGCACGCGCCGCCCATGAGCACGGCTACCACGTCACGATCGCCGTCGACGCGGTGACCGACCTCGACGAACGGACGCACCGCAACAGCGTGGAGAGGATCTTCCCGCGGCTCGGCGAGACGGACACCACGGACGCGATCATCAAACTCCTGGGCTGAGCGGCGGTCGGTAGATGTACGGCGTGGTCGTGCCCAGCTCCGCGAAGCCGAGCCGCCGCAGGATCGGGCGGCTCTGGTCGGACGCGTCGACCTGGAGGTAGGGCACGCCACGGGCCTCGGCGATGCGGGCGCGGTAGGCGATCAGCGAGCGGTACACACCCCGGCCGCGCCACTCCGCCACCGTGCCGCCGCCCCACAGCCCGGCGAAGTCCGTGCCCGGCCGGAACTCCAGGCGCGCCGAGCTGATCGGCACGTCGCCCGCCATGGCCACGACCGCGTCGAGCGTCTCCGGCGCCGTGGTGAGCTGGTCGAGGATCTGCCGGCCGAGCGCGGTGCCGTCCGTGCCGAAGGCCTGTTCGTGTACGTCGACCATGAGCCGTACGCCGTCCGCGTCCGTGACCGGGAGCAGCCGGACGCCCTCGGGCGGGGCCGTGTCCAGGGGCAGTTCGGCGACGGCCGCGACCATCAGCGTCTCGGCGGGCTCGGGCGTGAAGCCGGCCGCGAGGAGGCGTGCGGGCAGGTCGGCGGGCAGATCGTGGGAGTACGCCTTCCACTCGAACTCCACGCCGAGGGCGGTGAAGTGGCGCACCTGGGCAGCGATGGCCTCGTCCGCGGTGCTTTCGTCGAGCTCCGACCAGAGGACGCAGTTCCAGTCGTGCGCGGCGCCCATGCGCCGTACGACACCGCCTGCCCGCTCGATGAGCACGCCCGGCCCGTCCGGCCCGTCCGCATCCAGGTTCCGCCGCATCTGCCGGTCGTACGCCGCGAGCACCGCTGAGTGATCCATGGAGGTCACTTCAGCAGCGGTGTGCGGGTGGGGCAACGGAATTACCGCCTGTCCGCGGCTCGGGTGAGCGGCGGCAGGTGCAGGGACTTGGTGATCGCGGCGAGGCGCAGGGCGAGCACGAGCCCGGCGGACGTGACCGTGGTCGCGGTCGGGGACGCGCCCGCGTGGTGCAGGCCGAGGTAGCACAGGGCGCCCGCCAGGGCCGCGGTCGCGTACACCTCCTCGCGCAGCAGCAGCGGCGGGAACTGGCCGCACAGCACATCGCGCACGACCTCGCCGGTGACGCCCGTGAGCACGGCGAGGATGACGACGGCAAGCGGTGTCACCCGCGCGTCGATGGCGGCCTGCGCACCCATCACCGTCACCACGGACAGACCGACCGCGTCCACCACCATCAGCGACCGCTGCGGCAGTTCGCGGTGGCGCAGATACAACATCGTGCCCGCACCCGTGCAGGCGACGACGGTGAGCAGCACCCAGTCGTGCGTCCAGTACAGCGGGTGCCGGTCGAGAATCAGATCACGCAGCGTGCCGCCGGAGATGGACGCCACGAACGCGAGCACGAGTCCGCCGAACGGGTCCATCCGCGCGCGGTGCGCGGCGAGCACGCCACTGGCGGCGAAGGCGGCGATGCCGACGAGGTAGAGGGTGTGCAGCATCACAGGTCGGCGCCTCGTGAGTCCGCGCGCTGCGTGGCCGTGCCCTGTGAGACCGCGCCTCGCGAGTCCGTATTCCGCGAGCCCGGTCGCCGCAGCGCCACAAGAACCGCCGCGGACGCGGCGACGGCGATCGCCAGGGCGAGGGCGTCGAGGCGCGGGTCCGCGCCGCCGTACTGCGCCGAGGGACGGGACTGTCGATTCCGGGCAGGCGCGTTCGCGACGAGGACCGCCGTCAGCACGCACACTCCGGCGGCTCCTGCCGCCTTGAGCCACCACCTGGGATTTCGCGCCGAGAACATCCGCCCAGCTTGACCGCGGCGTGCTGGGGCGCGCCATCGGTCACGTGGTCGGTTTCGGGGTGGCCGAAAGGACGAGTCGCCATGCGTCGGCCACAGCTCGGCCACGCGAGTGATGCGGGCCGTCGGCACCAGGTCTCGCACAAGCGCACGCAAACACCCGGCAAAGGCCGACCTGGCGGGGCCGGCCGTGGGGGAAGGTACGAGGTGGGCCGTTGCGCCATCACGCGCCGACCGCCCTTGAGGCAGCACGACGAGCACGCGCGGGAGGTGGCGGGAGCGATCGGTTGCGGGCCGGCCGGGCGAGGTGGCGTCGGCGTCAGGCGTGCCAGCGGCAGCGCAGTGCCGCGGTCGTGAAGCCGGGCCCGAACGCGACGGTGTAGCCGCGTGCCCCGTCGGAGGGCGGTGCCGTGTGCGTGCGTTCCAGGACGCGGAGGACGCTGACGCCGCCCAGGTTTCCCTCGTTGGCGAGGGTGTCCGTGGAGTGCCGCGCGCCGTCCGCACCGAGGCCGAGGGCAGCCGCGGTGTCGGAGATGATGCGCGGGCTGCCCGGATGGATGACGGCGAACTCCGCGCTCTGCGGGCCGATCCACTCCAGGAGATGCGGCAGTACGTCGTCGGCCGCGGTCAGCGCCTTCCGGGTGGAGTCGAAGTGGAAGCCGTCCGCCGAGATCCGGCCGCGCTGGCGGTCGACGCTGCCCGGCAGGACGTACTCGTACGAATCCTCGATCACCAGGCCCGGGCCGAGGGGCTCGTCGGTGACGACGGCCGCGGCCGCGGAGTCGCCGAAGAGGGCCTTGTAGATCATCGCCTCTATGCCGGTGTCGTTGTGGTGGTAGACGGAGGAGATGACCTCCGCGGCCACCACCAGGACCTTGCTGCCCGGCCGCACCGCGATCAGGTCGGCGGCCCGGGTCAGGGCCTGTGTGCCGCCGGGGCAGGCCAGCGTGGTCAGTGCGATCCGGCGCACCGTGGGGCGCAGCCCGAGCTGTGCGATGAGGTGGATGTCCAGGTTCGGCACGGACCAGCCGGTGGTGTGCGTGGTGACGATGGCATCGATGTCCCCCGGGGCGAGGCCTGCGGAGCCGAGCGCCGCGGTGGCTGCTCGCTCCGCCATGACGAGGGCGTCGTCGAAGGCGGCGGTGGCTCGCTCGTGGACGCCCGCCGTGCCGGCCACGGTGGGGGAGTCCAGGGGGCGGGTGAAGAACCGCGTCTGGACGCCGCAGTTGCCGATGACACGCAAGAACGCGCCGAGCCGGGGGTGCTCGGCGTGGTGCTGCCGTATGTCGTCGGTGATCTCAACGGTCGTGACCTTGTGATCACCGACAACGGTGTGAGGTCTGAGGACAAATGCGGACACGAGATGGCTCCCACCGGCGCAGTCGTATGTGGAGGGCAGACATTAGGAAACGTACTGCACCTCGTCGAACGTGCGTCCAGTCGTGCCGGTTCCTGGTGCGGAATCCGCAGTGCCGTCACGTGGCCCGGAGCAGGGGCGCTCTCGCGTGCAGGCGCTCCCTTCCCGAGTGAAACACGAGGATCATCATCCGGGCGCCCGGAGCGGTCAAGGGCTGGGCCGCGCACATGATGACCCAGCCCTCGCCCTTCTCGGCGTGCAGCAGGGGCCGCTCATCGCCGTCGGGGTGGGGGTAGGGCTTGTCCGCGCCGTACAGCGGCGCGGCCACCGGGTCGGCCAGTACTTCCTTCTCTATCTGCCGCAGGGTCTCGTCCTGCGGGCGCGTGGCCAGTGCCGCGCGCAGCTGTGGCAGCAGCATGGGAGCCCAGGCCGTGCCCCAGTCGAGCAGGATCTCGCGGGCGGCGGGGTCGAGGACCATCCAGCGCATGATGTTGAGCGGGACCTCACGTCCGGGGAACACCTCGGCGCATGCCTCGTTGTACGTGAGCATGTCCCACGACGCGTCCGTGACGTACGCGATGTGGGAGATGCCGTTGACCGCCTCCCGCCAGATGCCGGGGACCTCCTTGCCCGAGGAGAGGTGGAGGGGGCCGGGAGGGTCCTGGAGCAGGGCGTACCTGCACAAGGAGGTCCATTCCTGCTCGTTCAGGCCGAACAGGCGGGCCACGTCGCGCAGGAGGGCGGTCGGGGGGTTCGGGTAGTTGCCGGACTCCAGGCGGTGGTAGGTGCCCAGGGTGCGGTGCAGGAGCTGGTCGACCTGGTGCTGGGAGAGGCCGGGGGCGCGGCGGCCCTGGCCCGTCGTGCGGACGAACCCGTGTGCCTCGGGGGCGATGAGGGCGCGTCGTTCGCGGAGCAGAGCGCGCAGCGCCGTCTTGTTCATGGTGGGTAATCCCTCTTCGTACACGCCGAGTTGAGCATCAGCAGTCTAAATATTCGCAACTTCTTTGGGAATAAACATTGCCTGAAGAAAACGATCAGCCGATGAGGCATCATGGAGTATGCGAGACCATCGACCTGCAGGTTTGATCGTCGATGGGCTCGTGGGCACAACTCAGGGGCGTCTTGTTCGAGCAGCGTGAAATTGGCTGAAATTCCTCGGCGTTGGACACCCCCTACGCCTACGGGGTCGCAGTCGGGCAGTGCGCGGGACCGGTTGTTCGTATTCCGATCCGTCTGGTCGGAAACTGAGCAGTGTGTACCTGCGCGGCAGTTGCTGTCCGGTTCGGTTCCTGGGTTCACTGGCTGCGGCCGGTGCCGTCACTCGCCATTACGTAGCGGCCACGGTACCGGCCGCCCGTGTTGTCACGGGCGGCGCGAGTGGCCTGGATTCGCTCAAGAGGCCCGAGTCGGCGACTGGGCCGGAAGTTCCGTTTCCTTCCGCGCGTTCACTTGGTCTTCCGCGTCGGCGAGGATCTCCGTCACCCGCAGCCCGAAACGCACGTCGCACGGATGCCGTTCTCCGCCACTCGCTGCGAGCGCCAGCGCGCCCACCGCTGACCGAAACGCATCGGTCGAGTCCCCCCACCCGCTCTCGCCCCAGCCCGGCGGCGACGCCGTCCCGCTCTCGCCGCGGAACTCAAGCGTCAGGCCCGAGGCCGCGTGCGGCGCCCGCAGCGTGAGCGTCGAGGTGCTCGACGCGCCGCCCGCGTGCCGCAGGATCAGATGCACCGTGTCGGCGGGTCCGGGCGCCGCCGTCACCGACGTGACCTCGCCGAGCACCGCCGTCAGCACGGCCAGCGCGTGCGGTCCGACGTCCCACAGCCCGCCCTTGTCCGCCCGCCACGGCGAGTCGAACGCGCCGGTGCCGTCCGCCGCGAAGAACGAGCTGTACCAGTCGGCGCGCGCCGTGAACCACGGCCCGTCCTGCGCCTGGCGTTCCAGCCACTGCGCCATCGGCGGCGCGAAGCGGAGCGTGAAGAACACCACGGAGGAGACGCCTGCCTGGTCCACGGCCGCGGCGAGGCGGCGCGCAGCCTCCGGCGACGTGGCCACCGGCTTGTCGAGCAGCAGATGGCAGCCGGCCGCCGCGGCCCGCTCGGCCAGCGGCGCCTGCACGTCCGGCGGCACCGCGAACGCGACCGCGTCGCTCACGGCGAACAACTCGTCGACGTCCTCGTACGCCGTCGTGGCGTACGACGACGCCAGCTCGGCCGCCGCTTTCGCGCGGCGCCCCCATATTCCGGCCAGCGTGGCATCGGGATGTGCGGCGAGTACCGGCGCGTGCGTCTGTGTCGCCCACGGCCCTGTTCCGATCAAACCCACTCGAAGTCTGCTCATGCGCGCAGTATGGCGGAGCTGACTGTGGCGGCAGTATGGCTCGGAGGGGCATGAGGCCGGGTCCGGTTGATGCGGGGGACTGGGGCCGGGCCGCTCGGTGGGAGTGGGTTGCCTCCGGATGTCCAAGGTCTGGACCTTTTCTCGCAACCGCTTTCCCTAAGCCCTTCTCCTCGGCTCTCTCCCTTGTGGCTTACTGCGTATGGGGAGAGGCTGGGTGTGCGACCCGGCGCACACTGTTCGTTTCGCGGTACGCCATTCGACACTCCGTCAACTCTCCTCCTGTGAATGGCAATTCATGGCCACAGCTTGGCGTGGGGTGAATTCGCATTCACTTGTGGCTGATAGCCGTCGTCCGGAAGGTCAGGTGCGACCTGTCCTGACTGTCCGGGAGTTTCCGACATTTGGCCTTCAGGTGGGTGCGCGGCTCTCGGGGTGTTCGCGGGGATCGGCGGCACCGACTCCACCGCGTTCGCGGCACCGTGATCCGCGTCTCTGTGTCCAGTCCGCCCGATTCGCGTTCCTGGCGGCGCCGCGCGCCATACGCTCGGACATGGCCGCCCAAGTGGGCCGCCACCGACGGAAAGTGACACCATGACCAGCTCCACCCCACAGCCGGCGGCGTGCGCGCCGGTTCCCGCGCGCCGCGACGCCGAGGCGACGAAGGCCGCGATCGTGCGTGCCGCCCGCCATCTGCTCGCGCGGCACGCGCACACCGACATCACGCTCAAGGCGGTGGCCGAACGCGCCGGTGTGAGCCCGCCGTTGGTCCTGAAGTACTTCGGCAGCAAGGATGCGCTGTTCGCCCAGGTCATGTCCTTCGAGGCGGATGCGGAGACCGTGCTCGACGCGCCCCTCGAAGACCTCGGCAGGCACATGGTCCAGCACCTGCTGACCAGCCAGGCCGAGCGCGGCGCCGACCCCATCCTGCGCATCGTGTACGCCCCGCTGCACCGCGAGCACGGATACGTCCTGCGCTCCAACTTCCGTACGCAGGTGGTGCGCAGGCTCGGCGAGCGCCTCTCCGGACCGGACGCGGGGCTGCGCGCCGAGCTGGCCGTCGGCATGCTGCTCGGCCTCGGTGTGATGTACGGCATCGCGCGTGGACCGCACCTGCGGGCGACGGCGATATCGGAGATCACCGACCGCTACGCACCTGCCCTGCAGGCCTGCCTGACACCGCCGGAGTGACCTTGGCCCCGGGATCAGCCCCGGGATCGCCCCCCGGATCAACCCCGGGATCAGCCTCGGGATGGACCCCCGGATCGGCTCCGGAATCGGCCCCGGCGTCCGCCCCCGCCCTGCCCCGGTGCACCACCACGACCGCCCCGAGCCCGATCGCGAGCCCGAGCACCGTCTGCGGCCCGAACGGCTCCCCGAACATCGCCGCGCCCCACAGCGCCGTCACCGGAGCCATCAGGAACATCAGCGTGTTGACGCGGGTGACACCGCCCCGGCGCAGGATCAGCCAGTAAAGCCCGTACCCGCCGAAGGTGGAGAGCACCACCAGCCAGCCGACGGCCGCCCAGAACGACGTCTCGGCGACGGGCGCCGCCGCGCCCAGAGCCAGCGCGAGCACGCTGAAGACGACCGCGCTGGTGACGCAGTGCACCGTCATCGCCGCCAACGGCGCGACGGGTGTGCGCGTGCGGCGGTCCAGGAACGTCGCCGCGACCAGCGACAGCATGCCGAGGAACGGCACGAGGTAGGCCCACCAGGGCGCGCCCGTGCCCGCCGCCGCGTCGCCCGCCGTGACGACGGCCACGCCGGTCAGGCCGAGCGCGAGCCCCACCCACTGGGTGCGGGACACGTACTGGCCGAGCAGCGGCCCCGCGAGCGCGCCCGCGACCAGCGGCTGGGTGCCGTCGATCAGCGCCGTCGTACCGCTGGAGACGCCGAGTTGGATCGCGTGGTACACGGTCAGGAGATAGCCGCTCTGCGACAGCGCGCCGACGACGGCCTGGCGCCCGAGGTCGCGGGCCGTGAGCCCGCGCCAGGAGGCCCGCCCGACGGTCGCGGCGAGCAGCACGAGGACGGCGGCGAGTGGCAGGAACCGCCACATCAGGACCGTCACCGCGTCCGCGCTGCCCGCGCCGAGCTTGGCGCCGATGAAGCCGGAGCTCCAGGTCAGCACGAATCCTATGGAGAGCAGGACGTTCACGACGCGCCTCCCGCGACCCGCTTCGAGGCGGACCAAAAGTAGACCGATCTGTTTACTCCTTGGGAGTGAGTATACAGATCGGTCTACTATGGGGATGGGCTCACCGCGGTGAGGTGGGCGCATCGGTGAGGGTGAGGTGGACGCATGAGTGAGGACGTGAAGCAGGCGCCGGACGCGTCGCGGGTGCCGGAGGCCGGGGGAGAGGGGCCGCGCCGCGTGCCCCTGACGCCCGGCGCGCGGCGCGTGCTCGAGGCGGCCGGGCGGCTGTTCTACGAGCGCGGCATCCACGCCGTCGGCGTCGACCTGATCGCGGCCGAGGCGGGCGTGACGAAGAAGACGCTGTACGACCGGTTCGGTTCCAAGGACCAGATCGTCGTCGAGTATCTGGCGGACCGCGACGAGCGCTGGCGGGCCTTCCTCGCGGCCCGCCTCGAGCGCGCCCGCGCGCCGAAGTCCCGGGTCCTCGCCGTCTTCGACGCCTCGCGCGACTGGGCGGAGCGGAGCCTGCCCCGGGGGTGCAGCATGATCAACGCGCACGCCGAGATCACCGACCCCGCGCACCCCGCGTACGCGGTGATCACCGGGCAGAAGGCGTGGATGCTCGCGCTCTTCACCGACCTGGCCCGCCCGCTCGCGCCGCGCCGCGCGAAGCAGCTCGGCAGGTCGCTGATGCTGTTGCACGAGGGCGGGCTTGTCGCGTACGGCATGGGGATCTTCCCCGACGCGATCGACCACGCACGGCAGGACGCCCAGGCCCTGCTCAAGTCCGCCGCGGGGCCGAGCGCCTGAAGCCCGGCTGCGCGCTGGCGCGCTGCCGACTGTCTGAAGCCCTGCCGCCGCGCCGCCGCACCCGCCTCCGCGTCGACGCCCCAGATTTGCACATGTGTTGAGCAAGTCTTTACTCGTGGCCGGAAGCTGACGTTCCGCACGGCTCCGCTCCGCATGTCCGGCGGGGTTCCGCCCGGTGGGCCGCCCTGACGTTCCCTTGACCCGCGCCCCGAGACGGCCGAAATCCCCAGGGTCGCGCGGATCCGGGGCGTTGCGCGCACATTGACCGCATGCGGTCCGAGGCGGAGCCTGGAGAGATAGCTGCCTATTACATCTAGTTCGGCAGTCGGACGGCAGGAGGAAACCTCATGTGTGGCATCACCGGCTGGGTCTCTTACGACCGGGACCTGCGGACGCACCCGCAGACCCTGGACGCGATGACGGAGACGATGTCGTGCCGCGGCCCGGACGACCGCGGCACCTGGGCGGAGGGCCCCGCGGCGCTCGGCCACCGGCGCCTGGCCATCATCGATCTGCCCGGCGGGCGCCAGCCCATGACCGCGACGACGCCCGAGGGCACCGTCGCCCTGGTGTACTCCGGCGAGACGTACAACTTCACCGAGCTGCGCGAGGAACTGGCCGGGCGCGGGCACGAGTTCACCACCGGCTCCGACACCGAGGTCGTGCTGCGCGGCTACCTGGAGTGGGGCGAGGGGGTCGCCGAGCGGCTCAACGGGATGTACGCGTTCGCCGTGTGGGACGGCCGCAGGCAGCGTCTTGTCATGGTGCGCGACCGCATGGGCATCAAGCCCTTCTACTTCCACCCGACGCCGGACGGCGTGCTGTTCGGGTCCGAGCCCAAGGCGATCCTCGCCAACACGCTGGCGCGCCCCCGGGTGGGCGTCGACGGGCTGCGCGAGGTCTTCGCCTTCGTGAAGACTCCGGGGGCCGCCGTGTGGGACGGCATGCGTGAGGTCGAGCCCGGCACCGTCGTCACCGTCGACCGCGACGGCCTGCGCAGCCGCACCTACTGGCGTCTTGAGACCCGCCCGCACCCGCACGACCGCGACGAGACCGTGGCCACCGTGCGCTCGCTGCTCGACGACATCGTGCGCCGCCAGCTCGTCGCCGACGTACCGCGTTGCGTGCTGCTCTCCGGCGGCCTCGACTCGTCCGCCCTCTCGGCCGTCGCCGCCGGTCAACTCGCCGGCGCGGGCGAGACGCTGCGCAGCTTCTCCGTCGACTTCGCGGGCCAGAGCGACCACTTCGTGGCCGACGAGATGCGCGGCACGCCGGACGCGCCGTACGCCCACGACGTGGCGCGGCTCGCGGGCACCGACCACCGCGACATCGTCCTGGACAGCCAGGCGCTCGCCGACCCCGAGGTGCGCGCGAAGATGCTCACCGCCCGCGACATGCCCGTCGGCTTCGGGGACATGGACGCCTCGCTCTACCTGCTCTTCCGGTCGATCCGCGAGCACTCCACGGTCGCGCTGTCCGGCGAGTCGGCGGACGAGGTGTTCGGTGGCTACCTCCAGTTCTTCGACGAGCAGGCCCGGCGGGGCGGCACCTTCCCCTGGCTGGTGCGGCACGCCGAGACCCTGGGGGACGACACGGGCGTGCTGCGCCGGGACGTGCTCGACGCCCTCGACCTGCCGACGTACATCGGGGACAGCTACGCCACGGCCGTCCGCGGCGTCGAACGCCTCGACGGGGAGAGCGACTTCGAGTACCGCATGCGCACCGTCAGCCATCTCTATCTGACCCGCTTCGTGCGGTCGCTGCTCGACCGCAAGGACCGCGCGAGCATGGCCGTGGGCCTGGAGGTGCGCGTGCCGTTCTGCGACCACCGTCTCGTGGGGTACGTCTACAACGCGCCCTGGGCGCTGAAGTCCTTCGACGGCCGGGAGAAGTCCCTGCTGCGGGAGGCCGCCGCGGACAGGCTGCCGCGCTCCGTGTACGACCGAGTGAAGAGCCCCTATCCGTCCACGCAGGACCCCAAGTACGCCTTCGCGCTCCAGGAGCACGCCAAGGATCTCCTCGCGGATCCGGGGCACCCGGTCTTCGGGCTCGTCGACCGCGAGGCCCTGCGCGGGCTCGCGCACCGCGACACCCCGCAGATCAGGCAGGCGTCGCGGCGCGGCCTGGAGCGGGCGCTCGATCTGGCCCTCTGGTTCGACCTGTACAAGCCGGAGGTGTCGCTGGGCTGAGGCGTGGGTGCCTGCGTGGCGGCGTCGGTTCAGGGGCCCGAGCAGTTGCGGACCGTCGGCTGCTGTTGCTGCGGGATCCGGGCGGGGTCCGTGGTCGTGAGGGTGTCGAGGAATCGCTGGAGCGCGGGCGCCTGGCGGGTGTCGGGGCCGCGGCGCACCGGCGGTACGACCACGGTGCGCCGGGCGCCGCCCGAGCCGCAGGCGTCGGGGTCCTGCCCGGCGTGGACGGCCGCCGCCCGGCGTATGAACTCCGCGACCGTGATGCCGAGGCGGTCGGCGTGCCGGGCCACGGCGGCGTACTCGTCGGGTGAGAACAAGACCTGCACAGGCTTGGCACCGTCCATGGACGCATGATGCCGCCCGGATCGGCCGCACGCGGCGCGGTTGGCATATTCGCCCTCGAAGGGGTGGCAGCGGCGCAAAGCGGTGGCGAACTGCGGGTGGACACCGCAGTGGTGGGTGGACACGGAAGAGCCCCGGCCGGACGGGGGAATCGCGGTCGGGGCTCTCACCTTGTTTAACGGTGAAATAGGGTCGCCCGTTCCCCGGCGCGGTTCCGGCTATGTGTGATCTGCGTTACATGAGAGGTTCGCCCCGGTCTCGATGGAGCCGGCGATGCCGATGACGGTGCCCGGTGTACTCAGCACCACCCCCGGCCCGGTGCGTACGCCCAATGTGCCCGTCCCCGCCCGTCCGTAGCGTCGGGAGTGAGGCGCTGAACGTGCCGGTGACAGGCAGGGTCCGCCTGCTGTGAAGGGATGGATGACCATGTTCCGTCGTACGGGCAAGGCCACGGCAGCGCGCGGTCCCGAGGCGTTGCGGCTGGTCAAGGTGAGCAAGGTGTACGGGTCCGGGGACAGCGCGGTGACCGCGCTCGACGGTGTGACCCTGAGCCTGCCCACCGGCAGTTTCACGGCCGTCATGGGGCCCTCCGGCTCCGGCAAGTCGACGCTGCTGCAGTGCGCGGCAGGCCTCGACACCCCCGACAGCGGCATCGTCGCCGTCGACGGCGAGCAGATGACGGGCGGTACGGAGGCGCAGCTCACCAAGTTCCGGCGGGAGCGCGTGGGGTTCGTCTTCCAGCAGTACAACCTGATGCCCACGCTCACCGTCGAGCAGAACACCACGCTCCCGCTGCGGCTCGCGGGCCGCCGCATCGACCGTGACCACGCCCGCGAGGTCCTCGGCCGGGTCGGCCTCGGCGACCGGCTCGGGCACCGCCCCGACGAACTCTCCGGAGGCCAGCGCCAGCGCGTCGCCATCGCGCGGGCCCTGGTCGCCGAGCCCGCCGTGGTCTTCGCCGACGAGCCGACCGGCGCGCTCGACACCCGCAGCGCGCGGGAGGTCCTCCGACTGCTCCGAGCCACCGTGCGCGAGCACGGCAGGACCGTCGTCATGGTGACGCACGACCCGGTCGCCGCCGCCTTCGCCGACTCCGTGCTGTTCCTCGCGGACGGCAGGATCGCGGGCCGGATGGAGCGGCCGACGGTGGACGCGGTCGCGGAGCGTCTGGCGCACCTGGGCGACGCGGTCGAGAGGCAGGACGCGGGCGGTGTGGGGGACGTGGGCGACGTACAGAACGCGGGTGGCGCGCGCGACTTCACGTACCGCCACGACATGCCGATGGGGGTGTGACCCATGTTCCTGCTCGCCCTGAGCTCCCTGCGGCAGCGTCCCGGACGCAGCCTCGCCACGCTCCTGTCCGCCTTCCTGGGCGCCGCCGTCATCATGACGTTCAACTCGATGCACGACACGGCCGGCGCGAGCGGCGTCGACAGCACCAGCGCCGAGTCGTTGACCACCGCCGCGAGCGTCGTCGGCGGCTACGGCACCCTCCTCGTGTTCTTCGCCGTCGCATCCACCCTCACCGTGAACGTCCGCCAGCGGTCCGAGGAGATCAACCTGCTGCGCTGCACCGGGGCGACGCCCGCGCAGATCAAGCGCATGGTCGTCGGTGAGGCCGCCGTGATCGCGCTCATCGGCGCCGTGCTCGCCATCGGGCCCGCGATGCTCGGCGGACGCCTGCTGCTCGGCCTGTTCCAGGACAGCGGGCAGGTCGCCGACTCCGTCGACTACTCCTTCGGGCCGGTCGCCCTGATGTCGGGCATCGACATCACCGTGCTCGCGGCCGTCGGTGCGGCGCTGCTCGCGGTGCGCCGGGCCGTGCGGGCCGCCGCGGGGGCGCGACCGGCGCGCGGCCGACTGCGTGATCTCGCCGCGTACGCCGCCCTCGTGGCCGGGGCCCTGAGCGTCGGCTCGACCTTCGCCTTCAAGGCCACGGACGCCGCGCTGATGGCGCCCGCCGCCTACGGCTCGATCCTCCTCGCGGTCGGCTTCGCGCTGCTCTCGCCGCGTCTGCTGCACGCGCTGCTCGGCCGCGTGGAGCGGCCGCTCACCGCGCTCGCCGGGGCCGGTGGCTATCTGACGGTGCACAATCTGCGCCGCCGCGCCGACCAACTGTCCGGCGTCCTCATGCCGTTGATCCTCTTCACCGGCATGGCCACCGCGACGCTCTACATGCAGGCCGTCGAGAACGACGCCATCGACGCCTCGGGCCTGACCAAGTCCGTCGACGACAAGAACCTCCAGACCCTCAACCTCGTGGTCGTCGGCATCATCGTCGTCTTCGCCTGCGTCATGCTGATCAACAGCCTGTACGCCGCCACGTCCTACCGCGCCCGTGAGTTCGGGCAGCAGCGCCTCGCGGGCGCGACGCCCCGCCAAGTGCTCGCCACGGTCGGTGTCGAGGGCCTCGTCCTGACCGTCACCGGCGTGTTCTTCGGCTCGCTCGCGGGACTCGCCGGAATCCTGCCGTTCACCGCGGTGCGCACCGACGGGCTCCTGCCGGACCGGGGACTCGGCATCTGGCTCACGATCGTGGCCGTCGCCACCGCGGCGACGCTGGTCACCAGCCTGGTGACGGCACGGCGCACGCTGCGGACCTCGGCCGTGGAGGCGGTGTCGCTGGCGGCGTGAGGAGGTGCCGTGCGGGTGGGCACCAGGGCGAGGAGCGGCCGCGCACAGGGGGGGCGGCCGCTCCTCGCCGTCGGCGCGGGGCCGCCCGGATCCTCTTAGCGATAGCTTGGAGCCCGTGACTCTCGACGACCTCCGCGTCTTCATCGCCGTCTGCCGCGCGGGCAGCCTCAGCGCGGTGGCGCGTGAACTCTCCTGTACGCAGTCGGCGGTGAGCCAGCACGTCAAGCGCCTGGAGCGGGAGCTCGGCGTCAGCCTCCTGGAGCGGCACGCACGAGGTGTCGTACCGACGTCGGCCGGACGCATCCTGCAAGCCGCCGCGAGCGACGGCATCGGCGGCATCGACGTCGCCCTGCGCCGCCTGCGCGACCTCGCGCGCGGAGAGAGCGGCGCGGTGCGCGTCACCACCGGCGCGACGACCGTACGGCACTTCATGGCCGCCACGGTCGTCGGCTTCCGGCAGCGCTTCCCGCAGGTCACGCTGGAGTTCCAGACGGCGAGTTCGAGCCGGGCCTGCTTCGACGCGCTGGCCGCCGAGGACCTGGACCTGGCGTGGGTCACCATCGGCAGGGCCGTGCGCGGCATCGAGCAGCGGCCCGTCGCCGAGCTGCCCTGGGTCCTCGCGGTACCGGCCGGCGACCCGCTCGCGGCCGCGCCGCACGCCGAACTCGCCGACCTGGCCGCCGCCCGGCTCATCCGCCCGCCGCAGGCCTCCACTTCGCGTGCCCAGCTCGACGCGGCCCTCGCCGACCTGGACGTCGGCCCCGCCGGACACACCAGCGTCGCCGACTGGGACACCGCGCTGCTGCTCACCGAACTCGGCGTCGGCCAGGCCGTCGTGCCCGCCCTGCCCGGCTGGCGCGCCCAGGGGCCGCCCGGCCTCCGGCTGATCCCGGTCCCCGACCTGCCCCCGCTCTCCGTCGGCTGGGCGGTGCGCCGCTGGGACGCGCTCAGCCCGCTGGCCCGCGCCTTCGCGGACATGGTGGCCGCCGACTGCGGGCAGGGCGTGGGTGGTTCGGTCCCGGCCCAGGGTGATGGGCGGTCCGGCGCCGAGGACGGTCGGGGCGCGGGGAGCGCGGCTCGCGCCTGACGCTCTTCACGGGCCTGTCACGAGGTGAGGCGTGCCGCCCGCATCTGGAGGTAGCGGGACTCCGTCCGGCTGAGGGTGCGCTGGGCCGCCAACCCGTAGGCGGTGCGCGCCCCTTCGAGGTCGCCCGCCCGCTCCAGGAGGTGACCGCGCACCGCCTCAAGGCGGTGGTGGCCCGCCAACCGGTCTTCCAGAGCGGCCAGTTCGTCGAGGCCGGCGCGCGGTCCGCGCACCATGGCGACCGCGACGGCACGCCCGAGCTCGGCCATGGGCTCCGGCGCGCGGCGCACCAGGATGTCGTACAGGGCGAGGATCTGCGGCCAGTCGGTGTCCTCGGCGCGCTCCGCCTCGTCGTGCAGCGCCGCGATCGCCGCCTGCAACTGGTAGACGCCCGCCGGGCCCTGGCCCAGTGCCTCCTCCACCAGGGCGGTGCCCTCGCGGATCGCCCCGGCGTCCCAGCGCGTACGGTCCTGCTCGTCCAGCGGGACCAGCTCGCCGTGCGGTCCCGTGCGGGCGGCGCTGCGCGCGTCGGTGAGCAGCATCAGCGCCAACAGGCCCGTCACCGCGCCTTCCTGGGGCAGCAGCCTGCGCACCGCGCGGGTCAGCCGGATCGCCTCGCGGGCGAGGTCGGCGCGGTGCAGCGCGGGGCCCGACGTCGCCGTGTAGCCCTCGTTGAAGATGAGGTAGAGGACCTGGAGGACCACCGCGAGGCGCCGGTCGCGGTCCGCGGGCCCCGGCTGCCGGAAGGGCGTGCCGCGTATCTTCTGCTTGGCGCGGCTGATGCGCTGGGCCATCGTCGCCTCCGGCACCAGGTGCGCGCGGGCGATCTCGGCCGTCGTGAGACCGCCGACGGCCCGTAGCGTCAGCGCGATCTGCGCGGCCGGGGTCAGCGAGGGCTCGCAGCACAGGAAGAGCAGCGTGAGGGTGTCGTCGTCGGACGGGGCGCGGCTCTCGCCGGGCGCGGGCGCGGTGAACGCGTCGCGCGGCGTCATCCGGGCGGCGTTCTCCTCGCGCCGCCGCCGGGCCTCGTCGCTGCGCAGCTGGTCCGTCAGGCGCCGCGACGCCACCCTGATCAGCCAGCCGCGCGGATTGTCCGGGGTGCCCCCGTCCGGCCACTCGCGGGCGGCGGCGAGCAGGGCCTCCTGCACGGCGTCCTCGGCCTCGTCGAAGTGGCCGTAGCGCCGCACCAGCGCGCCGAGGACCTGCGGCGCGTGCAGGCGCAGCAGGTCCTCGACGTCAGCGGTCGGTGGGGTCACCGGTCGCCCTCACCACCGTCCACGGGCGGCCGGGTTCATCCACAGTCCACGGAGCCTTCGCCGCCGCCCCCCTGGATGGGCCGGATCACCACCGGCGGGGTCGGGGCGCCCGCCGGGGCCGGGCATTCGTTGATGCGCTTGGCGATCTCCGTGACCCGCTCCAGGCTCTCGCACTCGAGGACCCAGTAGCCCGCGAGGACCTCCTTGGTCTCGCCGTAGGGCCCGTCGGTGATCACCGGCCGGCCGTTGTCGTCGAGGCCGACGAGGCGGGTCTGCGCCGGGTCGGTCAGGCCCTGGCCGTCGATCATCTCGCCGGACTCGGAGAGGTCGTTGTTCAGGTTGCCCATGAACGCGAACATCGCCTGCAGTTCCTTCTCGCTCCAGGCCGGGCTGTGCTCGGACGCCTTGCCGCTCATGGCGTCGTAGTCGGCCTGGGAACCCTGGACCATCACCAGATACTTCATGACCGCACTCCTTGGCTGCGTCGTCACCCCTCGTGGGCAACTCTCACAGGGGACGTCGGAGCGGGCGACTCGATCTCGACAAGTCCCGCGAAGTTTTTTTCGCCGGGGCGGGGATTTCCTCGTCGGCGCAGGTCCGGCCGCGACCGGGGTCGCTCGACTGGCCCAGCCCGCGGGGCGCCCCGCGGCGGCCGGAGACAGAGTGGAACCCATGCGTGCCTTGCGGGAGACAGTGGTGGGGCGGCTGTCGCGTGCCGGGCGCGCCGGGCGCGCCGTTCTCGTGTGTCTGCCCGGTCTCGCGGCCGTGGCCGCCCTGGCGCTGTGCGTCTTCGGGGTGCAGCGCGCGGTCGACGGGGGCGGACGACGGCAGGTCGAGGCCAGGGCGGTCGCGCACCATGCCGCCCGGCCCGCGATCGTGCCGCGCGAACGGTGGCTGGGCGACGCCCGTCCCACCCAGCCGCCCGCCCGCTACGGCGGTCCCGTCCTCGCGGTCTTCGTCCACCACACGGACTCGCCCAACGGATACGACTGCGCCGACGCGCCCCGCATCATCCGGGCGCTCGCCGAGGGCCAGACCAGCGCCCGGCTGTTCGACGACATCGGCTACAACTTCCTCGTCGACCGCTGCGGCACGATCTACGAGGGCCGCGCGGGCGGCGTCGACCGGCCCGTCATCGGCGCCCACACCCAGGGGTTCAACCACCGCACGGCGGGCGTCGCCGCGATCGGTACGTTCACCGCGGGCAGCCCGGTCCCGGCGCCGATGGTGGAGGCCATAGCCGCGCTGACCGCCTGGAAGCTCGGCCTCACCGACGCCGACCCGCGGCGCACGGCACGCCTCGTCTCCAGCAACAGCCTCAGCAGATACCCGGTGGGCGCGCACGCCGACTTCCAGACGGTGTCCGGGCACGCCGACGGCTACTACACGCACTGCCCGGGTGCCGCGCTGCGGGCCGTGCTGCCCGCGATAAGGGAGCGGGCGGCGGTGCTCCAGGGGCGGACGTCCGCGCAGGCCGTCGCGGCGCAGCGCCACTGACGGGGTCCGCGGGCCCCGGCTCCCGGCTCAGCGCGCGGTGGCGTACACGATGAGGTTGTCCACCGGATGCCCCTGCGCGTCGAACGCGCCGTCGCAAGTGATCAGGCGCAGGGCGCGGGAGTTGGTGCTGCCGTAGACCTTGTCCGTCGGGAAGGCCTTCTTGTCGACCGTCTCGGTCCTGGTCACTCTAAATAGAACGTTCTTTCCACTGGAGTTGCGTACGGTGATGTCCGCGCCCGCGCGCACCTTCTTCAGGTCGTGGAAGACGGCCTTGCCGAAGCGGGTGTCGTTGTGGCCGATGATGACGGCCGCGCCGCGCTCACCGGGCACGGCCCCGCCGGTGTACCAGCCCGCGGTCATGCCCTTGTCCGGCGGCGGCACCTCGACCGTGCGGTCGTCGTTCAGGCCGAGCCGCATCAGGGAACTGCTGATGCCGACCGACGGGACGGCCACGTGGACCGGGTCCGCGGGCGTCGCGGGCTTGCCGCGCCCCGCGGCGGTCCTTCCGGAACCCGCGGCGTCGCCCGCCTCACCGGCCTGCGGATCCTTCACGGCGTACGTGGTCGGGGACTCGGCCCGCGCGCCGCTCGCGGACGAGGAGCAGCCGCTCGCGGCGGCGCAGACGAGGGCGAGGGCGGACGCGACGAGCGCGGCGGTGCGCTGCGGGCGCCGATGGTGCGCAGGGGACATATGGGGCTCCGTGCGCGGCGGCGCCGCCCCGGTTCATACGGAAGGGGACCGGGGCGGCGCCACCACGAGGGGTCGGGCCCGACGGGGTGCGTCGGGCGGTGCCGGCGGGGGGCGGGCCGTGTCAGGCCTGCGTACGCCCGGCGGCGCGGCGGCGCAGGACGATCGTGCTCGCGCCCGCGAGCAGCGCGATGCCCGCGGCCGAGCCGACCAGGGTGGCCGTGCCGTCGCCGCCGGACGCCGGGCGCTCGCCCGCCGCGACACCGCCCTTGGGCGCCTGCGCGGCCCTGTCGGCGGCGACCTTCTTGCGCTCCTCCGGGCTCACCGGCTTCGGGGTGGGCTTGGTGTCCTCGCGCACGACGGGCTTGTCGCCGGCGGCGACCCCACCGCGCGGCGGCGCCACGCTCGGCCTGCCCTCCTTCTTGGCCTGCTCGGCGGCGTCCCGCTTCTCCTTCACCGCGTCCTCGTCGGACGGCTTGCTGACGGTGGGCTTCGGCTTGGGCGTCGCGTCGTTCGCGAAGGCCGTGGCGGCCGGAGCGGCGAGCACACCGCCTGCCACGGCGGTGGCGACGGCGGCGGCGCGCAGGGACGTGCTGCGCTGCGGACGACGGGCACGGTGGGACATGTGGGGCTCCATTCCAGCTCTGACTCGGACGGGCCCGGCACCGTTGGTCGTCGGCGCCGGGCCTGTCGCACAGGCTGGCGTGAAGATGTGAGGAAGCTGTCAGGTTCCTGTTGCCTTCCGATCAGCGAGCCACCCGGGCCTGTGTTGACGAGTGGGACACGACGGCCGCGCCAATCGCGCGTACACGCCTCGGCGGCGGATGCCCGCACCCCCGCCCGCCCGCGACCGCCCCGTCTGGCACAGTGCGCCCATGACCGACCGATACGACGCCTTCCGCGCCCTGCACCGCACCGGTGACCCGCTGCTCCTGCCCAACGCCTGGGACCACGCGTCCGCCGCCGCGCTCGCGCGCGCCGGTTTCCCCGCCATCGGTACGACGAGCCTCGGCGTCGCGGCCGCCGCGGGCAAGGCCGACGCGACCGGCGCGGCGCGCGAGGAGACGGTGCGCCTCGCCCTCGGCATGGCCCGCCTGCCCGCGCTCATCACCGTCGACATCGAGGGCGGCTTCAGTGAACGGCCCGACGAAGTCGCCGAACTCGCCCGTGAACTGGCCGCAGCGGGCGTCGCCGGAGTGAACCTCGAAGACGGCAGACCCGACGGCACCCTCACCGCGACCGGCCCCCAGTGCGAGCTGATCCACGCCGTCAAGGAGGCCGCGCCCCATCTCTTCCTCAACGCGCGCACGGACGCGTACTGGCTCGACGCCGGGGGCGAGAAGGAGGCCCGCGAGCGCACCGCCGCCTACCAACGCGCGGGCGCGGACGGCGTGTTCGTGCCCGGAGTGCAGGACGAGGCCGTCATCGCCGGGCTCGTCGACGCCCTCGACGTCCCGCTGAACACCCTCTACTCGCCCGGCGGCCTGTCGCCCCGGCGCCTCGCCGAGCTCGGCGTGCGGCGCGTCAGCACCGGATCGCTGCTGTTCCGTGCGGCGGTGCAGCAAGCGGTCGACGTGGCACGGGAGTTCACCCTGGGCGCCGTGGGCAAGGAGGGGCTGCCGACGTACGCTGAGGCGCAGGCGCTCGCAGAGGCGTTCGACGACCCCGCCTAGGCGGCACGCGGGGGCGCGTTACGGGGAACAGGGGGACAGGCATGGCCCGGCGCGACACGTCGCGGCGCACGCGGCCGGCGGCGGGCCACGGCCCCGGGCGGTCGTCGCTGTGGTCCGACCCCAACTACCGCCTCTTCGTGAGCCTTCAGGGCCTCTCCGCGCTCGGCGACTCCTTCTCGCACGTGGCGATCCCGCTGCTCGTGCTGCACCAGACCGGATCGGTCATGCAGATGGGCTTCGTCACGGGCCTGACCGGCGTCGCCTCGATTGTCACGGGCCTGTTCGCCGGAGTGATCGCCGACCGCGTGAACCGCCGCCGCCTGCTGGTGGTCACGGATGTCGCGCGCTGCCTGCTCTTCGGACTGATCCCGCTGGTGTGGCTGTTCGCGACACCGGTGTGGCTGGTGTACGCGGTCGTGCCCGTCGCCGGGGTCTTCGCGATGCTCTTCCAGGTGACGTACGTGACCGTGGTGCCCGGCATCGTCGCCCCCGGCCAGATCCTCAAGGCCAACAGCCATCTGTACGGGACGTACGCGGTCGCCAGCGCGGGCGGGCCCATGCTCGCAGGGCTGGTCGCCGCGTCGTTCGGGCCCGCGGCCGCCATCGGCATCGACGCCGCGACCTTCGCGGTGTCGGCGGTCGGCATCCTCTTCGTACGGATACGAGCCACCCCCAAGCCGGACGAGGGCGCCGGGGGAGCGCCGGCGGCCGAACGCGGCGGCGTGCGGGAGGAGTTCCTCGCCGGGGCGCGCTTCCTGTGGCGGCATCCGGTGCTGCGGCCCCTGACGGTGCTGCTCGGGCTGCTCACGTTCCTCACCTACGGCCTGACCGACGTCCTCATCTTCCGTGTGAAGCACGACCTCGGCCACGGCGACGGCACCGTGGGCTATGTGCTCACCGCGGGGACGCTCGGCACCCTCGCCGCCACGTTCGTGGTGGCCCGGCTGCGCGGGCGGCTCGGCTTCGGCGCGAGCTGGATCGGGGCGCACACGCTCTCGGGGGTGGCCGTGGCGTTCCTGGGGCTGACCGGGAGCGTGCCGCTGGTCGCGGTCCTCGCCGCCTGCATGCTGTTCTGCACGGGCATCGGAGGCATCAACTCCATGTCGCTGCGCCAGGAAGTGACACCCGGTCACCTCCTCGGGCGGGTCACCTCGTCGTTCTGGACGATCCACAACTCCCTGGGCCCGGTCGGCGCGGCCGTCGTCACCACGGCCGCAGCCGCGTGGGGCGCCCCGGCGGTGTGCCTGGTGGTGGGCGTGTGCGTGGCGGCCGTCGCGCTGAGCGGGACGCTTACGGGGATCGGGCGGGCGCGGGCGGGGCGAGCCGAGGACGAAGCGGCCGGCCCCTGACGCGCGTCACCGCGTCCCGTCGGAACCACCGGTCACTTTGGCACCACCAGACTCGTCGGACCCACCGGCCCTGCCGGAACCACCACCGTTGCGCTTCTCGTCCCCGTGCCCCGGCCACCACGCCGCATGCCCGATCAGGGCCGTAAGCGCGGGCGTGAACAGCATCGCCATCACGAACGCGGCGACCAGGATGCCGAAGGACAGCGAGAAACCCATCTGGGACAGCGTGGAGTTGCCCGCGAGCATCAGCGTCGCGAACGTACCGGCGAGGATCACGCCCGCGGAGCCGATCGTCGGCCCCGAGTGCCGCACCGCAGTGCCCGCCGCGTCGTGCGGGGTGCGGCCCTCGCGGGCCTCCTCGCGCAGCCGGGACACCATGAGGATGTTGTAGTCCGTGCCGAGTGCGACCACGAACAAGTACATGATCACGGGCAGCATGAACATCAGGCCGGGCTGGCTGCCGATCTGCTGGAAGAGGATCGACGTCGCGCCGAGCGTCGCGCCGAAGCCGAGCGCCACCGACAGCATCAGGTACCAGGGCGCCACCAGGCTGCGAAGCAGCAGGCCGAGGATCACCATGATGGCCAGCGCTGCGACGGGGAAGACGACCGAATAGTCGCGGTCCACGGCCTTGTTGATGTCGACGTACACGGCCGTCGTGCCGCCGACGAGCGCCTCCGTGCCGGACGGCGCGTCCTCGTGGGCGGCGGGCCGCAGCCGGTCCCGCACCGTCGCGAGCGCGTCGTCGGACGCCGGAGGATTGGACAGGACCACTGAGTACGCCGCCGTGGTGCCGTCCTTGCTGACGCGCGGCTGCGCCACCTCGCCCACGCCCTTGACGGACTGCAACTGCTCGCGGAAGGCGGCCGGTTGGCCCGAGGCGAGCGGTTCGTCGCCCTCCGACGTCAGATACACGAAGGTCGGGTCCGTCGCGCCCGCGGGGAAGCCCTTCTCCAGGTTGTCCTGCCAGACGATGGACTCCTTGGTCTTGGGCAGCGAGGAGCCCGCGAGGTCGAAGTTCGCCTTGTAGCCGAGCGCGCCGAGCGCGAGGGCGCCCATGAAGAGCGCCGAGACGACCGCCCAGACCGCGGGCTTGCGGGCGATCGACGCGCCGAGCTTGGCGAAGCCCGTGCCGTGCGGCTCCCGTTGCCAGGACTTCGACGGCCAGAAGACCTTCGTACCGAGCAGCGAGACCACGGCGGGGACCAGCGTGAGCCCGGCGAGCAGCGTCAGGAACACGGCGATCGCGAGGGCCGGGCCCATCGAGCGCAGCATGCCGAGGGTGGAGAGGGTCAGCGCGGCGAAGGCGACGATGACCGCGCCCGCCGCCGACGTGATGGCCTCGCCGACGCGCTCGACGGCGTGGATCATGGCGCCCTTGGCGTCCTCGCCCGCGCGCAGCGCCTCCCGGTAGCGGAAGAGCAGGAACAGGATGTAGTCCGTGCCGACGCCGAACAGGACGACGGTGAGGAGCTCTTGGATGGAGGAGTCGGCCTTCATGTCGAAGGCCTTGTTCGCGGACGCGATCAGGCCCGTGGCCATGGGCGAGATGAGGCCGATGAGGACGACCGGCAGCAGCGCGATGATGGGGCTGCGGAAGATCACGAACAGCAGCACGATGATGATCACGATGGTGCCGACGCCGACGAGGATCCCGGCCCGCTCGGAGGCGTCGCTCTCGTCCAGGGCCTGCGCCGCGGAGCCCGTGATGCCGGCCTTGAGGTCGGTGCCCTTCAGCTCCGGCTTCAGGTCCTTGCGGAGCTGCTCGACGGCGTCCTGCTGGTCGGTGTCCTCGGGGTTGGTGATCTTCGGCATGGCGACGACGGACGTCTGCACGAGCTTGTTCGGCGACACCGCGCCGGGGTCGATCGCCTGGACTTCCTTGATCTTCTTCGCCGCGAGGTCCTTGGAGATGCGGCTGACGTCGGCGGCGTCGGCGGCGGTGAGCTTCGCGCCGTCCGAGCGCTGGAAGACGATGATGGCGCCGATGTTCTGCTGCTGCGGGAAATCGCGTTCCTGCAGGTCCGACGCGCGGATGGATTCGTAGTGGTCGGGCAGGAAGCTCGCCTCGTCCGAACTGGAGGTGAGCTTCGGCGCCAGTGAGATCACCGCGCCCGCGGCGATCACCCACGCGAGGATGATCCACCAGGGGCGGCGGACCACGAACCGGCCCAGGCCAGAGAACATCGAAAGCTGCCTCTCCTCGGCCCCCGAGGCACATCACATCCTGCCAAGGATCATCCGGAGTACGAGCCTCCGCCACTCGGGCGAGCGTCGGGCAGCTGGTGGAACGGTGGCCCCGCCGCCCCCGCGGGCGCGGTGGGGCCACCGGCCCGTCAGAAGTTGATCATGTGCCCGGCCAGGCCGTGCACGGCCTCCTTGACGGCCTCGCCCAGGGTCGGGTGGGCGTGGACGTTGCGGGCCACCTCGTGCACCGTGAGATCCCACTGCTGGGCCAGGGTGAGCTCCGGGAGCAGCTCGGTCACGTCGGGGCCGATCAGGTGGGCGCCGATGATCTCGCCGTACGTCGCGTCGCTGATGATCTTGACGAAGCCGACGGTGTCGCCCAGGCCGTGCGCCTTGCCGTTCGCCTGGAACGGGAACTTGGCGACCTTGACGTCGAAGCCCTTCTCCTTGGCCTGCGCCTCCGTCCAGCCGAAGCTCGCGATCTGCGGCTGCGAGTAGGTGGCGCGCGGGATCATCGGGTAGTCGAGCTCCATCGTCTCGGCGTCCGCGAGGGTCTCGGCGGCCACCACGCCCATGGACTCGGCGGTGTGCGCGAGCATCAGCTTCGCGGTGACGTCACCGATGGCGTAGATGTGCGGCACCGACGTGCGGCAGCGGCCGTCGACGTCGATCGCGCCGCGCTCGGTGACCGCCACGCCGGTGGCCTCCAGGCCGTACCCGGTGACGTTCGGCGCGAAGCCGATGGCCTGCAGGACCTTGTCGGCCTCCAGGACCTGCTGCTTGCCGTCCTTGGCCGTGACCGTGACGTGGACCTGCTCGCCCGACTCGTCGATCGACTCCACGCGCGTCGAGGTCAGCACGTCGATCCCGAGCTTGCGGTACTGCTTGGCCAGCTCCTTGGAGACGTCCGCGTCCTCCAGCGGCGCGATCCGGTCCAGGAACTCGACGATGGTGACCTTCACGCCGTAGTTGTGCAGGACGTACGCGAACTCGATGCCGATGGCGCCCGCGCCCGCGATCACCACCGACCGCGGCAGCTCTTCGGCGAGGATCTGCTCCTCGAACGTCACCACGCGGTCGCTGCGCCGGGTGCCCGGAAGCAGCTTCGGGGTGGCGCCGGTCGCGATGATGCAGTTCTCGAAGCCGATGGTCGTGGTCGTCCCGTCGGCCTTCGCCACCTGCAAGGTGTTGGCGTCGAGGAAGGTGCCGCGGCCGTCGAACTCCGTGATCTTGTTCTTCTTCATCAGGAAGTGGACGCCCTTGACGCGGCCGTCCGCGACCGTGCGGCTGCGCCGGAACGCCTCGCCGTAGTCGAAGGACACCTCGCCGTCGACCTTGATGCCGTACGTCTTCGCCTCGTGCGTGAACAGGTGCGCCAGCTCGGCGTTGCGCAGCAGCGCCTTCGTCGGGATACAGCCGACGTTGAGGCAGACCCCGCCCCAGTACTTCTCCTCGACGACCGCGACCCGCTTGCCCAACTGGGCGGCGCGGATGGCGGCGACATAGCCGCCGGGTCCTGCTCCGAGCACGACGACGTCGAAGCGCTCATCCATGGGGTGGTCCTCTCTGCCTTCACAGCTTCTTCGTACGGATGCCACGATCATCCGTCATCCGGGGACCGCGGTGACGCGCGGGTCGGTGTCCCGGTCCGCCGACGGGCCGGTGCCCGGGAGGCCGGGTCCCTTTCCGTTGACGTACGCGCAGTGGCATCCCACAATGACCACATGATCCAGCACCTGACCACCGGCCTCGGACGTTTCAACGTCCCGTGGCGGTGCGGGTGCGAGCGCTCGGGCTGTTGACGCGACGCGGTGGCGCCGCGCCTTCGTGTCTTTCACCTCTCTGCCGTTCACCCGAATCCGCCCGACGCGAGGATCACTCCCATGACGGCTGTGCCCGTTTCCCCTTCCCTGCCTTCTTTCCCTTCCGCCGCCCCGCCCGCTCTGCGTGCGGCCCGCGTCCCCGCCGACGGCATGTACGAGGGCCGACGCACCCTGCGCCGCCTGCCCGAAGGCCGGCCGGAGCTTCCGTACACGCACCTCGACGTCGTCCCCCAAGGCCGCGTCATCGGCGCCGAGATCCGCGGCGCCGACCTGACCCGGCCGCTCGGACCCGCGGTGCGCGAGGAACTCCACCGCGCCCTCCTTGAGTGGAAGGTGCTGTTCTTCCGCGCCGCGCACCTCACCTCCGACCAGCAGCGCGACTTCGCCCGCAACTGGGGCGAGTTGGAGACCAACCCGCTGCTCGCGCGCGGCTCCGCCGATGACGTGGCCCGCTTCGAGAAGGGCGGGAACGCGGCGCCCACCTTCGAGAACGTGTGGCACGCCGACGTCACCTTCCGCGAACGGCCCGCGCTCGGCGCCGTGTTGCAGCTCCGCGAGGTCCCGCCCGTCGGCGGCGACACGATGTGGGCGGACATGGCCGCCGCGTACGACAACCTCCCGGACGCAATCAAGGCGCGCGTCGACGACGCCGTGGCCGTGCACGACTTCATCCCCGGCTTCGCCCGCTTCTACGGACCCGAGCAACTCGCCCCGCTCCAGGACGAGTTCCCGCCCGTCACCCACCCCGTCGTGCGCACGCACCCGGAGACCGGGCGCCGGATGCTGTTCGTCAACACGTCCTTCACCACGCACATCGTCGGCATGGACCGCGCCGAGAGCGACCGCCTGCTCGGGTTCCTGGTGCGCCAGGCCCATGTGCCGGAGTACCAGGTGCGCTGGCGCTGGCGGGCGGGCGACATCGCGTTCTGGGACAACCGGGCGACGCAGCACTACGCCGTCGACGACTACGCGCCGCACCGGAGGGTGGCGGAGCGCGTGGCGATCTCGGGGGACCGGCCGTACTGATCGCGGCCCGCGTTCCGGCCTCGGCGGTCCGGGGGCTCAGCGGTCCCGGCCTGGGCTCAACGGTCCAGTGAGAGCACCCACTTGACCTCTCCGTCGTGCCGCTCCGCGGTGGGCGCGAGCCCGGCGGAGCGGGCCACGGCGGCGGACGCGCCGTGGTCGGGGTGGATGTGCGCGAGCACGGAAGTCACTCCGGGGCGTGTGCGCAGCCACTCCACGAGGGCGCGTGCCGCCTCCGAGGCGATGCCTCGGCCCTGCCAGGGTGTGCCGACCACCCAGGCGATCTCGGCGGTCAGGCCGCCTGCGGCCGACGAGGGCTGCACCGTCGCCTGCACGGTGCCCGCGAGGCGGCCTTCGGTGGTCTCCCTGATCACCCAGTTGCACCAGGACGTGCGAGGGTCGGGGGACCCGGCGACCATGCGGGCGTACCGGGCGCGCAGGGTGTCCACGTCGTCCGGGGCGCCGCCGATGAACGCGTGCAGGGCCGGGTCCCCGAGGACGGCCGCCATCTCCTCGGCGTGGGCCACGCGCAGCGGCTCCAGCGCGAGGCGCTCGGTGGTGATTGGCTCGGCCGTCACGGCGTCCGCGAACGCGCCGCCCAGGGTGTTGTCTGTGCTGTTCATGGGGGCTCCTCGGGCGGATCGGTGTACAGAGGCGCGGCGCGGCCACGTGGGTGACGGCGGGGCTGACGTGAGTGATCTTCCCCTACTCATCGACCGTCGGCAGCCGTGATCGGTTCCCGCGCCCCTGCCGGGGGGGCGGGCTCAGGCCCCGGTCTCGTACGCGTCGAGCCGCCCGCACATGCCGAACCGGCCGCGCTCGGCGGGCTGTTCGGCGCGCACCCGGGCGTGCGCCAGATGGCTCGCGTCGCCCCGCGCCAGGGCGTCGAGCTGTGCTCCGGTGGCGGCGGCCGACGCCGCGGCGCCGGTCTGCCAGCGCTTGCGCCATGCCTCGGTCAGGGGCCGGACCAGTGCGGCGGCGGCCCGGTGGAAGGCGGCGAGGGGCTCGGGGGCGCCGGATTCGGTGGCGGCGCGCAGTGCGGCGAACCCCTCGACGGCCAGGTCGCGCCGGTGCCGGGCGGCGTTCTCCTTGGCCTGCTCGGTTCCGTCGGCGGGCAGCGCGACGGCGGCGCGGTACGTCGCCGGGTCGGCGAGCAGGTGCGGCGGCAGCGTGAGCACGGCGTCGCCCGCCTCGGGCAGGCCGCTGTTCTGCATCAGGACGTGGATCGTCAAGTCGCCCTCGTTGACGAGGCGGTGGATGGTGCCGGGCGTGAACCACACGAGCGCGCCGGGGGAGAGGGGGGTCTGCCGGAATCCGGCGGGGGTGAGGGTCTGCACGGCGCCGCGTCCGCCGACGACCGCGTAGCCCTCCGTGCAGGTGAGATGCAGGTGGGGCGTGCCGCCCCGGAGTCCGTCGGCGGCCGGCCAGTCGTACACGCGCAGCCGGGACACGCCGATGCCGCCGGGCAGGCCGTCGTACGCGTCGGGGGCGGGGGTGTGCACAGGGACCTCCTGGGGCCGGGCCGGACGGGTTCCCGGACAGGATCCCCCGGAAAACGGCATTGTGCGGCCCCCGATGCTCGGGACATCGGGGGCCGCGTACCTCGGCGTCCTCCCCCCACGAAAGGTTGCCGAGGGGTCTAGGGGGGCGGAGTGTCCGTCAGGGACGGAGGCTCCGTCAGGAGTTGAGCAGCTGTCAGAAGTTGAGCAGGGCGCCGGTGCCGAGGGCTGCCTTCATCGAGCACGGGTTGCCGAACGTGATCGACCACGCGACGTGCTTGCCCTGCCAGACGCCGGCCGCGGAGACCACGACCGGGTTCCACTCCTTGGTACACGCGACCTTGGGCGCCGCGTCGACGAGCTTCTCGAACTGCGCCTCGACGGCGCTGAATTCGGCGCACGCCGCGCGGGGAGCCGGGTGGGTGCCGGTGGCCTTGGGCGCGCAGCTGAGGGTGACCGCGCGCTGCACCGTGGCCGTGGCGGCGTCTTCGCCCTGGCCGACGGTGAGCACCAGGTCCGAGGGCGCGTACAGGCCCCTCGGCTCGGCGGTCGCAGCCCCGGCCGCGCCCGTCGAGACCGCCGAGACGGTCAGGACACCGGCGGCCACGGCGGCGGCCGCGCTCACGGTCTTCAGGAGGTGACGCACTTTGACGCTCCTTCAATGCTGGTTGGTGGTGCGGGATTTGTGTTTCTTATGGGTGGTGCTGGGAGTTACATGGAGATTGCGTGTGCCACTTTCGGTTGCGGTCGGGAGTCTTGCAAGTGCGCTGAGTGAGCGGCAAGCGGATGGTCGATTTCCGGATGAGTGGCTCCGCTGGGCGAGTGCCGAATGACCGTTCGGGCAGCTCAGGGCGGCCGGGCGTGGCCCGCGCCGACCGTCCAGAATGTGGACTCGGCCAGGTGGTATAACGCGGAACGACTCGCTGACCTGGGAGAATGAGCGGTTGGTTGTTTTCCGCGACGCGGGCTTCGACCGGAAATCGGTGCTTGACCGCGAGGGTATGGAGGGATAAGCGACGGGTGGGGCTGGTGGGGTCTCCCGATGTGTGGCTATCGGGGCGTGTGCGTGCCGGTGGGCCCGGAGCCTGGAGGTCGGGAGCCCGCGGTGGGCCTGGCGGCGGGCGAAGTGGCCTGGTCGCGGGCCGTTTCGGGCGTCAGGCCCGCGCCCTCCTCGAAGGCGGTTGTGTACGTTTCCTCGCCCAGGTGGCCGCGCGCTGCCGCCGACACCCGGTCCACGTCGCGCCGTTCGCCCGGCGGGAGTGGGGCGCCGACGGAGGCGCGGGCGGTGGCGGCCGCGCCGAGCAGTGTCGCCGCCGCGCGGTGCTCCCCGGCGGCGGCCGCCGCCCCCGCGAAGCCCTCCAGGGCCAGGGCCATGGCCCGCGCGTCCCCGAGCCCTAGGGCGACGTCGAAGCCCTCCGCGTGCAGCGCGTGGGCCGCTGCCGCGTCGCCGCGCAGCTCCGCCGCGAAGCCGAGCTCGGCGAGCGCGAGCGTCACGCCGGGGCCGTAGTCGGCCCCCCGGAACCAGGTGAGCAGCTCGCGCATGTGCCGCTCGGCGCCTTCCAGGTCGCCCTCCCTGCGTGCGCCGAGGCCCAGGCCGATGCGGGCGTCCAACTCGCCGGAGCGGAAGCTGTGTTCGTGCGCGAGGCGCAGGGCTTGCTCGTGTGCGGTGCGGGCCTCTGCGAAGTCGCCCGTGAGCAGGGCGATCCGGCCAAGCCCGGACAGCCGCTTGGACGCCTCCGTCCGCAGACCGAGGCGCTCCGCGATGGCCAGTCCCTCGCGGTGCAGCCGGGCGGCCTCGGCGTAGTCGCCCGCGATCTCGCTGAGCGTGGCGAGCGGGAAGACGGTCTGCAACTGGCCCCACTCGTCGCCCAGTTCACGGAAGAGCCGGGCGCTGCGCTCGCTGTCCTGCCGTACGGCGGCGAGGTCGCCGTGCGCGATGGCGTGCCGGGCGCGCACGCTGAGCGCGGCGGCGGTGCCCCAGGTGTCGCCGAGGGCGGTGAAGCCGTCGAGCGCCTCGTTCACAAGGCGCTCGCCGGTGCGGACGGCTCCCGCGCCCATTTGCGCGGAGCCGAGGATCCATAGGGCGGTGGCTCGGCCTGAGGGGTCGTCAAGTTCGTTGTAGGCGCAGAGGGTTGCCCGGAGCAGGCGGTTGGTTTCGGCTCCGCCCGCGCTCTCGTCCCCGCCCGTGCCGTCGTGACCGTCCGGGCCTGTCGCTGCGTACGCGTCTATGTACGGGGCTATGTACGCGGCCGTGGCCGTGGCTGCGGCCTTGGACTTCGGCCCGGTGTCCGTGCCCGCGCAGGTGTCCGCGTACGCGTCCGCGCCGGCGTCGGTGCCCTCGCGCAGCGAGATGCCGGTGCGCCAGGCCAGCGCGAGGGCTCGTGCGGAGGCGGTGTCCGGTGCGGGGTCAGGCACCAACGCCAACGCGGCGTCCAAGTACCTGCGGGCCTCCGCGATCCGCCCCCGCAGCACCCAGTACCAGGCCAGCGCGTTGACCATGTCCAGCGCCCGGCCCGCCGCTCCCTGCCGCACCGCGGTGTCCAGGGCCCGGCGCAGATTGGCGCTTTCCTCGTCGAGGCGATCCAGCCACCGCCGTTGCTCGGGACCGTGCAGCAACCGTCCCGCGCGCACGGCGAGTTCGGCGTAGTGAACACTGTGCCGCTCGCGCACGGCGTCGAACTCGCCCGCCTCGCGGAGCTGTTCGGCGCCGTACTCCCTGACGGACTCCAGGACGCAGTACCGCGGCCCGTCAGGATGGTCCGAGGCCACGACCAGGGAACGGTCTACGAGACGGGAGAGGAGGTCGAGTACGTCCGGTCCGCGTACGGTGCCGTCCGCGCCGACGGCCTGCGCGGCGTCGAGCGTGCAGCCGTCGTGCACGGCGAGGCGCCGCAGGAGCGTGCGCTCCGGGGGCGTGAGCAGCGACCAGCTCCAGTCGATGACCGCGCGGAGGGTGCGTTGGCGCGCGGGGGCGCCCCGGAAGCCGCGGGCGAGCAGGGCGAACCGATCGTCGATGCGGGCCAGCAGCCCGTGCACCCCCATCGTGCGTACGCGTGCCGCGGCCAGCTCAAGGGCCAACGGGAGCCCGTCAAGGCGCACGCACAACTCGGCGACGGCCTCGGAGTCGTCGGCCCCGAGCCGCGCGCCGGGCCTGGCCCCGGATACGCCCCCGGCCCCGGAACCAGATACGTCCCCGGGCCCCGAACCGGACACGCCCCCAGAACCTGATCCCAGCCCGGCCCGCTGCCGGAACAGCTCCACCGCGCTCACCAGATCGAGCGGCGCCACCACCCACACCCGCTCCCCGCTCACATCGAGCGGTTCCTGGCTGGTCGCGAGGACGCTGAGCCCCGGTACGTCGCGGAGCAGCACGTCCACCGACTCGGCGACGGCGTCCACGAGGTGCTCGCAGTTGTCGAGAACGATCAGCAGCCGCCGCCCGCGCAGCGCCCACGTCAGCCGCTCGACGGCGGCCACCGGAGCCCCGGGCTCCTCATGCAGACCGAGCACCCGGCCCACGGCCTCGGCCACCGCGTCCGCCCCGTACCCGGCCGCACCGTCGAGCCCCGCGAGCTCGACCAGCCACACCCCGTCGACAAACTCGCCCAGGAGCCCCCGCGCCGCCGCGACGGCGAGCCGCGTCTTGCCCACGCCACCAGGCCCGGTGAGGGTCACAAGCCGGGTCTCGGCGAGGAGTTGACGTACACCGGGCACGTCGTCGTCCCGTCCGAGGAGAGCGGCGACGGGGGCGGGGAGGTTGGTACGGGGCGCCGGGGGCGCGGGGGCGGGAAGGTGCGCCCCAACACCCGACCGCGCGCCGCGATCACCGGCAACACCGGTGGAGCCGACCACCGAAGCCACGACTGCCGCACCCTGAGCCATCGCGGGCCCGGACACCGAGCCGCCGGCCGCCGCAGAACCGGTTGCCGTGCCGTCGGTCACCGCGGCCCTGGCGGTCGCACCTTGCGGCATCGCAGGCCCGGCTGCCGCCCCGCCCCACGCCGCAGCCCCAGTCGGCAACTCTCCCCGCGCCGCAGTCTCGCCCGCCGCTTCCTCCGCCACCGCAGGTACCGCTGCTGCTCCCGAATGTTCGGCTGTCGCGTTCGCCGCTTCCTCAGCCGAAGTCGCGGCCCTGGCCACCGCGGCGCCGCCCGTCGAAGGCACGGCCAGGGCCCCAGCCGTCGTGCCTCCGGCCGCGGAGGGCTCGGCCGAAGGCGCGGCCTCTGACGAAGCGGCCGCCGAACGCGCAGCCGCCGCCGAAGGCACAGGCAATGGTGCAGCCGCCAGCGAAGGCGCAGCCACCGACCCGGCCCCGGCCGAAGACCCAGTCGCAGACGAAGCCGACCCCGAACCCGCCGACCCCCCGCCCTCCCTCGCCGAGAACCCGTCCCCGGCACCCCCCGGCCCCGCCAACCCCGGATCCTGGCGCAGGATCGCCCCGTGCAGTGCCGCCAGTTCCGCGCCCGGGGCGAGGCCGAGGTCGTTCGCCAGGTGGCGGCGGAGGGTCTCGTACGCGGCGAGGGCCTCTGTCTGGCGGCCCGCGCGGTACAGGGCGCGGAGTTGGGCGGCGCGGAGGCGCTCGCGGAGGGGGTGGCGTACGACCAGGTCGGCCAGGTCCGCGGCCAGGGGGCCGTGGTCGCCCGACTCCAGGCGGGCCTCGGCCTGTTCCTCCCACGCGGTGAGGCGGGCCTCCTCCAGGCGGCCGATCGCACCGCGTGCGAAGGGTGCTTCGGTGAAGTCGGCGAACGCCTCGCCGCGCCACAGGTTCAGTGCCTCACGCAGTAGCTGTGCCTTCGCGTGCGGGTCGTCCGCGGTGGCTCGTGCCCGTTCGAGCAGGAGCGCGAAGCGGCCTGCGTCGACCGCGTCCGCCGGCACGCGCAGCGTGTAGCCGGCGGGGCCCGCCGCCACCAGGGCCCGGCCTCCCGGTTCCGTACGCTCCAACGCCCGGCGCAGTTGGGACACCTTGCCCTGGAGCGCGTTCGCGGGATGGTCGGGGAGTTGCTCGCCCCACAGGCCGTCGGTCAGCCGGTCCGCGGACACCGGGTGGCCGGGGTGCACCAGCAAGTGGGCAAGCAGCGCACGGACCTTGGCACCAGGGACCGCCGCCTCCGTGCCGTCCGTCTTCCACACGGCCAGCGGACCGAGCACCCCGAATCGCATGTCGATGACGATAACCCGCCAGGTGAGCGACCTGCGGCGGGTGGCGACAGGCGGCGGCAGGGGGCGGCAGGGGGCGGCAGGGGAGACCGACAGCGGTTCGGCAGTGAAGCGGCACCGGACCGGCAGCGCCCACCCGCACGGTGGTGACCACAAGCAGCTGGGCACACCGCCCGGCAGCACCGCTCCCACCGGAGGCCCACCATGAGCGACACCACCCCCGAGCCCACGACCGTCACCGTCATCGGCCTCGGCAACCTCGGCCACGTCCTCGCCCGCACTTTCCTCGACCAGGGCCACAAGGTCACCGTCTGGAACCGCTCGCCGGGCAAGGCGGACGAACTGGTCGCCCGGGGCGCCACGTTGGCGGCCACCCCGGCCGACGCCATCGCCGCGAGCGACCTCGTTGTCATCTGCGTACTCGACTACACGACCGTCCGCGACCTGCTGACGCCCGCCGTGGGCACCCTCGCGGGCCGCGTCGTCGTCAACGTGACCTCCGGCATCCCGGACGCTGCCCGCGAGCTCGGCACCTGGATCACGGGGCACGGCGCCGCGTACGTGGACGGCGCGGTCTACGCCATCCCGCAGACCATCGGAAGCCCGGAGGCGTTCGTCCTCTACAGCGGTGACGAGGACGCGTTCGGGCGGTACCGGACGCTCCTCGAGACGCTGGGCCGGGTGGAGTTCGTCGGGTCCGACGCGGGGCTCGCGGCGGTGTACGACGTGGCGCTGCTCAGCGGCATGTACGGCATGTTCGCCGGGTTCTTCCAGACGGTGGCCGTCGGCGGCTCCGCCGGGATCGACGCGGTGCCGGTCACCGCGCTGCTCGTCCGCTGGCTCAAGGAGGCCATCGCCGCGCTGCCCGGCTTCGCCGCCGAGATCGACGCCGGGGACTACCGCACGGAGACGTCGAACATGGACATCAACGCCGTGGGCCTGGCCCACATCCTGACCGCGACCAGGGCGCAGGGCGTCGGTGTGGACCTGCTCGCCCCGCTGCAGACGCTGTTCGAGCAGCAGGTGTCCGAGGGGCACGGCGCCGAGAGCCTGTCCCGCACGATCGAGTCCCTGCGCTAGCCCGCCCCCGGGGCCCGCTCACGCGTCGGCGAGCCGAGCCTCCTCCAGGTCGAGCGACCGCTGCAGCCGCCGCCGCGTCGTATCGCTGATGCGGTGCTCGTCGTACAGATGCCGGAGCTCCGCCGCCTCCACGGCTATCAGGTCGCGGCGGAGCTGGCGGTAGACGTGGTCGGCGGACTCGGCGGTGGCGTCGCCGTTCTCGTCGAGGCGTTCGCGGGCGTGTTCCAGGCGGGCCTGCAGACCACGGCGCAGGCGGTCGACGACGACCTCGGGGACGGCCTCCAGCTCCGACATCTCGTCGAGGCGGCGGATGCCCGCGTCGGCGAGGCGGCAGCGCGCGGAGGCCTCCTCGCGTTCGGTGTGGTCCGGTTCGAGGGCGATGCCGGAGCGCCGCACCACGGGCGCGAGCGTGAAGCCCTGGACGACGAGGGTGACCACCACGACCGACGTCGTGAGGACCAGGACCAGCGGGCGCTCGGTCAGCGGACTGCCGTCGTCCGCGGTCACGGGGATGGAGAGCGCGGCGGCCAGCGGCACCACACCGCGCGTCCCCGCCCAGGTGAGGACGACGGGTATGCGCCAGTTGGTGCGCCCGATGCCGCCCTTGCGCTGCACGAGCGCCGACAGCGGCGCGAGCCACAGCAGCCGCACCGCGACGAGCGTGCCCGCGATGGCGAGCGCGTACAGCGGCCACGCCCGGTCGTCCGCGCTCAGCGCCCGCACCTGCGCGGGCAGCGCGAGACCGATGAGGCTGAAGACGACGCTCTCCAGGAGGAACACGACCGTGCCGTACACCGCGTGCAGCTGGAGTCGTATCCGCGCGTTCGTCAGCCGGTCGCCGCGGCCCCCGAGCACCACACCGGCCACCACGACGGACGTGATGCCCGACGTGTGCGCCGCCTCCGCGAGTACGTACGCGGCATAGGGCGTGACCAGGGCTGTCACCGTCTCCAGGACGGGATCCTCGGTACGCCGCCGGATCAGCGTCACCACTAGGGCGACCGCTCCGCCGATGAGCGTGCCGCCGCCCGCGAGCACCACGAACTGCGTGCTCGCCGCATGCCAGTCGGCGGCCGCGGACGCCACCGCGACACTGACCGCGACCCGGAACAGGACCAGCGACGTCGCGTCGTTGAACAGGCTCTCCGCCTGCACCAGGACCTGCACCTTCGGCGGCAGCGCGAGCCGCCGCCCGAGCGCGGTGACCGCGACGGGGTCGGTGCTCGCGAGCACCGCGCCGAGCACCAGCGCCATCTGCCACGGCAGCGGCGTCAGCCAGGACGCCACCACGCCCACCGCGGCGGCCGAGGCGAGCACCAGACCCACGGCGAGCACGCTCACCGGCTTCCACACCGCCCGCAGCTCCCGCCAGGACAGCTCCTCGGCGGACGCGTACAGCAGCGGAGGCAGCACGACCAGGCCGATGATCTCCGGGCTGATCTCGATCTGCGGGGCCCCGGGCAGCAGCGCGAGGCACAGTCCCGCGACGACGAGCAGCGACGGAGCGGGGATGCGCCAGCGGCGGGCGAAGGTCGCCACCATCGTCGCGAGCACGACGAGAGACAAGACCGTACCTACGCTGCGCATTGCCGCCCCCTGCCAGAGTGCGGGCTCACCTTGGGAGCAAGGGGCCTCGTCACGCCGACCAGTCTTCCCGGCACACCGCCTTCACCTTATCGGCCCGCACGGCGTCAAAGCGGTGTCAACGTCCTGGTGAGAGCTGCCAAGGATGTGTCAAGGGGCATTTCCGGTGTCTCCATAAGCGGCTTCCGTAGGGGAGTCACCAAGTACCGAGCGGCTTCGCAGGGAAGTCACCCAGCACGCCAAGGAGTTGAGGGCCGTGAGCGCGGAGAATGTCGTGGGACTCCTCGTCGCCATCAGCCTGGTCGGGTACCTCGTCCTCGCACGGCTCTTCCCGGAGAGGTTCTGACACCGGCGCGATGACGGACGTACGACCCGGACAACTGAAGGTCTACCTCGGCGCGGCACCGGGGGTCGGCAAGACGTGCCGCATGCTCGACGAAGGACGGCGCAGGGCCGCACGCGGCGCCGACGTCGTCGTGGGCTTCGTGGAGTGCCACCGACGTCCGCACACGGAGGCCGCCCTTGAGGAGGCGAGGTCGGGCGGGCTCGAGGTCGTGGAGCGGGCCCGCTGTTCGTACCGCGGCGGAGAGTTCACCGAGCTGGACCTGGACGCCCTGCTCGCCCGCCGCCCGCAGGTGGCGCTGGTCGACGACCTCGCCCACACCAACGTCCCGGGCGAGGGCCGCAACCCCAAGCGCTGGCAGGACATCGACCGGCTGCTCACGGCCGGCATCGACGTCGTCACCACGGTCAACATCCAGCACATGGAGTCCCTCAAGGACGTCGTGGAGAAGATCACCAAGGTGCCGCAGGCCGAGACCGTCCCCGACGACGTCGTGCGCCGCGCCCACCAGATCGAGCTCGTCGACGTCGCCCCCGAGTCGCTGCGCCGCCGCATGGCGCACGGCAACATCTACGCCCCCGAGAAGGTCGACGCGGCCCTCGCCAACTACTTCCGCACCGGCAACCTCACGGCGCTGCGCCAGCTCGCCCTGCTCTGGGTGGCCGACCGCGTCGACGAGTCCCTCCAGGAGTACCGCGTCGAGCACGGCATCGGCGGCGTGTGGGACACCCGCGAGCGCGTCGTCGTCGGCCTGACCGGCGGCCCCGAGGGCGACACGCTGATCCGCCGCGCCGCCCGCATCGCCGACCGCTCGGTGGGCGGCGAGCTCCTCGCCGTGCACATCGCGCGCAGCGACGGGCTCGCCGCGGGCACCTCGCACGCCTCCCTGACCCGGCAGCGCCGGCTCGTGGAGGACCTGGGCGGCAGCTACCACTCGGTCGTCGGCGACGACGTCGCGACCGCCCTGGTGGAGTTCGCCCGCGCCGAGAACGCCACCCAGCTCGTCCTCGGCTCCAGCCGCCGCGGCCGCTTCGAGCGGTTCCTCACCGGGCGCGGCACCGGCGAGGCCGTCGTCGAGAGCTCCGGCGACATCGATGTCCACACGGTCACGCACGAACGCGCCGGCGCGGGCACCCTGCTGCCCTCCCGCAGGCGTACGCTGTCGGGCCCGCGGCGCGTCGGGGGACCCGTCGCCGGGCTGCTGCTTCCGGCCATGGTCACCCTCCTGCTGGACCTGGACGTGGCCCGCGAGCACCTGAACCTCACCAGCGAGGCGCTGCTCTTCCTGCTCGCCGTGGTGGGCGTGGCCTGCATAGGCGGCGTGCTGTCCGCGGTGGTGGCGTCCATGACGGCGTCGCTGCTGCTCAACTACTGGTTCATGCCGCCCATCGGGCAGTTCACGCTCGGCGATCCGAACAGCATGCTCGCGCTCGTGGTGTTCGCGATCGTCGCCGCCACCGTCGCCGCCGTCGTCGACCGGTCGCTGCGGCTGTCCCGGCGCTCCGCGCGCGCCACCGCCGAGGCGGAGACGATGTCGTCGCTCGCGGGCACCATCGTGCGCGGCGGGCAGCCGATCCCCGCCCTGCTCGAACGGGCCCGCGAGGCCTTCGGTGTGGACGCGGCCGAACTGGTGGACCAGCCGCCCGACGCCGCCGACACCCAGGTGACCGTCGTGCCCGCGGGCACCGACGCCTATCTGGTGCTGCGCGGGCGCCCCCTGCCCTCCGCGGACCGCCGCGTCCTCGCCGCGTTCGCCGCGCACGTCGGCGCCGCCGTGGAGCGGGCCCGGCTCGCGGAGGCCGCCGCCGAGGTGGAGCCCGTGAAGGCCGCCGACCGGATGCGCACCGCGCTCCTTCGGGCCGTCGGCCACGACCTGCGCACCCCGCTGGCCGCAGCCCTCGCCGCGATCGGCTCGCTGCGCAGCCGCGACCTGGACTTCTCCGAGCAGGACCGCGAGGAACTGCTCGCCACCGCCGACGAGTCCATGGTCAAACTGAACCGTCTCGTCGACAACCTCCTCGACATGAGCCGCCTCCAGGCGGGCGCACTCAAGCTCGAACTGCGGGACACCGCCCTTGAGGAGGTGCTGCCGACCGCACTCGACTCGCTGCCCGTCGAGTGCCCGGTCGAGACGGGCAGCCTGGAGGAGATCCCCGCCGTCCTCGCCGATCCGCCGCTCCTGGAGCGGGTGATAGCCAATCTCGTCGGCAACGCCGCCCGCCACACCCCCTCCGGCGAGAAGGTCCTGGTCACCGCGAGCGTCCTGGCGGGCCGCGTCGAGCTGCGCGTCGTCGACCGGGGCCCCGGCCTCCCGGTGGCCGACCGCGACCGGGTGTTCGAGCCCTTCCAGCGGCTCGGCGACACCGACAACACGACGGGTCTCGGGCTCGGCCTCGCCCTGTCCAGGGGCCTCACGGAGGCGATGGACGGCACCCTCACACCCGAGGACACCCCCGGTGGCGGCCTCACGATGGTGCTCTCGCTGCCCTTCGCGGAACGGGTGCGTGAAGTCAACGGTGCGCTCGGCTCCGGCGTCTGGCATTCTGAGCGCCTTTGATTGATGGGCGCATCAGTCACCCCCCGAGCGCAGAGACGAGATTCATGGCACGCGGCAAGCTTCGGATCTATCTGGGGGCGGCACCGGGCGTCGGCAAGACGTACTCGATGCTGTCCGAGGCCCACCGTCGTGTCGAGCGCGGCACGGACTGCGTCGTGGCGTTCGTGGAGCACCACAACCGTCCCCGTACGGAAGTGATGCTGCACGGCCTCGAACTGCTGCCGCGCAAGTCGCTGGAGTACCGGGACACGACGTTCACGGAGATGGACGTCGACGCCGTCCTGGAGCGCGCCCCGGCCGTCGCCCTGGTGGACGAGCTGGCGCACACCAACATCCCCGGCTCGCGCAACGCCAAGCGCTGGCAGGACGTCGAGGAACTGCTCGCCGCGGGCATCGACGTGATCTCCACGGTCAACATCCAGCACCTGGAGTCGCTGGGCGACGTCGTCGAGAACATCACGGGGGTGCGCCAGCGCGAAGCCGTCCCGGACGAGGTGGTGCGCCGGGCGGACCAGATAGAGCTGGTCGACATGTCGCCGCAGGCGCTGCGCCGGCGGATGGCACACGGCAACATCTACAAGGCCGACAAGGTCGACGCGGCCCTGTCCAACTACTTCCGCCCCGGAAACCTCACGGCGCTGCGCGAGCTGGCGCTGCTGTGGGTCGCCGACCGCGTGGACGAGTACCTCCAGCAGTACCGGGGCGAGCACAACATCCGCTCCACGTGGCAGGCCCGCGAGCGCATCGTCGTCGGCCTCACCGGCGGACCCGAGGGACGCACACTGCTGCGCCGGGCCGCGCGGCTCGCCGAGAAGGGCGCGGGCGGCGAGGTCCTCGCCGTCTACATCGCCCGCAGCGACGGCCTCACCGCGGCCTCGCCCAAGGAACTGGCCATCCAGCGCACCCTCGTCGAGGACCTCGGCGGAACCTTCCACCAGGTCATAGGGGAGGACATCACCGCCGCGCTCCTGGAGTTCTCGCGCGGCGTCAACGCCACCCAGATCGTCCTCGGCGTCTCCCGGCGCAGGGCCTGGCAGTACATGTTCGGCCCCGGGGTCAGCGCGACCGTCGCCCGCGAGTCCGGGCCCGACCTCGACGTGCACCTGGTCACCCACGACGAGGTGGGCAAGGGGCGCAGCCTGTCGCCCACCCAGCGCGCCACCCCCGTCGGCCGCAACCGGACCATCTGGGGCTGGCTGGTCGGCATGGGCGGGCCGATCCTGCTCGCCCTGCTGCTGCGCGGCGTCGCGCCGAACCTCGGCCTCGCCAACGACATGCTGCTGTTCCTGACGCTGACCGTGGCGGCGGCGCTGCTCGGCGGTCTGGTGCCGGCCCTCGCGTCGGCCGCGTTCGGCTCGCTGCTCCTGAACTACTTCTTCACGCCGCCCGTCCACCACATCCTGATCTCCAACCCGAAGAACATCGTCGCCCTGGTGATCTTCGTGCTCGTGGCCGTGGCCGTGGCCTCGGTCGTGGACCTCGCGGCCCGCCGCACCCACCAGGCGGCGCGGCTGCGCGCCGAGTCGGAGATCCTCTCGTACCTGGCGGGCAGCGTGCTGCGCGGCGAGAACAGCCTGGAGTCCCTCCTGGAGACCGTCCGCGAGACGTTCGCCATGGAGTCCGTCGCGCTCCTGGAACGCGAGAGCGACATCTCCCTGTGGACCTGCACGGCCAGCGTCGGCACCCGCCCGCACGTCGGCCGTCCCGAGGACGCCGACGTCGACATGCCCGTCGGCGAGTACATGGCGCTCGCCCTCACCGGCCGCGTGCTGCCCGCCGAGGACCGCCGCGTGCTCGGCGCGTTCGCCGCGCAGGCCGCCGTCGTCCTGGACCGCCAGCGCCTGCAGTCCCAGGCCGCTGAGGCCCGCACCCTCGCCGAGGGCAACCGCATCCGCACCGCCCTGCTCGCCGCCGTCAGCCACGACCTGCGCACCCCGCTCGCCGGCATCAAGGCGTCCGTCTCCAGCCTCCGCTCCGACGACATCGAGTGGTCCGAGGAGGACCAGGCGGAACTCCTCGCCGCCATCGAGGCGGGCGCCGACCGCCTCGACCACCTCGTGGGCAACCTCCTGGACATGTCACGCCTGCAGACCGACACCGTGATGCCGATGGTCCGCGAGATCGACCTCGACGAAGTCGTCCCGCTCGCCCTCGAAGGCATGACCACGCCCGCCGACAGCGTCGTGCTCGACATCCCCGAGGACCTGCCGATGGTCGCCGCCGACAAGGGCCTCCTGGAGCGGGCCGTCGCCAACGTCATAGAGAACGCCCTCAAGTACAGCCCCGCCGACAAGCCCGTCCTGGTCTCCGCGAGCACCATGGCCGACCAGGTCCAGCTCCGCGTCGTGGACCGCGGCCCCGGCGTGCCCGACGAGGCCAAGGAGCGCATCTTCGAGCCGTTCCAGCGCTACGGCGACTCCCCGCGCGGCGCCGGCGTCGGCCTCGGCCTCGCGGTGGCCCGCGGCTTCACCGAGGCCATGGGCGGCACCCTCGCCGCCGACGACACCCCCGGCGGCGGCCTCACCATGGTCCTCGCGCTGCGCCTGGTCCCCGGCCGCCCCCAGATGAGCCCCGACCTGCCGGCGGCCGCCACGTCCTGAGCCCGCCTCCGGTCGCCGCCCGCCTCCCGGTGACGTACGAAACGTAGAGACGTACGAAAACGCAGGGACGTGGCGGGCGGGACCGAGCCGGAAGGCGGGCGGTGATGGCCGAGCTGCTCACGCCGCACGGGGTGGCCCTGGCCACGCGCGGGCTCGACCTCGCCGGGGTGTTCGCGGCGGCGCTCCAGGGCGGCGCCATCGCCCGCACCGAGCGCCTCGACCTGTTCGGGTTCGTCGCGGTCGGCGTGGTGTCCGGGCTCGGCGGCGGGCTCATCCGCGACACCCTGCTCCAGCATGGGACACCGGTGGCGCTGACCGACGTCTTCTATTTGCCGACCGCGCTCGCCGGCGCGCTCATCGCCTTCGTCATCCACATCGGCCAGGACGCCTGGGACCGGCTCTTCACCGCCCTGGACGCCGCGGTCATCGGCTTCTGGGCGGTCGCCGGGGCGCAGAAGACCCTCGCGGCGGGCCTCGGCTGGCTGCCCGCGCTGCTGCTCGGCACCATCACGGCCGTCGGCGGCGGGGCGCTGCGCGACATGATGCTGCGCCGCGTTCCCGCGGTGCTCGGCGGGAACGCGCTGTACGCCTCCGTGGCCGTGGTCGCCGCCGCGATCACCGTCGTGTGCAGCTACGCCGAGCAGCCCACCCTCGGCATCGTGCTCGGCGTCGTCGTGGCGCTGGCCCTGCGGCTCACCGCGTACAAGCGCGGCTGGGGGCTGCCGAGCGGACTCGACTGGCAGCCGCGTTCGCGTTTCGCGGGCGCGCTGCGGCGCAGGCGGCGCGGCGAACCGGTCGTGGAGCGCGCGGGCAGGGCGACGGGACGGAGCGAGGGCTCGGCCCGGCGGCTGCGGCTGCGCGGCGCCCGCGCCGCACCGGGAACCCGGCGCCGGAAGCCCTCCGAGTGACGCAGGTCCGCGAGCGCCTCACCCGCTCGGCCGAACCCGGCCCGGGAGGCGCTCTGGGCGCGCGAGGCGGTGCGCGAGCCCCGGATAGTCGACGACGAAGCCGTCCGCGTCGAACGTGACGTCCCGCTGGTAGTCGCCGGACGTGAAGCGGACCCGCGCGCCGTGCACCGTGCGCTGCAGCGGCGCGTAATGCTGGCGCGACGCGCGCACCGCGAGGTCCGGCACCGACACCCACGCCACCAGGAACCGCCGCTCGCCCTGCGCGGCGGACCGGTGCAGTCCGTGCCGCAGCACCGGCATGGTGTTGGTCAGCGGACACAGCCCCAGGTCGCAGTCCAGCGCCCCTTCGAGCTCGGGCAGCGCCTCGCCGTCCGCGCTCCACTGCCCCGCGCCGTCGCGCACCAGCTCCAACTCCCGTACGCCACGCGCGTCTTCGGCCGTGACGCGCAGCGCGCGCGTCACGAAGTCGTCGCCCGTGTCGAGTTCGTACGAGATCCAATAGGGATCGGGGGCCGTGCCGACGGCGCGGCCGTGCGCCCGCAGCGCACCGCCGTCGAGCTCGGCCCAGGCCGTCTCGTATCCGGTGCTCTCCGTGACCTGCCAGGTGAGGACGCGCGAGATCGACATGGGCGGCACCTTAGCGGCGCGGGCGTGCCCGGACCGGCGGTGGCGCAGGGTGTTCACGCGCGTCGTCGGAGTGTTCACGCGAGCCGCACAGTAACTCTTTGAGTCGCCCCTCTCGTGGGGCCGAGGTCGCCGAACGTGAGTTTCAGGGACGCGCCCGTCGTGGCGGACGTGACGGTGGCGGGCTTGGCGGTGACGGCGGCGACCGGCCGGTTCCAGGTGACGGTGAGACCCGCTCGTGCCGCGCGGGTCGGGTCGCTGACGCACACCACCGCCGTCCCGTCGGACCGCTCGCCGATCAGGACGGCACAGGCGGCACTCGCGGTGAGCGCGCCGGCCGTCCCCGCCGCCCAGAACGTCACGCCGGTGAAGCCGAGCGAGGGCACGCTGATTCCTTGCCGCGCACCGGAGTTGGCGAGGACCCGCAGCCAGTCCGTGGCCGCCGCGCGCTCGGCGGTGCGGGCCGCGCTCGCGCCGGGCAGCAGCATGTACGCGTACGTGCCGTCCGTGGGATCGGTGCCGTGGTCCACGTACAGAGTGAGAAAGGTGCGGGTCAACGGGGCCGTGGAGCCGCCCTTGTTGATGTCGCTCCACTTGCCGGTGCGCTGCTCGCGCCGTGCCTCGACGGTCGCGCCGCCGGGGAGGACATAGCCGCCGTGGCCGCCGACGTGTGCCCACTTGGCGCCGGTGAGCCGCTGCGACCAGGGCGTGGTGGTGGGCTTGGTGACGCCGTCGGCCTGGAAGGGGGCGCGTCCGTCCGGGCCGAGGTTGCGGTTCTCGACGGTCGTCTCCACGGCCGCGCCGTCCGCGCAGGTGATGCCCGCGCCCAGACACACGATCGCGTCGTCCAGACAGAACCACGCCTTGCGCGCGGACAGCGTGCTCTGCAGTCCCTTCAAGTGCTGCCCCAGTACGGCTCGTTGACCGTCGGTGGCACCGCCCACCCAGCTCACGTCCGGCCGCGCCGCGCCCCAGTCGCCGCCCGCCCCGTCCGCGAGAACCTTGCGCGACGCGGTGATGCCGGGCAGCCGGTACGGGTCGACAGTGGGCCAGAAGGCGTCGCTGTACTGGCCGTTGGCGTAGCTGTCGCCCCACCAGGCGAGCAGGCCGGAGCCGGTGTGCCAGCCGCGCAGGTTCTCGCCGTTGCCCGTCTCGTAGTACGTGATGCGGGAGTCGGCCATGCTGATCGACGCGGCCCAGCCGGGGCGGCGGTGCGTGGCCCGCGCCATGTTGGTGAACAGGCGGTGGCCGGTCGGCTCGGGCACGGGCGCGACCGCGGTGTCGTCCTCGACGGCCTTGAGCCGGGCCAGGTGCGCGAGGCTCAGCTGCGGGTTCTTCAGCGGCGGGCTGTAGTAGTCGCGCCGCATCCAGCCCTTCACCAGGCCGCGCCAGCGGGCGTTCTCGGCGGCGGAGGCGCCCTGGCCGAGCAGCGCGATCGACGCCAGGATCGGGTGGCCGCGCAGATGGTCGTCGGCCTGCACCTTCTTGGCGTCGGACGCGGTGACGCCGCGGCTGAGGGCGCGCCCGGCGACACAGTCCATGATCAGGCCGTTGTAGAGGAACGGCGCCCACGCCTTTTCCACGGCGTCGAACACGATCTGCTTCCCGCCGTCCGTCACCTCCCACTGCGACCCGTCGAGCAGCGCGAACAGCAGCCCGAGCCCGCCGAGCAGCACCGATCCGTACGAGCCCGTGTACGGCACCGTGGTGTGCTGGATGAACGAGCCGTCGACGTACAGGCCGTCGCCGCTGGTGACGTACGGGAAGACGGGGGACAGGGCGTCCCGGGCCAGCGCGATCTTCGCCGCGTTCGCGCCGACGACACCGCGCAGCGCGAGCACCCGGCACAGGTCGACGCGGTTGGCGCCGGTGCTGGTGCCGGTGTACTGGGCCACCGCCGAGTCCGGCACGAAGTGGTCGACTGCCGCGCAGTAGCGGGAGATCCGGTCGGCGGACAGCGCGGCGTACATCAGCACACAGACGTCGAGCAGCGCCTGCGGGGCGCCGATCTGCCAGCTCCACCAGTTGCCGAAGCGCGCCTGCCGCTCGTTGTAGACCTGTGTGTACACGTGGTCGAGCCCGGTCAGGACGGCGGACTTGAGCGCCGCGTCGCCGGTCAGGCCGGTGCCCTGCTGGCTGTACGCCTGCGCCATGGTGGCGAGCCGGGTGTAGCTGGTGACGATGTTCGCGGAGTAGCCGAACGACTCCTGGTCAGTGTCCGGTTCGGGGTCCGCGTACGACGCGTCGGGCCACAGCGAACCGGTCGCCGGAGCCATCGTCGCCCTCAACTGCCCTGCTGTGGCGCCGAGTTCGGCGAGGCGGCTCTTGAACGGCTCGGCGGTCGGGCTGAACCCCTCACCCAGGACGAGGGTGCGCCACTTGGCGCGCAGCTCGGCGTACGCGTCGGCGGCTCGGGCCGACCCTCCGGAGGGGGTGGCGTGCGCGACGGCGGTGGGTGCGGCGAGTGCGAGCGCCGAGGTGCCGGTGGTCACGAGGAAGGCACGGCGGGGCCAGGGAGTGGGCATGTGGGCTCCGTGGGCTGGGGTGAGGGCGGGGGAGCGGGGCACGTGCCGGGGTGAGGGCGACCGAGGCGCGGTAAGCGCTTTCTAGCATGCGTACGTTGACGGGCTCAATGGGCGTGACGGAAGTCGACGATGAGTCCGGGCGAGGTGGCTGCGCGAGTCGGCGGTGTGGGTCAGGTGGCCGGTGCGGTGCCGTCCGCCGCCGTGGCCTCAGGTGTTGTGGCCTCGGGTGCTGTGACGTCGCGCGCCGTGGCCTCGGGCGCAGTGGCCTCGGCCTGCGGGACGGTCTCACTTGGCGGGGCTGCGGCCGGAGCCGGCATCGCCGGGAGCGGCGGCTGCTGGTTCGCGGCCCGCTCCAGGAAGCGAAGCAGTTCGACGGGGAAGGGCAGCACCAGGGTGGAGTTCTTCTCGGCGGCCACGGCCACGACGGTCTGCAGGAGGCGCAGTTGGAGGGCGGCGGGCTGCTCGGACATCTCCTTGGCGGCCTCGGCGAGCTTCTTGGAGGCCTGCAGCTCGGCATCGGCGTTGATGACGCGGGCGCGCCGCTCCCGGTCGGCCTCGGCCTGCCGGGCCATCGACCGCTTCATGGTCTCAGGGAGCGACACGTCCTTGATCTCGACGCGGTCGATCTGCACGCCCCAGCCGATGGCCGGGCTGTCGAGCATCAGCTCAAGGCCCTGGTTGAGCTTCTCGCGGTTGGACAGCAGATCGTCGAGGTCGCTCTTGCCGATGATGGAGCGCAGGGAGGTCTGCGCCATCTGCGAGACGGCGAAGCGGTAGTCCTCGACCCGGATGATCGCGTTGGCCGCGTCGACCACCTTGAAGTACACGACGGCGTCGACGCGCACCGTGACGTTGTCGCGCGTGATGCCCTCCTGTGCGGGCACCGGCATCGTCACGATCTGCATGTTGACCTTACGCATCCGGTCCACACCCGGCACGATCATGGTGAATCCGGGCTGGCGCGCACCACCGGAGAGACGGCCCAGGCGGAAGACGACACCGCGTTCGTACTGCTTCACGACGCGGGCGGCCGACATCACGTACACCAGGCCGACGGAGACCGTCGCCGCGCCCGCCGCGAGGAGTTCTTCCAGCATGACGACCCCCTGTCGCTCCGAGCCGTCCGTCAATCAACGATACGCCCGGACACGGGGGCGGGGCGAGCCCCTGGAACGGGTCAGGCGGGGCAGCCGGGTCGCTGCCGGGACTCGTGCAGGCGCGTGTGGTAGCGGCCCGCGGCTTCGAGCCCGGCGGGGTCGAGGCCGAGCGCGCGCACGCGGGTGACGGCGTCGCGCTGCTCCTCGGCGCTGGTGAACAGGCGCTGCGGAAAGGTGCGCGCGGGGTCGGAGGCGGTGACCAGGCCGTGCGCGGCGAGGCTCTGGGCGATGCGGTCGTAGGGGACGGTGCGCAGGACGAACGCGCTGACCCACGGGGGGAGTCGGACGCAGTCGAGCAGGGCGTCGAAGGTGCGGTGCGTGACGTAGCCGATGCCGCCGGTGACGGTGATCAGGCCGACGCCGGACATGGCGCGCGCGAGGCCGGGGCTGGGCGGTACGCGTTCCAGGTTCTCCGCGTACGCCTCGTCGAGGAGGCCGACGGCCAGGGCGTAGGCGGTGGCGTTGGCTGCGGTGTCCACGCCGACCAGGCGCACGGCGTCCGGGCGGCGGCGCGCGGCGTAGAACTCCTTGTCCAGGTCGATGAGTTCGCTTGTGCTGAGCTCCGCCGTCTCCGGTCCGGCGTAGTGCGCGTACAGGTCGGCGAGCGTCAGGTCGTGGTTGAGCAGGGCGGCGTTGATGCCGTACGAGCAGCACAGGTCGAGCACCGTGAACCCGTCACCGGCGCCGTCGCCCCGCGGGCCGGGCGGCGAACCGGCACGCCGTGCCGCGAGCGTGCGGCGGAAGACGCCCTGGGCGTGGTGCGGGATCTCGTACTCGTACGGGGCGAGGCGGCTGAAGTACGACCGCGGGTCGGGCAGGTCGTAGATGTCGTCGAAGCGTGTCTTGCCCGCCATGGGGTCCGCGACGGGGTCCGCCATGGTGTCGGGGGTGTCGGGGCCGTCGGGTGTGCCGGGTCGCCTGCGTGCGCACATGGGTGTGCACCTCCGTGAAATGGGTTCGGGTGTGCGGCAGATGAAGCTCTACCCGACGCCTCAGGGGCCCGGTAGGCCACAAGACGGTTCCCGGCCACCCCGGTCTCGCGGGCCGCCCCGGCTTCTTGGGCCACATCGACTCACTAGGCTGTGCCGGTGTTCACCTCCCAGGGCCCCTCGCTCCGCGAACTGGCCGTACAGGCGCTGTCCTCCACCGAGCACGGCTACGACCTGCTGGCTCCCAAGTTCGACCACACGCCCTTCCGTACGCCCGAGCGCATCCTCGACGCGTGCGCCGAGGCACTGCGTCCACTTGGCCCGTTCGCCGCGGGTCTCGACGTGTGCTGCGGCACCGGCGCGGGCGTGGAGGTCCTGCGGCCGATGTGCCGGGAGCATGTGACCGGCGTCGACTTCAGCGCCGGGATGCTGGCCGAGGCGCGCGCGGCGCTCGCCCCGGGCGACGGGACCGGGAGCACGGGGCCGGCGGTCCACTGGGTGCGGGCCGACGCCCGTGCGCTGCCCTTCAGCGAGGGCTTCGACGTGGCCGTCAGCTTCGGGGCGTTCGGACACTTCCTGCCCGCCGAGCGGCCCGTCCTCTTCGGCCAGGTCCACCGGGCGCTGCGCCCCGGCGGCCTGTTCGCCTTTCCCGTCGGCGCACCACAGCCACTCACGTCACCATGGTACTGGGCCATGCTCGGCTTCGACGGGGCGATGCGGGCGCGCAACCTGCTGTGGCGGCCGCCCTTCGTCATGTACTACCGCACCTTCGGTCTTGCCGGGGTGCGGGCCGACCTGGAGCGCGCGGGGTTCACGGTGGAGCTGCGGCCCCTTGAGGAGTTCGGCCGCCGGGACGACGGCAGCCCGCACTGGCGCCTCGTGGTGGCACGGAAGGCCGCCCGGGGCCGCGAGGGCACGGTCACCTCGGCGCGCTGCTGAACGCCCGCCGGTACGCCTGCGGGCTGACCCCCGCGACCCGCTTGAAGCGGTCACGGAACGCCGTCGGCGAGCCGAAGCCGACCTGCGCGGCGATGCGCTCCACCGGGTGCCCTGTGGTCTCCAGCAAGTGCTGGGCCTGGCGGACCCGCGCACGGTGCAGCCACTGCAGCGGCGTCGTGCCGGTCTGCTCACGGAACCTGCGCAGCAGGGTGCGGCTGCTCAGGCCTGCGTGTACGGCGATGTCGTCGAGGGTGAGCTCGCGCGCCGCGTTCTCCTCCAGCCAGCGAAGCAGCGGTTCCAGCTCGTGGCCGCGCGGGTGCGCCGGGGGCTGGTTGACGATGAACTGGGCCTGCCCGCCCTCGCGTTCGAGGGGCATCACCGAGAGCCGCGCGGAGTCCGCGGCGACCGCCGAGCCGTAGTCGCGCCGGATCATGTGCAGGCTCAGGTCCATGCCGGCGGCCGCGCCCGCCGACGTGAGGATCTGGCCGTTGTCCACGTACAGCACGTCCGGGTCGACCTCGATGTCCGGGTAGGCCGCCGCCAGGTGGTCCGTCGCGAACCAGTGCGTCGTGGCGCGCAGGCCGTTCAGCAGTCCGGCCTGCGCGAGGACGAAGGTGCCCACGCAGATGGAGGCGATGCGGGTGCCGGAAGCGGCGGCCTCGCGCAGCGCGTCCAGGGTCTTCTCCGGCACCGGCGCGGACGGGTCGTGGGTGCCCGGCACGACGATGGTGTCCGCGTCCACGAGCCCGCTCAGGTCGTGGTGCGCCCGCAGCGCGAAGGTCCGCGCGTCGACCTCGGGCTCGGCCGCGCACACCCGCACCCGGTAGGCCTCCCGCTCGCCGGGCAGCCGGGTCCTGCTGAACACGTCCAGGGGCATCGCCAGGTCGGACGGGATGACGTCGTCGAGCGCGAGGAAGGCCACGGTGTGCATGGCGGCAACGTACGGCACCACCGCCGTCCCGCCAACCCGCGCCCTGCGCGCCTCGGGGCCCGCCCACCCCCGGGACCAGCCGTTTCACCGCACGGGAAGGGGCGTACGACGCCATGGCGATATCCCGTTGAAAGCTGTCATTGCAGCCACTGTCGGAGGGTGATCATGCTGGCTAGCCTCGGCTCCGGGAAAGCGAACCGGAGCCCTGCGCCGCCAGGGCCACGACGGCCACCACCAGGAAACGGAACACCGCATGCACGCTCAGGTAGTCCTCTTCGACGGCTTCGACCCGCTGGACGTTCTCGGCCCGCTGGAGGTGCTGTACGCCGGAGGCATCGCGACGGACGGCGGCATCACCGTCGAGCTGGTCTCGGCGGAGGGCGCCCGCGACGTACCGAGCGGACTTGAGCTGGTCACCCTCAGGGCCACGGCGCGGCTCGACCCGGAGCGCGCGGGCCTGATCCTGGTGCCGGGCGCCGCGGGGTCCACCGAGCAGCGCGACCCGGAGGACGACAGCATCCCCTCACGCCTCGCCCGCACCCAGCGGACCGCCCTGCCCGCGCTCCTCGCGGACGCCATGGCGCAGCCGGGCCTGACCCTGGCATCCGTGTGCGGGGGTTCCCTGGTCCTGGCGCTGTCCGGGCTGCTCAAGGGCAGGCACGCCACCGGTCACCACGACGCGCTAGAGGTGCTGTGGGGCCTCGGGGTGTCCGTCGTACGGGCCCGCGTCGTCGACGACGGCGATGTGGTCTCCGGCGCCGGGGTGACCTCGGGGGTCGATCTCGGCCTGCACCTCCTGGAGCGCGAGTTCGGGCCGCGCGTCGCGCACACCGTCGAGGAGATGTTCGCGCACGAGCGGCGCGGGGTGGTGTGGAGCGCGACCGGTATGGAGCCGACGCCGATCTGACCCGGCACGGCCCCACGATCCGACCCGGCCGGGCCCCATGCCGACCTGACCCGGCCCGCCTCGCTCCCGCCGCCGCCCGACCCGAAAGCCTTCCCATGACGAAGCTGTTCCTGATCCTGCACGTCCTCGCGGCCATCATGGCCATCGGCCCGGTCGCCGTCGCGGCCAGCATGTTCCCGCCGGTGCTGCGCAGCGCCCTCGCCGGGCCCGGCGAGGCGGCGCCCGTCACGACACTGCGTACGCTGCACCGCATCTGCCGCGTCTACGCGGGCGTCGGCATCGCCGTGGTCGTCTTCGGCTTCGCCACGGCGAGCAGCATGGGCGTGCTCGACAGCGCCTGGCTGATCACGTCGATCGCGCTGACGTTCATCGCGGCGGTCATCCTCATCGTCCTCGTGCTGCCGCGGCAGGAGTCGGCGCTTGAGGTGGTCGCCGGGGTGCGCGCCCCCGGCGCGGAAGCAGCGGAGACAAGTGGGACCGAGGCGGCCGCCGCCGGGCAGGGCACGGTCGGCGCGGTCAAGCTCGACGCCCGGACCAGCGCCCAACTGGCCATGTTCACCGGCGTCTTCAACGTCCTGTGGGCCACCGTCACCATCCTGATGATCGTCAGGCCCGGCTCCACGACCGGAGGCTGACCCCGGCGCCCCGTCGCGGGCGCGTGGCCTTCCGGTCACGCCAGGAATTCGAGCCGGTCGGCCCGTACGGGATGGGCGAAGCCCTCGCCCGCCGCCCACTGCGCGAGTTCGCGCACCGCGACATCGGTCAGGCGCTGCCACTCGTTGCCCTGCGAGCCCGCGAGGTGCGGGGTGATCAGGGCGTTGTCGCAGTCCCACAACGGGTGCTCCGGAGGCAGGACTTCGGGCTCCGTGACGTCGAGCACCACTCGGATTTGGCGCGCGAGGACCGCTTCGGTGAGCGCGTCCTGATCGACGACCGCTCCGCGCGCGGTGTTGATGAGCACGGCGTCCTGCCGCAGCGCCGCGAGCTGCGACCGGCCGACGAGGCCGCGTGTGGCGGGAAGCAGCGGCGCGTGGACGCTGACGACGTCACTCCGCTCGAACAGTTCCTGGAGGCCGACGGCTCGCACGCCCAGCGCCGCCGCGTCCGCCCCGTCGACGTACGGATCGTGCAGCAGCACCTCGAAGTCGTACGGGCGCAGCAGCTCGACGACCCGCCGCCCGACGTGGGAGGCGGACAGAATGCCCACGGTGCGGCGGTAGTTGCCGACGGAGCGCGGTGTGCCCAGCGGATCGTCGCGGTGGCGCGCGGCCTTGAACGCGTGCGCCCGCTCCAGGACGTGCTTGCCCGAGAGCAGGATCATCGCGACGGTGTACTCGGCGACGGGCAGCGCGTTCGCGGCCGCCGCCGACGACACCTCGATGCCCCGCTCCCAGCAGGCCGGCGTGAGATGGCCGCGTACGGAGCCCGCCGTGTGCACGACGGCCCGCAGCTTCGGCGCGGCGGCGAGCGCGGCCTCGTCGAGGAGAGGACAGCCCCAGCCGGTGATCAGCACCTCGGCCCGGCCGAGCAGCTCCCGGGCCCGTTCTCCGGTGAACTCGTCCAGTACGGGCGGCTGTTGAAGCTCGCAGACATCGGCGAACGCGGCGAGCACGTCGGGGTCGAGCAGGGCCGTCGCGGCGCCGGGCGACATGGCGAGTACGGTGCGGGGGCGGGGGCGGGGGCGGGGGCGGTGCGGTGGGTTGGGCATGCGGGGTGGGGCTCCTCACTTCTGCGGCGCACGATCCGTACGAGTCCTACGAGTCTCGTCCGCGGCGCCGGATCCGTACGAGTCTCGTCTTGCCGAGCCGCTTCCGCATCCGCCGCGCACGGGCGGCATGATCTCCGCATGACTGAGATCACCCTGATGTCGGACCCGAAGGTCGCCGCCGTGCCCGTACGAGACTGCGGCGAACCCCTGGTGGACGTGCGCGGCACGGGCACCCTGCTCGTCGACGAGCGGTACAAGGACCCGGCGGACGCGTACGCGCACTTGCGCGAGGGCGTGCTCCAACGCCTCCTGCACGCGCAGGAGTTGTTGCCGGACGGCCTGCGCCTGCTCTTCGTGGAGGGATACCGCCCGCTGTCCCTGCAGCGCCAGTACTTCGAGGAGTACGCGGCCGGGCTCGCCGCCGACAACCCGTCCTGGACGCCTGACCAGGTGCACGCCGCCGCCAGCCGCTTCGTCGCCCCGCCGGACATCGCCGCGCACAGCGCGGGCGCCGCGGTGGACCTGACCCTCGCGGACGCCGACGGCAAGGAGTGCGACCTGGGCACCGCCCTCGACGCGAGCCCCGAGGAGAGCGCGGGCGCCTGCTACACGGACGCCCCCGGCATCAGCGCCGAGGGCCGCGTGAACCGCAAGATCCTCGGCGCCGCGCTCAGCGCCGCCGGCCTCGTCAACTACCCCACGGAGTGGTGGCACTGGTCGTACGGCGACCGCTACTGGGCGCTGGCGACCGGGGCGGAGCACGCCCTGTACGGGCCGTGGGACGTCAGGCGATGAGGGAACGGCCGGTGGGCGCGAGGCGGAGGGTCCGGGGTGCCGGCGTCCGCTCGCGCTCCATGGCAGGCAGGATCCTCTCCCGCACGAGGGGGTGGGCCCGCGCCTCGGCGAGGTGACGGCGAGCGGCGCGGGGCCCGTCTCGCCCAGGACGGGCAGGAGTTGGTCGCGAATCAGTGTCGGGCCCTCGTCCCGTCCGGGCGGGAAGGACCACACGGCCGCGGACACGAACCGGTCCGGCGCGGGGGCGTAGAAGGCCGTCAGCGCGCGATGGCGTGCCGTCATGTCCGGGAATCCACGCAGCCAGACGAAGCGGTCCGGGTCGTCGAGGTCGCGGAACTGCCCTAGGACGACCATTCCGGCCGCTTCCTGGGTCTCGACGAATTCCCGGTCGAACAGCTCGATCAGCCCGTCGCGCCGCCCGAGCTGCGCCGGGCGATGGCCGAGACGGTGGCCGCGCCGGCCCGGACGTACGGAGTCGGCGGACACCCCGTATGATCTGGCGTATACCGCATCGCATGGCGGCCTCCTGAAGCATCCGAAGCCCGACCGGGAGGTCCACGCATGTCCGCGCCCACGTCCGCGCTCAAGGTACGCCCGTTCCACCGTGACGACCGCGATCAGCTCACCGAGCTGGTGAACAGCCATGTCGCCGCCGTGGTGCCAGGCGTCTCCGTCTCCGTGAACACCGTTCTCGGCCAGTTGGCCCGACAGCCCGACGAGTTCATCACCGACCCGTGGGTGGCCGAACGCGTCACGCTCGTCGCCGAGCAGCGCGCGTTCGTGGTGGCCGCCGCGCACCTGCTGCGCTACCGCGCCGGGGCCGATGTCGGTCCCGACTACCGCGACCTGGGTGAGATCAACTGGTTCGTCTGTCACCCGGCCGCGTCCTTCTGGCCGGACTCCGACAAGGCCGCGGACCTGCTCATGAGCGCCTGCCTCGCGCAGCTCGCCCGCTGGGACGTGCGCGCCCGCGCGGCCGACGGCGCGCTGCCCGCCCCGGCCGTCTACGGCGTGCCGCGCGCCTGGCCGCACGTCCGCGCCGCGTACGAACGCGCCGGTTTCCGGCACACCGGCCACACCGAGGTCGTCCTGATCGCCGCCGTGCCCGACCTGGCGCGCACCGAGCCGCCGCTGCCGGGCCTCGCCGTCCGCCGCAGCCTCGGCGAGTGCGGTACGCGGCTGACCGCGCACGCCGACGGGCACGACCTCGGCTTCATCGAGGTCGACACCGCCCTCGGCCGCCCCGAACGCCAGGCCCGCAACGGCGGCCTCGCCGACGTCGGCAACTTCCACACCGAGCCCGGTCACGGCGTCGACGGGCTTGAGGCCTGGCTCCTGGGCGAGGCCGCCGAGTGGCTGCGCCTCGCCGGGGCCGACCGGGTGCTCGCCTACGAAGCGGCCGACGACCCCGAAGCGATCGCGCGCCTCACGGCTCTCGGGTTCCGGGAGCTGGTGCGGACCGACCGGGGGTGGGACCACGCCTGACCTCGGCGGGGCGTTCAGCCGGTGCGGGTGGGCTCAGCCGAACTGCACCGACCGCTTCGAAAGACCCAGCCACGAGCCCTCGATGACGCTCCGCTGGCTGCCCAGGTCGTCCGCCGCCGCGCCGAGCGTGACCGCGAGCGGCACGAAGTGCTCCTCGCGGGGGTGGGCGTACCGGGCGGCCGGGGCCTTGTGCGCGAAGTCGAGCAGCGCGTCGACGTCACCGGCCTCCAGGGCCCGCCGCCCCCAGTCGTCGAACTCGGCCAAGGGGGAGGGGACTTCGTTCTGGGGGTTGATGGCGCGCAGGTTGTGCGTGAAGTGGCCGCTGCCGACGATCAGCACGCCCTCGTCGCGCAGCGGCGCGAGCCTGCGGCCGATGTCCATCAGCTTCCGCGGGTCCAGCGTCGGCAGCGACATCTGGAGCACCGGGACGTCCGCGTCGGGGTACATCTCCCGCAGCGGCACGTACGCACCGTGGTCGAGGCCGCGCTCGGGCAGGTCCTGCACCGGCATGCCCGGGGTGCGCAGCAGCCCCCGGACCTGCTCGGCGAGCTCGGGGGCGCCGGGCGCCGCGTACCGGATGCCGTAGTAGTGCTCGGGGAAGCCCCAGAAGTCGTAGACCAGCGGCACGACCGTGGTCGCGCCGAGCGCGAGCGGGGCCTCCTCCCAGTGCGCGGAGACCATGAGGATCGCCTTCGGGCGCGCCAGCTCCGTGCCCCACCGGGCGAGCTGGCCGGGCCAGACGGCGTCCTCGGCGAGGGTCGGGGCGCCGTGGCTCATGAAGAGCGCGGGCATCCGCGACACCGGGTGATCCAGGGGTGCGGTGGTCATGGTCGGTCGCCTCCTCGGCAGTGTGATTCAAATTTGAAGCACATGGTCGACCGTACTCGATGGTTCGAATTTGAACAACAGGCGTACGCTGCTCCCATGGGCGACACGAAGTGGCTGAACGACGACGAGATGGCCCTCTGGCAGGCCTTCCTCACGGCAGGGGCGCTGCTCGACCGGCGTATCGAGGAGCAGCTCAAGGCCGAGTCGGGGCTCTCGCACGTCCAGTACGAGGTGCTGGTGCGGCTGTCCGCCGCCGCGGACGGCGAGCTGCGCATGAGCGAACTCGCCGCCGACGTGCTCACCACCAAGAGCGGGCTGACGTACCAGATCACGCAGATGGAGAAGGCGGGCCTGGTGCGCCGCCGCTCCTGCGCCGACGACGTGCGCGGCGTCTACGCCGTCCTCACCGACAAGGGCCGGGCGCGCCTGGAGGGGGCCGCGCCCGGCCACCTCCGGGTCGTCCGCGCCAACCTGATCGACGTGCTCAGCGACAGCCAGGTCCGGGTCATGAAGGAAGGCCTCGAGGAGGTCGTGCGGGAGCTCGGCGGGGCCTGATTCCCGGCGTGCCTCGCACTCGGACCGGCGCTTCGTGCTCAGACCAGCGCTTCGCGCTCGGCGCGGGCCTGGTCGTCCTGGTCGGTGAGGTGCCAGTGCAGATCGCGGACGCCGGGCTCCAGGGAGAGGCGCGTCACGAGCTGCTCCATGTCGGCGCCGGGGGCGCCGTCGATGACGACCGCGGCCTCCAGCGCGGTGGTGCCCTCGTCCTCGCCGCGCCGGATGCGCAGCCCCGCGAGGCGCGGATCGGTGCTGCTGAGCAGTTGGATGAGCAGCGCGCGGATGTGGGCCTCGTCGCGGCGGTCGCAGGTGACGTGGAAGGTGACCTGCGTGGTGGTGTCGGCGTTGCCCTGCGGGGCCCGGTCGATCAGGCGGCTGGTGGGCCGCAGGGTGAGGTGCACGGCGACGACGGTGGCGGCGCCGAGCAGCGCGAGCGTCAGCCGCCCGGAGGCCGCGAGGACGCCCGCCGCCGCCGAACACCACAGCGTGGCCGCCGTGTTGAGCCCGCGGATCGACGCGCCCTCGCGCATGATGACGCCGCCGCCGAGGAATCCGACGCCGGAGACGACGTACGAGGCGACCCGGGTCGGGCTCGTCGGGTCGTGCATCGCCTCGCTGTAGAGGACGAACAGCGTGGCCCCGGCCGCCACCAGGGCATTGGTGCGCAGGCCCGCCATGCGGGCGCGCCACTGCCGCTCGACGCCGATGAGGGCGCCGCAGCCGACGCCGGTGGCCAGACGCAGGGCGAAATCGAACGTGGTCAGGGACTGCATGGCGGCACCTCCTGGGGTGGGCCGTGGGGTGGGGGAGCGCTCGGTGCGGCGCGTCATCGATACTTGCATGTCTACGCAAGTAAGCGCAAAGGTCGGTGCCGGGGATCCCGTTGCCCGCCGTCCTTATTTGCGTATCCACGCAAAGAAGCGCACACTTCCGGAGGCAGGCCCCGGCATCGCAGCCGGAGGCAGGACCCCGGCATGCCCGGAACCCGGAAAGGAGGCAGCCATGGGTGCGGAACCCCCCAGTAGCGACCGCTGCCTCCCCGGCAGCGCCTGATCCGCCGCTCCCCGCCGTACAGCCACAGCGCAGCACGGCACAGCACGGGACCGGCGCGACGCGGCCCGCGCGTGACACCGCGCGTCCCCGGCCGCCTCTTCCCTCAGCCAGTTCACGTGCGCACACCTGACACTTCGTGACCCCGCCTGCCGGACCGCGTTCCCTGCGGTCGCGGCACGGGCAGCGCTGTGCCCAGAGTGTGCTCGGAGGTTCCTGTGATGTCGTTCAAGGCCGGCGGCGCCCCGCCGCGCGCCCCGCTCTCCTCCCGGTTCGCCGGCCGACTGTCCCGGATGTCCTGGGTCGACGTGGTCGTCGCCGCGGCCGTCCTGGTCCTGCTCTACCTCGTCCTGCAGGTCGGCCAGGGCACCACCGTCCGCTTCTCCACCGACCAGTCGGTCAAGGTGGACACCGATCCCTCGCGGCTGCCGTACGACGCGGCGCGCTCGCTCCTGCGGATGTTCGTCGCGCTCGCCGCGTCGATCGTCTTCACGTTCGCGTACGCCTACGCCGCGGCGAAGAGCCGTCGCCTTGAGCGCATCCTCATCCCGGCCCTGGACATCCTCCAGTCCGTGCCGGTGCTCGGCTTCCTCACGGTCGCCGTGACCGGGTTCATCGCCCTGTTCCCCGGCTCGATGCTCGGCCTCGAATGCGCGTCGATCTTCGCGATCTTCACCTCGCAGGCCTGGAACATGACGTTCGGCTTCTACCACTCGCTGACCTCGCTGCCGCGCGAACTCGACGAGCTGTCACGGTCGTTCCGCTTCACCAAGTGGATGCGGTTCTGGAAGGTCGAGGTCCCCGCCGGGATGATCGGCCTGGTCTGGAACGGCATGATGAGCTTCGGCGGCGGCTGGTTCTTCCTCGTCGCGTCCGAGGCGATCAGCGTCAACAACAAGGACTACGCGCTGCCCGGCGTCGGCTCCTACGCCGGAGCCGCCGTCACCGACGGCGACCTCGGCAAGGTCGGCTGGGCGATCCTCACCATGGCCGTCATGGTCATCGGCGTGAACTTCCTGTTCTGGCGCCCGCTGACGGCCTGGGCTGAGAAGTTCAAGAACGAGCAGTCCGAGGCCAGCGAGATCCAGCGCTCCGTCGTCCTGAACTTCCTGCGCCGCTCCAACTGGCCGCGCCTGCTCGGTACGGTGCTGCGTCCCGTGGGCCGCGTGCTCGGCCGCGCCGCCCGCGTGTTCGGCACCGACGACCGGCCGCTCACGGTCGACCCGGGGCGCAGGCGCACCGGCGACATCACCTTCGGGATCGTCGCGGGCGGCCTCATCCTGTGGGGCCTGGTCGACCTCGGCTTCTACCTCAACGACCGCACCGGCCTAGGGGTGTTCGGCGAGCCGCTGCTGCTCGGCCTGGTGACCTTCGTCCGCGTGATCGTGCTCGTCGCCGTCGCCACGGCCATCTGGGTGCCCATCGGCGTACGCATCGGCTTCTCGCCGCGTCTGACCCGTGTCGCGCAGCCGATCGTGCAGGTCCTCGCGAGCTTCCCGGCGAACTTCCTCTTCCCGATCGCCGTCTGGTTCTTCCTCAAGACCGGGCTCTCGATCAACGTGGGCGGCATCCTGCTGATGGCGCTCGGCGCCCAGTGGTACATCCTCTTCAACACCATCGCCGGTGCCATGTCGATCCCGACGGACCTGCGCGAGGCCATGGACGACCTGGGCGTACGCGGCCGGCAGCGCTGGAAGCGGCTGATCCTGCCCGGGATCTTCCCTTCGTACGTCACCGGCGGCATCACCGCGTCCGGCGGCGCCTGGAACGCCTCCATCGTCTCCGAGGTCGTCACCTTCGGCGGCACCACGCTGACCGCGACCGGCCTCGGCGCGTACATCGCGGAGGCCACGTCCGACGGCGACTTCGCGCGGCTGATCGCGGGGGTCGCGGTGATGAGCCTGTACGTGGTGGGGCTCAACCGGCTGCTGTGGCGGCGGCTCTACCGCCTTGCGGACAGCAGGTACGCGCTGTGACCCGCGTGACCCGCGTGACCCGCGTGACCCGCGTGACCCGCGTGACCCGCGTGATCCGTTGCCGGGCCTGCGATCGGCCCGAAGCCCGGGCCCACGACCGGGCCGAAGCCCAGGTTCAGGACCGGGCCCACCCTCAGACTTCCCTCTCCCTCCGGCGAACTGGAGCCCCTCTCATGGCACTCAAGGCCCTCCGCAAGCTGCGCACCCTCGGCGCCCCCGCCACTCCCACCGGCCCGGCCGCCGCTGTGCCACGTGCCGCGGACGGTGACGTCCTGCTCGAAACCGTGGGTCTCACCAAGTCGTACGCGGGCGCCGACGGCGAACTGCCCGTCCTCGCCGGGATCGACCTGAAGATCCGCGCCGGGGAGATCGTCGCGCTGCTCGGCAAGTCGGGCTCCGGCAAGTCCACGCTGCTGCGCTGCATGGCCGGTCTCATCCCGGCGAGCTCCGGCACCGTCAGCTACCGCGGTGAGCCGCTGACCGGCGCCAATCCCGGCACGGCCATGGTGTTCCAGACCTTCGCGCTGCTGCCCTGGCTGACCGTGCAGCAGAACGTCGAACTCGGCCTGGAGGCACGGGGCGTGCCCGCCGAGGAGCGGGCCCGCGCCGCCGTGCAGGCCATCGACCTGATCGGCCTCGACGGCTTCGAGTCCGCGTACCCCAAGGAGCTGTCGGGCGGGATGCGGCAGCGTGTCGGGTTCGCGCGGGCCCTCGTCGTCGAGCCGGACGTGCTGATGATGGACGAGCCGTTCTCCGCGCTCGACGTCCTGACCGCCGAGAATCTGCGCGGCGAGCTGATGGAGCTGTGGGAGTCCGGTCAATTCCCCACGCGTGCCGTCGTGTTGGTGACCCACAACATCGAGGAGGCCGTCCTGATGGCCGACCGCATCGTCGTCCTCGGCTCCCGCCCCTACGGCACCATCCGCGAGACGGTGGAGGTCGGCCTCGACCGCCCGCGGGACCGTGACGCGCCCGCGTTCCAGGAACTCATCGACCGCGTGTACCGCATCATGACGGGCCGCGCGAAGGAGACGCGGCTCTCCGGGGCTGGTGCTGGTGCGGGGGCTGGGGCCGGGGCGCCCCTCCGTGCCGAAACCGTCGAATCCGCCGAATCCGCCGACCAGGACAAGCGCACGGTCGCGGGCACCCCGCTGCCCGCCGCCACCGTCGACGGCCTCTCCGGCCTCGCGGAGATGGTCGCGCACCGCGGCGGCCGCTGCGACCTGGCCGACCTCGCCGACGAACTCGGCCTGGACGTCGACGACATGCTCCCGCAGGTCGACGCGCTCGACCTGCTCGGCTTCGCCCGGGTGAGCGGCGACGACCTGGTCCTCACGGAGGCGGGCACCGCGTTCGCCGAAGCCGACGTACAGACGTCCAAGCCCCTCTTCGCCCACGCCGCGACCGAGGTGCCGCTGGTGAAGCTGATCACCAACAGCCTGCTGCAGCGCCCGGAAGCCGCCGTCCGCGCCGGATTCTTCCGGGACCTGCTCGCCCACCACTTCACGAGCGAACAGGTGGAGCGGCAGTTGGAGACTGCTACGGACTGGGGTCGCTACGCGGAGCTTTACGCGTACGACGCGGATCGGCAGGAGTACCGGTTGGACGAAGGAGCGTCTTTCCGTACTTGATCTCTCCACGTGGATAAAATCGGTCCCGCATTGCCGGTGTGCCGTGCTGTGGGGGTGGGGGCGGAAGATGAAGGTGTTTCTCGGCGGCTTATTGGGGCGGGCGAATTCGCGCAGGTGGAAACCGCTGACGGCCATGGGCGCGATCGCCCTCTCGGGAGTCCTGGTGACCGCAGGGTGCGGATCGCCCGACGATTCCAGGGGTGGTGGCACCCCCGATGGGCCGGCGAACACCGTCGGTGTGCCTGATGCGTCCGGTACGGGTCGCAGTGGTCCCGCCGGCGACCGCTCCAGCGAGGGCGGGTCCACCGGCGGGGGTTCCGCCAACGGGGGATCGTCCGGCTCCGGGGGCTCCAGGAGCCCGGGCAAGGATGGCGCGACCTGGGACGGCAGCGGTGACGGCGGCTCCACGTGGAAGCCAGGCCGGACCGACGGTGGGCGCGGCGACGACGGCTCCGGAGGCGATGACGACGGGTCCACCGAGCCGGCCCCCGACAAGGAGTTCTCCTGGCCTCCGTTCGGGCCCAATTCCCCGCAGTGGAACGGGATCAACAAGGATTACGTCTACGACTTGGTGCAGGCCAGAAAGTGCGATGAGGCCAGGTACAAGTACAACTCGGCGGGACCGGGAAGGTGGCAGGAGAATCCCGCTCCGTGGAAGGTCCTCGAGGGGCTGATCGCCGCCTGCCATGCCGTCGGCGGGCGGGACGCCGAGTGGCAAAGCGTGATCGACGCGTACTCCGCCGTCAGGAATGTGCCGTCGGGAGACTGCAAGTACCGGGCGGGCCGCCGAACGCTGCAGGCGCTGGCCGAATTCCGGGCCGCGCACCCGAACGGCAGGGTTCGAATTCGCCCTGCGTCGAACGGCGTTCAGGCCTGCCCGCCGGGCGTCACCAGGGTGTCCACCACGCAGGCGGCCCCCGGAACCCAGGTGTCGGTGACCGGGACCTGGCCCAGCGCGGTGACGATCCAACTGAGAAACCGGAAAGTCGACGGCGAAGTCAACGAAGGCAACCCGGACGCCGGTTGCTGCCACAACGCCACCGTGAACTTCCGCGTGCCCCGGGACATGCCCGCGGGTCCGGCACCGATCACCTTGAAAGCCGGGACCGTCACCTTGGACGCGGGCACCATCCAGATCGCCGCTCCACGACCATGACCACGCCGGACGACGGATCCTGGTTCAGATCACTGACAGCCCGCCTCCGGGGCACGCGCCCCCCTGCTCCCGCGGGGACCGACCCACCGCCTCCACCGCCTCCACCGCCTCCTCCGCCGCCCCCGGCGCCCGCACCAGCACCCGTACCTGCACCCGCCCCCGACGACCCCACCCGCCCCAGCTGGATGGAACTCCTGGGCACCGTAGGCTCCTTGGTGTCCCTGCTCGCAGCCGTCCTCTTCTACTTCGGCTGGGCCAGCACCGACGCCGAGACCCGTGCCCTCGGCCTGCGCGACAGCATCTTCCGCCTGTCCACCAGCGAGTACCTGCTGCGCAGTGTCGAAGCCCTCTTCCTGCCCGCCCTGCTGCTCGTCGGCGCCCTGCTCGCCGCCATCGGGCTCCAGCGCTGGGTCGTGACCTCTCCCGGCCGGACGCGTACCGCCGTACGTCGCATGCGCTGGGGATGGCTGCTGCCCGCCGCCCTCGCGCCCTTCTACCGCCTGCATCCGGCCCTCTTCGAGCTGGTCGTCCCCCTCGTCGCCATCCCCGGACTCCTGGCGACCGCGTACGCCCTCACCCGGACCCCACCGGAAACCGCACCCGACACCGCCCAACGCCGGGCGCACCTCCAGATCTGGGCGCTGTCCCTCGTCCTGTGCCTGCTCTCCCTCTTCTGGGCGGTCTCCTCGTACGCGGGCATCGTCGGCCGAGGCCGCGCCGAGGAAGCCGCGCGAGCGGTGAACACGGCCGCCTTCCCCAGCGTCGTGGTCTTCAGCGCGAAGGACCTCATGATCCGCGGCGACGGGTCCTGCTACCAGCATGTTGCGGGCAAGGGCAGCGCGTACGCGTACCGCTACACGGGCCTGAGGCTGTTCTACGTATCCGGCGACCGCGTGTACCTCGTGGCCCGGAAGTGGCGCCCCACCAGGGGGACGCTGTGGGTGGTGCGGGAGAACGACTCCGTGCGCGTCGAGTACGTCAGCGGGCCCCGGGGGCGTGAACCGGAGTGCTAGGGCGGGTCGTTGGGGGACCCACCGGACAGTCGCCGGTGCCCGGACAGTCCCTAGTGCTCGGTTGCCGGGCGGCGGCGGCCCGCCCGGACCGGTCGCCGGCGCGCGGGCGCGGTCTGCTCCTGCGCGGCCGTGGTGGGATCCGGTGACGCGTCGGCCACCGCCGTGACGGCGCCGTCGGCGGGGCGTGCCACCAGCGCCGCCTCGTCCAGGAGCCCTCGTACATCCGCCGCGCGGTAGTAGATCCGGGTGCCCTCACGGCGCGAGACGACGAGCCCGGCGGCCCGCAGCTTCGCCAGATGCTGGGAGGTCGCGGCCACATGCGCGCCGAGCAGCTCGGCGAGCGCGCTGACGGGCAGCTCCTGGCGGCTGAGCGCCCACAGCAGCCGGTACCGCGAGGGGTCGGCCACTGCCTTCAGCACCGCCACCGCACGGTCCGCCGCCTCCGCGTCCCACGACTGTCCTTGCGCGTCCATGCAAATAGGGTAACGGGCGCCGGAGGCGGGCAGGCGCCGGAGCCGGGCAGGCGCCGGAGGCGGGCGGGGCCCGGTCCTGTGGGCCACTTCCGGCAACCCGCTCCGGTGCCCCGCCTCCGGCGCAACCCCCTCAGTACCCGACCGTGAACCGCCGCTGCACGAACCGCGGCAGCTCCGCCTCGTCGACGAGGGCGACCGCCGCGTCCTCGGCCGAGATGCGGCTGCGCCCCTCGGCGTCGAGGACCGGCTGGTCGCCGCCGACGCGGAAACGCCCCGTGCGCTCGCCGGGCGCGATGTCCTCCGCCGGGCTGAAGTAGGTCCACAGCCGCTCGGAGAGGCGCAGGACGTTCAGCGCCTCGCGGTGCCCGCGCACAGCGACGGCGTACTCCCGCGGCAGGCCGAGCCCGTCGAGGCTCGCGTGCACCACCTCGTCGGAGTCGGCGTGCGCGACGCCGGGCGCGATCTCCAGGCTGCCCGCCCCGCCGATCACGATGAGCCGAGTGCGCGGGTGGCTCTCCAGGGCCTTGAGCAGGGCTCGCGCGGCCGTGGCGTACACGGTCGGGTCGGCGATCGAGCGGCGCAGGGTGTCGGCCATGTCCTGGGCGGCGTTGCCCGGCTGATAGCCACTGATCAGTACGTCCATGCCGGGCAGCGCGTCCGCGACGCCCGCGGCGTCGAACACGTCGACGTTCCGCCAGGTGATGTTCTGCCGGTCCTCCGTGACACGGGAGGCGTCCCGGGTGAAGGCCGTGACCGTGTGCCCCCGCCCGAGCGCCTCGCTGACGACACGGCTGCCGATGGTGCCCGTGGCCCCGATGACTCCGATGTGCATGACTCTCCCCTTGTCCACGCCACAGAGCGTTCTGTGTGGCGTGCCGAAACTATACGGTGTGAAGTTTTGATACGGCAATCACTATCGGAGCGCTGTAAAGTTCCAGGCGTGGGAAGCACTGCGGGAAACAAGGGGACCAGAGGCCGCCGTGAGCGGTTGCGCGCCGAGACGACGGCGGAGATCAAGGAGGTCGCCCTTGCCCTGATGGCGTCGGGCGGGCCCGATGCCATCACGCTGCGCGCCATCGCCCGCGAGATGGGCATGACGGCCAACGCCATCTACGGCTACTTCGCCACCAGGGACGACCTGGTCAGCACGCTCATCGACGACGTGTACACCGCGCTGGCCGACGCGGTCGACGCCGCGTGGCAGGCCTCGTCCGGCAAGGACGCCGCCACCCGCGTCCACGCCTGGGCCGACGCCTTCCGCGACTGGGCCCTTGCCCACCCCGAGGGCTTCCGCCTGATCTACGGCGACCCCGTCCCGGGCTACCAGGCCCCGCCGGGAGGACCCGCCCCCGACGCCGCCCGCCGGGTCTGCACCGGCCTGGCCGGCCTCGCCGCCGAAGCCTGGCCGTGGGCCGAACCCCTCTACGCGGACAGTGACTTCACCTGGTCGGACTTCGACCCGGCCCTCCTGGACAAGCTCCGCCCCGCGTTCCCCGGCCTGCCCCCGGCCGCCGTGGCCCTGGCCCTGCGCATCTGGGGCCGACTGCACGGCCTGGTCTCACTGGAGATCTACGGCCACCTGCGCGGCCAGACGCCCAGCCCCGACAAACTCTTCCACGAGGAACTGGCCCAGCTCGTCCGGGCGTTGGGGCTGAGCCCGCGGGCCTAACGGTCGGTGCGGGGCCCTCGGCCCGAAGCCGTGGACCCCCGCACCACCAGCTCCGGCAGGAACACGAACTCGCTGTGGGGGGCGGGGGTGCCGCCGATTTCTTCCAGGAGGGTGCGGACCGTGGCCTGGCCCATGGACTGGACGGGCTGTCGGATGGTGGTCAGGGGTGGGTCGGTGAAGGCGATGAGGGGGGAGTCGTCGAAGCCGACGACGGAGATGTCGCGGGGTACGTCGAGGCCCAGTTCGCGGGCGGCGCGGACGGCGCCGAGGGCCATCATGTCGCTGGCGCAGACGATGCCGGTGCAGCCCTTGGCGATGAGTGCCGTGGCGGCGGCCTGGCCGCCCTCCAGGGTGTAGAGGGAGTGCTGGATCAGGTCGTCGGCCTGGGTGGGGGAGAGGTCGAAGCGCTCTCGCAGGCCCAGTCGGAAGCCCTCGATCTTGCGGACCACCGGGACGAAGCGGCGGGGGCCGACCGCGAGGCCGATGCGGGTGTGGCCCAGTGAGGCGAGGTGGCGCACGGCGAGCTGGGTGGCGGCCCGGTCGTCCGTGGAGACGAAAGGCGCGTCGATCTTGGGGGAGAAGCCGTTGACCAGGACGTACGGGACGCCCTTGGCGCGCAGCGCCTCGTAGCGGTCCATGTCCGCGGTGGTGTCGGCGTGCAGCCCGGACACGAAGATGATCCCGGCCACGCCGCGGTCCACCAGCATCTCGGTCAGCTCGTCCTCGGTGGAGCCGCCGGGGGTCTGGGTGGCGAGGACCGGGGTGTAGCCCTGGCGGGTCAGGGCCTGGCCGATGACCTGGGCAAGGGCGGGGAAGATCGGGTTGTCCAGCTCGGGCGTGATCAGGCCGACCAGGCCCGCGCTGCCGCTTCTGCGCAGCCGGACGGGCCGTTCGTAGCCGAGCACGTCGAGCGCGGCGAGGACGGCTTCGCGGGTGGCCGTGGCCACTCCGGGCTTGCCGTTGAGCACCCGGCTGACAGTGGCTTCGCTGACCCCCGCCTGGGCTGCGATGTCGACGAGCCGCGCGGTCATGGACGGGACTGTACAGGGAGAGCGGATCCCTGCCCACTCGCGGTTGCGCAAGGCTTGCAGGGGCCCTCCGCCCTGGCCAGGCCCGGCCGGGCGGAAACCTCCAGGACACGCGGCGGTAACGATCCAGCGCTCTTGCAGAAATTTCTCGCAAGGTCTTTCGGGACGTTTTCAAGCCTGTTACGTTCCTGCCAACCCGGCGCCGCCTCGAGTGCGGCCTGCAGGAGGCACCTCCTCGTCTCTCCTCATTCCGGGCCATTCCGGGACCAGTTGAAGGAGTTCACATGCGGCGTGGCATAACGGCCACCGCACTGGTCGCAGCCCTGGCGATGACAGCGGCAGCGTGCGGCGGCGACGACGGTGACAGCGGGAAGAAGAGCGGAGGCAAGCTCTCCGGGACCGTCACCTTCTGGGACACCTCGAACGACGCCGAGAAGGGCACGTACGAGAAGCTGGCCAAGGGCTTCGAGAAGCTCCACCCGGGCGTCAAGGTCGACTACGTCAACGTGCCGTTCGGCGAGGCCAACGCCAAGTTCAAGAACGCCGCGGGCGGCAACTCCGGCGCCCCCGACGTGATGCGCACCGAGGTGGCCTGGGTCGCCGACTTCGCCAACCTCGGCTACCTCGCGCCCCTGGAGAACACGCCCGCGCTCGACAAGCCGGACGACTTCCTCGCGCAGGCCGCCGCGAGCACCAAGTTCAAGGGCAAGACGTACGCGGCGCCGCAGACCATCGACACCCTCGCGCTCTTCTACAACAAGAAGATGCTCAAGGACGCGGGCGTCGAGGTCCCCAAGACCTTCGAGGACGTGAAGTCCGCCGCCAAGAAGATCAAGTCGAAGTCCGGCAAGACCGGCCTCTACCTGCGCGGCGACGACCCGTACTTCTACCTCCCGTACCTCTACGGAGAGGGCGGTGACCTCCTCGACACCAAGAAGAAGGAGATCACCGTCGACGACGCCGAGGGCGGCAAGGCCTTCGAGGTCATGAAGGACCTGGTCGACTCCAAGGCCGCCGTCACCGACGCCAGCGACGGCTACAACAACCAGCTCAACGCCTTCAAGGACGGCGACGTCGCGATGGCGCTCGACGGCCCCTGGTCCATCGAGGGCGCCCTGCAGGGCAAGCAGTTCAAGGGCTCCGCGGGCAAGGCCAACCTCGGTGTCGCGCCCGTCCCGGGCGGCAGCGCGCGCCAGGCCTCGCCGCAGGGCGGCTGGAACCTCGCCGCGTACGCGGGCTCCAAGAACCTCGACGCCTCCTACGAGTTCATCAAGTACATGAGCTCCGCGAAGGTGCAGCAGCAGACCACCGAGAAGCTGAGCCTGCTGCCCACCCGCACCTCCGTCTACGAGGTGCCGTCGGTCAAGAACAACCAGATGGTGCAGTTCTTCAAGCCGGCCGTCGACAAGTCGGTGCAGCGCCCCTGGATCCCCGAGGCCAACTCCCTCTTCGAGCCGATCCGGCTGCAGATGGGCAAGGTGCTGAACGGCGGCACGTCGCCCGATGACGGAGCCAAGAACATCGGCGACGCCTACGGCAAGCTCCTGAAGGACTACAAGTAGGCATGGCGGTCGACAGCGGCCACTCCGTGGTCAAGGCCGTGGACGCCGAGCGCGTCCACGGCCGCGGCCGGCGGACCGGCAAGCCCTCCGAAAACCCTGGCCGCCTGCGCAGGGCGCTCACCACCTACTGGTACGCCTGGGCCATGGTCGCCCCCGTGGTGGTCGTCATCGGCGTGATCATCGGCTATCCGCTGCTGCGCGGCGTATATCTGTCGACGACGGACGCCAACGAGGCGAACGTCGAGCGCACCATCGGCGTCAACCACATCCCGGCGACATACGAGTCGGTCGGCCTGGACAACTACAAGGCCATCCTCGACGACGGCGTCTTCTGGGACCGGCTCTCCTGGACCGTCATATGGACGGTGTCCTGCGTCGCCCTGTCGTTCGTGCTCGGCCTCGCCCTCGCGAACATGCTCAACCGCAAGCTGAAGGGCCGCTCCTTCTACCGGATGGCCCTCATCCTGCCCTGGGCGGTGCCCGCCTTCGTCTCGGTCTTCACGTGGCGGCTGCTCTTCAACGAGAAGAGCGGCGTCCTCAACAAGATCCTCGCGGGCGGCGGCATCGACGCGGTGCCGTGGCTCAACGACCCCACCTGGGCGAAGATCTCGGTCATCACCGTCAACGTCTGGCTCGGCGTGCCCTTCATGCTCGTCGCCATGCTCGGCGGCCTGCAGTCCATCCCCGGCGAGCTGTACGAGGCCGCGGAGATGGACGGCGCGAATGCCTGGCAGCGCTTCCGGCACATCACACTGCCCGGCCTGCGCTCGGTGAGCAGCACCGTCGTCCTGATCAGCGCCATCTGGACCTTCAACATGTTCCCGGTGATCTTCCTGCTCACCCGGGGCGGTCCGGGGGACGCGACCGAGATCCTGGTGACGTACGCCTACCGGCTCTCGTTCGTCGTCAGCCCGCGCGACTTCGCCGGGTCCGCGGCCTGGGGCGTGCTCATCCTGCTGCTCCTCACGCTCTTCGCGGTGGTCTACCGCCGCGCGCTCCGCAAGCAAGGAGAGGTGTGGTGACCACCATGAAGACCACCTCGGCCACACCCGGGACCCCGCGCGAGAACAAGGCGAAGGCCAGGGTCAGGCCGCGCGGCGAGCGCGGCCCGCTGGCCTCCGTCGCCCTGCACGTCACCCTGCTGATCGCCAGCGCCATCGCGGTACTGCCGCCGCTGTGGCTGCTCGTCACCTCGTTCAAGCCCAAGAGCGAGGCGTTCTCCACGGCGATCGTGAAGGACTTCACCTTCGGCAACTACGACCACGTCCTGAACGACACCGAGTTCCTGAGCTGGGTGGGCAACTCCCTGTTCGTGGTCGGCCTGACCACCGTCATCGGCGTCTTCATCTCGGCGACGACCGGGTACGCCGTCAGCCGGTTCAAGTTCCCCGGCATGCGGCCCCTGATGTGGCTCCTGCTCATCACGCAGATGTTCCCCGTGGCCGTGCTCATCGTGCCGCTGTACAACCTGCTCGCGAGCATGGGGTTGCTGAACCAGCCCATGGGCCTGGTCCTCACGTATCTGACCATCGCCGTGCCGTTCTCCGCGTGGATGATGAAGGGCTACTTCGACACCATCCCGGTGGAGATCGACGAGGCGGGCCGGGTGGACGGCCTCAATCCGTTCGGCACCTTCTGGCGGCTCATCATGCCGCTCGCCAAGCCCGGCCTCGCCGTGACCGGCTTCTACAGCTTCATCACCGGCTGGGCCGAGGTCGCCTACGCCTCCGCGTTCATGACCGGCGAGGAGAACCTCACCCTCGCGGGCGGCCTGCAGACCTTCGTCAACCAGTACACCAGCGACTGGGGTTCGCTGACGGCCGCCGCCGTGATCGTCGCGGTGCCCGCAGCGGTGATCTTCGGATTCGTGCAGCGGCACCTGGTCTCCGGGCTGACGGCCGGCGCGACGAAGTCCTGAAGCTCCCCCATCGAACCGCCCACAGACTCGACCTTCCAGGGAACACATGACCCAGCATCTCGCTGCCCCTGCCGCCCCCGACTCCCGTACGCGTACGGACTGGTGGCGCGACGCGGTGATCTACCAGGTCTATCCGCGCAGCTTCGCCGACGGCAACGGCGACGGCATGGGCGACCTGAAGGGCATCCGGGCCCGCCTGCCGCACCTCGAGGACCTCGGCGTCGACGCCGTCTGGCTCTCCCCGTTCTACGCCTCGCCGCAGGCCGACGCGGGCTACGACGTCGCCGACTACCGCGCCATCGACCCGATGTTCGGCACCCTGCACGACGCCGACGCGGTCATCCGCGACGCGCACGCGCTCGGCCTGCGCATCATCGTGGACCTGGTGCCCAACCACTCCTCCGACCGGCACGACTGGTTCCAGCGCGCCCTGAAGGAGGGCCCCGGCTCGCCCCTGCGCGAGCGCTACCACTTCCGCCCCGGCAAGGGCCCCGACGGCGAACTGCCGCCCAACGACTGGGAGTCCATCTTCGGCGGCCCCGCCTGGACCCGCACCACGGACCCGGACGGCACCCCCGGCGAGTGGTACCTTCACCTGTTCGCACCCGAGCAGCCCGACTTCAACTGGGAACACCCCGCCGTACGCGACGAGTTCCGCTCCATCCTGCGCTTCTGGCTCGACATGGGCGTCGACGGCTTCCGCGTGGACGTCGCCCACGGCCTGGTCAAGGCCGAGGGCCTGCCCGACATCGGCCACCACGACCAGCTGAAGCTGCTCGGCAACGACACCATGCCGTTCTTCGACCAGGACGGCGTGCACGAGATCTACCGCAGCTGGCGGCACGTCCTCGCCGAGTACGCGGGCGAGCGCGTGCTTGTCGCCGAGGCCTGGACACCCACCGTCGAGCGCACCGCGCACTACGTACGCCCCGACGAAATGCACCAGGCCTTCAACTTCCAGTACCTGGGCACCCATTGGGGCGCCGCCGAACTGCGCGAGGTCATCGACGGCTCACTGGCCGCCATGCGTCCCGTCGGCGCGCCCGCCACCTGGGTGCTCTCCAACCACGACGTGACCCGGCACGCCACGCGGTTCGCCAACCCGGCGGGCCTCGGCACCCAGTTGCGCACCCCGGGCGACCGCGCGCTCGGTCTGCGCCGGGCCCGCGCCGCCACCCTCCTGATGCTGGCGCTGCCCGGCTCCGCGTACCTCTACCAGGGCGAGGAGCTCGGCCTGCCCGACGTCACCGACCTGCCCGACGAGGTCCGCCAGGACCCGTCGTTCCACCGGGCGCAGGGCCAGGACGGGTTCCGCGACGGCTGCCGGGTGCCGATCCCGTGGACCGTCGAGGGACCGTCGTACGGCTTCGGCGCCGGCGGGAGCTGGCTGCCGCAGCCGGACGGCTGGGGCGAGCTGAGCGTGGAGGCGCAGACCGGCGACCCTCACTCGACCCTGGAGCTCTACCGCAAGGCCTTGCAGACGCGCCGCAACCAGCCGGGGCTCGGTGCGGGCGACGCGCTGGAGTGGGCCGACGCGCCCGAAGGCGTACTGGCCTTCCGCCGCGAGGGCTTCGCGTGCACCGCCAACACCACGGGCGAGACCGTGCGGCTCACCGCCCCGGGCGAGCTGCTGCTCGCGAGCGGACCCGTGGACCTGAGCGCCGACGGCGTGGATCTGCCGGCCGACACCACCGCCTGGTGGGCGGTGTGACGACCTCGCCGCTGCGGGACGCCGACCGGGGCGCCCCGCGGCTCGCGGACATCGCCGCCCAGGCCGAGGTCAGCGAGGCCACGGCCAGCCGCGTCCTGAACGGCAAGGCGGGCGTCGCCGCCGCGACCCGGCGCCGCGTCCTCGCCGCGCTCGACGTGCTCGGCTACGAACGGCCGCTGCGCCTGAAACGCCGCAGCGCGGGCCTGGTCGGCCTGGTGATCCCCGAGCTGACCAACCCGATCTTCCCGGCGTTCGCTCAGGTCGTCGAGCAGGTGCTCGCCGGGCACGGCTACACGCCGATGCTGTGTACGCAGATGCCGGGCGGCGCCACAGAGGACGAGCTGGTGGAGCAACTGGAGGAGCGCGGCGTCAGCGGCATCGTGTTCCTGTCAGGGCTGCACGCCGACGCCACCGCCGACCCCGCGCGCTATCTCGCGCTCGCGGGCCGGGGCGTGCCGTTCGTCCTCATCAACGGCTACAACGCGGACATCCCGGTGTCCTTCGTGTCGCCCGACGACCGCGCGGCCGTGCGGATGGCGGTGCGGCACCTCGTGGACCTCGGGCACGAACGGATCGGTCTCGCCATCGGTCCGACGCGCTACGTCCCCTCGCGCCGCAAGGCCGAGGGGTTCACCGCGGCGCTGCACGAGTACGTCGGCCTGACGGAGGGGGAGGCCGAACAGCTCGTGCAGCGCACGCTGTTCACCGTCGAGGGCGGGCACGCGGCGGCGAGCGCGCTGCTCGACCGCGGCTGCACGGCCGTGGTGTGCGGCAGCGACATGATGGCGCTCGGCGCCGTGCGGGCCGCCCGCGAGCGGGGTCTGGCCGTGCCCGGTGACGTCTCGGTGGTGGGCTTCGACGACTCGCCGCTCATCGCGTTCACGGACCCGCCGCTGACCACGGTGCGCCAGCCCGTGCAGGCGATGGCCTCGGCGGCGGTCGGCGCCCTTCTCGAGGAGATCAACGGAAACCCCGTGCAGCGCACGGAGTTCGTCTTCCAGCCGGAGCTGGTCGTACGAGGTTCGACGGCCCAGGTGCGTCCCAAGGGTTGACCGTGATGGTTGACGGTCGTACGGTCACGGGCGAAAACACTGCCGCAATCTTGCTGCAACAACCTTCAAGGGCCTGCCGGGTACGGCACGTTGCCGGCGAAGGCCCCCCACTTCACCCGCGCAGGAGGCCCCCGTGACCCGTCGTACGCGCACGAAGCCCTCGGTCGGCCGCAGATCGCAGGCCGCGACGCTCGCTCTTCTCGCCGGAGTCGGCGGCAGCCTGGTCGGCGGCGCGCCGCAGGCCGCCGCCGCCCCGCCCGGCGCCAAGGACGTCACCGCCGTGCTCTTCGAGTGGAAGTTCAGCTCGGTGGCCAAGGCGTGCACGGACCGGCTCGGCCCCGACGGCTACGGCTACGTCCAGGTGTCGCCCCCGCAGGAGCACATCCAGGGCGGCCAGTGGTGGACCTCGTACCAGCCCGTCAGCTACAAGATCGGCGGCCGGCTCGGCGACCGGGCGGCCTTCAAGAACATGGTCGACACCTGCCACGCCGCTGGCGTGAAGGTCGTCGTCGACACGGTCATCAACCACATGGCGGCCGGCAACGGCACCGGAACCGGCGGCACTTCGTACACGAAGTACGACTACCCCGGCATCTACTCGCGGCCCGACTTCGACAACTGCACCTCGCAGATCACCAACTACCAGGACCGCTTCAACGTCCAGGAGTGCGAGCTGGTCGGCCTCGCGGACCTCGACACCGGCGAGGACCACGTACGCGGCCGCATCGCCGCGTACATGAACGACCTGCTCTCCCTCGGCGTCGACGGCTTCCGCGTGGACGCCGCCAAGCACATGGCCGCGGCCGACCTCAAGAACATCAAGTCACGCCTGAGCGACCCGAACGCCTACTGGAAGCAGGAGGCCATCTTCGGCGCGGGCGAGGCCGTCTCGCCGGACGAGTACCTCGGCAGTGGCGACGTCCAGGAGTTCCGGTACGCCCGCGACCTCAAGCGCGTGTTCACCGGTGAGAAGCTCTCGTACCTGAAGAACTACGGCGAGGGCTGGGGCTACATGCCCTCCGGCAAGTCCGCCGTGTTCGTCGCCAACCACGACACCGAGCGCGGCGGCGACACCCTCACCTACAAGGACGGCTCCAGCCACACCCTGGCGCACGTCTTCATGCTGGCCTGGCCCTACGGCGCGCCCGACGTGCACTCCGGCTACGAGTTCACCGACCGGGACGCCGGGCCTCCCAACGGCGGCCAGGTGAACGCCTGTTACAGCGACGGCTGGAAGTGCCAGGACTCCTGGCCGGAGGTCAGGAGCATGGTGAAGCTGCGCAACACCGCGCGCGGTACGGGCGTGACGGACTGGTGGGACAACGGCAACGATGCCATTGCCTTCGGCCGTGGTGACAAGGCGTACGTCGTCATCAATCACGAGGGCTCGGCCCTCGACCGTACGTTCCAGACCTCGCTGCCCGCCGGTGGCTACTGCGACGTGCAGAGCGGGCGGAACGTCACCGTTGACGGTGACGGCCGCTTTACGGCTTCCGTCGCGCCCGGTACCGCCCTGGCGCTGCACACCGGAGCTCGGCGCGCCGCTGGTTGTGCCGGATGAGGTCGTCTTGCGCCTGACGGTCCGTCGTGGCTGGTCGCGCAGTTCCCCGCGCCCCTTTGGGGCGCCACCGCACCGTAGTCGCTCAGGTCCTGCTGACCACCTCGAAGGAGAACGCACCCCGTGACCGGCTCCGTACGCCGAACCGCCGCCGCAGTGGCCTTGGCCCTGCTCGCCGCCGCCGTGCCCCTGACGGGCGCGGCGGCGGCGCCCGGCCCGACCACCCCTGCCGCCGCCCCCGACCTCGCCAAGGCCGAGGCGCGGTGGATCGATCGCGACACCGTCGCCTGGAACGCGGGCGGTGAACGCGCCTCCGGCGGCACGGAGTTGGTGTACGCGCGGCGCGGTGGGATCGCCGTCGAGGGCGGTGACCTCACCGGCGCGGCGCACCGGATCCGCCTCGCCCCCGTCCCCGGCGGCCTCACCGACGCCCAGCGGGCGAAGTTTCCGCACCTGAAGACCTACGCGGCCTTCCGCGTCGATCCGCGTGACCGCGAGCGGATCCGCACGGCCCTCACCGGCCAGCTCGTCGCGGCCCACCGGGCGTCGGACGGCACCCTGAAGGCCGCCACCGGCGTGCAGACACAGGGCGTGCTCGACGACCTGTACGCGCCCGCCGCCACGAAGACCGCGCTGGGCCCCGGCTTCACGCGCGGTAAGCCTTCGCTCGCCGTGTGGGCGCCCACCGCCCAGGACGTCCGCCTCGACATCGGCGGCCGGAGTGTGCCGATGCGGCGCGACGCGGCCTCGGGTGTCTGGTCGGCCGCGGGGCCGAAGAGCTGGCAGGGCAAGCCGTACCGGTACGTCGTCAAGGTGTGGGCGCCGAGCGTGCGGAAGGTCGTCACGAACAAGGTCACCGACCCCTACGCGACCGCCCTCACCACCGACTCCGCCCGCAGCCTCCTCGTCGACCTCGACGACCCGAAGCTCGCGCCCAAGGGCTGGCGCACCCTGCGCAAGCCGCCCGCGACTCCGCTGCGCGACGCGCAGATCCAGGAGCTGCACATCCGGGACTTCTCGATCGGCGACCGCACCGCCGCGCACAAGGGCCAGTACCTGGCGTTCACGGACCGCACGTCCGACGGCATGCGACACCTGCGCAAGCTCGCCAGGGCCGGTACGTCGTACGTCCACCTGCTGCCCGCGTTCGACATCGGCACCATCCCCGAACGCAGGTCACAACAGTCCACCCCGGACTGCGACTTGGCGTCCCTCGCGCCGGACTCCGAGGAACAGCAGGCGTGCGTCGGCAAGGCGGCCGGCAAGGACGCGTACAACTGGGGCTACGACCCGTTGCACTACACCGTCCCGGAGGGCTCGTACGCGAGCGACCCCGAAGGCACCCGGCGCACCGTCGAGTTCCGCCAGATGGTGCAGGGGCTCAACGGCGCCGGGCTGCGCACGGTCATGGACGTCGTCTACAACCACACCGTCGCGAGCGGCCAGGCCGACAAGTCCGTCCTCGACAGGATCGTGCCCGGCTACTACCAGCGGCTGCTCGCCGACGGCTCCGTCGCCACCTCCACCTGCTGTGCCAACACCGCGCCCGAGAACGCCTTGATGGGCAGGCTCGTCGTCGACTCCGTCGTCACCTGGGCCAAGCAGTACAAGGTCGACGGCTTCCGCTTCGACCTCATGGGCCACCACCCGAAGGCCAACATCCTCGCCGTCCGCAAGGCCCTCGACGCGCTGACGCTCCGCAAGGACGGCGTCGACGGCAAGAAGATCGTGCTCTACGGAGAGGGCTGGAACTTCGGGGAGATCGCCGACGACGCCCGCTTCGAGCAGGCCACGCAGCGGAACATGGCGGGCACGGGCATCGCCACCTTCTCCGACCGGGCCCGCGACGCCGTGCGCGGCGGCGGCCCCTTCGACGAGGACCCCGGCGTCCAGGGCTTCGCCAGCGGCCTCTCCACCGACCCCAACACCTCCAAGGCGAACGGCACCCCCGCCGAACAGAAGGCCCGGCTCCTGCACTACCAGGACCTGATCAAGGTCGGCCTCACCGGCAACCTGGCCGGGTACGCCTTCACCGACTCCGCGGGCCGGAAGGTCACGGGCGCGGACGTCGACTACAACGGCGCCCCCGCGGGCTACGCCGACGCGCCCGGTGACGCCCTCGCGTACACCGACGCCCACGACAACGAGTCGCTGTACGACGCGCTCGCCTTCAAGCTGCCCCAGGGCACGCCTGCCGCCGACCGGGCCCGGATGCAGGTCCTCGCGTCGGCGACGGCCACGCTCTCGCAGGGCCCCGCGCTGTACCAGGCGGGCAGCGACCTGCTGCGCTCCAAGTCCCTCGACCGCAACTCCTACGACAGCGGGGACTGGTTCAACGCGATCCACTGGGACTGCCGCGACGGCAACGGCTTCGGGCGTGGGCTGCCGCCCGCCGCCGACAACCAGCCCAAGTGGCATTACGGCAAGCCCTTGTTGACCGCCCCGGCGCTGTCGCCCGGCTGTGCGGACATCGGGGACGCGTCGTCCGCGTACCGGGACCTGCTGAGGCTCCGCGCCACCGAACCGGCGTTCTCGCTGGCGACGACCGGGCAGGTGCAGAAGGGGCTGTCCTTCCCGCTGTCCGGCACTCCGGGGGAGACCCCGGGCGTGATCACGATGCGCCTCGGTGACCTGGTGGTCGTCTTCAACGCGACCCCGCAGGAGCGCACGCAGCGTGTCGCGGCACTCGAAGGCGCGGCGTACGCGCTGCACCCCGTGCAGGCGCGGGGCGCCGACGAGGTGGTCAAGTCGGCCTCGTACGCGAGGAGTTCCGGAACGTTCCAGGTGCCCGCGCGCACGGTCGCCGTCTTCCGGCGCGGCTGACCGGGCAGCCGCTGGGTGGTGCGGGAAGGGGGCTGACCCGACCCTCGATACGGATGAGCGCCCCATCGTGCCGTCCCGCCCCCGGCGGCCATCGTGAAGGGCACAGGGCGGCGAGGCGCGAGGCGTATCGCCGCAGTCGTGACTTTGACGATCGAGGGACGTACACGTGATGAAGCACAAGCGTGCGCTGGGCGGGGCACTCACAGTCGCCGTGGCGGTCACTCTCGCGGGAGCCGCGCTTCCGGGAAGTGCCGCCGCGACCACCGAAACCCGTGCCGCCGAGTCCGCAGGCACCGCCGACCACGCCCGGCTGAAGGCACTCCTGCACCGGTTGACCACCGTCGACGGCGTGCCCGGAGCCCTCGCCGAGGTGCGGGACCGGCGCGGCAGCACGGTCCTGACCAGTGGCCTCGCGAACGTGAAGAGCCAGGCGCCGGTGCACCCCGACAGCAGATTCCGGATCGGCAGCTTGACCAAGATGTTCACGGCAACGGCCGTGCTGCAGCTGGTGGGAGAGCATCGCGTCGGCCTCGACGCCCCGGTGGAGCGCTATCTGCCCGGCGTCGTCCGCGGGCACGGCAACGACGGGCGCGTGATCACCGTCCGCCAGTTGCTTCAGCACACCAGTGGCCTGCCCGACTTCCTCGACCACCTGAAGCCGCAGGACATCCTCAAGGACCCGCTGGTCCACCGCGACCCCCGCGACCTCGTGAACCTGGCGCTCGAACACCCCCGGGTCTTCGAGCCGGGCACCGACTGGGACTACTCCAACACGGGCTACCTGCTGGCCGGCATGATCATCGAGAAGGTGACCGGCCATTCGTACGCCGAGGAGATCCGCGAGCGCATCATCGAACCGCTGCGTCTGCGCGAGACGTACGTGCCGCGCTCCTCGGCGATCCCCGGTCCGCACCCGCGCGGATACGCCCGGCCCGGCAAGGACGCGCCGCTCCTGGACGTCACGAGGATCGACCCCTCCGTCGGCGGCACGGCCGGCGGGGTGATCTCCAGCGGCACCGACATCAACCGGTTCCTGGGCGCCCTCCTCCGCGGCGACCTGCTGCGCCCGGCCGAGCTCCGGCACATGATGAAGACCCGGCCCACCGGCAACGAGGACGGCCGCGCGTACGGCCTCGGCCTGGAGAGCAGGCCGCTGCCCGGCGGTGGCCTCTACTGGGGACACACAGGTGACTTCCTGGGCTTCGAGACGATGGCCGGTGCCACGGCCGACGGCAGGCAGGCGACGGTCATGGTGAACCTCGGCCCGGGGGGTTCGGACGCACAGAGCGACGACATCAAGGCGGCCGTCGAGACGGCGCTCTCCGAGAGCCGCCCCTCGGCCCGGCTGCGGACGTGGTGAAGTTCGGCGACGTGTGCGGTTCGTGCGGGAGCCCTGGCCCGTGTCGTGCCGGACTCCCGCTGCCGCCTCAGGCTCAGCGCCCAATCGGCCGTGCCCGTGGCCGACTTGGGGTGAGGTGTTGCGCGATGCCGGGGTCCAGCCGGGCGGGGTACTGCGACGGCTGGTCCCATTCCGGTGCGTACGTCGCGGGCTTCGACGCGTTGTGGAAACTGTTCGTCGGCTGTGATCGGGTGCTTCCACGATCAGGGTTTCGACGGGCTCGCCCTGTCCACCGTCATCGCCGTCAGCGGCGGCACGGCTGTGGCCTTCGCGGGCGACAGCGGCGCGAAGGCCGCCGACCGTGTCGACAACCCTTACGCGGGCGCCAAGGTCTATGTGAACCCCGATTGGTCCAGGAGGGCCGCCGCCGAAGGCGAACTCGGCCCCACCGAGATCGACAGGTACAAGACGGGCTACATCGACCCGATCGCGAAGATCCTCGCCGACTCCAAGTACGCGAACCTGCGCATCGTCACCGCCGTCGAGATCGACTCGCTGCCCAACCTCGTCACCAACACCGGCGGCCGCCCCACGGCGACCCCCGAGTGCGACGTGATGAAGGCCAACGGCAACTACATCAAGGGCGTCGGCTACGCCCTGAAGCAGTTGGGTGCCGTTCCCAACGTCTACAACTACGTCGACGCGGGTCACCACGGCTGGATCGGCTGGGACGACAACTTCGCCCCGTCCGCGCAGGTGATGCACCAGGCCGCGACCGCCGAGGGCGGCACCGTCGACAACGTGCACGGCTTCATCGCCAACACCGCCAACTACAGCGCCCTGAAGGAGGACCACTTCACGATCGGCGACACGGTCGGCGGCCGCTCCGTGCGCGAGTCGAAGTGGGTCGACTGGAACCGCTACACCGACGAGCTGTCCTTCGCGCAGGCCTTCCGCGACCAGCTCGTGTCCACCGGCTTCAAGTCCGACATCGGCATGCTCATCGACACCTCCCGCAACGGCTGGGGCGGCACCGCCCGGCCGACGGCACCCGGCCCCACCACCGACGTGAACACCTACGTGAACGGCGGCCGCATCGACCGCCGCATCCACGTCGGCAACTGGTGCAACCAGTCCGGCGCGGGCCTCGGCGAGCGCCCCAAGGCCGCGCCGGCCGCCGGTATCGACGCCTACGTGTGGATGAAGCCGCCGGGCGAGTCCGACGGCGCCAGCAAGGAGATCCCGAACAACGAGGGCAAGGGCTTCGACCGCATGTGCGACCCGACGTACACGGGTAACCCGCGCAACGGCCACAACATGTCGGGCGCGCTGCCGAACGCCCCGCTGTCCGGTCACTGGTTCTCCGCCCAGTTCCAGGAGCTCCTGAAGAACGCTCACCCGAAGCTGTAGGGCCGGCGATCGGATCTCGAAGCGCTTCGATGTTGTTGTGGTTTCATGCCGAGGATGTGGGGCGCAACAAGGTTCCTTTCCGAATTCCCCGGTGGGTGGCGTGAGTTGAATGACCGGCCGCTACTCCTGGTGTGTTCGGGAGGCCGGATTCCCTGCTGCTTGACATGGGGACGCCGTGCGGTGAGCATCGAAGCGTTTCGAAAAAGAGCGGCCTCCGGAGTACCCCACCGCATGTACCGCCCTCGCGCACCGCATGCTTCCGCCCCGCCGAAGGAACCCCCACATGACCGAGCGTCAGCCGCCGTTCCCTCACCGGATTCCTGCGGCGCGCCCTGGTCCAGGACCCGGTGGGCGAGGCCGGCATCGACCGCGGGGCACGCCGTCACCTGTCCGTCCGCTTCCGGCTCGGCGAGTTCGACCCGGAGCCCGGCCCGTACGACGACCTGGCGGGTGCCTCCAGCGAGGACATCCGCCTCACCGGCGCCGTCGAGATCGACGGCGCCGCTCCTGCCGCGAGGCCCGTTCAGGGTGCGGGCCTCGCGGCGCACACCTACGACGAGCAGCGCGGCACCGAGGGCGGACTGCTGTTCCGCGACTGTGACTGTCCTCGGCGGCAGCGTCCACCTCACGGCGGGCCACACGACCGCGCCCCTCACCTTTCACCTTTCCGCCCGGCGCCGACGCGTACGGCTCCACCACGCGCACCGCCTCCTTCCCCGTCACCGGAGTCCGCGACCTGCGCGTCCCGCTGCGCGGGCCCGCCCGCCTTTCCCGGCTCACCTTCGACGAGGCCGACGGACCGCCGTCCATCCCCACACGGAGGACCCCCACGCGATGAAGTTCACCGACGGCTGCTGGCTGATGCGCGGCGGCGTGCGGGCCGCGTACGCCACCGAGGTGCGCGACCTGCGCGCGGACGACGACCGCTGCACCGCCTGCGCGGCCGTCCAGCGCGTGCGCGGCAGGGGCGACACCCCCAACACGGTCTTCGCCCGCTCGGCCACCGCGGGCGGGCAGCGCTTCCCCGTGCACCGGAGCCACGGCATCGGCGGCTTCGAGGGCACGCCGAGCCCGGCGGTCTTCAAGCGCCGGCTCGCCGTCGGCCCGCTGCCCTCGCACAGCCGCCCGCACGGCAAAGTGCCGTACCGATTACCGTGGGCGTTCGGCGCCGAAGCGGCCGCCGTGGCCCGGAAGTTCAAGTGGCTCAAGCACCGCCTGATGCCCTGTCCGTACGCCGCGGCCGCTCTCCCCGAAGGCATCTGGACGCACCTGCTGCCCGGTGTGGCCGTGCGTGGGACGGCGGGGGAGGTGGGGTGACGGTGCCCCCGCGAGCCGCCGCCGGTGACCCGGCCACCGAGTTCCACGCCTTCTTCGAGCGGCACTTCGCCGAGCTGTCCCGCCTCGCCCACCTGCTGACCGGCGAGTACGACGGCGCCGACGACCTGGCGGCCGACGCGTTGCTCGCGCTCTGGCACCGCTGGGACCGCGTGCGCGCCGCCGACCACCCCGCCGCGTACGCGCGCGGAGTGGTCGCCAACTTGGCGCGCAGCCACATCCGCAGCTCGGTCCGTGAGCGCCGCCGCGTCACGCTGTTCTGGTCGACGCGCGGCGAAGAGACGCAGGACCCGGACGTGCCCGCCGTGATCGACGTCCAGGAGGCCCTGCGCAGGCTGCCGTTCCGCAAGCGCGCCTGCGTCGTGCTGCGGCACGCCTTCGATCTGTCCGAGAAGGACACGGCGAACGCCCTCGGGATATCGGTGGGTACGGTGAAGAGCCAGACCTCCAAGGGCATGGCCGAGCTACAGCGGCAGCTGGGGTCGCACGCCATGTCGGAACGGATGCACGTCGCCGCCGTTCAGGCCCGTGGGGGGACCGCGTGACGGGGACGGGGATGCGACGTGGCGGAGCGGCTGTCGCCTGTGGGTACCCGATGGCAGATGGCCGGATGACGGCGTGATGGATGACGGCGTGACGGACGGTGAGACCTTGGGCCGCGAGACCATGGACCGCGAGGCGCGGGACGCGGCCCTGAGCAGGCGGCTGCGCAGCGCGGCGCATGGCCACCGGCCCGACCGCGAACGGATGCTGGCGCGTGTCGAACGCGGCATGGCCGGGGGCCGTGACGGCGCCCGCGCCCCGCGGACGCCGCGGGCGCGCCGTGGCCGCGAGGAGGGCGCGTCCTGGCTGCGCGTGGCCGGGACGACCGTCGCCGTGGCCGGGGTCTTCGCCGCCGGCGGCTACGGCGTGGCCACCGCGGTGCGCGGCGACGACGTGGACGCGCGGACCGTCGCGACGACGCCCTCCACACCGCCCGCCGCGAGCGTGCCCGCGCCGCCGCCCGCCGAGTCCGACCGCACCAAGCGTCCGCCCCGGCGCCCCGCAAGCGGCTCCCCGCCCGCGTCCGGGACCCAGCCGGCCAAGCCGGCCGAGCCGACCAAGCCGACCAGGCCCCCCGCGGCCCAGCGGCCCCCCGCGTCCTCGAAGCCGCCGCGCGCCACGCCCGGCGCCGGCCTCGTCCGCACGGACGGCAGGATCGGCCCGGGCTCCAACCCGTACTGGTCGCAGAGCGACATCACGGTCGGGGTGCGAAAGCCGCTCACCGCCCTCACCGTCGAGTTGCGCGTCGCCCGCTCGGGCGAGGTCGCCGACACCGGCAACTGGCACTCGCTGCCCGTCGAGGACTTCGACGTCTCCGTGCGCGAGCGGGACGGCTACCTCCGCTACCGCTGGACGCTGCGCGCGGGGCGGACCGTACCGGCCGGGCAGTACGTGTTCGCCGGGCAGTACAACCACCAGGCGGGGGAGCGCGACGAGCGGGACGACTCCTACGCCGTCGAAGCGGGCACGTCGGGTGAACAGGGCGAGTGGAAGGGCGACGTCGGGCCCGCCTCGAAGTGAGCGAACATCGGCTACGACTGACGCGGACGCCTCGGGCTCGTGGAGCGCAGCGCGGCGGGGTGGCGGGTGAGCTTCCGGTAACGGGCCGCGCGGTGCGGCCAGTTGTTGGTGATCTTTCCGGTGCCGGTCTTGTACCAGCTGGTGCAGCCCGCCTGCCACACCGTGCCGCCCAGGGCCGCCTCGACGTGGCGACGGTAGGCCTCGAAGGCGCCCGGCGACACCTCCGACTCGCTGCGGCCGTCGCGCTCCATGGCCGAGAGGCAGGACAGGACGTGGCGGACCTGGGCCTCGATCATGAGAACGACGGAGTTGTTGCCGAGGTTGGTGTTCGGCCCGTAGAGGAGGAAGAGATTGGGGAAGCCGGGCACGGTCATGCCGAGGAAGGCGGCCGCGCCGTCAGCCCAGGCCTCCTCGCGCAGCAGCCGCCCGCCGCGGCCCGTGACGGCGATGGGGGCGAGGAATTCGGTCGCGGTGAATCCGGTGCCGTGGATCAGGGTGTCGAGCGCGTGCTCGGTCCCGTCGGCGGTCAGCACGCCGCGCGAGGTGAACCGGGTGATCCTCTCGGTGATCACCTCGACGTTGTCCCGGGCGAGTGCCGGAAGGTAGTCGTCGGAGATGAGGACGCGCTTGCAGCCAAGCGGGAAGTCGGGGGTGAGCTTGGCCCGTAGCCCCGGATCGGCCACCTGGGTGCGCAGTTGGCGGCGGCACAGGTACTCGACGGCCTTGCCGAGGCGCCCGCCCCGGATGGCCGAGTACAGGACGGTGTCCGCGAACGCGAACCAGCCGCCGCGGAAGGCAAGTCGGCCCGTCGCGGTGGTGAACAGGGCCTGGTGGACGGGCCCGTAGCGGTAGTCCCACTTGGGCATGACCCAGTTCGCCGAGCGCTGGAACACCCGCAGTGTCCGCACGTGGGGCGCGATGCGCGGGATGAACTGCACCGCACTCGGGCCGGTCCCGATCACCCCGACGGTCTCCCCGGTCAGATCGTGGCCGTGGTTCCAGCGGGCCGAGTGGAACGCGGTGCCGGTGAAGTCGGCGAGTCCCGGGTGGTCGGGGTACTTGGGCCGGTTCAGCTGGCCGACGGCGGTCACCAGGACCCGGGCGTGACGCACCTGCCCGTCGGCGGTGCGCAGCTCCCACCGGTGTGCCGTCTCGTCGTACGTGGCGGCGGTGATCTCGGTGCCGAAGCGGATCCGCGGGCGGATCCCATGGTCGTCGGCACACTCGTGCAGGTAGCGCAGCAGCTCCGGCTGCAGGGGAAAGGCGCGGCTCCAGTCCTCGCGGGGGGCGAAGGAGTACGAGTACAGGTGCGAGGGCACGTCGCAGCCCGCGCCGGGGTAGGTGTTGTCCCGCCACACCCCGCCGAGGTCGTCGGCCTTCTCGTACACGGTGAACGAGGTGACGCCCGCCCGGGCCAGGCGGATGGCCATGCACAGGCCCGCGAACCCCGCGCCGATGATGGCGACGCGCTCTGTCATCGCACTCCTTCCCGGACTCCGCACGGGTCAGGTCCCACACGGTAGGGGAATTGTGCAGGACGACCATGCTGCGTACGGGAGGCGGCGGCCGGTCGCCCATGATGTCGGCCACCTCGCGTTCGGTCCGGGCCGGCGAGGCGGTGTGCCGCCAGGGGTCAGGAGTCCCAGATCGCTCCGTACGCGGGGATGTCGCGCTGTTCGAGGCCGTGCACGACCTGCCAGGTGAGCCTCTTGTTGGAGATGCAGATGACTGCCTCGGCGCCGGACTCCGCGTACGCGGCGTACGCGAGCCGCACCATGTCGGGCTTCCCGTGCCGCCCCGTGTCCCAGACGACCGCGTCCGGCTGCACGGCGAGGATCTCCTCGACCAGGCCGTCCCCGTACGTCCTGCGCGGATCCCGGGTCGCCCACACCAGGCGCGAGGGCACCTCGGCGGCGAGCAGGTGCGGCAGGCACGGGCCGATGCCGCTGCCCGTGGCGACGTAGACGACCCTGCGGAACAGCGTCTCGACATTGGCGACGCCCGCCGTGGTGATGCCCTTGACCCACACCCGCGAGGGCGCGTCGTCGATGAAGGAGCCCGTCCAGTCGCCCGCACGGGAGATGGTGAGGCGGAAGCCGGACTGCCCCGGCGCGGGCACGTTGGCGAAGGAGTGCCACTCCTTGAGGGGGTTCCTGCTGATGGCCGTCGACGACCCGGCGAAGGGCGTCACGCCGTGGTCGAAGCGGGCGAGGGCGACGTGGGACGACGGGCGTTCGATCCGTACGTCGACCTTGCGCAGCCGCAGCCACGGCAGGGCCACGCTGAAGGTGACGAGTGCCAGGACCCAGAGGCCCACGTCGCCGGGCCCGCGCGCGAGCAGCACCGTGTGCGTCCAGAAAAGGGCCAGCGCCGCCCAGCCGCCGAAGCGGTGGATCCGCTCGAAGCGGTCGTGGAAGCGGGAGCGGAAGGCGGGAAGCGCGGTCGCCACGATGACGGCGAGGAGGGTGATCAGCGTGTACGAGACGGTGAGCACCGCGCCCGATCCGTCACCCGCCGTCAGCGCCACCGTCAGGGCGAGGAACCAGGCGCTGCCCGCAAGCGCCCCGCCCACGTGCAGCCCGCCGAAGTGGTACACCTTCGCGAGCGTCCAGCGCACCCTCAGCGGCCAGGTCACCGGGGCCGCCGTGGCCACCCGGAAGAAGAAGTTGACGACGTACTGCTGGCGGACGACGACGGCGAGCGCGAGGTTCGCCAGCGCGGCATGACCGAGCGTCCGCTCCTCCGGCACGCCCCCGGCCACCCCGAGGAAGGCGAGGTTGGCGGCGGCGACCAGCACCGCCAGGCGGTGGTAGTGCATCAGGCGCGGGTGCTTCAGGGCGCGCCGGGGCCAGGAGGTGAGCGGCGGCAGCACCACGCCGTCGCCGAACCGGGCCTCGGACGGGGCCGGGTGGCGCGGGGAAGGGGAAGGCGACGAGGGAGCCGCCGGTGTCGTGGTCACCGGGCCACCCCCGCCGCGAGTCGCAGCAGGGCACCCTTGTCGATCTTCCCCCGGTCGGTCTCCGGCAGGACCGCGAGGGGGAACACGGCGGCGGGCACGCAGTAGTAGGGCAGCGCCGCGGCGACCGCGCCGCGCGCCGCCTCCGGGTCCACGTCCCGCGGGCAGACGAAGGAGACGAGGCTGCGCGCGTCCCGCCGCACGGTGACCGCGCGCCGGCAGCCGGGTAGGGCCTCCAGGACGGCGGAGACCGCGTCCGGCTCGACCCTGAAGCCGCGGATCTTCACCTGGTCGTCGGTCCTGCCGAGGTGTTCGAGCTCGCCGTCGGCCGTCCAGCGGCCGAGGTCGCGGGTGCGGAACATGCGGTGGCCGCCGCCGAGGAACGGATCGGGCGCGTACCGCTCGCGGGTCAGGACGGGGTCGCCGAGATACCCGGCGGACACGCAGTCGCCGCCCGCCCACATCTCTCCGGTCCGCCCGATGGGGAGCGGCCTGCGGTGCTCGTCCAGGACGTAGACGGTGTTGTTGGGGGTGGGGCGGCCGATCGTGAGCAGCGGCGCGGCCGGGGAGTGCCGCCGCATCGTGTTCACGATCGTGGTCTCCGTCGGGCCGCAGCAGTTGTAGAACGCGCGGGTGGCGGCCCACAGGTCGGCGAGCGGCCGGGGGCAGGGCTCCCCGGCGACGGCGACGGTCCGTGTGTGGGGGCAGGTGGCGGGATCGACGGCCGAGAGGACGGTCGGGGTGGCGATCAGGACGTCGGCGCGGCGCGCGGTCTCGGCGATGTCCTTGCCGCGGATGAGGAGTGTCCCGCCGCGCGTCAGCGCGCCGAGGATCTCCCAGGCGGCCATGTCGAAGGCGATGTTGAGGAGTTGGGCGACGCGCAGCCCGGGACCGATGCCGAGACCGCCCGGTTCGGTGAGGAGGATGTTGCAGACGTTGCGGTGGGTGACGGTGACGCCGTTGGGGGCGCCGGTGGTGCCGGAGGTGAACAGGACGTAGCAGCCGTCGTCGGGGCGGACGGCACGGGCGAGCCGCTCGGGCGGGGACGGGGGCGGGGCGGCGGTGCCGTTTTCCTGGTCGATGGCGATGCGTACGGTGCCCGCGGCGCGCGGTACCCGGTCGGCGTGCCGGGCCTGGGTGAGCACCACCCGGATTCCCGCGGCGCGCAGCACGTGCCGCAGCTGGGCGGTGGGAGTGAGCCCGATGTCCTGGGGGACGTAGGCGGCACCGGCCTTCAGGGCGGCCAGGAGCCCGACCAGCATCGGCAGGGACCGGCGTACGAACAGGCCGACGCGGTCGCCGGGCCGCACGCCCACGCGCACCAGCAGGGTGGCGAGCCGTTCGGCGCGGAGGTCCAGCTCGCCGTAGGTGAGCCGCGTGCCCTCGTGCTCGGCGGCGACGGCGTGAGGGGTGGCCGCGGCGCGGTGCTCGAAGGCTTCGTGGACGAGGGTGTGGGGGAGCGGGGCGGCGGGGCCGTGCCCGAACTCCGTGAAGAGTCGGCGATCGCGGGGCGTGAGGTGGCTCAGCAGCATGCGCGGGAGACCTCCTGGCTGTGTCGCATGACGGATCGGGAGTGGATCGGTCGCGATGTCGAACGCCTTGCGGTCCTTCGGACGGACGACTCTAGCCCCTTACCTTCAAGCTTCAACTGGTCCTGTTCGGCCAGGAATTGAGGCGTAATCGGTCACATGTGGCGACTCGCGTCGCGGCGGCAACTCGGGTCCGCCCGGCGGCGACCAGAGGGGGGGAGGCGTGTGCCCGGACCGCTGCTTGAGGGCGAAGGAAAGAACCGCGCCAACCTCCCCCGTGACCGGAGTCGAAAATACCCCCCTGGGTATTTTTCCCGGTACCCGTGTGTGGGAAGGAGCCGCCGTGTTCGTCGTCGACACCCTGGAGTTCCCGGTCCTGGGCAACCACAGTTATCTGGCCTCGGGGCCCCGCACCGCCGTCGCGGTCGACCCACCGCGTGACATCGACCAGGTCGTCGCGGCGGCGGCGCGCCGCGGCGTGCGGATCGCGTACGTCGCCGAGACCCACATCCACAACGACTACGTGAGCGGCGGCCTGGAACTGGCCCGCCTGACCGGCGCGCGCTATCTCGTCCCGGCCGGGGCCGCGGTGTCGTTCCCGCGTACCGCCGTCACCGACGGCGACACGGTCGCCGTCGACGAGGACCTGCGCCTGCGCGCGCTCGCCACGCCCGGCCACACCCCGCACCACACCGCGTACGTCCTTGAGGACGGCGGGCGCGCGGTGGCGGCGTTCACCGGCGGCTCGCTCCTGATCGGCGCGGTGGGGCGGCCCGATCTGGTCGAGCCGCGGCTGACCGGGGAACTGGCCCGCGCCCAGCACGCGTCCGCACACCGGCTCGCGGACGCGCTCGACGACGCGGTGCGGCTGCTCCCCACGCACGGCTTCGGCAGCTTCTGCGCGTCCGGACAGGCCGGGGGAGAGGAGACCACCGTCGGCGCGGAACGCGTGGGCAACGCCGCGCTGACCAAGGACGTGGACGCGTTCGTCGCCGAGCTGCTCGCCGGGCTCGACGACGTGCCCGCGTACTACACGCACATGGGCCCGGCCAACGCGGCGGGCCCCGCCCCCGTCGACCTGACCCCGCCGGAGCCCGCGGACGCCGGGCGGATCGCCGCCCGTCTCGCGGCCGGGGAGTGGGTGGTGGACCTGCGCCACCGCGTGGCCTTCGCCGCCGGACACGTCCCCGGCACCTTCAACTTCGAGGCCGAGGGCAAGCTCGCGACCTATCTGGCGTGGCTCCTTCCCTGGGGCAAGCCGGTCACCCTGCTCGCCGGGACGCCCGCCCAACTGGCCGGTGCCCAAAGGGAGCTGGTCCGGGTCGGCATCGACCGCCCGGCCGCCGCCGCGAGCGGCGACCCGCACGCCTGGGTACGACCGGGTGAGAAGCTCGCGTCCTGCGGGTGTGCCACCTTCGCGGATCTCGCCAGGGCCCGCGCCGAGCGGGACGACGTGGTGGTCCTCGACGTACGCCGTGACTCCGAGCGCCGGAACGGATACGTGGCCGACTCCGCGCACATCCCCGTCCAGGACCTGCGCGGCCGGGTCGGTGAGGTGCCCGACGGCGAGGTGTGGGTGCACTGTGCCAGTGGCACGCGCGCGAGCATCGGTGCCTCGCTCCTCGACGCCGCCGGCCGGGACGTGACCGTCGTCGACGACCACTTCGACGCCGCGGAGCGGGCGGGGCTCACCGTCCGCCGGCCGGGGCCACGCTGACCCGGGCCGCGGGACCCGCACATGGGTGGTGCCCTGGTCCTTGCCCTGACCGCCGGTGCGGTGGTCGGCCTGGCGCTCGGCGCGCTCGGGGGTGGCGGGAGCGTCCTCGCGGTGCCCGCGCTGATCTATCTGCTCGGCTTCAGCCCGGCCGCGGCCACGACCGCGAGCCTGCTGATCGTCACCGTCACCTCGGCGAGCGCACTGTACGCCCACGCCCGCGTGGGCCACGTCCGCTGGCGCGCCGGGGCCCTGTTCGCCGCAGCGGGCATCCCGCCCGCCGCGGCGGCCGGAGCGGTGGCGGGGCGGCTGCCGCAGCCGGTGCTCACCGCCGCGTTCGCCGCCGTCGCCGCGCTCGCCGGGGTGCGGATGCTGCGGCCGGGGCGGACGGGCC
>NZ_BMNG01000004.1:195684-212223 GCF_014646335.1 Streptomyces lasiicapitis
CGGGGCCGCCGGTGCGGGGGCCGGGCTCGGCGCGCTGACGGGCCTGCTCGGCGTCGGCGGCGGCTTCCTGGTCGTGCCCGCCCTGGTCACCGTGCTCGCCTTCGAGATGCGCGCGGCGACGGGGACCAGCCTGTTCGTCATCGCGGCCAACTCCCTTGCCGCGCTGGCCACCCGGGGCAGCACCACGACGGGACTCGACTGGGGCGTCATCGCGCCGTTCACCGGCGCCGCCGTCCTCGGCGCCTGGGACGGCAAACGTCTCGCGTCCCGGCTCTCCGGCGCCCGGCTGCGGCGCGCGTTCGCCGTCGTGCTGCTCGTGGTGTCCGCAGGGATGCTGGCCGACGTTCTCGTCGCCGTACTGGTACGACGATGAGTGCCCGCACGCCAAGTACCCGCACGCGAAGGACCCTCACGCCAAAGAAAGGAACAACTTCTCCAGGCGGGCCCGCATCCGGTCCCTGTCCCCGCTCTCCGCGAGGTCCCCGTCCGCCAGGCACCGCTGGAGCCCCGTCGCGATGATCGCGAAACCCGCCTTGTCCAACGCCCGTGACGCGGCCGCGAGTTGGGTGACGACTTCCTCGCAGTCCCGCCCCTCCTCGATCATCCTGATCACTCCGGCGATCTGCCCCTGCGCCCGGCGCAGCCGGTTGACCACGGTCTTCAGTTCATCGGCCGCCATCGCCATGTCCACGAGAAACTCCTTCGGCATACCCCTGCGGGTATCTTACGGAGGTGGTGTACGCGGCAACATTGGTCCTCGCGGCGCGGACCCGTGTCAGTCCGCCGCTCCCGCGGGCCTGAAGTCGCGGACGAAGCGGCGCTGCCACGGCGTCTCCACCGCACGGCGGTGATAGTGCGCGCGGACGTAGTCCACGGCCTCGCCCGCGGGTACGCCGTCGAGCACCGCGAGGCACGCCAGCGCGGTCCCGGTGCGCCCGACGCCCCCGCCGCACGCGATCTCGACGCGCTCGACGGCGGCCCGCGCCCACGCCTCGCCGAGCAGTCGCCGCGCCTGCTCGCGGTCCGCGGGCAGCCGGAAGTCCGGCCAGCGCAGCCAGCGCGCCTCCCAGTCGACCGGTGGCGCGGGCTTGCCGAGGAGATACAGGGCGAAAGCGGGCGTGGGCCCGTCGGGCAGCGGGTGCCGCAGCCCGCGCCCGCGCACGAGCCGTCCGGACGGCAGCCGCAGCACGCCAGGGTCTGTTTCACGCCAAGTCTTCGTCACGTCAAGTCCCCGTCAGATCACACCAAGTACCAGTCAGTCGATAACCGTAACGTCCGGACGTACCGGCCCTTCGCCGGGTGCTATCCGATAATCATTGGGTTCTAACGGAATCTTGACTTCAGCAGGGCATAGTGCAGGGCATGACACCATCGATGGTTCCCGTCTGCCCGTACTGCGGGCGGGTCGAGTGCATATGCCCGGCCACCGCCGGCTCCGTCGCCGCAACCCGTGGCCTGAGGCGGCTCGTTCACGTCGCCGCCGTGTTCCCGCAGTCCACCGAGCCCATCGGTGCGCCGTCCAGCAAGCCGCGCGAGTAGCCGGGGGAAGTAGGGGGGAGGGGGAGTCAGCGTCCGGCCTTGCGCTTGTTCCAGACGTCGAAGCCGACGGCGGCGAGCAGCACCAGGCCCTTGATGACCTGTTGGTAGTCCGTGCCGATGTTGACCAGCGACATGCCGTTGTTGAGGACGCCGAGCACCAGGCCTCCGATCACGGCGCCGAGGACGGTGCCGACGCCGCCGCTCATGGACGCGCCGCCGATGAACGACGCCGCGATCGCCTCCAGTTCGAAGTTGAGGCCCGCCTGTGGCGTGCCCGCGTTCAGGCGCGCCGCGTACACACAGCCCGCGAGCGCCGCGAGCACGCCCATGTTGACGAAGATGAGGAAGGTGACGCGCTTGTCCTTCACGCCGGACAGCTTGGCGGCCGCCTTGTTGCCGCCGAGCGCGTACACATGCCGTCCCACGACCGCGTTGCGCATCACATAGCCGAGGCCGATGAGCAGGCCGCACATGATGAGCAGCACGACGGGCACGCCGTGGAAACTGGCGAGCGTCAGGGTGAACGCCGCCACGGCCGCCGCCATGGCCACGCACTTCGCCGCCCACAGGCCGGTCGGCGTGACGTGCAGGTCGTACGCCAACTGCCGCTTGCGGTGGCGCCATTCACGAAGCAGCAGGAACGCGATCGTCGCGGCGCCGATGAGCAGCGTCGGGTTGTGGTACTGCGTGTACGGGCCCATCTCCGGGATGAAGCCCTTGGCGATGTTCTGGAATCCGTCGGGGAACGGCGAGAGCGACTGGCCTTCGAGGACGATCTGGGTCAAGCCGCGGAAGAGCAGCATGCCCGCGAGCGTCACGATGAACGACGGGATTCCGACGTACGCGATGAAGAAGCCCTGCCACGCGCCCGCGACCGCGCCGATGAGCAGCGACAGGACGAGCGCGAGCACCCACGGCATGTCGTGTTTGACCATCATCACCGCCGACATGGCGCCGACGAAGGCCACCAGTGAGCCCACGGACAGGTCGATGTGGCCCGCGATGATGACGATCATCATGCCGATGGCCAGGATGAGGATGTAGCCGTTCTGCTGGATCAGGTTGGAGACGTTGCTCGGCAGGAGCAGGGTGCCGTCCGTCCAGATCTGGAAGAGGACGACGAGGAACGCGAGGGCGACGAGCATGCCGTACTGACGCATGTTGGCGCGCATGCCGTGCAGCAGCAGCGCACCGGCCGAGGGCTGCGCGGATGGCGTGGACGAGGTGTCGTGCGGCGGCGTGGACGTGGTGGTCATGGGTGATGCCTCAGCTTCTGTCGCGGGTCATGTGGCGCATCAGGACTTCTTGGGTGGCGTCCGCGCGGTCGACCTCGCCGGTCAGCCGGCCCTCGGCCATCGTGTAGATCCGGTCGCACATCCCGAGGAGTTCGGGCAGTTCGGAGGAGATGAACAGGACCGCCTTGCCCTGGGCGGCGAGCCGGTCGATGACGGTGTAGATCTCGTACTTGGCGCCGACGTCGATGCCGCGCGTCGGCTCGTCGAGGATCAGCACCTCGGGGTCGGCGTGGATCCACTTGCTCAGGACGACCTTCTGCTGGTTGCCGCCGGAGAGCCGCCCCACCTGTTCGAGGACGGTGGGTGCCTTGATGTTCATCGACGTGCGGTAGCGCTCGGCGACGGACCGCTCGTGATGGCCGTCCACGAGACCGGGGAGCCCGGCGACACCGCGGCCCCGCATGCCCGGCAGCGAGGCCAGGGAGATGTTGCGGTGGATGGTGTCGATGAGGTTGAGGCCGTACGTCTTGCGGTCCTCGGTGACGTACGCGATCCCGGCGTCGATGGCCGCGGGCACGGTCCTCGTGGCGACCTCGCGCCCGCCGACCGCCACGGTCCCGGCCACGTACCGGCCGTAGGAGCGCCCGAAGACGGACATCGCGAGCTCGGTGCGCCCGGCCCCCATCAGGCCCGCGATGCCCACGATCTCCCCGCGCCGGACGGTCAGTGACACATCGTCGACGACCGTGCGCTGCTGGTCGACGGGGTGGCGGACGGTCCAGCCGGACACGGAAAGGGCGTCCGCGCCCGCGTCCGCGCCGTCGTAGCGGGTGCGTTCGGGGAAGCGCTGGTCGAGGTCGCGGCCCACCATGCCGCGGATGATCCGGTCCTCGGAGAGCCGCGGCTCGGCGTCCGGTGTCTCGCGGACGGTGAGGGTCTCGACGGACCGGCCGTCGCGCAGGATCGTCACCGCGTCCGCGACCCGCCGGATCTCGTTGAGCTTGTGGGAGATGACGACGCAGGCGACGCCCTGCGCGCGCAGGTCCAGGATCAGGCCGAGGAGCTTCGCGCTGTCCTCGTCGTTGAGCGCGGCCGTCGGCTCGTCGAGGATGAGCAGCCTCACCTTCTTCGACAGGGCCTTGGCGATCTCCACCAACTGCTGCTTGCCGACGCCGAGATCGGCGACCGGCGTCTGCGGCCGCTCGTCCAGACCGACCCGCTGCAGAAGGCGGCTCGCCTCGCGCAGCGTGCCGTTCCAGTCGATGAGCCCGCGCGTGGCACGCTCGTTGCCGAGGAAGATGTTCTCGGCGATCGACAAGTACGGGACGAGCGCCAGCTCCTGATGGATGATCACGATGCCGTGCCGCTCGCCGGCGCGGATGTCCTTGAAGGCCACCGGTTCGCCCTCGAAGCGGATCTCGCCGTCGTAGGAGCCGTGCTCGTGGACACCGCTGAGGACCTTCATCAACGTCGACTTGCCCGCGCCGTTCTCGCCGCAGACCGCGTGGATCTCCCCGGGCCGCACGGTCAGACACACGTCGGAAAGCGCCCTGACCCCGGGGAAGGTCTTGGTGATCCCGCGCATCTCCAGGACGGGCCGCGTCTCCAGGCCTGGCCCCGTCACTTGAGCTGTCCAGCCCTGAAGTACCCCTCGTCGACGAGGAGCCGCGTGTTGGACCTGTCCACGCTGACCGGGTCGAGCAGATAGGCGGGCACGGTCTTCTTGCCGTTGTCGTAGTCCGTGGTGTTGTTGACGCTGACCTTCTTGTCGTTGAGCACCGCGTCGCCCATCGCCACCGTCTGCTTGGCGAGCTTGCGGGTGTCCTTGAAGACGGTCTGCGTCTGCTCGCCGCGGATGATGGACTTCACCGACGCCAGCTCCGCGTCCTGCCCGGTGATGACCGGCAGGGGCTGGCTCTTGGAGCCGTACCCCGCGCTCTTGAGTGCCGAGATGACGCCGATCGAGATGCCGTCGTACGGCGAGAGGACCGCGTCGACCCGGTCCGAGCCGTAGTTCTTGCTGATCAGGTCGTCCATGCGCTTCTGCGCCGTGCCGCCGTCCCAGTCCAGAGTGGTGGCCTGGTTCATCCTCGTCTGCTGGCTGAGGACGGTCAGTTGGCCGCTCTTGAAGTACGGCTGGAGCACCTTCATGGCGCCGTTCCAGAAGTACTTGGTGTTGTTGTCGTTCGGCGAGCCCGCGAACAGCTCGATGTTGTGCTTGTCGGCGCCCTTCTCGGGCTTGCCGAGCCGAAGCTTCTTGACGATGTACTGGGCCTGGAGGCGGCCGACGCGCTCGTTGTCGAACGACGCGTAGTAGTCGACGTTCTCCGTGCCGAGGATGAGGCGGTCGTACGAGATCACGGGGATGCCCGCGTCGTGCGCGCGCTGCAGGACCTCGGTGAGCGCGGAGCCGTCGACGGCGGCGACCACCAGGAGACTTCGCCCCTTGGTGATCATGTTCTCCAGCTGGGCGATCTGGTTCTCGACCTTGTTGTCGCCGTACTGCAGATCGGTCTTGTAGCCGGCCTTCTTGAACTGCTCGGCCATGTTGTCGCCGTCGGCTATCCACCGCTCGGAGGCCTTGGTGGGCATGGCGAGGCCGATGGTGGCGCCCTTGCCGGTGTCGGGCTCGTAGCGGCTGCCGCCCTTGGCCTCCTGGCCGCAGGCGGACAGCGTGGCGGCGAGCAGCGCGGCGGCGAGGAGGGCCGCGGCGGGGGTGCGCGGACGCATGGTCAGCTCCCTTCGGGGCAGGGGAAGCGCTCCAGGTCGCCCGGGAGGCGGGCGCCGGGCGGCGACATGGCGCCGTCGGCGCCGTGCCGGGCGAGCAGGTCGAGGACGAGCCGTCCGCGCCGCACCCGCTCGCGGGCGGTGGCGAGGGTGTGCTCGCGCAGATGGGCGCCGTAGGGATAGATGCCGGGCGACTTGCTCAGGCCGAACTTCACGTACAGCGGGGCCCCGCACCGGATCAGCTCCGCGACCTCGTACATGCGGACGTAGCCGCCGAGGTCGTCCGGCGCCTCCACGTACATGTCCATCGGCGCCCGGCTCACCCGGCGGATCTCGGTGAGGTGATGCACCGTCAAGTCCGAGGGCACATTGAGGGAATCGGCGCCGAGGCGTTCGTACACGGCGTACGAAGCGGGGTTCACCGGGCCGGTGAGCGCGGACACCTTGAACCGGACGTCGGCCGGGAGCACGCCCGCCGCGCGCATGCGGTGCAGGGTCCACAGCACTCCCTCGTCGGCGACGAGCAGGCAGCGCACGCCCAGCTCGGCGGCGCGCAGGGCGTCCTCGACGCAGCCGGCGAGCGCGTCGTGGCCGCGGGCACGCAGGCCCGCCCCGCCGGAGTCGGTACGGGTGGAGGCGCCGGTGTCCCAGGTGCCGCGCGGGCCGGTGAACAGGCAGAGCTCGACGTCGCTCTCGGCGCAGGAGTCCACCATCTCCGTGAGCTCGTCGTCGGTGAGCATCCACACGCCGCTGCCCTGGCTGATGCGGTGCACGGGCACGTCGAGGCGGGTGCTCTCCTTGAGGACGACGGACAGGGCCTCCGGTCCCTCCACGGAAGGGATCTCGGTGCGCCAGGTGCCGCCGTCGGGGAACGTGTACGGGGACGCGCTCGCCGGGTCGGGCACCGGCACGGCGTGGCCGATGCGGGCGAGGGCGTCGACGCCGGGACGCCGGGGTGCGGACGGGGGCCGGGGTGCGGACGGGGTAGGCAAGGGGACTCCCATGTTGTTCGGTATTTCGAATGCGGTTCGGAACGTGAGGCGGGGGTGGGCCGGAGGTGGCGCCGAGGCGCCGCAAGGACGTGCCCCGACCCGGGGCTAGGGCCGCAGCAGCACCTTCCCGGTGGCCGGGTCCCCCTCGCCCACCAGCGCCACGGCCTCCCCGAAGCGCTCCAGCGGGAACTCGTGGGTGATCAGGGGCGCCGGGTCGAGCAGTCCGAGGCCGAAGGCCCGCACCGCGTCCGACCAGGCCGACGAGGGCGCGCCGAAGACACTGCGGAGCTCCAGCTGGCTCAGCGACAGGTGCACCGGGTCGATGCCCCGCGCACCCGGCGTGAACATGCCGGTGAGCACCACCCGGCCGCCCCGGCGCGCAAGGAGGCAGGACGAGGCGGCGGTGGTCGGCGCCCCCGCGGTCTCCACGACCAGGTCGAAGCGGCCCGCCACGGCACCCTCCTCGTCCGGGGCAAGAGCCGCGCTCGCGCCGAACGCGAGGGCCTGCTCGCCGCGCGCGGCCCGCGGGTCGACGACGGCCAGCTCGGCGGGGCGGTACGCGGCCAGGAGCTGCACGGCGAGCAGCCCGAGCGTGCCCGCGCCGACCACCGCCACCCGCTCGCCGGGCCGGGGCCCGCCGGCCCGCACGGCCGCCGCGACGACCGCGGCGGGTTCGAGCAGGGCGGCGGCGCGCAGGTCCGCCGCGTCGTCCAGCGGGTGCAACAGCTGCGCGGGGACGGTGAGATGGTCGGCGAAGGCGCCCGGCTCCGTGAACCCGGTCTCCGCGTACCCCGCGGTGCACAGGCTGGTCTCCCCGCACCGGCACCGCTCGCAGCGGCCGCACGCGCGGAACCCCTCGGCGACGGTCCGCCGGCCGACGAGCGCGGGATCGACGCCCTCGCCCACGGCCGCCACGGTCCCCGACCACTCGTGCCCCGGGGTCACCGGGTAGCGCACGTACCCGGCGTCGCGGCGGCCGTCGTACAGCTCCCGGTCGCTCATGCAGATCCCGGCGGCGGCGACGCGCACCAGGACCTCGCCGGGGCCGGGGGCGGGCACGTCCCGTCGCACGAGACGGTGGCTCCCCGGCCGGTCGACGACGACCGCGCGGCTGCCCTCGTCGAGTCCGCCCACTTCGAGTCCGCCCACTTCGGCGCCGCCCACTGCGAGGCCGGTCACTTGGGAGCCCTCTTCTCCCAGCCCTCGGCCCACAGGTCGAACCGCGCCTGCTGCTGCGGGAACTCGGCCGCGGCCGCCACGTCCAACTCGACGCCGAGGCCGGGCTCGTGGGACAGCTCGAAGTAGCCGTCGACGACCTCGGGCGCGCCCTTCACGACCTTCTTGATCTCCGCGTCCGCGAAGTCGTTGAAGTGCTCCAGGATCTTGAAGTTCGGGGCGGTGAAGCCCACTTGGAGCGAGGCGGCGGTCAGCACGGGACCGCCCACGTTGTGCGGGGCGATCAGCGTGTAGTGCGTCTCGGCGGTCGCCGCCAGCTTCCGCGTCTCCCAGATGCCGCCGATGTGACCGACGTCGGGCTGGATGATGTCCGCGGCCTGGCTCTCGAACAGCTCCCGGAACTCGATCCGGTCGTGGACGCGCTCGCCCGTCGCCACCGGCATGTCGACCTTCGCGGCGACCTTCTGAAGCGCCTTCAGGTTCTCCGGCGGCACCGGCTCCTCCAGCCACGCGGGCCGGAACGGCGCGAGCTCGCGGGCGAGGCGGATCGCCGTGGCGGGCGAGAACCGGCCGTGCATCTCCAGCATCAGCTCGGCGTCGGGCCCGATCGCGTCGCGCACCGCCTCGATCAACGACACCGCGTACCGGCTCTGTTCGTGGTCGAGCTCGAAGTGCCCGGTCCCGAACGGGTCGATCTTCAGGGCGCGGTAGCCGCGCGCCGTCACCTCCTTGGCGGCGCTGTGGTACGCCTCCGGGGTGCGCTCGGTCGTGTACCAGCCGTTGGCGTACGCCTTGACCCGGTCGGTGACCTTCCCGCCGAGCAACTGCCACACCGGCACGCCGAGCGCCTTGCCCTTGATGTCCCAGCAGGCCATCTCCACGACCGCGATCCCGGACATCACGATCTCCCCGGCCCGCCCGTAGTCGCCGTACTTCATCCTGCGTACGAGGTCCTCGACCGCGAACGGATCGGAACCGGCGATGTGGTTGGCCGTCGCCTCGCGGAGATAGCCGAGGAGCGCGTCGGTGCGGCCGAGCATGCGGGTCTCGCCGACCCCCGTGAGTCCTTCGTCGGTGTGGACCAGCACATAGGTGAGATTGCGCCAGGGGGTCCCGACGACGTGAGTGCTGATTCCCGTGATGCGCACGGCAGTTGCCCCCAGGGTGGGTAGGGTGTGTTCGAGATTTCGACATGCGTTCGAAATGGTGGCGTGACCGTAAAGCGCCCCTCTCGGGGGTGTCAATGGGTCGCGCGTGAACCGTTCGGGCAGGGGCATTGCGCCGCCGACATGCGTGTGTCTAGCCTGTGTTCGCGATATCGACCAGTGGTCGTGGTTTCGAACGGTGAGGGTGGGTGGACGGCATGGGGCGCCTAGTTCCGGCGGTGACCAGGGCTTTCGACATACTGGAGCTGTTCCTGGAAGGCGACGGCACGCTCTCCGCGCCCGAGGTCACCCGCAAGCTCCAGCTGCCCCGCACCACCGTGCACGAGCTGCTCACCACCCTGACCGCCCGCTCCTACCTGGTGTCGATCCCCGAGCAGCCGGGCCGCTACCGCCTCGGCGTGCGCACCTACCAACTGGGCAGCCGGTACGCCGAGCAGCTCGACCTCGCCGCCGAGGGCCAGCGCGTGGCCCGCGAGGTCACCGAGACCTGCGGCGAGACGGTGCACGTCGCGATCCTGGAGGACGCGGACGTCATCTACATCGCGAAGGTCGACTCCACGCACGCGGTGCGCATGGTCTCCGCGGCGGGCCGCCGACTGCCCGCGCACTGCACGGCCGTCGGCAAGATGCTGCTCGCGTCCCTCCCGGCGGCGGAGCTCGACGCCCGCATCGCGGGCCGCGAGCTGGCGGCGATGACGCCCAACAGCCTGACCGATCCGGCCGAGTTGCGCGCCGCGCTCACCGCGGTCCGCGAGCGCGGCGTAGCCTCCGAGCACCGTGAGTCCAACCCGGACGTGAGCTGCGTGGCCGCCCCGGTGCGCGACAGCGCGGGACGGGTCGTCGCCGCGATCTCCGTCTCCGTACCGATGATCCGCTGGAGCGAGGAGCGCGAGACGGAGCTGTCCGGCCTCGTGGTGAAGGGTGCGGGCGAGCTGTCGGCGCGGCTCGGGCACCGGGGATGACGGTCTCCGGGGCCGGGGATGACGCTCTCGGGCACCGGAGATGTGGAGTGAGGCTGTGACGAAGGGTGAGAGCGTGACGAAGCGGAAGCCGGTCGCCGAGGTCGCGGTGCACGAGTGGGCCGAGCTGGGCGAGGGCCCGACGTGGGACGCCGAGGCCGGTCACCTGATCTGGGTGGACATCCTCAACTCCCGTGTCCATACGTACGATCCGTCGAGCGGCAGGCGCACGGTGCTCGCCACCGAACAGCACGTCGGCGCGGCGAAGCCGCGGGCGGGCGGCGGCCTCGTCGTCAACCTCCGCGACGGCGTCGGGCTCTACGGCCCGGACGGTGCCTTCTCCTGGCTGCTGCGCGAGCCGGTCGCCGGACGGCGCGGCAACGACGCGGCCGTCGCCGCGGACGGCGCGCTGTGGGCGGGCACCATGCGCTACGACGAGGCGCCCGGCGGTGGGAGCCTGACGCGCGTCGCCCCGGACGGCACCACGACCCCGGTGTTCCCGGAGGTCGCCGTCAGCAACGGCATCGGCTGGAGCCCCGACGGCACCCTCATGTACTACGCGGACAGCCCCACCCGACGCATCGACGTCTGCCGCATGGACGGCCAACTCCCCGTGGACCGCAGGGAGTTCACCGTCATCGCGGAGCCGGACGGCTTCCCCGACGGCCTGACCGTGGACGCGGACGGCTGCGTGTGGGTGGCGCTCTGGGACGGCGGCCAGGTCCGGCGCTACACCCCGGACGGCGCCCTGGACCGCGTCCTTCCGCTGCCGGTTGCGCGCCCCACCGCGTGCGCGTTCGGCGGCCCGGACCTGCGTGATCTGTACGTCACGACGGCCCGGGCCGGCCTGGACCGCCCGCACCCGATGGCGGGCTCGGTCCTCGTGGTCCAGGACGCGGGGCAGGGCATCCCCGGGACGGCCTTCGCGGGCTGACCAGCTACGCGGCGCGGGCGCCGAACATCGAGGAGATGATGCGCTCCGCGTGCTCCGCCAGGTAGAAGTGGTCGCCGGGCAGCACGAGCGCGGAGAAGTCGCCGTCGCCCGCCTCGCGCCACGCCTCCACGTCCTCCGGTGCCACCTCGACGTCCTGGTCGCCCGTGAACACACCGATCGGGCAGCGCAGGCGCGCCGACAGATCCGGGCGGTACGTCTCGATCAGGCAGTAGTCGGCGCGTATCGCGGGCAGCACCATCTCGCGCACGTCGGGGTCGTCGAGGAGCGAAGGATCGGTGCCGCCGAGCTGCTTGATCTCGTCGACGAGCTCCTCCTCCGGCAGCAGGTGCACCGTGCCGGGCCGCTGCCGGCTCGGACCCTGGCGGCCCGAGACGAACACGTGCCGCGGCGCCGGGCCGGGCCCGGCCTCCAGGCGCAGTGCCGTCTCCCAGGCCAGCGCGGCGCCCATGCTGTGACCGAAGAAGACCAGCTCGCGATCGGCGCGCACACCGGAGCGCAGCGCCTCCGCGGTGGCGTCGGCCAGCTCGGTCATGGTGGCGAGGGGGCGCTCCGCGAGCCGGTCCTGGCGGCCCGGGTACTGCACCGCGACCAGTTCCACGTCCAGCGGGACCAGCTTCGCCCACGGTGCGAAGAAGGAGGCGGTGCCGCCCGCGTGCGGGAAGCACACCAGGGTGGTCCGCGCGGTGGGGCGGGGCTGGGTGCGGCGCAGCCAACGGGCCGTGGGAGAGGCCGAGTTGACGCCGGGGCGCGGGGTCGTCGTCTTCGGTTCGGTGGTCATCAGCACTCCGTCGAGCAGGTGGGCGGTCGGGCGGCGGTCCAAGGGGTCGCCCGCGTGACGGAATCAGAAGCGGGGCAAGTGCCGCAACCTGGCGAGCGCGCTTCGGCCGCGCAGGGTCCGTGTACGCGCCCGGTGTCCGGTCGCCCGGACGCGCGGAGTGCGCCGGGGCGAGGCAGCACGTATGCTGCCTTGCGCATGTTTCAGGCGGAAAAAAGTGAAATGTACGTACTGGTGCCGTCTCAGTCGTCGTAGTGAATGACGCCGTCCTCGTCCATCGTCGGATGGAGCTTCATGGGCTCCGTCGTCTCCACGTCCGAGGGGCGGGCCGGCTCGGGCCCGTCGGCGCCGAGCCGGACCATGCGCTCCACCCGGCAGACACGGAAGCAGCGGTCGCGCACGACGACCTCGTTCGCGCGGCCCGCCGCCTTGAACTCCTCGGCCGCGCGGGCGAATTCGTCCTTCTCGGCGTCGTCGAAGTCGTACAGGACCGGCCAGAACTCCGTCATGCCGTGGACGAGCAGCTGACGCGCGTCGTGCGGGGTGGGCATCAGCGCGCCGCGCGGCCGCCACCGTTGGCCCCGGCGCTCCGCGACACCGAAGCTCACCGGCAGCAGGAGCACCTCCGGATGCTCCCGCACGGCCCGCGCGGAGTCGGCGCGGAACTCCGGGGGGAAGTGGTCGCCGGTGTAGGTGAAGCCGCGCAGCGCGATCCGCAGGGCCCCCGCCATCAGGCCCTCGGCGCGGCCCGGTTCGAGGGTGAAGCCCACGTCCTGCGAGGGCGGCGACTGCCGGTCGCCCCAGGTCGGTTCGGCCGGTTCGGGGTCGGTGGGCCGCGGCGGTTCGAGGCCGTTCTCGCCGGAGCGCGCGAACTCGTCGCCGCGGATGATCCGGTAGCGCGTGCCGAGCACGGTGAGTTCGTTCACCGGCTCCCGCTCCAGGCGGGCGACGGCCGAGAGCAGCGCGCGGCGTTCCTCTCGGACGTCGGTGTCGTCCTTCGCCTTGAACCACAGCAGGGAGTTGAGGCCGTCCCTGGCCTGTTGCGGCGTGCCCTCCGTCACGTCGGCGAGCAGCCGCCAGGGCCCGTCGCCCTCGGTTTCCCGGGCAGCGAGCCCGAACACCGGCCCGCGTACGGCGAGTTGGGGGTACAGGTAGGAGGCGTCCACCGCGTCCGCCTCGCTGACCCAGGCTGCGGGGTCGTCACGGCGGACCAGGTCGCTGTGGAGCGCGTCGATCTGCCGCTTCCAGTCGTCAGGCATGCGTACATTGTCCCGAGACGCGGGCCCCGGGGCGGGCCGCGTCACGCAAGAGCATGACGAAGTGGCCGAATGCCTGGCGGGCCGAGCGGGCGTGCCCTATAAGGCGTACTGCGCCTCCCCGTTGCCGAGCGACCAGTCGATCGACTCGTTCTCGGTCACGGTGACGAACACGTTGCGCGGCTCGGTGCCCGCGTACTCCTGGGCGAGTTCGGCGATCCGCCGGTACAGCGCCTGCTTCTGTGCGGGGGAGCGGCCCGCGCGCATCGTGATGGCCACGTACACGATGCCGCTGTCCCGGCGCACCCCCAGGTAGTCGTCGTAGCGCAACGTGCTGCGGGTGCCGTCGTGGCCGGTCAGCACCTGGAAGCGGTCGTCGGCCGGAATGCCGATCGTCTCCACGAGGGCCTCGTGCACGGCGCGGCCGAGCGCGTCGAGGCGGGCGCTGTCGGCCCCCAGCGCGTCTATGCGGACAAATGGCATGTGGGCGGTCCCCTCGGTAGTCCCTGTCGCTCGTCCTTCGACGAGCGTGTGTACATACTAGTAGGTACACACGGTTTCCCGAAGGGGCCGAACACTCCTAGGCGGCGCGCTCGCCCCGCCGGAACAGCACCGTCCACAGGAACGGCTCCCCGAAGCACGCCGACTCCGGCGACTCGTCGCGCATGCGCCGCAGTTCGACCTCCGTGAGCTCGGAGAAGATCCAGCGGAGGGATTCCGGGGTGTAGGCGAGGCCTCCCTGAAGGCCGGACTCGCGGTAGAGGTCCGCGTCGGGCAGCTCGGAGCCCATCGCGCCCGCCGCGAAGCAGGTGAGGGCGAAGTGCCCGCCGGGCGCGAGGACGCGGTCGAGCAGGGCGAGGTAGCTGACGCGGCGGTGCGGCGGCAGATGGTGGAAGCAGCCGGAGTCGTAGACGAGGTCGTACGGCCCGTCGAGCACGGCGGGGTCGAGCGCGAACGCGTCGCCGAGGTGGAAGCGGATGTCGGCCCCCGCCTCGCGGGCGCGCTCCTCGGCCCAGGAGATCGCGGCGGGCGACACGTCGACGGCGTCCACCTGGAAGCCGTGCGCGGCCAGGTGCAAGGCGTTGCGGCCGGGTCCGCAGCCGAGTTCGAGGGCGCGGCCCGGCGTGACCAGGCCGCGGTCGACGTACGAGACGAGCCGTTCGTCGGGTTTCGCCACGAAGAACGGCACCGGCTTCGACCGGTCGGTGTAGAAGCCGTCCCACCAGTCGGCCGCGTCCGCCGTCCAGCGGTCGGCCCCCGGTGCGAACAGGCCGTCAAGCAGCTTCAGTACGTCGTCGACAGTGCGTATGTTCCGGTCCATCCGCAGGCCTTTCGCGTTCATCCGAACCCTGTGTTCGTGATGGCTCGACGCTAGCGTCGTGACGTACGAAATCCCAGGTCAGAGGGGATGGCGCAAGCGCGAGGACGGGCGTGTGCGGGGCGCGGACCGATGCCGGAAGGGGGCCACACACGAGGGTGTGCGGACGCTCGTCCGTGCCCCCGCCGAATGCCCTCAGGCGGCCGTCGAGGGCGGCGCCGGCGCGGGTTTCTCGACGGATTCGGCGGGCCGCGGCGCCGAGCGGAGCCCTGCGGCGGGGCCGGACTTCGGGAAGGCCCGGCGGTAGTCGCTGGGGGACACCCCGACCTGCTTGAGGAAGTGGTGGCGGAGGTTGTTCGCCGTGCCGAGGCCGCTGAGTTCGCCGACCTTCTCGACCGGCAGGTCGGTGGACTCCAGGAGGCTCTGGGCGCGGGCGAGGCGCTGGTTGAGGAGCCATTGGAGGGGCGTGGTGCCCGTGGCGTCCTGGAGGCGGCGGTAGAACGTGCGCGGGCTCATCGCGGCCCGGCGCGCCAGGTCCGTCACCGTCAGGGGCCGGTCGAGGCGCTGCCGCGCCCACTCCAGGACCGGGCTCAGGCCCGCGTCGTCCGTGGCGGGCACCGACAGATCGATGAACTGGGCCTGTCCGCCCGGCCGGTGGGCAGGCACCACCATGCGGCGGGCGAGCTGGTTGGCGACGTGCGCGCCGAGGTCGCGGCGTACGAGATGAAGGCACAGGTCGAGGCCCGCCGTCAGGCCCGCGCTGGTCAGGACGTCGCCGTCGTCCACGTACAGGACCGAGTCGTCGACCTCCACCAGCGGGAAGCGCGCGGCGAGCTGGGCCGTGTGCTGCCAGTGCGCGGTGGCGCGGCGGCCGTCGAGGAGGCCCGCCTCCGCGAGCGCGAACGCGCCGTTGCACAGGGACACCATGCGCGCGCCCGCCGCGTGTGCGCGGCGCAGCGCCTCGACGAGGCCGGACGGCATCGGCGCGCCCTCCTCCACGCAGGCGTCGGGCACCGAAGGGACGATGACGGTGTCCGCGCCGACGAGGTCGTCAAGGCCGTACTTGGTGCGTACGGAGAGCCCGAACTGGGCGTCGTCGTCCTGTGGCCCCGGTGATCCGGTGCCGCAGAGCCGGAACTCGTACCAGGGGTCGGCCAGGTCCGGCTGCGGCTTGCCGAACACCGTGCACGGAATGCTCAGTTCGTACAGGTCCCACGAGGGGACCCCGATCTCCTCGGTCACGACCACCGCGACGGAACCAGCGCTCATACGCCGACGATACGACGCCGAAAGGCGTGGCAGGAATTTGGTGGCCGACGTCACCACTGTCACTGTCCGGGCCTTCGGGGCGCTGCGAAGGTGGTCCGTACGTGATCAACGTGACCGTTCGTCGCAAGGCGGACCTTCAAGGAGCAACGACGCAATGAGCGCAGAACACCACACCTCCGCCGCCCCGGCCCTCACCCCCGTGACCGTCCTCGGGCTCGGCAACATGGGCACGGCACTCGCCGCCGCCTTCCTGGAGCGCGGCCACCCGACAACTGTCTGGAACCGTTCGCACGAGAAGACGAAGGCGCTCGCCGAGCGCGGCGCGCGCGTGGCCGCGACGCCCGAAGAGGCCGTCACCGCCGCCGAGTTGGTGATCGCCTGCGTCCTCGACAACGACGCGCTGCACACCGTCCTGGACCCGGTGGCCGACCGCCTCGCGGACCGCACCCTGGTGAACGTCACCTCCGGATCGCCGGAGCAGGCCCGCGAGTTCACGACGTGGGCGGACGGCCACGGCGTCGCCTACCTGGACGGCGCCATCATGACCACGCCCCTCGGCGTCGGCCACCCCGACATGATGTTCCTCTACAGCGGCTCCGAAGCGGCCTTCACCGCGCACAAGCAGGCACTTGAGGTCCTCGGTGAGCCGCTGTACCTGGGCACCGACTCGGGGGCGGCTTCGCTGTACGACGCCGCGCTGCTCGGGCTGATGTGGTCGACGTTCACCGGCTGGCTGCACGGCACCGCGCTCGTGGGCGCCGACGGGGGCGCCGCCACCGACTTCACGGCGCTCGCCAACCGCTGGCTCAGCGGGGCCGTCGGCGGCTTCCTCACGCGGTACTCGGGGCAGGTGGACGAGGGCCGCTATCCGGGCGACGACGCCACCGTCGACGTACAGATCGCCACCATCGACCACCTCATCCACGCGGCGGCCGACCGGGGCGTCGACAACGCGCTGCCGGAGCTCCTGAAGGCGACCATGGAGCAGGCGAAGGCGTTGGGGCACGGCGGGGACAGCTATGCCAGCGTGATCGAGGTGCTGCGGGGAAGGGGCGGGGCGAAGGCCGCGCGGTAGCCAACGGCCGTTCGCTGGGCGGAAGTTCGCGCTGACCGCTCACCGGCGGTTGTTCGCGGTGGGGAGTGTGGTGTCGGCCCGGCCGGGCCGACACCAC
>NZ_BMNG01000004.1:212275-376583 GCF_014646335.1 Streptomyces lasiicapitis
TGTGAGGTCCCGTTGGGGCCGACCGGGCTCGCGCCGGGCCGACGGCAGCATTCCGGTGAAGCCGGGAGCGGTCACCGAGGTGCCGGCCACGCGGTCCGCGAGCGACCGCGACGAGCGCGAGAACACCGGGAGCGCGTTGAGCGTGAACAGGGCGACCGCCGCGATCCAGCAGATGACGGACAGGAAGATCCAGCCCTGTACGAGCATGCAGCACGCCAGTGAGTACACCGCCACGTCGGCGGCCGTGGTCACGGCGGCACGCAGCGCCGTGCGCGACCGCGTGTTCGGTGTGACGCGCAGTCCCATCACGGCCTTGCCCAGTGTGCGCCCGGTGAAGTTGAGCGTGAGCCACTGGTACAGGAACGTCACGAGGACCAGGGCCAGGAAGCCCTGCTGGATGTAGCCGACCGCGTCCCGCCACAGCGAGTCGACGAGGTCGTCGGTGGCACCCTGGGCATCGCCCCCGGACTTGACGAACTGCCAGCTGCCCTTGGTGACCAGCTCGGGCACGTCCGTGATGAGGGTGCCGATGCGGTTGAAGGTCAGGACCGCGAGCAGCCAGGCCGCCGCGACCACCAATGCGAAGTCAATGAGCCAGGCGCCGAAGCGCCGCAACTGCGGCACAGATGTTCCCCCAAGACTGCTACCCCCCGGTCTGACTGCGGTTCACGGTAGCAACAGCGGAGCCCGGTCACACACGTTCTCTTGAGACGATCTCGCGTTTTCGCCACCGCCAACTCCGGTGCAGGTTCCGGGAACCATCGGCTTCCGGGAACCACCGGCATCCGTGACCGGAAGAACACACTGCGTGACTGCTCATGTGTCGCGGGCGGGCGCGACCCGTAGGGGAGCCTGGCCCTGCTCCGTGGCGGCCCGAGCGTCAGCGGAATGGCACGTTCAGTGCAGGCGCCCTTCAGGTTCGGTGATCAACTACGGGGATTCTGTCGCGAATCGCCCCGTATTAGGGGTGAATTGACCCCCGCGAGACGCAGCTCACACGCGCCCTCTTCCCCCGGTACATGAGATCTACACCCATTCAGCCCGTCTCCTACCCGAGGATGAGGGGCCTCTCTCATGACTACACCGGTCGTGGGCCGATAGTCCGGCCCGCAGTCTGACTTCCGCGCCCCAACCGGACGGCACGATGGAGGGGATCCTGAAGACCTGTACCGACGAGCATCACCGTGCCGCCGGATGGTCACCCTTGCCTGCCAATCCCGACGGGGGTCTCTTTCGCCGTGGCTACGTTCCTCTACAAGCTAGGCCGTCTCGCCTTCAGACGACGCTGGTGGATGGCGCTCATATGGGTGCTGCTCTTCGTCGGCGCAGGCTTCGCCGCCTCGGCAGCCCCCGCAGCACCCGCCGACACGTTCTCCATGCCCGGCACGGAGTCGCAGAAGGCCTTCGACCTGCTCGACGAGCGGTTCCCGCAGACCAAGTCCGACGGTGCCACCGCCCGCGTGGTGGTCCGTGCCCCCGACGGCGAGAAGATCACCGCCTCGGAGAACAAGGCCAAGGTCGACAAGCTCGTCGGTGCCCTGGGCAAGGGCGCGAAGGTCTCCAAGGTCGACGACCCGTTCAAGTCGGGCACCGTCAGCAAGGACAAGACCACCGCTTACGCCACCGTGTCGTACAAGGTCACCGGCACGGAGCTGAGTGACAAGAACAAGGACGCGCTGGACAAGCTCCTCGAGGACACCCGCAAGGACGGCCTGACCGTCGAGGCGGGCGGTGACGCCGTTGCCACCGAGCAGTCGATGGGCGGCAGCGCCGAGATGATCGGCATCGCGATCTCCGCGGTGGTCCTGCTCATCACCTTCGGTTCGCTGATCGCCGCGGGCATGCCCATCCTCACCGCGCTCATCGGTGTCGGCATCGGCATCTCCAGCATCACGGCGCTCGCCAGCACCCTGGAGCTGTCCAGCACCACCTCGACGCTCGCCATGATGATCGGGCTCGCGGTCGGCATCGACTACGCGCTGTTCATCGTGTCGCGCTACCGGGCCGAGATCGCCGAAGGACGCGAACCGGAGGACGCGGTGGGTCGCGCGGTCGGCACGGCCGGGTCCGCCGTCGTCTTCGCCGGACTCACCGTCGTCATCGCACTCTCCGGACTCGCGGTCGTCAACATCCCGCTGCTCACCAAGATGGGCCTCGCCGCGGCCGGCACGGTCGTGATCGCCGTACTGATCGCGCTCACCCTGATCCCGGCGCTGCTCGGCTTCGGCCGCCGCAAGGTGCTGCGCCGCAAGGACCGCAAGAAGCCCTTCGGCACGTCGTTCGCCGACCCGCACGCCAAGCCGAAGCTCGGCACCCGCTGGGCCCGGTTCGTGCTGCGCCGCCCGCTGGTCGTGCTGCTCTTCGCCGTCGTCGGCCTCGGTGCCATCGCCGCCCCGGCCGCCAAGCTGGAGCTCGGCCTGCCCGACGAGGGCACGTTCGCGACGGACACCACCCAGCGCAAGGCGTACGACATGCTGTCGGACTCCTTCGGCAAGGGCTTCAACGGTCCGCTCACGGTCGTCGTCGACAAGGACGGCAAGGGCGCGGCGACCGCCGCGAAGGACGTCGGCGAGGCGCTCAAGAAGTTCAACGGCGTCGTCAGCGTCACCCCGGCCGCGCCGAACAAGGAAGACAACACGGCGACGATGACCGCCGTGCCGAAGACAGGACCGAGTGACGCCGACACCGAGAAGCTGGTCAAGCAGATCCGCTCGGACATCAGCGACGTCGAGTCCAAGACCGGGACCGAGGTCCTGATCACCGGCGCGACGGCCATGACGATCGACTTCTCGCAGACCCTCGACGACGCCCTGATCCCGTACCTGGCTCTCGTCGTCGGCCTGGCCTTCCTGCTCCTGATGCTGGTGTTCCGCTCCATCCTGGTTCCGCTGAAGGCGGCCCTGGGCTTCCTCCTCTCGGTGCTCGCGGCGCTCGGCGCGGTCGTGGCGGTCTTCCAGCAGGGCCACCTCGCGAGCGTCTTCGGTGTCGACCAGCCGGGTCCGATCATGAGCATGATGCCGATCTTCATGATCGGTGTGGTGTTCGGTCTCGCGATGGACTACGAGGTCTTCCTCGTCACGCGCATGCGTGAGGCGTACGTCCACGGGGCGCGCCCCGGCGAGGCCGTGGTCACCGGCTTCACCCACAGCGGTCGCGTCGTCGCCGCGGCGGCGGTCATCATGATCAGCGTCTTCTCCGGCTTCATCATGGAGAACGACGACATGATCAAGATGATGGGCTTCGGCCTCGCGTCGGCCGTCCTCTTCGACGCCTTCGTGGTCCGCATGGCGATCGTGCCCGCGGTGCTCGCGCTGCTCGGCAAGTCCGCCTGGTGGCTGCCGCGCTGGCTCAACGCGATCCTGCCCAACGTGGACGTGGAGGGCGAGAAGCTGCACAAGCAGCTCGGTGACGTGAACGGCGGAGCCGCGCCGTACTCCGACCCGGAGCGCGAGCTGCAGAACGTGCGCTGACCCGTCAGTGACAAGGCGGCCCGGTGACCTTCTCGGTCACCGGGCCGCCTTGCTGTGCGCCCGCGGCCCCGCTGGTGGAGACTGTCCTGGTCGCAACCTCGGAGGTGCCTTGCTGTTCACCCAGGACGCCCTGGCCCGGATCGCCGCGGGCGAAGTCGATCTGGCCTTCCGGCGCTGGCGCAGGCCCGCCGTCCGGCCCGGCACCGCGCTGCGTACCGCGGTCGGAGTACTCGCCGTCGAAGCGGTGGACGCCGTGGACGAGGTCGCCGTGAGCGACAAGGACGCGCGCCGCGCCGGATACCCCGACCGCGCGCACCTGCTCGCCGACCAGCGCCCCGGCGCCGACCGCACCCTCTACCGCGTCACCCTCCGCCCGGCGGGCGACGACCCCCGCGTCGGCCTCAGGCAGGACACGGACCTCTCCGCCGCCGAACTCGACGACATCGCCGCAGCCCTCGCCCGCATGGACGCCCGCAGCGGCCACGGCCCGTGGACCACCGCCACCCTCGAACTGATCGCCGCCCACCCCGCCGTCCGCGCCGCCGACCTGGCCGCCCGGATGGACCGCGAACGGCTCCCCTTCAAGGCGGACGTACGCAAGCTCAAGGAGCGCGGCCTTACCGAGAGCCTCGACGTGGGCTACCGGCTCTCGCCGCGCGGACGCCTGGTCCTTGACCATCTGCGCGGCCTGTCCGGCTGATCGCGCCTGTCCGGCTGATTCGGCCTATTTCGTACGTCGTCGGGCTCAACTTCAGCGCGATGTCACGCGTCCGTGCTAAGGGCTGGACGGTTTCAGGGCCCGATCGCCAGGTCCTCGTCCCGCGCGGAGGAGGTTGTCCATGACCGGATTCGACGCGGACGGGCACGCGGTGATCACCCTGGACGCCGGGCAGGCGCGGGACGCCCGGATCGCCGGCGCGAAGGCCGCCCACCTGGCACGGGCCGCGAGAGCGGGACTGCCCGTCCTGCCGGGATTCGTCGTGGTGCCGGCCGCGGTGGCGCCCGGGGCGCCACGCGGAGAGGTCGAACTCCGGCGCGCCTGGGGCGAGTTGAGCGGCGAAGGTGCCCTGTCGGTCGTCGTGCGGTCCTCCTCCGTGCACGAGGACGGCACCGAGTCGTCCATGGCGGGACTCTTCGAGACGGTCCTCGACGTCCGGGACTGGGAGGCGTTCACCGACGCCGTGCGGCGGGTGCTGCGTTCGGCGCGGCGCGTCCCCGTACGGCAGTTGGCGGGGAGTGCGAACGAAGCGGGCACGGAAGCGGGCGAGAGCGGCGCGTCCCCGTGGGAGGCGGGCGGTGACGGCATGGCCGTGCTCGTGCAGCCCATGGTGCGGGCCGTCGCGGGCGGGGTGATGTTCGGCGCCGACCCGCTCGCGGGGCGCCACGACCGGATGCTCGTCAGCGCCGTGCCCGGCGGCCCCGACCGCCTTGTCGACGGAAGCGTCCAGGGCGTGCGGTATCAACTCACGCGCCACGCCCGCCTGATGGGCACCGAACCCGCTGAGCCGCGCGGCACCCGCCTGCTCGACCGCGTACGGCTGCGCCGCCTCGCGCGTCTGGCGCGGCTCGCGCAGCGGGAGTTCGGCGGCCCGCAGGACATCGAGTTCGGCTTCGACGCCGACGACCGGCTGTGGCTGTTCCAGACCCGCCCCATCACGGCGATGCCCGCCGTGCCGCCGCGCCGCGCCCGGCTGCTCGGGCCGGGGCCGGTGGCCGAGACCTTCCCCGGCGTCCTGCAGCCGCTGGAGGAGGACCTCTGGCTGGCCCCCATGTCGTACGGCCTCACCCTCGCCCTGGACGTCACGGGCTCGGCCCCGCGCGGCAAGCTGCGGAACCTGCCCGTCGTCACCACCGTCGACGGCCGGGCGGCCGCCGACCTGGGGCTCCTCGGCGTGATACCCGTCCGCCGCCGCGGCGGTGCCTTCCTCGCCTTCCTCAACCCGGCTCCGGGCGCCCGGCGCGCCGCCGCGGCTTGGCGGACCGGACGCCTGCGGGCCGCCCTTCCGATGCTCGCCGTCGACCTCATGGCCGATGTGGACCGCCACTTGAGCGAACTGCCCGCCCCTGAGGACATGTTGACGGGGCGTCTGTTCGCCGCCGTGTCCTGGGGGCGCACGGTCCTGGCGCCGCTGCACGCACAGGAGTCCCTGGCCGGCGCCCTGTTGCCGCAGCGCTCGGGCGCCACGGCCGTCGGTGAGGCGCTGGCCGTGCTGTCCGAGGCGCGCGCCGCCGAACCCGACGACGGGCGCCTCATCGCCCGGCACCCCGTCCTGCTGTCCCTGCTGCCGCCGTCGCTCGGCCCGCGCGCACCGCTGCCCGCCCGCACGCCCTGGGCCGGGGTGGCGCGCGGCGCGGCCGCCCTGCCCGCCCGCGAGGGGCTGCGCCTGCGCATCCGCTGGGTGCAGGAGATGCAGACCGGCATGGTGTGCGAGATGGCCCGCCGTCTCACGGCGGCCGGGCTCGTCGACGATCCGTCCCGCGTCCCGCTGCTGCGCTGGGCCGAGTTGACGGCGGCGAGCGACGGCGCGGGCCTGCCCGCCGACCTGCCCGAGCGGCTGCCCCGGCCGCACCGCCCCGCCCTGCCCGCCGCGTTCCGCCTCGCGGCGGGGCGGCCGGTGCCCGAACCCGCCGGGCGCGCCACGAAAGGCGCCGGGCAGGGCGCGGGCGGCGGGTTCGGCTCGGGCACCGCGTGGCACGGCGCGGGCGAGCGCCCCCGATCCCCGGTCCTTGTCGTCCGCACCCTCGACCCGTCCCTCGCGTCCCTGCTGCCCGGACTCGCGGGCCTCGTCGCCGAGACCGGCAGCGTTCTGTCCCATCTCGCCGTGCTGGCGCGTGAGTTCGAGGTGCCGACGGCGGTCGGCGTTCCCGACGCGGTCGACCGGTTCCCGGAGGGGACGCGGATGTCCGTGGACGGGGGGACGGGGGCGGTGGAGGAGGTGCGGGTGACGGTTGTGGGGGAGGCGGCCGAGCGGGGCGAGGTCGTGGAGTACCCGAGGGCTTCCTCCGGGGACGGGGCGGGCGTGGACACCCTTGGACCCGCGGCCGGAACGCTGTCACCCGGGCCCGGATCCGGCCCCGACCCGCTCGGCCCCGGGACCAGGGGAGCCCCGAACGCGCCGTCCGGCCCCCGCGGCGGCGGCATCCCGCTGCCTTCCGACAGCCCGCTGCCGTCCAACTGTGTGCTGCCTTCCGACTGCCCCGACTACCGGGAGGGCATGGCGTCATGAGGTACGTGAACTATCTCTTCGGCGGCCTCACCGCCGCCGCGGCCGCCACCTACAGCGTCGTCTACCTCACCCGCTGGGAGTGGCAGCGCGCGCTCATCTGCGGGGTGCTGCTCCTGGTCGTCGAGGGCCTGCTCGTCTGCGCGGTGCTCCTGGGCCGGATCGGCCGCCTCGAACGGCAGGTGGCCGAGTCGGGCCTGCGCACCGAGGAGGTGTGGCGCAGGCTGCGCGAGTCCGGCGCCGAGCAGGGCTCCGTACGGTTCCGCTGGCTGGAGCCGCGCGGCTCCGACGGCGCCCACCGCACGTACGTCTTCGTGCCCGTCCTGATGGCGGCGGGCGTGCTGCTGTCCGGCGTCGCGTGGATCGTGCAGAAGATCTCGGCGGCCACCGCCCGGCCCGGAGCCGAGCGCAGGCTCGCCGGACGGCTCACGCGGCTGACCGCACCGCCGCCCTCCGAACTGGGCGGGCGAGCGCCGGAGTTGGAGGACACGCGCGCCGTGCCGCGCCCTCGTACCGTGCGGGCGGTCGTGGTGACCGCCGTGGTCGCGGCGTGCGGACTGCTCCTGGCCCTGCTCGTGGACACGCTGTCCGACGCCACGCAGACCCGCCCCGGCCAGTCGCGCGGCTCCGCCGCGACCATGGTCGTCTACCAGGTCGAGCTGCGCGGCACCGACAGCGCCGACGCCCGCGCCCTCGCCGCACGCGAGCTGTGGGAACGGTGCCGCCGCTCCACCGCCGCCCTCAACGTACAAGCACCGCTGACCCGTTTGGGAGAAGATGTCTGGGCCGGAGTGATACGTCCCGCGCTGTCCGAGCACGATGTGATGCGGCTCAGCGGATGTCTTGTCGACACGACAGCGCAGCGCACCCGGGCGAAGGTCCTCGGCGAGAGTCAGGTGGAGCCGGCCGACCGCGACGGGTGAGGTGCCGGGGGTGCCGAGGGTGTCCGTGCGTGCAAAGTGCCTGGTGGGGCGGCTGGAACTGGTCGGTGGGGGTCGCGGACGCCGGTAGCCTGAAAGGCGTGGGGGTCACCCCCGTGGGGGCCACCCCGCTTCCCCTCCCCGTCTCCTTCCGCCCCGCTCCGGCCTGCGCCCGTGCGTACGCCCTCAGGTGGTGACCGTTTGTTGTCCGCCGCAGCACCCGCCCGTGCCGCCGCCCTCCTCGACTCCGTGCGCACCGCCGGCACCCGGGCGCGTAAGAGACTGAAACCCAGGCGCCCGCTCACGCGGCGCACGCTGAAAGTCGTCGTCCTGTGCGTCCTCACCTACACGGTCTTCTGGCTCACCTCGGTCCTCGGGGTGCTCGCCGTCTCCGTATGGGCAGGTGAACACGGGCCCTCCGACGGCGAGTTGGCGGGCATCAAGCACTTCCAGCAGGTCGACGACCGGCTGTGGCGCGGCTCGGCGCCCACCCGGGACGGCTACCGCGCGCTCATGGCGCGCGGCATCCACACCGTGGTGGACCTGCGCGCGGAAGACCTGAGCGCCGCCGCGCTCGCGCAGCCGGGGCGCGCCGGGCTGCACGTCGTCCGCATGCCGATCCGTGACGGACAGACCCCCGACGGCCGTCAGGTGGACCAGTTCCTGCGCGTCGTCGCGGACGCCGCCGGGCCGGTCTTCGTGCACTGCGGCGCGGGCGTCGGCCGCACCGGATCGATGACCGCCGCCTACCTGGTCCGCACCGGCCAGGCCACGCCCCGCCAGGCGGCCCTGCGCACGGTCGCGGTGGGCCCGCCGTCCCTTGAGCAGATCTACTACGTGCTGAGCGCCGACCGGTACGCCAGCCGGCAGCCGCCCGGCGTCGTCTCGCTGATCAGCCGCCTCGCCGACGCGCCCCGCCGCATCAAGGCGTCGCTCTGACGGATCGGCGCGCCGCCCCGAGGGGGCAGCGCGCCGAACTGTCCGATCAGAGCGCTGAACTGTCCGATCAGAGCGTCGAACCGACCGCTCAGAGCGTCGCCCTGAGCCGCCGCTCCCCGCCGCACGCCGACCGCGCGTCACCGCCGACGAAGCGCTCGTCGCCGGTCCCACGCGCCTTCTCGGCGAGCCGCTGCCCGTCGTCGAGGACCCGCTTCTGCAGGAGCGTGGCCGCGAACCGCCGACCGACCCCGCCGTCCTTCCACGGGTGCTCGCCGACGACCTCGAACCCGGCGGAGGCGTAATACGCCCGCAGCCGCGGGTTGTTGGCGCGGCAGTCAAGGCGGCACAGGCTGCGCCCGGCGGCGCGCACGCGGCGCTCGGCGTGGGCGAGCATGCGCCGTCCGGTGCCCGCGGGGGCGACGAGACGGTCGGTCATGAGGCGGTGCACGTAGCCGGCGGTGGGCGGCTGCGGACCCCAGGCCGCGGGGTCGTCCCACCACAGCTCCCAGGCGCCCGCGACCGGCCCGTGCGGGCCGACCGTCGCCATCCAGATCTCGCTGTCCGCGAGGCGCGCGCGGAAGTGCTCCTCGCCCAGCTCGCCCGGCTTCCACTGCGCGATGCCCTGCGAGATCTGCCAGCGCGCCGCCTCGTCCCGCAGCCGTACGAGCACGGGGATGTCGGACTCACCGGCGGACCGGAACGACAGCTCATTCACGCCCGGCCTCCGGCTCAAGCAGGTTCCGGCGCAGCGCGGCGACCAACTCGTCGTCGGCGCCGAGGAGATGGGTGGCGTACGCGCGCAGCGAACCGTAGCGCTCGGCCATCGCGGCGAGGAAAAGCCGCATGACCTCGGCGGGCGCGTGCGGGTAGCTGGGCCAGATCTCGCCGCGGTCGGGGTTCGCGGCGCGCCAGTCCTCGAGGAGGCGGTCCGCGGCGAGCTCGGTGAGCGCGTAGTCCTCGACGATGTCGTCCTCGGCGACGTCGAGCAGGGCGAGCACGAGGGCGGCGAGCAGGCCCGTGCGGTCCTTGCCGGAGGCGCAGTGGAACACCACGGGTCCCGCGTCGTCGGCGGCGATCACTTCGAGGGCGCGGCGCAGCTCCTTGACGCCGTCCTCCGCGACCTCCAGGTACCGCTCGGTGAGGTACGGCCCGATCGCGACGTCCGGGTCCAACGAGGGCTGGTCGTAGTAGCGGTGCTCGATGCTCAGGTTGTGGTAGTCGAACGACGGGTGGCCGGGGACCCGGCCCTTCGCCTCGATCTCCCACGGGTAACGCAGGTCGATGACGGTGCGGACACCCAGGGCGAGGAAGTGGTCCCAGTCGGCGTCGCGCAGCTTGCTCAGCGAGTCGGCCCGGTACACCTGCCCCCACCGCACCCCACGGCCGTCCTCGGTGACATAGCCGCCCAGGTCACGGAAGTTGTGCAGCCGTTGGAAAGGTATGTGTCTCTTCACAGTGCGCGAGCCTACGTCCGCGAGGGCCGCGCGCGCCGCGATGAACATCACCGCCTGACTCCGCGTGCGATTCCCGCCAAGAGGTCTGGACAAAGCGGTCCACGCGTGCTCCGTCCCGGTGCCCGCGCCGTGTCTTGTCGCAAGGACGCCGGGCGGGCCCGGCACCCGCCCGCGCCCCCGTGCACGGCTACCGTCCGCCCACCCTGACAGGCTTCGCGACCTGCGGGACCTCCTCCAGCGAGATGCCGAAGTGCGTCTCGTACGCCGTCAGGACCTCGGCGTCCGTGGCGAGTTCGGTGACCTCGCGCTCGCCGCCGGTGGTGACGGTGAGTTTCCGGCCGCTCAGCGTGACCCGGCCCGTCCCGGTGATCAAGGTGCACACCAGCGACCGCGTGAAGTGCGACTTGGGCGACGTGCGGTGGTACCAGGCGCCCGCGGTGAAGTCCTCCAGGGCGCGCGGGCGTTGGTCGATCACGTACTGCGGCTTGCCGTCCTTGAGGACGTCCAGGTCGCCGCCGGGCGCCTCCGCGATGGAGAACGTGCCACCGGGGTCCTTCTGCTCACCGCGCTCGGTGAGGTCGAGCGGCAGGTGGCTGTGCGTGCCGAAGCCGATGTCGGCGAGCCAGTCGCCGCCGTCCTCGGTCCGCACCCGCAGCGCCAGATGGTCGTACGGGATGCCCGGCCGGCCGCTGTCGCCGTACACCCGGGCCTGCAGCAGCGTGACCTCGAAGCCGAGCGCGGCGAGCAGCGCCGCGAAGAGGCCGTTGAGTTCGTAGCAGAACCCGCCGCGCCCCCGCTCGACGATCTTCGCGAACAGGTCCTGCTCCGTGAGGTCGACCTCCTCTCCCTGGTGAAGGGAGAGGTTCTCGAAGGGGACGCTGCGCAGATGAGCGAGGTGCAGCTCACGCAGAGCCGCCGTGGTGGGGGCGGCGGGGCGCTCGACGCCGATGCGCCGCAGATAGGCGGCTGTCTGTGCGGTATCCATGGGGCAAGTCTCGTCGCCCGTGCGGGGTGGGGCCACCGGCCACGGAAGGGGCGGGTCCCGTTCCCCGGTCCTAGGACTTCGGCCGCACCGGGGCGTTCCGGTCGGCGAGCAGGTCGGCGCGATCGGCGAGCAGGTCGGCGAGCAGCGTCAGGGCCGCGCGCGACGCCGACCCGGGGGCCGTGTGGGCGACCACGACGGTCTGGTCGTCGGCGGTGCGCAGGGCCTGCTGGGTGAGGGTGACGGCGCCGATCAGCGGATGGTCCATGGTGTGCGGCGTCGCGTCGCAGGGGCGCACCTGGTGGTCGGCCCACATGGCGCCGAACTCGGCGCTCCTCATCGTCAGTTCGCCGATGAGGGAGGCGAGCCGGGCGTCGTCGGGATGCCGCCCCGCCACCTCGCGGAGGTTGGCGACCACAGTCCGCGCCTTCGTCTCCCAGTCGGCGTACAGCGCACGCGTGTCGGGGTCCAGGAAGACGAGCGTGGCCATGTTGGGGCGCCTCGGGGCGTGGTCGGGGCCGTCGGCGGGGAGGTGCGCGGCGAACAGGGCGTGGCCGAGGGCGTTCCAGCCGAGGACGTCGGTGCGGCGGCCGAGGACCACGGCGGGCACGTCCGTGAGGGCGTCCAGGAGGTGCCGGGTGGCGTCGGAGAGGTGTTCTTCGGGCGGACGGCGCAGGCCCTTGTGCCCGCGTGCGCCGCTCGCCGCCAGGTCGTGCACGTGGCGCCGCTCGGACTCGTCCAGGCCGAGGGCGCGGGCGAGGGCGTCCAGGATCTCCGGTGACGCGTTGTGGGACTGGCCCTGTTCAAGACGGGTGTAGTACGAGGCGCTGACTCCCGCGAGCAGGGCCAGCTCCTCGCGGCGCAGACCCGGTACGCGGCGCCGCTCGCCGTACGTCTTCAGCCCGATGTCGTCGGGGCGCAGCCGTGACCTGCGGGCCTGTAGGAACGCGCCGAGCCTGCCCGGTCCGTCGTTCATGCCGCCCATGCCGCCGCCGATGCCGTCCATGCCGTCCACGCCGTTCATGAGGCCCAGTATCGGTGCGCGGCGGCCCGGGAGCCTGACCCTGCGAGGGCTAGGCAGCGGCGGGTGTGGCTGCGCCGCGTCGGCCGCCACACGCTGGCGCCATGAGCCCGACAACGAATCAGACAGTTGAAGTCGACCGCATCGAGCTGGGCGACGTCTCCGTCACCCGCGTCATCGAGTACTGCGGACCGGTCGACCTGACCCCCGAGACCTTCTTCCCCGGCATCCCCGCCGACACCTGGGAGGGCGAGGAGGCCGCCTGGCTGCGGCCGGACTTCCTGAACGGCGAGACCGGCGTCGTCCGCTCCGCCATCCAGACCTGGGTGGTGCGCAGCGAGGGCAGGACCATCCTGATCGACACCGGGGTCGGCAACCACAAGGAACGGCCCTACAGCCCGGTGTGGAGCCACCGCGACACCGGCTACCTGGCCCGCCTCGCCGCCGCGGGCGTCACCCCGCAGGACGTGGACGTCGTCGTCAACACCCACCTCCACGTGGATCACGTCGGCTGGAACACCCGCCTCGAAGACCGGAGTTGGGTCCCCACGTTCCCCCGTGCCGTCTACCTGATGGCCAGGGACGACTTCGATTTCTGGAACCCGGCGAACGAGCGCCGCTCCGTCCTTGGGCGCGGCAACCAGAACGTGTTCGAGGACAGCGTCGCCCCCGTCCACCAGGCGGGCCAGACCCTCCTCTGGGAGGGCAGCCACCGGATCGACTCCCACCTGCGCCTCGACCTCGCTCCCGGCCACACCCCCGGCTCGGCCGTGGTGACGCTGGAGTCGGGCGGGGACCGGGCGCTGTTCGTCGGGGACCTCCTGCACAGCCCGGCGCAGGTGCTGCGCCCCGACTGCAACAGCTGTTTCTGCGAGGACCCCGCGGCCGCGCGCACCGCCCGCCGACGCCTCCTCGGCTGGGCCGCCGACCACAACGCCCTGGTCGTCCCCGCCCACTTCGGCGGACACGGCGCCCTTGAAGTCGCCCGCACACCCAGCGCGTTCGCCGTCAAGGAATGGGCGCCCCTGAGCCGGGCGACCGTCACGGAGCGGATTGGTGTCGCCGCATGAACAGCGCGCACCGCATGCACCGTACGCACGCAGAGGCGACCACAAGCCCGGTGATCACCACGACGAACGGCCCGGTACGCGGTTTCGTACGCGGCGACGTCGCCGCCTACCTCGGCATCCCGTACGCCGCACCGCCCCTCGGCGCCGCCCGGTTCGCCGCGCCGGAGCCGCCCGCGCCGTGGACCTCCGTACGCGACGCGACCACGCCGGGCCCGACCGCCCCGCAGGCCGAACGCCGGCTCGGCGACCTCGACATGTCGCCCTACTTCGGCCCCGGTTGGGTGCGCGGCGACGACTACCTCACCGTCGACGTACGCACCCCGGCGGCACCCGCCGAACGGCCCCTTCCCGTCCTGGTGTTCGTGCACGGCGGCGGCTTCGTCGCCGGTTCCACGAGGGCGCCGCTGTACGACGGCTCGGCGCTCGCCCGGGTCGGGGTCGTCCTGGTGACCCTCAACTACCGGCTTGGCGTGCAGGGGTTCCTCGACCTGGCGGGGGCGCCCGCGAACCGCGGTCTCCTGGACGTGCGGGCCGCCCTGCGCTGGGTGCGGGACGAGATCGCCGCGTTCGGCGGCGACCCGAGCACGGTGACCGTCTTCGGGCAGTCCGCCGGGGCCACCCTCGTGGCCGCGCTCCTCGCGGATCCCGCGGCCGCGGGGCTGTTCCGGCGGGCCGTCGTACAGAGCGGCAGCGGCCTCGGCGCGTTCAGCCGCGAGCAGGCCGCCCGGGTCACCCGGGCGGCGGCGGACGCGCTCGGCGTCGAAGCCCGCGCCGAGGCCTTCGCCGCCGTCCCCGACGAACGCCTCGTCGGCATCACACCGGCACTGGCGGGCATCGACCTGCGCACGGCGACCCACACCGACCCGCTCATGGGCCTCAGCCCGCTCGGCCCGGTCCTCGACGAACAGCCCGCCCACACGCTGGCCGCCGCACGCGCCGGCACCCCCGACGTCGACCTCCTCGTCGGCACCACCGCGCAGGAAGGCAACCTCTATCTCGTGCCCCAGGGCGCGTACGCCACCTCCACCGCCGCCGACGTCGAGGCCACCGCGGCCCGCGCGCACGCACGCCCGGCCGAGCTCATCGCCGCCCACCGCGCGGCCCGGCCCGACGCATCCCTCGGCGAACTGCGGTCCGCCGTCCTCGGCGAGGCCCTGTTCGGCGCGGGGAGCCGCGCCCTGGCCGACGCGCACGCCGCCAAGTCCCCTTCCCGCACCCACCGTTACGTGTTCGCCTGGCCGTCGCCCGCCCTCGGCGGAACACTCGGCGCCGCCCACACCGTCGAGTTGCCCTTCGTCTTCGGTACGACCGGGCTGCCCGCGCTGTACGGCGACGGCGGCGTCCTCGGTCCGGTGAGGTCACCGGCCGCCGCGGCCGAAGCGGCGGAGCTGTCCGCGCGGATGCGCCGGGCCTGGGTCCGGTTCGCCGCGACGGGCGACCCGGGCTGGGACGCGTACGACGCCGAACGGCGGGCGACGATGCGCATCGACAGTGACTGGGCGCTCGTCGACGATCCCGACGCCGCCGAGCGGGCCGCCTGGGGACCGGGATATGTATAGTCGCCGTACGCCGCGCGGCACCCGTCCGCGCGAGCCCCACGAAGGAGGTGAGCCCGATGCGCACGACTCCACCGCGTACGACTCCGTCTCGTACCACCGCAGCCGACCGCACCGTCCGGGCCCTCCTGGCCGCCGCCCGCGTCTGAAACGCACGGCAGTCCGCACAGGAGCGCACCGCTCGGCCCTCCAACCAGAGACCTTTTCCGAGTTCTTCTCCGAGCTCTCTTCCGAGCACCGCGGCATTCCCGCTCTCCTCAGCGAAGGAACCATGACTGTCACGCCCTTCCGCATCGCCGTGTCCGACGACGTCCTCGGCGACCTGCGCGCACGACTGACCCGCACCCGATTCGCCACCGCGTCCGACACCGCCCCCTGGGCGGCCGGCACCGACCCGGCCCAACTGCGTGACCTCGTCGCGTACTGGGCCGACGGCTTCGACTGGCGCGCCGCCGAAGCCGCGCTCAACGAACTCCCGCACCACCTGGCCGAAGTGGCGGGAAGCAGCGTGCACTTCGTGCATCTGCGCGGCCGCCGCCCCGAGGGCGCGCCCGCGCCGCTGCCGCTGGTCCTCACCCACGGCTGGCCGAGCAGCTTCGTCGAGATGCTGCGCGCGGCCCGCCGCCTGGCCGACCCGGCCGCGTACGGCGGCGACCCCGCCGACGCCTTCGACGTGGTCGTGCCGTCCCTGCCCGGATTCCTCCACTCCGCCCTGCCCCAAGGGCCGTTCACCCGCCGGGGCGTCGCCGAGATGTGGCACTCCCTCATGACGGAGACGCTCGGCTACGAGCGCTACGGGGCGTTCGGCGGCGACATCGGCGGCGGTGTCACGCAGTGGCTCGGCGCGCTGTACCCCGACCAGGTCGCGGGCGTGCACATCACGTCCGCCGTCGTCGGCGCGGACTTCGAGAAGGAGCCGCTGACGCCCGCCGAGCAGACATACCTGGACGCACTCGCCGCGTACGACATCGGGGACCAGGGCTACAGCGAGATCATGTGCACCCGTCCCGACACCGTCGCGGCCGCCCTGATCGACTCGCCCGCCGGGCTGCTCGCCTGGATCGTCGACAAGTACCGCGACTGGAGCGACTGCGACGGCGATGTCGGCCGCCGCTGGGACAGGGACACCCTGCTGACCGTCGCCACGCTCTACTGGGCCACCGAAAGCATCGGCACGTCCTTCCGGCAGTACTACGACTACCACCTCAACAAGCCGCTGCCGCCGATCACCGTCCCCGCCGCCGTCACCCTCAGCCACGAACCGGCGTACGCCGGCTACCCCAAGTCCCTCGCCGAACGCGTCTTCACCGACCTGCGCCACTGGAGCACCCCGCGCCGCGGCGGCCACTTCATGGCCCACGAGGAGCCGGACCAGGTGGCCGCCGAACTGCGGGCGTTCTTCGGGTCGATATAGGCTGTACGTTCTGTTTCTTTCTGCTTCCGTGCAGCTTGTGACCCACCCCGGAGAGTAATCAGTGACCGTAGCCATCGTCGCGCCCGAAGCCGCCGAACCGGACGACACGCGGGCAGCGGACCCGGCCGCCATGCCGGAAGCGGACCCGGCCGCCACCCGGGAACTCCTGGAGCGCGACGCCCGCGAGTTCGGTGCCTACGCGCGCACCGGCGCCTGGACCTTCGGCCTGAAGGTGGCCCGCAGCGTGCGGCCCGGCGGACAGGCCGCCGGCGAGTCGCCGAAGCTCTCGGCGAAGGAGTTCGCCGAGCTCGCCGGGTGCTCCGCCGAGCGCGTCATGCGCTACTACAAGGCCTGGGACAAGGCCGCCGACGACGGCCTCGTGCCGCACTTCGAGGCGCTCGCGCCCGGCCAGGACGTCGAACTCCCCGACGCCGACGTCTGGTTGACGTACTACGTACCGCGCTCCAGCGCCACCTCCGCGCGCGGCACCGCGATCACCGCCGCCGCCGAGGCCGAGGGCATCCGCCCCACCAAGGCCCTGGAGGTCGCCGAGAACCCCACCGCGCTGCGCGCCGCGATCCTCGCCGACCCCTCCACCGCCCAGGCCGCCCGGCACGCGCTGCTCGACCGCCTCAAGGAGGACCCGGCCCTGCAGACCGAGCTGGCCCGCGACATCGCCCGCACCGACGACCTGAAGAAGGCCGTCGCGGGCGAGGCCAGGAACGCGGACCGCATCGAGTACGTCCGCAAGGTCGCCGAGGAGGGCCAGATCCGCACGCCCGCCGGGCAGAAGCTCGACGCCCCCGCCGAACTGCGCGCCGAGGCCGAGCGGCACCTGTCCCTCCTGGACGAGCTGGACGACTCCGAAGAGGCCGGCGAGTGGGCCGCGGAGGCGTACGACACGGTGAAGACCCTCGTGGTCGAGACCGTCGAGGCGAACCCCGAGCTGCGCGTCCAGGAGCGGCGCACGAAGTTCTACAGCAGCCTGCAGAAGGCCACCAAGGTCTTCGAGGAGCTGACCCTCGACGACGCCGTCGACTTCGACGACATCTACGAGGACGACATGGTCCAGCGCCTGGAGGAACTCCAGCAGGCCATCAACACCTGCATCACCGCGCTGCGGAAGGCGTCGGAGACGCGCTGAACCGACCGGTCCCGGCCGGGGCCCCTCGGGGTCTTCCCGGCCGGGAATGCGGAACCGGCCGCGCGGATTGTGATCAATGAGCTGCCTCGTACGGCGGGGCAGGCACGCTTCTTGAGGAGATCCGCATGACTTCATCCCCTGTCGGCGCCGAGCGAGTCCGCGTCACCGCCGACCCCGACTGGTACGACGGCGTCGGCATCTCGCTCGGCGTCCGGGTGGGGAACCTGGTGTTCACCTCCGGACAGGCCCCCATCGACGACACGGGCGCCACCGTGGGCACCGGCGACTTCGAGGCCCAGGCCCGCCAGGCGCTCGCCAACCTGTCGACGGTCCTCACCAACGCGGGCTCGAGCCTCGCCGAGGTGGTCAAGGCGACGGTGTACGTCACCGACATCACGCAGCAGGACGTCTTCGGCAAGCTGCGCGCCGAGTACTTCACCGGCACGCCGCCGCTCGCCGAGTCCTTCGTCGAGGTGTCGGCGCTTGCGAAGCCGGAGTGGATGATCGAGATCGAGGCGATCGGGTCCGTGCGGTAGCGGGGGCCGGGTGGGTTCGGCTCAGGGCAGGATCGAGTCGACGTACCCACCGTCCACGCGTACCGCACCGCCTGTGGTCGCGGAGGCGAGGGGCGAACTCAGGTAGACCACCATGTTCGCGATTTCCTCGGGCTCGATGAGCCGCTGGATCAGCGACTGGGGCCGGTGCAGACGCATGAACTCGCGCTGTGCCTCGTCCCATGCGAGGCCGCGGTCGACCAGCTCGTACACGAAGTCCTCCACACCGCCGGTGTGGGTCGGTCCCGCGATGACGGAGTTGACGGTCACGCCGGTGCCCGCGGCTTCCTTGGCGAAGCCGCGGGAGACCGAGAGCAGCGCGGTCTTGGACATGCCGTAGTGGATCATTTCGGCGGGGATGACGACGGCCGAGTCGCTGGCGATGTTCTGGATCCGGCCCCAGCCGCGCTCCTTCATCCCCGGCAGATACGCACGTGTCGTCCGCACTGCGGCGAGCACGTTGACCTCGAAGTACCGGCGCCATTCGGCGTCGGGGATGTCCATGGCGGGCATGGCTCCGAAGATGCCCAGGTTGTTGATGAGGATGTCCGTCCGCGGAAGGGCGGCGAGCACCTGCTCCAGGCCGTCGTCGGTGGTGATGTCGCCAGGTGCTGCCACCAGCTCCGCGTCGGGGGCCGCGCCGCGCAGCCGCTGGATGGCGGCGTCGACGGAGTCCTTCGTGCGCCCGTTCACCGAAACGCGCGCTCCGGCGCGGGCCAGACCCGCGGCGATCGCCGCTCCGATTCCCTGGGTCGAGCCCGTGACCAGGGCCGACTTTCCGTCGAGGTCGATCTGCACGTGGTGCCCCTTCTCTGCCGTCGTGGTGTCGAGCGGTGTTCTTGTCAGTCTCGTGGTCGGGCACGTTTGTGGGCCAGTCCGGCGAGCGTCTCCCAGATCAGCCGATGGGCGTTGTTGACCGTCAGGTCGGCGTGGTCGTACGGCGGGCAGACCTCGGTGACGTCGAGCGCGACCACGTTGGTCTCCAGGGCGATCCGGCGCACTGCTCTGAGCAGGTCGACCGGCGCGAGACCACCGGGCTCGGGTGTCCCCGTACCCGGCGCGAATCCCGGGTCAAGCACGTCGATGTCAATCGAGAGGTAGACACCGTCCGTGCCGTCGAGCGCTTCGGCGATGACATCGTTCATCACCTCCTTGATACCGCGCTCCCAGATCTCCTGCATCGTGTGATGGCGCATTCCCTGCTCGCGCAGCCACTCCTGTACGTCGGCCGGTGGCCAGTAGCCCCGAAGCCCGACCTGGACGAAGTGCCGTCCGGCGATCGCTCCGGACTCGATCAAGCGCCTCATCGGCGTGCCGTGACTGGCGAGGTTGCCGCGCAGAATGTCGGCCGTGTCGGCGTGCGCGTCAAAATGGATCATCCCGATTCGACCGTGCCCGTAGTGCGCGCCGACCGCCGTCCCGCTCGGCCACGTCACGGAGTGGTCGCCTCCCACCACGACGGGCACTATGCCGCGGCCGACCACGTCGGACACCCGGCGCTGGATGGCGGCGCGCGACGGTTCCCACATGCCGGGCGAGACGATCGCGTCGCCGTAGTCGACGACGTCGAGGTGGTCGAAGATCTCGATCTGCAGATCGAGGTGGTAACTGCCCGCGTCGTAGGCATTGGCACGCAGCGCCCGGGGGCCGAAACGAGCGCCTGGGCGGTTGGTCGTGTTGTCGTCCCACGGCGCGCCGATCACGGCCACGTCAGGCTTCCACTCGTCGAGTTGCTCCGGTTCGGTCAGGTGGGGGCGCAGTCCGAACGTCGGCACACCCATGTACGAGGACGAATCGAGCTGGGCCCGCATGCCGGGCGGAAGAGCCGGACGATGATCGGTCGGCGCGGCGTCGACGTCACGAGCCGCGCCCGTGCCGATCGCCGTGTGCCGGCTCTGGGTTTCGTGTGTCATGCGGTGAAGTCCACTGCGGCGCCGTGGTGGCGGGCAATCGATGTAGCGTATGGCTTAATGATCAGCTTTGTGCTCGGTGTCGAGGACCTGGCCGACACCCGCTTCCCGACTTCCTGACCCCGCGCCCCACCCGATTCGCCCCGGCCTTCGAGGACGAACTGGCCGTCGCCCGCCAGGCTTCCCCCGATCTGATCCGCCGCGACCTGCTGGCCACCCACGCGCCGGGCCCGCTCCCCGAGGCTCTGCACGACGCCACCGCCATCGACGACGCGAGGGTCGTCGGACTCTGCGACACCATCTGCGAACTCCTGGCTCGGTACTGGGAACTGGCCATCAAGCCGATGTGGCCGCGGATGCGACTCACGCTGGAACCGACACGACCTACCGCGCGCGGCAACTGGCCACAGGAGGCGCACGCCTGCTCTTCACCGACATGCATGCGAACATGCGCTGGCACGACGGTGTGCTGCACATCGACGGGGTGATCAGCGCGCACCGCACCATGGCCTCCGGCCGGGGGCTGCTGCTGATCCCGTCCGTGTTCGCCCACAAGCCGGCACCCCCCATTCACCAGGACGATCCACCGGTGCTCGCGTACCCCAGCCGTGCGGTGGGGACCCTCTGGACCCCGCCGCCGGCGCCCGACGCGACGGCTCTGGCCGATCTGCTCGGCGCACCCAGAGCCACACTGCTGCGCGTCCTCGAAGAGCCGCTGGCGACGACGGAGCTTGCCCGCCGCCTCGGCGTCACCCCCAGCGCCGTGTCCCAGCACCTTCGCGTGCTGTACGCCACGGGCCTGGTCACCCGGGCGCGCCATGGTCGGCAGGTCCTCTACCGCCGTAGTTCTCTCGGCGACCAACTGGCCCACCGGCCGGCAGAAGCGGCCGTGTCCCGCGGCCTGTGAAACGATCAAGCGCATGGTGTCTGTGAGCGATCTCCTGCCCGTCGAGGCGATCCGCCTCGACGTGTCCGCCGAGGACTGGCGTGCCGCGATCGGCGCCGCGGGCGAGCTGCTCGTGGCGACGGGCAGCAGCACGGACACGTACACCGCGGAGATGATCCGGACCGTGGTGGACAGCGGTCCCTATATCGTCGTCGCGCCCGGTTTCGCGTTCGCGCACGCGCGGCCCTCGCCCGCGGTGCTGCGGACCGGCATGTCCTGGGTGCGGCTCGCGCGGCCTGTGGAGTTCGGGCACGAGACGAACGACCCGGTCGACCTGGTCGTGGCGCTCGCCGCGAAGGACGCCTCCGCGCACACCGAGGCGATGGCGTCCCTGGCCCGGCTGCTTGCCGACCCCGAGACGGGGCGGGCGCTGCGCGAGGCGTCGACGCCGGCGGCGGTGCATGCGCTGTTGGCGGGGGAGCGGCCGCCCGCCGGGGCAGCGGAGCCGGCGGGGTCGGCCGGGGAGGCCGGGCCCGCGGCCGCCGGGCCCGCCGTGCACAAGATCCTGACCGTGTGCGGCAACGGCCTCGGCACCAGCCTCTTCCTCAAGAACACCCTGGAGCAGGTCCTCGACCGCTGGGGCTGGAGCCGGTACGTGACCGTCGAGGCCACGGACACCATCTCCGCCAAGGGCAAGGCCTCCGAGGCCGTCGCCATCCTCACGTCCCGGGAGATCGCCAAGACCCTCGGTGACGTCGGCGTACCCGTGAAAGTGGTCGACGACTTCACCTCCACCACCGAGGCCGACCGTGTCCTGCGGGACACGTACGACGTCTAGAAAGAGGGGGCAGAGCCCGTGGACTGGCTGGTATCCGCAGCGAAGTTCCTGGTCAACGAAATCCTCAGCCAGCCCGCGTATCTGATCGGGCTCATCACGGCCGCGGGCCTGATCGCGCTGCGCAAGTCGGCGGGCCAGGTCCTCGGCGGCGCGATCAAGGCGACGCTCGGGTTCCTGCTCATCGGCGCGGGCGCCGGCCTCGTCGTGGCCGCGCTCGCCCCGCTCGGCGAGATGATCCAGGGCGCCACGGGCGCGCACGGCGTGATCCCGACGAACGAGGCCATCGTCGGCATCGCCCAGGCCGAGTACGGCTCGCGCGTCGCCTGGCTGATGATCCTCGGCTTCGCCGTGAGCCTGGTCCTCGCCCGCTTCACACCGCTGCGCTACGTCTTCCTGACCGGCCACCACATGCTGTTCATGGCCACGCTCCTCACGATGGTGCTCGCGACGGCCGGGCAGCGCTCGTGGGTCGTGGTCGTCGTCGGCGGTGTCCTGCTCGGGATCATGCTGGTGGCGATGCCCGCGTTCGCGCACCCCTGGACGAAGCGCGTCACCGGCAACAACACCGTGGCGATCGGTCACTTCGGCACGGCGGGGTACGTCGTCGCGGGCGCGACCGGGCAGGTGGTGGGCCGCCGCAGCCGCTCCACGGAGGACATGAAGCTCCCCGAGGGCCTGCGCTTCCTGCGGGACTCGATGGTGGCCACGGCCTTGTCCATGGTCCTCATCTACCTGATCATGTCGCTCGTGTTCCTCGCCAAGGTCGGCAAGGAGAGCGCGTTCAAGGCGTTCGCCGTCGACGGGGGTCCCGCGGCGCCCGACGTCGGCGCGTACGTCATGCAATCGGTCATGCAGGGACTGCAGTTCGGCATCGCCGTCGCGGTGATCCTCTTCGGCGTCCGTACGATCCTCGGCGAGCTGGTGCCCGCGTTCCAGGGCATCGCGAACCGCGTCGTGCCCGGCGCGGTGCCGTCCCTGGACGCGCCCATCGTCTTCCCGTACGCCCAGAACGCCGTCCTCATCGGCTTCATCTCGAGCTTCATCGGCGGCCTGGTCAGCCTCGGCCTGCTCGCCTGGATCTTCGAGCCCGCCTTCGGCCTCGCGCTCGTCCTGCCCGGCCTCGTGCCCCACTTCTTCACGGGCGGCGCGGCCGGGGTCTACGGGAACGCGACGGGTGGCCGTCGCGGCGCCGTGCTCGGCGCGTTCCTCAACGGCGTGCTCATCACCTTCCTGCCCGCCCTGCTCCTGAAGGTCCTCGGCGCCTTCGGCAAGGAGAACACGACGTTCGGCGACGCGGACTTCGGCTGGTTCGGCTCCCTCGTCGGCAACGCCGCGAAGGCGGGCGCCGTGGGCGGCGCCGTCCTCATGCTCCTCATCGGCGCCGTGATCCTGGCCGCCGCGATCGTCGTGCAGAAGCGCGTCGTGGAGACGGGCTGGGACCCGGGCGCCCGCCGCGACGCCCTGATGCCGCGTACGGACGGGCCGTCCCCCGCCGACTCCGACGCCGCCCCTTCCGGCACACACGCGAAGATCGCCCCGCCACCGGGCGCGCCGACGCCTCCGCCGCCGCCCGACGAGAACGGCTGACACCGCCGCGGCCGGATCTGTGAGGGCCGTGTCAAGTGCCCCCGAAAACGCCGAGCCCCAGCGTCTCCGCCAGGCCGTACTCGTCGGCGAAGAACCAGGCCTCGACGACCTTGCCGTCCGTGAGGCGCCAGATGCCCAGCTCCAGGGTTTCCAGAGGCTTTCCTGTGGGGGCGATGCCGAAGAGGGGGCCCGTGTGGGTGCCCCGGATCGTCCAGATCGCCCAGACGCGGTCGTGCTTGGCGACGATGTCCTCGATGTGGTCGTGGCGGTCGGCGATGGAGTCCGCGGTGTAGCCGCTGCCGTCGGTGAAGCCGCCGCGGGACGCCAGGTGGGCCATGCCGTGGCGGTGCACCCGGCAGCCGGGGGCCAGGAACGCGCGGCGGCCCTCGACCGTGGCGCGTCTGAGGGCGAGGATCGTCGCGAGGTTGCGGCGCTCCTCGGGGGTGTGGATGGGGGCCGGGCCGGCGGCCGTGCGGCTGACGAGTGAGGGCATGCGGGGCTACCTTCCGTCGGCGAAGTAGCCGGAGACGTCGATCGGTTCGTCGGCCAGGCCGTACGCGCGCATCGCCTTGGCGACCCGGCCGACCAGCGGGCGGACGGTGGCCGCGTCCTGGTTCTCCAGGTAGCGGTTGATGACGACGTCGGCGGCGACGTCGGCGTCCGTGCCGGTGAAGGTGGGGAGCAGTTCGCGGACCTCTTCGGGGTGGGTGTTGGCGTACCGCGTCGCCTTGGAGAGGGCCGTGCGGAAGGCGGTGATCTCCTTGGGGTGGGCCTTGGCGAAGGCGGAGGTGACCAGGTAGCCGCCCACGGGGTAGCCCTTCAGGTCGCCGCTGTCGGTGTCGAAGACGGAGCGGGCGCCGAGTTTCTGGATCATCTGGGTGCGGAAGGGCTCGCTGGTGCAGGTCGCCGCGACCTCGCCGGACGACAGCACGTTGGCGTGCTCGGGCGGCGAGACGGGCGTGAACGTGATGGTGTCGGTGGGCAGCCCCTGCGCCTTCAGCGCCGAGCGGACGTTGAGGATGCAGACCGTGGTCGGGGCGAGGACGGCGAGCTTCTTGCCCTTGAGGTCGGCGAGTTCGCGGGCGGAGGACTTCTTGGAGACGAGGACCTGCTGATTGCCGTGCCTCGCGGTGTCGGTGATGGCGACCAGGCTGACGCCCATGCCTTTGCTGTACGCGGTGAGGCCGCCGACCGTGTTCGCCCACGCCATGTTCACCTGCCCGCCGACGATCGCCTCGATGGTGCTGCCCGAACCGAGGTCGGGCTCGGCCTTCACGCTCAGGCCCGCCTCCTTGAAGTAGCCCTTCTTGAGGGCGATGTGGAGCGGGACGTTGCTGACGTTGGTGGGGTAGGTGACGCTGATCTCGGACCGTCCTGCGCTGTCCTTCGCGACCTTGGCCCCGGTGTCCCCGGAGCCGCCGCACGCGGCGAGCAGGCCGAGCGCGCACGCCGCGGCCGTACCGGAGAGGGCGGGGGTCGAGCGGTGGTGCGGGGGCATGGGTGTCCCTTTCTGCGGTCGGCCCGTCGGCCGCCGCGGGTCTGCGTCAGCCGTTCGCCGTGGCGGGCTGGGGGCTGGGGGCGTCGGAGTCGGAGGGGCCGGGCCGGGCGTCGGCCGGAGTGTTCGCGTCGGGACCCGCGGCCCCGCCGACCCCGTCCGCCTCGCCCGACGCCGCGCGGATGTGCTGCGCGACCAGGCTCCGCTGCCGCACGAACTCCGGCAGCGACCGCGTCGTGATCTGGTCGCGTACGACGGGCAGTTCGACGTCCATCTCGGTGAGGACACCGCCGGGGGAGCGGCGCAGCACGAGGACCCGGTCCGCGAGGTACACGGACTCGTCGATGTCGTGCGTGACGAACAGGATCGTCATCCCGGACTCCTGGTGGACCCGCCGGGTCAGGTCCTCCAGGCCCGCCCGGGTCTGCGCGTCCACGGAGGCGAACGGCTCGTCCATCAGCAGGACCCGCGGCCGGTACGCCAGCGCGCGGGCGATCGCCACGCGCTGCTGCATGCCGCCGGAAAGCTGCCACGGATACCGGTCGGCCTTGTCCGCGAGCCCCACCGACTCCAGGGCCCGGGCCACCCGCTCCCTGCGCTCGGCCGTGCGCAGGCCAAGGGAGCGCAGCGGGAAGTCGACGTTGCGGCCCACCCGCATCCACGGGAACAGGGACCGGCTGTAGTCCTGGAAGACGACGGCGAGCCCGTCCGGAACGCCGTCGGCCACCTGCCCGAGCACCCGCGCCGTCCCGGAGGTCGCGGGCATCAGCCCGGCGACGCACTTCAGCAGGGTGGTCTTGCCGCAGCCCGACGGGCCCACGACGGAGAGCAGTTCGCCCTCCGCCACTTCGAAGGAGACCCCGCGCAGGGCGGTCTGCGCCGACGCCCCCTTTCCGTACTCCTTGGTGAGGTCCCTGACTTCGACTGCGCTCACGGTCGTCCCTTCTGTCGGACCCGGGGGCATGGCGGGCACCGGCTCAGCCGCGTGCGGAGAGATGACGGTGCCAGCGCAGCAGCCGCTTCTCGGCCGCCACGAACAGCAGGTTGAGCAGATAGCCGACGAGGCCGAGCAGCACGATGGCCGCCCACATGTCGAGGATGTCGAAGGTGCGCTGCGCGGTGATCAGGAAGTTCCCGAGACCGCTGTCGGCCAGCAGCCACTCGGACAGGACCATGAGGATCAGGGAGAGCGACAGCGTGATGCGCAGCCCCGCGGCGATCTTGGGCAGCGTGGCCGGGATGATGATGCGGACCAGTTGGACGCGCACCGGAATGTGGAAGGCGCGGGCGGTCTCGCGCTGCACCGGCTCGACGGTCCGTACGCCCTGCAGGGTGTTGAGCAGTACCGGCCAGGTGCAGCCGAACGCGATGAGCCCGACCCTCATCAGGTCGCCCGCGCCGAAGACCAGCAGGAACACCGGCACGATCGCCGGTTTCGGCAGGGAGCGCAGGAAGTCGACGGGCGGGTCGATGTATCCGGCGGCCCGCTTCCACTGCCCGGCCACCAGACCGAGCAGCACACCGGCGGCCCCGCCGAGCGCCCAGCCGCCGAGCGCCCGTAGCAGACTGGGCCCGGCGTCCCGCAGGAACCGATCGGTGAGCACACCGTCGCCGAGCGGCGCGGAGAACCACAACTCCCTTACGCGTACGGCGATGTCGAAGGGCGTGGGGAAGTAGGGCGACTGCTCGGCGGCCGCGGCCCACTGCCACAGCAGCACGGCGACCAGGGCCGGGACGACGCGGATCAGTACCCCGCCGACGATGCCCATGACGCGGCGTACGACGTGCTCGGGAAGGCGGGCCGCAGCGGCGGCCGAGGACAGGACAGCCATCACGACGCCTCCCTGGTGCCCCAGCCCGTCAGGCGCCTGGAGGCGGCGCTCGTCAGGGAGTTGAGCAGGAAGCCGAGGAGGCCCGCGACGGTCACGGCCGCGAAGACCCGGTCCGCGTGGAAGCCCGCGTGGGTCGCGGCGAGGACGGTGTGCCCGATGCCGTGCTGCGTGCCCACGGCGATCTCCGAGGCCACGGCCACGGTAAGGCCGGTGGACAGGGCCAGGCGCAGGCCGGTGAGGATCAGCGGCAGCGCGCCGGGCAGGACCACGCGCCACCAGGTGGCGAGCGTTCCGACGCGGAAGCTGCGGGCGGTCTCCACGGCCACCCGGTCCGCGCCCCGTACGCCGTACATGGTGTTGAAGAGCATCGGCCACGTGGTGACGAAGGCGACGAGCGTCGCCTCCATGCGCAGGCCCTGGCCGAGGACCAGAACGAGCAGCGGGATGATGGCGATCCCCGGCACCGAGCGCAGCGACTCCACGATGGGCGTCAACGCCTTGGTGAGCAGCGCGTACGAGCCGAGCAGCAGCCCCGCGGGCACGGCGACCGCGCAGGCCAGACCGACGCCGGTGAGCACGGCGCGCAGCGTGTGTGCCACCTCGCCGAGGAACTCCGGATCGACCAGCATGCGCGCGGCCTCCGGCAGGATCACGCTGGACGGCGGCAGGAGTTGACGGTCGATCAGGCCGAGCCGCGCGAAGCCCTCGAAGCCCAGGGCGAGGACGGCGGCGCCGACGAGGCCGCGCCCGAAGGGGGCGAGACGCCTGCGCGCGGCGGAGACCAGGCGGGCCGAGGCGCCCCCGTCCGGCCGTTGTTGTGGCGCGGCGGAGGCATCCTCGCGTTCGTTCACCGCTCGCGTACCACCGATGTCGCCCGGGGAGCCTGCTCCTCCGCCCCGCCGCCGGGACGCCGACACGGCCACCCCGCACAACACCCCCGCCGCGACCGAACCCCACCCCCACCCGCTGAAGTCCCCTCGTATGCCGAAGAGTTCATCGAAGGACCAGGCGCCGGGCCCCGCCAGCGCGACGCAACACGCGGCCGCGAGGAGCACCAGCTCGTACTCGAATCCACCGTGCTTGCGCGAGAGGCCGCCGCGCATATGCAGCAGCAGGATGTTGACGAACGTGCCGATGAGCGCGGCGGTGGCGAGCGGGGTGAGGGCGCCGAGGGCGAGGAGCACGCCGCCCGCCGTCTCCGACAGGCCCGCGACCGCGGCCATCACGCGCGGCGGCCGGTAGCCGACGCGGGCGAAGAACGCGGCCGCACCGTCCAGGCCTTCGGCTCCCCACCAGCCGAAGAGCTTCTCGGTGCCGTGATAGACGATGATCACGGCGACGGCGAGGCGGAGGGCGAGCAGCCCCGCGTCGACGGCGGACGACGAGTCCATGTCAGCCCCGGCCTGCGGTGAACGCGGGCAGGACCTCGTCGATGAACAGGCGCAAGGACCGGTCGGACGTATCGGCGTCCATGAAGCCGTAGTTGAACAGCAGGCCCATGTGCCGGACACCGGCGTCCTCGTACGTACGGATCTGCGCGCGCACCGAATCCGGGTCGCCGACGAGCATGGCGTGTTCGAGGAAGGCGTCGGGGGCCTGCGGGGACACGCCGACCACGCTCTTCATGTGCTCGGCGTCGCGCGGATTCCGTACCGCGCCGAAGCTGCGGCGCTGGCTCTCGCCCATGAGGACGAGCCGGTCACGGGTCTCGCGCTCGGCGCCCTCGGCGGAGGCGGTGACGTACACCTGCTTCTGGACCATGCTCCAGTCGAGCCGCTCCCGCACCTCGGCCTCGGTGAGGGCGGTCCCGCGCAGCGCCTCCTCGTACAGCCGCCAGCGGGCGGCGAGCCGTTCGGGCTTCTCGCGGGCGGAGAACAGGTACCAGCCCCTGCGCCCGGTCCACCGCGCGCCGTCGTCGCTCTGGGTGGCGCGGGCGAAGGGCGGCGCGGCGCGGTGGTACGCGGACGGCATGATCCGGGTGTGCAGGGTGCCGTGCTCGAAGGCGCTCTTCCACTCCAGGGGCGGATCGTCGGGGCGTTTGGCGAGGGCCGCCTCGAGGATGTCCAGGTTCTGCGTGAGCTGCGCGTGTCGCTCGCCCGGGTCGCGCCCCATGCCCGCGTACTCCACGGGCGAGCCGCCCGCCGCGAACCCGACGATCAGCTCGCCCCGGGTGAGGATGTCGAGCAGATTGCACTGCTGCGCGAGCCGCAGCGGGTTGTGCAGCGGCGGCACGGCCACGGCCAGGCTGAACTTGACGCCCTCGCGGACCCGGGGCGCGAGATGCGCCGCGTACATGAAGTTGTCGCCGTAGGTGTTGTAGCCGGAGAAGTGGTGCTCGGTGAGGACCACGCCGTCGAAGCCGGCGTCGGTGGCCTCCACGGCCTGGCGGGTCAGGGTCTCGATGATGCCCACGTCCTCGTGCGGGCCGCGGGTCTGGGCGTTGAGGTAGATCGAGAAGCGCATGCGGGGCTCCTTCGGAGCGGTCGGGCCGCCTGCCTACTGGGGCCACTGGGCCCCCGGGTCCGCCGGACCTGCCGAGTGACGAGCAGTTTTGTGAGGGTGTCCGGTGGCGGTCAATGTGGTTGTGGAGTTCGTAACGTGGGGGCGCGGCGGGGTGGTGGGGCGGGCAGAGGAGGGGTGACGATGCGGGATGTGGCGGAGGCGGAAACACCGGTGTGGGCGGGCGAGTTGAGGATTTCCGGCCTGTCGTCGGGCGCTTCGCGCCGCCTCGCCGCTGCCGCGCGGCGCCTCCAAGTACCCCGGGACGCCGTGGTGTTCGGGCCGGGCGATCCCGGTGACGCGCTGTTCGTTGTCGTACGTGGCCGAGTGCGGCTCGAACGCCGGGCCGAGGGTGCCCGGGAGTTCGCCCCGGCGCTCCTTGGACCCGGCGACGTGTTCGGCGAGCTGACGGTGTTCGACCCCTCGCCGCGCGGCGCCACGGCCCGCGCCCTGACCGGGACGGAGCTGCTGTGCGTCGGCTCGGCGCGGCTGCGCGCCGTCCTCGCCGCGGAGCCGGACGCGGCCTGGCAACTGCTCGGGCTGCTGGCCCGCAGACTGCGCGGCGCGCACGCCGCGACCGAGACGCTCCTTGCCGCCGACCTGCCGACCCGCCTGGCCAGAACCCTCCTGGAACTCTCGGCCCGCTTCGGCGAGCGGACGGAGGCCGGGCTCCTCGTACGGCACGGGCTCACCCAGTCCCAGCTCGCTCTGCATGCCGGGGTCTCGCGGGGAAGCGTGAACCGGGTGCTGACCGGGTTCGCCGAGCGGCGCCTTGTGCGGGTGGAGAGCCGGGCGGTGCTGATCACCGATGAGGGAGGGCTGCGGGCGCAGGCCCGTCAAGGGCCGGGCGGATCCGGCTGGTCGGGTGCGGAGAGTGGCTCCTCGGGCTCCGGGGGGAAGCCCGCGTAGCGCCTGCGGTGGTAGAGGAGCGGCGCGGTGCCGGGCCGGTGGTCGCCTTCGACGACCAGGCCGATGGCGACGGTGTGGTCGCCTCCGTCCACGGTGCGCAACAGCTCGCACGAGACGTACGCGACCGTGCCCTCGGTCAGGACCGGCGTGCCGTTGTGCGCGGGCCTCCAGGCGACGCCGGTGAACTTGTCCGGGCCCTGCCGCGAGAAGCGGCGGGACAGGGCCGTGGCGTCGGCCGCGAGGACGTTCACGCAGAACGCGCCATGCACGAGGACGGCGGCCAGCGTGTGGGACTCCTTGCCCATGCAGACCAGCATCAGCGGCGGCTCGCACGACAGGGAGCAGACCGCGCCGGACGTCATGCCCGCCGGTGCGCCACTGACGCCCAGGCTGGTGACGACGCAGACTCCGGTGGGGAGCGCGGCGGCGAGCGGGCGGAACAGGTCGGGGGGCACGGGGGGTACGCCGCGGCGCCCGTCGTGCGCTGCGGTCGGCGGAGGCTGGGAGGGGGCGTTCGGCACCGGGGCCTCCAGGGAGGGGCGGGGAGCGGGTGGGTGCCTTCAGCGTGCTGGGGTGAGCGGGGTCGGGGGTCGGGGGTGTGGAACACGCAACAGCCCGCGGGCGTGAACTGTGCGTGAGCGCACGGGAGTTCGTCCTGCGGGCGGGTCCTCACGCGGCGCTGCTGCGGGCGGGTCCTCACGCGGCGCGGGACCGGCGGCGATAGCCGCCGGGGGCCTGCCCGTACTCGCGCTTGAAGGCCTTCGCGAAGGCGTACTCGGAGCCGTAGCCGGTGTGCGCGGCGACCGTGGTCAGCGGGGCCTCGGACTCGCGCAGGAGCTTGGCGGCGCTGGTCATGCGCCAGCGGGTCAGGTAGGCCATGGGCGGTTCGCCGACGAGGGTGGTGAAGCGGCGGGCGAAGGCCGCACGCGAAAGACCCGCCCGGTCGGCGAGCGACTCCACGGTCCACTGGGCCGAGGGGGCCTCGTGAATGGCGGCAAGGGCCGGCGCGACCGCGGAGTCACCCAGCGCGGCGGCCCAGCCCGCGGCGGCTGCCTGAGGCTGGTCGTCGAGCCAGGCGCGCAGGATGTAGAGGAGCAGGGAGTCGATGAGCGCCGGGACGATGCCGGCCGAGCCGACGCGGGGGTTGTCCAGCTCCGCGCGGAGGAGCTGGACCGCCGCGCTCAGCTCGGGGTGCCTGCCCTGTCCGGTGGGCAGGTGGATGACCTCGGGGAGCTGGCGCACGAGCGGGTGCGGGCGGCCCTGGTCGAGGTGGTAGTTGCCGCACAACAGGCTGGTGCGGGCGCCGTCGCCGCCGAGGGTGACGGTGCCGATCGGTGAACTCGGCCGGTACTGCTCGGGCTGCTCCTCCTCGGCCGGGGTGGAGGGGTGGTCGGCGAGGATGTGGCCCCGGCCGTCACGCAGGAAGATCACGTCGCCGGGGCTCAGCGCGACCGGCTCCGCGTCGGGCGCTTCCTCCAGCGGGATGAGCCAGCACGTTCCGTGCAGCACCACGTGGAATCCGGCGCCCGCGACCGGAGGGAGGCGCAGGCCCCAGGGGGCGCGGCCCTCGGTGCGGACGGACGTGGGGTGCCCCGTCCGCATCGAGCCCAGCGCCTCGGTCAGGATGTCCAACACCCTCGCCTCCCCCGTGTGGCCAACGCCTTCCCCCTCTTCCCGCACTTCCGGTTCCCGGCTTCCGGGTCCTCCGGTCCGGGTCCCCGCCCGCAACCCTAAGCCGCCGCTCAGGCGACGGTGAGGACGACCTTGCCCCGGACGTTGCCGGTCCCGACCAGCTCGTGGGCCTTGGCGGCGTCGGCGAGCGGGAACGTCTCGGCGACGTGCGGACGGATGCGGCCCGCGTCGACAAGCGCGGCGATGGCCTCGAGGGAGGCGTAGTCGGGCTCGACGGAGACCCCGGCGAAGTGCCGCCCCGCGGCCTCCACCTGGGCGGCGAGCTCCTGGTTCCCGTGCTCCATGATGCTGACGAGGACACCGCCGGGCCGCAGTACCTGAAGGGAACGCGTGCCCTCGGAGGAGGAGTCGAAGACGGCGTCGACGTCGCGTACCGCCTCGGTGTAGTCGGTGGTCCGGTAGTCGATGACCTCGTCGGCGCCCAAGCCGCGTACGAAGTCGTGCTTCGGCTCGCTCGCCAGGGCGATGACGTGGGCTCCCCGGGCCTTCGCGATCTGGACGGCGAAGTGGCCGACGCCGCCTGCCGCGCGGTGGATCAACACCCGCTGCCCCTCGGTGAGCCGGGCCGCGTCGACCAGGCCCTGCCAGGCGGTGAGGGCGGCGAGGGGGACGGCGGCGGCGTGCACGTGATCGAGCGTGGCGGGCTTGCGGGCCACCTGCCGTGAGGGAACAGCGACGTAATCGGCGTACCCGGTGGCGGCGCGGGGGAAGAACGGCATGCCGTAGACCTCGTCGCCCGGCTTGAACCGGGCTCCGGGGCCGGCTTCCTCGACGACGCCGGAGATGTCCCAGCCGACACCGAACGGCGGCTCGCCGAGCAGTGGGTACGCACCCGAACGCACGGCCACGTCCACCGGGTTGACCCCGCTCGCATGGACACGGACGAGTACTTCGCCGCCGAGCGGGCTCGGACGCTCGGCCTCCACGGTCTCGAGGACCTCGGGCCCGCCGAAGGACTTCTGGATGACAGCACGCATGGGAGGACTTCCTCTCGGTTCGTCCGGCTCCTCGTCGGGCCGGTTCTTGATGCCTCAACCCTAGGAAGATCCAACGAGCCGATGAATATCCTTCAGTCTCCAAAAGATGTCTCAGCGTCTTGTCGGCGGTGCGGCGGTGCGGCGGTGGTCACAGGAGGAGACGCGTCGGCTGCTCCAGGAGCGAGGTGAACTCCCGCATCCACCGGGCCGCCACCGCCCCGTCCACCAGGCGGTGGTCCACGGACAGAGTCGCGCGGAGTACCGGCTCGGCCCGCACTTGGCCGTCCACGACGACGGCCTCGTCCCGGGAGGCGCCCACAGCGAGGCTCGCCGCGTGCGGAGGATTGACGACGGCGGCGAACTCCTCGGTGCCGTACGCGCCGAGGTTGATCAACGCCAGGGTGCCGCCCACGAGTTCCTGCGGGTCCAGCCGACCGGTGCGGGCGCGGGCGGCGAGGTCGGCGGCGGTCTCGGCGAGGGCGGTCAGCGACAGCCGGTCGGCCGCGCGCAGCACGGGCGTGACGAGTCCGCGCTCCGTCGCCACGGCGATCGCCACGTCCACGCTGTCGTACGCGGGCACCGCGCGGTGGGCCAGAGCGGCCGCCTTGAGGAGGAGATCGTTGACGGTGATGTGTGCGGTGCCCTCCCGGCCGGTGTACTCGTTCAGGCGGCGTCGCAGCGCGAGGAGTTCGCCGACGCGGGCGGAGCCGCGCAAGTGGAAATGGGGTACGAAGTGCTTGCTGTCGATGGACTCCCCGCGCCCGACCGCCCCCTCTCCACGTGCGACAGCCGCCACCACATCACGCCGTACGACCCGCCCTCCCGGCCCCGTGCCGGGAATCCCCTCGGGCGAGAGCCCGGCCTCGCGGGCGAGGCGCCGGGCGAGCGGACTGCTGAAGACCCTGCGGTCCGCGGCGGCGCCGGGCACATCCGCCACCGCGGCAGCACCGTACGCGCGTGTCATCTCAGTACCCCGCCATCTCGGTGAGCTTCGCGGCGACCTCCGGCTCGCCCGCGAGGGCCGCGCGCTCCAGGGCCGCGCTGATGCTGGGGGAGGCCTCGCCGCCGGTGAGGCGCTGCACGGGATGGTCGAGCCAGTCGAAGAAGCGGCGCTGGATCTCGTCCGCGAGCCAGCCCCCGTACGACGTGCCCGCGGCACCCTGCTCGGCGATGAGCACGGTGCCGGTCTTGCGTACGCTCTCGCCGACGGTGTCCCAGTCGAGGCTCGCCCGGTCGAGCCAGCGCAGGTCGACCACCTCCGCGTCCACGGCACCGGCCAGCGAGTCCACGGCACGCAGCACGCACCCCGTCATCGCCAGATAGCTGAGCACGGTCACCTGCGCGCCCACGCGCCGGACGGCGGCCCTGCCGACGGGCACGCAGTAGTCCCAGTCGTCGACGGGCGCGGGACCCCGGGCCCCGTACAGGTCGACGTGTTCGAGGACCACCACCGGGTCCTGGCAGCGCAGCGCGCTGTTCATCATGCCGACGTAGTCGAAGGGCGTGGAGGGCGCGGCGACGCGCCAGCCGGGGGCGGTGGCGAGGATGCCCGCCGGGTCCATGGAGTGCTGGGAGCCGTACCCGGTGCCGGTGGCGACCTTGCTGCGCAGGACCAGGGGCACGGCCGCGGTGCCGCCGAACATGTGCCGGACCTTGCCGATCTGGTTGAAGAGCTGGTCCGCCGCGACCCACATGAAGTCCGCGTACATGAACTCGACGACGGGCTTGAAGCGCCCGTCGAGCGCGATGCCGCCCGCGGCGCCGCTGAAGGCGTTCTCGCAGATGGGGGTCCCGAGGACCCGGTCGGGGAACGCCTCCTTGAGGCCGCGCGTCGCGCCGTTCGTGCCTCCTTTGAGGCGGTGCACGTCCTCGCCGAGCACCACGACGGACGCGTCGTCACGCATGCGGCGGGCCATGACCGTGGCGACCGCGTCGACGAACCGCGTCTCGGCGAGGGCGCCGGTGAACGTGCCGGCCTCCGCGTACCGCGCGCCCTCGAACTCCGACAGGTCCCCGCGCACGCCCACGTCGGCGAAGGACGCGGCGGGCCACTCGGCGGGCCGTATGCGCCGCTTCCCCGCGCGGCCCCCGGGCACCGGCTCCAGGAGCGTGTCGCCGAGCTCCGCCATCAGCGCGGCGGCGCGCGCACCGCACTCCTTCAACTCCTCGCCGCCGAAAAGGCCGCGCCGCTCAAGGTGCCCCGCCACCCGCGCGATCGGATCCCGCTCCCGCCACCCCCGCTCCTCCTCCTTGCTCCGGTAGCCGAAGGCGCTCCCCGGGAAGGCGCCGTTCTGGTGGAAGTAGCGGTACACGTCCGCCTCGATGAGCGTCGGACCGAGCCCGGCCCGCATGTGGTCGAGGGCCGCACGCATCGTGAGCCGCACCGCGAGCGGATCCATGCCGTCCACTTTCCAGCTGGGAATGCCGAAGCCGGGCCCGCGCGCGGACAGGCGCGGCTCGCCGGTGGCCTCCTCGACCGAGGTGGACACCGCGTACCGGTTGTTCTCGACGAAGAAGCAGAGGGGCAGTCGCCAGGCCGCCGAGAGATTGAAAGTCTCCAGCGTGGAGCCGATGTTGACCGCCCCGTCGCCGAAGTACGTCACCGCCACCGCGTCCGTCCCCGCCTGCCGGTGCGCCCACGCGGAGCCCGCCGCGACCGGCACGCCGCCGCCGACGATGGCGTTGGTGCCGATCGCCCCCGCCTCCGCCCAGCGCAGATGCATCGACCCGCCGCGCCCGTGGCTGAAGCCCCGGTCGAGTCCGCAGATCTCGGCGAGGGTGCGAAGGAGCAGCGTCCGTACGTCCGCGGAGACCTCCGCGCGCGGATCGATGCCCTTGGGTTCGAGGTGGCCGAGAGTCTTGGCCAGGAACTGATGATGCCCCCGATGCGAGCCGTTCACCGTGTCCTGGCTGGTCAGAGGCAGCACGGAGCCGACGGCGCCGCCCTCCTGGCCGATGCTGGAGTGGGCCGGGCCGTGCACGAGTCCGGCTCCGGCCAGTTCGAGGACGTACTCCTCGAAGGCGCGGATGAGAAGCAGCTGCCCGTACATGGCGGTGAGCAGGGCCGGTTCGGCCGCGTCCCAGTCGGCGTCGGTCGTCGTGATCTCGGTCCAGGGTGCCGTCTGTTCCAGGCGGCGCTGAGCGGTCATGGCATTCTCCACAGTCGATTGCGGTGAGCGGGGTCCTTCGATCAACGTGACGTTCGGCAGCGGGAGTTGAGCGCCCGGCCAGAGCTTTCGCGAGTGTCTTGAGGAGCGTGCGAGATGAGCGACGGGATCCCGGGCCTCGCCCGGCTGGACCACATCGGCTTCACCGTCCCCGACCTCGACGAGGCCCGGGAGTTCCTCGTCGGTGTCCTGGGGTGCGAGTACCTGTACTCGCTCGGGCCGTTCCACGACGACGAGGGCGACTGGATGAGCCGACACCTGAACGTCCACCCGCGCGCCGTGATGCGGCGGCTGCACTTCTTCCGCTGCGGCGAACAGGCCGTCTTCGAGGTCTTCGCGTACGAGGCCCCGGACCGCCGTGGGACGGTGCCGCGCAACAGCGACGTGGGCGGCCACCACGTGGCTCTGTACGTCGACGACCTGGACGCCGCCGTCGCGTATCTGCACGGCAGGGGAGTGCGGGTGCTCGGCGAACCGACGGTCAGCCGGGGACCGAGCGAGGGCCAGCGCTGGGTCTACTTCCTCGCGCCGTGGGGCATGCAGTTCGAGCTGGTGTCGTACCCGGGCGGGAAGGCGTTCTTCCGTGCCGGGGAGGGGTGAACGGGCGGGTGCGTGGGCAGGCGGGTCGGTTCACCAGTCGACGGCCACATACTTCGCCTCCAGGTAGTCGAGCAGGCCCTCGTGCCCGCCCTCCCGGCCGATGCCGCTCTGTTTGATCCCGCCGAAGGGTGCGGCCGGATCGCTCACCAGGCCCCGGTTCACGCCGACCATGCCTGATTCGAGGCGCTCGCCGAGCCGCAGTCCGCGGGCGAGATCGCCGGTGTACACGTACGAAACCAGGCCCATGTCAGTGGAGTTGGCGCAGTCGACGGCCTCCTCCTCGGAGTCGAAGGCGACGATCGGGGCGACGGGACCGAAGAGTTCCTCGCGCAGGATGGGGTCGTCCGGGCGGATGTCCGACAGGACGGTCGGCGGATAGAAGCAGCCTGCTCCGCCCGAATGGGCGCCACCCGTAAGGGCTTTGGCTCCTCGCTCCAGCGCTGCCCACACGAGGCGGTCCACCTTGTCGACGGCCGCCGCGTTGATCAGCGGCCCCACCTCCGTGCCCGGAGCGGCTCCGGGGCCCACGGTCAGCGCGGACATCCGCGCGGCGAGGCGGCGGCCGAACTCCTCGGCGACCGGCGCCTGGACGTAGAACCGGTTGGCCGCGGTGCAGGCCGCACCGGCGTTCCGCATCTTCGCGACCAGGGCACCCTCGACGGCGGCGTCCAGGTCGGCGTCCGCGAAGACCAGGAAGGGGGCATTGCCGCCCAGCTCCATCGAGACGTTGACGACGCGGTCCGCCGCCTCGCGCAGCAGCACCCGGCCGACCTCGGTCGAGCCCGTGAAGGAGAGCTTGCGGACCCGCGGATCGTGCAGCAGCGCGGAGACGACCGTCCCCGAACGGCGCGCGGGCACCACGTTGACGACGCCCGGCGGGACCCCGGCCTCTTCGAGCAGCGTGGCGACGTACAGAGCGGTGAGAGGCGTGTCACTGGCCGGTTTGAGTACCACCGTGCAGCCCGCCGCGAGCGCCGGGGCGATCTTGCGGGTGGCCATGGCGGCCGGGAAGTTCCACGGCGTCACGAGCACGCACACGCCGACGGGTTGGTGCCTCACGAGGATGTGGTGACCGCCGGACGGGGCGGTCGTCAGGGACCCGGTGGCGCGGACCGCCTCCTCGGCGTACCAGCGGAAGAACTCGGCGGCGTAGGCGACTTCGGCACGGGCGTCGGGCAGGGCCTTGCCGCTCTCGGCCGTGATGAGGTGGGCGAGTTCCTCTCCCTGATTCTTCATCAAGTCGAAGGCTTTGCACAGGAGTTCGGAGCGGGTGCGGGGTGGCGTCGCTGCCCAGCGGTCGGCCGCTTCGTACGCCGCGTCCACTGCCCGCAGCGCGTCGTCGACGCCCGCGTCGGCGACCTCGGCGATGGCGGCGCCGGTGGCGGGGTCGTGCACGGGGAAGCGGCTTCCGTCGGCGGCCGGGGCGGGGCGGCCGGCTATGTGGAGGTCGGTGTGCGTGGGAATGGGGGTGGTCGTGGCGTTGTGCATGGGGCCTCCTTCTGGGTCAGTACGCGTTGGCGACCACGAGGTCGTCCGCCGGGAACAGCGTCAGGACGCGCGCCCCGTCCTCCGTGACCACGACCTCCTCCTCGATGCGCGCCGCGGAGAAGCCGTCGTCGGCCGGGCAGTATGTCTCCAGCGCGAAGACCATGCCGGGCTTCAGCTCCAGCGGCTCGCGCGGGCTGTTGAGTCGCGAGATCACCGGCCGCTCGTGCAGGCCGAGGCCGAGCCCGTGCCCGAACTGCAGCCCGAACGCGGCCATTTCGTCCTCGAAGCCGAACTCCGTCGCCGCCGGCCAGAGCCGCGCGATCTCATCGGTGCCGACGCCCGGCTTCACGGCCGCGATCGCACGGTCCATCCACTCGCGCGCACGGGCGTAGGCGTCGCGCTGCGAGGCCGTGGAGGTGCCCACCGCGAACGTGCGGTAGTAGCAGGTCCGATAGCCGTTGTAGGAGTGGATGATGTCGAAGAAGGCCTGGTCGCCGGGGCGTATGAGGCGGTCGGAGAAATTGTGCGGATGAGGGTTGCAGCGTTCGCCGCTGACCGCGTTGACCGCCTCGACCTGGTCCGAACCCCTCGCGTACAGACGCTGGTTGACCAGCGCGACGATCTCGTTCTCACGCACGCCGGGCTTGAGCGCCTCCACCACGTCCTGGTAGACGCCGTCCACCATGGCCGCGGCCTGGGTGAGCAGAGTGATCTCGTCGGGCGACTTGATCTCCCGTGCGTCGAGCATGTGCTGCTGGGCATCGGTGACGCGCAGCCCTTGTCGTTCCATCTCGAAGAGGAAGGGCGGCTCGACGAGGTCCACGCCCACCGGCTCCCCGGCCAGGCCCGCGTCCTCCAGGAGCCCCTTGATCTCCCGCACGGCGGCGCGCATCAGCCCGGCGCTCGGGGCGATGGCGCCGCGCAGGCCCAGCATGCCGGCGTGGCAGTGGTCCGGGGCGAGCCAGGGGCTGTGCAGGCGGTGATGGCGGGCGGCGGACCCGAAGTCCCACAGGCGCGGTTCGCCGCCGCGGGTCAGAAGGGCGTACCGCGTCATCTTGTCCCCGAGGGCTCCGCCGATCCAAGTCGACGTCGTATAGCGGATGTTGTAGAAGTCGAAGAGGAGGAACGCGCCGCAGCCGGAGGCGTCGAGTGCCGCTCGGGCGCGGCCGAGGCGGTGGCGGCGCAGGCGGTCGAAGTCGACGCGTTGTTCGTAGTCGACGCTCATGTGGCCGGGGGCGGCGAGGGGGGCGGTCATGCGTCGGCGCTCGCGCTCGTGCCGGTGCTGGTGCCAGTGTCGGAGCCGGTGCCGGTGCCGGTGTCCGTGTCCGAAAGGCCGTCGTCGACCGCACCTGTCTCCGGCTTGATCTCCAGACCCGAGGCTGCTGCCTGAAGATCAAGAAGTACGGAGAAGTCCTCCGCCTCCCGGCCGGAACTCACACACGCCTGCACGAGCTGTGCGGTCGCCGAAGCGAGCGGCAGCGGCACGCCAAGATCGCGCCCCGCCGTCAGCCCCAGGTCGAAGTCCTTGCGCAGGAGCACCGGCGTGAACGTCGGCGTGTAGTCAAGGCGTACAAGCGCCGGAGTCTTGTACCTGGTGAACGCCGAGCCGAGCACGCTGTCGTTGAGGAACTCCAGGTAGGCGCGGCGCGAGACGCCGCCCTTCTCGGCGAGCACCGCCGTCTCGGCGAGCGCCTGGGCGAGGATGCCGAGCACCAGATTGTGCGCGACCTTCACCAGGCGCGCGCCCTCGCCCTCCCCGGCGTACGTCACGGAGCGCCCGATCAGCCCGAGCAGTGGGGCCACTTGACGGTACGTCGCCTCGGGACCGGACGCGACGAGGCTGAGGCGGCCCGCCTCGACCACCTTCGCGTTGCCGCTGACCGGCGCGGCCAGGAACGCGGTGCCGCGTTCCGCGCAGGCCGCCCGCAGCGTCGCCGACGCCTCGGGGGAGACGGTGGAACAGTCCACGACGGTGCCGGGCGCCCGACCGGGTTCGGTGAGGAGTCCGCCGTCGCCCAACAGGACCTGGTCCAGGACGTGTTCGGTGGAGACCATGGTGAAGACCACGTCGCGGCCGCGGAGTTCGGCGACCGAGTCGACGACGGTCGCCCCGTGCTCGGTGAGTGGCGCGGCCCGCGCGGCCGTGCGGTTCCAGACGGCCAGGTCCACGCCCGCCCCGGCCAGTCGGCGGGCCATGGCGAAGCCCATGCGGCCGGTGCCGATCCAGCCCGCGGTGGGGCGCGCTGCTGCGATGGTGTCCACGGTCCACTCCCTTTTCCATGTCATCGACCGGAGCAATCGATTGTGGGAAGTTCAGCCTCATCTCGCCCCCTCCCCTTGTCACGGAGGAGTTGAACTCACCACAATCGATTGCACACGTACGGACCCCGCCTTGGACTGGGGCGCCCATCCCAGCCCCTCCTTCTCCAGTCCTTCTCCAGAGTTCAGGAGCGCAGATGCGCGATCGCTCTCTCACCGTCGGCGTCTTCAGCCCGTCCGTCCTGCTGCGCGTGGCGCGCGCGGCCGGACTGCTCGACCGGCACGGTCTGGCCGTCGTCGAAGTGCCCGTCAGCTCCTCGACGGACCAGTTCCGCGGCCTGTTCGACGGCGACCTCGACGCCGCGTTCACCAGCCCCGACAACGTCATCGCCTACCGCTTCGTCCGCGACAACCCGCTCGGCCGCACCGGCGACGCCCGCATCCTCACGGCCCTCGACCGCGGACTCGGCCTCGCTGTGTACGCCAGGCCCGGCAGCACCGGCGCCGACACCCTGCACGGCACCGCGGTCGGCGTCGACGTACCCGATTCGGGGTTCGCCTTCGGCCTGTACGCCGTGCTGGAATCCCTGGGCCTGAAGGCACCCGTGATCGGGGTGCCCGCCGCCGGGACATCCGGCATCGGGGCGTCCGCCGGCGACGGCGACTACGAGATCCGCTCCCTCGGCGCGACCCCTCGCCGACTCACCGCACTCCTCGACGGCCGCTGCGCCGCGACCGTACTGGGCGCCGGCAGCGACCTGCGCGCGGAGGCCGCCGGAGCGGTGCGCCTGGCCGGGATCGCGGAGGTCTGCGGGCCCTACCTCGGTACCGTGCTCACGGCCGTGGGCCCGGTGCGCGCCCAGGCCGCCCACGCGCTGTCCTCCGCCCTGGCGCAGACCTCCCGCCTCATCGTGTCGCGGGTGCTCGACCCCCTCGTACTGCAAGAGACGCGGGCGGCCCTCGACCTGCCCGCCGATCTCGCCGCCCGGTACGCCGCCCGGCTCAGCGACCCCGCCGAGGGCCTGGTGCCCGACGGCGTCGCGGACCGGGCAGCCCTGGAGACCGTGCTTGGACTGCGCCTGCGCCACCGGCCGGGCAACGGCTCCCTCGGCACCGCCCTGGACCCGGCCCGCGGCCTGCTGGACCCGCAGGCATGCTGAGGCCCCGCCCCGTCCGCCTGCGCGACGTCGCCGACACGGCGGGCGTCCACCCGGCGACCGCCTCGCGCGCCCTCAACCCGGCGACCCGCGCCCAGGTGGGCGCCGACACCGCGCGCCGCGTGCTGCGCGTCGCCAAGGACCTCGGCTACCGGCCGAATCCGATAGCCCGCAGCCTGAGGACGGCCCGCTCCCACACCGTCGGCCTGATCGTCCCCGACCTGGCCAACCCCTACTTCCCGCCCATCGTGCGCGGCGTCGAGAGCGTGCTCGAACCGGCGGGCCACCACGCGTGGATCGTCGACACCCGGGGCGACCCGGAGCGTGAGCGCGCGCAGATCGAGTCGTTGCGCTCGCGACAGGTGGACGGTCTGATCGTGGCCACCGCCCTGCGCGAGCACCCCTACCTGCGCGCGCTGCACGCCGAAGGCGTCCCCATGGTCCTGGTCAACCGGTCCGTCGAAGGCCTCGACGTCCCGTGCGTCTCGCCCGACGACACCTCCGGGATCACCCAGGCCGTCCGCCACCTCCTGGGCCTCGGCCACACCCGGCTCGCTCTGCTCGGCGGCCCCTCGCGCACGTCCACCGGCGCCGCGAGGACCCGCGCCTTCCGGCACGCGGTACGCGACGCGGGCCTCGCCGACGATCCGGCCCTGCTGGCGGAGGCGGCGGAGTGGAGCGAGGAGTCCGGTGCGCGGGCCATGCGCCAACTCCTGGACACTCGCTCGGAGTTCACCGCCGTGGTGGCGGGCAACGACCTGCTGGCGCTCGGCTGCTACGACGTCCTCGCCGAGCACGGCATCGACTGTCCCGGCGCCATCAGCGTCGTCGGCTTCAACGACATGCCGTTCCTGTCGCGCCTGCGCCCCGCGCTCACCACGGTGCGGGTGCCGCACCACGCGGTGGGTGCCGAGGCCGCCCGCATGCTCTTCGACTGCATGGCCGAACCGGCGCGGCCCGCCCGCTCGTTGCTGCTGCCGGTCTCCTTGGTGGTACGCGAGTCCACCGCGCCGCCGCGCGGATAGCGCCCATTGGTCCGACCCGGGAGGTGGCCCATGCGTCCGACGCACGCTGCGTACGAAGGCGCGACGCACGCCGCGTACGCAGGCACGGCGCACAGCGTGAACCCAGGCCTGGCGCACGGTACGAGCCCAGGCGTGGCGCACGATACGTACGCGGGCGCGGCCGTTCCGCTCCTGGCGGGGCTGCCCGCCCCCGCCCTCGCGGACTTCGACCGGATCGCCGTGCACGGCACGTTCCGCCGTGAGGTGCCGGTGTTCGTCGAGGGCGAGGACGGCGACTGTGTCTTCCTGATCCTGCGCGGCAAGGTCAAGGTGACGCGGCCCGGCCCCGAGGGCAAGGACGTGCTGTTCACCATGGTCGGCCCGGGCCAACTCCTCGGCGAGCTCTGCGTGTTCGACGGCGGACCGCGGCACTCGACCGCCACCGCCGTCCAGGAGACCGACCTGTGCTGGATCCCCGTGCCCGCCATGCGCGGCTGGCTCGCCCGCCACCCTGAGGCCTCGCTGCGGATGATGCACCTGCTTGCGACCCGGATCAGGAACGTCAACGACCGCCTGGAGGACGTCACCGGCGTCGACGTGGCCACGCGCGTCGCGCGCGCCCTCGTGGAGCAGGCGAGCCGCTTCGGCCGTCGCACACCGCTCGGCCTGCGCTTCAGCCTCGACCTCAGCCAGGACGAACTGGCACGCCATGTCCGGGCGTCGCGCGAACGCGTCAACCAGGTGCTCATGGACTTCTCCCGACGCGGCTGGCTGCTGCGCGAGGGCAACGAGTGGATCGTCCTCGACCCACCGGGCCTCACCCGCCGCGCCCGCTACCGCGCGGAGACGGCGTCCCGCCGCCCGTCGATCACGACCACGCGTGCTCCGGGGGGCGCTTGGGCCCTCATGCGCCGCAGTTGAGCTTGACCTCACCGAGGACGAGGTGGCGGAGACAGGGGCAGTAGGCCACTGCTGTCTCTCCTGCGTCGGCGGCGTACTGCCGCAGGAAGCGTCCGATTCGCGCGCTTGCCGACACCCGGCCCCCGTCCCGACGCTGTGCACTTCAACCAAGACACAGGGGGGAACGTGGCGATCTTCAACAAGGGGAACGACGCGCTGATCCACCAGGTACTCCGAGAACTCGGCGAGCTCCGCCAGCAGGTCAGCGATCAGCAGCACGGCATGGACCAGGCTCGCCAGGAAGCCACCGCGGCCATCAACGACGGCCTCAGGGAGATCCGCTCCGCCGTCCGCGGCGGGCTCGACCGCGGCAGCGACAACCTCCGCGAGCCGCTCGCCACCATCAGCACCGAGCTCGTCGGCATCAGGGCCGCACTCAACAACCTCAACCGCGGCCGACCGGCGGCCGCAGGCCCGCCGCCCGCCCAGGGCAACCCGGAACCGGCCCCGGCCCACACCGAGCAACCCGCCCACGCACACGCCCTCGACGGCGAGCACGTGGCGCTCCTGCGCAAGGCCGCAGGCATCTCCGCCGCCGAACTCGAAGTGCACCGCGACACCTGGGCCTTCCTTGTCGAGCACGCGGTCCAGGACCGGCACTTCCACATCCCCGGCGCCGTCGACGAACACGAAGGCACCGTCACCGTGAACGTCTCCGGCCTCAGCCTCGTCGCCGCCCTCACCAGTCTCCGCGGCACCCAGCACGCACCAGCGGTCGAACCCGGCACCGCGGCCATCGCGGAACATCTCTACGACCGCGTCGCCGACACCGTGCGCTCCCTCAGCGCCTCACCACGCCCCGACGCAGAACCCGTCCGCATCGTCATCGACGACCGCGCAGCGGCCGACAACGACGAAGACCAGCCACCCCAGGACAGCGATCGGGAGTGAGGAACGCAAGCGAGTTGACGACGCGTCACCCCTGCCCCGGCACCACGAACAACGCCCAAGTCGCCAGCGGTGCGATCAGGGCCATGGACATGCCCCACTTCATGAGGGCGCCGAACACCTGCGGGCGCAGCTCCTCGGGGGCGTTGGCCGTGACGAGTGCCCCGCTCGTGGACAGCGGGGAGGAGTCGACGACCGACGAGGAGACGGCGAGGGCGATGATCAGGCCGACCGCGCCGACCTGACCGTCCATCAAGAACGGTACGGCGAGCGGGATCAGGGCGCCGAGGATGCCGGTGGTGGAGGCGAACGCGGAGACCACGGCGCCGATCAGGCAGATCAACAGGGCGCCCAGGAGCGGGGAGTCGATCTTCGCGACGCTGTCGCCGAGCCAGTCGATCGTGCCCATGCGTTCCATCACGCCCACGAAGGTGACGACGCCGCAGACGAGCAGCACCGTCGACCAGGCGCAGCGGTCCACGGCGCCCTGCGACGCGTCGGGGTCGACGAGGGTGAGCACGGCGACCACCGTGAACGCCATCAGGCCGACGTTGTAGTCGAGGAAGAGCGCCCCGGCGACCATGCCGAGCAAGCCGATGAGGGTCAGGGCGCGGGGGCGGTCCAGGCGCAGTTCGAGGGCTTCGGTGGTTGCGGGTGCGACGGTTGCGGTGGCTGCGTGGGCGGGGGCGGAGGGGCGGCCGTGGCGCGCGCCGGTGGGGGCGGGGCCCGAGGCGCCGCCGTCGGGTCCGGTGCCGTCGGGCACTTCCTCCTCCACTGTGTCGGACGCCCGCCGCCCGATCAGATGCCGACCCCCGAACATGAAGTACGCGACCACGCTGAGCGCCACGTTGAACAGGAACGACATGAGGAACAGCAGGCCCGGGTTGCCCGGCAGGTCGTTGCGTTCGACGACGCCGTTGGTGATGCTGCCGAAGACGCTGGCGGGCGAGAAGCCGCCCGCACTCGCCCCGTTGATGACGAGCAGGCCCATGAGCAGCGGGCTGATCCGGTAGCGGGCGCAGAAGCTCATGCCGATGGGCGCGATCACGCCGACCGCCGCGGGCACCACCGCGCCCACCGCGGTGAGGGCCGCCGTGATGAGGAACATGACCCAGGGGATGAGTGCGATACGGCCGCGGACGGCGCGCGTCGCGGCGTGTACGAGCCAATCGATGGTGCCGTTGTTCTTCGCTATGGCGAAGAGGAACGTGACGCCCACGAGGACGACGAAGAGGTCGCCGGGGAAGCCGCCGAACACGTCGTCCGCGTTCTCGCCGGCGACCGCGGAGCCGACGGCGAAGGCGGCGACGAGCGCGAGGGCGCCCATGTGGACGGAGGTGAACGTGGAGATCGTGAAGATGAGTACCAGTGCGCCGATCGCGATGAGATGGTCTGCCATGTGACACGTCCTCGCCTTCGGACTTCGGCCGGTGCGCATGCTGCGGCCGAGTGTGGGGCATGCGGGAGGGACCCGTGGCGGCGTCCGGGGCAGAGGGGCACAGTGGGCCGCACCCCCGCCATGAGCGGGCAGCCGCGACGGCCCGACTGTCCGCAGAGTGGATTCGGAGTTCCGTCATGCGGAACTCCTGTGCAACGTTGGCGAGTATGTGACGGCGGTCACGGCCCGTCAAGGGGGCGCGGACACATCCGATTTGTAGGCGCGCGGGACAGGTTCAGCCCGTAAGGGCGTGAGCGGCCCCGGCGAATTCACCCCGTACGAGCCCTCCGCGGAGCCTCGTACCCCAGCGCCGTGCTGATCTCCCGCGCCGCCGCCCGCACATGCTCGCCCAGCGAGTCGAGCCGCTCGCGATCGCAGCGGCTGGTGGGCATGTTGATGCTGACGCTGGCCACCGGGCTGCCGTCGGGGCCGAGCACGGGCGCGGCGACCGCGGACACGTCCTCGCGCCATTCGCCCTGGTTGAGGGCGTAACCCCGGGCGCGGACCGTGTCCAGCTCGGTGCGCAGCGCGGCCGCGTCGTCGATCGTCGTCGCGGTGAAGCGCGTCAAGTCCTGGGCGAGGTACCGCTCGATGGCCTCGGGGGAGCGGGCGGCCAGGATCGCCTTGCCGTTGGCGGAGGCGTGACCGGACAGGTTCTGGCCGAGCGGCAGCACGATCCGTACCGGCTGCGTGGTCTCCAGGCGCTCGACGAGCACGACCCGCTCGCCCTCCGGCACGGCCAGGTGCACGGTCTCGTCCACGCTGCGGCGCAGCTCCTCCATCACCGGCACCGCCACGTCCCGCAGGCCCAGCTCGCCGGTGGCCTGGCGCCCGATGAGCAGCGCTTTCGTGGTGAGCGTCCAACGGGTGGGCGTGGCGCCGGTCTGCTTGATCCAGCCCGCCGTGTGCAGGGTGCCGAGCGCCCGCTGGACGGTGCTCTTCGGCAGCTCCATGGCGCGGGCCAGCTCGGCGACGCCGACCGGCTGCCGCGCCGCCAACTCTTCGAGCACACGCAAGGTGTTCAGGACGTTCTGCACCGTTGACCCCCTCCGGGTGACAGCCCTATGCTCCACCGTGCCGCATCACGATACGCTGTGCCGTCATACGGCACAAGCGTGGAGGGGAGATCAAGCGCAATGACCTTCAGGACCGGCCGCCACTTCCTCCAGATCCCCGGACCGACGAACGTCCCCGACCGGGTCCTTCGCGCCATGTCCGCCCCGACCCTCGACCACCGCGGACCCGAGTTCGCGGACCTCGCCCGGCGCGTGCTCGAAGCTCTGAAGCCGGTGTTCGGCACCTCGGGCCCCGTCGTCGTCTATCCGTCGTCGGGCACCGGCGCCTGGGAGGCGGCGCTGGTGAACACGCTCAGCCCGGGTGACCGCGTGCTCTGCTTCGAGACCGGGCACTTCGCCTCGCTGTGGCGGGACATGGCCCAATCCCTCGGCCTGGAGGTGGAGTTCGTGCCCGGCGACTGGCGGCACGGCGCCTCGCCCGAGGCCGCCGCCCAGCGCCTCGACGCCGACATCGCCCACCGGATCAAGGCCGTGTGTGTGGTGCACAACGAGACGTCCACCGGCGTCACCAGCCGCATCCCGGAGATCCGCGCCGCCCTCGACGCGGCAGGACACCCCGCCCTGCTCCTGGTCGACACGGTGTCCTCGCTGGGCTCCATCGAGTACCGGCACGACGACTGGGGCGTCGACGTGACCGTCACCGGCTCCCAGAAGGGGCTGATGCTGCCGCCCGGACTCGGCTTCAACGCCGTCAGCGACAAGGCGCTCGCCGCCTCCAGCGCCGCCCGACTCCCCAGGTCCTACTGGGACTGGACCCCGATCATCGACGCGAACGAGGCCGGATTCTTCCCCTACACCCCGGCCACCAACCTGCTGTACGGCCTCGACGAAGCCCTGAACATGCTCGCCGAGGAAGGCCTCGAACAGGTCTGGGCCCGGCACGCCCGGCACGCCGCCGCCACCCGCGCGGCCGTGCGCGGCTGGGGCCTGGAGGTGCTGTGCGCCGACGAGCGCGAGCACTCCGGTTCGCTGACCGCCGTGCTCCTCGCGGACGGCCAGGACGCCGACGCCGTACGGAAGATCGTCCTGGAGCGGTTCGACATGTCGCTCGGCACCGGGCTCGGCCGGCTCGCGGGCAAGGTCTTCCGCATCGGCCATCTCGGCCACTTCAACGACCTCACGCTCGCCGGGACCCTCGCGGGTGTGCAGATGGGGCTCGAACTCGCGGGGCTGCCCGTCCGCCCGGACGGCCTCACGGCGGCGCTCGACCACCTCCGCACGAACTGACGCCACGGCCCGACGAGCTGACGCTACCTCAGTTGGCTCCGCTGAACTGACTGACCATCAACTCCCTTTTCTCGTACGCCCCTTCAGCACCCAGGAGCGTGTCGCATGACCACCAGCACGGAGTCCACGGAAGTCGAGCGCGACGAGGTCGGCGGCGACCTCGCGCGGCGGCTGCGCGCCGACCTCGACGGCGAGGTCAACTTCGACGACTACAGCCGCCACCTCTTCGCACGCGACGCCAGCATGTACGCCATCACGCCGCTGGGCGTCGTCTTCCCCCGGCACGCCGAGGACGTGCAGGCCACGGTGGCCGCCGCCGCCGAGCACGGCGTGTCCGTCGTGCCGCGCGGCGCGGGGACCAGCCTCGCCGGGCAGACCACAGGACCCGGCATCATCCTCGACCTGTCCCGGCACATGCGGCGCATCGTCGCCCTCGAACCCGAGGGCCGCACCGCCCTGGTCGAAACGGGAGTCGTCCAGGACCAGTTGAACCGCGCCGCCGCACCGCACGGCCTGATGTTCGGCCCCGACACCTCCACCAGCAACCGCGCCACCATCGGCGGCATGGTCGGCAACAACTCGGCGGGCAGCGGCTCGTTGCGGTACGGCATGACCATCGACCACGTACGCGCCCTCGACGTCGTGCTCGCCGACGCGAGCACCGCGCACCTGTCGCCGCTGACCGCGCGCGAACACGCGGACCGCGCCCGCGGCACCGGCCTGGACGGCCGCATCCACCGCGAACTGCCCGCGCTCGTCGCGGCGAACGCCGACGCCATCGCCACCGGATTCCCCGGCCACTGGCGGCGGGCGGGCGGCTACCGCCTGGACCGGCTCGCCCGCGAGGACACGCCGTTCGACCTGGCGAAGTTCCTCGTCGGCTCGGAGGGCACCCTCGCCATCAGCACCCGCGCCCTGGTGGACCTCGTACCGAAACCGGCGCACACCGTGTTCGCCGTGGGCCACTTCACCTCGGTGGCCGGAGCCATCGAAGCCACCCAGGACGCACTCGCCTGCGACCCGGCCGCCGTCGAGCTGATGGACCGCACGATCCTCGACCTGTCCCGGCAGAAGATCGAGTACGCCTCGCTCGCCACCGTCCTCGAAGGCGACCCGGACGCGCTCCTGTTCGTCTCCTTCACCGGCGACGACGAACGTGAACTCATCGCCAACGTAGAGAGGTTGAAGAAGCTGTGGCAGCGGCACGGCCACGGCTATCACACCCTCGCCGCGCTCTCCCGGGCCGACCAGACGGCGCTGCTCAAGGTCCGCAAGTCCAGCCTCGGCCTGCTCATGGCCGCCAGTGAGGGCACGCTCCGGCCGCTGGCGTTCATCGAGGACACCGCCGTCGACCCGGTCCATCTGCCCGCGTACACCGCCAGGTTGAAGAAGGTCCTGGACCGCCACGGCCTCACCGCCGGGTTCTACGGCCACTGCTCGGTGGGCTGTCTGCACATCCGCCCGTTCCTCGACGTCACCGATCCCGCGCAGCGGCAGACCATGCGCGAGGTCGCCGAGGAGATCAAGGACCTGGTCACCGAGTACGGCGGCGTCAACTCCAGCGAACACGGCGACGGCCTCGCCCGCAGCGAGTTCAACCGCGAGCTGTTCGGCGACGAGCTGTACGAGGCGATGCGGCGCGTGAAGGGCCTCTTCGACCCGGACAACCGGCTCAACCCCGGCAAGATCGTCGACGCGCCCGCGATGACCGAGCACCTGCGGGACCCCGCGCTGCCGCCCGCGCCGGGCCTGCGCACGCGGCTCGACTTCGAGATATCCGGCGGCATGCGGGCCGCCGCCGACCGCTGCATGAACATCGGCCTGTGCCGCAAGAGCGAGACCGGCACGATGTGCCCCTCCTATATGGCGACCCGCAACGAGGAGGACTCCACGCGCGGCCGCGCGGGCGCCCTCGTCAAAGCCCTCTCCGCACCCGACCCGCACAAGGCGCTCGGCGACGAGCGGCTGCACGAGGTCCTCGACCTGTGCCTGATGTGCAAGGCCTGCAAGAGCGAGTGCCCGCTGGGCGTCGACATGGCATCACTGAAGGCGGAGGCGCTCGCCCACCACCACGACGAGCACGGCACACCGTTGCGCTCCCGGATCTTCGGCGCCATCCGCCTGCTCAACCGCCTCGGCTCGGCCACCGCCCCCCTGTCCAACCTGCCCGGCCGCATCCCCCTCCTACGCCGACTCCTGCACCGCACCGTCGGCATCACCCCGCACCGCCCGCTGCCGCGCTACGCCCGCCGCAACCTGGTCCGCTGGTTCGGCCGCCGCCCGTCCGCCGTCGTCGCGGCGCCCCGGGGCACGGTCGTCATGCTCGCCGACTCCTTCACCACGTACACCGAACCGGAAATAGGCCAGGCCGCAGTCGAACTGCTCGAACGCGCCGGATGGGCCGTGCAGTTGGAGAGCGGCGGCTGCTGCGGCCGCGCCGCGCTGTCGAAGGGACTCCTCGACGAGGCGAGCGACAAGGCCTTCCAACTCGTCCACCGCATCACGGAGACCTCGCCCCCCGACGCCCCCATCACCGGCTGTGAGCCGTCCTGCCTGATGACGCTGCGCGACGAACACAAGGCCCTGCTGCCCCTCGACTCCGCCCGCGAGGCCGTCACGGGCCGCGTCCGCCAGCTCGAAGAACTCCTCACCGAAGCCATCGACGACGGCGCCCTCTCTCTGCGCCCCGACTCCTGGCTCCACGGCCGCACCCTGCTCTACCACGGCCACTGCCACCAGAAAGCCGAGGTCGGCACGGCGGCGACCGTCGCCCTGCTGCGCCGCATCCCCGGCGTCGAGGTCCAGGAACTCGACGCGGGCTGCTGCGGCATGGCGGGCTCCTTCGGCTTCGAATCGGAGCACTACGACGTGTCGATGACCGTGGGCGAGGACCGCCTGTTCCCCGCGGTCCGCGCCGCGTCCGACGACACGGTCGTCGTCGCCACGGGCGCGTCGTGCCGCCAGCAGATCTTCCACGGCACGGAACGGAACGCCTGGCATCCGGTGCAGTTGGTGCGGGAGGCGCTGTGAGGGGGACCGGCACCCATGGTGCTGGGCCCTGGGTGCCGGTCCCCCAGGGCGCTGGGCCCGTGGTGCCGGGCCCCGCCTCACTCCCCGCCGACCTGGCTGAGCCGGTCGTCGCCCACCCGGCTCTGTACGTCCGTGAGCAGGACGTGCAGGAGTTCCGTGAGGCCGGCCTGCTGCTCGGGAGTGAGGCCGGCGACCAAGTCGGCCTCGCGGTGGAGCACTTGGTCGACCGTGGCCTCGACGAGGTCGTGCCCGGCCGGGGTCAGGGTGACGAGCACCGTGCGGGGGCGGCCCCCGGCCGCCTCGCGGGTCACCAGGCCCTCCTGTTCGGCGCGGGCGACGCGCTGCGAGACGGCACCCGCCGTCACCAGTGAACGGCGCCCGAGTTCGCGGGTGCTCAGGGCGTACGGGGGGCCGCTGCGGCGCAGCACGCTCAGCAGGTCGAGCGTGGCGGTGTCCACCCCGGCCCGTGCCAGGACCCGGCGGCGGTCGTCGCCGAACAGCTTGGCCAACTGCCAGATCGGTGTGACGATCCCGATCGAGGAGACCGGGGTGCCGGGGCGCTCGCGCTCCCATGCGGCGGCGATCTCCCGGGCGGAGTGGGCGCGCTCGGGGTCCTGCGGCGCGGCGGGGCCCGGGGTGCGCGCCCCGTCGCGGTCTCCGCCGTCGCCGTCCCGCCCCGTCTGCGGATTCCTTGCCACCGTGACCCTCCCGAGTGATATATTCAGGTCTAAATTTAGCCCTAAACGGATCTGATTCGGAGCTCAGCATATGGCACGCACCATCCTGGTCACCGGTGGCGGCACGGGCATCGGCCGCGCGATCGCGAGGCACTTCGCAGCCGAGGGCGAGAGCGTGATCGTCACCGGCCGGCGCCCCGGCCCGCTCAAGGAAGTGGCCGCCGAGACCGGTGCCCGCACGGCGATCTGCGACCACACCGACCCCGCCGCGCTCACCCGCCTCCTCGACGAACTGCCCGAACGGATCGACGTTCTGGTCAACAACGCGGGCGGGAACATCGCGTTCGACACCGACGGCAAGACCGACCTCGCCTCCTACGCCCGGGACTTCCGCGCCAACCTCGACGCCAACCTCGTCGGCGCGGCGCTCACCACGAAGGCGCTGGAGGACCGGCTCGCCGCCGGCGGCGCCGTCGTCCACATCGGCTCGATCGCCGCCGAGCAGCCGGCCGGTTCCTACGGCGCGGCCAAGGCGGGCCTCGCCAACTGGAACATCGACCTGGCGCACGCGCTCGGCCGCCGTGGCATCACGGCCAACGTCGTCGCGCCCGGCTACATCGCCGACACCGAGTTCTTCCGCGACCGGCTCTCGCACGAGCGGCGCGAGCAGCTGGTGGCGGCCACCGCGACCGGCCGCGCCGGCGCGCCCTCCGACATCGCGGGCACCGTCGCCTTCCTCGCCTCCCCGGCGGCCCGCCACATCACCGGCCAGGTGCTGCACGTCAACGGAGGGGCGCGCGCCACGCGTTGAGGCGCCGCCGCCCGTCACGGGTTGAGGCGCCCGCCCGTCACACGCGGAGACACGCTGCCGGGACCGGCCGGCAGTCGGTGGCCGGGGGCCAGAGCGTCAGCCCTTCGCCGGATCCGGCAGCAACTCCCGCAGCAGTTCCTCGAACTCGTCCGCCGTGGGCGGCTCGTCGTCGAGCAGGCCCTGGAGGAGCAGGCCGTCGTAGGCCTGCGTGAACAGCTTGACGCGCAGCGGGTCGTCCGTGAACGCGCGGGCGAAGGCGGCCAGGGCCTCCTTCCAGCGACGGGTCGCCGCGCGCTGCTCCGGGCGGCGCACCGCGAGCAGGCACAGCTCGAACTCGGCGAGCAGATGTCCGGGCGGCGTCAGGATCCCCGCCATCAGCAGCGCCAGCGCCCGGCGCTTGTCGACGCCGTCGTCCGGCGCCTCGACCAGCGCCTCGATGCGCGCGGAGTCCTCCTCCATGCACTGCGTCAGCGCCGCGGTGAGCAGCGCGTCGATACTGCTGAAGTAGTACGTCGTCGCGGTCGTCGGCAGCTGCGCCTCACGGGCCACCGTGCGATGCGTGACGCCCCCGGCGCCGTCGCGCGCGATGACGCGTACGGTCGCCTCTATCAGCGCCCGGCGGCGCCGCTCGCCCTTGACGCGGCGGCCGTCCGTGGCGGCCGCGCCTTCCGCCCGCTTGAGGTCCGGGATGGCTCTCGTGCCGCTCCCGGCCGTGCCTTCCGGCCCGGCTTCCGTTCCCGTGCTGGTGTCGGTGCCCGTCTCGTTCAGGGTGATCTCCGCTGCTCACATGCTGCCGCTCATGAACCGTTCGCGCCGACGTTACCCGGTCGCCGGGCAGACTCTGCCGACCGGTGTCCAGGCCACCCCTGCCGCCCCTGCCGCACCGCCTGAGACGGCCGTCCGCATATTGGTTTGCGCAGGTCAGCCAGGTCGGATAGGAACCTTGCATGCTAAGGGGAGGCAAGGTCGGGCTCAGGGCCCGGCACATGGACGACATCCCGGTCCTGCGGACCGAGCTCTACGACGACGTGGTGAACGGCTCGCGGGCCGACGGCCGTCCGTGGCGTCCGATCACACCCGGCCAGGAGGACTCGCGGCTCGCGGTGGACGACAAGGAGCAGAGCCACGTCCCGTTCTCCGTGGTGGAGCTGGACGGCGGCGCGCTCGTCGGCACCGCGACGCTGTGGAGCATCGACAACCACAACCGGTCCGCCCACATCGGCCTCGGCCTGCTGCCGTCCGCCCGCGGCAAGGGCTACGGCACCGATGTGGTCGCGGTCCTCTGCCACTACGGCTTCGTCGTACGCGGCATGCAGCGCCTGCAGATCGAGACGCTCTCGGACAACGCCGCCATGCTGCGCTCCGCCGAACGCAACGGCTTCGTCCGCGAGGGCGTGCTGCGCTCCTCGGCCTGGGTTCTGGGAGAGTTCCTGGACGAGGTGCTGCTCGGGCTCCTCGTCCAGGACTGGAAGCCGGATTCGAAGCCGGACCTGAAGCCGGACTTGAAGGGCTAGCCGATGAGCCTTCGTCAGTACGAGTACGCCCTGGCCGTCGCCGAGGAGGGCTCGGTGACCGCGGCGGCCGAGCTGCTGCACGTCGCTCAGCCGTCGGTGTCCCAGCAGATCCGAGGCCTGGAACGGGACCTCGGCGTGCAGCTGTTCGACCGTACGCCGACCGGCCTTGTGCCCACCGCGGTCGGCCGCGCGTTCCTGCGGGAGGCGGAGGTCGCGGTGCGGGCGGCACGGCGGGCGACGGCGACGGCGCGGGCCGGGTCCGACGATCTGGTGGGCGAGTTGGTGGTCGCGGTGCAGATGGGCTTCGGTACGCGGCAGCTTCCGGGAGCCCTTGGCGCGCTGCGTCGCCGCTTCCCGCGCCTTGAGGTCACCGTCTTCGAGGAGCCGAGCTCCGCCGAGCTGGAGCGGCTGTGCCGTCGGGGCGTGCTCGACCTCGCCCTGATGGCGGCGTGCGAGCGCAGCCCCGCCAACGCGCACCACCTCGGCGACGAGGCGTTCGCCGTGGTCCTTGCCGCCGGGCACCGGCTGCTCGCCGCGGACCGGGTCGAGTTGCGCGAACTGGAGCGGGAGGCGTGGGTGCGGTTCGACCGCGACAGCGCGCTCGACGGCGTGCTCCTGAGCGTGCTGCGGGACAACGAACTGCCCCCGACCACCGTCGCCCGCGTGTCCCAGACGGCGACGGCCGTGCGCTGGGCCGCCCTCGGCCTCGGGGCCACGCTCGTTCCGTCCTCCGCGGTGCCCCAGGGCCAGGAGCACCTCGCGCGCCCGGTGTCCCCGGCCGTGACCCAGCCCGTCATCGCCGTACTCCGGCAGAGCCCGGGCCCGGCGGAGACGGCTCTGCTGGAACTCCTGCGTCGGGAGACCTGGTCCGGGCCTGAATTCGAGTCCGAGTCCGCTTTCGGCTGAACTCGCTCAGCTCGTGCGGCGTCGGGCTTCATGAGCGCTTCTTGCCCGGAGTATGAGCAAACGATGACGGCGGCCGGTCGGGCGCCCGGGGACTGTTGTGCTGGGCGCATGAACAGCAAGCGCAAGTCCCGTTCCCGTTCTCCTCGCCGCCCGGCCCGCCACGCCCTGGGCGCGGTCGCCGCGGTCGCCGCCCTCGGCCTCACCTTGGTCGCATGCGGCGACAACGGCTCCGGCGCCAGGGACGAAGGGAAGAGCAAGACGGCGAGCAAGACGCCCAGCACCGGTACGAAGGTGCTCTGGCTGGGCGATTCCATCGCGGGCGCCGAGGCCCCCGCCCTGGGCGCGGCCCTGAAGGCCAGTGGTGTGGAGTTCAAGGACTCCTCTTCGGACGGCGGCGGCACGGTCGTCGACAGTGGCGAGAAGATCACGCAGATGATCTCCGGCGACTCGTGGAAGCGCCTCGCCAAGGACATCGAGTCGTTCCGGCCCACCGTGGTCGCGTACCAGATCACGACGTACGACTGGGGAAGCCGGGACCAGCAGCGCGCCGCCTACGAGAAGGTCGTCGACACGGCCAAGGACGCCGGGGCCGACGTCGTGTTCGTACCGTCCCCGCCCATCAAGATCGACGGGTTCTACAAGCAGCACGAGGCGCAGATGCGTACCGCGCCCAAGGTGGCCGCGGAGGTCGCCGGGAAGAGCGGCGGCGCGGCGACGTTCCTCGACGCCTCGAAGGTGTGGGGCACGGACGCCACGGCGAAGCAGGCGCTGCGCGCCCCGGACGGGATCCACAACTGCCAGCAGGGGGCGGCCGCCTTCGCCAAGTGGTTCAGCGGGGAGCTCGGCAAGCAGCAGAGCTTCACGCCGGCGCCGGTGGACTCCTGGGCGCAGAAGTCCTGGACCGGCGACGAGCGCTACGGCAAGCTCCGCTGTGCCGCGTGACGGAAGCGCCGCGGGCCGTTCGCACATCACCGCCCTCGACGGGCTCCGCGGTTTCGCCGTCGGGGCCGTGCTGCTCTTCCACGCCGGGCACCTGCGCGGCGGATTCCTCGGCGTCGACCTGTTCTTCGTGCTCTCCGGGTTCCTGATCACCGGGCTGCTGCTCGGCGAGGCGAAGGCGAAACCGAAGGCGAAGGCGAAGGCGCGTGGCGCGAAGCGCCGGGCGCGCGGCCGGATCGACCTGGCCGCGTTCTGGGGTCGCCGTGCCCGCCGCCTGCTGCCCGCTCTCCTCTGCGTGGTGGTCGTGACCGTCCCGGCCACGTGGGCGTGGGGCAGCCCGGAGCAACTCCGCTTCGCGCTCGACGACATGCCCTGGGTCGGCGCCCAAGCGGTCAACTGGCATTACATCACCGAGCAGATCGGCTACTGGAACGCCTCCGACACCCGTGTCTTCGCGCACCTGTGGAGCATCGGGGTGGAGTGGCAGTTCTATCTGGCCTGGCCGCTGGTGGTGGCGGTGGCCGCTCGGGCGCGGTGCGGCGAGCGGATCGTGGCCGCGCTCGCCGGGGCGGGCGCCCTGGTCTCCCTCGCCCTGACCGTCTCGCTCGGCGCCGCGGTGGACACCACCCGCGCCTACGAGGGCACCGACACGCGTGCCGCCGCCCTGCTGCTCGGGGCGCTCGTGGCGACCGCGCCGGTACGGAACCTCGTACGCCGGGTGCCGCCCCGCGTAGCCGACCCGGTGTGCCTGGCCCTGGCGTGCGGCCTCGCGGTGGCGTGGGCGGTGACCGAGGGCGAGAAGGCGCCCCTGCTCTTCCAGGGCGGGCTCTTCCTGCACTCCCTGACCGCGGCCGTGCTGATCGTCCTGATGGCCCAGGTGCCCGGCACCCGGGCGGCACGGATCGCGGGCAGCCGCCTGCCGCGTGGCCTGGGCAGGCTGTCGTACAGCCTGTATCTGTGGCACTGGCCGGTGTACCTGCTGCTGTTGCCGCGGCTCACGGCGCTGGGGGACTGGGGCGGGACGGCCGTCGCGATCGGGGTCTCACTGGCGGCCGCCGCGGTGACGACGCGGTGCGTCGAGGATCCCGTGCGGTTCCGGGCGGGGTGGGCGCGTGGCGGGCGCGGGCCGATCGTGGTGGGCGCGGTGGCCCTGGCGGGAGCCGTGCTGTGGGTGGCGGTGCCCGAGCCGGTGACGGGGGTGGGCACGGTCGACGTCGATCAGTTGAGGTGACCCCCACGCCCCCACCCGTACAGTGGGCGATCCACCCCACCACCCAATAGCTCACGTAACGCCGCAAAACGCGCACCCCGTGGAAGGACCCGTACATGACCCGTGTCCTGCTGATCGAGGACGATCCGGCCGTACGCCGCGGTGTCGTCCTCGGCCTGTCCCGCAACGGGCACGAGACCGAGGCCGTCGGCACCGGCGAGGACGGCCTCGACGCCCTGGCCGCCTTCAAGCCCGACCTCGTGCTCCTCGATCTGATGCTCCCCGGCATGAGCGGCCTGGACGTATGCCAACGCATCCGCGAGACCAGTCAGGTACCCATCGTGATCCTGTCCGCGCGCGGCGACGACATCGACGTCGTGGTCGGCCTGGAGGCGGGCGCCGACGACTACGTCGTCAAACCCGCGGGCGCCGCCGTCATCGACGCCCGGATCCGCGCGGTGCTGCGCCGCGTCGCCCCCGCCCAGGCCGACACCGCCACGGGCGCCGGGCCGACCCGGGCGGGCGACCTCGAAATCGACCGCGACGCGCTCATCGTCCGCAAGCACGGTCATGAACTCCCGCTCGCCCCCTCCGAGTTGAAGCTGCTGCTCTTCCTCAGCGCCGCCCCGGAGCGGACTTTCAGCCGCCAGCAACTCCTTGAGGACATCTGGGAACACAGCTACTACGGGGACGCCCGCCTCGTCGACGCCTGCGTGATGCGGCTGCGCGCCAAGGTCGAGGAGGACCCGCGCAGCCCGGTGTACGTCCAGACGGTGCGCGGCTTCGGCTACCGCTTCGGCCCGCTGCCCGCATGAGGCTCGCCCCGCGCCGTGGACCGCGCTCGCCCGGTGGCCTACGTACGCCCCGTGGACTGCGCCCGCGCCTGGTCGTCGCCTTCGTCCTCGTCGCCGCCTTCAGCGCGCTGATCACCGCCGCGCTCACCTTCCGGCAGGCCCGCGACGCGATCCTGGACCGTACCCAGAACAGCGCCGTCCACGATCTGCGCCTCCAGGTCGACTCGCTCGCCCCCAACCTGCCGGCCGATCCCACCGACACGGACCTGCGCACCTTCGCGCGCCAACTGGACCGCGCCTCGGGCTCGCGCGGCTGGCACACGGCCGTCTCCCGCGACGGCGGACCGCTCATCGGCACCGCGGCCGACGTCAGCGGCGCCCTGCGCGACGCGACAAAGAGCGGTGACGCCACCTTCTACGAACGCGTGGAGCACGCCGACGGACCCCGCCTGCTGATCGGCATGCCGGTCGGCTACGGCGACGGGAGCACGCGAGACACGGGCAAGGGAGACGCAGGCAAGGTAGGCGAAGGCAAGGGAAACAGGGGCAAGGGAGGCATCGGCAAAGAACCGGAGAAGCCGTCGGGCCTCGTCGCCTACGCCGTCCTGTCCCTGGACGGCGAACGCGCCGACATCTCCGCCCTGATCACCGCCGCCTGGGCCGGCGCCGTCCCGGCACTCGCCCTCGCCGTCGTCCCCGCCCTGTTCGCCGCCCGCCGCGTCCTGCGTCCCGTACGACAGCTGCGTACCGCCGCCGAGAAGATCACCTCGGGCGCCCGGGACACCCGCCTGGACGTCGTAGGCAAGGACGAACTCGCCGCGCTGACCGGCACGTTCAACACCATGGCGGCCGCGCTGGAGCGGGACGACGCCGAGCTGCGGCGCATGGAGGCCAACGCCCGCCGGTTCGCCGCCGACGTCTCGCACGAGCTGCGGACCCCGCTCGCCGCGATGGCCGCCGTCACCGACGCCCTCGACGAGGACGCCCGCTCCGGCACGCTGCCCCCGGACACCGCCGACGCGGTCCTCCTCATCAGCGACGAGACCCGCAAGCTGACCGGCATGGTCGAGGACCTGATGGAGATCTCCCGCTTCGACGCGGGCGCGGCGGTGCTGCACCTGGACGACATGAGCCTGCGCACCGTCGTACAGAAGACCCTCCACCTGCGCGGCTGGCGCGAGCCCGACGAGGTGGTCACCGAGCTTCCCGAGGGCGATCCGCGCATCCGGGTCGACGCGCGCCGCATCGACGTCGTCCTCGCCAACCTGATCGGCAACGCGCTGCGCCACGGCGCCGCTCCCGTCACGGTCCGGGCGACCGTCACAAGCGAAGCCCTGGTCATCGACGTCGCCGACAACGGCCCCGGCATCCCCGACGACGTCCTGCCGCACGTCTTCGACCGCTTCTACAAGGCCGACGCCGCGCGCGTCCGCTCCGAGGGCAGCGGCCTCGGACTCGCCATCGCGAGGGAGAACGTACGGCTGCACCACGGTACCCTCGTCGCCGCCAACCTCCCTGGCGGCGGCGCGGTGTTCACCCTCACCGTCCCGCGCACGTTCCGGCAGGAGGACCAGTCATGAGGCGCCAACTCGCCTGTCTGGCAGCGGTGTTGGGACTGCTGGCGGCAGGCTGCGGCATCGGCTCCACCGGCCCCGTCCGGGCCGGCGCCCCGGCGTCCGGCCTCCGTGAACCGGGATCCACGAGCCAATACGCCCAGCTCTACTTCGTCAGCCCGAACGGCATCCAGGCCGTCACCCGCGAGGTCGACACCCCCGCCACCCCGCAACAGGCACTCGACCTGCTCCTCAAGGGCCCCGACGCCGCCGAACGCGCCCGCGGCCTGATCACCGAGGTGCCCCCGATCCACGGCCGCCTGCTCGCCGAGGCCGCCGACGGCGCCGTGGACCTGCGCCTTCCGGTGCCCGTGGCGCGGATGACCGGTGGCGGCGGCCTCGGACTCAGCCAGATCATCTGCACCGCCGCCAACGCCCGCGTGCCCGACGGCAAACAACCCCCCGACGTGGACGTACATGTCTACGAGGAGGGCTACGGGACCCCCTGGACCGTCCGCTGCAACGCCGCGGGCAACGTCGTTCCCGTGTCCCGGCCCGCCCCGAGCCGGAGCGCCCCGAGCCGATAGGGGCAGCGAGGCCCCCGGCGAGCCGACCCGCACACCACAGGGCCGGTTCGGCCCCGTTGCCGCTCGTGGCGCCGACGATCTACGCTCCGGTGCATTCTTGACGCCAAGTCAGTAGGGGTGCGCGGTGGATTACCGGGACTACGGGACGTACGACGCGGTCGGGCTCGCCGAGTTGGTGGTGCGGGGTGACGTATCACCGGCCGAACTCCTCGACGCGGCCCTCGCGCGCGCCGAGGCGGTGAACGGGAAGATCAACGCGATCGTGCGGCCGATGCCGGTCGTGGCCCGCGAGCGCGCGGCGGGCTCGCTCTCCGGGCCCTTCGCCGGAGTGCCGTTCCTGATCAAGGACTTGATGCAGGACTACGCGGGCCGCCCGACGGGACGCGGCTCCCGGGCCGCCCAAGGGCTCGTCGCGACGCGTCACAGCGAGCCCGTGAAGCGGTGGCTGGACGCCGGGCTCGTCATCTTCGGGCAGACGAACACGCCCGAGTTCGGCATCAAGAGCATCACCGAGCCCGAGGCCGGCGGCGTGACCCGCAACCCGTGGAACCTCGGCCACACTCCGGGCGGTTCGTCGGGCGGCTCCGCGGCCGCCGTCGCCGCGGGCATCGTCCCGGCCGCGGGCGCCAACGACGGCGGCGGCTCGATCCGCATACCCGCCGCCTGCTGCGGGCTCTTCGGCCTCAAGCCGGGCCGGGGCCTGGTGCCCGCGGGCCCCGCGTACGGCGAACTCCTCGCGGGCGCGGCGAGCGACGGCGTCGTCTCGCGCACGGTGCGCGACAGCGCGGCCCTCCTCGACGTCCTCACCGCCCGCCCCGACCCCGGCGGCCCTTTCCTCGTGGCGCGCCCCGACGAGCCGTACGCCGAACTCGCCCGCCGCACCCCTTCGAAGCTGCGCGTCGGCGTCAGCACCCGCTCGCCCCTCGGCACCCCGGTGTCCCGCGAGGCGGTCGAGGCCGTCGACACGGCCGTGAAGCTCCTCGTCGGCCTGGGCCACGAGGTGGAGGAGGCCGAACCCGTCATCGACGGCCTGCGCGTGGCCGACGACTTCATGGCCATGTACGCCGCCGAGAACGCCGCGACCCTCGCGGAGCTGAAGCACAAGACCGGCGCGGACGACGCGCAGTTCGAGCTCGACACCCGCCTCCTCGCCGCCGCGGGCCGCGCGCTCGGCGCGGTCGAGCACACCGTCCGGCACGCGCGCTGGAACACGTACGCCCGACAACTGACCGCGTTCCACGAGACGTACGACGTGCTGCTCACGCCGACGCTCGCCCGGCCGCCGGTGAAGATCGGCGAGCTCGACACGCCCTGGCCGACCCGGCAGATCGGCAAGGCGCTGCTGAAGGCCGGCGTGGCGGGCAGGCTCAGCCGCACCAAGCTGTGGCGGCAGGCCGTGGTCCAGAACCTCGCCCCCAACCCCTTCACCCAGCTCGCCAACATCACCGGCCGCCCCGCCATGTCGGTCCCGCTGTACCGCACCCCCCAAGGCCTCCCCCTGGGCGTGCAGTTCGGCGGTCCGCTCGGCAGCGAGGGCATGCTGCTGGCCCTCGCCGCACAGCTGGAGTCGGCCGCGCCCTGGGACCGGGAGAGGCCGACTCTGTGAAGCGGGGTGCGCCACACGGCACCGCGCCGACCCGGGACCGGCGCCACTAAGAAGCCGTACCACCGGGGCCGACCGGTCGGCCCCGGTCGGCCAGGAAGGGGAGCACCACGTCGGCGACCTCGTCCGGTACTTCTTCCGCGAGGTCGTGGCCGGCGTCGAAGACGTGACCGGTGACGTCATGGGCGAGGAGGCGCATCTGGGCCTCGTTCCGGTCGCCGATGAACGCCGAGCCGCCGAGCGCAAGCACCGGGATGTCCAGCCTCTTCCGCGCTGCCTGCCGGTTCTGTTCGGCGTCGACGAGCATCGCGCGGTAGATCGACAGCATCGAGCGGATGCCACCCGGCAGGGAGTAGCAGCGCACATATTCGTCGACCGCGTCCGCGGTGGCGGTGTCGGGGTGGCTGCGCTCGTACTTCAGCATGTAAGTGAGCAGCTCACGTTCGTGCCCGGCGATCAGCATCTCGGGGACGTCCGGCTGGAAATAGAAGCCCAGATGCCACAGGTGCATTCCACCCGAGACGTTCTCATGGGTGAGCGCGGTGTGGTCCTCGAAACCGAACCCGGGCAGCAACGCCTCCACGAACACGAGGGCGTTGACGCGATCACGGTGCCGGGCGGCGAGCTGGTAGCCGATCGCCGCTCCCCAGTCCTCGCCCATCACGCTGTAGGAATCGTGCCCGAGGTGGGCCATCAGCGCGGCGATGTCGTCGCTCATCGTCGCGGAGTCGAATCCTCCCGCGGGATGGTCGGAATCGCCGAGGCCGCGAAGGTCGGGTACGACGACGGTGTGCCGCGGTGTGAGCCTCGGGACGAGGTGGCGCCAGTGGTAGCCGGTCTTGGGTACGCCGTGCAGCAGTACCACCGCCGGACCGGACCCGGCGGTTCGGTAGTGCAGCTTCGTCTCGTTGACGGCGGCCCGGCCCGTACGGACGGGTTCACCACGATGGTCGGAAATCATTGCTCCACCCACTCTTCCAGTGCGCTCGCGCAGCGCCGACCCCTGCGCGTGCGGGCACATTCGGTTACTTACTCACCGTAGGTGAGCGTGCCCTGAGCTGGAAGAAGGCACTTTTCCGTGAGAGAGGCACCGGATGGTGACCAAGGAACCCGTGTGTGTCGTGGCGGGGCGTGATAGAAAATGGAACGATAGTCCCAGTAGTTGCCCGTGCGGCACGCGCACCGGTCGATCGCGCGTGCCCGCATGAGCCCAGGGCCGATTCCACTCACAGGACAGGCAATGCCAAACGCATACCGCGAGATCTTCTCCGCCCCCGGCGCGAAGGCGTTCAGCTCCGCCGGGCTCATAGCCCGCCTTCCGCTGCCCCTGACGCACATGGGCATCCTGACGATGCTGTCCGAGACGACCGGTGAATACGCGCTGGCCGGCCTGGTCGCGGGCACCTTCACCTTCTCCATGGCCTTCCTCGGCCCGCAGGTGTCCAAGGCCGTGGACCGCCGCGGCCAGAGCCGCGTGCTGCCGCTCGCCACCGGCGTCAGCGTCATCGGCCTCGCCGCCCTGCTGCTGTGCGCCACCGCCGACGCGCCGCGCTGGACCCTGTTCCTGTTCGCGCTGCTTTCCGGCCTGATGCCGAGCATGAGCGCGATGGTCCGCGCCCGCTGGACGGAGATCTACCGGGGCACGCCGCAGCTCACCACCGCGTACTCCATGGAGTCCGTGGTCGACGAGCTGACGTACGTGATCAGCCCGGCGCTCGCCGTGGTCCTGTCGACCGCGCTGTTCCCGCAGGCCGCACCGCTGTTCGCGGGACTCCTGCTGCTCGTGGGGGTCGCCCTCTTCGTACCGCAGAAGGCCACCGAGCCGCCGGTCAAGGCCCGTGCCGACGGCGCCGGCGATGCGTCCGCGGTCCGTTCGGCGCCGGTGCTGCTGCTCGCGCTCGTGCTGCTCTGCGGCGGCGCGATCCCCGGCATGGTCGACACGATGGGCCTCGCGTTCGCCGAGGAGCAGGGCAACAAGTCGCTCGCGGGTCTGATCTTCGCCGTGTACGCGCTCGGCTCCGGCCTGTCAGGGCTGCTCTTCGGGGCCCGCACGCCGAACGTCCCGCTGCCGCGGCTGCTGCTCGTCGGGGTCGCCGGAACCGCCCTGACCACGCTGCCGTTCCTGTTTGTCGACTCGGTCGCCGGGATGGCCGCGGTGGTGTTCCTCGCCGGAGTCTTCTTCGCCCCCACCATGGTGGTGATCATGGGCATCGTGGAGCGCGTGACGCCGGAGCACCAGCTCACCGAGGCGATGACGTGGATGATCGCGGGCCTGCAGAGCGGCGTCGCGATCGGCGCGGCCGTCAGCGGCGTCGTCTACGACCGCTTCGGCACTACCGCCGGGATCTCGGTCGCCCTCGTCGCCGGAGCCGGTGCCCTGCTACTCGTGCTGTGCGCGCTGCCGATGCTGCGTACGCGGCTTGCGCGGGCGGACGGGACGGCGGCGGTGCCCGGTCCGCCCGCCGAGACGGCGACGCCCGTCGGCTGCCGCTGAACGGCCGACGGGCGTACGGAGGAAGCGGGACTACTGCGGCTTGTGCGGCGTGGCCTCGCTCGGCCGGACGACGACCATGCCGTCGCCCTCCAGCTTGAGCTGCACCGCCTCGCCGGAGCCGCCGCGGATCATCGAGCCGATCGACTGCGAGCGGTGCAGCGAGGTCTGCAGGCTGGTGGTCCAGCCGACGATGGCGTCGGTGTCCACGAACACCGGCGACTGCGGGGACACGGGGATCACCAGCGGCTCGCCCTCACACATGAGGCCGAGCTGGCCGTGCCCGGTGAAGACGCTGTTGAAGAGCCCGCCGCCGGAGATCCCGGAGCCCTTCACGGTCTTGATCTCGTACGCGAGCGACGCGTCGAAGCACAGGATGTTGCGGCCGTTGACGGTGAGCGAGTCGCCCGGCTCGATGTCGACGACGAAGCAGCTCTGCGCCTCGTGCGCGAACCAGGCCTCGCCCTGCCCCTTCACGGCCATCAGCGGCAGCCCCTCACCGGTGACCGCGCGCTTGAGCAGCCCGCCGACGCCCTGGCCCTTGCGCTCGAACTGCAGGTTCCCGCGGTAGGCGACCATCGCGCCCTGCCGCGCCATCATCTCGCCGTTCACGGCGTACCGGATCGACTTGGAGTTGTGCAGGCTCATACCGGGCGCCGTCGCGGGCTGCGCCACGTGATCCTTGGAGAAGAGGTCGCTTCGCATCTGGGCATCGTGCCCCGCGCCGGTGTGCCACGCCAAGTCATCGGCGGGGTACATCGCGCGAGTCGGCGGTCGCATGCCCGCCGGACCGAGGTCGCGGTCCGCGCGGGCGGGACCGCGACCTTCGGCCCGGAGGCCTCGACCAAGGGCCGAGGCGTGTCCGGCGGGTCGGGGTGTCAGGTGGTGACGCGGACGTAGTCGACGGTCAGCGTCTGCGGGAACGTCGTGCTGCCGTCCGGGTCGCCGGGCCAGTAGCCGCCGACCGCCAGGTTCAGGATGAGGAAGAACGGCTTGTTGAACGCCCACTGCTTGCCGCCGAGGTCGGCCGGGGTGCGGGTCTGGTAGACCTGCCCGTCGACCGACCAGGTCACCTTGTTCGGCGACCAGTCCACGGCGAACGTGTGGAACTTGTCCGCGAAGGCCTCGCCGCCGGGCAGCGAGTACGCGGCGCCGATGCCGCCCGAGCCGGAGTAGCCCGGACCGTGCAGCGTGCCGTGCACGGTGTTCGGCTCCTTGCCGACGTTCTCCATCACGTCGATCTCACCGCTGTTGGGCCAGCCGACCTGCCCGATGTCGTTGCCGAGCATCCAGAACGCGGGCCACATGCCCTGGCCGCGCGGCACCTTCAGGCGCGCCTCGACGCGGCCGTACGTCGTCGTGAACTTGCCGGCGGTGTTCAGGCGGGCCGAGGTGTACTCACAACGGCCGTACCAGCACTGGTAGTTGCTCGGGTTCTCCTTGCGGGCGGTGATGACCAGGTTGCCCTGGCCGTCGAGCGCCGCGTTCTTGTTGCCCGAGGTGTAGAACTGCCGCTCGTGGTTGTTGACGTTGTCGCCGGTCTCGATCTGCCACTTGCCGCCGTCGACCGCGGACCCGGCGGGCCCGTTGAAGTCGTCGGAGAACGCGAGGGCCTTGCTGCGGGCGGGCGCGGGCTCGGGCGTGGCCGCCGCGCCGGGCGCCGCGACCGCGGCGGTGGCACAGCAGACCAGGGAGAGCGCGAACAGCGCCGTGCGGCGGCGCCGGGAGAGGGGCACGGTCATCACATCGCTTCAGTGGGGGGAGGGCGCACGCGGTGCTGACGGTGGGGGCGTGCGCATGACAAACGTCGCGTCGGAGGTTGAACGCGGTACGCGATCCTCCGCGACGGTTTCTTCACTGCTTGATTTAAGGCAGGTGCGCTGGGGGCGTCAAGGCATTGGTGCGGACCAACTGCCGGACGGGGTGCGGAACACAGTGCCCGGCGCGGGCCTTGAGCTGTCGCCCGAGGCCCGCGGCCGGTTCACTCGTCGATCGCCGCGCCGAACGCCGCGTCCGCCGCGGGCACGCCCAGCGACCCCGCTCCGTACGTCCACGACCCCGCGGCCGTGACCCCGCCCGCGCCCGCCGAAAGCACCCACACCACACCGTCGTCGGTGTTCTCGCCGGGTGCCGAGGCGAGCAGCCCGAAGCGGCCGTCGCTGTTGGGGTCGGTCAGGCGCACCTGGGCGCCCCATTTGTCGCCCTTCTCCGCGGCTCCGGGGATGTCGGCGGAGTTCTGGTCCCAGGACTTGGCGCCGGTGGCGGTCAGGCCTGCGGCCGCGCCGCGCAGCACCCACACGGCGCCCGCGTCCGCGACCGTGCCGATGTCCTCGCCGGGCGCGCCGATCGCCACGTCCGCGTAGCCGTCCTTGTTGGTGTCGTCCACGGACAGGTCGGCGCCCCAGCCGTCGCCGCGCTCGGCGGTGCCGGGTACGCCCGCGGAGTCCTGGGTCCACCACTTCACGTCGTCCGAGATGCCATCGGCGGAGCCGTAGCGCACGCCGACCAGGCCGCCGGTGAGCGTCTCGCCGCCGTCGTCGGGGGAGTGGGGCTCGCCGGTCACCAGGTCGTCGAAGCCGTCGCCGTTGATGTCGCCGGAGGCGGAGGCCGGACCGCCGCGCAGGGCGCGCTCGGGGGTGAGGCCCTGCGCGTGGCCCGAGAAGTACGCGGACCAGCCGTGGCCCGCCTCCTCCTCGCCGACGCTCACGCCGGAGACGACGAGGTCGGCGAAGCCGTTGTCGTCGTAGTCGCCGGTGGTGAGCGACTTCGGCTGGATGTTGCGGTCGGGGGCCGCCGCTGCCAGGCGCTCGGTGGCCTGCCGCTTGAACGGCGCGGCGTCGCGGGCGACTTGGGGTGCGGCGTCGTACAGGAACAGTTCGAGGTCGTCGCGGTCGAGCACGGCGAGCATGTCGCCCGGGGTGTCGCCGGAGAAGCGCGCGGCCGTGACGCCGGACCCGAACTTCTCGTCGGCAGCGGGTTCCTGGGTCTGCAGCCAGTCGCTCGCGGCACCCTTCAGGCCCTGCTTGGAACCCCACAGGATCGCGACGCCGCCCGCGTCCGCCTGGTCGCCGATGTCCTCGCCGGGGATGCCGACGATCGCGTCGTCGAAGCCGTCGGAGTCCAGGTCACCGCTGGCGACGGCCGTACCGAAGCCGTCGCCGGTCTCCGCGACGCCGACGATTCCGGCCGTGGACTGGCTGAACCGCGCCACGTCGTTGGTGCCGATGCCTCTGCTGGAGCCGTACTGCACGGTGACGAGGCCGGCGCCCTTCTTGCCGCTGACCGTCGCGCCGGGCGCGCCGACCAGGACGTCCTCGTGACCGTCGCCGTTGAAGTCGCTGTTGCGGTCGTTGGCGTGCGTACCGCCGGGGGTGCCGGCGACCGCGGCGGGGGCGGTGGCGATGGCCGCACCCGACAGCAGAAGGAATGAGGCCGCGGCGATGGCGGCCGAACGGTTCTTGCGCACGAGCGACTCCTGTGCGGGAAAGTGGCCGGGCGACGCGGGGGTGAGACCGGAAAGGGCCCGTTCCTCATCCGGTTGCCAGTTCGACCACGACAGGGACGGAAGGGTTGTACGGGAATTCACCTGCTTGTTGGGCAGGCGGGGCGTTCCGCCCAACACCCGTGATCCTTCGAAGAATTGACTCGCCGGACCGCTCAGCGCGGTGAGTCGAGCAGCCACCTGGTCGTCAGTTCGTTGACCTCGGCGCGGCTGCGACCGTTGTGGTCGGCGAACATGAACTGGTCGGCGATGTACAGCGAGAAGGTGATCACGCAGCGGGTCTCCACCTCGTCCTCGTCGGGGCAGAAGGCGCGGAACAGCGAACGCAGGTAGTCCATGTGGCTGTTGTCGACGCGGCGGACGCGTTCGGCTACCGCCGGATCGCGTCGGGCCCAGTCGCGGACCGCCAGGTCGGTCGTGATGTCCGCGTCGAACCCGTCGCCGGTGTCGACGATGGCGAACAGGCGGCGCAGCCGGGCCTTGGCGTCGCCTCCCTCCTTGTCGACGTGTGCCTCCACGTCGACGGTGACCTCGCGTTCCCAGCGCTCGAGCATCTCGTCGAGCAGGGTGCGCCGGTCGGCGAAGTACCCGTAGAAGCCGCCCTTGGACACGCCGAGGGCCTTCGCCAGCGACTCGATCTGGACGGCGTCCGGGCCGCCGGTCGCGAGGGCGCGCAGCCCTTCGTCGATCCACTTGTGCCGCGGGGTGCGAGCCACCGCCATGATCTGCTCCGTTCCTTCGGTCACCCATCTATACGACATCGTATAGATGGGTGCTAAGGTCTCATCTATACGACCTCGTATAGATGAGGTGGATGGGGGCAGTCATGGCACTTCCACGCACCACGCGCACAGCACGTCCGAGCAATCCGAACAATCTGACCAGGCCGAAGCTCACGCGGACGGCCGGCTGGATCGCCGTGGCCTTCGGCGCGATTCACATCGTCGTGGCGCCGCTGGACAAGCGGGACGTCTGGTCGGACATCTTCGAGCAGGGGCCGTGGCAGACCATCTCCCTGGACGTCACGCCCGAGAACCTGGCCTACTCCGAGGCCTTCTGGGTCGGGCCGGCCAGCTGCGGCGTGCCGGTGCTGCTGTTCGGCGCCTTCGTGCTGTGGACGGCGAAGCAGGGTGCGCGGGTGCCCGCCGCGTTCGGCTGGACCATGACCGCGTGGGGCGCGGTGCTTGCTGCTTTGCTTCCCACCTCGCCTGCGTGGGCCCTGTTGGCGGTCGGGGTGCTGCTCGTGCTGGCCGCGCGGGGTCCCGGTGCGGCCGAAGCCGAGACCGCTGAAAGCTGAAGACCGTTGAGGCCCACTTCGAGTTGGAGGCACAGGCGCATGGTCCACACGGTGGTCCCCATGGTGTTGACGATCGTCCTCGCGGCAATCGGCGTGCTGCACTTCGTCTGGGCGTTCTCCCCCTGGCCGTTGAAGGACGCGGTGACGTTCACCAAGGCGATCGGTGGCAGCGACGACGGCGTGATGCCGTCGGCGTTCAGCACCGTCGCCGTGGGCCTGGCGCTGATCGGTGGCGCCGTGCTCACGCTCATGGTGAACGAGTCCATCCCGGCGCTCGGCCCGGACTGGCTGCTGCTGGTGGGCATGTACGTCCTGACGGCGGTGCTGCTCGCCCGAGGCCTCGGCGGGTACTTCATGAACGCCGGAATGGCCGCTGAATTCCAGCAGTTGAACACGGTCCTGTACTCGCCGCTGTGCGTGGCACTCGCCGCCCTGGGCGGCATCGTCGCGGTGGCCGCGAGCAGGCGCTGACCCAGGGCGTGAACGCTCAGGCCGGTGCGGACGCCGCGTCGATGACCTCGTCGAGGACCTCGCGCGAGCGCATCAGGTCGCCGATCATGCGGTCGATGCGCTCCCGCTCCACGCCGAGGTCGGCGACGAGTTGCGGCGTCGCGATCGTGGAAGGACGGCCGTCCGTGTCCCGCATGCACGGCAGGAGTTGGGCGATCTTCGAGCTGCACAGGCCCGCCGCGAACAGCTCCTGGATGCGGATGACCCGGTCGACCGCGGCCTCGGGGTAGTCACGGTGGCCGCCCGGCGTACGCTCGGCGGTCACAAGGCCCTGCTTCTCGTAGTAGCGCAGGGAGCGTTCGCTCACGCCGGTGCGCCGGGCCAGTTCGCCGATCCGCATGTGCTGTCCCACCGGGCCTTCCGGGCTTGAATCTGACATTGATGTCAAGTTCTACGGTACCGGCATGACGAACACAGCAGCGAACACCCGCCCCCTCGCACCGCACAACCTCACCGAACCGCACGGCCCCTTCGAGCCCCGCAGCCTCTTCGACCCCGCCCACCTCGCGGGCCTCGACCTTCCCAACCGCCTCGTCATGGCCCCCATGACACGCAACCGCGCCGACGCCGACGGCACCCCGACCCCCCTCATGGCGACGTACTACGCGCAGCGCGCCACCGCGGGCCTGATCATCGCCGAGGCCGCGACCCCCAACGCCGTCGGCCAGACCTACCCCAACATCACGGCCATCCACACCGACGCCCACGTCGACGGCTGGCGGCGCGTCACCGACGCGGTGCGCGCGGCCGGCGGACGGATGTTCCTCCAGGTGCAGCACGGCGGCCGGATCGGACACCCCGACAACAGCGGCGGCCTGACCCCTGTCGCGCCGTCGCCGGTACCGCTGCCCGACACCATCTTCACGCCCACCGGGCACCAACCGGCCGTCACCCCGCGCGAGATGACCGCCGACGAGATCGGCGCCACCGTCGCCGACTTCGCCGCAGCGGCCCGCCGGGCCGTCGACGCGGGCTTCGCCGGGGTGGAGGTGCACGGCGCCAACGGCTATCTGCTGCACCAGTTCCTGGGGCAGGGCACCAACCACCGCACCGACGGCTACGGCGGTTCCGTGGCGGGCCGCATCCGGTTCGCCGTCGAGGTGGTCCGCGCCGTCGCCGCCGAGATCGGCCCGGACCGCGTGGGCCTGCGCGTCTCACCCGGACTGAGGGTCAACGGCATGGACGAGGGCGACACCGAGCAGCTCTACCCGGCCTTGCTCGACGCCCTCGCGGACCTCCCGCTCGCCTACCTGCACGTCGTCTACGCCGACCCGGACAACCCCGTCTTCCAGGACATCCGCAAGCGCTGGACGGGCACGCTCATCGCCAACCCGATCCTGCCGCGCGACCAGATCCCCGCCGACGGCGGCCGTCAGGCGGCCGAGCGTCTCCTCACCGCGGGCGCCGACCTGATCTCCCTCGGCCGCCCCTTCCTGGCCAACCCCGACCTCGTCGCCCGGCTGCGCACCGGCGCGCCCGTCAACCCGGTGCGGGACCACGGCCTCATGTACGTGGGCGGTGAGCGGGGATACACCGACTACCCCGGATACACCGACTATCCCGTTCACAGTGGCTGACCCCCGAGGTGCTGTCAGGGCCGCGTCAGAGCGGCAGGGTAAGAATCGCATCCCACGCAGGAACGCGCGCCTGTGGTGAATCACGCGGCCGACAGACCGACGGCGACACCGAGGAGACGGGATGTCCGCAACACTGACCGAGCCCAGGCAGATACCTGACCTCAGCCTGGGGGAGAAGCTCTCCGGACTCTCCGCGATCCGGCGCGACCAAGTGGCGTTCCTCAGCAAGGCCGTCGAGAAGTACGGCGACGTCTTCCGCATGCGCCTGCTCGGCAATCCGCTGGTGATGCTCAACCACCCCGACCACGTGCACCGGGTGCTGGTGGAGAACAGGGAGAACTACGACAAGGAGAACTTCCTGTACCGGACCGTGCGCCCCGTCCTGCGCAACGGTCTGATCGGGGCGATCGGCGGGGAGTCCTGGCACCGGCAGCGCCGGCTCATGCAGCCGTCGTTCCACCGCCCGAAGATCTCCGCCTTCGCCGACACGATGACCGAGGAGACCGCGGCCATGCTCGGCCGGTGGCATCAGCGGTACCGCGACGGCGACGTGGCCGCGGTCGTCCCCGACGTCGGTCACATCGCGCTGCGCATCGTGACCCGCAATCTGTTCGGCGCCGACGTCGGCCCCACCACCGAGGCCATCGAGAACGACTTCACATACGCGAACCAGATCATGGGGGACTTCTTCCGCTTCCCCTTCCCGCCGCTGCACTGGCCGACGCCGAGCCATCTGCGGCTGCGCAAGCTCATCGCGAACCTGGACCGCTTCGTGGCCGAGATGATCGAGCAGCGCAACACCCGCAGCGACGGCAGCCCCACCCTGCTGTCCATCCTCGCCGACGCGGTCGACGAGGAGACCGGGCACCGCATGGACTCCGTCCAACTGCAGCAGGAAGTCGTCAACATCATGGTGGGCGGCTACGAGACCACCACCGGCGCCGCCTCGTTCCTGCTCTACCTGATCGCCAAGCACCCCGAGGTGCAGGAGCGGATGCACGCCGAGATCACCGAGGTGCTCGACGGCCGGCAGCCCGGCTTCGACGACGTCGCGAAACTGACGTACACCCGCATGGTCGTCGACGAGACCCTGCGGCTGCGCGGACCGGCCTGGCAGACCATGCGCCGTGCCGTGGGACCCGACGAGGTCGGCGGGTTCGGCATCGACGCGAACACCGGCATCTACATCAACTTCTATACGATGCACCGCCACCGCGACTTCTGGCCCGACCCGGAGCGGTTCGACCCCGAGCGCTTCGCGCCGCAGGCCGTGGCCGAGCGGCCGCGCAACGCGTACATCCCGTTCGGCTCCGGGCTGCGGGTGTGCATTGGCAAACACTTCGCCCTCACCGAACTCATGATCATCGCGACCATGATCGTGCAGCAGTACCGGCTCGTCCTTCCCGACAACCACCCGCCGGTGGGCCTCGACCAGCTCGTCACCCTGCGCCCCAAGCACGAGGTGCTGCTGCGCCTGGAGCGCCGATGAGTACTCTCCGAAGCTCCCCGCCGGCCCTTCCGGCGGCGTTCGAAGTGTTCCCGCCGCGGCTCAACCCCCATGCGGACGCCGCGATCGCGCACCTGGACCAGTGGACGCGGGACACCGGCCTGATCGGCACGGCGGCGGCCCGGGACCGCTTCGCGCAGGCCGACTTCGGCTGGTTCGCCGCCGTCACCTACCCCACCGCGGACGAGCGGGGGCTGTGTCTGATCGCCGACTGGTTCGCCTGGCTGTTCCTGCTCGACGACCAGCTCGACGACGGAGGACTCGGCAAGGACCCGGCCAGGACGGGCGAGTTGATCTCCCAGATGTTCGAGGTACTCGGCGGCGACGGACGGTCCGTGCCCGAGGACGCGCCCTCCCTCGTCACCTCACTCGCCGACCTGTGGCGGCGCACGCACGCGGCGCCCGGCTGGCGCGAGCGGTTCGTGCGGCACGTGATCGCGGGCGGCCTCGCGGCCCGCTGGGAGGCGGAGAACCGCGTCGCCGGCATCGTCCCCGACCTCGCGTCGTACGTGGAGAACCGGCGGCACACCGGCGCCATCTACGTGTGCATGGACCTCATCGAGGTCGTCGAACACCTCGACGTGCCCGATGCGGTGTACGAGAGCGAGCCGTTCGCGCGCGCCCTCGGCGCGGCCTGCGACGTCGTCTGCTGGACCAACGACCTGTACTCCCTGGACAAGGAGACCGCCCTCGGCGAGCACCACAACCTCGTCACCGTCGTCCAGCACGCCCACCGCCTCACCGCGGACCGGGCAATCGACGAGGTGAGCGCCCGCATCGCCGGTGAGATCGAGGCCTTCCTGCGGTACGAGGACGAGACGCTGCGCGCCTGGCCCGCCCACGCCGCCCTGCTCGCGGCCCACTTCGCGGGCATGCGGTCGTGGATGCGCGGCAACCTCGACTGGTCGGCCCGCACCCGGCGCTACCGCGACGCCGCCCACGACCGGGCGGACGCGGCCGCGTACCTGGAGCCGGTCCTGGTCGACGCGACGGCGGGCGCGGCGGGGGAGGGGAGATGACGACGACCACGACCCTCACGCCCGCGGCGCCGCCCGCCGCGTGGTCCGGGGTCACGCGAGCACGTGAGCTCCTGCCGCCGCTGCTGCGGGACGGCGTGGCCCGGCTCGGCGACGAACTCGGCCGGATCTGCGGCTACCAGCTCGGCCTGTGCGACGCGGACGGCCGTCCGGTGCCGGGCGCGGGCGGCAAGCTGATCCGTCCCGCGTTCTCCGTGCTGTGCGCGGAGGCCGTGGGCGGCGAGGCGGCCGACGCGCTGCCCGCGGGCGCGGCGATCGAGCTGCTGCACAACGCCTCGCTGATCCACGACGACATCATGGACGGCGACCGCGTCCGCAGGCACCGGCCGACGACGTGGGTCCGCTTCGGCGTGCCGCGCGCGATCCTGGCCGGTGACGCGCTGATCGCCCTCGGCTTCGAGACGCTCGCCGACCGGCGGCACCCGGCGACCGCCGCCTCGATCGCGGACCTCGCCCGCACGCTGCGCAGGCTGGCCATCGGGCAGGGCGACGACCTGCGCTTCGAACGGGAGCGGGAGGTCGGCGTCGAGGAGTGCCTGGCGATGCTCGGAGGCAAGACGGGGGCGCTGCTGGGCTGCGCCTGCCGGCTCGGGGCGGCGCACGGGGCTGATTACGCGGCCGAGTACGGAGCCGACTACGCGGCCGAGTACGGGGCCGTGCCGACGGCCTGGCTCGACCGCTTCGAGGCCTTCGGCGACCACCTGGGCGTCGCCTTCCAGCTCATCGACGACGTCCTCGGGATCTGGGGCGACCCGGCCGTCACTGGCAAACCCGTCGGCTCCGACCTGCGCGCCCGCAAGAAGAGCGCCCCTGTCGTCGCGGCACTCAAGGCCGGCACGGCGGCGTCGGACCGCCTGGACCGGCTGTACGCCACCCCCGGCGACCTGACGGATCACCAGGTAGCCGTGCTCACCGGCCTCGTCGAGGAAGCGGGCGGCCGTACCTGGACGCTGGCCGAGGCCGACCGCAGGATCGCCGCCGCCTGGGAACTCCTCGACCCGCTCGACCTCGACCCCGTGGCCCGCCAGGGCCTCGTCGACCTCACGACCGCGCTGACGGCCCGCCGCGCCTGACCGTGCGGCCACCGCTCCCGGCCGGGACGCCCGCCACATGCCGGTTGCGGGCGGCCCCGACGCCCACCACGACCTGCGGCACGAGGAGCACCAGCAGGACCACGAGCGGCACCGTCCAGTTGTGGGAGCTGTCGTGCACGGCGCCCAGGATGGCGGGCCCTGTGGCGGCGAGGATGTAGCCGAAGCACTGGGCCATGCTGGACAACTGGGCGACGTGCCGGGCGTCCGGGGCGCGCTGCACGATGAAGAGGAGCGCGAGGCTGATCGCCGCCCCCTGCCCGAGCCCGAGCAGGCTCATCCACACATAGGCCCCGCCGACGGGCGCGGCGAGCACTCCCGCGTACGCGATCGCGCACAGCACCGCGCCGAGCACGGCGAGGGTGCCCGAGCGCACCCGCCTGCCCACGATCACCGGCGCCACGAACGAACCCGCGATGCCGAGCAGGGAGGAGAACGACAGCATCCAGCCCGCGTCGCCCGCGCTCATCCCGGAGTCCTGGAGCAGCGTCGGCAGCCAGGCCGCCGCCGCGTAGTAGTTGAGCGACTGCAGCCCCATGTACCCGGTGACCTGCCAGGCCAGCGGCGAACGCCAGAGCCCGCGCACCGGATGCGCAGCCTGCCGGGCCGCCGCCGCGCCGACCCGCGTACGTGCGCGGAGCTGCGGCAGCCACACCACGAACGCCACCACGGCCAGAGCGCCCCAACAGGCCAGCGTGGTCCGCCAGTTCATGCCGGTCGCGTCCCGCACCGGCAGCGTGACGCCCGCCGCGAGCGCGGCGCCGCCGAACAGCGACATCGAGTACAGGCCGGTCATCAGCCCGGCCCGCGCCGGGAAGTCCCGCTTGATGAGGCCCGGAAGCAGCACGTTGGCGACGGCGATCCCCGCGCCGATGACGACGGTGCCCGCGAACAGCGCGGCGACCGAGTCCACCATCCGCAGCGCCGTGCCGGCGCAGATCAGCGCCATGGTGGCGAGCAGCGACGCCTCGGTGCCGAAGCGGCGGCCGAGGCGCGGCGCGACCGGCGCGAGCAGTCCGAAACACAGCAGCGGCAGCGCGGTCAGCAGGCTGGTCGCCGCCGCCGACATCCCGCTGTCGTCACGGATGGTGTCGGCGAGCGGCGAGACCGCGACCAGGGCGGGGCGCAGATTGAGGGCGAGCAGGACGACGCCGATGCCGAGCCAGAGGGCGTGGCGCCCGGTGACGCCGGGCGGGGTGTGCGGTGGAGTGCCCGCCGGGTTGTCGGGTGCGCGCTCCGACGCTCGGTCCGACTCGGAGTCCGACATGGGGTCGGTGTCCTCCCGCGCCTCGGTGGCCGGGGCGGTGGGCCCTTGGCTGCGCATTTCGTTCTCCTGGGGGTGCTTCGGTGGTACGTGTACGGGGCCGGGCCCGGGCTGCCGAGGGCCGACCGGGCGTCAGTCGGCCGGGGGCTGCTCCCGCAGCGCGGCCATGCCTTCGGCGAGGTGCGCGAGCACCGCGGCCTCCGCGGCCGTCGCGTCGCGCGCCTCGATGGCGTCGACGATCGCGCTGTGGGCGTCGATCTGGTGGCGTACGGAGTCGGGGACGGCGGCACCGAGCACGGACTGGATCGTGGCGTGCATCGCGTCGCTGAGGTGTCCGTACAGCTCGGCGAGGACGGCGTTGTGGGCCGCGGCGGCGACCGTGCGGTGAAAGGTCATGTCCGCGTCGATGAAGGCGTTCGTGTCACCGGCATCCCAGGCGCGGCTGCGCTCGGCGAGTGCGGTGCGCAGCGCGGTGAGGTCCTCCGGCGTGCGGCGCTCGGCCGCGTACCGGGCCGCGTCGCGCTCCAGTGAGGCGCGCACCTCGTACGCCTCCAGGACGCTCGCCCTGCGCACCCGCCGCTGCACGGCCGCGCCGAAGTCGCTGTTGGCGCGGACATACGTGCCGTCGCCCTGGCGCGGCTCCAGCATGCCGGTGTGCACCAGGGCGCGGACCGCCTCGCGCACGGTGTTGCGGCCGACGGCCAGTTGCTCCACGAGCAGCGGCTCGGCCGGGATCTTGGTGCCGACCTTCCACTCGCCGTCGGAGATCAGGCTCTCCATCTGGGCGATGACCAGGTCGACGAGGTTGGTGCGTGCGGTGCTGCGCAGCGGCATCGGTTCGGTGCCCTCTCTCTGCCGTACGGCCGGATCGTACACAGACATGGGAACATCCCATGTTTCGAGGTGTCAAACGGTGTGCCGGCGTGAACGGGGTAATCCGCGTAGGTGATGTTGCCGTGCCGTCGCGGAAGTGGGGGCGTGCTCGACGGAGTGGGGGCGTGCTCGGCCCGGTTCGGAACTCGCGGCGTAGACAGCCCTGTTGTGGAATCCCGCTCCGCCGACGGCGCCCGCCGGGCCGAGTCGTGCCCGTGAAGTGATCTATGGGGCACCGTTACATGATCTCGGGAAACCCGTAATGACGGGCGAATAGGTTGATTCAGCACTCGCCGGACGGCAAGGGCAAACCGATACATCCGTACCGTGAAGGGGAACACCGCCACCATGCGCCACACCACTCACCGCCGCAGCGCCCTTCGTACCGCCACCATCTCCGTCGCCGTCGGCGCGGCGCTGCTGGCCCCGGCCGCGGCCGCGCTGGCGAGCACCCCGGCCCCGCAGCGTGTCGCCGCCGCGCCGACCGCCGCCCCCAAGCCGGTGAAGATCGACATCGGTGCCGGTGTCACCGTCCCGGTCAAGGGCGGCAAGCCGTACTACAAGGGCAAGGCCCTGAAGCCCGGCCAGACCGTCAACGACGGCATCTACCTGCACCTCAGCGCCGACGGCAAGAAGCTGTACAGCAAGACGCAGGGCGGCGGCACGCCGTACGCGATCTGGGACGTCAAGACCGGCAAGAGCCTCGGCACCCAGAAGGCCAGCCCCACCGCCAAGGTGAAGGCCGCGCTGACCGCCAAGCCGTCCGCGACCTCCGTGAAGGCCTGGCAGGAGCTGCGCGTCAGCGGCAAGGCCACCGGCATCAAGGCCGGCAGCAAGGTGGGCCTCCAGCAGAAGCAGCGCGGCACGTGGAAGACGCTGCCCGCGTCCACCACCGTCAACAAGTCCGGCGCGTACACGCTGCGTGTGAAGCTCGGCCTCAAGGGCACGAACGAGCTCCGCATGAAGAGCGGCGCGACGCTGTCGCCGGTCTTCAAGGTGACCGTGCGCTGAACCGCGCGCTGACGTCGCGTCCCCCCTCGCGCGACAGGGCCCCCGGCGCTCCGTACGTGGATCATTCCATGTACGGAGCGCCGGGGGCTCGTGCGTGCCATCACCTGAACGAGCGACTTATCCACCTGGGTTGATGGCATCACACTTGGAAGGGGACGGTGCGCACCTCCTGTTGACTCTGTTCCGCAGACCAAAGGAGGACCGTCATGTCTTGCATGCCCACGCGCGGCAGGGCCGCCGGTGCGGTGGTGGCCCTGTTCGTGGCGGCGGCCGTCACGGCACCCGTAGCCGCCGCCGACCCCGGCAGCGCGCCACTGGCGACGTTCAACTGCGCCGGCTCGATCAACGTGAACGTGCATCCGGTGAACGGCGCCGTCGACGGCAAGAGCGCGAGCAACTTCCGCTGCGCCACACCGGACGAGTCCTTCGCCGCCCAACTGACGATCTCCGGCTCCATCACGGGCAGCGGCGACCTCTTCTACACGACGCGGACCACCGACACCCTCAGGCGGACGGACACGGGCCAGAGCCTCCAGTTCACGATCGACCGCCGCTTCGACCGGGACACCACCGCGGCGTCCGGCAACGCCACCGAAAGCGGATCCGGCGTCCAGGCCCGCGACTCCGGCACCGGCACCTTCGGAACGGGCACGAACCTGGTGACGTTCGTCATCACCAACAACTACATGCTCGACGTCACTACCTGACCCGCTCCGCCTCCCAGCCGACGGTCGCCTTCCCGACAAGGTCTGGATTTTTCGTCCAAGCCGTGTACGTTGTGTCCAGAGAGTCTGGGCCGCAGCGACGAGTGGGAGTGCCGACATGAGTGCCGCCGACAGGCAGACGGACGACGGCCGGGGCGCCGAACACGTCGCTGAGCGGGATTCCGGCCGCGATTCCGAGCGCGACGCGATCCTCGCCGCCCTGGCCCCCGTCGCCGACGGCATCGCCGCCACCTTCGGCTCGCTGTGCGAAGCCGTCGTGCACGACTACCGGCGGCCGGAGCAGTCCGTCGTGTCGATCGCCGGAGCCGTCACCGGGCGCAGCGTCGGCGGCTCGATGAGCGAGATCGGGATGGGGATGCTCGCCCGCGGCGACGAGGCGGACGACGAGCTGAACTATCTGACGCGCACTCAGGACGGCAAGCTGGTCAAGTCGTCCACGATGCTGCTGCGCGACAGCGGCGGCGCGGTGTTCGGCGCGCTGTGCGTCAACCTCGACATCACCGCCGTGCGGCAGGTCGGCACGCTGATCGGTGAACTCGCCGGAGTGGCGGCCCCGGCGGAGGTGCCGACGACCACCTTCGGCGACGATGTGGACGCCGTGGTGCGCTCCGTCGTCGACGCCTACCAGCTCAAGCGCAGCCGCCCGTGGGGCGAGCTCGACCGCGACGAACGCGTCGAGCTGTTCCGGGGCCTGGACGAGCGCGGCGTGTTCGCGGTCCGGCGCGCGGTCCCGCAGGTCGCTGCCCGCCTCGGCATCTCCCGCGCCTCCGCCTACACCTACCTCTCCAAAGCACGCGCCCAGGACGCCCCGGCGGCCGGGCCCGACACCTCACAGGGAGCATCCGCATGACGAGCACACCCCCGGTCACCCTCGACGACGTCCGTGACGCCGCGGCCCGGCTGAAGGGCGTCGCGCACCGCACGCCCGTGCTGCGCTCGCGCACGCTGGACGCCCGCGTGGGCGCGGAGGTCTTCCTCAAGTGCGAGAACCACCAGCGCATCGGCGCCTTCAAGTTCCGCGGCGCCTACAACGCGGTCTCTCGGCTCGCGCCGGAGCAACTAGCCAAGGGCATCGCCTCGTTCTCCTCCGGCAATCACGCCCAGGCCGCCGCCCTCGCCGCCCGTGAGCTGGGCAGCAGCGCCGTCATCGTCATGCCCGAGGACACCCCGCGCTCCAAGCGCGCGGCCGCCGAGGGCTACGGCGCGGAGATCGTGACGTACGACCGCTACACCGGCGACCGCGAGGCCATCGGCAAGGCCCTGGCCGAGGAGCGCGGCCTCGCCCTGATCCCGCCGTACGAGCACCCGCACGTCATCGCGGGCCAGGGCACCGCCGCCCTCGAACTCATCGAAGAGGTCGGCGAATTGGACCTGCTCCTCGTGCCGGTCGGCGGCGGCGGGCTGATCGCGGGCAGCGCCACCGCGGCAAAGGGCTTGAACGGTGGCATCCGCGTGGTCGGCGTCGAGCCGGAGGCGGGCGACGACACCAAGCGGTCGCTGGCGGCCGGGCACCGGGTGACGATCCCCGTGCCGCGCACCATCGCCGACGGCCAAGCCGCCGAGATCCCGGGCGAGTTGACGTTCTCGATCAACAAGCGGCTCGTCGACGACATCGCCCTCGTCTCCGACGACGACATCCGTGACGCGATGCGGTTCGCCTTCGAACGCCTGAAGACCGTCGTCGAGCCCAGCGGCGCCTCGGCCCTCGCGGCCGCGCTGAGCGGACGCGTGGACCGCGTACCGCCGCGCGTCGGCATCATCCTCTCCGGCGGCAACATCGACGCTGCGCGGTTCGCGGAGCTGTGCGGCAGCTGACCGCAGCCCGGGGGGCGATACGACGGGCTCAGCCCCGCAGCAGCTCCGCCACCCGCTCGGCCGTCCACGTCCCCGCCGCACCCGGGCACGCCGCGAGGTAGGCGGTCACCGCGGCCTCGTCCCACGCCGCCGCCTCCAGGAGCCCGGAGGCCAACTGGCGCAGATAGCCGCCGGACGGCGCGTTGAGGGCGACGTCCCCCAGCGCCCACGGCGCGGTGAACGTGAGCACCGGCAGCCCCTCCAGCGTCCCCGGGCACACCAGCGTCTCGTAGCGCCCGTCCCCGATCCTGGCCCGGCCGTGCCGCAGCGCCGGCGCCAGATCGGGGCCGGTCCCGGGCTCGCCGTACATCTCCTGGGCCGCGATGTCGCGGAACTGCTCGGCGGTCACCAGATGGGCGCGCGCGTACACCCGCCCCCGCGCCTGCGGGTCGTAGAACGCCCGGCCGCCCGACCAGAGCGCGGACTCGGTCGCGAAGTACACCGCCCCCTGAAGCTCCACGGGCACCGAGGCCCGCGGCGGACGCGGATCCCTGCACCCCGGGCAGCCGCGCGCCGCACCGGGCGGGCGCCCGCCCGCGATGTAGTGCATGAGGCGGCCGAGCAGCGTGTTGGAGCCGTAGGCGGCGTACCAGACAAGGTCGGGCACCACCGGCTCCGGCCCGGCACCGCAGCCGTCGCCCGGCCCCGGCGCATCAATCGTCCGTACGCGGCTCACCGGCATCCCTTCCACAACCTCTACAAGCTCCAGAACATCCAGAACGTCTAGAACGGCCCCTCGGGCGGCTCCGCGCTCGGCGGGACCCCGAGCTTCCAGTCCAGGTCGTAGCGCTGGAAAAGCTCCGCCCGCAGCACGTCGAACGGCATCGGCGCCCCCGGGATGAGCAGCGCGAAGACCGCGCCCATCAGGAGCGCGCGCAGCATGCGGTAGTCCGTCTCGCTCTCGTCCGAACCGTGCCGCGCCACCGCCTCGCGCAGCAGGAACGCGAGCCGCTGCTGCTCCGGACACTGCACGAATCCCTCGGCCTGGAGGATGCCCGCCATGTGCGTGCGCATCAGCATCGGCCGGTCGCGCGCCAGGCCCAGGATCGCGTCGATGGCGCGGGCGAGCAGCTCGTCGCCGTCCTCCGTGCGCGGCTCCCGCTCAAGGCCGGCCTGCAGCGTCATGTGCATGAGCCGGTGCACGGCCGACTGGAGGAGCTGGCGCTTCCCGGGGAAGTAGTACGACACGAGGCCGCGCGCGGAACCCGCGCGGTCGGCGATGTCCGCGAGCGTCGTGGCCTCGTACCCACGCTCGCCCACCAGCTCCACCGTCGCCTGCAGCAGCCGCTCGCGGGAACGTCGGCGCAACTCTTCATTGACCGATGGGCTACGCGGGGACATCCTGTAACTCCTGCGTTGACTGGCTCACAGCCAATATACTCAGGGTGTCCCGGCCCTGGCCGTCATGGGCCGGTGCCGCCTCGGGCAGGCAACACCGCGGGGGAGTGTTGCCTGCCCTTGGCCGGCCGTGGACGCTTGCCACCGCGCTCTCCTCGCGGATCCGGCGCGTCCTCCTTAGAGTGGGCCGGGGGCCGAGGAGGCGCTTGGACATGGACCAACAGCAGATTCTGGCGCGGATCAGTGAGATGGTCGACGCCGAGAAGACCCTGCGGGAATCGCTCGCTTCCGGAGCGATCGACGAGGCGACGGAACGGGCCCGCCTCGGCGTCCTGGAACGCGAACTGGACCAGTGCTGGGACCTGCTGCGCAGGCGCCGGGCGAAGGCCGAGTTCGGCGGCGACCCCGACACGGTGTCGGTGCGGCCGTCGGCACAGGTCGAGGGCTATCAGTCCTGAGGGCCCCCGACGAGCCCCGGCACGCCCCGCAGCGCAGCGGGCCGCCGCTCCACCGGCAGATGGTCCACGAAGTGCACCGCGCAGCCCAACGCCGCCGCGCCCCCGTCCGCGCGCCGGTCGTCGCCCACCATCAGCGTGTCCTCCGGAGCGACCCCCAGGCCGTCGCAGGCGTGCGCGAACAGCCGCGCGTCCGGCTTCTGCACTCCGTGCTCGTACGACAGGACGTACACGTCGACATAAGGGTCCAGGCCGTGGAAGCGGAAGATCGGCCGCAGGTCCCAGCCGATGTTGCTGACGACCCCCACGCGCACGCCCAGCGCCCGCAGCTCCCGCAGTACGTCCGCCGCGTCGTCGTACGGCCGCCACGCCTCCGGGATCATGTGGCGCTCGTACAGCGCGTCATGCAGCCGGGGATCGGGCAGCGGCACCGTGCGGGAGAGGCCCGTGTAGGCCGCCCGGTGCAGCTCCGCGCTCTCGTCGCGGCGCCCCCACACGTCGGTGAGGTGGTCCGGCACGTCGACCGTCGGTGAGGCGCCCGGCAGCGCGCCCGCGCGGTCGAGCGCGTCCGCGAGCCGCGCCGCCTCGTCCTCCGGCAGGGCTAGCCCGCTCGCGGCGAGTGCGCCGCGCAGCCACGAAGCGGTGGACTCGGTGTGGAACAGCGTCCCGGAGAAATCGAAGAGCACGCCCTTGATCGCCATGCGTGCGATCCTCCGGGACCGGGCGAGCGGGGGTCAAGAAGGCCTGGCCCGCGCGCGGACCGGTCCGGGGTGTTGGGCAGGCGGCCGGCCAAGGGCCGTGTCAGGCGCGCCCGTCGGCGGGACCCGGACGCCGCTCCCCGCCCCCGCCCGAGCCGCCCGGACGCTGCTCCTCCGGCACGAACCTCTCGTACGCCGCCACCGCGAGCGCCACCGTCAGCACCCCGAGCAGCCAGCCCCCGACGATGTCCGAGGCCCAGTGCACGCCGAGCCACACCCGGGTGAGCCCCACCCCGATCACGGACACCGCGGCCACGGCGAGCCCCACCCGCGATGCCGTGGCCCCCGCGCCGTACACGCGCAGCAGCCACACCATCAGCCCGCACACCACGGTCGCCGTCATCGCGTGTCCCGAGGGGAACGCCGAGTAGTTCGCGGAGTCCACCGGGTCCGGCCACACCGGCCGCTCCCGCCCCACCGCCGCCTTCAGGCCCTGCTGCACCAGCGTGCCCACCAGAGTCGTGGCCGCGAGCAAGCCCGCGAGCCACCACGCGCGCCGGGTCAGCAGCCACAGCACGACGGCGGTGCACAGCGCGCGCATCGTCCACGGGTCCCACACCCAGTCGGTGAGGATGCGCGCGGATTGCGTCAGGTCGGGGTGTGCCACCGCCCAGCGGTGGGTGGTGCGTGCGATGTCGCCGTCCACGTCGAACAGCGGGCGCCACTCGGCGACGACCAGGACGAGCAGCAGCACGGTCGGGACGGCGAGGAACAGGGCGGCGCGCGGGGCGCCGGGGATGGGCGGGGTCGCTCGGGGCGGTGCGGAGTGCATGCGGTGATCCTGGCCGATAGGGGGCAACGGCACCTAACCGAGCGCGCGCAGGGCCGGTACGAACGCGATGAGGAGCGGCACCACCGGCACGAGCGCCGCGGCCGCCGTCAGCCGGAGGCGGCGCCCGGCGGTGAGCCGCGGGCGGGCGGAGAGGAGGCGGTGCACGCGCTGCGGTACATGCGCGTGGGTGCTGGGGCAGGGCCCGAACACGCCCCGGTGTTCGTTGAGTTCGACGAGGGCCAGCGCGATGGTGAGCCGCCCGAAGCGGCGCGATGCCACGTCGTCGGCGGCGAGTTCGACGAGCCGGTGCATCTCGTCGCGGAACGCGGCGAACACCGGGACCTGCGGGAAGCCCACGGCGAGCGCGCCCGAGCAGTGCAGGAGCCAGTCGTGCCGCGCCTGCGCGTGCCCCTGCTCGTGGGCGAGCACCGCGTCGAGCTGACGCCCCTTCAGGCGCCGCAACGCGGCGGTGGTGATGACCAGTTGGGGCGCCGCACCGGGCAGCCACCAGGCGTCGGGCCGCTCGCCCTCCAGGACCACGAGCCGGTCGGCGCCGGGCTCCTCGCCGGGCAACAGCGGTGCCCGCACGACGAGTTCGGCACGCCGCTTGGCCCGCCGGGTCCGCGCGCGGGCGATCTCGCGGGTGAGCATCGCGGCCGTCCACACGCCGCCCGCCGCGAGCGCCACCGCCGTCACGGCGGCCCACGGGGTCGATCCGAGCGCGTACGCCTCCACGACGTCGCGCGGCGCGGGCGCGAAGAGCTGCCCGCGCACCGCCTGCCAGGCGGCCGCCGCGCTGAACGTCATCGACAGCGCGCAGCACAGCAGGACACCGGCCACCACGCACTGCCAGGCCCACAGCGCGACCACTGGTTCGCGCTCCACCCAGTCGGCCCTCGCGAGCATCCTGGGGGCGACGACGGCGGTCAGCGCGCCCAGCAGCATCAGCGCGACGGGGACCATCATGGGTCAACCCTATGAGGGGCGCGCCGCACGGCGGTATGGGCAATCACCGCAAGTGATGTACGCCACGACGGATTCCGTAGACATTTGGTGTCCCCCGGGACGTCCGGTGCCCCGGGGGCGCCGCACGACACTGCGCGACAAGGGGTGCCCCGCGCGTCACAACGCAAGCAGCATCGCCAGCATCCCCATGCTCATCGCGAGTCGGCACACAAGCGCCAGCTCCGGCCGGTCGGCCAAGGCCGTGGCACCGCTCACGGACACGACATCGCCCGTGCCCGCCACCGCCCCCACCGGCGCGAGCCGCGCGCCCGACAGCAGCACGTGCCCGGCGAAGTACAGGAGCAGCGCACCCGTCACCACCGGCACCCCCGCACCGCCGTGCGCGCCGTGCCCGCCCGGCGCCGCGACCATCGCCGCCGACATGTAGACCATGGCCAGCGCGCCCACGACATGATGCAGATGGTGCGGCCCGCGCCGTGCCGCCCACGCCACCCGCAGCCCGGCGGCGGCGAACACCGCCGCGTAGCCGAGCCACACGCCCCGCGGCGGATCGAGCACCGCGGCCGGCAGCGCCATCACCGCCATGCCGAACCCCATCAGCGCCTCGCCTCCCGCCGTGCGCCGCTGCTCCTCGACCCCGCTGCGCATCCGCAGCAGGCAGTACGCCCCGCTCCCCGCGCAGAGCGCCACCAACAGCCAACTCGCCGACCCCGGTCCGTGCACCGAGCACCTCCTCGATCGACGTGACATCGTCGACGGGTCGATGCCCGGCGGCGGGGCGGCGTACGGGAGCGCACAGAGGTACGGCGGGCGCGTGACGTAGACGTGGGGCGGCGCCCCGGCGCGGGCAACGGCGGTGATGTCACGGCCGGTTGACCCGCCTCACGGCTTCACAGACTGACGACTTCAGGGCCTCATGGCCGATACCGCAGCGGATGGTCCTCCGGAACCTCCACCACCGCGATCCGGGTGCCGTCCGGGTCCGCGATCCACATCTCGATCAGCCCCCACGGCTCCCGCACCGGCGGCCGCAGGATCTCGACGCTCCGTCCGGCGAGGTCCTCGTGGGCGGCCGCCACATCCGCGACCTGGAGCCACAGCCGTACCGCAGGGGACGGGGGCGCGTCGGCGCGGCCGGAGACCTCCAGGAAGCCGCCGCCGAGGAAGTAGACGGTGCCGCGTTCGGGGCCCGTGCCGAACTCGCGGTACACGGCCAGGCCCAGATCGCGGCCGTAGAAGGCGCGGGACCGCTCGGGGTCGGTGGGGCAAAGGAGGATCCTGCTGCTCAGTACGTGCACCATGTGGCGCACGTTAGTGCCGGGTTACCCTCGGCGCAGACCCGTCGCAGCACCGGAGCCGGACACGCGCCGCAGCTCCGGGGATCGGAGAACCGCGCCCATGCACACCGCCCCGCGCCCCAGCACCCACGGCGAACTGAGCTTCCGGGACGCCACGGAGACCGACGTCGACGCGCTCGTCGCGCTCATCGAGTCGGCGTACCGAGGCGACGACAGCCGCGCGGGATGGACCACCGAGGCGGACATCCTCGAAGGGCAGCGGACCGACCCCGAAGGCGTCGTGGCGGTCATCGCGTCGCCCGCGAGCAAGCTGCTCGCCGTGGAGCGCGACGGCACCCTCGTCGCCTGCTGCCAGCTGGAGCACCGCGGCGAGCACGCCTACTTCGGGATGTTCGCCGTCAGCCCGGCGCTGCAGGGCGCGGGCCTCGGCAAGGTCATCATGGCCGAGGCGGAGCGGACGGCGCGCGAGGCGTGGGGCGTGCGTGAGATGCACATGACCGTGATCTCCGTACGCGATGAACTCATCGCCTGGTACGAGCGGCGTGGCTACCGCCGTACGGGAAAGATGACCCCGTTCCCGTACGGCGACGAGCGCTTCGGCGTGCCGCAGCGCGACGACCTGCAGTTCGAGCTCCTGGTGAAGGAGTTCGGGAGCGCCTGACCGGGCCTCGCGCGCGGCCCGCGGCGTGCGGGCGCTCAGGCGGTGAAGCGGCCCGTGCGCTTGATCTCCGGGTAGTCCGTCGTCGCGCCGTCCAGTTGCAGCGCGCGCACCAGACGCAGATCGTCCTGGGTGTTCACGACCCAGCCGATGATCCGCAGATCGGCCTTGCGCGCGTGCTCCACGATCTCCAGCGTCAGGCGCCGGATGTTCAGTACGAGGGTGGTGGCGCCCACGGCGGTGGCGCGCTCCACGACGTCCGTGCCGTAGCGGCTGGCGACGAGCGCGGTGCGTACGCCCGGTACCAGGCGGGCGATCTCGGCGATCGCCGCGTCGTGGAAGGAGAGCACCTCCACCCGGCCGGTCAGATCGCGCGCGGTCATGACGTCGGCGAGCGCCCGCGCGGCCGCCACATCCTTGATCTCGGCCTGCAACGGCGCCTTCACGGCGTCCACGACCTCTTCGAAGACGGGGATGCGCTCGCCCTTGCCGGCGTCAAGATCGCGCAGCTCGGACAGGGTCTTCTCGGCGATCGGGCCCCGGCCGTCGGTGGTGCGGCCGACGTCGGTGTCGTGCATGACGACGAGGGCGCCGTCCTTGCTGAGGTGCAGGTCGAGTTCGATGATGTCCAGGCCCGCGGCCTGGGCTGCGACGAACGAACGCAGAGTGTTCTCGGGTTCGACACCCATGACACCGCGATGACCGATGGTGAGGAAGTTCAAGGTTCACTCGCTTCCGTCGACGGCGGCTCGGCTCCGCGCGGCTCGGCGGCTCATGACCACGCGGCAAGGTCGCAGCCTAATCGCCCGCCTCCGCGATGGGACCGTCCCTGCGCGACGGAGTGGAGTCGTCCGGTCTGGTGCCGACGATGCCCAGGATGAGTCCGGTGATGAGGGCGGCGACAAGGACGGCGCGGGTGCTCATGGGTTCGCGGCCTCTCTCGGAGGAGTCGGCTGACCCGGCCCGTCCTACCGCTGCGGAGCCCGTGATCGCGAGTGGTCTCACCCGTGGGTGGGCGCGTCGTCCGGGGGTTGACCGGGGTGCCCCGGGCCCGCGCCGGACGCCTTCGGGCGGGCGTCCGCGCGGACGTCCGGGCCGCCGTCCAGACGCGCCAGATCCGCGAGCAGCTCCTCGGCCAGCTCCAGCTCGGCCTCCAGATGCCGGGCGCTCCAGCGCAGCGCGATCTGCGGATGCGCCCAGGCCTCGACGCCCTCGGCGTGCTCCAGCGCGCCCGCGACCTCGGCCAGCTCGCCCCTGGTGTACGCGATGTGCTCGCTCACCATGGCCCGGAGGCGGGCCGGCTCGGTGAGATGGCCGAGCCAGACCCGCAGCAGCAGCGGATGCTTGAGCACCGGCGGGCCCGCGTCGTGCCCGCCCGCCGCCCAGGCCGCGAGCGCCGCCCGGCCCGCGTCGGTGATGGCGTACGCCCGGCGCGCACGCGGCTCCTCCGGGCCCGAGCGGCGCGAGGTGGCGTACCCCAGCGCCTCCAGGCGGCGCAGCTCGGCGTAGATCTGGCTGATGGCCGGCGACCAGTAGAAGTGGCGCAGCGACGAGCTGGCCCACTTCTTCAGCTCGTACCCGGTCCGCTCACCCGGGAAGGACAGCAGCCCGAGCACGGCCCACGCGGTCGGCGGCAGCGGCGCGGGCTCGGGCGACGGGATCGGGAGCGGGGCTGCCATGTGCCGATTGAAGTGAACCGGCCGGTGTACGCGCAAGACTCCGCCCGCGTGCGGGTGCGGGCAGGAGCCGTGAGGTCACCGCGACTGCGGGGCCGTGGCGCGCTCGGAGAGCGCCTTCGTCCGCGCCTCCGCCTTCGCTTCCACGGCGTACCGGTCGACGTACTCCTGCCCGGAGAGGACCAGGATCGCGTACATGATCTCGTCCGTGATCGCCCGCAGCGCGGCCCGCTGGTCCTCCATGCCCGCGTAGCGGGAGAAGTCCAGCGGCTTGCCGAAGCGCAGCGTGATGGGCACGACGCTGGGTACCCTGCGGCCCGCAGGCTGCGCCTCGAACGTGCCGATCATCGCGCAGGGGATCACGGGCACGCCCGAGCGCAGCGCCATCGCCGCGACGCCCACCCTGCCCTTGTAGAGCCGTCCGTCGTGCGAGCGCGTTCCCTCCGGGAAGATCCCGAGCAGCCCGCCCGCGTCCAGGACCGCGAGGCCCGCGTCGACCCCGGCCTGCCCGGCCCCGTTGCCCGACCGGTCCACGGGGATCGCCCCGATGCCCCGGAAGAACGCCGCGGCCAGACGGCCCTTGAGCCCCCTGCCCGTGAAGTACTCCACCTTGGCGAGGAAGTGGATGCGCCGCCGCAGCGTCACGCCCAGCAGGAACTGGTCGCAGAACGACTGATGGTTGCCCGCGACGATCGCCGCACCCGCGCCCGGCACGTGTTCGAGGCCCTCGATCCGCGGCCGGAACAGCCAGCGCAGCAGCGGGACCAGCACGACGCACTTGAACAAGCGGTAGAACATGATCCCTGTGAGTCCCCTCCTAGACGACCCCCGCGTCGCGGAACGCTAGTGGCCTTCCGGGGGCGCGGGGGAGAACGCGTAATCGGCCAAGGCGCGCCCTATGTGAAGGAGGCTTGAATTGAGGGGAGTTGCCTCTACCCCTTGCGTCGTGCCGCCGCACATCCCTTGCCTCTTCAAGATCTGACGACTAGTCATATGACTGATCGAAACATCTGGCACGTCCCGAAGGTCCGGCTCCCTGTCCAACTCCCTGGAGGCAACGTGCAGTTCTCCGTCATCTTCGAGGCCCAGCTCGCCGACCCCACGGTGGACCGCGAGCACCAGCTCATCCACGACTGCGTCGAACAGGCCGTCCTGGCCGAGGAGATGGGGTTCGACCGGGTCTGGGCGGTCGAGCACCACTCCCTGAAGTGGTACGCGCACATGAGCGCGCCGGAGGTCTTCCTCACGTGGGTGGCCGCGCGCACGCGCACCATCCGCGTCGGGCACGGCGTCGTCTGCATGCCGTTCCGGTTCAACCATCCGGCGCGGGTCGCCGAGCGGGCCGCGATGCTCGACCTGCTCTCCGGCGGCCGGCTCGACCTGGGGGCGGGGCGCGGCGGCACGGTGCAGGAGACGTCGCTGTGCGGGGTCGACCGGGATCGTACGACGCAGGAGGTCGAGGAGGCGCTGCGCATCGTCGGCAGGGCCTGGGAGCGGGACGAGCTGGAGCACCATGGCGAGCTGCTCGACATCGGACCGCACCCGATCCTGCCGCGCCCCGCCCAGGCCCCGCACCCGCCGCTGTTCCTCGCGTGCAGCAGGACCGAGACGCTGACGCAGGCCGCCCAACTCGGCGTAGGCGCCCTGGTGATGGGCTTCGCCGGGCCCGAGTCGATCGCCGGGATGCGACGCGCGTACGACGACGCCATCGCGGCGCGGACACCGGACCGCTTCGTGTCGACCGTCGTCAACGACCACTTCTCCGTGCTGTGCCCGACCATCGTCCTCGACGACCGGGAGGCCGCGCGGCGCGTGGGCCTGCGCGGCCAGCGGTTCTTCGCGCAGTCCATCGCGCACTGGTACGGCGGCGCCGGGCTGCCCGACGAAGCGGTGGTAGAGGGCGCGGACGAGGCGGCCGAGCTGCGCACCGCCGCCGAGCAGGTGGTGGCGCGCCTGAGCGAGCACGACATCCCGGTGCGCCCGGCGGCCACGGCTGTGTTCCACGCCGACCACGCGTACGGCACGGCGGACGACGCCATCGCGTACGTCGAGCGGCTGCGGGCGGCCGGCGCCGACGAGGTGATGTGCCTCGTCCAGATGGGCACGGTGCCGCAGGAGGCGTGCCTGGAGACGCTGCGGCAGTGGGGCGAGAAGGTCATCCCGCACTTTCGCCCTCGGGGAAGGGAGGCGGCCTGAGATGCGCTCCGACCCAGGTTCTGGCCCGGAGGGACCCAGTGGCGAGGTCCGTGCCCCGGAGGTCGCCCCTGAGGCCCGCCCCCTCCTGGACGCCCTCGCCGCGTTCTTCCCCGATCTCGGGGGTGCCGTCACGGACGCCGCCGAGGCGCGCCGGGTGCTGGCGGCCGCGCCCGCGTCGCCGTTTCCGTCGCCGCAGGTGGGCTCGGTGGTGGACCGGGTGATTCCGGGGCCGGTGGGGGCGCCGGAGGTGCCGGTGCGGGTCTATCTGCCGGAGGCCACAGGTGGACCGGAGGCCGTGGATGAGCCGGAGGCGGGGGTTCCGCCCCGGCCGCGCCCCACCGTCGTGTTCTTCCACGGTGGCGGCTGGTCCCTCTGCGACCTGGACATCTACGACGCGACCGCGCGCGGCCTGTGCCGCGGCGCGCGGGCCGCCGTGGTCTCCGTCGACTACCGGCTCGCCCCGGAGCACCCCTTCCCGGCAGCCGTCGAGGACGCGTACGCAGCCGTCGTATGGGCGGCCGACCACCGCGGCGAACTCGGCGGCGCGGAGGGCTCGTTGGTGGTCGCGGGCGACAGTGCGGGCGGGAACCTCGCGACCGTCTCCGCCCTCACGGCACGTGACCACGACGGGCCGGACATCGCCCTCCAGGTGCTGATCTATCCGTCGGTGGACGCCCGCGAGCGCACCCGCCCGGCAGGCGACGAAGGCCCCGGCGCCGGGGGCTCCGAAGCCCCGGGCACCGGGGCCCGCGACAGCTTCCTCACGCCCGCCCACTGCCGCTGGTTCCGCGAGCAGTACCTGGGCGCGTACCTGCGCGCCGGGGGCGACCCGGCGGACCCGCGCGTCTCACCGCTCCTGGCCGATCTCACCGGGCTGCCGCCCGCCCACGTCGTCACGGCGGGCTTCGACCCTCTGCGGGACGAGGGGCGGGCCTACGCGGCGCGGCTGAGGGACGCCGGAGTCGCCGTCACCGAGGGGCACTTCCCGGCCATGTTCCACGGGTTCCTCGGCTTCCCGCCGCTCCTCGCGGACGCCCGCGCCGCACAGGAAACAGTGATAGATGCGATCGCCTCGGCAGTGAACGGCAGGAAAAACGGCGGCCTGGAAGGGGGTGAGGCAGGATAATTTCCCGGATCCCCTCTTGAAACCGAGAACCTCGCACACATACGGTGTCCATACGCGAGGTTCTCCCGTGGAGGATGGGTCATGACGGAAATTCTTTTGCAGCCGGTGGAGGAGGGCGTGAGCGCCCTCCGTGACGGACGAGTGGTGGAGCACCCGGCCTGGCCGGAACTGAAGAGTGCCGTCGAGGAGATCAGGCCCTGGCAGTCCGCGGACGGCTCGATCGACTTCGAGCGCGAGGGCGCCCCGTCGCGGGACGTCGCCGCGCAGGCGGTCGCCCGCGTCATATCCGGCGTCGAGGCCCTCAGCCCGCTGCTCCCGCACGACGGGGCGTACCACGAGGCCCTGGTGGCCGATCTGCGCCGCTGGGCGGAAGACGGCTTCAAGGTGCCGGACTTCCTGGACGCGCTGCTCGCCTTCCACCCGGCGGAGCGCCGCGAGGACGGCCTGCAGCACCTCGTGGTCTTCCCGATGTACACGCAGAACGGCAACCCGAACCGCAACTTCGAAGCGGTCGTGCTGCGCATGGTCTGGCCCGAGTGGCTCGCCGAACTGGAGCGCACGCGCTACGACAACCCGCTGTTCTGCGGCATCACCTTCGAGGACTTCACCGCCGGTTACGACACGAACTCGGCCGTCCTCTTCCCCGAGACGATCGCCGTGCGCGAGGCCCCCGAGCGCTTCACCTGGGGCGGCATCTTCTGCGACCGCGAGGCGGCCCGCTTCCGCCGCGTCACCGAGGCCGCCGTGGACATCCTGGGCATCGCGCTGCCCGCCGACGTCCGCGACCTGCTCGACGACCAGGACCGGTGCGAGGAGGCCTTCGTCCTGTGGGACATGGTCCACGACCGCACCCACAGCCACGGTGACCTGCCGTTCGACCCCTTCATGATCAAGCAGCGGCAGCCGTTCTGGATGTACGGCCTGGAGGAGCTGCGGTGCGACCTCACGGCCTTCAAGGAGGCCGTGAAGCTTGAGGCCGAGGGCGTGGCGCAGGCCCGCGACGTGCAGTACGCGGTGCTCTTCGACCGGATGTTCCGCTTCCCCGTCACCGGCGAGCGCGTACGCAACTACGACGGCCTGGGCGGCCAGTTGCTCTTCGCCTACCTGCACAAGCACGACGTGGTCCGCTGGACCGACAACAAGCTGAAGATCGACTGGGAGCGCGCTCCCCAGGTCACCAACCAGCTCTGCGCCGAGATCGAGAAGCTCTACCGCGACGGCATCGACCGCCCGAAGCTCGTGCACTGGCTCGCGGGGTACGACCTGGTCTCGACCTACATCGCCCCGCACCCGGGCTCCCGCTGGGCCAAGGGCCCCGACGCCCTGGACACCTCGCTGCCGCCGCGGAAACTGGTCGACGAGGTGCTTCCTGACGAGTTTCCGCTCAGCATGTTCTTTGAGGCGCTCTCCAAGAAGCTCAAGGCCGTGATCGCCTCCACCCAGGGGATCACCGCGGGCTCGGGAGCCGGGAAGGTCGCCGCGTGAGCGACCGCACCAAGGAGGCGAGGACCATGTCCGCACTGGACGGAGCCGTTGTCGCGGTCGCCGGGGCCGCGGGTCCCGCGGGCCGCGCGACGCTGCTGAGGCTGGCGGAGGCCGGGGCCACGGTGGTGGCGTCCGACGCCGACGCCGCACGCCTCGCGGAGGCGGTGGACGCGGCGCGGTACGCGCACGGCGGCGCCACCGTCACCGGCGACACCGTCGACCTGCTCGACCTGGACGCGGCCCGCGCCTGGGCCGACCGCACGGAGAAGGAATTCGGCCGGATCGACGGCCTGGTGCATCTGGTCGGCGGCTGGCGGGGCAGTTCCTCGTTCGCCGACACCGACCTGGGCGACTGGGACGTACTGGAAGACCTCCTGATCCGTACCGTCCAGCACACCTCGCTCGCCTTCGAGAACGGTCTGCAGCGCAGCGGCAACGGCCGCTATCTGCTGATCAGCGCCGCCGGAGCGTCGAAGCCCACCGCGGGCAACGCGGCGTACGCGGCCGCCAAGGCCGCAGCCGAGGCCTGGACGCTCGCACTCGCCGACGCCTTCCGCAAGGCCGGGGGCGACGAAGGCCCGAATGCGGCGGCTGCCATCCTGGTGGTGAAGGCGCTGGTGCACGACGCGATGCGGGCGGAGCGGCCGAGCGCGAAGTTCGCGGGCTTCACCGATGTGAAGGAGCTGGCCGAGGCCATCGCCGGAGTGTGGGAGCGGCCCGCCCTGGAAGTGAACGGAAACCGTCTGTGGCTGACCGAGAAGCCGTGAACCCTCCCAAGACCGACGCGCGCCGGCACCACGACCCCGACGTTCGCGGCTTCGCGAGCGACAACTACGCCGGCGCGCACCCGGAGGTCCTCGCCGCCCTCGCCCTCGCCAACGGCGGCCACCAGGTCGCCTACGGCGAGGACGACTACACCGAACACCTCCAGCAGGTGGTCCGCGGCCACTTCGGCGCGAGCGCGGAAGCCTTCCCGGTCTTCAACGGCACCGGCGCGAACATCGTCGCCCTGCAGGCGGTCACCGACCGCTGGGGCGCCGTGATCTGCGCGGAGAGCGCGCACATCAACGTCGACGAGGGCGGCGCTCCCGAGAAGGTCGCGGGCATCAAACTCCTTACCGTGCCGACGCCCGACGGCAAGCTCACCCCCGAGCTGATCGACCGGCAGGCCTTCGGCTGGGAGGACGAGCACCGCGCGATGCCGCAGGTCGTCTCGCTCGCCCAGAACACCGAACTCGGCACCGTCTACACCCCGGACGAGATCCGCGCCATCGTCGAGCACGCCCACGGCCTCGGCATGCGGGTACACCTCGACGGCGCACGGATAGCCAACGCCGCCGCGTCCCTGGACGTCCCGATGCGGACGTTCACGAACGCGATCGGCATCGACATCCTCTCGTTCGGCGGCACCAAGAACGGCGCGCTGTTCGGCGAGGCCGTGGTCGTCCTGAACCACGACGCGGTGCGGCACATGAAGCACCTGCGCAAGCTGTCCATGCAGCTCGCCTCCAAGATGCGGTTCGTCTCCGTGCAGTTGGAGGCGCTCCTCGCCAAGGACCTGTGGCTGCGCAACGCCCGGCACGCCAACGAGATGGCACAGCGCCTGGCAGAGGGCGTCCGCGCGGTGCACGGCGTGGAGATCCTCTACCCCGTGCAGGCCAACGCCGTCTTCGCGCGCCTGCCGCACGACGTCAGCGAACGCCTGCAGAAGCGCTTCCGGTTCTACTTCTGGGACGAGGCCGCGGGTGACGTCCGCTGGATGTGCTCCTTCGACACCACCGAGGACGACGTGGACGCGTTCGTGGCGGCGCTGAAGGAAGAGATGGCGCGCTAGACGCACCGCCTGAGCACGGGGCGTATAAGTATGCGGCCGATCGAAAAGTCATTGACTGACGATCGGCCGCTTTCTTATGCTCGCCGCTCATGGAGCTGATCCAGAAAACCTCAGACCTCTCGGCCTACCTGGCCGCCGACGAAGCCATCGACCACACGCATCCACTGGTGCGGGACACGGCGGCCCGCCTGGCCAAGGATGCCGCCGATTCATACGTATACGCCCGCGCCGCCTTCGAGTTCGTCCGCGACACCATCCCGCACTCCGCGGACTCCGGCGACATGCGGGTGACCTGGCGTGCCTCCGACGTACTGGAACAGGGCACCGGCATCTGCCACGCCAAGGCCCACGCGCTCGCCGCGCTGCTGCGTGCCGAGGACATCCCCACCGCGCTCTGCTACCAGCGCCTCCTGCACGACGACGGCAGCGGCTTCGTCCTGCACGGCCTCGTCGCCGTCCGCCTCGACGGCGCCTGGCACCGGCAGGACTGCCGCGGCAACAAGCCCGGCGTGGACGCGCAGTTCTCCCTCGACGGGGAGCGCCTGGCGTTTCCCGTGGACGCCGCGGCGGGCGAGGTCGACTATCCGGCGCTGTTCGCGGCGCCGCACCCCGTGATGCTCGACGTCCTCAAGCGTGCCCCGGACCGGCCGTACCTGTGGAAGACGCTGCCTGAGGGGCTGCCCGAGTAGGCAATTCATCGGATGTGGTGAGGGTGCGGGCACGGCTTCTGCGCCCTCAAGGCCGCTGATGGGGCAGTGAATTGTTGAGTCATCGGACCTATTCCTGTCCGATTCCTTGACGCACTCCTGTTCCGCCCCGGATGCTGCCAGCGGCGTGCCCCAACTCGCCCTGCCCACACTCCCGTTGGAAAGGTCGACGTCATGACCCCCATCTCGCGGCGCGCGTTCGTCGCAGGCACCTCCGGAGCGTTAGTGGCGGCCGGGTCACCTGTCGCCTGGGGCAGGCCCCCGGCCGCCGCACCGGACGACGTGCACGGCACGCTGCTGCGCGACGCCGCGATGGTGTGGAAGCGCCTGCCCGGCGGCTGGCAGGAGGGGCCGTTCCTCGGCAACGGCTTCCTCGCCGCGCACCTGTACGCCAAGCCCGGCGAGGGCAACGTACTGCGCGTCATGATCAACCACTCGCACGTGCAGGACCAGCGTGGCCAGTGGGAGGCCGCGATCGGCTACTCCCGCCTCGGCGTCGGCTACTTGACGCTGACCTTCGCGGGCACGATCACCGGCGTCGACTGGCGGCTCGACCTCGACAACGCCGAGCTCACCGGGACCGTCACCACGGCACGCGGCAGCGTGCGGTTCACCGTCCTGATCCTCAGTCAGGAAGACGTGCTGCTCGCCTCGTTGGAGCCGAGCGCGGGCGAGGAGGCGGCCGCCTGGGGCTTCACCGCACTGCCCTCGCACACCACCCGCACCACCCGCGTCCCGCCCGACTACACCGCCAACCCCGACCCCACGACCGGCCCCGGCTTCGTCGAACAGCCCCTGCACGCCGGCGGCGGCTACACCACCGCCTGGCAAGAGGTCCGCTCCGGCACGAAGAGACTCCTCGCCGCCACGATCGCGTACGGACATCCGGAGTCCACGGGTCGCGAACAGGCGCTGCGCACGGTGCGGAGCGCCCTCGACGGCCCGCCCGCGCGGGCCATCGCCCGGCACCGGGGCTGGTGGCACGCCTTCTACCGGCGCAGCTTCGTGTCCGTGCCCGACAAGAAGGTGCAGCGGTTCTACTGGATCCAGCTCTACAAGCTGGCCTGCGCGACCCGCAGCCACGGTCCTGTCACGCCGGTGTTCGGGCCCTGGTTCCCGGAGAGCGGCAACAACTGGACCAGCATCTGGTGGAACACCAACGTCCAGGTGACGTATCCGGTCGCCAACGGCTCCAACCACCGTGAACTCGACGCCGTCACACCGGCGTTCGCGAAGTACCACCAGAACCTGGAGTCCAACGTCCGCCCCGAGCTGCGCGACGGCGAGACCTACGCCCTGTGCCACCCCGGCGACTGGAAACTGCGCTCCGGACCCCGCTACGTCGGCGCCCCGGGCACGAGCCCCAACGACCACACCGGCAACCTCACTTGGGCCCTGCACAACGCCTGGGTCACCTACCGCCACCACATGGACGACGACGTCCTGCGCCACGTCATCCGCCCCGTCCTCACCAAGGCCGTCAACTACTACGCCCGCCACCTCACCGAAGGCACCGACGGCCGCCTCCACCTGCCCGAGACCCGCTCGCCGGAGTACGCCAACGCCGCCGACTGCACGTACGACCTGTCGCTGCTGCGGTGGGGCGTCGGCGCGCTGCTCGACTCCGTACGGAGACTGCGCAGCGCTGATCCGCACGAGAAGCAGTGGCGCGACATCCGCGACCGGCTCGTGCCGTACCACGAGAACGAGAACGGCGTCATGATCGGCGACGGCGTCCCGCTCGCCGAGTCGCACCGCCACTTCTCGCATCTGCTGTGGCTCTATCCGCTCCAGGAGAAGCTCGACCGGCGCACCTTCGACCACTGGACGAGCCGGCAGGAACGCTGGCACGGCTACAGCTACGCGGCGGCGTCCTCCATGGAGACGCTCTTCGGCAAGCCCGAACAGGCGCTGCGCCACCTGCGGTTCTTCCTGGACGGCAACGTCACCGACAAGTGCGCGATGACGCCCAACACCATGTACCGCGAGGGCTCCAACTTCGCCCTGGAGAGCTCGATCAGCGCCGGGCAGTCACTCCTCGACATGCTGACGCAGAGCCACGGGGGAGTGGTGCGGGTCTTCCCCGCGGTGTCCGGGACCTGGCGGGACGCGAGCCTGCAGCGGGTGCGTACGCAGGGCGCGTTCCTGGTCGACGCCTCGCGGCGCGGCGGGCGCACGGAGTGGATCCGGGTGGAGAGCGAGGCCGGGGAGCCGCTGCGGCTGCGGCACGGCATCGCCGGGGCGATCGAGGTGCGCGACGAACGCGGGCGGCCGCTGCCGTACTCGGGACGGGATGTCATCAGTGTGCCGCTGCGACGCGGGCAGACGGCGCTGATCGCGCCCAAGGGCTCCCGGCCGACACCGCGCCCCCGTGACGTACCCGCGAACGGCACGGAGCCGGCTTGGGGGCTGCCGTAGCGGGTGCGGGCTGGGGCCCGGTGCTTGCGGCCTGCCCCTGGGGAACCCGAAAAGTTCAGCACGATGCACTGCATGGTGCTCTATGCTGTACTTCCGTCGATTCCCGCGAACCAAGGCAGACCATGACGCTCACCCTCACCGTGTCCGACGAGGTGCGCACCGTCGCGCCCGGCTTCACCCACGTCACCATCGAGGCGTACGACCTCGTCGGCGGCCCCAGCACCGACGACACGTCGGCCCTGCTCGACGACGCGGCCCGCCGCCTGGCCGCGCGCCTCGACGGCCGCGCCCCGCACGAGGACCCGCACATGGCGGCCTGGCGTGCCGCGTACACGGCCTTCGGTGCCAAGCCGTCGCGCACCCGCAACTCCGCCGAGGCACTGGCCAAGCGCGCGCTCGCGGACGGGGGACTGCCGAGGATCAACACGCTGGTCGACGTCTACAACGCGATCAGCGTGGCCCATCTGATCCCCGTCGGCGGCGAGGACCTGGACCGCATCAAGGGCGACATGCGCCTGGTGCGGGCCGCCGGTGACGAGGACTTCGTGACGATGGCCGGGGGCGAGCCGGTCGTCGAGCACCCGGAGCCCGGCGAGGTCGTCTGGCGGGACGAGGAGGGCGTCACCTGCCGTCGCTGGAACTGGCGTCAGGGCCCCCGCACGCGCCTCACGGAGGAGACCACGAACGCGATCTTCCTGCTGGAGGGCATGGGGCCGGACGCGGGCCTGGTGGCGGCCGGTGCCGAGCTCGCCGAACTCCTGGAGAAGGTCAGCCCCGGGGCGCGGATCACCGTGCACGAGCCGGCGGGGTGACCGGCTCACTTCCCCAGGGGGCGTCCCCGGCGGGTCAGAGCGCTTCGGCGGCGCGGACCTCGGCGGCCGTCGGGGCCGTGCCGCCGAGGTGGGCCGGCATCCACCAGGTGTCCTCGGGGCCCTTGGGGCGCACGGGGTAGGCGCGCTGCGCGGCCTCCAGGAGCTCCTGGCAGCGCTCGCGCAGGCGCCGCGTGATCGCGCCCGCGTACTGGTCCTTCGGGGCCTCCACGCTTTCGCCGACGCGGATCGTGATCGGGATGTGCTGCCGCTTGAAGTTGCGCGGGTGACCCTTCGTCCACAGCCGCTGCGTGCCCCACAGCGCCATCGGGATCAGCGGGACACCGGCCTCCTGCGCCATGCGCGCGGCGCCGGACTTGAAGGACTTCAGGGTGAACGACTGCGAGATCGTCGCCTCGGGGAAGACGCCGATGATTTCTCCGGAGCGCAGCGAGTCGAGGGCGTGGGCGTACGCCGTCTCGCCCTGCTTGCGGTCCACGGGGATGTGCTTCATGCCGCGCATCAGCGGACCGGAGATCTTGTGGCGGAACACCGACTCCTTCGCCATGAAGCGCACCAGGCGCTTCTGGGGGAGGGCCGCGAGGCCGTCGAAGACGAAGTCCAGGTAGCTGATGTGGTTGCTGACCAGGACCGCCCCGCCCGTGCGCGGAATGTTCTCGGACCCCTTGCAGTCGATCTTCAGATCCAGCGCCTTGAAAAAGGTCCTGGCGGCGCCGATGACCGGTCGGTAGACGAGTTCTGCCATGGGTGGGGAGGGCCCTTCGTCTCTGCCGAGGGAGAGGGCCCTCGGCAGGAAGCTAAGTTACGGATCCGTAGGGTCTACGGCTCCGCCAGATCGTGCCCCAAGAACGAGCGACTGGCCAGCGGTGGTGCCCGTATCGCGCGAGATTCTCGTCACGTCGGAATCTTTCCGCACGCGCGCGTGCTCTACAAGAAGACGTATGCGGTGCCCCGGGTGCGGGGGGGTGGAACGAAGCCTCTGGTGGGGGCGGGGAAAGGCAGGGACGCGAGTGTCGGGAGTGCCCTCGGGGGTGTCCTCGGGCGGGGCCGGTGAACGGCTCGGCGCACGGGAACTGGGCGCGGAGCTGGGTGCGAGGGCCACGCTCGTGCAGTTCTCCAGCGCCTTCTGCCAGCCGTGCCGGGCCACACGCAGGGTGCTCGCCGACGTCGCCGCCCTGGTCCCCGGCGTCGCGCACGTGGAGATCGACGCCGAGGGCGCCCTCGAACTCGTACGCGCCCTGCGCGTCGACAAGACACCGACGGTGCTGGTCCTCGACGCGGACGGCCGCGTGGTGCGCCGCGCGGCGGGACAGCCACGCAAGGCGGACGTGATCGCGGCGCTCGGGGCGGCGATGCCCGGGGCAGCCACATGAAGACCGCACGTGAGGACAGCGGCGACATGGGCTCGGGGGCGTGATGGATCTTTCATATCCCGGAACGGACTTGACTGTACGCGCCAACTGTCGTCAGCCTGCTGGCATGCCCCCGGAGCTCCTTCTCTTCGAGCGTGTCCACGTGGACCTCGCGCGCCATGCCAGTGCGCGCTGTTGGTCCCGCTGAGCAGCCACGGACCCGCTCGTACCTCTCGGCAGAAGGACACAACTCCATGACGGCCACGCCCGACCTCTCCGCTCCCCGCCTCGCCACCCCGGACCTGCTGCGCTCCGTCTTCCGGCAGCACGCCGCAGGAGTCGCCGTGATCACCGCGCGGGGCGCGGACCCCGTCGGCTTCACCGCCACCTCGCTCACCTCGGTCTCCGCCGAACCGCCGATCGTCTCGTTCGGCATCGGCACCGGGGCCTCCAGCTGGCCCGCGATGTCCCGGGCCGAACACGTCGGCGTCCACATCCTCGGCGAGCATCAGCACGACCTCGCCGCCACCTTCGCGCGCAGCGGCGCCGACCGCTTCGGCGCGCCCACGCGCTGGTACGACGGGCCGCAGGGCGTGCCCGTGCTCGAAGGCGTGCTCGCGTGGCTGGTGTGCCGGATCGTGGCGCGGGTGCCCGCCGGGGACCACCGGGTGGTGCTCGCCGAGGCGGTCGCGGGGGACCCCTCGGGGGCGGGCCGCCCGCTGCTGTACCACCAGGGGCGCTTCAACGCGCTGCGTGACTGAGAGTTCCCGATGACGCGGGGTGCGCGCGATTACGGAGCGTTGCAAAGGTCACAGTTCAAAGCGCTTGCTCAGCGGGAAAGTACTGGGTGTACTCATGAGTAATATTCCGGTTGGAGCGGGGGCCGCCCCGACCGGGACCCGCCGCTTCAGGCGCCTATGCTGCCTGCAAGAAGGCAGTGGCCCGTTGCAAGGCAGCAGCCCAGTAATGACGATGCAGTAGGAGAGCCGGCGTGAGCTTGAGGATCGTTGTCTGTGTGAAGTACGTGCCCGACGCCACCGGCGACCGGCACTTCGCCGAGGATCTGACCGTCGACCGCGACGACGTGGACGGCCTCCTCTCGGAGCTCGACGAGTACGCCGTCGAGCAGGCCCTGCAGATCAAGGAAGCGGCGGACGACGACGCCGAGATCACGGTCCTCACCGTCGGTCCCGAGGACGCGAAGGACGCGCTGCGCAAGGCTCTCTCGATGGGCGCCGACAAGGCCGTCCACGTCGAGGACGACGACCTGCACGGCACCGACGTCATGGGCACCTCGCTCGTCCTGGCCAAGGCCGTCGAGGAGACGGGTTACGACCTCGTCATCGCCGGTATGGCCTCCACCGACGGCACCATGGGCGTGCTGCCCGCGATCCTCGCCGAGCGCCTGGGCGTGCCGCAGGTGACGCTGCTCTCCGAGGTCTCCGTGGCGGACGGCGTCGTGAAGGGCCGCCGTGACGGTGACACCGCCTCCGAGCAGCTCGAGGCGTCCCTGCCGGCCGTCGTGTCCGTGACGGACCAGTCGGGCGAGGCCCGCTACCCGTCCTTCAAGGGCATCATGGCCGCCAAGAAGAAGCCGGTGAAGTCGCTCGACCTGGACGACCTGGACATCGACGCCGAGACCGTCGGCCTCGAGGGCGCCTGGACGAAGGTCGACTCCGCCGCCGAGCGTCCCGCGCGCACCGCGGGCACGATCGTCAAGGACGAGGGCGAGGGCGGCAAGCAGCTCGCTGAGTTCCTTGCGGGCCAGAAGTTCATCTGAGCTTCAGTCACCCCATCCCTCCCCAACTTCTTCGTAATCGCAGGAGATTGAAGTCCCATGGCTGAAGTTCTCGTCTACGTCGACCACGTCGACGGCGCCGTCCGCAAGCCCACCCTTGAGCTGCTCACGCTGGCCCGCCGCATCGGCGAGCCCGTCGCCGTCGCGCTCGGCTCCGGCGCCGAGGCCACCGCCGCCACGCTCGCCGAGCACGGCGCGGTGAAGGTCCTCACCGCCGACGCCCCCGAGTTCACCGACTACCTGGTCGTACCGAAGGTGGACGCCCTCCAGGCCGCGTACGACGCCGTCTCCCCGGCCGCGGTCCTGGTGCCGTCGTCCGCCGAGGGCAAGGAGATCGCGGCCCGCATCGCGGTCCGCATCGAGTCCGGCATCATCACCGACGCCATCGACCTGGAGGCCGGCGACGAGGGCCCGGTGGCCACGCAGTCCGTGTTCGCGGCCGCGTTCACCACCAAGTCCCGCATCTCCAAGGGCACCCCGGTCATCACCGTGAAGCCCAACTCGGCTCCGGTCGAGGCCGCCCCGGCCGCGGGCGCGGTCGAGGCCCTGTCCGTGTCGTTCTCCGCGCAGGCCACCGGCACCAAGGTCACCGCGCGCACCCCGCGCGAGTCGACCGGTCGCCCCGAGCTGACCGAGGCCGCGATCGTGGTCTCCGGCGGCCGCGGTGTCAACGGCGCCGAGAACTTCGCGATCATCGAGGCGCTCGCCGACTCGCTCGGTGCCGCCGTCGGCGCGTCCCGTGCCGCCGTCGACGCCGGCTGGTACCCGCACTCCAACCAGGTCGGCCAGACCGGCAAGTCCGTGTCGCCGCAGCTCTACATCGCCTCCGGCATCTCCGGCGCGATCCAGCACCGCGCCGGCATGCAGACCTCGAAGACCATCGTGGCCATCAACAAGGACGCCGAGGCCCCGATCTTCGACCTGGTCGACTACGGCGTGGTCGGCGACCTCTTCGAGGTCGTCCCGCAGCTCACCGACGAGGTCAAGACCCGCAAGGGCTGAGCCCGTTCGGCGACCGAGGCCCCCGATTCCGCCGTGTGCGGACGCGGGGGCCTCGTCGTGTCACCGCGTGCCGTGCCACAGTCGTCGTGTCACAGCGTCAGGCTCGCCTGCACCGGCAGATGGTCGCTCGGGAACTGCCCGCCCAGTGAGAACGTGTTGATCGCCGCCGTGTGCGTGCGGGCCCCGGGCGTCGCCAGGATCCAGTCGATGCGGTCGCCGTCCGGCACCAGCGGCTTGTAGCCGTGGAAGGTGGCGTACTGCTTGCTGCGCTCGTCCGCCGCGTCCCAGGTGTCCACGAGGCCGGCGTTCAGCATCGTCTCGTACACCGGGTTCTTGTGGGCCGCGACGTTGAAGTCACCGGTGACGATCAGCGGCAGCGAGCGGTCCAGGACCGCGATGCGGTCCGCGATCAGGTGGGCGGCGCGGGTGCGGGCGTACTGACTGGCGTTGTCCAGATGGGTGTTGAGGAAGTACAGCTCGCTGTCCGTGCGCCGGTCCAGGAAGCGGACCCAGGTCACCATGCGGATCGAGCCGCCGCCCCAGGTGTTGGAGCCGATCACGTCCGGCGTGTCCGAGAGCCAGAAGTGGTCGTACGCGACGGGCAGCAGCCTGCGCGTGTCGTAGAAGACCGTCATGAACTCGTCGCGGCTGCCGCCCGCGCGGCCCGTGCCGATCCACGCGTAGTGCTGCCCCAGGTCCTCGGCGATGTCCTGGACCTGCTGGTACAGCCCCTCCTGCGTGCCCACGACGTGCGGCCGCGCGCGCCGTAGCAGCTCCCGCGTCACCGGGCGCCGGTCGGCCCAGGTGTTCGGCGGGGTGGTGCTCGCGTAGCGGAGGTTGAAGGACATGACCTCCAGGCGGCGGCCCGGACGCTCCACCGCGCGCGCGGGGGATGCGGCCATCGCGGTCGCGAGCAGCGGCACCGCGACGGCGGCTGCCGTGGCGGCCGCCGTCCGCAGGCCGGAGCGGCGGGTCACTTCGGGGTCGGTCGGCACGCGGGCTCCTTCGGTCGGTCGCGGTCAGGCCCCGGGATGGGCCTCGGGTCGGGCCTCGGGTCAGATTGGAGTGCGCCCACCGGAGTCTGGAAGCACCATCTGAGACATGCGTGAACGCCCGGGGACCGGCACGCGAGAAGGTGTTGACCAGCGGGAAGGTCCACGGATAACTTCACCATACGGATTCTCGATTCCATCCAGCGGAAACGCGGTAGGAACGCGGTGCGAGCATCGCGGGATGGACGCCTCAGGATGAACGCTTCATGACAGCGGAGGGTGCACGGATGGGTCAGCAGGAGAACGTGGCAACGAGCCTCGCAGGCGCGGTCAGCGAAGGCATCAGCGCCTCGCTCGCGCCGATCGACGCGGAACTCGAACGCCGCTACCCCGGAGACCCCGGCACCCGCCAGCCCGTGCACACCGTGTACGTACCCGGCGAGGCGTTCGCCGACGACACCATCCGCACCTGGGGCGACCGGGCGCTCGCCGCGCTCGACGAGCACGCGCCCGACGCCGCGTCCTTCGCCGCCGTCCTCGGCCTCGCCGACGAGCTCGCGGAGCCCGTCTACGCGCGCGTGCGCGCCAAGCTGGAGCGCGAGCCCGTGGAGGACCTGCGCGTCGACTTCGAGGACGGCTACGGCGGGCGCACCGACGCCGACGAGGACGCCCACGCCGCCCGCGCGGCCCGCCTCATCTCCGAGGCGTACGCGGGCGGCACCGCGGCCCCGTACATGGGCATCCGCATGAAGTGCATGGAGGCGGCGGTGCGCGACCGCGGCATCCGCACCCTCGACGTCTTCCTGTCCGGCCTCATGGAGGCGGGCGGGCTGCCCGACGGGCTCGTCCTCACGCTGCCCAAGGTGACGTACCCCGAGCAGGTCACGGCGATGGCGCGGCTCCTGGAGGAGTTCGAGAAGGCGCGCGGCCTGACCCCCGGCCGGATCGGCTTCGAGATCCAGATCGAGACCAGCCAGTCCATCCTCGCCGCCGACGGCACCGCCGCCGTCGCCCGCATGATCGACGCCGCCGAGGGCCGTGCCACCGGCCTGCACTACGGCACCTTCGACTACAGCGCCTGCCTCGGCGTCTCCGCCGCCTACCAGGCCAGCGACCACCCCGCCGCCGACCACGCCAAGGCCGTCATGCAGGTCGCCGCCGCCGGCACTGGCGTGCGCGTGTCCGACGGCTCCACCAACGTGCTCCCGGTCGGCACCACCGCGAAGGTCCACGACGCCTGGCGGCTGCACTACGGCCTCACCCGGCGCGCCCTGGCCCGCGCCTACTACCAGGGCTGGGACATGCACCCCGGCCACATCCCCACGCGGTACGCGGCCGTCTTCGCCTTCTACCGCGAGGGCTTCGAGCAGGCCGCGGCCCGCCTCGCCGCCTACGCCAACCGGACCGGCGGCGACATCGCCGACGAGCCCGCCACCGCCAAGGCCCTCGCCGGGTACCTGCTGCGCGGCCTCGACTGCGGGGCGCTCGACACGGCCGAGGTCACCCGGCTGACCGGTCTCACGCTGGCCGGACTCCAGGTGTACGCGGGTCCGCGCCGCGGGGACCTCACGCCGTCGGCGAAGTAGGCGAGCGACAGGCCGGGCTTCCGGGCGAGCGACAGGCCGCGGGCCCCGCGGGAACCGTCGCGAGACGTCCCGCACCGGCTGTCACACCTGCCCCGTACTCTGTACGCCACAGCACAAGCACGACGGCGTCACAGGGACGGGGCAGCGGTGTCTTCGGGGGAACAGCAACAGCCGGACGGGGTCGGCAGACTCCTCGCCGGGCGCTATCGCGTCCTCGGGCAGCTCGGCCGCGGCGGCATGGGCGTCGTGTGGCGCGCCGTCGACGAGGTCCTGCACCGCGAGGTCGCGGTCAAGGAACTGCGTACGTTCACGGACGCGGGCGGGCCCGAACTCGCCGACCTGCGCCTGCGGATGCAGCGTGAGGCCCGCGCCGCCGCCCGCGTGCGGCACCCCGGAGTCGTCGCCGTGCACGACGTGGCGGAGGTCGAAGGACGCCCGCTGATCGTCATGGAACTTGTCGACGGCCCCTCCCTGGACGACGTCCTGCGTGAGCGCGGCCCGCTCGACCCGCGCGAGGCCGCCGCCGTCGGCGGCAAGGTCATGGAGGCGCTCGCCGCCGCCCACCGCGTCGGCGTCCTGCACCGCGACGTGAAGCCCGGCAACATCCTTCTGGAGACCGGCGGCCGCGTCGTCCTCACCGATTTCGGCATCGCCACCATGGAGGACCCGGGCGACGGCTCGGCCACCCACCTCACCCGCAGCGGCGAACTCGTCGGCTCCCTGGACTACTTGGCGCCCGAGCGCGCCCAGGGCCAGGAGCCGGGACCCGCCTCGGACGTCTGGGCGCTCGGCGCCACGCTGTACGCGGCGGTGGAGGGCGCCTCGCCGTTCCGGCGCACGTCGACGTGGTCCACGCTCACGGCCATCGTGGTCGAGCCCCTGCCGGTGCCGCTCCGCGCGGGCGCCCTCATGCCCGTCCTGCGCCTGCTCATGGACAAGGACCCGCAGGCCAGGCCGGACGCGGAGGAGGCGCGGCGGCTGCTGGAGCAGGTGGCTTCGGGGGAGGGTGTCTCGGCGGTTCCGCCGAGTGCTGGCGCTGGGGCCGGGACTGGGGCTGGGGCCGGGGTGGCGACCGGGCCGGTCGGGACTGTTGGGACCGTCGGGTCTGTTGGGGCCGTCGGGTCGGTTGGGTACGCGGGGTCGCCTCCGCCGGGCGTCGGGGACGGGCAGCGTGAGGCCACGGTGCGGCACGTGCCGACCGCGGCGCCGCCCGGGTTCGGGCCGCCTCCCGTATCCGGGGAGGCCGCTGGGTTCGGGGCGCAGGGGGTGGCGTCGGCTCCGCCCAGCGGGCCCATACCGGCGCCCATGACGACGCCCGCACCGGAACCTTCCGGCCGGCGCGCCGACCGGGCCGGCCGACCGCGCAAGAGCAAGGCGCTGCTGGCCGCGGCGGCCGTGGCCGTGGTCCTTGCGGCGACGGGAGTGACCGTGGCGGCACTGTCCGGCGGGGACGACAAGAAGGACCAGGCGCAGGACGCGCAGGAGGCCGGGAGCACGGTCGAGCCCGGCGCCGACGCGAGCCGTGGCGCGATGGACACCTCGGACGGCTCCAAGCCCTCGAAGCAGGGCGACAAGAAGAAGCCCAAGGACTCCAAGGACGCCACGCGGCCCGACAAGGCGGGCAAGGACCGCGACGGCGGCAAGGGAACCGAGCGGGACGGGTCGTCGGACAAGGGCGAAGGGTCCGGTTCCTCCGATTCCTCCGACTCGTCGGACGGGCCCGCGGACCGCCCCAAGGAGTCGTCGAAGCCGCCCAAGGGCGGTACGTCCGGCGGCGGTTCCTCCGGCGACACCCAGGAGCCCGTGTGCCACCCGGCGGGCGGCGGCAAGTACAACTGCTCGGTGTGGCGGACCGCGAAGTCGTACACGGCATCGGGCGCCGAGGCGGGCACCCTCAACGCCGGCACGAACTACTTCTTCTGCCAACAGAACCTGGGCCGCCGCGAGACGCACGGCGAGTGGACGAACGTCTGGTGGGCCAAGACGGACGACGACAGCGGCAACACGAATGTGTTCGTGAGCGCCGTGTACCTCAAGGGCGGGGACAACGACAAGCCGCTGCCGGGGCTGCCGGTTTGCTGAGCGGGTCGGTTCGCTGAGCTGGTGCTGAGCGGGCCGGTCCGTCGAGCGCGGTGCTGAGCGGGATGGCGGGGCCGCGAGTCGCCGCGAACAATCCGGTTGCACGGCTCGTGGCGAGGCGCGGACTCTGTCCAGATGGACGAGTTGACGACCCAGTCGCCCGCGCCGGAAGAATCGCCAGGCCAGGACACGGCGACTCCTCCGCCCGACCTGACCGTACGCCCCGCGACCCCCGCCGACGCCGAAGAGATCTGCGGCCTGCTCAACGCCGTCGACATCGCGGAAGTCGGCCACCCCGAGACCGACCTGGGCACCGTCGAGACCGACCTGGTGCACCCCGAGGCCGACCTCGGCCGCAACTCCTGGCTGGCCTTCCGGCGCGGGCAGTTGGTCGCGTACGGCCTCCTGTGGGACGACTCCGGCGGCGAACGCATCGACGCCGACCACTACGTCCTGCCCGGCCACCAGGATGCCGGGGAACGCCTGCTCGCCGCCATCGAGCGGCGCGCCGTCGACCGCGCCGCGGAGAACGGCGTGACCCGAGCCGTCGTACACCTCACCCTCAACAGCCGCCCGACGCTGGACCGGACGACGCTCGCCCGCCGGGGCTGGCAGGCCGTCCGCCGCTACAACGTCCTGACCCGACCGCTGTCCCCGGCGGCCGACCCCGCCCCCGTCCCGCCACCCGGCCTGACCCTGCGCACCTGCGAGTCCGAGGCGGACCGGCGGCGCGCCCACGCCCTGGTCGAGGAGACCTTCACCGCCCACCACGACCACAAGCCGCGCGGCCACGAGCAGTGGCTGGCCGACCTGGGCAAGGGCATGGACTGGTCGCTCGTGTGGATCGCCGCCCTGCCGGGCGAGGGTGACGTCGCCGTCGTACTGACCCGCGACGACCGCGAGGCCATGGCCTGGATCCGCAACCTCGGTGTCCGCGAGCGGTTCCGCGGCCGGGGCATCGCGGGCCACCTGCTGCGTCATGCCTTCGCCGTGTACGCCGCCCGGGGCCGCGCCACCGTCGGCCTCGGCGTGGACACCGAGAACGAGACGGGCGCCCTGAGCCTGTACACGTCCCACGGTTTCGCCCCGCACTTCGCGGCGGACACCTGGGAGATCACCTTGCGGGTCCCCGAGGAGCGAGAGGTGCCGGACCGCCTGTAACCCCACCGCCCGCGCCGGACATAGACAGGCATGAGAACCGGAGCGGACGGCAGCGGACCCGAGAGGTCGGTGCCGGTGCGAGGAGGGAGACGGGGTGCGGGGGGACGACCGGAGACGGGACGGACCGGGCAAAGGTGAGGAAGAGGTCGGCGGGGTGACGGCCGCCCACTCGGCCGCCCACTCGGCCGCCCACACGGCAGCCGACGCGGCGGCCGAGGAGCGCTTCCGAGGGCTCTTCGAGGCCCACTACGAACCCGTGCTGCGGTTCGCAGCGCGCAGAGTGGGCCCCGAGGCGGCGGGTGACGTGGCCGCCGAGACGTTCCTCGTCGCCTGGCGGCGCCTGGCCAAGGTGCCGGAGGCCGCGGGTGAGGCCCTGCCGTGGCTGTACGCCGTGGCACGCCGGGTGCTGGCCAACCAGCGGCGCGGGGACCAGCGGGGAGAGCGGCTCACCGCCCGGATCGGCAGCGCCGCGCCACCGCCCGTCGGGCCGGACCACGCGGGGGACGTCGTCGGCGTACTGCATCTGAGGCAGGCGCTCGGCACGCTCTCCGCGCGGGACCGGGAGACGCTGCTGCTCGTGGGCTGGGACGGCCTCGACGTGGCGGACGCCGCCACCGTCGTGGGCTGCGGCCGACGCGCCTTCGCGGTCAGGCTGCACCGGGCGCGCCGCCGGCTGGAACGGGCGCTCGAGGGGACGTACGCGGACGAGGGGGCACCGCGGACCGCCGTGGCGCTGAAGGGGAGGCAGGCATGAGCGGGCGGCAGGCGGAGGCTAATCGGGAGGCGCTCGACTACGTGCGGCGCACGCTCGGTCCGGGCGACCCGGCGCGGGGGGACGGGTTCAGCGGGGCCGCGCAGGCGCCCGAAGGGCAGGCCGTCCTGGCCCGGATCATGACGGAACGTACGGAGAAGTCGGCGGCTTCGGACGACACGACGCAGGGCGAACGACCGCATCGTGCGCAGGGCGTGCGGCGCCGTTGGCTGGTGGCCGCGGCCGCGGTCGTGGCACTGGGAGGAGTGACAGCGGTGGCGGACGCCATGGGAGTGCTCCCGTCGGGAGTGGTCGACGGGCTCACGCGGATCGAGGGCGGGGATATGGGCGGGGTCGATCTGGACCGGGCCCGGATGCTGGTGGAGGCCCCGATGCCGGACGGCCGCAGGACCATGCAGGTCTGGCAGGCACCCAACGAGAGCGGCGGCACCTGCACGTACACGCGGTATGTCGCCGCCGACGGAACGGAGGAGGGCGGCGGCACCGACTGCTCGAACGGCGCGCACGCGGAGCCGCTGGATCGGCTGCCCCTGTGGACCGGCGGCGGGACCACCGACATGGACGGTTACGAGACGACCTACGGACACGCCGCGAAGCCTGCCGTGGCCGTGCGCATCACATGGGCCGACGGGGCGCGGCAGACGGTCAGGCTGAACGCCGACGGCTCGTTCCTCACTTTCGCGCGCAGGCGGCCCGCGGTCGAGAGGCAGTACCGCACGATCGACGCGCTCGACCGGCGGGGGAAGGTGGTCGTCAGCGACCCGCACGCCTGAGGCACGCCGGAGGCTTCAGGCCTGCGCCCGAAGCCTCCGGCCTGTGGTGTCTCAGTCCGCCGGTGCCAGCTCCCCCGACCCCCGAGTGATCAACCGCGTCGGCAGCTCGATGCGTTCCGGCGCGTCCGATGCGCCGTCGAGCTGGCGGAACAGCCGCTCCGCCGCCGTACGGCCCAACTGGGCCGCGTCCTGCGCGACCACGGTCACGCCGGGGCTCAGCAGGTCGGCGAGCTCGATGTCGTCGAAGCCGACGAGGGCGACGGGGCGCGGGAGGGCGGCGAGGACGCGTACGACCGTCACCGTGACGCGGTTGTTGCCGGCGAAGACGGCGGTGACCGGCGCGGGGCCCGTGAGCATCGACTCGGCGGCGTGGCGGACCCGTTCGGGGTCCGTCGGGCCGAGCGACACCCATGACTCGTCCACGTCGATGTCCGCGTCCGCCATGGCCGCGCGATAGCCGCGCAGCCGCTCTATCGCGGTGTGGATCCGCGGCTGGTCACCGATGAAGCCGATACGGCGGTGACCGTGGGCGATGAGGTGCGCGACGCCGTCACGCGCGCCCCCGAAGCTGTCGGAGAGCACCACGTCGGCGTCGATCCGGCCCGGCGGCCGGTCCACGAACACCGTGGCGACACCGGCGGCGATCTCCGGCTCCAGATAGCGGTGGTCGTCGCCCGCGGGGATCACGACGAGCCCGTCGACCCGGCGTGCGCACAGCGCGAGCACCAACTCCTGCTCGCGGTCCGGGTCCTCGGCGCTCGACCCGTTGATGAGCAGCGCCCCGTGCGCGCGGGCCACCTCCTCGACGGCCCGGCTAAGCGGCCCGTAGAAGGGGTCTGCCAGATCCTCCAGTACGAGGCCGATGCTCGCCGTACGGCCCTTGCGCAGCACCCGCGCGCTGTCGTTGCGCCGGAAGCCCAGCGCGTCGATGGCTTCCTGGACGCGCCGCTCCGTGTCGGGTGTGACGCCCGGCTCGCCGTTGACCACGCGGGAGACCGTCTTGAGGCCCACGCCCGCGCGCGCGGCGACGTCCTTCATGGTCGGCCGGTTGCCGTAGCGGCTCTTGGCGTCCGCGGTGCCGTCCGAAGGGCTCCCGTCGGCGCGGAGGCGGGAGACGGGGGTGCGGGCGGTCTCTGCCACGGTGCGCTGTCCTGTCTGTCGTCCATTGGGGGCGGATCTCGGTCTGCGTATGTCAGTCTGCGTAATGAGGGCATGCCCGCGTAAGGAAGTTGAGGCTTCCCACTGTGTATGGGCCGACATGACATCCACCACGGCGGGGGGTTTCTCCGTTCCCGACCCCTTACGGTCATCGGTGGTTCCGTCCCCTGCACATGCGTTCCTTGCGTGTGCCGGGCATGTGGCGTCGAGCATAGAACCTGGACAACGTTGTCAGATGCAAGAGAGACTGTGCACCGCACTCTCCGGCCTGCCCTTTCACCAGGAGATCTCACACTGATGCCCACGGACCTCGTCGCCGCACTCGACATCGGCGGCACCAAGATCGCCGGAGCCCTGGTGGACGGCCAGGGCCGGATCCTGCTGCGCGTCCAGCGGCCGACGCCCGCGCGCGAGGACGGCGACACCGTGATGCGGGCGGTCGAGGAAGTGATCGGCGAGCTGACCGCCGGGGAGCCGTGGGGCGAGGTCCGTGCGGTCGGCATCGGCAGCGCGGGTCCCGTGGACGCGTCCGCGGGCACGGTCAGCCCGGTCAACGTCCCCGGCTGGCGCGGCTACCCCCTGGTCGAGCGGGTCCGCGCCGCCGCGGGCGGACGCCCCGTCGAGCTGGTGGGCGACGGCGTGGCCATGACGGCGGCCGAGCACTGGCAGGGCGCCGCCCGCGGCCACGACAACGCGCTGTGCATGGTGGTGTCCACGGGCGTCGGCGGCGGCCTGATCCTGAACGGCGCGCTGCACCCGGGCCCCACGGGCAACGCGGGCCACATCGGTCACATCAGCGTGGACCTCGACGGCGATCCGTGCCCGTGCGGGGCGCGCGGCTGCGTCGAGCGGATAGCGAGCGGCCCGAACATCGCCCGGCGCGCCCTGGAGGCGGGTTGGCTCCCCGGCCCCGACGGCGACACCTCCGCGGCGGCCGTGGCGCTCGCGGCGCGTGCGGGGGACCCCGTCGCCATCGCGTCGTTCGAGCGCGCGGCGCAGGCCCTCGCGGCGGGCATCGCCGCCACGGCCACGCTCGTCGAGATCGACATCGCGGTGATCGGCGGGGGCGTGGCGATGGCGGGCGACGTCCTGTTCGCCCCCCTGCGCCGAGCCCTGCGCGACTACGCCACGCTGTCCTTCGTCAGCCGCCTGACCGTGACCCCCGCCCTGATGGGCACCGACGCGGGCCTCGTCGGCGCCGCGGCGGCCGCGCTGCGGGCGTACCCGGACGCGACGGTGGGGCGGTTGCGGCCCGCGGTGAATCGCTGAGAGCGGTCGCGCCGGCCGTTGTTGCTACGTGGCTGTGGTGCGCCAGTACGTCACCCAGTCGTGGGCGTTGTGACCCATAACGGGACGCCGGCAGGAAAGGGCTGACCGCGGCTTCACGCCGCTGTGTACGGGCCTGCGAGTGGTCGAGGGGGGGCGCCCTTGGCGAACGGTCTCGTCAAGGGCGATGACTCCGAAGAGTTCGCCGATGCGCAGTGCTACGGGTGCCCACCTGCCGTCGGGTGGCAGGCGGTGGGCACGGCGGGCTGGTCGCGTGGTGTGGAGAACAGCCTGGCCAGGAGTGGGACGTCACTCGGATGGCTCATGCGGACAGTGCCCTGGCGGGCCGAGCGGTGCGGCGGCGTCAAGCATGGCCAGAGACCGCCGTGACGTTTCCGGCGCAGTCTTCCCCGCCTTCGATGCGTTCCGAGCCGAAGGCCGACAGACAGGGATCACGCCATGGCAGAAGACCAGGACCGGCAGGAGAACCAGCCGGGTATGCGCAACGCGCCCACCAGGGGCAAGGAGCAGGAATCGGGCTCGGCCCTCCGCTCGTGGGCGAAGGAACAGGGGTACAACCTCAACGATCGTGGCCGCGTCCCCGCCGACATCAAAGAGGCGTACGAGAGGGCGAGGGACAACGGTTGATACGTCCCTTTGGCTGCCCCGCCCGATCGGCGTTCGGTGCGATCGGGCGGCGGCAGCCGAGAAGGGGCACGGCCCGGGGCCCCCGGCAGAAGATCCGCGAGAAGCATGCGAGTGTCGATCCGGAAGACACACGCATGGCGGGAGAGCACGCGGTGCGAATTGACGGGATCCTGCTCGCGATTGAGCAGGAATTCGCTGCCCGTCGGGAGGAAACTCGGACGCGACGAAGCGATTGGGCAGATGAACGGTGGTCTGATCGTTGAGAGGGCTGACGGCCTCCGCGGACTGCTGATGCACACCGCCGACGTACGAAGTGTCTGACCACCTCGGCCCGTCACCCCTTCGACGTCGCGTCGCCCTGGCTGGGCCGGGCGTGCGGTGGCTGTCCCTCCCGACGTTATGATCTTGTTTGCTGTGGGGGAAAGACCGCACATATTCCGTAATGGGGGGACATCTTGAAGATCGCATCGAAGCTGGCTGCCGTGGCCGCGTCCAGTGCCGCTCTGGTCATGGTGACGCCGTCGACCAGCCAGGCCGATACCTGGATGCTGTTCGTGAACTACAACAGCGGCCGCTGCCTGGAGATCGCGGACGGCAGCTCCGCCAATGGCGCCCGGGCGCAGCAGTGGAGCTGCAACGGTCAGGACTCGGCCCGATGGCGCATGTCGTGGGTCAACAGTGAGCGCGTGTACTTCAAGCTCGTGAACAAGGCCACGGGCAAGTGTCTGGAGATCGAGAACTCCAGCAAGTCCAACGGTGCCCGCGCCCAGCAGTGGGCCTGCAAGTCCGGGGTCCAGGGGCAGATCTGGGGCCGGGGTTCGAACGGCCGACTCGTGAACGCCGCCAGCGGCAAGGACCTGGAGATCGAGAACTCCAGCAAGGCCAATGGCGCTCGCGCCCAGCAGTGGGGTGAGTGGGGCAGCAGCGGAGGCACCACGAAGTGGGCTCGGGTCGCAGCGGGCAACTGAGCTCGGTCGCCTGCCGCGGGATGCCGACCCCCGTGCCGCCGAGCGCTCCCGGGATGCGAGGATCAGGCGGGTGAACAGTGATGCCGTCGTGCTCGACAATCCCGTGGCCCAGTCGCTGCTCGGGCAGCACGCGGAGCTGGCCCGACGGCGGGGGCAGGCGGCCACGTACCTGCCGGACGTCGCGACCTTCTGCGCGGTGCCGGCCGAGCCCGACTCGGCGGACTGGGCCGATCTGGCGCGGTTGCTCGGCAGCGGCGGGTTCGCCGACATGTTCAGCAGCCCGGCGGTCCCGCCGGCGGACTGGGAGCCGGTCTTCGAGCTGGAGGGGCGGCAGATGCTGTGGCCCGCCGGCCGCCGGCCCAGTAAGCCGGACCCTGATGTCGACGTCGCCATCGTGGAGTTGGGGCCGACGGACGTGCCCGACATGCTCGACCTCGTCGCGCGGGCCGCGCCAGGGCCGTTCTGGCCCCGTACCTGTGAACTCGGCACCTATCTCGGGATCCGCGCGCAAGGGCGCCTGGTGGCGATGGCGGGCGAGCGGCTGCGGCCGCCGGGCTGGACCGAGATAAGCGCCGTGTGCACGGCCCCCGAGGCACGGGGCCAGGGGCACGCCGCCCGTCTGGTGCTCGCGTTGGTCGAACGCATCCTGTCCCGGGGCGAGCGGCCGTTCCTGCACGTGGCCGAGGCGAACACCGGTGCCATCGCCCTCTATGAGCGGCTCGGGTTCGAGAGCCGTAAGTCGGTGACCTTCCGCGGGTTCCGTACGCCGTGACGTGCTGTGTGGGCCCGGCCGAGTCCTTGGGACAGGGCCGGGCCCACTGGCGCAGCCGGGACGCGCACGGGCGTCGCGGCCGCGGACTCAGCAGCCGAGTACCGGCTCCGCCCAGTCCGCGTGGTCCGAGTCGATCCCGTCGCCGCCGTCGGTGACGACGAGCCGGACCACCTCGGCGCCGGTCACGTCGGCCGAGAGGGCCTGTGCGGGATCGGCGGTGGTGAGGACGCCGGTGGAGGCGGCCAGTTTGTCGTCCGCCCACACCTGGAAGGCGACCGTGCCCTTGGTGGCCTTCTCGTCGTCGACGCCGACCTGCGCGGTCAGCTTCTCGCAGGCGCCGCCCGCGTAGTACTCGACGCTGCTGTCGGCGTGTACGCCGAGCCCCTTGGCGTACACCTTGCCGCCGATGGTGATCGGATTGCCGTCACCCGCGTCGCTCTCGCCGTTGCTGGTGTCCTTCTCGACCGGGCCCCAGCCGTTGGTGCTGGACAGCCAGGGGAGTCCGCTGAGCGCGGAGTCGCCCGCGGGCGGGGCCACCACGACCTGGGCGGTCAGGGGCAGTTCGAGCGGGACGCGGCCGCCGCCGGGGGCGCGGTGGCTCGCCTTCAGATCGAGGGTGTACGTGCCGGGCTTGGCGTCGCGCGGCGCCGTCACCTGCCATGACGTACCGAGGATCTCGCCCGTGCGGAGCGCGGACGCGCGGGTCGGGGAGGTCGCCGTCAGGCCCCAGCCGGAGGGTCCTGTGAGCGAGACGCGGACGTCACGGGCATTCGTGCTGCCCCGGTTGGCGACCTTGGTGAGGAGCTTCTCGGCCTTGCCGGCCTCCACCAGCGGCCTGCCGTCGGCGCCGAGGTCGACGGCGGGCGGCTTGTCCTGCCACTTGTCGTCGGCCGATACGCGCACCAGGACGGTGCCGTGCGCGGGCACGGTCGCGGAGATGGTGTCCGCGACGTTGTAGCTCTCGTGCTTCCACAGGTCGCGCAGGGTGTAGCCGTCGGCGGCAGGCAGGCCCACGGCGCGCGCGGTGGTGGAGATGGTCTGCGCGCTGCCGGTCTCGTTGAACAGCGCGACGGCGCGGCTGCCGTCCTTCATCTCCTTGGCGACGACCCAGCGCCCGCCCGTGGACGAGACGACGTGGCCCTGCTTGCCCAGCGGGTCCTGGTCGACGGCGATGACTTCCTTGTTGCCGAGGATGTCGAACGTCTCGGGGCTGACCTTGCGCAGGTCGGAGCCGATGAGCAGCGGCGCGGCCATGATCGACCACATGGAGAAGTGCGTGCGGTACTCGGTGGCGGTCATGCCGCCGTTGCCGACCTCCAGCATGTCCGGGTCGTTCCAGCGCCCGGGGCCCGCGTGCTGGGCGAGCGGCAGGTTCTGCTTCATGATCGACAACATGGAGCCCCAGTTGTCGCTGATGTCGCCAGTGGTGCGCCACAGGTGGCCGACGTCGGCGGCCCACTCCCACGGCTTGTTCTCGCCCCACTCGCAGATGCTGTAGACGATCGGGCGGCCCGTCGTCTCGGAGGCGGCCTTGAGCGCGTCGCGCATGGCGATGTAGCGCTTCTTCGCGTCCACGCCCTGGTTATTGCAGTTGTCGTACTTGAGGTAGTCGACGCCCCAGTCGGCGAACTGCTGGGCGTCGCTGTGCTCGTGGCCGAGGCCGCCCGGGAAGCCCGCCGTGTTGCAGGTCTTCGTCCCGGCACTGGTGTAGATGCCGAGCTTGAGCCCCTTGGAGTGGACGTAGTCGGCGACGGCCTTGATGCCGTTGGGGAACCGCTTGGGGTCGGGCACCAGCTTGCCGTTCGCGTCGCGCTGCGGCAGCGCCCAGCAGTCGTCGAGGTTGACGTACTCGTACCCCGCGTCCTTGAGGCCCTTCTGTACGAAGATGTCGGCGATCCCCTTGACCATGGACTCGTCGAAGTCGGCGCGGCAGTGCGTGGCGTTCCAGTTGTTGAAGCCCATGGGCGGGGTGAGGGCGAGGCCGTCGGGCAGCCGTGGGCCGTCGACCGCGCGCGCCTGGGCGGTGTCCGGGGCGTCGGTGTCCCGGGCGACGGCGGGTGCCGCGAGACCGGCCGCGCACAGCAGCGCGGCGGCGAGCGACCCGACCACTCTTCGGCGGGTTGTGGGGGTGGGAAGGTGACGCATCGTTACGTTCCTCCGTACTCGCGGAAGATGGGATGTCTTCGTGTACGTGTCACGTGTGCGCGCTTACGGTAGGGCGTGTTGAAGTCTGTTGGAAGAGGAGCGGTAACGGTTCGGGCAGCCGACGTCAAAACCCTTGACGGCGTTGGCTCTTGGGGGTGAGATCCAAGCCACGCGTTCGGTTGTGTTTGGTTGCACCCCGAGGAGGGGGACATGGCACAGTCAGTGCTCAATGCGTTCAACGGTCCGGGAGCCCCGTACGGCGGCTCCGGACATCCGATGTCCCGGCGGAATCTCCTGCGCGGTGCGGCCGTCGGCGCCGGGGCGGTCACCCTCCCGGCACTGCTCACCGCCTGCGGCGACGGGCCCGGCGGCAACAAGAACGAAGTGACGGTGGGCTCCAACTCGTCGGACGCCGTGCCCAAGAAGGCGTTCGCGGCCGCCTTCGACGCGTACGAGAAGGAGAGCGGCAAGACCGTCAAGGTCAACACCACAGAGCACAACGAATTCCAGCAGAACATCACGCGCTATCTCCAGGGTTCACCGGACAACGTCTTCATGTGGTTCGCCGGTTACCGCATGCAGTACTTCGCCGAGAAGGGCCTGCTGGTCGAGATCAGCGATGTCTGGAAGGACTTCAAGGGGTTCTCGCCGGCGCTGAAGGAACAGTCCACGCACGACGGCAAGCAGTACTTCGTGCCGTACTACTACTACCCGTGGGCCGTCTTCCACCGGAAGAGCCTCTTCCAGAAGCAGGGCTATGAACAGGCCAAGAACTGGGACCAGTTCATCGCCCTCGCCAAGAAGATGCACAAGGACGGCATTCCCGTCGCCTTCTGCGACAAGGACGGCTGGCCCGCCATGGGCACCTTCGACTACATCAACCTGCGGCTCAACGGCTACGACTTCCACAAGAGTTTGATGGCGGGCGAGGAGGCGTGGACCGACCGGAAGGTGAAGAAGGTCTTCGACCTGTGGCGTGAACTCATGCCGTACTACCAAAAGGGCGCGCTCGGCCGCACCTGGGAGGAGGCCGGGCAGGGGCTGCAGCAGCGCAAGACCGGCATGGCCGTCTTCGGAATGCCGCACCCCGGCCAGCAGTTCCCGGTGAACGAGCGCGACGACATCGACTTCTTCGCGTTCCCCGAGATCGACCCGCAGTTCGGCCAGGACGCCGTGGAAGCCCCCATCGACGGATTCCTCATCGCCAAGAAGTCGCGGAACGTCGAAGCCGCCAAGGACCTGCTCACCTGGCTCGGCACCGCGAAGGCCGAGGACGTCTACCTCAAGGGCGACCCCAACAACATCGCGGTCAACGGCGGCGCCGACACCAGGAAGTACAGCCCGCTGCAGAAGAAATCCGCCGACCTTGTCTCCAAGGCCAAACACATCTCCCAGTTCCTGGACCGCGACACCCGCCCCGACTTCGCGCAGACCGTGATGATCAAGGCGCTGCAGGACTTCATCGACAACCCGAAGGACGTCGACGGGCTCGTCAACAGCATCGAACGCCAGAAGAAGGACATCTTCTCCGCGTCCGTGAGCTGAGCCGCCCGCGCGCCAGAGAACCGATTCGGGAGGAACGCACTCCGTGCCGCAGAAAACCGCGCGGCGCGCCGGACGACGGGCGACGCGGCGCTTCACGCGCCGGGACATCGCCGTGCTCGGCGTGCTTCTGGGCATCCCCATTCTGCTGGACATCGTCATCGTCTGGGGCCCGGCCCTGGCCTCCGTGGGACTGTCCTTCACGTCCTGGGACGGCATCGGCGACATCAAGTGGGTGGGCGGCGACAACTACGAGAACCTGGTCCAGGACTATCCCGCGTTCTGGCCCGCGGTCCGCCACAACCTGCTGTGGATCGCCTTCCTCGGCCTGGTCGCGACGCCCTTCGGGCTCTTCCTCGCCGTCCTCATCGACCGCGGCATCCGCTTCAGCCGCTTCTACCAGTCCGTGCTGTACATGCCGGTCGTGCTGTCCCTCGCCGTCGTCGGCTTCATGGCGCAGCTCCTGCTCGGCACCGATCAGGGCGTCGTCAACACGATCCTGAACGACCCCAACGACCCCGTGGACTGGCTCGGCGACTCCGACATCAACCTGTGGATGATGATGCTGGCCGCGAGCTGGCGGCACACCGGCTACGTCATGATCCTCTATCTGGCCGGACTGAAATCCGTCGATCCTGCCCTGAAGGAAGCGGCGGCCATCGACGGCGCCAACGAACGCCAGACGTTCTTCCGCGTCACACTGCCGACGCTGCGCCCGGTGAATGTCATCGTCGGCGTCATCACCGTGATCGAGGCGCTGCGCGCCTTCGACATCGTGTACGCGGTGAACAAGGGCCGCAACGGCCTCGAACTGCTCTCCGTGCTCATCACCGACAACATCATCGGCGAGGCGAGCCGCATCGGATTCGGCTCCGCCATCGCCGTGGTCCTGCTCAGTGTCTCGCTGGGATTCATCGTGACGTTCCTGGTCCAGGAGCTGAGAGGGGCACGCGAGAAATGACCGCGGACATCCGTACCAGCGCCCGCCCCGGCCGATCCGCGCCGCCCGCGCGGGAGTCCGGCCCGCCCCGGCGCCCGCGCCGCGGCCGCTTCGGCGCCCACATCTTCCTGTCCGCGGTGTCCCTGGTGTTCCTCGCACCGCTGCTGCTCGCCGTCTACGCGAGCCTGCGCCCGTACGAGGAGACGGCGCAGAACGGCTACTTCTCGTTCCCGAAGAAGCTGTCGTTCGACTATTACCGCGAGGCCTACACCGAATCCGGTATGGGCAAGTACTTCACGAACACGCTGATCATCGCCGTCCCCGCGGTGGTCGTCACGCTGTTCCTCGCCGCGTTCGTCGCGTTCGCCGTCTCCCGCATCAACATCCGCGGCAGCCTGGCCCTGCTGATGTTCTTCACCGCGGGTAATCTGCTCCCGCCGCAGGTCCTGGTCACGCCCCTCTACGTGCTCTTCCTGAAGATCGACCTGCCCTGGTGGATGTCCGACTCGATGACGCTGTACGACTCGTACTGGGCCGTCATCCTCGTCAACATCGGCTTCCAGGTCGGCTTCTGCGTCTTCGTCCTCGCCAATTTCATGCGCACCCTGCCCAAGGAGATCCTGGAGGCCGCGATCGTCGACGGCGCCGGTGTCTGGACGCAGTTCTGGCGCATCACGCTGCCCCTGTGCCGCCCGGCCATCGCAGCCCTCGCGACGCTCGAGTTCACCTGGATCTACAACGACTTCCTCTGGGCCCTGATCTTCATCTCCAACCCCGACAAACTCCCGATCACGTCATCGCTCAACAACCTGCGCGGCCAGTTCTTCACCGACTACAACCTGCTGGCCGCGGGCTCGGTCCTGGTGGCCCTGCCGACGATCCTGGTCTTCCTGCTGCTGCAGCGGCACTTCATCGCGGGGCTGACGCTGGGGTCGAGCAAGGGCTGAGCATGAGTCCGGATGTCGATTCCGCGTCAGTCCCAGCCGCCGGTGAGCCCTCCGTTGAGCTGCGCGGAGCAGATGTTGTAGCCGCCCGACGCGTGACCCTTCTTTGTCGTGCCGTCCACCGTCACTGAGCAGTTGATGTCGCCGCCGCCCAACAACTGCGCCGACACGTGGTAGTAGAGGGCGTCCGTGTCCAGGGTGAGGGTCTTGGTCATCGGCAGGCCCGATCCCTCGCGACTGTCGCTGTCACTGCCGTAGGTGACATCGGTGCCGGCCGGGGCGGAGCCCCACACCTTGAACACGACCTTCCCGGAGGGAGCCTTGCCAGGGGCCGGTTTGTTGTCGCTGTCCGCAGCGGCTTCGGGCTCAGAGGTTTTGGGCTTCGCTGTCTTGGTGACGGTCACTGTTGGCTGGGGTGCGGGCTTGGCGGCCCTTCCCGCGGGCTTCTGCGTGACGGTGACCGTGGGTCGAGGTTTCGCGGCGGGACTCGTTTGCTCTTCGCCACCCGCTGCGGCGCCGATGCCCATGCCCGCGCCCAGGATCACGAACGCGGCCGGAATCACGATCCGCTTTCTCACCCACTTCGGCCGGGCCGACGGTGTCGGCGGTCCGGGTGGGGGTTGCTGGGGCGGCGGTGCTTGATGATGCGACATGTGTCCCCCACAGGTGATTCAGGGTCAGACGACCGTAGCGGGAGGAGTGGGGGGTTCGAGGGGCGTTCGCGGCCGAGGTGACGGAATCGTGATGAAATATGAACGTTCGATGGCTTGTGCGGGGCGAACCTGTGAAGCCGCCCGGCGCAGTGGGGTGTCTGTTACTGCGCCGGGCGGACTTCAGGACTGCGGCCGCTTGCCGTGGTTGGCCGCGTGCTTGCGGCGGGACTTCTTCTTGCGGCGGCGCTTCGAGGACATGGCCGCGCTCCTCTCACCGGTCGGGTCACGGGTGTACGGCGCCGGAACACCGGTAGCACCGGTTTTCGGCGTTTTTCCACCCTTTCACACCGTGGAGGTGCCCGCGATTCGCCGTCGGCCGGTGGGCCGGCCGGGGCCGTCACGGTCAGGATTCCGGCTCCTGCCGGGCCAGCGCTTCTCGTACGGACGCCACCGGCGAGAGCGTGGCCTTGAGGCCGGTGATGCCCATGACGCGCAGCGACATCGGGTCCGTGCACACCACGCGCAGCCGGGCGCCTCTGGCGTTGAGGCGGCGCTGGGCCCGCGTCAGCAGGGACAGGCCCGAGCAGTCGAGGAACGTGGCACGGGTCAGATCGACCACGACGGTGCGGGCGGAGCCTGCCGTCACCGGGTCGAGAACGGGTATCGCCAGCTGGAACCCCACGAGGTCCAGGTCGCCGTGCAGCTCCACGACGGAGGCGTCCCCTACGTCGTACACCCGGGGTGTTAACTCCGGGGTCTCGCAAGCGAATTCGCTCAGTTCGTCCTGATGCACTAATCCCCCCAGAGCGGGCCCCGGCCAGGGCACGAGGCCGGGGGCGGCTGCCGTGAGGCAACCGGAACGAGGAGGTCACCAGGGGCCGGGGTGCCTGGCGGATCACCGTATCGGCCATGGCTCCGCCACGGAGTGCGGGAACGATTCGCGAGGGTGCGCTGCCACTCGATGGGGGGAAGTTGCCATGAGCCTCTTGACATGATGCGGCAGCTTTTGGACCGAGGGCTGCCGCCCTCATCAGGGGCTGGTTTCCGTGGCAGTGTGTTGCGGGCAAGCCACTGGGGGCCAACAGAAGAGGGGGAACCGTGATCGTCTGGATCAACGGCACGTTCGGTGCGGGCAAGACAAGCACCGCGCGAGAACTGATCGAGCTGATCCCGAACAGCACACTCTTCGACCCTGAGGTCATCGGCGGCGCCCTGCCGCACCTGCTGCCCGCCAAGCACCTCGCCGAGGTGAGCGACATCCAGGACCTGCCGATCTGGCGGCGCCTGGTGGTCGACACGGCGGCAGCGCTGCTCGCCGAGGTCGGCGGCGTACTCGTGGTGCCCATGACGCTGCTGCGTCAGGAGTACCGCGACGAGATATTCGGCGGCCTCGCCGCCCGCCGCATACCCGTGCGCCACGTCCTGCTCGCTCCGGACGAAACGATCCTGCGTGCACGCATCGCGGGCCGCGAGGTCCCCCCTGACGTCCCCGACGCCGAACTGCGCGTTCGCCAGTGGTCGTTCGACCACATCGAGCCGTACTACGCCGCCCTCGCCGCCTGGCTCGGCGCGGACGCCCACCGCGTGGACAACGGCCGTCTGAGCCCGTACGAGACGGCCGACCACATCGCCGACGCCGTACGCACCGGAGCCGCGGCCGTCAGCGACATCGTGCAGACCCCCGAACCCACCGCCGAGACGCTCGCCGCCGGCGTGCTGCTCTTCGACGAGCAGGACCGCGTGCTGCTCGTCGACCCCACGTACAAAGCGGGCTGGGAGTTCCCCGGCGGCGTGGTGGAACCCGGCGAGGCCCCCGCGAGCGCGGGCGTGCGCGAGGTCGCCGAGGAGACCGGCATCCGGCTCACCACGACGCCCCGCCTGCTCGTCGCCGACTGGGAGCCGCCCGTGCCGCCCGGTTACGGCGGCATGCGCCTGCTCTTCGACGGTGGCCGCCTCGACAGCGCCGTCGCCCGCAGCCTGCTGCTGCCGGGACCCGAACTGCGCGGCTGGCGCTTCGTCACCGAGGAGGAGGCCGCCCACCTGCTCCCGCCGGTGCGCTACGAACGCCTGCGCTGGGCGCTGCGCGCGCGGGAGCGGGGCGCGGCGCTGTACCTGGAGGCCGGGGAGCCGGTCGGCGGCTGAGTCAGGCGGGCAGCAGTGGCTGCCGCCCGCTCAGCAGGGCGGCGCCGAGCGCCGTGACCGCGTGCAGCGTGGTGTTGCGGTGGCGGCGGCTGGAGACGAGCGCCGCGTGGCGCAGCGCGGTGAGGTGGCGGCTGGCGTTGGACGGGGTCAGGCCGGTGTGCCGGGCCAGTTCGGTGGTGGTGAACGTGCCGTCGGCCGCGGCCTCCAGGAGCTGGGCGCGGGCGCGGCCGAGCAGGGCGGTCAGGGCCGGGTGCCCGGCGGGGACGGCGGCGGGCGCGAGGTGCTCCCAGCCCGGCCGGTGCTCGATGGGGTAGACCAGGACGGGTTCGAGGACGGGGTCGAAGAGGACCGTGGGGCGGTAGCGGCAGAAGAACGACGGCTGCAGGAGCAGGCCGCGGCCGTCCAGGCGGAGGTCCTGGTCGACGGGGAAGTCCAGGGTGAGGACCGGGTAGCTCCAGCGGGCGGACGCGTGCAGGGTGGTCAGCACCGCCGACCACCCGTCGCGCACCAGGGCCCTGGTGCGCAGCGCGACGTCGTGGCACACCTCGTCGTCGATGGTGCGCCAGTACGGCTGGAGCCCGGCGCCGAAGTACGCGTGCGCGGTGTCGGCGATCCGGCCGAGCACTTGCGCGGAGCCCGCGGCCAGTTCGGCCGTCCAGGAGGGCAGCCGGAGATCCCGGTGGAGGCGCACGAAGGTCTCCAGGTCGGTGCGCAGCCGGTGCCGGGGCGCGGCGCGCAGGGCCGCCGTCTGGGTCCGCAGGTCGGCGCCGGTCTGCGGGGTGAGGAAGTCGCACGTGTAGCCCCGGGCCGGGGAGAGCGTGGTGAGCAGCCGGGTGCCGGCCGGGAGCCCCGGGGCCACTCGCCGGCGCCAGGGGCCGAACAGCACGGAGGCGTCGCGCCGTTGGAGCCGGTGCAGGCTGATGTTCAGCTCCCACATCGGATCGGGCCCCGCGGCGAAACGAGTGCGCGCGAGATCGTCGGAAGTGAAATGAATCCGCAGCATTCCGTTTCCCCCGATTTGGTTATCTCAGGTAACTTCCCTGTGGTCTCGGTGCGGTTCGGTGGCCGCACGCCAGGGATATTGTGTCCAGTCGCACACTTGTAGCAGCGCGGCCGGTTAATGCATCAGTCTCTTTTCGGCACGAAGAAAGGGCGTTCCCTCCACCATCGGTTGAAGGGGAAAACATGCGTAAGGCTTGGGGTGTCGCGGCGGCTTCGGCGACGCTGGTGCTCGGTGGGCTCGCGGCGGTTCCGGCTTCCGCGGGGACGTCGTCAGCTGGGCGCGCATGTACTACACGCCGCAGGCGCTCAACGGTGAGCGATGAATGTGAGAAACGTGATCGGAGGAAGTCGGCGCAGAATTTGGAATTTCGCGCACTTGAACGTGACGTCGCCGCAGATGACGGCGAATGCGCGCCGAGAAGTCGACTTCCGTCGTCGGCCATTGAGGCGCGGCGCAAGCTCGTGCACTCCCTTCCGGAGAAGGATCGCGCGGTTGTCGCCGAGCTGACGGACATTCAGGCGGAGGCGTTGAAACGGGCCAAGGTGGCCCTGACCGGCAAGCCGCGGCGGGCGGTCCGTCAGGCCGCCGCCGGGCGAGCGCCGCTCAGGCCGTGGACACCGTCGGAGCGGGCCTCAGGAGTTCCCGTACTGCTCCGCCGCCGCCCGCAGCACCGCCGCCGCGTCCCGCTCCACCGGTTCGCCGTGCCCGAAGCACGCCACGTCCGTCTCAAGGGCGGCGAGCCGGTGGAAGGACTCGACGGCCCGCGCCTTGTCCAGGTTGTAGACGCCGAGCAGCACACCGGTCTCCGGCGTACGGGCGATCGCGTCCCCCGTGAACAGCACGCCGTGCTCCGGCAGATGGAGCGCGATGCTGCCCTCGGTGTGACCGGGCGCGCCCACCACGCGAGCCCCGCCCCCGAAACCGAGGACGTCGTCGTCCGTCACCTCCTGGAGCTCGGCCGCGTACACGCGCTGCTCGGTGGGCTTCGGGGCGAGCTGTGTGGACCTGGCGAACAGCGGCACCTCCCAGTCCTCCAACACCGGGGCGGGGCCGGGCGCTTCGCCCCGCACCATCGGCGCGTCCAGGTGGTGCGCGTAGACCGTCGCACCGCTGAGCGCCGCGAACTCGCCCGCGCCGCCCGCGTGGTCCCCGTGGAAATGCGTGATGACGACACGGCGTACGTCCTCGGGGCGCCGCCCGAGTCCGGTGATCGCGTCCGCGAGCTGCTGTCCGGAACCGGGCGTGCCCGCGTCGACGAGGGTCAACTCCTCGTCGTCACACCACAGATAGGCCTGTCCGACGGCGAAGCGCAGGAGGTGGAGCCGGGGGAGGACCTGGGTGATCTCGATCTGGTTCATGCCGTGACGTTAGGAACGCCGCGCCGCCCCGGGCCAGTGGGGTCAGCCGTGGGCGTACGCGTTCTGCCCGTGGCATAAGAGGAGTTCGTGGTCACGGCCGGGTGCCCGGGGTACGGCACCGTCAGTACGCGCACCCCGGGCGCGCGCTCCTAGAGCGCGCACGAGTTGACCGGATCGCCTCCGCCCGGCCGCGGCAGCGTCCGGCTCGGCGGCGGTGCCACACCGTCCTCGGCCCAGGCCGCAAGGGCGTCGAAGGCGTCCCGCACGCACGGCAGCAGCGGCCGGACGAGCCGCGGCTGCGCGGCGTACAGGCCGTCGGTGTGGTTGCCGCCGGTGACGCGGTAGTAGCGGTGCAGACTTCCGCGGCCCGCGCGGTCGACGAGCCGCGCGTACCGGTCCGAGCCGGGACCGATCGGGACGAGCGCGTCGAGCGTGCCGTGCACGGTGAGCAGCGGGCGGGCGATGCGGCCGGTCAGCGACACCCTGCCCACGGCGTCGTGCACCGCGCGCGGGCGGGACGCGTAGTCGTAGTCGGTGTCGCAACCCTTGCCGGTGCCCTCGCGGCAGAACGGTGTGCCCGCCTCGGTGGCACCGTCGTACCCGGGGTCGAGCTCCTCGCGGATGAGACGCTGGAAGGAGTCCCACTGCGTGCGGTAGTGCGACTCCCACAGCGGCTCCGACTCGGCCGGGTATCCGGCCGCGACCATCGCCTCGCGCGCCCCCGGCTCGCCCGCCAGCACGCGCGGGTAGGCGCGCAGCGCGGGCGGCAGTGTCGCCAGGAGGTTCGGCGACTTCCGGGTCAGCAGCACGCCCTCCCAGTCCAGTCCGCCGTCGTACAGCCGGGGTACGCTCTCCAGCTGCCAGCGGACCAGATAGCCGGCCATCGACATGCCCGCCGCGAATGTGTGCCGGGGCGCGCGACCGTAGTGCCGGGCCGCCACGGCCTTCGCGGCGACGGTGAGCTGGGTGAGGCGGAAGTGCCACTCGGCGATGGCGTCGCCGGGACGCTTGCCGTCGCGGTACAGCGTGGGGCCGGTGTTCCCCTTGTCGGTGGCGGCGAACGCGTAGCCCTTCGCCAGGACGTGGTCGCCGATCGTGCGGTCGTTGGCGTACTGCTCCCGGATGCCGGGCGGGCCCGCGACGACCAGGCCGCCGTTCCAGCGCTCGGGGAGCCGGATCACGAACTGGCTGTCGTGGTCCCAGCCGTGCGTCTTGTTGGTGGCGGAGGAGTCCGGGAAGTAGCCGTCGAGCTGGACGCCCGGCACACCGGACGGGCTGCGGGTGCCGGGGGCCTCCAGGCCCGCCCAGTCCGCCGGATCGGTGTGGCCGGAGGCGATGGTGCCGGCGGTGGTGAGGTCGGGGAGGCAGGCGGCTACGGCGCGCTCGGCGCCGGGCACGCGCAGCCGGTCGCCACTCCGGCAACCGCGCCCTCCGGCGTCGGCTTCCGTGGGCGTGGCCCCGGCCGCCGGGGTGAGCGCCGCGAGCAGCAAGGCGGCTGCGACGCAGGCTAGTTGTCGCTTCATGGGTGGGCTCCTCTGCTGGGACCGCGAGCTGGCTGCGGGCCGTGGGCTGCGGACTGCGGGCTGCGGTACGGAACGACACGGCGACCGTAGGAAGCGGTCATCGAGGGCCATAAGTGCCGTCCGGCCACAGCCGAGGTCAGGGAACGGGCCTGCCGACGTTGGCGGTTGGCCGTTCGACACGTGCCGAACGGCCAAAGCCGCACCGGAGGTCCGCCGAGGAGTCCTGGCGTCGCGGCCATCCCAAGTACCGTCTGATGCAATCCCGTTGGAGGTGCGGATGACGGCCATGTCCCAGGCCCTTGCGGCGCCCCGCGCGCGGACGGCGCCGCATCGCCGCCCCGCGCGCTCCGTGCTGTGGGTCTCGTCCGTGCTGTACGCGGCCGTGCTGTTCGCCGGTGTGTACTACGCCTTGGTCGGCGACGACCCCCAACCCCCGCTCCGTACGGCCGGGTTCGTCGTGGCGGTGGCCGGGCTGTTCGCCCTGGACGCGGCGGAGCGGCAGCATTTCCGGCGGACCTCGGCCGCGCTTCCCGCCGCTACGGCGGCCGGTCTCCTCGTCGCGCGCCTCGCGCTCTTCTTCGTGGTCGCCGCCTGCGACGGTGCGGGCCTGTCGCGGGTGCTGTTCGTCCTGGTGCCGTTCACGGCGTACTTCGCGTTCGGGCGCCGGGCGAGCCTCGTGCTCGGCGCAGGCTGCGCGGGGGCGCTCCTCGCCTGGTACGTGCTGGCCGTCGACGGCTGGTACGCGGACGCCGAGGCGATCTCCGACCTGCTGATGTTCGGCCTCGGGCTCGTCCTCGCCGTGTCGATGGCGACGGTGGCGACGGGCGAGCAGGAGGCCCGGGGGCGCGTCGAGTCGACGGTGCGTGAACTCACCCATTCCCACCGCCGGTTGGAGGGGTACGCCGCACGGGTGGCCGAACTGTCCACGGCGCGGGAGCGCAACCGCCTGGCCCGCGAGATCCACGACAGCCTCGGCCACCACCTCACCGCCATCGCGGTCCAGCTGGAGAAGGCCGAGGCCTTCCGTGACCTCGACCGTGCCGCCGCCGACCGGGCCCTCGCCGACGCCCGCTGGTCGGCGCGGCGCGCCCTCGAAGAGGTCCGGCAGTCGGTCCGCGCCCTGCGCGACGAGGCCGAACCGTTCGCCCTGTCGGCCGCACTCGCCGACCTCGTACGGCACATCGACGACGGCAGCCCACGCGTCACCCTGCACATCGATGGCAGCGAAGTCGGGTACGACGCAGGGCAGTTGACCGCGCTGTACCGGGCGGCTCAGGAAGGCCTGACGAACGCCCGCCGCCACGCGGACGCGGCCCACGTCAAGGTGTCCGTGGCGTACGGGAGTTCACACGTCCGACTCGTCGTCGCCGACGACGGCTCCGGCATCGGGGACCCGGCGGCGCCCGGTGCCGCGCCCGGCTTCGGCCTGCGCGGACTGCGTGAACGCGTCCAACTCCTGGGCGGTGAGCTGGACATCGAGAGCGCGGCCGGTGCCGGGACGACGCTCGGCGTGACGCTGCCGCGCACGACGCCGGCCGGGAACGGCACCGCGTCGACCGGACGTACGCGATGAGCGAACCCGTGACCGTCCTCGTCGTCGATGATCAGGAACTCGTGCGCGAAGGCATCGCGTCCCTGCTCGGCATCCAGCCCGGCGTCCGGGTGGTCGGCACCTGCGCCGACGGCGCGGAGGCGGTCGAGGCGGCCGGGGCCCTGGCGCCCGAGGTGATCCTCATGGACGTACGGATGCCCGGGATGGACGGCGTCGAGGCGGTGACGGCGCTGGGCGTGAGCGCACCCGCGTGCCGGGTCGTGATGCTGACGACGTTCGACGACGAGGAGTACGTGGTGCGCGCGCTGCGGGCCGGAGCCGTCGGCTACCTCCTCAAGAGCCTGCCCGCGGCCGAACTCGCCGCCGCCGTACGGCTCGCCCGCACCGGCGTCACCCAGCTCGACGCGTCGGTCACCCGTCGCCTCGCGGAGTCACTGACGCTCCCGGAGAAGCCGACTACCCCGGCGAACCCGCCTCCCGCGGAGGAGCGACCGGTCCCGCAGAACCAGCCGCTCCCGGAGAACACCCCGCCGAACACCTCGCCGACCCCCCGCGAGATCGAAATCCTCCGGCTCGTCGCGGCCGGTGCCACCAACCGCGAGATCGCCGGACGCCTCTTCCTGAGCGAGGGCACCGTGAAGAACCACATCTCACGCATCCTCACCCGCCTCGGCCTGCGCGGCCGCGCCCAGGCCGCGCTGTACGCACGCGATCAGGGGCTGCTCTGACGGGCCGGGCCCCGCAGCAGGGTCAGCGCGTCGCGTACCGCTGCAGGAACAGCGCCTCCGCCACCGACATCCGCTCAAGCTCCTCCGGCGACACGCTCTCGTTGACCGCGTGGATCTGCGCCTCGGGCTCGTTCAGGCCGATCAGCAGGATCTCCGCCTCCGGGTAGAGGGAGGCCAGTGTGTTGCACAGCGGGATCGAGCCGCCCATGCCCTGGGCCTGCATCTTCTCGCCGTCGTAGGCCTCGCTGAGCGCCGCGGCCATCGCCTCGTAGGCGGGGCTCGTGGTGTCGGCGCGGAACGCCTGGCCCTGGCCGATCTGCTCGGTGCTGACGCGCGCCCCCCACGGCGTGTGCGCCTCCAGGTGCGCCCGGAGCAGCTTCGTCGCGTCGGCCGCGTCCACGCCCGGCGGCACCCGCAGGCTGATCAGCGCCCGCGCGCCCGCCTGCACGGACGGCGTCGCGCCGACCACCGGCGGGCAGTCGATGCCGAGCACCGTGACGGCGGGGCGGGCCCAGATGCGGTCGGCGACCGTGCCGTCGCCGACGAGTCCCACGCCGTCGAGGACCTTGGCGTCCCCGCGGAAGTCCGCGTCCGTGTACTGCAGGCCCTCCCACACGCCGTCGGCGTCCAGGCCGTCGATCGTCGTCGAGCCGTCCTCGGAGCGCAGCGAGTCCAGGACGCGCACCAGCGCCGCGAGCGCGTCCGGTGCGGCGCCGCCGAACTGTCCGGAGTGCAGGTTGCCTTCGAGGGTGTCGATCTGGAGGCGTACGAGGGTCATGCCGCGCAGCGTCGCGGTCACCGTCGGCAGGCCGACGCGGAAGTTGCCCGCGTCACCGACGACGATCGTGTCCGCGCGCAGCAGCTCCGGGTGCTCCTCGGCGTACCGCTCGAGGCCGCCCGTGCCCTGCTCCTCCGAGCCCTCCGCGATCAGCTTGACGTGCACCGGGACGCCGCCGTTCGCCTTGAGGGCGCGCAGCGCGAGCAGGTGCATGACGATGCCGCCCTTGCAGTCGGCGCTGCCGCGGCCGTACCAGCGTCCCGCGCGCTCCGTCAGCTCGAAGGGGGGCGTGGCCCAGCCCGCCTCGTCGAGCGGCGGCTGCACGTCGTAGTGCGCGTAAAGAAGGACCGTCGGGGCGCCCTCGGGGCCAGGCAGGTAGCCGTACACCGACTGCGTGCCGTCCGGGGTGTCGAGCAGCGCGACGTCCTGGAAGCCCTCCGTGCGCAAGGCGTCGGCGACCCAGTTCGCGGCGGCCTCGCTCTCGCTCTTCGGATACTGCTCGAAGTCCGCCACCGATTTGAACGCCACCAGTTCGGTGAGTTCGGCCTTCGCCCTCGGCATGAGAGAGGCGACGGTCTCGGCGATCGGATGCGGCGACATGGGCACGCTCCTCGTGGGTGCGACGTTGTGCGGGGTGTACGTGATCCTCCCACAGGAGGTTCGCGGGAACGTGCGCCGTAGGATGCCTCAGGAGAGCGCGGCGAGCGCGGCCAAGACCGGGAGCGGGAGCGGAACACCAACGTGAGCAGCGAGAACTCAGCGGACGACGCGCGGCAGGTGTGGGACGTCGTCGTGGTCGGCGCGGGCCCCGCGGGCGCCTCGGCGGCCTATGCGGCAGCCGTGGCCGGACGCAGCGTACTGATCCTGGAGAAGGCCGAACTGCCGCGGTACAAGACATGCGGCGGCGGCATCATCGGCCCCTCGCGCGACGCGCTGCCGCCGGGCTTCGAGCTGCCCTTCAGGGACCGCGTGCACGCGGTGACGTTCTCCCTCGACGGCAAGTTCGCCCGCACCCGCCGCTCGCGGAACATGCTGTTCGGGCTCATCAACCGCCCCGAGTTCGACCAGCAGCTCGTCGAGCACGCGCAGAAGGCGGGCGCCGAGGTGCGCACCGGTGCCACGGTCACGCGCGTCGAGCAGCACGGCCCCGCGGTGCCCGACCGGCGCACGGTCGCCGTCGTCCTCCAGGGCGGCGAGACCGTCCTGGCCCGCGCCGTCATCGGCGCCGACGGCAGCGCCAGCCGCATAGGGGCGCACGTCGGTGTGAAGCTCGACCAGGTGGACCTCGGCCTGGAGGCGGAGATCCCGGTGCCCGAGACGGTCGCCGAGGACTGGGCGGGCCGTGTCCTCATCGACTGGGGGCCGATGCCGGGCAGTTACGGCTGGGTGTTCCCCAAGGGCGACACCCTCACCGTCGGCGTGATCTCCGCGCGCGGCGAAGGCGCCGCCACCAAGCGGTACTTGGAGGACTTCATCGCCCGCCTCGGCCTCGCGGGCTTCGAGCCGGAACTGTCCTCAGGCCACCTCACGCGCTGCCGCAGCGACGACTCGCCGCTGTCGCGCGGGCGCGTGCTCGTGTGCGGTGACGCGGCGGGCCTGCTCGAGCCTTGGACCCGCGAGGGCATCTCGTTCGCGCTGCGCTCCGGGCGGCTCGCGGGGGAGTGGGCGGTGCGGATCGCCGAGGCGCACGACGCGGTGGACGCCCGCTGCCAGGCCCTGAACTACGCGTTCGCGATCAAGGCGGGCCTCGGCGTGGAGATGAGCGTCGGCCGCCGCATGCTCACGCTCTTCGAGCGCCGCCCCGGCCTGCTGCACACGGCGATCACCGGCTTCCGCCCCGCGTGGAACGCCTTCGCGAAGATCACCCGAGGCTCGACGACGCTGGCCGAGCTGGTGCGGACGCATCCGGTGGCGGGGCGGGCGCTGAACCGCTTGGACCGGTAGGACCACTGGGCGGACAGGTGAGCTCACTGTGTGGACGGGTGGGCTCACTGGTTGGACCGGTGGGCCGGAGCACCGAGCCCCGTCGGCCCGCTGACCGTGCCGCTTACCCGCCCGCCGACCCACCACCCGCCGGACCCCGGCCCCCCTCATGGAGGGGCCCGTACTCCACCGGGAGTACGCCTGATCGCCACGCCTGGCGGACGCCCGCCCCCGGGCCCGCGGTCTAGCGTGACGGGCATGGAACAGCAGCGTGGACGCAAGAGTGGCGGTCCGCCCCGAGCCGGGGACGGGCCGCCGTCGTCGCGCCCGGGACCGCCGCCCTGGCGGGAGGGGCCCTCGGCGTGGCGGGAGGGCCCGCGGTCCTGGCGGGGCGGTCCGCCGTGGTGGCGTCAGGGTCCGCCCTGGTGGCGCCTCGGGGACGCCGCCGCGCGCCGCCTGCCCTGGCTCACCACCGCGCTGCTCACCGTCTTCGTGCAGGTCGGCACCACCTTCGCCGCGCGCGGGCAGACCGAGGACCGGGTGTCGCCCGACGCCTTCGCGCGGGCGCTGCTGTTCGCGGGCACGGCTTCGCTCCTGTTCCGGCACCGCCACCCGGTCGTGGTCGCGTACGTCACCGCCGGGACCGCGATGGTCTACCTCGGCGCCGGATATCCGTACGGACCCGTCCTCATCACCGTCGCCGTCGGCTGCTTCGCGGCGATCGTCTCCGGACACCGGTACGCGGCGTGGGGCGCCGTCGGCATGCTGTGGGTCGGGCACCTGCTGGTCGCGCACTGGCTGTACCGGTTCCTGCCCCCCAGCGGTGACGGGGCCCGGTCCTGGAACGGGGAAGTGGTCGTCGCCGTCTGGGTGGTGGCGATCGCGGCCGTCTCCGAACTGGCCCGCACCCGCCGCGAGCAATGGGTCAAGGAGCGCGCCGAGCGGGAGTTCGCGGCCAGGCGCCGCGCCGACGAGGAGCGGCTGCGCATGGCCAGGGAGCTGCACGACGTACTCGCCCACAGCATCTCCGTGATCAACGTCCAGGCGGGCGTCGGCCTCGCCCTGCTCGACTCCGACCCCGAACAGGCCCGCACCGCCCTGACGACCATCAAGGCCGCGAGCAAGGAGGCACTCGGCGAGGTCCGCCAGGTCCTCGACACCCTGCGCGCCCCCGGCGACGCCCCCCGCGCCCCCGCCCCCGGCCTCGACCGTCTGCCCGAACTCGTAGAGCAGGCCAAGAGCACGGGCCTGACCGTCACCGTCACCACCGAGGGCCGCCGCACCGCCCTGCCGCCCGGCGCCGATCTCGCCGCGTTCCGCATCGTCCAGGAAGCCCTCACCAACGTCGTGCGCCACTCGGGCTCCCGGAACGCCCGCGTCCTGGTGCACCACGCGCCCGACGCCGTGACCCTGCGCGTCGACGACGAAGGACCCGCCACCGGCGCCGAGGCGGGCGGCAGCGGCAACGGCCTCGCCGGAATGCGGGAGCGGGCCGCCGCCCTGGGTGGCACGATCGAGGCGGGCCCGCGCCCGGACGGCGGCTTCCGCGTCACGGCGGTCCTGCCCACCCGCACCGCAGCACCTCAGGAGGATCAGTGATCCGCGTACTGCTCGCCGACGACCAGTCGTTGGTCCGCGCCGGGTTCAAGGCACTGCTCGACGCCCAGGCCGACATCGAGGTCGCGGGCGAGGCGGCGGACGGGGACGAGGCGGTGCGCCTGGTGCGTCAACTGCGGCCCGACGTGGTCCTGATGGACATCCGCATGCCGCGGTTCGACGGCCTCGAAGCCACCCGCCGCATCACCGGCGACACCGACCTGGACGGTGTGAAGGTGGTCATGCTCACCACCTTCGAACTCGACGAGTACGTCTTCGAGGCCATCCGCTCCGGCGCCTCGGGATTCCTGGTGAAGGACACGGAACCCGAGGAACTGCTGCGCGCGGTACGGGCGGTGGTCGACGGGGACGCGCTGCTCTCGCCCGGGGTGACGCGCCGGCTCATCGGGGAGTTCGCCGCGCGCTCCAAGGAGCCGGCGGCCGCCGGGACGCTGAGCGAACTGACCGAGCGGGAGCGGGAGGTGATGGCGCTCGTCGGCATCGGCCTGTCCAACGAGGAGATCGCCCGCCGCCTCGTCGTCAGCCCGCTCACCGCCAAGACGCACGTGAGCCGCACGATGGTGAAGCTGGCCGCCCGCGACCGCGCCCAACTGGTCGTGCTGGCCTACGAGTCGGGGCTGGTGCGGCCGGGCTGGCTCGGCTGAGAGGGCACGCCCAGGGTCTGGCCGCCACGTGTCCGTCCGCTGATGCCCTGCCCGCGGCGCGTCTGCCCGCGGCGCGTCTGCTCGCGCGTGCTGAAGCGCCACAGCACAGTGGCGAGGCGTACGAAGAAGGCGACGGCCGCGAGCGTGCCGCCGACGACGAGGAGCACGCGCTCCGTGCCCTCCGAGAGGCTGAAGGCGATCACCGGACCGGCCACCACCACGCCGATCACGGCGACCGCGACGACGGTCGCGCTCACCAGCGCGTACCCGATCTCCACCGTGATGGCGTCCCGCTCGGCCTGACTGCGCCGCCCCTGCCCCGTGGTCCCGCTCATCGTTCCGCCCGCTTCACCCTGTTGTCCCCCGGTTGCCCCCGGATGTCTACAGCGAGTGTCACAGCCGGATGCCCGGCGGGCAAGAAACCCGCCGGGCATCCGGCTCGCGCACGCGGTGCGGGCGACGGCCCGCGCGGACGGTTCAGTCGCCCACGGAGACCCGCTCGTCCGCCGTCTCGCGGGGCGCCGCCGGGGCCGCCGACTTCGCCACGACGACGCTCTGCTGCCTGCGCCGGGCGCGCAGCCCGGTGAGGTTGATGAGCAGGCCCGCGAGCGCGACCAGCGTCACGAGGACCAGGCCGGGCCGGTAGTTGTCGAGGACGGCCTGCGGGGAGGCGGCGGCCTCGCCGGAGCCGTGGTCGGACGCCGTGATGACGGCGGTGGTGATCGCGAGGATCACCGCACCGCCCACCTGGATCGAGGTGTTGAGCAGACCGGAGACCATGCCCTGCTCGTGGTCGTCGACGCCGTTGGTGGCCTGGATGTTGAGCGAGGGGAAGACCAGGGCGCAGGCGACGCCGAGCAGCACCATCGACGGCAGGATGACGGCGACGTACGCGGGCGTCAGGTCGATGCGCAGGAACAGCGCGTACGACGCCACGAGCAGCGCGAAGCCCGTCACGATGACGCGGGTCGTACCGAACCGGTCGATGACACCGGCGATCTTCGTGGCCGAAAGCGCGACGATCACACCCGCGGGCAGGAAGGCGAGCGCCGTCTCCAGCGCCGACCAGCCGAGCAGCGACTGCAGGTACTGCGTGGCGATGAACTGGAACGACACATAGCCGCCGAAGAACGTCACCGCGCCGAGCTGCGCCCGGATCTGCGGTCCGGAGCGCAGCACGCCCAGGCGGACGAGCGGGCTCGCGGTGCGCAGTTCGATGCGTACGAAGACGGCGAGCAGCACGGCCACGGCCAGGAACGAGAGCAGCGTGCGGGCGGAGGCCCAGCCGACCTCGGGGGCCTGCACGACGGTGAAGACGAGCAGCAGCATCGACGCCGTGCCGGTGACGGCGCCCGGTAGGTCGTAGCCGCCGCGCTTCTCCTCGCGCGGCGAGCGCGGGATGAGCTTGAGGCCTGCGACGAGCGCGATCACGGCGATGGGCGCGGGCAGCAGCATGGTGAGCCGCCAGCTGACCTCGGTGAGCACGCCGGACAGGACGAGGCCGAGGGAGAAGCCGGTGGCGGCGCAGGTGGTGTAGATGGACAGGGCGCGGTTGCGGACCGGGCCCTCGGCGAAGGTCGTGGTGATGATGGACAGGCCCGCGGGCGCCGTGAACGCGGCGCTCAGGCCCTTCACGAAGCGGCTCGCGATCAGCAGCGGACCGGAGTCGACGACCCCGCCGAGCAGCGAGGTGAGCGCGAAGACGGCGAGCGCGATCAGGAACACCTCGCGCCGGCCGAGCAGGTCGGCCGCCCGGCCGCCGAGCAGCAGCAGACCGCCGTAACCGAGGATGTAGCCGCTGACCACCCACTGCAGGGACGAGGTGGACAGGTCGAGTTCGGAGCCGATGGAGGGCAGGGCCACGCCGACCATCGATACGTCGAGCGCGTCCAGGAACATCGCTGCGCACAGCACGAGCAGCGTGCCCCACAGGCGCGGGGTCCAGCGCTCCGGGGACGCGGAGGCAGCAGGGAGCGGAGAAGTCATGCGGAGCAGACTCACATGCACGTGCATTGAATGCAAGTGCATTTAATTCATGTGCAATAAACGCCTGGTTCCTGCTACCGTGCCTGCATGGCGGCGACCAAGGCCGGGCCCACGGCGACTGACGCCGAGCAGGGGCTCGTGAACCAGTGGCGGGACATCCTCGCGGTGCACGCGAGCACCCAGTGCGAGCTGGACCGCGAGCTGCACCAGTACGGCTTGGGCGCCTCCGATTTCGAGGTGCTCGACGTGCTCGCCGCGGGCGTCGCGGAGGACGGCGGCGACGCCTTCCGCGTCCAGGAGATCGCCTGCCAGGTGCACCTGAGCCAGAGCGCCCTCTCCCGCCTCATCGGCCGCCTGGAGAAGGACGGCCTGGTGGAGCGCGGCATGTGCAACGAGGACCGCCGCGGGGTGCGGGTCTGCCTCACCGACAAGGGCCACCGCGTGCACGCCGAGGCGCGGCCGGTGCAGCGGGCGGTGCTCGCGCGGATGCTGGAGGGCTTCGGCGCCTGACGGGCGCCTGGGGGCTGACGGACGGCCGCCCGGACCCCCGGAGAAATCCCGGTCGCGCGCGAGCCGTGCCGGATGGTCCAATACCGCGATGTTCACGACGGTCTTCCTGCTCGAGTTCCAGTCCTGGTACTGGCGCGGCCGCGAGCTCGGCGATCCCGAGCTCCGGCGGGCCTACGACGCCCTCAAGCCCCCGACGACACCGGAGGAGTTCGAGCAGGGCTTCCTCGCGCTGCTCCGCAGCGACGACACCGCGGCCCGCGGCATCGCCCTCGACTTCTACGACCGCGGCGAGATGACGAGCCGCTTCGTCGGCGCGAACGCCTTCGAGGAGTACGAGGACGAAGTGTTCGCCGTCGCCCGGCAGTTGCTGCGCGAGCCGCCGTGGCCCGGGGACGAGCACACGAGCCGAGGCGCCAACCATGCGAGCGCGCTGCTCGTGCTGCGCCGCGGCGGCCTGGACTGCGACGACGCCGAGGACGTGAACGCGGTCGCCGCGGTCGTCGAGCGCATGCCGGAGGGCGAACTGGGCGAGAACGCCCTGATGGCCGCCCGCACGCTGCTGGAGGACCAGGAGGAGGAAGGCGAGGCCCCCGACCCCCGGCTGACCGCACTCGTCACGCGCCTCGAGGCATGTGAGGCGCGCGTCGAGGAGATCGCCGACCTGGGCGACGACCCCGGGCCCGAGGCCACCGCGGCCCTGGTGCGCGCGACCGAGGACGAGGAGTGGCGGGTGCGGCAGCAGGCCGCCGCGGCGCTGGCGGCCGGGGAGCGCTTCTACGCCCACCGGGCCCTCCTGGAGCGCCTGGCCGAGAGCTGGGGCGCCGAGGAGGAGTCCGACGCCCGGGACGAGGTCCACGACGCGCTGGGCGACGGCCCGCACAGCGAGTACTGGGAAGGGTCCGAGCCGGAGACGGCGGAACTGCGCGCGGCACACCGCGAACTGCGGTCACCCACCGGCGAGTCGGCCCACCGGGGCGCGTTCCGCACGCTGCTGCACAGCGGGCGACCGGTCGCCGTGGGCATCGCGCTCGACCACTTCCACCACGAGGACGGGCTCACCCGCTTCGGCCTGGACGACGCCGAGCACGCCGACGAAGCGCTCGCCGCCGCCCGGGACGTCCTCGGACAGCCGCCGTCCGCCGCCGACTTGAGCCCGGCCGTCGGCGCGGGCGCCAATCACGCGAGCGCGCTGGACATCGTGCAGGAGCTCGGCGGGACCGAGGACGCGGATGTCCTCGCCGCCGCACTGCGGGCGGAGGGCGCCCCGGCCCTGGTGCGGGACCGCGCCGTGCGGGCGGCTTCGGCCTGCCTGGAGCGGTGGGAGACACCGGACGAGGAGGTCGTCGCCGCGCTGGAGGGCCCGATCTTCGACGGCTCGCTGGACATGGACATACGTACCGTCGCCCTCGACGCCTTGTTCGGCCTGACCTCGCCGCGGGCGGCCGCCGTCTGTCTGCGCGCCGCCCGCGCCGCCGAGCTGCCGATCCAGGTGCAGGGCGTCATCGGTCTTACGTCCATGAGCCTGGTCGACGAGCACCGGGATCTGCTGCGGGAGGTGGTCGCGGCGTGGCCCGACGACGCGGGGGAGCGGGCGTTGGACATACGGGCCGAACTGCTCTGACGGCAACAGGCTCGCTGGCGCTGTACCTCCGCCTCAGCCGATCGCCGACCGCTCCCGCCACAGCGCCGCCAGCGTGGCGTCGCCCGTGACCTGCGGGAACGGCAGCCGGTTCCACAGGGCGAGATACAAGTACGCGGCCTGGCCCGCCACTTCGCAGTCCGCGGGTGCCGTGTCGCCGGGTTCGGTGACGGGGACGTCGTCGGACAGGCGTACCGTCCATGTGCCGTGCGCATCCGCGTCCGTGGCCCGCACCCGCAGCACCTGTGGCTTCTCCGTCCGCACCCGGGACTTGGCGCGCGCGTGGAAGCCGCGCAGCAGCTCGTCGATCCCGTCCAGCGCGAACGCGGTGCCCACCGGTGACGGCGTACCGCCGCGCGCGGACTCGGCGTCGATCCGGTGGATCGTCGTCTCGTTCGCCTGCCGCCGCGCCCAGAACGCGAACGGTGAGGGCGCGGGCAGGAACGTCCAGCACTGTACGTCGGCGGGGGCGCCGCGCATGGTGGCGACGAGCTGCGCGTGCCCCTCCCGGAACCAGTCGTGGAGCGCGGCGTCGTCCAGGCCCTCCGGCTCCTGCCAGGGGCGGAAGGCGGGGTGGGCGTCCGCGACGAACCCCCCGGCCCAGCGGTGCACCATGCCGGTGTGCCGCAGCAGGTCGCGCACCTGCCAGTCGGGGCAGGTGGGCACGGGCGCGTCGAGGCCCGCCTCCTCGGCGGCGTCCGCCATCAACGTGCCTTCACGGTCCAGGACTTCGATGTGCTCGGCAGTCTCCATGCGGGGATTGTGCAGGACGAGGGCCGCTCGTGGCGCGTCGGTTTTCCGCGCTCGGTCCGTGGCAGGCGGCGTACTCCACGGTGGGGAGCCGCACAGTGGGCCCCGCCCGCACCACGACCACTGTGGAGAGCTGCGCACGCCGAAGACGCCCTCGCGCTCAGCAGGCCCGCGCGCTCAGCACGTCCGTGTCGCGGAACCCGCCTCGGTCGCGCTGGCTCGCCCGGACTCATCGTCCACCGACGGCCGTTCCTCCGCCGGCCGTTCCTCCGCCGGCCGTTCCTCCGTGGGCCGGACAGCCGACGACACACGCCCTGTCGCCGCCCCGATGCCCGCCGCCACAGCCGCCAGCACGGCCACGCTGGTCAGGGCGACCGGCAGCGAGAACCAGTCCGCCATGAACCCGATCGCGGGCGGCCCGAGCAGCATGCCGCCGTAGCCGAGCGTGGACGCGGTGGCCACGCCGCTGGGCCCGGCGAGGGCGCCGGCGCGCTCGACCGCCACGGGGAAGATGTTCGCGAGCCCGAGCCCGGTGATGGCGAACCCCACGAGGGCGACGCCGACCGACGGGGCGAGCGCGCCCAGGAGCATTCCGGCCGTCGCCAGGATTCCGCCGCCGACGACGGTGCGCGTGCGGCCGAGCCGTTCGAGCAGTGTCGTACCGGAGAGCCGCCCGATCGTCATGGCGAACGCGAAGCACGAGTAGCCCGCGGCCGCGATTCCCGGATGGGCGTCCAGATCCTGTTCCAGGTGCAGCGCGCCCCAGTCCGCGAGCGCCCCCTCGCCGTACGCCGTGCACAGCGCGACCAGGCCGAAGACCAGCACGAGCCCCTGGGTGCCGCGAAGCCCGCGGCCGGCGCGGCGCGGCGCCCGGTCGTCGGACCGGACGGCGCCGGCGTCGCCGGCGGGCGCCACCGGGGCGTCGTACCGCAGCAGCATCGGCGCGGCGAACGCCGTGACGAGCAGGCCGATGACGGTGAGCGCGAGCAGGTGCCGGGTCGGCGACAAATGCGCCGCGACAAGCCCGCCGAGGCCCGCGCCGATCATGCCGCCCAGGCTGAAGGCCGCGTGGAAGCTGGGCATCACGGGCCGCCGCAGCGCGCGCACCAGATCGACGGCCGCGCTGTTCATCGCCACGTTGATGCCGCCGTACGCGGCCCCGAAGAGCAGCAGCACCAGGCCGAGCGACAGCGCCGAGTGCGTCAGCGGCGGCAGCGCCACGCTCAGCGGCATCAGCACACCGCACACCACCGTCACCGGATGGCTGCCGAAGCGCGTACAGAGCCGCCCGGTCAGCGTCATCGTGACCACGGCACCCGCCGAGACCCCGAGCAGCGCGAGGCCGAGCTCGCTCGCCGACGCCCCGGTCTGCTCCTTGATGGCCGGGATCCGCACCACCCACCCGGCGAAGACGAAGCCGTCCAGCGCGAAGAAGACGGTGAGGGCGACGCGGAGCCGACTGAGGGTGGACGAGGTGGCTCCGGACGCCCCGGACGTGGTTTTGTTTAGTAGCGGCACAAACTCAGCGTAGAGGGGAACCCGGCCGTGGACAAGACGGTTTCCTCGCGGTGCGAAGGGAGTCGTACGAGCGGTGGGACGGGAATCGTACGAAGCGCCGGACCGGAAGCGGTGCGCGGAAGCAGGACCGGGAACGCCGGGGAACAAGGACGACGAGGGGAAGACGGGATGACCGCTGAACGGCGAGACGGCGTACGGATCATGGGAGACTCGCCCTCATGAACGGGAAGGCTGCCACCCGGGGTGAGGCACATCTGTCCGCGCGTACGCGTCTGGAGCGGGGGCGGACCGCGCTCGGCCCCGCCCTCGAACTCGTGCACACCGGGCGCGCCCCCACCCGAGCCGTCCTCACCGCGGAGCTGGGTGTCACGCGGGCCACGGCCGGTGCCGTCGCCGCGGAGCTGGAGGCGCTCGGCCTGATCCGCATCGACGCCAAGCCGAGCGCGGCCGCGGGCTCGCAGGGCCGGCCCTCGCACCGGCTGTCGGTCGCGGAGACCGGTCCTGTCGCGCTGGCGGCACAGGTGCACGCCGACGGTTTCCGGGCGGCGCTCGTCGGGCTCGGCGGCCGGATCGTCGCCACCGCGCCCGGCTGCGAGACCATCGACGCCGACCCGGCGCAGGTGCTCGGCTCGGTCATCGAGGCGGGCGCGCAGCTCCTGCGCGAGACCGGCAGGCGGTGTGTGGGCGCGGGCCTCGCCGTGCCCTCGGCCGTCGCCGAGCCGGAGGGCACCGCCCTCAACCCGCTGCACCTGGCGTGGCCCGCGGGCGCGCAGGTCCGGGAGATCTTCGCGGACTGCGTACGGAACGCGGGCATCGAGGGCCCGGCGTTCACCGGCAACGACGTGAACCTCGCGGCGCTCGCCGAGCACCGGCACGGCGCCGGGCGCGGGGCGCGGGACCTGCTGTGCGTGGCGACCGGGCACCGGGGCGTCGGCGGCGCCCTCGTCCTCGACGGGCGGCTGCACACGGGCAGTTCGGGCCTCGCCCTCGAAGTCGGGCACCTCACCGTGCACCCGGAGGGCCGCCCCTGCTACTGCGGCAGCCGCGGCTGCCTGGACGTGGAGACGGACCCGCTGGCCTTCCTGACGGCGGTGGGCGTGGAGCCGGGACCGGAGGGCCTCCTCGTGCAGGCCCGCGCGCTGCTGGCCGAGCGGTACGCCGACCCGGCGGTCCGGATCGCGGCCGAGGCGCTGATCGACCGCCTCGGCCTGGGGCTCGCGGGCTTGGTGAACATCCTCAACCCCGACCGCATCATCCTCGGCGGCCTGCACCGGTCCCTGCTGGAGGCCGACCACGAGCGGCTGTGCGCCGTCGTCGCGGACCGCAGCCTGTGGGGCCGCAGCGGCGGCGTCCCGATCCTGGCCTGCACCCTGGACCACAACAGCCTGGTGGGGGCCGCCGAGCTGGCCTGGCAGCCGGTGCTCGACGACCCCCTGGGGGCGCTGGGTTAAGCCGCTGGGTCGGCCGCCGCGGGTCAGCCGACCTCGACGGGCTCCCGTACGGCGGCGGGGGAGTCTGCCGGGGTCACGGTGTCCGCCGCGCGCCGCCTCAAGTCCGGTACGAGGGACAGCAGTCCGAGGACCGCGAGGCCGGCGCCGATCCACAGCGGCGCGCGCAGTCCGTAGGCGTCGATGGCCGGTCCGCCGAGGGAGGTGGCGATGATGATGCCGCCCGTGATGAACGACGAGTGGACGCTGTTGACCAGGGCGCCGGTGTTGCCCACGCGCTGCACGCGGGTCACCATCGCCGGGTTCATGGTGACGCCGACCAGGCCGATGCCCAGCATCATCACCACGGCGCCGACGGGCAGGTCGGCGAGGAGCGCGAAGCCGACCAGGAACCCGAAGTTCAGGATCAGGCCGGTGACCAGGACCGGCAGCGTGTGCCGGTCGGCGAGGCGCCCGACGATGGTGTTGCCGATGAGCGTGGCCGCGCCGTAGGCGACGAGCAGCAGCGGCACGGTGCCGGTGGCGAAGCCGGTGACCTCGGTGAGGATCGGGTTGAGGTAGCTGAACGCCGCGAACGTCGCACCGATCACGAAGGTGCTGGTGGTGAGGGTGAGCCACAGCCGGGGGCTCCTGAAGGCGCCGAGTTCCTCGCGCAGCGACCCCGCCTCGTCCCCGGCGTGCTCGACGCGCGGTACGCCGACGAAGGTGGCCACGGCCGCGAGCACCGTCAGGACGGTGATGGCCCAGAACGCCGCGCGCCAGCCCAGGTGTTCACCGACGACGGTGGCCAGCGGAAGGCCGAGGAGCGTACCGAGCATCAGGCCGTTGAGCGCCACGGCGACGGCACGGCCGCGTATCTCCGGGCGGGTGAGCCGGGTCGCCATGGAGATGCCCACGCCGAAGAATGCCTGCGAGGCGACACCGGTGACGACGCGCGCCACGAGCATCGTCCAGTAGTCCGGCGCGAGCGCTGCGAGCACATTGCCGCCGAGGAAGATGCCGAACAGCACCATCAGGGCCCGCTTCTGCGGGAGTTTCAGCAGGGCGACCGTCAGGAACGGCCCGCCGAAGGCCATCGCCACGGCGAAGGCGGTGATCAGATAGCCGATCTCCGGAATCGTGGCGTCGAGCCCTTCGGACATCTGCGGCATGAGTCCGGCGACGACGAACTCGCTGGTCACCATGGCGAAGATGCCTAGGGCCAGGACGTATACGGCGCGGGGCATGGTGCTGCTCCTTGGGGAGAGTGGGGAGGGGTGGGGACGTGGTTCGAAGTATTGGATAGGCCAGTACAAAATATGGGCATGGCTGATCGTGATGGCGGCAGGGGTTTCCACGACCGTGGGGCTACTGGGGCTACTGGGGCGTGCCGGGAGCGGTGACGGTCAGGGGCGCAGGGCGTCCAGGGCGGTGTCCGCGATGGACTCCAGGACCGCGCGGCCCGCGCCCGCCTGGGCGGAGACGCGCATCCCGCCGATGGTGGCGTTGATGAACCGCGCGAGGGTGTCGGGGTCGCGGCCGGTGGTGACCGTGCCGTCGCGCCGCCCCGCTTCGAGGGCGACGCGCAGCAGGCCGAGCCGGAAGTCGAGGTCGCGCTCGACCAGCGCGGCCGCCTCCGGGTCGCGCCGGGCCAGCTCCACGACCGTGTTGACGGTGAGGCAGCCGATGCTGCGCTCGTCGTCCTCGCGGTAGTCGAACTCGGTGTCGACGATCCGCGCGAACAGGGCGCGGATTCGCTCCAGGCCGGGGCGTTCGGCGTCCTCCAGGATCTCCGCCTGGGGCACGCTCATCACGTCGATGTAGCGGGCCAGGGCCCGCCGGAACAGGTCGTGCTTGCTGGTGAACGTGTTGTAGATGCTGCTGCGGCCCAGTCCGGTGGCTTCGCACAGATCCTGGGTCGAGGTGGCCTCGTAGCCATTCGCCCAGAAGGCGCGCATCGCCGCGTCCAGGGCCCGTTCCTCGTCGAATGTGCGCGGTCGGGCCATGTCCGTAACCGTAGCGGTTTTGGAACGGGCAATGCAATACGGGAGATCTGTTGCTGTTCCGGCAACTGTATTTGCCCGCACCGTGACCTGTGGCGCATGGTCGTCGTGGAGGTGTTGGACATGAACGCTCAGAACGATCAGTTGGTGGACAGTTACGACGTCGTGGTCATCGGCGGCGGTGCCGCGGGGCTCAACGGTGCGCTGATGCTGGCCCGGTCGCGGCGGTCGGTGGTGGTGATCGACGCGGGCGCTCCGCGCAACGCCCCGGCCGAGGGGGTGCACGGGCTGCTCGGGCGGGAGGGGATGCCGCCCGCCGAGTTGCTGGAGCGGGGGCGGGCGGAGGTTCGGGGGTACGGCGGGCAGGTGGTGCCGGGGGAGGTCGGCTCCGTGACCCGGGCCGAGGGCGACTCGACGACGCGCGACGCGGTCGGGTTCGTGGTGGAACTGGCCGACGGCCGTACGGTGCGTGCGCGTCGGGTGCTTGTCGCCACCGGCCTGGTCGACGAGCTGCCCGACGTGCCAGGCCTGCGCGAGCGGTGGGGGCGGGACGTGCTGCACTGCCCGTACTGCCACGGCTGGGAGGTGCGGGACCAGGCCATCGGAGTGCTGTCGTCCGGGCCCATGTCCGTGCACCAGACGCTGCTCCTGCGCCAGTTGAGCGACGACATCACGTTCTTCACGCACACCATGGAACCGCCGACCGCCGAGGAGGCGGAGCAGCTGGCGGCCCGCGACATCCGCGTCGTGGACGGCGAGGTGGCGTCCCTGGAGATCGTGGACGACCGCCTCGTGGGCGTGCGGATGGCCGACGGCAGCGTGGTGAGCAGGGAGGCGGTGGCTGTCGCGCCGCGGCTGGTGGCGCGCGTCGGCTTCCTCAAGGCGCTCGGCCTGGAGGCGGTGCCGCATCCCGTGGGCGAGTACGTGCCGTGCGACGCGACGGGTCGTACGGATGAGCCCGGCGTCTGGATCGCGGGCAACGCGACCGACCTGTCCGCGCAGGTCGGCTCCGCCGCGGCGGCGGGCGCGTTCGCGGCGGCGCAGATCAACGCCGATCTGGTGGCCGCGGAGACGCGCACGGCTGTGGCTGCGCGGCGTGGGGCCGGGGTGGTGGAGGGGTAGGGCGCGTGCGGCTCAGGGGGCTGCGTACGTCTCACAGGGCGGTGCGTACGTCTCCGGGGGTGAGGCGCGCGTCCAGGGTGATGCGTACGTCTCCGGGGGTGAGGCGCGCGTCCAGGGCGATGCGTACGTCTCCCGGTGTCAGGCCCGCGTCCCCCAGGCCGTCTTCACGTCGGCCACGCCACCGCGAACGCCCGCCCCGCGTTGACCGTGACCATCCGGTCCGCCAGCTCCTCGCCCACGGCGCGTGCCAGCCGGGGCCGCACCCGGCGCAGCAAGTACGGCATCCCTGGGCCGCCGTTCACGGACCGCGCCGCGGCCGTCGTCGTGTCGCCGCCCAGGAGAAGCTGGTCGCTGTGACCGGCCTCGGCGAGGGCGCGCACCGCGTCCGGCATGCGCCAGTCCGTGGCGTGGTGCGCGCGTGACGGTCCGTCAAAGGCGAGCCAGGCGCCCGCCGCTGCGGCCTCACGGTGTACGTCGAGGTCGGGGGCGCGGTTCAGATGGCCGAGGATCACCTTGCCGGGCGGTACCCCCAACTCGCCGCAGAGCAGGTCGAGTACGTCGAGCACGCCCGTGCCGAGCTCCAGGTGCACGGCGATCGGCGCGCCCGTCGCGCGGTGCGCCCCGGCGGCCGCCGTCATCGTCCAGTGGGCGTGCGCGTCCAGGCCGTGGAAGCCGCCCGCGACCTTGATGAGTCCGGCCCGCACCCCGCTGTCGCCGATGCCCTGAGTGAGCTCGCGGACGAACAGCGCGTCCAGGCCTTCGGCGCGCAAGGCGCTCAGCAACTCCGGGGTGTAGTGCACGGCTTGGTGCAGTCCCGTGGCCGCCACGATCCGGACGCCCGACGTGCGTGCGAGCCCCGGCAGCTCGACGGCTCGCCGCCCCATCCCGTACGGCGTCCACTGCACCACGCTCTGCCCGCCCGCCGCACGGAACGCGGCCAGCTCGCGCGCGGCGGCCTCCACGGAGTCCAGTTCCTGCCCCGGGAGTTGAGGGCTCGTCAGGAAGAGGTGGTCGTGCGCGTCGCAGACCCCCAGCTCGCCGGGGGCGACGTCACCGAGGACCGTCCGGACGACCTGCACGCCCTGCTCGGGGTGCCCGCTCTGCTCGTCGGCGCTCACCACGCCCTCCCGCGCCCGAGGAGCCCCAACTCCGGCGAGGAGAAGTGCAGCACCTGGAACACCTCACCGGCGGCCTTCGGCGTCTCGTCGGCCCACAGTGAGAACGTCACCGCCTCCCAGTGCCGCGGGTCGACCGCGACGACGACGCCGACGGACCCGTCGAGGTCCGCCAACGACCGGGCCTCCGCGAGCAGTTCGTCGGCGAGGTCACCGTTCCGCGTGCCCTCGGGCACGGGCCTGAGATGCCGTACGGCGGCCACCGGCCGGGCGCCCACGGCAGCCCCGTCCTCGTACCCCAGCGCCATCCAGTGCTGCACCACCGGCCGCCCGAAGTCCTCGGACAGCCCCTGGAACCCGGGACCCCAGAGGAAGGAGTTGAGGCCCTCGGGGGTGTTCCAGAGGTAGAACGGCGCGTACTGGTTCACCGGCGAACCGCCGACCCCGCGCTCCCGCATCAGGTACGCCTTGAACCCCAACCCCGGGAACGCGTCGAGGAGATGGCCCTTCGTGGCCACGCGTTCGCGGATGACGCCCATGTCGTAGTCGGCGGGCAGACTGATCTCGTACTGCTTGGCATGCATGCGTGGCTCCAGGGTCAGCGCAACGAAGGCAAGGGAAGCTGGCGGGGCGAGGGGTCAGGCGTCGGGGTACGCCGTGTCGGCGACCAGTTCCTCCCACACGGCCGTCGTGCCGTCGTCCGCCGCCTCGACGACGGCGAGGTGCGTCATGAACGTGCGCGGCGCGGCACCGTGCCAGTGCCGTTCGCCCGGCTCGATCCACACGGTGTCGCCCGCCCTGATCGGCTCGACGGGGCCGCCGTCGCGCTGCACGAACCCCTCGCCCTCGGTGACGTGCAGGACCTGCCCGTGCGGGTGGCGGTGCCAGGCGGTGTGGGCGCCGGGGGCGAAGTGGACGCTGAACATCCGTAGCCGGGAAGCCGGTTGGGGGCCCGCGATCTCGTCGAGCCAGACCGTGCCGGTGAAGTGTGCGGCGAGGCCCTGCGCGCTGGCGGGGCGGGTGCGGGTGATGTGCACGACGTTCCTTGAGGCGAAGGGGGCGAGCGGAGGGTGAGGGGGCAGCCGGTCGGAGGCGAGGCTTCAGAAGGGCCGGTCAGGGGCGAGGCTCCAGAAGGGCCAGCAACCCCCGCACCCCCGCCTCGAACGCCTCCGGCGACCCCGTCGCACGAGCCAGGACATAGCCGCCCTGCACGGTCGCGACGATCGCCGACGCGATCTCGCCCGCGTCCAGCGAAGCGCTGAACTCGCCCCGGTCCACGCCCTCTTGGACGATCCCCGCGAGCCGCTCGCGCAGCCACTGGAGGGTCTCGGTGACCGGCTCCCGCAGCTCGTCGCTGGCGATGACGTCCGGGTCCATCGTGAGCCGCCCGACCGGGCAGCCGCGCAGCACGTCGCGCTCGCGCAGCAGATACGACGCCACACGGTCGTACGCCGGACCGTCACCGGCGAGCGTCGCCTCCGCGGTGGCGCGCATCTCCAGCGCCGTACGCCGGATCGCCGCGAGCGCGAGGTCCGGCTTGCCGCTGAAGTGGTGGTACATGCTGCCCTGCCCTGCGCCCGCGTGCTGCTGGATGGCCTTGGGGCTCGTACCGACGTAACCCCGCTCCCACAGCAGCTCGCGCGTGGACTCGATCAGACGCTCCGGAGTGCTCATGCCTCGACTGTACATACTAATAGGTACAGAGGTCCAGGCGAGGGCCTGCCAAGGGGTCCACCGACGTCGGCCCGCGCCGAAGAAGCAGCCGCCCCCACCCCACGTACTCCCCGGGAGGTACACGCACTGCCGCTGGCCGTACGACGACTTCGCACCCCGCCGCGAGGAGTCTCGAAAGCGACGAGAACCAGCCGCTTTCCGAGGAGATGGACACCATGCACACTCTGGCTTTCGACGGTGGACCCGGCCCGTGGATCCTGTTCTTCCCGCTGATCTGGGCAGCCGTCGTCATCGGCGTCGTGACCTTCCTGCGCCGCACGGTGTGGCGCGGCCGGCGCGGGCCCTGGCGAGCGGCCGGTGGCGGTGACGACAAGTCGCCGATCACCGTGCTCGGCCACCGCTTCGCCACCGGCGAGATCGACGAAGAGGAGTACTGGCGCCGACTGAGCGTCCTCAACGAGGAGTTCGGCCACATGCCGAAGGACACGCGGGGCACGAAGGGCGGCCGGGCATGAACACCGCGACGACCTCCCGAGACCGGCGCGGCGTCCCGGACGCCGCCCGGGTGGAGGCGGCCGTGAAGATCTACGGCTCCTCCGACACCGCCGTGACCGCCCTGGACGGGGTGAGCGTCGGCTTCCCCGCCGGACGCTTCACCGCGATCATGGGGCCTTCGGGCTCCGGCAAGTCCACGCTGATGCACTGCGCGGCCGGCCTGGACACCCTGACCTCCGGCGCCGCGTACATCGGCGACACCGAACTCGGCTCGCTCGACGACCGGCGCCTGACCCTGCTGCGCCGCGACCGCGTCGGCTTCGTCTTCCAGGCCTTCAACCTGGTGCCGACGCTGACCGTGGCGGAGAACATCACGCTGCCCATGGACCTCGCGGGACGGCGCTTCGACCAGGACGGCCTGGAGTGGACGGACGCCCTGATCGACGTCGTCGGCCTGCGCGACCGGCTGCACCACCGGCCCGCCGAACTCTCCGGCGGCCAGCAGCAACGCGTCGCCGTGGCACGGGCGTTCGCCGGCCGCCCCGACGTCGTCTTCGCCGACGAGCCGACCGGCAACCTGGACTCCCGCTCCGGTCAGGAGGTCCTCGGCCTGCTCGGCCGCGCGGTCCGCGAGATGGGCCGCACCGTCGTCATGGTCACCCACGACCCGGTGGCCGCCGCCCACGCCGACGAGGTCGTCTTCCTCGCCGACGGTCGCCTCGTGGACCGCATGGCGGCGCCCACGGCCGACAAGGTCCTCGACCGCCTCAAGGCGTTCGACACGAGGTCGGCCACGATGCCCGAAGGAGCACCCTCATGAGTGCCACCGGTCCGCGGAGCGCGGGCCCCGCCGGGGGCGGGGCGGCGGCCCTCCACATCAGCCTCGCCTCCCTGCGCGGCCACAAGCGCCGCTTCGCCGGTACGTTCCTCGCGGTGCTGCTCGGCGTCGCCTTCCTGGCGGGCACGCTCGTCATGGGCGACACCCTGCGCGCCAGCTTCGACACGATGTTCGGGAACGCGACGCGCGGCACCGACGCGGTCGTACGCGGCGCGAACACCATCACCACGCCCGGCGAGAGCCAGGGCGTGCGGCAGAACGTCGACACATCCCTGGTCGACCGGATCGAGAAGGTCCCGGGCGTCGCCGCCGCCGTGCCCAGCGTCCAGGGCGCGGGCCAGCTCATCGGCAAGGACGGCGACCCGATCGGCGGCCAGGGCCCGCCCACCCTCGCAGGGAACTGGATCACCGACCCCGAACTGAACGCCTACCGCCTGGCCGAGGGCCGCGCCCCCGCCAGGAGCGGCGAAGTGGTCGTCAACCGGGGCGCCGCCGAGAGCGGCGACCTGAAGATCGGCGACACCACCACGCTGCGCACCCCCGATCCCGTCAAGGTCACGGTCGTCGGCCTCGCCACGTTCGGCGGCGAGGACGGCATGGCGCAGACCACCTTCACCGGCATGACGCAGGCCGACGCCGAGAAGTACCTGATGCCGAAGCCCGGCGAGGCCGCCACCGTGCAGGTGCGCGCCGGACCCGGCACCGGACAGCAGGAGCTCGTCGACGCGCTGACTCCCGTCCTGCCCAAGGGAGTCGAGGCCGTCACGGGCCAGGAGGCGGCGGACGAGAACTCCGAGATGATCTCCGGTCAGTTCCTGACCCTGTTCACCACGTTCCTGCTGGTCTTCTCCGGCATCGCGCTGCTGGTGGCGACGTTCTCCATCCACAACACCTTCGCCATCGTCGTGGCCCAGCGCACCCGCGAGAACGCGCTGCTTCGCGCGCTCGGCGCCTCGCGCCGCCAGGTCACCGCGTCCACGCTGACCGAGGCGTCCGTCGTGGCCGTCGTCGCGTCCGCGGCGGGCCTCGCGGGCGGCATCGGCATCGCGGCGGGACTGCAGGCGCTGTTCCCTGCCATCGGATTCCCCTTCCCCGAGGGCGACTTGGTGATCAGCGGTACGTCGATGCTGCTGCCCCTCGCGGTCGGCATCGCCGTGTGCGTCGCCTCCGCGCTGCTGCCCGCCGTCCGCGCCGGGCGCACCGCTCCGCTGGCGGCGCTGCGCGAGACCGCGGTCGACCAGTCCGGTGCGTCCCGCACCCGTGCGGTCGCCGGCACCGCGCTCGCGCTCGCCGCCGTCGCCCTCACCCTTGTCGGCGTCCTCGCCTCGCCGTCCATCTGGCTGGCGGGCGGCGGGGCGGTGCTCGCGCTCGCCGCGTTCGTGGTGCTCGGGCCCGTCGCGTCCTCCCGGGCCGTACGGATCCTCGGCGGGCCGCTCGACAAGCTGCGCGGCGTCACCGGCTCGCTGGCCCGGCGCAACGCCCTGCGCAGCCCGAAGCGGACCGCGGCCACCGCGAGCGCCCTGATGATCGGCGTCGCCGTGGTCTCCCTGTTCACGGTCTTCGGTGCCTCGCTGAAGGCGACCATGGACCAGACGGTGTCCCGGTCCTTCGCGGGCGATGTCGCCGTCAGCACCCCGTCGTTCGGCGCGGGCGGCAGCGGGCTCAGCCCTCGGCTCGCCCCCGCGGTCGCGGAGCGCCCGGAGGTCGCGACGGCGGTCGGCCTCGGCAGGGGAGTGGCCGAAGTGGACGGCGAGGGACGGGCGTTGACCGTCACCGACCCGACCGCGCTCGCCAAGTCCTTCGACCTCGGCAAGGTCGAAGGGTCGATGAGCGGCCTGGGTGACGACGGCATCGCCATCACCCGCAAGGAGGCCGACAAGCAGCACCTGAAGGTCGGCGACAAGGCCGAACTCGCCTTCACCGACGGCAAGAAGAACACCTTCACGGTCCGCGCCCTGTACGGCCAGTCCGAGCTGGCGGGCGACTACGTCATCACCCGCGACGCCTGGGCCCCGCACCGCGGCCAGGACTCCGACACGCTGGTGTCGGTGACCTTCAAGGACGGCGTGGGCGCGGCCGAGGGCAAGGCCGCGGTGTCCGAGGTGGCGAAGGCGTACGGCGATCCGGAGGTGCAGACCCGCGACGAGTACGCGCAGTCCGCGGCGGGCGGCATCGACATGATGCTGACCCTCGTCTACGCCCTGCTCGCGCTCGCCGTCCTCATCGCGCTGCTCGGCATCGCCAACACCCTCACCCTGGCCGTGCACGAACGCACCCGCGAACTTGGCCTGCTGCGGGCCGTCGGTCAGACCCGCGGACAGCTGCGGGCCATGGTCCGCTGGGAGTCCGTGCTTGTCGCGGCGTTCGGTACGGCGGGCGGCCTGGTGCTCGGCGGCTTCCTCGGCTGGGTCCTCGTCAAGGCGTCCGACGGCGCGTCCGACAGCGCCTTCGCGTTCGCGCTGCCGCCGACGCAGCTCGCCGTCGTCGCCCTGGTGGGTCTGGCGGCGGGAGCCCTCGCGGGACTCCGTCCGGCCCGGCGCGCCGCCCGCCTCGACGTCCTGCGGGCCATCGCCGCGGAGTGACGTACGACAGGGCGTACCGATACGACAGGGCGTACGGAAGAGAAGTCACCGCCCGGTCAGCCGGCAACGGCCGACCGGGCGGGAGCATGGGCGCCGACGGCGGAAGGGGTCTCGGCGAACGCGTCGGCGCTCACGGAGCCGTACCCGGGATACGCCGGCAGCGGTGCGGCGGCCGGTGACGCGCAGAGCGTGAACCAGACGACCTTGCCGTCGTCGCCGTGCGGCCGCACCCCCCAGCTCTCGCTGACCGCCGCGACCATCGCGAGCCCGCGCCCGCTGGTCTCGAAGGGCTCGGCGTCGTGCACCACGGGAAGCCGCGGATCGTGGTCGTGGACGGAGACCATGAGGCGTTCGAGCAGCAGCTCGATCTCCACGGTGCACATCTTGTCCGGCTCCGCGTGCCGGTGGACGTTGGTCAACAGCTCGGTCACGCCGAGGGCGGCCTGATCTATCAAGGGATCGAGATGCCAGTAGCGCAACTGTGCCGATACGATTCTGCGGACTTGACCGATCCGCGACGGCAGGGCCTGGAGCTCTACCGTGCAATGCCTGCTTGGCTGGCTGATCACGGTGCGACTCCCCGAATTGAGGTCCGGAAGAAGACGGCGTTCGGATCCAGCAGGGGGCGCGCTGCGTGCCGCCTGCTGTGGTGGCCGGCGGGGCTGGTTCGCAGCGTTATCGCCGGTAAACCCAGAGTGATGTGAGACCAGCGTGACTCAGGGGGTGCGGGCGTGCAACTCGCGCCGACACCCGGCTCTTCAGTCCCGGCGCCCTCCGGCCGCGGTGCGCACCGCTTCCAGGAACGTCCGGACGGTGGGCGGACCTGCCTCTCCGGGCACCGGATCGTGCTCGCCGAGCGTCAGCAGATAACGGGTGCCGTTCACCTCGGCGAGCGCCCGGTCCTGTGGGGCGAACCACGGTTTGCCCGCGCGCACCGCCCGCAGCGGAGCGCTGTCGATCTCCGTGCCGTAACTGGTGAGCAACTCCAGCCTGCCGTCGCTGATCCGGACCTGCCCGGCGCGCGTGAGCGAGCGCAGCCGCCGCCCGATCCGTACGCCCGTGGCTCTGAACTCCGGCTCTGCCATGAGGCTCCGCCCCCTCGTGCGCTGGTGTTCCTGTTGGAACCTACCCCTGTTCCGTGCGGTGCAGTGTGCACGCGCGCGGCGTCGAGGACCAGTGTGCCCGGCCACGTCGCACATGCCACTTTCGGGCGCGGTGGCCGGGTGGCGGGGCGGGGCTCCGACGGGGCTGCAGGTGGGTCGTCGGCAGGACTGCCGGTCGGGTCCTGCCGGTGGGCAAGCCACTTCTTTGAGCCGCCAAAAGGTGTGTTTATGCAGGTGAGAGCGGTGCGGAAGATGCTTATCATCGGGGTGTGCAACCGGATCAATCGGTTCCGGCACGAGGACGAGGAGCCCCGCGGTGAGCACCATCCAGCACGACCCGGCCGACGAGCCGATGACCACGCTCGACGTGGACCGCAGCGACGAGCGGTACCGCTCCTGGCTGAAAGAAGCCGTGCGCAAGGTCCAGGCCGACGCCAACCGCTCCGCGGACACCCACCTCCTGCGCTTCCCGCTGCCCGAGCACTGGGGCATCGACCTTTACCTCAAGGACGAGTCGACGCACCCCACCGGAAGCCTCAAGCACCGGCTCGCCCGCTCGCTGTTCCTCTACGGACTCTGCAATGGCTGGATCCGGCCCGACCGCCCCGTGATCGAGGCCTCCAGCGGCTCGACGGCCGTGTCCGAGGCGTACTTCGCGAAACTGATCGGCGTCCCCTTCATCGCGGTGATGCCGCGCACGACCAGCGCCGAGAAGTGCCGCCTCATCGAATTCCACGGCGGCCGGTGCCACTTCGTGGACGACTCCCGCACGATGTACGCGGAGTCCGCCCGGCTCGCCGTCGAGACCGGCGGCCACTACATGGACCAGTTCACCTACGCCGAGCGGGCCACGGACTGGCGCGGCAACAACAACATCGCCGAGTCGATGTTCCAGCAACTGCGCCTGGAGCGTTACCCGGAACCCGCGTGGATCGTCGCCACCGCCGGCACCGGCGGCACGTCCGCCACCATCGCGCGCTACGTCCACTACATGCAGCACGACACCCGCATCTGCGTGGCCGACCCGGAGAACTCCTGCTTCTTCGACGGCTGGACGAAGAACGACCCGGACGCCACCAGCGACTGCGGTTCGCGCATCGAGGGCATCGGCAGGCCGCGCATGGAGCCGAGCTTCGTGCCCGGCGCCATCGACCGCATGATGAAGGTCCCGGACGCGGCGAGCGTGGCCGCGGTGCGCGCCCTTGACCGCGCGATCGGCCGCAAGGCGGGCGGCTCGACCGGCACGGGTCTGTGGAGCGCCCTGAGGATCGTCGCGGAGATGGTGGCCGCGGGCCGCACGGGCAGCGTCGTCACCCTCATCTGCGACCCCGGGGACCGCTATCTGGACAAGTACTACTCGGACGCGTGGCTGGCCGAACAGGGCCTGGACATCACGCCGTACGAGCGGTCCATCGAGGGGCTGCTCGCCACGGGGGAGTGGCCCGCCCAGTAGTTCGCCGCGTCCGTCAGGCCCCGGCCGCGTCCCTCAGCTGCCGGTCGAGGTTGGCGACCGCGGTGTCGAACGTCTGGTTGAGGCCCCGCTGCCCGCGCCTCAGGAGGAAGCGCATCGGGGCCACGGCGTCCGCCGCGAACGTCCACTGCACGCGGGTGCCCGCGCCGCCGTCGGTGCCGAGCGGGGTGAGCCGCCACTCCTCCACCAGGGCGCGCAGGCCGGGGAAGTTGGTGCGGTCGATGCGGTACGCGTACGCCGTGGGCGCGTCCGCGGCCAGGATGGTCTCCCGGAACCAGAAGCGGCCCTGGACGCGGACCAGGCGGCCCCTGCCCTCGTCGATGGACCTCGCGTACACGATCGAGGAGAACCACGAGGGCCAGTTGCCGACGTCGTACGCCAGCGCCTCGTACACCGTCTTGACCGGCGCGGAGACATCGCGCGCGAGCACGTGACGTACCGGAGCGGTGGTGATGAACTCCAGGCCCTCGGGCCTCAGACGGCGTGCCATGGATCGCGACCCCCAGGCGGAGCGGTGCGGTTGACCGGCTCGGTCACCATAGCCGGGAGGCCATCAGAAGTCTGCCGGGTTCTCCGCGCCGCCGGAGCCGTCCGCAAGGCCGCCGTCCTCGGCGTCGACGGTCTCCGGCGCGCCCGCGACCAGCAGGCGCCGCAGATGCTCCGAGATCTCCGCGCGCGCCTGCGCGGGCAGCCCCGCGTCCGTCACGAGCGTGTCGACCTGCCCGAGCGTGGCGAACGAACTCAGGCCCACCGTGCCCCACTTGGTGTGGTCCGCGACCACGACCACGCGGCGCGCCGACTGCACCAGACGCCGGTTCGTCTCCGCCTCCGCGAGGTTGGGCGTGGACAGGCCCGCCTCGGCCGATATGCCGTGCACACCGAGGAACAGGACGTCGAAGTGCAGCGCGCCGATCGCCTGGTCGGCGACCGGGCCGACCAGCGAGTCCGACGGCGTGCGCACCCCGCCGGTGAGGACCACTGTGGCCGCGCCCTGCCGCTGGCCCGAGCTGCGCTGCGCGGAGTGGAAGACGTCCGCGACGCGCACCGAGTTCGTCACCACCGTCAGGTCCGGGACGTCGAGCAGGTGGTGCGCGAGCGCGTACGTCGTGGTGCCGCCGGAGAGCGCGATGGCCGTGCCCGGCGCCACCAGGGCCGCCGCGGTCCGCGCGATGTCCTCCTTGGCGCTGAGCTCCAGGCCCGACTTGGCCTCGAAACCCGGCTCGTGCGTGCTTGCCTCGGCCACCGGGACGGCGCCGCCGTGCACCTTCTCCACGACGCCCTGGCGGGCCAGCGCATCCAGGTCGCGGCGGACGGTCATGTCCGACACACCCAGTTTTCGGGTGAGTTCGTTGACGCGGACCCCGCCGCGGCGGCGCACCTCGTCGAGGATCAGGGCGCGTCGCTGCTCCGCGAGGAGGTTCTGATTCTCACTCACGTCAGCTCCGGCCCTTTCGTCTGGTCAAGCCCTTCGCAGGGTCGCCTCATCCTCGCACGAGCCGTCGTTGCGGGTGCCACCGACCGGGCTGCCCCGGGGCGTACGGAAGGGGGAGATTACGTGACGGTGGGTGCGTGCGGGGAGACGAGCGGCGATCCTTGTTCCTCGCATGGCCCGTACACGGCTCATGACAGCGCATGACTCGGGGGAAGCGGAACAGTGGAGCGCGTCACGGCGGCCCGAACCGCCCAGAAGGACCCAGACAAGCCAGAGAAGAGCGGCCAGGCCGAGCCCATCGCCCTGGAACTGCTCGTCCACGGAGTCGGCGGGACCACGCCGGAGGAGATGCTGGGCGATCCCCGCACCGTCCGCGTCTCCGGCGACGGCACCGCGGCCGTCTACCGCCGCACCGACGACGTGGACGCCGAATCCCGCCCGGCGGACTACCGCGACCGCCCGGTCCCGGAGGCGTACGTCTGGTGCAATCTGACCTCGGGCAACGGCTCCCGCGCCCTGTGGCTGCTGCTCCTGCCGTTCATGGTGGTCAACCTCGCCCACTGGATGCGGCCCACGGCCCGCCGCGCGAAACGCGCCGTGCGTACGTACGGCCTCCTTGTGCGCCTGGTCGCGCTCACCCTCACGGTGCTCCTGGTCGCCGCCGCCTGCGAGATCGCGATCGACCTGACGGCCTGGCAGTGCGCGGGCACCGCCGCCTGCGTCGACGACCACTCGTGGCTCGGCTTCCTCGCGCCGGAGTCCGCCGGGGGCGGCGGCTGGTGGTCGCAGCCCGGCCGCCGTCTCGCCCTCGCCGCGCTGCTGCCCGCCGCCCTCACCGGCCTGCTGTGGTTCCTCTCCCACCGCACATGGAGTGCGTACGAGTCCCAGCAGCCGCTGCCGCACCAGCCGGACCCGGAGGAGACCGCCCGCAACGCGCTCGGCAAGCCCGGCTTCTGGTACGGGCGCCGCCTGGTCGCACGGCTGCGTGCCGCCCACACGGCCGCGGGCCTGCTGACGGTCGCCGCGGCCGTCGGCACCTCGGCCGCCCGGTACGACCGGAGGCCCGGCGGGCCCGCGCTCCTGGACGTACTCGGCTGGGCGCTGGACTCGGCGCTCGTGCTGGCGGGCGCCTTCGTCGTGTGGGTGGTCTGCCGCCGGGGCCGCAGCGAGAACCGCCTCGACCGGAGCCTGGACCGCACCCTGGTGCGCTGGCTGCCGCTCGCCGCGCTCGCGCTGCTTGTCCTGGCGGTCCTGTACGCCGGGTGGTCGCGGCCCGGCTGGACCTCGACGGGCCGACTGCCGGGCAACACCACCTTCGGCGGCATCACCCTCGTCCAGGGCGTCCTGGTCCTCGCCCTCGCCGTGGTCGCCGCCCGCATCTTCCGCGGGTCGCCCGACGCCCGCACCGCCATCCGCGGCCTCGGCGGACCGGCCGTGGCGATGCTGGCCTGCGCCCTGGGCGGGGTGATGTCGGGCGGCGGCTCGCAGCGCGTCGCCGACTGGCTCGACGGGTCGGGGTCGCCCGGCGCGGGCGGCTCCATCGACGGCCCGCCCGCCCTGCTGACCTGGCAGGCCTCCGTCATCCCGCCGCTCCTGGTGGTCGTCGCCGTCCTGTGCGGCTGGCTCGCGGTGCGTACGGCACAAAAGGTGCGCCGTGAACTGGCCCAGGTCCGGCTCGACTACCCGAAGGAGCGTCAGGACACCACGCGTACCCGCCGCATCGCCGGCACCCGCGCGGGCGCCGCCCTCACCGACCGGGCGCCCCAGATCGTCGGCGTCACCTCGGCCGCGACGCTGCTGCTCGGCGCCGCCGCCCTCGTCGGTGCCTGGGCCAGCGGCAAGGTGCCGGGTGAGGCGGCCAAGAGCGCGCCGGCGTTCGTCGAGGGCGCCGCGGAGACCGCGCAGGCGATGGGCTCCTGGCTGATCGGCCTCGGCTTCATACTGTTCGTCACCTGGGGCCGCCGTGCCTACCGCGACCCCTCGGCCCGCCGCACCATCGGCATCCTCTGGGACGTCGGTACGTTCTGGCCGCGCGCCGCCCACCCCTTCGCCCCGCCCTGCTACGCCGAGCGTGCGGTGCCCGACCTGACCTGGCGCATGCACACCTGGACCCGTGCCACCGGCGGCCGCCTGGTCATCTCCGGCCACTCGCAGGGCAGCGTGCTCGCCGCCGCCGCGGCCTGGCAACTGCTGCCATCCGTACGCAAACGGGTCGCGCTGCTCACCTACGGCTCACCCCTGGAGCGTCTCTACGGCCGCTGGTTCCCGGCGCACTTCGGCCCCGCAGCACTCAGCTCCCTGCACCGCGAGGTCGACTGCTGGCGCAACCTGCACCGGCCCACCGACCCCATCGGCGGCCCCGTCCGGCTGCACGGCGAATGCGGCCCGCAGGTCGACCGCGACGCCTTGAAGGACCCGCTGGCGTACGGCCGCACCGAGGCGCATCCGCTGCCCGCGCCGATCCTCGGTCACGGGGACTACCAGGCGGATCCGGCGTTCGCGGAGGAGCGCGCGCGGCTGCTTGCTCGGTTGAGGCCCGCGGTGCCCGGGCCCCGGCCGCGGCGGGCCGGAGCGGGGGCGGTGGATCCCGAGGCTACGGAAAGTCCGGCAGGTCCGGGAGGTCCGGGAGGTCCTCCGGATACAGCAGGGTGAGGTCGTCCGTGCTCGGCGAGGCGAGCCGGGCGGCCCGACCCGCGTGCCGCTCCACCATCGCCTCGAACGTCTGCCGCGCCGTGCGGCCGTTGCCGAACGCCGGGCCCTTCGGGATCGCTGTGAAGTACTTGAGCAGCGCCTCGCCCGTGCCCGAGCCGAGCGTGTACTCGTGCTCCTCGGCCTGCTGCTCGACGATGCGCAGCAGTTCCTCCGGGGCGTAGTCGCCGAAGGTGATGGTGCGCGAGAAACGGGACGCCACACCGGGGTTGACCGACAGGAAGCGGTTCATCTCCGCCGTGTAGCCCGCGACGATCACCACCACCGCCTCGCGGTGGTCCTCCATCAGCTTCACGAGCGTGTCGATGGCCTCACGGCCGAAGTCGCGCCCGGAGTCCTCGGGGGAGAGCGCGTACGCCTCGTCGATGAACAGGACGCCGCCGCGGGCCCGGTCGAAGGCCTCCTGGGTGCGGATCGCCGTCGAGCCGATGTGCTCGCCCACCAGGTCCACGCGGGACACCTCGACGAGATGACCGCGCTCGAGCACGCCCAGCGAGGCGAGGATCTCGCCGTAGAGCCGGGCTACGGTCGTCTTGCCGGTGCCGGGGGAGCCCGTGAACACCAGGTGGCGGCGTACGGAGGCGGCCTTGAGGCCCGCCTCCTGCCGGCGCCGGCCCACCTCGATCATGTCGGTGAGCGCCCGCACCTCGCGCTTGACGCTCTCCAGGCCCACCAGCGTGTCGAGTTCGCCGAGCACGGCGTTCGACGAGCGGGAGGGCGGCGCGGGCGCCGGGGCGACCTGCTCGTCGGCGGTGCGCTGGCCCGGCACCGAACCGAGCAGCCCCGCGGTCTGCGTGGCCGTCAGCACGGAGGCCTCGGGCGCGGCGGGCTTCGTGCTGGCGCTCTCGTCGCTCGTGCAGTCCTCGACGAGCGGGCCGTCCTCCGCGAACTCGTACCCACCGCGCGCGCACCGCTCCGTACGGCAGCGGCGCAGCGTCGTACGACAGCCGTCGATCACGTGGAAGCCGTAGCCGCCGCTGCCGACGACCTTGCAGCGGTCCAGGCTGCCGCGGCCGCCCGCGGAGACGTAGAAGCCGGCTTCGGCGGGCGAGGTGACCGTGCACCGCTCGATGGTGGGGTCGGCGCCCTTGGTGACGATCACGCCCGTCTGGCTGCCGTCGACCGTGCAGCCCGCGAGGACGCCGCCGCTGCCGTGGTCGCGGAACCACGCGCCGGTCGCGGCGTCGCGGATGCGCACGTCGTCCAACTGCGCCGTCGCGCCGTCGCTCACCGACACCGCCGTGTTGCGGACCTGGGTGAGGTCGCTGTCGACGACGTCGACGCGCGAGCCGCGGTCGAGCACGAAAAGGGCGTCCGGCACGTCGTGCACGCGGCACGACTCCAGGACGGCCGTCGCGCCGTCGCTGACCCACACCGCCGGGTAGTCGCCCGTACTGTCGTGGATCTCGCACTGGTTGGCGTCGACGCGGGTGCCCGGGTCCCACACGGAGAGGCCGTTGCGGCCGAACTCGCGGACGGTGGTGCGCGTCAGCGTCAGGACCGAGCGGGAGCGCAGGTCGACGGCGTTCTCGGGGATGTCGTGGATGCGGCAGTCGGCGAGGGTGAGGACGGCGTCCGTGTCGAGGGTGACCCCGTCGGATGTGGTGCGGTGCACCCCGCAGTCCGTGAGGTGTGCCGTGGCCCGCGCGGCGATGTGCACGCCCGAGCCCTTGATCTCGTACACCTCGCAGCCGACGGCCTCCAGGCCGCTGCCCTCACCGGTCACCGAGAGACCGGCGCCGGACGCGTGGTGCACCCGGCAGCGCTCCAGGCGCGGATGCCCGCCCGCGCGCACCGCGACGCCGGACTGCCCCGCGGAGACGACCTCGCACTCCTCGAACACCCCGCCACCGCCGTCCAGCACGGCGATGCCGATGCCGCCCGGGTTGTCGACCGTGCAGCGGCGCAGCGTCGGACGGGCGCCGCCGCGCACCTCGATCCCGGCGGCGGAGCGCGTCATCACCCGCACGTCCGTCAGTTCCGGGGCGCCGTCCTCGACGAGCAGCGCGGGCGCGGCCGAGTCCTGTCCCTCCACGTGGAGGTCCTGTACGAGCGCGGACGCCCGCACGGTCAGGGGCACGCCGTCGACCGGCGCGATGCGCACGGAACCGGCGGAGCCCTCGGGTCCGCGCAGCGTCACCGCCCGCTGGACGACGAGGTTCTCGCGGTACGTCCCCGGGGCCACCGTCAGGACGTCCCCGTCGCTCGCGGCCTCCAGGGCGGCCGCCAGTGATGCGTACTCGCCCGTGCGGCGCCGCCATCGCGACGTACCGGTGTGCGTCACCTGGACCGTGCCCTGTGCCATGGAGTTGCTCTGCCCCCACCTCGAAGTACGCGGGACCTCGCGCCGCGCGCAAGGCGGCCGAAGAGTTCGCCCGGTCCACCGTAGCGCGCGCGGGGAGGGGGAGTTGACCTGATGGCCGGGCCGGTGCCCGGGCTCTCACCTGCTCAAGCGCCCGTGCGGGGGCTCAGGCCCCCGTGCCGGCCCTGCCCCAGTCCGGGCCCGCGCTGTCCCAGGCCTGGTCCCAGCGTGCGTGGCGCCGTCGGACGAGGCGCCAGAGGGCCAGGCGTCTGGCGCCCTCGACCAGACCGGCGCAGGCGAGGGCGGCGCCCAGGCCCGCGAGGGCGGCGTGCGTGGTGGCGGTGGCGGTGTCCAGGGGGCGGGCGACGACGCGGCCTTCGTCGTCGGTCCAGATCCGGAACCGGTCGCCGGGGTGCGGGGACTTGAGGTCGGAGACGACCGTGCCCGCCTGTCCGGAGCCGTCCGGTGCGGTCCAGCTGGCGAGGACGCGGTGGTGCGCGTCGCGCGAGGAGGAGGTCTCGGGGTCCGGGTCGAGCGGGGGCTGGGCGATGCTGCGCAGGACGGTGGCGGTGACGCTGTGCCGGGCCTCGTGCTGGGCCGCCACGGAGCGCAGCAGCGCGTCGTTCGTCAGGGCGCCGGTGACCGCTCCGGCGACGGGGGCCGCGACCACGATCAGCGCGAGGGCGAGGAGTGCGATCCATGCCTCGGCGAGGTCGGTGGCGCGGCGCAGCGGATTGTGGCGCCAGCGCCAGATTCCGGCGATCGCCCGCACAGTTCCGCACCCCCTTCCGCGTCCGTGATAGCCGCGAACGGCACGGCTCACGCCCGGGTCGCGGGAAGAGAGAGCGACATCACCCCGCATGCCCCCCTGCTGCCGGGGGCCGCCCGATCTCTTCCCGCTCCCCTCCTCCGTTTCCCCCGTCCCCCGTGCTTTCCCCGTCCCCTCCCGTTTCCTTCACTGACCACCCACTGACCTTCAACGTCCTCCCACTGACGTCGAGTTCCCCGCTCGCGTGCCGTTCATTCGAGGATCGTCAGCGGGTCACCGATTCGAATGGTTCCGGTCGATTCCGGGATCAGATTGAGTCCGAAGAGGAGCTGGTCACCGCTGCGGCGATGGTGGGCGAGGGTGCGCAGCGGCTCCTTGCCGCGCTCGGCGGTGCGCTGGTCGGTGGTGGTCACGACGCACCGGGCGCACTTCCTGGCCACGCGGAACACCACGTCGCCGACGGCGATGCGCGACCAGTCGTCCTCCGCCCACGGCGCGACGCCCTCCACGACCACGTTCGGCCGGAATCGGTTCATGGGCAGCGGGCCCTCGTCCGCGTGGTCGCCCTGGGCGATGAGGGAGTTGAGGGCGTCCAGCGAGGAGAGGGTGGTGAGCAGCAGCGGGAAGGCGTCGGCGAACGACACGGTCTCGCCGGGGCGGCCGTAGGCGGCGTTGACCGGGCGCCGCGTCGCCGGGTCGTCGAGATACCCCAGGCGCGCGTCCAGGTCGAGGAACGCGCTGAACCAGGCGTCCGCCGCGGGATCGGCGGGCACCGCCTCGGACTTGTCGCGCAGGAACTCCACGGGCACGGTCTCACCGGGCTCGGGCACGCCGACGGTGAGCGGCTTCATGCCGGGCGCGGACACACGTATGCCGCCGTCGGGCTGCGGCTCGACGGCGGCCAACGCGAGGCGGGGATGGGGCCGTTGTGTCACGGCCCGGCCCGCGCTGTCGATCAACACCCATCTGCGGTCACCCGCGAGCCCCCAGGGCTCCACGACGGCCTCACGCGAAGCGTGCCCCCCGGCCGCCTTCAGCGGGTGGATGTGGATCGAATGGAGCGCGGGATTCGGCATGCGGCCATCCTGCCAGCAGACACTGACAGCGACGGCTGCCGCCGATCAGTAGCCCCGGTACTGCTGCCTGTTGTACGGATCCTCGTGCGGCGCCGGGGCCGGGCGGGGCGCCGCGGGGCGCATGGCCTCGTACCCCGTGCCGCCCATGGGGCGCTGCTGCTGCGGGCCGGGATAGCCGCGCGGGCCTGCGGCCTGCTGCGGGATGTACGGCGCCGGGGCCTGTTGCAGCGGTGCGGGCTGCGGGGCGGGGGCGTAGCCGTACGCCGGGTTCGGGTGGCCCGCGGTGGGCATCGCGGGGGCCATGGCGGCCGCCTGGTATCCCATGTGACCCGAGGGGCCGGAGGGCAGGGCGGGCAGCGCGGCCGGGAGGGCGGGCAGGTGGCTGCCCGTGTCGTACGCGGAGGGGACCCGGATCGGAGCGATCTGAGGAGTGCCCCGCTCGGCGACCAGGGAGTCGTAGATCGGGGTGTCCGGGAAGGACGGCGCGGAGTAGTAACCGCCGCCATAGGTGGAGCGGGGGGAGGTCATGCTCCATAAGTTAAGCCCTTCATGTGCTGGTTGGGGAGACCGATAAGAGGGTTGTTTTACGTGTCGGCAGTGACCGCCGATCCCCAATGCGAGCGAACTTGGGAAAATCGGTCGCGCATCGACGTACAGATCGTGTAAATAGCGCGTTCCTCAGGGGTTACCCGCGGTCGACCGGCGGCTGACCGGGGTGGTTGGAGGGTGTCGTGGGGGACCGCCAGTGCACCGCTTCGAATGCCAGGTAATAGGTTGGGCAGGAACGCAACGGCGGCCCGGCCGGACCCGGCAACTTGTGATGGGGGCAGACATGTCTATGGCCAAAGGTTCGAATGTTCCCGTGCAGGCACCCGTGGTGCGGGTGGAATTGGGGTGGGGATCGGGGCCGGGGGTGCCGGACGCCGACGCCTCGGCGCTGTTGCTCGACGGCTCCAGGAAGGTCCGCTCGGACGCGGACTTCGTGTTCTACAACCAGGCGACGCACGCCTCGGGGGCGGTGCGCCACGAGGGCAAGCAGTCCGCCGGCGGCGGTGTGACCGACGCGCTCGTCGTCGACCTCGCGCGCGTGGAGCCCGCCATCGAGACGGTCGTGCTCGCCGCGTCCGCCGACGGCGGCACCTTCGGGAAGGTCCCCGGCCTGCACATCCGGGTCGTCGACGCCGCCAGCGGCGCGGAGATCGCGCGGTACGACAGCGCGGACGCCAGCGTCGAGACCGCCTTCGTGCTCGGCGAGCTCTACCGCCGCCAGGGCGCGTGGAAGTTCCGCGCCGTCGGCCAGGGCTACAGCAGCGGACTCGAAGGCCTCGCCACGGACTACGGCATCTCGGTCGACGAGCCCCAGCAGGCGGCCCCCGCTCCGGCCTCCGTGCCCACCCCGGCCCCCGCACCTCCCGCCGCCGCACCCCCCGCCGCCGCGCCCCCCGTGGCGG
>NZ_BMNG01000004.1:376637-671492 GCF_014646335.1 Streptomyces lasiicapitis
CCAGCCGGTGCGCCTGACCAAGGTCACGCTCACCAAGGAGTCGCCGTCCGTCTCGCTGACCAAGCAGGGCGGCACGTCGGGCTCGCTGCGGGTGAACCTCAACTGGGAGGTGCGCAAGCAGTTCAAGGGCTGGGCCAGCAAGCTCGGCCGTGCCGTGGCCATGCACGCGGACCTCGACCTCGACCTGTGCGCGCTGTTCGAGCTCGCCGACGGCCGCAAGGGCGTCGTCCAGGCGCTCGGCAACGCCTTCGGGGCCCTGCACCAGCCGCCGTACATCCTCCTGGACGGCGACGACCGCACCGGCGCCGTGTCCACCGGCGAGAACCTGACGGTCAACCTCGACCACTCCCAGGAGCTCAAGCGCCTGGTCATCTTCGTGACCATCTACGAAGGCGCGCGCAGCTTCGCCGACCTGAACGCCACGGTCACGCTGACCCCGCAGCACGGCGCGCCGATCGAGTTCTCCCTCGACGAGTGCACGGTGCCCTCCACGGTCTGCGCGCTCGCGCTCATCACCAACAACGGCGGCGAACTCACCGTCCAGCGCGAGGCCCGCTACCTGGTGCCCGAGCGCGGCGTGAGCCCGCAGCGGACCATCGACTACGCCTACGGGTGGGGCATGAACTGGACTCCCGGCCGGAAGTGACGCCCGCGCCGGAGGAGTCCGAGGAGTCCGAGGAGTCCAGGGTCTAGGGCCGGGACTCCTCCGCCGCGGCCGTGTCGGGGCGCGCGTACGTGCGGCCCTTCCAGGCCGCGCCGCGCCCCCTGTAGTGCTGCACGGCGGAGTCCACGGTCATCAGGAGGTACAGGAACGCGGTCGCGGGCAGCGTGAGCGCGAGCCACAGCGGCTGGCGGTAGTAGCGCAGCATCGGCAGGTACGTCGCGGTCATCACGAGCCACGCGAGCCCGCCCAGGAGCGCGGCGCCCGCGCTGCCCGCCGCGAGCCCCGCGAACAGGGCCACCGGCGGCGCCAGATACACCACCGCGAGCCCGGCCACCGTGCCGACGAGCAGCGCCGGGTTGTGCCGCAGCTGGGCGTACGCGCTGCGCGCCACCATCCGCCACAGGTCCGCGAGGCGCGGATAGGGCCGCACGCTGTCGACGCGCTCGGCGAGGCCCAGCCAGATGTGCCCGCCCGCGCCCTTGACCGCACGGGCGAGCGCCACGTCGTCGATGACCGCGTGCCGGATCGCGTCCGGGATCCGCGCCCGCTCTGCGGCGTCGGCGCGCAGCAGCACACAGCCGCCGGCCGCCGCGGCGGTCCGCCCGCCCCTGCGGGCGATCCAGCGGAACGGATAGAGCTGCGCGAAGAAGTACACGAACGCCGGGACGACGAGGCGTTCCCACACGCTCGCCACCCGGAGCCGCGCCATCTGCGAGACGAGGTCGTAGCCGCCCGCCGTGGCCGACGCCACCAACTCCCGCAGGCTGTCCGGGGCGTGGGCGATGTCCGCGTCGGTGAGCAGCAGAAACTCGGGCTCGCGCGCGCGGGCGAGGGTCATGCCGTGCCGTACCGCCCAGAGCTTGCCGGTCCAGCCCGCGGGCGGCTCGCCGGGGGACGTGACCGTCAGCGGCAGCCCGCCCGCGCGCTCGGCCAGCGACCGCGCGAGGTCGCCCGTGCCGTCGCTGCTGCCGTCGTCGACGAGGAACACCTCCGCGCGCCCCGGATAGTCCTGCGCGAGCAGCGGGGGCAGGCTCGTCGGCAGCACCTCGGCCTCGTCCCGCGCGGGGACGACGACGCACACCGACGGCCAGTGCTCCGGCTCCCTGCGCGGTGGCAGCCGTAGATCCGTACGCCAGAAGAAACCCTGTCCGACCAGCAGCCACAGCCACGCGGCGAGCGAAGCGGCGGCGATCCACACAACGGCGCTCATCCGCCGCAGTCTGCCCCACCCCGCCGGGCTTGTCCGGCCGATCGTCTAAGGTGACCGGGTGAAGATCGCGCTGATGGACTCCGGCATCGGACTGCTCGCCGCGGCCGCCGCGGTACGACGCCTGCACCCCGGCGCCGACCTCGTTCTGTCCTCCGACCCGGACACGATGCCCTGGGGCCAGCGCAGTACGCAGGAGCTGACCCGCCTTGCCCTGGCCGCCGCGGAGGCCGCCGCCGCGCACCGCCCGGACGCGCTGATCGTGGCCTGCAACACCGCGTCCGTGCACGCCCTGCCCGCCCTGCGCGCCCGCCTGGAGCCGGGGCTGCCCGTCATCGCCACCGTCCCGGCGATCAAGCCCGCGGCGGCCGGCGGCGGTCCCGTCGCGATCTGGGCCACGCCCGCCACCACCGGCAGCCCCTACCAGCGCGGCCTCATCGAGGAGTTCGCCGCCGGAGTACCCGTCACCGAGGTGCCCTGCCCCGGCCTCGCCGACGCCGTGCAGGAGGCCGACGAGGAGGCCACCACGCGCGCGATCGCGGCCGCCGCGGCCCTCACCCCGCCCGATGTAAGGGCCGTCGTCCTGGGCTGCACCCATTACGAGCTGGTCGCGGAGCGCATCCGCGCGGCCGTGCAGCAGTCGGACAAGCCGCCGCTCGTGCTCCACGGCTCGGCCGGAGCCGTCGTCGCGCAGGCGCTGCGCAGGGCCGGTGAGCGGGCAGGGTCCGTGAACGCGGGCCCGTCGGCCGCCTACGACGGCGAGCGCGCCGAAGGGACCCTCACGGTGCTCCTCGGCGGGCGCGAGGCCGCGCTGCCGCGTGCCGCCCTCACGTACGCCGAGGGACGGCTGCTCGCGGCGTCGGATCCGGTCCTGAAGCCTTAGTCGGCGGCCCGGCAACCCTGACGGCCCGGGGCCTGTACGGCAGCCCCGCCTGCCCGGAGCCTCGGACCCCCTGTTCCAGGCGTGAACCAGGCGTTCGCCGTGTCCACCGGAGGAGTAACTCTCCGCGACGCGGTGCCTTCGTCCCGGAACGTGAGTACTCTCGATTGCATGACGGACCACGCCCACAGCGAGCGGGTCAGCTCCGAGAAGCAGCCCGAGATCTGGACCGGACGCGCGACTAACCGCGGCCAGTGGCTGTTGGCCTGCGCGGGTGCCGCCTGTCTCGCGCTGGGCATCGACCTGGCCGTCGAGACGCTGTGGCCCTCGGGCATCCTCCCGCTGGTCATGTCGATCGTCGGCTGCATCGCCGTCGGTCTGCTGATCCTGTTCGGGACGCTCGCCTTCGTGCACGTGGCCGTGAAGGTCGACGGCGACTCCCTGGAGGTGCGCTGCGGCCACATCGGGGTGCCGCGCCGCCGCATCCTGTTGTCGCATGTCGTGGGCGCCGACTTCGCGCCGGCCGTCACGCCCCGGCAGTGGGGCGGCTGGGGCTACCGCTGGCGGCCCGAGCAGGGCACCGCCGTCGTCGTCCGGCGCGGTGAGGGCCTCGTCCTCAGCCTCGGTGACGGCCGCAAGTTCACCGTGACCGTCGACAACGCCGAGATGGCAGTCCGCGTCATCCGCGACCGCCTGAGCCCTTCCGGGAGTACGCCGGTCTGACCTGGGCCGCCTCCTCGCTCAGGGGGCGTGCCGTGGCGATGCCCGCCAGCAGTCCCGCGCCCACCGTCACCGATGTCACGCTCAGCGCGTTGCCGACCGTCGCCACCGCGGCCAGGGCCGTCAGGGCCGCGCCCGCCGTCAGGACGACCTGCGTGGACCGCGGCGAGCGCCACAGCGCGAACAGCACCCAGCAGAACGCCGCCGCGAGCAGAGCCACCCCCACGAAACCCTGCTCGGCGCCCTGCTGCAGCAGCGCCGAGTGCGGCTTGGCGTCCGTGAGCAGGCCCTCGGTGACCGTGGGTGACGCCTCCCCGAACCGCCCCGGCCCCACGCCGAACGCGGGATGCGCGCCCGTCATCGCCTCGGCGTCCTGCCACATCCGCACCCGGTACCCGCCGAGCTGCCCCTCCAGGGACGTGGTGAGCCCCTCGGGCAGTGCCCCGTCCGCGACCGCCCAGGCGAGCCCCGTGAGCACCGCCGTCGTCAGTGCGAACCCGGCGAGCCCGAGCCCTCTGCGCCGCATCAGCGCCGCCGCGAGCGAACACAGCAGGATCCCGGCGCACGCGATGACCCCGGCCGTCGAACCGAGCAGTGCCGCCGCCAGCACGATCCCGGCCGCCAGCACCCGCATGCCGGTCCGCAGCGCAGCCCCGCGCGCCGCCCAGGCCGCGCAGCAGGCCGCGCCCGACGCCAGGCTGAGCAGCGCCGCCGTGGCGCCGATGGGCCCGAGCGGCGAGGAGCTGACGGGACCCGGCGTGACATGCGGCGCCGCTGCCGCGAGGGCGACCCCGGCGAGCGCGCCTACGCAGGGCGCGGCGACCGGGAGCAGCGCCCCCGCGATCCGCCCGCCCGCGTACCCGGCGGCCACCGCAAGGACGGCGAGCAGCATCCCGTCCGGCCGGCCGCCCCGCACGCCCGTCGTGATCAGCACCCAGGCCGCGCAGGCGGCGAGGATCGCCACGCCGACGGCGTCCGCGGCCCCGCGCCGCTCCGCCGTCCAACCGGCCGTCGCGGTCGGCGACGGCGTATTCATCGACCCCACCCCGTCGCCCCCCGATGTGTGACGGGCCCCGACCCTATGGCGTGACGACCGTATGGCTTGATCTCGCCGCATGTCAGAGGCTTGGGCACACGCTAGCTGCTGCGGGCACCGGTTGTGGAGATCTCGCGCAGGAACGATCCAGCAGGTGTGCGGGACGGGCATGTGGGACGGCCGTGCCGGCGCCGCCCACCGCGCTGTCCGCGTCCAGGCGGCGCGCCGTACACTCCCGGAGTGACCGCCACCACCGCTCCCACCGACGCGTCCGAGCAGACCGCACCGCAGCCCGGACCGGAATCGCGTGCCGAGCGGATCAGACGACGGCTGGTTCCCGGCGCGGCGGCGGTGTTCGCCGGAGTGCTCCTCTATCTGAGCTTCGCGCCGCGTGAGCTGTGGTGGCTCGCGCCGTTCGCGTGCGCGGTGCTCGGCTTCGTACTGCACGGGCGGCGGCCGAAATCCGGCTTCGGGCTCGGACTGCTCATGGGGCTCGGCTACTTCGTGCCGCTGCTCTCCTGGACCGGCGTCGACGTGGGCCCGCTGCCGTGGCTCGCGCTCGCCGTGGCCGAAACGCTGTTCCTGGGCCTGACCGGCCTGGGCATCGCCTACGTGTCCCGCCTTCCCGTGTGGCCGGTGTGGGCCGCCGGGGTGTGGATCGCGGGGGAGGCGGCGCGGGCGCGCTTCCCGTTCGAGGGGTTCCCCTGGGGCAAGGTCGCGTTCAGCCAGCCCGACGGTCTGTTCCTGCCGCTGGCCGCGCTCGGCGGCACCCCGCTGCTCGGCTTCGCGGTGGTGCTCTGCGGCTTCGCGCTCGCCGATGTCGTACGCCGGCTCAAGGCCGATCCGCGCGCGCGTGACCGCGCGCTCGTCACCTCCGCGGCGCTCACGCTGACGCCCGTGCTCGCCGGTGCCGCGGCCCTGCCGCTGGTGTCCAACAAGGCCGAGCACGGCACCACGACGGTCGCCGTCATCCAGGGCAACGTGCCGCGCATGGGCCTCGACTTCAACGCCCAGCGCCGCGCCGTCCTGGACCACCACGTGAAGGAGACGCTGCGCCTGGCCGCCGAGGTCGAGGCGGGCAAGGCCAAGCAGCCCGATCTCGTGCTGTGGCCGGAGAACTCCTCCGACATCGACCCGTACGCGAACCCGGACGCCTACGCCGTGATCGACAAGGCCGCCAAGGCCATCAAGGCCCCCGTGTCCGTGGGCGCCGTCGTCACCGCGAAGGACGGCAAGCCCCGCAACCGGCAGATCCTCTGGGACCCCGAGACCGGGCCGGGCGCCACCTACGACAAGCGCCACCTCCAGCCGTTCGGCGAGTACATGCCGTACCGCGACTTCTTCCGTGTCTTCAGCTCCGACGTGGACCGCGCGGGCGTCTTCCAACCCGGTACGAAACCGGCCGTGTTCGACATGGCGGGAACCGGCGTCGGCCCGGTGACCTGCTACGAGGCCGCGTTCGACTCGGTGGTGCGGGACCAGGTGAAGGAGGGTGCGCAGATCCTCTCCGTGCCCAGCAACAACGCTACGTTCGAACGTAGTCAGATGACGTACCAGCAGCTGGCCATAGACCGGGTGCGGGCCGTCGAGCACGGCCGTGCCGTCATGGTCCCGGTGACCAGCGGGGTCAGCGCGGTGATCCGTCCGGACGGGTCGATCGCCCAGCGCACCGGGATGTTCACGGCCGAGTCGCTGGTCGCCGACGTACCCAAGCGCAGCTCTCTGACGCCCGCCACCCGCCTCGGGGTCTGGCCGGAAGTGCTCCTCGTGCTGGTCGGCGCTGCGGGTGTCGGCTGGGTGATCGCGCGACGTCGGGCCGGGGCCGCCGGTTAGGGTCGGGGCCATGGCTACTCCGGACTTCATCCGCACCCTGCGCGCCGACGCGGGCCATCAGCTCCTGTGGCTCCCGGGAGTCACCGCGATCGTCTTCGACGACGAGGGCAGAGTGCTGCTCGGGCGGCGCGCCGACAACGGCAAGTGGTCGGTCGTCGGCGGCATCCCGGATCCGGGGGAGCAGCCCGCGGAGTGCGCGGTGCGCGAGGTCTACGAAGAGACGGCGGTGCGGTGCGTCGCCGAGCGCGTGGTCCTGGTGGAGGCGCTGAAGCAGGTCACGTACGACAACGGCGACATCTGCCAGTTCATGGACATCACGTTCCGCTGCCGGGCCGTGGGCGGCGAGCCGCGTGTGAACGACGACGAGTCCCTGGAGGTCGGGTGGTTCGCGCTGGACGCGCTGCCCGACCTGCACGAGACCGGGCTCTTCCGGATCAAGCAGGCGATGGCGGACGCGCCCACGTGGTTCGACCAGGGCTGAGCCGCGCGGCGTCGCGCGGCCGCGGCGCCATGGTGACGGCCCGGCACAGCGTGTAGCCTGCACGGACATTGCCGGGCGCGGCCCGCGGCGCGTGGTCGGCGCGCCGGGGAACCTTCGGGACAGGGGCGGGAGTTGAGCCGGAAGACCTACGGCCTGACGCTGCGCGGGCTCGCCTGCGTGCTGCTCGCCTGGCAGGTCTGGCTCGTGTGGCATCTCAGTACGTACGACGTCACCGCCGTCGCGTGGGCCTGCGACGGCGAAGGGTGCGGCAGCGACCAGTTCGCGGCCCTGGCGCCGGAGCTCGGCATCGCGTCGACGGTGCTGCTCGGGTTCGTGGCCGCGCGCTTCCTGCATCGTGCGACGGCCGGCGCGGTGATCGCCCTGAGCGCGTGCGGTGCCGCCGCGGGCTGGTACGACGCGGTGTCCGACCGGCGCGTCGCGTACGACACGGTCACCGACTTCATGCTGGTCGTGCCCGCGGGCCGGCACACCGTTTCGGGCTGGCTGGCCTTCCTGTGGTCGGTGGCCGCCGCGGGCTGCTTCGTCGCCGTGTGGGGCGCTGCCGTGAGCCTGCGCCGGACCGCCGCGTTGCGCAGGCTGCGCGGCGAGTTCAGCACCGCGCAGGCCCGCCTGGAGGGCTGGCGGCCGGTGCGCGGTCGGCGCGGCGAGGTCACCGTCGTCTTCCACGACACCCAGGGCGTCCGCCACGCCGTGCCCGTCGTCGTCGACCGCGCCGCCCTGGACCGGCCGGTCCTCGCCGTGTACGACCGGTCCCGCCCCGCCGACCCCCGGCGCACCCGGGTCGCGGTGCCCCGACGACGGCTGCTGCGCTCCTCATGAGGCGCTCCGTGACGCGACATCCGGCGGCCAGGGACTTTGTACGCCGCTTCCTCGCCCTGGACGTGCTGCTCGGCACCGCCGTGGTGGGCCTCGCGTTCGCCGCGCTGGCCGAGGGCGTCCTCGACGGGCCGACCTGGCTGCTTGTCGTCGGCCTCACCACGACCGCGCTCGCTCTCCTGTGCCTGGGCGCGGTCGCCGAGCGCGGGCAGGGCGGCGGGGTCGCCTCGGGGCTGCGCTCGGGCGGGCCGCGCGCGTACGCGCCCGCGGTGGTGCACTCGGTGAGGGCCGTGCAGCGGGAGACCGGCAGGCTCGTCCTCGACGCGCAGGCCGCGGACAGCGTGTTCGCCTTCGACCTGACCGTGGTGCCGGAGGGGCGGCGGCCGTTCCGCGTCGAGGTGCGGCACCCCCTCGACGTACAAGGTCTCCTGCACCGCGGCCGTGCCGTCGTCGAGTACGACCCCCGCCAGCCCTGGCGCGTGGTCGTGCCGAACCACCCGCCGGGCGAGTGGGTGGCGCGGGCGGCGCGGCTCGACGCGGAGTCGGCGCACACCGCCGAGGGGCCGCCGACGGGGGTGCCGCCGGGGGCGCAGGTGCTGGTCACGGGTGTGGTGGTGGCGGTGGGGTTGGTGGGAGTGCTGCATTTGGCGGGGTGAGGGGGGTGGTGGGGGTTGGGGTGGCGTCGGCGGGAGCTCGCCGTACGGCTCCGGCGGGAGGCTTCCGTGAGGGAGGCTGCCCGGGGCTCGGGGCGGGCGGCTCGCGGTGGAGAGCCCGAGGTGAATGGCTCGCCGCAAAGAAGCCCAGGCCAACGGCTCGCCGCAATGAGCCCCAGGCGGCGGCTCGCGGCAAGGAGTCCGCGGCGCTCCGTTAGCCTGAGGGCACGATGAACCGTTTGAGCACGTCATGGGGCGAGTACGACCTCACACGCTTCCCGGAGGACCCGCGCGACACCCTGCGGGCCTGGTCCGCGGCCGACGCCTATCTGCTGCGGCACCTGGCGGGGGACGAGGGCGACGGCGAGCCGATCGCCCTGGACGGGGCGGTGGCCGTCGTCGGTGACCGGTGGGGCGCGCTGACCACCGCGCTTGCCGCGCACCGGCCCGTGCAGATCACCGACTCCCACCTCGCGCGGCAGGCGACGCTGGCGAACCTCGCGCGCGCGGGCCTTCCGGCCGACGAGGCACGCCTGTTGACGACCCGGGACACTCCGCCGGAGCGTGTCGACGTCCTCCTGGTCCGCGTACCGAAGAGCCTGGCGCTCCTCGAGGACCAGCTGCGCCGGATCGCCCCGGCCCTGCACGCGGGCACCGTCGTGGTCGGCACCGGCATGGTCACCGAGATCCACACGTCGACGCTGGAGCTCTTCGAGCGGATCGTCGGCCCGACGCGTACGTCCCTCGCCCGCCAGAAGGCCCGCCTGATCTTCAGCACCCCCGACCCCGAGCTCCGGCCGGGCCCCAGCCCCTGGCCGCACAGCTACGTCCTGCCCGACGACTCCGGCGCGGGCGCGGGCCTGACGGCGGTCAACCACGCGGGCATCTTCTGCGCCGAACGCCTCGACATCGGCACCCGCTTCCTCCTCGAACACCTGCCGTCCACCAGCGGCGACGCGCACGTCGTTGACCTGGGCTGCGGAAACGGCGTGCTCGGTACGGCCGCGGCGGTGGCGAACCCCGAGGCGCGGGTCACGTTCGTGGACGAGTCGTACCAGGCGGTGGCCTCGGCCGAGGCGACGTTCAGGGCGAACACGGCGGCGGCCAAGGGCGAGTTCGTCGCCGCGGACGCGCTCACGGCGATGCCGCCGGACTCCGTCGACCTGGTCCTGAACAACCCGCCCTTCCACAGCCACCAGGCCACGACCGACGCGACCGCGCAGCGCATGTTCCGCGGCGCCAGGGACGCGCTGCGCCCCGGCGGCGAACTGTGGGTCGTCGGCAACCGGCACCTCGGCTACCACGTACGCCTCAAGCGCCTCTTCGGCAACGTCGAAGTGGCCGCGAGCAACCGCAAGTTCGTGATCCTGCGGGCGGTCAGGCGCGCATGACGGGCGAGCTGTTCCCGCGCGAGCGCGCCGAGTTGGCGCCGGGCGCGGTGCACGTCCCCGACTGGCTGGACCCGTCCCGCCAGCGCGAACTCGTCACCGCGTGCCGCACGTGGGCACGCCCTCCGGCCGGCCTGCGCACCGTCCACCTGCCCGGCGGCGGCACGATGACCGCACGGCAGGTGTGCCTGGGCCGGCACTGGTACCCGTACGGCTACGCGCGCACCGCCGTCGACGGCGACGGCGCACCGGTCAAGCCGATGCCGACGTGGCTGGCGGAGCTGGGCCGGGCGGCGGTACGGGACGCGTACGACTCCGCCTCGCCGGGAGGAGCCGTGACCGCCCCAGGAGGCGCCACGGCCGCTGCCCCCGACCCCGCCCCGTACGACATCGCCCTCATCAACTTCTACGACGCCGAAGCCCACATGGGCATGCACCGCGACAGCGACGAGAACTCCACCGCCCCCGTCGTCTCCCTCAGCCTCGGCGACACCTGCGTCTTCCGCCTCGGCAACACCGAGACGCGCACCCGCCCGTACACCGATGTCGAGCTGCGCAGCGGCGACTTGATGGTGTTCGGCGGGGCGTCGCGCCTCGCGTACCACGGGGTGCCGAAGGTGCATGCGGGCACGGCGCCGCCCGGGCTCGGGCTTGCGGGGCGGCTCAACATCACGTTGCGGGTGAGCGGGCTGTAGGGGTGGGCTGGGGCCCGTGGCCGGGGAGACCCACGTCACACGCGTCCGTGTCACAGGGGAGTGGGGCTGTCTCGTCTCAGGTGTGTAGCCATTGACGAGTGCGGAGGAGCACATCATGGACGCGCGACTGAACTACTTTGCCAATCCGGCCGCGGGCAAGGCGCTCAAGCATGTGATGTCGGCGGGTAAGGCGATCAAGGACTTGCCGGTGGATGCCGCGACGCAGGAGCTTGTGGCGCTGCGGGTGAGTCAGATCAACGGGTGTGCGGTCTGCATCGACATGCACACCAAGGAAGCCGCCGCTGCCGGTGAGAGCTCGGTGCGGTTGCACCTGGTGTCGGCTTGGCGGGAAGCCACCGTCTTCAGCGAGGCCGAGCGTGCGGCGTTGGCGTTCGCCGAGGAGGGGACCCGGACCGCGGACGCGGGTGGCGGGGTCAGTGATGAGGTGTGGGCGGGCGCTGCCAAGCACTACGACGAGGAGCAGCTTGCCGGGCTGGTGATGCTGGTCTCGTTCATGAACATGGTGAATCGGCTGAACGTCATCACCCAGCAGCCGGCCGGTGACTACGAGGTCGGGCAGTTTTCCCACTGAGCAGAGGGAGCGGAGGACGGGTTACGTGAGCAAGGTCGGGGAGTTCGAGGAGCTGCGGCCGCTGTTGTTCTCCATCGCCTATCGGATTCTGGGCAGTGTGAGTGAGGCCGAGGACGCCGTTCAGGAGGCGTGGCTGCGCTTTGACGGCTCCGCGACCCTGCCCACGTCGACCAAGGCCTTCCTGTCGACCACGGTGACACGGATCTCCATCGATGTGCTGCGTTCCGCGCGGGTGCGGCGGGAGGAGTATGTCGGGCCCTGGCTCCCCGAGCCGTTGCTCAGCGATCCGTATCAGGACCCGGCGCGGGCGGTGGAGTTGGCCGACTCGGTGTCCATGGCGGCGCTGTTGCTGCTCGAGCGGCTCAGTCCGCTGGAGCGGGCGGTTTTCCTGCTGCGGGAGGTGTTCGCCTTCGGGTTCGACGAGGTCGCGGAGGCGGTGGGGCGGTCGGAGGCCGCGTGCCGGCAGCTCCTTGTGCGGGCGCGGCGGCACATGGAGGCCGGGCGGCCGCGGTTCGCGGCGGACCGTGCGGAACGGCAGGAGTTGGCGACGCGGTTCTTCGACGCGCTCAAGGACGGTGATGTGGGCGGGCTGCAGGATCTGCTCGCCGCCGATGTGCGGCTTGTCGGGGACGGCGGGGGCAAGGCGCCGCAGCTCGCCAACACCGTGGTGGGGGCGGCGAACGTGGCCCGGGTGCTGGGGGCGTTCTTCCCCTTGCTGGTCCGGGTCGAGGTGTCGCTCGAGCCGCGCGAGATCAACGGGCAGCCCGGCGCGGTCGCCCGTGACCGGGACGGCAAGGTCCTGCACACCCTGGTCCTCGATGTGCTCGACGGGCGGATCCAGACCATCCGTGGGGTGATCAATCCCGACAAGCTCGGCCGCCTCGGGCCGGTCGCCGACGCCTGGGCCATCAACCGCGAGCTGAAGCGGGCCCGTCGGCGGATGCCCTCGCCGGGCGCGTGACCTACGCGTCGTGGAACACCAGCCCCAACGACCGCCGCAACCCCGAGTGGACCGTACTGACGCCGTGCCGCACCGGCGCCGCCGACCAGCCGCGGCTTGAGCGGACCGGGCGGTCGCGGGTGGTGAAGACGAGCCCGTGCCCCTGCGGCAGCGCGGTGACCGTGCCCCGTGACTGGGCCCGCGGCCGCTGCTCGACAAGCAGGAACTCGCCGCCGGTGTAGTCGGCGCCGTGGACGTCGAGGCCGATGACGACCTGGAGCGGGAAGACGAGGTCGCCGAACAGGTCGCGGTGCAGGGCGTTCCAGTCGCCGCTCTCGTACCGCAGCAGGATCTGCGACGACTTGGACTGGCCCGCCTCGTGGCACTGGTCGATCCAGGCTTCCAGCGTGTCCGGCCAGGGCGCGGGGCGGCCGAGGCGGGCCGCCCAGTCGCGGGCGACGGGCAGCAGCCTCGGGTAGAGGGCCGCCCGCAACTCGGCCACCGGGCGCGGCAGTTCGTGGCTGAAGTACCGGTACTCGCCGGAGCCGAAGCGGTGTCGGGCCATGTTCACCGTCGACCTGAAGCGGGCGGTCTCGTCGTAGAGGGCGGCGAGTTCGCGGCACTCGGCCGGGGTGAGCAGTGGGGGTGTGAGGGCGCAGCCGTTGTTGTCGAGTGCGGTGGCCAGGGCCGGCCAGTCCGTGGCGGCGACCCTCGCTCCGGCGTCGGTGGTGTGCGCGGTGTCCCGGGGCCCACGCGCACGCACATCGACCCCGGACGCCCCGGCCCCACGGGCATTCACGCCGCCTCCAGGTCCAGCAGCCGCTGCTTCCGCTCCAGGCCGCCCGCGTAACCGGTGAGCGACCCGTCCGCGCCGATGACGCGGTGGCAGGGGCGTACGACGAGTACCGGGTTGCGGCCGATGGCCGTGCCCAGGGCGCGGACGGCCGCGCGGGACAGGCCGAGTCGCTCGGCGAGTTTTCCGTACGTCGTCGTGGTGCCGTACGGCACGGAGTCCAGGGCGTGCCACACCTTCCGCTGGAAGTCGGTGCCCGCCCCGGCGGCGTACTCGATGTCGAAGTCCGTCAGCGTGCCCGCGAAGTACGCGCGGAGCTGACCGGTGATCGCCGTGAACGCCGCGTCGTCGCGCACCCAGCCGTCCTGGACGGCCGCGCCGCCCTTCTGGCCCGGCATCGAAAGCGAGACGAGTGCCGTCCCGCCCGTGGCGGTGTCCGACGCCTCGCCCACGAGCAGCAGCTCTCCCAGCGGGCTGTCGAACGTCGTGTAGACGGTCATCGCGCCTGTCCTCTCCTGGTGGTCCTGGTGCGTCTGTCCTGGTCCGGGGTGTGATCCCCGGTGGTGACAGTGACCAGTCTGCGACGCGTGCGCGAGGACGGCTGGCGGATTTCGGACGCGGCGCTCCAGGGGCGGCCCGGCAGCAGCGCGGCGGCCCGGCAGTCCCGTTCGGGCCGGGCGGCGCTCAGGCCGTGAGCTGCTCCACCACCAGGACCACCCCGATCACGATCATCGCCGCCCCCGAGACCCGGGTGACCGCACGCGCCGCGGCCGGGCGGGCCCGCAGGACGGTACGGGCGAGGATGCCCACGCACAAGTAGATGGCGCCGCAGCTGAGGATGTGGACCAGGCCCAGGGTGCTGATCTGGAGGGCGAGCGGCCAGCCGGTGCCGGGCTGGGTGAACTGGGGGAGCAGCGCGAGGAAGAGCAGCAGCGCCTTCGGGTTGAGGCCGCTGATCCCGGCGCCCACGAGGACCCGGGACCGCCGCCGGGCAGAGGGCGCGGGTGAGTGCGCCGTGGCTCCCGCCGCCCCCTGCTCCGCCGGCGCGGGAGTGCTCGGCCGGGCCAGCGTCGTCGCCCCCAGCCAGATCAGATACATCGCACCCAGCAGCGTCAGCGAGGCGAGCACGGCCGGATGGTCGGCGACGACGGCCGCGACGCCCGCCGCGACCACGGCGGTGAGGCCGACGTACCCCAGGAGAAGCCCGCCGACCGCCGGTGCCACCGAGCGGTCCCGAAGGCCCGCCGATATCGCGTACGCCCAGTCCGCCCCCGGAACGAGGATGAGCAGGACGGACACCGCCCAGAAGGCGGTGATGGAGCTGACGGCCATGGATGTTTCTCCCTCCCTGAATGGTGCATGTGGGAGGTTAGTTCCGATCTGCCCAAAGGTGCTCCCGAGATTTGCCTGCTCAGGGCGTGTGAGTGGAAGAATCTTCTCCATGGACAGAGTCGACCGGCAGATCCTTGCCGAGCTGCAGAACGACGGCCGCCTGACCGTCACCGAACTGGCCGCGCGGGTGCGCCTGAGCCTCTCGCCGTGCCACCGCAGACTGCGCGAACTGGAGCGCCGCGGGGCGGTGCGCGGCTACCGCGCGGTGGTGGACCCCGAGGCCGTCGGCCTGACCTTCGAGTCCCTCGTCTTCGTCACCATGCGCCAGGAGGACCGGGACACGGTCGCCGCCTTCGAGGCCGCGGTCGCCGACATCCCGAACGTCCTCCAGGCGCAGCGCCTCTTCGGCGACCCCGACTACCTGCTGCGCATCGTCAGCAAGGACCTGCGCGCCTTCCAGCGCCTGTACGACGAGGAGCTGGCGACACTGCCGGGTGTGCAGCGCCTCAGCTCGACGCTGGTGATGAAGCACGTGGTGCAGGAGCGGCCGCTGCCGCTGTGAAAGGCCTGCGTGAAGGGCCTGTGTGCCGGGCCGGTGTGACGTGTGTCGCGCCCGTTGTGCAACTAGTTGCATAACGGCCGGGGCTGTCCTACAACTGTGGTGACGAGGACACCGACCACGCCGAAGCCCCGGCGTACGTGGACGAAAGAGGCCACCCGCATGAGCTCCGTGAGCCGCTACCCGAACCTGCTCAGCCCGCTCGACCTGGGCTTCACGACCCTCCCCAACCGGGTCCTGATGGGCTCGATGCACGTGGGCCTGGAGGAGGCGCCGGACGGGTTCGAGCGCATGGCCGAGTTCTACGCGACGCGGGCGCGCGGCGGCGTCGGCCTCATCGTCACCGGCGGCATCGCGCCCAACGAGGCAGGGCGGCCCTGGGACGGCGGCGCCAAGCTGACCACGGAGGCGGAGGCCGAGGAGCACGCCGGGGTCACCGCGGCGGTGCACCGCGAGGGCGGCAGGATCGCGATGCAGATCCTGCACTTCGGGCGGTACGCCTACCACGAGGGGCTCGTCGCGCCGAGCGCCGTCCAGGCGCCGATCAGCCCGTTCCCGCCGCGCGCCCTGGAGGACGACGAGGTCGAGCAGACCGTCGAGGACTTCGTGCGCGCGGCCGAGCTGGCCAGGCTCGCGGGCTACGACGGCGTCGAAGTCATGGGCTCCGAGGGCTACTTGATCAATGAGTTCATCGTGGCGCCGACCAACCGCCGGACCGACCGCTGGGGCGGCGCGTACGAGAACCGCATCCGGTTCCCCGTCGAGATCGTCCGGCGTACGCGCGAACGCCTCGGGCCGGACTTCATCATCATCTACCGCCTCTCGATGCTCGACCTCGTGCCCGGCGGCTCCACGCTCGCGGAGGTCGTCCAGCTCGCCAAGGCGATCGAGGCCGCGGGCGCCACGATCATCAACACCGGCATCGGCTGGCACGAGGCACGCATCCCGACCATCGCGACATCGGTGCCGCGCGGCGCGTACACCTTCGTGACCAAGAAGGTCATGGGCGAGGTGTCGGTGCCGCTGGTCACGACCAACCGCATCAACACCCCCGAACTGGCAGAGCAGTTGCTGGCCGACGGCGCCGCCGACATGGTCTCCCTCGCGCGCCCGCTGCTCGCCGACCCCGACTTCGTCGCCAAGGCGGAGGCCGAGCGGTCCGACGCCATCAACACCTGCATCGGCTGCAACCAGGCCTGCCTCGACCACACCTTCAGCCTGCAGATCACCTCTTGCCTGGTGAACCCGCGCGCCTGCCACGAGACGGAGCTGGTGCTCTCCCCGACCCGCCGCGCCAAGCGCGTCGGCGTCGTCGGCGCGGGCCCCGCCGGTCTCGCCTTCGCCGTGTCGGCCGCCGAGCGCGGCCATGACGTGACGCTGTACGACGCCGCGTCCGAGATCGGCGGCCAGCTCAACATCGCCCGCAGGGTCCCCGGCAAGGAGGAGTTCGACGAGACGCTGCGCTACTACCGTACGCAGCTCGAACTGCGCGGTGTGGACGTGCGGTTGGGTGCGTGGGTGACCGCGGAGCAGCTCGCCGCCGCCGGGTACGACGAGGTGGTCGTCGCCACCGGCGTCACGCCCCGCACCCCCGACATCCCGGGCGTCGACCACCCGAGCGTCGTCAGCTACCTGGACGTCCTGCGCGACGGCGCGCCCGTCGGCGAGCGCGTCGCGATCGTCGGCGCGGGCGGCATCGGCTTCGACGTCGCGGAGTATCTGACCGACAGCGGCGACAAGGCGAGCCTGGACCCGGCGACGTACTTCAAGCAGTGGGGCGTCGACACGGACTACCGCGACCGCGGCGGCCTCACGGAACCCGTGCGGCCGGCCCCGCCGCGCACCGTCCACCTGCTGCAGCGCAAGGCGTCCAAGGTCGGCAAGGGCCTCGGCAAGACCACCGGCTGGATCCACCGCACCGAGCTGCGCCACCGGGGCGTGTCGATGGTCGCGGGCGCCCAGTACGACCGCATCGACGACGACGGCCTGCACATCACGGTCAACGGCGAGCAGCGCACGGTCCCCGTCGACACGGTCGTGCTCTGCGCCGGTCAGGAGCCCCGCCGGAGCCTGTACGAGGAGTTGCTCGCCGCCGGGGTCGACGCGCACCTCATCGGAGGCGCCGACGTCGCCGCGGAGCTGGACGCCAAGCGCGCCATCAAGCAGGGCACGGAGCTGGCCGCCGCCCTGTGACGCGCCCGCGCCGTGACGCCCCGCCCGGGGCCCCGCCGTCCCCGGGCGCCGTCCCTAGGATGCCGTCATGTCACTCCCGCACGCGATCCTCACCGCCCTGCTCGAGAAGCCGTCCTCGGGTCTGGAGCTGACGCGCCGGTTCGACCGGTCGATCGGCTACTTCTGGTCGGCCACGCACCAGCAGATCTACCGCGAGCTGGGGAAACTGGAGCGCGACGGCCTCATCCGCGCGCTGCCCTCCGCGCAGGCGACCCGCGGGCAGAAGAAGGACTACGAAGTGCTGCCCGCGGGCCGCGCCGAACTGGCCCGCTGGACCGCCGCGAGCCAGGCCCCCAAGCCGCTGCGCGACACCCTGTTGCTGCGTCTGCGGGCCGCGGCCGTCGTCGGCACGGACGGCATCGAGGCCGAGCTGCGCCGTCATCTCGCCCTGCACCAGCGGCAGTTGACGGAGTACGAGGAGATCGAGCGCCGGGACTTCCCGCCGGGCAGGGACGCGATCGAGGACCGCCTGCGCCATGTGGTGCTGCGGGCCGGGATCGACCTGGAGACCTTCTGGACGCAGTGGCTCACGCGCACACTGGAGGAACTGGCCGAGTCCTAGGCTGTGCTGATCCCTAAGACCCGCTGAGCGTTGCTTCGGTCGGATCCCAGTCCTCCGGGAGCGGCGCCGGAGGCACGAGCTGCGCGGGCAGCGGTACGAACGCCCCCACGGCCGCGGACTGCGTGATCGCGGTCATGGTCTGGAGGACGTGGAAGGCCAGGGCGCCCGACGCCCGATGGGTGCTCAGGCCGCCGTCGGGGGCGGACTTGTCCCGCGTACGAGCGGACCCGTCCCGCTCCCGCGCACGGATCGCCCGCGCCATGTCGACGACACCCAGCCCCCGGCCATCCGTACGCCCCCGCACAGGCAGCTCACGCCACTCGTCACTGCCGTTGGCGCGCAGCCGCAGCGGGCCACGGAACGTATTGGGGTCGGGCACGGCCAGGGTCCCCTCCGTACCGGTGATCTCGAAACGTATGCGGGGATGTGAACTGTCGAAGCTGAACGTCGAGTTGGCGTTCGCGCCCGAAGCGAAGTCCAGCAGGGCGGACACATGCGTCGGTACGTCGACGGGGAAGAACTGCCCTGCCTTGGGGCCGGAGCCCACCTCGCGGTGCTCCCGGGCCCGCGCCGCCGTCGAGGCCACCCGTGCCACGCCGCCGAACAGCGCCACCAGAGCCGTCAGATAGTAGGGGCCGAGGTCGAACAGCGGTCCCGCGCCCGGCTGGTAGAAGAACGCCGGATCCGGGTGCCAGGACTCGGGGCCGAGGCTCTGCACGGCAGTCGTCGCGGCGACCGGCCGGCCGATGTGGCCCGCGCGGACGGCCCGGATCGCCGACTGCAGGCCCGCGCCCAGGAACGTGTCGGGCGCGCCGCCGAGCAGCAGTCCGCGCTCGGACGCCTCGGCGACGAGCTTCTCGGCCTCGGCGGGCGCCGGGGTGAGCGGTTTCTCGCCGTACACGTGCTTGCCCGCGCGCAGCGCGGCCGCCGCGACGCGCGCGTGGGCGGCGGGCACGGTGAGGTTGACGACCAGCTCCACGTCCGGCTCGTCGAGGACGGTGGGTACGTCTCCGGCGAGCGGTATGCCGTGGGTGCGGGCCGCCGCGGCCGCCCGCTCCGGGGCGATGTCGGCGACGGCCACGAGGCGGATGTCGGGGAAGGTGCTCAGCGTGCGCAGATACTCGGCGCTGATGACGCCCGCGCCGACGACGGCGACGCCCACCGGGCCCGCGTTCACGCCGTCTCCAGGGCGCTGACGTAGGTGCGGCTCGCCGCGAGCTCGCCGAGGAGGTCGCCCGCGCACGCGTCGAACTCGACGACGCGCCAGGCGGTGGGCGCCGCCGCGAGGATCTCGGGGACGGGCATGGTGCCGCCGCCGACCGCCACGTTCGGGTCGTCCTTCGTGCCGGGGCCGTCCTTGAGGTGGACGGCCTCCACGCGGGGACCGAGGCGGTCGAGCAGCGCGGGCACGTCGGCGCCGCCGACGGCCGCCCAGTACGTGTCGATCTCCAGGAACACCGCGGGGTCCAGGAGTTCGGCGAGGACCTCGATCGCGTGCCTGCCGCCGTGGCTCGCGATCCGTGGCTCGATCTCCCACCAGTGGTTGTGGTAGCCGAGCCGCAGACCATGCCGTTCGGCGTCCCGCGCAAGGGAGTTGAGGCGGTCCGCGACACGGCCGAGACGCTCGTACGAAGTGAAGTCCTCGTGCGGGAAACCGGCCGGGACGATCGCCAGCGGGGTGCCGAGTGCGGCGACCCCGTCGAGGACGGGGCCCGGTGGGCCCGCGAGGAGCGGCATGACGTGGGCGCCGGAGACGGTGAGGCCGAGGTCGTCGAGGACGCGGCGCAGCCCCTTGGCGTCCGCGGTGACGTCGAACGCCTCCACCGCGCCGTACCCCATCTCCGCGAGCCGCCCCAGCGTCCCCGCGCGGTCGGCGGCGAGTTGGTCGCGTACGGAGTAGAGCTGAACGCTGAGCGGTCGTGGCATGGAGGTCCCTCCCCGTCGGCTGGGAGGACCGTAGGACGGGACGGGGGAGGGGACAAGAGCGCCCGCTCGCTTACCTGTTTCACGCAATGAGAAAAGCCCGGGCCCGGACCCGGTGGATGAGCCGGGGCCGGACACGGGCCGATAGGCGGCCGGGGAGGCCCGGCCGGGCGGGGACCGGTTCTGGTGGCCCGGCCCTGGGGGAGGACGGGGTCAGAACCGGCCGCGGACGCGGATGGTGCGACGGCGCACGAACCAGGCACCGCCGGCCATGGCCACGGCCACGAGGGCCCCGCCCGCGACCAGCGTGGTCGTGCCGTAGTCCTCGACCGCGCCGCCGATGCCGCCGCGCACACCGCGCGCGGGAGTCGTCGTCGACGAGACCGTCGGCGTCGTCGCGGCGCCGACCGTGACGGTCTGCGAACCCGCGGCGGAACCGTCCGTGCAGATCACCGCCACCGTGTGGGTGCCGGGACTGACGTTCTGCCAGGAGGCGGTGGTGCCGGTGAGCTGCACCTGCCGCCCCGAGGCGAAACTGGCGTTGCCGTTGCTCATCAGCGACCCCTTGCCCCCGCCGGGGCACGCGGTCGTGGTGACCGTCACGGTCGAGCCACTTGCCGTCACGGTGATCCCCGTTGCCGCGACCGCCGACGGGGCGGCCAGTGCCAGCGGCAGCGCGACGGCGGCGACGGCGAGGCCGGAGCGGAGAGATATCTGAGTAGTACGCATGCGTCTGCCCTCCGATGGCACGGGAGGCGGTACATCCCATGCGCCGCCGGAATTGGGAAACGCCCGTGCTACCTGACGACGAGCCAACGTGCCGTCGGCCCGCACCGCATGCGGACTGCCCCCGGGCAGGTGACGGAGTCCATCGTCCGGCGGAGCGTCACCGGCCTCCGGCCGACCGTCACCTGCGCCCGGCAGAACGTCACCAGGACGGAGCCGACCGCAGCAGTCGGTCCCGTACGAGAACGACATGCGGATCGCCGGGCGCGCCCGGCCGCTGCGCGAGATAGATGGTGTTGATCGGCGGGTCCTCGGGAAGCAGCAGCGGCACAAGGGTCCCCGAGACCAGCTCGGCCAGGCACAGATAGCGCGGCAGCACGCTGATGCCCGCCCCGGCCGCGACCGCCGAGATCACCCCGCGCAGATCGGGCACCGTGATCGCGGCCTGCTCGGTCAGGCGCTCGCCGAAGACGTGCCACCAGTACCGGCGGGCGATCGGCAGGTCGTCGGCGTACGCGATCAGCGGCACCCCGCGCAGCGCGGCGGCACCCTCGGCCGCGACCCGCTGCGGACCGATCCGCTCCGCCCACTGAGGCGCCGCCACGAGCACGAACTCCTCGTCCGCCAGCGGCACCGCGCTGAAGGTGCGCCCGCGCAGCCGCATCGTGGAGATCAGCAGGTCGAAGCGGCCGCCGCGGAGCCCGTCGAGGAGGTCGTCGGTGAGGCCCATGGTGACGCGCAGGCGGACGCCCCGGTCGGTGAGCGGTGCCAGCGCGGGCAGCACCCGGGTGCACATCAGCTCGGCCGGGCCCGCCAGGTGGACCGGGTCCGGGCGCTTCTCGGCGGCGAGCGGGCCGCGGTCGACGACTGTGGCGAGCGCGTCCAGCGGGGCTGCCACCTGTGTCGCCAGCTCGTCGGCGACGGACGTCGGGACGACGCCGCGCGGCCGCCGCTCGAACAGCTCACGGCCCAGTTGCTGTTCCAGGGAGCGGATCTGCGTCGTCACCGTCGGCTGCGAGAGGCCGAGCAGCCGCGCCGCGCCCGTGAAGGAACCGGAACGGTGCACCGCGAGGAACGTACGCAGCAGCGACAGATCCAGCGGGGTGTGAGGGTGGGACGGGGTGCGCCGCGCCGAGCCGGCGCTTGCGCTCGTGCCATTGGAATCCCTATGGGGCATGTCGGGGATCCTATTGGATCTCTATGGCTTGGGCGCCTACCGTCGAGACATCGGCGACCTGACACTCTGCGTACGAAACGTCAGGGCGTACGAGATCTCAGAGCGTACGAAATGTCAGACCGCACGCACATGTCAGACCGCACGCAAGGGAAGCGAAGGAGAAGCACATGGCGAAGATCCTGCTGGTCGTGACCGGTTCCGCCGTCTGGACGCTGGCGGACGGCACCGCGCACCCGAGCGGCTACTGGGCCGAGGAGGTCGCGGCCCCGTACGAGGCCTTCACCGCCGCGGGCCACGACGTGGTGGTCGCCACGCCCGGCGGCGTCGTGCCGACGATGGACCCGGCGAGCCTCGCCCCCGAGCTGAACGGCGGACAGGAGAACGCCGACGCGATCGCCGCGGCCCTGGACGGCGTCACCGCCCTGAAGCACCCGCTCGCCCTTGAGGACGTACGGCTCGACGACTACGCGGCCGTGTTCTACCCGGGCGGCCACGGCCCGATGGAGGACCTCGCGGTGAACGCCGCCTCCGGTGACCTGCTGAACGCGGCGCTCGCGTCCGGCAGGCCGCTCGGCATCGTCTGCCACGGGCCCGCCGCGCTGCTCGCCACCGCGCGCGACGGGGCCGATTCGCCCTTCGCGGGCCGTCGCGTCACCGCGTTCACCAACGTCGAGGAGACCCAGTCGGGCTTCGCCGACCGCGCGCCGTGGCTGCTCCAGGACCGGCTCGTCGCCCTCGGCGTCGACTTCCAGGAGGGCGAGGCGTGGGCGCCGTACGTCGTCACCGACGGCAACCTCCACACCGGCCAGAACCCGGCGTCGGCCGCGCCGCTCGCGGCTGAGATCGTCAAGGCGCTGGGCTGAACCATGGGCACCGACCGGCTCACCGACGTCCTCGACGCGACGTACACCTGCCTGAGCAGGTACGGCGTGCGGCGCACCACGGTGGATGACATCGCGGGCGAGATGGGGGTGTCCCGGTCGGCGGTCTACCAGTACGTACGCGGCAAGGACGACGCGGTCCGGCGGCTCACCCGGCGCCTGCACGACCGGGCGCTCGACCGGGCCGCCGCGGCCGCCGCGTCCGACGCGCAGCCCGCCGAGCGGATCCACGGCATCCTGGCCGCCAAGCTCGACCTTGTCCTCGACCTCGTGGGCGGATCGCCGCACATCGCCGAACTCCTCGACGCGAAGGCGCGGTTGTCCGGGGACATCTGTGACGCGTTCACCGGGCGGATCAGGGAGTTGCTCGTCGAGCAGTTCGCGGCCGTCGAGACCGACGACGCTGCTCGCGTGTTCCCCGCCGATGCCGCCCGCGCGCGCCCCACCGGCTCGGCCCGCGTACGTCCCGCCGATGCCGCCGACATCTGTCTCGCCGTCGTCATCGGCCTCGAAACCCACCCCGAGGCGGCGCGCCTGCTGCCGCCCGCCGTCGAAGCCCTGCTCACCGGGCTGCTGCCCGCACCCGCCGGGCCTCTGCCCGCATCGAAGTGACACTCCTGAGGACCTCATGAACCACAGCACCACCACCCCCGAAGACCCCGCCGCCCTCGTGGCGCGTCTCCGCGCCACCTTCCGCACCGGCCGCACCCGCCCCCTGGACTGGCGCGAGCGGCAGCTCACGCGGCTGCGCGAGATGCTCACCGAGCACCGCGAGGACTTCGCGGACGCCCTCCACGCGGACCTCGGCAAGCCCCGCGCCGAGGCCTACCGCGCCGAAGTCGACTTCACCGTCAAGGAGATCGACCACACCCTCGACCACCTCCAGGAGTGGCTGAGCCCGCAGTCCGTCGACGTCAGCGGCGTCTTCGGGGAGCACGCCAGCGCGGGCACGCAGTACGACCCGCTGGGCGTCGCCCTGGTCATCGCGCCGTGGAACTACCCCGCGCAGCTCCTCCTCGTGCCCGTCGCCGGGGCGCTCGCCGCGGGCAACGCGGTGGTCGTCAAGCCGAGCGAACTGGCGCCCGCCACCTCCGAGTTGATCGCCCGGCTGCTGCCCCGCTTCCTGGACACGGACGCCGTGGCGGTCGTCGAGGGCGGCGTGCCCGAGACGACGGCGCTGCTCGCCCAGCGCTTCGACCACATCTTCTACACCGGCAACGGCACCGTCGGCCGCATCGTCATGCGCGCCGCCGCCGAGCACCTGACCCCCGTCACCCTCGAACTCGGCGGCAAGTCACCGGCGTTCGTGGACGCGGGCGTCGACACCACCGAGGTGGCCCGCCGTCTGGCCCGCGCCAAGTTCGCCAACGCCGGCCAGACCTGCGTCGCGCCCGACTACGTCCTCACCGACCCCGCCACCGCCCGCGCCCTGGAGTCCGCGCTCGCGGAGGCGATCGAGGCGCAGTACGGGGCGGACCCGGCGGCGTCGGACGCGTACGGACGCATCGTCAACGAGCGGCACTTCGACCGGCTTTCGGGGCTGCTCGGCTCGGGCCGCGTGGTGACGGGCGGGCAGACCGACCGCGCCGCGAAGTACATCGCGCCGACCGTGCTCGCCGGGGTGAAGCCCGACGAGCCGGTCATGCGGGAGGAGATCTTCGGCCCCGTCCTGCCGATCGTCGAGGTCGAAGGGCTCGACGAGGCGATCGACTTCATCAACGAGCGGGACAAGCCGCTCGCGCTCTACGCCTTCACCGGCTCGGAGCGCACCCGTGAGCGGCTGGCCGCGGAGACGTCCTCGGGCGGGCTCGGCTTCGGCCTTCCGATGGCCCATCTGTCCGTCCCCGAGCTGCCGTTCGGCGGCGTCGGTGAGAGCGGGCTCGGCGCCTACCACGGCCCGCACTCCATCGCGACGTTCAGCCACCGCAAGGCGCGCCTGGACGTGCCGCTGCCCGCCTGATCCGCTCCCTGCTCGGGACGTGGGACTTGGACGGCCTGGTGTCACTGCCCCTCGGGGAGCGGCGGCACCAGGCCGTCTGCGACCAGGCCCGCGTACACCGCCTGTCCCAGCGCCTGCACCGCCGACTGCGGGCGCACCATCACCGTGAACTCCTTGATCCGGCCGTCCTCGTCGAAGTGCAGCAGGTCGATGCCGTGGATCTCCTTGCCGGCCACGGTCGTCCGGAACAGAAGGACGGCCGACGCGGCCTCGCTGCCGTCGACGCTGGTCTGCGCCGTGCCCTCGTACGACCCGACGTACCGGAAGTCCTCGAAGAGGCGCAGCAGCACCCCGAAGAGCCCCATGACCATCTCGCGCCCCTCGAAGGGCTGGAACTTCACCGGGCTGTAGAACCGGATGTCCGGCGTGAACAGCTCCTCCACGACGGCGAGTTCACGCTTTTCGATCGCCGCACGGAATCGGGCGGTGGTGTCGGCGACGGGTGCTGCGGTCATGGGGAACCTCCGGGGTGACCGTCTCTCCATAGTCAAGAATATGACTACTCAGATTCTTGACTATGATGACGGAGCGGGGCGCGGAACGGAAGCCCTGGCGGAATCCTTGGCTGAAGCCCCCGGTGGTTCGGTGGGGCGGCGGGAGAAAGGGCGTCACCATGGCCTTGCGGCACGCGGTGCTCGCGGCACTGCTCGACGGCGAGTTCAGCGGCTATCAGCTCGCCAAGGGCTTCGACATCGGCGTGGCCAACTTCTGGCACGCGCTGCCGCAGCAGCTGTACGCCGAGCTGGCGCGCCTCGAGGGCGAGGGGCTGCTCTCCGGGCGCGAGATCGTGCAGGAGGGGCGGCCCAACAAGCGGGTGTTCCAGGTCACGGAGGCGGGCTTCGCCGAGCTGGAGCGGTTCGCCGCGGCGTCCGCCAAGCCGTCCTTCATCCGCGACGACCTGCTGGTCAAGGTGCAGGCGGTCGACGACGTCCCCGCCGCCCCCGTGATCGCCCAGCTCCGCGAGCGCGCGGCGGTCGCCGAGGCCAAGACCGAGGTCCTCGGCAAGCTCCTGCGGCGGCTGCGCGGCGATCTCGACGAGGAGGAGTTCCTGCGCACGGGCCGCCGGATCGGCCCCTACCTGACGTGCCGGCGCGGCCTGGCCTTCGAGCGCGAGACGCGGGAGTGGTGTCTGTGGGCGGTGGAGTCGTTGGCGGGGCGGGAGAGTGTGCGGCGGGAGGGCGAGTGAGCGCGTGGGGCGCGCTGTCGGCGCAGACCTGAACCTGGACCCGGGCGTGGACGTGGATCTTGCCTTGGACCGGTTGGGTTCGGCCCGGACTCCACGCGCTTCAGGGGGTGGTGACGGCCCGTTCGGGGGAGTAGCTGCCCCACGTGCCGTCGGGCAGTTTGGCGCGGAGCTTCACGCGGTGCGTCTCGCCGGACTTCCGGCTCACGTAGAAGCTGTGCTTCGCCTTGTCCTGGGGAGTGTTGCCGCCGAAGACCAGCGAGGTCGCACTCTTGCCGTCCAGATGGATCTGATACTCCGTCACCGCGCCGCCGGTGTGCGGCGGTTGCCAGGTGAGGTCGATGTAGTACGCGCCGTCGTCGCCCTTGTGCGTACGCGCGCGGAAGTCCGCGGGGGCCGTGGCGCGTCCGCTGTCCTTGCCCGCGGCGGTGGTGACGCGCACGGCGGGGCTCGCGGCCGAGAAGTTGTCGGCGGCGTCGCGGGCCTTCACGGTGAAGGTGTACGTGGTGCCCGGCCGCAGGCCCGTGATCAGCGTGTCCGTGGTGCCGCCGCCGACGCTGTGGATCTTCGACGTGCCCTGGTAGATCTCGTACGAGGCCACGCTGCGGTTGTCCTTCGACCCGCCCCACGCCAGCGTCGCCGCGCGCCTGCCCTCGGCCTCGGCGCGCAGGGTGCGCGGGCGGGACGGGGCCTCGCGGTCGGCCTTCGCCGCGGCGGGCGTGGTGACCGTCAGCTTCTTGCTGTCCGGGCTGAGGTTGCCGTCGGCGTCGCGGGCGCGCACGGAGAAGGCGTACGTGGCCGACGGCTTGAGGCCGGTGATGTCGACCATGTGCTGGTCGGCGGGAACGTCCTTGACCTTGGCGGCGCCGCGGTAGATCTCGTAGCCGCTGACGTCCGAGCCGTCGGTCGTGCTGTTCCACATCACGTGCACGGTGGTGGCGCTGCCCGCCTGGACGGTGAGGCCGCGCGGGGCGGAGGGCGGCCGCGTGCTCTTGCCGTCGTCGCCACCGCCCCAGGTGCAGGAACTCAGCACGCACACGGCCGCGGTGAGGGTGAGGGCGCGCCAGGCGGTGGTGCGGGGGAGCGGGTGGTGGGGCGGGTGGGGGGTCCGTCGCACGGTCGTGCCTTCCACTCGACGCGAATGGTCCGGACCAATTTGACAGGGGTGACGGGGGCGCATCAAGAGGGTGGGGTCTACGGGGTTGGGGGGTTGCGGGGCGCGGGGCCGGTCGGGCTTCGGTGTGCGGGGGCTGCGGGCACCCGTGTTGCCCGCAGCCCCACCCCGTACCGGCTACGCCTTGCGGTAGTCGTACGCCTCCCGGGCCGCCGCCTCCACCGCCGCGATGTCGGCGCCCGTCGACGCCGTCACGACCGCTGCGACCGCGCCCTCCACGAAGGGCGCGTCCACGAGGCGGGTGCCGTCCGGGAGTTCGTCGCCCTCGGCGATCAGGGCCTTGACCGTGAGGACGGCGCTGCCCAGGTCGACGAGGATGGCGACGCCCGCGCCCCGGTCGACCCGTTCCGCGGCGGCGGCGATCAGCTCGGAGCTGGTGCCGAGGCCGCCGTCCTGCGTGCCGCCCGCGGCGGCCACGGGAGCGGTGGCGCCGCCGGCGAGGCCCGAGGCGAGGGCGGCCACGGACTCGGCGACGGGGCCGCTGTGCGAGACCAGCACGATGCCCACGAGCTTGCTGTCGTCACTCATGCTCTCGTCTTCCTTTCCTTGGAGTCTTCCTTGGCGTCGTCGCTCATGTCACGCCTCCCCGGCCGTCTCGGCCAGCGCCTCGAACAGCAGGGCCGACGAGGTGGCGCCCGGGTCCTGGTGGCCGATGCTGCGTTCGCCGAGGTAGCTCGCCCTGCCCTTGCGGGCCTGCAGCGGCGTGGTGGCGAGGGCGCCCTCGTGGGCGGCGGCGCGGGCCGCCGCGAAGGACGTGGGGAGCGCGTCGACCGCGGGGACGAGGGCGTCCAGCATGGTCTTGTCGCCGGGTGCGGCCCCGCCGAGCGCGGCCACCGCGTCCACGCCGGTACGCAGCGCGTCGGCGAACTCGGCCTCGCTGACCTGCGCCGCGTCGCCGAGGGACTTGCCGGTGCGGCGCAGCAGCGTGCCGTACAACGGCCCGGACGCGCCGCCGACGGTGGAGATCAACTGCCGTCCGGCCAGGGTCAGGACGGCGCCGGGGGTGTCCGGGGCCTCCTTCTCCAGGACGGAGGCGACGGCGGTGAAACCGCGCTGGAGGTTGCTGCCGTGGTCGGCGTCGCCGATGGGCGAGTCCAACTCGGTGAGCCGGTCCGCCTCGCGGTCGACGGCCGCGGCGGCCGTGGTCAGCCAGCGGCGGAAGAAATCGGCGTCGAGCACTGAAACTCCTTGCGTTGTCGTTACGTTGGGCAGGGTGCTCACATGCCCCAGCGCAGCCCCGCGGTGCGGACCGGCGCGTCCCAAAGGCGCAGCATCTCCTGGTCGACCTGGCACAGCGTGACGGAGGCGCCCGCCATGTCGAGGGAGGTCACGTAGTTGCCGACGAGGGTGCGGGCCACCGGGACCTCGCGTTCGCGGAGCACGCGCTGGACCTCGGCGTTGAAGCCGTACAGCTCCAGGAGCGGGGTGGCGCCCATGCCGTTGACGAGGACGAGCACGGGGTCGCTCGGGTCGAGGTCCTGCAGGATGACGTCGACGGTGTAGTCGGCGATCTCCCGGGACGTCATCATGGCGCGCCGCTCGCGCCCCGGTTCGCCGTGGATGCCGACGCCCAACTCCAGCTCACCGGCGGGCAGATCGAAGGTCGGAGACCCCTTGGCAGGCGTGGAACAAGCACTGAGCGCGACCCCGAAACTGCGGGAGTTCTCATTCACCTGCCTGGCGATGGCCTCCACCCGCTCCAGCGGCATACCCTCCTCGGCGGCCGCGCCCGCCAGCTTCTCCACGAAGAGGGTGGCGCCGGTGCCGCGCCGCCCCGCCGTGTACAGGCTGTCGGTCACCGCGACGTCGTCGTTGACGAGGACCTTGGCGACCTGAATGCCCTCGTCCTCGGCAAGTTCGGCGGCCATGTCGAAGTTGAGCACGTCCCCGGTGTAGTTCTTCACGATGAACAGGACACCCGCGCCACTGTCCACGGCCGCCGCGGCCCGCACCATCTGGTCCGGCACCGGCGAAGTGAACACCTCACCGGGACACGCCGCCGACAGCATCCCCGGCCCCACGAATCCACCGTGCAGCGGCTCGTGCCCGGACCCGCCGCCCGACACGAGCGCGACCTTCCCGGCGACGGGCGCGTCCCCCCGAATGATGACCCGGTTCTCCACATCCACGGCCAATTCCGGATGCGCGGCCGCCATACCCCTGAGCGCGTCAGCGACCACGGTCTCCGCCACGTTGATGAGCATCTTCACGGGTACCTCCTGGTGAGATTGGCAGTTGAGCCTCTGGGCTGTGTCTATGCAGGTCAGAATACGCGTGGCAAGTTCTTGACAGCGTGGTGAGCAGCGCGGCGACCGGGGGACTGCCGCCCTGCACGGCATCAGGCACCCAGAAAGCTGCACCAGGACGCAGAACTCGCCCTCCCTGGCGTCCCCTTCGAGCAGGAGCGGTGCCGCCGGCACGCTGAACCCTTCTTCCAGTTCAGTGCGCCGGTGACGATGCCGAGCGAGAACGGCGTCCGTTCGTGATCCACGCGCGCCGTCTATGGCGCAGAATTCCGGGGTTTGACCCCCAGGACGGCGAGTGTGGCGGTCCGCAGCCACGTTGCGGCCTCTTCCGCCGACAGGCGCTCCGCCCCGACTTCGTCGCCTGCCGCGTGGCCGAGCGCGGTGACTGCGGCCACCAACCAGGTGGCTGGTGGTGCGGGGTCGAACTCGCCTGACTGCTGGCCCTTCTCGATCAGCCGGGTGAGCCGGGCTGCGACGGGCTCGTGCCGGACTCGGTCGGCGTCGGCTCCAGCGTGGGTGCTTCCGAGCTGGAGGAGCACCGGGTTGCGCTCGAACAGCCGCCAGCCGATGTCCTGGAGTCGCAGCAGTGAGTCCAGGGCGGGGCCGCCGTGCTCTTCCGCCTCGTCCATCGCGGCCATGGCTTGGTCCGTGATCCGGTCGGCGACAGCGTTCAGCAGTGCGTCACGGGTGCCGAAGTGCGCGTACACGGTCTGGCGGGTCACCCCGGCGGCGGCTGCGATGGCGGCCATTCCGGCATCGGGCCGCTCGGCCAGCAGCCGGAGGGCGGCGTCCAGCACCGCGACCCTGCTGCGCTCGGCGTCGGCGCGACGGCGAGGCCGTGCCGACGACGAGTCACCCGGAGTCTCGAAACGAGTCAACTCTTACACCCTTGTCAGAAATATATGCCGAGCTATATCTTACGAGATTGTAAGAGATCGCTGCGGAATGCGGCTTCACGCAGGGCAGGAGCATGGTGCACCCTCTCCACACGAAACCTCCCGAGCAGTTCATCGCCGACTTCTTCACCACCTTCACCGACGCTGTGGTGCATGGTTCGGAAGACGCCTCCGACCTGATGTCCAGGTACTACACCCGCGACGTCGTTCAGGTCGCTGACGGCGTACGACTCGATTGGGGCCGCCTCCTCGCTCACCTCCGCCCGGTACGCAAGAACCTGCGAGAGTTCCGGTTCGAGGTGCACGAGGCATTCGCGTGCGGTGACCGGATCGCGGCCCGCTTCACGATCCACGCGCAGATGCGCAAGGGTGGCCCGGTGTCCACGCGAGTCCACATGTTCGCCGAGTTCACCCCCGAAGGTCTGCTGCGACGAGCCGAGCAGCTCACACGGTCCCTCACCCCGGCCGAACCGGGGGCGGGGGAGTGATCCGCAGGCGCATCCGGCTCGTCCAGGGTCTCGCCCTGCTGTCCACCGGAGCCCTCGCCGGCGCCTTCGGTTATGGAGCGGCCAATCTCGTCCCCACCTTCAACGCCGTACCGCTCGACATGAGACTGTCCTTCCATGCCCAGTTGATGCAGATGAACGGCATCACCATGCAGGGTGCCATGGCCATGTCGGCGCTCAGTGCCCTCGCCCTTGCCGTCATGACGCGTGGCACCTCGCGGTGGCTGGCCGGAGGGGCCGGGCTCCTGGCTGTCGCGTCCTTCCTGATCACGCGTCTCGGCAACGTCCCCATCAACGGCCGTATCAAGCAGTGGGCAGCCACCTCGGCACCGGCCGATCACGCCGAGATCCTGGCTCGCTGGGAGGCGTTCAACTACGCACGCACGGCTGCCGCGTTCGCTGCCTTCGCGCTGCTGATCCTTCTCTCCCTCGACAGGAAGAAGCTTGCGGCCGAGGAAGTCACTGGCTGACGGACATCACCGTCTCGCGGTCACCCGGCGCCTCGGTGCTCAGCGTTGTATACCCCCTAGGGGTATGTTAAGTTCCCGCTCGAAGATACCCCGGTGGGGTACTTGAGCGAGGGGATGGAATCATGTCAACGGTCAACCCGAGGCGCTGGTGGGCGCTGCTCGTGCTCGCCGCCGCCCAGTTCATGGTGATCATGGATACCAGCATCATCGGGGTGGCTCTCCCCGAGATGCAGCGTGAACTCGGCTTCTCCCAAGGCGAGTTGCAGTGGGTCTTCAATGCCTACGTCATCGCCTTCGGCGGCCTCCTCCTGCTCGGCGGCCGACTCTCCGACCTTCTGGGTGCCCGCAAGGTCTTCAACGCGGGCTGGGTCGTCCTGATAGCGGGCTCTGTCGTCGCCGCGGCAGCGCAGAGCGCCTGGGTCGAGGTCGCGGGTCGCGCCGTGCAGGGTGTCGGCGGGGCGTTGATCGCGCCCGCTGCCATGACGCTGCTGATGATTCTCTTCGCCCACGACCCGAAGGAGCTGGGCAAGGCGATGGCGCTCTACGGCGCCGCGGCCCCCGCCGGCGGCACGGCGGGAGTCTTCCTGGGCGGTGTGTTCACCGAGTGGCTCAGCTGGCCCTGGATCTTCATCATCTACGTCCCGATCGGCGTCGCCACCCTCGCGGCCACCAAACTGCTGCCCGCCGTCGAGCCTCGCCGCGGCCGAGTGGACGTACTCGGTGCCGTCTCCGTCACCGCCGGTCTCGCTCTCGCCGTCTTCGCCATCGTCCGCGCGGAGCACGTCGGGTGGGGTTCCAGCACCACCGTTCTTCAGCTCGTGGGCGCCGCCGCCCTGCTCGTCCTGTTCCTCGTGATCCAGGAATCGACAGGTCAGCCACTGATGCCGCTCGGTATCTGGCGGGTGCCGCGCCTGGGGTCCGCCAACCTGGCCATGGCGCTGCTCGGCGCCGCGTGGATCCCGATGTGGTACTTCCTCAACCTGTACCTGCAGCAGGTGCTCGGCTACGGGGCGTTCGCCTCCGGTGCGGCGCTGCTTCCGATGACCGTGCTCCTGATGATCTTCATGACGGCGATCACCGCGAAGCTGCTCGCGAAGTTCGGCGCCAAGCCGCTCATCGGCGGCGGACTGCTTGTCCTTGCGGCAGGCCTGCTGTGGCTGTCGGCCGTCGAGCCGACCGGCTCGTTCGTGGTCGACGTCCTCCCCGCCTCACTGGTCGCAGCCCTCGGCATGTCATTGGCGTACATCCCGGCGATGATGGCCGCCATGTCCGGCGCCCCGCAGGAGCAGGCGGGCCTGGCCTCCGGGATCGTCAACACCACCTACCAGGTCGGCTCGGCCCTCGGCCTGGCAGCCCTGACCGCCCTCGCCGCCTCGCAGGGCGCGGGACAGCCGGGCAACCTGCCGGCGCTCACCGACGGCTACAGCGCCGCGTTCCTGGGCGCCGCCGCGATCGCCGCGGCAGGCGGCCTCATCACCCTTCTTGCGATGCGCGGTGACAAGGCCGCGGCCGCCGCGCAGCAGGCCGAAGCTCTGCAGGCCAAGGGTGAGCAGATCGGCGTGTAGCCGGTGGGCTGCCGGTCGGCCGCACGCGCCACTGTCAAAAGGGGCCGCTCGATGTCTCACCGGACATCGAGCGGCCCCTTTTCCGCTGTCGGATTCATGCAGTCGCACGGCAGTCCGGCCCCGCGCTCACGGAGCTGGCGTATTCATGCCATGGCGTGCCTGTGCCGTGGCGCATGCGCGTCACGGCGTGAACGCGCAGGCTCAGCACGTGGATTGAGCCGTGGTACCCCGACACCCTGAGGAAAGGCGTCGCCGTCGGGCGGTGCCGCACCCTGCGCGAAGGAGAGACCTCGGTGAGTACGTCGCTGAGCACCCCCGTGGAGCGAAGCACGGGGACACCCGTCCGCCGCACGATCCCGCACCCACGCCTGTGGCGCGCACCGAGCAACTGCCCGGACGTCGCGCCGGGCGCCCCTTCCGAGCACGTGGCATCCCCGACGTTCTGGATCAGCACGGCTCCGCTGGCGTCCGACGGCGAGCTGACCCTCGGGCAGCTGTCCGGGCCGTATGTGGCCGCCGACGTGCTGGCCCGGTTCCTGCGGGCCGAGGGTCGCGGTGTTCTGTTCACCGGTGCCACTGCCGACCACTCCGCCGCGGTGGAGGTGCGGGCGCTGCGTCGGGGCCGTAGCGCCGCCGGGGTCGCCGAGGGATTCCGGGCCGCGATCGACGCGGACCGGCGGCGGGCAGGCATCGCCTTCGATCGGATCGTGTCGTCGCACGGCGACCGGGGCTACAGCCGCTGGTTGCGGACGCTCGTGGCGTGGTTGCACGCACAGGGGATGCTCGCCCCGCTGGAACGTCCGTTGCCCCACTGCGCCCCGTGCGCGCGATGGCTGCACGGGGCGCACGTGACCGGCGGCTGCCCGCACCCCGAGGTTCGGATGCGGCGGGGGCGGGGGCGCTCGACGTACTCAACGAGTTCGGCTCGGACGCCGTGCGCCGCCATGCCGTGGCCGGCGAGGGACTGGTGCAGGCACGCGCGGTGCTCGACGGGACGTGGAACCGCTGGCTCGACCGGCTTTTCGGTTCCGTACGGGAGTTGAGCGCGGGCCGGGTGCCGCAGGAGGCGCCGGGTGGGACCGGCTGGGCGGAGCATCACCGCCGTCTCGCGCACACAGTGAGGCTGTTGCGCGCGGCGTACGGAGACGGAGGAGCGGACACCTTCGAACCGCGCCGCGCGGTGCGGCTGCTCGACGCGACGGCAGGCATGACGCTGGCGCTGCCCTGCGAGGAACTCCCACAGGTGGCAGCGCAGTTGAGTGTCGCGGCGGCGCTCACCGCGTGGGCTCACCCGGTGATGCCGGAGGGTGCGCGGCGGCTCGCGGTCGCGATCGGCGTTCCGGCGGGCGGTCCGGTCACCCTTCGGCGCGCTCGCCGCGCCGCGGCCCGGTGCCCGCGTCCGGCCGCCGTCCACCCCGGTCTTCGGGTTCTGAGCCGCCGGGGTCAGTCCAGCCAGCCCAGCCGTGCCGCCCGGACCCCGGCCTCGAAGCGGCTGGCCGCCCGCACGAGGGCGGGGCCGCGGGCCAGGATCGCCCCCACCTCGTGGCGCTCGGGGTCCATGGGCAGCAGCACGAACCGCCGGTCGGCGATGATCATGTTCATCGGGATGTCCGCGGCGATCCGCACCTCGGCGCCGACCGAGGCCTTGCGCCCGAGATGCTCCGCGCCCTGCGGGGTGTTGGCCCCCGCGGCGCTGGAGACGTAGCGCACCCGGACGCCCTTGGTGATTTGGTGCCGGTCACGGGACAGGGCGCGCTCCGGGATCTCCCGGCCCTGGTCGAGCAGCGGCTGCAGCGCGGCGAGTTCGTGCTCGACCGTCTCGGTGATGTCCTCCAGTGCCTGCTGGATGCGCCGGTAGTCGGTGATCACCTCGACCTCGACCTCGGCGGAAGGCGCGAGGACCTCGGAGCGCAGAAAGCGGGTGGCCAGGGACTCCAGACGGCCGTTGACCTGCTTGGCGCGGCGCAGATCCTCGCGCAGCCGCCCGCGCTCGCCCTCCAGGAGCTTGATCAGGGCCATTTCGGGGCTGACCACGGCGACCGAGCCGGACTCGGCCTCGGACGGCTCGCCGGCGGCGAGAGCGAGCCGGTTGTCGTGCTTGGCGCCCGTCGGTACGACCAGGCCCAGGTCGAGCAGTTCGCGGCGGCACCACTCCAGTTCCTGTGGATCGACTTCGGCAAGCCCCCCTCGCGAGATATCGAGGTATCCAGAATACCCCCAGGGGGTATATGGTTACGATCGTCGTCCTGAACGGGCAACGCCAGAAAGCGCATCACGACAAGGGAGATGTCATGAGGAATCACTCCGGCCACGACCAGGCCAACCACAGTGGCCACGGCGGCCACGGCAGCCACAGCGGCCACAGCGGAGCCCGGCCCGGTGGGTTGTCGGTCTCCGAGAGCGGGTACACCCTCGAGCTCGACTCGACGATCCTCGCCGCCGGTGTGCAGCCGGTCAGCTTCCGGGTGATCGGCCCCGACGGGCAGGCGGTGACCGCGTTCATGCCCGAGCACGACAAAGAACTGCACTTCATAGCTGTCCGGCGCGACACGGCCGGGTTCCAGCACGTGCACCCGGTGATGGACGAGAAGGGCACCTGGAGCGTCGAACTGGCCCTGGAACCGGGGGACTGGCGGTTCTTCGCAGACATCCACCCGGCCGGCCACAACGGGACCATGACGCTGGGGATCGATGCCGCGGTCGCCGGGCCCTACGACCCGCGGCCGCTCCCCGAGGCCACCGGGATCGCACAGCTCGGCGAGTACACCGTCGCACTCGACGGCGAACTCCTGCCCGGCGAGGCGAGCGAACTGACCCTCACCGTCAGCAGGAACGACCACCCCGTCACCGACCTGCAGCCCTACCTGGCCGCGTACGGGCACCTGGTGGCACTGCGGGTCGGCGACCTGGGCTACCTCCACGTCCACCCGGAGGGCGAACCCGGTGACGGCACCACCGCACCGGGACCCGGGATCTCCTTCATGGCGGTCGCGCCCACGGCCGGCACCTACCGCCTGTACCTGGACTTCCAGCACGACGACGTCGTCCGGACGGCCGAGTTCACGGTGCGGACCGCCACCGCCGCACCCGAGCACGCCGACCACCACCACGGCCACCACGCACACCACTGACCGCACGGACGCACGTACCCCGCACCGGAAGGAGCGTCATGCCCCGCCTGCCCCGACTCACGCCCGACACGGCGGTCGGCGCCTCACGCGACCTCCTCGCCGACCTGGTCTCCCGCCACGGCCAGATCGGCGACATGGTCTCCACGATGGCGCACTCGCCGGCCGTACTGGGCGGCTACTTCCAGCTCAGCCGGGCCATGGGACGAGCCAAACTCGACCGCAAGATCAGTGAACGGCTCTCGATCGCCGTCCAGGCCCTGCAGGGATGCGAGCTGTGCCTCGATGCGCATGTGAGTGCCGCCCGCGCCCTGGGAGTTGACGAGGAAGAGATCGAGCGAGCCCACGCGGGCACCTCGGCCGATCCCGCGATCGCGGCGATCATCACCCTCGCCCTCCAGATCTATCGCGAGCCAACGTCGATCACCGACGAACAGGTCATCGCGCTGCGCGCGCACGGCTACAGCGACCGCGCCGTGGCCGATGTCGTCGGCGTCGTCGCACTCAACATCCTCACCGGCGCCTTCAACCTCCTCGCCGGCCTCACACCGGGGGCCGGCCTCACCGCAGGGAGCGACACCGGTGCGTAGAGAAGACACCCCCGCCTGTACGCGCGGGGCACGGCCCCCACCCCGGGGCCGTGCCCCGCCGCATGGACACGGAAGGAATCCGCCATGCGTCTGTTCGCCATCCGCGACTACCGCCACCTGTTCAGCGCCCAGGTCATCGCCCTGTTCGGTACCGGGCTGACCACAGTGGCCCTCGGGTTGCTCGCCTACGACCTCGCAGGACCCCGCGCCGGTATGGTCCTCGGCACCGCCCTGACCATCAAGATGGTCATGTACGTGGTCATAGCCCCGCTGGCCGCCGCCTACGTCGACCGGCTCCCCAGAAGAACGCTCCTGGTCCTCCTCGACGTGGCCCGCGGTGCGGTGGTCCTGGCCCTGCCCCTGGTCACCGAGGTCTGGCACATCTACGTCCTGATCGGCCTGCTCCAGGCCGGCTCCGCGGCGTTCACCCCGACGTTCCAGGCCGTCATCCCCGACATCGTCACCGACGAGTCCGACTACACGCGCGCCCTGTCCGCCTCCCAGGTCGCCTCCACCATGGAGAGCCTTCTCAGCCCCGTACTCGCAGCCGTCGCCCTGACGTTCATGAGCTTCAACTGGCTGTTCCTGGGCACCTCCGCCGGATTCCTCGTCTCCGCCCTGCTCGTCCTTGCGACACGCATCCCGGAGGCGCGCCCCAGCACCCACACCAAGGCATGGGACAAGGCGGCGGCGGGGATCAGGACCTTCTTCATGACGCCGCGGCTGCGCGGCATCATGGCGCTCAACCTGGTGGTTGCGGCGGCAGGGTCGATCGTCGTCGTCAACACCGTCAACCACGTCCGTGACGAGCTCGGCGGCTCGCGCTCGGACGTCGCCTGGATGCTCGCCGCCTCCGGCACCGGAACCCTCCTGGCCGCCCTCGTACTGCCCCGCGTTCTCGACCGGATCACCGCCCGCACGGTCATGATGACCGGCGCCGGAGTCCTCGTCGGCGGCACGACCGCCGCGGTGACGCTCATCGCGGCCGGTCTCACCACATGGACCGGTACGGCGATCATCTGGACCGTGATCGGCATCGGCATGGCACTGATCATCACGCCGACGGGCAAGGTCCTGCGCGCCTCCGTCGGACGGGACGCGATCCCCGAGGCATTCGCGGCCCAGTTCTCCCTGTCGCACCTGGCCTGGCTGATCACCTATCCCGTCGCGGGCTGGCTCGGCACGAGCGCCGGGTTCACCCTTGCCTGGTCCGTCCTCGCGGCGCTTGCCGGGGCGGGGGCGATCGGTGCCCTCCTCCTGTGGCCGCGCCACGACGGACGAGGAGCCATGACCAGACCCGTGACACCCGCCCGGCACATGCCCGGCAAGGACTGGTCCACCCTGTCCAAGGCCGCGTGAAGCACCGCGTACAGCGCTCTGACCGTCCGCGTCGCACGTCCTCGAATGGCTCAGCGCACCATGCCGCCGCGGGCGCGGGGCGCGGACCCTTGCCTCATGAGCCCTGAGCAGCCGGCGCCTCCTCTCAGTACGGAACTCCGTCTGGCACTGGCCATGCGTGGCGGGGTGAGTCTCGCGGTGTGGATGGGCGGGTCGTGCTGCGAGGTCGCCGCTCTGCGGAACAAGAACGGGGTCTACGGCCGGCTGTTGAAGCGGTGCGGGTTCGAGGACGTCACCGTCGACGTCCTGGCCGGAACCAGCGCGGGCGGTCTCAACGGAGTGCTGTTCGCCTGCCATCTGCTCTACGGGATGCCGTTCGGCGAGGGCGTACGGAATGTGTGGCTGAAGCTGGGGGATCTGGAGTCGCTGCTGCGGCCCACGCCCCGCCCTCTCCGGGCCCCGGATTCTTTGCTGCTCGGCGACGAGGCCTTCTACGCACGCCTGCGGGACGAGCTGGGCGGGCTCATCGCCGAAGCGGAGGCGGAGGCGGAGGAGAAGGGCGAGATCCTGGAAAAGCCGCCTGCCGCGCTGCGCCTGATCCTGACGGCGACACGGCTGCGGCCCCGTCCCGACTGGGTACGCCCCACCCTGGGACAGCCGCTGGTGACGGGCCGGTCGCGCGCCTACTTCCGGTTCCGGCACCGCAGGGCGGCCGCGGGTGCCGCCGCAACGTTGATCACTGATTTCCCCACGGACAAGAGGGAGCGGGAGGAAGCGCTGAACCGGCTGGCCTACGCGGCCCGCGCCACCTCCTCCTTCCCCGGGGCCTTTGAAACGGCCCGGCCCGTGGTCGGCGCACCACCGGCGGAGGCCACCACTGCGCCCACGCCCCCGAACCTGTGGGGCATCAGCAGCGAGACCGGTTACCCGGACACCGCGGCCGACGACACGGTGGAACTGGTCGACGGCGGATTGCTGGACAACATTCCGGTGGCCTGGGCGGTCCGGGCCATCGCCGGATCCCCGGCGGACCGCGGCGTCGACCGGTGGCTGCTGTTCCTCCAGCCGGTTCCGCCGTATCCGGCGGAACCACCGGCTCAGGAGGGGCGCCCTGGCGCCACCCGCCTGGTGCGCCTGGCGCTGAAGGCGTTGGGGATCAAGACGGGCACCGAGTCCCTGCTGGACGACGTCAGCGAATTCCGTGCCGCCGAGGATGTCATGGCACGGCACAAGGGGCTGGCCGGTGTACTCCCGGCCGACCTGGAATTGTGCAAGGCGGCTGCCAGGGCGCAGTGGCCCGCGTACGTCCAAAGGGCGAGGGACGCCGAGGCCCGTCGCGTGAGCCGACTGCTGCAGGAGCCCACCGACGTCACGGGCCCGGACCCGCTGCCGCTGCCCCCGGGCCCGGGTCCGCTGGACAGCCTCGACGGCGACGGGCGCCTCCCGGAGGGCTCGGGGCCGTTCCTCGCCGGACTGCGCGAAGCGGGAGAGCAGTGGGTGCTGCCCGCCGACGCGCCGTACCAGGACATCCCCCTCATCGGACGGTCGCCGATGCCGTTGGCGCGGGCCGTGCGGCTGCTTCTGGCCTGGCTTCGCGCCTTCGAGGCCGGGGTGTCGAGGCAGCCGGAGGGCTTCCCGCCCGCGCTTCCGGATCTCGCGGAGAGTCTGTCGGCCCTCAGAGCGCGGCTGTACGCGCATCGGCTCGCCATCGCCACCCTCATCGCGGCCCGGGACCGCGCGATCCTGCACGAGTTCGGCGCCGGGCTCGCGGCCGGCACCGACGATCCCCTCGAACTCATGCGGAGGGCCGTCGATCGGCTGGAGCACGTCCTGCCCGCACCGCCGCAGGCGGGCGGCGGCTGGGACGCATGGGCGGCCGACCTCGCGGCGGCGGCGACCACGGGCTCCGGCGATCCCGGCGATCCTTGCGCGAGATCGGCCGAGCCCGCTTCGGTGTCTGCTTCGGCGTCGTACCAGAGCCTCTATACGAGCCTGTTCGCGAGCCTCTCCGACCTCGGCAGGGACATGGGCCAGGAGATGCAAGCCGGAGCGGGCGCGCCGGGCGACGTCCCCGTACTGGGCTTCCGGGCCCTCCACGAGGCGGCCGTCGGCGCGAGCGGCGACATGGCGGTCGTGCTCGCCGCCGCGGAAGTGCTCCTGGGCCCCTTGCGTCCCGATCCGCTGGCCGAGCCGACGGGCATCAAGTTCCACACCGTCTCGGCGGCCAACACGAGTTGGGCCACCGAGTACATGGCGCCCCGGACGGCCTCCCTGAAGGGGTTGGTCGAGGGGAAACTCAGCGGCAACCAGCTCAACAACTTCTCCGCGTTCCTCAGCGCGCGCTGGCGCGTCAGCGACTGGACCTGGGGACGCCTCGACGCGGCCGCCTCCCTGGTGCGGGTCGTTGCCACCGACGAACGCCTCGCCGAGGCGTTCGACGATCCCTGCGCCGAGAACCTGATCGGCACGGTCGCCGAGCACCTCGCGCCGTCCCTCGACTGGCTGCCCGAACAACTGCGGTCGCAGGAGACCCCAGGCTCCAGTCCCGACACCCCCCAAGACGCCGTAGCAGCACTCTGGCAGGCCACACCTCACGGTCAGGAGCCGTGGGACCGGCTGCGCCACCTGCTCATCGAGCTCCGCCAGCGGGAGATCCTCAAGGACGAGCTTCCTGTGATCTCCGCCCTGCGCGAGCTGCCGGGAGACGGCAACCCGCCGGTTGTCCCGACGGATACGCCGCCGGTCGACTTCGTCACCGCGTTCGAGGATTTCCGCCGCATCGGCGCGGAGACCGTGCCCGAACTGCTCCGGGCGCGCCACCCCCGGCGGGCAGCGGTCCGCCTTGGCCTGCTGGTCTGGCAGGCGCTTCAGCCCAGCGGCAAGGGAAAGCCGACGGCGGCGAGGCTGGGGCTCAGTCTGCTCAAGCCGCTTCTTTGGATGCCGGTGGTTCTCGCGGTCTTCGCGCCGCCTTTCGCGGTGTTCGCGGGCTCGTTGATGTGGGTGGGTGTCACGTTCAGCACCGGCAAGTGGTTCTCACCGCCCGGCCACATCATCCTCGGCGTCTTTCTCCTCCTGTCTCTGGCAGGGGGTGGCGTCATCTGGTTCCGCGGGGAACGCCCGCACCCTCGGTTCCTCCGCGTGCTGGGACAGTTGGTCGTCGTGCTACTCCCCGCCGCTCTCCTCGCGGTCATCCCATGCGTCCTGTTCGACAAGTGCCCGTCCGGAACGGGCAGCGTCTCGGACCTGACGCGACAGCTCATCGTGGGCGGGACGATGCTGGTCGCGGCCAGCGCCCTCCTGGTGGTCGGCGTGGAGGGCCGAGGGAACGCGGCTGACCTGGTTGTCCTCGCCGTGGCGGCGGGTGTTGCCGCCCTCCTCCTGCAGACCCAGGCGCCGGGTAAGTGCGACTGGTGGGCGGTCCTCATCCTCTACGCCGTGCTGGGCATCGTGTCGATCGCCCTCGACTGGCTCCGGCCCAGCGGGAAAGCGTGACGGTTCGACAACCCCCGCTACCCCACCCTCCGCAACGCCTTCTCCCTCCGCTCGGCCACCCCCGACCCCGACTCCCGCCGCGCCATCCTGCGCAGCACCACCGGGGCGAGGGCCAGGCCGACGGCGGCCCAGATGCCCAGGACGGCTGCCGTTTCCAGGTGGCGCCAGGAGTCGGCGATCTCCACCTGGACCGCGCTGTCGGGCAGGAAGGCGGAGCGCATGCCGAGGCCGAGCCAGTAGATGGGGGTGGCCTGGGCGAGGGTCTGGAGCCAGTCCGGGAGGGACGTGACGGGGTAGAAGATGCCGGAAATCGCGATCATGGCGAGGACGGGCAGCTGGATCAGGCCCTGGCTGCGGGCGCTCGGGAACAGCGAGCCCAGGATCGCGCCGATGGGCAGCGTCGCCAGCATGCCGAGGGCAAGGACCCACGCCAGTGTCAGCCAGGAGCCCGCGCTGCCCGCCGCCAGGCCGTCGATCAGGAGCATGCCGGGTACGAGGAGTATCGCGAGGTCGGCGACGAGTCCGCCCGCGACCGTGATCACCTTGCCGGTCAGATAGCTCCGCATCCCGCCCGGCGTCGCCTTGGCCCGCAGCAGCGTGCCGTCCTCCCGCTCGGCCGTGAGGACCTGACTCATCGTCATCATGCCCATCGCGGCGTTCATGCCCAGGATGCTCGGCAGCGCCAACGTGCCGAGCAGCAGCCCGCTCGCCCCGAACTCCCTGTCCCGCATGAAGTACAGCGTCGTCAGCATCAGCACCGGCCACAGCAGATGCGACACCAGGTCCGCGCCGTTGGTGAACGTCTGCCGCAGCTCGATCACCCCGCGGCTCCAGCCGGCCCGCAGCGCCGTGCCCGTAAGGTGCGCTGAGTTCGTCGAGTTCGTCGAGTTCGTCGGTTTCATCGCGCCGTCACCGCCTGGCGCTCCTCGCCCGCACCGGCCGCCTCATCGGCTCCGCTCCCCTGCTCGTGCTCCCGCACCAGTGCCATATACGTGTCCTCCAACGAGGCCCTGCGGACCTCCAGTTCGCCCACCGCCTCCCCGTGCTCGCGGAACAACTCCCGTACGAACTGCGTCGATTGGGCCGTCTCGTGCCTGAAGCGCCGTCCGCCGCACGTCCAGCGCACCTCGTCCGCCCCGGCCGTGCGTCGGGCCAGTTCCTCCGCCGTGCCGTCCGCGACGATCCGGCCGCCGGAGAGGATCATGATGCGGTCGGCGAGCTTCTCCGCCTCCGCGAGGTCGTGTGTCGTCAGCAGGATCGTGGTGCGGTGCTCGGCGGCCAGGCGGTGCACCAGGTCGTGGAACTCGTACCGGGCCCGCGGGTCGAGGCCCGCCGTGGGCTCGTCGAGGAAGAGGAGTTCGGGGCGGCCGACGAGGCCGATCGCCACGTCGAGGCGGCGCCGCTGCCCGCCGGACAGCGTCCTGACCTTGTCGCCCGCGTGCGCCGACAGGCCGACGGCGGCGAGGAGTTGACCGGCGTCCCACGGCCGCGGCACCGCGTCGGTGGCGTACGGAACGTAATACGTACCGAAGTGCGCGAGCAGCTCCCGCACCCGCCACTTGCCGTGGTCGCGCCAGGACTGCAGCACGACGCCCACGCGGGCCCGCCACTCTTCGTCGGCGTGCGCGGGGTCCGTGCCGAGGACGGAGACGCGGCCCGCGGAGCGCATCCGGAAGCCCTCCAGGATCTCGATGGTGGTCGTCTTGCCCGCGCCGTTCGGCCCGAGCAGGGCCACCACTTCGCCGTGCCGGGCGCGGAACGTCACGTCCCGCAGTACGTCGGTCGTGCCGTACCGCATCCGTAGCCCTTCGACGTCGAGCACGACGCCGTCAACGTCCATGTCATTGCTTGGTTTGGTTGCCATCAGCCCTTGCCTTCGCTGTTCATCGACCGCGAAAGCTACGTTGCGTTTATGTGGCTTGCAATTGCTTGGAGAGGTCATCGGGAGTGTTTTGGCGGGCCAATCCCACATTCATTGCAATGGAGTTGACCATGAATGCAATACCTTCCTCTTCGGCGTTGCAATGAGATGTCCGTGAACGCATACTGTCCGGGCCGGAGGACCGAAGCCGCGGAGGGGAGTACGAGACGATGCCCGGAGGCAGGCTCACCCACGAGGACCGGCTGCGCGTCGCGGCGGGGCTCACCGACGGGCTCGGCTACGCGGAGATCGCCCGACGCCTCGACCGGCCCACGTCGACCATCAGCCGGGAAGTGGCCCGCAACGGCGGCCCCCGCGGCTACCGGGCCGACCACGCCCACCACGCCACCGCGCGCCGCGCCCGCCGCGCCGCCTCCGCCCGTGACGCGGAAGCGCCCGCGGCCGACGCGGGGGACGGGCGCGACCCGGAGGCGGTACGCGGCTTCGTCGACCAGTTCGCGGAGCTGATGGTGCACACGGGGCTGCCGCGCATGGCGGCCCGCGTGCTCGCGAGTCTCGTCGTGACCGACTCCGGCGCGCTGACCTCCGCCGACCTCACGCGACGGCTGCGGGTCAGCCCCGCCTCGGTCTCCAAGGCCGTCGGCTACCTGGAACGCCTGGAGGTGCTGCGGCGCGAGCGCGGTGCCGCCGGGCGGCGTGAGCGTTACGTCATCGACGACGACGTATGGCTGCGCACCTGGCTGACCAGCGCCCGTGCGAACGCGATGATGGCCGACACCGCCCAGGCGGGTGCCGAGGTCCTCGACCCCGGCACGCCCGCGGGTGCCCGCCTCGCCTACATGCGGCAGTTCTTCACGAGCCTCAGCGACGACATGGCCGGCGGCACCACCGCGGCCGCCTTCGCCGACGCCCTGACCGTGCTCGCCGCGCTCGTCCATGCCGAAGTGCCGTTGGCAGTAGGGGAGTTGGCGGCTGCTCTCGGGTGGTCCGAGGATCGGGTCGTCACGGCGTTGTACGACGCCGAGCAGCATCCGGACATCGCCGATCCGTTGGCCGTGTGCCGTGACGCGGAGGGGGCGTACGCCGTCGTGGCCAGGTCGGATCGGCTCAGCGACGCCCAGCGTGCGGCGCTGCGCCGACCTGGAGTCTGCTGAGGGCCGGTCGGCCCCCTCGTTGGGCCGGTCTGCCTCTGCCCCGCTCGGGACGGGGCATGCCAACGTCAGGTAGGGCCCGCCGGGGGGCCTGCGTGCGGTCCGGGCGCAGGCGGCGGGCCCGCCACCGACGGACATGACGCCGCCGGACACGACGCCGAGGGGGCCGCACGCCGTGGACGGAACACTGATCGTCGGAGTGGACGGCTCGCAGGCCGCCCTGCGAGCCCTCGACTGGGCCGCCGACGAAGCCGTACGCGGCGGCTTTCCGCTGCGGATCGTGCACGCCTCGGGCTGGGAGTGGTACGAGGGCCACGAACCGTCGTTCGGCATCAACCGTGACGCCGTGCGCGCGCAGGCCGACCGAGTTCTCGAGGAGGCCGCCGACCGGGTTCGCGCCCGCACCGGCTCCGTCGTGGTGGCCAGCGAGGTCCTCGACGAGGATCCGGCCGCCGCGCTGATCGGCGAGAGCCGCCGGGCGGCCGGGGTGATCGTGGGCAGCCGGGGGCGCGGCCGCCTCGCCGGGCTGCTGCTCGGCTCGGTGAGCCTGTCCGTCGCCGCGCACGCCCCGTGCCCGGTCACTGTGGTGCGCGGTGGCGAGCAGAATTTGCGCGGTGGATTCGGGCGGGTCGTCGTGGGGGTCGACGAGGCGGCGGGGGACGGGGCTGCCGGGTCCGGGGCGGCGGTGGGGTTCGCGGTGCGGGCCGCTCGGTGGCGCGGGGCGGAGCTGCTGGCCGTGCACGCCTGGCGCCGGCGCGCGGGCACGCCGACTTCCACCTCCGGGTCCACGTCCACTTCCACGTCCGCCCCCGCTGACACGTCCGCCTCCGCGCCCGCTTCCGGCTCCGAGCCCGCCGCCGACCCCCGGCGCCTCCGCGCCGAGCACGAGCTGGACAACGCCCTGCACGCCGCGGTCCGCGCCCACGGCGCCGTCGACGTGCGCCGCGAGGCCGTCGAGGGCCAGGCCCGCGCCGCCCTGCTCGACGCCTCGGCCACCGCCGACCTGCTCGTGGTCGGCGCCCGCCGCCGCGCCGGCCACACCGGCCTCCAGCTCGGCCCGGTGAACCACGCCGTCCTGCACCACGCCGCCTGCCCGGTGACGGTGGTGCCCCATGCCTGACACAAGAGCGCGACCACGCGACGTAACGGATGCACCGGACGTATCAAGGCGAATCTCGGACGTACCACGACGACTCGCGGCGCCGCACACCCCAGGGGTACCAAGGGGAGTGCGGAGAACGAAGGGGCGCGCGTCGAGCGCCCCGCGCCGTACGCCCGCCCTAGTGGCCCGCACGCGCCCCGTCTGAACCGCGCCGCACGTGGAACCCGGCCACCCACCGGACAGAAACGAGGTCTCCCATGGCCAAGGATCACCTCAGCGCCACGGAAGCAGAGGCTCACGTCAGCGACACGGAAGCCAAGGATCACCGCAGCACCCCCGACGCCCGGGACCACCTCGGCGCCACCGACGCCCAGGACCGGCTCACCGCGCTGGACGCCCACTGGCGCGCCGCCAACTACCTCGCCGCGGGCCAGATCTATCTGCTCGCCAACCCGCTCCTGACCGAGCCGCTGCGGCCCGAGCACATCAAGCCACGGCTCCTCGGCCACTGGGGCACCTCACCCGGCCTCAACCTGGTCCACACGCACCTCAACCGCCTCATCAAGGAACGGGACCTCAAAGCCCTGTGCGTCTGGGGACCCGGCCACGGCGGTCCCGCCGTCCTCGCCAACTCCTGGATCGAGGGCAGCTACACGCAGACGTACCCGGACGTCACCCGGGACGCGGCGGGCATGGGGCGCCTCTTCCGGCAGTTCTCGTTCCCGGGCGGCGTACCGAGCCATGTCGCACCCGAGACGCCCGGCTCCATCCACGAGGGCGGCGAACTCGGCTACTCCCTCGCGCACGCCTACGGCGCCGCCTTCGACAACCCGGACCTTCTCGTGGCCTGCGTCGTCGGCGACGGCGAGGCGGAGACCGGGCCGCTGGCCGCCTCCTGGCACTCGGGGAAGTTCCTCGACCCCGTGCACGACGGCGCGGTCCTGCCGATCCTGCACCTCAACGGCTACAAGATCGCCAACCCGACGCTGCTTTCCCGCATCCCCGAGGCCGAACTCGACGCCCTGCTGCGCGGATACGGCCACGAGCCGCTGCACGTCTCCGGCGACGACCCGGAAACGGTCCACCGCGACCTCGCCGAGGCCCTCGACCGCGCCGTCGACCGCATCACCGAGGTGCAGCAGGAAGCGCGCTCGTCCGGCACGCGCGGGCCCAGGCCGGCCTGGCCGGTGATCGTGCTGCGTACGCCCAAGGGCTGGACCGGACCCAAGAGCGTGGACGGCGAGCCGGTCGAGGGCACCTGGCGCGCCCATCAGGTGCCGCTCGCGGGCGTGCCCGAAAACCCCGAGCACCTGAGGCAGTTGGAGGCCTGGCTGCGTTCCTACCGTCCGGAGGAACTCTTCGACGCCGACGGCCGCCCCACCCCGCAGGTCCTTTCCTGCGTGCCCGAGGGCGACCGGCGCCTGGGCGCGACCCCGCACGCCAACGGCGGCCTGCTCACCCGCACCCTGCCGCTGCGCCCCCTGGAGGACTTCGCGGTCGCCGTCGACAAGCCCGGCACCGCCCAGCACGAGCCGACCCGGGTGCTCGGCAAGATGCTCGCCAAAGTCATGGCCGACACCGCCGGGCGGCGCGACTTCCGGGTCGTGGGCGCCGACGAGACGGAGTCGAACCGGCTCGGCGACCTGTACACCGCGACCGGCAAGGCCTGGCAGGCGCAGACCCTGCCCACCGACGAACACCTCGCCGCCGACGGCCGCGTCATGGAGGTGCTCTCCGAACACCTCTGCCAGGGCTGGCTGGAGGGCTACCTCCTCACCGGCCGCCACGGACTCTTCTCCTCGTACGAAGCGTTCGTGCACATCGTCGACTCCATGGTCAACCAGCACATCAAGTGGCTGAAGACCTCCCGCGAGCTGCACTGGCGCGCGCCCATCCCCTCGCTCAACTACCTGCTGACGTCGCACGTCTGGCGCCAGGACCACAACGGCTTCTCGCACCAGGACCCCGGCTTCGTCGACCACGTACTCAACAAGAGCCCCGAAGCCGTACGCGTCTATCTGCCGCCGGACGCCAACACCCTGCTGTCCGTCGCCGAACACGCCCTGCTCAGCCGGGACTACGTGAACGTCATCGTGGCCGGCAAGCAGCCCTGCTTCGACTGGCTGACGCTCGATCAGGCACGCGCCCACTGCGCGCGCGGCGCGGGCGTGTGGGAGTGGGCCGGCACCGACGACGGCCTTCGCGACCCGGACGTGGTCCTTGCCTGCGCGGGCGACGTGCCGACGCTGGAAGTCCTCGCCGCCGCGGCCCTGTTGCGCGAGCACCTGCCCGAACTGACCGTGCGGGTCGTCAACGTCGTCGACATCGCCCGGCTGCTTCCGCGCGAGGAACACCCGCACGGCATGGCCGACTTCGAGTACGACGCGCTGTTCACCCGCGACAAGCCGGTGATCTTCGCCTATCACGGCTATCCGTGGCTGATCCACCGCCTCGCCTACCGCCGCAACGGCCACGCGCAGCTCCACGTACGCGGCTACAAGGAGGCGGGCACGACCACCACGCCCTTCGACATGGTCGTACGCAACGACCTCGACCGCTACCGCCTGGTCATGGACGTCGTCGACCGGGTCCCCGACCTGTCCGTCCGCGCCACGGCCCTGCGCCAGCTGATGGCCGACCACCGCACCCGCCACCACGCCTGGATCCGCGAGCACGGCACCGACCTGCCCGAGGTCGCGGACTGGTCGTGGCCCTACTGAATCCGGTCCGGCCCCGGTCCCCACCGCGGCCGGCCGACCCGCACCCGACCGACCACCCACCGCTGGGGCACGCCATGAAACACCATCGCTCGACGACCCAACCCCGCACCCATCTGCACACCCGCTCCCGTACCGCCACCCGGTCCGGCACCACCCGCGTCGTCACCGCGGGCATCGACGGCTCCTACGCGAGCCTGGACGCGGCGGACTGGGCCGCCCGCGAGGCCCTGCGGCACGGCGTGCCCCTGCGCCTGCTGCACGCGGGCACCGCTCCCGCGCACTCCGCCCGGGTGCGCAGGCTGCCCGCCTCCGCGGAGCGGGCCCGGGGCCTGCTCGACCGGGCCGCGATCACCCTCTCGTACCTCCACCCCGCCCTGGAGATCCACGCCCAGCAGCCCGCCGGGCCCACCGTCGCGGCCCTGCTCGCCGCCTCCGCCGAGGCCGAGACGCTGGTCCTCGGCTCGCGCGGGCTGACCGGCTTCCCCGGGTTCCTGGTCGGCTCGGTCGCCGCGGCGGTGACCGCCCGCGCCGAGCGCCCGGTGGTGCTCGTACGCGCGGGGGAGCGCCCGGAGGACGCGCACGCCCCCGACGACGACGGCACGCCCTCGCGCAGCACGCCCTACCGCCCGGTCGTCCTCGGCCTCGACCCGTCCCGCCCCGGCGAGGCCCCGACCGAGTACGCCTTCGACGCGGCGACCGCGCGCGAGGCACCGCTGCACGTGGTGCACGCCTGGACGATGGCGCCGCTCGACGCGTACGCGCCCGGACGGGTGCTCCCGGCGGACCTGGCCGGCCTGGAGCGGGACAACCGGCAGGCCCTCAGCGCCGCCCTGGAGCCGTGGCGGCGCAAGTACCCAGAGGTCCGGGTCGTCGAACGGATCTGCTTCGGCCGCGCGGGCCACCACCTGCTGAAGGCCGCCACCGGGGCGTCGCTCCTGGTCATCGGCCGCCGCAGGACGGGCGGGCCGCACCTGGGGCGCACCGCGCACTCGGCGATGCACCACGTGACGTGCCCGATCGCGGTGGTGCCGCACGACTGAGCGGAGCGACGTCCGTACGTCGGTGCTCGGGTGGCGATGAGTTCCGTGCCGCAGGACGGTCGATACAGGCAGCGGACGACGCGGCGACCGCTGCCGCCCACCGGACAGGAGAGCACCATGCCCAGGATCACCCCCAACCTCTGGTTCGACACCCAGGCCCAGGAGGCCGCGGAGTTCTACGTCTCCGTGTTCCCCAACTCGAAGGTCACGAATGTGACGAACTACGGCGATGCCGTACCGGACCGCGCAGGCACCGTGCTGACCGTGGAGTTCGAACTGGACGGCCAGCCCTACCTCGCGCTCAACGGCGGCCCCCAGTTCACCTTCGACGAGGCCGTCTCCCTCTCCATCGCCTGCGCCGACCAGGAAGAGGTCGACCTCTACTGGAGCAAGCTCACCGCCGACGGCGGCGAGGAGAGCCAGTGCGGCTGGCTGAAGGACAAGTTCGGCCTGTCCTGGCAGGTCGTCCCCGCCGAGCTCCCTCCCCTGCTCAACGACCCGGACCCGGGGCGCGCGCGGCGGGCCATGGAGGCGATGTTCAAGATGTCGAAGCTGGACGTGGCGGCGGTGCGGGCGGCGGCGGACAACGGCTAGGTCCGTCGGAGCCCGGACGAGGGACGGCCCCTCGCGGGACGATTTGCCGTCCACGAGGGGCCGCCGCCGGCGGAGCCGGGTGAAGGAGTGCGGTTCGGACCGCGCCCCGGCCGGACCGGATCAGCCGAAGGCGATCGAGCTGACCTTGTCGTCGAAGTTCACGGTGCGTAGGTCGGCGACGTCGCCGTTGATCACCTTGGACTCGCCCTTGCAGTCGGGGCGCGACCAGAGCTTCAGCGAGCCGCTGGCCGAGATGGACGACGCGACCTTCGGGCGGGCCACGTTCTGGCAGCCCTCGCCCGCCACGCCCTGCGCCGGGTCGATGAAGTTGGCGTTGTCGAAGAGGATCGCGCTGGTCGCGGGAGCCGCCTGCCCGGCCTCGTCCTGCCCGCCGCCCTGTGCGTCGTCGCCCCCGGCCGGCTGCCCCGACTTCTGGCCGTTCGGGGTCACGCCGAACCAAGTGCCGCCCACGCCCTGCCCGTTGGTGTCACCGGGCTTGAGGTCCTTGCTGAAGCGGTACACCGGCCAGCCGCCGACCGTCACCTGGCGCGTGCCGTCGTCCCGCTTGATGACGCCGACGTCCGACGGCTTCACGCCGTCGACGAAGATCTTGCCGCCCGGGTCGACCAGGACCGGCGGCCAGGTCGTCGCGCAGGCGCCGCTGCAGTTGGACTTGGAGGGCTGGGCGGTGTCCTTGTCGAAGCGGTAGAGGGTGAAGCCGGCGCCGTTCACCACGACCGGGTCGAGGTTGCCCGCCCGGCTCGCGGAGAGCTGGACCCACTTGCGCTGCACGGGCTTGGCGGCGGGCTTGCCCGGAGGGTTCGCCCAGTCGCCGGTCTTCTGCTGCGCGTTGTTCTGCTTGGCCGTGCCCGTGGGCAGGGAGAGGTTCATCGTGCCGCTGCCGCCACCGGCCTGGCCCTCGGCGGCCGGGGCGTTGGACCCCGCCTTGTCCGCGCCCTTCGAGTCGCCGCCGTCGTCGCCCCCGCCGCACGCGGTCAGGAGGAGCACGCCCGCCGCTGCGAAGGACGTGAAGAACATGGCCGGCCTGGTCTTGTTGCTGAGCATGAGAAGTCTCCTCGGAATCGGATCACTCGGACTTTCTGTGCCTTCGAGGCGTGAGTACGAGCGCCGTGCTCAGGCTTGTTCAGCCTTTTGGGGGCTGTGACCAAACCGAGACAATGTCTAAGCTGGGAGCCCGTCCGGAAATAGCTCCAGGCGGGTTACGAGGCCGATGCCTCAGGAGTCGTCTCCGGCCTCTCGCGATATACGCAGGCCGCGACCGTCACAGCCGCAGTGCTCACGAGCAGCGCCCAGCCCATTCCGTGATGGAGAACCAGCCACGCGCCGGGCAGCGCGCCCGCGACCATCGCGACGGCGGCGAGGATCCGGCGGACCGCGAGCGTGTCCTCGCCGCCCGCGAGCCGGGACTCGGTGGCGAGCCCGGCCAGGGTGCGCGTGAGCACGGTCGTCGTCAGATCCGGCACGTTCAACCTCAGTACGGTGCCGTTGCGCACCCCCATCGCGAGGGCGAGCAGCCCGATCAGGACGTACGTCGCGTCGGCGGCGCCCGCGAACGCGAGCACGGTCGTCGTACCGAGCAGCACCGCCTCGCCGACCAGCGCGACCCGCACCCACGCCGTCCGGCGCCGCCCGTGGAGCCGCCGGGCAAGCCGCCCCGCCAGGGCCGCGCCGACGAGGAACGCGCCGAGCGACACCAGCGACCCGATGACGGAGAACCCCGGCGCCCCCGCGGCGGCGAAGCCGATGACGACGACGTTGCCGGTCATGTTCGCCGCGAAGACGTGGCCGAGCCCGAGGAAGGTGACGGCGTCCACGAACCCGCTGACCACGGTGAGCGTGAACAGGACCAGGGCGAGGGGGTGCCGGTTGCCGATACGCGGCCCGGGGGTCTCGGTGCCCGTGCCGCCCGGCGGGGGCTGATGGTTCGTCATACCTCAGCCTCTCAAGTCATCGCCCTTCCGCCCTACTGAAACACGTTCTACTGTGTGCGCCGTCAAGCCGCAGCGCCACGACAGCGACGGGCGCAGGGACGACAGGAGGGCCCGTGCACCTCGAATACACCCCCGAGCAGCAGCGGTTGCGCGCCGAACTGCGTACCTACTTCGCCGCGCTCGTACCCGGCCACGCGCACACCCGCTACGCCGAGCCCGCCGCCCAGAAGCGGTTCTACCGCGAGACGATCCGCCGCCTGGGGGCCGACGGCTGGCTCGGCGTGGGCTGGCCCGAGGAGTACGGCGGGCGCGGGCTCTCGCCCATGGAGCAGTTCATCTTCTTCGACGAGGCCGCGCAGGCGGGGGTGCCGCTGCCGCTGATGGGCCTCAACACCGTCGGTCCGACGCTCATGCGGTACGGCACCGACGAGCAGAAGGCGTACTTCCTGCCCCGCATCCTCTCCGGCGAGATCGACTTCGCGATCGGCTACAGCGAGCCCGACGCGGGCACCGACCTCGCCTCGCTCAAGACCAGGGCGGTGCGCGAGGGCGACGAGGAGACCGGCCACTACACGGTGACCGGGCAGAAGATCTGGACCACCAACGGCGACACCGCGGACTGGGTGTGGCTCGCCGTACGCACCGACCCGGACGCTCCGCCGCACAAGGGCATCACCATGCTGCTCGTGCCGACGTCGGACCCCGGCTACTCCTGCACCCTCATCAACACCCTCGCCTCGCACGACACGACGGCCAGCTACTACGAGAACATCCGCGTGCCCGTCAGCCGCCGTGTCGGCGAGGAGAACAAGGGCTGGCGCCTGATCACCAACCAGCTCAACCACGAACGCGTCACCCTCGCCGCCCACGGCACCATGGCCATCCGCGCCCTGCACGACGTACAGCGCTGGGCCGCCGACACCAAGCTCGCCGACGGCCGCCGCGTCATCGACCTGCCCTGGGTGCGCCGCCGCCTCGCGCAGACCCACACGAAGCTCGACGCGATGAAACTCCTCAACTGGCAGATGGTGAACGCCGTCCAGGACGGCACCCTCACCCCGCAGGACGCCTCCGCCGTCAAGGTCTACGGCTCCGAGGCCCGCCGCGAGGCCTACGCCTGGCTCATGGAAGTCGTCGGCTCCGCCGGCGCACTGAAGGAGGGCTCGGCGGGCGCGGTCCTCCACGGCGAACTGGAACGCGGCTACCGCTCGGCGGTCATCTTCACCTTCGGCGGCGGCAACAACGAGATCCAGCGCGAGATCATCTCGTGGATCGGGTTGGGGATGCCGAGGGTGCGGCGCTGACGGCCTCGCCTCCTGGTGCGCCCCCCTGGAAGCGTGCTCGCTAGAACGCGGTGCCGCCGGCGTCGACGTGGAGTGTGGTGCCGGTGATGTAGGCGGCGCGAGGTGAGGCGAGGAAGTGGATCGCCTCCGCGATCTCGCGTGCGTCGGCGGTCCGCTGGATGCCCAGGTCCTTGGCCACGCCCTCGTTGCCCTCCTCGCCCCATTCGGCGAGCACGCCCTCGGTGCGGGTCGGGCCGGGGGCGACGCTGTTGACGCGTACGCCGCCGTCGGCGAACTCCTTCGCCCAGGTGCGGGTCAGCGAGGTCAGCGCGGCCTTGGACGCGCTGTACGCCGAGGCGGCGGGGAAGCCCCTGAAGGCCGCGAGCGAGGTGACGTTGACGATGCTACCCTCGCCCTTCTCGAGCATGTGCGGCACGAGCGCGGCGACCAGGAAGTAGGCGCCCCGCACATTGGTGTCGAAGATCCGCTCGTAGTCCGCCACGCTCTGCTCGACGGTGAGCGAGGTGGGGAAGGTGCCCGCGTTGTTGACGAGGATGTCGACCGGACCGCTCTGGCGGCCGAGTTCGGCGACCGAGTCCAGGTCGGACAGGTCGGCGCGGATGAAGCGGACCGCACCGTCCTCCTGTGCGGTGTGCACGGCGCTTTTGCCGCGCTGGGCGTCGCGTCCGCTGATGACGACCTCGGCGCCCGCGCGGGCCAGCAGCCGGGCGGCCGCCAGACCGATGCCGGAAGTGCCGCCGGTGACGAGTGCGGTCTTGCCCTGCAATTCCATGTCGCGTGACCTTTCGTGACGCCTTGGTGGCGTTGGGATTTGTGGCGTTGGGATTTCGTGAAATGGCTGGCGTGTTCTTGGAATTCCGTCGGCGTCAGCCCCTGGGGAATTCGCCGCCGTCCACGACGAGATTGCTCCCGGTCAGCCAGCTCGCCCGGTCGGACATGAGGAACAGCACCGCGTCGGCGATGTCGTCGGGCCGGCCGTCGCGGCCCAGCGGCGCGGTGTCGTCGGCGCTGGTCGGGCCCGGCTCCGCGCCCATGCGCGCGGACACCTCCGCCCACTGCTCCCGGGTCGCCTCGCCGCCGGGCGTTGCGGTCCTGCCGGGGGACACGGTGTTGACCCGGATCCCGAACGGGGCCAACTCCAGGGCAAGGCCCCGGCTGTAGTTGTCCAGCGCCGCCTTCGCCGCCGTGTAGTGCAGGAACGGTGGGGCCACAGTGGGGACCGCGGCCGAGGAGACGTGCACGATCACCCCGGAACGCCGTTCCCGCATCCCCGGTGCCAGCAGCGCGTCCAGCCGCACCGACGCCAGGAGGTTCAGGTCAAGCGCGTCCTGCCACTGCTCGTCGGGGATGGCCAGGGCACCCTCGTGCGGTCCCGCGCCGCCCGCGTTGTGGACCAGGACGTCCACCCCGCCGAGCTGCTTCTCCGCGGCCTCGGCGAGCGCCTGCGCGCCGGCCCGTGTCCGCACGTCGGCCTCCACGAAGGCGGCCCCGTCCGGCACGGTGTTCGTCGCCGACCTCGCGGTCGTGAGCACTTCGGCGCCCGCGTCGAGGAGTTGGCGTACGACGGCCGCCCCGATTCCGCGAGAGCCACCTGTCACCAGGGCGCGCTTTCCCGCGAGTTCCCGTATTCCCGATCCCGATCCATTCGTGTTGGTGGCCATGCCGCCGGTCCTCTCGATCGCGCGATTGCTTAACGGTTTTGACGGTACGTACGGAAAGGAGCGCGAGGCAAAGACGAAATATCAGCAGGTGCCATAGGGAAGTCCTATGGCACCCCGGGACGTGATGTCCGGATGTGACAGTCAGCCGTCATTGCGGCCATGCGCCACAGTGCGGAGGATGGGGACATGCCCCTTCCGCACCGGGTCGTCATCGCGGTCTTCCCCGATGTCGACCTCCTCGACGTCACCGGCCCGGCCGAGGTCTTCGCGCTGGCCAACCGGCAGGCCGCGGGCCGCGCCCGGTACCAGGTCCGGCTCGCCGGTCCTGCCGCCGGTGAGGTGCGGACGTCGGCGGGTGTGCGGCTGCTCGCCGACCTGGGCTTCGACGAGGTCGGCGGGGACGTGGACACCCTGCTGGTGCCGGGCGCGGTCGACCTGACCGCCGACGGGCCCCGGGCCCGGATCGACCCCGATGTCGTGGCCTGGGTGAAGGGGACCGCGCCGCACGCCCGGCGGGTGGCGTCCGTGTGTGTGGGCGCGCACGTACTGGCGGCGGCCGGGCTGCTCGACGGGATGACGGCGACCACGCACTGGTCGACCGCCGCGCAGCTCGCCGCCGAGCATCCGTCGGTGACGGTCGACCCGGACCCCATCTTCGTCCGCACGGACCGCGGCCGGGTGTGGACCGGCGCCGGGATCAGCGCCTGCCTGGACCTCGCGCTCGCGCTGGTGGCGGAGGACCTGGGGGAGGAGATCGCGCTCGCGGTGGCGCGGGACTTGGTGATGTACCTCAAACGGCAGGGCGGGCAGAGCCAGTTCTCCGTGCCGTTGAGTCGGCCCGCGTCCGCCCGGCGCGACATCGACGAGCTGCGGCTGTGGATCGCCGACCACCTCGACGAGGACCTGTCGGCGGAGGTGCTCGCGGCCCGGATGTGCCTGAGCGAGCGGCACTTCGCCCGCGTCTTCAAACAGGAGACGGGGGCCAGCCCGGCCGCCTACGTCGAGGCCGCCCGGGTCGAGGTGGCCCGGCGGCTGTTGGAGACCACCGACGTCCCCCTCGACCGGGTCGCGGCCGGGGCGGGGCTCGGCTCGGCGGAGACCCTGCACCGTTCGTTCAGGCGACAGCTCGCGACGACGCCCGCCGCGTACCGCCGCCGCTTCCGCACACAGACCCCCTGACGACCCTTCACTTCACTTCACTCACCGCGGGCCATCCCCGCCCGCAGGCATGGCGAAGAGCTTCGCCATGCCTCGATTCCCTCTCAACCCACCTCTCAACTCCCTTACGAAAGGCACCCCATGAGCACCGACAAGCCCTCCGCCAACCAGCCCTCCACCACCCTGCGCGACGTCATCGGCCTCGACAACAATCCGCCCAAGCTGAGCGACTCCGTACTCATCCTGATCGACTTCCAGAACACCTACCGCACTGGTGTCATGGCCCTGGAAGGCGCCGAGGAAGCCCTCGCGGCCGGCGCCCGCCTCCTGGAGCGCGCCCGTGCCGCGGGCACCCCGGTCGTGCACATCATCAACGACGGCGGCGAGAACACTCCGTACGACATCCGCGCCCACATCGGCGCCATCAGCGACGAGGTCGCCCCGGCGGACGGCGAGACGGTCGTGGTCAAGCAGTTCCCCAACTCCTTCCACGCCACCGAACTCGAGAAGACCCTGACGGATCTGGGTGTCGCCCCCGGCAGCGGCAAGGACCTGGTGCTCGCTGGCTTCATGACGCACATGTGCGTCAACTACACGGCCCAGGGCGCCTTCAACCTCGGCTACCGCCCGACCGTCGTGGCCGAGGCGACCGCCACCCGCTCCCTCACCACCCCCGACGGCACGCCCCTCCCCGCCGCAAGCCTCCACACCGCGGCCCTGACCACCATCACCGACCTGTTCGGCACCGTCGTGCCCACGGTGGACGCCCTGCCCGTGTGACAACCCGGGACGCGCCGCCGAACTGTGCGTAACCTGCGGTAAGGAGGTGGCGGCATGCGTGAGGCGGACGCCGGGCTCTTTGGGCCCTCGTCGGTTACCTGGCAGGTGCACGGGGATCCCATGATGTGGGTGGCGGGGGTGCGGGCGCTGTACTTGCAGGCGCTGCATCCGCGCGCCGTGCGGGGTGTCATGCAGAACTCGGACTTCCGGAAGGACGCCTGGGGGAGGCTGATGCGTACGGCCCACTTCGTGGGGACCACGACGTACGGGACCACCGAGGCCGCGGAGAAGGCGGGGGCGCGGGTCCGGAAGATTCATACGATGCTGTCGGCCGTCGATCCGGACACGGGGGAGCGGTACGGGGTCGACGAGCCCGAGCTGCTGCTGTGGGTGCACTGTGCGGAGATCGACTCCTATCTTCACGTGGTGCGCCGCTCCGGGTTCCGGATGAGTCACGCGGCCGCCGACCGGTACGTCGCCGAACACCGCGAGAGCGCCCGTCTGGTGGGGCTCGACCCCGGCGACGTACCGGCGTCCACGGCCGAACTGGCCGCCTATTTCGAGAAGGTGCGGCCCGATCTCGCCGCAGGACCCGAGGCGCGTGCCGTCGACGACTTTCTCCAACGGCCGCCGACGCGGGCCCTGTTCGTCCCGGCGCGCGACCTGCTGTGGCGGCGCGTCGCCAACCTCGCGTACGCGTCGCTGCCCCGCCACGCCCACGAGCTGTACGGCAGGCCCGTCCCCGCGCCCCGGACGGTCACCCGCCGCCTGGTCACCACCGGCACCCTGCTGCGCCTGATCCCCAACCGTGTCCGCTGGCAACTCCCGCCGAAGCACATCCTGCGCGCCATGGCCCGCCTCGGCCCCGGCAGCCGCCCCGACCCGCGCAAAGTCCCGTACAAAGTCGACAGACGGGACGCCATACTGGACGGGCCGGGGAGGGCGCAGCGAGGCAACGGGGGCGACGGCACGCGATGGCGGACACCAGGCTGATCCAGGGCCGGTATCGACAGCTCGACCTGATCGGTCGGGGCGGCATGGGCGAAGTGTGGCGGGCGCGCGACGAATCGCTCGGCCGCGAAGTCGCCGTCAAGTGCCTCAAGCCGCTCGGGCCGCAGCACGACCAGTCGTTCACGCGGGTCCTGCGGGAGCGGTTCCGGCGCGAGGCGCGGGTCGCGGCGGCGCTCCAGCACCGCGGAGTGACCGTCGTGCACGACTTCGGGGAGCACGACGGTGTCCTGTTCCTGGTGATGGAGCTGCTCCAAGGGCGCAACCTCAGCCAGCTCCTGGAGGACAACAGACAGCACCCACTGCCCGTCGCCGACGTCGTGGACATCGCCGACCAGGTCGCCTCCGCGCTCGCGTACACCCATGAACAGGGCATCGTGCACCGCGACTTGAAGCCCGCCAACATCATGCGGCTCATCGACGGCACGGTGAAGATCTGCGACTTCGGGATCGCGCGGCTCGGCCACGACATCGGCTTCACCTCCCGGCTCACCGGCACGGGCATCGCCATGGGCACCCCGCACTACATGTCGCCCGAGCAGATCAGCGGCGCCGAGGTCGACCAGCGCAGCGACCTGTACTCCTTCGGCTGTGTGCTGTACGAACTGGCCACCGGAGCCCCGCCGTTCGACCTGGAGGACGCCTGGGCGGTGCTCGTCGGGCACCGTGACACACCGCCCGAGCCGCCGCGCCGCCACCGCGGCGAGCTGCCCGTGTACTTCGACCGGATCGTCCTCGACCTGCTCGCCAAACAGCCCGACGAACGGCCCCGCGACGCCCGGGAGTTGGGCCGCCGCATCGTCGCGGGCCGCAGCGCGCCCGCGCCCCTCGCGTACGTGCCGACCGTCGTCTCGTCGCCCCTGCGCCGCCCTGAGCCCACGCCGCAGCGTCGTGAGCCCGCGCCGCACGTCCGGCGCGAGCCCGCCCTGCCGTCCTGGACGCGCGGCATGACCACCGGCCACAAGGCGACCGGCGCCGGCCTGCGCACCACCCCGCCGGACGCCGCGGCGGGCCTCACCGGGGAGTGGATCCCGCGCGCCACCGGCCGCCACACCGTCGTGCCGCCGCCCGCCCCGGAGCGGCCCGCGCCCGCGCCGTCCGTGGTCGCCTCCCTGGTCAGCCGCCACAACGCGGGCCTGAGCCTGGGCCGTCTCGGCCGCTGGGCGGAGGCGGGGGAGGTGCACCGCGCGGTCGCCGCCGAACGCGAGCACGTGCTCGGCCCCGACCACCCCGACACCCTCGCCAGCCGCTACGAGGTGGGCTTCACGCTCAGCCGCACCGGGCGCCCCGCGGACGCGCTGCGTGAGTACGGCCGCGTCGCCGAGGGACGCGAACGCGCCCTGGGAGCCGAGCACTTGGAGACCCTCGCGGCCCGGCAGGAGATGGCGTACGTACTCGGCCAGCTCGGGCGGCACTTCGAGGCACACCAGGTGTACACGCAGGTGCTCGCGGTGAGGGAGCGGGCCGCGGGACCCGACCACCCCGACACCCTGCGATGTCGCCACAACCTGGCCTTCAACCTCAGCCGCCTCGGCCGTCTGGAGGACTCCTACCGGCTGGCCCGGGAAGTCGCCGTCGCGCGGGCCCGCGTCCTCGGCGCCACGCATCCCGACACACTCGTCACACGGTACGAAGTCGCGTACGCCCTTGGCCAGTTGGGGCGGTGGCCGGAGGCCCTGCACACCTACCGCGAGGTGGCCGACGCCCGGATCAGGGCGCTCGGCGCCGACCACCCCGACACCCTCGCCGCGCGCTACGAGGTCGGCATCAGCCTCGGCCGCCTCGGCCGCAGCGCCGAGGCCCTGGAGCTGTACCGCGCCCTCATCGACGACCGCACCCGCGTCAACGGCCCCGCCGACCCCGAGACCCTGCGCGCCCGCCACGGCCTCGGCGTGAACCTGGGCCGCCTCGGCCGCTGGGAGGAGGCGCTCGTCGAGGCCCGCGACGTGTGCGCGATCCGGGAACGGGTCCTCGGCGGCAACCACCCCGACACCCTGGTCAGCCGCCGCGAGGTGGCCGTCGGCCTGGGCTGGCTCGGCCGCTGGCCCGACGCCCTCACCGAGTACCGCCGCGTCGCCTCCGCCCGCGAACAGGTCCTCGGCCCCGGCCACCCCGACACCCTCGCCAGCCGCAACGACGAGGCCCACTGCCTGGAACAGCTCGGCCGCGGTACGGAGGCGGTGGAGCTGTACCGGAGGGTGGCGGCGCTGCGGCAGCAGCGGGCGTCCGGGGCGCACTGAGGCCCGGGGCGCGGCCCGCGCGCCCCCTCAAGCCGGTCAGCCGCGGAGCTGGACGGGCGCGCGCATCTGGGCCAGCTCCGGGTCGCCGGAATCGTCCAGCGGGGTGCCCTCCGGGTACCGGGCGCAGTCGGCGTACCCGACGACGTTCAGGCGACCGGCGGGGTAGGCGGTGACCGACACCGACGCGTTGCCCTCCGGAGGCGCCACCTTCAGGCGGAGCCAATGCCGGTTGTTGTCGTACGAGACGACCTTCCAGCCCTCCCGGGTCAGCTCCTTCTTCGCGTGCTGCAGGGCGGTGACCGCCCGGTCGTGGGGGACGTCGCGGAGCGTCCAGTCGTAGCTGACGTTGACGACGTGCGGTTCGCTGGAGGGTGAGGCGCTGAGGCCTTCGCCCCAATTGCGCATGCCCCGCCGGTGGCAGCCGTAGCCCTTGGCCTCCGCGCCGACCCCGGACCGCTCGGTGTCGAGCCGGGCGTCCGGCAGGGCGAGGGCGTCGTACACCGTCTGCGTACGCTCGTCGATCCTGCGGGACGAGGCCGCCGGATCGGCGACGGGATACGGGTCGCCCCGCCAGACGCCCTCGAACCACAGCCCGGCGCCGACGATGGCCGCGAGCGCCGCGGCGCCTCCCACACCTGCCACTGCCACGGTCCTCGCCTTGATGGGGCGCGCGGGGTCGACGAGATTCTTTGCCATGCGGGCATCGTGCGATGGCGGCCGGGCGGCGGGCATGAGTACGCGTACTCAGCGGCGCACAGGGACATCCGAAAATCCGTCCGCGCACCCGCTCGTCCGCCCGATTCCGTGCTACCAAGGATCATGCGATCCAGCTACGACGTCGTAGTAGTCGGAGGCGGCCACAACGCCCTGGTGGCGGCCGCCTACCTGGCCAGGGCGGGGCAGTCGGTGCTGCTCCTGGAGCGGCTGAGGGAACCCGGCGGAGCCACCGTGTCGACGCGTCCGTTCCCCGGCATGGACGCCAACCTCTCCCGCTACTCGTACTTGGTGAGCCTGCTGCCGAGGAAGATCGTGCGGGATCTCGACCTGGACTTCCGGGTCCGTACGCGCACGGTGTCGTCGTACACCCCGACGGTCCGCGACGGCCGTCCCACCGGTCTCCTGGTGGGCGGCGGCGAGGCCCGCACGCGGGAGGCGTTCGCGCGGCTCACCGGTGGCGACCGTGAGTACGAGGCCTGGCGGGAGTTCTACGCCCTCACGGCCCACGTCGCCGCGAAGGTGTTCCCCACGCTCACGGAACCCCTGCCCGCGAAGGCGGAACTGCGCCGCGTGGTGGACGACGACACGGCGTGGCGCACGCTCTTCGAGGAGCCCATCGGCAAGGCCGTCGAGGCGCGGTTCGCGGACGACCTGGTGCGCGGCGTGGTCCTCACGGACGCGCTGATCGGCACGTTCAGCGACGCCCACGACCCGTCGCTGCGGCAGAACCGCTGCTTCCTCTACCACGTGATCGGCGGCGGCACCGGCGACTGGAACGTCCCCGTCGGCGGCATGGGCGCCCTCACCCGCGCCCTCACCGACGCGGCCCGTGCGGCCGGCGCGGAGCTGCGCGGCGGCCACGAGGTGACCCGCGTCGAGACCGACGGGCAGCGCGCCGAGGTGACGTACCGGACCGAGGACGGCGAGGGCACGGTCGGCGCCGGACACGTCCTCGTGGGGGCCTCGCCCCAGCAACTCGCCACCTTGACCGGCGACACCCCGCCGCCCCCGGCCGAGGGCGCGCAGCTCAAGGTGAACATGCTCCTGAAGCGGCTGCCCGCCCTGCGGGACCCGGACGTCGACCCGCGGGACGCCTTCGCGGGGACCTTCCACATCGCGGAGGGGTACGAGGAACTGGCGCGGGCGTACGCGGAGGCGGCGGCGGGCGGGCTGCCCGCGGCCCCGCCGTCCGAGATCTACTGCCACTCCCTGACCGACCCGACCATCCTCGGCCAGGACCTCGTCGACCGCGGCTGCCACACCCTGACTCTCTTCGGCCTGCACACCCCGGCCCGCCTCTTCACCGACGCCACCAACGACGTGGTGCGCGCCGAACTGATGGCCTCGGCCCTCGCCCAACTGGACGCGCACCTCGCCGAGCCGATCGCCGACTGCCTGGCCACCGACGCGGACGGGCGCCCGTGCGTCGAGGCGAAGACCCCGCTCGACCTGGAGCGCGACCTGCGTCTGCCCGGCGGCAACATCTTCCACGGCGACCTGTCCTTTCCGTACGGGGACGACAACACTCCGGAGGGGAAGGGCCGTTGGGGCGTGGAGACACGGCACCCCAACGTCCACCTCTGCGGTGCGGGCGCGGTGCGCGGGGGCGGGGTCAGCGGGATCCCCGGGCACAACGCGGCCATGGCGGTATTGGGGCGATGAGCTCCGGACGGGGAGCGGAACGCGCTGGTGTACGGTCGGACACCGTTCCATGCGCGAGGCTCCGCGGGGTGAGGAACGGTTCCCTGAGGGGCGGTTCCTGAGGGGCGGCCCCCCCCACGCGTGAGTGACAGAAACGAGAGGTACGCACGATGGCTTCCCGACGCGGCGGTCGCGGCCAAGAGGAATCAGGCACCCCGACCTTCACCGAACAGGCCCGCCGCAGGCAGCTCATCGAGTGCACGATCGACCTGATCTCCACCAAGGGCTACCCCGGGACGTCCCTGTCCGCCATCGCGGAACAGGCGGGCCTGTCCAAGGCGGCCGTCCTCTACCACTTCTCGTCCAAGGACAACCTCACCCGCGCGACCCTGGACCACGTCCTCGGGGAGTTCACTGCGTACGTCGCCGAGCGTGTCGCGGCCGCACCGGACCCGCGCGACGCGGTGATCGCGTACGTCCGCGCCATGATCGGCTACCAGCAGGCGCACCGCCGTCACGTCCGCGTCATCACGGAGATGCTCCTGGACGACCACGGCGGCACCCGCCTCAAGACCCCCGGCAGCCACGACACCGCGGGCCGCATGCAGTCCCTCGCCGACCTCCTGACGGCAGGTCAACAGGCGGGCCGCTTCCGCTCGTTCGACCCCGTCACCGTCTCCCTCGCCGTCGGCGGCGCCATCGACGGCGTCATCAGCCACTGGCTCACCCACCCGGAACTCGACTTGGACGCGGCGGCGGACGAGCTGGAGAGGTTCACGCTGCACGCGATCGGGGCGGCCGGGAGCGGCGACCGCTGAGCCGGGCTGCTGGGCCGGTTGACGACGACGGTCGGCGGGGGCCCGCGTCAGGGTGTCGACGTCAGGAACCCGTCGACCACGCGCCGCGCCCTCGCCCCGGCCTCGCCGTCGCCGAGACGCAGTGCCGTGTTGGTGGCCGTGAACACCGCGTCGATCTGAAAGGCGGTCAAGTCGGCGTCCAGGGAAGGGATTTGACCGTCGGTGACGGCGTGCCGCAGTTCCGCGGCGAGGAGGGCCACCCAGTCGCCCTGCTGCTGGAACAGCGCGTCGTGGACGGGGCCGGGGCGGCTGTCGAAGTCGGGGCGGTTCGCGGCCCAGAAACAGCCGCCGGTGAACAGGGGCGTCTCGGCGTAGCGGAGCCAGCGCTCCGTCAGGGCCCGCAGTCGGGCGGCGCCACGCGGCGCCTCGGACGCGGGCCGCACCACCTCGTCCAGGAACGCCTCACCCGCCGCCGCGACGGCCGCGAGCTGGAGCTTCTCCTTCGTGCCGAACAGCGTCGCGACGCCGCTCTTGCTCAGCCCGAGATCGGTGGCGAGGCGGCCGATGCTGAGGCCGTTGAGACCTTCCAGGGAGGCGACGTCGACGGCGTGGCGGGCGATGGTGCGGCGTGCGCGTTCACCGCGCAGGAGGCGGCGGTCGGTGGTGGCCGCGCCCGCTGTGCCGGCTGCGGTGCTTGGTGTGCGCGCTGTGCCGGCCGTTGGGGCTGCGGTCGCAGTCGTCGTCGCGGTGTCGTCCTCGCTCATGCGGCCATCCTCCCACGTCTTCCTTAAATGTACGAACGGTCGTATGTTTAGTTCATGACGTCGATCACGCACCCTGCCGCCCGGCCCGCACCCGCGCCCTCGCCCCGGCTCACCGAGGAGACCGACCCCCACTGCCTCCCGCCCGCCCGCGCCGCCGAGCTCCTGTCCGGCGCACCGTGGCGCCGCTTCGCCGCGATCGGCGACAGCCTCTCGGCCGGGGTCGGCGATCCGAGCCCGGGGTACACCTCGCTGGGCTGGGCCGACCGGCTCGCGGACGTGCTGCGCCGCGTACAGCCCGGCCTCGCGTACCTCAACACCGGTGAGGTCGGCGCCACCACCGACCGGGTGCTCGCCACCCAGCTCGACCGGATGGCCGAGTTCGGCCCGGACCTGGTCCATGTGCCGTGCGGGGCCAACGACTTGTTCCGGCGGGAGCCCGATTTCGCCGCTGCGGAACGGTCGCTGCGCCGCCTCTACGAAGCCGCGGCGGGCACGGGCGCGCGGCTGACGATGTTCACGCTCGGCCGGGCGTTCGTGGTGCCCGGTTTCCCCGACTGGGAGGACCGGGTGCGGACGCTCAACGCCGTCGTCCGCCGACTGGCACGGGACCATGACGCGGTGCTCGTCGACGTGTGGGACCACCCGGTCAACGCCCGCCCGGACCTGCTGAGCGCGGACGGCATCCACTTCTCCGCGTCGGGCCAGGCCGTGCTGGCGGCGGAGGTGGTGAAGGGGCTTGCGGGGGTGCTCGGCGGGCGGGACTGAGCGTCTGACTACGGCTGCACGACGTGCACCGGCACCTGTGGCGCGAACGTGGCCACGGCCGCCTGGAGTCGTACGGGGTCCAGCTTCCAGAGGTTGACCGGGCGGCTGGCGAGGAACAGTTCGTGTTCGACGTGCGGGGCGAGCTTCGCCGTCCGCTCGGGGCTCAGGCCGCTGTTCATGCCTGCCAGGAGCGGGGCGCCGGGACGGCGCCGGACGCCGACGTAGTCGATGGGCTCCCCGGCCGTCTGCTGCCGCCACAGGACGAGCGAGGTGATGTCCGCCCACGACACGAAGGCCGACTGTGCCGCGTGGCGCGCCGGAGCCCCGCCGAGGAGTACGCCCTCGGCGTCGACGCGGAAGGCGACCAGACGCTTCCAGCCGCCGCCCGTCACGAGCTGCACGGGGGTGCGGGTGAAGTGTTCCTCGTAAGCGCCGGAGCGGGGGTGGGCGTTGCCGGTTCGGGGATCGTCAGCCATGCACCGAGGCTATGCGGGGCCGTCGTGAGGGCCCGGGGCGCCCCTGCGGTGAGGAGCTTCCATGGGAACGGGTGTGTGGCCCGAAGGCGGTGGGCAGCACTTGTGGGGTGCGTGCCCCGGACCGTCCGGGCCGCCGCATGTCGCCTGTACCGCGTGCCGAAGGAGCCTCCCATGGGCGTCAGCCAGCCCCAGCCAGCAGCCGCCGCCCTCGCCGGGCTCGACGCCGCCCTCGGCGAACTCACCGATCTCTACCAGGACCTGCACGCCCACCCCGAGCTGTCCTTCGAGGAGCACCGCACCGCCGCCGAGATCGTCCGCCGGGCCGAGGCGTACGGATACGACGTCACGCCCGGCGTCGGCCGTACGGGCGTCGTCGCCGTCCTCGACAACGGCGTAGGCCCCACCGTCCTGCTGCGCGCCGACTTCGACGCGCTGCCCCTCGTCGAGCGCACCGGGCTGCCCTACGCCTCCCGCACCGAGGGCGTCATGCACGCCTGCGGCCACGACATGCACGTCACCTGTCTCCTCGGCGCGCTGAAGCTGCTCGCCGACGCGCGGGACGGCTGGCGCGGGCGGATCGTCGCCGCGTTCCAGCCCGCCGAGGAGATCGGCGAGGGCGCGCGGTCCATGGTCGACGACGGTTTCTTCGAGCGGTTCGGTACGCCCGACGTGGTGCTCGGCCAGCATGTCGCGCCGCTGCCCACCGGCATGGTCGCCTGCCACGCGGGAGCGGCGTTCGCGGCCACCGACTCGCTGAAGATCGTGATGTACGGCAAGGGCGCGCACGGCTCGCGGCCGGAGACGTCCGTCGACCCCGTGGTGATGGCCGCCGCGACGGTGATGAGGCTGCAGACCGTCGTCTCGCGTGAGGTGCCGGCGGGGGAGACGGCCGTGCTCACCGTGGGCTCGCTGCGGGCGGGCACGGTGGACAACATCATCCCGGACGAGGCCGAGCTGCGGCTCAGCGTCCGTTCGTACAAGGAGGACGTGCGGGCCAGGATGCTCGCCGCGGTCGAGCGGATCGTGCGCGGCGAGGCGCGGGTGGCGGGCGCCGAGCGCGAGCCCGAGTTCACGGCGCTCGACGCGTTCCCGGTGCTCGTCAACGACGACACGGCGGTGGCCCGCACCATGGCCGCGATCGGCGCCGTCCTCGGCGACGGCAAGGTGACCGACCCGGGGCCGATCACCGGCAGCGAGGACGTCGGCATTTTCGGTACGGCGGCCAAGGCCCCGCTCTGCTACTGGCTGTTCGGGGGCTGCGACCCCGCGACGTACGCCGCCGCGGCGGCCGCCGGAACGCTGGACCGCGACATCCCCTCCAACCACTCGCCCCGCTTCGCGCCCGTCGCCGAACCGGCCATCACCACCGGTGTCACGGCGCTGACGGCGGCGGCGCTGGAGTGGCTGGGCCGGGCCTGAGCCACGTCGCCGCGCCTAGGCCACACCCGAGGGGGCTGGGCCGCGCCTGAGCCACCTCGCCGCGCCTAAGCCACATCAGCCGACCCCCGCCGCGCGAACCGTGGCGCGTGCTCCGGCCGCACCCCCACCCCGCCCACGTACCCCGCCACCCTCCGCAGCACCGGCACCTTCCGCAGCAGCCGGAACGGCGCCGGCAGCCGTCCCGGCCGCAGCTCGCCCGCCAGCGCGGGCCGCAACAGCCCCTCGTGCTCGGCCAGTTGGGACCGCTGCGTCACCGCCGCGAGGAACTCCCGCCGCCGCTGCACCCGCCGCAGCTCGGCCGCACCGACGCGCCCGCGCCGCAGCGGGACGGCGAGAAGGCGGGCCGCCGCGCAGGCGTCCTGCACGGCGAGGTTGACGCCGACACCGCCCACCGGCGACATGGTGTGCGCCGCGTCGCCGATGCACAGCAGCCCGTCGCGGTACCAGCGCGGCAGGCGGCCCATGGTGACCTCGAGGAGCTTTACGTCGTCCCAGGACTCGATCGCGCGCAGCGCCTCGCGGTCCCAGTCGAGGAGCTCGCCGAGCCGCTCGCGGAACCACGCGATGCCGTGGGCCCGCAGCCGCGCGTCCGCGCCCTTCGGGATGAGGTAGGAGGTCTGGTAGTAGTCGCCGCGGTCCATGGTGGCGGCGACCTGGCCGTCGCGGACGCTCAGGAAGACGCGGCCGCGCTTGTGGTGGTCGTCCGGCGCGGGCACGCGGACCTGCCAGACGTCCATCGGCACCGCGAAGGACCTGGGCTTCAACCCGGCCGCCGTGCGCACCACGGAGTCCCGGCCGTCGCAGGCGACGGTCAGGTCGGCGGCCAGTTCGCCGGGCGCGCCGTTCTCATCGGTGTACGTCACGCCGGTGACTCGCCCCGCCGCGTCCGTACGCAGCCCCGTCACCGCCGTCCGCATCCGCAGCGTGAACGACGGCTCCTCAGCCGCGGCGGTCGCGAGCAGGTCGAGGAAGTCCCACTGCGGGACCATCGCGATGTACTTGTGGCGGCCCGGGACGCGGCGGAGGTCGGCCGCCACGAACGTCGTGCCTTCGATGTGCATCCGCATCTCCGTCAGCCGGTGCGCGGGCAGCCGGGCGAACCGCTCGCCCAGGCCGAGTTCGTCGAGGAGGCGCAGCGTGGACGGGTGCACGGTGTCGCCGCGGAAGTCGCGCAGGAAGTCCCCGTGCTTCTCCAGGACGGTGACGTCGATTCCGGCCCTGGCGAGGAGGAGTCCGAGCATCATGCCCGCGGGGCCGCCGCCGACCACGCAGCATGTCGTACGTTCCCCGGCCGCCCGGCCCGTGCTGTGTGTTGCCTCCGCCATGACTGCCACGTCCCCTCTTCCGCGGGGCTCCTCCCCGGGGTCGGGCCACTCTAACCGATCGGTCAGCTACCTGACCGCTCGGTCAGACATTCGTGCGCCGGCCCGCGAGAGCCGACACATGTAAAGAATCTGACGGTTCATCAGAAAGCTCTTCCGTCGTCCGGCCCGCTGCGGCATCCTGCGCCCATGCAGACGGAGCTGAGCAAGCAACTCGGAGTCGAGCACGCCGTCTTCGGCTTCACGCCGTTCCCCGCCGTGGCCGCCGCCATCAGCAGGGCGGGCGGGTTCGGTGTGCTCGGCGCGGTCCGCTACACCGCGCCCGACGACCTCGCGCGCGACCTCGACTGGATGCAGGAGCACGTGGACGGCCGCCCCTACGGCCTGGACGTCGTGATGCCCGCGAAGAAGGCCGAGGCCCCGGGGAACCGGACCCTGACCGAGGCCGACGTGGAGGCGATGATCCCGGCGGCGCACCGGCGGTTCGTCGAGGACACGCTCACCAAGCACGGCGTGCCCTCTCTCGCCGAGGGCGAGGCGTCCGGCTGGCGCATCACCGGCTGGATGGAGCAGGTGGCGCGCGGGCAGCTCGACGTCGCCTTCGACTACCCCATCAAGTTGCTTGCCAACGCGCTCGGTTCACCGCCCGCCGACGTTGTTGCCCGCGCCCACGACAAGGGCGTGCTCGTCGCGGCCCTCGCGGGCAGCGCCCGGCACGCGCGCAAGCACGCGGACGCCGGCATCGACATCGTCGTGGCGCAGGGGTACGAGGCGGGCGGTCACACCGGTGAGATCGCGTCCATGGTGCTCACGCCCGAAGTCACGGACGCCGTCGCGCCGTTGCCGGTCCTCGCCGCGGGCGGCATCGGCAGCGGGGAGCAGGTCGCGGCGGCGCTCGCGCTCGGCGCGCAGGGTGTGTGGCTCGGCTCGGTGTGGCTCACGGTGACGGAGGCCGACCTCCATTCGCGGGCGCTGACACGGAAGTTGCTCGCGGCGGGCTCCGGCGACACGGTCCGCTCGCGCGCGCTGACGGGCAAGCCCGCGCGACAGCTGCGTACGGAGTGGACGGACGCGTGGGACGACCCGCAGGGGCCGGGAACGCTGCCGATGCCGCTGCAGGGGCTGCTCGTCGCCGAGGCCGTGTCGCGGATCCAGAAGTACGAGGTGGAGCCGCTGCTCGGTACGCCCGTCGGGCAGATCGTGGGCCGGATGAACAGTGAGCGCAGCGTGCAGGGCGTTTTCGACGACTTGACGCGCGGCTTCGAATCGGCCGTCACCCGGCTCAACCGCATCGCAGGACGAGGCTGAGGAGGCCCCATGAGCACCCCGCCCAACGGATTCTGGGCTCAGGCCGGGGCCGACCCCGGCCGCACCGTTCTCGTCGCGCCCGGCGGCGAGGAGTGGACGGCGGGGCGGCTGCACGCCGCCGTCAACCAGCTCGTGCACGGGCTGCGCGGCGCGGGCCTTGAGCGCGGCGACGCGTTCGCCGTCGTGCTGCCCAATGGCGTGGAGTTCCTGACCGCGTACCTCGCGGCTTCGCAGGCCGGGTTCTACCTCGTCCCGGTCAACCACCATCTCGTGGGACCCGAGATCGCCTGGATCGTCGCCGACTCGGGCGCGAAGGTGCTCGTCGCGCACGAGCGGTTCGGGGACGCGGCGACAGCGGCGGCCGACGAGGCGAAGCTCCCGCCGACGCACCGGTACGTCGTGGGCGGCGACGTACCGGGATTCCGTCCGTACGCCCAACTCCTCGACGGACAGCCCGAGTCGGTGCCCGCCGACCGCACCCTCGGGTGGGTCATGAACTACACGTCCGGCACCACGGGCCGCCCCCGGGGCATCCGCCGCCCGCTGCCCGGCAAGCCACCCGAGGAGTCCTACCTGGGCGGATTCCTGGGCATCTTCGGCATCAAACCGTTCGGCGACAACACCCACCTAGTCTGCTCACCGCTCTACCACACCGCCGTGCTCCAATTCGCGGGCGCCGCCCTGCACATCGGCCACCCCCTCGTCCTCATGGACAAGTGGACGCCCGAGGAGATGCTGCGCCTGATCGACACGTACAAGTGCACGCACACCCACATGGTTCCCACCCAGTTCCACCGTCTGCTCGCGCTGCCGGAGTCGACCCGGGCCGCGTACGACGTGTCGTCGATGCGGCACGCCATCCATGGGGCGGCGCCCTGCCCGGACCATGTGAAGCGGGCGATGATCGAGTGGTGGGGGGAGTGCGTCGAGGAGTACTACGCGGCCAGCGAGGGCGGGGGCGCGTTCGCGACGGCGCGGGACTGGCTGAAGAAGCCCGGTACGGTCGGCAGGGCCTGGCCGATCAGTGAGCTCGCCGTCTTCGACGACGACGGCAACCGGCTGCCGCCCGGTGAACTCGGCACCGTCTACATGAAGATGAGCACCGGCGGCTTCTCGTACCACAAGGACGAGACGAAGACGCGGAAGAACCGCATCGGCGACTTCTTCACCGTCGGGGACCTCGGCTGCCTCGACGAGGACGGCTATCTCTTCCTGCGCGACCGCAAGATCGACATGATCATCTCGGGCGGCGTGAACATCTACCCGGCCGAGATCGAGTCCGCCCTCCTCGCCCACCCCGCGGTCGCCGACGCCGCCGTCTTCGGCATCCCGCACGACGACTGGGGCGAGGAGGTCAAGGCCGTCGTCGAGGCCGCCGACGGCCACCCCGCGGACGAGGCGCTCGCCGCGGACATCCTGCGCCACTGCGAGCACCACCTCGCGGGCTACAAGCGCCCCAAGAGCGTGGACTTCGTCGCGTCGATGCCCCGCGACCCCAACGGCAAGCTGTACAAACGACGGCTTCGGGAGCCGTACTGGGAGGGCCGGGAGCGGGCGATGTGAGGGCGCCGATCGCTGCCGACCGCTGCCGGTCGGGCCAAGCACCGACGCCTCGTACGGCGAATCCCCACAAGAAGTGACACGATGAAGAGGGGCCTGCACCACCACAGAAGCCCCACATGACGAAGGCAAGCAAGACCATGAGCCGTACGGCGGTCGTCAACCTCAAAGGCCACCGGGACGACCCCGACTACGCGGACGTCGTCTACGTGGGCCGGCCGATGAACAGAGGCGGCTGGCACCTGAAGGGCTCCCCCCTGGCCAGCCCCTTCCGCCCCGGCCCCGACGGCACACGCGAAGAGGTAGTGACCCAATACCGCGCCCACCTCCTGTCCCGCCCGGACCTCCTGGCCCTCCTCCCGCCCCTGAAGGGCCACCGCCTCGGCTGCTGGTGCGTGCCGGAGCCGTGCCATGCAGAGGTGATCGCTGAACTCGCCGACGGCGGAGAGGGCGCGCATTCTTAGGCGCTTTGCCCGGCTGTCACCGAGGCGACAGCCGGGCTTCGGAACCGCCTCAGTCCTGCCGCACCTTCACCACCCTCAAGCCAGGCGCGCTGCGGATGTCCTTCTCGCAGAAGCGTGATGTCACCCAGCGCTTATTGGCGTACAGGCGTGTCTGGTCGCTGTAGTGGGGGGAGTTGGGGTTGGAGGACTGGGAGTAGGTCAGGAGGGTGCGGGCCTTGGGGCAGGGGGTTTTGTCCCAGCCGACTGCCTGGATGTGGCTGGAGCCTTGGCTCACCTCTGTGTAGCCGCCCGCTGGGGCGTTCCACTGGGGGTCGATCTTGTTCCAGACGCCCAGGGACTCCGTGCCGCCGTGGATGGGCAGGTGCTTGCCGTTGCGTACGACGAACTGGTGGTCGCCGAGGCGTGCGTCGAGGGGGATGCCTGCTGTGGTGAGGTCCGTGACGGCGTCGGCGAGTGCCGTGGTGAAGCCTGGGGTGACGGTGTTGAGGGTGTGGGGCGTGCGTACCGGGTCGGTGGGGGTGAACGGCACCTTCCAGAGTTGGGCGTTCGGGACCTTGGAGATCAGCGCGCGCCAGAAGCGGTCGTAGAGGAGTGCGCCCCTGCTGTCGGTGTTCATCGTGCGGTCCCAGGACTTGATCACCTCGCAGGCTTTGCGTACGTCGACCACCCTGCCGTCGGTCGACTTCGCCGCACCCTGCGGCAGCGCGGCGCACGCGCGGGCCACGTCGGCCGCCGCGAGGTCACCGGCCGGGACGCGGTTCGCGAACTGCTGGCGCTGGAGGTCCTTGACGGTCAGCCCGCCGCGCGCGGCCATCGCGGACACGTCCTCGATGGCGCCGCGGGTCCGCAGCGAGCGCTGCGTGCCGATCGTGCCGAAGACGCGCTCGTAGTCGGTCAGGGGCTGGTCGGGGTTGCTGAGCCAGGCGCTGTCGTTGGAGTTTTCCGGTGAACGACGCAGGTTTGGAGGACGGTCTTGGGTCAGACCTCGCCGACCGCGTCGGGCAGGCCCTTCAGCCCGTCGCATACCAGCATGAGGACGTCCTCGACGCCGCGGTTCTCCAGCTCGGTCAGGACGCGGAGCCAGGGCAGTGGATGCGCAGGCAGACCGGACACGGCACCAAGGGCACCCGCGAGTACGACTGGGCCTGGCGCTGGTCACTGTTCTCCCTGATCGCCGCCGCCGTCCTGGCCCTCATGGCCACCGCCGTCCACGACGCCGACGAGGCCGATCCCGCGCTCGTCCCGCTGAGCTGCCCCGAGCTCATCCGGCTCCTGCGAGCCCTCGTGCTGCCGCCACCCGCCCGCGACCGCGATCACGTCCTGCACTGGACCACCTGGCGGCGCCGTCATCAAGCCGTCGCGACCGCCTGCCACCAGCAACGACACCACCGTCACGACCAACCGTGATCAAGAACTACAGCTGCCGTGTCAGTCAGGCGGCATTCGCGGTGAACTTCCCCTCCGCCGAAATGCTGAGGAACCTCGGACATGAGGATCTGCTCGACCTCCTGGTACGCGCTGTGGTGGGAAAGCGGGGTGTTGTGCAGAGCGAACCGGAGATCCCTGACCCGTTTTCCTGGAGGATCTTGCGGAAGAAGGAGTGCCGGGCCTTGCGGAGGACCTCGATGCTCACCTGGTCGCTCGTCAGCCCCAGGCGGGCGAAGCCGGCCTGTACGGCTTGTTCGATTGTGGGGCCCTCCGGCTCGATGGGGGGCCGTGGCACCGGCCGCGTGGAGCCGAATCCGGTCGGCGGCCGGAGTTGAGGACCCCGAGGTGACGGGCGGCCAGCCGTCGGCACCGGCGGCGGGCGGAAGTCGCGGAACGGGTCAGTGACGTCGGATTCGGTGTGTTCCCACGCCCGCCCGGTTACCAGGTCCGTGCTCTGTACGGAGCGGACGTCTGCCGTGCTCAAGTCCGCCCACCTGTCGATGCGTTGTCGGATCAGTTCCACCAGGGTACGGATCTGGCCGATGTCGGGAGCCGTGGCTTCGAGTACCGGGTCGGCTTCGCGTTGCCGGAGGAAGGTGCAGCCGCTCAGGGTGAGCAGGGAGTGAGCGCGTGTTCCCGGCCCCGAAGGGCCCCTCCGAGCGCTCGTAGATAGTGACCGCCACGGCAGAAGGCTCCGATCCGCAGCAGGACGTCACCTACCGAGCGCCGGTCGGCTCCGTCGACCTCAAGGCGTTCGACGACGACGGCAACTCGTACGAGATCCATGCGTGCCACGGCTGTCTGCCGTGGCACGCAGAGGTCGTGATGGTTGCCGACGAAGTCCTCGTGAGGGAGTGGCATGCCATCGGATGCCCGCAGTTCCAGAAGCTCATCCGGGGCTGAGACGGGAATTCATCACTCAGTGCCAGGGCCCGTCCCCGATGGGTGATGATGTTGCAGTGAGTCTGGACCTGAGCAACTACGAACTCCTGTGGCCCGCATCGCTGTTCATGTCCGAGGGCGAGCGCGTCCTCCGGTCCACGGGCTCCTGGCAGGACCGAGCGACCTGGCTCATCACCGAGGCCCTGGCCGGCACCACCGCGGTCGCGGACTTCGAGGAGCTGCCAGACCGCGATGCGCCTACAGACGACCCCTGGTCGTCCACCACTCCCAGCTGGGGCAGCCGGGCCGGGACGGGCAAACGGGAGTGGTTCACCGGACTGGTCAACCGGGCGGGCGAGCTCCGTCATGCGGCAGCCCCCCCGGCCCTACTGGCCGCAGCGCCGCGGCAACGGGCTGTCGCATGACGGCAGCACTCCACGGGACACACGGCGTGACTTCGCACGGCTCATCGGCGAGTTCGCCGACAACGGCTACCTGGTTGAGGTCTTCGGTGAGGAATGCGTCGACGACCACAGCGAGCTCCCGGACGCCTCCGAGGTGATCGACCGGCGTCTCGGCATCCCTCATCTGTGGCCCCTGACACCGGAGACGTGGGACGAAGACATCTTCTACGGCCTGATCGAGGTGTTCCACGACCTGGTCAGCCGCCCCCGCACGCGGCGCTTCCACTCCTGCAGCGGCTGCAGCGGGCAGGACGCCGTGGCGGTGACGGCGTGCACGCTCACCGCGACCTGGCAGTTGGCCCGCTTGCCCAGGGCCCGCAGTACTGCGGGGCCACCCCGACCGACAGCCGGCCGTCCTTGGGAAACGACACATCGTCGACCACCCACGCCTCGGGGCTGATCCGCGCCGTCATCCGCTCGGCGATCCGCCGCCGCACCGGCGCCGGGTTCCAGGTGGACTGGTTCACGAACTGCTGCAGGTTCTGCTCGTTGCCGTCCGGCAGCCGAGAGGCCATCGCCTGGATCGACTTACGGCGCCCGTCCAGCATCAGCCCCCGCAGATAGCACTCGCCCTTGGACCGCTGGTCCTTGCGCGGCACCGAGGCGAACACATCCGCCACGAACAACGCCAACTTCACCCGGATATGCATCACTTCGAGTGCATCCACACACTCCAGCATGCTCCCGAGCAGGCCACACGAGAAGACCTAACGGAGTCCTAGTAAATCCCTTCGCCCTGTAACCCGGACGGGTCCGACGCCGTTGTCGGTTCATCGGACGGTAGTCCACCGGGTAGACGAATCGGACGGGGCGGAGCATGGCACGCGCGGACGGCGATGAGACACGGGCAGAGCGGGCCACCCGGAACGACATTTCTGGCGAGGTGGCGGGACCGGCCATTCAGGCGGGGAGCATCGGCCATCTCCATGTGACGGTCACCGGCTCCTCCTCGCCAGCCGGTTCCGGGCCGGAGAAACCCGCCGAGGGCTCGGGGCGTCCGGCCGGGACTCGGCGGTGGCGCCGAGGGGGGAGTGCGCGCAAGGCGATCACGGGCATGGGCGGGGGGAAGCCGCGGCGGCTCGTCGTGTCGGCGATTGGGGTGGCGGTGTTGTCGGCGATCGGTGGGGCGTTGGCGTTCCAGCCGCAGATCCGTGGCCTGGTGTCCGGCACCGCGTCCGGTCCGGATTTTGCGGCGTCCGTGGAGGCGGTCCGGCTCGACGACGAGGGTTGGTGGGCGGCTACGAGCGGCGACTTCCGGCCCACCTCGGCGCAGTCCCGTTTCCTGGCCGAGCCGATGTCCACGACCTCGGAGAAGTACGACGACTTCCTGGGGTCCACAGGGGCGGTCAATGTCGGGGAACAGACACTGCGTCTGACCTTGACCGGTCGGCGTGACCAGCAGGTGAACGTCCTCGACGTACGTCCGGTCATCGTCCGCCGCGCGAGCCCGTTGGCCGGCACGCTCTTCGCCGTGGGGAGTCAGGCGGGATCGGCCACGTTTCAGGTCATCTACGACCTGGATCGGCCCAACCCGGTGGCGCGCAAGGCGGTGCGTGACACCGATTTCTCGGAGTCGAACCCCGACGCAGGCGCTGTGAGGCCCGGACCTCCGTTCTTCGCCGACACCACCATCACGCTCCGCCGTGACGAGCAGAACGTGCTGGTGCTCCGGGCCAGGACAGAGCGCTTCCATGTGGCGTTCCGGCTCAAGGTGACGTACATGCTGGGCGACCGCAGGAAGTACATGATCGTTGACGACCACGGTCGGCCCTTCCAGGTCTCCGGCGTCAGCCGCAGCCCGGACGGCGAGGAGCGCTACGGTCGGGTCTTCAGCATGCAGAGCGACTACTCGATGTGCCAGACCGTGGGCCCGGACGTCGACGCGGCGCGACAGTGTCAGGGGATCTGAGGGTGCGGCACGTTTCTCGTACCGGTCGGCTGATCGCCCTCTGTCTCGCCGCGGCGCTGCTGCCGGGCTGCGGAGCCGGGGAGAGCACACCACGGCCCGACCACGACAGCGAGCAGACGGCGCCGCCGCTCTGCCCCGGCGTCAACGTGTCCGGCCTCGGCGATCCCGACGGATCCGACCCGGTCGCGAAGTCCTATCGCGTCCTGGCCGAGCCGGTCTACAAGGCGGCGTGCGCCGGGGACTACCGCCGCCTCGCCCGACTGATCGACAGCGTCCCTGGCGGGGCACAACACTTCGCGACCAACACCTGCCAGGGCTGCGACGGAAGCGAGATCGTGGACATGTGGCGGAACGACTACGGCCTCGACCTAACCGAACTCGCGCGGCTCCTCGAAACGCCACCGCACGGGACACAGGGAGGCGTCCTGTACCTCAGGGGGAATCACCTCGCCGTCTTCGGCCGAGGCTGGAGCGGAGGCCCCGCATCCTGGAGCGGCTTCTACCCCGACTGCCGCGCCGACGAGCTCTGCGCAATGGACTCCAAGCTCGCCGACACCTCCTGATCGGGCACCCGGGAACGACAGGCTCGACCAGATCTAGCTAGGCGCCGGCCCCACACGCGGACCGGCGCCCAGGGGCGACGGGGCAAGCGGGCCGGAGACGCATCCCCGACAACGCGACTCCGGCCGCCGGCCCTGCCCCTGCGGGGCGTATCCGGCGCACAACGCCTGGGTGGGACACCACCGTGAGGCCGCCGTGGGAGGGGAACTACGGCGCCTCACATGACGCGGCCGCCGCCCGCATCTGGCCTCCGCAGGCGGCGGCCGCCACACTGCGTAGCCTTGGGGCAGGCTCACCTCTCCAGCAGATGCTCCCTGGATTCTGCGTAAATCCTTCACTGGCCCCACCGGAAGATCGGCAAGCCCTGCTCTCCTCGATACCGCAGGGGTGCCGGTCGCTTGAAGCCTGCGGCCGTGGACGCGGCGGCCCGGAGAGACGGAAGCCCTGTGCGAACGACGGAGCCTGTTTTCGGCGGGTTAGGGGATGACCGGCCGGGCAGACGCAGTGGAGATCGCGGCGGGGTGTCAGTGCCGCATGGTGCACTGGGCTGCTGGCATCAGTGTCATCAACTATCCGCGGAGGCAGCATGGTTGGAGGTCTTGCGTCGCGGGCCTGGTGACCTGCCGGTGCTTGCGTCACGAGTCATCGTGGACGGGCAGGTGAAGCGTCCGAGCCAGGCTCTGAATGCTCTCGTCCACACGTTGCAGGTGTCGCAGGACCCGTCGCGTCGCGTTGACGTCTTCGGGACGTGCCCCGCCCTCGCTTACTCCGAGCTGGGTGGGAATCCCGGGACCGCGTACGAGCGTGGTGTCGCCTTCGACCTGGACGGCTACCTGGCTGATCAGGGTCGCGAGGTTGCGGTCGATCCGGGAGGCCTCGTTCACGAGGCGCGGATCGGCGCCGATGTGGAGGCCGGACGGCACCCGTTCGGCGGTGGCAGCCAGGCTGCGGGTGTGGAAGGCCGCGGTTTCCAGCAGCCCCAGCACGCAGAGCGCGGTGCGCCGCCGGGACCGCAGAGGGCTGATCGGGGTGATCAGCGGCTGCACCGACAGACGCAGGCTGTCCAGGGCCGAATCCAGCGCGCGGGCCGGATCCAGCAGGTCCCCGCCGGACTCGCCGCCCAACTGGGCCAGCGATTGGGAGAGCACCGCGCGCAGTCGCTCCAGCGCGTCGCGCAGCAACTGGTCCGTGCGTTCCCGTGTGTGTACCGGCAGTACGAGCAGAGCGGCAGTCAGCCCGCACGCGATCCCCAGCGCGGTCTCCTCGATCCGCACCACCAGCACGCCCGGGGTGAGGGTGTGGAGCAGCGTGTACAGCATGCCGATCATCGTGGTGACGAAGAAGGACATCAGCGTGTAGGACACCGTGATCGTGTAGTACATCCCAAACACGCTGAGGCCCGCCAAGGTGAAGGCCAGCCAGGGGGTGTTGCCCATCAGGGCGGCGAGTGCGAGCCCGGCGACGACACCCGCCACCGTGCCGATCAGGCGCCGGTATCCCCTGACCAGGATCTCGCCGGTGGAGGCGGTGCTGATGAACACCACCCAGCAGGTGAAGACGGCCCAGTACCAGCGCTGCGGTGAGACCAGTTCACCGCCGACGACGGCGAGCGTCGATCCGATCGCGACCTGGAGCGCGGTCCTGGTAGTGGGGCGGATGCGGGGGCTCTGCTGCTTCGGAATGGAGTCCTTCGCCGGGCCGGATTCCTCCGCCTTGAGCTCCTGACGCGACCGTGCCGCCTGGGGGTTGTCCTGGACCGCGGGGGTTTCCCCGTCGACGGCCAGGTGCAGGCTGAACAGGGCGTGAGCGAAGTCCCCGGTCGTGCGGAAGACGTCCTGCATCGCCGGGGAGGCATCGGGCAGCTGCTCGTCACTGCGGTATCCGAGCAGCTGATGGCGGACCTCGGCGGGGTCGACGCCCGGCGGGTGCAGCGGACCCGGACCGATTGTCACACGCAGCGCACGCAGCTCCGCGATCAGCACGGGCAGTGCCGCCCTGTCGCGGGCCTCGATGGCAGACCCGGAGGGGCGGGCCTTCGTCAGGTGCGGGGTCAAGGTGTCGATGGCGGCGCCTGGCCGCAGGACCCGCAGCACGAGGATGGCCAGCCGCTCCGCGGCAGTCTCCGCCTCTGCCACGCGGCGCTGGATCGCGGTGGCGGTGCGCGCATCGGGTGTGCCGACTGCCAGCTGGTTCTGGATCATCAACGCGGCCGTGTGCAGGCGGGCCGTGGACCGGCGCAGGGCGTCGGCCGCCCGCTCGGCACGCGGGGCCTGCGGTCCGCACTCGGCCACCTCGACCAGTGCGTCGAGCACCACTACTAGCCGTAGCCCAAAGGCCCGCTGCAGCCGTGCGAGCGTCCGCCGCGGCGGTGAGCGCAGGACGGCGAACCGGACCAGCGCCGTGCTGGCGAAGGCCACCAGCACGGCCAGGCCCAGCTGCGGCAACTGCTCCACACGGGTCTCGACGAACTGGGTCACGAAGAAGAGCTGGAAGGCGAAGACGCCCAGCGTGGTAGCGCGCGGTCCCAGCCGCCGGATGTAGATGGCGGCGAAGATCAGCAGTACGAACACCACGTCCGCCGCCACCCGATACGGTGCCAGCGCGCTGCCGGTCGCCATGACCGCCAGGGTGACCGGTACCCCCAGCGCGAGGGTCAGCGCCTGGTCGTGCGGCCGGGGTTCGGTGACCGCGGCCGTGCTGACCATCGCCGTGAGGGCACCCGTCACCAGGATTGGCACCGGGGCATCCAGCGCAGCGAGGATGCCGAGCGTCAGCCCGACCGCGCAGACCGTGCTGAGCGCGGACCGCATCCGGGTCATGCCGGGATCGGAGGCCAGGAACCGGTCATAAATGTCGGCCCACCGCGTTCGTGCCTGCTGCATGCCCCAGCTACTTTCCTTACCAGATCGGTGGTGAATGGGCTATGCCGTCAGCTCGTCGAGCGAGCCCAGGAAGTCGTCAACGCCGGTCACGCTGTGGGAGACCATGGTCAGGCCGCGCATCATCGCCTGATACGTGACTAGGCCACCGGGGGCGGCTATCGCGTCGGTGAACGACGTGACGTGGTAGCCGCGCTCCATCGCGGTGCGGGCCGTCGACTCCACGGCCATGATCCCGGAGACCCCGGCGATCGCCAGGTACTCAACGCCGCGCTGCCGTAGCTGGAACTCGAGGTCGGTGTGCTGGAGAACGTCGAGGCCCTTGTGCGGCGCAAGGACCACGTCGCTCGGCTGGGGAGCCAGCTCCTCGTGGAACTCGGTGTGCCAGGTGCCGGCCTGGAACATCTGGTTGTCGAACATCTGCCGGTGGATCCCGGAGACATGCCGCCACGTCGAGTAGTCCTCATCGGTGAAGGCAGTCGTCGAGTAAAAGACGGGAACGTCCTTGTGCCGCCGCACCCCGGCGATGAGCTTCTTCAGGTTGCCGATTGTGCCGAGGCGTTCGTATTCCGGTGCGTAGGTGGAGTAGGCCTTGCCGTCCTTCGAGAAGTTCTCGTTGACGAGGTCAACGAGCAGCAATCCCACTCGGCCGTGTTCGTAGTCGCTTGCCATGGCTGTCCTCAAGCGTAGAAGTCGTCAGCGGCGGACCCCCGACTCCGGGGGTACCGTTACGAGTAATGACTGTAACGTAATTGGTGTCGGAGTGCGAGCTGGCCATGCCGCCGTCCCGCCACCCGCGCGCAGGCGCTGTCCAGAGGGCACATCCGCCCGTGGTCCTTCGATGCCAGCGCCGAACGGCGCAGCCGCGACCGCCCCCGGCCCGTCAGACGTGGCTGAGCGGAAAGCGCCGCTTGTGGAGCATGGCGAGCGGGGGCTGCTCCTACCGCCTTGCCCGCCGTATGGGCCATGCGATGGCAGTCCCGTTTCCAGGCAAGCCCTGCATACAGGCACCGACCCCCTGGGTCACGTGCATGGTGACGAACATGTCATCGATGTGCCGGGCCGGCTCTTGCCCGAACTCTGTGACCTCGGCGCACTGGCGGTGCAGCACCGGTGCGCCGACCAGGGATGCTACGTAACTGAACCTGGATCCCACGGACCGCAGGGGCCTTCCGCTGTGAACCCGGCAACGGTGGCGGTGCAGTGACCGCAGCCCGAGCAGCGGTGGGCGTGGTACTGGCCGCGGTAGCGTTCGACGCTGTCCATGCAGACGGCGGGGATGCTGAAGTAGTGCTTGTCCGCCGAGGGCTGGGCAATCTTGCTGCGTCGGCCCCGCGTCGGGCGCGACGGCGGCGTCTCAGTGGGTGTGGTCCAGTGAGGGGGCCTCGGGGTGGGCCAGGAGCTGGTCCATGCGCCGACGGCTGTCCTCGTCGACGGGGGTCCACACGGTGACGATGGTTTCGGCGATGGCGGGCAGTTCCATCCGCGTCAGGGACAGCGACAGCTCGCCGACCGCGGCGTGGTGGTAGGTCATGGTCTGGCTCGGGGGTGCCCCGACGTCGTGGGTGGCCCACAGGTGCGTGAATTCCGGGCTGGTGGTGGCGAGTGCGCGGATCAGGTCGGTCCATGCCGGGTCGTCGAGGTGGTGGGCGAAGTCGGCACGGAACGAGGCGACCATGTGGGGCAGGCCGACGTCGCGGTTGACGAACTGGCGGCAGCATTCGGGTGTGGTGAACATTTCCCACAAGACGTTGCGGGAGCTCTCGGGTGCGGTGAGCCGTGGCCACAGCGCGGCGGCTGCCGTGTTCCAGCCCAGCAGGTCCCAGCGGGTGTTGATGGCCGCGGCGGGGAAGCCGGTGATGGCGTCGAGGATCGCCTGCAGGGTGGGAGTGATCGTGTCGGCGGTGGTGGCCACCGCGGGGATCGGTACCTCGGCCAGGCGGTAGAGGTGGGCGCGTTCGGCGGCGTCCAGGCGCAGGGTGGTGGCGATGGCGTCGAGGATCTGCGGGCCGACGTTGATGGGGCGTCCCTGTTCGAGCCAGGTGTACCAGGTGATGGAGACTCCGGCCAGGTGGGCGACCTCCTCGCGGCGCAGTCCTGGTGTCCGGCGGCGCAGTCCTGGTGCTATGCCCGCCGCTGCGGGGGTGAGGCGGTCGCGGCGGCTGCGCAGGAACGCGGCGAGTTCGGTGCGGCGGGGGGAGAGGGCGGAGTTCACCCACCCATCATCAGCCACGCCCGATCCGGCTGCCAGGTGCTGCCGGCACCAGCGTTAGCGCTGTCTTGGTAACGGTGTCGCGGCGGCCGCAGGCTGGCTCTGCGCCACCCGATCCGACAAGTGCCTGGAGGCCTGCGCTGTGAGTGCCGCGCCGTTCACGATGCCTTTCACCGTCCGCAGTGACGAGCCCGTCACCCATGAACACGTGCTGCCCCAACCGGACGGTGCCCTCGTCGCCGAGGTGCACCGCGTCAGCGGGCTGCGGGGGATGCGGAACGGGCGCCTGGTCGCCAGCCCGGCGCGCGAGTTGCGGGCGCGCGCCGCCCATCACGCGCTGCTGGGCCTGGTGTGATCACGAGCCCGAGGCCCGCCACTTGGGCCACCGGCCTGCGGAGGGGGACATGAAATACCGTCTGGGCCGGATCGATCACGGCTTCGTGCCGCGCAAGCTCACGGTCAGCTATGTGGCTGTCTGTGCTGGTGAAGTCGATATCGCGGGGCTGCGCACCGCGTTCGGGCTGCTGTGCGACAAGTATCCGATGCTGCGCGGCACGATAGAGATCACCGGCGAGCAGTGCTGGCTGCACATTCCCGACGACGGCTCCAGCGCCGCGGCCACCGAGATTGTCCAAGGCGCGATCTCCGACTGGCTCGAGCGTGGCCTCACGGTCCTGGATCCCGCGCGCGGCCTGGCGAAACTCACCATCGTGGCCGAGGGCGAACAGACCGCGGTCGCACTGCAGGTGTCTCACGCGATCAACGACGCCCCGCTGGGACTGGCGCTGCTTGAGCACTTCTGGCACACGGTCGCCGCCCTGGCGGAGGGCGCGGCGTTCCCCGATCCGGCCCCGGTCCACCCGCGCAGCCTCGAACATGCCTACCGTGCCCGCTCCATGACCCTGCCTGACCTCGCCGTGGCGGCCGCGGGCCCGGTGCACAGCACCCCCACGGCCGACATCGGGAGCGGCGCGGTTTTCGCTCCCGAGCCGGCGCAGCGCATCACCCTGTCGCAGGGCGACACTGCCGCCCTGCTCGCCCACGCGCGGGCATCGGGAACGACCCTGCACGCCCTGCTGGCTGCGGCGATAATCCGCGCCGAACGCGCGACGCTCACCGAATCGGCCGGTGCCGCAGCCGAACTATCGATGATCATGTTCCATCTCGTGGACCTGCGCCCCCACCTGCGCCCCGTGGCGCGCCCCGACGAGGTCACCAATGCCCTGGGATTCGCGCCCACGGTCACCGCGTGCGGGCCCACTTCGGATCTGGATGTCCTGGCCAAGGAGGCGAAGGCGCAGATCGTCGCCGGGATCGAGGGCGGGAGCGCGCTCGCGGTGATGCGGGCCGCGGCGTCGGCGGCCGCACAGGGCAGCGCGCGCACCGGTGTCGGGAACTTCATCACCAACTGGGGTCCGGTGCCCGAGCTCGCCGTGCCGACGGGGATGGAGATCGTCGACTTCCGTGGCTTCGCCACCTCCGAGGCGGTGACCTGGGTCGGCTATTTCGTCTCCACCTTCAGCGGGCGCTGCAGCATCGAACTGGCCTCCTGCCCGCGGCATCACCGGCCCGCCCAGGTTGCGCACCTGCGCGAGCTCATCGTCGCGGGCTTGGCCGAACTGACCCACCCGGCCCCACACCTCCCCGTTCCCACCACCGAAGTGCCCAGCAACGTGGCGCTCCTGGACAAGGCAGGCCCTTCTACATGACGGTCACCGCACCCCCTCCTGCGGCCGCCCAAGTCCGCCCGTCCGGTCCGTCCGCCCGCGTGGTCATCACCACGCTCCTGGCAACGACCTTCCTGGTCAAAGCCTGCGGATTTGCCTACGACTTCCTCGGCTACTCCATCGGCGCCGCGCACGGCACGACCGCCGCCGGCGCCACGTTGACGATCTTCGGGGTCGGCTGGTGTGTCGGACAGCTGGTCAGCGGGGCGATGACCGACCGGATCGGATCCCGTGCCGCGTGCACGGCGGGACTGCTGCTGGCCGCAGCAGTGTGCGCCGGGCTCACCGTGGCCAGCAGTCTGCACGCCCTGATGCTGCTCGCCTTCTGCCTGGGCTGCACCATGGACGTCCACCGGCCGGCCGTCTCCGCGCAGATCAACGAGCGCCTGGCCAATGAGGGAGCACGCACCCGTGCCCAGGGCTGGGTCTACTGGGTTTCGAACGTGGGCCTCTCGCTGAGCTCTGGCGTCGGCGGCTTTGTGGCCCACACCCACGGCTACCGGTTCCTGTTCGCCCTCAACGCCGTTGCCTGCGTGGCCGCAGCCCTCCTGGTGCGAGCCATGCTGACCGGCCGGCCCGGCACGCCCCGGGCCGAACGCCAGCATGAGCACGCCACCTACGCACAGATCGTCTCCGATGCCCGGCTGCGCTGGATGGTCGCTGCGGCCATCGCGGCGACGACTTGTGCCTACGGCCTGATCAGCGTCCTGCCCCTGGTCATGAGCGCGGACCATCTCGCCCCGTCCGCCTACGGCACCGCCATGCTCGCCAACTCCGCTGCGGTCCTGCTGCTCAGCCCGCCACTGACCCGCCTGCTGGTCGGTCCCGACGACCGCGTCCGCTACCCCATCGGCCCGGTGTTCGCCGTCGGGAGCCTGATCCTGGGCGCCGCCATGGGACTGGCGGCCCTGCAGCACACCACCGTGGGTTATACCACCGCAGCAGTGATCATGGTGCCCGGTGAGATCTGCTACAGCGTCGCCGCCGGCGCCTTCGTCGCAACGGCCGCCCCGCCCGGGGCCAGCGGCCGCTACCAGGCCGCCCTCAGCGTCGCGGGCGCGATCGCCTCGCTCACTCCGCTGGGCATCGCCGGCGCCCTCAACGCGGGAGGCCGCCCTCTGGTAGCGGGCCTGCTGGTGACCAGCGCCGTCCTGGGCGCCCTGGCCTGCGTGCCGCTTTCCCGCGCCCTGCGCCTCTCCCACACCTCAGAGCTGACCTAGCACCGCCTCCTGCCGAACCGACCCCACGACAGCCAGCATCGCAGTGCCCACAGCACCGCAGCACCACGAGAGGAACAGCACCCATGAAGGTAGTGATCGTCGACGGATACTCCACCGGGGCGACGCTGGCAAAGCGACTTGCCCGAGCGGGGGTCGACTGCATCCACGTACGCAGTCAGCCGGACGTCAGCGCCTTCCTCGTCCGCTCATTCAGCCCCGACGACTACGTCGTGGATCTGGGCTTCACCGGCGACTTCACCAGCCTCGCGCGGGAACTTGCCCGCCTGCGTGTCTCCCGCGTTGTGGCCGGTACCGAAACCGGCGTCGTGCTGGCGGAGACCCTCGCGAGCGCTTTGAGCCTGCCGACGAACGACCCCGCGCTGGTCGAGGCACGCCGCGACAAGTCACTCATGCAGCAGGCGGTCCAAGCCGCAGGCATTGCGACCCCGCAGACCACCGTCGTCCGCTCCGCCCGCGCCGCAGCGCACTGGTACGCCGTAGGGGGCCTGGAAGAGGCGGTGGTCAAGCCCCTGGCCAGCGCGGGCACCGACGGCGTGACGTTCTGCGCCTCGGCCGAGGAAGTCGGCCAGGCCGCCATCGCCGTCCTGGGCACCGCCAACATCTTCGGCGAGCCCAACGACGCCGTGCTCGTCCAGGAACGCCTGCACGGAACCGAGTACTGCATCAACACGGTCTCCTCGGGCGGGGAGCACTACGTCGCCGAGATCTGGCGCTACACCAAACGCATCGGCCCGACCGCCGCCCCCATTTACGACTTCCAGGAACCCGTTGCCCCCGCCAGCACCGACGGGAAGGTGCTCGTCGGCTACGTCCGGGAGGTCCTGGACGCGCTGGGCATCACCGAAACGCCCGCCCACACCGAGGTCATGCTCACCGACCGGGGACCGGTCCTCATCGAGACCGGCGCCCGCCTGGGCGGAGGCACCGGGCCCGACGTGGTGGACGCCTACCTCGGCCCCTCCCAGACCGCCTTGACGGTCACCGCCACGATGGATCCCGCATCCCTGCACACCCGCACTACCCCGCAGGCGGGCCAGCAGCCGGTGTTGCGGTGGGTCGACTTCATCAACCACCACCCCGGCCCTGCCAACCCCCACGCCCTCACCAAGATTGCGGAACTTCCCAGCGTCGTCGCCGTCTTCCCCGGCTTCGCCCCGGGCCAGTACCTCCCCGCCACCAGCAGCCTGCCCACCTCTCCCGGGTTCGCCTACCTCGCGGCCCCCAACAGCCACGAGCTGATCGAGGACTACGACACCCTGCGTGCCTGGGAGCACGAAGGCATCTACACAAGCTGCCGCTGAGGCACCGCCAGGCCGGCCTCGACACCGACGGCAGCGGCCATCCCCTGAGCCGGGAATACCCTCAACAACGCGACGAAGAAGGATCATGAACAAGGCCACTGCCCACGAGAACTACACCGTCTCGGTGCTGCAACGGCTCTCAGCGAGAGGTGAGCGTGACGCGATCGTCGCGGGAGCGCGGCGCATCAGCGGCACCGAGGCCGTCACGGCGGTCCTGCGCTTCGCTGCAGCGCTGCGACGCAGGGGAGTGGCGGAGGGAGACGGCGTGGCGCTGTTCGTGGAGAACTCTCCCGAGGCGCTCCTGCTGCAGCTGGCCGTCCACTTCGCCGGGTGCCGCATGGTCTTCGTGCCGCCGGAGCCCGGCACCAGCGAACTGGAAGCGCTGATCCGGCGCGCCGACGTCACGATGCTCCTGTTCGACCCGGTCTTCGAAGACCGGACCAGCCGGATTGCCGAGCAGGTGGACCTGGCGCATCTCTTCAGCATCGGCGCCTCGTCGCTCACGGCCGACTTCCTGGCAGCAGCGTCCGACAGTGCCCCCCTCTCACTGAACGAGGCGGCCGACGGTCGCCACATCATGACCCTTCTCTACACGGGCGGCACAACGGGCCTGCCCAAGCTGGTCGTTCACGGCAGCGGCTCCTACGACGGCTACCTGCGGACGTCCGATGCGTACGCCGACGGCGCGCCGGCCGACCGGGCGATGCTGATAGGCACGCTGGTGACGCACACCAGCGGCCACGCCGCCTTCCTGGTCGGCGCCCTGAGCGGCCATACCATCGTCCTGCTCAGGACCTTCGACGCCGGCACCGCCCTGGCCGTGATGGATCGCGAGCGCGTCAGCAGAATGATCGTAGTGACGCCCATGCTGTACGAACTGCTGGACCACCCGGACTGCCTCCCCGGCCGATTCCCCGCGTTGACGCATCTCCTCTATGGCGGAGCAGCCGCCTCCCCTCCACGTCTGCGGCAAGCAATCGAGCGTCTCGGCCCGGTACTTCACCAGATCTACGCAGCATCCGAGACCGGGCTCGTCGCCGAACTCACCCCCGCGGAGCACGACCTGCAGCGGCCCGAGTCGCTGACCAGCTGCGGGCGCCCGGGGCCCGGAGTCGACGTGGAGCTGCGGGACGAGGACGGCACAGCCGTGCCCGTGGGACAACTCGGCGAGCTGTACGTGCGCAGCCCTACGGTCATGGAGTGCTACTGGAACGATCCGGAACGCACCGCCGAAGTCCTGGACGGCGCAGGCTGGTTCCGCAGCGGCGACATCGGCCGCCAGGACGAAAGCGGCTACCTCTATCTGGTCGACCGCGCGCGGGACATCATCGTGACGGGCCGCACCGCCGACAACGTCTACTCCCGCCTGCTCGACGACTTCCTCGCCGCGCACCCCGCTCTCAAGGACGGCGCCGCCATCGGCTTGCCCGGCGCCGACGACAAGGAGAGTGTGCACGTGGTCCTGGTGCCTCACGACCCTGCCCGCGCTCCAGACCTTGCACGTTTGACCCGCGAGATCGTCGACGCCCTCGGCGACCTCTACACGCCAGCCTCCTACTCGATTGCTGATTCCCTCCCGCGGACAGCCGTCGGCAAGACCGACAAGAAAGCCCTGCGCGCGAGCCTGCTGACGGCCCGCACCTAGTCCCCGCCCACAGCTCCGCCTAGGCGCGCAGGCCCGTACCGCCGCCGGGCAGGAAGCCGGGCCCGTCCCGTCCGCATTGCTCCCCAGGGTGTCCCCCGGCCAGCAGGGAAGTGATCGAGGCCCCGCGACAGCGCGTTGACGGCGTGCACGCGAGACGGTTCTGCAGCGGCCCAGGTCAGGGCTCCGCTGCTACCGGAGTGCCTGGACCAGGGCGCTGGTGCTCGCAGGCATCGGCCACGATCCGCCCCTCCCTACGACCTCGCGTACTCCTGCGCGATCCCTTTCCCGGTTCCGGGACATTACTGAAACCCCGTCACGGCTCCGAGCGGCGCCGATGCGCGGCTCACCGCGTACCGCCGCCCCCTGTAAGTCGAAGAGAGGCATCATGAGCAGTTCGCTTGCCCCTACTGAACCGGCCCGGGCGGGCCATTGGCCAGGGGCGGACCGGATCCGCCGTATGGCGCAGGCCGCGGCCGCGGACACCGAGCGCCACCGGCGTCTGGCGCCGGACGTGGTCGAGGCACTCCGTGACGTGGGGCTGATGCGGTGCGCAGCGCCCGCCGGTCTCGGGGCCCCGCAGGCGCCACCCGCCGACGCCCTCGCCGGCGCCGAGACGATGGCCCAGGGTGACGCCGCCACCGGCTGGTGCGTCTCCATCGCCATGACCACCAGCCTGCTCGCGGCGTATCTGCCGGCGGACGGCGCGGCCGAGATCTTCGGTGATCCGCGCTCGATCGCGGCAGGCGTGTGGGCGCCGCGGGGGACGGCCCGTCCCGTCGACGGCGGGGTGGTCGTCTCCGGGCGCTGGTCGTTCGCCAGCGGCATCAGGCATGCGGACTACTTCTTCGGCGGCTGCCTCGTGGACGACGGCCGGGGTGAGAAGGACGGCGTGCGGGCGAGGCGCTCCGTCGGGATCCCGACCGCGCAGCTGCGGATCCTCGACGACACCTGGCAGACGTCCGGACTGCGCGGAACGGGCAGTCACGATGTCGTGGCCAAGGACGTGTTCGTTCCCACGCACCGCACGCTGTCGCTGTCCGACGGTCCGGTGATCGACGCACCGCTCTACCGGTTCCCGGTCTTTGGGTACTTCGCCCTGGCCGTCGCCGCGGCGGCGCTGGGCAATGCCCGCGGGGCCATCGATGACCTGCTCGATCTCGCGGGCCGCAAGGTTCCGGACGGTGCACGGCGCACGCTCGGTGAGAAGGCGGTGACGCAAGCTGCTGTGGCGCAGGCAGAGGCATCGCTGCGTGCCGCACGCGCCCTGTTCTACGCGGCCATCGAGGACGCCTGGCGCGCCGCGCGCATCGGCGGCACGGTGACGGTGGACCTGCGCACCGGGCTGCGGCTGGCGGCGACGCACGCCGCGCGCACATCCGCGGACGTCGTCCGGTCGATGTACGACCTCGGCGGCGGATCGGCCATCTACGACGACTCGCCGTTGCAGCGCCGCTTTCGGGACGCGGCCACCGCTACCGCCCACATTCAGGTCAGCCCGTCCACCTGGGAGACGACCGGCCGCATCCTGCTCGGCGTCCCGACGGAGACGGACCGGCTGTGAAGAACGTGCCGGTCAGCCCCGGATCGCCCGCCTGATCAGCACAGCCGCCGAGGAGCGCTGATCGCGGATGCCGCCGCGCCCCCTTCACCCCGATCCACGACGGCCCTGCTGGATGCCCCCTGTCTCACGGCTGCTGCGCCCGCCCGCCCCCCCGCAGCCGGACTGACCTTGACCCTCCCGCGTCGCGCGGGAGCCCGACCCGATGGAGGCTACCCATGCTTCTCTGCCCGGATGGTGGGCCACAGCACGGCCACGACACGGTCTACGTGATCGGCCGGGGTGCCCGCTCCGGTTTGCAGGTAGTCGCCGAAGTAGCTGCCGAAACAGAGGACGACCACGGTTTCGAGATCGGCCTCCTTGCGCACCGCACCGGCCTCCTGCAGTTGCTGCAGGGTCCCCATCAGCTCCGCGCAGCGCGGCTTGTTGCCGTGCTCGCGCATCTGCTCGAACAGGGCCGGCTCGCGCTTGGCCTCGCCCATGAAATTGCCGTGCAGCGCCATCGCCCGCTCGTTGTGGTAGCGGGGGTCCAGGCGCCGGACGGCCTCGGTGAACGCCTCCACGGGCGTCATCCCGTCCACGTCCAGGGGAGGGTAGGCGTCGCGCTGCTTCTGCAGGCCGTAGTGGAGCGCATCGACCACCAGCTCGTGCTTGTTCGGCCAGCGCCGGTACAGGGTGGGGCGCGTCACGCCCGCGTCCGCCACCACATCGCCGATCGTCATCCGCGTGTATCCGTCGGTGGCCAGGCGTTTGCGCGTGGCCTCAAGGATCGCCTCCTCGATCGCCGGGTCCCGCGGCCTGCCGCCGGGATGCGGGCTGCGCTCTGCCTCCGGCGCGCGCGTCTGCGTCCCGGCCTTGCGTCGCGGTCGTTGTGCACGGCCGACGCCTGTCTGGTCCTTGCTGCTCACAGCGTGTTGTCCCTCCTGGTGTGGCATCCACCCTAGCTAGCTCCGGGTCCCTCCCGAGCAGTTTAGTTCCATTAATTGACTGTAACGAAACGTGTGGTGCATGGTTGTCCCGCCGGACAGCGCGCCACGCGGGCAGAGGCCCCTGGCCCTCGCCCGCCCTCCCCAGGCCGGGAGCGGGACAGCCGCACCCGGTGATCCATTCACGGCACCTGCCGATCACGGCATCTGCCGCACGAAATCCGCAAGGAATCTCATGAGCACTGAAAAGCACACGGGTCGCGCTGCCGCCGCTGTCGGTACGGCCGCCGCGGCGCTCCTCACCACACTGGCACCCGCGCCCGCCGTGGCGCAGGACCAGGAAAGCGCGGCAGCCAAGCCGACTGTGGTGCTGGTCCATGGAGCCTTCGCCGACGCCTCCGGCTGGACGGAGACCGCCGCCCGGCTGCGCCACCAGGGCTTCAAGGTCCGGGCGGTGGCCAACCCGCTACGCGGCCTGGACTATGACACGGCGTACCTGGAGGGCATGCTCAAGGGCGTCAAGGGTCCCAAGATCCTCGTCGGCCACTCCTACGGCGGCGCCGTGATCACCAACGCGGCTGCCGACATCTCCGATGTCCAGGCGCTGGTCTACGTCGCCGCCTTCGCTCCGGACAAGGGCGAGACGCTCGGCGGGCTCCTTGAGCAGCACCCGGACCCGGGCGTCCCGCCGCTGCCGCAGCAGGCATTCCAGTTCACCCGGCCCGACGGGAGCACCGGTACCGAGGTCATGCTCGACCCGGCCAAGTTCACCGACGCGTTCGCCGCCGACGTGCCCGCCAAGACCGCGGCCTTGATGGCCGCCTCCCAGCGGCCTATCGCGGCGGAGGCTTTCGGCCAGCCGGCCAAGCAGGCCGCCTGGAAGACCATCCCGTCCTGGGCGCTGGTGGCCAAGAAGGACCACGCCATCGCCCCGAGCCTGGAGCGCTTCATGGCCAAGCGTGCCGACGCCCACATCACCGAGGTCAACAGCTCCCACGCGGTCATGGTCAGCCATCCCCACGTCGTCGCCGATGTGATCAACCAGGCGTACCGCGCCACCCGCTGACCCCCAGGCTCCGTGCGGTAGCACCCCCCCCCGAAGCCGCGCGGACGGCGCCCGCCCGGTGGTTCCCCACCCCTGGCCACCGGGCGGGCGGCCCCTTGCCCGGCTCATCTGAAGTTGCACTCGTCCGCCCTGCGGCGGAGCAAGAAATCCGAGGAACCCATGTCTGTGTTCGACCCTGCGCTCTGGTCCGGAAAGATCAACATCGACGGCTGGCAGGACGCCTCCGGCGGCAAGACGGCCGTCATCAACCCCTCGACCGGTGAGACGCTGGAGTACATCGGATCCGCCGGCGCGAGCGACATCGCCCGCGCCGCGTCCCGCGCCGCCGAGGTCCAGCGCGCCTGGGCCGCCACCGCGCACACCGAGCGCGCCGCCATACTGCGGCGGGCCGGTGACCTGTTCGCCCAGGCCGCGCCGGAGATCCAGGACTGGCTGATCCGCGAGAGCGGCGGCACGCGGGCCAGGGCCGTCTTCGAGACGGACCAGGCCGTGCAGGAGTGTTACGAGGCGGCCGTGCTGTGCTCGCACCCGATCGGGCAGGTCATGCCCTCCGCCGAGCCGCGCCTGAGCATGACCCGCCGGATGCCCGCCGGAGTCGTCGGCGTCATCTCGCCGTTCAACGTGCCGCTGATCCTGGCGATCCGCTCCGTCGCTCCGGCCCTGGCGCTCGGCAACGCCGTGGTCCTCAAGCCGGACCCGCGCACCGCGGTGAGCGGCGGCGTCACCATCATGCGGATCTTCGAGGAAGCGGGCCTGCCGCCGGGCGTGCTCACCCTGGTCCCCGGCGGCGGCGAAGCCGGTGCCGCGCTGGTCGACGACCCGCACGTGCGCGTCATCTCCTTCACCGGATCCACCGGGGCCGGCCGCAAGGTCGGCGAGGCGGCGGCCCGCGGCGTCAAGCGCGCCCACCTCGAACTGGGCGGCAACAACCCTATGATCGTGCTCCCCGACGCCGACCTGGACCGCGCCGTGTCCACGGTCGCCTGGGGCTCCTTCTTCAACCAGGGCCAGGTCTGCATGGCCACCGGACGCATCCTGGTCCACGCCGACATCGCCGAGGAGTTCACCGCGCGTCTGGCCGCGAAGGCCGAGCAGCTCACCGTCGGCGATCCCGCCACCTCCGATGTCGACCTCGGCCCCGTCATCAACACCCACCAGCGGGACACCATCCACGCCCAGGTCACCGCCAGCATCGCCGCCGGCGCCCGCCTGCTGGCCGGCGGCACCTACGACGACCTCTTCTACCGCCCCACCGTCCTCGTCGATGTGCCCGACGACGCGCCTGCCTATGCGGAAGAGGTCTTCGGCCCCGTCGTGCCCGTCCGTACGTTCGCCACCCTGGACGAGGCCGCACAGCTGGCCGCCGACGACGCGTACGGCCTCTCGCTCGGCATCCTCACCCGCGACGTCATGGCCGGCCTGGAGCTCGCCGAGCGCATCCCGAGCGGTCTGGTTCACATCAACGACCAGACCATCAACGACGATGCCTGCATCCCCTTCGGGGGCGTCGGCTGGTCCGGCACCGGCGCCCGCTTCGGCGGCGAGGCCAACATCGACGCCTTCACCGAGACCCGCTGGATCACCGTCCGCGGTTCCCAGCCGGTCTACCCGATCTGACCCAGCCCCCGCCGGCCCGCGCGCGTGCACCCGCTGCCCGGCGGGCGCACGCCGCTCTGACCGCCGCGCCGGCCCTGCACCACCTGGTGCCGGGCCGGCCCGCCCGCTCCCCCGCCCCGACCCTGCACCCCCCGAAGGGCCCTCCGCGATGTCCGACCTGACCTTCCTCGCCATCTCCGGCAGCCTGCGCCGCTCCTCCCACAACACCGGACTGCTGCGCGCTGTGCAGAACCTCGCCCCCCACGGCGTCACCATCGACCTCTACGAAGGGCTGGGCCGCCTTCCCTTCTTCAATGAGGACCTCGAGGACGGCCCCGAACCCGCCGCCGTCGCCGACCTGTGCCGACGCGTGAGGGAGGCCGACGGCATCCTCATCGCCACCCCCGAGTACAACTCCGCCATCCCCGGCGTACTGATGAACGCCCTCGACTGGCTCTCGCGCCCCACCGGCATGCACGCCCTGTGCCACAAGCCCGTCGCCGTCCTGGGCGCCTCACCCTCCCAGTTCGGCACCGCCCGCGGCCAGCTGGTCCTGCGGCAGATCCTGCACCGCATCCAGGCCCCGGTCGTGGCCCACCCGGAGGTCACCGTCTTCCAGTCCCACCGGCGCTTCGACGCCGACGGCGCCTTCAACGGCGACCCCGTCACCGAGGGCTTGCTGCGCGACCTGCTGGCCGAGCTGGCCGTCCTGGCTGAGCTCCACAGCCCGGCCCATGCCCTCTGACACCGCTCGGCCGCCGACCCGCCCAGTCGGCCGCGCCCGGGCCGCAGCAACCACCCAGGAGGATGTGGTGAACAGATCCAGCACGCACCTCACGTTCCCGGGATCACACGGTGCGCCGCTGGCGGCCATCCTTGAACTCCCGGCCGAGACCCCGGCCACGTATGCCGTGTTCGCGCACTGCTTCACCTGCAGCAAGGACAGCCACGCCGCGGCCCGGATCTCCAAAGCCCTGACCGCACACGGCATTGCAGTGCTGCGCTTCGACTTCACCGGCCTGGGCCAGTCCGGCGGCAACTTCGCCCAGAGCACGTTCACCTCCGACGTCAAGGACCTCGTCCGTGCGGCCGACCACCTGCGCGAGAACTACACGCCACCGGCTCTCCTGATCGGGCACTCACTCGGCGGCGCCGCAGCGCTCGCCGCCACCCACCGCATCCCCGAAGTGCGGGCGGTCGCGACGATCGGCGCCCCCGCCGGACCCGACCACGTCGTCCGCCAATTTGCCCACCACACAGCGGAGATCACCCGGTGCGGCGAAGCCGACGTCGACCTGGCAGGCCGGTCTTTCCGCATCCGCCAAGAATTCATCGACGACCTCCTCGCGCAGCCCCAGGCCATGCGGATCCGCACCCTGCACGCGGCACTGCTGGTCATGCACTCCCCGGCGGACCGCACCGTCGGCGTCGACAACGCACGCCAGATCTTCGAAACCGCCCGCCACCCCAAGTCCTACGTCACCCTGCCCGGCGCCGACCATCTGCTCAACGACCGGGAGGATGCCGAGTACGCGGCCACCGTCCTGGCCGCGTGGGCCAGCCGCTACACCCGCACCCCGAACAGCGCCCTGCACGGACAGGCATGACGCCAGCGCGGTACCACTTCACCCCGCCCTCCTCGCTCGAACTCAGGAGACCCCGCATGCCCACACCGCACACCACCACCCAGCAGCCGGGCACCGCAGCACAAGGCCCACGAGCAGGAGAAGCCGGGCTCGTCGTGGTCAGCGAGAACGGGATCGGGCCATACGGCCAGCAGGTGCGAGCCGGCCACCACCTCCTGGCCGCTGACGAACCGGAACCGAAGGGCACGGACACCGGTCCGAGCCCCTACGACCTGCTACTCGCCGCCCTGGGCGCCTGCACCTCCATGACCGTTCGCTTGTACGCCGACCGCAAGGGCTGGCCCCTGGAGAAGGTCACCGTCTCGCTCCGCAACCGGCGCATCCACGCTGCTGACTGCGCCGCGTGCGACGGCGGGAACGAACAGGTGTCACAGGTCACCCAGGAGATCCGTCTCGATGGTGCACTCGACGCCGACCAGCACCGACGGCTGATGGAGATCGCCGAGAGGTGCCCGGTGCACCGCGCTCTCACCGAGGGTGCGTTCATCAGCACCACCCCGGCCCCGGCCCACACGTGAGGAGGCCGCTGCGGTGTGCAGCGCGCGGGAGTTCGCCGCCGGCACCCGGGTGTCCGACACCCGCATCAGCCTGTACGGCTTCCGCCTCGTACGCGAGGTCTGAGCCGGTGCGAGTCCCGCACGTCCACAGCAAGGATCAAGGAATTCAGCATGGCAGAACTTCGCGTACTCATCGTCGGTGCCGGGATCGCGGGACTGTCCCTGGCACGGGCCCTCGAGGGCAACGGCATGAGCGCAGACGTGGTGGAACGTGACAGCGAACTACGCACCGCAGGTGCAGGGCTGTATCTCCCGGCCAACGCTGTGCGCGCACTGAACCGGCTGGGCCTGGGCGACGACCTCGCCCGCCGGGCACGCCCTGTGACACGGCAGCGGATGCTCGACCACCGCGGCCGCGTCCTGGCGGAGATCCCCATCCGCAGGATCTGGGGAGAGGTCGGCGACTGCATTGCGATCAGCCGGAGTGAACTGCACGCCATGCTGTGCTCCTCGCTCGTCGCCACGCAGATACGGCTCGGCACCGCCGTGACCGACATCAGCGCCGAGGGAGCCGTCACGTTCTCAGGCGGCGAACAGCAGACGTACGATCTCGTCGTTGGCGCGGATGGTGTCAACTCCGCGGTGCGCCGTACCGTGTTCTGCGATGCTGCGCCGCGCTTCCTGGGGCAGATCTGCTGGAGGTTCATCGCCCAGCAGACGCCGGACAGCGCAGATGCCACCGATTGGACCGTGCGACTGGGCAGCAGAGGCCGCACCTTTCTGACCGTCCCCCTGGGCAATAACTGGATCTACTGTTACGCCGACATCAACAGTGCATATCCCGTGCCACCCGCCGGTGACTGGCGGTCTCATTTCGCCGGGTTCGCCGATCCCGTCCCGGCCTTGCTGGAACAAGCAGAGGATGCGCACTTCGCACCGCTTACGGAGATCAACGTCCCGGACTGGGTGCGCCCGCGCGTCGTGCTCGTCGGCGATGCCGCGCACGCCTGTTCGCCCAGCATGGCCCAGGGCGGGGCGATGGCTCTTGAGGACGCCCTCGTACTGGCGGACCTGCTCAGCACTACGAGCTCCGAATCCGTCAGCCAGGCTATGGCCGCCTACCAGGCGCGCCGCAGGGCACGGATCCAGTGGGTCCTGGAACAGAACCACCGGCGTGACAAAACCCGCAACCTTCCCTCTCCCTTGCGTAACCTCGCCCTTAGGTTCGGCGGGGAACGCCTCGTCCGAGCCAACCACGCTCCTCTGCACGACGCGCCGTAGCGCTCTGTGCCGTGGCGTCAGGCGGGAGACGGCGATCACCAGTGGCCGGGTCCTCCGCCGACCGGGCGCGGCTCCGTCGGGCCGTCGGCGCAGAGGGCGGGCCACAGGAGAGCGACGATGCGGTCGACCAGGTCGGGCGGTGTGTGTGCTGCCTGCTACGCAGGTAGTCGCCAAAGTAACTGCCGTGGCAGAGGGGGACCGTGGCGTCAAGGTCGGCGTCGGCGCGGACGGCTCCGGAGCCCTCTGGGGTCCTGCAGGCGCGAGGCCAGCTTGACCTTGACGACGCGCACCGCCCCCGAGCCCATCACCAGAGGGAAGTCCGGAACGTGGCTGCGTACCTTGACGTCGACACGCGCCACCATGCGCAAGGGCTGGGCATCGATGCCGCGCACCGACGGATCGAAGTCGGCGAGCAGCAGGCGGGCCAACTCCAGGCGGCTCTCATAGGCAACCTGGCCACCCGTCGTCGCTGAGCCATAGCCGCCCGAGTAATGCGCCATCCCGTGTACCGAATCGAAGCCGTGGGGCTGTTGTGCTTGCGGCGGCCCCTTCTCGGGCGCTCTGTGGCCATACTGGAACGGTGCGAAGAGGACACACAGCCCAAGCGAGAAGATCACTAACAGGCGACAAGTGACAACTACTGAATGCTACCGCAACCTGCAGGTCGGGCACCTGCTCGCAGGACGGCTGCTGGACTGGGAACTCGCGGTATTCAGCGATCCGTTGTCCGACCTGTCGCGCCTCGCCGTCCGGCTGCGGATGCCTGAGCCCGCAGACACGCTCGTCCTCGCGCCCCGTCCTGGCCCGGCCGCCGAGCGGTGGGTGCACCTGTGCTGGCGTATCCACCTTCTGGCCGACGCCGTGTGCAGCACGGTCCCCGTCGTGCGCGAGCGGGCCCGCTCCGAGCGGCTCGGCGTCGCCTAGAACGGTCAACTGCACGAACCATACGGCGCGGTGCGGTCTTCGGCGGCGGGCAGTGCCCGGACGTTGGCGCCGTCGGTGATCTGACGGCGGGCGTTCGATCTCCTCGTGCTGGGCGGCCAGACGGGAGATCGCCAGCTGCTTGAATCCCGTGAGCTTTTCCAGGCGCTGGTCGCGGTCCGTGACGCGCTTCTTCAGTTCCTCTCGCTCGGCCTTCAGCCGCTCGATCTGTGCCTCGCGCGGGTCGATGATCTTCCCGGCCTGCTGGAGTTCGCTCACCCGGCGCTCGAACTCTTCGGCCAGGTGCTGGTAGGCGCCGGGTCTGGGGGTGCCGTCGCGGTTCTTCTTCGGGTAGAAGCCAGTGCGGGTGACTCCGGCGACCGCAGCGAGGGTCTTGAGGTGGGTCTTGCCGCCCGGCGGCAGGTTGCCGCTCAAGATCCGCTCCATCGCGGCCCGGATGGCGGCCTCGTTGCGGGCCTTGTCCTCCTCGGTGAGCCGAGCCATCACATTCCTCTCTCACGCCGCCGGGGAAGCTGCGTCGATCTCGGCGACCACGCGCAGGGCACGGTCGCGTTCGGGCTGGAGCCGCTTCTTCTCGCCCTTGGCCACCCGAGGGCTCTCGACGAAGGTGTCGATCAGGGTGACCTGTCCGAGCCACACCGGCCGGTGACTGCGATGGTGGGTGGCCTGCGGGCAGCGGGCCGAGTCACACATCCCCACCAGCGGCTTCTTGGCGTTCGGGGTGCCCGCGAGCTTGAGGCACAGCGCCTTGGACGGGTCGCGGAACCAGCAGAAGTTCGCCGCCCCGACGTGAAGCACCTTCGATAGCTTGCTCAAAAGGTTCTCCAAGTGCCGGTCATCCTCCAGAACCTTCGGATCGTGATGGGCGGCCTCGTTGAGCTGTGCATCCACATGCTGGAGTGCCTCGATCAACCCGCGGGCACCGGGACCGGTGGGCTTGCGGCCCTCCTTGAGGTCGCGGAACGCCTCCACGGTGAGCTCCATGTGCTTCTCCTGCTCTGCCTCCTCGACCTCGGTGAGGAACAGCCGCTGGGATCCGCCGGGGCGCGCGGCGATCGACAGAGCGAGTGTCCGGCGCAGCATCTGGGCGCTGATGGGGCCGGCCGGGATGATCGGCAGACCCCGGCGCTCCCGGTTCCCCGACTCCTCCAGCCACTTCCTCATGCGGGTGAGGCTGAACGACAGGGTGACGGTGTTGAACAACGCGGTGCCGGGTGGCGCCCCCAGCCGGCGCTCAGCCAGGGCGACGGCGCGGTGCACGTCCTCGATCACGACCCACTCGTCGGGCACCCCGCCGAGCTTCTGTCCCTTGATCAACCGGCCGGCGAGCCGGTACCGGGTGCCGCCCGACTTGGTCTGGGTCTGGCGTCGGCAGCCGACGCTGAGCGCGCTGGTCACCACCAGACAGGCGGAAAGAACGTTGGCGACCATCGACGCGACCCCGGCGTCGGACAGCGGGGCTGTCCACGGCACCAGTGCGCCGTCCTCTTCGCGGGCGATCGTGGGCGCGGTGCGTGCCCAGTAGTTTTCGAATCCCACGTCCTCGGCGAGCGCGAGCAGCTCGGGCGCGATCTTCTCACGCAGGTAATCTCCGGCGATGGTGCTGGTGCCGACCTGGTGCGCGAGGCGATACCACGCGAGGTCTTTGAGGGGCGCGAGGTCACCGGTGCTGATGCGCAGGATGTCGGCTCGGCCGTCGGCCTGCGGTAACGGCACGCGATCGGCGTGCATCTGGGCGATCAGGTGCTTCAAGTCCGGGACGTGGGTCAGCGTGGCACGCGGGAGGTCCTTCGTCGTGGCCGCGTCCTTGCGGACCCTCTCGACGAGGTCGGCGAGGTGCGGCCCGACCGTGTTGACCAGGTAGAGGCAGGTGGCCAGCACAGGCTGGAGGAGGTGATCGGGTACCGAGGGGGTGCGATTGGCCCGCAGCCACGTGCCGCCGACGACCTTGATCGTGCTCTGGCCGTCCCACGGGACGAAACCCGCCAGGTAGCTGTCCGTGGACAGCAAGTCGCCGTACAGCGTGATCAGTTGGACGACGCGGACGCTCTCGGCCAACGTCTCGGGCTCCGCCTGGACCGGTGCTGCATCCGGCTTGGGGACGTACCACTGTTCCTCGGCGGCGAATCTGTCGCAGTGCTCCTGCGTGACCTCATCCAGAGAGGTGATCCCGTTCGCGGTGAGCCAGTTGAACCACGCGGTGAACCTTCTCAGGAAGCGGTTGCAGGTACGGGGACTGCGGTTCTTGCGCAGCGCGAGGGCACACTCCAGCACGCTGTCGTGCTGTGGGGCGAGCAGCGCGATCAGGATCTCCTTGGCGACCACACGCCACTTCGGGTCCACGATCTTGAAGAAGTTCCAGGTCAGCTCGTGCCGTTTGATGGACCGGGGCTTGTCGGCCAGGCCCCGCATGTCCCACAGGTCATCCTCGAACCGCGAGCGTACGGAGCCGGGCAGCAGAGCCATGCCGATGGCCTCGTGGACGTAGCAGCCGGCGAAAGCGGAGACGGGCCGGCGGGTGATCGAGGCCGGGGCCCGCAGAGGGCGGGGGAGCTTCATTCGGTGGCCTCCTCGGGCCGCAGGGGGATCTCGCTGTCGTCGCCGGCCACGTCCAGCGCGCCCTTCGCCTTCGCCTCCGTGGAGAACTTCGGCAGGATGTCGTGGGTGAGCCGGTGCGCATACGGGCCGAACACCCGCAGGTAGTGGTCGGTCGTCATCTGCTGGAACTGTCGGCCGAAGAAGGCGTCGAGCCGCAGCAGGTTCGACGCATGCCGCGGCAAGAACACCGCCAGTGGGCACAGCAGGCACACCCGCGGGCGGGCCGGGCACGGCTTCCCGGCCGGGCCATGGACTCCGGCCAGTTGGTTGGTGCAGGCCGCGGTGATCACATCGCGCTCGCCGCCGACGAGTTCGGCGATGGCGGCCGTATCCAGGCCCAGGCGCCGTACCTCGTCGGGGAAGCCAGCGGCGAACTGCGCGGCCCTCTCGCTGTGACCTGGGCGGTTGAGGACAGCCCGCACCAGTGGGGCGTCACCGAGGTCACCCCCATCATGGTGCTCGCCCGGGTGCCCTGGCCCGACCTCGACGACCAGGCCCGGGCCGAGATGAAGGCCCTGATGTACGCGGGCCTGCCGATCGAACCCGCGGACGCGCTCGGCGTCCTCGACCACTACCTCAGCGAGGCCGACGAGCAGGTGAGCCTGCTGCGCGAACTGCGGGCAGAAATGGCCGCCGAGCACGGTCCGCACAGGGTGCTCAGCACCGCCTAGACGCACTCACCCCGCGCCGTCACCGCACGCCTCGCCCCACGGAAGAAGCCCGTGCACCACTACACCTACCCTTGCCCGCTGCGCTGGTCCGACGCCGACGCCTACGGACACGTCAACAACGCCCTGTTCCTTCGCTATATGGAGGAAGCGCGCACCCGGATGTTCCAGGAGATCCTGCCCGCGGACGAGGCGCAGCGTCGCCAGAAGGCGTTCGTCGTGAGCCGCGCTGCTGTCGTCTATCGAGCCGCTCTGCGCTACCGCGAAGACCCCGTCGATGTCCACGTCCGGGTTGCGCAGCACCGAGCCGCGTCCTTCGAGTTGGCTTACGAGATCCGCGACGCCGAGCAGCTGTACGCCGAGGGCACGACAGCCATCACCGCCTACGACTTGGAAGATGGCCAGCCCCGCCGCCTCACTGAGGCTGAACTGGCGTTCCTGGCCCGCTATACCGGGTCCTGACCACGCGGCATCGCGGACTCACTGATCCGGGACCAGGGCTGCGCCGTGGCCGCCGGATGAAACATCTCCGCTCAGCAGATGCGAGGAAGCTGTTCGCCCAGCGGCATGTCCAGGATCCGTCGCGCGCCGACCAGCGTGCGCAGGCCGACCCGGCCGGCGGGCCCCGGCCCGGCTTCGCCGATGCGTACCGCGGAGCTGCCTTCGGGAAGGGTGTGCAGCGCGGCGAGCGCGTAGTCGGCCGATTCCGGTGCGACGAATGCCAGGAAGCAGCCTTCGTTGGCGACCGTCAGGGGGTCGAGGCCCAGCAAGTCGCAGGCGGCGGCGACCGGTTCGGGCACGGGGACGGCGGCCTCGTCGATCTCGACGGACACGGCGGCGTCGCGGGCGATCTCGTTGAGGGCCGCAGCGATCCCTCCACGGGTGGGGTCGCGCAGGGTGTGGACGCCGCTGCCGCACGGACTGAGCGCCGCCACCAGTCGGTGCAGGGGACGCGTGTCCGAGGCGATGTCGGCTTCGAACCCCAGGTCCTCGCGGGTGGAGAGGACGGCTGTGCCGTGCAGGCCCACGGGCCCGGACAGCAGGACGGCGTCGCCGGGGCGAGCGCGGGCCGCGGACGGTGTGAGCCCTCGAATGCGGCGGCCGATCCCGGTGGTGTTGAGGAACAGCCGGTCGGCCGCGCCGCGCCCGACCACCTTGGTGTCTCCGGTGACGACGGGCACCGGCACGTCATGTGCCGCCTTGCCGGCCGAGGTGAGCGCGGCCCGAAGGTCGTCGAGGGGCAGTCCCTCCTCAGCGATCACGGCGAGGCTCAGCGCCAGCGGCAGCGCCCCGCGCATGGCGAGATCGTTGACGGTCCCGTGCACGGCGAGGGAGCCGATGTCGCCGCCGGGGAAGGACAGCGGGCTGACCACGAAGGAGTCGGTGGAGATGACGAGGTCGGGCTGGGACGGCAGCAGCGCGGCATCCTCGAGAGCGCCGCCCGCCGGGCTGCCGAGCGCGGGCAGCACGAGGTCTTCCAGTAGCTCGGCGGTGAGCCGCCCGCCCGCTCCGTGCCCGAGCAGGAGTCGTGCGCGCTCATGGTGGGGGATGGGGCAGTCGAGGTTCATGCCGGGCTCCCTTCCGGCTCTCGCCCGGCCGCGTGGAACGCCGCGCACGTTCCCTCCGTCGACACCATCGGCGCGCCCAGCGGCGTACGCGGGGTGCAGCGGACCTTGTAGGCGGGGCACTGCGTCGGCAGCCGCGCCCCGGTGAGGATCGCTCCGGCGATGCACTGCGGGTCCTCGGCAGAGTGCAGGCCGGTGAGGTCGAAGCGGTGGGCCGCGTCGAACTCCGCGTACTCCTCGCGGAGTTCCAGCCCACTCGACGGCAGTGTGCCGATGCCGCGCCAGGCCCGGTCCGTGACCCGGAAGACACGGCGCAGGGCGTCCTGCGCGGAGGTGTTGCCGGTTGGGCGCACGGCCCGGACGTACTGGTTCTCCACTTCGTGGCGGCCCGATTCGAGTTGGCGCACGGCCATGAGGATGCCCTCGATCAGGTCGAGCGGTTCGAATCCGGTGACCACGACCGGTACGCGGTACACGGCGGCGATGGGTTCGTAGGCGTGCCAGCCCATGACGGCGCACACGTGCCCGGCGGCCAGGAATGCCTCGACCTCGCAGTCCTCGGATTCGAGCAGTGCCGTCATCGCCGGGGGCACGAGGACATGGCTGACGAGGAGGGAGAAGTTCGGCAGGCCCCGGTGTTCGGCGTGCAGGACCGCCATGGCGTTGGCGGGCGCGGTCGTCTCGAATCCGACGGCGAGGAAGACGACTTGACGGTCCGGGTGCGCGGCGGCGATGCGGACCGCGTCCGTCGGTGTGTACACCACGCGGACGTCCGCGCCGCGCGCTCGCAGCGACAGCAGGTCCGTCGAGGTGCCCGGCACGCGCAGCATGTCGCCGAAGCTGGTGAGGATCACGTCGGGGTGGGCGGCGACGGCCAGCGCGCGGTCCAGGGTCTCCAGCGGAGTGACGCAGACGGGGCAGCCGGGTCCGTGGATCATGCGGATGCCCGCGGGAAGCAGTTCGTCGATGCCTTGGCGGACGAGCGTGTGGGTCTGGCCGCCGCACACCTCCATGATCCGCCAGGGGCGGGTGGCGGTGGCCCGCAGTTCGTCCAGGAGGCGGCGGGCCAGGGCCGGGTCGCGGTACTCGTCGAGGTACTTCACGTCTCGCTCACGGGCTGGTTCAGGTCGATACGTACGTCGACGACTCCTTCCACCGCGCGGCTCGCGCGGGCGAGTACGGGGACGAGCGCCGTGTCCCGCAGGGTGCCGCCGAGCGTGACGACGCCCTCTTGGACGCGCACGTCGACCTGCGTTTCCGGGGGCAGCGAGGACAGGACGGTGCGGCGTATCTCGGCGGCGATGTCCTCGTCGGGGCGCAGGAACACCTTGAGCAGGTCGCTGCGGCTCACCACGCCTTGCAGCAGCCCGGAGGCGTCGACGACCGGCAGGTGCTTGACGCGCCGCCGGGCCATGATGCGCGCGGCCACGGCCAGCGTGGCGTCGGCGTGCACGGACACGGCCGGACTGGTCATCAGCTCGCCCGCGGTGATCGCGCCCGCCTTGGCCATGTCGGACAGGCGCCGCAGCACGTCGTACCGCGTCGGATCGGCGTCGCGGAACTCCTCCTTGGGCAGCAGATCCGCCTCGGACACGACGCCTATGACCCGGCCCTCGCCTTCGAGAACCGGCAGCGAACTGACCTTCCACATGTCGATGAGCTCGACGATCTCCTTGAAGGGCGCGTCCCGGCCGACGGCGATGACGGTGTGGGTCATCACGTCGCTCACGTGGTACGGGGAGTCCTCGCGCGGCAGATCCGGGTGCGCGGACTCGGCTGTGGGGGACTGGTCGTGCGGTGCGTCAGTCATCGGTGCCTCCGTTGGTGCGGACGACGGTGAGGTCGAGGAAGTGCGTGGAGCAGGAGATGCACGGGTCGTGGTTGCGGATCGTCCGCTCGCACAGGTCCGTGAGCTCGGCGTCGCTGAGGTCGGCCCCGGCGATCGCCCGCGTCGCCGTCCGGCGCAGGTCGTCCTCGATCGCGCCCTGGTTCTGCGCGGTGGGCGGGACGAGCAGGGCGTCGGTGACGGTGCCGTCGGCCGCCAGGGCGTAGCGGTGGTAGAGCAGCCCGCGTGGGGCTTCGGTCGCCCCGTGCCCGGTGCCCGCGACGGGCGGCACCTCGACGAAGGGGCGGGACGGCGGCTCGTACGTCTCGATGATGCGCAGCGCCTCGCCGACCGCGTACACGATCTCCACGGCCCGTACGAGGATGGAGCGGTACGGATTGTGGCACGCCACGCCGTCGTAGGGGTCGCCGAGCCCGGCTGCACGGGCCGCCTCCACCGCTGTGCGCGACAGCCAGCGCCCGCTGATCGCGAACCGGGCGAGCGAGCCGGTGAGATGACGCCGGCCGTCGAGACGGGAGTGCAGGGCCGTCGAGTGCGCCACCTGCTCCTCGCGGACGCGCAGCGGGAAGTCGTACAGCGGGAAGGTGTTGAAGGAGCCGTCCGGGCGCAGCACGGCCGGTGTGCCCGACTCGATGGCGTACGTGCCGGGGGCCGCCAGCGCAAGGAAGTCCGCGTCCACCTCGGCGTCGGGGAAGTCGAAGCCCGCCACCCAGCGCACGGTGTCCCACGCGTCGTCCAGGGCTCGCGTCAGCCGCTGGGCCAGCGGGCGCAGTTCGGCGCGGGTGGGCGCGCGGTGGAAGCCGCCGAGGCGCACGTTCACGGGGTGGATGGCGCGGCCGCCGAGGAGTTCGAGGAGCGCGTTGCCCGCCTGCTTCAGGCGCAGGCCGCGCTCCACGTCCGCGCGCCGGGTGCGGGCCAGGTCGATGGCGCCGTCACAGCTCAGGAAGTCCGGCGCGTGCAGCAGATAGATGTGCAGGGCCTGGCTCTCGATCCACTCGCCGCAGTACAGCAGCCGACGCAGCGCACCGATCTCCTCCGGTACCCGCACCCCGCAGGCGTCTTCGACGGCCGCGCAGGCACTCAGCTGGTAGGCCACCGGGCAGATCCCGCACACGCGGGCGGTGATGTCCGGCGGCTCGGTGTGGGCGCGGCCGCGCAGCAGCGCCTCGAAGAAGCGCGGCGGCTCGTAGATGTTCAGTTGTGCCTCGGCGACCGCACCGTCGTGCACGCGCAGGCGCAAAGCGCCCTCGCCCTCGACCCGGGACAGCGAGCCGACGTGCAGGACGCGCGATCCACGGTGCGTCACGGCCGTAACTCCTCTTCGAAGGCAGGGGCGTTGAAGGTGCGCAGCAGGCGTTCGACGGCGCGCCGGTCCAGGCCGTCGCGGCGCAGCAGCGGGATCAGGGCGTGCAGGTTCGCCGTGCCGGAGGGGCCGAAGCAGCCGTAGCAGCCGCGACCGTAGGCCGGGCAGATCGCGCCGCAGCCCGCGTGGGTGACGGGACCGAGGCAGGGGGTGCCGTGGGCGACGGTGACGCAGACGGTTCCGCGCCGCTTGCACGCGAAGCACACGCTGTGGTTCGGAATGTCGGGCTTGCGTCCGGCGAGGTAGGCGGTGAGGACTTCGAGGAGCTGGCCGCGGTCGACGGGGCAGCCGCGCAGCTCGAAGTCGACGGTCACGTGGGCCGACACCGGCGTGGACGTGGCGAGGGTGTCGATGTAGTCGGGGCGGGCGTAGACGGTGCGGCGGAATTCCTCGACGTCGGCGAAGTTCCGCAGGGCCTGGATGCCGCCGGCCGTCGCGCAGGCGCCGATGGCGACGAGGCTCCGGGACTCGGCGCGTATCCGCCGTACTCGCTCGGCGTCGGCGGGTGTGGTGACCGAGCCCTCCACGAGCGCCACGTCGTACGGTCCCGGGCGGACCGCGCTGGACGCCTCCAGGAAGTGGGCGATCTCCACCTGGCTCGCGAGGCCGAGGAGTTCGTCCTCGCAGTCCAGGAGGGTGAGCTGGCAGCCGTCGCACGAGGCCAGCTTGAACACCGCGAGCGTGGGGGCGGACATGTCACAACTCCCTCACCGATAGCCAGGGTTCGGCGCGGTCCCAGCCCACGACCGGTCCGTCCCGGCACAGGAGTACCGGGCCGAGCTGGCAGTGGCCGCACGTGGCCGTCGCGCAGCGCATGTTGCGCTCCAGCGAGACGCGGACGCGGTCGCCGGAGACCCCGCGGTGCACCAGGTCGCGCGCGGTCGCCCGGATCATCGGCTCGGGCCCGCAGACGAACGCCCAACTTCTCGGCGGGTCGAAACGGGCCCGGTCCAGCAAGCGGGTGACCAGGCCGACCTCGCCGCTCCAGCCGTCGGCCGGGCGGTCGACGGTGACGCCGGTGTACGCGGTCGCCCAGCGCCGCGTCTCGTACTTGGACAGCAGGTCGTCCGGGGTGCGGGCGCCGATCAGGACGTTGACGCGGCCGTGGCGCCGCGGCTCGGCCACCGCGTCACGGATCAGCGGACGCAGCGGCGCGAGGCCGATGCCGCCCGCCACCACGACGACGTCCTGGCCGAGCGCGCGCTCCAGCTCCCAGCCGGTGCCGTACGGGCCGCGCAGCCCCAGGACGTCACCGACCCGCGCCGCGCACAGACCCTCGGAGACCGCGCCCACGCCGCGTACGGTGTGGGCGAGCCCGCCGGTGGTGGGAATGGAGCTCACCGAGACGGGGATCTCGCCGCGGCCGAAGCAGTGCACCATGGCGAACTGGCCCGGCACGAAGTCCGCCAGGGCCTCGGCCACGGGGTCGAGGCGGAGGGTGACTGTGTCGGGCGTCTCCGGCCAGCGGGCGATCACCCGGTACGGCACGGGCAGGCGGGGCTCCGCATGCCGTACCGCCGGTGCGGGCGGCGCTACGACGGACAGCTCAGTGGTCATAGCGCACTGCCGCTGCCGTAGGGGGCGTACAGGTCGAGCAGCCGGGTGCGGGCCGACTGCAGCCGGTGCGCGAGGACCTTGCCGACCCACTGGCCGACGGCCGAGCCGAGCTGCGGATCGTGCTCGCACATCAGCCGTACCGCCGTGGCGTCGAACTCGTAGGCGCGCACTGACGTCGTCGCCTCGGCGCCGAGCTGCCACACGTACGGCGGGAACAGCCAGGACCAGCCGACCAGTTCGTCGAAGCCGATGGTCTCGATGACCGGTGACCGGCGCCCCGGCACGTGCATGTCGAGAGTGACGGTGCCGGTGCGGACGATCCAGAACCTGTCGGCGCGGGTGCCCTCTTCGAACAGCCTGGTCCCTTGGGGGATGTTGACCTCGCGGGCGATGCGCAGCAGGCGGATGCGGTGTGCCGACGGCAGGGCTTGCGTGATGCGAGTGGTGGACGTGGTCGTGGTGTTCATGGCTGTGGTCCCCTGTCGTGGTGCGCCGACCCGTCGTCGTGCGCCGTGTGCTGGTCGTCGGCCGCAGCGTCGCGCTCGGCTGCCAGCGCGGCGACCTCCTCGGTGATGTCGATCCCGGCCGGGCACCACGTGATGCAGCGCCCGCAGCCCACACAGCCGCCGCTGCCGAACTGGTCGTGCCAGGTGGAGAGTTTGTGGGTGAGCCACTGGCGGTAGCGGCTGCGGGTGGAGGCGCGGACCGGTCCGCCGTGCAGGAGGGAGAAGTCCAGATCGAAGCAGGAGTCCCAGTGCTGCCACCGCTCGGTGTGGTCCCCGGTGAGGTCGGTGACCTCCTCGGTGGTGGTGCAGAAGCATGTGGGGCAGACCATGGTGCAGTTGGCGCAGGTGAGGCAGCGCGACGCGATGCCGTCCCAGCGGTCGGCGGCCAGGCTCTCGCCCATCAGCGCCCGTAGGTCGAGCGGGGGCAGCGAGCGGCCCATGTGCTCCCTGGCCGCGTCCACCGCCCCGCGCGCCACGGACTCGGTCGTCAGGTCCGCGGACCGGTGCGGCACGCCGTCGAGCAGCCGTGCTCCTTCTTCACTGCCCACGCGTACGAAGAACCGGTGGCCGTCGTCGTCGACGACCTCGGTGAGCGCCAGGTCGAAGCCACCGTCGGCCGCGGGGCCGCCGCTGGCCGACACGCAGAAGCAGGTCGCGCCGGGCTCGGTGCACTCTGCGGCTATCAGCAGTGCCCCCCTCCGGCGCTGCCGGTAGCCGCGGTCCGGGAACGGCGTAGCCCCTGCCCGAGCGGAGTCGAGAGCCCGGGGAGGCCTGCCGGCCAGGACGCGGTCCTGGATCGCGATGGCCCGCAGGTCGCATGGCCGGACTCCGAGGAATGCGTATGTGCGCGACTCGGGTTGGGTCTCGGTGAACGTCGGAACGCCGTCCGGCCCGCGTCGAGCGCTCCAGAGCTGTTCGCGCTGGGGGTGCAGGAAGGCCTTCCACGACTGCGGTCCGGCGCTGTGCGCGAACGCGGCCCCGTCCTCACGGGGCGTCAGGCGGTAGCGCCCGGCGTCGAGTTCGACGCCCCAGCCGAACGGGAGATCCTCGGCGGACGTCAGCTCGGCGAGGACGACGGCGCCGTCGCGGACCGTCGGGCCCACGACCGTGCGGCCGCCTGCCACCAGAGCGGCCACCAGGGCGGCGAGACCTTGCCGGTCGAGCACCGCTGTGGCTTGGGTGATGGCGCCCATGGAGTCCTCCTCGCCGCGTGTGGTGCGCGGGTCCCGTCGCCATGCGCCGGGCAGTTCATCCACGACCAGAGTCGGGGGAGCGGGCCCGGCAGGGCAGGGGCCGTTCGGGCCGGGCGGAGGGCCGGTGGGGTGGATACCGGAGCCGGACGGGCCCACGCACGGGCCGTGGGGCTGTGCCGAGGTGGTCGGCGGGGACGTGGCCCGACCTGACCGATGTCGTGCCCATCGCTCAAGTCGGGCCTGGTGCGTCAACCCGGGCCGTGGGATCAGCTCTTGCGGCTTCCCCACTCCGGTCCGGTCTTCTGCCACTCGTCGTCCCACGCGGCCATGCGCCGTTTGTCGAGGATGGCGCGCACAGTCCGCAGCGCGATGAGTGCCGCCAGCGCGGTGCCCGCCGCAGCGACCGCGGACGCGCCGAAGACGCGCAGAGCCACGTCGTCGGCGTCGAGCGGATCGTCGGTGACCTGGCCGTGTTGGTCCAGCCACACCGCGACACGGTCACCGCGCCGGCTGCCGGCGGGTGCTTGTGCGTCGCCGGTGTGCGCCGCGCCGTCGGGTGCCGTCCAGCGGGCCGGCACTTGGTGGAGGGGCACTGAGCTGTCGACGTCGGGCACCACGGGTGGGGCGTCGGCTGTGAGCACGGCGGTGACCCGATGCCGGTCCGCCCGCTCGGCTCGGGCGGCTGCGACGCCGTCGACGTGCGCGATCGCACCGACGACGATCCCTGCGGCGGGAGCGCCCGCGAACAGTATAACGCCGACGACGAGCACCGCCCACGCCTCGATCACGTCCGAGCGGCGCCGCAGCGGACTGCGGCGCAGCCCCCACCACGGAACCCGGCAAGGCATGGCGTCAATCTCCTGTATCCAAGAGGGAGCCGATCTCCCGCGCGATCCCGCTCGCCCATTCCGACACGGCGTCGAAGTCGCGGAAGTCGCCCCCTTTGCCGGACTGCAGGATCATCCGGGCGACCCGGCCACGGGCCCGCTCGTCGAGGCACCCTCCGAAGGTGGCCTGTCCCCGGGCGCCGAGCCTGCGTGCAACGCGTTGCACGGAGGGCGGCGGCGGAAGGTCCCGCTGCGATGCCGAGGAGTCCAGCGGACCGCTGCTGAAAAGCCACAGCGGGCGCCGGGACAGGGCGCGCCGGTGCCGCCGCGCGAAGCGCCGCGCGTCACGCTGCCAGCGCCCGGCGTACACCGCGCCGCCGAGCACCACGGCGTCGTACGGGGAGAGATCCCGCACCTCCCCGGCCGGCCGCACGTCGGCTGTCAGCCCGGCCTTGTCGAGCACGGCGCCGACGGTGTGAGCCAGCTCGGCGGTGGAGCCATAGGTCGACCCGTAGGCGACCAGGACCGTGTGTGCCATGGCCGTACCCCTCTCACAGCTTGCGCAGCCAGTCGTCGGCGACGCCGTGCAGCGCCTCCTCCGAGGGCCGCAGGTGGGAGTCGTTCAGGCGGTGGGTGAGCTTGTCGACGACCGCGACCACGCCGTCGATCTGCCGGGTCATCCGGACGGCTATGGGCACGTCGCTGCTGCGCTCGAGCTGTCCGCGCAGCGTCACCACGCCGTCGAGGACCTCCACGGCGATGGTCTGCGGTGCGAGCCACAGGGTCTGTACGAGGACCTCGTCCACGACGTCGCGGCGGATCTCCTCGTCGGGCCGCAGGAACACCTGAAGCAGGTCTCGGCGGGTGACGATGCCGACGAGACGTTCCTCCTCGTCCACGACGGGCAGCCGTTCGACGCGATGCCCGGCCATGGTGCGGGCGGCCTCGGCGATGGTGTCGTCGGCGTGCACGGTGACGGCGGGCTGCGACATCAGCTGTCCCGCGGTGCGGGCGTGGGCCTTGGCCGTCCGCTCGCGTGCTCCGGGGAGCAGTTTCCGCCAGCGGATGGACGGCGTCGGTGCGTACGGGTCCTCGGCCTCCGCCTGACGGGCCATGAGGTCCGTCTCGGAGAGCACCCCGATGACGTACTGCTCGCTGTCCACCACCGGAAGTCCGCTGATGCGGTGCTGGTCCAGGAGTCGGGCGACCTCCTTGAAGGGGGTGTCGAACGTGGCTTGGACGACTTCGGTCGCCATGACGGTGCCGACCTTGCGGTGCTTCATTACCTTCGCCTCCTCGGCGCGCTCGGTGTCTTCGGCGGCTTCAGCGGAGCCGTCGCAGTTGTCGCAGATAGGGGTCCTGGGCCCGGCGCGGCAGTACGCGTACGCGCACATCGAGTGCGGTGATCCGCTCCGGCCGGGCGAGGACCGGGTTGAGGTCGGCCTCGGCGAGCTGCGGCAGGTCGCTCGCCAGTCGTGAGAGCCGCAGCAGCAGTTGCTCGATGCCTTCCAGGTCGACCGGTCCGCCGCCTCCGCCGCCGAAGAGCAGCGGCGCGCAGCGGGGCGCGGTGATCAGTTCGTGGACGTCGTGGTCGGTGAGCGGTGCGAGGCGGGCCGCGTGGTCGGCGAGCACTTCGGTTGCGGTGCCGCCGTGCCCGAACAGCACCAGGGGGCCGAAGATCTCGTCCTGGACGACGCCGGCGAAGAGCTCGACGCCGCGGGGGGCGAGCGGCTGCACGACCACGCCGGTCATCAGGTGGCCGAAGCGCACCTCGAAGTCCCGGTAGGCGGCGCGGACCTGTGCGTTGCCGCGCAGGTCGAGGTGGAGTGCGTGTTCCTGGCTCTTGTGCAGCAGGCCGGGCCAGTGGGCCTTGAGCACGACGAGCCCGTCGGGTCCCTTGAGACGTTCGGCGGCGAGCACCGCGTCGTCCTCCGTCTCGGCCCACGCCCAGGGAAGCTGGCGGATGCTGTAGGCGTCGAGGAGGTCGGCGCACTCGCGCGGGCCGAGCCAGCCGCCCTCCGGGTGCCGGTCGAGAAAGGCCTCGACGGCCGCGTGCGCACGGGGCGGGTCGATGTCGTCGAGGTCGGGCTCGGTGCCGGACGGCTGGGCGAGCCAGTGGGCGCGTGCGGCGGCGTGCGCGAGCGCGCGGGCGGCCGCCTGCGGGTCGGCGTAGGCGGGCACCGTGCCGTCCTCGGCGGGCAGCAGCCGCACCGGCAGGTCCTGGTCGAGCAGGACCGCGACGACCGGTCGGTCACGACGGCGGTCCGGGGTGTGGGTGAGGGACCGGACCAGGGCGTCGCCGGTCGCCGCGGCGACCGCGGTGGGAACGAGCGCCACCAGGACCGCGTCGACGCGGCCGCTCGCGGCGAGAATCCTCACGCAGGCGCGCAGTTGCTCCTCGCTGACCGCGGCGGTGGCGTCGACGGGGTTGGTGGCGGTGGCCCCTTCGGGCAGGACGGCGAGGACGTCGTCGATGAGGTCGGTGCCGAGCGGCGGCAGCGTGAGCCCCGCTTCGGTGCAGGCATCGGCGGCGAGTACCCCGGCGCCGCCGGCGTTGGTCACCACGGCGACGCGGACCCCGGCGGGCAACGGCTGGCTGTGCAACAGCGCGGCGGTTTCCAGGAGTTCGCCGACCGACCGGGTGGCGGTGATGCCGGCCTGCCTGAAGAGGGCCTGGCGCGTCATGGTGGGAGTGGCGGCGGCCGACGTGTGCGAGGCGGCCGCCGCACGCCCGGCCTCGGTACGGCCCGCGTCGACCGTCAGGATGGGCATCCGCCGGGTGACGCGCCGTGCGGTGCGCGCGAAGGCGCGCGGATTGCCGAACGACTCCAGATGCAGCAGCGCCAGGTCGGTGCGCCCGTCACACTCCCACCACTGGAGCAGGTCGTTGCCGCTGACGTCGTACTTGTCGCCCAGCGAAACGAAGCTGGACACTCCCACACCAAGCCGGGCCAGCCCGCTGAGCAGCGCGATGCCCACGCCCCCGGACTGCACGGCGACCCCCGCCGTCCCGGGGTGCGGGTGCGCGGCGGCGAACGTGGCGTCCAGGCGCACGTCCGGTTCCGCGTTGGCGAGGCCGAGGCAGTTGGGGCCGACCAGGCGCATCCCGTGGGCCCGGCAGATGTCGAGCAGCGCCCGCGCCTGATCGGCGTCGAGCCCGGCGGAGACGGTGACCAGGGCGGTCACGCCGATCTTGCCGCACTCCTCGGCGGCCGCCGGCACCTGGGCCGCGGGCACGGCGAGCACCGCGAGTTCCGGAACCTGCGGCAAGGAGGCGATGTCGGGGTGCGTGTGGACGCCGAGGACGGTGGCGGCGTTCGGGTTGACGGCGAACAGGCGGCCGGTGAAGCCGCCGGTGCACAGGTTGCGCAGGACGGCCCGGCCGACCGAGCCCGGCTTGCGGCCCGCGCCGACGACGACGACCGACTCGGGGCGCAGCAGCGACCGCAGGCTCGCCACGTCGGCAGTACGGCCGCGGAAGTCCACGGACGTCAAGTAGGTGTCGGTCTGGGCGAGTTGGACGACACACTGCACTTCGGTGCCTTCGAAGTGGCGTGCGGTGCTCAGACCGAGGTCTGCGAAGACCCTCAGGACCTCGTGGTTCTCGGCGAGTGCGTCGGCGGTGAACGCGGTGATTCCGGCGGCGCGCGCCGCGGACACCAGGTGCTCCAGGAGCAAGGTGCCGACGCCGCGGTGGTGCCAGTGGTCGTTGACGGCAAGGGCAATGTCGGCCGTGACGACGCCCGTATCGGTGGAGCCGTCGTTCGTGTTCTCGTTCGTGGTCTCGTACTCGGCGATCCCGACGAGGTGGCCGTCGTGCTCGGCGAGCAGCGCGCGGTACCCGAAACCTTCGGGCCGCACGTTCTGCGAACCGACCGGCACGGCGCGGCCGGACACGCGGGCCGCCGCTTGCTCGGCCGACCGGTGGCTCGCGACGAAGAACCGCAGCCGCAGGTGCTCCGGCGACATGCCTTCGTACAGACGCAGCACCGCGTCGTGATCGGCTGGCTCGCCGGGGCGTATGAGGATGGTGGTGCCGTCGGCGAGCAGGGCATGCGCGGGGTCGGGAGCCGTGGCGGGTGCGGGTGCGGGTGCGGGTGCGGAAGAGCGGGAAGCTGCGCTGCCGGTCATCGTGTACCTCGCGCTTGTGTTCGGTCGGTTGACGTCTTCAGCGTCGTGCCGCACACCGGTGCCGGGCAGTGGCCGACCGGCGCCCCGACTCGGGCCGAACGGCCCTCATGGCAACGGCTCTCCGAGCTCGCCCTCGACCGCGTCGGCCATCGCCCGCAGCACGTCCAGAGTGCGGCGGGCCTCGGCCTCATCGACCCGGGCGATCGCGAAGCCCACATGGACGATCACGTACGTGCCCACGTCGGCGTCCGGTGTGTAGCTCAGACACGCCTCGCGCCGTACGCCACCGAAGTCGACGGTCGCCATGCGCAACCCGGCGTCGTCGTGAATGTCGAGCACCCGTCCGGGAATCCCCAGGCACACGGCCGTCACCTGCCCTTCCGCGCCGTACCTCGACGTTCCTCGGCGAGCCGGGCCGCAGCGACGGCGGCCTGCCCGTAGCTGATCCCGCCGTCGCCGACCGGAACCTGACGGCCGACCAGGACCCGCAGACCGTGGGCCCGCAGCCGTCGGCGCACCTGCGTGAGCAGCTGGACGTTGGCGAAGCAGCCGCCGCCCAGACACACCGTCCGGGGCGCGCCGTCCTCGACCGCGCGGGCGACCAGCTCGGCGGTGGCGGCGGCGAGGGAGCTGTGGAAGGCGGCGGCCAGGCGCGGCACGGACTCGCCGTCGGCCTGCCGCTCCAGCAGATCTCCGAGCGTGGCCGCCGAGTCGTACACCCACAGGCTTCCCACGCGCACGACGCGGTGTTTCAGCGGCACGGGACGGTCCCGGCCCGCAAGGCCTGCGGCGGCCTCCAGAGCGACGGCCGCCTCGCCTTCATAGCTGACGGTGTCGGCGAGTCCGAGAAGGCTCGCGACGGTGTCGAACAGCCGCCCGGCACTGGAGGCACGCGGGCAGTTCACCTCGTGCGCCACCATGGCCCGCACCACCTGGGCGCGGCGCCGGTCGAGCCGCTCCAGGAAGGCGCGGGCAGCCCTCTCAAGCGGCGGTGAGCCGAGCGGTTCCGCTCCGAAGACATGCCCGAGGGCCATCCGGCACGGATGCCTGACCGCGGCCTCGCCGCCGGGCAGCGGTGCGGTGGCGAAGCGCCCCACACGTCGATGTCGGGTCAGGTCGGCGACGAACACCTCCCCGCCCCACAGCGTGCCGTCGTCCCCGAGGCCGAGCCCGTCGTAGGCGACGCCGACGAACTGCCCCCGCACACCGTGCTCGGCGGCGCACGCGGCTACGTGGGCGTGATGGTGCTGCACGGCAATGTGTGGCAAGGGCTGCTCCAGGGCCCATCGTGTGGACAGGTACCCGGGGTGCAGGTCGTGGGCGATGGCGCGCGGGACGATCCCGGCGAGCCGGCACAGGTCCGCGTACGCCTGCCCGAACGCCTCGTACGTGGCCGTGTCCGCCAAGTCCCCGTGGTGCGGGCCGACATGGGCCACGCCTGCGTCGGCGAGCGTGAAGGTGTGCTTCGTCTGGGCGCCGGCGCCCGCGAGCGGCACGGGTGTGGGCGGGTTGAGGGACAGGGGCGCCGGGGCCAGGCCCCGGGCGCGGCGCACGGTGAGCGGAAGCCGGCCGGCGGAGGTGACCACGGAGTCGTCGTAGCGGGCGCGGATCGGCCGGTCGTGAGTGAGGAAGCCGTCGGCCACTCCGTCCAGAGCGCGGCGGGCTTCGGCGTCGTCGATGGCGATGGGCTCGTCGGCGAGGTTGCCGCTGGTGACCACCAGCGGCCGGTCGAGCTCGTGCAGCAACAGGTGATGCAGGCCCGTGGTGGGCAGGAACAGGCCGAGCCGGTCGGTGACCGGAGGCAGGGCGGGGGAGTGGTCGTGCGGCCCCGGCGAGAGGGTGGGCGCCGGGTGTACGGCGGGTGCGATGTGCGGTGCGGCCTGGCTGTGCACCCGACGGGCGCGCAACAGGACCACAGGTCGCGCGGGTGACGTCAGCAGCGCCAGCTCGGTGCTGTTCAGCCGCGCCAGCCCGTCCGCCACCCGCACGTCCCCCACCATCACGGCGAATGGCTTGACCGGCCTGCGCTTGCGCCGCCGCAGCTCCGCCACCGCCTCGGGGTCGGTCGCGTCGCACACCAACTGATAGCCGCCGAGCCCCTTGACCGCGATGATCCGGCCCGTGGCGACGGCCCCCGCCGCCGCCTTGAGCGCCTGCTCGCCGCGCAGGTCCCCCCAGGCGAGCGTCGGCCCGCACGCGGGACACGCCACAGGTTCGGCGTGGAAGCGCCGGTCGCGGGGGTCGGCGTACTCCGCGGCGCAGTCGGCACACAGCGGGAAACGGCGCATCGTCGTCCGCACGCGGTCGTACGGCAGGTCCTCGATGATGGTGGCCCGAGGCCCGCAGTCGGTGCAGTTGACGAACGGATACCGATGGCGCCGGTTCTCCGGCGTGAAGAGTTCGCGCAGACAGGCGTCGCAGATCGCCGCGTCGGCGGGGACCTCGCGCTGATCCGTCGTGGGCCGGGACCCGGGCCCGCTGCGCCGCACGCTGAAGAGCGCGTCGCCCGCCGGAGCATCGAGAGTCGTCTCCGCCCTCGCACCGGCCGCGGTGTCGTGTCGCGCCGCAGACCCGACTGCCCCGCTCCGTCGGCCGATCGGTGCCGCGCCGTCCAGCTCCCGCAACGCGACCTCGCGTACGCGTGCGAGCGGCGGTGCATCCGTGTACATCCGGTGGCCGAACTCCGCGACCGCGTCCGCCGGCCCCGTCACCTGCCCCTCGACGTGCCCGTCCACGTTCGCCACCCAGCCGCTCAGGCCGAGCCCGCCCGCCAAGCGGTGCACGAAGGGGCGGAACCCCACGCCCTGCACGGTCCCGTGGACCGTGAAAGCCCGCGTCACACGCATCCTCCGCTCACCCCCGCGCGGCGGCGTCACGGTGCCGGACGATTTCGAGCTCGACGGACTCGGCGAGCGGTGCGAGAGCTTCCGCGACCCCGGGCGACAGACCGGTACCGAGAGAGCTGTCGGCAATCTCGACGGCGTACACGACCAGCCGACCGGGCAACCGGCCGAGGACGCGGGCCAGCTCGACGGCCTCACCCAGCCCCAGACCGTGGGAGCTGGTCCTCGGGGGCTGCGCGAGCCGCGCGGCGTCCAGCTCGATGCGGTGGACGCGGCCCGGCATGCCCGGATGCGCGTGCGCTGCGTCCACGACCACGGCCAGCTCGGCACCCTCCCACAGGGCGATGAGCCGACCCGGATCCCCGTCACAGGCGGCAAGCGTCGTCCCGGACGGCAGGAGACGCCGTGCGGCGCGCTCCCTCAGTCGCCCGACGACCGCCCAACCGATCCCGTCGTCGTGCCGGTACTCATTCCCGACGCCGACAACGGCGATGTGCGTGCGCTCCTTCATGCGACTCACCGTGGCCGTCCCCGACGCGCACCGCGCAGGGGCCGATCGGCCCCTTCCGGGGGCTGCTGCGCCTCTGCCTCGCTGGAGTACGTCACCCCGGTTATCGATGGGGCACACGCAACGGGGTCCGACAACGAGAAGGGGCTGAGGGCCGTGGAGCAGGATCTGATCGTCGGTGTGGACGGTTCCGAGGAGAGCCTGGCCGCGGTGGACTGGGCCGTCGGCGAGGCGGCCCGCCGCGGAGTGCCCTTGCGGATCGTGCACGCCTCCGCGTGGCAGCGGTACGAGGGCCACAAGCCGTCGTTCGGCGTTCATCGCAGTCCGGCGCATGTGTACGCCGACCACGTCATCGGGCAGGCCGTCGAGCGCGCCCGCCGTCGCGCGCCGACGGTGACGGTCACCAGTGACGTCGTGGCCGAGGACCCGGCGACACTGCTGATCCGGGAGAGCGGGCGCGGAACCACGGTGGTGGTGGGCAGCCGTGGCAAAGGTGAGCTGACATCACTGCTGCTGGGGTCCGTGAGCCTGTCGGTGGCCGCGCACGCCCCGTCACCCGTGATCGTGGTCCGCGGTGGGGAGAAGAACCGCGACAGCGGGTTCCGGGAAGTCGTCGTCGGGGTCGGCGAGGCAGGGGAGTCAGAGCCCGCTGTGGCTTTCGCACTCCGGGCCGCCGAGGCACGCGGAGTCGTGCTGCGCGCCGTGCACTCCTGGCGGTGTCCCGCCCACGCGGTGCCGGACGAGCCACGCGCCGGAGAGCCGACGGACTTCCACCAGATCCGCGCCGAAGGGCAGTTGGACGAGGCGCTGCGTGACACCGTGCGTGGCGACACGACTGTGCGTGTGCGCAAGCACGTCGTCGAAGGGCATGCCCGGACCGCACTGCTGGCGGCGTCGGCCTCCGCCGACCTGCTCGTGGTCGGCGCCCGCCGCCCCAAGGGACACCTCGGCATGCAACTGGGCCCGGTCAACCACACGGTTCTGCATCATGCGGCGTGCCCGGTCGCGGTGGTGCCGCACACGTGACGGCATGGCGAGGCGCAGGTTGAACAGCGCCGCGCCACAGCTGATGACCCGCTGCCTCCCGTGAGGGTCGGCCAGGGGAAGCCGCCAGGTGTCGTCCTCGTACAACAGGACCCGGCCACTGGAGCAGGCGAACAGCCAGGGCTGGGAGTTGTGCAGTGAGGGCGCCGCGACAGCCGCGCGGACGAGGTGGTTGGCGGCGTGGTCGACAGGCGTGGGTGTGCGCTGTCCGGTCATGGCGGACCATCCCGTGCCGGGCGGCCTCGCGGCCGCCGAATGCTTTGTCGTGCCTGCCTTGTCGTACCTGTCTTGCGGCTCAGAGTCCGGTCGGGCCACCGCAGCGGTCAGGGGCTGAGCGTCCCTGGATGTGGGCCGTCCGGCTTGCCTGTCGCGGCACGTGCCGCAGGAGGATGCGAAGGAGAGAAGGGCGGTTGTCTGCCGGGTCATCGCCGGATACGGACGGTCAGGAGGCCGACCATGAATGCGACTCTGCGCCTCGGGCGCCTCGCGGGTGTACGGGTCGGTGTGCATTGGACTGCACTGTTGATCGCTGTTCTCGTCGCCCTCACGCTCGCGCGGGGCCGCTTTCCGCACGCCCACCCCGGCGAACCGGCCTGGGGCTACTGGGGGCTCGGTCTGATCACCGCCCTGATGTTCCTCGTCTCCTTGCTGGCGCACGAGATGGCACACGTGCTCGTCGCTCGCCGCAGCGGTGTGGCCGTCGACGACGTCACCCTGTGGATGCTCGGCGGGGCCGCGCGGTTGCGCGGCGCAGCGCGGCATCCGGTCACGGAGCTTCGCATCGCGGGCGTGGGCCCGCTGACGAGCCTGATCGCCGCGGTGTTCTTCACCGGCACCGCGGCATGGATGGCGGTGCTGTCCGCGCCGGGACTCGCGGTGGAGTGCGTCAGCTGGCTTGCCGCGATCAACTTCGTGCTCGCCACGTTCAACGCGCTGCCCGCGGCGCCGCTCGACGGTGGGCGCGTGTTGCGGGCCTACCTGTGGCACCGTGGTGGGGACCGGGTTCGGGCAGCCCGCGGGGCTGTCGCGGCCGGCCGGTACCTCGGCTGGTTCATGCTTCTCACCGGCTTCGCGTCCGTGCTGCTGAGCGGAGTGCTCGTGGGGCTGTGGTCGGCGCTCGTCGGGTGGTTCCTGATCGCCGCGGTGACTGCTGAGGGTCGAGTGGTCCAACTACAGGGAGTACTCGGCGATGTGACGGTGCGCCAAGTGATGACGCCGGAGCCGGTCACCGTGGCGCCCACGGTCACGGTGGAGGGCTTCCTGGGCACCCTGCCGTTCCGGCGGTACGGGCACAGGGCAGTTCCCGCGGTGGCGTGCGACGGTGCCGTGGCGGGGCTGGTGCCGGCGTGGCGGATCAACCGCGTACCGCTGGAAGGCCGGTCGAAAGTCGTGATCGGAGACCTCATGCGCCCGGTCACCGAGGTCGTGACCGCGGCACCCGACGATTTCGTCGCCGATCTGGTGCCGTGCCTCGATGCGGCACTGGAGCACCTTGCCCTCGTTCTCGAAGGTGGTCGTCTCGTCGGCGTGGTGTCGTCGTCGGACATCAATCGGATGGTTTCGAAACTCACCACGGATGCACCGCTTCGGACGTGAGGCAGCGGCACGAAGGCCGATCGGCTTGTGTCGCGGCCCGCTCGGCCCGTGGCTGGGCGTGCCCGTGCGAACTGGACTGGAAGCACCCGAGGACGGAGGGACACAGTGACGTACGACCAGACCACCGTCGAAACGACTGAGCAACCAGGCGCTATGCCACCGCCACCGGCATCCGAGTACGTCGATGTCACTCACGTGGCGGGGCAGGCGTACGCGGTATTCATCCGTGACCACGAACTGACCGTCGATCAGCCCGTCGTCGCGGGCGGCGGCGACGACGGGCCCACACCGGTGGAACTGTTCGTGTCGTCGCTCGCCGCTTGCGTTGCGTACTACGCCGGCCGGTTCCTGCAGCGCCACCATTTGCCGTGCGAAGGCCTGCGCGTGCGGGCCGAGTTCGACATGGCGGACGACCGGCCCGCCCGGGTCGCGGCCGTCCGCATGCGGATCCTGCTGCCCGTACGCCTCAGTGAGGCGCGGCGACGGGCACTGCGCGCGGTCGTGAACCACTGCACGGTCCACAACTCGCTGCGCCAGCCACCGGAGATCACTGTTGGGACGGACTGAACAGGCCGCCGGGAGGAAACCACCATGCGCGCACTGCTGCACCCATGGGTGCCGTGCGGCAAACCTGCACCGCTTCAGGGGAAGCTGCTGCTGGGGTCGTCCGGCAGGACGCTGAGCGAGAAGGACGTACTCGACCATCCTTCGGCCATCGGCCTACTGAGCGAGGACGCGTCCTGGCAGAGTGCGGTGCTGGACTGGTGGCTGCGCAGGCCCCGCCCCTGGCAGGTCGAGGCACGACACTCGTGGCGACGCGAGGGTCGCCGGCTGCGAGAGGAGCGGCCCAGGCTGCGGAAGGCGGATGCTCATGTACGAGTCCGGGATGCCGGTCCTGCTGGGCCTGGCCGTACTGGTCGCTGCGAAGGTCGTGTACCGCTACCTGTCCACGGCTCAGGAGTTTCTGGGCGCCGGCGTTGCCGGCACTCGGCACGGGCTGCTTCTGGACGGTTGTGCTGCGCTTCTTCGCCGGTCTGGCGCGGAAGTTCACCGATGAGGCCAAGACCATCGAGAAGACCCGGCAGTTGCGGCGTGTCGCGTGACGGTACGGCCGCTGGACGGGCGAGGGGCACGGGAGCGGGAACGCCCCGGTCCCTCGCCGCGCTGTGTCGGTCGGCCCACTAAGGCCCGGATGCTGCGGGCTCGGCTGGTGGTCGTCCACGCCTGACAGCCGACCGCGGTCATGCGAGCGCTGAACTGGCCAAGCCTCTCGTGGCCTGCCCTCTTCACGCGCAGCGGGAGCCTGAGACGTCCAGCACCGCGGCACGGCACCATATCGCGCCTTGCGCCGGAGCAGGCATCGCCGCACCTGCCCCTCACCGTCGATATCGGCCGCGGCCACCGGCCCCACACTCTGATCGGTGAGGCCGCCCGCAGCCTGCTCGTCGCGATCGGCGCTCCGCCTCCGCCGGCCCGCCGCGTTGTTGTCGCGGTCCGTGTCAGCCTGCCAAGTGGTTCTCGCTGCACCGGGCCTTTCGGCCGTCGGCTCGGACGGACACCTGACACGTCCGAAAGCTCCGTTTGCAAGAAGTGGAAAAGGGAGTTGCCTGGAGGGGAACCACAGGCTCTCCAGACGCTGGAGGTTCCATGACCAATCGGATCGATCAGCCCCGAAAGCTTGATCTCGTCGGCAACCCGATACACGTGGGCGGAGTCGGCACTGGCCACGAGGGCACGCTCCACTACCGGGTCGGCGACGGCCACGACGAGGTGACCGGACACTTCAACGTCGGCGGCGGTACTGGTGAGCACGGACAGTTCCACGTCCAGGCGGACGTCGGCCGCGCCAAGTTCCAGGTCGACAGGCTTCTCATCCAGGTGTTCGAGAAGAGCCCCAAGGACGGCAGCGAGATCAACGTGGTGACCACGCCTGTGCTTTACGGGCCGCGCATCGTGCCCGGCTACTACGGCTACCGCGAGCACAAGGTGGTCAAGGGGGACACTCTGTCCGGACTGGCAAAGGCACACTACGGAGACCCCTCGCTGTTCAAGCGCATCGTGCGTGCCAACCCGGACCAGATAAGCGACCCGGACAAGATCACCCCGGGTCAGGTCCTGCGGATACCCATCGGTTCTTGAACCTGCGTCGCATGACGCACGGAGTCGGCGCCGAGCAAGGTCTGAGTCCGCCTGGCGCGGCCTCTGTGAGGGGTGCCCGCCTCCGCAGGGCGGCGCCGGCACCGCTCAAGGAGCCGGACACTCCCCCCTGCGTCGTTGCCCAGAAACTGCTGTGCCGAGGGAGGGTGGCAGAGGGCGGCCGATCTCATCCAGGACCGGCTGCCCTTCGCGGGCCGGGCCTCGCGGTTGGGCCGTTACGGCTCGCAGCGGCTGATCTTGCCCGCCTGGCAGGCTGAGGCGTACGGTCACTTGTCCATCTTGAGGCCGGAGATCAATCGCGTCGCGATGTCGGACTGGACCATCAGATGAGTGTGGCGGACCTGATTCTCCGAGACCTTCCAGGTCAGGGTCACGCGGCTCCAGCAATGCCCCATCCCGCTGTCGTTGTAGACGACCTTCCACGCCGTGGGCACCTCCTTGGCGCGCAGCACGCCGTCCTTGTGGTGGGCCGCCTCCCAACGGGCCAGACTGTGGCTCAGCCCGGGGGTCAGGTAGTGGTTGCGCAGGGCGTGGCTGAGTCGTCCTCGGCCGGAGTCGAACAGGACGTCGATGTACGCGCCGTAGAAGTCCGCGACCCGATCGACCGTGGACTGAGGGCTGCCGCCGCGGGCAAGTGGGGCTTGCGGGGTGGCCAGGGCCGCGCTCCTGGCCTGGCTGCCGGTCGCGCTGCCCGGTGTCGTCGCTCCGAGCAGGAGCACTGCACCGCCCAACGCGAGACGGCGGAGAGTAGGGGCTGCAAGCATGTCTTTTCCTTTCTTCTGTCCAGCCACCGAAGTGGGACGACCAGGTGTCTCACCATCCAGTGCACCGCGTCGGCGCCCTGCGGTCGGCGGGCCGACAGGACCGACTTGGAGGCCGTACGGCGCTGTTGCGGCGGCGGGTGTGCTGAGTCGGGGAGCGCGCTCGGGGCTTGGTCGCCGAAGCCCGCGTGGAGCCGTGCCCGCCCCCTTGCTCGGTCGGCCGTGCCAGCGCGGGCTCCGAAGTCCGGCCCCTGCTCCGATGCCGCCAGGAACCAGGCCCTGCCGGTCGGCCTGATGAGGAAGGCCGCTCGGCACTCGCTGCTCCGCGTCGGTGGCGGAAGGATGAAGGAGGCGTACAAGACGGCAACAGCACTGTAGGGAGGGCGAGATGACTGGCATGATCGAACGGCTGCCGGGATGGCCGCTGGTGTTGCCGGATCTGTTCGGCTGGATGGACTCCGGGCTGCCCGGAGTACTCACCACACCTGGTCTGCACAGCATCCGGATAGAGGAATCGTTGAAGGACGGGGTGTACATCCTGCGGGCCGAACTCCCGGGCGTCGACCCGGCCAAGGACATTGAACTCGGCATCGCCGAAGGCGTTTTGACGTTGCGCGCCGAACGTGGCACCGAAACCACCGCCAAACACCACACCGAATTCCGCTACGGCACATTCGCCCGCTCAGTTCGGCTGCCCGCCGGTGCTCGGGGCGACGATGCCACCGCGGACTACAAGGACGGTGTCCTGACCGTCGAGGTTCCGGTGCCGGAGACGAAGACGGGCACCAGGATCATCCCGGTGCGACACGTCTGAGCACCAGGGTGTGAAGCGCGCGCTTCTGCGTGTCCCAGGGAACTGGCGCGCAGAGGCGGCGCCGGGGTGGCCCCAAGGCTTGCTTCCCGCATCCTCAGGAGCAGTTGTCGTGACCCGACGGACGTCCCCCGAAGTGGCCGGACGGATGTCGCGTCGCCGCAAGACGGCGTTCATCCACGCCCAGCTCGGTGACGGACCCATCGTCGAAGCTCCCGCCACCTGAACCATCGGGTGCCGCGGCGAGATCCTCGGATCGCACCACACCCAAGCCGAGCACAAGCCCGGCACACCCGCACCGACCTGCCCAGCCGAGCCCGGGCGAGGCAGGTGAGCGTGCGGGTGCACTGTCCGACAGCTCTCCGGGCCCGGCAGGACAGCAGGCTGACGCACGGCTGCCCGCGCGGATGGCGACATGCACTCGGCCGGGGAACGGCGACCACCGGACACTGGGCGTGGCGCAGTGCGCTGTGGAGGACTGAGCCGAGCGGCGGGCCGGGCAAGCAGCCGGGACCGCGGGTGCCCACGATGAGGCCCAGCGCGTGCGCGGACTCCTGAGCCAGTACCTGTGCCGGGTGGCCGCTGATCACCCTGTGGTGTACGTCCACGGCCGGGTGAAGGGCTTGTCGCACCGCCACTGTCTCCGGCAGGCGCTGGCGGCATTCACGCAAGGCCGCTCGCTCGTCCGGGACGCCGAGGAGCGGGGGGCGCCATACGTACAGCACCCGCAGCGCCGCACCGCGCCGGGCGGCTTCCTCGAAGGCGAGGTCGACGGCGGCCGCGGAATGGTGGCGGCCGTCCCAACCCACATCCACGCCCACGACGAAGAACGGTTGTCGACTGACGGGTTCGTGATTGCGCACGACCACCACAGGGCAGGTGGCGTGCGCGATGGCCGGTAGTGCGACAGGGGCTGAGGCGAACAGTCGCCCTCTTCTGTTCCACCATCGCGAGCTGAGCACCAAGGCTGTGGCCGTGCGGGCCTGGTCGCGCACAATCGGCGCAGGCGCGTCCACGACAAGCAGCGTGGAGACCTCCAGATGCGGGTGACGGTTCTGGACGTAGGCGACCGCTTCGCGGAGGTTCTGTACCGCGGAGCCGCGCGGGCCGTGGGTCTGCTGGTTCTCCCGAAGCCGCATGGGCTCAGCCGGGCGTGGGTCGGTCGGACCCCACGCCATGAGCAGGCGCAGCGGCAGCCGGCGCCCGTCGGCTTCGTCGGCTCCCCAAGCCAGGGCCTCCCGGCAGGACGGATCTTCATCGATACAAACCACGATCGGTGTGCATACTTCTGCGGTCATCGTCACCTCCGCCGTCGTCTCGGGGTCGGGCCCGGCCCCGGCCTGGAGGGGGTGGGCACGCCTTCGGTCTTCTTGGGGTGGCTGAGGTCCCCGAAAGGCTTGTGACAGTGACAGTCAGAGTGCTGTGCGGCCGGGATGAAAGGCACTTCACCCTAGGACGGGTTGCGGCGCCCAGCCAGTCTCGTTCTCAGTCAGTAGGCGTGCTTGGAGGGCAGCGTCAGCCGCACCGGGGTTCTGCCATCGCGCGTGACGGAGCCTCAACGGGGCGAGGCCCGGCGACGGGCCTGGTTCCTTCGGCCTCGCGATGTGGCCGGGCGGCCCCTGTTCGTTCCCGGCGGCCGGGGGCCACGGTGGGACCAGGACAACCGGAAGCTGCCGGACCCGGTCAGGGCAACGCGCCCTCAGGCCCGGGTCCCTCGCCGCTGTTGACGGCCCTGATGCGGAACGAGGACATCATGGTGGATGTGGCCCAAGGAGGGCTGGTCGTAGGCGTGGACGGCTCGGCTGCCGCCCTCGCGGCTCTGCGTTGGTCGGCCACGAAGGCCCGGCTGCTGCGGGCTCCGCTCGTGGTCGTCCACGCCTGGCAGCCGACCGCGGTCCTGCGAGCGCCTTATGCCCCTGCTGCGGGACGGCGCACGCCGGAACAGGAACACGCTTGTGCCACCGCGACGCTGGAGGAGGCCGTGGCCGAACTCCTTGAGGCGGACCCGGGCGTCGACTTCGTTCCCCTGCTGGATTGCGGCCCGGCCGAGCGGATTCTGCTGCGCCACAGCTCGGAAGCTCTGCTGCTCGCGCTAGGCCGCAAGCCCCTCAGGGACGTCTCCGGGCCCGTGCTCGGCGCGGTCACGCGGGCTTGCCTGCGGTACGCGGTGTGCCCAGTGGTCACCGTGCCCGAGCTGCGCTCCTCCGGAGATCAAGCTCCTCCGCGGTTCGCACCGGAGACGGCAGTGGGTCTGGAACGTGCCTGAACGCGCCGTTGGCTGCTTCCCCAGTCGCGAAGGGCGACCCGGCAAGGGCAACCCGAAAGACCCCGGGGCAGGGGCCAGGTGGCCCCTGCACAGCCGGCCTCGGTGACGCGACGCTTGCGACAAGAGGGGGTGACGACGATGGTCCGACCCATCGTGGTGGGCCTTGACGGCTCACGTGAGAGCGTTTGTGCCGCACACTGGGCGGCTCGCGAGGCGGTACGCCGCGGTCTCCCGCTGCGTCTGATGCACGCCTGGGAAGGGATGCCGAAGGACACGGAACCCGTGAGCCTGCCGGAGTTGAAGGTTCCACAGAGCCGTGCGCGAGCGATCCTGCACGGTGCCGTGGACCAGGTGCGCGCTCGGTGTCCGAGCGTGCGTCTGACCGCCGAGCCGATCGGACGGCCGCCTGTGCCGGCGCTCGTGGCCGAGGCGGAGTCCGCGGAGCTGCTGGTCCTGGGCAGCCAGGGCTTCGGCGGTCTGGGCGGCCTCCTCGCGGGGTCGGTCGCCATGGCCGTGGTGGCTCGCGCGCGGATGCCGGTGGTACTGGTGCGCGCGGGCTTCGCAGCCGTCGACGAGCACGTGCCGAACGGCGACGGGCAGGCCTCGGCCGGCAATCCGTACCGACCGGTGGCGCTGGCCCTCGACCTGACGCACGACTGCCACGCGCTGCTCGACTTCGCCTTCGAGGCCGCGCGGCACCGCGCCGCTCCGCTGCACGCCGTGTACGCGTGGAGGCTTCCTCACACCCACACCGACACGGACGAACAGGGGCACGTGCCGGGCCGGTGGGACGCCGAGTGGGCCCTGGACAGTGTGCTCGACCCGTGGCGCGACAAATACCCCGACGTCACCGTCCACGCGGAGGCGGAGCACACGCGCCCCGTCCACGCCGTGCTGCGGGCCGCGGAACACGCCGGCCTTCTCGTCCTCGGCCGTGAGGTACGCCGCGGCGCCGTGGGCGGCCGCACGGGCCACGTCACGCGCATGGCCATCCAACACGTCAGTTGCCCCATCGCCGTCGTCGCTCACGAATGAGCCGCCCACGGGTGATCCGCGAAGCGCGGTTCATCCGACGACGAGCCGTGGACCTCACGGCCACCACGACCCCAAGGAGCCGCACATGACCGTCCGCGTAGGCATCAACGGATTCGGCCGTATCGGCCGCACCTACCTGCGCTGCGCCCTGGAGCGCGGCTCGGACGTCGAGGTCGTCGCCGTCAACGACATAGCCCCGGTGGGGACGATGGCACATCTGCTGGAGTACGACTCGACGTACGGCAGGCTCCGGGAAGACATCGCGCACGATGACGCGTCGATCATTGTGGGCGGACACCGCGTCGCGGTCACGGCGGAACGCGACCCGGCCGCGCTGGACTGGCGCGCAGAACGCGTGGACGTGGTCGTCGAATCCACGGGCCGCTTCCGCGACCGCGATGCGGCAGCCCTGCACCTCAAGGGCGGCGCCCGCAAGGTGCTGCTCTCCGCCCCTGGCAAGGGAGTTGACGCCACCGTCGTCATGGGCGTCAACCACGGCACGTACGACCCAGGACGGCACCAGATCGTCTCCGCCGCCTCCTGCACCACCAACTGCGTCGTCCCGATGGTGAAGGTCCTGCACGAGCGCTTCGGCATCGCCCGCGGCCTGATGACCACGGTGCACGGATACACCAACGACCAGGCACTGCTGGACGGCCCGCACAAGGACCTCCGCCGGGCCCGGTCCGCGGCTCTCAGCATCATCCCCACCAGTACCGGCGCGGCCCGCGCCGTCGGCGCCATCGTGCCCGACCTTGACGGGGCCCTGAACGGACTCGCGCTGCGCGTGCCCGTGGAGGACGGCTCACTGACCGACCTCACCGTGGTGCTGCGGCGGGAGACGACCGCCGAGGAGATCAACGCGGCGTTCGACGAGGCGGCCTCTGGTGAACTGTCCGGCATCCTGCGCGTATCACAGGCCCCGATCGTCTCCCGCGATGTCATCGGTGACCCCGCCTCATGCGTGTTCGACTCCGCACTCACGCAGGCCCACGGCGACTTGGCGAAGGTCTTCGGCTGGTACGACAACGAATGGGGCTACACCAACCGACTGCACGACCTGACCGAGTACGTGGCCGAACGGCTGTAAGCGGCAACCAAGGAGGCGCGTGCCATGGAACGGACTCTGTGCAGCGGCGTGGACGGATCGCCTGAGAGCCTCGCCGCGGCCCGGTGGGCGGCGGAGGAGGCCGTCCTCCGCGATGCCCGGCTGCACTTGATCCATGCAGGGGGCCAAGGGCCGAAGGGGCCGGCAGGCGCCATCGCGCGGCGCCGCGCCCGGCAGATCCTTGATGAGGCCGAGGAGCAGGTGAGGTCGGTGTGCCCGTCGGTGCGGCTGACCGACGAGCACGCCGAGGGTCCGGCAACGGCCGCTCTGCTGCGGGCGGGTGACGACGCTGTCATGATGGTGCTCGGCTCACGAGGTCTGAGCGCGGTCACGGGGTTGTTCGTCGGGTCGGTCGCACAGGGTGTCGTCGCACGTGCCACTCGCCCGGCTGTACTCGTACGAGTCGCGGAACGGCAGCCCGATGGCGCCGTGGTCCTGGGCATCGACGTGACGGAACCGTGCGACGAGGTCATCGAGTTCGCTTTCTCCTCGGCCCTTGTGCGCCGTGCGCCGTTGCACGTGGTGCACGCGTGGAGCGATCCGTCCCCCGCAAGCATCGGCCCCGGCGAGATCGCCCTGGCGGAGCAGCCGAAACAGGTGCAGGAGTGGGAGGGGTTCGTCGACGCCGTCCTGCAGCCGTGGCGTTTGAAGCACCCTGATGTCGCTGTCACGGAGACCGTCGAGAAGGGGCGCTCCGCGCCCATGCTGCTGGACGCCGCAGCCGGTGCCGGGCTGCTCGTCGTCGGCAGGCGGGTGCGGGAACGCCCGCGCATCGGCCCACAGACCGGGCCCGTGACCCATCACGTGATCCACCATGCGACATGTCCCGTGGCGGTCGTGCCGCACTTGTAGCTCGTCGGCCGCCGAGCCCAGACGGTGACTCCAGCGAAGTCACAGGGCAAGAACTGGCAGGATATCGACGGCCGATCCTGGATGTTGGCAACAGGTCTTGGCCAACGTGACTACTACCCGTATGCGAATCCTCTCGTAGGGATTGATCGACCGGTACGGTGAGAGAAAGGAGCGTGGCTGCCGAGCCGCACTTTGGCTGCGGGATCCGGTCGGAGGTAGCGGTGAGTGGGGAAGCGCACATGGGACCCGACCAGCACCTGCCCAAGCTGCGCCTTGACGATTTGCTGGACGAGCTGCAGGCGCGGATCGACGCCGCACGAGGTACGCAGGATCGAGTGCACAGCCTGCTGGAGGCGGTGCTCTCGGTGGGCCGGGAGCTCGGACTGCCGCAGGTGCTGCGGCGCATCGTCGAGGCCGCGGTCGTCCTGGTGGACGCCGACTATGGTGCACTCGGCGTGATCGGCGACGACAGCAAGCTCTCGCAGTTCCTGACGGTCGGCATCGACGACGAGCGGCGCGCACGGATTGGTGATCTGCCCAGCGGGCATGGAATTCTCGGCGAACTGATCCGGCATCCGCAGCCGTTGCGCCTGCCGGAGCTCTCCGAGCATCCCGCGTCCCACGGCTTTCCGGCGGAACACCCGCCGATGCATTCGTTCCTGGGTGTTCCCATCCGGGTGCGCGACCAGGTCTTCGGCAATCTGTACCTCACGGAGAAGCGGGGCGCCACCGAGTTCGATGCCGAGGACGAGGCGGTGCTCTCGACCCTGGCGGTGGCGGCGGGTGTCGCCATCGAGAACGCGCGGTTGTACGAGGAGGCCCGCCTGCGCGAGCGCTGGCTGCGGGCCAGTGCGGAGGTGACCAGCACCCTGCTGTCCGGGGAGCCCGGCACGAGGGTCCTGGAACTGATCGTCGAGCAGGCCCGTGACATCGTCTCGGCCGATGTGGGGATGATCGCGGAGTACGTCGCCAGAACCGAGGAGCTGCGGCCGCTGCTCGCCGTCGGCACGGACGCGGAGCGGCGCAGCGGCCTGCGGCTCTCCGCCCAGGACGGCTTCGTCGGTGCCGCCCTCACCACATCTGAGCCGGTGGTGAGCCTCGACATCCGGCATGACGCCCGCACCAGCGCGGATGCCGCGGAGTGGGCCGGGCTCGGCCCGGTCGTGGCCGTGCCGCTCGGCGCCGGCGGAAAGGCCCGTGGCGTGCTGCTGCTCGGGCGGACAGCGGGGAAGACGCCCTTCCCGGGCGCCGACACCGGGCCCTTGCTAGGCTTTGCAGGGCAAGCGGCGCTGGCACTCGAACTCGCCGAACGGCGTCAGGACGCCGAACAGGTCGCCCTCTTGCAGGACCGCGACCGGATCGCCCGCGACTTGCACGATCTGGCCATTCAGCGACTGTTCGCCGCCGGGATGACGTTGCAGAGCACTCAGCGGTTCGTGGACCATCCGCAGGCTGCCGAGCGGCTGTCACGCACCGTCGACGACCTCGACGACACCATCAAGATCATCCGATCCACCATCTTCGGCCTGCGCAGGCACGGCCACGGAGCAGCCGACGAGCAAGGCCTGCGGGCCCGCGTCGCAGAGACGGTCAGTACCTCGACCGCGTCGCTCGGGTTCGCTCCCGCGCTGCGGATCGAAGGCCTCGTCGAAACAGACGTACCGGCGGACGTCGCCGACCACACGCTCGCGGTCCTCAGCGAGGCGCTCAGCAACGTCGCCCGGCACTCGAAGGCGTCATCCGTGGACATCCACCTGCGGTGCACCGGCGACGAGTTGACCCTCGCCGTCGCGGACAACGGCTGCGGCATTCCGGACGGGGCCGCCCGGAGCGGGCTGGCCAACATGGCGGACCGGGCCCGCACGCTCGGCGGAGAGCTGACGCTCGGTGAACGGCCCGAAGGCGGCGGGACACGGCTGCTGTGGCGCGTGCCGACGAGTTCAGGGAAGGCTTGAGAACCTGCTGGGACGGGGTGAAAGTCCGCTGTCGTCGAGCACCTGACGCGCCGTGAGACGTGGGGTCGGCGGCCCCTCCGGACCGTACCCGAGGCGGATCACCATTTGGGTGTGCTCCGGACGGTCGCCCTGCTCGCCCGCCAGGCGCTCACGCAGGTCCGGCCACTCCAGTGCCTGATGCAGCAGCGAAGCGCGTACGCCGTGTGCAGTGGCCACCAACAGGACGCGTTCGAGGGCCTGTCCGGCCCGCAGCCAGTCCACCCGCCGGTCGTGGGCGGTGGACAGCACGGAGATCGAAGGGCGCTTCTCGAAGGGGCGGCTGACGAGCACGGCCGGATGCCGGTGGGCGCCGAAGTCCCGCATCGGAATCCGCTCGCGGGCGTCCTGCTGCCCCAGAGCCGCGGGCGGTACGCCGAGGCCCGTGCCGTCGATGCCGTGCACCAGGCGGCGGCTCTCCGCGGCCCGCCCGGCATCGGCGGTGGTAAGGCGCTCCGCCTCGCGCGTGAGCTGGAGAAGACGGTCCGTCCCGGCCGGACCCGGGTGGGTGAGCAGAGTGCCCTCTGCGTGCGCGGCCACGGCGAGCTCGCCCAGCAACGTGTGGGGCAGCGGCCGCCCGGAGAAGGGGAACCGGCTGCTGTGCCGGCGCCACAGAGCGTCGTACAGAGCCGACAGGCGCGTCGGCCGGCCCGTGACGGCGCTGCCGAGGGGCACGACGGCCAACAGGTCCGGCTCGGCGGGTCGGGGCAGCAGCCGGGCCACCGGGGTCCAGCCGAAGTGTGCCACCGCCACCCGGAGGTTGAAGACCGCACAGCCGACGGACAGGTGCAGGGCCCGGCCATGCGGATCGATGTGGCGCAGCCCGTGCCGCTCCACGGCACGGATCTCCAGAGCGACGTCGTCCGGATCGAGCCGGAAGCGCCACGGCTGACTGTTGTGGATCGAGGGTGCGGCCACGGCTGCGGCGACCAGGGTTTCGAGCGTGGACGCGTCCAGCACGGCAGCACACATCAGGAATTCCTCCCCGCCCGTACCGACGATTCGGCGGGGCGATGCGGTGAGCAGATCCAGCGTGGCGTCCGCAGCCGACGGCGGGGCAGGGGCCGTTCGACCTCGGGTGCTGCCGTACGGCCCCGCGGCGTCACTTCGTGGGTGGCCGCCGGGGCTCTGGCTGTTCCAGCTGCGAGGCGAGGACCGCGGCCTGTACGCGGCGGTGCACGCCGAGCTTGGCCAGGAGCCGGGAGATGTGGTTCTTGACGGTCTTCTCCGAGAGGTAGAGGCGCTTGCCGATCTCCCGGTTGGTGAGACCCTCCCCGATGAGCGTGAGGATGTCGCGCTCCCGGGACGAGAGGCCGACCAGTTCGGGCGCCACGGACGAAGTGTCGCTGGGCTCGGCGCGCAAGGAGCGCATCAGCCGGGCAGTCGTCTCCGGATCGAGCATCGACTGTCCCGAGGCAACCGTGCGTACTGCCGAGACGAGGTCGGAACCCTTGATCTGCTTGAGTACGTAGCCCGCGGCTCCGGCCATGATGGCGTCGAGGAGGGCGTCCTCGTCGTCGAAGGACGTCAGCATCAGGCAGGCCAGCTCCGGCATCCGACTGCGCAGCTCCCGGCAGACGGTCACACCGTCACCGTCCGGCAGGCGTACGTCGAGGACCGCCACGTGCGGACGCACCGCGGGACCTCGCACGAGTGCCTGCTCGACGGTGTCGGCGTCACCCACCACCGAGATGTCCGGCTCGGCCTCCAGGAGGTCGGCCAGACCGCGTCGGACGACCTCGTGGTCGTCCAGCAGGAAGACGCGGATCGGGTGTGACTCGGTGAAGGTGCGTGCCTCGCTCATGTCGACCCTTCTTCCCCGGAGAACGACGGACTGCGGGCTGTCCGTCGCGACGATCATCACCCGCCCGGCCTTCGGCGCACTAGGGCCGACCGGTCCCACCATCCTCGGTGGGCGCGAACTCCACGTCCACGACACCCTCCACCGCCCGAGCAAGACGGGCGGCCGCCGGAATCAGGTCCGGATCCCCGACGCGTCCTCTGACCGTCACGATCCCGCCGTGCACCTCGACCCATACGGATGAGCGGGGGCCGGGGAAGAGGTAGGACACCACCTCGCGGCGGACTTCCTCCGCGATCTCCTCGTCGTCCCGCAGGAACACCTTTAGCAGATCCGCGCGGCTCACGATGCCCACCAGGAAGCCTTGTCCGTCGACGACCGGAAGGTGCTTGACCCTTGCCTGCGTCATGGTCCGCGCAGCTTCGGCCAGCGTCGTGTCGGGGCCCGCGGTGATGGCGGGCGAGGTCATCAGGTCCCCGGCGGTCGTGCCGTCGGCCTTGGTGGTGTCGGCGAGCCGCCGCAGCCGCTCGCTGTGGTTGGGCGGGCTCTCGCGGAACGCGTGCTTGGGCAGGAGGTCGGTCGCGGACACGATTCCGGTGACGCGGCGGCCGCCGCCCAGCACAGGTAGGGCGCTCACGTGCTGGTCCCGCATGATGCGAACGATGTCCGTGAAGGACGTCGCGCGGCGCACGGTGACGGCGGATCGCGTCATGACGTCGCCCACGATGTGCGGGGTTCCGTGCATGGCGGTCACTCCTGTGTGGAGTCCGGAGTGCAGGGGGTCACAGGGCGCTGCCGCTGCCGTACGGGGCGTACAGGTCAAGGAGCCGCGTGCGTGTCGAGTGCAGCCGGTGGGCGACGACGCCACCCACCCACTCGGCGACGTGCCGGCCGAACGCGGCATCCTCCTGGCACATCGCCCGCACGACGGAGGCGTCGAACTCATAGGCCCGTACGGGCGCCGTAGCCTCGCCGCCCAGGTGCCAGACATGCGGGGCGAACAGCCAGGACCAGCCGATGAGCCGGCCGTGGCCCAGGGTCTCGATGACGGCCGCGCGACGGCCCGGAACGTGCAGATCCAGCGCGACCGTACCGGTACGGATGATCCAGAACCGGTCGGCGTGCCCGCCCTCCTCGAAGAGTCGGGCGCCCTGCGGGAACGACGACTCGCGGGCGATGTCCATCAGCTGCCGCTGGTCCGCCGGGGGCAGCGTCTTGAGCGTGCTCGGCATGGGGGACTGGTTCATGGCGTGCCTCCAGAAGGGGTGTGCGCACTCGCCACTTCCATGATGTTCCCGTGCCGCCCCGCAGCCCAAGGGCCCAATGGCTCCGTTGCGGGCCGTTCGGTACCGAGGCGCCGAGCGGCACCGTCGTCGGACGTGCTGTGACCTGCCTTCCGGTTCGCGCGGGCCCGGCCATGCGGCCCTTCCTCACGGGTCCGGTCGGTCCCGCACGCAGGGACCGGCCGGAACCACAGTGACGGACCTTCGGCATCCGGCGGACACTGTCCCGGGGGAGAAGAGTGAGTGATGTCAGGCACCGAGAGCACCGCTCACCGGAAGGGCATCACCATGGCCGTGCACGACCACCCGCACCGCAGCCCGGGATTCCACCTGCCGTCGTTGCGCAGGACCGCGCGCGACTCGTCCGAGCCCGCGGTGACGCACCGCGCCGACACGCACACCGCGCGGAACTACGCCTTCGCCTCGCTGCGCCTGCTGACCGGGTTCGTCTTCCTGTGGGCGTTCCTCGACAAGGCCTTCGGCTTCGGCTACGCCACCCCTTCAGGCAGGGGGTGGATCGACGGCGGTTCGCCGACCAAGGGGTTTCTGAGCGGTGTTGCAGCCGGTCCGATGGAGTCCACCTTCCACTCCTGGGCCGGTGACGGCTGGGCCGACTGGCTGTTCATGATTGGCCTGCTCGGCATCGGAGTCGCCCTGGTCAGCGGCATCGCCCTGCGGCTCGCCGCGCTGGCAGGCACGATCATGATGGCCCTGATGTGGATGGCCGAATGGCCGCCCGCCAAGCACCTCTCCGACGGCGGCGCGAGTATGTCCACGAACCCCTTGGTGGAGTACCACGTCATCTACACCGTGGCGCTGATCGCCCTCGCGGCGGCCTCCGCGGGTGACACCCTGGGTGCCGGTCGGCTGTGGTCCAGGCTGCCCTTCGTCCGGAAGAACGGCTGGCTTCGCTGACCCAGCGGTCGCGGCCCGGGGCAGGCGTGGACGGATTCAATCCGTCCGCGCCTTTTCCCGGTCGGTGAGGACGAGCGTGCAGGACTCCCCGGGCTCCACGGGCACGGTCCGGTCGGCGAGCGAGATGTCGATCGGCTCCCGGTCGGACTCCGGCACGGTGACCCGCAGCCTTCCCGCGCTCAGCCGCAGCCGCACACCCCAGTGCCCCCGGTAGCGGATCGCGAAGCCGTACTCGGACAGCTCCGGCAGCGGTACGGGGTCGAGGCGCAGGGCCCCGTCGCGGGTCTCCAAGCCGGTCAGCCCGCGCTGGACCAGATCGAGGGTGCCGGCCATGGCGCCGAGGTGGATCCCCTCGCCGGTGGTGCCGCCCTGCAGGTCGGCGATGTCCCCGGCCAGGGCCTCCTGGACGTAGGTCCAGGTGTCGGAGCGCCGGGCGCGGGCCAGGACCCAGCCGTGCACGAGGCTGCTGAGGGTGGACCCGTGGCTGGTGCGGGCCAGGTAGTGGTCGACGGTGCGCCGCCATGTGGCGTCGTCGAGCGCGTATCCCAACCGCTGGAAAAGCCCCTTGAGTTCGGCCAGTCCGAAGAGGTAGCCGAGCATTAGCACGTCGGCCTGTTTGGACGCCTGGTAGTGGTTGACGCTGTCGTTCTCGGCTTCCAGGATCCGGTCGAGGCGCCGGATGTCGCCATAACGCGCGCGGTACGACGCCCAGTCGAGCTCGGCCAGCTCGCCGTACCCCTCGAACTGGCTGATGACACCGGAGTGGAACGGCACGTGGAGTTTCCGTGACACGTCCTCCCAGGCGTCGAGCTCGCCGGAGGCGAGGCCGATGCGCTCACCGAGGTCCCGGCGCCGCGGTTCGGGCAGACCGCGGACCACGTCGAGGGCCCGGGCCAGCACCCAGGCGGCGGTGACGTTCGTGTACGCGTTGTCGTCCAGGCCCGGCTGCGAGGACCCCGGATAGGCCTCGTGGTACTCGTCGGGGCCGACCACACCGCGGATCCGGTAGCGGCCGAGCGTCTCGTCGTACGTGGCGAGCCCGGCCCAGAACCGGGCGATCTGCGCCAGCATCTCGGCGCCCTTGGTGTGTAGGAACTCGCTGTCGCCGCTCGCCTCGCAGTACTGCCACACGTTGTACGCGACGGCCGAGCCGACGTGGTGCTGGAGGCGGGAGTGGTCGGGCAGCCAGCGGCCCGAGCGCGGGTTGAGGTGCAGCTCCTGGGTCTCCTCGCGGCCGTCGCTGCCGCTCTGCCACGGGTACATGGCGCCGCTGTGCCCGGCGTCACGGGCGGCGAAGCAGGCTTGCTCCAGGCGCCGGTGGCGGTAGGTGAGCAGGGCTCGCGAGACCCCGGGGAAGTGCAGGTTGAGGTAGGGCAGGACGAACAGCTCGTCCCAGAAGACATGGCCCCGGTAGGCCTCGCCGTGCAGGCCCCGGGCCGGCACGCCGACGTCCAGGTCGGCCGTGTGCGGGGAGAGGGTCTGCAGCACGTGGAAGAGGTGCAGTCGCAGCACCGGCCCCGCGCTGTGGGGGACGTCCAGCTCCGCGTTGCGCCACAACTGCCGCCAGGCGGTGCGGTGCGAGGCGATCAGGGCGGTGGCATCGGGCGCGCGGCGTACCCGGTCGACGGCAGCGTGCAGCGGGTCACTGATGGCAGGGTCGCGCGAGGTGTGCAGCGCGACGGTCTTGTCGACGGCCACGGTCCGGCCGTCGGTGAGCGAGAGCCGCAACAGCTGCACGGCCCGCCCGTCGTCGTGTGCGACGGAGATCCTTGTCGGGGCGTCGGCGGTGGTCCGGGCGGCCAGGGCGACGCGGATGTCGGAGGTCGTGGTGCGGCAGCGCAGCCACACCGTGGTCCTGTCGTCCGAGGCGCCGGTGTGGGCGTGGGTGAGGTGGCGTGCGGCCAGTTGCCGGTAGCGTTCGACGCCGGCGTTGGTGACGGTCCCGTCGAGCGCCGCTTCGACGTCAAGTTCCCCGGACCAGCCCTCCGCGGTGAACTCGGTGCGCAGCAGCGCCAGATGAGGATCTGCCATGTGCACGAGGCGCAGTTGACGCACGGCGAGACGGCGGCCGCCGTCGTCCTCGTAGCGCAGGGTGCGGGTGAGGGTGCCGGAGCGCAGGTCGAGGCTCTGGTGGTGGTCGAGGAGTTTGTGCGTGTCCGGGGACAGCCACTCGCCCGCGCCGGTGCGGAAGCGCAGCGGCAGCCAGTTGGGCAGGTTGACCATGTCCTCGTTCTGGATCGAGCGCCCGGCCACGTGGGATGTCAGCCGGTTGTAGCAGCCCGCGGCGTACGTGCCGGGGTAGTGGACGGGGCCGGCGGCGCACTCGGGGGCGGCGCCGCGGGTGGCGAAATAGCCGTTGCCGAGGGTGCACAGGGACTCGCGGAGCCGTTCTTGTGCGGGGTCGTAGCCCTCGTACTCCCAGGTCCAGCCGGTGGGGTCGGGGTCGCCGGTCGAGCGGGTCTCGTCGGGCATGCTCAGTCCTCCGATGCGAGCAGGTCGCCGAGGTCGTTCACCACGAGGTCGGCGCCGTGTTCCAGGAGTGCGGCGCGGGTCTGCGGGGTGTCGGCCCGGTCCACGCCGACGACCAGGCCGAAGCCGCCGCGCCGCCCTGCCTCCACGCCCGCGAGGGCGTCCTCGACGACGGCGGTGCGGGCGGCGGGGACGCCCAGGCGGCGGGCGGCCTCCAGGAACAGGGCGGGCTCGGGTTTGCCGGGCAGGTGCAGGCGGGCGGCCTCGGCACCGTCGACCAGGGTGTCGAAGAGGTCCCGTACCCCCGCGTGGTCGAGGAGTTCGGGGGCGTGCCGGGACGCGGACGCAGCGGCCCGGGGGATCCCCGCCGACCGCAGGACGCGCAGCAGCCGGACCGTGCCGGGGTAGGCGTCGATGCCGTGTCGGCGCAGCCGCTCGGTGAAGAGCTGCTCTTTGTGCGCGGCGACGGCCCGCACGTCGTCCTCGGCGGGGTCGAGGTTGCGCGACTCCAGGAAGGCCCGTGCCCCGTCGAGACGTGACTTGCCGTCGACGTACCGCAGGTAGTCGTCATGGGCGTCGAAGGGGCGCTGGTGGACCTGCCGGACGCGCAGGTGGGCGTCGAAGGCCGCCTTCCACGCGACGGCGTGCACCCGCGCCGAGTCGGTGATGACGCCGTCGGTGTCGAGGACCACGGCCGCCGTGCCCCGCAGCGCGCGGGGGACGGCGGCCCGGACGGGACCGGAGCTCATCGGCGGCCGCCGGGGCCGGCGCACGCGTCCACGGAGATGCGCTCCTGTGCGGGCCGGGGCACGTCAGGCGGTCCAGGTCCAGTCTGCGACCTCCGGGAGATCGGTGCCGTGTTCGCGGATCCAGGCGTGGTGGCGCAGCCGGGTGTCCTCCATCGACTGTCGCACGTCGGCGGCGCGCACGGCGAGGCCCGGGACACGGTCGATGACGTCCATGACCAGGCGGTAGCGGTCCAGGTCGTTGCGGACCACCATGTCGAAGGGCGTCGTCGTGGTGCCGATCTCCTTGTAGCCGCGCACGTGCAGATTGTGGTGGCCGGTGCGGCGGTAGGCGAGCCGGTGGATCAGCCACGGATAGCCGTGGTAGGCGAAGATGACCGGCCTGTCCTGGGTGAACAGGGCGTCGTACTGGGCGGCGGGCATGCCGTGCGGATGTTCCTCGGCGGGCAGCAGGCGAGCCAGGTCGACGACGTTGACGACCCGCACCGCCAGCTCCGGCAGATGGTGGCGGAGCAACTGCGCCGCGGCCAGCACTTCCTGGGTGGGCACGTCGCCCGCGCCGGCGAGCACCACGTCCGGCTCCCGTGAGCTGTCCTCGGTACCGGCCCAGGTCCAGATCCCCGCGCCGCGGGCGCAGTGGGCACGCGCCTGGTCCAGGGTCAGCCAGTCGAAGCAGGGCTGTTTGCCCGCGACGATCACATTGACGTAGTCGCGGCTGCGCAGGGTGTGGTCGGCCACGGACAGCAGGGTGTTGGTGTCCGGCGGGAGATAGACGCGCACGACCTCGGGGCTCTTGTTGAGCACGTGGTCGACGAAGCCGGGGTCCTGGTGCGAGAAGCCGTTGTGGTCCTGGCGCCAGACGTGCGAGGTCAGCAGGTAGTTGAGCGAGGCGATGGGCGCGCGCCACGGCAGGCGACGGGTGACTCGCAGCCACTTGATGTGCTGGTTGACCATCGAGTCGACGATGTGCACGAACGCCTCGTAGCAGGAGAACAGGCCGTGGCGGCCGGTGAGGAGATAGCCCTCGAGCCAGCCCTGACACGTGTGCTCGGAGAGGATCTCCATGACCCGGCCGTGCCGGTCGAGGTGCTCGTCCACATGCAGCATCTCGGCCTGCCAGGCCTTGCCGCTGGCAGCGTAGACCGCCTGGAGGCGATTGGAGGCGGTCTCGTCGGGGCCGACGATGCGGAAGTCGCGCCGCTCGCTCGTCGCCGACATGACGTATTCGAGCAGGTCGCCGAGGACACGGGTGGGCTCGTGCACGGTCGCGCCGGGCTTGTCCACGGCGACGGCGTACTTCTCCAGGGGCGGCATCGGCAGCTCCCGCAGCAGCAGGCCGCCGTTGGCGTGCGGGGTGGAGCCGAGGCGCCTCTCGCCGTCGGGGATGTGGGCCAGAACCTGCTCCCGCGGTCGCCCCCGCTCGTCGAAGAGTTCCTCGGGCCGGTACGACCGCATCCACTCCTCCAGCTGCCGCAGGTGCTCCCCGTTGTCGCGGACGCCGGCCAGGGGGACCTGGTGGGCGCGCCACGTGCCCTCCACCGGCAGCCCGTCGACCTCGGCGGGCCCGGTCCATCCCTTGGGGGTGCGCAGCACGATCACGGGCCACAGCGGCCGGTCGATCCCACCCTCCTGGCGTGCCACGCGCTGGATCTCGGTGATGCGGTCCAGGGCGGTGTCCATGGCCTGGGCCATGTCCTGGTGGACCTGGAGCGGATCGTGGCCCGTGACGTGGAGCGGGGCGTGGCCGTATCCCCTCAGCAGTTCGTCGAGTTCGGCCTCCGGGATCCGGGAGAGCACCGCGGGGTTGGCGATCTTGTAGCCGTTGAGGTGCAGGATCGGCAGGACCGCGCCGTCGTGCACGGGGTCGAGGAACTTGTTGGAGTGCCAGGAGGCGGCCAGCGGTCCCGTCTCCGCCTCGCCGTCGCCGATCACGCAGGTGACCAGCAGGCGCGGGTTGTCGAGCGCGGCGCCGTAGGCGTGGGACAGGGCGTAGCCGAGCTCGCCGCCCTCATGGATGGAGCCCGGGGTCTCCGGGGCGACGTGGCTCGGCACCCCGCCCGGGAAGGAGAACTGGCGGAACAGCCGCTCCATGCCCACCGCGTCCCGGGTCACATCGGGGTACGTCTGGCTGTAGCTGCCTTCGAGCCAGGAGTTGGCGAGAACGGCGGGCCCGCCGTGACCGGGTCCCCAGATGCACAGGGCGTCCTGGTGGCGCTCCTTGATCACGCGGTTGAGGTGCGTGTGGACCAGATTGAGTCCGGGCGATGTGCCCCAGTGCCCGAGCAGCCGCGGCTTGACGTGCTCGGGCCGCAGCGGCTCGGTGAGCAGGGGATTGGCCAGCAGGTAGATCTGGCCGACCGCCAAGTAGTTGGCGGCCCGCCAGTGGGCGTCCAGCGTGCGCAGTTCCCCGTCGGTCAACGTCGTGCTGCTGTCCGGGTGCTCTTGCCTGGCGTTGGACATGAAGAACCTCGTGAACGTCGTTGGATGGGTCGAGGAGCATTCGATGAGCGAAGGAGGCGGCATGGCCGGAAAGAAGAAGAGCCCCGCGTCGCTGCCGCGTGGCATGTACGAGCGCGAGCTGCTGCGGCTGCAGACGGAGCTGGTGAGACTGCAGGAATGGGTGCGTGCCGAGGGCACCCGGCTCGTCGTCGTGTTCGAGGGACGGGACGCGGCGGGCAAGGGCGGCACCGTGAAGCGGGTCGCGGAGCATCTCAACCCCCGGGTGGCGCGGATCGTGGCTCTCCCCAAGCCCACGGAGCGCGAACGCACCCAGTGGTACTTCCAGCGTTACATCGCGCACTTGCCCGCGGCAGGGGAAATCGCGCTGTTCGACCGGAGCTGGTACAACCGCGCAGGCGTCGAGCACGTGATGGGTTTCTGCTCGAAGGAGGAGTACCGGCTCTTCCTCCGGCAGTGCCCGGTCTTCGAGCGGATGCTGGTGGAGGAGGGGATCCTGGTGCGCAAGTACTGGTTCTCGGTGAGCGACGCGGTGCAGCAGGAGCGGTTCCGGCGGCGCCTTGAGGACCCGGTGCGGCGCTGGAAGCTCTCGCCGATGGACCTGGAGTCCCTCACCCGGTGGGAGGCGTACTCGCGGGCGAAGGACGACATGCTGGTGCACACCGACACCGCGGAGGCACCGTGGTACGTGGTGGAGAGCGACGATAAACGCCGCGCCCGGCTGAACATGATCGCCCACCTGCTGGGGTCCGTGCCCTATCACGAAGTGCCGCCCCCAGTGCTGGAGTTGCCGCCGCGCCCGCCGTCGACCGGCTATGTGCGCCCCCCTCGTGACCTGCAGACATATGTTCCCGACCACGCGGCCGGGCTCTGAGCGGGGCACCGGCGTCACGTCCGCTGCGGGACGACGGCGACAGGGCACGCGGAGTGGTGGAGCACCGCGTGCGTCACCCGGCCGAGCTGGAGACCGAGGTGCCCGCGGTGACGGCGGGCGCCCACGACGAGGAGGTCGGCGGTGTGCGAAGCCTCCACCAGCGCCGTGCGCGCCACCCCCTCGACGATCCGGGGGCGCACCCGGACGGAGGGGTGCTCCGCCGCGGCGTCCCGCAGGGCTCGATTCAGGAGGTCCGTGGCGCGTTGCTCGTGGTCGCGGGCGGCTTCCGCGGCGCTGAGCGGGGGATCGGCGGAGTCGTGCGCGGGACAGCGCCACGCTCGTACGGCGTGCAGTGCGGCGTGGCGGTCGGCGGCCTCCTGAAACGCGAAGGGCACCGCCACCGAGTCCGGTTCGTCGCCGACCCCGAGTACGATCCGCTGCTCGGCCCTGGTCCTGGCCCGCTGCCCAAGGCCGTCGCGCAGCACGATCACGGGGCAGGAGGCCCGGGCCGCGACCGCCAGACTGACCGAGCCGAGCAGCAGCTCGGCGACGCCGCTGCGGCCGCGGGACGCGACGACGACCATGGACGCGTTGCGGGCCTCGCGGACGAGGGCGCTCACGGCATCGGCGCGCAGTACTTCGGGGGAGACCTTGAGGTCCGGATTGCGGCGCCCTGCCCGGATGGCGGCGGAGTCGACGATCGTGTCCGCTCGTACCTGCTCCGAGGGCTTGCCCAACACCTCCGCCAGCGCGGGCCCCTCATAGCGCTCCCACAACGAGGCGTACACCAGCCGCAACGGCACGCCGCGCAGGGCTGCCTCGTCCGACGCCCAGTCCACGGCCCGCAAGCTCGCAGCGGAGCCGTCGACGCCGACGACCACGGGCAGTTCCATGCTCGGCATCTCTCTCACCCGTCCTCTTCGGGTCAGTCGTGCGGGACGACGGCGACCGGGGCGGCCGCGTGGTGGAGCACCGCGTGCGTGACCGGCCCGATGCGGGGACCGACCGGCGAGCTGCGGATTCGGCGCCCGACGACCACGAGCGAAGCTTCCTTGGAGGCGGCGGAGAGGTGGTCGGCAGGCCTGCCGGGGCGGGATTCCGCCCGCACCTCGACGGACGGGAACTTCTGCCGCCAAGAGCCGAGGACCTCGGTCAGTGCGGCCGCGTCGTCCTTGGCCAGCCGTGCGTTGAGTTCGGGGTCCGCGGGGAGGCCGTAGGCGAAGTACGGAGGCAGCGGCCAGGAGTGGACGACGCGCAGGGCCGTGTCACGGCGTGCCGCGGCCTCGAAGGCGAACTCGATCACCGACGCGTCGGGGCTGTCGGCGTCGAGCCCCAAGACGACGGGCCGATACGACGTCGCGGCGGACGGGATTCCGGACGGATCCTGCTCGTGCTCGTCCGCAGCCTGTTCTCCGGCCCGGACGAGGACCACCGGGCCTCGGGCGTGGGCCACCACGGCCTGCCCCACGGATCCGACCAGGAAGCCGCCGAGACCGCTCAGCCCGCGCGACCCAAGAACCAACAGCTCGCTGCCGTCCGCCGCGGTGGCCAGCACCTCACTGGGCCGCCCGCTGAGCTGAGCCACGCTCACGGACACGCCGGGGTGGCGCAACCTGAGGCCGTCGGCCGCTTCGTGGGGCACCCGCACCGTCTCAGACTGCTGGCTCTCGGCACCGAGGAACGGCGCGTATGCCAGCGGAACGGGCTGCCAGACGCTGACCAGCTTCAGCTCCGTGCCGAGCAGTTCCGCCTCGCGGGCCGCCCACTCGGCGGCGGCACGGCTCTCGGGCGAGCCGTCGAAACCGGCGACGACAGTGCGGGACATGATGCGTACCTCCTGGTCAGGGCCGGAATCGCCGAGGGCGGGCGAGTGCCCTCCCTCTGATGCTTCACGGCCTCGATTCGCACCTGGATTCGATTTCAGCGTCGTGTGTGGGACGACTGAGGTGGAAGGGCCGACCGGGTCCCGGCAGGGGCCGACCGGCCCTACCCGAACTCCAGGACCTCGCGCACCGGGCGACGATGGGTCGTCGGCCCGTGCGGTCCGTGACCGATGCGCAGCACCATCTGCACGAAGCCCACGGCCGATGTCGGATCCCGCACGAGCTCGCGCAGGTCCGACCACTCCAGGGCATGCGACGTGAGGGAAGTGGCCAGGCCGTCGAGCGTGGCCTGCAGGAGGACGCGTTCCATGGCCTGGCCGGCGCACAGCCAGTCGGCGGGCCGGTCGTCCGCGGTGCCGAGCAGGGCCAGGTTCGGGTGGGACTCGAAGGCGGTCGTCCCGCGGTCGGAGACGGGCCGACGGCCGGCGAAGTCGCGCACCGGGGCGCGGCCGCCCCGCTTGTGCGGGCCGAAGGCGTACTCGGGGACGCCTTCGGTGGCCGTGTCGGCCTCGGCCGCACCGAGCCGTGCCCATCGGGCGAGGTCCTGATCGCGGGCCGGCTCGACGCCGTCACGCCCCTCGGCGTCCTCGACGAGGTCCAGCAGCAGCTCCAGATGCCAGGTGGCGGGGAACAGCAGAACGGCGCCCTCGCGGTCGGCGGCGTCGGTCAGCAAGGCCCGCTGAGCGTCCGAGAGCCCCTGCTCGGAGAAGGGATAGCGGCTGGTGTGTCTGCGGTGGACCGCCGGATACAGCCGTTCCAGGTCGGCGTCGGTCTTCTCCGGAGGGCCGTCGGACAGACTGATGAGGGCGAGCAGCCCCGGATCGGCGTGGTCGGGCAGCAGACGCACCTGCCGCAGTCGGCCCGCATGCGCCGCCGCGACGCGCAGATTGAACAGGGCGGCTCCGCAGCCGATGTGCAGGGCACGGTGCGACGGATCGGAAGCGGGCATGGCACGCGCCGGGTCGGCGCGCAGTTCGAGGGTGCCGCTGTCGCGCAGGAAGCGGAACCGCCAGGGCTGCGCGTTGTGCATCGACGGTGCGGTCGTCGCATCGGCGACCAACCGCTCGACGGTTTTGTCATCAGGCATGGTGGCTCCCTCACAGGCTCGCGCCGGGGCGGCGCAGAGAGGAACCGTCGCTCCTTCCACGATACGGGCTCGCCACGGCGCCGACAGATGTCACCCGGCAGCGGCAGGAGTGCCGGACCGGCCGGGCCTGCCGGACGACGTCCGTGTGGCTGCGCCTCGCGGCTCGGTGGGCGTACCGGCCCGGCACCTTTGAGAGTGATGCGGTGCCCCACCGCACACCAGGGGCCACCCGGCCCCGGCAGTCGGGCCGGTCCGGTACGTACGGCGAGCCCTGTGGCATCTGCGCGGCGGCCGCGCGGCGATGTTCGATGAAGGCAGGGAAAACAGGCGAAAGGAAGGGGAGCATCGTGGGTACGTCATTGACCCCGGAGTTCTGGAGGCTGTTCGCCGTCCTCTTCGTCATCGCCCTGGCAGTGGTCTTCGCCGCAGCCACCGCACTTGACGCGCTCCTGCTGTGGGTGCGTCGGCGCCGGCCCCACAGCCGGTTGTCGTCGGAGACGAGGGCGTCCCGCGCGGCACCGGCCAAGTCCAGGGAAAAGCCTCTGACGCGGGCTGTGTGACGGTGGCACTTCGCGAGACGATGCAGGGCTGAGACGGGGTGGTGCAGGGGAGGGGCCGATGACCGAGCTGGTGCGTATTCCGCTGGACACCGGGGAGTTCCTGGTCGCGGAGGTGGACCTCGCCGACATCCCCGAGGAGTCCGTGGTCCTGGCCTCTCCCGAGCCGGGACGTGCGGTGGGGCAGGCGTCCCGGACCCTGGAGTCGAGCCTGCAGAGCCTCCGCCCCGCCTTGACCGGACTGGCGAAGACGCTGGAAGAGTTCAGCCCGGACGCGGTGTCGATCGAATTCGGGCTCAAGCTGGGAGGCGAGACGGGGGTCATTCTCGCCAAGGGGACCGCGGAGGTGCATTTCACCGTGACCGTGCAGTGGGCGTCCTCGCCAGTGCCCGCCGAACCCTCGCGTACGTGATGGTCGCCTCCGGTGCGGCCGTCGTCCGTTTCCGCTCTTCGGGTGGCGGGATCGTGGGACACGGTGTCCTCGTGGACGAGGAACACGTCGTCACCTGCGCACACGTTGTCAACGCGGCACTCGGCCGTCCACCGCGCAGCGCCGACGATGCCACGGGGCAGGTCGTCCGGCTCGAATTTCCGTTGCTGGCCCAGCTCGCCGCGCTGGCACCGGAACGCCTTGCCAGGGTCGACGTCTGGGCAGGGCCGGGAACCGCGTTCGACGGGCTCGACGTAGCGGGGTTGACGCTCGTTGATGAGGCCCGGCCGATCGGTGCGACCCCCATGCCCTTGGCCCACGAAGACCGCACGGAGGGGGACGTCCTGCTGTTCGGGCCGGTCGAGGGCCGCCCTGGTGGTTGGGTCTCGGCTCAACTGCGGCCCCTGGTCAAGCAGTTCAGGCAGCAGATCGACCAGCGCGCCCATGGTGCCCACATGGCACAGCCCCGCTACAGCGGCACGCCCGTCCTCGACCCACGGACGGAGCGTGTCCTGGGCATCCTGGTGGCCGTCGCGACCAGGCGTGACGACGCGGACGTCTACGCGATCCCGGTGACCAGCCTGGTGGCTGCATGGCCCGCGGCCTTCGCCCCGCTGCCCGTCTCTCCGTACAAGGGGCTGGAGGCATTCGGCCGTGATGATGCCCCCCTCTTCTTCGGTCGTGACGCGATGACCGACGAACTGGTCTCGGCCGTGGACGCCTGCGGCCTCGTACCGGTGGTCGGCGCGTCGGGCGCGGGCAAGTCGTCACTGGTGCAGGCCGGTCTCGTGCCGCGCCTGGAGGCCGGACGTACCGACTGGCGGTTCGTTCTCGTCCGCCCCCGCCCGCGCCTGGAGACGGCCTTGGCAGCGGGTTTCGCCCGCGCCGCGGGGTCTTCCGCGAACGTGCCTTTGTCCGAGTTGGAGGCATGGCAGGCCCGGATCGGCTCCATCGGCCTGTCGGGGGCGGGAGACCTGCTGCTGGCGGCGACCGGCGCGGATCGGCTGCTGCTCGTCATCGACCAGTTCGAGGAGACTGTGGACGACTCGTCGGCTACGCATGGACTGCTCGACGGGCTCGCGGAACTGGCCGGGTGCGAGCGATCCGACACTGTGGCGGTGCTGACCCTCAGAGAGGACGCCTTCGGCCGGTTCTTCGTACTTCCCGGGCGGTTCGGGGAGGTGTTGCGGCGGACGGCGGTGGCACTGCGCGGCATGGAGCCCGAGGAGCTCAACGCGGCGATCGTGCGGCCTGCCGGACTCCGCGGCATGACCCTCCACAGCCGAGTGGTGCACCAGTTGGCCTCGCTCGTCGAAGGACGCCCTGGCGCACTCCCCCTGCTGGAGTTCACCCTGGACCGGATGTGGTCGACCTTGCAGCGAGGCCAGCACACGCTGTCCTTCGAGGCGTTGGTGGAGATCGGCGGACTCGACGGTGCGCTGGCCGAGTACGCCGACGGCGTCGTGACGGCCCTCGCTCCCGCGGAGCGCACACTCGTACGGCAGCTGTTCCTCAACCACCTGACAGTGCCCGACCAGCCGGGCGTCCGCCGGGTGGCCGTCCGCTCGGAGCTCCGGCCCGCAGAGTGGTCCATCGCGATCCGACTGGCCAACGAGCGGCTGTTGACCACGAACCGCAGCGACGACGGCGAGGAAACCGTCGAGGTGGTCCACGAGGCACTGCTGAACGCCTGGGGCACACTCGCGTCCTGGCTCAAGGAAGAGGAACCCTTCCGCAACTGGCGTCGCATGCTCGCCTACGCCATGCGCCGACGCGACGCCGGCGACGAGACAGCCGTGCTGACCGGACCCCTGCTCACTGACTCCGAGCGCTGGCTGGCGGAGCGCCCGTCCGACGTCACCGTCGAGGAACGTCGCTTCATCAGCGCGAACCGCGAGTATCAAGACCGCGAGGAGCGCAGGTACCGAACCCTCTTCGAGGACTCCCTGGCGCGCAACCTCGCCTTGGCCGCGCAGCGCGCCGACGACGCGACAGCCGCCTTGCTCCTTGCTGTTGAGGCACTGGAGCGCTCCACCGATCCGCCCATGGATCTCCTCGTGCGTTCCTGCCTGCACCGAATGGGGCGGACCGACCTTGAGCACGTATCGGGAGCCGGATACGAGAGTGCCTTGAGGCGAACGGCCAACAGGATCCGTCTCCCCGAATGGGCGGAGGGGCCTCCCGGGCGCTGGTCGACTGCGCCTGGGGCGACGCGCCACTGGACGCTGGGCGACGAGAACACCAGCGTGCTCATCGACACGCGGGGGCGTGTGCGGGTGTGCTGGGGCGCCGCGGGAAGCGGAGCTGACGTACCTCTTGCCGCCCCGGCCGTGATCGCCGCCTGCACGGACTCGGCGACGGCCTTGTGCCTGGGCACGGAGGCGGGTGAGCTGCACTTCTACCAGATCACGGACTCTGTGGAGGAGATGTGGCGTGTCATGCTGCCGACTGCCGCGACCTGCGTGGCCGTGGACGGCCAGGGCAGCAAGGTCGCCGCGAGTTGCGACGACGGCGTCACCAGGGTGCTGTCGGCGCAGGCGGACGGCGACGAGGTCCTGGCGCTCGCCTCACCGGGGTTCGTCGAAGATCTCGACTTCGCACCGGACGGCTTGTCCCTCGCGGTGCAGATGGCCGAAGGCTGTGTCGCTGTTTGGGACCTCACCTCGGGGGACCGCCGTTGCGACGCCGAGGCACCCATGGATCATGTCGCCTTCAGCGCCGATGGCGCCCATCTGGTCTACCAAGGGCGCCATCGCAACCACGCGGAGGGGGTCGTCCGGATTCCACTCCACGCGGCACGCCTCGCAGCGCTGGCCCGCGAGGCGGCGGGCCGAGACCTCACCGACGACGAATGGCAGCGCCACGTCGGGATCCCACCTGTCACTGCGCCGCGCGTCGTAGGATGACGAGACTGTGCTCGACCAGCGTCAGTCGCTCTCCTGCCTCCGCCTGCCGACCAGTAAGCGCCGGTATCCCGCCGCCCTCTTGGGCAGTGTCGGCCACCGTCTGCCACTGCGTTCCCTGGTTCACCGGCACCACGAAGTCGAGGGGCTCGGCGGAGGCGTTGAACATCAGCAGGAACGAGTCGTCGGAGATCCGCTCGCCGCGCTCCCCGGGCTCGGAGATCGCGTTGCCGTTGAGGAACACCGTCAGGGCGCGCGCCTGCGCCGCGCCCCAGTCCTCGCCCGTCATCTCCTCGCCCTCGGGCGTGAACCAGGAGATGTCCGACAGCTCGTCGTGCGTGCCCTCGACGGGGCGGCCGTGGAAGAACCGGCGCCTGCGGAACACCGGATGGTTACGGCGCAGCCACACCATCGCGCGCGTGAACTCCAGCAGACCGTCGTCCCGCCGCCGCCAGTCCATCCAAGTCAGTTCGTTGTCCTGGCAGTAGGCGTTGTTGTTGCCGCCCTGCGTGCGCGCGAACTCGTCGCCGTGGCTGAGCATCGGCACGCCCTGGGAGAGCATCAGGGTGGCGACGAAGTTGCGGATCTGCCGGGCGCGCAGCGCGAGGACGTCCGGGTCGTCGCTCTCGCCCTCGACGCCGCAGTTCCAGGAGCGGTTGTGGCTCTCGCCGTCCTGGTTGTCCTCGCCGTTGGCGTCGTTGTGCTTGTCGTTGTACGCGACCAGGTCGTGCAGCGTGAAGCCGTCGTGGCAGGTGACGAAGTTGATCGACGCGAGCGGCCGCCGCCCGTCATCCTGGTAGATGTCCGCCGACCCGGTCAGTCGGTCGGGCAGCGAGGCCGGATGGAGGCCTCTCCCGTGCCAGAGGTCCCGAACCGTGTCGCGGTATTCGCGGTTCCATTCAGCCCATAGCGGCGGGAAGTTGCCCACCTGGTAGCCGCCCTCGCCGACGTCCCACGGCTCGGCGATCAGCTTCACCTGGCTGACCACCGGGTCCTGCTGCACCAGGTCGAAGAACGAGGAGAGCCGGTCCACCTCGTGGAACTGCCGCGCGAGGGCCGCCGCGAGGTCGAAGCGGAAACCGTCCACATGCATCTCCGTGACCCAGTACCGCAGCGAGTCCATGATCAGCTGGAGGACCATCGGGGAACGCATCAGCAGCGTATTGCCCGCGCCTGTGGGGTCGGCGTAATAGCGTGCGTCATGGGTGAGGCGGTAGTACTGGGCGTTGTCCAGGCCCCTGAAGGACAGCGTCGGGCCCAGGTGGTTGCCCTCGGCCGTGTGGTTGTAGACCACGTCCAGGATCACCTCGATGTCGGCCGCGTGCAGCGCCCGCACCGCCGACTTGAACTCCAGGACCTGCTCGCCCCGGTCGCCCCAGGAGGCGTAGGCGTTGTGGGGCGCGAAGAAGCCGATGGTGTTGTAGCCCCAGTAGTTGTTCAGGCCAAGGTCGACGAGCCGGTGGTCGTTCACGAACTGGTGGACCGGCATCAGCTCCAGGGCCGTGACGCCCAGCTCCGTCAGATGCTCGATGACCGCGGGGTGCGCGAGCGCCGCGTAGGTGCCCCGTAGCTCGTCGGGCAGCTCGGGGTGCAGCATCGTGAGGCCCTTGACGTGGGCTTCGTAGAGGACGGTTTCGTTGTACGGAGTGCGCGGCGGGCGGTCGTCGCCCCAGTCGAAGTACGGATTGACCACCACGGACGTCATCATGTGCGGCGCCGAGTCCAGGTCGTTGCGGCGGTATCGGGAGAACCCCACTTCGTGACCGAACAGAGCCGGTTGCCAGTCCAAAGACCCGGAAACAGCCATGGCGTACGGGTCGAGCAGTAGTTTCACAGGATTGCAGTACGTCCCTCGGAACGGATCCCAAGGCCCATGTACGCGGAAGCCGTACCGCTGGCCCGGCGTCACGCCGGGCAGGTAGGCATGGCGTACCAACGCGTCGGACTCGCGCAGCTCGACGGCGGTCTCCGAGCCGTCGTCGTGCAGCAGACACAGCTCCACTCGGTCGGCGGCCTCGGAGAAGACCGCGAAATTCGTGCCGGCGCCGTCGTACGCGGCGCCCAGGGGGTACGCCCGCCCAGGCCAGACCTGCACCCTCGCCCCTCCCCGAGAACGTGGTCCCCTGTACTGCGGGGCTAGGACAAAGACGCCACCGCGGGGCATCCGGCGAAAGGGGCCGAACGGCCCTGCCCGCACGGTCACATCGGGCCCTGGGGAGAGCCGGAGCAAGGCCGTACGGCACCATGCAAGCCTCCTCACGGCCCCTGCCCCGGGCCTCCGGCGCGCACGAGCATGGAACCCGTAGGGGCCACGGCACTTCGAGAGAGCCGGTGGGCCCCGCGGACGGCAATGTGACCCGATGCGGAGGCGAGCGATGACGACGGTGGCTCCGACAGACGTGGCGGCGCCCGGGGATGAGTGGCGCGGTTTCACAGGCGAGCGGTGGCGAGCGCACGTCGACGTGCGTGACTTCATCCAGGCCAACTACGCCCCGTACGAAGGCGACGCGGCCTTCCTTGCGGGCCCGACAGACCGCACGCGCACCGTCTGGGAGAAGGTCAGCGCGCTGTTCCCCGAGGAACGGCGCAAAGGCATCCTGGACGTCGACACCGCCACACCCTCGACCATCACCGCGCACGTGCCCGGGTACATCGACCGGGACCGGGAGCTCATCGTCGGTCTGCAGACCGACGCCCCGCTGAAGCGCGCGATCATGCCGAACGGCGGCCTGCGCATGGTCGAATCCAGTCTGCGGGCCTACGGATACCGGCCCGACCCGTTGGTCACCAAGGTCTTCGGTACCTACCGCAAGACTCACAACGACGGTGTCTTCGACGCCTACACGCCCACCATGCGGGCCGCCCGCAAGGCAGGAATCATCACAGGCCTGCCGGACGCCTACGGCCGCGGCCGGATTATCGGCGACTACCGGCGCGTCGCGCTGTACGGCACGGACAGGCTGATCGCAGCGAAGCGTGCCGAGCACGCCCTGCTGGACGCCCGCCCGTCCACGGAACACGTGATCCGGGACCGGGAGGAACTCGCCGAACAGATCCGGGCGTTGCAGGAGCTGGCCCAGATGGCGGCCGCCTACGGCTGCGACGTCACAGGTCCCGCCGCCACCGCGCACGAGGCCGTGCAATGGCTGTACTTCGGCTACCTCGCCGCCGTGAAGGAGCAGAACGGCGCCGCGATGTCACTCGGCCGTACCTCGACCTTCCTGGACGTCTACCTCCAGCGGGACTTGGACGAGGGCACCATCGACGAGCGCCGCGCCCAGGAGCTCATCGACGACTTCGTGATCAAGCTTCGGATCGTACGGTTCCTGCGCACACCCGAGTACGATGCCCTGTTCTCCGGCGACCCGACCTGGGTGACGGAGTCCATCGGCGGCATCGGTGCGGACGGCCGTCCGCTGGTCACCCGCACCTCCTTCCGCTTCCTGCAGACCCTCTACAACCTCGGCCCCGCGCCCGAGCCCAACCTCACCGTGCTGTGGTCGCACCGACTGCCCTCCGGCTTCAAGGAGTTCTGCGCCTGCGTGTCCGTCGACACCAGCGCGGTCCAGTACGAGTCCGACGAGCTGACGCGGCCGCACACCGGCGACGACACCGCCATCGCGTGCTGCGTGTCGGCCATGGCGGTGGGCCGGCAGATGCAGTTCTTCGGAGCGCGCGTCAACCTCGCCAAGGCCCTGCTGTACGCGATCAACGGTGGCCGGGACGAACTGACCGGCGAGCAGATCGCGCCCGAGGCGCCCGCGCTGAGCGGCGCGCACCTGGAGTACGAAGAGCTGTCCGCGGCCTACGACCGGATGCTCGACTGGCTGGCACAGACCTACGTCGACGCGCTCAACGTCATCCACTACATGCACGACAAGTACGCCTACGAACGCATCGAGATGGCACTCCACGACCATCCGGTGCACCGCTTCATGGCCTGCGGGATCGCCGGGCTCTCGGTGGCCGTCGACAGCCTGTCCGCCGTGAAGTACGCCCGGGTGAAGGTGATCCGCGACGCGACCGGACTGGCCGTCGACTACGAGACCGACGGCGAGTACCCGGCCTACGGCAACAACGACGACCGTGCGGACGCCATCGCCGTCGACCTCGTTGAGTCGTTCATGGCGAAGGTGCGCAAGCACCCCACCTACCGCAACGCCGAACACACCCAGTCCGTACTGACCATCACCTCCAACGTCGTCTACGGCAAGCACACCGGCAACACCCCCGACGGACGCCGCACCGGGCAGCCCTTCGCCCCCGGCGCCAACCCGATGAACGGACGGGACCGGCACGGAGTGGTCGCCTCGGCCCTGTCCGTGGCGAAGATCCCCTACGAGCAGGCGCGCGACGGCATCTCACTCACCACCACGATTACCCCCGAGGGCCTCGGCCACCACCCGGACGACCGGCCCGGCAACCTCGTCGGCGTCCTCGACGCCTACATGGTCTCCGGCGGCTTCCACATGAACGTCAACGTCCTGGACCGGGCCATACTCGAAGACGCCATGAAGCACCCGGAGAACTACCCGGACCTGACCATCCGCGTCTCCGGATACGCCGTCAACTTCGTCCGCCTGACGCGCGAGCAGCAACTCGACGTGATCAGCCGCACCTTCCACGGAGCGCTGTGAACACCGCGACCGACCAGGTGACGGGGCGCATCCACTCCTGGGACGTGTCCACCGGTGTGGACGGCCCCGGCACCCGGTTCGTGCTGTTCGTCAGCGGCTGTCCGCTGCGCTGCCTGTACTGCGCCAACCCCGACACCTGGCGTCTGCGCGACGGGCGCCCGGTCACCGCCGACGAGGTGATGACGGAGATCGCCAAGTACGGCACGTTCGTCACCACCGCCGGGGGAGGGGTGACCCTCACGGGCGGTGAGCCGCTGCTCCAGCCCGCCTTCACCGCTGACGTGCTGCGCCAATGCAAGGCGGCAGGATTGCACACCGCCCTGGACACCTCCGGCTTCCTTGGAGCCCGCGCCGCCGACGCCCTGCTCGCCGACACCGACCTGATGCTCCTGGACATCAAGTCCTTCGACACCGCCGCCTACCGCAAACTGACCGGAGGCGAACTAGCCCCCACCCTCCGCTTCGCCACCCGCCTGGACCGGCTCGGTGTCCCTGTATGGATCCGCTACGTCCTGGTCCCGGGCTGGACCGACGACGCGTCCCACATCGACGGCCTCGGCGCCTTCCTGGCCGGCCTCGGCAACGTCGAACGCATCGACGTCCTGCCGTTCCACAAACTCGGCGCCCACAAGTATGAAGCGCTCGGCATCCCCTTTCCGCTGCGTGCCACGCCCGGCCCTGGGCCCGACCTCGTCGAGCGGGTGCGCCGGCAGTTCCGGGGGCATGGTTTGTGGGCGTACTGAGCCGGAGGCTTTCCGATCGGCCCGGGGCGCGACAACTTCACCTCGGCCCGGGGCGCGACAACTTCACCAGAGAGGTGGGAACGGATACGCGCACGAGGCCGTACGCGGGACCGGCCGTGATCTTACGGTCGCGGTCCGCCATCCGTTCCGTAGAAGGACGCACGCATCATTTCCTGCATGTCGTCGAGCATCGGCATGCGGGGGTTGGCGGGTGCGCACTGGTCCTCGTAGGCGTTGAGGGTCTGCTGGGGGAGGGCGTCCAGGAACGTGGGCTCGTCGATGCCGAGTGACTGGAACGACGGCTCGATGCCCACGGCGTCGCGCAGGCGTTCCACGGCGCGGGCCAGTGATTCCACACCGTCCCGCGGAGTGGCGGTGGGCAGGCCGAGCGTGCGGGCCACATCTTGGAAGCGTTCGGGCGCGCGGTAGTTCTCGTACTTCGGCCAGCCCGTGAGCTTCGAGGGAACAGTTCCGTTGTAGCGGATGACATGAGGCAGCAGTATCGCGTTGGTGCGGCCGTGCGCGACGTGGAAGGTGGCTCCCAGCGTGTGGGACATGGCGTGGACGATGCCGAGGAAGGCGTTGCCGAAGGCCATCCCCGCGATGGTGCCGGCGTTGTGCATCTTCTCCCGGGCCTCTGGCCGGTCCGCCCGATCGTTCACCGCGGCCTCGATGTTCTCGAAGACCATCCGGATCGCGTGCAGGGCCAGGCCGTCGGTGAAGTCGTTGGCGTACACCGACACATACGCCTCGATGGCGTGGGTCAGGGCGTCGAAGCCACTGTCCGCAGCCAGCGCCGGGGGCAGCTGGGTGGTCAGGAGAGGGTCGACGATGGCCACGCTGGGCGTCAGGGCGTAGTCGGCCAAGGGGTACTTCTTGCCGGTGGCCGGATCGGAGATCACCGCGAAGGGCGTGACTTCGGCACCGGTGCCGGAGGTGGTGGGTATGCACACCAGGCGGGCACACGCGCCGAGGACGGGGAAGCGGAAGGCACGTTTGCGGATGTCGGAGAACTTGTGCCGCATGTCGGCGAAGTCGACCTCCGGCTGTTCGTACAGCAGCCACATCACCTTGGCGGCGTCCATGGGTGAGCCGCCGCCCAGCGCGATGATGGTGTCGGGGCGGAAGTCCCGCATGAGGCCGGCACCGTGCTGGACCGAGTCGATGCTCGGCTCCGGTTGGACGGTGTCGATGACCTGTACGGTGACCGGCTCGCGGCGACGTTGCAGGACACGTGTGACGCGGTCGACGAAGCCGAGGCGGGTCATGGTCGAGTCGGTGACGACGGTGACGCGGTGGACGTCCGGCATGTCGGCGAGGTAGCGGATGGCCTGCGGCTCGAAGTAGATCTTCGGCGGGACCTTGAACCACTGCATGTTGTTGCGGCGCGTGGTGAGCCGCTTGACGTTCAGCAGTTGGACGGCGGAGACGTTGTTGGACACCGAGGTGCTGCCCCACGAGCCGCAGCCCAGCGTGAGTGAGGGAAGAAGGTTGTTGTAGATGCCGCCGATGGCGCCCTGCGACGAGGGGGCGTTCACGATGATCCGCACGGTCTTCAGGCGCCCGCCGTAGGCCTCCGCCAGTGCCGGGTCGCCGGTGTGGATGACGGCGCTGTGCCCCTGGCCGTGGAAGGCGACCATGTCCGAGGCCAAGGCGAAGCCCTGCTGCTCCGAGCCGGCGCGTAGCACGGTGAGTACCGGGCAGAGCTTTTCGCGCGTGAGCGGCTCCTCCTGTCCGACCCGGTCGGCCTCGACCAGGATGAGCGAGGTGTCGTCCGGCACGGAGAAGCCTGCCTGCTGGGCGATCCAGGCCGGGCTCCGGCCGACGGCCGCGGAGTTGACCTTGGATTCGCAGCCCGATCCCGAGGCGCCGACGGGGAAGAGGTACGCCTCGAGCTTCACCTTCTCCTCGGCAGTGGCCAGATGGGCGTGCAGGGTGCGGAACTCGGCCAGGGCCGCGTCGTAGATCTCCTCGTCCAGGATGACGGCCTGTTCGGAAGCGCAGATCATGCCGTTGTCGAACGCCTTCGACAACACGAGGTCGTTGACGGCCCGGGGCAGCTGCGCGCTCTTGTGCACGTACGCGGGAACGTTGCCCGCGCCCACGCCCAGGGCGGGCTTGCCCGCAGAATAGGCGGCCTTGACCATGGAGTTGCCGCCGGTAGCGAGGATCAGCGCAACGCCCGGGTGGTGCATGAGGGTGTCGGTCGCCTCGATGGACGGTGACTCGATCCACTGGACGCAGTGCTCCGGGGCGCCTGCGGCGACGGCCGCGTCGCGTACGATCCGGGCAGCCTCGGCGCTGCACCGCTGGGCGGCGGGGTGGAAGGCGAAGACGACCGGGTTGCGGGTCTTCAGAGCCAGGAGCGCCTTGAAGATGGTGGTGGACGTGGGATTGGTGACGGGGGTGATCGCACACACCACGCCGACCGGCTCCGCAATCTCGACAATGTCCTCGAGGTCGTCGCGGGCGATCTCCCCGACAGTCTTCATCGGGCCCATGCTGTGCGTGACGTGCTCGCAGGCGAACATGTTCTTGACGGCCTTGTCCTCGAAGACACCGCGCCCGGTTTCCTCGACCGCGAGGCGCGCCAGTGCGGTGTGCTGGTCCAGTGCGGCGACCGAGGCCTTGTTCACGATGTGGTCGACCTGCTCCTGGGTGAGGGACTCGTAGTCGGCGAGTGCCTTGAGCCCGGCCGTCACAAGCCGGTCCACCGCGACAGCAGTGTCCGTGGGCGTGTCGGCGGCCGGGGTGGCGCTGCGGCGCTCGCGGTTTGCGGTCATGAGGGGGCCTCCGTCGTCGAGAGCTGCATCCGGGGAGCATGGGGCTTGGGCATCTGGCATCTCGGGGCCGACGCCGTCACCATCACGAGCGTGGCGTGGAGCCGGTGATGGACCCAGGTGCCGTTGGGTACCGGGCAGAGGCCGAGAGGTACCGGTGTCCGGGGCCGGGCGGCCCTCTCGCGGTGCGGGACCGCGGCCCGTCGCGAGCACCGACGATGGTTGGGGTCTGTCACCTGCTGTCGGACGTCTCCGTGGCGGTGAGAGCGGCTCGTCCGGCTTCCAGGCGGGCCACCGGTACCCGGAACGGGGAGCAGGAGACGTAGTCGAGGCCCGCGGCGTGGAAGAAGTGGACCGACGCGGGGTCACCGCCGTGTTCACCGCAGACCCCGATCTTGAGATCGGGTCGCGCCGCACGGCCTTCGGCGACAGCGATCCGGACGAGTCGACCCACGCCCTCAGGATCGATCGTCTCGAACGGGGACACCTTGAAGATGCCCTTGTCCAGGTAGGCGGAGAAGAACGCCGCCTCGACGTCGTCGCGAGAGAAGCCCCAAGTGGTCTGGGTGAGGTCGTTCGTCCCGAAGGAGAAGAACTCCGCCTCCTGTGCGATCCGGCCCGCCGTGAGGGCGGCCCTGGGCAGCTCGATCATCGTGCCGACCGGGCAGTGGACAGCCATGCCCGAAGCCTCGGAGACAGCGGCGAGCGTCTCCTCCACTTCCTCGCGCACCAGGCGCAGTTCTTCGACCGTGTCGATCAGCGGCACCATGATTTCTGCCCGGGGGTCGCCGCCCGCCCGCTTGCGTTCCACCATCGCTTCCGCGAGGGCCCGGGCCTGCATCGCGGTCAGCCCCGGTGCCACCAGGCCGAGGCGCACGCCGCGCAGGCCGAGCATCGGGTTCTCCTCGTGCATCCGGTTCACGGCTTCCAGCAGTTCGGCGTCGTGGGCGCTGGGCGGGTTGCCGCGGGCCTCGGCAGCGGCGATGCGGACGGACAGGTCGGTGCGGTCGGGCAGGAACTCGTGCAGCGGCGGGTCGAGCAGGCGGATGGTGACCGGCAGGCCGTCCATCGCCTCCAGAATGCCGACGAAGTCTTTGCGCTGCAGAGGCAGGAGCGCGTCGAGCGCCCGTACACGGTCGGCGTCGGTGTGGGCGAGAATCATCGCCTCGACCAGCTTCCTCCGGTCGCCGAGGAACATGTGCTCGGTGCGGCAGAGCCCGATTCCCTCGGCGCCGAACCGGCGGGCGCGGGCGGCGTCCTCGGGGGTGTCGGCGTTCGCCCGGACCCCCAGGCGCCGTACGCCGTCGGCCCGGTCGAGGGCACGGGCAACGGCGTCGACCAGCCCGTCGGAGCGCTCGCCCGTCTCGAAGTACCGCATGACCACGGAGTCGACCAGCGGCGCCGCCCCGGCATACACGGTCCCGGTGGAGCCGTCGACGGAGATGACCATGCCCTCCTCGATGGTGATGCCGCCCACGGTGGTGCAGCGGCGCCCCGCCGGATCCATCACGAGGTCCTCGGCGCCGCACACACAGACCTTGCCCATGCCGCGGGCGACCACGGCCGCGTGGCTCGTCTTACCGCCCCGGCTGGTGAGCACCGCCTGGGCCGCCACCATTCCGGGCAGGTCGTCCGGGGTGGTCTCCTGCCGTACGAGGACGACCTTCTCCCCGGCAGCGGCGCGACGGACCGCCTCGGCGCAGTCGAACACCGCGGCGCCGACGGCAGCGCCCGGCGAGGCCGGAATGCCGTGAGCCAGCGGGTCTCCGACGGCAGCGGTGTCGAACCGCGGGAACATCAGCCGGGCCGCGTCGTCGCCGCTGACGCGCGCCAGTGCCTCGTCCTGGGTGATCAGACCTTCGTCGGCCAGCTCGGCGGCGATGGCGAACGCGGCCTCGGCGGTGCGTTTGCCCACCCGGGTCTGGAGCATCCACAGGGTGCCGCGCTCGATGGTGAACTCGATGTCGCACAGGTCCAGGTAATGGGTTTCCAAGGTCCTCAGGTGGTCGCTCAGTTGGGTGTACGAGGTGGGGTCGATGCGCTCCAGGTCGGCCAGTGGGACGGTGTTGCGGATGCCCGCGACGACGTCCTCGCCTTGCGCGTTCGGCAGGTAGTCGCCGTAGGGACACCGGCGCCCGGTCGCCGGATCGCGGGTGAAGGCAACGCCGCTGCCGGAGTCGCGGCCGAGGTTGCCGAAGACCATGCGTTGTACGTTGACCGCGGTGCCCAGCGTGTCGGGTATGTGCTCGCGCCGACGGTACAGGCGCGCCCGTTGGCCGTTCCAGGACTCGAAGACGGCCCGGATCGACCGGTGCAGTTGCTTGGTGGGATCCTGCGGGAAGTCCTCGCCGGTCTCCCCGGTGATCAGGTTCTTGTAGGTCTCGACGAGCCGGGCGAAGTCCGGCGCCTCCAGTTGCAGATCGTCTGTGCACTGCAGGGACTCCTTCAGGCGGGCGAGGGCCGCCTCGAACAGCGCGGGATCGACACCCATCACAGTGCTGCCGAACATCTGGACGAGGCGACGGTAGGAGTCCCAGGCGAAGCGCTCACTCCCCGATGCCTTGGCCAGCCCTCGCACGGAGTCGTCGGAGAGCCCGATGTCGAGGATCGTCTCCATCATGCCGGGCATGGAGAAGCGTGCTCCGGAGCGGACGGAGAGCAGCAGCGGATCATCCGGCTGCCCGAGTCGCCGGCCGGCCGACCGCTCCAGGGCGCTGAGCCGTGTGGCGATCTCGTCGGCCAGGCCGTCCGGCTCGGCTCCCGTGGAAAGGAAGGCGCGGCAGGCCTCAGTGCTGACGGTGAATCCCGGCGGTACGGGAAGGCCCATGCGGGTCATCTCTGCCAGGTTCGCACCCTTGCCGCCGAGCAGATCGGCCATGTCACGGCTGCCCTCGGCGAACTCGTACACGTACTGAGCCATGGCGGTGTGCACTTCCTTTCGGTGTCTGAGGGAACGGCCGGGCTGACGTCGCTCGCCGTCCGGTGCGCTCGGCCACCGGACTAGGAGTGCCGAACAGGCTGTTCGCGGCGTCGAGAAGGCGACGGCTGGCTCAGCCAAGCGCCGGTCGGTGCGCGTGCACGAGCCGCGGCTCGTGCATCGAGTGAGCTCACGCGCCGTGGGTCCATTGTCCGTCGTGCCCTCGCGGTGCGGCAGGTGCTGGACGGTCACCGGGCCGGGGCCGTCTGACCCCCTCGCGGACGGAATCCGGTCCCTCTGGCGTTGCGTACCGGAGGCCGTCAGTCGTGCGGGACGACGGCCACGGGGGCAGCGGCGTGGTGCAGCACGGCGTGTGTGACCGGTCCGATGCGCATCCCGAGGGTGCGGTGGTGGACCTTGCGGCCGACCACCACCAGAGCGGCCCGGGCGGCGGCTGAGACGACGACGCCAGAGGCGTGCGACAGTTCGACGGTGTGCGTCACAGGCACCTTCGGGTACGTCTCGCGCCACGGCTGCAAGATGTCCGCCAGCGCCTTCTCCGCCTGCCCGGTGATCCCGCCTTCCTGCCCGGCCAGCCGCCCGACGGCCGGCCCGTATCCGTACAGCGGCGGCAGGTCGGGCGCGTGGACCGCGTGCAGGCTGGCCCCGCGGGCGGCGGCCGCGCTGAAAGCGAATTCGAGGAGCGGTGCGGGAACCTCACCGAGTTCCTGCAGGCCGATGACTACGTTGCCGCTGCCATGTGCCGCTTCATCGCCCCCGTGCTCCTGGGGTGGGCGATGGCCGGTTCGCACCATGATCACTGGGCGCTTCGCCCGAGCCAGGACCTGCTGCCCGACGGAGCCCAACAGGAATCCCGCGACGGCTCCGTGGCCGCTCGAACCGAGCACGAGCATTTCGGCTGCCTCCGACTCGGCCAACAGCACGGCGGGGGCGGTGTCGGAGACGAGCTGTGTGTTGACGGCCAGGCCCGGATGCCGGTCGCACACCAGGTCCTTGGCCTCCTCCAGGACGCTCAGGGCCCAGCGCTTCTGGGTGTCCAGATCCTCCGCTACGGGCACGTCCTGCTGACGCCAGATCCAGGCCTGCACCAGCCGCAGGGGGAGGCCACGGCGCTGGGCCTCGCGAGCGGCCCACTCTGCGGCGGCCAGGCTTTCGGGGGAGCCGTCCAGACCGGCGGTGACGGGTCGCATCATGGAGACCTCCGTGGTCTTGGGGTACGCGGGCGTGCTCCGAGCCTCATCACCTTGAGCCTGCGGCTGAAGGGGCCGATGGTCCCGACCTCAGGCGTTCGGTCCTGGCACGAGGAGGCCCGCGGTCCGCTTCTTCATGCGCTCGCGCTTGCCGTCCACGAGGTAGGCCGTCGGGTCGGACGGGTCCAGGGTCAGCTCGTGCAGGTTGAGGGGGACGCCGGTCGCGACGGTGTGGCTCCACGCCACGTGCCCGTTGAAGCCGATGTTGACCATGGGGGTGCCGAGGAGCGAGCTGCCCGAGACGTTCAGCTCGCCCGGGACGGTCTGCTGCGACTGCCAGAAGCGGCGGCCGCCGTGCCAGGGGTAGTGCGGGTTGCCGAGCAGCAGACCGCGGCCGTTCGCCGTGGTCTTCCCGCTGAAGGCGACGGCGTTGGAGCCCATGTCGGCGCTCTCGTCAGCACCTTCATTGGCGCCGGCGGCGGAGCCGGTCGGTGAGAAGAGCTCGCGCGCCGCCTCCGCGGTCCTCCGCGGATCCGGCGCCCGGCGCTGCGCGTCCGGTCCCGGGCGCGACCCGAGCGCGCCCGGCGGCTGCGCCGCCGTGATGCCGTTGATGGCACGTCCCTCACCGCCGAGCACCGCGACGGCGTACCCGAGACGGGCCTGGTCCAGGAGGGACACCGGCCGCACCCAGTCGGCCTTCGCGCACGCCGGATCGGTGACGCGATTCTGCTTCAGCCACGCGTTGTACCCCGCGGCGAAGCCGCGCATCAGCTCCTTGACGTCGCGGCTCATGCCACGCGGGGCGGACAGCTTCAGCAGCTTCTCCACGGTTCCGGTGTCGCGTACGCCGCGAAAGTACTGGTCGCTCGCGAGATTCGTGGACGCGGACGACAGGTCGCCCCCGGGGTCACCCTGCGCCCCGAAGTGGCGCGACCGCTCGCCGCGTACGGTGACGAACCCCTCGGCGAGCGTGCACACCTGGTCGGCGGCCTGCGCCCAGCCGTTGCCGAAGCCGAGGTTCGCGTAGTCCTTGGCGCGTATGTGCGGCACGCCGTACTCGGTGTAGCGGATCGTGGCGGACAGGCCGCCGCCGGAGGGCCGTTCGCCCGTCGGCCGGGAGTCGTCCCGTGCCGTCGCCACGGGCGACAGCAGGGCCGAGGCCGTGAGGAGCGCGGCGCCGAACGCCACGACAGGTCTGGTGCGGATGCGCATGGAGTCTCCCAACTGGTGTGAGAGCAGTGGCTGTTGGAGCGTACCAAGCGGTATGTGATCTGTCCGGAGTGCTTCCGGAGGGCTGCGAGGTACGTCGCGCAGAGGCCTTGACCAGTACCCGGTGGCGCGCACAGGATCACGCCCATGACGGGTGAACGCGGCAGCACGGGTGAACGCGACAGTGCGAGTACGAACGCGACCCACGTACGCGACAGCGCGAGTACGAACGCGACCGGCGTACGCGGCAGCACGGTCGACGGCGTCCTGCGGCGCAGCGCGCGCCGGAATCCGGCCCGCACCGCCCTGCGCCACGGCGACCGCGCCTGGACGTACGCCGAACTGGACGACGCCGTCTCGCGCGCGGCCGCCGTCCTGCGCGAGACGGGCCTCGGCCGTGGCGACCGCGTCGGCGCCTACGCCCACAACTCCGACGCCTACCTCATCGGCTTCCTGGCCTGCGCCCGCGCGGGCCTCGTCCATGTGCCGGTGAACCAGAACCTCACCGGCGACGACCTCGCCTACATCGTCCAGCAGTCGGGCAGCGCCCTCGTCCTCGCGGACCCCGACATCGCGGGCCGGCTCCCCGAAGACGTGCCCGTCCTGCCCCTCAGGGACGCTGACGACTCACTGCTCGCGCGCCTCGCGGTCGCCGCCCCGTACGACGGCCCCGCGCCGGACGCCGAAGACCTCGCCCAACTCCTCTACACCTCCGGCACGACCGCCCTCCCCAAGGGCGCCATGATGACCCACCGGGCCCTGGTCCACGAGTACATGAGCGCCGTGCACGCCCTGGACCTGCGGGAGTCCGACCGCCCGCTGCACTCCCTGCCGCTCTACCACTCGGCCCAGATGCATGTGTTCCTGCTGCCGTATCTGGCGGTGGGCGCCGAGAACACGATCCTCGACGCCCCGGACGCCGTACGGATCTTCGACCTGGTGGAAGCCGGCCGCGCGGACAGCCTGTTCGCGCCGCCGACGGTGTGGATCGGCCTGTCGCACCACGCCGAATTCGCGACCCGCGACCTGAGCGCCCTGCGCAAGGCGTACTACGGTGCGTCGATCATGCCGGTGCCGGTCCTGGAGCGGCTGCGCTCCCGCCTTCCCGGCCTCGCCTTCTACAACTGCTTCGGCCAGAGCGAGATCGGCCCGCTCGCCACCGTCCTCGGCCCCGACGAGCACGAGGGCCGCATGGACTCCTGCGGGCGGCCCGTCCTGTTCGTCGAGGCGAAGGTCGTGGACGAGGCCGGGAAGGAGGTGCCGGACGGCACACAGGGTGAAGTGGTGTACCGCTCACCGCAGTTGTGCGAGGGGTACTGGGACAAGCCGGAGGAGACCGCGGAGGCCTTCCGTGACGGCTGGTTCCGCTCCGGCGACCTCGCCGTGCGCGACACCGAGGGCTACTTCACCGTCGTCGACCGGGTCAAGGACGTCATCAACTCCGGTGGAGTGCTTGTCGCTTCACGCCAGGTCGAGGACGCGCTCTACACCCACCCGGGCGTCGCCGAGGTCGCGGTGATCGGCCTGCCCGACGCGCGCTGGATCGAGGCCGTCACCGCCGTCGTCGTCCGCGACGGAGACGCCGACGAAGAGGTCACCGAACCCCAACTCATCGCCCACGCACGGGAGGAACTCGCCCACTTCAAGGCACCCAAGCGCGTCGTGTTCGTGGACGCGCTGCCGCGCAACGCCAGCGGAAAGATCCTCAAGAGGGAGCTGCGGGACCGGTTCAGCGACGGCTGACGCCCGGGGCTACGCGCCCTCCGGAGTGAACGCTCCCGCCGTGTCCTGCCCGCCCGTCCAGGCGACCCCGAGGCGCTGCCCGGTCAGCCGCCAGCCCTCGGCGCCCCGCGCGTACGTCCATGCGTACGGACCGCCCATGGCGTAGTGATCGTCCGGCCGCTCCGCGTGCGGCACGGCCACGAACCACATGTAGCCGATGCCGCGCGCGTGGTCACCCTCGACGTCGAAGTGCATGTTGAGGATGTGGTGCTGCATCGCGGCGTACCCGGACTCGGCCTCCGTCACCCGCGCGCGGATGAGGTCCCGCCCGCGCAGCGTGCCCCACGGCGCGAATTCGAGCACCGCGTCCTCGGCCCAGCAGTCGATCCACGTCTGCCAGTCCTTGCGGTCGAGGGCGTGCCAGCCACGGATCATCAGGGCGCGCAGGGCTTGCTGATCCTCCAACTCGCGTAGCCGGGTGAGGAGTTGGTCGTACGGGATGGGGCTGCCGGTCGCCGCGGAACTGGCCGACGCCTCGGATACCTCGGGCATGTCGGGTCCTCCGTGGGTGGTCAGCGGGTGGCGGCGGGGCGTACGACGATCTCGTTGACGTCCACCTCCGGCGGCTGGGCGACGGCGAAGGCGATCGCGTCGGCGATCGCGCCCGCCGGGATCGAGATGGCGCGGTACGTACGCATCGCCTCGCGGGCCTCGGGGTCCGTGATGGTGTCGGCCAGTTCGGACTCGGTGACGCCGGGGGAGACGAGGCTGACCCGGATGTCGCCGCCGGACTCCTGGCGCAGGCCCTCGGAGATCGCCCGGACGGCGTACTTGGTCGCGCAGTACACGGCGGCCGTGGGCGACACCGCGTACGCGCCGATCGAGGCGATGTTCACGAACTGCCCGCCGCCCTGGGCCCGCATGACGGGCAGCGCGGCGGCGATGCCGTGCAGCACACCGCGTACGTTGACGTCGATCATCCGGTCCCACTCGTCGACGCGCAGCGACTCCAGGGGCGACAGCGGCATCACCCCGGCGTTGTTCACGAGGACGTCGACGCGGCCGTGCTCGGTACGCGCCGCCTCGACGAACGCGCGCATGTCCGCGGGGTCGGTGACGTCGAGTCGCTGGTACGTGGCCACGGCGCCGTCGGCGGCCAGTTCGGCGGCGAGGGCCTTGAGGCGGTCGGTGCGGCGGGCGCCGAGGTGGACGCGGTGTCCGTCGGCGGCGAGACGGCGGGCGGCCGCCTCGCCGATGCCGCTGCTGGCGCCGGTGACGAGGACGACCTTGGTGGCGGGGTGGGGCATGGGAATCCTTGGGGGTGAAGGGGCCCGTGTCCCGGGGCCCTGTGCGGTGTCTCCGGCGCAAGACTGTCCCGCCGCCACCCGCCCCACCAGGGCGGTTCCTTCCTGGGTGCCGCACACCCAGCCTCGGCCCGCGCCTCCCCGCCGACGCTCGCCCGCGCCGCCGCGAGGCCCTACTCGCCCCGCAGATCCACGATCCGCTTGAACTTCCCCACCGACCGCTCGATGGTCTCCGGGTCCACGACCTCCACGGCGACCGAGACGCCGATGCCGTCCTTCACCGCCGACTCGATCTCCCGCGCGGCCGTGTCGCGCCGTCCGGGCGGCGTGTCCGAGCGGGCCTCCACGCGCACGGTGAGCGTGTCCAGGCGGCCCTGCTTGGTGAGGCGCAACTGGAAGTGCGGGGCGAGCCCCGGGGTGCGCAGGACGATCTCCTCGATCTGGGTGGGGAAGAGGTTCACGCCGCGCAGGATGACCATGTCGTCGCTGCGCCCGGTGACCTTCTCCATCCGCCGGAACACCCGTGCCGTACCGGGAAGGAGCCGCGTCAGGTCCCGGGTGCGGTAGCGGATGACGGGCAGCGCCTCCTTGGTGAGCGAGGTGAAGACCAGCTCGCCGTGCTCGCCGTCGGGCAGCGCCTCGCCCGTGATCGGGTCGACGACCTCGGGGTAGAAGTGGTCCTCCCAGATGTGCAGGCCGTCCTTGGTCTCCACGCACTCCTGGGCGACTCCGGGGCCGATCACCTCCGAGAGCCCGTATATGTCGACGGCGTCGATGGCGAAGCGCTCCTCGATCTCGCGCCGCATCTCCTCCGTCCACGGCTCCGCGCCGAAGATGCCGACCTGCAGCGAAGTCGACCGCGGATCGATGCCCTGCCGCTCGAACTCCTCCAGGAGGGTCAGCATGTACGAGGGCGTGATCATGATGATTTCCGGGCGGAAGTCCATGATGAGCTGGACCTGGCGCGCGGTCATGCCGCCGGAGGCGGGGATCACGGTGCAGCCGAGCCGCTCGGCGCCGTAGTGCGCGCCGAGACCACCGGTGAACAGGCCGTATCCGTACGCCACATGGACCTTGTGACCCGGCCGTCCGCCCGCCGCGCGGATGGACCGCGCCACGACGTCCGACCACATGTTGAGGTCCTGTTCGGTGTAGCCGACGACGGTGGGGCGTCCGGTGGTGCCGCTGGAGGCGTGCAGCCGCCGCAGCTCCGACTGCTCCACGGCGAACATCCCGAACGGGTAGTTCGCCCGCAGGTCCGCCTTCGTCGTGAACGGGAACCGGGCGAGGTCGCCGAGCGAGTGGCAGTCGTCGGGTCCGAGCCCCGCCGCGTCGAACGCCGCCCGGTAGAAGGGCACGTTCTCGTAGGCGTGCAGCAAGGTGTCCTGGAGCCGTTCCAGCTGCAGCTCCGCCAGCTCCGCGCGGCCGAGCCGCTCCGCCGCGTCCAGCAGTGCCGGTGTGCGCGCCATCTGGAGTACCCCCGTCCGTGCCGGGCGACCGATCATTCGGCCGATCTTGTGTCGGGGTCAGTAATTCAAGGTTTCATGGCCGCTGGCAAGGGTCTCGTACGAGGTGTCATCGGCGGGTGGCCGAGCCGTCACTCCCACTGTGCTGCCTGGTCGGCGAATGCGTGGGCCGCCGCGCTCCGATAGGTGCTCGCGCGGCGCAGCAGGGTGACGGTGCGCGCGGGGAGTGCGGGGTCGAGGGGGACGGGGCGGAGGTGGGGGTGGTCGCGGGTGAGGGCGTCGGGCAGGACCGTGGCCAGGGGGGTGCGCCGGACGATCTCGGTGAGCGCGTTGATGGAGTTGGCCTCGACCACGATCCGGGGTTGTACGTCGTGTGCGGCGAAGTACGCGTCCACGTGCCGTCGGGTGGCGAAGTCGCCGGAGAGCAGGGCGAGTCGGTGCTCGTGGAGGTCGGCGACGGGCAGGGGCCCGGAGGCGCCGGTGGCGGGGTGGTGCGGGCCGGTGACGAGGCCGAGGGTCTCGGTGAAGAGGTCCGTGGCCTCGATGCCCGGCAGGTGCGTGCCCGCGAAGGCGATGCCGAGGTCGAGCCTGTCGGCCAGGAGGTCGGCCTCGATGCGGTCCTGCGTCGTCTCCCGTACGTCGAGGGTGATGCCGGGGTGCCGGGTGTGGAACGCGGCCACGAGGGGGCCGGTGAGGTAGGCGGTGAACGTGGGGGTGACGGCGAGCCGGAGGTGGCCGCGGGACAGGTCGTGCACGTCGAGCACCGCCCGCTCGCCCGCCGCCAGGTCGGCAAGCGCGCGCCGGGCGAAGGGGACGTAGGCGGCTCCGGCGTCGGTCAGGCGCACGGTGCGGCCGGTGCGGTCGAGGAGCTGGACTCCCAGGGCCTTCTCCAGCTGCCTGATCTGCTGCGACAGGGTGGGCTGTGAGATCCGCAGCTCCTCGGCGGCGCGGGTGAAGTTCGCGTGCTCGGCGACGGCGAGCAGATAGCGCAGATGACGCAGTTCCGGCTTCATGACCACAACTATAGATGTCATCGATGACTGCCAGTCCTAGTACGTCTTGGACGCTATAGGTGCTGGTCATGCACAGTAAATGGCGTCGGCCCCGACCGACGGAACCGAGCGAAGGGAGTTCAGGGGCATGCGTCATCTCGCCCACGGAATCGACCGCTTTCAGCGGGAGATCTTCCCCGACCGGGCCGGGCTCTTCGCCCGCCTGGCCACCAGCCACCGGCCCGGCACGCTGTTCATCGGCTGCTCCGACGCCCGCGTCGTGCCCGAGCTGATCACCCAGACCGAGCCCGGCGAGCTGTTCGTCGTCCGCACCGCCGGCAACCTCGTCCCCGCGTACGCCCCCGGCGACGACGACGGGGTGGCGGCCGGCATCGAGTACGCCGTCGCCGTCCTCGGGGTGCGGGACATCGTCGTCTGCGGGCACTCGGCCTGCGGCGCCATGACCGCTCTCGCCGAGGGCCACGACCTGAGCGGTGCGCCGGCCGTCGCCCGCTGGCTCCGGTACGCGGACGCCTCCCGGGCCCGCGCGGCCGCCGCCGAGGCCGGAGGGGACGTCGACGTGCTGGTGCGGGAGAACGTGTCCGCGCAGCTCGCGAATCTGGCCACCCACCCCTCGGTGGCGCGCGCCCTGGCCCAGGGGAGCGTGCGGCTGCACGGCTGGGTCTTCGACATCCGTACCGGCACCGTCGCTGACGTCGCAGATGTCGCAGACGTAGCGGACGGTCCGGCCCCGGCCCTCGCGGCCTGACACCACCCCCACTGACCTGCCGTCCCCTACTTCCTGTTGTTCCTGTTGTTCCCGTGGACGGCACCCACCCGAAAGGAAACCGTTTCTCATGCAGCACGCCCAGTTCGACCCCACCGCCCGTCAGCAGTTGGCCGTCGCCGCGGTCGAGGCCAAGACCGTCAGGGATCTGACCTGGCAGCAGATAGCCGACGCCGCGGGCCTGTCCGTCGCCTTCGTCACCGCGGCCGTCCTCGGCCAGCACGCCCTGCCCGAGGCCTCCGCGAAGGCCGTCGCCGAGCTCCTCGACCTGGACGAGGGCGCGGTGCGGCTGCTGCAGACCATCCCCACCCGCGGCTCGCTCCCCGGCGGCGTACCTACCGACCCGACGATCTACCGCTTCCACGAGATGCTCCAGGTCTACGGCACCACCCTCAAGGCGCTGGTCCACGAGCAGTTCGGCGACGGGATCATCTCGGCGATCAACTTCAAGCTCGACGTGCGGAAGGTCGCCGACCCCGAGGGCGGCGAGCGCGCCGTCATCACCCTCGACGGCAAGTACCTGCCGACCAAGCCGTTCTGACGTACCTGGCCGTTCTGACGTCCGGGGTGTACGAACCCTGTTCGAAGAAATCCCGCCGTCCTCGGCGTCGGTGGGTCGCGGCCACGCGGCGCGCCCTCCGCGGTGACCCACGGCGCGGGAAGCGCATACCGAGGCCCCGGCGCCGGTGACGTAAACGCGCCGTGTCGGCCTGATCACTCTCGACCCCCTCCAGCGCCCGTTGCTTCACTTGCGGCGCGCAGCTCCCCTGGCGGCCCGTCCGAAACAGGGGCTTCACGCGCCGCATGCGTCTCAACGCCGTTGGAGGGGACCCGGGATGACCACCGAACCGATGCCGGACCAGCAGAACGCGCCGGAGCCGAGCGCGGGCCAGGCGCAGTTGAGCCTCGGCATCGCGGCCGCGCGGAATCTGGCGACCACCACCAAGACCGTCCCGCAGATGCAGGGCGTCAGCTCACGCTGGCTGCTGCGGACACTGCCGTGGGTGGAGGTGCGCGGCGGCACGTACCGGGTCAACCGGCGCCTGGTGTGCGCGGTCGGCGACGGCCGGGTGACGTTCGTCCAGGAGGGCGCCGACGTCCGCGTCGTCCCCGCGGAGCTCGGCGAGCTGCCGCTGCTGCGCGGCTTCGACGAGGCCGAGGCGCTGCGGGCGCTCGCCGAGCGGTTCCAGCAGCGCGAGTTCCAGCCCGGCGAGGTGATAGCTCAGGCGGGGCAGCCCGCCGACCACGTCTTTCTGATCGCGCACGGCAAGGTGCAGAAGGTGGGCACCGGCAAGTACGGCGAGGAGACCCGGCTCGGCATGGTCGCCGACGGCGGGTACCTCGGCGGCGAGGCGGTCGGGTCCGAGACCGGAGAGTGGGCGTTCACGGCCCGCGCGGTCACCGCCTGCACCGTGCTCGCCCTGCCGAGGCCCGCGTACGAGGAGGTTGCCGCCCGGCACGAGCGGCTGCGCGCACACGTACGCCGCCGCGAGGACGAGGCGGGCCGCCCGCACAACAAGCGCGGCGAGGCCGATGTCGCCCTCGCGGCCGGGCACGCGGGCGAACCGACGCTGCCCGGCACCTTCGTGGACTACGAACTCCAGCCGCGCGAATACGAGTTGAGCGTGGCCCAGACGGTCCTGAAGGTGCACACCCGGGTCGCCGACCTCTACAACGACCCGATGAACCAGGTCGAGCAGCAACTGCGCCTGACCATCGAGGCACTGCGCGAGCGCCAGGAGTGGGAGCTGGTCAACAACCGCGAGTTCGGCCTGCTGCACAACGCCGATCACAGCCAGCGCGTCTCCACCCACTCCGGGCCGCCCACCCCCGACGACTTCGACGAACTCCTGAGCATGCGCCGCCAGACCAAGGCGTTCTTCGCGCACCCGCGCGCGATCGCCGCCTTCGGCCGTGAGTGCACCAAGCGGGGCATCTACTTCGGCGACGCCGAGGTCGAAGGACACCGGCTGCCCGCCTGGCGGGGCGTGCCGATCTACCCGCTGGGCAAGCTCGGGGTCTCCGACGACGGCACCACGTCGATCCTGGCGATGCGCACCGGCGAGGCCGCGGAGGGCGTGGTCGGGCTGCGCCAGACCGGCATCCCCGACGAGTACGAGCCGGGCCTCAACGTGCGGTTCATGGGCATCAACGACCAGGCCGTCATCTCCTACCTGGTCAGCACCTACTACTCGGCGGCCGTCCTGGTCCCGGACGCGCTCGGGGTCCTGGAGAACGTCGAGGTGTCGCGGACGCCCGACGCCTGACGCCGGCCCGTGTCTCCCGCCGCGAAGGCACCTGAGAACGGAGAGAACTGGTGTCCCTGCTATCCCGTATGACGGCGCCCGCCGCCGGGCACGACGTGGCACGGCTGGTGGCCGCGCTGCTGTCCGAGGGGGCGCGCGAGGCGCGCGCGGCGCTGCCTGGCCGTGCTGCCTCCCGTCCGTCCCGCGTGCCCACCGGCCCCACCGGTCTCGGCACCTCCGCCGCCCGCGTCACGGCGGCCCCCGATCCGGCGGCGTCCGGCACGGCAGCCCCCGATTCCGCGGCGTCCGGCACAGCGGCCTCCGACGCCGCCGTCCCCGAGCTGTACTGTCCCCCGCCGCTGCGCGACGACCCGGCCCTCGCCGCCGAGGTCAACGAGCGCCTGCTCGACTGGGCCGCGGAGACGGGCATCTACGTCGGCCGCCTCGAACGGGTCCGCGCCACCGACTTCGGGCGCCTGATGATGCTCGCCCACCCCGGCACCGACGACCCGCGGCGTCTCCTCGCGGCCGCCAGGTGCGCGCTCGCGGAGTGGGCCACCGACGACTACTACTGCGACGACGAGACCATGGGCTCCAGGCCCGAGGTCCTCGGCTCGCACCTCGGCCTCGCCTACACGGCCATGGACCCGACACATCCACCGCTCCGCTACGCGCAGCAGACCGACCAGGGCCTGCGCGCCGACCCGGTGCGCGTCGCCCTGCGCGACAGCTTCGCCCGGCTCGCCCCGTACGCGGACCGGACCCAGGTGACCCGGCTGCGCCAGGAGGTAGCCGCGCTGTTCGTGGCGTACGGACAGGAGGGTGCCTGGCGGGCCGAGGAGCGAATGCCCGCCGTGTGGGAGTACCTCGCCCACCGGCAGGTGAACAGCTTCGTGCCCTGTCTGGCCCTCATCGACGTCGTCGACGGCTACGCGCTCACCGCCGCCGAGTACGACGACCCGCGGGTGCGCCGCGCCGTCAGCATGGCCGGCACCGCGTCCACCCTGGTCAACGACCTGTACTCGATGGCCAAGGAACAGCACTCCGCTGGCCTGGACTTCAACCTGCCCACGGTCGTCGCCGCGGAGGAGCGGTGCTCGCCGCGGGAGGCCGTCGAGCGCAGCGTCGAGATCCACGACGAGCTCGTGCGCACCTTCGAGGTGGAGGCGGCGGCCCTGACCCTGACCGGGTCCCCGGCGCTGGGCCGCTTCCTCGCCGGGGTGTGGTCCTGGCTCGGCGGCAACCGCGAGTGGCACGGGGGCAGCGCCCGGTACAACGACGCGAGCCGCGCCTGACGTTCCCGCGTCGGAGGCACGCAACGTACACATCACACGCAACGTACGCATCACACATATCGCACGCACCGCACGTCCGCACGCCGTAAGGAGCTCTGCCATGACGACCACCCCGGAAGCCCCGGCCCAAGTGCTGCGCACCGCCTACCAGAAGGCCGTCGCGGACTACTGGAACAAGGAGAAGGACCCGGTCAACCTCCGCCTCGGTGACGTCGACGGCCTCTATCACCACCACTACGGCCTCGGTGACTACGACCCCTCCGTCCTCGCGGGCCCCGAGGAGACCCGCGACGCGCGCATCATCGAGGAACTGCACCGCCTGGAGTCCGCCCAGGCCGACGTCCTCCTCGACCACCTCGGCGCCCGCACCCCCGCCGACCGGCTCCTTGACGCCGGCTGCGGGCGCGGCGGCACCAGCGTCATGGCCCATGCCCGCTTCGGCAGCCGGGTCGACGGCATCACCATCTCGCAGTCCCAGGCCGAGTTCGCCAACGAGCAGGCCAAGCGGCGGGGCATGGACGACAGGGTGAGCTTCCACTTCCGCAACATGCTCGACACCGGTCTGCCCGGCGGCGCGTTCCAGGGGATCTGGAACAACGAGTCGACCATGTACGTGGACCTCTTCGAGCTCTTCGGCGAGCACGCCCGCCAGTTGGCCCGCGGCGGCCGCTATGTGTGCGTCACCGGCTGCTCCAACGACGTGACGGGCCTGCGTTCCAAGGCCGTCAGCCGGATAGACGAGCACTACACCTGCAACATCCATCCCCGCAGTCACTACTTCAAGGCTCTCGCGGCCAACAACCTCGTCCCCATCGACGTCGTCGACCTCACCGCTGCGACCATCCCCTACTGGGAGCTGCGCGCCCGCTCCTCCCTGGCCACCGGCATCGAGGAGCCCTTCCTGACGGCGTACAAGGAGGGCAGTTTCCACTACCTGCTCATCGCCGCCGACCGCATCTGACACCGTATGTGACACTGCGTCCGACATCGTTGCTGAAAAGGGGAATCCTCGTGCGCCTCGTCCCACCCGCAGTACGCGTGCTCGCCGCCGGAGGTGTCGCCGCGGCACTGCTGGTGGGCGGGGGCACGGCGATCGCCGCGCCCGCCGCGTCCGCCACTTCCACTGCGTACGTCGCATCCGCCCCGCGGGGCTCCTACGCCCAGCTGCACCCCCTCTCCGCCCTCTCCGCCCAGCGCCTCGCCACCGCCGACCTCGTCGCCGCAGCCAAGTACGGCACGGGCAGTCCCATCGACGATCCCGCGCGCGAGCAGCAGGTGCTTGACGCAGTGGCGCGGCAGGCGGCGGAGGTCGGGGCGGACCCGGCCGCCACCGTGCGGATCTTCCGGGACCAGATCGAGGCCAACAAGGTCGTGCAGCGGGCGCTGCACCGCAAGTGGGACGCCGACCCGGCGTCGGCCCCGACGGAGCGGCCGGACCTGACGAAGGTGCGTGCGGAGATCAACCGCATCAACGGCGAGCTGGTCCGGGCCATCGCCGCGGCGACGCCCGCGCGCACCTCGCCGTACTGCTCCGCTGTCCTCACCGCGACGACCGCCCACGTGCGGCACGAGCAGCGGCTCGACGCGCTGCACACGGTGGCGTTGCTGCGGGCTTCGCGTTCTCTGTGCGGGTGAGGAGCTGGGGACAGGGCTAGCCGCCCGCCGCCACCGCCCGAGCCCAGCGATAGTCCGCCTTCCCGCTCGGCGACCGCTGGATGTGGTCCGTGAACACGACCGCGCGCGGGATCTTGTAGCCCGCTAGGTGGGTGCGGCAGTGCGTCTGGAGCGCGGGCAGGTCCAAGGCGTCGGCGCCGTCGCGGAGTTGGACGACGGCCGCGACCCGGTTGCCCCAGCGTTCGTCCGGGACGCCCGCGACCAGCGCGTCGTAGACGTCGGGGTGGGACTTGAGGGCCTGCTCGACCTCCTCGGGGTACACCTTCTCGCCGCCCGTGTTGATGCACTGCGAGCCCCGGCCGAGCACGGTCACGATGCCGTCGGCGTCGACCGTCGCCATGTCGCCGAGCAGGACCCAGCGTTCGTCGCCGCGCTGGAAGAACGTCTCGGCCGTCTTCTTGGCGTCGTTGTAGTAGCCGAGCGGAACGTGCCCGCGCTGGGCGATGCGGCCCGGTTCACCGGGGGAGACGGGTTCGTACGTCGCCGGATCCACCACCTGTGTACGGGAGTTGACGTGCAGTCTGAAGCCCTTCTCGGGGCCCGAGTCGTCCGTCGCGGTGCCGTTGAAGCCGGACTCCGACGAGCCGAAGTTGTTGAGCAGCATCACGTTCGGGGCGAGCGCGGCGAACTGCGCGCGGACCGTCTCCGACATGATCGCGCCGGATGAGGAGACGCTGAAGAGCGAGGACAGGTCGGTGCCGCGCAGCGGGCCGTTCAGGGCGTCGATGAGGGGGCGCAGCATCGCGTCGCCCACCAGGGACACGCTGGTGACCTTCTCCTTCTCGATGGTGCGCAGCACCTCTTCGGGCTCGAACTTGCGGTGGATGACGAGGCGTTGGCCGAAGTGGAAGCAGATGAAGGCGGTGAGCGTGGACGTGCCGTGCATCAGGGGCGGGGTGGGGAAGAAGGTGATTCCTTCGCCCCCGACCGCCACCCGCTCGGCGACCTCCTGCGGGCTCGTCACCGGCTCGCCGGTGGGCGCGCCCCCGCCGAGCCCCGAGAAGAACAGGTCCTCCTGGCGCCACATCACGCCCTTGGGCATGCCGGTCGTGCCGCCGGTGTAGATGATGAACAGGTCGTCCGCCGAACGCTCGGGGAACCCGCGCTCGGGCGACCCGGACGCCTCGGCGTCCGCGAACGCCACCGCGTCCGGACCCGGCGCGCCGGGCGGCGCCTCGCCGACCCGGATCAGATGCCGCAGCTTGTCCGCGCGCGGCCGCGCGGTGGCCACCCGCTCGCCGAGCTCCGCGTCGAAGACCAGCGCGGCCAGATCCGCGTCCTGGTACAGATACGCCAACTCCTCTTCCACGTACCGGTAGTTGACGTTGACCGGTACGATCCGGGCCTTCAGGCAGGCCAGGACCGTCTGGAGGTACTCGACGCCGTTGTAGAGATGCAGCCCCAGATGCTCGCCCGGCTTGACGCCGTGGTCGATCAGGTGGTGCGCGAGACGGTTGGCGGCCGCGTCCAGCTCCGCGTACGTGAGGCTCCGCTCCGCGCCGGTACCGGGGTGGTCGACGTACAGCAGCGCCGCACGGTCGGGCACCACGTCGACGACCGACTCGAACAGGTCGGCAAGGTTGTACTCCACCGCTCCTCCTGACCCCGACGCCATCCCGTGTGGCGGTCATCAGAGCAGAGCCGCTCACAAGTGGGAAGGGGCCCCGCAGAAGAAAACTGACTACCTGTCAGAAAACTATTGAACTGGAACGTCGCCTCCTGCAACCTGTTCCAGGTCTGACGACGGGAGGACGGCTATGGGTGGCACGGAACATCTCTCCGTACAGCGCGAAGGCGCCACGCTGATACTCACGCTCAACCGGCCGGAGGCGAAGAACGCGCTCTCGCTGCCGATGCTCGTGGGTCTCTACGACGGGTGGGTGGCCGCCGACGAGGACGACGCCGTGCGCTCCGTCGTGCTCACCGGCGCGGGCGGCGCCTTCTGCGCGGGAATGGACCTCAAGGCGCTCGCGGGCGCGTCGACCGGCAACAGCATGGGCGGTGAGGAGTACCGCGACCGGCTCAAGGCCGACCCCGACCTGCACTGGAAGGCGATGCTGCGCCACCACCGCCCCCGCAAACCCGTGCTCGCCGCCGTCGAGGGCCCCTGCGTGGCCGGCGGCACCGAGATCCTTCAGGGCACCGACATCCGCGTCGCGGGGGAGTCCGCGACCTTCGGGCTCTTCGAGGTCAGGCGCGGCCTGTTCCCCATCGGCGGCTCGACGGTGCGCCTCCAGCGGCAGATCCCGCGCACCCACGCCCTGGAGATGCTGCTCACCGGCCGCCCCTACTCGGCCAAGGAGGCCGCCGACGTGGGCCTGATCGGCCATGTCGTGCCCGACGGCACCGCCCTGGAGCGGGCTCTCGCCATCGCCGAGCGGATCAACGCCTGCGGCCCCCTCGCCGTCGAGGCCGTGAAGGCGTCCGTGTACGAGACCGCCGACATGACGGAGAGCGACGGGCTCGCGGCCGAACTCAAGCGCGGCTGGCCCGTGTTCGACACCGCCGACGCCAAGGAAGGCGCCCGCGCCTTCGCCGAGAAGCGCCCGCCCGTCTACCGCCGCGCCTGACCCCGAGGAGCCGCCGCCGTGACCGAAGTCCTCAGCGCCCCGCTGGTCGTGGAGTTCCCCTTCACCCGCTCCCTCGGCCCCGTCCAGTCCGCCTTCCTCACCGGCCTGCGCGAACGCACCGTGCTCGGCGTGCGCACCGCCGACGGCAAGGTGCTCGTGCCGCCCGTCGAGTACGACCCGGCGACCGCCGAAGAGCTGCGCGACCTCGTCGAAGTCGCCGCCACCGGCACCGTCACCACCTGGGCCTGGAACCACGAGCCCCGCCGCGGCCAGCCCCTCGACACCCCCTTCGCCTGGGTCCTGGTCCGCCTCGACGGCGCCGACACGGCCCTGCTGCACGCCCTCGACGCCCCGGGCCCCGACGCCGTACACACCGGAATGCGCGTCCGCGTCCGCTGGGCCGCCGAACGCACCGGCGCCATCACGGACATCGCCTGCTTCGAAACGTACGAAGGCGAGGGGGATGTGATGGAGCGTCAAGCCCAGTCCCACAGCGGCGAGTTCGCGGGTGAGGCCGTGACCGGCATCGTCGCGCCCGCTCGGCTCGACTACACCTACAGCCCCGGCCGCACCCAGTCCCAGTACATCCACGCCCTGTCGGGGCGCAGGAGCGTCGGCGAGCGCTGCCCGTCCTGCCGCAAGGTGTACGTGCCGCCGCGCGGTGCATGTCCGACCTGCGGGGTCGCCACCTCCGAGCAGGTGGAGGTCGGACCGCGCGGCACGGTCACCACGTTCTGCATCGTGAACATCAAGGCGAAGAACCTCGACATCGAAGTGCCGTACGTCTACGCGCACATCGCCCTCGACGGCGCCGACCTGGCCCTGCACGCCCGGATCGCGGGCATCCCCTACGACCAGGTCCGCATGGGCCTGCGCGTGGAGCCCGTGTGGAGCGAGAGCGGCCGCTTCCCCGACCACTACCGGCCCACCGGTGAGCCCGACGCGGACTACGACACGTACAAGGAGCTGGTGTAGATGGCCGAGCACACCGGGCCCGGGACGCGGGACGTCGCGATCGTCGCCTTCGGGCAGACCGACCACCGGCGCACCAGCGACGAGCTGTCCGAAGTCGAGATGCTCATGCCCGTCCTGCACGAGGTCCTCGCCGCCACCGGCCTGAAGACCAGCGACATCGGCTTCACCTGCTCCGGCTCATCGGACTACCTCGCCGGGCGCGCGTTCTCCTTCACCATGGCCCTCGACGGCGTGGGCGCCTGGCCGCCGATCTCCGAGTCGCACGTGGAGATGGACGGGGCCTGGGCGCTGTACGAGGCGTGGGTGAAGCTCCAGACCGGCGAGGCCGACACCGCGCTCGTCTACTCCTACGGCAAGTCGTCGCCCGGCTCGGTGCGCGACGTCCTGACCCGTCAGCTCGACCCGTACTACCTCGCGCCGCTGTGGCCGGACTCCGTCGCGCTCGCCGCCCTCCAGGCGCAGGCGCTCATCGACGCGGGCGACACGGACGAGCCAGCCCTGGCCGGGGTCGCCGCCCGCAGCAGGGACGCGGCGCGCGCCAACTCCCGCGCACAGCTCGGGGGTTCGGTGCCGCAGGGCGATTACGTCGTACGTCCCTTGCGTACCGGAGACTGCCCGCCGATCGGCGACGGGGCCGCCGCCGTGATCCTCGCGGCGGGGGAGCGGGCCCGGGAGCTGTGCGCGCGGCCCGCGTGGATCCGCGGCATCGACCACCGTATCGAGGCGCACAGCCTGGGCGTGCGCGACCTCACCGACTCGCCGTCGACGCGGCTCGCCGCCGAACGGGCCGGGGCCTTCCTGCGGCCCGTCGACACCGCCGAGCTGCACGCGCCGTTCACCTCGCAGGAGATCGTGCTGCGCAAGGCGCTGCGGCTCGGCGACGAAGTGACGGTCAACCCCTCGGGCGGCGCGCTCACCGCCAACCCGGTCATGGCGGCCGGTCTGATCCGGCTCGGCGAGGCCGCGGCCCGCGTGCACCGCGGCGCGTCCGACCGGGCGCTCGCCCACGCCACCTCCGGCCCCTGCCTCCAGCAGAACCTGGTCGCCGTACTGGAAGGAGACCCGCGATGAGCAACGCGCCACGGCACTCCGGCAAGGAGCCCGTCGCCGTCGTCGGGATCGGCCAGACCAAACACGTCGCCGCCCGGCGCGATGTGTCGATCGCGGGGCTCGTCCGCGAGGCCGCGCAACGAGCGCTCCTGGACGCCGAGTTGACGTGGGCCGACATCGACGCCGTCGTCATCGGCAAGGCGCCCGACTTCTTCGAGGGCGTCATGATGCCCGAGCTGTACCTCGCCGACGCGCTCGGCGCCGTCGGCAAACCCATGCTGCGCGTGCACACCGCGGGCTCCGTCGGCGGCTCCACCGCGCTCGTGGCCGCGAACCTCGTCGCGGGCCGCGTCCATGGCACGGTCCTCACCCTGGCCTTCGAAAAGCAGTCGGAATCCAACGCGATGTGGGGCCTGTCGCTGCCCGTCCCCTTCCAGCAGCCACTGCTCGCAGGGGCGGGCGGATTCTTCGCGCCGCACGTCCGCGCGTACATGCGGCGCACCGGCGCCCCCGACTCGGTCGGCTCGCTGGTCGCGTACAAAGACCGCCGCAACGCGCTGAAGAACCCCTTCGCGCACCTCCACGAGCACGACATCACGCTGGAGAAGGTTCAGGCGGCACCCATGCTGTGGGACCCCATCCGCTACTCCGAGACCTGCCCGTCCTCCGACGGCGCGTGCGCCATGGTCCTCACCGACCGCGCCGGAGCGGCCCGCTCTCCACGGCCGCCCGCCTGGATGCACGGCGGCGCGATGCGCAGCGAACCCACCATGTTCGCGGGCAAGGACTTCGTGTCGCCGCAGGCCGGGAAGGACTGCGCCGCCGACGTCTACCGCCAGGCGGGCATCTCCGACCCGCGCCGGGAGATCGACGCCGTCGAGATGTACGTGCCGTTCTCCTGGTACGAGCCGATGTGGCTGGAGAACCTGGGCTTCGCCGCGGAAGGCGAGGGCTGGAAGCTCACCGAGTCCGGCGTGACAGAACTGGACGGTGATCTTCCGGTGAACATGTCGGGCGGTGTCCTGTCGACCAACCCCATCGGCGCTTCCGGAATGATCCGCTTCGCCGAGGCCGCGCTGCAGGTGCGGGGGCAGGCCGGTGAGCACCAAGTGGCGGGTGCGCGCAGGGCGCTCGGGCACGCCTATGGAGGGGGCTCGCAGTTCTTCTCCATGTGGCTCGTCGGCGCGCAACCCCCCACGACATGACCCGGGTCCCGCCTCGCACAGGAATCCGTCCTGCCGTCGCGGCCTGTGCTGCGCACGAGGTGAAAGCTAGGCTGGCGACGGACGACGCATCGGGAGGAGCACGGACGTGGCCGAGAGCACCATCACCCAGCAGCATCCGCTCGCGGGTTGGGACAAGCCGGACCTCGACCTCAGCACCGCGGAATGGCGGTCGAGCAGCGAAGGTCGCGGCGACGTGGAGATCGCCTTCGTCGAAGGCTTCATCGCGATGCGCAACGGCGGCCGGCCGGAGAGCCCTTCACTGATCTTCACGCCCGCCGAGTGGGGGGCGTTCGTGCACGGGGCCCGGGAAGGGCAGTTCGATCTGACGTAGCGTGCGCTTCTGCCGCCGGGCCCCGTTCCTTCTGTATGTCAGAGGGCCGGGGCCCGACGTACGTCAGGAGGCGGAGGCGCTTTCCGCTTCCTCTCCTTCGAGGAACGTGCGGACCACCTCGATGTCCCCGATCCGTGAGGGATCGACCTGCCTCGGGTCGTCGCCGAGGACGGCGAGGTCGGCGCGCTTTCCGGGCGTGATGCTGCCCGCGCTGTCCTCCCAGTGGCAGGCGTACGCGGCGTCGGTGGTGTACGCGCGCAGCGCGGCGTCCACGTCGATGCCCTCCTCGGGGCCGATGACCGCACCCGACGCGGACGCCCGCTCGACCATGAACTGGATCGCCCGCAGCGGCGCCCCGTTGGCCACCGGCCGGTCCGAACTGCCGACCAGGCGCACCCCGTGGTCGAGGAAGCCCCGGCCCCGGTACATCCAGGGCGCCCGCTCCGCACCCATGATCGTGGCGTAGTCGTCGCCGAAGTACCGCAGGAAGCTCGGCTGGACGACCGCCGTGATCCCGAGTTCGGCGAACCGGCGGAGCTGGTCGGGGCGCACCAGGCCCGCGTGCTCCACGCGGTGCCGGGCGTCCGGGCGCGGGCGCCCGCGCTGCGCCGCCTCCAGTCCGTCCAGGGCGACGTCGACGGCGCGGTCGCCGATGGCGTGCACGGCGAGCTGCCAGCCCGCGCGATGGCCCGCCACGATGGTGTCCTTGAGGCGGTCCGCGTCCATCTGGAGCTGGCCGTTGGAGTCGCTGCCCACGTACGGGTCGGTGAGCGCCGCCGTGCGCGCCATCATGCCGCCGTCGGTGAACACCTTCATTGCGCCGAGTGAGAGCCGTCCGTCGCCGAAGCCCGTGCGCAGGCCGAGCCCGAAGGCGCGCGTCGTGGTGTCCTCGCGCGCCGCGTCGACCGCGCGCAGCGCGTCCGCGGCCACCATGAGCTGCACGCGTACGGGCAACCTGCCCGACTCGTGGGCGAGTTGGTAGGCCGCGGCCTCGATGGGGCTGTGCGAGAACAGCTCGCTTCCCACGCCCGCCTCCACGACGCCCGTCACGCCCTCGGAGCGGCACACGCGCGCCGTGTGCTCGATTGCGCCCGCCATTTCGCCGAGCGAGTGCGGCGGCCGGAGCTGGAGCACCGCGCCCATGTCCTCCTCGGCGAGAAAGCCGTCGGAGCCCGCGATGTGCGGCGGAAGCAGGTCGAGGATGGAGGTGTTCACGAGGCAGGCGTGGCCCGAGATGTGTCCCAGGTACACCTTGCGGCCGTCGCTGACCGCGTCCAACTCCTTGGCGGTGAGCGGCCGGTCGAGCTCGCGCTGGTCGTAGTCGGCCAGGGTGACCCAGCCGCCCCGGGGCCGGGCGGCGACGGCGTCGGCCACCACCTTGAGGATGTCGTCGACGCGCCGGCTGGGCGCGACGCTCGGCGCCTGCGCCTTGAGGCCTGCCCAGACCATGTGCACATGGCTGTCGATGAAGCCCGGCAGCACGGTCGCGCCGTCGAGATCCACGACGCGCCGTGCCGGGAGTCCGGCCACGTCGTCGTCGAGTCCCACGATCCGGCCCTGCCAGATGCCGAGTTCGCGGGCGGTGGGGTGGTCCGGGTCCATCGTGACGATATGGGCGTTGGTGAGCCTGGCGCAGAGCACGAACTGATCCCTTCGGGGAATTCGGGGGATGCGGGGGATTCAGGGATACGGGGTATCGAATCCGATCCTCGTTCGAACGAGCTATTGTTCTATTGTTAGGTGAGGCTACCCTAAGTTCTGATGGTGGTGGGTTGGTGGACGAGGAACGGGTGGAGCGGCGGGCGGTTGTGGTCAACCGCCTTGAGGCCTGGGCCGATGGTGTGGTCGCGGGCCTCGACGCGCAAGAAGACGTCGATCGCTCCTTATTTCACGCCCTGGGCGAGCGCTCGACGCTGCGTGCGGAGAACGCGGTCCGCAGGGCCGAAGCGGTGCGTGCGGCCGCCCTCGGGCTCGGCCCGGCGGGCTGCGCGGCCGCGGCGGGCATCTCGGAGCGGCTGCTGCTCAACTGGCAGGCGCGGGAACCCACGTTCGCGGCCGCGATGGCCGCGGCGGCGCACATGGCGGCCCATGAGGGGGAGCGGGCCCGCCTGGCGGCGGCGCCCACGGGGCCGGGCGCGGCCGGGCTGCGGGTCGTCCTGCGCGCCGTGCGGGGCGGTGTCGCCCAGCCGACCGCGGCGGCGCTCGGCGGCTGGTCCGAGCGGTCCTTCCTGCGGCTGCGCAGGCAGAGCCCGGAGGTCGCGGCGCTCCTCGCGGCGGCGCGGCGGGCCAGGGCGCGGGCCCGGCGTGCGGAGCGGCGCGGGGGCGCGCGCGGGTACCGCCTTGTGCGGGTGGACGAGGGGCCGTTCGAGCCGACGCGGCCCGGGGTGGACCACTGAGGGGAGGCGGCCCGGCCACCAGGGATTCACCCTGTGGTCGTTCCGGCGTGGCGGAGCGGAGGTGCTCGGCCGGTCAAATCCCTTTGGGACGTGGCGTGTTCGCAGCTGCTCCTGATTTTCCGAGCAACCGTAGAGGGCGCCGCCACGTCTCGTCCGGCAAGGGCACATCGGCGGCGGGAAGCGCACTGGCGAAACCCAGTGCCGCCCGGCCGTCGCGCCCCGGGACCACCGATTCACCTTGCTACGCATTGGAGATAGACAACATGGCTGCCTTCGAAGCCCCCGCCTCCCCTCTCGAGCAACTCCTCATAGCCACCCTGTACGACGGCAGCGGGGTCGGCGCCGCCGTCGAGGAGCTGCGTCAGGCGGGCCTCGGCGACAAGCTCGACTCCTGGCTGGGCGCGGGCGAGAACCTGCCCCTCAGCGCCGACGAGCTCAGCAAGGCCCTCGGCGGCAGCCTTGAGCGCATCGCCGTTGTCACCGGCTCCAGCGCGGACGTCGTCGCGCAGAAGGTCGCCGAACTGCTGCCGGTCACCGTGGACTCGGTGAGCCCGAACGGCGAGCTGCCCTCCTAGCAGCTGCCCTCCTAGCAAAGGCAGCGGGGCCCGACCGCGAGATCACTCGCGGTCGGGCCCCGTCGTGTGTGCGCGTCAGCCGCGGGCCGCGTCCTGGAGGCTCTTCGGCCGCAGGTCGGTCCAGTTGGCCTCGACGTAGTCCAGGCAGGACTGGCGGTCGGCGGGGCCGTGGGCCACGTTCCAGCCGGCCGGCACCTCGGCGAACTGGGGCCACAGGCTGTGCTGGCCCTCGTCGTTGACCAGCACGGAGAACTGGCCCTCGGCGTCGTCGAACGGGTTGCTCATCTGGGGTGTCTCCTCGGTCTTCGGGTGCTTCGGATGCTTCGGTTCAGGGGCGGCTGGTGAGGTAGCCGCCCATGGAGGTGAAGTACTCCGAGGCGGCGAGCTCCCGGCCATCTTCGGTCCGTACGCGCGTGATGGCCAGACCGTGGTTGCGGCCGGTGCGGGCATCGGCTCCCGCGACGATCGCCACGCCCTCGCCCTCGCGGTAGAAGATGCGGCCGGGCGTGCCGCCGTACCGTCCCTCGGACACGACCGCCGACAGGATCTCCAGGCGCTTGCCCTTGTGGAAGGCGTACGCGCTGGGGTACGGCTCGGACTGGGCGCGGACCAGGCGCTCGAGGTCCGCCGCGGGCCAGGTCCAGTCGATGCGGCTGTCCTCGTCGGAGCGCTTGTGGAAGAAGCTCGCCTGGGACCGGTCCTGCTTGGTGAACTCGGTGTTCCCGGCGGCGATGAGGTCGAGCGCGCCCACGGTGACCGGGGCGATGAGGTCGACGGTCTTGTGGAAGAGGTCGGTGGCGGTGTCCTTCGGCCCGATCGCGACCTTCTCCTGGCGGACGATGTCACCGGCGTCGAGCTCGTCGTTCATCATGTGCGCGGTGACGCCCACTTCGGGCTCGCCGTTGATCAGGGCCCAGATGATCGGGGAGAAGCCGGCGTACTTCGGCAGCAGCGAGTCGTGGATGTTGAGCGTGCCGTGCCGGGGCAGGTCGAAGATCTGCGGCGGGATCCAGGTCCGCCAGTTGTTGGCGACGATGATGTCCGGGTCCGCGCTCTTGAGCGCCTCGAACAGCTCGTCGTCGTCAGGGCGGTTGCGCAGGAGGACGGGGATGCCGTTGTCCTCGGCGAGATCGGCGACCGAGTCGCTCCAGATCTTCTCGTAGGCGTGCTCGCTCTTGGGGTGCGTCACGACAAGCACCACGTCGTGCTCGGAATCGAGAAGGGCCTGGAGCGTGCGGTGCCCCCAGGTCTGATAGCCGAACATGACGACCCGCATGGGGTTCCTCCTCAGGACAGGGGTTGACCCGCGCCAGTAAAGCAAGGCTTACCTTAGTTTTCAAACGCGAGGGTTCCCTGATCCGCGCCCGCCCACCTTCGGATGCCCGGCCATTCCGTCCGCACGCCCATACGTTTAACTTAGGCTCACCTAAACTCTGGGGTGTGCGGTTCCGTAACCGATCAAAGGGATAACGTACTTCGCCATGGGCACGACTGCAGTTGAGCGTCCCGCACCCCGAGTGACCGAGGGCCGTCGGCGCCGGGTCGTGGGTCTGGGCATGCTGGGGGCGATCCTCGTGATCGCGGGGGTGGCGTCGTTGGCCGTCGGCGCGCGGGCGTTGAGCCCCGCCGACGTGTGGCAGGGATTGTTCGCGACGCCGGACGCCGACGCGCGGCTCAACGAGATCAGGCTCATCGTGGAGACCGTGCGGGTGCCCCGGACGGTGCTCGCGATCGTCGCGGGCCTCGCGCTCGGGGTCGCCGGGGCGCTGATCCAGGGGTACACGCGCAACCCGATCGCCGACACGGGCCTGCTGGGTGTGAACGCCGGCGCCTCGTTCGCGGTGGTGTCGGCGATCGCCGTGTTCGGGTTCTCCAACCCCTTCCAGTACCTGTGGTTCGGCTTCGCGGGGGCGGCGGTCACCGGCGTCGTCGTGTTCGGGCTCGCCAGCCTCGGCAGGGGCGCAGGCAACCCGTTGACGCTCGCGCTGGCCGGGCAGGGGATCACGGTGTTCCTCGCGGCGATGACCACAGCGGTCGCGCTGTCGGACAAGGAGTCGCTGAACGCGCTGCGGTTCTGGAACTCGGGCTCGGTGGCCGGTGTCGGCTTCGACGTCATCTGGCCCGTGACCGGATTCATCGTGGTCGGGCTCGTGTTGGCGGCGAGCACGCTGCCCGCCCTCAACCTGCTCAACCTGGGCGACGACGTGGCGCGCGGCCTCGGCGTGAACATCGCGCTGAGCCGGACCGTCGGCATCGCCGCCATCACGCTGCTCGCGGGCGCGGCGACCGCGGCGTGCGGCCCCATCGCGTTCCTCGGGCTCATGGTGGCGCACGTCGCCCGCTACCTGACCGGCCCCGACTACCGCTGGCTGGTGCCGTACGCGGGTCTGCTCGGCGCCGTCGTCCTCCTCGTCTGCGACATCGTGGGACGCCTGGTGGTGCGGCCGAGCGAACTGGACGCGGGGATCGTCGTCGCGCTCCTCGGCGCCCCGTTCTTCGCGGGCCTGGTGTGGCGTGGAAAGTTCAAGAGCGCGTGACGGGGGACGAGCGCGTGGCGGGGGACAGGCGTGTGAACGGGACGAGCGCATGAACGGGACAAAGGTGAAGTCATCGGTGGCGCCGGGCGTGCGCCTGGGCCAGGTGTCGTTCGTCTGGCGGCCCTGGGTCGCCGGCGTGACGCTGCTCCTCGCGGCGGCGACCTTCCTGGTGTTCTGCCTGTCCATCAGCGTCGGGGACTTCCCCATCGGCCTGTCCCAGGTGGTCGCCACCCTCTTCGGTCACGGCGAGTCGGTCGACGAGTTCATCATCATGGACCTGCGGATGCCGCGTGCCATGGCCGGACTGGTCGTGGGGGTCGCCCTCGGCGTCTCCGGGGCGATCACCCAGTCCATCGCGCGCAATCCGCTGGCCAGCCCGGACGTGCTGGGGGTCACCGGGGGCGCCAGCGCGGTCGCGGTGTTCCTGGTGACGGTGTCGGGCGGGGCCGGTGCGGCGGTCGTCAGCTCCGTGGGCCTGTCGACGGCGGCGCTCGCGGGCGGACTCGGCACCGGACTGCTCGTGTACTTCCTGGCGTGGCGGCGCGGGATCGACGGCTTCCGGCTCATCCTCATCGGCATCTCGGTGAGCGCCGTGATGGAGGCGATCACGACCTGGCTGCTCGTCACGGCCGACATCAGGGATGTGGCCCAGGCCCAGGCGTGGTTGGTCGGCTCGTTGGAGGACCGGTCGTGGGACGAGGTCGGCGTGGCGGTGTGGTGCACGCTCGCCCTGCTCGTCGTCGTGACCTGTGTGTCATTCCAGTTCAAACCGATGCATTTCGGCGACGAGGTCGCCGCGGGCCTGGGTGTCCGCTATCAGATGGTTCGGGCTGTTCTGCTGCTGTGCGCGGTCCTGCTGGCCGGCGTGGCGGTGAGCGCGGCGGGCCCGGTCCTGTTCGTCGCGCTGGTGGCGCCACAGGTGGCGATGCGCCTGGCGCGGTGTCCGACGCCCCCGATGGCGGCCTCCGGGCTGGCCGGGGCGCTGCTCCTGATCGGCTCCGACCTGGTCGCGCGCACGGCCCTGCCGATCACGCTCCCCGTCGGCGTGGTCACCGCCGCGATCGGCGGCCCTTTCCTCGTCTACCTGCTGGTGCGGGCCAACCTCAAGTAACTGGTCCACCGGTGAACTGGTACAAAGGTGAGGCAAACCTTAATAGGCGAGGGGGGCTTGTGGGCGCTCAGCACATAACCGAGATCGAGTCCGGGGCGGTCGACGCCGCACGGCTGGCGGCCAAGGGCGTCACCGTCGGCTACGGCGCCCGGACCGTCATCGACGATCTCGACGTGACGATCCCGCCCGGGGTGATCACCACGATCATCGGGCCCAACGGCTGCGGGAAGTCCACGCTGCTGCGGACCCTGACGCGGCTGCTCAGGCCGACCAAGGGCACGGTCGTCCTGGACGGCGAGGACATCGTCAAGCTCAAGACCAAGGACGTGGCGAAGAAGCTCGGCCTGCTCCCGCAGGCGCCCGTCGCGCCGGAAGGCCTCACGGTCGCCGACCTGGTCGCCAGGGGCCGCCACCCGCACCAGAGTTGGCTGCGGCAGTGGTCGTCGGACGACGCCGACGTCGTGGAGCGCGCGCTCGCCATGACCGGGGTGTCCGACCTGGCGGACCGGCCCGTCGACGCGCTCTCCGGCGGGCAGCGCCAGCGCGTCTGGATCTCGATGACCCTGGCCCAGGGCACCGACCTGCTGCTCCTCGACGAGCCCACGACCTATCTGGACCTGGCGCACGCCGTCGACGTCCTCGACCTGGTGGACGACCTGCACGAGTCGGGCTGCACCGTGGTCATGGTGCTGCACGACCTCAACCTGGCCACGCGCTACAGCGACAACCTGATCGTGATGGCGGAGGGGTCGGTGCTCGCCCAGGGGCACCCGCGTGATGTGATCACCGCCGAGCTGCTGCACGAGGCGTTCGGCCTGCGCGCCAAGGTGATTGACGATCCGGTGGGCGACCGGCCGCTGATCGTGCCCATCGGTCGTACGCATGTCCAGATCGACCTGGCCCCGACGCCGACAAGTTGAAAGTTAGGCTAGGCTTACCTCATCTTGGCAAGGTAAAGTTTGCCTGCCCTAAACATGGGGCCCAACCCCTCAACATGGGGCCTAACCGGACAGCGTGAAGGCAAGGGATCTTGGATGCAGCTCCATCGAACGATGCTCAAGCGGCCCTGGCGGCGGGCGGCGGCCATAGCGTCCGCCGCGGCCCTCGGTGTCGGCCTCCTCGCGGGATGCGGTTCGGACTCGTCGGACGACAAGAAGAGTGACGACGCTCCGGCCGCCGCGGCCGGGAACTTCCCGGTCACCGTGGAGCACGCGTTCGGATCCACCAAGGTGTCCAAGGCCCCCAAGAAGGTCGTCACGGTCGGCTACACCGACGACCAGGCCGTCCTGGCGTTCGGCGTGAAGCCGGTCGGCATGGTCGACCAGTACCCGAACCCGTCGGGCAAGTCCCCCGACATCAACACCCAGTGGCCGTGGGTGAAGGACAAGTGGGGCGACGCCAAGCCCGAGGTCGTCATGAAGAACGGCGACGCCGGCCCCAACTACGAGAAGATCGCGGCCCTGCGGCCCGACCTGATCATCGCGGTGTACTCCGAGATCGACAAGGCCGCCTACGACAAGCTCTCCAAGATCGCTCCGACGGTCGGCCGCACCAAGGCGGAGAAGGAGCCCTTCAGCGCTCCGTGGCAGGACAACGCGGTGCACATCGGCAAGGCGCTCGGCCAGGAGGACAAGGCCGAGAAGCTCGTGGACGGCATCCAGGCCAAGCTCGACAAGGCCAAGAAGGACCACCCCGAGTTCGCCAAGCAGACCGCCGTCCCGCTGTCCTGGTACAAGGACTCGGTCGCGCCGTTCACCACCACCGACGTACGCGGACGCCTGGTGACGGGCATCGGCTTCAAGGGCCAGAAGAAGATCGACGAGGTCGCGGACGGCAAGTTCTTCACCGTGCTTTCGCCTGAGCGCATCGACCTGGTCGACGTCGACCACCTCTTCGTCATCAACGACAAGGCCGACCAGGAAGCCCTGAAGAAGTTCAAGTTGTTCACCAACTTGAAGGCGGTCAAGAAGGGCAACGTGTCCTACCTGCTGGACAGCGAGGGCCCGGCGGTCGGCGCGGCGATGTCCCAGGGCACGCTGCTCTCCCTGCCGTACGCGATCGACGAGCTCGTCAAGTCGGTCGACTAGGTGTGAGCACGACGGAAACACGCGTCGCCCCGGCAACGCTGCACACGGCGACCGGCCGCGAGGCCACCCGCTGGGTCACCGCACACTGCCGGGAGAAGCCCTGGCTGACCGCGGCCACCGTGCTCAGCACGGTGGCCGGGGCGGCGCTCCAGGTACTCCCGGTGCTCCTGCTAGGCCGCGTGGTCGACGCGGTCGTCGACGGCGAATCGCGCTCGGTCCTGGTGACCGTAGGGGTGTTGATGGCCGCCGCCGCGCTGCTCGGCGCGGCGGCCACCGCGGTGTCGACCTATCTGATCGGACGCCTCGGCGCGGACCTGCTCGCCCAACTGCGGGAAGCAGCCGTCCGCGCGGTGCTCGGCATGCCGAGCTCACGCATCGAGCAGGTCGGCCGAGGGGACGTCCTGTCCCGGGTCGGTGACGACGTGGCCGTGCTGTCCAAGGGCATCCGCACGGCCATCCCCACGGTGTTCTCCGCGGGCGTCCTGGTCTTCATCGCCACGGTCGGCATGTTCGGCCTCGACTGGCGGCTCGGTCTCGCGGGCGCCGCCGCGCTGCCCGCGTACGCGCTGGCCCTGCGCTGGTACCTGCCCCGGTCCGCACCGCTCTACCGCAAGCAGCGGGTGGCCCAGGCCGACCGCGCGCAGGCGCTGATCAGCGGTCTCAACGGGATCGACACGGTCCGGGCGTACCGCCTGGAGGACACCTTCCGCGAGAAGGTCACAGATGAGTCCTGGCGGGTGCGCAACTACGGCATCGAGGTGTTCCGGTTCTTCGGGCGCTTCGTCGGCAGGGAGAACCGCGCCGAGTTCATCGGGCTCGTCCTGATCCTCGTCGTGGGATACGCCCTGTTGGAGGCCGATGCCGCCACGCTCGGCGAGGTGTCGGCGGCACCCCTGATGTTCCACCGGCTCTTCACGCCGCTGGGCGCCATCATGTTCACCTTCGACGAGGCACAGAAGTCGGGCGCGAGCCTGACCCGCCTCGTGGGTGTGCTGGGGGAGGACGCCGAGGACCGCCTGGTGGGCGACGCGACGGTCGAGGCGGCGGACACCTCCGCGGCCTACCCGGTCACGGTGCGGGGGCTGACCTTCAGCTATCCCGACACCGAGGAACCGGTCCTGAAGGACGTCGACTTGACGATCCCCGCAGGCGGCTCGCTCGCCCTGGTCGGCGCCACCGGCGCGGGCAAGACCACGCTGGCCGCGCTGATCGCCGGCATCGGCACCCCGCAGGCCGGATCGGTGCGCGTCGGCTCGACCGACCTCGCCGGTCTGGACGAGGCCGGGGCGCGGGCCCTGGTGAGCATCCTGACGCAGGAGACCCATGTGTTCTCCGGCACGCTCGCCGACGACCTGCGGCTCGCCGCGCCGGACGCCACCGACGCCGAACTGCTCGACGCCCTGCGCACGGTCCGCGCCGACGGCTGGGTCGACGCCCTGCCCGACGGCCTGAACACCATGGTCGGCGAGGGCGGCGAACGCCTGGACGTCACCAAGGTCGCCCATATCGCCCTGGCCCGGCTCGTGTTGGGCCGGGCGCCGGTGGTGGTCCTCGACGAGTCGACCGCGGAGGCCGGCAGCGAGGGCGCCGCCGAACTGGAGCGTGCCGTGCTCGCCGCGTGCGCGGGCCGCACCACGTTGTTCGTGGCGCACCGGCTCACCCAGGCGATGGCGGCCGACCGGATCGCCGTGCTCGACGCGGGCCGCGTCGTGGAACAAGGCACCCACGACGAACTCGTGGCGCTCGGCGGCCGGTACGCACGACTGTGGCGAGCCTGGCGAGAAGGCAGTTAGGTAAACCTTAGTAAGGTGGGACTGCTTAGGTCCTTGGAAGGAAATGCTGAGTCTCCGATGATGGAATCGCCCGCTCGTCTCGTACTGCTCTCTCCCGCGCGCCTGGCCGACGTACGCCGGCGAGCGGGCGCCTCCTCCGGCTACTCGGACAGGACCATCACCGAAGCCTGCGCCATCGGCCTCGCCTACTGGGCGACGGGCCACACCCCCGACGGCATCGACCTCACCCCCGGCACGCTCTTCGCCGACGTGCTCGGGTGGGTCGACAACGGCGGCGCGGGGCCCGGCGATTGGCAGGTCGGCGCGGACGACCGCAGCATCACCGTCCCGGACGGCGTCGAGCAGGCCGACGCGCAGCTCGCCCTCGACGACCTCGCCGACTTCCCGGACCGCCCCATCGGCACCATCAGCCCGTCCAGCGTGGCGGCCCGGCTCGCCGCCCTGGCCGAGTGGAACGACACCGCGACCGACCGGGTCCGCCCGACCATCGTGGAGATGTTCCGCGAGCAGGCGCGCAACCGCCCCGACGCCGTCGCGATCGTCGACGAGCACCGGTCGCTGACCTACCGTCAGGCAGCCGAGCTCTCCAGCCAGTTGGCCCACCACCTGATCGCGCGCGGGCTCACCGCCGAGCAGGTCGTCGGCATCTCGCTCGGCCGCTCCGCCGAGATGGTCGTCGGGCTCCTCGGCGTGCTCCAGGCGGGCGGCGCGTTCGTGCCCCTCGACCCGCAGTGGCCCGCCGCGCGCCGCGCCGTCGTCATCGACGACGCCCGCGTCGTGCTGCAGCTCAACGACTCCGGCGCGCACGACCCGAGCGAACCCGAAGCCGTCGCCGTCGACCTCGACGACTGGAAGTTCGCCTCCCTCCCGGCCGAGGGCACCGGCATCACCGCCCCCGGCAACGCCCTCGCGTACGTCATCTTCACGTCCGGTTCGACCGGGCGGCCCAAGGGCGCGATGATCCGGCACGAGGCGATCAGCGAGCGCCTGCTGTGGCAGGTCGACGAGATCCTCCACTTCGGCCACGACGACGCGTCGCTGTTCAAGGCCCCGCTGTCCTTCGACATCTCCATCAACGAGATCTTCCTGCCGCTGGTCAGCGGCGGCCGCCTCGTGGTCCTGCGGCCCGGCGGTGAACGTGACCCGCACCACCTGCTGAGCGTCATCGCCGAGCAGCGCGTCACCTTCACGTACCTGGTGTCGTCCATGCTGGACGTACTCCTGGAGATCGCGGGCGACTCCGGACGCCTGGACAGCCTGCGGCACGTGTGGTGCGGCGGTGAGGTGCTTACCCCGGAGCTGTACGAGCGGTTCCGCACCCGCCTCGACATCCCCATGTACCACGGCTACGGCCCCGCCGAGACGACCATCGGCGTCTCGCACGTCATCTACCGCGGCGAGGCAGAGCGCCTGTCGACGTCGATCGGCAAGGCCAACCCCAACACCCAGCTGTACGTCCTCGACGACGAGCTGCGTCCGGTGCCCGTCGGCGTCGGCGGCGAGCTGTACGCGGGCGGGTTCCTGCTGGGGCGCGGGTACGTCAACGCGCCCGGCCTCACGGCTTCCCGGTTCGTGGCGAATCCTTTCGCCGCGGACGGCTCCCGGCTCTACCGCACCGGTGACCTGGCGCGGTTCGCCCCCGACGGCTCCCTGGACTTCCTCGGCCGCGCCGACAACCAGATCAAGATCCGCGGCATGCGCCTGGAGATCGAGGACGTCGAGGCCGGTCTCGCCGAGCACCCGGACGTACGCCACACCTGTGTCGTCGCCAAGAAGAACGCCGCGGGCGGCACCTACCTCGTGGGGTACGTCATCCCGGCCGCCGGGAGCGAGGACCTGCGGGCGGACGACGTCAAGGCGTGGGCCGGCGAGCACATGGTCGAGTACATGGTGCCCGCCCACCTCGTCGTCCTCACCGAGTTCCCGCTCACCGCGAACGGCAAGGTCGACCGGAAGGCACTGCCCGAGCCCGTGATCGGGACGGGCGCCCTCGTCGCGCCCGCCACCGAGAACGAGCGCGTGGTGTGCGCGGCCGTCGCGGCCCTCCTCCAACTCGACGAAGTCGGCGCCGACCAGGACTTCTTCCAGCTCGGCGGCGACAGCATCCTCGCGATATCCCTGCTGAGCGCGCTGCGCGACGCGGGCCTCTACGTCACCGCGCGGCAGATCTTCACCAACAGCGTCCTGGGCGCCCTCGCCGCGGCGGCCAGCCGCGAGGACGTCGCCGCCGTGGACCACGCCGACACCGCCACCGGCACCGTCGTCGGCTCGCCCATCGTGCAGTGGCTCGGCGAGACCACGGACGCCATCGACGGCTTCGTGCAGTCGGTCGTCCTGAACACCCCGGCGGACCTGACCGCCGACGCCCTCGACGGCATCCTCGCCGCCCTGGTCGCGCGGCACGACATGCTGCGCGCCAAGCTGGTGCGCGGCGACCGCTGGAGCTTCGACATCCCCGAGGCCCGTGCCACCGCGGCGGCGGGCCGCGCCTTCACCGGCTGGCAGGAGAGCGACCGGCCGCTCGACGAGTGCGTCGCGCTCGCCACCGAAGGACTCGACCCGGCCGACGGCACGATGCTGCGCGCCGTCTGGCGCCGCGAGGCACGACAGCTCGTCGTGGTCGTCCACCACGTGGTGATCGACGGCGTGTCCTGGCGGGTCCTCATGGACGACCTGGCCACGGCCTGGCGGCAGTTCACCGCGGGCGAGCCGATCGAACTGCCCCCGGTGGGCACGTCGTTCCGGCGCTGGACGCAGCTCCTCGGCCGCGCCGAGTTCGACGCGGACCGCGCCTACTTCCAGCGGCCCCTGCCGGGAGCGGACCAGCCGGTGGGCAGGCGAGCCCTGTCCGAGGCCGACACCGTCGCCGGGGAGCGGATACGCACCGTCTCCGTCGGCCCCGAGGTCACGGCCGCGCTGCTCGGCGAGATACCCGCGAAGTTCCACGCGGGCGTCAACGACGTACTCCTCACCGCGCTCGCCGTCACCCTCGCCCGGTGGCGCCGCGACCTCGGCCAGGACCAGACGTTCGCGCACATCGAGCTGGAGGGCCACGGCCGCGAGGGGCGGTTCGTGGCGGGCGCCGCCGGTTTCGAGCCGGAGCTCTCGCGGACCGTGGGCTGGTTCACCACCCTGTTCCCGGTGACCGTGGACCCCGGTGCCGCGACGGGGCTGTCCGCCCCCGCGTACCTGGCCGCCGCGCTCAAGGCGGTCAAGGAAGACCTCGCCCGGGTGCCGAGCAACGGCGTCTCCTACGGCGCCCTGCGCTACCTCACCGACACCGAATTCGACGCGCCCGCGCCGCAGGTCCTCTTCAACTACCTGGGCCGCTTCGACGCGGGCTCGCCCGGGGACTGGCAACTCGCGGGTGCCACCGGGCAGTTGGGCGAGAAGCGCGACCCGAGGATGCGCCTTCCGCGCGCCCTGGAGTTCAACGCGATCGCCGAGCCCGCCGCGAGCGGCTCGGCGGGCGAGTACGAACTGGTCACCACCATCTCCTGGCCCGACGGGATGTTCTCCGACGAGGACATCACGACGATCGGCGCGTACTTCCGCCAGACCCTCGCCGCTCTCGCCGCGCTCGACGGCGGCGGCCACACCCCCAGCGACTTCCCCCTGGTCCCGCTCACGCAGGCCGACGTCGACGCCCTCGACGGACCGGCGCTGCGGGACATCCTGCCGCTGACCCCGCTGCAGGAGGGCCTGTACTTCCACTCGGTCTTCGACGACGACTCGGCGGGCGCCTACGTCGAGCAGCAACTCCTCACCCTGGAAGGCGAGGTGGACGCCGACCGCCTCGCGACGGCGGCCACCCGGCTGCTCACGCTGTACCCGAACCTGGCCGCGCGCTTCGTGGCCCTCGCCGACGGTCGCGTGGTCTCCGTCCTCGACAGCGGTGTCGAGGCACCCTTCACCACCCTCGACCGCCCCGGCATCACCGACGCCGAGATACGCGAGTACGCCGAGACCGACCGGCGCGCCGGGTTCGACCTGGCCACCGGGCCGCTGATGCGCTGCACGCTGATCCGCGCGGGCTCCGGCCGCAACGTGTTGGTGCAGACCGTGCACCACATCATCGCCGACGGCTGGTCGGTGCCCCCGATGCTCCGCGCGCTCCTCGCCGAGTACCACGCGCCGGGCACCGTCTACCCGCTCGGCGGCTTCCCGGACTACGTGCGCTGGCTCGCCGAACGCGACGACGACGAGAGCGACCGAGTGTGGGGCGACGAGCTCGCCGAGCTGCCCGGCTCCTCGCTGGTCGCCGAGGGGCACACCCCCTCCGACCGGTTCGCCGACATCGCCGTGGCACCGGAGCACGACATCGACGCGGCCGTCCGCTCGGCCGGTGTGCCGCTGAGCGTGGCCGTGCACAGTGCCTGGGCGGTCACCCTCGGCGGCATCCTGCACGGCGAGGACGTCGTGTTCGGCTCCACCGTGTCCGGGCGCGACGCGGACGTGCCCGGCATCGAGGACATGGTGGGCCTGTTCATCAACACCATTCCCGTACGCGCCCGTTGGGCCGCAGACACGACGGCGCGCGACCTGCTCGCCTCGGTGCGGGCCCACCAGAGCGCGGTCCTTCCGCACCAGCACGTCTCGCTCGCGAGGATCGGCCGCCAGATCGGCGCCGGTTCCCTGTTCGACACCCTGGTGGTCTTCGACGTCGCGACCGACGTGGCCGCGCTCCGCGGCCCCGGCCACGACCTCGTCATCTCCGACATCGTCAACGAGGGCGCCCCGCACTACCCGTTGACGCTTGTGGTCGAGCGCGCCCTCGACGGCAGTCCGCCCCGCGGCGGAGCCGCGAATCTACGCTTCAACCTGATCTACGACGGCGAGCTGCTGCGCGAGGCGAGCGCCCAGGCGATCCTGGACACGTTCACCAAGACCCTCACCGGCCTGCTCGCCCGCCCGGACGCCCTGGTCGACGACCTGGCGCGCGAGGGCGACCGGAGCCCCGCGCCGATCACCCCGACCACCCTGGCCGGACTCTTCGACGCCGCCGCGCACCGCGACCCGGCCGCCACCGCCGTCACCCAGTGCGCCCTCGACGGCGGCACCCGGTCCCTGACGTACGGCGAACTGGCCGCCGCGAAGGACGAGTTGGCCTCGGCCCTGCGCGCGGCCGGGGTCGCCCCCGGGAAGCGGGTCGCCGTCGCCGCCCCGCGCTCCCTCGAACAGGTCGTCGCCCTGGTCGCGATCGTCAGCGCGGGTGGCGCGTACGTGCCGCTCGACCTGGCGTACCCGGACGAGCGCCTCGAATACATCCTCGCCGACGCCGCTCCGCAGGTCGTCCTCGTGGACGGCGAGCAGCGGGAACGGTTCACGGACCTGCTCGCCCGGGCGGGCGTTTCTGCGCGTGTCCTTGTGCAGGGGGAGGAGCTGCCGCAGGCAGCCGAGCAGTCGCTGGACGTGGCCGACTGGCACGACCCCGCGTACGTCATCTACACCTCCGGATCGACCGGCCGCCCCAAGGGCGTCGTCGTCCCGCACTCCAGCGTGGTGACGCTGCTCGCCAACACCCGGCCGGACATGGGCTTCGGCCCCGACGACGTATGGGTGCAGTTCCACTCGTACTCCTTCGACTTCGCGGTCTGGGAGCTGTGGGGCGCGCTGGCGCACGGCGGCGAGCTGCTGCTTCCGGAGTACGGCCTCACCCGCTCCCCGGTCGACTTCCACCGCCTGGTCCGCGAGCGCGGCGTGACCGTGCTCAACCAGACGCCGTCGGCGTTCTACCAGTTCATCGAGGCCGACCGGCACGCCGGTGAGCCCGTCACCGCGCTGCGCCGCGTCATCTTCGGCGGCGAGGCGCTCGACCTCGGGCGGCTGCGCGGCTGGGTCGAGCGGCACGGCACCGGCACGCCCGAGCTGGTCAACATGTACGGCATCACCGAGACCACCGTGCACGTCACCCATCGGGTGCTGACGGACGACGACTTCGGCCTCGGCGAGGTCGCCCCTGCTGACGTCAGCCCGATCGGCGGCCCCATCCCCGGTCTGGCCACCTACCTGCTCGACGACCGGCTCCGGCCGGTGCCGCCGGGCCGCGTCGGTGCCATCTACGTCTCCGGTGACCAGGTGTCGCTGGGCTACCTGGGCCGCCCCGGCCTCACCGCGGGTCGGTTCGTGGCCGACCCGTTCGCGGCCGACGGCTCCCGCATGTACCACACGGGCGACCTCGCCCGCCGCACCCTCGACGGCGAGCTCGAGTTCGCCGGGCGTGCCGACGACCAGGTCCAACTCAAGGGATTCCGGATCGAGTTGGGCGAGGTCGAGGCCGCGGTCAGGGAGCTCGACGGTGTCGTCGATGTGGCCGTCACCGTGGCGGAGACAGGCGACCACCTCGTCGCGCACGTGGTGGGCCGGACGCCCGATGATTTCGCGGCCCTGCTGTCCACGACCCTGCCCGTGCACATGGTGCCGGGCCGGGTGCTGACGACCGAAGCCCTCCCCCTGACGGTCAACGGCAAGCTGGACCGCAAGGCATTGACTGCCCGCGCGGCACAGGACGACGTACAGGCGGACTCCCTTAGGGGCGCGGGGCTGCATCGATTTGCGGCTCCGCCGCGGGGCGCGACCAGCCCCCACCGCCCCGCAGGTGAATCACTGCCCTCCCACCGGAGCCACCTCGACGTCCTCGTCGAAATCTTCGCCAACACCCTGCCCGGCGCAGCCGTAGACGCCGACACAGACTTCTTCACCGCCGGAGGCGACAGCATCGTCGCCATCACCCTGATCAACCGCGCCAGGGCCCTCGGCCTGACCATCGCACCCCGGGACGTGTTCCTGTTCAGGACGCCTCGCGGGCTCGCGGAAGAACTGGGCACGCGCGCCCCGCAGGCCGCGCCCACCACACCGGCAGTACGCCACGAGGACGGCCCCCTCGCCCCGACCCCGATCATCCTGCGCCAGCGCGAACTGGGCGGCTCGCTCGACCGGTTCGCCCAGGCCAGGACGCTGACGGCACCCGAAGGCGCGGGCTTCGCCGACGTGGAGCGCGCGGCGAACGCCGTCGTGGCCGCGCACCCGGCGCTCCGGCTGCGGCTGCGCGTCGAGCACGGCGTGTGGGCGCTGCGTACGGAACCCGCCCGCGAGGTCACCGTCGTCCGCGCGAACGCGACCGACGCCACGGCTGTGGCGAACGAGGCCGCCGGACGGCTCGACCCCGAGTCCGGGGACGTCGTCGCGTTCTCGTGGCTGGAGGCGAGCCGGACCCTGGTCGTCACCGTGCACCACCTCGCCGTCGACGCGGTGTCCTGGCTCGTCCTCCTCGACGACCTGGCCACCGCCATGGGCGGGGCGGACCTGGCGCCGCCGACCACGTCGTACGCCGAGTACGCGGAGGCGCTCACGCTCAAGTCGGCCCAGACGATCGACGACCTCGGGCACTGGGTCAGCACCCTGGACGCCCCCGCGCTGCTCCCCGCCGTCGACGGTCTGCGCGAGACCACCGTCGTATCCCCGACCACCATCACCGACCGCGTCACCCGCACCGCCCCCACCGCACTCGGCATCGGCCTCACCGAATTGCTGTGCGGCGCGCTGCGCACCGCGCTGACGCACATCCAGCCGTCGCCCACCGACCTCGCGGTCGAGTTGGAGCGGCACGGCCGGGTCCCGGTCGAGGAGCACCACGACTACACGCGTACGGTCGGCTGGTTCACCTCCATCGCGCCCGTGCGGCTCACCGCGCACACCGACCCCGTCGCGGCGGCGCGCGAGATCACCGAACGCCAGCCGGACGAGAGCGCCCACGTCGCGTACGGACAACTCAGGTACCTCAACCCGCAGACGGCCCCGCTGCTCACCGCCCGCCCGCAGGTGCTCTTCAACTACCTCGGCCGGGGCAGCGAGTCCCAGGCGCTGCACCTCACCGGCGGCGACCAGGGCAGCCCGTACGCCGTCGAGGTCAACGCGTGGATCGACGCCGACACCAACAAGCTGCACACGGCGTTCACGCTCGCCGACGGCATCCCCGACGCGATCACCGAGCACTGGCGCAGCGCGCTGGAGAGCATCGCGGACACCGCCGGGACGGCCGAGCGCACGGCGCCGGTCACGCCGCTCCAGCGGGGCCTGTTCTTCCAGGCCCAGATGGCGGGCCAGGCCGGACACTACGTCGCGCAGAGCTACTTCACCTTCGACCGGCGTCTGGACGTCGACGCGCTCGCCGGGGCGATGTCGTACGTGATGTGGCGGCACCCGGTCGTCGGCGCGGGCTTCGCCACCGACGACGACGGCAACCCGGTCCAGGTCCTCAAGGCGGCGGGCCGGCGGGTCGACGTCCGCACGGTCGAACTGACCACGGACGCCGAGGTCGAGGCACTGCGCACCCAGGACCGGGACACGGGCTTCGACCCGGCCGAGCCGCCGCTGATCCGCCTCACCGTCGTGCGGCTGCCCGACGGCCGCGACGGACTGCTGCTCAGCTACCACCTGCTGCTTTGGGACGGCTGGTCCCGCGAGATCGTGCTGCGGGACCTGTTCGACGCGTACCAGGCCAATCTCGCGGGCGAACCGCACGACCCGACCCCGGCCACGCCGAGCTTCGAGGACTACGCACGGGCGCTCGCCGCCAAGGACCCGGCTGTGTCGGAACGCTTCTGGGCGGACCACCTGGCCGCGCTCCAGGGCCCGACGCTGCTCGCGGGACCGACGCCGACCGTGTCGGACGAGCTGCCGACCGCTCTCGTACACACGCTGTCCGCCGAACAGTCGGACCTGCTGCGGGAGGCGGCCAAGGCGCACGGCGTCACCCTGAACTCGGTGCTCACCGGCGCGTTCGGCCTGCTGCTCGGCGCGCACACCGGCCGCAGCGACGCCGTGTTCGGCGTGACCGTCTCCGGCCGTGACGGCGAGGGCCTGGCCGACATCGTCGGCGTGCTCCTCAACACCGTGCCGATGTGGACGCGGGCACGGCCCGACGACACCGTCGGCGACTACCTGTCGGCCGTGCAGACGGCCCGGGTCGAGGCGATGGAGCACGAGCACCTCGGCCTCGGCGAGATCCAGCGGGCCAGCGGGCACGACACCCTGTTCGACAACCTCTTCGTGCTCCAGAACTTCCTGGACATGGACGCCTTCGCCGAGATGAACTCCCGGCACGGCATCACCTCGGTGAAGGCCGACGACTCCACGCACTACCCGTTCACCTGGGTCGTCACCCCCGGCGACCGCCTCACGGTCAAGCTGGAGCACCGCGACGGCGACACCGAGAACGCCCGCGGTCTCCTCGACGACTACGTACGCGTACTCGAAGACCTGGCCCGGTCCACCGGCCCGGTCGGCGCGCTGCCGGGCCTCGGGAAGCAGCCCGAGCCGGACGCGCGCACGGACGTCGGCACGGACACCGTCGTCGACCGCTTCGACCGGGCGGCGGACCGCGACCCGCAGCGGGTGGCGCTCGTCGCCCACGGCGCGACGATGACGTTCGCCGAACTCCGGGACCGCAGCCGCGCGGTGGCGGGTGTGCTCGCAGGGCGGGGCATCGGCCCGGAGACGAACGTGGGTCTCGCGATCCCGCGCTCCCTCGACTCGATCGTGGCGCTGTTCGCAGTGCTGCGAGTCGGCGCCGCGTACGTACCGCTGGAACTGGACCACCCCGACGAGCGGATCGCCGCGATCGTCGAGGACTCACGGCCGGACGCGATCCTCACGGTGAGCGCCGTCTCGCCCCGGCTGATTGGCGACGTCGTCGACGCCGGCGGCCTCATCGAGCTGGACCGCCCGCTCCCGGACGCCGAGCCGTATCTGACGTTCGCGCCGGACGATCCGGACCGGCTGCGCCACCCCGCGTACACGATCTACACCTCCGGATCCACCGGCAAGCCCAAGGGCGTGGTGACCGAGTACGCCGGACTGACCAACATGCTGGTCAACCACCAGCGCCGGATCTTCGAGCCGGTCCTCGACGAGCACGGCCACCGGGTCTTCCGGATCGCCCACACCGTGTCGTTCGCGTTCGACATGTCGTGGGAGGAGCTGCTGTGGCTCGCCGACGGCCACGAGGTGCACATCTGCGACGAGGAGCTCCGCCGCGACGCGCCCGCGCTGGTGGCGTACTGCCTGGAGCACGGCATCGACGTCATCAACGTGACGCCGACGTACGCGCAGCAGCTCGTCGCCGAGGGCCTGCTCGACAACCCCGACCGGCGCCCGGCGCTCGTGCTGCTCGGCGGCGAGGCCGTCACGCCGACGCTGTGGCAGCGGCTCGCCGAGACCGAGGGGACGGTCGGCTACAACCTGTACGGGCCGACCGAGTACACGATCAACACCCTGGGCGTCGGCACCTTCGAGTGCCAGGACCCGGTGGTGGGCGTGGCCATCGACAACACTGATGTGTACGTCCTCGACCCGTGGCTGCGGCCGCTGCCCGACGGTGTTCCCGGCGAGCTGTACGTCGCCGGCATCGGCATCGCGCGCGGCTATCTCGGCCAGCCCGCGCAGACCGCGCACCGGTTCGTGCCGTGCCCGTTCGGCGCGCCCGGCGAGCGCATGTACCGCACCGGGGACCTGGTCGTGCGGCGGCCCGACGGAAACCTGATGTACCTGGGCCGCACCGACCAGCAGGTCAAGATCCGCGGGCACCGGGTCGAACTGGGCGAGGTCGAGGCCGCGTTCGCCGCGCACCGCGCGGTGCGGTTCGTCGCGGCGGTCGCCCAGCCGGACCCGCAGGTCGACGGGGCGTACCGCCTCGCCGCCTACCTCGTGCTCGACGGCGCCGACCTGGCAGCCGTCGCCACCGAGGTGGGCACCGCCCTGCCGGACTTCCTGCGCCCGACGCACTACGCACAGGTCGACAGCATCCCGCTGACCGTCAATGGGAAGGCTGACACCAAGGCGCTGCCCGAGGCCAAGCCGCTGGGCGCGCTGACGACGGCCGGGGAGCGCGGTCCCGAGACGGAGACCGAGACCCTGGTGTGCGAGTTCTACGCCGAGGCACTTGACCTGGATGATGACGAGGTGAGCGCGGTGAGCGACTTCGTTGCCCTCGGAGGGCACTCCATGCTGGCGGTGCGGCTGACCGGGCTGCTCCGCCGCGAGTTCGGTCCTGTGATCACGATCCGAGACCTGTTCACCCTGCGAACCCCGGAAGCGATTGCCCGCCACCTCGATGACAACTGACACGCAGCGGCCCCGCCCGGGGTCCGACATCCTCCGCACCGCCCTGCGCCGCAACGTCGGCGCGATGGCCGGCGGCACCCTCCTCATGGGCCTGTACCAGGCCGGTGAGACGGCCTTCCCCATCGCGCTCGGCCTGATCGTCGAGCACACGATGCGGGACAACCGCACTCTCGGCTCGCTGGCCCTGTCCATCGGCGCGCTCGCCGTGATCATCACGACCGTGTCGCTCTCGTGGCGGTTCGGGATGCGCGTCCTGCAGAAGGCCAACACGACGGAGGCGCACCGCTGGCGGGTGAAGGTCGCGGGCTGCGGGCTGCAGCCGGTGGCCAGGGACGTCGACCTCAAGTCCGGCGAGGTCCTGACCATCGCCACCGAGGACGCCGACCAGACCGCCGACATCGTCGAAGTCGTGCCGATGCTGATCAGCTCGCTGGTCGCGGTGGTCGTCGCGGCGGTCGCGCTCGGCCTCGCCGACCTCCGGCTCGGCGCGCTGGTGATGGTGGGAACGGTCGCGATCCTGTCGATCCTGAGCGTGATGTCCAAGCGCATCGGCTCCAGCACCCGCGAACAGCAGGCCCGGGTGGCGCGGGCGGGCGCGAAGGTCGCCGACCTGATCACCGGCCTGCGCCCGCTGCACGGCTTCGGCGGCAACCACGCGGCGTTCGGTTCCTACCGCAAGGTCAGCACGGAGGCGCGGCGCCAGTCGATCACCGTCGCCAAGGTGAACGGCGTGTACGCGGGCACCGCGCTCGCCCTCAACGCCGTCCTGGCCGCCGCGGTGACCCTGACAGCGGGGTGGCTGGCCTTCAACGGCCAGATCACCATCGGCGAACTCGTCATGGCCGTGGGCCTCGCGCAGTTCATCATGGAGCCGCTCAAGCTGTTCTCGGAGATGCCCAAGTACGTGATGGTGGCGCGCGCGTCGGCCGAGCGGATGGCGCTGGTGCTGTCCGCGCCGCCGGTGACGACCCCGGGCACGGAGCGCCCGGCCGCGGGCGGCGACCTGGACATCGACAGCGTGCACTACGGAACCCTGCGCAAGCTGAACTTCAAGGTGACCGCGGGCGAGTTCGTGGCGATCACCGCCTACCAGCCGCGCGCGGCGGCCGACCTCGCCTCGATCCTGGCGGCGAAGGTCCCGCCGCACGCGTACGACGGAGTGGTGCGGGTCAGCGGGCAGGAGATCGGGGACCTGTCGATGGAGGCGGTCCGCGAGCACCTGCTGGTGAATCCGTACGATGGCGAGATCTTCGCGGGCTCCCTGCGCACGAACATCGACCCCTCGGGCACCAGCGAGATGGTCGCGGAGGCCGTCGAGGCGTCCATGCTCACCGACGTCGTCGCCCTCCACCGCGAAGGCCTCGACTACGGCGTCCGCGACCGCGGCGCGAACCTCTCCGGGGGCCAGCGCCAACGCCTGTCCCTGGCCCGCGCCCTGGCCGCCGACACCGACGTCCTGGTCCTGCACGACCCGACGACGGCCGTGGACGCCGTCACCGAACAGCTCATCGCCCGCAACGTCGCGAAGCTGCGCCGGGGCCGCACCACCATCGTCATCACCAGCAGCCCGCCCCTCCTGGACGCGGCGGACCGCGTCCTCGTCCTGGACGACGGGGTCATCACGGCCGAGGACACGCACCGGAATCTGCTGGCGGGCGACGAGGCGTACTGCGCGGCCGTGGCGCGGTGAAGCGCTGGGCTCAGTCCCAGTCGCCGACCACCCGCGTGTTGTCGACGCCTGACAGGAAGTAGAAGTAGTACTCACCGCCGCTCAGGTCGTAGACGGCGGACCTCCTGGTGCCGCAGTGGATTTTGACGACGTTCCCGACGGGCCGGTCGCGGCCCCATGTGACGTGGTAGAGCTGCCCGGCCACGAAGTCGCTGTTGCAGTAGGCGGACAACGCGACCCGCTGGCGGTTGCCCTGTGGGCGATCCGTCTTCGGAGAGTAGCCGTACGTGTTGAACAGGACGTCGAAGTGGGAGGCAGCGGCGGCGCGGTGCGGCGCGGTGGGCTGCTGCCCGGCCTCACCCGCCTGGGCCGGTGCACCGGTGAGGCCCACGGCGAGGAGTGCTGTCGCGGCGGCGAGGAGAGTGCGCATGGGAAGACTCCGATTTCTCTCTGAGGGTGGGGTCAGGCACCGTCGGCGACGATGTGCGTGTTGTCGACGCCGGAGAGGAAGTAGAAGTAGTAGAAACCGCCCCGCAGCTGGTAGTTGATGGTCTTGGGGGCCCCGTTGCAGGGGACGGTGAAGGCGCTGCCGACCTTGGGGTCGACACCGGTCGCCGAGTGGTAGAGCTGGCCGGCCAGGCGGTCGCTGTCGCAGTCCGCCTTGAGGGTGTAGCGGTGGACGCCGAAGTGGATTTTCAGGGTCGGTGAGTAGCCCTGCACGTTGAACCACGTGTCGAAGAGGACGCTCTTGGCGTGGGGATGCGGTGCCCGGTCCGGGGCGGCGGGTGCGGCCCTGGACGCCGGCGGTGCGGCGAGGGCGGAGGCGGCCGCTGACGGGACGGTGGATCCGGCTACCAGCGCGGCCAGTGCGGCGACGGCCGCGGCATATCGATGCATGTGCGTCATGCCTTCCTGAGGGGGAGGAACAGGCGTGTGGCGAAGGCAGGCGCAGGTTCGCGTGTACGGCACTTCGTCTGCCCCCGTGCAGGCGAAGGCGTCTGCGCCTGCCTTCGGTCCACCCCGTCCGGCCGTGCTGCCGCCGGGGTGTGACCAGAGTCTGCGGCGGCCGTCCGACGGTCACAACGGCATCCCGGCCGCTTCCCGGAAGTCGGGATCCCAGGGCCTCTGACCTGCTGGGACGCAGGTGTCCCGGGACGGGTCGGGTGGTGGCCTGCGGCCGTGCCGACCCCCTGAACGCACGGAGCGGTTCCGGGGGCGTACGCACTCCCCGGAACCGCTCCTTGGCCGAACTCCCTGATGCCTGCCTACGCGAGCGCCCAGGCCACATCCCGCAGCAGCGCCTGCCGCCAGCCCGCCCGGTCGTGGCCCGACGCCGAGCGGGAGACGCGTACCGCCGCACCGGCCTGTTCGGCCAGCGTCTCGGTCAGCTCGCAGTGGGGCAGCATCCGCGTCTCGTGCTCCCCGACGTCGAAGGCGATCCGCAAGCCGGACAGATCGGGGCGCTCGTCGCGCAGCCGTGCGGCGATCGCGCCGCCGACCGGTCCGCCCAGCGGGTCCGCCCGGCCCAGGGCGTCGGGCGTCCACCAGAACGACCCCGACTGGCAGGCGACGCGGTTCACCAGGTCCGGGTACTGCAGCGCCGCGTACATCGCGCTCAGCCCGCCGAGGCTCTGCCCGGCGACCACGAGCCGGTCGACGTCGGCGGGGACGCCGGACTCCGCCACCAGCGGCAGCAGTTCGTCGCGGACCGCCTCCCACAGCTCGGGCACGCACCCGAACTCGGCCTCCCTGTCCTTGGCCGGAAGGAAGACGAGGGTGACCGGGGGCATGTCGCCGGCGGCGACGGCCGCGTCGAACGCGGTCATGGCCGGGTGCAGATACAGCCAGTCGTCCCCGTCGAGCAGCAGGACCACCGGTCCGCCGCCGCCCGCCGGGTGGACCCGCACGGTGCGCCGCCCGCCGAGGCGTTCGCCGGCCCAGCGGATGCGGGTGGCCGGGACGGGCAGGACGTCATCGGCGCCGACGAGGGGCCAGTGCGGCTGGGCCGGGGCGTCGGGGGTCGCGGCGATGGACCGGTCGCCGCCCGCGCCGGCCGGGTTGAGCGGGTCGGCGTACGCCTCGTCGCCGGAGCGGAACTGGTAGGTCACCCGCAGCCGCGCGGGCATCGGGACCTCGGCGTACCAGCAGTCCGTGTCGTCGAAGCGGCTCAGGGCCACCGGCTCCGACCAACTCTCGAAGTCGATGCTCGCCGGAGCGCCGCCGCGCCACAGGAACAGGGTCAGCCGGCCGCCGCCGTCGGCCGGTACGGACACGGGAGTGCCCGCTGCCTGCGCGGCCGTCCAGAACTCGTCGGTGCCGGGCTTGTCGGGCAGCCCGTACCCGGCGAAGCCGCTGTCCGTCACGACCGCCATGAACGTCTCCTTGTAAGGGGGAAGAGGAAAGACCCGGTTCATCAGAGCCAGGTGGGCCCAATCTAAGCTCAGCTTGCATGGCTGGACTTGCTCATTAGGTAAGGCTAGCCTAACTGTGATGTTGTGTCGGGGTGACATGGCGACGAGCCGCTCTTCGACCGTCGAACCGAGGAAGGAAAGCTTTGATCACGGCTACGCCGCGCCCTGTACCGCAGCCGCACGCGCACACGCACGCGCTTTTCGCGCGGACGACCTCGCTGACGAACTTGCCGACGACCTCGCTGACGAACGCGCCGGCGGACTTTTCCGCGACCTCGCCGACGGATTCCATACGTACCGCCCGCCCCGAGGACGCCGCCGCGCTCGCCGCCCTGTCGCAACCCTTCGTATGCTCAGGGGCGTTGCGGGAACGGCCCGTCGAGCTGTACGCCGCGCAGGCCGCCGACTTCCTCGTGGCGCAGGCGCCCGACGGCACCCTGGACGGGTGCGTGGGGCTGCGCGCCCACCCGGCCGCACCGGGGGAGGATCGCGGGCCCGCGGGCGTCGTGTACAACTTCTGCGTCGCCGGGCACCGGCAGGGAAGCGGCCTCGGCGCGGACCTCCTGCGTGCCGTCCTGACCGCTGCGCGCGCCCAGTCGCTCGATGCCCTGTTCACGGCGACGACCGGCGGCGGCGGTCTGTTCCTCCGCCACGGGTTCGCGCCCACGACCGCGCGGCTCGCTCCGCGGCCGTGGGCGGCGTCCCTGGATCCCCGGCGCAACGCGCGGATTCTCACACGGGCCCTGTGACCTCGTCGGGCGGGCCGATGGGGCGAGGGGTGGTCAGAACGTCTGGCGCGTGGACCACTTGGCCTCACTGCCGGGAGTGGACAGGTCGGTCGAGTCTCCGCTGAGCGTGCGGTCGGCGCCGAGGGAACCGATGTAGCGGCCCTTGGTGCGGTCTTCCCAGTTGATGACGAAGTAGATGTAATTGCCGTCGACGAAGCCTTGCTCGATGATGCCGTCGACCATGGTTCCGGTGGTCTTCTTGGCGGTGCCGCTGAGATTCCCTTGGGTGTCCTGGGTCACGTCGACCGTGGCATGAATCTGGTTGCTCTGGTAAATGGCCCATTTCCCGGTGACCTTGAAGCCGGGAGCCTTCACGAGACGCTCGACGGGCGGCGGTGCGGAGGGCGGGGTCTGGGCGGCGCCCGCGGAGGGGGCCAGGGCGATGCCGCCGAGGCCGACGAGGAGGGAGAGGGCGACAGCGGTGCATTTGGTGCGCATGCGGAATCCCTTCGGCAGAGGGGGGATTGACCGGAACAGGTGCGCTCGGGCGCTACGAGCATGACAGGCCGCAGGCCCCGGCACCGCCACACCAGTGGTCACTCAATGGGGTGAAGTTGGGTCCATGGCTGACGCCCTGCCCCTGGCGGAAACCTACGAGTTGCCGTCGGGAACCTAGGAGTTGTCGTCGCTGCCGTCGCCGGGAACCACGGTGGTGCCGGGGCTGTTCTCGCCGAGGACGCCACGCAGCACCGCGTGCGGCACGCGCCCGTCGAGCACGTGCGCCCTGCGCACCCCGCCGCGCACGGCCCGCAGGCAGCCCTCCATCTTCGGCAGCATCCCGCTCGCCAGCTCCGGCAGAAGCCCGTCCAGCGCGTCGGTGGTAAGGCGCTCGATCACATCCGTGCTGTGCGGCCAATTCGCGTACAGACCCTCGACGTCGGTGAGCATCACCAGACGCTCGGCGTCCAGGGCCACGGCGAGGGCCGACGCCGCGAGGTCGGCGTTGACGTTGTAGACCTGCCCGTCCTCACCCCGTGCCACGGGGGAGACCACCGGGATGTGCCCCTGCTCCAGGAGCGTGCGCACCATGTCCGGGTTCACGTCCACGATGTCGCCGACGAGACCGATGTCCACGGCCCGGCCGTCCACCCAGGCCGGGCGTCGTACGGCGGTCATCGTGTGCGCGTCCTCGCCGGTCATGCCGACGGCGAAGGGGCCGTGGGTGTTGATGTGGCCGACCAACTCCCGCTGGACGCGGCCCGTCAGCACCATCCGCGCCACTTCCATGGTCTCCGGCGTGGTCACCCGCAGGCCCGCCTCGAACCGGCTCTCCAGGCCGAGGCGGTCGAGCATCGCGCTGATCTGCGGCCCGCCGCCGTGTACGACGACCGGGCGCAGGCCCGCGCGCCACAGCTCCACCACGTCCTGGGCGAACGTCCGCTGCAGGCTCGGGTCCACCATGGCGTTGCCGCCGAACTTCACGACGACGGCGCTGCCCCGGAGTTCGTCCGGGATTTCCTCCGGGAGTCCCTCAGGCCACGGGAGAGTGAGCTGGGGTTCGCCGGATCCCTCGATCCCGGCGGACATCCCGCTCGCGGGGAATCCCCGGGCAGCGGTCACGCTCACGGAGCCACTCCATTCATGGACAGACCCGCCCATTCAGGGCGGGCCTTCAGGATTTTCTTAGCTTAGCCTAGCCTAAGTTGTGATCCAGGCTGCTGTGGCGGTCATCGGTGGCTCAGCACGTTGACCACCCGGCCGTTGGGGTCGCGTACGAAGAAGCGGCGTACACCCCACTCCTCGTCCCGCAAGGGGTGCACGATCTCCGCGCCGCTCGCCCGCATCGCCGCGTAGGCGGCGTCCACGTCGTCCACCTCGACGCTCATGTCGGGCACGACCGGAGCGGACTCGTCGTGGCTCATGAAGGTGACCTGCGCCGTGGGATTGGCGGGCGAGGCGAGCGTCATCACCCAGCCGAGGTTCATCACTTCCTCGAACCCCAGGAGGCCGTAGAAGTCCCGGCTCTCCTCCAGGGCCTCCGATTGGATGTCGGGCATGACCCGGCGGATGGACATGGGCGACTCCTGCCGACGAGCGGGGGCGGACGTGTCGCTGATTCTCTCCGCAGGTGCCCGGTGGCGCACCCGTGGCAGCGTACGCCCCCGCGGTGAGGCCTGCTTGCCGCGGGGGAGGGCGTACCGGGCGCTACGGCCGCGCCGTCAAATACCCGCCCATCGTGCGGAAGTAGTCCGTCGCCGCGTGCTCCGTGCCGTCCTCCGTCCGTACCCGCCGGACCGCGAGGCCGTGGCAGCGGCCCGAGCGGGCGTCGGCGCCGGCGACGATGACGACGGCGTCGCCCTCGCGGATGAAGATGCGCCCGGGAGTGCCGCCGTAGCGACCCTCGGAGACCCTCGCCTCCAGGATGCGCAGCGGCTTGCCGCGGTGGTGCGTGAAGGCGTTGGGGTACGGATCGCACTGGGCGCGCACGAAACGGTCCAGGTCCTCGGCCGGCCAGGTCCAGTCGATGCGGCTGTCCTCGATGGAGCGCTTGTGGAAGAAGCTGGCCTTCGAGCGGTCCTGCGGTGTCCACTCCGCCTTGCCGGAGTCGATCAGATCGAGGGACTCGCGCACGATCGGCGCGATGAGGTCGACCGTCTTGTGGAACAGGTCCTTCGTCGTGTCGGTGGGCCCGACGGCCACCGGGCGCTGCAGCAGAATGTCGCCCATGTCCAGTTCGGCGTCCATGCGGTGGGCGGTGACGCCGACTTCGGGCTCGCCGTTGATGAGCGCCCAGATCAGCGGCGAGAAGCCCGCGTACGTGGGCAGCAGCGAGTCGTGTACGTTCAGAGTCCCGTGCCGCGGCAGGTCGAAGATCTCCGGGGGCAGCCAGGTGCGCCAGTTGTTGGCGACGATCAGGTCGGGGTCCGCGGACTTGAGCGCTTCGAGCAGCTCGTCGTCCCCGGGCCGGTTGCGCAGCAGCACCGGCACGCCGTGCTGTTCGGCGAGGTCGGCCACCGAGTCGTTCCAGATTTTTTCGTACGCGTGGTCGCTCTTCGGGTGCGTGACGACGAGGACCACTTCGTGCCCGGAATCCAGCAGGGCTCGCAGCGTGCGGTGGCCCCAGGTCTGGTAGCCGAACATGGCGACCCGCATGTGAATCCTCCTCAGACGTTGCAAGGTAAGGCTAACCTTATCTAACATGTGCCTGCTTAGGGAGGCGATGACGCGGGTGAACACTCTGCACAGCGGGCCGGATTCGACGTACGACGGCACGGAAGCAACACATGAAGGGCCGGAAGTGACGTACGACGTCCTGGGGATCGGTTTCGGGCCGTCCAACCTCGCACTCGCGATCGCGATCGAGGAACACAACGAGAAGGCCGCCGAGGGAGAGCGGATACGCGCGGGATTCCTGGAGAAGCAGGCGAGCTTCGGCTGGCACCGGGGCATGCTCATCGACGACGCCACCATGCAGGTGTCGTTCCTGAAGGACCTGGTCACGATGCGGGACCCGACCAGCAGCTACAGCTTCCTGTGCTACCTGCGGGAGCGGGGCAGGATGGTCGACTTCCTCAACCAGAAGACGCTCTTCCCGCTGCGCATCGAGTTCCACGACTACCTCGAATGGGCCGCCGCGCGCGTGGCAGGGCGCGTACCCGGGCTCGTCGAGTACTCCTCCGAAGTCCTCTCCGTGAAGCCGGTGACCGAGAACGGCGAGATCGTCTTCTACGACGTGATCAGCCGTGACCCGGCGAACCCGGAGGCGACGATCGTGCGCCGGGCCCGCAGCCTGTGCGTGGCGACCGGCATGGCGCCGCGGATGCCGTCCGGCACCGCCCGCTCCGAGCGGGTCTTCCACAACAGCGAGTTGATCCCGCGCGTCGCCGCCGCCCTCGAAGCGGGCACCCCGGTGCGCCGCGCCGTCGTGCTCGGCGCGGGACAGAGCGCCGCCGAGAGCGTGGACTACCTCCACCGGCACTTCCCCGAGGCCGAGATCTGCTCGGTGTTCGCCAAGTACGGCTACACGCCCGCCGACGACAGCCCGTTCGCCAACCGGATCTTCGACCCGGAGGCCGTGGACATCTTCTACAACGCGCCGCCGGAGGTGAAGCAGTCCCTGGTCGACTACCACCGCAGCACCAACTACTCGGTCGTCGACATGGACCTCATCGAGTCGCTCTCGCGCACCATGTACCAGGAGAAGGTCCAGGGACGGCAGCGCATGCGCATGCTGAACGTCTCCCGCATACGCGACATCGACGCCCACGACGACGGCCTGGACATCGGCATCGAGTTCCTGCCCACCGCCGAACGCGACGTCCTCAGCGCCGACCTGCTGGTCTGCGCCACGGGCTACCACCCGCGCGGCATAGACGAACGCCTCGGCGAACTCGGCAAGCTGTGCCGCCGCGACGACGAGGACGCCCTCGCCGTGGGCCGCGACCACCGCGTCGCCACCCACGCGAACGTCACCGCCGACATCTACCTCCAGGGCGGCACGGAACACACCCACGGCCTCACCTCGACCCTGCTGTCGAACACGGCGGTTCGGGCGGGGGAGATTCGCGCTTCGCTGATTGAGCGGCGTCGCGCCCAGGAGGCACTGAGCGGCTGAGCCGCTCTTGCACTGACTGCTGCCAACCCCCTCTCGCCTTTGGGCGGGAGGGGGTTTCTGTTCGTGCCCGGATCAGTCCCGGATCAGCGAAGCGCTCGTTCGAGGAGGACCTCTGCCGCCGCCCGCGCGTGTCGGCCGTAGTCCGCTTCTCCCAGGACCATGGCGCGACTGGCCGCCCCGTCCGCGAGGGTGACCAACTGTTCGGCGAGAACGTCGGGTTCCCGGCAGCCGAGTTCGCTCACCAGCACGTTGACCAACCGCACCATCCGCAGTTTCTGCTCGCGGGCGTACGAATGGACCGCGTTCTCCGGGTCGGGGAACTCCGCGGCCGCGTCGATGAAGGGGCATCCGCGCACCGGAGCCGCGTCCGCCACGGGCTGGTCGAACAGTCCGAGGATCCGTTCCCGCGGGGGGATGTCCTCGCGGGTCAGCACGCTCTCCAGGGTGGCGCCCGACGACGCGAGGTCCTGGAGGTGGGCGATGACCAGGTCGCTCTTGGTCCGGAAGTGCGCGTAGAGCGTGCGCTTGGACACCGGTGCTTCCTCCGCGACCTGCTCCATGCCGGTCGCGTTGATCCCCTGCGTCGCGAACAGTTGGGCGGCGGCGGCCAGGATGCGCTCCCGCCCCCCACGCCCCCGCCGTCGAGGTGCCGTAGCCGTAGTACCCATGAGGAAAGTATACGTACGCGTTTACTTGGGCGGGGTCGGCCCGCTAGAGTCGACCTCGCTGAAGTAAACGCATCCGTTTACATGTCCAGTCCCTGAGGAGTGCTCCATGAGTAATCCAGATCCCGTCCCCACCGAGCTGAGCGGCAGCGCGGAGAAGCTGATACGCGGCCGTCACGCGACGCGCGCGTTCCGCCCGGACGCCGTGCCCGCCGACGTCATGCGCGCGATCTTCTCGCTGGCCGGCGCCGCGCCGTCCAACTCCAACGCGCAGCCGTGGCGGGTGGAGGTGGTGAGCGGAGCGGCGCGCGATCGCCTGGCGAGTGCGTTGCAGGCGGATCACGCCGAGAAGCGCACCTCGGTGGACGTTCCGTACTCCGAGGACATGTACGCGCAGGTGCACCGGGTGCGCCGGGCCGCGTTCGGCGCCGAGCTGTACGGAGCGCTGGGCATCGGCCCCGACGACCACGCGGCACGCGCGGCGTACGACGCGGAGAGCCTGCGCTTCTACGGCGCGCCGCACGCCGCGTTCCTGTTCGTCACCGGCGACGGCGGGCCTCGCCTTGCCGCGGACGTCGGCGCCTACATGCAGACCCTGCTCCTGGCGATGACCGCGTACGGCGTGGACAGTTGCCCGCAGGGACTCCTGAGCTTCTACGCTGACACCGTCCGAGCCGAACTCGGCCTCACCGGCGGCAAGTTGCTCGTCGGCATCTCCTTCGGCTACGCCGACGAGACCGCGCCGGTGAACCGGGTCACGACCGAGCGAGCCGAGCTCGCGGCGACCACGGCTTTCCACGACTGCGCCTGACGGTCCGCCAATCCGGCCATTCTCGTGGAACGTGTCCCGGTGCCCCTTGTCGATCTTTACGCTGGCGGCTGCTCCACCACACCGCGTGCCGACCGGAGAGGGGAATCTGCAGTGACGGATCTGCGGACGTACCACGGAAAGCACCAGCAGTGGCGCCCCGAACCCGTCGGTGACGGCTGGTACCGCCTGGTCGCCCGGCACAGCGGCCGGGTCCTGCAGATCGCCGTGGGCAGGGGTCAGGGTGGCTGAATCTGAAGGGGCCGAGGTGGCTGAAACGGGTCCGATTCCAGGTGATGTGCTTGAGCCGGTCAGGCGGCACTTGCGGGACTCTTCGTACGACTTCGATGTGGGGCCTGGCTGGCGGCAGTTGGTGCTTGAGTGCCATCAGGCGGTTGTCGCCGAGTTCCCCGAGTACGAGCTCTTGGCCGTGAAGCAGAAGTGGGGAGCCTTGGCCTTCCAGGCGTTTCCGCGACCGTGGCGGCACGGCGGAGCCTGGACGGATGCTGAGCACGCACGTCTCCACGCTGTCACTGACGCCTTCGCCGACCGTAGCGAGGGCATCTGCGAACGATGCGGCGCGCATGGCTCATTGCGGGAGAGCCGACGGATCGATCTGACTCTGTGCGATCGGTGCGAGACCGTCGTACCGGAGCACGGTCGTCTCTGAACAGCGCGGTGTCGATTGGTCGGAAAGCGACGCCCTAGCGAAGCACCACGCACCCCCGTGCGCGCAGCGCCGTCAGGGTCTCCTCGCCGTCTCGGACGTCGTTCCAGCGCAGGTCCAGCTTCTCCAGGGACGGCAACTCGGCCAGCCAGGGCGGGACTTCGTTCAGGTGGTTGGCGCGTAGGTCGAGGCGGCGGAGGCGTGGTAGCCCGCGTAGTGCTTCCGGTGCGGTCTTGAACGCGTTTTCTCTCAGGTCGAGTTCGCGTAGCTCGGTGAGGCGGTCCAGTGCGAGCGGGAGCGTGGTGAGTTGGTTGCCGCGCAGCCACAGTTCGCGCAGGGAGCGCAGGTCGCCGAGTGTGGCGGGGAGTTCGGTGAGGCGGTTGTGCTGGGCGCGGAGTTCGATGAGGGATGTCATGCGGCCCAGGGTGTGCGGCAGGGCCGTCAGCTGGTTCTCGCCGATGTTGAGGTACGTGAGGCGGGTGAGGTTGCCCAGTTCCTCGGGGAGTGAGGTGAGGCGGTTGTCGTGGAGGTAGAGGAAGTCGGTCAGCGTGGAGAGCGTGCCCAGCTCCGGTGGGACGGACGTGAGGTGGTTGTGGCCCAGGTCCAGGGTGCGGAGGGAGGAGAGGGCGGCGATGCGCGCGGGCAGGTGCGTGAGCGCGTTGTCGGCCAGGAGGAGGACCTCCAGGTGGGGGTGGCGCCAGATCTCTTCGGGGACGTCGTCGAGTCCGTCGCGCCAGTAGTCGAGTACGGTCCCGTGGGTCATCGCGAGCCTCTCCGTTGCTGCGGCCGGGCGGGGCCCGGCAGCCGGACTGCCCCAGCGCTAATGGTTGGCGCGGAACTTATCATTAGCCCCATGCCCGCACCGAACGGCACCCTCCTCACCCTCGCCCTCGTCTCGACCATCCGCCACGACGGCCACGGCGGCGTCGCCGACGATCTCGACACGCCGGACGGCCTCACCGCCTGGGTGCGCGCCCACGCGGCGGAGCTGCCCGGGGCTCTCGGTGCCCGAAGCTACCGGGCGGACGAGAGCGCACTCGAAGCAGTACGGGGGGTGCGCGCCGCCGTCCGTGCGCTGTTCGCGCGATCGGTGCGTCCGGGAGAGCCGAGCCCCGCCGACGCGCGGCGCCTGCTGCCCCTCGGCGAGGCTGTGGCCCGGCTCAACGAGGCCGCCGCCAGGGTGCCCACCGTTCCCGTCCTGACCTGGCCGCGCGGCGGCGACCCAGTCGTGCGGGACGAACCTGTGGTGCGGGACGAGCCGACCGCGCGGGACAAGGCTGCCGGGCGTGATGACTCCGTCGTACGTGACGAACCCGTCGTACGCGACCAGCCCGCCGCACCACCACCGGGGCACCCCCGCACCACCCCCCACGCAGATCTCCTCACCGCCGCCCTCGCCCACGCCGCCCTCACCTTCCTCGCCAGCCCCGACCGCCAGCGCCTTCGCGCCTGTCACGCGCCGCGCTGCGTGCGGTACTTCCTGAAGGAGCACCCGCGTCAGGAGTGGTGCAGGCCCGCCTGCGGCAACCGCGCCCGCGTGGCCCGCCACCACGAGCGCGGCCGGGAAACCGCTTGAGCCGTGGCCGACCCGCCGTCCGGGCCCGGGCCGACACGAACCACACCCTCACCGGCCCTTTCCCGGCCACGGCCGGCCCCGTCCCGCCCCTTCCCCGCCGCCGCCCCCGCGCCGGGTTCACCGCGCAGGACACGTACCATGGCGGCATGTCCTTCCTCCGCCGCCGCAGCTCCGCCACACCCGCGGGCCCGGATTTCGATGTCCTGGCCATGGACCCGGGTGACTGGCCCGGCAACCTCGGTGCCGGTCTGCTGCCCGCGCCCGACGGCAGCTGCCAGGGCGTCTTCCTGCGCTACGACCTGTTCGGCGGCCGCGGCCCCGCGATGATCATCGGCAATCTGCCGGCGGGCTCCCCGGCCCGCGAGCTCGCCGACGGGGAACCGCCCTTCGAGGTGGCCCAGCTCCTGCTCGCGCTGGAGAACGACGAGGAGGTCACCGTCGTCGCCAGCGAGGACATGCCGGTGATGCAGGGCGACAACCTCCTGATCGTGCGCCGCCTGCGGCTGTCCGAAAGCCGCATCTCCTGCGTGCAGTTCGACCGCAGCGACAACGTCCTGGTGACCATCGCGGCCTGGGACCGCCCCATCACCGACGATCTGTACGCACTCCTCAAGCCGCTGCCCGCGGAGCTGTTCCAGCAGGGCTGACGACCTCGGCCCGCACGCAAGCCCCGCACGCAAAGCCCGAACGTAGGCCCCGCGCGCAAACCTCGAACGCAAGCCGCGAGCGCAACCGCCTCCCTGAAGTCCAAGTGCCTGCCCACTCCGTCCAAGGAGTGGGTTTGTCATGTGCCTTGTCAGGTGAGTCATCGGACTTTTAGCGTGGCGGCCCATGAGACGACAGTCCAGCAGACGGCAGCCGCCACGGCCCGGACTCACCCGCAGAACCACCATGCAGTCCGCTCTGGGTGCGGGCGCCGCACTGGCCTTGGGCGGTCCGGCGGTCGACGGGCAGGCCGCCGACCAGGGCCCCGGCGGTCCCCAGGGCTCCATCGAGTCATCCGATGACCTGCGGCTCTGGTATCGGACTCCGGCCGCCGACTGGGAGCGGGAGGCGCTGCCCATCGGCAGCGGCGCCCTCGGCGCCATGGTCTTCGGCACCCTCGCCTCCGAGCGGCTCCAGCTCAACGAGAAGACGCTGTGGACCGGCGGCCCCGGCGCCAAGGACGGCTACGACTTCGGCAACTGGCGCGCACCCCGGCCCGACGCCCTGGACGCCGTCCAGCGGGACCTCGACGAGCACGGCCGACTCGCCCCGGACGCCGTCGCCGCCCGGCTCGGCCAGGCCCGGCGCGGCTACGGCGCCCACCAGACCCTCGGAGACCTGCACATCGACGTGCCCGGCGCGCCGGACGCCCCCGACGCCTCGTATCGCCGCGCCCTGGACCTGCGCGAAGCCGTCGCGGACGTCACGTACACCCATCAAGGCGCCCGCCACACCCGGGAGTTCTTCGCCTCCCACCCCGACGGAGTGATCGTCGGCAGGCTCGCCGCCGACCGGCCCGGAGCCGTCACCTGCACCCTGCGCTACACCTCACCCCGCGCCGACTTCACCGCCGAGGCCGAACGCGACCGCGTCACCGTACGCGGTGAACTCGCCGACAACGGCCTGAAGTTCGAGGCGCAGCTGCGCGTCACGCAGCAGGGCGGCACGCTGGTCGCGAACGGGGACGGGACCCTCACCGTCAGCGGCGCCGATCACGTGTGGTTCGTGCTCGCCGCCGCCACCGACTACGCCGACACCTACCCGGACTATCGCGGCGACGACCCGCACCCGGCCGTCACGCGCACCGTCGACGAAGCCCTCGCCCGCGGTCAGGCAGAGCTGAGGGAACGTCATGTGCGCGACCACCAGGCCCTGTTCGGCCGCGTCGCCCTCGACCTCCGTCACCAGGCGCCGCCGGATCTCTCCACCGACCAGCTCCTGAAGGCGTACGGCGGTGGAGCGCCGACATCCGCTGCCGACCGGGCACTTGAAGTGCTCTTCTTCCAGTACGGGCGCTACCTCCTCATCGCCTCCTCCCGCCCCGGCTCGCTGCCCGCCAATCTCCAGGGCGTCTGGAACCACAGCACGGCCCCGCCCTGGTCCGCCGACTACCACGTGAACATCAATCTCCAGATGAACTACTGGCCGGCCGAGGCAGCGAACCTCGCCGAGACCACCGCGCCCTACGACCGGTTCGTCGAGGCCCTTCGCGCCCCCGGGCGGCGCACCGCCCGCGAGATGTTCGGCTCGCCGGGCTGGGTGGTGCACAACGAGACCAACCCGTACGGCTTCACGGGCGTCCACGACTGGTCGACCGCGTTCTGGTTCCCCGAGGCCGCCGCCTGGCTGACCTCGCAGCTCTACGAGCACTACCGCTTCAGCGGGTCGACCCGCTATCTGCGGCACACCGCCTACCCGGTCCTGAAGGAGGCCGCCGAGTTCTGGCTCGACCAGCTGCGCACCGACCCGCGCGACGGCACGCTCGTCGTCACCCCCAGCTACTCGCCGGAGCACGGCGACTTCACCGCGGGCGCCGCCATGTCCCAGCAGATCGTGCGCGAACTGCTCACCAACACCCTGGAGGCCGCCCGCGTCCTCGGCGACGCCCCCTCCTTCCGCATCCGCCTGGAGAAGAGCCTCGACCGGCTCGACCCCGGCCTGCGCGTCGGCTCCTGGGGGCAGCTCCAGGAGTGGAAGGCCGACCTCGACGACCCCGGCGACGACCACCGGCACGTCTCCCACCTCTACGCCCTGCACCCCGGGCGGCACATCGAACCCGGCAGCAAGTGGGCCGAGGCCGCCAAGGTGTCCCTGAACGCGCGCGGCGACGGCGGCACCGGCTGGTCCAAAGCCTGGAAAATCAACTTCTGGGCACGGCTTCGCGACGGCGACCACGCGCACAGGATGCTCGGCGAACAGCTCAAGTCCTCGACGCTGCCCAACCTTTGGGACACCCACCCGCCGTTCCAGATCGACGGCAACTTCGGCGCCACGTCCGGCGTCGTCGAGATGCTGCTGCAGAGCCAGCACGACGTCATAGAGGTGCTGCCCGCCCTGCCCGCGGACTGGCCGGACGGATCGGTGCGGGGGCTGAGGGCGCGCGGCGGTGCCACCGTCGACATCGACTGGGCGGACGGGCGAGCGACCCGTGTCGTCGTACACGCTTCCCGGACCCGCGAACTGACGGTGCGCTGTGCGCTGTTGGCGGGCGGCGAGCGGACCTTCAAGGCGGTGGCGGGCCGCCGTCACGTTTTCCGGTAGCCACGCGCTGCGAGCGCGCGTCGGGCCCGGGCCTGCCCCCACGCAGGTCCGGGCCCGACGGTTCCCGGTGGCCCCTCAGGGGCCCGCCGGCCCCGCGGACCGCACGGCCCGCGGAGCCCGCACGCTCATGACCCGGACCGCACCACCTTCACGTCGGCGGCGCGCACGAACGCCACCCGGTGGCCGAACTGGATCTCGTAGTACGTGTCCTTGCCGCGCACCACGCGGTGCGGGGCGAGGTCGAACGTCGGCGAGTAGAAGTACTCGCCGGGCAGCTTGTCGCCGACCGCGTACCGCTGGCCCGCGAGCAGTTTGTACGGCAGCGGGGACACGGCCTGCACCGGGACCTCCGCCGGGTACGCCTCCTTCTCCGGGTAGGCGCGGCCGTACACCGGGACCTCGGCGGTGCCGTCCTTCGGGGTCACGACCAGGCCGCGCGCGTCGACGGCCGTCGGCTGCTTCTTCGGGTTCTTGAACCAGGCCTTCTGGCCGAGGTACCAGACGGCCGTCCAGTCGCCCTTGCGCTCGGCGACCGCGTACTGCTGGCCCGTGGACAGGCGCGAACCCATGTCGTTCACGCCGATCGTCGAGGGCTCACCGCCCGGACGGAGCCCGATGTCCTTGATCAGCGGGGCGTCCTCACGCGGCTCGGTGTACACGCGCACCGCGCTCGAACCGTGCGGCGTGCACGTCTCGCCCGGCTTGGCGCAGCCCGTGAACACCGGCTTGTTCTCCGTGAACTTGGGCGCCACGGTCACCAGGCCGCCCGAGGGGCCCGCGGTGCGGTGGAACGGCTTGCCGAGCAGGGTGAAGTAGTGCTGCCAGTCCCAGTAGGGGCCGGGGTCGGTGTGCATGCCGCGGATGGTGGCGGCCGTGGTGCCGGGCACCGTGTCGTGGCCGAGGATGTGCTGGCGGTCCAGCGGGATGTCGTACCGCTTGGCGAGGTACTTCACCAGGCGCGCCGACGAGCGGTACATCGCCTCCGTGTACCAGGTGTCGGGCGCCGTCAGGAAGCCCTCGTGCTCCAGGCCGACGGACTTGGCGTTGACGTACCAGTTGCCCGCGTGCCAGGCGACGTCCTTGGTGCGCACGTGCTGGGCGACGTGGCCGTCGTTGGAGCGCAGCGTGTACTGCCACGACACGTACGTCGGGTCCTGCACCATCTTGAGGACGCCCTCCCAGGTGCCCTCCGTGTCGTGCACGACGATGTACTTGATGCCCTGGCTCTTGGGGCGGTCGGCCTTGTCGTGGTTGCCGTAGTCGCCGTCGCCGAACTCCTCGTACGGCGCCGGGATCCACTCGCAGGCGAGAGTCTTCGGGCAGTCCGTCCCGGCGGCGGAGACCTTGCGCAGGCCCATGCCCCGCAACTGGGCGGCGTCCGGCGTCAGTTGGGGCCGGGCGGTGAGCGTGATGTGCTGGCCGGCGTCGGTCGTGCGCTGCTGGCCGTCGCGGATCACGGCGAACACGTCATTGGCGTACGTGGCCGCGCTCGCCCGGTCGTCGGCTCCCGAGAACCGGGCGATCGCCCCGTACCAGTCGGCCGGGTCGGCGCTGAGCGGCTTGCCGAGGTCCTTCTGCGCGGCGGCGAGCAGGGCCGCACCGCCGCGGACGTTGGTGGCCGGGTCCTCGCGGAGTTGGTCGGCGGGCAGGCCGCTGAGCTTCGCCGCGCGCTTCAACGTCTTGAAACGGGCGGGGAGTTGGGACTCCTTGGGCGGCTCGCCCTTGGGCAGCAGGGTGCGCCGCGAGGCGTCGCCGCGCGGGTCCTCCTTGCCGTGGCTGTGGTGCGGGGCGGTGGCGAGGGCGGTGCGGGCGTCGGTGAGGTGCATGGGGCCGTAGCCGCCGGTGACGCTGGGGGCGCCGCCGTGCGCGTCCCAGCGGGACTGCAGATAGGAGACGCCAAGCAGCACGCTCTGCGGCACGTCGTACTCGGCGGCGGCCGCGGCGAAGGCGCTCTGCAGGCCACCGGCCGACTCGGCCGACGAGGCGGGGGTGGACGACGAAGGCGCGGCACCGATGAGCGGGACCAGCAGGGCGGCCGACGCGAGGGCGCCCGCCACCCTCACGGTGAGTGTGCGCGCGGGCGGGACGGGGGCGGTGACGGATCCTCGCAAGGCTGCCTCCTGGGACTTCCGGGCCGGTGAAGCGTGACGGGGCGTGCGGGGCCGGGCGTGCGTCAGTGGTACCGGCTCTCCGACGATCCGTCAATCATGCCCAGGAGAAGGGATTTCCCATGTCAGCGCCGGTCTGGTGTGTTTTCGCCACGGGCGGCGCCATCGCCTGCGGCGCGTCAGTGGAGTGGACCAATGCGGGGGCGTGACCTGGGTCGACCGGGGTTTGTCTGTCCACCTGTTCGGCGGAGGAGGTGGGGCCGGTCGGCGGTGACGTACCGACGATTACGCGTCGGAGGCGGGGGCGCCCGCCGTAGTGGTGGGCTTCGTCGCGCGTACGACAGCCGAGTGCAGTCCGTCGGCGACGGCGTGCGTGGGCGTGATCTCGACGCCGGTGAACCCGGCGGCTTCGAGGCCCCGGCGGTACTCGGCGAAGGACAGTGCCCCGGCGATGCAGCCCACGTAGTCGCCGCGCTCGGCCCGCTGGTCGGGGGAGAGCGTGTCGTCGGCGACGACGTCGAGCACGCCGACGCGGCCGCCGGGGACCAGCACGCGGAACGCCTCCGCGAAGACCGCGGGCTTGTCCGTCGACAGATTGATGACGCAGTTGGAGATCACGACGTCGACCGTGGCCGCGGGCAGGGGGATCGCCTCGATGGTGCCCTTCAGGAACTCGACGTTCGTCGCGCCCGCCTTCTTCTGGTTGGCCAGGGCGAGGGCCAGCATCTCGTCCGTCATGTCGAGCCCGTACGCCTTGCCGGTGGGCCCGACGCGCCGGGCCGAGAGCAGCACGTCGATGCCGCCGCCGGAGCCGAGGTCGAGGACGCGCTCGCCGTCCCGCAGGTCCGCGACGGCCATCGGGTTGCCGCAGCCCAGGGAGGCGGCGACGGCTTCGGCGGGGAGAGCGTCTCGGTCGGCGGGGGTGTAGAGGGTGGCGCCGAAGTTCTCGTCGATGTCGGGGGCCGCGCCTGCGGTGGTGTTGCAGTCTTTGCCGTAACAGGCGGTGCCGCCTTCGGTGACCTGGACTGCGGCGGCGGCATAGCTGCGGCGGACGCTCTCGCGGAGGTCGGGGGACTGGTCGGTGGGCTGGTCGGTCGTGTCGGTCATGGCTGCCGCGCTCCCCTACGTCGTCTACGTCATCGATCGACGTCTGTATCGATTTCTGTATCGATGTCTGTCTATGCAAGCTTGCTCCGTGTATCGAAACCTGTCAACATAGATGAATGTCGAATCAAGAGGTGGTGGTGCTCGGTCAGGACGATGACGGCTGCTGCCCCGCGCTGCTCACCGCGCCCATGGACGAGGGTCAGGCAGTCGGGCTGGCCAAGGTCTTCAAGGCGCTCGGCGACCCGGTGCGGCTGCGGCTGCTTTCGATGATCGCCTCGCGCGCCGGGGGAGAGATCTGCGTCTGCGACCTCACGCCCGCCTTCGACCTGTCGCAGCCGACGATCTCGCACCACCTCAAGCTCCTGAAGCAGGCCGGACTCATCGACTCCGAGCGCCGCGGGACATGGGTGTACTACCGGCTCCTGCCGGAGATGACGGACCGGCTGGCCGCGATCCTCGCCGACCGCCCGAACGCTCCCGAATCGGAGGCGCGCGCCCATGCCTGACGCCGCGTCACTTCCGGAGGCATCCCCGAGCCCGAAGCCGTCCGTCCTGTTCGTGTGCGTGCACAACGCGGGCTGCGTCGAGGCCGTACGCCCGATCCGAGACGAGATCGAGCGGCGCGTACGAGGGTTGCTCGCCGAACTGGCCGCGTGACCGCAGCACTCTCACTGACGGTCCACGATTCCCTGAATTCAGGATTGAATGTACTGTCGGAGACGTGCTGACCATCGCCTCCGACATCGACGTCCTCGCCCGCTTCGGCCGCGCGCTCGCCGACCCCATCCGGTGCCGGATCCTGCTCGCCCTGCGCGAGGCCCCGGCCTACCCCTCCGACCTCGCCGACGCGTTGGGCGTCTCCCGTACCCGGCTCTCCAACCACCTGGCCTGCCTGCGCGACTGCGGGCTCGTCGTCACGGTGCCCGACGGTCGCCGCACCCGCTACGAACTGGCCGACGAGCGCCTCGGCCACGCTCTCGACGACCTGCGCGCCGCCGTCGTCGCCGTCGAGGCGGACAAGACGTGCGTGGACGCCGAGGCGCAGGGCTGCTGCTGATGTCGGCGATATCCTTCGGGCCGTCCCCGGCCCGCCGTGACGCGCTCGCCCGTCGCATCCGGCTTCTGGTCGCGGCGACGATCACGTACAACGTCGTCGAGGCGGTCGTCGCCCTCACCGCCGGAACCCTCGCGTCCTCCACCGCGCTGATCGGCTTCGGTCTGGACTCCGTCATCGAGGTCTCCTCCGCCACCGCCGTCGCCTGGCAGTTCTCCGCCCGCGAGCACGCGGTGCGCGAGGCCCGCGAGAGGACGACCCTGCGGATCATCGCGCTGTCCTTCTTCGCGTTGGCGGCGTACGTGTCGATCGACGCGGCACGCGCATTGGCAGGCAGCGGCGAGGCCGAGAGCTCCGTGCCGGGCATCGCCATCGCCTCGCTCTCCCTGCTGATCATGCCGTTCCTGTCGGCCGCGCAGCGCCGCGCGGGCCGCGCCCTCGGTTCGGCGTCCGCGGTGGCGGACTCCAAGCAGACCCTTCTGTGTACGTACCTCTCCGCGGTCCTCCTCGTGGGCCTCCTCCTGAACGCGACCCTCGGTTGGTCCTGGGCCGACCCCATCGCCGCCCTGGTCATAGCCGCCGTCGCCGTGAAGGAAGGGCGCGACGCGTGGCGGGGGAAGGGGTGCTGTGCGGCTCCGGCGTCGGCGCCCGCTGCGGCGGAGGCGCGTGAGGGAGGGTGCGGGGGTGGGTGTGACTGCTGCGGGTGAAACGTCGGTGAGCTCCTGCACGAGTGCCGCATCGATGCCCCGCTCGAGCGCGAGCTTTCCGCGCTCTCGCGGGGCACGACGCCGCCTCGGGGCCGAGGAGCCAATTGGCCCTACACGCCCGTGATCTGTCTGATCCAGGCGCGGCTGTTGACGATGTTGGTGTAGCCGCTCCAGCCTCCGGACGGCTTCGGGCCGACCGCGCTGACGCCCGCCTGCACCCATCGGCCGGACGGGCTCCACACCATCAGCGGTCCGCCGGAGTCGCCGCCGGCCGTGGTGCCGTTGCCCGCGCCGAAGCACAGGACGGCGGGGTTCGCCGGGGTGCAGTTGGTGCCGATCATGGCGCCCCTGGCGTACTTGAGCCTGGTGGGCAGCGGGCCGCCCCAGTCGGCGCGCTCGGCGCCCCAGCCGTAGACCTCGGCCGTCTGGTTCTGGGCGAGGTCGGCGGCGCTCGCCAGCGGGGAGTAGGTGGTGTTCACGTTCCGGTCCAACTGCACCAGGGCGACGTCGTTACTGGGCCAGTTGTAGTTGGGGTGCTGGACGACGTTGACGGCCTGGGCGGTGATGCCGCCCTGCGTGCGGTCGAGGGAGCCGATCCGGACGAGGGGACGGTCGCCCGGACCCACGCAGTGGGCGGCGGTGAGCACCCAGCGCGGGGCGATGATGGTCGACGTACAGCGGTGGTTCGCGCCCCCGAGTGATGCGATGGAGGGCTTCTGTACGGTGACGAACTGGCCGCCGACGATGCGGGTGCCGACCGAGCCGGGGGCGGTGTCCTGGCCGGTGCTCCCGTGAGCGGCCGCGGGTACGGCGAGCGCGCTGGTGGCCAGTGCTGTGAGCGCCGCTCCGAGCAGCGGCAACCTGCGTATGACGGTTCGCTTTCTCATAACTGTCCTGCCTTTTGTGGGGGGTTGAGGGGGGAGGACTAGCTGATCTTGCATGTCATGTCCGCGACATCGACGTGATGTGTACCATTTCACACGTCACACAACAGCTGGAAGTCCCGTACGGTGTCGAGTTTCTGACGCTGTGTCATTGCGCTGGTGGGTGAAGGCCAATAGCCTGTGCGACCTTCGCGTTGTGGGGGGTCTCGTGAACGGTCTCCGTGCGGTTGTCGCCTGTCTTGTGCTCGCCTGTGCCGCGGTGGTGTCGCCGACCGCGGTCGCGTCACCGGCCGCGGCTGTGAAGCCGAGTTGGTCGGCGGTGCCGGTGCCCGCGGCCACCCCGCCGGTGACCGTGAAGGATCTCGCCGCCCGCGGGCCGGGCGAGGCGTGGGCGACCGGGTACGAGCACGCCGCCGACGGACTGCGGCCGATGCTGTACCGGTGGGACGGCAAGGCGTGGAGCCGGGACACCGCGTTCCCCGGCGCCGGTGAACTGGGCTGGCTCGGCAAGGTGCAGTTCGTCGGCAAGGAGGTGTGGATCTTCCACAACCGCGCGGGCGCGGGAGAGATCCTGCGCCGGTCGGCGGCGGGGCAGTGGAGCGCCGTCCCGCTGCCGCAGACCCTGTGGACGTACCAGGACTTCACCGCGGTGCCGGGTGGCGCGTGGGTCGTCGGTGAGGACGAGACCGGCCTGAAGGTGCTGCACTACGACGGTTCCGGCTGGACCACGCAGTCCACCCCGGACGATGTGCTGTACGTGATGGGGATCAACGCGCGTACCGCCACCGACGTCTGGGCCTGGGCGGACAAACGCGACGGAGGGTCCGCCGTCCTGCGCTGGGACGGCACGGCGTGGCGGGACGCGAACGTGTCGCTGCCGCCCAACAGCAACGTACACACGATCCTGCTCGAACCCTCGGGACGGGCCACGATCGGCGGCAGCCAGTACACCGACGGCGTGGCCCGCACCTACCTGATGACCTTCAACGGGCAGACCTGGCGCACCAGTTACCCACCCCTTGGCGACACCTACACCGAGGCCATGGTGCGCGGCCCGGACGGCGCGCTGTGGCTGCCGGTGATCAGCGACCGCGCGTTCCAGTCGAAGTACGCACGGGTCGACGGCAGCCGTACCACCTTCTCCTACGGCCCGAAGCGCACGAACGCCATCGACGTCAAACCGCGTGCGCTGGCCAGGGTCGGGTCCGCGCTGCTGTCCTTCGGGACCGTCGAGATCTACGGCACGAAACCGAACCTCATGAGCGAGCGGCTGGGAGGCTGACCATGGCACGCGGACTTCCCATGACACGCGGACTGCCCAGGACGCGAAGACTTCCCCTGGCACGAAGACTTCTCGTCGCGGCCCTCGCCGTCGCCATGACCCTCGTGGCCGTCATGTCCTCGGCCGCGGCGGAGGCTCCGTCCTGGCAGCACGTCCCGGTCCCGGCGGAGGTGCGCCCGCAGGCCGGGCTGAACGAGGCCGTGGCGTTCGGTCCCGACCGGGCGTGGGCGGTGGGCGCCGACGCCGTCGGCCGCCAGGCGCCGGGCTTCCCGCTGGTGCTGCGCTGGGACGGAACCGCGTGGAAGCGCCAGAGCCTGCCCGGGATCCGCTGGCAGGGCGAGCTGCTGTCCATCGCCGCGACCTCACCGACCGCGGTCTGGGCGGTCGGCCGCGACTCGGCGGGCGGTACCCGTCTGCTCCGCCACGACGGCAAGGCGTGGACCGAGAGCCCGCCGCCGGGCGGAGTCGCGCTGACCAGAGTCGCCGCGGGCGGCGGGGAGACCTGGCTGATCGGTTCGCGAGCCGGCGCGCAGGTCTTGCTGCGCCGGGACGGGAGCGGCTGGCAGGACATGCCGGTGCCGCCGGGGTACGTGTACGGGCTGCACGTGAAGGCGGCCGACGACGTCTGGGCCGCGGGCGCAGCCGACTCGGGTGCGGCCGTGTCGCACTGGAACGGGCAGGCGTGGGAGCAGAAGATCGTGGACGGGTTCCCGCGGTCGGGCGTGAGCAGTGTGCTCGCGGTCTCGCCGACGGAGGTGTGGGCGGGTGGCACGGCCGGGTTCGTCGGCGGCCCGCCGGGACGGCCGATTCCGCCGCTCCTCGTCCGCTTCGACGGGCAGGCGTGGAGCAAGGTGACCGTGCCCGCCGACTTCGGCTCGATCACCTCCCTGGCGCCCGACTCGTCCGGCGGGCTGGGCTGGGTCTCGGTGGCCCGCTCGCTGAAGTGGGCCCCGCCGGGCAGTAATCCGCCGCTCATCCCCGGGCCGGACTTCCTCGCCTGGAACGGCCAGTCGTTCGCCGAGCACAGTGAACCGGTGGTGGCGGGGGAGGGTGACTCCTCGACGCTGCGGCTTGCGCCGGTGCCGGGTTCGGAGACGGCGTGGTCGGTGGGACGGGCCGCCGGTCCCGAGGGCACGTTCGCGCCGCGGATCCTGCGGTTCGGGAACAATTAGGGGAACGACTTCGGGAACAACCTCGGAAACCCAAAGTGGTCACCCAGCGCACAACCGGTCCAACGCCGACTGGCTCTCCTCGTCCGCGGCCCGGTAGACCACCAACTGCTGGTCCGGATCCTGTAGGGGTATCAGCACTTCGAATTCCACCGCGATCTCACCGACGTGAGGGTGCCGCAGCACCTTGCGCCCGCGGCCGTTGACCGTGATGTCCCGCTCGGCCCACAGCCGCGCGAACTCCTCGTCCCGAGTGGTGAGTTCGGCGATGAGGTCGGTCAGCGCCCGATCCTCCGGATGCGCGGCCCACGCGGCACGCAGATGGGCGATGCCCTCCCGTACGACGCGTGCGCGGTCGACGTAGAGCTCACGTATCTCCGGATGGATCAGGCACAGCCACATCGCGTTGCGCCGCGACGGCGGCAGGGTGTCGAAATCAAGGAGCAGCGTCGCCATTTCGGCGTTCCAGGCCAGGATGTCGTAGCGGTGGTTCATCAGCATGGCCGGCAGCGGCGACAGGTCGGCGACCAGCCGGGCCAGCGGGGTGCCGCGGTGGTGGCGGGCTTGTCGGCGTTGCGGGGGCGCTGCTGGGCCAGGTTGAAGAGGTAGGCGCGTTCGTCGGGGGCCAGGCGCAGTGCCTGGGCCAGTGCCTCTACCACGTTCGCCGAGGACCGCAGCCCGCGGCCCTGTTCGAGGCGTACGACGTAGTCGTTCTCACCGCTGGCGCTCGGCGCGGCGACCTTCGGCACCGAATGGGGCTGGGGCGCCGAGCAGGACGAGGCACGCAAGCTGTTCGACCTCTATGTCGAGCGCGGCGGCAATTTCATCGACACCGCCAGCACCTACACCAATGGCAGCTCCGAGCGCCTGCTTGGCGAATTCACCCGGGAAAACCGCGAAAGCCTGGTCCTTGCGACGAAATACTCGACGCTGCGCCGGCCCGGTGATCCGAATTCCGGGGGCCCGCACCGCAGGAACCTGTTCGCGTCGGTGGAAGCCAGTCTGCGACGGCTGAACACGGACTACATCGATCTGCTCTACCTGCACATGTGGGACTTCACGACACCCGTCGAGGAGATCCTGCGGGGCATGGACGATCTGGTCCGGCAGGGCAAGGTGTTGTACGTGGCGATCTCCAACACCCCGGCCTGGCAGGTGTCGCGCATGCAGGCGATCGCCGACCTGCGCGGCTGGACGCCGCTGGTCGCGCTGCAGATCGAGTACAACCTGATCGAGCGCACCGGGGAACGCGACCTGATCCCCATGGCACGCGAGCTGGGCCTCGGGGTGATCCCGTGGTCACCGCTGGCCGGCGGGGTGCTCAGCGGCAAGTACAGCCGCGACGACCTGACCGCGCCGAACGTCGAGGACGGCACCCGCAGGAGCGTCACCGTCGCGGGCGGCGCCCTCACCGAACGCAACCTGGCCATCGTGGACGTCGTGAAGGAGGTCGCCACGGAACTGGACCGCACACCCGCCCAGGTCGCGTTGGCCTGGACCCTGCGGAACCCGGGCGTGACGGCACCCCTCATCGGTGCCCGCACCACCACCCAACTGGAGGGCAACCTCGGCGCCCTGGAGGTCGACTTCACCGCCGCCCAACTGGCCCGCCTCGACGAGGCAAGCGCGATCGGACTCGGCTCCCGCACGACATGCTCGCCAGCGATGTCGCCCGCACGGTGACGCGCGGCGACCTGAAGGTCGAAACCGGCCGCTGATACGCCTTCGCCGGCCCCCTCAGTACCCGCTGCCCGCTTCAGTACCCGCCGCCCGCCTCAGTACCCGCCCCCCGCCACCACCCGGTCCACCTCCCGCGGCGACAGCGCGTGTTCCACCGCCAGGATGGCCGCGCCGATCGCCGCCGCGTTCTCGCCGGTGCGGCTCGGCTCGATGCGCAGGACGTGGGTGGCGAGGGGGTGCGAGCGGCGGTAGACCGCTTCGCGTACGCCGGCGAGGAGTTGGTCGTGGACCGCGGCCAGTGCGCCGCCGACGACCACCGTGTCGGGGTTGAAGAAGTTCACCAGGCCCGCCAGGACCTCGCCCACCGCGCGCCCCGCCTCGCGCACCATGCGGACCGCGTCACGGTGGCCGGATTTCACCAGGCGTACGACATCGCTGCCCGAGGTCGCCTCCAGGCCGAGGGCGGAGAGGCGGCGGGCGAGGGCGGCGCCGCCCGCGATCGCCTCCAGGCAGCCGGAGTTGCCGCAGCGGCAGGGTTCCTCCAGGTCACCGACGCGGATGTGGCCGATGTCGCCCGCGCTGCCCTGTGCGCCGCGGTGCAGGCGGCCGTCCGCGACGATGCCGCAGCCGATGCCCGTGCCGACCTTGATGTACAGCAGATAGCGGGTGTCCGGAAACGCGCGGCGCTGTTCGGCGAGGGCCATCACGTTCACGTCGTTGTCGACCAGCGCGCGCACCCCGAAGCGGTCGGCGAAGAACTCCGGGATCGGGTACTGGTGCCAGCCCGGCATGATGGGCGGGTCGACGGGGCGGCCGGTGGAGAACTCGACGGGCCCTGGCACGCCGACGCCGATCGACTGCAGCGTCGCCGGTGTGCGCCCGGTCTCGTCGAGCAGCGCGTGCAGCGTGCGCTCCACATGCCGGAGCACCGACTGCGGGCCGTCCGCGATCGACAGCGGGTCCTCGCGCAGGGCCAGGGTCTCGCCGCCGATGTCCATGAGGACGACCCGGCAGTGCGACGCGCCCAAGTCGACGCCCGCCACGGCGTGTTCACGGGTGCGCAGCCGCAATTTGCGCGGCGGCCGGCCGCCCGTCGAGTTGCCGTCGGCCTCCTCCGTCACGAAGCCGTGCGCGATGAGCGCGTCCACCCGCTGCGAGACCGTCGAGCGCGCGAGCCCCGTGAGCCGGGCGAGGTCCGCCCGGGTCGCCGCGGATCCCGCCCGCAGCAGGGCGAGGACGTCACCGGGCGAGGAGGCCGCCGGAACGGGCGGCGCGTCCACGGGCGGCAGGGCCGCGGGCGGAAGCGACGCGGAGGGAAGAGCCGCGGGGGGAAGGGCCGCGGACGGAACGGGGGCTGAGGGAACGGATGCGGGGTGATCCGGCGCTCCAGGCATGGCAGTCACCCTAGGGACGAGTTTCGCTGCTCACAAGGCCGATGCTGTTCGATCGTCGACGTAAGTCTCCGTCAAATGCCTTGTAAACAAACGTGCTTGGGCCCTTGACAGGTCAAAGCCCTCTCATCACATTGCTCTGCAGGCCGCTGCCGAAGGAGCTGAGGGTGCAGGCGATGCATGCGAAGCAGGCGACGCACACGATGTTGGCGATGCACGGCGTGTCCAAGAGCTTCCTCGGCGTGCGCGTTCTGCACGGGGTCTCGCTCGACCTCGCCGCCGGTGAGGTGCACGCCCTGGTCGGGGAGAACGGCGCGGGCAAGTCGACGCTCATGAAGGTCCTCGCGGGCGAACACGTCCCCGACGAGGGCACCATCACGCTCGACGGAAGGAGCCACCACTTCAGCCATCCCGCACAGGCCCAGGCCGCCGGAATCGGCATCATCCACCAGGAGTTCGCCCTCCTGGAGCACCGCACGGTCGCCGAGAACGTCTTCCTGGGCCGCGAGCCCACCCGCTACGGCCTCGTCGACCGCCGCGCGATGGAGGCCCGTACCACCCAACTCCTCACCGAACTCGGAGAGTTGGACATCACGCCACGCACGTACGTGCGGGACCTGTCCGTCGCCCGGCAGCAGACCGTCGAGATCGTCAAGGCGCTCGCCTCCGACGTACGCGTCCTCGTGATGGATGAGCCGACCGCGCCGCTCGCCGACCACGAGGCCGGACTGCTGCACGCGCTGGTCCGCCGCCTGGCCGCCCGCGGCCTCGGCATCCTCTACATCTCGCACCGGCTGCGCGAGGTCTTCGAGCTCTCGCAGCGCGTCACCGTCCTCAAGGACGGCCGCCACGTGACGACGGTGCGCACGCGGGACACCAGCACCGACGCGATCGTGCGCGCCATGGTGGGCCGGGAGTTGAGCGCCTACTACCCGCCGCGCGCCCGCCCCGAGGAGGTCGGCGAGACCCGCCTGACCGTGCGCGGCGGCGGCAACACCCGGCTGCGCGGCATCGATCTGACGCTGCGCGCGGGCGAGGTGACGGGAATCGCGGGGCTCCAGGGATCGGGGCGTACGTCCCTTGCGCGGGCCCTGTTCGGAGCCGCGCCCTTCACCACCGGCACGATGACCGTCGGCGGCCCGCCCCTGCGGCCCGGCACGCCCCGCCGGGCCATCCGCGCCGGGATCGCGCTCGTCACCGAGGACCGCAAGGCCGAGGGGCTCGCCCTGCGCCAGTCCGTGCGGGACAACGCCCTTCTGGTCACGCGTGCCGTGCCCGACCGCGAACGGCCGCCAGCGGCACGGGAGTTGACCGCGCTCCTGGAGAGGGTCCGGCTGCACGCGCGCGGTGAGGACCAGGAGGCCCGCTATCTCTCCGGCGGCAATCAGCAGAAGGTCGTCATCGCGAAGTGGCTCGCCGCCCGGCCGCGCGTGCTGCTCTTCGACGAGCCGACCCGCGGCGTCGACGTCGGCGCCAAGGCCGCCATCCACACGCTGGTGCGCGACCTCGCCAAGGAAGGCCTCGCCGTGCTCATCGTCTCCTCCGAGCTGCCCGAACTCATCGGCATGAGCGACCGGATCCTCGTCATGGCCGAGGGGCGGATCGCCGGGGAACTGCCCGCCGGGGCTTCGGAGGAGGACGTCATGCGGCTCGCGACCGCGTCGTCCGACGGGCCCGAGCCACCGCCCTCGACCGACCCGCCGTCCCGGTCCGACCCGCCACCCCCGTCCGCCCAGGCGCCCCACGAGGGCACTGCCCCCACAGCGCAGGAAGGAGCGGAATGACCGGCACCGCCCTCGCCCCCAAGGCCGACCGGGCCCCCGCCAAGACCCGCGCCCCGCGCGGCCGCTCCCGGCTCGCCGACCCCGCAGTCGGCGTCTGGCTCGCGGCCGCCGCCGTCACCGGCATCGGCTGGATCGTGGTGGCCGCGCGTGGCGGCGACTTCCTCACGCTCACCAACGTCGTCGGCATCCTGCAGAACAGCGTGGCACTCGGCCTCGTCGCCGTCGGCCAGACCGCTGTCATCCTCACCGGCTCCCTCGACCTGTCGGTGGCCTACCTCATCAGCCTCGGCACCCTGGTCGCCGCCACCACCATGGAGGACGGCTCCGTGGTCACGGGGGTGCTCGCGGTCCTCGCGCTGTCCGCGGCCGTCGGGCTCGCCAACGGGCTCATCGTCACCGGCCTGAAGGTCAACGCGTTCATCGCGACGCTCGGCACCGCCTTCATCCTGCGCGGCTGGATCGAGGAGAACTACACCGGTCCCGCCGGCAAGGTCCCCGCCTCCTTCCAGCACCTCGGCTACGACCGCATGGGGCCGATCCCGGTCTCCCTCTTCCTGCTCCTCGCCGTCGCCGCCGCGCTCTGGGTCGTCACCCGGCGCACCCGCTTCGGCCATCACCTGTACGCCACCGGCGGCGACGAACACGCCGCCCGCCTGTCCGGCGTCCGCACCCGCCGCACCGTGATCGCCGCGCACGTCCTGTGCTCGCTGTGCGTGGGCGCGGCCGCCCTGTTCCTCGCGTCCCGCCTGGGCGCCGGAGCGCCGTGGGCCGGCACCGAGGCGCGCTACGACCTGGAGTCCATCGCGGCCGTCGTGCTCGGCGGCACCGTCCTCGCGGGCGGGCGCGGGGGAGTGGCCGGCACCCTCGGTGGCGTCCTCGTGCTCGCCGTCCTCGACTCCGTCTTCAACCAGCTCGGCGTCGACCCCTTCTTCAAGAACGTCGTACGCGGCGTCGTCATCATCGCCGCCGTCGCCCTCTACGCCCGGCGCGGCGCCAGGAGGCCCGCATGAGCACCGGTACGGGAACGAGCCCCGGTACGGATACGGACAAGGCGACCGACGCGGCCGAGAGCCGGGCCGCGACGGCGACGACCGCCGCGTACAAGACCATCGCTCGCGGCCTCGGCACGGGCGCCCCCGTCTACGCCCTCCTGATCGTGCTGCTCGTCGCGCTCGCCGCGACCGACCCCGGCTTCTACGAACCCGACCGCTTCCTCGCCTTCGTCAAGCGCGCGGCGCCGCTGGTGATCCTCGCCGCCGGGCAGTACCTGGTGATCGTGTGCGGCGAGTTCGACCTGTCCGTCGGCGCGATCGTCACCGCCGGAGTCGTCGCGACCGCCGAGGTCTACGGCACGTACCCCGACGCCCCCTGGCTGCTGATGACCGCAGGGCTGCTGCTCGCGGGTGCCGTGGCGGGACTCGTGAACGGGCTGATCACCACCAGGCTGCGCGTGCCGTCGTTCATCACCACGCTCGGCATGATGCTGATCCTCGAAGGCGCCGTCTTCTACTGGACCGGCGGCTCCCCGCAGGGTCAACTGCCCCAGGACTTCCGTCAGGTGGGGCGCGGCACGGCGATGGGCTGGCTGCCGTGGGCGGTGCTCGCCTGCCTGGCCGCCGGTGTGCTCGTGGTGCTCCTGATGCGCTCCGACTTCGGCCGTACGCTCATCGCGACCGGAGACAGTCAGCGCGCCGCACATCTGGCCGGGGTGCGGGTGCACCGGGCGCGCGTCCTCGCGTTCGTGTTCTCCGGTGTGGCCGCCGCGCTGGCCGCCGTCCTCGTCGGCGGCTTCTCCGGGGTGTCCGCGCAGGCGGGACGCGGCTACGAGTTCGAGGCGATCACCGCCGTCGTGCTCGGCGGTGTCGCCCTCGGCGGCGGGCGCGGCAGCGTCGTCGCCGCGATGGCTGGCGCGTTCTCGCTCCAGGCGCTGTTCACCTGGCTCAACCTCCAAGGCGTGTCAGGGGCGTTGGAGTCCACCGTCCAGGGCGTCATCGTCATCGCCGCCGTCGGGATCGGGGCCGCCGACTTCTCCCGGCTGCGCCGCCGTCGCGCCCGGCCGCCGGGCGCTCCGCCGGGCTCTACGCCAGGCATCGCATCGGGCACCCCACCGGCCACCCCGTCCGGCACCTCACCCGCCACCCCATCCGGAGGGACACCCTCATGAGCCCCAGTCGAAGCCGCAGCCTCAGCCGCATCAGCAGAACGCCACCGCGCACCCGCCGCGCCGCCCCCGCAGCAGTCCTCGCCACCACCCTGCTCGCCGCCCTCGCCGCCTGCTCAAGCGACGCCCCGGCCGACGGCCCCGCCGCCTCCGGGCAGAGCGCCGAGCAGAAGAACGACGGCGGCGACAAGCCGTCCAAGTTCTTCGACCGGACCGAGTACGACCGCCAGTTGAAGCTCGGCGAGCAGACTCCGCAGGGCCCGGCCGCCAAGCCGTGGGAGCAGATGCTCCAGCCCGCGATGGCCGACACCGCCCAGTACCGGAAGAAGGGCTCCGCCGACGACGTCCACCTGTGCTTCTCCAACGCCGGAGTCTTCAACCCCTGGCGGCAGGTCGGCCTCAAGACGATGAAGGCCGAGGTCGAACTCCACGACGAGATCGACGACTTCACCGTCCTGGACGCCCAGGGCAAGGACGACAAGCAGATCTCCGACATCCAGGAACTCGCGGGCAACAAGGAATGCGACGCGCTGATCGTCTCGCCCAACACCACCGCCACCCTCACGCCCGCCGTGAAGGAGGCCTGCGGCAAGCTGCCCGTCATCGTCTTCGACCGAGGCGTGCAGACGGACTGCGCCGTCACCTTCATCAACCCCATCGGCGGCTACGGCTACGGCGCGGTCGCCGCCGACTTCCTCGTCGACGAGGTCAAGCCCAAGGGCAAGATCCTCGCGCTGCGCATCTCGCCCGGCGTCGACGTCCTGGAGACCCGCTGGTCGGCCGCGAAGCTCGCCTTCGACAAGAGCGAACTCGACGTCGTGGACGTGAAGTTCACCGACGGCGACCCGGCGAAGACCAAGTCCATCGTGTCCGACTCGATCTCCCGGCACGGCTCCGTCGACGGCGTGTGGATGGACTCCGGCGCCACCGCCGTGGCCGCCGTGGAGGCCTTCGAGGACTCGGGCGCCGACGTGCCGCCGATCACCGGCGAGGACCAGCAGGACTTCCTCCAGGCCTGGAAGGACAAGAAGCTCACCGCGATCGCGCCCACCTACCCGACCTTCCAGTGGCGTACGCCGGTCATCGCCGCCCTGCGGGTCCTCAAGGGCGAGCAGGTCCCCAAGGAGTGGAAGCTGCCGCAGCCCACCGTCACCGAGGCCAACCTCGACGACTACCTCCAGGACGGCATGCCGCCGCTGCACTACGCGATGTGCGGCTGCCAGAAGATGCCCGGGTTCCCCGGGGACTGGGGAGGCAAGAAGTGACGTCGCCCGCAGGGAAGTTGGGGCGTGACGACCGGCCGCCGGGCGTCGGCTGGCCCGTGGGTGCCAACCCGTGGATCTGGCACTCGCCCGTCGCCTCCGACACCCTGGCCGAGGTGCTGCCCCGCCTTGCCGGATGGGGCTTCGACTGCGTCGAGCTGCCGTTGGAGCAGCCCGGCGACTGGGAGCCCGCGGCCGTCGCGAAGCTCCTCGACACCACCGGCCTGGCGCCCGCCGCCGTCATCGCCGTCATGCCCCCCGGCCGCGACCTCGTCCGCGCCGACCCGGCGACGGTGCGGGCCACCCAGGACTACCTGCGCCACTGCGTCGACGCCGCCCACGCGATCGGCGCGCCGGTGGTCGCGGGCCCGGTGTACGCCGCTGTGGGCCGGACCTGGCGGATGGGCGCTGCCGAACGGGCGGCCGCGTACCAGGAGTGGCGCGAGCACATCGCGCCGGTCCTCGCACACGCCGCGCCCGCCGCCAGCACCTCGAAGACCGCGCACGCCGCCCCCGCCCCCGTACGCATTGCCGTCGAACCCCTCAACCGCTACGAGACGAGCCTCCTGAACACCGTCGCGCAGACCCTCGACGCCCTCGAAGGCCTGCCCGAGCAGGGCATCGGCATCGCGCTCGACGCGTACCACCAGAACATCGAGGAGCGCTCCCTGCCCGCGGCCGTGGCGGCGGCCGGGCACCGCATCGTCCACGTGCAGGTGTGCGCCAACGACCGCGGCACCCCCGGGGCCGACCACCTGGACTGGGCGGGCTTCCTCGGCGCGCTGCGCGAGAGTGGCTACCGGGGCGCGCTGTGCGTCGAGTCGTTCACCGCGCACAACGACGCCATCGCGGTCGCCGCCTCCGTGTGGCGGTCGCTCGCCCCGAGCCAGGACGCCCTCGCGACCGACGGCCTGCGCTTCCTGCGCCGCGCCGTCGCGGCCCTCTGAACCGGGCCCTCGGGCCCACGCACTTCCGGCATCCGGCACCCGCACCCTCCGACCCCACAGAGAGGACCACCTCATGGGATGTCATGCTCGTGACATCAGAGGCGTACGAAGAGCGGTCATCGCCGTTCTGACGGCGCTGTTGCTCGCCGTCGGCTTCCTGCCGGCCGCCGGAGCCACCGCCACCGGAGCGCCCGCCGCCGACAAGGCACCGGCCTTCCGCGCCCTGCTGTTCACCAAGGCCGTCGGCTACGTCCACGACTCCATCCCGGCCGGCATCCAGATGGTCAAGGAGCAGGCCGCCGCCAACAACTTCGAGGTCGTCCAGACCGACGACTCGACCGTCTTCGACGACGCCAAGCTCAAGGACTTCGACGTCATCGTCATGCTGCAGAACTCCGGCATGGTCTGGGACACCGACGCCCAGCGCGAGGCCATGCAGAAGTACGTACGGAGCGGCAAGGGCATCGTCGCCCTCCACAACACCCTCGACATGGGCATCGAGGACTCCTTCCCGTGGTGGGACGACACCGTCAACGGCGGCGCCCACATGCCCGCCCACTCCCCGGGCGTCCTCAAGGGAACGGCGAAGGTCGCCGACCACGTGCACCCCTCCACCAAGGGCCTTCCGCAGCGCTGGGAGCGCCCCGAGGAGTGGTACAACTTCGACAAGAATCCGCGCGGCGACGTGCACGTCCTGGTCTCCGCCGACGAGACGACGTACAACCCCGGCAGCGAAGCGATGGGCGCCGACCACCCCATCTCCTGGTGCCGCAACGCCGAGGGCGGCAAGGTCTGGGCGACCGCCATGGGCCACGACAAGGCCTCGTACAGCGAACCCGCCTTCCGCGACCACGTGCTCGGCGGCATCCAGTGGGCGGCCGGGAACAAGCCCGGCGACTGCGGCGGCACCGTCTGGTCCGGCTACGAGAAGATCGCGCTCGACGAGAACACCGCCGACCCGATGGAGCTGGACGTCGCCAAGGACGGCAAGGTCTTCTACGCCCAGCGCAGCGGCGAGGTGAAGATCTTCGACCCGAAGACGCACGCCACGACCACCGCGGGCAAGGTCGACACCTACACCGGCGGCGAGGACGGCCTGGTCGGCATGGAGCTTGACCCGTCGTTCGCCAAGAACCGCTGGATCTATCTCTATTACGCGCCCGCGAGCGCCAAGGACGACGTGAACCGCCTGTCGCGCTTCACGGTCAAGAAGGACAACACCCTCGACCTCGCCTCCGAGAAGAAGATCCTCGACGTCCCCGCCTACCGGGACCGCACCTTCCCCGAGCCCGGACACACCGGCGGCGCCGTCGAGTTCGGCCCCGACCGCACGCTGTACCTGGGCGTCGGCGACGACGTGCCGCCGAACCTCGACCCGAACTGGCAGGGCTACGCGCCCCTCGACTGGCGCCCCGGCAAGCAGATGCTGGATGCCGCCCGCACGGCCGGCAACACCAACGACCTGCGCGGCAAGATCCTGCGCGTCAAGCCCAGGGACAAGGGCGGCTACACCATCCCCCAGGGCAACCTCTTCAAGCCCGGCACGGACAAGGCACGGCCCGAGATCTACGCCATGGGCTTCCGCAACCCCTTCCGCTTCACCGTCGACCCGAAGAACGGGAACGTGCACGTCTCGGACTACGGCCCGGACCGCGGCGCCCCCGAGACCGCACGCGGCCCCGAGGGCCTGGTCGAGTACAACGTCATCACCAGGCCCGGCAACTTCGGCTGGCCGTTCTGCCACGGCAACAACCAGGCGTACGCGCCCTACGACCCCGACACCCAGAAGGTGGGGCAGAAGTTCGACTGCGCGAAGCCGGTCAACCCCTCCCCGAACAACACAGGCCTGAAGGACCTGCCGCCGCTGACGCTCCCCGAGGTCTGGTACGGCTACGGCGCCTCCAAGGAGTTCCCGGAGATGGGCACCGGCGGCTCCGCGCCCATGAGCGGCCCCGTCTACCGCTACGACCCCAAGAACCCCTCGAAGACCAAGTTCCCGCAGTACTTCGACGGCGCGAACTTCTTCTACGAGTGGGCGCGCAATTCCGTCAAGGAGATGCGCTTCGACGACTCCGGCAAGCTCCTGAAGATCAATGACTTCCTGAAGTCGGTGAAGTTCACCAAGCCGATGGACATGACCTTCGGGCCCGACGGTTCGCTGTACGTCCTGGAGTGGGGCAGCGAGTTCGGCGGCGGCAACAACGACTCGGGTCTGTACCGCGTCGACTACGCGCAGGGCCAGCGCGTCCCCATCGCCAAGGCCAAGGCGTCCGCCACCAACGGTCCCGTGCCCCTCAAGAGCGACTTCTCCAGCGAGGGCAGCAAGGACCCGGACGGCGACCCGCTGACCTTCGCCTGGGACTTCAACGGCGACGGCACCTACGACTCCACCGACCCCAACCCCTCGCACACGTACACCACCAAGGGCGACTTCAACGCCCAGCTCAAGGTCACCGACTCCACCGGCAAGTCCGGCTACGCCAACATCCCCATCACGGCGGGCAACACGGCGCCGAAGGTGACCGTCGAGACGCCCGTCGACGGCAAGCTCATCACCTTCGGCGACAAGATCCCGTACAAGGTGAAGGTCACCGACCCCGAGGACGGCGAGATCGACTGCTCCAAGGTCTTCGTGAACCCGGCCCTCGGCCACGACGACCACGAGCACCCGACCACCGACATCCCCGGCTGCGAGGGCACCGTCGACACCGGCGACCTGGGCGGCCACCCCGAGGGCGCCGACCTCACGTACGTCCTCAACGCCAAGTACACCGACAAGGGCGGGTCCGGGACGAGCGCCCTGACCGGCTACGGCCGCTCGGTCATGCACCCCAAGCACAAGCAGGCCGAGTACTACGACGACCAGTCGGGCACCCGGATCGTCTCCCAGGCGGGCGCCGAGAACGGCAAGCGCATCGGCGACGTCAGCAACGGCGACTGGATCGCCTTCGCGCCCATGAGCGTCGAGGGCGTCGACAAGGTCACCTACCGGATGTCGTCCCCGTACGGAGCGGGCTCCGTCGAACTCCGCGCCGACGCCCCCGACGGCAAGCTCCTGGCCACGACGCCCGTGCCCAACACGGGAGGCTGGGACAACTACCAGAACACCCCGGCGGTGACCGTCGAGCCCCTGGCCGGCACCCACAAGCTGTACGTGGTGTTCAAGTCGCCGCAGGACAATTCCTTCGACGTGGACGCTGTCGCGTTCTCGGCCTCCACGGGCTGACCACCGCGACTGCGTACCGGCCCCGGTTGTCACCGGGGCCGGTGCGCCTCACTGCCAGAACTGGGCGAGCACGCCCTCCTTGAACGGGGCGGGGGACACGGACAGGTTCCCCGAGAACGGATGGTCCAAGGACAGGCACAGCAGCAGGCTCACACCGATCAGCCCGGCGACCGAGATGACGAACATCATCTGGGCGCGCAGGCTCCTGATGCCGTAGAGGAACGTCAGCGGCAGCATGACGAGCGCGCCGCCGTAGATGAGGACGTTCAGGAGCGTGGGCAGGGACTGCTGTGAGTCGGAGAGCCGGGTGCGGCGGGCCTGGGCGACTTCGCCGAGGGTGGTCACGGACTGCTCGTAGTAGACCTTCTCCGACTCGCTCCTCGGCTCGTAGTCCTGGAACACCTGGTAGAGCTTGACCACTTGGGGGTTGGTGACGCCCGGGTCGGGCCGTCCCTCGCGCATCAGCGGCCATTGCTTCTCGACGATCGCGTGGACGTACTCGCCGACGGCGACGGTCACCCTGCGCTCCTGCGCGGGCGGGAACGCGGAAGCGTCACGGAGCACCTCGGCGGTCTGGCTGGCCTCGGTGGCGACGTTCGTCTCCGCGTCGTTGAGGGCCTCCCACTCGGCCACGACGACGAAGGCGAGGATGATGCCGTAGATCGCGGCATACATGCTGAGCACGACACCGAGCATGTCGTTGTACGCGCCGTGCGAAAGCCTCGAGAGTCTGCGCCGCAGCAGCAGCGTGCCGGTCACGGCGACGAGTACGGCGCCGCCCCCGAGCAGCATGGCGAGCGTGAGGGTGGTGAAGTTGTTGAGCAGCCAGATACCCACAGCCCCACAACGGCGTGCGCCCGCGCGGGTTACGCGCCCGTCGTGCGCTGCCCGGACGCGAACCGCGCCGTGGGCTGCGTTTGAGGACGCACGGAGACCCGCGACGCGTCCCTGTCCCAGCGCGTCGCGGGTCTGCGTATCCCCGTAACCCCGTCAGCGAGTGCCGACCGCCGCGCGCACGGCCCGGCGGGCCATCTGGCAGTCGTCGTGCAGCCGCCGCAGCAGCAGCCGCTGTTCCTCGCCGGACGGCGCGGCCCCGGGGTGGGCCTGGCCCGGGGCCGTCGGGGTCGTGTCGTGCAGCGTGCGCTGCACGGCCGTCTCGCACATCCGGATCTCGCGGGTGAGCACCAGCATCAGGTTCACCAGGAACGCGTCGCGTGCCGCCGGGCCCGCCGACTGGGCGAGCTGGCTGATGTCGCGGCGCGCCACGGGTGAGTCGCCGAGCACGGACCACAGCGTGGCGAGGTCGTAGCCCGGCAGATACCAGCCCGCGTGCTCCCAGTCGACCAGGACAGGACCGGCCGGTGAGAGCAGCACGTTCGAGAGCAGCGCGTCACCGTGGCAGAACTGCCAGGTGAGCTGAGGTCCGGACACGTGTGCGTGCGCTATGCCGTGCAGCAGCTTCTGCAGGTCGCCCATGTCCCGGTCCGTGAGCAGGCCCAGCTCGTGGAAGCGGGAGATCCGCCGGCCGTAGTCCAGTGGCTTGCCGAACATCTCGTGCGGCGGCCGCCACTGGTTGAGCCGGCACACCGCGCTCATCGCCGCCCGGACGTCGGCGCGCGGTGGTGCTTCCGCGGGGTGCCGCTGCAACGCGGCGACCCGGCCGGGCATGCGCTCGATCACCAGCGTGCAGTCGTCCGGGTCGGCCGCGATGAGACGCGGCGCGCGCACGGGCGGACGGTGCCGGACGAACGAGCGGTAAGCCGCTATTTCGTGGCGGATCCGCTCCGCCCACAGGGGCGAGTGGTCGAGCAGGCACTTGGCCACCGCGGTGGCGCGGCCGGTCGTACCGACGAGGAGGACGGTGCGTCCGCTGCGGCGCAACACCTGCACGGGCTGGAATTCCGGACAGATGCGGTGCACCGAGGCGATCGCGGTGCGCAGTTGCGCACCCTGGGGGCCGGACAAGTCGAGTCTCCCGCTGAGCGGCCCGGCCCCGGTGGCCGGTACGCGTCGCGTCCGGCCGGTTGCGAGCGGAGCGGCCGCGGGCCGCGCCGGCGCCAGATAGGGGCCGCCACCGGGCAGCGGGGCCTCCGTCGCGCGGGCGGAGCCGCGGGAGGAGGGGTGCGGCCGCAGCGGCCGAGGCGGGGCGGACACGGAGGACGATGCTGTGTACATGGGCGATACAGATCCCTTCGTGTGCCTGCGAGTTGCGGCGCCCTCCCGCCCCGGCCGCTGTGGGTGCACCCTGGGGAATGCCTTGTGGCGGCCGGGTCGGGGTGGCGCATTCCTACCTGACACCCGTGAGCCCCTGGCACACCATGTGGCGCACCCTGGCGAACCCTGGCGAATAGTCGCTCAGCAACTGACAGAGGGTTACTGTCAATTCAGCCGAGAACCCTGGGGGCTTGACGTGAACGGACAACTCAACACCCGTCTGTCGGATCTCTTCGGCCTGGCGGGCTGGTCCAAGGGCGAACTCGCGAGACTGGTCAACCGGCAGGCGGCCGCGATGGGTCATCCGCAGCTGGCCACCGACACCTCGCGGGTGCGGCGCTGGATCGACATGGGAGAGATCCCGCGCGATCCCGTGCCCAGGGTCCTGGCTGTTCTGTTCACCGAGCGTCTCGGCCGTGTCGTGACCATCGAGGACCTCGGTCTGGTCCGGCACGGGCGCGTAGGCAAACAGCGCGCCGACGGGAGCGCAGAACACCCCGACGGCGTGCCGTGGGCGCCCGAGCGAACCGCCGCGGTCCTCACCGAATTCACGGGAATGGACCTCATGCTCAACCGACGCGGCTTGGTGGGCGCGGGTGCCGCGCTTGCCGCAGGCTCCGCACTCACCAGCGCCATGCACGACTGGCTGCACACCGATCCGACCCTGAAGGCCGACGCCCCCCGTCTCGACGACCCCCTGCAAGTCGACCCCGCCGGATTCGACCGTTATGAGGCCGCCCCCATCGGGTCCCAGGAGATCGAGGCGCTCGAGCGCTCGGTCGAGGTGTTCCGCGCCTGGGACGCGTCCCGCGGCGGCGGCCTCCAGCGCAAGGCCGTGGTGGGCCAGTTGAACGAGGTGGGCGGCATGCTCGCCTACCGCCACCCCGACCATCTGCAACGGCGCCTGTGGGGCGTCGCCGCCAACCTCGCCGTACTCGCCGGCTGGATGTCGCACGACGTCGGCCTCGAACCCACCGCCCAGAAGTACTTCGTGATCGCCGCGCACGCGGCCCGCGAGGGCGGCGACCGACCGCGCGCCGGGGAGGCCCTGTCCCGCGCCGCCCGTCAGATGGTGCACCTCGGCAAGCCCGAGGACGCCCTGGACCTGATGAAGCTCGCCAAGTCCGGCTCGGGCGAGCAGACCCTGCCGCGCACCCAGGCGATGCTCTACACCATCGAGGCCTGGGCGCAGGCGTCGATGGGCAAGGGCCAGGCGATGCGCCGCACCCTCGGCCAGGCGGAGGACCTCTTCGTCTCGGACAAGGGCGACGTGCCGCCGCCGAGCTGGATGCAGATGTTCGACGAGGCGGACCTGCACGGCATGCAGGCCCTGGCGTACCGCACCCTCGCCGAGCACGAGCCGTCCGCGGCCCGGCTCGCCCAGCGGCACGCCAAGGAGGCCATCGCGCTGCGCCTGAAGGGCCGCGACCGTTCGACGATCTTCGACTACATCTCGCTGGCGTCGGCCTGCTTCATCGCCGACGACCCCGAACAGGCCGCCCGGTACGCACGCCTGGCCCTTGTGTCCATGGGATCCAACTCCTCGCTGCGCACCTGGGACCGGCTGCGCGAGATGTACCGCCTGACCGCGCAGTACGCGGGCTATCCGAAGATCGAGGACCTGCGCGCCGAGATCAAGCAGGCCCTGCCCAAGGCGGCGGCCCGGCCCGGGGGAGGCAAATGGGTCCAGGCATAGGAACCGCATAGGAACCGGAGCGGAGAGAAACGGCCGGTGCCGGCGTTACGAAGTCGTGGCTAGGGCTTCGTCCGCGTACGCAGCCTAGGCGTCGACCCTCGCCACCAGCAGACAGGCGTCGTCCTCCCGTGGGGCCACGCCGAACTCCTCGACAGCGACGCGCACGCAGTCCTGTGCCGCTTTCGCCTCGGCGAAGCGCGGTGCCAGGGCGAGCAGCCGGTTCGTCGCGGCCTCTCGGGAACGCCGCGGCACCAGACCGTCGGTGTGCAGCAACAGCAGGTCACCGGGGCGCAGTTGTTCCTCGGCCTGTTCGTAGCTGGCGCCGGACGTCGCGCCGAGGAGCACTCCGTCCGGTGGCGTCAGCGCGCGCCCCGTCCCGTCGCGGAACAGCAGCGGGGCGGGGTGGCCCGCCTGCGCCCAGGTCAGGGTGCGGTCGGCGGCGTCGTACAGACAGCACACGGCGCTGCCGAGCGCGGGCTGCACGGAGGCGTCGAGGAGCTGGTTGAGCCAGCCCATGAGGCGGCCGGGCCGGGTGCCCGTGACGGCCATGCCGCGCAGCGCGCCGAGCAGCATCGCCATGCCCGAGGTCACCGTGACGCCGTGGCCTGTGAGGTCGCCGACGCTCAACAAAGTGCGGCCGTCCGCCAGTTCGAGCGCGTCGTACCAGTCGCCGCCGATCAGCGCGGTCGACGACGACGGCAGGTAGTGCGCGGCGAGGTCGAGGCTCGCGGGTCCGCCGTGCGGGAACCGCAGGGAGCCGCGCCACGGTGGCAGCACGGCTTCCTGCAGTTCGACCGCGAGCCGGTGCTCGGTCTGCGCGAGGTGCCGCTGGCGCTGCAGCGAGTCACGGGTCTCGCGCACCACCCGCTGGCTGCGGCGCAGTTCGCTGACGTCCCGCAGCACCGCCCACATGGAGGCGGTGGAGCCGTCGGCCGCGAGCACGGGCTCGCCCATCATGTGCACCTGCCGTACGCCGCCGTCGGCGCGCACGACGCGGAACTCGCCGTCGATCGGCTTGCCGTCGACCAGGCAGTCCGTGACCATCGCCGTCAGCGTCGGCTGGTCGTCGGGGTGGATCAGGGAGGGCAGCTCGTCGAGGGAGAGCGGCGGTGTGGCCGGGTCGCGGCCGACGATGTGGTACAGCTCGGCGGACCAGCTCGCCTCGTCCGTCAGCAGGTTCCACTCGGCGCTGCCGACCCGGCTGAGCAGCGAGCCGCGCTGCGGCTCCGTCCGCGCGGTGGAGGCGGTGGCGGAGGTGGTGTGGGGGTGCGGCGGGCCGTCCCGCAGTTGCGCCAAGTGGCCGTGCAGGTCATTGAGTTGATGAACCGCCAGGTCGCAGAGCGCGCGCTGCCAGCGGCCAGCGGGGTCGCCGTGGTCGGCTCCTGTCTCGCGGCGCACCGCGTCGACCTCGCCGCGCAGTCTGCGGGCCTGTGAGATGAGCGCGTCGACCGCGCCGTGCTCGTGCGACCGGTCGGGGCGGCCTTCGAACACATGGGACGGCATGGGGTGCTCCGTGGGTGATGCGGTGCGACCGGGCTTGCTGTGGGGATCGCCGGTCATGGCTCCTCGACCGGTAGCGGCGTGGCGTTCGTACTGGCCTTCGTGCGTCGCGTACGTGACTTCCCTTTGTGACGTGCGTGACGTGTGCGATGGCGCCCGTACTGACTTCAGTAACAACTCTTCGACCGGTAACGACTCTGGCACAGCGGGCCCACGCCCGTAAGGGATTTGGCAACACCCGATGCGGTGGTGCTTTTGACATATGCCCCCGTCCTTCGAGGCCGGTCGAGCGGCTGTGCGAGTCCGCTGGGGCTCAGGCGACGACGACGTGTTCGGTCACTTGCCCGGGGAAGACCCGGCCGCGCCCCTCCGGGGGCCGGTCCACGACCACCGCGACACCCCGCGCGGCCAGCCGCTCCACGGTGCCGATCAAGTGCTGGTCGAAGACGTTCGTCTCGACCGGGGCGAGCACGATGCGGGCGCCCTGGTGCCCTGCCCACACCAGACCCTGGACGAGCCAGGACACCGCGCCGTGCCCGCCGGGCCCGAGCACCCGCACGGACAGGAAGCGGACGTTCGGCCCGGCGCCGGGAAAGGAGTCGAGTGTCCCGCAGGCGTACGCGGTGCAGTCCGCGACGCCGTCGGCGGCGTCACCGGGGGTGCCGGGGATGTCCTCGGTGAAGTCCGCGGCGGCCACGAGGCGGTGCCGGACGGCGGGGTGGTGCGGGTCGAGGCCGCTGCCCAGGACGGCGACGAGGACGGTCCCGTCAAGGGTGGTCCGGGTGGTCTCGTCGGGGGTGGAGCTGGGGGCGGGGCTGTGAGGGCCGTCGCCGGGGGTGGTGCCGGAGGTGGCTTCGGGACCGGCTCCGGGGTCGAGCGTGGGTTCGGCCGTGGGCATGGCGCCCGCCGCGGCCGCCTCGCGTGCCGCGTGCGCGCCCGCGGCCGTGAACCGCACCTGCGCCGCCCGCAGCCGGTCCAGCATGTCCGCCAGATGCCCCTGGAGCCGGCAGCCGTCGGGCAGGGGCACGTCCAGGAACGGCAGGTCACGCGCCCGGTGCGCCAGCGCCCGCCCGCGGCCCTCGTCCTCGCCCGCGACCCGCAGGAGCGGCGCAAGCGCCTGGTCCACCGCGGCCTGCGCCGCTGTGTCTTCGGTGTACATGGCGTTCTCGGCGTTCTTGGCGTCCCGCGCGTGCAGCACGGCGACCGTGAGCAGCGTGTCCACGTTGGCCAGCCAGTCCTCCGGATCATGGCCGCGTACGTTGCCGTCGTTGACGCCGTCCTCGCGGTCGAGCGCCTTCTGCACGTCCTCCCGCGCGCCGTCGACGTCACCTCGGGCGAGCCGGATCGCGGCGTGACCCACGCCGATCTGCGGGGACATGAGGGTGGTGAAGGACCCGCGGCCCGAGGCCCGGTCGCGGATGTGCGCGGCGTACTCCATGGCGGCGGTGAGCGTCGCGTCGGCGCGGTCGAGGTCACCGGCCGCGATCCAGGCGTACGCCTCATGGGCGAGCGCGACCTCCTTGCGCCGCCGCCCGGCCCGCTCCCACAGTCGCGCCGCGGCCGCGAACTCCCCGGCGGCGACCCGGTGTTCGCCGGTGCGCAGCCGCAGCAGGCCCGTCGCCTCATGGATCTCGGCCGCGGCGTGTCCACCCACCGCCCGCAGCCGCGCGGCGAGCGGGGCCATGCGCCGGGCGAGCCCTGCCGCCTCGTCCGCTCCGGCGTACAGCAGGACCCGCGTCACGGCGTCGCGCACGCCCACTGCCAGGGCCGGCGCCTCACGCTCCGGTACGGGCGCGCACGTGCCGGAACGCAGGGTGGCCAGGAGCGTGGTGTGGGCCGGGGCGTGCGGGCGTCGCGGGTCGGCCGCGAAGCCGAGCAGGGCCTCCTGAGCCGCCCGGTCGCCGCTTCGCATCAGCGCGCGCACGGCTTCGGGGTGGAAGCGTTCGGCGCTGGTGTCCAGGACGGCGGCGGCGCGGGCGTACGCGCGCAGCAGGCGCCGCGCCCGGCGCGGGTTCCCGCCGAAGAAGGCGCTGACGGCCTGGTTGAACCGGGCGCACGCCAAGGTGGGATCGAGCTCGGCCAGGCGTGCGCAGGCCCGCTCGGCCTTGGCGAACTCGTCGCGGTAGAAGGCGCGGGCCGCGCACGACTGGAGCGAGACGAGGTGGCGCGGCGCGAGCCGGGCCGCCGCCGTGAAGTCGTCGACCTCGCCGGGGTGTCCCGTGCTCTCCCGCAGGACGCCGCGCAGCGCGAGCGCGTCCGCGTCGTCGGGCCGCGCCGCGAGCGCGGCGGCGAGCAGCGGCCCCGCCTCGGCCTCCCGCCCCGTCCGGAGCAGCAGGACCTGGGCGAGCCGCACCAGCGCGTCCGGGTCGCCGGGTGCGCGCGCGAGCAGTTCGCGCGCCAACTCCTCGGCCCTGTCGATCTGTTGGCGTCCGAGCGCGACGCGGACACGGATGTCGGACGCGGCACGGGCGGTTTCGGGGTACGTCTGCGCCTGGCGGGCGTAGGCGTCGGCGAGGTCGAGGAACCCCGCGTCGAGGAAGAGTCCGGCGTAGCGCACGCGGAACTGCGGCAGCGGCAGCGGAGCGAGGTCGGGAAAGCTGGCCAGGGGTCCGCGCTGGGCGACGGCGAGGCCGCCCCCGGCCCCGGTGGCCGAGCGGAACGTACGCTCGTCGACGACCCCGATGGAGAGCACGGACGGGCACTCCGCCGGCCACCAGCGGGCGCTGCGGCCGCGGTTGCCGGAGGTGGCCACGAAGTTGCCGAGGAGCCCCTTGGCGGCCACGAACGCCTCGACGGCCTCCTCGACCCGCCGCGCGTGGTCCGGGTAGGAGGTCAGATCGATGCCGCCCGCCATGAACACGAGGCCGACGTCGAGGGGAAGCAGGAGTTCGAGCGCGGCGAGCAGGTCCTCCACGCCGATCAGCCCGCCGGGCCCGCGGAACGCCTTCACGGAGACGATCCGGCAGCCCGGCTCGGCCAGCACCTGCCGGATGGCCTGCACCGTGCCGTGCCCGCAGACGTCCTGCGGGCCCTCGCCGGTCACGTCGAGCGGCGGGCAGGCGAGCCGGCCGCTGAGCAGCGGATGGTCGGCGAGCACACCGGAGTCGATGACGGCCACGTCGGCGGAGCGGAAGAAGTGCAGCGGCATGAGCGGGCAGGGGAAGGGCATGAACGCGCTGGTCCGCTGCAGCTCGGGGGAGTCGGGCCAGTCCGCGCGGGCCTTGCGCCGGCGGCTGTCGGCGCTCTGTATCTGGTGGGCGAGATTGGCGTACGTGGGTACCAGGTGGGCGCCCGTGTCGGGGTCGCGTACCAGGTGCAGGGCGAGGGAGGTGCTGTGCAGGCCGGGGGCGGGCGGCGGCGTCGTGGCGTCCTTGGCGAGGTCGGCGCGGAGCCGGGACAGGAGGGCGGCGGTGTCTTCGAGGTCCGGCACGGCCGTCACCTGGGGGATCCTTCGCCGTCGCCGTGGGTGCTCGCGGTCCCGGCGTCGCTGTCGTCCTGGAGGACGGCGATTCTGGCGGGCGGTGCGAGGCGCAGGTCGAGCCGTCCGATGTCCAGGCTGTGCCGCCCGTCGAGCAGGAGCCGGATCACGGCACTGCCCGTCACGGGGGACTCCGCGCCGATGGCGAGCGGAATCATCAAGGACTCACCGGCGGCGACGTGATGGCCCACCGGGTGCCGGTAGCCGACCGTGCCGTGGCGCAGGCGGAGTTGGACGACCTCCATGCGCTCGAAGGCGGAGTGCGGCTCGCCGGTCACGTCGAGGACCGCGGTGGCCACGGACGGGTGGGCGGTGATGCGGCGGACCAGCTCCTCCAGTTCGGCGGGGGCGGCGGGCCGTGCCGTCGCGTACCGCACCGCGTCCTCGTCGGACCGCTCGGCGACCAGGCTGAACGCGGCGGCGAGCGTCGTGCGGGCCGACTCGTCGTGGCCCGCGTGGAAGGTGACGACGATGCGCGGTGCGGGCGCGGTCGGCGGCGCGCCGTCCGGTGCGCGTCCGCCGTCCGTCGCCAACGTGCCGAAGGCCAGCTCGACTTGGTTGATGCTGACGGTGCGCTCACGAGTGTTGGTGACGTCGATGCGCAGCTCGGGCTGGGTGGAGGCACCTGGCACCGAACCGCGCGGATAGGCGGCGAGGGACTCCGTGGGCTCGACGCGGTAGCGGTTCCTGCCGTGGTGGGTGATGCGGTAGTACGGCGTGTCGGCGAGCCACAGTCGGGCCGCCACGCCGGGTCTCCGGTCCCGGGCCAGCTTCAGCCACGCGACGGCTCCGGCGCCGGCCGCGATGAGCGCGGCGAGCAGGACGAGGACCTCGACGACGACAGGGCTCTGAGCCGACATGGTCCCCCCGGATCATCTGGATCATCAGCGCGCCCCGAAGGCGGCCGCCTGCCGCAGGCCGGCGTCGCAGGCCGGCGTCGGGGGCCGCCTCGAAACTTCGTGGATCGAAGGTAGCGGGTCAGAGAGCTCGATCACCACACTTCGGGCATTCGGCGGGGAACGGGAGTCATGGGGTATCTCCGCTAAGTACGCTGAAACGACCGGGGTGTTGAGGGGTGTGCCTGGGTGTTGAGGGGGCGTACGGATATGGACCTTCCGCATGGCGAGCCGTCCCGTGGTCCTTTGCCTGACGGCCTCTCACGTGACGACCTCTCACATGACGTCCTGGACGTGCTGCTGGCCGGTGCGCTCCCTCCGGAGCGGAGTGCCGGGGCAGCAGCCCGTCCCGCGGCACCCCTCCTCGCGGCGGCCCGCTCCCTCGCCGCCGGAGAGCCCCGGCGCGCCCTGCGCCTCCTGGAGCGGGTCGACGGCCCGGCCCCGGCCGCCGACATCGCCGCCGCGCTGCGTACGGCGGCGCACACCCTCGACCTCAACTGGTCGCCGGGCGGCGGGGGCGCCGTCCTGTCCGACGGGGACGAGGAGCTCCTGAGCGCCCGACCGCCCGAGCCGTCCGATCCCGGTGCCCGACTGGTCGTGTTCGTCGCCACGCGCCTCCTGCCGCGTATCCAGAACGCGCGCTCCATCGCGGAGAACTCCCGTATCAGCGACGATGGTTGGGCCGCTGTGCAGGTGCTCCAGGATCTCGAACGTCTCGGGGGCGAGCTGGGCGGGGGCGCCGGAGGTCCGCAGGTGCGGCGGCTGCGGGCGCACGTCCAGTTCGCGGTGGCCGACGTGGCGGGCAGGGCCGGACGCGACGAGGACGTACGGACCGCTGTCGCCCGGTGTCGTGAGGGTGCCGAAGACGATCCTTGGCTGCTCGCGCGGATGCGGCTGTTCGAAGGGGACGTGGCTCTGACACCGGGCTCTCACCCCGAGCTCCTGGGCCTGCGGCTCGGTCCGCTCGGGACCATGGGGCAGGCCGGGCCGCAGGCCCCGGGGCCCACGGCCACCGCCCCCGCCCCGGAGCCGCCGCCCGACCCCGCCGCGGCCGAAGCCCACTACGCGGCCGCCGACGCCCTCTACTCCCGCCTGTCCAGCCCGCACGGCCTGGCCCAAGTAGCTGTCAGGCGCGCCCACTTGGCGCGGACGCGCGGTGACCGGGCGGGCCGTGCGCGAGAACTGGAGTGGGCCGAGACCCTGGCCGCGCGGGCGCGCGCGGGTGCCCTGAAGGTGACCGTCACCACGCACCGCCTCCTCGACGGGCTCGCTGACGGCGAGGACGCGTACCGCCGCGCACTCACCTGGATGGCCAAGTGGAGCCTCCGCGAGGGCAGTTCCAGTTTCGTACGCGGAGTGGTCCGCCTCTTCCTCGCGTACGCGGCAGCGCGGCAGCGGGACGGGCAGACCCTGGCCGCCCTGCGCTGCCTGCGCGCCGCCCGGTACCTCGCCGCCCGCAGTGTGCCGTCCGTGGAGGGGGAGTTGACGGACCGCGCCTACCTCGACCTGGTGGACCGCCTGAACTTCCGGCAGGCGTCCGCCGTACTGCTCGCGGCGGACACCGCCCACGCCACGGCGGCTCTGGCCCGGCCCGGCGCCGACGAGTACACCTGGGTGCGCGCCGCCGACCTTGCGCTGTCGCTGGACCGTGCGGTGGAGGCGCTCGCCGACCCGGATCTGAAGGCCGTCGCCGAGGCCCGGCTCGGTGAACTCGACGCCGAGGCAGGGAGGTTGGCCGGTGCGTGGCGGCCCGCGGCCGAGGCCGTCGACGCCGTACGCGAGAGCTTGCGGCGGGCTCCGGGCCAACTGCTGCGCCACCGGGGCCGCCGAGCCCTGGAGGCGGGCTTCACACACAACGGACGTGCGCTGCTCCAGCAGGCCCTCGACCTCGCGGGCGACGACGTGCTCCTGCGGATCTCACTGCTATACGACCTCGAACGGCAGGACGAGGCCCACGCCCTGGCGACCGCCCTCAACGCGGCCGGCGCGCTGCACCCCGACCAGGCGGTCAGCCTGTTCCTGCGCCTCGGCGACCCGGGGACGGCGCGCGAGGCCCAGAGCCTGCTCGACCGGATCGGGTGGCCCACCTCCACGGACAGGCCCTGGGAAGACATCGCACGCCGAGCGGAACTCGCCGAGGCCGAGGGCGACCACACCAAGGCGATCGACCTGAGCGAGGACGCCGTGGCCCGCTTCGAGCGGTGGTCGGACCTGCTCGTGCGGGACGTACTGCGGACCTCGATGACGGACGACGTGACGGTGGCGGCGATGTACCACATCGCGGCGCGCGCCTACCTCTGCCGGGCGGAGGAGGGCGGGGGTGGTGCGCGTCGAGGGGGCGGCGGGGTCGGCCGGGGTGCCGGCCTCGGCGCTGACCCCGGCGCCGACCTGGCCCGTGCCTTCGACCTCTCCGACCGCTGCCGCGGCATCGCCGCCGACATGCTGACCTCCCTCGACGAGCTGCCCCCAGGCCCGCCGCTCGACGCGGCCCGCCGCTGGCTGCGGGCAGGCTCGGCGTGGGCCGCCGCGTACGAGGGCCTCGTCGGCGCCGTCACCGTCAACCCCGCGCGCACCCCCACCTCCGCGCGCCTGCGTCACACCGTGCTCGCCCCCGAGGACGAACTGGAAGCCGCCGACGCCCAAGTGGCCGTGCATGCACCGCAGTTGCTGCGCAGCCGCACGCGGTCGCGGAGGCCACGCGGCACCCGCCTCGACGCCGTGCGCGCCGCGCTCCCCGACGACGCCCTGCTCCTCATGTACGAGACGTTCGACGACGACCTGCTGATCTGGGCGGTCGAGGGCCGCGGCGACGCACTCCACGTACGCCGCACCATCCACCACCGTCGCCTCGCAGGCATCGTGCGGCGCTTCCACACCGCGTGCGCGACCGGTACCCCCGCCGGCGCGGTGGCGGCCGAGCTGTCCGGGTGGCTCCTGGAGCCGGTGGCCGACGAGGTCCGGCGCCATCGGCGGCTGTACGTCGTGCCGCACCGCGCGCTCGGCCTGGTGCCGTTCGCCGCGCTGCCCCTGGACGACGGGCCGCTGGGGGAGCGGCGTGTGATCTCCCAGCTGCCGTCGGCGGCCCTCGTCACCCGGCCCGGCGGCGGTCGGCCGCCGCGCCTCGACGCCTCCGCGCTGCTCGTCGGCGACCCCGAGTACGCGCCGGACCGGGGGCTCGCCCCACTGCCCGGGACGGCGACGGAGGTGACGGCGATCGGCCGGCTGCTCCACGCCGAGCCGCTCCTCGGCCCCGCCGCGACCGGCGCCGCCGTGTCCGCAGCCGCGCCGGGCCGCGCCGTCCTCCACCTCGCCACCCACGGCGTGCTCGACGAGCGCGGCCCCCACCGCAGCTACGTCGCCCTGGCCGGCCGGGACCGGCTGACCGTCGGCGACCTCACGGGCCTCGACCTCGCCGCCGACCTCGTCGTGCTCTCCGCCTGCCACACCGGCCGCGGCACCGCGACGGCCGGAGGTGACGTCGTCGGCCTGGTCCGGGCCGCCGTCGCCGCGGGCGCCCGCCACACCGTCGTGTCGCTGTGGCCCGTCGACGACGAGTCGGGGGCCGTACTCATGACGTACTTCTACGAGGCGCTGCGCGAGCCCGGAACGCCGGTCGCGGAGGCGCTCGCGGTGGCGCAGGGCCGGGTCCGCGCGCTGGGCGCCCAGGGGCGCGCGGCGGCGTACGAGGAACTGCGCGAGGCCACCGGGGGCCGCGCCGCCGCCATCGGCGCGCGGGACGGCCGCCCACCCGCCGACCTCGCCGACGACACCGGTCAACTCCCGTACCACTGGGCACCGTTCATCCACGTGGGGGCGTGAAGCACCCGCGCGCGGAGCTGCGTTCCGCGGGGTGACCGGGGGAGGCGCGCGTGTCATCCTGGCCCGTACGGCGCGCGTCACCGGGGGGTGCGATGCGTAAACGGGCCCTGCTCATCGGCAGCCAGACCGGCGGGTTGCGCGGCGTACACGCCGATGTCGCGCTCATGGCCGACACTCTCGGCGCCTTCGGCTTCGAGGTCACCCGCGCGACCGCCGAGCGCGCCACGAGGCGCGGCATCATCGACGCGTACCGCACGCTCATCGACGCCACCCGCCCCGGTGACGCGGCCGTCGTGTACTACTCGGGCCACGGCGGCATGGCGCGCCGCCCGAGGACTGCGCCCGAGAGCCCCGCGCGCATCCAGTACCTGTGCCCCACCGACATCGACGAGAGCGGTGAACGCACGGGATTCCGTGGCCTGTTGGCGGATGAACTGAGCCTTCTCCAGTACGAGTTGAGCGCGCGTACCGCCAACGTCACGACCATCATCGACAGCTGTCATTCCGCCCGGATGGCGCGTTACGGGCGGGAGGTGCCCAAGGCGCGCGCGTGGGCGGACGAAGCCGAATGGGCGACCGTGCACGCGGCGTGGCAGGCCGCAGTGCGGGACGCTCCTTCGCCCGCCGACCGGACCGGTGAGTCGAACCCGTCCGTCGTACGGCTCGTGGCCTGCGGGCCCGACGCCATCGCGTTCGAGATGCCCGGTCTGGAAGGCGGCCGTACGCACGGGCTGTTCACCGCGACCCTGGCCCGACTGCTGCGGCAGCCCGGCGCCGGGCACCTGACCTGGCGCGGCCTCATGGAGAGGGTGCGGCCCGCGGTCATGGACGCGATGCCGCTGCAGCGCCCCGAGGCCGAAGGCCCCGCGGACCGGCGACTGTTCGAGGAGACCGAGCAAGTGGTGACGGGCGTGCTGCCCGTGCTGGTCGAGCGGAATGTGGCGTGGCTGAGCGCCGCCGGGCCCTTCGGAATCGGCGTCGGCGACCAGTACGCGCTCGTCGCCCCGGGCGGCGATCCCGCCGAACCTCAGGCCACCGCAGTCGTCGACCAACTGCACGCGGGCGCGGCCCGGTTGCGCCTCGCGGACGGTTCCGCCGCCACGCTGCCTCCGGGGGTCGAGGCCCACCCCCTCCAGGTCGGCCTCGGCCGACGCCCCGTCGCGATCGTGCCGCAGGACCACCGCGACCGCGCCCGCGTGTCCGACGCCCTGGCCGCCGGAGCCCAACTGCGCATCGCCCGGCACGACGAACCCGCCCTCGCCACCGTCGCCCTCGAACCCCACGGACTCCGGCTTCGCGACGCCGGAGGCGAACCCCTGCGGGCCGCGACCGTCCCCCTCTCCGGAGCCTCGCTCGCCGCCCTCGCCCAGGACCTCCGCCGCCTCGCCCGCGCGGCCCACCTGCGTGCCCTGGAGTCCGGCTCCGGCGCCGAAGCGCTGCCCGACGACGTCGGGTTCAGTTATGCGCTGCTGCACGCGGACGGCTCCACCACCCCCCTGGCCGCGAGCGGAGAGCACCTGTTCAACGGCGACCAGGTGGTCGTACGCATCCACAATCACGGCCGCGACCACCGCTACGTCTCCGTCTTCGACATCGGCCTGCGCGGCGCCGTCGAACCGCTCACCACGACCGAGCCCTCCGGCATCGAGATCGAACCCGGCGGCCACTACGAGCTGTTCCGGCTCCCCGGCAGCCACCGCCTCGCCGGAGTCGAACTCTTCTGGCCCGACGACCTGCCCCGAGGCGCCCCACGCCCCGAGTCGTTCGTCGCCGTCGTCACCGACCGCCCCCAGGACCTCACCCGCCTCGCCCAGCGCGGCACCGCCCGCCGCACACCCGGCGGCTCCCCCCTCCAGCGTCTGGCCGACGACATCGTGACCGGCGTCCGCGACGCCCGCAGACCGGACTACGTGGAACCGGCCGTGCGCTACCGCGTGGCGCGCTGCGACTTCCACCTGCACCCCGGCCGCCGCCCGGGTCCGGAGCCCGCGTTCGCGGTGGACGAGCGGCCCGACCCGACGTTCCTGCTCGTGCCGCCGCATGCCGCTGGGCCGGTGCCGCGCCGCCTGGCCGTGCGGCTGCGCGAAGCGGTCGCGTACGACGGCGGGGTGCCGCGCCCCGCCGCCCTGCGCGTCGACTGCCTCGCCGTCACCCGTACCGAGGGCGCCGTCCCGTACCGCGCCACGACGCACCGCATCGCCGCTTCGAGTCCCGGAACACCGCTCCCGCCGGACGGCCTGCCCCTGTATTCGGGCCCGGTGCGGGGCGCCGTCGACCTGGCACTGTGGGTCTCGCGCGAGGAAGGCGAAGGCCCGGACCTGGAGCGGTTGTTGGCCGCCGCGGCGGAACGGGCCGACGAGGCCGACCGTACGTACGGAATCGACCGGACGTATAGAAATGACCGGCTGCACGGGGCCGACAAGGCGCTCGGCGTGGAGATCCACGAAGCCGTGGCGCTGCTCACCACGCCCGCCGGTGCTGGTGCCGGTGCCGTGGACGCGGTCGCGGCCCTCGTCCGTGCCGCCGCCGCGCTCCTGGACCGCGCCGGTGCGAGCACCGGCGCGTACCGCACCACGCTGCTGCCGTACGAGCGGTACGCGGTGGGCGACGGCGCCGCCCGGCACCCGGCCGACGGGCTGCTGCGGGCCGGGGAGCTGTCGTTCGCGTACGAAGTCGTCGACACCGGCCGGGCCGGGGGCGGCGCGGACGGGGAGCAGCGGAGGCAGCCATGACGTACCAGCAGCGGATCGACCGGCGGCGGCCCGGGTGCTTCCTGTTCCTGGTCGACCAGTCGGGCACCATGTACGAGCCGATCGGCGGGAGCGCGCAGGTCCGCAAGGGACAGGCGCTCAGCGACACCGTCAACGACGTGCTGTACGCCGTGCTCATCGAGTGCACCAAGGACGTGCGCGAGGAGGAGCCCCGGCACTACTTCGACATCGGCGTCATCGGCTACGGCGGCCCCGACATGGTGGTGCCCCTCGTCGGCGGTGGTCGCGACCTACTGGTTCCCAGCGCCCAACTCCCGCGCCACGCAAGGGTGGAGACCCGGGAGAAGCTCCAGTGGGACGGCGCGGGCTACCGCTCGGTGAGCCGCCGCACCATGGTGTGGCTGGACCCGGTGTGGCAGGGGTCGACGCCGATGTGCGGTGCGCTGCAGCACGCCCACCGGGTGCTGAAACGCTGGGTGTCACGGCACCGCGACTCCTTCCCGCCGATCGTGCTGCACGTCACCGACGGCATGGCCACCGACGGCGACCCGCGCCGCCCCGCGGCCCGGCTGCGCAAACTCCGCACCGCCGACGGGAACTTGCTGCTGTTCAACCTGCACCTGTCGGCGCGCGGCGAGGATGCCGTGTACTTCCCGGCCGAGACGGCGAAGAGCACCGACCCCGCGACCGCGCTGCTGTACGAGATGTCCAGCGAACTGCCCGCCAATCTGGTCGAGGAGGCGGGTTACGCGGGCCGGATCGCCCCCGGTGCCCGCGGCTTCGTCTACAACGCGGACGTGCCCGAGCTGGTCGACTTCATGCGGATCGGCACGGCAACGACGAGCCGGGTACGGGCCGGGTGACTGCTGACGGACCGCCCCCGCCCCCGCCCCCGCCCCCGCCCCCGCCTCCGGCGCTCGGCAGGCGCCTGGTGCTGACGGCTTCGGTCCTGTCCGTGCCGAAGTCGGCCGGTGAGCCGAGCGAGGACGCCGCTGCCCTCGATCTGGCGCGGGGGCGCATCGCGGTCTGTGACGGCGCGTCACGCGCGCTCGCGTCCGGGCCGTGGGCGCGGTGTCTGGCGGACCGCTTCGTGGCTGCTCCGCCCGACGACTTCGGTGAGGAGGCGCTCGCGTGCTGGGTGCGCGCTGCCGCGGAGGAGTGGTCCGCGGGCATACGGCTGCCCGCGGAGGCGCCGCCGTACCTGTCGGACGCGGTGGCGCGGGGCAGCTTCGCGACGCTGCTCGGTGTCGTGGTGGAGGCCGCACCACCTGGCGCCGGGAGCGTGTGGTGGCGGGCCGTGGCCGTGGGCGACACGTGCCTGGTGGCCCTGCGGGCGGGCGCTGTCGTCCGGTCCTTTCCACTGGACGGACCGGAACAGTTCACGTCCGCTCCTGCCCTGGTGCCGACGTCGGCGGGGGCGCTGCCGGGTGCCTTGAGCACTGCTGATGTGACGTCCGGGGCGTGCGGCGTGGGTGATGTGCTCCTTGTGATGACGGACGCGCTGGCCCGCTGGGCACTTGGGCGGGCCGCGCGTGGGGGTGAGGTGTGGCGATTCCTTACGGAGGTGGCGCCGGGGGATTTTGAGGGGGAGGTGCGTTTGCTTTGGCGGCGGGGGGAGTTGGAGGTGGATGATGTGACGTTGGTGCGGTGTGGGGTTGTGGTGGGGGTGTAGTGGGGGCAGGAGGCGGGGCGAGAGCGACGGGGTATCGGCACGGGCACGGCACACAGCGCCCAAGTGCTCGAAGCACTGGGACGAGTCCGTCACCGGGGTTCTGACCGCCAGGGTCCAGCGCGGGCGGCCCGGCTATATTCCATGCGTGGACGACGATCACGCACAACTCCTCGCGGGCCGCTACCGGTTGAGCCGACTGCTCGGCCAGGGTGGGATGGGCGCCGTCTGGCAGGCCCACGATGAGCAGTTGGGGCGGGACGTCGCTGTCAAGGAGTTGCAGTTGCCCGAGCATCTGGGCGAGGCCGAGCGGCAGAACTGGATCGGCCGCCTCGACCGTGAGGCCCGCGCCGCCGCACGGCTGAAGCATCCGGGGATCATCACCGTTCATGACCGGATATCCGGCCTCGACGGACGGCCCTGGATCGTCATGGAACTGGTGGACGGCGGGTCCCTGGCCGACCTCATCGAGGCACAAGGCGCGCTCACGCCCCAGCGGGCAGCCGATATCGGGCGGCAAGTGGCGGCTGCGCTCGGTGCCGCGCACCGGATGGGGATCACTCACCGGGACATCAAGCCCGCCAACATCCTCCTCGAAGAGGACCGGGTCGTCCTGACCGACTTCGGGATCGCCGCCCTTGAAGGCGACGCCACCCTCACCGCCACCGGCATGATCATGGGCACGCCCGCGTTCATGGCGCCCGAGCAGGTCCGGGGCCTGCCCGCGACGGCCGAGTCCGACCTCTGGTCCCTGGGCGCGACGCTGTACGCCGCCGTGGAGGGCCACGCCCCGTTCGCCGGGACGGCCCCGAGCGCGGTCCTGGTCGCCGTCGCGACGGAGCCGCCGATTCCGGCCGTGCGGGCGGGGGTGCTCGGCCCCGTGCTCGACGGGCTGCTGCACAAGGATCCAGCGGCGCGCCTGACCATGGATCAGCTGCAGGCCCAGTTGAACGGCGCGGCAGCGCCAACTCCCGCCATGGCAGCCCCCGTTGTGCTCGCACCTCCCACGATGCCGGCGTGGAGCCCCGCCGTGCGGGCGCCGCAGGTCGCGGCGGAGCCCACCGTCGGGCCGCGGCCCGCACCGCGCCGACGTGTCTCGCCGTGGGCCAAGTTGGGCGCGACGATGCTGGTGATCGCGCTGGTCTCGTATGCCGGGTACTTCCTTGACAAGGGGGGCGGCGACAACAGCACGTACGAGGCCAACCGGACTGTGGCCGACGCCCTCACGGTCCCCACGGGATTCTCCGGGCCGACCACGACCCGCGTCGACCAAGACCAGGCACAAGTGACGTACACGTGGCCCGACCCGTGCGTCAAACACTGCGCCGACCAGGTCCTCCTGGTCGAAGAGTGGATGAAGCGGCAGGCGGGCGTAGCCCGGGTCGACACCCTCGGGGCCGAACGCGGCGGCTGCCTCAACGACGAGCACGGCTGCCCCATCCTGATCGAGCAGACGCCGTCGTACAAAGAGCCGACCCTGCAGAGCGCCGCAGTCCAGACGGAGGGCGACCGGCTCTCCTTCCGGGTCCAAGTGGGCCGATAGCCGCCGGCCCAGCGCTGAAGGAGACCGGTCGGTCAGCGGGCGGTCGGGGGCGTTGCCGTGCAGGGGATCGAGCGGTTGGCCGTTGCCGTTGGCGTTGCCCTCGCCTCCGACGACGAGACAGGCCGTCGCACCGGCCCCCAGGGAGAGTTCCGGAAGCCGGGCCAGTGCCGCCGCCTCGGGCGGAAGTCCGGCCAGTTCGGGGAGTGCGGCGCCCTGCCCCAGGACTGGCGGACGCCGGGGCCGGAGACGAGAGCCTGAGCTTCACGAGTGAGCGGTTCGCGCATGTCGTGTTCCGCGTGGGCGGCATAGAAGCGCAAGTCCACACGCCGAAGGAGGGCGCGAGCCCGTCGGCGGAGGCGTGGGCGGACGTGCTGGAGCGGCGGATCCGCTCGGTGATGACGGGCGAACAGCCGACAGCGCGGATCACGCAGGGCCAGGACCTGTCCGGGCGATCATGCGACTGTCTCGTAGGGGCCGTTGCTCTGGTCGCTACGGCGTGGGCGACCACTCCAATGTTCAACTCTGAGGCCTGCGTTCGGCGTCATCCTCCCCAAGGGGCAGGCACTGCCCCTTGGGGATCAGGAGGCACACGGACATGAAGCAGCGCGTTGCATGCACTGTCTCACTCACTCTGGCAATGGCGATTGCCGCTGGAGCGGCAGCACTCGCCCCGTCCGCGCACGCGGCGCGGTCAGAGCACGGTGGCCACGAGGCCACCCGGACCGCACTGCGTGATCTCGTCGAGAAGGGCGGACTTCCCGGAGTGGCCGCCAAGGTCCGGGATCGTAACGGCAGTTGGTTCGCGGCGTCCGGTCATGCGGACACCAGCACGGGCCGTGAGCGTTCCCCCGGCGATCACTTCCGTGGGGCCAGCATCACCAAGACGTTCGTCGCGACCGTCGTGCTCCAACTGGAGGCGGAAGGGAGACTGAGCCTGGACGACACGGTCGAGACGTGGCTGCCCGGCTTGGTGCAGGGCAACGGCTACGACGGGAGCAGGATCACTCTGCGTCAGCTCCTCAACCACACCAGCGGCATCGCCGACTACACCTCGGATCCCGCGTTCATACACAATGCCGCCGGTCCTGGCTTCCCGGAGCACCGGTACGACACCCATGCGCCCGAGGAACTCGTGGCGACAGCGCTGAAGTACCCACCCATGCCCGATCCGGAGCAAGCGCCGCTGTACTCGAACACCAATTTCGTGGTCGCCGGGATGGTCATCGAGAAGGTGACGGGCCATTCGTACGGGCAGGAGGTCGAACGCCGCATCATCAAGCCGCTGAAGCTGACCGGGACATCGTTCCCCGGCACGGCACCACAGTTGCCGAACCCGCACCCCGTCGGCTACTCCCGGCTCCACCAGGATGAGCCCGACGCCAAGATCCATGACGCCACCGAACAGAACATGACATGGCTGGGCGCGGCCGGCGACGTCATCTCCACCAGCGGCGACCTCAATCGCTTCCAACAAGCCCTGGTGAGCGGGCAGTTACTGCCCCCGAAGCAGATGAAGGAGATGCTCGATGAAGTCCCGGCGGGGGACGGGCTGGGGTATGGGCTCGGTGTCGAGTTCGGGCAGCTGTCCTGCGGAGTGAAGGTGGTGGGTAAGACCGGCCGTGCGAACGGCTCCCTGTCCGGGATGTTCGGCACGCTGGACGGGAAGCACCAGCTGACCTTCAACGTCAACGGTGACTGGTTGCAGGATGGACGGCTCTACGTGAATGTCATCGAAGCGGAGTTCTGCGGCAGGGTCCCGTCCCCGACCGACAAGCCGTCTCCCTTGCCGGAGCTGGTTCGACTTCGGTAGTGGCGGTTCACTTAGTCGGCCATCCGCGCCAGGTGCGGCCCTGGGAAGTGGTCCAGGCCGAGGCCGTGTTTGAGTTCGCGACAGTCGAGTTCGATGCGGAGAACCAGCTCAGGTGGGACTGGGGCCGGCCTCGGTGACCAGTTGTTCCGGATCGCCCGACTGTCCAGGCGCCCGTGCGCAGTCGGCGGACAGGCGGCGGGACATTGTTGCGACGCGCGGGTCGGGGGAGGCGCCCAGGCGTTCCCAGAGGGGGGTGCGGCCGGGTTGGGCGAAGTCGGTCTCGCGGAAGATCAGGTTTTCCTGGGTGTGCAGTTCCCACAGGCCCGGGTCCGCCGCGACGGCCAGCGCGGACAGGAAGATCACGGAGGCCGGGAAGGCGTCGAGGCGTACGCCCTGCAGGTCCGCGGCTTCCCGTGGGTGTCGGTAGTCCGGGTGCCCGGCGTCGGCTCGCGGCCACTCCTGGCCGTCCGGTACCCAGACCCCGTCGAGATCGACCAGTTGGAGCCGGAGTTCGTCGTCGACCAGGACGTTGCCGTGCTGGAGGTCGCCGTGGCCGAGGCCTGCCTGGGCCAACTGGCGAAGGACCACACGCCAGTTGGCGGCGAGGTGGCGCAAGGCTCGGGGTTCGTCGAGGTGGCGGGCGAGGGCCAGGTCCAGAGTGTCCCCGGGTACCCACGGCATCAGCACCACCGGCCACCACGCGCCGCCCACGAGGATGCCGCGCTCCAGCCAGGTCGCCGGGGTCAGGGCGGCGCAGGGGCGGGTTTCGACGTAGCGGCTCAGCGAGTCGTAGCGGCGTGCGCCTGCCACGGGTTCGCGGGTCATGCAACGTACCGCGCACGGGCCCCGGTCCCCGAGCAGCCGGAAGACTACGGCGTTCCGGCCCGAGCTGGTGCGGGGCATGCCCAGCCGGTTGAGGTCGAGCACGCCTCGGGCCAGGCCCGGGTCGGCGAAGGCCGTGGCCGGATCTTGCACCGCTTCGGCGTACTCGGGCTTGGACGGCCAGCGTGGGCCGTGCGCGGCGCTCTCGGTCATGGCGGGCGGTCCCCCTTCCCGTGTTTGTCGCCCGTTCCTGTTCTTGGGTCGGGCTGGTGCCCTGCCGGGCGCTCATCCCCGATACACCACCCGCCCGGGCAACTCCCTCCCCTCAATACGTGCCCACAGCCGCAGCCCGGCCAGCACCTGGCCCTTGCGGCCGCCCGCGTCCAGGGGGATGTCGTTGCCCCCGGTGCGGCGGCGGGCCTCGCGGTAGGACGGGGCGAGTACCTCCACGGCGACGTCGGCACCGTTGTCGCGCACCCTGCGGCGCAGTTCGAGCACGGCTCGCTGCGAGGTCTCGGCCAGCTGTGCCCACCAGCTTCCCGGTGCGGCGGGGGGCAGGTGCAGCACGGAACACAGAGCCTCGTCGACGGCCAGGGCCGCTCGCAGCTCCGCCGCCGAGTCCGGTGTCTGGCGGGCCAGGCGCCCGATCCGCTGGGCGAGTTCGTGTCGGTAGGCCTCCCGGTGTTCCGTCTCGCGCAACGGCACCACGCCTCGGTGAGCGACGTTCTCCAGGCAGTGGTGCAACTGGCCGTCCAGGGCGGCGAGTTCGGCTACCCAGCCGGCCAGGACGACGCAGACGCTCAGCGGCGAGCGTGGGTCGCCCAGCGCGGGCGTCGTTCGCGGGTCCCTGTGTCTGCCCGAACCTTCTCCGGACGGCTGCTCCCCGGCTTCCGCGGCCGCCATCGCCCACGGCGCCACCGAGCCCGCCCGGCTGAGGCGCACCCCGGAAACCCCCAAGCGGGGCAGCGGGGGCAACAGCACCTGCCCGCCGTCGAGTGCCCGCCACTCGTCCCAGAGTTCGCCGCCCGGATCGCCCGCCATCATCGGCAACTGCCGCGCGCGGGCGCGCCATTGGGCAGCGTGCGGAGAGGGCAGGCGCAGCAGGGTCAGATGGAACCAGTGCCACAGCACGGCCGTGTCCGACACGTCCGGCGCGGGGAGCGGCCCCAGATGGGCGACGCTGTCCGGGTTGCGGCCCAACTCGGCGGCGAGGGCGGCCAGATGGGGGTCGGCGGCAGGGGGTGGGGGCGGGGGGACTGCGGCCGCGCCGGGCATCGGTGTGCCCATGGGGGGAGTGTCGGTGGCGGTATTGAGGGGCGTGGGCGCGGTCGCAGGTTGTGGGCCGGGGGCGGGCGCGGCGGTTGGGGGTGAGGGGGCGGCCGTACCGGCAGTGTCTGTGCCGGGGATGGCCGCACCAGTCGTCGCACCGGGAGCACCTCTGCCGGGAGCAGCCGTGCCGGGCGCCGCCGCACCAGTAGTGGGCGTTCTGGGGGTAGCCGTCTCAGCAGCGTCTGCGCCGGGGGCGGTTGCACCAGAGGCGGCCGTGCCGGGGGCCGCCGCACCCGTAGCCGCACATGCAGTGGCACCCGTAGCGGCCGTACCGGGGGCGGCTGTCGCTGGGGTGTCTCCAGGAGCCGGAGCCGCACCGGGAGCAACTGCACCGGCGGCAGCGCCAGTAGTGGTCGTGCCAGGACGGGGCGTGGCGGAAGTGTCCCTACGGGGCATGGCCGCATCGGGAACGTGTGTGGCGGGGGTGGCGTCCGCAGCGCCCATGCCCGTGTGGGCAGCAGCCGTGCCGGGGGCGGCGGCACCAGCCTGGTCCGCACCACCAGTGCCCGTACCTGCATCGGCCTCTCCGTGAGTTGCAGCATCGGAGCCAGCCGCACTCACACCGCCCGCACCAGCAGTGCCCGTACCAGCGGCCGTAGCCGCATCGGCCTCTCCGTGAGTTGCCGCATCGGAGCCAGCCGCACCAGTACTGCCCGCACCAAGTCCGCCCGCACCAGCACCGCCTGCACCGCCCCCACCCGCGAAAGCCCCCGCCCCCGCCCCCGCCCCCGCCCCCAAAGCCGACACCCCCGCACCGGCAGCCGGCCGTTCCGCAGTCGACGCAGCCGCGTCGAGGCCACCCGCCCGGGCCGCCCCCGTCTGTGCCGGGGGACCTGCCGGCATCGGCGCTCCCGCCTGCGTCAAAGCCCCCGCCTCCATCAAAGGCCCCGCCCGCGTCAAGGCCACCGCCTCCGCCAACACCACCCCCACCTCCTCCAACGCCCCCCGACACTCCCGAGCCCCCGCATCATCCGGAAAAGCATCCAACGCCGCCCCCAACGCGGCCTGCATCCCAGCGAGTTGGGCCCGCGCCACGAGGGCGAGCCGAGAGTCCGGTACCCGGGTGAGTCTGCGCATCGCGTCCATGGCGGTCAGTGCTCGCCGTTGAACGGGTCGCGCTCGGCAACGTACGACGCCTTCGTGTCGCTCATGTCGACGCGGAACACCGAGCCCGGCCGGTGCCACATCTCGGCGATGGAGTCGGCCGTCCAGTAGGGGACGGGGTCGCGGTGCACCCGCAGGTGTCCGTGTTCGTCGAGCGTGGCCACGTACCCAGCTCCCTCCTCGGCCTCACCCGGCTCCGGCGCGTAGGCCGTCCCGGGCGCTGTCGCCACAGACGTTCCGTTCGCGTCCGGCACCGGCACGACCCCCAGGAGGTCCCACTTCCGGTCCGGCTCGGCCGGATAGCGCAGATAGAACGACCAGCCGTCGGGCGGCGGCGCGCCGAGCGGCTCGCTCGTCATGCCCCGCACGGCCCGCGCCGCGCCCGCCGAGCCCACCCGGAAGACCTTGTCGAACCTGCGGGCCTCGACGGCGGGAGGCACGGCCTCGACCCCCACGGACTGCCCGGCCGCGGGTTCCCCGGGACGCGGCGCCACCCCGGACTCCGGCGGCTCCGCGGATTCCGGCCCTCCGGACAGCGGCCCTCCGGACAGCGGCACTCCGGACTCCGGCCACGCCGAGCCCCCTTCGCGCGGCCCCCCGACCGGCCGCCGAGGATCCTCCGGCAGGCTGAACACGACCACACCCACATCCGGCCGGTCCCCGGCCACCCGGGTGTCGGCGACGATCTCGATCGGCGCCCAGCCACCGCCGCCACCACCGTTGCCACCCCCCTGACCCCCGTCACCGCCGTCAAAGGCAACCCGCACCGGAGCCACCCCGCCCACCTCGTAATGCGGAGCCCCCCGCGCCAGATGCACCGACAGATCGAGATCCGCGTTCACCTCCAGCTCGAACGTCGCCTCCCGCGTCCACTCCGTCATGTTGAGGTGGAAGCCGGGCTCCTCGAGGCGGACGTAGGCGTCGGGGTCGAAGGCGCCCCACTCCTTCCAGCCCGTGCCGACGTTGCGGTGGATGCGCAGGCTCGCGGGCAGGCTCTGCCATTTGCTGCGTACCGCCCAGGTGCCGCCGGGGCCGATCGGGCTGAGCCGGGCGCCGACGCGCAGCAGGGCGTGGGTGGGGTCGTTGGTCGCGAGCTGGTAGGTGGGGCCGAAGTCGCAGGGCAGGTAGTAGCTGAGGTTGTCCACCTCGATGCGCAGCACGTAGCGGCCGCGGCCGAGCACGCCACGGGCGTTGCGCACGGTGTGCGCGAAGCGGCGGATGTGATGGCCCCAGCAGGCGCCGATGGACGTCGCGAGTTTGCCGTACTCCTTCTCCACGGCGACGCCCGCGGGGTTCCACGGCACGTCGCCGTCCTGCCGCAGCCGCCGTTCCAGGCTGTGCCGAAGGAGCGGCATGCGGCTGCTCTTGCCGGTGAGGAAGATCCGGTCGAGCTCGCTGCCCGGCACGATGTTCTTCGTGAGGGCGAGCACGAGATCCATGATCTCCTTCATGTCGGGGGCGAGCAGCGCCGCGAAGGTGTCGGCGTCGAGGAGCGGCGCCCACTCGGGTTCGGAACCCTGCGGCGCCCCCATGCGGTCCAGGAGCGCGTGCAGCGTCTCGGGCAGCGGCTGGTACACCGCGTCACCCGCGCCGAGCCGTTTCTTGGCGTCCTCGGCGAGCTCCCACAGCAGCCAGAACGTCTGCTCCGCGTCCTCGCGCGCCGCCGAGACCACCGTCTCGGCACTCCACCGCGTGGGCACCACCCGGTCGACGAGGTCGGCTGGATAGCGCTTGGTGTGGTGGCCGCGGTCGAGCAGCGTGCGCGGTACGTAGCGGCCGTCGACGGCGTACGGATCATCGAGTGAGCCCACGACGTGCTCGTACCGGTCCGGGTGGCTGGTCAGCAGGTGGTCGGCGAACGCGGCCTTGTACCAGCGGAACAGCCGGAGCGTCATCAGGTCGCCGCCGAGCTGGAGATGCCCGGTGGAACCGAGGAGTGTGGGAGTCAGGACGTACAGACGTCCGCCGAAGCGGGGGTCCTGGCCCGCCATCGGATCGGGCGTGGCGTCCTTGAGGTGGAGGTTGATCAGTGCGAGGTCCGAGGTGCCGCCGCCGACGTCGACGACGAGTACGTTCTGCTGCCAGGCCCGGTCGGTGCCGGGCAGCGGACGGCAGCGGGCCCGGAACGCCTCGACGCCCGCGACGAAGTCGCCCGCGAAGTCCCGCATGATGAAGAACAGGGCCGCCGCGACCGCCTCGTCGAACTGGGTGTCCACCAGCGTGACGCCGAGCCCGTCGCCCGCGCCCTCGGCGCCCGCCCCGACCAGCTCCCGCAGCCTGCGGCGCACGACGGGCGGCGCCACCGTCGGGTACGTCATGACGACGTGGTCGATCTTCCCCTGGTGGAACTCCTTGGGGTTCGCGGCGATGTACTCGTCGGTCTGGTCCAGGAGATAGCGCAGCCCCTCGCGGATCAGGTCGTCCGCGGTGGCGGGCTCCAGGCCCTCCATCCGGTGGTCGCGGCCCAGGTACTGCTTCAGGCCGCGGTACGAGCGGGCTCCGGGCCCGCCGCCGACCGCGACGCGCTCCTCGCCCATCCGCACCCGCAGCTCCGGGTGGGTCTGGACCACCTCGATGCGGCTGGGCAGTTCGCTGCCGCCGGAGTGGTCGAGGTCGGCGGTGAACAGGCGCAGGACGTCCAGCGGCAGTTCGTCGAACGCCCGGTGGTAGCACTGGTGCAGCAATGGGGCGGCGGCCTTGCGCAGCCGCTCGTCGCGGGACGCGACCCGCAGTTCGAGCGCCGTGTACAGGGCGTGCACCCACCCCTCGTCGCCGTACCCGCCGTCCAGGGAGTCCGCCAACGCCCGCCCCGCGCCGCCGTTCTGGAAGCCGTCGGGACCGGCGGACCCCGCCGCGCCGTCGGTGAGGTACTGGCGCGCCACGTCGGCGAGCAGCTCCTGCCACTGCGCCCGCTCGGCGCCGGGCGCGTCGGCGTCGGTCAGCAGCGCGACGAGCTCCTGGCGCAGGCGCGTCTCCTGATGCCGGGACATGGCGCGCACGTCGAGCTGGCGCATGTCGTGGATGGTCACCGTGGAGTTCGTGGTGCCGAAGTCCACGGCCGCGAAGCCGAAGTGGCGTACGGCGTCGCCGGGCACCCGGCGCGGTCCGTGACCGCCGGTCGCGGCACCGGTGGGCGCGGCGGCGGCCGGTGCGGCGGCGGCCCTGGCCGAGGGTTCGGGCAGCGGCTCGGTCCACTGGGCGGGGTCGTACCAGGCGCCGGATCCCGCGTCCGCCGAAGGACGGTGCGCCTCGGCACGCGCCGTCTGGGGCGCTGCGGTAGAAGGCGGGGAGGGCTGCTGCCGGGCCATGTCCAGATGGAGCGTGGCGGCGACGTCCGTGACGGCGTGGATGGTGCTCACGGGACGTCCGGTGACCGGGTTCATGTCGTGGTGCGTGAGGCGTACGACGACGGGGATGTCGGCGTGGCCCGCGGCCGCGGACAAAGCTACGGACGCACCGGAGACGTTCACCGGCGCCGTCACGACGTGCCCCTCGACGGAACTCCACGCACCGTACAGCGCGAGGCGGTCCTCCTCGGCCAGGCCGGGCGCCGCGAGCACCTCGACCCGGCTCACCAGGGTGCCGCCGCCGGGGGTCGGCCAGAGCTGCAGGTCGGGAGGGCGCAGTGCGGACAGCGGGCCGAGGAGCGTGAATCCCTCTCCTTGGGCGTCGGCCACACAGGACGGCCCCGAGGACGAGAAGCGGGCGGTCAGTCCCATGGTGTCTCCGGTATCTCCGGTGTCTCCGTCGGTGAGTCCGGGCGTCGATGCCAGGTGCAGGGTGCCGTGTGCGACGGGGCGGCAGCGGTGTTCACGGCGCGCCAGGTCGCGTCGGCGCGTGCGCGGCGCGGTGTGTGGACGGCGGTTTGGGCGCGGGTGTCGCTTCGAGCCGGGCGGCCAGGTCGAGCGGCGCGGCGCCCGGGGCCGCCCCCTCGCCCCGTATGCCGGAAAGCAGCAGCTCGGGTGTGTCGGTCGCGTTCGCATAGCGTTCGCCCACCGCCAGGGCCCTGCCCGCCTGCTGGGCGAACTGCGTCTGGTGCGCGGCGAGCCGGCCGTGCACGAGGTCGACGAGCGCGGCGACCAACTCCCGCCGCATCCGCACGACATGGGCGACGTGCCGTTCGAGGGGGTCGCGGTCCTCGGGCTGCTCGGGATGCCAGGGGAAGAGCCGGTCCGGCCGCAGCGGGAACCCGGACTCCACGGCGCCGGAGTCCTGCTCGGGGACGGCCGTCTCCCGCAGCCTGGTGCGGAACTCCTCCACGTTGATGGTCATGATGAGGGCGCCGAGCCGGCCCCGGCGGGCTCCGGACAGCGTGCCCCTGCGCTGCTCCTCCGCGGCGATGGCGATCCAACGCTCGCGCAGGTCGTCGAGCACGCCCGCGTACTGGTCGAGACGCTCTTCGTACGCGGCGCGTATCCGGTCGTGGACGAGGTCGAGCAGCACCTCGTGCGAGGCGCGGAACGACGCGAGCAGTTCCCCGGGCCCGCCCGGAATCGTCTGCCGCGGTTCGCCTTCCGACGCGGTCGGCTCCTCCGCGAAGAGCCCGAGGAGCGCCAGCTCCTCCTGCACCCGCATGTCGAAGTCCGCGTCGTCCTCGGTGGCCGAGGGTGCCACGACCAGATGCCGGTCCCGGTCGACCGCGGCGAACAACTCCTTCCACTGCGGCCACGCGGCGACCGCCGCGGCGGCCTCGTCGACGAGGTACTGGCGCAACTCGTCGCCCTGCGTGCCGTTCGCGCCCCGCCCGAGCACCAGCGTCTCCCTGAGCCCGGCGAACAGCAGCCGGGTCTCGTGGAGCGTGCGCTGGATCTCCTGGTACGCGGGCGGGTACTCGATCTCCGGATGCGCCGAGCGCTCCGCCGCGATCAGCGCGAGCCGCATCCGCTCCACGGCCCCGGCCCGGCGGCGCACCGAGCCGCTCTTGAGCCTGCCGCCGTGCGCCCGCGCGTGCCCGGTGAGTTCGCGGCGCAGCAGCCCGAGACCGCCGTCGCGCGCGAACTCCCGCAGCGCGACGATCAGGGGGCTGCCCGGCGCGTCCGCCGCGAGCCGGTCGGCCACCTGGGCCCACATGCCGGGCGGCACCGACTGGCCCGCGGCCTGCGGCCGGGCCCGCGACGACACGTCGGGCACGGCGCCGAGCGCCCCCGAGGCGCGCAGCGCGGCGAGGCCCACCATCGGGGACGCCAGGACGAGTTGCTTGTGCTGCCCAGCGGGCAGCAGCGACTGCGCGGCCTCGACGACGCGCTTGAGGACCGCGGTGTCCCGGTGCCCGAGCAGGCGCCGCTCGGTCAGCCGCTCCGGCGTGTTGAGGAGCGCGGCGCGCAGCGCCGCCGGGTCGTCGACGGGCAGTTGGTCGAAGCGGCCGCCCGCGACCAGGATGCTCTCCCGCAGCTCCTCGTCCGACCTGCGCTCCCGGCCGTCGGCCGTCGGTTCGCGCAGCATGTCGAAGAAGTCCTGCTCGCCGGCCGTGGGTCCGCGCTGGGCGTTCATCAGGATCAGAACCGTGTGGATGTCGCGCAGTTCACGGCGGCTCAGGAACCGGTCGCGCACGCTGGACCCGGAGGCGTTGAGCCCGGGGAAGTCCATCAGGGTGAGCGCGCCGACGTCCGCGAGGTCCCAGATGCGCCGGGGCACGCGCACCCGCAGTTCGATCTTCCGGATGAGGGGTACGCAGGCGGCGAGCACGTCGTCCGGAATGCTGCCGCCCTCCGGGTCCGGGGTGCCCTGCCTGTCCCAGCCGCCGCCCTTCTCCTCCGGGGGTACGTCCTTGAGCGACATGGCCAGCTTGGCCTGGGCGTCGGACAGGTCGTAGCGGCGGCCGAGCAGCGCCGCGCCTTCCTTGTGGGCGTCGGCGACGAGCAGCGCCTCGGTGGCCGCGGCGCTCAGCTTGGAGCCCTGCGCCGAACGCCCGTGGCGGCGGCACCAGTCGACCAGGGGCTGCCACCCCTCACGGTCGGGCCGCGCCGTCCGCAGCGCGTCGACGTCCCGCTCCGCCAGGCCTTCCAGAGCGGCCAACTTCCCCATCCTGCCGTGCAGATGAGCCATCAGCTCGGCCGTCTCCGCGGGCGTGCAGTAGACGACCCCGCGCTCCCACAGGGACGGCGCGGGCTCGCCGTCGCGGGCCTGGTCGACGCGGATGGCCGTCACGTTGCCGGTCGTCGGCGCGTGGCTCACCGACAGCAGCCCCGGCATGCCGAGGAGCGACTCGATCAGGAGGGACTTGCCGGAGCTGAACTCGCCGACCACCCCGATCGTGAGCGGATCCCGCACCTCGCCGAGGAACTGCGCCACCGTCGCCCTGAACTCCTCGCGGCGGGCGGTGAGTTCGGTGTCCTCCGTGTCGTGCGTCGGCGCGCGTTCCAGCGCCTCCAGCATGCCGAGCGCCCACTGCTCATATCCGTCCGTGCTGGGGTCCATGACAGCGGACCTCCCCCCTGCGCCGCCCCCGGCGAGCACCCCAAGTCCCCCCGGAACCGCGACAAAACCCTCGCAGTCGGCGCACCACGCAATGTCCCGCGAAATACCCACGGCGGGCAACAGTCCGTGGCAAGTTCGCCGAATTCGCTCGGAGTTGTACTCAACGGGACAGACACCTGGCACCCTCGGCGTATGGCCACGCCGCGCCAGGGACATCGGGGGGACCCCTATGCGCGGGACCCGGGGGAGTTCCAGATCCCGTACTCCTGGGTCCCCGGCCCTGACGCGTCCGCGCCCCCTTGGGGAGACGGGGCACCCGCCGACCGTGGAGGCGGCAAGGCGCGCGGCCGCCGCCGGGTACGACGCGGCCTCCTCGCCCTCGTGACCGTCCTCGTCCTGGGCACGGCGGCCGCCGCCGCGATCAGCGCGGACGTGATCCCCAAGGACTCGCTGCCGCAGTGGGGCATCGGTCCCTTCCCCGACCGTACGCACACGTCGGACGCATCGGACACGTCGACGCCGACGGACACCGACACAGCCACGGTGACGGAAACCGGAACGCCCACGGACACGGAAACGGACCCGGGCCCCGGCACGGAGACCCCCACGGACACCGATTCCCCCACCGGGCCCACCAGGCCCGCGGGCACCCTGACCGAATGGGACGCCCTGGACATCGGCGACTGCGCGTCGGCAGGGTCCTCGGCGACCTCGGCGCTCGTCGTGGACTGCGCGGACGCCCACCGCTTCGAACTCTTCGCCACCCCCGACCCCTACGAGGCCGTCGACTACCCCGGGGACGCGGTCATCCAGGCGCACGCCAAGCAACAGTGCCGGCGCAGCTTCGCCGAGTTCTCCGCCGTCTACAGGGGCTTGGACGACCTGACGTGGACCGCGCGCACGGTCACCGAGCTGGCCTGGACCCGGGACCAGCCCGTCCACTGCTACCTCATGGACGACGAGGGCGGCTCGTTGTACGGCTCGGCGGTGGACGACGCGCTCGGCTCCGACGCGATCCAGTGAGGCGCGCCGCGTCCCCCGGCATGCGCGCCGCGTCAGTCGCGCAGATAGCGCAGCACCGCGAGCACCCGCCGGTTCGCGTCGTGCGACGCGGGCAGCCCCAGCTTGTCGAAGACCGCGGCCACATGCTTCTCGACGGTGCCCGCGGAGACCACGAGGGCCTGCGCGATCGCCGCGTTCGAGCGGCCCTCGGCCATCAGGGAGAGGACCTGGCGCTCGCGCGCGGTCAGCGGCGTGAGCTCGGCCGCGCGCCGGCTCGCGCCCGCGAGCTGGGTGACGACCTCCGGGTCGAGGGCGGTGCCGCCACCGGCCACGCGGGCCAGCGCGTCGGTGAACTCCGCGATGTTCGCGACCCGGTCCTTGAGCAGATAGCCGACGCCCGCCGAGCCGTCCGCGAGCAGCCGCGTGGCGTACTTCGTCTCGACGTACTGGGAGAAGAGCAGCACGCCCGTGCCCGGGTACGCGCGGCGGATGTCGATGGCGGCGCGCAGGCCCTCGTCGGTGTGCGACGGGGGCATCCGGATGTCCACGACCGTGACGTCCGGGCGGTGCTCGGCGACGGCGGCACGCAGCGCCTCCGCGTCACCGACGGACGCGCACACCTCATGGCCGCGCTCCACCAGCATCTGGCCCAGCAACTCCCGCAGGACGGCGGCATCCTCAGCGATCACGACACGCATGGCGGCATGTTCTCACGCGCTGAGCGGCAGCTCGACGGCGACCACCGTCGGCCCGCCCTCGGGGCTGTGCACCTGCAACCGTCCGTCGACCGTCCGCACCCGCTGTACCAGACCGGTCAGCCCACTGCCCAGGCCCACCGCGGCACCCCCGCGCCCGTCGTCGGTGACGCGCAGCCGCAGTATGCCGACACCGCCCTCGCTCTCCTCGGTCACGGTGATCGTGGCGCGTGCGGCGCCGCTGTGCTTGATGACGTTGGTGAGCAGTTCGGCCGCGCAGAAGTACGCGATGGTCTCGATGGCGGGCGTCGGGCGGCGCGGAACGTCCGTGGTCAGCTCGACGGGCAGGGCGCTGCGCGCCGCGAGGGTGGCGAGGGCGTCGGGCAGGCCGTCGTCGAGGACCGGCGGGTGGATGCCGCGCGCCAGGTCCCGCAGCTCGGTGAGGGCTTCGGTGGCGTTGTGGTGCGCGACGTCGACGAGTTGGCGTACGCGGGCGAGATCGAGGGACGGGGGTGAGGCGCCGTCGTGCGCCTGGTCCGGACGGGCGGGGCCCGGGGCGCCTTCGCTCCGGCCGCCCGCGCCCAGCCGCCCGCCCTGCCCTGCGTCACCGGCCTCGCCGAGCCGCTCCTTGATCATGTCCAGGCTCATGGCCACCGCCACAAGCCGCACCTGCGCGCCGTCGTGCAGATCCCGCTCGACACGGCGAAGCAGCGCCACCGAGTCGTCGACGGCGAGCGCGCGCGTCTCCTCCAAGTCCCGCACGCGGTCTGCCAGTTGGCTCGGCCCGAGGAGCGCCCGCAGCAGCCGCCGGTCGGCCTCCACGACCAGCCGCGTCGCCCACGGCGCGAGCAGCAGCAGCGCGAGGCCGAGGGCGAGCGCCGCGAACGTACCGGCGAAGGTGTGCACTTCGAGGCTGCCGGCCGGGATCGGCGTCAGGACGGGCATGCCGCCCACGTCGCCGGACCCGGCGTCCTGCCCGAAGACGCCCCACCGCAGCGGTGCCGTGAGATTGATCAGGCCGGTAAGCCACCACAGCACCGCGTACATGCCGAGCGCGCTCACCGGCAGCTTCACCATGACGTACGCGGCCGCCCGCCACCCGGCCCCGTCCCGCAGCCGCGCGTCGAGCCGCCCGAACACCCCGGAGCCGGGGCGCGGCGCCGCCGGGCCCGGCACCCGCTCACCGAGCAGCCCCGCCGCGAGCCCCCGGTGCAGCGCGCCGAGCCCCCGCGCGAGACGCATGCACCCCACGAGCACGAGCGCGCCGACCACCGCGCCCACCAGCGACACCGCCAGACCCGCGCCCAGCGCGAGCAGGACGGCCAGCAGGACGCCGCCCGCCAGGCCGAGCGGGAGCGCGAGGAGGCAGTACGCCGCCTCGGCCCAGGCGCGGCGGGTGAGCGGGGCGCGCAGGAGTGCCGCCGCGCGGGTCCTGGCCGTGCCGGCTTGCGGGAGCGGGGTGGCCGGTGAGCTGTCGTGCATGGTCATCAGTGTCCCTGTCAGGCGTCGCGGCGGGCCAGCAGCCGCGCGCCCGCGCCGAGCACCACGGCGACGTACAGGCACAGCACGGCGAATCCGGTCCAGGGCGAGAGCATGTCGGATACGGGCTTGGCGACGGCCAGGGAATTGCCGGCGATCATCGTGGGGAAGAACTTCGCGACCGTCGGCCCCGAGATGCCGCCGTTGACGGCGGGCAGCACGAAGGTGACGCCGACGAGCGTGGCGATGGCGCTCGCGGTGTGCCGGGTGAGGGCGCCGATCCCGATGCCCAGGAGGCCGATGAGGCCCAGATAGGCGCCGGACATGAGCACCGCCCGCAGCACGCCCGGATCGCCGATGCCGGGTCGCGGCACGCCGTCGGCCAGCGCCGCCCGGCCCGCGAAGAACGTCACGAGGGCGACCGCCTCGCCCACGAGCAGGGTGAGCGTGCCGTACACGGCCGCCTTCGCAGTGAGCAGTGTGCGCCGGTCGGGGATCGCGGCGAGCGTGGAGCGGATGGAGCCGGAGGTGTACTCGCCGGTGACGACCAGGACGCCCAGTACGCCGACGACGAGCTGGCCGAGGGCGACGCCCGCGAGCACGTTGTTCGTCGGGTCGAACGCGGCGGCCTTGTCGGCCGATGGCACTTTGGTGTTCGCCATCGTGACGACACCGATGGCGACCATGCCCGCGACGGTGAGCAGCAGTGCCCACGCCGTGGAGCGCAGGCTGCGCAGCTTGATCCACTCCATGCGGGCGGCGTGCGCGAAGCCGTGGTGTCCGGTGGGCGCGGTGGCGGTGACGGCGGTCATCGGTCGTTCCTCTCCGGCGCGGCGTCGATGGCGGACGCGACTTCGTGGTGGTCGGCCGCAGTGCCTTGGTGGTCGGCCGTGGCGCCTCGGTACGTGGGGTGGGCGGCGCCCCGGTAGTCGGCGCTCGCGCCCGTCAGGGCGAAGAACGCCTCCTCGAGGGAGCGCCCCCGCGTGGTGAGCTCCCGCACGGTCGTGTCCGCGAGCAGGCGCCCCTGCCCGATCACCACCAAGTGGTCGGCGGTGAGCGCCATTTCGCTGATGAGGTGGCTGGACAGGAGCACCGTGCGGCCCTCCGCGGCCAGCGACTTCATCAGCTCCCGGATCCAGCGCACACCCTCGGGGTCGAGCCCGTTCACCGGCTCGTCGAACAGCAGCACCCCGGGATCGCCGAGCAGCGCGGCCGCGATCCCCAGGCGCTGGGCCATGCCGAGCGAGTACGTCCCCGCGCGCCGCCCTGCGACACCGCTCAGGCCGACGGCGGCGAGCACCTCGTCCACCCGCGCGGGCCGGATGCCGCCCCCCGCGGCGAGCGCGGTCAGATGCGCCCGCGCACTGCGCCCCGGGTGGAACGTCCGCGCCTCAAGCAGCGCCCCCACCTCACGCAGCGGCCAGCGCAGTTCGCCGTACCGGCGCCCCGCGACCAGTGCCTTGCCCTCGTCGGGCCGGTCGAGACCCATGATCATGCGCATGGTGGTCGACTTGCCCGAGCCGTTCGGGCCGAGGAAACCCGTCACGGCCCCGGGCCGTACCTCGAAACTCAGCGCTTCCACGGCGGTGGTGGGCCCGTACCGTTTGGTCAGCCCTTGGACCTCGATCATGACAACTCCCGCTCCCAGCCCGGTGCGTACCCGGCGTGATCAACACACCTCACGCTAGGACCGCCACCGCACCCGTCGGAACGCTGCTTTCCTCCGACTGACCTGGGGGTTTTCCCCCACGCTCCGGCGCAATGAGCCCTCTGTGCTCCGCTCCTGCCCGTGTGGGTGATGTCGCCGAGCGGGGCTCAGGCGCGACGATCCGGAGACATCCGCACCGGGACCGACCGGAGACACTCGCACCGAGACCGAGGAGAAGCCCCATGTCGTACCGACGGAACGCCCTGCGCATCGCCCTGACCTGCGCGCTGGCCATCGGCCTGACCGGCCTGTCCCAGACGGGCGGCGGAGCGCGTTCGAGCGCGCGGGCCACGGCGGAGCCCGGAATCATGGAGCCGGCCTGCCCACCGCCGGGCGGCGGGACCTGCTACTTCGAGTACTACGACGACGCCGGGCGCCGCGGCATCGAGTTCAGCCCCGAGGTCGGCCGCTGCTACAACATGAGCTCGGCCGGATCCGTCAGGGGCACCAACATGACCAGCAAGAGGGTCCATCTGTGGCCCAGCAGCGACTGCGTCGGCGGCGCGACCGCGCTGGTGGACCCGGGCTTCTCCTGGAACGACCGGTCCCACTACTACTACTCGTTCCGGCCGATCCGCTGAGCCGGGCCCCCGGGCGTGCCGATCCCACGCCGGGGGGCCCGGCTCAGTGCGCGATCGAGTCGATCAGCTCCCGCGCCCCCTGCCGCAGCAGCGTCACCGCCACGGACGTGCCGAGGGTCGCCGGGTCGAGCGGGCCCGCCCACTCGTGGGCGTTGAGGACGGTCTTGCCGTCGGGCGTGAACACCCGGGCGCGCAGCGACAGATCACCGCTGGGCTCGCTGCGGGCGTAGCCCGCGATCGGCGAGTTGCAGTGCCCCTGGAGCACGTGCAGGAACATGCGCTCGGCGGTGGCCTCGCGCCAGGCGTCGCGGTCGCCGAGGCCGCTCACGGTGTCGATGGTGGCGGCGTCGTCCTCGCGGCACTGCAGCGCCAGGACCCCGGCGCCGATCGGCGGGCACATCGTCTCGACGGACAGCACCTCGGAGATGTGCTCGGTCGCGCCGATCCGCTCCAGGCCGGACACGGCGAGCAGCAGCGCGTCCGCCTCGCCCCCGGCCAGCTTCGCGAGCCGGCGGCCCGCGTTGCCGCGCATCGGTACGCAGTTCAGGTGCGGGTGGGACGCGGCGAGCTGTGCGATGCGGCGCACCGACGACGTGCCGATGCGGGTGCCGGGGGGCAGCTCGTCCAGCGTGCGGCCCGCGGGGTCGATGAGGGCGTCACGGATGTCGTCGCGCTTGAGGAACGCCGCGAACGTGGTGCCCGCGGGCAGCGGCCGGTCCGCCGGCACGTCCTTGACGCAGTGCACCGCGAGGTCCGCCTCCCCGGCGAGCAGCGCCGCGTCGACCTCCTTGGTGAACGCGCCCTTCCCGCCGAGCTTGGCCAGGTCGCCCATCCAGCGGTCGCCGGAGGTGGTCACCGGCAGGACCTCGGTGCGGATGCCCGGGTGCAGGGCGGCGAGTTCGGTGCGTACGCGCTCCACCTGGGCGAGGGCCATGGGCGATGAGCGGGAGACGATGCGGATCAGCTCGGGAGCGGACATGGCGTACACGATAGGCCCTCGCGGTGGAGTGAACCGCATCGGACCCTGCGCCAACTGGGTTACCGCGCAGAGAGGTTGATGGCGCGGACACGGGCCTGGGATACTCCGTGCGCACTGCGGCCCTGTCGGCGTGTGCGCCCCGCCGGGTCAGCTCGCACGTCGTGCCCGGCGCACCCCGGCGGCGTCGTCCCCGCCGCACGCACCCGGCTCCAGCGGCGGCGATGTCACCGCCATGTTGGACGTGCAGTGGGGGTTGTTGCCCGCCTCGCCGTGCCAGTCCGAGGGCCGCGGCCGGATGAACGCGAAGGCCGCGAGGCCCGCCAGGACGAACAGTCCCGCGCAGCCCCAGGCCGCCTTCCCGAAGGCGGAGTCGAGCGCGACCGGATCCGTGTACGCGGTGCCCGTCAAGCCGACCGCGAGCGGAAGTGCGGCGATGACCAAGAGCGAGGCGATGCGGGCCGCGGTGTTGTTCACGCCGCTGGCGAGACCGGCGCGGGACGCGTCCACCGACGCGAGCACGGTCGCGGTGAGCGGCGCCACGAACACGCTCATGCCGAGGCCGAGCACGACGACGGCGGGCAGCACGTCGGCGACGTACGAGGCTCCGGGGCCGATCCGCAGCATCAGCACGGCGCCCGCGGCGGCGATGAGCGGGCCCGCGCACAGCGGCAGGCGCGGCCCGATCCTGCGGGCCAGGTCGCCCGCCGGTGCCGAGAGCAGCAGCATCATGACGGTGATCGGCAGCGTCGCCGTGCCGGCCTGCAGCGCGTCGTAGCCGAGCGTCGTCTGCAACTGCACGGGCAGCATGAACAGGATGCCGCCGATGGCCGCGTACAGACACAGCGTCATGACGTTCGCGGCCGAGAACAGGCCGGAGCGGAACAGTTCGAGCGGCAGCATCGGATTGCTGCGGCGGTGCTCGACGAGCAGGAACACCGCGCCCGCCGCGAGCCCGGCGAGGCCCGGAAGCAGCGCCGCCACGAACGAGGAGTCGCCGGACGCGCCGATCAGCGCGAAGCTCACGCCCGCGAGGAACAGCGCCGCGAGCACCGCGCCCGGCACGTCGAACCGCTGCCCGACGGCGCTCTCGCCCTTGCTCTCCGGCACGTGCCGTACCGCGAACAGGACAAGGGCGGCCAGCGGCACATTGATGAGGAAGATCCACCGCCAGCCGGGCCCGTCGATCAGCCAGCCGCCGAGGAACGGCCCGATCGCGCCCGCCACCCCGCCGAGCCCCGACCACGCGCCCACCGCCTTGGCCTGGTCCCGCGTGCGGAACGAGGAGCGCACAAGCGCCAGCGAGCCCGGCGTGAGCAGCGCGCCGCCCACGCCCTGCAGCGCCCGCGCGGCGATCAGCGTGCCCGAGTCCTGCGCGAGCCCGCACAGCGCGGAGGCGAGCGCGAACCACACCACGCCGATGACGAGCGTGCGCCGCCGCCCGATGCGGTCACCGAGCGCACCGCCGAGGAGCAGCAGCGCGGACAGCGTGAGCATGTAGGCGTTGACGACCCACTGGAGGGAGGCGATCGACGCGTCGAGGTCACGGCCGAGGGTGGGCAGGGCGACGTTGACCACCGTGCCGTCGAGCATCGCCATGCCGGAGGCGAGGACCGCGCTGGTCAGTACCCAGCGGCCGCGCGCGGAGGCCAGGGTGACACCGCCGTCGGCGTCCTCGCCGCCCGCGTCGCCGGGGGACGTCGTCACGGATTCACCGCCCTCCTGGCCGAAGCGCCCGCGCGACGGACCGGCCCACTCGCGCGACGGACCGGCCTACATGTGGGTCGCGCCGCCGCCCAAGTGACTGTCGGCGGGCCGCCCCTTGCGGTACAGCACGACCGTAATGGCGCACCCGACGGCGAAGAAGAGGGCCGACCACCAGTACGCCGTCTCGTAGCTCTGGACCTGGGCCTGGGCCTGCACCTCGGGCGTCGGCCGCTTGCCGACGAGGTAGTTGGCGGCGGCGCTCGTGGCGAGGGTGTTGAGGAGTGCCGTACCGATCGAACCGCCCACCTGTTGGGTGGTGTTGACCATCGCGGACGCCACACCCGCGTCGTGCGCGGCGACGCCCGAGGTGGCCATGCTCATCGCCGGGGCGAAGATGAGGCCGAGCCCGAGCCCGAAGACGAGCAGCGGCGGCAGCACGTGCAAGGCGTAACCGCTGGTGGTGTCGAGTGCCGTCAGCCACACCATCCCGGCCGCCGAGAGCCCCATGCCGAGCGGCACGACCGGTTTCGCGCCGAAGCGCGGTACGAGGACGTTGGTGGTCAGCACGGAGATCACGATCAACACCGCGACCATCGGGATGAAGGCGAGACCCGTCTTGATGGGCGTGTAGCCGAGGATCTGCTGCATGTAGTACGTCAGGAACAGGAACACGCCGAACATGCCCGCACCGGAGATGAACATCGCCAGGAACGACGCGCCCCGGTCCCGGTCGAGCACCACCCGCAGCGGAAGCAGTGGATGCGAGGCCCGGGTCTGCCACCAGGCGAAGGCCGTCACGAGTACGACGCCGATGACGAGGAACCCCCACGTCAGCGGGTCGCCCCAGTCGTGGGTCTCGGCGTTGGCGAAGCCGTAGACGATGCAGAACAGACCGGCCGACACCAACAGCGTGCCCGGCACGTCGAGTTTGGGCCGGTCCTCCGGCGCCCCCGGGTGCAGCAGGCGCGCGCCGCCGATCATCGCGGCCGCCGCGAAGGCGAGGTTCACGTACAGGCACCAGCGCCAGTCCAGATACTCCGTGAGTACGCCGCCGAGCAGCAGCCCGACCGCGGCGCCCGAGCCCGCCACCGCGCCGTAGATGCCGAACGCCTTCGCGCGCTCGCGCGGGTCCGTGAACGTGGTGCTGAGCAGGGAGAGCGCGGCGGGCGCGAGGAGCGCGCCGAACAGGCCCTGCAGCGCGCGGGCGATCACCAGCATCCCGAAGCTGGTCGCCGCGCCGCCGAGCGCGGAGGCCAGCGCGAACCCGGCGAGCCCCGCCAGGAAGACCGCCTTGCGGCCCACCAGGTCCGCGATGCGCCCGCCGAGCAGCAGCAGGCTGCCGAAGGCGAGCGCGTACGCGGTCACGACCCACTGCCTGTTGCCGTCGGTGAAGCCCAGGTCCTGCTGCGCCGACGGCAGCGCGATGTTCACGATCGTCGCGTCCAGGACCACCATGAGCTGCGCGGTGGCGATGACCGCGAGGATCAGCCAGCGGTGCTCGTGCTTGCCGCCGGTGTGCTGGGCGGCGGGCGGCGGGGGAGGGGCTTCGGCGGAGGGGGCCGGCTGTGACAGCGGCTGCGGTATGCCCTCCGGTACGCCCTCGGAGCCGGGCGAGCGGTCCATGGTGACCTCCAGACCCCCCGCCTCGACAGGCAACCCCTGTCACACGCTAAGCGCCCCGCTCGGCGCCCGCGACCTGGGCGGATCACGCCCGGGATCAGGCCCGGGGTCACGCTCCGTCGAAGGCCTGCGCCACCGCGAGGGAGTCCTCGTACACGTGGTGCCGGGTGACCAGGCCGTCCTCGACGGTCAGGTGCAGGGCGAAGCGCGCGCTGTAGGCCCGCCCGGTGGCCTTGGCGGTCTGCCGTATCTCGCCCGTGACCACGGCGTCCGCGCCGTCGACCAGGATCCGCTCGACCTGGGTGTCCGCCGCCTCCGGCACATGGTGCCCGGCGATCCCGCCGTAGTGCTGGGCGGCCTCGTCGCCGCGCGTCCGGTGCCGGATCCACGGCGTCGCGGCCCGCCCGTGCTCGGCCTCCGGCCAGTTCAGCTTCCAGTCGACGTGCTCGGCGTACATCTCGGCGACGCGGGCGGTGTCGCCCGCTCCGATGCGGCCGAGCAGCTCCATGACGACGGCGCGGGTCGTGGCCGACCTGGTGTCCTGCGTTGCTTCGGGCATGACGGTTACCTCCGTGGTGCTGCGGTGCGAATGATCACGACTCTCGCGGCTGGGTGCCGTCGCTGTCGATGACCTTGGAGGTAAGGGAGGGCTCCAGAGGCTGCGCTTCGGGCTCACCGGCGGCCCGGGCCTCGGCAGCCGGGGCTTTCGGGTCCCGGGCCTCGGGCTCCCCGACATCCCGTCGCCGGGACATCCGTCCGACCAGCGCCGCGACCGGCTCCGCATAGCGGGCGGTGAGCGGCCCGGCCACGACCAGGATCAGTACGTACGCAGTCGCCAGCGGGCCGAGGCGGGGCTCGATGCCCGACGTCACCGCGAGGCCCGCGATCACGATGGAGAACTCGCCGCGCGCCACCAGCGCGCCACCGGCCCGCCAGCGCCCCTTGACGGAGATCCCGGCCCGCCGCGCCGCCCAGTAACCGGTGGCGACCTTCGTGCACGCGGTGACGGCGGCGAGGGCGAGCGCGGGCAGCAGGACCGGGGGAATGCTCGCCGGATCGGTGTGCAGGCCGAAGAAGACGAAGAACACGGCGGCGAACAGGTCCCGCAGCGGCGCGAGGAGACTGTGCGCGCCTTCCGCCGCCTCACCGGACAGCGCGATGCCGACGAGGAACGCCCCGACCGCCGCGGACACCTGGAGCTGCTGCGCGATGCCCGCGACCAGGATGGTGAGGCCGAGCACGACCAGCAGCAGTTTCTCCGGATCGTCGCTCGACACGAACCGCGAGATCAGTCGCCCGTAGCGCACCGCGACGAACAGCACCGCCCCCGCCGCGCCCAGCGCGATCGCGAGCGTCAGGCTGCCCGCGGCCCAGCCGACGCCCGCCAACAGCGCGGTGATGATGGGCAGATAGACGGCCATGGCCAGGTCTTCGAGGACGAGGATGCTCAGGATGACCGGCGTCTCGCGGTTGCCGAGGCGTCCCAGGTCGCCGAGGACCTTCGCGATGACGCCGGAGGACGAGATCCAGGTGACTCCGGCGAGTACGACGGCGGCCACCGGACCCCACCCCATCAGGAGCGCGGCCGCGGCGCCCGGCAGCGCGTTGAGCGCGCAGTCCACGATCCCGGCCGGGTACTGGGTCTTGAGGTTGCTGACGAGATCGCTGGCCGTGTATTCGAGCCCGAGCATCAACAGCAGCAGGATGACGCCGATCTCGGCGCCGATGGCCACGAACTCCTCGCTGGTCCCGAGCGGAAGGATTCCGCCCGTCCCGAACGCGAGCCCGGCAAGGAGGTACAGCGGTATGGGCGAGAACTGGAAGCGGCCGGCGAACCGGCCGAGCAGCCCGAGCGCGAGGATGATCGCGCCGAACTCTATGAGCAGGACGGCAGAGTGCACGCGATCACTCCCGGCCGAGTATCGCCGCGGCGCTCTCGACGCCTTCCCGGGTGCCGATCACGATGAGGGTGTCCCCGCCCGCGAGCCGGAAGTCCGGCGCGGGCGAGGGGATGGCGTCGGCCCGCCGCAGGACCGCCACCACCGAGGTCCCGGTCTCGGTGCGCAGCCGCGTATCGCCGAGCACGCGCCCGTTCCAGTGCGAGGACCCCGCGACCTCGATCCGCTCGGCGACGAGACCGAGGTCGGTGGTGTGCAGCAGGTTGGGGCTCTGGTGCGTCGGCAGCAGCGCGTCCACCAGCGCGGCCGCCTCGCCGGAGGACAGCCGCAGGGAGAGCGCGCAGGCGTCCGGGTCGTCGGAGCGGTACGCGCTGATCGTGCGCCCGCCGTCCCGGTGCGCCACGACGGAAAGGCGTTGCTGTTCCCGCGTGGTGAGGTCGTAGCGCATACCGATGCCTGGCAGTGGCGTTCGGCTCATTCGTGGAGCTGACACAGCTCTCCCCTGGTACTGATGGGCGACTTCGTGCACATGCCACCCTATCGGTCCAGATTTTACTAATACTTGGTGGTGTGCGGCCTCAGTTCCTTGGTGGTGTGCGACCTCAGCCGGGGATCGTCTCGATCCGCTCCCGGTTGAGGAGGTACACGGGCAGGTGCGGCTGCTTCGTGGCGACGGGGAAGTCGAAGTCGTACGCCAGGCAGGCCATCGCGAGCGGGCCGAGCGCCACACGGGCGCGCGGCGCCCCCGAGTCGCCCCAGTACCCGCCGTGGTGCGCGACAGCTTCGGCGAGGGCATCGCCGAAGGCGTCGTGCTCGCGGGTGATCAGCCGGTGGAAGAGCGCGATGGCCTGGTAGTCGATCCGGTCCGCGTAGTCGTGCGGGGTGTGGGCGAGCGACTGGGGCATGGACGCCTCGATGGCGGCGGAGAGCTTGGCCACGATGTCGTCCATGGGGTGCCGGCTCCAGAAGCTCTGGAGCGCGTCGATCCAGTGCAGGACGTACGCGTCGACGGAGTCGTCCTGCCGCAGCACCTCCAGCGGCACCTGTGCGAGACGGTCGGCCCGCTCCTGCTGGCGGCAGACGAGCGCGAGGTAGAAGGCGTCGAGCCAGGCACGGGCGTCCGCCGGCGGCGCCGCGGGGACGGCGGGGAGCGTGCGTACGAGGTCCTCGCCCAGGTGGCACTCCTGCTGCCGCGCGCCGGTGAACAGCGCGGAGCCGAGCTGCACGGCGGTGGCCCAGGCGTCCCAGGTGTCGATGTCGGACACGTGGGGGTCGGTGGCGCAGTGCGCGTGGGCGAGGGAGAGCGCCGTCGCGAAGGCGTCGCCGAGACCGGCGGGATTCTCGGCGAGGCCGGCTATCCCCTCGGCCGTGGCGCGGGTGAGTTCGGCGGTGCCCGGGACATGGGCGGCGGCGGTGCGGGTGGCGAGCCGCCCGGCCCCGTCGAGGCGGACCAGGCCCCTCATCAGGTTGAGCAGCTCCGGCGGCGGCCGCAGCGAGAAGGTGCGGGTGTCGTGGTCGATGACCGTGAGGCACGTCAGGCCGCCCCGGTGCCACCAGTAGACCCGCGGGGACAGCGCGCCCGGCCCGTCCTCGAAGGCGCCGAGTGCGTACGCGGCGAGGTCGTTGACGGCGTGGGCCACCGACCCGTCCGTCAGCGGGTGGAAGGCCAGCAGGTGCCGGGTCGGTACGACGACGAGGGCCCCGGCGGCCGGCAGCGGCTCGCCGGTGACCTGCTTGGCCAGCTCGGACAGGAACAGCGCCTTGCTCGCGACGAAGTGGGAATCGCCGTACACGGAGTGCAGCAACGCCCCGCCCTCGCGCGGCACTTCGTCGTGCTCGACGGGCGCGCGCATCAGGTTCGCGTACGCCGCCTTGCCCAACTCCTCGAGACCGGCCCGCTCCACATCGGCGTCGGTGAGGATCCGCACGCTGGTGGGCAGGTCGAGGGCGTACGCGAACACGAGACCGTCGGCCACGACGCGCGCGTAGCTCATGGCCGCCACGATCTCCGGGCTCAGCGAGTCGGTGGGCAGCAGCCGCGCGTGCACGCCCCGGAGCAGTTCCTCGGCACTCTCGCCACCTGAGGCGTCGTCAAAGTGGTTCATCCCCGCGACCCTACGATCCCCGCCCGCGAGGAGCCGACACGGGGGTGGTGCGCCCGCGCAACCAGGCGGCCCGGGTTGATCGTCATAGTGGCCGCGACTGACGCGGTGACCGACGCGATGACCGGCGCGGTGGCTGACAGTGCGACTGACAAAGAGACTGACACACGGGGGCATACATGGCTGAACGCGAACCAATACCCGCACCCGAAGGCCGGGTGGCCGCCCTTGCGGAACAGGCCCGCCTGGGCCGTTGGCGGATGGGCGCCGGAAACCGCGCGGGCCTCACGGGCAAACAGTGGGGCGACGCGCGGCTCCACCTCTACGAAGAGGGCCTTGTCGTCACCGACCCCGACAGCCGCGAGTGGGTGTTCCGCTGGGAGACCACAAGCGTCCACCAGAACCTGTCCACCCTCAACGGCATGACGCAGGACGCCACCTACATGCTCGTCGGCGCGGACGGAGTCGCCCTGTCGGTCGGCCGCGGCGGCAACGGCCTGTTCAAGCGCGACCTGCCCGGCGTGGGCGTGAACTCGCACACGCGCGGTCCCTTCGTCGTGTACGAGGGCCAGTGGGGCCCGGAGATCCAGAAGGGCGTGCTGCGCGCCCAGGGTAACGCGGCGCTCGAACGGCTGCAGCGGGGCGAGACGTTGACGTACGGAGGAGTCTCCTTCGACCGACACAGCGTCTCGGTCAAGAGGAAGTCCGTGCCCTGGACGGAGGTGGCCGCCGCCGAGGTCATGCACGGCAGCCTGACCTTCAACAACGCCGCCAACCGCGGCGTGCTGAGCTGCGCGATCCCCAAGGTCGCCAACCTGCACCTGCTCCTCGCCCTGGCGGACCGGTTGAAGGGCTGAGCGGGTCGGCTGTAGGACTGAGCGGGTCGGCTGAAGGGCTGGGCGGGAGCGCCCGGCCCTTCTCAGCGACTGCCTGTGACCGCCGCCGGCTAGTGGAGGCCCGCGACCGGCTAGTGGAGGCCCGCGACGTCGGCGACCTTGCTGAGGGTCGTGGCCGCGCCGGTGACGTGGGTCGTGGTGATCCGGCCGGCCTCGAGCCGGTCGGCGGTCTTGGCCAGGGGCCGGACGGTCGCGGCGACGCCGAGGTCCTCGATCGGGTTCTTGAGGGCCTTCGTGCTGAGCCTGTCGGAGTCCATGAGCTGCTTGTCCGTGCCGCGCGGCTCGGGGGCGGCGACAGCGGGGGACACGGCCCCCACAGCGAGAGCGACACCTACGACACCGGCAGCGGCCTTGGCGATCTTCACGTGCGGATTCCCTTTCGTACGGCGCGCGCCCGCGGGAGATGCGACGGCCGGACCGTCGGAGTGCCATCGGTCGGACACTCTCGAGGCGCGCTGCCGCAACGCGTAACCGCCCCTGGCCGGGCGAGGTGACGGCGGGTCACCCGTAGGGCCCCGCGTGCCGGCCCCAGTGCCCGCGGTGGACGACGTCGGACGCGCCGCGTCGGCGGTCTTTTGCGATGTCTCCCGGGCGCGCGGTCCGCATATGGTCCGGGTTCTGGCCTTGATTGAGCTAGTGGTACAGAACGGGAGAGAGCGAGAGAGGCTCGGTCAGCCTCCTAGGTACGCGCCCCGGGCGCGCGAGCCGTCTTCACCGCCGCCGCTCAGCGCCAGCTCGAGGCTATCGACACCCGCGAACCGTCAATATCGCTCAGCAAGGGCCTCACCTTCGGCCTCCGCGGGGAGGTGATCGGCGCGCACTGACGGGTACACGCCCTTGCCGGAGCCACATGCCAGCGTACGCCTCGCCACACTATCGGGGTGGCGGGATTTGAACCCACGACCTCTTCGTCCCGAAATGAGGTTCGGTCAAGATCACTACCGGCCGTGCTTGATATCTGTGCAGGTCAGACTGTTGGTCTCGGTTGGTGTGGCGGGGTGCCGCAAGGGCTCCAGGAGAAGATCATCTCCCAGATTTCTCCCAAGGGCGGTCGCTCGTGGTGACGTCGGCCCCTTCCGGCTCTGTTGCTTGCGCAAGTTTGCGCGCGGTAACAGTGGTGGGATGCCGGATCAATATTTCGGTCAACGACCAGCCTTCCCTCAAACGGCTACCAGGCGCCAATGGACTCCAACAGGCGGTGGAGGTCGTGGGCCGCCTCGGCGGGGCGACCAGCGTGGAACGATCAGGGTCGCCGGCCTCGCGGGGCCAGACGGCGACCAACGGATCAAAAGTCCTGGATAGGGCCGTCCCGATGAGTCCGGGCGGTCCTCCTCTGTCTGGACTTCCCTGGTCAGGACACATACACGGTGGCGCGTGATCCACGCTGTACCGGGGCGTGGGGCGCCGTCCGCTCACGCATCGGCTGGGGCCCCTGGGCTGCCCTCTGCGCCTGAACCGCGATCGTGACGGCCCTGGGAGCTACCAGCGGAGTACATCCCGGGCGCCCCGCGGCGGCAAGGGCCGGGCTCTGCTCAGGGGATGCAGGCTACGGCGATGGCGAGCCTGTCCTCGAAGTGGGGAAGCCGGTGATCAGTCCGTTCTCGACGACGAAGTGAACGGCGAAGGACGAACCGTACGGCTTGCCCGTGGCGCGCACCCTCCCGGCCAGATGGCCGGTGATCACGTCATGGACATCGTCTGCGACGACGGTGTCCGTCTTGGCCCGCCCCGGATCGGGAACCACCCCGGCGGCCAGTGTTCAGGTCGGGGGCGCAAGCGCACGGCCTGCGGGCTGTGGTCGTGCACGGCCACCTCGATGCTGTCCGGGTGCGCAGTCAGCTCCAGGGTGGAGGTGCCGCCGACGGATGTTGCGTGCCCCGGCCTGCGGCCCGTATCCCGGCGGTGACGGCCTTGCGCCCGCCCGCCACGGCTGTTCGAGGTCGATTACCTCACCTTCGAACACGCGAAAATCTATATTGGCCAGAGTAGACATTGGGTTGTGGCGTGGTTATGGTTTCTCTCGTAGCCGAGATCGAGCAAGGCCCGGCAGAGACGAACTGCCGGGCAGCAGTACCCGCAGTTGCAGTGCGCAGGACCGCAGTTCACGCAGTAGCAGTTCGGTAAGTGCAGTTCGCAGTACCCAGCAGTGAAGTCAGTGAGCAGCACCTCGGTGAAGGCGTCGGCTGCGGACGCGCGCACCGGGAAGTTCGGCAGTGGGGTTCTAAGCCAGAGCAAACGCAGGACGGGCGACGGGGCTGGCTGCCGAAGAGTGGCGCTGTCACAGGCCGCTGAGCAGTTCGCATCACCAGCAGTACGCAGGAGAGCAGTACCAGCAGTGCCCGCTAGGTAAGTGATTGATCCCAGAGGGAAGAGACGGAGGAGCCGAGCGCCATCAGGATCGCCCGGGCAGAAGGCTGAGCCCGGGTACCGCAGGACATCGATAGTGAGGTGGTCTCCGGTCAAGCAACCGCGATCCCTGCGTCCCCGACAGCATCTCGGTCGGGCATGCGGAAACAGGAAGTCGGCGCAGTACTAGGGCCGGCAGATGGTGTAGCAGTTCCTTCGGGGCCCTGGTGCCGTACGGCACCAGGGCCCCTCGACGCGTTCCACAGAGAGGTGCAAGTGACAGCAGACGACTCGTTCGGCCGTCTCGATGACGACGACTACCCCGCCTACACGATGGGCCGGGCCGCCGAAATGCTCGGCACCACCCAGGGCTTCCTCCGCGCCATCGGCGAAGCCCGCCTCATCACCCCGCTGCGCTCCGCGGGCGGCCACCGCCGCTACTCCCGCTACCAGTTGCGCATCGCCGCCCGCGCCCGGGAACTCGTCGACCAGGGCACCCCCGTCGAGGCCGCCTGCCGCATCATCATCCTCGAAGACCAGCTCGAAGAAGCCCAGCGCATCAACGCCGAATACCGCCGCGCCGCCGAAACGGAGAACCCGACGACCGCGGGCTGAGAGCCGCAACTTCCCCTGACTTCGCCGTGGCTCCCGGCTGTGCATGCTGCGGCAGCCATGGCCGACGCCCGAAGGCCATCGATGACGACATGCTGACCTGCGCCGTCACGCGGTGGTCACGGCTCACTGCCGCATACAACGTGCTGGGCGTGGGCTTGCTCGGCCACGATGCAGGCCGGACCGATGACGAACCGGCGCCGAAGATTGGGCTGTGCGCGGACTGCCGTGGGCCCGGCCTGCGGGCCCACTCCCCATAGGGCCGCTGCCGGGTTGCCTCTGGGACGTGGTGACGTCGTGCGGCGGGGCGAGGGCTTCGGAAAGGGGGGAGCTGGGGAAGCCCGCTCGCCCTGCGGTGGACAGTGTTTGGTTTCCTGCGGAGCGCCGGGTCGCGGCACCTTTCGTCCATCTCTGTTCGGGTGCTGGAGGTGGTGTCACGATGTCCCACCGCGCAGCACAGTGGCGTGGGTCAGCGGCGAGCGAGTTGCCGTTCGCCGCCCGCGCCCGCCTGGTAGGTCAGGCCGTAGTGTTGGAAGACGGCCGCTTCCTGCTCGGCGGGGAGCACGCCGTCGGTGTCGATCGAGGGGGCCGCTCGTACGAGAGACTTCGCGTAGCGCACCTTGAGGTAGCCGGGTCCCGCGATCGCTTCGTCGAGGGGGACGAAGAGCAGCCGGTGGCGGGTCGGCAGGCCGGTCCGCACCGTGGCCATGGCCGGTTCGTCGGTGCTGGTGTCGACATAGACGGCTTCAAGTACGCCGATCTTGTGCCCTTCGGTGTCGACGACGTTCCGGTCGCGCCACTCACGCACGTCGGCTGTTTGGATCATGGCCTTCCCCTGTCTGGATGCTCCCCGTGGTTGATGCGTGGTGGCCACCATCGCGTGGTGTCGGGGCCATCAGCCGGACTCGTCGTCGGACACACCGGAAGCGGGACGGTCACCGGTGGTGTTGCTCGTCCTTGCGGTCCTGGCGCCTCCAGCGTGCCTGGTGCTGCCGTCGGTAGCGGCGGTCCCAGCGCTCCTGGCGGTCCCGGTACGCCCGGTAGTTGCGGTAGTCGAGATTGCCGCCCTGGCCCCGGCTCCCCGCACCGCTCCGGCCGTAGTGCACGGCCACGAAGATCAGCACGGCCGCGGCCGCCCACCACAGGGGATTGAGGAAGCCGAAGCCGAACAGGGCCACGATGAGGATGGCGAACAAGACGATCACGGTGGGCCTCCCCGGGCGGAACGGGACCTCGCTGCCAGGGACTGGGGCCTCGCTTGTCAGCGTAGTCCTGCCATACGGTCGTGGATATGCCTTGGCGCGGCGCGCGTTGCTTCGGCGCAGATGGCCACTTGACGCCTTTTGAGGAAGTGAGACCGCCACTAGCGTGCGCCCTGTCGCCCCGGTCCCAGGCAACGTCGATTGGTTGTCGCGCCCCTGAGAGGGCGCGCCCCGCGCTTCGGAGCCGGCTGCCCGCCGCATCACGCGTGCGTTGCCGCCCTTGCCTTCACCGCCTCAGCAGCACTCCCGCCCCAGGCCCGATGCGCCCCGTACGGGCATCTCTGCTGTGCCCGTCTCACTGCACGCGACCCACAGCAGGCGGTATTCATGTATGCGCTGGTCGCTCTCGTTCCCTTCGTCCTGCTCGCCACCGTGCTGGGCCTGTCCTGGTGGGAGGACCGCATCCTGCCACCGGCCGCCCCGGAGGCCGCCCCCGTCATGACTCCGGTGACCTCAACAGCCCCACGCCCAGCGTCCACCCCCACGCCGCCCAACGGCCGTTGACAGGGGCCACCACCGGGCGTTGACTGACGGCACGACGTAGGGCCATGCCGCTCCGGACCGTTCGGTCGACGCATTCCGCCTTCCCGCTTCGCCCAGACCCCGCGGAAACCAGGAACATCTCCGCGTGATGCTGGAGGCTCGGCCATGCTCTTGTGGATTCTTCTCCTTCTGCTGATCCTGGTGATCTTCGGGTTCGGCTTCGCCATGCAGGCCCTCTGGTACGTCGCAGCGGTACTGCTGGTCGCCTGGATTGTCGGCTTCTTCAGGCACGGCCGCGGCAGGGCCCGGTCCCGCCCGTAGCCGCCACAGACAGCACGGCGCCACGCCCACCCACCCGGTACAAAGCGGGGACAGCCATGAATGCTGGACGCAGGATCAGGAACAAAGCACAGGCGGCCAAGGGCCGGATCACCGAGCGCCTTGGCCGGAAGACCCGGAACCGGCGGCTGCAGCGGGAAGGCCGGGCCGACCAGGCCTCCGGAAACCTGAAGCAGTCCATCGACAAGGCCAGGGACGCCTTCCGCCGCTGACCAACAACGCCCCGGGTGGCACTCACGCCGCGTGGACGCCACCCGGCAGGCACCAAGCAGGACACAACTCAAAAGAGGCTGATGGGATTGCAGCAGAGCAGTCAACGGAGCCTGAGCCGGAGAAGGCAGCCATGTTCACCGTCGTGATCATCGCTGTGATCGTCATCGGAGTGGGAATCCTCCTCCTCATCGGACACACCCCGGTGCCCGGAGGCGGCAGGTGCAGCCCCAAGCGGCACTTCGGCTCCGAGTACGAGCGGGCCATCGCTCGGCATGACGGGGACGTGAAGTCGCCCAAGCGTGAACTCGGGGGACGCGTGTGTGGACTGCCATGGGCCCGGCCTGCGACCCCACTCCCCATGGAGCCGCGGCCGGGTTGCCTCGACCGAGGCGCTGGGGCGGGAGGGCCCGGCGGCGGGAGGCGCACGGTCGACCAGGGTCCGGGGCCGCTTGGTGAGCGTAGTTGCGCTGGGCGAGTAAGCCCAGGGGGATTTCGCGCCGGTCAGGCCGCAGCCTGCGGTGCTATGGGTGCGGGCAGTTGGTCCAGGATGTCGAAGCCCAGTCGTAGTCGTGGGTGGTTGAGCAGGTGCAGGGTTGCGGGGCGGGTGCAGATCAGCCGCAGGCGGCCGCTGGTCCGGGCCCTGGTGCGGTCGAAGAGCCAGGCGCCGGTGCAGTCCATGAACTCGACCGCACGCAGGTCGATCAGGAGGTCGGCGCCGCCGGTGTAGGTGAGAGCGTCAAGGCGCAAGGTGATGCCGGGAGCGGTGTGGATGTCGATTTCGCCGCACAGGACCACGAGGGTGCAGGTTCCGTGGGGGCGGACTTCCTTCACGCAGACCGTTGCAGGGGTCGGGGTCATGGCGACCCTCTTCTCCGAAGGCGGATGTCCGTCAGGACGGGTGACCAACGGGATCTGGGTCGGCATTTCAAGGTAGCTGACTGTGCTGATCACCTGACGGGTTGTGCAGAACAGCTGCGGGCGTGCGGCCCGGCTGCTATGCGGCGACGGGACTGGGCACCCTGGAGGTGCTCCCCTGCAGAGCGGCATTGCATCGGACACGTCAGAGCGGGCCGTCTGTGTTGTCGTCCAGGCGGAGCCGGCGGGCCAGTACGTCACGGGTGACATCCAAGAGAGGCCGGCCATGGCTGAAGGCGTGGCCGCGCAGTCGGATGAGGGCGTGGTCGCAGTCGGTGTCCAACTGGTCCGCGAGCATGCCGGTGGCCTGGTGGACCTCGGAGAAGTAGAGACCGGGCTCGTCCAGCAGTGGGGTGGCGGGCAGTTCGGCGCGAGTGGCGGTGGCGATGGTGATCTGGGCGATGGTGTCGGACAGGCCGAAGGCATCGGTCAGTTGAGCGGTGGACATCGGGCCGGGCCGGGTGCGGTGACCGGTGAGCGCGCCGAGCGCGATGATCCCGATGCGCAGGGGGAAGGAGAACACGGCGTGTACGTTCAGGGCTTCGATGGCGCCCAGCAGGCCGGGCCAGCGGTCGGTGGCGAATGTGGGGGCGTCGGCCACGTCGGGCAGCAGCATCAGTGCCCCGTGGCGGGCGGAGTCCAGGCTTGGTCCTTGGCCCTGGACTTGCTGCAGATCCTCCAGCGCGAGGGTGCGCTCGCCGTAGGACTGCACCAGTTCGGCCGACCTGCCGCCGGGGGCCAGGAGCAGGCCGAGACCGTCCAGGCCCAGCATGTCGGCGCAGGCGCCGAGGGGCAGGGGCCCCATGCCGGTCCCTGTGTGGGAGCTGAGGGTGCGCAGATAGTCGGCCAGCGCCGGATGGGTCACCGAAGCTGCCCCCTTCCGGGCCCGGTGCAGATCAGCCGACCGTCGGCCCACCAGTCAGTGCCGATGGGCGGACGCTTCACTGATCGCGCCGGGTGAGAAGCGATGTGTCGGCTGTGCCCTGCAAGATCTGGCGGGCGATCTCGGTGAGTCGCGTCCGGTGATCGCGTGCGTAGCGGCGCATGAGGGTGAACGCCTCCTCGACGCCGGTGCCGCGGCGGTTCGCCAGATAGCCCTTGGCCTGCTCGATGATGACGCGGCTGTCCAGGGCGGACTGCAGTTGTGCGGTCACCGTCATCTGCTCACTCACCGCCCGCTGTTGTAGGACGCCGATGGTGGCGGTGTCGGCCGGCGTCTGCCCCAGCCGCACCTGGGAGTCGGCCAATGGTCCGGGTCGGTCCCGGAAGAGGTTCAGGGCCCCGATCACCTGGTCGTGCAGCCGGAGTGGGGCCGCCACGACCGAGCTGAAGCCGAGTTCCACGGCCCGCGGCGCGAACCGGGGCCACCGCATCATGGCCGACTGCGTTGCCAGTGGTGCGTCGGGAATCTGCTTCTTGGTCCGGAAGCAGTCCCGGCATGGGCCCTCGCCCCATTCGATGCTGGCCAGTTCCAACTGGCGGGTGCGCTCGTCCGAGGCCGCGGCGTCCACCAACTGGCCGCTAGGAGTGGCGAGCAGGACCCCGGCTGCCGCCACATCCAGCAGAGCCACGCAGTGCTCGGCGAGCGAATGCAGGAATCCGATGACGTCGAAGTCCTGCACCAAGGTGTCGGCGAGGTCGACGAACGCGGCCGCCAACTGCTCCTCACGTGGAAGCTCAGGCATGCCCCACTCACCTCCAAGAGTGATCCGGGGGCACCTTCCTACAGGCTGAGACGCGCCTGCCGTTGCCCAGTGTCGTCCTCTTGGCCCGCCTTTGCCAGGTCACCTCCGAAGTGCTCCTGGGTGGCCACGAGTCGGATCCCGACCGCCAAAGTCCCGAGGGCGTCCTTCGTCCGACGAGTGGTTTCGTCCACTTCAAGCAACAGCGTCCGCCTGCCGGTTGGGGCGGCACGGGCCGGTGGCCGACGCATGCCGGCGCCAGATTCGGGAAGGTGCTCCTCGTGGCTGCGGAAGCATGGCGCAGCGCCCTGCGAGCGCAACTGGCGGATGCTTGCGAGCGCGCCTTTGAACTGCGGTGGACGGCTCGTGCACTGATTGAGGAAACCCACCGGCTGCTTGACGAGAACTACGAGCTCAGGCGTGAGCGTGCCCGGATTTTCGACGGCAAGTGAGTCCTACGGCGCAGGTACTGGGAGCCGGAGGGCGGCGGTCCTCAACCTGTCCCGACGGGTTCTTCTGCCCGTGTCCGGGTGTCGGCGGACTGGTGGGTACGACGGGCCGCGATGCGGTCCGGGGTGGGCCAGCGCACGTCCCGTACCCAGCCGAGGCGTTCGAGTAGGCGGATGACGGCGGCGGAGGGGTCGATCTGTCCGCGGTCGACGCCGTGCCGGGCACACGTGGGGTCGGCGTGGTGGAGGTTGTGCCAGCTCTCACCGAGGGAGAGCAGGGCCAGCGGCCACAAGTTGGTGGCCCTGTCGTGGCGCCGCGTGCGGAAGGGGCGCCGTCCGATCACGTGGCACAGGGAGTTGACGCTCCAGGTCACGTGGTGGAGCAGCGCGATGCGCACAAGGCCCGCCCACAGCAGGGCGGTCGTCGCGTGGACCCAGGTGCCGCCGATCGCCCAGCCGAGCGTGAAGGGGAGGACCAGGGTGAGTACGCACAGGGCCGGGCCAGCCGACGTGGGAGTGGGCGAGGCCGCGCAACTGACCGCGCAGATGCGTGCCGTAGCGGTACGGGGAGTGCGGGTCACCGGGCCGGTCGGTGAAGGCGTGATGGCGGCGGTGCGTGGCGACCCAGCCGATCACGTCGCCCTGGAAGCTCATCGATCCGGCCACCGCGAGCACGATCCGCACGGGGCGGGCGGCCCGGTACCCGCCGTGGGTCAGGCCGCGGTGGAATCCGACCGTGACGCCGAGCCCCGTGATCACATACAGGGCGAGGGCAAGCACGATGTCAGTGGGCTGGATGAGCCTTCCCCACAGTAGCCAGCCGGCCAGGCCGAGCGCGACGAAGGGGAGGACGACGATCAGCGCCGTCACCGTCACGTACAGCCGGTCGCCGCCGCCGCGCGTCGGTGCCGGGGAGTCGTCGTCGGGGAAGGGGGCTGTTCCGTCGTACCTCTGGGGTGTGGTGACGTCGCGCGGCGAGGCGAGGGCTTGGGAAAGGGTGGGACTGGCGGACATGCAAGGCTCCTTTGGCCTCGGCCTGAAGGGGAAGGCCGGGGTCAGGGGCCAGGCATTTCGTGAGAGTCGGCCCGGGGTCAGGCCGGTTTGACGACGTAGGTGCGGCGTGCCTGTGAACGGCTGCCGGTGAGCGAGGCCATGAGGGCCGGGTCCGGCGCCTGGGTGGGCAGGGTGTCCACTGTCAGGTGGAGGCAGGTGCCGCCTCCTTCACTGCCCGTGGGGTAGCTGTCGGGCTCGTCGCGGGCGAAGAACCGGCTGAGGAACCGTGCGACCTGCCGAGCTGCGTCGCCCGATGCCCGGTCATGCCCCTCGGCCCTTCGCGGCTCTGTTGGTCCTGCGCCGTGGGCGGAGGCGTCCGCGGCCCCCGTCCCGGTGGTCGCGGCGGGCCCGGACGGCGGCTGGTGCGGTGATGAAGGACTGCGGCCGCGTCGCGCTGCGGGCGCCACGACGACCGGGAAGGCGACGGCTGTACTGGTGCAGTGCGATTCGTTCGGCGTGCTGTCCACTGAGGAGATGGATCACGAATGCTCCCAGGGCGATCATCGCGAGTACGACGGCGACGGTGATGACGGTGTCCATGACCCGTCACCTCCCACCGGTTGTGCCGACAGGTGCGGCCATGGCGCCGCCCTCTGCCCCCCACGCCTCTGCCTGCGTGCGGCCCGGCGGGGCCGCCTCGGCCGGGGCTACGAGGTGATGGTCCAGCTCGTCGGCGATGAGAGCGCTGCCCGTTCGGAGGGTCCGCGGATCGCAGGCGGCGGCCATGAGCCGTGCGGCGGCTGCCGCATCGGTCTCCGGCGGGATGATCAGCAGGTCCCAGCGACCGATGCGGTAGGAGAGCAGCAGGAGTTGGTGCGGGTCCTGCTCGGCGCGGAACCAGCCCACTTTGACCACATGGCCGTTGACGGGGACCTTGCGCGGTACGACCGGCCAGTACGTCGGGTTGACCGTGACGCGTGTGATGCGGGCCCACTGCGGGTCCAACAGCTCGATCAGCGCGGGAAGTTCACGGGCGAGGTCCCGGGAGCGCGGCCACCAGGCGCCGTCGAGCAGCCCGCCCTGCGGGCCTGGGGGCTTGAGGGAGAGCCTGACCGGCGGGTGGCCGGAGGTCTTGGCGAGCGGTGTGGCTGGCGGGGCACGTTCGGTGATCACCGTCATGGTGTCAACCCGTCCCCGGACCTGGCGTGCCGGCCCGGTGCTATGGCACCGAGAGAGATACCGGCAAGGAAGCCGGTCAAGAAATGCCCTCGATAGGCCCAGAGTACTCCTGCGGCGGCCCCGACCACGGCTGTCTGACCGTTCCGTTCTGAGGGCGTACCTGCCCGTAGGGCAGTGAGCCCTCTCCAACCTGAGTCAGAGGGCGGGTAGTTGAGAAAACCCGTCAAATCCATCGTGGGCGGTGTCGGCGTGCTGCCACACTCGGGGTCCATGAGCGACAGCATCGACGACGACATCGCCAGGAGTCTCGACGCCTCCGTCGGCACCAAGGCCGTGGCCATCAGCTATGACGTGATGGACGCGGCGACGGCAGTACTCGCGCAGCATCTGCCGACCGAGACCTTGCACGCCATGAAGCTGGCCTCAGGGGAGCACCTGGCGGCGATGCTGGCGACCGCGTATCTCCAGGCGGTTCCCGTCGCGGTCGACGTCGACGGGGGCGTGGATCTGACGTTCGACCTGAAGGCATCCGACGGGCTTCACCTGCGCCGTAAGACGCTGCTTGGGCGGGACGACGCCGAGTTCGCCGACTTCGAGGTGAAGTCGATACCCGGGACGTTTCGGGAGAAATACCTTCCAGCGACCACCCGGGCCATGGAACGGGGGGAGGAACAGCCGCCGGCGCATCTGGCGAAGGCAGTGCCCGCGAACAACGTCATCGAGGCATCCGCCGCCGTGATCGGTAAGGCTGCCGGACAGCTGCGGAACAAGTCCTCGCCCGACCGGGCGAGGGTGGCGTTCATCGTGTCGCACTTTCTCGACCGGCCGTACGTGGAGTGCTTCCAGCCGCTGATATCGCAGGCGCTGGCGCCGCTCGATCCGCCAGAGGGCATCGACGCCGTGTGGATGTACTTTGCGCCGTCGCACGTGTTGGTGTGGTCAGCTGCAAGCGGCTGGTCAGATCTGCTCCTCGGCAGCTTCGCAGAGGAGCAGATCGGCCCGGAGCACGCTTACGGCATGGAGTTGCTGCAGCACTACGAGGGCTTGTTCTTGGAGCGTGCGGGGATCGGCAAGCCGTCGCCGTTCTTCTACGAGCTCACGGTGTCAGGGACAGGCGAGGAGTAGGTCAGACGGAAGGTTCCTTCTCAACCTTCTACTTGTGGAAGATGCGAGTGGGGGCGTCGGCCCACATGCGAGCGACGACAAGGGTCTCGACGGCGAGGCTTCTCAACCTCGCGCTGGGTCGCCGGTTCCTGGAACGCAACTATCAGTTGGTACCAGTACACGAAGGGCATTCAGGAGAAGGCCACGGCAATCGCGGGCTTTCTGACGGGCGGCCATTTCACGTCGGAGGACACCCGAGCCTTTTACTACTACGCCCGCTTCTGCCTGAAGCCTCCCGGCTAGGGCGTGTCCGATGGGTCCGGCGGCTCAGGGCGCGGCGAGGAGTTCGGTGAGGAAGGCCGTGTTGTCCTTTACGTCGTGGGACAGGGTGATGCTGTGGTGGGGCAGGTGGCTCAGTAGGTCGAGGGCGCGCTTGGGGATGAGTTGTTCGCTGGGCAGGAGTTCGAAGACGTCTGCGTAGCGGTCCTCAGTGGCTGCGGTGAAGAAGTCCTCCGCGCTTGGAGCTCGGCTGTCGTCAGTCTTGGCCGGGGTGGTGGCAGGGGTGATGTGGGGGAAGAGAAGGTGGGCGGCGCGGCCTTCGGTGGCCAGGGACAGACCGAGCCATTCGGAGAGCTGGTGGGGAAAGAGCTGGGGCTTGAGTTCCTTGCCGTTCTCGTTCCAGAGGGGTTTGCGGCGGTCGGTGGCGAGGGCGTCCAGGAGGCCCAGGCCGATGGCGGCGGCGGAGGGCCAGGGAAGGATGCGGAT
>NZ_BMNG01000005.1:0-309514 GCF_014646335.1 Streptomyces lasiicapitis
CCACTCGAACACTCCGGTGATCCCGACCCGGCCTCCCCGGAGCGCTTAAGAAGGAATTAGGCTCGAAGACGTGAGCAGGCTCCAGGTCGTCAGCGGCAAGGGCGGTACCGGCAAGACCACGGTCGCCGCCGCCCTCGCGCTCGCCCTCGCGACCGAGGGCAAGCGCGCCCTCCTCGTCGAGGTCGAGGGCAGGCAGGGCATCGCGCAGCTCTTCGAGACAGAAGCGCTGCCCTACGAGGAGCGGAAGATCGCCGTCGCTCCGGGGGGCGGGGAGGTGTACGCCCTCGCCATCGACCCCGAACTGGCCCTTCTGGACTACCTCCAGATGTTCTACAAACTGGGCAGTGCGGGCCGCGCCCTGAAGAAGCTCGGCGCCGTCGACTTCGCCACGACCATCGCGCCGGGCCTGCGCGACGTACTCCTGACCGGCAAGGCCTGCGAGGCCGTGCGCCGCAAGGACAAGCGCGGGCGCTACGCGTACGACTGCGTGATCATGGACGCCCCGCCGACGGGCCGCATCACCCGCTTCCTCAATGTGAACGACGAGGTGGCGGGGCTCGCGAAGATCGGGCCGATACACAACCAGGCGCAGGCCGTCATGCGGGTGCTCAAGTCCCCCGAGACGAGCGTGCACTTGGTGACCCTCCTGGAGGAGATGCCGGTCCAGGAGACGGTCGACGGCATCGCCGAGCTGCGCGCCGCGCAACTGCCGGTGGGCCGCGTCATCGTGAACATGGTGCGCCCCGCGCTGCTCGACGAGGCGGAGCTGGAGCTCGGCCTGGAGCGGACGCCGCGTACGGCCCTCGCGAAGACCCTGGCGGCCGCAGGCCTCGGCGGGGCCCGCGGCGCCGCCGGACGGCTCGTGGACCCGCTCCTGGCCCAGGCCGCCGAGTACGCCGAGCGGTACGCCCTGGAGGGCGCCCAGCGCGCCGTACTCGGCGAGCACGGCCTGCCCCTGCACGAACTGCCCCTGCTGGCCGACGGCCTGGACCTGGGGGGTCTGTACGAACTCGCCACCGAACTGCGACAGCAGGGGGTTTCATGAGCCTCGACCCGGCAGGTGACCCGCTCGACGTCGACGCCCTGCTCGACGACCCGAAGACCCGCATCGTGGTCTGCTGCGGCTCCGGCGGCGTAGGCAAGACGACCACGGCGGCCGCGCTCGGGCTGCGCGCCGCCGAGCGGGGCCGCAAGGTGGTGGTCCTGACGATCGACCCGGCGCGCAGGCTGGCGCAGTCCATGGGGATCGATTCGCTGGACAACGTGCCGCGGCGGGTGAAGGGCGTCCAGGCATCAGAAGATGCATCGCGCAGCGATTCGGACAAGGGCGGTGGTGGGAGACGGGCGGGCGAACTGCACGCCATGATGCTGGACATGAAGCGCACCTTCGACGAGATCGTCGAGGCGCACGCGGACGAGGACCGCGCCAAGGCGATCCTCTCCAACCCCTTCTACCAGTCGCTTTCGGCGGGCTTCGCGGGCACGCAGGAGTACATGGCGATGGAGAAGCTGGGGCAGCTGCGCTCGCGCGACGAGTGGGACCTGATCGTCGTCGACACCCCGCCGTCGCGCAGCGCGCTCGACTTCCTGGACGCGCCGAAGCGCCTGGGGTCGTTCCTCGACGGGAAGCTGATCCGGCTGCTCATGGCCCCGGCCAAGGTGGGCGGCCGGGCCGGCATGAAGTTCCTGAACGTCGGGATGTCGATGATGACGGGGGCCCTGGGCAAGCTGCTCGGGGGCCAGTTGCTGCGGGACGTACAGACCTTCGTGGCCGCGATGGACACCATGTTCGGCGGCTTCCGCAAGCGCGCGGACGCGACGTACCGGCTGCTGCAGGCGCCGGGGACGGCGTTCCTGGTGGTGGCGTCGCCGGAGCGGGACGCGCTGCGGGAGGCGGCGTACTTCGTGGAGCGGCTGGCGGCGGACGACATGCCGCTGGCGGGTCTGGTCCTGAACCGGGTGCACGGGAGCGGGGCGGCGGAGCTCTCGGCGGAGCGGGCGCTGGCGGCGGCGGAGAGCCTGGAGGACCGCGAGGCGGAGAGCGAGGAGGACGCCGAGGTCGAGGGGCCCGCGGGCGCCGCCGGGGAAAATCTTGAGGCGTCCGGCATTGTGGATCAGGACGGCGGGAAGGTAGGAGGACGTAACTCCTCAGAGTCCGAGGCTCCCAACTCCCCTGAGGTTCCCGGCAGTTCCCACTCAACCGAAGACAGCGATCCCGTCGAGTCCGGCGCGTCCGTCGAGCAGCTGACCGCGGGCCTGCTGCGGCTGCACGCGGAGCGCATGCGCCTGCTCGCCCGCGAGCGGCACACGCGGGACCGCTTCACCGCGCTGCACCCGGAGGTGGCCGTGGCCGAGGTGGCCGCGCTGCCGGGCGATGTGCACGACCTGGACGGCCTGCGCACCATCGGCGACCGCCTCGCGGAGCGCCGGGTGTGACGGCGTGGTCCCGCCCGCCGATGTGACCCCACCCCCGGCGGCCCTGGTGCCGCCCGAGTTCGGCGACACCCCTGGGGGCCGGTGGTAGGCGATGGTTGCTGCTGGTGGTGCCTGGTACGTGATGTCTCGGTACGTGGCGTGGGGTCAGCCCACTGCCGCGTAGCTCTCGTAGGTTTCCTCGTCCTCCAAGTCGGGCAGCAGGCCCGTGCCACGCTCGTACTCGGAGCGTGCGGTTTCAAGGAGCCGGCGCCACGAGGTGACGGTGGGGCGCCTGCGCAGCAACGCGCGCCGCTCCCGCTCCGTCATGCCACCCCACACGCCGAACTCGACGCGATTGTCCAGCGCGTCGGCCAGGCACTCGGTCCGCACCGGGCAGCCGGTGCACACCGCCTTGGCCCTGTTCTGCGCTGCTCCTTGTACGAACAGTTCGTCCGGATCGGTAGTGCGGCAGGCGGCCTGCGCACTCCAGTCGGTTACCCAGCCCATACCGGCGCCGTCCTCTCCCGAATCGAGGCTCCCCCACGGCGGCAGCGGCATATTCACCGCCGCCAGTTGAGGACGTTACGGAAGGTGGGCACAGCGCAACACCCCCTTCGGGCCCAATCTTGAATGGCCCGAACGGACTATGCGTAAGCGGCAGATCACCCGACGGAGTGAGCTGGCGACATGCGTAACCAACCCGACAAATGTGGGCAGTTCAGTTGGGTCACAGCGGACTCGACAAGACGCATGTGGCGGATTCGGACATGGATCGGACACGGATTCCAGAGGCCCGCCGGAACGAGTCCGGATTCGGGAACGGCACGGGGCTTGTTGCGGGACCGCACTGCTGTGACAGTTGAGAGCAGCTTAGGCCAAGGCATATACGCGTGTCCGGCGAATCAGAACGTAGGCACCTCACGATGCCAACGCGTCAAGCGGCAGCCGCGAGTTGGGTAGGGAAGGCGGTGTTCTCATCGAACAGCTTGTGGTTCTGGAGGCAGTGGTAGAGCTGGCCAAGGAAGCGGTTGAAGAGGTTGCGCTGGGCGGCTGCGTGCCAGTCGCCGATCTCGCGTCGCCGCCGGTAATGGGCGTTCGCGCCAGCTGAGGCCCGCAGCGAGGCGAAGGCCCAGAGGTAGCCCGCGTGGTTGAGCCGATCGTTCTTCACCCACCGCCGGGTGATGGAGGACTTCTTGCCGGAGGCCCTGGTGACGGGCGAGGAGCCCGCGTATGACTTCAGGCCGCGGGCGTCGGCGAAGCGGGTGTGGTCGTCCCCGATCTCAGCCAGGATCCGGGCGGCGAGCTGGATGCCGAGCCCGGGGAAGCTCAACATCACCTCGGCGTCCGGATGCTGAGGGAACATTTCCTCCACCGCCTCGGCGAGCTGGTCGGCGGCGGTGCAGGCGGCCTCCAACTGGACGAGGAGCGCGAGCATCTGCTTACCCAGTGCGTCCTCGACCAGCGGCGGCTGATGGGCCCAGTCGGCGCGGAAGACGTCGCGCAGGCGCTCGGCCTCCGCCTCGATGCCGCGCTTGCGGCCGGCGCGCTTGAGGACGGCCTGGAGCTGAGTGCGGGTCAGCCGCGCCGCCCGGCTGGGGGTCGGTGCGGCCCTCAGGAGCTCGCGAGCCTCGGGGCGGCACAGGCCGTTGGCCCAGGTGGCGAAGGCGTCCAGGGCGGCCGGGTAGTACTCGCGCAACAGGGAACGGAGCTGATTTGCCATCGTCTGCCGGTTCCACAGGGCATCCTGCTGGGCGCGGGCCAGGACAGCGATCACGCGGCCGAGATCCGAGTCGTTGGGTAACGGCCGGTGGGCATGCATGTCGGTGCGCAGGATGTTCGCCAGCACCAGGGCGTCGCCGGGGTCGGACTTCTTGCGGGAGACGGAGTGGCGGTCGCGGTAGCGGGCCGCGGCCATCGGGTTGATCGCGAACACCTTCCTACTGCCGGTCCGTAGAACCGCGACCAGGAGGCCGCGACTGGTCTCGATCGCGACTGGGATCGGGTTCTCCTCGGTGTCGCCGTGCTCGGCGAGTAACTCCAGTAGGAGCTGGTAGCCGGTCGCGTCGTCGGTGATGTGGCGTTTGGCCATGAGCTGGCCGGTGTCGTCGACCAGGGCAACGTCGTGCGTCTTCTCCGCCCAGTCGATGCCGCAGTAGATCATGTTCTTCCTTCTCGATGTGCAAGTGTTTGCGCTGGTCACGAGCGCATGCGGGGCCACGCAAGCGACCTAATCCCAGGCATCAACCGCCTCACGGTTGTGCCGACACCTCATTAGCCGTTCGTGACACCAGCGCACCCCACGGGCCTCGGTCTGCGTCGGAGCTCGGGGGCTCGGACGTATCAAGAAGTCACCGTGAGATGGGCTCGCACCACCAACACCAACGAGTGATCAAGGTGCCGGGTGTTGACGCATGACAGCGCCGGACGGCGCATTGTCTAGCCGGAGGTCTCTGAGACCCGACGCGTACCAAACGTCCGCCCGGCGCCTGCAAGCGCCAACACTCGTCCCGTGTGGTGGTGGTCGTGCGGGTGCCGAACGTCGCCCGGTCTACGTTTGGGCATTGCCTGCCGGATCGGGTGCAGACGTCCGTTCGGCACCCACTCGACCACCACCACACACCGCACCGTGCACCGATCTACGTTGAGGCGTCACCCGGCCCGGCTGCCCCGAGATATCACGATCCGGCACTCGAACATCCCGAGATCCACTCGCTCCCTCGGAACGCCCTTGTCTACGGATTAGGCTGCCCCCATGGCAAACAAGCGATCGGGCGGGGGCCTCTCCCCTGTGCAGCAGGCCGCCAAGTTCCTGGGCGTGAGCGTGCTCGCGGGCGCGGTGCTCGCCGGGATCGCGCTGCCCGCGGCGGGCGTGATCGGGCTCGCGGCCAAGGGGTCGGTGGACAGCTTCGACGAGATCCCGGCCAACCTGAAGCGGCCGCCGCTGATGCAGCGCACCACGATCATGGACTCGGCGGGCGGCGCCATCGCCACGGTGTACTCGCGCGACCGCACGGTGGTCCCGCTGAACCGCATCTCGCCGTACATGCAGAAGGCGATCGTCGCGATCGAGGACTCCCGCTTCTACGAGCACGGCGCGGTGGACCTCAAGGGCATCCTGCGGGCGGTCAACCAGAACGCGCAGAGCGGCGGCGTCTCGCAGGGCGCCTCCACGCTCACGCAGCAGTACGTGAAGAACGTCTTCGTGGAGGAGGCCGGCGACGACCCGGACAAGGTCGCGCAGGCCACGCAGCAGACGCTCGGCCGCAAGATCCGCGAACTGAAGTACGCGATCCAGGTCGAGGAGGAGCTCGGCAAGAAGCGGATCCTCAAGAACTACCTGAACATCACGTACTTCGGTCAGCAGGCGTACGGCGTCGAGGCCGCCTCCCAGCGGTACTTCTCCAAGCCGGCCGACGACCTCAAGCTCCAGGAGGCCGCGCTCCTCGCCGGCATCGTGCAGTCCCCGAGCCGGTACGACCCGGTGAACGACGAGTCGGAGGCCAAGCAGCGGCGCAACGTCGTGCTGCAGCGCATGGCCGAGACGCACGACATCTCGCAGCGCCAGGCCGACGAGGCCAAGAAGACCCCGCTCGGCCTGGACGTGAGCCGCCCCAAGAACGGCTGCATCACCGCCGTGAAGGGCGCCGGGTTCTTCTGCAAGTACGTCGAGAAGGTCTTCCTCAACGACCGGGCCTTCGGCAAGACCAAGGAGGCCCGCGCCAAGCTGTGGACCCGCGGCGGCCTGCGCATCAAGACCACGCTCGACCCGCAGACCCAGGCCTCCGTGCAGGCCTCGATAAAGGATCACGTCTACCAGACCGACGACGTGGCGACCGCCGCCACCATCGTCGAGCCCGGCACCGGCAAGATCCTCGGCATGGGCCAGTCCCGCCCGTACGGCTACAACAAGAACGAGACGGAGATCAACCTCTCCGTCGACGACAACATGGGCGGCGGCGCGGGCTACCAGCCCGGTTCGACGTTCAAGCCGATCGTGGCCGCGGCGGCCCTGGAGCGCGGGATGTCCCCGGGCAAGCGGTACGACTCACCGTACGAGATGCCCTACCCCGAGCGGGTCTCCGCCTGTGACGGCAAGACCTGGCGGAACTTCGGCAACCAGAAGCTCACCAACGAGAACGAGTCCGAGGTCGGGCCCTACCGCATGCGGGAGGCGACCGCGAAGTCGGTCAACACCTACTTCGTGGAGATGATCGGCGACATCGGCATCTGCCCGGTGACGAAGATGGCCGACAAGATGGGCGTCGAGCGCGCCAACGGCAAGCCGATCGACCAGGCGCCGTCGATCGCGCTCGGCACCCAGGAGGTGTCGCCGCTGACGATGGCGAGCGCGTACGCGACCTTCGCCTCGCGCGGCACGCACTGCACGCCGATCGCCATCGAGTCGATCCGCACGCTCGGCGGGAAGTCCCTGCCGGTGCCCAAGTCCACGTGCACGCGCGCCATGTCGGAGAAGACCGCCGACACGATCAACACCCTCCTCAAGGGCGTGGTCGAGGACGGCACGGGCAAGCAGGCCGGCCTCGGCTCCCGCGACAGCGCGGGCAAGACGGGTACGACCGACGGCCGGTACGCCGCCTGGTTCGCGGGCTACACCCCGAACATGTCCGGCGCGGTCTGGGTCGGCGACCCGGCCCACGAGCGCCGCATGGTCGCCATCAGCATCGGCGGCCGCTCCTACGGCAAGGTCTTCGGCGGCGAGGTCCCCGGCCCGATCTGGCGCGACGCCATGAGCGGCGCCCTCTCCGGCAAGCCGGACCCCGACTTCAACACCGTCCACATCCCCGGCGGCAAGGACCGCGACCGGGACCGGGACCACGGGGACGGCGACGACGACGGGGACGACGGCGGTGACGACGACGGGAAGCCGGGCGGCGGCAACGGCAATGGGGGCGGGAACGGCAACGGTGGCGGTGGCGACGACGACAACGGTGGTGGGAACCCGTGGCCGGGTGTCTCGCTTCCGCCGGGGGTCATCGGTGGCGGTGGCGGGGACGGCGGGGACGGCGGCTGGCGGGACTGAGGCTGCCGCTGGCGGGGCTGAAGCCGCCGAGGCTTCGCCTTGAATACGTTGCGTACGACGATGGGGCGCCGCCCGAGTCGGACTCGGGGGGCGCCCCATCGTCGTACGCGTATGTGGAGACGTACGTATGCCGACATGGCAGCCGACGAACGTGTCAGCCGGCGGCGAGCAGCTTCTTGACCGTCGCGGCGACGCGGCCGCCCTCGGCGAGGCCGGCCACCTTCGGGTTCACGATCTTCATGACCTGGCCCATGGCGCGCGGCCCCTCGGCGCCCGCGCCCTTCGCCTCGGCGACGGCCTCCGCGACGATCCGCTCGAGCTCGTCGTCCGAGAGCTGCTTGGGCAGGTACTCGGCGAGCACCTCGCCCTCCGCCTTCTCGCGCTCGGCCTGCGCGGCGCGGCCCCCCTGCGCGAACGCCTCCGCGGCCTCGCGGCGCTTCTTCGCCTCGCGGGTGATCACCTTCTGCACCTCGTCGTCGGAGAGCTCGCGGGCGGTCGTGCCCGAGACCTCCTCCTTGGAGATGGCGGTGAGCGTCAGCCGCAGCGTCGAGGAGCGCAGCTCGTCGCGCTCCCGGATCGACGCGGTGAGGTCTTCCTTGAGCCTGGCCTTCAGCGTGGTCATGGCGCAATTGTGGCAGGTGGGCACGGAGGGGGCGCACGCTTTTCGCGCCCGCTGCCGGATCACGCCGGCGGCCACGCCGTCCGACCATCCCCTCCGATCATCGGACTCACTCGCCGTGCGGTGTGTGGCGTCTGACACGATGGTCGTATGCGCGCGCGATACGCAGTACCTCTGGGAATCACGGCGACGGCCGTGGCAGGCATCGCCTACTCGGTGGGCATCGAGTCCCGCTTCTTCCGCCTCAGGAGAGTGACGGTCCCGGCCCTGCCCCCGGGGATGCGGCCGCTGCGCGTGCTCCAGGTCTCTGACATCCACATGGTGTCCGGGCAGCGCAAGAAGCAGCGCTGGCTGCGCTCGCTCGCGGGCCTGCGCCCCGACTTCGTGATCAACACGGGCGACAACCTGTCGGACCCCGAGGGCGTCCCCGAGGTCCTGGACTCGCTCGGCCCGCTGATGCAGTTCCCCGGGGCGTACGTCTTCGGGTCGAACGACTACTACGGCCCGACGCTGCGCAACCCCGGGCGCTACCTGATCGAGAAGGCGCAGGGCCGCCACGGCCTCAACGGCAACAAGCCCGTGGTGGGCGCGGTCCACAACCCGTGGGAGGACCTGCGGGACGGCTTCGACGCGGCGGGCTGGCTCAACCTCACGAACACCCGCGGCGCCCTGAAGGTCGACGGCTATGAGATCGCGCTGACCGGCCTGGACGACCCGCACATCAAGCGGGACCGGTACGCGCAGGTGGCGGGCGGGCCTGTGGCCGGCGCGGACTTCTCCATGGGCGTCGTGCACGCGCCTTACCTGCGCGCGCTCGACGCGTTCACGGCCGACGGCTACCCCCTGGTCCTCGCGGGCCACACCCACGGCGGGCAGGTCTGCATCCCCTTCTACGGCGCGCTCGTCACCAACTGCGACCTGGACACGGACCGCGTGAAGGGCCTGTCGACGCACGCGTCCGGGGGCCACACCTCCTACCTCCACGTCTCGGCGGGCTGCGGCACCAGCCGCTACACCCCGATCCGCTTCGCGTGCCCCCCGGAGGCCACCCTTCTCACCCTCACGGAACGCCCCCCGCACTCCTGACCCCGGCCGCCTCCGGCCCCGCCGCCCACCCCGCAAAACCGGATTTCGTCTCCGGCCGCCGGTCCGCTAAAGTAATCGATGTCGCCGAGACCTGCGCAGCAGGCCGTCGGATCAACGACATCGGGGTGTGGCGCAGCTTGGCAGCGCGCTTCGTTCGGGACGAAGAGGTCGTGGGTTCAAATCCCGCCACCCCGACAGCTGAAACAGCAGGTCAGGCCCGGTACTGAGAGATCAGTACCGGGCCTGATTTGCTTTGTGGGCCCATTTTGGGAGCCATTTGGGAGCCGACCTCGGGCAGCGGCTCCTGGACGGCTCCCACGAGTACTGCCAAGAAGGACTAGTGCCAGGGCAGAGATGAGCGTCCAGCCGACGTGGGCTTCCACCCCGCTTCAGACATCGTCGCCCTCCGGTTGTCAGTGGCAGTCTTTACCCTGAGACGTGCTTGGCCGCACATCTCCAGGAGCACCCGTGGACTACTTTTACAAGGACCTCGGCAACCTCAAGAGAGGTTCCACGGTCATCGTCACCCTGCGCAACCAAGCCAACGTCCAGGTGATGACACGCAGCGAGTACAGCAAATACAAGTCGGGGAAGAGCTACCGGTACCTGGGCGGTCGCGTCGCTCGCTCGCCTCACCAGATCACCATCCCCAGTAACGGACAGTGGGTCGTGGCCATCGACCTTGGCGGCTATTCCGGCCGCATCTCTGCGTCTGTCCAAGTCCAGCCGCCTCCGCGGGGCTTCCTGCCCCCGGCCCGCGACCTGCAGGGCAGTCCAGCCCGCTCCGTCGCAGTCCATGAACCGGAGGAGCCCACTGGCGACGTGCTTGGTGGCCAGACCTGGGACGTCTTCATCTCCCACGCGTCCGAGGACAAAGGAGCTGTTGCCCGCCCCCTTCGAGAAGCACTGACCAAGCTGGGCGTGACTGTCTGGCTCGACGAAGCCCAGATGCGGATCGGCCACAGCCTCCGCCGCAAGATCGATGAAGGGATCAGGGCGAGCCGCTTCGGCATCGTCGTGCTCTCGGCCCCCTTCTTCGCCAAGGGTTGGACCAACCACGAACTCGACGGACTCGTCACCCGTAACGTGGCCGGGGAGCAATCACTCCTGCCGATCTGGCACAACTTGAGTGCAGATGGCGTCCGGCACTACAGCCCCTCCCTCGCAGACAAGGTGGCGATGAGCACCAGCGACTACTCCATCGAGGAGATCGCGCAGCAGATCGCTGACGTAGTGCAGGAGGAGAACGCCGCGTAGCTCCAGACCATCAGCACGCCGCTTCGGTGTGTACCGGTTCCAGCGAGTGGTGGGCTTGTGCCGGGGAGACCACAGACGGTACGACGATCGACATGCACCGATGGTCTCCGTTGAATGACCGGCAGCTCGCACTCCTCGCCCGCATCGGGGACGGAGCCGACCCCGTCACATCGGACAGCCCCGAGTTCGCCATCACGGCCCGCGCGCTCAAGGACCGAGGCTTGATCACTATGCCTAGGAAGAGCGGAAAGTGGCGAGCGGAGATCACCGGCGCTGGACGCTTCTATCTGGAACACGGGCATCATCCAGACCGCCCCGAGCCAGCCCCACGCAAACCTCGTTCTACTGCACCTGGTGCCCAGGCACCGGCAGTCCCTCGCTCTCAGCAGGGCACCACTCCCCCTCCCGAGACGAAGTCGGCCTCGCAACCCCCACCCCCGCCAGGGGCAAACGTCGGGGCAGCACTGATCGCGCAAGTGCAGGAAGCCGGACGGTTCCTTAGGATTCCGGATCCCAGCGAGGCAGAACGGGCTCGGTACCGCAGAGCTTTCGACGCGGCGCGGCAGTGCGCTCCGGATGGGTACCACCTGAAGTACAGCGGGCGGGCGAAAGGGGACTTCTTCCTCGGCCTGCTCCGGGTGACTGGTGAAGACGACACCGAGTGGAACCGGATCCGCCTGGCGCGCAGCCGTGTGATCACCGACGTCGACGACGTGCTCGCTGCGGTCACCAAAGACCACAGCACCTTCGAGATCTCCGAGGAGGTCCTGCCGAGGGTGCTCGCGCTGCTCCGGCTGCTCGCCGAGCAGGCTCTCGCGAGGTACGGCGAGATCGCGGTGTCCAAGAAGCGCAGGCAGCCGAGGCCGCTGCTCACCGTCCACGGCAGGACGTACGAGATCAGCTTCCGTGAGCGGCAGAAGCAAGTCCGGTATGTGCCCAAGCAACCGGGCCGACGTACGTATGACTGGCAGCGCGTGACTCCGGCGCAGAAGTTCGAGCCGTCCGGCGAACTGGAGCTGGTGGTCAGCGAGCACTCGGGCTACAGCTACAACTACGGCTAGAAGAAGGAGTGGGCCGATACCGCCAAGAAGCCGTTGGAGGATCAGATCGGCTCGATCTTCCGGGCGTTGAAGGCGCGAGCGGAGGAACAGGAGCAGGCTCGACTGGAAGGCGAGGCGGAGCAGCGACGACTGCGAGAGGAGCGGGAACGGCAGGAGGCGGAGCGCCGGCGTCTGGAAGCGGAACGGGAGGAGCGGACGCGGAAGGAGTGGCAGGCCGCCGTAAGCGCCGCTTCGGTCAAGGCGGTTCACGCGGTACGGACCGATCACTTCGGCACAGCTCTGGAGCGCTGGCGGGCCGCGGGCGAGATCCGGGAGTTCTGCGCCGCTCTTGACGAGTCCGCAGCCACGTCGGAGGACACCCTCGAAGCCGAGAGGTTGCGGGAGTGGTCGTCTTGGGGGAAGGCGGAGGCCGACCGGATCGACCCCACCAGGAACAGCAAGGGCCTGGCCGCTCTCAACTTCCACGCGGAGCCGACGGGAGATCAGCTACGACCATTTCTCGACGGCTGGCATCCGCAACGACCGGAGAAGGAGAAGAAGCCCGCCACGCAGCCAACGCCACCGGAACCAGATCCGGATCCGTGGCACGGCCTCATCGACGCACATCGGGATCAAGGCTGGAGATATGGACGCCAAGGTCGCGCTCAATGGTGGAGGCGATGACACCGTGGCCGCGGTCGCGGAGGGCCTTGACCGCTTTCTCGACCAGCTCTCCGAGCCGGATGACCTCGGCACGTAGGGCAACCAACTCGTCGTAGCGGTCGGCCTTGTCCTGGCCGCACCACGCCCGGACGGTTCGTAGGACGGCGGCTTCCGCGTCCAGTTTTCGTTCGTCCCGCCGACTGTAGGAGTACCAGGAGGACTGGGCACGCTCCTGCTCAATGTCCTGTTGCTTGCGGTCCACCTCCGGAAGGATCTCGTCAGCGAGGCGGCCGGCCACGTGGCGGGCGATGCGCTCGGTGACCGGCCACCCGGCCAGGCACATGCCGTGGCGGTCCTCGTACACCATGGCGTCGCCACGGAGTTCGGCGGCGTCCATGCCGATGAGCGGCGCCGTCTCGTCGAGGCGGCTCAGCTCCAGAACCCCTGCGTCCGCCACCGTTCGGCGCAGGCGCAGCCTGTTCTTCGGGCGAACGAACCCGAGGATCATGCGGGCGGCCTCAAAATCCGTGCTGCCCCGGACGTGGCGGGATGCCTCGACCAGTGCCAACTCCGCCGCGTCATCCGCGCGGAACGTATCGACATCTGCCCACGGTGCCACGAGAGAGCCGGAACTAACCCACTCCTGCAGGCCAGCGGCATCACCTTCGAGAAACCGCACGTGGACCCAGCCAGACCTGCCAGGGCCGCCCACGCGAACGACCTCCACCTGTCGAACTGCGCTACCCAGATCCTTCGGCCTCGCGCGGTATGCCCAGTGTTCGCCAATCTCCATGTGCCTATTGAGCCAGGTCTGTTGGCCCCGCCACTGGGCATTCGCCCTAACTGCCAGAGCGAGCTGACCGCACAAGGTTGGCGCTGCTCCATCGAGGCATCAGTGCTACACAAGCACGCGTGACTCCCGGCGTGCACACGGGAGTTCGCCGAGTACGCGCACCCGCGAGGTCGGGCTCATCGCCAGGCCGACGTCGAGCGCCATCTCCCACGGCTGGGCCAGGCCGAGCATGAGGAGCTTGCTCGTGCCGGAAGTGACGTGGGCGCAGCGCGCCGAGATGCCGGCGTGGCAGTTGGCGTCGGTGCTACTCCCGTCCATCATGGCGATGCTCATGGCCGAGTCCAGGCCGCAAACGCCCCTCATCGGCAGGCTGACCTTGGCCTCGGCGATGACGGAGGAAGCCGAACTGCCTGGTCATGCCGGTTGCGCGGCTTATCCCCAGGCATGTAGGGCGCGAAAGACGGGGACGTGCACGGGGCAGCGGTGTACGGCCGATGGCCGTAGCAGCGGGGTCGGGCCGATTCAAGCGGTCGCGAAAATCCGAGCTCGTGACGGCATCACGCGACTCATTCAAGAGCCCGAACTCGCAAACTCGCGAGAACTCGAATCGACTCCCCGCGCGGTGCAGTCTCCTCCGTGTCCGGGGGCGCCACCGGACACGACCAACGGACTTGCGTGGCTAACTCCCTGCCGGTCCATGGTCCCTTCACCCATTCACCGCGTGCTGCCGCACGCCCGAGAAACAAAGGTTTGCCATGCCCACCACAAACGGCCACCCGGATGACCCGCAGCCGCACGGAACGCCGCCGACCGAGCCGCACACGCCGGACGAGACCCCCGCGGAGCGCCCGCGCTCACAGAACGCCCTCGCCTGGGTCACCGTCGGGCTGTCCGCAGTCTGCTGCACCGCCGGTGTGGTCCTCTCCCTGACCGGCCACGAGGGAGCAGGCATCGCCCTCATCGCCGCCGGATCCTTGGAACGAGGCGTTAGTACCCGGAAGTAGAGCAGGGTCGTGACGCGGGCCTCTGCTGCCGGACTCACCCCGTCCGGCAGCAGAGGCCCAACCGCGTCTAGGCAACGCCGTGGAGAGCGAGCCTGCGCGATTGCAGAAGCTCGTTGAGCACGCGCACCGGTGACGTGGGGTACATCGCCAGACGGGCGTCGAGCGCCGTCTCCCATTGCTCGGTCAGTCCGGCCATGAGGCGCTTGCGCATGCCAGGGGTGACGTGGGCATAGCGCGCCGAGACGGATCCGTCGATGTGGCCCATTCGTTCGTCCATGAGGACCTTCTCGGTGCCGAGGTCCTCCATCACGGTCCGGTGGGTGTGACGCAAGCCGTGGGGCGTGAGGCCCTTGGCGATCGGGAGCCAGCAGGCGTCGGCCCGAGCGGTGGCGCCTCGTCCCCGGGCCGGGATGCCGGGCCACGGCTCGCCGAGGATCGGCACCGGGCGGGCCTCCTGGGGCGCCTTCTTCGGGTACCAGCCGGAGACCGCTGGGGTGAACAGCCAGGTGGCAAAGCCGTTTCGGCGCCAGTGAGCCGCGTGCTCGGTCGTCGTGCCGCCCCGTACGAACCCGAGGTCGGCGATCGCCTGCTCGACGCGGACTCGAGTGTCCTCCCGCACGCGGTCGGGGTGGTTGAGGACGTTGGACACCGTGCCCGTGGAGACGTCGGCACGGCGTGCGACGTCGACGAGCTTCGCACCCTGGTGGCCACCGGTACGGGCCGCCCCCTGGCCTCGGAAGACGTACGTCCTGCCGTGGCACGGGCAGGCCGTCGGCTTCGTACGGGCGACGTGGTTGAAGACCAGGGCGGACAGCCAGTCCATCGCGTCGATGGTGCGGTAGCTGTCGTCCTTGGGCGGGCAGCGGACCAGCTCGCCGGTGTCCAGTTCGTACAGCTGCCACTCGACGCGGAACGCGCCAGGGCGCACGAACTCCGTCTCCAAGCCGACGATTTCGCCCCAGCGCTTGCCGGTGTAGCCCTTGAAGACCGTGGCGACGAACTCGTCGTCGCGGCCGGAGAGCAGGGAAGCCCGCTCGGCGGTCAGCAGGATGCCGAGCGCGTCGGTGACGACCTTCTCCGGGCCGCGGTCGCGGGAGCGGCCGGCGCGCTTGCCGCGCCCGCGTCGCCTGGCCGCCGGGTTGGACGTAATCAACCCCTCGTCGATCGCGTCCTCGAAGATCAGGTGGAGCGTCGAGCGCCAGGTCTTGACGCTGGAGGCCGCGTACGCGGCCCGCTCCTTCTTCTCCCACAGCTCGACGTCCGTGCGCAGGATGCCCGCGAGCGCCTTGTCCTCGAAGTCGGGGAGCAGGTGCTCCTCGATGTGACGCTTGTAGTTCTGCATCGTCGAGGCGGCCAGGTCCTGGGCGGCATACCAGCGGCTCGCGTACTCACCGAAGGTCTCCTGGCCCAGTGCCGGGTCGCGCCAGTCGCCGCGCCGGTACTTGTTCTCGGCCTCGCTCGCGGCACGCTGGGCCTCGCCCTTGGTGGCGAACTTAATCGCCTTGCCGTTGTCGTCGGCGACCGTGAGGTGCTTGCCGGGCGCGATCTTGTACCGGCCGCGCCAGTAGTTTCCGCGCTTCTCCGCGAAACCCACGTATTCCTCCCCTTCCTGCGTCGTCGGCTAGGCGGCGGTCCCGAACTGGCTCTGGCGGGCTCGGCGTGGTGGCCGGGCGCGCAGGCGAGCCGTGGACGCGGCAGACGACGGAGAAGGCTGAGGTGAGGGGGACTTGGGCGCAGGCGGAGCTTCGGCTCGCTGCCGCGGAATGGCAGGGCGGGTCTCGTGCATGCGGATGATCTCCGCTAGGTGCTCGTCGGTGAAGCGGTAGGCACGGCCGACCCTCGTGAAGGGGATGAGCCGTCGGCGGGCGCGGTCCTTGACCCACCAGGCGGAGCAGCCGAGTACGTCGGCGATCTCCTCGGGGACGTAGAGGCGCGACAGCGAGGAGCCGCCGTCGGGTCGGAGCGGAGCAGGCGTGGGCGCGGCGGGTATTGCGGCTTGGGGCAAGAGTGAGGGGTCCTTACGTAGACGGTGCTGTGGGGCATGAGTTGGAATGCCCGCGATCACAGCGCGGTGTCGCCCTCCAGGAGGGCGAAGGGCGGGACGCGGAGGGCCTGGGCCAGGGCAGTGAGGTCGTCGATGTCGCAGCGACGGTGGGCGCGTTCGATACGGGAGAGCGCCGTGTTCGACATCGGGTGGCCAAGGGCGGTGATGCGGGCGGCGAGCTGGCGTTGGGAAAGCCCGCGCTCGGTGCGGAGCATTTCGATGGTGCGGGCGGTCCGGATTCCTGCTGGACCGATTTCAAGGGGTCGGGCTGCCATGGGTTTTTTGTAGCTCGCCTTCTCCGGTTTCGCTAACCGGGGATCGTCTGCTATAAAGCACCGCCGCGATTCCCAAACCGGCAATTCGGGCATTCAGGGATCGGAGGTGGAATGCCCGATCCTGCTCTGACGTGCGGTGTTGTGTTGTAGCTTCCCCGGCAGCGAGCCGTCAACGGTTCGGCAATGTGATCCTACTGGCGCGGCCAATTGTGCCGACGATTTCGGCGACCGGGGATCGCGCCTTACTGTTTTGGCGGGGCACCGCCCGCCTCATTTCCAGCGGCATTTCTGCCGTGAGAGATGGGGATGGACTTATGCGGTGGGGTGTGGCTGTGTTGACGACACCCCCGAATACGCGGATGCCTGCAGCGCACGCCACGCCGTAGGTCCCAAACCGCCCCTCCCCTTCCCCCGACCGACGACGGTGAGCCCTGGCCCCAACCGCCCGGCCACCGAGTGAGGACACCCACCTGCCTTGGCACGAATACGCACCATCAAGCCGGAAGCCTTCATCTCCGAGTCGCTGGCCGAGGTCTCGATCTCTGCGGAACGGACCTTCTTCGGGCTCCTCACCCAGGCCGACGACCACGGCCGCTTCCGCGACCAGGCCGCCGTCATCGCCGGTGCCTTGTGGGCACTGCGCCCCGAGCACGGCCCGCTGGCGGTCGAGGACGACCTCACCCAGCTCGCCGGGGCCGGACTGATCTGCCGCTACGAAGGCGACGACGGCAAGAACTACCTGCATATCGTCACCTGGGCCAAGCACCAGAAGATCAACCGGCCCAGCGGCAGCCGCTTCCCGGCCTGCCCGCATCACGAGGGCAGACGGCCCGCGCAGCCCGCCGAGAGCCATCACGGAGGACTCGCGGAGCCTTCGGTGAGCCCTCCCGGAGTCCTCGCCGAGGACTCGCGCACTCTGCAGGAGCCTTCGGTGACGAACGGCGAACCCGCAGCTCAGGAGGGTTACAGCGAGGCGTCACGGAGGATTCCGGGAGGGCTCACTGAGGACTCAGTGAGCCCTCATGGTCCGGATCTAGGACCTAGGATCCTGGATCTAGGATCACCTCCGGTGGGGGGCGCGAGCGCCCCCGCACCCGAGTCCGTCTCGGCCAAGGCACTCATCGCCGAGTACGCCGCCGCATGCGCCAACCGACCGCCCAGCAGCTTCCTGGGGCATCTCGGCAAGGAGACCGCCCGTCTGCTCGCCGAAGGCATCGACGCGGCGTACGTGCGCGCCGGTCTCGAGCGGCTGCGTGCCAAGGGCCTGCATCCCAGCGTGCTGCCGAGCCTGGTCAACGAGGCCATGAACCCGCCCACGCCAGGCGGCACATCCGCAGGACACCGGCCGTGGACCAACCCGGTCGACGCGCAGGCCGCGTACGGGGGTGATCTGTGACCACGACAACCGATGCACGCGCTCCACGCCAACTCGGCGGCGCCGTGGCCAAGCTGGAAGCGATCCTGGCCGCCCGCGACATCGACCCCGCCGCCGCGGTCGACGCCGCGCCGCCGGAGCCGGTGACCGCGCTGGAGCTGGCCGCCGCCCGCATCCCGCGCCGTTACCGCGACGCCCTGGCCGACCACGCCCACGTATCGGCCTGGGTCGAGGAGATCGCGGCTGCCGGACGACCGGGGCCAGGCGGCGCACCGGGCATCGCCTACGGTCCCTCGCTGCTGATCGCGGGCCCGACCGGAACCGGCAAGACCTTCCAAGCGTACGGAGCCATCCGCTCGCTGCTCGGCGCCGGGGTCCGGCTGCGATGGGAGGCCATCACCACCGCCGAACTGCACGCCACCCTGCGCCCACGCCAAGGCCACGACGGCGAACGCCACTTCCAGGAACTGGCCCGCAGCCCGCTGCTGCTCCTCGACGACCTCGGCGCCGCCAAGGCGTCCGAGTGGACCGAGGAGCTGACCTACCGGCTCATCGACCACCGGTACGTCCACGAGCTGCCCACCCTCATCACCACCAACCTCCCCATCGCCGACCTGCGCACCGCCGTCGGCGACCGCGTCGTCTCCCGCCTCGCAGAGATGACCCGCCGCGTCATCCTCGACGGCCCCGACCGCAGGCGCGGCACGGTCACCGGCCCGCGCGGGTATTAACAGGCCCTTGCGCCCCGGCGCCGCCTCACCCGCCTCGTCGACAGCAACCTGGCCACCAAGGCCGACGACGTTGCCGGAGGGGGCGAGCAGACCCGCTCCTACGCCACCGCCCAACACCTCACCGCCGTCGGCTGAACCCCTACCGGTGCGCGCGAAGCGATCACGCGAGCGTCCACGCCGTACACGCGCCCAGGCATACACGCGTGGGGCCCCCTTCAGAACGGGCCCGCGTGAATGCCCCTCACTCCCACCCCACAAGCCCCACCTCTCCACCCTGGAGCCCACTGCCTTGCACTCCCCCGCCCCGAGCGCACTGACAGCCATACGCGGCAACCGCAGCACCCACGCAGGCATCGACCCTGCTCCCGCTCGATCCGGCCGCCGACGACAAGGCCCTCGCCAGCATGACGATCCTGGCGATGCTCGCCGGGCACCCGCACCCACTGGGGAGCGTCGCGTGAATCGCAACGGACGCATCACCCTGGTAATCGGCCTGGCGGCCGTCGTCCTCATGGCCTTCCGCGTCTCGTGGAACGCGCTGTCCGACGTGGCCCGTGCCATCGGCGCCGACTCCACCGCCGCCCTGCTCTACCCGATCGTGGTCGACGGGCTGATGGCCCTCGCACTGGTCGCCACACTCGTGCTGCCCGATGCCGACCGGAAGTTCGCGCTACGGGTCCTGGCGACCTACACGATCGCCAGCCTGCTGCTGAACTACGTGCACGGCCTCGCTCCGGCCCTGTACACCTCGTCGAACCGGTGGGGCCGACTGGCCGACTGGGCCCCTGCGAACTGGGGCCTCGTGCTGCTGGCGACCTCACTCCCGGTCGGGTCGATCTACTTCGGGTCGGACCTCGTGGCGAAGGTGTTGCACCACAACCCCGAGTCGGCCGACTCCGCCGAAGCGGCCTCTGCCCAGTCGGCCAGCCGACAAGCTGACGAGTCGGCCGGTCAGGAAGCCAGCGTGCGGGCTGTCCGGTCGGCACCTGGCCAGGCCGAATCGGCCCCCGAGCAGCTGGCCGAGTCACCCCCTGAGAAAGTCGCCGAGGCGCCCGTGACGAGGCCGACCGAGACCGACGAGTCGGCCCCCGCCCGCGCTGCCCGACCGCTCCGGTCGGTTGTGGCGGAGTCGACCGGAGCCGCCCCGCGTCAGGCGACCGGTCGGGTCCCCGCCACCGCCAAGTCGACCACCGACCGCACCCGTTCCCGTACCGACGCCGAAGTCCTCGACGAGGCCCGCCTCCTGACCGCTGCCTGGGGAGACGACGAGCTGACCGCCGAGCGTCTGCGCACCGAACTACGGATCGGCCAGAAGCGCGCTCGCGTCTTGCGCGACCAGCTGCAGGCCGAGCGGACCGTCCAGACCGAGCCCGTCGCGTACGACGGCTTCGAGGCCGAGCCTCTCGACGGCCCCGACGAGGCCGCCTCCCAGCCGCAGAGGGAACTCAGCACAGCCCCGGCCGACGCGGCCTGACCCCCGCCAACGCACCGATAGCCCCACCCCGTGTCCCGTGCAGACAAGCACGGGATACAGGGGCCGCGCGCAGCCAAGCACCCGGCGCCAGCACCCCACGGAGAACCAGCCCATGCACGAGCAGCACCAGGAACGCCCCACCCACCACGCAGATACCGCAGCCCCCGCCAGCCCCACAGCGCGAGCAAGTTGTCAGGTAAGGAGTCCTTACCCGGCCCCCGCCCCACAGGGGGCGGAGGCATCCGGCGCCAAGGGGGCACCGGAGTCGACCGGCCCTGGGGAGCCGACCGAGGCAGGGGGCTTCGAGCCGTCGTCGAACGTGCCGCAGCAGAACGCGCCGCGTCGCCGTCTGCGTGACAAGCAGCTGCGCGAGCACCGCGTCCATCCCCGCTACAACGACGACGAGTTCGCCCTCGTGAAGAACGCCGCCGCCCTGAGTCGCATGAAGCCCGGCGGCTACGTCGCCGAGTGCTCTCTCGCCGCTGCCCGCTCCGGCGACCCCACGGCAGCCGTCGCCGACTATCGCGCCATGGTCAAGACCCTGATGGCCGCCAACGGACAGCTCGGCCAGATCGGCAACAACCTCAACCAGCTCACATGGCACCTCAACAAGGACGGCGCCTGGCCCCACCACGACACCGTCCAGCGGCTCCTGGAGCGCGTCGAGGCATCCATCGCCGAGCTGGACAGCGCCGTCGTCCAGATCACAGAGGGGCGGTGACCCGGTGATACCGAAGATCATCCTTGGCAAGGGACCGAAGGCCATCCGGCGCACGATCGGCTACCTCTTCGGCAAAGGCCGGGCCAACGAGCACGTCGATCCGCACCTGGTGGCCTCCTGGAACAACTTCGCTCCCGACCCCGGCCGCAGCCCCCACCGCGACCCGAAGGACGTGGAGGACCAGCTCGCCCGTCAGCTCGACCAGCCCGTGCAAATGCTGGGCGACAAGGCGCCCAAGTACACCGTGTGGCACTGCCCCGTCCGCGCCGCACCCGAGGACCCCATCCTCACCGACGCCCAGTGGGCCGACATCGCCCGCCGCATCGTGGCCGCCGCCGGCATCGCCCCCAAAGGCGACGAGGAAGCCTGCCGCTGGGTCGCCGTCCGCCACGCCGACGACCACATCCACATCGCCGCCACCCTCGTCCGCCAGGACGGCCGCCGCCCCAAACGCGACTACGACCAACGCGCCGTCCAAGAGGAGGCCCGCAAGATCGAAATCGACTACGGGCTGCGCCGGTTGAAGCAGGGCGACGGCACCGCCGCCAAGCGCCCCACCAGCAAGGAACACTTCAAGGCCAAGCGCCTGGGCCAGGACGCCACCTCCCGCGAAATCCTGCGCCTGCGCGTACGCCGCGCCGTGGCCGCCGCCTCCAGCGAAGCCGAGTTCTTCGCGTTCCTGGAGGCGACCGGCGTGAACGTACGCCCGAAGACCGAGCCATCCGGCGACGTGACCGGCTACAGCGTCGCCCTGCCCGGCGACGTCAACAAACAGGACGCACCCATCTGGTTCGCGGGCTCCACCCTCGCCAGCGACCTCTCCCTGCCCAAGATCCGCCAGCGCCTCACGGACACCAGCCCCGAAACCGCCGCCATCCCACCGGGCAATCCGTGGCACCAGGCCACCGCCGCCACCGAACGCATCCCCCACCACCTAACCCACGGCGACGAGCACGCCGCCCAAGGCCAGCTCGTCGCGCTCGGCGCCGCCTTGGACCTACTGCCGCTCACCGCACCGGCCGCAGTGAGGGGCGAACTGGAACGGGCCGCTGCGGCGTTCGAGCGTGCCACCCGCTCCCGCACCGCCGCCGACCTCGACAGCGCCCGTGTCCTGCGCCGCAGCGTCCAGGCCATCTGGCACAGCCCCGCATCCGTGGGCGACGGGTCCGGCCTGGCGATGCTGATCGACGCCGCACTCACCGCCATCGCCTTCGCCCGACACTGGCACCGCACCCGCCAGCACGCCCAGCAGGAAGCGGCAGCCGAACAGGCCCTCCTCCACCTGCAGACCGCGTACACACAGATCGCCGCACCTGTGCTGGACAACATCGCCCGCCACGCGCCCACTCTGAAGACCAAGCATCGCCTCGCCCAGTACGTCCATAGGGCGGCGCCCGCCTACGCCGAGCGCATCCTTGATGACGCCGCTTGGGATGCCCTGGCCACAGTGCTCGCCGAGGCCGAGAAGGCAGGGCACAACGCGGCCACCGTCCTCGACCAGGCCGTCAGCCAACGCACTCTGGACGACGCCCGCAACCCCGCCCGCGCCCTGACCTGGCGCATCCAGCGCCTCGGCCAACGCCACGCCCCCGGCCCCCGCGCCCAGGCCACCATGCAGCACCCCGCCCCCGGCACCAGCACACCCGGCGTCAGGCCGGCGAACGGTGCCGCTCGTCGGCGCTGACCGCGCAAGCGGGCGGAGCAACGCCGTTTCCCCTCCGTCGCGGCCTTACGACCGCGCCGCTTCCCGCTCACGAGCGGGGCTGGCGTTGCGGGGGTGGCCAGGGTTGAGGAACCACTTGCGGGCCGAGGCGAGCCACCAGGTGCTGCAGAAGGCGACGACGACGCCGACCGCGATCGGGGCGTAGTTGAAGGTGTCCACGGTGACCGGGGAGCTCTGCGGCAGCATGAACAGCACCGTGATCACCACGACCCACACGACGGCGATCGTGCCGACGACGGTGGACCAGGAACCGAGGTGCCAGGGGCCGCGCTCGAACCGGCTCCCCAGACGCAGCCGCAGGAAGGTCGGGATCACGTACGCGATGTAGAGGCCGATGGTCGCGATCGAGGTGACGGCCGCGTAGGCGGTGCTGTTCCACAGGTAGGGCAGGCCGAGGACGAAGGCGCCGCCAGTTGCGAGCCAGACGGCGTTGGTGGGGGTGCGAGTGCCGGGGTGGAGCTTGTGCCACGTCCTGGAGAAGGGCAGGGCTCCGTCGCGGGAGAAGGCATAGATCATGCGGGAGTTGGCGGTCACCGAGGCCATCCCGCAGAAGAGCTGGGCCACGATGACGACGAGCAGCAGCCACTTTCCGGCCGCCGCGCCGAGGGCGTCCATGAGGATCTGCGCCGGGGGCACGCCCGTAGCCGAGTCGAGAGAGCCCGTATAGGACTGGATGGCGTAGGTGAAGCCGAAGAGGAGGACGAACCCGGCCGCGAGGGAGACGAGGATCGAGCGGACGATGCCCTTGGGCCCGGCGGTGGAGGCGTCGATGGTCTCCTCGGTCATGTGGGCACTCGCGTCATAGCCGGTGAAGGTGTACTGCGCCATCAGCAGCCCGATGGCCACCACGTAGAGGCTGGACGAGAAGCCGGCGTTGTTGACGAACTCGCCGAACACGAAGCCGGATGACTGGTGATGGCCGGGGACGAGGACCAGGGCGCCGCAGATGACGACGACGCCGAGGATGTGCCACCAGATCGACACCTCGTTGAGGAAGGCGACGATGCGCACACCGAAGGTGTTCAGGACTCCGTGCAGGACGAGGATGATCCCGAACAGGGTGATCGTGTGGCCGGGCGTGGTCTCGAAGCCGAACTGCAAGTCCAGTAAGGCGTTGAGGAAGGTGGCGGCGCCGAAGTCGATGCCCGCGGTTACGGCTATCTGGCCCAGGGTGTTGAACCAGCCGGTGAACCACGCCCATGCCGCTGCCGAGCGCTTGGGGGCCATTCGGTGGGCCCAGAAGTACAGGCCCGCGCTGGTGGGGTAGGAGGAGCAGACCTCCGCCATGGACAGCCCGACGAAGAGCGTCATGAGGCCGACGAACAGCCAGCCCCACATGATGACCGCGGGGCCGCCGGTGTTCATGCCATAGCCGTACATGGTCATGCAGCCGGACAGGATCGAGATGATCGTGAAGCTGACGCCGAAGTTCGCACGGCCGGACATCGAGCGGGACAGCGTCTGCTGGTAGCCGAGTTGCTTGAGGCGTTCCTCGTCGGAGACGCGGGAGACATCGAGAGGCACAGGGATTCCGTCCTTCGTACGTGAAAGGGGGATGGTTCGGGTACTCAGCGGCGCCGGCGGCGCGGCGGGCTGTAGGCCCAGCCGCGGTGCCGCAAGAACAGCTCGCGGGCCTGGCCGCAGTACGCCCACGGGACCTGGGTGGCGTACGGGCCAATCGCGTCGAAGACCTCCAGGGCCTCGTGATGCCGGTTCGCGAACGACAAGGCGTGAGCGAGGTAGTTGGCGTCATCGGCGAAGCAGGCGTGCGGGCGCGGGGCGCGGTAGCGCCACCACCGCTCCAGCACCGGGTCGATCTGCGGGCAATCGACCCAGGGGTGGATCGTCAGCCCGTACGCCTTCCCGTCCTGCTCCTGACGGGACCGGTGTGCCTCCGCGAGGACGACCAGGGGCAGGACGGCGACGGGCAAGCCCTGCGGGGCGATGGACGCCTGCTCCTCGGCCCACCACGCCGCCTCACCCTGAGCGCCGTGATGGCGGGGGAACATGTAGGTGACGACCTCATGGTGCGCTTCGCGGTTCCACGGGTCGCGCTGCTTGATCTCCTCCCAGACTCGGCCGAGCGTGTCCCGGTCGGGGGTGTGGGTACGCAGCAGCGCGAGCATGACGACCAGCGGCGCCACGTCCTGGGGCCACGCGTCCAGAGCGGTGTGGCAGGTGGACCAGGCTTCCTCCATTAGGGGTCGTCCGGCATCGCGCCCGGCGATCATCGCGCGTAGGGCCTGCACGTTTGCGAGGAGAGCGAGGGCGTGCGGAGAGCGGGGCTCGGCCTTGGCCCAGGTGTCGGCAAACCTGAGCCGCGCCCCCGCTTCGGCGAGGATCTGGAGACGGAAGATCCTCCGGTCCCAGTCCGGGCCCGTCACGGCAAGCAGATCCCGGGCGCTCTCCCACCGCCCCATCGCCGCGTCCTCCACCACTGGCCGTAGCGCCGCGTCGTCGCGAGCCGGATGCTGGTCGAGCGGGGGGCTGCGGTCGTGGCCGTGTCGCGCTCTCAACGGGCCCGCCAGGACATACGCGGGTCGTCGTAAGTGAACCCGAGCGACGTGTACAGCGGCTCGCCCTCCGGGCTGGAGGCAAGGCTGATGCGTTTGCAGCCGCTGACGGTCATCCAGTCCATGAGCGCTGTCACTGTGGCCCGCGCGTAGCCGCGCCCGCGGAATTCCGGATCGGTGGCGACGGTACTGATGTCACCGTTGAACGGTTTGCCGCTGCTAGGACCCGGCAGCCGGGGCAGCAGCAAGCCCATCGCGCAGGCCGCCATGTGGCCGGGTGCGGCGTCGACCACGAACGCGGCGACCGTGTCCTGGTCGCGGAGCAGGGCGGCGATGGCCTCCTCGCACTCCTTGACCCACGGCCCGTCCGGCACTGCCCTCGGCTTGGTCCACGGCACAGCCGGGCAGGTCAGCGAAAGATGTCGAAGGCGGGCCAGCTCCCCGGCGTCGGCGGCCACCGCCCGTCGCACGGACGCGGTCACAGCAGGTCCTCCCGATCATGGGTGCGTTCTTGATTGCGGCGGTGCCCGCGAGGTCCGTATCCTGCTGGGCAACGCGCTGACGGAGACGAGTAGCCAAGGATCACGCGAGCCGAGAGAGCCGCCGGTAGCTGGGAAGGCGGTCTCGCGCCCCGAGGTGAAGACCCTCCCGAGCGCGGGGAGGAACGACCACGTCGTGGTCCAATGCCCCGCCGGCTGGCCCCCGTCACCGGGCCTGAATGAGGCCGCCAGCTCTTGGCGGCGAAAGTGCGGTGGTACCGCGAGCACCCTTCTCGCCCGCACTCCCAAGGGATCATGACGACGTCCTTCGGAGGACCGAAATGATCCACAGCCGCGTACACGTCTCCGACCTGCGAGAACACGACGGCCAAACCGTCTCCGTCTGCGGGTGGGTGAACACCCTCCGCCTGCAGCGCAAGATGCAGTTCGTCATCGTGCGCGACAGCACCGGCATGGTGCAGGTGACGCACAAGCGCGACGACGGGCCGCTGGAGGCCCAGCTCGAAGCCCTCACCCCCGAGTCCGCCGTACGGATCACCGGCCGCATCGTCGACGCCGCCCAGGTCAACCTCGGCGGCCTGGAGCTCGTCCCCGAGAAGGTGGAGGTCCTGAACCGGGCCGCCACACCGCTGCCGATCGACGAGCACACCGGCCTGGAGCAGCGTCTCGACTGGCGCTTCCTGGACGTCCGGCGCCGCCCGGCCATCCAGCTGCTGTTTGCAGTGCAGACCACCCTGGAACAGGGGATGCGCGAGTACGCCTACCGGCTGGGCGCCACCGAAATGCACACGCCCAAGCTCATGGGCACCGCCTCGGAGTCCGGCGCGGAGGTCTTCAAGCTCGGCTACTTCGACCGCTCCGCCTACCTGGCGCAGTCGCCGCAGTTCTACAAGCAGATGGCGATCTCGGCCGGGATCGAGAAGGTCTTCGAGATCGGGCCGGTCTTCCGCGCCGAGCCGTCGTTCACCTCCCGGCACGCCACCGAGTTCACCGGCGTCGACGTGGAGCTCGCCTGGATCGACGGCGTCGAGGACGTGATGGCGTTCGAGGAGCAGATGCTCGCCCACGCGATCGCGAAGGTCGCCGACGCGCACGGCGAGGCGATCGCCGAGCACTTCGGCGTCGAGGTCACCGTGCCCACGACGCCCTTCCCGCGCATCACCATGGCCGAGGCGCACGAGATCCTGCGTAAGGGCGGCTGGGACCCGGAAGGGGGCAAGGAGGACCTGGACCCGGAGGGTGAGCGGAGCATCTCGGCTCACATCAAGGAGGCCACCGGGCATGAGTTCGTGTTCATCACGCACTACCCGGTCGGCATCCGGCCCTTCTACCACATGCGATCGGCCGACGACCCGGATGTGACCTTGAGCTTCGACCTGCTGTGGAAGGGCCTGGAGGTCACCACCGGCGCCCAGCGCGAGCACCGCTACGACGTGCTGCTCAAGCAGGCCGCCGAGAAGGGCATGAACACCGAGCCGTTGCAGGACTACCTGAACGCGTTCCGGTTCGGGTGCCCTCCGCACGGTGGGCTCGGCATGGGGCTTGGGCGGGTGCTGATGGTGATGCTCGGCCTGGACTCGATCCGTGAGGCGACCTTTCTCTTCCGCGGGCCGAACCGGCTCACCCCCTAATCGGCCGCGGGCCGCGTCCCACGGCACGAGCGGTTGCCTCGTGCCGTGGGACGCGGTCTCAGTACCGGACATTGCGCAGGTCATGCGTCCACGCCTCGGCGGGGTTCTTGTCCCAGTAGGCCCGCAGCGCCAGCTCACGCTCGGAGAAGCGGCCCTGGTGACACAGTCCGCCGTGGGAGAGGGTGACGCTCATGGCGAGCGCGGACGCCGTGGTGACCCAGTGCGGTGTCAGCGCGTGACTCCACAGCTGGTCTCCGGGCCGCATGGTGATGGACTGGCGGTCGGCTACGTCGTACTCGGGCGGTTCCTCGCCGGTGGTCTCACCGACGACCGCCGCCTCGGCCGACAGGTGCTTGTCGGGATCGAGGTAGCTGTGGAACGTCTTGGTGCCGTAGACCTGCCACACCAGGCCATGAGAGTTGTCGTTGTGGTACGTCGAGGACGCACCCTCGGTGGAGAGGAACAGGATCGGTGCCAGGCGCTGCCAGGTGAAGCCCAGGGCCGACAGGTGGGTCCGCCACGGGACCATGACCTCCTCCGGGAAGTCGTCCAGGAGGTCGCTGTAGAACCGGGTGAGGTTGAAGTGCACCAGCCTGAACGGCCAGCTGATGATCTCCTCGATCGGTGCGGTGCGGAAAGCAGCGGTGCGGTCCATGCGCACCTGCCAGTCGTCGTCCCCGAGGAGCGTGAACCTGACCTCCTCGTCCTTGCGGAGGTAGTCGAGGACGTCGACGGCGGGCAGAAATGTGTAGTCGAAGGGGATCTCCAGCGGGAAGTTCGGGGGCTGGCGCCATCGGCGGGTGAAGTCTTCGGGCGTTGTGATCGTCATGGAGCAGTCCAGGAAGACGTGTCGGGGGTGTCTCGCCGGCCTTACGCCGACGCGATGTCGCACGAGGTGTCGTACTCGTCAGCCAGGTCGGCAGGGCGGCAGATGGCGGCGCAGTCCGGAGTCACGCGGTCTTGCGCCGGGTCGGTGAGGAACCGGTGGATCTCCGCGCGGGGCGCATGGACGCTGACCGACGCCTGGCCGTAGGGGCAGCGCCGCAGGTCGCCGTCGGCGGATACGTACGCGCTCTCTGCGCAGCACCGCCGCCGCTCGCCCTTGTCCGGGGGCAAGTGCAGGGCCCGCAGCTCCTCAAGGTTGGCCCAGTACCGCTCGGACAGGTGGAAGTAGCGGTCCAGAAGCTTGGCGTCGAGTAGCTGCTGAAGGAGGTAGTCCTGGACCGATCGGCGCTCGCGGTGCAGCGCGCTCGCGTCGAGGACGACCGGGCTGAACTGAAGGTCCACCCCAGCCCCGGCCACGAGGCTGGCCAAGTCCTGGCACTCGCCATCGGTCAGATCCCAGCAGGTGACGTGCAGGATCTTCGTGTCGGTACTGATGGCGCGCAGCGTGCTGAGGGCGGACTCGACCGTGCGAGTCGTGCGACCCAGCTCCATCGCTCCCTGGGAGTCGGCGGAGACGGTCACGTTCTCCAGCAGGTGCGCCAGCTTCGAGAGGGTGGCGACCTCAGTGACGGTGCGGGCCGAGGTCACCATGGACACCGGTATGCCGAACTGGTGCGCCAGCCTGACGAGTTGCCGGATCTCCGGATGGTGGGTCGGTTCACCGCCGGTCAGGCACGCTCCCTCGACGCCGGCTTCCTTCAGTCGCGACAGGGTGCGGGTGTACGTAGCGGTGTCGAGGAAGCCGGCCGTGCGGTCGGCGCGGAAGCAGAATCCGCAGGCGATCTTGCAGTGCCCGGCCGTGGACACCAGTGCGGTACGGATCTGGGTGCTCATTGCACCCCCGTGTTGTCCCACACCGCGATCTCCACGGTGGTCCTGTAGAAGGCGCACATCTGGGGGTCCGGGGTGCTGCCGCCGATGAGGGACTGCTCGTTGCGGGACGGTCCGCCGCAGATGGCGAGCGCCGGGCAGTCACCGCATTCCGGGATCGGCGCGACCTTCTTCGCCACCTTGGCCAAGAGGCTGGGTTCGGCTCGCAGCTCGTCGAGGGTGTGCAGGAACGACGGCTCGGTGAAGTTGATGTCGCACAGGCTGACCCGGCTGCCGGGCAGTAGGGCGGCGTTCAAGCTGTGGTCGCCCTGCATGTGGTCGAGCAGCATCGGCCGACGGGTGTCGAGGGCTTGGAAAGCGCGGTCCACGACGGAGAAGAGCATCCCGCCCCGCGCCAGGGCGGCGATGCGGGCTTCGTACAGCTCACGGGCCAGGTCGGTGCCGTTGACCTGCCAGTGGCCCGCGGTCGGGATGGGCGTGTTGACGTAGATGAACTTCAGCCCAAGGTCGTCGATGATCCACCGGACGGTTTCGGCGAGGCGTCCGATGTTCGCGGCGGTCGGGGTGAGGTTGCAGCCCACGTGCAGCCCCTCGGCTGCGATGAACCTGGCTACGTTGCGGTGGATCCGGGCGTCGGCAGGCTGCCCGCCGAGCAGCAGCCGGTTCGCGGAGTTGATGCCCGGGGGTCCGTCGATGGAGATGCCGACCCCGTACTCGTAGCGGACGAAGTGGTCGAGGGCCTCGTCGGTCAGGCGAGCGCCGTTGGTGACGACCGTGCGCCGCACTCTCGCCACGTCGTATCGGTCGGCGAGGGTGTCGGCGAGCTGGTCGCCGTACTGCATGAGGTCGAAGCGAATGGTCGGCTCGCCGCCGAACCACTGGATGGACACCTCTTCCTGCTCGGCGTTCTGCTCGAACAGGAACTCCAGCCCCTCCGCGAGCTCTTCCTTCGTCATGTCCGGCTTGCCGGTATTGGTGTCGACGAAGCAGTAGGTGCAGTCCATGTTGCAGCGGTCGGTGAGGACCACGCGCAGGCCGCTGATGCGGCAGGGGGTGGGGTCGAGGCCAAGGAGCCGAAGACGGTCACGGAGTGCTTCGCGCCGGTCGGCCGCGGGGCCGCCGGGGGTGAAGCCGAGCCCTTCGAGGGCTTCATGAGTCGCGGTCGGGGGGACCCCGGCGAGGTCGTGGACCTCGCCGGAGTCGATGAACACACTGTCCAGCGCGACCGGATCGAGGAGAACCGCTTCCCCATCCCGCTCGTACTGGAAGTACTTCCCCCACAGCATCCGGGGGACGGCCATGGTGGTCAGGCCGCCGTTTCCTCTTCGGCGATGCCGAGCTCTGCCATGACCGCGCGGACCTTCTCCTCGGCGGCACTCTGGAGCTTCGCGGAGGCTGCCGGGGAGCCACCGTCAGCGAGGACGATCACACCGGGCAGCGTCGGGTTCGGTGCGATGACCGTGATGCCGGCCGGGTCGGTGCCGATGACCATGACGGCGTCCTTCAGCTCGACCCAGTCGGTCTGCTCCTTGAGCGCCTCGATGATGCGGCCCTGCTTCTCCTGGAAGGCGGCGCGCTCGCCCATCCACACGCCCGCCTTGGTCTTGGAGTCCACGACGTCCGCGTAGATTAAGTGATCCTGCTTCTCTCGCCTTGCTTGAGGCATGGCTGATCCTCTCTCTGTGCTGGATGAGTTGAACTACCTCGTGCGTCCGCCGGAGTCCGGCGGGTACCGCCCCACTCGGGGAGTAGTGCGGGGCGGCGCCTATCAGCCCTGCGGCAACCGGCCCAGTGCGCAATCGCGGAGGCCGACAAAGTCCCGGGGCCGCGGAGCAAGTCCTAGAAGGTGCCCTCACGCTCCCGGCGCGCCTTGATCAGGGCAGGGTGCAGGCCGTCGGGAAGGCCCAACGCTCGCGGTCCTGTGGGCAACCGGTACCAGTGCAGTCCCGGCTTGGAGGTGCGATCCGCCTGCGGAACCACGACGTGACACGTCAGCCCCAGCGCGACCGTTCCCGGCTCTTCCCACCGCGCCGCGGTGCCGACCGGCACCAGGAAGTACATCCGCGGCTCGCGACCCCCGTCGTCGAGGATCACGGGGCCTACGGGCAGCACCTGCTCCTCGACCAGAGCCACGGCCCGGTGCCCCACCTGCTCAGGCACGCGGATGGCGTCCCACCACGTGCCGCCAGGACACAGCTCCGGCTCGCTGCCGATGGGCATCCACAACGGCAGCCGCGCGCTCGGGATCGCGTCCGACATAGGAAAGGCCCCCTCACAACTGGGTGTGAGAGGACCATTCCATTCTCAAGGCGGGTGTGCGCGGACAAACTGTCCGCACCCAAATCGAGTCAACTCCCGTAAGCGCAAGGGGTGTTGTGCTAGGCAACCCCTGCCCACGCGCCGAACGCAGACAGCTCGGCGGACGGGTGCGCGTCCATACGCAGCAGCGACCCGAGCGTTTCGCGTACGGATGGGTGGAATCGAGTGTGGTTCGGGGCGATCTTCCTCGCTCGCTTCAGCTCGGCGAACGCCCCGCAGCGGTCGCCTTCCGCCAGGCGCGCGTACCCGAGGTCGATGTAGTGGTGGCTGGATCGCTCGCCGACTGTCGAGGCCGGGGGTGCCCATTCGGATCCGCCCTGGCCCCATTCGGTGAGCCGGGCCAGGGCCTGCTCGCTGTCGCCCGTGTCGATCAGCGCGTGTACGGCGTGAATCTTGATGTTCGTCGGCCCGAAGCTCATCTCGTAAGCGAGGCTGTCCCGGTTGCCCGCCACGCGCGCGACGTCCTCGGCCTCCCGCAGGAGCTCCTCGGCGCCGTCAGGGTTGTTCTCCCGCGACTCCACCACCGCAAGCTTCAACAGCAGGGCTCCGTCGACCGCCAGGGCGTCGTCGGTGTACGAACGCTCCGGCTGGAGCCGCTCCAGCTCGCGGCGCAGCCCCTGGAGCTTGTGACGAGCCGAGTCGGTCGCACCCTGGCGCAGCATCGACCCTGCGACGAGGAAGCCGGCGGTGACTTGCATGAGCGGATCACCAGATCGGTCAGCAGCCCACCGCACCCGCTCCAGCGCCGTGTTGCCCAGGTCGTGGTGCCCCATCTTGTGGGCCAGGCTGTTCACCGCACGGTAGGCGCGGGCCAAGTGCCAGAACGCCTTCTGCTGTTCGTCGTTGCGCGCACTGAGCGCGACGTGGGTCAGTTCGGTGATCACCGGGGGCAGGAGCGGCCCCATCGGCACGTAACGAGCATCGCGGCGGAGAGCGGCGATCTGGTCGACCTCCGAGGCCAGAACCGGCAGCGCCCGCGGACGGGTCTCCAGTCCATCGGGGGTGTCGAAGCACAGCAGGATGCGGCGGAGCTCCGGTATGACGGCGTGCACCCCGTCCTCTGCCTCCGGGGCCCCGTAGTACGGCTGACCGGTCAGGACCTCCGGACCAAAATGCAGCGCCCGCGACAACGCGAGGGTCAGACTCGGTGTCGCCTTCCGCGCGCCGGACTCCAGCTTCTGAATCTGGCTGGCGGACACCGCTACCCGCTGGGCGAGCTGCGCGGCGGACAGCCCTCGCGTCTTGCGTGCCACCCGGAGCCGGTCCCCCAGCATCACGTTCTCACCCACGTCGGCATCACCTCGCTGATCGGAGCATTGTGGCCAGAGTACGGACTTCGAACGACGTCCAGAAGGCCCATCGCTAAGAGTTAACGGGGCGGCCGCTCTGCTCACCCGCCATGCTTCTGCCCAACCCCGTTGTCAGTACCTACTGTCAGTGGCCGAGATGACGCAGCCCCTCTTCGATGGTGGGGTGGAACCGGTCTACCGGACCGGAGTTGTGGTTGTACCAAGCCGCGTCCAAGCCCGCCTCCTTCGCCTCGTGACCGGCCCGACAGCGCAACCACACCGTGTCATCGCGCATGCAGAAGACAATCCAGTCCCGGTACGCGCCGCACTGCGGGCACGTACGGACCTCGCCGTCAATGACGAGCGGCTGGACCCAACGCATCATGAACCCGTCGACGTCCTGCCGGGACGGTGCCCGCAGACCGGCTGGCGGGAAGTCGGGCGCGAGCGACTCCGCGCCCGATCCGGCCGGTGCCACCGGTACCTCGGCCTGGGCGGCGTCAAACGGCGACGGCTCCTGCGCAAGCTTCTGCAGCATCGCGAACCCCTCCTCCTGAGCCTTACGGAACTCGCGGTCGGCGCGAGCACGGCGTCGGAAGAACATGCACAACTCCATCTCTCTCGGCTGACGGGCACAGCGAACGAGCACCCAGGGAAAGTCGGCGACGAGCCGCACAACAGCGGCTCCTCGCGGCTCAGATCGTCAGCTGCGGTGGACGACGCTGAGCCGCCCCTCGGCGCACTTGGGCAGGCTGCGGCGGGGCACCGGGACCGGTGAGGCGAGCGAGGAGGCGAACGCGGCGACCAGGTCGTGGGGGACGCTGGCGCTGAAGCTCGCGCACCACAGGTACGGGGCGCCGAGAACGGGTTCCGCCCACGCCTGCCAGCCCACCAGGTCAGGGCGCGGGTCGGCGTCCTGGACGAGCGGTGGCAGCAGCTCCATGGACACTGTGCAGGAGGAGCCAGAGTCGGTGGCGGTCGTGCGGGGCCGGCCAGGACGTCACCCATCCGCTCGGCAAGATCGCCGTCATCACCAGTCCGTGGCGGGGGGTGACCCAGTACACCGGGTCCTGCGCGCTGGGGTAGGAGGGCTCCATGGGGAGGTGCGGGTGCAGGGGCGCCTCCGTGGGTTCGGGGGTGGTTCTCCGGCAGGGCGTTGTACGTTGGCATGGCTTGTGCCAGCGCACCAGTCCTAGCTGGGCTTTCCCTGTCTGCCCCCGGCGAACTGGCGGGCAGGCGGGAGCCTCCACCGATCCCAAAGCGGTTCAGCTGTCCGAACTGACCTTCTGCGGCGGCGTCCTGGACGAGTGGCGGGTCACGCTGACGCCTGGGGCGTCAGCCACTGTCTCGCGCAGTCACTCCGGGCTGTCCTGGCGCGTCAACCATGGCCTTGAGGTCACGGCCCGCTCGGGGGATGTGCGCCGACGAACCCCGCGCACGGGAGCGCGTATTCACGGTCCGTGCACGCCGCCTGCGCCATCTGGCTCCAGGAGCGTTTCTGCAGGTAAATCCGATTGAACGGACATCGCCGGGCGCGCCGACGGTCACCTTGTCGACAGGCGGAGCGTTTCCGCAGTCGGCCGCGGTCGGTTTAGCCCGCCGTGACAGACAACGAGCGCTACCTCAGCGCAGCAGAAGTAGCCATCTATCTCTCCAGCAGGGCCAGGACTGCCCTGGTTGACGGCAAGAAAGAAGCCGCCGTGGCCCTGGTGGAGGTGGGCCATGCCTACGCATTCCTGGCGGAAGCCGATGTCCCGCTCCCGCGCGATGGAGGGATCAAGCTGCCGTACACGGCAACCCGGCTGCCAGTGCCACGTGCCACTGTCGACGGCGGGGCCACAGACACCGTCACCCCGCGTCCGGAAGCTGCGAGCGCGTCCGCCTCGGGCACCACGACCACCGTGGAAGGCCCGACCGGGGACGGAGAAGACCGGATCGACGACGGAGGTGACGACGAGGATACGGACGGTGCGGTGCCGCGCCTCCTGCTCCGGGCCTACCACGCCGTCCTGGCAGCCGGCGGTGCGATGTACGGCACCGACTTGGCTGAGGTCCTCGGCGTCCGCGCCCAGCAGGTCGGCAAGGACATGACCAAGATCCTCCGTGACGTCGGCATCAGTCGACCCAACAACGGGACCGTCCGCCCGACGGCGGGCGAGCCGTACCGCAATGGATACCTGGCCGAGACATTCGCCGCGGCCATCGCGGCCTACCGCGTCCGGGCCGAACTGGCCGACGTGGCATGAAACGCGGAAACGCGGCCGAAGTGGCCGCCTTGGCCGCGGCGGTCGGAACTGTACTCGTGGGCGGCTGTGGGAGCGGGAAGACACCGCAGGGACATGAACAGCGGCTCCTCAAGTCGGCAGGCGTCACCCGGTTCCGGATCACCTACACCAAGGACATCTGGGAAGCGACCAAGCCATACGACGACCTCACCGAGGTCACCGTGACCCGTCGCAAGGGGAAGGTGTACACGTACGAGCTGACCGGTTCGGAGCTCGTCGAGTACCTCCGAGAGCTCGAACGCGATGCCTACGGCCCCGAATGGGGCCGAGGTATCAACGAGCAGGAGGCCAAGCGCATGTACGACGTGATCAGCCCCATGGTGGACGCGATCAGACCCAACCCCGGGCCCGACACCCGGGTACCCGCGGTGACCCTCGACGACGCGGTACCCTCCGCGCCGAGCGGAAAACCCGCGTAGGCCACGGAGCAGACCGCCCGAGCTCGTCCGGCTGGTGCCGGCACCAGCGCCGACGAGTGGCCCGCACGCTCCGCCAGACGGTTTACCGGTGACCCCGATTCCGCGAACGCGCGGACGCGGGACCTCGGGCCCGTCGTCCAGGCAGAGCAGCAGTCCCCGTAGACGACCAATCAAGTTCAGCAGGGGCCTGATCCGACCAAGGATCAGGCCCCTGGCTCATGGCCGTGTCCGTCGCCTCCGTTCGGTGGTGCGGTGTGCATCAACCTCCCCCGTACCGAAGCAGCAACATGGCGGCGGCGTCGCGGGCCCTGCCCTGTGCTGCACGCGGCAGGCGCACAGGGCCTTCAGAGCGGCCTTCGGGGTGCCGACACCCCCCCTGGTGATCTGGCGAAAAGCTGGGCAGAATTACTCAGATGGGCATGCCTGGACCGCCTTTGATCCTCTACCAGGCGGCAGCGCCCCAAGCCTCGACCAACCCGATTTAGCCATTCACCTGACGTCCCGAGGCACAGTTCCACTCAAGCCGTTGAGCGGCAAGGTTCCTCCCCACCTGGCTTTGCCAGCCAGGCTGCCTCACGACCACCCGTCCGAGTGCGCTATGCGCAGATGCAGGTGAGGAGGCAACCTCGCCAGCGACCGCCTCGCGCTGTCACTGTCCGTGTTTACGCTCGGTCGAACCACCCCAGCTAGGCGCGAGAGGCTGACGGAGATGACAAAACGAGGACAGCATGTCCGACATCACCAATCAAATCTCATTCCGCCGCTCAGCTGCCCCGTGACATCACGCAGTTCCAACCGCGCCCGTGGCATTTTCACTCTCGTCGAGCTCACCGTTCTCGATCTCCGCATCGTCGACCTTGAACACCAGATCGCTGCTGGAGTCAGACAGCTCCAGGCCAAGCCAACCCTTGAGTCGTGTGTAGGCCAGACGCAGGAGGACGTCAGCACGCTGATCCATGAACGTCGGATTCCACTCGTCGTCGCGCTGGCCCAGTGCTCGCAGGTGCGGGAGGTAGCGCGACATGGCCGCTAGGTCTTCGGTCGTCTGCGCGAAAGTGAAGCCAGAACTGTTGAGGATTGACTTGGCGTCGTCGGTCGTCGGGGCACCGAGTGCCGCGTACAGCACCTTCTTCTCGATCCAAGGCCGCGAGCTGAGGGACGTGTTGGCAGCGCCCGGAGCCAGGACCAGGTTGCCAAGCTTGTGGACGGTCTCCTTGTCGCTGTAGAACTCCTTATCCCACCCGCTCGTGTCCTGCTGTGGTGCGATGTGTTCGATCGTGAGGTGTTTCTCGTCATCCCAACCGTCTGCGGTGAAGCATGAGGCGACCCCCGCCTTGCCCTGGACGATCAGTCCCGGATTCTCCAGATCTTCAATTGTGTCGTGATATGCAGCCAGAAGAAGGAAACGCGTCAGCGGGCGGGCAATTTTGTAGAGCGGTAGCGCGGAAGCATCTGCCAGGAACGAGGGCAAGTTTGGGATAGCGCCGTGCTTAGGGTGCGACAAGCGCGCCGCAAGTTCCTTCTTCAGCGCCTCGGCGTCGACGATCGGATCAGGCTTCGACGCATCGGGAGCTGCCCAATGGCGAGCGAGCGGACCAATGCCCGTGAGCGAGTCCACCCCAGCCATGACCGCACGGTACTGGCTGTCGATGTTGCCCGTGCCGCGGCGAGTTGCTCGCCAGAAGACCGTGAAGGCAGTGATTGCCTTAATGGCCTTCTCGAATTCGGCGATGCGCTCGGCCCTCTCTTCCCCTTCGTCCGCTTGGACAGCCTCGGAGTAGAAGCGCAAGAGCGGCGCGATGGCAATGGTGTGATTGAGCGAATTGAGGAAGGCCAGACACAATTTCACGGTGTCCGTCATGGCTGTCGCTTCTAGCCCGGGTAGCGTGCGAGGAGAGTTGTTCGCGGGCTCCCAGGCATTCCCGATAAAGGCCGCAGTGTCGCGTAGGTGGCGCAGGTACGCGCTACGATCATCGACTGAGTCCTTGTGGCGCTCAAAGGTATCGCGCATGTAGATCCGCTGATCCGGGAGGCGCTTGGATAGCTTCTCTCCAGTCTCTGCCAGCGCGAAAGTGACCAGCAGGTCTCGAGTTGCGCTCTGAAGCTTGTCTCCGACGTCGAAACGGTCCAGGTAGCCCTGAACGGCCTTCATGTATGCGTGTGCGTCCGAGTCCTGGTAATCCTGAATCTTCTCTGCCATAACCACCCGAGGGAGGAAGGTCTCGAAGGCGGTCAGGGGCTCGCCCGTGGTATTCAATGACTCGAAGATCGTGAAGGCGTAGTCCTCGTCCTTGCCTTGGACGACCGTCAGAGCGATGCGGTTCAAGCCATAGGCGGCAAACATGACGAGTCGCATCAGCTCAGCCTCGGGCTCGTCTTGCAACTCTCCCAGCCAAGCGCATAGTTCGGAGTCGAGTTCATGGTTGAAAAGCGCACGCTGGAACTCGATGTTGGTGGCGAGGGTTGCTAGCGGCGGCAGATCCTCCAGTTCCTCGATGGACTTTCGTTGCGACAGCTTGGTCAACCCTGTGCGGATTTCGTTGTACCTCTTGATGAGGTCGCCTTCACCTTCGCCGGCGTTCTGTCGCGCCGTCGGCCTGAAGTCCGTCGGCTTAAAATTTGCCGACTCGCTCTCGGCTAGCAATGAGTACTGGTAGATAAGATTGGCGATCGGCGACTCATACTGCTTGTACTTCTCGTCCCTAGCCCACTGATCATCGAAGGCCCGAATGAGGCGCGGGTAGATCGGCGTAGTTCCGAAGTTCTTTCGCTCGTAGAACGCTGCCCCGAGCATCTGCAGGATGTCGCTCGTTTCCGAGTAGAGGTGAGTCCGAGCGCTGTCAGTCGGATCCGGCGTCTTGCCCTTGAAGACCTTCCATGCACGCTGACGAATGAGGTTGTGCAGGCCGACCAGCAGGATCAGAAGGCTCGACAAACGCTGCTGCCCATCGATCACGGTAAGGACCTTGGACGGGACCTCGGACTTGACAATTGGCTTCACCGTAACGTGGTTGACATCATGGATGGTGATTACGGTCCCCAAGAAAGTGAAGCTGTCCGGCGCCTTACCTAGATTCTTGAGGCCATGCAGCGTGTCGTCGAGCAATTTCTCGACCTTGTCTTTGCCCCAGCCGTACGGACGCTGGTAGGGCGGCAGATAGAGGCCCAAGCCATTGTCAGAGAGCAGCTCGCGGACACTCTTACTCTGCGCCTCGAATATTTCCTTGGCCTGCGTAGGCATGCGTAGTCCCTTTTCGTTCAGCAGGTTTCATCAGATCAGATTCGGCGTCACCTTGAAAGGGACCTGCAACCTGCATTTCGGCTCAACGATCGTGTAGTTGATGTCGCGAAGCGCGATGAAAGTACCGAGGAAACAGATCGAGCCCCTCGAACTCGGCAAGCTGTCAAGACCGGGCGCGACGCCACCGAGAAGGCGTCCGATCTCGGGCAGCTCCAGCCGCATGCACACTGATAGGAGGGGGCATAGAGCCCTTGACTGGACTCACTGAGGAACTGAAAAGCTGACATCCGTGCCGCATCAAAAACCCGCGAGTTTCCATGTCCCCGGTTTCTCTCCGTCACCGCTCCACACCTGTGAGCAATCCGTCACTCATGGTGGCATATGAGTGGTCGGCAGAGGTAGCAGGAGAGCCATGTGTCCATCATGTCCCACATGTGACGTTACGTCACTCCATCGCATACTAAGACGCCATTTCATTTGGAGATGTGGCGGTGGCATATGAGGGTTGCTGCGATGGCGGTGAAGGCGAGGAAGTGCTCGGGCTTGCGTTCGTAACGGCGGTGCAGGCGTCGGCATCCGGACAGCCAAGAAACCGTCCGCTCTACGACCCAGCGGTGGCGGCCCAGGCGCTGAGAGGACTCGGTGCCTTTGCGGGCGATGCGGGGGGGGTGATTTGGCGCAAGGAGAGCCAACGCCGCAGGTGGGCGTAGTCGTATCCCTTGTCGCCATGGAGTTTCGCGGGTCGTCTGCGCCGGGGACCGCGGCGGGAGCGGATGGGCGGGATGCCCCGCACCAGCGGGATGAGGGCCTGGCTGTCGTGGAGGTTGGCGGCCGAGATCCCGAGCGAGATCGGCAGGCCGTGCCGGTCGACGATGAGGTGGATTTTCGATCCGCTCTTGCCACGGTCGGTCGGATTCGGTCCCGTCAGCCGCCCCCTTTGAGGGCGCGGACGCTGACGGAGTCGATCGCACACCGCGACCAGTCCAGCTCGCCCCGGGCGCCGAGCTCGTCCAGGACCAGGCGATGGAGCTTGGCCCACACTCGCGCCTCGGTCCACTCGGTGAACCGGCGGAAGGCGGTCACTCCCGAGGCACCGAAGCCCGGCGGCAGTTGGTTCCACGTGCACCCCGAGGTGGCTACGAAAATGATCGCGGCCAATACCTCCCGATCCCCGTGCCGGCGTCGGCCGCCGCCCTGCGGGCGCTCCGGAGCCGGCGGCACCACCCGCTCGAACAACTCCCACAGGCCATCCGGCGCCATCCGCTCAACAAGCGAGGCAGTCACCGTTTCAGACTGCCGCAAGATCACGCCAAACGAAATGGCGTCTAATACTGCAACGGTGTTTGTGGTGACTGCTGGGCAGGTCAGTCGTTGGTGTGGTTATGGGTGGGGGTATTGCTGATGTCAGGTTGTGGGCCGGTGAACTGAGCATGGTGCACGAGCGGTTCGTGCACCGGTTCAATCGGCAGGAGCCGCGTCAGACTGCGCTGGTCTACATGCGAGGGCTGATCGCTTCGCTGGAGCGGAAGAACGGCTGGACGCTCGCGGAGGAGGCCGGGCACGCGGGGCCTGATCGCATCCACCGGTTGCTGAACCGGATCGAGTGGGACGCGGACGAGGTCCTGGACGATGTCCGCGGCTACGTCGTGGAACATCTTGGAGACCCGCAGGCTGTCCTGATCGTGGATGACACCGGATTCCTCAAGAAGGGCATTCGCTCGGCCGGCGTGCAACGGCAGTACTCCGGCACCGCGGGACGCACCGAGAACAGCCAGATCGGCGTGTTCCTCGCCTACGCCACGCCCCGCGGACGCACACTGATCGATCGCCGCTTGTATCTGCCCACGTCATGGACCGATGACCGGGAAAGGTGCCGAGGCGCCGGCATCGACGACAGTGTCGCCTTCGCAACGAAGGTGGTCATGGCCAAGGCAATGGTTCGCCGGGCGGTCCGGGACAAGATTCCCTTCGGCTGGGTGACGGCGGATGCCGCCTACGGCTTCAGCAAGGGCTGGCGCTTTGAGCTGGAACAGGCCGATGTCTTCCACGTCATGGCCACCACCCGGCACGACACCGTCGTCACCCGCTGGTCCGTCGACCACCCCGTCCACGATCTGTTTCCCGGCCTGCCACGGCAGAAGTGGAAACGTCGTTCGTGCGGTGCGGGAGCACACGGCCCGCGGCTCTATGACTGGGCTCGCGTCGAGGTCCGGCCCTGGCATCGCGAAGACCGCCGACACTGGGTCATCGCCCGCCGCAGCGTCAGCCGGCCCGAGGAGATCTCCTACTACATTGCCTACTGTCCCGCCCAGACCACCCTGGACCAGCTGGTCTCAGTTGCGGGCAGCCGGTGGGCTGTTGAGGAGTGCTTCCAGAGCGCGAAGCAGGAGTGCGGCCTGGACGACTACCAAGTCCGCCGCTACCCCGGCTGGCACCGCCACATGACCCTGGCCATCGCCGCTCACGCCTGCCTGACCGTCCTGCGGGCCCGCGAACTCGACACAGAGAAAGCAGAAACGGATCCTCCCAGCTCATCCACCTCAGCCTCGCGGAGATCAGACGCCTGATCACCCGCCTCACCCACCGCCAGCCCCCGCCCATCGACCACATCTGGCACTGGTCGACATGGCGCCGCAGACGACAACACCAAGCCCGCGTCAGCCACCACAAACGACGCGGACACAGCCCATGACAACTGCCCAGCAGACACCACAAACACCGTTGCAGTACTAACTCGACTTGTCGTGGAGACGAGTGCGCTGCGTTCCTTCGAGAGGTCAGGGACAGAGTCTGGGCGAGGTCACAACCTCAAGCGGGACAAGGTTGATTGGAAGTCGGGAAAGCAACAGCGGCCCCAGCTCGAGCTGCTGGGGCCGCTGTGTGTGTGGTTGCGCGTCAGAGGTGGCAGACGGAGCAGCCGGCCTCATCGTCATCAGAGTCGAGTGCGTCCGAGAGGACTTCCAGGAGGGGTCGGTTGGGCTTGATCCGCTTGGCCGCGCGGTCAAGGGCCGCCTGGTGCTTGGCTTCGATCTCGTCCTTGCGCTCTATGAGCTCCGGAAGAGATTCACCTTGCGACCAGGTGTAGTTGCGGCCCTTCATGGCGGTGTGCCGGTAGCGGACCTTCTCCTCGTACTCGACGGCCTTGTCGTACAGGTCGGGGTGGCGCTCCTTGAGGCCGACCCACTCGTGCTTGCGCTGGAAGAAGCAGAAGTAGCAGCCAGAACGCGTGCGCCACTCGTAGTAGCCGGGGAGTCCGATGCCAGCTTCGTCGAGGATGCGCATCACGCCGTCCTTGTCGATGCCGTCCTCGCGGAAGGGGAAGACGGCATCGATGTTCGGTTTGGTGCTGACGTAGCCGAGGCGGTTCTCGTCGGCCCGGATCGCGACGTATGAGATGACCTTGTCGTCGCCGACCCATTCCTCCAGCGGCTTGATCTTCAGATTTTTGGTGCACCAGCGCATCTGCGGGCTGGGCAGGGTGCCCTGGTAGACCTCCATCCAATGATCGAAGTCCCGGTCGGCGTTGAGTCGCTCGATGGGCTTACCAAGGGCTGCTTCCAGCCGGTTGAGGTACTCGTACGTCTCTGGGAGTTCAGCACCGGTGTCGCAGAAGAAGTACTCCATGTCCGGCACGCGATCGCGCATGTAGATGGCGAGCGCCGACGAGTCCTTGCCGCCTGAGATACCTAGGACGTGGCGAACCTTCTCCTGGGTGACTGGATCCGTCATGGCCGCTCCTTCGTTTCAGTTGCTGTGACAGCCGGCCCATCGGCAACGCGTTGTGCAAGAGCGGCGAGCAGGATCCGTGCGCCGTCGGGTCCGAGGGCCTGCTCAGCCTGCTGCAGTACGTCGGCCGCGAGCTGGTCGGCCTGGCCGCGGGACTGTTCCGGCACGTAGATCAGCGTCCGTCGTTCCGCTCCTGTCTTGTCCGTCAAGGTCAACAGCCGCGTCTCCAGATTTACTTCCTGCTCGCGGGTCTCGCTGCTGTCCTGGTAGAGGTGGGCGACGCGGTCGAGGGATGCGGACATCTCGCGTGCAAGGCGAGGGAACATGCCTGCGTCCCGGTCGTCCCAGTCTCCGAGGGCCTTGTTGGTGAGGCGGACGACGATCGGGTCGAGCCAGTCCTCGTCAGCGAGGCTTTCGCTGAGCACGAAGTCGACGAAGCCCCGCAGCTCCGGGTTCAGTGACACCGTGGCGAAGCCGCTCAGCCGCGCGGCGAGTGTCGACCGCAGCTCGGGAAGCGTCGCGGGCAGACGGAACTCTTCGGCGAGAACCGCGACCACTTCTTCCCGCAGCGTGCGTTCGATTCCGGTAATCTCGTCTGCCGCTGCGGTCAGCCTGTCGGCGTACTCGGCGGCGGCTGCCGCGTTGGCGCGGGTGCCGGCTTCGATGGGGGCGAGGCCCAGCGCCTTAGGCAGAGCCCGGAAGAGCAGGTCGTCCGGATCCTGGGAATTTGCCAGGGCATTGCGCACGGCGAGTGCATCCGGAGAGATGCGCTTGGTCTTGCGGCCGTAGCTGTTCAAAACCATGACGCGTTCGAGCAACGCCCTGGCTACGGACAGCAGATCTGGGTTACGCAGTGCCTGTGAGCGTGGTGGTTCGACCTTCAAAGACACCAGGAGCTTCTTGATCACGCTGGCGCGCTGCCCCTGTCCGACCGGCGTGTACTTCACGTCGAAACGGGCGGGGGCGGCGAGGATGCGGTCGACGACGTCCGGCGTCAGCCGAGGCAAGTAGGAGCCCTCTTCGAAGAGGGCGACATCGTGCCGGCGGATCACTAGGGCGGTGACGACCAGCAGCGGCCAGACACCGGCCTTCACCCCGTAGGGCGGGCTCATCAGGACCCGGATGATGTGGTCGAGGCTGGTACGCCGGGTTGCTGCGTCCAGCGCCTCCTGCAGCGCCTCCCAGACGGGCTGAGCGTGCTCGTGGCCCTCGCCTGGAGCGGAGAAGCCGTACGGCAGCAGGCTGTTGGGGGAATTCTCTGCCTGGATTGTGCCGTTGGCCCGGTGCAGGCCAAGGTAGGCCAGCGCGCCGCTGTAGATGGCTCGCTCCGGACCGTATCTTCCGGCCGTCGCGTCGAAGCCCAGGTACTGCTCGCCGGAGCGGGTGAGCATCGCGTCCAGCACATCGCTGCGGGCACGGGCGGCGTTGCTGGTGAGTGAGTGCCGTCCGAGCATCTCGTTGCGAATGTGCGGGGTGTGCGGGTAGACGCTCTCGCAGGCGAGGGAGACCAGGCCGCTGAGGCTGCGGGCCGGCAGGCTCGAGCTGTCGGGGTCCGCCCCCGGGGCGAGTCCGGCGTTCCACAGGTCCCAGGTGGCGTCCTGGGTCGGCGGGTAAAAGGCCGCCTGGATGACCTCCCGCAGCTCGGCCTCCGCCTGGACGGCGCGGTCGGTGACCTCGCGCCGGGCGACGTGATCGAGTTCCTTGTCTTCGAGCAGCTCTTTCAGGGCGATGAGGTGCGTGGCGGAGCTGAGTACCACGTCGGGGTGGGTGGTTGTTCCGAGGATCACCGGCAGCGCCGAATTGACGGTGGGCAGCTGGTCCCGGGGGCCGAGGTGGAAGACGAGGAGGCCGTCGGCCGGGTCCTTCAGCTCGTCCGGCGCCTGGATTTCGCGGGTCTCTGGGCCGCTGACGGCGGTGAGGAACACCCGCATCATCCCGGTGACCTGGCTGTGGCGGCCGGCGACCACGGCGCTGGGGAGGTGTGCGCCAAGGCGCTGGACGATGGAGGCATCGTCCAGGTGACTGATGATCTCCTTCAGGCGGGCGTCGATGTCGAAGTCTGTGCCCTGCCAGACGCGATACTCACCGCTGAACTCCCGGTGGACGAGGAAGCCGCGGCGGACGAGGTCGGCGAGCTGCTCCTCAAGGCGGGCGAAAGCGCCCGCGTCGGTCAGATCGGTGGGGTCGTGGAGCGCGAGGTGGATCATCTCGCTGGTAGCGCTGAGCGCGCCGTCGGCGTCGATGAGGTTCAGAACGCCGATGGTCTTCAGCAGCGCCTGGTCAGCGTCGGGCAGTCCGTTGGCTTCCTTGATTCGCGCGTCGACTTCGATCCAGCGGCCGGCGTTGGAGGCCGCGAGCAGCGAGGTCCGGCCGGAGTTGAGGAAGTAGTCGTACAGCTGTGGCAGCTGCACTGTGCTGGCGAGTTCGGCATCCGGCTGGGAGTGTGCGGCCAGCGAGTCGCGGACAGTGTTGGGCTCTCCGCTGTTGAGGAAGCCCGACAGGCTGCGGTCGTGCTGGCCGATTTGCGCCGCCAGGATCGGCGCAGCGATCGCCGTCAGTGGGTGCAACGGGTAGAGGCCAGCGAAGTCGTCGCTGGACAGCTCGGTAAGGACGTTCAGACCGTGGTTCTTCCACGCGAGGGCTGATGCCTGGGCCGACGCGCGGATAAGGTCCTGACCCGCTGCGTCGACCGCGGAGTGGTCGAGACGCCGGCGCAGGAGCTGCAGGGAGTCGCCGTGGTGCGGGACGAAGGTGACGTCCTCGAAGCGGCCCTGGATCTTTGCCCATTCGCGGATTTTGAGCTCACTGGACCGTGACGCGTAGTCCATGAATGACAGGTGCTGCAGGGTGACCAGGAAGACGGGCAGGCCGTTGGGCCCGGCGCTGTGCTCGGCGAGCTCCTGCAGGAGGAAAAGATCGTGCTCGGCGCCGGAGAATTCGTTGTGTCCGGCAAGGTGTTCGAGGGTCTTGCCGAACTCGTCGATGATCAGCAGGAGCGGCTGCTGATTGTCGGTCAGGGCCTTGATGGCGGCCATGACCTGCTTCGTCTTCGGCCCGGTCGTCGTCGGGTCTTCGCAGGCCGCGAGTGCTGCGGCGATGTTCTTCGGGATGCGCTTGCCCCAGCGGCGCCTTGCCGCGGTCTCCAGCGCACGGGTCACAGTTGCGACCAGCGGTTCACGCCGCGCGGTGGCCACGGCTCCGAGGAACCCGGTTCCCGTCCGCTCAGCCCGAGCCGTGGCGAGACGCTCGGCGAGGGCTGGGCTGGTGTCCGCAAGGATCCGGTGAGCCTCGTCGCGGCGGTCCTCGTCGCGGCCGAGAAGCGCTTCGATCAGGTTAGCCAGCGTGGACTTCCCGGAGCCGTAGGGTCCGGTGAAGGACCACGCGCGGGGACGCCGCAGATCGCTGACCGCGTTGACGATGCGCTCCAGTACGTCAACTGCCTTCGCGCCGACATACGGTCCGTGCAGTTCGTCCTCGACGTCGCGTTCGAGGTTGGTCGACCGCATCTGGGAGCCGACCAGTTCGATTCCGGACGGGAACTGAGGGGTTGCCTCGTCCTGGGGGGTGCGGGAGGTCCGCGTGGGAGCTGCGGTGGTCACGCGTTCTCCTGAGTCGTGAACTGCTGCTGGTGGTCCTGGGGCTTGCGTTCAGCCTTCTCAGCCTTCTCAGCCTTCTCAGCCTCCTCTGCTTCGGCCAACTGCGGGTACTGCGCGCTCCATTCGTCCCGGGTGGGAAAGCCGGGGCGCCGGGTGACGTGGTCGTACTGCTCGTCGAGAATGTCCCAGGCGAGCGCCCGCGGATCGCTGGAGAAGGACATGGTCCGCTGGCCGACGGCGTCCACCCTGTTGAGTTCCGGGCGACCCACGGCGACCTTGTCCAGGGCGGCGACGATCTCAGGCTCGCGGACCCGGAAGGCCCGGCCGGGCGCTCCGGGCTCGTTGGCAAGCCGCGCCAGGGAGATGGAGCCGGGACCCTGGGTGTCGCGGGCTGCGTAGTCGAGGCACGCATAGACCAGGACGTGGGCCGGGAGAGAGGTGCGCGTGCCAGTGGTGAACTGCCACTCCTGCTTGCCCCGGGTGCCCACGGAGGCCAGCAAGTCCAGCTCACGGAAAGGGCAGGCCAAGAGGTCTTCATAGGTGGCGCGGGAACCGCTCTGTTCGACAGGCGTGCGCGCATACATCTTGGTCAGGCACTCGACATCCCGGGTGATCGACGCCTCCACCGGTCCATCACTGAAGGAGAAGTTGACATGCCGCGTCACGACCTGCGTCATATCCGCGACGGTGAAGCGAGAGAACGGAGCAAGGTGAAACGCCGTGTACCACGCGGGGGCCCAGCATTTGGCGCCCGGCCGCGACGACACGAGCCACCAGTGCAACAGCCACAGGCTGCCGGGTTCCTCAAGGTAGGGATCGGCGCCATCCTTCTCGTCGAGCAGCCATCGCGCTTCCCAAGTAGGTGAGGCGTACTGGGCCTTCGTCTTGCCCGCCGGGTCGGCGTGCTCACGGGTGAGCTTGAACGCCTTTGACCAGTACCGCATGGCATGGACCATGTTCTTACCCACGCCGAGCAGGACCGGAGCATCTTCAGCGAGGAAAGCTGCCGGATTCTCCTTGACCTGCATGTACGCCTTATGCAGCCAGCCGAAGCGGGGGGCGAAGGTCTCATGGCGCGCGAAGCTGGAATGTGCGGCTTCCGCGAGCCTACTGTCTGCCATACGAGGGCCTCTCAATACAAGAAGAGATAAGGGAACTGCTGAAGTCAGTGAGCAGCCGCGCCGGCTGTCGCTGCCATGGCGGCGCGCACCTGGTGGACCGCGCGGACCACCGCCTCGGCGGCTACGGCGATCTCGTCTGCGGTTGTGGCGTAGCCGAGCGAGAAGCGCACAGTGCACTCCGCTTCCTCCCGGCTCAGCCCCATAGCGAGCAGGACATGGCTGGGGGTTGGGGCTCCCGAGGCGCAGGCGCTTCCGTCGGATGCGGCTATGCGCGGCATGGCGGCCATGACTGCGTCAGCCGGGGCACCCGCAAAGGTGATGCTCGCCACACCGGGCAGGCGGGGGGCTTGCTGCCCGTTGATACGGCATCCGTCCACAGCCGTGGTCACCATGTGTTCGAGCTGATCGCGCAGTTGGGTCACGCGGGCGACGTCGTCGGCAAGGTCACGGCTGACGGCCGCAGCGGCAGCTCCGGCACCGGCGATCCCGGGCACGTTGAGGGTGCCGGCCCTCCACCCCTTCTCCTGCCCGCCACCGGTGATCAGCGGCCTGAACGGCAGCGGTGTACCGCGTCGTACGAACAGTGCACCGACGCCTTGAGGGCCGCCGAACTTGTGGGCAGACAGGGACAGAAGATCGACGTCCACTTCGGAAAGGTCCAGGGTCAGCCGGCCGATCATCTGTGTGGCGTCCGTGTGGACCAGCGCGCCTGCGGCATGCGCCGCCTTGACGACCGGCGTGAGGTCGGTGAGAACGCCGGTTTCATTATTGGCCGCCATCAGGGAGACGAGACCGACGTCGCCCCGGCCGAGCTCTTCCTCCAGGGCCACGGTTTCCACCAGGCCGTCCGCCCGCATCGGCAAGACGGTCAGCGATCCCGGCTCGTTTTGGGCCAGATCCCGGGATGTCTCCAGCACCGCAGGGTGCTCTGCACTACCCGTCACAATCCGGGCACCGCGGCGATGAGCCGCGCGCAGCGCGAGATTGTTCGCTTCGGTTGCCCCTGACGTGAAGATGATCTCCCCGGGCGAGCAGTTCAGCAGGTCAGCAAGGTGCCGACGAGCGACCTCTACGCGATAGGCGGCATCCCGGCCGGGGTGATGCACGCTCGACGCGTTACCGACGACCTGCAGGGCATCCACAACGGCCGCCAACGCTTCGGGCCGAATTGGCGCCGTCGCATTGTAGTCGAGATATGCCGAAACCGGCCCATCAGACTCATCCCTCATGCCCCACCTCGTCTCGCTCAGCACCGCACACAATCTACTCCTGGTGGAACCCGGACGTGCGCACCGGGGGCGGCACCAGGAGTGAGTCGCGATCGTAGCGATCGAGATCGATCAGTCAGCGAAACCGACACTCAACCCGGAGCGCAAACTGTAACTCGAACTAATGTTCCCTATTGCTTGGGCGCCTGCAACCGATATCGGGAAAGGACATCGGCGCAGAGGCGGCACGGGATCCTCTAAGGGGCCGACCGCACCTCATCAGCGCCCCTGAGCTGCGAATATCAATCGCCGAGATCCGAGTGTCAGTACGTGGGTTTATGGTGATCGGGCACTGTAACTTTGGGGCGACTCAGAGTTGCGGGCAGCTCTGCATGCACAGAACTGAGGCGGGGGCTCCGCAAGTTGACGGACATTCAGACATCGGGGGAAATCTCCCCTGTTCCGCAGGGGTGGTGAATCGATGACAGCGTGGTCGCCCGGCCTGTCCTTCCAAGCCGTGCTGGACAGCGCTCCCATGCCGTACATCCGCGAGCTGCTCGGCAAGCACATGTGCGCTCTGCTCGACCTCATCGACGGCGGAAGCGCCGGCGATGAGCGGCTCCGAGCAGTCTCTGCCGTGGCGGTGGACGCCGAGAAGCTCGTGTCCAATCAGACGGACCGCGAGGAGCTGCTGCGGCTCCTGCCCGCCGACAAGCAGACAGAGCTTGCCCAACGTCTTGGGGCGGACGGCGCGGGCACCGATGCCCTGGTCTACCTGAACGGTCTGAAGTGGGCGAGTGAGCAACAGCGGGAGCTGCTGGAGTTCTTCGGCTTCAGCGTCGACAGGGCACCCGCGCTGCCCCCGCTCTTTCGGCAAGACTCCGAACCCGAATACGGGTTGTTCCCCCACCAACGGCGCGCAGCCGCACGCGTGAAGGAGTTGCTGTACGACGGGCCGCGGCGGGTTGTCCTTCACCTGCCGACAGGCGTGGGCAAGACCCGCACCGGAATGAACCTGATCGCCGACCATCTGCGGCAGCACGAGCCCACGCTCGTGGTCTGGCTGGCGCGTGGGCAGGAACTGCTGGAGCAGGCGGCTGCGGAGTTCGAGCGCGCGTGGTCCAAGCTCGGCGACCGTCCGATTGCGGTCGTCCGGATGTGGGGTGAGGCGCCCACCGATGTGGAGGCGCTGACGGACGGCCTTGTCATCCTCGGGCTAGAGAAGGCCGTCTCCGCGGACAAGAGCGATCCGAAGCTTCTCCGCAAACTCGCATCGCGCAGCACCCTCACAGTCTTCGACGAGGCTCATCAGATCATCGCGCCGACCTACCAGCGAGTGGTGGACGCCCTCACCATCCGCCCCGATGCCAGCTTGCTGGGCCTGACGGCCACCCCCGGCCGGACCTGGGCGGACGTCACGCAAGATGAGCGGCTGTCGGACTTCTTCGCCCGCCAGAAGGTCATGCTGCAGATCGACGGATACAGCAACCCGGTAACCGCCCTCATCGAACAGGGCTACCTGGCCAAGCCCATCATGAAGACCGTCGCCTCCGAAGCCGGCCTGCATCTGTCCGCGCGCGATCAGCAGCTGCTCGCGAAGTCCTTCGACATCCCGTCGGACATCATCGCGTCGCTGGCCAGCGACGAGCAGTGGAACCTCAAGGTCGTCCAAACCGTGCTGGAGCTACTGGAACGCCAGCACCGCAGGATCCTGGTATTCGCGGCCTCCGTTGACCATTGCCGCCTGATCGCCGCCGTCCTGTCGGCGCTCGGCCTCGATGCCGACTTCGTCACCGGCGAGTCCTCTGCCCGGCACCGGAACGATGCCATCAGACGCTTCAAGGGCGCCGGCCGACGCCCCATGATTCTGTGCAACTTCGGGGTCCTGACCACAGGCTTCGATGCCCCGGCGGCCAGTGCTGCCATCATCGCCCGACCGACCAAGTCGCTGGTCCTGTACAGCCAGATGGTCGGCCGGGTCATCCGCGGCCCCAAGGCCGGCGGAACCGCCACCTGCGAGATCGTCACCGTCGTCGACCCGGAGCTGCCCGGGTTCGGAGACGTGGCCGAGGCATTCACCAACTGGGAAGACGTATGGGAGACCGCGTGACCGGCGAGGGAAGCAAATACCGGATCGTCAGCCCTTCGCTGACCGTCAAGGCCATGCGCGACAGCGGCTACAAGAACACCGCCTACGCGCTCGCCGAGCTGATCGACAACAGCATCGACGCGGAAGCCACACTGGTTCAGGTCTTCGCCTGTGAGAGCCCGGTGCAGGGCGCCACCCAGACGAGGCACCGGGTGGACACCATAGCCGTCCTCGACAACGGCAAGGGCATGGACACCGAACGCCTGCGGCGCGCCCTGAAGTACGGCGACGGCCTCGGGGGCGACCGCAACCGCATCGGGCGATTCGGCATGGGCCTGCCCAACTCCAGCATGTCCCAGTGCACCAAGGTCGAGGTCTGGTCCTGGACCAATGGGTCCCCGAACGCCATGTACACCTACCTCGATCTTGCGGAGATCAACAGCGGACTCGACGACGTCCCCACTCCCGTACACCGCCCTGTGCCGGAGTACTGGAGCGACCTCAGCGAGGCACCGCTGGGCGCCACCGGCACCCTCGTGGTCTGGTCGGACCTTGACCGGGTCAAATGGCACGGTGCCGGCGCCACCCTGCGGAACACTGCCGAGCTGATCGGCCGTGTGTACCGGCACTACCTCCACGACGGCAGGGTGGAGATCAAGATGGCGCCGGTACGCGAAGGAAAGGTCCTCGAAGGGGACAACGGGGCCTACTTCGCCGAGCCCAACGATCCCCTGTACCTCATGGACTCAACCGGGACGCCGCCGCCGTTCGGGAACAAGCCTATGTTCGAGCCCTTCGACATGGGCAACGAGAAGGAACCCGGAGTCGCCTACTTCCCGATCACGGTCGACGGGACGAAGCACAATGTGAAGGTGCGGGCATCCATCGCCCGGCCCGAGGCCCGCCGTGCCGACGTCGAAGGTCACCCGTGGCCCGACAACGCGAGCCCCAACCGCGACGCCGGTTTCCATCCGTGGGGTCAGCATGCTCGAAGGAACATCGGGATTTCCCTTGTCCGGCAGGGACGCGAACTTGACCTCGATTCCAAATGGGCCATCGGGTACGACCCCGTCGAGCGCTGGTGGGGCATCGAGGTGGAATTCCCCCCGGAGCTCGACGACATCTTCGGCGTCACGAACAACAAGCAGACCGCCACGGTCTTCTCGTCGCTCGCTCACTTCGACTGGACGGCCGAGGCCGAAGGGGACGAGACGCCCAAGGCGTTCAAGGACCGCATCGCCGAATTCGGTGACCCTCGCCTGCCCCTGATCGATCTCGCGCTCTACCTGGAGAAGAACCTCCTGCCCAAAATGCGGCGGAAGCTGAAGCAACACACGCTGGGCAAGCGGGGAGGCAAGAAGCGCCACGACGACGTCGTCACGTCCAAGGCCACAGATGCGGTGAAGCGTCGGCAGGAGGACGGCCACACGGGAACGACCGACCGCCTGGCAGAAGAGGCCACCGAGAACGACAAGCGCCAGGAGCAGTTCGCGGCGCTCACCGAGCGGCATCACCTCGACGAGGACACCGCCCAGTCCATGGTCGACGAGGCACTCGAGAAAGACTGGCGTGTCCGCTGGATCTCCAGCCCGCAGGACTCCACGGCGTTCTTCAACATCGACCTCATGGCCGGCATGCTTCAGGTGATCTTCAACACCGAACACCCGCTGCACAGCGAGCTGATGATCGTCCTTGAAGACGTGCCCGAAGACGCGAGTGAGACCGAACTCCGCCAACGCCTCGCCCGCGCTTCCGACACCTTCAAACTCCTCGTCTTCTCCTGGGCCCGCATGGAGGACGAGATCCCCAACAAGCGGGACCGCGCCAGGATCTCGGACGCCCGGCGCGACTGGGGCCGCTACGCCCGTGACTTCATCGAAGACGGGAGCGATGACGAGTGACGCAGCCGGACCACGTCTGGCAGCAGATAGCCGACCTGATGAAGGACGCCACCGCGCAAGTGATCCTCGTGGCGCCCTTCATCAAGAAGGCCGTCTTCGAGGAGACCCTCGCCTCGGTGCCGGCCTCGGTGGAGAAGATCGAATGCGTCACGCGCTGGACTCCCGCGGAGGTAGCCGCCGGAGTCTCCGATCCCGAGATCATCGAGGCGGCGGAGCGGGACGAACGCGTGCAGATCACTCTCTGCCCGTCGCTGCATGCCAAGATCTACGTTGCCGACGACCGATGCCTGGTCGGATCCGCGAACCTGACAGGCAAGGCCACCGGCCGAGTCCCCAACGCCAACGTGGAGCTCTTGCTGGATGCGCCCGTCACCCATCCCGAAGTGCAGCGCGTTCTCAGTCTGATCGAGTCCCGCTCGACAGCGGCCACACCTGTGGTGGCCGCCCTCGTCCGGCAGCAAGCAGAACTTCTCAAGGAGGAACGCATCGCGCCCCCGGCCGAGGGTGAACCCGCCCCCCTTTGGTACCCGGAGACGAGGCGCCCGGAGAACGTGTTTGCGCTCTACAGCGGGCGAACGCGATTCACCTCGCCGGTTGAGGCCGGCATCATCCAGGACCTTGCCCTGCTCGATGTCCCGGCAGGTTTGGCGGAGCACGACTTCAACTCGGCGGTCGAAGCTCGGCTGCACGCCATCCCAGAACTCCACAAGCTGCTCGTCGGCGAGCGCCTCAGCAACATCGAGCTCGAGAAGGCCATCGTGGAACGGACAGGAGACCCGGAAGACCAGGCCCGGAGGACGACGGAGACCTTCGCGGCCTGGTTGCAGCACTTCGGCCGCTATTACACCGAGGTGGGCTCGTGGGAGCTGCGGCCAGGACGTGAGCACACCTAAGATCTGCGTGCACGGCGTAGAGCGGCGGAGCAACTCCCCCGCTCATCGCCACCCCACGGAGACGAAGGTGATGGGAAGGCCCCCTCATGGCACAGGTGCGGGTCCCGTTCCTGCTGGGCCATGCCGAAATCGCCTCCCTCTATCGAGTGGAGCGCCAAACATCGCAGAAATGGCGGACAGAGGGCGCCCTCGCCGCACCTGACCTGGTCGCGTCCGGCAACCCGTACTGGCTGCTGGCGACGGTAATGCGGCTAGACGACGTCGGCGACCGCCACGTGGCGCGAGACCGGCTGGCCTCCTACAAGACCAGCATCCCCCGCGGCTACGAGGTCCAGGACAAGGAGGACCTGCCCGTCATCCTCGGCATCCAGGAGGCCGCCCGCGTCCTCGCGCGGGACGCGCAGGCGATCTCCCGATGGCGTAATCGGCGACAAATCGCCGAGGCTGACTTGACCCTCTCCGGGTCCCCTCTCTGGCTCCTGGACACCATCGTGGATGATGCGCAACAGCGGCAGCGCACCATCCTCTCGTCCGAGGTCGAGCTGCTGCGTACAGGTCACCGCGCCCCGCAGAAACCACGTGGGCGCAGGCAAAGAGAGCCCCTCTCCCAGCCGCCACACAAGGCCCCGCCCGCAGCACGAACATTCACTGGTGCCGACCAAGTAGCCGCGGCCGAGTTCCTGGCAGCAGTCCTGGCGGAGGGACACTCTGTGGTCATCGAGCCGCGACCTTAGTCGGCCTCCCCCTGCCTGACTGGGACGGATCCCCAAGACGCTATGCCGCCTAGCTAAGCAGTGTTCGCCGACAGCTGTGAGAGAAACACTTGATGCCGCGATGCTTCATCCATACCGTCTCTCACATGTCGATCTTGTCACGCACCCCCGGAGCCCACCACGACAACCCGACGGAATCGAGCCCACGGGCCGTCCTCGACCTGGCGGCTCACCAGTCAAGTGAATCCCCGATGAGGGTTATCTCCTACGGAGGAGGCGTCCAGTCGACGGCGCTGCTGGTGCTAGCCGCCCAGCGCGGGATCGACTTCTCCACCTTCCTCTTCGCCAATGTCGGGGACGACAGCGAGCACCCGGCGACTCTCGCGTACGTTCGCGAGATCGCCATCCCTTACGCCGAGCGTGCGGGACTGCACATCTACGAGCTCAAGCGACGCCGCCGTGACGGGGCCACGGAAACCCTCATGCAGCGGCTGAACCGGCCGGATACCCGGTCGATCCCCATCCCGGTCCGTATGGCCAACGGCGCTCCTGGCCGCCGCAACTGCACCGCAGACTTCAAGATCAAGGTGGTCGGGCGGTGGCTTCGGGAGCATGGCGCCACCGCGAAGGCACCGGCGGCGGTCGGCATCGGCATTTCGCTCGACGAAATCCATCGCGCCAACCGTCGGCGGAGGGAAGCCCACGAGGTCATCGAGTACCCCCTCCTCGACCTCGGGCTGCGCCGAGACGACTGCGAGCGCATCATCACCGAGGCCGGCCTGCCGGTACCGCCCAAGAGCTCCTGCTTCTTCTGTCCCTTCCGTACCGTCGACGCCTGGCGTCACCAGCGTCGCCACGAGCCCGAATTGTTCGCACAGTCGGTCCGGCTGGAGGAGACGATCAACCACCGACGGGCGGCGCTCGGCCGGGATGACGTCTATCTCACGCGGTACGGGATCCCGCTCACTCAAGCCATCCCCGATGAGAGCCCGGGGGAAGGCGAAGCCGATGAGGATGACGGGGCATGTGACTCCGGCTGGTGCATGACCTGATACCTGCCGAGCAGGCCACGACGGGTGGGCCCGAAGCCATTGGCGTCGGGCCCACCCGTCGTTTGCCTCTAGGCTGCCGACGTGGCCGTCGCAGGGCGCTGCTGGTGGCGGAATCAGAGCTCGGGCGGCTCGCCGGGCTGGAGGTGGAGAACGGCGAGGTACTCGCCGTAGGGCATTTCTTCGCCCACCCATCGACTGCCGCCTGCGGAGTCGGGAATCCACATGCCGTCGAGGAGGTACTTGTCGTCGAAGACAGCGACGCGGTTTTCCTTCACCGCCGCGGTCATCAACAGCTGGATCCCCAGCAGCAGTACCGTGGAGGCTTCCTTGGTCGCACAGACCTCGGCGTGTCCAGTGGGAAAGACCTTTCCGTCATCGTGGCTTCCCGGCTCGGGGATGGCGGCGCGGCCCCGGACGGCCATCTCGTGCAGGACAATCGCCTGGGTCACCGCTGCCGCCACCGAGGGGCCAGCGCCCGGCACGCCGTCCGAGGCATGCGTCCGCAAATGGTCGGCGACTGCATGCGCGTGCACCGGCCACGCGTCGGCGTGGTGTTGCAACTGCTGCTCAGCGGCCTCCACCGCCAGACCAGACTCCGCGGTGTCCGGGTGCAGCAGCCGGACGAATCCTTCGAGTGCTGCGCGCAGGTAGCCGAGACGGACCTGGTGCTGCTGCCACTCCTCCATCATCTCGGTCCAGACGGCGTCGAAGTCGAGGCCCGCTGAGCACATGCCGCCGTCGTCGTAGGACATGTCGAACGTCACCGTGCGCAGGCCCTGGGCGAGACGCAGCCACTTGTAGGCCGTATCCCAGCCGCTCTGCGCCCCGGGGGCTCCTGTGACGGCGGAGGCATGCTCCACCCAGTCGGTGAGTTCACGGACATGGTCCTCGGGCTCGGACAGCGCGAGGGTGGACAGCGTTCGGTATGAGGGCAAGCAGGAGCCCTCCATCCGGGTGGTGGTCATGGGTGGAGCGTGGCACACGGCACTGACAATCACTGCGGTGCCGAGAGCCGGAGCGAGGCTCAGGTACTGGTGGTGCGCCGTACGAGCCTGTGGCCTCGCAACTCCCGCTCGCAGCGAACGAGTTCGCGCTCCCATCCCTCTTCTGTGCCGATCAGGTGCGGGCTCTCGTAAAGACCGGCGCGAACCTCGGCGTCCGTGAGCCTCCGGTACTTGGGTGCGTCGGGATCATCCTCGGCAAGGAACTCGTGCTTGCGATGCAGCAGGGGACGGTTGGTGGAGTCCGCGTACGAGGTGAAGGAGGACTTGAGGGTCTTCAGGTCGACGGCGTACGAGGCCGCGATTCGCGGGTGGGGATCCGCGTCGAACTCGGGATAATCGAGCCAGCTGACCCCGCGGCCCTGATGGCGGAGCTTGACGACAGACCACTCGCCAGGACGGCCGGCGGCAATGCTCGCGCACTGCTCGTACAGGCGCAGCACGGCCGGGATCCGATGGAGTGCGCGGCGGTGAACGTACAGAGCGGTCGCGGTGAACTTGCCGGCGATCGATCCGTTCATCGCCCGGCGGACGTAGGCGTCGTCGCGCAGTTTGAACAGCAGCCGATCCGCTCGGTGGCACGCCTCGGTATACGACGGGAAGAAGGCACGGATGTCCAGTTGAACCGGCAGGGGCAGACTGCTAACCGGGCCTCGGCCGTGAAACAGCTCCAGCGCGAGGAACTGCAGTGTGTCGAGGGCTCCGCGCTCGGCGCTTCGTTCTACCTTCGCGGGGTCGGCTTCCTGCTCGGCAAGGCGCTTGAGTTCAGCGGGGCGCAGGTGGCCAAGGAGGCTGATGATGGGCTGCGGCATTTCCTCCAGCTGAGGCATCCTGCCGCGCTGTTCGAGATGATCGACGACCGAGGTGATCGCCGAGGCGGTGTCCTCGGACGCCAGCCACCCCCCGTCAGGAGCGACCTGTCGGGCGAGGTAACTCAGGCGGGCCGCATCGTCCTTGAACGCGTAAACGACCCCGGGCGCAGCCGACACGCAGCGGACACCGGTGGCCTCCTCGACGTAGTCGCGAAGCTCGCCGGCGGCGTAGAGGTGTTGGAAGGTACGGCGTTGGGTGAGGATGCCGTCGCCGTACTCGGTGCCTTTGATCTGGTTGCGCTCCCACCTCAACCTCGCGGACACCACTAGCACCGACTTGGCAAGGTCCCAGGCCCGAAGGAGCGTCTCGCGTCGTTCGGCGGGATTCTCAATCACGTTCAGGACATAGGTGAGAAGGACCACCTCGGCCGGCTCACGCCGCCCGTTAGGAAAGTGCACCGGGTCCCAGCCCACAGCATCGAGGCCGAGGTGCAGCAATGCCCGTACATCGCCGCCACGTCCACACCCGTAATCGAGTACCCCCATGTCTGGTTCCAGCTGAAGGTCGCCAACGGCACGACGAGCGGGGAGCGACAGGCCGACACGACCGATGGCGGTGTTATGTCTCTGACTGGTCCAGAGCTGCTGCGTCATCAGCGTTCCCTGATTCACGGATAGGCCAGCGTGCGACAGCTCCGAACTTTACGTGACACTCGCTCCAGCGGTCCGGCTTACAGGCGAGACGCGTGCCAAGACTGATCTCATGCCACACGGCTCGGGGCTCCGCCGTCGACCACACCACCGGCATAGCCTTGGTATCTAAGCGACGCGTCCTAGTGATGACTCCCCCTTGGGAGCCATCTGGGAGCCGGATCCCTCCCGGGAACCCTCCCGGACCGTCCGGGACCACCGCACACCAACGTCCTGAACAGGCAAAACAGCAACACAGCCGGTGCCACTCCCACCCGAACCTCATTCGGGACGAAGAGGTCGTGGGTTCAAATCCCGCCACCCCGACAGCTGAAGTACCAGGTCAGGGGCCTGATCCGTTTTACGGATCAGGCCCCTGAGTGGTTTGCGCATGGACCCGAGTTCGGAATCCGGCCACCCCGGCGAGTCACACGCGACTCCGGCTTGGCCCAGGTTGACCCCGACCCACAAGGTTCAGCAGGTGAAGGGGCCGCCGCTGTCTTCCGTATGTGTGATGCACAGTTGGCCGGGAGCGTCACCAGAGTCGTAGGGGCCGTGGGTCAGCTCGTGAGGGGCCTGGATGGGGACTGTGCGGCGATGACGTCCAGGTGCCGAAGAGCTCCGCTTCGAGACCGTTCATGAGATTGATGACCTGGCGCTCGTCGGCGCAGACGCACCATTTCGTCCAGGCCAACTACGCCTCGGAGTACCTCTCACCGCCGTGGAGAAAATACCGAGGGCAGGATCTGGAGTGGCAGGACCTGCCCTGGCCGCTATTGGCCGACGCAACCAAAGGGGCGAGAGTCAGGAAATTCCAACGCCTGCCCATATCTTGCGCATGTACATCCGAGCCTCGTCCGGTGCCACTATTCGTTCGAAGGTGTGTGGCGTCAACCGGTAAAGACAATCGATGCCATAGCGGTGCAGCAGAGTGATGTCCTTGGCCGCGGGGCGGACAGGGAAGAGGGCGCTCAACCGGTCCGCAGGAAGCGGGCTGTGTGGTGCATAGTCCAGAAGCTGCGCCAACGCCGCCCGTACATGAATGTGATCACCGCTGCTTTTCGCCTCTATGACTTCCGTTCCGTCAGGGCCGGTCACGTGAAGGTCTGTGATGCCGGACGGTGTGCGCAAGCGTGTGACCTCGACGCCGGTGAGAGTGGCCTTGTACTCGTTCACCAGTAGCGCTTCAGCTCGCAGCACCTGAATCTCACGCTCGTCGCGCCGGTAGGCCGCTGTCGACGTGTGCACCCCCTCAACAGGGACGACTCGGGTGCCCGTCGCGATGGCATTCGCCACCTCTGCGTCCCGAGCAAGCTTCCGGCGGGCCTCGGTGACCGTTCCGATCCCCAGCCCCTGAAGGATCTCGTCAGCCTTGTCACCCTCAAGCACCCGGAGACCCATGAAATTGTCACCCGCGTTGAAACTCGGCAAGTCCCATATCTCCGAGTACGGGATCTCGGTGTGCCGAAAGGAGAGGAGGCTGTAGACGTTGCGCCAGCTTCCCTTGTCCGGGTCGGGTGTCCACATCGCGTCGGCGAATTCTGCGTTTCTGAACGTGAGACCGACTTCCCCGATGCCCCGGACAAGATTCTGGCCTGTGAACAGCACGACGTCTCCCATGCGGAGCCGCGCCATGTTCTTGTCTTGAACAGAAGTTGCTCCCCAGAAGCGGGCAGATTCTGTCGGATGGATTCTCAGCAGCGCGTCACGCTGCTCACCGGAGAGCGTAGCCGCGTACTCTTCCGAACCGAAGGGAACCTCTTGGTCAAGAGTGTCACGCCAATGACGCCTGGCGATTGGGTTTCCGTACGACGGTTGGATTGCCACGAGCGGCACGTTGTTGCCCCCTTCAAGTCCGTGCCGCCATCTTCTCACCGTCCGCCTCCAGACTGAGTGTCACCCCGGAGTGCGACGGTCCCCAACAGGCCATGCCCCAGGGGTAGTCCAACGTCCCGCGTGACCCTGCTGGTGACGGCTCCCGAGCACCGAAGCAGGTGGCGGTCGGGCCGACGAAGCTGAAACAGCGGATCAGGTCCGGTGCGGGGAGATCAATGTCGGGCCTGATCTGCGTTTATGGCGTTGAGCGGTGCAGGAGTTCGGCCAGCTCTGTGGTCATTTCTGTTACGGCGGCTTCTACCGCTGGGGAGTGGGTGGCGTAGTTGATGAAGCCGTGGATCAGGCCGGGGTAGCGGTGTTTTTTGACTGGGACGCCTGCGGTGGTCAGGGCGTCGGCGTAGGCGAGGCCCTCGTCGCGTAGGGGGTCCAGGTCGCCGCAGCCGATGATGGCCGGGGCCAGGTTGTGGAGGTTCTCGGCCAGGAGGGGGGAGGCGGGGGCGCGGGTGGCTGCCGTCGGGTCGGTGGAGAGGTAGAGGCGGATGTCTTTCTCGCACTCGGCTGTGGTCAGGAGGTAGCCCGTGGCGCACTCGGTTCGGGAGAGGTAGTCGATGCCGATGCGCAGGTCGGTGATGGGGTAGGCCAGTAGTTGGGCTGCCAGGGGGCGGGACTCGTCGCGGAAGGTCTGGGCCACCCCGGCCGCCAGGTTCGCTCCCGCGCTGTCTCCCGCCAGGGCCAGTGGGCCGCCGCCGAAGTCCGCCGGGTGGTCGGCCACGTGGTGGGCCACCGCCAGGCAGTCCTCGTACGCCGCGGGGTAGGGGTGTTCGGGGGCCAGGCGGTAGGCGGGGCTGACCACTACCGCGTTCAGGTCCCGGCACAGGCGGCGGCAGACTCCGTCGTGGGTGTCCAGGTCTCCGACGATGAAGCCTCCGCCGTGGATGAAGATGAGTGTTGGGGGGAGGGTTGTTTCCTTCGGGGGGAGGGTTGCTTCGTTCGGTGGCGGGGGTGCTTCCTTGGGGCGGTACACGCGTACGCGGACCCCTGCCAGTTCCGTCTCCCTCGCCGATGCCACCTCGATCGGTGGGTTCGGGGCCACGGCCAGCGACAGCATGCGGTTGCCCGCGCGCATTTCCTCGAGCGTGGGTGCGGTGGCGGGCGGTGGGCCGTCCACGCCGAACTGTTTCAGGAGCGCCGCGATCTGGGGGTCGATGGGGCTGAGGGGCATCAGTGGGCCCTTCTCGGTCCGGTGTCCGGGGCACCGGTCCGGCGCCCGAGGCACGTATCCCCCGCACGCCTACGGTTGCACCGTATGCCGGGCCGGGGCGGACTTCGCTCCGCCGGGGCTTTACGGGTGACGGTGCCCGGGGCGGCTCCGCGGGCGGTGGGCGGGACTCTTCAGCGTGGGCCCCGGCCGGCGTCGCTCGCCGCGTCGTATCGGTACCGGTCCCTCCCCTCGTGGGGACCGGTACCGAAACGACGCCGGGGGCGCGGAGCCGGTCCGGGTGTGACCGGCTCCGCGGGTCTGGTGAGTGCGACCGACTCCGGCTTTTGCTCCCCCAGGCGTCCGCGTCCGCGTTCGCTAGCGCAGACGCGTCCGCGTTCGCAGGCGGTGAGGCGGGCGGAGAGGCTCGCCACCGCTTCGTGGCTCCGGCGGATTCCAGCCAGGTACCCGGCCCGGATCATGGAGCGCCATGCGTCACCTCTCCGAGCGCCGAGCCGGTGGCCTGCCCTGACGCCACGTGGTGGGTTCGCTACTGCGCCGCGATCCTGCCAGTTGTGGCCCCAGGTGAGGAGCATCCGGTACCGTCCGGAGACCTTTACCGCAGGTCAGCCGTATAAAGTGAGTTTTCCGGTCCGGATGTCCAGGTGTGGCGGAAGTAAGGGGTGGAGGCCTTGAGTTCCGACTCGGGGGCACGCACAGCCTTCGCGGAACGCCTCGCGCTGCTGTACCAGGAAGCCGGTAATCCGCCGCTCAAGCGCGTGGCCGAAGCGGTTGTCCAGTTGCAGCGCGTCGACGAACGCGGGCGGCCCGTGCGGGTGTCCGCGCAGCGCATCAGCGACTGGCGGCGAGCAAACAATGTGCCCGCGCACTTCGCCGCCCTCGCCGCTGTCCTGCACGTTCTGATCCCCGAAGCCCGGCGCAAGCGGCCCGCTCCCGTTTCCCCGGGGCTCTACGACCTCGCCCAGTGGCAGCGGTTGTGGGAGCGGTCCGTGGCCGATCCGGCCGGCGATCGGGCCGCGGCGGCTGCGGCGGCCGGGGCGGCTTCGGGGTCCGCGGAGGATCATGAGCGGCTGCCTGCCGACGGCCCCGCCGTCCCGAGCGTGTGCCCCTACCGCGGGCTCGCCTCGTACCGACAGCAGGACGCCCAGTGGTTCTTCGGCCGGGAGCGGAGCACGGACGCCCTCGTCGCGCAGCTCCGCGCCGCGGAGAAGACGGGTGGCCTCGTCGTGCTCGTGGGCGCCTCGGGGGCGGGAAAGTCGTCCCTTCTGAACGCCGGCCTCATGCCCGCTTTGCGGAACGGCGCTTTGCGGAACGGCGCCTTGCGGGACGTACAGAGCGACGGAGGCGACCGGGAGAGTCGCGACAGTCCGGCCGACCCCGTCCTCCAATTCGTACCCGGAAGCACCCCCCTCGCCGAACTCACCGCCCGAATACCCGGCCTCGACCCACCCCCGCCCGACACCCCCCACTTCGCCCAAGCCGTACGCGACTCCCTCACCGCATGGGCCCGGGCCGAGGCCCCCACCGCCCCCCGGCCCGTCCTCATCGTCGACCAGTTCGAGGAAGCCTTCACCCTCTGCTCCGACGAGGCGGAGCGGCGGGACTTCGTGCGGTTGCTGCACGCCGCCTGTTCGCCCGCCGACTCCGGTGACCCCGCGCCCGCGCTCGTGGTCCTCGGCATCCGCGCCGACTTCTACCAGGAGTGCCTCGCCTACCCCGAGCTGGCCGACGCGCTGCAGCACCGGCACATGGTCCTCGGGCCGCTGACCAGCACCGAGCTGCGCAACGCGGTGACCGGCCCGGCCAAGGCCGTGGGCCTTGAGCTGGAGCCGGGGCTCGCGGAGCTGATCGTCCGGGAAGTGAGCACCGACGGGCCGCGCGGGGCGCACGACGCGGGCGTACTGCCGCTGCTCTCGCACGCCCTGCTCGCCACCTGGCAGCGCCGCAAGACGGGCCGGCTCACGCTGGCCGGCTACCGCGCGGCGGGCGGGATCCAGGGGGCGGTGGCGGCGACCGCCGAGCGCGCCTGGTCCGGCCTCGACCCTGCGGCGCGCACGGCCGCGCGGCTGCTCCTGCTCCGCCTGGTCCGCCTCGGCGAGGACACCCAGGCCACCCGCAGGCGCGGGACGCGGCGTCAGCTCGCGGAGGAGTCGACGGATCCGGACAAGACGGAGGAGTCGCTCGAAGCGCTGGTCCGGGCCCGGCTGGTCACCCTCGACGCGGAGACCGTGGAGATCACCCACGAGGCGCTGCTGCACGCCTGGCCGCGGCTGCGCGACTGGATCGACGAGGACCGCAACGACCATCTGCTGCGACAGCGGTTGGAGGAGGACGGCAGGTCCTGGGAGGACTCCGGGCGCGATAGCGCGCTGCTCTACCGGGGTTCGCGCCTGGAGCAGGCCGACGCCTGGGCGCGGTCCGCCGGTGACACCTTCCTCACCCGGGGCGCGGCGGAGTTCCTGGCCGCGTCGGGCAGGCTGCGCCGGCGCACGATGCTGATCAGCCGTGCCGCGGTGGCGGCGCTTGTCGCCCTGGCGATGGTGGCCGTCCTGTCGGCGGTGGTCGCGTGGCAGCAGCGCAACGACGCCGTGTCCGGGCGCAACGACGCGGTGTTCGAGCAGGTGGTCGCCGAGGCGGACCGCGCCCAGGACACCGATCCGTCGCTGTCCGCCCAGCTCGACCTGGTGGCGCACCGCCTGCGGCCGGGCGACGAGGGCACCAGGAACCGGCTGATCTCGATCGTCAACGCGCCCCTCGCCACCCCGCTCCTCGGCCACACCGGCGCCGTCTACCTCACCTCGTTCAGCCCGAACGGCCGGCTCCTGGCCACCGCCAGTTACGACCGGACGGCCCGCCTGTGGGACGTGTCGGACCCCGCGCGCCCCGAGCCGCTGGGCAAACCCCTCACCGGCCACAGGAGTTGGGTGAGCACGGCGGTCTTCAGCCCGGACGGCCACACCCTGGCCACCGCCTCGGACGACGGCACGGTCCGGCTGTGGAACGTGCGCGATCCCCGCCACCCGCGTCTTCTCGGTACGCCGCTGAGTGGCCGTGGCGGCACCATCTACCTGCTCGCCTTCAGCCCGGACGGCCGCACGCTGGCCTCCGCCCAGGACAACCGCACCGTCCGGCTGTGGGACGTGGCAGAGCCGGGCCGCGCGAAGGCGCTCGGCTCGCCGCTGACCGGCCACGCCGAAGCCGTACGCTCCGTGGCGTTCAGCCCCGACGGGCAGACGCTCGCCGCGGGCGGGGACGACGGCACGATCCGGCTGTGGGACATGGCGGTTCCACGGCGCCCGAAGCCGGTCGGCAAGCCGCTGACCGGCCACACGGGCACGGTGCACTCCGTCGCCTTCAACCCCGACGGCCGCACCCTCGCCAGCGGCGGCGTCGACCACACCATCCGCCTGTGGAACGTCGCGGACCCGAGCCGCGCGAAACCCCTCGGCTCGCCGCTGACCGGCCACACCGGCCCCCTGTGGTCCGTGGCCTTCAACCCCGCGGGGACGATGCTCGCGGCGGGCAGCGCGGACAGCACGGCGAGCCTGTGGAACGTCAGCGATCCGGCGCACCCGTCGCAGGTCGGCAAGCCGCTCGCGGGCGGCAGCGGGGAGATGTACGCCATCGGGTTCAGCCCCGACGGGCAGACCCTCGCCACGGGCAGCGGCGACAACAAGGTCCGCCTGTGGTCGATCCCGACGGCGGACATGCTCGGCCGCATCGGGTCGTTCAGGCCCGACGGGAAGGTCCTTGCCACGGCCGCGGGTGACGACCGGGTGCGGCTGTGGAACGTACAGCGTCCGAACCGGCCCGTGGCGCTCGGCAAACCCTTCAAACCCGGGAAGTCCGGGCAGGAAGCCGTGCGTTCACCGCTGTTCTCCCCCGACGGCCGCACCCTCGCCGTGCTCACCGGCAGCCGCGCGGTGCGGCTGTGGAACGTCGCCGACCCGACGCGTCCCGTCCCGCACGGGCCGCCCGTCGCCCTGCGGACGCGGTTCGCGGCCGCGCTGGCGTTCAGCCCGGACGGGCGCACCATGGCGACCCCCCGGACCGACCGCACCGTACAACTCTGGGACGTCAGCACCCCCTCCCGCCCCCGCCCGCTCGGCGATCCGCTCACCGGCCACAAGGGGTACGTCAACGACCTCGCCTTCAGCACCGACGGGCGCTCCCTCGCCAGCGGCAGCGCGGACGGCACGGTCCGGCTCTGGAACGTGACCGACCCGCGTCGCACCACCCGGCTCGGTACGCCCCTCAAGGGTCACGTCGGCCCCATCAACACCCTTGCCTACGGCCCCGACGGCCGCACCCTCGCCACCGGCAGCGACGACGGCACCGTCCGGCTGTGGAACGTGGCCGACGCCCGCGAGACGACCCGCCTCGACGCCTCCCTGACCGGGCACACCGACGCGATCGTGTCGCTGTCGTTCAGCGAGGACGGCAGCACCCTGGCGAGCGGCAGCAACGACAACACGGTCCGGCTGTGGGACGTCAGCCGCCCGGCCAAGGCCTCCCCCATCGGCCAGTCGATGAGCCCCAACGCCAAGACGGGCGGCTTTCTGTCGTTCCGCCCCCGCAGCCACGAGCTCGGGGTGTCCAGCGGCGCCGATACCGTCCGGCTGTGGAACCTGGACACCGACGCGGCGATTACCCGTATTTGCTCGACGACTCGGGGCGTTCTGACACGGGAAAAGTGGCGCGAATATCTGCCGCGACTCTCGTACGAGCCGCCGTGCGCGGAGTAAGCCGACGGGAAGGCGAGCGTGATTCCGATCACAACTCACCCATTAGATTCGGTAGTTCACTCCCCCTGCGCGACCAGGCTTGTTACGGTTGGAAACAGCCCGATCGCTGGTGCATCCCCCGTCGCCAGCGATCGGGCTCTTCCGTTCCAGGGGTAGTTGAATTTTGCCGCTCACGTCGGGCGAACCGGCCTCGGCCATAAGGCATTTTCACGCTACATGGAACCCTTATAGCACCCCTATAGAACCCTTCTAGGTCAATTACCAGACATGCACAGGCACAGGTATGGAGGTGAGTGCGGGTGAGTGCCGCACGTCGGCGCGTCATCGTCATCACCGCCGTCCACGGGCCTTCCGCCCGCTTCCTCGCGGAGGCCCACCACTCGCTCCGCGCGCAGGTGTTACCCGAGGGCTGGGAGTGGCACTGGGTGATCCAGGAGGACGGCGAGAGCGACGACGTCGCCCCGCACGTCCCGGCCGACGACCGCGTGACCTTCCGCCAGGGCCGCGCCGGCGGCCCCGGAGTCGCCCGCACCCTCGCGCTGGCCCACGCGGACGGCCCGTACGTGAAGGTCCTGGACGCCGACGACCAACTCCCGCCGGGCGCGCTGGCACGCGACCTGGCCGCCCTGGAGAACGACCACACCCTCGGCTGGGCCACCTCGCGCGCACTCGACCTGCTCCCGGACGGCACCACCGTCGGCTTCCCCGAGGACCCCGCCCACGGCCCCATCGAACGCGACACCGTCCTCAACCACTGGAAGACACACGCCTTCCGCCCCCAGGTCCACCCGGCGACCCTCTTCGTACGCCGAGACCTCCTCATAGCCCTCGGCGGCTGGATGGCCCTCCCCGCCTCGGAGGACACCGGCCTCCTCCTCGCCCTCAACGCGGTCTCCCGCGGCTGGTTCACGTCCGGCGTCGGCCTCCTCTACCGCAAGTGGGAGGGCCAGGCGACGGGCCAGGCGGCGCACACGGACTCCGCGGAGCACGATGCGCGGATGGCTGTGGCGGAGGCGCGGGCGCGGGCGCTGGCTCTGTCGGGGTGGCGCTTCCCGGTCAGCTCCGGCGGCGCTGTTCGGCGCGGTGGGTGAGGGCGGCCACGATGCGTTGCCAGGACGGGGATGTCTCGGAGATTCGGGACGAGACCAGTCTCAGGTAGCCGGGCTGTTGGGCGGTGTCCTGTTCGTGGGTGGTTTCCCAGGTGTCCAGGTCTTCGATGAGGCGGTCCAGGCGTGGGTCGTTCGGGGGCCAGTCGACCGATTGGTCGACGGCGAGATACAGGCGTCTCGTCTCGGGGTCGTCGAAGGCCGCGTTCTTGTCGCGGATTCGCTGGGGCATGACGTGCGGGTCCAGTGCCTGCATCAGGATCCATGCGTCGCGCTCCAGTCGTACGCGTTGTTCGCTGATGCCGAGCGCGCGCATGCGGTCCAGGATGGCGACCACCTCGGGAGGCAGCACGAGCCTTTCGCCGCTTGCCAGTTCGGCGATGCGGCTGCGGTATTCGGTGAGTTGGTCGATCTTGCGTTGCAGCTCGGCGTCGATGCCTGTGATGGCCGCCGCGAATTCGGTCGGTCGGGCGTGGAGCAGGGCGTCGATTCGGGCCAGGGGGACGCCGGCGTCGGCGAGGGTGCGGATGCGGATGAGGTCCACCGCTGCTTGGGCGCTGTAGCGGCGGTAGCCGGAGGCGTCGCGTTCGGGCTCCGGGAGCAGGCCCACGTGGTGGTAGTGGCGAACGGTGCGCACGGTCACGCCGGCGGTTGCGGCGAGTTGGCCGATGGTGAGCACCATTCCCCTTGGGTCTTCGTACGCCGTCGCGTCGTGCGGCATCGTCGTCGTGCCGAGTCTAAGTACGAGTCGACAGGTGTACGACGTCGTTGATCGCCTGGGCCACTGCGTCGGGGCGGTCGAAGCAGAGGCGGTGGTGGGTGGTGTCGGTGATGACGCGTTGTTCTCCGTGGGAGACCGCGTTCACCAGGGCGGCGTCCATCTTCGTCTTGCCCTCGTTCATTTCCCGCAGCGTCCGCTCCGACGTCAGTGCCTGGAGGGCGGGGTCGGTGCCCACCACGGTGAGGGCGATCACCGGGACGTCGGGGATGCGTGGCCCGGCCCGCAGTTCGGTGGCCAGGTCGGGCAGCTGGGTGCGCTCGGCTATGCCGGAGTCGGTCCATTCGTCGGTCGACTTCGCTTCGATCAGCGCCTGCCGTATGTGCTCCGGGTAGGCCGCGTACAGCTCCGCTCTCATCTCGCGCAGGGCCGGGCGCATCCGTTCCATCTGCTCCCGGTCAGGGGCCATCCCCTCGACCGCCGCCAGGCTCGCCTCGGGCGGCATGAAGTCGTCCCAGTCGTGGTGGAAGGCGTCCAGCAAGACCAACCCGGCCACGTCCTGCGGGTACAACTGCGCGAACCGGTGGGCGTACAGGCCACCGAGGGAGTGGGCCACCAGGACGTAGGGGGCGGGGAGTTGCTGAGCGCGCAGCAGGTCACGCAGTTCCGTGGCCACCTCGGTGGCGGGGCGCGGCAGCGGGAGCGGGTCGCTGTAGCCCGTGCCTCCGCGGTCGTACACCACCGCCGTGGTGAACTGCGCGACCTCCTCCTGTACGCCGAAATAGTCCAGGCCCACCGCGCTGGCCCCCGGCAGGAACACCACGGCCGGTCCGCCGCCGCCCGACCGGTGTACGAAGACTTGGCGGCCGTCGATCTCCTGGAACCCTCCGAGCGGCGGCGCGAGCCGGGCGGCCGGGGAAGTGCTGTTGTTCGTCATGCGAGTCAGGGTCCAACCCTGACGTAGGGGCAGGGTCAACCCCGGGCAGCCCGAAGCAGGGTCGTTTCACGAGCGGCCCGAGGCAGGGTCACTTCAGCGTCTCGGCGTCCACTCGGGAGAAGATCAGGTCGCTCTCGGACGTCACCGGGCCGCGCCACCGCACCGGAGGCTCGGGGCTGCGCAGCGCGCTCGGATAGCTCTCGGGCGCGTAGTCGTTGGCCAGGCGGTACGTGTGGAAGCCGTGCTCGCGCATCGTCTCCAGCAACTCCTCGACGGAGTCGCCCAGTTGCTCCATGCGCTCCGGGGTCACCTCCACGGTGATCTCCGCGTCGGGACGCAGTTCGCCGAGCATCGGGGCGAGGCCGCGCACGACACCGCCCTCCGCGCCCTCCACATCGATCTTGATCACCCGGGCCCGTGCGATCTCGTCCGGCCGCAGCAGCGAAGGCAGCGGGCGCGCCTCCATCTCGAAGGTGGACTCCGCGGGGCCGTCCCACGGCACGATGCTGTTCGCGCCCATGTTGCGGGAGCTCGCGAGGACGAAGGTGAGGGTCTTGGCGCTGTCCGAGACAGCGGCGTTGACCGCGCGGATGTTGTCGCAGCCGTTGAGTTCGGCGTGCTGGAGCACCCGCCGGTGGAAGACGGGGGACGCCTCGATCGACACCACCCGTCCCGTTTCCCCGACTAGGCGGGAGCCGTAGACGCTCAGGAAGCCGACGTTCGCGCCCACGTCGACGAGGACGTCCCCGGCCCCCAGCCGGGTCGCGAGCCAGCTCATCATGTGCGGCTCCCAGGCCCCGTACATGTAGATGTAGCGCTGGATCAGGTCCCGCGTATCGACGGCGAACCTGGCCCCGAAGACGGAGTCGACCACCCGCCGGCGAGGGTGCTCGCGCAGGCGGGGGTTCAGATACCGGGAGACCAGCGCCCCCTTGCCGAGGGCGGGCCCCGGAGCCCGGCGCACATACGCGCGCGCCAGCGTGGCCACGACCTCCGCCATGTTCCCTGCCGCCTCTCGCGCGGTGCTACGTCGCCGCTACCGCCCGATCCTGATCAAACGGCAGGTCCAGCATACGAATCGCGTTCCCGCGCAGCAGCTTGTAGGCCACTTCCTCCGGCAGGTGGCCCACGTGGTCCGTCGCGACCTGCTTGGTGTGCGGCCAGGTGGAGTCGACGTGGGGGTAGTCCGTCTCGAAGGTCGCGTTGTTCACCCCGACCGTCTCGATCGCCTCGATGCCGTGCTTGTCGCGGAAGAAGCAGCAGAAGATCTGCCGGTAGTAGTACGTCGATGGCGGTTCGGGGATCAGGTCCTTCACGCCGCCCCACGCCCGGTGCTCCTCCCAGACGTCGTCGGCGCGCTCCAGGGCGTACGGAATCCAGCCCATCTGCCCCTCGCTGTACGCCAGTTTGAGCCGAGGGAACTTCACGAGGACACCCGAGAACAGGAAGTCCATCATCGAGGCCATCGCGTTGTTGAAGGACAGCGAGGCCTGCACGGCGGGCGGCGCGTCCGGGGACGCGGCGGGCATCTGCGACGACGAGCCGATGTGCATGTTCACGACCGTGCCGGTCTCCTCGCAGGCCGCGAAGAACGGGTCCCAGTAGCCGGAGTGGATCGAGGGCAGGCCCAGATAGGTCGGGATCTCGCTGAAGGTCACGGCGCGTACGCCGCGGGCGGCGTTGCGCTTGATCTCCGCGACGGCCAGGTCCACGTCCCACAGCGGGATCAGGCAGAGCGGGATCAGCCGGCCACCGCTGTCCCCGCACCACTCCTCGACCATCCAGTCGTTGTACGCGCGGACGCAGGCGAGCCCCACCTCCTTGTCCTTGGCCTCCGAGAAGGTCTGGCCGCAGAAGCGCGGGAAGGTGGGGAAGCAGAGCGAGGCCTCGACGTGGTTGATGTCCATGTCCGCGAGGCGCGCCTTGGGGTCCCAGCAGCCCCGGCGCATCTGCTCCCGGGTGATCCCGTCGAGCGTCATCTCGTCCCGGGAGAAGCCGACGGCCGCGATGATGCGCTTGTACGGGAAGATCTCGTCCTCGTACCGCCACCAGTCCGTGAGCTGGCCCTCGGGGTCGGTGGTGAAGCGGTACTTCCCGCCCACGTACGCCAGTTCGCCGATGCCCGCGGTGAAGGGCTGCGGGCCCCGGTCGCGGTACTTCGCCGGGAGCCAGGTCTCGAAGAGGTGCGCGGGCTCGATGACGTGATCGTCCACGCTGATGACTTTGGGAACGTCCTTGGCGCCGCTTTCCTTGCCGCTCACGCTGTACCCCTCACCGCCCGCCGGGTCCACCGGCCCTGGCCATATCTGACGACCCATCAGATCGAGGTTATGGCGCCACCACCGAGAAGTCGAGGCCTTGCGGGATGGGCGCGCATCCGCTGAACTGACACACCGTCAGTATTAGGTCAGCGGCCCTCCTGGGAAGGACACCCGATGCAGACGATCTGGCTCGGCGGAGCCGAGTGGCAGGCGGTCCTCCGGATCGGGCTCGGCCTGTGGTGGCTGGAGAGCTGGCGCCACAAGGACAAGAAGACGTGGTTCACCGGGGGCGGCATCGGCTGGGCGGCGGGCATCGCCGAGAAGCACCGCTGGTCCGTCGTGAGCCGCGGCTTCGACAGCGTGGTGAAGCCGCGCCAACGGCTGATGGCGTACGTCGTCGCCTACGCGGAACTGGCCCTCGGCCTGGGCCTCATCGCCGGATTCCTCACGCCGATCGCCCTCGTCGGCGGGCTCGTGCTCAACCTGATCTACCTCGTACTCATGATCCACGACTGGGCGGAGCAGGGGCAGAACCTCATGATGGCCCTGATCTCGGCGGTGGCGTTCTTCGGGATGAGCTGGCAAGTGTGGTCGGTGGACAACGCGTTGGGGCTCTTCCTCTGAGAGGGACGATCCGAGAAGGACGATCGGAGACGGACGATCCGAGACGGACAAGGAGACGGCCAGTGAGCGAACTCAACCGCGACGAGCAGCAGCCGGAAGCGCCACCCTCGGCGGAGGCCGCCCTCAGGGCGGGCCACTCGGCCCGTGCCCGAAGCGCCGCAGCCCGCGCGGCGGCGGTCAGCCGGTACATCGAGCAGGGGGAACCCGGATCTGCGGCGGCCGCCCAGGAGGTCGCATGGAAGGCGGCCCACGCCGCCCGCGTGTCCGCGCAGGCCGTCGCGGTGCTGGCCGAGAGCGCCCCGGCCCCGGCGGCGGACTCGCGCTGCGCGCGCAACGCGTCCGCGTCGGCGGCTCAGGCCGCGCGCATGGGGCAGCTCCACGACGGCGAAGGTGACGCGGACAGCGACGGTGAAGGTGACCGTGGCCTCGCCGCTGCCGCCTGCCGCGCGGCCCTCAAGGCGTCGCAAGCCGCCGCCGAAGCCGCGAAGGCGGGCGAGCTGGGCGAGAACACGGCCCTGAACGCGGCGGCCGACGACGCCGAGGCGGCCGCGGTCGCCTCGGCGGTGACGGCGGGGTGGATGCGGCCCGGGGACGACGCGCCTCAGGTGGCGACAGGGATGCGGAGCACTGAGCTGATGCACATGCTGCATCTGTGACGGACGCCTAGGGTGCTTGCGGCTCCTGCGCCCGTGTGGCGTGGATCACCCTCAGGGAGCGATCAGTTCGGGTGGCGACGGCTGTCCTATGGGCAGTCGTTGTCCAGCACCGGGGAGGGTGTTCCGATGTCCACTGCCGCCGCCAAGGGTCCCGCCAGCTACTTTCCCTCGATCGAGAAGAAGTACGGGCGGGCGATCGCCGAGTGGGAAGGGCTGATCCGGGGGTCCGAGCTCAGCAAGCACATGGAGCTCGTGGCCTGGCTGAAGGCCGAGCACGGGCTGGGGCACGGGCACGCCAACGCGCTCGTGAAGTACACCCTGGACGGGGGGTCGCAGAGCTCGTGAAGGGCTCAGCGGGCGCCGGCGGTGCCGGCGAGTGACGTGCGGGCGGTGCGTGCCTTGAGGGCCGCCGCCGCTGCCGCCAGGACCGCCGCCGTGATCGTCAGCGTCAGCGCCGCCGGATTGACGTAGTCGGGGACGCCCACCGCGTACGTCGTGCCGTCCGTCGTGTGGCAGCCGAAGCGCAGCGGGAAGTACGTGGCGCTGTAGCCGTCGATCGCCGTCACGTCGACCGGGCCCTCCGCCGCGCTGCACGCCGGACCCCGCTCCGTGTCGTCGAACGCGAGGAGGTGGGCGGCGCCCCAGGCGTACGCGGCGAGCGCGCCCGCCCCTGCCAGGGAGGCGGCGGCGCGGAGGGCGTGCGGGAGCGGGCGCGTGGCGCCGGCCTGCCGGTCGGCCCGGATGACCCTGCGTACGAAAGTGACGCAGCCGTACGCCGCGAGGCTCGCCGCCAGCACCGTGCAGATGAAGACGATGCCCAGCAGCGCCATGACGTTGTGGCCGTCGAACGGGTCCGTGGACATGCTCTCTGATCCCCCAGCTTGATCCCTGTTTGTCCCGATAACTCCGATCGGTCCGAACATAGCGTTCCGATTATCGGTCGGAGGAATCTATCAGGGTCCGGCATGTCTGGATTTGCGTCCTGCCCGGTGCGGGGGCCCGCCGGTACGGCTGCTCAGGGCGCCCCCGCCAGAAGAGTGCGTCTGCGCGGCCGCTCCCCTGCGGCCGCGCAGACGGGGTGCGGTGGACGCTGGACATGTCCTCAGCCAGGCCGCACCAGGACGGCTCCGACGCGGCGGCTCCGCTGCGCATCGGGACCTGTGTCCGGGGGTTGTTCCGTATCGTCTGGGGTTGTTACGTAGTCAACAGTGCCGTGAGCGGGGCGGGTTGCGCAGGGGCCGATTGGCCCTCCTCCGGGGCCGCTCGGCCCCCGCGTCCGCCGTGCGCCGGGCCGTTCGGCCCCTGGCAGGGAGCAAGCCCTTTCCGTCACGATCGAATCGAAGAGATGCCGGACCGACCGCAGAGGCATGCCGGGCCGACCAAGGGGTGGACATGGTGGACATGGACAACAGTGCCGTCATCCGCGTGTTCCTTCTCGACGACCACGAAGTCGTCCGCCGAGGGCTGCGCGACCTCCTCGGCGGGGAGCCCGGGATCGAGGTGGTCGGGGAGGCCGCCAGCGGGGAGCAGGCCCTGGCCCGTGGGCCCGCGCTGCGGCCCGACGTCGCCGTGCTCGACGTACGCCTCCCGGACGGGGACGGCATCACGGTGTGCCGTGAACTCCGGTCGCTCATGCCAGAGTTGGCCTGCCTGATGCTCACGTCCTTCGACGACGAGGACGCCCTCCTCGACGCCATCATGGCGGGCGCCGCGGGCTACGTACTCAAGCAGATCAAGGGGTCGGACCTCGTCACCGCGGTGCGCACGGTCGCCTCCGGGCAGTCGCTGCTCGACCCGGCGACGACGGCCCGGCTGATGCGGTCGCTGCGCGCGGACGAGGGGGAGCCTGCGGCTCAGGACGCGCGGTTGGCCGGCCTGACCGAGCGCGAGCGTGCCATCCTCGCGCTCATCGGGGAGGGGCTTACCAACCGGCAGATCGGGGGGAAGCTTTATCTGTCCGAGAAGACCGTGAAGAATCACATCTCGCGGATGTTGGCGAAGCTCGGCGTCGAGCGGCGGGTGCAGGCTGCTGTGCTTGCCGCGCAGGTCACGCGTGCCGCCGTGGAGCAGCGGAACTCCTAGTCCCGCCGCTCTGCGTTCATCTGCGGCTCCGCCGCCCTGTATGGGGGCTGCGCCCCCTCTCCCCCTGCTCTTCGCCGCTTCGCGGCTCGTCCTCAAACGCCGGACGGGCTGTGCCTGCCGCCCTCGGCCTCGTCCTCAAGCGCCAGCGGCACCCGCCACTCCAGCCTCGTCCCCCTCCGCTCCCCCGCCCCCACCACCAGCTCTCCGCCCAGCCGTTCGGCCCGCTCGGCGAGGTTCCGTAGTCCCGCGCCCCGTTCGGCGCCCGCGGGGCTGTCGGGCTTGCCAAGCCGCTCGGGCACGCCCACCCCGTCGTCCACCACCGCCACCTCCAGCGCTCCCTTCCCCACCACCAGTGACACCTCTGCCCGACGGGCGTGGGCGTGTCTGGCGACGTTGGAGAGGGCCTCGTTGAGGACGGCGACCACGTCGTCGGCCACCTCGCGGGGGACGTCCGTGTCGATCAGGCCCTCCATGCGGAGCGCGGGGGTGAAGCCGAGGGCGGCGGCCGCGTCCTCGACCGCGCGGACGGTGCGTACGCGCAGGCCCGCCGCGCCGCCCGGCGCCTCGTGGTCGCGCAGGCCGAAGATGGTGGAGCGGATGATCTTGATGGTGGCGTCGAGGTCGTCGACGGCGCGGCGCAGGCGTTCGGCGGCGCCCGGGTGCTCCACGAACCGCTGCACGCTCTGCAGCGTCATACCGGTCGCGAAGAGCCGCTGGATCGCCAGGTCGTGCAGGTCGCGGGCGATGCGGTCGCGGTCTTCGAGCAGGCTCATCTGCTCGGCGTCGCGGCGCCGGTCGGCGAGTTCGAGGGCGAGCGCGGCCTGGCCCGCGAAGCCCGTCAGGGGCGCGGTCTCGGCCTCCGAGAAGCCGGGACGGCCGCTGCTGCGGGCAAGGAGCAGCACACCGCGTACGTCGTCGCGCGTGCTCATCGGTGCGGCGACGGCGGCACCGAGCCCCTCCCAGCGGGACGCCTTGTACGTCACCCGCGGGTCCTTGCGCACATCGGCGGACAGGACCAGGGCCTGGGCTTCGAGTGCGGCCCCCGCGAACGAGCCCTTGCGGGGCAGCGTCGCGCCCCGGTGCATCTGTGCGCGCGGGCCGAGCGCGATCTCGACCCTCAAGTCGCCGTCGGCCTGCACCATTTCGACGGCCGCGAGCTCCGCCGACGTGATCTCCGCCGCGCGCTCCGCCATCAGCTCAAGGACCTGGGCCTCCGGCGCGCCGGACAGCAGCGCGCTGGTGACCTCCGCGCTCGCCTGCAGCCAGCGCTCGCGCAGCCGCGCCTCCTCGTACAGACGGGCGTTCTCCACGGCCACGCCTGCCGCGACCGCGAGCGTCGAGAGGACCGACTCGTCCTCGGCGTCGAACTCGGCGCCGCCGTGCTTCCCGGTCAGATAGAGATTGCCGAAGACCTCGTCGCGTACGCGGACGGGGACGCCGAGGAAGGAGTGCATCGGCGGGTGGTGCGCGGGGAAACCGGCGGACGCGGGGTGCTCGGAGAGCTCCGCGAGGCGCAGCGGCTGCGGGTTGCGGATCAGCTCGCCGAGCAGGCCGTGGCCGGACGGCAGGTCGCCGATCTCGGCGCGCAGTTCCTCGCTGATGCCGACCGGCAGGAACTCGTCGAGCATGCGGCCCTCGCCGATCACGCCGAGCGCGCCGTACTCGGCGTCGACCAGCGCGACGGCCGTCTCCACGATCCGTCTGAGGACCTGCGCGAGATCCAGCTCGCGGCCCACCGAGAGGACCGCTTCCAGGAGGCTGTGCAGCCGGTCCCGGGTGCCGCGGACCGCGCCGATCCGCGCGGCCAGCTCTTCGAGCAGCTCGTCGAGCCGCAACCGCGTCAACTGCCCGGTGCCCGCGCCCTGTTGGCCCATCAGCTCCTCCGCCCGAGCAGCCGTGCACATACCCGCCCCGCATATCGACGCTCACCGTAGCCGGTGAGTGGCGCTGCGTGGAGGTAGTTCGCGTGCTTGGTACACCGGCCGCGAATTCCGGTCCCGCGGGAACCCCCGTCTCGTACGTCCCGACCAACTGTCCGAACGCATACGTGAGTTGAACGCGAGCGAGGAGGGTCCGGGATGGATCGCAGAGGTCTGTTGAGGTCCACGGCCGCCGTGGGGGCCGCGGGGGCGACGGTCGCGTGGGGCGCGGGCGCGGGTGTGGCACAGGCGCGCGGGCGGAAGCCGCTGCGCGTGCACATCGTCGTCTTCGACGGCGTCGAGGAGCTCGACTTCGCGGGGCCCCTTGAGGTCTTCGGTGCCGCGCGCTCCGTGGGGCAGCCGGTCGAGACGAAGCTGGTCACCAGCGGTGGGGCGGGCGGTTTCACCGGGCGGTTCGGTACGCGCGTGACGGGCGTCGGGGCCTGGGAGCCGGGGGCGGCCGACGTGGTCGTCGTGCCCGGCGGCGGCTTCGGGCAGCGGGACGGCGCCGGGATCTGGGCCGAGATCAAGAAGGGCCGGCTGACCCGGGCGCTGCGGGAGGCCGCCCGCCCCGACCTCACCCTGCTCGGCGTCTGCACGGGCGTGGTCGTGCTGCACGCGGCCGGGCTCATCGGCGGCCGCCCGTGCACCACGCACCACCGCGCCAAGGACTACCTGCGCGAGCAGGGCGCCGACGTGCGCGACGCCCGCGTGGTCGACGACGGCGGCGACCTGGTGTGCGCGGGCGGCGTCAGCTCCGGGATCGACGGCGCGCTGTGGGTCCTGGAGCGGGCGGTCGGGTCCGCCGCGGTCGGCCAGGTCGAGTCGCTGATGGAGTTCGAGCGGCGGGGGACGGTGCTGCGTACGTAGCCGACGGTGCTGCGTACGCGGCTGACGCGGCCTGTGCGAGTCGGTCGCGCGGCACGCTGGCGGGGTGGGCGCTGGCGGCGATGCTGATCGCGGGGCTCACGGGGGTGTTCAAGCGGTTGTGAGGGGGCGGGCGGGGCGCCCTTGGGGAGGGGTCACCGTCCGGCGCCTTCGAGGCGGGCTCACCCCGCGTCGGCCGCGCACCGGAAGCCGTTGTTGCCGCTGCTGGAGTCCGGGGAGTTGGCGGTGCGGGACGCCACCGTGTAGCGGGCGCAGTACGAGTCGTGGCAGAGGTAGGAGCCGCCGCGCAGGACGCGTTCGGTGCCGCCGCTGTCGTCCTGCGGGCCGCGCGGGTTCACCAGCGGCCCTGTCGGATGCGTGGCCGTGAACCGGTCGGCCACCCACTCCCACACATTGCCCACCGTGTTGAACAGGCCGTAGGCGTTGGGCCTGTACGCGTCGACGGGCGCCGTCCCCACGTACCCGTCCTCGGCCGTGTTCCGCGCCGGGAAGTCGCCCTGCCAGATGTTGCACCGCCACCGCCCGCGCCGCGTCAGCTCGTCGCCCCACGGGTAGCGGGCCTGGTCGAGCCCGCCGCGCGCGGCGTACTCCCACTCGGCCTCGGTCGGCAGCCGCTTGCCCGCCCAGGCGGCGAAGGCGCGGGCGTCGCCCCAACTCACGTGCACGACGGGGTGGTTGGCGCGCTCACGCATGACGTCGCTCCCCGGGCCTTCCGGTGCCCGCCAGGTCGCCTCCTGGACGCCGCGCCACCAGGGGGTGCCGTCCGGGGCGGGCGAGGCGTGTGCGAGGGCGGGCGGCAGCAGGCCCGCGAAGACGTACGACCAGCCGTGCCGTTCGGCGTCCGTGACATGGCCGGTGTCCTTGACGAAGGCGGCGAAGCGGGCGTTGGTGACGGCGCAGGGGTCGACGCGGAAAGGGTCGAGGGTGACCGCGCGGACGGGACCCTCGCCGTCGGCGGCGTGCCCGTGCCCGTGCCCGCCGGAGGCGCCCATACGGAAGGTGCCGCCCGGGAGCGCGACCATCTTGCTCAGGGCTTCGGCGCGCTTGGTTGCGACTTGGGCGCGCTCGCTCACCGCTGGGGTGCGCTTGCGCCCGGCTTCGGCGCGGCTCATCGCGTGATCGTCGCACACGCGTAGTTCCGCAAGGGGGCCGGTGGTGTCACCATGCGGAGTCCAGGTGCGGCGTGCGGGGTGGTGCGACGCGGGGTCACGGGGTGCGGGGTGGGAGGCGTGCATGGCTGAGGTGTTCTTGCGACGGCTGACGCGGTGGCAGGCGGAACAGCAGCGCGAGGTGATGGCGAACTTGTACGTGGAGTGCCACGGCCTGGACGGGCCGGGGAGCGGCGCGGTGCGCCAGGGATTCCTGGAGCGGTTCGAACGGCACGTGCAGGAACCGGACTTCGACATGGTGACCGCCAACTCGGGAGCGGTGCTGGCCGGTTGTCTGTACGGCTTCCGGGCCGAGCGGGGCGGGGTGCTCGCGGACACGCTGCGGAACATCCTGCCGACGGAGGCGGCGGCCCAGGCCGGGGCGGGGCGCCTCTTCGTGATCACGGAACTGATGGTGGTGCCGGAGTACCGGCGCCTGGGCGTGGCCACCCGGCTCCGGGACCTCCTGCTGTCCCGCCACACCGCCGACGTGATCGTCGCGGCGACGCCGCCGGGGGCCGCGCACGAGGTCCTGCGGGCGTGGTCGTACGCGAAGCTGGGCGAGCTGGCGTCGCCGCCGAGGGAGGCGTGGCTGGGGCCGGGGCCGGCGTAGCGGGCGAACCGGGGGTCCACAGGGCAGGCGGCGCGAGGTTGTCCACAGGCTGGGGCTGCCGTTGTCCACAGGTTGAGGGCCCTCCCAGCGGATCGTGGCCTGCTCCAGGCACTATGGGGCCATGAGTGACACGGGTACGCAGCCGAATGCAGGACCGGACGGGGCGGGGGCGACCGCGCCGGGCGCCGGGGCGACGATGCCGGACTGGGAGAAGCGCTTCCGCGCGCCCCGCGTCTCCCTGCCCGACTGGGCGGAGGACGCCCCGCACCGCTCCCTGTTCGTCTCGAACGCGACAGGGACGTACGAGCTGTACGCATGGGACCGAGCCACCGGCGAGCAGCGCCAGGTGACGGACCGGCCGAACGGCACGACGGACGGCCTGCTCTCGCCGGACGGCCAGTGGATCTGGTGGTTCGACGACAAGGACGGCGACGAGTTCGGGGTGTGGCAGCGCCAGCCGTTCGACGGCAGCGGCACGGACGAGCCCGCGGTCCCGGGCCTCGATGCCTCCTACCCGGCGGGCCTGGCCGTGGGCCGCGACGGCCGCACGGTGGTGGTGGGCCGCTCGACGGACGAGGACGGCTCGACGATCCATGTCGTACGTCCCGACGCGGCCCCCGGCGAGGCGCCCGCCGAGATCTACCGCCACCGCGAGTCCGCGGGCGTCGGCGACCTTTCGCACGACGGCACCCTGATCGCCGTCGAGCACACGGAGCACGGCGACGCGATGCACGCGGCGCTGCGCGTCGTACGCACCGACGGCTCGACGGTCGCGGAGCTGGACGACAGCAAGGGCGGCACGGTCGAGCTGGGCCTGGAGGTCCTCGGCTTCGCCCCGGTCGACGGCGACACCCGCCTCCTGGTGGGCCACCAGCGCCGTGGCCGCTGGGAGCCGATGGTGTGGGACGTCACCACGGGCGAGGAGACGGACCTCGCCCTCGACCTGCCGGGCGACGTCTCCGCCGAGTGGTATCCCGACGGCTCCGCACTGCTCGTGGCCCACGGCTTCGAGGCCCGCGGCGACCTGTGGCGGTACGACTTCGCGACCCGCGAGCTGACCCCCGTGCCGACCCCGCGCGGCTCCGTCTCCGGCGCCACGGCCCGCCCCGACGGCACGGTGGAGTACATGTGGTCGTCGGCCGCCGAGCCGCCCGTCCTGCGCTCCACCTCCGGCCAGGTCGTCCTTGACCCGCCCGGCATGAAGGCGCCGGGCTCCGTGCCCGTGGAGGACGTGTGGGTTCAGGGCCCCGGCGGCCGCATCCACGCCCTCGTCCAGAAGCCCGCGGGCACCTCCGGCCCCCTCCCCACCGTCTTCGAGGTGCACGGCGGGCCCACCTGGCACGACAGCGACTCCTTCATGGCGGGCCCGGCCGCCTGGGTCGACCACGGGTACGCGGTGGTCCGCGTCAACTACCGCGGCTCCACCGGCTACGGCCGCGAGTGGACCGACGCCCTCAAGCACCGCGTCGGCCTCATCGAGCTGGAGGACATCGCGGCGGTGCGCGCCTGGGCCGTCGACTCCGGCCTCGCCGACCCCGACCGCCTCGTCCTCGCCGGCGGCTCCTGGGGCGGCTACCTCACGCTCCTCGGCCTCGGCACGCAGCCCGACGCGTGGGCCCTCGGCCTCGCCGCGGTCCCCGTCGCCGACTACGTGACCGCCTACCACGACGAGATGGAGGCCCTGAAGGCCATCGACCGCACGTTCTTCGGCGGCACCCCCGAGGAGGTCCCCGAACGCTTCGAGGCCTCGTCCCCCCTCACCTACGTCGACGCCGTGAAGGTCCCCGTCTACATCTCCGCCGGCGTCAACGACCCCCGCTGCCCGATCCGCCAGGTCGAGAACTACGTCAACCGCCTTGCGGCGCGCGATGCCGTCCACGAGGTGTACCGCTATGACGCGGGGCACGGCTCCTTGGTCGTGGACGAGCGGATCAAGCAGGTGGCGCTGGAGCTGGACTTCGCGGAACGGCACCTGGGGTAGGGCCTGGACCCCGCTCCTCAAACGCCGGAGGGGCTGGTTTCAGCCCGTCCGGCGTTTGAGGACGAGGCCGTTCAGGCCGATACGGGGTCTGGGGCGGAGCCCCCCACGCGGCGGAGCCGCAAATCGTTACAGCCGGGAAGGGGCGGGGTGGGGGGAAAGCCCGCCGCAGGCGCCCCGTACCGTGGGTGGGGTGTACCGGTTCCTGCTGACCCCCCGCTGGTGGGGGATCAACGTCTTCGTCGCGCTGTCGATCCCCGTATGCCTCTTCATGGGCTCCTGGCAACTCAGCCGCTTCGAGGACCGGGTCCAGGACCACGAGGACGCCAAGCGCCAGGCCACCACGTCCACGGACAGGGCCCGCCCCCTCACGTCCCTGCTCCCGGTGGACAAGAAGACCTCGGGCGAGAAGGCGACGGCAACGGGCAGCTGGGGCAAGCAACTGCTCGTACCGGACAGGGAGTTGGACGAGAAGTCCGGCTACTACGTGCTGACGATGCTGGACACGGCGGACGGCAAGGCGCTGCCGGTCGTAAGGGGATGGCTGCCGGGCTCGGCCGACAAGAACAAGGCGCCCGCACCGCCGAAGGGCGAGGTCACCGTGACGGGCACGCTGCAGGCGTCGGAGAGCCTCAGCTCCCAGGGCGTGACGAAGGCGGGCGGCCTCCCGTCCGGCCAGGTGGGCATGATCAGCGCGGCGTCGCTGGTGAACCTGGTCCCGGACGACGTGTACGACGCGTGGGTCACGCTGGACCGGGGCGGCAAGAGCGCGGCGGGCCTGAAGCCGGTCCCGGCGTCCGCGCCGGAGGACAGCGGCCTGGACATGAAGGCGTTCCAGAACCTGGGCTACACCGGCGAGTGGTTCGTCTTCGCGGGTTTCGTCCTGTTCATGTGGTTCCGCCTGTTCCGCCGGGAGCGGGAGTTCGCCCGGGACGCGGAACTGGGCCTCGTACCGGAAGCAGCACCGGAACCCGTACCGAACGCGGTACCGGACACGAACTGAGCCGAGCAGCCGAGCCGAGCGCCCCTGAGGGCCCCCGAGGGCCCAGCGGCACGCGCTACTGCGCCGCGAGGACCCCGGTCTTGTAGACCGTCCCGGAACACGCGTTGCTGACCGTCGTCCCCGTCGCGGGCGAGCCCGGCTCGGCCGTCAGGGACACCGCGACGCTGCCGTCGACCGTGCCGCCGTCCTCGCGCTCCAACTGGGTCGTCGTGCCGTCCGGAGCCCCGCTCTCGGAGCCTCCGCCGCCCGCGCCTCCGTCGGAGGGCGAGGGGTTGGGCGAGGGGTCGCCGCCGTCGGAGGGGCAGGACGCCGCGGGAACCCAGGCGAACCGCACTTCGTAGGACGCGCCGGGCTGGAGGACAAGCGAGCTGGACTCCTGCGCCGGGTCGGGCAGGCCGACCGCGGCGTCGCCCGCGGTGTGGTCGACGACGTTGACCTTCGTCGGGTCGGCCGCGCCCTGGGCCGCGGCGGCGACGGAGCCCGCGGAGGTGACGGTGCAGCTGCTGCCGGAGACGTTGGAGACGCGGAAGGTGCCGTAGACCTTCCCGTCGGCCTCGGCGGTGCCGGCCGAGGCCGTGGCGTTGCCGAGCTGGGAGGCGTCGCAGCTGGGCGAGGACGGGGCGGCCGTGTCCTCGGCGCCCGGGTCGGTCCCGCCGGTGGCGCCGGGCTTGTCGCGGTCCTTGCCCTTGCCCTCCTTGCCCTTGCCTTCCTTGCCCTTGCCGTCCTTCTTGTCCTTCTCGCCCTTGGACTTGTCGTCCTTGGTGTCCTTGCCGGGCCGGTCGCGGTCCTTGCCCTGGCCGGTGGAGCCCTGGGTGGGCTGGTTGCTGCCGGCGCCCACGATGGAGGGCCGCGCGTCGGAGTCGCCGCCGGAACCGGCGACGTGCACGAGCGCGGGGATGGCGGTGCCGACGAGGAGCGCGGCGGCGGCCATGCCGACGAGGGCCTGGCGCTTGCGGGCGCGGCGCGCGGGCACCGCGTGCCGCAGCTTGTCGAGTGCGGCGTCGCCCGGCTGGATCTCCTTGACGGCGCCCTGGAGCAGCCGCCGCAGCGCGCGTTCGTCGTCACCGAGCCCCTCGGGCTCGTCACCGTCGTCGCCGCCGCCACCGCCGCCACCGCCGCTGCCGAAGGGACCGCCACCGCTGCCGCCCGAGCCGCTCCCGGTGCCGCCGTTGATCAAACCCAGTACGCCGAGTTCGCGGTCGGGGCGGTCCTGGCCGCCCGGCCCCTGCTTCACAGTTTCGTTCCCAGCGTCTTGCCCGCGGTCGCGCCCGGCGCCCCGCTCTTCGTTCACGTCCTGCGTCTCGTACGCATCCTGCTCTTCGTGTGTGTCCCGCTCCGCGGCGTCCCGCGCCGCAGCGAACACATCCCGCTGTTGGCGCGTCATGCCGGGGCCTCCATGGCGACCCGCAGGGCGGCTATGCCCCGCGAGCCGTACGCCTTGACCGAGCCGAGCGATATGCCGAGCGTCTCGGCCACCTGGGCCTCGGTCATGTCCGCGAAGTACCGCAGCACGAGGACCTCGCGCTGGCGGCGCTGCAGGCCGCGCATGGCCTTCATGAGTTCGTCGCGCTCCAGGAGGTCGTACGCGCCCTCCTCGGCGCTCGCCATGTCCGGCATCGGCTTGGTGAGGAGCTTCAGGCCGAGGATGCGGCGGCGCAGCGCGGACCGCGAGAGGTTCACGACGGTCTGGCGCAGATACGCGAGGGTCTTCTCGGGGTCGCGCACCCGCTTGCGCGCGGAGTGCACGCGGATGAACGCCTCCTGCACGACGTCCTCGCAGGAGGCCGTATCGTCCAGGAGCAGCGCCGCGAGGCCGAGCAGCGACCTGTAGTGGGCGCGGTAGGTCTCGGTGAGATGGTCGACGGTGGTGCCCGCGGTCACGCTCAACTCATCGCCCTCGCGCTGAGTCGGGATGCGGGCGGGCCGCGCTGCGGGCATGGGGGCGATCACCGGCATGCCGCCGGGTACGCGCGGGCGCCGAGGCGGTCGCAATGCCGCCGCGCCGCCTGCCGCTGTGAAGTCCAGTACCTCTGCCACGCCTGTTTGACACGCTTCCCCCCGTCAGGGTTGTACGCGTCGGGTGTGGCGTATCGCATCGCCCGCCCGCCGCGGGTCGCGGGCGCCGTGGTCGTGGCGCGTGCGGCGGTCGCGGGAACGCCTCGCGACGATGCATCAAAAGCCCCCATGCGTACCGACTCTTCCCCTATGCCCCATGTTCTTTTCGCAGCGCTTCAGGCCGCCCACTGGAGGGCGACGGCGAAGACGCGCGCTGCGCCGCCGCGGTTGCAGCGCGCAGAAGCCGAATCTTCGAACGTGGAGACGCCCCAGTTCAAGCGGTCTGGACCATCAGATTGAACACAGAACTTACACAGTTCCTACGAGGAGTTCCGCTCCCCGGCCACCAGCTCCGCGATCTGCGCGGTGTTCAGGGCGGCGCCCTTGCGCAGATTGTCCCCGCAGACGAAGAGTTCGAGGGCCGTCGGGTCGTCCAGTGCGCGGCGCAGCCGGCCGACCCAGGTGGGGTCGGTGCCGGTGGCGTCGGCGGGAGTGGGGAACTCGCCGGCGGCGGGGTCGTCGAAGAGCACGACGCCGGGCGCGGTCGCCAGGATCTCGCGGGCGCGCGCGACGGTCACCTCGTCCTCGAAGCGCGCGTGGACGGTCAGCGAGTGGGTGGTGACGACGGGCACCCGCACACAGGTGACGGCGACCTTCAGGTCGGGAAGTCCGAGGATCTTCCGCGACTCGTCGTGGATCTTCATCTCCTCCGACGACCAGCCGTCCTCGCGCACGGACCCGACCCAGGGCACGACGTTCAGCGCGACGGGCTCGGGGAAGGGTCCGGTGTCGTCGCCGACGGCGCGGCGTACGTCGCCGGGCCTTGTGCCGAGGTCCGTGCCCGCGACCAGCTTGAGCTGGCGCCGCAGCGTGTCGACGCCGTCCTGTCCGGCCCCGCTCACGGCCTGGTACGAGGAGACGATCAGCTCGCGCAGGCCGAACTCGGCGTGCAGGGCGCCGAGGGCCACGATCATCGACAGGGTGGTGCAGTTGGGGTTGGCGACGATGCCGCGGGGGCGTACGCGCGCCGCGTGCGGGTTGACCTCGGGGACGACGAGCGGCACGTCCGGGTCCATGCGGAAGGCGGCGGAGTTGTCGACCACGACGACGCCCTTGGAGGCGGCGATGGGCGCCCACTGGGCGGACACCTCGTCGGGCACGTCGAACATGGCGATGTCGACGCCGTCGAAGACGTCCTCGCTCAGCGCGAGCACTTCGAGGTCCTCACCGCGCACGGCCAGCTTGCGGCCGGCCGAGCGCGGTGAAGCGACGAGTCTGATCTCGCCCCAGATGTCGGCGTGCTGCGACAGGATCTGGAGCATCACCGTGCCGACGGCCCCGGTCGCTCCGACGACCGCGAGCGTCGGCTTGCGGTTCATCGGCCGGTGCCTCCATAGACCACGGCCTCGTCGGAGTCCGAGTCGAGCCCGAAGGCGGTGTGCACGGCGCGGACGGCCTCGTTCACGTCATCGGCTCGCGTGACGACCGAAATCCGAATCTCGGACGTGGAAATCAGCTCGATGTTCACACCAGCGTCGCTGAGCGCCTCGAAGAAGGTCGCCGTCACGCCCGGGTTGGTCTTCATCCCGGCCCCGACCAACGAGATCTTCGCGATTTGATCGTCGTACCGAAGGGAGTCGAACCCGACCCCGGCCTTGGTCTTCTCCAGGGCCTCGATGGCCTTGGGACCTTCGGTCTTCGGCAGCGTGAAGGAGATGTCCGTCAGGCCCGTCGAAGCGGCGGACACGTTCTGTACGACCATGTCGATGTTGACCTGGGCGTCGGCGATGGCCCGGAAGATCGCGGCGGCCTCGCCCGGCTTGTCCGGGACGCCCACGACGGTGATCTTCGCCTCGGACGTGTCGTGCGCGACACCGGAGATGATGGCCTGCTCCACCTTGCGGTCCCCTTGCGGTTCGTTGCTGACCCACGTGCCCTGCAGCCCCGAGAACGAGGACCGCACGTGAATCGGGATGTTGTAACGACGGGCGTACTCCACGCACCGGTGGAGCAGCACCTTGGACCCGGAGCTGGCGAGCTCCAGCATGTCCTCGAAGCTGATCCACTCGATCTTGCGGGCCTTCTTCACCACACGAGGATCGGCGGTGAAAACGCCATCGACGTCCGTGTAGATCTCGCAGACTTCCGCGTCCAACGCGGCGGCGAGGGCCACGGCAGTGGTGTCGGAACCGCCACGCCCCAGCGTGGTGATGTTCTTGCCCTCCTGGCTGACGCCCTGGAACCCGGCGACGATGGCGATATTGCCCTCGTCGATCGAGGTCCTGATCCGCCCGGGGGTCACATCGATGATCCGCGCTTTGTTGTGGACCGAGTCGGTGATGACACCCGCCTGGCTGCCCGTGAACGACTGGGCCGCGTGGCCCAGGTTTTTGATCGCCATGGCAAGGAGGGCCATGGAGATCCGCTCTCCGGCGGTCAGCAGCATGTCGAATTCACGCCCGGCAGGAATCGGAGATACCTGTCCGGCGAGATCGATCAACTCATCCGTCGTGTCACCCATGGCGGACACCACGACAACGACCTGATGGCCGTTCTTCTTGGCGTCCACGATCCTCTTGGCGACCCGCTTGATGCCCTCGGCATCGGCTACGGAGGAGCCTCCGTACTTCTGCACGACAAGGCCCACGTGCGCTCCTCGCTCAGTTACGTTTCAGACCGCACTGCTGCGGTCGGCTCAGTCTAACGAGCGGCCGAATTCCGCCCCGCGAGTATCAGATCGTGAGATGTCCCGCTCACGCCTTGATCAACACGGTGGCCCTTTGTCCTCCGGCCGCCCGGTGGACTGCCTGCCCGCTCCGGACGAGCGCACTCCGGAAAGTGGGGTGGCTCACACGATGCCTGGCCCCTGGGCCTTGTGCGGTACGGGGCGCCGAGGGCTCCGCCATCGGCGCCCGCTCCTGTTCCTGTTCCTGTTCGTGCTCCAGGGGCGTCACCCGGGCCAGGCCCGGCCTGTAGTCGTGCGTTACGTCGCGGCCGTGACGGGCCCGTACGAACTCCGCCCACCACTCCGGTGACCTGCGCTCCCGCGACCAGTACGTCCTGGTCACCCAGCGCATCGAGTTGTCCTCGACGGTGAGGTGTTCCTTGACCCAGCGCAGGTGGCCGACGTCGGTGAGGCGGCCCATCGCGGCGCCGGTGGGGAGTGCGTCGATGAATGCCGCGAGTTCGGCCTCGCGGGGGCCCAGGTGTGCGAAGTCGGCGTCCGCGTGCGGGGGTTCGTCACCCGCGGGGCGTTTGCCGTAACCCGTTTTGGCCATCGGGTGGGACGGGGACGGCAGGGCAACACTAAGATTGGCGTAAGCCACGATCGAGCCTCGACTTCGATCCGTAGGGCTAGGCCTCGGTACCGGTGTTGGCGCACCGGCCGGGGCCGCTTCTTTGCCGCGAACCTAGGGCGGCTTTACGTTCTGAAGCAAGCTGACTACGGAATGTCACCCGGGAGGGTGGCGCGCGGCCCAACTCCTGTAACTGGTTGGTTGGTTGGGTTCAACCCAACCAAACCCAATCCTTGGAGGAGCCCGGGTCCCGAAGCCCGGCTCCCGGGGCTCAAGCTCCGGGCCGACCTGCGGTGAACGCCCCCGCAAACCGGCCAAGTTGCCTAGATCATCTGGGCCTGGCGGCGCGCACGCGGGACGATGAGGCCCCAACGACGCCAACACAGGGGGCACCCGTGGCAAAGATCAAGGGCCAGGTCAAGTGGTTCAACGAGTCGAAGGGGTTCGGCTTCATCACCCCGGCCGACGGCAGCAAGGACGTCTTCGTCCACTTCTCCGCCATCCAGGGCAACGGCTTCAAGACACTGGCCGAGGGCCAGAACGTGGAGTTCGAGATCGAGGCCGGCCAGAAGGGTCCGAGCGCGGTCAACGTCACGGCGATCTAGCGGGCGGCACGCGCCGCGTACGCGAGGAAGGTGGCCCACGCCGTGGGCGGGACGGCCAGTTCGGGCCCGGCCCCGGCGGGGAGCTTCGAGTCGCGTATGTGGACGCCGAACGGTGCACTCAGGGCCACGGGCGACCGATGAGTTTCGGGGTGGCGCTCGGTCAGAGACCATGACTGAAGCAGACACGAGATACCCCAGAAACCGAGGATCCGAGATGCGCACCCTGATCAGCACCGCTTTCGTTTCGCTCGACGGCGTCGTCGAGGCCCCGGGCGGCGAGCCCGGTTACCGGAACTCCGGGTGGACCTTCAAGGACATCGACTTCGTGCCGGAGGCGTACGAGATCAAGGGCCGTGAGCAGGGCGAGGCCGCCGCGATGCTGCTCGGCCGGGTCAGCTACGAGGCGTTCAGCCCGGTGTGGCCCGGCATGGAGGAGTTCGCCCAGTACAAGGTGATGCCGAAGTACGTCGTCTCCACCACCCTCGCCGAGGGCGACCTGGTGTCGGGCTGGGGCGAGACGACGATCCTGCGCTCACTCGACGACGTCGCCGCGCTGAAGAAGACCGAGGGCGGGCCGATCATCGTCCACGGCAGCGCGTCCCTGAACCAGTCCCTCTCCGACGCGGGCCTCATCGACCGCTACCACCTGCTCGTCTTCCCGCTCCTGCTCGGCGCGGGCAAGCGGCTCTTCAGCACCACGGACAAGGACACCCAGAAGCTGAAGCTCGTCGAGCACGAGACGTACTCCAACGGGCTGCAGAAGAACGTCTTCGACGTCGTCCGTTAGTTCTGGTCCAGCTGGTGGCGGCTTCGTCCGTAGGTCAGGTCACTGCTACTTCGTCGGCCTGATTCCCAGTGGGGCCCCGAGCTCCTCCGCCATGACCTGGCCCGCCACCTCCGCGAGGGCGTCCTCCGAGAGGTCCTCGTCGGTGTCCAGGCCGTCGAGGTCTTCGAGGGGCTGGTTCAGGCGGACGTGGGCGACCAGGGACTGGAGGGCGCGCAGGGCGGCGGAGGCGGTGGAGCCCCAGTTGGAGAAGTAGGAGAACTGCCACCACCAGAGGGCTTCCGTGGTGCGGCCCTCGCTGTAGTGGGCGAGGCCGTGGCGGAGGTCGGTGACGACGTCCGCGAGGTCGTCGGAGATGCGGCAGGCGACGGGGGCCTTGCGCGGTTCGTACGGGTCGAAGACCTCGGAGTAGACGTCGATGGGGTCCAGGAGGACGGCGAGGCTCTGGCGGAGGTCGTCGACGTCCGCCTCCGGGCCCAGGTCGGGCTCGTAGCGCTCGTCGGGGACGATGTCCTCGTGCGCGCCCAGGCGGCCGCCCGCGAGGAGGAGCTGGGAGACCTCCAGGAGGAGGAAGGGCACCGCCGAGTCCGGCTCGTCGCCCTTGGCCACCTCCGTCACGGCCACGATGAAGCTCTCGATCTGGTCCGAGATCTGGACCGCGAAGTCGTCGGGGTCCAGCGCCGCGGAGTGCAGCAGCTTGGGCTGGGGTGCCTCGGGCGACTTGGTCGTTGACTTAGACATCTAGGAGTCGTCTCCCCTCGAAAGCGCGGCCCAGGGTGACCTCGTCCGCGTATTCCAGATCTCCCCCGACAGGGAGTCCGCTGGCCAGGCGGGTGACCTTCAGGCCCATGGGCTTGATCATGCGCGCGAGGTACGTCGCCGTCGCCTCGCCCTCCAGGTTCGGGTCGGTGGCCAGGATCAGCTCCGTGACCGTGCCGTCGGCGAGTCTGGCGAGGAGTTCTCGTATGCGCAGATCGTCGGGACCGACGCCCTCGATCGGGCTGATCGCTCCGCCCAGGACGTGATAGCGGCCGCGGAACTCCCGGGTCCGCTCGATCGCGACCACGTCCTTGGGCTCCTCGACCACGCAGATCACCGACGGGTCGCGGCGCGGGTCGCGGCAGATGTTGCACAGCTCTTCCTGCGCGACGTTCCCGCAGGTCGCGCAGAAGCGGACCTTGTCCTTGACCTCGAGGAGGGCGTGCGCGAGGCGGCGTACGTCCGTGGGCTCGGTCTGAAGGATGTGGAAGGCGATCCGCTGCGCGCTCTTGGGACCGACGCCGGGCAGCCTGCCCAGTTCGTCGATGAGGTCCTGGACCACGCCTTCGTACACGGAGTGCCTTCCTGCTCTTCGGTCTTCAGTCTTCGGGGCTCAGGGAGCTTTTGTACGTACCGTAGTTGGCCGTCGGCTTACTTAGAAGGGAACCGCAGGCCGTAACGGCGGCTAGAACGGCAGGCCGGGGATGCCGCCGCCGCCCAGGCCCTGGGCGAGCGGGCCGAGCTTCTGCTGCTGGAGCGCCTGGGCGTTCTCGTTCGCCGCCTGCACCGCCGCGACCACCAGGTCCGCGAGGGTCTCGGTGTCTTCCGGGTCCACCGCCTTCGGGTCGATCACGAGGCCGCGCAGCTCGCCCGAGCCGGTGACCGTCGCCTTGACGAGGCCGCCGCCCGCCTGCCCTTCGACCTCCGTCCGCGCCAGCTCCTCCTGCGCCGCGGCGAGGTCCTGCTGCATCTTCTGGGCCTGCTGGAGCAGCTGCTGCATGTTGGGCTGGCCACCACCGGGGATCACGATCAGCTCCTGGTTCGCTACGTCGGTACGTCGGTACGTCATCGCACGTCCGGCTCGGTACGTCCGTACTTCTTCGGTCGGTTCTCATGGTCCGTATGGCGGGTGTTTTCCCGCCTGTGACGAGCCTACGTGGTCAGGGGTGCGCTCGCCCCAGCACTCCGGCCGCCACTCTTTCGGGTGAGATCCCGCCTGTTCCTATACCTGATCAAGCGACCCTTCCGGGCGGAAAAGCCGCGAAAACTGCCGCATAGCCACCCATTGGGCGGTAGGACTGGTGCCGCGCAGAGGCACCATCCATTACGTTGCGTCACTTATGCGGAGACCGAGGGAGTGCCGGGTGAGCCACCACCAGCCGGAGATGCAGCCTGAGGGGGTGCCCCAGGGCGGGGACGGGAACGGGGACGGCGCGGCGGCGTCCGCCGGGGCGGCGCCTGGTGACCTCGTCAGCCGGCTGTTCCCGCTCGGCGACTGGGGGGAGCCCGCGGAGCGGCTCGACGAGCTGTACCGGTGGGTGGAGCGGGGCGCGCTCGACACCGCCGCGTGGTATTTGCGAGACCGGACGCGCAAGCGCGTCGCCGCGCGGGTGCTGCGGGGTGGGGCCGCCGTGGGGGCCCTGGGGGCGGGGGTGCTGCCGCTCCTCGATCTCGCGGGGGGCATGGGGGGCGTCGCCCCCTGGGGGTTCGTGTCGCTGATCGCCGGGGTCGCCTGTGTCGGGTGCGATCGGTTCTTCGGGTTCACGTCGGGGTGGATGCGGGATGTCGCCACCGCGCAGGCCGTGCAGCGGCGGTTGCAGGTGCTGCAGTTCGACTGGGCCTCGGAGAGTGTGCGGGAGGTTCTTGGGCCTACGGAGGGGACTGCCAGTGAGGCCGCTGATCGGTGTCTTGGGGTGTTGCGGAGGTTCTCCGAGGACGTGACGGAGCTTGTTCGGGCCGAGACTGCCGATTGGATGGTGGAGTTTCGGGCGGGGTCCGCGCCGCTCGTGATGCAGGGGGCTGTGCCCGGTGGGGCTTCTGGGCAGCCTCGGGACGGTGCCGGCCCCGGGCGGTTTCCGTTGCCGCCCGGGGCTCGGCCTAACATGCCTCGGCAGCGGCCGCCTGAGCCTCGGTGAAGGTGCTTTGTGGGGTGCGGGTGGGGTGGCCCTGCCGGGGGCTCCCCAAGCCCGCCCCTTCCCGTAACCAGGGGGCTGCCGCCCCCTGGACCCCCGCTGTCGGCCTGAACGGCCTCGTCCTCAAACGCCGGACAGGCTGAAAAGAGCCGGGCGGGGGTCTCGGGTGGGTGGGACTGACCCCCGCCGCATCGCCGCTTCGCGGCTCGTCCTCAAACGCCGGACGGGCTGAAAGCCCAGCCGACGGGGCTGAAAGCCGGCCTCAGCTGTAGATGATCATTGAGCCCTGCGCCAGGGATCGCGTCGTCGCCGCGTGCAACCCCAGCCACACATGGCGCTCCCTCGCGAACGGGCTCGGGTCCGGTGGGGCCGGGAGCGCCGGTTCCTCCAAGGTCGTGGGGGACTGTGGTGGGGCCGGGGGGAGCGGGGGGTTCGCCGGGTCTATGCCGATCGACGGGGCCACGAATTCGAGTTCGCGGAGGAGGGCCTGGGAGGAGCCCAGAGGGCCGCCGCCTGCGAGGAGTTCGTCGTTGGACAGGGGCGCCGGGAAGTCCACGGGGACGTACGCGCCCGCGTGGTCGTAGTGCCAGACGAGATGGGACTGCTGGGCGGTGGAGTCGAACATCTCCAGGAGCTGTTCGTAGTCGCCGCCCAGTTCGTCGACGGGTGTGACCTCGAGGCCGCAGATCTTGAGGAGATACGCGCGCCGCAGGAAGTGCAGCGCGTCGTAGTCGAACCCCGCGACCGGGGCCACGTCGCCGGAGAGCCCCGGCATGTACGCGTACACGGGCACCGTCGGCAGTCCCGCGTCCCCCAACGCCTTGTCGTACGAGGCGAGTTCCTCGGCGAAGGGGTTGTCGGGGCTGTGGCACAGCACGTCGACGAGCGGGACCAGCCACAGGTCGCAGGCCAAGAAATGCTCCTAGGGTCGGTGAATGGGGCCGGTGAGGACGTTCCTACGGGCGTAGCTACCGTGCGTGTTGTCCCGGCAGCGTAGTGGCACCGGGACCCGCTCAGCCTCCCCCGTGCACGTCCCAGATCCACACCCCGTCTACCCACTTTGCGCGCTGCCCAAGAAGGTCGTCGACCGTCGATCGCAGCGCCGCGTCGCCCGCCTGCGGCGCGAGCACGAGGACGCCCGCGTTCCAGTAGCGCAGGTCCACCCGGGCCGCGTTCCGCCAGGCATCCGTGATCCGTACGGTCCGTCCCGAATTGCGTACGTCCCTCAGGAGGTTGGAGGTGTTGCGCGGCGAGGCGCCGTAGATACCGACGCGGTCCGGGCCCCAGGGCCCGTTGAAGTAGCCGCCGGGCAGCCGGAATCCCAGGTCGGCGGTGGTCTGCCAGTGCAGGGCCTCCGCGTAGGCGGGGTCGGGCAGCGGCACCGGTACGAGAGTCTCGCCGGCGGCGGTGTCGACGTAACTCCGCCATGTCCCGTCGGCGATGAACGCGGGCACGTCGGCGCGGTCCACGGCCTTGAGGGGAAGGGGGAGGAGGGGGAGGAGGGCCGCGGTAACGGCGGCGAGACCGACGTACCGGAAAGGCCTCCCCCACTTCGGGCGGCCCTCCGCCCCGCGCGCCGCCAGCTCCCCCACCGCCAGCGCCACCAGCATCCCCAGCGCGGGCGCGCACACCATCGCGACCCGCGACTCGATGACCGACTCGAACAGCGGCCGGTCGGCGAGCAGCGCCCACGGCCCGGACAGCACGACATCGGTGAGGGGGATGCGGAACTTCGGGCCGAGGGACAGGAACGCCGCCGCGACCGCCGTGAAGGCCAGTGCCTTCACCACCGCGCTGCGCCACAGCCACACCACGATCAGCAGCGCGAGGGCGATAAGCGGCCAGCCGTAGAAGGCGTTCTGCTCGGTGGGGTTCATGGACAGCGAGGACGCGGTCTCCGCGTCGCCCGCGAGGGAGCGCTCGGAGAAGGAAAGCAGGGCGAGCGGGCTGTTGCCCGCGTTGTCTCCGTGCAGCACGCTCTTGTAGCTCTGCGGCCCGAAGAACTGCCACCAGAGGGGGAAGGCGATCAGAGGGATACACACCGTCAGCGCGATGGCTGTGCCTCGGGCCAGCGGGCGCCAGGCCGCCCTCGCGACATCGCGGCGCACCACCGCGTACGCCACCGTGAACAGCAGCATGCCCATCGCGGCGAGCAGCAGCGGCTCCTCGCCGAGGAAGATCTGGTACGTCGCGAAGAGGCCGAGGACCACCCCGTCCCGTACGACATGACGGCCCTCGCAGAGCCGCAGCGCGCGGTCGACGATCAGCGGGATCATGAACAGGACGATGAAGTTCGGGTGCGCGTGCGCGTGGCTGATCATCGGGGGCGCGAAGGCGGCGAGGGCCGCGCCGAGGGCGGCGGCTCCCCGGTGGCGTACGAGACGCCGGACGATCAGCCAGTACCAGGCGAAGGCCGTCGCGGCCAGGCCGCCCGTCATCGCGAGGTTGAGGCTGACGGCCGGGCCGAACAGCCAGGTGACCGGCGCGAGCGGCACGGACAGGCCGAGCATGACCGTGTTGGCCATGAGGTTCACGCCGTCCGGGGCGTTCTGCAGGTGGGTGAACAGCGGGTTCTGGAGGTGGCCGATGTTGTGGGCGGTGACCTCGAAGAACCACTCCCACTGGTTCTGGTCCTGGAGGGAGTGCGGGAGGTAGCGGTGGTCCGGGGAGATCCAGCGGGCCGAGTACAGGACCGTGGCGAAGGCGAGGAAGAGGCCCGCGACGAGGAGGTCGGTGCGGCGGACCGCGCGCGTCTTGAGGGAGGTGACCTCGGCGAGTACGCGTACGTAGTCGGCCGGGCGGACCTTGGAGCCCTCCTGGTGCGACCAGCGCACCGGGACCTCCGCGACCGGCCAGCCCTGCCGGTCGAAGTGGTGGAGTATCTCGACGTCTATGCCCCAGCCGGTGAGCCGGGACGCGGCGAAGGCCGCGCGGGCGCGGTCGCCGTCGAAGAGCTTGAAGCCGCACTGGGTGTCGCGGATTCCGGGGACGGCGACCGTCCGTATCAGGAAGTTGCCGCCCCGGCCGAGGAGTTCGCGGAGGCGGTGCTGGTGGACGCCGATCGTCGCGCCCGGCCGCGCGCGCGAGCCGACGGCGGCCGCGTGGCCGTCGGCGAGGGCCTTCTCCAGGGCCTCCAGTTCCTCGATCGGCGCGGCCAGGTCGGCGTCGGTGACCAGGACGCGGCGGCCGTACGAGGCGAGGACGCCCTGGCGCAGGGCGTGGCCCTTGCCGCGGTTGCGGCCGCCGCGGAGCAGTTGGATGCGGGGGTCCGCGGCGGCGGCCTCGGCGGCGATGTCCGCGGTGCGGTCGGTGGAGCCGTCGTCGACGACTATCAGCTCCCACTGCGGGGGCTGCGCTCCGGCGTCGGCCGCCTCGGCGGCACCGGCTGTGTTGGCCGCTTTGTCCAGGTAGGCGCGGATCGCTTCCAGGGTGGGGGCGAGGCGGCGTTCCTCGTTGTAGGCGGGGATGACGATGGTGAGGTCGACGGTCATGCGGGGGCCTGGGGCTGGTCCTGGTCGGTGGTGGGGGTGCCGGGGGCTTCGGCGGCACCGGGGGCTTCGGCTGAGAGGGTCGAGAGGGTCGAGAGGGTCTCGACGAGGTCCAGGGAGTGCGCGTTGTACTCGGCGACGATGGCGTGCGCGAGGAGCGCGTCGCGGCGGGTCACGGCCTCCACCAGGTCGGTGTGCCGGCACCAGAGGCGGCCGCGCAGGCCGCTGCCCTGTTCGGCCTCGCGGCGCAGGTGCGGCACCGCGCAGACCCAGGACTGGACGCGCAGGCGGTGCAGGAAGTCGGAGAGGTAGGCGTTGCCGAAGAGGGCGCTCAGCTCGCGCCAGAAGCGCAGGTCGTAGCCGATGAGGACCGTCAGGTCGCCGGCCGCCGCCGCGCGGGCCGCCTCCTCGCCGCGGCGGCGTACGGAGACGAGGCTGGCGGGCGGTACGGGGTGCTGCGCGGCCGTCGTCGCCAGCTCGCGGAAGATCGCGTCCGCTATGAGGCCGCGGGCCTGGAGCATGCCCCGGTAGTCGCCGAGGGTGTGCTCGTGCACGCGGAAGCCGCGGTGCTGCGCGGAGTCGAGGAGGCCCTGTGCCGCCAGGTTCACCAGGGCCTCGCGGACCGGGGTCGCGGAGACGCCGTACTGGTCGGCTATCTCCTTCACCGTGAACTCCTGGCCCGGCACGAGGCGGCCCGCGAGGATCTCGTCGCGCAGGGCGTCGGCGATCTGCTGGCGCAGGGTGCTGCGGATGACGGCGGGGCCGTCGGCTCCGGGCATGGCGGGTGTCCCCCTACGCTTTTCTCTGCCGTGGGCGTCTCGAGCGAACGTGGGTACGTTCTGGTCGCTTACGAGCACGTCAGACTACGCGGTCGGGGTTCCCGTCCCGCGTGACGAGGGTCACCGGTGTGCGGAAGGGCACGTCGGCCCGGGGAGGGGGCGGGGTGACCCCCGTGCGTGGGGTCACCCCGGGCCGGTCGGGCGGCCGCGTTCAGGCCACGTGGGTGTCCGCGGCGTCCAGGGCCTCGTCGAGGGCTGCCAGGCCCGCCTTGAGGTCGGGTTCCGAGATGTTGCACGGCGGCACGACGTGGGTGCGGTTCATGTTGATGAAGGGCCAGAGTCCGTTCGCCTTGGCGGCGGCGCCGAACGCCGCCATGGGGGCGTTCGCCTCCCCGGAGGCGTTGTACGGGACCAGCGGCTCACGGGTCTCACGGTCCCGCACCAGCTCAAGGGCCCAGAACATGCCGAGCCCCCGGACCTCCCCCACGGAGGGGTGCCGCGCGGCCAGCTCGCGCAGGCCGGGACCCACGACCTCCTCGCCCAGACGGGCCGCGTGCTCCACGACGCCCTCGTCCGCCATGACGTTGATCGTCGCGACGGCGGCCGCGCAGGCCAGCGGATGCCCGGAGTAGGTGAGCCCGCCCGGGTAGGGCCGCTTGGCGAACGTCTCGGCGATCGCGCCGGAGATCGCGACGCCGCCGAGCGGCACGTACCCGGAGTTCACGCCCTTGGCGAAGGTCAGCAGATCGGGCACGACGCCGTCGAAGTGGTCGACGGCGAACCACTTGCCGGTGCGCCCGAAGCCCGCCATGACCTCGTCGAGGACGAAGACGATCCCGTGCCGGTCGCACAGCTCGCGGACGCCCGCGAGGTAGCCGGGCGGCGGCGTCATGATCCCGGCGGTGCCGGGGACGGTCTCGAGGATGATCGCGGCGATCGTCGCCGGACCCTCGAAGGCGATCGTGTCCTCCAGATGCTGGAGGGCCCGCTCGCACTCCTGCCCCTCGTTCTCGGCGTAGAACGGCGACCGGTACAGGAACGGCGCCCAGAAGTGCACGACGCCCGCCGAGCCGCTGTCGGAGGGCCAGCGGCGCGGGTCACCGGTGAGGTTGATCGCCGCGGAGGTGGCGCCGTGGTACGAGCGGTACGCGGAGAGCACCTTGGGGCGGCCCGTGTGCAGCCGGGCCATGCGCGTTGCGTTCTCCACGGCCTCGGCGCCGCCGTTGGTGAAGAAGATCTTGTCCAGGTCGCCGGGGGTGCGCTCGGCGATCAGGCGGGCGGCCTCGGACCGCGCCTCCAGGGCGAAGGCGGGCGCGAACGTGGTCATCGTCGCGGCCTGCTCCTGGATCGCGGCGACGACCTTCGGGTGCTGGTAGCCGATGTTCGTGTAGACGAGTCCGCTGGTGAAGTCGAGGTACCGGTTGCCCTCGTAGTCCCAGAAGTACGAGCCTTCCGCGCCGGCCACGGCGAGCGGGGCGATGAGTTCCTGGGCGGACCAGGAGTGGAACACGTGGGCGCGGTCCGCGGCGGAGACGGCTGCGCCGAGCTGCGGGTTTGGCTGAGGGGTCATGCCGCCGAGGGTAGATGTCCACCGCGTGGACGGGACATGGGCGTCCTGTCTGGCGACTCGCCGGGAACGCGACATTCTGTCGGGCGGCGGCGCCGTGACGGGGCTTGGACGGTCAGTCGTCGTCCGTCTCGGGTACGGCCCGGGCGCGGGGGCCGTCCGGGGTGCAACGGATCTCGTACGTCAGGTCGTCGCGTTCGTCGTCATCGCTGGGCTCGGCCTCCAGGCGGGCCGTGGCGGACGGGCCCCGGGTGACGTCCTCGTCGATGTGGTAGCCGTCGGCCGGGCTCCAGGAGAGGAGGTAGACGGTGCCGTCGGGGCGGCACTCGACGGTGGCGGTGCCGCCCGTGAAGCGGACCGTCGACCTTTCGGCGGGCCGTTCCGTCGGCCTGGCCGAGCGGGACGGAGAGGAGGAGGGCGAGGGCGAGGGGGAGCGAGAGGGAGAGGGAGAGGGAGAGGCCGACGGGGAGTTCGGGGTGTCCGCCAAGGCCCGCCGCACGGCGCCCTCGTCCAGGGGCCTGCTGTGGGCGGCCCCGCCGGAATCAGCGCTCGCCAACTGCCAGGCGCCCAGCGCCCCCGCAGCCGTGCCGACCGCCACCCACGCCGCCGTACCCGCGGCACTCCACCACTTGCCCACCCCCACACCCTCCCCCACCGTTCCCTAACGTCCGGTTAAGACCCCGGTTAAGGTCCGCCCCCGCACCGCACTCCGACGTGAACCCGCGCCGAATTCGGGGCCAACCCCTGACTACCGTGGCCCTCATGGCCCACCTGCTCGTCGTGGAGGACGACCCCCAGCTGCGCGGCGCCCTCGTGCGCGCCCTGCGCGACAAGGGCCACGCCGTCGCGACCGCGCCCACCGGCATGGCGGGGCTCGACGCGGCGGTCACGCACCCGCCCGACCTCGTCGTGCTCGACCTCGGCCTGCCCGACGTGGACGGCGCCCAGGTCCTCCGGATGCTGCGGGCGGTCAGCGACGTACCCGTCATCGTCGCCACGGCCCGCGACGAGGAGCCGGAGATGGTGGCCCTGCTCGGCGACGGGGCCGACGACTACATCGTGAAGCCGTTCGGTGCCGCGCAGTTGGACGCCCGGGTGAAGGCGGTGCTGCGGCGGCTCGGCGTGGGTGCGGGTGAGGAACCGCTGCGGGTGGGCGGGCTGTGCGTCGACCCCGCCGCGCGTGAGGTCGCCCTCGACGGGGTCGCCGTCGAGCTCACGCCCCGCGAGTTCGACCTGCTCGCCCATCTCGCGCGCCGCGCCGGGCAGGTCGTGTCCCGCCGCGAACTCCTCGCCGAGGTCTGGCACCAGCCGCTCGGCGGGGCCGACAAGACGGTCGACGTCCATCTGTCGTGGCTGCGCCGGAAACTGGGCGAGACGGCCCAGGCGCCGCGCTATCTGCACACGGTGCGCACGGTGGGGGTCAAGCTGGCGGCGCCGGACGCGACGCGGAGGCCGGGGGCGCTGGGTACGCCGGAGGGGCCGGGCGGGCCGGAAGGGCCGAGCACGCCGTCCGCAGCAGACGGGCCGGAAGGGCCGAAGGGGCCGTACACGGCAGGCGGGCCGGACGCAGCGCGGAGGCCGAGGGCGCTGGACACGCCGGAGGGGCCGCACGGGCCGAAGGCACCGGATGGGCCGGAAGGGCCGCACGGGTCTGAGACGCCGGATGGGCCGAAAGCACCGGGCCCGGCGTACACGGTTGTCGGGCCCCGCGCACCGGGCGCACCGGCCGGGCTCGCCGGGCCGGGCGCCGCCGACCCCGCGGGCGCCCCGTCCGCTCAGGTCCCGCCCCCGGGCCCCGCGGACAACACCCCTGACGGGCCCGCCTGATGCGTCGCAGGCTGCTGCTGCTCACCGCCGCCACCACCGCCCTCGTCCTCACCGCCCTGCTCGTTCCGCTCACCCTCCTCACGCGCGGTCACGCCGCCGACCGTGCCACCGCCGAGGCCACCGCCCGCGCGCAGTGGGTCGCGCACGCCATCGGGCCCGCGCTCGCCTCCGCCGCGGAGCGGCCCACCGCCGAGCAGACCGTTGCCGGGGTCAACGGGGACGGGTTGCCGCGGACTTCGCTCGTCCTCGGGGACGGGAGCGTCGTCGGGCCCGGTGGCGGTCGCGGGGCCGGGGCGAAGGCCGGGCCCGACGGTGGCGTGTCCGACGCCATTCGGCTCGCGCGCACCGGTCGCGCCTTCACCTACGAGCCCTCCACCGGTGGGCGGCAGGTCCTCGTCCCCGTGCACGGTGCCGCCGACGGTACCGCCGTCGTTCAAGTCACCCTCACCGAGCGGCAGTTGTACGCGGGGACGCTGACGTCCTGGCTCGTGCTCGCCGGGATCGGCGTGGGGCTCGTGCTGCTCGGGTTGCTGCTCGCCGATCGGCTCGGGGCTCGGCTCGTGGGGGCGACGCGGGGGCTTGCCCGTACCGCCGATCGGCTTGCCGCCGGGGAACTCACGGCTCGGGCCGTGCCCGACGGTCCGCCCGAACTGCGGCTTGTCGCCGGTGAGCTGAACCGGCTCGCCGGGCGTATCGACGAGTTGCTCCGTGCCGAGCGGGAGAACGCGCGGGAGAACGCGGCCGATCTCGCGCATCGGCTGCGTACGCCGGTTGCCGCGTTGCGGCTTGACGCCGAGTCGTTGCGGGATGCTCGGGAGGCCCGGCGGATCGCCGGGGACGTGGCCGCGCTGGAGCGCAGTGTGGACGACGTGATCCGCCGGGCCCGGTTGCCCCTGCGGGGCGCTGCCCGCGCCGACCTCGCCGCCGTGGCCCGCGAGCGGGGAGCCTTTTGGCGGCCGTTGGCCGAGGACCAGGGGCGTGTGCTCTCGGTCGACGCCGTCGGCCTTGGTCGTCCCCCACATCACACACCGCACCGCGGCGCGGAGGCGGCACCCGTCCCCGTCCCCCCGGACGAACTCTCCGCCGCCCTCGACGCACTCATCGGAAACGTTCTCGACCACACCCCCCACGGCACCGCATTCCGGATCACCGTCGAGGCGACCGCCGTAGGGCACGCCCAACTCACCGTCGCCGACGACGGGCCGGGGTTCCCCGACGGCTACCCGGAATCCGCCGCCCGGGGCACCAGCGGCGGCGGGTCCACCGGGCTCGGGATCGACATCGCGCGGCGTACCGCCGAGGACGCGGGCGGCAGCTTCGCGATCGCGGGCGGGCCGACCCGCGTGACCCTCACCTTCCCGCTCGCGGAAACGCCCCCGGGGACGCCCGCCCCCACACCCCTCAGGAAGACACCGCTCGCGGAAAAACCGTCCGCACCGCCCGAGCCCACCGGTTGATCCCCAGGTCCGGCCGGACCGCCGCGAAGCCGCCGCAGTACTTGGTGAATTCGGCGGCCCGCAGGCCGTACCGGTGCAGGACCCGGTCCGCCTCCGTCAGGCGGCCCCGCGTCTTGGTCTCGACGAGGACGAGGCCGCCGTCGGCCGCCGCGGTGCGGCCCGTCGCCACGTCGCGTACGACGAGGGCCGCGTCGCACGTCACCCGCTGGCCGTCGGCGACGAACGTGGCGCGGCGGTAGTCGGTGACGAGGGAGGGGGTGAGGCCGACGGGGGCCTCGATGCCGTACGAACCGCGCAGCACCCCCGCCAGGAACCCGCGCCGGGCGTCGTCGAGGGCGTGGTCCGTGCCCTCCATCCGCTGCCGGTGCTTGACGGTCTCGCCGCGCCCGGTCTTCAGCTTGATCTCGAACTGCCGCTCCCCGCTGTCCTGATAGACCCGCTCCCGGACGCGGTAGCGGAGTCTTCGGCCCTGGCGATGGTCGTGATACGTGTGCAGGGCGGGGGTGTCGTAGTACGTCGAGTGGTACCCGAACGAGCGGCGGCCGCCGATGCTCAGCGCGCGGAACGGGCCCGCGGCCCGGCGCGGGTCGGTGAGCAGGGCGGTGAAGTCCTCGAAGATGTCGACGGGGACGAGGTAGCTGTTGTCGTAGCGGGCGAGGAGCTCCGCCCGGGCGTTCAGTTCGTCCAGGGAGACGGGATGTGCGGCCAGTGCGGCGCGGCTCAGCGCGCGTACTGCGGGTTTCACGCGGCCTCCTTGGCGTACGGCGGGGTCACTCGTACGAACTCCCCATCGTGAGCCATTGGTTCCGGCTGACGGAAGCGGACTTCCAGCACCATCAGGTCCCGTACGTAGTCGACCTCCTGGACCGTCCAGCCGAGGGGTTCGCCGAGCCGCCGGGCCAGCTCGGCGCGGAGCGCGTCCTCCTCGCGGTACACGGCGTCGAGGGTCACCAGGGCCCGGCGGTCGCGCCGGTAGAGGCGGGGGTGGTCGCCGACGTACATCACGAGCAGCAGCACCGCCGCGAGGCCCGCGGCCATCGGCAGCGAAAGGCCCGGAAGACCGCACAGGAGCCCCAGGACGAGGGTGATGAAGTAGTACGCCACTTCCTGGTGCCGCACCGCGTCGGAGCGCAGCCGGACGATCGACAGCACACCGAAGAGCCCGAACCCGAGCGCGAGCCCACCGCCGCCCGCCGCCTCCGAAAGGGCCGCGACGACCGCGAACAGCGCGACGTTCAGGGCGAGATACGCGGGGACCAGCTCGCGCCTGCGGTGCCGTGGGCAGAAGACGGCGAAGGTCAGCAGCGAGACGGCCACGAGGTCGAGGCCGAGGTGGGCGGCGAGCGTCTGTAGGTCCATGGTCGCGACGTTAGGGAGGTGCGGGTTAAGGAGGCCCCTGGGGAAGGTTAAGCACCACGCATCCCTTTCATTGACAGCATGCTGTCGCAATGACAGGATACTGACATCGGGACATCGTCCACCGAGTGGAGGCCACCATGAGCCGGACCGTTCATCTCGCCGTCTACAACACCCTCGCCGACTGGGAGACGGGGTACGCCACGGCGTATCTCGCCCGAGCCGGACACGAGCTCCGGACCGTCGCCACCACCCGCGAGCCCGTCACCACCGCCGGCGGCGTCCGCATCCAGCCGGACCTGACCATCGACGAGCTGCGCGCCGAGGACAGCGAGCTGCTGATCCTGCCGGGCGCCGACCTGTGGGACACGGGCGACTCGCTCGCCCCCTTCGCCCGCGCGGCCCGCGCCTTCCTCGACGCGGGCGTGCCGGTCGCCGCGATCTGCGGGGCCACCGCCGGGCTCGCCCGCGAGGGCCTGCTCGACGACCGCGCGCACACCAGCGCGGTGTCGATGTACCTGGACGCGACGGGCTACAAGGGCGCGGAGCGGTACGTCGAGTCCGACGCCGTCACCGACGGCGACCTGATCACCGCCGGGCCCACCGAGCCCGTCGCCTTCGCCCGCGAGGTCCTCAAGCGGATGGGCGCGTTCGAGGGCGAGAAGCTGGACGCCTGGTACCGGCTTTTCCACGACTCGGACCCGACGGCGTACGAAACGCTCGAATCATGAGCCGCGAGGAGCACACAGGCGCGGTCGGCGACGGTGAGCAGGTGGGCGGCGGTGAGCCGGTCGTCAACGTCACCGTCGGCGAGGGCGTCGCCGCCCGCCCCGAGCAGGACCTGCTCACCCGCACCGCCCTCGGCGTCTTCCGGCTCAACGGCCAGTTCGTCACCGTCTCCGAGGAGATGGCCCGCCCGGCCGGGCTCACCGCCGCGTGGTGGCAGGTGCTCGGCGCGGTCCTGCGCGACCCGCAGCCCGTCGCCGGCATCGCCCGCACCATGGGCATCACCCGGCAGAGCGTGCAGCGCGTGGCCGATCTGCTCGTACGGCGCGGCCTCGCCGAGTACGCGCCCAACCCGGCCCACCGCCGCGCCAAGCTGCTGCGCCCCACCGCCGAGGGGCGCGCCGCCGTCCAGCGCATCCAGCCCGCGCACGCGGACCTCGCCACCCGGCTCAAAGAAACCCTCGGCGAGGAACAATTCGCGCAAACCGCCCAGGTGTTGGAGCGCCTCTCCGAGGCCCTGGCCGGGCTTGAGCCCGCCGTTACGGAACCGTAGAGGTAAGCCCGGGGCACCCCTCCCACCACGGCACTATCCTCGGTCTGTTGCACGGCTGTGCACACACAGTCGCCGCTCCGAGGTGGCTGGAAAGCAGCAGGAACACAGGGGGAGGACGGCGCCGATGGCCATGGAGAAACTGGGGCCGGGGGATCCGCAGCGGATCGGTGCCTACCGACTGCTCGCGCGGCTCGGCGCGGGCGGCATGGGGCAGGTCTATCTGGCGCGCTCCGACCGCGGCCGCACGGTCGCGGTCAAGCTGGTGCGCGAGGAGCTGGCCGCGCAGGAGGAGTTCCGCGGGCGGTTCCGGCAGGAGGTGCAGGCCGCGCGGCGGGTCGGCGGGGCGTGGACGGCGCCGGTGCTCGACGCCGACACGGACGCGGCGATCCCGTGGGTCGCCACGGGGTACGTCGCCGGGCCCTCGCTGCAGGGCGTCGTCTCGCACGACCACGGGCCGCTGCCCGAGCGGTCCGTGAACATCCTCGCCGCGGGGCTCGCCAACGCCCTCAAGGACATCCACGCGGCCGGGCTCATCCACCGCGACCTGAAGCCGTCGAACGTCCTCGTCACCATCGACGGGCCGCGCGTCATCGACTTCGGGATCGCCCGCGCCCTCGAAACCGTCACGGACGGCGGGCTCACCCGGACCGGGGCGCTCGTCGGGTCGCCCGGCTTCATGGCGCCCGAGCAGGTGCGCGGTGACCGGGTCACGGAGGCGTGCGACGTCTTCTGCCTGGGATCGGTGCTCGCGTACGCCGCTACGGGGGCGCTGCCGTTCGGGACCGCCAACAGCGGGGTGCACGCCCTGATGTTCCGCATCGCGCAGGAGGAGCCCGACCTGGAGGCGCTGCCCGAGGAGCTGCGGGAGCTGGTCCGCTCCTGCCTCGCCAAGGCGCCCGGGGACCGGCCCTCGCTGGACGAGATACTCGCCCGGACCGGGGCGCAGGACACCCTCTCCGAGGGGAAGTCCCTGGAGCCCTGGCTCCCCGGCGCCCTGGTCGCCCAACTCGGGCGGCACGCCGTGCAGTTGCTGGACACGGAGGACCCCGAGGGCGACGGCAAGCCCGTCCCGCCCAAGCCCGAGGGTGCCCCCGCTCCGGAAGCCGCGGCTGTCCCGGCCGTCCCGGAACAGGCTCCCGACGGCCCGAGAGAACCCGAACCGACCGCACCGGAGGCGTCCACCGACACCCCGCCCCCGCCCGGCGCCCCCGGCCACGCCCCCGTCAACCACCTCCCCACCATGGTCAGCGGAATGCCGCCCGCGCCGACCGCCACACCCGCGCCGACGCCCGCGGCCACGCCGGCCCCCGCGACCCCGCCGCCCAGCCACGCGGCCGCCTACGGCTACCCGCAGGCAGGGGCCGCGTACGGCTACCCGCACCCGCAGCCGCCCTACGGCGCGACCCCTCCGTACGGACCCACTCCCCCGTACGGCGCGACGCCCCCGTACGGGCCCGCGCCCATGGACCCGCCGCGGCGCAGCGGGCGCTCCACCGCGCTGCTCGTCGCGGTGGCGCTGATCGTCGCGCTCGGGGCGGGTGGCACGGTGTACGCGGTGATGAAGGGGGACGACGGCGACCCCAAGGCGCGTGGCGGGGGCGACGGGAAGAACCGGGAGAGCAGCGCGCCGGAGACGCCCGGCAGCCCGTCGCAGTCCGACTCCTCGCCGACCCCCTCGCCGTCCACGACCACCGCGTCGGACAAGACGGTGCCGGACAAGTTCCTCGGCACCTGGAACGGCACGGTCAGCGGCGACGCCGGGGTCAGCACGCGTCAACTGACCATCCAGCAGGGCGAGGAGGGCGACACCGTCCTGTCCATGACGGCCGACGGGCCGATGGCGGGCGGCGGCACCTACCACTGCGTGTTCCAGGGCGAGTTGACGTCCGCGAGCGAGGACCGGCTGAACATCGGCCCGACGCGGGTCACCGTGGGCGGGCCCCCGGCCTGCGACCCCGGCAAGCCGACGGTGGTCACGATCCTGCCGAGCGGCGAACTGCACCGCGTCAACACCGACGGCAGCCGCGCGCTGACGTACACCAAGGGCGGCTGACAGCGAGGGCAACCAGCCGCCGCCGCAGGCGAGTTGAACCAACAGCGAACGTCCGGCGACGGAACGGCGAAGTCCCCCGCCGGGGCGTTCCCCGCTGAGGGGGCGCCTCCGTAGCGTGCGCCCGTGGACTGGTTGAGCCCCGAGAACGTCGTCGCCGCCCTGACCGCCGCGCTCGGGCTGCTCGCCACCCTCGGGGCGATCTGGTACGAGCGCCGCGTGCCGCGCCGCAAACGCATCGGCTACCGCGTGCAGATGGACACCGCCATCGGCGACAACGTCCGCACCGGCGGCGCGAACGCGCGCCTCGGACTCTTCGACGAGACACCGGAGATGTCCGACGCGACGCTCGTGCTGCTGCGCGTGGAGAACGACGGCTCGCAGTCCATCTCCGACGCCGACTACACCGGGCGCGCGCTGCACGGCCTCACCGCCGTCTTCACCGACCGCACCGTCCGCGGCCTCGCCGTCACCGCGCAGGTCGGCGCCGACCACCTGATGGAGCACTTCACACCGTCGGCGGGACTGCGCTACGACGGCTCGACGCTGCACATACCGCGCGTACCGCTGAACCGCGGCCAGCACTACAAGCTGCTCGTGCTGCTCACCGGCGGCTCGGTCGGCAGCGAGGTCATCGTCTCCGGCGGCCTCCAGGCGGGCGAGGTCCAGCCGAACCGCTCCACGACGCCCGACGACAAGCCGCCGCTGTTCAGCAGGCCCGCGAAGGTCCTGACGGCGCTGCTCACCGCGTCCGTCGTCACGCTCGCCACGATGATCCTGCTCACCGACGAGGACCGGACGCCCATCGAGTGCGCCAAGGGCGAGCTGACCGTCGTCGGTTCGACGGCGTTCCGGCCTGTCGTTGCGGAGATGAAGGAGAAGTACGAGGACGACTGCCCGGGAGCCTCCGTCACCGTCGCCGCGCACGGCAGCACGGCGGGGATAAGGGAACTCGACGCGGAGGGCGCCCGGTCCGCGAAGGCCGAGAAGAAGTCGCCGCCGCTGATCGCCCTGTCCGACGGCCCGAAGTCGGACGGCTTCCCGCGCCTGGCCGAACACCGCGTCGCGGTCTCGGCGTACGCGCTGGTCCTCAACGACTCGATCCCGCTGAAGAACCTGTCGCTCGCGGACGTACGCCGCCTCTACCGCGGCGAGATCCGCAACTGGAAGCAGCTCGGCGGGCCCGACCGGGACGTCGTCCTGGTCAGCCGCGGCTCCAGCTCGGGCACCCGCGACACCCTGCAACGCCGCCTGCTGAACGGCGACTTCGAGATCAAGGCGTCGTCCAACGACTGCGTGCGCAAGGACGACGCCGAGGCACCGGTGATCCGCTGCGAACTCGACTCCACCGAGCAGGTCCTGGACGCCGTCGGCCGCACCCCCGGCGCCCTCGGCTACAGCGAACTGCGCGCCGCGAGCAGCCCCAAGGGCCTGCACCGGCTTTCCCTGGACGGCCAGGAACCGTCCACGGACAACCTCGCCGACACCGGCTATCCGTACCGCGAGATCGAGTACGCCTACACCTACGGGCAGCCGCCCGCCGACTCGCTGGCGTCCAGCTTCCTCGCGTACGCGCGCGGCAGTGGCCAGGATGTGATCCGCACCCATGGCCATCTGCCGTGCGCGACACCGGAGGGCCTGCGCGCCTGCGCCGAGCTTCCGGACGAGCCGAACTCCCGGACCAGGCGCGCCGGTTGACCTCTGGACGAACTAGATGAACGAGTTGATCTCGATCGTCTCGTCACGCCCCGGGCCCACGCCGATCGCGGAGATCGGGGCGCCGGACATCTCCTCCAGGGCCTTCACATAGCCCTGCGCGTTCTTCGGCAGGTCGGCGAAGGTCTTGGCCTTGGTGATGTCCTCGGACCAGCCCGGCAGCATCTCGTAGACGGGCTTCGCGTGGTGGAAGTCCGTCTGGCTGTACGGGAGTTCCTCGACGCGCTTGCCGTCGATCTCGTACGCGACGCAGACCGGGATCTGCTCCCAGCCGGTGAGCACGTCGAGCTTGGTGAGGAAGAAGTCCGTCAGGCCGTTCACGCGGGTCGCGTAGCGGGCGATCGGGGCGTCGAACCAGCCGCAGCGGCGGTCGCGTCCGGTGGTGACACCGCGCTCGCCGCCGATGGTGCGCAGCGCCTCGCCGTCCTTGTCGAACAGCTCCGTCGGGAACGGGCCCGCGCCGACGCGCGTGGTGTACGCCTTCAGGATGCCGATGACGCGGCTGATCTTCGTCGGTCCGACGCCGGTGCCCGTGCAGGCGCCGCCCGCGGTCGGGTTCGACGAGGTGACGAAGGGGTACGTGCCGTGGTCCACGTCCAGGAGCGTGCCCTGGCCGCCCTCGAACAGGACGACCTTGTCCTCGTCGAGCGCGTTGTTGAGGATCAGCGTGGTGTCGGCGACGTACCGCTTGATGTTCTCGCCGTGCTCCAGGAGCTGCTCGACGATCTGCTCGGCCTCGATGGCGCGGCGGTTGAACACCTTCGTCAGGAGCTGGTTCTTCTGCTCCAGGGCCGCTTCGACCTTCTGCTTCAGGATCGACTCGTCGTAGAGGTCCTGGACGCGGATGCCGGTGCGGTTGATCTTGTCGGCGTACGTCGGGCCGATGCCGCGGCCGGTCGTGCCGATCTTCCGCTTGCCGAGGAAGCGCTCGCCCACCTTGTCGACCGTCACATTGTACGGCGTGATGATGTGCGCGTTTCCGCTGATCAGCAGCTTGGAGGTGTCGACGCCGCGCTCGTTGAGCCCGCTCAGCTCGGAGAGCAGGACCGACGGGTCGACGACGACACCATTGCCGATGACCGGGACACACTCCGGCGAGAGGATCCCGGAAGGGAGGAGATGCAGCGCGTACTTCTGGTCGCCTACGACAACCGTGTGGCCGGCGTTGTTGCCGCCCTGGTAACGCACTACATAGTCCACGGAGCCACCGAGCAGGTCGGTGGCCTTTCCCTTGCCTTCGTCACCCCACTGAGCACCGAGCAGCACGAGTGCGGGCACAGGCGTACACCCCTTCCGGGCGGGGCATGTCCAAGGTCAGGGGCCGCAGCCGGAGGCCTTCTGCCGCCGGTGTGGGTGAGCCTTGGTTGCCCCGGAATAGACGAAGCCCCTGGCGCAATAGCGCAAGGGGCTCTTGCACAAAGATGCTACCCGAGGACTAAAGAAAGGGCGCACGTGTCGGCTCGCGACCAGCTTCTGGTGGTCATCGACCCGGTCGCCCGGCGTACGGACGGGGAGTCCGTACGCATCGCCAAGGACGTGCTTGGCGCGGGCGCGGGAGTCAGGGTGTGCCTGCCTGAAAGCCCCGAAGAATTCAGGAAAGCGCTGGTCAGGCGAGGGACGCGACGTCCTGTCGTGATCGGTGACGACCGGGCGCTGCTGCGTGCGGTGACCGTGTTGCACGGGGAGCGGGCGCTGGCGTCCGCCGTCCTGTCCGTCGTCCCCGTCGGGGCGGCGGCGTCCGCCGTGCGGCTCGCGCGGGGGCTCGGGGTGCCCGCCGGGGCGGTCGCGGCCGCGCGGGCGGTCCTGGAGGGGACGCCGCGGCGGCTTGATCTGCTCGTGGACGACCGGGACGGGGTGGTGCTCGGGGATGTGCGGATTCCGCCCGTCGGGCCGGTGGGGGGTCACGACGGCCCCGACGGCGCCGACGGGGGCGACGCGGCCGTCGGCGGGGAGCGGCATCCGTGGCTGCGGACGTGCCAGTCGCTCGTGCGGACGCTGGCCGTGCGGCCCTCGCGGGTGCCCGCGGGGCCCTCGCGGCTGCGGGTCGAGGCCGACGGGGTCACCCTCGTCGATCTCGACCAGCCGGTCGAGGGGGTGTCCGTGGTGCCCGGGGGCGGGGGGCTCGCCCGGGTGGAGGTGCATCCGGCGTCCGTCGGCGCGGAGATCGCGCCCGTGCGGGCGCGGGCCCGCTCGGTGACGGTGTCAGGGCCGGACTTCCGGTACCGCGCTGACGCGGTGGTCACCGGCCCGGTGCGCACCCGGACGTGGCAGGTCCGGCCCCAGGCTTGGGGGCTTACGTTGCCCGGCTGATCGGACGCGTTCATGGCGCCGTAGGCGTGGGCTGTGCCCACCCGTGCCGCCCCTGGCGGCCCAGCTGCCCACAGCGGGAGCAGGGTCAGCCCTGCGGGCCGAAGAGGGCTTCCCTGTGGGCGCGCCAGCGGGTCATCATGCCTGCCAGTTCGACCTGGACGAACTCGAAGAACGCCAGGGTTTCCTGGAGGCGGGTTCCCGCGGGGGAGTCCGGGCCGAGCTGGGCGACGCCGTCGCGCAGGGCGCTCTCCCAGCGCTGGAGCACGGAGTCCCGGTTCGCAAGCGCCTCGTACCACTGGTTGCCGTGCACCCGGAAGATGTCACGCCGTGACCCGGGCTCCCGCTCCCGCGTGACCATGTACTGCTGCGACAGATAGCGCACCGCCCCGGACACCGCCGCCGGGCTCACGTGCAGCCGCTCCCCCAGCTCGGCCGAGGTGAGCGCCCCGGATTCGGAGGCGAGCAGCGCGGCGAAGACCCGCGCGGGCATCCGCGGCATCCCGGCCCAGACCAGTTGCGCGGCGAACTGCTCGGTGAAGCGGGATGCGGCCGCCAGGTCCTCCCCGCGGTCCGCCACGACCTCCGTGTCCGCCGCGGCCCGCTCGTCCTTCTTGTCCGTGCTCATCCGTAGATCATCTCCCCTGCTCACCCCGACCCACGCCAAGTTTATACATTTCCTTAACTTCACAAATTTGTGAAAGTAACGTACGTTCAAAAACATGACGAAGGCAATCACCGTCTCCGGGCTGCACAAGTCGTTCGGCCGGACACACGCCCTCGACGGCCTCGATCTGGACGTCGAGCGCGGCGAGGTGCACGGCTTCCTCGGGCCCAACGGGGCGGGCAAGTCCACCACCATCCGCGTCCTGCTCGGTCTGCTGCGCGCCGACTCCGGCGCCGCCCAGCTCCTCGGCAGGGACCCGTGGCACGACGCGGTCGAACTGCACCGGCACATCGCGTACGTACCGGGAGACGTCACCCTGTGGCGGAACCTCTCCGGCGGCGAAGTCATCGACCTGTACGGCAAGTTGAGGGGCGGCCTCGACAAGCGGCGGCGCGCCGACCTCGTCGCGCGGTTCGAGCTGGACCCGACCAAGAAGGGCCGCGCCTACTCCAAGGGCAACCGCCAGAAGGTCGCGCTGGTCGCCGCGTTCGCCTCGGACGTCGAGCTGCTGATCCTGGACGAGCCGACGTCGGGCCTCGACCCGCTGATGGAGGAGGTCTTCCAGAGCTGCGTGGCGGACGCGCGCCGCGCGGGCCGCACCGTCCTGCTGTCCTCGCACATCCTCAGCGAGGTGGAGACCCTCTGCGACCGCGTCAGCATCATCCGCAAGGGCCACACCGTCGAGACGGGCTCGCTCGCCGACCTGCGCCACCTCACCCGCACCAGCATCCGCGCCGAACTCGTCCGCGAGCCGAACGGCCTGTCCCACCTGCCCGGCGTGCACGACCTGGAGATCGACGGGCACCGCGTGGCCCTCCAGGTCGACACCGACAAGCTGGACGCCGTGCTGCGCGCCCTCACCGAGTCCGGCGTACGCACCCTGACGAGCACGCCGCCCACCCTGGAGGAGCTGTTCCTGCGGCACTACCAAGAAGACGCGGCGGACGCGACGGGCGTACGTACCGAAGAGGCGATGTCGCGATGACCGCCGCGACCGGCACGCTGCCCGCGCCACGCGCGCGCGGCCGGGGCCATCTCACCGGCACCCGCCCCCTGTTGCGCCTGGCGCTGCGCCGCGACCGCGTGCTGATCCCGGTGTGGCTCGTCGTCATCGCGATGATGGTCCTGAGCATGCCGAACACCCTCAAGGAGGTGTACGGCACGGCGGCCCAGCGCGCCGACCTGATGGAGTCGCTCGCCACCAACGCCTCCCTGCGCGCCCTCTACGGCCCGGTCTTCGACCAGTCCTACGGCGGCCTCACGGCCTGGCGCGTCGGTACGTTCGCCGGGGTGCTCGCGGCCGTGATGAGCCTCGTCATCGTCGTACGGCACACGCGCGAGGAGGAGGAGACGGGCCGCCAGGAGATGATCTCCTCGGCCATGGTCGGCCGTCGCGCGCCGCTGACGTCCGCGCTGCTCACCGCGCTCGTCGCCAATTCGCTGCTCGGCCTGCTCGTGGCCGGCGGGCTCGCCGGTGAGGGCGGGGCGGGCGCGCTCGCGCTCGGTGTCGGCATCGCCTGCGTGGGCATGGTGTTCGCCACGATGGCGGCGATCGTCGCCCAGTTCACGGAGAGCGCCCGGCTCGCCAAGGGCCTGACGTCGGCGCTGCTCGGCGCCGCGTTCGTGCTGCGCGCGGCCGGCGACTCGGCGACCGCCGACGGATCGTCGCCGCTCACCTGGCTCTCGCCGGTGGGCTGGCTGGAGAATCTGCGGTCGTTCGGGGACGAGCGGTGGTGGGTGCTTCTGCTGTTCGTGGGCGCCGTCGCCGTGCAGTGCGTGGCGGCGTACGAACTGGCCGGGCGCCGTGACGTCGGCATGAGCTTCCTGCCGGCCAGGGCAGGCCCGGCACACGGCCGCATCGGCACGGCGGGCGCGCTGGCCCGGCGGCTGCAGCGCGGCGCGGTCATCGGCTGGAGCCTCGGCTTCCTGGCCGCGGGCGTCGTCTTCGGCGGCCTGACGGAGGGCGCCACCGACCTGGTCGGCGACAACGAGAACACCCGCGAGATCTTCGAGCGCATGGGCGGTCAGTCCGGCCTCACCGACGCCTTCCTCGCCGCGATCGTCGGCATGATCGGCATGGTCGGCGCACTCTACGTCGTCGCCTCGGTCCTGCGGCTGGGCGCCGAGGAGACCTCGGGGCGCGCCGAGCCGGTCCTCGCGAACGCGGTGGGCAGGCTGCGCTGGGCGGCGGGCCACCTCGTCGTCGCCTTCGCGGGCGCCGCGCTGATCATGCTGCTCGCGGCCTGCGGACTCGGCCTCGGGTACGGGCAGGACTTCGGCCCGATCGTCGGTGCCTGCCTGGTCCAGCTCCCCGCGATCTGGCTGATCGGCTCGCTGGCCGTGCTGCTCCACGGCGTCTCGCCCCAACTGGCCGTCGCCGCCTGGGGAGTCGCGGGCCTCGCCCTGCTCATCGGCTGGATCGGCCCCGCCCTCGACCTGCCGCAGCCGGTGATGAACCTGTCGCCGTTCTCGCACCTGCCGAAGCTGCCGGGCCAGGACATGGCGTGGAGCCCGGTGCTGCTGCTCACGTCGCTCGCGGTGGTGTTCACGGCGGTCGGGCTCGCGGGGCTGCGCAGACGGGACATGGCGACGGGCTGAGCACGCTGGTGCCTCAGCACTCGACGAGCAGCTCCCCCAGCCCCCGGATCACGAAGCCCGGCTTGCGCGACGGCTCCGCCACGAGCCGCAGATCTGGGGCCCGGCGCAGCAACGCGCCCAGCGAGGCGGCCAGTTCGATGCGGGCGAGCGGCGCGCCCACGCAGTAGTGGATGCCCGCGCCGAAGGAGATGTGCGGGTTGTCGGCGCGGGCCAGGTCCAGGGTGTCGGGGGCGGCGAACGCGGCCGGGTCCCGGTTGGCGGAGCCGAAGAGCAGCGCGACCTCGCTGCCGCGCGGGACGACGGTGTCCCCGACCTCGATGTCGTCGAGCACCCACCGCTCGAAGAGCTGGAGCGGGGTGTCGTGGCGCAGCAGCTCCTCGACGGCCGTGGGCAGCAGCTTCTCCGGCGCGGCGCGCAGGGCGGCGAGCTGTTCCGGGTGACGGAAGAGGACGTTCCACCCGTTCGCCGTGGAGTTGACGGTGGCCTCGTGCCCCGCGTTCAGGAGCAGCACGCAGGTCGAGATCATCTCCTGCTCGCTGAGCCGCTCACCCTCGTCGTGGGCGGCGATGAGAGCGCTGATCAGATCCTCGCCGGGCTCCTTGCGCCGAGCGGCGATCAACTCCCGCAGATACAAAGAGAATTCGACCGACGCGTGCACGGCCCGAGCCGCCGTCTCCTCCCCCGGGTTCAGCTCGTACATCCCGCAGATGTCCGCCGACCAGGGCCGCAGCGGCCCCCGGTCCGCCTCCGGGATGCCCAGCATCTCGGCGATCACCGCGACGGGCAGCGGCTCGGCAACCCGCGCCACCAGGTCCCCGCCGCCGTCCGCCACGAGTCCCCGCACGAGGTCGTCCGCGAGGCCCTCGACGTACGGACGGAGCCGCTCGACCGTGCGCGGCGTGAACGCCTTCGCCACCAGACGGCGGACGCGGGTGTGCGCCGGGGCCTCAAGGTCGAGCATGCCGTTGCCGTTCAGGACGTGGAACGGCTCGTGCGCGGGCGGCGGGGCCTGGCGGCCGAACTCCTCGTGGCTGTACCGGTGCAGATACGTGCGGCCGAGCCGCCGGTCCCGCAGCAGGGCCGAGACGTCCGCGTGGTGCGGGATCAGGTACTGGCCGGTCGGCTCGTAGTGATGTACGCGGCCACGTGCGCGGAGCGCGGCGTACGCGGGGTAGGGATCGGCCACGAACTCGGGCGACCAGGGGTCGAAGGGGGCGTCCATGCAGGGACGTTAGCCCCGCGCACCGCGCCTGACCAGCCCCGCTCAGCCCGGTGTGACCAGGCGTGCCTCGTACGCGAACACGGCGGCCTGGGTGCGGTCGCGCAGGCCGAGTTTCACCAGGACCCGGCTGACGTGCGTCTTGATCGTGGACTCGGCGACGACGAGGCGCGCGGCGATCTCCGCGTTGGAAAGCCCCTGCGCGATGAGGACGAGCACCTCCGTCTCGCGCTCGGTCAGCTCCCCGTACTGGGCCTGCGCCTGCGCGGACGCCATCAGCCGCGGGTTGTCCGACAGCTTCGAGAACTCCGTGATCAGGCGGCGCGTCACGCTCGGCGCGAGCAGGGCCTCACCGGCGGCCACCACCCGCACGCCGTCCGCGAGTTGGCGGGCCGACGCATCCTTCAGCAGGAAGCCTGACGCGCCCGCGCGCAGCGCCTGGTACACGTACTCATCGAGGTCGAAGGTCGTCAGGACGAGCACCTTCGTCTCCACCAGCGCGTCCGCGACGATCTCGCGGGTGGCGTCGATGCCGTTCATCTCGGGCATGCGGATGTCCATCAGGACGACGTCCGGGGCGAGTTCGCGCACCCGCCGCACGGCTTCGAGGCCGTTCACCGCCTCGCCGACGACCTCGATCTCCGGCATCGCGTTCAGGAGCACGGAGAAGCCCTCGCGGACCATCATCTGGTCGTCGGCGATCAGGACACGAATGGTCCGGGTCATGCGGGTTCGCCTCCGGCGTGCTTGTTCAGGGAGAGGGTTTTCGTGGTGTCGGCGGCTTTGTACGTGGTGTCGGCGGCCTTGTTCGTGTCGTCCGCGGCCTTGGGGGTGTCGGCCTTGGGGGTCTCGGGCTTGGGGACCTCCACCGGCACCGGCAGGAACACGGTCACCTCGTAGCCCCCGTCCCCCGTCGCCTCGGCCGTCATCTCGCCGTCCAGCATCGTCACGCGCTCCCGCATGCCGGTGATGCCGTGCCCGGCGCCCGGCGAGGGCTTGACCGGCTCGGTCGCGGGGCCGTTCACGACGCGCAGGCCGAGGCCGCCGAGCACGTACCCGATCTCCACCCGGGCCGTCGCGCCCGGCGCGTGCCGCAGGCTGTTGCTGAGGGCCTCCTGCACGATGCGGTACGCCGAAAGCTCCACGCCCTGCGGCAGCTCCCGCACGGCGCCGGTGACGGCCTTCTCCACGTTCAGACCGGTGTCACGCACGTTGTCGAGGAGCCGGTCGATGTCGGCGAGGGTCGGCTGCGGGGCGTCGGGAGCCTCGTAGTCCTCGGCGCGGACGACGCCGAGGACGCGGCGCAGTTCCGTCAGGGCGATCACGGCGTTCTCGCGGATCGTCGCGAAGGCCTGCTCCAGCTCCGGGGGCGGGTTCTCCACGCGGTACGGGGCGGCCTCGGCCTGGATGGCGACCACCGACATGTGGTGGGCCACGACGTCGTGCAGCTCGCGGGCGATGTTGGTGCGCTCCTCCAGGAGCGTGCGCTTGTCCCGCTCGACGGCGGTGACCGTGCGCTCGGCGACGACCTCGCGGCGGGTGTGGGAGTTCACGGCGACCAGGCTGACCAGGGCGACCGCGACGCCGCTGACCACGGCGAGCGCCCCGCTGTTGGAGCCGTAGCTCGACCCGGCGCCGTCCGCGAAGAACGAATACACGGTCGTGAGGACCCACATCCAGGCCGCCGTGCGGGGGCGGGTGCGGGCCGCGACCACCATCATCACCATGGTGTGCCCCACGAAGGAGCCCGGCGACCACGGATAGTCCCCGCCGCCGATCGCGACCGCCAGGAACGGGGTCACCGCCAGGGACAGCCACCACGCGAGGACCGGGCGCACCAGCGTCAGGGCCACCGTGGCCGCGGGGACCAGCGACGCCAGGACCTCGACCAGGTCGTTGCCGCCGTAGCCGCCGGACATCCCCGCGTACGTGATCATCACCGTGAACGCGGCCATCGCCAGGACCACCGCGTGCGGGAACCACACGGCGAGCCTGCGTATCCGCCCCGTCAGCCACTGCACCGGCGGGGCGTCCCCGCGCAGCGGGGGCAGGGGCCGATAGGCGAAGGCGTCGTGGAAGAGGTCCGTGCGCAGTCCCTGGAGGACGTTCTGCGCGAGGTGGAGCTCCGGGCTGCGAGTTTTCTCGGTCACGCGATAGACGGTACGGGCCGGTGGCCGCGGGTCGCGTCCCCTGCGGGACGGGTTGTGGGGGGTCCGTCGCAGGTACTACGCGGGCCCTGCCGGGGGCTTCCCCAACCCCGCCCCCTCCCGTAACCGAGGGGGGGTACACCTTGCCGGTGCGGCTGGGTTTCAGCCCGTCCGGCGCTTGAGGACGAGGCGCGGAGCGCCGACAGGGGGAGAGGGGCGGAGCCCCAGACGGGAGCGGGGGTCAGGCCGTCTCAGAAGGCAAGCTGCGCGATCTCTTCCGCCACCACCGCGCACGCGTCCGCCGCCGGGTCGATCAGCGGGAAGTGCCCGACCTCCTCGAGCAGCGTGACCCCGACGACCTCGCCGGCCTTCGCGGCCGCGTCCGCGTACGCCTCGGCGACGGCCTGCGGCACCACGATGTCGGTGCGGCCCTGGACGACGGTGGTGGCGATGCCGGTGGGCAGCAGGGCGGCCGGGTCGGCGTGCCCGAGCCGCTCCTCGAACAGCGCCTCGACGTCGGCGCCGCCACCGGCGGCACCCACCCCCAGGAACTGCCGCACCGCCCCGGAACACACGTCGAGCTCGTCGGCCACCCGCAGGTCGGCGATCGGCGCGAGCGCGACCACGCCCCGCAGCGGCGCGGGCCGCGCCCGGTGCCACCGCGAGCCCTCCGGCAGTACGTGCCGTGCGGCAGCCCACAGCGCGAGGTGGGCGCCGGCCGAGTGCCCGGTCACCACGACCCGCTTCGGGTCGGCCATCGGCAGGGCCTCGCGGACCAGTGCGGGCAGCGCGTCGAGCGCGGCGGCGACGTCGTCGAGGGTCTCGGGCCAGCGCCCGGCGATCGGACGGCCGTCGGTGCCCTCCGCGTCAGCCGGTCCGCCCTGCGCCGGAATGCCCCCGCCGGGCCCGCCCGGCCCACCGGCCGAACTGCCCTTGCGGTACTCGATGTTGGCGACGGCGAACCCGCGCCGGGCCAGGAAGTCCGCGAACGGTGTCACGTGCAAGCGGTCGTACGGCGCCCGCCAGGCCCCGCCGTGCAGCACCACGACGAGCGGCGCGGGCCGGTCGGCGGCGCCGCGCGGGGCGTAGAAGTCGACGATCTGATCCGCGTGCGCGCCGTACGCGGCGGTGGAGTCCGGCGGCACCGCGGGATGCGCGAAGGCGGATTCCTCCTCGGCGGCATCGCGGGCCACGGCTGCGTCGTCCGGCATGCGGCAACCCTCTCAAATGTCGGCCTGCGTCCGCCCTCCGGTCGCCGGCGGCAACTGACCGGCGACCGGCGGACGTTCGTACCATGATCCAGACTTGGATGCGCCGGACGGTATCAGGATCCGCCCGGCATCCGTGCCGTCAGGGCCCGGCAGCCCTCGTCAGGGCCCCCGGGCACCTCCGTCAGGGCCCCCCGGGCGCCTCCGCCAGCGTGTCCGCGAGGACCCGCGCGGCCCGCTCCGCGTCCGCGAACGACACGTACAGCGGCGTGAAGCCGAAGCGCAGCACGTCCGGCGCGCGGTAGTCGCCGACCACGCCCCGCTCGATGAGCAGCTTCATCACGGCGGCGGCGTCCGGGCAGCGCAGCGCGATCTGGCTGCCCCGCTCGGCGTGCGCGACGGGAGTGATCGACTCGACCCGCCCCTCGGGCACGTACGCGGCGACGCACTCCAGGAAGAAGTCCGTCAGGGCCAGGGACTTGGCGCGCACCGCGGCCGTCGACACGCCCTCCCACACGTCGAGTGCCGCGTCGAAGGCGAGCAGCGACAGGATGTCGGGGGTGCCGACGCGGCCGCGCACCGCGTCGTCGGCGGGCTCGTAGTCGGCCCGCATCCCGAAGGGCTCGACGTGCGAGTTCCAGCCGGGCAGCGGCGAGTCGAAGCGGGGCTGGTGCTCCTTGCGCACGTACAGGTACGCGGGCGAACCCGGGCCGCCGTTCAGGTACTTGTAGGTGCAGCCCACCGCCAGGTCCACGCCGTGCTCGTCGAGCCCGATCGGCAGGGCGCCCGCCGTGTGGCACAGGTCCCACACGACGAGGGCGCCCACCGCGTGCACGGCCGCGGTGAGACCGGGCAGGTCGTGCAGCCTGCCGGAGCGGTAGTCGGCGTGGTTGAGGAGCACGGCGGCGGTGCGCGGGCCGAGGACGCCCGGTACGTCGGCCGGGGCGACGGGGATCAGCCGACAGCCGGTGAGGCGGGCGGCGGAGGAGGCGATGTAGCCGTCGGTGGGGAAGGTGGTGGAGTCGACGACGATCTCGTCGCGCTCCGTATCACCGTCCTCCTGGACGATGCGGACGGCGGCCACCAGCGCCTTGAAGATGTTCACGCTGGTGGAGTCGGCGACGACGACCTGCCCGGGGGCGGCGCCGAGCAGCGGGGCGAGCCGGTCGCCGATCCGCTCCGGCGCGGTCCACCAGCCGCTCTCGTCCCAGGAGCGGATGCGCAGCTGCCCCCACTCGCGGGTGATGACGTCGACGACGCGGGCCTCGACGTTGGCGGGGAGGGCGCCGAGGGAGTTGCCGTCGAGGTAGACACCCGCGGCGTCAGCCGCATGATCAGGTGCAGTGTCGAGGATGAAGTCCCGCCGTTTGGCGGCGAGTTCGTCCTTGCCGTCGAGCACCTCGGCCCGTGCCTTCATTTCCCGCTCTGCCATAGGGGCCACCCTCTGCGTCTCAGACATGGCTGCGTGCCGTCCACAGTTCCGGGAACACGTTCTTCGTCGCGCGCTTCTCCAGCCAGGCGACTCCGGCGGAGCCGCCCGTGCCGGTCTTGGAGCCCATGGCGCGGCGGGTGGCGACCAGGTGGTCGTTGCGCCATCGCCAGACGAGTTCGCCGACGTCGGTCAACGCCTCGCCGAGCCGGGCGAGTTCGTCGCCCTCGTCACCGGCGTACAGGGCCGTCCACACGGCCTCGACCTCGGGCGAGGGCTCGTACTTGCGGGATATGTCGCGCTCCAGGACGGCGGCCGGGACCGGGTGCCCGCGGCGGGCGAGGAGCCGAAGGACCTCGTCGTACAGGCTCGGCTCCTGCAGGGCCTTCTCCAGCTCGGCGTGCACGCGCGGGGCACCGCGGTGCGGCACCAGCATGGACGCGGACTTCTCGCCGAGCAGGAACTCCATGCGCCGGTACATCGCCGACTGGAAGCCGGAGCCCTCGCCGAGCGCGCCCCGGTAGGAGTTGAACTGGGCGGGGGTGAGCTGGCCGAGCGGCTTCCACGAGTGGTTCAGGGCCTCCAGCTCCCGCACCGACCGCTTCAGCGCGGCGATCGCCACCGGCACGTCGTCCTCGCCCAGGGCGCGGGCCGCGGTCTCCCACTCGTGCACGATGACCGTGAACCACAGCTCCATGACCTGGGTGGTGACGAGGAAGACCATCTCGCCGGGGTCGTCGGACCGCAGGTGCTGGAGGTGGGTGAGGACGTCCGCCTGGACGTAGTCCTCGTAAGGGGTGGTGCCTGCGAAGTCGAGGTTCGGGCTGTCCGGGCTTTCGTCGTCCGTGGTTACGGACTGTGGCCGGGTCTCGTGCGCCGCGTGCGCCTCGTGGGACATCGCTGTCTCCTACATGCGTACTCCGGGTAGCGGTCCGCCCCTGCCGGTACCGGCACGGGGGCCCCGGTCCCCACCCGCATCCTCCGCAACATCCCGGGAAACGGCAAGACCTGCCTGGTCACACCGGGTGTCCAGGCAGGTCGTGGGGTACGTGGGTACGCCGGTGGGGCTCAGCCCAGCGTGTCCGCCGCCGTCGCCGAGGACTCGCGCAGGAACGTCGAGCACCGCTCGTACTCCTCCTGCTCGCCGATGGCGCCGGCCGCGCGGGCGAGGCCGTGCAGGGCGCGCAGGAAGCCGCGGTTCGGCTCGTGCTCCCACGGCACCGGGCCGTGGCCCTTCCAGCCGCTGCGGCGCAGGGAGTCCAGGCCGCGGTGGTATCCCGTACGGGCGTACGCGTACGACTCGACGACGCGGCCCGCCTCGTACGCCTCGTCCGCGAGGCGCGCCCACGCGAGGGAGGACGTCGGGTACTTCGCCGCGACGTCGGCGGCCGGGGTGCCGCCCGCGAGGAGCTCGCGGGGCTCGGGGTCGTCGGGGAGGTGGGTCGGGGGCGGTCCCCCGAGCAGGTTCTCGTGAATGGCCATGGGACAAGTCTGCGGCATGGGGGACGGGCTGAGATCGTGCCGGTGAGTTTTAGCCCCTCCGGCGTTTGAGGAGCGGGGGTCTGGGGGCAGAGCCCCCGGTTTCGGGAAGGGGCGGGATTGGGGAAAGCCCCGCAGGGCCTACCCCCGCACCGCCGCAACCCCCCGCACCAACGCCCCCACCCCCGCCTCGACCTTCCCCCGAGGACACCCCACATTCATCCGCACGAACCCCGGCGCCCCATACGTCCCCCCAGGCATCACAGCCACCCCCTGCCGCTCCACCAGCTCCCGCTGAAGCACCTCGTCCCCCACGCCCTCCCCCAGCACGGGCCGCAGATCGATCCACGCCAGATACCCCGCCTGGGGAGGCCGCCACCCCAGCTCGGGAAACGCCGAGTTCAGCCGCTCCGCCACCACCCGCAAGTTCCCGTACGTATAGGCCCGCACCGCGTCGAGCCACGCCCCGCCCTCCCGATACGCGGCGATGTGCGCGGTCAGCGAAAGCACCGCCGGCGAGGCGAGTCCTTCGCCGGTGTCCATCCGCCGCACGAACGCGGCATGCTCGTCGGGGTCGCCGATGAAGCCGTAACTCCCGCTGAGGGAAGGGAAGTTGAATGCCTTGGTCCCGGAGGTGACGAGCGCCCAGCGCCCCCGCGCGTACCGCGTCCACGGCCGGTGGACGTACCCCTCATGCGTCAGGTCGGCATGAATCTCATCGCTGATGACAGCGACCCCATGCCGCTCGCACAGCTCGGCCATCGCCCCCAGCTCCGCGTCCGTCCACACCCGCCCGGTCGGATTGTGCGGGGAACAGAGCAGCAGCACCCGACTGTCGGGCCGCGCCAACTCGGCCTCCAGGAAGGTGAGTTCGGGGTCGTTCACGGGCACGCCCCGCAACTCACGGCCGAGCCCGGTGACCGCCTTCCGGAAGCCGTCGTACGTCGGGGTGTGCACGACCACGCCCTCCCCCGGCGCGCTCCACATCCGCAGCAGCTGCGATATCTGGTTGAGCACGGACGGGGCGTACACGAGCGTCGCCGGGTCGACCTCCGTGTCGTACCGCTCCTTGAACCAGTCGCGGATCGCCCCGCGGAAGTCGTCGTTGCGCCAGTCCGTGTAGCCGAAGACGCCGTGCGCGACGCGCCGCTGGAGGGCGGCGAGGACTTCGGGGGCGCAGGTGAAGTCCATGTCGGAGATGGTGAAGGGGAGGAGGTCGGGGACGGGGAATCTGTCCGCGATGCCGTCCCACTGCACGCTCCACGTGCCGCGCCGGTCGACGGGGGTGTCGAAGTCGTACTCCGATGTCACAGTCACAGCCATATCCATGGTTCCCTCCGGACACGCCGCGGGCCCGGCACCCACGCGGAAGTGCGGAGGTGCCGGGCCCGACGGACGATGAACTGCTGCTTGAACTACGGGACTACTTGAGCTTCGTGCCCGTGGAGCGCAGGTTCGCGCACGCCTCCGTGACGCGCGCCGCCATGCCGGCCTCGGCGAGCTTGCCCCAGGTGCGCGGGTCGTACGTCTTCTTCGAGCCGACCTCGCCGTCGACCTTCAGGACGCCGTCGTAGTTGCGGAACATGTGGTCCGCGACGGGGCGCGTGAAGGCGTACTGGGTGTCGGTGTCGAGGTTCATCTTCACGACGCCGTTCTCCAGGGCCGTGGCGATCTCCTCGGCGGTGGAGCCGGAGCCGCCGTGGAAGACGAAGTCGAACGGCGACTGCTTGCCGTACTTCGAGCCGACGCCCTCCTGGAGGTCCTTGAGGAGCTCGGGGCGCAGCACGACGTTGCCCGGCTTGTAGACGCCGTGGACATTGCCGAAGGACGCGGCGAGCAGGTAGCGGCCCTTCTCGCCCAGGCCGAGGGCCTCGGCGGTGCGGATCGCGTCGTCGACGGTCGTGTACAGCTCGTCGTTGATCTCGTGGCTGACGCCGTCCTCCTCGCCACCCGTCGGGGTGATCTCGACCTCAAGGATGATCTTCGCGGCGGCGGCCTGGGCGAGCAGCTCCTGGCCGATGGCCAGGTTGTCGGCGAGGGTCTCGGCGGAGCCGTCCCACATGTGGGACTGGAAGAGGGGGTTCTCGCCGCGGGCGACGCGCTCGGCGGAGACGGCGATCAGCGGGCGTACGTAGCCGTCGAGCTTGTCCTTCGGGCAGTGGTCGGTGTGCAGCGCGACCGTGACGTCGTACTTCGCCGCGACGATGTGCGCGAACTCGGCGAGGGCCACCGCGCCCGTCACCATGTCCTTGCTGTACTGGCCGCCCAGGAACTCCGCACCGCCCGTGGAGATCTGGATGATGCCGTCGCTCTCCGCCTCCGCGAAGCCGCGCAGCGCAGCGTGCAGGGTCTGCGTGGACGTCACGTTGATGGCCGGGTAGGCGAACTTGCCTGCCTTCGCCCGGTCCAGCATCTCGTTGTAGACGTCGGGGGTTGCGATGGGCATGTGTCCGCTCCTTGTGATGTGCGGGGTGATGGCTGACCGGGGGCGACGACGTCGTCGCCCCCATCCTTCCAGACTCGCCGGATTGCTCCAGCCCGTCGTCATGTACCGATCAGTCGAGGCCCAGCTCGTCCTTGGAGTACGCGAAGAGGTACGGGACGCCCGCGCCCTCGGTGATCTTCTCGGCGGCGCCGGTGGCCCGGTCGACGATGGTCGCCACGCCCACGACCTCGGCGCCGGCCTCGCGCACCGCCTCCACCGCGGTCAGCGGGGAACCGCCGGTGGTGGAGGTGTCCTCGACGACGAGCACGCGGCGGCCCTTGATGTCCGGGCCCTCGACGCGGCGCTGCAGGCCGTGCGCCTTGGCGGCCTTGCGCACCACGAACGCGTCGATCCGCCTGCCGCGGGCAGCGGCGGCGTGCAGCATCGCGCCCGCGACGGGGTCGGCGCCCATGGTGAGGCCGCCCACGGCGTCGAACTCCAGGTCCGCCGTCAGGTCGAGCAGCACCTGCCCGACCAGCGGGGCGGCCTCGCCGTCGAGGGTGACGCGGCGCAGGTCGACGTAGTAGTCGGCCTCGATGCCCGAGGAGAGCGTCACCTTGCCGTGCACGACGGCCTTGTCCTTGATCTGCTGCAGCAGGTCGCCGCGTACGTCGTTCGTCATGGCTACGAGCTTAGAGCCTGTCCTTCAGGGCGCCGCCGGGGTCACAGCCGCCGCCAGGTCCACGTCGTCGACGTCTCCAGGGGCTCCAGCGGGGTCACCAGGCGCGGCGCGGTGTTCAGGCCGTTGGGCGGGCCGGTCTGCGGCTCCACGCACACGGCGGCCTCCTGCTCGTCGTACACGACGACCCACTCCTCGCGGCTCGCCACGTTCAGCTCCAGCTGCCCCGGCCAGGTCAGGGTGACGTCGACGCCGCCCGGCATCCCGAAGCAGTCGTCCCAGGGGCCCGGCAGCGGGTCGACGCGCTCGCCGGTGGGCAGGTGGTCGGCGCCGCGGCGCTCCTGCCACGCGGCGTCGAAGGCGATCCGGACGTCCTCGCCGCCGTCGGTGAGGCGCCGGTTGAACCACGGGTGCCAGCCCGCCTGCGCCGGGAAGGAGTCGTCGTACGTCTCCACGGACATCCGCAGCGTCAGGGCGCTCTCCGTCAGCTCGACGATCTGCGTGACCCGGCCGGGGTACGGCCACGGATCCGTGAGGTCGTAGGTGAACACGGCCTCGCTTCCGCCGGCGCGGGCGGTCTTCCACGCGGTGTCGCGGCCGGTGCCGTGGATGGCGTGCGGGGGGCCGTTCAGGGGGAGCTGGTGGGTGGTGGCGCCGTTCGTGAAGCGGCCGTCCCGGGTGCGGCCGCACCACGGCACCATGGGGAAGCTGCCGTAGCGCTCGCCCTGCCGCAGGAGTTCGACTCCGTCGACGGTGAGGCTGCCTACGCGGCACCCGTTCCCCGGCTGCACCGTGACCCCCACGGAACCGGCTGCCAGCCTGATCTCTTCGCTGCTGCTACTCACGGGGTCGACCTTACGGCGCGGTCCCTGCCGGGGGCTCCCCAATCCCACCCCTTCCCGAAACTGGGGGCTCCGCCCCCAGACCCCCGTATCGGCCTGAACGGCCTCGTCCTCAAACGCCGGACGGGCTGTACCCCACCCACCCGCCCTTATGACCTGCCGGAAACAGCCCGCCCCGGCAATATCAAGCCCGTCCGGCGTTTGAGGACGAGGCGCGAAGCGCCGACAGGGGGAGAGGGGCGAAGCCCCAGACGGGAGCGGGGGTCCAGGGGGCGGAGCCCCCCGGGGGTGGGGACTGTCAGCGACGGCGTCGCAGCGCCCGGGTCACCACGATCGCCGAGGCAAGAGCCACCGCCGCCACCGGCGCAGCCCACCGCAACGTGGCGACCCCGCCAGACATCGCCTCGGGCACCGGCACAGGCGCGTACCGCCCCCGCGGCGGCGCGTGATCGACCTCCTCCGCGCTCCGCCCGATCATCGTCCGCCGCGCATGCGCGGCCTCCGCGGCCGGCACGTCCGCCGCGTCCAACGGCCCGTCGAGGTCGTCGGAGAGCGGATCCAACGGCGGAGGCGGCACCTCGGCCCGGAAGATCCCGTGCGTACCGTCCCCGGACCCGGTCGGCCCCATGGGCTCCTCGGGCCCGGCGGAGTCGCCGGACTCACCGGGGCCGGAGGAGTCGACGGAATCGGCGGAGCCGGCAGAGTCGGAGGAATCGGAGGAATCGGCGAAGCCGGCAGGCTCGCCGAGGTCGGACGAGCCGGCGGAAGGCTCGACGGCATCGGCAGAATCCCCGGCACCCCCGACGCCCCCGGCAGCCCCGGCAGCCCCACCCGGCAAGCCGCCCCCGCCGGCAACCGCCAACCCCTCCGCGAACCGCCCCAACAACCTCCGCACCGCCCCCTCCACAGCCTGTGGAGAACTTTCCGCGATCTCGGCGACCCGCCCGTCCCCGGACGCACTCCCGCTGAAGGCGACGCTGGTGCCCCCTTCCGCGGCAGCGGCGAGCCGCAGCACCAGGGAGAACTTCACCGCCCCGCTGCCGCGGACCTCGGCCCCTTCTCCCTCCAGGGAGTACGAGCCGTCGCCGCGCGGAGCGACCCGCAGGGCACCGCGATAGGTGATCGTGTGCCCGCCGACCCGCACCCTCAGCCGCCCGGACACGGGTGGCGAGTCCGCGTCGGCGGCGCGCTGCAGCCCCGGCACCGCACCGGCGACCCGCTCGGGGTCGGCCAGTGCCTCGCGGAGCGGCTCTTCCGGAACCGGTACGAACGCCTCATGCTCCATGACAGTCGAGCGTACCGACGCCCGCCGCGTGATGTATGCCACTGAGACCACTTGCCCGCGCTCCACGGCCCGACGACCCGTCAGTCGGCGTACCGCGGATGCACCAGGGTGGACGGCGCGAGGCCCGCGCCGGAGGGGGGACGTACGCGTTCGGCGGCCCGTGAGCCGGAGCGCAGGACCGCCGACACCGCGGCCGCGGTGAGCTGTTCCGGGGCTCGGGCGGCGAGCACGAAACCCCAGTCGCGGGGCTTGGCGGTGCCGTCGGCGGTGCGGTCGGGTCCTGCGGCGAAGACGTCGTGACGGCCCGTCGTGCGGTAGGGCGTGGTGACGAAGCCCGCCGCGCGCAACGTCGCGTCGACCGTCCAGTAGGTGTGGGCGCGGGTGACGACGGGCCCGGCGTGCACGGCGAACCGGCCGTCGTCGGTGAGGACGCGGGCGAGCAGGCCGTAGAACTCCTGCGAGTAGAGCTTGGTGCTCGCGGTGATGCCGGGGTCGGGCAGATCGGCGAGCACGACGTCGTACGGGCGGCGCCGCTCGTGCGGTCCGCGCAGCCAGCGGAAGGCGTCGGCGTGGGTGACGTGGACCCGCCGGTCCCGGTACACGTGTCCGTTGAGTTCGCTGAGCGCCGGATCGGTGCGGGCCAGCTTCACGACGCCCGGGTCGAGTTCGACGACGTCGACGCGGCGCACCCCGGAGTGCCGCAGCACCTCGCGGGCGGCGAGGCCGTCGCCGCCGCCGAGGATGAGCACGCGCGCGTGCGGCCCGCCGCGCATCGCGGGCTGGACGAGCGCCTGGTGGTAGCGGCGTTCGTCGCGTCCGCTGACGCGCAGCCGGCCGTCGACGAACAGGTGCAGGGACTCCCGGTCGCCGCCGGTCAGGACGACTTCCTGGACGCCGGTCTGCACGGCGACGCGGATGTCCGAGCCGTACACCGCGCGGCGCGCGGCCCGCTCGAAGTCGTCGACGAGCACGGCGGCGGAGGCGAGGACGGCGAGGACCGTGACGTTGGCGAGGATCAGTATCCAGCGGCCGCGCCCGCTCAAGTCCCGCCCGAACAGGCCGAAGACGAGCGCCCCGCCCGCGAGTACGTTGACGGCCCCGGTGAGCAGCGCCCCGGTGAGCTGCCCGAACCAGGGCAGGAGAAGGAAGGGGAAGGCGAGGCCGCCAACCAGCGCGCCCACGTAGTCGGCGGCGAACAGGTCGGCCACCGCGCCGCTCGCGTCCTGCCGCCGGACGCGCTGGATCAGCACCATGAGCAGGGGCACTTCGGCGCCGATGAGCACGCCGATGGCGAACGAGAACGCGACGAACAGATAGCGCGAGCTGCTCGCCCACATCTCGCCCCGGTCCCCGGCCCACGCGAACGCCGCGTAGAGCACCAGCGCGCTGCACCCGCCGACCAGCGCGAGCGCCGCCTCGACGAGCCCGAACCCGGCGGCGGCCCGGCGCCGCAGCCGCTTGGCGAGCAGCGAGCCGATGCCCATCGCGAACACCATCACGGACAGCACGACGGAGGCCTGGGTGACGGAGTCACCGATCAAGTACGAGGCGAGGGCGACGAGTTCGAGTTCGTACACGAGACCGCAGGCGGCACAGATGAACACGCCCGCGAGGACGAGGAACCGGCCTGTCCGGGGCGTGACGGGCAGTCCCTCGGGCGGCTCGATCACGCTGCGAACGCTACGTCACCACACGCTTACACCAAGTCCCCCACATGGGTGGAGGTCCTCCGGAAACGTGTAAACGGCCTCAGGGGACGGTCAGAACGCCGCGGGCAACGGCATCCGCACGCCGACCCGGGTCCGCGTCGCCACCAGCTGTCCGTCCTGCGGATACGCGTGCCACGTACGCCACATGACCGCGCCCTCGTGGCGTTGGGCGAGCATCGCGGTGAAGGCGTGCGGGATGCCGGGGAAGACGCCGGCGAGTCCGTGCGGGTGCTCGGTCACCAGGGCGAGCAACTCCTGGGCGCGGCCCGCGAACTGACCCCGCGACAGGGTTTCGACGCAGGCCGCGAACTCGTACTCCCACTCGCCGACCCGCTTGGAGACGCCGAGCGGCAGCGGCGTGCTGCTGCCGGGGATGCAGGCGACCGTCTCGGAACAGGTCCCCTTCTCCTGCTCCAGGAGAACTTGGTGCGACGCCCCGAGGAGTCTCAACTGCACGGTCGCACCGGACAGTTCGAGGTCCAACGTGGCGAGCGCGGGCAACGGCTCGCGGCCGAGGGCCCAGGCCAGGTCCCCGGCGCGCGTGTCGGTGTAGACAGTCTTCAGGGTCGTGAGCATGGGTCGGCTCCGCTAACACGCAATGGGGGTGGGGGCCGGCGCACCCGGTCGGACACCAGGCGGTCGGAATGCCGGCTCGTGCCCACGGAGAAGTCCCGATCGCTGAGCTGAGAACGTCCGAGGGCGGTGTGACGGTTAAGAGGGAATCATGAACTGCGACACTGCCACAGCGTTTTTACCCAACTTCGTAGGGTTTCCATCCCCTAGAGGGCCGAACAGTTCATCTGTTCACGTTTCTGCGAACTCAGACGATCCAGAAGCGTCCCGGTACGGTCGCCAATAGACCCATATCGCCCCTGTCGCCCCTCAACGCCCGCTGTGCGGGGGCCACCAGGCTTCCCGGCGGCCCCGCGCGCACTCGCGTGTACCCGTGTCAACGACGAAGCGCCCGCCGGGAGTTGACTCCCGCCGGACGCTTCGCCCAGTGGACCAGCTGCCCCGTGTCAGCTGCCTCCGCCGCCTCCGCATCCACCCCCGCCGCCACCGCCGCCGCAGGAGGAGGAACCGCCGCCGCAGGACGAGCCACCACCGCAGGAAGATCCGCCACCGCCGCAATTGACCGCGCCCGAGCTGGAGTTCGAGCTGTTGGAGCTCGCCCACCAGCTGCTGCTGCCCGACGCGCGGCTCAGCCGCGGACGCCTGGTGCGCCTGCTCACGGCATAGCCGATCACCATCACGATCACGAGCCACAAGCCGAAGAAGAGGATCAGAATCATGGTCCCCACCTTCCTTTCCGTTCCCCCGAAGCGGGCCGGTGCCGTTCCCCCGGACCGGTCCCGCCGTGCTGATCTGGTCCGCGTCGTCGCGTGACAAGGGAATGCCCCCGGCCACACCCGGCCAAAGCAGAGTTGAGGAAGTCCAGAGGTTCGGCGCAGGATGACGGCCATGACTCCCTCTTCCGGCCCAAGCCGCCCGCTGCTCAACCGCCGCCTCGCCGAGTTCGGCACGACGATCTTCGCCGAGATGTCCGCGCTCGCGGTGCGCACCGGCGCGATCAACCTGGGCCAGGGCTTCCCGGACACGGACGGCCCCGAGGAGGTGCGCGAGGCGGCGGTGCGGGCGCTGCGCGACGGCCGCGGCAACCAGTACCCGCCGGGGCCCGGCGTGCCCGAGCTGCGCACGGCGATCGCCGCGCACCAGCTGCGGAACTACGGCTTGTCGTACGACCCCGACCGCGAGGTCCTGGTCACCGCCGGCGCCACCGAGGCCATCGCGGCCTCCCTGCTCGCCCTGGTCGAGCCGGGCGACGAGGTGATCGCGCTCGAGCCGTACTACGACTCGTACGCCGCCTCGATCGCGCTCGCGGGCGGCACCCGCGTCCCCGTCACCCTGCGGCCCCGCGAAGGTCGCTTCGTACTCGATCTGGACGAACTGCGCGACGCCGTCACCCCGCGCACCCGGCTGCTGCTCCTCAACACCCCGCACAACCCGACCGGCACCGTCCTCAGCCGCGAGGAGCTCGCCGAGATCGCGAAGCTGGCCGTCGAGCGCGACCTGCTCGTGGTCACCGACGAGGTCTACGAGCACCAGGTCTTCACCGACGAGAACGGGACGACGCCCGCGCACATCCCGCTCGCCACCTTCCCCGGCATGCGCGAGCGCACGGTCACCATCGGCTCGGCGGGCAAGACGTTCTCGTTCACCGGCTGGAAGGTCGGCTGGGTGACGTCCACGCCGGAGCTGGTCACGGCGGTGCGCTCGGCGAAGCAGTATCTGACGTTCGTGGCTTCGGGCCCCTTCCAGTACGCGATCGCGGAGGCGCTCGCGCTGCCCGAGTCGTACTTCACGTCCGTGCGCGAGGACCTGCGCGCCAAGCGGGACCTGCTGTCCGCGGGCCTGACCGCGGCGGGCTTCGAGGTCTACCGCCCCCAGGGCACGTACTTCATCACCACCGACATCCGCCCCCTCGGCGACAGCCGCTCGCACGGCGGCGACGGCTTCGCCTTCTGCCGCGCCCTGCCGGAGCGCGCCGGCGTCGTCGCCATCCCGAACGCCGTCTTCTACGACCACCGGGAGGAGGGCGCGCCCTTCGTGCGGTTCGCGTTCTGCAAGCGCACGGAGGTCCTCGCGGACGCGGTGGACCGGCTGAAGGCCCTGTAGCCACTGGGGGTGGCGGCGCGCACCCACACGGACCCATCCGGCTGGTGTCCGCCGCCACGACGCCCGAGGGTTCGGGTGTGACTCACCCGAGCCCCACGGTCCCGGCCCCCCTCACCGAACCTCCCCGCACCCAGTGCCGCGCCTACACCCCCAAGGGGCCGACAGCCGTGCGCGCCCTCGGCGTCTTCGCCGCCGCGCGGCTCACCGGCCTGCTCGCCGTGACGGCCGTGGCGCACGCCACCGGGCAGGACACCTTCCGCCTTCTCGGCCGCTCCTGGGACTCCCGCTGGTACACCGGCATCGCCGCCCACGGCTACGGCCGCACCCTCCATTTCGAGCCGGGCGTGGTCCAGAGCGACCTGGCGTTCTTCCCGCTGTACCCGGGCCTGATCCGCGCGGTCACCACCCTCACTCCGCTGTCCCACGGCGCGGCCGGACTCCTCGTGTCCTGGCTCGCCGCCGGGGCCGCCGCCCTCGGCATCTACGCGCTCGCCGCCCGCCTGTACGACCGCCGCACCGCCACCGTCCTGGTGCTCCTGTGGGGCCTGATGCCGCACTCCGTCATCCTGTCGATGGCGTACACCGAGCCGGTCCTCACCGCGCTCGCGGCCTGGTCCCTGTACGCGCTGCTCACCCGCCGCTGGCTGTGGGCGGGCGCGCTCGCGGCGCTCGCGGGCCTGGCCCGGCCGAACGGCTTCGCGGTGGCGGCGGCGGTGCTCGCCGTGGCGGTGTACGAGATCGCGCGGCGGCGCGGGCGCGGAGTTCCCCACAGGCTGTGGACGGGCGCGCTGCTCGCCCCGCTCGGCTGGGCCGCGTACGTCCTGTGGGTCGGGCTGCGCCGGGGCGACGCGCTCGGCGGCTACTTCGCGGTGCAGCGCGGCTGGGGCTCGCGCTTCGACTTCGGCGCGGGCTCGTTCGCCTTCGCCGAGCATCTGCTCCTGCACGGCGACAAGCTGGTGCACTCCATGACGCTGGTGATCGTCGCGGTGGCGGTGCTGCTGTTCGCGCTGCTCGTGGCCGACCGGGCGCCGCTGCCGCTGCTCGTCTACACCGGGGTGCTGCTGCTGATCACGGTCGGCGGCTCGGGCTTCTTCGAGTCGAAGCCGCGCTTCCTGCTGCCCGCCTTCCCGCTCCTGATCCCGCTGGCCCTCGCGGTGACGCGGACGGCGAGAGCCCGGCCGAGGAACGCCTACCTGGTGGTGGGCGCCCTGGCCGGGCTCTCGGTGGCGTACGGGACGTATCTGGTGGCGATCGCCCGTATGCCCTTGTAACTCACGCGCTCGCGGTACGCGGGGCCCTCAGGCCTCGTCGTCCCCGGGCTTCCCCTCGCCCTCGGCGGCGTCGACGGCCTCTTCGAGGCCGAGCTGCTCGACGAGCCAGCGGTCGAATTCGATCGCGGCCCGCACCCAGCTCACCGTCGACGACACGAAGTGCTCAAGCGAGACACCCGTGCCGATCAGCATCTGGGCCTCGCCGATCAGGCGGACCGTGCCGTCGTCGTGGGTGTGGCTGTAGACCTTGGGCCACAGCGTGCGGCGGTTCCAGTCGTCGATGGACTCGAGGAGCTGGAGCTTCTCCTCGATGCCGTGCGGCCGGTCGTAGAACGTCCGCACCGAGAAGACCGCCTGGTCGTCCTCGCCGCGGAACATGAAGTACGTACGGAACTCCTCCCACGGCGCCGCGAGGTCACCCTCGTCGTCGACGACGTACTTGAGCTCCATCTGATCCAGGAGCTGCTTCACCAGGTCCTGGTCAGGGACGACGGGGCCCGCCGGTCCTGCGCCCTGCTGCGGTTCGGGCTGGCCCCCGAAATTCGGAATCGAGGACGGGTCGATGGTCACCGTTATTTCCCTTCGTACTTCGTACGGATTGAGCCATCCTCTCCCATGCCGGGCGGGGGCCCGCAACCCCCGCCCCTGGAAGTGACCGGTTACGGCTCTTTACAGCGTCTTCCCGGTCCCCGAAGCGGCTTCCGCCCCGGCCGCCGGGCCCACGATCAGGCCGTCCCCGAAGACGTCCACGCGCACGGTGTCGCCGTCCTTGACCTCGCCCGCCAGGATCTCCTTGGCGAGCCGGTCGCCGATGGAGGTCTGGATGAGGCGGCGCAGCGGCCGCGCTCCGTACGCGGGGTCGTTGCCCTCGTCGGCCAGCCAGGCCAGGGCCTCGGGCGTGACGTCGAGGGTGAGCCGCCGGTCGGCGAGGCGCTTGGCGAGCCGCGCGATCTGCAGCTCGGCGATGTGCGCGAGCTCGTCCTTGGACAGCGCGGAGAAGACGACGAGATCGTCGAGCCGGTTCAGGAACTCGGGCTTGAACGAGGCCCGCACGACCTCCAGAACCTGCTGCTCCTTCTCTTCCTCACTGGTCAGGGGCTCGACGAGATACTGGCTGCCGAGGTTGGAGGTCAGGATGAGGATGGCGTTGCGGAAGTCCACGGTCCGCCCCTGCCCGTCCGTGAGCCGCCCGTCGTCGAGGACCTGCAGCAGGACGTCGAAGACCTCGGGGTGCGCCTTCTCGACCTCGTCGAGCAGCACGACGGAGTACGGCCGCCGGCGCACGGCCTCGGTGAGCTGCCCGCCCTCTTCGTACCCGACATAACCGGGAGGCGCCCCGACCAACCGGGCCACACTGTGCTTCTCCCCGTACTCACTCATGTCGATGCGGACCATGGCCCGCTCGTCGTCGAAGAGGAAGTCGGCGAGGGCCTTGGCCAACTCGGTCTTGCCGACGCCGGTGGGCCCGAGGAAGAGGAACGATCCGGTGGGCCGGTCGGGGTCGGCGATGCCCGCCCGCGTCCTGCGCACGGCATCCGACACGGCCCGCACGGCCTCGCCCTGCCCGATGAGGCGCTTGCCCAGCTCGCTCTCCATCCGGAGCAGCTTCTGGGTCTCGCCTTCGAGCAGCCGTCCGGCGGGGATGCCGGTCCAGGCGGCGACGACGTCGGCGATGTCGTCGGGCCCGACCTCGTCCTTGACCATGGTGTCGGCCTTGGCGGCCTCCTCCTCGGCCTCCGAGGCGACCTCCAGGTCACGCTCGACGCCGGGGATCTCCCCGTACAGAAGCTTGGAAGCGGTGTCGAAGTCGCCGTCCCGCTGCGCCCGTTCGGCCTGTCCGCGGAGCTCGTCGAGCTTCTCCTTCAGCTCGCCGACGCGGTTGAGGGACTGCTTCTCCTTCTCCCACCGAGCGGTGAGCCCCCGCAACTCCTCTTCCTTGTCGGCAAGATCACGCCGCAACTTCTCAAGCCGCTGCTTGGAGGCAGGGTCCGTCTCCTTGCTGAGCGCCAACTCCTCCATCTTCAACCGGTCTACGGCGCGCTGGAGTTCGTCGATCTCGACGGGCGAGGAGTCGATCTCCATCCGCAGCCGCGAGGCCGCCTCGTCCACGAGGTCGATGGCCTTGTCCGGCAGGAACCGCGAGGTGATGTACCGATCCGAGAGCGTGGCGGCGGCGACGAGCGCGCTGTCGGCGATCTGGACCTTGTGATGGGCCTCGTACCGCCCCTTGAGCCCGCGCAGGATGGCGATGGAGTCCTCGACGCTCGGCTCGGCCACCAGGACTTGCTGGAAGCGGCGCTCCAGGGCGGGATCCTTCTCGATCCGCTCGCGGTACTCGTCGAGGGTGGTGGCGCCGACCATCCTCAACTCACCACGGGCGAGCATGGGCTTGAGCATGTTCCCGGCGTCCATGGCGGAGTCCCCACCGGCTCCGGCCCCAACAACTGTGTGCAACTCATCAATGAACGTAATGATCTGCCCGTCGCTCTCCTTGATCTCGGAGAGAACGGTCTTGAGCCGCTCCTCGAACTCGCCCCGGTACTTGGCCCCCGCGACCATGGCACCAAGATCAAGGGACACCAGCCGCTTGTTCTTCAGCGACTCCGGCACGTCCCCCTTCACGATGCGCTGCGCGAGCCCTTCGACGACGGCGGTCTTGCCGACGCCTGGCTCACCAATAAGAACCGGGTTGTTCTTGGTACGCCGGGACAGCACCTGCACGACCCGCCGGATCTCCTGGTCCCGCCCGATGACGGGGTCGAGGCGCCCCGCGCGGGCCGCGGCGGTGAAGTCCGTGCCGAACTTCTCCAGGGCCTTGTACTGACCCTCGGGGTCGGGGGTGGTCACGCGACGTCCTCCGCGGCTCGTCTCGAAGGCGGCGAGCAGCTTCTTCGCGCTCGCGCCGTTCTGGTTCAGTACGTCACCGGCGGCGGCGCCCTTCGCGGCGAGGCCGATGAGCAGGTGTTCGGTGGAGAGGTACTCGTCGCCCAGCTCCTTGGCGTGCTGCGCGGCGTCGGCGACGACGGCCAGCAGGTCGCGGTTGGGCTGCGGCGGGGCGACCGTCGACCCGGTGACGCTGGGCAGCGCGGCGAGCACGCGCTCGGCGCCGGCGCGCACGGCCGCCTGGTCGGCGTCGACGGCGGCGAGGAGGTCGGTGATGTTCTCGTTGTCCTGCCCCTCAAGCAGTGACAGGAGCAGATGTGCGGGCGTCAGATCCGCATGGCCTCCGGACACGGCCCGGCTGGTGGCCGCGTTGATCGCGTCCCGGCTCCTGTTGGTCAGCTCGGCGTCCACGTGCGGGTCTCCTCCTGGGTCGGCTGAGGGCTGTTCGCGTACCCATATCCAATACTGACTTAACTAACGTACACAAAGTTGAGTCTATTTCGCTCAAGGTGGGTGGGGCCAGGCTCCTGGGCGGAGAGTGCGGCTAGGTTCCTGGGCATGGCCATAGATCCGGGCGACCCGCCCGCCCCGTACCTCAGCTTCTGGCGTGAACGCCACCTGTGCACCCTGACGACCCTGCGCCCCGACGGCACCCCGCACGTGGTGCCGGTCGGCGTGACGTACGACCCCGAGGCGGGCCTGGCCCGGGTCCTCGCGAACAAGTCCAGCAGGAAGGTGGCGCACGTCCTGGCGGCGTCCGGGCTTGACGGCGGGGGTGCGCGGGTGGCCGTGTGCCAGGTGGACGGGCGGCGCTGGGCGACGCTGGAGGGGCGGGCCGTGGTGTCGGCGGAGGCCGGGCGGGTGGCGGAGGGGGAGCGGCGGTACGAGGAGCGGTACGGGCGGGTGCCGCGGGTGAATCCGGACCGGGTGGTGATCGAGATCCGGGTGGACCGGGCGCTCGGCAAGGCGGGTCCGGGCGCGGGCGCCTGAGCCTTGCGGGGTGCGGCCTTCCGGGTGCGGCTTTCGGTGGCCGCGCACACCACAGCGGCGCCACCGTGTTCAGGTCCACGGTGGCGCCGCTGCTGGGGGAAGCACCTGCGCGATTTACAACGACGGGGGAATCGCGTCAGGCGCTGCGGGGGGTGGTAGCGAGGGGGTCGGCGGCGGTGTGCCGCTCGACGGCCTTGTGGTCGGCGTCGCGCTTCCGCTTGTCGATGACCTGGTGGTCGCGCTGGTCGAGGTTCACGAAGACCATGCCGTAGCGGATGGCGCACCGGACCGGCTGGGGGGCGCCGCGGGGGCGGCGGAGGCACCGGTAGGCGCGGATGTCCTCGTCGTCGTCGCGCACGATGATGACGGGCTCTCCGACAAGGGTGACCATCAACGAGTCGCCGGGGTGGGGGATCGCGGTGACGAGGTCGATGAAGTGCCAGCCCGAGCGGTAGGCGGTGGCCATTTCTCGGCGGAAGGTGCGGTCGTCAGGGGGCGTGGTCATGCTGCTCCCCCCTTGGGGCCACTGGTCCAGCCGGTGTCCCCTTCGGCCGCCTCCACGCTTGTCCAGCCCGTGTCTGGTTGGCGCACAGTCTGGGCTCGCTCCCCGGTGTCAGCGCTCAAGCCCCCGAGGGCAACGAGAGCCACAGCAGCAGAGAAGACCGCAGCAAGCGCCGAACCAAGTATTTTCACGCGCATAGTCGGCTTCGTCCTCACTTGGTAGGTTCCACTCCCCCGGCTCAAAGAAGACGATGTCTCAATCAAGCACGTCGAAGCCACAGGGGCGGTGCATCATGTTCCTGCACATACAGAACCCTGGGGGGTGGAGATTTGCTTACAACAGACACAAAACCGACACATCCACACTCCATCACCGAACTGTGTGACGAGGGAGCCCGGCTTTATGCCCACGCCCTGAGTGCCGGACGCATCGCCCGCGCCGACGCGGAACCCGCCCCCTGTCTCGTCGAATTCGCCTTGCTGCACCCGGACCCCGACGATCCCAACTGGCTGCATCCTGTCCCTCCCTCCTCAGTGCTCGCTCAGCGCCTGCACCCGCTGGAGCGCGAGATCCAGGACCGACGCCGCCTGTCGCTTCAACTCACCGACATCTTTGAGCCGTTCTTGGCCATAAGCGCACAACAACCGGTGGCGACGCATGCGATCACGGTCCTGGAGGGATTCGATCGAATCAATGAGAGTCTGAATCTGGCCACCAACGAGTGCCAGACGTCGGTTCTGACGGTGCAACCAGGCGGTGGCCGCCCGGCGGACGCCCTGACTCAGGCCCTTGAACGAGACCGGCCGCTCACCGACCGTGGCGTCAGCATCCGCACGCTGTACCAGCACACGGCGCGGCACAGCCAAGGGACTCTGGCCTACGTGGACCGCATATCAGGCGGCAAGGTCCAGGTACGGACTCTGGAGGAGTTGATCGAGCGATTGATCATCTTCGATGAGACCGTCGCCTTCATTCCGGCAAGCGACGACCGTCGCGTAGCGCTCGAACTCCGCCACCCAGGCCTGGTGCGATACCTCACCAAAGTGTTCGAACAACTCTGGCAGCGGGCCATCCCCCTGACCGAAGAGGTTCCGTACGAAATCTCGCCTAACGGCATCACTGGCGTCCAACGGTCCATAGCTAAACTCCTCATCGAAGGCCACGTAGACGAAGCCATCGCCCGCCGCCTCGGCATGAACGTCCGCACCTGCCGCGCCCACATCGCCAAAATCGCCGCCGCCCTGGGCAGCGGAAGCCGCGCCCAACTCGGCTACCTCATCGCCCAGTCCGGCATCCTCGAGCAGGACAAACCGAAATGACCACCGAACCTCGCCCTCACCCTCACGGACCCGACGAGTTGTGTGAGGCGGGTTCGACCCTCTACGCCCGCGCCCTGCGCGAAGGCCGCGTCCAGCACCAGGACGCCGACGACGCCCCCTGCCTGATCGACTTCGGCCTCCTGCACCCGGACATCGACGACATGGCATGGCTGCGCCCCACCGCCCCGGCCGTCGCGCTGCCGCAACTCCTGCGCGGCATCGAGGACCACATCGCGCGCCACCGCGAACGCGAAGAGAAGCTGACGGCGATGTTCGAGCCCCTGATGGCGCTGGACGCGCGCCAGACGTCCGGGACGGAGGCCCCGGAGATCACCGTCCTCGACGGCTTCGAGCGCATCAACACGGCGATCACGCAGGCCATGACGGACGCCCGGCACGAGGTACTCACCGTGCAGCCCGGCGGCGCCCGCTCCCCCGAGATCCTGGCCGACGCGCTCCCCCGCGAACAGGAATTCCTCTCCCGCGGCTGCCGCATGCGCACCCTGTACCAGCACACCACGCGTCACTCCCTCCCCGCCCTCGCCCACTACGAGCAACTGGACGGCGACGTAGAAGTCCGCACGCTCAACGAGGTAACCGAGCGCATGGTGGTACTGGACCACGCGGTGGCTTTCATCCCCGCGAGCAAGGACCGCACGGTGGCCCTTGAAGTACGTCAGCCGGCCATCGTCGACTACCTCTTCACCACCTTCGAGCGACTGTGGCACCTGGCCACGCCGATGTTCCCGCAGGCGGCCCAGCTCCCCGCCGAGAACGGCGTCACCACCCGTCAGCGGGCCATCGCCGAACTCCTCATAGAGGGCCTCACGGACACGGAGATCGCCGCCCGCCTCGGCATGAACGTACGCACCGCCCGCGAGCACATCGCCAAACTCGCCGCGATCCTCGGCAGCAACAGCCGCGCCCAACTCGGATATCTCATTGGCCAGTCGGGGGTTCTCGACCAGAATCACTAGCTGTCGGCACCTGGGGCGGGGGCTTCAGGGGGTGCGGGGAGGAACGGCGGCGTGGTGACGGAGCACAGGGCGCATGAGGTGGGGGAACTGTGTGAGGCGGGCGGTGCGCTCTACGCCCGCGCCCTGCGGGACGGCCGCATCCACAGCAGCGAGACCGGCCGGGCCCCCTGCCTCCGCGAGAGCGGACTGCTGGTCCCCGACGACGAGGACGCGCGCTGGTTCAGGCCCGTCGCCCCTGCGGTGGCCCTCCCGCAGTTGCTGGACGGCATCGAGAAACGCATCGCGCAGTACCGGCGGCGCGAAGCGGCACTGGCCGCCTCCTTTCAGCCGCTCATGGGACTGCACCACGGAAAGTTCCAGGGGTCCGCGACTCCGGGGGTCACCGTTCTGCACGGGCATCCGGCGATCAACAGCACCATCGGGGAAATCCTGGCCGACTCCCGCCATGAAGTCCTCACCGTCCAGCCCGGCGGAAGACGGCCCAACGTCGACCAGGCGGACGCGATACGGCGCACACAGGAATTCATCGAGCGCGGCGGACGAACCCGCACCCTGTATCAGCACACGGCCCGCTACTCGCCCTGGGCGACTTCCTACTACGAGCAACTCACGGGCGATGTCGAGGTCAGGACCCTGGACGAACTCCCGAACCGCCTGCTCGTCTTCGACCGCAAAGTGGCGCTCATACCGGCGGACAGGGACCACGGAAACGCCCTCGCCCTGCGCACCCCGGCTGTCATCTCATACCTCGTCACCGTTTTCGACCTGATGTGGCGGCTGGCCACACCCATGTTCCCCGAAGCGGCATACCAGCCCACCAAGAACGGCATAACCCCCCGCCAACAAGCCATAGCCGCCCTCCTCACAGAAGGCCTCACCGACACAGAAATAGCCGCCCGCCTCGGCATGAACGTCCGCACCGCCCGAGTCCACATAGCCAAACTCTCAGCCGTCCTGAAAAGCACAAGCCGAGCCCAACTCGGCTACCTCATCGGCAAGTCGGGAATCCTGGACCACACCCACTGAACCGGCCCCGCCCCCGGCGCAGGGGAAAGCGCCCACCTCAGTGGTAGACAGCCCGCTGCAACGGCAACCCCAGCGCCCGCAGAGCCTCCCGCACCACGCACTCCGCGTCGAGCGCCCCCGCGCCGAGCTCCAGGACCGCCGACTGCTCCCACCGCACGGACGAGGGCCGCCCCATGCTGACCTGCCAGGAGGGCCCGCGCGGGGACGGGCGGTCGTCGAGGGCGATGTTCAGGACGCGGACGACGGAGACCTTGGCGATGACCTGGAGAGGGAAATCGCCAGCCAGCATCTGGCGGTCTACGACCCAAGTCACGGGGTAGCCACGGCCGTTGAGGTCAGCGGCGATGGCGTGCATGACGGGGGAGTAGCAGGCGGGCGCCAGCCCCGCGGCCGGCGGCGGCACGGCGTCCCAGCCGTCCAGGGGGACCACACCGCCGTCCAGCGGGGCCACAGCACCGCCCGGGGAGCCGCCCGCGCCGTCCGGCGGGACCACGGCGCTGTCCACGGGCGCAGCGGCGCCCACGCCAGGCCTCCTCACCCCTGCAGCGTCCATACGGCTCTCACCTCATCGTCCACTCATCTCATCGCGCGGCCCGCCCGCACCCGGCCACGGCAGTGGCACCCTCGCCCTGCGGGTCGAAGAGCAGGACCACATGCCGCGCCCCCGGCGTGCTCTCCGGCTCCGACGCGAGGACGGTGACCGTTCCGGGCCCCTTCGTAGGGTGCCGCAACGGCCGTACGTCGTCCGCCGAATGGGGATTCAGCTCCGCGCTGTGCCGGTAGATCGGGCCCGCGAGGCGGTCCCTGAGGACATCCTGGTGCAGTTGCGCGAGCGCGCGGTTGCCGGGGTACTGGATGCGGGCGTACCGGAGCTGGCTGAGCACGCGCGGCGCCCACCGGGTCTCCCAGTCCGTGAGCGTGTGCTCGCGGGCCTCGTCGGACAGCGCGATCCAGCGCAGCGGGTTCTCGGGCGGCACGCCGCCGGTGAACAGCTCGGCGAACTGCTCGTTGTACGCGACGAGGTCCCACTGGACGTTGATGACGTACGCCATCTCGCGCTGCCCGGAGATCGCGCGCTGCCAGGCCCCGGCGCAGGCGAGGACCGTCCCGCCGTCGGGCGACAGCGGATGGGGCGGGCGCTGACCGAGGGCCAGCAAGTACACGTGCGTGAACTCGGCCTCGCTCATTCGGAGAATGTGGCCCACCCGGCGCAGATACTCGTCGCGCGGCGATATCTTCCCGGACTCGAATCGGTGGTACGTACCCACGGCCCGGTTGGTGAGAAAGTCCATATCGGGCTGCGAGAGCCCGATAACCCGTGGTCCTGGCCGCCCCGACGGTTTCGGATTCAACCCCACTTCCTCGGGCCGGATTCCGGCCCGCAGTCTTCTGAGTATTGCGCGCAGTCCGTCCTCGACCACCCCTCACCCCCCTTCCCCGCGCCTGCGGCCGCGAAGTCCCCCGAGCGCGGCCTCTGCACCATAAACCCCAGCGCCTCACCAACCAATGGAGCCCGCCCACAACACGGCAGGGACTTACGGACGGCCGTCGCGCGAACCAACAAGGCAGGTCACCCATGCCGTAAGGTCAACTCCCGGCAGCAGGAAGGAAGATCGGCTCGAATTGGGCTGGCGGGGCCGATTCTCTCTCGGTGGCATTTTCCCCGATGGTCGAGTTGCAGTTGGTTTGTTTGGTTATGGGTGGGCTGTTGCGCATCCGTCTTCGCGTGTGCTCGCGCGTCTGCGGCGGCCTTCGTGAGTCGTCCCACGTCGGTCGTCGGGGCACGTCGGGGGGTCCGCGGGGCACCGGGCGCGGTACCTCCGGCCCGTCCGGCATCGGCGCGCGGGCACGGTTACGGCACCGACGGGTCCGTACGCGTCGGCCGCCCCCTGCGGGCGGAGCGGCCGGCGTCCTGCCGTGTTCCGAATAATTGGGCCAGGATTCCTAGAAATAGATCCGCCATTGAATACGCGGGGGTCGCTGGGAACAATGGCCACCCACGCACAACACCGTCGCGCGTGCGAATGACAGGCACGTACGCGAACGTCGGAACCGACATCAGGACAGGGGGACCGAGGGAGCATCGTGCAGGACGGAGCGGTGCGGGAGACGGGCGCCCCGGCGGGGGGCGGCCCCGCCACCGGCACCCATGGGGGCGGCGCGACGCACATGCGGCACGAAGGCCATGAGGACCACGACCACACAGTGCTCTGTGAGGCAGGCCGCGAGGCCTACGCACGCGCGCTGACCGAGGGCCGGGTCCCGTGCGCCGAAGCGGCCCACGCGCCCTGCCTCGTCGACTCCGGTCTGCTGTACGCCGATCCCGACGACGCGTCGTCGCTGCGTCCGAGCACCCCTCTGATCGCCCTGCCGCGGCTCCTCGACGAGATCGAGGAGAGCATCGCGCGCCACCGCGGCCGGGCCTCACGCCTCGCCACCGCCTTCGAACCGTTCCTGCGGCTCGGCGCCGGCACGGAGCCGGGTGCGGCGGCCGGCCAGGTCACCGTGCTCAAGGGGGTGCCCCGCATCAGACGGGCCGTGTGGCAGGCCCTCGCCGACGCCTCGGACGAGGTCATCGGCATCCAGCCCGCGAACCCCCGCCAGGACCGGCTGCTGCCGCGCGAAGAGCCCTGGCGCATGGCGGAGTTCGCGGCCCGCGGCGGCAGCATGCGTACGCTCGCCCTGCCGCACACCACGCCAGGACCGCTGCCCGGAGTCGACTGCGAGGTCCGCACCCTCGACGAACTCCCGCCCTGTCTCCTCGTGTTCGACCGGGACGTGGCGTTCATCCCGGCCGCCGAGGACGGCCGCGTGGCCTTCGAACTGCGCTCCCCCGCCCTGGTCACGTACGTCGTCACGGCCTTCGACATCCTGTGGCGCCTTGCGACCCCGCTGCACCGCGAGGACGTGCCGCGCCCTCCGGACCAGGCGGTCGGCCCCGTCCAGCGGGACATCGCGAGCCTGCTCACCGAGGGCCTCACCGACACGGAGATCGCGGGCCGCCTCGACATGAACGTACGCACCGCCCGCGAGCACATCGCCAGACTCGCCGCGGTCCTCGGCAGCAACAGCCGCGCCCAACTCGGCTTCCTCATCAGCCGGTCGGGCCTGCTCGACTGACGGCGCCGGGCGCGGACGGGGCGCGCCCGCAAGGCCTGCGGGCGGCCGGCGGTGGCATCAGTGGCATCAGCCAGTTCCAACGGGGATTCCAACGGGGAGGAAGCATCAGCGTGCCCAGAGACACCGGACCGTACAGAGGGCCGTACAGACCGGGCACGGGCGCCCCGCCCGACGCCACGACCGCACCGCACCGGCCGCACCGCGCGGACGAGCCCTGCGCCCCCGGCTCCGCCCTCTACGTACGCGCCCTGCGCGAGGGCCGCGTACACAGCCGGGAGGCCGAAACCGTCCCGTGCCTCGTCGACTTCGGGCTCCTGCACCCCGACGTCGACGACATGCAGTGGCTGCTGCCGAGCAAACCCGCGAACGCGCTGCGGCGGCTGCTGCGCGGGATCGAGGAGGAGGTGACGCACGAGCGGCAGCGCGAGGAGGAGCTGGCGGCGGCGTTCCAGCCGCTGCTCGCCATGGGGTTCCCGAGCGGTCCCGGTGCCGGTGTCCTGGCAGGGACAGGGACAGGGACAGGGGCAGGAGCAGAAGCAGGAGCTGGTGCCGCGAGTACCTCCGCCCCCGCCACGCCCTCCGCCATCACCCCCCTCAAGGGCCTCCCCCACATCACGGCAGCCATGGACCAAGCCGTCTCCCACTGCACCCGCGAAGTCCTCACCATCCAGCCCGGCGGCTTTCGCCCCATCTCCGATCTCGGGGCCGCGCCGCCCCGTGAGCAGTCGCTGCTCTCGCGGGGGTGCCGGATGCGGACGCTGTACCAGCACACCACCCGGCACGCGTTTCCCGTGATCGCGCACTTCGAACGCCTTGAGGGGGACGTGGAGGTGCGGACGCTGAGTGAAGTGACCGAGCAGCTCGTGGTGTTCGACCGTACGGTCGCGTTCGTGCCGGCGGACCGGGACTTCGGGGAGGCCCTGGAGATCCGCGCCCCGGCCCTGGTGGGCTACCTCGCCACCCTCTTCGACCGGCTCTGGCAGCTCGCCACCCCGCTGTTCCCGCATCCCGCGGCCCCGCAGCCCGCCGAGAACGGCGTCACCGCGCGGCAGCGCACCATCGCGGAACTCCTCGTCGAGGGGCTCACGGACGCCGACATCGCCGAGCGGCTCGGCATGAACGTACGGACCGTACGCGTCCACATCGCCAAGCTCGCCAGGAACCTGGGCAGCACCAGCCGCACCCAGCTCGGTTTCCTCATCGGTCGCTCAGGAATCCTGGGCCCCGGGCAAACCCGCTGAATCACGAACGTCCGGAATTGGTGCCACTTGCCCCCACCTCCGCCCGTTGCACCGCAACAAGATGACGGTAGCGGAGAGTGGGCGGGGCGTTGCATCGTGGTGATGGCGGCGGGGAGCGGCCAGTCCCACTTCGGTACTGGAACCGGACCGTTCCCGGTTGCCAAGTGGCTCTGTCGTGGTCTCCCCCCGCAGAGTCGCGCTTCCCTAAGGGTCGCCCCGGTTCGGCTACGCCCCGTGGCCGGCCGGGGCGCTCACGTCCTCGGGGGGAGTGAGCGCCCCGGAAACCGCGGGCGGCCCGGACGGCTCAGGCATGCGGCGCGTTCTGGCCGTCGGCCCACTCCCGCAGCAGCCGCTCCCGCTCGTCCCTGCGCGGGGTGCCGCCCTCGTGCGAGCGGCCCCACTCGGCCATCGCCGCGAGCGTGGTCATCATGGTGGCGGCGCCGTCCGTGAGGCGGGCCAGCAGGGCGCGGGACAGGTCGTACTCGGTCTGCGAGTAGCCGGACGCGGCGGCTGTGTACGTCGTCAGCTCGACCTCCTCGTCGGCCGTGCCGACGCACACCGTCATCGTCCCCTCCGCGTCCTGACCGCCGCCGAGGCCCATCGACAGCGCCATCTCGACGACCACGCCCACGTGCCGCTTCAGGGACTTCAGGGGGACGTCCTCGACGGTCAGGGACTCGACGTCGTCCCACAGCCACAGGCCGGACTGCGGATGGCCGAGGCCCGTGACGCCGTCCGGTGTCAGGCGCACCCCGGGCGCCAGACCCGACGGCTTCGAGCCCACGTACACATCGCCCTCGGCGATCCAGAACAGCCCCACCATGGCCATGAGAACTCACTCCCCCGATGAAAGACGAAGACGTTGAACGTTGAGCGATACGCGTTGAACGATGCGAGACGCACGATGCGAGACGCGGATGCTCACGCGAAAAAGCGGTCGGGTTCAGCCTAAAGTCGTCCGGCGCCACGCGTGAAAGGGCCGGGTGGATTCCCGCGTCAGCGCGAATCCACCCGGCCCCAACCACCACACCCGCACGCGGGCTTACGCCTCCGGCGACCTCTTGGGCCGCCACACCACGAGCGCGCTCGCCTGCTGCACGTCCTGATACGGCACCAGATCGCGGCGGTAGGACGCGTGCACCGCGGCCTCCCGCTGCTGCATCGCCGCCGCCGCGCCCTCCACGGCCGACGAGAGCTCGGCCACGCGCGCCTGGAGCGCCGCGACCTGGTTCTCCAGCTCGATGATGCGCTTGATGCCCGCGAGGTTGATGCCCTCCTCCTGCGACAACTGCTGGACGGTGCGCAGCAGTTCGATGTCGCGGGCGGAGTAGCGCCGGCCCCGGCCCGCGGTGCGGTCGGGCGAGACCAGGCCCAGGCGGTCGTACTGCCTCAAGGTCTGCGGATGCAGGCCGGAGAGCTGGGCCGCCACCGAAATGACGTACACCGGGGTCTCGTCCGTCAGTTGGTACGGGTTGCGTCGGCGGCCGTCCCGCTCCATGAGGTCACGCTCCCTTCGCGGCCTTGAACAGTTCTGCCCGCGGATCGGTGTCCGCAGTCGCCTTCCGGTACGCCTCCAGGGCTTCCTGCGCGGCGACGGAGAGCGTCGTCGGTACGGCGACCTCCACCGTGACGAGCAGATCGCCCCGGGTGCCGTCCTTGCGGACCGCGCCCTTGCCGCGGGCGCGCATGGTGCGGCCGTTGGGCGTGCCGGGGGGCAGCTTCAGGGTGACGGGCGGGCCGCCCAGGGTGGGCACCTTGACCTCGCCGCCGAGCGCCGCTTCCGCGTACGTCACCGGCACGGTCACCGTCAGGTTGTCGCCCTTGCGGCCGAACACCGGGTGGGCGTCCACGTGCACGACGACGTACAGGTCGCCTGCCGGGCCGCCGCGTTCGCCGGGGCCGCCCTTGCCGCGCAGGCGGATCCGCTGGCCGTCGGAGACGCCCGCCGGAATGCGCACCTGCATCGTGCGGGACGACTTGGCACGCCCTGAGCCCTTGCACACCTCGCAGGGGTCCTGCGCGATGAGGCCGCGGCCCTTGCAGTCCACGCACGGGTCGGTGAGCGAGAAGCCGCCACCGCCGCCGCGCGAGACCTGTCCGGTGCCCACGCACGTCGGGCAGACGCGCGGGGTGCCGTTCTTGTCGCCCGTGCCCGAGCACGCCTTGCAGGGGGCCTGGGACGACATGCGCAGCGGAACCGTCGCGCCGTCCACCGCCTCCGTGAAGCTCAGCGTGACCTCGGACTCGACGTCCTGGCCGCGGCGCGGCTGCGTACGCGTGCCCGCGGTCGCTCCGCCGCGGTTGAACAAGCCCCCGAAGACGTCACCGAGACCGCCCCCGAAGCCGCCGGCGCCCGTCTGTCCGCCTCCGCCCGGGGCGCCGCCTCCGAAGAGGTCGCCCAGGTCGAAGTTGAACGAGCCGCCGCCGGCGCCTCCCGGGCCCGGCCTGAATCCGCCGTTGCCGAAGAGCGCGCGGGCCTCGTCGTACTCCTTGCGCTTCTTCGGGTCGCCGAGGACGTCGTTCGCCTCGGAGATCTCCTTGAAGCGCTCCTCGGCCTTCGCGTTGCCCTTGTTGGCGTCCGGGTGGTTCTCGCGAGCCAGCTTCCGGTACGCCTTCTTGATCTCGGCTTCGGTGGCGTCCTTGGGGACGCCGAGGACCTTGTAGTAGTCCTTCTCGATGAAGTCCTTGGTGCTCATCCCCGACGCCCCTCCTTCCCTGTCATCCGGCGGGCGCCGGCGCCGAGGTCACCCTCGGCGCCGAAGCCGCCGTCCGTTTCGGCGTCAGCCCTCGTCCGGGCCACCGCTCTCCTTGTCCTGGGCGCCGTCGGCGCCTTCGGCCTTGCCGTCCGCCTTCGCGGGTGCGGGCTCATTGCCCTCGGAGCCCTCGGACCCCTCCGCCTTGACCGTCTGCGCGCCGGGCTGCGGCTCGGCGACGGCCACGCGCGCGGGGCGCACGACCCGCTCGCCGATGCGATACCCCGGCTGGAGAATCGCGACGCACGTCGTCTCGGTGACGTCCGGTGCGTAGCTGTGCATCAGGGCTTCGTGGATCGTCGGGTCGAAGGGCTCGCCCTCCTTGCCGAACTGCTGCAGACCCATCTTGGCGACGACGGTCTCCAGCGCCTCGGCGACGGACTTGAAGCCGCCGAGCAGTTCGCCGTGTTCCCTCGCGCGGCCCACGTCGTCGAGCGTCGGCAGGAGCTCGGTCAGGAGGTTCGCCGCGGCGATCTCCTTGACCGTCACCTTGTCCCGCTCCACGCGGCGGCGGTAGTTCTGATACTCGGCCTGCAGCCGCTGGAGGTCCGCGGTGCGCTCGTTGAGCGCCGTACGGACCTGGTCCAGCTGGGCGGTCAGGCCCGCGACCTGGTTCGCGTCCCCGGCCGGGGCCGCCGGGCCCTCCTCGGTGGAGGGCCCTTCGGCCTGCGGCGCCTTGTCGTCAGGAGTGGCGCCGCCGGAGGGGACGTCGGGCTGCTCGGCGTTCTCGCCGAAACCCGGGGTCTCCTCCGTCATCAGGCAGCGCCGCCCTTCGCGTCACCGGGCTTCTCGTCGTCGACGATCTCGGCGTCCACGACGTCGTCTTCCTTGGACATGTTCGGAGCCTCGGCGCCCGGAGCGGCACCCTCGGCGCCGGCCGCGCCCTGCGCCGCCTGGGCGTCGGCGTACATCGCCTGGCCCAGCTTCTGGGAGACGGCCGCGACCTTCTCCGTGGCGGTGCGGATCTCGGCCGTGTCCTCGCCCTTGAGCTTCTCCTTCAGCTCGCCGACGGCGGTCTCGACCTCGGTCTTGACGTCGCCCGGGACCTTGTCCTCGTTGTCCTTGAGGAACTTCTCGGTCTGGTAGACGAGCTGCTCGCCCTGGTTGCGGGACTCGGCGGCCTCGCGGCGGGCGTGGTCCTCGTCCGCGTACTTCTCGGCCTCTTCGCGCATCCGGTTGACCTCGTCCTTCGGCAGCGAGGAGCCACCGGTGACGGTCATCTTCTGCTCCTTGCCCGTGCCGAGGTCCTTCGCGGTCACGTGCATGATGCCGTTGGCGTCGATGTCGAAGGAGACCTCGATCTGCGGGACGCCGCGGGGCGCCGGGGGCAGACCGGTGAGCTCGAACATCCCGAGCTTCTTGTTGTACGCCGCGATCTCGCGCTCGCCCTGGTAGACCTGGATCTGCACGGAGGGCTGGTTGTCCTCGGCGGTGGTGAAGATCTCGGACCGCTTGGTCGGGATCGTCGTGTTCCGCTCGATGAGCTTGGTCATGATGCCGCCCTTGGTCTCAATGCCAAGCGACAGCGGGGTGACGTCGAGGAGCAGGACGTCCTTGACCTCGCCCTTGAGGACACCGGCCTGCAGGGCGGCGCCGATGGCGACGACCTCGTCCGGGTTCACGCCCTTGTTGGCCTCGTTGCCGCCGGTCAGCTCCTTGACGAGCTCGGCGACGGCGGGCATGCGGGTGGAGCCGCCGACGAGGACCACGTGGTCGATCTCGGAGAGGGCGATGCCCGCGTCCTTGATGACGTTGTGGAACGGCGTCTTGCAGCGCTCCAGGAGGTCGGACGTGAGCTGCTGGAACTGGGCGCGCGTGAGCTTCTCGTCCAGGTGCAGGGGGCCCTCGGCGGACGCCGTGATGTACGGCAGGTTGATCGTGGTCTCCGTGGAGGAGGACAGCTCGATCTTCGCCTTCTCGGCGGCCTCGCGCAGGCGCTGGAGCGCCATCTTGTCCTTGGAGAGGTCCACGCCGTGGCCGTTGTTGAACTGCTTGACCAGGTAGTCGACGACGCGCTGGTCCCAGTCGTCGCCACCGAGGTGGTTGTCGCCGTTCGTGGCCTTCACCTCGACGACGCCGTCGCCGATCTCCAGGAGGGACACGTCGAACGTGCCGCCACCGAGGTCGAAGACGAGGATCGTCTGGTCGTCCTTGTCCAGGCCGTAGGCCAGGGCGGCCGCGGTGGGCTCGTTGACGATGCGCAGGACGTTCAGGCCCGCGATCTCGCCGGCCTCCTTGGTGGCCTGGCGCTCGGAGTCGTTGAAGTACGCCGGGACGGTGATGACCGCGTCCGCGACCTTCTCGCCCAGGTACGACTCGGCGTCGCGCTTCAGCTTCTGCAGGATGAAGGCGCTGATCTGCTGCGGGTTGAAGCTCTTCTCGTCGATGTCCACCTTCCAGTCAGTGCCCATGTGGCGCTTGACGGAGCGGATGGTCCTGTCGACGTTGGTGACCGCCTGGCGCTTCGCAACCTCGCCGACCAGCACTTCACCGTTCTTCGCGAAGGCGACGACGGACGGCGTGGTCCTGGCACCCTCGGCGTTGGTGATGACGGTGGGCTCGCCGCCCTCCAGAACGCTGACGACGGAGTTAGTCGTGCCCAGGTCGATGCCGACCGCACGTGCCATTTCAATGCCTCCAGATAACTTCTTGAGTGGAACTGACTCAAGGATGCCCCAGGCGTTGCCTTGCGTCAACAGAGCTGAGTCACCTCGACTCAACTCTTATCCGTTCCTTACGCGCAACCCGAGGGTGCTGTGCGAGGAGACGCCGCGCCCGGGGGGCATGGTTGCGCGGCGCCGTGGAAAGGGGCGCGCGAAGGGCGGCACAGCAAGCCGCACGGGAAGGGCAGCCTGAGCGACGCAGATCACCGCTTCCCTGGCTACAGTGCGGCGAAGTAAGTGGGTAGTCTCAGACGGACTGCATAAGTTACCGCTTAGTAATAGTTCGCCTCGCAGGCCCGGGGAGCCCCCATGCAACTCGCCGCGATCATCGTGTCGCTGGTCCTAATCGCGGTCGGCGTCGCGCTGTTCGGCCGTGCCATCGTGCAGATCTACCAGTTCATGCGGCTCGGTCAGTCCGTGCCCGCCGGCACCCGAACCGACGCGCCGGCCGAGCGCACCCTCACCGTGGCCAAGGAGTTCCTGGGCCACACCCGGATGAACCGGTGGGGCATCGTCGGCGTGGCGCACTGGTTCGTCGCGGTGGGCTTCTTCTCGCTGCTCCTGACGATCGTCAACGCCATCGGCCAGCTCTTCAAGGCCGACTGGATGCTGCCGATCATCGGTGACTGGGCGCCGTACAACATGTTCGTCGAGTTCCTCGGCACCATGACGGTCCTCGGCATCGTGACCCTGATCGTCGTACGACAGCTGAGCAGGCCCGACCGTCCCGGCCGCAAGTCCCGCTTCGCGGGCTCCAACACGGGCCAGGCGTACTTCGTCGAGAGCGTCATCCTCATCGTCGGCGTCTGCATCTTCACGCTGCACGCCCTGGAGGGCGCCCAGCACCACGTCGACGGCTACGAGGCCTCGTTCTTCATCTCGTACCCGTTCGTCTCGTGGTTCGGGGGCATGGACGTCTCGACGCTCCAGAACCTCACGTACTTCTTCGCGGGCCTGAAGATCGCGACCTCCTTCATCTGGATGATCACGGTCGCCCTGAAGACCGACATGGGCGTCGCCTGGCACCGCTTCCTGGCGTTCCCCAACATCTGGTTCAAGCGGAAGGCCGACGGCGGCACCGCGCTCGGCGCGCTGCTGCCCATGACCTCCGGCGGCAAGGAGATCGACTGGGAGGACCCGGACGAGGACACCGTCTTCGGCGTCTCCCAGGTCGAGCAGTTCTCCTGGAAGGGCCTGCTCGACTTCTCCACGTGTACGGAGTGCGGCCGCTGCCAGTCGCAGTGCCCCGCCTGGAACACCGGCAAGCCCCTCTCCCCCAAGCTCCTCATCATGTCGCTGCGCGACAACGCGCACGCCAAGGCGCCGTACCTGCTCGCGGGCGGCGGCAAGACGATGGAGGGCGAGGAGAAGGCGTCCGCCGAGGCCCTCGCGGACGTTCCCGCGGCCGCCCTCGCCGAGGCCGAGCGCCCCCTGATCGGCACCTTCGAAGAGAACGGCGTCATCGACCCCGACGTCCTCTGGTCCTGCACCACCTGCGGCGCCTGCGTCGAGCAGTGCCCCGTCGACATCGAGCACATCGACCACATCGTCGACATGCGTCGCTACCAGGTGATGATCGAGTCCGCGTTCCCGTCCGAGGCGGGCACGATGCTCAAGAACCTGGAGAAGAAGGGCAACCCCTGGGGTCTGGCCAAGAAGCAGCGCCTGGAGTGGACGAAGGAAGTCGACTTCGAGGTGCCGGTCGTCGGCAAGGACATCGAGGACCTCACCGAGGTCGAGTACCTCTACTGGGTCGGCTGCGCGGGCGCCCTGGAGGACCGCGCCAAGAAGACCACCAAGGCCTTCGCGGAGCTCCTGCACATGGCGGGCGTCAAGTTCGCGATCATGGGCGGCGACGAGAAGTGCACCGGCGACTCGGCCCGCCGCCTCGGCAACGAGCCGCTGTTCCAGCAGTTGGGCGCCGAGAATGTCGCGTCCCTGAACATGGCGTTCGGGGAAGACGACGAAGACGAGGCGACGAAGAAGCCCAAGTCGGCCAAGAAGATCGTCGCGACCTGCCCGCACTGCCTCAACACCCTCGGCAACGAGTACCCGCAGCTCGGCGGCGACTACGAGGTCATCCACCACACGCAGTTGCTCCAGCACCTCATCGACGAGGGCAAGCTGATCCCGGTCACGCCGGTCGAGGGCCTCATCACGTACCACGACCCGTGCTACCTGGGCCGCCACAACAAGATCTACACGCCGCCGCGCGAGATCATGTCCGCCGTCCCCGGCCTGCGCCAGCAGGAGATGCACCGCCACAAGGAGCGCGGCTTCTGCTGCGGTGCGGGTGGCGCGCGGATGTGGATGGAGGAGCGGATCGGCAAGCGCATCAACACGGAGCGCGTGGACGAGGCGCTGTCCCTCAACCCCGACATCGTGTCGACGGCCTGCCCGTTCTGCCTTGTGATGCTCACGGACTCCGTGAACGGCAAGAAGAACGATGGCGCGGCCAAGGAGGCGCTCCAGGTCGTGGACGTGGCGCAGTTGCTCCTCGACTCGGTGAAGACGCCGGTGGACCCGGCGGGCACGGCCGAGGCGGAGAGCGAGCCGGAGCCCGAGCCGGTCAAGTAGCAAGTAGCAAGTAGGTACGCGGCACTGCTGGCCGCGTGATCGCGAGGGCCGGTTTCGCCTGGGGGCGGGACCGGCCCTTCGTCGTTCGTGTAAACCTGTGGTGCTGTCGATTCTGTCGTGAGCATGAAGTCATGCGATGCCGTGGATGACATGGATGACGTAGGGGTGGGTGGGGCATGAGGAGATCCGGGATACGGCTGCTGGCCGCGGTCGTGGGCGGCGCCCTGGTCCTCGCGGGGTGCGGTGGCGGTGGCGGCGACAAGTCCCCGTCCCGGCCCGCGTCCGCCGACCTCGCGAACAAGAGCGCGCCCCACCAGCCGATCCCGCGCGGCAAGGGCAGCAAGGTCTCCGACGACTTCAACGGGGACGGCGCGCGGGACCTCGTACTCGACGCGCTCGCGCACCGCGGGCAGGGCGACGACCCCGGCATCGGCATCGTGTACGGGCGCCGGGGCGGGCTCGCCCCCGGCGCACGCCAGTTGCTGACCGCGCACGCCCAGGGTGCCCGTACGAAGGGGCAGTTGCCCGCGGCGTTCGAGTCGGAGGCGTCCTGCGACCTGAACGAGGACGGCTTCACGGACCTCCTCGTCTCCACCGACCCGCCCTACGACGGCCAGGGCCAGCCCCCCGTCCCCCTCCAACTCCTCTTCGGCTCCCCCGCCGGCCTGACCGGCAAGGCCGTCAAGCTCCAGGTGCCCGCGCGGGCCAGGCTCGGCAACGACTGGGCCGACCAGCCGGTGTGCGGCGACTTCGACGGCGACGGCGCGCACGACCTCGTACTGCACGCGAGCAACGCCCATCTCACGTACCTGCGCGGCCCGTTCACGCGCAAGGGCGCCCCGCGCGCGGCGGGCAGGCCGATCGCCGCCCCCGGCAACGACCTGGCCTCCGGCGCGCCCGCGGTCGATGTGAACGGCGACGGGTACGACGACCTGGTCGTCCGCGAGGAGGCACGCGCCTCGAAGGGCAGCCTGGTCCTCGGTAGCCCCAAGGGCCCCAACCGCACCGGCGTCCTCTTCCCCACCTCGACCGACGTGGCGTTCGGCACCTTCGGCCGCGCCAAGGCCATGGACGCGGCGCTGGCTGCCCCTGGCGGGATCGCCCTTCGGTACGACGTGCCGGGCACCGCCCGCGCGAAGATCGACGTACGGAACGCGCGCGTGTACGCGGGTGACCTCGACGGCGACGGACGCAGCGAGCTGGTGGTGGGCGGAGGCGGGCCGGGCGAGGTGTGGGTGTACCGCGGCCGCGCGACGGGCCTCGCGGCCAACGCCACCGCGACCGTCGTGCCCGCACGGTCCGGGTCCAGGTCCGGGTCCGGGTCCGACGAGGGCACCGTCCAGGTCCTGAAGGTGGCCGACTTCGACGGGGACCGGCGGGCCGACGTGGTCGTGCGGACTGCCTGGGGGCAGGGTCGGGACCGGGTGGAGGTGTATCCCGGCAGGGCGGGGGCGGAGGGGCCGGTGGCGCGGAAGGCGGGGGTCACGTTTTCCACGGAGGGGTTCAGGTAGTCGCCGGGTGCGCCGCTGCCCGGCGGGCCCGCAGGGAGGCGTTCCTGGCCGTCTTCCAGGCCGCGCGCAGGCGGGCACCCGTGACGCAGTCGTCGCTGTCGCGGTCGTCCCCGTCGCGGTCGTTCCCGTCCTGGCACGGGTGGCAGCCGTACAGGTGGCCCATGTAGGCGGCGTAGGCGTCCATCGCCCGCGCGTCGAGCTCGGCGGCGCTCACGGCTCGACCACTTCCAAGGTCTCGGCGGTCAGGAGCAGCGCGCCCAGGTGCGCGGGGTCGCACAGGTCGCCGGGGGCGGTGGGCGGGACGACCCAGCGCGTGAGGGTCGAGACGGGGTGGCCGAGGCGCGGGACGCCGAGGAAGGTGCCGGTGGTCAGGCGTTCTTCCCTGCCGTTCCAGGGGGAGTCGGGGGCGATGAGGACGTAGTACGGGCCGCGGGTGTCGCGGATGACGGGACCCGCGAGCCAGTCGCGCAGGAACGCGGCCACGGTACGGGGATCGTCGCTGTGGACGGCGGCGTGGACGCGGGCGGCGGGTACGCGGACGGCGTCGAAGCGGTGGCCGAGGGGGAGGAGGGCGATGCCGCGGTCCGCCCAGGCGGCGTGGACGGTGCGCGGGTGGGGGTCGGCGCCTGCGAGCCAGGCGCTGATCTGGTGTTTGTCGCGTTGGGGGACGGTGGTCGGGGGCCCCGAGGGCGGGGGGATTCGGGTCACGCAATCGACCGTAGGCGCGGCCGGGCCCCACCAGGGGCAGGGCTCTTACCCCCTCGCCAAGGGGTAGGTTTCCTACCCCTTACGTGATCAGACGGGCACGCCGAGTTCCCGCGCCAGGTCCTCCGCGTCCTCGCGCACCATCCGCGGCCCCGACGTCACGAGGCCCGGCAGCGCCGACCGCGTGTAGAGGTTGAACTGGATGGTCTCCGGGGACTCCCGGTGGGCGCGTTGCAGGTACGACACGACGGCGGCGCCCTCGTTGAGCAGGCCGTGCGCCCGCGCCGTCTCGATGAGGTGGTACGAGCGGCGGGTGGCCGAGGGGATCTCGCGCAGGTTCAGGGCGTCCGCGACCTCCAACGCCTTGCCCGGCTGCACCAGGTCGTTGTGCATGGTGATGGCGTATCCGCCGACGATGCCCCGCCCGAAGATCAGCCACGGGTGGGCGTAGTCGTCGCCGAGCCTGCGCGCGGCCGCGTCGGCCTTGTCCCAGTACCGCCACGCGTCCCCCGCCTGCCCGGTCTTGGCGTAGGACAGAGCAACGGCCAGGTACAGCAGTCCACGGCGGGCGATGCACTCCGGATCGTCCGTGTCCGGCAGCAGGGCGACGGCCTGCTCGGCGAGTTCGACCCGCGCCTCGGCCGCTTCGCCCGCGTCGCGGTGGACGTGGTTGACGTACCAGGCCGCGGCGGCGATGGCACGAGGGCTGTCGGCGTCCTGCGCCGCCGTCATCGCCCGGTCGCCGGTGAGCATGATCAGGTCCGGGGCGGGCTGGAAGGACAGGAACAACTGCGCCAGGTGGTAGGCCTCGGCCTGCGCCATCAGCGCCTTGCGGCGGTCCGCGCCTTCGAGGGTCCGGGCGGCGTGCCGGGTGTCGGCGAGCAGTGCGGGCAGGAGCCGGCCGATGCGGGTGCGGTTGCCCTCGCCGAAGTCGCGCCGGGCTGCGGGCTGTTCAGTCGCGTGCCACAGCTTCCACGCCTGCCGCAGTCTGGCGGCGAGCACGTCGACCGGCTCGGCCGGTCGGGCGGCGGTGGCCAACTGGGGCTTGTTCAAGGCCTGTTTGACGACGGGCAGTTGCCGGTGCTCGGCCTTGGTGAAACTGGCGGCGGCGATGCGTTCGTCCCCGGTGAGCTCCGCGATGTCCTCGACCCCGAGGACCTGCGCGAGCCGCAGCAGCTTGGGCAGCCGGGGCATCGCGATGGTGCCCCGCTCGACGGCCTTCACCCACTCCTCGGAGTGCCCCATCACGTCCGCGACGTACGCACGCGTCCTGCCCGTACGGGTCCGCGCGCGCTGCACACGCTGGCCGAAGGTGAGCTGAGGTACCTCACCGGTGTCGGGGGTCTCGGGCATACCGACGCCTCCGTTCAGAGCTCGACTCTCCGAACGTACCCCTGGAAGCCGTCCCGTAGGGCGGAACAACAGCCACCGCCCTCGCACGAGGCAGCGACCACCCGGGCCCAGAAGCCCCCGGCTCGCACAACCTTTCCCCCACTCCGCCAGTCACACCCCCGGAACCCCACACCACCGTTCACCCAAGGTCCACCCCCTGGTGACCCCCCGTGAACCCACAAGCCCGGGAGCCCCACGTGCGCGTAAGAAGCCTGGCCGTCGCGGTCACCACCGCAGCCCTCGCTGCCGGAGGACTGACCCTGCCCCTGGCCGGGACGGCCACCGCGGCCCCCGCCGCCCTGAAGGACGACTTCAACGGCGACGGCTACCGCGACCTCGCGGTGGGCGCGCCCAAGGGCAACTCGGTGACGGTGACGTACGGTTCGGCGAGCGGCGTGAAGCCGGGCCGCGGCACGACCGTCACGCAGAACACCGCCGGGGTACCCGGAACAACCGAGACCGGCGACGAGTTCGGCGAGAACGTCACCAGCGGCGACGTGAACAGCGACGGCTACGCCGACCTGATCGTCGGCGCCCCCGGCGAAAAGACCCCCGGCAAGCCCGACGGCACGGTCACCATCGTCTGGGGCGGCAAGAACGGCTTCAAGACGGGCGGCAAGACCCTCACCGCACCCAGCGCGGACGACCACCGCTTCGGCGAAGCCGCGAGCTTCGTGGACATCGACGGCGACGAGGTGGCCAACCTCGCGGTGATCAGCGGCAACCACTGGTGGTACTACGCCGACGGCACCCCGCAGGACGGCCGCGCGATCCCCCTCGAAACCGACTTCCTGCCCAAGAACGTCCGCCTGGACGACATGACCGCGGGCCACTTCACGAACAAGGACGGCTACACCTACATCCTCGCGGGCGAGCGCGAGGACGGCGGCGCCTACACCGCGTACATGAAGGGCGGCGCCGGTGACCTCGGCTACTGGTCCGGCGTCCTGGCCGAGGGCGACGACCCGACGGCGACGCGCGGCCCGCTCGCCGGGGCCGACGTCAACGGCGACGGCTACGACGACCTGATCACCGGCAACCCGCGCGCGGGCAAGGGCGGTTCGGTCAGCGTCCGCCTCGGCGCCGACTCCAAGATGGGCGCCCCCGTGACGTACACGCAGGACAGCACGGGCGTGCCCGGCACGGACGAGACGGGCGACGGCTTCGGCTCGGCGGTGGCCGCGGGCGACGTGACCGGCGACGGCCGCGCGGACGTCGCGGTGGGCGCGCCCGGCGAGCAGGTCGGAACCGTACCCGACACGGGAAGCGTGACCCTGTTCAAGGGCGCGGCGAACGGCGGCCTGACCGGCGGGAAGACCTGGCACCAGGAGACGGCAGGCGTCCCCGGAGTCGCCGAGAAGAACGACTACTTCGGGTCGACCGTACGCCTGAAGGACATCAACAAGAACGGCAGGGCGGACCTGTCGATCGGCGCGCGCGGCGAGGACATCGCCGGCGCGGCGGACGCGGGCGCGGTGTGGGTGCTTCGCGGTACGACGACGGGTCTCACCTCGTCGTACGCGACCTCCTTCAACGGCTCGGACTTCGGCGCGGGCGGCGCGGGGCGCGGCTTCGGCGAGACGCTGCGCTGACGGCCCGAGGGCACCCTCGCCGGGCTCCGCCCCAACTCACGGACTCTTTCGGCTACTTGGAGACACCTTGCGTAAGAAGACTCTCTCCGCCGCCGCACTGTGCGCGGCGACCGTACTGGGCGTAGCGGGCCTGTCCGCGACGCCCGCCGTCGCGGCGGAACCCGCCCCGAAGCCGAAGTCGGACTTCAACGGCGACGGTTACGCGGACCTCGCGGTCGGCGTGCCCGGCGCGGCGGTCGGTGGCAAGGCCAAGGCGGGCTACGTGAACGTGGTCTGGGGCGGCAAGAAGGGCCTGGGCGGCCACGGTTCGACGACCGTCAGCCAGGGCACCGCCGGGGTGCCCGGCACCGTGGAGAAGGACGACGGCTTCGGGTACGCGGTGTCGTCCGGCGACATGAACGGCGACGGCTTCACGGACATCGTCGTGGGCACCCCCGGCGAGGACAACACCGCGGGGGCCTCCGCGGGCACCCTCACCGTCCTCTGGGGCGCGAAGTCCGGTATCAAGGGCGGCTTCACGGCCGCCAACGGCAGGTACGCGGGCAACCAGATCGGCGGCCTCGTCACCACCGGCGACTACGACGGCGACGGCGACCGGGACATCGCGCTGAGCACGAGGAACGACGAGAGCGCCGCGATGGAGACGCGCCCCGGCCCGTTCACTGCCGGGTCCCCCGCGACCCTGCAGCGCGTCGACAGCTGGCACTTCAGCGGTCCGCGCGCGGTGACGTCCGGGGACTTCGACGCGGACGGCCGCGACGACCTCGCGGTGACGTACGGGGGCATGGAGATCGCGGGCACGGCGGTGTACGCAACGGGGTCCGCCGGGGCGTGGAAGCAGACGTGGCGCGCGGGCGACACGGCGACGTCCCTCGCCACCGGCGACTTCGACGGCGACGGCACCGCCGACCTCGCCCTCGGCGAGGTCCGGCCCAACCCCGAGGCCGAGGAGGGCGACGAGGGCTTCTGCGCGGAGCGCGTGGGCGGCGCCATCGCCACCGTCTACGGCAAGTCAGGCACGACGCTCGGCGGCGCCGTGTCCTGCACGAACCAGGACACACCCCGGGTCGACGGCAACGCCGAGGCCGAGGACAACTTCGGCGCGGCGCTCGCCGTGGGCGACCTGGACCGGGAGGACGGCGACGAGCTGATCGCGGGCGCGAGTGCCGAGGCGGTCGGCAGCGACAAGGCCGCCGGCGCGTACTGGATCCTGGAGTCCACCGGCACCGGCAAGGAGCTCTACGGCAGCGGCGTCAACCAGACCTCCCCGGGCGTCCCCGGCGCGGCCGAGGCGGGCGACCGCTTCGGCGCGGCGATCGCCGTCGACGACTACAACGGCGACACCTACCCCGACTCGGCCGTCGCGGCCCCCGGCGAGAACGCCTCGACCGGCGGGGTCTGGTACGGCACCCCGAAGGACCGCCCGTCCCCCCAGGTGTCGGTGACCCCGAGGACGCTGAACCTGCCGACCGCAACTCTGTACGGAGCCGTCCTGGCCCACTGACCCCCTCCCACGGCGCAGCCCCCGCCACCCATGGGGGCTGCGCCCCCTCTCCCCCTGCCTCATCGGCGCTCCGCGCCTCGCCCTCAAACGCCGGGCAGGCTCATCCCCCCCAGCCATCCCCACCACCGAGAAAGATCCATGAACACCCGCACCACCATCACCACCCTCCTCACCACCACCCTGGCCACAGCCGCCCTCACTCCCCTGGCCCTCACCGCACCCGCCCACGCCGCCCCCTCCCCCTCTCCCTCCCGCCTGACCGGCGACTTCGATGGCGACGGCCACCGGGATGTCGCCATCGCCGCCCCCGCGGCCCCTGTCGGCGGCAAGAAGTGGGCGGGCCAGGTCGTGATCACGTACGGCACGGCGCACGGTCTCGCCCCGGCACGGCGGACCGTCATCAGCCAGAACTCCCCCGGGGTCCCGGGCGCGGCAGAGAAGGACGATGAATTCGGCCGCCAGACGGCCGTCGCGGACCTCAACGGCGACGGCTACAGCGACCTCGCCGTCGCCGCCCCCAAGGAGAAGGTGGGCAGGAAAGAGGACTCCGGCACGCTGATCGTCGCGTGGGGCTCCCGAACCGGCCTGTCCGGCGCGACGACGGTGAAGAACCCGCAGTCCCTGTACGGGAGTTACTTCGGCATCGGCCTGGCAGCAGCCGACTTCACCGGCGACGGCAAGCCGGACCTGGCCGTGGCCGCCCAGGGCGACAGGGGCCCCAACGCGTACAGGATCCGCCTGATCCGCGGCCCGTTCACGAAGCAGGGCAGGACCGGCGCAGTCACCTCGTACGCGGCCCCGCTGGAGCGCCCCGGCCTCACCGCGGGCCACATCAACGGCGACAAGAAGGCCGACCTGGTCATCACCGGCCTCCAGACGAACAAGGACGTGCTGGGCGCCGCCGTCTTCTACAAGGGCACGTCGTCCGGCCTGGGCAAGGGCGCCAAGCTGCGCGCGGGCACGACAGCCGCCGTCGGCGACCTGAACGGCGACGGCTACGGAGACATCGTCCTCGGCAACCCCGACGACCCGGACATCGAGCCGTCCGGCTCCAAGGGCGGGGAGATCAGCGTCATTTACGGTACGAAGTCGGGGCCGAGCAAGACCCGCCGCAAGACGCTCACGCAGTCCAGCGCGGGGGTGCCCGGCGCGTCCGAGACCGGAGACCATTTCGGCTCGGCAGTCGCGGTCAGCGACTTCGACGGCGACCGCCGCGCGGACCTGGCGGTGGGCGTACCCGGCGAAGCGTACGGCCAGGACCCCTACATCCACGGCGCGGGCGCCGTGGTCTATCTGCGGGGTTCGGCGGCCGGCCTCACGACGGCGGGCGCGCGGGCGGTCCACCAGGACAGCGCGGGCGTACCCGGCGAGCGGAAGGACGCCAACACCTTCGGCGCCGCGCTGCTCGCCTCCGACGTGAACGGAGACGGCCGCGCGGACCTCACGGCCGCCTCCTCCACGGCTGACGACGACGCCGGCGCGATCTGGCACCTGCCGGGCGCGCGGGGCTCCGTCCCGTACTCCACGACGGACTCCACGGGCTTCGGACCGGGACAGCTCGGCCTGCCCAGGAAGTACTCGGAGTTCGGCGCGACGCTCGCGGGCTAGGCAGATCACTGACGGCTCCTAGCCGTGGACGGCCGTCGCGCCCAGCGACGGTCGAGAAACGGGTTCAGGAGCCGTCAGCAGCGCCCCGGCCGTCCCGCAGCCGAATCGCAGCCCTCCCCGACCCCGGATCCCTCTCCAACACCACATACCGGCCGAGAGCCGCGAGAGCGACCAGGCAGCCGCTCATCTCCAACCCCTCCTCCACCAGCGTCCCCAGCATCAGCACCGTGCGGTGACCGTGCTCAAGGGCCCAGCCATTGAACGCCTCGGTCACGAGCGCGCCCCCCAGATACACCCCCAGCGCAGCAAGAATCCCGTTCCGCAGATCGCGCGGAAGCTTCCGCGCCCACAGCACGGCACACACGGTGCCCGCCACCGCGAGGAGCGCACCGGGCAGCACCCACGCGTGGGTGGGCAGCGATCCCCCGGCCCACTCCTTCCACGACTTGCCGACCTCGCCGAGGCGCTCGTGCAGCGACGCCGTCTCGTCGATGCTGAGCAGCGCGGTCGCGGCGGCGAGGCCGAGCCAGGACAGCCGCCCGGGCCGCGCGTCGGGCCCGCTGAGCAGCGCGGCGGTCAGCGCCACGCCCGCCACGGCAAGGAGCAGCGTGCTGTTCCACCAGGTGGCCAGATTGGCTTCGAGGTCGACGTTCACGAACCGGCGGATGCCCGGTATGCGGTCGTAGCTGTTGTACGCGCGGGTGGCGAGGTCGGCGACGAGCAGGGCCGCGGTGGCGGCTGCGGCGAACCGTAAGACGCGGCGGGCCGGCGGTCTCGCGACGTCACCCCCGAGTTGGTCATGAGTTTGCGAATCGGTCATGCGTACGGAGGCTAGCCGCTTGATCAGGGGGCCAAGTGACCGGGGCGCCCCGGATGTTGCTCCTCTTGTCGCCTCCTTGACGCCCCCTCAGGCACACCGCCGAGCACACCGCACGCGCCCGGCCCCAACTCCCCATAACGACAACGTAACTTCACGCCGCCCCCACACAACCCCCACACCTCACCGGCGGTCTCTCCTAGGCCAAGGTCCAGGCCAACGCACACGCAAACGCCCGGACAACCCCTGGCAAACGCCACCGCGTTCCCACCGCATCCGCGACGACACCACAGGAGAGACCACCGCATGGCACAGCGCGAGCGCACCACCTCCCGCGACACCGAACTGCCCCACAGACCGGGCCACCGACTGCGCCTCACCGCCGCCACCGCGGCCGCCCTGGCGCTCACGGGCGGGCTGCTCACGACCGCCGTACCGACGGCGACGGCGGCGCCCCGCGCCGAACTCCCCGCCACGGACGCCGACTTCGACGCCGACGGGTACGCCGACGTCGCGACGGCGGCCTCGCTCGCGTACGTGAACGGCAAGGCGCAGGCGGGCGCCGTCGCCGTCACATACGGGAAGGCAGGCGGTGTCGGCCGCAGCGTCTCGTACACGCAGAACAGTCCCGGGGTGGACGGATCCGCCGAGAAGGGCGACCACTTCGGCACCGACATGGCGTACGGGGACTTCGACCGGGACGGCTACGACGACCTCGCGGTCGGTGTGGCCGGTGAGGACGTCGGCCGTGACAAGGACGGCGGTTCGGTCCAGATCCTGTGGGGCTCGGCGAGCGGCCTGAAGGGCGGCAGCACGGTGAAGGACCCGCGGCCGTCGAAGCACGACTGGTTCGGCGGGTACCTGGAGGCGGCCGACTTCAACGGCGACCGGAAGACCGACCTGGCCATCGGCACCGGCACCACCGCTACCGTCGACATCCTGCGCGGCGGGTTCAAGCGCAACGGCGCGACGGACGGCCGCTACACGGTCACGCCGCGCATCCATGGCAACGGAGAGGTCGGCGTACAGAACCTGCACTCCGGCGACGCCAACGGCGACGGCGTCGAGGACCTGATCGTCAACGGCTACGAGAACGACACCCAGCGCGGCAGCAACGCCAACTTCTGGGTCCCCGGCTCCCGTTCGGGCCTCAAGGTGTCCGCCGCCAAGAAGCTGATGCCCGGCGTCATCACGGACCTGGGCGACACCGATAAGGACGGCTACGACGACGTCGTCATCGGCAACTACTGGGACAGCGGCATCGCGGGCTCGGCCCGCGGCGGCGCCGTTCACGTCGTCCACGGCTCCCGCGGCGGCCCGTCCGCCGGCGACCGCGAGAAGTTCACCCAGAACACTTCCGGCGTCCCCGGCAGCGGCGAGAAGGGCGACTCCTTCGGCAACGAGCTGGACCTCGGCGACATCAACGGCGACGGCAACCTCGACCTGATCGTCGGCGCCCCCGGCGAGACCGTCGACGGCGTCTCCAACTCCGGCGCGGTGACGATTCTCTACGGCGCCGCCAACGGCTCCGGCATCACCGGCCGCGGCGCGAAGCTCCTCACCCAGAACACGCCCGGCGTCCCCAACGACAACGAGAAGCACGACTTCCTCGGCACGGACGTCCACGCCGACGACCTGAACGGCGACCGCCGGGCGGATGTCGTCATCGGCGCCTACGGCGAGAACTCCCGCAACGGCGCCGTGTACCCGCTGCTCTCCCAGGAGGACGGCAGCCTCAAGGGCACCGCAGGCATCTACCCCGGCACGGCCGGCATCTCCGGCACGGGAACCCCGCGCCTCGGCGCCAACTTCGCCGACTGACCCCACCCCCCCCCAGGCCGGGCCCACCCCGGGCCCGGCCCCACCCCAAGGAGCCCACGTGCGCCTGCGTACCACCGCCTTGCTGACCACCACCCTGACGGCCGTCGCACTCGTCCCCCTCGTGACGACGGCAGCGACGGCCGCCCCGTCCGCGCCCTCCAAGTACGCCGACGACTTCGACGGTGACGGCTACCGCGACTACGCGTCGGACGAGTCCAGCGACGGCAACAAGGGCGGATCCGTCCGCGTCACCTTCGGCACGGCCACCGGACCCGGCACCCGGTCCCAGGTCGTCGACCAGGACAGCCCCGGTGTCCCCGGCGCCGACGAGCGGGGCGACTCCTGGGCGGAGGGGCCCCGCGTCGCCGCGGACTTCGACCGCGACGGATACGGCGACCTCGCCGTCTCGGCCGTCGGCGAGAAGGTCGGCCGCAACCGCGGCCAGGGCGCGGTGACCGTGCTGTGGGGCTCGCCCACCGGTCTGTCCGGCGGCACGACGGTCCCCAACAAGGCCCCCGGCGCCCAGAAGTCCTTCGGCGGCAGCCTCGCGACCGGCGACTTCACCGGCGACGGCAGGCCGGACATCGCCGCGACCAACGGCGGCGCCGTCCACGTGTACAAGGGGGGCATCTCCCGTACCGGAGTGGGTAGTTCCGTACAGCGCCTCGCCAAGCGCGGCCTCACCCCCGACGACCTGATCGCGGGCAAGGTCACCAAGGACTCCGCGACCGACCTGGTCGTCGTCGGCCAGGTGATCCAGGACTGGAAGGAGGTCGGCGACGCCTGGTTCGTCAAGGGCGGCCGGACCCTGAAGCCCGGCGCCACACGGCACCTCGGCCCGTACGCGGACAGCGCGGACGGAGTGATCGCCGACTTCGACAAGAACGGGTACGGCGACATCGCCATCGGCAACTACTCCGACTCCAAGCACAAGGGCGCCGTGACGGTGTGGCGCGGCGGCAGGAACGGCCCCGGCGCCGCGACCCGCATCACCCAGGGCACCTCCGGTGTCGCGGGCGCCCCGGAGAAGGGCGACCGGTTCGGAGGCTCCGTCTCCGCCGGCGACACCAACCGTGACGGCTACCAGGACCTGGCGATCGGCGTGGGCGACGAGGACATCGACCGCAAGTCGAACGCCGGCGGCGTCCACGTCCTGCGCGGCGGCGCGGGCGGCCTGAAGGGCACGGGCTCCAAGTGGTTCGCCCGCGACAGCGCGGGCGTACCGGGCGCCCTCAGCGAGTCGGGCCGCTTCGGCAGCACGGTCCGCCTGCGGGACTCCGACCGGGACGGCTACGCGGACCTGTACGTGGACGCCTCGTCCGACCCGGTCCGCCTGCCCGGCTCCGCGTCCGGGATCAAGGGCCGGGGAGCGTCCTGGGTGGACTACGGGATCGTCGGCGGCATCCTCCAGTAACCCCCACCCAACCCACGTAGCAAGCCGCCCACCCCACAACCTTTCCCCAACCCCGCATGTCCCACAGGTGAAACCCCCGCGTCATCCAAAGACTTGGAGCACCTGTGCGCGCAAGAACCCTCGCCCTGGCCGCCGCCACGGCCCTCGCCGCGACCGGCCTCACCCTGCCGGTGGCCGCCTCTGCGGGCGCGGCCCCCGCCGAGGCCACGAAGCCCGCGAAGGCGGACTTCAACGGCGACGGCTACGAGGACCTCGCCGTCGGCGTCCCCGCGGCGACCGTCGGCGGCAAGGCCAAGGCCGGGTACGTGAACGTGGTCTGGGGCGGCCCGCGCGGCCTGCACGCCAGTGGCAACGTACGCATCACGCAGTCCACGGCGAACGTCCCGGGCACCCCGGAGACCGGGGACCGGTTCGGCGCGGCCGTCGCCGTGACCGATGTGGACGGCAACGGGCACGCGGACCTGGCGATCGGCGCGCCCGGCGAGGACATCGACGGGCGCACCGACACCGGCAGCGTCACCGTCGTGTACGGCAAGCTGGGCGGCTTCGGCGAGGCCAACACCGCCGCGCGCGGCGAGAAGGCCAACGACCGGTACGGCAACGCCCTCGTCGCCGGGGACTTCACCGGCGACACGGACGCGGACCTCGCGATCGGCGGCACCGACAAGGTCGTCGTCAACTACAACCCGCTCACCGACCGCACCCGGCCCGGCATGGCCGACCGCATGGGCGGCCGCGCCCCCGTCCTGTCCACCGGGGACTACAACGCCGACGGGCTCACCGACCTCGCCGTCGCGTACTACACGAAGCAGCAGCCGTACACCCAGTCCCACGTCATGCTCTACCGCTACGACAAGCAGGAGGGCCGCCTCCTGCTCGACTGGTCCAACAGCAACGGCGCCACCTCCGCGTACGCCACCGGCGACTTCAACGGCGACGGCCTCGACGACCTCGCACTCGGCAACTGCCGCGAGATAGCCGACGAGAACATCGACGACCCGTGCGGCCCCGAGGAGCTCACCAAGGGCGGCGGCGTCCACATCCGCTACGGCAACCCCAACGGCTCCTTCGGCTCCCGCAAGCAGACCTTCAACCAGGACACCCCGGGCGTCCCCGGCACCGCCGAGACCGGCGACGGCTTCGGCGAGACAGTCGCCGCAGCGGACGTCAACGGCGACGGCCGCGACGACCTGATCGTGGGAGCGCCCGGCGAGACCATCGGCAGCGGCACCGGCAAGAAGGCGGCGGGCACCGCCACCGTCCTGTTCGGCGACGACAAGGGCATCCTCAGCGCGGACGACGAGCTCGGCGACGGCATCGCCAACGGCTACTCGTTCCACCAGGACACGTACCAGATCCCCGGCACCGCCGAGGCCGGCGACCGCTTCGGCGCGGCGCTCGACACGGGCGACTACGACAAGGACGGCACGCCCGACCTCGCCGTCGCCGCCCCCGGTGAGAACGCCTCGTCCGGCGGCGTCTGGGCCGCCCCCGGCGCCGTGCCGCCCGGCACCACCGCCCTCACCCCCAACTCCCTTTCCCTTCCCGCCCCTTCGGCCCCGTTGACGTACGGAGCCGTACTCGGGCGCTAGCCACCACCGCTGACCTGGGGCAACCCCGTCAGGGTCCCCCTAGGGGTTGTCACAGGTCAGCCGCAAACCCGCTCTCCTCCACAGGACGGACGACCGCACCCCGCCAGACCAGGTACGTTCGATTCCGTGGCTGGATTCAGGATCGGACGCGGCGGCCGGGACAACCGCGCACAGCAAGGACCCCGACAGGGCGGGCACCCGGGCCAGGGCCAGGGCGGTCCCGGCGGGCAAGGCGGATACGCCGCGCCCGGCGGGCACGGCGGTCAGGGCGGTCATCAGGGCGCACACCCCGGACCCCGGCAGGACCCGTACGGGCAGGCCCCCCAGGGCGGCGGCCCGGCGTACGGCTACCCGCCCGCGCCCGGCGGCGGCCGCCCGGCCCCGCAGCCCCCGTACGGCGGACAACCGCCCTACGGCGGCCAGGGCGGCGGCGGCCAGCACCACGGCGGCGCCCAGCAGTGGCCGCAGCCGCCGGGCGGCCAGGGCGAACCCGAGTACTTCGGCGGCGGACACGGCGGCCAGGGCGGGCACGGCGGACCCGCGGGCCACGACCCGTACGCCGCCAACAACCCCGGCAACACCCAGGCCTTCTCCCTGGGTGAGGACCCGTACAACAGCGGCGACACCTACCGCGCGGGCCAGGCCCCCGCGGGCCCCATCGGCCCGAAGCTCCACTGGAAGGACCTGCTCCGCGGCATCGTCTTCCGCCCCGGCCCGACCTTCCTCCAGATGCGGGACTACGCGATGTGGGCCCCGGCCGTCATCGTCACGTTCCTCTACGGCCTGCTCGCCGTCTTCGGCTTCGACGAGGCCCGCGAGGACGTACTCAACGCCACGCTGTCCACGGCGATCCCCTACGTCCTCACGACCGGCGTCGCCATCACCATCAGCGCGTTCATCCTCGGCATCGTCACGCACTCCCTCGCCCGCCAGTTCGGCGGCGACGGCGCGTGGCAGCCGACGGTCGGCCTCTCCATGCTGATCATGTCCATCACGGACGCCCCGCGCGTGGTCGTCGCCCTGTTCCTCGGCGGCGGCGCCACCTTCGTACAGATGCTGGGCTGGGCCACCTGGCTCGCCGCGGGCGCGCTGCTCACGATCATGGTGAGCAAGTCGCACGACCTGCCGTGGCCACGGGCGCTCGGCGCGTCGGCGATCCAGCTCCTTGCGATCCTGTCGATCATCAAACTGGGTACGTTCTGACGCTTGCGTACGTCCGTACGTCCCGTACACACGCGAAGGGCCCCGGCGAGCCAGTGCTCGCCGGGGCCCTTCGCGTGTGTATGAGAACTGACCGCTAGGCGTCGAGAACCTGCCCCTGCCGCTTCACGACGGGCGGCTCGACACTCCACGGAAAGTTGATCCACTCATCCGTGCGCTTCCACACGTACTCGCACTTCACGAGCGAGTGGGACTTCTCATAGATGACCGCGGACCGGACCTCGGCGACGGCGTCGAGGCAGAAGTCGTGGACGAGCTTCAGCGTCTTGCCGGTGTCGGCGACGTCGTCGGTGATCAGCACCTTCTTGTCGGAGAAGTCGATGGCGTTGGGGACGGGAGCCAGCATGACCGGCATGTCCAGCGTGGTCCCCACCCCCGTGTAGAACTCCACATTCACCAGGTGGATGTTCTTGCAGTCGAGGGCGTACGCGAGGCCGCCCGCGACGAAGACGCCGCCGCGCGCGATGCTCAGCACGATGTCGGGCTCGTACCCGTCGTCGGCGATGGTCTGCGCGAGCTCGCGCACCGCGCCGCCGAACTTCTCGTACGAAAGGTTCTCGCGAACGTCACTCATGGAAGGGCTCACACCTGGGTCCGATGGAAATTGAGGAAGGAACGGGAGGCGGTGGGCCCGCGCTGGTTCTGGTAGCGCGACCCGTACCGCTCGGACCCGTACGGCGACTCGGCGGGCGAGCTCAGCCGGAACATGCAGAGCTGCCCGATCTTCATGCCCGGCCACAGCTTGATGGGCAGCGTGGCGAGGTTGGACAGCTCAAGGGTCACGTGACCGCTGAAGCCGGGGTCGATGAACCCGGCGGTGGAGTGGGTGACGAGGCCGAGCCGGCCGAGGCTGGACTTGCCCTCGAGGCGCGACGCGAGGTCGTCGGGCAGGGTGATGACCTCGTACGTCGAGGCGAGGACGAACTCACCGGGGTGGAGGATGAACGGCTCGTCCCCCTCCGGCTCGACGAGCCGGGTCAGATCCGCCTGCTCGACGGACGGGTCGATGTGCGGGTAGCGGTGATTCTCGAACACCCGGAAGTAGCGGTCGAGCCGCACGTCGATGCTCGACGGCTGCACCATGGATTCGTCGTAAGGATCGATCCGGACCCGCCCGGCGTCGATCTCGGCCCGGATGTCCTTGTCTGAGAGAAGCACGCACCGAGGATACGCAGAGCGCGCGGGACCGCCCCAATCGGACAGCCCCGCGCGCCTCGGTGACCGCGGCGTTCGCGGCCGGTTCAGCCTCGCTGGTGCGGCTACCGCTTCTGCAACTCCACCGGCACGGCGTGCCGCAGCCGCGCGCAGCGGGGACACCGGATGAGCCGGCCGGGACCGAGCCGGTCGGCCTGCTGCATCGGGAACGAAGTGGTGCTGAACACGTGCCCTTCGGCACAACGGACGACGGTGCGCTCCATCAAGTCCTCGGGTCCCTTCCCCAGAGCCGTTTCGCGAGAGCCACGAGCCGTACGGGAGCCGTGTCCGGCACCGCCGGACGACTCACGGCGAAAGCCACATTACGGGATCAAAGGGACGCCACTCCAGGCGGCACTCCGCACGTCCAGGTCCCACCCGAGGGCCCCGACCATCCCTCCCGAAGGGCCCCACCGTACGCCCCAACTCCCTTCGCCCGCAGTCACGCAGACCGCACGCAGCGCAGCGGGGCCTGGGCGCGGCGGCGCTCTGGAGCTGGGATGGGGTAGAGTGTGCGACGGTACGAAACCGGTTCAACCGGTGTATCGCGCGGGTGTAGTTTAGTGGTAGAACATCAGCTTCCCAAGCTGAGAGTGCGAGTTCGATTCTCGTCACCCGCTCCAGGATGCAGCCCCAGGTCACCGACCTGGGGCTGGTTTGTTGTACGGACCAGTGGGGCGCCCCGTAGCCCACGAGGCGCCCCACGTTGCGTGCCGACTCTCCCCCCTCAGCGGGTCGTACCGTCCCCCGGCCACGTCTGCGGCAGCGGATCGACCGCCCTGGTCAGCGTGTACCGAAGGGCTTCGGCGAGCGCCGTGTCGACGGTGGCAGCCACCTGGCGTACCAGCTCTGAGCGCTCCCACAGCATCAGCGCCTGCGCCGCCGCGTCCCGAATCTGAGGGCGCCGGTCACCGATGGCGCCGACCAGCCCGGCCTCGGCCGGGTGGCTGTCGAGCACTGAAGCCGCTCCGGCGTGGTGCAGCCTTCGTACGGACTGGATCGCGTTCAGCCGGACATCAGTTGACGGATCATTCAGGACCTCGGACAACGGATCGAGGGCGGCCGGATCGGCAGTGTCGCCCAGGGCCATCGCCGCGGAGACTCGGACCGTGGTGTTGTCCGCCCGTAGGCGCAGGGTGTACCGCTCTACGGGCGGTGGGCTGAGGCGCTTGAGGCGGGTGTAGCCCCACGCCGACCTCGGGAAGGTGTCGGGGTACGCCAGGGCGCCCCGGCTCATGAGCTTGCGGAGCAGGCGGTTCTTCGGGGGGGCGGAGGTCCAGGAGGTCGCGGAAGGGGGCCACGTCCCGGTCCGGGTTCAGCTCTGCCGCGACTCGGATCGCCAGTCCGTGGAGGTCGGGTTCGTAGAGGTCGTCGAGATGGTCCAGTGCGGACAGGCGCGTGACGAAGCACATGACGGCGGCGTCGGCTCGGGGGCCGCCGAGCGTGTGGAGGGCCAGCAGAGCTCTGCGGAAGTCTTTCTTCCGGTCACGGTCACGGTCGCTGAGCAGGGTGGTTTCGGCCTCTTCAGGGCTCAGGACGGCATCGGCATCAGCCTCTTCGGGGGTGCTTGTCATGTCGGCCTGCCTGCCTGTCCTTCTCGTGTTCGTGCGCGCCCCGCGGAGGGGCGAGTTCGGGCCAACCCGCATGGTTTCGGCCGCCGATCGCCGGGAGTTGTCCGCGATCTCTCCCGGAATTGTCCGTGATCGGTAACGGAGGGATCCCCGAGCCCCCGGGGCTCGTCCTGCGGGGTGGTCGGGAGGCGGCCGGAGATCGGCGGGGACTGTGTGGAGAGGGGCGGACATGGCACGGCATGGCGGCGGGCGGGGCTGGTACGGCAAGGTCGTCGGGGCGGCGCTCGGGGTGATGATGCTCGCCACCGGTGCTTCGGTGTGGACCGCGCAGGCCGGTGCCGCGGACGAATCGGCGCCGCAGGCGGACGCGCCGGCCAAGCCCGGCAGTGACGTCAAGCCGGTCTCCGCGACCATCGCGCACGCCTCCGACGCGGGCAAGCGCGGCGTCAACATCACCATCGACGACGGCCCCGACCCCAAGTGGACCCCTCAAATGCTCGACCTGCTGCGGCAGTACGACGTGAAGGCCACGTTCTGCATGGTCGGTACGCAGGCGCAGGCCCACCCCGACCTCGTGAAGAAGGTGGTCGCCGCCGGGCACCGGCTCTGCGACCACTCGGTCTCGCACAACACCGCCATGGACAAGGAATCCGGGACCTACCAGTCCCAGCAGATCCTCGACGCCGAACGCATGATCACCAAGGCCTCCGGGGGCGTACGGCCCATGTACTACCGCGCGCCCGGCGGCGCCTTCACCCCCGACAGCCGCAAGCTCGCCGCCTCCCGCGGCATGCGCCCGCTGGGCTGGAACGTCGACAGCAAGGACTTCGAACGCCCCGGTGCGGACGCCATGGTCGCCACCGTCCAGCGGGAGTTGCCCAACGGCCCGACCGTCCTCTTCCACGACGCGGGCGGCGACCGCGCCCAGACCGTCGAGGCCCTGCGCCGCCTCCTGCCCTGGATGAAGCAGCAGGGCTACACCTTCGGCTTCCCGGTGCGCTGAGCCCCGGCCTCCCTCGCCGTGCAACCCCCGGGTCGTGGGCCCGGGGGTTTTCCGCTGCCCGGATGGGTGGGTGGGTGCGCCGAGGTGGAGATGGAGACGGCCGCCAAAAGGGCTTCCCCGCGGGGGCCGCTACCCTCGGACCCGTGAGCGGGGGTGACAGGCAGCGCATGGCGAACTTTCGCGTCAACCTCGTCCCGGCGGTGCTGGCCTTGGCCAACCCGCCGTGGCAGCGCGACGTGTGGCTGGACCCGTCGGTGTTCGAGAACCTGGACCACGTCTTCCACACGCTCTTCGACGACTTCTGCGATGCCGACGATCCGGAGCGCTACCTCGGCATCAGCCTGAGGACACAGGAAGAGGTCGAACTCATGCGGCAGCTCGGCGCCGCACTCGACGCCGCGATGGCCGACGCGCCCGGCGACACCGACGAGGAGTACCTCGCCACGAGCGCGTGGCCGGACGTGGTGACCATCGCCGGACGCCTCGCACAGGTCATGGTCGCGAACGATCTGAGCGAACTCGTCGCGCTGCACGAGCCCGAGGCATCGGCCGCCGCACCGCGGTTCCCCAAGGGTTAGGGCCACACCCCGTGCTCAGAGCGCGATGAGGCCCGCCGGTGTCGGCCTGAACCCGCACGCCTCGAAGTAGAACGGCCGCAGCTCGTCGTCGAAGTCGACGTGCAGCCATTCGCAGCCGGCCGCGCGGGCGCCTCGGGCGGCCTCGGCGACGAGAGCGGCGCCCACCCCGGTGCGGCGATGGGTGGCCGCGACCACCGTGTCCAGGATGAACGCGTGGACGCCGCCGTCCCACGCCACGTTCACGAATCCGACGAGGTCGCCGTCGCTGCGGGCGCAGACCCAGCCGAGGCTGTGGCGGCGTGCCTGGCCGAGCCAGTCGATGTCCAGCGGCCGATGGCCGAAGCCCTCCGCGTGGAGCGCGTTGACCGCCGTGTTGTCGAAGTCGCCTCGCCATTCGTACGTATGCGTAGTCGCCACGACGTGAGCGTAGACCCGACGCGAGCGAAGATCCGTCGTGGCCCCACAACAGGCCCGCCCGCCGCTCAGGCGCATCACGCCTCCCCCAAGACACCCCGACGGCACCCACCCGTCCCGTCCCATTCACCTCACGCTGGTGAAGTGGCTGCACCGTACAAGGACGTAACAAAGCACGTTTCGAGGAGTTCTTCATGGCCGGACCGCGTCTGTCCCGTCGTCACCTGATAGCTGCCGGTTCCGTGGCCGCCGCCACCGCGGTGGCCGTGACCCTCACCGCGTCGGCGGGGGCGTCCGACACCAAGGACCAGGCCCAGCGGGCCATCAAGGGCGGGAAGGCGAAGAACGTCATCCTGCTCATCGGCGACGGCATGGGGGACTCCGAGATCACGCTCGCCCGGGACTACACGGTGGGCGCGAACGGGCGCCTGAACATGGACAAGCTGCCGCTGACGGGCGCGTACACGACGTACGCGGTGCACAAGGACGGCTCGCCCGACTACGTCACCGACTCCGCCGCGAGCGGCTCCGCCTGGGCCACGGGCGTGAAGACGGTCAACGGCCGCATCTCGAAGACGCCGGGTACCGACAAGGCCGTACCGACGATCCTGGAGCTGGCGAAGAAGAACGGGTACGCGACCGGCTCGGTCACCACCGCCGAGCTCACCGACGCGACCCCGGCCGTCCTCGCCGCGCACGCCACCGACCGCAGCTGCCAGGGCCCGGCGGACATGGCCAAGTGCCCGGCGGACACCATCGCCAAGGGCGGGCCCGGCTCGATCGCCGAGCAGAGCGTGAACCACAAGGTCGACGTCCTCCTCGGCGGCGGCAAGCAGCGCTTCGACCAGAAGGTCACCGACGGCAAGCACAAGGGTCGTACGGTCACCGAGCAGGCGAAGCGGCTCGGCTACCAAGTCGTCACCAATGACCGCGAGTTGAAGAAGGTCAAGTCCGTCAAGGGCGGCAAGCCCGTCCTCGGGCTCTTCGCGCCCGGCAACGTCGCCGTCGAGTGGACCGGCAAGCCCGCCGCGAAGGGCGGCACGGACCCGCAGCGCTGCACCACCTCCAACCCGAACCGCCCGGCCGGCACGCCCGCGCTGCAGGACCAGGCGAGCAAGGCGATCAAGCTCCTCGAGGCCAAGCAGAAGTCCGCGAAGAGCAAGCAGGGCTTCTTCCTGCAGATCGAGGGCGCCTCGATCGACAAGCAGGACCACGCGGCCGACCCGTGCGGCCAGATCGGCGAGACCGCCGCCTTCGACCGCGCCGTGAAGGTCGCCCGCGACTACGCCGCCAAGCACCCGGACACCCTGGTCGTCACCACCGCCGACCACGCCCACACCAGCCAGATCGTCCCCCTGGAGGCCCAGCCCCCCGGCCTGTCCTCCACCCTCGTCACCAACGAGGGCCAGCAGCTGAAGGTCAACTACTCGACCAACACCCCGGGCCAGTCCCAGGAGCACACCGGCACCCAGGTCCGCATCGCGGCCCAGGGCCCGCAGGCGTACCGCGTCCTCGGCGTCACCAACCAGACGGACCTGTTCACGACGGTGCGTGAGGCATTGCGTCTGCGCTGACACACACGTGCCGACACACACGTGCCGACACACGTGCTGACACACACGCGCACGCTCTGCTTCTTGGCCGCCTGCCTGCCGGGCAGGCGGCTGCCGAGGTACGTCCGTCAGCCGAGACGCGGCCACCCGGCCGGAATACCCGTGCGCACCCCACCGTTGCCCCTGTGACGCCCTTGGCGAGGTCCCGGTCACCACCAGGCAGAGGATGGCGAGATGACGCACGAGGAGAAGGCCCAGGTCAGCGCCGCGGAAGCAGGCTCGGACGGTGCGCAGGACGCCGCACGGCAGGCGCGGTTCGGGAAGCTGCCGGAGCGGGTGCGGCCCGAGGACACGGTCGAGGAGCGTCCGGCTGTCGCGCCGGACCCGGCTCGGGACGCGTACAACGCGGACGAGTGGCTCATACGCAACGTGGGCTGACAGCGCTCACGGAGGAGACTGCCCCAAACTCACGGGGGGGGGCTGCCCCAAAACTCACGAGGGGGGGCTGCCTAAAAACTCACGGGGAGGGCTGCCCCAGCCATTCGCCCGAGCCGTTTGCGGCGCCCGTCGACCCCCGGCCTGTGCCCCAACCTTCCGCACAGCACCGCCAGTTGAGTGTGGCCGAAGACCAGTGCCTGCCGAGACGGCAGTGCTGACGTGAGGCTGCTGTGCCCGTAGGCTCCGTCCTCGTTGCCCGAGCGGCGGCGTTGCTTCGTGGATCTCCGATCGTTGATCTGCTCGTGCGGTGAGCCAGGCCGGGCCCAAGAGGCGGGTGGGGGCAGGGATCGACAGCGCTGCCGGCGGTGGCCTCCCGTGGGCAGGTGAAGGGAGAACCCCCGTGCGCATGACCGACATCGAGCGCTGCGAGATCCGCCCCGGGCGCCTCGTGGAATGGACGCTCCACCCCACCACCGTCACGGCCGCCGAGGCCCTGCCGGACGACGCCCGCCCACCCGCGTACGTACAGGAGTCCCATATCCGCACCGCGCGCACCGTGCGCGAGGACGGACTCTTCGTACCGACGTGGCTCGGCACCGCCTTCGACATGCCCGGGCCGGTCGATCTCGACGTGCTCCAGGGCGCGCTGCAGACCTGGATGCTGCGGCACGAGACGCTGCGCAGCGGGTTCCGGTGGGCCGACGACGAGATGCGGCGCTTCACGCTGACGGCCGACGACGTCGCGCTGCACCGCGAGGACGTCGGCGAGTTCACGGACGCAGCGGCGCTCACCCGCTACCTGCGGGACCGCTTCGACGTCGCCGCGGACGCGCTGACCTGGCCCAACTTCCTCTTCACCGCCGTCGTCAGGGACGACGGCACCAGCGTCTACGCGGCGTTCGACCACAGCAACGTCGACTCGTACTCCCTCTGCCGCATCACCGACGAGATCCACGAGCTGTACGCGGCCGGACTCGAAGGGCGGACCGTCGCCGCGGAGCCCGTCGCCAGCTACGTGGACTTCTGCGCGAGCGAACGCACCGACGCCGACCTCATCGACGACACGCACGACATCGTCGCCCGCTGGCGGGAGTTCATCCAGCGCTGCGACGGGAAGCTGCCGAACTTCCCCGTCGACCTCGGCCTCGACCCCGAAGGCCCGCTGCCCGAGCAGAAGTTCCTGCACGAGATGCTGGTGGACGACGCGGACGCCGCGGCCTTCGAGGCGCACTGCCGCCCCTACGGCGGCAGCCTCGTCGGCATCGTCGCGGCCGTCGCCCTCGCCGCCCGCGAGATCAGCGGCCTGGAGGTGTACCGCACGGTCGTGCCCTTCCACACCCGGATCAAGTCCCGGTGGGCGGACTCGGTCGGCTGGTACGTGGGCGGCGCGCCCATCGAGATCCCCGTGGCCCGGACGACCGACTTCGACTCCGTGCTCCGCATGGTCCGCGCCGCGCTGCGCGAGGCCCGCCCGCTGTCCCGCATGCCCATCGCCCGCGTGCTCGCGCTCCTGGGCAACGACTTCCGGCCGACCTCGCCCGACCTGTACTCGATCGTGTCGTACGTCGACTCCCGCGGCATCGCCGGCTCCGAGCGCTGGCAGGACCTGAAGGCGTACGGCCTCATCCGGGTGTCGTACGGCGACCAGGTGTGCGCGTGGGTCACCCGGATCCAGGAGGGCCTGCAGTTCGCCTGCCGCCACCCGGACACGGATCAGGCGTACAAGAACATGCGGGTGTGCATGGAGTTGCTGCGGGAGCGGGTTGTGGGGGTGGGGCGGTCGGGGGCGTCTACGGCGGGCGCCGTGGGTGCGGTGGGCCGGGTGCCGGGTCAGATGAGTCAGACGGGCCAGATGGGACAGTCGGGTCGGTCGGGTCAGTCGGGCCGCGTGCCCGGTCAGCAGGTGGTGCGGTAGGGGAGGTCCGGCAGATACGTACGCCACTCCTCCCGGGACAGACCCGAGCCACCCGTGCGGTCGCACACCGCGGCCACCAGGTGCTCGGGGTCGAGCGCGTACTTCTGCGTGGGGACATGGGCGCCGCCCGCGTACAGCGTCTTGCCGTCGGCACTGAAGGCCAGCGACGTGATCGAGTCGCCGGGCGTGGGCAGGGGCGAGCCGAGCGGGCGGCTGGACGGCACGTCCCACAGCCGGACGGTGCCGGAGTGGGTGGCGACGGCGAGCGTGTCGTTGTCCGGGGAGAAGGCGAGCGCGCTGACCAGGTCGTCCTCGGGCGCGGGCGCGGCGTCGGCGTCCGCGGCGGTGAGCACGGCGAGGCGCCTGCGTCCGGCGCCGTCCCAGACGGTCACCCGGCCGTAGTCGTCCCCGGCGGCGAGGTACTGCCCGCCGGGGCTGAACGCCAGCTCGCCCGCGACGGTGCCGCTCAGCGACTTGGCGACGGTCTTGCCCGAGCGGAGGTCGGCGATCGCGTTCCCGGAGGCGAGCAGGGCCGAGTCCGGGCGTAGCGCGAGCCCGACGCCGGAGATGCCGGGCAGCGTCCTGACCTTCTTGGGCCGGCGTCCGGAACCGATGTCCCACACCTCGGTGGACTCGCCCATCGTGGTGCGGGACACGAACAGGCGGCCGCCGTCGGCGCTGAGCACGATGTCGTCCATGCCGCTCATGCCCATGTCGTCGACGCCCACGTCGACCACCGCGTGCGGGCGGCGGGCCCTGACGTCCCAGACGGTGACCCGCGCCCGCTGTGGCGAGTCGCTGCTCATCATGGTCTGCGCCTGCCCGTAGGCGAAGTACGCGCCGTCGGCGCTGAACGCCATGGCGTCGGAGCACTCGTCGGACTGCTCTTCGGCCTGCTGCGGCTCGGCGACGAGCTCGCCCGACTCGTCCGTGTCGGTGCTGAGTTCGCCGGACTCCCCGCTGGACTCGACGGAATCAGATTCCATGTCGCCGGGGTCGACGGGACCGCCGGGCGAGGGCGGCTCCTCGGTGGCCCTGGGGCAGGGCTCCACCGGCGGCTTGAAGACGGTCCGGCCGGTCAGGGTGTCGATCAGCCGCAGCTCTCTGCCTCCACTTGTATCCGTGTCCGTGTGGCGTACGACGGCCTGGGTGCGGCCGTCCGGGGTCGACTTCCCCTCGGAGAAGTAGTCCTCGCGCCATGCCGCACGGGTCGCGGCCCGCACGCTCAGCGAGTGCACGACCGCCCTCGACTCGTTGAAGTAGCGGACGGCGCCCGCGTCGAGGTCGAGTTCGAAGCCCAGGGACGCGCTGCCCGCGGTGGTGTGGCGGAAGACGGGCGCGTCCGGTGCGGCGAGGCGCCACAGCTCGATCCCGTCCCGCGTGGCGGCCACCGCGAACCTCGCGTCCGCGCTGAAGCGGACGTCCTCCATGCCCTCGCTCGCCACGCGTGGCGCCTGCCGGCCGGTGCGCAGGTCCCAGCGGCGGATCTCGCGTTCGCCGGCGCGCGCCAGGTGACGGCCGTCCGGCGTGAAGACGAAGGTGGCGTCGTCGCAGTCGAGCAGCTTCTTGTTCTTCGCCAGGGCCATCCAGGGGCGCGTGATCCGGGAGCGTTTGGCAATGTCCCAGAGCTCCACGGGGCCTTCCTCGCCGCATCTGGCGAGGTGGCGGTCGTCCGCGCTCAGCGCCACGGTCTGCGACTCGTCCGGCTGCCGTTTCCTCATGCTGAGCAGGGTGCGGCCACTGCGTACGTCGAAGAGCTTGGTGGCGGTGGTGTCCGACTCGGGCGGGCCGTCCGCGCCGTCCGGTCCCCACATCTCGTCCAGCGCCACCCGCCTGCCGTCCGCCGAGAAGGCCAGGCCGTCCGGTGCGGTCACGGGCAGGCGGCTGAGCACGCGTCCGGCATGGACGTCCCACAGGACCGTGCGGTCGTCCCGCTGCACGGCGAGGATCCGGCCGTCCGGGCTCATCGTGACGTCCGGCCTGTCCGTGACGAGCTTGCCGAGCCCCGGATACGTACGCGCCGCGGGCTCGCGGCCGCGCATGTCCCAGGTGCGGACGCGCTGCGCTCCCACCGCGACGAGCGTGCGGCCGTCGGCGGTCAACTCCGTCGCCACGGCCTCGGATTCGGCGCCGGGGCGGGTGAAGGACGACACCTCGGCCTGCGCCATGGCGCCCACGAGCGCCGCGCGGGTCTCGGTGGACCGCGCGAGGCGCCAGGCGGCGACGCTCAGCCGCATCGAGGTGACCGGGTCGTGGTCGCGCATGGTGGCGGCGGCCGCGGCGATGCGGCGGGCCTCCGCCTCGACGTGCCGGCGCTCGCTCGTGCGGCTCTCCCGCCACGCCATCGCGCCCGCCACCACCGCGAGCACCACGAGGACGGAGAGGGCGCCGGTCAGGGCGTGGCGGCGGCGCCGGGCGCGGGTGCGGGACCGGCGGCTGGCGGTGAGGAAGTCCCGTTCGAGGGGGGTGAGGTCGGCGGTCCCGGGGCTGGAGTCGGTGCTGGTTCCGGGATTGGTGCCGGTGTCCGTGAAGTGTTCGTCCGCGGTGGTCAGCCGCGTACCCCGGTACAACGCCCCGCGGTCGTCGGCGAGTTCCCGCCAGATGTGCGCAGCCTCGGTGAGGTGGCGGTGGGCGCGCAGCCGGTCGCGGTGGGCGTCCACCCAGGCGCCGAGCCGGGGCCAGGAGGTGATGAGGGCCTCGTGGGCGAGGTCGACGGTGTCGTCGTCGAGGGTGATGAGCCGGGCGCGTGCCAACTCGTCGACCACGGCGTCGACTTCGTCGCGGTCGCCGAAGTCGAGTTCCGCGCGGCGGATCGGGCGCCGGGTGTCCTGCGCGCCCTCGCCGGGGGCGATCAGGCGCAGCAGGATGAGGCGGGCCAGTTCCTTGCGGTCGTCGGAGAGCCGGGTGTGTACGTCCTCGGCGGTGCGGGCGATGGCGCCGTGCACGCCCCCGGTGGCTTCGTACGTCTGGAGGGAAAGGGTCCTGCCGCGTCTGCGCCGCCAGGTCTCGCGCAGCGCGTGCGACAGCAGGGGGAGCGCGCCGGGTTCGCTGCCCGCCTCCTTCACGAGGCGTGCGGTCAGCTCGCGTTCCACGAGGAGGCCCGCGGTCTGGGCGGGTCGCACGACGGCCTGCCGCAGTTCGGCGTCCGACATGGCGGTGACGAGGAGACCGGCGTCGGACAACGTGTCGGCCAGCTCGCGGTGTTCGGCGCAGCGGCCGTAGAAGTCGGCGCGCACGCCGAGCACGACACGCAGTCGGCTTTCGGGATTCCGCGCGGCCAGGAGCGCGTCGATGAACTCCGCGCGCTCCCGCGGGTCGCGGCACAGCGTGAAGACTTCCTCGAACTGGTCCACGATCAGCCAGGTGTCGCCGTCCCGCGCGGCGGGCGTGAACACGTGCGTGTGCGTACGCGAAGGGTGTTCGCCGGGGGTGAGGATCCGGATGGCGGCGGAGCGTACGCCCTCGGGACGTACGCCCTCGGGACGTATGCCCTCGGGACGTATGCCCTCGGAAGGCGCGTCGTCGGAGCGGCGCAGGCGGGGTATGAGCCCCGCGCGCAGCAGCGAGGACTTGCCGCTGCCGGACGGGCCGAAGACCACGGTGAAGCGGCGCTCGGTGACGCGCCGCAGCAGGTCGTCGGTCAGCCGCTCGCGGCCGAAGAACAGGCCCTCGTCGTCGGGCTCGTAGCGCGCGAGGCCCCGGTACGGCGACCGCGCCGCGTCGTCCTCGGTGTCGGCGGGCGGCTCCTCGTCCTGCTCCCGCACCGCCTCGCGCAGGCGCCGCTCCCACTCCTCCGGGTCGGCCCCGCAGGCCTCGGCGTACGCGCGTACCACCGCGAGCGACGGCAGCCTCTCCCCCGCGGCGGCCTGCGACAGAGCCGTCACCGAGTACGACGCCTGCCGCGCCATCACCCGGTACGACGGGGCACCCGCCTCCTGCCGCAGCTTGCGCAGCTCCGCCGCGAACCGAGCCGCCGGCCCGTCCGTCGGATCGAGCGGCTTCTCCCGACGCCCCACCCTGGTCCCCGTCCCCCGTATCCCCGTAGCCCCGTTGATCAGCCCGGCCAAACCTACGAGCCGCCGACCGGCCCGGCAAGGAATGCCCGGGGCCCGGCGGTGCGCACCGGGATTGTTCAGCGGCACCGGAACGGGGTGCTGAACAACGCCGCACGCTGTGGACTCTTCGTCGTCGGCACGACCGCGGCCCGCCTCCGCGCGGCCCGGTCGCACCGTCGTTCCGCGGGTTTCCCAGACCTCCCCGCGGGGGTCGGCCCGCGGCAGGGAGGGATGAGACATGTCTGCGACCACGATTCGGGGGACCCGCCCGCGCAGGGCGGTCACGGGCATCGGCGTCGCCGGGGCGTTCGCGGGGCTGTTGCTCGGCGGGGCGCCGTCCGCGGGGGCTGACGACACGGGGACGCGCTCGGCGAGCGCCGCGCCCATCGGCTTCCACGGCGCGTCCAGCACCGGCAACGCCAGGATCAGCGGGACGTACCAGTACTGGTACGCGGGCAAGGACACCGCGGGCCGTCCGTTCTACGACGGCAAGTTCTCGGGCGCCACGGCGCGGGACCGCAATCCCGGCGACAAGTATCAGGCCGTCCTCGCGCTCAAGTACGACGACTTCGTCGGCGGCGGCTGGCGGACCGTGAAGAACCGGGTGGCCGTGGTCAACGGCAGCAAGTCGTGGAGCTTCAAGAACAAGGCGAACGTCACCGCGTACGCCTGCGACCGCCACAAGAACAGCAAGAAGCTGATCAACTGCCGCGCCTGGCGGTTCTGACCCCGCGTCGGACCAGAGCTGGGCGTGGGCCCTCGCCGGACGGGGGTCGGCGAAGGCCCGCACCCCCGCCCGGCGTGCTCAGTTCCACGCCCCCGACAGGCGGCGCGTCACCACCGAACTGAGCACGCGCACGCCGTGCGTCGACGCGGGCGCGATGCCCGTGAGTTCGCGAACGCGACGGAGGCGGTAGTCCAGGGTGCGGGGGTGCACGTTCAGGGCTGCCGCCGCGTTCGCGCGGTTCATGTCGTGGCGGTAGTACGCGTCGAGGGTGGCGAGGAGGTCAGGGCCCGGGTCGAGTCGGCGGGCCACCGTGTGGAGCCAGTCGTCGGCGGGCGGGACGTCCGCCACCGCGAGCTCGACGAAGACGTCGGCCAGGGTGTGCGGGCCCGGCCACGCGGGCGCCCGCCGCAGCGGGGCGGCCCTGCTGATCCGCCGGGCCCGGTCGAGGGCGTCGGCAAGGTCGGACCGGGACGCGGTGGCCGCCCCGGCGGCGCAGGGGCGGCCGAGGGCGCCGGCGAAGTCACGTACGAGATCGCAGACGAGGTCGGGCACAGAGCCGGGCACAGGGCCGGACAAGGAGGTCAAGGAGGCCGAGGCAGGCGGGACAGGCGAGACGGGCGACCCACCCCCCTCCACCGAACCCACCGGAACCACAGCGATCAGCTCCCCACCCCCGCCGCCCTCCACCCCGCACCACACCACCGGCACCTGATACGTCTTCACCAGCGCCTCGACCTCACCCCCCAGATCACGCTCCCCGGCCGCCCCGCACTCCGGCACCCGGATCACCGTCACCACCCACCACTCGGGCACCTCCATGCCCATCCCCCGCCCGAGCTCCACCGCCACGGGGTCCCCGGCGAGCAGCGACCTGGCAAGGAGCGCGACCTGCTCCCCGTACGGAAGGCGGCGCCGCAGCCCCGTGGCGAATCCCGCGCAGTACGCGCCGATCCCGCGCTCGCCCTGCGGGGCGAACCAGCCCATCATCCGCAGGAGTTCGTCGGCGCCGCCGCCGCGCTGGGCGTCGGTCGCCTCGTTGATCTCGCGCAGCATGAGGGCGGTGTGCAGGCGCAGGATCCGCTGCCGTGATTCCAGGGACAGTCCCGTACCGGCCCGCGACTCGCCCATCGACGCGATGAAGCCGAGGTCGGCTTCCGTCAACTCGCCGCCGTGCGGGGAGAGTTCGATCGTGCGGCGGCGCAGCCACACGGCGTACTCCAGCGTCTCGGCCCTGGTCCGGGGGTCCGCGTCCAGGCGGGCGAACTCCGGGATCTCGCGTACGTACGCCTCCACCTCCCGGCGGGCACTGGCCGACGCCCGCCGGGCCAGTTCCTCGAAGAGGCTGCCCATGCGCGGGAGCATGCCATTCCGGCAGAATTGATCGACAGATGAAAACCGGACGGGGTTTATCACTTCGCGTGAATCGATGAAGGCCATACCATCGCCACTTTTGTCATCGTGCGCAAAGTTTCCGGAACGAGCAGCTCTTGTCGTTCGATCCTGTTGTGGGGGCCGCGGCGGCATGGGACTAATGCAAATGTCCCAAGTCCCGAGCAGCAAGCCCAAGGGAGGGAAACTCCGATGAGAGCGGAAATCAAAAGGAGAAGCGCGGCGGCGGTCGCCGTCATGTCCGTATCGGCGGCACTCCTGGTGACGGCGCCGGGCGGCAGCTCGGCCGCGCCCCCACCCGAAAAGCCCGCACCCGCCCAGGCCGACGCCGCCGCCCCCAGCCTGCGCGCCTTCGGCATCACCGGCAACGGCACCCTGATGGCCACCTTCACCACCGACAAGCCGCAGCAGCTCGACTGGGTCAGGGCTGTCACCGGCCTGACCGGCGACCAGAAGCTGGTCGGGATCGACTTCCGGGTCCAGGACGGACTGCTGTACGGCCTCGGCGACAAGGGCGGGATCTATACGATCAAGACCCCTCCGGCGGTCCCGGAACCGACCCTCGCCAAGGTCTCCCAGCTGGAAGTCGCGCTGTACGGAACGAACTTCGGCGTCGACTTCAACCCGGCAGCCGACCGCCTCCGCGTGATCAGCGACAACGGGCAGAACCTGCGGCACAACCTCAATGACGACACCACGATCGAGGACCCCAACCTGACCACCCCGCCGGCCGGCCTGACCCGGGGCGTCACCGCGGCCGCCTACACGAACAACGACCTGAACGCGGCCACCGCGACCACGCTGTTCGACATCAACACCACCACCGACCAGGTCGTCATCCAGTCCCCTGCCAACAACGGCACCCTCGCCCCGACCGGCGCCCTCGGCCTGAACGCGGGCCCCAACGCGGGCCTGGACATCTACTCCACGCTGTCGGGCGGCAAGACGAAGGACAACGCCGCCTTCGCCACGCTCATCCCGTCCGGCGCGAGCACCTCGTCCCTCTACACCGTCAACCTCCTCACCGGCGAGGCCACCTCCGTCGGCCAGTTCCCCCTCGACATCACGGACCTGGCCATCAGCCTCACCGGAAGCTGAGCCCGCGTACGAGACCACAGGCCTGGAACTTCGGGGAGCGGGAAGGCGTTGGCAGGTAGACCCGCGGTTCCTGTGCGGGTGACCGGAACGACATGGGCAGAAGCCGAGGTGGCACGCATGGCGATGTGGGATCGGATCAAGGACCAGGCCAAGGGTCTCCAGCAGGGGCAGCAGGGGCACGGCTCCGGCGGGCACGGGGCCGGTGGGCACAGCCGGCCCGGGTCGGGGTCGAAGGGCTCGAAGGCCCAGCTCGTGAGCATGCTCAAGACCCAGCTCACGTCTTTGAAGACCGAGCTGAAGAGCGGTTCGTACCGGGACGCGAGCATGGCCATGTGCGCCCTGGTCGCGGCCGCCGACGGCACCGTCGACCCGGCGGAGCGCCAGCACGTGGAATCCCTGATCCTGCAGAACGACGTCCTGCAGAACTTCCCGCCGGAGCAGCTGCGCCAGCGCTTCAACAAGCACGTCGACCAGCTCTCCTTCAACTTCCAGCAGGGCAAGGCCGGCGTGATGCAGGAGATCGCCAAGGCCGCGAAGAAGCCGACGGAGGCGCGGGCGGTCGTGCAGACCGGCTTCGTCGTCGCCGGCGCGGACGGCTATGTCGCGCCGGCCGAGGAGCAGGTCCTTCGCGAGGCCTGCGCCGCCCTCGGGGTGTCCCCGCAGGAGTTCGGCCTCTGAAAATATCTGTCGTCGGGACATGAGAATTTGGTCCGAGGCGCGATGAAGTTTCCTCGCCCGACAGCGACCGGACAGTGAGCGTAAATTCACTTATCACGTCCCGACGATCGCGCCGTGCTACTGTCGAGGGTAGTTGCAGTCGTGGTTCCCAAAAAGGTTGTTCTCTTCCGAGGGTAATCATCACGGCGACACGGGGTCCGCACAGGGTGGACTCCGAGCACCGTCCCGAAGGAGAAAAAAATGGCTGCTGGTACCGTGAAGTGGTTCAACGCGGAAAAGGGCTTCGGCTTCATCGAGCAGGACGGCGGCGGCCCGGACGTCTTCGCCCACTACTCGAACATCGCCACCCAGGGCTTCCGTGAGCTGCTCGAGGGCCAGAAGGTGACCTTCGACATCGCGCAGGGCCAGAAGGGCCCGACGGCGGAGAACATCGTTCCCCAGTCGTAACGCGACAGCGATTCATACTTCGCAGCTGGGGCCCGCACCTTGGGGTGCGGGCCCCAGCTCGCTGCGTTTTCCGGGGTCCACCTGAAAAGGCCCCGTTTCACCCCTGCATCACCCCCGGCTCGTTCTTGCAATTCTCTGCGCTGTTCATCTTCTGCGGGAATTCCTTGGTACGTGCCACGTCAAGGAAGGTTCCCCGTTGAACCGCGCACGCACAAATGACCGCGATCGCTATGCCCGCACCCGCGGCGCCGGTAACGCCGGCTCCGGCAGGGGCGGCCGCCGTTTCGGCGCCCCGGCCTCCGGCCGCTCGGGCGCCCCGGCTCGCGGCAACGGCTCCCGGGGCGGCGGCTACGGCCGCCGACCGAGCGCCCCGCAGGGCGAGTTCGCCCTGCCGAAGACCATCACCCCCGCGCTGCCCGCCGTCGAGACGTTCGCCGAGCTCGCCATGCCCGCGGAGCTGCTCGCCGCCCTCGGCCAGGAGGGCGTGACCGTGCCCTTCCCGATCCAGGCCGCGACCCTGCCGAACACCATCGCGGGCCGCGACGCCCTCGGCCGCGGCCGCACCGGCTCCGGCAAGACCCTCGCGTTCGGCCTCGCCCTGCTCACCCGGCTCACCGGCCGCCGTGCCGAGCCCCGCCAGCCGCTCGCCCTGGTCCTCGTACCGACCCGCGAGCTCGCCCAGCAGGTCACCGACGCGCTCACGCCCTACGCACGCTCCGTGAAGCTGCGGGTGGCCACCGTGGTCGGCGGCATGTCGATCGCCCGGCAGGCCGGCGCGCTGCGCGGCGGCGCCGAGGTCGTCGTGGCGACGCCGGGACGGCTCAAGGACCTCATCGAACGCGGCGACTGCAGGCTGAACCAGGTCGACATCACCGTCCTCGACGAGGCCGACCAGATGGCCGACATGGGCTTCATGCCCCAGGTCGTCACGCTGCTCGACCAGGTGCGCTCCGGCGGCCAGCGGATGCTGTTCTCGGCCACCCTGGACCGCAACGTCGACCTCCTGGTCCGGCGCTACCTGACCGACCCGGTGGTGCACTCCGTCGACCCGTCGGCGGGCGCGGTCACGACGATGGAGCACCACGTACTCCACGTACGCACCGCGGACAAACACCGCACCACCACCGAAATCGCCGCCCGTGAGGGCCGGGTGATCATGTTCCTGGACACCAAGCACGCGGTGGACCTGCTCACCAAGCACCTGCTGACCAGCGGTGTCCGCGCGGCCGCGCTGCACGGCGGCAAGTCCCAGCCGCAGCGCACCCGGACCCTGGCGCAGTTCAAGGACGGGCACGTGAGCGTGCTCGTGGCCACCAATGTCGCCGCGCGCGGCATCCACGTCGACCAGCTCGACCTGGTCGTGAACGTGGACCCGCCCACCGACCCCAAGGACTACCTGCACCGCGGCGGCCGCACCGCCCGCGCGGGCGAGTCCGGCAGCGTCGTGACCCTGGTGACGCCCGACCAGCGGCGCGCGATGAGCAGGCTGATGGCGGACGCGGGCGTGTCCGCGCAGACCACCGAAGTACGGTCCGGCGAGGCCGAGTTGACCCGGATCACCGGAGCGCAGGCGCCCTCGGGCGTGCCGGTCGTGATCCGCGCGCCGGCCGCCGAACGACCCAAGCGCGGGGCCTCCTCCTCGCAGCGCGGGCGGCGGGGCCGCGGCGGCCAGGGGCGGACCGCCAAGCCGAAGGCCTGAGCGCCGGCCGGGGGCGGTCGGAAGCCCGACCGGGCAGCCCCCGGCCCGGCCGAGGGCCTAAGGTCTGCATAAGGGTCCTCCACCAAGACCGCCAGAACCGGGCACGCGCCACCCCCAACGGCGTCGGCCCAGTGCTCCGTTCAGCACCCCTCCTCGACTCTGTGAGGCATCATGCGCTGCGTCATCGCCAGGTTCCCGTTCGACCTCTCCAAGGCCGAAGTACTGGCCACGATGAAGGACGTCGTGCCCGAGCCCGTCACGGGCGGCGAGTACGTGATCATCGGCCGTCGCAACTACCCGGCCAAGCAGGTCGGCGCGGTCATCACCCGGCAGGACCGCCGCGACTTCACCAGCGGTGAGGTCACCCGCGCCATGACCCGCCTCGGCTTCACCTGCCGCAGCGGGCAGGAGACGGCGGCGCCCGAGGCCGCGTTGCCGCCCGTCCAGGCCGCGTCCGCGATGCTCGGTGGCCCCTCGGCGCCCCTCGGCGGCCCTTCCGCCCCTCTGGGCGGTCCCCAGGCCCCGCTGGGCGGCTCCGCGCCCCTGGGCGGCATCGACCCGCTGGAAGGGTGAGACGCGGCGAAAGCCGACACCACGTACGGACGAGGGGCCCTGCCGAGAGACATCGGCAGGGCCCCTCGTTCGTTGCGGCGCGGCGGCGGGGGCGCCCCATGGTGTTGAATTTCCCCCGGGGCCCAGGTGCCGTACGGCATCGGGGCCCTTCGACGCGTTGCACAACGAGGTGACATGACAGCAGATATCCCGCTCAGTGGTCGTCTGGACGACGACGACTACCCCGCGTACACGATGGGCCGGGCCGCAGAGATGCTCGGCACCACCCCGGGTTTCCTCCGGGCCATCGGCGAGGCACGCCTGATCACGCCCCTCCGGTCGGAGGGCGGACACCGGAGGTACTCCCGCTACCAGCTGCGGATCGCCGCCCGCGCCCGCGAGCTCGTGGACAAGGGCACCCCGATCGAGGCGGCCTGCCGCATCGTGATCCTCGAGGACCAGCTCGAAGAGGCCCAGCGGATCAACGCGGAGTACCGGCGGGCGGCGGGAGGATCGGCGGGAGAGAAGAAGAGCAGCAACGGCAACGGCCAGTCCCCGGTCCCCTGAAGGCGACCGCTAGTCCGCGCGCAGCGACCGCCAGATCCGGTCCGGCAGGACACGGACCGCCTCGTCCAGGTCGACCTCGTACGCCGTCGACAGCCAGCGCTGGGCAACCTCCACGACCGGGCCCATGACGAGGATCTCGATCAAGTGGGCGGGGAGCGGGGCCATTTCACCGGCGGCGATGCGGCCGTGCAGCCAGGCCGCGATGGGGGCGAACGCCGCCTCCTTGGCGGTCATGACCTCCTGGGCGTGGTTCGCGAGATAGCGGGAGTGGACACTGGCGTGCAGGAAGAGGGCCACGTCGCGGTGTTGGCGGGTGAAGTCCAGGTAGGTCCGGACCAGGGCACGGGTGCCGGTGCGGGCCGTGCGGGAGCGGATCACCTCGGGCACCACCCGGTCGCAGAGCTGGTCCGAACAGCGGATGTACAGCGCCGCCGCGAGGCCGTCGAAGCTGCCGAAGTGGTGGTACAGGCTGCCGAAGCTGACTCCGCTCGCCGCCGTCACCGCGTTGACCGTGAAGCCGGGGCGGCCCGAATCGGCGTACACCCGCAGAGCCGTGTCCAGGAGCAAATCGACGGTGGCCTCGCCACGCTGCTGCTTGGGCGCCATGCGGAACAGCGTAGTCCAGGACCCAGCAGCAGAGACTTTTTCTAGAAAAAGTCTCTAAAAGAGCGGCTCCCTGGGACACACTCTCTGCCATGGTCAGTCACGAGTCCCGGCCGGAGCCGCAGCAGCCCCCACAGCAGCCCGTGCACACGCCCCTGCCCGGGAACCCCTACGCCCAGCCCGAGCCCCCGGCCCCCACGGGGAGCACCTCCCGCACCCGCGCGCTCGCCATCGGTGCCGGGGTCCTCGCCCTGGCGGTCGTCGGTGCCGGGGTCTTCTTCGTCACGCGGGGAGACGGGGACGGAGGGGACGGTGGTTCCCGCGAGCCCGCGGCGGCGGCGTCCAAGGGGTCGCAGGAGGAACGGGATTCGGCGGACGCCGGACGGAAGTCTCCCGAGGCCGACGGCGAGGGCAAGGACGACGACGGCGGTGTCGTCGACGTCAACGCCGGACGCAAGCCCGGCGAGGCCAAGGCCTGGCTCGCCGCCAATGACGTGAAGCTGCCCGGCAAGGGCACCACCGTGCAGGACCTGTGGCGCTGGGGCGGCATCGTCGCCCAGGGGATGTACAACGAGGTCACCGCGTGGAAATCCGCCGACGGCACCAAGGCGTGGGCGGTGCGGCTGCCCGGAGAGCTGTGCGACACCCCCGTGAATCCCTCGTCCGACGGCAAGGTCGTCGTGGCCTACACGGTGAGCAAGTCCCAGAGCAGCAAGAAGTGCAACCAGCTCCAGATGATCGACCTGAAGACCGGCAAGAAGGGCTGGCACAAGCAGCTCGTCGAGCACGACCTGTCCGACGGCACGACCATGACGCACGTCTCGATCTCCGGCTCCACCGTCGTGGTCGACCAGGACTCCACCGCCCACGCCTACCGCGTCCGCGACGGCAAGCGCCTGTTCACCACCAAACAGAACCCTGACGGAGGCTGCCTCCTGACGGGGGTCGCGGGCGGCAGCAAGCTGCTCCAGACGCAGATCTGCGCCCCCGCGACGTCCGACCAGAGCGGACGTCTCCGCAAGGTCGATCCCCGTACCGGCAAGGTCGAGTGGACGTACAAGACCAAGAAGAAGTGGTCGATCGACAAGGTCTACTCCGTGGATCCGATCGTCTTGGCCCTGCGCAGCCGCGGCGGCGTCGACGACTGGGCCGTCGTCGCCATCGACGAACGGGGCCGCCAGCGCTCCTGGTTCGAACCCCGCGACGGCAAGACCGAGTTCGGGATGTGCAACGAGTCCGGGGACTCCGGCGAAGGCACGCAGAACTGCCCCGGCGGCATCGCCGACAGCGACGGCGACACCTTCTACCTCGCGAGCAGGCCCAAGGACATCCTCGGGCCCAACAAGATCACCGCGTTCGACCTGCGCAACGGGAAGGTCAAGTGGACCGCTTCGTACCCCGGGCGGCAGCTCCTGCCGGTGTCCGTGAGCGGTGACGACCGGCCCGGTGTGGTCGTGTACGCGAAGCCCAAGGGCGAGACGGGGAACGGGCGGACCCTTCGGTTCGGCCCCCGCGGCGGCAAGCCGGACGTGCTCCTTCGGCACACCTCGGCCGCCCGGAAGATCGAGACCTACATGTTCGCCGGGCACACGCTGTACGCCGACGGGCGGTTCTACGTCGCCCACTCCCGCATGGACGGCAACGCCGTCGGCACAAGCCGGGACGCGCAGAAGGGGCGGATGCTCTCGTACGGGCGGTGACGATCCGCCCACGAGCCGTCCCGCCCACGGTGCCGACAGTCCCCGCAACCCCTCGCGTCCCCTTCATGGAGCCACGATGACCCACCCGTCCTCACCGCCGCCCCCGCCCGAGCAGACTCCTCCGGGCTCCTTCGGCCCGCCCCCGCCCAGCCATCCGGCCGGTTTCGGGCCGCCCGTCGCCCCGCCGCCCGGCGGCTACGGGCCTTCGCAGCCGCCGGGGCCCCACCTGTCGGCGCCCACGCCGCCCCCGGGCGGTAGGTCCGGAGGCTCCCGGGGCCGTCTCGCGATCATCACCTCCGCCGTGCTGGCCATCGGCCTGATAGTCGGCGGCGGTGTCTGGTACGCCGCCACGCAGGGGGACGACGGCAAGGACAAGGACAAGACCGCGGCCAAACCGAGCGACGACGGCGCCGGACCCGCGTACGAGAAGCCCCGGGAGCGGGTGCCGACCAACCCCAAGGCCTTCTTCAAGGGTTCCGCGCCGCAACCCGACCTGCCCAAGGGCGAGTTCAGCACCTGGGAGGTGAAGGGCTCCTGGCTGACCGACAAGGTGTACGCGAAGGCCTCCGTCGACCGGATCACCGGCATGGACCCCGCCACCGGCAAGGACGTGTGGAAGCTGCCGAAGCACGGCATGTCCTGCGCGGGCTCCCCTGACCTGGGCAAGGGCAACATCGCCGTCGTGGTCGTCCAGGAGAAGCGGACCGACGAGAACGAGTACCGCATGCCCTGCACCGAGGTCATGGCCTTCGACGTCGACAACGGCAAGAAGCTGTGGACCAAGTCGGTCAACGTCGGCTACCAGAAGGAGAAGACGGCGTTCAACCAGGTCACCATCAGCGGTGACACGGTCGCCGCCGGCGGCATCTACGGCGGCGCGGCCTTCGACCTGCGCACCGGCAAGCTCCTGTGGAAGCCGAAGACGGGCGAGAAGTGCGCGGACCTCGGCTACGGCGGCGGCGATCAGCTCGTCGCGGTCCGCGCGTGCGGAGAGATCGGCTCCGAGCGGTACGAGGTGCAGGCGCTCGAGGCCTCGGGCAAGCCGAAGTGGACGTACAAGCTGCCCGCGGGCGTCAAGAAGCCGAGCGTCGTCTCCAGCAGGCCGGTGGTGTTCGCCCTGGACGCCGGGGAGATCTCCGCGTCCGGCGCGACGGAGGCCTTCTCGCTCGACGAGCGCGGCAGGCTGCGCGCGAAGATCGCGCTCACCGAGGGCAAGTACATGCACGCCTGCGGCACCCAGTCGATCATCCAGGACTGCCGGGGCATCGTGGCCGGCAACGGCAAGCTGTACGTCCCGACCGCGAGGCGCGAGGGCGCGAAGGAGTACACGTCGACGAACGACATCGTGTCGTTCTCCCTCGCCACCGGGAAGCCCACCGGCGAGCGGCTCGAAGGCGGCGACAACCACCCCGTCTTCCCCATCCGCATGGACGGCGGGAACCTCCTCGTCTACAAGAGCTCCCCGTTCACGCAAGTGGTCTCCGTCAACGGCAGGACGCGGAAGCAGACCACGCTCCTCGACGCCGGCGCCCGGCCCGGCGGGGTGCCCGCCCTGCGGTCCGAGCTGCTCTACACCAACGGCAACCTGTACCTCAGCACCGACCTGATCTCCCGGCCGAGCAGCAAGGGCCCGAAGCCGGTGATGGTGTACGGATTCGCCGCCAAGTAGGCGTCGAGCTGCTCGCACCCGTGATCTAGCCTTGTCCCGGGGAAAACCGGGGAAAGCCCGGAAAACCGGGGAAAAAGGGATGGTCGGCCGATGCTCGGCGTACAGAGCGTGCTGCGCGCGGAGTGGCAGACGGTGGCGCTCGCCTCCTGGCGGGAGCTGCGGGCGCGGCGCCTGGCCGGGGTCGCGCTCGCGGTGGCGGCGAGCGTCGCCATGATCGGTCTGCACGGGCTCCAGGAGCTGGCGGCCACCGACCGGTACGTGCGCCTTGTCGGCGAGGTCCGCGCCGATCAGCCGCTGTGGGTCTCGCTCCTTCGCACGCCCGTCTCGGTGCTCGTGCCGACGCGGGACCAGCTGCCGTGGGGCGGCCTTCCGCGCCTGATCCTGTCGCTCGGTCTCGCCCAGTTGCTGCTCGGCTGGAAGCGGACGGTTCTCGTCGGGTACGCGGCGACGCTGGCCGGCACCCTCAGCGCGCGGGTCATGGTGGCCATCGGGCCCGACCACTTCGCGGGGGTGCCGGCCGCGTACGCGCACGACGTGGACACCGGGGCGTCCGCGGCCGTGCTCGGCCTCTTCACCTATCTGTCGGTACGGCTGCGGGCGCCGGTCCTGTGCCTGGTGACCGTCGTCCCGACCGTCGTGGGCTCGTTCCTGAAGCCGAACCTGGCCGGGCGCGAGCACATCGTCGCCTTCGTGCTTGTCGCCGCCGTGGCCCTGGTGCAGGAGCGGCGCAGGCCCGGCGAGCTCAGAGCGCCCCGAGGTCCGACGACACCCAGCGCTCCGGACGGAGCCGGATGACCACCTGCTCGCCGTGCTCCTTCCACGCCATCTCGACGTACCCGTCGACCTTCTCGGCCGGAAGGTAGCGGGCGGAGATCTCGTGCAGCAGCTCGCGGGTCGCGGGCTCCGTGGCGACGACGGGGCCCTCGACGGCGACGTACCGGATCGTCGGATCGAGGCGCTCGACCATCAGCGAGAAGCGGCCCGCGGCGGCGATCAGGCGGCCCTTGCGCGAGTCCCGCCCCGTCATGATCCACACGTCGCCGCCGGGCTCGTACTGGTACCAGATGGGGACGGTCAGCGGCGCCCGGTCGTCCTGCCCCGAGTTCACCGCGAGCGCCGCGATGTGCGGCTCGGCCAGGAACTGTTCGCGCTCTTCACGGGTGAGAGCCATGTCGGTCTCCTTCACTTCGCATGAGTACGTCGCGTGCGTACGTCGCATGAAGTACGGCACGTGCGTCGGGTGGTCGCCCCACCTGCCTACACGTCGAGCGCCGTGCCGTACACGCGGGACACCCGGATGCGGATGACCACCCTGCGATCCTCCACCATCTGCTCCAGATACGCCGCCTCGTCCGACGGATCCTCGAACCCCGGTGTCATGCCGAGCAGTTCACGCCCGACGGCGTCCCCCGGCACGGCCGACGGCTCCGACACCGGCGTCGGCCGTGTCGCGCCGCAGCACCGTCGCCGCCACCACGAACGCCGCCACCAGGAGGCCCGCGCCGACGGTGAACGCCAGGTGGTAGCCGGAGGTCAGGGCCTCGGCGCGGGGGTCGCCCGCGGTCAGGCGGCCCTCCGTGCGGGAGGCGGCCAGCGTCGACAGGACGGCCACGCCCAGGGCACCCCCGATCTGCTGGGTGGTGTTGAAAAGGCCCGACGCGAGGCCCGCGTCGTCCTCGCGGGCGCCGGACATGCCGAGCGTGGTGAGGGCGGGCAGGGCCAGGCCGAAGCCCGCGGCGAGGAGCATGACGGGGAGCAGGTCGAGCGCGTAGTTCGCGTGCACGGGGACGCGGGCGAGCAGGCCGAGCATGGCCATGAGCAGCAGCAGTCCGGCCAGCAGGACATTGCGCTCGCCGAAGCGGGCGTTGAGCCGGGCCGAGACGCCGAGCGACACCGCGCCGATGACGACGGCCGCGGGCAGCATCGCGAGGCCGGTGCCCGAGGCGCCGTAGCCGCGCACGTTCTGCAGGTACAGGGCCACCAGGACCTGGAAGGCGAACAGCGCGGCGACCATGAGGAGTTGGACGACGTTCGCGCCGGTCACGCTGCGGGAGCGGAACATGCGCAGGGGCAGGAGCGGCGTGCGGGCCCTGGTCTGGCGGTACGTGAACGCGCCGAGCAGGGCGAGGGCCAGGGCGCCGAGGCCGAGGGTGTGGCCGGAGAGCCAGCCGTGCGCCTCCACCTTGACGACGCTGTAGATGCCCACCATCAGGCCCCCGGTCACCAGGGCCGCGCCGGTGACGTCCGCCCCGGCCTTGAGGCCGAGACCCCGGTCGGCGGGCAGCGCGGGCACGGCGAGCAGCAGGGCGGCGAGGCCGATGGGCAGGTTGATGAAGAAGATCCAGTGCCAGTTCAGGGCGTCGGTGAGGACGCCGCCGAGCACCTGCCCGAGGGAGGCGCCCGCCGCGCCGGTGAAGCTGAAGACCGCGATGGCCTTCGCCCGCTCCTTCGGCTCCGTGAACAGGGTCACGAGGATCCCCAGGCTCACCGCCGAGCTCATCGCGCCGCCGATGCCCTGGAGGAAGCGGGCGGCGATGAGGGTCGCCGGGTCGGCGGCGAAGCCCGCGAGCACGGAGGCCGCCGTGAACACCGAGATGCCCGCGAGGAACATCCGCTTGCGGCCGATGAGGTCGCCCAGGCGGCCCGCCAGGAGCAGCAGGCTGCCGAACGCGATCAGGTAGGCGTTCACGACCCAACTCAGGCCCGCCGCAGTGAAGTTGAGGTCCTGCTGGATGGCGGGCATCGCGACGGTCACGATCGATCCGTCGAGGATGATCATCAGCATTCCGGTGGCTATGACGCCGAGGGCCAGGCGTTTCTGGCGGGCGGTGGGTTCCGGTTCCGTGACTGCTGAGGCTGCGGGGGCTGCGGTCGCTGGTGCGGTCGCGGAACCGGTGGTGGTGGCGGACATGGGCTCTCCCGTTGGTGAAGGCGCGGCCCGGCGTGGTGGCGCGGGCCGTCCGATACTCAGGACCGTAGCAGATAGTTTCGTTACAGACTATCTATCTCGGGCGCACATCCCTCTTCTCCGTTACGCTGGCGACATGACCGCCATGGCGCCCGCCCGCACGGAACCGGACCTCTCCTTCCTGCTCGACCACACGAGCCACGTCCTGCGTACGCAGATGGCGGCGGCCCTCGCCGAGATCGGCCTGACGGCGCGCATGCACTGTGTGCTCGTGCACGCCCTGGAGGAGGAGCGCACGCAGGCGCAGCTCGCCGAGCTCGGGGACATGGACAAGACGACGATGGTCGTGACGGTCGACGCCCTGGAGCAGGCCGGGCTCGCCGAGCGGCGGCCCTCCAGCCAGGACCGGCGGGCCCGGATCATCGCCGTCACGGCGGCGGGCGCGAAGGTCGCGGCGCGCAGCCAGGTGATCGTCGACCGCGTGCACGAGGAGGCGCTCGGCTCACTTTCGGCCACGGACCGCACGGCGCTGCTGCGGGCGCTCAACCGGCTGGTCGAGGGGCATCTGGCGGCCCCGGCGGAGAGCCCGCGCCCTGCCCGCAGGGCGCGTCAGCGGGGCTAGGCCTTAGGCCCCGCGCACGCGTGTTCCCGTACGGTGGCTGGACGCATCGTCACACGAGGGGGGCCTGACATGGCGCTGTTCGGAAACGCCCACACCGTCGACCCGGCGTCGGCGCAGCAGGACTACGCGCGGCTCATGGGCCACGGCGAGCAGGTGTACGCCGCGTACAAGCTGATCCGCGACACCATCCTGCTCACCGACCGCCGCATGGTCTTCATCGACAAGCAGGGCATGACCGGCAAGAAGGTCGAGTACCACTCGGTGCCCTACCGCAGCATCACGCACTTCTCCGTCGAGACGGCCGGTCACTTCGACCTGGACGCGGAGCTGAAGATATGGATCTCCAGCAACCCGGTGCCGATCGAGAAGACCTTCACCAAGGGCGTGGACATCTACGAGGTGCAGGCGATCCTCACGCAGTTCGTGGCCAGGTAGTACATACCTGGGCGAGGGGGTACGTTCATAGGTGCACTGCACAGCGACCAGGGAACGACCCTCCATGATCTTCATCACCGTAAAGTTCACCGTCCGCCCCGAGCGCAGCGACGAATGGCTCGACCTCGTCGACGACTTCACGCGCGCCACCCGCGAGGAGCCGGGCAACCTGTTCTACGAGTGGTCCCGCAGCGTCGACAACCCGCACCAGTTCATCCTCGTCGAGGCCTTCCGCGACGGCGAGGCGGGCGCGGCGCACGTGGAGTCCGCGCACTTCAAGGCCGCGATGGAGACCATGTCGTACGCCATCGCCAGCACCCCGCAGATCGTCAGCACGGAGATTCCGGGCATGGACGGGTGGGGCGTGATGGGCGAGGTCTCGCCGCGCGAGGCGTGAGCGGCGACCTGTAGTCGTACGTGAAGGGGCCCCGGACCGTGATGGTCCGGGGCCCCTTCTGCGCAATGCTCTCCTACGCCGCCGGGAGGCGGTCCAGGAACCCGTGCACCGTACGGATCCGGCCGTCCTCGGCGAGCGCGATCACGTCGAAGCCCGCGACGGGCGCGGTGCCGTCGGTGTCGGACACCAGCTCCCAGGTGAAGCGGGCGATGCCGTGGTGGCCGTCGACCTCGCCGGTGTGCCGGAAGGAGAAGCCGGGGAACTGCTCCCGGGCCCCGGCGATCACGGCGGCGACGCCCTCGTGGCCGCTGACGTCGGCCAGCGGGTCGGTGTACGTGCCGTCCTCGGTCCACGCGGCGGCGACGGCCTTGGCCAGGTCGGCGGCGTCGGCGGTGTTCCAGGCCTCGAAGTAGCGGGCGACAGCGGTCTCGTGAACGTCCTGAGCGGGCATGGGGTTCGCCTCCTGCGTGGTCGTGAACATCGGGGGTGCTGACCCGAAGACCGGGCGGAGTGCGCCGCCCGGGCCCCGGTGAACACAAGACTGCCGGGCGGGGGGAGGGGGGTCGATTACGCGCGAGGTAATGCGCGGGCAACCCACCCCACCCACCTCAGCCACGGTCGGCGTCCACGTGACTACCGCCCCGACCCCGACTGTGCTTGCCTGGTGAGCCGATTCCGGGGTGCGGGAGGGAAGTTGCGGATGCGCAGGACGTGGTGCGTCGGCCTACTGCTGGGCGCGGTGCTGCTCGGCGGCTGCGGGGACCCCGGCTCGGGGGACGAGGCGGCGCCACCACCCCCCGCCCCCGGCGACACCCCCTCCCAGACCACCCGCCAGCGCGCCGAGGCGGACCGCCGCGAGCGCGACGCCGCCCCCGACCGGGACGCCCCCGGCCGCAAGCAGGACGACCCCGCCCCCAAAGCCCCCGCAGGCAAGCCCCGCCCCGACGTCCTCTACCTCGGCGACTCCCTCGCCATGGAGAACCAGGACGTCCTCGGCACCCTCCTCCGCGACCAGCTCGGCGCCCGCTACACCAGCGCCCCCTACTCCGGCACCACCCTCTGCGACTACCTGGAGGGCACCGGCGAGGACTCCCTCGTACCGGACAAGGACAAGGCGGCGACCCTGGTCCGCGAGCTGCGCCCCGACTACGTGGTGCTGCAGTTCTGGGGGAACGCGTGGGGCTACACGCCCTGCATGAAGGGCATCACGTACGACAAGGCGCGGGAGAAGTACCTCGCGCGGTACGAGGCGGACGCGCGCCGCCTGACGGACCAGATCACGGAGGCCGCGCGGGACGCGGGCGTGAAGCGGCCGAAGGTGGTGTGGGTGTCGCAGGGCCCGGACGCGATCACGCCCGACCGGGTCCGTCACGTCAACGGCATCTACCGCCAACAGGCCACCGCCACGGGCGACTTGGTGTCCGACGCGGGCAAGGCCGTCAGCCCGGCGTCCGCCCGCTACACCTGGGCGGAGAAGCTGCCGTGCACGGCGTGGGAGCGGGCGCACCCCGAGTACTGCACCGACCGGGCCAACGGCCGCACCGCCCTGCACCGCGGGCAGGACGACGACTTCCTGCACTTCTGCCTGGCCCCGACGACCCCCAAGTCCCGTCCGTGCCCGGTGCGTTCGCCGGGCATCCGGCGCATCGGCCAGGCGGTGACGGACACGCTCCGCGCCCACAGCACCTAGGCGACTGCTAGCGCCGCCAGGCGTTGTACTGCATCACGTCCCCCGCCTCGACCGCGAAGTCCGGCTGGTCCTTGGTGAAGGTCTGCTCCAGGCCGAGCGCCTCGCCGGTCGACGGGTCGAGGATCAGCATGTAGCGCATGTGCTCGCCCGGGGAGTCGAGGACGTACGCCTGCCCGGGGCGGCCGAGCCGGTCGGTGACGGCGCCCTCGGGGCGCAGACCGCGGGTGTCCGCGAGGATTTCGACCAGGGCGGCGCTCTCGCGGGCGCCGAGCGTCCAGGTCTCCAGGAGCGAGGGCAGGGAGTCGAGGATCTCCTGGGCGGTGGCGGGGGTGGTGCGGCGGGGGAAGCCCGGCTCGTGGACCTCGGTGAGGTAGGCGCGCAGGGCGGCGGGCGTGTGCGGCGGGCGGGCCTGCGGCGGGGCGTCGGACCGGCTCGGCGGGAAGATCCGCTCGCTCACGAACTCGCCGTCGGACGAGACGCGTTCGGTGCGGGAGCCGTCCGCCCGCCAGCGCACCTCGCGCTCCTCGGGGAGGGTGACGGGCCGGTCGGCGCCGGGACCCGACTCCATGGCGAGGCTCCAGGTCTGTACGTGGGCGCCCCTGCGCAGCCGCGGCTCACCGTCGCGGGCGGCGGCCTCGGCCTGGGCGACGACCCGGTCGAGCGGCACGGCGGCCGAACCGCCGCGCGGGTGCAGGGCGCTCGGCGCGGCGGTGGCGGTCGCCGCGCCCAGGTCGGGCACGGTCAGGGCGAGCACGGCGGCGAGGGCGACGGCGGCGGCCTCGGCCCACAGCACGACGCGGCGCCGGGCGCGGCGGGTGCGGGTGCGGTGCAGGAGCTGGTTGAGCCCGCGCTCGGCTACGGCGTTCAGGGGGCGGTCGCGCCAGGGCCCTTCGACGGCGGAGACGGGGTTGGCGGCACGGAGGAGGTCGAGGTCGCTCACGTCGTCCAGGTGGTCGTCAGTCACGGTCGTCTCCCGCTCGTCCCGCTCGTACGTGCATCTGCATCCGGTCGATCTCCGCGCGGAGTCTGCGGCGGGCGCGGTGCAGCCGCATCGCCGCCGCGCCGCTGCTGCACTCCAGGGCCACGGCCAGCTCGTCGATGCCGAGCTCCTCCCAGCTGGTCAGGCGCAGTGCCTCCTGGTCGGCGGGCGAGAGCCGGGCCAGGGCCTCGTGCACCCAGGAGCCGGGGCGCTCGGCGTCGGGGCTGTCCACGGTCTGGCGGCCGTTCGCGGTCTCGTGGTGGCCGAGCCGGTGCAGGAGCCGCCGCCTGCGGCCGAGCCCGCGCACCGTGTTGGCGAGGCAGTTGCGGGCCACGGCGTACAGCCAGGGCAGCGGCGCGGCGGGGAGCTCGGCGCGGCGCCGCCAGGCTATGGAGAAGACGTCCGCCACGACCTCCTCGACCTCGTGCGCCTCCCCCGCGTCGAGCCGGCGCGCGACGAACCGGCTCACCGCCCAGTAGTGCTCGCGGTAGGCGGCCGCGAAGGAATCGTCCGTGCTCATGGACCGTAGGTGTCCGGCATGCCCCCGATCCTCACACCGGGTCGCTGTGATTTTTGTGGCGGGGGTGCACCGTGATGCCAGAGGGGCTCTCGGACACGTACGGGGCATGAGGTCAACCGTGAAGTGGCTGACGACCACGGACCACAAGACGATCGGCACGCTCTATCTGGTGACGTCGTTCGCGTTCTTCTGCATCGGTGGGGTGATGGCGCTGTTCATGCGCGCCGAACTCGCCCGCCCCGGCACGCAGATCATGTCGAACGAGCAGTTCAACCAGGCGTTCACGATGCACGGCACGATCATGCTGCTGATGTTCGCGACGCCCCTGTTCGCGGGGTTCGCGAACTGGATCATGCCGCTCCAGATCGGCGCGCCCGACGTCGCCTTCCCGCGCCTGAACATGTTCGCCTACTGGCTCTATCTGTTCGGCTCGCTGATCGCGGTCGGCGGCTTCCTCACCCCGCAGGGGGCGGCGGACTTCGGCTGGACCGCGTACGTCCCGCTGTCGGGCGCCGTGAACTCGCCGGGCATCGGCAGCGACATGTGGATCATGGGTCTGGCGTTCTCCGGCTTCGGCACCATCCTCGGCTCGGTCAACTTCATCACCACCATCATCTGCATGCGCGCGCCCGGCATGACGATGTTCCGGATGCCGATCTTCACCTGGAACGTGCTGCTCACGGCCGTCCTGGCGCTGCTCGCCTTCCCCGTGCTCGCCGCCGCGCTCTTCGCCCTGGAGCTGGACCGCAAGTTCGGCGCCCACATCTTCGACGCCGCCAACGGCGGGGCGCTGCTGTGGCAGCACCTCTTCTGGTTCTTCGGCCACCCCGAGGTCTACATCATCGCGCTGCCGTTCTTCGGCATCATCTCCGAGGTCATCCCGGTGTTCTCGCGCAAGCCGATGTTCGGCTACATGGGCCTGATCGGCGCGACCATCGCCATCGCGGGCCTTTCCGTCACCGTCTGGGCCCACCACATGTACGTCACGGGCGGGGTCCTTCTGCCCTTCTTCTCCCTCATGACGTTCCTGATCGCCGTGCCGACGGGCGTGAAGTTCTTCAACTGGCTCGGCACGATGTGGAAGGGCTCGCTGTCCTTCGAGACGCCGATGCTGTGGGCGGTCGGCTTCCTCATCACGTTCGTCTTCGGCGGCCTGACGGGCGTCATCCTGGCGTCACCGGCGATGGACTTCCACGTGTCCGACTCGTACTTCGTCGTCGCGCACTTCCATTACGTCATCTTCGGCACCGTGGTCTTCGCGATGTTCTCCGGATTCCACTTCTGGTGGCCGAAGTTCACGGGCAAGATGCTCGACGAACGCCTCGGCAAGATCACGTTCTGGACGCTGTTCGTGGGCTTCCACGGCACATTCCTCGTCCAGCACTGGCTCGGTACGGCGGGCATGCAGCGCCGTATCCCGGACTATCTGGCGGTGGAGGGCTTCACCGGCCTGAACACCCTGTCGACCATCTTCTCCTTCCTGCTCGGCATGTCCCTGCTCCCGTTCTTCTACAACGTCTGGAAGACGGCGAAGTACGGCGAACCCGTCGAGGCCGACGACCCCTGGGGCTACGGCCGCTCCCTGGAATGGGCTACCTCCTGCCCGCCCCCGCGCCACAACTTCACCTCCCTGCCCCGCATTCGCAGCGAGTCCCCGGCATTCGACCTGCACCATCCGGAGATCGCGGCGGGCGGCGGCGAGTTGACGGCCCCGACGGCCGTCCCTGATGTCCCGGCCGCGCGCGACGAGGCGGTGGCGCCGTGACCGCCATGGACGAGCGGCCGGTGTCCACCGCCCACACCCTCATCAGCGAGATCGAGGGCCACCTCCTCGCCGAGTCCGCCCGCGCCGAGAGCCGCGCCGCCGCCGAGACCTTCGCCCAGCGCCTCGACTGGCTCTCCCCCGCCGAACGCGCGGAGGTGGAGCGGCTGTACGCCGAGGACCACCTGACGCTGACCCGCCAGGCCTGGCGGCACATCGCGGGCCGCTGCCTGGACGTGCGCGGTGAGTACGAGGACCGCTACCGGATGCTGCGCCAACGGGTCCTGGCCGGGGGCCTGTTGGCGGCATCGGGGATGGTGGCCTGCGTGGTCGTCGTACTCACCGCGCGCTGAGAACCGGGTCGAGTCAGAGCTGAGAACCGGGTCAAGTCAGTGCTGAGAACCGACCGGTGTCAGAACGGCAGCCCGTAGTCCTGACACGCCGGCTTGAAGTCGGGCTTGTCCGCGCCCAGGGCGTTGACGACGTTCTGCGTCGTCGGCCCGTCCGTGAACAGGCCCACGTGCCCGACCGGGTTCTTCGGGCACTGGTCCTGCAGGGCGATGTTGCGGACCTTGTCACCCTTCAGGAAGCCGTTGCTGTACGGGCTCGCGACCAGGTCGTACTTGGTGGCGATGACCGTGTAGCGCACGCCCGGCACGGTGTCGCCGTCCGCCCACAGCGCCTTCTGGAAATCCGAGCCCTCCTCCTGGTCCTTGAGCCCCGAGAGGTTCAGGTGGTCGAAGGCGGAGTTGACCACGCCGAGCAGGCCGAGCGCCTTGCCCAGGTTGACCAGGCCGCTGAGGGTGGTGCCGTGGTTGGTGGGCGCGAGCGCGACGAGCCGGTCGACCTTCTGCGCGCCGCCGAGCCGCTTCAGGTAGTAGTTCGGCATCATGCCGCCCTGCGAGTGCCCGAGGACGTTCACCTTCTTGGCGCCGGTGGCCGCGAGGACCTTGTCCACGAAGTCCCTCATCGTCTCGGCGGACTTCGCGATCGACGTGAGCCCGCCGACGCGCCCGCCGAGATTTAACGGGCTGCCCATCCCGTAGTTGAAGGCGAAGACACAGTGGCCCTCGTTGGCGAGGGTCGGGCCCATCTTGACCCAGTTGGCGCCCAGGTTGACGCCGGTGCCGTGCACCAGGACGACGGGGTTCGGGTGCGCGGCGGTGGGCTTGCAGTTCCAGTCGTTCACGCCGGACACGGCGTTCGGGCTGAACAGGAAGTTGCTGACGCCTTCGGCGACGCCGCCGACGGGGTACTGCTTGCGCGGCTGCTCGCCGGTTTGCGAGGTGGCTTGCGCGGGCGCGGCGGTGGCGGTGAGCGCCGTGGCCGCCAGGGCGAGGGGCACAAGGACGGCTGCTGCCCGGCGGTGGGCCGCGCGCCGCGGGCGGGTGGGTGCGGAGGGGGTGTTCACGGTTCCGGTCCCTTCGGTTGCCGTGCACGGACTCGGCGTACGATCCGTCGATCCACTACGCCTGTCATAGGCATGACAGATGGACACCGAGGAATCTGAAACGACACCGCTTCAGATTTGGTTACTTGAAAGTAGGGCGAGCGCGGACCGGGCGCAAGTGTCGTGCGTACGGCAATTCCCGTGCAGGATCGGGGCGTTGACGCACGAAGAGACGAAGGGAGCGGGATCTGTGGTGTCCGAAGAGGTGCGGAACGCACGGCGGCCGGCGAGGGCGTACGGGGGCAAGTCCGCCGAGCAGCGCCGGGCCGAGCGCCGACGGCGCCTCCTGGAGGCGGCCGTCGAACTCTTCGGCGCAGGCCCCGGCGCGTACCGCGCCGCGTCCGTGGCGACGCTGTGCGCGCGGGCGGACCTCTCGACACGGCAGTTCTACGAGGAGTTCCGCAACCTCGAAGAGGTCCTCGCCGTGCTGCACGGCCACATACAGAAGGCCGCGCAGGGCGCCATCGTGGAGGCGCTCGCCACGGCGACGGAGGGCAGCGTGCGCGAGCGCGCCGACGTCGCGTTCCACGCGTACGCACGCGTGCTCACGGCCAATCCGCACCTCATCCGGATCGCCTTCGTGGAGGTCACGGGCGTCAGCCCCGAGCTGGAGAAGCAGCGCCTGGAGGCCCGCAGGGGCTGGGTGGACCTCCTGGTCGCCGCCCTCGACGAGGCCGTGGCGCAGGGCGAGATAGGGGCACGGGACTACCGGATCGCCGCGCTGGGTTTCGTCGCGGCGGTCAACGGCCTTCTGTACGACTGGACGGCCGGGTACGTCGACGCGAGCCTCGACACGATCGTGGAGGAGCTGCTGCTGATGTTCATGGGACTGCTGCAGCCGCCGGAGCCGGCCGCGCCCAGAAAATGAATTCCGGTCACCGGTCACATTCCCGCGGCGCGGCGCGTCATGGCAGTGACGGGCCGAAAGGGCCCCGGCCGGGGCGGGTCCGCACCGGCGCCAGCCTGATGAGGAGCAGTCCCCGATGTCCACAGCCCACGTCGCCGTCACCCTCGTCGCCGCCGCCATGACCGGTTTCTCGGCGACCTCCGTCTTCCTGCGCGCCAAGTGGGTCGTCGAGCCCATGGCCGACTACGGCATCCCGATGTCGTGGCTGCCGTGGCTGGGCACGGCGAAGGCCGCGGGGGCGATCGGCCTGCTGGTGGGCCTGTTCCTGCCCGTCGTCGGGGTCGCGGCCGCCGTCGCGCTGGTGCTGTACTTCGCCGGGGCCGTCGTCGCGGTGGTCCGGGCCCGCTGGTACGCCCACATCCCCTTCCCGCTGGTGTACGCGGCGCCGGTGGTCGGCGCTCTGGTCCTGGGGTTCGGCTCCTGAACACCGGCGCACCGGCTCCACTAGAGCCGGGGCGGCCCCTGCTCGATCCGGCGCAGGACCGGGTCGAGCCGGTCGATGCCGGGCCCGGTCTGGAGCTGGCGCTCGTCCCACCAGGTGGCGCCGGCGTCGTGGAGCGGGGCGAGCAGTTCGCCCGCGTGGTCGGCGTCGCCGGGGGTGGCCCCGCCGAGGACGAATTCGTACGCCCCCTGCGCACCGAGACGCTCCCGCTCCCCCTCCACGTACGCCACCAACTCCCGGAACTCCCCCAGCGGCGGGATCTCCCCGTGCTTGGCCGACTCGAAGAGGGGGACGGCACCGTCCCAGCGGGCGGCGCGGCGCATGGGTGGCCGGTTGGGCCAGAAGCCCGCGATCCAGACGGGCGGGCGGGGCCGCTGCGCGGTGGCGGGGAGCAGCTGTACGTCGTCGACGCGGAAGTGCGTGCCCTGATGCGTGACCGGCTCACCGGACCAGTACCGGTCGAGGAGACCGAGCCCCTCATCGAGCAGCCCAGCAAGCACCCGGGGGTCGGTGGGCTCACCGAAGCTGGCGTACTCGTCGGCGACGGGCCCGCCGAGACCGGCCGCGAAGGTCACGCGCCCACCGCTGAGGACGTCCAACGTGGCGACCTGCCGGGCGAGTTGCTGGGGCCGCCGCCGGGCCACGGGCGTGACCAGCGTCCCGAGCCGGATCCGCTCCGTCGCGAGCGCGGCCGCCGTGAGCAGCATCCACGGATCCCCGAAGGGCTTCCCGCGCTGCACCACCTTGTCGTGGACGACGTGGTCCCACACGAAGAGCCCGTCCCACCCGGCCTCCTCGGCGGCGACCGCGACCCGCGCGACGGTCCTCGCGTCCGCGAAGTCCCCGAAATTAGGAATGTTGATCGAGAAGCGCATGCGGGCATCCTCACGCGGGGCGGGGGCGTGGGCAATACGGCGCCCGGTGATCTACGGCGGCCGTCTCCGGAAAGGTGCCAGGCCCCGCCGACAGGCCCCCGACACCGGCCCGACAGCCGTCGATACCCGTCCGACAACCGTCGACGGATGACCGGCAGCCGCACCTGGCCGGGGGGAGCTCAGCCGCCCATGCGTTCCTGTGCCGCCATGACCTCGTCCCCGTGCTCGAAGGCCCACGCGCCGAACGCGTCGATCGGGGCGAGCAACGTCCGCCCCAGGACGGTGAGTTCGTACTCGACTCGGGGCGGCGACTCGTCGTACGCGATCCGCGTCACCAGGCCGTTGAACTCCAGCCGTCGCAGCGTCTCGGTCAGGACCTTGGGGCTGATGCCGCCGATGCGTGCGCGCAGTTCGCCGGGGCGCAGGGGGCCGTGGCGCAGGACCCAGATCAGTACCGGGTTCCAGGTGTGGGAGAGGAGGTCGAAGGCGAGGCGGGCGCGGCAGTCGGCGAGGAAGGCTTCGGAGGCGTCGGGGGCGGCTTCGGAGGCGTCGGACGCGTTGGGCTTCACGTACCAAATGGTGCCTGAGGGGGTTCCTAGTGTCGTCCCGTAAGCAGTTGGAGCGGTGAGACCGAGAGGGATGTATCGGTGAAGATCGGTGTGCTGGGGACAGGGAACATGGCCGACGCGCTCGCCACCCACTGGGTGCGGGCCGGGCACGACGTGTTCGTCGGGGGACGGGATGCGGAGAAGGCCCGGCTGCTCGCGGCCCGCATGGGGCGCGACGTGCGGCACGGGAGTCTGCGGGAGGCGGCCGCGTACGGCGACGTGGTGCTGGTCGCCCTGCCCTACGGCGCGGGCGCCGACGTCGTCCGGGAGCTTCGGGCGGAGTTGGAGGGGACGGTGCTCCTCGACTGCGCCAACCCGGTCGGGCCCGGCTTCCGGCTGCTGACCGAAGGCGGGCCCTCGGCGGCGCACCAACTGGCCTCGGCGGCGCCGGACGCCCACGTCGTCAAGGCGTTCAACCTCTGCCACGAGGACGTATGGCGGATGAACCCGCCCGTCTTCGACGGCCGGCCCCTGGCCGTTCCGGTCTGCGGGGACGACGCGGCGGCGCTCGCGCTGGCGGGCACGCTGGTACGGGACGTCGGCTGCGAGCCGGTGGCCGGCGGCGGCATCGACCGCGCCGGGCTGCTCGAAGCGACCGCCGCGCTGTTCATCGGGCTGTGGGTGGCGGAGCAGGCGGATGTACGGGCGATCGCGCCGCCGTTGGAGTACGCGACGGGGCCGCGAGCCGGGAGTGCGTGACGCCTTCCCGGTTCGCGCCGTGGATGAGTCGAGGTCGCTGCGGGCGGCGCACCGCCGACCGTCAGCCCGGTGACACGTCTCCACCCGCGTTGCGAATCATGCGCTGCAGAACCTTCAGGGTGATCAGGTATTCCTCGTCCGAGACATCCGCGTGCACATGCCTCCGACTGGCCTGCTGTGTCTCGGCGGCGCGCTGATGCAGCGCCCGGCCTTCGTCGGTGATGTGGAGCCTGCTGTCCGCGTCCAGGACGAGCAGCTTCCGCTCCACCAGAAGGTCGAGGTCGGGGGCTATACCGGCGCCGACGTCCAGGTTGGCCCGGTGGGCACTGATCACCTCGTCCCGGGTGACACCGTTCTCGCTGTGCAGGGCCTGGTGCAGCATCCACCACTGGGGCTGTGTGATGCCGATCGCCGCGAGCCGCCCCCTGACGTACGCCATCAGCGTCTTGTTCGCAGCCCACGTCCAGTACCCGATCGGCTGGTTCACCAGCCCCGCGTCCTCGTGCGAGTACTCCATCACGCCGCCTTCCGTCGCCCCGGACACCACACGAGGTGAGTCCGGCCCTGGTTCACTTCCGTCACGAGCGACCGTAGAACCTCAACTGCTGTTCAGGTCAAACGGAGTCGTGGGTGATCAGGTCGCCCGGCTGGCACTGGAGGACCTCGCAGATCCTCGACAGCGTCGAGAAGCGGATCGCCTTCGCCCGGCCGTTCTTGAGCACGGACAGGTTGACGACCGTGATGTCCACCCTCGCGGACAGCTCCGTCAGCGTCATGCCACGCTCGGCCAGGACCCGGTCCAGGTGGATCCGGATGCCGTGGATCTCCTCTTCGGGCATCAGACAGCCCCTTCGGCTACGGGCATCAGATGGTCCCTTCGAGGTCCTCTCGCATGCGTACGCCCTCCCGCATGATCTTCCCCATGATCACCGCGGCCAGGCCCGCGAGGATCAGCGCCTGCGGCCCCGCCACCTCCGGCCCCGACCCGATCACCGGCGCCATGCTCCCGGCCAGCCACGACTTCGACCAGCCGACGACCAGCCCCGCCAGCGGCGTACCCACCGCGACGACCCAGCCGAGTACGGAGAGCCGTCGCGCCACCACGTCCGTGAACGGGCCCTTCGCCAGGACAGCGTCCAGCAGCCGCGAGAACAGCAGCAGCGCCAGCGCGCCGAACAGCAGCCAGGGCAGTTCGCCCCCGAGGTCGGCCGCGCGCTGCCCGACGGACGGGTCGTTCTGGCAGAGGCGCGTGGTGCTGCTGCCCGCCTCCACACCCTCGCCGATCGGCAGCTTCCCCAGTGACGCGTTGGCCCAGAAGCTCGTCTTTACGCAGACCGCGCCGTCGTCGAGCATGTGCGAGAGCCCCGTGCCGAGGAACACGAGCCCGCAGAGCACCGCCATGGCAAAGGTCACCGAGGACAGGGTCCTCGTGAGTCGCGTGTTCACCGCACAGCCTCCCATCGATTATCGATATGGGCGACACTAGCCGCACATATCGATAATCGACAAGTCGGGGGGCGCTGGCCTGGGGGCCTGCGGTCAGAGTTCGCCTCGGGCGGCTGCGGCCACGAGGGCGGTGAAGGCGGTTGCGGTGAGGGTGATGTGGGGGCCGTGGGGGCGTTTGCTGTCGCGGACGGCTATGTGGGGGTCCTCGCCGATTTCGGCGACTTCGACGCATTCGCCGCCGGTATTGCCGCTGTACGACGACTTACGCCACGCCTCGCCGCTGAGGGGCGCGCACTCGACGCAGTCGCCTCCGGTGTTTCCGCTGTACGAGGACTTACGCCACCGCGTGTTCGTCAGGTCCAGGGTGCTCCCCATAGCGTTCCTCCATCACGCGGGTGATCAGTTCCGCCGAGTCCTCCACGGAGAGCGCGGCGGCCTGCAAGTTAGCGTAACGGAGGGCCGCTTCACGGATGGTCTCCGGATTGGCCGTCATATGGCCGGAGATCAGGTCTTCCGTGTACACGATCTCCGGGTCGTCCTCGAAGCGCAGCCGGTTGAACGAGCCGATGAAGCCCGCGTGTTCGCCCACCGAGTAGGGCAGCACTTGGATCTGCACCCAGCGCCGCTGTCCGCAGCTCAACAGGTGCCGCAGTTGCTTTCGCATGACCTCTCGACCGCCGACCGGTCGGTGCAAGGCCGCCTCATCAAGGACCACCAACACCAGCGGTGGGCTCTCGCGTTCCAGGATCCGTTGGCGTTCCATCCGTGCCGCAACCAGGTCGTCGAGATTGCTAGGCATCCCCGTGGCCAGCACCGCTCGGGCGTACTCCTCGGTCTGGAGGAGGCCGTACACGTACTGAGCCTGGAACGTGGAGATGTAGGTCGCCTTGGCCTCCATCTCCGCGTACGCCTGGAACCAGCTCGGCAACTGACTCCGCAGAACCAACCCCACCAACCGTGAGAACGCCCCATCCGTCCCCAGCGCAGCATCAAGCCGCTCCGAGAACTCCCGTGTCGGGACCTTCCTGGCCGTCTCCACCTGGCCGACGAGCGACGGCACGCAGAAGATGCACGACGCCAACTCGGCCTGCTTCAGGTCGGCTGCCTCTCGCAGGCGGCGCAGTTCGGAGCCGTAGTAGTCCAGCGGCGACGCGCTGGGGTCTAGGTCGCGGATGTTGACCATCGTCCGGGTCACCCCCAAGCCCACGCCGCAGGGCGTGAAGTTCAACTTGTGGCCGAGCGTAACCAACTGACTCCACTTTGGTGACATGAATCACGTAACTGCCCCGCTTGACCTTGGAGTTGGCCGGAGCTACCGCATGAGCTTCACCGTCGGTGAACACTCTGTGCAACCGCTGCGCCGCATCCTCACGATGTACCTGGAGGGCTGGGGCCTGGCCGCCCTCACCGAGGGCGCCACCCTGGCGCTCTCCGAACTGGTCACGAACGTCGTACGCCACGTACCGGACCGACGGTGTGCCGTACTGATTCTGCGCCGCCCCGGAGGGATCCGCGTGGAGGTCTCGGACGCCAGCCCGGAACTGCCCACTCCGCCCGCCCCGCCGGGACACTCGCCCGACGGGGGTGAACTGGCCGAAGACGGACGGGGTCTTCTGCTGGTCGAGGCCGCAACCACGCGGTGGGGAGTTACCGTGCTGCCGGAGCGTGCGGGGAAGACCATCTGGTTCGAGTATGACGATGTGTGACGACGACTCGTCGACGACAGAGAGGTGGGCGTGGCATGGCCAAGTCACCGGTGACCGCGGAGGAGCTGGCCGCCCGGTACGGGCTTGAACCGCTGCCGTTCGAGGGCGGCCGTTTCCGCCAGACGTGGGCGGCCCCGCCGGACGCGTCGGGACACCCCGCCGGGACGGCCATCATCATGCTGCTCACGGCCACCGCGGGCGACTTCTCGGCCATGCACCGCCTCCCCACCGACGAGGTCTGGCACTTCTACCAGGGCGACCCGCTCGACCTGCTGCTCCTGTGGCCCGACGGCCGGGACGAGCTGCGGATCCTCGGGGACGGCGACGGGGAGGAGTTCCAGCTCGTGGTGCCCGCGGGGACGTGGATGGGGGCGCGGGTGCGGAACGGGGGCGAGTGGTCGTTGTTCGGTACGACGATGGCGCCGGGGTTCCTGGAGTCGGATTACGAGGGCGGGGATCCGGACGAGTTGGCGGCACGTTACCCGCAACAGGCGGAACTGATTCGGAGGCTGTGTCGTGTCTGACCCTCAACTCCCCTCTCTGGAGGGCCGCGTGGCCCTGGTGACGGGTGCGAGCGGACTGCTGGGCGGCGGCATCGCACGCAGCTTCGCCCGCGCGGGCGCCGCAGTCGTCGTGCACTGCAACCAACGGGTTGAGCGGGCCCAGGTCGTGGCCGAGGAGATCACCAAGGCGGGCGGGGAGGCAGTCGTCGTATCCGCGGACCTGAGCGAGGAGCAGGAGTGCCGACGCCTCGTCGAGGAGGCATTCCGCTGGCGCGGGCGCCTCGACTCGCTCGTCAACAACGCCGGGATCCAGCCTGTGCAGGGCCTGGAGGGGATGACGGCTGATGACTGGCGAGGTCTGTACGACGCCAACGTCACCAGCGCGTTCAGCTGTACGCAGGCCGCCGCCGAGGTGATGGCGGGGCAGGAGCGGCCCGGCGGCAGCGTCACGCACATCGCGTCCATCGAGGGCCACCAGCCCGCCGTCGGCCACGCGCACTACAGCGCGTCCAAGGCGGCCCTGATCATGTTCGCGCGGGCGGCCGCCGTGGAATACGGGGCGCGCGGGGTGCGCGTGAACAGCGTCTCCCCCGGCCTTGTCGGCCATCCGACGCTGGCCTCGGACTGGCCCGAGGGGGTCGAGCGCTGGGGGCGAGCCGCACCGCTGCGCCGCCTGGGGCGTCCCGAGGACATCGGATCCGCGTGCGTGTTCCTCGCGTCGGACGCGGCGTCGTGGATCACGGGGACCGACCTGGTGGTCGACGGCGGGGTGAGCGCGCGTTCCACGTGGTGAGCAACGCCCGGAGACCCGGCGCCCGTACGTTGCCTCGCCGGGTGCGGCGGCGACCGGTTGTCGGTGCGCGGGGCCGGGCCCAGTGACCTGTTTCGGAAAAGTTGTGCGAGGCGCGCGGGGTAGTGCGAGTGGGAAGACGTGCACCCCCGCCCGTGGGTGCAGGTGGGGAGGGGGCGTGAATTGCTCGGGCGCGCTACCTCTGTACGCCGCTCGCAACTTTTCCAAAGTAGGTGGTTGGGGAGGGTCTGGGACCCAGCCGATCCCTGCCGATCCCTGCCGAGCACAGCCGCGCTCGGCGGGCGGGCTTGGCCCCCTCGCCACCGGAGCCGCATGGCTGCCCTGTCCGCGAGGGTTCACCAAGCCAGTGCCGGGCGGCACCCGGCGACGAAGCCGTATCGCCTCCACCGGAGGCTGCCCGCCGCCCCACCCCTGGGCCGCCCGGACTACGTCAACTTGCGCTGTAGGGGCGGCAGTCAAGGGTGGAGCGCAGCGCAATCGGCGAAGCCGACGCCCGAAGGGCGCCCTTGACTTCCGCCCCGGAAGCGCCACTCTGCTTACCCCGGGCGGCCTCGTTCACCTTTGCGCGTAGGCGAGGAAGTCGAAGCGCCGATGAGGGGAAAGGGGCGCAGCCCCATACCCGGTGAGGGCTGGGGCTGCGGCTCCAGGGAAGGGCGGGTGGGTGGGGGGGAAGATCAGCGGCCCACCGGGGTCACCGCGTCCTCCGGCGCGGGCGCCGGGGTGTCGGCCTCCGGCCGGGGCCGCATCAGGAAGACGGAGAGGGCCGCGGCCACGAGGACACCGCTCGCCCCGACCACGAAGCTCGCGGACATCGCGTCGGTGAAGGCGTCCCGAGCCGTGTCGAGCAGCGCCGCGTTACCGCTGCGCGCCGCCTCCGCGAAGGCCTCGACGATGGACTCGTCGGCCTTGCCGGGCGCGTCCGCCGGCATCGCGTTGCCGTACGTGCTGGAGAGGATGGACCCGAGAACCGCCACGCCGAGAGCCGCGCCGCCCTGCTGGACGGTGTCGTTGAGGGCGGAGCCGACACCCGCGTGCTCGGTGGGAACCGCGCCCATCAGGGCGGCCTGCGCGGCCGGCATCGCGAGGCCGCCGCCCATGCCCATGAGGACCATGGCGAGGGTGACGATGCCGAAGCCGTCGCCGCGCTCCAGAGTCGTCAGGGTGAAGAAACCCGCTGCGATGATCGCGAGACCCGTCGCCAGCATGACGCGGTTGCCGAGCTTCTGGCCGAGCGTGGCGCCCAGGGTGTTGAAGACGAGCGAGGCGACGGCGAGCGGGGCGAAGGCCCAGCCGGTGTCGGTCGGCGAGTAGTCGAGGACGAACTGGAGGTACTGGGTCAGGACCAGCATCAGGCCGCCGTTGGCGAAGGTCAGCAGGACGATGGAGAAGCTGGCGCCAGTGAAGACGCGGTTGCGGAAGAGGGAGAGCGGGACCATCGGCTCGGCGACCCGGGTCTCCCAGAGGCCGAAGCCGGCCAGGGCGACGACGGTCACGATCGCGGCGACGTACACCTTCGGGTCGCCGAAGCCCTCCTTCGGCCACTCGGTGATCGTCCACACAAGGGCCACCATGCCGACGACCGACAGGACCATGCCGACCGGGTCGGCCTTGCGCCAGGGGCCCTTGGACTCGGACATCAGGGCGAGCGCCGCGACGATCGCGAGGACCGCGATGGGGATGTTGATGAGGAAGACCGAGCCCCACCAGAAGTGATCGAGCAGGGCACCGCCGAGGACCGGGCCGCCGACCAGACCGACCATCGCCACCGCGCTCCAGGCCGCGATCGCCTTGGGCCGCTCGTCCTCGTCGAAGACGGTGATGAGGATGGAGAGGGTGCTCGGCATGATCAGGGCGCCGCCGACGCCCATCAGGACGCGCCCGGCGATGAGTTGCTCGGGGCTGTCCGCGACGGTCGCGAGCAGTGAGGCCGCGCCGAAGACCACAAGGCCGATCAGCATCACCCTGCGGCGGCCGAAGCGGTCGGAGAGCGATCCGGAGGTCAGCAGCAGGCCCGCGAAGACCAGCATGTACGAGTCGAGGATCCACTGGAGGTCCGAGGCGCTCGCGTCCAGGTCCTGGGCGATGGGCGGCACCGCCACGGTCAGGACCATGTTGTCCACGACCAGGACCAGCGTGCTCAGGCACAGCACGACCAGGATCAGCCAGCGCTTGGGATCGCGTGCCTGCCCTTTCCCATCCACTGTCTTCGTTTCCGACCCGGTCATCGCGGACCTCCCCTGTGAGCACTTCATCGGTACGGTGTTCGCCGTCTCCGCACACTGTACGGACACCGCACAGCGTTCGCAACCCCCGAACGCCGTGCGCATACTGCGCTAGGCTGGGGCCCGAGACGCACTCGCTCCGAGCAGAGACACCGAGCAGAAATGGGGTGGCCGCATGCCACGCGCCGCGCAGCCGACCAAGCAGCCGACCGGCGAACCGATCGGGTCCGTCTGGACCCGCCCCCAGCGCCCGCGCCGCGAGCAGCCCGCACTCAGCCGCGACCAGATCGTGGCCGAGGCGATCGCGCTGCTCGACTCCGACGGCATCGAGGCGCTGAGCATGCGCAAGCTGGGCACCCGCCTCAATGCCGGTGCCACCTCGCTCTACACGCACGTGGCCAACAAGGACGAGCTGATCGAGCTGGTCGTCGACCAGATCTACGGTGAGATCGAGGTGCCCACGCCCGCCTCGCCCGAGGAGTGGCGTGCGGCCGCGGTCGCATGCGGCAACAACGTGCGCGCCGCGATCCTGCGCCACCCCTGGATCGCGTCCCTGCTCGGCGAGATGGGCATGGCCTATCTGGGGCCGAACATGATGCGGCTCTCGGAGAGCATGCTCGGCCTCTTCGAGACCGGCGGCTTCGACCTGCGGCGCTCCAACGTGGCGCTCAACACCATCTGGTCGTACGTCATCGGCACCTCCGCCACCGAGGCCGCCTGGCTGACGATGCTCGCCCGCAGCGGACGCAGCGAGCAGGAGTGGGTGGAGGTGGTGACGGCGGCCGCCGAGACCGCCATGGAGCCCTACCCGCGGGTGCGGGGGCTGCACGCGCTGCAGACCGAGACGGAGGTGGACGAGACCCGCCGGAGCAACTTCGACCTGGGGCTCGACTGCATCCTCGACGGCCTGGAGGCGCAGCGCGGCGGCGCGTAGCCGGACCCACCCGGCGTACCCACTCGGCGTGCCCACCGGACGTACCCACCCGGATGGCCCGCCCAAGTGGCCGCCCCGCACTGTCGCCCAGAGGCTCGGGCCATGGATTCAGCAAAGTCCGGACCCTCCGGAAGCAGCCTCTGGGCGTCCGGCGGCACGATGTTCGCCGGGGTCCTGATGCTCGTGAACGGCGTCCTCGGCGTCCTCGCGGGCATCACGGGCATCGCCAAGGACGACGTGTACACGCGCCTCGGCGACTACGTCTACAAGTTCAACCTCACCACCTGGGGCTGGATCCACCTGGTGCTCGGCGTGCTCATCGCCGTCACCGGCTGGGGCATCCTCAAGGGCGCGGAGTGGGCGCGGGCGGCGGGTGTCGGGCTCGCCGCCGTGGGCATGGTGGCGCAGTTCCTGTGGCTGCCGTACACCCCGCTGTGGGCGCTGATCTCGCTCGCGCTCAGCGCCTTCGTGATCTGGGCGCTGTGCACGGACAGCGGGGACTCAGCGAGCGGGGGCGCCGACACCAGCGGTGCACGCGGCGGCGCGAACTCCGGCCGATGACCCCGCCCGTCTCCGCCCTCTCCGACCACCTCGTCGCCAAGTGGACGTCGCCGCAGGGCGCCCGGCTTATGGCCGCGGGCGCGAAGATCGTCGACGGACTGCTCGAACTCGGCCCGCTCACCCACGAGCGGGCCGGGCGCATGCTCGGCTGGCCGCCGCAGGAGGTCCTGCCCCGCTTCGAGGCGATGGACTTCCGCCTGGAGACCGACCCCGACGGCAACATCATCGGCGCGGGCGTCTCCCTGAACGAGGCCCGCCCGCACTCCATGGAGCTGCGGGGCCGCACCGTGTACGGCTGGTGCGCGATGGACACCCTGATGTTCCCCCTCGCCCTCGACGAGGCGGTCTCCCACATCACCTCCCGCTGCGCGGCCACCGGCGAGCCCGTCCGCGCCACGGTCACCCCTTCGGGAGTACGTGACGTCCACCCCGCGACGGCCGCCGTCACCCTCGCGCCCGCCACCGGCGCCGACATCCGCGAGGTCTTCTGCAACCGCGTCAACTTCTACGCCGACGAGGCCCTCGCCAACCAAGTCACCGGCCGGGACTCGGACTTGGCGGTGTGCTCGACGGCGGAGGCGTGGGCGGTGGGCAGGCGGCTCGCCGACCTGTTCTGACCGGCGGCGACTACTCGCGGCGCCCCAGGCTCTCCACGCCCAGCGAGTACAGCCCGTCCAGGACCAGATCCGCGCCCACCGCCGCCAGGAGCAGGCCGAGCAGCCGCCCGGACAGCTCGATGACGGCGTGGTGGGTGCGGCGGAGGAGCCGGGTGAGGACGACCACGCAGAGCAGGTCGAGGGCGAGGACGGACACGTACGCGCCGACCACCGTCGACCGCCACGACCAGGTGTCCCGGGCCGCTGCCTCGATCAGGACAGCCGTGATGGCGAGCGGGCTGACGATGTACGGCATCAGCAGGTCCCGTACGCCGCCCACCAGGCTCGGCGGGGCGTCACCCGGGTCCTCCGAGCCGATGTGGACGCCGAGGACGAGCCCGACGGCGTACACGAAGAAGATGACACCGCCCGCGAGTTGCAGCGCGGGCGTGCTGATGTGGAACAGCTCCAGGAGCCAGGGCGCGGTGAAGCCGACGACGAGCGCGACCAGGATCGCGGCGGCCGTGGACGCGAGCGCGATCCGGCGCAGCTCGGCCGTGGGATGCGCCTGCGCGAGCGCCGCGAAGGCGAGCAGCACCTTGGGCGGCCCGACGACGGAGAAAAAGGTGACGAAGGCGGCTGAATAGGTCAGGGCGTTCACGGGGGCATCTTGGCCCCCGCGACCGGCCGGTCCTGGTCAGCCGCGCGGACTAGAAGGCAGCAGGGCCGCCGTTCGCGGCGACAACGTCCCGTACCGCCCCGATGAACGCCTCCGTGCGAGGCCCCGTGTCGCCCGTGCGCCAGATCAGGGCGACGTCGGCCGTGGGCAGGTCGTGGACGGGGACGAAGGTGATGTCAGGCCGGGCGTAGTACTTCTCCACGGAGGCGATCACCGGCGAGACCCCCTGCCCCGTCGCCACCAGCGTCATCATTTCCTGGAACGACGCCACCGCCTGGCCCCGCCGGATCACGCGGCCGCTCGGCGTGCGCGGCGGCACGTGGAAGTCCCACCAGTAGGCGGGCGCGCCGTTGACCACCCCGAAGAACGTCTCGCCCGCGAGGTCCTCCCAGGCCAGCGAGGTGCGGCCGGCGAGGGGGTGGCGCAGGGGCATCGCGAGGACGCGGGGTTCGTTGATGACGATCGGGCCCACCGTCAGGTCGGGCTCCTCCACCGGCAGGCAGGTGAAGAGCACGTCGACGTCGCCCGCGCGCAGCGCGCCCAGCGGGTCCTTGAACTGCGCCTCGCGCATCCGTACGCCGCACCCGGGCACCCGCTCCCGGAACAGCTCCAGGATCGGCTGGGTGAGCGTCCCGGCCCCTGACCCGAGGAAGCCGACGCCCAACTCGCCCTCCACGCCCCGCGCCACGTCCTTCGCGCGGGCCACGGCCTCCTCCATGCCGCGGTGCAACGGCTCCAGGTCGTCGTACAGCTGACGGCCGAGCGGGGACATCCGCACCACGCGGCTGGTGCGCTCGAAGAGCGGTGCGCCGATCTTGCGCTCCAGCTTCTTCACGGTCTGGCTGACCCGCGCCTGGGAGAGCAGCAGCCGCTCGGCGGTGCGGCCGAAGTGCAGCTCCTCGGCGAGGGTCAGGAAGGTCTCCAGCTCTTGTCTTTCCACGGCACGCTCCCCCTCACGCAGACCGGTGTCGGCCTGCCACAACGCCCTGACCTGCATCGATAAGCCCGTACGCAGCGATCGTTTCACGGATCGCCGTTGATGGGCCATCGCGATCGGCGGATCTTAGAGGAGTCGGAACGGCGCACCGCCGGACCGGACCCCACCTCCTCAACCTCCTGGAGCTTTCGATGATTTCGCGTGCCCGCACCACCGCCGTCGCCGTCGCCCTCGCCCTCACCGCCGGTGCCGCCGTCACCACCGCGCAGGCCTCGCAGGGCGGCCACGGCGTCGAGAACAAGGTCGAGAACAAGAAGGCCGCGCAGGCCTGGACCGCCGCCTGGGCCGCCGCGCCGCAGCGCCCCAGCACCGGCTTCAAGGCCAACTGGTCGGAGAACGGCTTCGACGACCAGACCGTGCGACAGGTCGTCCGCGTCACGGAAGGGGGTGACAGAGCCCGCATCCGCCTCTCCAACGCGTACGGCGCGTCCCCGCTGCACATCGCGAGCGCCACCGTCGCCCGCACCGAGGGCACGAAGGGCGCGGGCGTCGAGAAGGGCTCCGTGCGCCGGCTCACCTTCGGCGGGAAGACCTCCGCCACCGTCCCGGCGGGCGGTTCGCTCGCCAGTGACGAGGCAGGCCTCGACCTCGACCGCTTCGAGTCCGTGACCGTGACCCTGCACCTGGCCCGCACCACCGGGCCCGCCACCTTCCACGCCCAGTCCTTCGCGACCAGCTACCGGGCGGCCGGGAACCACGTCGGCGACACCGGCGCCGGTGCCTTCAAGGAGTCGACCGAGTCCTGGTACTACCTGTCGGGCGTCGACGTACGCTCCGACAAGGGCGGGCAGGGCCGGGCCCCGCGCCGCGACGGCATCGTCCTCTTCGGCGACTCCATCACCGACGGCTTCGCCTCCTCCACCGACCGGAACCGGCGCTGGTCCGACGCCCTCGCCGAGCGCCTCGCCAAGGCGGGCACGCCGCGCCCCGTCCTCAACTCCGGCATCGGCGGCAACCTCGTACTCAACGACTCGGCCTGGTACGGCGACAAGGGCACCAACCGGATCGGGCGCGACGTGCTCGACCAGCCGGGCGCCGGGACCGTCGTCGTCCTCGAAGGCCTCAACGACATCGGCTTCAGCGAGTCCGACACCCCCACCTACAAGCCCGCCCCCGTCATCAGCGCCGACCAACTCATCGCCGGACACCGCAAGTTGATCCGCGCCGCCCACGACAAGGGCCTGAAGGCCGTCGGCGGCACCCTGCTCCCCCTCGGCGGCTCCGACCACTACGGCAAGCACGCGGCCGCCGTCAGCGACGCCTTCAACAAGTGGGTGCGTACGTCGGGTGAGTACGACTCGTACATCGACTTCGACAAGGCCCTCGCCGACCCGAAGAACCCCGAGCGGATCCGGCCCGCGTACGACAGCGGCGACCACCTGCACCCCAACGACGCCGGATACCGGGCCATGGCCCGCGCCGCCGACCTGAACTCGCTCTGAGCCGAACTCGCTTTGAGCCGACGGGAGTCACGTACGCCATGTCTGTCATGCCTGTCACAGAGAGCACCGCCGTCCCGGTCCGGATGACCGGGCGGCAGAAGCTCGTCCTCACGCTCCTCCTCGGCGCCCAGTTCATGATCGCCGTGGACTTCTCCATCCTGAACGTGGCGCTGCCTGTGGTCGGCGAAGGCCTCGGCTTCCCGCTCGGCCACCTCCAGTGGATCGCCACCTCGTTCGCACTCGCCGCCGCCGGATTCACCCTCCTCTTCGGCCGCATCGCCGATCTCTTCGGCAGGAAGCGGCTGTTCATCGGCGGCATGGCGCTGCTCGGCCTGGCCTCGGCGCTCGGCGGGCTCGCCACCTCGCCCGAAGTCCTCATCGTGGCGCGGGTCCTGCAAGGGCTCGCCACCGCCGCCGTCACCCCGGCCGGGCTCGCCCTGCTCACCACGGCCTTCCGTGAGGGGCCGCTGCGGGAGCGGGCGCTCGGGCTCAACGGGGCGCTGATGTCCGCCGGGTTCACGGCGGGCGCCGTCCTCGGCGGGCTCCTCACCGACCTGCTCTCCTGGCGGTGGGCGTTCCTCGTCAACGTGCCGGTCGCGGCGGTCGTCGTGGCCCTCGCGCCGTCCGTCATCACCGACTCGAAGATCGTGTGCAGGCACCGCCTCGACATCCCGGGCGCGGTGGCCGTCACCGGCGGTCTGCTGGCTCTTGTGTACGGGCTCACGCGGGCCGGTGAGGCGGGGTGGTCGGACCCCGTGGCCCTGGCGGGGTTGGTGGCGGGCCTGGTCCTGCTCGTCGGGTTCTGGTTCCTGGAGCAGCGGGCGGCGGCGCCGCTGGTGCCGGTGCGGATCATGCGGCGGCGGAGCGTGGTGTGGGGGAACGTGGCCGGGCTCGTCGCCTTCGCCACGGAGACCTCGCTGGTCTTCCTGATCACGCTGTACTTGCAGGAGATCCTGGACTACTCGCCGCTGGCCACCGGGCTCGCCTTCGGGGTGCTCGGCGCGGGGACCGTGGTCGGCGGGACGCTCGGCGGGCGGGTCGTGGGGCGGATCGGCAGCCGGGGGGCGATCCTCGCCGGGGGTGTGGCGCAGGCCGTCGCCACGGGGTCGCTCGTCGCGCTCGGCTCGGGCGGCGGGTGGATCTGGCTGGTGCTTGTCGCCACCTTCGCCGGGGGCGTGGGGAACATGCTGATGATCGTGGGGTTCATGGTGACGGCGACGTCAGGCCTCCCGGACTCCGAGCAGGGGCTCGCGACCGGGCTCGCCACGATGACCCAGCAGGTCGGCATCACCCTCGGCATCCCCGTCATGAGCGCCCTGGTCGCGGCGAGGGCGGGCGGCGCCGACGGCGGGTCGGTACTGCCCGGGGTGACCACGGCGGTGGCCGTGAACGCGGGGATCGTGCTGGTGGGGGCGGTGCTGGCGTGGCGGTTGCTCGGGCGCACCCGCCCCCACCAGGACGAAAGCCGTCACTCCCGCGTGTAGTAGCGGTAGAACGACACCGCGAACACGCTCGCGGCCACCGTCGCCGCCATCCCGGTCGACCGCAGCACGGTGGCGTCGGTGAGGCTGTAGAGGAAGCCGAAGGTCACGCCCGCGAAGGTGGCCCAGGCCGCGGCACGCAGTTCGCGGGGCAGGGCAGGGGCGACGCGGCGCACGGCCGCGTACAGCACGCCGAAGACCACGCCCGTGACCACGCCGTAGAGGACGTTCCAACCGGTGATCGGGCCGCCGTCGCGGTGGATGGCGGCGGCCCAGAGGCCGTAGACGACGGCGAGGAGGGCGGGGACCGCCCAGGTGCCGGAGAGTGCGCGGAGGTCCGGAAGGCCGTGTGCGCCGGGTGTGCCGGGTGCTGCGGGCGAGCCATGTGCGGTCTGAGCCATGACGGCTCCTCTCTGCTCACGCCCGGCAGCGCCTCAGGTCACGCCGCAGGCGTCTCAGTCAAGGAAACACCCGCTCGACCCCACGCTCCACCGGAGCGCGTGCCACTCTGGAAATCTCGGCGTGCCACTCTGGAAATCTCTGGAAATCAGCCACCCCCGCCCGGCCCGGAGCGATGAGTTTCCGCCCCGGGTCCGGTCTCCCCTCATGACGATCCGCTGGCGATCCCCAATCGGAGGGCGTAGGGACATGAGCAGCAAGCAGCCGCACCGGGGCCAAGGGCCCGGTGGTCTGGCCATCGAGACCGCGGGCCTGGTCAAGACGTTCGGCGAGAACCGCGCGGTCGACGGCGTCGACCTGGCCGTCCCGGCCGGCACGGTCTACGGCGTCCTCGGGCCGAACGGCGCGGGCAAGACGACGACCGTGAAGATGCTCGCCACGCTGCTGCGCCCGGACGGCGGCGAAGCACACGTTTTCGGCCACGACGTGGTCCGCGAGGCCGACGCCGTCCGTCGCCTGGTCAGCCTCACCGGGCAGTACGCGTCGGTGGACGAGGACCTCACCGGCACCGAGAACCTGGTGCTCCTGGCCCGCCTCACGGGCCACCCCAAGAAGGCCGCGTACGCACGCGCGGAGCAGCTCCTCGACGCCTTCGGCCTCGGCGACGCCGCGTCCCGCCAGGTCAAGCACTACTCGGGCGGCATGCGGCGGCGCATCGACATCGCCGCGTCCATCCTCAACACCCCCGACCTGCTGTTCCTCGACGAGCCGACGACGGGCCTGGACCCGCGCAGCCGCAACCAGGTCTGGGACATCGTCCGCGCGGTCGTCGCCCACGGCACGACCGTGCTCCTGACCACGCAGTATCTGGACGAGGCCGACCAGCTCGCCGCCCGCATCGCCGTCATCGACAAGGGCAAGGTCATCGCCGAGGGCACCAAGGGCGAGCTGAAGGCGTCCGTCGGCGCGGGCTCCGTGCACGTCCGCCTGCGCCACGCCGACCAGCGCGCCGAGGCCCAGGACGTGCTCCGGCTCGCCCTGGACGCCGCCATCCAGCTCGAACCCGACCCGGTCGCGCTCACCGCCCGCGTCGGCGAGGGCTCCTCCAACGGCCGTGGCGCCGCCGAGCAGGCCTCCCGGGCGCTGGCCGAGCTGGCCCGCGCCGGCATCACCGTCGACAACTTCTCCCTGGGCCAGCCCAGCCTCGACGAGGTCTTCCTCGCCCTGACCGGCCACACCAGCGAACCCGGGTCCCCCGACGGGACCGGCCCGGACACCCCGCAGGACCTGAAGGAAGCCGAGGTCTCCCGATGAGCACCGCGACCACCACCGAGGCCCAGGACCTCGCGCCCGTCCGTACGGAGTCGCTGGCCGAACTGCTCATCGCCAAGGAGCGCCCGCCGCGCCCCAGCGCCCTCTCCACGTCACTGACCTTCGGCTGGCGCGCCATACTCAAGATCAAACACGTGCCGGAGCAGCTCTTCGACGTCACGGCGTTCCCGATCATGATGGTGCTGATGTACACGTACCTCTTCGGAGGGGCGCTCGCCGGATCCCCGCGCGAGTACATCCAGTACCTGCTCCCCGGCATCCTGGTCATGTCCGTCGTCATGATCACGATGTACACGGGCGTCTCCGTCAACACCGACATCGAGAAGGGCGTCTTCGACCGCTTCCGCTCGCTGCCGATCTGGCGGCCCTCGACGATGGTCGGCTACCTCCTCGGCGACGCCCTGCGGTACGCGCTCGCGTCCGCCGTGATGCTGACCGTCGGCATCATCCTGGGCTTCCGCCCGGACAGCTTCCTGGGCGTCCTCGGCGGCGTACTGCTCCTGATCGTCTTCTCGTTCGCCTTCTCCTGGGTGTGGACGATGTTCGGGCTGCTCCTTCGTACGGAGAAGTCCGTGATGGGCGTCAGCATGATGGTGCTGTTCCCGCTGACGTTCCTCAGCGACATCTTCGTGAAGCCCGAGACCATGCCGGGCTGGCTGCAGGCCTTCGTCAACAACAACCCCGTCACGCACGTCGCCTCCGGCGTCCGCGGCCTGATGGAGGGCGAGTGGCCGGCCGCCGACATCGCGTGGAGCCTGGGCTGGGCGGGGCTGCTGGTGGCGGTGTTCGGGCCGGTGACGATGCGGCTGTACAACCGCAAGTGATGCCGCTGTAGGGGTTTCCCGCCCCCACGCAAGTAGGGTTTCCTGCCCCCATATGCAGTGAAACGTGGTGACCCCGGTCGCGTCCGGCGCGGCCGGGGTCTTGCCTTGTGGGCGTGCACCGACGTCCTCGCGCCGCCCTGTCCGCCGTGCTGCTGGTCCTCGCCTGTCTGCTCGTCCCGGTCGGTGTGGTCTCGACGTGGGCGAAGTACGAGATCGAGGACGCCGACGCGTACGTCGCCACGATGGCGCCCCTCGCGTCCGACCCCGCCGTCCGCGACGCCGTCACCGCCGCGGTGACCGACTCCGTGGCGAAGGAGATCGACGCGGGCCCGCTCCAGTCGGCCGTCGAGTCCTTCCTCCGTGACGCCGTGCGCTCCTTCACCGAGACCGGCGCCTTCCAGGCCGCGTGGAACGCCGCCAACCGCGCCGCCCACGACGCCGTGCAGTCCGCGCTCACCCACGACTCCGACGGCGCCGTCACCATCGACCTCGCGCCCATCACCGAGCAGGTCAAGCGCCAACTCTCCGAAGAGGGAACGCCGTTCGCAAACCGCATCCCGGTGCGGCACACCGAGGTCACCGTGATGAAGGCGCAGGACCTCAGTCACTTCAGGAAGGGGTTCCGCATGCTCCAGATCGCCGGTGTGTGGCTGCCCGTCGCCGCCGTACTGCTCGCCGTGGGCGGCATCCTCCTCGCGGTGCGCCGCCGCCGTGCGGTCACCGCGACCGCGCTCGGCGCGGCCCTCGGCGCGGGCGTGCTCGCCGCCGCCGTCGCGGTCGGCCGCGGGCTCACCCTCGACGACCTGCCGCCCGACGTGTCCCGCGCCGCCGCGGGCGCCGTCTACGACGCGCTCACCGACACGCTGCGCACGGCGGCCTGGGTGATCGTCGGGGTCGGGCTCGCGGTGGCGCTGGGGGCGTGGCTGAGCGGGCGGCTGCGGCGGGGCGGGCCGGGGGTGCCGCGTCCGCCGCGCCCGTCCCACCCCTTCCGGCCGGGGGCCGGACCCGCCGCTCCCACCGCTCCCGCCGCTCCGACCGCTCCGCAACCCGCCCCCAGGTCGCCGGCGTCCTTGAGAGAGGATCTGTAGGCGCGCCCTGACAACGCAGCCGGGGCGACGAGACAGCAAACCCCGGCGACGAAGCCCGGGCGACGCTGCAGCACACCCGGCGACAAAGCACGGGCGACGCTGCAGCACACCCCGGCGACGAAAGGGCGCCCCTTGGAGCACGTGACGGCACCGCCGACGCCCCCCGAGGCCGAACCCGATGTCTCCGTCGACGAACGGCGGCCACAGAGCCACCGGGTCGCGGCCTGGACCGCCGGACTCCTCCTCACCGCGGTGAGCGCCGTACTCGGCTGCCGCATCGCCGACACCGACGGCGTCACGCCCGTCCCCCAGGCCCTGGCCTTCCTCCCCTGGCTGCTCGTGCCGGGCGTGGCGGCGCTGCTGCTGGCGGCGCTCGGGCGGTTCCGCGTCGGCCTGGTGTGGGCGGTGGCGGTGCTCGGCGGCCTCGCCTGGTTCATCGAGCCGTACGGAAAGGTGTCCGACCCGGAGGGCCCGCCGGTCGCGGAGATCCGCGTACTCGCCTCCAACGTCGAATTCGGCCACGGAGCACCCGGATTGATCAAAACGATCCGCGAACGCAAGCCGGACCTGGTCTTCGCGTCGGAGTGCGACGGAGCGTGCGCGGCGAAGCTCGCGGCCGCCCTGCCGCACTCCGCGTACCCCTACCGGCACGCCGTCTCCGGCAACGGCGCCGACGGCTCCCTCATCCTCAGCAACCTGCCGCTGAAGCCGGCCGACGGGGTACGGGGCACGCTCGGCATGCCCGGCGCGACCGCCGACGTGAAGGGCATTCCCGTACGCCTCCAACTCGCCCACCCCATGCCGCCGACACCGGGCGACGTCGACCTGTGGCGCACCGAACTGGGCCGCCTGCGCGACTACGCCGCCGCGAACACCGACCAGCCCACGATCATCGCCGGTGACTTCAACGCCACCCAGGACCACGCCGCGTTCCGCCGCATCCTCGACACGGGCCTCCGCGACGGCGCCCGCCTGGCCGGCTCCTCCCGCACCCCGAGCTGGCCCACATCCCTCCCCCGCCCCTTCGGCACCCAGATCGACCACGTCCTGTCCACGGACGACTTCGCCGCCCACAACGCCCGCTTCCTAGAAATCGGCAACACGGACCACAGGGCACTGCTGGTCGACCTGACTTTGCACCGCAAGCCGGAGTGACCCCGGCTCCCTAGCCGGTGATCAAGCTGACGAGCGACTCTGTCGCGCTCAGGTCAGGCAGCACATGATCGGCACCCGCAGCGTGCAAGTCGGTTGCTGTGCTGCGACCGGTAGCCACTGCGATCACCTTCACGTCGGCGGACAACGCTCCCTCTACGTCGGCCGGGGTATCCCCGATCAGTACAGCCTCCGAGGGGTCGGCTGAGGCGCGGCTCAACGCGAGGCGGACGAGGTCGGCCCGCGCTTCGCCGTCCTCGCCGTAGGCGCCGATGGCCCAGTCGATCGGACCGTCCAAGCCGAAGACGGCCAACTTGGTCCGGGCGACGGCTCTGACGTTCCCGGTCACGACGGTCTGCCGTACGCCCGGCACTTCGGCCAGAGCGTGCAGGACGGCGGCTGCTCCCTCCAGCGCCTGTCCCCGCTCGCCGAGTTCCGCGGCCTGCTTCACGTGCTGCTCGGCAAGCGCGGACGCGAACCGCTCGAAGTCGGCTCGGCCGGTGGTGATGCCGTGGAGCCTGGCCGTCTCGCGGAAGATCACCTGTTCCGTGATCCCGTCGATCGTGGCCTGCTCCCGCAGGGGCACCCCGGTGGCCTGCTCGAAGGCTGCCGCCGAGAGCTGCCTTCCCACGCCTCGCGTGTCGATCAACGTGTGGTCGATGTCCCACAGAACGAGCCGTGTCATAGGTCTCCCATCTCCCGGCCGGCTTCCACAAACGGGTGACAGCGGGTGTCGGCCGAGCGCAGTCGCCCCTACCCTGACCAGGCAAGCACACCAGGGAAAGAGGCACACGGTGGAGACGCCGAGGCTCCCCGTCGGTGAGCGCGTCAGGTACTACCGACGGAAGAACGGTAACCGGAAGCAGGCCGCTGTCGCTGGGCTGTGCGGTATCACCGAGCGCTATCTCAGCCAGATCGAGAACGGCCACAAGGTGCCGTCGCCCGAGGTGCTCGCGCGCCTCGCGTCCGAACTCGGGGTGCCCGTCGCCGCGCTCCTGTCGGACGAGGCTCCCCAGCAGACTCCCTCGGCTCCCCTGACGTCCTCCCCCGACATCGTCCGCGCACTCATGGGCCATCAGGCGGACCGGAGTTCGGTCCCGGCGAACCCCGTGAGCCCGGCGGACCTTCGTGAACGAGTCGAAGCAGCGTGGTCCTCCTGGCAGTCGAGCCCTATCCGCTTCACCGATGCCGAGTCGGTTCTTCCGGCGCTCATCGCCGACACCGAACATGCCGTACGCGCCCATCAGCCGCCCGGCGAAGCCGCTGTGCGGCGCGAGGCGCTGCGTGCCGCCGCGGACCTGTACGGACTGCTGCGCTCGTACTGTCGACGTACCGGACGCAATGATCTGTCCCTGCTCGTTGCGGACCGGGCCATGCGCGCGGCCGAGGACGCGGACGACCCCATTCGCGTGGCTGCCGCGCAATGGAACCTGGGGCACGTGCTGTTGTCCACCGACCGTGCGGATGCCGCTGCCGAGGCTGCCGAGACCGCCGCCCACGGCATCGCGCGGCTGGACAGCGTCTCCCCGGGCCCGGAAGCCGCCGCCCTCAAGGGCGCTCTGGAATTGGTGTCCGTCGTCGCCGAAGCTCGTCAACAGCGCTGGTGGCAGGCGCGTGAACGCCTGCGGGAGCGAGCCGGACCGATGGCCGAGCTGGCCGGGGAGAGCAACAGGCAGTGGACCGTTTTCGGGCCCACGAATGTGACCCTGCACGCCATGAGCGTCGAGATGCTGGCGGGGGAAGCCGCGGAAGCACTACGGCTCGCCGACGCGATCGACACCAGCAGCCTGCCGTCCTGCGAGCGGGCGTTCACCTTCCGCCTGGAGGTCGCCGAGTGCTACGACCAACGTCGCGAGGACGCGGCTGTGCTGGTCCACCTGCGGGACCTCGAAGTACTCGCGCCCGAGGACATGGCCCGCAGTCCCCTCGCGCACAACCTCATTGTTCGCCTGCTCCACCGTATACGCCCCATGTACCGCCAACAGGTCGCACAGCTCGCCGAACGCCTAGGCATCGCGGCCTGACCCGAACTCGGAGTTCACCCGAACTGTCAGTTCGGGTGGCGGTGCGCACATGCCCTTAGCGTCATCGCTGTGAACACCCAGGCAGAGAACAGAAGGATCGCCGATTGGCTGCGCTGGCCCATCCCCTGCCCGGCCAGGCCCGCCGGGAGTGGACGGACGCCCATGTGGCGATGATCCCTCTGGGGAGACGCTTCGACGCCGTACGCGTGCCTGCCGAGCGCATCCACGCGGCCGTGGGCAGTGACGAGTCGGCGACGGTGGCCGCGGCACTGGAGGACTGGCTGCGCGGCCCGGTCGTCCAGGACCTCCGAAGCGGCCTCGGCCCCTACTACGTGCTCGTGGCCCCGGACGCGGAATGGCAGGGCGAAGAGGTGCGCCTCAGCACCGGTACGTACCTCGGTGTCCCCCGAGTGGGACACATCGCGTACCTGATGACCTGGGTGGTTCAGCCGCAGCGCCCCGGCGACCTGTGTGATGTCGGGTGTCTGCGCGCGCTGTTGTCGGTGGCCGAGCCCCTGAAGGCGGTTGAGTCGTGAGCCGTGCGTCCGGGCTCGAGGAGCGAGCGACCAAGCTGTACGCCGACTACATGGGGCACCTGTTTGGGTGCCTGCCCTGTCAGCAGGAGCATTACTGTCCAGCGGGCACACGTATGCGGGCCGCATGGAAGGCAGCACAGGCTGCTGCGAGCCAGGCCTACCGGGCGGGACGGCCGCGCACCATGCCGTCAGGCGGCGGAACGCGTTGAGTGTGTGGGCCCGCCTCTGGGCTACACCCGCGGTGACGCCACCGCGCGGGCCGCGGTCACTTCCTGGCGCAGTGGGCCGAGTACGCCGTCCTCGGGCCCCGTGAACGCCGCAGGCACCGGCACCAGGACCTCCACCTCGCGCAAGCCCTCGGCCAGTTCGCGGAGTTGGCGGGAGACCTCGGTGACTTCGTGGGGGCCGGGGGCGGGGGCGCCGTGGCGTACGCGGACGCGTGCTGCGGTCGTCGCGTCGACGATGCGTTCCACGGCCACGACCAGGGGCCACCACGCGGCGGCGCGGGCGCCGGTGGGCGGGGGCTCGGTCAGGGCGCGTTGGAATTCGGTGCGGATGTCGGAGAGGTCGCGGTAGAGGCGGCGGCGCATGCGGGCGCGGGCGGCGGGGGCCGTGGCCTCGGGGTCGTCGCCGAAGGCGCACTCGACGTAGCGGGCCGTGTCGGAGACGGCGTCGGCGAGGCGGTCGCCGATGCGGGTGTGCCAGCTCTCCGGCCAGAGGAGATAGCCCGCGACCAGCGCGATCGCACAGCCGATGAGGCTGTCGACGAGGCGCGGTACGACGAGCCCGAAGCCCTGGTGGTTGAGGACGTCGGAGAGGAGCAGGATGACCGGGGTGATGGCGGCCGTCTGGTAGCCGTAGCCCCGGGGGGTGAGGGCTGGGATGAGGGTAGCCAGGATCAGGACGACCGGTACGTCCCACCAGCCTCGTTCCACTGAGGACAGCACCGCTGCGGCCACCACCAGACCGGCCGCCGTGCCCAGCGCGCGCAGCACCGCCCGCGAGAACACCGACCCGAAGTCCGGCTTCAGGACGAACGTGATCGTCAGGGCCACCCAGTACGAACGCGGTACGTCGATCAGGGAGACCAGGCACTGCGCGATGCCGATGCACAGGGCCAGGCGCAGGCCGTAGCGCCAGGACGCGCCGGACAGGATGACGTTGCGGGTGGCGCGGCGCGCGCGTACGCGCAGTGCGGCGGGGCGGCCGAGGCGGTCCTCGGCGTGGATGACGGTGAGGGGGTCGGGGTCGGCGAGGGTGTCGGCGGCGTGGCGCAGGGCGTGGTGGACGGCGCGGGCGGCGGGGCCGTGGGGGTGCGGGAGCTCGTCGGGGAGGCCGAGGTCGACGTAGGCGTTGTTCGGGGGGCGTTCACCACGGTCGCTGCCCGCACCGAGCTTGCCGCGTTCACCACGGTCGCCGCCCGCGCCGAGCTTGCCGCGTTCACCACGGTCGCTGCCCGCGCTGAGCTTGCCGCGTTCACCACGGTCGCTGCCCGCGCCGAACCGCCCGCGTTCACCCCGCCCCACCGCCTCCGCCAGCCTCCGCATCGCCGCCGCCAGTTCCGGCGGGAGCTTCTCGCCGTACTGGTGGGCGGTCGGCGCGGCCTCGACGACGGGTGTGATGGCGTTGAGTTCGGCGATGAGGCGGACCAGGTCGGGGCTGCGGCCGTGGTCGCGGGTGCGGCGGGCCAGGACGAGGTCGTAGGCCTGGTTGAGGGAGGCGGTGACGTCGGCGCGGGCCTTGTCGTACGCCGCGTCGTCGTCCTCACCGGTGCCCGCGGCCTCCAGGAGCGCGGCGACACTCCGGTACGTCGCCGCGACAGCGGCCCGCTCCGGCACCCCGGACCGCAGCGGCCAGGCGAGCAGCGCCAGGGCGAGGACGAGCAGGCCACCGCCCGTCATCAGGGCGGGCGCAAGCCACCACTGGCCGGGCAGCGGAAGCCCCGCGCCGATCACGCAGTTGAGCAGGAGCAGCAGTCCCGACACGGAGGCGACCGCGCCGATCGTCGACATCATCCCGGAGACCAGCGCGACGAGTGTGACCGCGCCCACCGCCGCCCAGCCGTGGCCGAAGACCAGGGCGCCCAGGGTGACGCCGAGGGCGCCGAAGAGCTGGGGGACCGCGATGTTGAGGATGCGCATGCGGTACGCGTCCGCGGTGTCGCCGATGACTCCGGAGAGGGCGCCCATCGAGGCGAGCGCGCCGTACGCCGGTTCGCCCGCCGCCATGCCGATGGCCAGGGGCAGCGACATGGCGATCGCCGCGCGGGCCACGGCGGCCCAGGGGACGGGCGCCGGCTGCGGCTTGAGGGAGCGGACCAGCCAGTCGGGCGGGGCGAGGGGGCTGAGGGCACGGTTCCGCATGCGGCCCATTATCGCGGGGGCGGGATGACCTGCGCGTACGCGGGGCCCGCGTGGTTTTTCACAAGCCGGGAGCACACACCGGGAGCACGCGCCGGAAGCAGAATGNNNNCCCCCCACCACCGTCTCACCCGGCGGAGCCGGGCAGGCTGCTACTTCTGGACCTGCTTGATGGCCTTGGCGAGGCCGTTCGCCCAGAGCTGGTTCACGCGGGCGCGCTCGGCCGCGTTGGGCTGGGCGTTCTGGCAGGACGTGCCGGGGCCGCCGCCCGACATCAGCTCGGAGCACGGGCCCCGGTAGTTGTCGGGGAGGCCGAGCACGTGGCCGGTCTCGTGGGCGGTGACGCGGGTGGAGTTGTACTGCTGGTTCTGGCGGTAGTCGAGGAAGATGTAGCCGCGGCCGTGACCGTCGGTGCTGGCGTAGGAGCCGCGCGGGTCATTGCCCTCGCGGTACGAGAAGCTCGCGCCGGACGTGCCCGACTGGAGCTTGACGTTGGTGACGGCCGCGTTCCATATGGACGTGGACGACGCGATCTGCTGACGGAAGGTCGGCGCCTGCGACGCGTTGTACGTCACGGTGACGGCCTTGGCACCGGGGTTCGCGGCCCGCTTCTCGGCGACCGCCTTCACGACCGCCTCGAAGAACGCCTTGTTGGCGGCGGCCTCTTCGCCGGAGCCGTTGTACTTGGCGACGGACGCCGCCGTGGACACCGAGGAGGCGCTGTCGGCACCGGCCCGGGGGGAGTCGACGGCCGTGGCGGCGGTCGTACCGAGCGCGGCTACCGCGAGACCGAGCGCGGCGGCGACAGAGAGGTAACGCTTGTGCATGGTGGGGGGCTCCCTACTCGTTCGGTGAAAGGTGAACGTTTCGGTACCCGTGAGTGTCGGGGAGTCACGCCGCGTGCGGATGATGGCAGATGACGATAGGACGGGGCTATCGCCGCACATCAGGACACCGGTCATACGTGCCAAGTCGTGGGGGTCCGTAGGGGTTTGGGTGGCTGGTGTGAGGACGTCCGCCGTTCTACGCTCAACGCCCATGGAGCTCGAGGTCAGGCACCTCCGCGCACTCTGTGCCATCGCCGAGACGGGCAGCCTGCACAAGGCCGCCCGCCAACTCGGCATGAGCCAGCCCTCGCTGACCACGCAGCTGCGCCGGATCGAGCACGCGGTCGGCGGCGAGCTGTTCGCCCGCGAGCGCACCGGCTGCCGCCCGACCCCGCTCGGCCGGATCGTCCTGAGCCGGGCCCGCCCCCTCGTCGTGGAGATGCGCGCCCTGGTCACCGAGGCGCGCGCCGCGGCGGCCCGCGCGAGCGACGGCACCCCGCACCTGCGCATCGGCTCCACCGCGAGCCGCGCCATACCGGGCTGGCTGCGCCGCCTGCGGCACCGCATGCCGGGCACCGAGACCTCGCTCCAGATGGACGTGTCCGCGAACGCGCTCCTGCAAATGGTGGCCGCCGGTCAGCTTGACATCGCCTTCGTCCACGAAGTGGAAGGCTGCTCGCTGCGCGTCCCGGACGGGCTGCGGCGGCGCGTGCTCGTCGACCGCGAGCCCCAGTTCGTCTCGCTCGCCGCCGACCACCCCGCGACCCTCAAGCCCGTCGTCCACCTCACGGACCTCGCGGCCGACCGCTGGATGGTGGACCCGACGGTCGACGGCGAATGGGACGGACTGCAAAGGGTGTTGCGGGAGGCCGGGCTCAACCCCCGTGTCCTGCACGGGGATTACCTAACCGCCGCCACCCTCGTCGCCACCGGCGAGGTCGTCACGGTCTGCCAGCCGACCTCGGTGGCGAGACCCGACATGGCGGTCAGACCCCTGTACGGCGATCCGCTGGGGGTCAGACTCCTGGTCGCGGCGCGCACGACGGCCGAGCTCGACGCGGTGTACGGCGAGCTGGAGGCCGCGTACTGGGAGGCCGCCGCCGAAGCCCCCGCCTACCAGGACTGGCTGCTCGGCACGAGAGGCACCGCCCCGCCCCCGGTCCCGGCCCTCGACCCGCCCCCGGTCCCGGTCCCGGTCCTCAACCCGCCCCCGCCCGCACCACCCGCCACAGCCGCCGCGGCTGTCACACCCCCCGCGCTCGCCCCGCTCACCCCCCGGACCACGGGCCACCTGCCGCCCCCGGACCTTGGTCCCGCCGCATCTCAGGACCTTCGGCCCACCCCCCTCTAAACCCCCTCCGACCTGGGGTTTTTCCCGTTTTACGGTTCCGCGTCACCGTATCCGGCCGGTTGTTACGTTCCCTACGGACGACGCACACACGGCGCCCGTAGCTTCGTATCCGTCGCCACCGCAAAGGGGCACAAAGACGGACAGTACGCCCGACCAGCCACGAGGGATCACCGCCATGCGCGCCACCCGACGCACCTTCCGCACCGCCGCCATCGCCACCGGAGCGATCGCCGCGCTCGCCGTCCCGACCACCGCCGCGTTCGCGGACGCACCGTCCACCCCGCAGCCCCAGGTCGCGCCGGACGACCAGGCGAACCCGAACCCGAACCCGGACGACAAGGTCACGCCGCCCCCGACCCCGGACGACAAGGTCACCCCGACCCCGGACCCGACCCCGGACGACAAGACCACGCCCGACGACAAGACCGACCCCGACAAGCCCGTCCCCGGCGGCTGGGAGTCCAAGGGCACCGTCAGCCTGGGCGGCGGCTGGACCGCGGACGTCGAGGTGAACGCCTCCGCCCGGTCCGCCAAGGCCCAGATCTCCCTCGACGGCACCCCGAAGGGCTCGCTGAGCGCCGAGGGCCGGTCGGCGAGCACGAAGATCGACGGCTACACCTTCACGCTCACGTCGGACGGCTCGGCCACCAAGACCGGCAGCGGCGACCAGGACGGCAACAAGGACAAGGACAAGCCGGTTCCCGGCGGCTGGGTCTCCAAGGGCACCGTCTCCCTCGGCCACGGCTGGACCGCCAAGGTCGACGTGAACGCCTCCGCCCGCAGCGCCAAGGCCCAGATCTTCCTGAACGGCAAGGCCAAGGGCTCCCTGAAGGCGTACATCAAGCCCGCCTCCACGAAGATCAACGGCTGTACGTTCACGCTCAATGCCAACGGCGGCATCACCAAGACCGGCAAGCCCACCCCGCCGAAGCCCAAGCCGCAGCCCGCGAAGAAGCGCGTCTTCGTCCGCGAGTACAAGAACCTCGGCAAGTCCGGCTTCGACGCCAAGGTCTACAAGACCAGGGCGGGGTACGAGGCCGACATGATCGCCAAGTCCCCGAGCAGCGGCAAGAAGATCGTCTGGGACACCCTCAAGCAGCGCGGCAACAAGGCGGCGTACGGCCAGCACAACGACGCGCACTTCGTGCTCAACCCGAACGGCACCATGAAGGGCTGGGTCGAGGGCCGCACCGGCGGCAAGCCGCACACCAAGCCGAAGGCGCACACCACCGACACCAACGCCTCGGCGTCCGGCGACCGCGTCGTCCCGCACGGCGGCGTGAAGGCCGGCGCGGAGAACGCCACCCCGCCCTCGCACGGCACCCCGCTGGTCGCCGCGGGCGGCGGCATGGCGGCGCTCGGCGCGGCGGGTCTTGGCTTCGCGATGTACCGGCGCAAGCACCAGGACAACAATTAGCAGGAGCGGATACGTAGTTGGGGCGCCCTTCCGGTGGAGGGGCGCCCCGACTGCGTACTCACGTCACGTACGAAGCCACGCACTCAGGCCACGTACCAAGTGCCTGCTCAGACGCCGATGTCGCAGCCGTCCTCGCGCCACACCGACACGACCGCCGGGCGGACGAGCTTGCCGGGGCCGTCGGGCCAGGCGCTCGCGGGCTTCTCGACGGAGGCGCCGTCGATCTCGCCCGGGTGCTGCACGGCCACCAGGACACGGCGGTCCTGCACCAGCGGGCCGCAGGTCTCCGCGCCCTTGGGCATGGTGAGGAACTGCTTGAGCTCACCGCGCCGTTCGCCCTTCGTGGCGACGCCGAACAGGCCGTCGTGCGAGCCGAGCTGGGCGCCGTCGGTGGAGATCCACAGGTTGCCGTGCGGGTCGAAGGCCACGTTGTCGGGGCAGGAGATGGGGCTGACCTTGTCCTTCGGGAAGCCCGCGAAGTAGGTGGCCGGGTCGTTCGGGTCGCCCGCGACGAGGAAGAGGTTCCAGCCGAAGCGGGTGGCCTCCGGGCGGTTGCGGGACTCCGTGAGCTCCAGGACCTGGCCGTGCTTGTTGAGGTTGCGCGGGTTGGCCTCGTCGGCGCCGGCCTTGCCGGGCTTGCCGCGGTCGGTGTTGTTCGTCAGGGCGACGTACACCTTGCCGGACTGCGGGGACGGCTCGATGTCCTCGGGGCGGTCCATCTTCGTGGCGCCGACCTTGTCACCGGCCAGGCGCGTGAAGACGTACACCTCGTCGGCGGTCATGCCCTCGACGTGGCTGACCGCCTTGCCGCCCGCGTACGCGGTGGCCAGCGGGATCCACGTGCCGCCGCCGTCGAACTCGCCGTCGCTCGGCAGCTTGCCCGTGCCGTCGATCTCCGCGGCCGGGGAGTCGCCGGTGAACTTGGCGACGTACAGCGTGCCCTCGTCGAGGAGCGTCAGGTTGTGCTCGCGGGCCCAGCGCGAGCTGCCCTTCGCCATCCGCTTGCTGCTCACGAACTTGTAGACGTAGTCGAAGCGCTCGTCGTCGCCCATGTAGACCACCGGGCGGCCGTCGCGGGTCAGGCGCGGCTGGGCGCCCTCGTGCTTGAAGCGGCCGAGCGCGGTGCGCTTGCGCGGGGCGGAGTCGGGGTCGTACGGGTCGAGCTCGACGACCCAGCCGAAGCGGTTGGGCTCGTTCGGCTCCTTGGTGAGGTCGAAGCGGTCGTCGAAACGCTCCCACTTGCGCTCGGACTCGCCCCCGGCGACGCCGTAGCGCTTCAGGCGGGCCGCCTGCGTCGGGTCGGTCACCTTCTCCGCGTTCGCGAAGTACTGGTTGAAGTTCTCCTCGCCGTGCAGCGTCGTGCCCCACGGGGTGGTGCCGCCCGAGCAGTTGTTGAGCGTGCCGAGGACGGTGACGCCGCGCGGGTCCGCCTTGGTGCGGACGAACTCGCTGCGGGCGGCCGGGCCCGTGAGGTGGAACTTGCTGGTGACCGTGAGGCGGCGGTTGAGGTGGTGGCGCGGTACGGGGCGCAGGGCGCCGCTCTTGCGCTCGCCCTCGACGACGACCACGGACAGGCCGTGGGCCGCCCAGGCGATCTCGACCTGCTCGCGGGTGGGGTTCTTGGCGTCGTACGCCTTGAACATCAGGATTTCGTCGGTGTACTCGTGGTTCGCCACGAGGACCTGGCGGCCGTGGTTCTCGCCGTGCTTCTCGCCGGGCAGCGGGAGCAGGCTGAGGAAGTCGTTGTTGTAGCCGAACTGGCCCGCCTGGGCCTTGGCGGACTGCTTGTCCGGGTCGAAGGCCGGGGCGCCGCGCAGGATGGGCTCGCCCCAGCGGATCACCACGTTCTGGCCGTAGCCGGTGGGGATGGTGACCGTGTCGGCGGTGTTGGGGGCGACGGGGGTGAAGCGGAGGCCGCGGGCGGCTTTCTTGCCTCTGCGTTTCGCTTCCGCGGCCGCTTCGGGGGCGGCGGCCTGGGCTTCGGCCGCGCCGGGGCCGAGGGCGAGGCCGCCGGCCGCGCTCGCCGCGACGGTGACCACGGCCGCGGCGCGCATCATCGAGCGGCGGCTCAGCGCGCCCGCTATGACGTCACCCATGTACTCGTTGTCGCTGGTGTTGGGCACCGGGTGGAAGCAGGCGTCGCCACAGCGGAACCGGCACGTCATGGCCGAGCGGCCGCCGGAACCGCCCGGGTGTGAGGTGATCAGGGGCAGCAGCTTGCGCACGGGGTCCTCCATGGGTGGCCGGTTGACGGCGCTTTGGCTTCTTTTTGCCGGTGTTTCCGGCTGGAGGCTAGGGGTGGCGGCGTGCGCCATGGGGGACTGCGGGTGAACGGCGGGTGAATCCGTGTCAGTTGCGGCCCGCCCGCCCCGCCCGCGCGGCGGCCGCTAACCTTACGTGTCCCTCTTGGCCAAGGGACCGCTCCGGGGGACAAGTCACGTGAAGGGTTGCGCACATGGGCATTTGGGGTCGTCTGCGGGCTGTCTTCCGACGGTCGCGGGGGGAGAACGTTCCGGCGGCGGAGGCTTTGCCGGGCGCGGCGTCCTTGCCGGAGGGTGGGGTGGCCTCGCCGGAGGCTGCGTCGTCCTTGCCGGAAGCTGTGGCGGTACCGTCACCCGCGGCTTCGCCGGAGGTGGCGCCTGCGGCGCCGGAGCCTCTGCGTACGCCCGCGGAGTCCTTGCCAGAAGCCGTGGTGGCCGTACCGGAGGCCGCGCCTCGGCAGGTCTCTTCCGAGGCCTCGGCCGCGGAGGCGCTGGTCGCCCAGGCCTTCGACAACGTCTCGGTACGTGTCCCGGCCCGCCGCTCCGCAGCCCCCGAGAGCCCCGCCGCCCCCGCTCCCGCCCCGGCACCCGAGCCGACCCCGGCCGAAAACGCCGCGACTCCCGAGCCCACCGCTGCCCCTGCGCCCGCGCCCACCGCCGAGCGGGCCCTGGCCGAGGACGAGCCGGCTCCCGCGACACCCGAGCCGGCCCCGGCCGAGGACACCGCCGCTCCCACCACAGAGCCCGAGGCCAAGCCGGTCCCGGCCGAGGACGACGCTGCCGAGCCAACGGCCACCCCCGAGGCGGCCCCGGCCAAGGACGAGGCCACGCCCGCTGCTCCCGCCTCGAAACCCGAGGCTGAACCGGCCCTGGCTGAGGACGACGCTCCCGCCGCTCCCGAGCCAACGGTCACCCCCGAGCCCGAGGCCAAGCCAGTCCCCGCTGCGGCACCCGAGGCCGAGCCCCACGCCGACGGCACCCCCGACGACAAGGGCACCCCCTCCGACCTCCCGGCGGAGCCGGAAAAGCCCGTACCCCCGGCCGCGCCGGAAGAGGCCACCCCGGCGGAGCCGAACCCCGCCCCGGCGGCCGAGCCGAGCGCCGAGCCGGGCGCCGAGCCCCACCCGGACGCCAAGCCCGCAGTGACCCTCGCCAAGGTCAAGGCCCAGGCCCCCAGCCTCGCCACCGCCTACAAAGCCGCGGGCGCAGCCCTGCGCAAGGGTGGCCAGACCGGCACCCGCGCCCAGGTCTACCTGGTCCTCGACCGCTCGGGGTCCATGCGGCCGTACTACAAGGACGGCTCCGCCCAGAACCTCGCCGATCAGGCCCTCGCCCTCGCCGCCCACACGGACCCCGACGCCACCGTCCACCTGGTCTTCTTCTCCACGGACATCGACGGCACCGCCGCCCTCACCCTCGCCGACCACCACGAGAACCGCGTCGACGAACTGCACGCCGCCTGCGGCCGCATGGGCCGCACCAGCTACCACCGCGCCGTCGAGGAAGTCGTCGCGCACTACGAGAAGTCCGACCACGCGGGCGAGCCAGCCCTGGTGATCTTCCAGACGGACGGCGCCCCCGACACCAAGGGCCCCGCCACCCAGGCCCTCGCCGACGCCGCCCACCACCCCCTCTTCTTCTCCTTCGTCGCCTTCGGCGAGCCCGACAACAAGGCCTTCGACTACCTCCGCAGGCTCAAGGCGGACAACGCCGCGCACTTCCTCGCGGGCCCCGACCCGAGAGAACTCACGGACAAGGAGTTGTACGAGGGAGTTCTCGCGAGCTGGCGGCCGTAAGCCACAGAGCAACAAGCAAGAGGCCGGGCCCCGAAAGGGCCCGGCCGTTGTGCTTGGTGCCCCCGCTGAGTGCGGCTGCGGGACGTCAGTGGTTCGTGCGCGAGGACCAGATCGCCTGGCTGCCGTCGTAGATCACGACATTGCCGTCGTCCTGGACGACGAGCCGCGAGCCGGGGTGGCCTGCCGTGTTGGAGGCCCAGACGGCGCGTCCGTTGCGGGTGTAGACGACGAGGTTGCCGTCCTCCTGGAAGCTCGTGGTCCAGCCCTGGCCGACGGTCCGGGTGGCCCATCTGGCCCGGTTGAACTCGTCGTAGATGACGAGGTTGCCGTCGGACTGCATCACGAGGCGGGCCGTGTTGGAGCTCACGGACTCGTTGTGGTTGAGGGTGAAGGGGGCGTACCGCACCTGGTCGGCGAGCGGCCCCGGCTTGGCCGCGCTGCTCGCGGCGGACGCGGGTGTGTGGTCCGAGGGTGCCGCGCTCGCCTGGCCCACCAGGGTCACGGAGGCGAGTGCGACGGCTACGAGAAGCGTGCTTGCTTTCTTCCCCACGAAAACGAACTCCTTGCGTCAGGCAGTTCATCCACGGGCGCCCGGTCAGGCGCCGCACCCGGACTCTGGCACCTGTGACAGGGCGGACGGATGGGTTCCGTGGGCGGTTGGCGGGTTTTTGTAGCTGTTCGTCCTGAAAGCTCCCTCCACACTACGGTCACACTTCAACCACACACTGCCCACCTCACACCCACACCGCACTCACCTTTCGGCCACACTGCGCCCGGTGCCCGCGGCGCGTCTCACGACTCGTCCGCATGTGAATCGATCTTCCGAGGGCCGTTAGGATTTCGACCATGGCGGCCACTGGATCCGAGAAGCAGGGGGCGGCGGCGTACTACGTCTCGACCCCCATTTACTACGTCAACGACGCTCCTCACCTGGGCCACGCCTACACGACCGTCGCAGGCGACGTGCTCACGCGCTGGCACCGTCAGCGCGGCGAGAAGGTGTGGTACCTCACCGGCACGGACGAGCACGGTCAGAAGATCATGCGCACGGCCGAGGCGAACGACGTCACGCCACAGGAGTGGTGCGACAAGCTCGTGGAGGAGGCCTGGCGGCCCCTCTGGGAGCACCTCAACATCGCGAACGACGATTTCATCCGGACGACGGAGAAGCGGCACACCGATCGTGTGCAGGAGTTCGTCCAGGATCTCTACGACAAGGGCGAGATCTACAAGGGCGGGTACGAGGGCCCTTACTGCGTCGGCTGTGAGGAGTACAAGCTCCCGGGCGAGCTCCTCGACGGCGAGGGCGAGTACGCGGGCGAGAAGCTCTGCCCCATCCACAAGAAGCCCGTCGAACTGCTCAGCGAGGAGAACTACTTCTTCAAGCTGAGCGAGTACGGCGACAAGCTCCTCGCCCACTACGAGGCGAACCCGGACTTCATCCAGCCCGAGTCGGCGCGCAACGAGGTCGTGAACTTCGTCAAGCAGGGGCTTCAGGATCTTTCGATCTCCCGGTCCACCTTCGACTGGGGCGTGCCGGTTCCCTGGGACCCGAAGCACGTCATCTACGTGTGGGTCGACGCGCTGCTGAACTACGCCACGGCCGTCGGGTACAACGAGAACCCGGCGAAGTTCGACGAGACCTTCCCCGCGAACGTGCACCTCGTCGGCAAGGACATCCTCCGCTTCCACGCGGTCATCTGGCCCGCGATGCTGATGGCACAGGGCCTGCCGCTGCCCGGCAAGATCGCCGCCAACGGCTGGCTGATGGTCGGCGGCGAGAAGATGTCCAAGTCGAACCTGACGGGCATCAAGCCGCAGGACCTGACGTCCCACTTCGGCGTGGACGCGTACCGCTGGTACTTCCTGCGCGCCATCGCCTTCGGCCAGGACGGCTCGTTCTCCTGGGAGGACTTCACCGCCCGCTACACCAGCGAGCTGGCCAACGACTACGGCAACCTCGCCTCGCGCGTCGCCGCCATGGTCGGCAAGTACTTCGGCGGCGCGCTGCCGGCCGACGAGGCGCCAGGCGAGGCCGAGCAGGCCGTCCGTGACGGGCTCGCCAAGGCCGTCGCCGAGGCGGACCGGCGCGTCGGTGACGAGCTCGACTTCCAGGGCGGCATCCTCGCCGTCTTCGACTTCGTGAAGCAGGTCAACGGCTACATCACGGAGCAGGAGCCGTGGAAGGTGGCCAAGGACGAATCGCCGGAGGGCAAGGCCCGCCTCGCGAGCATCCTCTACACGGCCGCCGAGTCGCTCCGCGCGGTCGCGGTGCTCCTGAACCCGGTCATGCCCGAGACCTCACAGCAGCTCTGGGACTCCCTCGGCGCCGAGGCCCCGCTGGGTGCCCTCGCCGACCAGCGGATGCAGGACGCGGGCACGTGGGGCCTGCTGCCCGCCGGTGCCACGGTCACCAAGGGCGCGGTGCTCTTCCCGCGCCTGGAGGAGCCGAAGAAGGCCTAGTGAGTACGTGACGTACGTACGTTGAAGGGCCGGGACCGCGCGCTGCGGTTCCGGCCCTTTCTCGTACGTGGCGGGGCTCAGGCCTCGTACGTACGCAGCAGGCGCGCCAACTGCCTGCCCGCCGCCCGCAAGGGCTCCTCGCTGCGTCTGACCTGGGCGGTCACCTCGGCGCCCTCCAGGGTGCTGATGACGGTGGTGGCGACCTCGGCCGCGTCCTCGGCGGTGAAGCCGGACGCGAGGAGCTTCTCCTCCACGACGCCCTCCCAGCGCTGCAGGGCGTCGGCGCACGCCCGCTGCATCTCGGAGTCGGTGCCGAGGGTCTCCAGGGCGGCGGCCGTGATGGGGCAGCCGTCGAGCCAGCCCGACTCCCGCAGCCCGACGGCGAGTTCGGCGGCGCAGGACTCGACCGCGGCGGCCGGGTCGTCCTCGCGGCGCAGCGCGTCCTTGAGGAGCCAGGCGAACTCCTTCTCGCCGTGCTTGATCGCGGCCACGGCGACGGTCTCCTTGCCGCCCGGGAAGAAGTGGTAGACGGAGCCGAGCGTGGCCTGCGCCTCCTGGGCGATCTGCTTGATGCCGGTGCCGACGTAGCCCTGCCGCTGGATGAGCCGCGCGGCGCACACGACGATGCGCTCGCGCGTGCTGGGGGGCGCGCTGTACAGACTCATCCCGCCACCTTACCCACCACTGGATAGAGCGTTCGTTCTAGTGCTGTGTTACGTTCTCCCCGACGCTAAATAGAGCGTTCGTTTTAGTAACTCTTCGTGCATCACCCTCTCCTCCTGGAGGCAGCTGTGTCACGTTCCGTCACCGTCATCGGCCTCGGCCCCATGGGCCAGGCGATGGCCGCCGCGTATCTCGACCAGGGCTACGACGTCACCGTCTGGAACCGCACCCCGTCCCGCGCCGACGCGCTGGTCGCCCGCGGCGCCCACCTGGCCGCGTCCCCCGAAGACGCCCTGCGCGCCAACGAGTTGGTGGTCCTGAGCCTGATCGACTACCCGGCGATGTACGCCACGCTGAAGGGCGCCGAGGACGCGGTCGCCGGGCGCGTCCTGGTGAACCTCAGCTCGGACACCCCCGAGCAGGCCCGTGCGGCGGCGCGCTGGGCCGAGGAACTGGGCGGCACCCACCTCACCGGCGGGGTGCTCTCGCCGCCGCCCACCATCGGCAGCCCGGACATGTCGACGTTCTACAGCGGCCCGCGCACGGCGTACGACACGCACCGCGAAGCCCTCGAAGTGATCACCGGCAAGACGGACTTCCGGGGCGAGGACCCGGGCCTGGCCGCCCTCATGTACCAGCTCAACATGGTCGTCTTCTGGCCCGCGATGCTCGCGTACTGGCAGGCCGTGGCCCTGGCCGGCGCGCACGGCATCAAGGCGGCGGACATCGCTCCGTACGTGACCGAGAACTACGCGGGCATGGGGCAGTTCATCGACTTCTACGCCGCCCGCATCGACGCCGGCGACCACACCGGCGACGTCGACCGCCTCTCCATGGGCGTGGCCAGCATGGAACACGTCGTCCACACCAACGCGGACGCGGGCGTGGACACGGCGTTCCCGCAGGCGGTCCTGGACGCGTTCCGGCGGGGCGCGGACGCCGGGTTCGGCGCGGACAGCTTCAGCAGCGTACTGAAGCTGATGAAGAAGTAGCCTCACAGCTCCTTCGACAGGCGGTGCATGAAGTCGCGCGACCTCGCCGGGTCGAGCGACGCCGACTCCACCTTGCGGAAGAGGGTCCGGTAGCGGATCAGTTGCGCCGCCGCGTCGAGGAACGGGCCGCCGTGGGGCGCGTCGCGCTTCGCGGTGTCGAGCCGGGGCACCGGTCCGCCGATGTACAGCATCGAGGCGTTGGCCCCGGCGAAGCCGTCCACGTCGAAGGGGATGACGCGGACCGTGACGTTCGGCCGTTCCGACTGCCGCAGGATCCGGTCCAGTTGGGTCAGCGCGACGCGCCGGTCGGCGACCCGCGTGCGCAGGACGGACTCGTGCAGGACGGCGTCGTACGCCACCGCGCCGTCCCGCTCGACGACCACGCGCCTGCCCATCCGGTGCGCGACCCTCGCTTCGAGGCCGCCCGCGGGCAGGTCGGAGTCCGTGAACGTGAAGACCGCGCGCGCGTACTCCTCGGTCTGCAGCAGGCCGGGGACGTGCCCGGTGGCGGCCGTGCGCAGGAACGTGGCGTGGTGCTCCAGCTCGGCCAGGTCGAGGAAGGAGGCGGGCAGCACGCCGCGGTACTCCTCCCACCAGCCGCGCGTACGCTCCGTCGCCATGGCGGCGAGGGCGTCGACCAACTCGGCGTCCGCGCAGGCGTAGTGGGCCGCGAGGCTGCGCACCCGCTGCTCGCTGACCCCGGCGATGCCGGATTCCATCTGGCTCATCTGCGCCGAGGTCGAGCCGAGCAGCTCCGCGACCTCGCGGGCGGTCATCGCGGCGGCGTCGCGCAGCCTGCGCAGCTCCGTACCGAGGCGTACCTGACGCGCGGTGGGCTGATTCCTCGGCGGCATACGCACCTACCTCAACAGAGCTTGATCCAGGAAACGTTGGCGGCCCTCGTTCGGGTGCAGGTTACGCGAGCTTGTTGCCGAGGCAGAAATTAATGCCTTACCTTCAGTGACGTTGCGACCACCCTCAGCAATCCCCCGCAGGCAGGAAGCGCACCGCACCGCCCCACCAAGGCGGCACCGGCGAGCCACCGCCCCGGGAGCGCCGAACGTCCCCGACTCCACTTCGACCGACTGGAGTTCCGCATGCCCGAGAGCACCGACACCGGCGACGAACCCACCCCCACACCAGCCCCCACCCCGGCTCCCAGCCCCTGGCAATACACCCTCCACATCCCCAACGACCTCCGCGCCGTGGCCATCTGCCGCCGCACCCTCGGCGTGATCCTGGCGGCCCACGGCCTCCCCCACCTGTCCGAAGCGGCGGAGCTCGTCGCGACGGAGCTGGTGGCGAACGCGGTGACCCATACGAAGGGACCGGCGGCCCTGCGCCTGCTCTGGGCCGACAGCGTCCTTCGCATCGAGGTCTGGGACGCCGACCCGACCCCGCCACAGCCCCCCGTGCCCCCCGCGAGAGACACCCTCCTGCGGGAGGCGGGCCGCGGCCTCGCCCTGGTCAAGGGCTGCGCCGACGGCTGGGGCTGGTACCGCCCGGACGACAGCGAACTCCCGGACGGTGAGGGCAAGTTCGTCTGGTGCGAGCTGGCCGAGGCGGCCTGAGCGACGGCGGTTCGCGTCGCCTACGGGAGCGGAGCCGCCTCCTCCGAGTGTTCCGAGGTCGACGGCTCCCGTCCGGGCCATCGCCCTCGTACCGCGAGCAGCGCCCACGCCAGGCACGCCGCGGCCAGCAGGATCGCGAACCCCACCACGAGCGCGCTCGTGTAGCCGTGCACCGAGGCCGCCGCCGGGGTGGCGCCCGTGTGCGAGGCCGCGTACGCCGCCGCCGCGCTGGACGCGACCGTGTTGAGCAGGGCGGTGCCGAGGGCGGCCCCCAACTGCTGGGACGCGTTGTACGCGGCCGACGCGGCGCCGATGTCGTGGCCCCGCATGCCGGCCGTCGCCAGGCTCGCCGTCGGGGGCAGGACGCAGCCGAGGCCGAGGCCGGTGAGGGTGAGGGACGGGACCAGGTACAGCCAGAAGACGTGCCCGCTGTCCGGGGCAAGGCGGGTGAGGATCAGCATGCCGGCGGCCGCCGCGAGCAGGCCCGGTACGACCAGGGCCACCGGCGCCACCCGGCCGTGCAGCTTCCCCGCGATGAAGGTCGCGCCGACCAGCGCCGCGAGCGCGTTGACGATCAGGGTCAGGCCCGCCTCCACCGGCGAATAGCCGAGCGCCGACTGGGTGTAGTAGCTCATGAAGAGGTAGAAGCCGAACATCGCGACGAACAGCAGCGTGATCGCCAGGAAGGCGCCCGCGCGGGCGCGGTGGACGAGGATCCGCAGGGGCAGGAGGGGCTGCGGGGTGCGGAGTTCCACGGCCACGAAGGCGGCGAGGAGTACGGCGCCGGTCGCGAGCAGGGCGAGGACGCGGGGCGAGTCCCAGCCGCGCGGCTCGGCCTCGTTGAAGGCGTAGACGACGGCGGCGAAGCCGCTCGCGCTGAGGAGGGCTCCGGGGACGTCCAGGGCACCGCCGGCGTGGGCGGGGCGGACCCGGGGGACGAACGTCGCGCCGAGCACCGCGAGCAGCGCCACCGGCACGTTCACGTACAGGCACCAGCGCCAACTCGCGTACTCCGTAAGGAGCCCGCCCGCCACCAGACCCACCGCAGAACCGGCGGCGCCGACCGCCGCGAACACCCCGAACGCCCGCCCTCGGGCCCGCGGTTCGGTGAACGTGAGGGTGAGCAGCGAGAGCCCGGCGGGCGCGAGCAGCGCGGCGAACACCCCTTGCAGGGCGCGGGCACCGAACAGCGTCTCCGGGTTGGCCGCCGCCCCGCCGAGCGCCGACGCGGCGGCGAATCCGGCGAGCCCGACGACGAACGCCCGGCGGTGGCCGAGGGCCCCGCTGACCCGGCCGCCGATGAGCAGCAGCCCGCCGAAGGCGAGGGCGTACGCGGTGATCGCCCACTGGCGGCTCGCGTCGGACATGCCGAGCGCGCTCTGCGCGGAGGGCAGCGCGATGTTCACGATCGTCCCGTCCAGGACGACGAGGAGCTGGGCGGCGCTCACGGCGAGCAGGGTCCACCAGCGGGTGGGTTTGTCGTCTTCGGCAGCTTCAGCGGCTGCGGCGTCTTCAGCACTCATGGCTTCAAGCGTTTCGTTGAAGCTGTCCCGGAGAGCTGGGCGCGGGTGCGGCCTGGTGGGGAGGGGTGGGGCGGCCCCGAAGTCCCAAGCGGGGGTTGAAGGGCGGCGTGGAGGCGACCTGCGTGCGACGTGAGCAGCGCCACAGTTTGAACGTGGCTTGTTTTGTACGGTGACGGTGAGCCGTTGATCACTTAGTGACCGGACTCACTTCGCCTTCACGCCGGCGCACGTACGCTTCACAGTATGGCCACGAATTCCGCTTCCGAGAGCCGGCTGTCGGCGCGCACCGCCGACGAGGTGAACGAGGAGATCCGTGCGCTGTGGCTGCGCTGCGGCGGGCGACTGAGCACCGACCAGCGGCGGGAGTACCAGCGCCTGGTGACGGAGTGGGCGGCGGCCGAGGCCGAGGCCCACAGCGCCCCGAACCGCGCCGCCTGACCGGCGCGTTCCGCTTCACCGGATCCACGGATCAACCCGTTCCACTGGGTACGACACAGTCCTTGGGCTGTGATCGGCCCCCCTCCGGCCATGCCAGCCCAGCAAACGCGAGCCTTCGCGTACGCGGATCGAGCTCGACGACGGCGACCGGCTTGTCATAGGGATTCCCGGCGTTGGTGAGGCACACCCACCCGCTGGTTCCGGCCACCCGGTGCGCGGACTCCAACCGCGGCCACTGCGCGGACACGCGCTCCCGCGGTGGCACCGCCCCCGGAGTCTGCGCGTTCGCCATGAACACCGCCTGCGCGATGGTCCGCATCCCGTCGTGCACCAGCATCGTGCGCGAGTCGTCCAACTGGACGGGACCGATGTCCCCCGCGCCCTGCCGCGCGGCGAGACTCCGCAGCTCCTCCAGTTCCTTCTGCGGCTCGGTCAGATACGCGGGCCGCTCCTTCTCCCCGCTCAGCTCCCGCGACCAGGCCGAAGGATGCCCGGGAGCGGTGTACTGCACGGTGACCGCGGCGTGCCGGGCCCCCGCGTCGCCCTGGAGCTTCTTCCAGTCGGCGTCGCTCATGTACCGGTCGAGCGTCGCCGCCCCCGACCCGCTCACGATCTTGTACCGCTTGCCGTGGCACGACACCTCCGCCAACTTGATCGCGAACAGGCGCAGATGGACGGGCCGTCCGGCGAAGTAGACGACCTGGGCCGGGGACCGGCAGATGTTGTGGCCGATGAGGGAGAAGTCGTTGCCGGTCTCGCCCGGGTCGTTGATCGAGGGCGAGGTGAACTCCTGGTCCTTGGCGCCGGGCCGCCCCTTCTCGTCGCGGCTGAACGCCCGCGCCAGCGAATCGACGTAGATGTCGTCGGGGCGGGTGTCCTTGACGAGGACGGTCTTCTCGTCGGGCAGACCGCCGTGGAACGCGGCGAGCGCCTCGGCCTGCTGGCGGTTGGTGGGGATCACCCGGGCCAGGCCCTTGAAGCGCGGTTTGGCCTCGCGGCCCTCGGGGTTGGCGAGTTCGTCGGCGCTGGCACGGCTGATCAGGACGGGGATGTTCAGCTCGTTGGTGAGCCGGTCGACGGCGTCGACGGTGTTGCGCAGGCTCAGGTTGAAGCCCGTGACGGCGCGCAGGTTGTGCTTGGGGGAGTCCGCGAGCTCCGCGAGGTCGTCGACGACGCGCGCCTGCCGGCCGTAGTTCCGGCCGGGGTTGGCGAGGACGAGGCGGATCAGCGGCTTCTCCTCGGCGCGGTTCGCGCGGTACTGCCCCAGGTACGCGCCCTGCACGTCGCTGCGCAACTGCTCGCGCTCGGCGTCCGACTCCGGCTGGAGCGGCAGCATCAGGGCGACCGTGATGTGCGGCCTGCCGTCGACGCGCCGGTTCTCCTTGGCGATGGCGTCGCTGACCTTGGCGATGGCGGGGGTGCCGAAGTCGTAGCCGGAGCCGTTGACGCCGATGCACTCGCCGCCGTGCTTCTCCACGCCGTCGGCGCAGGTGTCGGGGCCGCCCACGTTCTGCGGGACGAGGATGCCCGCCGCCGTGCCCACGGCCACGACGACCAGGACCGTCACGGCCTTCTTCAGGCGTGTGGCCCACAGATGGTTGTACAGCCAGTTCAGCACCGCAGCGCCCCCTCCTGGGCTTCACGTGCGTGGTGTACGTGACGTACGCCACGTACGTCCGGACGTCGCGCTAGCCGAGGTGGCGCGTGCAGGCGCACGGCTTCAACGGCTGTTTCTCCTGGGCCAGTTGGGCCCACTCACCCGCCTTGCGGGTCAGCACCTCGGTGCCCGGCACCGGCTCGTCGCCGAGCCGGTCGAGCAACTGCCGCCAGGTGCCGGTCAGCGCCTGGTCCACGGGGCGCGTCCGGTCCTCGTACAGCCACACCGCGTGCAGCAGCCGGTCGACGCGGCGCCGCAGCCAGTCGCCGCCCGTCGGCGGTGCCTCGCCGAGGGCGCGGGCGTGCCGGTCGTCCGGGTCGCCCGCGAGCGGTGCCGCGCAGGGGGCGCCCGCGATCGCGAGGAGTTCCTCGCACCACTCGGCCATGGTGCGGGTGGCGTCCCGCAGCGGGAACGCCCCGGTCAGGTGGTCCACGGCGGCCTCCGCGCCGCCCATGGCGAGGTGGTGGTGGGCGGCGTGGGCTGCGGCTGTGCCGCACTGGTCGTCGGTGGCGGTGGGGAAGCGGCTGGCGAAGTGGTCGCGGAGGAGGGCGTGGTCGGCCTGCCAGGCCCCTTGTGCCCCCATCCGGTGCAGCCGCCGCATCAGCAGGTGGCGCAGCCCCCGGTCGCCGATGAAGTGGCGCGGGCAGTGCGGCCAGCCGCTGTCGGCGAGGAGTTCGGCGACGCGGTACGCGGACAGGCGCTCGTCGCGGCCCGCCTGCCGGGCCAGCATCAACTCCTGTGCGCAGGAGCCGGTGTGCGCGACCGAGAGATGGCTGAGCAGGTCCAGCCAGTGGTCGTGCTGCTCGGGCGGCAGTTCCTCGGGGAGCTGTCGGACGATCAGGTCGTCGAGGAGCAGGTCCGCGACGGGCACGGGGCGCCCCTCCGGTTCGTCGCGCGAGCGGACCGGCGCGTCGAGGAGGTCCCAGTCGGTGAACGCGCCCGGCTCCCGCACCCGCAGCGAGGCCGCGCCCTCGCCGAGCCGGGTGACGAAGCGGGGGCGGCCGCCGCCGAGGCGGTGGATGCCGCTCTCGACGCGGAGCCGCGAGGCGTGCTCGCCCGGCGGGTGACCGGCGTGGCCCGCGTGGCTCATGTGACCTGCGTGCCCCGGATGTCCCGCGTGCCCCGCGCCACCGCCCTGCCCGCGCCCCTGCAGCCGGGCCACCTCATCGTTCTGCTGCTCCGTCGTCAACGTAGGCATGCGTACGAGCAACACCCCCCGCGCGGGTGCCACTAGCCCCGCCACCCCGCCCCGCGCCCGCTGCCACACCGGCAGACCGCCGTCGGCGGGCCCCCAGGACGCCACCGCGTCCGCGTCGGCGTCCGTGGACCGGTACAGGAAGCGGCCGCCGTCCGCGCGCCGGGCCGTGGCGAACACGGCCACGCGGTCGTGGTGCCCGCTCTCCCGGTCGAGCAGGACGGGCCGAAGGAGCCGTCTGCCGAGCGCGTTGTCGGCGTGGTCGAGCAGCACGGCGGGCCGTCCGGCGCGCGCCATCCGGCCGCGTACCGACGTGTACGCGGCCTCGACGTCCTCGCGCAGCGCCCGGAACAGGAAGCTCTCCGCGTTGGCGCGCCCCTCGCCGCCCTGCTGGAAGTCGACGCTCAGCCCGTGCAGGCCGAGCCGGGGGTGCCCGGCGGCGCCCGAGTAGGCGCCGTAGCAGTCCTCCAGGGCCGCCTTGCCCTCCGAGGAGACCCGCTCGAAGAGTTCGTCGAGGATGGCGGTGATGAGCGGGGTGGCCAGGGGCTGGGCGGCGAGCAGGGCCGCGAGCGCGGCGAGGTAGGAGCGGAAGGCGCGGTGCAGGACGCCGCCCCAGAACGACCCTCTGGGCAGCAGGTCGTCGTGCCTGCGCACCTCCTCCAGGCCGGTGGCTGAACCCGCGAGCGGATCGCCCGCCGCGACGGCGACGAGGCCCGCGTACAGCCGGGGCACCGCGATCGGCCCGCCGTCCCCGCCCCACGCGCCGAACTGGACGGCCATCTCCCGCAGCGCCTCGGTGACTTCGGAGCGGGTGCTCGGGTGCTGACCGGCGCGCTCGGCGTGCGCGGGGGCCGCGCAGTCGATGTGGACGGCGGGGACATGGCGCCCGAACTCGTCGCGTACGCAGCGAAGGAGGCGCCCCTTGCCCATGCCGGGGCCGCCGGTGAGGAGCACGACGGGCAGGTCGGGGCCGTACAGGAGCGGGCGGTTGCGGCCCTTCCGCGTCTTGCCGAGCAGCCGGGCGACCAGGCCGTCGTCGTACAGGAGTTTGCCGAATCCCAGGTCGTCGGACACCGGCCCCCCGATGCGTCGCCATTCCGCACCTGTGCGCTGCGTACACACGTGCTATGTGTGTGATGAACCGTCAGAGTAGTGGAGTGACTTGAGGAAGACAGCGGAAAATCCGAGACAGACTTGCGCGGGCGGCGAACGCCGGACGGCCGGTGGCGGGCGGGGCCACATGGCGGGCTCAGCGCTTCGGCCCCGCCAACTCCCGTTCCAGCGGCGTCCGGTACGCGGGCGTGACGCGAGTCGGCCCGAGCCACGCACCGAGTTCGGCGGCCCGCTCCGCGACAGCGGTACGCACCGCCGCGCCCCCGTCCTCCAGAAGCCGGAACACCACCTCACCGTCCGCGCGCTGCGCCCACGCCCCCACGATCCGGCCGTCTGCCCACACCGTGGGGCCGATGTTGCCGTTGCGGTCGAAGAGGGCGGGTACGTACGCCGGGTCGAGGTGGAAGCCGCGGTGGCGGCGGCCCATGGAGGTGGGGTCGAGGCCGGGCAGCAGGGCCACCCAGGGCGCCGGGGCGGGCACGGGCTCCTCGTCGCCGGGGGCGAGGTAACCGGTGGTGCCGTCGTCCAGGTCCACGTCCCGCGCGCCCACCGAGGCCAGCGCCTTGCGCGCGTCCGTGAGCGTCCAGCCGGTCCACCACTTCAGGTCGTCGACGGTGACGGGGCCGAAGGCGTGGAGGTAGCGGCGGGCGAGGGCGGCTTTGGCGGCAATGGGGTCGACGTCCTGTTCCGAGGGCTCCGCCCCACCGGCCTCCGGCGCGAGCGTCCACCGGAACTGACCGGACGTCCACGCCCCACGCGGCCGGGCCCGCCGAATGCGCCCCTCGGCGGCGAGCACCCGCAGCATCCGCGACCCGGCCGTCTGCCACGCCGCGTACGACTTCCCGGGACTGACGAGGACCTTCTCCCCCAACTCCGGCACGTCCCGGGCGAGTTCGACGGCTCCCGCCGTACCCCGCGCAGCCAGCGCGGCGAGCGCGGCCCGCTCCACGGCGGCGTACCGCCCCTCGTCCCAGCCGATCCCCGCGACGAACGCCAGCGCTCCCGCGCGCTCCTTGGCCGCGACGGCCCGCGCGGTCGAGGCGTGCACGAGCGGTGCGAGCGGCGTGGGCACCACGAACATCGTCCGCCGCATGCACAGCATCCGCGTGACGGTCAGGTCGTCGTAGAGCCCCCGCTCCACCTCCGCGACGGACGGCTCCGCAAGCCGGGCCGCGGCGGACAGGAAGACGGTCGCGGGATCGGTGGCGTGCAGCCCGACCAGGGCGTCCGCGACGTCCTCGATGCGGGCGGCACGGGTGCCGGGCGCGAGCAACTGCCGCACACCGAGCCGAGCACGCCGCTCGCCGTCACTGACGGCGGCACGCCGAGCGATCACTGCGCACCCTCCTCGCCGGCGCCGAGCGCCGGATTCGGCACGAGAATCCGCAGCAACACCCGCTCGATCTCGGCCCGGGTCGGCGGCACAGGGGCGGCGAGGGCCCGCAGGCTCACCCCCATGAGCGCGGCACCGGCCGCCTCGGCGGTGTCGGCGTCGGTGTAGCGGGCGAGGGCCCGCACGGAGAGCCGGTGGTGCTCCTCGGCGATCTCCCGCAGCGCGGGCCGACGCATGGCGGCGACGTACAACTCGAACTCGACCATCTGCTGGTCGCGTTCGGGCCCATCGCCGGGCGGCAGGACGGCATCGGCGAGCAGTACGGCGCACTGCTCGGCGGTGAGGCCGGGCCGACGCGCGACCCACTCGTCGAGATACGCGCCGAACCGGTCCACGGAACGCCGCAGCGCGGCCGCGATCAGATCGTCCTTGGTGGCGAAGTGGTACGTCGTCGCCCCCAGCGGCACCCCCGCCTCGGCGGCGACCGCGCGATGTGTGAGCCCTTCGATGCCGCGCTCGGCGATGACCCGCTCGGTGGCGGCGGTGATCTCCTCGATCCGCAGCGCGGGATCGCGGCGACGCCGCTTGGCAGGGGGCTGGCCGGCGGCCATGGGGGACTCCTAAACAGCTCACAGGCGACGACTTCAGTACGTACGTACTTTAACGCCAGCCCAATCCCTCAGAGCACCAGAGGCCGAAGAGACGGCGAGATGTCCGTATTGCACCCTTGTCCAGATTCCCCTACAGTACAGATGTACTAGTTAACGCCCTCCCTCCTCCCCCCGAGGTGATCCAAATGAAGTCCCCCGCCATCGCCCCCTGCCTGGGCGTCGAAGACACCCAGGCGTCCGTCGACTTCTACGAGAAGATCGGCTTCATGGCCCTCCCGGCCGGCGATGACCCCGCCGACGACCTGCGCCTGCTGCTCTTCGAGGGCGAGTTCGCGCTGATGGTCCACCGCCACGACCAGCTCCGCGAGTGGCTGCCGGTGCTCAAGGACACCCCGGTCGGCGCGTTCGGCATGTTCTACCTGGCCGTCTCCGACTTCGACGCGTACGTGGCGAGGATCCGCCCCCTGGTGAACGTCATCAAGGAGACCGAGGTCGACGGCCGCAAGATCCTCTACTTCACGACGCCGGACGGCCACGTCATCGGCGTGAACCAGCGCCAGGAGTGGTGACCGCCATGCGCACCAGCACCCCGGTCACACCGGTCACCGGCAAGCTGTCCTCGTACGCCTTCTGGGGCCACGACGGCTGCGCGCTCGCGGAGTTCTACGCGGCGGCGCTCGGCTGGCCCGACGAGATCCAGGAGTACCCGGACGAGCAGGGCGTACCGACCGCGTTCCTGGTCGGCGACGGCACGACGACGTTCGTCTTCTACACGGCCAAGGACTACAAGGCCCCGAACTGGCCCGCCGACGAGCTCCCCTTCCACCTGGACCTGACGTTCCCCGACATCGGCGCGGCGGTGGAGCGCCTCGTGGAACTGGGTGCGACGAAGCCCGCGCACCAGCCGGGCGGCGAGCACTGGACGGTACTGCTCGACCCTTCGGGCCAGCCGTTCTGCGTCAACAGCAGGGGCGCGTAGCCGGGGGGCGCACAGCGAGAAGGGCCCGGGACCAGCACGGTCCCGGGCCCAACTGCTTTACGAAAAGGACTACTTCGCGTCCTGCTCCCCCTGGCCGGAGGCCGCCTTGCCGGAAGCCGCCGGCTTGCGCAGCGCGATGTTCAGCTCGCGGAGGCGGGACTCCTCCAGGACGGTCGGCGCGCCCATCATCAGGTCCTGCGCGTTGCCGTTGAGCGGGAAGGCGATGGTCTCGCGGATGTTGGGCTCGTCGGCGAGGAGCATCACGATGCGGTCGACGCCGGGGGCGATGCCGCCGTGGGGCGGGGCGCCGAGGCGGAAGGCGCGGAGCATGCCCGCGAACTCCTGCTCGACGGTCTCCGCCTCGTAGCCCGCGATCTCGAAGGCCTTCAGCATGACCTCGGGCTCGTGGTTGCGGATGGCGCCGGAGGACAGCTCGATGCCGTTGCAGACGATGTCGTACTGCCAGGCGAGGATGTCGAGCGGGTCCTTCTCCTCCAGGTCCTTCATGCCGCCCTGGGGCATGGAGAAGGGGTTGTGGGAGAAGTCGACGCGACCCGTCTCCTCGTCCTTCTCGTACATCGGGAAGTCGACGATCCAGCAGAAGCGGAAGACGTTCTCCTCGAAGTGGCCCGCGCGCTTGGCGGCCTCGACGCGGACCGCGCTCATGATCTTCGATACGTCGTCGAAGTCGCCCGCGCCGAAGAAGACGGCGTGGCCGGGGGCGAGGGAGAGGCGCTTGGTGAGCTCCTCCACGTTGGCCTCGGTCAGGAACTTCGCGATCGGGCCCGTCAGCGAGCCGTCCTCGGCGACGCGGACCCAGGCCAGGCCCTTCGCGCCGTGCTCGACGGCGTACTCACCGAGGCCGTCGAAGAACTTGCGGGACTGCGACGCGGTGTCCGGCACCGGCAGGGCGCGCACGTGCTTGCCCGCGAAGGCCTTGAACTCGGAGTCCGCGAAGATGTCCGTGATGTCGACGAGTTCGAGCTTGGCGCGCAGGTCCGGCTTGTCGTTGCCGTACTTCAGCATCGACTCGCGGAACGGGATGCGCGGGAAGGGCGACGTCACCTCGCGGCCGTTGCCGAACTCGGTGAAGAGCTCGGTCATCAGCTTCTCGATCGGCTGGAAGACGTCCTCCTGCTCGACGAAGGACATCTCCACGTCGAGCTGGTAGAACTCGCCCGGCGAGCGGTCCGCGCGGGCGTCCTCGTCGCGGAAGCAGGGCGCGATCTGGAAGTAGCGGTCGAAGCCCGAGATCATAAGGAGCTGCTTGAACTGCTGCGGGGCCTGCGGCAGGGCGTAGAACTTGCCCGGGTTCAGGCGGGACGGGACGACGAAGTCGCGGGCGCCCTCGGGGGAGGTCGCGGTGAGGATCGGCGTCGCCATCTCGTTGAAGCCGAGGGCCACCATCTTGGAGCGGATGGAGGCGATCACGGCGCTGCGCAGCATGATGTTGCGGTGCATGCGCTCGCGGCGCAGGTCCAGGAAGCGGTACTCCAGGCGGCGCTCTTCGTTGACGCCGTCGTCCGCGTTGATGGTGAAGGGCAGCGGGGCGGCCGCGCCGAGCACCTCGACCTCGGAGGCCTCGATCTCGACCTCGCCGGTGGGCAGCTCCGGGTTCACGTTCTCCGCGCCGCGGGAGACGACCTTGCCGTCGACGCGGACCACCGTCTCCTTGGACAGCTTGTCCAGCGTCTCGGCCGCGGCGGTGCCGGGGCGGGCCACGAGCTGGGTGATGCCGTGGTGGTCGCGGAGGTCGATGAAGAGGATGCCGCCCAGGTCGCGCCGGTTGTGCAGCCATCCGCTGAGCCGGACGTCGGTGCCGACGTCAGAGGCGCGGAGCTCACCGCACGTGTGCGACCTGTACCGATGCATCGTCGTTCATCCAGTCTTTCGGAATCGGGGTGCCTGCCCCGGGACGTCCCCGGACGGCCGTGGAGAAGCTGCGTAAAGAAGCTGCTGGCAGTCAAGGCTACCGTCCGGTGGAAGATCACTTCCCCTCGTATTCGGGTGCCCCCGGGGCACGGGCCCCGCATACCGGCCGGGCGTTCCCGTCATGCGTACGCCCCGACCCCGGCCGGGCACTCGGTGGCGGGCGGTACGTCACTGTTCCTACAGTGATTCAATGCGCACCGATGAGCCCCGCGAGCAGGTGGGGGACGCCTCCCTGCCTCCCGACCGGGACTCCCTGCCCGCCGATGGGGACGCCCGGCCGCCCGACCGCGGCTCCCAGCCCCCCGACCGCGACGCCCTGCCCCCTGTGAGCGACGTGCTCGCGGCCATCGCCACCGGCCTGTGGCGCTGGGACAACGCCACCGGGATCGTCACCCTCGACGCCGAGGGAGCCCGTCTCCTCGGCCTCCCGCCGCACGCCAGGACCACCACCGAGGCGGCCGTACGCTCCCGCTTCCACCCCGTGGACTGGAACGAGATCCACGGCATCGTGCAGCTCGCCGTCGCCGAGGGCACCCTCGCCGAGGCCCGGCTGCGGATCATGGACGAGCAGGGCCGCCACGTGCTGCGTACGGTGCGCAGCCGCACCAAGCCGATCGTCCACGCCAAGGCGGGCACGTACGAGCTCATCGGCACCCTCCAGGAGGTCTCCGAGCCCTCGCCCGGAGCGGCCGCCCGCACCCCCGTGACGGGCGACTGGCGCCGCTCCCGCGAGGCGTTCCTGCTGGACGCGGGCCGCGCGCTCGCGGAGGCACGGTCCACGGAGGAGGTCCTCAGGGTCGCCGCGGGCCTGTCCATGCCGGGGTTCTCGCCGGACGGCCTGGCCGTCTTCGGCGCCAAGGCCGACCGCCTGATCGTCGTCGGCCACCACGGACACCACGGCTACGGAGACGACGATCCGCTCGCCTCCATGCCCCTGGACACCGACTACCCGGCCGCCGAGGTCCTTCGCACCGGCCGCGCCGTCTACCTGTCCTCTCCGGAGGAGTACCGCCGCCGCTACCCGACCGCCTGGCCGCTGGCCTCGCGCTTCGAGCGGCAGTCGTGGGCGTTCCTGCCGCTGACCGTCGCGGGCCGCACCATGGGCGCGTGGATGGCGGCGTTCACGTACCCCGTGTCGTTCACGCCCGACGAGCGGTCCGTCCTGACGACGGTCGCCCGCATGCTGGCGCAGGCCCTGTCGCGGGCCGGGGTCGCGGAGTCCGAGCGGGAGCTGACCGAGGGCCTGCAGCGCTCGATGCTGCCGGTGCTCGGCCCGGAGATCCCCGGGATGAGCGTGGCCGCGCGGTACGTGCCGACGGGCGGCGGGCTGCAGGTCGGCGGCGACTGGTACGACGTGATCCCGCTGCCCAGCGGCCGCATCGCCTTCGTCATCGGCGACGTACAGGGCCACGACGTGCGGGCGGCGGGGCTGATGGGGCAGCTGCGGATCGCCCTGCGCGCGTACGCATCCGAGGGGCACCGCCCGGACGCGGTGCTCTCGCGCGCCACGCGCTTCCTGTCCGGCATCACGGACGGGATCACCTACGGCTCGACGGACACCCGGGACAGCCACGGCGGAAAGGACACCCTGGGAGACCCGCGGTTCGCGACGTGTCTCTACGTAGAGGCCGATCCGACGACCGGCGTCCTGGAGATCGCCCGCGCGGGCCACCCCGAACCCGTCATACGCATGAGTGACGGAACGGTCCTGCAGCGCCCCATCGCGGGCGGCCTGCCCCTCGGCATCGACCCGGACGCCGACTACCCGACGTCCCGGCTCGTCCTGGACGCCGGCGAGACCATGCTGGTCTGCACGGACGGCCTGATCGAGACGGGCGGCCACGACCTGGAGACGGGCTGGACGCGGATCCGCAAGATCCTTGAGGCCTACGAAGACAGCGTGGACCGAGCCGCCGACCGCGGGGACGCCGAGACGTACGACGCGTACGAAGCCCAGGCCGCCGAGAGCGACAGCCTGGAGGCGCTCGCCGACACCCTCGTGCAGGCCGTGCACGGGCCGTCCTCGCACCACACCACGGGCCCCCTCGCCGACCGCCGCGAGGACGACATAGCGGTGCTGCTGCTGCGCCGCACGGGCCACCCGGAGCAGCGCGCCCGCACCCGCCGCACGATGCTGACCATCGCGCAGGCCGAGCCGGAGCGGGTGGCGGGGGCGCGGGGCCACCTGCGGGACCTGCTGCACGACTGGGCGGACCCCGACCAGGTCGACTCGGCGGTCCTGCTGGTCTCCGAGATGGTCACCAACGTCCTTGTGCACACCGACGGCGACGCGCTCCTGGTCGCCGAGGTCACCGGCGAGGAGGGCACGCGCAGGCTGCGGGTGGAGGTCGCCGACGGCAGCGACGACCTGCCGCACAAGCGCCACCCCGGTGAACTCGCCTCGTCCGGGCGCGGGTTGGTGCTCATGGAGCTGCTCGCGGAGCGGTGGGGCGTGGACCCCCGGGGCGAGGGGAAGAGCATCTGGTTCGAGCTCTACGAGGCGTCTGCGGGGGACGCGGTGTCTCCTGGGGACGCGGGCGCGGCGGGCGCGGCCGGGGCGCTGTAGCGGGCGCGCATCTCGGAGATGACGCCGAAGGCGGCGGCCGTCAGCGGCACGGCGAGCAGCATGCCGATGATCCCGGCGACGGACGCCCCCGCGGTGATCGCCAGCATCACCACCGCCGGATGCATCTGCACGGTGCGGCTCTGGATCATCGGCTGGAGGACGTGCCCTTCGAGGACCTGTACGGCGAGGACCACGCCGAGCGCCCACAGCGCGATGGCCACGCCGCGGTCGGCGAGCGCCACGAGGACGGCGACGGCGCCCGACAGGAACGCCCCCAGGTACGGGATGTAGGCGCCCACGAAGACGAGGGCGCCGAGCCCGGCGGCGCCCGGCACGTCCAGGATCAGCAGCCCGACGGTGATGCACACGGCGTCGATGAGCGCGATGACCGTCGTACCGCGCATGAAGCCCTCGACGGCCGTGAACGCGCGGCGCGCCATCGCCTCGACGGTGTCGGCGGAGGACGCGGGCACCAGCGAGCGCAGCGCGCCCGCGGTCTTGTGGGAGTCCCGCAGGAAGAAGAACACGAGCAGCAGCGCGAGCACGGCGGTGGCGATCATCTCGCCCACCACGCTGATCCCGCTGACCACCCCGGAGGCCGCGGTGCCGCCGAACTTGCCGAGCAGGTCCTTGGCGTTGGACGCGAGGTCGTCGAGCGAGGTGCCGGCGGCGCCGAAGTGCTTGGAGAGGTCGACGGCGGCCTGCTTCAGGGACGAGATGATCTGGTCCCCGGTGTCGATGAGCGCGGCGACGACGATGTACGTGGCCCCGCCGACGACGGCGAGCACGGCGGCGCAGGTCAGCGCCGCTGCCAGCGAACGCTGCACCCGCATCTTAAGAAGACGCCGATAAAGCGGCCCGAGCAGCGCCGTCCCGAGCAGCGCGAGCAGCACGGGCGTGACGGCGGTCTTCAACTGCGAGCACAGCCACACCCCGACCCCGGCCACCCCGGCGACGAGCAGCGTGACCAGGCACCAGGCAGCTACGCGCCGTACGGCTTCGGGCAGAAGGGTATGCACGGGTCCACCGGAACACGGGGGTACGGCCCACGCATGTGCTGCGTAGGCCGTACGGACGCCGGACGTCCCCGCGTGCGGTCAGGTCACATGCCGTGGACGGCGGGCACGGACCCGAGCAGACCCTTCTGGTAGTCCTCGAAGGCCTGCTGCAGCTCCGCGCGGGTGTTCATCACGAACGGCCCGTAGTGCGCCATCGGCTCCCGGATGGGCTGCCCGCCCAGGAGCACGACCTCCAGGTCGGGCGTGTGGGAGTCCTGCTTCTCGTCCGCCCGGACGGTCAGCGAGCCGCCCGCTCCGAAGACGGCGGTCTGCCCGACCTCGACGGGCCGCCGCTCGGCGCCGACGGTGCCGCGCCCGGCGAGGACGTACGCGAGGCCGTTGAAGTCCTCGCGCCAGGGCAGCGTGACCTCGGCACCCGGCCGCACGGTCGCGTGGACCATGGTGATCGGGGTGTGGGTGATCCCGGGGCCCTCGTGGCCGTCCAGCTCACCGGCGATGACGCGCAGCAGCGCGCCGCCGTCCCCGGTGGTGAGGAGCTGCACCTGGCCGCCGCGGATGTCCTGATAGCGGGGGTCCATCATCTTGTCCCGCGCGGGCAGGTTCACCCAGAGCTGGAGCCCGTGGAAGAGCCCGCCGGACATGACGAGCGACTCCGGCGGCGCCTCGATGTGGAGCAGCCCGGACCCGGCCGTCATCCACTGGGTGTCGCCGTTGCGGATGGTGCCGCCGCCGCCGTTGGAGTCCTGATGAACAAACGTTCCGTCAATCAGGTACGTCACGGTCTCGAAGCCACGGTGCGGGTGCCAGGGGGTGCCCTTGGGCTCCCCGGCGGCGTACTCCACCTCGCCCATCTGGTCCATCATGATGAACGGGTCGAGGTACTTGTAATTGATCCCGGCGAAGGCGCGGCGCACCGGGAACCCTTCGCCCTCGAAGCCGCTCGGCGCGGTCGTCACGGCGAGCACGGGACGCGCCACGGCGTCGGCCGGTGCGGCCACCTTGGGCAGGGTCAGCGGATTCTCGACGGTCACTGCAGGCATGGGTGGGACCTCCTTGTACGCTCAGATTAGTTGAACGTAGAACTTTCTGCCACCTGGAACACGGAACGCCCGGAGGGCATTCCCTCCGGGCGTCCGGGTGATCAACAGGGGCGGGGTCCTTGGCTGAAACCGTCAGCCGCTCCCGCGGGGTGTTCTCGCGGGGTGTTCAGCCGTACATGCGGCGCATGGCGAAGTCGACCATCTGCTCGACGGCCTTCGCGTCGAAGACCATGCGGTGCTCGCCCTCCATGTCGAGGACGAAGCCGTAGCCGGTCGGCAGCAGGTCGATGACCTCCGCGCCGGTGATCACGAAGTACTTGGAGTCCTTGCCGGCGTACCGGCGCAGCTCCTTGAGCGAGGTGAACATCGGGATGACCGGCTGCTGGGTGTTGTGCAGCGCGAGGAAGCCGGGGTTGTCACCCCGGGGGCAGTACACCTTCGAGGTCGCGAAGACCTGCTGGAAGTCCTCGGCGGACATCGAGCCCGTGGTGAACGCGCGCACCGCGTCCGCGAGGGAGGGGGGCGACGGCTCCGGGTACAGCGGGGGCTGCTGGCCGTAACCACCGGGCATCTGCGCTTGCGGCGGCGGCTGTTGCGGCGGGACATACCCCTGCCCGACACCCGCGTGCTGGTCGTAGCCGTACATACCCGCCAGCGTACCGATCCCGGCGGGGGCGCCGTACGCGGTCGGGGGATCTGCGGGGCTCCGGGGGCCGCTCGCCTCGCCTTTTGTGGGGGTTGCCCACCGTCGGCGGGCTGCGGACTCGCGGCGGAAGTTTATGTAGCGGGCGCTAGACAAATAAGGGTGGGGGCCGTTACCGTTTTTGTAGTGGGGGCTACAGATACTCGACCCGAGGGGGACCCAGTCATGTCCGCAAGCGCGAGCACGAGCACACGTACACGTACGACCGGGGCGGCGTACGCCCGTACGGCCGTCGGCAGGGGGCCCGCCCTGCTCCTGGCCCACGGCGCGGGCGGTTCCGTGGACGCCAACTTCGGGCCGGTCCTGCCGGCGCTGGCGGCGGCGCACAGAGCCGTGGCCGTCGACTACCCGGGCTCGGGGGAGACGCCCCGCGCCAAGGCACCCCTCACGCTGGACACCCTCGCGGACGAGCTGATCGCGGCGGCCGACGCGGAGGGCGCGGACACCTTCGCCCTGGCGGGCTACTCCCTGGGCTCGGCGGTGGCCGTCCGCGCGGCGGCGCGCCACCCGTCCCGGGTGAAGGCCCTGATCCTCACGGCCCCCTTCGCCCGCCCCGACACCCGCACGACCCTCGCCGCCCAGATCTGGCACCACCTGGCCTCGTCCCGTGACCGGGACAAGCTGGCCCGCTTCGTGCTCCCGCTCGCCCTGAGCCCGCAGGCACTGGACTCCCTGTCGCCGGAGCAGCTCGCAGGGACCCTGCGGGGCACGGCGGAGTCGGCCCCCGAGGGCACCGCGGACCACGTGGACCTCGTCATCCGCACGGACGTCCGCGCCGACCTGGCCGCCATCACGGCCCCGACCCTGGTCATCACGACCACGCGGGACCAGCTCGTCCCGCCCGCCCTCCAGCGGGAGGTCGCGGCCGGAATCAAGGGCGCCCGAGTGGCCGAGATAGCCACCGGCCACCTCCCCTTCGCGGAGGACCCCGCACGCTGGCAGCGCCTGATCACCGACTTCCTGGCCGAGACGGAGGCGGGGGCGCAGACGGGTCCCGGAAGCAGGCCCGCCGAATAGACCCTGCTCACACTTGGGCCAACAGGGGTTGCCTCTTATTACCGACGGGTAGCATCATTTACAACGACTAGCTACTTACTGGTACGCCCACGAGGATTCCAGCCTCCCAAGCCACTTACGGAGCCGTCGCCATGGGGCACTACAAGTCGAATCTCCGCGACATCGAGTTCAACCTCTTCGAGGTGCTCGGCCGCGACAAGCTGTACGGCAGCGGCCCGTTCGCGGAGATGGACGTCGAGACCGCCAAGAGCATCCTCAGCGAGCTGTGCCGCCTCGCGGAGAACGAGCTGGCGGAGTCGTACGAGGACGCCGACCGCAACCCGCCGGTGTTCGACCCGGAGACCAACACCGCGCCGGTCCCGGACTCCTTCAAGAAGAGCTACCAGGCCTTCATGGACTCCGAGTACTGGCGCCTGGGCCTCCCCGAGGAGATCGGCGGCACCACCGCCCCGCGCTCCCTGATCTGGGGTTACGCGGAGCTGCTGCTCGGCGCCAACCCCGCGATCTGGATGTACTCCTCCGGCCCGGCCTTCGCCGGCATCCTCTTCGAAGAGGGCAACGAGGCGCAGAAGAAGATCGCCGAGATAGCCGTCGAGAAGCAGTGGGGCTCGACGATGGTCCTCACCGAGCCGGACGCCGGCTCGGACGTGGGCGCGGGCCGCACCAAGGCCGTGCAGCAGGCGGACGGCTCCTGGCACATCGAGGGCGTGAAGCGCTTCATCACGTCCGGCGAGCACGACATGTCGGAGAACATCCTCCACTACGTCCTCGCCCGCCCCGAGGGCCACGGCCCCGGCACCAAGGGCCTGTCCCTCTTCCTCGTGCCGAAGTACGAGTTCGACTGGGAGACCGGCGAGCTGGGCGCCCGCAACGGCGCCTACGCGACGAACGTCGAGCACAAGATGGGCCTGAAGGCGTCCAACACGTGCGAGATGACGTTCGGCGACCGGCACCCCGCCAAGGGCTGGCTGATCGGCGACAAGCACGAGGGCATCCGCCAGATGTTCCGCATCATCGAGTTCGCTCGCATGATGGTCGGCACGAAGGCGATCTCGACGCTGTCGACGGGCTACCTGAACGCCCTGGAGTACGCCAAGGAGCGCGTCCAGGGTCCCGACCTCGCCCAGTTCATGGACAAGACCGCGCCGAAGGTGACGATCACCCACCACCCGGACGTGCGCCGCTCCCTGATGACGCAGAAGGCGTACGCGGAGGGCATGCGCGCGCTCGTGCTGCACACCGCGGCCGTCCAGGACGACATCGCGGTCAAGGAGGCAGGCGGCGAGGACGCCTCGCAGCTCCACGCCCTGAACGACCTCCTCCTGCCCATCGTGAAGGGGTACGGCTCGGAGAAGGCCTACGAGCAGCTGGCGCAGTCGCTCCAGACGTTCGGCGGCTCGGGTTACCTCCAGGAGTACCCGATCGAGCAGTACATCCGCGACGCCAAGATCGACACCCTCTACGAGGGCACGACCGCCATCCAGGGCCAGGACTTCTTCTTCCGGAAGATCGTCCGCAACCAGGGTGCCGCGCTGAACGGTCTCGCCGAGGAGATCAAGAAGTTCCTCGCCGTGGGCACCGGTGGCGAGCAGCTCGCCGGGGCGCGGGAGGAGCTGGCCAAGGCGGCCGTCGAGCTGGAGGCCATGGTCGGCGTCATGCTGACCGACCTCGCGGCCACGGAGCAGGACGTCAAGTCCATCTACAAGGTCGGCCTCAACACCACCCGCCTCCTCCTCGCCTCCGGCGACGTCGTGGTCGGGTACCTGCTGCTGCGCGGTGCGGCCGTCGCCGCGGAGAAGCTGGAGACCGCCGCCGCGAAGGACCAGGCGTTCTACCAGGGCAAGATCGCCGCCGCGAAGTTCTTCGCGACGAACGTGCTGCCCGGCGTGGCCATGGAGCGCGCCCTGTCCGAGGGCGTGACCCTCGACCTCATGGACCTGGACGAGTCGGCGTTCTGACCCACCCCTCCTCCCGGCCAGGTGGCCCGCTCCCCCACCCCGGGGACGCGGGCCACCGCCATTCCCTGTACCTGGGGGCACCAGGAAACCGCCCCCAGCCGCACGCAAGTGCCTGGCTAAGGTGACCGCATGAGCAATCGCGCCCGCTTCGATCGCGGCCACACCGACGACCTCCTCACCTTCCTGGCGGCGAGCCCGTCGCCGTACCACGCCGTGGCAAGCGCCGCAGAACGCCTGGAGAAGGCCGGCTTCCGCCACGTGGGCGAGACAGACGCCTGGGACGCGAGCGCGGGCGGCAAGTACGTCCTGCGCGGCGGCGCGATCATCGCGTGGTACGTCCCGGAGGGCGCGGCCCCCCACACCCCGTACCGAGTGATCGGCGCCCACACGGACTCCCCGAACCTGCGCGTGAAGCCGCAGCCGGACAGCGGCGGCCACGGCTGGCGCCAGGTCGCCGTCGAGATCTACGGCGGCCCCCTGCTCAACTCCTGGCTGGACCGCGACCTGGGCCTGGCAGGCCGCCTGTCCCTGCGCGACGGAACGTCACGCCTGGTCAACATCGACCGCGCCCTGCTCCGCGTACCCCAACTGGCCATCCACATGGACCGGTCCGTCGTCAGCGACGGTCTGAAGCTGGACAAGCAGAAGCACATGCAGCCCATCTGGGGCCTCGGCGACGACGTCCGCGAGGGCGACCTGATCCGCTTCGTCGCGGAGGAGTGCGACCTGGACCCCGCCGACGTGACCGGCTGGGACCTGATGACGCACTCCATCGAGCCGCCCGCCTACCTGGGCCGCGACCGCGAACTGCTCGCGGGCCCCCGCATGGACAACCTCCTGTCCGTGCACGCCTGCACGGCGGCCCTCGCCGCCGCGGCCACCGCCCCGGGCGCCGACGCGCTGCCGTACATCCCCGTGCTCGCCGCCTTCGACCACGAGGAGAACGGCTCCCAGTCGGACACCGGCGCCGACGGCCCGCTGCTCGGCACGGTCCTGGAGCGTTCGGTGTTCGCGCGCGGCGGTACGTACGAGGACAAGGCGCGCGCCTTCGCGGGCACCGTCTGTCTGTCGTCCGACACCGGCCACGCCGTGCACCCCAACTACGCCGAGCGGCACGACCCGACGCACCACCCGCGCGCCAACCGGGGCCCGATCCTGAAGGTCAACGTCAACAACCGCTACGCCACGGACGGCGGCGGCCGCGCCGTCTTCGCCGCCGCCTGCGAGAAGGCGGGCGTGCCGTTCCAGGCCTTCGTCTCCAACAACGCGATGCCCTGCGGCACCACGATCGGCCCGATCACGGCGGCGCGGCACGGCATCAAGACGGTCGACGTGGGCGTGGCGATCCTGTCGATGCACAGCGCGCGCGAGCTGTGCGGAGCGGACGACCCGCACATGCTGGCGGACGCACTCCTTGCGTTCCTCGAAGGCTGAACCAAGTCATCGGCAGGATCACAGCGGGCAAATCACCGATTTCGGGGTACTCATGGCCGCATGAGACTTCTCGTACGCGACCGGCTCTTCGGTATCGGTGACGACTACTGGATCGAGGACGACCAGGGCCGCAAGGTCTTCTTCGTCGACGGCAAGGCGATGCGCCTGCGCGAGACCTTCGAACTGAAGGACATGCAGGGGCGGGTACTGATCGACATCCGGGCGAAGATGCTCGCCCTGCGCGACACGATGCTGATCGAGCGCGAGGGCGAGCCGCTGGCCAGGGTGAAGCGCAAGCGGCTTTCGCTGCTGCGCAACCACTACCGGGTGACGCTCGCCGACGGCACGACCGAACTAGACGTCAGCGGCAAGATCATGGACCGCGAGTTCGCCATCGAGTACGAGGGCGAACTCCTCGCGGACATCTCACGCCGCTGGTTCCGCGTCCGCGACACGTACGGCCTGCACATCACCCGCGAGGACGCGGACCCGGCGCTGCTCCTGGCCGTGACGATCTGCGTCATCCGCCTCGCGGAAAAGGAACGCGGCGCGGCGGAGTAGCAAACTGTTACGACAGCCGACGGTCCTTCAGCGCGGGGAACTGCTCCCTGGTCTCCGCGACCTTCGCGAGGTCGAGGTCCACAGTGAGGAATTCCTCCTCCTCACCCCCGGCCTCGCCGAGCACCGTCCCCCACGGGTCGACCACCACACTCACCCCGGCCTGCGGCACCCCCGCGTGCGTCCCCGCGGTCCCGCAGGCGAGGACGAACACCTGGTCCTCGACGGCCCGCGCCCGTGCGAACAGCGACCAGTGCTCCCGCCGCCGGGCGGGCCACCCCGCCGGCACCACGAACACCTCGGCGCCCGCGTCGACGAGCCCCCGGAAGAGCTCGGGGAAGCGCAGGTCGTAGCAGGTGGCGAGGCCGAGGACGGTCTCGGGCGTGCGGACGGTGACCAGTTCCGTGCCCGCGCCCATCATCACGGCCTCGCCCTTGTCGAAGCCGAAGCGGTGGATCTTGCGGTAGGCGGCGGCCAGTTCGCCCTCGGGGGAGAAGACGAGGGAGGTGTTGTAGAGGGAGCCGTCGGGGGTGCGCTCGGGGATCGACCCGGCGTGCAGCCACACCCCGGCCTCCCGCGCGGCCTTGGCCATGACTTCGTACGTGGGCCCCTCAAGGGGCTCCGCCTCCGCCTCGAACGACTCGTACGCGAACGCACCGGTCGTCCACAGCTCGGGCAGGACGACCAGATCCGAACCCTCGCGCCCGGCGACCTCGCGTACCAGCGAAGAGACGCGCTGCCGACGGGAATTGACCGATTCGTCGTCGTCTACGGCGATCTGGAGGAGAGAGGCGCGCACACTACCACCGTCCTGGCATTCGAGCCGTCAACTGGGCCTACGATCGTCACACGAAAGCACTGCCGGGGTGCCTGCGGGCAGCGTAACTTAGCGTTCCAGACACCCACCGCCCGCGTACGACCGCCGAGGGGTCCCGTGAGTCTCCATCCCAGCCTTCAAACCTACGCCGATGCCTGGACCCACGCAGTGGAAGCGATATCCGAGCTGGTCACTCCGCTCCCCGAGGGCCAGTGGAACCTCGCGACCCCGTGCCCGGCCTGGTCGGTCCGCGACATCGTGTCCCATGTCATCGGCCTCGACTGCGAGATGCTCGGCGACCCGCGCCCGATCCACACCCTGCCGCGCGACCTCTACCACGTGACGAACGAGAGCCAGCGTTACATGGAGATGCAGGTCGACGTGCGCCGCCACCACACGGCGCCCGAGATGACCTCCGAGCTGGAGTACACGATCATCCGCCGCTCGCGGCAGCTCAGGAACGAGTCCCGGGACCCGTCGACGAAGGTGCGCGGCCCGCTCGGCAGCGAGCAGACCCTGGAACTGGCCACGCGGCTGCGGGCGTTCGACGTGTGGGTGCACGAGCAGGACCTGCGCGTGGCCCTGCGAAGGCCGGGGAACCTGGACTCGCCGGGTGCGTACGTCACCCGTGACCTGCTCCTGCACGGGCTGCCGAAGGTCGTCGCGGAGAAGGCGGGCGCCCCCGCGAACTCGGCGGTCGTCTTCGACGTCGGCGGCCCCGTCGAATTCCTGCGCACGGTGCGCGTGGACGCGGAGGGCAAGGCCACGGTGGACAGCGCCCCCTCGCTCGGCCCGATCGTCACCATCGGCATGGACTGGGACACGTATTTCCGGCTCGCCTGCGGACGCGTGACGTACGCGGCGGTCAAGGACCGGGTGAAGGTCGAGGGCGACCTGGAGCTCGGCGACGCGATCCTCTCGGACTTCGCGGTCACGCCGTAGCCCGCCGGCCGGGGGTTCCGGGGCTCGCCCGGAACCCGGCCGGGCGGCGGCCGCCCCTCGACGGCCCGCGCCCGCGCGGTGGCTCACGCCGGGACGTGCACCGTCTCCACCCTGCTGGCCACAAGGCGCTCCCGCTCCCGCCGCGCCGCCAGCTTCCGCAGCCGCAGGATCTGGCTGACACCGAGCGCCTGCAGGACGAAGACCGCGGAGAACGCGATCCGGTAGTTGTCGCCGGTCGCGTCAAGGAGCACACCGACGGCGAACAGCGTCGTCATCGAGGCGATGAAACCACCCATGTTGGTGATACCGGAGGCCGTCCCCTGCCGCTCCGGCGGATTCGCGGGCCGCGCGAAGTCGAAGCCGATCATCGAGGCGGGGCCGCAGGCGCCGAGCACCGCGCACAGCACCACAAGGAGCCACAGGGGCGCGTGCGCGGCCGGGTAGGACAGCGTCGCCGCCCACAGCAGCGCCGTCGCCGCCACCGTGCCGAGCGCCAGCGGCAGCCGCGCCGTGTGGTGCCGGGCGACGACCTGCCCGTACACAAGACCTACCGCCATGTTGGCGAGCACGACCAGCGTGAGCAGATCCCCCGCCGCGCCCCGCGAGAGCCCCTGCGCCTCGACGAGGAACGGCAGCCCCCACAGGAGCAGGAACACCATCGCGGGGAACTGCGTCGTGAAGTGCACCCACAGGCCGAGCCGGGTGCCGGGTTCCCGCCAGGACAGCGCGATCTGTTCGCGTACGAAGCCCGGTCCGCCGCCGGGCCGGGCCGCGGGCGGCTCCGGCTCGTGGCCCTCCGGATGGTCCTTCAGGAACAGCGTCATCAGTACGAGGACGACGACACCGGCGAGCGAACTGCCCGCGAACGCCGTGGTCCAGCCGACCTCGTGCAGGAGGCGGGCCAGGACGAGGGTCGAGACGAGGTTGCCCGCCATCCCGGCGAGCCCGGCGAGCTGGGCGACCATCGGGCCGCGCCGGGCCGGGAACCAGCGCGTGCCGAGCCGCAGCACACTGATGAACGTCATCGCGTCGCCACAGCCGAGCAGGGCGCGCGAGGCAAGGGCCATGCCGTACGAGGGCGAGAGCGCGAAGCCGAGCTGGCCGAGGGTGAAGAGGACCACGCCGAGCGTGAGGACCTTCTTGGTGCCGAGCCGGTCGACCATCAGGCCGACGGGTATCTGCATGCCCGCGTACACGAGCAGTTGGAGGATCGAGAACGTCGACAGGGCCGAGGCGTTCACGTGGAAGCGGTCGGCGGCGTCCAGGCCCGCGACGCCCAGCGAGGTGCGGAAGATGACGGCGACGAAGTAGACGGAGACGCCGACGGACCACACGAGCACGGCACGCCGTCCGCCCGGCGGGTCCCCGGGCAGCCGGGCCGCCCCCGCCATCGCGCCGGTGGTCATCGTGCGGCTCCCCGCGCGAGGTTCTGGAACCAGCCGACGTGCCGCGTGACCACGTCGACCGCGGCCTCGGCGTCCTCGGCCGTGAGGGCCGCGAGGATCTCCTCGTGCTCGGCGAGGGTCTTGGCGATGCGGTCGGGGTGGGAGTGCATCACGGCCACACCCATCCGCAACTGGCGGTCGCGGAGCTGGTCGTAGAGGCGGGAGAGGATGTCGTTGCCGCCGCTGCGGACGATCTCGGCGTGGAAGCAGCGGTCGGTGACCGCCGCCGCCGCGAGGTCGCCGGCCGCGGCCTGCTCCCGCTGGCGTTCGAGCAGTTCCGTCAGCCGGTCGAGCAGTCCGGCGGGCGCGGGTACGGCCTTGCGCACCGAGTGCGTCTCGACGAGCAGCCGGGTCTCGACGACGTCCGCGATCTCCTGCGCGGAGACCGGCAGGACCAGGGCGCCCTTCTTCGGGTAGAGCCGGAGCAGCCCCTCGACCTCCAGCTTGAGCAGCGCCTCGCGCACCGGCGTACGGGAGACCCCCACGGCCTCGGCCAGTTCGCCCTCGGTGAGGAGGGTGCCGCCCTCGTAACGGCGCTCCAGGACGGCCTGCTTGACGTGCGCGTAGACGCGCTCGGCGGCGGGGGGCTGCTTCAGGGACGGGGGCACGGGGACGGGTGGGGCAGCTGGCATGCGCACAGCATAGATACAACACGTATACGCGGACAGGACCGGTCCACGATCCGGACGAGCCGCCGAACCCGACGCCCCGCCGAACCCCACGCCCGACCGCGCCCGACCGCGCCCTCGCGAGCAAGATCACATACTTGGCCGCATCTTTACCCGTTTGGCATGCATCCGTTCCGCCCCCTCGCGCGTCATCACTGTGGCGGCTGCCTCATGTCACTTGAATTTTCAGGTCATTGGGGGCAAAAGCCGCCAACTACCTCATCAGCAGGGAACAACGGAGCGTTCACCTTGAGAATCCTCACCCCGGGCGTGCGCGTGCGCCGTATAAGCGCAGCCGCTGCCGTCACCGCCGGAGCCGTCCTGACCACGGGCGTCGTCGTCGCTCCCGCGCAGGCCGCCGCGCCGCCCAAGCCGTCGATCGCCGCCAAGGGCGGCTTCCTGATGAACAACGGCACGGGCAAGGAACTGTTCGGCAAGGCCGCGGACACCCGCCGCGCCACCGGTTCGACGACGAAGATAATGACCGCCCGGGTGGTCCTCGGCCAGCGGAACCTCAACCTGGACTCGAAGGTCACCATTCAGAAGGCGTACAGCGACTACATCGTCAAGCACAGCGCCTCGCACGCCCGCCTCATCGTCGGCGACAAGGTGACGGTCCGCCAGCTCCTCTACGGGCTGATGCTGCCGTCCGGCTGTGACGCCGCGTACGCCCTGGCGGACAAGTACGGCAAGGGTTCGAGCCGCGCCGCGCGCGTGAAGTCCTTCATCGGCCAGATGAACAAGACGGCCAAGGACCTGAACCTGAAGAACACGCACTTCGACTCGTTCGACGGCATCAGCAACGGCGCCAACTACTCGACGCCGCGCGACCTGTCGAAGCTCGCGAGCAACTCGATGAAGTACTCGCAGTTCCGCACGATCGTGAAGACGAAGTCGTACACGGCGAAGACGAAGACCAAGACCGGCGGCACCCGCACCATGGCGCCCTGGAAGAACACCAACGCCCTGCTCGGCTCCTACCGCGGCGCCATCGGCGTGAAGACGGGCTCCGGCCCCCAGGCCAAGTACTGCCTCGTCTTCGCGGCAACGCGCAACGGCAAGACGGTCATCGGCACGGTCCTCACCTCGACGTCCGCCTCGGCCCGCCTGACGGACGCAAAGAAGATCATGGACTACGGCTTCAAGGTCGCGTAACCCCTTCGGGGACATGCGCGAGAGGGGCCCGCCGCACATCGCGGCGGGCCCCGTCCCATGCGGGAAAGCGGTCAGCGCCGCAGGGCCTCCACCGGCTGGATCCGGGCCGCCCGCCACGCCGGATAGAGACCGGCCAGCACACCGGTCAAGAGACCGACCACGGGAGCCGCGGCCACCGTCAGCGGATGGACGACGGGTGTCCACTCGCGTACGACCGCCACGATCACGACCGTCAGCGTGCCGATCGAGGTGCCCACGAGGCCGCCCAGGGTTCCGAGTACCGCGGACTCCGTCAGGAACTGCCCGGTCACATGCCGCCCGCGCGCCCCGAGCGAGCGTCGCAGACCGATCTCCGAAGTCCGCTCCAGGACGGCCACCAACGTCGTGTTGGCGATGCCCACCGCGCCGATCACCAGGCAGACGGCCGCGAGCACCAGGAAGAGCTGGTTGAGGTCCGAGGTCACCTTGGAGCGAAGCTTCTTCGGGTCGGGCGGCGGCACGGAGCGGAAGTGGTCCGGGCTCTCGGCCCGCAGCGCCAGTGGGGCCTCGTCCGCGATCTGCACCGCCGCGCCGAGGCGCGTGGAGACGAGCATCCGGGCCCGCTCCCCCTGCGGCCCGCCCCACAGCTCCTGAGCCGCCGTACGCGGCACGATCACGGCGGTCAGCAGTTCGGGCATGCGCTCGGTGTCCTCGACGATGCCGACCACGGTGAACGGGACCTGCCCGATGAAGACCGCCGGACCTGTCTCCAGGGTGGTGACGCCCAGGCGTTCGGCGACCGAGGAGCCGAGGACGGCTACACGCTGTCCGCCCCCGTCGTGCCAGCGGTCGTAGATCCGCCCCTGTTCCAGCGTCGGGCGGGCCGCGCGCAGGACTCCCGAGGAAGCGGCCACCACCGGTGGGTCGTCGCCCGCCGCGGCGGCGCCGATGGGCGCGGACCGGACAGGAGCCGCCTGCTTCGCGCTGACGGACCAGTAGACACCGGCCGCCTCCACACCGTTCAGGCGCTCGATGCGGCGGTCCGCGTCCACGGGGAACGACAGTGCCCCCTTGGCGCCCTCGGGACCGTCGCCACCCGTGTCCTCGACGGTGACCTCGGTCGCCGTGAGCGTGGTGAACCGGGTGTCGACCTGGGCCGATGTGGTCGCTGTCAGGCCGAGGACGGCGACGAACGTCCCGACGCCGAGGACTGTGCCCACGGCGGTCAGCACCGAGCGGGCCGGGCGTTGGAGGACCCCCGCGAACGACTCGGCGAGCAGATCCCGCCAGTGCAGGCGGGACGGCTCCACCTCAGCCTCCGCCCGCCGTGTCCGCCGCCACCTCACGTGCCCACCCGTTCCTGGCGCGGAAGGCCGTCTTCCTCGGTCAGGAAGCCGTCGCGGATGGTGATCGTGCGCGGGGCCCGTCCCGCCACCCCCGGATCGTGCGTGATGACCACGACAGTCATGCCGTCCGCGTGCAGCTCGTCGAGGAGGCCGAGGACGGAGTCAGCGGTCGCCGAGTCGAGGTTCCCGGTGGGCTCGTCGCACAGCAGCAGGGCCGGGCGGGCCACCAACGCGCGGGCGATGGCGACACGTTGGCGCTCGCCGCCCGAGAGCCGGGTCGGCAGCGCGTCGTAACGGTGTCCGAGGCCGACCCTGCTCAGCGCCTCACGGGCGAGCGCTGTCCGCTCCCTGCGGACCGCCACCGCGTTGTAGAGCATCGCCAGGCACACGTTCTCCACCGCGCTGCGGTGCGGCAGCAGATGGAAGCTCTGGAAGACGAATCCGATCCGGCGGCCGCGCAGCGCCGTGCGCCCCGCGTCCGGCAGGGTCCCCGTGTCCACACCGTCCAGCAGATAGGTGCCGGCGGTCGGTGCGTCGAGGAGCCCCACGATGTTGAGGAACGTCGACTTGCCCGACCCGGAGGGGCCGACCACGGTGACGTACTCACTGGGATCGATGCGCAGAGCACACGGTTTCAGCGCCTCGACGGGTGGCGGTCCGGGATACGTGAGCCCCACGTCGCGGAATTCGATGACGGGGGTGCCCGCCCGGTCCTCCCGGTCCGGCGCGCTCACCCGTCGCCTCCTTGCCGCTTGCCGACGACGACCTGGTCTCCCGCGCGGACACTCCCGTCCGTGCGGGGGCGGATGGCCACGAAGCCGTTGCCCGACGTTCCCGTCGTCACCTCCACGCGCCGCCTGTCCTCGGATCCGGAGTCGTAGACGGTCACCGCGGTCCTGCCGTCGGCCCCCGCGGACACGGCGGAGAGGGGGACGGCGAGCACCTTGCCCTTGGAGGCTCCTGCCGCGACCGTCAACCGCACGTCCTGCCCCGCGAGTTCGCCCGGCAAGGGCTTGTCGGGGCTCACCTTGACCACGTATTCGCCGCCCGTGTCCGCGCCACCCGCGTCGCCGTCCGTGGACTCCTCGCCGCCCTGCACGGGCGCTTCCGACACCGAGGCGACCGCGCCCCGGGCGCTGTCGCCGGTCGCCTCGGCGAGGATCTCGACCCGCTGCCCGACCCGTACGAGGTCCTTGCGAGCCGCGTCCAGGTCCCCGTCGACGACCAGGGAACCCGCGGACACGGTGAGCAGTTTTTCCTTGGCTTCCGTTCCGACGGTGGCGTTCACCTTCTCCACCCGGGCCGGGAAGCCCCGCAGGAAGACGACTTCGGAGGCGGGGAGCATCGGGCCGTTCGCCGCCTCCGCCGCGGCCAGCGCCCTGCGCGCCTTGCCGAGGTCTTCGGCGGCGCGGGTCTTCCGTCTGCCCCCGGCCGCGTCCTGCCAGGCCCGATGCGCCTCGGTCACGGCGTCCTGCGCGGCCGCGACCTCGGCGCCGCCTTCGGGGTCGGCGGGCAGCGGCTCGTAGCCGATGGACGCGTAGTAGCGGTCCACTGCCCGCTTCGTACCGGCACCGAAGTGGCCCTTCCGGTCCCCTCCCGCCGGATACCCGAGCCGGCCCAGCGCGCGCTGGGCCTGGGCCACGTCCTCGCCGTCCGCGCCCGGCTTGAGGTCCCGGTAGACGGGCAGCCGTCCGGTCAGGGCGAAGACCGGGCGTCCGGACATCTCCACGACCACCTTGCCTCCGGCGAGGGTGTCCCCCGCCCGGTAGGGCAGTTTCGTCACCACGACGCGTGCGGTGTCCTGCGTTCCGGCGGCGACCGGTGAGATCTCGACGGTCTGGTCGGCGGACACCTGGCCGCGCAGCACCACGGAATCCTTGATCACGCGATGTTCGACCGGCGCGGTCAGCACATCGGCGGGCGGCGGTCCGGCCGAACGCGCCTGGTCCGCCGGTGACTTGATGAACGCGGCGGCGGTCATGCCGCCGGCCGAGAGCAGCACGGCGCCCGCCACCACTGCGAGGAGCACGCGTCTGCGCCCGGAGAGCCCGCCCCGGGTCCACGCGCGACGGCCGGCCGGCTTGCCTTCCGGACCCGGTGGCTGATCACTGACCACGGGCCACCAGCCGGGCGGAGTTGCGCATCGTGGCGTCGATGGTCTTCTTCACATCGGCCAGGTGCTCGGCATGCTCATCGATGTACTTCTTCTCGTACGCCGCCACGACGGCCCACCAGACACCCACGGTGTTCGTACGCTGTTTGCAGGCCACGTCGGCCTTGGCCACCGTGATCTGGGCCCGGCTCGGAATCTCCTCCCGCCAGCGGCGGTCCTTTCCCGGTTCGAGGGGCGTCGCGTACCGGTATCCCGACTTCTTCATGCAGGTGCTCCACTTGGCGAAGACCTTTCTGACCCGGTCGTCTTCAAGTGCCCGCTGATAGGCGTCATTGCGCTCATTCGCCACTGTGACAATCTCGACGCCTTCCACGCCGCCGCCCGCACGCAGCGCCTTGGCGCCTTCGGCGGCGCAACCACCCTTCGGTACCACGACTCCGCCTATGCGCGTGCCTGCGTTCTTCCCCTGGAACACAGCGTTCTCGGCCGCGGTAGGAGAATCGTCCGTCTCACCGCCCGCGCCGTCCACGCCCTCCTCCGGCGTTTCCTCTCGTTCGCCGTCGCGCGCCGAACCGTAGCCGAATCGCGCGGCACGATCGACGTCGATGATGAAGAAGTAGTGGGCCTTGTCCGCCTTCATTCCTGGATACGACTGGTCGACAGCGCTGTCGAGCGCGCGAAAGTCCGCGAACCCGAACTTCGCCATGCATGACCGCACTGCCGCACGCAGCCCCCGCGCATAGGTCAGGTACTGCTCTTTGGAGAGCACATAGGCGTCCATGGGAAGGTTCGGCACATCCGAACTCCCGGCGACCTCGGGAACGTTCCCGATCCGGGGAGGCCCGCTCTTCTCCTCAGATCCTCCACCACAGGACACGAGCGCCCCGGTCACGGCCACCGCCCCTAACACGGCCGCCCAGCGACCCTTGGGATACATGAGCAAGGAGCCCCCTGTCTCTGGTCCGGTTCCGACGGCCTGTCGTCCGTCGGGAAGGGCCGCGCCACCTGACACGGCGACGCGGCCCCGGTGCGTCAGCGCAGTCGAATGGAGCTGGTCTCGTCGTTCATGTCACCGAGGTGCTGCCTGTTCTTGAAGAACCCCAGGGACGCCCCCCTGAAATAGTTGTTCTCGTGGAGCATGCTGGTGCACTTCGAGAAGCTCTTCACCGAGGAGATCTTGTCGTTCCACGAGTTCACGATGTCGCCCACCGACCAGTCGATGTCGGTGGAGTTGTCGCAGCCGTACGAGCCGGTGACGTAGTAGATGCTTCCGTCGTACTCGGCGTGGCGGTAGTTGTGCGACAGGACAACCGCTGCGGCCGGCACGGTCTCACCCGCGTCGGCTTCTTCGGCCTGGGCGGGTATGACGGTGGCCAGCACCGCGCCGCCGGCCAGAGCGGCAGCGGCGAGCATGGATCTGGTGCGCATTCCGATGGTTCCCTTTCACTTGACGGATCGGAAACGTTCGACGCCCCAAGCGAGGTGGGCCCGCCTCACCGGCGGCGAGATGGAACCATTGCAGGTGCGAATGAACTCGTCAATGTGTGAAAGTCCGGAAAACTTGCATGAATTGCCGGTTCCGGATGGTACGCGCGCTTCCGCTCCAAGACCGTCCGCGCTGTGACCTGGATTCTGGCATTCAGTGGATCTCTGCCCGCTTCCCTACGGCCGTCCGCCGGGTCCATCGGACAGTGTCCGGAACCCCGCTGCCCGCTGCCTCGAAGCGCCCGCGGGTCGCTGCCCGCACCGACCGGAGCGGGCCACGGGTGGATATCGTCGGCGCGACCAGGACGGCGCGACAGCGCCAATCCCATGGCAATCAGGGGGATTTACCCGTGCCCGAAACCCATGCACGTCCTCGGCGTCCGTTCACCGCTTGGCTCTGCACGGCACTCGGTGCTGTTCTCGCGGTCGCCCTGCTGACCGGCTGCAACGGCGATGACGACAAGGACGACAAGAAGAAGCCGGGAGACGCCACGGTCTCGGCCTCACCGGGGGAATGAGAAGGAGGGCCCGGACGCGTCCGACGGACACACCCGAGCCCTCCCTTTCCGTACCGGCACCCGTGCGGGTCTCCGCACCGGCACCCGCGCAGGCACTACGCCCAGGTCATCAGCCGCTTCGGCTGTTCCAGGATCGCCGCCACGTCGCCGAGCACCTTCGAGCCCAGTTCGCCGTCCACCAGGCGGTGGTCGAAGGAGAGGGCGAGGGTGGTCACCTGGCGGGGCTTCACCTTGCCCTTGTGGACCCACGGCTGGAGCTTGATCGCGCCGACCGCGAGGATCGCGGACTCGCCGGGGTTCAGGATCGGCGTGCCCGTGTCGATGCCGAAGACGCCGATGTTCGTGATCGTCACGGTGCCGCCCTGCATGGCGCCGGGCGACGTCTTGCCCTCGCGGGCCGTGGTGACCAACTCGCCGAGCGCGCCCGCCAGTTCGGGCAGGGTCTTGGCGTGCGCGTCCTTGATGTTCGGCACGATCAGGCCGCGCGGGGTGGCCGCGGCGATGCCCAGGTTCACATAGTGCTTCTGGACGATCTCCTGGTTGGCCTCGTCCCAGGCGGCGTTCACGTCCGGGTTGCGGCGGATCGCGAGCAGCAGGGCCTTGGAGATCAGCAGCAGAGGATTCACCCGCAGGCCCTCGAAGGCACGATCCTGCTTGAGCTCCTCGACCAGCTTCATCGTGCGCGTCACGTCCACCGTCACGAACTCCGTGACGTGCGGGGCCGTGAAGGCCGAGCCGACCATCGCCTGCGCGGTGGCCTTGCGGACGCCCTTGACCGGGATGCGGGTCTCGCGGGCGTCACCGCCCGCCACGGGGGCGGCGGCCTGCGCGGGCGCGGCCGGGGCCTGGACCACCGCGGGAGCCGCCGCCGGGGCCGCCACCGCCGCGTGCACGTCCTCGCGGGTGATGATCCCGTCGGGGCCGGTCGGGGTGATGGCCGCCAGGTCGACGCCGAGGTCCTTGGCGAGCTTGCGGACCGGGGGCTTGGCGAGGGGGCGGGTGCCCGGGGCCGCCGGAGCGGGGGCCGGGGCCACCGCCTCGGGCGCGGCGTGGCCGTTCATCTCGCCCTGCACCGCCGCCGCGTAGTACGTCGACGCGGGCGGCTCCTCCACCTGGCCGGGCACGGGCTTGCGGGCCCGGCGCTTGGTGGAGGACTCGGCGACGCCGTACCCGACGAGGACCGGCTGGCGGCCCTTGGGCGCCTCGGGCTCGTCGTCCGCCACCGGAGCGGCCGGGACGGCGGCCGCCGCCTCCGGAGCGGAACCCGGGTCCCCGACGGTGATGATCACCTGGCCCACGTCCACCGTGGTCCCCTCCGGGAACCGCAGCTCCCGGACCGTCCCGTCGAACGGGATGGGCAGCTCGACGGCGGCCTTGGCGGTCTCCACCTCGCACACGACCTGGCCGTCGGTGACGGTGTCCCCGGGCGCGACGTACCACTTGAGGATCTCGGCCTCGGTGAGTCCCTCGCCCACGTCGGGCATCTTGAACTCGCGGACGGCCGAAGCGGTGTCAGTCATCGTTGTCACGACCTCTTCCTCAGTACGCCAGCGAGCGGTCGACGGCGTCGAGCACCCGGTCGAGGCCCGGCAGGTAGTCCTCTTCGACCCGCGCGGGCGGGTACGGAGCGTGGAAGCCGCCGACGCGGAGCACCGGCGCCTCCAGGTGGTAGAAGCACCGCTCGGTGATGCGCGCGGCGATCTCGGCGCCGGAGCCGAAGAACACCGGAGCCTCGTGCACCACGATCAGGCGGCGGGTCTTCTCGACCGAGGCCTGCACCGTGTCGAAGTCGAGCGGCGAGATGGAGCGCAGGTCGACGACCTCGAGGGACTTGCCCTCCTCGGCGGCGGCGTCGGCCGCCTCCAGGCAGGTCTTCACCATCGGGCCGTACGCCACGAGGGTCGCGTCGGTGCCCTCGCGGACCGTGCGGGCCTTGTGCAGCGGGTCCGGGATGGCGTCGGTGTTGACCTCGCCCTTGTCCCAGTAACGCCGCTTGGGCTCGAAGAAGATCACCGGGTCGTCGCTCTGGATGGCCTGCTGGAGCATCCAGTAGGCGTCCGAGGAGTTGGACGGCGTGACCACCTTGAGGCCGGCGACGTGCGCAAACAGCGACTCCGGGGACTCGCTGTGGTGCTCGACGGCGCCGATGCCGCCGCCGTACGGAATGCGGACGACGACGGGCACCTTGATCTTGCCGAGGGCACGCGCGTGCATCTTGGCGAGCTGGGTGACGATCTGGTCGTACGCCGGGAAGACGAAGCCGTCGAACTGGATCTCCGCCACCGGGCGGTACCCGCGCAGGGCCAGGCCGATGGCCGTGCCGAGGATGCCGGACTCGGCGAGCGGGGTGTCGATGACCCGGTCCTCGCCGAAGTCCTTCTGCAGGCCGTCGGTCACGCGGAAGACGCCACCGAGCTTGCCGACGTCCTCGCCCATGACGAGGACCTTCGGGTCGGCGTCGAGCGCCACCCGCATGGACTCATTGATCGCCTTCGCAATCGGCAACTTCTTTACAGCCATGGCTAGTTGACCTCCCCGCCCGCAGCGGCGTTCACAGGTGCATCCGCGAACGACGCCTGGTATGCGGCGAACTGGGCGCGCTCCTCGTCCACGAGGGCGTGGCCGTCCGCGTAGATGTTCTCGAAGATCGACATCGGCTCGGGGTCCGGCATCGACCGGACCACGTCCCGCACTCGTTTGCCCAACGTCTCGCTCTCGGCCTCGAGTTCCGCGAAGAATCCCTCATCCGCGTGACCTTCGGCCTCCAGGTGGGCCCGCAGCCGCAGGATCGGGTCCTTGGCCTCCCAGGCCTCCCGCTCCTCGTCGCGGCGGTAGCGCGTCGGGTCGTCGGAGGTGGTGTGCGCGCCCATGCGGTAGGTGAACGCCTCGATCAGCGAGGGTCCCTCGCCGGCGCGCGCCCGCTCCAGGGCCCACTTGGTGACCGCGAGACAGGCAAGCACGTCGTTGCCGTCGACGCGGACACCGGGGAAGCCGTAGCCCTGCGCGCGCTGGTAGAGCGGCACCCGGCTCTGCTTCTCCGTCGGCTCGGAGATCGCCCACTGGTTGTTCTGGCAGAAGAACACCACGGGGGCGTTGTAGACGGCGGAGAACGTGAACGCCTCCGCCACGTCGCCCTGGCTGGTGGCGCCGTCTCCGAAGTAGGCGATCACCGCGCTGTCGGCGCCGTCCTTGGCCACGCCCATCGCGTAGCCGGTGGCGTGCAGCGTCTGCGAGCCGATGACGATCGTGTACAGCTGGAAGCCGTTGGTGTTGGGGTCCCAGCCGCCGTTGTTCACGCCGCGGAACATGCCGAGCAGAAGCGTCGGGTCGACGCCCTTGCACCAGGCGACGCCGTGCTCGCGGTAGGTGGGGAAGACGTAGTCGTCCGCGCGGGTCGCGCGGCCCGATCCGACCTGTGCGGCCTCCTGCCCGAGCAGCGACGGCCACAGGCCCAGCTCGCCCTGTCGCTGCAGGGTGACGGCCTCCGCGTCGAAGCGGCGGGTGAGAACCATGTCCCGGTACAGGACACGGAGGTCGTCCGGAGTGATGTCCGCGACGTACTTGTCGTACGCCTCGTTCTCGACCCGTACGCCCTCCGGGGTCAGGAGCTGTACGAGCTCGGGCTCACCGCCCTGAGCGGCCTCTTTGCCCTGAGCGACGTCATTGCCCCGAGCGACGTCCTTCTCTGCGCTCGTGCTTTTCTTGGCGCTCGCACTTGCGCGCTTGCCGCCGCTGCCTGCGCGGCGCGGTGTGCGCGCGGCGGTGCTTTCCACGGTCACGTGTGCTCCTCCGTCGGTCCGGCCCCCGGGGTCCACCGGGAGGCCAGTACGGCTCGCCCGATTCCAGCCCGTCGCACGGGGTGGGTGCGGCTCAGCCGGGACAAGGCGTGACAGTTGCTCCGGCGAGCACCCTTCTCCAAGCACGTTACCCAGTGCGTCCCAAAACTGTGAAACCTTCTCTGACCTGCAATTTTGCTTGGATTTCCAAGTAAATCCCGCTAGGAAATCCAAGTAAATCGAGAGGTGCGGAAACACAGCCTGGTCACGGCACTGATCACAGCCTGGCAGGGGGCCGGAACACCGGCACGTTATCCCGCCCACCTAGGGCACGGGAAGAGTTGATGTGTGACACTGACAGCGTGCGCGAAGAAGGAAAAATCACCGTATTCCTGCTCGACGATCACGAAGTCGTCCGGCGCGGAGTCCATGAGCTGCTCTCCGTGGAGTCCGACATCGAGGTCGTCGGCGAGGCCGGTACGGCGGCGGACGCGCTCGTGCGCATTCCGGCCACCCGGCCGGATGTGGCGGTCCTCGACGTGCGCCTTCCGGACGGCAGCGGCGTCGAGGTGTGCCGCGAGATCCGTTCGCAGAACGACTCCATCAAATGCCTGATGCTGACGTCGTTCGCCGACGACGAGGCCCTCTTCGACGCGATCATGGCCGGTGCCTCGGGCTATGTCCTGAAAGCCATTCGCGGCAATGAACTGCTCTCGGCGGTACGCGACGTCGCAGCCGGAAAGTCCCTCCTCGACCCGGTCGCCACGGCCCGCGTCCTGGAGCGCCTGCGCGACGGCAACAACGCCAAGGGCGACGACCGCCTGGCGAACCTCACCGAGCAGGAACGCAAGATCCTCGACCTGATCGGCGAGGGCCTCACCAACCGCGTCATCGGCGAGCGACTGCACCTCGCCGAGAAGACGATCAAGAATTACGTCTCCAGCCTGCTGTCGAAGCTGGGCATGGAGCGGCGGTCGCAGGCGGCGGCGTACGTGGCGCGGATGCAGGCCGAGCGGCGCTGAACCGTCGTAGGAGCGGCGCTGAGCCGTCACACGAGCGGCACCAACGGGCCTCAAGTGGCGCCAATAGGTCTTGTCCGGGACTTATGGCCCCCTCTTCCGGGGCGGGCGGCTCTTCCTCCGGCGCGGGCCGCTGACGCAGGGTGGGGGCATGCCGACCGAAGAACAGCTCGCGTACGAACTGCTGCGGCGCACGGACTACGGCCGGGTGGCGACCAGCATGCGGGCGCTGCCCTTCCTCGCGGTGGCGCGGCACGTCGTCGTCGACGGCCGCATCCTGCTGCGCATGCACCGGGGCCTGGGCTACCACCAGGCGTGCGCGGGCAGCGTCGTCGCGTACGGAGCGGACAATCTCGGCACCGAGACGGAGCGGGACGGCCAGTGGATCGTCCAGTTCGTGGGCCAGTGCGAGACGGCCAGCCCGACCGCCGCGGAGCTGAGCCTCTTCGGCCAGGCCCCCCACCACGTGGACGGCGCCCTCTACGACCCGGTGTACCTGGTCATGGACCCGCAGCTGGCCAAGGTCCACACCCTGACCCATCGCGTGCCCGCCGCCGTGTGACACCGGCCGCGGGCCCGCGAGTCACTCCGTGTCGCCCTCGCCGCCCTGGGCGGCACCCTCGTTGTTGCCCCCGTCGTCCGGCGGATCCGTCGGATCGGTGGGCTCGGTGGGCGGATCCGTCGGATCGGTGGGCGGATCGGTCGGATCCGTGGGCGGATCGGTCGGATCGGTCGGCGGGTCGGTCGGATCCGTCGGAGGATCGGTCGGCTGCGTGGGCTGCTGGGTGTCCTGCGTGGGCGGCCGGGTCCAGTCGCCCCCGGTCTGCCCACCGCTGCCGTCCCCACCGGGCTGCGTGGCCCCGTCGGGAGTCTCCTCGTCCTTGCTCTTGCTGGGCGACTTCTCCTGCGACTGCTTCGTCGACGGCGTCGTAGGGGTCTTGTCCTTCTTGTTGCCGTTGTCGTCGCCCGCGGACAGCGCGAAGGCGACGCCCGCCGCGATCGCGATGACGGCGAGCACGGCGAGGATCCACACCTTGCCGCGACCGCGCCCGCGGCCACCGTCGCGGTGACCACCGTCGAAGCCGCCGTCGTCGCCGCCCGGGGGCCGCAGCATCGGCCCGGGGATCTGCTGCGTGCCGGAATCGCCGGGGTGCGGCATGGCGGCCGTACCGGCGACACCCATCGCGGGCGTGTGCGCGCCCTCGTGCATGCCCGCCATCGCGACCGGGCCGGTGTTCCAGGTCCCGGTGTGGCTGCCCTGCTCGGCCAGCATCTGCAGGCCGTACTGGACCAGGCCGCGCATTTCCTCGGCGGTCTGGAAGCGGTCGTCCGGGTCCTTGGCGAGCGAGCGCATGACGAGCCCGTCGAGCTCCGGCGGCGCCGCGTCGGAGACCTCCGACGGCGGCACCGGAGTGTCCTGGACGTGCTGGTAGACCACGGAAAGCGGCGTCTCGCCGGTGAAGGGCGGCCGCAGCGCGAGCAGTTCGTACAGCAGACAGCCGGTCGCGTACAGGTCGCTGCGGTGGTCGACGGCCTTGCCGAGCGCCTGCTCGGGCGAGAGGTACTGCGGCGTGCCCATGACCATGCCGGTCTGCGTCATCGTCGACTGCGCCCCGTGCAGGGCGCGCGCGATGCCGAAGTCCATCACCTTCACGGCACCGGTGTGGGTGATGCTGACGTTCGCGGGCTTGATGTCGCGGTGCACGATGCCGTGCTGGTGGGAGTACGCGAGCGCCTCGAGCACGCCGGACACGATGATCAGGGCCTGCTCCGGACCCGGGGCCTCCGCGTTGATCAGCAGATCCCGGATCGTGCGGCCCTCGACGAGCTCCATCACGATGTACGGCACGGAGTTGCCGTTGATGAGGTCCTCGCCGGAGTCGTAGACCCCGACGACCGCGTGGTGGTTCAGGCCGGCCACCGACTGCGCCTCGCGCGTGAAGCGGGCCTTGGACACCGGGTCCTCGGCGAGGTCGGAGCGCAGCAGCTTGACCGCGACGGTGCGGCCCAGACGTACGTCCTCGGCGGCGAACACCTCGGCCATGCCACCGCGGCCGAGCCTGCCGGTCAGCCGGTACCGGCCGTCGCCGACAAGTCCGCCGTTGCCCCACATCTCAGGCGAGTCCGACATGCCGCCGCCAGTCGCCTCGGGGTCGGACGGGCCCTGAGCGCGCTGCGTCTGTGCCATCAGTCCTCGCCGTCGTTTCTGATCGTGGTCCGTCGTGGTCCGTCGTGTGAGGAGCGTGTACCGGATACGTGATAGAGCGGTACGGGGTACTCCGCCGTGCCACGCTACAGCCTTCCCGGCGGCCCCCGGTCCGACGTGGACCGGCCATCAAACCCGCCGGGGGCCCCACCGGGCAAACTTGTAACGCTTCCGAGACGCTTCTTGCGCGTACGGTCACGGAACGGGCACCGAGCTTGACGTGGCACTGCCCTCGGGCAGACTTGGCCAGGAATAGCGGATCGATCACCGTCGTCAAGACGTCTTCGGTCGCCACCCTTAGCCACAGTCACAGCAGCGGCGCCGTCTCGCGCCCGCGCCGATGGGGGACGCACGACATGAGCCAGGACGGCGCTCAGGGCCGGTACGCGGGCAGTTCACTGGCCGGCGGCCGTTATCAGCTGCGCGATCTGCTCGGCGAGGGCGGCATGGCCTCGGTGCACCTCGCGTACGACACCGTGCTCGACCGCCAGGTCGCGATCAAGACACTCCACACGGAGCTCGGCCGCGAGCAGTCCTTCCGCGAGCGCTTCCGCCGCGAGGCCCAGGCCGTGGCCAAGCTCACGCACACGAACATCGTGTCGGTCTTCGACACCGGCGAGGACGATCTGGGCGGGGCGACCATGCCCTACATCGTCATGGAGTACGTCGAGGGCAAGCCGCTCGGCTCGGTCCTGGACGCGGCGGTCCGCCAGCAGGGCGCGATGCCGACCGACCAGGCCCTGAAGATCACCGCCGATGTGCTCGCGGCCCTGGAGATCAGCCACGAGATGGGCCTGGTCCACCGCGACATCAAGCCCGGCAACGTGATGATGACCAAGCGCAACGTCGTCAAGGTCATGGACTTCGGCATCGCCCGCGCCATGCAGTCCGGCGTCACGTCGATGACGCAGACCGGCATGGTCGTCGGCACCCCGCAGTACCTCTCGCCCGAGCAGGCGCTCGGCCGCGGTGTGGACGCCCGCTCCGACCTCTACTCGGTCGGCATCATGCTCTTCCAGCTGGTGACGGGACGGCTCCCCTTCGAGGCGGACTCGCCGCTGGCCATCGCGTACGCGCACGTCCAGGAGGAGCCGGTCGCTCCCTCCTCGATCAACCGTTCCCTTCCGCCGGCGATCGACGCGCTCGTCGCCCGCGCGCTGAAGAAGAACCCGAACGAGCGCTTCCCGACCGCCGAGGCCATGCGCGACGAGTGCCTGCGGATCGCCCAGTCCTTCCAGACGGCGGCCCCGAGCATCGTCCCCGGCACCCAGACGGCGAGCGGCGCGGGCGTGGGCTCCGCGGTGTTCCCGCCGGTCGACACCGCGGCGCCGGCCGCGGGCGGCGTCCACACGCCGTACCAGCCGGGTCCCTACGGCCCCGCGACCCCGGCCCCCACCCCGGGCTACGGCTACCCCCAGCCGGGCTACCAGACTCCGGCACCCACGAACGCGTACGCACCCCAGGCGTCCCAGACGCCCCCTCCGTACAACATCTCCCCGCAGCCCGCGGCGGCGATGCCGTCCGGCGGCTCGGGCGGGCGCGACTCGGGCGGCGGCAAGCGGAACATGCCGGTGATCATCGGCTCGATCGTCGTGGCCCTGCTCGCGATCGGCGGCGTGATCGCCGCGGTCACGCTGAGCGGCGGGGGCGACGACGACGGCGGTGGCGGCAAGGAGTCGAAGAAGCCGGTGGCGGGTCACCGGGGCCCGGACCGGACGAAGACCGTCGAGAAGACGCTCTGCACCGAGCCGGACACCGCGTACAACGACCCGGACAAGATCAAGATGCCGGAGTTCGCCTACAAGGACTGGCGCTCGGTGCTGTCCTGCCTGCAGGCGGCCGGATGGCACTACGACAAGAACGAGGTCGACGAGAACACGTTCGGCGAGGACACGGTCATCCGGACCGTGCCCAAGGCGGGCGAGGACATCGACCCGAAGGACGTGGACATCCAGTTCGACATCTCGTCGGGCAATCCGGCCTGACGCCAAGTCCTACGGGCCCCACGAGAACTTTTTTCCTGCAGCGGTCACATTCTCCTAGCGCCATCCGTCAGTGAAGTGAAAGCAAGGCGGCGAGGCACCGGCCGGGCCACAGCCACCGCGACGAACACCCACTCGGACGCAAAGGACACGATCATGCAGGCACGGATGAAGAACCCGGCTTTCGTCCTCCCCGACGGCATCAAGGGCATCGGCACCCTCTTCAAGGCCATCAACGACGGCGGCCTCTCCCAGGAGATCCAGGAGATCGTGGGCCTGCGGGCCAGCCAGATCAACGGCTGCGGCGCCTGCGTCCACGGCCACACCGAGAACCTCGTCAAGGCCGGGACCAGCACGGAGCGGCTCGCCGCCGTGGCCGCCTGGCGCGACGCCCCCTTCTTCACGGACGCCGAGCGTGCCGCCCTCGCCCTGACCGAGAGCGTCACCCGGCTCGCCGACCGCTCCACCGAGTCCGTCCCTGACGAACTGTGGGACGAGGTCGCCGACCACTTCGACGAGCGGGAGCTGTCCGCCCTGATCCTTGTCATCGGCGTGACGAACATGTTCAACCGCATCAACACCACGATCAAGGAGCCCGCCGGCACGAAGTGGGGCTGAGCCGCACGGTGAAGGGGCCCGGCACACAGGTCGTGTGCCGGGCCCCTTCGTCGTACGTGGCCTCGTACGGGCCGTTCCCGACGGCTTAGAGGTACGGACCGCCGCTGCGGCCCGCGATGCCGCCGTCCTCGCCGTCCTCGTGACCGCCCACGCCGGGCGGCAGCGCGCGGCGCATCTGCTCCAACTGGGCCCGCGCCGCCATCTGCTGGGCGAACAGGGTCGTCTGGATCCCGTGGAAGAGGCCTTCGAGCCAGCCCACCAACTGAGCCTGCGCGATGCGCAGTTCCGCGTCGCTCGGCGTCGTCTCCTCGGTGAAGGGGAGCGAGAGCCGCTCCAGCTCCTCGACCAGCTCGGGGGCAAGCCCGTCCTCCAGCTCCTTCACCGAGCTGGCGTGGATCTCCTTGAGGCGCACCCGGCTCGCCTCGTCCAGAGGTGCCGCCCGCACCTCCTCCAGAAGCTGCTTGATCATGCTGCCGATGCGCATGACCTTCGCGGGCTGCTCGACCATGTCTGTCACCGGGACCTCGCGGGACTCGTCGTCTCCGCCACCGAGAGCCATTCCGTCCTGGCCCACGACCAGGACCTGGGGGTTCTCCGGCGACCGTTCGTTCCTCGGCATCTCCATGCCGCCATTCTCTCGCACCTGTTGCTCACACCTCCGTGGTGCCCCCATTGGACGGTGATCCACCGTGTACGGGGGCGTTCGCCGTGTCCACGAGGGGGCGACCCGGGGGACGGCTCCCTCGTCCTGCGGGTGTCCTGCGAGCAGGGCCGGACGGGTCAGCCCCGGCGCAGCCGCAGGCCGAGGAAGCCGAGCCCGAAGCCGATCAGGACCATGCCCGCGCCGAGCGGCAGCACCCGCAGGCCCGGGAACGCGGGGCCCTCGGCCGCCCGCTCCCGTGGCGCGTCGGCGGTGCCGGGCGGCGGGGGCAGGACGGGGGTCGGCCTGGGCCGCTCCGGGCGTACCTCGCGGGGCGGGGGTGGCAGCGGACGCCAGACAGCCGGGTCGGGCACGGTCCCCGGCTCCGCCCGCCCGGGCCGCTGCCGCCCTTCGCCCGCACGGCTTCCGGCCAGCGATCCGGTGCCGTAGTAGGGGGCGGAGGCCGAGGGGGAGGGCGACGGGTCGGAGGGTGTGGGGGCGGCGGGGGCTGTGAGCGCGGTGACGGCAGTGGGGGCGGTCGTAGCTGCGTACGCCGTCGACGTACCGAAATCGAATCCGATGCCGCTGCCCGTGCCGCTGCCGACACCGATGGGGAGCAGCGCCGCCGCGAGGACCGCGGGCAGCGCCGCGCGGCGGAGCGCGCCCCGCAGCCGTGATGTCACCGCGCTGACCCCCTCCCGGTGCCGGGTCGTCGCCGAGATCGCAGAACGCCCGGACCCGCGCCGCACGCGAGGATCAAGGGGCGTACGGCCAGCGTCACATGACGCGCCGCATCCGGCATCTCGGCGACGCCCGGCCCGGGGAGGAAGGCTTCAGGGTGCGTCGCGGCGGGTGGAGCCCGCTCAGGTCGCGGTCGGCTCGCGAGTGAGGAGGACCTTGCCGATGTGCCCGCTCTCCTCGAGCACCCGGTGCGCGGCCGCCGCGTCCCGCATCGGCAGGACACGGTCGACGACCGGCCGGACCTGGCCCGCGCCGATCAGCGGCCACACGTGTTCCCGTACCGCCGCGACGATCGCGGACTTCTCGCTCACGGGGCGGCCGCGCAGCGAGGTCGCCGTGATGGCGCCGCGCTTGCCGAGGAGCGCGGCGATGTTCAGCTCGCTCTTCACGCCGCCCTGCATGCCGATGATGGCGAGGCGGCCGTTGACGGCGAGGGCCTGGATGTTCCGGTCCAGGTACTTGGCGCCCATGATGTCCAGGATCACGTCCGCCCCCGCGCCGTCCGTGGCCCGCCGGATCTCCTCGACGAAGTCCTGCTCGCGGTAGTCGATGAGCACGTCGGCGCCCAGCTCACCGCAGACCGCCAGCTTCTCCTTGCCGCCGGCGGTCACCGCCACCTTGGCGCCCACGGCCTTCGCGAGCTGAATGGCCATCGTGCCGATGCCGCTCGCACCGCCATGGGCCAGCAGGGTCTCGCCGGGGTGCAGGTGGGCGACCATGAACACGTTCGACCACACCGTGCAGGTGACCTCGGGCAGCGCCGCCGCCGTCACGAGGTCGACGCCGTCCGGCAGGGGAAGGACCTGCCCGGCGGGCACGGCGACCCGCTCCGCGTACCCGCCGCCCGCGAGCAGCGCGCACACCTCGTCGCCGACCGACCAGCCCGCGACACCGGGGCCGAGCGCCGCGATGCGGCCCGAGCACTCCAGGCCGGGGTAGGGCGACGAGCCGGGCGGCGGGTCGTAGAACCCCTGCCGTTGCAGCAGGTCGGCGCGGTTCACGGCGCTGGCGGCCACATCGATGAGGACCTCGCCCTCACCTGGTACGGGATCGGGGACCTCGGCCCACTGAAGCGCCTCGGGTCCGCCGGGTTCGGGGATCGTGATCGCATACATGCGAGCGAGGCTACTCCCGGGCGCCCGCGGTCACCGGGTCGGCGGCGGCCGGTGGCGCCCGTCGCGGTCGGCGGGCCGTCGCAGTCCGCGGGCCACCGCGGTCACCGGCCTTGCGGCGCTGCCGGTTGCGGGGACGCCCGGACGATGGTGATCAGACGGTCCGTCAACTGGAGCTCGCCGATCGCCGGATCGTCGTACCCCAGGACGCGATGGCCGCGTACGACACTGACGATGAGGTCGTCCGTCTCCCGCACACCCCGCCCCACCTCGGCCTTTATCACCGGCCGTTCGACGAGGTCGAGCCCGCTGCCCTGCTGGATCAGGTCCTCCATGACCAGGCCCGCACTCGGGCTGAGCACCGAGAGCCCGAGCAGTCGGCCCGCCGCGCTGGCGCTGGTGATGACGGCGTCGGCGCCGGACTGGCGCAGCAGCGGCGCGTTCTCCTCCTCGCGCACCGCGGCCACGATCTTCGCCTGGCGGTTGAGCTGTCGCGCGGTGAGCGTGACGAGCACCGCCGTGTCGTCGCGCTGCGTCGCGATGATGATCTGGCGGGCCCGCTGCAGCTCGGCCCGCAGCAGCACGTCGCTGCGCGTCGCGTCTCCGACGACTCCGGCGAAGCCCTCCGCCGTGGCCGCTTCGACGGCCTTCGCACTCGGGTCGACGACCACGATCTGCTCGGGCTTCAGGCCGGTGGCCTGCACGGTCTGCACCGCGGACCGGCCTTTGGTGCCGAAGCCGATGACGACGGTGTGGTCACGCAAGTTGGACCTCCAGCGGGACAGCCGCCATTCCTCGCGGGTGCGTTCGGTCAGCACTTCGAGGGTGGTGCCGACCAGGATGATCAGGAAGAGCACACGCAACGGCGTGATCAGGAAAATGTTGCTGAGCCGCGCGCTGTCGCTGTACGGCACGATGTCGCCGTAGCCGGTCGTGGAGAGCGTCACGGTGGCGTAGTACGAGGCGTCGAGGAAGTCGATCTCCCCGTTGGCGTTGTCGTGGTACCCCTCGCGGTCGACCCACACGATGAGGATCGTCAGGAAGAGCACGAACAACGCCATCAGCAGCCGCCTGCCGACCTGCCGCAGCGGTCGCTCGATCACGCGCTTGGGCAATTTGACCCGAGACGTCACCAAATGCTCGTCGGCTTGGCGCGCGATCGCGTCGTGGCCGGGAAGTTTCACGTGAAACACTCCCCGGTGCCGGCGGGTCCGCCGGTGCCCAACTCACCGTCGTGGTCGCTGGGTTGGCGGGGGTGGTGGGCGGGGTTGCTGGGCTGACGGGGGTGGCCGGGCTCGCTGGGCTGACCGGGCTGACCGGGGTGGCCGGGCTGACCGGGGTGGCCGGGGTGGCCGGGCTGACCGGGGTGGCCGGGCTGACCGGGGTGGCCGGGGTGGCCGGGGTGGCCGGGGTGGCCGGGGTGGCCGCTTCCGCCCATCCCACCCACTCCGCCCATCTCGTACGCTCTGCCCGGTTCCGTCCAGGGCAGGTCGAGGATCTCCAGCTCCTCGCCCTTGCGCGCGCCACGCGGCGGAACCACGGCGAGCCCGTCGGCGGCCGCGATGCCGCGCAGCATCGCGGGGCCGTTGTAGTGCAGCGGCACCGCGTACTCCCCGCGCAGCGTGACCGGGACGAGCCGGGTGTCGTACGGATGGCCGTGTACGTCGTCGCGCAGGGGCGCGGTGTACGGCTCCGGGGCCGGGCGACGGCTCCCGAGCGCGCGCAGCAGGGGCTCGGCCAGGGTGAGGAGGCCGGAGACGGCGGCGAGGGGGTTGCCCGGGAGGCCGACGAGGTGCCGCTGCCGCTCGCCGGCTCCGGAGGGGAGGCGGGCGAGCAGCATGGGGTGACCAGGCCGTACGGCGACGCCGTCGACGAGCAGCTCGGCGCCGAGGCGGTGCAGCGTGGGGTGGACGTGGTCGACGGGCCCGGACGCGGTGCCTCCCGTCGTCACGACGACATCGGCTGTGGACGTGGCGAGGGCTTCGTACAGCGCCTCGGCGTCGTCCCCGAGCCGCCGGACCGCGGTGACCTCCGCGCCGAGCGACCGCAGCCACGGCGGCAGCATCGGGCCGAGCGCGTCCCGGATGCGGCCCTCCTGGGGCAGTCCCTCGGTCAGCAACTCGTCGCCCAGGACGATGACTTCCGCGCGGGGGCGGGCGGCGACGTACAGCGCGTCGTACCCGGCGGCCGCGGCGAGGCCGAGGACCGCGGGGGTCACCAGGGCGCCGGGGGGCAGCAGTTGGTCGCCCGCGCGGCACTCCTGGCCGCGTGGGCGGATGTCCTGGCCGGGCACGACCTCGCGCTCGGCGTGCAGCCGGCCCTTGCCGTCGACGTGACCGTGCTCGCTGCGGATCACCGCGGTGGTGTCCCCCGGGATCCGGGCGCCGGTCGCGATCCGCACCGCCTCACCGTCACCCAACGGCCCGGGCCTGTCCTGCCCCGCGAGGATCCCGCCGTCCAACAACACCCAGGGCCCCGGCCCGGCCACGGCCCACCCGTCCATCGCGGAGGTGTCGAAGGAGGGGAGGTCGGTGAGGGCGGTGAGGGGGGTGGTGAGGGTGCGGCCGAGGGTTTGGGGGAGGGGGGTTGGGGTTGGGGAGAGGGGGGTTGGGGGGAGGGCGTGGGTGGAGGGGCTTGGGTGGGTGGGGGTGCCCTGGTGGGAGGCGGGGCTTGGGTGGGTGGAGGTGGTCGCGTGAGTGGTGGTGCCCGGGTGGGCGGCGGTGCTCGCGGGGGTGACGGTGGTTTGGGGGGTGGTCGCTGGGCGGGCGGTGGTTTTGGGGGGTTGGGAGGCCTTGGGGGCTTGCGGGGCCTGGGGAGTGTGCGGGACCTGGGGGGCCTGGGGGGCCTGGGGGGCCTGGGGGGCCTGGGGGGCCTGGGGGGCCTGCAGAGCTTGCGGGGCCTTTGCCGCCGCGGTCGCGGCTGCGGTGCCTGCGTGGCGGGCGGTGGAGCGGGCCTGGCGCCAGGGGGTGGTGTGGGCGGCGGGTGCTGGGCCTTCGGAGGTGCGGGGGGTGGGGTGTGCGCCGGGGGTGGTGGAGGAGTGCGTGCCGGGGGCGGCGGGGTCGCCGGGGGCGTTGGCGTCGGGTCGGCGGCCGGGCGCGTTCTGCCGGTCGCCGGATGGGTTGGCGCGTCCTGCGGGGGCTTGACGCGGGGCTCCGGGCCTAGGGGGGTGAGCGCTGGACGGGGCGGCGGTGCCGGGTGCGCTGGGTGCACCGGCTGTGCCGAATCCGCCAGGGGTGCCGGGCGCGGCGGACACGGCAGGTGCGCCGGGTGTGCCGGGTGCGCTGGACCCACCGGGCGTGCCGGACGCACCGGGCGTGCCAGCCGCACCAGGCGTGCGGGGTGCACCAGGTGCGCTCGCCGCGCCGGACACGTCGGCGGCTTCCCCGTACCCCGGCCGGCCAAGGCCGTGCTCGCCCCCGCCCCGGTCCTCGTTCGCGAGGGCGAGTGCTTCGTCGAGCTCGGGTTCGGCCGCGTGCTGCCCGTTCACGGGGAGTCCGGCTTGGTGGTGGAGGTGGCGTCCGGGGCGGAGTCGGGCGAGTGCGTGCCGGACGGCGCGGGCGCCCCGCCGGTGGCGTCCGGCCGGTCCTCCTCGGCCCACCGGGCGGCGAGCGCAGCCGCCTTGCGGGCGGCGTCCGCCACGGCTTGCGTCCCGCCCCCGCCTGCGGTGGCCTGCGCCGCCGCGTACCCCACGAGGAAGGTGGTCAGGGGCGCCGCGGGCCGGGCCACACCGTGCGCGGCGTCGCGGGCGAGGTCGAGCAGGATGCCGGTGTCGACGTCGAGCTCGATGCCCAGTTCGTCCTTGACTGCGGTAATCCATTCATCCAACACGTGCCCATGCTCCCTGATCCGCGCGCGGGCGGCGGCGATGTCGTCCCAGGTGTCGCAGTCGAACGCGGCGAGGGAGTCGGCGACCCGCACCAGCTCGAGCCCCCCGACAAGCCGCCGCAACGAAAGCCCACTGAGCCCACGCACACCACCCGCACCACCTGACGAAGCACCCCGCCCACCGCCCGAACCCGCTGCCACCGCGCCCGGCAGCGCACCACCACCGCCCCTCGAACCGTCTGCCACCCCGCCCGACGGAGCACCGCCACCGCCGGAACTCGCTGCAGCCCCGTCCTTCGGGGCACCTCCACCCATCGAGTCGGCTACCGCCCCCTCCGGCGGAGCACCCCGGCTGCCCGCCGAACCCACGGCAGCCGCGTCCGGCAGGGCACCGCCACCACCCGAACCCACCGCAGTCCAGCCCGGCGAAGTACCGCCACCTCCCCCCGAACCCGCCGCCCCCACACCCTCCTCCGCCAGCTCCCCAAGCCCTCTCCGCAGCGCCGCGCTCCGGTACACCGCGACCAGCGGCTGGTCCCGGCCTTCGGGGTCGGTCAGGACCGCGCCGTCCGCGCCCTCGGCCGCACACAGCGCCGCGACGAGACGGCGCACCGTCTGTTCCCGGAGAAACGGCAGGTCGGCGGAGAGCACCACGACAAGGTCGGCCCGGGTGAGGCGCAGCCCGGCGTCCAGCGCGGCCAGGGGCCCGCCGCCCACGGGCTCCTCGCGCGCCCACACCACGGGCCTCCCGGTGGGCCGGGGCTCCGCGACGACAACCGTCGTCCCCGCCCCGGCGCACGCCGCGAGCACCCGCTCAAGCAGGGCCCTGCCGCCCACCCGCACACCCGGCTTGTCCGCGCCACCGAGCCGCGCGGCCCGCCCGCCCGCGAGCACGACGGCGTCGAACGGGACAGCGGTGCCCACGGGGTCGACGGAACCGACGAAACCTACGGAATCGACAGGAGCGCCGGGGGCAGTGGGGTCAGTGGAGCCAACGTGGTCGGTGTCGGGGTCCGACGGCGGGGGCGGGGGCGCGGTCATCCCCCGAGTATGGGCGTGCGAGGGATCAACGCCACCCCCGTGGGGCGCCCCCGTGGCGCGCCCCACGAAGGCTCGGGCCTACACGGCCCGCAACAGCACCGCGGGCTGCTCCACGCAGTCGGCGACGAACCGCAGGAAACCGCCCGCCGTACCGCCGTCGCACACCCGGTGGTCGAAGGTGAGCGAGAGCTGGACGACCTGACGCACCGCCAACTCCCCTTGGTGCACCCATGGCTTGGGCACGATCCTGCCGACGCCGAGCATCGCCGCCTCGGGGTGGTTGATGATCGGAGTGGAACCATCCACCCCGAACACGCCGTAATTGTTCAACGTGAACGTGGACCCCGTGAGTTCCCCCGGCGTCAACTTCCCCGTCCGCGCCGCCTCCGAGAGCCGGGCCAACTCGACGCTGAGCGACTCCGTGTCGCGGGCGTGCGCACCCTTCACGACGGGCACGACAAGCCCGCGGTCGGTCTGCGCGGCGAAGCCGAGGTGCACCTCGTCAAGCTGCACGACCTCGCGCGCGTCCATGTCCACGGTGGAGTTGAGCTCCGGGTAACGGGCGAGCGCGGCGGTGCAGACGCGGGCGAGGAGCGCGAGCAGCGAGACCTTCGGCCCGCCCGCCTCGTTCATCGCCCGACGCGCGGCCATCAGCTCCGTCGCGTCGGCGTCGACCCAGCACGTCGCGTCCGGTATCTCACGACGGCTGCGCGCCAACTTGTCGGCGACAGCGCCACGTACACCGCGCAGGGGAATCCGCGTCCCTCGTCCAGAAGCCCCGGTCGCCGCGGGCACCCCGGCCCCAGTCGCCACAGTCGCCCCAGGAGCCCCGAACGTCGCCCCGATCCCCGGCACCACCGACCGCGCCGCGGCGGACGCCGACGCCGGCCCCGCGATCGGCGCGACCGCCGCCGCCGAGGCCCGCATGGCGTCCTCCACGTCGGCCCGCAGGATCAGACCGTCCGGCCCGGAACCCACCAACTCCCGCAGATCCAGCCCGTTCTCGCGCGCCAGCTTCCGCACGAGCGGGGAGATCACCGGAACCGGACCGTCCCCGCGCGCGGGAAGCCCGTCCGGCAGGGAAGCAGAAGCCGCGTCAGCCCCGGCCCCGGAAGCGGGCAGAGCCCTCGAAGCAGCCGCCGCCCCAGCAGTGGCCGCCGCCCCGGCATGAGACCCGGCGCCAACACCGCCACCCGCGCCCGAAGCGCCCGCGCCCGCGCCGACACCCCCGCCCGCAGGCCGCACCCTCCGCCGCCGAGCAGGCGCCGCCGCTGTGCCATACCCCACAAGCACGTTGCCCGAAGCCTCGTCACCACCGGCCCCGGACGCACCCGCGTCCACGGGCCGGGCGGCGGACGCACCGGCAGCCGGGGCGGACGACACACCGATGCCCGACGCAGAGGCAACGCCGTCCAGAGCGTCAGCAGACGTCCCCACGGCCACCGTCAACAACGGCGCCCCCACGGGCAGTTCCGTCCCCTCCTCGCCGAAGCGGGCCGTCACCACACCCCCGTACGGACACGGGACCTCGACCATCGCCTTGGCCGTCTCGACCTCGACGACCGGCTGGTCCACCTCGACGACGTCGCCGACCTGCACCAGCCAGCGGGTGATCTCCGCCTCCGTGAGCCCCTCGCCGAGGTCGGGCAGCTTGAACTCGAGGACCTGTGCCATCAGCTCTCCGCCTCCCACTGCAGCCGTGCCACCGCGTCCAGGATCCGGTCGACGCCGGGCAGGTGGTGCCGCTCCAGCATCGGCGGCGGATAAGGGATGTCGAGCCCGGCGACCCGGAGCACCGGCGCCTCCAGGTGGTGGAAGCACCGCTCCGAGACGCGGGCGGCGATCTCCCCGCCGGGGCCGCCGAAGCCGCCCGACTCGTGCACCACGACCGCGCGACCCGTGCGCCGCACGGAAGCGGTCACCGTCTCGTCGTCGAAGGGCACCAGCGAGCGCAGGTCCACGACTTCGAGGTCCCAGCCCTCGGCCCGCGCCGCCTCGGCGGCCTCCAGGCAGACGGGCACGGACGGGCCGTACGTCAGAAGCGTGGCGCTGCGGCCCGCTCGCCGCACCACTGCCTTGCCGATGGGTTCAACGGCCGAGGGCGCGTCCGGGTTCCAGTCGGCCTTGGACCAGTACAGCCGCTTCGGCTCCAGGAAGACGACCGGGTCGTCGGAGGCGATGGAGGCACGCAGCAGGCCGTAGGCGTCGGCGACGGTGGCGGGCGTGACGACGTGCAGCCCCGGCGTCGCCATGTAGTACGCCTCGGAGGAGTCGCTGTGGTGCTCGACGCCGCCGATCCCGCCGCCGTACGGCACCCGGATGGTGATCGGCATCGGCATCCCGCCCCGGGTGCGGTTGCGCATCCGCGACACATGCGAGATCAACTGCTCGAAGGCGGGGTACGCGAACGCGTCGAACTGCATCTCGACGACGGGCCGCAGCCCGTACATCGCCATGCCGACCGCCGCCCCGAGGATGCCCGCCTCCGCGAGCGGGGTGTCCGTGCAGCGGTCGTCGCCGAACTCCTCGGCGAGCCCGTCGGTGACCCGGAAGACCCCGCCGAGCGTGCCGACGTCCTCACCGAGGACGTGCACGGACGGATCGTCGGCCATCGCGTCGCGCAGCGCGCGTCCGAGCGCCTGCCCCATGGTGGCCGGTTTCACGGCGACAGTGGTCATCGGGCCGCTCCGTCCGTCTGACCGGCGCCGCCGTCGGACTCGTTCTCGGCCTCCAGCTCGGCCCGCAACTGGGCCGCCTGCTCGCGCAGTTGGGAGGTCTGCTCGGCGTACACGTGCGCGAACAGGTCCATGGGGTCGAGGGCGGGGTCCCGGTTCATGCGCTCCCGCAGATCGGCGGCCATCGCTTCGGCGTCCTCGCGCACCGCGCTCCTGCGGTCCTCGTCGAGCAGCCCGCGCGCGGTGAGCTCGCGCTCCACGAGCAGCACCGGGTCGTGGTCGCGCCAGGCCTCGACCTCGGCGTCCTGGCGGTAGCGCGTGGCGTCGTCGGCGTTCGTGTGCGCCTCCATCCGGTACGTCACGGCCTCGACGAGCGTGGGGCCGCCGCCCTCACGCGCGCGGCGCACCGCTTCGGAGAGCACCTCGTGCACCGCGACCGCGTCGTTGCCGTCGACCAGGCGGCCCGGCATTCCGTACCCGACGGCCTTGTGGGCCAGGGACGGTGCGGCCGTCTGCTTGGCGAGCGGCACGGAGATCGCGAAGCCGTTGTTCTGTACGAAGAAGACCACCGGCGCCTGCCAGACGGCGGCGAAGTTGAGCGCCTCGTGGAAGTCGCCCTCGCTGGTGCCGCCGTCGCCGACCATGGCGAGCGCGACCACGTCGTCGCCCTTGAGGCGCGCGGCGTGCGCGAGGCCCACGGCATGCGGGAGCTGGGTGGCAAGGGGGGTGCTCAAGGGGGCTATGCGGTGCTCGCGCGGGTCGTACCCGGTGTGCCAGTCGCCGCGCAGCAGCGTGAGGGCCGCCACCGGGTCCAGGCCGCGGGCGACCGCCGCGAGGGTGTCGCGATAGCTGGGAAACAGCCAATCCTGCGCGCGCAGGGCCAGCGCGGCGGCGATCTCGCACGCCTCCTGGCCGGTGCTCGACGGATAGACCGCGAGCCTCCCCTGCTTGGTGAGAGCGGTCGCCTGCGTGTTGTAACGGCGGCCGCGCACCAGCTCGCCATGGAGGCGCAGGAGCAGCTCCTGGTCCGCCTTGCGGGCGGCCTCGGTGCCGAGCACGCGATACGGCTCCACGTCCGGCAGCAGCGGCGCGGGGTCGGTCCTGAGCTGCCATGCGGGGGGCGGGGCGGGCCGGTAGGCGCCCCGCTGCTCCATGACCGTCATGACGGCACCTCCTGGGGGGAAGCGATCTCCTCGTGGGAGCGGCAACAGAGGCACGCCGGTGTGATGCGCCTCACCTACCGATTGTTCGGTCGTCGGCACATTTTGGCTACAGGCACCTCCAGGCTGTGGACAAACGGTTCTCCACAGCCTGAGATGAACGCAGTACGTCCATGGTAAGGAGGCGGGGGGACATGGCACCTGAACGAATGGCCGAAGGGAACGAGGCGGGCCGTCCGGAACCACAGCCGCGCCCGCTCGACCCCATCGACCGCGACATCCTGCAGATACTGCACACGGACGGTCGCGCGTCGATACGCGCCGTGGCCGAACGTGTGCACGTCTCGCGGGCCAACGCCTACGCGCGGATCAACCGCCTCATCGACGACGGCGTGATCCGCGGCTTCGGCGCCCGCATCAACCACGAACGGGCCGGCCAGGGCGCGTCCGCGTACATCACCCTGAAGATCGTCCAGAACACCTGGCGTACGGTCCGCGAGCAGTTGCGGACCCTGCCGGGCGCGTCCCACATCGCGCTGGTCAGCGGCGACTTCGACGTACTGCTCCTGGTGCACACACCGGACAACCGCGCGCTGCGCGAGCTGGTGCTCACCCGCCTCCAGGCCATGCCCGAGGTCCTCAGCACGCGCACGCTGCTGGTCTTCGAGGAGGACGACCTGGAGGTGGAGGGCTAGAGCGTGTCGGGCTGGAGGTCCGCGACAGCGGGCAGGCCGTCCGCACGGAGGCCTGAGAACGCCAACTGCACGACTGCGTCGGCGACTTGCGCGCCATTGGCCGCGTTGCGGGCCTCCGGGCGGTACCACTCCACAATGGAATTGATCATTCCGAAGAGCAGCCGGGTGGCGAGCCGCAGCTCGATGTCCGAGCGCAGGTCGCCGTCCGCGACGGCCTCCTTGAGCAGCTCGGCGACCTCGTGGTCGAACTCCCTGCGCCGCTCGAGCGCCCACCGCTCGGTGTCCGTGTTGCCGCGCACGCGCAGCAGCAGCGTCACATAGGGCAGCTCGGCGACCAGGACCTCGACGGTGCGGCGCGTGACGTACTCCAGGCGCCGCACCGCGCTGCCCACGCGCGCGTGCTCCTCGGCGAGGATCCCGAAGAGGCCGTCGAGCGCCCGGCTCACCGCGCGGCGCAGCAGCTCCTCCTTGCCCGCCACATGGTGGTAGATCGACGACTTGGAGATGCCGGCCGCCTTGGAGAGGTGCTCCATGGAGGTGCCGTCGTAGCCGCGCTCGTTGAAGACCCGCACGGCGACGTCGAGGAGGGTCTCCGGGGTGTAGGTGTCACGCCGGGCGTTCATGCGTGGTCCTCCTTCGCGGCGGCGGCGCGCAGCCCCTGGGAGGCCGCGTAGCGCCCCGTGGGGTACTCGTCGTGCAGGTGGTCCAGGGCCTCGGTCACCCAGCACAGGCCGAGGTCCGCACCCCAGGAGAGCGGTCCGCGCGGGTAGTTGACGCCCAGGCGCATCGCGGTGTCGATGTCGTCCGCGTCGGCCACGCCCCGGGCGACGGCGTCGTGGGCGAAGTCCACGAGCATCGCGACCGTACGGGCCACGATCATCCCCGGGGTGGCGCGTACGACGCTGACCCGCTTGCCGAGCGCCTGGAAGAGGCCCACCGCCGAGCCGAGCGCCTCCTGGCTCACGCGGGCCGCCGGGGCGAGGGCGATCCTGGTGGCCGTCCCGTAGTCCAGCGCCAGGTCGAACTGGATCGTGGGCTGCGCCGCGGTGTCGGGGGACGAGCCGTCGGCCAGGGCGAGACGCGTGCCGCCGGGCAGCTCGATCCAGCCCGGGAAGTCCGGGTGCCCGGAGTCACCGGGCTGCCCGCGTTCCACGCGTACGCCCGCGGCCTCGATGAGCGGGATGAGCGCGGCGGCCTGGAAGAGCTCGCCGTGCAGGGTGACGGACCGGGGCGCCGCCTGGGGCTCGGCGGTGTGGGGTTCGGCCTTCTCGGCGCCGTCCCCGTACGCGTACCAGCCCTGGCCCGACTTGCGGCCCAGGCGGCGGGATTCGACGAGGCGTCGCTGGGCGAGGGACGGCGTGAACTTGGGGTCCTGGAAGAAGGACTCCCACACCGAGCGCGTGACGGCTTCGTTGACGTCCTGGCCGATGAGGTCCGTGAGCTCGAAGGGGCCCATCCTGAAGCCGCCGCACTCGCGCAGGACCGCGTCGATCGTCGCGGGGTCGGCGGCCCGCTCCTCGTGCACGCGCAGCGCCTCGGCGTAGAAGGGCCGGGCTATGCGGTTGACGATGAAGCCGGGGGTGTCGGCGCAGCGCACCGGGGTCTTCCCCCAGGCCTTCGCGGTGTCGTACGCGCGCGTGGCCGCCGTTTCGTCCGTGGCGAAGCCGCTGACGACCTCCACCAGGGGCAGCAGGGGCGCGGGATTGAAGAAGTGCAGCCCCACGAAGCGCCCCGGGTGCTTCAAGGCGCCCCCGACGGCGGTCACGGACAGGGACGAGGTGTTCGTGGCGAGCAGACAGCCGTCGCCGACGACCTCCTCCAGGTCCTGGAACAGGCGCTGTTTGACGTCCAGTTGCTCCAGGACCGCCTCGACGACGAGCTCGCACCCGGACAGCTCGGCGAGGCTCTCGACGGCCCGCAGGCGGCCCGCGGCGGCGTCACGGGCGGCCGCGTCGACGCGGCCCTTCTCCACGAGGCGGTCCAGGCGTGCGGTGATCGCGGCGGCCGCCGTCTTCGCGAAGCCGGGCGCGGCGTCGTACAGCCGCACGGGGTGGCCCGCCACCAGCGCGACCTGGGCGATGCCCTGGCCCATGGTGCCGGTGCCGACCACGGCAACGGGGCTGCTGAGATCGAGTGCTGTCATGCTCGCGATCCTCCCGCACAGGGGTCTCGGCCAGGGGCTCGGGGTGGCCGGAGGGGAGGTTTTCCACAGGTTCGGCAGACCCCCTTGTACCGACCGATCGTTCGGTTACTCTAGCTCTGTCCAGCCGTTCCCGCACAGTCCCTGCCCAGCTCGCCGGCTCGAAGGAGAGCTGGCTCGACGAGGAGTTGGTCCCTCATGGCCGCCGAACTCACCGCGCACACGCTGATCGCCAAGCACCGGCCCACCCTCGACCAGGCGCTGGAGACGATCCGCACGCGCGCGTACTGGTCGCCCCACCCCGAACACCCCAAGGCCTACGGCGAGAACGGAAGCCTGAGCCTCCCCGAAGGCAAGGCGGCCTTCGAGGCCCTCCTGAACAACCGCTTCGACCTCGACCAGCCGGGCACGGACGACTGGACGGGCGCGGAAGTCTCCCCCTTCGGCCCTGAGTTGGGCATCACGTATCCGCACCCGGACGTGGACGCGCTGCTGCCGGCCATGCGCGCGGGCATGCGTGCCTGGCGCGACGCGGGCGCGGAGACGCGCGCGATGGTCTGTCTGGAGATCCTTTCGCGCATCAGCGCCCGCACGCACGAGTTCGCCCACGCGGTCATGCACACCAGCGGCCAGGCCTTCATGATGGCGTTCCAGGCGGGCGGCCCGCACGCCCAGGACCGCGGCCTGGAAGCGGTGGCGTATGCCTATGCCGAGCAGTCCCGCACTCCCGGCTCCGCGGAGTGGACCAAGCCGCAGGGCAAGCGCGACCCGCTCGCCCTGACCAAGCGCTTCACGCCCGTCGGGCGCGGCATCGCGCTCCTGATCGGCTGCAACACCTTCCCGACGTGGAACGGCTATCCCGGCCTCTTCGCCTCCCTGGCCACCGGCAACCCCGTCCTGGTGAAGCCGCACCCCCGCGCGGTGCTGCCGCTCGCCCTGACGGTGCGCGTGGCCCGCGAGGTCCTGAGCGAGGCCGGTTTCGACCCAAACCTGGTCGCGCTCGCCACCGAGCGGCCCGGCGAGGGCATCGCCAAGACCCTCGCCACCCGCCCCGAAATCAAGATCATCGACTACACGGGCTCGACGTCCTTCGGCGACTGGCTGGAGACCAACGCCCGCCAGGCGCAGGTCTACACGGAGAAGGCAGGCGTCAACACGGTCGTCGTCGAGTCGACCGACAACTACAAGGGCATGCTGTCGAACCTGGCCTTCTCCTTGTCGTTGTACAGCGGCCAGATGTGCACCACCCCGCAGAACCTGCTGATCCCCCGCGAGGGCATCACGACGGACGCGGGCAAGAAGTCGTACGACGAGGTGGTCTCGGACCTCGCGGGCGCGGTGGACGGCCTGCTCGGCGACGAGGCCCGGGCGAACGGCATCCTGGGCGCCCTGGTCAACCCGGACGTGAAGGCCCGCCTGGAGGCGGCCCCCGGGATCGGTGAAGTCGCCCTCGCCTCCCGGGAGATCAGCAACCCGGAGTTTCCGGACGCCGTGGTGCGCACCCCCGTGATCGTCAAGCTGGACGGCGCCAAGCCGGACGCCGAGGCGGCCTACCTCAGCGAGTGCTTCGGCCCCGTCTCCTTCGCCGTGGCGGTCGACTCGGCGGCGGACGCGGTGGAGCTGCTGCGGCGCACGGTCCGCGACAAGGGCGCGATGACCGTCGGGGCGTACACGACCTCCGAGGAGGTGTCCTCCGCCGTCGAGGAGACCTGCCTGGAGGAGAGCGCCCAGCTCTCGCTGAACCTCACGGGCGGCGTCTATGTGAACCAGACGGCGGCCTTCTCGGACTTCCACGGCTCCGGCGGCAACCCGGCGGCGAACGCCGCGCTGTGCGACAGCGCGTTCGTGGCCAACCGCTTCCGGGTGGTGGAGATCCGCAAGGACGCCTGAGCCGGTCGGTCCGGCGCGGGCGCACGACCCAGGGAACACGTCCCCGGGAGCACGGGCTCAGACCTGGGCTCCCGGGGGCCGTCCCGAGGACCAGTGGAAGAGCGTCATGCCGACGCTCGTCGCGAGGTTGTAGCTCGACACCTGCGGCCGCATCGGCAGCGACACCAAGTGGTCCGCGCGGGCGCGCAGTTCGGACGAGAGGCCGCTGCGCTCCGACCCGAAGGCGAGCACGGCGTCGTCGGGGAGCTTGAGGCCACGGATGTCCTCGCCCTCCGCGTCGAGGGCGAACACCGGGCCCGCGGGCAGCTCGGCGACGTCCACGCGCTCCACCGCCGTGGCGAAGTGCAGGCCCGCGCCGCCGCGTACGACGGTGGGATGCCAGGGGTCGAGCGTGCCGGTCGTCACGACACCGGTCGCGCCGAAGCCCGCGGCGAGCCGGATCACCGCCCCGGCGTTGCCCAGGTTCCGCGGATCGTCGAGGACGACGACGGGAGCGGGCCTGGGGGTGTGCGCCAGCACCTGAAGGTTGGCGGTGCGTGACGGACGTACCGCCAAGGCGGCCACTGCCGTGGGGTGCAGCCGCGGCACGAGGGCGCGCAGCGTCGCGTCGTCGGTCTCGGCGAGCAGCGCGTCCAGGGCGGCGGCCACGTCCGGTGCCAGGTCCGCCGCAAGGGCGAGGACGGCGGCCTTGTCGCTGGTCAGCGCCACGGGGATGCGGGCACCGAAGCGCAGCGCGTGCTTCAGGGCGTGGAAGCCGTCGAGGAGCACGGAGGTGTCGGCGAGGCCGCGCCAGGCGCGCAGCGGGTCTTCCGGGGGCTGTTGCTCCGCCGGGAGCCCCTCGACCCCGGCCGTGCCGCTCACACTCATGCCCCGAAGCCTACGCGCGCGTCCTCCGCGGCCTCCTGGGCGTGCTTCTCCTCGCCGCGCGACCCCGGAAACGCATCCCCGCGCGCAAGACGCGGCATACGTGGCAAACGCCGCACCCGAGAGAGCGGCGTACGGGAAATCAGCCCTCTACGCGCGCGTGCCAGCCGGCCGCCGAGGCGTCGCAGGAACGACGTCGGCAGGAAGACCGCGTCGGCGGCGATCATCGCGAGCGAGAAGAACGGCAGCCCCAGGACGATGGCGATGACGGCGTGCTCGAAGATCATCGCCGCGAGCAGGACGTTCTTGACGCGCCGGTTGAACAGGGTGAACGGGAAGGCGACCTGCACGGCGACCGTCCCGTAGGTCACCAGCATGACCAGCACGCCGTGCGAGGTGAGGAGGTCGGCGAGCGCGGGCCAGGGGGAGAAGTAGTCGAGCTGGAGGGGGTAGTAGACGGCCGTGCCGTCCTGCCAGCGGCTTCCCTGGATCTTGTACCAGCCCGCGGTGGCGTAGATCAGGCACGCCTCGACCATGATCACCAACAGGGCGGCGTTGTGCGCGAGGTTGGCGACGACGTCGAGCAGCACCCGCGCTTCGCTCCGCGGCGCGCGCCGCGAGACCACCCACCACAGGCCGTGCGCGAGCCACAGCCCCCAGAAGAGCACCAGCCAGAACCCGCCGAGCTCCCCCATGAACGTCACGACGGACAGCGCGAGGCCGAGGACCCACCACAGCACCGGGCCGACGCGGTCGTCACGACCGGCCCCGTCGAGGCGTGCCGCGCGGCGCGCGTCCAGGGACCAGACCTGGCCGCACCGCGTGAACACCAGGTAGATCGCCATCAGATGGATGACGTTGTCGCCGCCGTCGCCCATGAAGATGCTGCGGTTCTGCAGCGACAGCACGCCGATCATGAACAGCACGGACATGGTGCGCGTGCGCCAGCCCACCAGCAGCAGGGCGCTGGAGACGATCGCCAGGAAGTAGACGATCTCGAACCACAACCGGCCGTCCGACCACATCAGCGCCGTGAAGGCGTCATTGGCGGAGATGAGCTGCCGGGCCATGTCCCAGTTCCACGGCCCGTCGGGCCCGTACAGCTCACGCCGGTGCGGCAGTTCGCGCAGCAGGAACATCAGCCATGTCGCGGCGAAACCGATGCGCACGATGGCGGTCTGGTACGGGCCGAGGGCGTGCGCCGTGACGCGCTGCACGGCACGGGCGAACGGTTCGAAGCGGGACGTCAGGCGCCCGCCCGCGTGGACGGACCGGGCCACCGGGTGCTCCCCATCAGCGCGGGTCACCGGGCGCCCTCCGTCCGATCGGCGGCCACGTCTCTCCGCGCCCGGTCCTCCCCGGCCAGCGGCAGGTCGGCCGGGGTCACCGACCACCACGGCAGCACCCGCAGCACCGGCTTGGTGTTGATCTTCTCGTCGCTCCACTCCGGTGGCCGCACCGCCGTGGTTCGGGACCGGACCTGCACCTGGTCGAAGGCCTCGCCGCGGGCCAGCGGCTCGTGCCGGTTCAGGCGCAGCAGCACGATGCGGCGGATGTAGCGCTCGGACAGCTCGCCGCGCAGACCGGTGGGACGATTCTGCGCGTCGTGCGTGGCCACGAAGAAGTCCCAGCCCCGGCGCAGCTCGTTCTGCTGCGTGTGGCTCGGCATCAGGTTGTGGTCGATGGCGGCGCCGTCCTGCGCGGACAGGTCGTACCAGCGTGTGGTCCGGCCGACCCCGTCCGCGGTGCGGATCTGCGCGCGGACCTGCACCGCGACGTTCTGCTGCAGCGGGTTGGGCGCGAACAGTTTCCAGTTCTGCTCGAACTCCGGATACACCCAGTCGTCCACGGTCCCGCCGTGCTTCTTGGTCACGGTGTTCGACGGCGCCACGTGCAGGAACAGCATCCCGACGTGGACGCAGACGCCGACCACGACCGCGGCGAGGACGAGGGCGGCGACGACTTGCGGGCCTCGGGAGAGGGCGGCGATGCCGGATTCCGGCTGGGCGGGGGTGTCGTCGGGCCCGGTGGGGGCCTGGTGGGGCCCGGTGGGGGCGTGGTCGGGCCCCGTGGGGGCGTGGTCGGGTGGGGCGGGGGTGCCGCCGGCCCCGGCGGGCAAGGCCTCAGGCCGGGCAGGCACCGCATCGGGCACCGCGGGCGCGTCATCGGGCTCGGCGGCCCCGCCGCCCGAACCCTTGTCGTACGCGTCCATCTCGCCCCGTTCCTCGACCCCACGACCGAACCCTGCCGCCGGAACGGTACTCAGGCCCGCCCGCCAGGCACAGCGTCCCGGAGGTTATCCACAGGGTTGACACCTTATGGCGAGGCGCCGCACCATTGAATTCCCACGAACCGAACGATCGGTCGGTAGGTCGCCGGTTTCGCGGGGATGCCGAGGCATCTGACACCGAGAGTTGCCGGGACACTGCCCGAGGTCGAGGGGGACCGAGATGGCGACAGCGCACCAGCCGCCCAGTACGGCGCCGCACCACCCAGCGGCAGGCGCCGCGGACACCGCCGCGCCGGCGCTGGAGTCCGCCTTCGACGCGGCCGTGGCGGCCGACGAGCGCATCGAGCCGCGCGACTGGATGCCGGACGCCTATCGCGCCACGCTCGTGCGCCAGATAGCGCAGCACGCCCACTCCGAGATCATCGGCATGCAGCCGGAGGCCAACTGGATCACGCGCGCGCCTTCCTTGCGCCGCAAGGCGATCCTGATGGCCAAGGTCCAGGACGAGGCGGGCCACGGCCTTTATCTGTACAGCGCGGCGGAAACGCTCGGCGCGAGCCGCGACGACCTGCTCGACAAGCTCCACTCCGGCCGCCAGAAGTATTCGTCGATCTTCAACTACCCCACCCTGACCTGGGCGGACGTAGGCGCGATCGGCTGGCTCGTGGACGGCGCGGCGATCACCAACCAGGTCCCCCTGTGCCGGTGTTCGTACGGCCCCTATGCCCGCGCGATGGTCCGCGTCTGCAAGGAGGAGTCGTTCCACCAGCGCCAGGGGTACGAGCTGCTGCTCGCCCTCAGCCGCGGCACACCGGCGCAGCACGCGATGGCCCAGGACGCCGTGGACCGCTGGTGGTGGCCGTCCCTGATGATGTTCGGCCCGCCGGACGCGGAGTCGTCGCACTCCGAGCAGTCGATGATCTGGAAGATCAAGCGCCACTCGAACGACGAGCTGCGCCAGCGCTTCGTGGACATCTGCGTCCCCCAGGCCGAGTCCCTCGGCCTGACCCTGCCGGACCCGGACCTGAAGTGGAACGAGGAGCGCGGACAGCACGACTTCGGAGCGATCGACTGGAGCGAGTTCTGGTCGGTCCTCAAGGGCAACGGCCCGTGCAACGAACAGCGCATCACACAGCGCAGGCGCGCCCATGAAGAGGGCGCCTGGGTGCGCGAGGCAGCGGCCGCCCACGCCGTCAAGCACAGCGAGCGCAAGGAGGCGACCGCATGAGCAGCTCGACCGAATGGCCGTTGTGGGAAGTGTTCGTGCGCTCGCGCCGCGGCCTGTCCCACACCCACGCGGGCAGCCTGCACGCCCCGGACGCCGAGATGGCGCTGCGCAACGCCCGTGATCTGTACACGCGCAGGAACGAGGGCGTCTCCATCTGGGTAGTGCCGTCCACGCAGATCACGGCCTCCTCACCGGACGAGAAGGACTCCTTCTTCGACCCGTCCGCCGACAAGCCCTACCGCCACCCGACGTTCTACGACATCCCGGAAGGAGTGAAGCACCTGTGACCCCGACACCAGTGTCCCCCGCGTCCCCGGGGGCGGGCCCCGCGCCCACGACCACCGAAGCCCCGGCCCTCCACGCCGCGGCCCTCGCCCTGGGCGACGACGCGCTGGTGCTCTCGCACCGCCTGGGTGAATGGGCGGGCCACGCCCCCGTCCTCGAAGAAGAGGTCGCCCTGGCGAACATCGCGTTGGACCTGCTCGGCCAGGCCCGCGTGCTGCTCTCCCTTGCGGGTGACGAGGACGAACTGGCGTATCTGCGCGAGGAGCGCGCCTTCCGCAACCTCCAGCTCGTCGAGCAGCCGAACGGCGACTTCGCCCACACCATCGCTCGCCAGCTCTACTTCTCGGTGTATCAGACCCTTCTGTACGGCCAACTGGCCGACACCGACAGCCTGTTGGCCCCCCTCGCCGCGAAGGCCGTCAAGGAGGTCGCCTACCACCAGGATCACGCCGAGCAGTGGACGCTGCGGCTCGGCGACGGCACGGCGGAGAGCCACGAGCGGATGCGGCGCGGCCTGGACGCGCTGTGGCGGTTCACCGGAGAGATGTTCCAGCCCGTGCCGGGCCTGGACCTCGACTGGCAGGGCATGCGCGAGCAGTGGACCGCCAGGGTCACCGAAGTGATCGAAAAGGCAACGCTCAGCGTCCCCGAGGGCCCGCAGAGCGGGGCGTGGACGGCCGGCGCGGGCCGCGAGGGCCTGCACACGGAGTCGTTCGGCCGGATGCTCGCCGAGATGCAGCACCTGCACCGCAGCCACCCGGGGGCGTCATGGTGACCACGGCCCCCCGCACCCCCACCGCCCTCGAAGCCGAGCTCAGCGCGCTGGCGGGCGCCGTGCCCGACCCCGAGCTGCCCGTGATCACCCTGGCCGAGCTGGGCGTGCTCCGCTCCCTGCGGGTCAGCGGCACGGGCCACGTCGACGTCGAGCTGACCCCGACGTACACGGGTTGCCCCGCCATAGAAGCGATGTCCGCGGACATAGAACAGGTGCTGCGCGAGCACGGCCGTGACGACGTCAGCGTGCGCACGGTGCTCTCCCCCGCCTGGTCGACGGACGACATCAGCGCCGAAGGCCGCCGCAAACTCGCCGAGTTCGGCATCGCCCCGCCGCGCCCGCACGCCGCCGACGGCCCGGTCCCGCTGTCCCTGACGGTCCGCTGCCCGAACTGCGGCTCGACGGACACGGAGCTGCTCAGCCGCTTCTCGTCCACCGCATGCAAGGCACTGCGCCGCTGCGTCTCGTGCCGCGAGCCCTTCGACCACTTCAAGGAGCTGTGATGGCGCGCTTCCACCCGCTCCGCGTGGCGGCGGTCGAGCAGCTCACCGACGACTCCGTGACGCTGACCTTCGAGGTGCCCCCGGCCCTCCGCGAGGAGTACCGGTACGCACCGGGCCAGCACCTGGCCATCCGCCGCGTGGTCGACGGCACGGAGATCCGGCGTACGTACTCGATCTGCTCGCCGGCGCCGTCCCCCCAAGCGGCCGGTGAGCCGCGGCGGTTGCGGGTGGGCGTGCGCGTGGTGGAGGGCGGCGTCTTCTCGACGTACGCGCACAAGGAGATCGTGGCGGGTGACGAGCTGGAGGTGATGACCCCGGCGGGCCGCTTCACCCTGGACCCGGCCCCGGGGCGGTATGCCGCGGTGGTCGGCGGCAGCGGCATCACACCGGTGCTCTCCATCGTCACGACGCTCCTGGAGCGCGAGCCGCGCGCCGAGTTCTGCCTCATACGCAGCGACCGCACGGCGGCGTCCACGATGTTCCTCGACGAGGTCGCCGACCTCAAGGACCGCTGGCCCGACCGCTTCCAGCTGGTGACGGTGCTCTCCCGCGAGGAGCAGCAGGCGGGCCTCGACTCGGGGCGCCTGGACGAGGAGCGGCTCACCCGGCTGCTGCCCGCGCTGCTGCCGGTCGAGGAGGTCGACGGCTGGTTCCTGTGCGGTCCGTACGGCCTGGTGCAGGGCGCCGAGCGGACGCTGCGCGCCCTGGGGGTGTCACGGCACCGCATCCACGAGGAGATATTCCACGTGGACGACGGCCTCGTGACGGCACCGGCCGTGCCCGCCCCGGCGGACAGCGCGGTCACCGTCACCCTGGACGGCCGCTCCGGGACCTGGCCGGTGCGGGCGGGCGAGTCCCTCCTGGACACGGTGCTGCGCAACCGCGCGGACGCGCCGTTCGCCTGCAAGGGCGGAGTGTGCGGCACCTGCCGCGCGTTCAAGGTGTCCGGCGAGGTCCGCATGGACCGGAACTTCGCCCTGGAACCGGAGGAGACCGAAGCCGGATACGTCCTCGCGTGCCAGTCGCACCCGACCACGGCCAAGGTGGAGCTGGACTTCGACCGCTGAGCGGGCATGCGGCTGCAGCTGCCGCTACGGCTGCGGCTGCGGCTGCGGCTGCGGGGCGCCCTCTAGCCGCGGTTGGGGCAGCGGGGCGCCGCCCTGCGCTCCCGCCGCCGCCCCCTGCTCCGGCGCGACTGTTCCCTTCCCGTAGAACCTGTTCTATCTTGACGACCCGTCAGAAACAGGACCCCGGACCGAGAGTCGGTGCCTGGGCCTGGGCGGGCCGACGAGACATGAACCGGCCGGTGCGGAGGGACAAGCAGTGGACTTCACCTTCACCGAGGAGCAGCAGGCAGCGCTCGAGGCGGCCAAGGCGGTCTTCGCCGGTGTCGCGCCGGACGGCGTGCCCAGTCCCGCCCTCACCCCGGGTGCGGTCGCCGAGGACTTCGACCGGGCGCTGTGGGCCAAGCTCGCGGATGCCGACCTGCTCAGCCTGCTCCTCGCGCCGGAGTACGGCGGGTCGGGCCTGGACCCCATCGCGCTCTGCCTGGTGCTGCGGGAGTCGGCGAAGGTGCTCGCCCGCGTTCCGCTCCTGGAGAGTTGCGCGGCCGCGTACGCCGTCCAGGCCTATGGCGCCGCCGAGTTGAAGGAGGCCGTGCTCGCGTCCGCCGCCCGGGGCGAGACCGTCCTGACCGTCGCGGCGAACGGCCGCACCGGACACGACGGCGCCGAACTCGCCGTCACCGCGCGCCCCGACGGCGACGACTGGATCCTGGACGGCGTCCAGACGGGCGTCCCGTGGGCCTACGACGCCGACTTCACCGTCGTACCCGCCACCGCCACCGCCACCGCCGACGACAGCAGCACGATCCTCGCCCTCGTGCCCCGCGCGTGTGCCGGGCTCGTCCTCGCCGAGCAGTTCTCCACCAGTGGTGAACGGCTGGGGGAGTTGCGCCTGGACTCCGTACGAGTGGGGGCCCGCGATGTCATCACGGCGGACGGGGCCTGGGACTTCCTGCGGGACCTGTTGGCGACGGGCACCTGTGCGCTCGCGCTCGGGCTCGGTACCGGCGTGCTGGGCATGACGAGTGAATACACCAGCAAGCGCGAGCAGTTCGGGTTTCCCGTCGCCACGTTCCAGGCGGTCGCGATGCAGGCCGCCGACCGGTACATCGACCTGCGCGCCATGGAGGTCACCCTCTGGCAGGCCGCGTGGCGGCTCAGCTCACCGGACCGCGCGGGCGCGGGCAACGGCGGGCCGCTTCCGGTGTCCGGGGATGTGGCGGTGGCCAAGATCTGGGCTGCGGACGGCGTACGCCGCGTGGTGCAGACCGCGCAGCACCTGCACGGCGGCTTCGGCGCGGACACCGACTATCCCCTGCACCGCTATCACGCCTGGGCCAAGCACCTGGAGCTGGCGCTCGGCCCGGCCGCGGCACACGAGGAGGCGTTGGGGGACCTGCTGGCCGCACACACCCTTGGCTGAGCGGTGCGGCCGGGCGCACGCCCGCGCTGAGCGCGGGCTAGATCACCGTGCCGGGCTGGCCCTTGTCGTCGACCACGGGCTTGCCCGAGGCCTCCCAGACCTGCATGCCGCCGTCGACGTTCACGGCGTCGAGGCCCTGCTGGGCGAGGTACATCGTCACCTGCGCGGAACGGCCGCCGGAGCGGCAGATCACGTGGATCTTGCCGTCCTGCGGCGCCGCCTCGGTCAACTCCCCGAAGCGGGAGACGAAGTCGCTCATCGGAATGTGCAGCGCGTCTGCCGCGTGCCCCGCCTGCCACTCGTCGTCCTCGCGGACGTCAAGGAGGAAGTCCCCGCCCGAGAGATCAGCGACTGTGACCGTGGGCACCCCGGATCCGAATTCCATGCCCCCGACGTTACCCGACCCCCGACACGACACGGCCACGCGTCCCACACCGCTCAGGCGGTGACCCGCTCCAGCTCCGCCTCGCGCTCCGCGACCTGCGCCAGGAGCTGCTCGGCGATCTCCTCCAGGAAGCGGTCGGGGTCGTCGGGCGCCAGCTTGAGCATCGAGCCGATCGCGCTCTCCTCCAGGTCCTGGGCCACGACCGTGAGCAGTTCCTTGCGCCGGGCCAGCCATTCGAGCCGGGCGTACAGCTCCTCGCTCGGGGTGGGCCGAAGCTCCTCGGGCACCGGGCCCGCCTCCCACTCGGCGAGCAGCTCCCGCAGCGACGCCTCGTCGCCGCGGCCGTACGCGGCGTTCACGCGCGTGATGAACTCGTCGCGGCGCTCGCGCTCCTTGTCGTCCTGCGCGAGGTCGGGGTGGGCCTTGCGGACCAGTTCCCGGTAGAGCTTGCGGACCTCGTCGCTCGGCCGTACCCGCTGCGGCGGGCGCACGGTCTGGTCGGTGAGCATCGCCGCGGCTTCCGGGAACAGCCCGTCGCCGTCCATCCAGCCGTGGAACAGCTCCTCGACGTCGGGCATGGGCAGCACCCGCGCCCGCGCCTCGTCCGCCTTGCGCAGGTCCTCGGGGTCCCCGGACCGTGCCGCCACGGCCTCGGCGATCAGTGCGTCCAGCTCGTCGAGGCGGGCGTACATCGGGCCGAGCTTCTGGTGGTGGAGGCGGGAGAAATTCTCCACCTCGACCCGGAAGGTCTCCACCGCGATCTCGTACTCGATGAGCGCCTGCTCGGCAGCGCGCACCGCCTTCTCAAGCCGCTCCTCGGGCCGCGCGGCCCCGTCAGGCCGCGCACCCTCCTCGGGCCGCGCAGGCTCCTCGGGCGTCTCGGGGCTCGTCGGCTCGGCTTCCGGGGTCGTCACCTGTCCAGCCTAGGCCACGACCCCCCTAGGACTCGGCGCGCAGCCGGCCCTCCCGCACCGCGGCGACGAGCTGGGCGTGGTCGGCCTCCGTGCGGTCGGCGTACGCCACCGCGAAGGCGGCCATCGCCTCGTCCAGTTCGTCGTTCTTGCCGCAGTACCCGGAGATGAGCCGGGGGTCGGCGCTGTGGGCGTGGGCGCGGGCGAGCAGGGCGCCGGTCATGCGGCCGTAGTCGTCGAGCTGGTCGGCGGCGAGGGCGGCCGGGTCGACGCTGCCCTTGCGGTTCCTGAACTGCCGTACCTGGAAAGGCCGTCCGGATATCGTCGTCCAGCCGAGCAGGAAGTCGCTGACGACCTGCATGCGCTTCTGGCCGAGGACGACCCGCCGGCCCTCGTGTTCGCCCGCGGGCTCCTTGAAGCCCGCCGCGGGCAGGTGCGGAAGCAGCGCGGAGGGCCCGGCCTCCTTGACCTGGAGGACCAGCGGCTCCCCCCGGTGGTCGAGAAGCAGCACCACATAGGAGCGCAGTCCGACGCTGCCGGTGCCCACGACGCGGAAGGCAACGTCCTGGATCGAATACCGCGCGAGGAGGGGCAGGCGGTCCTCCGGCAGGGTGGTGCGGTACTCACCGAGGGCGGCGGCAACCGCCGCGGCCTCCGCGTCCGGTATCCGCCGGAGCACGGGGGGCGCGTCGACGAAGCGCCGGGGAGTGGCGTGACCCGCCGGGGCCTCGGCGCCGGGAACCGGCTCGGTCGACTTGGCGGCGAAGCGGGCGCTCGTGTTCTGCCGGGCCTTCTCGGAGACGCGGTCGAGGGTGCCGAGCAGGTCGCGGGCGTCCGTGTGGGAGACCAGTTCCTCGTCGGCGATGGCGTTCCACGCGTCGAGGACAGGGAGCTTGGCGAGCAGCCGCATGGTGCGGCGGTACGCGCCCACGGCGTCGTACGCCGCTTCCTTGCAGGTGTCTTCCGTGGCGCCCGCCTCGCGGCCCGCGAGGACGAGGGAGGTGGCGAGGCGCTTGACGTCCCACTCCCAGGGGCCGTGCACCGTCTCGTCGAAGTCGTTCAGATCGATGATGAGGCCGCCGCGCGCGTCCCCGTAGAGCCCGAAGTTGGCCGCGTGGGCGTCGCCGCAGATCTGGGCGCCGATGCCGGTGAGCGGGGTGCGGGCGAGGTCGTGGGCCATGAGGCCTGCGGAGCCGCGCAGGAAGGCGAAGGGCGTCGCGGCCATCCTGCCGACGCGGAGCGGCGTGAGCTCCGCGAGCCGGCCGCGGTTGGTCTCCTCGATGACGGTGACGGGGTCCGGGCGGTGCTCGTCGACCGTGAACTCCGCGTGCGCGGACCGCGGGGTGCGGGTGCGCAGCGCCTTGCCCTCCTGCTTGGGCTGGACGTGCCCGGGCCGCTCGGTCTGTGCGTGCGCGGACGTCCCGTACGAAGGCCAGTGCGCGAAGCCCTCCACGCGGGGCAGGCGTCCCGCGCCCTGCCGCCCGTTCCCGCTCACGCCCGGTGTGTGAGTTGTCTCAGCCACGCCCATCGCCCCCGTCCACGGCCTTCAACTGGCATCGACGTTACCCCCGCCCGCGAATCCCCGTCACAGCCTGTGGACAACTCCCCACGGCCACCCGAGCCGACCCCTGCCGGTGACATACGTCACCACCGACCCGACCTCGACGGAGAGACAGGTGGAAAAACAGAAAGACCCCAGCTAAGCCGGGGTCTTTCATCTGTGCGCGAGGGGGGAGTTGAACCCCCACGCCCTTTCGGGCACTGGAACCTGAATCCAGCGCGTCTGCCTATTCCGCCACCCGCGCATGGGTGTTGTCTTTGGGTCTCTCACTGAGTGGTGCGAGCGCCTGCCGACATCGAGAAGATTAGCACGCTGGGGACGGTGGATTCACATCCGTATTCGGGGGGACAGGGTGGGGACCAGGGGCGGGCCCCGCCCCTGGTCCCCACGCCGGTGCCGCCTGCCCCACCGCCCCCGGCACCGCCCGGCACCGCCCGTCCGGCCACCCCGGAACCGGCCGAACCGCCCGCCTGACGCAACCAAGCCACGCGTCAAGTCCTCCTCCTAGGTCCACAGCCGCGTGCGGGACACTGGCTTCGGACCCCCTCTACGATCCCTAGTAAGAGGAGGCCCGAGCCAGGCCGGACACAGGCCCGGCGCGGGAACCCGGAAGGAGCCCACAAGGAGCCCAGGAGGAGCACGGAAGCAGCCCCGAGCAGGAGCGCGGCACGCATGTACGCGGAGCGAGCCGGACCAGGCCGGACCGAGCCGTCGGCACAGACACGACGGCGAGTGGACGGAGTCCCGGCCCGACCGGTTCCCACGGGAGTCCCTGACTGATCCCTGAAGATCGGCTACGGAACCCCCGGTGGAGCCCCGGGACCCCCCTGAAGGAACCCGGAGGATCGCGGAAGACCAGTGCGGGCATGCCTTGTGAGAGGCGACACTCGTGGTCTGGGCAGACAGGGGGAACCACCTGATTTCCCGGCGCGTGGATACGATCAGTAAGCAGTACGAGGATGACAACGACGGAGGAGGTGCCCCATGGGAGTCCTGAAGAAGTTCGAGCAGCGACTCGAAGGTCTGGTCAACGGCACCTTCGCCAAGGTGTTCAAGTCCGAGGTCCAGCCCGTCGAGATCGCCGGCGCCCTCCAGCGGGAGTGCGACAACAACGCGACGATCTGGAACCGCGAGCGGACCGTCGTGCCCAACGACTTCATCGTCGAGCTCAGCGCGCCCGACTTCGAGCGCCTGAGCCCGTATTCGGGGCAGCTCGGCGACGAGCTCTCCGGCATGGTGCGCGAGTACGCCAAGCAGCAGCGCTACAGCTTCATGGGCCCCATCAAGGTCCACCTGGAGAAGGCGGAGGACCTGGACACGGGCCTCTACCGGGTGCGCAGCCGCACGCTCGCGTCCAGCACCTCGCAGAGCCCCGACCACGCTCCCGGCGGCCCCATGGGCCCCGGCGGACCCGCCGCTCCCGGTGGCGGACCCACGAGCGCCGGCCAGGGCCCGCGCGGCGGCCAAGGCCACCCGCAGGGTCCCTCGGGCGCCCCTCCCATGCCCGCCGCGCCGCCTCCCGGCGCGGGCGCGGGCCGCGGCGCGGCAGCCGAAC
>NZ_BMNG01000005.1:309542-555418 GCF_014646335.1 Streptomyces lasiicapitis
GGCGCCGCAGCGGCGCCGGGCCGGCCGCAGGGGCCGGGAGCCGGCCCCGTTCCGGGCGCGCAGGTGCGGCGCTGGATCGAGATCAACGGCAATCGCCATCAGATCTCCCGCCCGACGCTGGTGCTGGGCCGCAGCACCGACGCCGATGTGCGGATCGACGACCCCGGCGTATCCCGCCGGCACTGTGAGATCCGGACCGGAACGCCCTCGACGATCCAGGATCTCGGGTCTACCAACGGCATCGTGGTAGACGGGCAGCACACCACCCGCGCTACGCTCCGCGACGGCTCGCGGATCGTCGTGGGCAGCACCACCATCATTTACCGGCAAGCCGAAGGGTGAAGCGGGGGCAATGTCAGAGCTGACCCTGACGGTCATGCGGCTGGGTTTCCTGGCCGTTCTGTGGCTGTTCGTGATCGTGGCCGTCCAGGTCATCCGCAGCGACCTGTTCGGTACGCGTGTCACTCAGCGCGGATCGCGCCGTGAGGGCGGCCGCCAGCAGGCGGCCCGCCAGCAGCAGCAGGCCGCACCACCGCCGCAGCGCCAGCAGAGCGGGGGCCGCCAGCGCCGCGGCGCCCCCACCAAGCTGGTCGTCTCCGAGGGCATCCTCGCGGGCACGACGGTCGCCCTCCAGGGGCAGACCATCTCGCTGGGCCGGGCGCACGATTCGACCATCGTCCTGGACGACGACTACGCCTCCAGCAGGCATGCCAGGATCTACCCGGACCGTGACGGCCAGTGGATCGTCGAGGATCTCGGGTCCACGAACGGCACGTATCTCGACCGGACCCGCCTGACCACCCCGACGCCCGTTCCGCTGGGCGCGCCGATCCGCATCGGCAAGACCGTCATCGAGCTGCGGAAGTAGTGCTACATCATGAATGAGCGCGAGCGGAGCGAGCGAGCCGACGCGGTCCAGGACCTGGACGCCAGCGCGCTCCCGACCGGAGGGTGGGCACCGTGCGGATGTACCCGGAGCCGACGGGCGAGGTGCGCATGAGTCTGTCACTGCGCTTCGCCGCCGGATCGCACAAAGGCATGATCCGGGAGGGGAACGAGGACTCCGGCTACGCGGGTCCGCGTCTCCTCGCCATCGCCGACGGCATGGGGGGCCAGGCCGCGGGCGAGGTCGCCAGCTCCGAGGTGATCTCGACGCTCGTCACGCTCGACGACGACGTCCCCGGCTCGGACATCCTCACGTCGCTCGGCACGGCCGTGCAGCGGGCCAACGACCAGCTCCGGCTGATGGTCGAGGAGGACCCGCAGCTCGAGGGCATGGGCACGACGCTCACGGCCCTGCTGTGGACGGGCCAGCGCCTCGGTCTCGTACACGTCGGCGACTCGCGCGCGTACCTGCTGCGCGACGGCGTGCTGACGCAGATCACGCAGGACCACACCTGGGTGCAGCGGCTCGTCGACGAGGGCCGCATCACCGAGGAGGAGGCGACGACGCATCCGCAGCGCTCGCTCCTGATGCGCGCGCTCGGCAGCGGGGACCACGTGGAGCCGGATCTGTCGATCCGTGAAGTCCGCGCGGGCGACCGGTACTTGATCTGTTCCGACGGCCTGTCCGGCGTCGTGTCCCACCAGACGATGGAGGACACGCTCGCCAGCTACCAGGGCCCCCAGGAGACCGTGCAGGAGCTCATCCAGCTCGCGCTGCGCGGCGGCGGCCCCGACAACATCACGGTGATCGTCGCCGACGTCCTGGACATCGACACCGGCGACACCCTCGCGGGCCAGCTCTCCGACACCCCCGTGGTCGTCGGCGCGGTCGCCGAGAACCAGCTCCAGGCGAACGACGACGGCGCCATGCAGACGCCCGCGGGCCGCGCCTCCGGCCTCGGCCGCCAGACGCCCCCCAGCCCCTCCGGAGGCGGCTTCGGCCCGCCCGGAAGCGGCGACAGCACCCCGGGCTATGCCCCGGAGAGCGGCTCCTTCGGGGCATATGGCGACGAGGACTTCGTGAAGCCCGGCGGCGGCCGCAAGTGGCTGAAGAGATCGCTGTACACGGCCCTCGCGCTTGCCGTCCTCGGCGGCGGCCTCTACGGCGGCTACCGCTGGACCCAGACGCAGTACTACGTGGGCACCAAGGACGAGCACGTCGCGCTCTACCGCGGCATCGACCAGGACCTCGCGTGGGTGAGCCTGTCGAAGGTCGAGAAGGACCACCCCGAGATCGAACTCAAGTACCTGCCGCCGTACCAGCGCAAGCAGGTCGAGTCGACGATCTCCGAGGGCAACCTCGAGGACGCCCGGAAGAAGATCGACGAACTGGGTCTGCAGGCATCGGCGTGCAAGAAGGACGCCGAGCGCCGCAAGATCGAGCGGGAGAACCGCGAGAACCGCGAGAAGAACGACAACAACGCCAAGCCCGGCGAGGGCGAGGCGGGCGGCCAGACCGGCGAGCCCGGCCCCGGCGACACCTCGAAGCCGGACTTCCGCAACGCCGGCAACAAGAGCGACAAGAACGCGACCGACAAGGCCGCGACGCAAGCGACCGCGAAGAACGCCAAGGACGAAAAGTCCGAGTCCACCACCGCACCGACTCCCACACCCGGCCCCAGCCTCTCCGAGCAGGAGAAGGATCTGGTCCCGCAGTGCGGTAAGCAGTAAGCAGCCGTTGGGGGCCCTTGCACGCCATGAGCAGTAGCACTACACACACCTCGACGATCGGCGCCATCGGTGCGCCGAGCCGGCGCAACACCGAGCTCGCGCTCCTGGCGTTCGCCGTCGTCATCCCGCTGTTCGCCTATATGAACGTGGGCCTGGCCATCTCCGGCGAGCTGCCACCCGGCATGCTCGGCTACGGCCTGGGCCTCGGTCTGCTCGCGGGCGTCGCGCACCTGGTGGTGCGCAAGTTCGCGCCGTACGCGGATCCGCTGCTGCTCCCCCTCGCCACGCTGCTCAACGGCCTGGGTCTGGTGGTCATCTGGCGGCTCGACCAGTCGGAGCGGCTGCAAGGTCTGGCCAAGGCCTCCTTCGGAGCGTTCAGCCCGTCCGCGCCCAAGCAACTGCTGTACACGGCGGTCGGCATAGCGCTGTTCGTCGCGGTCATGCTCCTGCTCAAGGACCACCGCGTCCTGCAGCGGTACACGTACATCTCGATGGTGGGCGCGATCGGCCTGCTGCTGCTGCCCCTCGTGCCGGGCCTCGGCAAGAACATCTACGGCGCCAAGATCTGGATCCAGGTCGGCAGCTTCTCCATCCAGCCCGCCGAGTTCGCGAAGATCGTCATCGCGGTGTTCTTCGCCGGCTATCTGATGGTGAAGCGGGACGCGCTCGCGCTCGCCAGCCGCCGCTTCATGGGCCTGTACCTGCCGCGTGGCCGTGACCTCGGCCCGATCGTCGCCGTCTGGGCGATGTCCATCCTGATCCTGGTCTTCGAGACCGACCTCGGTACGTCGCTGCTGTTCTTCGGCATGTTCGTCGTGATGCTGTACGTCGCCACGGAGCGCACCAGCTGGATCGTGTTCGGTCTGCTGATGTCGGCCGTGGGCGCCGTCAGCGTCGCCTCGTTCGAGCCGCACGTGAAGGTGCGTGTGGATGCCTGGCTGGACCCGTTCAACAAGACCGTCATCGCGGAGACCGGCACCGACCAGATCGCGCAGTCGCTGATGGCGTTCGGCTCCGGCGGCACCCTGGGCACCGGCCTCGGCCAGGGCAACTCCGACCTCATCGGCTTCGCCGCCAACTCCGACTTCATCCTCGCCACGTACGGCGAGGAGCTGGGCCTGGCCGGAATCATGGCGCTCCTGCTGATCTACGGCCTGATCGTGGAGCGCGGTGTGCGCACGGCGCTCGCGGCCCGCGACCCGTTCGGCAAGCTCCTCGCGGTCGGCCTGTCCGGCGCGTTCGCGATCCAGGTCTTCGTCGTCGCGGGCGGCGTCATGGGCCTGATCCCGCTGACCGGTATGACCATGCCGTTCGTGGCGTACGGCGGTTCCTCGGTGATCGCCAACTGGGCGCTGATCGGCGTCCTGCTGCGCATCAGCGACACCGCGCGCCGCCCGGCGCCCTCGCCCGCTCCGAACCCCGACGCCGAGATGACCCAGGTGGTACGGCCGTGAACAAGCCCCTACGCCGCATCGCGATCTTCTGCGGGCTGCTCGTCGTCGCCCTGCTCATCCGCGACAACTGGCTGCAGTACGTCCAGGCCGACGACCTCGCCAAGCACGACATGAACCGCCGCGTGTCCATCGAGCGGTACGCCCAGCCGCGCGGCGACATCATCGTCGACGGCAAGGCCATCACCGGCTCCAAGAAGGTCGACGTCGGCGACTTCAAGTACAAGCGCACGTACAAGAACGGGGCCATGTGGTCCCCGGTGACGGGCTTCGCCTCGCAGCGCATCGGCGCCAACCAGATCGAGTCCATCGAGGACGGCATCCTCACCGGCAACGACGACCGGCTCTTCTTCCGCCGCAGCCTCGACATGCTGACCGGCAAGAAGAAGGAGGGCGGCAATGTCGTCACGACCCTCAACGCCGACGCCCAGAAGGCCGCGTACAACGGCCTGAAGGGCCTCGGCAAGGGCTCCGTGGTCGCCCTTGACCCGTCGACGGGCGCGATCCTGGCGCTCGCCTCGACGCCTTCGTACGACCCCTCCAGCTTCGCCGGCAACCTCAACAAGGATGCCGAGACCTTCGGGAAGCTGGACAAGGACCGCGACAAGCCGATGCTGAACCGCGCGCTGCGCGAGACCTACCCGCCCGGCTCCACCTTCAAGGTGGTCACGGCCGCGGCGGCGATGGAGCACGGCCTGTACACGGACATAGACGACAAGACGAAGTCGCCGCTGCCGTGGACGATGCCGGACACCACCACGCCGCTGAAGAACGAGGGGAACATCCCCTGCAAGAACGCCACGCTGCGTGAGGCGCTGCGGGTGTCCTGCAACACCGTCTTCGGCAAGATCGGCTCGGACCTCGGCAAGGACAAGATGCTGGAGACGGCCGAGAAGTTCGGCTTCAACGAGGAGCAGTTCGTCCCGGTCCGTTCCAACGCCTCCGTCTTCCCCAAGGAGATGGACCGGCCGCAGACCGCGCTGTCCTCCATCGGCCAGTTCGAGACCGCCACGACGCCGCTGCAGATGGCCATGGTCACCTCCGCGATCGCCAACGACGGCACGCTGATGGAGCCGTACATGGTCAAGGAGCTCCAGGCGCCGAACCTCGACGTGATCGAGAAGCACTCGCCCAAGGAGATGAGCGAGCCCCTGTCCAAGGAGAACGCGCAGAAGCTCCAGGACATGATGCAGACCGTGGTCAACGAGGGCACGGGAACCGCCGCCAAGATCCCGGGCGTCACAGTGGGCGGCAAGACCGGTACCGCGCAGCACGGCCTCAACAACAGCAAGAACCCGTACGCGTGGTTCATCAGCTACGCCAAGACCGACTCGGGTTCCCCGGTCGCCGTGGCCGTCGTCGTCGAGGACAGCGATGCCGCCCGTGGCGAGATCTCCGGTGGCGGTCTGGCGGCGCCGATCGCGAAGGACGTGATGAAGGCGGTTCTCGACAGCAAGAAGTGACCCCTGTCACGGCCCCTTCACATCGGTGCACGTTGCGATACCGGTCCTGTATCGGGTGACGGTTGCGGCCGGGTCACGTCAGGCGAGCCGGGTACGGTATGCCCGGACAGCACACCGCCGGACCGCGCAACACGGTGCGGTCGGGGACCGACGGAGAGGGCTGGAATAGCTATGGAAGAGCCGCGTCGCCTCGGCGGCCGGTACGAGCTGGGCCAGGTGCTCGGCCGCGGCGGGATGGCGGAGGTCTACCTCGCGCACGACACCCGTCTCGGCCGGACCGTGGCGGTGAAGACGCTGCGAGTCGACCTCGCCCGCGACCCGTCGTTCCAGGCCCGGTTCCGCCGTGAGGCCCAGTCGGCCGCCTCGCTCAACCACCCGGCGATCGTCGCGGTCTACGACACCGGCGAGGACTACGTAGACAACATCTCCATCCCGTACATCGTGATGGAGTACGTCGACGGCTCCACGCTGCGTGAGCTGCTGCACTCCGGGCGCAAGCTGCTGCCCGAGCGGGCCATGGAGATGACCGTCGGCATCCTCCAGGCCCTGGAGTACTCGCACCGCGCCCAGATCGTGCACCGCGACATCAAGCCCGCGAACGTCATGCTGACGCGCAACGGCCAGGTCAAGGTCATGGACTTCGGCATCGCCCGCGCGATGGGCGAGTCCGGCATGACCATGACGCAGACCGCAGCGGTCATCGGCACGGCGCAGTACCTCTCGCCCGAGCAGGCCAAGGGCGAGCAGGTCGACGCGCGCTCCGACCTCTATTCGACCGGCTGTCTGCTCTACGAGCTGCTGACCGTGCGGCCGCCGTTCGTCGGCGACTCCCCGGTCGCGGTGGCGTACCAGCACGTCCGCGAGGAGCCCCAGGCCCCCAGCGTCTTCGACGCCGAGATCACGCCCGAGATGGACGCGATCGTCCTCAAGGCGCTCACCAAGGACCCGGACTACCGCTACCAGTCGGCCGACGAGATGCGCGCCGACATCGAGGCCTGCCTCGACGGCCAGCCCGTCGCGGCCACCGCCGCCATGGGCGCGGTCGGCTACGGCGGCCACCCCGACGACCAGGCCACGGCCATGCTCCGCCCGCAGAACGGCGGCCCCGGCCACGGCCAGACGTCCATGATGCCGCCGGTCAACCCCGACGACGGCGGCTACGACGACGGGTCGCGGCGCGGCCGCCAGAAGAAGAGCAACACGTCGACGATCCTGCTCGTCCTCGCGGGCATCCTGGTCCTGGTGGGCGCGATCCTCATCGGGAAGTGGGCGTTCACCGGGAGCTCCGGCAACAACGACAGCGTCACGGTGCCCAACTTCGTCGGCAAGAAGCTGACCGATGCCGAGACCAACGCGAAGAACGTCGACCTGACGCTCAAGGTCTCCGAGCGCAAGCCCTGCGAGGAGTACCCCAAGGGGGAGATCTGCTCGCAGGACCCCGGCGCGGACGCGGAGGCCGAGAAGGGCGACACGATCAATGTGGTCGTGTCGACCGGTGCGCCGAAGGTCGCCGTGCCGAGTGTCATCGGCACGGACGTCGACGAGGCCACGGAGAAGCTCGAGGGCGACAAGTACCAGTTCAAGGTAGTGACCAAGCAGCGGATTTCCACCGAGACTCCGGGCGAGGTCCTCGAACAGGATCCGACCTCCGGCACCGAGCGGCAGAAGGGCAGCAAGATCACCCTTTACGTCGCCAAGGAGCAGCAGAAGATCACTGTTCCCGACGTCTCCGGTCAGACCTGGGAAGCCGCCAAGAAGCAGATCGAGGCCAGCGGCCTCACCGCTCAGCGCTCGGACGTCGAGAGCGACAGCGTCGAGGAGGGCAAGGTCATCCAGACCTCGCCGACGGCCAACACCCAGGTCGACCCGGACTCGACGGTGACCGTCCAGGTCGCCAAGAAGAAGGCCGAGGAGGAGCCGGAGAACGTGGCGGTTCCGGCCCTCGGGGGCCAGAAGCTCTCCGACGCCCGTGACGCGATCGAGGACGCGGACCTGACGGTCGGCAACATCACGGGCCCGCAGGACGACGACGCCACGGTGGTCCTGTCCGACCCGCCCGGCGGCCAGCAGGTCAAGACCGGCTCCACGGTCAACCTGGTGACCACCGGCGGCGGCACCCCCGGCGGCGGCGACCAGGGCGGTGGTGACAACGGCGGAGGCGGCTTCATCGAGGGCGCCACCGGCTTCGGCGGCCGCCACGAGCGGGACTGACCACCCGCGGCGCGACACCTGACGTACGAGGGCCCCGGCACCTGATGGTGCCGGGGCCCTCGTACGTCAACGATCAGTCCGGCCCAGCGGGCCAGTCCACCCAGCGGCTAATCCAGCTCGGGCGGCGGCGTCCGCTCATTGTCCACCTTCTCGACCCGCTCCAGCTTCCCCCACACCACGTACCGGTACTTGGACGTGAAGACCGGCGTGCACGTGGTGAGCGTGATGTAGCGGTCCGCGTGCTTCGCGCCCGATTCCTTGGGGACGGGGTCCAGGACGCGGACGTTGTACTTCGAGGTCTCGGGGAGGGTTTTGTAGACCTTGTAGACGTACCACTTGTCGCGGGACTCGAAGACGATCGGGTCGCCCTCGTCGATCTTGTCGATCTTGTGGAACTTCGCGCCGTGGCCGTCGCGGTGGGCGGCCAGGGTGAAGTTGCCCTTCTCGTCCTGCGGCAGGGCGGACTTGATGGGGTCCGTGTAGTAGCCGGCGACGCCGTGGTTGAGGGTCTTGGTATTGGTGCCCTTGGTGACCAGGATCTCGCCGCCGCTCATCGACGGTACGTGCAGGAAGCCGATGCCGTCCTTGGTGTTGAGGGCGCCGGGGCCCTTGGCCTCCCAGTGGTCGCGGACGCGGTTGCCCTGCTTCTTGGCCTCGCGGTCCGCTATCACGTTCGTCCACCACAGGGAGTAGACGACGAACAGGCCGAGGACCAGGCCCGCGGTGATGAGGAGTTCGCCGAAGACGCTGACGGCCATGGCGATGCGGCCGCGGCCGCGCTGCCGCGGCGCGGGCTTCGGCGCGGACTCCTCGGTCCGCTCCTGCTCGTCCTCTTCGGTGGTGGCTGCCACTGCGTCTGCCCCGTCCGTCTCAGCTTCTAGTCGACCAACGCGGGTGGCTTTCCCTTGGCGCGTGGCCGGTCCTCGACCATCTTGCCCCACACGATCATTCGGTACTTACTCGTGAACTCGGGGGTACAGGTGGTCAGTGTGATGTAGCGGCCGGGTTTCGTGAAGCCGGAGCCGGGCGGCACCGCGTTGAGCACCTTCGTGTTGTCCGGGCCGGTCTGCGGCAGGATGCTCGCCATCTTGTAGACGAAGTACCGGTCCTGCGTCTCGACGACGATCGGATCGCCCGGTTCGAGGCGGTTGATGTAGCGGAACGGCTCGCCGTGCGTGTTCCGGTGCCCCGCGACCGCGAAGTTCCCCGGATTCGCCTCCGGCATCGGAGTCTTGGTGCTGCCCTTGTTGTAGTGGCCGACCATGCCCCGGTCGAGGACCTTCTGCTTGTCGATGCCCTCGGCGACCGGTGTGACGACGTCCAGCTTCGGGATGTGCAGCAGGGCGAAGCCCTGTCCTGGCTCGAAGCTGCCCGGCTTGCCCTTGCCCTTCGCCCAGTTCTCCTGGAGCTTGCGGGCCTCGGCGTCCGCCTGCTGCTGGGCCCTTATGTTCGTCCACCAGAGCTGGTACGTGACGAAGAGGAGCATCAGTACGCCGATGGTGATGAAGAGTTCGCCGATGGCGCGGCTGGCCACGGTGGCCGGTCCCGGCTTGGCGGCGCGTTCGGCGCGGCGGGCTTCGAGGCGGGTGAGGGGGCGCTCCCCCGCGGCGGGAGGCGTGGCGGTGGCCGACCCGGACGCGGTGGCTCCGGAGGCCGCGGGCTTCGCGCCCCGGCGCCCCCTGTGCTTGGCGGCGGCCGCCTTGCGACGAGCGGCCCGCCCGCCGGGGACGACGGCACCCACGTCCGCCTCCGGCTCCCCGACACCGGCGCCGGCTATTCGCCGCGTGTCAGCCGTACGCAGACCGATGGTCTCGTCGTCGCGTGGCGCTTCGTACGCCGCCGTGTACGTGTCCGGGGAATCCGCCGTGTACGTCTCCGGGGAATCCGCCGTGTACGGGGCCGGGGAATCCGGGACCTCCCCACCCGGCGGAGCCGACCCGCTCCGGAACCACGGCGACGGATGCTCCCCCGGCGCGGCGGCGTCCCCGCCACCGTGCACGGTCACGCCGTGGCCCTGCCCACCACCGGGGCAAGCCCGCTCGACCGGGCGACGGCCCCGGTGTCCCCGCACTCCACCAGCCAGTTGGCGAGCATGAGGTGGCCGTGCTCGGTGAGCACCGACTCGGGGTGGAACTGGACGCCCTCGACGGGCAGTTCACGGTGGCGCAGACCCATGATGATGCCGTCGGCCGTGCGCGCGGTCACTTCGAGCTCGGCCGGGACCGTGGCGGGCTCGGCGGCGAGCGAGTGGTAGCGGGTGGCGATGAACGGCGAGGGCAGGCCCGCGAAGACGCCCTTGCCCTCGTGCGTGACCGGCGAGGTCTTGCCGTGCAGCAGCTCCGGCGCCCGGTCCACCACGCCGCCGTACGCCACCGCCATGGACTGCATGCCCAGGCAGACGCCGAAGACGGGCACGCCGGTCGCGGCGCAGTGGCGGACCATGTCGACGCACACACCGGCCTGTTCGGGGGTGCCGGGCCCCGGCGAGAGGAGCACGCCGTCGAAGCCGTCCTGGGCGTGCCGGAGCTCGACCTCGTCGTTGCGCAGGACCTCGCACTCGGCACCGAGCTGGTACAGGTACTGCACGAGGTTGAAGACGAAGCTGTCGTAGTTGTCGACGACAAGAATGCGGGCGCTCATTGGCCGTCCACCGTCACATCGTTGAAGGGCAGCAGCGGCTCCGCCCAGGGGAACACGTACTGGAACAGCACATAGACGACCATGAGGACGAGCAGCAGCGAGAGCAGCGCCTTCACCCACGCGTTCCCGGGCAGATGCCGCCAGATCCAGCCGTACATGCCGTCCCTTCCGTCGTCAGGCGCCACAGGGCGTCGCCGTAGAGCACCAGACTAACGGCGCAGTGCCTCGGGTTTCCCTTGCTCCACCGGCTGAGTGGCATCGAGGTGGGCCCAGGCGATCAGGCGGTGGCTGTGGCCCCACTCGGGTTCGCAGGTGGTGAGGGTGAGATAGCGGCCGGGCTCGCGGTAGCCGGACTTGCGCGGCACGGGGTCGATGACGCCGATGTCCCCGGGCAGGGTCCGGTACGGCTTCTTGTCGATGCGGTACGTGAACCAGGTCGCGCCGTCGGTCAGCACGACGGCGTCGCCCGGGCGCAGCTCGGGGAAGTCCTTGAAGGGGTCGCCGTAGGTGCGGCGGTGGCCGGCCACCGCGAAGTTGCCCTTCTGGCCGAGCTGGGCCGTGCCCGCGTAGTGGCCGAGGCCCTTCTTGAGGGTGCCGGTGGCGGTGCCCTGGAGCACGGGCTTGTTCCACGTGAAACCAAAGCGGGGGACGTACATGACGGCGAAGGGCTTTCCGTCCCGGTACGGGGCGGGCTTCGGCGGCGCGGCATCGGGCGACCTGTCGTCGGTGCGGGCTGCGACCGATCCCCGCGCCCACTGGTCGTGCAGCTGGTCGATCTGGCTGTCCATCGCACGGTCGGCCTTCACGCCGGTCCAGAACAGGACGTACACGACAAAGAGCACGATCACCGTGCCGACGGTGATGCAGAGTTCGCTGAACGTCCGGACGACCACTCGTACCGACACAAGCTCCCCCAGCGGCTGCCGGCGTCAGGCTGCACCGGCTCGGCTACTCCACGGGCTTCGCGTAATGGAGATCCACTGTGCCCGAGTAGCCGGGAAGAGTCACCGCCCCGTCGTCGTCGACTTTCCAGCCGAGCCCGTAGGCGTTGACGTACAGCATGTAGTTCTGGATCTCCGGGGAGGCCGCGAGGGCCTTCCTGAGCTTGTCCGGGGCGCCGACGGCGGTGACCTTGTACGGCGGTGAGTAGACCCGGCCCTGGAGGATCAGGGTGTTGCCGACGCAGCGCACGGCGCTGGTGGAGATCAGGCGCTGGTCCATGACCTTGATGCCCTTGGCGCCGCCCTGCCAGAGCGCGTTCACCACGGCCTGGAGGTCCTGCTGGTGGATGACCAGGTCGTTGGGCTGGGGCTCGGGGTAGCCGGGGAGCTTGGCGGTGGCGTCGGGCGGGGCGTCGGCGAGGGTGACCGTGACGGCGTCGCCCTCGAGCTTCTTGGTGCCCGCGTTCTTCTCCAGGGCGCGCAGGCGGGCGTCGTCGGCCTTGCTGGTGGGGCTGTCGCGCTTGGCCAGGGAGTCGACGTCGCCGCGCAGGGAGCCGTTGGACTCCTCGAGGTCCTTGTTGTCGCGGCTGCGTTCCTGGATGAGGTCGGACAGCTTGAGGAGGGAGGCGTCGGTGCGGATGTTGGTGCCCTTGGCCGTGTTGAAACTGGTGACGAAGATGAGGCCGGCGAGGGCGAAGACGGCGATCGTGAGCAGCCGCACCGGCCGCCAGCGGGGGCCCCGGCCCTGCCCTCCCGGGAAGTCGGCAGAATTGCTCAACGTACCCTTATCTCCTTCACCGCCGCGGAAGCACTACGCTAACGGACGCCCGGGGGAGGACTTCGCCCACCGTAGTGCCGTAGTTCCGGCCCCGGCGCCTCACGCCACACCCCGTTCCCTGCGCGGCCACGCAGCGCATCGACAGGAGAGACCCTCGTGCCGAAGTCACGTATCCGCAAGAAGGCAGCAGACGACTACACGCCGCCCTCGTCGAAGAAGGCGACCACGATCAAGCTGACGAACCGGAGCTGGGTGGCCCCGGTCATGCTGGCGCTGTTCGTCATCGGTCTGGCCTGGATCGTCCTCTACTACGTCACGGACGCGAAGCTGCCGGTCGACCCGCTGGGCGACTGGAACATCGTCGTCGGCTTCGCGTTCATCGCGGCCGGCTTCGGCGTCTCCACTCAGTGGAAGTAAAGGTTCCGCTCACCGGAGGCCCCGCTCCGCAAGCGCTGGCCTGAGTTATCCACAGCGCGAGCACTGCCATCCACAGACCTGGGGAAAGGTCTGAAGATCTGTGGATAACTCTCCGGAGGTTGACGCCGGTGTGACTGGTCCCGTTACCGGCACCGGCGTACACACCCCTTGTCCCGCCTGGGAAAACCCGGACCGGCGACGCGAGGAACACCCGTTCCCCACTTCGTGCACAAGATCGGGCACAGACTGTGGACAACGAGGGTGCGCGCGCCGGTCCGCGTACGTCAGTTGAGCTGGGCCGTCCGCAGCACCACGACCACCACGATCACCGCGAACACCACCGCGCACGTGCCCCACTGGATCAGGGCGCGGCGCTCGCGCGGGGCGTGCACCATGCCGTAAGCGATGGCGACACCGGCGACCAGGCCGCCGACGTGGGCCTGCCAGGCGATGCCGCTCCAGGTGAAGGTGAAGAGCAGGTTCAGCGCGAGGAGCGCGATGACCGGGCGCATGTCGTAGTTCAGGCGGCGCATCAGGACCGCCGTCGCGCCGAGCAGGCCGAAGATCGCGCCGGAGGCGCCGAGCGAGGCCTCGTTCGCGTCCGAGACCAGATAGGTCAGGGCGCTGCCGCCGAGGCCCGAAAGCAGATAGAGCGCCAGATAACGGGCGCGGCCGAGCGCCGCCTCCAGCGGACCGCCGAGCCACCACAGACCCAACATGTTGAACGCGATGTGCCAGATCTCCTGGTGCGTGAACATCGACGTGACCAGGCGATACGTCTGGCCGTCCGCGACGCCCTCGGTGGGCACGAACGGGTGCGGCGGCCACTGGCCGATCAGCACCAGGTCGTTCAGCAGGCTGTCGCCCCGCACCCGCACCAGGACGAACACCAGCAGGTTGATCGCCAGGATGATCTTCGTGAACAGCCGGGGGTCCTGGGCGATGGTGCCGCCCGCGAGCGTGCGCGGCTGCGTGGCCGCGGGCGCGTGCCCCGTGCCCGAGCCGCCCCGGACGCACTCGGGGCACTGGAAGCCGACCGAGGCGCTGATCATGCACTCGGGGCAGATCGGCCGCTCGCAGCGTGTGCAGGTGATGCCCGTTTCCCGGTCCGGATGCCGGTAGCAGGTGGGCGGGCCCTGCGCGTCCCGCGGCTCCTGCGGGCTGCCTGGCGCCTGGTCCATTGCGGTCCCCTCATTCTCCGTACCTACGAAGGACGTCGTGAACGCGCCGCCCCGCCCTTCCTCTACGGATGGGCGGGGCGGTTTGGTTCCCTCGGGGGAGGTGCCGCGCGGGCGCCGTCCCCCGGAGAGCTCGCGTCGGTGCTCAGCCCTCGCGCGTCTCGATGACGACGGACTCGATCACGACGTCGTTGACCGGGCGGTCGGTGCGCGGGTTGGTCTGGGTGCCCGCGATGGCGTCCACGACCTTCTTGCCGGCGTCGCCCGCGACCTCGCCGAAGATGGTGTGCTTGCGCGTCAGCCAGGCCGTCGGGGACACGGTGACGAAGAACTGCGAGCCGTTGGTGCCCGGGCCCGCGTTGGCCATCGCCAGGAGGTAGGGCTTGTCGAAGGCCAGGTCGGGGTGGAACTCGTCCTCGAACTCGTAGCCCGGGCCGCCGGTGCCGTTGCCGAGCGGGTCGCCGCCCTGGATCATGAAGCCGCTGATCACGCGGTGGAAGACCGTGCCGTCGTACAGCTTGTCGCTGGACTTCTTGCCGGTGGCGGGGTGCACCCACTCACGCTCGCCCTGGGCGAGCTCGACAAAGTTCTTGACCGTCTTCGGCGCGTGGTTCGGCAGCAGCCGGATCTCGATGTCGCCTTGGTTGGTCTTGAGGGTGGCGTAAAGCTGCTCGGCCACGATCTGCCTTCCGTTGTCCTCTGTGACACCCCGATCCTCGCACGGACCGGATTGCGACGAGTAGCTCCCGAGTAGGCGCGCGCCGCCCGTATCCGTGGCATTGTCGTCGACAAGCTCCGCTTGTACCGAATTGATCACGTTCCTGGCATTGATCGCGTTCACGGAGTCTCGGCCGATGACCCGGATGCCCGCCCTCGCATGCCCCGGATCCATCCGGCAGGCATGATCCCGGAAAGGGTGGAAAGGTGACATACCTATACGCCACCAAGGAGGAGGATCCCGTGACCCGCAAAGAGAGCGTGCGCGCCGCGGCCGACTCGGCGAAGGAAAGCGTGCGGCACGCCGCGGACGTGGTGGCCCCGTACGCGGACAGGGCGGCCGAGGCCAAGGACAAAGCCACGCACCTGGCGCACGAGGCCCGGGTACGGCTTGCCCCGAAGGTGTCGCACGCCGCGCACACGGCCGCCGATCAGGCTCGTACGCAGTTCGACACGCACTTGGCGCCGCGCGTGGAACAGGCGCGCAGCCATGTGCCGCCGAAGGTCGACCACGCGGCGCACGAGGCCGCCGTCCGCACCCGCAGGGCCGCCCGGCAGGCCGCCGACTTCTCCAAGCCGCGCATCGAGCACGCCGTGGCCGTGGCGGGCCCGGCCCGCGAGGAGGCCACCGCCCGTGGCGCCGCGGCGCTCGCCGCGCTGCGCGGGCAGGTCACGCCGCGGGAGATCGAGCGGCTGGCCCGCCGGAACGAACGCCGCGCCCGCACCGGGCGCCTCGCCAAGCGCCTCGCCGTGCTCGGCGTGCTCGCGGCGGGCGCCGTCGCCGTGTGGAAGTGGTGGGACAAGCAGGCCAATCCGGACTGGCTGGTCGAGCCGCCCGCCGCGACGGAGGTCCCCGACCGGGCACCGCTGTCCTCGGTCGACGGCAGCGCCCAGAGCTCCCTGGACCCGGAGGTCCAGGCGAAGCAGGCCGATGCCGAGGCCGAGGCGGAGGGCCGCCAGGAGCGGGGCTGAGCCCCAGGAGCCCCAAGAGCCCCACGGCCCGTCGCACGAACACGGCGACGGGCCGCCGAACGGCACATCACGCCGCCGAACGGCACATCACACAGCACGGCCCGCCGAGCACACGTACACGTACAAGCGCATGGACAGCAGTGGAGGAGCAGCTCACGACGAGCAACCCACGCGGAGCAGCTCACAAAGAGCAGCCCACGAGCTCGCTCACAGAATGAGCCGCCCCTCCACCACCTCCCGCGCCACCTCCAGCAGCTTCCGCTGCCGAGCCCGCGCGTGCCCCCGGAGTATCGCGAACGCCTCGTCCATGGAGAGCGACCGCTGGGCCGCGAGCACGCCCTTGGCCTGTTCGATGGTGAGCCGGCTGGTCAGCGCGTGCTCCAGCTGGCCGGCCAGGACGCGACTGCGGTCGAGTTCGCGGTCCCGCAGCAGCGCGATGGCCACGATGTCCGCGAGCGACTGCCCGAACACCAGCGCCTCCTCGGTGAGCGGCGCCTCCCCGCTGCCGAACAGCACCAGCACGCCGATGACCTCGTCGCGCCCGCGCAGCGGCCGCGCCGCGACCTCGGTGTAGCCGAGGGCGAGGGCACGCGACACATAGTGCGGCCAGCGCTGGCGGGCGACCTGGCTCCGCAGATCGGTCCTGGGCACCGGATTGCCGGTCCTGCGGCAGTAGGGGCCGGGCCCCTCACCACGGTTGAAGGCTTCACGGACCAGATCCCTGGCCCTCGGCTCGGACGCGTAGACCTCGCCGGACTCGGAACCCGCCGGGGCGAGCAGGACGCTGCAGGCGCGGGCACCGACGAGCTCCCTGCTGCGGACGGCGAGCGCCGTGAGCAGGACGGGGTGGTCGAGGGGCGCGCCGGAATTCCCCCCGGACAGTTCCACGAAGATCGATGCGAGACGTTGCCGTGGCGTCGTCATGAACGCCCTTCCGGAGTGAGTCTGAAGTCGCCGGACACGATTCCCCGCGCGAACGTCTCCAAGGGCATGCCGAGGGAGAACGCACGGGCCTTGACGAGCGCCAGCGCGTCGTCGACGCGTCTGCCGATGTGCACGGAGACCATGCCCGCCGCCTGCTGCACGACGTCCCGGTGGTCGGTCCCGCCGTACAACTCGGGGTCGGCGTCGGGGTCGAGGAGCACCGTGCGGGTCAGCGCCCCGACGATCTCCGCGAACGCCTGGGAGCCGACGAGCCCGGGACGCGGGTCGAACACCGCGAGCGCCCCCAGACAGACGTCCGAGACGTCCGGCGTGGACAGGGGTACGGCGGCCACCTCACGGACACCGAGCGCGGTGAGCGCCGGGCCGCAGCAGGGCCAGCGCTCCTCGAGCACCATGTGGGTGGCGACGACCGTGCGGCCGGTCGCGGTGGCGTCCCTGGTCGGGCCCTCGCCCAGGATGAACTCCAACTCCTGGGCGGCGCGCGCCACTTCGTCGGACGCGGCGACGGCGAGCTGACCCTGCCCGGAGTCGACGAGGGTGAGCGCCGCGCTGGGTGTGCCGCACGCCTCCGCGACTCCGGTCATGAACTGCGGCCGCGCGCCGCGCCCCTGCGCCCACCGCGTCATGCGGCGGGCGAAGCCCTCCTGGAGCTGCGCCGACGAGCGGTGGCAGGCGGCGGTCGTACGCAGCGCCGCGGCCAGGTCCTCGTGCAGTTCGCGCCCCGGCTCCCGCGCCCATTCGTCGTGCCGCCGAGCCGAGTCATCGGCACGCGACGCGCGCTCCCGCGCCGCCGCTGCGCGTTGCCACGCTGCGGCCGCCTGGTCGGCATAGCCGTCGCCCGGGGTCATGTCTGAAGCCTACGCCCGGGATTTCCGGCCCTGTGGGCGGTTCCAGGGCTTCTCACCACAAATTGGCCGGAAGGATCCGGCCCGCCAGGAGACGGATCAGGACGCTCCGCGTACGGATCTCGGCCGGATTCCGTACCGGAGCAGGTGCCCGGACTACCGCTCCCGTACGAGGGAAACCACGCCGACGCGCAGACTCCCCCGGTCGGGCAGTGGCCTGACGCGATCAGCCCTCGGACTCCCGCGCCTCATCCATGAGGAACACGACCCCGCCCTTGTGCCCGTCGAACGGCGAGCACACGATGTTGCACACGATGGGTCGGCCGATGCGGCTCACGGCCGACACCCCGACCTGTTCGGTGCGCTTGCCCGTTTCGAGGCACTTCTGGATGATCGGCCGCAGCTCGTCGGTGGGCAGCCCGAAGTCGAGCGCGAAGAAGGTCTGGTCCATGACCTCGTCGGCGCGCAGCCCCCACAGCTCGATCGCGCCGCGGTTCCAGCTCTTGACCTTCATGTCCGCGTCCAGGACGATCACGCCCGCCGCGACGCTGCTCATCACGCCCTCCAGGAAGGCGCGGGCCTCGTCCAGCTCCTCGGTGCGGATGCGCATCTCGTCGTTCATGGTCTCCAGTTCCTCGTTCCCGGACTGGAGTTCCTCGTTGGTGGTCTCCAACTCCTCGTTCGTGGACTGGAGTTCCTCGTTGGTCGTCTCCAGCTCCTCGATGCTGGACTGGAGTTCCTCGTTGGTCGTCTCCAGCTCCTCATTGGTGGACTGGAGCTCCTCGTACGCCGTCTCCAGGTCCTCGCGTACGCGCTTGACCTCGGCCTTGAGTTGGGTCAGGGCCGTGACGTCGGTGAACGTGATGATGGTGGCCGACGGCATGCCGTCGGTGCCGGACAGCGGCTGGATCGCGATGTCGTAGTACTGGATGTCCTCGCCCATACGGCGCTCCACACGGTTCACGCGCAGCGTCCTGCGCTCGTGCTTCACCTGTTCGATCAGTGAGCGCAGCTCGACGGGCCGGTACGAGATCTCCAGGTCCTGGAAGAGCCGCCCGCAGTCGCTCGCGGTGAGCCCGAACTGCACCCGTGCGTGGCTGTTGATGAGGACGACCGTGCCGTCGACGTCCACGGCGATGGCCGCCAGCGGAAGGGTGTCGAGCATCAGGTCGCGCAACTGCCGGTGACGTGCCACCGATCTCAGCTCCATGCCGCTGCCCGCCCTGATCTTCAGCGGCGCCGGCTGGTAGGGCGGCCCGGCGTCGCCCGGCTGCCGCCGGAAGACGCGCTGGCGCATGCTGACGACCTCGAAGCGCTCGGCGTCGTTCAGGAGCATCTCGGCCTTGCCGAGGAAGAGGAAGCCGCGCTCGCGCAGCGCGAAATGGAAGCGGTCGATGATCTGGGACTGCGCCTCGACGTTGAAGTACATCAACGTGTTGCGGCAGACCAGCAGGTCCAGCCGCGAGATGGGGGCGTCGCGGGTCACGTCGTGCCGCCCGAAGATGACCCGGCGCCGCATGTCGGGCCGGAAGCCGAACTGCACGCCGTTCTGCTCGAAGTACTTCTCGCGCAGCTCGGGCGGCAGGGCCTCCAGGTCCTTGGCGGTGTAGAGCGCGGCGCGGGCCTCGCGCAGCGCCTCCTCGTCGACGTCAGTGCCGTAGATCTTGACGCGCCTCAGGCACTCGTCGAGGCCCAGCGCCTCCGCGAACATGATCGCGAGGGAGTACGCCTCCTCGCCGCTGGAGCAGCCCGCGCTCCACACCCGGATCTCCTCCTCGGGACCGAGACCGGCGAGGAGATCGGGGACGACCTCGCGCTGCAGGAACGTCCAGGCGTCGGGGTCGCGGAAGATCGAGGTGACGTTGATCAGGATGGTGTTGAAGAGGGCGCCGAATTCCTCGGCGCTGGTCTCCAGGAGGTCGCGGTAGTCCGCGTACGACTGGATGTCGACGTCGGACATCCGCTTGCGGATGCGGCGGCCGAGCGAGGAGCGCTTGTAGCCGGTGAAGTCGAAGCCCCGGGCGTCCCGCAGAAATCGGAGGAGCTCCTCCAGCTCCTCGTCCGTCTCGGCGTCCCGCACTTCAGCCATCACTGCCTCTTGTCCTCGACGAGCCCGCGCACGAACGCGGCGATCTCCTCCAGGGGTAGCACGAAGTCCACTGCTCCCGTACCCACGGCTGCCGCGGGCATGCCCGTGAACTCCGCCGAGCGCGGGTCCTGCGCGATGACGGTGCCGCCGCGCGCCTTCACCGCGTCGACGCCCTTCGCGCCGTCCCTGCCCGTCCCCGTCAGGACGCAGGCGATGGCCTGCGGCCCGTACATGCCCGCCACCGACTCGAACAGCAGGTCGGCGGAGGGCCGCACGAAGTTCACGGGCTCGCTGGTGGACAGCGAAAGGAGGCCGTCCTGGCCCACCAGGAGATGCCGGTCGGGCGGCGCGACGTACACGGTTCCGGGCAGCGCCCACTCGCCGTGCTCCGCGAGCTTCACGGGCAGCGGGGTGCGCCGTGACAGCACCTCGGCGATGACCGTGCGATGGCGGGGGTCCAGATGCTGTACGAGGAGGACGGGCACGGAGAGGTGGGGTCCGAGGCCGCCGAGCAGCACGCCCAGGCCGTACACCCCGCCGGCCGAAGCGGCCACGGCCACGACCGAAAAGGTGCCCTCCGTGCCCTTCGCGTTCGCATCTGCCGACCGATCCGCCGACTGGTGAGCCGTCACACGGTCGAGCCTAGCGCGGGCGGGCGCCGCCGCAGTGGGCGCGACGGAGGCACAGGTGGGCGCGATGGCGCGTACCCACCGGGTGGCGACTCCCCCGGCGGGCGGCGCCCCGGGCCCCCGGCCGTACCCCATGCGGCCCAACCGGCCGTGCGCACCCGCACGGCCGGGGGTGTCCTTGCAGCTATGGGCTATGGCATAGACAGCCCGCGCGAAGCGGGCACCAGCGAAGCGGGCACCACCCGACGGAACGCGATCGGCCTGGCGGCGGGCTTCCTTGCCGGCGGGGCGCTGTCAGGAGCGATGGCCACACCCGCCGCGGCGGACGAGGACGACTGGGTCCAGGGCCGGGAGGCCTGGGCCACCGGCGAGGAGGCGCGGGACGCGCACGGGGACTGGTGCGTCGCGGACCTCGACGAGGAGTTCGAGGCGGACCTCGCCGCGGCGGACGCCATGTTCCCCGAGGAGGACAGCCGCGGACTCGGCGCGGCCGCGGCCCCCAAGGGCCGCTACACCCGGCCGCTGCGCCGCCGCTACCGCGTCACCTCGCGCTACGGCGTACGCGGCAACTGGGCCGCCGGCCACCACACCGGCATCGACCTCGGCGTGCCGAGCGGCACCCCCGTGTACGCCGTGACCAGCGGCGTCGTGGTCCTCGCGCGCTGGTCGGGGGCGTACGGCAAGGCGGTGACGGTGCGCATGGGGGACAGGCACTACGTGGTGTTCGGGCATCTCTCGCGGATCTCGGTGCGCCAGGGGCAGCGCATCCGCACCGGCGCCCGCATCGGCTACAGCGGCGCCACCGGACGTGCCACGGGCCCGCACCTCCATCTGGAGATACGGGCCCGGCGCGGCTACGGCTCGGACATCAACCCCGTCTCCTACCTGGCCAGGCGAGGGGTGCGGCTGGTGTAGCCGACTGGTCCGGGCCGCGCGCCGCGGGCTACTGGACGGCGGGCAGCAGGCCCGTGACGGGCGCCGCCAGGTCGGTGAGCTGGTGCAGCTGGTTGAGCTTGTTGAGCTGGTGGATGCCGCCGAGCTGCCCTGCGACGGTCGGCACCATGTGCCGCTGTTCGGCGGGCAGGCCGGACGTCTGCAGGTCGTCGATGGTGTCCAGGACCGAGAGGCTGGGCTTCGCCTGAGCATCGGTGGACGCGTGAGCGGCGGGCGCGGCCAGCGCCGCGGCACCGGCGGCGAGCGAGACGGCGGCCATGAGTCGGCGTGCTGATGTCATGGCCTGGAAAACGCCCCGGCCGCGGCGGAGGAAACGGCTCGCACGGCACTGTCACTCAGGAAGCCCACCGCGCGCGGCCCCGCCCGCCGTGACCTCGTGTCCGCGCGCGGCGTTAGAGGAACGCGGTCGTCCCGGCCGCATTCCCCCAGTCAAAGGAGAACGTGATGTCTCGCATCGCGAAGGTAGCCGCAGTCACGCTCGGCGCGGGTGCCGTCGTGTTCAGCGGCGCCGGCCTGGCCTCGGCGGACGCCGGCGCGGACGGCAAGGCCGTCGGCTCCCCCGGTGTGGTCTCGGGCAACCTGATCCAGGTCCCCGTCAACCTCGCGGCCAACGTCTGCGGCAACACCGTCGACGTCGTCGGCCTGCTGAACCCCACCTTCGGCAACAAGTGCGTCAACAAGGGCGGCCAGCACGGCTACGGAAGCTGACCCGCAGCGAGGCGAAGCCCCCGGCAGCTGCCGGGGGCTTTCCCCTGTGCGGACCCGCGACCCGCCGTCCGGCCCCGCGCCACCTGACGCAGCCGCCGCTACTCGGCGTACTTGTAGATCCCCTTGTGGCTGAGCATGTCCTGCGGCGTCGTCCGCCACGGCGGCATCGGCTGGCGCCGGGCCACGATGCGCTCGAACTGCGAATCGCCCAACTCCGGCGGCCGCGCCGGGAGATACGGGGCGGAGTCCGGCCGCAGCCGCTGCCACCGGGTCCACAGCAGGTCCACGAAGGCGTGGTGCAGCCAGAACACCGGGTCGTTCACGGACGCGCCGCCGAGCATGTGCCCGCCGACCCAGCGGTGCACCCGGTTGTGGTTGCGCCAGCGCTCGCTGCCGACGCCGGACGTCCAGCCCTCCAAGCGGTTGCGGAAGCCACGCGAGGAGGTGGAGTCCCAGGGCGACACGTCGTACACCGTCTCCGCCGTCGCCCACGCCACGTCCTGCCGGGTCGGCAGCTTCAGCGGGTCGCCGGGGCGGCCGAGAGCGCGGGTGAGGAAGTCCCCGTCGGTGACGCCCTCCTTGACGACCCAGCCGTTGCCCCGGGCGAACGGCCCGGTCGTGACCCGCCGGTCACCGCGCCGCCCGGTCCCGCCCATCAGGTCCTCGCCCCACAGCGAGGAGGCGGGCGTGCGGTCCTTCGTCCAGTCCCAGTACGGCACGGTGACGCCCTGGTCGACGCGGCGCAGCGCCCGCTCGAAGTCGAGCAGGAAGCGGCGGTGCCAGGGCAGGAAACTGGGGGTCATATGGGCGACGCGGAGCCGGTGTTCGCCGTCCGAGACGTAGTAGTCGATGTGCGTGCGCACGAATTCGTCGTACTCGCCGCTGCGTTTGATCTTCAGTACGGCGTCGACGAACCGGCGCCGCTCGGCGCGGCTCAGGCTGCTCTGGTTCTTTCGCGTGTACACCAAGGTCCGTGTCCGTCCGTTCTCCGGTCGTCCGTTCGCGGTGCGCCGTTCGCAGGGGGGTCGGGCGACGCTCAGTGGAGGCGGCCGCTCAGGGTCTGGTGCGTGCCGAGTTCGTCGACGGCGCCGCGGGCGGCGGCCAGCGGGGTCGCGTACGACTGGTAGTGGTCGACCATGCTCAGATAGCTGCCGTCGGCGCGGCGCATCAGGCCGAGCGGCTGCCCGTCGACGCTGACCCGCCAGCCCTCCGGGCCGTGCGCGCCGTCCCCGGTGACCGGCTCGCCCTGGATGCGGCGGCCCCGGTACGTCTCGTCGAAGTCGAGGGAGGGCCCGCCCGGCGCCCCCGGCTGCCCCTCTTCGTCGGCTTCGTCGGAACCGCGCAGCCCGCGGAAGGCGCCGACGGCGCCGAGGACGGCGGTGGCCGCGGCCGCGATCAGATGGCGGCGCGTCAGGCGGGGGACGGTGCGTGCGGACGGCACAGCGGCGATCTCCTCCATGCGTCGGATCGTTCCGCACGGAAGACCGCTCCGTACGTCGGAACCAAGGGAATTCACCCCATCCAGAAATCCCACCAGCGCGTCAGGATCAACATGCCGATGACCCCCGAATGCAGCACCGGAAGCACCCAGGTGAACTCGTTCATGAACACGCGCAGCCACGCGGGCGCGGGCAGGAATCCGTGGCGCACGTTGTGCGACGTCACGTACCAGAACATGAGCAGCGTGGCCGCCCACGCCAGACAGCACCACAGGCACAGCGCGTTGACGCGGTAGAGGGACTGGGCCTGCAGCCAGGCGCAGAACGCGACACCGAAGAGCGTGCCCGCGTTCAGCGTCAGCCAGTACCAGCGCGGGAAGCGCGCCCCGGCAAGGAGGCTCACGCCGACGCACACGACGACGGCGTACGCGACGAGCCCCAGCATCGGGTTGGGGAACCCGAACGCGGCGGCCTGCTCGCTCTTCATGACGCTGCCGCAGGCCACCACCGGGTTCATGCCGCACCCGGGGACGTAGTCGGGGTCCTGGAGCAGCTTGAACTTGTCGAGGGTGACGACCCAGGAGGCGAGCAGCCCCGCCGCCCCCGTAAGGACGAGCAGCAGGGCGAGCCCACGGCCGCTCCCGGCCGTCCGGGAGCGGCCTTGCGCGGGAGCGGTCGTGGACCCGGCGGCGGCCTCGGCGGCGGAGCCCTGCGCCGGTACGAGGCCCGCCGGTGCGACGGCGCGCATCAGCCGCGCAGCCTGCGCACGGGCAGCAGGCAGTGCGCCGCGTTCAGCATGGTCTCCTCGGAGCCCGCGAAGTCGCGCAGCGCGTCCTCGTCGACGGGGCTGCCGGGCTTGCCCTCGGGCCAGGCCCGGGTGGTGATCATGAAGTAGGCGTGGCCGCGCAGGTGCACGGCGGCGAGCCACTCCGGCGGGACGACGCACTGCGCCTTCACGAGGGGCATGTTCACCACGGCCTGCTCGGCCTCGACGAGGAGGCCGACGGGCAGGGAGGGGTTGCGGGCGCCGTCGAGGACGGGGCCGCCGATGGGCAGTGCCGCGTCGCGCAGCAGGGTGCGCATGGCCTCGGCCGTGGCCTCCGGGCCGCCTTCGGTGTCGCCCAGGGAGTAGGCCAGCAGGAAGGCCATGTCCTTCTCGTCCTCCGGGTGTTCGCCGCTCCAGGCGAGGACGGCGAGGGTGCCGAGGTCGGTCACGCGGAAAGTGCGCTGTTCGTTGGAGGTTGAGGTCATGGGCTGCACGCTATAGACGCCCGGGGGCCGTCCGAACGGCTTTGTCACCTGTCTGGCGGATCCCGGACGCGGCACCACACTTTGGGGGCACGCGGGCCGCGCGCTTGACGCGGCCGTTCGGCTGCGGCTGTTCGGCTGCGGCTGTCCGAGGGCGCCGAAGGGCCGGTCCGGCGGCCAAGCGCAGGAACCGGCCCTTTCGCCTCCGGTCGCGGAGGCGTCCCCGAGGGTGCGTCAGTCGTTGACGGCGGTGTTGCCGAACGCCGGGTTCAGCAGGCCGACCAGGTTGGCCGAGTTGCCGCTGAGGTTGATCGGGACGGCCACGGGGACCTGGATGAGGTTGCCCGAGACGACGCCCGGGGAGTGCACGGCCGCACCCTCGGCGCTGGCGCCGTCGTGTCCGCTGGCGAAAGCCGCACCGGAAGCGGCACCGGCGGCGAGACCGGCGGCGGCGACGACGAACGCGGCCTTCTTGGCATTCTTCATGATCAAAACCTTTCCTTGGGTTTACTCCAGCCTATGGACATGAATGCGGAAAACATCGCAATAACACGCCCAGGCGGCCCCATTCCCCGTTCGGGCCAATACAGCGCCGGGTCAAGCGAATTGAGGAACCTACTTCGCGAGCGGAAGTCCGCCGAGCAGCTTCGTGGGGCCGCCGCCGGCGTTCACGCCTTCGGCCGCGTCCGTGACGGTGTTGACGACGGAGTCCTTGTTCTCGGTGTCCAGCATGTTCGTGCTCACCGGCTTGGTGTCGAGAGCGGACTGCCCGAGAACGGTCTCCAGGCCGCCGTTCAGGCTGGTGGGCGTCAGGCCGTTCGCGAAAGCGGGGGTGGCGGCACCGGCAACGGCGATGGACCCGGCCAGGACAGCGGCAGCCTTGAGGGACTTCATCGTGTTCCTTTCTTCGGCGACATCGGTCGCCCAGGAGGGCACCGTTCAGGCAGTGATTGCCTGTCGTCTCTGTTCACTACGCCTAACGAGCGCAGGACGGTACGGAAACCCCTGGCAAGGAAACTTCCCCGGCCCGCACGGATGAAAGCGGGCCCGCAATTCTCATATCAACAGGCCTATTTTCGGGCGGGGTTGACGACGCCACCCGCCGTCCCGGGGTACGGGAGCGGCGGGTGGCGTCGGTGGTGCGGGGGCCCGGCCTCAGACCGGAAGCTTGGGCAGCGGAAGACCGTCGGTCGGCAGCTTGGGCAGCGCGGGCAGGCCCGGCAGGTTCGGCACCGGCAGACCGCCGCCGAGGACGGTGGCGACGACGACGTTGACCAGACCGGTGACGACCGCGGTCGCCGCCGGGAGGACTGCCGCGACGTCACCCCCGGTGGCGGCCTTGAGGAGGGTGTCGACCGCCTTCTGCAACGCGGCCAGGGCGTCGCCCTTGATGTCCATCGGCGCCTGCGCGGCCGGCGCGCCGCCCAGGGGGAGCTGGGGCGTCGCCGGGAGCTGCGGGGTCGCGGGGAGCTCGGCGCCCTTGGGTGCCGCCGCCGTGACCTTCGCGATCGCGTCCTTGACGGCGTCGCCGAGCTTCGTGGCGTCCGCCGCGGGCAGCTGGCCGTTGTCCGCCTTCAGGACGGTGTCGAGCAGATCGGTGACCGGCTTGAGGACACCGCCGATGTCGCCGAGCGTCTTCACCTGTGCCAGCAGCGCGTCGGCGCCGGGAACGGGTGCCTGCGGCGCGGCGGCCGCCGCCACTTCGCGCGCGGTGTCGTCCTGGGCCGCGGCGTAGACGGGCCCCGCGGTGCCGAGCAGCAGCGCCGAGCACAGGACGGATGTCGCGATACGCCGTACGGGCAGAGCTCGCATAAGTCAGTTTCCCTTCGGTGATGCGTCGGATCCTGTGATCACCGTCTAAACGGGACCAGCTTTCCGCAACCGAGCGATCACGTGACGTCACCGCCCCGCATCGGCTGAAACGGCATCAGCGCAGGTGAGAAGGAAGCCGGGTGGGCGCCCGATGCCCGCGGCGGGCAACGTCCATCCGGAGTAGCCGTACGCGGCCACGCGCCGCAAACGGCGGCGCGCACGGAAACGGCGGCCGCCCCCGATCCGGGGACGGCCGCCGCTGTGCCGACTCTGCGTCGGACGACCTGCGTCAGACGAACTGCGTCAGTCGTTGGCGCACTGGTTGCCGAACGCCGGGTTCAGCAGGCCGATGACGTTGATGCTGTTGCCGCACACGTTGACGGGAACGTGCACCGGCACCTGGATGGCGTTGCCGGAGATGACACCGGGGGAGTGGGCGGCCGCACCCTGGGCGCCGGCGTCGGCGGCGGCGACACCGGCGCCACCGGCCACGGCGGCGGCGGCGACGGCGGTCAGGGCGAAGGCCTTGCTGGTACGGGACATGGAGTTCTGCTCCTTGGTCTGATGATGCGGAAGCCGTGCGTGATGCCCGGTGTGGGGATCAACTGGGTTCCCCGACGGGTGGTTGTGCGCCCAGATGAGTGATGTATCCCTTGCGGATCGGCCACACGCTTCACCAATCCGACACACGCCGCCAAGTAGGCAGAAACTCACGCAATAAACGCTACTGTTGCGCTTCCTTCTGAGTCTATTTGCGTCATAGGTACTCAGATGCACACATCACTCATTCATCAGTCATCCCATGCAACTAATGCGACAGACCTTTCCCGCTGTGGTTCGGAAACTCCCCACAGCTGTGGTTCAGCACCAGCACTCTTCACACCGTGGAAGGCCAGTGCCGTCATGCGTCATCTTCTGGGCCCGCGTCGTGTGCTCGTCGCCCTGCTCTCCCTCACCGGCTGCCTCGCGCTGAACGGCACCGGCGCCGCCACTCCCGGACCCGCCCCCGGCGGTGAGCGGGACCGTATCGCCTTCGCGCAGCGCTACCACGCGGTCCAGCACGGCGGGCTCGTGCGGGCCGCCAACTCGGCCGTCACCTGCCGCCGTCCGGCGGACCGGCCCGTGTCCCGGCCCGCGCCGCGCGCGGTCGGGTCCTGCGCGGACGTGCGGCGCGGCGGGGCCGGCGCGAACCACGACTTCGAGATGTTCTACACGGACATCGACACCGACCCGAACACCTACAACTCCACGGCGGGCGAGGTGCGGCTGCCCGCCGGGTCCAAGGTGTCGTACGCACGCCTCTACTGGGGCGGCAACCTCAGGGCCGGGGAGCAGAAGCCGCCCAAGGACAACGGCCGGGTGCTGCTCGCCGAGCCCGGCGGGCGCTACCGGGCCGTCCTCGCCGACTCCCTGGCGGCCCACCGCGTCGGCGGCGGCGCGGACGTGTTCCAGGCGTCCGCCGACGTGACCGGCGTGGTCCGCACCTCCGGTGCCGGGCTGTACACGGTCGCGCAGGTCAACGTGGCCAAGGGGCACTCCAAGTCCGGTACGTGGGGCGGCTGGACGCTGGTCGTGGCGTACGAGAACGCCGCGCACCCGCTGCGTTCGATCGCCGTCTGGGACGGCTTCGGCTCCCTCGGCGGGCCCGGGACCAACCGGCCCTTCCCGCGCGCCGTGCACACCGTCCGCATGAAGGGCGTGCCTGTGGCGCCCGGCGCCGACGGGATCGCCGGGTTCGTGGCGTACGACGGCGACCGGGGGCTGAGGGGCGACTCGGTCCACGTCTCCGCGGGCCGCGGCAGGCCCGTCCCCCTCTCGGACCGCGCCAACCCCGCCGACGACGTACTGAACTCGACCGTCAGCGGGCCGGGCGCACCGGCCCGCCGGAAACCGGCGTACGCCAACACCCTGGGCTACGACTCCGACGTGCTGCGCCTCGGCGACCGACTGCGCGGGCAGCGCGGGGAGCTGACGGTGCGGATGTCCGCGGGGCGGGACGCGGCTTGGACGGGTGTGGTGTTCGCGGCGGTGGATGTGCGGGGGCGGTAGGGGGGCGTGTGCGGCGGCTTCGGCAGTGCTGGGTCCCGCGGTCCTGCCCCCGCCCCCCCCCCGATCCCGTCGGCCTGTCCCCCGTCGTCCTGGTCCAAGGAACTCAAGGAGTCGTGCGTGCACCTGCCTTCGAATTCCTCGCCCGCGCCGCGGGTCCTGCACGTCAGCCAGCCCGTCGACGGGGGTGTGGCGCGCGTCGTCACCGACCTGGTCGGGGCGCAGCGCGCGGCGGGCATGGACGTGCATCTGGCCTGCCCGGACGGCGGGACCCTGGCCCGGTCGGCGGCGCCCGTCCCCGTCCACTCGTGGGCGGCTGCCCGCTCCCCCGGGCCCGGACTGCGGTCCGAGGTACGCGACCTCGCGCGGGTCGTGGACGCCGTTCGGCCGACCCTCGTGCACGCGCACAGCGCCAAGGCCGGGCTCGCCGCCCGGGTGGCCGTGCGGGGCCGCGTTCCGACCGTGTTCCAGCCGCACGCCTGGTCGTTCGAGGCGGTCGACGGCAGCGTCGCGCTGCTCGCCCGCACGTGGGAGCGGCACGCGGCGCGCTGGACGGCGCGGACCCTGTGCGTCAGCGAGGCGGAGCGGGACACAGGGCGCCGCGCGGGCATCGCCGGGTCGTGTTCGGTCGTGCCGAACGGCATCGACCCGGAGCGCTTCGTGCCGGCCGACGCGCGTGCGGCCCGGGTCCGCCTCCTGCCCCCGGACCTGTCCGCCGACGCGCCTCTCGTGGTGTGCGTCGGCCGCCTGTGCAGGCAGAAGGGGCAGGACGTGCTGCTCCGCGCGTGGGCGGAGGTGGTCGCGGGGCTGCCCGGGGCGCGGCTCGTCCTGGTCGGCGACGGGCCCGACGCGGACGCGCTGCGGGAGCGGGCGCGGGGGCTCGGGCCGGTGGCCTCGGCATCCGTCACGTTCGCGGGGGCGGCGGACGACGCGGCGCCCTGGTACCAGGCGGCCGACGTGGTCGTACTGCCGTCCCGCTGGGAGGGCATGGCGCTCGCGCCCCTGGAGGCCATGGCCTGCGCGCGGACCGTACTCCTCACCGACGTGGACGGCGCCCGCGAGAGCCTGCCGGTCGCGCACCACGCCCACGCCCTGGTCCCGCCCGAGGACCCGGCCGCGCTGGCCGGGGCCCTGACCGCCCTCCTCCGCGACCCGCCCCTGCGCGACTGCCTCGGCGGCCGGGGGCGCGCGCATGTCCTGGACCACCACGACGTACGCCGCACGGCGGCCGCGGTCGAAGCGGTGTACCGCGAACTTCTGGGCACGGCGCCCACCGAGCACAGGGAGTGCAGGACCACGTGAGCGCGGAACGTACCGTCACTTCTTCGGCCGGGGAGCCACGGCAGGACGCGTCGTGGGACGGGGAGCCGCGGCCCCAGCCGGACGAGTCGCCTCGCGGCGAGGCGCGGCGGGACGAGGCGGCTTCCGCGCAGCCTCGGGGGAATGGGGCGTCGGGCGCTCAGTCCGGGCGGGACGGGGAGGCTTCCGCACAGGACGGGGCGTCGGCCGCGCAGCCTCGGCGGGGCGGGGCATCAGCCGTGCAACCACGGCGGGACGAACCGACAGCCGCGCCGCAGCAGGACGAGCCAACGCCCGGACAGTCACGGCAGGATGAGCCGTCCCTCGCACAACCACGGCAACACAAGTCACCGTCAACGCCGCCACAGCACAGCGAGACCGCGCCCGGACAGCCCCCGCAGGACGAGCCGTCCCTCGCACAACCACGGCAACACAAGTCACCGTCAACGCCCCCGCAGCAGGACGAACCGTCGCTGGCGCAAGCTCGGCAGGACAAGGCGACGGCCACACCGCCCCGGCAAGGTGAGTCGACGTCCAAGCAGCCGCAGCCGAGCCGGCGGCCGCGCAACGGGCGGCTTGTCGTCGCGCCCCGTGGTGTGGCGGGTGGTCGCGTCGGGCTTCGCGGTCGGCCGCCCGCGCGGCGACGTCACCTGGTCCTCGCCCTGGTCGCCGTCGACGCCCTCGCCGCCGTGACCGCCGCCCTGTTGCTCCCCGGGCCGCACCGCTCCCCTGTGCTGACGGCCCTGCTCCTCGTCGCCGTCCTCGCCCTCAACGTCCAGGGCCGGTTGTACGAGGACACCCTCGCGCCCTACCTGCTCGACGAACTGCCCGCGTTCAGCGGCCGGATCGCCCTCGCCTGGTGCGTGGCCGCCGTCCTCCTCCCCGCCCTCGCCCCGGCCGCCGCGCCCCCGCTCACCCCTCTGCTCACCGCGGCCGCCCTCCACGGCGTACTCGGTGCCGGCGGTCGCGCCCTGGTGCACTGGCACCGGCGGGCGGTCGTGCGGCGCAGGCCCCGGCCGGTCCTCGTGCTCGGCCACGGCGGGCAGGCCCGGAGCGTGGCGGCGGCGCTGCTGCGACGGCCTCGGTGCGGGCTGCGGCCGGTGGGCGTGGTGGGAGAGCCCGCCGACGAGTACGCGTACGAGTGGGGTGGCGGGGGCGGGGCGGAGCGGCGGGTGGGGGCCCAGGCCGAGGAGTGGGCCGGTGTCGGGGCGGAGGAGTGGGCCGGGGCGGGGGCGGAACGGCTTGCGGGGGCCGGGGCCGAACACCTGGCAGCCATCGCGACCGAGCACCGCACGAGCACCGCAACTGAGCACCGCACAACCACCGCGACCGAGCGACGTACGAACGCCGAAACCGACCAGTGGGCCTCCGACGCCGAGCCATGGGCCCAGGCCGAGGCCGAACAGCGCACCGGGGCCCAGCCCGAACAGCGCACCGGCGTCGACACCAAACCGCGCCCCAGCGCCGAAAGCGATCCGCACCCCAGCGGCCCCGGCCCAGCCCACAGCCCCGGCACCGGCACCGGCACCGGCGTCAGCCCCAGCCCCGCCCCCGACCTCCCCCTCCTCACCACCCAAGACGAACTCCACCGAGCCGTGATCCAGAACGACGTCCGAACCGTCCTCCTCCTCGCGGGACGCGACGTCGCCCACGACGACCGGCTGGCCGTGCTGCGGGGGAGCGGGTGTGAGTTGTGGGAGCTCGACCCGGGAGGGTCGGCGGGTGTGCCGGTGGGGCGGGGGCGGCGGCCGGTGTACGTGGCCGGGTTCCGGTGTCAGGCGCTGGTGGGCGCCCACCAGGAGCGGCGTACCAGCGCGGGCAAGCGCGCCCTCGACATCGCCGTGTCGGGCGCCCTCCTGCTGCCGGCCGGACCCGTACTGCTGGCCTGCGCCCTCGTCCTGCGCGCCACGGAAGGGCCGGGCGTCGTCTTCCGGCAGGAACGCGTCGGCAAGGACGGCCACCCCTTCACCGTCCTGAAGTTCCGTACCCACCGCCCCGCCGACTCCCAGGAGTCCGCCACCCGCTGGAGCGTCGCGGACGAGCAGCGCATCAGCCCGTTCTGCCGCTTCCTGCGCAGCACCTCGCTGGACGAGCTGCCGCAGCTCTGGAACGTCCTGCGCGGCGACATGAGCCTGGTCGGCCCGCGGCCCGAACGGCCCTTCTTCGTCGAGCGGTTCAGCCGCCACTACCCGCACTACGCCCAGCGCCACCGCGTACCGACCGGCATCACCGGGCTCGCCCAGATCCACGGCCTGCGCGGGGACACCTCCATCGAGGACCGGTGCCGCTTCGACAACGCGTACATCGACAGCTGGTCGCTCTGGCAGGACGTGTGCATCCTGCTGCGCACCGTCGGGTGCCTGCTGCGCCGCACGGGGAGCTGAGGTTCGTGGATCACGCGCCCGCGTATGCGAGAGCCCAACCCCTGGGCGGGCTCGGCCAGTTGGCGCCCGTCCTCCCCGTCGTCCTCCTGGTCGCCCTCCTCGCCCTGCCCGTCCCGGCCGAAGCCGGTGAGGGCGGCGGCACCGGCTCCCCCGCCGACGCCTTCTCCGCCCTCGTCGTCGGCCTCGCCCTCCTCCACGTCGTACGCACCGCCCGCCGCCCCCTCACCCGCCGCGCCGCCGTGATCCTCGGCCTCCCGGTCGTCGGCATCACCGCTGCGGCCTGCGCCTCCGCCTCTGCGGCCACCGGGCTCGCCGGGGCCGCGCGCTACCTCCAGGTCTTCGTCCTGGTACCGGCCGCCGTCCTCGTCCTGATCCGCGACGCCCGTCAATTCCGGGTGCTGGCCTGGGCGTTCGTCGGGCTCGCGCTGTTCCAGGGCGCGCTCGGCGTGCACCAGAACCTCACCGGGACCGGGGCCTCGTACATGGGCGAGGACATCCGGGCCGTGGGCACGTTCGGGCCGACGGACGTGATGGGGATGGCGACGGTCGTGTCGTACGGCTTCGTCGCCGCGCTCGCCCTCGCCTTCCGGCCGGACGCGCCCCGGCAGCGGGCCGCCGCGCTGACCTGCGCGGGTCTCCTTACGGTGCCGCTGGCGCTGTCCTTCAGCCGGGGCGCGTGGATCGCCACGGCCGCGGCCTGCGCGGTGGTGCTGCTGCTCGCGGGCGTGCGCCGCGCGCTGCGGGCCGCGCTCGCCGCGGCGGCCGCCGCCGTGGTCCTCGTGGCCGGGCTCGGCATGGGCTCGCAGCTGCTCCAGGAACGGCTCAGCAGCATCACCCAGGTCACGGACGCCCCCGACCAGTCCGTCACCGACCGGTACGCGATGTGGGCCGCGTCCGTCGACATGTGGCGGGACCGCCCGGTGACCGGCGTCGGCCTCAAGGGCTTCCCCGAACACCGCGACAGCCACGCCTCCTTGGCCCTGTCCTCCGGCAGCGACACCGCGGGCGCGGGCGCCGAGTTCCGCCGCCAGCCGCTGCTCTCCCCGCACAACATGTACCTGCTCATCCTCAGCGAACAGGGCCTCCTCGGCCTGCTCACGCTCGCGGGCGGGTGGCTCGCGCTCCTTGTGTGCGCGGTGCGGGGGTGGGCCCGCGTGCGGCGGCCGGGCCGCCGCCCGTCCGGCGCCGGGGAACTGGACTGTGCCCTCGCCGCCTGCGGACTGCTCGTCTGGCAGTTGGTCGACTTCATGTACGCCGACATCGGCGGCCCGTCCACGGTGCTCACGGCGGTGGCGCTCGGGGGGTGCGCCTGGTGGGGGCTGCGGCCTCGGGATTCGTACGAGGAGTGCGAGACGTACGAGACGCATGCGGCGTACGAGGCCTGTGAGACGTACGACGTGGGCGCGCCGAACGTCACCGCGGGGGCGCGATGACGATCCTGCCCGGCACCAAGGCGGAACCCCCACCCGCAGCACCCGTGGAACCGGCCCCCGGGCCGACCCCGCCCGCCGACCCCGGCAACGCCTTCCTCGCCAAGGCCGCCGTCGTCACCGCCGTGCTGACCGTCGCCGGGTCCCTCCTCGGGCTCGTGCGCGACCAGGTGCTCGCGCACTTCTTCGGGGCCGGGAGCGACACCGACGCGTTCCTGGTGGCGTGGACCGTGCCGGAGATGGCGGCGACGCTGCTCATCGAGGACGGGCTCGCCTTCTTCCTGGTACCGGCGTTCAGCCTGGCCCTCGCGCGGCGCGCGGCGGGGGCGGGGCCCGATCCGGTGCGTGCCCTGGTCGCCGCGTCGCTGCCCAGGATGGCCCTGTGCTTCGTGGCCGCGGGCCTCGTCCTCATCGCCGCCGCCCCGCTCCTGGTCGCCGCGCTCGCGCCGGGACTTCCGGACCCGGGGCTCGCCGTGGACTGCACCCGGCTCACCGCCACCTGCACGCTGACGTTCGGCCTGGCCGGCTACTGCAGTGCCGCGCTCCGCGCGCATCAGCGCTTCGTGGCACCCGCGTCCGTGTACGTCGTCTACAACGCCGCCATCATCGCCGCCCTGGTCCTGCTCGCCGCGCCGTTCGGGGTGCGGGCGGCGGCGGTGGGTGTCGCGCTCGGCGGGGCGTGCATGGTCGTGGTGCAGGCGCCGTCGCTGTGGCGGCAGTTGCGGCGCGGGGAGCCGGGTCTCGCGGCCTCGCTCCCGACGCGTACGGAGGACGGAGCTGCCGCCGCGCGGCTGCGGACGGCCGTGATCTGGACCGTGCTGCTCTTCGCGCTGTGCCGGCAGTCGCAGGTGCTGATCGAGCGGTTCCTCGCGTCGTCGCTGCCCGCAGGGGCGATCTCGCATCTGAACTACGCGCAGAAGGTCGCGCAGATGCCGATGGTGCTTTCCCTGATGCTGTGCACGGTCACCTTTCCGGTGGTGGCGCGGGCGCTTGCCGAGGGCCGCACGGAGCAGGCGCGCGACCGCGTCGAGCGGGACCTCGTGCTCGCCGGGTGCGTGGTGCTGTGCGGCGCGGCGGCGATCGTCGCGTGCGCGCCCGCGCTGGTCCAACTTCTCTTCCAGCGGGGCGCGTTCACCGGTGCGGACACCGCGACGACGGCCGGTGTGATGCGGGTGTACGCGCTCGGCCTGCTCGGGCACACCCTGGTGGGCGCGCTGGCCCGCGCGCACTTCTCCGTCGGCCGGACCACCTGGGCGCCGCTGGCCGCGATGGCCGTCGGCATCGTCGCGACGGCCGGGCTCGGCTTCCTGACCGTGGGCACCTGGGGCGTGTACGGCATCGCGGGCGCCAACGCGGCGGGGATCTGCGTGACCGCGCTGCTCCTGCTGCACGCGCTCGGGCCGCGCGCCGTGCCGCTGCGTACCCGTGCCGTCGGCGGCCAGTTGGCCCGGCTCGGGCTGGCGGCGGCGGGGTCGGCGGCGCTGGGCGCGTGGTGCGTGCGCCACGTCGAGCCGCCCGCGTTGGCCGTCCTGGCGGGCGGGCTCGTGGTGGGGGTGTCGTTCGTGGCCATCGGGTGGGGAGTGGGGGCGAAGCCGTGCGGGGGCGCGGTGGGGTGGTGCGGGGGTGTGGTGCGGCGGGGCGGACCCCTGCCGCGCGCCGTCGCCGTACGCCTCCGCGCCGTCCGCTCCACCACACGAAAGCGACGCCATGACGGTTGATTCCACGCGGCCCGACGAGGCCACGGCAAGCATGGCCGGCCCAGCCGGTACGGCCACCACACTGCCCTGGATCGCGATGTACCACTCCATCGCCGACCCCGCCCAAGACCCGTACCACATCACCGTCTCCCCCGACCGCCTCGACGCCCAGTTGGCCTGGCTGCGCCGACGGGGCCTGCGCGGAGTCTCCATGGAGCGGCTCCTGGATGCCTGCGGACGCGGGCGGGGCCGCGGTCTCGTGGGGCTGACCTTCGACGACGGGTACGCGGACTTCCTCACGCACGCCGTACCCCTGCTGCGCCACCACGACTGCACCGCCACCGTCTTCGTACTGCCCGGACGCCTCGGCGGCGACAACGCCTGGGACCCGCTCGGCCCCCGCAAGCCCCTCCTCGACGCCGACGGCGTGCGGCGGGCCGCCGGGCACGACATGGAGGTCGCCTCGCACGGCCTGACCCACGTCGACCTCACCCGGGCCGACGACTCCACCCTGCGCCGCGAAGTCGCGTACAGCCGGGCCGCGTTGGCCGACCTGACCGGACGCGACGTACGCGGATTCTGCTACCCGTACGGCCACGCGGACCCGCGCGTCCTCGACGCCGTGCGCGCCGCCGGATACACGTACGCCTGCGCCATCGCCCCAGGCCAACTCACCGGCCCCCTCGCCCTGCCCCGCATCCACATCGGGCAGAACGACACGGCCTGGCGGCTGACCCTGAAACAGGCCACCAACCGGTCGCGCGGCCGCACCCTGCGCCCGGAACACGCCCCGCTCCCGGCGGCGGTGACCGCGTGAGGGTCCTGCACATCATCACCGGGCTCGGCATGGGCGGCGCCGAGCAGCAACTGCGCCTGCTGCTCCGCCACGTGCCCGCCACCTGCGACGTCCTCACCCTCACCAACGCGGGCACCGTCGCCCGCGGCATCACCGCCGACGGCACCCGCGTCACCGACCTCGGCATGGCCGGCAACCGCGACCTCGCCGTCCTGCCCCGCCTGGTCCGGCAGATCCGCGCGGGCCGCTACGACGTCGTCCACACCCACCTCTACCGCGCCTGCCTGTACGGCCGGATCGCCGCGCGCCTCGCCGGGGTGCGCGCGGTCGTGGCCACCGAACACTCCCTGGGCGACTCGCAGTTGGAGGGCCGCCCGCTGACCTCCGGCGTCCGGGCCCTGTACCTCGCCGGGGAGCGGCTCGGCCGCGTCACCGTCGCCGTCTCCCCGGCCGTCGGCGCCCGCCTGAACCGGTGGGGCGTGCCGTGGCAGCGCATCCGCGTGGTGCCCAACGGCATCGACGCCGACCGCTTCCGCTTCGACCCGGCCGCCCGCGCGGCGGCCCGCGCCCAGCTCGGCCTGCCCGAGGACGCGTTCGTCATCGGCGGCGTCGGCCGCCTCACCGAGGGCAAGCGCTTCGACGTACTCCTGCGGGCCGCTGCCCAACTCCCGCCCGACGTACGGGTTCTCCTGGTGGGGACCGGGCCGCAGGAGCCGGAGCTGCGGCGCCTGGCCGGGCGCCTCGGGATCGCCGAGCGGGTGCGGTTCGCGGGGGAGACGGCGCACGAGGACGGGGGTGTCGGGAGCGACGGGGGAGACGGGCGCCTCGTCGGCGACGGCAACGCCGACCGGTCCTGCCGGGCCGCCGCCCACCTGCCCTCCCTGCTCGCCGCCATGGACACCCTCGCCTCGCCCTCTCCGGAGGAGGCCTTCGGGCTCGCGCTGGTGGAGGGCCTGGCCTGCGGGCTGCCCGTCCTGTACGCGTCCTGCCCCGCCATCGAGGGACTGCCCCGGGGCGAGCGCACCAACTCCGCGTACTGCGCGAGCGACCCCGACTCCTTCGCGCAGGTCCTGTACGGCCTGCGTCAGTCAGGACCCTCGCCGCACCGCACGGCACCGGCCGCGGTGCGGCACTACAGCATCACCCGCAGCGCCGGTCGGCTCATGGACGTGTACGCGTCCGTGCTCTCCGGCCCGAACCAGGAGGTGACCCCCCGATGAGCGCCCCTTCGAGCGCCCCCTCACCCACCAAGTCCGGCTCTCCGTCCGGCTCTTCGCCCAGCTCTTCGCCCGGTCCTTCGACGCCTTCCGACGGCGGTACGTCCACGTCCAGTGGTACGCCGAGTGCGCCCGGTACGCCGAGCGCCCCCGAAAGCCGCCTTCCGCGCCCCCTGCACCCCCTGCGCCCCTTCCTCACGCGCCTCACCCCCCTCCCCCGACCACCCCGCTGGTCCCTCCTCCCCGCCTGCGCCGCCCTCGGCGCCCTCGCGGGCGGGGCGTACGGGCTGCTGCAGACGCCGGAGTACACCGCCACGAGCTACGTCGTCGCCGTGCCGCAGGCCAAGAGCGACCCCGCCACGGCCCTGGGCTTCGCGCAGGCGTACGGCAGGGTCGCCACGCAGCTCGCGGTGCTCGGCGACGCGCAGGTCGCCGCGCGGGTGTCGCCCGCCGAGCTGCAGGACCGTGTGAAGGTGGCGACGTCCCCCGACGCCCCGATGATCTCCGTCGCCGCCTCGGCCACCCGCCCCGACGAGGCCGCGACCCTCGCGAACGCGGTCGCCCGCGCGCTGACCACGAGCGCCAACCACACCAAGAGCAGCACCCAGGTCAAGCTCCTGCCGTTCTCCCGCGCCGTCGCGCCCACCGCCCCCTCCTCGCTCTCCACACCGGTGAGCGCGCTGGTAGGCCTGTGCGCGGGCGGACTGCTCGGCGGCCTCGCGCTCCTGGTGCGCCCCCGCGCGGGAGCCCGCCCCGCACGCTCCGGTACGCCCGGTACGCCCGACGCACCCGGTGCCGCCGTGCCGGGCCCCGCACCCGCCGAGGTCCGGAGCGGCGCATGACCCCCACCGCCAGACTCGGCACCGGGAACACCGGAAACACCGGAAACACCAGACGCACCGGACACACCGGACACACCGGCCACCGCACAGGACGCCGCCTCGGCCTCCGCGTCGGACTCTGCGTCGACGAGGCCGAGTTCGAGTCCCTCGCCGGGCCGTGGCGACGGCTGTACCAGTCGTGCCCCGAGGCGACGCCGTTCCAGAGCCACGCGTGGCTGACCTCGTGGTGGCGGTCGTACGGCAGGCCGGGGCGGCTGCGGGTGCTGCTGGTGCGCGACGGCGGCGAGCTGATCGCGGCGGCACCGCTGATGCGGGTGCACGGACCCGTGCCCGCGCTGCGGCCGCTCGGCGGCGCGATCTCGGACTTCGCCGACGTGCTGCTCGGCGCCGGGCACCGCGAGCACGCGGCGGACGCCCTGACCGAGGGCCTGCGCGGCCTCGCCCGCACCGCCCTGATCGACCTCCGCGAGGTGCGTCCCGGCGGCTGCGCGGAGAGCGTGTACGAGCGGTGGCGCGGCCCGCGCCGCGAACTCGCCGACTCCCGCTGCCTGGAACTGCCCCCGCTGCCCGTCGACGAACTCCTCAAGCGGCTGCCCACCACGACCGCCCAGCGCGCCCGCGCCAAGCTGCGCAAGCTGACCGCGGCCGGGGTACGGAGCCGTGTCGTACCGGCCGACGAGGTGGAGGCGTCCGTCGGCACCCTGCTGCGCCTTCACCAACTCCAGTGGCAGGGCAGGAAGGTGACCTCCGAGCATCTGCGGCCGCGGTTCCGCGAGCACCTGCTGCGTTCGGTGCGGCCGATGGTCGCGGCGGGCGACGCGGTGGTGACGGAGTTCCACGTCGAAGGCGAGGTGCTCGCCGCCGACGTGACGCTGCTGTCCCCGCGCTTCGCCGGCGGCTACCTCTACGGCGCCCATCCACAGCTGCGGGAGCGCAAGGTGGACGTCGCCACGATGCTCCTCGACGCCTGCACCCGGCACACCTCGGGCGAGCACCCCCGCACCCTGAGCCTCCTGCGCGGCGACGAACCGTACAAACACCACTGGCGCCCCGACCCGGTCACCAACCGCCGCTTCCTCCTTGCCCGCACGCACACGGCCCCGCTCCTTGCGGCAGCGGCGGGCGAGGCGGCGGCACGGGGGTGGGCGCGGCGGGTGCGCCAGGAACGCCACGAACGAGCCGAACGAACCGAACGAACCGAACGGCAGGAGCGGGCCGGCGGAGCCAAGTCGTGACCCCGCCGCCCGAGTCCCCGCCCCTCACCCCCGCGCCCGCTGCTCCCTCCGCTCCCACCAGTCGAACCGCACGCACAGCTTCCCGCCCAGCCAGTACTCGACCCAGTCGCCCAGGTTCAGCGGCGAGCAGTTCGGCGGCCGCACCGGCTCGGTCGGCTTCGGCGTCGGGTTCGTCGGCAGCCCGGACAGCGCCTCGCGGTACACCTTCGTGGACTTCGGGTTGTCCTTGCACTGCCACACCCCGTGGGGGCAGTAGTCGGTGACCGTGTTGTACAGCGGCTTGTGCTCGTCCATCCACTTCAGCATCCGGCGCATGTACTCGTCGTTGTCGCCGTTGCGGAAGAGTCCCCATTCGGGATACGAGATCGGCTTCTTGTGGGCCTTCGCGAAATCCACGTGATGCTGGAGCCCGTACTCCTCGCCCACCTGCTGGTCGAATGTCATGCCGTTCGGCTGGTCGTACGAATCCATGCCGATGATGTCGACCACGTCGTCGCCCGGATAGCACTGCGTCCAGGGAATGGCGTCCCGCCCGCGGTTCGGCGTGAAGTCGAACTTGAATTTCTGCCCCGGGACCGCGCGCATCACGGTGACGATGCGTTTCCAGTACGCCTTCCAGGACTCCGGGTCGGGGCCGCAACGGTGGGTGTACGTCGTGCCGTTCATCTCCCACCCGGGCACCACCACCGTGTCCGGCACCCCGAGGTCGACGAGGCGCTTGGCGAGGACGCGGAAGTGCTCGTCGTAGTCGCCGGCCGCCCCCCGCCGCAGCATCGACCGCACCTCCCAGTCGCTCACGTGGTCCTCGTTGCGCTCCAGCATCGGCACGTTCAGGACGAAGAGCCGGTCGTCCTTGGCCTTGCGCCAGGCCGCCCAGCTCTCCAGGAAGCGCGGCGCGCCCTCGATGTTGCTCCACCGGTCACCCGGCAGGTAGGTGTGCCCGACCCGCAGCTCGGTCCCGTCCAGCCACTTGCTCAGCTCGGCCATGCGGTCGACGCCGAGGGGGCCGTAGTCGAGGTAGGCGCCGATGGCGGGGGCGTCCGGGACCACCGGCGAGGCCGGGGCGGGCGGGATCGGCGGGGTGGAGGGGACCGCGGGGACCGCGGGGACGGCCGGGTCCGCCGCGGCGGACGGCGCCGGGGCCGGCGTCGGCTCCCCGTCGCGCGGCGCCGCTCCCACGGTGTGTCCGGGCACGGCCGCGAGGGCCGTCGACGCGATGATTCCGGCAGCGACAAAAGCCAGCCGCTTTCGGCGCTGGCCACGCCATGGGGTCATGACTGCTCCTCGAGGACCGGGCCACACATTCCGACGCCATTACCGGCGTCATCAAAGACACCGATACTGACGCTCCGTCATATGTATTTCTTTTACGCCAATCGAGTCCCTAACCCTCCTCGACCACACATCGCCCCTATTGGGCGAGCGACAAGCAAAGGTCCACGTTGCATTCCCTGGACATCCGCGTCCCCGCGGTCCTGCTGCGGCTCGACCGCAATCCCTTTCCGCACGGAACGCTCGGCGCGGTGCGTTCCCTGGGCCGCGCGGGGGTCGAGGTCCACCTCGTGGCCGACGACGAGCACGGCCCGGTCGCCCGCTCCCGCCACCTGTACCGGCTGCACCCGCCACCACCCGCCACGGCCACGCCCAGCGAAGTCCGCGCGGCCCTGCTGCGGGTGTCCGCGCGCGTCGGCCGCCCGGCCGTCCTGATCCCCCTGGACGACGCGGGTGCCCTCGCCGTCGACGCCGTACGCGAGGCGCTCACCGACCGCTACCTGCTGCCCCCGCCCGCTCCGGGCCTGCCCGGCCTGCCCGACCGCCTCGCCGACAAGGCCACGCTGGCCGGACTCTGCGCCCGGTTCGGCGTGCCCCACCCGCCCACGATGACGCCCGCCTCCGCCGCCGAGGCGGCCGCCGCGGTCTCCGCCCTGGGCACCCCCGCGGTGGCGAAGTGGAGCCGCCCCTGGCTCCTGCCGCGCGACAGCGGCCTGCGCAGCGCCGTCCTCGTACGCTCCCCGCGCGAGGCCGCCGCCCTCCACGAACGCGCCCCCGACGCGGGCAGCCGCCTGCTCCTCCAGGCGTACGTCCCCGGCGGCCGGAACGCCGACTGGTTCGCGCACGGATACGTCGCCCGCGACGGCACGGTGCTCGGCGGCGGCACGGGCCGCAAACGCCGGGCCCGCCCCCGCACCGCAGGGCCGACCGCGGTCGGCGAGTGGGCACCCGACCCGCGGCTGTGGGCGCTGGCCCGCCGCCTGCTCACGGCACTCGACTACCGGGGCGTGTTCGACCTGGACTTCCGCCGCGACCCGCGCACGGACACGTACCACCTGCTCGACTTCAACCCCCGCCCCGGCGCCCAGTTCCGCCTGTTCGCGGACGGCGCGGGCACGGACGTGGTGCGCGCCGCGCACCTGGACCTGACGCACCGCCCGGTGCCCGCACCGGCCCCGCTGCCAGGCCGCACCTTCGTGGTCGAGCACCACGCACCACTGACCGCACTGCGCGCCAGGACCCATCGACGTACCCAACAACCACCCCTCGCCCCCGAGTTCGCCTGGCACGACCCCGACGACCCGGCCCCGGCCGCCGACCTGTGGCGGCGGTGGCGCGGGCACGTCCTGAAGCGCTCCGGCGCGCGGCTCGCCGTCGGCGTACAGAACACCCTGCTGACGCTGTCCACCAGGGCGCGGGAGACCTCCCCCGCCCTCCTCCCCGGCACGACGAACACGGAACGGGCGGTCACCGATGCATGACCTGCTGATCGTGGGGGCGGGCCCCTACGGCCTGTCGATCGCCGCGCACGCCGCCGCGGCCGGCCTCGGCGTACGCGTCTTCGGCCGCCCCATGGCCTCCTGGCGCGATCACATGCCGCGCGGCATGTTCCTCAAGTCGGAGCCGTGGGCGTCCGACCTCTCCGACCCCGGCGGGCGGTTCGGCCTGGCCGCGTACTGCGCCCGCGAGGGGCTGCCTGCCGAGCACGGGGTGCCACTGCCCGTCGAGCACTTCGCCGCGTACGGCCTGTGGTTCGCCGCGCGCGCCGCCCCGCCGGTCGACGAGCGCCTGATCCGTTCCGTGCGCCCCGCGCCGGACGGCTTCGCCGTCACGACCGCCGACGGCGAGACCTTCCACGGCCGCACGGTGGCACTCGCCGTCGGCGTCCTGCCGTTCGCGGAAATCCCCGTGGTGGTACGTGACTTGGGCCCCGCCCACGTCTCGCACAGCAGCGACCACGCCGACCTGCGCCCTCTGCGCGACAAGGACGTCACCGTGCTCGGCGCGGGCCAGGCCGCCCTGGAGACCGCCGCACTCCTCGCCGAACAGGGCACCCGCGTACGCGTCCTGGCACGCGCCCCACACGTGCGCTGGAACACCCTGCCGCCCGCCTGGCAGCGCCCCTGGTGGCAGTCGGCCCGCGCCCCGCACAGCGGCCTCGGCTGCGGCTGGCGCAACTGGTTCTACGCCGAGCGCCCCGGCCTCTTCCACCGCCTCCCGGAACCGGTGCGCGCCCGGGTCTGCGCGACGGCCCTCGGCCCGGCGGGGGCGTGGTGGGTGCGGGACCGCGTAGAGGGCGGGGCGGGTGGGGCAGAGGGACCCGTAGGGGTCGAGATCGTCACCGGGCACCGGATCGTGGCGGCCCGGCTCACCGACGGCCGGGTGCGGCTGACCGCCCACGGCCCGGACACCACCTCGGTCTTCGAGACGGACCACGTCCTCGCGGCCACCGGCTTCCGCGCCGAGGCCCACCGGATCGACGTACTCGCACCGGATGTACGGGACCGGCTGCGCACGCTGCCCGACGGGTCCCCTTACGTGGGCGGCGGGTTCGAGACCTCCTGGCCCGGCCTGTTCGTCGCCGGTTTGCCGACCGCGTCGAGCTTCGGGCCCGCGATGCGCTTCGTGCAGGGCGCGGGGTTCACGGCGGAGCGGCTGGTGGGCGGGGTGCGGCGGCGTGTGCGGCGGCAGGGGCGTGAGGCGGGGCAGGTGCGGCGGGCGGACGCTGTCCCGTCCGCCCGCCTGTCCGCTCACTCGGCCGACGGGCAGGCGCCGCACGACAGCGGGACGCCCACGCACTGAGCCGGGCCCTCACACACTGACGGGGCGGGCCGCCACCGGCCCGCCCCGCCTCTTCCTCACCTGCGTTGCGTTCTTGCTGTTGTCCGTCACCAGCGCTTGCTCAGCAGGCGCGCGTGGCTTCCTTCAGGAGGCGCGGCGACCGCGCCGGTAGAGCAGTGCCCCGCCGAGCAGCAGTCCGGCACCGGCGCCCGCGGCCCCGAGGACGTTCTCCTCCATGCCGGTCGCGGCGAGCTGCTTCCCCTCGACCGCTTCGGGAGCCGCAGCGCGGGCCGCGGGCCTGGCGGTCGCGGAGGCCTTGAGGAACTCCGACGCCCTGGGCACGGTGCGCGGCGCCTGAGGCTGCTCGGGCGGCGTGACGTGCTTGACCGGAGGCCGCACCGGGTTCTCGTGCGGCACGGGCTTGTTCGGCTCGTGCGGCGTACGCGGCTCGGGAGCCGGGTCGTCGCACTTGTTGCCGAGGGCCCCCGCGAGGGCTGCGACCACGCCCCCGGAGTTGCCGCACGCGTCGACCGGCACGTCGAGCGGGGTCTTCAGGAGGTTGCCGGCCAGCACACCCGGCGCGTGGAGCACGTCGCCGGCGGCGAGGGCGCCACCGTCGTCGTCGTGCGAACCGTGGTGCGGGGTCGCCGGCTTGGTGGCGGGCTTGTGGGCGGGCGCGGGCGCGGGCTTGACCGCGGGCGCGGGCTTGGGCGCGGGCTTGGGCGCGGCCGCGCGCTCCGGGGCGGGCTCCGGCTTGGGCTTCGGCTTCGCCTCCGGGGCGGGGGCGGGGGCGGGCTTGGGGGCCGGGGCCGGCTTCGACACCGCCGCGTGCTTCGGGGCCGGGGCGGGCTTCGCGGCCGCGTGCTTGGGTGCGGCCGCGTGCTTCGGCGCGGACTTCGCCTTCGGCTTCGCCTTGTGGGCGGGCGCGGGCTTGGCGGCGGGTGCGGGCTTCGACGCCGCCGCACGCTCCGGGGCGGGCTCCGGCTCGGGGGCGGGCGCGGGCTTCGGGGCGGGGGCGGGCTTGGGCGCGGCCACACGCTCCGGCTTCGGCGCCGGGGCGGGCATCGGGGCCGGCGCGGGCTTTGCCACGGGCGCGGGCTTCGGCGCCGCCGCGCGTTCCGGGGCGGGCTCGTCGGACGACGCGGAGGAGGTCGCGCACGAGTTGCCGAACGACGGGCTGAGGGCGGCCGCCCCGTTCACGGAGTTGCCGCAGGCGTTGACCGGCACCTCCAGCGGTGCCTGCACATTGTTGCCCGACAAGAAGCCGGGCGAGCCCGTGGCCTGTCCGTGCGCATCGGCGGCGAGCGCGGTCTGGCCGGGCAGGGACAGGATGCTCGTGGCGGCCGCCGCCGAGAGCACCCCTTTGGTTAGGGCCTGTCGCAATCTACTGGTCTTCCTCGTGAGCGAAGGGAGAGCCGGCCTTGGGGCCCGGGGGCCTGCCAAGGCCGGCGGAGACACGGCCTGGTGGCCGAGTCGCTACGTCAGTCGTTGACGCAGGAGTTGCCGAACGTCGGGTTCAGCAGCGCGATGATGTCGATGGTGTTGCCGCACACGTTGACGGGAACGTGGACGGGAACCTGAATGAGGTTGCCGGAGAGGACGCCCGGGGAGTGGGCGGCCGCACCCTTGGCATCCGCGTCGGCGAATGCCGGGGCCCCGAAGCTCAGTGCCAGGACGGCACCGGCAATGACGGTTGCGCTCTTCTTGAGCTTCACAGCTTTTCCCTTCTGTCGGGTCGCGCCTAAACGGCGGTGGGAGCCGGGCGGGCAGCATCTTCACCCGCACCGCGACCTGAGTCCTGAACAACGATCGATAAGACCGGAAGAAACCGGCATGCCCCCGGCATTCGTAAGTTCACTCGAATGCTTTCTACATATTTATTGGGCGCCGAATCGGGAGCCCGACCGGGACGGCCGAATAACGCTGGAATAGCGGCCGTCCGGCGGCTGGTAAAGCCGCGCGGGCCGCCCCGGCTCGAAGGAGTCGGGGCGGCCCGGACGGTCGCTGCTGCGGCGGAGAATCAGCCGTTGTGCTCGCCGTTGCCGGACAGCACCGGGATGTCGCTGAGGATGTGCGACAGCGGCTCGTCGCCCTTGGCCTGCGTGGAGTTCTCGGTGCACTGCTGGTTCTGCGGCGCCGAGAGGATCGGGATGTCCTGGACCGCGATCGGAACAAGGCCGACGAGGGAGCCGACGTTCGCCTTGAGCGGCAGGCCGACACACGGCTTGTTGAGGGATCCCTGGACGAGGGACAGCTGCGGGCTCATGTTGCCCTTGGTGGCGGAGTTGCCGAACGCCTGCTTGGCGCCGTTACCGCTCGCCGACTGGGTACCACCGTCGTCGCCGATGGCCATCGCGGCAGGAGCGGCGGTGGCTGACATACCGACGACAGAGACTGCGACCGCAGCCGCTGCCATTGCCTTCTTGAGCATTTGCTGTTCCTTTTCTGGGCAGACGCACAGGTTACTGCGGGCTGCTCAACTCACCTTCGGACGTTTGGTTCCGCTCATTCACTCCATCGGATCTTTTCGTCGACCCGGCGGCACCCCGACGCATTCATGGAATGCCGACGCGCACCGTCACGCGGAACGATCGGATTATCCGCACATCACCGCGTATGAAGAGACCGAAAGGGGTCTCTGACACGCCCGCAAATGGGCCATCGGAGTGAACGGAAGGAACCCCGCACCGTAAGCACAGTTGCTCAGGGTGCTCCAGGGACGGGGTTCATATCCAGAAGGGAAATGCTGTGCTCAAGAAGGTTATGGCCGCGGCCGCGGTTTCGGCTTCCGTCGTCGGCGCGTCGGCTGCCGCGGCGCCCACGGCTTCCGCCATCGGCAACGACAGCGGCACCCAGACGGCGAGCGGCAACGCCGCCATGCAGTCGTACGGAAACTCCGCCACGTACGGAAACATGAGCCCGCAGATGGCGCTCATCCAGGGGTCCTTCAACAAGCCCTGTATCGCGCTGCCCGCCAAGGCGAACGTCGGCTCCCTCGTGGGCCTCGTGCCGATCGCGGTCCAGGACATCCCGATCCTGTCGGCGCCGCAGAACCAGCAGTGCACCGAGAACTCCACGCAGGCCAAGGGCGACGAGCCGCTGTCGCACCTGCTCGAGGACGTGCCGGTGCTGTCCGGCAACGGCGTCAAGAACCACTGACACCGGCATCCAGCCAGCGGGCCGCCACCTCTCCTCGGCGGCCCGCTGTTTTCTTGGAATCTTGGAATCTTGAAATAAGGGCCGCTTTTCCGCTTCTGGGTTCAGCACATTAATCCGCTGACCGAGCTAATAGCCGAAACCACAGTTCTGTCGATCAGTTGGTCACCATGCGGCTCCGCAACGGAGCCTGTCTCCGAAGGGAAAGCATCACCATGAAGAAGATGTTGGCAACGGCCGCGATCGCCGCATCCGCAGCCGGAATGACCGCCGTCACCGTCGCCCCGGCCATGGCCATCGGCGATGACACGGGCACGACGTCCATCAGCGGCAACGGCGCGGAGCAGACGTTCGGCAACTCCGTCACGCACGGCAACATGAGCCCGCAGATGTCGCTCGTCCAGGGCTCCCTGAACAAGCCCTGCATCGGCCTGCCCGCCAAGCTCAACGCCGGCTCCCTCGTGGGTCTCGTGCCGATCGCGGTCCAGGACATCAACGTCCTGTCGGCCCCGCAGAACCAGCAGTGCACCGAGAACTCCACGCAGGCCAAGGGCGACGAGCCGCTGTCGCACATCCTCAGCGACATCCCGATCCTCTCGGGCAACGGCGCGGGCAACCACTGACCGACGCGGGGGCCCCTCCCACGCCCCCGCAGGCACCGCGCACCAGGTGGCCGCCACGACGTCCGTGGCGGCCACCTCGCGTTGTGCGGCAGCCAACTCGCTCAGTGAGGCGGTCGTCCCCCGTTTCGCGGCGGCGACTCGCGGTACGGTGACGAGTACTCCGTGGATACCTCCACCAACGTGCAGACATCATCTTGATGCCGGTGTTCGGCGACGACACGTAAGAGGAGAGAGAACCCTTCGCCAGCGGAAGTTCCCGGCCCTGTGCGGCCGTTGACTCACACTCCGCTGGGCGGTTCGTTGCCTGATCGGCGTACGCGGCTCTCAACTGCGGTCGTTCCGCGAGGTCTTCCACTGGGGAAGGTGCGGTGCGACCGCCATGCCCGAGATGCCGCGCGAGGAACGCCTCGCGGCCGCCTTCGTCGAACTCGCCAACACCCTGGTGCGCGACTTCGACGTGATCGGATTCCTCCACACACTCACCGACCACTGTGTGGACCTGCTGGACGTGGCCGCGGCCGGAGTGCTGCTCGGCATCCCGCAGGGCCAGGTCGTGGAGGCCGCCGCCTCCGACGAACGCACCTGCGCGCTCGAGCTGGCCGGCGTCGAATGGGACGAGGGCCCCTGCCGGGACTGCTTCCACACCCGCGCCCCCATCGCCGACGTCCGCCTGGACACCCTGGGCGCCCGCACCCGATGGCCCCACTTCGCCCCGCATGCCCTGCAGTTGGGCTACACCTCGGTGGTCGCGGCACCGCTGCGCTGGCAGGACCAGGTGATCGGCGCGCTCAATCTCTTCCGCGACCGGCTCGGCCCCCTCGACGGCGGCCAACTGCGCCTGGCCCAGGCGTTTGCGGACACCGCCACCATCGGCATCCTCCAACAACGCGCGGTGCACGAGCAGATGACCGTGATCTCACAGTTGCAGCACGCGCTGGACTCACGGGTCATCATCGAACAGGCCAAGGGATACCTCGCCCACCGCCGGCACACCACCGTGGACGAGGCGTTCACCCGCATGCGCGGCCATGCCCGCAAGGACGGGTTCAAACTCACCGACGTGGCCCGCCAGGTCCTGAACGGCACCGCGGCGACCCGCCTGCTGGATACCGACTTATGAACCCGCCGCCGGCCCGGCCAGCCCCGGCGGCAGGACCGGCGAACTCGTGCAGGCCTACGGCGAGCGCACCGCGCCCCTGGAGGACCTACAGCTGACCCAGGGCCAGGGCCCCAGCTCGGACGCGGCCCTGAGCAGCACCATCGTCCTCGTCCCCGACCTGGTCTCCCTCGACCCCACCCGCTGGCCCGGCCTGCCAGGGCCCGCCCTGGAGCTGGGCGTACGCGCCGCGTTCGCCTTCCCGCTGCGCATCGGCATCGTCACCATCGGAGTCCTGACCGGCCACCGCACCACTCCCGGACCGATGACCCCCGACCAGCTCACCGCCGCGCTGGTGCTGGCCGACCTGCTGGCCCAGTACCTCACCAGCCACGCCACCGACGCCGACGAGGCAAGCCGGCTCCTGGACGGCACCAGCCCGCACTTCGCCGAGGTCCACCAGGCCACCGGCATGCTCGCCGCCCAACTCGGCATCGACTGCGCCCAGGCCCTGGCCCGACTGCGCGGCCACGCCTTCCGCCACGACCAGCGGCTGCTCGCCATCGCCCGTGCGGTCCTCGCCCAGCGGCTGCGCCTGGACACCGACGAGGCCGAGCAGAGCTGACGCCAAGCCTTGGCTCGCGGCCCTGTCAGGCTTGTGGCTCCACGCCCTATCGAGCCGCGTTGCCTCGTACTACCGTGGCTGTGCGGCCCTGGTCCCCGGTCGACCCACTGCCTCCCGAACGCCTTCCGGGCTCCCGCTCCGCGGCCCGCCGCTTCGGTCGAGGCACCTCACGTGACACCCCGGCGGCGAGCACCCCCAGCTGTACATGACGGCCGCCGCCGGTGGCGTGGGCCAACGTCGGCGGCGGCCTCAGGCGCGGGAACCGCGCGGCTCCCCTCCGCGCAGTCCTCGCACCCACCGTCCTCACCGGCACCCGGAGTGCGCGGGAGTACACCCCGGCTCGAACAGGCCGGGAGGACGAAAGGCCGGAACCGCCGTGCGTCGGCGCATGCGCGGCTCCGGCCGCCCCATGCAGGGGGAGTGCCGAGGCCCGGGTCCGGGGGCCTTCTCTCCTTCGCATGCTAGAGCGAGGCGGGCGAGAAGCAAGACCGGGCGTGGACTGCCTCCCGGAGGGTGCCGGAGGCTGCCGGCAGCCCTTGGAAACACGAGCAAGCACGAGCAAGCGGGAAAAAACACCCCCCTGACCGCGTTTCCGCAGGTCAGAGGGGTGCAATCACGTGGAGCCTAGGGGAGTCGAACCCCTGACATCTGCCATGCAAAGACAGCGCTCTACCAACTGAGCTAAGGCCCCGCAGCCGCCGACGCCGGTGCGAAAAAATCACGCTTCGGCGGGCGTCGCAGACCAGAGTACCGGGTCGTCCCCCGGATCTCACAAAAGGATTGGGGGTCCCCGTGGGCGACCACTCTCCGTAAGATGCTCGACGTGGTTCGCGGCAGCGAACCGCGGTCCTATGGGGAAGCGATGGGGAGACGCAACATGGACGCCGCACAACAAGAATCAACAGCAAGAGCACGGGAGCTCCAGCGGAATTGGTACGGGGAACCGCTGGGGGCACTCTTCCGTCGCCTCATCGACGATCTGGGCCTGAACCAGGCACGGCTCGCCGGGGTGCTCGGACTGTCCGCACCCATGCTGTCGCAGCTCATGAGCGGGCAGCGCGCGAAGATCGGCAATCCGGCCGTCGTCCAGCGCGTCCAGCTCCTGCAGGAGCTGTCCGGGCAGGTCGCGGACGGCAGCGTGAGCGCTGCCGAGGCCACGGATCGCATGGACGAGATCAAGAAGTCACAGGGGGGTTCCGTACTGACCAACACCACCCAGACGACCACGAGTTCGGGTGCGCCCACGGTGAAACGCGTGGTGCGTGAGATCCAGTCGCTGCTGCGCTCCGTCGCGGCGGCGGGCGACATCATCGATGCCGCGGACACGCTCGCCCCGACCCACCCGGAGCTGGCAGAGTTCCTCCGGGTGTACGGAGCGGGCCGCACCGCGGACGCCGTCGCCCACTACGAGGCGCACCAGAGCTGAGCCGTCGGCCGGGCCGCTGCCGGGCGGCCCGGAAGGGGAGCGAGGCACGACCATGGGTGAGGTCTTCGCCGGCCGGTACGAACTCGTCGACCCGGTCGGACGCGGGGGAGTAGGAGCCGTATGGCGTGCCTGGGACCATCGCCGGCGCAGATATGTGGCCGCGAAGGTCCTTCAGCAGCGCAACGCTCACACTCTGTTGCGCTTCGTGCGGGAGCAGGCGCTGCGGATCGACCATCCGCATGTGCTCGCTCCCGCGAGCTGGGCGGCCGACGACGACCAGGTCCTGTTCACCATGGACCTGATCACCGGAGGCTCCCTCGCTCACGTCATCGGTGACTACGGACCGCTGCCGGCCCACTTCTCCTGCACCCTGCTCGACCAGCTCCTCGCCGGTCTCGCCGCGGTGCACGCCGAAGGAGTCGTACACCGTGACATCAAGCCCGCCAACATACTCCTCGAGGCCACCGGAACGGGGCGGCCGCACCTGCGCCTGTCGGACTTCGGCATCTCCATGCGCAAGGGCGAGCCACGGCTGACCGAGACGGACTATGTGGTGGGCACCCCCGGGTACTTCGCGCCCGAGCAAATGATGGGCGCCGAACCGGACTTCACCGCCGACCTCTTCGCCGTCGGGCTTGTCGCGCTGTATCTGCTGCAGGGCGCCAAGCCCGACGCCAAGGCCCTCATCGAGCACTTCGCCGCCCACGGCACGCCGGGGGCGCCCGTCGGTGTGCCCGAGCCGCTGTGGCAGGTCATCGCCACGCTGCTGCAGCCCGATCCGCAGGCGCGGTTCCGTACCGCCACGGGGGCGCGCAAGGCGCTCGCCTCCGCCGTCGAGATGCTGCCCGAGCCCGGGCCCGACGACGAGCTCGTCGAGATCTTCGACCAACTCGGCCCGCTGCCCACGGGGTTCGGCCCCGACGGACCCCTAACCCGGGCCCCACAGCCACCACCGGCTCAACAGCCACCGTCGGCTCACCAGGCGGTCCCGGCCCAGCAGCCGCTCTCGGCCCAGCAACCGCTGTCGGCTCAGCAACCGCGCTCCATCCAGCCACCGCCGTCCCACCCGCCCACGGCGGGCTCCGCGGCATCCCCAGGCCACCCGGGACCACACACTCCCTCGCCCCAGGCCCACGCGGGACCGCACACGCCCCCGTCCCAGGCCCAGCCCAACTCCTCCGGCACCCCCTATCCCGTACGACCGCCGTCGATCCCCGCGCATCCCCCGATGTCGGAGACCGGCAGCTTCCACCTGCCCCCGCCGATCCCGCCCCCGCACACCCCACCCCCGCAACCGCCCACTCCCCCTACGCCGACGCCGGTCCCGGCAGCCACGCCGACCCCACCCCCGGCCCTCACCTCAACGCCCCCGCACACCCCCACGCACACACCGACCCCGACCCCCACACCGGCTCCGGCGACCGCTCCAGCCCAGCCCTCCACTCCGACGCCGACACCAGCCCACACAGCCGCCCCAGCGTCCACCCCCTCCCACGCCACAGCCCCCGCCGCCGCGCAGCACGCATACGCCCCTACTTCTCCATACACCGCTCAGCCCGATCAGGTTCCAGCTCACGGCGAATCAATTCCGGGACCGCTACCGGGACTTCTTCCGGAACTCCAGCCTCGCGCACGGCCCCAGCGCCGCCACGCCGCCGGATCCGCCGCGCGCTCACCGCGCCCCGGGCCGCCCACGAAGGTGGCCCTGCCGATGCTGCTGGCCGCGCTGGCCTGTTTCGCGGTGGGCTTCTGGGCCCTCACCCGCATCTGAGAAACCGGCGAGCCCGACGAACGCCGCACCCGAGGAACCGGTCCGACCCGACTAGCCGACCCGAGCCACCCTCCGCCGCCCCACAGCCCGCCACACCCCAAGGACCGCCAGCAACACGGTCCCCGTACCGATCCCCGCCACCGCAAGCACCTTCATCGCGGGATCACCCCCGCCGGAACCGCCAGCGGCAACGGCGTCCGCACCAGGCTCCCCCGCCCCACCCCCGGCGGACCCGCCCGCCCCGTCCCGCGCCGCCGCCTCGTCGCGTTCCGTGACGCCGAAGGTGTCCGCGGGCCGCGCCGCCCCGGCGTACACGGGCCCCTCCCGCCGCTCACCGGCGACGCCCACCCGCAGCGTCAGGCCGAACGTGTCCTGGCCGAACCGCGTACCGACGTCCGGATCCAGGTGCACGGCGAGGTAGTACCAACCGGCGAACCGCATCCCGGAGTCCCGGTCGAGGGGCGCGAACCGGTTCTCGTACGCGACCGGCGGCAGCGTCGGCATCACGGTCGTCCGCTGCCGGCCGTCGTACGCGGCGTCGGCGTCCTCCACCAGCCCGCGCACGGGGTTGAACACCTCCGCGACCAGCCCGGACGTCACGAAGTCACCGCTCCGCGAGCCGCTGCCGATCTCCAGGGTGGCCGAGAGTCGCTGTCCCCAGTCGACGGGAACGCGGTAGTAACGCGTCTGCCCGGCCTTGACCCGGTCGCCCCACACGCCGTTGCCCAAGGCCCTGGCCGTGCCGAAACTGCTGCCTCCCGCGCGCGGGAGCGGCCGCCCGGCCGGCGGGACAGGCGTCGCCGAGCCGGAACCGGAGCCAGAACCGGAATCGGAGCCGGAGTCCGGGTCCTGCGGCGGCGTCGTCGCGCCCGCCTTCGCCAAGGAGGGCTCCGAAGCGACGTACAGCTCCAAATCCCACTTCTCCGTAGAGGACGGTTGTTCCGTTGCGGACGAAACCGGCGACCTGGAGTTGACGGTCCGCTCCACGACTACGTAGTACGTCCCGGCCGTCTGGCACCGCCGCTCGTCCGGAGCGAGCTTGCGCGTCGCGGAGGCGGTGAGCGGCCGCGGGCTGCGTGAGGCGCCGAAACGCGCGGACGCGTAGTCGCAGTCGAAGCCGTCGGCGTCCTGCACGGACACCCTGATCCCGTCGGCGTAGGCGACGCGGCTCCCGACGCCGGGCAGCGCGGTCACGGAGACGTACACGTTGTCCCGAGCCCCGAGTTCGAGCCGGTAGTAGAGCTCACTCCCCGCAGCGCCTGTGGCACCAGGGCTTCCTGACGCCCCAGAAGCTCCCGAGGCACCGGCCCGGGGATGCTCGATCGAGCTCTTGTACGTCCCCCCGGGCACGAGCATCCGGCTCCCGGCCGTGCTCGTCGCCCCGTCGACCTCCTTGGCGTCCTCGGCGAAGGCGTACGGATTCGGCGTCTCAGCGGCGACCACACGCCCGGTCCTGGCCATCGCACCGTCCGGCGACAGAGCCACCGCACACAGAGCGGCCACCCCCAGGACCGAGCCCACCGCCCGCAGCATCACGCCGCTCTGCACCTCACCCTCCACCGAATTTGCTCAAGCAAGGAATGAAATTGCGCAAGTGAACCAAAGGAGTGACGCCGTCGCGGTCACGCCGGGAAGAGGGCCCCGCCCTCACGACAGCAGGATGCACGCCCCGCCGGGACATCCCGTACACGCGACGGAGAATCCCCGCCACCCCACAGAGCCGGCCGAACCGGTACCGGCAGAAGAAGCAGATCAAGCAGAACCGGCGGCACCCGCAGAAGAAGCGGGACAAAAAGCCCCCGGGACAGCACAGGGCCCCGACCGCTCAAGCGACCGGGGCCCTGCGACGAGACTGTCGATACTCACGAACCCGTGGGCACGGAGTCAGTCGCCTCCGTCCACAGATCCTGCTCGGCGCGATCCGCCTGGATCTGGCGGTACACGAGGAGCCCGCCGATGGCGGCCAGTGCGACCAGGAGAAGCTTCTTCACCGCGCGACCTCGTCTTTCCTTGACGTAGGGGACTTCTGCCGCCCGACTATACACACCGCCCGATACCGATCGGTGACCTGGATCGGCCCGACTCCCGGCCCCAACTCCCGGACCGAACACCGCAGTAGAAGCGGATCGAATTGCTCCGCCTACGCTCCGTCCACTGTGACGTTCGCCGCCCTATGCCCTGCTTCAGGGCTTTCTCGGGGTACTTGCGCCCATCCGGGTGGTGTTCATCGGAACATCGACGCGGCGGGGGCGTCGCTCCCGCACTTCGGGCCCCGCGTACACATCATGAGGAAAGTACGCAAATCGCCCAACCTGAATGCGAGGGGCCATGACCGCCACCAAGGCCATGAAGCTGTGGACCACGATCGTCACCGCCGTGCTCGCGCTGTTCGCGACGCTCGGCCTCACTTCGACCGCCACGGCGGCCGCCCCGGCACAGCAGGCCACGAGCGCCTCGGCTTCATGCACGAGCGCCCCGAGCCTGACGGCCCCGATGGCGGCCTTGTGGGCGGCTGCGTACGAACGGTCCTTGCCCCCCACGATGAAGCAACGCATCCGCGCCGAGGCGCACGGCGCCACACCGAGCTGCCGCCACCTGCCGACGACGGAGACGGAAGCCCAGGACGACGACCAGGAGCCCACGGCGGGGAACCTGGCCGCGGAGCCGTAACCGACACGGCGCTCAACTGAAGAAGACCCCCAGCCGGGACGGGCTGGGGGTCTTCTTCGTTTCCGCACTCCATGAGCTGTGGCCTTCGCCACACACCGCGGCAGGGGGGAGAAGCAGGGGGAAACGCGAAGACCCGGTGGATCTCATCGATCCACCGGGTCTTCGTACGGGCTCTTGGCCGCTGTGGGGCTACCTGGATTTGAACCAGGGACCTCATCCTTATCAGGGATGCGCTCTAACCAACTGAGCTATAGCCCCGCCGCGCTCTGCGGGTCGCCCCGCGCGCTGACCTCTGAAGATTAGCGCACGTCCGGGCCAGTCCCAAAATCGATAGTTCCGGAGGGTCTACGCGGGCCCGCGGCACGCACTCGGCACCTGTCTGGTCACCTACTGAGTGGCTGCCCGATAACCCACCGAGCAGCCACTGGAACCCCTCAGACGCCGCGACGCGCAGTCGCTACTCGTCCTCCGCCAGCGTCAGCTCGATGCCGCCCACAAAGCCCGCCGAGAGGTTGTAGATGAACGCGCCGAGCGTCGCGAGAGCCGTCGCGAGGACGACGTCGATGACCGCGATGATCGACGTGAACAACAGCACGCGCGGCAGCGAGAGGAACGCCTGCAGGTCGAAGCCGTTGGACTCGTTCGAGCCCGTGGCCTCGGAGATCGTGCCGCCGACGGTGGAGAAGACGCCCATCGCGTCCATGACCATCCACAGCACGGCCGCCGCGACGATCGTGCAGATGCCGAGCGCGATGGAGAGCAGGAAGCTGACCTTCATCACCGACCAGGGGTCGGCCTTGGACACCCGCAGCCGCGCCTTGCGCGTGCGCGGGGTGGTGCGCGCCCCGGTGCGCGGGCGCCGGACCGCGCCCGCGGGCGCCGCCTGGTAGGCCTGCGGCGGGTGGTACGGCTGGCTGCTGTTCTGCTGGGGCTGCCGCTCGCCGGGCAGCGCACCGGAGAGACCGTCGTCGGGCAGCGCGCCGGAGGCCCCGCCTTCGGTGTCCGTGCCCGAACCCGCTCGGCCTCGGGTGTCCGTCACAGTCCCCCCCTGGGATCCATGAGACTCATGCGAGTCGGGTGCGTCTGTGGCGGAGCCACGGGCACTTTCCTTGCCGGTTCCACTCTTTGCGGCGGATCCGGCGCCCGTGGCTCCACTCACGACTCTCTCCTCGCGCTACTCGGCCGGGGACTCGGTGCCCTCGTCCGTACCGACGGCCGACTCGCCGTCGGACGATTCGTCGACGACGATGTCACCGTCGACTTCCTCGGCCTCGCGCCCGGCCTCGGCGTTACGAGCGATACCGACCACGGCATCGCGCTTGCCCAGGTTGATCAGTTGGACGCCCATGGTGTCACGGCCCGTCTCCCTGACCTCGTTGACTCGCGTACGAATCACACCGCCGGAGAGGGTGATGGCGAGGATCTCGTCGGTCTCCTCGACCACCAGCGCGCCGACGAGCTCACCGCGGTCCTCCACGATCTTGGCGGCCTTGATGCCGAGGCCACCGCGGCCCTGGACGCGGTATTCGTCGACGGCGGTCCGCTTCGCGTACCCACCATCGGTGGCGGTGAAGACGAACGTACCGGGCCGAACCACATTCATCGAGAGCAGCTGATCGCTGTCGCGGAAGCTCATGCCCTTCACACCTGAGGTCGCGCGGCCCATCGGACGCAGCGCGTCGTCGGTCGCCGTGAAGCGGATCGACTGTGCCTTCTTGCTGATCAGAAGCAGATCGTCCTCGGCCGAAACCAGTTCGGCGCCGATCAGTTCGTCGTCCGCGCCGTCGTCCGTCTCGCGCAGATTGATCGCGATGACGCCGCCGGAACGGGGCGAATCGTAATCCTTCAGAGGCGTCTTCTTGACCAGGCCGGCCTTCGTGGCGAGCACCAGGTAGGGCGCGGCCTCGTAGTCACGGATCGCGAGGATCTCGGCGATCTGCTCGTCCGGCTGGAAGGCGAGCAGGTTCGCGACGTGCTGACCGCGGGCGTCGCGGCCCGCGTCGGGCAGTTCGTACGCCTTCGCGCGGTAGACGCGGCCCTTGTTCGTGAAGAACAGCAGCCAGTGGTGCGTCGTCGACACGAAGAAGTGGTCGACGATGTCGTCCTGCTTCAGCTTCGTGCCGCGCACGCCCTTGCCGCCGCGCCTCTGCGAGCGGTAGTCCTCCGTCTTGGTGCGCTTGATGTAGCCGCCGCGCGTGATGGTGACGACGATGTCCTCTTCGGCGATCAGGTCCTCCATGGACATGTCGCCGTCGAAGGGCACGAGCGCGGAGCGGCGGTCCTCGCCGAACTTCTCGACGATCGCCGCGAGTTCCTCGCTGACGATCGCCCGCTGCTTCTCGGGCGAGGCCAGGATCGCGTTGTACTCGTTGATCTTCAGCTGGAGCTCGTCGTGCTCCGCCACGATCTTCTGGCGCTCCAGGGCGGCGAGCCGGCGGAGCTGCATCTCCAGGATGGCGTTCGCCTGGATCTCGTCGATCGCCAGGAGCTCCATCAGGCCCACACGCGCGATCTCGACGGTGTCGCTGCGCCGGATGAGCGCGATGACCTCGTCGATGGCGTCCAGGGCCTTGAGCAGGCCGCGCAGGATGTGCGCGCGCTCCTCGGCCTTGCGCAGCCGGAACTTGGTGCGCCGGACGATGACTTCGATCTGGTGGGCGACCCAGTGGCGGATGAACGCGTCGAGCGACAGCGTGCGCGGCACACCGTCGACCAGCGCCAGCATGTTGGCGCCGAAGTTCGACTGGAGGTCCGTGTGCTTGTAGAGGTTGTTCAGTACGACCTTGGCGACGGCGTCGCGCTTGAGCACGATGACGAGTCGCTGGCCGGTACGGGACGACGTCTCGTCGCGGACGTCCGCGATGCCGCCGACCTTGCCGTCCTTGACCAGGTCGGCAATCTTCTGCGCGAGATTGTCCGGGTTGGTCTGGTAGGGGAGTTCGGTGACCACCAGGCACTGGCGGTTCTGGATCTCCTCGACCTCGACGACCGCGCGCATCGTGATGGAGCCACGGCCCGTGCGGTACGCCTCCTCGATGCCCTTGCGGCCGACGACCAGGGCGCCGGTCGGGAAGTCCGGGCCCTTGATGCGCTCGACGAGCGCATCGAGCAGCTCCTCGTGCGTGGCCTCCGGGTGCTCCAGGGCCCACTGGGCGCCCGCGGCGACCTCGCGCAGGTTGTGCGGCGGGATGTTGGTGGCCATGCCGACCGCGATGCCCGCCGAACCGTTGATCAGCAGGTTCGGGAAGCGGGACGGCAGGACGGTGGGCTCCTGGGAGCGGCCGTCGTAGTTGTCCGTGAAGTCGACGGTGTCCTCGTCGATGTCCCGGACCATCTCCATGGACAGCGGCGCCATCTTGCACTCGGTGTAGCGCATGGCGGCCGCGGGGTCGTTGCCCGGAGAGCCGAAGTTTCCGTTGGAGTCCACCAGCGGCATGCGCATCGACCACGGCTGCGCGAGGCGGACAAGCGCGTCGTAGATCGAGGAGTCGCCGTGCGGGTGGTAGTTGCCCATGACGTCGCCGACGACGCGGGCACACTTGTAGAAGCCCTTCTCGGGGCGGTACCCGCCGTCGTACATCGCGTACAGGACACGGCGGTGGACGGGCTTGAGGCCGTCGCGGACGTCGGGCAGCGCGCGGGACACGATGACGGACATCGCGTAGTCCAGGTACGAGCGCTGCATCTCCGTCTCGAGCCCGACGGGCTCGATGCGCAGCGACTGGTCCTCGCCGTCCTCGGTGGTGGTGGGGTTGTTCTCGTCGGCCATGGCCGGTCAAGATCCTTTCGGTGCGGTCAGCAGCAGTCAGCAGTCGGGTCAGCGACTTCGGGCGCCTGACCGGCTCAGATGTCGAGGAAGCGGACGTCCTTGGCGTTGCGCTGGATGAACGAGCGGCGTGCCTCGACGTCCTCGCCCATGAGGACCGAGAACAGGTCGTCGGCCTGGGCGGCGTCGTCGAGCGTGACCAGACCGAGCACACGCAGGTCCTGGTCCATCGTGGTCACGCGCAGCTCCTCGGCGTTCATCTCGCCGAGACCCTTGAAGCGCTGGACCGAGTCCTCGCGGATGCGCTTGCCCGCCTGGCGGCCGAGCTCGAGCAGCGCGTCGCGCTCGCGGTCCGAGTACGCGTACTGGAAGTCGTCCTTGGTCCACTTGATCTTGTAGAGCGGCGGACGGGACAGATACACGTGTCCGGCCTCGACGAGCGGCCGCATGAAGCGGAACAGGAACGTCAGCAGCAGGGTGTTGATGTGCTGGCCGTCGACGTCGGCGTCCGCCATCAGGATGATCTTGTGATAGCGGAGCTTCTCGATGTCGAAGTCCTCGTGGACTCCGGTGCCGAAGGCCGAGATCAGCGCCTGGATCTCCTGGTTCTGCAGGATCTTGTCGACGCGGGCCTTCTCGACGTTCAGGATCTTGCCGCGGATGGGCAGGATGGCCTGGTACTGCGGGTTGCGGCCGGACTTGGCGGAGCCGCCGGCGGAGTCGCCCTCGACGATGAAGATCTCGCACTTCGTCGGGTCGTTCGACTGGCAGTCGGAGAGCTTGCCCGGCAGGGAGGCGGTCTCGAGCAGGCCCTTGCGGCGGGTGAGGTCGCGGGCCTTGCGGGCGGCCACGCGCGCGGTGGCGGCCTGGATGCCCTTGCGGATGATGTCCGCGGCCTCGTTCGGATTGCGGTCGAACCAGTCCGTCAGGTGCTCGTGCACCACCTTCTGGACGAAGGTCTTCGCCTCCGTGTTGCCCAGCTTCGTCTTGGTCTGGCCCTCGAACTGCGGCTCGCCGAGCTTGACCGAGATGATCGCCGTCAGACCCTCGCGGATGTCCTCACCCGTGAGGTTGTCGTCCTTCTCGCGGAGCAGCTTCTTGTCGCGTGCGTACCGGTTGACCAGGCCGGTCAGCGCGGCGCGGAAGCCCTCTTCGTGCGTACCGCCCTCGTGCGTGTGGATGGTGTTGGCAAAGGAGTAAACGCCTTCGCTGTACTGAGAGTTCCACTGCATCGCGATCTCGGCCGAGAGCATGCGCTCCTTGTCCTCGGCCTCGACGTCGATGACGGTCGGGTGGATGACCTCGCCCTTGCGGGAGTTGAGGTACTTCACGAAGTCGACGATGCCGCCTTCGTAGTGGTACGTGACCGTGCGGACCTCTTCGACGGTGTCGTCGCCGGCCTCGGCGGAGTCGGCGCCCGCCGTGGCCTTGGCCGACTCGCGCTCGTCGGTGAGCTTGATCGTCAGGCCCTTGTTGAGGAAGGCCATCTCCTGGAAGCGCCGCGAGAGCGTCTCGAAGGAGTAGTCGGTGGTCTCGAAGACGTCCGGGTCGGCCCAGAAGGTGACCGTGGTGCCGGAGTCGTCGACCTTCTCCTGCTTGGCGAGGGGGGCGGTCGGGACACCCACCTTGTAGTCCTGCGTCCAGCGGTAGCCGTCGCGCTTGATGTCGACGGAGAGCTTCGTGGACAGCGCGTTCACCACGGAGACGCCGACGCCGTGCAGACCGCCGGAGACGGCGTAGCCGCCGCCGCCGAACTTGCCGCCCGCGTGCAGCACGGTCAGGACGACCTCGACGGCGGGCTTCTTCTCCACCGGGTGCATGTCCACGGGGATGCCACGGCCGTTGTCGACCACGCGCACGCCGCCGTCGGCGAGGATCGTGACGTCGATGGTGTCCGCGTGCCCGGCGAGGGCCTCGTCAACGGAGTTGTCCACCACCTCCTGCACGAGGTGATGCAGACCACGCTCACCGGTCGAGCCGATGTACATGCCGGGCCGCTTGCGGACCGCGTCCAGACCCTCGAGGACGGTGATGGCGCTGGCGTCGTACGACGAAGTGACCTCTCCGGAGGCGACGGGCGCCTGCGGGGGTACCTCGCCGGGCTTGCCGGCGGCAGTGGACGGAATGTTCTCGTTGGGGTTGCCGGAATCGGCCACGAAGCGCCCTTTCTGGCACAGCACAAGCCAAGCTCCCGGCGCTGGCCGGAGCGGCTGCGGCGTGTTGCGTTGATAAGCCTGGTTCAGCTCTTGCTCAGCTTCTCCCGTCGCTCCCCACGCTTGGGGCGGGATTAGCTTCCAGTCTACCGGTAGCGCCGACAGTGATGGGGGTTTGCCGGTACCTGAGTCCGCATGTGCCGCCCTGAACCGGGCTCAGCCGACTCCCCATATGCGGCCCCGGGGTCCCAGAGGCTCACAGCGGCACTCAGCGCTTCGGGAGGTCAACCGCCAGCTACAGTCCGGATCAGGTCATCCGTAGGTGTCGCCGGGACCCGTGCTGCCAGGGGCGCGCAGGGGTCCGAAGCGGCGCGCGGGGCCACCCGGGCCGAGGACCTTGATGATGCGTACGGTGCCGTGGCCGAGGTCCTCGTTCAGGCGCGCGACCAGCTGCGGAGCCATCAGGCGCAGCTGGGTGGCCCAGGCCGTGGAGTCGCACTGGACGGTCAGGATCCGCTCGTTCTCGTCGTACCGCTGCGGCACGCAGTGCTTGGCCAGGTCGTCGCCGACGATCTGCGGCCAGCGGCCCATCACGCCGCCCACGGCGGCCGGGGTCTCCCAGCCGCGCTCGGTGATCAGCCGGTTGATGGCCGACCCCAGGGGCAGCGGGTCGCGCCCGTCCGACCGCGCGCCCGAGCGCAGCCCGCCGCGGCGGGCCTGCTTCTTCTGCTGGGTCGCGTCCCCACGCGCGCGTGCCTGCTCCTTGGCGGCGCGCAGGGCGACACGGGCGAGGTCGACGCCGGAGGGCTCGGGGGGCTTGGGGGTTTCGGGGGCTCCCGCGGTGCCGGAAGTGCCGGGAGTGTCCAGCGGGACATTCTGGGCGTTTTGCGCGTTTTGCACTTTCGGGACGTCGCCTCGCGGCCGCGGCTTCTCGGCGGTCATACGCGCTCCACCGCGCCCTCGGCCACCGAGTACCGCACACCGGTCAGCACGCCCGGCACGTCGTCGTCCACGGCCGCCGTCACGAGGACCTGCTCGCCCGGGGCGACCAGCTCCGCGAGCCGCTCCCGGCGCCGCGCGTCCAGCTCGGCGAAGACGTCGTCGAGCACGAGCACCGGCTCGCTGCCCTCCGCGCGGAGCAGATCGTACGAGGCAAGGCGCAGCGCGAGCGCGAACGACCAGGACTCTCCGTGGCTCGCGTAGCCCTTCGCAGGCAACTGGCCAAGTTTGAGCAGTAGTTCGTCACGGTGCGGCCCGACCAGCGTCACGCCCCGCTCGATCTCCTGCTTGCGGGCCTCCGCCAGGGCGGCGAGCAACTGCTCGTACAGCTCTTCGCGCGCGTGGCCGACGATTTCCGGCGCGGACGGCTTGTAGTCGAGCGCGACGGGACCGCCGCCGGGGGCGAGCTGCTCGTACGCCTTGTCGGCCAGCGGCTGCAGCGTGGCGATCAGGTCGAGCCGCTGGGCGAGCAGCTCGGCGCCCGCGCGCGCGAGGTGCTGGTCCCACACGTCGAGCGTGGACAGGTCCATGGAGCGGCCGCCGTGCCGGCGCGCGAGGGCGGCCGACTTCAGGAGCGTGTTGCGCTGCTTGAGGACGCGGTCGTAGTCGGAGCGGACGCCCGCCATGCGCGGCGAGCGCGCGGTGATCAGCTCGTCGAGGAACCGCCGCCGCTCCCCGGGGTCGCCCTTGACCAGCGCCAGATCCTCGGGCGCGAACAGCACGGTGCGCACGATGCCGAGTACGTCACGGGGCTTGACCTGCGAGGACCGGTTGATTCGGGCGCGGTTGGCCTTGCCGGGGTTCAGCTCGAGCTCGATGAGCTGCTGGCGCTCGCCCTGCCGGACCGCGGCCCGGATGACGGCGCGGTCGGCGCCCATGCGGACCAGGGGCGCGTCCGAGGAGACCCGGTGGCTGCCGAGGGTGGCGAGGTAGCCGACGGCCTCGACGAGGTTGGTCTTGCCCTGTCCGTTGGGGCCCACGAACGCGGTGACGCCCGGGTCGAGCGGGACCTCGACCCGGGCGTACGAACGGAAGTCGGCCAGCGACAGATGCGTGACATGCATGGTGAGCGCCGACCTCCCCCGGCCTACTTCTGCGTGGTGCCGGTCCTTGGCCCGTCCACACAGGCTGTGGACGAAGGACCGTGCGAGCTGTGGATCAGTGCCCGCTCTTGGACTCGACCGCGTGGCCGCCGAACTGGTTGCGCAGCGCCGCGATCATCTTCATCTGCGGAGAGTCGTCCTGACGCGAGGCGAACCGCGCGAACAGGGACGCGGTGATCGCGGGCAGCGGCACGGCGTTGTCGATCGCCGCCTCCACCGTCCAGCGGCCCTCTCCGGAGTCCTGCGCGAAGCCGCGCAGCTTGTCCAGGTGCTCGTCGTCGTCGAGGGCGTTGACCGCGAGGTCGAGCAGCCAGGAACGGATGACCGTGCCCTCCTGCCAGGAGCGGAAGACCTCACGGACGTCGGTGACCGAGTCCACGGCCTCCAGGAGCTCCCAGCCCTCGGCGTAGGCCTGCATCATCGCGTACTCGATGCCGTTGTGGACCATCTTCGCGAAGTGGCCCGCGCCGACCTTGCCCGCGTGCACCGAACCGAAGTCGCCCTCGGGCTTGAGCGCGTCGAAGACGGGCTGGACCTTGGCGACGTTCTCCTTGTCGCCGCCGTACATCAGCGCGTAGCCGTTCTGCAGGCCCCAGACGCCGCCGGAGACGCCGCAGTCGACGAAGCCGATGCCCTTGGCCGCCAGCTCCTCGGCGTGCTTCTCGTCGTCCGTCCAGCGCGAGTTGCCGCCGTCGACGACGACGTCGCCGGGCTGCAGGAGCTCGCCGAGCTCGTCGATCGTGGACTGGGTCGCGGCTCCGGCCGGCACCATCACCCACACCACGCGCGGGCCCTTGAGCTTGCTCACGAGCTCTTCGAGGCTCTCGACATCCGCGAGGTCCGGGTTGCGGTCGAATCCGATGACGGTGTGGCCTGCGCGGCGGATGCGCTCGCGCATGTTGCCGCCCATCTTGCCGAGACCGACGAGACCGAGCTCCATCAGTACGTTCCTAACTAGCGATGTGGCGTGACGGCACGCCGTCGCCACTCGTCGTCGAGCAGGTCACGGCGTACCCGCGGCACTTTCGTACCCGCGTCCGAGCCTACGCCCGGACGCGGCCACACACCTGTGGGCTCAGCCGCTCAGACGAACGGGCATGATCAGGTACTTGTACGCGTCGTCGGACTCGGCGTCGAGGGCGGGCCTGCCGCTCAGGAGCGCGGGCTTCGTGGACGTCGTGAACGAGAGCTGGGCGACCGGGGAGTCGATCGCGCTCAGGCCGTCGAGCAGGAACGTCGGGTTGAAGGCGATCGAGACGTCGTCACCCTCCAACTGGGCGTCGACCCTCTCCACAGCCTGTGCGTCGTCGCTGGAGCCGGCCTCCAGGATGAGCACGCCCTGCTCGAAGCTGAGCCGCACCGGCGTGTTCCGCTCGGCGACGAGGGCCACGCGCTTGACGGCCTCCACGAAGGGGGGCGTCTCGATGACGGCGACCGAGTTGAACTCCGTCGGGAACAACGAGCGGTACTTCGGCAGGTCGCCTTCGAGCAGTCGCGTGGTCGTGCGACGGCCCGCGCCCTCGAAGCCGATGAGGCCCTCTCCCGCGCCGGAGCCGGAGAGCGCCAGGGTGACCGTGTCGCCGCTCGTGAGGGCCTTGGCGGTGTCCTGGAGGGTCTTGGCGGGCACCAGGGCGACCGCGGACGCCTCCGGGTCCTCGGGCTTCCACAGGAACTCACGGACCGCGAAGCGGTAGCGGTCGGTGGACGCCAGGGTGACCTTGTCGCCCTCGATCTCGATGCGCACACCTGTGAGCACCGGGAGGGTGTCGTCGCGGCCGGCGGCGATCGCCACCTGGTTCGCGGCGGCGGCGAAGACCTCACCGGGGACCGTGCCGGTGGCGGTGGGCATCTGCGGCAGCGCCGGATATTCCTCCACAGGCAGGGTGTGGAGTGTGAATCGCGAGGAGCCGCAGACCACCGTCGCCCGCACACCGTCTGTGGAGATCTCCACCGGGCGGTTGGGCAGGGCGCGGCAGATGTCGGCGAGCAGACGGCCGGAGACGAGGACCGTGCCCTCCTCGTCGACCTCGGCGTCCACGGAGACGCGGGCCGAGACCTCGTAGTCGAAGCTCGACAGGCTGAGTGCGCCCTCCTCGGCCTTCAGCAGCAGGCCCGCGAGGACGGGCGCTGGCGGCCGAGCCGGGAGGCTGCGTGCCGCCCACGCCACCGCCTCCGCGAGTACGTCGCGTTCCACCCGGATCTTCACTTAGCCGCCCTCCTGCTGTTGCTGGCACTGGGGACCAGTCTGACGCACCGCACTGACAGCTGGTGCCCGTCGGGGTCAAGTCGTGCCGAGAGGTGTCGGCGGGCCGAGCGGCGAGTTGTGCACAGCCCCAACTTCGAAACGAATTCTCAGGTCTACCTAGGGGGCAGTAGTAGTAGGGCCTGTGGAAACCGTGGATAACCGCGAATGCGCAGGTCAGGCCCCGTTTTTTGTCCACCGGCCCTGTGGGCGGAGGCGGTGGAAAACCGGGGGTTTCTGTGGACGGGCGAAAGTTCTGCACACCCGATGCACAGGGAGAGGCCACTTCTCCCCAGCCCTGTCCCCAGCTTTACCCAGCTTCCCCACAGGCCAACCGAGCAACTTCGTGTGACGCCTTTCACTCGTCCCGGTGAGAGGGCGCGTCGCGTTGCCGAACAGTGGACAGGGCTGGGGAGAAGCTGTGCACAACCGACCCCTGCCTGTGGGCCGCCGGTGGACAACTCCGGAGCGACCCTGTGGACACGATCTTCATCCACAGTCTGTGGAGAGAGTTCGTCCACGAATCCACAGGCGGCTGACCTGGCCTGATGGATATTCAGCAGGGTCCCCTGTGGACACGATCTGGACAACTCGGCAGTCCCCAGGGTGTGGAGGGCGCAAAGGCCACAGATCTGTGGAGAACGTACGCGGGGTGAGTCGGAATCGAACAGCAGGTGTCGGTGAGGTCGCGCTCGCGCGGCCGTTTCCGTCGTGCACAGCTGTGGGCACGCGCGCGTGGGCAACGAAAACGGCGCTCCCGGAGCTGTGTGGAAGCGCCTTGGAAGTCCCTAGGAAGTCGCTAGGAAGCGCTCTGGACAACGCGAAGGGCGCTCCGGAACCTGTCCGGAGCGCCCTTGAAGCCGCGTAACTCGGTGGCTGTCAGCCGTTCTTGATGCGGTTGGTGAGTTCGGTGACCTGGTTGTAGATGGAGCGGCGCTCGGCCATCAGCGCGCGGATCTTGCGGTCGGCGTGCATCACGGTCGTGTGGTCGCGGCCGCCGAACTGCGCGCCGATCTTCGGCAGCGAGAGGTCGGTCAGCTCGCGGCAGAGATACATGGCGATCTGCCGTGCCGTCACCAGGACCCGGCTGCGCGAGGAGCCGCACAGATCGTCCACCGTGAGCCCGAAGTAGTCGGCGGTCGCGGCCATGATGGCCGTCGCCGTGATCTCCGGAGCCGCGTCCTCACCGCCGGGGATCAGGTCCTTGAGGACGATCTCCGTGAGACCGAGGTCCACAGGCTGCCGATTGAGCGAGGCGAACGCCGTCACCCGGATCAGCGCGCCCTCCAGCTCGCGGATGTTGCGCGAGATGCGGGACGCGATGAACTCGAGGACCTCCGGGGGCGCGTTGAGCTGTTCCTGCACCGCCTTCTTACGAAGGATCGCGATACGCGTCTCCAGCTCGGGCGGCTGGACGTCGGTGATCAGGCCCCACTCGAAGCGGTTGCGCAGCCGGTCCTCAAGGGTCACGAGCTGCTTGGGCGGCCGGTCGCTGGACAGCACGATCTGCTTGTTCGCGTTGTGCAGCGTGTTGAAGGTGTGGAAGAACTCCTCCTGCGTCGACTCCTTGTCCGCGAGGAACTGGATGTCGTCGACCAGAAGGATGTCCATCTCGCGGTAGCGCTTGCGGAAGCTGTCGCCCTTGCCGTCGCGGATGGAGTTGATGAACTCGTTGGTGAACTCCTCGGAGCTCACATAACGGACGCGCGTACCGGGATAGAGGCTCCGCGCGTAGTGCCCGATGGCGTGCAGAAGATGCGTTTTGCCGAGGCCCGACTCCCCGTAGATGAACAGGGGGTTGTACGCCTTCGCAGGCGCCTCGGCCACGGCGACCGCGGCCGCGTGCGCGAACCGGTTCGACGCTCCGATGACGAAAGTGTCGAAGAGGTACTTCGGGTTGAGGCGCGCGGTCGGCTCACCCGGGCCGGTCGCGGGCGCGGGCTGCGCGGCCAGCGGGCCGGGGGCGCCGCTCGACGCGGGCAGCGGGGTACCGCCGCGGCCCACGGGTCCGCCGTGGCTTCCCTGGCCTCCGTGCCCGCCGGGGCCCCCAGGGCCGCCGCGGCCGCCGGAGCCCGCGCCACCGGACGACTCGGGGTGCTCGTGCCGGTCCCGGCGGTCGTGCCTGTCGTGCCGGTCGGGGCGCTCATGCCGCTCGTGCCGGTCGCGGTCCTGCGGCTGCCGGTCCGAGAGCTGGTCGTACGGTCCGCGGTCCTGCGGCGGCTGCGAGCGGTAGTCGTGCGGCGGCTGCTGGGGCGGGTTCGCGTACGGATCGCGGTCCGGGAAGCCCAGGCGCGGCTGCTGCCAGCCGTAGTCGTCCTGGGGCTGCTGGGGCCAGGCGCCGGGGCGCTGGTAGTCCGGGTAGGCGGGGCGGGCCGTCGGCAGCTGGTCGGGGCGCCCGCCGTGCTCGTCCCCTGGGCGGCGGCCGTAGCCGTCGTACGTGTCATGCCCCTGACCGGAGGAGGGAGGCTCGGGCTCCTCGTAGCGCGACGAGTGCTCCTCGTACCGCGAGGACTGGTCCTCGTACCGGGACTGCTGCTCGTCGTAGTCGGGGTACCGCGACTGCTGCTGGACGGGCGGTGCCGGCGGGGCCGGGGGCTCGCCCACGGAGTCGTCGACCGTGATCGCGATGCGGATGGGGCGGCCGCACTCCCGGCTCAGCGTCTCGCTGACGACGGGGGCGAGCCGGCCCTCCAGGACGCCCTTGGCGAACTCGTTCGGCACGGCGAGGAGCGCGGTGTCGGCGACCAGGGCGAGCGGCTGGCACCGTTTGATCCAGTGCTCGTCCTTCGCCTCGACGCCCTGCCCTCGCCCCTCTCCGAGAAGTTGTTCCAATACCCGTGGCCACACTGCGGCAAGATCGGCAGGTACATCAGCCACAGGGCACGCTCTCTCACGGGTCCCACGAAGGTGTGGTTCTTGGGACGGGTAGTGACGGAAATCGGGAGGGACGGGGGACGGGCAACGAGTCGGAGTTCAGCCACGGTAGTCAGGGCGACGGGTGCGGTTCAAGTTGTTGTCCACAGGCTGTGCACAGTGTCTCTCGATGACCGCTGGTTTGACCGGATGGCGTAGCCCCGCGTACCGTAACCAGGTCGAGTTGTCGATGGCTGCTGCCGCCTGCCTCCGATGGGCAAAGATCACGATCTGTGATTGTGAAGCGGTGCACTCGGTGCGTATGCGAGCTTCTCGTGGGCGCACGGTGACAGCCAGGCGATGTCCCGCCACCACACACATCATTTCTGGAGCCCCCGAGTGAGCAAGCGCACCTTCCAGCCGAACAACCGTCGTCGCGCGAAGACCCACGGCTTCCGGCTGCGGATGCGCACCCGTGCCGGCCGCGCCGTCCTGGCGTCCCGCCGTAGCAAGGGTCGCGCCCGCCTGTCCGCCTAAGCGCAATAAGGTCATGACGTCGTGCTGCCTACCGAGCATCGGCTGAGGCGGCGCGAAGACTTCGCGACCGCGGTACGAAGGGGTCGTCGGGCTGGCCGCCCGCTCCTCGTCGTCCATCTACGCAGCGGTGCAACGGACCCGCACGTGCCAGGGGAGAGCGTTCCCCCGACACGTGCGGGTTTCGTCGTGAGCAAGGCCGTGGGTGGAGCCGTGGTCCGCAATACGGTCAAGCGCAGACTGCGCCACCTCATGCGCGACCGACTTGCCTTGTTGCCCCCCGGTAGCCTGGTAGTCGTACGAGCGTTGCCCGGCGCGGGCGACGCCGACCATGCACTGCTGGCCCGAGACCTGGACGCCGCCCTGGAGCGGCTCCTGGGAGGGGGCGCGCGATGAAGTACCCGCTGCTGGCGCTGATCAAGCTGTACCAGTGGACGATCAGTCCGCTCCTCGGCCCAGTCTGCAAGTACTACCCGTCGTGCTCCCACTACGGCTTTCTGGCCATCGACCGGCACGGTGCGATCAAGGGAACGGCGCTCACTGCCTGGCGCATCCTGCGGTGCAATCCGTGGTCGCTCGGTGGTGTCGACCATGTTCCGCCGCGCAAGCGCCCGCGGTGGCACGAGATGCTGCGCGCCGCCTGGCGCGAGCGCAAGGGCGGGCCCTCCGCCGCTGGCGTGCCGACCGGAGACCTTCCCCCGGCTCCCGCGAGCCCGGCCGCCGAGACCCCGTCCCATGCTCAAGGAGCCTGATTAGTGGACACGATTGCCGGTTTCTTCAGCTTCATCACGACACCCGTCTCCTGGGTCATCGTGCAGTTCCACTCGCTGTACGGTGCGATCTTCGGCCCTGATACGGGCTGGGCCTGGGGCCTGTCGATCGTGTCCCTGGTGATCCTGATCCGCATCTGCCTGATCCCGCTCTTCGTGAAGCAGATCAAGGCGACCCGGGCCATGCAGACGCTGCAGCCCGAGATGAAGAAGATCCAGGAACGCTACAAGAGCGACAAGCAGCGTCAGTCCGAAGAGATGATGAAGCTGTACAAGGAGACGGGCACCAACCCGCTCTCCTCGTGCCTTCCCATCCTGGCGCAGTCGCCGTTCTTCTTCGCGCTGTACCACGTGCTGAACAGCATCGCGTCGAACGACACCATCGGCGTGATCAACAACCGCCTCCTGGAGAGCGCGCAGAAGGCTCACATCTTCGGCGCCCCGCTGGCCTCGAAGTTCACCGACAGCTCGTCGAAGGTCGAAGAGCTCGGCTCCTCCCTGACGGATGTGCGCGTCGTCACCGCGCTCATGATCGTCTTGATGTCGCTGTCGCAGTTCTACACGCAGCGCCAGCTCATGACGAAGAACGTCGACACCACCGTGAAGACGCCGTTCATGCAGCAGCAGAAGATGCTGATGTACGTCTTCCCCGTCATGTTCGCCGTCTTCGGCATCAACTTCCCCGTCGGTGTCCTCGTCTACTGGCTGACCACCAACGTGTGGACCATGGGCCAGCAGATGTACGTGATCCGGCAGAACCCGACCCCGGGCTCCAAGGCCCAGGCCGCGTTCCTGGAGCGCCTGCACAAGCACGTCACGCACGCCCAGAAGACCCGCAACCGTCGCGAGACCAATGTGGTCAAGGCCATCGTCGCCAAGGGCCGCGACCGCAACGAGTACGAGCGCAAGTTCATCAACGGCCTGAACAAGGCCGGACTCGCGGCCCAGGCCGACGGCACGATCGTGGTCAGCGACACCGCCACCATCACCGAGGACGGCACTCCGGCCACGGGTGGTGCGCCCAAGCGGCAGCAGCCCAAGCGGCAGAGCAAGGCCAAGCGCCAGTCCGCCCCGACCACGGCGGCCGGAAAGACGGACGAGGACGCGAAGACTTCGCTGACGAAGTCCGAGGACGGCGAGGACCAGACCGAGGGCAAGGACACCGAGCCCAAGGACGCCTTGAAGAAGGACACCGAGAACAAGGGCAAGTCCGGAGCCTCCGGCGGCCAGCCCGGCCAGGGCACCCGCAGTAAAGCCAAGTCCGGACAGCGCAAGGGCCAGCAGCGGCCCAAGCACCCCTCGAAGAAGTAGAAGGAGTCCATACCGTGACGGAAGGCACCACCACCTCCGCCGCTGCTGAGGCCGGCGACACCCTTTCCCGCCTTGAGCAGGAGGGCGAGATCGCGGCGGACTACCTCGAGGGTCTGCTGGACATCGCCGACCTCGACGGCGACATCGACATGGACGTCGAGGCCGACCGTGCCGCGGTGTCGATCGTCAGCGATGGCAGCGGCCGCGACCTGCACAAGCTGGTCGGCCGCGACGGCGAGGTCCTTGAGGCGCTCCAGGAGCTCACCCGCCTCGCGGTGCACCGCGAGACCGGCGACCGCAGCCGCCTGATGCTGGACATCGGGGGCTACCGCGCGAAGAAGCGCGAAGAGCTGTCCGAGCTGGGCGCCAAGGCCGCGGCCGACGCGAAGAGCTCCGGCGAGCCGGTCAAGCTCAAGCCGATGACGCCCTTCGAGCGCAAGGTCGTGCATGATGCGGTCAAGGCCGCCGGCTTGCGCAGCGAGTCCGAGGGTGAGGAGCCCCAGCGCTTCGTCGTGGTACTCCCCGCCTGATCACACGCGCTTTTCCCGGCCCCGTCTGTTCGCAGACGGGGCCGGTCTTTGTCAGCCTGATAGTCAGCGACCCAGTGCGGTACGGAAGGACGGTCCCCGTGACGGAGGCAGCGGAGCTCCCCCCGGCGCCGGAGCAGGCGCGGACAGTTTTCGGTGAGCGGTTTCCGGACGCGGTCCGGTACGCGGAGCTGCTGGCCGATACGGGAGTGCAGCGCGGCCTGATCGGCCCCCGTGAGGTTCCCCGGCTGTGGGAGCGGCACCTGCTGAACTGCGCGGTGCTGTCCGAGGTGGTCCCCGAGGGCGTGACGGTCTGCGACGTCGGCTCCGGCGCTGGACTGCCCGGAATCCCGCTGGCCCTCGTCCGCGGCGACCTGAAGATCACGCTCCTTGAGCCGCTGCTGCGGCGTACGAACTTCCTGACCGAGGTCGTCGAACTGCTCGGGCTCGACCATGTGACCGTTGTCCGCGGCCGTGCCGAGGAAGTTCTGGGCACACTGTCGCCCGTCCACGTCGTGACGGCGCGAGCCGTGGCCCCGCTGGACCGGCTCGCGGGCTGGGGTGTGCCGCTGCTGCGTCCGTACGGAGAGATGCTGGCCCTCAAGGGCGACACCGCCGAGGAAGAGGTCAAGGCGGCGGGAGCGGCCCTGAGCAAGCTCGGCGCGGAGTCCGTCTCCGTCGTGCACGTGGGCGAGGGCATCGTGGATCCCTTGTCCACGGTGGTGCGGGTCGAGGTCGGTGAGAGTCCCGGCGGTGTGCGGTTCGCGGCCAAGCGGGCCAAGGCCGCGCGAACGGGGCGGGCTCGACGCCGTCGCTGACCGTCGCGGAACAGTCGAGCGGATCGGTCGCTGATCCGTCCTGACGACGAGCCGTACTCCACAAAAGCTGTCAAACGTACGCATACCGGGGTGTCGCACCAGCGGCACCCCGGTTGCCGTGCATCGTGTTTCACGTGAAACGTCGCTCACTGCTGCATGGCATCATCAGTCGCGGCCGCGCTGCGGAACCTCGCGAACGTCGGCCGCTTGGCTCCCTCGACAAGGGCACGGAGTTGTCCACAGAGGGGGATTCGTCCACAGAAGACCGGGCCTCGCTGGTTCACGACCCCGAAAGCATGGGAGGCTCTGTTCATTGCGAGCCTGAAGTCGAGGAGAGTGAATCCTTGCGGTCCGACGCCAACATCGCGGGACCGATGACCGATCCGGTCCCCGGTCCCCGTACCGAGTCGGCGGGGGAGGATGTTTCACGTGAAACACCGAGCCCGATGGACGACACCCCCATCGGTCGCGCCGCCCAGTTGGCGGTGGAAGCCCTTGGCCGTGCCGGCGAAGGGTTGCCGCGACCGGACCAGACCCGAGTCATGGTGGTCGCCAACCAGAAGGGCGGAGTGGGCAAGACGACGACAACCGTCAACCTTGCCGCCTCGCTCGCTCTGCACGGCGCGCGTGTCCTGGTGGTCGATCTCGACCCACAGGGCAATGCCTCCACGGCTCTCGGTATCGACCATCACGCCGAAGTCCCCTCCATCTACGACGTGTTGGTCGAGAGCAAGCCTCTCTCCGAGGTCGTTCAGCCGGTCCCGGACGTCGAAGGGCTCTTCTGTGCCCCGGCGACCATCGACCTCGCCGGTGCGGAGATCGAGCTGGTGTCCCTCGTGGCACGGGAGAGCCGGCTGCAGCGAGCGATCCAGGCGTATGAGCAGCCCCTGGACTACATCCTCATCGACTGCCCGCCGTCGCTGGGGCTGCTGACGGTCAACGCACTGGTGGCCGGTGCGGAAGTGCTGATCCCGATCCAGTGCGAGTACTACGCGCTGGAGGGCCTCGGGCAGCTCCTGCGCAACGTCGACCTGGTCCGGGGACACCTCAACCCGCTCCTGCATGTGTCGACCATCCTGCTCACCATGTACGACGGCCGGACCCGGCTGGCGTCGCAGGTGGCGGACGAGGTGCGCAACCACTTCGGCGAAGAGGTGCTGCGCACGAGCATCCCGCGCTCGGTGCGTATCTCGGAGGCGCCGAGTTACGGCCAGACCGTGTTGACCTATGATCCGGGCTCCAGTGGTGCCCTGTCGTACTTCGAGGCGGCACGGGAGATCGCGCTCCGCGGAGTCGGCGTGCGCTACGACGTACAGCACGCCCACGCGGGCAGCCAGAACGAACAGCAGAACCTGACGGAGGGGATCCAGTGAGCGAGCGACGGAGAGGGCTGGGCCGTGGGCTCGGCGCTCTGATCCCTGCGGCCCCCACGGAGAAGTCGGCTGCCCAGGCCGCCGGGGGAGCCTCGACTTCGCCCTCAGCCGTGCCGGTGCTCACCGCCGAGCGAGGAGTGGCGGCCGCCAAGGTGGCCTCGCTTCCGCAGACCCCCGTTTCACATGAAACGGAGGAGCCGGTGAACGGCGTCGCGGTGGAGGAGCTGGCGAATCCCGCCGGCGCGCACTTCGCCGAACTCCCCCTCGACTCCATCACGCCCAACCCGCGGCAGCCGCGTGAGGTGTTCGACGAGGACGCCCTCGCGGAGTTGGTGACCTCCATCAAGGAGGTCGGTCTCCTCCAGCCCGTCGTCGTACGGCAGTTGGGGCCCGCGCGCTACGAGCTCATCATGGGCGAGCGGCGCTGGCGTGCCTGCCGTGAGGCGGGCCTGGAGCGCATCCCGGCGATCGTGCGGGCCACGGAGGACGACAAGCTCCTCCTGGACGCGCTCCTGGAGAACCTGCACCGCGCCCAGCTGAACCCGCTGGAAGAAGCAGCGGCGTACGACCAGCTGCTCAAGGACTTCAACTGCACGCACGACCAGTTGGCGGACCGCATCGGGCGCTCGCGCCCGCAGGTCTCCAACACGCTGCGGCTCCTGAAGCTCTCGGCGACGGTGCAGCGGCGGGTTGCCGCCGGTGTCCTCTCCGCAGGCCATGCCCGTGCGCTGCTGTCCGTGGAGGACGCGGAGGAGCAGGACCGGCTCGCACACCGCATCGTTGCCGAAGGCCTCTCGGTGCGTGCCGTGGAGGAGATCGTGACCCTCATGGGGTCGCGTCCGCAGAACAAGCCGAAGGCGAAGGGCCCGCGTGCCGGCACCATCGTCTCCCCGGCGCTGACCGGTCTCGCCACGCGTCTCTCCGACCGGTTCGAGACGCGCGTGCGGGTCGACCTGGGGCAGAAGAAGGGCAAGATCGTCGTCGACTTCGCCTCGCTGGAGGACCTGGAGCGCATCCTCGCCACGCTCGCTCCGGAGGAGGGCCCGGTCCTCAGGAACGGGCTCGCCGAGGCCGAAGCCGAGGCTGAGGACAGCCAGGAGGACGAGCGGGACTGAGTCTCCCCCGCGCTCCATGGGACGGAGTCCCGTGGCCCCTGTGAGAGCAGGCCGTGTCCGGTGTGTGCCGGAACACGGCCTGCTCTTTCCTTTCTTACGGTATCGGTGCAATCACATCGTGGATACGATGCGTTCGGGTATGGCGCATCCACCTGACAGCACCTCTTAGGGGAGGCGGGGGCCATGCGATCGGTGAGCCGCACAGGACTGGTGACCGCCGGGCTCGGGCTCGGAGCGGTCGGCGGGTTCGTCGGCAGCCTGCTCAAAGAACGGAGCGCACTGACGGCCGCTCGTGGGGCCGCGGGCGAAGGAAGTGAGGAACCGCCTTCATGGGGCGACGGCTCGTACCGCTCACGCTGGACAACCTTCCGGACCTTCCCAAGCGTTGCCGCACGTGTGTCTTCTGGGAGCTGGACCCGGTCAGCGGCCAGGCCGCGGTAAAGGCCGGCACACCGGAGCTGGAGAAGGAGGCGTGGATCTCCGCTGTCCTCCTGGAGTGGGGCTCCTGCGGACGCGTGGTCTATGTCGACGAGGTGCCGGTGGGCTTCGTGCTCTACGCGCCGCCGGCCTATGTACCGCGCTCGACCGCTTTCCCCACGAGCCCCGTCTCACCGGACGCGGTGCAGCTCATGACCGCCTGGATCATGCCGGGCTATCAAGGGCAGGGCCTGGGCCGCGTCATCGTGCAGACCGTCGCGAAGGATCTGCTGCGTCGAGGGTTCAAAGCCATCGAGGCTTTCGGGGATGCCCGCTGGGAGAAGCCCGCCTGCGTGCTGCCGGCCGATCATCTGCTGGCGGTGGGCTTCAAGACGGTCCGTCCGCACCCTGCCTATCCCCGGCTGCGGCTGGAGCTGCGTACGACGCTCTCCTGGAAGGAAGACGTCGAGCTGGCTCTCGACCGGCTCCTGGGCGCGGTCCAGAAGGAACCGGTGCTGCGGCCGCTGTAGACAAACGAATGGGCCAACCCCACGGGGTTGGCCCATTCGTGTTTCACGTGAAACATCGCTCACCGTCGCAGCGGCGGGCGTCGACTACTCGGCGATGAAGTCCTCAAGGTCGCGCACAAGGGCCGCCTTCGGCTTGGCGCCGACGATGGTCTTGGCGACCTCGCCGCCCTGGTAGACGTTCAGCGTCGGGATCGACATGACGCCGTACTTGGCGGCCGTTCCCGGGTTCTCGTCGATGTTGAGCTTGACGATCTCGATCTTGTCGCCGTACTCCTGCGCGATCGCCTCGAGCGACGGCGCGATCTGGCGGCACGGGCCGCACCATGCGGCCCAGAAGTCGACCAGGACGGGCTTGTCGTTCTTGAGGACGTCCTCATCGAAGGAAGCGTCGGTCACGTTCTTCAGATTGGCCACGATGGGCTCCTCACTTGGTGGTGCGGGTGGGGCGAAGGGGTCAGACGGCAGCGGCAGCCGCGGTCTCGCTGTCCACGGCGGCGGCGAGGAAGCGCTCGGCGTCGAGAGCGGCGGAGCAGCCCGTGCCCGCAGCCGTGATCGCCTGGCGGTACGTGTGGTCGACGACGTCACCGGCGCCGAAGACGCCGGAGAGGTTCGTCCGGGTCGACGGCGCGTCGACCTTCAGGTAGCCCTCGTCGTCCAGGTCCAGCTGGCCCTTGAAGAGCTCGGTGCGCGGGTCGTGGCCGATCGCGATGAAGAGGCCGGTCACCGGCAGCTCCGAGGTCTCACCGGTCTTGATGTTGCGCAGCGTGAGGCCGGAGAGCTTCTGGTCACCCTGGATCTCGGCGATCTCGCTGTCCCAGATGAACTTGATCTTCGGGTCGGCGAAGGCGCGCTCCTGCATGGCCTTGGAGGCACGCAGGCTGTCCCGGCGGTGGACCACGGTCACGGACTTGGCGAACCGGGAGAGGAAGGTGGCCTCCTCCATCGCCGTGTCACCGCCGCCGATCACCGCGATGTCCTGGTCCTTGAAGAAGAACCCGTCGCACGTCGCGCACCACGACACACCGCGTCCGGAGAGGGCGTCCTCGCGCGGCAGGCCCAGCTTGCGGTGCTGGGAGCCGGTCGTGACGATGACCGTCTTCGCGCGGTGCACCGTGCCCGCGGTGTCCGTGACCGTCTTGATCTCGCCGGTGAGGTCGACGGCGACCACGTCGTCGGGGACGAGCTCGGCGCCGAAGCGCTCGGCCTGGGCGCGCATGTTGTCCATGAGGTCGGGGCCCATGATGCCGTCCCGGAAGCCCGGGAAGTTCTCCACATCGGTGGTGTTCATCAGCGCGCCGCCGGCGGTGACGGCACCCTCGAACACCAAGGGCTTCAGCGAGGCGCGCGCGGTGTAGAGCGCCGCCGTGTAGCCGGCGGGCCCGGAGCCGATGATGATCACGTTACGGACGTCGGTCACGGCTTGATTCCTCGTCTCTGGGGACTGCTGCGTACTGCCGGTGGGTGCCTGTCTCAGGACTCTCACCCCACCCAACGGATCCTACGGGGCGAGCATTCCCAACGTGTCCGAGCACACGGAAGCAGGGCGTGCCCAGAGAAGGGAGACGAGGGTGGGAATGAGGGTCTCAGAGCCTCATGGCTTGGCGTAGGACTCGGTGAGGAGCACCTTGCCGGTGTCGTCGGGCGCGGCGGAGGCGACGCAGGTGCCGTCGATGACGTACGCGGAGACCTTGGCACTGTCGGAGTCGTGCGGCACGACCACCAGGTAAGCGGTCTTCCCCTCGTATGTGCCCTTGTCGGAGGCCAGGGGCGTGCGACCGCGGAGGCCCTGCTCGACACAGGCGGGCACCTCGACGTATGAATCGCGCATCTTGGAGCTCTTCGGGGGTTTCTCCCCCGGGCTGGACCGCACGTCGTAGGACGGCTGTGAGGACCCGCCGTCGGTGCCGGCGGCCGCCGCCTGCTCCTCGCTGAGGAGCTCGGAGACCTGGCCGCCGAGCTTGCCCTTGGAGAACGTGCTGTCGTTCCCTGCCGACGCGGAGTTGGAGGGCTTCTTCGAGTCACCGTTCCACGGCTGGATGAGCAGCGCGCCCAGGCCGAGGGCGGCGGCGGTGAAGACGGCGCCGAGCACGGTCGTACGGCGGCGGCTGCCACGCAGACGGCTGCTGCGGCCAGGGCCGCTGGCGGCACGGGGGTGTCCGGCGGGACCGCGGGTGTCGGGGCCGTGCGCGGCGGACGCCGATGAGGCTGCCGACGCGGTAGCCGCAGGGGTCGGCTTGGCCGTCGCTGTGGTCGATGTTTCACGTGAAACATGCGCGGTCGGCTCGGCGACGGTTTCACGGGTGGAGGCGGCAGTGGCGACGGCAGCGTCACCGGCTGCGTATTCGGCCTCAGTGACGACGACTGTGGCATCCAGCAGAGCCTCGGCTGCCAGGGCCGCGTCGATGCGCTCCGCGACATCGGTGGGCATCCGGGGCGGCCCCGGCAGTGTGCCGAGCATGCCGCGGATCTCTTCGAGGGATTCGTAGACGTCGGTACAGAGAGGGCAGTCGTCCAGGTGCCGGCGCACATCGAGGGTGCGGGACGGGGAGAGCAGGCCCTCGGTGAGGTCGGAGATCTCGGCGACGTCCGGGTGCCCAGCCGAGTCTGTCGTCGTGGTCACGCTCGCCCACCTCCGCCCTTCACTGCCGCTGAGTCGCTGGGTCCCGTATCCGGAGGAGTCCCCGCGTCATGAGGTTCCGCTGCCGGTGGGACGGTTGTCCCCTGCGTCCGGTTCCGTCCCGGAGCAGAGTTTCTGGTGTCATCCCGGCTGCCTCCGTTGCCGCCGCCGTCCTCGCGTCGAGGGGGCGCCTCCGTCCGCAGATGCGTGAGGAGGGGCAGGAGTCTGGCTCTGCCGCGCGCACAGCGGCTCTTCACCGTGCCGGTCGGGATGTCGAGCACGCGGGCCGCCTCGGCCACGGGATAGCCCTGCATGTCCACCAGGACGAGGCAGGCCCGTTGGTCGGGCGGCAGGGTGCCGAGCGCCTCCAGGAGCTCCCGGTGAAGATCGCCGCGCTCGACGGGTGCCGCGGCGGACTCGTGCGGTTCGAGGAGCTGCTCAAGACGTTCGGCGTCGTCGACCGGAGAGGTCTTCCGGGAGGCGACCTTGCGCGCCCGGTCGAGGCAGGCGTTCACGGTGATGCGGTGCAGCCAGGTCGTCACGGCGGACTGGCCGCGGAAGGTGTGGGCGGCGCGGTAGGCGGACACGAGGGCGTCCTGGACGGCGTCCGCCGCCTCCTCGCGGTCCCCCAGCGTGCGCAGGGCCACCGCCCACAGCCGGTCGCGATGGCGGCGGACGATCTCCCCGAAGGCGTCCTTGTCGCCGTCGACATGGCGGGCCAGGAGGTCCTGGTCGTTCAGCTCACCGAGCTCGGTGCCGTCCAATGTGGAACCCCTCCCCTCGCCTCTCAGCGTCCGCCGGCCCGGTCAGCCCTTGAACTTCACGTCCGTGATGCCCTGCTTGAAGCCCGCGCCGTAGTAGCCGTCCGTACCGGACTCCGGCACGTGCGTCATCCAGAGCAGCACGTACTGCGTCTTGACCGGCTTGTTGGCTTTGATGTTGAGGCTCGTGTCCGAGGTCGTGCCGTCACCGATCTTCTTCATCGAGCTGACCGGCCCGGACGGCGACATCGAGTCGGTGGCGTACAGGGCCGCCTTCGTGCTGGAGCCCGGGTACTTGAGGGCGAGCGACGCAACCGTGACGTTCTTCGCGGAGCCGAGGTCGTAGACGATGCCGACGCCCGGGCGGTACGGGGCCAGCCGGGGACCGGCCACGTACGACTTGGTGCGCCAGAGCGTGGAGGTGTCGCCGTCGTACGTCTTCGAGACGTTCTCAGGGTCCTGCGCCTTGCCGCCGAGCAGAGACTCCTGCGCGTCCTCGATCGCGATCGGCTTCGGCGGCTTCGGCTGCTTCTTGTCGTCGCCGTCCGTCGTCTTGGACGTGCCGGAGTCACCGTTCTTGTTCTGGTCCATCAGCGCGTCCGCGAGCTGCCAGCTGCCCAGGCCGAGTGCGGCGATGAGCAGGGCGGACACGGCCCACTTGAGGGCCCTGCCGGTGCGGCTCTGCAGCGGGGGCGGCGGTGTCGGCACGGGCTGGGTGGCCCCGGGAGCCTGCGAGCCGCGACCGTAGTTGCCCTGCTGGTAGGTCGTGCGCTGGTACTCCGGCGGAGCCGTGAAGGCGGGCTCCGGCGGCCGGATGCGGGGCATCTCGGCGACGGCCTTCACCAGGTCGTCCGGTGTCGTGCACGCGGGCTCCTGGCGGGACGCCGTCGCGCCGTCGTTGACGAGCGCGCGCATGGCGAGCTCGGACAGGCCTCGGTGCACGCCGGCCCGGACCTGGTCCGGCGGGAGCAGACCGACGCCCTTGGGCAGCCCGGACAGGCCGTACGCGTCGCTGTCGTACGGCCAGCGCTGGGTCAGCGAGGCGTACAGCAGGGCACCGATGGCCTCGGTGTCGGCGCGCTGGGGGGTCTCGGTGCTGATCCCGCGCAGTGCCGCGTTCACGGCGAGGCCGCGGATGCGGTACTGGCCCGACGAGGTGCGCAGGACGGCGCTCGGGGCCAGCCGCAGATGCGCGAGGCCTTCGCGGTGTGCCGCGGCCATGGCCTGGCTGACCTGGCTGACGAGCTGGTAGGCGTCGTGGGCCTCGAGGGGTCCGGCCGCGAACAGCGCGGTCAGTTCCGTGGCGTCGGGAAGCCACTCGTGGACGACGTAGACAAGGTCGTTCTCCTCGACCGCGTCCAGGACCTGGACGAAGCGAGGGTCGCCGAGCAGCGCCGCGGAGCGGGCCGCGGCGAGTACCGAGCGGGCGCGAGGATGGTCGGCGGGCAGCAGGTGCACACCCACCGCCCGGCGCAGTTTCTCGTCCACCGCACGCCAGCTACTGAAACCGTCCAGACGGGTGACGCACTCTTCGAGGCGATAGCGTCTGGCGAGTTTGTGGCCGCTGTGCAGTTCCGGGGGCGTGGTCGCCCCGGGAGGACTGGTGGTCTCATTCGTCTCTGTTGCGCCGTCGTCCGCCGTGTCCCGCTCCCGGGTCTGGGCCACGCCGTCGGCCGTGGACTGCTCCGCCTGCGCGGTCAGCGGCTTGTCGCCGCTGTTGTCTGCCACGTCGACGGCAGCCGTGCTCCGTTCCGCCACCGTCGTTCCTGCCTCCCCATCCGTTGCGCTTCGTCAGACGCCAAAGCCAATTGTGCCCACAGTCCGGCGCTATGCACGACACGCGGTGGCCGACGATGGTTGTGCGAACTCCTTCACATCAGCGCCCCAGTCGTCCGCGCACCATACCGACCAGCGAGTTCAGCTCCTGGATCCGCATGCGCCGCGCGGCCACGAAGAAGACCCCGAAGAGCACCGCACAGCCGACGACCAGCGCGGCCAGCGAGCCGATGACTCCCTGACCGAGCGCCTTCGTGATCGCGTACCCGGTCCCGGCGCCGAGAATCGCCCCGGGCACGGACGCGAGCGCGAGGCGGGCGTACGTACGGATCACGTTCGCGCCGTCCAGGTCGCCCCCCAGCCGCTTGCGCAGCCGGTGCCAGGCGACGCCCACACCGATCGCGTAGGCGGCGCCGTACGAGAGAGCCATCCCCGCCACGGCCCAGCGGGCGGGCAGCACCAGGTAGCAGACCCCGGAGGCGGCGGCGTTGAAAGCGGCCACAATGACCGTGTTGTAGAAGGGGGTGCGGGTGTCCTCGTACGCGTAGAAGGCGCGGAGGACGACGTACTGCACCGAGTACGGGATCAGGCCGAGGCCGAAGGCCATCAGCATGTAGCCCATGCGCGTCGCGCCGTTGACGCCGGACGAGCCGAAGATCAGCGTGCACATCGGGATGCCGAGCGCGAGGAAGCTGAAGGCGATCGGCACGATCGCGACCGCCGAGGTCCGCAGGCCCTGCGAGATGTCGTCGCGGACGGCCCCGGTGTCGCCCTCGTGGGCCGAGCGGGACAGCCTCGGCAGCAGGGCGGCCATCAGGGAGACCGTGATGATGGCCTGCGGGAGGCCCCAGATGAGCTGGGCGTTGGCGTAGGCGGAGAAGCCCGTGCCGTCCATGCCGGAGTGCTTGACCGCCGCGGTGCCGAGCTGGGTCACGACGATCGCGCCCGCCTGGTTGGCCAGGACGAAGAGCATCGTCCACTTGGCCAGCATGGCGGCCTTGCCGAGGCCCTGGCCCTTCCAGTCGAAGCGCAGGCGCAGCTTGAAGCCGGTCTCGCGCAGGTAGGGGATCATCGCGAGCGACTGGACGACGAGCCCGAGCAGGACGCCGATGCCGAGCAGGCGCACGCCGTCGTCGGGGATCGACGTGACCCGCATCCCCGACTTCTCGGAGGTGCCGTACACCCACAGGAACATGCCGAGCGTCGCGATGATGACGATGTTGTTGAGGACCGGGGTCCACATCATCGCGCCGAACTTGCCGCGCGCGTTGAGGATCTGCCCCATCACGACGTGGACGCCCATGAAGAAGATCGAGGGCAGGAAGTAGCGGACGAAGGTGATGGCGACCTCGTTGGCCGCCGGGTCGCTGGCGACCGGCGTGGAGAGCGCGTGGACCAGCAGCGGCGCCGCCAGCCAACCGATCACGGTGAGCATGCCCAGCGCCACCATGACCAGCGTCAGAAGCCGGTTGGCGTACGCCTGGCCGCCGTCCGCGTCGTTCTTCTGGGCGCGCACGAGCTGCGGCACGAAGACCGAGTTGAGGCCGCCGCCGACGGTGAGGATGTAGATCATCGTCGGCAGTTGGTAGGCCACCTGGAAGGTGTCGCCGAGGAGGCCGATGCCGAGGGCCGAGACGATCATCGCCGAGCGGACGAAGCCGGTGAGGCGGGACACCATCGTGCCCGCGGCCATCACCGCGCTCGACTTCAGCAGGCTGGCCGCGCGGCCGCCGGACTTCCCCGCGGGCGCCGCGGGGGCGGGCGTGGGCGCCTTGGCGGGCGCGGGGACGGCCGCGGTCTCCGGCTCGGCCGGCGGGCGCTCACCGTCGTACTGCGGGTCCTGGTAGTAACCGCCCTGGTTCGGGTCCGGGTACTGATTGGGGTCCTGGTAGTAGCCGCCGCCTTGTTGCGCGGCGTACGGGGTGCCGTGCTGTGCGTACTGGGCGTTCTGCTGGGCGCCGTAGCCGCCTTCGTTCTGAGGGTAGGCGTACGGCGTGCCGTGCTGCTGGTCGGGATACGCGGCGCCGGGCTGCTGCTGGTTCTGGTACGTGGCGCCCGGCTGCTGCTGGGCGGCGTAACCCGAGCCCTGCTGGCCCGCGTAACCGGCACCAGGGTGCTGTGGGTCCGCGTAGGCCGCCTGGCCGGGCTGCTGCTGGTAGGGGTACGCGCCGCCGCCCTGCTGGTCCTGGTATCCGGCGGTGGGCTGTCCCTGGTAGCCGGAGGCCTGCTGGCCCTGGTGCCCGGCGCCCTGGGCGGGGTGCTGGCCCTGGTAGCCCTGGGGCTGCTGGCCCTGGTAGCCGCCGTGCTGCTGGCCCTCGTAGCCGGATGCCTGCTGTGCGCGTGGGTCGGCGGGCCGCTGGTTGCCGTAGTCGGCCGCCCGCGGGTCCTGGTAGCCGCTGCCCTGCTGGTCGCGGAAGAGGTGCGCGAAGGCGTCCGGCTGGTGACGCTCCTCGCCGGCCTGGGTGACGAGGTCGTCCACGCCCACGTACTGCGTCGTGCGCGGGTCGTCGCCGTACGGAAGGTGCCGGGTCGGGCCCTCCGGCTCCGGGGGCGGGGTCTGGGCCCAGACGCGGGGGTCCGGTTGGTACTGGGACGAAGGCGGCTGGGCGTAGAGCTGCTGCGGGTCCGGGTAGCTGCCGGGGGGCGGCGGGGGGTGCGCCGCGCGGTCGTAGAGCGCCTCGGCGACCGGGTCCTGGGCCGAGAGGTCCTGGGCTCGGTAGGGGTCCTGGGCGTACGCGTCCTGGAGGTAGGCGTCCGGCGCGTGCTGCGGCGGAACCTGCCCGTCCTCAGGCGTGCCGGGAGGAGGGCCTCCGGCTGCGCCGGAGCTGCCCGTGCCCTCGCCGCGCTCACCGTCGTACGGCGCGTTCATGGTTTACCCCACCTCATGGTCCCCGGGCCCACCGGCCACGACATCGCTCAACGGTCCACTCTCTCACCCGGGTGCGACGGCTCGGTGCTTTCGGGAGCGGTGTCCGGTGTCGGGTCACTCGGCTGCTCGGGATCGCTCCCGCCGGGGTCGGTGTCGGGAGCGGGGCCGGGGGTGGCGTCGGAATCCCCGTCGGGGCCTCCGTCGGGGCCGCCGTCCGGGCCTGCCTCCGCCCGCTGCTGCGCCGCGCGCTTGCGCTGGGTGTACATGCGGAACCCGGCGAGGACGAGGAGCAGGACGCCGCCGCCGATGACCAGCATCACCGTTGCGGTGAACTCGGTGACGTTGACGTCGAAGCGGACGGGGGCGCCGTAGGGCTGTCCGTCCTCGGTGTAGAGCTGGGCGGAGACCGTGACCGGGCCGTTGGCGTTGGCGGTGGTGGTGAACTTCACGGACTGCGTGTGACCGCCGCCCGTGATCTTGACCGGCTGTTCCTCGTACAGCCCGTCGCCGACCTTCAGGCGGGTGGGGTTGGTCGACGTCAGGCGCAGGACGAGGTGGTCGACGCCCTGGACCAGGTTGTTCTGCACCGTGACCGGGATGGTCGCGCTGCGCCCCGAAAGCTTCACGTCGGACTTGTTGATCAACTTCACCTGTTCGGTGAGGCTGGTCAGATAGGCCTGGACGCCCTTGCGGAAGGTGCTTGCCTCCGCCGTGCGGCCGCGCCACGACGTGGCCATTCCGCGGTCCATCGCCCGCCCGAAGGGGGTGATGACGCGCTCCGGCGCGGAGAGGATCTCCTGGAAGCGGTCGAGCTTGCCCTGGGTGTCCTGGATCTCCTTGAACGCCGAGCGGGGCAGCTCCTGCTTGCGCAGGGACGCCGGGTAGGCGCCCGCTGACGGGACCTGCGTGGTGGCGTTCGGGTCCGGCTTGGCCTTCGCGGCGGCCGCCAGGTCCTGCGGCTGCGACCAGCGCTTGTCGTCGAGGGCAGTCAGCGCCCTGGCCATCGACTGGGCCTGGCTGGCGGACGGCATGCGCTGCGGCGCGACCACGATGCTGCGCTGCTTGGCGGGATCCTGCAGCGTGATCATGAGGCTCTGGGCCAGGAACTCCTGCACGGCGAGCGTGGAGTCCTCGGCGCCCGTCATGTCGCCTCGGAACGCGGTGGACAGGCGGGCGTCGGCGACCACGGCGGTCGTGCCGCCGCCGATGGGACGCGCCGCGCTGGGTGTGTACGGCAGCCCGCCCGTCTCGCGCAGGCTGTCGCTGCGGGCGATCACCGCGTGGGCGCCCGCCGAGGTGGCGACGTCGACGACCGACGGGTCGATCGCGCCCTCCGCCGGCCAGGCGAAGTCGGAGTTCGGCTTGACCTGGAGGATGTCGTCCACGGCGTCGGCGCCGACTTGGGTGGCTTCCTTGAGGTGGCCGAGCGAACCGGTGACCGTCTTGCCGGTGTGGGCGAGCGAGGCGAGATCGGGGTCCGCGAAGGGCAGCGCGACGACCTTCTTGCCCTCCACGGCCTGCTGGAGCTGGTTGAGCCACTGCTTCGCGACGGCCTGGTACCTGCCCGCGACGGTTGTGCCGTCGGGGCCCTCGACGTCGTAGCTCGTTGTCATCGCCTCGACCGAGACCAGCAGGTCCGGGTCGACGACCCAGGTCACGTCGAGCTGGCTGCCGAGTGTCAGGAGCTGTTGCAGACGGCCGCCCGGCTGGAGCTCCTTGGCCAGACCCTCGTCCTTGAAGAGTGGAGTCTGCTGCGCGTCCGAGCGCATCCTCGCGGTGAGGTGCGTGGCGGAGATGAGCGGCCACAGGTAGGTCGTCTTGGTCTTTGTCTCGGCGGCCCCGTCCTGCCACGGCAGGAAGGTCCGCTCGATGCCGAGCACCTGGGGGAAGGGCTGGGCCGAGGTCTGGCCGGTGAGCGTGACGCCGAGCTGGTAGACCCCGTCCACGCCGAGGTTCAGGGCGCTTACGGGCACGGAGATGCTGAAGTCGTGGCGGACGCCCGGGGCGAGCCGGGAGACCTTCTGGACGTACTTCCCGCCGACCTCATTGCCGTCGGCACCCAGCTGGTATGCGGTGCGCTTCGACGCGCTGTCGATCTCCGTGCGGCCGCCGAGGGGAACGGCGCCGATGCGCAGGCCCACCTGGGCGTCGGTGACCGTCTGGCTGCCGTCGTTGGTGACCGTGCCCGAGACGGTGACGGTGTCGCCCTCGCGCGGCGCCGCGGGCGTGAGCGAGTTCAGGGAGACATTCACGGTGCGGGAGCCGGTGGCGGCGGCTTTCGGGCGCGTGGCGGCCGTCTGGGCGCTTGTGACACCGCTGCTCGTGCCGGCACTCGTGGCGCTCGACGTGTTCGCCGTCACTTCCGAGGATGCCGCGTACGCGGACGGGCTCGCGGGCACATGAAGCAGACCGGCCAGCAGGGGAGCCCCGGCCAGCAGTGTCGCTGTGCGCCGGAGCCACCGGCGGGCAGGTGAGGGGCTGGTCCCCGGGAAATCTGCCGCCTCGGCCACGCGTTGCCCGTCCCTCGTCGTCGTCAGGTGTGTCGGTGGTTGTCGTTCGCTGCGTCCACGCATGGTAACGAGGTGCGCGGGGGCTAAGTGCCGCGGTCCGCTCCACAAGATCGCAACAACTGGCCGTCGCGGCGGCGAGGGCCGTGGTGAGCGCGGTGAACGGCGCTGACGCGCGCCGCGGAAATCCGGGCGGCCGCGCGCGGCCCGGGCACGTACCCTTTTCTGTTGTGCCGAACGCCAACGAAGACAATCCCCGTGCCCTGAGCCAGGCGCAGCAGCGCGCCGTGAGCGAGCTGCTGCGCGTCTCCCCTGTCGCGGACGACCTCGCCCGCCGTTTCCAGGAGGCCGGGTTCTCCCTCGCCCTGGTCGGCGGCTCGGTCCGGGACGCGCTCCTGGGCCGGCTCGGCAACGACCTGGACTTCACGACGGACGCCCGCCCCGAGGACGTACTGAAGATCGTCCGACCGTGGGCGGACGCGGTGTGGGAGGTCGGGATCGCCTTCGGCACGGTGGGCTGCCAGAAGGACGCCCGTGTGGACGGCGCCGAGCAGCGCTTCCAGGTCGAGGTGACGACATATCGATCGGAGGCGTACGACAGGACCTCGCGCAAGCCCGAGGTGTCGTACGGCGACTCGATCGAGGAGGACCTCGTCCGCCGCGACTTCACCGTGAACGCGATGGCCGTGGCGCTCCCGGAGAAGGAGTTCATCGACCCGCACAGCGGCCTCGACGACCTGGCGGAGCGGGTCCTGCGGACGCCCGGCACCCCCGAGGAGTCGTTCTCGGACGACCCGCTGCGGATGATGCGTGCCGCGCGCTTCGCCGCGCAGCTCGACTTCGAGGTGGCTCCGGAGGTCGTCGCCGCGATGAAGGCGATGGCCGGCCGCATCGAGATCGTTTCCGCCGAGCGCGTCCGGGATGAGCTGAACAAGCTGATCCTGTCCCCGCACCCGGCCAAGGGCCTCGCGCTGCTCGTCGACACCGGCCTGGCCGACCACGTTCTGCCCGAGCTCCCGGCGCTGCGTCTGGAGCGCGACGAGCACCACCGGCACAAGGACGTCTACGACCACACCCTGATCGTCCTCGAGCAGGCGATGGCCTTGGAGACGGACGGCCCAGACCTGACGCTGCGCCTCGCCGCGCTGCTGCACGACATCGGCAAGCCGAAGACGCGCCGCTTCGAGAACGACGGGCGGGTCTCCTTCCACCACCACGAGGTGGTGGGCGCGAAGATGACCAAGAAGCGCATGACGGCCCTTAAGTACTCGAATGAGTTGATCAAGGACGTCTCGCGCCTGGTCGAGCTGCACCTGCGCTTCCACGGGTACGGCACGGGCGAGTGGACGGACTCGGCGGTACGTCGCTACGTACGCGACGCCGGCCCCCTGCTCGACCGCCTGCACGAGCTGACCCGCTCCGACTGCACGACCCGCAACAAGCGCAAGGCCACCGCGCTCTCGCGTGCCTACGACGGCCTGGAGGAGCGCATCGCCCGCCTCCAGGAGCAGGAGGAGCTGGACTCCATCCGCCCCGACCTCGACGGCAACGAGATCATGGAGATTCTGGACGTGGGCCCGGGCCCGGCGATCGGCAAGGCGTACAAGTTCCTGCTGGAACTGCGCCTGGAGAACGGGCCGATGGAGCGGGACGCGGCGGTGGCGGCGCTCAAGGAGTGGTGGGCCACGCAGGAGGCGTAGAGCGGACAACGCGTTGGGGCGCTGTGTTTCACGTGAAACACAGCGCCCCAACGTCTATGCCGAGGGGCGATGTTTCACGTGAAACATCGCCCCTCGGTGCGTGCGCGTCCTTGGTCTTACGGCTTGTAAGGCTCCAGGCAGAGCGTGAAGTCGTCGCCGCCGCCGGTCTCCCGGTAGGTGGCGTACTTCTTGATGTCGCAGGTCCCGCTGTCCTTCTTCTCCGCGACCTTGTACTTGGCGTCCTTGTCGCCGCAGTCCACGATCTTGAGGTCAGGGTCAGTGGTACTGGCCGGGTTGCCGATGCTCATGCAGTCACCGACCTCGGCGGCGGCCGCCTCATCCTGGCCCGCCCACACCGCCGCACCGATCGCGGCGGCAACCGCAACGCCCACGATGACGAATATCAGCTTCTTCTTGCTCTTGCGCGGCGCAGTAGCGTCCGGGCCGCCCTGGTAGAACGGCACGCCCGGCTGCTGCGGAGCACCCGGCTGCGGCGGTACGGCTGGCCCGGAGCCTGGCTGTACGGGTCGCCCCCACCCTGGGGCTGGCCATACGGCGCACCGCCCTGAGGCTGCTGACCGTAGGGCTGCTGGCCCTGGGCGAACGGGTTCTGACCCTGGGGCGGCGGAGTGGACACGGGGATCCCCCTAGAAGAGAGCACAAGGCTTGCGGGTTGGTTGCGCGATGGCGCGAAATGACCCCCGTAAGCTATCGGGCTCCTGTGCGCGGACTGAAGCCAGAAAGGGCTCTGTGGCATTGATGTGACACTTACTGGTCGTCAAACCTGGCCATAGCCACAGCAATCGCCGCGTAGATGAACGCCACCGTGACCACCAGCGGGACGGACTTGCCGTCAGGGGGCAGCATCAGGGCCGCCACCCCTGCGGCGCCGACAAACGCGACATTGAACAACACGTCGTACAGAGAGAAGATCCGGCCGCGGAAGCCGTCGTCCACGGCTGCTTGGACGACCGTGTCCGTGGCGATCTTCGCGCCCTGGGTGACGAGCCCCAGGACGAAGGCGGCGACGAGCATCGGCGCCGGCGCGAAGGGCAGCCCCAGGGCGGGTTCGAGAACGGCCGCGGCCCCCGCGCAGATCGTGAGCCAGCCGTGCGGCCCGAAGCGCCCGGCTGCCCATGGCGTCATCACGGCGGCCGCGAAGAACCCCGCACCGGAGATCCCCACGGCGATCCCGAGCAGCGCGAGCCCGTCGTCCTCCGTCGACGCCCAGGCGTACCGGCACAGCATCAGGACCATGACCGTGAGCGCGCCGAAGCAGAACCGCATCAGCGTCATCGAGATCAGCGCGTGCGCGGCCGGCCGGCGCTCGGCGAGGTGGTGTACGCCCGCGAGGAGACCGCGTGCGGTTCCCGTGAGCGCTGTCCCCAGGCGTGGCTGCACCAACTCCGGCTCGGGTCCGAGGAGTTCACGGGACATGCGCAGGGAGGCGAGCGCCGAGCACAGGTAGAGCGCGGCCCCCAGGAGGACGACCGCCGCGTCCGAGTCCGCCGCCACGATGCGTACCGCGAAGGCGAGCCCGCCGCCCGCGGTGGCCGCGAGCGTTCCGGCGGTCGGGGAAAGGGAGTTGGCGATGACCAGCCGGTCGGCGTCCACGACGCGTGGCAGTGCCGCCGAGAGTCCGGCCAGGACGAAGCGGTTGACGGCGGTGACGCACAGTGCGGAGGCGAAGAAGAGCCAGTCGGGCGATCCGCTGAGCATCAGGACGGCCGTCACGGAGGCGAGCGCGGCCCGCAGAACATTGCCGTAAAGGAGGACCTGGCGGCGGCGCCAGCGGTCGAGCAGGACGCCCGCGAACGGGCCGACGAGGGAGTAGGGAAGGAGCAGCACCGCCATCGCGGAGGCGATGGCCGCAGGGGAGGTCTCCTTCTCCGGCGAGAAGACGACGTACGTGGCGAGCGCCACCTGGTAGACGCCGTCCGCGCCCTGGGACACGACCCGCACGGCGAGCAGGCGCCGGAAGTCCCGCAGCCGCAGCAGAACGCGCAGGTCACCGACGACAGCCATGGGGCACAGCCTCACATACGAGCAGGGTCCCCGAGTGCGTACGACCCGGGGACCCTCAACTGCCGAACGAAGCGGCCGACTCAGCCGCCGAGCTGGCGGCTGAGCGGACGGCCGGGTGGACGGCGACTCAGCGCTCGACCTCGCCCTTGATGAACTTCTCGACGTTGTTGTAGGCCTCGTCGTCGAAGTACTGCACCGGCGGGGACTTCATGAAGTACGAGGACGCCGACAGGATCGGGCCGCCGATGCCGCGGTCCTTGGCGATCTTCGCGGCGCGCAGGGCGTCGATGATGACACCCGCGGAGTTCGGGGAGTCCCAGACCTCGAGCTTGTACTCCAGGTTCAGCGGGACGTCGCCGAAGGCGCGGCCCTCGAGGCGGACGTACGCCCACTTGCGGTCGTCGAGCCACGCGACGTAGTCCGACGGGCCGATGTGGACGTTCTTCTCGCCCAGCTCGCGGTCGGGGATCTGCGAGGTGACGGCCTGCGTCTTCGAGATCTTCTTCGACTCGAGGCGGTCGCGCTCCAGCATGTTCTTGAAGTCCATGTTGCCGCCGACGTTCAGCTGCATGGTGCGCTCGAGACGGACACCGCGGTCCTCGAACAGCTTCGCCATGACGCGGTGCGTGATGGTGGCGCCGACCTGGGACTTGATGTCGTCACCGACGATCGGCACGCCGGCCTCGGTGAACTTGTCCGCCCACTCCTTCGTACCGGCGATGAAGACCGGGAGGGCGTTGACGAAGGCGACCTTGGCGTCGATGGCGCACTGGGCGTAGAACTTCGCCGCGTCCTCGGAACCGACGGGCAGGTAGCAGACGAGGACGTCGACCTGGCGGTCCTTGAGGATCTGGACGACGTCGACCGGGGCCTCGGTGGACTCCTCGATGGTCTGGCGGTAGTACAGGCCCAGGCCGTCGAGGGTGTGACCACGCTGGACCTGGACGCCGGAGTTCGGCACGTCGCAGATCTTGATGGTGTTGTTCTCGCTGGCACCGATGGCGTCCGCGAGGTCGAGGCCGACCTTCTTCGCGTCGACGTCGAACGCGGCGACGAACTCGACGTCACCGACGTGGTAGTCGCCGAACTGGACGTGCATCAGGCCCGGGACCTTGGCGTCCGGGTCGGCGTCCTTGTAGTACTCGACGCCCTGGACCAGCGAGGCGGCGCAGTTGCCCACGCCGACGATGGCTACGCGAACCGAACCCATTCCGGTTGCTCCCTGTGTGATCTCGGTATTCCGGATGAAACCCCGCGGAATGCGGAGCTTCACTTGGTGGTGTCGTCGGACGCATCCGGCGGCGGGGTGCTGCCCCGCCGCCGGGGCAGGACGCCCGACTCCCCAGATGTGCTGTTCTGCTGAGCGGGGCCTTCGGGTGCGGACCGTTGCTGGTCGCGTCCCTGGCGCTCGCTCTCGATGAGCTCGTTCAGCCAGCGCACTTCGCGCTCCACGGATTCCATCCCGTGCCGCTGCAGCTCAAGCGTGTAGTCGTCGAGGCGCTCCCGGGTGCGGGCCAGGGAAGCGCGCATCTTCTCGAGGCGCTCCTCCAGGCGGCTGCGGCGGCCCTCGAGCACCCGCATCCGCACGTCTCGCGAGGTCTGCCCGAAGAAGGCGAAGCGGGCGGCGAAGTGCTCGTCCTCGTACGCATCGGGGCCGGTCTGCGAGAGCAGTTCCTCGAAGTGTTCCTTACCTTCCGCCGTCAACCGGTAGACGATCTTGGCGCGGCGTCCCGCGAGGGGAGCTGCCAGGGTCTCTGCGGTGGCGGTGCCCGACTCCTCGATCAACCAGCCGTTCGCGACCAGCGTCTTGAGGCACGGGTACAGCGACCCGTAGCTGAAGGCGCGGAACACACCCAGTGAGGTGTTGAGCCGCTTGCGCAGCTCATAGCCGTGCATCGGGGACTCGCGAAGCAGACCGAGCACGGCGAACTCGAGGATGCCGGAGCGTCTGCTCATCGTCGCCTCCTGTCTGTCCCGGTCTGTCGGCCGCGGCCCTTTATGCCGAGCTGATGTATCGGCTCGATACATCACGACGATAGAACGAGGTCACGCCTGGGACAAGAGGGGGCACGGTGAACGGCATCACATCACCGATTCGTAGGAAGTAACTTGCCTGTTTTGGGGTGAACTTCAGGCCTACGAGGGTTTTGACGGTGCGTAGTCTGTGCGCCATGCATACCGCCGGGAACCAAGTGACGCGAGGGGGCGTCGTCGTCCCCGGTGCAGTGCGGATGAGTGCCGGAACGGGCGCATCCGTACATCGGGGGGACCGGAAACCAGCCGCCGTTTCCAGGCGCGGAGACCCGCGCCTGCCCGAGGAGTAGTCGTTCGATGAGCGAGCACCGTCGCAAACCGCCGCAGCCGCAGGGCGGCGGACGCGCCGCGGCCAGGCGTGGCGCATCCGGCGCGCCGTCGGGCCGTCGCGCAGCACCGCGTGGCGCCACCGGATCGCCGCCGGCGCCTCCGTCGCACGCGCCCGGCGCCGCCGAGGGTGAGGAGCGACCCTATGGGGGCCGCGCCGAGGCCCGGCGCGCCGCCCGCAACGGCTCCGTCGGCAGCGGCACTGGTGGCCGCCGCAGGGCGGTGGAGACCGCTGGGCGGGGGCGCGGCAGAGGGCGTGTCCACGAGCCCGCAAAGAAGCGCTTCATCGACTACCCGCGCGCGGGCAAGGTCGGGCCGAAGCGGTGGATCCCGTCGTGGCGCCTCATCACCGGCCTGTTCATCGGGTTCCTCGGCAGCCTGATGGCGGTCGCGGGCATCGCGTACGCCCTCGTCGAGGTCCCGAAGGTCGCCGAGGCGGCCAAGGCACAGAACAACGTCTACTACTGGGCCGACGGCTCGCAGATGGTCGCGACGGGTGGTGAGACCAACCGCCAGATCATCAAGTACGCGGACATCCCGAGGGCCATGCGCAACGCCGTCATCTCGGCCGAGAACAAGACCTTCAACAAGGACAAGGGCGTCGACCCGATGGGCATCGCCCGCGCCGTGGTCAACATGGCGAAGGGTGGTCAGACCCAGGGCGGCTCGACCATCACGCAGCAGTACGTGAAGAACGCCCGCCTCGACGACCAGTCGCAGACGGTCTCCCGTAAGTTCAAGGAACTGTTCATCTCCATAAAGGTCGGCCGGGAGGTGAGCAAGGAAGAGATCATGGCGGGCTATCTGAACACCGCCTACTACGGCCGCAACGCCTACGGCATCCAGGCCGCCGCACGCGCCTACTTCGCTGAGGACGCGGAAGACCTGAACCCGAGCCAGTGTGCTCTCCTCGCGACCGTCCTGAAGGGCGCCACGTACTACGACCCGGCCGGCTACGCCGAGATCGATCCCGCGGCCAGCCCGAAGGCCAACCGGGAGCGGGCCGAGAAGCGCTGGAAGTGGATCCTCGACGAAGAGGTCAAGGACGGCAGTCTGAGCGCCGAGGTCCGCGCCAAGTACACCAAGTTCCCGAAGCTGCAGAGCCCGCGCTCCAACGTCAAGCTGAGCGGCCAGATCGGCTATCTGGTGTCGCTCGCCAAGGCGTACGTCATCAACAACAGTGACGGCAGGATCACAGCCAGTCAGCTGGAACGAGGCGGCTACGAGATCCACACGACCTTCGACAAGAAGAAGGTCAAGCAGCTCGAAGACGCGGTGAAGAAGGTCCGCAAGGCGAAGATCAAGCCGGATGTGCGCCCGGACAAGGACACACACGTCCAGTTCGGTGGTGCCTCCGTCAACCCGAAGACCGGCGCGATCGAGGCCATCTACGGCGGTGAGGACGCGACGAAGCACTTCACCAACAACGCGGACACGACCGGCGCCCAGGTCGGCTCGACGTACAAGCCCTTCGTTCTGGCGGCGGCCTTCAAGAACGGCATCCGCTCCAAGACCGGCGGTGAGGTGCAGCCTGACGGTGAGCGCACCGTGGTCGACCCGAAGAGTCTGTACAGCGGCAAGAACAAGCTCAAGATCAAGAACTACAACGACACGGTCTGGCAGGACAAGGACGGCAAGGAGTGGTTGCAGACCAACGACGGCAACCAGTCGTACAACCCGCCGACCTACGACATCGATCTCCGCGAGGCGATGCGGGAGTCGGTCAACTCGGCCTACGTCCAGCTCGGCATGGACGTCGGGCTGGACAAGGTGAAGCGGGCGGCGATGGATGCCGGCCTCAAGGACGACAAGTCCATGGCAGGCGCCACCTACCCGTCCTTCTCCCTGGGCACCTCGTCGCCGAGCGCGATCCGAATGGCCGGTGCGTACGCCACGTTCGCCGCCAGCGGCAAGCAGCGTGACCCGTACTCGGTCAAGGAGGTCGAGAAGGAGGGCGAGACGGTCTTCACCCAGGATGTTGAGACCAAGAGCCCCTTCACCCCGACGGTGGCGAACAACGTCACCGACGTCCTGCGGACCGTCGTGGAAAAGGGCACCGGCACCTCGGCCAAGCTCCCCGGCCGTCAGGTGGCGGGCAAGACCGGTACGACCGACGGCAACAAGTCCGCCTGGTTCGTCGGGTACACGCCGCAGCTGTCGACGGCGATCAGCATGTACCGGCTCGACGACGACGAGAACAACAAGAAGCGCGAGTTCCTGGAGATGTTCGGCACGGGCGGTGAGAAGAAGATCCACGGAGCTTCGTTCCCCGCGCGGATCTGGCAGGACTACATGGAAGAGGCGCTCAAGGGGAAGCGCGCCGTGCCGTTCCCGGCGCCGGGGCCGATCGGAGAGGTCGTCGGAGACACTCCGCCGCCCTCCCCGACGCCGACCGAAGAGCCCGAGCCGAGCGACTCCCCGTCGCCGACCCCGTCCGAGACCGAGTCCTCCTCCTCGCCGTCGCCGTCGGAGACTCCGGACCCGACCGAGACGTGCAATGACTGGGACCCGAGGTGCGAGGACAACGGTGGTGCGGCAGACGGTGGTGGCGATGACGGTGGTGCCAACGGTGACCCCGGTGGCACCTCACCACCACCCACCGGCCAGCCGAACGGCGGCAACGGCAACGGCGGCAACAACGGCAACGACAACGGTGGAGGGCTCTTCGCCGGTCCGACCGGTTGACCCACGCTCCGCGTGACGTTTCACGTGAAACGACGTGTTTCACGTGAAACAAGGCCGCCGCATCCAGTAAGGGTGCGGCGGCCTTGCCGTGTTCTCGGGCACGTTCGCGGGACTTCTCAGACCCGTACGGCAGGATGTGCGCCATGCCCAGCGCAGAGAAGATGCCCCCCACACGCGCGCATCAGTCAGCAACCGAAGAGGCCCCGCAGTCTGTGCTCCCCACGAAGCAGGACGAGGTCGCCGCGGCCGGCAGTGAGCTGATCGGCGGACCGATCGGTCGCAGAGCCCTGCTGATGACGACCCGGCTGACTCCCGTACGCGTCATCGCACTGGTCGCCATCGGGATGTTCGCACTCGGCATGGTGCAGAAGATGCCCTGCTACAACGGCGGCTGGTTCGTCGGAGCGAGCTCGCAGTACACACACGCCTGCTACTCCGACATCCCCCACCTCTACCAGGGGCGCGGCTTCGCCGACGGGCTTCTGCCGTACTTCGACCGGCTGCCCGACAACGTCGGCATGGAGTACCTCGAGTACCCGGTGCTGACCGGAGCGTTCATGCAGGTGGCCGCCTGGCTGACGCCGAACGGCGGGAGCATCCAGCACCAGGAGAAGTTCTACTGGATGGTCAACGCCGGGATGCTGATGGTCTGCACCGTCGTCATCGCCGTCTGTGTGGCCCGCATCCACCGCCGCCGCCCCTGGGACGCCCTGCTCGTCGCCCTCGCCCCCGCCTTCGCGCTGACGGCCACCATCAACTGGGACCTGTTCGCCGTGGCCCTCACGGCCCTGGCGATGCTGATGTGGTCGCGTGAGAGGCCGCTCGCCGCCGGCCTCCTCATCGGGCTCGCGGCCGCCGCGAAGCTCTATCCGGCGCTGCTCCTCGGGCCGCTGCTCGTGCTGTGCTGGCGCGCGGGGCGCTGGCGGGCCTTCTGGGTGTCCGCCGCGGCCGCGCTGGGTGCCTGGCTGGTGGTGAACCTGCCGGTGATGATCAGCCACGACGCGGCGGGCTTCCACATCCGGGAGGGCTGGGCGAAGTTCTATACGTTCAGCCAGGAACGCGGTGTCGACTTCGGCTCGTTCTGGCTGATCCTCTCCCAGCGCATGGACGACCCCCTCACCACGGACACGGTGAACCACCTCGCGACCGCGCTGATGCTGCTGTGCTGCCTTGGCGTGGCCGCGCTGGGCCTCACCGCGCCACGTCGCCCGCGGTTCGCGCAGCTGGCCTTCCTGGTGGTCGCCGCCTTCGTCCTCACCAACAAGGTCTACTCGCCGCAGTACGTGCTGTGGCTGATTCCGCTCGCCGCGCTGGCCCGGCCGCGCTGGCGGGACTTCCTCATCTGGCAGGCGTGCGAGGTCGCGTACTTCCTGGGGATCTGGATGTACCTCGCGTTCACGACGAGCGGGGACGCGCACAAGGGGCTGCCCACCGAGGGCTATCAACTGGCCATCGGCGTGCACCTGTTGGGGACGCTGTACCTGTGCGCCGTGGTCGTACGCGACATCCTCATGCCGGAGCGGGACGTGGTGCGAAAGACCGGGGAGGACGATCCCTCCGGCGGGGTTCTGGACGGTGCGGCGGACGTCTTCGTGCTCGGGCCCGCGGCCCATCCGCCGCGGAGAGCAGCCGTGCAGGAGGGATCCGGTACGTATGTGTCATGGGGGGCGGCGAGCGATGGTTTCGCTCTGAGCGAACAGCCTCCGGCCCGCTGAGGCGGGGAGCAAGTTGAAGGGCCGGTACGCGCACGTGGCGCGTACCGGCCCTTCAACGTTCTACCGCGCTGTCGCGAGCGTATCGCCTGGTGGGGCTTTGCTCAGCGGTCGACGATCCGGTCGAACTGCGTGGTCGTGTGCCGCAGGTGGGCCACCAGTTCCTCGCCGACCTTCGGCTCCGGCGCGTCCGAGGGGACGAAGAGCAGCGAGACCTGCATGTGCGGCGGCTCGGCGAACCAGCGCTGCTTGCCGCCCCAGACGAACGGCGACAGGTTGCGGTTGACGGTCGCGAGGCCCGCGCGGGCCACGCCCTTCGCCCGCGGCATCATGCCGTGCAGCGCCTTCGGCGCCTCCAGGCCGACGCCGTGCGAGGTGCCGCCCGCGACGACGACCAGCCAGCCGTCGGACGCGGTCTTCTGCTGCCGGTAGCCGAAGCGGTCCCCCTTCGCGACCTGAGTGACGTCCAGGATGGCACCCCGGTACTCGGTCGCGTCGTGGTCGCCCAGCCAGAGCTTCGTACCGATGCGCGCCCGGAAGCGGGTCTGCGGGAACTGCTGTTGGAGGCGGACGAGTTCGCCGGCCTTCAGGTGGCTGACGAACATCGTGTGCAGGGGCAGGCGGGCCGCGCGCAGCCGGTCCATCCAGCCGATGACCTCCTCGACGGCGTCCGAGCCGTCGGTGCGGTCCAGGGGCAGGTGGATCGCGAAGCCTTCGAGGCGTACGTCCTCGATGGCGGCGTGCAGATGCGGCAGGTCCTGCTCGCTGATGCCGTGCCGCTTCATCGAGGACATGACCTCGATGACGACGCGGGCGCCCACGAGACCGTGCACGCCGTCGAGCGACGACACGGAGCGGATGACGCGGTCGGGCAGCGGCACGGGCTCTTCGCCTCGCCGGAACGGCGTCAGGACCAGCAGGTCACCGCTGAACCAGTCCTTGATCCGGGCGGCTTCGTAGGTTGTGCCGACGGCGAGTACGTCGGAGCCGAATCGCGTGGCCTCCTCCGCGAGCCGCTCGTGACCGAAGCCATAGCCGTTGCCCTTGCAGACCGGGACGATGCCCGGGAACTGCTCCAGCATGTGCTTCTGATGTGCCCGCCAGCGCGCGGTGTCGACATAGAGCGTGAGCGCCATGGCTGGATCCCGGAACCTTTCTGGTGTCTGCGGTGTGGCAGAGGTGTGGAAGGAGTGGAAGGTGATGCGGACGGAAGCTGCGGTGGATCAGCGGCGCGACATGTAGATGTCGAGGGCCTTGTGCAGCAGCTTGTTCAGCGGGAAGTCCCACTCACCGACGTATTCCACGGCCTCGCCGCCGGTGCCGACCTTGAACTGGATCAGGCCGAAGAGGTGGTCCGTCTCGTCGAGCGAGTCGGAGATGCCCCGCAGGTCGTAGACGGACGCGCCGAGCGCGTAGGCGTCGCGCAGCATCCGCCACTGCATGGCGTTCGAGGGCCGGACCTCACGACCGATGTTGTCGGAAGCGCCGTAGGAGTACCAGACGTGCCCGCCGACGACGAGCATCGTCGCCGCCGAAAGGTTCACGCCGTTGTGCCGCGCGAAGTACAGCCGCATGCGGTTGGGATCCTCGGTGTTGAGGGTCTGCCACATCTGCTGGAAGTAACCCAGCGGCCGCGGGCGGAACTTGTCGCGGATCGCGGTGATCTCGTAGAGGCGCTGCCATTCGGCGAGGTCCTGATAGCCGCCCTGGACGACCTCGACGCCGGCCTTCTCGGCCTTCTTGATGTTGCGGCGCCAGAGCTGGTTGAAGTTCTTGAGTACGTCGTCCAGGGCGCGGTTGGCCAGCGGCACCTGGAACACATAGCGGGGCTGCACGTCTCCGAAGCCGGCGCCGCCGTCCTCGCCCTGCTGCCAGCCCATGCGGCGCAGCTTGTCCGAGACCTCGAAGGCGCGCGGTTCGATGGTCGTCGCCTCGACGTCGCGCAGCCGCTTCACGTCCGGGTTCTGGATGCCGGACTTGATCGCGGCCGAGTTCCAGCGGCGGATGACGACCGGCGGGCCCATCTTCACGGAGAAGGCGCCCTGCTTCTTCAGGTGCGCCAGCATCGGCTGGAGCCACTCGTCCAGGTTCGGGGCGTACCAGTTGATGACCGGGCCCTCGGGCAGATACGCGAGATAGCGCTTGACCTTCGGCAACTGGCGGTAGAGCACCAGGCCCACGCCCACCAACTGGCCGGTCCTGTCGTCGAACCAGCCCAGGTTCTCCGAACGCCATTCACTCTTCACGTCTGCCCATGCGGGGACCTGGCAATGGCTAGCCGACGGCAGGCTCTGGATGTACGCCAGATGTTGCTCTCGGCTGATGGTCCTCAGGGTCAGGCTCATTCGCGGCGCTCCTCGGGCTGGTGTGTCCCCATGGGTACAGGGGCTCCGGCTCTCGCGCCGAAGCCTACTGCGCCCTGCGAGCGCCCCGTCTGGGCGTATCGAACCTTCGCCCCCGGCCATGCTCTGACCAGGGGCGGTGCGGGTCCGTCAGCGGCAGGTCCGCGGCAAGGTCACCAGAGCCCGCCGAAGAGCCCGCCGTGGGCCATGCCCAGGAAGAAGCCGACCGCCGAGGCGCCGAGCCCGACGATCAGGAAGGAGCGCTCGCGGGTCGTCACCGAGATGAACTGGCCGTACGCCCCCGTGAAGATCCCGACGAGACCGGTCCAGGAACTGAGCAGATGCAGGTTGTGGAACATCGCCGTCACGAAGGCGATGGCTCCGAGGGCCAGCGTCACACCGAGCAGCGTGTCCTGGAGCGGATGGGGTTTGCCGTCGGTGGCGAAGAGAGAGCCGACGGTGTTGCGTCGCATTGTCTGTGCCATGGAGGCACCTCCTGCGGAAGGCAGCGCATCGTAGCGCCATACACACCCGATGTGTACAGATTCTGCCCGCCCACCGCCGGATTTCAACCGGAAGCCTCGGTGCGGGTACTGTGTACCGTCTGCACCGGTGTCTGCCCAGGCCACAGCAAGAGCCCCCGCTCGCGGGAGCCGATTGTCAGTGGCGGCCGATACCGTTGCGTACGCATCACGACCCTCCTGCCACGGAACGACCGTGGCCGCTGAGTCCAAAGGAGGTGGGTTCCACATGCGTCACTACGAAGTGATGGTCATCCTCGACCCCGATCTCGAGGAGCGCGCTGTCTCCCCGCTGATCGAGAACTTCCTCTCCGTCGTCCGTGAGGGCAACGGAAAGGTCGAGAAGGTCGACACCTGGGGCCGTCGTCGTCTCTCGTACGAGATCAAGAAGAAGCCCGAGGGCATCTACTCGGTCATCGACCTGCAGGCCGAGCCTGCAGTCGTCAAGGAGCTCGACCGCCAGATGAACCTGAACGAGTCGGTCCTCCGGACCAAGGTCCTCCGCCCCGAGATGCACTGAGCCTTCCGGCTCAGGCCCGTTGAGCCCTAGCGCTCGACGGCACTCGGGATCCGAGTAGCAGCAGTAAAAGCAGCCAGCAGCAAACCCGCCGAGAGGTTCCCCCAATGGCAGGCGAGACCGTCATCACGGTCGTCGGCAATCTTGTCGACGACCCCGAGCTGCGCTTCACCCCGTCCGGTGCGGCGGTCGCGAAGTTCCGTGTCGCGTCCACTCCCCGCACCTTCGACCGGCAGACCAATGAGTGGAAGGACGGCGAGAGCCTGTTCCTGACCTGCTCGGTCTGGCGTCAGGCGGCGGAGAACGTCGCCGAGTCGCTCCAGCGAGGCATGCGCGTCATCGTGCAGGGCCGGCTGAAGCAGCGGTCCTACGAGGACCGTGAGGGCATCAAGCGCACGGTCTACGAGCTGGACGTCGAGGAAGTCGGCGCCAGCCTGAAGAACGCCACGGCCAAGGTCACCAAGACCACGGGTCGCGGCGGTCAGGGTGGATACGGCGGCGGCGGTGGCGGCGGCCAGCAGGGCGGCGGCTGGGGCGGTGGCTCCGGCGGCGGTCAGCAGCAGGGTGGCGGCGGCGGTGCTCCCGCCGACGACCCCTGGGCGACCAGTGCGCCTGCCGGCGGCGGCAGCCAGCAGCAGGGCGGCGGCGGTGGCGGCTGGGGCGGAAGCTCCGGCGGCTCCGGTGGCGGCTACTCGGACGAACCCCCCTTCTAAGCCTCGGGCCGAAGGCCTCAGGGCAAGAAGGCGGGTCGTACCCACACTTCTTGATCACACAGGAGAAACACCATGGCGAAGCCGCCTGTGCGCAAGCCTAAGAAGAAGGTCTGCGCTTTCTGCAAGGACAAGGTCACGTACGTGGACTACAAGGACACGAACATGCTGCGGAAGTTCATTTCCGACCGCGGCAAGATCCGTGCCCGCCGCGTGACCGGCAACTGCACGCAGCACCAGCGTGACGTCGCCACGGCCGTGAAGAACAGCCGTGAGATGGCGCTGCTGCCCTACACGTCCACCGCGCGATAAGGGAAGGGTGACCGAAACATGAAGATCATCCTCACCCACGAGGTCTCCGGCCTCGGTGCCGCCGGCGAGGTCGTAGACGTCAAGGACGGCTACGCCCGCAACTACCTGATCCCGCGGAAGTTCGCTATCCGCTGGACCAAGGGTGGCGAGAAGGACGTCGCGCAGATCCGTCGTGCTCGCAAGATCCACGAGATCGCGACCATCGAGCAGGCCAACGAGATCAAGGCCCAGCTCGAGGCCGTCAAGGTCCGCCTGGCCGTCCGCTCCGGCGACGCCGGTCGTCTCTTCGGCTCCGTCACCCCGGCTGACGTCGCTTCGGCGATCGAGGCTGCTGGTGGCCCGAAGATCGACAAGCGTCGTGTCGAGCTCGGCTCGCCGATCAAGACGCTGGGCGCCCACGCGACGTCCGTGCGTCTGCACCCCGAGGTGGCCGCGAAGGTCAACGTCGAGGTCGTCTCTGCCTGAGTCGCAGCAATGCGCTCGCAGGACTGAGTGAAGGGGCCGCACCTACGGGTGCGGCCCCTTTGCTGTGTTTCACGTGAAACACAGCGACCGAAACGTCAGCGCGTGGCGCCCGTGACGACCCAGCGGCCCGAACGCGACCGCAGCCACAAGGTCAGCGCGCGCACCGTCATCATGAGGGTCATCGCGACCCACAGGGCGGTCAGACCACCGCCGAGGCTGGGTACGAGGAGTGCCGCGGGCGCGAACACCGCGAGCGTGGCCAGCATGGCCCAGGCCAGATAGGGGCCGTCCCCCGCGCCCATCAGGACGCCGTCGAGGACGTAGACGATGCCGCAGATGGGCTGGGCGAGGGCCACCACCATGAGGGCGGGCAGCGCCGCGTCCTGGACGGCGGCGTCACCGGAGAACAGCGGGACGAACACGGGTCGGGCCGCGACGACAAGCAGTCCCAGGGCGGCGCCCGAGACGAAGCCCCACTGGATCATGCGGCGGCAGACGTCGCGGGCGCCTTGTGGATCATTGGCGCCCAGGTAGCGGGCGATGATGGCCTGCCCGGCTATCGCGATGGCGTCGAGGGCGAAGGAGAGCAGGCTCCACAGGGACAGGACGATCTGGTGGGCGGCCACGTCGGCGTCGCCCAGGCGGGCGGCCACGGCCGTCGCGATCAGCGCGATGGCCCGGAGCGCGAGCGTACGGGCCAGGAGCGGGACACCGGCCTGGGCGCAGGCCCTTATGCCGGCGGCGTCGGGGCGCAGGGAGGCACCGTGCCGCTTGGCGCCGCGGACGACGACGTAGAGGTAGATGGCCGCCATGCCGCACTGGGCCAGGACGGTGCCCCAGGCGGAACCGGCGATGCCGAAGCCGAAGCCGTACACGAGGAGGACGTTCAGTGCGCCGTTGGCGACGAACCCGCCGACGGCGACGTACAGCGGAGTCTTGGTGTCCTGGAGGCCGCGCAGCACACCGGTGGCGGCGAGCACGACGAGCATCGCCGGTATGCCGAGGATGGATATACGCAGGTAGGTGACCGCGTAAGGGGCCGCCGAATCGGAGGCGCCGAACAGGTCGACGAGTGCGGGCGCGGTGGGCAGGGCGACGGCGATGACGGCGGCGCCGAGGAGCAGGGCGAGCCAGATGCCGTCCATGCCCTGGCGGATGGCGGCTTGGAGATCTCCGGCGCCGACACGGCGGGCGACGGCGGCCGTGGTGGCGTACGCGAGGAAGACGAAGATGCTGACGGCCGTCGTCAGGAGAGCCGAGGCGATGCCGAGACCGGCGAGCTGCGCGGTGCCGAGGTGGCCGACGATGGCGCTGTCAGCCATGAGGAAGAGGGGCTCGGCCACGAGTGCGCCGAAGGCGGGAACGGCGAGGGCGACGATCTCTCGGTCGTGCCGACGCCGGGCGGCCTTGGGCGCCGCGGGAGCCTGTGTCATGAGCGCCAATCTAATCTTCCACAGGTAAGAGATACAACTGCCTTAGGACCCTTACTTGGGTCGGGTGTGCGCATCCGGCAGGGTGCGGTTCGCCGAGATCTTGGGCCGACTGGGAAAGTTTTTCTTCTGCACAGCCGGTGGACGGGAAAGACGCAGGTCAGGTGGGGTGCGGAAAGTGGGCTGAGGGCTTGTTCACAGGGCTGTCCACCGAGCCGTGCACAGGTTTCGCGGGGTTCTCCACAGCATCGCGCCCGTCATCCACACCGCCTGTGGATAACCAGATTGGCTGACGGTGCCCGCGGGCCTACCGTGGTCCGGCGCCCGCCTCTTCCTGCCATCGCGGAAACCCCGCAAATCCGACGCGTCAGAAGCGGAGTTGGGCCCCCTTATTTGTCAGTGTCGTGCCGTAAGAAAGAGGGGCACGGCGAGGTCCGCGTGGCGGACGGGAGGAGGTGGCCCGGTGAGTATTTCCGAGCCCTTGGACGACCCGTGGGCCGACAGCGGTCCGGGGGACCGTCTGCCTGTCTCCCGCCCGCGCCGTGACGGAGGCCGGGGCCGCGAGGAGCAGCACGACCGGGGTCGGGAGAGCTCCTGGGACGGCGGTGGTACGTCCTTCGAGCGCGTTCCGCCGCAGGATCTCGACGCCGAGCAGTCCGTACTCGGCGGCATGCTGCTGTCCAAGGACGCCATCGCGGACGTCGTCGAGGTGCTCAAGGGCCACGACTTCTACCGCCCGGCGCACGAGACGATCTTCATCGCGATCCTCGACCTGTACGCCAAGGGCGAGCCGGCCGACCCCATCACCGTCGCCGCCGAGCTCACCAAGCGCGGTGAGATCACCAAGGTCGGCGGCGCCTCGTATCTGCACTCGCTCGTCCAGACGGTCCCGACGGCCGCGAACGCCGAGTACTACGCGGAGATCGTCCACGAGCGCGCGGTCCTGCGCCGCCTGGTCGAGGCCGGTACGCGCATCACACAGATGGGATACGCGGCCGACGGCGACGTCGACGAGATCGTCAACAGCGCCCAGGCCGAGATCTACGCCGTCACCGAGCAGCGCACCAGCGAGGACTATCTGCCGCTGGGCGACATCATGGAGGGCGCGCTCGACGAGATCGAGGCGATCGGCTCGCGCAGCGGCGAGATGACGGGTGTGCCGACAGGCTTCACCGACTTCGACTCGCTCACCAACGGCCTGCACCCCGGCCAGATGGTCGTCATCGCGGCCCGTCCCGCGATGGGTAAGTCCACGCTGGCGCTCGACTTCGCGCGGGCCGCCTCCATCAAGCACAACCTGCCCAGCGTCATCTTCTCCCTCGAAATGGGGCGCAACGAGATCGCGATGCGTCTGCTCTCCGCCGAGGCACGTGTGGCGCTGCATCACATGCGTTCCGGCACGATGACGGACGAGGACTGGACGCGGCTCGCGCGCAGGATGCCCGAGGTCTCGGCCGCTCCGCTCTACATCGACGACTCCCCGAACCTGTCGATGATGGAGATCCGCGCGAAGTGCCGCCGCCTCAAGCAGCGCGCCGACATCAAGCTCGTGATCATCGACTATCTGCAGCTCATGCAGTCCGGCGGCTCGAAGCGCGCCGAGAGCCGCCAGCAGGAAGTCTCGGACATGTCGCGAAACCTGAAGCTGCTCGCCAAGGAGCTCGAAGTTCCGGTCATCGCGCTCTCACAGCTGAACCGTGGCCCCGAGCAGCGCACCGACAAGAAGCCCCAGGTCTCCGACCTGCGTGAGTCCGGCTCCATCGAGCAGGACGCGGACATGGTGATCCTGCTGCACCGCGAGGACGCGTACGAGAAGGAGTCACCGCGCGCGGGCGAGGCGGACATCATCGTGGGCAAGCACCGTAACGGCCCGACGGCGACGATCACTGTGGCGTTCCAGGGCCACTACTCGCGCTTTGTGGACATGGCGCAGACGTAGCGGCGGGTGGGTTTGCTCGGTCCGGCTGCGGGTCCCTGCCGAGCGGCGGTGGGCTCGGGTGCGCCGGCCCACCGCCGCCCCGCTGCCCCGCTACGGCGCGAGTGTCGGCTGGTCCGCGGCCCACAGCCACGAACCGTCCGGCTGGCGGCGGGCGACCTCGACGGTGATGTCGCCGTTGGTCAGCGTGGCCGCGGTCAGTGCCAGGTCGCCGCTCACCAGCGCCGGGTGCTGCCTGCCCGGTGAGAGCACTGGCGCGGCCGCGACGAACTGCTCGTACACCTTGCGGATTTCCGCATGTCCCGTCGCGATGTTGCCCGGTGGGAAGGCCAGCACGGCGTCCGGCTCGTACAACGCCACCAGCCCGTCGACATCGCCCGCGTTGGCGCGCTCGACGAAGTACCTGCCCAGGTCGTTCGGCTCAGTGGCCGGTTCCTTGTTTGTCATGCTGATCAGCCTCGCAACGAATACGCGACACCCTGTGTCATGTATCCCTGTACGGTTTTCGCATGCGCGCCGACCGGTTGGTCTCACTCGTGCTGCTGCTCCGGCAGCACGGTCGGCTGTCCGCGACCGCGCTCGCCCGTGAGCTGGAGGTGTCCACGCGCACCGTGCTGCGCGACATCGAGGCGCTGTCCGCGGCCGGTGTCCCGGTCTACGCCGAACGCGGTCGGCACGGTGGTTTCGCGTTGCTGCCCGGTTTCCAGACCGAGCTCACCGGGCTGAACCACGACGAGGCGCTTGCGCTGCTGGTCGCCGGATCGCGGCGCGGCGCGCAGGTGTTCGGCCTCGGCTCGGCGCTTGCTTCGGCGATGCTCAAGGTGGTCGACGCGCTGCCCGAAAGCTATCGGGCCACCGCGGCCGGCGCGGCCGAGCGATTGCTCATCGACCCGGAGACCGATCTCCTCGCGCGTCGGCTGGTCGGGGAAGAGGTGCCTGACACCGTCGTGGCCGAGGTCCGGGGCGCGGTGTTCGCGGGACACAAGTTGCGCATTCACTACGCGGCCGTGGACCAGGCCCCGAAGTGGCGGACGGTGGATCCGATCGGTCTGGTCACCGTGCGCGGCCAGGGCTACTTGCTGGCCACGAGGTCCGGCGCGGACCGCACCTACCGGCTGTCACGGGTCCTGGCCGCCGAGGAACTCGACGAACCGGCACAGCGACCGGACCGGGTCGATCTGGACCGGGCCTGGCAGGAACGCAGCACGCGGTTCCGGAGCGGCGGCGACCAAGTCACCGTGCTGGTACGGGTGCACCCCGAGCGGCGGCAGGACCTGGTGGGCACCGCGCTGGCCGTCCTCGCCGAGGAAGCCGACGCGGACGGCTGGCTGCGGCTGGAGGTGACCTTCCAGGATTCGAGGCACGCCGAATGGGCGGTGTGGCAGCTCGCCACGAACGCGGAGGCCCTGACCCCGCAGTGGCTGCGCGACTCGTTGCGCGACCGCGCCGCCGCGATCGCCACCTGCTACGGAGGGTCTTCCTGAGACCCGGCGGCTCGCCACCGCTGCCAGTGCCCCCTGCCAGAGTGACCGCCGTGGAGGAACCAACCCGGCACAACGTGAGCATCGGCGGTCGCCGTCTGTCCTGCCTCGACTTCGGGGGTCATGGCCAGCCGCTGCTCGCCCTGCACGGTCACTTCGGTGAAGGGAGCACGTTCACGCGACTGGCGCGTGAACTCGGCCCGGACTGGCGGGTGATCGCCCCCGATCAGCGGGGACACGGCGAATCGGAGCGGGCGGAGGACTTCTCCCGCGACGGCTATGTCAGTGACGCCGCGGCGGTTCTCGATCACTTCGGGGTCACGGACACCGTGGTGCTCGGCCATTCGCTCGGAGGCGTCAACGCGTACCAGCTCGCGGCTCGGCATCCGCGTCTCGTCAGGGCTCTCGTCGTCGAGGACATCGGTGCCGAGACCGACGACGACCTCTCCTTCTGCCTGGCCTGGCCCGACCGCTCGCCCACGCGGGCCGCCCTGATGGAGGCGCTGGGCGGCTCGGCCCGGTACGTCGCAGATGCTGTCCGTGAGTACGCGGACGGCTGGGGTCTGGCCTTCGAGCCGCGGGACATGGTCGCGTCTCAGCGACAGCTCAACGGCGATCACTGGGGCGACTGGTTGACGGGCGGCTGTCCCGCGCTACTGGTTCATGGCCGCCACAGCAACGTGCTCAGCAGTCGGCACGCCAAGGAGATGGTCGAGCGGCGCGCTCGTGCGCGGCTCGTCGAGCTCGCAACCGGCCACACCGTCCACGAGACCGACCCGGCGGGATTCGCCGCCGTGGTCCGGGACTTCCTCGAAGACCTGTGACCGTACGCGGGAATTCGCTCGACGCGCGGCATCAGCCCGTATGAACTGGCCCCATGAGTCATGAAGAACTGCTTCCCAGCACACGCCGGTCCCTGACCCACCGCATCGCCACCGCTCAGACCGAGGGACGGGCCCCCTCGCTGGTCGCCGCGGTCGTCCGGGACGGCGAGCTGGTGTGGACCGGGGCCCGCACCTCGGTGGCAGGACACGCGCCGGACGAGAACGTTCAGTACCGCATCGGGTCGATCACCAAGACGTTCACCGCGGTCCTCGTGATGCGTTTGCGTGATGAGGGCGTGCTCGACCTCGCGGACCCGCTGGAGAAGCATCTGCCGGGCACCGGCGTAGGTGAGATCACCATCGCGGAACTCCTCTCGCACACGGGCGGGTTGGGGGCGGAGACCCCGGGCGAGTGGTGGGAGCGCAGCTCGGCGTCCCTGCGCCCGGAGCTGGCTGACGTACTCGGCGAACAGCCCTTCAAGCACCCCGTCGGACGGCGGCACCACTACTCCAACCCCGGCTACACCCTGCTCGGTTCGCTGATCGAGGCGGTGCGCGGCGAACCGTGGGAGGACGTCCTGCGCCGTGAGGTCCTGGAACCGCTCGGTCTGCGCCGTACCAGCGGGGAGCCGCAGGCCCCGCACGCCGGTGGCTGGGCCGTGCACCCCTGGGCGGACGTCCTGCTGCCCGAACCCACGCAGGATCTGGGGCTGATGGCTCCGGCTGGCCAACTGTGGTCCACGACGGCTGACTTGGCTCGGTTCGCCGTCTTCCTGATGGAGGGCGACGACCGGGTGCTCGGGGTGGAATCGGTCCGTGAGATGAAGCGGCCGGCGGGACCCGCTGAGGCCGGGGAGTGGGAGCGGACGTACGGCCTTGGCGTCGATCTGATCGGTGGGAAGGGGTACACGCTGGCCGGTCATGCGGGTTCGCTGCCCGGGTTCGTCGCGGCGCTGTGGACGAGCGAGAAGGACGGGCTGGCGGCGGTGACGCTGGCCAACTGCACGTCCGGCCTGCCGGTGGCCCTGGTGGCCGCGGATCTGCTGCGGATCGTGGCGGAGGCCGAGCCGCGCATTCCCGAGCCGTGGCGGCCGCTGCCGGACGTCGACCAGGCCGTGCTGGAGCTGGCGGGGCCCTGGTACTGGGGCACGAGCGTGTTCGTGCTGCGCCTCGCGGCCGATGGCGCGGTCGTGGTGGGGCCGCTGGCGGGCGGGGGGCGCGGCTCGCGGTTCCGGCCCAACGGGGACGGGACGTGGACCGGGCTCGACGGGTACTTCGCGGGCGAGCGGCTGGAGGCCGTGCGACGGGCGGACGGCTCGGTCAGCCACCTCGACCTGGCGTCGTTCGTCTTCACCCGCAAGCCGTACGACACGGAGGCGCCGGTGCCGGGCGGCGTGGACCCGGAGGGTTGGCGAGGGCTCGCGTAGGCAGAGCCGGGCAGGGCGGAACTTGCGGTACGCCGGGTCGGGGCGCGGCCCCGGTCCCGGCAGGACGCAGAGCCCCATGGGCTTGTGACGGCTGCTGAGGCCCCCTGTGGCGCCCCCAAGGAGTGCTGGGGTGTCGTGTTTCACGTGAAACACGACACCCCGCCACAGATAGCCGTGCGTCGGCGACCGGCGAGCCCGCGTGATTCAGAGCTGCATCTTGAAGCCCACATGCGAAGCCGTGAACCCAAGGCGCTCGTAGAAGCGGTGCGCGTCGGTACGTGTGGCGTCGGACGTCAGTTGCACCAGCTGGCAGCCCTGGCGCCGGGACTCCTCGACGGCCCACTCGATGAAGCGGGTTCCGAGCCCGCCGCCCCGCTCGTCCGCGTGCACGCGGACTGCTTCGATGATCGACCGAGTCGCGCCCTGCCGCGAGAGCCCCGGCACGATCGTGAGCTGGAGCGTGCCCACGACGCGGCCTTCGCGTACGGCGACGACCAGGTGCTGATTGGGGTCCGCGGCGAGCCGTTCGAACGCCGGCAGATAGGGCGTCAGGTCGTCCGGGGATTCTCGCTGGGCGCCCAGCGGGTCGTGGGCGAGCATTGCCACGATCGCGGGGATGTCGTCGGCCACGGCAGGTCGTATCTCAAGATCTCCCATGGCCGCAGCTTATGCGGCGCCCGATCGGGCATGCCGGGCCCAGCCGGGGCCTGCATGCCGGCGCCCAGCGGGGCGTGAGGTCCCGCTACGCGGGGGTGCGCACCGCCTCGACGGCCTTGACCAGCGGGGCGAGCTCGGGGTTCTTGGCGGCCTCGTCCAGGGCCTCGCGCAGCGCCGTGTCATTGGTGGGGCGGGCCTCGGCGAGGAGCGCGGACCCGCTCTCGCTGACGTCCGTGTAGATGCCGCGCCGGTCCGTCGGGCACAGATAGCGTGACAGGAGTCCGCGCTCCTCGAGGCGGGTGACCAGGCGCGTGGTGGCGCTCTGGCTCAGGACGACCGCGTCGGCGACCTGCTTCATCTGCAGATGGCCGCCCTCGCCGTCGTGCTGGCGGTTGAGGACGTCGAGCAGGCTGTACTCCCGCACGCTCAGGTCGTGCTTGGCCTGGAGCGCACGCTCGACATGGGTCTCGATCTTCCCGTGGAGCAGGGAGAGCGCGCACCAGCCCTGGGCGAGGGCGGTGAGTGCCGGGTCTGTCGCTGTCATGACTGTTCCTCCGTCTTCCGGCGTCCCTGCCGTCTTCCCGGGGCTCTGAGCGGCCGCGTTCCGCCGCGTCCAGCCCTGTCTCCGAGCGGCTCCGTCCAGGATAGTCCACCACTGCAATATCCGGCGCTTGCATTTATCCCGCGTCTGCAACTATTGTGGACGCACGTTAAGCGCACCTGCAACCGTCTGGAAGGTAACGCCATGCCTCTCGCGCTTCTGGCCCTCGCGATCGGGGCCTTCGGAATCGGGACCACCGAGTTCGTGATCATGGGACTGCTTCCCCAGGTCGCGGGTGACTTCGACGTCTCCATCCCCACCGCCGGTCTGCTCGTCACCGGCTATGCGCTCGGCGTCGTCGTCGGCGCCCCGCTCATGACCGTCCTGGGCCAGCGGATCACCCGCAAGCGGATGCTGATGCTCCTGATGGGGCTCTTCATCGTGGGCAACCTGATCTCCGCAGTGGCCCCGGTCTTCGGTGTCATGCTCGCCGGACGCGTCGTCGCCTCGCTCGCCCACGGCGCCTTCTTCGGCATCGGCTCGGTGGTCGCGGCCGAGCTGGTCGCCCCGGAGAAGAAGGCGGGCGCGATCGCCATGATGTTCACGGGCCTGACCGTGGCCAACGTGGTCGGTGTGCCGCTCGGCACGCTCGTCGGGCAGGCCATCGGCTGGCGCGTCACCTTCGTCATCGTCGCCGCCCTGGGCGTCCTCGGCCTCGCCGGTATCGCCAAGCTCGTGCCGGACCTGCCCAAGCCCGAAGGCGTACGGCTGCGCGACGAGGTCGGTGCCTTCCGCAACGTCCAGGTGCTCCTGGCCATGGCGATGACCGTCCTCGGCTTCGGCGGTGTCTTCGCGGCCATCACGTACATCACGCCGATGATGACGGACGTCGCGGGCTACGCGGAGTCCTCCGTGACCTGGCTCCTCGTCCTCTTCGGCCTCGGCATGGTCGCCGGCAACCTGATCGGCGGCAAGTTCGCCGACCGCGCCCTGATGCCGATGCTGTACATCTCGCTCGGCGCCCTCGCCGTCGTGCTCGCCCTGTTCACGGTCACCGCGCACAACAAGGTCGCTGCCGCCGTCTCCGTCATGCTGATCGGCGCGCTCGGCTTCGCCACGGTGCCGCCGCTGCAGAAGCGGGTCCTCGACCAGGCTTCCGCGGCACCGACCCTCGCGTCGGCCGCCAACATCGGCGCCTTCAACCTCGGCAACGCCCTCGCGGCCTGGCTCGGCGGCATCGTGATCTCCAGCGGCTTCGGCTACACCGCCCCGAACTGGGTGGGCGCCGCCCTCGCCGCTTCCGCCCTCGGCCTGGCCGTCCTCTCGGCCGCCCTGGAGCGCCGGTCCACCGCTCCCAGCAAGGTCGTCGCCGCTGCCGGTGTCGCGCCCGCGGCCGAGGTCCCGGCGCCCGCGCACCACTGACCACTTCCCTCACCCCACCTCACAGCACCATCAAGGAGAACCCCCTCATGAGCACCACCACGGCCGTCACCCCCCTGACCACCAGCGACGCGGAAGCCCTCGTTGCCGCCGCCCACCGCGCCGCCGAAGCCGCGGACGTCACGGTCAGCGTCACCGTCCTCGACGCGGGCGGCCACCTCCTGGCCTTCCGACGCGACGACCGGGCCGTACTGATCTCCGGGGAGACCAGCACCCGCAAGGCGTTCACCGCCCTCCAGCTCAACGCCCCGACCGCCGACCTCGTCGACGCGGTGCAGCCTGGCGGGCCGTTCCACACCCTGCCGACGGCGCTCGACCGGCCGCTCCTGTTCATCGCGGGCGGCGTGCCCGTCCACCGCGACGGCCGCCTCATCGGCGCGATCGGCGTCGGCGGCGGTGCCCCGGAGCAGGACCACGGCTTCGCGACGGCTGCCGTGAAGGCCCTCGCGTAGCCGGGGTATCCCCCCGTACGTGACTGAAGCCCGCCCTCAAGTGCCAGAAGAACCATGGCACTTGAGGGCGGGCTTCGACGCGTTGACCGCGAGCCCCCGGTGACGGGCGTCAGCTCAGCCCGCGGCCACCGTCAGGGGCGCGAATCGGCGGGTCCAGTCGCCTGGCAGTTCCTGGATGCCGTACGTCATCACGGCGTTGAAGGCGACAGTCTCCAAGCCGTGCTCCTTCGCCCAGGTCAGCAGTTCCTCGTGGCGTACGTCGATGTCGGTGCGCAGCGGCCGGTCGGTGCGGGCGCCGAGCGAGGCGATGAGTGCCTTCGCCGTCTCCGTGTCACGGGCGATGAGGGGGCCGACGACATGGGTCTCCATGTTCGGCCACGCGCCCGCGTAGCCGATGATCTCGCCGTTCGCCTCCGCGACTCTGAACTGGTCGGTGAAGGCGGGCAGGCGGGTGAGCACGTGCGTGCGGTCCAGGCCGAAGACCTCGGTGTCGAGACTGATGAGGGTGGGCAGGTCCTCCGCGGTCGCCGCTCGGGTGGTGATGCCTGGAGTCCCGTCGGCCGAGGCTGAGGCCGAAGATGAAGATGAAGGCGTGAAGTGGCCGCGGAGCATCTCGGCGCGGCCCACCGTCTTGAAGCCGAGCTGCTCGTACAGGGGACGGCCGTTCGGTGTCGCGTGCAGGGTGAGCGGGGTGGTGCCCGCGGAATCGGTGACGTAGCGCATCAGATGGCGTCCGATGCCCTTGCGGGCATGACGCTCGGCGACCAGCACCATGCCGATCGCCGAGAGTCCGGGGTTCTCAAGAGGTCCGTACTGGGTCACGACGCACGCGGCGATCAGGCCGGGGCCGTCGGGGTCGTCGATGCCGTAGCCCGTTCCGGCCGAGAGCAGCAGGCCCCATTTGTGTTCCTCGCGGGGCCAGCCGCGGTCCTCGGACAGATCGGCGCAGGCCGCGAGATCGCGGGGAGTCAGCCTGCGGATGGGCAGTGCGGAGAGGGTAGGTGTCGACACGCGGGTCAGGCTGTCTGACGCATGACCTCGGCGTCCACCTTTTTGTGGGTAGAAGCACGTTGCTTTTGGCCAAGTTGTTTCTGGTCAGCCTGGTGGGTGGTGCGCAGGCGGCGGCCGCGCCGGGTCAGCCCCCAGGGCTTGAGGACCGAGATGACCGTCATGAAGAGGTACGCGCTCAGCGAGACGATGGGGCCGGCGATGAGGTCGGTCGAGCTGGCCAGCGGTTCTCCGGCGGACACGGTCGCCACAGCGTCATTGACGCCCGGCCGCAACGCGAAGGTCGACGCGATGGTGGTGGCCAGCGTCAGCCAGAACTTCGTATAGACCCAGCGGTGCCGCGCGAGCCTCCAGGGCGTCCCCAGCGAGAGCAGCAGACCGCTCAGCAGCGTGACGAAGGCCAGGGGGACTACGAGCCAGTCGGTGAAGACCTTCATCGCGCGGACGGAGGCTTCGATGGTCGGGGCGGAATCGGTGGTGATCGCGGCCGCGGCGAGTGCGACGAGCCCGAGCGTGAGCCCGAGCCAGCCGGCGGCGGCTGTGACATGGACGACGAGGGTGGCCCGGCGTGCGGGGCGGCGAAGTTTCACGTGAAACACGTTGCCGGGAGAAGCGGCCAGGGGCGTCTGACAGCGGGAGTAACCCCGGGTACTAGCCTCGGCGTACATGGCACGCCTGCATCTCTTTGATCTGGACGGAACGCTGCTGTACGGCACCGCCGCGCCCGTGGAAATCTCCCGGCAGTTGGGCCTGGACCGGGAGATCGCGGAGCTGGAGCGGGACTTCGTCGCGGGGCGTATTGACTCGCGTGGGTACGCGGTGCGGGTGCATGACCTCTGGGCGGGCCTCACCGACTCCCATGTGGCGGCGGCCTTCGACGGGGCTCCCTGGCTGGCCGGCATACGCGAGACCTGGGACGAGATCCGTGCGAACGGCGACTACTGCGCCGTTGTCTCGCTGTCGCCGTCGTTCTTCGTGGAGCGGCTGCTGGAGTGGGGTGCCCATGCCGCGTACGGATCGCGGTTCCCGGCCGTGCCGTTCGCCGAACCCGTGAATCCCGCGGGCATTCTCAACGCGGCGGCCAAGGTGAAGATCGCGAACCGGCTCTGTGAAGAGTTCGGGGTGGGCCGGGCCGACTGCGTTGCGTATGGAGACTCGCTGTCCGACCTGGATCTGTTCGCCGCAATGCCTGTTTCGGTCGCGGTCAATGCGGATCCGCGGCTGGTCGACCTGGCCACGCATGCGTATGTCGGGCGCGATTTGTGGAAGGCGTACGAATTGGTGCGCACGCCGGTAATCGAGGCAATTGACGGGGGTGGACCCTTGAATTCCGAGTGAAGGAAGGGTACTTGTGCGCAGGACGTCGGCCGGTATGGTCGACTCCGGTTCAAGCCAGGGGCGGAGAAGGTTCGAGCCAGGGGCGTGGAAGGCGCACCCGAGAGGGCGCGGACGCAGATCAACAAAGCTTAACGGGGCAAAGAGATCGAGAACCCGTACTTCGGGCTTTGTGCTCCGCACAATGGACGCGGCTGCGACGCTGCGGGTGAGATGACTGCGGCCAATGTCACATTCTTTCCCTACTTGTCCGTAGGTCTTGGGACACCAGGGTTCAATGTGGTCGACATGGGCTGCCGAGGCGGAGCGGGGAAAGCACGCACCTTCCGGCGAGGAAGTGCACGGACCGACTGAGAGATGTTCGAGGCGAGGCACAGCATGGACGCTCCGACCACCACGTCGGCTGGCAACGGCACTTCCGGGGACAACGGCGGTTCTGGCGGCTGGTTCACACCACGTAGAACGCCGAGTGACCAGGAGGCCGCGGAGTCGCCTCGCACGGCGGAGCAGGCTGAGTCAGGGGCCGAACCCGGGAACGGGCCACGGGAGTCGCCGTCCGGGCGCAGAGTGTCCGCCATACGGCCACTGGGCAGGCCGGGTGCGGTGGGCGCTGCGGAGCCCGGGTCGGAGCGAATACCGGTCTTGGAGCCGGTCGTCGAGGACGAGGTTGCTGCCGGTGACACCGAGCCCGTCGCGGAGGCCGCCAGCGCCAACGCCAGCCCCGTAGTTGAGGCTGTGGCGGGAGCCGCGCCCGAAGCTCCTGCTGCGCCCACAGCCCCTGCCGCCGCCGAAGCCTCTGCTGAACCCGCTGAACCCGCCGAGCCCGCTGAACCCGCTGAACCCGCCGAGCCTGCCGCGCCCGCCCCCCAAGGCCCCAACGCCTCCCCCGACGCCGCCCGCGTCCAGCGCACGATGGCCGAGATCGGACCCGTCGCCGACAAGGTCACCTCGTACTTCTACGCGCTCCTCTTCACCCGCCACCCGGATCTGCGCGGCCTGTTCCCTGCCGCGATGGACACCCAGCGCGACCGGCTCCTGAAGGCGCTGCTGACCGCCGCGGAGCATATCGACCAGGCCGACGTACTCGTCGCCTACCTGCGCAACCTCGGCCGCGGACACCGCAAGTACGGCACGCAGGCCGAGCACTATCCGGCCGTCGGCGAGTGCCTGATCGGCGCGCTGAGCCGGTACGCCGGCGCCGTCTGGGACGACGAGACCGAGGCGGCCTGGGTCCGGACGTACACGACGATCTCCCAGGTCATGATCGACGCGGCCGCCGAGGACGAACTGCGCGCCCCTGCCTGGTGGTACGCGGAGGTCGTCTCGCACGACCTCAGGACGCCCGACATCGCTGTCGTCACGGTCCGCCCCGACCAGCCGTACCCGTTCCTGGCGGGCCAGTACACAAGCCTGGAAACGCCTTGGTGGCCGCGCATATGGCGGCACTACTCCTTCGCGTCGGCGCCCCGCTCCGACGGGCTGCTGTCCTTCCACGTGAAGGCGATCCCGGCGGGTTGGGTCTCCAACGCGCTGGTGCACCGCGCCCGGCCCGGGGACGTGGTCCGGCTCGGCCCGCCGGCCGGTTCGATGACCGTGGACCACTCCACCAGCAGCGGACTGCTCTGCCTGGGCGGCGGTACCGGCATCGCGCCCATCAAGGCGCTTGTCGAGGACGTCGCCGAGCATGGCAGGCGGCGCCCGGTCGAGGTGTTCTACGGCGCGCGCACCGATCACGACCTGTACGACATCGACACGATGCTGCGCCTGCAGCAGACCCACCCGTGGCTGGCCGTCCGCCCCATCGTCGACAACCGGGCCCAATTGCCGGACGCGGTGCGGGAGTACGGCCCGTGGAACGAGTACGACGCGTATCTCTCGGGCCCGCCCGGGATGATCCGCAGCGGCGTGGACGCGCTGCGGGACGTGGGGATTCCCGCAGGCCGCATCCGGCACGACGCGGTGGAGGAACTGGTCGCGGCGGGCGACTAGCCCCCGCACACGGTCAGCACCCGGAGCTCAGAAGCAGGACTCGGCGCCCATGGCTGACGTTCAGCCCAGGTCGGGCGCGTGCATCGCCCGTACGCCCTCGATGTTGCCGTCCAGATAGTGCCGCAGCGACAGCGGGACGAGATGGACCGAGGCGATCCCGACGCGGGTGAACGGCACCCGCACGATCTCGTACTCACCGTCGGGGTGGTCGACTTCGGGGCCGTGCCGCAGCGCCGCGTCCATGGACTCCAGGCGGCAGACGAAGAAGTGCTGCACCTTCACGCCGGTCGCGCCGCCGTCCTCGCCGATGTGCTCGACCGTGTCCACGAAGCACGGCACCACATCGATGATCTTGGCGCCGAGTTCCTCGTGCACTTCCCGGTGCAGGGCGTCGATGACGGTCGCGTCCTCCGTCTCGACGCCGCCGCCCGGAGTGAGCCAGTACGGATCCACGCCGGGCTTGGTCCGCTTGATCAGGATGAGGTCGTCCCCATCGAGGAGGACGGCACGTGCGGTGCGCTTGACCACGGGTCGGACGGTCATGGGAGAAATGTGGCCCGGACTGTTCCACGTGAAACATCGCGGGTCTGCTGGGGCTGTCCTCAGGACCAGTCGGCGGCAGCACGCAGCAGCCACTCGTGCGCCCGCGCGATATGCGGCATGGCGAGTGTGCCGGTGCGTACGACGAGGAAATACGTACGCAGGGGCGGCACCGCCGGATCGAGCAGCGCCACGACGTCGCCGCGCTCCAGGGCCGCGGCACACAGATAGCGGGGCAGCACGGCGAGCCCGGCGCCCGTGATCACGCAGGCGAGCACCGCCCGCAGATCCGGCACGATCACGGCGCCCGACGCGGCGGGACGGGAGTCGAAGACGGCGGCCCAGTAGCGCGAGACGAGCGGCAGCGACTCGTGCACCTCCACCACCGGCAGGTTCTCGACCGTGACCGCGCCTTTGCGGCGCAGCTTGCCGGGGCCGAGCCGGGCGGCCCAGCGGGGAGCGGCGATCAGCACATGCTCCTCGTCGCACAGGGGCGTCGCGGTGAGCAGCGCTCCTCGTGACCGGGCCGTGGTGATGGCCAGGTCGTGGTGCCCGGCGGCGAGCCCCTCCAGGACCTCCTCGGCGTTGCCGAACGACGCGCGCAGCGCGAAACCCTGTCCGTCGTGGCCGGTCAGCGCGGTGAGGGCCGGAAGGGCGCGTTCGGCTGTGAACTCCGGTGGCCCGGCCAGATGGAGCGTACGGACGGAAGAGTCCTCGTCGAGCCCGGCCTCGGCGATCTCGACGAGCGCGTCGAGGTGCGGGGCGGCCTTGTGGGCGAGCTCGTCGCCCATGGTCGTGGGGGTCACGCCACGGGCCTGGCGCAGGAAGAGCGGACGGCCGAGCTGCCGCTCCAACGTGCGGATCTGTGAGGTCACGGCGGGCTGGGACAGCCCGAGGAGAGCTGCCGCACGCGTGAAGGACCCAGCCCGGTGCACGGTCACGAATGTGCGCAACAGGGCCAAGTCCATGTCGCCACCCTCTTCTCAGTCGGCCCCCGGCGCCCGCCCAACTATAAATTTGTCGATAGGTTGCTGTCGCTACTGTGATTGGACACTGACACAGAGTCAACTAGCCTTGTTCGCGCGGTTCTTCGCACGCGGAACCGGGACGGTCCGAGCCACGAGGGGGGAGGCTCGGACCGTCCGTTGTGCGTAGGAGGCTCCCGTACGCGGTCAGTTGGCTGTCGCTCCGTGGTCCGGCTGGTCCGCCGTCTCGTCGAGCGCACGCAGCACATCCGCCACCAGATCCTCGGCGTCCTCCGCACCGGCGGAGAAGCGGATGAAGCCCTCCGCCACCGCGTCGCCGCCCCACCGCCCACGCCGCTCGGCAGTGGACCGTACGCCGCCGAAGCTCGTCGCGTCGTCCACGAGCCGCAGCGCCGCGAGGAAACGCTCGGCACGCGCGCGTGAAGGCAGTTCGAAGGAGACCACGCACCCGAAGCGCCGCATCTGCCGCTCCGCGATCTTGTACGAGGGGTCGTCGGGCAGCCCCGGATAGCGCAGGCCGGTCACCTCGGGGCGGTCGCGCAGGGCCTTCGCGAGGGTGAGGGCGGTGGCGTTCTGCCGGTCGACGCGGAGCTGGAGCGTGGCGAGCGAGCGGTGGGCGAGCCAGGCCTCCATCGGCCCCGGAATGGCCCCGACGATCTTGCGCCAGCGCCGTACGGCGGCCATCAGCTCGGCGTCGCGGCAGGCCACGTACCCAAGGAGGAGGTCGCCGTGCCCGGTGAGCTGCTTGGTGCCGCTGGCCACGGAGAAGTCGGCGCCGAGCTCCAGCGGGCGCTGGCCGAGAGGCGTGGCGAGGGTGTTGTCGACGGCGACCAGGGCGCCGCGCGCGTGGGCGGCGTCGGAGAGGCGGCGGATGTCGCACACGTCGAGCCCCGGGTTGGACGGCGTCTCGATCCACAGGAGGCGGGCGCCGTCGAGCACGTCGAGCTGCGCGTCGTCGGCGGTGGGCGCGGTGCGTACCTCGATGCCGTACGCCGTGAGCTGCTCGCGCACCAGGGGCAGTGCCTGGTAGCCGTCGTCAGGCAGCACCACGGCGTCGCCCGCGCGCAATTGGGAGAAAAGCACCGCGGAGATCGCGGCCATCCCGGACGCGAAGACCAGCGTCTCCACGGCCGGAGAGACGCCGGGGCCCGCGTTGTCCCCAGGGCCCGCGTCGTTCCCGGAGCGCGCGTCGCCTTCGGAGCGCGCGCCGGCCGCCGCCGGGGATTCGAGCTCCCCGATGGCGCGCTCCAGGTGGGTCCATGTCGGGTTGTCGTCGCGTCCGTACGCGTACGGGCCCGTCGGGTCGCCGGGGAGGTGGAAGTGGGCCGCGAACACCGGGCCCGGCAGCGTCGGCTCGTACTTCGCGGGTTCGGGGAGCCCGGCCCGCACCGCCCGGGTGCCGTCGCCGGTCTTCGGCGCGGAAGTGACCTCGTCGGTCCGCGTGGGGCCAGTCGCAGGCTCCGGCTCCGGTATTCGCTCCGCGTCCGTCATGCCGCTCGTCCTTCCACCGCGTCCCGTACCGCGGCGAGCAGGCCCTCGCTCGCCGCCTCCACCATTGTCAGGCACTCCTCGAAGCCGTCGGCGTCCCCGTAGTACGGGTCGGGCACGTCCAGTTCGTCGTACGCCAACGGGTCGTACGAGCGCAGCAGGCGCACCTTGTCCGCGTCCTCGGGGGTCGGGGCCAGGCGGCGCAGGGAGCGCTGGTGGCCGCGGTCCAGGGCGATGACCAGGTCGAGCCGGGCGAACCAGTCCGTCCGGAACCGGCGGGCCACGTGGTCGGCGTCGAAGCCCGCGGCCTCCAGGACGGCGACGGTGCGCGGGTCGGCGCCGTCGCCCTCGTGCCAGCCGTCGGTGCCCGCGCTGTCCACCACGACGAGCCCGTCGAGCCCCGCGTCACGGATCCGCGCGCGGAAGACCGACTCGGCCATGGGCGAGCGGCAGATGTTGCCGGTGCACACGAAGCAGACGGCGAACGGCGCCTGGACGGAGTGGCCGGACCGGCCGGACTGGACAGATGGGGCGGACGACGTGGACGCGGAGGCGCGGGGCATGGGTGGGTCAGTCCTTGTGGTCGGGGAGGGCGACGTTCAGCGCCCAGGACACGATCGAGATGATCAGGCCGCCCAGTACGGCGGTCCAGAACCCCTCGACGTGGAAGCTGACGTCGAGTTTGTCCGCCAGCCAGGACGTGAGCAGCAGCATCAGGGCGTTGATCACCAGGGTGATCAGGCCGAGCGTGAGGATGAACAGGGGGAACGTCAGGACCTGCACCACGGGCTTGACCAGGAAGTTCACCAGACCGAACAGCAGCGCGACCACGAGCAGTGTGAGGGTCTTCTTGCCCGTGCTGTCGCCGGTGAGCGTGATCTTGTCAAGCAGCCACACGGCGACGGCCAGGGCCACTGCGTTGGCGATCGTCTTGACTACGAAATTCTTCATGTGTCTGATCGTGGCAGACGTGAGGAAACAGTGGTCGGTCCACGACCTGGGGCAAGGGGCGCAGAAGAGCGATGAAGGCATTCCGACTGGACGAGCTGGAGGCGGAACGCGCCGCGAATGACGGCGCGTATCTGCAGTTTCTGCGGGAGCGGAACATGTCGGTCGGGCTCTACGCGCTGGACGCGGGCGACAGCGACCCGCAGCAGCCGCACCGGCAGGATGAGGTGTACATGGTCGTCAGCGGCCGTGCGTCGATCACGGTGGGGATGGAGACGACGGAGGTCGCGCGCGGCAGTGTCGTGTACGTGCCGGCGGGGGTGCCCCACAAGTTCCACCACATCAGCGAGGACCTGCGGGTCCTTGTCGTGTTCTCGCCGCCGGAGCGGTGACGGCGGCGTCTCCCCTCGTGGCCGCCTCAGGGCTCCTGCCTCGGGGTTCCCTAGGGGGCGAGTCAGGGGAGTACAAGGGATCGCACGGCCCCGAACTGGCTTTTTCCGACCTAGCATCGAATGCGTGAGATGGGAAATCTGCTCAGCAGCGGAGTTCCCCGAAATCTGTGAGAAAGGTAAGGGCGAGGGCAATGCGAGAGATCTTCGCGGGTATGCCGTGGTGGGTGAAGTGGATCGCGGTGCCGCTGGTCGCCCTGGTCGTCTTCGGCAGTGTCATAGCGAGCGTGATCGGCTTCGTCTTCACGCTGCTCTTCAAGCTGCTGCTGTTCGTGGCCCTCGTCGGCGGACTCGTCTACGTCGTACGGAAGTTCATATCCAGCTCGTCCTCGTCACGCGGCGACTGGTGATCGGCACACGGCGACAGGCGAAAGGGGAAGCAAGGGTTCCCTCCCCAGGGGGAAGTTTTCCGCCAGGGCGCTTGCCAGCGGTGGCCAAGGGTTAGAGTCCGAAAACCGACGCGGGGGAATCCCCGCAGGCGGGCCCACTGCCCCCACCCGTGGCCTCCGGCGCGGGTGGACCCCCCATGTGCTTCGGGAGTGACCCATGGCCTCGGTTGACGACGCACCCGCCCACGTCCAGCCCACCGTCCCCCCGAGCGAGGCAACTTCGGGCGACGAACCGTCAACCGACGCCACCGCGGCGGCCGTTGGCCACACCGCCGTCGCGCCCACCCTCATCGGCTCCGTGCAACGGGCGATGCGCCTGCTCGAGGCAGCCGCATCGCACCCGGGCGGAGCGCCCGCGAAGCAACTGGCCCGAGAGGCCGGCCTAGCCCTTCCCACGGCGTATCACCTGCTGCGGACGCTGAACCACGAAGGCTATCTCCGCCGGGAGAAAGGGGTGTTCGTGCTCGGCGACGCGGCCGAGCGGTTGAGTACGGGAGCGGCGGAGCAGAATCGTCGCGTCATGATCGGTGAAACGCTGGCGCATTGGCGTGATGTCATCGGCGTGCCCCTGTACTTCGCCATCTACCAGGACGGCGAGATCGAGGTCGTGTCCGTCGCCGACACCTCGGGCAATCCGGCCGTCGAGGAGTGGGCCGACTTCCGCGAGACCGGTCACGCCCACGCGATCGGCCAGTGCCTGCTCGCTCAACTGGACGACGAGGCACGGCGGGACCACTTGGACCGCCACCCGGTGCGCTCCCTCACGCCGAACACGGTGCGTGACGATCGGACGCTGCTGCGGCGGCTGGACGCGAGGGGCCGGATGACGCCGGTGGTGGAGTATCAGGAGTACGCGCTGGGGACGGTCTGCGCGGCCATTCCGATCACGGTGGGCAGTACTGCGGCCACTTTGGCGATCTCCGTACCGTCCGCTCAGGCCGACCGATTGCTGCCCGCGGCACGCCTGTTGCAGGAGGAGATCGGAAAGCTACTACGGACACTCGGCTTCTCTATCAGCATCTGAAAACTCACTCCTTGTGATCTGGTGTGTACGTTAAGCAAGATGCCATGAGTGTCAGGGAGTTGGTTCCTGCGCCATCAAGAAGGCTAGTGACGGGGTAGGCGGCGATGCGAGAGTCGGTCCAGGCAGAGGTCATGATGAGCTTCCTTGTGTCGGAGGAGCTGTCGTTCCGCATCCCGGTGGAACTGCGGTACGAGACGCGAGATCCCTATGCCGTGCGGTTGACCTTCCACCTCCCCGGCGATGTCCCGGTGACCTGGGCCTTCGGGCGGGAGCTCCTGGTGGACGGAGTGGGCAGGGCGTGCGGGGACGGGGATGTGCGCATCGCGCCGACCGACCCCGAGCAGTTGGAGGAGGCGCTGATCCGGCTTCAAGTGGGTCCTGATCAGGCGCTGTTCAGAGTGGGCATCCCGCCGTTGCTCGCCTTCCTCGACCGGACGGACAAGCTGGTGCCGCTGGGACAGGAGCGGACACTGATCGACTTCGAGACGCATCTCGACGAGGCGCTGGACCGGATTCTCGCGGAGCAGAGCGCGGGCTGACCCGGTCGGCCGGGTTCAACGGGCCCTGGATGTCGGCGGATCAGGGCATTTCATGGCATCGGCTTGCGGGTGCGGGTGCGGGTGCGGGTGCGTGCTGCGGTGCGGACTGGTCGGCGTGGGCGTCGGCGTCGGCCTGGCGGTGCGGCGGCGCCGCGGGCTCACGTCTTGCGGCGGCGGCCCTTTCCGCCCAGGGACGGGCGGCGGGGAGCGGGTCGGTCGGAGGGGACGGGAGGTGTGGGGCCCGAAGGGGCCAGCGGGGCGGTTGCCGGCGCGGTGGCGGGGCCGGAGCGGTCGGCGGAGACGACCAGGGCCGCGAGGGCGGTGGTGACGGGGACGGAGGCGACGAGGCCGATGGAGCCGATGAGGGTGCGCACGATCTCCTCGGCGACGAGCTCGCTGTTGGCGACGGTGCCGACGCTGCTCTGGGCGATGGAGAAGAGCAGCAGGAGGGGCAGGGCGGCGCCCGCGTAGGCGAGGACGAGGGTGTTGACGACCGAGGCGATGTGGTCGCGGCCGATGCGGATGCCCGCGCGGTACAGGCCGCGCCAGCCCATCGTCGGGTTGGCCTGGTGGAGTTCCCAGACGGCGGAGGTCTGGGTGACGGTGACGTCGTCGAGCACGCCGAGGGAGCCGATGATGACGCCGGCGAGGAGCAGGCCGCTCATGTCGATGTCGGGGTAGAGGCCGTGGATCAGGCCGGTGTTGTCGTCCGTGTTGCCGGTCAGGGATGCCCAGCCGATGAACAGGGAGCCGAGCAGGCCGATGAGGAGGAGGGAGATGAGGGTGCCGAGTACCGCGACGGAGGTGCGCGCGGTCAGGCCGTGGCACATGTAGAGCGCGCACAGCATGATGGCGCTCGCGCCGATCACGGCCACGACCAGCGGGTTCGAGCCCTGCAGGATCGCCGGGAGGATGAAGAAGGTCAGGACCAGGAAGCTCACCGCGAGGGCGACCAGGGCCATGACTCCGCGCAGCCGCCCCACCACGACGACGGCCAGGGCGAAGATGCCGGCGAGGAGGGCCATGGGGAGTTTGCGGTTCACGTCGGTGACCGAGTACTGGAGGTCCTTGGGGGCCTTGGGCTCGTAGGCGACCACCACGCCCTGGCCCTTGTGGAGTTGCCGGGGCGAATCCGGCTGGATGACCTCGGTGAAGGTGCGGCCCTTGTCCGAGCCGCTGGTGACCTTGATGGTGGCCCTGCCGCAGGTGCCGTCAGCGCGGGACTGCGCGGACTGGCCCTCGGCGGTGGAGGTGTCGCCGTTCGGCGGGGGCTGCGAGGCGTTCAAGTCCTTGCAGGGGAGCTTCTCCAGCTTGGTCACGGTGGCCGACTGGGTCTGCCGGTCGAAGCCGACACCGGTGCGCTCGTGGTCCGGGGCGCCGCCGGGCCACAGCACCACGAGGCCGACGAGGACGGCGGTGGTGAAGGGGATCAGGACGGCGGCGATGACCTTGCGCAGATGCTGGGACACGGGGGCGGCAGGGCCGTGACTGTGCGAATGGCCGTGCGGCTCCGGGGTGGGGGGCCCGGTGGGCGGCGGTGGTGTGGTCACGGCCCGATCATCGCAAGAACGGTGGGGGCCCTCTGTTCACCGCGCCCGATATGACGCTAGCGTGGAGGCACCTTTGCAATCGCGGGAGCTCGGAGCACCGGGCTGAGAGGGCGCTGACCTCCGTACGAACGGGCAGGAACCGGTTCGGAACGTACGGAAACCGCTGCGTCGACCGCCGAACCTGTTACCGGGTAATGCCGGCGTAGGGAGTAGGTCACATGACCACATCGGACGCACGCACGCCTGCCTCCAGCACCGAGGGTGCTGAGGGCGGGAAGTCCATCGGCTGGCACAAGGCGTACGTGACGGGCCCGGAGGGCTCGCGCTCGGACCTGCGTGTGCCGGTCCGCCAGGTGCACCTCACCAACGGCAAGGCCGTGACGCTGTACGACACGTCGGGGCCGTACACCGACCCCGCCATCGACACCGACGTCCGCAGGGGCCTCGCGCCGCTCCGGGAGAACTGGATCATCGCCCGCGGCGACACCGAGGAGTACGCGGGCCGCCCGGTCCGCCCCGAGGACGACGGCATCAAGCACACCTCGCCACGCGGGGGCCTCAGGAACCTCGACGCGGTCTTCCCCGGCCGCCCGCGCCAGCCGCGCCGGGGCCGCGCGGGCCAGGCCGTGACGCAGCTCGCGTACGCGCGGCGCGGGGAGATCACGCCGGAGATGGAGTACGTGGCCATCCGGGAGAACATGGCGCCCGAGGTCGTACGGGACGAGATCGCCGCGGGCCGGGCGGTGCTGCCCGCGAACGTGAACCACCCGGAGATCGAGCCGATGATCATCGGCAAGAAGTTCCTGGTGAAGGTCAACGCGAACATCGGCAACTCGGCGGTCACCTCCTCCATCGAGGAGGAGGTGGACAAGATGACGTGGGCGACCCAGTGGGGCGCGGACACGGTCATGGACCTGTCCACCGGCCGCAACATCCACACGACCCGCGAGTGGGTCCTGCGCAACTCCCCCGTGCCGATCGGCACGGTGCCGCTCTACCAGGCACTGGAGAAGGTCGACGGCAAGGCCGAGGAGCTGAGCTGGGAGATCTACAAGGACACGGTCATCGAGCAGGCCGAGCAGGGCGTGGACTACATGACGGTGCACGCGGGCGTGCGCCTTCCGTATGTCCCGCTGACGGCGAACCGGAAGACCGGCATCGTCTCGCGCGGCGGCTCGATCATGGCGGCGTGGTGCCTCGCGCACCACAAGGAGAGCTTCCTGTACGAGCACTTCGAGGAGCTGTGCGAGATCCTCGCGGCGTACGACGTGACGTACTCGCTCGGCGACGGCCTGCGGCCGGGGTCGATCGCGGACGCCAACGACGACGCGCAGTTCGCGGAGTTGCGCACGCTCGGGGAACTCAACCAGATCGCCAAGCGTCACAACGTACAGACGATGATCGAGGGCCCCGGTCACGTCCCGATGCACAAGATCAAGGAGAACATCGACCTCCAGCAGGAGATCTGCGAGGAGGCGCCGTTCTACACGCTCGGCCCGCTGACCACGGACATCGCGCCCGCGTACGACCACATCACCTCCGGCATCGGCGCCGCGATGATCGGCTGGTGGGGCACGGCGATGCTCTGCTACGTGACGCCGAAGGAGCACCTGGGCCTGCCCAACCGGGACGACGTGAAGACGGGCGTCATCACGTACAAGATCGCGGCGCACGCGGCGGACCTCGCCAAGGGGCACCCGGGCGCGCAGGACTGGGACGACGCGCTGTCGGACGCGCGGTTCGAGTTCCGCTGGGAGGACCAGTTCAACCTCGCCCTGGACCCGGTCACGGCACGGGAGTTCCACGACGAGACGCTGCCCGCGGAGCCCGCGAAGACGGCGCACTTCTGCTCGATGTGCGGGCCGAAGTTCTGCTCGATGAAGATCTCGCAGGACATCCGGCGCGAGCACGGCACCACGAAGACGGAGATCGAGGAGGGCATGGAGCAGAAGTCCAAGGAGTTCGCGGCGGCGGGGAATCGGGTGTATTTGCCGCTGGCTGAGTGAGCTGGGCGGACGGCGCCGCGGTGCCGGGTCGGGACGCGGTGCTGGGTTGGTTCGCGGTGCCGGGTTGGACCGCGCTGCCCCACCCGCTGCCCAACCCGGCCTGGGCATCGCGGCCGTCGTCCGTCAGAGATCGGTGAACGCGGTGTCCCCGTGCCGTCGGGCTGGGCAGACTGGGCGTATGACTGCCAGTAGTTCCCTGAGCAAGGGTGCCAATCTTCCCGTCGGGGCTTCCGCGGTGCGGGCCGAGCTCGGCTGGGCCGAGGGGGCGGGCGGGCCCGTCGCCGATGCGTCGGCGCTGCTGCTCACCTCGGCCGGACGCGTACGCGACGACGGCGACTTCGTGTTCTACAACCAACCGCGGCATGCGTCCGGCACCGTACGGCATTTGGGCAAACACAGTGCCGCCGGGGTGACGACGGACACGGTCGAGGTGGATCTGCATGCCCTGGAGTCCGTGGTCGAGCGGGTGTTGATCTGTGCGTCGGCCGATGGCGGGACGTTCGGGCAGATGTCCGGGCTCACGCTGCGGCTGCTCGACGCGGTGACCCAGGCCGAGCTCGCGCGCTTCGACATGGCGGCTACGACCGAGACCGCGTTCATAGGCGGCGAGTTGTATCTGCGCGGCGGGCAGTGGAAGTTCCGCGCGGTGGGGCAGGGGTACGATTCCGGGCTTGCCGGGTTGGCGACGGACTTCGGGATCACGGTGGATGATGCTCCGGTTGGTTCAGGGGCTGCCGGGGCTGACAGGGCTGCCGGGACCGCCGGGGCTCCTGTGACTCCTGCGAGTTCGGTGGCCGCTGCGGCCCCCGTGGCCCCTGCCACCCCGCCCGCGCCCGCAGCACCTCCCGGCCCCCGCCTCATCAAGGGCGAAGACCAGCTCCCCGTAGACATGCGCAAGCGGCTGTCGCTCCGCAAGGAGCAGGTGGCGGTCAGTCTGCGCAAGCACGGCGCGGAGGGGGTCACGGCGCGCGTCATTCTCGTACTCGATGCGTCCGGGTCGATGTCGTTCCTGTATTCGAAGGGCATCGTGGCCGATGTCGTGGAGCGCATGGCCGCCGTGGCCGCGCAGTTGGACGACGACGGTGAGATGCAGGCGTGGACGTTCGCCTCGAACCCGGCCCGGCTGGCCGATCTGACCATCGGGGAGCTGCCCGACTGGTTGCGGCTGCATGTGCGGGTCGGTGAGGTGGGGCTCTTCTACCGTCCCGGCAAGCGGAAGAAGGGACTTCGGGACGATCAGGTCGACATGCGGTCGGTCGGCATTCAGAACGAGGAGCAGAAGGTCATCGCCCAGGTGAGGGCGTACGTGAGGGAGAACCCGACCGCCGCTCCCACACTGGTGCTGTTCTTCTCGGACGGTGGCGTCTACCGCAATGAGGAGATCGAGCGGGAGCTTCGGGACGCCGTGGAGGAGCCGATCTTCTGGCAGTTCGTGGGTCTGGGGCGGTCCAACTACGGGGTGCTGGAGCGGTTCGACACGCTGCCGGGGCGCCGTGTCGACAATGTCGGGTTCTTCGCGGTGGACGACATCAGTACGGTTCCGGATCCGGAGTTGTACGACCGTTTGCTGTCCGAGTTCCCGGACTGGATGGCGGCCGCGCGTCAGGCCGGGATTCTCTGAGGAAGGCGCCCACGCGCCAGGTTCCCTCAGAGCGCTGAGGCCGTGGCGGGGGCAGGCTCTGTGCGAGGCCGGGCCTTCGCGCCGCCATCCGCCGACGGCGGCGCGCCGAAGCCCCCGCGCGGGGGCTTCCGGCCCGTGTTCGACCGGCCGGCCGCCGTTGCCGACCGTCCTCTCCGGCGTCGGTTGCGATGACCGGCGTCCGGACCGGCGCCGGTTCCTGACCTCCGGCGTCCGGTTTCACTTAAGGGCTACTCCGGGGGGTGCTCGGGCCCTCCGTAGTCCGGACTCGAGAAGTCCGGGCTGCTGTAGCTCGGGCGGGTCCCAGTGGTCGAGCCGCCGTCCGGGCTGCTGAATCCCGGCCTGTGATAGCCGAGTTGGGGCATGCGCCCGGCCGGTCCCGGCGACGACGCGCGGGTCGCGGGCGCCTTTGACGCGTCCGGGTCCGCGAGTGCCTCACGCAGGAACGGCAGGATGCCACGCTCCAGGAGTGCCTGGCACCAGGCTTCCCTGGCCCGGTCCACCGCCTCGTCCCGCTCATGGTGCGAGCCTGCCTGGAGAGAGGTGGAGCCGTTGCGCAGGGCGGTGAGGAGCAGGCCGACCGCGGCGACCAGGATGGCGGCGGCCGTGAGCGCGCCGAACAGCCACCCGGCGGTGAGCAGGGTGTCCGCGAAGGCGGGCTCGGGGTCGAGCATCTTCAGGATGTAGCCGACGAGCAGGAAGATCGCGGCGGCCGTCCCGGCGAGGACGGGCGCGAGCACCGCGATGACCGCGACCAGTCCGGCACCCGCGGTCTCGGTGACCTCGCCCATGGTGGTGGCGAGGCTGATGCCGCCGGATCCGGATTCGGTCGAGCTGGAACTTGATCCGCTCCCTTCACGGACCGATGAGGACGACGAGGGTCCGGGGTCGCGCAGTTCCTCACGGACCTTCACGTAGTGGTGATACTCGGCCGCGGCGGCGGCCGTGATCAGAGCGGTGGCGTTGAGAGCCATCGTGCGCAGCTGCTCGGGGTTGAGTCGCTGGCCCACCGCGGCCAGCTCCGGGTGGTTCGGTGCGGTGCGCAGCGCCTCATCGAGGACCCGCTCGTACTGGGGGCGGTCCTCATTGAGCAGATGTGGAGCGCTGTTCATGTGCATCCCCCGATGCTCCGTAGGGCTTGGGGCTCGCATGGCTACGAGCCGTCGGGCAGAAACGGAGGGGAGCCTGCTACGGATAAGGCGATGGTAGAGCGGTGACGGCACGCGGTGACAGGGGTTAACCAGAATTGGCCCTCTGGCCAGCGAGATCCTGTATAGGGGCACGTGCCCCGTGAACGTTCGATACGAACGTTCGGAAATCTCGTCCTTCCGGCCCGAGCCGGAAATTTCAGCTTCCGGCGAAGCCGGAACTCTCAGCCGTCCAGCGGGAGTTGGCAGACCAAGAGCTTTCCGGCCATCGTCACTCCGCCGTCCATGGCGATGGCCAGGCCTTCGGCGTAGATGTGCGGGCCCTCGATGACCGGCCGCCCGTCGTCGTCGCCGTCGTATTCGGAGCCGACTTCACCGAGGAGGTACGGGATGGGACTGTGGCCGTGGACGATGCGGCTGCCGCCGTAGGCGTCCAGGAGTTCGCGTACGGCTGCCGCGCCGGAGTCGTCGCGGAAGGCGAAGCGCTTGGTGAACTTGCGGAACAGGTCCCAGTATTCGTCCGGGTCGTTGCGGGTGAGCGCCTCGTGGATGGTGTCGTTGACGGCTTCGATGGAGTCGCCGTAGTCGAGGTACGCGGTCGTGTCGGAGTGCACGAGCAGGTGCCCGTCCTCCTCCTCGATGGCGTCGAGGCGGGCCATCCACTGCAGGTGGTGGTCCTCCAGGCGCTCCATGTCGGTCTTCTGGCCGCCGTTCAGGAGCCAGGCGGCCTGGAACGTGGCCGTGCCCGCGCCGGAGTTGACCGGGGTGTCGCCGAACTTCTTCGCGCCGATGAGCAGCAGCTCGTGGTTGCCCATGAGCGCCTTGCAGTAGCCGCCGGCGGCCGCGGCCTCGGCGGACAGGCGCATCACCAGGTCGATGACGCCGATGCCGTCGGGCCCGCGGTCGGTGAAGTCGCCGAGGAACCACAGCCGCGTGTTGCCCGCGGCCCAGTTGCCCTCGGCGTCGATCAGGCCCTCGGCGGCGAGGGCGGCGACGAGTTCGTCCAGGTAGCCGTGCACGTCGCCGACGACGTACAGCGGGCCCATGCCGCCGGGGTCCGGCGCGGGCGGCGGCTCGGGCATCTCGCGCACCTCGACCTGCACGGTGTCACCGCGGTTGATGACCGGCAGGTCCCGCTCGGTGGGCGTGTATCCGTCCGAGGCCTCACCGGCGGACCCGGGGTGGGGCGCGGCGGCCTGCGGCTGCACGGGGGCTTGCGGCTGCGCCGGGCTCTGCGGCTGTACGGGGCGGTGCTGCTCCAGCGGCTGCTGTACGGGGGTCTGCTGCCGTACGGGAGCCTGCGGCTCCACACGCGCCTGTACGGAATCCCGCAGCGGCCGCACGGACACGGGCGCGGGGGACTGGGACTGGGTGGGTGTGGGCGCGTGGGACGGGGACTGCGCGGCCCGAGCCGACGGCTCGGCGGGACTGTCCTGCCCTACGGGACCACCCCGACCGACAGGACCACCCTGCTCCACCGACCCGCCCTGCGCAGGCACCTGAGCGGCCTGAGCAGTCTGCGCGGCTTGCGCGGGCACCTGGGCGACCTGACCCCCCTGAGCCTGCGCGGCGGCATCCTGCTCCCGCTCCTGCCCGGCGTCCTGCTCCTGCGCCGCGCCCCGGCCGGTCTCACGGACGCCCTCATAGACGTACGCGGGCACGCGGAAGTCGCGCAGCGTCGCCGTCCGCACCTCGGGTCCCTGACCGGCCCCCTGAGTCATCGACCCCTCCACCACCATCGCGCCGCATCTGCACCGGGATCGGACTGCCTGGTCGCAGCGGGCCCGCGGTGTCGTCCGCCCATCATAGGAATGCGGCTGTCGCTGTGTGGTGCACCAGGGGTGGTGAATCGGTGCGGAGCCCCAGTTCACCGCGGTTTTCTCCCGAATTGGCCCGAGGTTTCCCCGGCCTTATCCGCAGGTCGGGGGCCCCGGGCCGATCGGTGGGCGGGTCGGTGGGAAGGTCAGCCCTGGCCGGGTGACCGGGGCGGGCTGACGGTCGTACGTGGCGGACGTCGCTCGGACGAGGTGCGCACGATCAGTTCGGTCGGTATCACCTGCTCGATGGGACGGCCCGCGTCGAGGCCCTCGATGGCGTCGATGAGGAGCTGGACGACGGCGGTGCCGATGCGCCGGGGCTTCAGCGAAAGCGTGGTGATCGGCGGTTCGGTGGTGGCGTACACGGTGGACTCGCTGCAGCACACCAGGAGCAGATCGTCCGGCACGCGCAGGCCGTAGCGGCGGGCCGCGGCGAGCAGGTCGGTGCCGTTCGGGTCGAACAGGCCGTAGACGGCGTCCGGCCGGTCGGGCCTGGCGAGGAGCCGGTCGGCGGCGACGGCGCCCGCGCACGGGTCGTGCGCGGGGTAGGACTCGTACACCGGATCCTGTCCCACGCGCTCGCACCAGCGCAGATAGGCGGTCGTGGAGAGATGGGTGTACGTGTCCGTGGTGGTGCCCGTGAGCAGGCCGATGCGGCGGGCTCCGGCCGCCGCCAGATGCTCCAGGATCTCCAGGACCGCGGCCTCGTGGTCGTTGTCGACCCAGGCCGTGACCGGCAGTGATCCGGCCGGGCGCCCGTCGGAGACGACCGGCAGGCCTTGGCGCACCAGCTCGCTGACCACCGGGTCGTGGTCGGACGGATCGACGACGACCGTGCCGTCGAGCGCGACGTTGGACCACACGTCGACGGGACTGCGGCGCGAGGTGGCGGGGAGGATGACCAAGGCGTAGCCCCGGGCGAGGGCCGCCGAGGTCGCGGCTCTCGCCATCTCCGCGAAGTACGCGAATTCCGTGAAGGTGAAAGGTTCATCCCCGTACGTCGTCACGGTGAGGCCGATGAGGCCCGACTTTCCGGTACGGAGGGTTCGGGCCGCCGCCGATGGGCGATAACCCAGACGGTCGGCGACCTCGCGGACATGGCGTCGCGTGGCATCGGGCAGCCGGCCCTTGCCGTTGAGCGCGTCGGACACAGTCGTGATGGAGACACCGGCTGCGGCGGCGACGTCTCTGATGCCTGCTCGGCTCTGCCGGTTGCCCCGGCGGGAGGTCTCCGCTCGGCTCACCTGGTGCTTCCCTGCTGCTGTCATGGCGAGCCGATAGTAGGGCTCATGGGGGTGGGTAGTGCGGACGCATATGCACCCGTTGACAGGCACGTTTCTGCATGGCGGAAAACCTTCAATGACCTTCGAAACAAAGGGAGTTGGGCGTCAAGTAAGGCATCGCTCCCTTGTCGTCGCGCAGGGGCCTGCCAAATGACCGAGGTCTCGAAGAGGTCTCAACTCACCTCTACGGGGGACGCGCGCCACGGAGCGAGCCACCGGCGCACGCCGGAACGGGGAGCGCTCCCCCTGGTTTCGGGCGCTACCGCCCTCCGGGTGACGGCTTCCGGTGTACGTCTCCGGGGAGCGGTGCGTACGGTGGCAGTGGGCCGTGCGTGGCCGCGGCTTCCCGCTGCCGTTCGGCACAGCCCGAAGCCGTCACCCCATTCGCAGGGGCGCCGAATCCTCATAAGGTGAGAATCATTGAAGTCTGGATGATCACTGAGGATTACGAAGATCACTAGGAGGACCGCGGTGAGCGAGACGAGCCCGAGGCTGCGCGCCGAGCTGGAGGGTATCCCCGCCTACAAGCCGGGCAGGAACGCCGAGAGCGGCGAGGGCGGCGGCCCCGTCGTGTACAAGCTGTCCTCCAACGAGAACCCCTATCCGCCGCTGCCCGGTGTGATGGAGCGCGCGGTCGCGGCCGCCGGGTCCTTCAACCGGTACCCGGACTACGGCTGCGACCGGCTGCTGCACGAGATCGCGGACCGCTTCGGGGTGCCCGTCTCGCACGTCGCCACCGGCGTCGGCTCGGTCGGCATCTCGCAGCAGCTGGTCACGGCCACGGTGACGCCGGGCGACGAAGTGATCTACGCCTGGCGGTCCTTCGAGGGTTACCCGGTGGTCACCACGGTCGGCGGCGGCAAGTCCGTGATGGTGCCGCTGGCGTCGGGGGAGGTGCACGACCTCGACGCGATGGCCGACGCGATCACCGAGCGCACCCGGCTGATCTTCGTTTGCAACCCGAACAACCCGACCGGCACCGTGGTCAAGAAGGCCGACCTGGTGCGGTTCCTGGACCGGGTGCCGAAGGACATCCTCGTCGTGATCGACGAGGCGTACGTGGAGTTCGTCCGCGACCCCGAGACGCCGAACGGCCTGGAGCTGTACCGGGACCGGCCGAACGTCTGCGTGCTTCGCACCTTCTCCAAGGCGTACGGCCTCGCGGGCCTGCGGGTCGGCTTCGCCATCGCCCACGAGCCGGTGGCCGCGGCGCTGCGCAAGACCGCGGTGCCCTTCGGCGTGAACCAGCTCGCGCAGGACGCGGCGGTGGAGTCGCTGCGTTCGGAGGACGAACTGCTCGGCCGGGTCGGCGCGTTGCTCGGCGAGCGCTCGCGGGTGCAGGACGGGCTGCGGGCGCAGGGCTGGACCGTGCCCGAGACGCAGGCGAACTTCGTCTGGCTCCGTCTTGGCGACCGGACGATGGACTTCGCCGCGGCCTGCGAGAAGGCCGGCGTGATCGTGCGTCCGTACCCCGGTGAGGGCGTCCGCGTCACCATCGGCGAGACCGAGGGCAACGACATCTTCCTGCAGACGGCTGAGGCGTTCCGCAAGGAGCTCTAGCCCTCGCGGCCGGGGAGCCCTTCCGGTCGGGAGCCCTCCCGGTCGGGGAGAAGATCGCAAGGACGCGCGAGGCAGCTGCTGCCTCGCGCGTCCTGTTTTGTGGGCCACCGCCACCGCCACCGCCGCCGCGGGCCACCGCCACCGCCGCTCCCTGGCCGGTTCCCGCCGGTAAGGGGGACCCCCCTGACGAACGTCGACCGTACGTGCGACATAATGCTTGTGAATGTGAACGCGTTCACAAGCGTGTCCCAGTTGCTCCGTAGTTGTCTATGACATAAGGGGCAAACTGCCGTTATGACCACGGCACGTAAGGAGAAGTCGACGTGGACCTGGCTCTGGCGCCGGAAACACTGGCGCGATGGCAGTTCGGCATCACCACCGTCTACCACTTCCTCTTCGTCCCCCTGACGATCTCTCTGGCCGCCCTCACGGCGATCCTCGAGACGGCGTGGGTGCGGACGGGCAAGGAGCACTACCTCAGAGCCACCAAGTTCTGGGGCAAGCTGTTCCTGATCAACATCGCGATGGGCGTCGTCACCGGCATCGTGCAGGAGTTCCAGTTCGGCATGAACTGGTCCGACTACTCGCGCTTCGTCGGCGACGTCTTCGGCGCCCCGCTGGCCTTCGAGGCCCTGATCGCCTTCTTCTTCGAGTCGACCTTCATCGGCCTGTGGATCTTCGGCTGGGACAAGCTGCCCAAGAAGCTGCACTGCGCGACGATCTGGATGGTCTCCATCGGGACCGTCCTGTCGGCGTACTTCATCATCGCGGCGAACGCCTTCATGCAGCACCCGGTCGGCTACAAGATCGCGGAGCGGGACGGCGTCAAGCGGGCCGAGCTCACCGACTTCGCCAAGGTGCTGTTCCAGGAGACGACGCTCGTCAACTTCTTCCATGTGATCGCGGCGTCGATCCTGGTCGGCGGCGCCTTCATGACCGGCATCGCGATCTTCCACCTGCGCAAGAAGCAGCACACCCGCACCATGCGGATGTCGCTGCGGGTCGGCCTGGTCACCGCATTCGTCGGCACCCTGCTCACCGTCATCAGCGCCGACACCCTCGGCAAGGTGATGTACGAGCAGCAGCCGATGAAGATGTCGGCCGCCGAGGCGCTGTGGGAGTCCGAGAAGCCCGCCCCGTTCTCGCTCTTCGCGTACGGCGACGTCGCCAAGGGCCACAACGAGGTCGCCATAGAGATCCCCGGGGTGCTCTCCTTCCTCGCCAAGAACAACTTCAGCGCGGAGATCCCCGGCATCAACGACCTCAACAAGGAAGCACAGGAGAAGTTCGGGCCCGGCGACTACCGGCCCAACATCCCCACCGCGTACTGGTCCTACCGCTGGATGATCGGCTTCGGCGGGGTCTCGATGGTCCTGTGCACCGTCGGACTCTGGCTCACCCGGCGCAAGTTCTGGCTCGCGCCGGAGCACCGCACCGGCGAGGACGACGTACCGAAGCTGATGCTCACCAAGAACAAGGAGCTCGCGCCGCGGCTCGGGACCTGGTGGTGGCGGCTTTCCCAGTGGACGCTGATCTTCCCGCTCATCGGCACCGCCTGGGGCTGGATCTTCACCGAGACGGGCCGGCAGCCCTGGGTCGTCTACGGCGTCCTGAAGACCGAGGACGCGGTCTCCCCCGGTGTCTCGCAGGGCGAGGTGCTCACCTCGCTGATCGTCTTCACGCTGATCTACGCGATCCTCGCCGTCATCGAGGTCCGGCTGCTGCTCAAGTACGTCCGCAAGGGACCGCCGGAGCTCACCGAGGCCGACCTCAACCCGCCCACCAAGATCGGCGGACCGCCCGGCGGGGCGAGCGCGGACACCGACGCCGAAGCCGAGGCCGACCGGCCCATGGCCTTCTCGTACTGAAGAAGGGGGTAGACGCACATGGAACTTCACGACGTCTGGTTCGTCCTCATCGCCGTCCTGTGGACCGGCTACTTCTTCCTCGAAGGCTTCGACTTCGGGGTCGGTGTCCTCACCAAGCTGCTCGCCCGTGACCGGACCGAGAAGCGCGTCCTGATCAACACCATCGGTCCCGTGTGGGACGGCAACGAGGTGTGGCTGCTCACCGCGGGCGGCGCGACCTTCGCGGCCTTCCCCGAGTGGTACGCGACGCTGTTCTCCGGTTTCTATCTGCCACTGCTGATCATCCTGCTCTGCCTGATCATCCGCGGTGTCGCCTTCGAGTACCGCGCGAAGCGGCCCGAGGAGCGCTGGCAGACCAACTGGGAGCACGCGATCTTCTGGAGCTCGCTGATCCCGGCGGTGCTGTGGGGTGTGGCCTTCGGCAACATCGTGCGGGGCGTGAAGATCGACGCGCACAAGGAGTACGTGGGCAACTTCTGGGACCTGCTCAACCCGTACTCGATCCTGGGCGGCCTGGTCACTCTCACCCTCTTCACCTTCCACGGCACGGTGTTCACCGCGCTGAAGACGGTGGGCGACATCCGGATGCGGGCGCGCAGGCTGGCGCTCGTCCTGGGCCTGGTCACCGCGGTGCTCGCGCTCGGCTTCCTCATCTGGACGCAGGCCGACAACGGCGACGGCAAGAGCCTGGCCGCGATGATCGTGGCGGTGGTGTCCCTGGTGGCGGCCATCGGGGCGATCAAACTCGGGCGCGAGGGCTGGTCATTCGCGCTCTCGGGTCTGACCATCGTCGCGGCCGTCGCGATGCTCTTCCTGACGCTGTTCCCGAACGTCATGCCGTCGTCGCTGAACGAGGACTGGAGCCTCACGGTCACCAACGCCTCGTCGACGCCCTACACCCTGAAGATCATGACGTGGTGCGCGGGCATCGCGACTCCGGTCGTGCTGCTGTATCAGTCGTGGACGTACTGGGTGTTCCGCAAGCGGATCGGTACGCAGCACATCGCGTCGGATGTTCCGGCCGACGCCGCGCACTGAGTCCCTCCGCGCACGGTCTCTCAGTGCACGGTCTCTCCGTGCCTGAGCCAACTCTCTGAATGCCCAAGGTTCTTGGGAGGGTGTGTTTCACGTGAAACCGATCGACCCGCGTCTGTTCCGGTACGCCCGCGCCACTCGCTTCTTCTTGGCGGCCGTGGTGATTCTCGGCCTGGCCGGTGCGGGGTTGGTCGTCGCCCAGGCCATGCTGATCGCCGAGATCGTGGTCGGCGGCTTCCAGCAGGGCTTCGCCGTCGGTGACTTGGGCACACCGCTGGTCCTGCTCGCGGCGGTGGCCGTGGGCAGGGCGGTGGTGGCCTGGCTGACCGAACTCGCCGCGCACCGGGCGAGCGCGGCGGTCAAGTCGGAGCTGCGGGGGCGGTTGCTCGAGCGGGCGGGGGAGCTCGGCCCGGGTTGGCTGAGCGGCCAGCGGACAGGGTCCCTCATCACCCTGGCCACGCGCGGCGTGGACGCCCTCGACGACTACTTCTCGCGCTATCTGCCGCAGTTGGGGCTCGCGGTGGTGGTGCCTGCGGCGGTGCTGCTGCGCGTGGCCACCGAGGACTGGGTGTCGGCGGCGATCATTGTCGGAACGCTGCCGCTCATCCCCGTCTTCATGATGCTGATCGGCTGGGCCACGCAGGCCCGCATGGATCGTCAGTGGCAGCTCCTCTCCCGGCTGTCCGGGCACTTCCTCGACGTCGTCGCGGGCTTGCCGACGCTGAAGGTGTTCGGCCGGGCCAAGGCGCAGGCCGAGTCGATCCGGAAGATCACGGGTGAGTACCGGCGGGCGACGATGCGGACGCTGCGCATCGCGTTCCTGTCGTCGTTCGCCCTCGAACTTCTCGCCACGATCTCGGTGGCGCTGGTCGCCGTCACCATCGGCATGCGGCTCGTCCACGGGGACATGGCGCTGTACGACGGCTTGGTGATCCTCATCCTCGCGCCCGAGGCGTACTTGCCGTTGCGGCAGGTGGGGGCGCGGTATCACGCCGCAGCGGAGGGGCTGGCTGCGGCGGAGGAGATTTTCGCTGTGCTTGAGGCCCCGGTTCCCGCCGGGGGGTCGGCGGTTGTGCCCGGGGGCGGTGCGGTGGGCGTGGCCGTGGAGGGTGCGATTGGCGTGGCCGTGGAAGGGGTCACGGTCCGGTACCCCGGGCGGGCGGCCGACGCTGTGTCCGGGGTGTCGTTCGCGGTCGAGCCCGGGGAGACGGTGGCCCTGGTGGGGCCGAGCGGGTCGGGCAAGTCGACGCTTCTGAACGTGTTGTTGGGCTTCGTGCCGCCGACGGAGGGGCGCGTGCTTGTCGGCGGGGCCGAGCTGGCCGGGGTTTCCCTGGCGGGGTGGCGGGAGCGGGTCGCCTGGGTGCCGCAGCGGCCGTACCTGTTCGCCGGGACCATTGGCGAGAACGTTCGGCTCGCGCGTCCGGAGGCGGATGACGCGGCCGTGGTGGACGCGCTGTGTGCGGCGGGGGCCTGGGAGTTCGTGGGTGGGCTGCCCCGGGGCGTGGAGACCGTCCTGGGGGAGGACGGGGTCGGGTTGTCCGCCGGGCAGCGGCAGCGGGTCGCTCTGGCGCGGGCGTTCCTGGCCGACCGGCCTGTGGTGCTCCTTGATGAGCCCACCGCCGCGTTGGACGGGGAGACCGAGGCGGGGATCGTAGAGGCGGTCCGGAGGCTGGCCGTCGGCCGGACTGTGGTGATGGTGGTGCATCGGCCTGCGTTGTTGGATGTGGCCGATCGGGTGGTGCGGGTGGACGTTGCAGGGGGAGACCCCATTGAGCAGGGGATGCCCCACTCGCCCTGCGACACGACTGCCCACAACGGAACAAGCAACGATGCCGTGGACCTGGGCGAGGGCTCGTTCAGTGACCCTGTGTCCGACAGTGAACGGGCGGGCGGGTGGGAGAACTCCCGCCCGAGCGGCGGGGTGTTGGCTCGGGTCAGGGGTGCCGCGCGGCAGTGCCGGGGCAGGTTGGCGCTGGCCCTGCTGTTGGGCAGCCTCGCGCTGGGCAGTGCTGTGGGGCTCATGGCCACGTCCGGGTGGCTGATCTCGCGGGCGTCGGAACAGCCTCCGGTGATGTACCTGATGATCGCCGTCACGGCGACCCGCGCCTTCGGCATCGGAAGGGCCGTCTTCCGCTACGCCGAGCGCCTCGTGTCGCACGACGCGGTCCTGCGGATGCTGGCCGACACCAGGGTCGCCGTGTTCCGGCGCCTGGAACGCCTCGCCCCCGCGGGCCTGCGCGGCACCCGCCGCGGCGACCTGCTCTCCCGCCTCGTCGCCGACGTGGACGCCCTCCAGGACTACTGGCTGCGCTGGCTCCTTCCGGCCGGTGCCGCGGCCGTCGTCGGCGCCGGAGCCGTCGGGTTCACGGCGTGGCTGCTCCCGGAGGCGGGTGCCGTCCTGGCCGTCGGCCTGCTGGCCGCGGGCGTCGGCGTCCCCCTGGTGAGCGGCGCCGTCGCCCGCCGCGCGGAACGCAAGCTGGCCCCCGCCCGCGGGGTGCTCGCCACCAGGGTGGCCGATCTGCTCACGGGCACCGCCGAGTTGACGGTCGCGGGCGCCCTGAGGCGACGTACCGACAAGGCGAAGGAAGCGGACGCCGAGCTGACGCGCATCGCCTCGCGCACGGCGAGCGCCACCGCGCTCGGCGACGGACTCACCGCGCTCGCCACCGGCCTCACCGTGGCCGCGGCGGCGCTCGTCGGCGTCCAGGGCGTGCACGACGGCAGGCTCAGCGGTGTCGCGCTGGCCGTCGTCGTCCTCACCCCGCTCGCCGCGTTCGAGGCGGTCATGGGGCTGCCGCTCGCCGTGCAGTACCGCCAGCGCGTGAAGAAGAGCGCCGAGCGGGTCCACGAGGTCCTGGACGCCCCCGAACCCGTCCCGGACCCCACCGCACCCGCACTCGCGGAACCCCCGCGGACGCCCTTCCCGCTGCGTCTCGAAGGCCTGCGGGCCCGCTACGAAGGGCAGGAGCGGGACGCCCTCGCGGACGTCACTCTCAGCCTGGAGCGCGGCCGCCGCGTCGCTGTCGTCGGCCCGTCCGGGTCCGGCAAGACGACGCTCGCCCACGTCCTGCTGCGCTTCCTGGGCGCGCACGAAGGGACGTACACGCTCGGCGGCACGGACGTGTCGGCGCTCGACGGCGACACCGTGCGCCGCTTCGTCGGCCTGTGCGCGCAGGACGCACACGTCTTCGACAGCTCGCTGCGCGAGAACCTGCTGCTCGCGCGGAAGGACGCAGACGACGACGCGCTGTACGGGGCGCTCGCGGAGGCACGGCTCGACGGCTGGGTGCGGTCCCTGCCCGACGGGCTCGACACCCTCGTCGGCGAGCACGGAGCACGCCTCTCCGGAGGCCAGCGGCAGCGCCTCGCGCTCGCCCGCGCCCTGCTCGCCGACTTCCCCGTCCTCGTACTCGACGAGCCCGCCGAACACCTCGACCTGCCGACCGCCGACGCCCTCACCACCGACCTGCTCGCGGCCACCGAGGGCCGTACGACGCTGCTCATCACGCACCGTCTCGCCGGACTCGACAAAGTTGACGAGGTGCTCGTCCTGGAGGAGGGGCGGGTCGCGCAGCGCGGTACGTACGCGGAGCTGGTGGCCGTCGACGGGCCGCTGCGGCGGATGCGGGAGCGGGAGTCGGCGGCGGATCTGCTGACCGGGGTGGGCGGCTGAGGGGGCGGCACCGATGAGCGCGGCGGGAGGCTGAGGGGGGTGACCGCGGACCGCGGTGGCGCCGCCCGTCGGGGCCCGGTGAAGGCTCGACTTTCCCTGGCAAATCGGACTAACTACGCTCAGGGCATGCCTGTCCCCCCGGCCTCCGCGCCCACCCCGCCCCCTGAGGCGACTCCGAGCCCGGAAGGCCCCCCGGACTCGGCGGAGGCGGCGGCGCGGGCGACCCGCAGTCTCCAGGGGCTGTCCACCGAGCTGACCGCGCGCGTACCGCAGCTCCTGGAGGCGATGCGTTCCGTCGGCACCGGGCTCGAACTGCACACCACCCTGGACCGCATCTGCGAGACCGCGGCCGAGCTCACGGACGCCCACTACGCCGCGATCGGCGTCGTCTCCGAAGACGGCGACGGGCTCTCCGACTTCGTCTACACCGGCATCGACGAGGAGACCGCCGCCCGCATCGGACACCTCCCGGACGGCCATCGCGGCCTGCTCGGCGCGCTCATCCACCAGCCGGAGACGCTGCGCCTCGCCGACCTCGCCACCGATCCGCGCTCCTGCGGCTTCCCCGCCCACCACCCGCCGATGCGCAGCTTCCTGGGGGTGCCGATCCGCGTCCAGGGGGAGATCTTCGGCAATCTCTATCTCACGGAGAAGCGCGGCGGGGGCGAGTTCAACGACTACGACGTGCACATGGTGCGCGTGCTCGCCACGGAGGCCGGCATCGCGATCGGCAACGCGCGCCTGTACGAGGCCGCCAAGCAGCGCGAGCGGTGGATCGACGGCTCCGTGGCGGTCACCACGGCGCTGCTTTCGGGTTCCGACGCGGAGGACGCGCTCGCGGTCGTCGCCGAGCAGGCGCGCCATCTGGCCGACTCGGCGGCCGGGATCGTGCTGCTGCCCGACGAGGAGGGCGGCATGGAGATCGTCGCCGTGTCCTCGGAGGAGCCCATCGGGGCGCTCGGCGTGGCGGTGCCCCCAGAGAGCCGCATCATCGCCGACCTCCTCGACGGGCAGGCCGTGTTCATCGACGACGCGGCCACGGACCCGCGCATCATGACCGACCTGGCGCGGCACTACGGCCCCGCCATGATGCTGCCCCTGCAGAGCGACGGCCGGGTCCTGGGGACGCTGGTCACGCCCCGCGCGCGCGGGGCACGCCCCTTCACGGAGGCCGAGCGGACCCTCGCCGCCCAGTTCGCCTCGCAGGCCGCGCTCGCGCTGATGATGGCAGAGGCGCAGCGCGACCGGGAGCGGCTCGCCGTCTACGAGGACCGCGACCGGATCGCCCGCGATCTGCACGACCTCGTCATCCAGCGGCTGTTCGCCACCGGGATGATGCTGGAGAGCGCCCAGCGGCGGTCCGTCGTGCCGGAGGTCCAGCGGGGCGTCGGCAAGGCCGTCGACGAGCTGGACGTCACGATCCAGGAGATCCGTACGGCGATCTTCGCGCTCCAGCAGGGGCCCGCCGAAGCACCCGCGGGGCTGCGCACCCGCGTCCTGCGCGAGATCAACATGGCGGCCGTGCCGCTCGGCTTCAAGCCCTCGCACCACTTCGTGGGCCCCGTCGACACGGTCGTCGGCGAGCTCACCGGCAAGAACCTCATCGCGGCGCTCCGCGAGGCCCTGTCGAACGCCTTCCGGCACGCGCAGGCCGCCCGCATCGACGTCGTCGTCGACTCCACGCTGACGCTGCCCGACGGGGAGCGGGGCGTACGCCTGACCGTCGCGGACGACGGCGTCGGCATCGCGGAGGGCGGCCGCCGCAGCGGCTTGAAGAACCTCAAGCGGCGCGCGGAGTCGCTGGGCGGCGACAGTTGGTACGGGCCCGGGATCGGGGAGGACGGGGGCGGGACGACGGTGGTGTGGCAGGCGCCGTACTGAGTGCCTGGGCTGGGTGTGCCCTGGGTTCCCGGGGCTGCCCGACCACCCGCTTCCGGGCGCCCTGTTCGGCCGTATCCGGGTGCCCCGTACGGGTCACCCGGTCCCCCACGCGTACGAGTCCCCCGGGCGCGCCGCGCGCCTGCGGGCAACGATCCGGGACATGCGCCCACTGCCTCGCCGCCCGTTCGTCGTGCCGGTCCTGTTGTGCGCGCTCGTCGCCCTCTCCGCGCCCCGGACCGCGGCCGCCGACGGGGGCGAAGGGAGCCCCGGACCGGGCCCGGACGGCCACGGGGTGGGCGCCGACGTGGCGCGGCTCTACGAAGAGGCGCAGACGGCCACGCTGCGGTACGAGGCCGGGCAGCGGGCGGCCGACGTGCAGCGCGCCCGCGTCACGCGGCTCGACCAGCTGCTCGCCAAGGAGCGGTTCCAGGTCGACGTACTGCACAAGGATCTGGGCCGGATGGCCAGCGCCCAGTACCGCACCGGCGGCGGGCTGCCGCTCACCGCGCGGCTGCTGCTCGCGGACGACCCCGACGAACTGCTGCGCGGCAGGCGCGTCGTGGGGCAGGCGGACCTCGCCGTCACCAACGCCGTCGCCCGCACCCAGCGGGCCGCGGCCAGGCTCGACACCGCCAAGCGGTCCGCCGACCGCGCCCGGGGCGTGCTCGACCGGCGCACGACGCAGCTCGCGAGCCTGAAGCGGGGCATCGAGGAGAAGCTGGAGTCGGCGCGGTGGACGCTGCAGGGCGAGGCCGACCGGTCGGTCGCGGCCGGCCGGTGCCGGGGCGCGGTGCGGCTCGCGCAGCCGCAATCGCCGTCCACGCGCGCGTGGGTGCCGCCGTTGGAGACGTACGACCTGTCCGCGGGCTTCGACAGCGCCGGTGAGCGCTGGGCGGGCCGGCACACCGGGCAGGACTTCGCCGTCGACATCGGCGCCCCGGTGCGGGCGGTGGGCGCCGGCCGTGTGGAGCGGGTCGCCTGCGGCGGCGGCTTCGGCATCGAGGTCGTCGTGCGGCACGACGACGGCTACTACACGCAGTACGCCCACCTCGCGTCCGCCGCCGTCGACCAGGGGGAGCTGGTGCGCGCGGGCCAGTGGGTCGGCCAGGCGGGCACCACCGGCAACTCGACGGGCCCGCACCTGCACTTCGAAGCACGCGTGACACCGGACCTGGGCTCGGGCGTGGACCCGGTGAAGTGGCTGGCGGAGCGGGGGGTCGGCCTCTGAGGCTGCCGGCCGGGGGCCGCTGCGGCGGGTGGTCGGCGCCCACGGCGCTCTCTCCGGAGAGGGGCGTTTCCCAGCGCACCCGGTCGAGGCGCCCCCGCCAGAACAGGCGCCCCCGCCAGGCTAGAGCCGCGCCAGTATTCGTTCGATGACCACCGCGACGCCGTCCTCGTTGTTGGCGACGGTGCGGCCGGACGCGGCGGCGACGACGTCCTCGTGGGCGTTGCCCATCGCGTAGGAGACGCCGGCCCAGGTGAGCATCTCGACGTCGTTCGGCATGTCTCCGAAGGCGACGACTTCCTCGTGGCTGATGCCGCGCTCGGCGCAGCACAGGGCGAGCGTGCTGGCCTTGGAGACGCCGGGGCCGCTGATCTCCAGGAGCGCGGTCGGGCTGGACCGGGTGATCTCCACGAGGCCGCCCACGGCCGCGCGGGCCAGCGTCAGGAAGGCGTCCGGCGAGAGGTCGGGGTGGTGGGCGAGGACCTTGAGCACGGGCTGGTCGGCGCAGTCGGACTCGGCCGCGAGGAGCTTCTCGGCGGGCGCGACGCCGACGGTGGGGTCCAGGTGCAGCGGCGGATAGGCCGGTTCGTGGTGCACCCCGCCGGTCCGCTCGATGGCGAAGGACGTGCCGGGAGCTGCCGCGCGCAGGATGCCGATGACGTCGAGGGCGGTGGCGGGCGACAGGTCCCGCACCTTCACGAAGCGGTGCCCGCCGGGCCCGCCGTGCAGGTCGACGACGGCGGCGCCGTTCCCGCAGATCGCCAGGCCGTGGCCGTGCACATGGGCGCTGACGACGTCCATCCAGCGGGCCGGGCGCCCGGTCACGAAGAAGACCTCGATGCCGGCCGCCTCGGCGGCGGCGAGCGCGGCGACGGTGCGCTCGGAGACGGACTTGTCGTCGCGCAGCAGGGTGCCGTCCAGGTCCGTGGCGATCAGCCGGGGCGGGACGCTGGAGGCCGGGGTCCGGGGCCGAGGGGTGGTTGAGGTCACGTACGCGATTGTCCCGCATATGCGCGCACGGGTGTGTGGCGGGGCGCACATCTGAGTACGTCACACACCCGTGCGCCCCTGCCACACCTCGCGCGACCCGCGGTCGGGTCGGACGCGACCCCGCAGCCAGGTCAGAGCTGGGCCAGCGCCTCCGTGGCGATGCGCTCGAAGACCTTCTCGTCCGCCGCGAAGTCCGTGCCGGGCAGCGGCCAGTGCAGGACGATCTCGTCGATGCCCAGTTCGGCGTGCCTGCCCGCGAAGTCGACGAAGGCGTCGAAGGAGTCCAGGGGGCGGTCCGGGGAGAAGCCGGTGAGCAGGATCTTGCCGAGCTCGTCGACGTCGCGGTCGATCTCCGCGCAGGCCGCGCCGAGCTTGCCGATCTGGCCGCGGATGGCTTCGAGGGACTGCTCCGGGGTGCCCGTCTCGGAGATCTTTGGGTCGCCGGTCGTCACCCACGCCTGCCCGTGCCGCGCGGCGAGCCGCAGACCGCGCGGCCCGGTGGCGGCCACGGCGAACGGCAGCCGCGGGCGCTGCACGCAGCCCGGGATGTTCCGCGCCTCGTACGCCGCGTAGCGCTCGCCCTCGTACGTCACCGAGTCCTCGGTGAGCAGCCGGTCGAGCAGCGGCAGGAACTCTCCGAAGTGGTCCGCGCGTTCACGGGGTGTCCAGGGCTCCTCGCCGGCACGGCGCAACGTGCCGGCGTCGAAGCCGTTGCCTCCCGCGCCGATCCCCAGCGTGACGCGGCCGTTCGACACGTCGTCGAGGGTGATCAGTTCCTTGGCGAGCGTCACCGGGTGCCGGAAGTTCGGCGAGGTGACGAGCGTGCCGAGCCGGATCCGCTCGGTCGCGGCCGCGGCGGCCGTCAGCGTGGGCACCGCGCCGAACCAGGGGCCGTCGCGGAAGGTCCGCCAGGAGAGGTGGTCGTAGGTGTAGGCGGTGTGGAAACCGAGGTCCTCCGCGCGCTGCCAGCGCTCCTTGCCGCCTTCGTGCCAGCGGCGGACGGGCAGGATCACGGTGCTCAGACGCAGACTCATGCCATCGAGCGTACGGGGGCGCGGGAGGCGGCCACTCCGCCCGCCCGGCCCGGGCCCCTCGGCGGAGGTCTCAGCGCACCCTGGCGTTCAGCCACGGTGTGAGCGAGATCATGGGGATCAGTTCCTTGTACGTCTCGTCCCCGGGCAGCGGCACGATCAGCCAGTAGCCCGGCGGGAAGCGGCGCCCCTTGACGTACGCGAGGCCGCCGAGGACCGACCGCACGAACGCGGGCACCGAGTCGCGCGGGATGTCCGGGCACTCGACGCCCTCGACGTCGATCAGCGCGTCGTCGTCCGGATAGAGCCGCACGGAGATCCTCGGTGAGCCGCCGAGCTCCACGAACGCCTCGTGCGGCAGCGAGCCGTCCGCGTCGGTCGCCACGCCCACGCCCGCGGCGCTGCGGCGGGAGGTCCGGTCGGCGCCTATGTCATGGGCGACGGTGATCTCCCGCTCGTACTCGTCCGCGATCGCGCGCAGCGCGCTGACGGCGGCCTCGGTGCTGTGCAGATGCTCCATGCCTCCCGATCATGCCCGGCGGGGGCTTTCAGCGGGATCCGGGCCCGCACACCCGACCCCGCGGTCAGTGGGATTCGGGGAAGCGCAGATACCCCGGCGGCACGGCGTCCGTGAGCCAGACGCCGTTGGCGCTGACCTGGAAGACGTGGCCGTCGCGGTGCATCGCGCCCGCGTCGACGGACAGCACGATCGGCCGCCCGCGCCGGGCGCCCACCCGCGTCGCCGTGTCGCGGTCGGGCGAGAGGTGGACGGCGTGCCGGTTCATGGGGCGCAGCCCCTCGGCGCGGATCGCGTCCAGGTGGCGGGCGACCGTGCCGTGGAAGAGGTACGCGGGCGGGGTCGCGGCCGGCAGGTCCAGGTCCACCTCGACGGAGTGGCCCTGGCTCGCGCGGATCCGGTCGCCCTCGACCGCGAAGCGCTGCTTGTCGTTCTCGGCGACCACATGGTCGAGCTCGGCGCGGGTGAAGCGGAAACCGTGCGCCGCGGCGGCCTCGATGAGGGTGCCGATGTCCACCCAGCCGCCGTCGTCGAGCGTGATCCCGATGCGCTCGGGCTGATGACGCAGGTGCTTGGACAGGTATTTCGACACCTTCACGGTGCGCCGGTCGTCCGTTCGGTCCGGTGGACGCGCCGTCCGGCCCGGCGGCTGTGCTTCTCGCATCTCCTCAGCGTCGCGGTCCGCCGTTCTCCGCGCACTCGATTTTTCGCCGACGACCTTTCTTCGCCACCGACTTTTCATCGAGGAAAATCGGTCCACAGGTTTGATCCACAACCAAGTCCAGTTATCCACAGGCTCGTTGACGATTCTGTGGACAACTCTCAGGCTGTAGGCGGCATTTGGGTAACTAGTGCCTGATCACGATGACTTGAGGTAAGTGCGTCCAATGTCCTGCTCTGTACCTCCCGTTCGGCGGCAGCCGCAATGAACGCGGCGGCGTTCTCCCGCCCAACCAGCTCCTGAACTGCGCGCATTGTGTCGGCGGGCAGAGCCACGTGCTGCGGCTCCGCGTCCCGGCGGCCCTGGCTGCTCAGTCGGGGGGGATCCTCCGCGTCGAGGTGGCGGCGCAGATACCGGGTCGCGAACAGCCGCATCGCGCGGGCCAGTTCGGCGTCCACCGACTTCTGCGCCAGCGGCCGCAGGCGGCGGATGAGCGCGGCCGCCTCCGCCGCGTCCGCCTCACTGGGCGGATGATTTCCCAGGTAGCGGGCGAAGACGTGCTCGTTGGTGAACTCCAGGAAACGCGCCGCGATGTGCTCGACCTGCCCCCTCAACTCCCGCAGATGGCCAGAGATCGCCGACAGCGGCACGCCCGCTGCGTGCAACTCGGCCGCCACCGCCAGCTCTTGTGGGCTCGGCACCAGGAACTCGTCGTCGCGGCCCGGCAGCGGTTCGAGCACGCCGAGCGCGATCGCGTCCGCCACCGCCACCTCGTCCGAAACGCCCCCGAACGCCGCGTCCAGCTCGGCCCGCGTGATCCGGTCGGCCTTCTCGTCCGTCCAGGGACCGTCGACCTCCGCGACCAGGCCGAGCACCCCGCCGAGGCCGCGGCCCGCGTCCCAGGCCTCCAGGAGCTCCTTGATGGAGGCCAGCGTGTACCCCCGGTCGAGCAGGTCGGCGATCTGGCGCAGCCGGGCCAGATGCGCGTCCCCGTACACATTGGACCGGCCGCGCCGCTCCGGCCGGGGGAGCAGGCCGCGGTCCTGATAGGCCCGGATGGTGCGCACCGTGGCCCCGCTGCGGTGGGCGAGGTCCTCTATCCGGTACTCCACGCGGGGCTCGCCCGGAGCGGACAACGACACCTTGGGCTCGCCCGGAGCGGGCATCGACATCTCGGGCTCGCCCGGGGCAGGCATCGACACCATGGGCTCCCGCGGCCCGGATGCCGTCACCTCGGCCCCCTCCCCGCCGTCCCACCGCTTCGTGCTGTGCGGCTCCGTGGCCGACCTGTCCTCCACGCTCCCCCTCCTGACCCCGACGCCTCGTCCTAGGCGATGGCCGTGCGGGCCGCCACCGCCGCCGCGGCCCGCGCCGCGGGCGACTCCGCCAGATACTCGACGGCCTTGCGCAGCGAGCCCTCCTGCGACGGATGGTACGACCGCCGCAGGTAGCGGGGTATGGCCGCGCCCAGCTCCCGCCAGGTGGGCAGCAGGCCCTTGCCGATCGCCCTGTTGAACTCCTTGGGGGAGAGCCGCAGCCGGCCCGCGAGCTGGGGGTCGTGCCGGATCAGATACGCGCTGCCCCAGACCCACAGGTAGAGCATCACGGGCGCGGTGATCCCCATGGCCGCGACCCGTCGCGCGTACCGGGGCGTCCCCGAGCCGCCGCAGTGCTGGTACATGTCGAAGGCGACTGAGCGGTGCTCCACCTCCTCCGCGCCGTGCCAGCGCAGCAGGTCGAGCATGACCTCGTCCGCGCGTGCCCGGTCGAGCCCCTCGGCGTGCAGCACCCAGTTGCCGAGGACCGCCGTGAACTGCTCGATGGCCGCGACGACCGCGAGCCGGAAGCGCAGCCACTCCTGTGTGGGGATCGGCGCCCCCAGCGGCGGCTGCTCGCCGAGGAGCTTCTCGAAGAGGAGGTCGACGTACTTCGTGAAGTCGGCCGTCTCCAGGCGCTGCGCCGCGAGGTGATCGAGTACGTACGCGTGCTGCACGCTGTGCGTGGCCTCCTGCCCCATGAAGCCCTTGACGTCCTTGAGCAGCACGGGGTCGGTGACCAGCGGCAGGCCCTCCTTGAAGACCTTCACGAACCACCGCTCCCCCGCCGGGAGCAGCAGATGCAGGACGTTGATGACGTGCGTGGCCGTGGGCTCGTCCGGTATCCAGTGCAGCGGCGTCTCGTCCCAGTCGAACGAGACGCGGCGCGGCACGATCGCGTAGTGCTCCTCGGAGGCGGAGGCGGCGGGGACGTTTCCCGCGCTCTCGGGGCTGTCCGTGCTCACAGCGGCGGCTCCAATCGCGCTATCGCCCGCAGGGCCTTGGGCGTGAAGCGGGACATGAGGTGGGCGCCGCGGGCCTCCGGGGTGACGGGCACGACCGCCTGGTTGCGGACGACGGCGCGCAGCACGGCGTCGGCGACCTTCTCCGGCGGGTAGTTCCGCAGGCCGTACAGGCGGGCGGACTTCTTCTGGCGGCGCTTCTCCTCGTCGGCGGAGACTCCGGCGAAGCGGGCCGTCGCCGTGATGTTCGTGTTCACGAAGCCCGGGCAGATCACCGAGACCCCGATGCCCTGGCCCGCAAGCTCCGCGCGCAGGCACTCGCTGAGCATCAGGACGGCGGCCTTCGACGTGCTGTACGCAGGGAGGGCCTTGGAGGGCTGATAGGCCGCCGCGGACGCGGTGTTCACGATGTGGCCGCCCTGGCCGCGCTCGGCCATCTGCTTGCCGAAGAGACGGCAGCCGTGGATGACGCCCCACAGATTGACGTCGAGGACCTTCTTCCAGTCCTCGGCGCTGGTGTCGAGGAAGGAGCCGGAGAGGCCGATGCCGGCGTTGTTCACCAGGACGTCCACCACGCCGTACTCCGTGGCGACCTTCTCGGCGAGCTTCTCCATGGCCGACTCGTCGCTCACGTCGACCGTCTCGGCCCAGGCCGCGGGGGCGCCGACCAGGCGGGACAGCTCCGCCGTGCGCGCCGCGCTCTCCGCGTCCCGGTCGACGGCTATCACCCGCGCGCCCGCCTCGGCGAACGCGAACGCCGTGGCCCGCCCGATGCCGCTGCCCGCGCCGGTGACGAGGACGAGCTGGCCCGAGAACCGCTCGGCGTACTTGCCCGGTGCCGGGGCCGCCGCGCTCGCCAGGGCCGTGGGGCCGCCGTCCTCGTGGGTCGTGACGAACTCCGTGATCCACGTGGCGAGTTGGTCGGGGCGGGTGCGCGGCACCCAGTGCTTGGCCGGGAGCCTGCGGCGGGTCAACTGCGGGGCCCACAGCTCCAGATCGTCGTAGAGACTCTCCGAGAGGAAGATGTCGCCGGTGGGCGTGATCAGCTGCACCGGGGCGTGTGCGTACGCGTCCTCGCGCGGCCTGCGCAGACGGGCCCGGACGTTGTCGCGGTAGAGCCAGGCGCCGTGCGCGGCGTCCGACGGCAGCGACAGTGTGGGATAGCCGTCCGCGGGGACCTTCTCCAGGCGCTGGAGGATCTTCGGCCAGCGCTTGCCGAGCGGGCCGCGCCAGGCCAGCTCGGGCAGGACGGGGGTGTGCAGCATGTACACGTACCAGGACTTGGCGCCCTGGCCCGCCAGTTGGGCCGCGCGGCGTGGGGTCGGCCGGGTCATGCGCTTCTTGATCCAGTGCCCGAAGTGGTCCAGGGACGGGCCCGACATCGACGTGAAGGACGCGATGCGGCCCTGCGTGCGCTGGACCGTCACGAACTCCCAGGCCTGCACCGAGCCCCAGTCGTGCCCCACCAGATGCACCGGCTTGTCCGGGCTCACCGCGTCCGCGACCGCGAGGAAGTCGTCGGTCAGCTTCTCCAACGTGAAGCCGCCGCGCAGCGGTTTGGGCGCCGTCGACCTGCCGTGCCCGCGCACGTCGTACAGCACCACGTGGAAGCGCTCCGCCAGCCGCGCGGCGACCTCGGACCACACCTCCTTGGAGTCCGGATAGCCGTGCACAAGCAGCACCGTGGGCCGCCCGGCGTCGCCCAGCTCGGCGACGCACAGCTCCACGTCGCCCGCGCGCACCCAGCGCTCACGCGCGTCCAAGAGATCCACGGTGGTCATGCGGCAGCCCTTTCCTCGGCCCAGCGCCGCACGTGCGGCAGATCGTCGTCCAGCCAGAAGGCGCTCTCGTCGGGGTCCCTGGAGTCGGTGACGACCAGGATCTCCTCGAATTTCGCGCCCGTGCCGCGGAAGCCCAGATGCGGCTCGACCGCCCACAGACCCGGCTGCGGCGGGTGGTCGGAGAACTTGTACGGCGACCACAGGGGCGACCAGCCGTCCCGGTGGCCGCGCAGCGCGTCGCTCGCGAGGCCCTTCAGGGACTGCGTGCCGAACCCGAAGACGTGCGGGGACAGGCGGCGCTCCTTGACCCGGTCGACCTTGTGCGCGATGACGCCGAAGGGATACGCGCGGTGGCGGTTGGCGTACCCCTGGCGGACCATGAGGCGGTCCACGCTCTCGTAGATCTCGCGGAGCGGGCGGCGCTCGCGGACCTCGCGCAGGATCAGCTCGCGGTGCGCCTCCAGGTCGGCGAGGAGCTTGTCGTGCACCGGGTTGAGGCCCAGACAGCCCGAGTAACCGATGTCGGCCGTGTACCCCTTGAAGACCGGGGCCATGTCGAGGATGAAGGGCATCCCCGGCTCCAGGCGGCGGTTGGTGGGGAAGAACTGCAGCGGTATCCGGAAGTTCACGAACGCCGTGCGGTCGCCGAACCAGGCGAAGGGCAGATGGAACCAGTCCCGCACCCCCCGGGCCCGCAGCCACTCCCGCTGCATCCGCGCCGCCTCGCGCTCCGTCACCCCCGGCTTGAGCTGGGCGGCGACCGCTTCCGCGCATTCGTACGCGAGGGTCTGCACCTGCTGGAACCCCCGCAGCTCCGCGGAGAGTTCACCCTTCACTGCTGAGGTCATGCCACGTCCCGTCCGCCGTCTCTGTACGCGCTCGTAACTTGACACTGATGAATGTGACAATGCTTGGCGGCTGCGTCAATAGTTCTGCACGACAGTCCGGGACAGGTCCGGAAGTTCCCCGAGGGGGTCCCGGTGGAACCCCTGAGGGTCGACTTCAGGACGACCCCTACGGGCCCGTAATACTCGAGAGTGACGGCGATCGAGCCTCAGGGCTGACGCCCGGGTGTGGTCCGCGCCACTACGTTCGAACCGTGACTGTGATCGCGACCGAAAGCCTGAGCAAGCGGTACCCGAGGGTGACCGCGCTTGACCGGCTCTCCATGGATATCGGGCCCGGTGTGACCGGACTCGTCGGAGCCAACGGAGCCGGCAAGTCCACACTGATCAAGATCCTCCTTGGTCTGTCCCCCGCCACGGAGGGCCGCGCCGCCGTGCTCGGCCTCGACGTCGCCACCAGCGGCGGCGAGATCCGCGAGCGCGTCGGCTACATGCCGGAGCACGACTGCCTGCCACCGGACGTCTCGGCCACCGAGTTCGTCGTCCACATGGCGCGCATGTCGGGCCTGCCACCCGCCGCCGCACGCGAGCGCACCGCGGACACCCTGCGCCATGTCGGGCTCTACGAAGAGCGATATCGCCCCATCGGCGGCTACTCGACCGGCATGAAGCAGCGCGTGAAGCTCGCCCAGGCGCTGGTGCACGACCCGCAGCTGGTCTTCCTCGACGAGCCGACCAACGGCCTCGACCCGGTCGGCCGCGACGAGATGCTGGCCCTGATCCGGCGCGTGCACACCGACTTCGGGATCTCGGTCCTCGTCACCTCGCACCTCCTGGGCGAACTGGAGCGCACCTGCGACCACGTCGTCGTCGTCGACGGCGGCAAGCTCCTGCGCTCCAGCTCCACCACGGACTTCACCCAGACCACGACGACGCTCGCCGTCGAGGTCACCGACAGCGACGAACACCCCGACGGCACCGGCGCGTTGCGCAAGGCACTGCACGGCCTCGGCGTCGACACCCAGGACGACGGCGGCGGCCTGCCCGGCGCCGGGCACACCGTGCTCCTGGAGGCGGCCGGCGAGGAGACGTACGACCTCGTACGCGACGTGGTGGCCGATCTCGGCCTCGGCCTGGTCCGCATGGAACAGCGCAGGCACCACATCGCGGAGGTCTTCCGCACCAAGGACGCCGAGAGCACCGAAGACGAGACCGCCGAGACCGCCGCGGACGGCGCACAGGGACGTGCGGCCTCCGAGCGCGCCGCCGCCTGGGCGGCGAACACGGCGAAGACCGCGACCACGGCCGCCGCCGAGCAGACGGGAGGCGGCAGCGATGCCCGCTGACTCCACACAGATCCACAACATCGGCTACCGGCACTACGACGGCCCGCGCCTGGGCCGCGCCTACGCCACCCGGTCGCTGTTCTCGCAGAGCCTGCGCGGCGCCTACGGCCTCGGCCGCTCGGCCAAGTCCAAGGTCCTGCCGATGATCCTCTTCGGGGTCATGTGCGCCCCCGCGCTGATCATGGTCGCGGTCGCCGTCGCCACCAAGGCCAACGACCTGCCGATCGACTACACGCGCTACGCCATCGTGCTCCAGGCCGTCATCAGCCTCTACTTGGCCGCCCAGGCCCCGCAGACCGTCTCCAGGGACCTGCGGTTCCAGACCGTGCCGCTGTACTTCTCGCGCCCCATCGATCGCGTCGACTACGTACGCGCGAAGTTCGCGGCGCTCTCCAGCGCGCTGTTCATCCTGACGGCCGCACCGCTGATCGTGCTCTACGTAGGAGCACTGCTCGCCAAACTCGACTTCGCGGACCAGACGAAGGGATTCGCCCAAGGGCTGGTCTCCGTAGCGCTGCTTTCGGTGCTGTTCTCCGGGATCGCGCTCGTCATCTCGGCGGTCACCCCGCGCCGCGGCTTCGGCATCGCCGCCGTCATCGCCGTCCTGACCATCTCCTACGGAGCGGTGTCCACCGTCCAGGCCATCGCGCACGAACAGGGCAGCTCCGAAGCCATCAGCTGGCTCGGCCTGTTCTCGCCGATCACGCTCATCGACGGACTGCAGACCGCCTTCCTGGGCGCCACCTCCGCCTTCCCCGGCAAGGAAGGCCCCTCGGCCGGCGCGGGCGTCGTCTACGTAGTCGTCGTCCTCGCCCTCATCGCGGGCAGCTACGCCGCCCTGCTGCGCCGCTACCGAAAGGCCGGGCTCTAGCCATGACGTCCCTCAGCATCGACCACGTATCCCGCTGGTTCGGCAACGTCGTGGCCGTCAACGACATCACGATGACGATCAGCCCCGGAGTCACCGGCCTGCTCGGCCCGAACGGCGCGGGGAAGTCCACCCTCATCAGCATGATGGGCGGCTTCCTCGCCCCCTCCACCGGCTCCGTCACCCTCGACGGCAGCGCCACCTGGCGCAACGAGACCATCTACAAGCACCTCGGCATCGTCCCCGAGCGCGAGGGGATGTACGACTTCCTCACCGGCCGCGAATTCGTCGTCGCCAACGCCGAGTTGCACGGCCTGGGCAAGAAGGCCGCCCAGCGGGCGCTCGCCACGGTCGAGATGGAGTACGCGCAGGACCGCAAGATCTCGACGTACTCCAAGGGCATGAAGCAGCGCGTGAAGATGGCCTCCGCACTCGTCCACGAACCGTCCGTGCTGCTGCTCGACGAGCCCTTCAACGGCATGGACCCGCGCCAGCGCATGCAGCTCATGGAACTGCTTCGCAAGATGGGCGACGAGGGCCGCACCGTGCTCTTCTCGTCGCACATCCTCGAAGAGGTCGAACAACTCGCCTCGCACATCGAGGTGATCGTCGCCGGCCGGCACGCCGCCAGCGGTGACTTCCGCAAGATCCGCCGCCTGATGACGGACCGGCCGCACCGCTACCTGGTGCGCTCCAGCGACGACCGCGCGCTCGCCGCCGCGCTCATCGCCGACCCGTCGACCGCGGGCATCGAAGTCGACCTCAAGGAGGGCGCGTTGCGCATCCAGGCCGTCGATTTCGGGCGCTTCACCACCCTGTTGCCACGCATCGCCCGCGAGCACGACATCCGGCTCCTGACCGTCTCGCCCTCGGACGAGTCGCTCGAGTCGGTCTTCTCCTACCTCGTCGCGGCCTGAAGGGAGTCACCGTGTACGACCCCACTGTCGCCCGGCTCACCTACCGGGCCCTGCTCGGCCGCCGCAGGGCGATGATCCTCTTCGCCCTGCCGCTGCTGCTCATCGTCATCTCCGCGGCGGTACGCGGCCTCAGCGGCGCCGACGACCAGGTCGCCTCCGACCTGCTCGGCGGCTTCGCCCTCGCCACGATGGTGCCGATCATCGGCGTCATCGCGGGCACCGGCGCGATCGGGCCCGAGATCGACGACGGCTCCGTGCTCTACCTGCTGTCCAAGCCGGTCAAACGGCCCACGATCATCGTCACCAAGCTCACCGTCGCCATCGCCGTCACCATGGCGTTCTCGGCGGCCCCGACGTTCATCGCGGGCATGATCCTCAACGGCAACGGCCAGCAGGTCGCCGTCGCCTACACCATCGCCGCGCTCGTCTCCTCGATCGCGTACGCGGCGATCTTCCTGCTCCTCGGCACCATCACGCGACACGCGGTGGTCTTCGGCCTCGTGTACGCCCTCGTGTGGGAGGCGCTCTTCGGATCGCTGGTCTCCGGGGCGCGCACGCTCAGCGTCCAGCAGTGGTCGTTGTCGGTCGCCCACAAGGTCGCGGACGGCGGTGACCTGGTCACCTCCGACGTGGGTCTGCCTGTGGCGGTGATTCTGCTGATCGTGGTGACGGCGGGGGCCACGTGGTTCGCGGGGCAGAAGTTGCGGACCCTGACGCTGGCCGGCGACGAGTAGGCCGTCTTGACGGCGTCTTCACCCTCCCATCAGGACACTGGTGGGAGGGGGATGCTTCTGCTGTGGCCGGGAGGTGCCGCGATGGCATCGGACGAGAGTCGGGACGAGGGTCCCGCGGGGGCTGAGGACGCATCGGGTTCATCGGGCGCTTCTGGCGCCTCCGGCGCCTCGGGTGGCGAGGACGGGGTCTGGGACGACGTGGTGCTCGACGACGACTTCATACGTTCCGCGGAGGCCGCCGAGCCGTCCGCTCGGGCCCGCATGCTTTCCGCCCGCTGGCGGGACGGGGCGCCCGAGCCGCAGCCCTGGCGGTCCGACGAGCCGCCCGCCGGGTGGTTCTTCAGCCGGCGTCGTAAGCGGAGGCGGCGCAAGTAGGCGCCGCGGGGCCTTGGGCGGGGGCCCGGGAAAATATTCGGTGGCGGACGGCGGGCGGTGCCCGGCAGAGTAGGGGTGTCACCGCGCGTCGGGTCCGTCCCGGCGCTCACCTTCTGGGAGAGGAGCCGACGATGTTCACGAACAGTCCGTCGTGCTCCCTGCAGGGCGAACCGCGGCAGGCTCCGGAGTAGTCACTACCCTCCGTCCGAGCCCGTCCACGGGGGACCGCCCGGGGCGGCCGCTTCGAGCGCGCACATTTCGCTGCGCGGGCCGCCCACCCAACGTCGCACTCGGCCGGGCCTGGGGTCACGGGAACATTCCCGTGACCCGGGGTCCGGCCTTGTGCATGCCCACATGACGGTGGCCGTCGTCCTGGGCTGTGCCCACCCGTGCCGCCCTAGGCCAGCAACCGTTCCAGTACCACCGCGATGCCGTCCTCCTCGTTGGAGGTCGTCACCTCGTCCGCCACCGCCTTGAGGTCCTCGTGGGCGTTGGCCATGGCTACGCCGTGGGCGGACCAGGCGAACATCGGGATGTCGTTGGGCATGTCGCCGAAGGCGATCGTGTCCGCTGCCTTCATGCCGAGGCGGCGTGCGGCGAGGGACAGGCCCGTCGCCTTCGTCAGGCCGAGCGGCAGGAGTTCCACTATGCCCTCGCCCGCCATCGTCACGCCGACGAGGCCGCCCGCGACCTCCTGCGCCACGGCCGCCAGGGCGTCGTCGCCGAGGCCGGGATGCTGGACGTACACCTTGTTCAGCGGCGCGGCCCACAGGTCCGCGACGTCCGTGAACGGGATGACCGGGAGCGGGCCCTCCTGGACCACATACCCGGGGCCCACCAGGACCTCGCCCTCCAGGCCGTCGCGGCTCGCGGCCAGCGCCAGCGGGCCGACCTCCGCCTCGATCTTGGCGAGGGCCAGGCCCGCGAGCTGCCGGTCGAGGGTGACGGACGTCAGCAGACGGTGCTCGCCCGCGTGGTAGACCTGCGCGCCCTGGCCGCAGACGGCGAGGCCGTCGTAGCCGAGGTCGTCCAGGACGTGCTTGGTCCAGGCGACGGAGCGGCCGGTCACGATGATGTGGGCCGCGCCCGCCGCGGTGACCGCGGTGAGCGCGGCACGGGTGCGCGTCGAGACGGTGTCGTCGGGGGACAGGAGCGTCCCGTCGAGGTCGGTCGCGACGAGGGGGTACGGGAAGGCCGGCTCGGGGCCGCCCGTGGGCGCGGTGCTCACTTGGCGAGGGGCTCCAAGATCTCCCGGCCCCCCAGATACGGCCGCAGCACCTCGGGAACGTGCACCGATCCGTCGGCCAGCTGGTGGTTCTCCAGGAGCGCCACGATCGTGCGCGGCACCGCGCAGAGCGTGCCGTTCAGCGTCGCCAGCGGCTGGACCTTCTTCTTGCCGTCGTGCTCCTCGCGCATGCGCACGGAGAGGCGGCGGGCCTGGAAGCCGTCGCAGTTGGAGGCCGACGTCAGCTCGCGGTACTTGCCCTGGGTGGGGATCCAGGCCTCGCAGTCGAACTTGCGGGAGGCCGATGCGCCCAGGTCGGCGGAGGCGACGTCGATCACCTGGAAGGGCAGTTCGAGGCCGGTCAGCCACTGCTTCTCCCAGTCGAGGAGCCGCCTGTGCTCGTTCTCGGCGTCCTCCGGGGCGACGTACGAGAACATCTCGACCTTGTCGAACTGGTGCACCCGGAAGATGCCGCGGGTGTCCTTGCCGTACGTGCCCGCCTCGCGGCGGAAGCAGGGCGAGAACCCGGCGTACCGCAGAGGGAGCTTGTCGGCGTCGATGATCTCGTCCATGTGGTACGCCGCGAGCGGGACCTCGGAGGTGCCGACCAGGTAGAAGTCGTCCTTCTCCAGGTGGTACACGTTCTCCGCGGCCTGGCCGAGGAAGCCGGTGCCCTCCATGGCGCGCGGGCGCACCAGGGCGGGGGTCAGCATCGGCGTGAACCCGGCCTCCGTGGCCTGTGCGATCGCCGCGTTGACCAGCGCGAGCTCCAGCAGCGCGCCGACGCCCGTCAGGTAGTAGAAGCGGGAGCCGGAGACCTTCGCGCCGCGCTCCATGTCGATGGCGCCGAGCGCCTCGCCGAGCTCCAGGTGGTCCTTGGGCTCGAAGCCCTCGGCGGCGAAGTCACGGATCGTGCCGTGCGTCTCCAGGACGACGAAGTCCTCCTCGCCGCCCACCGGCACGTCCTCGTGCACGAGGTTGCCGAGCTGGAGGAGGAGGTGCTTGGTCTGCTCGTCGGCCTCGTCCTGCGCGGCGTTCGCGGCCTTGACGGCGGCCGCCAGCTCGCCGGCCTTCTTCAGGAGCTCGGCCTTCTCGTCGCCGGAGGCCTTGGGGATGAGCTTGCCGAGTGCCTTCTGCTCGGAGCGCAGCTCGTCGAAGCTGAGCCCGGACGACCTGCGCCGCTCGTCGGCGGAGAGCAGGGCGTCGACGAGGCCGACGTCCTCTCCACGGGCGCGCTGCGAAGCGCGAACACGGTCGGGGTCCTCACGGAGCAGGCGAAGGTCAATCACCCCTCAAGGCTACCGTCGCCCGGTTCCGGCCCACGACTCGATATTCACTATGCAGGCGTTATGCCCGTTTTGTCGGAATGGGAATTCCTTGGAGTGACGCCGGGATGGCGTCCGGGTGGCCGGAGAGCGCCACCCCTTCGGAGGGTCAATAAAGCGGACACGATTCCCCGAAACGGGGCAGAATCATCCGGCCGCCTTGACTCGATCCCCTTGCGGGAAACGGGACTTGGGGACGCGGTTGTCCACAGGAATGGGACCTCCCGGAAAGTTATCCACAGGCTGTGCGAAAGATCTGTGGATGCCGGAAGAAGTCGTTCCGAATGCCGTCCCCGCGTCGGTGGATTCCTTCCCCAAACCCCCTCCGGGCCAACTTTCGAGTGGAAATGGTTAACTCCAAAGAGTTGATCAATGGAAAAGGGTGGACGAGGGGTGACGTGCGGGGCTGTGGACGCACTTGGGCGCTCAGAGCCGCTTTGTCGACGATGTCGCACTTCGTTGTCGACTTGTCCCCAGATCGAGAAGGGCACCTGTGGATAACTTCTGTGGATAACGTAAATCTGCAGGTAGTACTGCAGTTTCGGCCACGGCGAAGGCCGTCGGGAACACCCGGAGAACGGCGGGGAACCCCGGAGAACCCCCGGGGCAGGGAAGGTGAAGCGCCGGCGAACGCCCTGAACGGCCGGTGAACGCTCAGAACCGGCCGTCCTGGCAGTGCGCCAGCCAGTCCGAAGCCGCAATGAATTCCTCGTCGGTGGTCCCCGGCCGCAGTGGCCGGACATCGTCGACCGCCACGCCCGCGCGCGGATACGAGCCGAGGAAGCGCACCTTCGGGCAGATCCGCTTCAGGCCCATCAGCGCCTCGCCCACCCGGCGGTCGGTGATGTGGCCCTCGGCGTCCACGCTGAAGCAGTAGTTGCCGATGCCCTGTCCGGTGGGCCGCGACTCGATGCGCATCAGGTTGACGCCGCGCACCGCGAACTCCTGGAGCAGTTCGAGCAGCGCGCCCGGGTGGTCGTCGCCGAGCCAGATGACGAGGGAGGTCTTGTCCGCGCCGGTGGGCGCCGCGGGCCGGGCCGGGCGGCCAAGCAGGACGAACCGGGTCTCGGCGTTGGCCGCGTCGTGGATCTCGGTGACCAGCGGCTCCAGGCCGTACGTCGCCGCGGCGAACTCGCCCGCGAACGCCGCGTCGAAGCGGCCCTCCTGCACAAGGCGCGCGCCGTCCGCGTTCGACGCCGACGACTCCCACACGGCGTCCGGCAGATGGGCGGCGAGCCAGTTGCGCACCTGCGGCTGTGCCACCGGGTGGCCCGTCACCGTCTTGATGTCCTTGAGCTTGGTGCCGGGGCGCACCAGGAGCGCGAAGGCGATCGGCAGGACGACCTCGCGGTAGATCATCAACGGCTCACCCTTGGCGAGCTCGTCGACGGTCGTGGTGACGCCGCCCTCCACCGAGTTCTCGATCGGTACGAGCGCCGCCGCGGCCTCGCCGCCGCGCACCGCGTCCAGCGCCGCCGGGACGGACACCATCGGGACCAGCTCCCGGGTGGCCGCCTCGGGCAGGGTGCGCAGGGCCGCTTCGGTGAAGGTGCCTTCGGGGCCGAGGTAGGTGTAGCGCGTCGCCGACATGGGATCACCCTAATGCGCTGGGTGAGGCGAAGGTTGGCTGTTGTCCAACATGCGACCGATTACAAACTCCAGACAACAGACGACGAAAACTGACATCCGCTGTCCCTCCGACAACCTCTGCTATCCCTCCAACAACCTCTGCCCCACGTATTCACCGCTCCCCGCGCCGCCCGGCACCGCGAAAAGACCGCTCGCCTCGTGCCGGATGAACTCCGAGAGCGCGTCCCCGCGGTCGAGCTTGCGCTGCACCGGTACGAAGCCGCGCAGCGGGTCCGCCTGCCAGCAGACGAAGAGCAGCCCCGCGTCCGGCTCGCCCTTGGCGTCGAAGCCGTCGTGGTACGAGAAGGGGCGGCGCAGCATCGCGGCGCCGCCGTTCTGGTCGGGCCGGGTGATGCGGGCGTGGGCGTTGAGCGGGACAACGAGCTTCCCGCCGGCGCCGGTCTTCTCCAGCTTCATCTCGGTGGTCTCCGTGCCACCGGTCAGCGGCGCGCCGTCGGCCTTGCGGCGGCCGATGACGTCCTCCTGGGCCTTGGTGGCGAGCTGCTCCCAGTCGTCGAGGAGCATCCGGATGCGGCGTACGACGGCGTAGGAACCGCCGGCCATCCAGGCGGGGTCGGCGCCGTCCGGCTTCTCGGGGACGAAGATCCGCTTGTTGAAGTCGTCGTCGGACGGCTTCGGGTTGTTGGTGCCGTCGATCTGACCCATCAGATTGCGGGCCGTCATGGGGCGGGCGGTGGCGCCGGGCGAGCGGTTGAAGCCGTTCATCTGCCAGCGCACCTTCGCCGCCGAACCGGCCGCCTTCTGCAGCGCGCGCAGCGCGTGGAAGGCGACGAGCGGGTCGTTCGCGCCGATCTGCACCCACAGGTCGCCGTTGCTGCGGGACTTGTCGAGGCGGTCGGAGGAGAAGTCGGGCAGCGGGTCGAGGGCGGCCGGGCGCTGCTTCTCCAGGCCGGTGCGGCCGAAGAAGCCGTGGCCGAAGCCGAAGGTGACGGTGAGCGCGGAGGGGCCCGCGTCGCGCGCGATGTCCGTGTCCGGGCCCGCGCCGTCCACCGGCTCGCCCGCCATCAGCCGCTCGGCCGCCGCCGACCAGCGGCGCAGCAGGGCCGCGGCCTCCTTGCGCCCGGAGCCCGCCGCGAGGTCGAAGGCGATCAGGTGACCGCGGGACTGCACGGGGGTGGTGATCCCCGGCTGATGTTTCCCGTGAAACATCACCTCGTCCGTGCCGAGGGTCGTCAGGGCCGCCCGCGAGGCGCCGGAGCCGTCGGACGAGTCCGAGGACGCGACCGCGTACCCGGCCGCGCTGCCCGCCGCGCCGAGTGCGAGGCCGGTGGCGCCCGCCGTACCGAGCAGGCGCCGTCGCGAAATGGTGTGGTCCGCCATGGAGTTCAGCCGATCTGCACGTTCTTGTCGAGAGTCACTTGGTCGATGTCCGAGGTGCGGACGGTCACCTTGACCTGCCACTTGCCGGCCATCGGGATCTGCACGCCGCTCGCGCTCCAGTGTCCGGTCGCGATGCGGTCGGGGGCGACCGGCAGCGGGCCGAGGTCCTTGGACTTGAGGGTGAAGGAGACCTTCACCTCGGGGATGTCGAAGGCGCTGCCGTTGGGCCGGTTCGCGAAGACATGCAGGTCGTTGCTGCCGGTACGGCCCGGTGTGAGCTCCAGGCGTATGGCGCCCTTGCCGTCCTGGCCGCCGGTGTCGAACGGGATCTTGATCTTGACCGGGCCCGCGGGCTGCTGCGCCGAGGTGGACGAGGCGTTCTTGGCCTCCTCCTCGGTGCGGCCGGGCTCGGTGCTGGTGAGGATCGTGGTGACGGCGAGCAGGACGACGGCCACGCCCGCCTCGGCGAACACCGAGCGGCGCAGGCCCGAGCGGTGCGGGTCGGCGTCACGGATCCGCTTCTCACGGGCGGAGTCCATGGCGGCCTGCTGCCGGGCGAGCTGCGCGGAACGCTTGTCCTGGCCGGGGGCCTTGCTGTCGGCGCCCTTGCCACCGCCACCGCCCTTGCCCTCGGCAATCTCGACCTCCGCCGAGACCCCCGTCTTGGAGCTGTGCGCCACGGCGACGGGCTTCTTCTTCTTGGTCGAGGTCCGCTGTTCGACGACCGCCGCGGCCGCCGCCTCGGGCGCCATCCCTCCGGCCTCCCCCGCGATCCGCCCCGTCCAGCGCCGTGACACCGACGCGACGCCCACGAGGACGACGACGAGCCCGATCTTGACGAGCAGCAACTGCCCGTACCGCGTCTCCACGAGCGCGGTCCACGAGCCGACCTGCCGCCACGACTGGTAGAGCCCGGTCGCCGCGAGCGTCACCACGCTGGCGAACGCGACGCGCGAGAAACGGCGTACGGCACCGGCGTCGATCATCGGCGCGCGGTACAGGCAAAGCAGCAGCGCCGCGAGCCCGCCGAGCCAGGCCGCGACGGCAAGCAGGTGCAGGACGTCGACCGGCATGGCGATCCCGGCCTGGATGCCCGTCGAGGCGTGCTCGGCGAGTGCCCAGGTCGCCGCGATGCCGATGGCGACGACGCTGCCGCCGATCGCCAGGCCGAAGGCGAGGTCCCGCTTCTCCTTGGCGTCCTCGCGCCGCTCGTACGCCCCGAAGAGCACGGCGATGAACAGCGCGGCGGCCGCGAGGAGCAGCAGCCGCGAGACGAGCGCGGCGCCGGTCTTGGTCTGGAGCACGTCGCCGAGCTTCGCCAGGTCGAAGGCGTCCCCGAGCTTGCCCGACCCCGTGTACGGCGCCCGCAGCAGCAGCATCACCAGCGTGGCGCCGGTGAGCGAGAGCCAGCCGCCGACCACGAGCCGCTGCAGCGGACGTACGCCCGCGCCGCGCTGCCAGCACCCGAGCACGAAGGCGGCACCGCCGACGACGATCGTGAATCCGGCGTACGAGATATAGCGCGCGAAGCCGTAGAGGGCGCCGACGAGTCCGCCGCCGACCTCCTGGTCGGACAGCGACACCTTGGTGTCGGAGGGCGCGCCGATGGAGAAGGTGAAGGCGCCGGAGATGGGGTGGCTGTCGGCGGAGACGACCTGGTAGGCGACGGTGAAGGTGCCGTCGGGCAGGCCCGGCTTCAGCTTCACGCCGTACGCGTTCGAGCCCAGGTCGCTGGTCTTGCCGGTGTCGACGCGCTTGCCGGCCGGGTCGAGGACCCGTACCGAGCCGTCGGACATGGCGACCTTCTCGGAGAACGACAGCGACACCTGGGCGGGTGCCTTGTCGACCACCGCTCCCTGCTTGGGGTCGCTCCCGGTCAGCGCGGCGTGCGCGCCGGCGGGCGCCGCGGCGGCGAGCACGGAGCCGAGGACGGCGCCGATCAGGGCGACGGCGACGAGCAGCAGGCGCCCGTACCCGGTCAGGGAGGCCGGTCCCGGGCGGGGAGCGGTGGTCCGCATCAACTCTTCAGTCCCCTCAGTGCGACGAGTGTTTGTCGGTGGTGGAGTGGGGCTTCGTGTCGCTCGGGTCGTGCTTCGTGTCGGAGGTGCTGTCGGACCGCTGGTCCGAGGCGCTCGCCGGGTTGTACGTCGCGGCCTTCACCGGCACCTCGACGGTGATCGGCTTCGACTTCTCGAAGCGGAGGGTGACCTCCACCTTGTCGCCCTGCTCCGGCTTGTGCTTGAGCTTTTCGAGCATGATGTGGTTGCCGCCGCGGCTGAAGGCGAGCTCGCCGTTCGCGGGCACGTCGAAGGACTTCCGCTCCTTCATCGTGGAGCCGACGGTGGCGTGCAGGGTGACGCTGCCCGCGAGCGGGCTCGATGCGCCGACGAGCTTGTCCGCGGCGCCCTTGTTGGTGACGGTGAAGAAGCCGCCGGCCATGTCGGCCATCGCCGGGGCGGGGATGTAGGCCCCGGACACCTTCAGTTCGGGCTTCTTGGCGGCGTCCCCGGAGGGGCTGTCCTTGCCGTTGTCGGAGTCGCCGCAGCCCGCGAGGGCGAGGCCCGCGGTGAGGGCCAGGGCGGTGCCGGTGAGCAGACGACGGCGGGTGGTGCGGTGGTTCACGGGTTCTGTCCCTTGAGGATCTTGGGGATGTCCTGCTCGTAGTCCTTGTCCGTCGCGTCCTTGCCGTTGTAGACGGCGTAGCCGGCGTCGGACTTCGGCGAGAAGGCGATGACCTGCGTGCCGTGCATCGACTCGATCTTGCCGTTCTTGAGCTTCTTGGACGGCTCGACGTTGATGCCGACGGTGCGGCCGCTGGCCTGGATGGTCGGGAAGTCACCGGTGAGCCCGATGAACTCGGGGTCCTGGGCCTTGAGCCACTTGCCCAGTTCCTTCGAGGTGTCCCGCTCGGGGTCGGTGGTGACGAAGACGACCTGGAGCTTGTCGAGCTCGGCCTTGGTGACGGTCTTCTTCTGCAGCAGGCTCTTCTTGGCGACCGCGATGTTGCTCATCGTCAGCGGGCAGACGTCCGGGCAGTTGGTGTAGCCGTAGTAGAGGAGCACCGGCTTGCCCTTGGTCTGCTCGCGCAGGTCGTACTTCTTGCCGTGGGTGTCCTTCAGGACCAGGTCCGGCTTCTTGAACGGCTTGTCGAGGACGGTCGCGGCCTTGTCGGCGCCTGGCTCCATCGACACGTCGGCGACCGCCTGCTTCTTGTCGCCGTCGCCCGAGCCGCACGCGGTCAGGGTGAGGGCGGCCGCGGTCAGGAACGCGGCGGCGGTGAGCGACTTCGTGGTCTGCTTGCTCAACTTGCGCATACGAAAATGTCCCAGATGTGAGGTGGCCGGGACGCGCCGGGGCCAAGCCCTGCGGCGCGTCCCGCGGGTGGCTCAGCTGTTGACGCGGCGACGGCCCGCGAGCACCCCGAAGGCCACGCCCGCGGCGCCGACGACGATGCCGACGATGCCGAGGGTGCGGGCGGTGGTGTCGCTGCTGTCGCTGTCGGAGGCGCTCTCTTCCTTGCCGCCGGACTTGGCGTCGGACTCGGCCGCGGCCTTGTCCTTGTCATCGGACTTGTCGTCGGCACCGGCGCCGCCGTGGTGGTCCTCGGACGCGGCGCTCAGCGCGAGGGCGGGCGCCGGGAACTCCGGCTCCTCCGCGCCCTTCTGCTGCGGCTCGATCCAGCGCACGACGTCCTTGTTGCTGTACGTCTGGAGCGCCTTGAAGACCATCTGGTCGGCGTCCTCGGGGAGCTGGCCGAGGGAGAGCGGGAACTTCTGGAAGGTGCCCGGCTCGATGCCCTTGCCGTCGGCGGTCCAGACGACCTTGGAGACGGCCTCGTCGATCTTCTCGCCGTGGATCTCGATCGGCTTCTTCAGCTTGGTCTTGGTGACCTTCGCCTTCCAGCCGGGCACGGGCTGCGTCATCACCGACGCGAGCGGCTGGTCGGCGGGGAAGGTGACCTCGAGCTTGGTCGTCGAGGCGTCGTCGCGCTCGTTGGGGACCTTGAAGTTGACGGTCGCGTAGCCGCCCTTGGCGGCCTCGCCCTCGGGGCTGACGCTGACGTGCGCGAAGGCGGGGACGGCGGAGAGCAGCAGGACGGCGGAGGCGGCGGTGCCGGCGACGACGGAGACACGGGTCAGGGACTTCATGGCGGAATGCTCCAGTTTCGGCAGGTGGACACGGCGGTCGTGCCCGTGGTGACACGGGCGTCGTGCCCGTGGTGAACGGTGAATACGGCCGTACGCACTGTGGTGTTCGACAAGGGGACGCGGTGCGGGCGGGCCGTGCGGCCGGGCGCGCATGCGTGCGGGCACGCCTCGCGGCACGCACCCCTTGAGGAAGGAGCGGTCCGCGTCAGGCGGCGAGTGCGAGGTCGGCGGGCGCGGGCGGGCCGCGCCGGATCACCGTGTCCTTGAGCGTGGCGGCTTCGAGCCGCGGCGGCAGGAGCGTGTGCGCGGCGTGCACGGGCCCGGCCGTGGGCGCGCCGGTGAGCCCGGCGCGCATGACTCGTACCAGCGCGAGAGCGGCACGCAGCGAACGTACGAGCGCCACCTCGGCGACTCCATACGCCCCCTGGGCCGAGAGCCGCACCAGACGGGTCAGCGCGAGGTCGCCGCGGCGCAGCAGCCAGCCCGCGGCGAGCGCCGCGAGGACGTGCGCGAGCAGCATCGGCAGCGACGGAAGGAGCGAGGCCGCCGGGTCCATGCCCGGCATCGAGCCCGTCGCGGCGTGCCCCGCGGCCTCGCTCCCGGCGTGGCCGTGGGCCGCGTGGGCACCGCCCGAGGGCTCCAGACCGGCGCCCCGGAGGATCTGCCGTGCCTGTACGGGAGTGATCGTCGCCGCGCTCGCGCCGCACGCGATGCGGGCCGCGCGCTCGACGAGCGAGGCGGCGTCCGAACCGCCCGCGGTGGCCGACGCCATGGCCGTGCCGTGCTGCTGGCCGAGGCCGAACAGCGCGTGCAGAGCCAGCTGACCGGCGGCGAGTGCCCCCGCGATGCCCGGCAGCGAACGCTCGCGCCCGGCGAGGGGCACGGCCACGGCGAGGACGGCGAGGAAGGCCACGGCCAGTGTCCACAGCGGGACCGAGGCGCACGAGGCGAGTACATGGCCCCCGGCGGACAGCACGACACAGACCGCGGCGAACATCGCGGCCCGCAGCAGCCGGAGGTCGGCTCCGGTGCGCGCCTGGCGCTCGTGGGGGGCAGTCATGGCGGGGCCATCATCGCACCAGGCCCACCCGTCTCCTACGGCAGGTCTACGCCGGCTCCGCAAGGTTCCGCCCCTCCGCGAGGGGTACCCGTCTACACCGGCACGGGTCGCCGCCGCGTCCGCCGTATGGGCGGCATCACGTCAAGTGGGCGCTTATTCGCGGGCACGCGCGGCAATACGTATCGGTATGTCGAGCCGCAGCCAGGAGGCTGGAGCATGAGCATCTGGTGGTCACTCCATTTGCGGCGCGAAGCTGCGAGCGTTCCGCTCGCCCGGCGCCTGCTGATCGGCACGATGGAGAGCGCGGGGGTGCACCCCGACATCTCGTACGACCTGTCGCTCGCGCTCACCGAGGCCTGCGCCAACGCCGTGGAGCACGGTGGGGCGGCCGCCCCGGGCGCGCCCGGTGGCGCCTATCGGGTCACTGCCTACCTGGACGGCGAGAAGTGCCGCATCGAGGTCGCCGACTCGGGGCCCGGCTTTCCGCCGGGCCGTGTCCTCATGTCGACGCGCCGCGGCCGTCGGCGCCGCCGCGCCCGCCGCCCGGCCGCGGTGGCGCCGCCCGCCTCGTCCGTGTTGCCCACCGCGCCCTCGGTGCCGTCCGAAACCGCCGAGAGCGGGCGCGGGCTGTGTCTCATCCGTGAGCTCGCCGATCATGTGGACTTCGGGAACAAGCCTGGGCGCGGCGGCGCGGTGATCAGTTTCGACAAGGTGCTGAAGTGGCGCGAGGACGCGCCACTGATCAGTGCGTGAGCCTCCGGCCTGGGTGGCCGTTTGATCGCGGCCTGCGGCCTGCTCGTCCTCAATCGCCGGGCGGGCTAATTTCCCACCGTCTCGCTGTAGACCTTGAGCGCCGAGCGCGGTGCCCGTCCCAGCAGCTCGCGGAGCTTGTTGTTCTCCACACCCGTGCCGTCCAGGAAGCCTCCCGCTATCGCCGAGTACGTGCTCAGGAGCATCGGCACCTGGAAGGGGAGGGCCTGGCCCGCCGTCGTGATCGCCTCGCGGGTCGCGGCCAGGGTGTCGGGCTCGTAGTGGCCGCCGAGCGCGCGGGCCAGGTCGGGGCCGCCCAGGGGCTCCTCGCCGACCAGTTCGTAGGTGCGGCCCGCGTGCGGGGCCGGGTTCGTCGCCACGCGTACGGCCACGTCGGCGAGGTCCTCGCGGGCCACCGCGGCGAGGCGGCCGTCGCCCAGGGGCGCGGCGATGGTGCCGTCGGGGCCCGGCGCGGCGACGGCGGCGAGGAATTCCGCGTACAGGCCGTTGCGCAGCACCGTCCAGTTCAGGGTGGAGCGGCGCAGGCGGCGTTCGGTCCAGCGGTGGGCGAGGGCGTACGTGAGGTGGTCGCCGTCGCCGCTGAGGCTGGTGTAGACGAGGTGGCCGACGCCCGCCTTCTCGGCGGCGGTGATCACGGCCTCGTGGCGGGCGGCGACCACGTCGTCCTCGGCCGCGCCCGCCGAGATGACGAGCAGGGTGTCGACGCCGGTGAAGTCCAGGGAGGAGGGGTCGTCGAAGTCGACGCGGCGCCCGCCGGGCCCCGGCGTGCGGGTGCCGATCACGACGTCGTCGCGGCCCGCGAGGCGCGCGGTGACGAGCTTGCCGAGTGCGCCGGTGGCGCCGGTGATCATGAGCATGGGAAATTTCCCCCGTTGTCCTGGGTTCCGTAGATTCAAAGGAGTGGGTGGCGGTGGTCGCCGGGCCCGAGAACATCGTGATCCGCGGCGGACGATCACGTAAGGAGGCACTTTGATGTCAGCAGGGCACACGGCGGTAACCACTTCCGGCACGACCACGGACGAGCCGGTGATCGTCTGCGAGACGCCGCAGGACGAGTGCGGCGTCAGGGACGTCCTCGACCGGCTCGGCGACAAATGGTCCGTCTACGTAGTGGTCGAACTCGCCTCCGGAGTACTGCGGTTCAAGGAACTCCAGCGCCGCATCCACGGCGGCATCTCGCAGCGCATGCTGACCCTGACGGTGCGCCGCCTGGAGCGCGACGGCCTGGTGAAGCGCACGGTGTACCCCACCGTCCCGCCGCAGGTGGAGTACGAACTGACCGACCTCGGCCACAGCCTCACCCACCTCGTGAAGTCCCTGGCGGACTGGTCGATCGCCCACCGCCCGGACATCGCGGCGGCGCGGGAGGCGTACGACGGGAAGGCCGCTCAGGAGGAGCCGGCCGCCGCGGGCTGACGCGGGCCGGGCAGCGGCGTACGACATCGGTCCGGAAGCGACGTACGCCTCACAACTCCCCCTCCCCCGAAGGTGGAAGCACCCGGCACAGCGCCTCCACCGCCGCCGCGTACGCGTGCTCCGGCGGTGTCGCGTACCCGACCACCAGGCCGTCCGGCGCGCGCATGGACGCGGTCGCGGCCGGGTGGCGGTAGTCCGACAGGCCCTCCAGGCCGACCCCCTGCCAGGCGGCGGCCTTCACCGCGGACGCCTCCGTGCCGGGCGGCAGCCGCAGCACGGCGTGCAGCCCTGCCGCGATGCCGGTGACGGTGATGTGCGGGGCGCGGTCGGCGAGGGCGGTGACGAGGTGGTCGCGGCGGCGCCGGTAGCGCTGGCGCATGCGGCGGACGTGCCGGTCGTAGTGGCCGGAGTCGATGAGGTCGGCGAGGGTGAGCTGGTCGGGGACGCTCGCCCAGGCCTCCCGCTGGCCCTTGGCGGTCACGACGGCGTCGACCAGGTGCTCCGGAAGCACCATCCAGCCGAGCCGCACGGCGGGCGACAGGCTCTTGCTCACCGAGCCGACGTACACGACGCGTTCGGGGTCCAGGCCCTGGACGGCGCCGACGGGCTCGCGGTCGTAGCGGAACTCGCCGTCGTAGTCGTCCTCCACGATCAGGCCGTCGCGGGTGCGGGCCCAGTCGACGGCGGCGGTGCGGCGCGCGGGGTGCAGCGGGCCGCCGGTGGGGAACTGGTGCGCCGGGGTGAGCAGCAGCGCGCGGACCGGGCCCGCGACGTCCGCCAACTCCTCGACGCGGGCGCCGTGTTCGTCCAGGGACAGCGGCACCGTACGTACCTTGGCGGCGTCCAGGAGCGAGCGGTGGAAGCCGAGTCCGTACGCCTCCACGGCGGCGGGACCGCGCAGCACCCCGCCGCCCGAGCCGCCCCCGGGCCCGCCGAACAGCAGCCGCAGCGCGTGCGCGAACCCGGAGCAGACCACGATCCGTTCCGGGTCGGTGCGTACGCCGCGTACGCGCGCCAGATATCCGGCGAGCGCCCGGCGCAGCTCGACGCGGCCCCGCGGATCGCCGGGCCCGAAGGCCTCGTTGGGCGCGGCGGTGAGGGCGCGCCGGGCGGCGGCGAGCCAGGCGGCGCGGGGGAAGGAACCGGCGTCCGGCTGGCCCTGGACCAGGTTGTACGCGGGGCGTGCGGGCGCGGAGGGGGAGCGCTTGGGGACGCGGGCGGGCGGCGGGGGCGCGGCGCGCTCGGCCACGCGGGTGCCCGAGCCCTGGCGGGCGGTGAGCCAGCCTTCGGCGACGAGTTCGGCGTAGGCGTCGGCGACGGTGTTGCGGGCGACGCCGAGGTCGGCGGCGAGGGAGCGGTACGGGGGCAGTCTGGTGCCCGGGGCCAGCCTGCCGTCCTGGACCGCCGCCCGCAGCGCGCGGATCAGGGCGGCTCTGCGGCTGCCTCCGCCGGAGAGCTCCAGGTGCAGGTCACTGCCGATGCGCTCCGCCGAATTGACCCATGAATCCACCATGGAAATGCACCCTACCCGTGGTCTTTCCGCTCGTAGATTCATGGTCATGACGAACAGCACCGCGTACATCGAGTCCGCCACGCACACCGAGTCCACCACGCACACCCCGTCCGCCGGGCCCGTCGCCCGCGTCGACTTCGCCAGGGCCGCCCCGAAGGTCTTCAAGGCCGTCATCGGCCTGGACGCCGCCGCCCGCGCGGGCCTCGACCCGGCCCTGGTCGAGCTGATCCAGATCCGCGCCTCGCATCTCAACGGCTGCGCGTACTGCCTGCACATGCACACCAACGACGCGCGCAAGGCGGGCGAGAGCGAGGACCGGCTGCACATGGTGGCCGTCTGGCGCGAGGCCAGGAACTTCTTCACCGCCAAGGAGCAGGCCGCACTTGCCCTCACGGATGCCGTCACCCGCGTCGCCGACGCCGGTGTCCCGGACGCCGTATACGCCGAGGCGGCCGCACAGTTCGACGAGACCGAGCTGGCGCACGTGCTCGGCCTGATCTTCACCATCAACACGTGGAACCGGATCGCCCTGAGCACCGGGAAGGTCGCCGGGACGGACGAACGCCAGGGCTAGGCCCGCTTGTTGTTCGGCCGCGGGGCCGGGGTACGGCGAAGGCCGGGCACCCCCAGGGATGCCCGGCCCTCATCTGCGAACCGAAGCGAAAAGCGTCAGCCCTTCAGCTTCGCCATCCACAGCTCGACCTCGTCCGACCGGCGCGGCAGCGCCGCCGAGAGGTTCCGGTTGCCGTCCTCCGTGACGAGGATGTCGTCCTCGATGCGCACGCCGATGCCGCGGTACTCCTCCGGCACCGTGATGTCGTCCGCCTGGAAGTACAGGCCGGGCTCGACGGTCAGGCACATGCCGGGCTCCAGGGTGCCGTCCACGTACGTCTCGCGGCGGGCGGCCGCGCAGTCGTGGACGTCCATGCCGAGCATGTGACCGGTGCCGTGCAGCGTCCAGCGGCGCTGAAGGCCGAGCTCCAGGACGCGCTCGACCGGGCCCTCGACGAGGCCCCACTCGACCAGCTTCTCGGCGAGCACGCGCTGCGAGGCGTCGTGGAAGTCACGGAACTTGCCGCCCGGCTGCACCGCCGCGATGCCGGCCTCCTGGGCCTCGTACACCGCGTCGTAGATCTTCTTCTGCAGCTCGTCGAAGCGGCCGTTGATCGGCAGGGTGCGGGTGACGTCCGCCGTGTAGTACGTGTGCGTCTCGACGCCCGCGTCGAGCAGGAGCAGCTCGCCGGAGCGCACGGCGCCGTCGTTGCGCACCCAGTGCAGGGTGGTGGCGTGCGGGCCCGCGGCGCAGATGGAGCCGTAGCCGATGTCGTTGCCCTCGACGCGGGCGCGCAGGAAGAAGGTGCCCTCGATGTAGCGCTCGGAGGTGGCCTCGGCCTTGTCGAGGACCTTCACCACGTCCTCGAAGCCGCGCACCGTGGAGTCCACGGCCTTCTGCATCTCGCCGACCTCGAACTCGTCCTTGACGAGCCGGGCCTCGGAGAGGAAGACGCGCAGTTCCTCGTCGCGCTCGGCGGTGACCTTGTCGGCGAGCGCCGCCTCGATCCCGGCGTCGTACCCGCGCACCACGCGGACAGGACCGGTGGCCTCGCGCAGCGCGTCCGCGAGCTCGCGCACGTCGGAGGCGGGGACGCCGTAGAGCCGCTCGGCCTCGGTGAGGGAGTTGCGGCGGCCGACCCACAGCTCGCCCTGGCCGTCGAGCCAGAACTCGCCGTTCTCCCGGTCGGAGCGCGGCAGCAGGTAGATCGTCGTCTTGTGGCCCTCGCCCGCGGGCTCCATGACGAGGACGCCGTCCTCCGTCTGGTTGCCGCTGAGGTACGCGTACTCGACGGAGGCGCGGAAGGCGTACTCCGTGTCGTTCGAGCGGGTCTTCAGGTTGCCCGCGGGGATCACCAGGCGCTCGCCGGGGAAGCGCGCGGAGAGCGCGGCACGGCGCGCGGCGGTGTGCTTCGCCTGCGGCACCGGCTGAAGGTCGTGCAGCTCGGTGTCGGCCCAACCGGACTTCATGTTCTCGGCGAGCTCGTCGGAGACACCGGGGTAGAGGCCGTTCTTGCGCTGCTTGATCGGCTCTTCTTCCGTCTCCACCAGCTCTTCCGGGGTCTCCGGGTTGAGGGCGTCCGACACGGTCTGCCTCCTGTTTGACGGCTATGTACGACACTGGGCCGCCACCCATCGTACGGTCGTACGGAAGGGGGCCCAGGGGCGGAAGACCTGTTACAGGAGCCTGCTCACCGGGAGTGAGTGAACGTGCGCGCAGCCCGCTTCACCTCGCGCGAAGCGTGCCGCGTGCGAGGCCACCTCACTCGAAGCGCGCCGCGAGGAGCACCACGTCCTCCTCGCTGTCGCACCCGTCCGGCGCGTCCAGGCCTTCCGGCAGCACCGTGCGCAGCACGTGGTCGGCGATCGCCCCGGGGTCGTCGCGGGCGGCCTTCGGCACGCTCACGGCCGCCGCGTGCAGCTTGGCGAAGGCGCGGTCCATCGCTTCACCGGTGCGGTGCAGGAGCCCGTCCGTATAGAGAAGCAGTGTTTCTCCCGGCTCCGGGCGCATCTCCACGCTCGGCGCCTCCCAGCAGGCGAGCATGCCGAGCGGCGCCGACAGGGACGTCTCCACGAACTCCGTGCGCCGCTCGCCGACGATCAGCGGCGGGCTGTGCCCGGCCCCGGCGAGCACGATCTTGCGCAGGGCGGGCTCGCAGTACGCGAACAGGGCGGTGGCCGAGCGCGCGGGCTCGGTCAGGCGGAGCAGCAGCTCCAGGTCGGACAGGACGGCGACCGGGTCCTCGCCCTCCATCACGGCGTACGCCCGCAGGGAGGCCCGCAGCCGCCCCATCGCGGCGACCGCGCTCGGCCCGCACCCGGTGACGGAGCCGACCGCGAGGCCGAGCGCCGCGTCGGGCAGCGGCAGCGCGTCGAACCAGTCGCCGCCGCCGCGCGGTCCGGTGTGGTGCCGGGCCGCGAGCTGGACGCCGGCGACGCGCGGCAGCCGCGGGGGCAGCAGCTCCGCGCGCAGGGTCGCCTCGGTCGTGCGGGCGCGGTCCAGCTCCACCAGGCGCGCGAGGTGCTCGGTGGCGTGCCGGACGTAGAGGCCGACGAGGTGCCGTCGGCGCTCGGCCGGTTCGGCGGGCTCGTCGTACAGCCAGGCCGCGGCGCCCACGCGGCCCGCCGCGTCCGTGACCAGCGGCAGCGCGTAGCTCGCCGCGTATCCGAGGCGGACGGCGACCTCGCGGTGACGCGGGTCGAGGGTGTCGTCGGCGAAGAGGTCGGGCTGCACGATCTCGGTGACGGCCGGGCCCGGGGCGTCCCCGGCGGTGGCGGTGGCGGCGGTGGCGTCGAGGAGTCTGCCGAACGCGGTGGCGGCGCGCGGCACCGTCTCCAGGTGCCCGAGGTCGGCGCGGGCGAGGCCGAGGCCGACGGTGGTGTCGGGGCCGCGGCCGTCGGCGGGCTCCAGGACGACGAGGCCGCGGCGGGCGCCGACGAGGGCGGCTCCGGCGCGCAACAGTTCGTCGAGGGCGCCGTCGAGTGTGCTCGTGCGGGACAGGCGTTCCGTGAGTTCGTGCAGCGTGGTGAGGTCGGAGACCCAGCCGGCGAGGCGGTCCTGGATCAGCGCGCCCGGTGCGGCCTGGGCATATGGGGCGGCGGGGCCGGGCGGGACAGTGTGGGCGGGCGGCGGAACTGTGGAATCGATTCCGGCCACTTTCGGGAGGTGAGGGGCGGTCATGGCTGACGGCTTTCCGGCCTGTGCGTATTGCTCAATAGCATCGCAAACCCCCTGGTGTTCTGCGCCGCTAGCAATGTCTCCACATCTACACGCAGTGGAGAGGGGATGTCCAGCATTGTCCTGCGAGGATTCCTGGTGTCCAGAGGTACGGACGTGAATTCTGCGAACTGCCAGCGATCTTGAAATCTTGGCCGGAAACTGTTGCAGGGAAGGGCATATTGCGGTCGACTGACATTGTTCGAAGGAGCGTCACAGCGGTCGTGATGGGTACGTACTCGGTGATGGCCAGGGGCAGTTGCACGATGCCCGGAACCTGGCGGCGGACCCGGGCGTCTTAACCCACGGCGACCGTGCCCCATCCTCCCGTGGCACGGGCGGCAAGAAGTACGCGGGACGGCAAACGCCAGGCGCCGCCACCCCACGCCACGTTAACGCTCGGCCCATAGGGGAGCCCCATGCCGCAGGCTGGGGCGTGATGCGCCAGCTTGTACGCACCTGTACGCACTTGCATGCACCTAGTACGCGCACCTCGTACGCACGGCGATAGAGATCCACTCATGGTGTGATGTGGCCCGAAGTGTCCCTCTGCGTGTAACGGAAAGGAACGAGCGCTCATGCGCGAGATCCTCGGAAGGCGACGCAGGCTCCTGTCCTGGCGAATCGGCAGGAAGATCGGTAGGAAGTCTGACCAGAGTCCCGCTCTGCTCGGCGCGGCCCTGACCTTCGCGACGGCGTGGCACTGGCCCGTATTGCCGGGCGTCGGCATCGAAGGCCAGGTCAGGCAGGGTTTCGGCACACTCGCAAAGAGTGGCAGGGGCGACGCTCCCGGCCCGCGCGGCGGAGCCGTGCGCTGTGCCTGTCCGGACCCCGAATGCGCGTTCCCCGGCGCCCACCCGCTGGACCCGGGCCTCCTTGCCGCGACCACCGACGAGCGCATGGTGCGCTGGTGGTGGACCAACCGTCCCGGCGCGCCGGTGCTCCTGGCCACCGGCGGACGCGCCCCGTGCGCCGTGAGCCTGCCCGCCGTGCCCGGCGCGCGCGCCCTGTCCGCGCTTCAGGAAGCCGGCATCCGCCTCGGCCCGGTCATCGCGACGCCGGCCCGCGTCTTCATCCTCGTCGCGCCGTATTCGATGGAGCAGTTGGGCGCGCTCCTGTACGCCAAGGACTGGGTGCCCGGCTCGCTGCGCTTCCACGGAGAGGGCGGGTACGTGGCCCTGCCGCCGTCGGAGACGGGCCAGGGCCAGGTGCGCTGGGAGCAGGCACCCCTGCCGGGCTCCGCGGCCCCCTGGGTGCCGGACGTCCAGGCCGTCGTGGACGCCGTGGTGGACGCGCTCACTCGTACGGGTGTGAGCGCGCCCGAGTTGTAAGGGAATTGGGCGCGGGGCGAACGGGCCGGGGGCCCTTGGTCGTTATCTTCGGGCCATGCACCCGCGCCCGGCCGTGAACCCCCGCCTGCTCGCGCTCCTGGGCGTCGTGGCCGTCGCCGTGCTGCTGCCGCTCGCCGGCGCCTCCGCGGGGCCCGTGCTCCACGACGACGCCAAGCCCCCCGCCGCGCCTCCCCCGGAGCGCGCCGCACCTCCGAAGGGCTCCGGCGAACGCCCGTCCCGGCCGCAGGACACGCACCCCCGCCCGGCCGCCCTCGCGGCCGACACACCGCCCCCGAGCGAGACCACCGCCCGCTGCGGCCCCGAACTCTCCACGCCCGACGGCGTCGACGCCCAGACCTGCGTCCTGACCCAGGCCGACGACACGTGGGCGCGTACCTACTACCGCAACGCCACCGGCCGCGCGCTGAAGGCCGTGCTGAGCGTCATGGGCCCCAAGGGACGCACCGTGCAGATGCACTGCGCGGTCGGCGCGGAGGACGAGCCGGCGGCGTGCGAGACACCCCGGGAGCGCACGGCGGGAACCGCGGCGCAGTACGCGGCGGTGGCGGAGTTCGCGACTGAGAGCGGCGACGCGCTGCTGCTGCGCTCGGGCAGCAACTAGGCGGCGGCCCGGGGCAGTTGAGCGTGCGACTTTCCGCGACTCGGCGCCGGGCATGGAAACGCCCGGTTGCTGGCGACGGGGGATGCACCAGCAACCGGGCTACCTGAACGGTAACAAGAGATCGGCGCTTGGCAAATTCGATCTCAGTTATCCGGACAGGGATTTACCTGCGCTCAAGGGGAGTTGTGACAGGAGTCACGCGTTCCGATCCGACTGACTGGTGGGTCAGTGACGGCGGGGTCCCGGGGGCGGTCCCGCGGGGCACCGGGACAAGACGGCGGGCCCCGCTCAGCTGAGGGTGACCTGCCGGTTGGTGAGGCCGCCGCGCGCCCGCCGCTCCTCCGGGGTGAGCGGCTCCGTCGACGCGAGCGCCGTCGCGAGCCGCCCGGCGAACTCGGCGGCGGGCTGCTCGACGTCCTTCGCGCCCATGCCGCTCGGCAGGTCCCACACCGGCACGATGAGCCCGTGCGCACGGAAGGAGCCCACAAGCCGGGTGCCCTCGCCGAGGCTCGACGTACCGGCCGCGTGCAGCCGCGCGAGCGCGTCGAGCAGCTGCTCCTCGGGGTGCGGCATGACCCAGCGCAGGTGGTTCTTCTCCGGGGTCTCGCACCAGTACGCGGCGTCCACGCCGGGGAGCTTGACGGTCGGGATGGCGGCGGCGTTCGCGCGCTCCAGGGAGGCGGACACCTCCGGAGTCGCGTTCTCCGCGTCCGGCACCCAGAACTCGAAACCGGCGTGCACGACCGGCTCGAACGCGCTCTTCTCGTCGATCAGGTCCTGCAGGCGCGGCCCCTCGGAGGGCGCGCGGCGTCCTGCGACCGGCTGGCCGGGCTCGGTGGTGAGCGCGCGCTCCAGGGTGTCGGCGAGGTCGCGGCTGATGTCGCCGGACGAGGTGTCGTTCTGCAGGCCGAGCAGCACCGAGCCGTCGTCGCGGCGCAGCGCGGGCCAGGCCATCGGCAGGACGGTCGCCAGCGTCACCGAGGGCACGCCCTCGGGAAGGCCGTTCTTCAGGGTGAGCTCGACGGTCGCGGCGGGCACCAGCTCGCGCAGGGCCACCCAGTCGCACTCGCCGGGCAGTCCGTCGAAGGGGCGCTGCACCAGCTCGGTCACCGCGTGCGCGGCGGCGCGGCCGTGACAGGCCTTGTAGCGGCGGCCCGAACCGCAGGGGCAGGGTTCCCTGGCGCCGACGACCGGGACCTCGTGGTCCTTGAGCTGCGGCTGCTTGCCCTTGCTGCCCTGGTTGCCCTTGGTCTGCGGGCGCTTCTTGGCCATCGTGGGTGTCTCCCGGTTACGGCTCGCTTGCGTACGGGCGCGAGCCTAGCCGTTCACCGGTGGGGGACCGGGCGCGGCGGCGTCCGCCCGGCCGCCGGCTGCGCAGACCTCAGTCCAAGTCGTCGAAGGGGTCGGCGAACCGCAGGTCGGATATCGCGGCCGCCGACGGTGCGGCGACGCGCGTAGCGAAATCCTCGCGACGGTGCCCGGACTGCACCAGGGCCCAGACGGTGACCTCGCCGCGGGTGTCGTCGCGGACGCCCCAGGCCTCGGCGAGGGCGGTGATGATGTTGAGCCCGCGGCCGCCGTGGGCCGTGACCGAGGGAGTGGCCGGAATCGGGCGGGTCGGGCCGCCGCCGTCCGTCACCTCGACCGTGAGCCGTCCTGTCTTGTCGACGCGCCACGCGGCGCGTACATCTCCGTCGTCGCCGCCGCCGTCCCCGTTCATCCCCTCGCCCAGCGGTCTGCCGTGTCGGCAGGCATTGCTGAGGAGTTCGGAAAGGATCAGTACGGCGTCGTCGATGACCGATTCGGACACTCCGCTGATGCGCAATTGGTCGCGCATCCGGTGCCTTGCTTCCCCCACGCCCGCAGGACCATGGGGTACGGCCATGCTCGACGACGCGGGCACCTCCCGTGCCACCACAAACGCCACCCCCGAGACCTCCTTTGCCCCACGCCACGGTGTGGATGCCCCAATGGACTGGACCGGAAACCGGCCAACACCGGGATGGTGACGCACTCGTCACGATCGAATACGGACCGAACGCGCCGGTGCACTCCCCGTAACGAAGGTCAGTTCCGGCCCAGTTGGGACAGGACCTGCTTGGGGCGGTTGGTGATGATCGCGTCGACGCCGAGGCGCGCGCAGAGCTCCACGTCCGCGGGTTCGTTCACGGTCCACACGTGCACCTGGTGCCCGGCGCGCTTGAGCTTGGCGACGTACCCGGGGTGGTTGCGTACGATCCGGATGCCCGGGCCCGCGATCCGCACGCCCTGGGGGAGCCTGCCGTCGCGGTGGCGGGGCGAGACGAACTGCATCAGGTAGACGGTCGGCAGGGTCGGCGACGCGGCCCGCACGCGGTGCAGGGAGCGCGCCGAGAAGCTCATGACCCGGATGGGCGAAGGGCCGCCGGCGGGCGGCGCGTCGAGGTCGAAGCGCTTGAGCAGGTGCAGCAGCCGCTCCTCGACCTGGCCCGCCCAGCGGGTGGGGTGCTTGGTCTCGATGGCGAGCTGGACGTGCCGTCCGGAGGCATTGTTTTCGGCCACTAGCTCCAGGAGCCGCTCCAGCGTGAGCACGGAGGTGTCGGCCGGATCGGGCCCCTCCTCCCAGTCCGGGACCTCCCCGTCCGAATCCCCGTCCGAATCCCCGTCCGGGCCGGCTTCCGGCCCCTCTCCAGCGAGTCTCCAGGAGCCGAAGTCCAGGGCGGCCAGATCGGCGAGCTCCAGCGCGGAGACGGCGCCGCGGCCGTTGGAGGTGCGGTTCACACGGCGGTCGTGGACACAGACGAGATGGCCGTCGGCAGTGAGCCGTACATCGCATTCGAGGGCGTCGGCGCCGTCCTCGACCGCTTTCTTGTACGCGGCCAGCGTGTGCTCCGGGGCGTCCTCAGAGGCTCCGCGGTGGGCGACGACCTGGATCTGGTGCTGTCGTGCGTGGGTCACCGCGTCATCGTGCCATCGCTGTCCGGCTGGGCCTTTCGAATGGGGCGGTTTCGCCCGCCGTGAACGCACAGCATCGGCTTATGGTGCCCTGACAGCCCATGGGAAAAGCTGACTACAGACAAAACTGAACCGAATTGATCGTTTGCTGCTCTCAGGCCGTGACCGAGTACGACAGCGTGGACCGAGGAGAAGAAGCTGTGAGCACCGAGAACGAGGGCACTGAGGTACCCCCGGCCCCGTCCGCACCTCCTGTGCCGGTGGACACTCCCGCTGCTTCCGCGTCCGGGGAGCAGGCGGCCGGGCAGGCCCCTGCCCCGGCACAGAGCCCGGCGGCTCCCGCGCCGAGCGCTCCTGCGCCGAGCGCTCCTGATCCGTACGCACACACGGCCGCGCACGTGGGCGCGGGCCAGACGACCGCCGGGCAGGTCCCCGCCGGACACGCCTCTTCGGGGCACGCCCCTGCCGGTTCCGGGGCCTGGCCGCCGCCTCCGCCGCCCGCCGTGCCTACGTACGCGCAGGGTGGCGGCTCCGGCTCCGGCTGGGGCGCGTCCTGGACGGCGGAGCAGCCGGCGGCGCCGAAGCCCGGCGGGCGGCGCGGCGGCCTGGTCGCGGCCGTCATCGCGGCGGCCCTTGTCGCGGGCGGCGTGGGCGGCGGCCTCGGCTTCTGGGCGGCGGACCGCAGCGAGGACAGCGGCACGGACTCGACGACGGTCTCGGCGTCGGACTCCCCGGCCGACCTCAAGCGCGAGCCCGGGTCGGTGGCGGCCATCGCGAACAAGGCGCTGCCGAGCGTCGTCACCATCGAGGCCCAGAGCGGCAGCGGCGAGGGCGGCACGGGCACGGGGTTCGTGTACGACAAGCAGGGCCACATCATGACCAACAACCACGTGGTGGCGTCCGCCGCGCAGGGCGGCAAGCTGTCGGCGACGTTCTCCAACGGCAAGAAGTACGACGCCGAGGTGGTGGGCCGGGCGGAGGGCTATGACGTCGCGGTCATCAAGCTCAAGTCCAAGCCGGCGAACCTCAACCCGATCGCGCTCGCCGACTCCGACAAGGTGGCCGTCGGGGACTCCACGATCGCCATCGGCGCGCCCTTCGGCCTGTCCAACACGGTCACGACGGGCATCGTCAGCGCCAAGAACCGGCCGGTGACGTCCAGCGACGGCGGCAGCAGCAAGAGTTCGTACATGAGCGCGCTGCAGACCGACGCGTCCATCAACCCGGGCAACTCCGGCGGCCCGCTCCTGGACGCGCGCGGCGCGGTGATCGGCATCAACTCCGCGATCAAGCCCGCCGACAGCGGCGGCCTCGGGGGCGGCGCCCAGTCGGGCTCGATCGGCCTCGGCTTCGCGATCCCGGTGAACCAGGCGAAGAACGTCGCCCAGCAGCTGATCAAGACGGGCGAGGCGACGTATCCGGTGATCGGCGCGTCGGTGTCCCTGGGGGAGGCGTCGAACGGCGCGACCATCTCCGACCGCGCGGCCGGCGGCTCCGGCGCGGCGGTGGAGCCGGGCGGCCCCGCGGCCAAGGCGGGCCTCAAGTCCGGCGACGTCATCAAGAAGCTGGACGACATGGTCATCGACAGCGGCCCGACCCTGATCGGCCAGATCTGGACCCACAAGCCCGGCGACACCGTCAAGATCACCTACGAACGGGACGGCAAGGAGCGCACAGCCGACGTGACCCTGGGCGCACGCAAGGGCGACAGCTGACCCGCTACTCTTGACCCCGCGCCACCGCCGCCCACGGGCCGCGGGCGCGGGGTGGGTTGCCCGAGCGGCCTAAGGGAACGGTCTTGAAAACCGTCGTGGCAGCGATGTCACCGTGGGTTCAAATCCCACACCCACCGCGGGAACTGGCCGTAAGGCCTCATGAGGCGGGGTGTCCGGAACTTCCGGGCGCCCTGCCTCTTCTTTTTTGCCCGGCGTGACTCCCAGTGGCCGTGGGCCGCTCGGGTGAGGGGGCGGTACCTCGGTGGGGTGGGGGTGGGTTAAGGGGTTCGGCAGGGCGTTGGGTGTGCTGCCGGAACTGGAAGGGGTGCTTCGGGTATGAGGGTTGTTGGGGCTGTTGTGGGTGTGATGGGTGCGGTGAGTGCTGTGGGCGCCGTGGGAGCTGTGGGGGCCGCCATGGTGATGGGGGCGGCTGGGCCTGCCTTGGCTGTTGAGGGGGCGGGGTCGGGGGACGGTGTGGCTGTTACTTCGTTGGTTGCCCGGGACTCGTTTGACGGGGTTCCTGGGCAGGAGGTCGTTGATGGGTCGGCGGCGCGGTCGTTGCCCATCGGGGGGTTGCCGATTTCTTAGCCGGGTCGCGGGCGGTCGGGTTGTCAGTCGTGGCCCGTCAGGCGGGCCGCTGAGGCGATTGTTGAGCGGGCCTCTCGGAGGGTGAGGCCCACTCGGAGTGCCGCGTCCGTGAGGGGGCCCACGAGGGCCTCGCCCAGGCCGTTCTCGTACGCGCGGCATGCCGCCCAGAACAGGCGGGTGTTGCGTTGGCCCTCGTGCGCGGCCAGGACGAACTGGACCAGGCCGTGGCCTTGTTGGGCCGATGGTGGGGCGTCCGTGGCCGGGGGTGACGGGCGGCGTCGTGGCGACGGGGCCAGCAGGCGTAGGAGCGCGGGCGGGCACGCCGCCGGTGGGAGGTGCGCCGTGCCCGGCACCGTGCTGTAGATGCCGTGTTCGGTACGGGAACCGGGGCCGACCAGGTAGCCGCCCGCGCCGCGGATGTCGATCCCCGGAGCCAGTCGCCCCGCCGAGTTGGGCACCACCGTGTCGGGCGGCCCGGACAGCCAGATGTGCCGGCCCCCGCTCGGCGTCATCACGACGACCGTCTCCGGGATTGTGAACAGGTGCCGCAGCGCCAACTCCCGCAGCGCGGCCGGGGCGTCGGCACCCGACTTCGTGTCCAGGTCGACGCCGATCAGGTGGTACGGGGCGAGCCCGCACGCGATGCCGTAGCCGGAGGCCCAGGGCGCGGCGGCGAACAGTTCACGGATGCGCAGCGGGTCCGTCGACGCGTCGTACACGCCGTGCCCCATGCGGCCGCACTCGCCCCGGCACGCCGACGGCTGCGGGTCCTCGTGGTGCGGGGAGCGCAGCGCCGGGAGCTTGGTCCGGGAGAGCGGGATGACGGCCAGGCCGCGTTCGGCCGCGGACAGGGCGTGGGCGAGCGCGAGCGTGGCGGTGTGCCGGTCGGCGGCGCCTCGGTGATCGGCGGTGGCCCGGGGGTTGGCGGCGGCCGAGTCGTGGCTGTGGGCGCGCCGGTCCGCGGGGGGCCGCCGATCCGAGGGGTGCGATGGGGGCTGTTCCGCCGAGGGCTGTTCCGCCGAGAGGCGACCCCGTGCGCGGCCTTCCGGGGCGGGATCAGGGGCGCCGCCATCAGGGCTGCGGTCAGGGCTGCGGTCAGGGGCGCCATCAGGGGCGCGGTCAGGGCCGCGATCAGGGGTGTGGTCAGGGGTGTTGCGGTCTTCTGCATGGCGGTCGATGGGGGCCATGACTTCATTTTCGTACAAACGTTCGATGAAGGGAAGGGGGGTGGCCCGGGGTGGCGCGTTGTGCGCGGACGGCGCCCCCTCAGTTCGTGGAGTTGCCGGAACGCTTCAGCCCGTGCGGCGTCTGGGCCGGACCACTGGAGTGGCGCCGACCAGGAACACTGCGGATGCAAAGCGTGTTTATCGACTTGTCCTCACGCTTGCGGGGGAATCGTGTCTTCCGGGGTGGTTCGGCGGGGATTCGGTGGGCAACTCTGGTCTCGCGACGTCGTGCAGATCCAAACCCGAGGCGGTCGGCCAACTGCCTTGGAGCAAGCGTTACTTGAGGCGTTCCCGGCTCCCTGCCGGTGCGTATCTCCCCGTCCTGGAGGAAATGACATGGCAAGCATCCGTACCGCCCGCGCCCTCGCCGCCGTCGCGGCCCTGCCCCTCGCCGCCGCGCTGTTCTCCGGTGTTGCGATGGCCGACAACGGCTCGTTCGCGGACAACGGATCCAACGCGGGTGTGGCTACGGTCGACGGCAGCGGCGTCGGCGACGACAACAACGGCAACTCGTCCACCACGCAGCAGCAGGCGGTCGGCAACGGCGCCTCGAACCAGAGCAACACCGCCCAGGTGAACGGTTCCGCGTTCACGGCGATCAACCAGGGCAACGCGAACGTCGCCGTGAACTTCAGCGAACTGTGGTGACCTCGGGCCTCGCCGGGGAGTGATCCTCGGGGGCCTGTTCAGTGGGGTGATGTGACGGCTGCGCGGCGGTGCCTGGGGCACTGCCGCGCAGCTGTGTTCGGGGTCGCGTCCACCCCCTACGGGTGCGGGCTTCGCCCCGGGGCCTTGACGCCGGTTCTGTTTCTGACCGACTGTTTCTGACGGACAGTCAGAAACCTTGCCGGTACGAGACGGAGAGGCCGCCCCCGTGCACCTCGCCCCCACCGAACGCCAGCACCGCCTGCGCGCCGAGCTGCGCGCGTACTTCCGCGAACTGCTGCCCGAAGGACCGCCCCCGGCCGACGACCAGGACGCACAGCGCCGGATCCTGCGCCGCATCGGCGCCGACGGGCTGCTCGGCCTCGGCTGGCCCGTCGCGTACGGCGGCCAGGGGCGCGGCCCCGACGAGCAGTTCGTGTTCTTCGACGAGGCGTACCGCGCGGGCGCGCCCGTGTCGATGGTCACGCTGAACACCGTCGGGCCGACCCTCATGAAGTACGGGACCGAGGAACAGAAGGCCTCCTTCCTGCCCGGCATCCTGCGCGGGGAAACCGTCTTCGCGATCGGTTACAGCGAGCCTTCCGCGGGCACGGATCTGGCTTCGTTGCGGACGCGGGCGGTACGGAAGGCGCGGGTCAAGGCCCAGGCCCAGGCGCCCGCACACGCCCAGGCGCCCGCGTCGGCGTACGGCGACGACTGGCTGATCGACGGGCAGAAGATCTTCACCTCCAACGCCCAGCACGCCGACTGGATCTGGCTCGCCTGCCGCACCGACCCGGACGCCCCCAAGCACCGCGGCATCTCGATCCTCCTCGTGCCGACCGACTCCCCCGGCTTCTCCTGGACCCCGATCGAGACCGTCGGCGGCCAGACCACGACGGCGACGTACTACGACGGCGTACGCGTGCCCGCGGGGAACCTCGTCGGCGAGGAGAACGGCGGCTGGGGCCTTATCACCGAGCAGCTCAACCACGAGCGGGTCGCGCTCGCCGCGATCGGCATGCAGGCCGAGGACTTCTACGCGGCCGCGCGCGCGGCGGCGTGCTCCCTCGATCCGGTGAGTGGCGAACGTCGGGTTGACGCTCCGTGGGTCCGTTTGAAACTGGCCGAAGCACATGCACGGCTCGCGGCAACGCGCCTGCTCAACTGGCGTTTGGTGGGCGATGTGGGGGCGGGCCGGCTGGCTCCCGGGGACGCGAGCGGCGTGAAGTTCGCGGGAACTGAATCGGCGGTCGAGGCGTACCGAATATGTCAGGAGATCGTGGGGGACGCGGGGTTCGTGCGGGCCGGTTCACCGGGGTCCCTGGGGTCGGGGACGGCCGGGGACGGGGAGCTGGAGCGGATGAACAGGGCGGCGCAGATCAACACCTTCGGGGGCGGGGTGAGCGAGGTGCAGCGGGAGATCGTGGCGACGATGCGGCTCGGGATGCGGAGGGGGCGGCGATGACGCGCGGACGCGGGGAGCCGGCCAGGTCGGCCGAGGCGACCGAGTCGGACGACCTGTACGAGAAGTTGAAGGCGTACGAGGGCAGAGCCGCCGCCGTCGCGGGGCGCGGCAAGGACCCGGTGAACGAGCCGATGATCAGGCACTGGTGCGAGGCGATGGGGGACACCGACGCGGCGTACACCGGGCCGGAGGCCGTCGCCCCGCCGACCATGCTCCAGGTGTGGACGATGGGCGGCCTCTCCGGGCACGGCCACAGCGGCCGCTCGGAGGCGTACGACGAACTGTTCGCCCTGCTCGACGACGCCGGGTACGCCTCGGTCGTGGCGACCGACTGCGAGCAGGAGTATCTGCGCCCGCTGCGCCCCGGCGACGGGATCACCTTCGACGCGGTGATCGAGTCGGTCTCCGAGCGCAAGACGACCAAGCTCGGTACGGGGTATTTCGTGACGACGCGGATGGACGTCCGCGCGGACGGCGAGCCGGCCGGGACGCACCGCTTCCGGATCCTCAAGTTCGCGCCCGCGCGGTCACGGCCTGCGGACACGCGTCCGCGCCCCACCGCCAAGCGGCCACGCCCCGTGATCAACAGGGACAACGCCGGGTTCTGGGACGGCGTGGCCGGACACCAACTGCTCATCCAGCGCTGCGGCGACTGCGCCCGCCCGCGCTTCCCCTGGCTGCCGGGCTGCAACGCCTGCGGCTCGCCGGAGTGGGAGGCGGTCGAGGCGAGCGGTGAGGGGACGGTCTATTCGTACGTCGTGATGCACCACCCGCCGTTCCCGGCGTTCGCCGTGTCCGATCACGCCGACGCGGCGGGACCGTACGCGGTGGTGCTCGTCGAGCTGGCGGAGGGTGTGCGCGTCATCAGCCAGGTGGTGGGGGTGCCGCCCGGCGAGGTGCGGATCGGGATGCCGGTGCGCCTTGAATTCCGGCGGGTGGACGAGGAGTTGGAGCTGCCGCTGTTCCGGCCGGTCGGCGCCGGTGTCCCAGGAGGGGTGCGCTGACATGGACTTCACGCCCACACCGGAACAGGCGGCCGCCCGCGACCTGGCCGCACGGATCTTCGGGGACCTGTCCACACCGGACCGCCTCGCGGCGGCGGGCACCGGGACGGACGCCGAGCTGTGGAAGGCGCTGTGCGCGGCGGGGCTGCCGGGCGCGGTGGAGGAGGTCGGGCTGCTCGGCCTGGTGCTGCTCCTTGAGGAGCAGGGCAGGACGACGGCGCAGGTGCCGTTCGCGGCGAGCTGTGTGTACGGACTGCTGGCGGTGACGGCGCACGGCTCGGCGGACCAGCGGGCGCGGCTGCTGCCGGGGCTGAGGGACGGGACGGAGGTGGCGACGGGGGCGTTCCCCGCGCGCGGGGGCCGGGTGCGGGCCGAGGGCGGGCGGCTGTGCGGGGCGGTGCCCTGGGTGCCGTGGCTGCGGGACGCCACGTTCGTCCTGGTCGCGGCGGCGTCGTCGTCGGAGGCGCGGGTCGGTGGTGCGGGACACAGCCTGTGGATGGTGCGGACGGCCGACGTGAACTGCGAGCCGGTGGAGCTGACGGCGCCCTGGCGGGCGGGCCGGCTTGAGTTGGACGGGGTGCGGGCGGAGCGGTTGGGGGGTGGGTACGAAGACGGGGTGCCGGAGGAGGCTTCTGCTGGGTCCGGGGTGCGGGAGGAGGCTTCTGCCGGGGCCGGGGTGCGGGACAAGGCTGCTCCCGGGTCCGCGTACGACGACGTGCTGGCCACCGCCCGTACGGCCTTCGCGGGACTTCAGGCCGGGGTCTGCGCGGGATCCCTGGCCCGAGCCGTCGCCCATACGAACGAGCGGGAGCAGTTCGGCCAGCCGCTCGCCGTGAAGCAGGCGGTCCAACTCCGCGCGGCGGACGCGTACATGGACACGGAGGCGATCCGCGTCACGGCGTACGAGGCGGCCTGGCGCCGCGACGCGGGGCTGCCCTACGACACGCACGCGCTGACGACCGCGTGGTGGGCCTCGGAGGCGGGCCGCCGCGTCGTGCACGCGGGCCAGCATCTGCACGGCGGCACGGGCGCGGACGTCGAGCACCCGGTGCACCGGCACTTCCTGTGGGGCCGACAACTGGACGCGTATCTGGGGTGCGGCGGCGAAGTCCTCGCCGAACTGGGCGACTTGATCGCGGCGCAGGAGGAGGCCGAATGAACGGAGGAGGAGTCCGAATGAGCGGCAACAACACCTCAGTGCTCCGCCCGGGAGACAACCTGCCGCCCCTGGAGATCCCCGTCACCCGCACTCTGATCGTCGCCGGGGCCATCGCCTCGCGGGACTACCAGGACGTGCACCACGACGCGGAGCTCGCCAAGGAGAAGGGCTCCCCCGACATCTTCATGAACATCCTCACGACGAACGGCCTCGTGGGGCGGTACATCACGGATCACCTCGGCCCGGGGGCCACCCTCCGGAAGGTGGCGATCCGGCTGGGGGCGCCCAACTACCCCGGGGACACGATGACGTTGACGGGGACGGTCGAGCAGGTCGAGCAGGTCGGTCGGGCCGGACCCGGCGGAGGCGCGGCGACAGTCACGGTCACCGTCAGGGTCGTCGGCGCCAACAGCATCGGCAAGCACGTGACCGGCACCGTCACGGCCACGGTGCCCGCGCGGGGAGGCCACATATGAGCGTACGAAGCAAAGACAGCCTGGGCGGAAAGGCGGCGATCGTCGGGATCGGCGCGACGGAGTTCTCCAAGGACTCCGGGCGCAGCGAGCTGAAGCTGGCCGTGGAGGCGGTGCGGTCCGCGCTGGACGACGCGGGCCTGCGCCCGGCCGACGTGGACGGCCTGGTCACGTTCACGATGGACACCAGCCCGGAGATCACGGTGGCGCAGGCGGCGGGCATGGGTGACCTGTCCTTCTTCTCCCGCGTGCACTACGGCGGCGGCGCGGCCTGCGCGACCGTGCAGCAGGCGGCGCTCGCGGTGGCGAGCGGGGTGGCCGAAGTGGTCGTCTGCTACCGCGCGTTCAACGAGCGCTCGGGTCGCCGCTTCGGCTCCGGGGTGCAGCGGCGCGAGCCGTCGGCGGAGGGCGCGGCGCTCGGCTGGGCGCTGCCGTTCGGGCTGCTCACGCCCGCGTCGTGGGTGGCGATGGCGGCCCAGCGCTATCTCCATGCGTACGGCCTGACACCGGAGGCGTTCGGCCATGTGTCGGTCACCGACCGGAAGTACGCGGCGACGAACCCGGCCGCGTACTTCTACGGCAAGCCCATCACCCTGGAGGAGCACGCCGCCTCGCGGTGGATCGTGGAGCCGCTGCGGCTCCTGGACTGCTGCCAGGAGACGGACGGCGGGCAGGCCGTCGTCGTGACGAGCGTGGAGCGCGCCCGTGACCTGCCGCGGCCGCCCGCCGTGATCGCCGCCGCGGCACAGGGCGCGGGCCGCGCGCAGGAGCAGATGACGAGCTTCTACCGCGACGACCTCACCGGGCTGCCCGAAATGGGCGTGGTGGCACGGCAGTTGTGGCGCACGTCCGGGCTCATGCCGGAGGACGTGGACGTGGGGATCCTCTATGACCACTTCACGCCGTTCGTGCTGATGCAGCTGGAGGAGTTCGGGTTCTGCGGTCCCGGTGAGGCGGCGGAGTTCGTCGCGAAGGAGCGGCTGCCGCTGAACACCCATGGCGGGCAGCTCGGGGAGGCGTATCTGCACGGGATGAACGGCGTGGCCGAGGCGGTCCGGCAGGTGCGGGGCACGGCGGTGAACCAGATACCGGGCGCCGCGCGCACCCTCGTCACGGCGGGCACCGGTGTCCCCACATCGGGGCTGATTCTGACGGCGGACGGCTGAACGCGGCGCGTCTCCCGCACGGGGCGGCGGAGCAGGGCCGTTCACTCGCTGTATGCGCCAACGAAATCTGCTCTTGGGACTCGCCCTCGCCCTCGGCCTGGCGACACTGGCCATGGACACCGACACGACCACGAACACGACCACGCAAGCCGACCCGCCACCGGGTGGCCCTTCGTCGCAGACCGAATCGGTCTGGGCCGACGCGAACGCCTTCGACCGCGCCGCGGACACCTACAACGGCCGCGCCTTCGACACCTGCCAGGCGCCGTCCGCCGACTCGATGCGGCGCTGGCTCGCGTCGGACTACGGCGCGGTGGGGGTGTACTTCGGCGGCCGCGGCCGGGCCTGTCCGAACCAGACGCACCTCAGCCGGGACTGGCTGCAGTCGGTCGACGAGATGGGCTGGGGGGTGCTTCCCGTGTACGTCGGCTCGCAGTCGCCGTGCGTCGTCGCGCGCAACAAGCAGCACGTCCGCATCGGGAGCGACCCCTGGAAGCAGGGCACACGGGAGGGCGGCGACGCGGTCGAGAAGGCGCAGGGACTCGGCATCGAGCCGGAGAGCCCGCTCTACCTGGACATGGAGTCCTACCGCCAGGAGCGCAAGGCGTGCGCGCGCGACACGCTCTCCTTCGTCCGGGCCTGGAACCGCGAAGTGCGCAGCCACGGCTACGTACCGGGCTTCTACAGCAGCGCGAATTCCGGCGTACGGCACATGGACCAGGCACGGCGTGAGGGTGTGAAGGACCTGCCGTCGGTGATGTGGTTCGCGCGCTGGAACACCGCGCCCGACACCGACGGCGAGCCCGCGCTCGGCCGCGACGCCTGGCAGCCCAACCGGCGCATCCACCAGTACGCGGGCAACGTCACGGAGCGCCACGGCGGCCGGACGATCACCATCGACCGCAACATGGTGGACGCACCGGTGGCGACGCTGGGCTAGCGGCGGGCCCCGATCCCGTACGCCCGCCGTCCGCCGGGCGCGTACGCCCCCGCCCTCCGACCCCGGCGGCCAGCCACTTTCGTACACCTCAGGGTTGAACCCGCAAGGGTCCGCCCCGCCTCCTCCACCTTCAGGAGGTGGGGCTGGCTCCCCTCGTACAACCTGAGGCGGACAACGCTTCGGGACCTGCGGCCGATCCGCTGCTGTAGGGGTCGCTTCTAGCGTGGAGCCATGACCGCATCCATGGTGACCGTGTGCACCAGCGCATCGAAGGCCGCGACGCGGACCACGAGTCCATCCGCCTACCCGTCGTTCGCTTCCTACGTCCGGGCCCGCCAGCTCGTGCTGCTGCGCACCGCCCGCTCGCTGACGGCGAACCCGAGCGATGCCGAGGACCTGCTGCAGACGGCGCTGACCAAGACGTATGTGGCCTGGGACCGGATCGAGGACCATCGGGCGCTCGACGGCTATGTGCGCCGGGCGCTCCTCAACACCCGTACGTCGCAGTGGCGCAAGCGCAAGGTCGACGAGTTCGCCTGCGACGAGCTGCCCGAACCCGAGACCGTGCCGGCCGGTGACCCGGCCGAGCAGCAGGCGCTGCACGACGCGATGTGGCGCGCGATCATGAAGCTGCCCGCGCGGCAGCGGGCGATGGTCGTCCTGCGGTATTACGAGGACCTGAGCGAGGCGCAGACGGCCGAGGTGCTCGGGGTCTCCATCGGTACCGTGAAGAGCGCGGTGTCGCGGGCGCTCGGCAAGCTCCGTGAGGACCCGGAGCTGACGCCGGTCCGCTGAGCGTCCGCTGTGCGCCGTCGGGCCATGGCCTGACAGGGCCACGCCACCGCGCACCCTCCTCCGCCGTGTCACTGCGGCTTTTTTCTCCTCACGTGCTCCCGCGGTAGTGACATACCGTGCGGTATGCGGCAAGAATCTGGGGCTACTGCCAGGTAGAGCGCCGGGAACGTCCGGACGCCTGTTGGCCACGCCGACCGGGAGGATGCCGTGCTGAGCACCATGCAGGACGTACCACTGACTGTGACCCGCATCCTTCATCACGGGACCACCGTGCACGGGGACGCGCAGGTCGTCACGTGGACCGGCGACGGCGCCCCGCAGCGCCGCAGCTTCCGGGACATCGGCGCGCGCACCGCCCAGCTCGCCCACGCCCTGCGCGAGGACCTCGGCGTCCAGGAGGACGAGCGCGTCGCCACGTTCATGTGGAACAACGCCGAGCACGTCGAGGCGTACTTCGCCGTGCCCTGTATGGGCGCCGTGCTGCACACGCTCAATCTGCGGCTCCCCGCGGACCAGCTCACCTGGATCGTCGGCCACGCCGCCGACCGCGTCGTCCTGATCAACGGATCGCTGCTCGGCCTGATCGCGCCGCTCCTCGACCGCATGCCCACCGTCGAGCACCTGGTCGTCTCCGGACCCGGCGACCGCTCCCTCCTGGAGGGCGTCCGCCCCCGCGTCCACGAGTACGAGGACCTCATCGCGGGCAAGCCCACCGGCTACGACTGGCCCGACCTGGACGAACGCCGTGCCGCCGCCATGTGCTACACCTCCGGCACCACCGGCGAACCCAAGGGCGTCGTCTACTCCCACCGCTCCATCTACCTGCACTCCATGCAGGTCAACATGGCCCAGTCGATGGGCCTCACGGACGCCGACCTCAGCCTCGTCGTCGTGCCGCAGTTCCACGTCAACGCCTGGGGCCTGCCGCACGCCACCTTCATGACCGGCGTCGGCATGCTGATGCCGGACCGCTTCCTGCAGCCCGCGCCGCTCGCCGAGATGATCGAGTCCGAGCGGCCCACGCACGCCGCGGCCGTGCCCACCATCTGGCAGGGACTGCTCGCCGAGCTCACCGCCAAGCCCCGCGACGTCAGCAGCCTCACCCAGGTCACCATCGGCGGCGCGGCCTGTCCGCCCTCCCTGATGGAGGCCTTCGACACCCTCGGCATGCGCGTCTGCCACGCCTGGGGCATGACCGAGACGTCCCCGCTCGGCACCGTCGCGCGGCCGCCCGCCCACGCGATCGGCACCGACGAGGAGTTCGCCTACCGCCTCACCCAGGGCCGCTTCCCCGCCGGCGTCGAGGCCCGCCTGGCCGGGCCCGACGGCGCCCACCTGCCCTGGGACGGCAAGTCCGCGGGCGAGCTCGAGGTGCGCGGCCCCTGGATCGCGGGCTCCTACTTCGGCGGCGTGGACGGCGAAGTCCTCAAGCCCGAGGACAAGTTCAGCCCCGACAGCTGGCTGCGGACCGGCGACGTGGGCGTCATCAGCGCCGACGGATTCCTGACCCTCACCGACCGCGCGAAGGACGTCATCAAGTCCGGCGGCGAGTGGATCTCGTCCGTCGAGCTGGAGAACGCGCTGATGTCCCACCCGGACGTCGCCGAGGCCGCCGTCGTCGCCGTTCCCGACGACAAATGGGGCGAACGCCCGCTCGCCACCGTCGTCCTCAAGGAGGACGCCACCGTCGACTACGCGGTCCTGCGTGACTTCCTCGCCACCCGCGTCGCCAAGTGGCAGCTCCCCGAGCGCTGGGCGCTCGTTCCCGCCGTCCCCAAGACCAGCGTCGGCAAGTTCGACAAGAAGGTGCTGCGCAGGCAGTACGCGGCGGGCGAGCTGGACGTCACGCAGCTCTGACGCGCGGTGCGGCGCCGGGCGCGGGCGGGGTACGCCGTATCCCGCCCCGTCGGCGTACCTCGCCCCGCCTGCGTACTCCGCCCCGTTGGCATCCGCCGCCTCACCGCCGTATTCGCCACCCCCGTACGACCGGGGACGTCGCGCCCCACCCCACGGTCAGGCAGCCCGCAGCCACCGCGCACACCCCGCCCCAGCCCCAGTGCGTGAACGCCGCGCCCGCGAGGGCCGAGGCGACGGCGCCGCCCGCGAAACCCGCCACCACGTAGGCGGTGTTGGCGACCGCCGGCGTGGAGGTGGTGGTCAGGGCCAGCGTCTGGTTGGCGATGTGGCTCGCGACCAGCGCCGCGTGCACGGCCACCGCCGCCGCGCACAGCGCCCACAGCCGCTCGCCGCCCAGCCAGAACAGCGGCACCGACACCGCCGCGAGCCCATAGGCCGACGCCACCACCTTGGCCGCGCCGAACCGGTCCACGAACCCGCCCGCGACCGGCGCCACCACGCTCGCCGCCAGGCCGAAGAGCCCGAACAGGCCGGCCGCGCCGGTCGTCAGGCCGTACCCGTCGCCGCCGTCGCCCGTGAGCAGGAGCGCGAGGGACGTCCACAGCGCGCTCCACGCCCCGTACATCCCGCCCTGCCGCACGCAGGCGCGGCGCAGCTCCGGTGACGACCTGACGACACGCGGGAGTTGGGCGAGGCCCGCGAACAGCGGGCCCGTGCGGCGGCGCTTCTCCTTGGGCAGGGCGGCCGCGGAGGCCAGGCCGAGCACCGCCGTGAGCGCGGCCGCGCCGAGGAAGACCGCGCGCCAGCCGAAGGCCTGCCCGGCGAGCCCGCCGACGACCCGGGCCGCGACGACGCCGGTGAAGAGACCGGCTATGACGGCCGCGACATGGCTGGCCCGCCGGTGCGCCGGCGCCCGCTCGGCGACGAGCGGCACGAGCAGCTGCGGCACGACCGTCGCCGCTGAGGCCACCAGGATCGCGGCTGCCAGCGCCGTGGTGCCGGATGCCGCCGCGCCCAGGGCAAGCGCGGCCGTCGTGGCCAGCGAGAGCGCGGCGACCAGGCGTCTGCGGTTCACGCGGTCGCCGAGCGGGGCGAAGAACAGCAGCCCGGCCGCGTACCCGAACTGGGCCACCGAGGCGATCCACGCGACACCCGACGGAGTCGAGCCGAAGTCCTTGGCCATGAGGGGGAGCAGGGGCGCGGCGACGTAGATGTTCGCCGCGGTGACCGCCGTACAGACGGCGATGAGCACGAGGAACAGGCGCGGGGGGAGTCCCGCGGCCGGGCCGGGCGGGCCCGACGAGCCCGCGTGCGCCGTCGTCCCGGTGGGCCCGGGCCGGTCCGTCAGGGCACCCGGCGGAGATGGTGTTGCTGAAGTCATGGGCGGCAGGGTTCCTTCGCGCTCTGTCTTGCAACCAACTGGTTGGTTGTAAAAAGTCTGAGGTCATGACCCGCCGACTGTCAAGCAACCAAATGGTTGGTTGGACGGCGAAGTCGCTTACGCTGTTCCCATGGCAGTGAGAGACCCCGAGGCCACCAGGGCCCGGATCTTCGACGCGGCGGTCGCGGAGTTCGCGCGGTTCGGCATCGCGGGCGCCCGCATCGACCGCATCGCGGGCGAGGCGAAGGCCAACAAGCAGCTCATCTACGCCTATTACGGCAACAAGGCCGAGCTCTTCGCCCAGGTCCTGGAGAAGAAGATGCTCGACCTGGCCGTCAGCGTGCCCGTCGATGCCGACGACATAGACGGCTGGATGGACCGGCTCATCGAGTACCACGCCACCCACCCCGAGGTGCTGCGCCTGCTCTTCTGGGAGGGCATCGAGTACGGCGGCACCGAGGAGCTGCCGCACGAGTACGAGCGCCAGGCGCACTACGACAGCAAGGTCGCCGCCTTCGAGGAGGCCCAGGCGCGGGGCGTCATCACGGACGCGATCCCGGCGACCGACCTGCTGTTCATGCTGGTCGCGCTGGCCGGCTGGGCGTCGGCGGTGCCGCAGATGAGGCGCGTCCTGGTGGGCGCGGGGGACGAGGACCGCGCACGCCTGCGCGCCTCGGTCCGCGCCGCGGCCCGCCGCCTCACGGCGCCGACCGATTGACCCTTCGGCACGTCGATTCGTACCGAGCTACGCCAGTTAGTGCCGAGCTACGCCAGATAGTACCGAGCTACGTCAGTTCGTACCGATCTTCGCCAGCAGATCCACGATCCGGCTCTGCACCTCGCCGCTGGTGGACCGCTCCGCGAGGAACAGCACGGTCTCGCCCGCGGCGAGCTTCGGCAGGTCGGTCTCATCGACGGCCGCCGTGTAGACGACGAGCGGCGTGCGGTTCAACTGCCCGTTCGCGCGCAGCCAGTCGATGATCCCGGCACGTCGGCGGCGTACCTGGAGCAGGTCCATGACCACCAGGTTCGGCCGCATCTGCGCGGCGAGCGTGACCGCGTCCGCGTCGCTCTCGGCCCGCGCGACCCGCATCCCGCGCCGCTCCAGCGTCGCGGTCAGGGCGAGCGCGATCTCCTCGTGCTCCTCGATGAGCAGCACGCGCGGCGGGTGCTGCTCACTGTCGCGCGGCGCCAGGGCCTTCAGGAGTACGGCCGGGTCGGCGCCGTACGCCGCCTCGCGCGAGGCCTGACCGAGTCCCGCCGTGACCAGGACGGGCACCTCGGCGGCGACCGCGGCCTGGCGCAGCGACTGCAGCGCCGTACGCGTGATCGGCCCCGTCAGCGGGTCCACGAAGAGGGCCGCGGGGAACGCGGCGATCTGCGCGTCGACCTCTTCGCGCGAGTGCACGATGACGGGACGGTAGCCGCGGTCGCTGAGGGCCTGCTGCGTGGTGACGTCCGGCGCGGGCCACACCAGGAGGCGGCGCGGGTTGTCCAGCGGCTCGGGCGGCAGTTCGTCGTCCATGGGCTGCGGCTGCGGCTGGTTCGACACCTCGATGGCGCCGCCGGGACCGTCGAGCATCTCGGGGCCCTCGTCGGCGTCCTCGTCCGGAGCACCGATCGCGTACGCGCGCCCGGTGCCCTCGGTGGTCGGCGAAAGCCGGGGCTGCGGCTGCGCCTTGGCGGCCTGGGGCTGTGCCTGGGGGTGCGGGCGGGCCGCGTCCTGGTGCTCGTCGGCGACGGGCCCTGCGGGCGTGGCCGCCGCGGGCGGAGTCGACAGCCGGCGCCGCCGGCCCGAGCCTCCGGAGGAGGGCTGCGCGGGCGTGTGGGACGAGTCCGGCTGTGCTCCGGGCTGGGGCAAGGGGTGGGCCTGCGGGGGCTGCGGGGCCTGTTGCGGCTGCTGAGGCTGCTGTGGCGCGGGCAACTGCTGCGGCTGTCCCGGCTGCGCGGCCGGTCCAGCCTGTCCCTGCTCCTTGGCTGCCTGGCGTCCGAACGGCACACCCTGTCCGAGCGTTCGTACGCTGATGGCGCGTCCCTGCGTCGAGTTCGGGTCGACGGGGGCGGCCTCGGCGGGCAGCGGCTGGGCGGCACGCGCGCGTGGGTCACGTTCCGGCGGCAGGGCGGCGGCGCCGCCGCGGGCGGGCGTCGGGATGCCCTGGGCGGGGCCTTGAGAGGCTGCGCCCTCGGGGTGCGGGCCCGCCTGCTGGGGCACACCGGCGGCGGGGGTGGCGCCCGGAGGGGTGCCCTGAACCGGCATGCCCTGGGCGGGCGTTCCGGTCGTGGCGGGGTCGGCGGCCGGGGCCTGCGGGGCCTGGCGGGCGCGGCGGCGGCCGGTCGGGGGCTGAGTCTGGCCGGGCTGGGGCTGTCCGGGTTGCGGGGCAGGTCCGGCGTGGCCGGGAGATCCGCCAGATCCGGGAGGCGTGGCCGACGTGGCCGGTCCGGCCTGGCCGGGCAGCGTCGAGGGCTGCGCGGGGTGCGGCTGCGGCGGGGTGTGGTCGTCGGCGGGGTCGTGGAGGGCGGGGGCATGCTGCCCTGCGGGTCCACGCTGTCCGGCGGGCAGAGCCTGCCCTGCGGGTCCGTGCTGTCCGGCTGTCACGCCCTGCCCCGCGGGTCCGAGCTGTCCGGCCGGCACGCCGTGCGCGCCTACGGGCAGGCCACTGTGGGCGGCGGACGCAGCGCCCTGCGGACCCGCGGCACCCTGCTGATGACCCGCCGCACCCTGCTGACCCGCCACACCCGAGGCCGCTTGCGCACCCGCAGCAACCCCGCGCCGCGCACCAGCGGACCTCGACCTGGCCCCCTGCGCGCCCTGCACCGAACCGGCCGCCTGCGCACCCTGCGCACCACCGGACCGCGCACCCGCGGCCACACCCTCCTGCACATGGCCCGCCTCTTCAGGCGCACCACCCTGCGCGGGCACGCCACCCCGGGCGCCCCCCTGAAGTCCGGCCTGCACACCCGCGGGCACGTTCACCGAGGCGCCGACCTGCACCTGTCCCGCGACCTGCGCCTGCCCACCGTGCCGACCGCCGACCTGCGCGGCCCCGCCCTGCGGGCCACCCGCCTGTCCGGGCGCCCCGTACGGGACACCGGCCTGAGGCGCACCCGCGTGCACGACGCCCGCCCCGACCGAAGCACCCTCGGCCTGAGGCACAACACCCTGCGCCACACCGCCCTGCGCCACTCCACCCTGCGGAACGACACCCTCCGCCCCGCCCACCTGCTCGGCCCCGCCAGGCGCACCACTGCCCGCGTCGCGGTCGGCCTCCGCCGGCGGCAGCGCGAACACGCGCCCGCTGTTGGCCTCCTCCGCGGCGGCACGCTCCCGCGCGGCGGCCAGCGCGCGCCGGGCCCGCCGACCACCGGAACGCGGCTCCGCGCCGTCGCCCCCGGCACCGGCTCCGAAGGAACCGCCCGCCTCCGGACCGCCGGCTCCCGCCTGACCCGTCCCCGAAGGCAACGCCAAAGCCTGCTGTCCACCACCGCGCCGGGCACGCCGTCCGGACGGCACGGCGACCTCCGCCGACCCCGGACCGCCCTGCGAGGGAACGCCCTGCGGCGGCACCGTCTCACCGAGCGCAGCCGACCCGGCGGCGTGCTCGGCCGCCGTCATCACGGCACCCTCGGCCGGACTGGGCCGCCCGCGACGCCGACCGGTGCCACCCGACGTACCACCCGAAGAACCAGCGGCTCCGTTGCCGGACGCGGCACCGCCCGCGGCCTCCACAGAGTCACCGCCACCGGCCCCCGCGGGCCCTTCCGCAATGGCCCGCCGCCGACGCCGCCCGGTCCCACCGGAATCGGAACCGGAGTCGGCGACCGCGACGAACCCGGTGCCATCGGAGCCGTCCCCGGCACCCGAACCGCCGTCCTCGCCGCCCCCGGCATCCCCACTGTCCAAGAAGGAGTCCACCGAAGCCCGCCGAGCCCGCCGACGCCCGGCCCCGGCGCCCCCGGACGAACCTGCCGCCGTATCCGCCGTATCCGCCGAACCAGCACTCTCCGTAGAGACCGAAGAACCAACAGCCCCCACAGCACCCACAGCGCCCACAGAACGAACGGCACCCGTGCCATCCCCCATGGGCACCTCAAGCACGTACGCGCTGCCGTTCATGCCCGGCACCTCGTGCGTCTGAAGCACGCCACCGTGGGCCTCGACGACACCCCGCACGATCGGCTCGTGCACCGGGTCTCCCCCGGTGTACGGACCGCGCACCTCGATGCGTACGACCTCGCCGCGCTGGGCGGCGGCCACGACCACCGTCGAGTCGACGTACGCACCTTGGCCGCCGGGCGAACCCGAAACCCCCGAAACCCCCGAAATCACAGCCCCCGCGCGCGTGTTGCCGGTGGCGTCGATTCCGGCGACGTCGGCGATCAGATGGGCCAGCGCGGTGGCGAGGCGGTGGGCGTCCACCTCGACCTCGATGGGCGGCGCGTGCACGGCGAACTGGGCGCGCCCGGGGCCGATGAGTTCGACGGCACCGTCGACACCGGCGGCGACGACGGCGTCGAGCAGCACGGTCGTCAGGGACAGCTCCTCGGATCCGGCTTCGAGGCGCTGGTAGCCGAGGACGTTGTCGACGAGGGTCGTCATGCGCGCGTAGCCGGCCGACAGGTGGTGGAGCACCTGGTTGGCCTCGGGCCAGAGCTGGCCCGCGTCGTCGGAGGCGAGCGCGGACAGTTCGCGGCGCAGCTCGTCGAGCGGCCCGCGCAGCGACTGACCGAGGACGGCGATGAGCTGGCTGTGCCGGGCGGCGAGGGCTTCGTAGCGCTCCTCTTCGCGCTCGGCCAGCTCTTCGTAGCGGTCCTTCTCGCGTTCGGCGAGGGCGGCGTACCGCTCCTGCTCGGCGGCGAGTTCCTCCTCGCGCAGTTCGGCGGCGGCAGTCAGCTCCTGCTCGCGCTGCTCGGCCGCGGCCCGCAGTTCCTCGGCGTGTTCGGTGAGCGCGGCCTCGTACTTCTCGGCGAGGTTGTCGTACGGCCGCCGGTCGGTGAAGGTCATGACGGCGCCGACGAGCTGGTCGCCGTCGCGCACGGGGGCGGTGGTGAGGTCGACGGAGACCTTCTCGCCGCTCTTGGACCACAGGACCTGGCCGCGCACGCGGTGCTTGCGGCCGGAGCGCAGGGTGTCGGCGAGCGGGGACTCGTCGTACGCGAAGGGCTCGCCGTCGGCGCGCGAGTGCAGGACGAGCGGGTGCAGTTCCTGCCCGCCGAGGTCGCTGGCGCGGAAGCCGAGTATCTGGGCGGCGGCCGGGTTGACCAGCACGACGCGCCCGTCGGTGTCGGTCCCGACGACGCCTTCGGCGGCGGCCCGCAGGATCATCTCGGTCTGCCGCTGCGAACGCGCGAGCTCGGCCTCGGTGTTGAGCGCGCCCGACAGATCGCGTACGACGATCATCAGCATCTCGTCGCTGCCGTAGCCGCCGTATCCGCCCTGGCTGCCGAACCGCTCGTCGTACGCGTGCCGGCTGTCCTCGAGGTTGGAGCTGGTGACCTCGACGGGGAACTCGGTTCCGTCCGTTCGGCGGGCAATCATCCGCTTCGGCTTCGTACGTCCGCGTTCGTCCGTGCTGTCCGGTCGGCGCATGGAGCCGGGGATGAGCCGGGAGTCGAACTCGGGCAGCAGATCGAGGAGTCCGCGCCCCACGAGCGCGGTGCCGGGCGCCTCGAAGGCCTCGAGCGCGATCGCGTTCGCGTTCACGACCGTCCCGTTGGCGTTGACCAGCACCAACGCGTCCGGGAGCGCGTCGAGTATGGCTGCGAGGCGAGCAGCGCCTCGGGATGGCCTGCTGCTCACGACGACGCTTCCTCCCTGATTACCGCACCTTGCCGACCGCCCGAGCCATCTTGCCTCTCGGCTCGCGGCGTGTCACGGGAGGGAGTCTACGGGGAGTGGTTGCGGGCGCGACGCCGGATGAGAGGGAGGTCGCACGCAGAAGTCGTGAGCCTTCAGTAGTCCCTGGTCACGGAAGGGTTGCGAACTCCCTTCTTAAGAAGGGCACGTCGGTTCGGTCGCGGCGGGTGAGTGTGCGGCGGCTGCTTGGCAGGTGCTTGGCGAGTCTTTGACGGCGCCCTTACGCGCGCGCCGTCGGGTGCCTGACCTTTCCCCGGCCCCCCTTTTGTGTGCGCTCAGGCGCCGCCGCCCGCGGGGAGCACCGGCACGAGGCCGTTCCACCGCGCGATCCGGCACCCGTCGGTGCGCGAGAAGGAGGCGTCCACGGGGCGCCCCTGCCAGGTACCGGTGACGTACGCGGTCTCCGGGCCGCCGTACTGCTCGGTGCACATGGCGTCGCGCGGCACCGGGGCGAAGGGGTCCGCGCCGTCCGCCGCGAGCTGATCAAGACGTTCGCAGGCGTCATCGGGTGAAGGGTGGGTGCCGCCGGCGCCGGTGGGGCCGCATTCGAGGGTGTACGTCCCGTCGCTCGCGCTGCCGCGGGTGTCGCCGGTGTCGCCGGTGCCGTCGGTTCCGGCGACGGTGATGGTGAGCTGGTGCACGGTGGAGCGCTCGGATGCGCCGGGGTGGTCCGCCGGGCACGCGTGCGCCGCGGCGGGGAAGACGGCGGCCAGGGCGGCGACGGGGGCGGAGACGGCGAGAAGGAAGCGGCGGCGCAGTGTGAAGGACTCGGCGAGGGGCTGGGTGGACGGCTTCACGGGGTCTCCCTGGGGCGCGGGGTTCCGACGGGGGCTCCGGCGTGGTTCGGGCGGGACCGGCCCGGCCCGTCGACGCCGATGGCCTCACCGCACTGCGTCTAACGCCGCAGGCCCCACCGCGTTGCGGCCCGGAAATGCGCTTTGCCCTGCGGGCCGCCCGACTAGTACCGTAGAGGCCGCGATTGGTGACACGCCCCCGGGCTGTGTCATCATCTGCACGCACCCCCGCGCTCGCGCGGGATGCAGGTTGGGAGGCGTCGCCTAGTCCGGTCTATGGCGCCGCACTGCTAATGCGGTTTGGGCCTTCAAGCCCATCGAGGGTTCAAATCCCTCCGCCTCCGCACCACGATCCGAAGCCCCGGTCATCCGACCGGGGCTTCGGCCGTTCCTCGACCGCTCGCACCACAGGGGCCCCACGCGCCCCCACCCCGCGGACCCCGCCCTGAGGGCATTTGCCCAGCTCAGAGCAGGTGCGACAAACGGATTTCGCCTCACGGCGCAGGTCATGTAATGTTGTTCCCGCAACGCCGACCGGGAAGAAAAGCCCGGGAGGAAGAGCAACACAACAAAAAAATCAAGCACTCGTAGCTTAACGGATAGAGCATCTGACTACGGATCAGAAGGTTGCAGGTTCGAATCCTGCCGAGTGCACATGGATAAGAGGCCCCGGAGAAATCCGGGGCCTCTTGCGTTGCCGGGACCACATTGGGCGCCCCGCATCAGAGGCCCTGTGGAGTGGTCCGCAGGGCCTCTGGGGGTTCAGGCTGTTGCCTTGATCGTCTCGCCGGTCCGGGGCTGCGGCTGTGTGGCGTTCTGGGCGATGCGGCGGCGGCGCGTCGGGATTCCGAGGGTTGGGTTGGCTACGCCCCACGCCGCGCCCTTGCAGATCAGTTCCTTGTACCTGGCGGCGAAGCGGCCCGTCAGGGCTGCCTTGACCGCGCGGTCGTCGGCGGTGACGTACTGGATCAGGCCTTCCTTGCGACCCAGTGAGATGCACTGGTTGAAGTAGCGGATCGGGGTCTTCGGGACCTTGGTGCCGGTCAGGCGGGCCGCGATCGCGTCGGCTGCCTGCCAGGCCATGGGGGTGCCCGAGGCGCACGACATGCGCAGTGGCTTGTCGCCCGGGCCCATCGCCATGGCCGCGTCGCCGACCGCGTACACATCCGGGTGCGAGACCGAGCGCATCGTGCTGTCGACCTTGATCTGGCCGGTGTCCGTGACCTCCAGGGTCGTTGCCCGTGCGATCGGGTGGACCGCGAAGCCCGTGGTCCACACGGTGATCGCGGCCGGGATCGACTTGCCGTCGGCCGTGGCCACGCGGTCGGACTCGACGTCCGTGACGGCGGCGTGTTCGTGCGCCGTGATGCCGAGGCCCGCGAAGACCTTGTGTACGTGGGCGCGGCCCTTGGGCGAGAGCCAGTCGCCGAGTGCGCCGCGCGCGGCGAGGGCCACGTCGAGGTCCGGGCGCGCCTCCGCGATCTCGGTCGCCGCCTCCAGGCCCGTCAGGCCGCCGCCGACCACGACCACCGGCTGTCCTGCCTCCAGGCCCGCCAGGCGCTCGCGCAGCCGGAGCGCTCCGGGGCGGCTCGCCAGCTCGTCGGCGAACTCGGCCGTGCCGGGGACCCCTTGGCTGTTCCAGGCGCTGCCGAGGGCGTAGATGAGGGTGTCGTACTCAAGTACCTCGTTCAGTACGTCGGTTTCCCCGGTGGCCTCCGCTGCGGGCCTCGCGGCCGTGACCTGCACCCTCTTGCGGTCGACGTCCACCGCCGTCACCCTCGCCAGCTTCAGTTCCACGCCCGTGCCCGCGAACATCTCGCTGAACGGGCGGGGCCTGAGGTCCTGGCCGGCCGCCAGCTGGTGCATCCGGACGCGCTCCACGAAGTCGGGCTCGGCGTTGACGAGGGTGATGGCCACGTCCTCGCGGCGCAGCCGCTTGGCGAGGCGTCCGGCGGCGATGGCTCCGCTGTATCCGGCTCCGAGGACGATGATGCGGTGCTGCTGCTTCATTGTCTTGCTCCCTGTCTCGGCTCTTCCGCGTCGTCGGCTCGTTCGCGGTTTCGCCCCTTGAACCGGGCAGCCGGATGTTTTCTGACAGGGGCGCGACGTGATCCACGTCACAGTGTGGTCAGGGGGTGTCAGGCGATACGTGGCAGGAAGGATCAGAACGCGTTGAGCAGGGGGTTTCCGTGGTCCTCGGACGCCCATCGCTCCGTCGCGCGGCCCAGCTTGTCCGGGTTGACCTGGTTGCGGAACGCCGCGATGCCCTCGGCGGTGATCTCCAGGCACATGACGCCGACGACCCGGCCGTCGACGACCGCGACGACGGCCGGGCCGCCGTTGGCGGTCGTGACCCAGACCTCGGGCGAGCCGCCGACGTACGCGCGCTTGGCCTTGCTGGGCTTGAACAGGCCCCGCATGAACTTTCCGACCGCGACGGCGCCCTCGAACGCCTTGGCGCGGGCCGGGATCTTGCCGCCGCCGTCGCCGACCGCGATCGCGTCGTCGGTGAGCATCCGTACGAGCTGCTCGGTCTGGCCGCTGGTGGCGGCCGCGAGGAACTCCTCGACGATCCGCCGGGCGGCGGCCTCGTCGATCTCGGTGCGCGCCTTGCCCTCCGCGACCCGCTTCTTGGCGCGGTGGAAGAGCTGCTGGCTGGCGGCGTCGGTGATGTCGAGGATCTCGGCGATCTCGCGGTGCGTGTACGTGAAGGCCTCCCGCAGCACGTACACCGCCCGCTCGTTGGGGGAGAGGCGCTCCAGGACGGTGAGTACCGCGTACGAGACCGACTCGCGCTGTTCGGCCGTGTCGGCCGGGCCGAGCATCGGGTCCCCGGCGAGCAGCGGCTCGGGGAGCCATTCGCCCACGTAGGTCTCGCGCCGGGCGCGGGCCGAGGTGAGCTGGTTGAGGCACAGGTTGGTGAGGACCTTCGTCAGCCAGGCCTCGGGGACCTCGACGCGCTCGACGTCGGCGCCCTGCCAGCGCAGGAAGGTGTCCTGCACGGCGTCCTCGGCCTCGGCCGCGGAGCCGAGGAGGCGGTAGGCGATGGCCTCCAGGCGGGGCCTGGAGGCCTCGAACCGGTCGACGTCGTTCATGGTCAGGGGGGCCATGGGTCGGATCCTAGTCCTGACCGCGGGGGCAGGGTCAGACCCCGTCGCGGTGACGGGGTCAGGGCGCCGCGGCCTCCAGCGCGTCGACGCTGCCGGACATGATCGTCCGGACGTGCGCGCCGATGTGCTCCACGGGCCAGTCCCACCAGGCGAGTTCGAGGAGCCGGGCCACGTCCTCGTCGGCGTAACGGCGGCGGATGAGGGTGGCCGGGTTGCCGCCGACGATGCCGTAGTCGGGTACGTCGTCGACCACGACCGAGCCGGAGGCGATGATCGCGCCGTGGCCGATGCGTACGCCCGGCATGACCATGGTCCGGTGGCCGAACCAGACGTCGTTGCCGACCACGGTGTCGCCCCGGCCGGGCAGGCCGGTGATCAGGTCGAAGTGCTCGGCCCAGGAGCCGCCCATGATCGGGAACGGGAAGGTGGACGGACCGTCCATGCGGTGGTTGGCGCCGTTCATGATGAACCGCACGCCCTCGCCCAGCGCGCAGTACTTGCCGATGACCAGCCTCTCCGGACCGTAGTGGTAGAGGACGTTGCGGGTCTCGAAGGCGGTGGGGTCGTCGGGATCGTCGTAGTAGGTGAACTCGCCCACGTCGATGAGGGGTGAGGTGATCAGGGGGCGCAGCAGGACGACGCGCGGCTGGTCCGGCATCGGGTGCACCACGGTCGGGTCGGGCGGGGCGGATGGCATCGTGCGTCGGCTCCTCGTCTGCCGGGCTTCTCAGGGGTCTGCCGGGCTTCTCACGGGCCGCGGTCAAGTCCGCGCGGCGAACGCAGCCTTGCTGACGCTCCGTCTCGCCGTCCACTCAATACTTCACGGCTGGACCGCACTTCACGGCTGGACCTCGGATTCACCCCACACGCCGACGCACACCTCGTCGCCCACCGATATCTTGCCGGACCGCAGCACCGAGTACTTCGTGCCGAGGGCGACTCCGCCCTGCGGCGCGCGGCGGTACGACGCCAGGGTGCGCAGGGGTTCCGGGCCCGCGCGGCGGCCGGTGTCCTGGTCGACGAGGGTGACGGCGCAGCGGATCGCCGGTTTCGTGTAGCCCAGTTCGGCCGTGCCGATCGTGAGGTGGTGGGCGCGGTCCTCGGTGTGCGGCTCGTCCCAGCCGGTGACCACGATGTTGGGGCGGAAGCGCTCCATGGGCAGGAGCTCCGCGCCCCGTTCGGCCAGTTTGCCGTTCAGCAGGTCCACGGTGGCGCGGGATATGAGGTGCAGGGCCGAGCTGTCCGCGTAGCCGGAGGTGCCCGGGGTCCTGCCGTCGGTGACGCGGTGGTGCTCCGGCGGTACGCGGACGAGTCTGCTCGGTGCGTCGAGTACGTCCGTCAGCCACGCGGCGGCCGCGTCCCCCTGGTCGATGCCCTGGTACGCGGCCCCGAACAGGTCGACGTCCCTGCGGGCGCCGGACGTGTCCACGTCGATGTGCACGCCGTCGTGGCCGGGCGCGCGGAGCGTGAGCCGGGTGCCGTCGGCGTCGATGTCGGGGCGGATCAGTGCGAGACGCGGGTCCCGACGCTGAGTTCGGTACACGCCCTCCGTGCTGACGACCATGAAGCTGCGGTCGTGCGCGAGGCCCGCGGGCGTCAGCACGGCCTCGCTCGCCGACGTCCCCGCGCAGCCCTTGACGGGGTAGTACGCCAGCTCGGCGATGACGACGGTCATGCCTGGTCCTTTCTCCTGGTGACAGTGGGAGAACGTACGTGATCGCCGAAAAATGCCGCTGCCCCGGGTGGACCGGGGCAGCGGTTGATTCGTACGGTGCGCGAAATGCGGGTGAATCAGGCGGACTTGACCGTTCCGCCGTCGATGATGTGGTCCGCGCCGGTGATGTTGCCCGCGGCGTCCGAGAGCAGGAAGACGATGAGGGCCGCGACCTCGGCCGGCTCGGTGATGCGGCGGGACGCGATGTTGAAGGACTGCGGGATCGCCTCGATGAACTGGGCGTGGTCGACCCCCGCGGCCGCCGCCACCTGGCCGCCGAAGCCGTTCGGGTCCTCCCAGATCGCGGTGCGCACGACACCCGGCGAGACGGTGTTCACGCGCACGCCCTGCGGCCCGAACTCCTCGGAGAGCGCCTTGCCGAAGGCCGTCAGGGCCGCCTTGGCGGTGCTGTAGGCGACCGGGCCCGAGCCGGGGACGCGGGCGTTGATCGAGGAGACGTTCACGAGGGCGCCCCGGCGCTCGACGAGCCCCGGCAGCGCGGCGCGGCTGGCGCGGACCGCGCTGAACAGGTTGATCTCCAGGTTCGCCTGCCAGTGGGCGTCGTCCGTGGTGAGGAAGCCGCCGATGTTCACGTCGTCGCCGGCGCCGACGTTGTTGACGAGGAAGTCGATGCCGCCCAACTCGGCGTGCGCGTGGTCGATGAGGGCGGCGGGGCCTTCGGGCGTGCCGAGGTCGGCGGCGTACGGAATCGCGCCGGAGTCCTTCAGCTCGGGGGTGATGGTGCGGGCGGCGCCGACCACGCGGACGCCCTCGGCGATCAGGGTGCGGACGGTGGCCAGGCCGATGCCGCGGCTCGCGCCGGTGACGACGGCGGTCTTGGCGGTGAGGTTGAGGTCCATGAGGGAGTCCCTTCAGTAGTTTACCTATGGGTACAAAAAATGGGTATGCGTAGGGAGGGCGAGAGGAAGGGTGGGTGAGAGGGAGGAGTGGGTCAGGGGGAGGGGTGGGTCAGAGGAGGTCCAGGACCGCCCGGATCGTGCGGCGCATGCCGTCGGGGCCGTCCGCGACCCGCGCGGTCACGCGCAGGCCGATGGTCGTGTTCAGGAGCAGGCTGGCGATGGTCGCGGCGTCGCGGTCGGGGGCGATCTCGCCGGACCGCTTGCCCTCCTCGATCAGTGCCTGGAAGGCGCCTTCGGTGCGCGCGAACATGCCGCGCACGAGGGTGCTGGCCGTCTCGTCGGCGACGGCCAGCTCGGCGGCCGTGTTCACCGCCATGCAGCCGCGCCGGTCCGGGTCGGCGAGGTCCATCTCCACCAGGAGCTCAAGTCCCTTGCGCAGGCGCTCCTTGACGGAGTCGTCGCCCTCGGTGAGCAGGTCGGTGAGCGCCTTCGCCTGGGTGTCGCCGTAGTGCCGCAGGGACAGCTCGAACAGGCCGTGCTTGCTGCCGAAGGCGTGGTACAGACTCCCCTTGCCCATGCCGAGGGCGTCGACGAGGTCCTGCGGGGTCGTGTCCCCGTACCCCTTGCGCCAGAAGACCTGCATCGCCTGTTCCACGGCGGTCTCCGGATCGAACTGCTTCGGCCGTCCCATGGCGAGGACTCTAGCAGAGTTGTGTACCTGTGGGTCAAGAAGGGGCGTTGTCAGTGGCGTGCGGCATGCTTTTTCCATGACTTGGTGGTGCACGGGGGTGCGATGGCGGGTCGGCGGCGGGCCCGTCGGACCTGCGCTCGGGTGGTACGCGCCGGGGCGCGGCGAGCGCGAGAGCCCGCTGGAGTTCGGGGGCGCGGTGGCGTTCCGGGTGCGGGGCGGGCGGCGCTGCCTCGGGGTGTTCCGGGGCGGGCGGTGGACGGCGTGTCCGGCGGGCGCGGCGGTGGCGGGGCGGGCCACCCGGGCGCAGTGCGAGGAGTGCGCCCGCGTCGACCGGGCGCACTCGGTCGCGGCGGACACGTTCGCCGACGACCCGCGGCCGTATCGCGTGTACGTGGCGTGGTTCGGCCCCGGCCTGGTGAAGGTCGGCATCACCGGGGTCGCGCGGGGCGGGGCCCGGCTCCTCGAACAGGGGGCGGTGGCCTACACCTGGCTCGGGCAGGGGCCGTTGATGGCGGCGCGCCGCACGGAGGAACTGCTGCGTACGGCGCTCGGCGTCCCGGACCGGATTCCGTACGCGCGCAAGCGGGCCCTGCGGTCACGGCTGCCGGACGCGGCGGAGCGGGCCGCCGAGCTGGCGGGGCTTCACCGGAAGGCGGCGGCACTCGGCGGCTGGCCCGAGTCGCTGGAGCGGCTGCCGTGCGAAGCCGTGGACCACGGCAGGGAGTTCGGGCTCGCCGGACTCGGTCGGTTCGACGGGGCGGGGCGGGTCGTGGACGAGCTGACGGACGGCGGGGTCGTGGCCGGGACGCTGGTTGCTGCTGCCGGGCCCGATCTGCATCTCGAGGTGGGCCCGGGACGGGGGTTGGTGATCGACAGTCGGCTGATGAGCGGGTGGCGGCTTGTGGGGGTGGGGGACTCGGAGACCCCGGAGGTGACAGTTCCAGTGCGGGAGATACCTGTGGTGCAGGGCGGATTGTTCTGAGGCGCGGCCCGGGAGGCTGGACAGAGCCACGGCGAGGGGCCGACTGTGGGTGCCATGAGTGATCACGAGCTTGGGGCTGTCGGCGAGGAGGAGCCCGGTGACGAGGTGACGCGGCTCGGCGACGAGGTGGAGCGGGTCACCGCCTTCTGGGGGCGGCTCGGGCTGCCGGGACTCGTCGACGTACACACGCACTTCATGCCGGAGCGCGTCCTCGCGAAGGTGTGGGGCTACTTCGACTCGATCGGGCCGCTGACGGGCGTGCGGTGGCCCATCGCGTACCGGCACGACGAGGAGCGGCGGCTCGCCGTGCTGCGGGAGTTCGGGGTGCGGGCGTTCACGTCGATGCTGTATCCGCACAAGGCGGGCATGGCGGAGTGGCTCAACGGCTGGGCGGCGGAGTTCGCCGCGCGGACGCCGGACTGTCTGCACACGGCGACGCTGTTCCCCGAGCCGGACGCCGAGCGCTATGTGCGCGCGGCCGTCGAGGGCGGGGCGCGGGTGTTCAAGTCGCATGTGCAGGTGGGCGCGTACGACCCGAACGACGCGCTGCTCGACCCGGTGTGGGGGCTCCTCGCCGAGGCCGGGATCCCGGTCGTGATGCACTGCGGGTCGGGCCCGGCGCCCGGCAAGCACACCGGGCCCGAGCCGGTGGGGCGGCTGCTCGCGCGGCATCCGCGGCTGCGGCTCGTCGTGGCGCACATGGGGATGCCGGAGTACGCGGACTTCCTGGACCTCGCCGAGCGGTTCGGGGAGGTGCGGCTCGACACGACGATGGCGTTCACGGACTTCGCCGAGCTGTCCGCGCCGTTCCCGCGCGCGGAGCGGGGGCGGCTCGCGGAGCTGGGGCTCGGCGGGCGGATCCTGCTGGGGACGGACTTCCCCAACATTCCGTACGGGTACGTCCACCAGCTCGACGCCCTGGAGCGGCTCGGCCTCGGCGACGACTGGCTCCGGGCGGTCTGCCACGGGAACGGGGCGCGGCTGTTCGGGCTGGAGTGAGGACGACTTTTTCTCAGGGAATTCACAGCTGGGCGAAAGCCGTCTTTCACCGCCGCCGCCCACGCTGAAGCCATGACGATGACCTCGCCCCAGGGGCGTACCGAACTGCTCAGGCCGGACGGGAGCCCCGTCCGCGTACTCGTCGTGGACGACGAGGTGTCGCTCACCGAGCTGCTCTCCATGGCGCTGCGGTACGAGGGCTGGGAGATCCGCAGCGCCGACGACGGCGCGGGCGCGGTGCGGGCAGCGCGGAGTTTTCGGCCCGACGCCGTCGTGCTCGACATGATGCTGCCGGACATGGACGGCCTGGCCGTGCTCGGGCGGCTGCGCCGCGAACTCCCCGACGTGCCGGTCCTGTTCCTGACCGCCAAGGACGCCGTCGAGGACCGCATCGCCGGACTCACGGCGGGCGGCGACGACTACGTGACCAAGCCGTTCAGCCTCGAAGAGGTCGTGGCGCGGCTGCGCGGCCTCATCCGGCGGGCCGGGGCGTCCGGGCGGCGCAGCGAGTCCGTGCTCGCCGTCGGCGACCTGACCCTCGACGAGGACAGCCACGAGGTGACGCGCGGCGGCGACTCCATCCACCTCACGGCCACCGAGTTCGAGCTGCTGCGCTACCTCATGCGCAATCCGCGGCGCGTGCTCAGCAAGGCGCAGATCCTCGACCGGGTGTGGAGCTACGACTTCGGGGGCCAGGCCAACGTCGTCGAGCTGTACATCTCGTATCTGCGGCGGAAGATCGACGCGGGCCGGGAGCCGATGATCCACACGCGGCGGGGCGCCGGGTACCTGATCAAGCCCGCCGTCCTGGCGGCGTGAGCCTCCCGGGCCGCCCGCGGACTCGCAAGCCCCGCGCCTCGCGCGCACGCAAGCCCCGCACCCTCCGCACCCGCCTCGTAGTCTCCGCCGTGGCGCTGATCGCCGTCGTGTGCGCGGTGATCGGCACGGTCACCACGATCGCGCTGCGGTCGCATCTGTACGAGCAGGTGGACGGCGCCCTCCGGCAGGTCTCGATGCGGGCGGCCGGGCCGCCGGAGGACGCCGGGAAGCTGCCGGACCACCGCGAGGAGGGCCCCGGCGCCGGCGGGCCGCTGCGGTTCGTCACCAAGGGCCCGCAGGAGATCGGCACCGTCGGCGCGGTCGTCGGCGACGACGGCACCCTCACCGAGGGCGCCGTCAGCACTGAGCCCGACGTGTCGAGCCGCGCCCCCGAATCCATCGGCAAGTCCCTGGACGCCGACCAGCTCGACGCCCTCGCCGACGTGGCCCGCGACGGCAAGCCGCACACCGTGGACGTACCGGAACTGGGCGAGTACCGCGTCGAGTACACCAGCGGCCGCTTCGGCGACTACCTCGTCGGCCTGCCGACCGCCAAGGTCACCAACACCCTCAACACGCTCGTCGTCACCGAGGTCAGCGTCACCGCCGCGGGCCTGGTCGCCGCCTCGCTCGCGGGCGCGGCGATGGTCGGCGTGGCCCTGCGCCCGCTGCGCCGCGTCGCCGCCACCGCGACCCGCGTCTCCGAACTCCCCCTGCACAGCGGCGAAGTGGCCCTCCACGAACGCGTCCCCGACGTCGAGGCCGACGCCCGCACCGAGGTCGGCCAGGTCGGCGCCGCGCTCAACCGCATGCTCGACCACGTCCACTCGGCGCTGCACGCGCGACAGCGGAGCGAGACCCGCGTACGCCAGTTCGTCGCCGACGCCAGCCACGAGCTGCGCACCCCGCTCGCCTCCATCCGCGGCTACGCCGAGCTGACGCGCCGCGGCCGCGAGGAGACCGGGCCCGACACCCGGCACGCGCTCGGCCGCATCGAGTCCGAGGCCGCGCGGATGACCGGCCTGGTCGAGGACCTGCTGCTCCTTGCCCGCCTGGACGTGGAACGAGGCAGCGGTACGTCGGGCTCGGCCGGCCCGGGCCCCCTCACCTACGAACCCACCGACCTCTCCCCCCTCGTCGTCGACGTCCTCAGCGACGCCCGCGCCGCCGGGCAGGACCACACCTGGCGCCTCGACCTGCCCGACGACCCCGCGCTCGTCCTCGCCGACCCCGCCCGCGTCCACCAGGTCCTGGTGAACCTCCTCGCCAACGCCCGCACCCACACCCCGCCGGGCACCACCGTCACCGCCCGCGTGCACCGGCACGGCCCGTGGGTCTGCCTGGACGTCGCCGACGACGGCCCCGGCATCCCGCCCGGCCTGCTCCCGCACGTCTTCGAACGGTTCGCGCGCGGCGACAGCTCCCGCTCGCGCGCCCAAGGCGCCCGAGGCGCCCATGGGTCAACGGGTCTCGGCCTCGCGATCGTGCAGGCCGTCGTCGCCGCGCACGGCGGCGCCGTGACGGTCACGAGCGAGCCCGGCAGCACGGTGTTCACCGTTCACCTGCCCGCGCACCAGGAGCAGCTCGCGCACCAAGAGCAACTCCCGTACTCACAGACGGGCCACAGCCTCACCACACAGCCCTGACAGAGCAGTTGGCGAGCGTCGGACACATGCCAAGCGACTTGCCAACCGACTCTTCGCCGGGCGCCTTGCCGACGCGGGAGCACCTGCCGACTCCCGTGGCAGCGCACCCCGCGCATCCCGCAGCGCCGCCCGTCCTCGACATCGTCATCCCGGTCCACAACGAGGAGAAGGACCTCCCGCCGTCCGTGCGCAGGCTGCACGACCACCTCACGCGGACCTTCCCCTACCGCTTCCGCATCACGATCGCCGACAACGCCTCCACGGACACCACTCCCGAGGTCGCGGCCCACCTCGCGGCGCACGTGCCCGACGTGCGTCACGTACGCCTGGAGGAGAAGGGCCGCGGCCGCGCGCTGCGGGCCGTCTGGTCCGCGTCCGACGCGCCCGTGCTCGCGTACATGGACGTGGACCTGTCCACGGACCTCAACGCGCTGCTCCCGCTGGTCGCGCCGCTGATCTCCGGCCACTCGGACCTGGCGATCGGCTCCCGGCTCGCGCGCAGTTCACGCGTGGTGCGCGGCGGCAAGCGGGAGTTCGTCTCGCGCGCGTACAACCTCATCCTGCGCGGCTCGCTGCACGCCCGGTTCTCCGACGCGCAGTGCGGGTTCAAGGCGATCAGGGCGGACGTCGCGCGGGCGCTGCTCCCGCTCGTCGAGGACACCGGCTGGTTCTTCGACACCGAGATGCTGGTGCTCGCCGAACGCGCGGGCCTGCGCATCCACGAGGTGCCCGTCGACTGGGTCGACGACCCGGACTCGACCGTCCACATCGTCAAGACGGCGGCCGAGGACCTGAAGGGCGTCTGGCGCGTGGGTCGCGCCCTTGCGGTGGGCGCGCTCCCTCTTGACCGGCTTGTGCGCCCCTTCGGGGACGATCCGCGCGACCGCGCGCTGACGGGCGTACCGCGCACACTGCCCCGCCAACTCGTCGGCTTCTGCGTCGTCGGTGTGCTCTCCACTGTCTTCTATCTCCTCCTGTACTCCGCCTTCCGTACGTTCACGGGGTCGCAGGCGGCCAACGCGCTCGCCCTCCTCGTGTCCGCCGTCGCCAACACGGCGGCCAACCGGCGGCTCACCTTCGGCGTGCGCGGCCGTGCGCGCGCCGTCCGCCATCAGGCGCAGGGCCTGGTGGTCTTCGCCATCGGCCTGGCCCTGACCAGCGGTTCCCTCGCGGCGCTCGACGCGGCGGCCGAGGACGCCTCGCACGGCACGGAGCTGGCCGTCCTCGTCGTCGCCAACCTCGCGGCGACGGTCCTGCGCTTCCTGCTCCTGCGCGCGTGGGTGTTCCCGGACCGGCGTACGGAGCCGACGCCGGCCGGTACGGAGCCGACGCCCTCCCCCACGTACACGTACGAAATGAGGAACTCCCGATGACCACGACCAACCCACCCGCCGCCGCCCCCGTGGCGCTCCCCGAAGGGGCGCGTCAGGGGCACCGGCGCGCGGTCGGGATCCTCGCGCGGCTGTGGCGCGGGCGCGCCGACGACGCGCGCTGGGTGCGCCCCGCGTTCCTCGGCCTGCTGCTGGTCACGGCCGTCCTGTACGTCTACGACCTCGGCGCGTCCGGTTACGCCAACTCCTTCTACTCCGCGGCCGCGCAGGCCGGCGGCCAGAGCTGGAAGGCGATGTTCTTCGGCTCGCTCGACGCGGGCAACGCCATCACCGTCGACAAGCCCCCTGCCGCGCTGTGGCCGATGGCGCTGTCCGTGCGGCTGTTCGGCCTCAGCTCGTGGGCGATCCTGCTGCCGCAGGCGCTGATGGGCGTGGCCACGGTCGGGGTGCTCTATGCCGCCGTACGCCGCCGCTTCAGCGCGGTCGCAGGGCTCATCGCGGGCGCGGTGCTCGCGCTCACGCCGGTCGCCGCGCTGATGTTCCGCTTCAACAACCCCGACGCGCTGCTCGCGCTCCTGATGACCGTCACGGTCTACTGCGTCCTGCGCGCCCTGGAGCACGGGCGCACCAAGTGGCTGGTGTGGGCGGGCGTCGCGGTCGGCCTCGCGTTCCTCGCCAAGACGCTGCAGGCGTTCCTGATCCTGCCGCCGCTCGCGGTCCTGTACGCGGTGTGCGCGCCCGTGCGGCTCGGCAAACGCTTCGGCCAACTCGCCCTGTCCGGGCTCGCGATGGTCGTCGCGGGCGGCTGGTGGGTCGCGGTCGTCGAACTGTGGCCCGCGTCCTCACGCCCCTACGTCGGCGGCTCGCAGAACAACTCCTTCCTGGAGCTGACCTTCGGCTACAACGGCCTCGGCCGCATCAACGGCGACGAGGCCGGGAGCGTCGGCGGGGGTGGCGGGCCCGGTGGCGGTGGCGGCGGCCGTTGGGGCGACACCGGCCTCGGCCGGATGTTCAACTCCGAGGTGGGAAGCCAGATCTCGTGGCTGCTTCCGGCCGCGCTGATCCTGCTGCTCGCGGGCCTGATCGTGACGTGGCGGGCGCGCAGGACGGACACCGCGCGGGCGGCGTTCGTCGCGTGGGGCGGCTCGCTTCTGATGACCGCGGCCGTCTTCAGCTTCATGGCCGGGATCTTCCACCAGTACTACACGGTGGCCCTCGCCCCCTACCTCGCGGCGCTCGTCGGCATGGGCGCCACCGTGCTGTGGGAGGAGCGCGCCAAGTGGTGGGCGGGCGCGGTGCTCGGCGCGGCCGTCGCGGTGACGGCCTGGTGGGCGTACGAACTCCTCGGCCGTACGCCGGACTACGTGCCGTGGCTGCGGACGGCGGTCCTGGTCGCGGGGCTCGCGGGCGCGGCGGGGCTGCTGCCGGCTGCGCGCCTCGGCAGGCGGCTCGCCCCGGCGGTGGGGCTCGGCTTCGCGGCCTCGCTCGCGGGTCCTGTGGCGTACGCGCTGTCCACGGTGGACACCCCGCACACGGGGTCGATCGTGACGGCGGGGCCCGCGGGGGCGGGGCGGATGGGTGGTGGGCCGGGCGGCGGTGGTCCGGGTGGCGGCGGTGGTGGCGGGATGGGGATGCCTGGCCAGGGGCAGGGCCAAGGCCAGGGCCAGCCGCAGGCCGGGGGACAGCCTCCGGGGCAGGGCGGCCAAGGCGGTCAGCGCGGCCAAGTCGGTCAGCAAGGTCAGCCTCCCGGCCAACCCCAAGGCCAGAACCAGCAGCGTGGCCCCGGCGGCGGCACCCCCACCGGCGAACGCGCCCGACGCGGCGGCATGGGCGGCCTCCTCGACGGCGCCCAGGTAAGCACCAAGGCGAAGCAGCTCCTGGAGAAGAACGCGGGGGACTACACCTGGACCGCCGCCGCGATCGGCGCCCAGAACGCCGCCAGCTACCAACTCGCCACCGGCGACCCGGTGATGGCCATCGGCGGCTTCAACGGCAGCGACCCGTCCCCCACCCTCGCCCAGTTCAAGAGCTATGTGGCCGACGGCCGGATCCACTACTTCGTGGCAGGCGGAGGCATGGGCGGCGGCATGGGCGGCGGCGGCCGAGGCGGCAGCGAGGGCACCTCGTCGAAGATCACATCCTGGGTGGAGGACAACTTCACCAAGGTCACGGCGGGCGACGCGACGTTCTACGACCTCACGAAGCCCGCCGACTAAGTCGCTGTACACCGTAAGGGACTCTCCTCTACGGTGTACGTCTACCCATCGACGTACACCGTAGAAGAGAAGGAGCCCGTATGACGGCGACCACCGCAGACAACTCCGAGGCGGTCGCCGCGCCCGACGGCCGCCACCCGCAGCGCTGGCTGATCCTCGGCGTCATCTGCCTCGCCCAGCTCACCGTGCTGCTCGACAACACCGTCCTGAGCGTCGCGATCCCCTCGCTGACCAGCGAACTCGACGCCTCGTCGGCCGACATCCAGTGGATGATCAACGCGTACTCGCTGGTGCAGTCGGGCCTGCTGCTCACCGCGGGCAGCGCGGCCGACCGCTACGGCCGCAAGAAGATGCTGACCGCGGGCCTGGCCCTGTTCGGCATCGGCTCGCTCGCGGCGGGCCTCGCCCAGACCTCCACGCAGCTCATCGCGGCCCGCGCGGGCATGGGCGTGGGCGGCGCGCTGCTGATGACGACGACGCTCGCGGTCGTCGTGCAGCTCTTCGACGACGCCGAGCGCGTCAAGGCGATCGGCCTGTGGGCGACCGTCAACTCCCTCGGGTTCGCCGCGGGTCCGCTGCTCGGCGGCTTCATGCTGAACCACTTCTGGTGGGGCTCGATCTTCCTGATCAACATCCCCGTGGCGCTCATCGGCATCGTCGCCGTGGTCAAGATGGTGCCGGAGTCGAAGAATCCGCAGGGCGACCGTCCCGACCTGCTCGGCGCGCTGCTGTCGACCATAGGCATGGCCTCGGTGGTGTACGCGATCATCTCCGGCCCCGAGCACGGCTGGACCTCGGGGCAGGTCCTGGTCGCGGCGGGCGTCGGCGTGGTGGTCCTCGGCGCCTTCGCGCTGTGGGAGCTGCGGATCCCGTACCCCATGCTGGACATGCACTTCTTCCGGAACAAGCGCTTCATCGGCGCCGTGATGGGCGCGGTCCTGGTGGCGTTCGGCCTCGGCGGCTCGCTGTTCCTGCTCACCCAGCACCTGCAGTTCGTGCTCGGGTACGAGCCGCTGGAGGCGGGCCTGCGCACGGCGCCGCTCGCCGTCACCGTGGTCGTACTGAATCTGGTGGGCGTCGGCGCGAAGCTGCACGCCAAGCTGGGCACGCCCGGGACGATCCTGACGGGCATGACGATGCTGGCGGGCGGCCTCGCCGTGGTCGCGTCGTTCGGCGCGCACGACTACTCGGGCATGCTGGCCGGCCTGGTCCTGATGGGCGCGGGCATCTCGTTCGCCATGCCCGCGATGGCCAACGCCATCATGGGCGCGATCCCGGTGGAGAAGGCGGGCGTGGGCGCGGGCATCAACGGCACGCTCGCGGAGTTCGGCAACGGACTCGGCGTCGCCGTGCTGGGCGCGGTCCTCAGCTCCCGGTTCTCGGCGCTCGTCGCGGTGTCGGCGACGTCGTTCCCCGCGGCGATGGCGGCGGCCGGGTCGGCGGGCGAGCGGGAGCGTATCTCGGACGCGTTCTCCTCCGGCCTGGAGACGAGTCAGCTCGTCGGCGCGGTGGCGCTGTTCCTCGGCGGCGCGCTGGCGGCGGCGTTGCTGTGGCGTGCGGAGAGGGCAGACTCTGTGCAGCAGGCGGCCCCGGCCGCCGAGTAGAACACAGCAGAGCGAAGCACGGCACGATGACCAGGACCAGGAAGGTGCGCCATGACGAAGGCAGCCGACCGCGCGAAGCGAGCGGCCCGCACGAGCGTCTGGCTGGAGGGCAAGGCGCCGCGCGGCACCGGCCGCAAGGGCGCCCAGCCCAGCGGACTCGACCGGGACCGCATCACCGAGGCCACCATCCGGCTCCTGGACGCCGAGGGCCTCGCCAAGTTCTCCATGCGCAGGCTCGCCACCGAGCTGAACGTGACGGCGATGTCCGTGTACTGGTACGTGGACACGAAGGACGACCTGCTGGAGCTGGCGCTCGACAGGGTGGCCGAGGAGGTGCGGCTGCCCGCCGCCGAGGGCGACACCGGCACGGCGGCCGCGCCCGACGCGTGGCGCGAGGAGCTGCGCGAACTGGCCGCCGGATACCGGGACCTGCTGGTCCGCCACCCCTGGGTGTCGCCGCTGATCGGCGAGTTCCTGAACATCGGGCCGAACTGGCTGGCGTTCTCCCTCGCCATCCAGCGGGCCGTGAAGAACACCGGGCTCACGCCCTACCGGCAGAACGGCGCGATCGCCGCGGTGTTCCAGTTCGTGTACGGCTTCGGGACCATCGAGGGCCACTTCATCGCGCGCTGCGCGGCCGCGGGGATGACCCAGGACGAGTACTTCAGGGACGCCGTCGGCACCGTCAACGAGGAGCTCGCCGACAACGAGGCGGTGCGCTCCGCCGCGGAACTCATGGAGTCCCGCAGCGAGGGCACCGTCTCCGAGATGTGGGAACGGGACTTCACGATCGCCCTCGACCTGATGATCGCGGGCATCGAGTCGATGCTGGACCCGGCTGTGACGGCCGAGGGAGCCGCCGCCGGGGCCCCTGCGGGGGTCACCGAGGAGGGAAGCCCCCGGTAGCCACCGGCCCCCACCGCTCCGGAGTGATCCGGATCAGCGACTTGCCCTGCTTGCGCATCGCCTCGCGGTACTCGTCCCAGTCGGGGTGCTCGCCCGCGATGTTGCGGTAGTACTCGACGAGCGGCTCCACCGACTCCGGGGTGTCGACGACCTCCGCGGTGCCGTCGACCTGGACCCACGGGCCGTTCCAGTCGTCCGACAGGACGACCACGCTGACCCGTGGGTTCCGCTTGGCGTTGCGGGTCTTGGCGCGCTCGGGGTACGTGGAGACCACGATCCGCCCCGAGTCGTCGACCCCGCAGGTCAGCGGGGATGCCTGCGGGGTGCCGTCGGCGCGCGCGGTCAGGAGCAGCGCCTTGTGCCGGGGCCGGACGAAGTCCAGCAACTCCGCGAGGGACACGGTGGTGTTGGTGGCGATGTTCGGTGGCGTCATGACCGTGAGGCTAGACCTGCGGCAGGCTCTCGCCCTGCACCGCCTGGATGTCCAGCTCGACCTTCAGCGTCGTACCGATCGCGGAGATGCCCGCCTGGAGGACCTGGTTGTAGTTCATGGCGAAGTCCTCGCGGCGCAGTTCGGCGGTGGCGCGGAAGGCGGCGCGGGTGCCGCCCCAGGGGTCGGCGCCGGTGCCGAGGTAGGACAGGTCGAGGTCGACGGGGCGTACGACGCCGTGCATGCCGAGCTCGCCGCGCACCGTCCAGCGGTCGGATCCGGCGGGTTCGAGCGCGGTCGAGCGGTAGGTGATCTCGGGGTACGTCTCGACGTCCAGGAAGTCCGAGGACTTCAGGTGCCCGTCGCGCATCGCGTTGCCCGTGTCGACGGACGCGGCCCCGATCACCGCATCGACCCGCGACTTCTCCAGATCCTCGGCGATCTCGACGCGCCCCGAGAACTCGCCGAACCGGCCACGCACACTCGAAATCCCCAGATGCTGGGCGACGGCCGCCACGGACGAGTGGACGGGGTCGATGGTCCACGGTCCGGGCGGCGGCAGCTCCGTGCCGCCCGCGCGGGCGAGGACCACATTGCCGACGTCGGCCCGCCCGCTCGCGGTGACCAGAGCGGTGGCGGCGGCGGGCGCGTACCCGACGGCGGTGACGATGACGGTGTACGGCCCGGCGGCCAGCTCCGTGGCGTCCCGCACCACGCCCTCACCGTCGACTTCGGCGCGCAGCACCTGCGTACCCGTCATGTCGGTGACGGTGACGACCGCGTGCGGTACCGCCCAGCCGTCCCGCGTCCGAACCCGCCCACTGAGTCCCACGTTTATTTCTCCCCTTTTTGCGCCTAAACCGGCGCCGCTCTCGCGGACCAAATGCTCGCCGCGTTGGTTGCTCAATTGATGGTTGCGGTGGTCGTGCGCAGCAAAGACCTGCCCTGGTGGTGCGCAGCGCGCAATCGGCCCCCGGCGGTGGCGACCGGCCGTCCCCAACCGTCGCGCCGCCACCGTCCCGGGGGCCCTACCGCACCGCCCCGGGGCCGCGTCCGCTCAAAGCGCGGCCCCTGGGCGGGGTCAATCACTCGCCCGGGTGGGCGAGTTCGATGTCGTGCCCGTCGACGCTGCCGCCGGCGTTGCCGTCACTGCCGACCGTCAGGCCGGTGGCCACCGGCGGGTACCCGGTCGCGATGACCGTGTACTCGCCGCCGTCCAGGTCGGTGAAGGCGTACTCGCCGTCGGTGCCGGTCGTGGCGGTGGCCACGACGTTGCCCGCGGCGTCCACGAGGGTGACGCGGGCGCCGTTCAGCGGCTCGCCCGCGGCCCGCACGGTGCCGAGCACCCGCGCGCCGGAGCGCAGTTCGACCTCGACGCGGGTGACGCCCACGGTGGACACCTCGACGGGCAGCGCCACCGGCCGGTGCCCCGCCGCGTTCACGGCGACGGTCACGGGCCCGGGGACCAGCTCGGCGAAGCCGAAGTCGCCCTGTTCACCGGAGGACCCGGTGGCGAGCACGTCACCGCGCACATCGGTCACGACGACCATGGCGCCGGCCACGGGCAGCTTGGCGTCGGCGGTGCGCACGATGCCGGTCAGCCCGCTGGTGCCGCTGAGCAGCAGGTCGTACGCGAGGGGCTCCTCGCCGACCACGACGGTCGAGGCCTGCGGCTGGAAGCCGTCGGCGGAGGCGATGAGGACGTACGAACCGGCGCCGGGCGCGTCCACCGCGTACGAGCCGTCGTCCTGGGCGACCGCGCGCCCCAACTGCCGCCCGCCGAGCGAGATCAGCGTGACCGCTGCCCGCGGCACGGGCGCGCTCTCGGCGCCGCGGACGAAGCCGCGGACGGGGACACCGCCGGTGGCCTGCGCGGGCGCGTCACCGGAGCCGGTGCCCGCGACGGACGCCACGGCGGCGAGCCGCTGGGTGGCATCGGGACCGGTCTCGGCCGTGGGCCCGGTGTGCGCGGCCACGGAGGCGAGCACGGGCTCCTCGGCGGCCGGGGCGGCGGCCGAGACAGCCGGGGCCGCGGGAGCCTCAGTGGAGGACGACTCGGCGGCCTGCGCGACCGCCCCCGCCGACCGCAGCGGCACCTCCTTGATGAACAGCGTCACCAGGAACGCGGCGAAGGCGATCGGCGCGGCGATCAGGAACACGTCCGCGATGCCGTGGCCGTACGCGCTCTCCATCACCGTACGGAACGGCGCGGGCAGCGCGTCCAGGTCCGGGATGCCGCCACCGCCGGTGCCCCCGTGGCCGAACGCGGCGGCCTTGGGGCCGAGGTCGGCGAGGCCGTCCTTGACGTAGTCGGTGATGCGCGTGGACATCACGGCGCCGAGCGCCGAGACGCCCATGGCGCCGCCGAGGGACCGGAAGAAGGTGACGACGGAGCTGGCGGCGCCGATGTCCTGCGGCGCGACCTGGTTCTGCGTGCACAGCACCAGGTTCTGCATCATCATGCCGATGCCGAGGCCCATCAGGACCATGTAGATGGCGATGTGCCAGTACGCGGTGTCGTACCGCATGGTGCCGAGGAGCCCCAGACCGGCGGTCAGCAGCACACCACCGCTGACCAGCCACGCCTTCCACTTGCCCGTCTTGGTGATCAACTGCCCCGAGACGGTGGACGAGACGAACAGGCCCGCGATCATCGGGATCGTCATGACACCGGACATCGTCGGCGACTTGCCGCGCGCCAGCTGGAAGTACTGGCTGAAGAACACGGTGCCGGCGAACATCGCGACACCCACGAACAGCGAGGCGACCGAGGCGAGCGCGATGGTCCGGTTGCGGAAGAGCCGCAGCGGAATGATCGGCTCGCTGGCCCTGGACTCGACGAGCAGGAACAGCAGGCCGAGCGCGATCGCGCCGCCCACCATGGAGTACGACTGCCACGACAGCCACTCGTACTTCTTGCCGGCGCCGGAGCCCGCGAAGGTGACCCACACCAGGAGCAGCGACACGGCGGCCGTGATGAAGAAGGCGCCGGCCCAGTCGACCTTCACCTCCCGCTTCACCACGGGCAGCTTCAGGGTCTTCTGCAGCACGATCAGGGCGATGATCGCGAACGGCACGCCGACGTAGAAGCACCAGCGCCAGCCGAGCCACGAGGTGTCGGTGATGACACCGCCGAGCAGCGGGCCGCCGACGGTGGCGACGGCGAAGGTCGCGCCGAGGTAGCCGGAGTAACGCCCGCGCTCGCGCGGGGAGATCATCGCGGCCATGACGATCTGGGCGAGCGCCGAGAGACCGCCGACGCCGATGCCCTGCACCACGCGGCAGGCGATCAGCATTCCGGCGTTCTGCGAGAGACCGGCCGCGGCCGATCCGAGCACGAAGATGACCAGTGCTATCTGGACCAGCGTCTTCTTGCTGAACAGGTCGGAGAGCTTGCCCCACAGCGGGGTGCTCGCCGTCATCGAGAGCAGCGCGGCGGTGACGACCCAGGTGTAGGCGGACTGGCCGCCGCCGAGGTCACCGATGATCTCGGGCAGGGCGTTGGAGACGATCGTCGACGAGAGGATCGCGACGAACATGCCGAGCAGCAGGCCGGAGAGCGCCTCCATGATCTGCCGGTGCGACATCGGGGCACCGTCGGCGCCGCCGCCGTGCCCTCCGTGCGCTCCGTGCTTGGCATGGGCGCCCCGCACACCGGACGGTGTGGATGTTGCCATGGGCTTCCTTTTCCTGATTCTTACGCGGGTGTACGGGTTGTTTCCTCGGTCGCGTGCGGGGGCCCGGGGAGCCGGGCCGAGGCCACGCGGCAGTCCCCGAAGCTGGCACGCAGGCGTGCGAGCAACGCGCTCAAGTGGCCGACCTCGTCGTCGGACCAGTCGTGCAGGTAGTGGGCGAGCGTCCGCATGGACAGCTCGGACAGCTCCGCGAACTTGGCCTCGCCCGCGGGCGTGAGCCGCAGGATGCGCGAGCGCTTGTCCGCGGGGTCGGGGGACCGCTCGATCCAGCCGCGCTCCGCGACGTGCGCGACATGGCGGCTGGTCACCGACATGTCGACGGCGAGCAGCTCGGCGAGCCTGCTCATCCGCATCTCGCCGTGCCGCTGAAGGAGCGTGATCACGGCGGCGGAGCCGCCGGGGCAGTCGGCGGGCAGGCCCCGGCCGAGGCCGCGCTTCACGGCGCCGATGGCGCTGAGCTGGCGGGCCAGCTCCTCGTATTCACGCTGTGCGGCCACGGCCCCGCCCTCACTTTCGTTGCTTAGGGCAACCATAGAGACAGTTGGTTGCCGCAGGCAAACTAAAACTGGACCAACGGGCTAAAGGCCTGGTAAAGGTCTGGGACCCCACCCGTAAAGTCGCCGGTCAGCGGGGGTTGGGCCCGGCGGCGGGGATTCGCTAGGGTCCTGCCCCATGGCACACAACCCCCATGCCCCCCAGGGCGCCCCGGGCCCCGAGGGTCAGCACGACCCGGCGGGCTCCACTCAGATGTTCCGCGCCTTCGTCGACGAGACCCCGCAGGGCGGCCGCGCCCAGCGCCAGGCACCGGCCCCGGCGGGCCCGCGCATCGGCCTCATCCTCGGCGTGGTCGCGGCCGTCGTGATCGTGGCCGCGGTGGCCTGGCTGGCACTGAAGTAACGCTCCGGCTGAACCGGCCGAGGCGGGGCTCCGGCTGATCAGGCCGACCTGATCAGCTACTTCCAGTCCACGTCGACGTCGCGTGTCTCGATGTGCATGCCTAGCGGAACGCGCCACCAGTCGACGCAAATCGGCCAAGTCTTCTTCACGGTTTTCCCGGCCCCGATGGGCGCCGGGAGCTTCCGCGTGGCCTCGATCGTTCCCCAGTCCACGCCGAGGGCGCCGATGATGTGCGTACCGAGCGTGATGCTGCCCGAACGCACGGGTGAGCCACCGGCGTTGCGGAAGCTGAGGGTCACGTCCTCGCACCAGCGCTTCTCGGCGGGCCGGCGGCGGGGGTCGCCGACCTTGAGGGCGGCGGGGCGGGGTGGGGCGCTGGTGCCGGGCTTTTCGGGCGGGCGTGGACGGTCGTCGCCCGGGGCGCTGGGGCGGGTCCCGTTGTCGTCGTCGCCGTCACGGCCCGGTGGCGAGCTGTCCGGCGCGTCGGGAGAGCTCGAACTCCCGCTGCCGTCGGGCGATTTGCTGTCAGGGCTCGCGGGCTCCCCGGGACCGCCGCCGGACTCAGGGCTGTTGCCGCCGCCCTCGGGACCCGTGCTCTCGCCGCCGCCCGAGCCGCCCTCCCGGGAGGGCTTCCCGCCCGGACCGCCGGGTGAGGTCCCGGACGGCTTCCCGGAAGGCTCCCCGTCCAACGGCACGTACTCCACGTCCCCGCGGGGCGCCACGACCCCGCCAGGCCCCTTCTCCGGCCCGTCCCCGGCCGCGCCGGTGGCCACGTAGCCGTCGCGGCCGTCGCCGCCGCACGCGGCGAGCAGTCCGCCCAGACACAGCAACGCCGCCGAGGCGCCGACCATCGCGCCCCGGCGGCCACGTCCGCCTCTCCAAGCACCACGAAGCATCGCGCCAGTGTGGCTGACGCTCCGTCAATTAGGAACCCTGTCAACAGGATCCGTGCGAGCCGCAGGAGCGGTCACGTACCGCCGAAGCGGTCAGTCGCCGATGAGCCCTTCCCGAAGCTGCGCCAGCGTCCGCGTGAGCAGCCGGGAGACGTGCATCTGCGAGATGCCGACCTCCTCGCCGATCTGCGACTGCGTCATGTTCGCGAAGAACCGCAGCATGATGATGCGGCGCTCGCGCGGCGGCAGCTTGGCGAGCAGCGGCTTCAGGGACTCGCGGTACTCGACGCCCTCCAGGGCCGTGTCCTCGTACCCGAGGCGGTCCGCGAGGGAGCCCTCGCCGCCGTCGTCCTCGGGGGCGGGGGAGTCGAGCGAGGAGGCGGTGTACGCGTTGCCGACGGCGAGGCCGTCGACCACGTCCTCCTCGGACACGCCGAGCACGGCGGCCAGTTCGGGCACCGTGGGCGAGCGGTCCAGGCGCTGGGCGAGGTCGTCGCTGGCCTTCGTCAGGGCGAGCCGGAGCTCCTGGAGCCGGCGCGGCACGCGCACGGACCAGCTGGTGTCCCGGAAGAAGCGCTTGATCTCACCGACGACGGTCGGCATCGCGAACGTCGGGAACTCCACGCCGCGTTCGCAGTCGAACCGGTCGATCGCCTTGATCAGGCCGATGGTGCCGACCTGGACGATGTCCTCCATCGGTTCGTTGCGGCTGCGGAAGCGGGCCGCCGCGTACCGGACGAGGGGGAGGTTCAGCTCGATCAGGGTGTCTCTGACGTAGGCACGCTCGGGGCTGTCCTGGTCGAGGGCGGCGAGCCGCAGGAAGAGGGAGCGGGACAGGGTGCGGGTGTCGATGGCTCCCGGGGCCGGGGATACGGCCTCGGAACCCTTGAGCGCGTCGGGCGCTGAGTCGCTCGCACTGTCTTCGAGCGTGAGCGTGAGCACCTTCGAGCTGCCCTGGTCTGCGGACATGCCACCCCCTTGAGGTCGCGGACGGTCGCGGCCGGCGCTCCGCCGAAGGAACGCAGCCTCCACCTGAATACCGGCGGCGGGGCCCCGGCAAACGCGGTTCCAGCAGAATGTCACATGTCGGCAACGCGCTGTAGCTACTTGTCGACAAGTGAGGGTGACGTCCGTGCAGGAAAGAGGGGGTCTGGGACTTTTTCGGCCGTGACTCCGTCGGTAACGGCCAAAAGGCCGTTCCACCCGATACGGTTACGCCTCGATCCGATTTGCGGACCGAAGTCGCGCGAAGCTTCTGGCCAGCAGTCGTGACACATGCATCTGGGAAACGCCCAATTCCGCGCTGATCTGCGACTGGGTCAGATTGCTGTAGTAGCGAAGCAGCAGGATCCGCTGTTCCCGCTCGGGCAGTTGGACGAGCAGATGCCGTACGAGATCGCGGTGCTCCACGCCGTCCAGGGCCGGGTCCTCGTACCCGAGCCGGTCCACGAGGCCGGGCAGCCCGTCGCCCTCCTGCGCGGCCTCCAGGGACGTCGCGTGGTACGAACGCCCGGCCTCGATGCAGGAGAGCACCTCCTCCTCGGTGATCCGCAGCCGCTCGGCGATCTCGGCGGTGGTCGGCGAGCGCCCGAAGGCCGTGGTGAGGTCCTCGGTCGCCCCGGTGACCTGCACCCACAGCTCGTGCAGCCGCCTCGGTACGTGCACGGTGCGCACGTTGTCGCGGAAGTACCGCTTGATCTCGCCGACGACGGTGGGCATCGCGAAGGTCGGGAACTGCACGCCGCGGTCGGGGTCGAAGCGGTCGATGGCGTTGATGAGCCCGATGGTGCCGACCTGGACGACGTCCTCCATCGGCTCGTTGCGGCTGCGGAAGCGGGCGGCGGCGTACCGCACGAGCGGAAGGTTCGCCTCGATGAGCGCCCCGCGCACCCTGCTGTGCTCGGGGGTGCCCACGGTGAGCCCCTTGAGCTGGGCGAACAGGACCTGGGTGAGGGCGCGGGTGTCGGCGCCCCGGGTGCTCGGGGCCTTCACGGGTGGCCCTTCGGTCACCTGGGCGGGCAGTGCTTCGGGCGCAGAACTGGCCGGCACGGTCAACGCCACCCCTTCTCCCGCGAGTCCGGCAGAGCTCGATCAAGCCCGGTCGATCTCGGTCAACTCATCCGTCAAAAGCGGTCATAGCATCACAAGACATGTGCACTGTGTGCAAGCACCCGATAACTCCGTGTTGAACGGCAAGTTGGGGCAGAAGACGCGAAACGGCCCCGCACCGTTCCCGGTGCGGGGCCGTGGAAAACGCGGCGGCGGCCTCAGAACTCGTAGTCGGCGATCACCCACGTGGCGAACTCGCGCCACAGCGCGACGCCCGCCTGGTGGGCCGGGTGCTCCAGGTACCGGGTGAGCGCGTCGGCGTCCTCGACTGCGGAGTTGATGGCGTAGTCGTACGCGATGGGGCGCTCGGAGATGTTCCAGGCGCACTCCCAGAAGCGCAGCTCGGGGACGAGCCCGCCGAGCTCCTCGAAGGCCTTGACGCCGGCGGTGACGCGCGGGTCGTCGCGCTCCACACCGTCGTTGAGCTTGAAGAGGACCAGATGGCGGATCACGGGCGCTCCCAGTGGTCGGATCGTAGGGCGGCGACCGGCCGGTACGGCGGTCAGTCGTCCTTGCCGCCGTTGGCCACCCAGGTCATGAAGTCGCCGATGGCCTTGGCGCCGTTCGAAATGCCCTCGAACCCTACCTGGACGTAGTCCGCGGCCTTTTCCGGGTCGGTGATGATCACGTACAGGATGAACACCACGAGCACGAAGAGAACGATCTTCTTCGGGTCCTTCACGCTGTGGCCTCCCCGTGCCCGCTCATCCCCGTAGCCATCCCCGCACCCCGTGTGCCGCTTGATCTGCCTGTGCCGGGCGAGTCTAACGTGGCCCGAACTCACCTGGTTTTTAAGGACCAATGACCCGGCGGCAGAGGCCCTTGGACTGCGGGTTCGCCCTTTCCCGAGGAGCAGGATGGGGGGTGAGCCCGGCGGATCTGGCAGGAATCTCCGGGCCTGGGACTGGTACTCCACTGCGGGGTCCGCGCCGTCCGCTTCCCCCGGTGGCGGCGTCGACTTGAGAGTTTCCGGTCCTCATCGGGGGAAGCGGCTTGTCCCCCCGTATGCCGCTTCCCCCGTCCTATCGGGAGAAAGCCCCGGCGCCATGGCGGCGCCGGGGTTTTTCCGTGCCTGTTCGGTGAACGCGCCCGCAGGAAGTCGGTGGACGCCCGCGGGAAGAAAGAAGGGCCCCGTCCGTGCGGACGGGGCCCTTCAATCAAGAGCGGTAGCGGAGGGATTTGAACCCTCGGTGACTTGCGCCACACTCGCTTTCGAGGCGAGCTCCTTCGGCCGCTCGGACACGCTACCGAGAGAGATCCTAGCCCAAGGTGGGCCGTGCTCTGAAATCCGTTTGGGCTACCCCGGGCCGGGTACGTCGTCGGGCTCCTCGCCGGGCCCCGCGTCGCCGTCGCGGAAGAAGCTCGTGAGGAGCCGCGCGCAGTCCTCGGCGAGGACGCCCTCGATCACCTCGGGCCGGTGGTTGAGCCGCCGGTCGCGCAGCAGGTCCCACAGGGAGCCCGCGGCACCGGCCTTGGCGTCCCGCGCGCCGTACACCACCCGGTCCACCCGGGACTGCTGCAGCGCGCCCGCGCACATCACGCACGGCTCAAGGGTGACGACGAGCGTGCAGCCGGGCAGCCGCCAGGAACCGAGCCGCTCGGCGGCCCGGCGCAGCGCGAGGACCTCCGCGTGCGCCGTCGGGTCGTTCAGGGCCTCGCGCTCGTTGTGTCCGGTGGCCAGGACCGTCTCGCCGTCCGCGGCCAGCACGACGGCGCCGACGGGCACGTCGCCGCCCCGGACGGCCCTTTCGGCCTCGTCCAGGGCGACCCGCATCGGCGCCCGCCAGCGGTCTCGTACCGGATCTGGGAGTGGTGTCACACAGCGAACCTAACGGACGCCGGCGGATGCCTATCGCACGGTTTCGAGGACCTCCGCGGCTCCGAGGATGTCGGCGATCTCGCCCAGCGCGTCGCCGCTCTCCAGGCCGAGCAGGTCCTTCTCCGGCACGCCGAGGTCGCTGAGGATCTGCCTGTCCCCCAGCGGCCCCGCGGGCACGGCCTCGCCGGAGGCGTCCGTGGCGTCGCTCTCGCCCTCGTCGGCCGTCTCGGACTCGCCGTCCTCCGTGCCGTCGAGGTCGAGCGCGTCCAGGTCGTCCGTCGAGTCGTCCGGGTCGCGGCCCAGCATCTCGTCGGTGAGCAGGATCTCTCCGTAGGCGCTGCGGGCGGCGGCGGCCGCGTCCGAGACGTAGATCCGCGGGTCCTCCTCGCCGTCCACGCGGACGACGCCGAACCACGCGTCTTCCTGTTCGATGAAGACGAGGACGGTCTCGTCTTCGGCGCCGCCCGCCTCGGCGGCTGCCTCACGGGCCAGGTCGGTCAGATCCGACAGGGTCTCCACATCGTCGAGCTCCGTGTCGCTCGCTTCCCACCCGTCTTCGGTGCGCGCGAGCAGTGCGGCGAAGTACACCGTGACTCTCCCACTGTTCATCAGGCGCCGGTTGGGGATCCCCCCGGCGGACGTCGGGGGCGGGAGTGCTGTTCCAAGCCCCGCCCACTCGGAATCGTGGCAGAAACAACGGCTTCAGGAGAGGTCTTCCGGCCGCTGTGTCCGCGTCGCGTCTCAGATCACAGGCCGCGTGCGTGCCGCGGCCCCCTCGCGGCTACCAGCGGAACGTACGCATACGCATCGCCTGTCGCAGTCTGGCCGCCCGGGCGCGGCGCGGTGTCACCCGGGCCCGCAGTTCGCGGGCCTCGGCGAGCTCGTGCAGGAACTGGGCGCGGCGCCTGCGGCGCTCGGCGTCCTTCTCGCGCGCTTCCCGGTCGGGCATCGGCCACACCTCCCCAGTTCGTACGTCCACCTTCCCTCCGCCGCCCGGGTTGATGCCAGCGCGGGGGGATCAGGGGGCACTTCGCCCGGTTACTGTTGAACAATGCGGATCCACGTCGTCGACCACCCGCTGGTGGCGCACAAACTCACCACGCTGCGCGACACGCGCACCGATTCCCCGACCTTCCGGCGCCTCGCCGACGAGCTGGTCACCCTGCTCGCGTACGAGGCCACCCGGGACGTGCGCACCGAGCAGGTCGACATCGACACCCCGGTGACCCGGACCACCGGCGTCAAGCTGTCGTATCCGCGTCCGCTGGTCGTGCCGATCCTGCGCGCCGGCCTCGGCATGCTCGACGGCATGGTCCGCCTCCTTCCGACCGCGGAGGTCGGCTTCCTCGGCATGATCCGCAACGAGGAGACGCTCGAGGCGTCCACGTACGCGACGCGCATGCCGGAGGACCTCTCCGGGCGCCAGGTGTACGTCCTGGACCCGATGCTCGCCACCGGCGGCACGCTCGTCGCGGCGATCCGGGAGCTGATCAAGCGCGGCGCCGACGACGTGACCGCCGTCGTGCTCCTCGCCGCGCCCGAGGGCGTCGAGATCATGGAGCGGGAGCTGGCGGGGACGCCGGTGACCGTGGTGACCGCGGCGGTGGACGAGCGGCTCAACGAGAACGGGTACATCGTGCCGGGGCTCGGGGACGCGGGGGACCGGATGTACGGGGCCGCGGAGTAGTCAGCGGCTCAGCAGTTCTTGCCGTCAACGGACGACGGTTTTGAGGGCGCCGGTGCGGGCTTGGCGAGTGTCGCCAAGGCCTTGTCGGCGTCCTCCTTTTTCGCCAGGTCCTTGAACTGGCTGCCCAGGATCAGGTCGACCTCCCCGCCCTTGCGCGTGTCGGTCTGCTTCTCGGCGCCCGCCAGTTGCGTGCCGAGCACCGGCAGCGCCGTGTCCGTGGCCGCCTTGGCGCCCAGCAGTATCCCGGTGCCCCGCACCTTCTTGTCGTACGCCTTCGTCGCGTTGCCCACCTTGCCGATGGCGAAGCCGCGCTTCTTCAGCTCGTCCGCCGCGTCCTTGGCCAGGCCGCTGCGCGGGGTCGCGTTGAAGACGTTCACCGTGATCTGGCCCGGCTTGGGGAGAGGTTTCTGCCGCGCCTGCCGCGCGGGGTCCGGCTGCGCCTTCTGCGTCACGCAGTCCTTCGTCCCGCCCGCCGCCGACGCCTTGTTGTCGTCGCCGGTGAACACGTCGATGAGCTGCAGGCTGCCCCAGCCGAGCAGGCCGGCCACGGCGAGCGACGCGACGGCCGCGAGCACGATCCGGCGACGGCCGCGCGGGCGGCGCATACGCGGGTATTTGTCCCCCGTGATGCGGTATTTGCCGCCCATGCCGGGGGGAGTGAGCATGCTCATGGGCGCAGCGTAGTCCCGGGCGGCGGCGATGCCTACTAAATGATCATTGCTCGGTGGCAGGCCGACCCGATCGGCGGGCAGTCCCACCCGAAAGGTCCAATGCGGGCCGGGGGCGGGGTGCGTGGGCCGGGGTCTGGTCCCCGGGTCCGGTCAGCCCAGTTCGAGCACGCGGGCGTGCAGCACCTGGCGCTGTTGCAGCGCGGCGCGGACCGCGCGGTGCAGTCCGTCCTCCAGGTACAGGTCGCCCTGCCACTTCACGACGTGCGCGAAGAGGTCGCCGTAGAACGTCGAGTCCTCGGCTAGCAGCGTTTCCAGGTCCAGTTGGCCCTTGGTCGTCACGAGCTGATCGAGGCGGACCGGGCGCGGCGCGACGTCCGCCCACTGCCGGGTGCTTTCCCGGCCGTGGTCGGGGTACGGCCGGCCGTTTCCGATGCGCTTGAAGATCACACGGAAAGCCTACCGGTCAAGGCTCTCCGGGCGCAGCCTCGGCGGCCGAGTGCGACGCTGGGAAATGCCGCCGGAAAGCGGGACAAACCGGGAACTCTCAAGCCGGGAGCAGGGGCCGAAGTGAGCGACAGCCAGCCGATTCCGTCCACGCCCGAGGGCGAGAATCGCCCGAACGAGTCCGTGTCCGGCGCGAAGGTGACGTCCGGCGAGCTGCCGGCGGAGGCGGCGGGCATCGTCGCCGGGTACGCCTTCGACGGGCCCGCGCTCGATCTCGGTGCCCTGTTGTGGGACGGGCAGTGCCACCCTGGCGCCCAGGTGCGGATTCCGTTGGCCATGCTCAACCGGCACGGGCTCGTCGCCGGCGCCACCGGTACCGGCAAGACCAAGACCCTCCAGCTCATCGCCGAACAGCTCTCCGCCCAGGGCGTGCCCGTCTTCCTCGCCGACATCAAGGGCGACGTCTCCGGCATCTGTGCCCCCGGCGAGGCCAACGACAAGGTCACCGGGCGGGCGCGGGACGTCGGGCAGGCGTGGGAACCCCGTGGGTTCCCCTGCGAGTTCTACGCCCTCGGCGGGCTCGGCACCGGCATCCCCGTACGCGCCACCGTCACCAGCTTCGGGCCGATCCTGCTGTCCAAGGTCCTCCAGCTCAACCAGACCCAGGAGCAGTCCCTCGGGCTGATCTTCCACTACGCCGACCAGAAGGGCCTCGAACTCGTCGACCTGAAGGACCTGCGCGCGGTCGTCGCCTTCCTCACCTCCGACGAGGGGAAGCCCGAGCTCAAGAACATCGGCGGGCTCTCCACCGCCACCGCCGGGGTCATCCTGCGGGCGCTGACCTCGTTCGAGGCGCAGGGGATGGGGGACTTCTTCGGGGAGCCGGAGTTCGACACCAGTGAGTTGCTGCGGAGCGGGGAGGGCGGGGGTGCGGGTGCCGGTGCGGAGGGGCAGGGGCTGGTCTCCGTTCTTGAGCTTCCCTCCGTACAGGACAAGCCCGCGCTCTTCTCCACCTTCCTGATGTGGCTCCTCGCCGACCTCTACCACGACCTCCCGGAGGTCGGAGATCTCGACAAGCCCAAGCTCGTCTTCTTCTTCGACGAGGCCCACCTGCTGTTCAGCGGCGCCTCCAAGGCCTTCCTGGAATCCATCACCCAGACCGTGCGGCTCATCCGGTCCAAGGGCGTCGGCGTCTTCCTCGTCACCCAGACCCCGAAGGACGTCCCCGCCGACGTCCTCGCCCAGCTCGGCAACCGCGTCCAGCACGCGTTGCGCGCCTTCACGCCCGACGACGAAAAGGCCCTCAAGGCCACCGTCCGTACGTTTCCGAATTCCGCGTACGACCTGGAGGAGACGCTCACCGGGCTCGGCACCGGCGAAGCCGTCGTCACCGTCCTCAGCGAGAAGGGGGCGCCCACGCCGGTCGCGGTCACTCGGCTGCGGGCGCCGCAGTCCCTGATGGGGCCGGTGGAGGCGGGGGCGCTGGAGCGGGCCGTTCGGGGGTCGGCCTTGTACGGGCGGTACGCGGAGGCTGTGGACCGGGAGTCGGCTTACGAGCGGTTGAGCGCGCGGGCTCCTGCGGAGGGCTCTGCGGGGGGCTCGGCCGAGGCTCCGCGTGGGCGGGCCCCGCAGTCGTCGCGGGAGCCGGAGAAGGGTGGGTCCGTCGTCGAACAGGTGGTGGGGAGCGGGATGTTCAAGTCGCTGCTGCGGTCTGTGGGTACGCAGCTCGGCCGGGAGATCTCCCGGTCCGTCTTTGGCACCGCTCGTCGGCGTCGGTAGCCGGTTTCCCCTTGCGGGGGCTTGCCGTCTGCTTCTGCGGGCTAGTTCTTGGCCGCTTTGGCCGCTGCCTTCATTTCCTGCTTGTGGGCTCGGACCTTCTGGAGGGACTCCGGGCCGGTGATGTCCGCCACGGATCGGTACGCCTTCGGTTCGCCGTACGAGCCTGCCGCCTCCTGCCAGCCCTTGGGGTGCACCCCTAGTTGCTTGCCGAGCAGGGCCAGGAAGATCTGGGCCTTCTGCTTCCCGAAGCCGGGGAGGTCGTTGAGGCGGCGCAGCAGCTCCTTGCCGTCGGTCACGTCCTGCCAGACGGCCTCCGCGTTGCCGTCGTACTGCTCCACCAGGTACTGGCACAGCTTCTGTACGCGCCCGGCCATCGCCCCGGGGTAGCGGTGCACGGCCGGCTTGGTGGACAGCAGCTCTACGAAGGCGTCCGGGTCGTACGCCGCGATGTCGTGGGCGTCCAGGTCCTCCGCGCCCATGCGCTGCGCGATCGTGTACGGACCCGCGAACGCCCACTCCATGGGCACCTGCTGGTCCAGGAGCATTCCGACGAGTGCGGCCAGCGGGCTGCGGCTCAGCAGCGCGTCGGCCTCTTCTTGCTGTGCGAGGTGCAGCGTGGCGTCCATGGGGCGATCATCTCGCGGGTGCGGGGGGTTCGCAGGGCGGGGCACGGGCGGGGGCGGGCGGAAAAGCGGGTGCGGGTGCGGCGGGCCGCCGCCTAGCCTGGAGGCATGTCTACGCCCCGCATCTCCTAGCCAGGACACACGCCTTCACGTCACCCGTGTGTCCTTTCGCTGTTGCGGAGCGTTTCCTCATGATTTCTGTACGTGATGTCGACCTGTGCGTCGGCGCCCGGACTCTGCTGTCCGGTGTTTCCTTCCATGTCGGTCCCGGTGACCGGGTGGGTCTGGTCGGGCGCAATGGTGCCGGCAAGACCACTCTGCTGAAGGCCCTCGCGGGTGTGGTGCCCTGTGCTGCGGGGCGTGTCGCCCGTACGGGCTCCCTCGGGTATCTCGCCCAGGACCCCGCCCCCGCCGATCCCGCTGTCACCGTCACCGATCGCATTCTGTCCGCGCGTGGGCTCGACCGGGCTGTGGGGGCGTTGCGGGCCGCCGAGGCCGCCATGGCTGCGGGTGGTGACGAGGGGGCCGCCATGGCCGCGTACGCACGGGCCGATGACGAGTTCCAGGCTCGGGGTGGATACGCCGCCGAGGCCGAGGCCGGTCGGGTCGCCGCCGGTCTCGGGTTGCCCGAGCGGGTGCTCGCGCAGGCTGTGGGGGAGTTGTCGGGCGGGCAGCGGCGGCGAGTCGAGCTCGCTCGGATGTTGTTCTCGCGGCACGACACGTTGTTGCTCGACGAGCCCACCAATCACCTCGACCGGGATTCCGTGGAGTGGCTGCGCGGGTTCTTGGGCGGGTACCCGGGGGGTGTGGTGATGGTCAGTCACGATGTGGGGTTGCTGGCTGACGTCGTCAATCGCGTCTTCCATCTGGACCCCGGGCGCGCCGCGCTCGACGTACACAACACCACCTGGCACGCCTATCTCGCCCAGCGCACCGCCGACGACCGGCGGCGTGCGCGTGAGCGCGCCAACGCCGAGCGCAAGGCCGCCGCCCTGAAGACCCAGGCCGACAAGATGCGCGCCCACGTGGCCACCGCCACCGTCGCCAAGAACATGGCCCGCCGCGCCGACCGGCTGCTCGCCGGGACCGAGCCCGTGCGGCGGGGGGAGAAGGTCGCCCGCATTCGGCTGCCCGAGCCCGCCCCTTGCGGGCGGACGCCGTTGGGGGCGGTGCGCCTTGAGAAGGCCTATGGGGCGGGCGTGCCGGTGCTCAACGGGGTGGATCTCGCGGTGGAGCGGGGCAGCCGGCTTGTGGTGCTCGGGTTCAACGGGGCCGGGAAGACGACGCTGTTGCGGGTACTTGCCGGGCGGGAGGCGCCCGACACGGGGCGGGTCGTGCGGGGGCACGGGCTGCGGCTCGGGTACTTCGGGCAGGAACACGACACCCTGGACGGGGACTTGACCGTGCGGGGCAATCTCTCCGCCGCCGCGCCGCAGTTGACCGACGGCGAGGTGCGGCAGGTGCTCGGTGCCTTCCTGTTCCGTGGCGACGACGTGGACAAGCCCGCCAAGGTGCTCTCCGGCGGCGAGAAGACCCGGCTCGCCCTCGCCGGACTCGTGCACTCCGGCGCCAACGTGCTGCTCCTCGACGAGCCCACCAACAACCTCGACCCCGCCTCGCGCGACGAGGTCCTCGGCGCCGTCGCCACGTACCCCGGCGCCCTCGTGATGGTCACCCACGACGAGGGCGCCCTCGACGCCCTCCGCCCCGACCGCGTCCTCGTCCTGCCGGACGGCACGGAGGATTTGTGGAGTTCGGGGTATCGGGAGTTGGTGGCTTTTGGGTGATCTCATTCCGGTGGGTCGTCGCCGGGTCACTACTGTGACGGGTCAGCGGGCGGGCAGGAGTGGGGGCCATGGCGTTGTACGAGGCGTGGGGTGGGGGCGGTCGGCAGGGCGGCGATGACCGGGCGGGGGAGGGTGATTTGCTGCCTGCGCTCAGTCCTGCCGCCCGTGCCCTCGCCGCGCGTTGTGAGCCCCGCGTCAACGAGCTCGCCCGTCGCATGGCCCGTGAGGCCTTCGAGCGGCTGCCCGGTTACGCGGGCCTGCCCGCCGACGTGAAGGACGTCGAGATCGCCGCCACCGCACGGCACGGCATGCGGCTCTTCCTCGACCGGGCGGCGGGCGGTCGGCCGCCCACGGCCGTTGGCTATGACCTGTTCCGCGAGCGTGCCGCCCAGCGCGCCGACGAGGGCATGCCCCTGCACCTGCTCCTCGGCACCCACTGCCTGGGCGCCCACGTGCTGTGGCGGGCCTTGCGCGACGCCGCGGGGCCCGCCGACGCGACCGCCCTCGCCGAACTCAGCGACCACCTCTTCGCCGCCCAACGGCGCGTCGTCACGGCCGTGACCGAGACCTACCTCGACGAACAGGCCGCCATCGCCGCCGAACGGCGCGAGGAACGGCGCACGCTCGCCCGCGCGCTGCTCGACGGCACGCCCGCGCCGGGCGCCGATGCGGCCGGGTTTGCCGGGCCCGTGGTCGTACTCTGCCTGCGCCTTGACGAGGGGCCGCGGCCCGGGACGAGCGCGGGCCCCGTCGCCGTACGCCGCCTCGTGCGCCGACTCCAGTCCGCCCTCGACCGGGCCTTCGGTACGCAGGTGCTGATGCTGGTGGAGGGGGGTGGTGGGCATGTGCTGGTGCCCGGGGAGCGGGACCTTCCCGAACTCGACCTTCTGGTCGGGGAGTTGCGTGAGCTGTGTGGGGCAGGTCTGCGGCTCGCCGCCGCCACCGTCGCCGAGCCGGCCCGTATCCCGGAAGCCGCCCGCACCACCGAAGAGGTCATCCGCGTCGCCCGTGCCTGCGGCCGCCCGCCCGGGGCGCACGTACTCGACGACGTACTCCTCGAGTACCACCTCTCCCGCCCCAGCGCCGGCAGCGCCCGCATCGCCGCGCTCCTCGAACCCGTCGCCGAGCGGCCGGAGTTGCTCGACACGCTGCGTACGTATCTGAAGCTGCGCCAGGACCGCCGCGCCACCGGGCGCCTGCTCAGCCTGCACCCGAACACGGTCGACAACCGTCTTGCTCGCATATCGGCCTTGACCGGGCTCGACCTCACCGCGTCCCATGGGACGGCACTCGCCCTCGCGGCGCTGCTGCTGCGGGACCTGGAGTAGGGGACTGGAGGGTGTGGGGCTGTGGATCTTCTTGTGCGGCATCGTGGTGCCGCCGACCTCGGCGCCTGCGCGCGCGTGCTCGCCGAGGTGCATCGGGGCGATGGGTATCCCACCAACTGGCCCGCGGATCCCGCTGGTTGGCTGACGCCCTCCGGGATGGTCGGAGCGTGGGTGGCGGTCGCGGGGCCCGGTGGGGGTGTCGCCGGGCATGTCGGGCTCTGCGCCCCGGGGGACGGTGACATCGCGCCGGAGATGTGGGGCGAGCGGGGTGGGGCCGGTGGGGTGGCCGTGGTCAGCCGGCTGTTCGTGGCGCCGTCCGCCCGGGGGCGGGGGATCGGTGCCGTGCTGCTCGACCGGGTGGCGGAGGCGGCGCGGGAGCGCGGGCTGTGGCCGGTCCTCGACGTGGTGGCGTCGGACGCGGGGGCCGTGGCGCTGTACGAGCGGGCGGGCTGGGAGCTGCTCGGGGTCGGTGAGCAGCGGTGGAGTGCGCGGCAGACGGTGACCGTGCGGTGTTATGCGGGATCGGCCCCTCCTGCCTGAGCCTGGCTCGCCACCCCCCGCAGCGCCCCTAGAAACCCTCGCAACACCGGCCCCTCCGGCGCCGTGGCTCGTACCGCCGCCCAGATCGACCGCACCGGCTCGGGGTCGTGGACCTCGCGGACCGCCAACTCCGGGTGGCCGTCCGAGGCCGAAGGCGCGAGCAGCCCCATCTCCGGGACCAGCGCCACGCCGACCCCCGCGGCCACGAAACCCTGCGCCGTCGCGTAGTCCCCGCTGTCCACCACGAAGTCCGGCGTGAAGCCCGCCGACCCGCACGCGTCGAGCACCGCGTCCAGGCACGGTCCGGGCAACTCGCTGCCCACCAGGGGCTCTTCGGCCAGGTCGGTGAGGCGGAGGGCGGGGCGGGCGGCGAGGGGGTGGGCGCGGGGGAGCACCGCGCGGTAGCGGTCGTCCAGGAGGTGGACGAAGCGGATGCCGTCCACGGGCGGCGCGTCGTGGCGGCGTACCACCAGCGCCGCGTCCGTGCGGCCCGCCTTCACCTCGGGCAGCGGGTCGTCCGGGTCGGTGAGGCGCAACTCCGCCTGAACGCCCGGGTGTTCGCTGCGCAGCCGGGCCAGCGCGGGCGCGACCAGACGGGCGCCCGCGGTGGCGAAGTAACGTACCGAGATACGTCCCGTGCGCCCCGCCCGCAGATCCGCGAGCGCCGTCTCCGCCTGGGCCACGTGCCGGCCGATCGTCGTCGCGCAGTCCGCGAGCAGCAGGCCCGCGTCCGTGGGCCGCACCCCGCGCCCGGTCCGCTCCAGGAGCGGCGTGCCCGCCTCCTTCTCCAGGGCCGCCATCTGCTGGCTGACCGCCGACGGGGTGTACCCCAGGTGCCGGGCCGCCGCGGTGACCGAACCACTGCTCACCACCGCCCGCAGGATCTGCATGCGTCTCATGTCCAGCATGGGTCCTACTCTACGCCCAGGATGTAGTTCTACTTAAGGCTGGCTTGGAATCTTTTCGCTTGTCTTATGGGTGGGAGCGCGGCACCGTCGACGGCGTACGTACGCATCACGTGCGTACGCCCCGCCGACCCTGGAGCGCCCCATGCGCATCGCCGTCCTCGCCCTGCTGTGGGGGTCGAGCTTCCTGTGGATCAAGCTCGCCCTGGAGGGCGGCCTCGCGCCGCTGCACGTCACCGTCGTGCGCTGCGCCCTCGGCGCCGCCGTGCTGCTCGTCCTCGCCCGCGTGGCCCGCCAGCGGCTGCCGCGCGGGCGTCGCGTCTGGGGCCATCTGGTCGTGGCCGCGCTGTTCTGCAACGCGCTGCCGTTCCTGTTGTTCAGCATCGGCGAGCAGACCGTCGACTCGGGCGTCGCCGGCGTCATGAACGCCACCACTCCCCTGTGGTCACTGGGGCTCGGGCTGCTGCTCGGTACGGAGCGGGGGCTCGGCCCGCGGCGGCTCGCCGGGCTGCTTCTCGGCTTCGGCGGCACCCTGCTGATCTTCGCGCCGTGGCAGCAGTCGGGGCTCGCGAGCTGGGGAGCGGTCGCGTTGCTCGCCGCCGCCGTCAGCTACGCCGTCGCCTTCGCGTACATGGCCAGGCACCTCATCGGCCGCGGCACCCCGCCGCTCGCCCTCTCCGCCGCCCAACTCCTCATGGCCACCGGCCTGACCACCCTCGGCCTGCCCGCGAGCCCGCACACGGATTCGGCGCCGACTTCGACCGGTGTGCTCGCCGTCGTCGTACTGGGAATCTTCGGCACCGGGCTCACCTTCCACCTCAACTCCCGCCTCATCGCCGACGAAGGGCCGACCGCGGCGGCCACGGTCGGCTATCTGCTTCCGGTCGTTTCGGTGGCTCTTGGTGCGGTCGTTCTCGGGGAGGAGATCGGGGCGCGGGTGGTGGGCGGGATGGTGGTGGTGCTTTTGGGGGTGGGGCTGACCCGGGCGGGTCGGAAGGGGGCGGGCCGTGGGCGTTCCGCAGTGGCCCGACCCGTGTCTCACCTGCCGAGCAGCGAGCGGACCGCCGACCTGTCCACCCCGTTGAGCGCCCGCACGACGAGCGGTGTGAGCAGCACGAGCAGCCAGCCCACGGCCGTCACGCCCGCGACCTGCCAGGGCGACTCGATGTAGTACGCGTGGTGCTCGCCGCCGGACGTGAAGTCGTACACGCGGTAGCCCGGCCAGTCGAGGTACCGCTCGAACACCCAGGAGTACGTGGGGAACAGGGCGATCGTCCAGCCGGTCACCCAGAGCGTCAGCGACAGGACGAAGCTCGTCACCCGCCACGGGAACATGACGAGCTGGAAGACCAGGGCCTTCCAGCCCGCCGCGTCCGCGAGCCGCGCCCGCACCCGCGCCAAGGCGCCGTCCCCGTCCTTCCTCTGTACGTCCGCGGGTTCCGCCACTTCCAGGCCGAGCCGCTCCCGGGCCCGCCGCCGCTCGACCGCGCCGAGGCCGCGCGCCCCGGCCAGCATCACCGCGAACACCGGAAGGCCGAGCAGCGTGACCGCGAGGCCCGCGCCGAGCGAGAACAGCGTGACGGCGAAGACGAATCCGGCGATGGCCATGGGCAGGGAGGTGAGGGTGTAGCCGAACTCGCGGAAGGTGGCGGCGGAGAAGGGGCTGCGCCAGGCCGTGCGGGGGAGGGTGTCGGTTGTCATGGTGGGCCTCTTGTCCATCTGTTCGCCGAGGTGGGGACGTACCGTGCGACGTGCTGCGGTGTCCTCAACTCTGCTGTGGGCGTGGGCCCTGTGACATGGGGTGAGGTGGCGTCCCGGGGTGTACCTAGGCCCCCTCTTTCCGAAAGTGACACCTTCTTACTGAAGAAGGTGACGCCTTCTTGCTGAAGGTGGTGGTGTCACACCCAGGTTCAACTGACACTCCCGCCCCCGCCGTCACCGCACGACGATCTCCCCATGAAGCGATTCACGAACAAGACGGTCCTGATCACCGGTGGCACCAGCGGCATGGGGTACGCGGCGGCGCGCAGGTTCCTCGACGAGGGTGCGTACGTGGTGATCACCGGGCGCGACCGGGCCCGCCTGGACGCGGCTGCCGCGGCGCTGGACGCCGACGGCACCGGCGCGGAGCGGATCCTGACGGTCCGCGCCGACGTCACCTCGCTGCCGGACCTGGACCGCCTCGCCCGGAGCGTCGAGGCCTGGCGCGGGGGCCTGGATGCGGTCTTCGCCAACGCCGGGGCGGGCGTCTTCAAGGCGAGCACCGAATTCACCGAGGCCGACTTCGACCACACCGTCGACACCAACTTCAAGGGTGTCTTCTTTACGGTGCAGAAGACGTTGCCGCTGCTCAGGGACGGTGGCGCCATCGTCATCAACGCCTCCTGGACCCTGCACCGCGGCCTGTCCGTGGCGTCGGTGTACTCCGCCACGAAGGCCGCCGTCCACAACCTCGCCCGCACGCTGGGATCCGAACTCGCCCCGCGCCGCATCCGCGTCAACTCCGTGAGCCCCGGCTACATCGACACCGACATGTACCGCGCCGCGAACACCACGCCCGAGGACGAGGCCCGCACCGCGGCGGAGGTCCCTCTCGGGGCTCTCGGTCACGCGGACGAGGTCGCGTCGGCGGTGGCGTTCCTGGCCTCGGAGGACGCTTCGTACGTCACGGGGCAGGACCTGGTCGTCGACGGGGGGTTGGTGGGGTCGGTGCCGGTGGGGGTGTAGGGGGTGGCCGGTGGGGCCGGGGCGGGCCGACGGCCGTGCGGCGGTGGTGCCGGTGTCCACAGGCGTACCGCCGCTGCCCCCGCCCCCAGTGCGATCGCGCCGAGCACCGCGACCGCCCAGCCCAGACCGGCCGTCGCGCCCAGCCATCCGGCCAGCGGGTAGGTCAGCAACCAGCAGGCGTGCGAGAGCGAGAACTGGGCGGCGAAGGCGGCGGTACGTTCCCCCGGCGGCGCCGAGCCGCGGATGAGGCGCCCGGCCGGGGTGAGCACCAGCGAGGACGCGGCGCCGAACGCCGCCCAGGCCGCGAGCAGCGCGGGCCAGCGCCAACCGCCGCCGCTCGTGGCCGTGATGGCCCCGAGCGCGGCGAACACGGCACCGAGCAGGAGCCCGCCGCGCAGCATCACGGCCCGGTCCCCGACCCGCTCCAGGACGCGGGGCAGCGCGAGCGCCACGGCCATCGACCCGGCTCCGTACGCGCCCAGCGCCAGCGGCACCGCGCTCGCGGACCGGCCGAGGAAGTCGCGTACGTACACGACCGAGTTGACGGTGACCATGGCGCTCGCGGCTGCCACGGCGAGGTTGAGGGCGAGCAGGGAGCGCAGCCGGGGGACGGCGAGGAAGAGGCGGGTGCCCGCGGTGGCCTTGGCGTACGCGCTTCCGGCGGCCCGCGGCAGCGGGTCCTCGCGCCGCTTCGGCAGCGCGGCGGAGACCACCAGGACGGCCGAGGCGACGAAGCCGAGGACGGTGCCGGTGAACAGCCAGTTGTACGTGATCACGGAGAGCAGGACGGCGGCGAGCGCGGGGCTGAACAGGTTCTCCAGGTCGTACGCGAGCCGGGAGAGGGACAGCGCCCGGGTGTAGTCGCGCTCCTCGGGCAGCACGTCGGGGATCACGGCCTGGAACGTCGGCGTGAAGACGGCCGAGGCGGCCTGCAGCAGGAAGACCAGGACGTACACCTGCCAGACCTGGCCGACGAACGGCAGGAAGAGCGCGACGGCGGCGCGGGTCAGATCCGCGCCCACCATCAGCGTCCGGCGCGGCAGCCGTCCCGCGACCGCGTCGACGGCCGGGGCGATCAGGACGTACGCCGCCATCTTGATCCCGAGCGCGGTCCCGAGCACCGAACCGGCGGCGGGCCCCGCGATGTCGTACGCGAGCAGCCCGAGCGCGACGGTGGCGAGCCCGGTGCCGACGAGGGCGATGACCTGGGCGGTGAACAGGCGACGGTAGGTGGTGTCGCGCAGGACGGACAGCATGGCGGCTCCCGGTCGCGGCGGGGGCGGGCGGCGCCGCCGCGGCATTCATTCTAACAATCATGTGCGCAGTTGTGCACATATTGACGGGATGGGTGGGCGGGGGTGCTGTGCCGGGGGCGCTTGGCGGTTGCGTGGGTCCGCGCGGCCGTCACGTGGTCTGCCCAGGTCCGTTCGGCCGTCACGTGGTCCGCTCGGGTCCGCCCCGCCGTCACCCGGGCCCGCCCGCTCTAGGCTGGTCGCATGCCCGCACGCGACCACGCCCCCGCCTCGCCGGACGCGCACCCCGGCGACGCGCACCTGCGTGAGCCGGACGGCGCCCGGCTCACCGAGGCGACCCGGGTGTTCGCGCTGCTCTCGGACACGACCCGGCTGCACGTGCTGTGGCTGCTCGCCCTGGCCGAGGCGGACGCGGGCACCCTGGCCGACCGCTGCGAGGCCTCCCGCACGGCGGTCAGCCAGCACCTGGCGAAGCTGCGCCTCGCGGGGCTCGTCGAGACCCGGCGCGAGGGCCGCCACATCTACTACCGCCTCACCGACGGCCATCTGCGCCGCCTGGTCATGGAGGCCCTGAGCCACGCGGACCACCGGGTCAGCGGGCGGGCGCCGCACGACTGAGGCGGGCCGGCGGGGGCCGGGGCGGCCGGTGGGGCAGGGTCGGCCGACTCGGCAGGGTCAGTCGACGCGACCGGGTCAGCCGACCAGGAACTCCCTGGCGGCCGCCGCCCCCGCGGCCGCGTCCCAGCCGCCGTCCCCGTCGTCCTTACCTATGCCGCCTTCGATGCCTATGGCACCCATGACCGCGAGCACCTGCTCCTCCGTCACGTCGCCGTCGGCCGCGATCAGCGCGTCGATCGCCTCGCGCGGGGCGTCCGTACCGCCGGTGGCCCCCGGCGCCAGCCGCCCGCACTCGACGATGCTCTCGTGCGTCCGCTCCCCGCTGAGCGCGGGCAGCCCCACGCTGCGGAAGCCGTCGTCGATGCCGTACGCGGCCCGCTTCCAGCCACCGGTGTCGTACCCGTAGACGAAGCCCACGTACTGCTCCGCGTCCAGCGTCCGCCGCACCACGGGGTGCCACCAGTCGGGCGCGCCCGCGAGCAGGTCGGTCTCCTCCTCGCCGAACTCCTCGGCGGCCGGGCCGTAGTACGTGTCCGAATACTCGTGGTCGTGGCCTATCAGCACCGCGCGGCCGTCGCCGACAAGGTGCAGCTCGAGCCAGTTGCCGCCCCAGTCGTCGAAGTGCCAGACGCGCTCGCGCGCATGGCATCCCTGCGGCGACCCCGCCGCGGCACTGATCGCCGCGAACGCCGCCCAGCGCCCGCGCAGTTCCTCCGGGGCGGGCAAGTCCACATCCACAAGTCCCATGGCCGCGTCCGCCTCTCGTCCGTCGTTCATCCGCCGGAACCCATTGAAGCGCGCGCCACTGACATCGCCGTCGGCCGCGAAGTCACCAGGTCATGGCCGTGGGGTCGTTGGCGAGCGCGGCCGCGAGGAGGGCGCGGAGATGGTCGGCCTCCGGGAGCAGCGTGGCCTCGATCTCGTCGTCGGTGCGGCCGGCCAGGGTGAGTTCCTGGATGCGCCGGAACAGCAGCCGGTCCGCCGCGGCGATCAGGGCGGCGCCGGACAGGGGCGCGATGGCCGGGGCCGAGTCGGGGGCGGCGGCGGACAGCGCCGCGGCGAGCGCCTCCTCCCGCTGGTCGTGCAGTTCGCGCAGCCGGGCGGTGAGGGTGGGGCTGTCGGCGATCATGCGGGCGAACGCGATGCCGGTGAAGCCGACGACGGGGTTGTGTTCGAGGAGGGCGGCACGGAAGGTCCGGCCCAGGGCGGCGAGCGGCTCCACGCCGGGCTCCCGCTCGGTGACGGCCCGTGCCAGGCCGCCGGTGAACGCCTCGTGGTGGTCGAGGGCCAGGTCTTCCTTGCGGGGGAAGTAGTTGGTCACCGTCTTCTTGGCCACGCGGGCCGCGGCGGCGATCTCGGTGATGGTGGTCTGCTCGAAGCCCTGCTTGATGAAGAGCCTGGTGGCGCAGTCGGAGATCAGCTGCCTGGTCTCCTGCTTCTTGGACTCACGGAGCCCCATCTCAGTAGTCATGAGGGAATCTTACATCCAACATAAAAATATGCTTGACGAACCGAGGGGTCGCGCCTAAAGTTACGTCCGTTGCAAAAATCCCCTCAGTGAACGGACCTGCATTTGCGCAAGCTCTCGTACCTCGTCGGCACCACCATCACCACCGAGTTCGCGGACACCCTTCCCGCGCCGGACCGCGCGGCACTCGGCCTCGCGGACACGCTCAACACGACGCTTCGACTCGGTTCGGAGGGTGCGGGGCACGGACGCCCCGGGGCTCAGCAGCCCGTACGCCCCTCCGTGCCCAACCGCCCCGTCCCACTCGCGCACCACATGCGCGGCCCCGGCCGTCGAGGCAACCGGTGAGGACCCACTCACCCGCCTGAGACGCCCGACCGCGGCCGCACCACCGGCACCTGCCGCACCCGCACCCGTATTTGCCACGCCGTACCTTCTTCCCTTCTTCCAGGAGTAGCCCTGAACGTCACCGCCTCCACCGTGTCCCTGACCGTCGCCGACGTCGCCGCATCGCGTGAGTTCTTCCACACCCACCTCGGCTACCAGGTCGCCATGGCCGCCGACGGCTTCGCGTCCCTGACCCGCGGGGACGCAGCCGCCGACATCGTGCTGCTGCAGTGCGGCAACGAGGTGCTCCCGCCCGAGCAGCGCGACCAGCAGGCCGCGGGCCTGATCTTCGCGCTCACCGTCACCGGCATCGAGGCCGAGGAGCGGCGCCTGCGCGAGGCCGGCGCCCCGATCACGATGCCGCTGCGCGAAGAGCCCTGGGGCGAGCGACTGTTCCAACTGACCGACCCGAACGGCGTGGTGGTCCAGTTTGTCGAGTGGGCCGCGCAGGAAGAGCCCGCGCAGGCTGACGAGCCCGCGCAGAACGAAGCACCCGCGCAGCTCGAAGAGCCCGTACAGAGCGAAGAGCCCGTACAGAGTGAGGAGCAGCCCGCCATGCACGTCATCACCCCCACCGCCGAGAACGTCACCGAGTCCCCGAACGCCCGCATGACCGGCCTGGCCGCCCCCAGCCGGGGCAGCGAGCAACTCAGCACCTGGACCGTCGCGATGGAGGCCGGCCAGACCGGCCCCGAGCACGTCATCAACCGTGAGCAGGTGTGGACGGTGACCGCGGGTGCCCTCGACGTCACGTGCGACGGCCGCACCGAAAAGATCTCGGCGGGCCAGACCCTCGTCCTCCCGCCGGACGTGCTCCGCCAGGTGCACGCCCCGGAGGCGGCCGAGGCGCACGTGGCCATGCGCGCGGACGGCGTGGCGTCCGTACCCGGCACGGAGGGCACCCGGGTCCTGCCCTGGGCCCAGTAACGCCCGCAAGGCCCCCGACGCAGGACGCACCCGCGCACAGCCCTGCCCTGACCTCCCCTTGACCCTTCTGATCGTTCTCACCCTTCTCTGACGGAGACGACTTGCCCATACGCATCACCGCCCTGACCGACCCCGAAGAGACCTCCGCGGCCCGCCGCCTGGCGTGGCTGGCGTCCGGCCCCGACGGCAGCCCCGCCGGGTACGCCTTCCTGCGCCTGTTCACCAAGGAGGGCCAGCGCCACCTCGCCGAACTGGACGTCCAGGTCCACCCCGCCGAACGCCGCGCGGGGGCGGGCACCCTGCTGCTCGAAGCGGCCGTCGAGGCGGCCCGCGAGGACGGCCGGAGGAACGTCGTGGCCCAGGCCTCGGCCGAATCCCCGGGCGCCGCCTTCCTCGCCGCCGGCGGCTTCCGTGTGGCGCTGACCCTCACGTACGCCCGGCTCCCGCTGGCCGACGCGGACCTGCCCGCGCTCACCGCCGTCGCCGAGAAGCCGCACCCCGGCTACCGGCTGACGGCGTGGGAGGGCATGGTGCCCGACGAACTCGCCGCTACGTACGCGGCGTCACGCCGGGCGATGGACGACATGCCCATGGGGGCGGTCGACTACGGGACGGTGGTCTGGGACGTGGACCGGATACGGGCGGCGGCGGACGCCGTCTCCGCGCGGGGTGACGTCCTTCACACCGTGGCGGCCGTCGACACCTCGGACGGCACCATCACCGGCTTCACCGAACTGGTCGTCCCCGGCGACGGCACGGGCGACGCCCAGCACTACGGCACGGCCGTGCTGCCCGAACACCGCGGCCACGGCCTCGCCCGCTGGATGAAGGCAGCCTCGATCGTCGCGGCCCGCGAACGCCGCCCCCACCTGGGCGGCCTGCTGACCGACACCGCCGACAACAACCCGCACATGCGCCGCGTCAACGACGAACTCGGCTACCTGCCGACGCACGCGGCCCACGAGTACCAACTGGACCTGTAGCCGGGCGAACGTTGAAGGGCCCCACCGCGAACGGTGGGGCCCTTCAACGTTAGTGCCCGGTGAGGCACTGGCGGAGGATACGAGATTCGAACTCGTGAGGGGTTGCCCCCAACACGCTTTCCAAGCGTGCGCCCTAGGCCACTAGGCGAATCCTCCGCCGCAAACAATACAAGACTCCGGGGAGTGCTCGCGAACGCGTTCCGGTCGTGGGGACCTGGTGCGTTCCTGCCCGGGGGCCGGGCTCGTTCGCACCCCCCGGGATCGGCTAGGGTGGGGGCCAGCCCCTCACGTGGCGCTATCTGACTGAACTCCCCCAGGGCCGGAAGGCAGCAAGGGTAAGTCGGCTCTGGCGGGTGCGTGGGGGGCGCTTTGCGTTCCGGGGCGGGCGGGTTCGTTGGGGCGGGCCGCGGCTGGGACGGCGCCGGTTGTGGCTGGGCGGTCCGGGTTGTCAGTGGGCGCCTATAACCTCGTATACGTGTCGTCCCTCGCGCTGTACCGCCGTTATCGCCCGGAGTCGTTCGCCGAGGTCATCGGGCAGGAGCATGTGACCGACCCGCTGCAGCAGGCGCTGCGGAACAACCGGGTCAATCACGCGTACCTGTTCAGTGGCCCGCGCGGCTGCGGCAAGACGACGAGCGCGCGCATCCTCGCCCGCTGTCTTAACTGTGAGCAAGGTCCCACTCCCACGCCCTGCGGCGAGTGCCAGTCCTGCCAGGACCTGGCGCGCAACGGGCCGGGTTCCATCGACGTCATCGAGATCGACGCCGCCTCCCACGGTGGCGTGGACGACGCCCGTGACCTGCGCGAGAAGGCCTTCTTCGGCCCCGCCAGCAGCCGGTACAAGATCTACATCATCGACGAGGCCCACATGGTCACGCCGGCGGGCTTCAACGCCCTGCTGAAGGTCGTCGAAGAGCCCCCGGAGCACCTCAAGTTCATCTTCGCGACGACGGAGCCCGAGAAGGTCATCGGGACCATCCGGTCGCGTACGCACCACTATCCGTTCCGCCTCGTGCCCCCGGGCACGCTGCGCGACTATCTCGGCGAGGTGTGCGGGCGCGAGGGCATCCCGATCGAGGACGGCGTGCTGCCGCTCGTCGTGCGCGCGGGCGCCGGATCCGTGCGTGACTCCATGTCCGTCATGGACCAGCTCCTCGCGGGCGCCCGCGAGGACGGTGTGACTTATGCCATGGCCACGGGCCTGCTCGGCTACACGGACAGCTCGCTCCTCGACTCCGTCGTCGAAGCCTTCGCCTCCGGAGACGGCGGCGCCGCCTTCGAAGTCGTCGACCGCGTCATCGAGGGCGGCAACGACCCGCGGCGCTTCGTCGCCGACCTGCTCGAGCGGCTGCGCGACCTGGTGATCCTCGCGGCCGTGCCCGACGCCGGCGAGAAGGGGCTCATCGACGCCCCCGCGGACGTCGTGGAGCGGATGCAGGCGCAGGCCTCGGTGTTCGGCGGCGCCGAGCTGAGCCGCGCCGCCGACATCGTCAACGAAGGCCTCACCGAGATGCGCGGCGCCACCTCGCCCCGGCTGCAGCTCGAGCTGATCTGCGCGCGCGTGCTGCTTCCTGCGGCGTACGACGACGCGCGCTCCGTCATGGCCCGCCTCGACCGCCTGGAGCGCGGCGGCAACTTCATGGCCGGAGGGCCCGCCGCGGCTCCTTCGATGGGGTACGTTCCCGGGCCCGAGGCCCACGCCGGGGTGCAGCAGGCCGGGGTGGCCGTGCCGCCGGTGGGGCCGGGTGGGCCGGGAGTGCCGCCCGGTCCGGCGATGGCGCAGGGTGCGCCGGGGGCGGAGATTCCGGCCGGGGGCGGGGCTGCCGCTGCTCGGGCCGCGGTGCGCGGGGGCGGGGCGGGGGCCGGTTCCGGTCCTGGTTCCACCCCGGGTGCGGGTCCCGGTGCCGGTGCGGGTCCCGGTGTTGGCTCCGGCTTCGACGCCCAGCCCGACGCCGCCCCCGCTCCCACGGCTCCGCAGTCCACCCCCTCCTCGCAATCCGCCGCGGCCGCACAGGCGGCCCCCACGGGCGCGCCCGCGGAGACCCCACCCCCGGCGGCCCCCGCCACCGCCCGCCCCGGCGGCTGGCCCACCGCCTCGACCCCGGGCAGCGGCACCCCGGGCCCGACCGGCGGCGGCACCACGCCCTCCGGCGCGGCC
>NZ_BMNG01000006.1:0-224606 GCF_014646335.1 Streptomyces lasiicapitis
GGCCCCCGCGGCCGACGTCGCGCCCGCCGACGACAAGCAGGCACCGGACGTGCAGGCCGAGAAGTCCGAGCAGCCGGTGAAGACCGAGGCCGCCCCGCGTGGCCGTGACGCCGGTGACGCCGAGGCCGACGCCGGCCCGCGTGGTCGTACGCGTCGCCGTGCCACCCGCAAGGCCGCCGCCGGGTTCACCGCGCCCGCCGAGCCGGACGCGCGGTCCGGCGAGGACGGCGAGCGGCGTCCCGCGCGGCCTTCCGTGGCCGTGTTCCAGGCGCCCGTGTTCGCCGAGCCGATGTTCCAGACCCCGGAGCGCGCCGCCGCCGCTGCCGCCGCCGAGGCGGCCGAGCAGCCCGTCGAGGCCGCGCCTGCCGTCGCCGTCGAGGAGGAGACCGGGCCGCGCCGCCGTCGCCGCCGTCGCGCCGCCGACGAGCAGCCCGCCGCCCCGGCGCCCGCCGCCGAGGAGGCCGAGGAGCCCGCCGAGTCCACTGAGCACACCGCGCCCGCCGAGGCCGACGCCGACGTCGAGACCGAGGCCGACGAGGCCGCGGACGACGACGCCGGTGAGCGCCACGGCCGTCGCCGTCGCCGCGGTGGCCGTCGCCGCCGTCGCGGGGAGTCCGCCGACGCGGACGGCTCCGCCGACGCGGACGACGCCGAGCAGGGCGACGACGACAACGACGAAGCGGCGGACGCCGCCGACCAGGCCGACGACGACAACGACGACGAGGGCGCGGAGGCCGCAGGCGGCTCCAGCAGCAGCCGTCGCCGCCGTCGCCGTCGCCGCCGCGCCGGTGACACCGGTGAGGCCGAGCCGGGCGAGGGCGACCCGGAGCGCACGGTCGTCAAGGTCCGCGAGCCCCGCAAGAAGGGCGACGACCACCCGTCCGACGAGGTCCAGTCCATCAAGGGCTCGACGCGTCTGGAGGCGAAGAAGCAGCGCCGCCGCGAAGGCCGCGAGCAGGGCCGCCGCCGCGTCCCGATCATCACCGAGGCCGAGTTCCTGGCCCGCCGCGAGGCCGTCAACCGGGAAATGATCGTCCGTCAGAACGGCGACCGCACCCAGATCGGCGTCCTCGAGGACAACATCCTCGTCGAGCACTACGTCAACAAGGAGCAGTCGACTTCGTACGTCGGCAACGTCTACCTGGGCAAGGTGCAGAACGTCCTGCCGTCGATGGAGGCCGCCTTCATCGACATCGGCAAGGGCCGCAACGCCGTCCTGTACGCCGGTGAGGTCAACTTCGAGGCGCTCGGCATGGCCAACGGGCCGCGCCGCATCGAGTCCGCCCTGAAGTCCGGGCAGTCCGTGCTCGTGCAGGTCACCAAGGACCCGATCGGCCACAAGGGCGCCCGCCTGACCAGCCAGGTCTCGCTGCCCGGCCGCTACCTGGTCTACGTGCCCGAGGGCTCGATGACCGGCATCAGCCGCAAGCTGCCCGACACTGAGCGCGCGCGTCTGAAGACCATCCTCAAGAAGATCGTCCCCGAGGACGCGGGCGTCATCGTGCGCACCGCCGCCGAGGGCGCGAGCGAGGACGAGCTGCGCCGTGACGTCGAGCGGCTGCAGGGGCAGTGGGAGGACATCCTCAAGAAGTCGAAGATGACCACCACCAGCTCGCCGAGCCTGCTCTACGGCGAGCCGGACATGACCGTCCGCGTGGTCCGCGACATCTTCAACGAGGACTTCTCGAAGGTCATCATCAGCGGCGACGAGGCGTGGGAGACCATCCACGGCTACGTCTCGCACGTCGCGCCCGACCTCGCCGACCGCCTCTCGCGGTGGACGTCCGAGGTCGACGTCTTCGCGACGTACCGGATCGACGAGCAGCTCGCCAAGGCGCTCGACCGCAAGGTGTGGCTGCCCTCGGGCGGCTCCCTCGTGATCGACAAGACCGAGGCGATGGTCGTCATCGACGTCAACACCGGCAAGTTCACCGGTCAGGGCGGCAACCTCGAAGAGACCGTGACGAGGAACAACCTCGAAGCGGCCGAGGAGATCGTGCGCCAGCTGCGTCTGCGCGACCTCGGCGGCATCGTCGTCATCGACTTCATCGACATGGTCCTGGAGTCCAACCGGGACCTGGTCCTGCGGCGGATGCTGGAGTGCCTGGGCCGGGACCGGACCAAGCACCAGGTCGCCGAGGTCACCTCGCTGGGTCTCGTACAGATGACCCGCAAGCGTGTGGGCCAGGGCCTTCTGGAGTCGTTCTCCGAGACCTGCGTGCACTGCAACGGCCGTGGCGTCATCGTGCACATGGAGCAGGCGACGACGGCCGGTGGCGGCGGCAAGCGCAAGAAGCGCGGCCGCGGCGGCGACCAGGCCGCGGCGCACGACCACACGCACGAGACCGCGGACAGCGCCGACTCCGGTCAGGAGACGGCCGCCGAGGTGGCCGCCGAGGTCGCCGAGCCGGTCGCGCTGCCCGAGCCGGACTTCGTGCCGGACGAGGAGCTGTACAGCAGCCCGGCCGAGGCCGAGGCCGCCGCTTCCCGTGGTGGCCGTTCGCGGCGCCGTGCCACGCGCCGGGCGTCCGCTCCGGCGGGTGCGCCGAAGTCGGAGACGGCCGAGGCCGGTCCGTCCGAGCGCGAGGAGCGTGCCGAGAAGGCTGAGAAGCCCGAGAAGGCCGAGAAGCCGGAGAAGGCCGGGCGCGCCGAGAAGAGGGCCAAGTCCCGTGCGGGCAAGGCCAAGGCGGAGGCCGTCGAGGCCGCAGCCCCGGTCGAGGAGACCCCGGCTGCTCCCGTCGCCGAGGCCCCGGCCGCTCCCGTCGCCGAGGCGCCCGCCGCGCCTGTCGCTCCCGTTGAGGACGACGCGGCTCCCAAGGGGCGTACGCGGCGTCGTGCGACCCGTAAGGCGACGGCTCCCGCCGGTTCGCCCAAGGCCGCGGCCGACAGCGGCGAGGTGATCGTCGCGGAGCCGGTCAAGCCGGAGCCGGAGGCGGTCACCGAGGCGCCTGCCGCCGCCGAGCCGGTCGCGCAGGCCGCCCCGGCCGAGCCGGTCGCGGAGCCCGCCGCCGAGGCCCCGGCGCGCCCGCGCCGCCGTGCCGTGCGCAAGGCCACCGCGCCGACCGCGCCGGAGGAGACGGCCTTCGTGGTCGTCCCCGCGGCGGACAAGCCGGCCGAGGCCGCCACGGAGCAGCCGTCCGAGGACAAGGCCGAGGCGCCCGCCGCCGACGCCGCCGAGGAAGCCGCTCCGGCCGCCAAGAAGACGGCGCGCAAGACGGCCAAGAAGGCCACCGCCAAGAAGGCCGCGACGAAGAAGACCGCGGCCAAGAAGACGGCGACGAAGAAGACGGCCGCCAAGAAGACGACGGCCAAGAAGGCGGCGAAGACCGCCACTTCGAAGAAGGCCGCCGCCGCGGCGGAGCAGTCGCAAACGGCGGTCTCGGCCCCGGCCGACGCCGGCTGATCCGTCTGACGGCTGGTCACGCGTCAACACCGGTGCCCCCGCACGGCGAACCCGCCGCGTGGGGGCACCGGCGCGTCGGGGCGCGGTGTGATCGGTCCGCGCACTCAATGCGCCGTTTTCAGCCGCCACTTGGAACTGACAGGCTTACCTGTAAGACTCATGCGGTTTGCTGAACGTGAAGAAACGTTGTTGGTAGTGAGGACATGACGCGGGCGCGCCGTGGGGAGACCGCGCGCCGGGGTCAGGGGAGGGATGCACCATGGCGCAGTCGCGCCTCAGAGGTACGGGCCGCCACCGCGCCGTGAAGCAGGTCAGGGGAGGACGGCAGGCCGCGGCGATCGCCACGGTGCTCTCCGCGGCGGCGAGCCTCCAGGCCGCGGGCATGGGCGTCGCGGGCGCCGCCCCGGACGACAAGGCCACCACGCCGACCTGGACCGAGGGCCCGGTCTTCAACGACCCGCTCGGCACGGAAGAGGCCCAGCACACGATCCGCACCCGCCTGATCCAGCTCACCGACGCGGCCGTGCCCGGCTCCACCATCAAGGTCGCCGTCTACCACGTGTGGGAGGCCCCGGTCGTCGACGCGCTCCTGAACGCCCGCCAGCGCGGTGTCCACGTACAGATCCTGCTCGACTCCACGAGCCGCACGGACCGCCCGGACAACCCCTCGTACGCGAAGCTCGCGACGTCGCTCGGCACGGACCGGAGCGACAAGTCCTTCGTCGCGCTGTGTCCCACGGACAAGTCGTGCCTGGGCGACCCGCGCCACGGAAAATCGATCATGCACAACAAGTTCTGGCTGTTCTCCCAGGTCAAGGGCGCCCGGGACGTCGTCGTACAGACCACGTCGAACTCGACGCCGTCGGCGCACACCAAGTTCTTCAACGACGCGCTGCTGCTGCCGGACAACCCGGCGATGTACGACGCGTTCGCCGAGTACTTCGACGACATGGTGCGCAAGGACTGGCGGGGCTGGGACTACCGCACGGCCAGCAACGGGCAGTACAAGGCGTACTTCTTCCCGCGCGAGGGCACGGTCAACGAGACCGACACCATGTACTCGGTCCTGAACAACGTCTCGTGCACCTACAAGGACGCGAACGGCGTGAAGCGGCAGACCAGGGTCCGCGCCTCCATCTTCAAGATCACGCGCAAGCAGATCGCCGACAAGCTGGTGTCCCTGAAGAAGGCGGGCTGCGCCGTCGACCTCGTCTACGCCGAGACGGACAGCGCCAAGAGCCAGGGCGGCACCCCCGGCACCTGGGAGGCCCTGCACAAGCGCGGCGGCCCGACCCTGCGCTGCTACAACGACGACCGGGACCCGCTGCTGCCCGGCCAGAAGCTGGTCACGCCGTACATCATCCACAGCAAGTACGTCCTCATCGACGGCGTGTACGACGGCAAGCGCAACAAGGTCTCCTTCACCGGTTCGCAGAACTACACGGCGCCCGCGCTGCGTGAGAACGACGAAGTGATCGTGAAGGTCGACGACGACTCGGTGCACGACACCTACCGCAAGCACTTCGACCGGGTGAAGAAGGTGGCCTGGCCGGGGACCAGCGACAAGACGGACCTGTGCCGGGGTGTGAAGCCGCTGCCGCCGGACGGCGAGAAGCCCACCCCCCGCTAGCGAGGGCGTGGGCGCGGACCCGGTTTGACCCGTACGGACGCGCCCCGTAACCTTGACCGTCGGCGTGTTCCTATGCCACGCCCAACCCCTGTAAACCTCATTCCTCCCGGAAATCACGCGGAATTCCGTGTGACATCGGGGAGAGGCCGTTCGCGCCATCGGCGCGGGGCGGCTGGACTGCGGGGGTCCCGTTCCGAGCGAGAGAGAGATCCGCGTGTACGCCATCGTGCGCAGCGGTGGTCGCCAGCACAAGGTTGCTGTCGACGACATCGTTGAGGTTGACAAGATTTCCACCGCCAAGGTTGGCGACACGGTCGAGCTCTCGACCCTGCTCGTTGTCGACGGCGACGCCGTGACCAGCGACCCGTGGGTCCTGGCCGGCATCAAGGTCACCGCCGAGGTCGTGGACCACCACAAGGGTGCCAAGATCGACATCCTTCGGTACAAGAACAAGACCGGCTACCGCCGCCGTCAGGGTCACCGTCAGCAGTACACGGCGATCAAGATCACCGGCATCCCCACGGCTGCGAAGTAAGGGACTGAGACAAGATGGCACACAAGAAGGGCGCATCGTCCACTCGGAACGGGCGCGATTCCAATGCTCAGCGGCTCGGTGTGAAGCGCTTCGGCGGTCAGACCGTCAACGCCGGTGAGATCCTGGTCCGCCAGCGCGGCACCCACTTCCACCCGGGCACGGGCGTCGGCCGCGGCAAGGACGACACCCTGTTCGCGCTGGACGCCGGTGCGGTGGAGTTCGGTACCCACCGTGGCCGCAAGGTCGTGAACATCGTTCCGGTCGCCTGATCACTCAGGTTCCGTAGAACAAGTTCTTCGCTAGGGCGGACCTCGACTTCTCGTGCTCCTGGAGTGCGGGAAGCGGGTCCGCCTTTTGCGTGTTAGACGTAAGACATTCCCGTACGTTTCTGGAGGCACTGAACCATGACCACCTTCGTGGACCGCGTCGAGCTGCATGTCGCCGCGGGTAGCGGAGGCCACGGCTGTGCCTCCGTTCACCGTGAGAAGTTCAAGCCGCTCGGCGGCCCGGACGGCGGCAACGGCGGCAGGGGCGGCGACGTCATCCTGGTCGTCGACCAGTCCGTGACCACGCTCCTCGACTACCACCACAGCCCGCACCGCAAGGCCACCGCCGGCAAGCCCGGCGAGGGCGGCAACCGCTCCGGCAAGGACGGCCAGGACCTGGTCCTGCCCGTCCCGGACGGCACCGTCGTCATGGACAAGCAGGGCAACGTGCTCGCGGACATGGTCGGCCACGGCACCCTGTACGTCGCCGCGCAGGGCGGCCGCGGGGGCCTCGGCAACGCGGCGCTGGCCTCCGCCCGGCGCAAGGCGCCCGGTTTCGCGCTGCTCGGCGAGCCCGGCGGCGGCGGTGACGTCGTCCTGGAGCTCAAGACGGTCGCGGACGTCGCGCTCGTCGGCTACCCGAGCGCGGGCAAGTCCTCGCTGATCTCGGTGCTCAGCGCCGCCAAGCCGAAGATCGCCGACTACCCGTTCACGACCCTGGTGCCCAACCTGGGCGTCGTCACGGCCGGTGCCACGGTCTACACGATCGCGGACGTGCCCGGTCTCATCCCCGGCGCCAGCCAGGGCAAGGGCCTCGGCCTCGAGTTCCTGCGCCATGTGGAGCGGTGCAGCGTGCTCGTGCACGTCCTGGACACGGCGACGCTGGAGTCCGACCGTGACCCGGTGTCCGACCTCGACGTGATCGAGGCGGAGCTGCGGGAGTACGGCGCGGGCCTGGAGAACCGGCCGCGTCTGGTGGTCCTCAACAAGGTCGACATCCCCGACGGCCAGGACCTGGCCGACCTGGTGCGGCCCGACCTGGAGGAGCGCGGCTACCGCGTCTTCGAGGTCTCCGCGGTCGCCCACAAGGGCCTCAAGGAGCTGTCCTTCGCGCTCGCCGGGCTCGTCGCCGAGGCGCGGGCCGCCAAGCCCCAGGAGGAGGCCACGCGCATCGTCATCCGGCCCAAGGCCGTCGACGACGCGGGCTTCACCGTCACGCGCGAGGAGGAAGAGGGCGAGGCCCTGTTCCGCGTGCGCGGCGAGAAGCCGGAGCGCTGGGTGCGCCAGACCGACTTCAACAACGACGAGGCCGTCGGCTACCTCGCCGACCGGCTCAACCGCCTCGGCGTCGAGGACGAGCTGATGAAGGCCGGTGCCCGCGCGGGCGACGGCGTGGCCATCGGCGCCGAGGACAACGCGGTCGTCTTCGACTGGGAGCCGTCGCTGTCCGCCGGAGCGGAGATGCTCGGGCGGCGCGGCGAGGACCACCGCCTGGAGGCCCCGCGCCCGGCCGCGCAGCGCCGCAGGGACCGGGACGCGGAGCGGGACGAGGCGGAGCGGGCGTACGACGACTTCGAGCCCTTCTAGGCCGTAGGCCTTGGGCGGGGCCCGGTCCCCGTCAAGTGAAAGGCCCCCGTCACGTGAAAGGGCCCCGGAGCGATCATTCGCTCCGGGGCCCTTCGCTGTCTTCACCGTGCGGCTACGCCGACTCCAGCTCCTCCGCCGGGTCCGCGTCCATCGCGGCCTCCGCCGCGTCCACGGCCTCGGCCGACTCCTCGCGCTGCCCGGGGATCGTCGTCTCCTGGCGGGCCTCCGCGCGGGCGCGGCGGGCGTCGGACTTGGCGGACAGGGCCAGGGCCGCCGCGTTGAAGCGGACCAGCGAGGGCGGGTCGGACGGGCCGAGGAGGTGCTCCTTCAGCTCGGCGCGGGCCTCCGCGTACGCGTCCTTCTCCGGGTTGCGCACGGCGTCCAGGAGGGCGGGCATGCCGTGCGCCTCGGGCGCGAGGACCGTCGCGGCGCGCACCGTCGGGAAGCCGGCGCGGAAGTCCGCCTCGCTCAGCCCGGAGGTGTTGGCCACGGCGTACGGCTTCTCGCTGCTCAGCCAGTCCGAGACGACCGAGGAGACATCGCTGATCAGCAGGTCGGCCTGGTTGAAGCAGGAGAAGATCGCCGGGCGGGACTCGGTGACGATCTGGTGCTCCCACTCGGGCAGCGAGGCCCAGTACGCCGACTCCCACGCGGCGGTCGCCTCGGCGATCGCGGCACGGCTGTCGCCGTCGGGGGCGCCCTGGAGCATCATCCGCTCCATCTCGTCCACGCTCTTGCGGAACTTCTTGGCGGTGAGCAGGTTCAACGCGTCCGCGCGGGCGGTGAGTTCGGCCGCGGCCTCGGGGCCGGGACGGGCGCCGGAGCGCCGCGTGTTGGCCTCGCGGATCATGGCCTTGATGCGCTCGTTGGCGGCGCCCGCGGCCGGGTTCTGCGAACCGGTCATCGGGTGCGGCTTGTAGACCAGGCGCACGGCCGGGTCGGCGAGCAGGTGCCGGACGATGTTCTCGCCCGCGAGGACGACCGAGGTGTTGCCGGGGTTGCCGTCCCAGCCCTCCCAGGTCGGGGCGTAGAGCACGGTCGTGAACGCGCCCGTGGGAGCGCCCGCGTACGGCCGGATCGGCGAGAGCTGGGGGCGGCCGACCTCGACCACGTCCTTGTCCTCGATGCCGATGTCGGCGAGCTGGTAGCGGTCGCGCGCCGCGGGGCCCGCGACCCACACCTCGTCGTACGCCTTCGCGTACGGGTTGCAGGACGAGAGCTTGTCGCTCTCGCCGTGGTTGATGAAGGCGTGCTTGAGCGAGGGGATGCGCAGGACCTGGGAGGTCTTCGCGGCGTTCGCCGGGTGCAGCATCATCTTCAGCGTCGACGTCTCCAGGGAGAACATCGTGGCGACCTTCGGGAAGCAGATGATCGGCACGTCCGTGGAGTCGATCTTCTGCACCATGAAGCGCTCGCGCAGCACGATCAGCGGGTTGCCGTCGAGCTGGGAGAGCGTGGAGAGCCACATGTTCGCCTGGTACGCGGACGTGGTGCCGCCGGAGAAGTACATGGCGACCGTCGGCTGGTATTCGGCCAGCCACTTGTCGAGCCACTCCATGACGGCCTGGTCGTTCTTCGCCCGCTTCTTGGGCAGCATCCAGGTCGCCAGGTAGACCGCGCCGCCGCCCATCATGACCACGGAGACACCGAGGCCGATGCCGCCCCAGTAGGCGTCCGTGGTGGCCGCCGTCAGGACCAGGCCGAGCGTCGCGGGCACGGAGAAGGTGAGCAGGCGGCGCGCCTGCTGGCGGGCCAGTATCCGCGGCGGGGCGGAGCTGAGGTGCAGCGCCGAGGAGTCGATGTTGCGCGTGACGATCGGCAGCGTACGGGCGCGGCGGACCATGACGGCGACGGCCTGGCAGAAGAAGTGCAGGGCGTAGAACGCGAGCAGCGTGATCGTCAGCGGCGACTGCTCGGCGAGCGGCTCGATGCCGTCGATGCGCAGCAGACCGACCAGGACCAGCATGTCGCGGAGGAGCTGCCGGACGGTGACGTCGAAGCGGATCTTGCCGAGCAGGGAGAGCAGGCCCGGCTGCTTGTACTGCAGGTAGATGTCGAGCGCGAGGTTCGCGGCCGACGCGGCGACGAACACCGGGACGTACGGCACGAGCGCGGAGACGAGCTGCGCCGTGAAGAGTGCGAACATCGACAGCAGCGCGGTGAGCTGTACGACGCGGCGGGGGGCGAGTCCGGCGGAGGGCACGGGCTGGGGCTCCTGGCGGGGGGCGTTTCGGACGGGGGAGGGCGGTGCGGGGTCCGGACGTGTGGACGACACCCATCCGGATGAGTGGAAGACCCCTGACCGTATGACGCTCGGTGCCTCCGTAGCAATCTTCCGTGACGCTAATCACCGGATAAAGGGGCAAAGGTAACGGATCTCCGGGACCGTGGTCCGACCCGCGTCCGCCGGCCCGTCCGCCGACCGAAACGCGCGGGCGCCGCCGCCTCGGACTCACGTACATTGCTGGTCCACAGCACATGGGGACCATTGGGGAAGCACGTGACAAGGGCCGTGACAGGGACAAAGGGACGGGCGGACGTCGCGGGGGCCCACCGGGTCGTCGTGAAGGTGGGGTCGTCGTCCCTGACCACCGCGTCGGGCGGTCTCGACGCGGACCGCGTGGACGCGCTCGTCGACGTGCTCGCCAAGAGCCGCAGCGGCGGGGAGCGCGAGATCGTGCTCGTGTCCTCCGGGGCCATCGCCGCCGGGCTCGCCCCGCTCGGCCTGCGCCGCCGCCCCAAGGACCTGGCCCGCCAGCAGGCCGCCGCCAGCGTCGGTCAGGGCCTGCTCGTCGCCCGCTACACCGCCTCCTTCGCGCGCTACGGCGTCCGCGTCGGCCAGGTACTGCTCACCACCGACGACACCAGCCGCCGCGCCCACCACCGCAACGCCTCGCGCACCCTCGACAAGCTGCTCGCGATGGGCGCCCTGCCCGTCGTCAACGAGAACGACACGGTGGCCACCGACGAGATCCGCTTCGGCGACAACGACCGCCTCGCCGCCCTCGTCGCCCACCTCGTGCGCGCGGACCTCCTGGTGCTCCTGTCGGACGTGGACGGCCTGTACGACGGCGACCCGGCCGCCCCCGGCACCGCGCGCATCGCCGACGTCGCGGGCCCCGCCGACATCGAGCACGTCAAGATCGGCAGCGCGGGCAAGGCGGGCGTCGGCACCGGCGGCATGGTCACCAAGGTCGAGGCCGCCCGGATCGCCGCGGCCGCCGGCATCCCCGTCGTGCTCACCTCCGCCAGCCAGGCCGCCGACGCCCTCGCGGGCCGCGACACCGGCACCTACTTCCGCCCCACCGGGCGCCGCTCCGCCGACCGCCTGCTGTGGCTCCAGCACGCCTCCGCGCCGCGCGGCTCGCTCACCCTCGACGACGGGGCCGTGCGCGCGGTCGTCGAGGGCCGCAAATCGCTGCTGCCCGCCGGGATCGCGGCGGTCGAGGGCGAGTTCATCGCGGGCGACCCGGTGGAGCTGCGGGACACCGCGGGCCGGGCCGTCGCGCGCGGTCTGGTGAACTTCGACGCCAAGGAACTGCCGCGCTTGTTCGGCCGTTCCACGCGCGAGCTCGCGCGTGAGCTCGGGCCCGCCTACGAGCGCGAAGTGGTGCACCGGGACGACCTGGTCGTCCTGCATCCCTGACGTTGTGGAACGGATGCACCACAAGGCCGGAGGAAGGTGCACCACCAACCCCCGGAGACGGTGCACCACTAGTCCCGCGCGGCTCACGGGCACCAGCGGGAATCAGGCCGAAAACAGGCGCGAACGCCGTGTCACGGCTGGCTCGGGCGAGGTGAAACTCCGCAAAACCGCCCCGCGGGAGCGCTTGTCCTGCTCAACTTTGTTGCAAGGCAGTTCCGCACGACCGTTGCGTATCCGCACCATCACTGGTTGAAGGAGGCCGTCGTGAGACGAGTGCGCCCAGGGGCGGCGTCCCGCGGGTCGGCTGAGCGCGCGCTGACCAGCGTCGCCGCGGGGGCGGCGTATGGCGGCGACGCGGTCGAGGGCCACGACCGGGAGGCGCGCGAGCGGCAGGCGGGGGACACCGACGCCGGCGAGCCCGCCGACGCGCCCCGCCTCTGGCACGTCACGCTGAGCGTGTCCGGAGCCAAGACGCCGCTGGCGGAAGTCCGGCGCGGCCTCGAACAGCTCGCCCACGATCACCCCTTTCTGCTGACCAGCCGGTACGCCCAGGACCACGCGGAGATCCGCTACTGGGAAGAGGCCCGGGACCTGCACGACGCCGCCGCGGTCGCGCTGCGGCTGTGGGGCGAGCACCGGCAGAGCGCGCAGCTGCCGCCGTGGGAGATCGTGGGGCTCGAAGTGATCGACCGTGACACGTACCACCACCGGATCGCGGAGGGGTACGGGCCGCTGCCCGCGACGCCGGTAGGAGTCCATCCGTTCTAGCGGGCGGTGGCACGTGACCGTAGTGGTCAATACCAGCCATGTCCGCCCCACCGCCCACCGCAGGGCGGACCCCGTCTCGCTGGACGGAATTCAGTCTGGACGCCCCCCGGCGCGAGGCTACGCTGCCCCCATGACCGCGCTCTCGCCGTACGACAACATGTCCCCGGTCGCCCAGGCCGCCTACCGGTCCCGCGCCGCCGCGGCCACCCTCGCGCCACTTCCGCGCGCCGAGAAGGACGACGCGCTGCTCGCCATCGCCGACGCCCTCGAAGTGCGCACGGCGGAGATCGTCGCGGCCAACGCCAAGGACATCGCGAAGGCCCGCGAGGCCGGCACCAGCGAGGCGATCGTCGACCGCCTCACCCTGACCCCCGAGCGCGTCCGCGCCATCGCCTCCGACGTACGGGACGTCGTCGCCCTGCCCGACCCGGTCGGCGAGGTCGTGCGCGGCTCCACGCTGCCCAACGGCATCGACCTGCGCCAGGTCCGCGTCCCCCTCGGCGTCGTCGGCATCATCTACGAGGCCCGCCCGAACGTCACCGTGGACGCGGCCGCCCTCTGCCTGAAGTCCGGCAATGCGGTGCTGCTCCGCGGCTCGTCGTCGGCGTACGAATCCAACACCGCGCTGGTGCGGGTCCTGCGCGACGCCGTGCACGGCGCGGGACTGCCCGCCGACGCCATCCAGCTCGTGCCCGGCGAGAGCCGCGAGTCCGTGCGCGAACTGATGCGGGCGCGCGGCCTCGTCGACGTCCTCATCCCGCGCGGCGGCGCCTCCCTCATCAAGACCGTCGTCGAGGAATCCACCGTCCCCGTCATCGAGACCGGCACCGGCAACTGCCATGTGTACGTGGACGCGCAGGCCGACCTCGACATGGCCGTCGACATCCTCATCAACTCCAAGGCCCACCGCGTCAGCGTCTGCAACGCCGCCGAGACCCTGCTCGTGCACGCCGACATCGCCGACGCCTTCCTGCCCCGCGCCCTCGACGCCCTCGCCGAGGCCGGCGTCACCGTGCACGCCGACGAGCGCGTCCAGGCGTACGCCCCCGGCTCCAAGGCCACCGTCGTGCCCGCGACCACCGAGGACTGGGAGACCGAGTACCTCTCGTACGACATCGCGGCCGCCGTCGTCGACGACCTGGAGCAGGCCGTCGAACACATCCGGCTGTGGACCTCCGGGCACACCGAGGCCATCGTCACCACCTCGCAGCAGGCCGCCCGCAGGTTCACGCAGCTCGTGGACTCCACGACGGTCGCCGTGAACGCCTCCACGCGTTTCACCGACGGCGGCCAGTTCGGCTTCGGCGCCGAGATCGGCATCTCCACGCAGAAACTGCACGCGCGCGGACCGATGGGCCTGCCGGAGCTCACGTCGACGAAGTACATCGTCACGGGCGACGGTCACATCCGCTGAATTCCCGCTGCGCCTGCCCAAAATGCCCCTCCAGGTCTACGCTGGACGGGTGCCGGAGGACGTGGGGGGCACGCCGTCTCCGGACGGCTGGGAGCCCGACGACGACCGCGACCACGGGAATGCGGACGAGGAGTTCGCCTCCGTGGTCTTCGACGAGGATTTCGTGCGCGCCGCCGAGATCCATGAGCCCACCGCGGTGGAGCGGCTGCTCGCCGCCGCCCAGGCACGCGCCGAGGCCTCCGAGGCCGAATCCCGCCGCGGCCGCGCCCGCCGCCGCGGCCCGGACACCCCGGACGACGACTTCGAGGACTATCCCTACGACGCGTACGACGGATACGGCCCGGACGGCTCGGTCGGCTTCGGCCCCGACGCCGACCGGGACGACTGGGACGACCGCGACGACTGGGAGGGCCGGGAGTTCCTCCAGGACGGCCGCGGGCGCTACGGCCGCCGCGGCGCGCACGTCCGCTGGCACCGCCCGGTGGCCTGGCTGCTCGCCCTCCTGATGGGCATAGGCATGGTCGCCTTCGCCTTCGTCGCGGTGTACCGGGGCGCGTCGTCCGGCCGCCAGGACCGGATACCCCCGCCCGCCACCACCGAGGTCGAGCAGAACGCGAGCCCCGGCGGCTCCGGCGGGCCCTCCGCGTCGGCGGAGTTCGGCCAGCCCGCGGTGCCCGCCGAGCCCCGTACCCCCTGACAGCGCGCCCGCGCCAACTCGACGGCGCACGTGAGGAGTTGTCAGAACTTGTCGTGTACCAGGGCGTTTACCTCACGGCCCGGAGACCTACCCTGAAGGTATGGGCGGGCCAGGAGAACCACCTGCGGGGACACCCGAGGGCGCTCCCGGTGGTGAGGACGAGTACCGATCCGTCGTGTTCGACGAGTCGTTCGTGCGCGCTGCGCGGCTGCAGGAGTTCTCCGCGCGGGAACGGATGGGCGATCACGCGCGCGCCGTGCGCCGCAGGCCATCCCCGCACCGCCGCCTCTCCCGCCAGGTGATCGTCCTCGTCGTCCTCATCGCCGTCGCCTTCGGCACCGCGATCTACATGGGCGTACGCCACCCCTACGGCACCCCCGCCGCCAAACGCCCCGACCCGCTGCGGATGACCGTCATACCGCTCGCGCCCCAGGGCCGCGTACCCGGCACCGCCAAGATCGCCGACCTGTTCGCGAAGAGCCCCGCAGCACAGTTCCGCCTCGGCGCGGGCGGCATCAACCTGCCCGCCGCCCGGCGCACCGCGCACTTCTCCGCGGACCAGGTCGTCGCTGCGCTCTCCACCGCCAAGGACTACCTCGTGGAGTCCTCGCTCGACCCGGACGTCCTCATGGGCCGCGCAGTGCGCTCCCCGCGCGTCCTGCTCGACCCCGGGCAGCTCGACCAGTTCGACCGCAGCATCGCGCACCCCGCCGCCGACGGGCGGCACGCGCCGACGGGCTGGCTGGTGCGGTTCGACCCGGCGAAGACGGCGCTCGCCCACCCGGGCGTACGCGTCCAGGGCACCCTGCGGGCCGGCGAGACGGACAAGAACACCCTCGAAGTCGCCTCGGACCACACCTTCGTCTACGCGCTGCGGCCCGCCCGCACCGACGGCCGCGCCCGCGCCTCGCTGTTCACCGTCCGGCGCGAACTGCACTTCCGCTTCGACCGCGACGACCTGCGCATGCACCAGGCCGAGCTGCTCGCCTCGTACGTCCAGGCCGGGCCGCTGGCCTGCTCCGCCGACAGCACCCGGGTCCTTCGCCCGCTGCTCGCGGGCCAGCGGGCGAAGGCGGGCGGGCCCGCGGGCACCGATCCGTACGCGACCGGGGACGCGACGGCGCTGTGCGGGACGCTGGCGGGGGCCGCCCAGCCTTCGCTCTGAGTGCTGCTCGGTGCTGCTCGGTGCTACTCGGTGTTGCTCGGTGTTACTCGCCCGATGCCGGGCGGTCCGAGCCGCTGCCGCCGTTGCCCTGGCCGCCCGTGAACTTCCCGCGCAGCTTGCCGCCCAGGTCGCCCGCGCCGCCCGCGATGTCGGTGACCAGCTTCATCAGCGGGTCCTTGCTGCCGCGTACGTCATCGGCGTACGCGGACGCGGACTGGCGGAAGGAGTCGGTGACCGACGTGTCCTTGTCCTCGTCGCGGCGCGGGTAGTGGCCGTCCATGATGCGCTGGTAGTCGCGGGTCGCGGCCCACTTCTTCAGCTCGGCGGCGCGCACGGTGGTGAAGGGGTGCGAGCGCGGCAGCACGTTCAGGATCTTCAGTACGGAGTCGCGCAGGTCGCCGCCGGCCTCGTACTCCTCGGCCTGCTCCAGGAACGCGTCCACGTTCATCTCGTGCAGGTGGTTGCCGCCCGCGATCTTCATCAGGCCGCGCATGGACGCCTGCAGGTCCTGGCCGACGAGCAGGCCCGCACGGTCCGCGGACAGCTCCGACTTGCGGAACCACTCGCGCAGCGCCGTCACGATCGCCATGATCGCGACATTGCCGAGCGGGATCCACGCGACCTTGAGGGCGAGGTTGGTGAGGAACAGCAGGATCGTGCGGTACACCGAGTGGCCGGAGAGGGCGTGGCCCACCTCGTGGCCGACGACCGCGCGCATCTCCTCCTCGTCGAGCAGCTCGACCAGGCCGGTGGTGACCACGATGATCGGCTCGTCCAGGCCGATGCACATCGCGTTCGGCTTCGGGTCCTGCTGGACGTACATCGCGGGGACCTTCTCCAGGTCCAGGATGTAACAGGCGTCCCGCAGCATCGTGTGCAGGTGGGCGAACTGGGCGTCGGAGACGCGCACCGAGTCCGAGAGGAACAGCAGCCGCAGGCTGCGCTCGGGCAGCAGCCCGCTCAGCGCCTTGAAGACCGTGTCGAAGCCGGTGAGCTTGCGCAGCGCCACCAGGGCGGAGCGGTCCGCCGGGTGTTCGTACGCCCGGGAGGAGATCCCGGGGAAGCGCCTGCGCCGGCGGCTCGGCACGTTCTCCTGGCCGGTGCCGTCGCCCTCGGTGCCGTTGCCGTCTTTGTCGTGGTCGTTGCCGTCGTTCTTGCCGTTGGTCATGCCGGAGCCCCCATGTCGTGTCCTCGTTCCTGCCCCCGAGACGGTCCCCAGCCTAGGCGGAGATACCGTGACAGGGCAGCGCACAGAAGGAGTCATCCGCCATGGAGCACATCTCCGCAGCCCACGCCCTCGCCCTGGCCGCCGGGACACAGGACGACCCAGGCCTCGGCAACCTGCTGCGCGTCGTACTGATCGTGATGGTGGTGGGCTGCGTCCTGGTGGGCTGGCTGCTGCTGCGCGGGTACCGCAAGTAGCCCGCCCCGGCAGGGCGGCGTCGCCGCCGGGCGGGCTCCCGCATACGATGGGCCCGTCTTTATCCCGATCCCACATCCCCGTCCCACACCCCGGATAGGTCCTGCTGACGATGAGCCTCCCCAGCACCGCCACCGCCCAGCTCGTCTCCCTCGCCTCCGAGGGCGAGCACGCCGGCAACCACGAAAGCCTCAGCGCCTATGTCACCGGCGGCGGCGCCCTCTTCGTACTGCTCCTGCTGCTGTGGATCACCACCCGCTTCAACCGCGACCGCTGAGCCGTCGCGGCCCGGCCCCGGGCGGCTGAGACCGGGGCCCGTCGGCGGGGCCGGTAGTGTCTGCACGCATGGGAGAGCAGGACATGCCGACCGGCCCGCAGGGCGGCCCGGGCTCCGGCCCGTCGAGCACCGCCAAGCGCCGTCTCGGCGTCATGGGCGGGACATTCGACCCGATCCACCACGGACACCTGGTGGCGGCCAGCGAGGTCGCCGCCCAGTTCCACCTCGACGAGGTCGTGTTCGTACCGACCGGGCAGCCGTGGCAGAAGAGCGACAAGAACGTCTCGCCGGCCGAGGACCGCTATCTGATGACGGTCATCGCGACCGCCGAGAACCCGCAGTTCTCGGTCAGCCGCATCGACATCGACCGCGGCGGCCCCACCTACACCACGGACACCCTGCGCGACCTGCGCCGTCTCAACCCCGAGACCGACCTCTTCTTCATCACGGGCGCCGACGCCCTCGGCCAGATCCTCACCTGGCGCGACACCGAAGAGCTGTTCTCGCTGGCCCACTTCATCGGCGTCACCCGGCCCGGCCACACCCTGGCCGACCCGGGTCTGCCCGCGGGCGGTGTCTCGTTCGTGGAGGTGCCGGCCCTGGCGATCTCGTCCACGGACTGCCGTGCGCGCGTCGCCAAGGGGGACCCCGTCTGGTACCTGGTGCCGGACGGCGTGGTGCGTTATATCGACAAGCGCGAGCTGTACCGCGGCTAGTGAGCCGAGAGCGGCCAGTGAGCCGAGAGGGGCACCGGTGAACGACCGACAGTACGACCCTTATGCGGGCCAGGACCCGTATGCGGGTCAGTACGCGGGTGACGCGGCGGACCAGTACGAGGTCGTCGGGTACGACGAGTACGGGCAGCCGGTGTACCAGCTGGTGCGGCAGCACCCCCAAGTCCCGCCGCAGGCGGGGCCTTCGTACGACACGTATGCGGGGCAGCAGCAGTGGCCGCAGCAGCAACAGCCTCAGCAGCAGCATCAGGTGGAGCCGCAGGCGCAGGGGTACGGGTACGACCCGTACGCGCCTGCGGATCCCTATGGCACCGGCACCGGCACCGGCACCGGCGCCGGCACCGGCACCGGCGCCGGCACCGGCACCGGCACCGGCGCCGGCACCGGCGCCGGCACGGGTACCGGGGAGCAGGCCGGGTGGGTGCCGCAGCAGCAACAGCCTCAGCAGCAACAGCAGTCGCAGGCGCACCAACAGCCGCAGCAGGCCCACCAGCAGCAGTCGCAACAGCAGTCTCAGCAGCACCAGCCGTCCCCGGATTCGGACCTTTCGCCGGAGCAGTCTCACGAGCCCCGTGAGTACCGCACCGAGCAGTTCTCGTTCGTAGAGGAGCCCGACGAGGACTCCGAAGACGTCATCGACTGGCTCCAGTTCACCGAGAGCCGCACCGAGCGGCGCGAGGAGGCCAAGCGGCGCGGCCGCTCGCGCGTCGTCGCGCTGGTCGTGGTGCTCGCGCTCGCCGTCGTCGGCGGCGCCGGCTACCTGTGGACCGCGGGCAAGCTGCCCGGCCAGTCGGACGAGAAGTCCGGCGGGCAGGCCGCGGCCGGACCCCAGAAGCGCGACGTGGTCGTCGTCCACCTGCACAACACCAAGGGCGGCGGCACCTCCACGGCCCTCCTGGTGAACAACACCACCACCAAGCGCGGCAACACCGTCCTGCTGCCCAACTCCCTCGCCCTGACCGGCGACGACGGCGCGACGACGCTCGCCAAGTCCGTCGAGGACGACGGCTCGACCGGTACCCGCGAGGAGATCGACACCGCGCTCGGCACCCATGTCGAGGGCACCTGGCGCCTGGACACCCCCTACCTCAACAACCTCGTCGAGCTCGTCGGCAACATCGACATCGACACGAACGCCGACGTACCCGACCCGAAGGCGAAGAAGAAGGGCCAGGCGCCGCTCGTCAAGAAGGGCGAGCAGCAGACCCTCAGCGGGCCGATGGCCGTCGCGTACGCCACCTACCGCGCGCCCGGCGAGGCCGAGACCGCGCAGCTCACCCGGTTCGGGCAGGTCATGCAGGGCGTGCTGCGCAAGCTGTCGTCCGACCCGCAGGCCGCGACCGTCACCGTGCAGTCGCTCGCGCAGATCCTCGACCCGTCCCTGAAGGAGAAGGACCTCGGCGGCTTCCTCGCCAAGCTCGCCGACCGCGCCAAGGGCGGCGACTACGCCACGGCGCTGCTCCCGGTGCAGCAGGACGGGACGCTGACGGACAAGGCCAGCGCCAGCGTGGTCAAGGACGTCCTCGGCGGTGTCGTGAAGAGCCCCGAGCAGGGCGCGGCCGTGCGGGTCGGTGTGAAGAACGCCACCGGCGAGAAGAGCGCCACCGAGAACGCCCGCATCGCCCTGGTCAACGGCGGCTACACCTTCGTCGACAGCGGCTCAGGCTCCGGGGCGTCGACGTCGTCGCAGGTCACGTACGCCGACGCGGACAGGAAGGCGGAGGCGGAAGAGGTCGCCAAGACCCTCGGCCTGCCCGCGGGCGCCGTCCGCAAGGGCAAGGCGGCGCCGAACGCGGACGTGTCCGTGGTGCTCGGCGGGGACTACGACGCGGGGTGAGCCGCGGCCGTGGAAGGCGGCCGGAAACAATCTTCTGGGGAGCCGTGCGCGGTCCGTGAGACCCTTGGTGGGTATCGCCCATCTGAAGGAAAGTCTCTAGTGACCGCCACGGACCGCTCCACCGAGCTCATCACCGTCGCCGCCCAGGCGGCCGCCGACAAGCTCGCGCACGACATCATCGCGTACGACGTCAGCGACGTGCTGTCGATCACGGACGCCTTCCTGCTCGCATCCGCGCCCAACGACCGCCAGGTCAAGTCGATCGTCGACGAGATCGAGGAGCGCCTCAACAAGGAGCTCGGCGCCAAGCCGGTGCGCCGCGAGGGCGACCGAGAGGCCCGCTGGGTCCTCCTCGACTACGTCGACATCGTGGTGCACGTCCAGCACAGCGAGGAGCGTGTCTTCTACGCGCTCGAGCGCCTGTGGAAGGACTGCCCCGAGATCGACCTGCCGGCCGACGCCAAGGCCACCCGCGGCAAGGCCGCCGAGCACGCCGACCGGCAGCAGGCGGCCGAGGAGGCCGGAGCCCTGCGCGAGCTGGGCGGTGAGCTTCGGTGAGCAACCGCGGCTGCCGGATCATCCTGTGGCGGCACGGCCAGACCGCGTGGAACCTGGAACGCCGCTTCCAGGGCACCACGGACATCGAGCTGACCGACACCGGCGTCGCCCAGGCCCGGCGCTCCGCCCGGCTGCTCGCCTCGCTGAAGCCGGACGCGATCATCGCCTCCGACCTGAAGCGGGCCGCCGCCACGGCCGCCGAGCTGGCCGCCGTCACGGGCCTGGACGTCACCCACGACGAGTCCCTGCGCGAGACCTACGCCGGGGCCTGGCAGGGCCTGACCCACGACGAGATCATCGCCCGGCACGGCGAGCAGTACGCCGCGTGGAAGCGCGGCGAGCCGGTGCGCCGCGGCGGCGGTGAGCTGGAGACCGAGGTCGCCGACCGCGCCGCGCCGGTCGTCCTGCGGCATGCCGAGAAGCTGCCCGACAACGGCACGCTCGTCGTGGCCAGCCACGGCGGCACGATCCGCACCACCATCGGCCGCCTCCTCGGCCTGGAGCCGCACCACTGGGAGAGCCTCGGCGGGCTCACCAACTGCTGCTGGTCGGTCCTAGGCCAGGGCGCGCGCGGCTGGCGCCTGATGGAGCACAACGCGGGCACGCTGCCGGAGCTGGTGCTCGGCGACGACGACTAGCCTCCGGCGTGTCCCGACGGAAGCCCAGGTCACCGGTGCCGGTGACCGGATTTCACATTCGGGCAGGTCGCAGGCTAAAGTTCTTCTTGTTCGCCCGCCGAGCGGGAAGAACATACGGGGCTATAGCTCAGTTGGTAGAGCGCCTGCATGGCATGCAGGAGGTCAGGAGTTCAATTCTCCTTAGCTCCACATTTTCGGTCCCGCCCTCATCAAGAGGGCGGGACTTTTTGCTGTCCCGGCTCACGCCCCCGGCCGCCACCCGCACGCCCTATGCGCCCCGCCGCAGCGTCCGCAGCCGCTCCGTGCGCCTCCGTGTCTCCTCGTCGTCCGGTGTGTACGCCACGATGCGGCACTCCGGCATGCCGTTGATCGACAGCGACACCGACGTCATCCGCAGCTCGCCGACCGCCTCGTGCCGGAACGTCTTCACCCGCGGCCCCGGCGGCACCACGTCCCCGCTCGCCCACAGCCGCGCGAACTCTGGGCTGGCCGCGGACAGTTCCCGTATGAAGTCCTCCCAGACGGGCTCGCCCACATGCCGGCCGTACGCCCCGCGCAGCGTCGCCACCATCACCGGCAGCTCCGAGTCCCGGAACACCAGCGGGCAGTGCGGCTCGGGCACGACGAACAGGGTCCACAGCACGTTGGACACGCCTATCGCCTCGATCGCCGGGCCCACGAAGACGTCTTGGTAGGCGGGGTTGGTGGCGAGGATGTCGTACCGCGAGTTGTAGACCACCGCCGGGTGCGGGTCCAAGGCGTCGATGATGCCCTGGATCTCCGGGCCGACCGCGTTCGCCGTGGCCTCGCGGCGCGCTACGTGGGGCACCTCCGCGAGGTGGTACAGATGCTCGCGCTCCGCCTTGTCCAGGCGCAGGGTGCGGGCGACGGCGTCCAGGACCTGGGCGGAGGCGTTGATGGGGCGGCCCTGCTCCAGCCACGTGTACCAAGTGACGCCGACGCCGGAGAGCTGGGCTACCTCCTCGCGGCGCAGGCCCGGGGTGCGGCGGCGCGGGCCGGGCGGCATGCCCACGTCGGCCGGGGTGACGCGGGCCCTGCGGCCGCGCAGGAACGCGGCCAGCTCGGAACGGCGGCGGGTGGTGGCCGGGGTGGGTGCCGGCGCCGCCGTCGTCTCCGTTGTCCCCCTGATGTCCATCGTTGTCACATCCCCCATCGTCCGTGCCCGGCCCGGTCCTTGCCAGGTGCTGTCAGTACCAGCATCAGAGGGCTCTCACTACCTGTACCGAGCCACGGCCACCCTCAAAGGCATGACGACAACGACCCCGCCGGTGGCGAACCCCGCCTCAACTCCTGGATCCAGTAAAGACCCCGGCACTGACAATCGCCGCGGCCGACTCCTCGCGGTCGTGCTCACCGCCCAGTTCATGGCTCTGCTCGACGTGTTCATCGTCAACGTCGCCGCGCCCACGATCCGCGTCGAACTGCACGCGTCCGGCGCCGGACTGCAACTCGTCATCGCCGGCTACACCATCTCGTACGCCGTCCTGCTGATCACCGGCGCGCGCCTCGGCGAACGGCTCGGCCACCGCCGGGTCTTCCTCGCCGGGCTCGCCGTGTTCACCGCCGCCTCGCTCGCCTGCGGGCTGAGCCAGAGCACCGGCCAGCTCATCGCGTTCCGGCTCGTGCAGGGCGCGGGCTCCGCCGTCCTGATCCCGCAGGTGCTCAGCCTCATCCAGCGGAACTTCACGGGCGAGGCGCGGATGAAGGCGCTCGGCGCGTACTCGGCGGTGCTGGCCACCGGTGCCGTCGCCGGGCAGGTCGTCGGCGGAGTCCTCGTCAGCGCGGACCTGTTCGGCGCCGGCTGGCGTCCGGTGTTCCTGGTGAACGTGCCCGTCGGCGTGGCCCTGCTGTTCCTCGCGGCGCGCGTGCTGCCCCGCGACGACCGCAGCGAGCCGGGGCGTGCGCGCGGGCTCGACCTGCCGGGGCTTGTGCTGCTCGGCGCCGCCGTCTCGCTGTTCACGGTGCCGCTGGTGCTCGGTGAGCAGGAGGGCTGGCCGCTGTGGACCTGGGTGTCGCTGGGTGCGTCGGTCGTGCTCTTCGCGCTGTTCTGCCTCTTCGAGGGGCGCCTCGCCCGGCGCGGCGGGGCGCCGCTGATCTCGCCGCGGGTCCTGCGCGTGCCGGGCATGAGCCTGGCCGTGTTCCGGCTCGGCGCGGTGATGGCGGTCAACTCCGGGTTCCTGTTCGTGCTCTCCCTGCATCTGCAGGGCGGTCTCGGCTACAGCGCGCTGCGCGCGGGGCTCACGTTCGGGCCGTCCGGGGTGGTCTTCGGCGTGGTCGGCCTGACCTGGCGCAAGTGGCCCGCCGTGCTGCAACGGGCGCTGATTCCGGGCGGGTTCGCGCTGGCGGCGCTCTCGTGCGTCGCGGTGGGGCTGCTGCTGCGGGACGGCGGCGACGGCGGGGCGTGGGTCTACGTGGCCTTTGTGGGCGGCGGCGTGGGGATGTCGCTCGGATTCAGCCCGACCCTCACGCGCGCCCTCGCGGCGGTCGGCCCGCAGGACGCGGCGGACGCCAGCGGTTTCCTCGCCACCGTCACCCAGCTCGGACAGCTCACCGGCGTCGCCGTCTTCGGCGCGATTTTCCTCGGCCGGATTGAGTCACAGGGGGCTCCTGGGGCGTATTCATCGGCGGACGCGCTCCTGGTGTGCTTCTACGCGCTCGCCGCGGCGGCGGCCCTGGGCGCCGTGTCCGGACTGGTACGTATGCGTCGCTGACCGGCTCGCCGTGGTCGTGGCAGAATCGACGGACCGGAAGGGACTGGACCACTGCGCCGACGGTGACCGGACGGGAGGGAGAGCGCGATGCCTGCGAGCATCTTCGAAGAGGCCGGTGGCCTCCTCGAAGCGGCGGACACACGGGCCGGCGACGCCACGCTCCTGCACTGCCCTTCCTGCGGCTCGGCCCATGTGGCCCAAGTCCTCGGCGACAACGGCGGAGTCAGTTACGTGTGCACGGCCTGCGGCCACATCTGGAGCTGATCGATGGGTGCACACAGGCGTAAATGCGACTGGTGCGGCAGCGGTACGCCGATCGTCCGCGACATGGAACCGGTCAACCCGGACTACCAGTACTGGTGCGAGGAGTGCGCGCGGGCGCTGATCATAAAGGGCGACCCCATCGAGACGTACCGCGAACTCGAAGGGGAGCCGATCTACGGCCGCCTCCTCGACGAGCACTGCACCCTCAAGCGCTTCTACTCCTTCGCCACCGCTTGACCCTTCCGGCCGGCCTCCCGGGGGCCGTTCCTGTGCGCCCTCTCGTACGCCCCAGAGCAGTGGCCGCGGCGACGGCGAGGAAGCCCCCGGCGGCCAGCGGATAGACCGCCGACAGCGTCATCTGGCCAAAGTCCTGGGAGAGTTCCGGCCGCCCGGGGCGGTGCGGCACCCACCACAGGGCGTACGAACAGAACGTCACGGCGAACCCGCCCGCCGCCGCCCACCGCGCCGCGCCACCCCGAGACACCCCGCGCGTCCACAGCAGCAGCGCCATCGGCACGCACCACACCCAGTGGTGCGACCACGACACGGGGCTGACGAGCAGCGCGGTCGCCGCACAGGCGGCGACGCCCCAGGCGCGCTCCCCGCGCACCGCCGCGGCCACCGCGACGGCGAGACCGGCCACGCACACCACCACCGCCCCGGCCGCCCACCACACCCCCGGCTCCGGGGTGTGCAGCAGCCGGGCGAGCACGCCGCGCACCGACTGGTTCGCGGTGTTCTCCGTCCGCCCGGCCCGGCCCGCCTCGAAGACCACCCGGGTCCAGAAGTTCCGCGAGTCGTCCGGCAGCACCACCGCCGTGACCGACGTCGCCCCCAGGAACGCCCCGGCGGCCACGCACGCGTGCCGCACGGCAGGCCGCCACACCCCGCGCCGTACCGCCGCGACAGTGCCGACCACCAACAAGAAGACCGCGAACAGTGCGGGCGTCAGCTTGATCGCCGCGGCGATCCCGATGCCCATACCCGCCCACCGGTGCCCCGGGCGCCGCGTCAGGTCCCACAGCACCAGGACGGCCAGCAGCAGATTGACCTGCCCGTAGCGCAGCGTCGTCCACACGGGCTCCGACCAGACCGCCAGCGCCGACACCCACAGAGCGGTCTCCACGCGCGCGTGCCCGCGCACACCGACCAGGCACAGCGACAGCCGTACGAACGCCACAAGAAGAAGCAGGTTCCCGAGTGTCGCGAGCGTGCGCATGTCCGCCGGGTCGAGCAGCGTCAGCGGTGTGAACAGCAGCGCCGCGAACGGCGGGTAGGTCATGGGGAGGTCGTAGTCGGTGGCACGCATCGCGTACAGATCGGCCCCCGCGTGGACGGCGCCGCCCTCCGCGCGGTAGACCATCAAGTCGATCATCGAGACGTCGGCCGCGCGCTGCACGGCCCAGAAGACGGCGAAGGAGAACAGGCAGGCCCCGGCGGCCAGAGGCACACGGCGGCGGACGACGGCGGTGGCGAGCACGGTCACGAGGCGGGACGGTAGCGACCGTGTGTGTCCGGGACGGAAACGATTTGGTGGACCACGGGGGTGACCGTGTAATGTTTGCGGAGCCGCCGGGGAAACCGGGCGGAGCAGCAGCAAGGGGCTATAGCTCAGTTGGTAGAGCGCCTGCATGGCATGCAGGAGGTCAGGAGTTCAATTCTCCTTAGCTCCACAGCAGATGAGCGGGCCACCCGGATCGGGTGGCCCGCTTTTCGTGTGCCTGCTTTTCGTGCCCCTGCTCTTCGTGTGTCTGCCTTTCGTGCGCCCTCTTCAGGGCGCACGGCGCGCTACTGCCGTCCGCTGCCGAGCGCCCTGCGGCTTCGGCCGCGCGGCAGCATCGGCAGGGCCGTGGGCGGCGGCGGGGCCGCCCCGGGGGCCTCCTCGAGGCGCAGGGCGAGCGCGGGACAGCGGCGCACCGCACGCTGGGCGCGCGCCTCCGAGTAGCGCGGCACCGAGGCCTCCGCGACCGAGGGAAAGCCGTCCGGGCCGAGCTGGATCAGCTCCGGCACGATGTCCGCGCACAGCCCGTGGCCCTGGCACAGCGTCCAGTCGACGGCGAGCCTGCGGCCGCTCGACGCCTCACCTCCAGGGCTGTCGTCCTGGAGCGGCAGCACGCCCTCCACAGGGCGGCCGCAGCCGTCGCCCAGGACATGCGCGGCCAGATCGTCCGTGAACGCCGCGATCGAGGACTCGATGAATGCCGCCGAGCCGTCCGGGTGCTTGCACGCCCCGCGCCGCTTCACCGCCCGCGTCACCTCGCGCAGCGCCTCCAGGGCGGTCGGCCCGCCGCCGTCCAGGACGTCGGCGAGGCCGCGCGCGGCGGCCGGCAGGCCCAGGTAGCAGGGGCCGCACTGACCGGCGCTCTCGGCCGCCAGCCAGTTCGCCACGTGCAGGGCCTCGCCGAGCGGACAGGTGCCCGGACCGATCGGCAGGACCGCGCCCGCCCCGAGCGCGCCCCCGCAGGCCTCCAGAGCGGCCCGGGAGACCACCGCGTCGTGCGCGGTGACCGCGTCCAGCCACTTGCCGTGATAGCCGCCCGTGAGGACGCCTTGCGGCAGCGGCGGAGCGCCGGCGAGCTGCAGGACGTACCGAAGCGGCACACCCGTCGGGACCTCAAGGACCATGGGCCGCGCGACCGCTCCGGAGAGGGTGAGGAGCACCGTGCCGGGCTCGTCGCGCAGGCCCGTGCGCCGGTAGCGGTCGGGGCCGATGCGGGCGGCGACGGCGAGCTGCGCGAAGGTCTCCGCGTTCGACAGGAGCGTGGGCGCGCCGCCCACTCCGGAGTCGGAGGTGCGGACCTTGCGCCCCGGGGGCAGCGGTGGGCCGCCGTCCGCGGAGCGCACCAGTGCCGAGGACTCGCCGGTGACCATGCGCACCGGGTTGCGCTGCACGCGCGCGCGAAGGCTCGATCCGCGCCGGTTGCCGAGGCCGCGCTCGGCGAGCGCGGACTGCATCGACGCCTCCGTGGAGTCACGCGTGACTCCGATGACGAGGGTGCGGGCGCCGAGGGCCTCGGCGGCCAGGAGGGCGCCGTCCAGGATGAGGTGCGGGGCGCGGTTGATCAGGACGGTGTCCTTGCGGCACGCGGGCTCGTCCTCGCTGCCGTTGACGACCACCACGGGACGTACGCCACGGCGGATCGCGGACTCCGCGACGGCCCGCAGCTTCTTGGCGAACGGGAAGCCCGCGCCGCCGCGGCCGCGCAGCGAGATCTGTTCGGCCAGCGACGCGAGGTGCTCGCCCGCGATCGGTTCCAGCGGGCCGTGCACCTTGAGGTGCATGGCCAGGTCGAGGCGCTCGACCAGATCGAAGCCCGAGGTCAGGAGTGGAAGCCCGACGACGCGGACTTCGGGGACGTCGGGCAGGGACGCGTTCACTTGCTGCCTCCGGTGGACGCGTTCCAGGGTTCGCCCGTGCTGGGCGCCTGGAAGGGGCCGGGTAGCTGTTGGGTGGCGGGGCCGTCGCCGTACGCGCTGTCGCGCACGGGGTCGTGGGCGGGCTCCCGTACGGGGTCGTACGAGGCCTCGCGCACCGGCGAGGGGTAGGCCGGGGCGGGCGGTTCGTAGCGGGGCCCGGGCCCCGTGGCGTACGGATCGGGGCCGAGGGAGCCGAATCCCCTGTCTCCGTAGTCGTGTTGGGTGTCCAGGCTGTCCAAGGTGTCCAGGAAGGGGTCGTGCCCTGCGTCCGAGGGGTCGTACCGCGTGTCTACGGAGGGGTGGCCCGGGACGGCGGTGTCGTATCGCGTGTCTACGGAGGGGTGGCCGCCGTATCCGTTGTCTACGGAGTCGTGCGGGAACGGGGTCGACGGGGCCTCTGCCGGCGGTGGGGGTGAGGGGGCCGGCCAGCGCGGGGCCATGGTGGGCAGGGCCTCCGTGGGCTGGAGGTCCAGGGGGAGGGCCGCGTCGGGGTCGGAGGGCGTGGCCAGGGCGCGGTAGGCGGCGGCGATGCCGACGACCGGGGTCTGGTCGGGCGGGGCGGTGACGCGGCCCGAGGCGGTGCCGGGCAGCGGGGCGGACGCGGTGTCCCGGGTGGGCGTGCCGGGCTCGCGGCGCCGGGAGCGGCCGGGAGCGGGCCGGGCGTCCGGGTCCAGGAGGGCGAAGATCCGGGCGGCCACCTTGCGCTTGACGGGGCGCGGGGCCGCGCGCAGCGCCACCGCCCCTGCGACCGCGACCAGGCACAGGCAGTACATGACGACCACCCACGGCTTCGGGGCGCGGCCCGCGTACAGACCGTGGACCAGGGCCGCGCACCAGGCCGGGTAGGCCAGCATGTGCAGCGCCCGCCACCGGGAGGCGACCTGGACCGGTGAGGCGAAGGCGCTGCGCAGGGCGCCGGTGACGCTGGTGGTGATCATGAGGAGCCCGGCGAGCGAGCCGAGGCCGATGAGGCCGTCGCTGCCCGAGAAGCCGAGGCCGAACGGCACCAGGGCGCCCACGAACGACACGTGGTCGAGCGCGAGCTTCACGGTGCCGTGCAGGAGCAGGAAGCCCACCGAGGCGATCGCTGTGGCCCGGTGCACGGCCTGGGCGAGCAGTCGCTGGCGGGAGCGCAGGAAGAGCCGGTCGGAGGCGACCAGGCCCCACATCACCGAGGCGGTCAGGGCGACGAGCGACAGGACGCCGGTGGTGAAGTCGAGGGCGGCGCGGAAGTCGTCGCCGCCCGCGAACACGAGCAGGGGGATGAGCAGCAGCGCGGCCGTGGTGACGATGCCGCGGGCCGCTCTGCTCGGCTCGCGGAAGGTGGGGAACGCGGGCGCCGAGGGCGGCGCCGACGGCTGGAAAGACGCGGACGCCCGGGCGGAACGCGGCGGCGACGCGGGTGCGGCGGGACTCCTGGGACGCTTGCGGTGCGGGTTCAGAGGGTTCATGGGGGCGACTCCGAAATGGTTCGGTCGCCGCATGCTAAGTCGCGCCATACCAGCGGGTACGTGGTTTGAGTTATTGCGTTGTTATCAAAGTGCGACTCGATCTTGGTGTTGCCCCGATAGTGGGCGGTACGCGGGGTAACCCTTGGCCAAGGGTCGGGTTCCGGCCTCCATGGGGCGGGGTCCCGGGCTCGGCGAGGACGGGTCCCGGCATCCGCCCCGGGACCGGACAAAGCGCGTCGCCCCGCTCCGGAGCGCTGCGGTACCCTGACGCCATGCGTGCCGTACGCCTTCTGCTTAGCGGGCCGCGCTGATCAGTCCCGACCGCCCAGTGAGCGCGGTCGGAATCGGCGCGGCGTCCCCTCCTGTGCGAGGGGCATTTTTGTTTGGCCGTCCGGTCAATTCCGCAGGCAGAGACGATCGATGGAGCTTTGAGGACCATGAGCGAGACGAATTCCTTCGCCACTGCTGAAGGCGCTTCGGGCGCTGAAGGCGCCGGAGCCGCAGGAGGCGCCCCCTCGGCCGCCGAGGCGGCGGCACCGCACCGCTACACGGCCGCCCTCGCGGCCGAGATCGAGGCGCGCTGGCAGGACTTCTGGGACGCGAACGGCACGTACGAGGCACCCAACCCGAGCGGCGACCTGGCCGGCGACCGGGCGGTCGTCGAGCGGCCCAAGAAGTTCATCATGGACATGTTCCCGTACCCCTCCGGTGCGGGCCTGCACGTCGGCCACCCGCTGGGCTACATCGCCACGGACGTCTTCGCCCGCTTCCAGCGCATGACCGGCCACAACGTCCTGCACTCCCTGGGCTTCGACGCCTTCGGCCTGCCCGCCGAGCAGTACGCCGTGCAGACGGGCACGCACCCGCGCGTGTCCACGGAAGCCAACATCGAGAACATGAAGGCGCAGTTGCGCGCCCTGGGCCTGGGCCACGACAAGCGCCGCTCCTTCGCGACGATCGACCCGGACTACTACAAGTGGACCCAGTGGATCTTCCTGCAGATCTTCAACTCCTGGTACGACGACGAGGCGAAGAAGGCCCGCCCCATCGCCGACCTGATCTCCCAGTTCGACAGCGGTGAGCGCGCCGTACCGGACTCCACGCGCGCGTGGCACGAGCTGAACGCGACGGAGCGCTCCGAAGTCCTGAGCGGCTTCCGCCTGGCCTACGCCTCCGACGCCCCCGTCAACTGGTGCCCCGGCCTGGGCACCGTCCTGGCGAACGAGGAGGTCACCGCCGACGGCCGCTCCGAGCGCGGCAACTTCCCCGTCTTCAAGGCCAAGCTGCGCCAGTGGAACATGCGCATCACCGCCTACGCCGACCGCCTGCTGGACGACCTGGACGCGCTGGACTGGCCTGAGGCCATCAAGCTGCAGCAGCGCAACTGGATCGGCCGCTCCGAAGGCGCGCGCGTCGACTTCCCCGTCGGCTCCGGAGACGACGCCATCACCGTCTTCACCACCCGCCAGGACACCCTGTTCGGCGCGACCTACATGGTCCTGGCGCCCGAGCACGAACTGGTCGACGCGATCGTCCCGGCCGCCTGGCCCGAGGGCACCCACGACGTGTGGACGGGCGGTCACGCGACCCCCGCCGAGGCCGTCGCCAAGTACCGCGCGTTCGCCGCCGCCAAGTCCGACGTGGAGCGCCAGGCCGACGCCAAGGAGAAGACCGGCGTCTTCACGGGCGCGTACGCGACGAACCCCGTCAGCGGCGAGCAGGTCCCCGTCTTCATCGCCGACTACGTCCTGATGGGCTACGGCACCGGCGCCATCATGGCCGTCCCGGCGCACGACTCCCGCGACTTCGCCTTCGCGCGCGCCTTCGAGCTGCCGATGCGCTGCGTCGTGGAGCCCTCGGACGACCGTGGCACCGAACCCGCCGCGTGGGACGACTCCTTCGACTCGTACGAAGCGAAGATCATCAACTCGTCCGGCGCCGAGGTCTCCCTGGACGGCCTGGTCGTCGTCGACGCCAAGGCGCGCATCACGGAGTGGCTGGAGCGCAAGGGCATCGGCCGGGGCACCGTCAACTTCCGTCTGCGCGACTGGCTGTTCAGCCGCCAGCGCTACTGGGGCGAGCCCTTCCCGATCGTCTACGACGAGGACGGCGTGGCCCACTCGCTGCCCGACTCGATGCTGCCCCTGGAGCTGCCGGAGGTCGAGGACTACTCGCCGCGCACCTTCGACCCGGACGACGCCGACACCCAGCCGGAGACCCCGCTGTCCCGCAACGAGGACTGGGTCAACGTCACCCTGGACCTGGGCGACGGCGCCGGTCCGCGCCGCTACCGCCGCGAGACCAACACCATGCCCAACTGGGCCGGTTCGTGCTGGTACGAGCTGCGCTACCTGGACCCGCACAACGACCGGCAGCTGGTCGCCCCCGACATCGAGCGCTACTGGATGGGCCCCCGCGCGGGACAGCCCACCGGCGGCGTCGACCTGTACGTGGGCGGCGCCGAGCACGCAGTGCTGCACCTGCTGTACGCGCGCTTCTGGTCGAAGGTCCTGTTCGACCTGGGCCACATCTCGTCCGCCGAGCCGTTCCACAAGCTGTTCAACCAGGGCATGATCCAGGCGTACGTCTACCGCGACAGCCGCGGCTTCCCGGTGCCCGCCACCGAGGTCGAGGAGCGCGACGGGAAGTTCTTCTTCGAGGGCGAGCCGGTCAAGCGCGAGCTGGGCAAGATGGGCAAGTCCCTGAAGAACGCCGTCACTCCGGACGAGATCTGCGAGGAGTACGGCGCGGACACGCTGCGTCTGTACGAGATGGCGATGGGCCCGCTGGACGTCTCGCGTCCGTGGGACACCCGCGCGGTGGTCGGCCAGTACCGGCTGCTGCAGCGCATGTGGCGCCTGGTCGTCGACGAGGCCACCGGCGAGGTCACCGTCACGGACACCGAGCCGGACGAGGACACGCTGCGGGCGCTGCACAAGGCGATCGACGGCGTGCGCCAGGACCTGGACGGCATGCGGTTCAACACCGCCATCGCCAAGATCACCGAGCTGAACAACCACCTGACCAAGGCGGCGGGACCGGTGTCCCGCTCCGTCGCCGAGCGCCTGGTCCTGCTGGTCGCCCCGCTGGCCCCGCACATCGCCGAGGAACTGTGGCGCAAGCTGGGCCGCACCGACTCGGTCGTCCACCAGGACTTCCCGGTCGCCGACCCCGCGTACGTCGTGGACGAGACCGTGACCTGCGTCGTGCAGATCAAGGGCAAGGTCAAGGCCCGCCTGGAGGTCCCGCCGGCCATCTCCGACGAGGAACTGGAGAAGGTGGCCCTGGGCGACGAGCGCGTGGTCGCGGCGCTGGGCGGGGCGGGCATCCGGAAGGTGATCGTGCGGGCGCCGAAGCTGGTGAACATCGTCCCGGCCTAGGTCGGAAGGATGTTCAGGCCTGGGTCGGAACGATGTTCAGGCCTGGGCCCGCCGGGGCCTGGGCCCGCGCCTTCGCGGCAGACGGTCTTTCGCGGCACGCGGCCCTTCGCGGCAGGCGGCCAACTGCGCGCCTGCCGAAGCGCATCGGGGTAGTCCCCTACGGGCAGCTTGGGGGTTCCGCTGGAACCCTCGGGCTGCCCGTTGCGTTTACCGTGGAGAAGGTCGCAGTCCGCGTTGGCACACCGGCGCGCTGGGGCCGCCGCAGACCGAGCCGCACACCGATTCGCCGGGCCGAAGGAGAAGCATCGTGGAAGCCGTGATCGCAGTGGTCGCGCTGCTCTTCGTGCTGTTCCTGGCGGTGGGGGCGTATGCGACGGTCAAGGTGGTCGGTGCGGCCCGCCGAGGAGTGGACCGCACGATCACGCAGGCCCGCCGCACCGTGGAGGACACCACGCTGCGCGCGAGAACCCTCGCGCAGCCCGGCGCCGTCGGCGAGTTGGCCCAGCTCCGCCTCAAGCTGCGCACCTCGATGCGGGCCACCCAGGACTCGCTGCGCGCGGGCGTCGCCGAGGACTCCTCGCTGCACGAGTCCCTCGCGCTCTTCCAGCGCCTGAGCGCCCACGGCCACGAGCTGGACGACGACCTCAAGCGCCTGGAGCGCGAGCCCGACCGCATCGAGCTCAGCCAGCGCCTGCCCGCCCTGAAGGAGCGCACCGAACAGATCGTCAAGGCCGCCGACTCACTCCGCTGGGCGGCCCGCGACCGCGCGCACAAGTTCGCCGACGACGACCTGGACCTGCTCAGCGAGCAGATCGACATGGAGGCGGGCGCGCTGCGGCACTGGACGAAGGAGACCACCGACGACCAGCCCCTCACCTCCTGGTCCGACCCCAAGCCGACGGCCGGGACGGGCCAGGCGAAGAACGGCGCGAGCCCCGTGGCCGACCTGAACAAGCCCTCCCAGCCGACGCCGAAGCCGCAGGCGTCCGCCCGCGCGGAAGCCGCCGAGCGCGCCGCCCAGGAACCCACCCGCCAGGCCATCACCCCGCCGGCACCGCAGCCGACGTACCCCTGGCAGAAGAAGCCCAAGCCCGAGAGCACCACCTGACCCGCATGCCCCACCCTCGGCACCGGAGCCCGGCCCTCACGCGCCCGCGGCCTCGTCGGCGGGCGTGGGCCCCGTCCCCCGCGTGAAGGGGCCGGACTGCCGCACCGGGGTTCCTGCGGGTAATCTCCAGCTCATGTCCCGCCATGTCGCGATCGTCACCGATTCAACGGCCTACCTGCCGCAACGGACGATGGAGCGGCACGACATCACCGCGGTGCCGCTGACCGTGGTCCTCGGCAATCAGGCGCTCGAAGAGGGCACCGAGATCTCCGCCCGCTCCCTCGCCCTCGCCCTGCAGAAGCGCCGCCCCGTCACCACCTCGCGGCCCAGCCCCGAAGTCTTCGCGCGGACCTACCGCAAGGTCGCGGAGGCCGGCGCCACCGGCATCGTCTCGCTCCACCTGTCGGCCGAATTCTCCGGAACGTACGACGCCGCCGTCCTCGCCGCACGCGAGGCGCCGGTACCGGTGCGCGTCGTGGACACCGGCATGGTCGCGATGGCCCTCGGCTTCTGCGCGCTGGCCGCGGCCGAGACCGCGGAGGCGGGCGGCTCCATGGACGAAGCGGTGACGGCCGCCGAGAAGCGGGCCGCGGGCACGTCCGCGTACTTCTACGTCGACACCCTCGACTACCTCCGCCGCGGCGGCCGCATCGGCGCCGCCCAGGCCCTCCTCGGCTCCGCACTCGCCGTGAAACCACTGCTCTCGCTGGACGACGGCCGCATCGAGATGCTGGAGAAGGTACGCACGGCGTCGAAGGCGATCGCCCGCCTGGAGGAGATCGTGGTGGAGCGGGCCGGGGCGCACGAGGTGGACATCGCGGTGCACCATCTGGCCGCGCCCGAGCGCGCGACGGCCCTCGCGGATCGTCTGCGAGACCGCGTCCCGGGCTTGGCCGAGCTGCATGTCAGTGAGGTGGGCGCGGTGATTGGGGCGCATACGGGGCCTGGGTTGTTGGGGGCTGTGGTTTCGCCTCGTTGAGAGGCCTGGCAGGGTCTGGCCGGGGGCCTTTGAGGTGCCGGGGCCTGGCTCGCGGAGTGCTCTCGGCGTTCTGGTTCGGGGTCCGTGTCTCCTCGTATGGGTGACCGGGTTATCCACAACTGTTGGGTAATCCCCGGGAATTGGGCAAGATCAACAACTTCTCGCGGCGGTGCCTAGCGTTTTCCGCATGGCACTTCGATCAGCTTCACAGACGGCAGGTAGGGCCTCGGCGGCGTCGCGGGTGGCGGGCGCGGTTCCCGGGGGATCGGGCGCGGAACAGCGCGTCGCTGTAAGTCACTTGACGCATCGGCACGCTCGGAGGCGGGCCCGGCGTCGGCGCGCGGCGGCGGAAGCTATGCGGCTGCGGGCCGAGGCGCTGTTTACGGGGCCCGGTGCGGGGCCGCCTGGCGTGGGTGGGGTTGGTGAGCGGGGGCGTGTGCTGCCGCGTTCACCGACGGAGGGTGCGCTGCCGAGGGTCGGTATGCCGCCGGGGGCTGGTGGGCCTCCAACTCCTCGGCGGGGTCGGGGTGTTGGCGGCATGGGCGCTGGCGCGGGCGCGGGTGATGCGACGGGTGTGCGAGTGCGGGTGCCGCGTACGGGCGGTGTGGGGGCTCCGGCTGTGCCGGACGGGGCGGGTGCTGGGGACGGCGGGCCTGGTGCCGCTGCTCCGGCGGAGCCGTCGTGGCGGATGCGGGTCGGGCTCGCGGTGCGGGAGCGGCTGCCACTCTGGCTGCGGTCGCGGTGTGGCCTGGAGCGGCGGAGTGTCGTCGCCCTCGGCCTGGTCCTGATCGTGGCCGCGGTCTTCGCGGCGCAGCATTTCTGGACGGGACGGACGCAGCCGGTCCGGGCTCCGGATGTCGTGGGTGAGGCGGCGGGGCCGGGTGGGGAGGCGGGGCCGTCCCCTTCGCCCGGGGCGCCCCCGGACCCCGATGGAGGGTTGGTGGCGGGCGCGGCGGGTGACGCCGCCGGAGCGGGGAACGGCGCGGGTGCGGCGGCCGGCGGGGTCGTCGTGGACGTCAGGGGGAAGGTCCGTAGTCCCGGTGTGCAGCGGTTGCCCGCGGGCTCGCGTGTGGCCGACGCGCTGCGGGCGGCGGGCGGGGTGCGTCCCGGCACGAAGACGGACGGGCTCAACCGTGCCCGGTTGCTCATCGATGGTGAGCAGGTTGTGGTGGGTGGCCCTGTAGCGCCGGGGGCGGGGGCGGTCGGCGGTGCGGGTGCGGCGCCGGGATCGGGGGCGGGCTCCGGTGCGGGGCCTGCGGCCGGCGGTGCGGCGGCAGGGGCGGGCGGGGGCACCGGCGCGGCGGCCGGACCTGTGGGGCTCAACACCGCGACCGCTGAACAGCTCGACACCTTGCCGGGCGTGGGCCCGGTCCTGGCGCAGCACATCATCGACTACCGCACGGAGCACGGCGGTTTCCGTTCGGTGGACGAACTCCGCGAGGTGAACGGCATCGGGGAGAAGCGGTTCGCGGATCTGCAGAATCTCGTGAGGCCATGAGGGGCGCGGCAGGCCGGGCGGCGGTCGGCGGCCCCGCGGCAGTGGTCGGAAGGCTCGGTGTGGCGGACCCCCGGCAAGAGGGCCCGGTGGACCTCCGCCTGGTTCCGCCCGCTGTCGGGGCCTGGGCTGCGGCGGCCCTCGCGTTGACGGCTCCGCCTCGTCTGGTGGTCGGGGCGGTGGTGATCTGCGTGGTGGTGGCCGGAGTCCTCCTGGTGACGTGGACTGCGGGGAGGGGTGGGAGCGGGGGCGGGCAGGGCGGCACGGCCCCGGACGGTGCGGCTCGGAGGCGGGGTGGTTTCGCGTGGGGCCGCGTGAGTGTCGCCGCCGTGCTGCTCTGCGCCGCAGGGTCAGCAGCGTCCGCCGGACTGCACGGGGCGGATCTGCGCCGAGGCCCGGTCCCGGCGCTGGCCGAGCGGTACGCGGAGGTGACGGCGGAGGTGGAGGTGACGTCGGACCCGCGCCGCACCAGGCCCCGGGTGACCGGCGACCGCGCGGCACCGCCGTCCATCGTCCTGAACGGAGAGGTGGTCCGGGTGGTGGAGGCCGACGGTACGACGAGCGTGACCCGGGCGCCGGTTCTGGTCATCGTGAGAGAGGAGCCGAAGGAACGGGGTGAGTCGGGCGCGACCCGAGCCTTTACCCCGGCACTGGCCTCGGCGCCGTCCCCGTCTCCGCCTCCAGCCCCGTCTCCGCCTCCAGCCCCGGTTCCGGTCCCAGCCCCGGTTCCGGTCCCAGCCCCGGCCTTGGCCCCGGTCCCAGCCCCGGTCCCAGCCCCGGTCCCGGCCCCGGTCCCGGCCCCGGTCCCGGCCCCGGTCCCGGCGTCGGTCCCGGCGTCGGCCCTGGCTCCGGTCCCAGCCCCGGCGCGGGCCCCGGCCCCGGCCCTGGCCTCGATCCCGGTCCTGACCCCGGCCCCGGCCCCGACGACGACACCAGGGCCCGCGCCGGGACCCAACTGGCAGAGAAGTGCCCCCAGCCTCCCGGTGGGCGACGCGGCGGTCGGCCAGTCGGTGGCCCCGTCGGACGAGGAGGTCACCGCGCGGTCGCGGACGGACGGGGGCGCCGCCAAGGCAACGCACCCGCGTGGCTCGCCGTGGCTGGACCTGTTGCCGTCCACGAGGCTGCGGGTGCGGGGCAGTCTCGCGGCGCCGCTGACGGACGGCGAGCGGATCGCGGCGGTGTTGCGGGTGCCGGAGGGGCAGGAGCCGAAGGTGGTCGGGGCGCCGTCGGGGGTGCAGCGGTCGGCGGGGGAGTTGCGGGCGGGGCTGCGGGAGGCGACGGACGGGTTGCCGGACGACGCGCGGGCGCTGTTGCCGGGGCTGGTGATCGGCGACACCTCGCGGGTGCCGCCGGACCTGGACCAGGCGTTCCGGGCGACCGACCTCACACACTTGCTCGCGGTGAGCGGGGCCAACCTCACCATCGTGCTTGCGCTGCTCATCGGCCCGCCCGGCACGGCACACCGGGCGGAACGGCGGGGCCTTGCGCCCAGGTTGGGCATCCCGCTGCGGACGACCGCGCTGCTCGGCGGTGGCCTCACGCTCGGCTTCGTCGTGGTGTGCAGACCGGAGCCGAGCGTGCTGAGGGCGGCGGCGTGCGGCCTGATCGTGCTGCTGGCCATCGGTACCGGACGGCGCAGGTCGCTGCTGCCCGCGCTGGCGGCGGCGGTGCTGTTGCTGGTGTTGTACGACCCGTGGCTGTCGCGGAGTTACGGCTTCCTGCTGTCCGTCCTGGCGACGGGCGCGTTGCTCACGCTGGCGCCGAGGTGGAGTGCGGCGCTGCGTCGGCGCGGGGTTCCGGGGCGGGCGGCGGAGGCGCTGGCGGCCGCGGCGGCGGCGCAGGCGGTGTGTGCGCCGGTGGTGGCGGTGCTTGCGGCGCGGGTGAGTCTGGTGGCGGTGCCGTGCAATCTGCTGGCGGAGTTCGCGGTCGCGCCGGCCACGGTGCTGGGGTTCGCGGCGCTCGCGGTGGCTCCGGTGGGGATGCCGGTGGCCAAGGTGATCGCGTGGTGCGCGAGTTGGCCGGTCGGCTGGGTCGCGGGGATCGCGAGGGCGGGGGCGGCGCTGCCGGGGAACGGGATCGACTGGCCGGGCAGTTGGGGCGGGGCGTTGCTGCTGGCGGTCGTGACGGTGGTCGTCGTTCTCGCGTGCAGGAGGCTGGCCAGGCATCCGTGGCTGAGTGTGGGGTGCGTGCTGCTGCTCCTGCTGGTGATCGTCCAACCGCCGCCGCTCACCCGGGTCATCGTGGGCTGGCCGCCGCCGGACTGGCGGCTGGTGATGTGCGATGTGGGGCAGGGCGACGCGACCGTCCTCGCGGCGGGTGAGGGCGCCGGGGTGGTGGTCGACGCGGGTCCCGATCCTGTTCTGGTCGACCGGTGTCTGCGGTCGCTCGGGATCACGCGGGTGCCGCTCGTGGTGCTCACGCACTTTCACGCGGACCATGTGGCGGGGCTGCCGGGGGTGCTGCGCGGGCGGTCCGTGGGGGCGATTCAGACGACGGGGTTCCAGGAGCCGCAGGGGCAGGCCGAGTTCGTGCGGGGGCAGGCGGCCGCGCGGGGGATTCCGGTGACGCGGGCCGTGGCGGGGGAGCGGCGGCGTACGGGCGGGCTGGAGTGGCGGGTGCTCTGGCCGCAGTCCGCGCCGGCGGCGAGGCCGGAGGGACCGAACGATGCCAGCGTCACGCTGCTCGCGCGGATCGCGGGCCTCACCGTGCTCCTGCTCGGCGACCTCGAACCTCCCGCCCAGCGCGCCCTGTTGCGCACACCGATGGCCGCGGCGCTGCCGAGGGTGGATGTGCTGAAGGTCGCGCATCATGGTTCGGCCTACCAGGACCCGTTGCTGTTGCGACGGGCAGGACCGCGCCTGGCGCTGATCTCGTGCGGGGCGGACAACCCGTACGGGCACCCGTCGCCCCGGACGGTCGCGGCGCTGCGGGCCGGGGGCGCGCAGGTGGAGCGGACGGACAGGAGCGGCGCGATCGCGGTGACGGGAGGGCGACCGTCTCCTGGTTACGGTCGGTTACCCCCGAGTGAGGGCCTCGGGGTCGTGAAGTGGGGCGGAATGATTAATTCGGGTTAGTGGGGCAGCGGGGGCGGTGAGGGCATTTCCGCAACGTTCTTGGTGAAGTGGTCGCGTTTGCATCGAATGCCGCAACGGTGATCGAATGCCTCTTCGTTGCAGGTGTTGTCAAGGCCCGCGGGGGTGTGTCGCAGTGTTCGGCCGTTGGCTGGGAAACCGTTCGGGCCGGGGCGGGCGGTCCGGTCCGCTGTCGGCGATGGCGGTGCCGACCGGCGCGGGAGTGCTGAGCTGTCGGGTGCTCGACCCCGTCAACGAACCGGTGCGGCACGCGGAGCTGAGCGTCAGCGACGCCATGGGCCGCAAGATCGTCAGCGGTGGGACGGATCCGTTCGGGTCGTTCGTGGCGACGGTTCCGGCGGGGGAGTATCGGCTCGCGGTGTCGGCGGAGGGGTTCACTCCGTATCGGGCGAATGTCACGGTGGGTGATGGTGCGCACGCGTCGATGGGCGATGTGACGCTGCAGATCGCGCAGCTTCCGGCGCTGCCCGAGTCCGGGGACTGGGACATCGACCCGATGCACTCCTCGATCGGGTTCACGGCGCGGCACATCGGGCTTGCCCGGATCCACGGCCGGTTCAACACGTTCGCGGGGGCGATACGGCTGGCGGACCGGATGGAGGACTCCGCGATGCATGTCGTGATCGACGCGTCGTCCATCGACACGGCCGTGAAGATGCGTGACGACCATCTGCGGTCGGGCGACTTCCTGGATGTGGCGCGGTTTCCGACGATGGAGTTCTACAGCGACAAGTTCGTGCACAAGGGCGGCACGCGCTGGGCGATCACGGGGGCGCTTTCGCTGCACGGTGTGACGCGTACGGTCACGCTGGAGACGGAGTATCTCGGGGTCGGGCACGGCCTGGAGGGCGAGGCGCGGGCCGCGTGCCGGGCGACGACCGAGCTGCACCGGGACGACTTCACGATCACGTGGCAGACGATGCTCGCCCGGGGGATCGCGGCGGTGGGCGCCAGCATCACCATCGAGCTCGACATTCAGGTTCTGCCCAAGAGCTGAGCCCCGGACCCGGGGGCTACGGTGCCTCCAGCCAGCCCTCGAACTCGGCCGCCAGCGCGTCCAGTTCCTTCGGGTCGAGGCGCCGCTGCGGGTCCTCGACGACCACCAGCCACTGGGCGTCCTCGGCGTCGTCCTCGCCGGCCAGGGCGTCGCGGACGAGCTGGGGCTCTTCGGGGACGCCGAAGCGGTCGGGGAGTTCCTCGGCGAGTTGCTCGGCGGCGTCGCGGTCGGGCAGCACCAGGACATGTCGTACGTCGGTCACCTGGACATTCTCCGATACCGGCGAGCCCGGCCTGGCCCCGGCCCCGCATGCCGCCCGGCCCCGGCCCCACGCACTGCGCGCCCCGGCGCCGCCGGTCGCGTCGGGCTGTCAGTGGCGCGTGGGATGCTTGACCGCGATGGCCAGGAAGAACGCAAACGACAATCCGCTCGCTCCTGTCACGGTCGCCGTGGGGCAGGAGGATCTGCTGCTCGACCGCGCCGTGCAGGAGGTCGTCGCCGCGGCCCGCGCCGCGGACGCCGACACCGATGTGCGGGACCTCACGCCCGACCAGCTCGCGCCCGGCACGCTCGCCGAGCTGACCAGCCCGTCGCTGTTCGCCGAGCGCAAGGTCGTCGTCGTGCGCAACGCGCAGGATCTGTCGGCGGACACCGTCAAGGACGTGAAGGGGTATCTGGGCGCGCCCGTCGAGGAGATCACGCTCGTGCTGCTGCACGCGGGCGGGGCCAAGGGCAAGGGGCTGCTCGACGCCGCGCGCAAGGTGGGGGCGCGGGAGGTGGCCTGCCCGAAGATGACCAAGCCGGCGGATCGGCTCTCGTTCGTGCGGGGGGAGTTCCGAGGGCTCGGGCGGTCGGCCACGCCTGAGGCGTGCCAGGCGCTGGTCGACTCCATCGGCAGTGATCTGCGGGAGCTCGCCTCCGCCGCGGCGCAGCTCGTTGCGGACGTCGAGGGCACGATCGACGAGGCCGTCGTCGGGCGGTACTACACGGGGCGGGCCGAGGCCTCCAGTTTCACCGTGGCCGATAGGGCCGTGGAGGGGCGGGCGGCTGAGGCGCTCGAGGCGTTGCGGTGGTCGTTGGCCACCGGGGTGGCGCCCGTGATGATCACGTCCGCGTTGGCGCAGGGGGTGCGGGCCATCGGGAAGCTTTCCTCTGCCCGCGGGGGGCGGCCCGCCGATCTTGCCCGTGAGCTGGGGATGCCGCCCTGGAAGATCGATCGGGTGCGGCAGCAGATGCGGGGGTGGACCCCGGAGGGGGTTGCTGTCGCGCTTCGGGCCTGTGCGGAGGCTGACGCGGGCGTCAAGGGGGGCGGGGACGATCCCGCGTACGCGTTGGAGAAGGCCGTCGTCACCGTCGCCCGCGCGGCTCGGCTCCGCCGGGGGTAGGTCTCCCCTCGGGTTCGGGGGACTGGGGCTCCGCCCCCGGACCCCCGAACCCCAAAAACCCCGTACTCCATCCCGGGGAAGGGACAGCGCACGGGGTCTTCGGTTCAAGCTCTTGAAAGATCCACACCCGCGTGGCGAACGCAGATCGTGTGTGGATCGGGGGTGCCGGGCGGGAGCGGAAGAGAGAGGGCCCGCTCTGGTCCGTCCGGCGGTTACAGCATTGGTCAGCCCTGGAGGGTCGCGACCTTCGAAGCAAGCGCCGACTTCTTGTTGGCGGCCTGGTTCTTGTGGATGACGCCCTTCGAGACGGCCTTGTCCAGCTTGCGGCTGGCGTCGCGCAGCGCGACGGTGGCCTTCTCGGCGTCACCCGCGGTGATCGCCTCACGGGTCCTGCGGATCGACGTCTTGAGCGCGGACTTGGCCGCCTTGTTGCGCAGGCGCGCCTTCTCGTTGGTCTTGTTCCGCTTGATCTGGGACTTGATGTTCGCCACGAAAGAGCCTTCTCAGGTTCAGGTACTGCTGATTTCTCTGACATGTGCCTCGTGCCCGAGGGCTGACCCAAGGAACAAGAGAACTGTCCGAGGGCAGTGAGACACAGCTGCCCACGGTACCAGCCGCCCTCCGACCGGCCCAAACCGGTCCCTGCCTCCCACCCGTGGGACGATGGAGGCTACGTATCGATCCGACCCGAGGCATAAGGCGCCTCAAGAGACAGGACCCTGCGTGCCCGCGACCCCTAAGACTGTGCCCGAGCCGAGCCGTACCGACCCGGCTCTGATCCGCAATTTCTGCATCATCGCGCACATCGACCACGGCAAGTCCACGCTCGCCGACCGCATGCTGCAGCTCACCGGCGTGGTCGAGCAGCGGCAGATGCGTGCCCAGTATCTCGACCGCATGGACATCGAGCGCGAGCGCGGCATCACGATCAAGTCCCAGGCGGTGCGTCTGCCCTGGGCCCCGTCCGAGGGCCCCGACCAGGGCAAGACGCACATCCTGAACATGATCGACACCCCGGGTCACGTGGACTTCACCTATGAGGTCTCACGTTCGCTCGCGGCCTGCGAGGGCACGGTCCTCCTGGTCGACGCGGCCCAGGGCATCGAGGCGCAGACCCTCGCCAACCTGTATCTGGCGATGGAGAACGATCTCAAGATCGTTCCGGTGCTCAACAAGATCGACCTGCCGGCGGCCCAGCCGGAGAAGTTCTCCGAGGAGCTCGCCAACCTCATCGGCTGCGACCCCGACGACGTGCTGAAGGTCTCCGCGAAGACCGGGCTCGGCGTGGAGGCGCTGCTCGACAAGGTCGTGGCCGAGGTCCCGGCGCCGGTCGGCGTCAAGGACGCGCCCGCCCGCGCGATGATCTTCGACTCGGTCTATGACTCGTACCGGGGCGTGGTGACGTACGTACGAGTCGTCGACGGCCAGCTCAACAAGCGTGAGCGGATCCGGATGATGTCGACCGGCGCCACGCACGAGCTGCTCGAGATCGGCGTCTCGTCCCCCGAGATGACCCCGGCCGACGGCATCGGCGTCGGCGAGGTGGGCTACATCATCACCGGCGTGAAGGACGTCCGTCAGTCCAAGGTCGGTGACACGATCACCTCCCTGCACAAGGGCGCGACCGAGGCGCTCGGCGGCTACAAGGACCCCAAGCCGATGGTGTTCTCGGGTCTGTATCCGCTGGACGGCTCGGAGTACCCCGACCTGCGCGACGCCCTCGACAAGCTGCAGCTCAACGACGCCGCGCTCGTCTACGAGCCGGAGACCTCCGCCGCGCTCGGCTTCGGCTTCCGCGTCGGCTTCCTGGGGCTGCTGCACCTCGACGTGATCCGTGAGCGGCTCGAGCGCGAGTTCGGGCTCGACCTCATCGCCACCGCTCCGAACGTGGTCTACCGCGTGATCATGGAGGACGGCACCGAGCACACGGTCACCAACCCGAGCGAGTTCCCCGAGGGCAAGATCGACGAGGTGTACGAGCCCGTCGTACGCGCCACGATCCTCGCGCCCAGCGAGTTCATCGGCTCGATCATGGAGCTCTGCCAGACCCGCCGCGGCACGCTCCTCGGCATGGACTACCTCTCCGAGGACCGCGTCGAGATCCGCTACACGCTGCCGCTCGCGGAGATCGTCTTCGACTTCTTCGACCAGCTGAAGTCCAAGACCCGCGGCTATGCCTCGCTGGACTACGAGCCCACCGGCGAGCAGTCCGCCAGCCTCGTCAAGGTCGACATCCTGCTGCACGGCGACAAGGTCGACGCCTTCTCCGCCGTCACGCACAAGGACGCGGCGTACGCGTACGGCGTGCGGCTCGTGGCCAAGCTGCGCGAGCTCATCCCGCGGCAGGCCTTCGAGGTGCCCATCCAGGCCGCCATCGGCTCCCGGGTCATCGCCCGCGAGACCATTCGCGCCATCCGCAAGGACGTCCTCGCCAAGTGCTACGGCGGTGACATCTCGCGTAAGCGCAAGCTGCTCGAGAAGCAGAAGGAAGGCAAGAAGCGGATGAAGATGGTCGGCTCCGTGGAGGTCCCGCAGGAGGCCTTCATCGCGGTGCTGTCCAGCGACGAGGGCTCCGGCAAGAAGAAGTAGCCCCCGAGCGTCTTACGTGGAGCGCCCGTCCGGCCACCGGACGGGCGCTCCACGCGTTCACCCCGCGGAACCCGTGGGAAGTGACAGGCGGCAGCCCCTTACGCACATGGCGTCCGGCCTTTACTCTGATCTCTGCTCGTAGGTTACTCGCAAGTTAAACAAGTGCCCGGAGAGGCACGAGAGCGCAGGCCGCAGCCAGCAGAACGCAGCCAGCAGGACACCAGCCAGTAGGACGCACCGTCGCGGGCCCGGAGGATGTCGTGAGCGACACACAGACCTTGATCGAGAACCGACCGCCCTCCGTGGCGCACCTCTTCCTGGAGCGGGTCGCGGCCACACCCGACGCCGAGGCCTACCGCTATCCCGTCCCGGCGGCGTCCGGTCAGGGTCCTGACGACTGGAAGTCGCTGAGCTGGGCGGGCGCCGCCGAGCGGGTCTTCGCCATCGCGGCCGGCCTCATCGACCTGGGCCTGCGCCCCGAGGACCGGGTGGCTCTCGCCTCCGCGACCCGCGCCGAGTGGATCCTCGCCGACCTCGGCATCCTGTGCGCGGGCGCGGCCACCACGACCGTGTATCCGCAGACCAACGCCGAGGAGTCCGCGTTCATCCTCGGCGACTCCGGCAGCCGGGTCCTGATCGCCGACAACGCCGAGCAGCTGGCCAAGGCGCGCGAGCAGCGCGGGAACCTGCCCGAGCTGAAGCATGTCGTGGTCTTCGATGCCGAGGGTGTCGAGCCCGCGGCGGACGACCCCGAGGGCTGGGTCCTTACGCTCGCCGACCTGGAGGCCCGCGGCGCCGCCTATCTGGAGAAGAACCCGGAGGCGGTCAAGGAGCGCATCAAGGCGATCAAGTCCGATCACCTCGCGACGATCATCTATACGTCGGGGACGACGGGCCGCCCCAAGGGCGTGCGGCTCCCGCACGACAACTGGTCGTACATGGCCAAGGCCATCGCGGCGACCGGCCTTCTCACGTCCGAGGACGTGCAGTACCTGTGGCTGCCGCTCGCGCACGTCTTCGGCAAGGTGCTGACCAGCGGGCAGATCGAGCTCGGCCACGTCACCGCCGTGGACGGCCGCGTGGACAAGATCATCGAGAATCTTCCGGTGGTGCAGCCGACGTACATGGCCGCCGTGCCACGCATCTTCGAGAAGGTCTACAACGGCGTCGCGGCCAAGGCGCGGGCGGGCGGCGGCGCGAAGTACAAGATCTTCCAGTGGGCGGCCGAGGTCGCCCGCGAGTACGCGAAGACCAGTCAGGACAACTTCCGCCGGACCGGTGTCGCCTCGGTGCCGTTCGGGCTCGGCGCCAAGCACAAGGTCGCCGACAAGCTCGTCTACACCAAGCTGCGCGAGGCCTTCGGCGGGCGCCTGCGGGCCGCGGTGTCAGGATCGGCGGCGCTCGCGCCCGAGATCGGCTACTTCTTCGCGGGCGCCGGCATCCACATCCTGGAGGGCTACGGCCTCACCGAGACCTCCGCCGCGTCCTTCGTCAACCCCGGCGAGGCCTACCGCACCGGCACCGTCGGCAAGCCGCTGCCCGGCACCGAGGTGCGCATCGCGGACGACGGCGAGATCCTGCTGCGCGGCCCCGGCGTCATGGAGGGCTACCACGGCCAGCCCGAGAAGACCGCCGAGGTACTGGAGTCCGACGGCTGGTTCCACACCGGCGACATCGGCGAGCTGTCCCCCGACGGCTATCTGCGCATCACCGACCGCAAGAAGGACCTGATCAAGACCTCCGGCGGCAAGTACATCTCGCCCGCCGAGGTCGAGGGCCAGTTCAAGGGCGTCTGCCCGTACGTCTCCAACATCCTGGTGCACGGCGCCGACCGGAACTTCTGCACCGCGCTCATCTCCCTGGACGAGCCGTCCATCATGGCCTGGGCCGAGGAGAACGGGCTCGGCGGCAAGTCGTACGCCGCCGTCGTCGCGGACCCCGCCACGGTCACGCTGGTCGAGGGCTATGTGAAGGAGCTCAACGACGGACTGCAGCGCTGGCAGACCATCAAGAAGTTCAAGCTGCTCCCGCGCGACCTCGACGTGGAGCACGGCGAGCTGACGCCGAGCCTGAAGCTGAAGCGGCCCGTCGTGGAGCGCGCGTACAAGGGCCTGATCGAGGAGATGTACGCGGGCTCGCGCGAGGCCTGAGCCCCGCCTCTGCCGGACCGGGGCGCGCAAGGCATGATCGCGCGCCCGGCCGGGGCGCCCTCACCCGCCCCGGCCCCGCCGCATCTCCCCGAGCAGTTCCTCCATGTGCGTGACGTGGTGGCGCAGTTCGAGGACGTCCGTCAGGCTGCTCGCCGCCATGTGCCGCTCGATCGCGGCGAGCCGCTCGGCCAGCTCGTCGAACTGCTCGTGCTCGCGCGCCAGCATCCGCTCCAACTGCTGGTTCTTGCGGTGCAGTTCGAGGAAGACCGTGACCTTGGCGCGCAGCACCCAGGGGTCGAAGGGCTTGGTGAGGTAGTCCGCCGCGCCCGTCGCGTAGCCGCGGAAGGCATAGCCAGCGTCGTTGTCCGTGCCCGTCAGGAAGATGATGGGCACGTCCTTCGTCTGGTCCAGGCGCTTGATGTTGGACGCGGTCTCGAAGCCGTCCATGCCCGGCATCCGGACGTCGAGCAGGATTACGGCGAATCGCTGCCGCAGCAGTGCCTTCATCGCCTCCTCGCCGGAACGGGCCCGGACGAGAGGCTCGTTGAGGGAGCCAAGCACCGCCTCCAGGGCCATCAGGTTGTCCTCCATGTCGTCGACAAGGAGGATGCTGGCGCGGTTGTCGGTCGGCGCCTCTGTGCTCATGGTGACAAGTGCCTCACTCGGTGACTTCGGTGGACTCGGCGGACTGATCGGACTCAGTGCGCTCAATGAACTGAGTGGCTTCGTCGGGTTCGACGGACTCGGTGGAATCTTCGGACGCGGCAGCCGCCAGTTTGTAGGCCGCCGCGCCCTCGGGGTCCAGGAGCGCCGAGACGACGGTGAGGAGCTGGTCCACGTCCACCGGCTTCGGGACGTAGTCCGTGGCGCCCTGTGAGATGGCCTTCTCGCGGTCGCCGGGCATGGCCTTCGCGGTCAGCGCCACGATGGGCAGACCGGTCCAGCGGGGCGTGCGGCGGATGGCGGCGATGGTCTCGTACCCGTCCATCTCCGGCATCATGATGTCCATCAGGATCAGGTCGGTGTCGGGGTTGCGCTCCAGGGTCTCGATGCCCTCGCGGCCGTTCTCGGCGTAGAGCACCACCAGGCCCACGCGGCTGAGGACATGGGTCAGCGCGAAGACGTTGCGGATGTCGTCGTCGACGATGAGCACCCGGCGGCCCGGCAGGACCCGGCCCGCGCGCCCCTCCTTCCAGGTCTCCAGCTTGGCGGGCGCCGGCCAGTTGTCGTCGACCTCCGGCAGCGTGTGCGCGGCCATCGTGGTGGGCTCGTCCGGCGGGAGGGGCGTCGGCGCGATGCGCGCGGAGGCGTACGCCGCGGCCGCCGCGCCGTGTCCTGGGTGCACGACCGGAACGTACAGCGTGAAGGTGGAGCCGTCACCGGGCCTGCTCTCGGCGGTGATGCGGCCGCCGAGCAGTCCCGCGATCTCGCGGCTGATGGACAGGCCGAGCCCGGTGCCGCCGTACTTGCGGTTGGTGGTGCCGTCGACCTGCTGGAACGCCTCGAAGATCACCGGGAGTTGCTCCGGCGGGATGCCGATGCCGGTGTCCTGCACGGCGAAGCTGATCAGGTCGCCACGGTCGCTGAGCAGCGGGTCCGGGGACTGCGTGACGTGCTGCACGCGCAGCTCGACGCGGCCGTTGGAGGTGAACTTGACCGCGTTGGACAGCAGGTTGCGCAGGATCTGCTGGAGCCGCTGCTCGTCGGAGAACATCTCGCGCGGCACGTCGTGCCCGACCGTCACGTCGAAGGCGAGGCCCCGGTCGAGCGTGAGCGGGCGGAACGTGGCGTGCACATAGTCCAGGACCTTGATCAGCGGGAGCTTCTTGGGGCGTACGTCCATGCGGCCCGCCTCGATCTTCGACAGGTCGAGGATGTCGTTGATGAGCTGGAGCAGGTCGGACCCCGAACGGTGGATGGTGGTCGCGAACTGCACCTCCTGGTCGGAGAGATGGCTGTCGGGGTTGTCGGAGAGCAGCCGGGCCAGGATCAGCAGGGAGTTCAGCGGGGTGCGCAGCTCGTGCGACATGTTCGCGAGGAACTCCGACTTGTACTGCGAGGACGTGGCGAGCAGGGCCGCCTTCTCCTCCAGCTCGGCGTTCGAGCGGCGCAACTCGGCCTGCTGGCGCTGGAGTTCGTCGGAGCGCTCCTGCAACTGCGTGGCGAGCCGCTGGGACTCGCTGAGCAGCGACTCCGTACGGGAATTGGCGATGATGGTGTTGATGGCGACGCCGATGGTGTTCACGAACTGGTCGAAGAACGCCAGGTGGACGTCGGAGAAGCGGGAGAACGTGGCCAGCTCGATGACGCCGAGGAGCTTGTCCTCGAAGAGGATCGGGATGATGACGACGCTGGCCGGTGAGGCGTCCCCGAGGCCTGAGTGGATCTTGATGTAGTCGGGCGGGACCTCGTCGAGGAGGATGCGCTTCTTCTCCAGGGCGGCCTGGCGCACCAGGCCGTGCGCGGGCATGCCGCCGGTGTCGACGAGGAAGCCCTCCGCCTCGGTGGCGCTGCCCTGCGCCGAGCCGTAGCCCGCGATGAAGGCGAGGCCCTTGGCGGGCGAGGTCTGCAGCGGCACGGTGCCGTCGGCGTCCGGGTCGGCCAGGAAGAACGCGCCGTACCCCGCGTTCACCAGCGGCGTCAGCTCGCGCAGGATCAGGTCGGCGACCTCCATCAGGTCCCGGTGGCCCTGCATCAGGCCGGCGAGCCGGGCCAGGTTGGACTCCAGCCAGTCCTTGGCGCGGGTGGTCTCACGGAGGTTGGACACCATCAGGTTGATGTTGTCCTTCAGCTCGGCGACCTCGCCGCGCGTCTCGACGGTGATCGAGCGGGACATGTCGCCCTGCGCCACCGCGGAGGCGACCTCGGCGATCGCGCGGACCTGCGTGGTGAGGTTCAGCGCGAGCTCGTTCACGTTCGTGGTCAGGCGCTTCCACGTGCCGTACACGCCCTCGACGCGGGCCTGGCCGCCGAGCTGGCCCTCCGAGCCGACCTCGCGGGCGACGCGTGTCACCTCGGACGAGAAGGAGGACAGGGTGTCCACCATCGTGTTGATGGTGGTCTTCAGCTCCAGGATCTCGCCGCGCGCGTCCACGTCGATCTTCTTCGACAGGTCGCCCTGCGCCACGGCCGTCGCGACCTGCGCGATGTTGCGGACCTGCCCGGTGAGGTTGTCCGCCATGTAGTTGACGTTGTCGGTGAGGTCCTTCCAGACGCCCGATACGCCGAGCACCTGGGCCCGGCCGCCGAGCCGCCCGTCCGTGCCCACCTCACGCGCCACACGCGTGACTTCGTCCGCGAAGGCGCGCAGTTGCTCCACCATCGTGTTGACGGTGTCCTTCAGCTCCAGGATCTCGCCGCGCGCCGTCACCGTGATCATCTTGGACAGGTCGCCGTTGGCGACGGCGGTGGTGACCTGCGCGATGTTGCGCACCTGGGAGGTGAGGTTGGACGCCATGAAGTTGACGTTGTCCGTCAGCTCCTCCCAGACGCCGGACACGCCGCGCACCTGCGCCTGACCGCCGAGGTTGCCCTCGGTGCCGACCTCGCGGGCGACGCGGGTGACCTCGTCGGCGAAGGCGGAGAGCTGGTCGACCATCGTGTTGATCGTCGACTTCAGCTCCAGGATCTCGCCCTTCGCCTCCACGGTGATCTTCTTCGACAGATCGCCCTGGGCGACCGCCGTCGACACGAGGGCGATGTTGCGGACCTGCGAAGTGAGGTTGTCCGCCATGAAGTTGACGTTGTCGGTGAGGTCCTTCCAGACGCCCGATACGCCGCGTACGTGGGCGCGGCCGCCGAGGTTGCCCTCGGTGCCGACCTCGCGGGCGACGCGGGTGACCTCGTCGGCGAAGGCGGAGAGCTGGTCGACCATCGTGTTGACGGTGTCCTTGAGCTCCAGGATCTCGCCGCGGGCGTCCACGGTGATCTTCTGGCTCAGGTCGCCGTTGGCGACGGCGGTGGTGACCTGCGCGATGTTGCGCACCTGGGAGGTGAGGTTGGACGCCATGAAGTTGACGTTGTCGGTGAGGTCCTTCCACACCCCGGAGACACCCCGGGCCTGGGCGCGCCCGCCGAGCCGCCCCTCGGTGCCGACCTCGCGGGCCACTCGTGTCACCTCGGCGGCGAACGCGGAGAGCTGCTCGACCATCGTGTTGACGGTGAGCTTCAGTTCGAGCAGCTCGCCGGTGGCCTCGACGGTGACCGTGCGGGTCAGGTCGCCCTGCGCGACGGCCGTGGTGACCAGGGCGATGTCGCGCACCTGGGCGGTGAGGCGGGACGCCATCGTGTTGACGGCCTCCGTCACGTCGCGCCAGCTCCCGGAGAGGCCGCGGACCTTGGCGCGCCCGCCGAGCCGCCCCTCCGTGCCGACCTCGCGGGCCACCCGCGTCACTTCGCCCGTGAAGAGTGACAGCTGGTCGACCATCGTGTTGACGGCGCGGCCGAGCCGGCGCAGGTCGCCGCGCAGCTCCCGGGACCCGTCGTGCAGGTCGACGCGCTGGGTGAGGTCGCCGCCCGCGACGGCGTTCAGGACCCGGGTCGCATTGGTGGCGGGCGCGACGAGGGAGTCCAGGAGCGAGTTCACCTCGATGATCCGGGTGGCCCAACTGCCCTGCCCCGGGCTCGCCGTGAACCGCTCGTCGAGGCGGCCGTGGCGGACCATCTCGCGGCGTACGCGGATGAGTTCGTCGTCGAAGTGCGTGGAGCGGTCCACCAGTTCGTTGAACACGGTGACGAGCTCGGCCACCAGGCCGGAGCTGGTGTGCGGGGCCTTGGTGAAGTTGCCGTCGCGGGCGGCCCGCATGGCGGCGAGCAGGGCCCGCAGGTCGGCGGAGGACTCGGGGGTGGAGGCGACGGAGAGGGCACCGGACGGGGTGGTGGCCGACGCGCGGGCCCGCTCCCCGGCCGGGGGCGGGACCTTGGCGCGGGCGGAGGACGCGGAGGTGCGCGCGGCGGCGAGGGCCCGGCGGGCGGGAACCTTCGCCGCCGTACCCGACGGGGCGTCAAGTGCCGATATATCAGCGGCGATTGACGGTGACGGAGCGTCAAGACGGTCCGGACCCGGGGTCGGTGGCAGGGTGTCGGGCGGGGCGCCGCCGGGTGGCCGGATCGCGTCGGGTGCCACGGCTGCCCCGTCCGGCCGGCTGCGGCCGCCGGAATCCGCCGGAGCGGCCGGTGGGGGAAGTGGGCCGGGCGCCGGCGCGGCGCCCGGGGACGGAATCCGCGCGGGGCTCCCCGGAGCGGCGGATGACGGAATCTGACCGCGTCCGAGCGCGGGCATAGCACTGTTCTCACTCATGGTGGCCCACTTCGGTAACTCGGTGCTTATGGGCCCAGTCAGTCTGTCACTCTGTCCGTGTCGCCTGAGGCCTATTCGTCCGAACTGCTCAGGAGCCGCACAGTGGGGGCCATTCCGATGCAACGGGAGACTGCTTTTCGTGCTTCCGCCCAGCCCGCGGTACGTCCCGGGCCGCCGCCGGTAGTGCGCACGTCCCTGCCCGGAAACCCGCTCGCGCCCGCCGCCGCCCGCCGTTTCGTGCGGGCCGCGCTCGCCGACTGGACGGAGCTCGGCACGCCCGCCGCGGCGGGCATCAACGACCGGCTCGCCGACGACTCGGTGCTCCTGGTCAGCGAGTTGGTGACGAACGCGGTGGTGCACGCGGGCACGGCCGTCGAGGTCCTCTGCCGGTTCGACGAGGGGCTGCCGGGCGAGAGCGCCGACGCCCTGGTCATCGAGGTCTCCGACCACCACCCGTCGCGCGCCGTCCGCAGTGAACCGCGCTCCTCGCAGCCCGGCACCCCGGAGTACGGCCGCGGCCTCCAACTCGTCGCCACCCTCTCCGAGTCCTGGGGCATCACCTACCGCTCCGGCACCAAGACGGTCTGGGCCCGGCTGCCCGTCGAGGGCGTCCCCGCCGTGCAGGAGATAGAGAAGTACGCGGGCGAACAGGCCCTGCAGCGCGGGCTGCGCGCCGCGGAGATCCTGGCGCCGCTGCCCAAGAGAGCCTCGCACGACACGGAGTGGATCAACCGCGGGGCGCTCACCTTCCTCGCCGAGGCCTCCGACCTGCTCGCCGGGCAGTTCGACGAGAACCTGGTCGCGGCCCTCGCCGGACAGTTGCTCGTGCCACGGCTCGCGGACTGGTGCGCGGTGTGGCTGGACGACGAGACGGAAGGCCCCGGGCGCACGCCCGACGGGCGCGCGCCGGGAACGCGCCTCGCGCGCGTCTGGCACACCAGTGAACAGCGGATAGAAGAGCTGCGGCGGCTCCTGGAGAAGGAGCCGCCGCGGCTGACGGAGGCGGCGGGATCGGGTGCGGTGGCCGTGCCGTGGCCCGGGGAGGCCCTGGGCGGCGGCGAATCGGCGGGCGCGGCACTCGCGTACCGCCTGGTGGCGGGCGGGCGGCAGCTCGGCACGCTGGTGATCGGGCGGGCCGGACTCGTCCGCTTCCCCGACGAGGCCACGGGCCTCGTGGAGGACTTCAGCCGCCGCGTCGCCCTCGCGATCGGCGCGGCCCGCCGCTATCAGCGGCAGGCCACCATCAGCCGGGTCCTCCAGCGCGGGCTGCTGCCCAGCGCCGTCGCGGAGATCCCCGGCGTGGAGAGCGGCATCGTGTACGAGCCGCTGGAGCAGGGCGGGCCCGGCGGCGACTTCTACGACGTGTTCCCCGCCGGACAGGGGCGCTGGTGCTTCGCGCTCGGCGACGTCCAGGGCAAAGGGCCCGAGGCCGCCGTCGTCATCGGGCTCGCGCGGCCCTGGCTGCGGCTGCTCGCCCGCGAGGGGTATCAGGTCGCGGAGGTCCTCGACCGGCTCAACCAGCTCCTCCTCGACGATGCCACGGAGGCCGCCGACGCCGCCGCGGCCGTCCTCGCGGTCGCGGGCGGCCAGGAGGAGCCCATGGACGGCCCCACCTCGCGCTTCCTGTCTCTTCTGTATGGGGAGCTTGTTCCGTACGAGGGCGGGGTGCGGTGCACCGTCGCGTGCGCGGGGCATCCGTTGCCGCTGCTGCTCGGTGCCGACGGGGAGGTGCGGGCTGTCGCGGGGCCGCAGATGCTGCTGGGGGTCGTCGACGACGAGACCTACACGAGTGTGAGCTTTGACCTGCTTCCCGGGGACACGTTGCTGTGTGTGACGGACGGGGTCACCGAGCGGCGGTCCGGGCGGCATCTGTTCGACGACGAGGATGGGCTCGCGCATGCGCTGGCGGGGTGTGCGGGGCTTGACGCGGGGCTTGTGGCTGAGCGGATTCGCCGGCTTGTGCATGAGTTCTCGCAGCGACCGCCGGATGATGATTTGGCTTTGCTGGTGCTGCAGGCGCGGTGAGGCGGGGGATATAGCCCCTCCGGCGTTTGAGGAGCGGGGTCTGGGGCGGAGCCCCAGGGAGCGGTGGGCGGGCCGCGTGGGTACGGGACAATGGCAGGTATGCCTTCCGCACTGCCCGATGGTGAGTCCATGCCCGAGGATGGGGCGCTGCCCGAGTCCGCCCTGGTCGGAGCGGGTGAGCGGCCGCTCGGGTTCTATCTGCACGTGCCGTACTGCGCCACCCGCTGCGGCTACTGCGACTTCAACACGTACACCGCCACCGAGCTGCGCGGCACCGGCGGCGTCCTCGCCTCCCGCGACAACTACGCCGACACCCTCGTCGACGAGGTCCGCCTCGCGCGGAAGGTCCTCGGCGACGACCCCCGGCCCGTGCGGACCGTGTTCGTCGGCGGCGGCACGCCCACGCTGCTCGCCGCCGACGACCTCGTACGCATGCTGGCCGCCGTCCGCGACGAGTTCGGGCTCGCCGACGACGCGGAGATCACCACCGAGGCGAACCCGGAGTCCGTCGGCCCCGCCTATCTGAGCGCGCTGCGCGAGGGCGGCTTCAACCGGATCTCCTTCGGCATGCAGAGCGCCAAGCAGCACGTACTGAAGATCCTCGACCGTACGCATACGCCGGGGCGGCCCGAGGCCTGCGTCGCCGAAGCGCGTGCCGCGGGGTTCGAGCACGTCAACCTCGATCTCATTTACGGCACCCCTGGGGAGACGGACGATGATTGGCGGGCCTCCCTGGACGCGGCTCTCGGGGCCGGGCCCGATCATGTGTCCGCGTACGCGCTGATCGTCGAGGAAGGGACGCAGCTCGCCCGGCGGATTCGGCGCGGGGAGGTGCCGATGACCGATGACGACGTGCACGCGGATCGGTATCTCATCGCCGATGAGGTTCTTGGGGGTGCGGGGTTCGACTGGTACGAGGTGTCGAACTGGGCCACTTCCGAGGCGGGGCGGTGTCTGCACAACGAGTTGTACTGGCGGGGCGCCGACTGGTGGGGGGCCGGGCCGGGGGCCCACAGCCACGTGGGGGGCGTGCGGTGGTGGAACGTGAAGCACCCCGGCGCGTATGCCGCTGCGCTGGCCGGGGGGAGGTCGCCCGGGGCCGGGCGGGAGGTTCTCTCGGACGAGGATCGGCGGGTTGAGCGGGTGTTGCTTGAGCTGCGGCTTCGGGAGGGGTGTCCGTTGGAGCTGCTGCGGGATGCCGGGCTGGCAGCCGCGTGGCGTGCGCTCGCTGATGGGTTGCTTGAGGCCGGCCCCTACGCGGAGGGGCGGGCCGTCCTCACCCTGCGGGGGCGGTTGCTTGCCGACGCCGTCGTGCGGGACCTGGTCGACTGAGCGTTCTCATGGGGCTTCGCCCCTTTCCCCCTGTTGGCGCTTCGCGCCTCGTCCTCAAGCGCCGGACGGGCTGATATCTCCTCGTCCGGCGGCAGAAGGGCGCCCCGGGGCTAGGGGGCTGTGACGAAATCGATCAGTTCCTCCACCCGTCCGAGCAGCTCCGGCTCCAGGTCCTTGTACGTGTGGACCCTGCCCAGGATGTGCTGCCACGCCGCGCCCGTGTTGTCCGGCCAGCCCAGGGCGCGGCACACGCCCGTCTTCCAGTCCTGGCCGTGGGGGACGCGGGGCCACGCCGTGATGCCCACCGAGGACGGCTTCACGGCCTCCCACACGTCGATGTAGGGGTGGCCGACGATCAGAGCGTGGTCGCTGCTGACGGCCGCGGCGATGCGGGATTCCTTCGAGCCGGGGACCAGGTGGTCCACGAGGACGCCCAGGCGGGCGTCGGGGCCGGGGGCGAATTCGTCGACGATGGCGGGGAGGTCGTCGATGCCTTCCAGGTACTCGACGACCACGCCCTCGATGCGCAGGTCGTCGCCCCAGACCTTCTCGACCAGCTCGGCGTCGTGCCGGCCCTCGACGTAGATGCGCCCCGCACGGGCCACGCGCGCCCGCGCGCCGGGGACGGCGAGGGAGCCGGAGGCGGTGCGGGCGGGCTTGCGCGGGGCGGCGGCCGCGGTGGGGCGGACCAGGGTGACCACCCGGCCTTCGAGGAGGAATCCGCGCGGCGCCATCGGGAACACGCGGTGCTTGCCGAAGCGGTCCTCCAGGGTGACCGTCGGCCCCTCGGCAGTCTTCTCGCAGCGGATCACCGCACCGCAGAAGCCCGTCCCGACCTCCTCCACGACCAGGTCGGCCTCGGCGGGCACTTCGGGGACGGGAGCCGACTTCTTCCAGGGCGGCGTCAGGTCCGGGTTGTAGCTGCGCATGGGCCAGACGTTATGGCATGGCGTCAGGCGACGCCGAACCGCCGGGCCAGCTCGTCGCGTTGGCGGCGTACGAAGGCGGCGTCGACGACGGCCCCGTGTCCGGGCACGTACACCGCGTCCTCGCCGCCCAGGTCGAGCAGCCGGTCGAGCGCGGCGGGCCAGTGCCGGGGCGCCGCGTCGGGCCCGGCCTGCGGCTCACCGGACTCCTCGACGAGGTCGCCGCAGAAGACGACCTCGGGCTCGCCCCGGCCGCCGGGCACGAGGACGGCCAGGTCGTGGCCGGTGTGCCCGGGGCCGACGTTGGCGAGCAGCACCTGGAGCCCGCCCAGGTCGAGGGTCCGCTCGCCGCACACCAGGTGGCGGGGGAGGACGAGGAGGTCGGCGGCCTCGGCCGCGGCGGCCGGGTCGAGGCCCTGGGCGACGGCGTCGGCACGCAGCCCTTCGCGGTCGTGGTCCAGGACGCTGTCGACGCCGACGGCGCCGAACACCTCGACGCCCGCGAACGCCGCGCCGCCGAGCACATGGTCGAAGTGGGGGTGGGTGAGGGCGAGATGGGTCACACGCCGGTCGCCGCCGAGCAGCCGCCGGGCGTCGGCGCGCAGCCGGGAGCCCTCGCGCAGGCTGGACCCGGCCTCGACCATGAGGGCGGCGTCGTCGCCGACGACGAGCCCCGCGGTGCAGTCCCACACGGGCAGCCTGCACCGCCCCACGCGTGCGGCGAGCCGTTCCCAGCCCGCCTCCTCCCAGGCCGGGGCGGCGACGGGCGTGCTCGTATCCCTCGTGTTCATGGGGCGACGCTAGCGCCGACGAAGCGGGGGCCGTGGCCACCCGTCGGCATGACAAAGGGGTCGGCCCTTGCCGGGCCTGTACCCACCGGCCGTACACTGACTCGGTGAAGGCTGGCACTCGCCCGGGGTGAGTGCCAGGGTGAGGGGCCACCGCGGGGGCTCAGGGCGAGGGACGAGAGCGGGAGGTGTGCGCGATGCTCAGTGAACGCAGGCTCGAAGTGCTGCGCGCCATCGTCCATGACTACGTCGGCACGGAGGAGCCCGTCGGCTCCAAGGCGCTCACCGAGCGCCACCACCTCGGCGTCTCGCCGGCCACGGTCCGCAACGACATGGCCGCCCTGGAGGAGGAAGGGTTCATCGCCCAGCCGCACACCAGCGCCGGGCGCATCCCCACCGACAAGGGGTACCGCCTCTTCGTCGACAAGCTCGCGGGCGTCAAGCCGATGACCGCGCCGGAGCGCCGTGCGATCCAGAACTTCCTGGACGGCGCGGTGGACCTGGACGACGTGGTCGGGCGGACGGTGCGGCTGCTCGCGCAGCTCACCCGGCAGGTCGCGGTGGTGCAGTATCCGTCGCTGACGCGCTCGACGGTGCGGCATGTGGAGCTTCTCTCACTGGCTCCGGCCCGACTGATGCTGGTGCTGATCACGGACACCGGCAGGGTCGAGCAGCGCATGATCGACTGCCCGGCGCCGTTCGGTGAGATGTCGCTCGCGGATCTGCGGGCGCGGCTCAACAGCCGGGTCGCGGGCCGCCGCTTCTCGGACGTGCCGCAGCTCGTGCAGGACCTCGCCGAATCCTTCGACAAGGACGACCGGGGAACGGTCGCCACGGTCCTCTCCACCCTCCTCGAAACGCTCGTGGAGGAGACCGAGGAGCGGCTGATGATCGGCGGAACCGCCAATCTCACCCGCTTCGGACATGACTTTCCCCTCATGATCAGGCCCGTCCTCGAGGCCCTCGAGGAACAGGTCGTCCTCCTCAAGTTGCTTGGTGAGGCGACGGATTCGGGCATGACCGTAAAGATCGGCCACGAGAACGCCCACGAGGGACTCAGCTCCACGTCGGTGGTCTCGGTCGGCTACGGTTCGGGGAGCGAGGCAGTCGCCAAGCTCGGCGTGGTCGGACCGACCCGCATGGACTATCCGGGAACGATGGGAGCAGTACGCGCAGTGGCACGTTACGTCGGACAGATCCTGGCGGAGTCGTAAGTGGCCACGGACTACTACGCCGTACTAGGCGTGCGCCGCGACGCTTCCCAGGACGACATCAAGAAGGCCTTCCGGCGGCTCGCACGCGAGCTGCACCCGGACGTCAATCCTGACCCGAAGACGCAAGAGCGCTTCAAAGAGATCAACGCCGCGTACGAGGTGTTGTCGGACCCGCAGAAGAAGCAGGTCTACGACCTCGGCGGCGACCCGCTGTCCCAGGCGGGCGGCGGCGGTGCGGGCGGTTTCGGGGCCGGTGGCTTCGGCAACTTCTCCGACATCATGGACGCGTTCTTCGGTACGGCGTCGCAGCGCGGGCCGCGCTCGCGCACCCGGCGCGGCCAGGACGCGATGATCCGCCTGGAGATCGACCTCAACGAGGCGGCCTTCGGTACGACCAAGGACATCCAGGTCGACACGGCCGTCGTCTGCACCACGTGTTCCGGCGAAGGGGCCGCGCCCGGCACCTCCGCGCAGACCTGTGACATGTGCCGCGGGCGCGGCGAGGTGTCCCAGGTCACGCGGTCCTTCCTGGGCCAGGTCATGACGTCGCGGCCGTGCCCGCAGTGCCAGGGCTTCGGCACCGTGGTGCCCACGCCGTGCCCCGAGTGCGCCGGTGACGGGCGGATCAGGTCCCGTCGCACGCTCACCGTGAAGATCCCGGCCGGTGTCGACAACGGCACGCGGATCCAGCTCGCCGGTGAGGGCGAGGTCGGCCCCGGTGGCGGGCCCGCCGGTGATCTGTACGTGGAGATCCACGAGTTGCCGCACGCCGTCTTCCAGCGGCGCGGGGACGATCTGCACTGCACCGTCACGCTGCCGATGACCGCGGCCGCCCTCGGCACGAAGGTGCCGTTGGAGTCGCTCGACGGCATGGAGGAGATCGACATCCGGCCCGGTACGCAGTCGGGGCAGTCGATCCCGCTGCACGGGCGGGGCGTGACCCACCTGCGAGGTGGCGGCCGCGGTGACCTCATCGTGCACGTCGAGGTCCTCACGCCGTCGAAGCTCGACCCCGAGCAGGAACGGTTGCTTCGTGAGCTCGCGCAGGCGCGCGGCGAGGAGCGGCCCACCGGGCAGTTCCAGCCCGGCCAGCAGGGCCTCTTCTCCCGCCTGAAGGACGCGTTCAACGGGCGCTAGCGCCTTGAGCCGGCCCGGGGTGAGCGCGTTCGCCGCGCCTGCCCCGGGCCGCCTCGCGTGCTCACCCCGTGCGGCACGCCGGACCCCGGACAAGGCGCCCCCGCCGGACGTGGCACGATGCCGGTATGTCCTCCGCGCTCACCGACCTCTGTCGTTATCCGATCGTGCAGGCCCCGATGGCGGGCGGGGCCTCGACCCCGCAGCTCGTGGCCGCCGTCTGCGAGGCGGGCGGGCTCGGGTCCCTGGCGGCGGGGTACAAGACCGCCGACGGGATGTACCAGGAGATCAAGCAGGTCAGGGGTCTTACGGCGCGCCCCTTCGGGGTGAATTTGTTCATGCCGCAGCCGGAGTACGCCGACCCGGCCGCCGTGGAGGTCTACCGCAACCAGCTCGCCGGCGAGGCCACCTGGTACGAGACGCAGCTCGGCGACACCGACGGCAAGCGCGACGACGGCTACGACGCCAAGCTGGCGATCCTGCTCGACGACCCGGTGCCGCTGGTGTCGTTCACGTTCGGCTGCCCCACCCTGCAGGTCGTGCAGGCCTTCGACCGGGTCGGCACCCGCACCGTCGTCACCGTGACCACCCCGGAGGAGGCCCAGGCCGCCCAGCGGGTGGGCGCCGACGCCGTCTGCGTACAAGGCATCGAGGCGGGCGGCCACCAGGGCACGCACCGGGACAACCCGGAGGCGGACGGCTCGGGGATCGGTCTGCTGAGCCTGGTCGCGCAGGTCCGCGAGGCCGTGCACATGCCGGTGATCGCGGCGGGCGGACTGATGCGCGGCGGCCAGATCGCCGCGGTGCTCGCGGCGGGCGCGGACCTCGCGCAGCTCGGCACCGCGTTCCTGGTCACCCCGGAGTCCGGCGCGCAGCCGCTGCACAAGCAGGCCATGACGAACCCGCTGTTCGGCCACACGGAGCTGACCCGGGCCTTCTCGGGCCGCCCCGCCCGCGGCCTGGTCAACCGCTTCATGCGCGAGCACGGCCCGTACGCCCCGGCGGCGTACCCCCAGATCCACTATCTGACCGCGGGCCTGCGCAAGGCCGCCGCGAAGGCCGGTGACCCGCAGGCCATGGCGCTGTGGGCCGGGCAGGGCCACCGTCTGGCGCGGGCGCTGCCGGCCGGGGAGCTGGTGGAGGTCCTGGTGGCCGAACTCGAAGAGGCCAAGGCGGCGTTCGCGGCGCGGGGTGCGGTGTGACGGCGCCGGTCTTCGTCGTCGAGGACTTCAAGGGCGCGGCCGCGGGCAGCGCGTACGTACTGGACGGGCCCGAGGGGCGGCACGCCGTGTCCGTGAAGCGGCTGCGCGCGGGCGAGGACGTCGTCCTCACCGACGGCGCCGGACGCTGGGCGCACGGCGTCGTCGCGGACACCGAGGGCAAGGACCGCCTGGTGGTGTCGCTCGACGAGGGCGGCGTACGCGAGGAGGCCGAGGAGACGCCCCGGATCACCGTGGTGCAGGCGCTGCCCAAGGGCGACCGCGGCGAGCTGGCCGTGGAGACCATGACGGAGACCGGCGTGGACGCCGTCGTGCCGTGGGCGGCCGCGCGCTGCATCACGCAGTGGAAGGGCGAGCGCGGCCAGAAGGCGCTGTCCAAGTGGCGGGCGACGGCGCGCGAGGCGGGCAAGCAGTCCCGCCGGGTGCGCTTCCCCGAGGTCGCCGAGCTGGCGTCGACGAAGCAGGTCGCGGCGCTCCTGTCCGGCGCGGACTTCGCGGCCGTCCTGCACGAGGAGGGCAGCGAGCCGCTGGCCACCGCCGAGCTTCCCGCCGCCGGGCACATCGTGCTCGTCGTCGGCCCGGAGGGCGGCGTGTCCCCGGACGAGCTGGCGGCGTTCGCGCAGGCGGGTGCCAAGCCGTACCGCCTCGGGCGTAGCGTGTTGCGTACGTCGACCGCGGGCACCGCGGCGGCGGCCCTGCTCCTCGGCCGCACGGGCCGCTGGTCCTGACCGCCCGCACCCAGAGGTACAGGCCCGGCCGACGGCACGTCCCGAAAGGCACACCGTGGAACTCGCCCAGGTCCGCCTGCTCGTCACGGACTTCCCCGCCTGCTACCGCTTCTACGCGGACGTGCTCGGCCTGAAGCCCCAGTCGGGCGCGGCGGACGGACCGTACGAGAAGTTCAGCCCCACCGCGGGATCGGCGGGCATCGCGCTGCAGGACCGGGCGATGATGGCCGAACTCCTCGGCGAGCTGGCCGAGTCGGCGACGGGCCACCGCTCCCTGGTGGTGCTGCGGGTCGACGACCTGGACGGGTACTGCGAGCGGATCACCGAGCGCGGCGCGCGGCTCACGCACGGGCCCGTGCCGATGACGGACCGGATGCGGGTGGCCCATCTCAAGGACCCCGAGGGCAATTTGGTGGAGCTCCAGGAGTGGCTGCTGCTGCGCACGGACCGCGCCTGACCTCAAAGGGCTCCGGCCCGCTGACCTCAGCGGTTCCCGCCGCACTGGACACATGGCCGCAAGCGGTCTACCGCCGTGCCGCCCGCAGTGGCACGCTGCCGCTCATGGGGGCATGGAGGCGAACACCGCGGATATGGAGCGGAACACCGCGCATACGGTGGCCGCGTCGCGTTCTCGTCGTCGTGACGGCCACGGCGGCGGCCGGTCTCGGCCTGGCCGCCTGCGACCCGGTCGAGGGCGACATGAGTACGTCGGCGGTCGCGATCACCACCGACAAGATGGGCACCCTCGAGCTGGAGCGGCAGCACGCCGAGGTGGACTGGATCACCTGCACGGCGTCGTTCATCGGCAGGGACAAGAAGGCGTCGGAGTCCGACGAGCCGCGTGACGCCGAGGTCGACTGCCGGGGTCAGACCGACGACGACAAGGTCATCACCATCAGGGGCCGGGTCACGGACGTGTCCAACGGGGCCTGCGTACGCGGGAATCTGACCGCCAGGATCGGCGGTGAGGAGTGGTTCCGCGTCGATGTGCTCGGCAATTGCGACAGCAAGCCGAACGATGACAACGCCAACGACGACAACGCCAACGACGACAACGCCAACGACGACAACGGTGACCAGGGGAACGACAGCGGTAACGACAGCGGCGACAACGGGCACGACGACGGCAACGGCAACGGCGGGAACGACGACAACGCCGGGCACGACGAGCCCGATCCCGGGCCCACCGCCACCGTCACCGTGACCGAACGGCCGGGCGAGGAACAGGGCAAGTGATCCAAACCGCTCACGCCCCGCGCGGCGCCTGCCTAGGCTGACCGTGTGACACAGCCTGCCTACCTCCGGTTTCCGCACGTGCGCGGCGAGTTGATCGCCTTCACCGCCGAGGACGACGTCTGGGTCGCCCCGCTCGACGGCGGCCGCGCGTGGCGGGTCAGCGCCGACAACGTACCCGTGACCCAGCCACGGATCTCCCCGGACGGCGCCACCGTCGCTTGGACGTCCACGCGCGACGGCGCCCCCGAGGTGCACATCGCGCCCGTGGCCGGCGGCCCCTCCAAACGCCTGACGTACTGGGGCAGTTGGAAGACGTCCGTGCGCGGCTGGACGCCCGACGGGCGCGTCCTCGCGATCAGCACGCACGGCGAGGCGTCCCTGCGCCGCAGTCGGCCGCGCGCGGTGCCGCTGGACGGCGGGCCCGCGGAGGTGCTGCCGTACGGCCTGGTCGGGGACGTCGCGCACGGTCCCGAGGACCAAGTGCTGCTGCTCTCCGCGCCGATGGGCCGCGAGGCCGCGTGGTGGAAGCGGTACCGGGGCGGCACGGCGGGCAAGCTGTGGATCCGGCGCGGGGCCGAGACGGCGGAGGCCGGGGAGGCCGGAGAAGCCGGCGGCGCCGAGAGCGGCTTCGTACGTGTCCATGGGGACCTGGACGGCAACATCGAGTACCCGCTGTGGGTCGGCGACCGCATCGCCTTCCTCAGCGACCACGAAGGCGTCGGCGCCGTGTACTCCTCGCTGCCCGACGGCGGCGACCTGCGCCGCCACACGCCGACCGACGGCTTCTACGCCCGGCACGCCGCCACCGACGGCACCCGCGTGACGTACACCTGCGCGGGCGAACTCTGGCTCCTCGACGACCTCGTGGACGCCGAGCCGCGCCGCCTGGACATCCCGCTCGGCGGCCAGCGCACCGACCTGCAGCCGCATCCGGTGAGCGCCGCCCGCTGGTTCGGGGCCGCCGCGCCCGACCACACCGGGCGGGGCAGCGCGGTCGCCGTGCGCGGCTCCGTGCACTGGGTCACGCACCGCGAGGGGCCCGCCCGCGCGCTCGCCGCCGAACCGGGGGTGCGGGCGCGGCTGCCGCGCACGTTCCGCGTGGACGGCGAGGAGCACGTGGTGTGGGTGACGGACGCGGAGGGCGACGACGCCCTGGAGTTCGCGCCCGCCACGGGCCTCGCGCCCGGGGCGACGCCGCGCCGGCTCGCGGCCGGGCAGCTCGGCCGGGTGCTCGCGCTCGCGATGGCGCCCGACGGCAGCCGGGCGGCCGTGGCCGCGCACGACGGGCGTGTGCTTTTCGTGGAGCGCGAGAGCGGCGAGGTGCGCGAGGTGGACCGCGCCGAGCACGGCGAGGCCAGGGGGCTCGTGTTCTCGCCCGACTCGGCGTGGCTCGCCTGGTCGCACCCCGGGCCGCGCCCGCTGCGCCAGCTCAAGCTCGCCAACACCGCCGACCTGTCGGTGTCGGAGGCGACCCGGCTCAGATTCCGGGACTACAGCCCCGCGTTCACGCTCGACGGCAAGCACCTGGCGTTCCTGTCCGAGCGGGCCTTCGACCCGGTCTACGACGACCATGTCTTCGACCTCGCGTTCGTCGGCGGCGCGCGGCCGCACCTGATCACGCTCGCGGCCACCACGCCCTCGCCGTTCGGGCCGCAGCGGCACGGCCGGGCCTTCGAGGCGTCGGAGGGGCCGCACGCCGAGACGCCCGACAGCGAGGGCACGCCCGCCACCCGCGTCGACCTCGACGGGCTCGCCGAGCGGGTGGTGCCGTTCCCCGTGGAGGCCGCGCGGTACACCACGCTGCGGGCCGCCAAGGACGGGCTGCTGTGGCTGCGCCACCCGGTGCGCGGCGTGCTCGGCGCGTCCCGGGCCACGCCGACGGACCCCGACCCCAGTTCCGAGCTGGAGCGGTACGACTTCGCGCAGCACCGCGTGGAGGAACTCGCGGGCGACGCCGACCACTTCACGGTCACCGGCGACGGCAAGCGGGTGCTGCTGTGGGCCGACAGCAAGCTGAAGGTGGTGCCGAGCGACCGGCGGGCGTCCTCCGACGAGGACAGCGACACCAACATCACCGTCGATCTCGCACGCGTACGCCAGTACGTGGACCCGGCCGCCGAGTGGCGGCAGATGTACGACGAGGCGGGCCGCCTCATGCGGGACAACTTCTGGCGGCCCGACATGGGCGGCGTCGACTGGGACGGCGTCCTGGAGCGCTACAGGCCGGTGCTCGGGCGCCTCGCCACCCACGACGACCTCGTGGACCTGCTGTGGGAGGTGCAGGGCGAACTCGGCACCTCGCACGCCTATGTGTCCCCGCGCGGCGGGTGGGGCGGGGCGGGGTCGCGGCAGGGGCTGCTCGGCGCGGACCTCTCGCGCGGCGAGGACGGGACGTGGCGGATCGACCGGGTGCTGCCGTCCGAGACGTCCGACCCGGCCGCGCGCTCGCCGCTGGCCGCGCCCGGCGTCGCGGTGCGGGCGGGCGACGCGATCCTCGCGGTGGGCGGCCGTGCCGTCGACCCGGTGACGGGCCCCGGGCCGCTGCTCGTGGGGACCGCGGGCAAGCCCGTGGAGCTGACCGTGTCGCCCGCGGGCGGGGGCGACGTCCGGCACGCCGTGGTCGTGCCCGTGGACGACGAGGAGCCGCTGCGCTACCACGCGTGGGTCGCCGGGCGGCGGGCGTACGTCCACGAGCGGTCCGGCGGGCGGCTCGGCTATCTGCACGTGCCCGACATGCAGGCGCCCGGCTGGGCGCAGATCCACCGCGACCTGCGCATCGAGGTGGCCCGCGACGGCCTGGTCGTGGACGTCCGGGAGAACCGCGGCGGGCACACCTCGCAGCTCGTCGTGGAGAAGCTGGCGCGCCGCGTCGTCGGCTGGGACCTGCCGCGCGGCTCCGGTCCGCTCAGCTACCCCTTCGACGCGCCGCGCGGGCCCGTCGTCGCCGTCGCCAACGAGTTCTCCGGTTCCGACGGGGACATCGTGAACGCGGCGATCAAGGCGCTCGGCATCGGGCCCGTCGTCGGTACGCGCACGTGGGGCGGCGTCGTCGGCATCGACAGCCGGTACCACCTCGTCGACGGGACGCTCGTGACGCAGCCCAAGTACGCCTTCTGGATGGAGGGGTACGGGTGGGGCGTGGAGAACTACGGGGTCGACCCCGACGTGGAGGTCGTGGTCACCCCGGAGGACTCCGCAGCGGGGCGGGATCCGCAGCTCGACGCGGCTGTCCGGGTCGCGCTCGACGCCTTGGCGTCGTCCCCGCCGAAGACTCCGCCCGCGGTCCCCGGCGGGCCCGGGGTCCCGTCGGCCTGACGGTGCCCGGCCGGCCCGGGGACCGTGCCCTCGGGCCGGCCCCGGCCCGCCCCCGTCCCCGCACCCCCCGCCCCGATAGCATGCCTCCGTAACCGACCAGTGACCCAGGAGGGTGCCCCATGGCGGGTGAACCGCAGGCCGACTGTCTGTTCTGCAAGATCGTCGCGGGGGACGTGCCGGCGACCGTCGTGCGGGAGACGGAGACGACCGTCGCGTTCCGTGACATCAATCCCCAGGCGCCGACGCACGTCCTGGTGATCCCGAAGGTGCACTACCCGGACGCCGCGTCGCTCGCCGCCGCCGAGCCGAAGGTCGCCGCCGACGTGCTGCGCGAGGCCGGTGAGGTCGCCACCGAGGAGAAGTCGGAGAGCTACCGCATCGTCTTCAACACCGGCTCCGGCGCCGGGCAGACCGTCTTCCACGCGCACGCCCACGTCCTGGGCGGCCGCGGCCTCCAGTGGCCGCCCGGATAACCAGCGGTGTCCGTACGTGAATTGGTGGTGCTCGGCACCGCCAGCCAGGTCCCGACCCGGCACCGCAACCACAACGGTTACGTCCTGCTCTGGGACGGCGAAGGCATCCTCTTCGACCCGGGCGAGGGCACGCAGCGGCAGATGCTGCGTGCCTCCGTCGCCGCCCACGACCTGAACCGGATCTGCGTCACGCACTTCCACGGCGATCACAGCCTGGGCCTCGCGGGCGTCATCCAGCGCATCAACCTGGACCGCGTGCCGCACCCCGTGACCGCCCACTACCCGGGCTCGGGCCAGCGCTTCTTCGACCGGCTGCGGTACGCCACCGCGTACCGCGAGACGGTCGACCTGGCGCAGGCGCCGGTGACGGCCGACGGCGTCCTCGCGGACACGCCGTCGTACCGCCTGGAGACGGCGAAGCTCTCCCACCCCGTGGAGTCGTACGGCTACCGCGTCGTCGAGCCCGACGGGCGGCGCATGCTGCCCGCGCTGCTCGCCGAACACGGCATCAAGGGCCCGGACGTGGGCGTGCTCCAGCGCGAGGGCAGCCTGCGCGGGGTGACGCTCGACGAGGTCAGCGAGGTGCGGCGCGGGCAGCGGTTCGCCTTCGTGATGGACACCCGGCTGTGCGACGGCGTGCACGCGCTCGCCGAGGGCTGCGACATGCTCGTCATCGAGTCGACGTTCCTCGACGAGGATCATCAACTGGCTTCCGATCACGGGCATTTGACGGCTGGTCAGGCGGCGCGGGTGGCCCGGGACGGCGGCGTACGTCATCTCGTCCTCACCCACTTCAGTCAGCGCTACGCCGACCCCTCCCTCTTCGAGCAGCAGGCGCGCGCCGCCGGGTTCGAGGGCGAGCTGACCGTCGCCCGCGACCTGCTGCGCGTACCACTGCCGAAGCGCACCCCCTGAGCCACCAGGGCCGCCTCAGCCACCAGAACCACCTGAACCACCCCCCTGAAAGCCGAGAACCACCATGCCGCTCCCCAAGGCCGAGCTCCACCTCCACATCGAGGGCACCCTCGAACCCGAACTCGCCTTCGCGCTCGCCGCGCGCAACGGCGTCCAACTCCCGTACGCCGACACCGAAGAGCTCCGCAAGGCCTACCTCTTCGAGGACCTCCAGTCCTTCCTCGACCTCTACTACGGCCTGATGGCCGTGCTGCGGACCGAGGCCGACTTCGAGGAGCTCGCCGACGCCTATCTCGCGCGGGCCGCCGCGCAGGGCGTGCGGCACGCGGAGATCTTCTTCGACCCGCAGGCGCACAGCGCGCGCGGTGTCGGTATGGGCACGGTCGTCGAGGGGCTCGGGCGCGCCCTGGACCGCAGCGAGGAGCGGCACGGGATCTCCACCCGCCTCATCATGTGCTTCCTGCGCGACGAGTCCGCAGAGTCGGCGATGGCGACCCTGGAGGCGGCGAAGCCGTATCTGCACCGGATCACGGGCGTCGGCCTCGACTCCGCCGAAGTCGGCCACCCGCCCGCCAAGTTCGCCGCCGTGTACGAGGCCGCGGGCGCGCTCGGCCTGCGCAAGGTGGCGCACGCGGGCGAGGAGGGGCCCGCCGCCTACGTCCGTGAGGCGCTCGACGTGCTCGGGGTCGAGCGGATCGACCACGGGCTGCGGTGCATGGAGGACCCGGAGCTGGTGGAGCGGCTGGTGCGCGACCGCGTGCCGCTGACGCTGTGCCCGCTGTCCAACGTACGGCTGCGGGCCGTCGACATCCTGGAGGAGCACCCGCTGCCGCGGATGATGGCGGCCGGACTGCTGTGCACCGTCAACTCCGACGACCCCGCCTACTTCGGGGGCTACGTCGGCGACACCTTCCACGCCGTCCACGAGGCCCTCGGCATCGACGCCGAAGGGCTGCGCGAGCTGGCCAGGAACTCCTTCGAGGCGGCGTTCCTCGACGGCAGCGCGGACGAGGAGGCACTGCGGGAGCGGTATCTCGCGGAGGTCGCCGCGTACGAGTTCGAGTGACCGCGCGCGGGTCATGGCCGGTGCCGTGGGCGGGCCATTGACGGACTGTCGTTCGCGTTCATAGAGTCCGTTCCCATACATGGACGACACGTGGACGTCACTCCGGTCGGAGGCACAGGTATGAGCACGGCAGCGCACACCATCACGGACGTCCGGCTCACCCCGGTCCTCGTCGCCGACCCGCCGCTGCTCAACACCCAGGGCCTCCATCAGCCGTACACGCCACGCCTGATCATCGAGGTGGAGACGGCGGGCGGCGCGACGGGCGTGGGGGAGACGTACGGGGACGCCAAGTACCTGGACCTGGCGCGGCCCTTCGCCGCCGCGCTGGTCGGCCGGGCGGTGTCCGACCTGAACGGACTGTTCACACTCGCGGACAGCGTGACCGTGGACGCGACCCGCGTGGACACCGCCGTCGACGTCGGCGGGCTGCGCGGCGTGCAGACGGCCGACAAGCTGCGCCTGTCCGTCGCCTCCGGCTTCGAGGTCGCCTGCCTGGACGCCCTCGGCGAGACGCTCGGCCTTCCGGTGCACGCGCTGCTCGGCGGGAAGGTGCGCGACAGCGTCGAGTACAGCGCGTACCTCTTCTACAGGCACGCCGAGCACCCGCCGGGCGTCGCGGGCGAGCGCGACGACTGGGGCGCGGCCCTCGACCCGGCCGGAGTCGTCGCACAGGCACGGTTGTTCACGGAGCGGTACGGCTTCACGTCGTTCAAGCTCAAGGGCGGCGTCTTCCCGCCGGACCAGGAGATCGCCGCCATCCGCGCGCTGGCCGCCGCCTTCCCGGGCCACCCGCTGCGGCTCGACCCCAACGGCGCCTGGTCGGTGGAGACTTCGCTGGAGGTCGCGGCCGAACTCGGCGACGTACTGGAGTATCTGGAGGACCCGGCGCTCGGGACGCCCGCGATGGCCGAGGTCGCGGCGCGCACGAAGGTGCCGCTCGCGACGAACATGTGCGTGACGACGTTCGCGGAGATACCGGAGGCCTTCGCCAAGGGGGCCGTGCAGGTCGTGCTCTCCGACCACCACTACTGGGGCGGGCTGCGCAACACCCGTGAACTCGCCGCCGTCTGCCGCACGTTCGGCGTCGCCGTCTCCATGCACTCCAACACCCACCTCGGCATCAGCCTCGCCGCGATGACCCACGTCGCGGCGACCGTGCCGGACCTCCGGCACGCCTGCGACTCCCACTACCCGTGGCAGTCCGAGGACGTACTGACCGAACGGCTGCGCTTCGAGGGCGGCCATGTGACGGTGAGCGACGCGCCGGGGCTCGGCGTCGAGCTCGACCGCGACCGGCTCGCCGCGCTGCACCGGCGCTGGCTCGACGAGGACCACGCCGCGCTGCGCGAGCGGGACGACGCGGCGGCCATGCGGCGGCTCGATCCGGAGTGGACAACTCCGCTCGTGCCTCGCTGGTAGCGACGGCGTCCGGGCGGGAGCCTGGGTTACGTTGCCTTCATGGCCGTACCACCTGGCGCACCACCACACCCACCCGCCCCGGCTGCGGAGACCGCCGACACTACTGTCACCACTGTCTCCACTGTCGATCCGCTGAAGTCGACCCGCCGCGCGGGCGATCCGCCCTGCGACGTGTACCTCACCGGGACCGTCTTCCTCGACATCATCTTCACCGGCCTCGACTCGGCGCCCGTGCGCGGCACCGAGTCGTGGGCGCGCGGCATGGGATCGAGCCCCGGCGGCGTGGCCAACATGGCGACCGCCCTGTCCCGGCTCGGCCTGCGCACCTCGCTGGCCGCCGCCTTCGGGGACGACCACTACGGGGAGTACTGCTGGGACGCCCTGGCACGCGGCGAGGGCATCGACCTCGCCTCGTCACGGACCGTGCCCGGCTGGCACTCGCCGGTGACGGTCTCCATGGCGTACGAGGGCGAGCGGACCATGGTCAGCCACGGGCACGAGCCGCCGCCCGACGCCGACTCCCCGGACGGCGGCGCCCCGAAGTGCCCGCCGCGTGCGCGGGCCGCCGTCGCGTCCCTGGTGCCGGGGGAGGGGGCGCCGTGGATCGCGGCGGCCGCGCGGCGCGGGACGCGGATCTTCGCGGACGTGGGCTGGGACGACACCGGCCGCTGGGACCTGGGCGCGCTGCCCGACCTGAAGCACTGCGAGGCGTTCCTGCCGAACGCCGAGGAGGCCATGCGGTACACGGGCACGACGTGCCCCCGGGCCGCCGCGCACGCCCTCACCCAGCACGTGCCCCTCGCCGTGGTCACCCTCGGGGCCGAGGGGGCGTACGCGGTGGACGGCCGCAGCGGGCGGACGGCGTCCGTGCCCGCCATCGAGGTGGAGGCGCTCGACCCCACAGGCGCCGGGGACGTGTTCGTCGCGGGCTTCGTCACCGGCACGCTGGCGGGCTGGCCGCTCGCCGACCGGCTCGCCTTCGCCGGCCTCACCGCCGCGCTGTCCGTGCAGGAATTCGGCGGCTCCCTCTCGGCGCCCGGCTGGGCGGAGGTCGGCGCGTGGTGGCGGCGCGTGCGCGAGGTCGACGGGCAGGACCCGGTGGCCCTGCGCCGCTACGCCTTCCTGGAGTCCCTGCTGCCCGAGCCGACCCGCACCTGGCCGCTGCGCCGCGCGGTCCCGACGATCGGCTTCCGCAGGTCGCTGTAGGGCGCCCCGGATCGCTGCCGTTCGCTCCGGCCTCAGAAAAGGGCTTAGGCCATGTCAGTGCCCGGTCGTACTCTTGGCAGTACAGAACTTGCCGCACGGCGAGCCCCGTGACGAGGAGGATGTGCAGGCTCTAGAGCCGGCCCATGACGCAGACACCGACAGCTCAGCCCCCTGCGCAGCCGCAGGCGCCCAAGTCCGCGAAGGCCCACTTCACCGTCCCGGCCAAACACCCCATGGTGACGGTCCTGGGTTCCGGGGACGCACTGCTGCGAGTGATCGAGACGGCCTTCCCGGCGGCCGACATCCACGTCCGGGGCAACGAGATCAGCGCGGTCGGTGACGCCCACGAAGTGGCCCTCGTCCAGCGCCTGTTCGACGAGATGATGCTGGTGCTCCGCACCGGACAGCCGATGACGGAGGACGCAGTGGAACGCTCGATCGCCATGCTCAGGGCGGAGGACAGCGGCGAGGCCGACGGCGAGGAGACCCCCGCCGAGGTCCTCACGCAGAACATCCTCTCGTCCCGGGGCCGCACCATCCGCCCCAAGACCCTCAACCAGAAGCGGTACGTCGACGCGATCGACAAGAACACGATCGTGTTCGGCATCGGCCCCGCCGGCACCGGCAAGACGTATCTGGCGATGGCCAAGGCGGTCCAGGCCCTGCAGTCCAAGCAGGTCAGCCGGATCATCCTGACCCGCCCCGCGGTGGAGGCGGGCGAGCGCCTCGGCTTCCTGCCCGGCACGCTCTACGAGAAGATCGACCCGTATCTGCGCCCGCTGTACGACGCGCTGCACGACATGCTCGACCCCGACTCGATCCCGCGCCTCATGGCGGCGGGCACGATCGAGGTCGCCCCGCTGGCGTACATGCGCGGCCGGACGCTGAACGACGCGTTCATCATCCTGGACGAGGCGCAGAACACGAACCCCGAGCAGATGAAGATGTTCCTCACCCGCCTCGGCTTCGAATCGAAGATCGTGATCACCGGCGACGTCACCCAGATCGACCTGCCGAACGGCACGAAGTCCGGCCTCCGCCAGGTCCAGCACATCCTGGAGGGCGTCGACGACGTGCACTTCTCGCGGCTCACGTCCTCCGATGTCGTACGGCACAAGCTCGTCGGCCGTATCGTCGACGCGTACGAGAAGTACGACAACGACAACGGCACGGAGAACGGCTCGCACGCCAGCCGCGGCCGGTCCAGAGGGAAGTAGCGGAACAGCACCATGTCGATCGACGTCAACAACGAATCCGGAACCGAGGTCGACGAGCAGGCGATCCTCGACATCGCCCGCTACGCGCTCGCGCGGATGCGGATCCACCCGCTCTCCGAACTCTCGGTGATCGTCGTGGACGCCGGCGCCATGGAGCAGCTCCACATCCAGTGGATGGACCTGCCAGGACCCACGGACGTCATGTCCTTCCCCATGGACGAGCTGCGCCCGCCCATGAAGGACGACGACGAGCCGCCGCAGGGCCTCCTCGGGGACATCGTGCTCTGCCCCGAGGTGGCCCTGAAGCAGGGCCAGGAGGCCCCGACGCAGCACTCCATGAACGAGGAGCTCCAGCTCCTGACCGTCCACGGAGTGCTGCACCTGCTCGGGTACGACCACGAGGAGCCGGACGAGAAGGCCGAGATGTTCGGCCTGCAGGCGGCCATCGTCGACGGTTGGCGCGCGGAGCAGGGCCTGACCGGCCCGTCCCCGGCGCCCACCGTCTCCTGAGCCCATGTCCGTCCAGCTCATCGGCGGCGCCGTCGCCCTGATCGTGGTGGCGTGGCTCGCCGCGTGCGCCGAGGCGGGCCTCGCCCGCGTGTCCAGCTTCCGGGCCGAGGAGGCGGTGCGTTCGGGGCGGCGCGGCAGCGCGAAGCTCGCGCAGGTCGCCGCCGACCCCGTCCGCTATCTGAACGTGGCGCTCCTCGTGCGGGTGGCGTGCGAGATGGCCGCCGCCACCCTGGTGACGTACGCCTGCCTGAAGGCCATCGACACCACCTGGGAGGCGCTCGCCGTCGCCATCGGCGTGATGGTGCTCGTCAGCTATGTCGCCGTCGGGGTCTCCCCGCGCACCATCGGCCGCCAGCACCCGCTGAACACGGCGACGGCCGCGGCGTACGTCCTGCTGCCGCTGGCCCGCGTCATGGGACCCATCCCGCCGCTGCTCATCCTCATCGGCAACGCGCTCACGCCCGGCAAGGGCTTCCGGCGCGGCCCGTTCGCCTCCGAGGCCGAGCTGCGCGCGATGGTCGACCTCGCCGAGCGGGAGTCGCTGATCGAGGACGAGGAACGCCGCATGGTGCACTCGGTCTTCGAGCTCAGCGACACCCTCGTACGCGAAGTCATGGTCCCGCGCACCGACTTGATCGCCATCGAGCGCTTCAAGACCATCCGGCAGGCCCTCACCCTCGCCCTCCGCTCCGGGTTCTCCCGCATCCCCGTGACGGGCGAGAGCGACGACGACGTCGTCGGGATCGTGTACCTCAAGGACCTCGTCCGCAAGACGCACATCAACCGCGACTCCGAGAACGAGCTCGTGTCGACGGCCATGCGGCCCGCGACGTTCGTGCCGGACACGAAGAACGCGGGGGATCTGCTGCGGGAGATGCAGCAGGAGCGCAACCACGTCGCCGTCGTCATCGACGAGTACGGCGGCACGGCCGGCATCGTCACCATCGAGGACATCCTCGAAGAGATCGTCGGCGAGATCACCGACGAGTACGACCGTGAGCTGCCGCCCGTCGAGGAGCTGGACGGCGGCTGCTTCCGCGTCACCGCCCGCCTCGACATCGGCGACCTCGGCGAGCTGTACGGCCTCGAGGCGTACGACGACGAGGACGTCGAGACCGTCGGCGGCCTCCTCGCCAAGGCGCTCGGCCGCGTGCCGATCGCCGGGGCCTCGGCCGTGGTCGACCTGCCCGACGGGCGCGCCCTGAAGCTCACCGCCGAGTCGGCGGCCGGGCGGCGCAACAAGATCGTGACGGTGCTCGTGGAGCCGGTGGCGCCTGAGGGGCCTCCCGCCGGCCCCCGGAACAGGGAGAGGGAAGGGGAGCGGGACACAAGATGACCCCCGACGAACTGCGGGCGCTGTGCCTGTCCTTCAACGACGCGGCCGAGGAATTCCCCTTCGGGCCGGACGCGTCGGTGTTCAAGGTGGCCGGGAAGATGTTCGCCCTGAGCCGTCTTGACGGCGACCCGCTCACCGTGAACCTCAAGTGCGACCCCGAGATCGCGGTCCAGCTCCGGGCCGCGCACCCGGAGATCGCGCCGGGCTGGCACATGAACAAACGCCACTGGAACACCGTCACGCTCACCGGCACCCTCCCCGACCACCAGCTCCGCGAACTCGTCGAGGACTCCTACGACTTGGTGGTCGCGGGCTTGCCGCGAGCGGTACGACTGCGCTTGTCGCGCCCCTAGGGCTTCCCCCACCCGCCCGGACGAGACCCGCGCTCGGGGGACGGCTGAAACGGGTGGGCGGGTGGGAGAAGCGGGTCAGGGCCGCCGCCGCAGGCCCGCGGCCACCAGCACCGCCGCCGCGAGGACGATTCCCGCGTCGAGGGCGAGGACGGTACGCGTACCGGCGAGAACGTCACCCGAAGTCGTGGCGAGCACGCCGAGGAGGGGGATGCCGATCGTGATCCCGACCTGCTGGGTGGACGTCACGAGGCCAGTGGCCAGCCCCTGCTCCGTGTCGGGCACGCCCGACGTGACAGTGACCCCGTACGAGACGATCGCCCCGAGATGGAACATGCTGGCCACGGAGATGGCGGCGGTGGCGAGCCACACGGACCACATCCCCTCGCCGACGGCGACGAGCGCGGCCACGAACACGCCCTGCCCGAGCAGCGACCCCACGAGCGTGCGGCGCGGCCCGAAGCGTCCGATGACCTTCGGGGCGTACATGCCCGCGACGACCGACAGAACGCCCTGCACGCCGAAGACGAGCCCGGTCTGGAAGGCGGAGAGGTCGAGGACGTCCTGGAGGTAGAGGGTGAGGACGAAGACGACGGTCGACATCATCGAGAACGTGACGAGTCCGCCCAGGTTGCCCCACGCGACCGTACGGCGCCGCAGCATGGGCAGTGACACCAGCGGCGCGGCGGCCCGCGACTCGACGTATCCGAAGGCGACGAGCAGCAGGACACCAGCGACGAGCGTGACGAGCACGTCGGCGCCGCCGAACCCGCGCTCGGCTGCGGTGGACAGGGCGTAGATCAGGGCGAGCAGTCCGCCGGTGACGGTGACGGCGCCGGGGATGTCGAGGCGGGGCCGGTCGGGGGTGCGGGACTCGGGCAGCAGGCGAGGCGCCAGGGGCAGCACGATCAGGGCGAAGAGCGTGAGCAGGCCCATGGTGGAGCGCCAGCCGAGGGTGTCGGTGAGGACACCGCCGAGCACCATGCCGACGGTGAAGCCGAGGGAGAGCAGCGTGCCGGAGATGCCGAGCGCGCGATCCCGCTGCGGGCCTTCGGGGAAGGTGGTGGTGAGCAGCGACATGCCGGTCGGCACGATCGCCGCCGCGCCCACACCTTGCAGCGCACGCCCGGCGAGGAACGAGGCCGGGTCCCAGGCGAAGGTGGCGAGCAGCGAGGCCGCGCCGAACAGGGCGAGCCCGCCGAGGAACAGCCTGCGCCGCCCGAAGAGGTCACCGAAGCGGCCGAAGAGCAGCAGGAAGCCGCCGGACGGCAGCGCGAAGGCGGTGACCGCCCACTGCAGCGCGGCATGGCTCATGCCGAGGTCCGCACCGAGCACGGGCAGTGCCACGTTCAGTACGGAGAAGTCGAGCGCGACCATGAACTGGGCGGCGCAGAGGACGAAGAGGATGAGCCGGTCGCGGCGGGAGAGCCGGGGCGGCGGCCCGGCGGGAGCGGTGGCCTGCGCGGCGGCAGCGGCCTTCGGGGCTTCGGTGGTGCTCGGGGTTTCCGTGGTGGTTGATGGGCCTGCGGCGGTCGGGGAGGGAGCGGAAGTGTCTATCGCCATGGTCAACAGCGTCCGTCGGCCGGAATAGCCGTGGGGAGCGGCAACTTATGCTGGTGGTGCGAACACCAGGTGCAACCGGTGCGATCGCGTACGGATGACAGGGGGAGCGGTGGCCAGCCAGATCGAGGAGCGGGCCGACGGGGCGAGGGCGCGTCGCAGGGTCGAGCTGCGGGACTTCCTGATGAGCCGGCGGGCCCGGGTGACCCCGGCGGACGCGGGCCTTCCGGAAGGCGGCGGGCGTCGGCGTACGCCGGGCCTTCGGCGCGAGGAGGTCGCGGTGCTCGCGGGCGTCGGCGCGTCCTGGTACCAGTGGCTGGAGCAGGGCCGGGACATCTCGGTGTCCCCGCAGGTCCTGGACGCCGTGGCCCGGGTCCTGAAGCTGTCCGGCACCGAACGCCGCCACCTGTACGTGCTCGCGGGCCTCAACCCGCCCGTGCCGCAGGCCGAGGAGGGCGCCGCCGACATGTGCGACGGCCTGCGGCGGCTCATCGACACCTGGATGCCGTACCCGGCACACATCATGGACCGCTACTACAACTGCGTCGTCTACAACGACGCGGCCGCGCTGGTCCTCGGCATGCGCCCCGAGACCACCCAGAACTGCATCCTCGACTTCTTCACCGACCCCATGTACCGCTCCCGCAGCGTGAGTTGGGAGCAGAACGCGGCGGCGCTCGTCGCGCAGTTCCGCTCGGCCTGCTCCGAGCATCCCGGGGACGAGGGCTTCGCGGAGCTGCTCTCGCGGCTGCACGAATCGGGGGCGGAGTTCACCTCGCTGTGGGAGCGGCAGGACATCCGGCCCGCCGGTCAGGTCCACAAGGAGCTCGACCATCCGCTCGTCGGGATCCTGCACGTGGAGTCCACCGCGCTGAAGGTGCCCGCGCGGCCCGACCTCACGATCGTGCTGCACACGCCGCTGCCGCTGGCCGACACCGCGGAGAAGCTCGCCTGGCTGGCTTCGCCCGAGGCGCGGCGCGGGGCGATGTACCGGGTGGCCGGGTAGCGGTGTGTGCCGGGTGGCCGGGTGGGCGCCGCGACCGGCTCCTTATGCTCGTGCCATGACTGAGTCCACCGACCTCGGCCCCGAGGACCAGAAGATCGTCACCCTCGCCCGCTCGGCCCGCGCCCGCAACGGTGTGCCCGAGGGGGCCGCCGTGCGGGACGAGACGGGGCGTACGTACGTCGCAGGGACGGTCGCCCTCGACTCCCTCCAGCTGTCCGCGCTGCGCACGGCTGTCGCCATGGCGGTGGCTTCCGGGGCCTCCTCCCTGGAGGCGGCGGCGGTCGTGTCCGGCGAATCCGCTCTGTCCGCGGAGGACCTCGCGGCGGTACGGGACCTCGGCGGGGCCGGCACACCGGTGTTCCTGGCGGGGCCGGACGGGGCGGTACGCGAGACGGCCGCAGCGGTCTGAGCCCTCGCGGGGCGCCCCAGTCCCGCCCCTTCCCGTAACCAGGGGCTGCTGCCCCTGGACCCCGCTGATCGGCGCTCCGCGCCTCGTCCTCAAGCGCCGGACGGGCTGAAAACTCCAGCCCCTCCGGCGCTTGAGGAGCGGGGTCTGGGGCGGAGCCCCAGGAAGGGCGGGCGGGTGGGGAGAGAAGCCCGCCCGGCGTTGGAGGGCGAGGCGCGGAGCGCCGAAAAGGCGGGGAAAGGGGCGCAGCCCCATGGGCCGGGGCACCGCCCAAGGCGCCCACGCCAGAAAAGATCAGGGACAATGGGCCCCATGAGCGTCCGTACCCAGTCCCCCCAGCCGCCCGAGCAGGCCGTCCACCGCGCCGGATTCGCCTGCTTCGTCGGCCGCCCCAACGCGGGCAAGTCCACCCTCACGAACGCTCTGGTCGGCAAGAAGGTGGCGATCACCTCGAACCGGCCGCAGACGACGCGGCACACCGTCCGCGGCATCGTGCACCGCCCCGACGCCCAGCTGATCCTCGTGGACACCCCCGGCCTGCACAAGCCGCGCACGCTGCTCGGCGAGCGGCTGAACGACGTGGTGCGCACCACGTGGGCCGAGGTCGACGTCATCGGGTTCTGCCTGCCCGCGAACGAGAAGCTCGGGCCCGGTGACCGGTTCATCGCCAAGGAGCTGGCGTCGATCAAGAAGTCGCCGAAGGTCGCCATCGTCACGAAGACCGACCTCGTCGACAGCAAGACGCTCGCCGAGCAGCTCATCGCCGTCGACCAGCTCGCCAAGGAGCTCGGCTTCGAGTGGGCCGAGATCGTGCCCGTCTCGGCGGTCGGTGAGAAGCAGGTCGACCTGCTCGCGGACCTGCTCGTCCCCCTCCTGCCGGAGGGGCCGGCCCTCTACCCCGAGGGTGACCTCACCGACGAGCCCGAGCAGGTCATGGTGGCCGAGCTGATCCGTGAGGCGGCCCTCGAAGGCGTGCGGGACGAGTTGCCGCACTCCATCGCCGTGGTCGTCGAGGAGATGCTGCCCCGCGAGGACCGGCCCGCCGACAAGCCGCTCCTCGACATCCACGCCTTCGTGTACATCGAGCGGCCCAGCCAGAAGGGGATCATCATCGGCCCCAAGGGCAAGCGGCTCAAGGACGTAGGGATCAAGTCCCGCAAGCAGATCGAAGCGCTGCTCGGTACGCCGGTCTTCCTCGACCTCCACGTCAAGGTCGCCAAGGACTGGCAGCGGGACCCCCGCCAACTCCGCAAGCTCGGGTTCTGAGCCTTCGCGGGCGCCCCCGCGAGGACCCGGCCGCCCGTGGCCCGCGGGACGCCGCGGCTCACCCCCGGGGCGCCCGCGCCCCGGGCCCGCCGCCCTGCGCCTGAAGTTCCGTACGCAGCCAGTCGTACGACGCCTTCGGCGTGCGCCGCTGGGTGGCGTAGTCGACGTGGACGAGACCGAAGCGCTGCCGGTAGCCCTCGGCCCACTCGAAGTTGTCCAGGAGGGACCAGATGAAATAGCCGCGCACGTCGACCCCGGCCTCCAGGGCGCGGTGCAGGGCGCGCAGGTGGCCGTCCAGGTAGTCGATGCGCCGCTGGTCGTCCACGCCCTCGTACGAGCAGCCGTTCTCGGTGATGACGAGGGGCGGGAGGCGGTCGCCGTAGCGTTCGCGGAAGGTCAGGAGGAGTTCGGTGAGGGATTCGGGGACCACCGGCCAGCCGAAGTCCGTGGTGGGGTGGCCCTCGATCGGGCGGGGGGAGAAGGGGAGCTCGGGCGGGAGGATGAGGCCCGAGAACTCGGTGACGGTGGCGTCCGGCTGCGGGGCGCCCACCTTCGTCGGCTGGTAGAAGTTGATGCCGTACCAGTCGAGCGGCTGCGCGATCAGCTTCAAGTCGCCTTCCAGGTCCGGGACTTCGGCGGCAAGGAGCTCCGTGATCACTTCCGGGTAGCGGCCCGCGATCAGGGGGTCGGAGAACAGCCGGTTCAGGAGCACGTCGTAGAAGTCCGCCGCCTCGCGGTCCTCGGCGTGGTCGGACGCGGGCCAGGTCGGGCCGTGGGAGTTCGCGATGCCGATGTCGTCGGCGCCCGCCGCGCGCAGCGCCGTCACCGCGAGGCCGTGGGCCAGGAGCTGGTGGTGGGCGACCGGCAGCGCGTCGAACAGGAGCTGACGGCCGGGCGCGTGCCGGCCGAGCGCGTGGCCGAGCAGAGTGTGCTCGGCGGGCTCGTTGAGGGTGATCCACTTCGGTACGCGGTCACCGATGCGGGCCGCGACGACGGCGGCGTACTCGGCGAAACGCTGGGCGGTGTCGCGCTTCAGCCAGCCGCCCGCCTCTTCGACCGCGAGCGGGGTGTCCCAGTGGAACAGCGTCGGCACGGGGCGTACGCCCGCCGCGCACAGCTCGTCGACGAGGCGGTCGTAGAAGTCCAGGCCGCGCTCGCTGACCTCGCCGGTGCCGTGCGGAAGCACCCGCGGCCAGGAGACGGAGAAGCGGTACGCGCCCACGCCAAGGTCGCGGATCAGCGCCACGTCCTCGCGGTAGCGGCGCACGTGGTCGCAGGCCACGGCGGCCGTCGTGCCGTCCTTGACGTTGCCGGGCAGGGCCGTGAAGGCGTCCCACACCGAGGGGCCGCGCTCGGCCGTGGCGCCCTCGATCTGGTGGGCGGAGGTGGACACCCCCCACAGGAAGTCGCGGGGGAAGCGGGGCAGCGGTGCGCGCGTCGTCGCCATGCGCGCGATCATCCGTACCCGCTGGTACGGAAGTCAACGCCCGTGCGGCAAGCGGGTTTCCGGGCAACCGCCTGCCGTCATCAAGGCAACCGCCTGCCCTCCTGAAGGCGACCGGTGCTGTTACGAACCTTCCTTGAGCACCCGCGTGATCAGCTGCCGCTGCTCCTCCGTCAGCCGGGGATCCGCGCAGTACACGGTCCGGCCGTCGATGGTGATCTGGTAGCTGAAGCCGTCGGGCACCCCTATGGGGGGCGTGCCCCGGCCGCCGGCCGCCGCCCGTTCGGCCAGGGCATGCCACTCCTTGGCATCGGGCCGCGCGGTGGTGTCGACCTCCGCGTGCCGCTCGATGCCCGCGAAACCTCCCGTGCGCTTCACCTGGATACGCATGGGTCCTGTCTACCGCAGGGCGCGACCCGCGGCACCCCTGCGAAGCCGGGCGCTACGACGTCGGCACGCCGGTCTGCGACCACGCCTTCAGGACGGCCTCGCGCTGCTCGCCCTCGGGGGCGGCGGCGACCGTCAGCTTCGCGAAGTCCGCGAAGGAGGCGTCCTGGGCGAGCTGCCCACCGGTCAGGACGTCGTACCAGATCTTCCCCGCGCGCTCCCAGGCGTGCCCGCCGAGCGACTCGGCGAGGAGGTAGAAGGCGTGGTTGGGGATGCCGGAGTTGATGTGTACGCCGCCGTTGTCGCGGCCCGTCCTGACGTAGTGCTCCATGTCCTTGGGCTGCGGGTCCTTGCCGAGCACGTCGTCGTCGTACGCGCTGCCCGGGTCCTTCATGGAGCGCAGCGCCTTGCCGGTGACGCGCGGGGCGAGCAGGCCCGCGCCGATCAGCCAGTCGGCCTCGGCGGCGGTCTGGCCGAGCGTGTACTGCTTGATCAGCGAGCCGAAGACGTCCGCCATGGACTCGTTGAGGGCGCCGGGCTGGCCGAAGTACGTGAGGTTCGCCGTGTACTGCACGACGCCGTGGGTCAGCTCGTGGCCGATGACGTCGACGGGGATGGTGAAGTCGAGGAAGATCTCGCCGTCGCCGTCGCCGAACACCATCTGCTCGCCGTTCCAGAAGGCGTTCCCGTAGTCCTCGCCGTAGTGCACGGTCGCGTCGAGCGGCAGGCCGTTGCCGTCGATGGAGTTGCGTTCGTACTGCTTCAGGAAGAGCTCGAAGGTGGCGCCGAGGCCGGCGTGGGCGCGGTTGACGGTCGCGTCCTTGCCGGGCTTGTCGCTCTCGCCGCGGACCTTGCGGCCGGGCAGGTCGTTCTTGTGCTTCGCGTCGTAGATGGTGCGGTAGGGCTTGCCCTCGACGGCGCCCTTGGGGGCGGCGATGGAGGGGGCGCCGATGACCGTGGTCAGGCGGCGCTGGGTGCGCTCGTAGGCGTCGCGCTGGAGGGTGCGGCGGGCGGCCTTGGAGAGCGCGGGGTCCGAGGACTGGGCGAGCTTGTCCAGGACGATGGGTGGCACGATCGTGCAGAAAACGGGCTCGAAGCCTGTTGGGTTGGCGGTCATGTGCGGCAATGTGGCACTGGGTCATGCCGCTGTCACTAGCTGCCACCATGATTGGTGAAATAGTCGTATACGGGTCTACGCCACCCTCGCCAGGTGATATACGGCACGTTTTGTCCGTTACGTCCCTACGGTCCCGCATACTGATACGCGCCCGCGCATTCCGCGGACCTCGGCTAGGCTGCCCCGCATCATGCGTTTCGGGCTGCTTCTCCTTAGCTGCCGCGGCGAGGGTCTGTAGCAGAGGCCGACCCCCTCCCCGCGGAGTTCGGTGCTGTGCTAGACCGTCGGCCGTCCTTCCGGACCTTCCGAGGAGCCCCGCACACCATGCCGAACTTCCAACGCCCCAGCTCCATGCCGATTCACAAGTACGGCAAGTACGAGCAGGTGGACATCCCCGACCGCACCTGGCCCGACAAGCGCATCACCGTCGCGCCCCGCTGGCTGTCCACCGACCTGCGCGACGGCAACCAGGCACTCATCGACCCGATGTCGCCCGCCCGCAAGCGCGCGATGTTCGACCTGCTGGTCCGCATGGGCTACAAGGAGATCGAGGTCGGCTTCCCGTCCTCCGGTCAGACCGACTTCGACTTCGTACGTTCCATCGTCGAGGACCCGGACGCCATCCCGGACGACGTGACGATCTCCGTGCTCACGCAGGCGCGCGAAGAGCTGATCGAGCGCACCGTGGAGTCCCTGAAGGGCGCCAAGCGCGCCAACGTGCACCTGTACAACGCGACCGCGCCGGTCTGGCGCGAGGTCGTCTTCCGCGGCTCCCGCGACGCCGTCAAGCAGATCGCCGTCGACGGAACGCGCCTGGTCATGGAGTACGCCGACAAGATCCTCGACCAGGACACCGTGTTCGGTTACCAGTACAGCCCGGAGATCTTCACCGACACCGAGCTGGACTTCGCCCTGGAGGTCTGCGAGGGCGTCATGGACGTCTGGCAGCCCGACGCCGACCGCGAGATCATCCTCAACCTGCCCGCCACCGTGGAGCGTTCGACGCCCTCCACGCACGCGGACCGCTTCGAGTGGATGTCCCGGAATCTGTCCCGGCGCCAGTACGTCTGCCTGTCCATCCACCCGCACAACGACCGCGGCACCGCCATCGCCGCCGCCGAACTCGGCGTGATGGCCGGCGGCGACCGCGTCGAGGGCTGCCTGTTCGGCCAGGGCGAGCGCACCGGCAACGTCGACCTGGTGGCGCTGGGCATGAACCTGTTCAGCCAGGGCGTCGACCCGCAGATCGACTTCTCCGACATAGACGAAGTCCGCCGCGTGTACGAGTACTGCACGCAGATGGAGGTCCACCCGCGCCACCCCTACGCGGGCGACCTGGTCTACACCGCCTTCTCCGGCTCCCACCAGGACGCCATCAAGAAGGGCTTCGACGCGATGGAGGCCCGCGCTGCTGCCGCGGGCAAGAGCGTCGACGACATCGAGTGGGCCGTGCCGTACCTGCCCATCGACCCCAAGGACGTCGGCCGTTCCTACGAGGCCGTCATCCGCGTCAACTCCCAGTCCGGCAAGGGCGGTGTCGCGTACGTCCTGAAGAACGACCACAAGCTGGACCTGCCGCGGCGCATGCAGATCGAGTTCTCGAAGACCATCCAGGCGCGCACCGACGCCGAGGGCGGCGAGTTCACCCCGGCCGCGATCTGGGGCGTCTTCCAGGACGAGTACCTGCCGAACCCGGACCGCCCCTGGGGCCGCATCCAGGTCAAGAACGGCCAGACGATCACGGACGTCGACGGCACCGACACGCTCACCGTCGAGGCCACCGTCGACGGCGCCGACATCGTCCTGACCGGCTCCGGCAACGGCCCGATCTCCGCGTTCTTCAACGCTCTGCAGTCCATCGTCGGCATCGACCTGCGCCTGCTCGACTACCAGGAGCACACGATGAGCGAGGGCGCCTCCGCGCAGGCCGCCTCGTACATCGAGTGCGCCATCGGCGACCGCGTCCTGTGGGGCGTGGGCATCGACGCGAATACGACACGTGCGTCCATGAAGGCCGTCGTCTCGGCCGTCAACCGCGCGGCCCGCTGAGACCCCTGGACACCCGTTCGACCGGTGCTTTTGCGGCCCCGTCCGTCCTTGTGGCGGGCGGGGCCCGCGTGTGTCGGGGGACTGGTCCGGGCCAGCAACCGGCCATCTCCCGTACGGGGTACTGACGCGGCATCATCGATGTGGCTAACATCACGCCAACGCGGCAGGGCTGCCGCGGCGTCATGGAGGTGCGTGGTGCTGCCAGATCGGGGACGAAAAGGCCGGGAATCCCGCATCTTCGGCAGAACCGCACCATTCGGCGGCCGGAGCGGCCGCCTGATCGGCGTCCGCACGTCCTGGACCACCGTCTGCGACGGCGAGTTCTTCTGCCCCGGCTGCGGCGGGGACCGCAACTACCAACGCCGCACCGGCCGTCGCCGCTTCGTGTTCCTCGGCGTGCCGCTGCTCTCCCGCGGCGAGACCGGGCCCGTCGTCGAATGCGCCGCCTGCCAGGACCACTTCGGCCTGGAGGCGCTCGACCACCCCACGACCGTGCGGCTCTCCACGATGCTCCGCGACGCCGTGCACACCGTCGTCCTCGCCGTCCTGACCACCGGCGGCAGCGCCGCCCGCGCCGCCCTGGACGCCGCCGTCACCACCCTGCGCGGCGCCGGCTTCGACGACTGCACCGAGGAACGCCTCGGCGCCCTCGTCGACGCGCTCGCCGCCGACACAGGCCGGCTCGCCGAGCCGGACTGCGTGCCCGGCCTCGCCATCGAACTCCACGAGGCGCTCGGCCCGCTCGCCCCGCACCTCGCCCCCGCGGGCCGCGAGGCGCTGCTCCTCCAGGGCGCCAGGATCGCCCTCGCCGACGGGCCGTACACGCCCGCCGAGCGCGACGTGCTCGCCACGGCGGGCTGCGCCCTGACCATCGACCCCGACGACGTGGCCCGCCTCCTCGTGGCGGCGACGCGCACGCCCCGCTGACGTACTCCCCAGTGCTCCCCAGTACTCCCCAGGGAGTAACGGCGGCCCGGCGCCACCCCCGGGTGTAACCCCCAACTCGCCCTCGGGCGCGACGAATCAGCCCTCGCGCGACGGAAGTCTGGACGCTGTCAGACACCGTCACGGAGGGAGGCCCACCGATGGGGGCCGCATCAACGACGAAGCGCCGACGGCCACGCGCCGTGCCCTGGGCGCTGCTCGGCCTGTGGGTCGCCGTGCTCGCGCTCGCCGGGCCGTTCGCGGGGAAGCTCGGCGACGTACAGCGCGACCGGGCCGTGGACTATCTGCCCGCGAGCGCCGACTCCACGCAGGTCGCCAAGATCGAGGAGAAGCTGCCCGGCGGCGAGACCACCGAGCTGGTGCTCGTCTACCACCGCGACGGCGGCCTTAGCGCCGCCGACCGCAAGACGGCTGCCGGTCAAGTGGCCGCTGTGGAGCGGGAGTTGAAGCTCGTGTCGACGCCCACGGGGGTGGCGTCGAAGGACGGGTCGACACTCATGTACCCGGTCGCGAGCACCGCACCGGGCACGGACGAGGAGAAGCGGGACGCGTTCGTCAACGACGTCCGGGACGTGGTGAAGGCGCCCGACGGTGCGGACGGGCTGAAGGTCGACGTCGGCGGGTCCGGCGCGCTCGCCACCGACGCGGGCGAGGTCTACACGTCCCTGGACGGCCCGCTGCTCTACACGACGGTCGGCGTCGTCGCCGTCCTGCTCATCCTGATCTACCGCAGCCCGTTCCTGTGGCTGGTGCCGCTCGCGGTCGGCGGCGTCGCCAACTACCTCTCCATGGGCGTCGCCTACGGCCTCAACCAGGCCTTCGACACCCCGATCAGCGGCCAGAGCTCGGGCATCATGACGATCCTCGTCTTCGGCGCGGGCACGGACTACGCGCTGCTTATCGTCTCCCGCTACCGCGAGGAACTGCGCCGGATCGAGCGGCCGTACGACGCCATGCGTACCGCCCTGCGCGGCTGCGGGCCCGCCGTGCTCGCCTCCTCCGGCACGGTCGCCGCGGGCCTGTTCTGCCTGCTCGCCGCCGACCTCAACAGCAGCCGCGGGATGGGGCCCCTTGGCGCCCTGGGCGTGCTGTGCGCGCTGGTGGCGATGATGACGCTGCTGCCCGCGCTGCTCGTGCTCCTCGGGCGGCGGGTGTTCTGGCCGCTGGTGCCCGCGTTCGGCAGCGAACCGAAGAAGCGGAAGTCGCTGTTCCAGTCGATGGGTTCGTCGGCCGGACGGCGCCCGCTCACCGTGCTCGCGTCGGGCGCCGTCCTGCTCGGAGCCCTGGCCCTGGGCGCGTTCGCCCTGCCGGGGAACCTCAAGCAGGAGGACACCTTCACCAGCAAGCCCGACTCCATCGCCGCGATGGAGACCCTCGCCGCCGCCTACCCCGAACGCGGCACCCAGCCCATCAGCGTCATCGCGCCCACCGACCGCGCCGACCGCGTGCTCGCCGACGCGAAGGGCGTGCCGGGCGTCGACAGCGCGGAGCGCGGCCGGAGTTCGGGGCAGTGGACCGAGATCTCCGTCGTCGCCAAGGCCACGCCGCAGACGGCGGCGGAGACCGCGACCATCGAGAGGCTCCGCGACAAACTGGACCCGGGGGGTGCGTACGTCGGCGGGCCGAGCGCCGAGCAGATCGACCTGGAGGACACCAACCGGCGGGACATGTGGGTCGTCGTACCGATCGTCCTCGCGGCGGTGCTCCTCATCCTCGTCGTCCTGCTGCGCGCGCTGATCGCCCCGCTGCTGCTGCTCCTCGCCGTCGTCGCGGTGTGGGGTGCCTCGCTGGGCATCGCGGGGCTCGTCTTCGGGCCCGTCTTCGGCTTCGAAGGCACCGACCCGGGACTCGGCCTGCTGTCCTTCTGCTTCCTCGTCGCCCTCGGCGTCGACTACGGCATCTTCCTCATGCACCGCATGCGGGAGGAGTGCCTGGCGGGGGCGGATACGGGACCGGCCGCGCTCACCGCGCTGCGCACCACGGGCGGCGTGATCGCCTCCGCGGGCCTGGTCCTCGCCGCGACGTTCGCCGTCCTCACCAGCATGCCGATGGTCCAGCTCGTCGAACTGGGCTTCGTCATCGCGGTCGGCGTACTCCTGGACACCTTCCTGGTGCGTACGTATCTGGTGACGTCCGCGAGCCTGGCCCTGGGACGGAAGGTGTGGTGGCCGGGGCCGCTGTCGAAGGCGAAGACCCCGCCGGCGGAGCCGGAGTCCAGCACTCCGGAACTGGTCCGCACGCCCTGACCCACCTACCGCGGCGCCCCTCACTGCCCGAGGGGCGCCGTCGTACAGGAAGATGAGGGCCACGCATGGACGCACCCGCGACGCGCGCAGGGGAAGGGGGAGCCGACGACGTGCCGTACCCGCCGTCCGACTCGCGCCCGTGGTGGCCGTTCTCCGGAGCCGTGCCGGGGACGCCGCGCGCGTTCCGGCAGGACGCCCTCCTCGCGGCGCACCTCGCCGGGCTCGCCGTCGTCCTCACCTTCCTGGTCAAGGACGGCCGGACGCCCGACGCGCTCGGCTGGGCGCTCCTGGTCGGCGCCCACGTTCCGTTGATCTGGCGCCGCAGCAGGCCGATGACGGCGATGCTCGCCACCATGGCCCTCGTCGGGCCGTACCACGCCCTCGACTACACGCACGCCGCCGCGACCCACGTCGGCATGGTCGCCCTCTACTCCGTCGCCGTCTCCGGGCGCCCCCGCCGCGCGCTCCTGACCGGCCTGCACATCATCGCCATCATGTTCGTCGTCAACTCGGGCATCGGCAGGGACCCGGCCACGGAGGTCGTGCGGATCGCGGGCTGGATCGTCGCCGTGCTGATCTTCGGTACGTACGTCCGCGTCCACCGGCAGTACGTCGACTCCGTCGTCGAACGCGCCGAGCGCGCCGAACGCACCCGCGAGGAGGAGGCGCGCCGCCGCGTCGCCGAGGAGCGGCTGCGGGTCGCCCGCGACCTGCACGACCTGCTCGCGCACAGCATCACCCTCGTCGGCGTGCAGACCTCGGTCGCCGCGCACGTACTCGCCGCCGACCCCGAACGCCTGGACCGCGCGGCCATCGCGGGCGCCCTCGACGACATCGCGGACACCTGCCGCACCGCGCGCGGCGAGCTGCGGGCGACCCTCGAGGTGCTGCGGACCTCAAGCGCGGGCGACGGCCCGGGCGCCCCGGGCGCCGCCGACGAGTACCGCGGCCCGCTGCCCGGCCTCGACGGCATCGGCGACCTCGCGGACGCGGCGCGCACGGCGGGCGCGAAGGTCGACCTCGCGGTGCGCCCGCCGGACCCGGCGGCCCCGCCCGCGGTCGGCGCGGCGGCGTACCGCATCGTGCAGGAGGCCCTCACCAACGCGGTACGCCACGGCGGGCCCGGCCTGAGCGTGGCGGTGCGGATAGAGGAGGCGGCCGGGGAACTGCGGGTGACGGTGCGGGACGACGGGGTGGGGGTGGCGTCGGCGGTGTCTGCGGCGGTCCCCCCGGCCAGGGCGGGGAAGGCGGTGTCGGCCCCGGCCGGGGCCGGGAGCGCGGCGGCCGGTGACGCGTCCGGATTCGGGCTCGTCGGGATGCGGGAGCGGGTCCGCATCGTGGGCGGCACGCTGGAGGCGGGGCCCAGGGCGGACGGGGCGCGGGGCTTCGAAGTGGCGGCGGCGCTGCCGCTGGGACGGGGCCGGGAAGAGCAGGAATCGCTGGAAGAGGGGGACGGGTGACTCCGGTGCACCAGGACGGCAGTGCGATACGGGTGCTGCTCGCGGACGACCAGGCGCTCGTGCGGGCCGCCTTCGCCATGCTCGTGGAGTCCGCGCGGGACATGCAGGTCGTCGGGCAGGCGGGGACCGGGCGCGAGGCCGTCGACCTGGCCCGCGCCGAGCGCGCCGACCTGATCGTCATGGACATCCGCATGCCCGACCTCGACGGCATCGAGGCCACCCGCCTGATCGCCGCCGACGAGGACCTGGCCGGTGTGAAGGTCCTGATGCTCACCACGTACGACACCGACGAGCACGTGGTCGAGGCGCTGCGCGCCGGGGCGTCCGGCTTCCTGGTCAAGGACACCCGGCCCGCCGAGTTGCTCGACGCGATCCGCACCGTCGCCGCGGGCGAATCCCTCCTGTCGCCCGGCCCCACCGCCCGCCTCATCGCCCGCGTGCTGCGCCAGCCCGCGACCCCGGAGACCGACGCGCCCGCGCCCGCCTCCCTCGGCGCCCTCTCCGACCGCGAACGGCAGGTCCTGACGCTGGTCGCGCGGGGCCTGAACAACACCGAGGTGGCCGAGGCACTCGGCCTCAGCCCCCTCACCGCGAAGACGCACGTCAGCCGCATCATGGGAAAGCTGGGCGCACGGGACCGCGCCCAGCTGGTGATCCTCGGCTACGAATCGGGCCTGGTGACACCGGGCCTGACACCCTGACGGACGCTGCTCCGCGGCCTTGACCGGGGCTGCCCGACCCCCACGAATGCGCGGCCGTCACTCTCGTGCGTCAACACATCGTCAACTCTGTCGCTACGCAGGGGTATTGTCGTACCGCCAGGGGCGCACTAGCTTCACGCGGGACGTCCTACGTCCCACGTCCCGCCGTGAGGAGCCGTATGAGCCGCATGAGCGACACGAGCCGCGTGATCCGCAGGAGACGTCCCTCCGTCCGCCACCGCCTCACCGCCGCCGCCCTCGCCCTGGCCGCCGCGGCCGGGCTCACCGCCCTCGCCGGTCTCGGCGGCCCCTCCGCCGCCGCCTCGACCGGCCGCCTGCCCGGCTGCTCCACGTCCGTGCCGTACACCGCCGACACCTACGGCTACGACACCTTCCGCATCCCCGCCGTCGTCCGCACCGACCGCGGCACGCTCCTCGCCTTCGCCGAGGGGCGGCGCGCCAGCGCCTCCGACACCGGCAACATCGACGTCGTGCTGCGGCGCTCCACCGACGGCGGCTGTACGTGGGGCCCGCTCGCCGTCGTCGCCGCGGGCAACGGCGACACCCGGGGCAACCCGGCGCCCGTCGTCGACCCCAGGACCGGGCGGGTCGTCCTGCTCACGTCCTACAACAGCGGTGCCGTCACCGAGGGGCAGATCATGCGCGGCGAGGTCACGGCCGCGCAGAGCCGGCGCGTCTTCGTGCAGAGCAGCCGCGACGACGGCCGCAGCTTCTCCCTGCCGCGCGAGATCACGTCCGCCGTGAAGCTGCCCCACTGGCGGTGGTACGCCACCGGGCCCGGGCACGCCGTCGCGCTCACCCACGGGCGGTACGCCGGGCGGCTCGTCGTGCCCGCCAATCACTCCGCCGCGCCCGCGCCCGGGTCCTCCGACAACGGGCAGGAGCCCAAGTACTACGGCGGGCACGCGCTCTACAGCGACGACCACGGGCGCTCCTGGCACATCGGGTTCGTGGACGACACCTACGACGGCGAGCACAACTCCAACGAGTCCAGCGCCGCGCAGCTTCCCGACGGGCGCCTTTACCTCAGCTCCCGGGACCAGCACGGCGTCGCCGTCGGCAACCGGCTCGACTCCTACTCCTCCGACGGCGGGCGCACCCTCTCCCGGCCCTACGCCGTCCAGCCCACCCTCAACGACGTGCCCGTCGTCCAGGCGAGCGTCCTCCAGACGAGCGGCTGGTCCGGCTCCCTCCTCTTCTCCGGCCCCTCCGTCCCCACCGCCCGCCAGGCCATGGCCCTCTGGCGCAGCCGCGACGCGGGCCGCACCTTCACCAAGCTCCTGACCCTGTCCCAGGACCGGGCGGGCTATTCGGACTTGGTGGAGGTGGGGCCGGGGCTCGTCGGTGTCCTGTACGAGACGGGTGTCGCCGGGACGTACGAACGCGTGGTGTGGCGAAGGGTGCCGGCGTAGCCCTGCGGGGCATTCCCCAGTCCCGCCCCTTCCCGTAACCAGGGGCTGCCGCCCCTGGACCCCGCTCATCGGCCTGAACGGCCTCGTCCTCAAACGCCGGACGGGCTGAGATGGGCTGGCTCCGGGGGCAGCGCCCCCGGGTTCGGCGCCCCGCGAAGGACTACAGCAACCCCGCCGCCGCCAGGTGCTTGCCCACCTGTTCCGTCTCCGCCGCGGAGAGCGGGATCTGGGGCGCCGCCGTGAGGGGGCAGGCGATGACGCCGCGGAGGTGCAGCGCGGCCTTGAACGCGCCGAGCCCCGCCGAGCTGGCGCCCATCCGGTGGGGATCGCCCACCGACACCATCCGGAACAGCGCGCACAACCGTTCCTGCTCGGCCCGAGCCCGCTCCCAGTCCCCGGCACGGGCGTACCGGAAGAGACGTACGTAGCCGTCCGGGTCGACGTTCCCGAGCCCGGGGACGACGCCGTCCGCCCCCATCGCGAGCGCGGAGTCGACGGTCAGCTCGGACCCGGTGAGCACGGCGAAGTCGTGGACGTCGGTGCGCGCGCGGGCACCGAGGATCACCCGCCGCAGAGAGCCTTCGTCGCCGCTGGAGTCCTTGAGGCCGGCGAGCGACCCGTCGGCGGCGAGTTCGAGCACGAGGTCCGCGTCGAGCTTGGAGTGGACGGAGACGGGGAGGTCGTAGGCGAAGACGGGGAGTTCGCCGCGGGAGGCGACGAGGCGGAAGTGGCCCGCGATCTCGGCGGGGTGGGTGCGGGTGTAGAAGGGCGCGGTGACGACGACCCCGTCCGCCCCGGCGTCGGCGGCGGCGCGGACGTGGTCGAGGACGCGCAGGCTCGTCATGTCGATGGCACCGGCGAGGACGGGCACCTGCCCGGCCACGTGCCGTACGACGGTCTCGACGACGAGCTTGCGGTGCCCGTCCGGCAGATACGCGGCTTCGGAGGACGACCCGAGCACGAAGAGCCCGTCGACGCCGGCGCCGACGAGATGGTCGACGAGGTGCTCGAGGGACGCGACGTCCACCTCGTTGTCCGGGGTCAGGGGGGTGCACACGGGCGGGACGACACCGGTCAAGAGGGGAGGAAGCGTCATGGAGTCTCCTTGGACGTGGCCGTGGCGGCGGCCGTCGCTGCGGACGACTGGCTGACGAGGTCCCGGGTGGACTCGCCCGCCAGCACGGGGTGGTGGCACCGGTAGCGGTGATCGGCGCCCGCGTCCGCGACGTCCGGCATGTCCGTCGCGCACACCTCGTCGGCCTTCCAGCACCGGGTGCGGAAGGGGCAGCCGCTGGGCGGCCGTGTGGCCGACGGTACCGGGCCGACGAGCGGAATCGGGTCGATCGGGTCGAGCAGTCCGGGCGTGGCCGAGAAGAGCGCCCGGGTGTACGGATGCCGGGCGTTGTCCAGGATCTCGGCGGCCGGGGACTCCTCGACGATCCGGCCCAGGTACATGGTGATGACCCGGTCACTCATCCTTCGTACCGTCTGGATGTCGTGCGAGACGAAGACCAGGGAGAGGTTCAGACGCTCCTTCAGGTCCAGGAGCAGGTTGAGGATCTGGGCCCGGACGGAGACGTCGAGGGCGCTGGTCGGCTCGTCGGCCACCACCAGCTCCGGTTCCAGGGCGAGCGCGCGGGCGATCGCGACGCGCTGGCGCTGGCCGCCGGAGAGCTGTCCCGGCAGCGCGTCGGCGAGCACCGGCGGCAGGCCGACCAGGCTCATCAGCTCCCGCACCCGGTCGGCGCGCTGCCCGGGGGTGCCGCGGCGGTGTACGTCGAGGGGGTCGCGCAGGATCTTGTGGATGGGCAGGCGGCGGTTCAGGGCCGTGGAGGGGTCCTGGAAGATCATGGCGGTGCCGGTGCCGATGGTGGTGCGGCGCTCGGCGGCCCCCATCTCCCACAGGTCCCGGCCGCGGTACGCGACGACGCCGGACGTCGGCCGCTGCACCCCGACGAGGACCTTCGCAAGCGTCGACTTGCCGCAGCCGGACTCGCCGACGACGCCGACGGTCTCGCCGGGGGCGATGGTCAGGTCGGCGCCGGTGAGGGCGAACACGCGGTCGCGGGAGAACAGGCCGCCGGTGCGGGCCTTGTGGACGACGTGCGCGTCGCGCAGCGTGACCAGGGCGGCGGGGTCCTCCTCGGGCAGGTCCCCGGGGGCCCCAGAGGGTGCAGGCTCAGCTACGGTCACGGACCGCCTCGCTTCCTCGGAGCTGCGGCTCCGCTGTCTCGCCGCCGATCGCCGGGTGGTGACACGCCGTCTTGTGCCAGGGCTCGCCGAGCAGTTCGGGGGCGGTGGAGCGGCACTCGTCGTCGGCCAGCGGGCACCGGTCGGCGAAGCGGCAGCCGACGGGGAAGTCCGCGGGGGAGGGGACGACGCCCTTGATCTGCGTGAGGCGCTGCGCCGCGGACTCCAGGGAGAGGACGGAGCCGAGCAGGCCGCGCGTGTAGTGGTGGGTGGGGGCCTCGACGAGGTCGGCGGTCACGCCCGTCTCGACGATCTGCCCGCCGTACATGACCGCGACCCGGTCGGTGACGTCCGCGACGAGCGCCAGGTCGTGCGAGACCAGGATGAGCGCGAAGCCCAGCTCGGCGCGGAGCCGCAGGAGCAGTTGGATGACCTGGGCCTGCACGGTCACGTCGAGGGCGGTGGTGGGTTCGTCGGCGACGATGAGCTTCGGGTCGCGGGACAGGGCCATGGCGATCAGGACGCGCTGGCGCTGGCCGCCGGACAGCTCGTGCGGATAGCTGCGCAGGGTGCGGTCGGGGTCGAGGCCGACGAGTTCGAGGAGCTCTTCGGGGCTGCGGTGTCCGCCCCTTCGTACGACCTGCTTGAGCTGGGCGCGTACGGTCATCGCCGGGTTCAGGGACGACAGGGCGTCCTGGTAGATCATCGCCATGTCGTGGCCGAGGAGCTTGCGCCGGGCCCGCATCGGCAGGCCGATCAGCTCCTGCCCGTCGAAGGTGACGTGGCCGCGCACCCGGGCGCCCTTGGGCTCCAGGCCCATCACGGTGAGCGCGGTCAGGGACTTGCCGCAGCCCGACTCGCCGACCAGGCCGAGGACTTCGCCGGGTCGCACCTCGAAGCTGATGCCGTCGACGATGTCCACGCCCGCGTGCCGCTCGTCGAAGCCGATCGCGAGGTTCCGGACACTGAGCACGGGCGAGCCGTCCGGCAGCGGCCTGGCCCGCGAGCGCAGCCGTTCCGCGGCCTCGGTCAGACCGGGCAGTTGCAGGACCTCGCCGCTGCCCGGCTCCGGCGCCTCGACCGGGTCGTCCTTGCGCCCGGCGCCGGTGACGTCGCGTCCGGACGGCGCGGCCCAGGCGTCGGAGACGCCCTCGGAGAGCACGTTCAGGGAGAGCACGGTCAGGAGCATCAGCAGGCCGGGGAAGACCGTCGCCCACCAGCCGCCGATCAGGACCATGTTCTTGCCGTCGGCGATGACGCTGCCCCAGGACGGGTCGGGCGGCCGCACGCCCGCGCCGATGAACGAGAGCGACGCCTCGAACACGATCGCCTCGGCCACCTGCACCGTGCAGAACACCAGGATCGGGGCGGCGCAGTTGATCGCGACGTGTTTGATGACGATGTGCGGGGTGCGCGCGCCGATGACCCGCTCGGCGACGACGTAGTCCTCGCCGTACTGATCGAGCACGTTGGCGCGTACGACACGGGCGATCGGTGGTGTGAACAGGAAGGCGATCGCGCAGATCAGTACGGTGATGCCGCCGCCGAAGACCGCGACGAGTACGGCCGCGAGCGCGATGCCGGGGAACGCCATCACGACGTCCAGGCAGCGCATCAGCGTCTCGTCGACCGCCTTGCGCGAGGTCGCCGCGATCGCGCCGATGACCGCGCCGACGACCAGCGCGAGCGAAGTCGCGCCCAGGCCGATGGCGAGCGACCAGCGCGCGCCGTACATCAGCCGGCTGAGGATGTCCCGGCCCAGGCTGTCCTGGCCCATCCAGTGGTCGGCGGACGGGGCGCCGGTGCCGCCGACGAGCGACTGCTGGTCCAGCGGGTCGTGCGGGGCGAGCAGCGGGGCGAACACGGCGACGAGGACGACGACGGTGACGACGACGAGCGCGATGCGCGAGAGCACCGGCAGTTTCTTGAGGGAGCGCAGCCGGATGCCTGGCAGGGACAGCCGCTCGGTCAGCTTCTTGCGCGACTGGAGCATCAGGAGGTTCCCCTCAATCGCGGGTTCACCAGCAAGTAGAGGATGTCGATCACCAGGTTCACCACGACGAAGCCGACCGCCGTGGTGATGACGACGCCCTGCACGACGGCCGGGTCGCCGTTCTTCACCGCGTCGATCATGAGCTTGCCCATGCCCGGCAGCGAGAAGATCGTCTCGATGACGACCGCGCCGCCGAGCAGATAGCCGACGCGCAGACCGAGCACGGTCAGCGGGTTGATGAGGGCGTTGCGCAGGACGTTGCGGCCGACGACCACGACCGGCGGCAGGCCGCTGCCGACTGCCGTACGCACGTAGTCCTTGTCGAGTTCCTCGACGACGGACGTGCGCACGATGCGGGTCATCTGGGCGGCCACGGGCAGGGACAGGGCGAGCGCGGGCAGCGTCATCGTCTTCAGCCACCCCGTGAAGGAGTCGCCCGGATTGACGTATCCGCCGGTGGGGAACCAGCCCAGGTCGACCGCCAGGTACTGGATCATCAGCAGGGCCAGCCAGAAGCCGGGCGCCGCGACGCCGGTCAGGGAGATGACGCGGATGATCTGGTCGGGCAGCCGGTCGCGGTAGATCGCGGCGGTCACGCCGAGCGGCAGCGAGAGCAGCACCGCGATGCCGAGGCCGAGGAAGGTCAGCTGCATGGTCAGCGGCAGCGCGGTCGTGATCTGGTCGATCACCGGCGAGCGGGTCAGGACGCTGATGCCCATGTCGCCGCCGAGCAGATCGCCCACGAAGTGCACGTACCGCACCGGCAGCGAATCGAGCAGGCCGTTGTCCTCGCGGAACTGGTGCAGCTGCTCCTGCGTGGGGTTCGCGCCCTGGTAGAACGCCGACGCCGGGTCGATGTCGGAGAACCGCATCACCAGGAACACGAAGAGCACGATGCCGAGCAGCAGCGGGACGAGCAGGGCGATGCGGCGGGCCAGGATGCGGAGGATCGCGGTCACTGCTTGACGCTCCTCTGGTCGATCACGGCGTACGGCCTCCTCGATCGCTGACGGCGCATGGATTGTTCAAGTCGCTCAGACCCACTTGGCCTGGAGGAGGTTGATCCCGGGGTAGGGCTGGGCGCGGACACCGGTGAGCTGCTTGGGGTCCCACGCCGTCATCAGCTCGTTGTGCACCACGGGGTAGAGCACGGCCTCCTCGGCGACGATGTCGATGTAGTCCTGCACCATCGTCTTCTTCTTGGAGGTGTCCGGCTCGCGTGTCGCCTGGTCCATGAGGCGGAACAACTCCTTGGCGCGGGAGTTCTTCGCCCAGCGGGCGTAACCCATCCACAGGTTGTCGGGCCCGTAGTTGTAATGCATGATCAGGTCCGCCTCGATGCCGAACTGGTTGGGGTTCGATGCGGCGGCGACGACCTGGTAGTCCTTCTTCTGGTCCATCTTGGTGAAGACGGCCGTGGTCTCCTGCGGGTCGAGCGTGGTCTGTACGCCGATCGCGTCCCAGGACGCCTTGATGGTCGGCAGGCAGTCGACGATCCAGCTGACGTTGACCGCCATGATGTTGATCTTGAGGTTGTCGACCCCGGCCTCCTTCAGGAGCGCCTTCGCCTTCTTCGGGTCGTACTCGTAGACCGTCTTCGCGGGCCGGTAGCTCGGGTTGCCCTCGTTGAGGAAGGACGACGCGCCCTTGCCGTGGCCCTTCAGAGCGACCTCGATCATCTTTTCCCGGTCGATGGCGTAGTGCAGCGCCTGGCGCACCCGCACGTCGTCGAACGGCTTGTGCGCGGTGTTGAACATCAGGAAGAGGTTGTTCATGCCGGCCCCGCCCTCGACCGTCATGCCGCCCTTCTTGAGCTGCTCGATGTTGGCGTACGGAATGTTGTCGGAGATCTCGGCGTCCGCGCTGGCGCCGGAGATCTTCGCGACGCGCGGCGCCGCGTCGACGATCGTCAGCCAGTTCATCTTCTTGAAGGCGGCCTTGCGCGGGCCGTTGTAGTCGGCGAAGGCCTCGAAGGTCGTGTTCGACTTCGGGTTGTGGGCGGTCTGCCTGTACGGGCCCGAGCCGATGGCCTTGCCCTTGGTCGCGTCGTCCCACGCGCCCGGCTTGGAGTACACGTGCTTCGGCATGATCTTCGCGAGCGTCAGGCGGGCCGCGCCGTCCGGGAAGGGGAACTTGAGGATCAGCTCGACGTTCTGCGCGTCGACCTTCCTGACCTCCTTCAGCCAGCTCGCGAAGAAGCCCTTGGCCAGCGTCTGCGTCTTCGGGTCCAGGATCCGCTCGAACACGAACACGACGTCGTCGGCCGTGACGGGCTTGCCGTCGTGCCACTTGGCGCCCGCGCGCAGCTCGAACTTCCACGTCGTCGCCTTCAGGTCGGCGGGCACCGCCGTGGCGAGCTGCGGGTAGGGATCCCGGGTGATCGGGTCCGTGCCGAGCAGCGCCTCGTAGATGTGTTCGTTGCCTGCCATCGCGAACGCCGACGCCGTCTGCGTGGGGTCCCAACTGCCGTCGTTGCCATAGCCGATGACGGCCGTCAGGGTGCCGCCGTCCTTGCCGCCGCCACCGGTGTCGTTCGTGGACTCCGGTCCCGAGCAGGCCGCGAGCGTGCTGGTGAGTCCCGCCGCCGCGCCGAGAGCGCCGGTGTACTTGAGGAAGGACCGCCGGTCGGGGCCGGGCCCGCCGTCGCGCGTCACGGGGATCAGGTGGCTCACAGTGCCTCCATGAAGGAGTGGGGAGGCCTGCTCCCCAAGTGCCGGGTGAGAGGGAGGTAGTTCTTCCGGTGGGAGATCCCACGTCCTACGTCGTGCTGGCGTGGCGACCATAAGAGGGCCGCGAGTGCCGGTCAAGAGAACGCGCACGGATCAGAACCGGCTGTTCCCGGATCGGAATTGAGGGCCCGTGGATCACGGCGGCCACGGATTTCGGGCCGGGGCCCGGCGGGCCGCACGAGCCCGAACCGGCAGGTGACGCGGGCCTGAACGACAGGCGAACCGATGAGTCGCGCGGGCCTGAACGACGGGCGAACCGATGAGTCGCGCGGGCCTGAACGACGGGCGAACCGGCGGGCGGTACGGGTCGTATTCGGAGAAGTCTCGTCCGGAGGTGGGACGTGGGATGTCATCCGTGCCTACGATGTGGCGCATGCCTCAGGAGCCCATCCGTGAACGGCGTGTGAGCAGCCAGGTCCAGCAAGAGGTGACGCAGCTCATCCTGGACCGGCGGCTGCGCCCCGGCGCCCTGCTGCCGACCGAGGCCGAGCTGATGGAGGAGCTGGGCGTCAGCCGGAACTCCGTCCGCGAGGCCCTCAAGGCCCTCCAGGCCCTGGACATCGTGGAGATCCGGCACGGCTACGGCACCTACGTCGGCCAGGCCTCCCTCACCCCCCTCGCCGACGGCCTGACCTTCCGCACCCTGGTCCAGCTCACCGACGACACGCACGCGCTCGCCGAGATCCTCCAGGTCCGCGCGGTCCTGGAGGAGGGTCTGGTGCGTGAGGTGGCGGCGTCGCTCACCGACGCGACCTTGAGCGAACTGGAGGATCTGGTGGGCCGGATGGAGGCGTGCGCGGTGGCCGGCGAGGCCTTCCCCGAGCTGGACCGGGAGTTCCACGAGGTGCTCTACCGGCCGCTCGGCAACGCGCTCGTGCCGCAGCTCCTCGGCGCGTTCTGGCACGTCTTCCACCGGGTGGCGGGCGTGCGCGGCTGGTCCAAGGATCCGGCGCCGGAGGTCACCGTACGCAGGCACCGCGACATAGTGACGGCGCTGCGCGCGGGCGACGTGGGCGCCGCGCAGCGGGCGATGGCGGACCACTTCCGCGGGATCGAGGCGCGGGCGGGGCAGGAGACGAGGGGCGTGGGATGAACCCGACAGGTGAGGGCGGCTCCGTGCGCCTGGACCACTTCTACGACAAGCTCTCGTCGCTCGCGTACGGCGGGGACTACAACCCCGAGCAGTGGGGCCCCGAGACGCACGCCGAGGACATGGAGCTGATGCGCGAGGCGGGCGTGAACCTCGTGACGCTCGGCATCTTCGCCTGGGCCACCACCGAGCCGACGCCCGGCGCGTACGACTTCACCTGGCTGGACGCCCACATGGACCGCCTCGCGGCGGCGGGCGTGGCCGTGTGCCTGGCCACGATGACGGCGTCGCCGCCCCCGTGGCTGGCCCGCCTGCACCCCGAGACGCTCCCCGTCATGGAGGACGGCACCCGCCTGCACCCCGGCTCACGCCAGCACTGGTGCCCTTCGAGCCCGGTGTACCGCCGCTACGCGGTGCGCCTGACCGAACGTCTCGCCACGCGCTACGCGCACCACCCCGCCCTCGCCCTCTGGCACATCGGCAACGAATACGGCTGCCACATCTCACGCCACTGCCACTGCGAGGTGTCGGCGGCGGCGTTCCGCACCTGGCTGCGGGAGCGGTACGGCACCGTGGACGCGCTCAACGAGGCCTGGTCGACGACGTTCTGGTCGCAGCGCTACAGCACCTGGGAGGAGATCCACACGCCGCGCGCGGCCCCGTCCTTCCGCAACCCGGCGCAGCGGGCGGACTACTGGCGCTTCTCCTCCGACGAACTCCTGGCCGCGTACCTGGCGGAGAAGGAGGTGGTGTCCCGCATCACCCCTCACATCCCCGTCACCACCAACTTCGTCCCCATCGCCAAGACCCTCGACCTGTTCCGCTGGGCCCCGCACCTGGACGTCATCTCGTACGACTCCTATCCCGACCCGCACGACCCGGACGCCGCCCAGCGCACCGCCTTCTCGTACGACGTGATGCGCGGCCTGCGCGACGGCCAGCCCTGGCTGCTCCTCGAACAGGCCCCTTCCGCCGTCAACTGGCGCCCCCACAACGGCCGCAAGCCGCCGGGCCGGATGCGCCTGGACACGTGGCAGGCCGTGGCGCACGGCGCCGACGCGGCCCTCTTCTTCCAGTGGCGCCAGTCGCGCGGCGGCGCGGAGAAGTTCCACTCGGCGATGGTGCCGCACGCGGGCCGCGAGACGCGGGTGTTCCGCGAGGTGACGGAGCTGGGCGCCGAACTGGCCGCCCACCCCGCCCTGTTGAGGTCGACGCCCGCCCGAGCCGAAGCGGCCCTGCTCCTCGACTGGCCGGCCTGGTGGGCGCTGGAGACGGACGCGCACCCGAGCCGGGTGGACTACCTGGACGGTGCGCTCGCGTACCACAAGGCGCTGTACGACGCGTCGGTCCCGTGCGACGTGGTCCCGCTGGACGGGAACCTCTCGGCGTACCGCCTGCTCCTCGTCCCCCACCTCTACGCGGTGTCGCAGGAGGCGGCCGCCCGCCTCACGGAATACGTACGCGACGGCGGCACGCTGGTGATGTCCTACTTCTCCGGCATCACCGACGAACACGACCGTGTCCACCTGGGCGGCTACCCGGGGCCCTTCCGTGAACTCCTGGGCCTGACGGTGGAGGAGTTCGACCCGCGCGCCGACGGCACGTGGGCGGAGGAGATCCGCCTCGAGGGCGCGGAACAGGTCGTCGCCTACGACTGGGGCGGCCCGGCGGTCACCCGCCATGCGTACGGGGACGGCACGGCTTGGTACGTCGGCCTCGATCCCGACCCCAAGACGATGCGCGAACTCCTCGACCGGGTGCGGGCGGAGGCCGGGGTGGGCCCGGCGGCCGAGGGGCTGCCGGACGGGGTGCGGGTGCGGACCAGGGTCACGGAGGCGGGGGAGCGGATCCGGGTGCGGCTCGACCACCGGGACGGGTCGGTGGCGGTCGAGCGGGCCGCGCCCGCAGTACCGCGGGCCGCGCCCGGAGCGCTCAGGCGCTGACGGCCTCCGTGAGGGAGTCGGGGATGGCCAGCGGGTTCCAGTAGTCGCGGTAGTGCGTGAAGCGGCCGTCGTTGGCGGTCACCACGGCGACGTACGACATGTCGAAGGGCCCGTCCGTCGCGACGACGCGGCCCGTCGCGCGGAACTCGACCACGATCGTCTCCGGCGCGGCCGTCTCGTGGATCTTCATGTCCGGGACGGCCCGGTACTCGACGTGGGCGCCGAGGCCGCGCAGGTACTCGCCGATCGCGGCGCGGCCTTCGATGCGCCGCGGGTAGCCCTCCGGCGCGAAGGGGAACTCGGCGACGCCGTCCTCGGCGAACAGGTCGACCCAGCCGGCCACGTCGTTGGCGAGCAGGCGCTTGACGCCGTCGCGGAACAGTTCGGCGGGTGTGGTGGCAGGCGTGGTGGCGGGCGTGGTGGGCATGGGAGGGCTCCGTCCTCTACGATTCGGACTATCGGTCCGCTTGACGATACGGACTGCCAGTCCACTTTGTAAAGGTGTCCCCATGACCGAGCGCAAGGCCCGCGCCGACGCGGCCCGCAACCGCGAGGCCGTCCTCGCCGCCGCCGATGAGCTGTTCGCGCGCAGCGACAGCCCGCGTGGCGTGTCCATGGATCAGGTCGCGGCGGCGGCGGGTGTCGGCAAGGGCACGCTGTTCCGCCGCTTCGGCGACCGCACCGGCCTGATCCGCGCCGTGTTCACGGCCCGTACCGAGACGGTGCGCGCCGCCGTCGAGACCGGTCCGCCACCGCTCGGCCCCGGCACGCCCGGCCGCGACCGGGTACCCGCCCTCCTCGACGCCCTCCTCGCCTTCAAGCTCGACAACCGCCATCTGTCGGTCGCCCTGGAGGACGCGGGTTCCGGAAGCCCCTACGCGGCGGCGCACTACGGCTGGTGGCACGGCGTCGTACGCGACGCGCTCGCGGAGGTGGACACGGTGTCCGACGCCGCCTTCGCGGCCCACGCGCTGATCGCGGCCGTGCGGGCGGACCTGATCGAGCATCTGGTGGTGGTGGAGGGGATGTCGGGGGAGGAGATCCGGGGGCGGTTGGGGGAGTACGTGGGGAAGGTGCTGGGTTAGGGCCGCTGGGTTAGGGCCGCTGGGCCGGGACGGGGCTGCCGCGGGCTGTTCAGCCGATCCTCGGGCCCAGATCCCGCGCCAGCGCCACCGCGAGCGCCCGGAAGATGCGCACCTCCGGGTTGTCGTCGTTCGCGCGGACGGCGAGGTAGCTGCTCTCCCAGGGGGCGTCGACGACGGGTACGAAGACGGCGCCGGGCCAGGCGTAGTAGCGGGCGAAGGACTTCAGGCCCGAGCCCGCGGCGCGGCCCATGATGACGCTGGTCAGGACCTCCTGGGGGGTGACGGCGAAGTCGGGGCCGCGGCGGCTGCCCGCCTCGTCGAAGTACAGGTAGTCCGTGAAGGGGCGCGGGGTGTGTCCGGGGACACGGACGAAGGGCAGGTCGGCGACGTCCGCGACGGTGACGCCGGTGGCGTGGGCGTCGGCGAGGGCCGAGTGCGTGGGTACGGCGACGATGCGCTGTTCGGTGGTGAGGACGTCGGCGGTGACGCGGTCGTCGTCCGGTGTCGGGCGTACGAAGGCGACGTCGACACGGTCCTCGACGAGGGCTGAGGCGTGCTCGGTGAAGTCCAACTGGCTGATTTCCAGGGGGACTTCGGGCCTGGCCCGGCGGTACGCGTTGATCGACGCCGGGGTCAGCTCGGCGGAGCCGTGGCCCATGATGCCGACGCGCAGGGGGCGCGTCCTGCCCACGCCGTGAGCCAGCTCCGCCATGTCGTCGAGCGCAGCGGCCGACGCCGCGAGGAGCGTGCGCGCGTGCCCGGCCAGGCGTTCCCCGGCGGGGGTGGGCGCGACCGGGCTGCGGTACAGGAGTGGTGTGGCAAGGTCGCTCTCCAGGCGCCGCACGTGTGCGGTCACCGCGGGCGGCGACAGGAACAGCCGGGCCGCGGCCCGCCCGAAGTGGCCCTCCTCCACGACCGCCAGGAACGACGACAGGAGTCGTAGGTCGAGGGGGGAGGAGGTCATGTCCTCCAGCGTAAGCGGGCACCGGCGGGGCACCCCGGTCACGTTCAGGAATCGTGAACGGGTGCGGTGGGGGGTCTGGCGGTGCGCCTAGAAATGGGGCCATGAGTGCCGAAACATCTGCCCCCTCACCTGCGCGAACGCCTGCGCCGCCCGGCCTGGCGGCTGCGCCCGCCGAGCCCTCCCCCGCTCCCCGGTACGGGATACGTGCCGCCTGGATGATGTTGGCTTCCGGCTGGAGCGCCAACCAGTTCTCGGCCCTTCTCGGTGCCTACCGCTCCGAGCTCGGGCTCACCGACTCGGCGGCCACGGGGCTGTTCGCGGTGTACGTCGTGGGGCTCATCCCCGGGCTGCTGGTTGCCGGGCCGCTCGCGGACCGGCGGGGGCGGCGGCGCATCGCGCTGGCCGCGCTGGCGGTGAACCTGCTGTCGACGGTGCTGCTCACCCTGGGGGCGACGGCAACGGGGTGGCTGCTGCCGGGGCGCTTCCTCACGGGCGTGAGTGCGGGTGTCCTCCTTGCTGCGGGCAGCGCGTGGATCAAGGAATTGTCGTCGCCGCCGTACGTGGCGTCGGGCGCCCCCGCGTCGACGGCTTCGCGCCGGGCGGGGCTGTTCGTCTCGGCGGGGTTTGCCTCCGGCGGGCTGGCGGCCGCCCTCATCGCCGAGTGGGCGCCGCATCCGATGGTGACGGCTTACGTTCCCCACGTTCTGCTGGCGGCGGGTGCCTGGCTGGCGGCGCGCAGCGCACCGGAAACCCGGACGGTGGCCATGCGCCGTGGGCGCAGCGGTGGCGGGGTGGACGCCCACAGCGGCGGGGCAGTCGCCCCCGGCGGTGACGGCGCCGACCACCCGGTACGACAGCTTCGCCGGACCGTTCTCCCCCTCGCCCCCTGGGTCTTCGCCGCGCCCACGCTCGGCTTCGTCACCCTCCCCGGTCTTGTCCACGCGGGCCTCGTCTACACCGGCATAGCCACCGCCGTCGTCCCAGGAACCGGTCTCCTGGTCCAACCCCTCGCCCGCCGCGCAGCGGCAAGCCGCCACGGGGCCGCCGGCGCAGGCCTCCTGGCCATCACCCTCGGCCTCGCCCTGGCCGCCTGGGCGGCCCACGTCGACTCCCAGCCGTGGGCGATGGCTGCCGCGGCCACCCTGGGCGCGGGCTACGGCTTCACCCTGACCCACGGCCTCACCCAAGTGGCCGTCGCCGCACCTCCGCACAGCTTGGCCCGCCTGACGTCGTACTTCTGGACAGCCGCGTACACGGGAATGTTCGCCCCGTACGCGGTCACCCTCCTCACGGACCACACGCACCTCACACCCCCGCAGATCCTGACCGTCGCCGCGGTCCTCGCCGCCGCGACCTGCGCGGCACTCCCGCTGCTCAACTCCCCTTCCGGCCGCGGAACCTGATCCCGCCGCCCGACGCGTGCCGTGTCACCGCGATCTCCGTGAAGCCCGCCGCCGCGAGCCGTGCGGGCAGCCGCTCCGGGTCGACCGTGTTGTTCGTGTCGCCGAGGTGGAGGAGCCAGAAGCGGAAGCCGGGGAGGCTGTCGCTGCCTGCGAACACCCCGCCCGGCCGCAGCACCCGGAAGGCCTCGGCGAAGATCCGGTCCTGCTGGGTGGCTGTAGGGACGTGGTGGAGCATCGTGAAGCAGACGACCGAGTCGAACGACGCGTCGGGCAGGGGGAGATCGGCGCCGTCCGCGTGCAGGACCCGGGCACGCGAGCCCCACTTCTCCTGGAGCATGGCCGCGGTTTCGCCGTCGACCTCGGCTGCCGTCAGGCGCGGGACGTCTTCGACGAGTACGCGCAGGTTGGCGCCGTAGCCGGGGCCGATCTCCAGTACGTCGTCGCCGAGGGGGACGTCCTCCAGGGCGAACGGCAGGATCATGTCCTTCGTGGTCTGTGCCCACTTCTCGGAGCTGCACAGCTTGCGGTGTGCTCGGTTCATCGGCATGCGTACGACGCTAGGTCGGGCCCGTCCGTGTCCTCCACGGGCTACGCTGCCGACTCATGTCGCGGAACGGACACCAGGGGCAGGGGCAGGGTCTGAGCCGGGATCCGGGGCTGCGGCCGAGCTCCTATCCCAATCCGCCCACCGCCGTCTTCGTCGGCAGCTTCGCCATGCCGCGAGGCCTCCGCTTCGCCACGCACACCCACCCCGTGCACCAACTCGCCTGGTCCGAGCGGGGTTTGCTGCGCATCCGCACCGCGGACGGGGCGTGGCTGCTGCCACCCACGCTCGCCCTGTGGATCCCGGCGGGCGTCCCGCACGCGACCGAGGCCGCCGGCGACGCCCTGATGCGTGCCCCGTACGTGACCCCGGCCCGCTGCCCCGCCCCGGTCGCCGCCTGGACCGACCCCACCGTCCTCGCCGCGCCCCCGCTCCTGCGCGCCCTGATCGACCACCTCTCCGGCGCGGACCTCGCCCCGGACGCCCGCGCCCGCGCGGAGGGGGTCCTCCTCGACGTACTGACCCCCGTCCCCGTCACCAGCCTCTCCGTGACGGAGCCCCGCGACCCCCGCGCCCGCGAGGTCGCCCGCGCGCTGGCCGCCGCGCCCGGCGACGGCCGACCCCTGTCGGCCTGGGCAGCCGAAGTCGGCGTCAGCGCCCGCACGTTGGCGCGGCTCTTCGCCGCCGGTACGGGGCTGCCGTTCGGGCAGTGGCGGGAGCGGTTGCGGATGCAGGCCGCGATGCCGCTGCTGGCCGACGGCCTGACGGTCGAGGCGGTGGCCCACCGCGTGGGCTACGCGTCGGCGTCCTCCTTCGTCGCCGCGTTCCACCGGGTCGTGGGTGTGACGCCGCGCCAGTACTTTCCGGTGCCTTCGCCCGCCGGACCCGGACCAGGACCCGGACCAGGACCCGGCCCCGGACCAGGCCCTGGACCAGGACCCGCGCCCCGCCCGCCTGGCACGATCGACCCATGACCCGCCTCCTCACCCACTCCGACCTCACCTCCCTCCTCGACCCGGCCGCCTGCCTCACCGCGCTCGCGGACGGCTTCCGGGTGGCGGAGGCGGTGCCGGTCGCCGGGCAGCGCGTACGTACGGACCTGCCGTTTCCCGGTACGGCGACGGCGCTGATCCCGGGGCTGTGCGCGGGCCGCGTTGCGCGGGGGTGGGCTGTCTGTACGGGTGTTGCGGCTGACGGTTCCGGACGTTGAGTTCCCCAATCCCGCCCCTTCCCGCTGCATCGATTGGCGGCTTCGCCGCGGGCAGGGGGCTCTGCCCCCGGACCCCCGCTCCTCAAACGCCGGAGGGGCTATATCCCACCCACCCGTCCGATCCGTCCTACGGCACGCAGTCGGCACTATCAGCCCGTCCGGCGTTTGAGGACGAGGCCGTTCAGGCCGACAGCGGGGGTCCAGGGGGCGGCAGCCCCCTGGTTACGGGAAGGGGCGGGCTTGGGGAGCCCCCGGCAGGGCCAGCACCTTCACCCCCCTCGTCGTCGACGACCGCGAACTTGCCGCCTCCATGGGCGCGTTGGCCACCGCCGACGCCACCCTCGGCGAGGTGCTGCGCGACGACCACCCCGGGCGTACGGGCCCGACCGCCCTCTCCGTGTACGCACCCGTCGATCTGCTGGGCTGATCCGGGGTCCCCCGCGCGGTGGAGGTGGTTCGTTCCGGCAGGTGATCCGGGCCGGGTGCGGTGATCGTCATCGTTGGTCCATGACCGACATCCGTACCGAACCCCTGCCCCCGGGCGGCCGGTTGCGTGCCTGCTGGGTGGCCGCGCACGCCCCCGCCGCCGGGGTGCCCCGCTGGGCGCGGCTCGCCGCGCTGGCCGTGCCGCTCACCGCGTTGCCGTCGTGCGTCTGGCGGATCGCGGCCTGGTTCCTCGACGACGGCACCCACGACATGCAGGGGGATCTCCCTGCATGGATGCCGGGGTGGTTCTACCTGGTGCTGCTGTCGGTCGTGTCCGAGCTGTTCGCCTTCACGGCGGTGGGGCTCGTCGCCCGCTGGGGCGAGGTGTTCCCGCGCTGGGTGCCGTTCCTGCGGGGGCGCGGGGTGCGGCCGCTCGCGGCGGTCGTCCCGGCGGCGCTCGGCGCTGTCGCGGTGACGGTGCTGTGGACGTCGGCGTTCATCGCCGAGGCGCGCGGGGTCACCATCACCGGTGAGGAGCTCTCCGACGACTACCCCACGCGGCAGGGGGCGTGGGAGGCGGCGGCTCTGTACGTGAGCTACGCCCCGTTGTTGCTGTGGGGGCCGCTGCTCGGGGCGGTCACCTGGGCGTACTGGCGCCGACGTCGCGTATGAAGGTGTTCCAGGCGGCGGCGCCGACGATCACCACGGGACCGTGGGGCGCCACTTTGCTGTCCCGGAGGGGGACGAGGCCCGGTATGCCGTCGGCGACCTCGACACAGTCGCCGCCTTCGCCGTTGCTGTGGCTGCTCTTGCGCCAACGGGCGGCGCCCACGAAGTCGTACGCGACTTCGACGCAGGCTTCCCCGCCGCTGCCGCCGCTGTAGCTGCTCTTGCGCCAGCGGGCATTGCTCAGGTCGAACTCACGCATCGTCTGTGGTCCTTCGCCGCCGACTCCAGCAGGGTCAGGGTCGCCTTCGGCGACTTCGCGGCGGCCCTGATGAGATCGTAAGACGCCCTGGTCCGCTTCACCACCGCCGGATCGTCCAGCAAATTGCCCGAAAGGACGGCTTCTGTATAGACAGTTGGCGGGGCGTCCTCGAACTCCATGAGCCAGATCATCTTGCCCATCTCCGGATGGGCACCGGCGGCGAACGGGAGCACCTGGACCAGCACCTTGTGCTCGCGGACCATCGCGGCGATGTGATCGAGCTGCCGGGCCATCACGTCGGGACCGCCGACCGGGATGCGCAGCACGGTCTCGTGGAGCACGCCCCAATACATGGGCCTTGTAGCGTCCTTGAGGAGCAGCACCCGCTCCATACGTGCCCTGACGAGTTCGTCGATGTACTCGTCGGTGGCCAGTGGGTTGCTCGCAACGAAGACTGCCCGCGCGTACTCGGGGGTCTGCAGTAGCCCCGGCACCACCGCAGGTGCGTACTCGAAGATGTCCGTCGCCAGCCGCTCAAGCTCGGCCGCCGCTTCGAAATACTCCGCGTAGCGTTTGTCTTTGATCAGCTTGCGCCACATCCGCTCGAAAAAGCCTCCGGTTTGCAGAACCTCATCGATCCGCTGCGCCACATCCAACTGAGGCTTACGAATAGCCTGTTCGAACTGGCCGATGTACCCACCGGAGACAAAGACCCGAGCCCCCAGCTCGACCTGCGTAAACGCGGCGTCCTCGCGCCGCCGCTTCAACTCCGCCCCGAAGAACTCCCACGCGGCCTGCCGCGATCCGTGTGAACCCTTGGCCATGGATGAACTCCCCTCCTCAGCCCCGCACTTGTAGCGCACAGACTCCTGCCAACAGTAGACGCAATGCGTCACCGTGGGGACACGAAGCGTGAAATCCGGCGGCAAAGGGGAGCCCTGTGACGGCGAATAGCGCCGCAGGCAACCGGCACTCTGCAGGTTGTCTCGAAGAGGCGGAGGAAACAGTGGAAGAATTGCGCGCTGCCCTGGCGAGGGCAGGAATTTCTTTGCCGTCCTTGCGGGTCGATCCGGCGACGGTCGTCAGAGAGGCGCCATGTCCACTGGTGGAATTGGGCCGCTGCTCGGTGGAGACGGCGGCACGCCTCGCGGCGAGGCTGGGCCGAGGGGCGGCGAACCCGTGAGGCTCCCCATCGGGACGTACGCCGTGGACACCCGCTCGGGCCGGGTCGGCAAGGTGATGGGCCACGAAGGCCCGTACGTGCAGCTGCGGCCGTACGGTGGCGGCCGGGAGTGGGACTGCGCCCCGGACGCGCTCAGGACGGCCACGAGCGCCGAGCGGCTGCGCGCGGCGACGGCGTACGCGAACGCCCGCAGCCGGGGCGAGGTGCCTTGACGGAGGGCGGTCGGCGCCCGCTTGGCCAGGGGGCGGGCGCCCCGCCCCGAACCCGGGGCCGTCGCGGGGGCGGCGTACGGGAGAATGGGCCCATGAGCCTGTTCCGTGACGACGGTGTCGTGCTGCGCACCCAGAAGCTGGGTGAGGCGGACCGCATCATCACGCTGCTCACACGCGGGCACGGGAGGGTGCGGGCCGTGGCCCGGGGGGTGCGGCGCACGAAGTCCAAGTTCGGGGCGCGGCTCGAGCCCTTCTCGCACGTGGACGTGCAGTTCTTCGCGCGGGGCAGTGAACTCGTCGGGCGCGGACTGCCGTTGTGTACGCAGAGTGAGACCATCGCTCCGTACGGTGGTGGGATCGTGAGCGATTACGCGCGCTACACCGCCGGGACCGCCATGCTGGAGACGGCGGAACGGTTCACCGATCATGAGGGGGAGCCTGCCGTCCAGCAGTATCTGCTGTTGGTGGGCGGGCTGCGGACGCTCGCTCGTGGGGAGCATGAGCCGCATCTTGTTCTGGATGCGTTTCTGTTGCGCTCGCTTGCCGTGAACGGCTACGCGCCCACCTTCACGGACTGTGCCAAATGCGGCATGCCGGGCCCCAACCGCTTCTTCTCCGTCGCCGCGGGCGGCTCGATTTGCGCCGACTGCCGGGTGCCGGGCAGCGTCGTACCCTCGGCGGAGACCCTGACGCACCTCGGCGCGCTGCTGACCGGCGACTGGGCGACGGCCGACGCCTGCGAGGCGCGCCACGTGCGCGAGGGCAGTGGGCTCGTATCGGCCTATCTGCACTGGCACTTGGAGCGCGGCCTGCGCTCGCTTCGGTACGTAGAGAAAAACGTATAGAAAACGGAGTAGTCACCTCATGGCACGACGCGGAATCCTCGGACGGTCCCGCCGCGAGTACAAGCTGCCCGAGCCCCACCCCTCGGGAGCGCGGCCGCCGAAGATCCCCGGCGAGCTGGTCCCCAAGCACGTCGCCGTCGTCATGGACGGCAACGGCCGGTGGGCCAAGGACCGCGGCCTGCCGCGCACGGAGGGGCACAAGGTCGGCGAGGGCGTCGTACTTGATGTCCTCAAGGGGTGCTTGGAGATGGGGGTCAAGAATCTGTCCCTGTACGCCTTCTCCACGGAGAACTGGAAGCGGTCCCCCGAAGAGGTCCGCTTCCTCATGAACTTCAACCGGGACGTCATCCGGCGCCGCCGGGACGAAATGGACGAACTGGGCATCCGGATCCGCTGGGTCGGCCGCATGCCCAAGATGTGGAAGTCCGTCGTCCAGGAGCTCCAGGTCGCCCAGGAGCAGACCGTCAAGAACGACGCCATGACCCTGTACTTCTGCGTCAACTACGGCGGCCGCGCCGAGATCGCCGACGCCGCGCAGGCCATCGCCCGCGACGTCGCGGCGGGCAAGCTCGACCCGGGCAAGGTCAATGAGAAGACTTTTGCGAAATATATGTACTACCCGGACATGCCGGACGTGGATCTCTTCCTGCGGCCCAGCGGCGAGCAGCGCACGTCCAACTACCTGATCTGGCAGTCCAGCTACGCCGAGATGGTCTTCCAGGACGTCCTGTGGCCCGACTTCGACCGCCGCGACCTGTGGCGCGCCTGCCTGGAGTACGCCTCGCGCGACCGCCGCTTCGGGGGCGCCATCCCGAACGAGGAGCAGATCGCCAACAGTTGATCAGACGTACGGGGACTGCTCAGGCTCGCGCCGAGCAGTCCTCGCACGTGCCGAAGATCTCCACCGTGTGCGCCACGTTCACGAAGCCGTGCTCCGCGGCGATCGACTCCGCCCACGACTCGACCGCGGGGCCCTCGACCTCCACGGCCTTGCCGCAGACGCGGCAGACCAGGTGGTGGTGGTGCTCGCCGGTCGAGCAGCGGCGGTAGACCGACTCGCCGTCGTTGGTGCGCAGCACGTCGACCTCGCCGGCGTCGGCGAGGGACTGGAGCGTGCGGTAGACCGTCGTCAGGCCCACGGAGTCACCGCGGTGCTTGAGCATGTCGTGGAGCTCCTGCGCGCTGCGGAACTCTTCCACCTCGTCGAGCGCGGCCGCCACAGCGGCGCGCTGCCGGGTGGACCGGCCTCGTACGGGGGGTCCCGCAGCGGTCGTCACAGGTGCCTCCCAGCACTCGTCAGCACTCGTCCGCACTCGCGTGGTGCGTCGTCTCTCGCCCGGCCATTGTGCCAGGTAGCCGCCGGACGGTGACCAGAGTGATCTCAGACAGTGACCTCGTCCGACGTGGGCCGCGAGCCCGGCACATCCGCCGTGCATGCCGCGTCGCGCGCCGCCGACGCCCGCGCCCTCCGGCGCGCGAGAGGCGTCGCGAGCAGCGTGAGCACGATGAACACGCCGATCGTCAGGAGCACGATCGTCGCTCCCGGCGGCACGTCTTGGTAGTACGACGTGACCGTGCCGCCGAGCGTCACGGAGACCCCGATGGCCACCGCGATCGCGAACGTCGCCGCGAAGCTCCGGGTGAGCTGCTGCGCCGCCGCCACCGGCACCACCATGAGCGCCGACACGAGCAGCAGGCCCACGACCCGCATGGCGACGGTGACCGTGACCGCCGCCGTCACGGCCGTCAGGAGGTTCAGGGCCCGCACCGGCAGACCCGTCACACGCGCGAACTCCTCGTCCTGGCTCACCGCGAACAACTGGCGGCGCAGACCGACCGTGACGAGGACCACGAACGCGGCGAGCAGACAGATCGCCGTCACGTCCTCCTCCGAGACCGTCGACAGCGAGCCGAAGAGGTAGGAGCTCAGGTTCGCGTTCGAGCCGCCAGGGGCGAGGTTGATCAGCATCACGCCGCCCGCCATGCCGCCGTAGAACAGCATCGCGAGCGCGATGTCGCCGCGCGTCTTGCCGTACCAGCGGATCAGCTCCATCGCGACAGCTCCGACGACCGCGACCGCCGTCGCCATCCACACCGGGGAGGTCGAGAGGAGGAAGCCGAGGCCGACACCCGTCATCGCGACATGGCCGATTCCGTCGCCCATGAGGGCCTGGCGGCGCTGCACCAGATAGATGCCGACGGCGGGGGCCGTGACGCCGACGAGGGCGGCGGCGAGCAGCGCCCGCTGCATGAACGCGTAGTTCAGGAATTCCATCGCCGGTCCTCAGGTGAGCAGGCCGGTGCGGACCGGGGCCGCGTCGGCGTCGTGGGGGTGGACGTGGTCGTGGCCGGGCAGCGCGTGCTGGCCGACGGCCTTGGGCGGCGGGCCGTCGTGCAGCACGCAGCCGTCGCGCAGGACGACCGCGCGGTCGATGAGCGGCTCCAGGGGGCCCAGCTCGTGCAGCACGAGCAGGACGGACGCGCCCTGCTCGACCTGGTGGCGCAGGGTGGCCGCGAGGACCTCCTGGCTGGCCAGGTCGACGCCCGCCATCGGCTCGTCCATGATCAGCAGTTCGGGCTCGGAGACGAGGGCGCGGGCGATCAGGACGCGCTGGTGCTGGCCGCCGGAGAGGGCGCTCACCGAGTCCTTCGCGCGGTCCGCCATGCCGACCAGCTCCAGGGCGTTCGTGACCGCCGCACGGTCGGCCTTGCGCAGCACGCCGAAGCGGGCCCGCGCGAGCCGGCCGGACGTCACGACCTCCGTGACCGTCGCGGGGACGCCGCCCGCGGCCGTCGTGCGCTGCGGGACGTAGCCGACCCGCGCCCAGTCGCGGAAGCGCCGACGCGGCGTACCGAAGATCTCGACCGAGCCGCCCGTCACCGGGACCTGCCCGATGACCGTGCGCACGGCCGTCGACTTGCCGGAGCCGTTCGCGCCGAGCAGCGCGACGACCTCGCCGCGGCCCACGGCGAGGTCGATGCCACGGAGGACCGGGCGCCCGCCCAGCTCGGCCGTCACCTCGCGCAGGGATATGACGGGCTCACTCTTGGCATCGGCCATGGCGGTTGCCTTCCGTGACGGGTCCGGTGACGGTGACGGCGACAGTGACGGGCTTGTGGCGGGGGTCACTTGGCGCCGAGAGCCTTCTGGAGGGCGGCGAGATTGGACCGCATCACCTCGATGTAGTCGTCGCCCTTCGACTTCTTCGTGATGCCCTCGATCGGGTCGAGCACGTCCGTCTTCAGCTTCGCGTCCTTCGCGAGGGTCTTCGCGGTCTTGTCGCTGACCAGCGTCTCGTAGAACACCGTCGTGACGCCGTCGGCCTTCGCCATCTCCTGGAGGTCCCTGACGCGGTTCGCGCTGGGCTCGCCCTCCGGGTCCAGGCCGGAGATGGCCTCCTCGGTCAGGCCGTAGCGCTCGGCGAGGTAGCCGAAGGCGGCGTGCGTGGTGATGAAGACCTTCGAGTCGGTGTTCTTCAGGCCGTTCTTGAAGTCCGTGTCCAGGCCCGTCAGCTTCTTCACCAGGGCGGCGGTGTTCTTCTCGTACGTGGCCCTGTGATCCGGGTCGGCCTTCGCGAAGGCCTTGCCGACGCCCTCGGCGACCTCGGCGTACTTCACCGGGTCGAGCCAGATGTGGGGGTCCTTGCCGCCGGGGGTCTCGTGGCTGTGACCCTCGTGGCCCTCCTCGTGACCCTCTTCGCCCTCGTGGGACTCTTCGCCCTCGTGGCCGTGCTCCTCCTCGGAGCCGTGCTCGTCGTGCTCCTTGGCGTGCCCGCCGACCTCGGTGCCGTGCTTCTCCATGCTGGTCAGGGAAGCGGCGTCGATCTTGGTCTTGATGCCGGACTGGCCGATGGCCTCGTCGACGGAGGGCTGCAGTCCCTTCAGGAAGAGCGCGGCGTCCGCGTTCTCCAGCTGCGCCGTCTGCTTGGCGCTGATCTCCAGGTCGTGCGGCTCCTGGCCGGGCTCGGTCAGAGTCGTGACCTCGACGTCGTCGCCGCCGATCTCCTTGGCCAGGAACTCCATGGGGTAGAACGACGCCACCACGTCCAGCTTGCCCTCGTTGTTCTTGTCCGCCGCGTCGGAGGAGCAGGCGGTGAGGGCGGACAGGCCCAGCACCGTGGCGGTGGCGAGGACTGCGCTGGGTATGAGGCGTCGTACGTTCATGACAGTCATTTTCAACAAACTTGGAAACGGTTGTCAACAAAGTGTCGATCTGTACGCGTCTGCTCGCGCTCGGCGACAGCGGGAACCGGCCCGCACCCGAACCGATTTGATCCGAGGGGTACGGCCGCCGGTAATCTGAAGCATTCGCTCCTGAGGCATGCGCTTCGTCAGCCCTGAAGCGTGGCTTCGCCGTCGTCGTAATGAAGAGAGCACCGTGGCCGCCGACAAGATCGACACCATCGTCAGCCTGAGCAAGCGCCGAGGCTTCGTCTTTCCGTGCAGTGAGATCTACGGCGGCCAGCGAGCCGCCTGGGACTACGGACCCCTGGGCGTCGAGCTGAAGGAGAACCTCAAGCGTCAGTGGTGGCGCTACATGGTCACCTCGCGGGAAGACGTCGTCGGCATCGACTCGTCCGTGATCCTGGCCACCGACGTCTGGCAGGCCTCCGGCCACGTCGCCACCTTCACCGACCCGCTGACCGAGTGCACCTCCTGCCACAAGCGCTTCCGCGCGGACCACCTGGAGGAGGCCTTCCAGGAGAAGAAGGGCCGCGCCCCGGAGAGCCTCGCCGACATCAACTGCCCCAACTGCGGCACCAAGGGTCAGTTCACCGAGCCCAAGCAGTTCTCGGGTCTGCTTTCCACGCACCTCGGTCCCACCCAGGACAGCGGCTCCGTCGCCTACCTGCGCCCCGAGACCGCCCAGGGCATCTTCACCAACTTCGCCCAGGTGCAGACGACTTCGCGCCGCAAGCCGCCGTTCGGCATCGCCCAGATGGGCAAGTCCTTCCGCAACGAGATCACGCCCGGCAACTTCATCTTCCGCACCCGCGAGTTCGAGCAGATGGAGATGGAGTTCTTCGTCAAGCCGGGCGAGGACGAGAAGTGGCAGGAGTACTGGATGGAGCAGCGCTGGAACTGGTACACCGGCCTGGGCCTGCGCGAGGAGAACATGCGGTGGTTCGAGCACCCGAAGGAGAAGCTCTCCCACTACTCCAAGCGCACCGCTGACATCGAGTACCGCTTCCAGTTCGGCGGCAGCGAGTGGGGCGAGCTGGAGGGCGTCGCCAACCGCACCGACTACGACCTGTCGGCGCACTCCAAGGCCTCCGGCCAGGACCTGTCCTACTTCGACCAGGAGGCCGGCGAGCGCTGGACTCCGTACGTCATCGAGCCCGCCGCCGGTGTCGGCCGTACCATGCTCGCCTTCCTGCTCGACTCCTACATCGAGGACGAGGCGCCCAACGCCAAGGGCAAGCTGGAGAAGCGCACGGTCATGCGCTTCGACCACCGCATCGCCCCGGTGAAGGTCGCGGTGCTGCCCCTGTCGCGGAACCCGGAGCTCTCGCCCAAGGCCAAGGGCCTGGCCACCGCGCTGCGGCAGAACTGGAACATCGAGTTCGACGACGCCGGCGCCATCGGCCGCCGCTACCGCCGCCAGGACGAGATCGGCACGCCGTACTGCGTGACGGTCGACTTCGACACCCTTGAGGACAACGCGGTGACCGTGCGCGAGCGCGACACCATGAAGCAGGAGCGGGTGTCCCTCGACCAGATCGAGGGCTACCTGGCCACGCGTCTCGTCGGCTGCTGACGTTCACGCTTTCTTGTCACGAAGGCCCCCGGTTCCGGCCACGGAATCGGGGGCCTTTGCTGCACACTGGGCGCCATGCCTTCGACGACCACGAGCAAGGTCAGCAGATGGGATCAGCACGGGCGCGAACACATCGTCCACGTGCAAAAAGCGGGTGTGCAGCGGCAGTTGACCTGCGACACCTGCGGATGGAGCCGCAAGGCGCAGTTCCTGCCGTGGCTCAAGGCGGAGGAACACCTGGCCCAGGAGCACCAGGCGACGGTGGATCCGTCGGCGCCCGCGGCTGATTAGGGCGGTTTCCGCGGGTGGCCGACGCGGGCCGCTAGTGGGTGTTGCGGACCAGGTCCGCCGCCTTCTCCGCGATGACCAGCGCCGCCGCGTTCGTGTTCACCGACACGAGCGACGGCATCACCGACGCGTCCGCGACCCTGAGGCCCGGCACGCCCCGCACCCTGAGGTCCGGCGTCACCACCGCCTCCGGGCCCGTGCCCATCGCGCAGCTGCCCGCGAGGTGGAAGTACGGACCCGTCGCCGCCGCGAGGAACGCCCGCAGCCCCGCCTCGTCCGTGACGTCCGCCCCCGGAAGCACCTCGCGCGGACCCCACTCGGCGAACGGCCCCGAGGCCACCACCTCCCGCGCCACCTCAAGGCCGTGCAGCATGCGCCGTACGTCCGACTCCTCGCCGAGATAGCCGGGGTCGATCAACGGCGCCGTGCCCGGGTCGGCGTCCGCGAGGCGTATCGAGCCGCGGGCCCGCGGGACCGTGGCCACGGCGAGGGTGAAGCCGTTCTCCGGCGCGGTCATCGTCGGCGGGTGGTACGGCAGGTGGATGAACATCATCTGCATGTCCGGGCCCGGCAGGGACGCCTCGCTGCGCCACGCGAGGGAGGCCTCCGAGAGGTTCAGGCAGCCCGGCGGTATCGGCCGCTCGGCCTCGTACACGAGACCGCACAGCGGATGGTCCTGGAGTTCCCGGCCCACGCCCGGCAGGTCGTGGCGGACCTCGACCCCGGCCCGGCGCAGCTCGTCGGCCGGGCCGATGCCCGACAGCATGAGGAGCCGGGGCGAGTCGACGGCGCCCGCGCTGACGATCACTTCGGCGCGCGCGTACGCCCGTACCGTCTCGCCGCCGCGGGTGAACTCCACGCCGGTGCACCGGTCGCCGTCGAAGAGCAGCCGGTGCGCGCGGGAGTCCGTGGACACCGTCAGGTGCGGGCGGTGCGCGGCGACGGGGTGCAGGTAGGCGTCGGCCGCGCTCTGCCGGGCCCCGTCGAGGACCGACAGGTCGTGCAGGCCCGCGCCTTCCTGGCGGGCGCCGTTGAAGTCGTCGGTGAGGGGGTGTCCCGCGGCCACGGCCGCGTCGACGAAGGTGCGCGAGAGCGGGTGGACGTCGGCGTCCGGGGCGGGGGAGGGGCGCAACGGGCCGGATCCGCCCCGGAGTTCGGCGCCCGCGCTGCCGGCGCCCGGTACGGACTCCATGCGCCGGAAGTACGGCAGCAGCTCGTCGAAGCCCCAGCCGGCGCAGCCCGCCGCCGCCCACGCGTCGTAGTCGGCGCGGTGGCCGCGCAGGAACACCATCGCGTTGATGGCGCTGGAGCCGCCGAGGGTGCGGCCGCGCGGGCAGGGCGGGGTGGTGCCGCCGAGGCCCGGCTGCGGCAGCGTCGCGTATCCGTGGTCCACGTCCGTGCCCCACAGCGACGGCCACGCGGAGGGCGTGGCGAGGTCCGCCTTCGTGTCGCGGGGGCCCGCTTCGAGCAGCAGGACGCTGGTGTCCGGGTCCTCGCTGAGCCGTGCGGCGAGTACGCAGCCCGCGGACCCGGCGCCGACGACGACGTAGTCGGCTTCAAGCTTCCCTGGATCCGTCAACTCGCTTGCCCCTAAAGCCACTTCGCTCCTCCTGATGTCCCGCGGGTGTGCCGGGGTTCAGGGAATCAGGAGGGGCGGGGGCGGGTCAGCGGAACGGGGGAATCGGGTGGGGCGGCGGTGGCGGCGTCAGGGCCGCAGGCCCCGTACGAGCAGGTCGAGCAGCGAGGTGAACGCGTCCTCGACGCCCGCGCGCGACCAGTCCGGGGCGTACGCCGGGTCGTGGTAGCGGGCCGTGGCCTCGAACAGGGCGCGGGCCGTGACGTCCGGGTCGCACGGGACGAACTCGCCGCCCTCGGAGCCCTGTCGGACGATCACGGCGAGCTGTCCGGTGAGGTCCGCGATGTGCTCGTCGACGACCTCGCTGGCCTCGCCGACGAGGACCGTGTACGTCGCGAACAGCTCGGGGTCGTCGCCCGCCTTGTGCTGCTTGGCCTCGAAGAGCCCGGCGAGCCAGCGCCGCAGCCGGTCCTCGGCGGGGCCCTCCGCGTCGACCACGCCGGACAGGGCGTCGGACGTCCGGTCCAGCCAGCGCTTGGTGACCGCCTCGCGCAGCGCGGCCTTCGTGCGGAAGTGGCGGTACACGCTGGCGTGGCTGACGCCGAGCGCGCGGGCCACGTCCACCACGGTCGCCTTGGCGGCACCGTGGCGGCGCAGCACCTCCTCGGTCGTGGCGAGGATGCGCTCGGCGGTCAGGGTCTCGGTCGTAGCCATGGTCAAGAAGGTACCGGTCGGTACCCGCCGGGGCGGTGGCCGGTCATGTCAGTGCTCGCTGTCGAGGTGCGCCATCTGCGCCTCGGGGTAGCGGGAGCCCGCGGCGGCGCCTGCCGGGACGGCCTGCTCGATGGCGGCGAGGTCGGCGTCGTCGAGCGTCACGTCCAGGGCGCCGAGGGCCTCGGTGAGGCGGTCGCGGCGGCGGGCGCCGACCAGCGGCACGATCGCGGCGCCGGACTTCGGGCCCTGGGCGAGCACCCAGGCGATGGCGGTCTGCGCGACGCTCACGCCCTTGTCGTCGGCGATCTTGCGCAGGGCGTCGACGAGGTCCAGGTTGCGCTGGAGGTTCTCGCCCTGGAAGCGGGGGCTGATGCCGCGGAAGTCGTTCGCGGCGAGCTGCCGGTCGCGGGTGAAGTGGCCGGAGATCAGGCCGCGCGACAGGACGCCGTACGCGGTGACGCCGATGCCGAGCTCGGCGGCGGTGGGCAGGATCTCGGCCTCGATGCCGCGCGAGATCAGCGAGTACTCGATCTGGAGGTCCGAGATGGGGGCGACGGCGGCGGCCCGGCGCAGGGTGTCGGCGCCGACCTCCGAGAGCCCGATGTGGCGCACGTGCCCCTTCTCGACCAGCTCGGCGATGGCGCCGACGGTCTCCTCGACCGGCACGTCCGGGTCCATGCGGGCGATGCGGTAGACGTCGATGTGGTCGACGCCGAGACGCTGCAGGGAGTACGCGGCGAAGTTCTTCACCGCGGCCGGGCGCCCGTCGTAGCCCGCCCAGCCGCCGTCCGGGTCGCGGAGGGCGCCGAACTTCACGCTGGTGAGGGCCTGTTCGCGGCGGGCGGCGGGGGCGGAGCGCAGGGCCTCGCCGATGAGGAGTTCGTTGTGGCCCATCGCGTAGAAGTCGCCGGTGTCGAGGAGCGTGACGCCCGCTTCGAGGGCGGCGTGGATCGTCGCGACGGACTCCGTGCGGTCGGCCTCGCCGTACAGCGCGGACATGCCCATGCAGCCGAGGCCGAGGGCGGAGGTGGTGGGGCCGGTGGTGCCGAGGTTCAAGGTGCGCATGAGGGCTCCTGGGAGTGTGCTGGGTGGAGGGCGGCGAACGACCGCCGCGACCACGGCGCGCCGGCGCCGTGCCTCCACCATGCACCCTCGACTGACAGATTTCAAGTTTTGAAATCTGTCATCTGTAATTTGTAACCCGTGCCTGGCCCTACTTCAGGTGGCGGCCGAAGAACCGGTTCGCGTCCTCGCCCTCGAACCATGGGGTGCCGGTGTGGCCGCCCATGTTGGCGTGCAGTGTCTTTTCCTTGGTGCCGAAGGCGTCGAACAGGTCGAGGGCGCGCTGCCGGGGGTTTCCTTCGTCGTCCCACTGCAGCAGGAGCAACAGGGGGACGGTGAGCTGCCGGGCCTCCTCACGCTGGGCTCGGGGTACGTAGCCCCCGGCGAAGAAACCGGCGGCGGCGAGGCGCGGCTCGATCACCGCGAGCCGGATGCCGAGGGCCATCCACCCCGAGTAGCCGACGGGGCCGCCGATCTCGGGCAGGGCGAGGAGGGCGTCCAGGGTGGTCCGCCATTCCGGGGCCGCGTTCTCGACCAGCGGGCCGACGAGGGACTCGAAGATCTCATCGACCGGCTCGCCGGCCCGCATCGCCCGGCGGAGTTCGGCGCGGGCCTGCTCGTCGGCGGCGGAACGGGGACGGTCACCGCACCCGGCGGCGTCGATGGTGGCCACCGCGTAGCCGTACGCCGCGGTGTGCCGGCCCCGAGCCACCAGCCGGGCCTGACTCTTGGGCAGGCCGTTGTTGTGGGCCATGAGGATCAGCGGGGCCGGGGTGGGGGACTTGGGCGTCCACAGGACGCCGGGGATCTCGCCCAGGGTGAATTCGCGTTCCAGGACGCCGTCGTCGAGGCGCTGCTCGGAAGTGAAGTGCAGCATGGTCGTGCCTTTCGGGAGGGCTCAGTTGCGGCGCTCCCGGACGACCTATCGCCCGACCGTGACCCCGGAGGGGAGCACCCATGTCGATACAGCGTTCACGGGTACCACCTCCTCGTTCTCTCGCACGGCCTCCGGAAATCTAGCCGCGGTCGCCGTGGTCCGCCAACAGGTTTTCCTGAGGCAGGCGTTGTGCCGTCCGGCGTGCCGTCTCCCGGGCCCAGCGTCCGCTCGTCAGCGTGCCGACCACCAGGACCGCCAGGCCGCAGCCCGTGATCACCCACCAGGCGGGTCGGGCGGCCGCCGTGAACCCGGTGGCGTACGAGGACGAGGCGACCCCGGAGGCCAGGATCGCGCCGATCACCGCGACGCCGAGGGTCTGGCCGATCTGGCGGCTGGTGGAGGCGACGGCGGCGGCCACGCCCGCCTGGGCGCGGGGCATGCCGGAGACCGCGGTGTTGGTGATGGGGGCGTTCACGAAGCCGAAGCCCACGCCGAAGAGGATGTAGGCGATCAGGCGGCTGGCGGTCGCGTTCTCCGCCTCGTACGCCGCGAAGAGCACCCCGGACGCCGTCATCGCCACGCCTGCGATCAGCAGGGACGGGCGGGGGCCGCGGGCGCCGACCAGACGGCCCGACAGGGGCGCGCACACCAGCGTCATGGCCGCCATCGGCAGCATCCACAGGCCCGCGTGCAGGGCGTCGAGGCCGCGTACGTCCTGGAGATAGAGGGTGGCGAGGAAGAGGAAGCCGCCCAGGGCGGCGAAGGCCGCGATCGCGATGACGGTGGCTCCGCTGAACGGCGCCGACTTGAAGAAGCGCAGGTCGATCAGGGGTTCCTCGCGGCGCGGCTCGTACAGGAGCAGGCCCACCAGCGCGGCTGCCGCCGTCGCCGCGAACGTCATGATCAGGGGGGACGTCCAGCCCGCCGTGGGCGCCTCGATGATCGCGTATGTGAGGGCGCCGAGCAGGGCGATGACCAGGAGCTGGCCGACCGGGTCGGGGCGGCGCGGCTTCGGCGCGCGGGACTCGGGGACGTACCGCGCCGTGAGGAACAGTGCCGCGAGGCCCACCGGCAGATTGACCCAGAAGATCGCCCGCCACCCCACCGAGTCCACCAGCACCCCGCCCACCAGCGGCCCCGCCGCCATGGAGATGCCGACGACGCCGCCCCACACCCCGATGGCGCGGGCCCGCTCGCGCGGCTCGGTGAAGGTGTTGGTGATGATCGACATGGCGACCGGGTTGAGCATCGAGCCGCCGACCGCCTGGACCATGCGGAACGCCACCAGGCACTCCAGGTTCGGCGCGAGCGAGCACAGCACCGAGCCCAGCGTGAAGACCAGCAGGCCCGCCTGGAACACCTTGCGGCGCCCGATCCGGTCGGCCGTCGAGCCCGCCAGCATCAGGAACGACGCGAGGACCAGGGTGTACGCGTCGATCGTCCACTGCATGCCCGAGACACCGGCGTCGAACTCCCGGCCCATCGCGGGCAGCGCCACGTTCAGGATGGTGTTGTCGAGGCTCACGATCAGCAGGCTCATGCAGCAGATCGCGAGCACGAGTATCCGGTGCCGGTGGCTCAGCTCGGGCATACAGCCGACGGTATCCCCATGCGGGGTACGTCGCCTCGGCCGAGTACGTCCGCGCGGTACGTCGCCTCAGCCGAGGTCGCGCGGCAGCCGCAGGCTCAGCGCCGCGAGGCCCAGGAGCCCCGCGAGCTGGACGGCGAGGACCGTCGCGAAGGCCTCGCGCAGGCCGATGCCCGAGTCCAGGGCCAGGAACAGCGAGCCGAGCGTCGCCACGCCCACCGCCAGGCAGGACTGCTGGGCCGTCGCGGCGAGCCCGCTGCCCGCGCCCGCCCGCGCGGCCGGCACGGCGGACAGCAGGATCCGGAAGTACAGCGGGAGCTGAATGCCCTGGCCGAAGCCGCACAGCGCCAGGCCCGGCGCCAGCGTCAGTGGGGTGAGCGCCGACCACGGGGCCCACAGCACGGTCAGGGCGAGGACGGCGACGCCCGTGCCGTGCACCAGCGCGCACAGGGTCAGGGCCCGGCTGCCAAGGCGGTTCACCAGGCGCGGCGCGAGCAGCGACGCCGTGAACTGGGCGATGCCCATCGGGATCAGGGTCAGGCCCGCCTTGAGGGCGCCGTACCCGAGACCGTGCTGAAGCGTCACCGCGCTCACGAACATCCAGCCGCTGAACCCGATGAAGACGGGCACCCCGATGAGCAGCCCTCGGCGGACGCCCGGCTCCCGCATCAGGGACGGCGGAAGCAGCGGACTGCCGCCGCCCGCCTCCGCCCGCCGCTCCACTACGGCGAACGCCCACATCAGGAAGGGCGCGGCGACGAGGACGAGGACCGACCAGAGCGGCCAGCCCGCGGCCCGGCCCTCGGTGAGCGGCAGCAGGAACGCGGTCAGGCCGGCCGCGAACAGGACCGTCCCGGCGAGGTCGCCGCGCGCCGGACGCTCCGCCCGGCTGTCCGGCACCGCGCGCACCGCGAACACCAGGGCGAGCGCGGCCACCGGCACGTTCACCAGGAACACCATGCGCCAGCCCGTGCCCGCCAGGTCGGCGGCCACCAGGACGCCGCCGAGTATCTGCCCGAGCACCATGGAGACCCCGCCCACGGAGCCGTACAGCGAGACGGCACGCGCGCGCCGCTCCCCGCTGGTCGTCGCGTGGATGGTGGCGAGCACCTGCGGCAGCATCAGCGCGGACGCGGCGCCCTGCGCCACCCGCGCCGCCACCAGCCACCACGCCGTCGGGGCGAGCCCGCACGCCAGCGAGGTAAGACCGAAGGCGGCGACGCCCCACAGGAACAGCGTCCGGCGGCCGTGCGTGTCGCCGAGCCGGCCACCGAGCACGAGCAGCACGGCGTACGCGACGGCGTAGCCCGCGACCACCATCTCCAGGGTGGCGGCGGGGGCGTTCAGATCGGCCTCGATGTCGGACAGAGCGACGTTGACGACGAAGAAGTCGATCATCGGCAGGGCCGCGCCGAGGAGGATGGTGAGGAGGCCGAGGGGGGTGAGGGCGGTGGGGGCGGAGGTGGGGTGGATGCGGGAGCCAGGCTTGAGGGCGTTGTTCGTGAGGGTCACGGGTACGACGATGAGCGCTCCCCCTAGGGGGGTACCAGAGTGTCTTTATCCTGGTACCAGGCGCACCTGGCAACGGGGTGAGCGGTGCGGCAGCCTGGTGGTGTGACCGTCACCGCAGAGCCCGCAGTCGCAGCGGCCCCCGCAGGAGCCGCGGCAGCCGCCCCCGACATCCGCCGCCAGGAGCTCGCCGCCTTCCTGCGCAGCCGCCGCGAGCGCATCTCGCCGGAGCAGGTGGGACTCGTGCGCGGGGGCCGGCGCCGTACGCCCGGCCTGCGCCGCGAGGAGGTCGCGCAGCTCTCCGCCGTCGGCGTCACCTGGTACACGTGGCTGGAGCAGGGCCGGGCCATCCGGGTCTCCGCGCAGGTCCTGGACGCCATCGCCCGCGCGCTCCTCATGGACCCGACCGAGCGCGGCCACCTCTTCGTCCTCGCGGGCGTCATCGACCAGCGCCCCGACTACGACTGCCCGCTCCTCTCCCCGACCGCGCTGCGCCTGATGCACACCATCGCGCCCTATCCGGCCACCCTCCAGAACGCCCGCTACGACGTCCTCGCCCACAACCGCCCCTTCGCCCAGGTCTTCGGCGAGCTGACCGAACTGCCGCCGCGCGAGCGCAACTGCCTGTGGCTGCTCACCACCAGCACGCACTGGCGCGAGACGTTCCTCGACCGGGACGAGATGCTGGCCGATCTGATCGCCAAGTACCGCGCGGGCATGGCCGAGCACGTGGCCGAGCCCGCCTGGAAGGAGCGGCTCGACGGGCTGCTCGCCGAGTCGGCGGAGTTCCGCGAGCTGTGGGAGCGGCACGAGGTCGCGACGATGTCGCCGCACGTCAAGCGGTACCGGCACCCCGAGGTGGGGCTGCTGCGCCTGGAGCACCGCAACCTGTGGATGGCCCCGCAGCCGCAGGCGCACCGCCTCGTGGCGTACGTCCCCGCCGACGAGGAGACCGAGCGGGCGCTCGGGCGGCTGGCGGAGCTGTCCGGGGAGTGAGGGACAATGGAGGCTTGCCCCCTTCTTCTCGTACGTTCCCGGAGACCCGCCCGATGTCCCAGCCCACGCAGTCGCCGTCGCTGTCGGCACAGTCGGTACTGTCAGGACTGCCTGCACTGTCGATTGGTCCGCACGCTGTGCGGCCGCCCGTCGTGCTCGCGCCCATGGCCGGGATCACGAACGCGCCGTTCCGGACGCTGTGCCGGGAGTTCAGCGGCGGCAAGGGTCTCTTCGTCAGCGAGATGATCACGACGCGCGCCCTGGTGGAGCGCAACGAGAAGACCATGCAGCTGATCCACTTCGACGCGAGCGAGACGCCGCGCTCGATCCAGCTGTACGGCGTGGACCCCGCCACCGTCGGCAAGGCCGTCCGCATGATCGCGGAGGAGGGCCTGGCCGACCACATCGACCTGAACTTCGGCTGCCCGGTCCCCAAGGTGACCCGCAAGGGCGGCGGCTCGGCGCTGCCGTACAAGCGGCCGCTGCTGCGGGCGATCCTGAAGGAGGCCGTGAGCGGCGCCGGGGACCTGCCCGTGACGATGAAGATGCGCAAGGGCATCGACGACGACCACATCACGTTCCTGGACGCCGGGCGGATCGCCGTCGAGGAGGGCGTCACGGCGATCGCCCTGCACGGGCGGACTGCGGCGCAGCACTACGGCGGCACGGCGGACTGGGACGCGATCGCCCGCCTCAAGGAGCACGTCCCGGAGATCCCGGTGCTCGGCAACGGCGACATCTGGTCGGCGGCGGACGCGGTGCGGATGATGCGCGAGACCGGGTGCGACGGGGTGGTCGTGGGGCGCGGGTGCCTCGGGCGGCCGTGGCTCTTCGGCGACCTGGTGGCCGCGTTCGAGGGGACGGGGGCGCCCGCGGCTCCCTCGCTGCGGGAGGTTTCCGCCGTCATGCTGCGGCATGCCACCCTGCTCGGCGAGTGGATCGGGGACGAGGCGCGGGGCGTCATCGACTTCCGCAAGCACGTCGCCTGGTACCTGAAGGGCTTCGCGGTCGGTTCCGAGATGCGCAAGCGCCTCGCGATCACGTCCTCGCTGGCCGAACTCGAGGACGGCCTCGGCGAGTTGGACCTCGACCAGGACTGGCCGGCCGGCGCCGACGGCCCGCGCGGCCGCACGTCCGGCAACAACCGCGTGGTCCTGCCGGACGGCTGGCTCAAGGACCCGTACGACTGCGCGGGCATCTCGGCGGACGCGGAACTGGACACGTCGGGCGGCTGACGCCGCAGGTGGCCTGCCCCCGGGGACACGGTTACGCCCCGCCCACCGCCGTGAGCAGCGCCAGCGGGGCCGCCGCCGAGCGGGACTCGCGTACGCAGGCGTGGGGGTAGGGGACGGGCGCGGGGTACGCCTCCCGCTCGTACCCCGCGAGTACTTCGGGGAGGCGGCCCGCCGCCGTGGTCGCCGCGTCCACGAGGGCGTGGGCGACGGTGCGGGCCTCGTCGTGGAGGCCGTAGCGGGCCAGGCCGAGGGTGATGAGGGCGTTGTCGTGGGGCCAGACGGAGCCCCGGTGGTAGGAGAGCGGGTGGTACGCCCCCTGCCCGGCGGCGATCGTACGGACGCCCCAGCCCGAGAAGAAGTCCGGTTCGAGCAGGCGGCGGCCCACCGCCTCGCCGTACTCCTTGTCGAGCAGCCCCGACCAGAGCAGGTGCCCCGCGTCGGAGGCGAGCGCGTCGACCTGCCCGCCGTTCCCGTCGAGCGCGAGCGCGGGGAACGAGCGCGCGGGCATCCAGAAGTCCCGCTGGAAGCGGTCGCGGAGGTCGGCGGCGGTCTGCGCGAGCAGGGCCGCATACACCTCGTCGTCCCACACCGTGCGCGCGAGCCACGCCGTGCGCCGCAACGCGTCGTACGCGTACCCCTGCGCGCCCGCGGCCATCACGGGACCGAGCGCCCGCGTCCCGTCGGCGTCGCAGATCGCGCCGGGGGAGTCCTTCCAGTTCTGGTTGGCGAGGCCGCCCTCGTCCGCGCGGTAGACGAGGTAGCCGCGCGAGGTGAGCCCGCCGTGGTCCAGCATCCAGCCGACAGCGGCCCGCGCGTGCGGCTGCAGGCGCCGGGCCAGGGCGGTGTCGCCGGTCTGTTCGGTGTACGCGCCGAGCAGTACGAGGAACAGCGGGGTGGCGTCCACCGAGCCGTAGTACCGCCCGAAGGGGACCTGTCCGAAGTGCGCGAGCTCGCCGTGCCGCACCTCGTGCACGATCTTGCCGGGCTGGGCGACGCGCCCCTCGGTGTGCTCGGTCGCCTGCGTCGCGGCGAGCGCGGGCAGCGTCGCGGCGGCCAGGCGCGGCAGGTACGGCAGTGCGAACAGGGAGGTCAGCAGGGCGTCGCGGCCGAGCAGCGTGAGGAACCACGGCACGCCCGCCGCGGGCACGCTCAGCTCCTCGCCGTCGGGCCCGCGCGCGGGTACCTGGAGCGAGGCGAGGTCGGCGAGGCCGCGCGTACAGGCCGCGGCCAGCTCGGGCCAGCCCGTGGGCGGGGTCACGGCGGACGTGAACTCCCGCTCTGCCTCGGCGAGTTGGGCCAGGGCCGCACCGGGGGAGCGCGGCGGGGCGGGGCGCGGCGGCGCGCCGTGCGGCCCGGCCGTGACGGTCAGGGCCATGTCGGCCGACCCGTGCGCGTCCAGCTCCAGCGTCCACACCAGGCGGCGGGCGCCGGTGCCGGTCTCCTCGACGGCGTCCGGGGCGGGCTCGGAGGTGACGGCGGTGCGGGCGATCCAGTCGCCACGGCGGTAGCCGAACTCGACGCCTTCCGGGCGGGGTTGGGCGGGTCCGCCGTGAGGGGCGCGCCCGCTGGTCCCGGGGCGGGTGCGGATTTCGGCCCTGGGGCCGTCGGCGTCGGCCGTCAGCACCCGCCGCGACCTCACCGCCCCCGTCTTGGCGTACGTACGGTGGTCCGAGCGCAGCTCGAACTGGTCGGTGAAGTCCGCGTCGGCGGTCACCGCGAGCCGCAGCGTCGTCGGCACCGGGCGGTTGCTGGTGATGCGCAGGGCCTCCACCAACGCGCCGTCGACGACGGCCTGTTCGCGGAAGAGCGTGTATGCGGGCGGCTCCTGGCGGCCGCCGCGCGGCACGAGGACGCAGCGCGCCACGCCGGTGTCGGTGCCCGGGGCCGAGGTGCCCGCCGCGGAGGCGGTCACCGGTGTGAGCACCTCGGGGACGGCGCCGTCCACCGTGAGCTGCCAGCGGCTCAGGTGCCGTGCGTCGCGCACGAACAGCCCGTCCGGGGCGGTGCCGCCGGGCACGCCCCGGATGTCGCCGCCCGCGCCCACTGCCGCGAACGTCGCGCCGTGCACGAGCAGTTGATGATGCCGGTCACTCATCCCGAGCCCCTTCGTCCCGTTCAGCCCCCGCTGTCACATTCACATTCATGTCCACGTCCACGCTCATGTCGAGGGCGAGCGCCGCGCTCCAGCTGAAGCCGCGGGCGCCGCAGCCGCTTCCGGTGTACGGATCCACGTACTCGGCGAAGTCGGAGGCCACCGCGGTGTCGAGCACCGCCGCGCGCAGCACGTCCGCGCGCTCCCGCTCACCGTGCAGCCGAAGGCCGCGCTCCAGCAGCCAGTTGGTGTTGAACCAGGCAGGCCCACGCCAGTACCGCTGCGGGTCGAAGGCGGGGCTGAGCAGATCGTGACTGGGCACGAGCCGAACCCGCCCACCGAGCTCAAAACGCGGCCCGCACGCGGTGCGCACCAGAGCCGCAGCGATGTCCCGCGGCAGCCCCGGCAACACGAGCGGCACAAGCCCGGTCACCCCGACCTCACCGATGAGCGCACCACCAACGCCGCCAACGCCGCCAACGCCGCCAACGCCACCAACGCGATCGGCGCCGTCGGCCCACCCGGCCGCGGAACCCCGACCGCCCGATCTGGCCCGCCCGGCCGTCCCGTCCCGCGCCGCCCCGTCCCCGCCGCTCGCCCCCTCAAGGCCCCCGGCCAGCAGATCGCGGCACCGGAAGATCCCGTCCGTCGGGTCCCACAGCCGCTCCACCAGCACGCGTGTGAGGCGCTCCGCGCGCTCGTGCCGGGCCGTCGCGGGTACGCCGAGTTCACCGGTGATCCGGGCCAGCGCGTGCTCGGACGCGATCAGGAGGGCGTTGAAGGACGGGTCCTCGACGGCGAAACCGCCGGCGGCGAGGCCCGCTGCGGGCGCCGTCCCGCCGCGCCCGGCCGCCACCCCGGCCCCGTACCCCCCGTCCCGGTAGTCCGCCGCCAGCCGCACATACCGGCCGTAGTCCAGATCCGTCGGCCGGTCCTGCGGTGAGCCGTGGTCCAGGTCCGCGCGGCGGAACGTGTGCGGTCGCGCGGGCGACACCCGGCTCAACGGGGCGTCCCAGCAAGGGCTGTTGTCCATCCCCTGCTCCCAGGGGTGGACGACGGCCGCGAGCCCCGCGCCGCCGAGGTCGCGGTGGTGGAGGAGGAAGCGGTGCCAGGCGGCGAGGCGCGGGTGCAGGCGCGGCAGGAACGCGCGGGCCCGGGACAGGGCGGGGTCGGCCAGATGGACCAGCCAGGCGGCGAGCGCGTGTACCGGCGGCTGCACGATGCCGGAGGTCTGCACGGTGCCGGGCGCCCCCGCGGCACGCCCCGCCGTGGTGGAGCGCCAGAAGTCGGGGCTCGGGAAATACGCGTCGAGCGGGACGGAGGGATTGAACACGATGTGCGGTAACCGCCCGTCCGCCCACTGCGCGGACAGCAGTGTCTCCAGCTCCAACTGGGCGCGGAGGGGCGACAGATGGCGTAAGCCGATGGCGATGAACGCCGAGTCCCACGACCACTGGTGGGGATACAGCTCGCGGGACGGGACCGTGGAACCGCCGGTCCAGTTGGCGGCCAGGACCCGCGCCGCGCGCTCGCGGAGCACGGCGGGCGCGGTGTGCGGGGCGTGTGGGGCGGGCGAGGACTGCGGGGCGGGCGTGGCGCGCCCGGCGGCGGAGCCGGTCGCCGCGGTGGGGCGGGGCCGGGTCTCGGCCCTCGTCGTGGTCGTACGGTCCACGCGTCACTCCCGGGGGCCGCCGACCGCTCACCGTGGGCGGTACGACAGCCTGTCAGTTTGAGTCCATCCACCATAGAGTTACGTCTGCTTAACACGCAAAACCCAATATGTAACGCCTAGTTGACGAGCACAAGGGCCTGTACGGCCGAGTGCGGGGTAGGTGCAGGAGAGTGGGCATGAAAAGCGTGAACGGAAGTGACCGCGCCAGCGCGGGCGACCTGCTCCACCTCGTCCGCAGCGGCCGCGCCACGACCCGCGGCGCCCTGCAACAGGTCACCGGCCTGTCCCGCGCCACCGTCGGCCAGCGCCTGGACCGCCTCTTCCGCGCGGGCTGGCTCCGCGAGGGCTCCGGCAACCCGGTGGAGTCCCCGCTCGGCGGCCGCCCCTCCGTTCGGCTCGAATTCGACGACGCGCACGCCGTCGTACTCGCCGCCGACCTGGAGACCCGGCACGCCCGCACGGCCCTGCTCACCCTCACCGGCGAGGTCGTCGCCGAGCACGGCTGGCCGCTGCGGGTCGACGAGGGCCCGGAGAAGGTCCTGGACGAGGTCGGCGCCGGATTCGGCGAGCTGCTGCGCGCGAGCGGCCGGCCGGCGGACTCGGTGTGCGGCATCGGCCTCGCCGTGCCGGGGCCGGTCGACAGCGGGACCGGCCGGGTGGTGCAGCCGCCGATCATGCCCGGCTGGGACGGCTACGACATACGAGGCAGGCTCCGCCGCGCGTTCACGGAACACGCGGGCGCCCCAACCACCGCCTCGGCCCCCGTTCCGGTGTGCGTCGACAACGACGCCAACCTGATGGCGTACGGAGAGCAGCGCGCCCACTATCCCGACTGCTCGGCCTTCGCCCTGGTCAAGGTCTCCACCGGCATCGGCGCCGGCGTCGTCGTCGACGGCTCGGTCTACCGGGGCATCGACGGCGGCGCGGGCGACATCGGGCACATACGGGTGCCCGGCGTCCCCGGGAGCGCCGCCGCGCTGTGCAAGTGCGGGTCGTACGGCTGCCTGGCCGCCGTGGCCAGCGGGCGGGCCGTGGCGGCACGGCTGGCGGCGGCGGGGGTGCCGGCCGCGTCCGGCTCCGACGTACGGGAGCTGCTCGCCGCCGGGCACCCGGAGGCCGTGGGGCTCGCGCGCGAGGCCGGACGGCAGGTCGGCGAGGTCCTCGCCACCGTCGTGACCCTGCTCAACCCCGGCGTTCTCATGATCGCCGGAGATCTGGCCGGAACACCCTTCCTCACCGGCGTGCGCGAGCTGCTCTACCAGCGGGCCCTGCCGCGCTCCACCGCCCACCTGGAGATCGTCACCTCGCGCCTCGGCGAGCGCGCGGGCCTGCTCGGGGCAGGTGCGCTGGTGGTGGAGCAGTTGTACGCCCCCGAGCGGGTGGAGGCGCGGCTCGCCGCGCTCGGTTTCTGACGGCCCCCCGAGGTGCCCCCGCGGCGGCTCGAATGCCGAGATTTCGCCGCTCCAAACAGCGTGATTCTCGCCACCCCTGATAGGTCTTGCGCTCACATGAGCGGGCTCGGGGTGGCCTTCGGGTGGCTGCACTTCTCCAAGGGGTGGCACTGAGTGCCATCGCTCGATCATTTATGAGTTGAACTCACATCTGAGTTCGTGGCGCTCATGTGAGCGAAAGAGGGGTAGTTAGCAAGTCTTCCGTTCAAGACTTGAATCCTTCCGCGCCGGACTCGCTACCGCGCAGTCACTTTCGATCTAGCGGCGGACGGGTGGTTACGCCCGTGTGACCCACAAGTGGACGTACCCAGACGCCTTCGATCTGGGTATGTTCCTCGCCGTCAGGGCAGCCACCGCGTCCTCGAGGAGTCGAGACCCGTGTCGGAAAACAAAGATCCCCACGTAGCTCAGGGCGTGAAGTTCGTCTACGACTTCACCGAGGGCAACAAGGACCTCAAGGACCTGCTCGGCGGGAAGGGTGCGAACCTCGCCGAGATGACCAACCTGGGCCTTCCGGTCCCTCCGGGGTTCACCATCACCACCGAGGCCTGCAAGGTCTACCTCGACAGCGGCGACGAGCCCGCGGCACTGCGTGACGAGGTCACCGCGCACCTCGACGCCCTCGAGGCGAAGATGGGCAAGAAGCTCGGCCAGGCCGACGACCCGCTGCTCGTCTCCGTGCGCTCGGGCGCCAAGTTCTCCATGCCCGGCATGATGGACACCGTCCTGAACATCGGGCTCTCCGACAAGTCCGTGCAGGGCCTGGCCAAGCAGTCCGGCGACGACCGCTTCGCGTGGGACTCGTACCGCCGTCTCATCCAGATGTTCGGCAAGACCGTCCTCGGCGTCGACGGCGAACTCTTCGAGGACGCGCTGGAGAAGGCCAAGCAGGCCAAGAAGGTCACGGTCGACACCGACCTGGACGCGGCCGAGCTGAAGAAGCTCGTCACCAAGTTCAAGAAGATCGTCAAGACCGAGGCCGGGCGGGACTTCCCGCAGGACTCGCGCGAGCAGATGGACCTCGCGATCCACGCGGTCTTCGACTCGTGGAACACCGACCGCGCCAAGCTCTACCGCCGCCAGGAGCGCATCCCCGGCGACCTCGGCACCGCCGTCAACGTCTGCTCGATGGTCTTCGGCAACCTCGGCCCCGACTCCGGCACCGGCGTCGCCTTCACCCGCGACCCGGCCTCGGGCCAGCAGGGCGTGTACGGCGACTACCTGCAGAACGCGCAGGGCGAGGACGTCGTCGCGGGCATCCGCAACACCGTGCCGCTCGCCGAGCTCGAGCAGCTCGACAAGAAGTCGTACGACCAGCTCATGCAGATCATGGAGACCCTGGAGACGCACTACAAGGATCTCTGCGACATCGAGTTCACCATCGAGCGCGGCCAGTTGTGGATGCTCCAGACCCGTGTCGGCAAGCGCACCGCCGGTGCCGCCTTCCGCATCGCCACGCAGCTCGTCGACCAGGGCCTGATCGACGAGGCCGAGGCGCTGCAGCGCGTCAACGGCGCGCAGCTCGCGCAGCTGATGTTCCCGCGCTTCGACGAGGACGCGAAGGTCGAGCAGCTCGGTCGTGGCATCGCCGCGTCGCCGGGTGCCGCCGTCGGCAAGGCAGTCTTCGACTCGTACACCGCCATCAAGTGGTCGCGCTCCGGCGAGAAGGTCATCCTGATCCGCCGCGAGACCAACCCCGACGACCTGGACGGCATGATCGCCGCCGAGGGCATCCTGACCTCGCGCGGCGGCAAGACGTCCCACGCGGCCGTCGTGGCGCGCGGCATGGGCAAGACCTGTGTGTGCGGTGCGGAGGACCTTGAGGTCGACACCAAGCGCCGTCGCCTGACCGTGAATGGCCACGTCGTCGAGGAGGGCGACGTCGTCTCCATCGACGGCTCCACCGGCAAGGTGTACCTGGGCGAGGTCCCGGTCGTGCCCTCCCCGGTCGTGGAGTACTTCGAGGGCCGCATGCACGCGGGCGCCGACGACGCGGACGAGCTGGTCAAGGCCGTGCACCGGATCATGGCGTACGCGGACCGGGTCCGCCGCCTGCGGGTGCGCGCCAACGCCGACAACGCCGAGGACGCGCTGCGTGCCCGCCGCTTCGGCGCGCAGGGCATCGGCCTGTGCCGCACCGAGCACATGTTCCTCGGTGAGCGCCGCGAGCTGGTCGAGCACCTGATCCTCGCGGACACCGACGAGGAGCGCGAGAATGCCCTCAAGGAGCTCCTGCCGCTCCAGAAGAAGGACTTCATCGAGCTCTTCGAGGCCATGGACGGCCTGCCGGTGACGGTACGTCTCCTCGACCCGCCGCTGCACGAGTTCCTGCCCGACATCACCGAGCTCTCGGTGCGCGTCGCCCTCGCCGAGTCCCGCAAGGACCACAACGAGAACGACCTGCGCCTCCTCCAGGCCGTGCACCGCCTGCACGAGCAGAACCCGATGCTGGGCCTGCGCGGCGTACGCCTCGGCCTGGTCATCCCCGGCCTGTTCACCATGCAGGTCCGTGCGATCGCGGAGGCCGCGGCCGAGCGCAAGAACGCCAAGGGCGATCCGCGCGCGGAGATCATGATTCCGCTCGTCGGCACCGTCCAGGAGCTGGAGATCGTCCGCGAGGAGGCCGAGCAGGTCATCGCCGACGTCGAGCGGGCCACCGGCGTACACCTGAAGCTCGCGCTCGGCACGATGATCGAGCTGCCGCGCGCCGCGCTCACCGCAGGGCAGATCGCGGAGGCCGCCGAGTTCTTCTCCTTCGGCACGAACGACCTCACCCAGACGGTGTGGGGCTTCTCCCGCGACGACGTCGAGGCGTCCTTCTTCACCGCCTACCTCGAAAAGGGCATCTTCGGCGTCTCCCCCTTCGAGACCATCGACAAGGACGGCGTCGGCAAGCTCGTCCGCGACGCCGCGGCGGCCGGCCGCGCCACCCGCCCCGACCTCAAGCTCGGCGTCTGCGGCGAACACGGCGGCGACCCGGAGTCCGTCCACTTCTTCCACGAGGTCGGCCTGGACTACGTCTCCTGCTCCCCGTTCCGCATCCCGGTGGCCCGCCTGGAGGCAGGCCGCGCGGCGTCGACGTCCACGGGCAGCGACCACCGCTGACCCCCTGCGGGCCAAGCCCCGCGAAGACCCCGGGACCGCCGCCGTGTCCCCGACCCTCAACCGATGCGGCGGCGGCCCCGGTCCACCCCTAGGGGCGGCACCTTGTGCGGAGGTGCCGCCCCTTTCCCTGTGTGCCAGGTGTGCGTGCCCTCTTCTGCGTCCAACTGGTCGGTACCAAAACCGATCAGAAGGAGTGTCACGTGGATCAATCCGCATTTCGGCGGCGGCTTGTGCCGTTGGTCGCGTTGGGAGTGGTGGCCGGGCTCGCGCCGGGGCTCGCTGCTGGGTCGGCGTCGGCGGCCTCGGGAGCTTCGGGGGACACTGCGGCCGCGAGAGTCGTCGCCGATCGGCTCGCCCCGTACACCCATCAGAAGCTCACCTGGAAGCGTTGCGCCGCCGATCGGCCCGCCAAGTTCCAGTGTTCGACCCTGGAGGTTCCGCTCGACTATCGGAAGCCCGAGGGGAAGCGGATCGACCTCGCGATATCCCGGGTGAAGACCAGTGTGCCGGGCAAGCGGCGCGGGGTGCTGACCTTCAACCCGGGTGGGCCCGGGGCGGCGGGGCTCGATCTCTCGTTGATGTTCGCCAACGGGCTGCCGAAGAACGTGCGTCAGCAGTACGACATGGTCGGGTTCGACCCGCGTGGCATCGGTGAGAGCACGCCGCTGGAGTGCGGGCTCACCGAGGCCGAGCAGGGCTACCCGCGCCCCACCCGCAGCGCCGCCGAGTTCGCCGCGAACAACAAGTGGGCGAAGGCTGTGGCGGACAAGTGCCTGAAGGCCGGCGGGAGTTCGCTGCCTCATCTCAGTACGCGGAACACCGCGCGGGACATGGACGTCATGCGCGCCGCTCTTGGTGAGAAGAAGTTGTCGTACTTCGGTGTCTCGTATGGCACCGCCCTCGGCGCCGTCTACATGCAGCTCTTCCCGGGCCGCACCGACCGGTTCGTCCTCGACAGCGCCATCGATCCGGGGCGGATGTGGCGCGGCATGTTCCAGGTCTGGGGGCCGGAGGGCGAGCGGGCCTTCACGCGGTGGACCAAGTGGACGGCCGCGCGCGACGCCACGTACCACCTGGGCAACTCCCCGGCCAAGGTCGAGCGGACCTTCCGCGAGCTGGTGGCGCGGGCCGACACCGACCCCATCGTCATCGACGGCCAGAAGCTCGACGGCGCCGCCGTGCGGGACGCCGTACGCCCCGAGTTCTTCACCGTACGCAGCGGCGCCGAGCTGGTGGTGAGCCTGAAGAAGGCCGCTGAGGGGCGCAGGGCGGCGGTCGAGCTGCCTGAGGAGCAGACGGCGGACAACGAGGTCTCCAGTCAGCTGGCCGTCGTGTGCTCCGACTCCTCCTGGCCGCGCGACCCCGAGACGTACCGTCGCGACGCCCTCCGCGACGCCGCCCGCTACCCGCTGTACGGCGACTTCGTCTCCTCGATCACCCCCTGCGCCTACTGGCCCAAGGGCGCCGAGCCCGCCACCAAGGTCGACAACAAGGTCAAGTCGCTGGTCGTACAGAACGAATGGGACTCGCAGACCCCGCTCGTCACCGGCAAGGCCATGCACCGCGCGCTCAAGGGCTCGCGCATGGTCACCGTCGCCGGCGGCGAGGGCCACGGCGTCGTGTTCGGCGACACCCGCAACACCTGCGCGGAGAAGGCCGCCATGGGGTATCTGGTCAGCGGTGAGCTTCCGGCGAAGGACGTCGTGTGCAAGGCGAGGGCAGGTGGGGCCAGGTCCCAGGGTCGCGCCGCACCCTTCAAGTAGCTCAGTCGGCTCAGTCGTCGATGCCCGACCGCTCCACCCCCGCCACGATCCACCGCTGGAAGAACAGGAACACCACGAGCAGCGGCACGATCGACACCGCCGCCGCGATGAACAGCTCGTGCAGCCGGATCACTTGAGAGGTGGTGAAGGAGGCCAGGGCCACCTGGACGGTCCACGCGTCCCGGTCCTGGCCGATCACCAGGGGCCACAGGAAGGAGTTCCAGGCGCCGATGAACACGATCGTGCCGACGGCCGCGAACACCGGGCGGGAGTTCGGGACGACGATCAGCCAGTACGTACGCCAGTAGCCGAGGCCGTCGACGCGCGCCGCGTCCTCCAACTCCCTTGGAAAGCCCAGGAAGTACTGGCGGAAGATGAAGCAGGCGAAGGCGGAGAAGAGGGTGGGGACGATCAGGCCGCGGAGGGTGGAGACCCAGCCCAGGGACGACACCAGCACGAAGCTTGGTACGAAAGTCACGGCGGCCGGGACCATCATCGTGCCGAGGATCGCGTAGAAGACGTGGTTCGCGTAGCGGTAGGGGATGCGGGCCAGGCCGTAGCCCGCGAGGGACGCCAGGAGGAGGGTTCCCGCGGTCGTGAGGACCGCGATCAGGGCCGAGTTGAGGAGGGAACGGGCCATCGGGACCGTCGAGTCCTCGAAGAGTTCCTTGATGTTCGACCAGTGGAGGGTGGAGGGGAAGAACGTCCAGTCGGGGGACGTGATGTCCTGCTCGGATGCCAAGCCGTTGCGCAGGAGCAGGTAGAAGGGGATCAGGAAGAGCAGGGCCAGGGCGATCAGGAGGGTCAGCCGCAGGGCGCGGCCCACTCGTACCCACGCGTCGTACATGAATCAGTCCTCCTTTCTGCCGAGGCCGAACCACCGCGCCTGACCGATCGTCACCACCGCGACGATCAGGGCGAGAAGCACCGCTCCCGCGCTGCCGAGGCCGAGGTTCTGGCCCTGGCCGAGCGCCGTGTAGTAGAGGTAGACGAGCGGCGGGCGGGCGTAGGGCGGGTAGCCGCGGGAGTCCGAGAGCAGGTTGTAGAACTCGTCGAAGGCCTGGAAGGCGTTGATGACGAGGAGGAGTACGACCGCCACGGATGTCGCGCGGAGCTGGGGGAGCGTGATGTGGCGCAGGACCTGCCAGCCGGGGCGGGCACCGTCAACCGCCGCCGCCTCGTACAGAGTTGGCGAGATGCGTTGCAGGCCCGCCAGGAACAGGATCATGTAGAAGCCCGCCTGGAGCCAGAGCCGGACCGTGACGATGACCAGCCAGTACCACGGCGGGTCCGTCGTCGACAGCCACGCCGTTTGGTCGGCGCCGAACCAGCCGAGCACGGTGTTCGCCAGACCGAAGCGCACCCCGTTGAAGATCGACATCTTCCAGATCAGGGCCGCCACGACATAGCTGCACGCGGCCGGCAGGAAGAAAACCGAGCGGAAGAACGCCTGCGCGCGGCGCATCCGGTTCACCATCAGCGCGAGGGAGAGGGACAGCACGTACGTCGTCGGCACGATGAAGGCCGTGAAGACCACGAACGTCCACAGGCTGTCGGTGAACGCGTCGTTCTTCAGCATCGACGTGTAGTTGTCGAAGCCCACGAAGTCCGTGGGCGAGACGGTGTTGTGGGCGTCGAAGAAGCTGAGGTAGACGCTCCAGCCGAGCGGTACGTACGTGAAGACGATCAGGCCGAGGGCGAAGGGGCCGACGAAGGCCCAGAACCAGAGGGTGCGGTTCTGGGAGCCGGCGAGGCGGCGCCACGGTCGCTCGCGGGGGCGCGTGCTGCCCGCGTTCACGCGGACTTCTTCTTCACCCGGTCCAGCTCCGCCGACACCTTCCGTACGACGGACCTCAGCTCGCTCTCCGGATTCGCGCCGGACTTGATGATCCGGCTGAGCGCGTCCTGGTAGGCGACGCGGCTCGCCGGGGTCCAGCGCAGCGGCTCGGCGTACCCGTTCTCGGTGGAGAAGCGCACCGCGTCGGCCGCGGGGCCCTCGGTGAGGGGAGCGGCCTTCTTCGCCAGGGACAGTCGCGCCGGGATGTGGAATCCGTACGAAAGCGCGAAGTCCCGCTGGTAGTCGGTCTTCTCGATCCACAGCCACTTCACGAAGTCCTTGGCCGCCTGCTTGTGCGCGCTGCGGGCGCTGACCGCGGCGCCGTACGCGCCCACCGGCACCGCGGGCTTCGCGCCCGGCGCGGCGGAGGGGAAGGCGGCCACGCCGAAGTCGTCGCCGAGCGCCTTCTTGACCGCGGGCAGCGCCCACAGGCCCGACCACTGCATGGCCGTGAGGCCCTGGACGAACGCCGACGGGTCCGACCAGTCGGAGGGCGCGCCGAGCAGCAGCGACTTGTCCTCGTACAGGTCGCGGAGGTGGGCGAGCGCGACGGCCGCTGCCGGGTCGTCGAAGCCGACCTTGCCGTCGTCGGTGACGAGCTGGAGCCCGGCCGCGTACAGCGGAGTGCCGCCGAGCGCGCCCGAGCCTCCGTCGTTGCCGAGGAACAGGCCTTTGACCTTCTTGGTCGTCAACTCACGAGCGGTGTCGACGAGTTCGTCGAGGGTCGTGGGCGGTTTGCGGCCCGCGTCGGACAGGAGGCTCTTGCGGTAGTAGAGCAACTGCATGTCGACGACCTGGGGGACGGACCAGATCCGGCCGTCGTACGTCTTCGGCGCGAGCACGACGGGGTTGAAGTCGTCCTTCGCGCCGTCGAACAGGTCGGTGAGGTCGAGGACCTGGCCGCCCTGGATCTGGTCCAAGGTCGGGCCGTTGACCTCGAACACGTCGGGGCCCGACTTGGTCAGGAGCGCGGCGGCGGTCTGCTCGTCGTAGTTGCCGGGGCGCCACTGCACGGACACGTCGGCCTTGTCGTACGCGTCGGCGTACCGCTTCACGGCCTGCTCGGTGCCGTCCTCGCCGTACTGGTGGTACCACTGCGACAGCTTCGGCCCCTTGCCGTCGGAACCGCCGTCGTCCCGGCCCGTGTTGGACCCGCACGCGCTGAGCAGCCCGACCGCGGCACCGGTGCCGAGCAGTGTTCTGCGACTGATGGTCATGTTGCGTTCCCCCTGCGTGGTTGATCGTCGGGTACGTGCCGGGCCCAACGATCAACCATGCGGGAGGATTACGACAGGCGTATTGCGGCCGCGTGTAGCCCTCGCGGGGGGGGCGCCCCAGGCCCACCCCTTCCCGAACCAGGGGGCTCCGCCCCCTGGACCCCCGTATCGCCGCTCCGCGGCTCGTCCTCAAACGCCGGACGGGCTATACCTGGCCGGACCTTGCCGGTGCGGCTGGGCTTCAGCCCGTCCGGCGTTTGAGGAAAGGCTGCTCAGCGCCGCGCGGGGAGGCGGAAACGGAGGCGACAGATCACCGCATCCGTGTCCCGCCGCACCGCGTGAGCGAGAACCGCCCCGCGCTGGTTCTGCAGCAGCCGCTGCCAGATGTGCGCGGGCTCGACCTCGGGTATGAGGACGGTGACGCGGGTGGCCGGGTGGTACTGGTACACCTTCCGTACGTACTCGGAGACCGGGCGGCCGACGGTGCGGGCCTGCGAGGGCAGCTCGACCAGGTCGACGCCGGGGTTCCACAGCTCCCAGTCGCGCCGCAGGTTCTCCGTGGCCGTACGGTCCTCGGCGTCGTCGTAGGTGACGGTCACCGCGCGGACCTCGTCGCCGAGGGAGACCGCCGCGTTCAGGGCCTCGCAGGTCAGCCGGGAGAGGCTGGAGACGGGGACGATCACCAGGGAGTGGTCGCGGTGCGGCGGCTCGGGGACGCGGCCCAGGCCGAGGTCCTCGCCGATGCGGCCGTACGCCCGGTGCACCAGCTCGAAGACGCCGACGATCGCGGGCAGCGCGAGCACGATCAGCCAGGCGCCCTCGGTGAACTTCGTCGCCGTGACGACGACGGCCGAGACGCCGGTGAGGATCGCGCCGAAGCCGTTGAGGAACGCCTTCGCGGGCTGTCCCGCCTCGCGCCAGTGGATGACCATGCCGGTCTGGCAGAGCGTGAAGCCGACGAAGACACCGATCGCGAACAGCGGTACGAGGGTGTTGGTGTCGCCGCCGGAGAAGACCAGGAGGGCCGCGCCCGCGACGGCGAGGGCCAGCACGCCGTGCCGGTGGACCTGGCGGTCGGCCTTCAGGGCGAAGACGTGCGGCAGGTAGTTGTCGCGGGACAGCAGGCTCATCAGGACGGGCAGGCCGCCGAAGGACGTGTTGGCGGACAGCGCGAGCAGGATCATCGTCGCGAACTGCACGACGTAGAAAGCCCAGTTGTGGCCGAGCGAGGCGTCCGTGAGCTGGGCGAGGACGGTGACGCCCTCGACCGGCTGGAGGCCGAAGCGGGAGATGAGGACCGACAGGCCGATCAGCATCACGCCGAGCAGCGCGCCGAGCGCCACCTCCGCGTGCTGGGCCCGCTTGACGCGCGGAGTGCGGAAGGACGGCACGGCGTTGGCGATCGCCTCCACGCCGGTGAGCGCCGAGCAGCCCGAGGCGAAAGCTTTCAGCAGAAGCAGGGCGCCGACGGTCGTGGCGTTGTCGGAGAGGACCGAGGCGTGCCCGTGGGCGGCCGCGGTGGAGACCGGTCCGTCGCGGAACAGGCCGACGGCCACCATCGTGAGGATCGCGCCGACGAACACCGCGGTCGGCACGATGAAGACGCGCGCCGAGTCGACGATGCCGCGCAGATTGACCGCCGTGATCACGACGAGGACGGCCAGGCACAGCCACAGCCGGTCGCCGTACAGCTCGGGGAAGGCCGAGGTGAGGGCCGCGACGCCCGCCGTCACCGCGACGGCGACGTTCAGTACGTAGTCGAGGACGAGGGAGGCGGCGGCGACCAGGCTGGCCCGGCGGCCCAGGTGCGCCTTCGCGGCGGCGTAGGAACCGCCGCCGTCCGGGAAGGCGGCGATGACCTGGCGGTAGGAGGCCACAAGCACGGCGAGCAGACCGGCGATCGCGAGGGTCACGGGCAGCGTGAAGCCGAGCCCGTAGCCGCCTGCCGCGGCCAGGACGAGCACGATGGCCTCGGGGCCGTACGCGACGGAGGCCATGGCGTCCAGCGAGAGGGCGGCCAGGCCCTGCAGGGCGGTGAGACGATGCCGGTCACCCGGGTCCGCCGCGCCGGTATCGGGGGGTTCCTCGATGGCCGGGGCGCCGGGGCGCTCGGAAACGGTCGTCATGGTGGTGCCTTTCGTGCTGGTCAGCCGGGGTGGTCGAGCCGGCGCGTCAACCCAGCGTCAATGCGGGTGCGGTGGGCACCGGCACTCCTTGGCGACTCCTTGACGGGGGCGGGGTGCCTCTTGACGACTTGTTGAGGGGGGCGTCAGCGTCGCATCAAGGTGTGCCATGCATGTGTATGCGCCGCGTCAACGCCACGGACGGGACCGGGGCTCCGTCCTACCGTGCGGCACATGGGACATGACTGGACGACTCGGGGCAGGAACACGGCGCACGCACTGGACGCGACCCGCGCGCCGGACGCCGACGCCGTGGTGACCGACCGGCGCTGGGCGTCCGACCTGCGGGCGGCCGTCTTCTGCTCGGTCGCGCTTTTCGCCCTGATCATGCTGGTCGACTTGGCGGGCGGGACGCTGAGCGCTGTGCGTGCGGGGCTGTGGGCGGGGCTCGGTGCTCTGCTGTACGTGATCCTGCACCCGGCACGGGTCAGTGCGGGGCCTGGCTGGCTGGCCGTGCGGGGGCCGGTGCGGCGGCGGCATGTGTGCGTCAACCTGCTCACCAGCGTCCGGGTCAGCGAGACCGTCGCCGCGCGACTGGTCCTGTGCGACTCGCTCGGCCATCGCGTCGAGTTCGACCCGAAGGTTCTCGTGGAGAATCCGCTGTTGCTGCACCGGTTGGACGCGGGGGCCCGGGCTTCCCGGGAGGTGGGGCTGTTGCGGTCCGGGTCCGTTGAGCTTTCGCGACTGCTCGCTCGCTTGGACGGCCGGGAGGCCAGGGCTGTGTTCGAGGCGTCAGGGCTGCGCTAGCGCGCTTCGCCGGACGTGTGTGCCGCGCCTGGCTGTGGGGCGCCTGCGGGTTGTGGGGGCTGGTCGCGCCCGCGCGGCGGAGCCGCAAATCGATACAGCCCCGCGCCCCTGTCGGGGCGCGTTCCGCGCCACCTCAGCCTTTCAGCGCCGCGTACGTCACTCCCGTCAGCGCCTGCGACGCCGCCCAAAGGCGTTCGCCCGCCACGTCGTTGCGGGTCCACCCGGCCCGCGGGGACGGTGCGGGCGCGCCGCGCCAGGCGAGGAAGCGTGGGCCCGTGAAGGAGTCCGGGCGTACGCCGGGGGCCGTGGCCGCGTACAGCGTGGGCAGGGCGCCCGCGTCGGCGGACTGGCCGACGATGCCGTTGCCGACCGCCATGAGCGCCGCCGTGGCCCTGCGGCCCGCCATCCGGGGGCCGGTGGACTGAAGGTTGGTCGAGGCGTAGCCGGGGTGCGCGGACGCCGCGACCACGTCCGACTCGCCGGCGGCCAGGCGCCGCGCCAGCTCGTGGACGAACAGCAGGTTGGCCGACTTGGAGCGGGCGTAGGCGGTCCAACGGCGGTAGCGGCGCTCGCTGTTGAGGTCGGTGATGTCGATGTTGGCGGCCAGGTGGAGCATGCTGGAGACGGTGACGACCCGGGCTCCCGGGGTGGCGAGCAGTTGGGGCAGGAGCAGCCCGGTGAGCGCGAAGTGCCCGAGGTGGTTCACGCCGAACTGGGTCTCGAAGCCGTCCGCGGTGCGCCGGTACGGCAGCGCCATCACGCCCGCGTTGTTGATCAGCAGATCGAGCGTGCCGCCGCCCTCGCCCTCCGCGAACTCCCGTACGGACGCGAGATCCCCGAGATCGAGCCGCCGGAACTCCACGTCGGCCCCGGGTACTTCGGAGCCGATCCGCTCCAGGGCCTCCCGCCCACGATCCTCGTTCCGGCAGGCGAGCACCACCTTGGCGCCCTGCCGTGCCAGTTCACGCGCCGTGACGTACCCGATCCCACTGTTGGCCCCGGTGACAACGGCCCGCCGCCCGTTCTGGTCGGGGATGTCGCGTGCGGTCCAATGGGTCGTACGCTGCGAACTGGTCATGCCGGTCAGTGTACGTCTGTACGCCGAAATGGGAATGGGTGCGTCAGCTGGATGCGCCGCCGTCGACCACCAAGTCCGCCCCCACCACGGAAGCCGCGTCGTCGGACGCCAGGTACAGCACAGCGGCAGCGATCTCCGCCGCATCCACGACACGGCCCAGCGGCGACTCGCTCTTCATGCGCTCGGCCCGGTCCGCCTCGGTCTCGCCGGGCCGCAGGGACATGGTGGTCGAGGACGCGCCGGGGGACACGGCGTTGATCCGCACGCCGTCCTTGATGTGATCCAGCGCCGCGGCCCGCGTCAGTGCGGAAACCGCCGCCTTGGAAGCCACGTACCCCGCGATCCCCGGACGCCGCTTGTGTGCGCCCAGGTTGGACGCGATGTTCACGATCGCGCCGCCGGTCGGCTGCGTACGCATCTGCCGTACCTCGGCCTGGAGTGCGAGGAGCGTGCCCGTGACGTTGATGTCGAGCAGGGTGCGCCAGTCCTCCTCGGCGAGGTCGGCAACGGGGGCGCCGCCGCGGAAGACGCCCGCGTTGTTCACCGCCACGTCGAGGGAGCCGAAGCGGTCGACGGCTGCGCGCACCGCGGTCTCGATGTCCGCGGCGCGCGTTACGTCGGCGGTGTGCGCGAGGGCCGTGCCGCCGTCGTTCTCGATCAGCGTCACCGTCTCCTTCAGCGGGGCCTCGGAGCGGCCCGTGACCACGACGTTCGCGCCCTCGGCGGCCAGGGCGATCGCGATCGCGCGGCCGAGTCCCGAGCCGCCTCCGGTGACGAGGGCGGTGCGGCCGGTGAAGCGGGTGCGGGCAGCGGCGGCGGGCATGGGGACTCCTCGGGTGTATGGGATCGCACGGTCTCCCTCAGTTTTGGACCGTGCGATCTAATACTAAGGGGAGATCCGTGCCTCGTACACCCCGACCCCCACCTCGTCGTCGTCCAGGCACCGGCCCGTCCCCAGGTCGAAGCGCTGCTTCAGGAGCGGCGAGGCCACGAACGGGCGGCCGTCCGCCGAGCCGACCAGGCCCCGAGAGAGCACGGCCGCGCCGGAGAACGGGTCGCGGTTGTCGATGGCGTACAGGTGTCCGGTGCGGTCCAGGAACAGGGCCGCCTGGCGTCGCCCGTCGGGGAGCAGTACGGCCACGCCCCGGCCGGGCGTGAGGCGGGCTGCGGCGCACACCGTCAACCAGGCGCCGTCGAGGTGTAGTTGGACACTTGCGTCGGCAGTGGTGACGCTCGTGGCGGGGGGCGCCCCGGTCGTCGTGGTCATGGTGGTCATGGCGGTCATCGGGCGGAGCTTCCTTCCAGGGGGCGCAGCGTCAGCAGCGGCAAGTCGGGCTTGATCTGGCCGCGTTCGGGGACGAAGGCCACGAGTGGGTCCGGTGCCTCGGGCGCGTTCACGAAGGACACGAAGCGGGCCAGGCGGTCCGGGTCGGCCAGGGTCTCGGCCCACTCGTCGCGGTAGTGCGTGACGTGGTCCGCCATCAGGGCCTCCAGCTCGGCGCAGATGCCGAGCGAGTCGTCCACGACCACGTCGCGCACGTGGTCGAGGCCGCCGTCGATCCGCTCCAGCCAGGCCGAGGTGCGCTCCAGGCGGTCGGCGGTGCGGATGTAGAACATCAGGAAGCGGTCGATGAGGCGGACGAGTCCGGCGTCGTCGAGGTCCTGCGCGAGCAGGTCCGCGTGGCGCGGCGTCGCGCCGCCGTTGCCGCCGACGTACAGGTTCCAGCCGCTCGCCGTGGCGATCACGCCGAAGTCCTTGGAGCGGGCCTCCGCGCACTCGCGGGCGCACCCCGACACCGCCGACTTCAGCTTGTGCGGGGCGCGCAGGCCCCGGTAGCGCAGCTCCAGGTCGATCGCCATGCGCACCGAGTCCTGCACGCCGTAGCGGCACCAGGTCTGCCCGACGCAGGACTTCACCGTGCGCAGCGCCTTGCCGTAGGCGTGCCCGGACTCGAAGCCCGCGTCGACCAACCGGGCCCAGATCACCGGGAGTTGCTCGACCCGGGCGCCGAAGAGATCGATGCGCTGCCCGCCCGTGATCTTCGTGTAGAGCCCGAACTCCCGCGCCACCTCGCCGATCACGATGAGCTTGTCCGGGGTGATCTCGCCGCCCGGGATGCGCGGCACGACCGAATAGGAGCCGTTCTTCTGGAGGTTGGCGAGGAAGTGGTCGTTGGTGTCCTGGAGGGCTGCCTGTTCGCCGTCGAGTACGTAGCCGTCGGCGCCGATCGCGGGGGCGAGCGAGGCGATGACCGAGGCGACCGCGGGCTTGCAGGTCTCGCAGCCCTCCCCGCCCCGCGCCGACTCGCGGCCGTGCCGGTCGAGCAGCTCCCGGAAAGAGGCGACGCGCAGGGTGCGGACGATCTCGTACAGCTCCTGGCGGGTCTGTGCGAAGCACCCGCAGAGGCCCTGGTCGCCGGACTGCGGCAACAACTGCCCGATGAGCTTCACGCAACTCCCGCAGCCCGTACCGGCCTTGGTGCACTTCTTCACCTCGGGCAGCGTCGCGCACGCCTGCACCGCGGCCTTCGTGACGTTGTGGCAGTTGCACACCACGGCGTCGTCCGGCAGCGCCTCCGGGCCGAGGGCCGGGGCGGCGCCCGCGCCCGCGGGAAGGACCAACTGTTCGGCGGGCACCGGCGGCACCGACCCGGTCAGCGCCCGCAGCGTCCCGTACGCCTCCGTGTCACCCACGAGCACCCCGCCGAGCAGCGTGCCGTCGGCGCCCACGACCAGCTTCTTGTACGTGCCCGAGCGCGAGTCGGCGTAGGCGACGTCGAGGCAGCCGTCGGTGGCGCCGTGCGCGTCGCCGAACGACGCCACGTCGACGCCGAGCAGCTTCAGCTTGGTGGACATGTCGGCGCCCGTGAACGCCGCGTCGCAGTCGTCACCTGCGGCGATGGCGGCCGCCGCCGTCTGCGCCATCTCGTAGCCGGGCGCGACCAGGCCGTACACCCGGCCGTCCGCGGCCTGCGCGCACTCGCCGATCGCGTACACCGCCGGGTCGCTCGTGCGGCACCGCTCGTCGACGGTGATGCCGCCGCGCTCGCCGACCGCGAGCGCGCAGTCGCGGGCGAGCTGGTCGCGCGGCCGCACGCCCGCCGAGAACACGACCAGGTCGACGTCCAGTTCGGATCCGTCCGACAGGCTCATCGCGCGCACCGCGCCCGCCTCGTCGGTGAGGATCTCCTGCGTGCCGGTGCCCGTGTGCACGGCGAGTCCGCGGCCCGTCAGCGTGCGCAGCAGCGCCGCGCCGCCGCCGTCGTCGACCTGCGCGGGCATCAGGCGCGGCGCGAACTCCACGATGTGCGTGCCGAGTCCGAGCCCCTGCAGCGCGCCCGCCGCCTCCAGGCCGAGCAGTCCGCCGCCGACCACCGCGCCCGTCGTGGCGTTCTCCTTGGCGTACGCCTCGATGGCGAGGACGTCCTCGATCGTGCGGTACACGAAACACCCGGCCGCGTCCTTGCCCGGCACCGGCGGCACGAACGGCACCGAGCCGGTGGCGAGGACGAGGGTGTCGTACGTGAGGGTGCGCCCGGCGCGCGAGGTGACCGTCCGCGCCCGCCGGTCGATGTGCTCGGCGGGGTCGCCGAGGTGCAGCTCGATGCCGTGCTTCTCGATGAACTCGGTGTCTGTGACGGAGAGTTCGTCCGGGGTGCGGCCCGAAAAGTACGAGGTGAGCTGGACGCGGTCGTAGGCGGGGCGCGGCTCCTCGCACAGGACGACGACGCGGTGCGTCGCGGTCAGGCCCTGCTCGGCGAGGGCTTCGAGGAAGCGCTGGCCCACCATGCCGTGGCCTATGAGGACGAGGGTCTTCTCGGGTGCTGTGTCCATGGCGGCCACAGGGGCGTCGGTGTCCATGAGGTCAGTGGCCTCCGTCGTGAGTGAGCAGGTGGAGCAGCGGGCTGCCGTCGTCGGGCAGGGGTTCGTCGGACTCCCAGGCGCGGGCGAGCGCGCCCACGGCCGTCAGCTCGCCGAGGAGCACGCCGCCGACGAGCCGGTCGCCGCGCACGACGACCTTGCGGTAGGTGCCGCGGGTGGCGTCCGTGAGGCGTACGACGTCGTCGTCGGGCCGGGTCTCGGGGTCGCCGAACGCCGCGATGTCCAGGGGGTGTTCGCGGTGCGGCAGGGTGAGGCGGGTCAGGGAGCGGGTGCCGGAGTACGGGCGGACCGCTTCGTCCGATTCCGGGTCCGGCGAGGTCAGGGCGGCGGCGAGGGCGTCGGCCTGGTCGAGGGCGGGCGCGGCCAGGCAGCGGGTCTGGCCCGCGTGCTCGGCGCAGTCGCCGATGGCGCGGATGTGGGGGTCGCTGGTGCGGAGGTGGTCGTCCACGACTACGCCGCGTCGTACGTCCAGGCCCGCGGCGCGGGCGAGGCCGGTGCGGGGGCGTACGCCGCAGGCCAGGACGGTCAGGTCGGTGTCGAGGACGTATCCGTCGGCCAGCTCCACCGACCGCACGGCCCCGTCCGTCTGCCGTACGCCCCGTACCCGGCACTCGGTGTGCACCTCCACGCCGAGGGCGGTGAGGTGGCGGTGCACGAGCTCCGAGGCGTCCGGGTCGAGCTGGCGCTCCATGAGGCGGTCGCCCTGCTGGGCCAGGACCACCTGGACGCCCCGGTCGGCCAGCGCGCGGGCCGCGCACACGCCGAGCAGCCCGCCGCCGACGACCACTGCGCGGGTGCCCTCGCGGGCGGCCTCACGCAGGGCCAGGCAGTCCGCCATCGTCCGGAACGCGTGGACCCCGCCCGGCAGCTCGGTGGCGCCGGGCGCGAACAGGCCGCGCAGCGGTGGCAGGACCGGGTTGGCGCCCGTGGCCAGGACCAGGGTTTCGTACGGGACGCGGGAGCCGTCCTCGCACTGGACCACGCGGTCGGCGCGGTCCACGCGGACGGCGCGGGTGCGCAGGTAGGTGCCCGGGGCGGGCTCGGGCAGCGTGATCAGCTCCGGGCCGTAGCGGCCCGCCAGGACGTCGGTGAGCAGGACGCGGTTGTACGGGGCGTGGGGCTCCTCGCCCATCAGGACCGCGTCCGGGCCCAGACGGGCGGCGAGGCGGGCTCCGGCCAGGCCGGCGCCGAGCACCACTGCGCGTGGGGGCGGGGTCCTCTGGGTCATGTTCCGCAGCGTGCGGGGTGGACGTTTCCCGGTGGGTACCGGGTTGTTTCCTTGGCGGAACGGGGGGCTCAGCGGGGTGGGGGTGGCGTTGTGAGATGTGCTGCCCGCGCGGGCTGGATGGGCGTTCGCCGTTGGCGGCTGCGGGCTGCTCGCACTCTGCCGTTGTCGGGGTGCCGCTACCTCGACCCCGTCATGTGGGCGAAGACCACCACGTTGCCCTGGTAGCCCGTTTCCTTGGAGTAGGCCCCGCCGCAGGTGATCACCCGCAGCTCCGGGCGGGCCGCGGCGCCGTAGACCTTCTCGTCGGGGAAGCCCTTCGCGTCGTACACCTCGACGGCGTCGACCGTGAAGAGGGCGACCCCGCCGTCCCGCCGCTCGACCTCGATGACGCGGCCCTTGGCGAGCCCGCCGAGGCGGTAGAAGACGGCGGGCCCCGCCGCGTTGTCGACGTGCCCGGCCACGATCGCCGTACCCCGCTCCCCGGGCGTCGTCCCCGCCTCGTACCAACCGGCGAGGTTCTTGTGCCGCGACGGCGGTACGTCGAGGCTGCCCTGGCGGGTGAGGCCGAGCCCCATCATCGGCGCGTCCACGTCGATCGCCGGGATGCGGATCCGGTCGGGCGGCGACGGCGGCAGCGGCGCGGCGGCGTTCAGGCCCGCGCGGCCGGTGCCGGGCGCCGCCGCCTGCGAGGCCGAGGGCTGCGGCGGCGGATGGGATGCCGTGCCCTCGTACACCAGCCAGGCACCGCTGCCCAGCGCGAGCGCGGTGACGGTGGCTATGAGGGAGGTGCCGAACCGCCCTCGCCGCTCTGTCCGGCGCATGACTCGCCCCCTCGGGGGTCGGGGATGGGGAGGTGAGCCCCGCTCCCCCTCCCGGCCGCGAGGGACAGGCGGGCGGGAGAGGGAGGGGAGCGGTGGTACCCGCGGACCGCGGAGGGGGTCCGTCAGATCCTGTCGCCTCTCGCCCGGCGATGCAGGAGCCAGGTACCGCCCGCGGCGGCGACGGCGAGAACCGCCACGCCCGCCGCGGTCTTCACGGGATCGGGGCCAAGGGCGCCGCCGACCCCCGTCTTCACATGCCCCCGCGGATGCACCGGCACGGGCACCGGCTGCTCCTCGCGGGCGGACGCCGTGGACGTCAGCGTCACCGACAGGTCGCCCGCCACCTGCCGGCCGTCGTCCGCGCCGGACCCGGCGCAGCGCGCGACGATCTCGTACGTACCGGGCTGCGCCGAAGGCGGCACCTTGAACCGCCCGGACGCCACCTCGGGCCGCTCCGCCGAGACAAGCGCGAAGGTGCCCGCGCCCACGGCACTGGCGTCCCCCGTCGCGCTGGCGTCCGTGCCGCACGCCGCGGTGCTCACCGTGACGGTGGTGCCGGGCGTGACGGTGGCCGGAGACACCTCCAGGCCGCCGACGGGCGGAGCGTTCACCGCGACGGCGGGGGCGCCGAGCAGGCCGGCCGAGGTGACGGCGAGCGCGGCGGAGGCCGTCAGCTTGCGGGCAGTGCGCATGGTTGCTTGCTCCTGTCGAGGCCTACGTGCGGGACGCACCTTCGAGGTAAGTGGCACTCGGCCCCGCACGCCTGCTGAGGGGGCATCAGAAACACTGCGCGGACGTGGGTCCTGACGCCCCGACGGGAACGTTCCAGCAGGTCATCGGGGGTGTCACGGCAAGCGGACCGAAGGCGTGGCGCGGCGCCTGTGAATGGGTGACCTGCCACGTATGCGCCCACGCCGACGCCCCGTCCGCCTCCGCGCCGCCGGGCCCCGCTCAGATCAGGTCGCGGGGGACCTCCTCGTACACCCCGGCGACCGTCGCCATCAGCTTCTCGTCGAGCGCGAGCTCAAGATCGTCCACGCGCCGCACCGGACTGACCCCCCAGGAGTTCGCGACGAAGGCGGCCCGGTACCCGGGCAGGTTCCGCAGCCGCACCGGCCCCCGGCGCCAGGGCAGCCCCGCGTCGGCGAGCCCCGCCTCCAGGAGCTGCATGGTGATGCCCGCCAGGTGCGGGGCGTCGGGCCACACCACCTCGTGCCCGTCGAAGAAGGCGACGTTCGTGATCGCGCCCTCGCTGATCTCGCCGTCAGGGCCGGTGAGCAGCGCCTCGTCGTAGCCCGCGCGCCGCGCCGCACGCCCGTGGTAGGCCTGCGCGAAGCCGCCGAGGTGCTTGATGTGCGCGACCGGACGTACGTACGCCACCGACTTCAGCGCCTGCGCGCGGTCGGCCATGGCGGCGGGCAGCTCCGTCGGCGGGCGCACGGTGACCATCAGGGACGGGGCGCCGTCGGGGGCGTGCACGTACACGCGGACCGAGGCGTCGGCGATGACGCCGGCCGCGCCGTCGCCGCCGTCCCCGGCGAGCGCGTGCCGCACCAGGTCGCGGACCCGCTCCCCGTCGAGCCCCTGGTCGAAGAGCTCACGGGTCGCGGCGTCCAGGCGGGCGAGATGCAGCCCGAGGCCGCGCACCCGGCCGTCCCTGACCTGCATCGCGGTGAAGTGCCCGAAGGTGTCGAGGGCGCGGGCCCGCAGCGCGTCGGCGGTGGCGGGCGCGCCGTCGATCTCAAGTCGCGTCACGTCGGTGGTGGTTGGCAGTCGCGTCGTCATGGCGCCACGGTACGTTCGCGGGCGGGTCGTCGGTACGTACACCCGTTGGCCATGGCTGCGTCCCCAAGGCGGTCCTAGTCCTCGATCAGGCGGCGCGGCCCCGGCCCGTGCGCGGCCAGCTCGTCCCACGGGTTCGACAGGGCGCACCGGTTGAGCGACAGGCAGCCGCAGCCGATGCAGTCCGAGAGGTTGTCGCGCAGCCGCTCCAGCGTACGGATGCGCTCGTCCAGGTCCGCGCGCCAGCACTCGGAGATGCGGGCCCAGTCCTCGCGGGTGGGCGTGCGGTCCTCCGGGAGCAGCTTCAGTACGTCGCGGATGGTGGCGAGCGGGATGCCGAGCCGCTGCGAGGTGCGGATGAAGGCGACGCGGCGCAGCGTGTCGCGGCCGTAGCGGCGCTGGTTGCCGGCGGTGCGACGGCTGGAGATGAGGCCTTCGCGCTCGTAGAAACGCAGGGCGGATGCGGCCACTCCGCTGCGCTCGGCGAGCTCGCCGACGGTGGCTTCCTTGGCGTCCGGTGCGAGATGCGTCGTCATGCCGTCAGACTAATCGCGGACACGGCTTGACCTGAACCAAGGTTTAAGTCAGAAGCTCTCCGCATGAACACCACGACGGCCCAGACCGTTTCCCCGTCCTCCTCCCCGTCCACCGCGCTCACCGCCACGGCCGATACGCCGGTGAAGGTGGCCGTGATCGTCGGCAGCAACCGCGAGGGCCGCTTCGGCCCGGTCGTCGCCGAATGGCTGCTGCGCCGGGTGCGCGGCCACGAGGGTTTCGAGGCGGACGTCGTCGACCTGGCCGAGGTGGACCTGCCCACCTCGCTGTCCTACCGCCCGTCCGCCGAAGTGATCGCCGAACTCGCCAAGGTCACACCGAAGTTGGCGGAGGCCGACGCCTTCATCGTCCTCACGCCCGAGTACAACCACTCCTACCCCGCGTCCCTGAAGAACGTCATCGACTGGCACCGCGAGGAATGGCAGGCCAAGCCCGTCGCCCTCGTCTCCTACGGCGGCATCTCGGGCGGCCTGCGCGCCGTCGAGCACCTGCGCCAGGTCTTCGCCGAACTGCACATGGTCACGGTCCGCGACACGGTCTCCTTCCACAACGCGGGCGCCCTCTTCGACGACGAGGGCAGCCACCGCGACCCCTCGGCCGCGGACGCCGCGGCGAAGGGCATGCTGGACCAGCTGCAGTGGTGGGCGTGGGCGCTGCGGGGGGCCAAGGAGGTGCGGCCGTACGGCAGTTGAGCCCGGGCGTGCGGGTTCACGCCTCCGGTAGGCGTACGACAGCCACCGCCCCGCCGTCGGCCGCGTTGCTCAGCTCCACCCGCGCGCCGATCACCGCGGCCTGCCCGAGCGCGATGGTCAGGCCGAGCCCGGTGCCCTGGCCGCGTTCCCGGGCGCCGGTCTGGAACCGCTGCGGGCCCTCGCGCAGCAGGTGCGGCGGGAAGCCGGGCCCGCGGTCGCGCACGGTGACGACGGCCCCGTCGACGCACAGGTCGACGGGGCCGCCGCCGTGCCTGCGGGCGTTGCCGACGAGGTTGGTGAGGATCCGCTCCAGACGGCGCGGGTCGGTGCGTACGAGACGTTCGTCGGCGCGCGTGAACCGTACCCCGCGGCCGGTGAACTGGTCGGCGCAGCCCGCCCGTTGGACCATGCCCTCGACGAGCGTGCCGAGCGGGTGCACGTCCAGGTCGGGCCGCTCCACGTCGGCGTCGAGCCGGGCGACCTCGAGCAGGTCCTCGGTGAGGGCGCGCAGCGCGACGACGCGGTCGCGGACCAGCTCGGTGGGGCGGCTCGGCGGGAGCAGTTCGGCGGCCGTGTGCAGTCCGGTCAGGGGGGTGCGCAGCTCGTGCGCGACGTCCGCGGTGAACCGCTGCTCGGCCTCCAGGCGCTGCTGGAGCGTGGCGGCCATGGTGTCGACGGCGGTGGCGAGGTCGGCGACCTCGTTCTTGCCGTGCCGGAAGCCCGGCGGCAGCGGATGGCCGATGCGGGCGTCCAGCTCGCCCTGGCTGATGCGGCGCGCCGTGGCGGCCGCCGTGCGCAGATCGCGGCTGAGCCTGCTGGCTATGGCGGCGCCGCCGAGCGCGGCGAGCGCCACGACGACGGCCCCGGACACGATGAGCTGCCGGTCGAACTCGGCCATCTCGTCGGCCTGTTCGCGCAGCGGCATCCGTACGGAGAGCACGTGATCGCCGACCGGCCGCGCCGCCCACACGGACGGCTCGCCGCCGTCCGTGTCCTCGGTGCCGTCGATGTCCAGGTACGTGGTGCGCCGCCCGTCGAGCGCGGCGGCCCGCAGCGGCTCCGGCAGACCGGGCGAGTCGAGGGCCGCGTCCGTGTCGTCCTGCGGGACCTGCCCCGTCAGCTCGTACACCTGACGTACGCGTACGAGCTGAGCGGTGGCCGCCGACCGGGCGCCGTCGCACACCTGGTCGAGGCGCGCGTGGTGGACGAGCAGCCCGATGGCGACGGCGACGACCGCGCACCCGGTGGCGAGCAGCGCGGCGATCTTCCAGCGCAGGCCGAGGGTGTACCAGCGCGGGCCGAGGGTGCCGAGGGCCGCGAGGGCGCGGCGGGGCAGGCGGAGGAGCAGGACGCCGAGGGGGCGGAGCGTCATGGGCGGGCTCCGGAGTCGCCGGAGCCGCTGGAGCCGCCGGAGCCGTGCGAGTCGCCCGGGGCGCCGGGCTCGCCGGAGGGCGAGGGCGGAGTGACCCCACCGCCGCCCCCGCCTTCCTCACCCTCACCCTCATCCACCCCGTGCCCGGACTTCGGATAGCTCTTGACGTCACTGACCGTGGACATCCGGGTGCCGTCCCAGTGGTAGCGCACGGCCTGCTCGCCGCCGTCCGCGCACGGGCTGCGCACCAGCAGATCGGGCCCGAGCGTCTCGACGGCGAGCCGCCGCCCCGCGGTGACCAGAACCGGATAGACCTTCCCGCGCTTCTCCGAATAGACGGCGAGCACGCTGCGCCCGCTCTCCACGTCGATCGCGACGAGCAGCTCGCGCCGCCCGTCGCCGGTGAGGTCGGTGAGCACCGGCGGCCGGATGCCGGGCCGCCCCGGCTTCTTGATCATCGGCCGGTCGGCGAGCGTACGCAGCCGGGTGTCGGCCCGCAGCAGTTCCTTCACGTCGGCCTTGGCGAGCCCGCCGGGCCCGAGCTCGAACCCGTCGAGCGGCTCGGGCGGCGGCTGCTTGGCCGTCGGGTCGGCGCCGGGCGACGACGGCGACGACCCGGACCAGGCGGACCACAGCGGCTCGGGGCGCGGCTGCACCGACACCGGCGGGGCAGGGTCGCCGGAGCTGAGGCCGTCGGCGCCCCCGCACGCGCAGAGCACGGCGGTGGCCAGGGCGGCGAGGGGCGCCCCCAGCAGGAGGGGGCGGAGGGGGCGGTGACGAGAACGCAGATTCATGGAGGAACCGAGGAGCCGATGAGCTGAGGAGCCGAGAGACCGGCAGGGCAGGGGCTTGGCGGTGGCCGGTCCGGGGGAAGCACCGGGGATTCGGCGGAGACCGGCCACCGCCTTCGACAGTAGGAAGGACGCATCACGGAAACCGGGAGGTTGTGTAACAGTCGCCGCTAAAGCGAGTAAATCGCCGATATCAGGACCTTCGGCCAGGCCGGTAGCCTCCTGATCACCTGGGGCCCGCCCCACCCCCGCCGAACACCCGACACCCCCGACACCCCCGACAACAAAAGGAGCGAGAACCGTGCAAGAACCGACCGTCCTCACGGTCCTGACCACCACGGACACCCCCGGCAAGGCCGACGCCCTGGCCCGCGGCGCGGTCGACGCGCGCGTCGCGGCCTGTGCGCAGATCAACGGCCCGGTGACGTCCGTCTACCGCTGGGACGGCGCCATCGAGACGGCCCGCGAGTGGCAGGTGCTGCTCAAGACCACCACGGAGCGGTACGAGGCCCTGGAGTCGTATCTGACCCAGGCCCACAACTACGACACCCCGGAGATCATCGCCACCCCCGTGACGAGGGGCAGCGCGGCGTACCTGGCCTGGGTCACGCAGGAGACCACCGAGTGACCCCTCCCGCCGAACACCTGCCGGTCTTCGTGTACGGCACCCTGCGCCCCGGCGAACGCAACCACGCCGCGTACCTGCGAGGCCGCATCACGTCGACCACCCCGGCGTGCCTCCAGCACACGCTCCTGTACGACGGCCCCGGCTACCCCTACGCGGTCGAGACCGCCGAACCCGCCCTCGTACACGGCGACTTGATCACGCCGATCCCCGCCGAGTACGAGTCCCTCCTGGCGGCCTTGGACCACCTGGAGGACTACTCGCCGGGCGACCCGCGCAACCTCTACGAACGGGTGGCCCGGGAGGTCACGCGTATGGACGGCGCGACGACAAGGGCATGGGTCTATGTGGCAGCACCACTCCTGGCGGCACGACTACGGGCAGCGGGGTCGCCACTCCCGGACGGCAGGTGGCCAATTTGAGCCCGTCCGGCGTTTGAGGACGAGGCGCGGAGCGCCGACAAGGGGGTCCGGGGGCGAAGCCCCCGGTTCGGGAAGGGGCGGGATTGGGGAATCCTCACGCCCGCTCAAGACGAACCGCACAAACCTTGAACTCCGGCATCCGAGACACGGGGTCCAACGCAGGATGCGTAAGCGTGTTGGCCCGCCCCGCCCCCGGCCAGTGGAACGGCATGAACACGGTGTCGGGCCGAATGGAGGAGGTGACGCGCGCGGGCACCACCACCCGCCCGCGCCGAGAAACCACCGCCACGACCTCCCCATCGGCGACCCGCAACCGCGCGGCCAACCGCGGATGCACCTCCACGAAAGGGCCGGGCGCGGCGGCATTCAACTCCGCCACCCGCCGGGTCTGCGCCCCGGACTGATACTGGGCGAGCACCCGCCCGGTGGTCAGCACCACCGGATACTCGCTGTCGGTCTCCTCGGCGGAGTCCCGATGCACGACGGGCACGAACCGGGCGAGCCCGTCCTCGGTGGCGAACCGATCGAGGAACAACCGCGGCGTACCGGGATGTTCACGCCGGCTGTCGTCCCCGGCCCCTGGGCAGGGCCAGAACACCCCAGCTCCCTCATCCTCGACGAGCCGCCCATAAGAGATCCCCGAATAGTCCGCGACCCCACCCGCACTGGCCCGCCGCAACTCCTCGAACACCTCCTCGGGTTCGACCGGGAACCCCTTCCCGTGCCCGAGCCGAGAGGCAAGCCCGTGCAGCACCTCCAGATCGCTGCGCACTCCGTCCGGCGGCTCCACGGCCCGCCGCCGCAACAGCACCCGCCCCTCCAGGTTGGTCACGGTGCCGGTCTCCTCGGCCCACTGGGTCACCGGCAGTACGACGTCGGCGAGTTGGGCGGTCTCGGACAGCACGACGTCGGCCACGGCGAGGAAGTCCAGGGATTTGATCCGCTCCTCCACGTGCGCGGCGCGCGGCGCGGACACCACCGGGTTGGACCCCATGAGCAGCAGCGACTTCACGTCCCCGCCGAGCGCGTCGAGCAGTTCGTACGCGGACCGTCCGGGACCGGGCAGCGAGTCGGGGTCCACGCCCCAGACCCCGGCCACATGGGCGCGTGCCGCCGGGTCGGTGAGCTTGCGGTAGCCGGGCAACTGGTCGGCCTTCTGCCCGTGTTCACGCCCGCCCTGCCCGTTGCCCTGCCCGGTCAGACACCCGTACCCGGACAGAGGCCGCCCCGGCCTCCCCGTGGCCAGACACAAATTGATCCATGCGCCCACCGTGTCCGTGCCCTTCGCCTGCTGCTCGGGCCCGCGCGCGGTGAGCACCATGGCGTGCTCGGCTTCGGCGAACCGCCGTGCCACCTCCCTGAGTTGGGGCACGGGCACGCCGGTGATCCGCTCCACGTACTCGGGCCAGTGCGCCATCGCGGCGGCCCGCGCCTCCTCCCATCCGGTCGTACGTTCCCTGATGTACGCCTCGTCGGTGCCGCCCTCGGCCACCACGAGGTGCAGCAGCCCGAGGGCGAGCGCGAGGTCGGTGCCGGGGCGGGGCGCGAGATGCAGGTCGGCCTGTTCGGCGGTGCGGGTGCGGCGCGGGTCGACGACGATCAACGTGCCGCCGTTCTCCTTGAGTTCGGTCAGGTGGCGCAGGGCGGGCGGCATGGTCTCGGCGAGGTTGGAGCCGACGAGGATCAGGCATCCGGTCCGCGCGACATCCGCGAGCGGGAAGGGCAGCCCCCGGTCGATCCCGAACGCCCGGGTGCCCGCGGCCGCGGCGGACGACATGCAGAAGCGCCCGTTGTAGTCGATCTGCGAGGTCCCGAGCACGACCCGCGCGAACTTCCCCAGCGAGTAGGCCTTCTCATTCGTCAGCCCGCCCCCGCCGAACACCCCGCACGCGTCCGCCCCGTAGGCGGCCCGCGTCCGCGCGAGCCCGTCGGCGACCCGGTCCAGGGCCTCCTCCCAGCCCGCCGGCTCCAGCTCACCGGTGACGGCGGACCGCACCAGCGGCCCGGTCAACCGCACCCGCGAGGACAGCACCGCGGGCGCCGTACGCCCCTTCCCGCACAACGCGCCCCCGTTGACGGGGAACGAGGGCCGCTCCACGACCACCACACCCGCGGCCCCCTCGCCCCCGCCCGCCTCCGCCGCGCGCGCAAGGCCCATGCCGCACTGCAACGCGCAGTACGGACAGTGGGTGGGCGTGACGGAACCCGACGGGGAAGCGGACGGGGCCGGGTCCGGTGCGGCGGGGGAGCGCGGGGCGACGGAGTGCATACCCGCCACTTTCCGGCGCCCGTGTTTCACTCCCCGGCCCGCCGGGTTACGCGCTCGGTACGCCGACCTCCACCCGCTCCACCCCCCGGTGTGAGGTGTGAGCCCCACGAAAACAGCCGTCACGACACCGCAACGGGACGGCAACGTGCCCCCGCCATCCTCGGTCCATGAAGCCGCCGAACCCGGACACCGCGACCGCACCGGACACCGCGACGGGGCTGGACGCCGGGGCCACGCCGGGGCCCGTGACCGAGCCGAGCACCGCGACCACGCCGGGCGTGGCGGCCGTGCCGAGGCCCGCGACCGGGCTGGGCACCGTGGGCCGGCCCGGCACCCCCACCGAACCGGCCACCACGGCCGGTCCGGGCACCACGCCCGCACCAGCCACCACGCCCGCACCGGACACCCCGACCGGCCCGGACACCACAGCCGGCCTCGGCACCGCAGCCCAGCTCATGACCCGCATCACCGGCGAGCTCGGCGCCCGCCTCGGACTGGTCACGCTCAGTGGCTCGCGCAGGCCGTGTCCCGGTGACCGCGCGCCGGGGCGCGAGTCCGTCCCCGCACTCGTCGTCGTGGCCCACGGCAGCCGTGACCCCCGCGCCCTCACCACCGTGACGGCCCTGCTCGACGTGGTCCGCGCGCTGCGTCCCGGGCTCGACGTGCGGCTCGGGCACATCGAGCTGAACGAACCCGCCCTCGACGCCACCCTGCGCGGCCTGCCCGCCGAGGGCCCCCATGCCGACGGCGGCCCCGGCGCCGTACTCGTACCGCTCCTCCTCAGCCGCGGCTACCACGTGAAGCACGACATCCCCGCCGCGGCCGCCGCGGCGAGCCTCCCGGGGCGTCCCCTGCGCGTCGCCGCCCCGCTCGGCCCGCACCGCCTCCTCGACGAGGCTCTGCACGCCCGGCTCGTCGAGGCGGGCTGGCCCGCCGGGGCCCCGGCCCCCGGGCACGGCGTGGTGCTCGCCGCCGCGGGGTCCCGGGACCCGGACTCCGCCGCCGACACCCGACGGGCCGCCCACCGGCTCGCCCGACGGCTCGGGGTGCCCGTGGTGCCCGCCTACGCCGCGCCGACCGGGCAGACCCCGACGACCGTGCCCGCCGCCCTGCGGGCGCTCGCCGCGGCGGGGGTGCGGCACACCGCCGTCGCCTCGTACTTCACCGCGCCCGGCCGTTTCGCCACGCAGGCCGCCGACGCCGCGCCGTGGCTCGCCGCAGCACCCCTCGGCGCGCACCCGGCGCTCGCCGCGCTGCTGCTGCACCGCTACGACCAGGCGTGTTCCGCCGTGCCGCAGCGGCAGCTGACGTCCGCCTGACGGGCCTGTGGCGCGCTCGGCCGAGCGCTCCGTCTACTGTCGGTGCATGGAAGGCACAGCACCGCACCCGCACACCGTGTACTACGACGAGGCCGCCACCGAGCGCTGGGCGGCCGAACCCGACAAACGCCCCGGCCGCACCGCCTTCCAGCGCGACAGGGCACGCGTACTGCACTCCTCCGCGCTGCGCCGCCTCGCGGGCAAGACCCAGGTCGTCACGCCGGGCACCAAGAGCCAGGCCTGGGACGCCAGCGCCCGCACCCGCCTCACCCACTCCCTGGAGTGCGCCCAGGTCGGCCGCGAGCTCGGCGCGGCACTCGGCTGCGACCCGGACCTGGTGGAGACCGCCTGCCTCTCCCACGACCTCGGCCACCCGCCCTTCGGCCACAACGGCGAGCAGGCCCTGAACGAAGTCGCCCAGGGCTGCGGCGGGTTCGAGGGCAACGCGCAGTCCCTGCGGCTGCTCACCCGCATCGAGCCCAAGCGGTTCACGCACAGCGGGACGACCGGCGAACTGATCAGCGTGGGCCTCAACCTGACCCGCGCCGCCCTGGACGCCGCGACCAAGTACCCGTGGCCGCGCGGCGCCCACCCCACCGACCCGTCGTCGGCGAAGTTCGGTGTGTACGAGGACGACCGGCCGGTGTTCGACTGGATCCGCAAGGAGGCGCCCGCCGCCCCCGACGGGCAGGGCCACCGCACCTGCTTCGAGGCGCAGATCATGGACTGGTCGGACGACGTCGCGTACTCCGTGCACGACGTCGAGGACGGCCTGCACGCCGGCCACATCGACCCGAACATGCTGCACGCCGAGCCCGAACGCCAGGACGTCTTCGCCGTCGCCGTCGGACGCTACGTCCCCGCCGACACCGACCCCGCGGAACTCGCCGCGGCCCTCGACCGGCTCCAGGAGCAGGAGTGGTGGCCGCACGGCTACGACGGCTCCGCCGTCGCCCAGGCCCGCCTGAAGGACGCCACCAGCCAGCTCATCGGCCACTTCTGCCTCGCCGCGGAGACCGCGACCCGGGAGCGGTACGGCACCGGACCCCTCACCCGCTACGCCGCCGAACTCGTCGTGCCCCACGAGGCCCGCCTGGAGTGCGCCGTCCTCAAGGCCGTCGCCGACCGCTACGTGATGCAGCGCCCCGCCCAGGAGCGGCTCCGCGCCGAACAGCGCATCGTCGTCGCCGAACTCGCCGACGCCCTCACCCGCCGCGCCCCCGAAGGCCTGGACCCGCAGTTCCGGGCGCTGTACGAAGCGGCGCCCGACGACCGCGCCGCCCAGCGCGTCGTCATCGACCAGATCGCGTCCCTCACGGACGACGCGGCGCGGTCCCTGCACACGCGGCTCACCGCACGACACCCGAAAAACCACAGCGACCAGTGACCATGGGGTGAACTGACCGTGCAGGCGTCCGCCGGACCATGAGCGCTGGAGGTGACGGAAAGTGGCCACTAAGGCGCACACCCCCTTCCGTCCTCACGCTCCGTGCGGGACGCTCCAGTGAGCTGAAGGTTTCGAGGAGGCATCAAGTGGTCGACGCGGATCAGACGTTCGTCATCGTCGGAGGGGGCCTCGCGGGCGCGAAAGCGGCCGAGACGCTCCGCAGCGAGGGCTTCACCGGCCGGGTGATCCTCATCGGCGACGAGCGCGACCACCCGTACGAACGCCCGCCGCTGTCCAAGGGCTACCTCCTCGGCAAGGAGGAGCGCGACAGCGTCTTCGTGCACGAACCCGGGTGGTACGCGCAGGCGGACGTCGAGCTGCACCTGGGCCAGACCGTCGTCGCCATAGACCGCGCCGCGCACACCGTCCGCCTCGGCGACGGCACGGTGATCCGCTACGACAAGCTGCTTCTGGCCACGGGGGCCGAGCCGCGCCGCCTGGACGTGCCGGGCACCGACCTGGCCGGCGTGCACCACCTGCGCCGCCTCGCGCACGCCGACCGGCTGCGCCACGTGCTCGCCGCCCTCGGCCGCGACAACGGCCACCTGGTGATCGCGGGCGCCGGCTGGATCGGTCTCGAAGTCGCCGCCGCCGCGCGGGAGTACGGCGCGGAGGTCACCGTCGTCGAGCCCGAGCCGACGCCGCTGCACTCCGTGCTCGGCCCCGAGGTCGGCCAGGTGTTCGCCGACCTGCACGCCGCGCACGGCGTCCGCTTCCACTTCGGGGCCCGCCTCACCGAGATCACCGGCCAGGACGGCATGGTCCTGGCCGCCCGCACCGACGACGGCGAGGAGCACCCGGCGCACGACGTGCTCGCCGCGATCGGCGCCGCCCCGCGCACCGCGCTCGCCGAGTCCGCGGGCCTCGTCCTCGCGGACCGCGCGCACGGCGGCGGCATCGCCGTGGATGCGTCCCTGCGCACCTCCGACCCCGACATCTACGCCGCCGGCGACGTGGCCGCCGTCGACCACCGCCTCTTCGAGACCCGCCTGCGCGTCGAGCACTGGGCCAACGCCCTCAACGGCGGCCCGGCCGCGGCCCGCGCCATGCTCGGCAAGGACGTCCGTTACGACCGCGTGCCCTACTTCTTCTCCGACCAGTACGACCTGGGCATGGAGTACTCGGGCTGGGCACCCCCCGGCTCCTACGACCAGGTCGTGATCCGAGGCGACGCCGCCAAGCGCGAGTTCATCGCCTTCTGGCTCCGCGAGGGCCAGGTCCTGGCAGGCATGAACGTCAATGTGTGGGACGTCACCGAGCCCGTACAACGCCTGATCCGCGAGGGCACACACCCCGACGTCGAAGCCCTCGCCGACCCGACGAAGCCCCTGGAGTCGTTGTTCGGCTAGGGGCGGACGGCTCAGCGGTGGGACGAGGGGTGGGGGTGTCACCGCTGGGCCGTAGAATTCGGGCGTGGCAGGACGGATCAATGACGAAGACGTGAAGGCGGTTCGGGACGCGGTCCCGATCGACGCCGTCGTCTCCGAGTACCTCCAGCTGCGCAACGCGGGCGGCGGAAACCTCAAGGGCCTCTGCCCCTTCCACGACGAGAAGTCACCGTCGTTCCAGGTCAGCCCCAGCAAGGGCCTGTTCCACTGCTTCGGCTGCCAGGAGGGCGGCGACACCCTCACGTTCGTGATGAAGGTCGACCACCTGACCTTCTCCGAGGCCGTGGAGCGCCTCGCCGCCAAGGCGGGCATCACACTGCGTTACGAGGAGGGGGGGTACAATCCGTCCCACCAGCGCGGCGAACGCATCCGCCTGATCGAGGCCCACAAGGCGGCCACCGACTTCTACATCGCCCAGCTGGAGAGCCCCGAGGCCGAGATCGGCCGGAAGTTCCTCGCGGAGCGCGGCTTCGACCAGGCCGCCGCCGCCCACTTCGGCGTGGGCTACAGCCCGGCGGGCTGGGACCACCTCACCCGCTTCCTGCGCGGCAAGGGCTTCACGGACAAGGAACTGATCCTTTCCGGCCTTTCCCAGGACGGCCGCCGCGGCCCCATCGACCGCTTCCGGGGCCGCCTGATGTGGCCGATCCGCGACATCGGCGGCGAGGTCGTCGGCTTCGGCGCCCGCAGGCTGCGCGACGACGACAACGGCCCGAAGTACCTGAACACCCCCGAGACCCCGGTCTACAAGAAGTCCCAGGTCCTGTACGGCATCGACCTCGCCAAGAAGGACATCGCCAAGGCCAGCAGGGCCGTCGTCGTCGAGGGCTACACGGACGTGATGGCCTGCCACCTCGCGGGCATCACCACGGCCATCGCGACCTGCGGCACGGCCTTCGGCACCGACCACATCAAGATCCTGCGGCGCCTTCTCATGGACAACGGCTCCGCCCGCGTGATCTTCACCTTCGACGGCGACGCGGCAGGCCAGAAGGCGGCCCTGCGCGCCTTCGAGGACGACCAGAAGTTCGCCGCCGAGACGTACATCGCCATCGCCCCCGACGGCATGGACCCCTGCGACCTGCGCCTGGCCAAGGGCGACGAGGCCGTCGCCGACCTGGTCGAGCCGCGTACGCCGCTGTTCGAGTTCGCGCTGCGCCAGATCGTCGCGCGGTACGACCTGGAGACCCCCGCGGGCCGCGCCGCCGCCCTGGACGAGGCCGCGCCGGTCGTCGCCCGCATCAAGAACTCCGGCGCGCAGCACGAGGTCGCCGTGCAGCTCGCGGGCATGCTCGGCATCCTCGACACGCAGTTCGTCGTCAAGCGCGTCGGCCAGCTCGCCCGCTGGGCCCGCGACCGCGGCGGCAAGGGCCCGACGCCCCAGCGCGCCCCGCAGGCCCCCGCCGAGTCCGCGCGCCCCGGCCACATGGGCGCCGCCCTGAACCTGCGCAACCCGGTGTACGCCACCGAGCGCGAGCTCCTGAAGCTCGCCCTCCAGCACCCGCACCTGGTCTCCCCGGCCTTCGACGCGTACGGCGTGGACGAGTTCACCGCCGCCCCCTACGCCGCCGTGCGGCAGGCCATCCAGGACGCGGGCGGCGCCGAGTTCGGCACCCAGGACCCGCAGGAGTACCTGGTCCGCGTCCGCGACGCGGCCCCCGACGACGGCGTCCGCGCCATGGTCACGGAACTGGCCGTCGAAGCGATCATGCGCCGGACCGTGGACGAGATGTACGCGGGCGAGCAACTGGTCACGGTCCGCCTGCGCGCGGTCGACCGCCGGGTACGCGACGTCCAGGGGACGTTCACGCGGCTTTCGGGCAGCCACGGTGATCCTGAGCAACTCACGGCCGTACAGAACGAGTTGTGGGTGTTGCAGCAGTACGGCCGAGCGTTGCGCGAGCGGGGAGCGGCGGCGCTGTAGCGCTCCAGCCCGTCCGGCGGCGTTATAGCCCGTCCGGCGTTTGAGGACGAGGCCCGAAGGGCCGAAAAGCGGGGGAGAGGGGCGCAGCCCCCTGTATGAGCCCGGCCGAACACGGTTCAAGGCGCCCCGCCCGGTTACCCGACGGGTAACCGGCCGGTTACGGACCGGACTCAAAAAGTCCCCGCACGCCCCTCGTGGCGGCCGTGTGTCGTACTCCACACTGGGGTGCGGTGCCTGAGTCCTCGGAGCGCGGCCGGCCCGCAGAAGACAGCGGGTCCGACATTCCCGCGGTTCCACACATCGTGTTCGGGACGGACAGCGGCGAGGCCGTCGACCCCGGTCCCGCTGTACCGCTGCCGTCCCCCGCTGCAGCGATCACCCTGGAGGTCGCCCCCGTGCAGACCCAGACCCTCACCCAGACAGACACCGCCGCGCCCGCCCCCGTGGCCGTCGAGCCCGCCGAGGCGGTGGAAGCCACCGAGCCCGCCGAGGCCGCGGAGGTCATCGTGACCGCGGAGGTCATCGAGCTGCCCAGCCCCCGCAGCCGCGCCGACACCAGCGGTCCCTCGTCCGACCTGTTCCGCCAGTACCTGCGCGAGATCGGCCGGATACCACTGCTCACCGCGGCCGAGGAGGTCGAGCTGGCGCGCGGCGTCGAGGCCGGCCTCTTCGCCGAGGAGAAGCTGTCGGGCACCCCCGACCTGGACTCCCAACTGGCCCTGGACCTCGACAAGTTGGTGGTCATGGGCCGGATGGCCAAGCGCCGCCTCATCGAGGCCAACCTGCGCCTGGTCGTCTCCGTGGCCAAGCGCTACGTGGGCCGCGGCCTGACCATGCTCGACCTCGTCCAGGAGGGAAACCTCGGACTGATAAGGGCAGTTGAGAAGTTCGACTACGCTCGGGGCTACAAGTTCTCGACGTACGCCACCTGGTGGATCCGCCAGGCGATGTCGCGCGCGCTCGCGGACCAGGCCCGCACCATCCGTGTCCCCGTGCACGTGGTCGAACTCATCAACCGTGTCGTACGCGTCCAGCGCCGCATGCTGCAGGAGCGCGGCTACGAACCGACCCCCGAAGAGGTCGCCGCCCACCTGGACCTGCCGCACGAGCGCGTGAGCGAGGTCCTGCGCCTGGCACAGGAACCGGTGTCGCTGCACGCGCCCGTGGGCGAGGAGGACGACGTCGCCCTCGGTGACCTCATCGAGGACGGCGACGCCGCGAGCCCCGTGGAGTCGGCGGCCTTCCTCCTGCTCCGCGAGCACCTGGAGGCGGTCCTCTCCACCCTCGGCGAACGCGAACGCAAGGTCGTCCAACTCCGCTACGGCCTCGCGGACGGCCGCCCCCGCACCCTGGAGGAGATCGGCAGAATCTTCGGCGTCACCCGAGAACGCATCCGCCAGATCGAGTCGAAGACCCTGAACAAGCTCAGGGACCACGCCTTCGCGGACCAGCTCAGGGGCTACCTGGACTGATCGCCCGGTCAGTCCACCTCGGCCACGGCCTCCGCGAACTGCGCCGCGTACAACCGCGCATAAGCCCCGTGGGCAGCCAACAGCGCGTCATGCGTGCCCTGTTCCACGATCGACCCGTCCTCCATCACCAAGATGGTGTCGGCATCGCGAATCGTCGACAGACGGTGAGCGATGACGAACGAAGTACGCCCGTGCGCGAGCCGCGCCATGGCCTTCTGGATGAGGACCTCGGTACGGGTGTCCACAGAACTAGTCGCCTCGTCCAGGACAAGGATCACCGGGTCGGACAGAAACGCCCGAGCGATGGTGATGAGCTGCTTCTCGCCCGCGCTGACCCCGGTCCCCTCGTCGTCGATGACGGTCTCGTACCCCTCGGGCAGCGTCCGGATGAACCGGTCGGCGTGCGCGGCCCGCGCGGCCTCCTCGATCTGCTCCGGCGTGACGTCCTTCGCGGCGCCGTAGGCGATGTTCTCCGCGATGGTGCCGCCGAACAGCCAGGTGTCCTGGAGCACCATGCCGATGCCGCCGCGCAGCTCGTCGCGCGACATCTTCGCCACGTCGACCCCGTCGAGGGCGATGCGCCCGCCGGTGACCTCGTAGAACCGCATGAGCAGATTGACGAGCGTCGTCTTGCCCGCGCCCGTCGGCCCGACGATGGCGACGGTGTGCCCCGGTTCCACCACCAGCGAGAGGTCCTCGATCAGCGGCTTGTCCTTCTCGTACCGGAACGACACGTGCTCCATCTCCACGCGCCCGCGCGGATCCACCGGGCGCTCGCCCGGCACCGGGTCGGCCTCCTGCTCCTCGGCGTCGAGGAGTTCGAAGATCCGCTCGGCGGAGGCGACACCGGACTGCACGAGGTTCGCCATCGAGGCGACCTGCGTCAGCGGCATCGAGAACTGCCGGGAGTACTGGATGAAGGCCTGCACGTCACCGATGGACAGCGAGCCGGAGGCCACGCGCAGACCGCCGACGACGGCCACGAGCACATAGTTCAGGTTCGACATGAAGAACATCAGCGGCTGCATGACCCCGCTGTTGAACTGCGCCTTGAACGACGCCTCGTACAGCGCGTCGTTGTGCTCCGCGAAGGCCTTAGCGGACTCCTCCTGGCGGCCGAAGACCTTCACCAGGGTGTGCCCGGTGTACATCTCCTCGACGTGCGCGTTCATCGCGCCGGTCGACTTCCACTGCTGCACGAACTGCGGCTGCGACCGCTTGCCGACCTTCGTCGCCACGACGAACGACAGCGGCACCGTCACCAGCGCCACGAGGGCGAGCAGCGGCGAGATCCAGAACATCATCACCAGCACGCCGACGATCGTCAGCAGGGAGTTGATGAGCTGGCCCATCGTCTGCCCGAGCGTCTGGTTGATGTTGTCGAGGTCGTTCGTGGCCCGGCTCAGCACCTCGCCGCGCTGCCGCTTGTCGAAGTACGACAGCGGAAGCCGCGACAGCTTCGCCTGGACGTCGCCGCGCAGCCGGAACACGGTCCGGTTGATGGCCCGGTTGGAGAGCCGCGTGGCCACCAGCATCATCAGGCCCGCGATCACGAACGCGCCCGTCGCGAGCAGCAGCACGGAGCCGACCGCGCCGAAGTCGATGCCCTTGCCCGGCGTGAAGTCGAGCCCGGAGAGCATGTCGGCCATGCCGCCGTCGCCGCTCGCCCGCAGCCGGTCCAGGGCCTCGCCCTTGGACTCGCCGTCCGGCATGTTCCGCCCGACGATGCCCGCGAAGATCAGGTCGGTCGCCCGGCCGAGGATCTTCGGCCCGAGCACGGAGAGCGCGACGCTCACGACGACGGCCGCGAGCATCCCGTACATCGTGGTCCGCTCCGGCCGGAACTGCGCGAGCAGCCGCTTTCCGGAGCCCTTGAAGTCCATGGACCGGGAGTCCGGACCCATCATGGGTCCACCCATGCCGCCAGGGGGCATTACGCGGCCTCCGCTTCCGTCAGCTGGGAGAGGACGATCTCCCGGTAGGTCTCGTTGTCGTCCATGAGTTCGCGGTGGCTGCCGCTGCCGACGACCCGGCCCTCGTCGAGGACCACGATGCGGTCGGCGTCACGGATGGTGGACACCCGCTGGGCGACGATCACGACGGTCGCCTCGCGGGTCTCGTGCGCGAGCGCGGCCCGCAGCGCCGCGTCGGTGGCGTAGTCGAGCGCGGAGAAGGAGTCGTCGAAGAGGTAGATCTCCGGCCGCTGCACCAGCGTCCGCGCGATGGACAGGCGCTGGCGCTGCCCGCCGGACACATTGGAGCCGCCCTGCGCGATGGTCGCGTCGAGCCCTTCCGCGAGCCCCTCCACGAAGTCCTTGGCCTGCGCCACCTCAAGGGCGTGCCACAGCTCCTCGTCCGTCGCGTCCGGATTGCCGTACCGCAGATTGCTCGCCACGGTCCCGGCGAACAGATACGGCTTCTGCGGTACGAGACCGACGGTGCGGGCGAGCAGCGCGGGCTCCACCGTGTTCACGTCGACGCCGCCGACCAGGACGTCGCCCTCGGTGGCGTCCATCAGGCGCGGTACGAGGCTCAGCAGCGTCGACTTGCCGCTGCCCGTCGACCCGATCACGGCGGTCGTCTCGCCGGGGCGCGCGACGAGGTCGATGGCCTTGAGCACCGGCTCCTCGGCGCCCGGGTAGCGGAAGCCGGTGCCGCGCAGCTCCAGATGGCCGTGGCCGCGCAGCTCCCGCACCGGCTCTGCGGGCGGCACGACGCTCGTGTCGGTGTCCAGGACCTCCTGGATGCGCTCGGCGCACACCTCGGCCCGCGGGATCATCATGAACATGAAGGTGGCCATCATCACGGACATGACGATCTGCATCAGATAGGCGAGGAACGCCGTGAGCGCGCCGATCTGCATGCCGCCGTCGTCGATGCGGTGCGCGCCGAACCAGACGACGGCGATCGACGACAGGTTCACCACCGTCATGACGATCGGGAACATCAGCGCGAGCAGCCGGCCGGTGCCGAGCGAGACCTCGGTCAGCTCGGCGTTGGCGCCCCGGAAGCGCTCCTTCTCGTAGGCGTCGCGTACGAAGGCGCGGATGACGCGGTTGCCGGTGATCTGCTCGCGAAGGACCCGGTTCACCGTGTCCAGGCGCTCCTGCATGGTGCGGAACAGCGGGCGCAGGCGCCGCACGATCAGGCTGACGCTGATGCCGAGCACCGGCACCACGGCGAGCAGCACACCGGACAGCGGCACGTCCTGGCCGAGCGCCATCACGATGCCGCCGACGCACATGATCGGCGCCGACACCATCAGCGTGAACGCCATGAGCACCAGCATCTGCACCTGCTGGACGTCATTGGTGGTCCGCGTGATCAGGGTGGGCGCGCCGAACCGGCCGAGCTCCCGCGCGGAGAAGGACTGCACCCGGTCGAAGACCGCGCCCCGCACGTCGCGGCCAAGCGCGGCGGCGGTGCGGGCGCCGTAGAGGACGGCACCGATGTTGCAGACCATCTGCACCACGGTCACGGCGAGCATGAGGGCGCCGTACGTCAGGATGTAGCCGGTGTCCCCCTTCACCACGCCGTGGTCGATGATGTCGGCGTTCAGGGTGGGGAGATAGAGCGCCGCGCAGGTCTGCAGGAACTGCAGGAGCACCAGCAGGGCGATGGGCTTCTTGTACGGATCCAGATGGGTCCGCAGGAGTCGTATGAGCACGCTCGTCTCTCGGCAGAGTCTCGGACGGGGGGAGGGGGCGGCGAGGTCGCCCACCATCCTGCGCCACCGCACCCGTCCCCGTGCAAGCGATTAACCCATGACCCGGTCAAAAATCAGCCCTGGTCAAGAAGTGGGCACACTGAACGCTTTTAATCACTCACGCAGAGCTGCGGAATGCCCACTTCCGCGCGGGGAAGTGGGCATTCCGTATCGCTTGCCTCGGGTGACTCGGGCTCGGGCGCCTCGGGCGTCTCAGGCGCCCGATGCTCCGCTGAACGCCCCCGGATGCGTCTGCTCCCGCACCGTCACGTACTGCTGCCGCACCGCCTGCCCGACCGCCAGCTCCTCGCCCGGCTCGAAGACCTGCGAGACCGCGCCCTGCCAGTGCGGCAACTGCCCGGTCAGCGCCCAGGCGGCCTGCCGCGCGGCGCCGATCGCGGCGTAGTCCGCGGGCTGTACGACGACGACCTGCGTACCGAACAGCATCGGCGCGATCGCGCGCACCGCGGGCAGCTCGGCGGCGGGCCCGAGGAGGAACACCCGCCGCACCTCGACGCCCCGCCCGCGCAGCACGTCGAGCGCGTCGCCGAGCCCGCACAGCATGCCCTCGAAGGCGGCGCGCGCCAGGTGCTCGGGCTTCATCGACTCGCGCCGAAGCCCCGTGAGCGTGCCGGCGGCGTGCGGCAGGCTCGGCGTCTTCTCACCCTCGAGATAGGGGAGGAGCACGAGCCCGTGGGCGCCGGGTGTCGACTTCAGGGCGAGGTCGGACAGCGCTTCCAGATCCGGCAGGCCGAGCATCTCGGCGGTGCCGCGCAGCGCCCGCACGGCGTTGAGGGTGTGCACGACCGGCAGGTGCATGCCGGTGGCGTCGGCCAGCGAGGTGATGGTCCCGCTCGCGTCGACGAGGGCCTCGTGGTGCACCGCCATCACGGACCCGGAGGCGCCGAGCGAGACGACGGCGTCGCCGGGGCGCACCCCGAGCCCGAAGGCCGCGGCCATGGTCTCGCCGGTGCCCGCCGAGATCAGCAGCCCCTCCGGCGTCGTGCCCGCGGCGTCCGCGGGCCCGATGACCTCCGGCAGCATCGCCTGGTGCCCGAGCGCGAGCTCGACGAGATCGGGGCGGTACGAGCCGGTCGCCGCCGACCAGTACCCCGTGCCCGAGGCCCCGCCCCGGTCGGTGGTGCGCCGCGCGGGCCGCCCGAGCAGCTGCCACACCAGCCAGTCGTGGGCCTGCATGAGGAGCTGGGTGCGCAGCGCGGCCTCCGGCTCGTGCTTGGCGAGCCAGCGCAGCTTGGTCACGGGCAGCGGGGCCTGCGGCACACAGCCCACGGCCTGCGCCCAGGCGTGCCGGCCGCCGAACCCGTCGACGAGATCGGCCGCGGCGACCTGGGTGCGCGGGTTGTTGCCGACGAGGGCGGGCCGGACCGTGTTGCCCTGGGAGTCCATCGGTACGAGCGCGTGCGCCTGCGCGCAGACGCCGATCGCCTGCACGCCTTCGAGCAGCCCGCCGCCCGCGGCCTCGCCGAGGGAGAGCAGCCAGGCCTGCGGATCGACGTCCGTCGGCCGTCCTCCGCCCTCGGCGGTCTCCAGTGGATGCGGGGCATAGCCCTGCCTGAGTACGGCACCCGTGTCGGCGTCACAGACGACGATGCGTGTGAAATCGGGCGAACTGTCCAACCCCGCGACTATCCCCATGCTGAGGATTCTGCCGCACTACGGGCGATGCCCCGCACGGCCGTCCGTACGGAGCATCGTCATCGCAGGTGGCCCATGGACAACTGGGTCAGCCGACCCTTGGCCGACCGGGTCGGCCGGTCCATGGCCGACAACTAGGTGTTGCTGGTGCCCCAGTCGTCCTCGGTGTCGCCCTGCCCGCGCTCGCGCAGTGACCGCACCCGCTCCGCCACGGAGTCCGGCATCCGGTCCCCGACCCGCTCGGACACGGAGTGGAAGGCCTTGCCCGCCACGTCCCGTCCCTGCTGGGCGGCGGACTCGACGGTGTTGCGCACGGCGGGGTTCTGGGCGACCTCGCGGACGGACTTCTTCAGCTGCTCGTAACGCTCGCGTCCGGCCCGCGTCCCGAGCACGTACCCGAGAGCCAGTCCTGCCACGAATGTGAGCCGGTAGCGCATGACGGCCACCCTTCCCTTGCCTCGACTGTCCCGACGTCGGTCGCGGGGGATACCGATTGGCGGAGCACCCCCCTGCTTGCGCTAATGTATGTGTCGCAGCAGGCGCCCGCCGCCCGGGAATCCCCAGGTAGGTGACATTGTTGCAGTGGCTCCCTCACCAAGAGTCATTCCCCTGTAGCTCAATTGGCAGAGCAGCCGGCTGTTAACCGGCAGGTTACTGGTTCGAGTCCAGTCGGGGGAGCTCGGTCTCCTGTAGCTCAATTGGCAGAGCAGCCGGCTGTTAACCGGCAGGTTACTGGTTCGAGTCCAGTCGGGAGAGCTGTACGCAAGGACCCTCGGGCCGCCGTTGAAGGCGCCCGGGGGTCCTTCGTCGTCCTTCGCCGTCCCCCAACAATCCCTCGTACGTGCGCGTTTCGCCCCTGGTGGAACCACACGGGCCGCAGCGGGGTCCTCATGGTCGTGCGTAGCCGACCACTCGGAGCAGGAGATCGTATGAGCGGCTATGCTGCGGCAGACGGCGCGCACAAATGTGCGCGACGCGCCGTTAGGGGCGGTAGCTCAGCCGGTTAGAGCAGCGGACTCATAATCCGTCGGCCGTGGGTTCGAGTCCCACCCGCCCCACCACCCGGCACAGGTGCAGAAACGATCTGACCTGGCCTTCTCCGACCCCGGACCGATGTTGTCGGCCGGGGTCGACTGCTGCCCGGGTCTGGCGTCAGCGCGGCGTTCCGGGGCGGGGGCCTCGTTGGTGTGAATGTGTGGGGGCGCACGTCCTGCGCCCCGGCTTCCGGGTCGCCGGACCTGGCTCCGCAGTCTTCTACCGCGGTGCGCTCTGGAGGGCCAGGCTCACGAGGAAGGCCAGCCCGACGAGGGTCAGGTGCGTGACGGCGGTCCTCCAGAAGTAGAAGTATCTGTTCGCGCTCCACGAGGACGTACGCGAACTGCGCGCGCTGTGGGAGCTGCGGCGTGGTGCCGAGTGGGAGGCGCTGCCCGATGTCGCGGCTCGGATCGCGCGGGCTCGGCAGCCCCGGGATCGGCACAGTGACTGGATGCGGGGCATCCTCGCCGGGATGGGCGCGAACATCCCGTGAAGGACGTGTGGGGCGCCCGGCGCACCCAGTAGGTTCGGATCCCGCTCGGCAGGCAGCGGGTCGCGGACCATGGGTGAGGGGGAGTCGGAGTGCGCCTGGGCACTACCGTCGATGGGCGCTATCGGTTGGTGCGGGGGCCGCTGCGCGGGGGCATGGGCGAGGTCTGGCTGGCCCGCGATCTGCGGTTGCCGCGCCATGTCGTACTCAAGCGGATGCACACCGGTGATGAGTACGCCGCTGCCGTCAGCCGACTTGAGTCGGAGGCCCGTGCGCTCGCCCGGTTCAGTCATCCGCACGTTGTTACGTTGCATGACGTTCTTACGGTGGCGGAGGGTGGGGAGTCCGGTTCTGGTGCCGCCGGGAGTGCGCGTTCGGCTTTCTGGCTTGTCATGGAGTACGTCTCCGGGGGGAGCCTCGATCGGCGGCCGCCGTTGAGTCCTGCGCGTGCCGCACGCATCGGTGCCCAAGTCGCCGACGCTCTGGCCGCCCTGCATGCCCAGGGCATCGTGCACGCCGACATCAAACCGGCCAACGTCGTCGTCACGCCCGAAGGCCTCGCCAAGCTCGCCGACTTCGGTGCCGCGTACCGCTACGGCGGCCAGGAGACCATCACCCCGCCCGGCATGGTCGGCTACACCCCGGACTACGCCGCCCCCGAAGTCGTCCGCGGCCACCCCGAGCCGACCTCCGACGTCTTCTCCCTCGCCGCCCTGTTGTACGACATCGTCACCGGCCGTCCGCCGCGCCCGCACGCCGGTCGTGGCATCGACCCGTACGTCGCGGAACGGCAGGCCGCGCGCGGCGAGGTCGCCCTCGACGGCGACATCGGTCCGCTCGCCCGGATCCTGCCCGTGATGCTCGACCTCGACCCGTCGAACCGCCCCGACGCGGGGGAGGCGCGACGGCTTCTGGAGGACTGCGCGGGGCGCCAGGAGCCTTTGCCCGCCCGGGAGTTCGGGGTGGGGGCGCTTGAGTTCGGGGCGGGGGACGGGAGTGGGGATGGGGGCGAGGGTGCGGATGGGGGTGGGGATGGAGATGGGCCCGACCCGGTGGGCGTCGGGGAGCCCGCGGCCACGGCTGAACTGGCTGCGGCCACGCGGGAGTTACCCGAGGCCGAGCCGGAGGCTCGGGGGCGTGGGTCGGGTGAGGGCTCGGGTGCGGGTGCGGGCAGCGGCAGTGGTGGCCCTCCGGCCGGGGCTCGTGCAGGTGCGGGCGCAGGCAGTGAAGCAGGCCGCCCAGGCGGTGACGCCGACGCAGACAGCGGCAGCGTTGGCTCTCCCGCAGAGGCCCGCGCAGGCACAGGCACAGGCGTAGACGGTGAGGCAGGCGCTGACGCGGACGGTGGCACAGTCGCTGGCGCAGACGGCGGCGCAGACGGCGGCGCAGGCGGCGGTGATGCGGGCGGCTACCTGGGCGTACGCAGCGGCCGCGATCCCGGCGTGCCCGCCCCCAGTCGCCGCCTCAGCCGCGCCTTCCAAGGCCGAGCCCGCCTCACCGCCATCACCACCGGAGCCGCCGTCCTCCTCCTCACCGCCGCCCTCCTCATCCCCCGGCTCGGGTCGGACAGCGGCGGCGACGACGGTAACGGAAGCGGCGACGGAAAGGCGGGCGGGTCGGCCGCCAGGTCGGGTGGGAAAAACGCGGCGTCCGTCGTCGGGCCGCCCCGCACCGCCGACCCCTGCGCCCTCGCCGACCCCACTGTCCTGAAGCGGTTCGGGGAGGCCGATCTCGACCGGGACTACGGCAACTTCGACCGGTGCGACGTCATCGTGGACACCGGTGACGACGAACCCGTCGACGTCATGGTGCACTTCGACACCGGCGGCGGCTCCGACCTGCCCGCGCCGCAGCGCACCGAGGGCGTCGTACGCGTCGTGAAAGAGGCCGAGGACAGCGACGCCTGCAAGCGGACGCTGCTGCCCGCCGGGGACCCGGACATGAACATCTCCGTCGTCGCGAAGCAGGACGAGGGCGCCGCGCCGCTCTGCCCCATGGCCGACGCCGCCACGGCCAAAGCCGCCGACGTACTCAACGAGGGCCGCATCGCCCGCCGTTCGCCCGCTCCCGACGACTCCCTCGTGAACGAGGACGCCTGCGCGCTGCTCGGCCCGAAGGACCTCGAAGCGATGCCCGGCGTCGACGCCGACGAGCCCGACGTGCGCTTCGGCGGCTGGGACTGCAAATGGACCAGCACCACCGGCGACCTGTGGCTGGAGGTCCGGTTCGACCGCGGGCAGCCGCCCACCGCCGACGACGGCAGCCTCACCCGCGTAGGCGGGCGCCGGGCCGTCGTCCAGCCCGAGGCGGAGGGTCCGCGCACCTGCCTCGTCCGCGTCGTCCACCGCACGTACCCCGACCCTGGCGGCAACGACGCCGTCGAGACGGTCAACGTCACCGTCGGCGGCGACCCGTCCGGCAACCGGCTGCGCCGCCTCGCCACCACCTTCGCCACCGAGGCCATGGACGAACTCCGCACGGATTAGCCCCTGTTGGCCGGGAGACAATTTCGGGACCCCTCCCGAACCCGCGGCGCACACTGGCGGAGCGGGTGCGGGGACGGAGGGGGACGCGCACCCGGGGCACCACGGAGCGCGGCCGACGAGGAGACCGACCATGAACAGCCAGGCCACGAACAGTCAGGCACGGCGGCAGGCCAGTCTCGCGCGCGGTGTCGCGCCCGCCAGGCCCGGCACCCTGCACGCCCGCTCGGTGACCGGTGCCGTCAAAGTGCCCCCGCGCCCCGGCCGCACCGTGCGGTTCGGGCGCGGGGACACGCCGGAGGTCGACCTGGGCGTCGGCGAACACGACCTGATGGTGAGCCGGCAGCACGGCGAACTCACGTACCGCGACCGGCAGTGGTGGCTGCGCAACACCGGCCAGCAGCTCGTCCGCCTGCCGCGCGGCCGGATGATGCACGCGAGCACCGAACCCCTGCCGCTCGCCCCCGGCTACACCCCGCTGTTCGTCCGCGGCTCCGGGTACCGCGAGCACCTCGTCGAGCTGTACGTCACGGGCCACGACGACCAGGGACTCGTATCCCGCCGCGGCGCGGACACCGTGCCCCCGAAGCGGTGGTCGCTGGAGGACGACGAGCGGCTGCTGCTCGTCGTCCTCGGCCAGGAGTACCTGCTGTACGAGGAGAGGCCGCGCCCCCTGACGTACAGCAGGGCCGCGCAGCTGCTCGTCTACCTGCGGCCCGACGGGAACTGGAACGAGCGCAAGGTCGAGTACCGCGTCGATCTCGTACGCCACCGGCTGCACGAAACCGGCTTCCCGCACCCGCTCCTCCACGACAAGTCCGCCGGCCGCCCCTCCGACAACAGCCTCCTGCACAACCTGCTGCGGGGGCTCGTCGAGTCGACGACGCTCGTTCCGCCGGATCTGTGCCTGATGGACGACGACTTGGACGACGGCGGTGTGGGCGGTATGGGGGAGGGCGGGGACTAGTGGCTCGTCGGCGTCAGTGACTCCAGCAGGAACACCGCCGCGTCCCGTGCCGAAGCCGGGGCGCGGTCGTGTCGGTGTCCGCGTGCCCGCAGCAGCCGCACCGCCGTGTCCCGCAGGCTCTCGGTGGTCCGCGCCGAGCCGATGCCCGCCGCGCGCGGCGCGAGGTCCGCGATGAGTTGTTCCGCGTCCGACCACGCCCCGGCGCCGGTCAGGGCGGCCAGGAGGTGAGCTGTGAACAGGTGGCGGTAGGACGGACCGGAGGGCGCGGCGGCGGCGCGCAGCAGGGGGACGGCGCGGTCGAAGTCGCCGACGCGGGCGGCGACCCAGCCCCGGTGGCCGGCCAGTTCGCGCTCGTCGATCCACCACGCCCACGCCGGGTCGCCGCGCGAGACGCCGTCCAGGAACAGGCTGCCTGCGCGGGCCATGAGGTCCGCCGGCTCGCGCCGGGCGCCCAGCATCGCCGTCGCGTGGGCCTCACGGATCAGTACGAGGGTGGCCACGCGCGGCGGCAGCGGCCGGGGTCCCCGTGCGCGGGCGGCGGCCGCGAGGGCGGCGCGGGGGTGGTCGGTGTGGGCCAGGAGCATGCTGTCGTTGAGCAGGGTGAGGCGGGCCGTCCAGCGGTCGCCGCACAGTTCGGCGAGGGCGAGCGCGCGGGCGTTCACGCGGTGGGCGGCCGTGTGGAAGCCCGCGTCGAAGAGGATCCAGCCGATCACCTCGCACAGCTCCGCGAGTGCGGCGAGCCGGTCGCTGCCGGTGCGGGCGAGGGAGGCGGGGGCGGCGGTCGCCTCGGGCACCTCGCGCATGACCGCCCGCACGAGGGGTACGGCGGCGGACCCGCCTCCGGCGGAGTCCAGGTCGATCAGGCGCCGGGTGACGGCGAGGAGGGCACCGGGATCAGCACCGTCACGGCGGTCACGGACGCCAGTGTCCGCATCCGCGCCCACCTCCGTGCCGGTGTCGGTGCCGGTGCCCGCGTCCGTGCCCGCGCCCACCTCCGCGCCCACCTCCGTGCCCGCGCCCGTTCTCGCGCCCACCCCCGTGCCCGCGTTCACGCCCACGCCCAGCCCCATCCCCTGCCTCGTGGGCGCCCGCCCCCTGCTGGATCATGCCCAACCCTAGGCCTGGCCCCCGCAGGCTGCCCGAGCCCGCCCGTGCGCGGTTCCAAGTGGCGCCTCCGCCTCGGCGGGCGCCTTCGCTCCGTTCCACTCCATCCGCGCCCAGGGCAGAGCCAGTTCCCCCAAGGACGAGACCGCGCGGGGCGCGAGGGTGTCCAGGTCGGCGGCCTCCGCATGGCGGGCGAAGACCGTGTCGACGTACCGGTGGCCGGTGTCGGCGGCGATGAACACCGTGGTGCCGCCCGGGAGTTGGGCGTGCTCCCAGCGGGCCGCCGCGTAGCTCGCGCCCGTGGACAGGCCCGCGAAGACGGCGTGGCGGCGGAGCAGGTCGACGCTCCCGGCGAGGGCGGTGTCGAACGACAGCCAGTGCACGGCGTCGTACGCGGTGTGCGACACGTTGGCGAACGGGATCGAGCTGCCGATCCCGGCGATGATGATCTCCGGGTCGGCCACGTGCTCGCTGCCGAACGTGACACTGCCGAAGGGCTGCACGCCCGCGAGCCGCACCGGACCCGCGCCGTCCTCGCGCAGGTAGCGGGCCAGGGCGCCCGTCGACGCGCCCGAGCCCACCCCGCCGACCAGAGTCAGGGGCGAGCCGTCGGCGGGGGCCGCCGCGCGGACGCGCTCGGCGATCGCGCGGTAGCCGAGGTAGTGGATGTCGTCGTGGTACTGCCGCATCCAGTGGTACTCGGGGTGCACGCGCAGGACCTCGTGCACGCGGGCGACCCGCCGCTTCTGGTCCAGCTTCAGGTCGGCGCTCGGCGGCATCTGCTCCAAGTGGGCGCCCAGGACCGCGAGTTGGGTGCGCAGGGTGTGGTCGACGGTGGTGGAGCCGATGATGTGGCAGCGCATGCCGTAGCGGTGGCAGGCGAGTGCGAGGGCGTACGCGTAGATGCCGCTGGAGCTGTCCAGGAGGGTGTCGCCGCGCCGCACCCTGCCGGTGTCGAGCAGGTGGCGGACCGCGGCGAGCGCCGACACCACCTTCATGGTCTCAAAGCGCAGGCAGATGAGCCGGTCGTCGACGCGTATCAGGTCGGGGCGGCCGATCGCTTCCGCGATGTGCTCGTCCATGCGGGGGCTCCTTGCTGGGGGTGGGTGAACTGGCGGCGGGAGAGGGTGAGTTGGGGGTATGTGGCCCGGTCACGTTCGGGCTCGGGTTCGTGGCGAAGGTGTACGTGGCCGGGATGCCCGCCGCCGTCAGCGCCTGGGAGCAGCGGCGCAGCCGCCCGCGCAGGTCCGGCGCGGCCGGGTCGAACAGCAGCCCCGCCACATTGCCGCTGTGCGCGACCTGCACGCCCACCGCGCCGACCCGGCCCGCGATGGCCGTCAGCTCCCCGAACTCCTCGTGCGGAAGGACCCGTTGGCCACGCCGCGCGCTCTCGGTCGCGACATGGCCGAGCAGCACCGGGTCGGCGGTGGCGACGGCGCGGCGCAGCAGGTCCCGCAGCCGCTCGTAGCCGCGTACGTCCTCGTCGTCGTACCCGCGGGCGGGCAGCGCGAGGGTGTCCACGGGCCGCCCGCCGCCGAGCGCGCAGCCGACGACGACCGCGGGCGGCAGCGCGGCGCCCAGCTCCTCCAGGACCCGGCCCTCGCGCTGGGCGAAGAGGAGCGGGCGGCCGTCCAGCATCAGCGGGTCCGACGCCCGCTCGGCACGCACCGCGAGCCGCGCGACGGCCTCCGGCGCCAGGAGCACGCCGAACGCGTCGGCGACCGCGCGCACCGCCGCGATCACATCGCTGCTCGACGAGCCCATGCCGAGGCCCACCGGTATGTTCCCGGTCAGCTTCAACTCGCCGCCGCACAAAGGTTCCTGGCAGTGCGTCGCGCATTCGGCCATGGCGTACGTGGCGGCGCGCAGGGCCTTGGTGCGGTCGGCCGGGAGCACCGTGACGTCCTCGGCCCCCGGGCGGCGTACGAACTCCGCGCGGGTGCCGAGGGAGGACATCGGCAGCGTCACCAGACCGGCCCGGCGCCGCCCCCGGTCGTCGAGGAAGACACCTTGCAGGATCTCGCCGTGGTGACAGGCGGCGTGCCCGGTGCCGGTGCCGGTGCCGGTGGCGGAGCGGGCGTCGGTGTCCGGGCCGGTGCCGGGTCCGTCCTTCGGCGCCGCGTGCGTCACGACCCGTCCTTCTCGCGCGGCGCCGCACGGTAGCGGTACAGCGCCGTCTGCTCGGCGCTGAACTGCGAGAACGGGAACGGCTCCGCGGACAGCGCCGTCACCCCCGCGCCCAGGAACGCCCGCGCCACCGCGCTGCCGGACTGCGCGTACACGATCAGCGGCACGTCCCGCTCGCGGCAGCGGGCCAGGATCGTGTCGAAGGTGCCGTTGCTGAGGGTCATGCCGGTGGCGACGACGGCGTCGGCGGCGTCGAGCACCTCGTGCATGTCGGTGCTGACGGGGTCGCCCCACTGGGTCGTACGCAGGTTGAAGTCGCAGGGCAGCGGGTCGCCGCCGCGCTCGCGGATGGCCGCGATCAGCGGGTTGACGACGCCGATCAGCGCGACCTTGGCGCCGCGTCCGATGTCGAGGAGGCCCGCGATGGCCGTGTCCCGCGCCACCGCCCGCACCTCCGGCGGTCCGGCGGGCAGCGTCACGGCCTCGGCGTCCGGCGCGTCGCGGTGCGGCTGCACGGCCGCCAAGTAGGCGTCCAGGGCCGCCATTTGGAGCGGGCGCGGGGCTTCGCGCAGCAGCGTGGCGAGCGGGCTGCCCGACGCGTCCGCGCATATCGCCGGGTCGATCTCGCCCGCCTCGAAGGCGCAGCCGCCGAAGGAGCCGCCGACGCGGGTGAGGACGTACTGATTGAGGTACGTGACGTTCCCGCCCGCGAGGCGGGTGCCGTGGTGGATCCAGAACACGCTGGTCGCCGTCAACTCGGCTGGATCGGGGCCGAGTTCACCGGCGAGTACGGCGGACAGCAGGTCGTCGACGGTCTTCATGAGAGATCTCCATGCCTTTTCTGTACGGGTGTGGGGGCTGGGGGCAGGTCGGGGTGTGCGGGAGCGGCCACGACGCCGCGATAGGTGACTGTGAGGTTGCCGAGCGCGTCAGGGCCCGTCTCCGCGTCCACCTCGAAGACCTCGGCGAGCAGCCGCGGCGTCAGGACGTCCTTCGGCGGGCCGTCGGCGACGAGGCGGCCGCCGTGCATCAGGAGCAGCCGGTCGCAGTGGCGGGCGGCGAGGGACAGGTCGTGCAGGGCGACCAGGACGGTCTGGTCGGTGTCCGCGAGCAGGGCGAGGAGCTCCAACTGGTGCTTCACGTCGAGGTGGTTGGTCGGCTCGTCGAGCAGGATGGCGTACGGCTGCTGGGCGAGGGCGCGCGCGATGTGGGCGCGCTGGCGTTCGCCGCCGGAGAGCGCCTTCCAGGGGCGTTCGCGGAGTTCGGTGAGGCCGAGCCGGGCGAGGGCCGCGTCCACGACGGCCCGGTCGTCCGCGCCGAAGCCGCGCCACCGGTCGCCGAACGGGGTCCGGCCGAGCCCCACCACGTCGGCGACCCGCAGATCGCTCTCGGTTTCGGTGGCCTGCTCCACGAACGCGACGTGCCGTGCCACGCGGCGCGTGCTCCACCGCCGGATCGGCTCCCTGTCGTACGCGACCGTGCCCGTCGTCGGCGCCCGCAGCCCCGCGAGGCAGCGAAGGAGCGAGGACTTGCCCGAGCCGTTGGGGCCGATCAGGCCCACGGTCTCGCCCGGCGCGACGTCCAGGTTCACGTCGGCGACGACACGCTTGCCCGCGACGGACCAGCCGAGGCCCTCGGCGGTGATCCTCACAGCTCACCCCGCTTGCGCAGGACCAGCAGGAACAGCGGTACGCCGAGCAGCGCCGTGAACACCCCGACCGGCACCTCCTGCGGCGCGAACGCGACCCGCGCGAGCGCGTCCGTCCACACCAGGAACACCGCGCCGGCCAGCGCCGACAGCGGCAGCAGCAGCCGGTGCAGCGGCCCGACCAGGAACCGCACCCCGTGCGGCACGATCAGGCCGACGAACCCGATGGCACCCACGGTCGCCACCGCCACCGCCGTCATCAGCGACGTCACCACAAGCAGCACCCAACGCGTCGTACGGACATCCACACCGAGCGACGACGCCGTGTCCGCGCCGAACGAGAACCCGTCCAGGGCAGCCGAGTTGAGCCAGAGCACGAGCAGTCCCGCCGCCGTCACCGCGGCCGTCACCGCCGTCGTGTCCCAGCGCGCGGGCGCCATCGAGCCGAGCAGCCACTGCGTGATCGCCCGGATCGCCTCCGAGTCGCCGGACGCCATCAGGACGAGCGAGGTCAGCGCCGTGAAGAGCTGCGAGACGACCACGCCGGTGAGGACCACCCGGACCGAGTCCAGGCCACCCTTCCTGAGCAGCACCATCAGCAGCCCGAACGACACCATCGCGCCCACGAACGCCCCGCCCGTCACCCCCAGCGATCCCGACCCGACCCCGAGCACGACCACCGTGACCGCGCCCGTCGACGCCCCCGACGAGATCCCGAGCAGATACGGATCGGCCAGCGCGTTCCGCGTGATCGCCTGAAGGGCCGCGCCGCACACCGCGAGCGAGGCACCCACAAGCGCCGCCATCAGCACGCGCGGCACCCGCAGCTCCCAGATCAGCGAGTCCACGAGCCGCGGCAACGGCTCGACGTCCAGGCCCAGATGGAAGCCGGCGGTGCGCGCCACGTCGGCGTACGAGACGTCGGTGGTGCCGATGCGTACGGAGGCGGCGACGGAGAGGAGGAGGGCGACGGCGCCCAGGAGGAAGAGTCCCGCCGAGGACGCGGGGGACAGCCGGGAGCGGCGCCCCTCACCCCGGGAGGCCGGGGCCGCGCCCGGTGCGGTGGCCGAGGCGTGGCCCCGGGCCGACGGGTGCAGGAGATCCACGACGCCGTGCGCGGCCCGCGACCCCGCCCCCGCCCCCGCCTTCACCGGAGCACCGGCCCCCGCTTGCACCGGAGCACCGACGGCGTCCGGGCTAGCGGACATACCCGAGGTCCTTCATCCCCGCCGTGAGCCGGGGCAGCGCGCTGACCGTACGCACCGAGGGATCCATCTCCGTGCCCGGAATCTCGATGAACCGCTTCTTCTCCACCGCCGAGAGCTTTGACATCACTGGGTTCGCGCGGATCGCCTTGAGCTTGTCGGCCGCGCTGTCGCCCGGCTTGCCGCGCTCGGAGAGGTCGCCGATCACGAGGAAGTCCGGGTCGCGCTCGGCGATCTGCTCCCAGGTGACGGTCGGCCAGTCCTCGTCGAGGTCGTCGAAGGCGTTCTTCGCGCCGACGGTGCGGCTCATCTCGCTGGGTATCGCGCTCTTGCCCGCGACGTACGGGGTGTCGCCGTAGACGGAGTACAGCCAGACGACGGTGGGCTCGCCCTTGACCCGGTCCGCGGTCTTCGCCGCCTCGGTGAGCGTCGCCCGCTGGTCCTCGACCAGCTTCGCGGCGCGCTTCTCGACGCCGAAGATCTTGCCGAGGTCCGTGTAGTCCTGGAAGAGCAGGTCGAAGGGCGACTTGGCCTTCTTGCCCGCCTTCTTGTCCGCGCCGGCGGTGTTCTGCTTCGGGCAGTCCACGGCGCTCACGAAGGTCGGCAGGTCGAGGTCGGCGAGTTCCTCGCGGGTGCCGACGCGGTCCTTGGTGAAGTAGTCGGTGAAGCCACCGAGGGCGAAGTCCGGTGTCGCGGCGCGCAGTTGCTCGCCGGTGAGGATCTTCGGGCTGAGCACGTCGACCTTGTCGTACGCCGCCTTGTACTCCGGCGCGATCTTCGTCTTCAGGTTGGACGTGCCGGCCATGCGGTCCTGGAGGCCGAGTTCGAGCAGGACCTCGGTGGAGGACTGGTCGAGGGCCACGGTGCGCTCGGGCGGGCCGTCGAAGCTCAGCTTTCTGCCGCAGCTCGTGACGTTCGTCCCGCTGCTGGACGCCTTGTCGTCCGACGCGGAGCCGCTGCCGCCGCCGTCGGACGACGAACAGCCGACCGCCGTCAGGGCGAGGACGAGGACCGCTGTGCCGAAGCGGGCGGGGTGACGGTGACGCATGGGACCTCCGGTCTCGGGTGGGACGCGATAAGGGTACTGTAATGGCAATCATTTTCATTAGCGTGCCTCGGGGTGGGCTCCGCCGGACGGCGGGGGCTCGCCGGGTGCCGTCAACAGCCGGGAGTTGTAGGCCTGTTGGGGGTGGCGCCGGGGTCGCATAACGATTTCGAGATCCGTACGGGGCCGGTTCCGGGCCCGTACGGGCTACTGGAGAGGAGTGCGGGCCGTGGCGACTACGCCGATACGGACGGGGGAGGCCGAGGGGGCCTCGGGCGCCCAGGGGGATCCACAGGGGCCGGAGGCCTCACGGGACGAGGGCGAGGGTGCCGCGGTCGCTGCCGAGGCGGATGCCGCCGAAGCCGGGGACGGGGCGGCCCGCGGGCGCGGCGTGCTGCGTGACGTCGCGTTTCTGCGGTTGTGGTCGGGGACCACCGCCTCCGGGCTCGCGACCTGGGCGTTGCCGTTCGTGCTCGGGCTCGCCGTGCTGGACCGCACGATCGGCGCGGCGACGCTCGGACTGCTGCTCGCCGCCCGCACCGCGGGATTCCTCGTCGCCGTCGCCGTCGGCGGTGTCCTCGCCGACCGCTACTCGCGGCGGGGCGTCGTCCTCTGGGCGGGCCTCGCCGCCGCGGCCGCGACGCCCCTTCTCGCCGTCGGCCTCGGCCGCTCCCTCCCGCTGATGCTGGCCGCCGCCGTGGTCGCGGGCGCGGGTCAGGGTGCGTGCCGCCCCGCGTTCCAGGCGCTGACCGCCGAAGTCGTCGACGAGGGCCGGCGCCAGTCCGCGAACGCCGCGATGACCTTGTCCGTGCGGGCCACCACTCTCACCGGCCCCTCGCTCACCGCACTGCTCGCCGTGGTCCTCGACACCTGGGTGCTGCTGCTCGGCATCGGGGTGCTGTGGCTGGCGGCGGCGCTGGTGCCGGGGCCGGGCGTGCGGCGTCCGAGGGTTGCGGGTGTCGCCGACGACGCCGTTGCGGATGCCCCCGACCCGGGCGGCGCCGACGGGGACGTACCCCGCCAACGCCCCTCCTTCTTCGGCGAGTTCGCCGAAGGGCTGCGGGAGGCGCGGCGGCACCCCTGGTTCCTCGCCGGGCTCGGCGCGCTGACCGTGGTCATCTCCACCGGCTACTCGGCCACCGGCGTCGCGCTGCCGATGGTCAGCCGGGACAAGTACGACACCGGGGTCGTCCTCGCCGCCGCCATGACCGCGTACACCCTCGGCGCGCTCGGCGGCGCCGTCGTCGTCGCGCGCTGGCGTCCGCGCGCGCAGGGCTGGGCCGCCCTCGCAGGCCTCGGCCTGTACGGCTTCGCGCCGCTCAGCCTGCTGCTTCCGGTGCACTGGGCGGTCGTCGTGGCCGCGTACGCCGTGGCCGGCATCGGCATCGAACTGTTCAACGTGCCCTGGTTCACGGCCACTCAGCGCGAGGTCGAGCCCGACAAGCTGGCCCGCGTCTCGTCCCTCGACTTCATGCTGTCCTACGGCCTCGCCCCCCTCGGCCTCGCCCTGATCGCCCCGGCCATCGAGCACTTCGGGGCCCGCCCGGTGCTCGCGGTGTGCGCGGTGCTGTGCTTCGCGGCGCCCGCGGCGGCGGCGCTGGTGCCGAGCGCGCGCGGGTTCGCGCGGCGACCGGACGTACGCGACGTACAGAACGACTGACTGTGAGATTCACGGAATGAGTGATCAACTCCCGGGCGTCACGCCCGGATACGGCATCGAGCCGCCCCGCGTCGCGGGTGAGGAACTCGGCAAGGCCCCCGCGCTGCTCGCCGAGTACGGCGCCGTCGTCCTGTCCGCGCATGCCGCCGGCGGCGACGCTCTCACCGTCGCCGCCGCGCGCGTGCTCGGCGCCCGGCTGCGGGAGCTGTACCCGCAGCGGCTGCGTACGTCGCGGGACGGCGGGCCCGTCCACCTGCACGCCGACAGCTTCGACGTGCGGGTGGACGTCGGGGGCGTACCCACCCGGCGCCGCCACCCGGACGAGGACCACGTCTTCGTACAGTGCGTGCGCCCGGCACCCTCCGGCGGGCACTCCTTCGTGCTCGACGCGGGCCGCTTCGTGGACGGGCTCGCGACGGCCGACCCGGAGCTGCGGGCGTTCCTCACCGACTTCGACGTCGATCTGTACGGCGCGTGGGCGGGCCTGCGCGGGCTGCCCGCGACGCCGAGCGTGGGCCGGCACGTGGAGTGGACGCGCACCGGCCGCCGGGTCGTCCGCCGCACCGACGGCGCGGCGCCGCTGCACCGGGACCCGGACGCGGCGTACGTGACCGCCATGCTGGAACGCTTCACCGTGGCCGTGCATGGCCTCGAACCCGCCCTGCCGCGCTTCCGCCTCGACGCGGGCGACGTCCTCGTACTCGACAACTACCGGTGCTGGCACGGGCGGGACGGGCACGAGGGGGAGCGGAGCGTGCGGATTCTGACGGTGCGGAGTTCCGAGGCCCGCTGAGTGCTCCGCCGGGACGCCCCGGGCCCCGCTCCCCGGCCCCGGGGAGCGGGGTTGGGGCATCGTCCAGGTCGCAGGGTGTGGGCTCGCATCTGCCATGTGTGTTCGCCTGAACTTTTACAGATGCCAGGCAAACGGGCTTATCGTGCTGCACATGCAGTCCTACACCATCGGCCAGGCCGCCCGGCTCCTCGGCGTCAGTCCCGACACCGCGCGGCGCTGGGCCGACGCCGGCCGCGTCGCCACGCACCGGGACGACGCCGGGCGCCGCCTCATCGAGGGGCGCGACCTGGCCGCGTTCTCCGTGGAACTCGCCCAGAACGGCGCGGGCGGCACCGGCGAGGACGAGGACTCGTACACGTCCGCGCGCAACGCCTTCCCCGGCATCGTCACCGCCGTGAAGCTCGGTGACGTGGCCGCTCAGGTCGAGATCCAGGCGGGCCCGCACCGCCTGGTCTCGCTGCTCACCCGTGAGGCGGTGGAGGAGCTCGGCCTGGAGGTCGGGATGGAGGCCACCGCCCGCGTGAAGTCCACCAGCGTGCACATCGACCGCGTCTGAACGCCCGAACGCCCCGCGAGGAGTACCGCTCATGTCCCCCGTTCCGCCCGTTCGCCCTGCCCGCACCGCGCCTTCCCCGCGCACCCGGCGCCGCGCCGCCGCCGTCGTGGCCGCCGCCGCGCTCCTCCTTCCGCTCGCCGCCTGCGGCAACGACGACGGCGACAGCAAGAAGGACAAGGGCAGCGGCAGCGGCGCCAAGGCCGGTGCCGCGCCCAAGGCCGACCTGACCATCCTCGCGGCGGCCTCGCTCACCGACGTGTTCAAGACCGTCGAGACGACGTACGAGAAGAAGAACCCGGGCACGAAGCTCACCTTCTCCTTCGCCGGGTCCCAGGAGCTCGCCGCGCAGGTCAAGCAGGGCTCGCCCGCCGACGCCCTGGTGACCGCCGACACCAAGACCATGGACGGCCTGAAGTCCGACACCGGCACGCCGAGCGTCATCGCCAAGAACCGGCTCGTCATCGCCACCCGCGACGGCAACCCCAAGAAGGTCAAGAGCCTCAAGGACCTCACCGGCAGCGACCTGAAGGTCGTGCTCGCCGCGCCCGAGGTGCCCGTCGGGCGCTACAGCCAGCAGGTCCTCGACGCGCAGAAGCTCAAGGTGAAGCCGGTCTCGCAGGAGACCAGCGTGCGCGGGGTGCTCAGCAAGGTCGAGCTCGGCGAGGCCGATGCGGGGATCGTCTACAAGACGGATGCGGCTGTCTCGCCCGACAAGGTTGACGCCGTCACCATCCCTGACTCGCAGAACGCTGTGGCTTCCTACCCGGCCGCTGCGCTCAAGCAGTCCGGGCACAAGGAGGCCGCGGAGGCGTTTGTGAAGTGGCTGGCCACGCCGGAGGCGCAGAAGATTCTGCGGGACGCGGGCTTCCAGAAGCCGTAGCCGGCCGGGCCCGGTTTTCTGTTTCGCCTGCGGCTCGGTGGGGGCTGGTCGCGCCCCGCGGCGGAGCCGCATGTCGATGCAGCCCCGCGCCCCTTCGGGGCACGGCCCGGCCCCGCAGTTGTGCCGCTGATCGCTTCGTACGTCAGGATCCATCGATGAACCGCTTCCGCAGATCTCGTCCGGGCGGGGGCGGCGTGCGTGCGCCGTTTGTGCTCGCGGTGCCCGCGCTGCTCGCTGTCGCGTTGCTGTTGATGCCGCTCATCGGGGTGTTGGCGCGTACGGAGTGGGGGGAGCTCGGGGAGCACCTGTCGAGCCCGGGGGTGACCGAGGCTCTTCAGCTGTCGCTCGTCGTGTCCTTCTGGGCGCTCGGGCTCTCGCTGGTCCTTGGCGTGCCGTTGGCCTGGCTGCTTGCGCGGGTGCCGTTTCCCGGTAAGGCGCTCGTACGCTCGCTCGTGCTGCTGCCCATGGTGCTGCCGCCGACCGTCGGCGGTGTCGCGCTGCTGCTCGGGTTCGGGCGGCGCGGGCTGCTCGGGCCGTGGCTGGAGGACAACTTCGGCGTCATCCTGCCCTTCCACACCTCGGGCGCGGTCGTCGCGGCCACGTTCGTCTCGATGCCGTTCCTGGTGATCAGCCTGGAGGGGGCCATCGCGGGGCTGCGGCCCAGCTACGAGGAGACGGCCGCGTCACTCGGCGCGTCCCCGGTACGGGTGTTCTTCACCGTCACGCTGCCGATGGTCGCGCCGGGGCTCGCCGCCGGGGCCGCGCTCACCTGGGCGCGGGCGCTGGGCGAGTTCGGCGCGACGATCACGTTCGCGGGGAACCTGCCCGGTACGACGCAGACGTTGCCGCTCCATGTGTACCTGCTCCTCCAGGACTCGCCTGAGGCCGCCACCTCGGTGTCCCTGCTGCTGCTCGCCATCGCGATGGCTGTGTTGGTGGGGTTGCGGGGGCGGTGGGCCGGGGGAGGGGGTGGGGGTGCGGTTGTGGCGGTGGACCGGGGTGTGCCTGAGTCGCCGGGTGTCGCCGATGTGCCGCAGACGTCTGGTGCCGTCGGGTCCGAGGCCTTGGCTGTCGACGTATCCAAGTCGCTGGACGAGGGCGGGAGTTGGAGCCTGCATGCCGATGTCACCGGGTTCACCGAGCTCAGCCTCGACGCCGACCCCGGCACCACCATCGCCGTCGTCGGCCCCAACGGCGCCGGCAAGACCACGCTCCTGCGGGCCCTCCTCGGTCTGACTCCCCGCGCGCACGCCGACCTGCGCCTCGGCGACACCGACGTCACGGCGCTCGCGCCGCACCGGCGCAAGGTGGCCTGGGTACCGCAGGACGGCGCGCTCTTCCCGCACTTGAACGCCCTCGGGAACACGGCCTACGGGCTGCGGGCGCAGGGCGTGCCGCGCGGTGCGGCCCGGCGGGCGGCGCAGGAGTGGCTCGACCGGCTCGGGATCGGGCACCTCGCGCACCGCAAGCCCGCGCAGCTCTCCGGCGGGCAGGCGGGGCGGGTGGCCCTCGCCCGCGCCCTCGCCGCGCGCCCGCGGCTGCTGCTCCTGGACGAACCGCTCGCCGCGCTCGACCAGACGACTCGGTCCCACGTACGGCACACCCTGCGCGGGCACCTCGACGGTTTCGGCGGTGTCTGTCTGATCGTCACGCACGACCCGGTCGAGGCCGTGTCGCTGGCCGACCGGGTCCTCGTGCTCGACGAAGGCCGTACGTTGCAGGACGCGCCGCCCGCCGAGGTGACGCGGCATCCGCGTTCGCCGTGGGTCGCGCGGATGCTGGGGCGCAACGCGTGGCCGGGTGTCGCCGACTCCGACGGCACGCTCGCCCTTGCGGGGGCTGGGCGGCTTGTCGTCGCGGATCCTCTCGACGCCGGGGTCCGTGCCCTTGCCGTCATTGCCCCCGAGGCGGTGTCGGTGCACCGGGAGAAGCCGGCCGGCAGCCCTCGCAATGTCTGGCCCGGTACGGTCCGCGAGATCACCGCGGCGGGGAGTCGCCTGCGTGTCCTTGTCACCTCGCCGGAGGCGCCCGATCTCGTCGCCGAGATCACCCCGGCCGCGGCGGCCGAGCTCTCCCTGGGGGACGGGGTGGAGGTGTGGACGAGCGTGAAGGCGACGGAGGTTTCGGTGGTGGAGCTGTAGGCCCTGGCGGGGCTTTCCCCAATCCCGCCCCTTCCCGAAACCGGGGGCTGCCGCCCCCGGACCCCCGCCATCGGCCTGGACGGCCTCGTCCTCAAACGCCGGACGGGCTGAAAGAACCAACCCAGCCGCACCGGCAAGGTCTAGCCCGTCCGGCGTTTGAGGACGAGGCGCGGAGCGCCGATTGGGGGAGAGGGGCGAAGCCCCAGACGCGGGGTGGCGGCGCGGGCTGACAGGAGCGGGGGTCTGGGGGCAGCGGCAGCGCCCCCAGTCACAACGGTGCCTGCCACGTGACCGTCGTCCCCGCGCTCGCGTCCCCCGTCGACCCGTCGTCGAAGACGACAAGCCGCACGCCGGTGCGCCCGTCCGGCAACCCCGCCCCCGCGTCGACCGCCACATCGACCCGCGTGACGTCGACGCGCCGGGACGCCGCGGCGAGCGCCCGGCGGAGGGCGGCGAGGAGGTGACCGGCGGCGGGCTCCGTGACGCGGGTGTCGACGGCGCCGGTGAAGTGGACGGAGGGCTGCACGCCCAGCAGCGCGGCCGCGCCCGCGGTCTCCTTGAGGACCTTGCCCCGGAAGGTGGTCGGCGCGTCGGCGGGCGGCTGCTGGAGGGCGAAGATCGCCGTACGCACCTCCTGGATGGTGGACTCCAGCTCGTCCACGGCCTGGTCGAGCGCCGTCTCCTCCGGCGCCGAACCGGCCCTGCGCCGCGTGGACTCCAGCATCATCCCGGTCGCGAACAGGCGTTGTACGACGAGGTCGTGCAGGTCGCGTGCGATGCGGTCGCGGTCCTCGAAGACGGCGAGCCGCTGCCGGGACTGCTGCGCGTCGGCGAGGACGAGGGCGAGCGCGGCCTGCGAGGCGAACTGCGTGGCGAGCAGCCGCTCCACCGCCGTGTACGCGTGCTCCCCGCGGCGGCGCGGCAGCGCGAGGGTGCCGATGAGGCGGCCCCCGGCCTGCAGCGGCAGCATCATGCTGGGGCCGAATCGGGAGCGTACGCGCGTCGTCATGCGGGGGTCGGTCGCGGAGTCCTCGATGAACACCGGTTCGCCGCCGAGGAGTTGCTCAAGGACGGCGCTGCCGGGCTCGATGGTGGTGCCGATCATGTCGTTCTGCGCGGCCGCCGCGGGGTGCGTGCGGCGCTCGGCGGGCAGCTCGCCGCGCTCGGTGTCCGTGGCCGCCGCCACGATGCTCATGCCGCCCGCCTCGGTGGGCTGGAGGATCACGCCCGCCGCCGCGCCCGCGAGCCGCCGGGCCTGCTGGGCCACCGTCATCAGCGCGTCGGCGGCGGCCTCACCGGTGAGCAGCGCGGTGGTGACCGCGGCCGCCCCCTCGATCCAGCGCTCGCGCTGCCTTGCCGTCTCGTACAGGCGCGCGTTGCCGACCGCGATCCCGGCCTGCCCGGCGAGCACCCGCAGCAGCCCCAGATCGGCGCCGGAGAACCCACCGGCCGCCCCGGACGTGAGATGCAGGGTCCCGAACTCCTCGTCGTGCACGAGGATGGGGATGCTGAGGGAGGACGGGGAGGACGCCTTGTCGGGCGGGGGTGTCTCACCGGGCACGGGTGCCTCACCTGTCAGGGGCGCCTCGCCCGCCTCGGGCGTGATCTCCCCCGACGTGAACACATCCGGCCGCCCACCGTCCCCCGCCGCCGTCACCCGCAGGACACCGTGGTCCGCCCCGGTCAGCCGCGTCGCGCTGTCCACGATGTGCTGCAGCGTGGCCCGCAGTTCGAGTTCGGTGCCGACGCTGAGGACCGCGTCCAGGAGCAGCGGCAGCGACGGTTCGCTGACGTCGTCGGTCATGTCGTCGGCGTACTCCCCATGAGTCTGCGGCCCGCGAGACGGAACTCGAGCGTCCCGCGGGCAAGAGCGTTCGCTCAGCCCGCCAGCGGGTCCAGGACCAGCGGTTGGATCTTGCCCTCAAGCATCGCACCGAGGCCGAGCACCGCGCACACGTCGGGCCGCTCGGCGATGTGGACGGGCATGCCGGTGGCGTTCACGAGCATCTGGTCGAGGCCGGGGAGCAGCGCGCTGCCGCCGACCATCATGATCCCGCGGTCCGCGAGGTCGGCGACGAGGTCGGGCGGGCAGTCCCGCAGGACCTTGCCGATGCCGTCGAGTACGGCGGTCAGCGGGGTGTGGATGGCGTCGCGGACGGCGGCGGTGTCCACCTGCACCGAGCGCGCGAGGCCCGTCGCCACGTCCCGGCCGTGGATCTCCGTGGACTCCGGGCCCTGCGGGGTCAGGCCGTTGCCGCTGAGCGCGAGCTGCAGGGGACGTACCGACTGGGACGGCAGCATCAACTCGTGCTGGTGGCGCAGGTGCTGCACGATCGCGTGGTCGATGGCCTCGCCGCCCACCGGGATCCGCTCGGCCGTCACGATGGAGCCGAGCGAGAGGACCGCGACCTGCGTCGTGGCCGCCCCGCACACCAGGATCATCGTCGCCTCGGGCCGCTCGACGGGAAGGCCGCAGCCGACCGCGGCCGCGATCAGCGTGTCCACCAGCTCCACGCGGCGCGCGCCGAGCCCGACCATCGTCTCCACCGCCGCCCGCTGCGCCAGCGGATCCGCGTCGTGCGGCGTGCACGCGGCGGCCCGCAGCCGCGGCTTGCGGCGCAGCGTACGGCGCAGCTTCTCGCCGAGGAGATGGCGCAGCATCCGCTGGCACATCTCGATGTCCACGACGGTGCCGCCGGACACGGGCCGTACGACACGGATGTATCCGGGCGTGCGTCCGGTCATCTGCTCCGCGAACTGCCCCACCGCGATCAGCGCGCCCGTCCGCGTGTTCACCGCGGCGGCGCTCGGCTCGTCGACGACGAGTCCCGCGCCCTTCACGAACACCCGCGTGCGCGCGGCGCCCAGGTCGACGGCGATATGGCAGCGGCGCAAGTTCTCCAGGCTGACGGTCATGGCAGATCCTCCCGAGAGCGCAGACCGTGCGGGCCGCCGGACGACGGCCCGAGTCGAGGCCGCCGGACGGCGGTCCTGACTCGCATCGTGCGGCGGCCGGGGGCGGGGCGCGCGCTGGGATGCGCCGGGCGGGGTGCCGCCGCGCGGGTGATCTTTCGGGGGCGGCGGCCCGACCCGGCCCTCGGTGGCGGCCAACCCGCCGCCGGTTAGCATCCCTTGTGACACGAGCATCCGCGAAAGACACACCTGACGGACAGTCCGGGCAACCCGGGCGGTCCGACGAGGGCGAACCTCCCATAACATCCGGTGAGGGCGACCCCCTCGTAGCAGCCGACGCCACGCACTCCACCCCCAAGCGCCGCATACTCGCCGACCTGACCCCCCTGCGCACCTCCGCCGACTACCGGCGCCTCTGGGTCGGCAACACCATCTCCTGGGTCGGCCAGGCGATGACGGCGCTCGCGGTGTCGCTCCAGGTGTACGACATCACGCACTCCAGCTTCTCCGTCGGCCTGGTCGGCCTCTTCTCCCTCGTCCCGCTGGTCGTCTTCGGCCTGTACGGCGGCGCGATCGCCGACACCATGGACCGCCGCAAGCTCGGCCTGTACTCGTCGGCAGGGCTGTGCGCCCTGTCCTTCGCCCTCGCGGGCGCGGCCCTCATCGGCTACCACCACGTGTGGTTCCTGTACGGCGTGGTCGCGCTCCAGGCGACCTGCGGCGCGCTGAACTCCCCGGCGCGCACGTCGATGATCCCGCGCCTCCTCCCGCCCGAGCAGCTCCCCGCCGCGAACGCCCTGAACTCCATCACGACCACGTCCGGCGCGATGCTCGGCCCGATGCTGGGCGGCCTCCTCGTGGGTCTTTGGGGCTATCAGGCGGCGTACGTCATCGACGCGGTGGCGTTCACGGCGGCGCTGTACGCGATGTGGCGGCTGCCGTCGATGCGGCCCCTGGCCGACGGCCCGGACGCGGAAGGGGCGAAGGCGGTGGGAACGGGTCCCGCCGACAAGCGGCAACGTGCCTCCGTCATCGACGGCCTCCGCTTCCTCGCCACCCGCCCCAACATCCGCATGACCTTCTTCACCGACCTGTGCGCGATGGTGCTCGCGCACCCGCGGGCGCTGTTCCCGGCGATCGCCGTGGTCTGGTACGGCGGCGACGCGAAGACGGCGGGCCTGCTCGCGGCGGCGCCCGCGGTGGGCGCGCTGCTCGGCGGGGTGTTCTCCGGCTGGCTGGGCCGCGTGCACCGGCACGGGCTCGCCATCGCGCTCTCGGTGGCGGGCTGGGGCACGGCCGTCGCCGTCTTCGGCCTCACCCGCAACCTCTGGCTCGGCCTGGTCTTCCTCGCCCTCGCCGGGTGCGCGGACACCATCTCGATGGTCTTCCGCAGCACGATGCTCCAGGCGGCCACACCGGACGCGATGCGCGGACGCCTCCAGGGCGTGTTCATCGTGGTCGTCGCGGGCGGCCCCCGCGCCGGCGACTTCCTGGCCGGCACCGTCGGCGACCTCGCCTCGCCCCGAGCGGCCATCATCGGCGGCGGCGTCGCCTGCGTGGTGGCGGTGGGGCTCCTGGTGACCCGGTCACGGACGTTCCTGCGCTACGACGCGCGCGATCCGCAGCCCTGACGGAGCCGAAGGCGCGCGAGCCGGTGCCGAAGGCCTCCGTGCGCGCCCCGCCGACCTGGCGGAAAGCCGCCCTGGCAGCTTCCCGCCAGTCCGTGGCAACTCTCCCGCAACACCACGCGACCGACACTTCTTCGCAGCACCCGGGACCACCCCCCACCCGGAGCCCACGAAGAGAGGCCGCGTTGATGCCGAGACCCCGAAGCGCCCCCCGAGGCCGTCGCAGAGCCCGACTCAGAATCCTGCCGGCCGGGCTCGCCCTGACCCTGATCCCGGCCGGACTCACCGTGACCGCGACGGCCGCCACCCCCGGCGAAGGCCCGGCCCAACAGGCCGCGGGCGCACGGCAGTCCACGGTGCGCACCGTCACCCTCGTCACCGGCGACAAGGTCACCGTCACCCCGCTCGGCCGCGGCAGGCAGACCGTCACCGTGGAGCGCCCGCCCGGCGCGAGCGGCGCCGTGCGCACCTCCGTGGCCGACGGCCGCATCACCGTCGTACCGGACGAGGCGCGCCCCTATCTGCGCGCGGGCGTCCTGGACAAGCGCCTGTTCGACGTGACCGAGTTGTCGCGGCTCGGCGGTGCCGGGGCGACGACGCCGCTGATCGTCACGTACGACAAGACCCGCGCCGGACGGGACGCCCGCACCCCGCGCGGCACCGACAAGGTCCGCTCGCTGCCGAGCGTGCGCGGCGCGGCCCTCAAGGCGGAGAAGGGCACGGCCTTCTGGCGGGATGTTACGAACACCGGCGCCAACTCACGTACACAGCAAGAGAGTTCGCGCTCCTTCGGCGGCGGCATCGGAAAGATCTGGCTCGACGGGCGCGTCGAGAAGGACATGGCCGAGAGCAACGCCCAGATCGGTACCCCCAAGGCCTGGGAGGCCGGGCTGACCGGCAAGGGGGTGAAGGTCGCCGTCCTCGACACCGGCGCCGACCTCACCCACCCCGACCTCAAGGACCGGACAGGCGACACCAAGAGCTTCATACCGGGGCAGGAAGTCGCCGACCGCGGCGGTCACGGCACCCATGTCGCCTCCACCGTCGGCGGCAGCGGCGCCGCGTCCGACGGCAAGGAGAAGGGGGTCGCGCCGGGCGCGGACCTCGCCGTCGGCAAGGTGCTCAGCGACGAGGGCTTCGGCAGCGAGTCGGAGATCATCGCGGGCATGGAGTGGGCTGCCAAGGACGTGGACGCCAAGATCGTGTCCATGAGCCTCGGTTCGTCGGAGGCGAGCGACGGCACCGATCCGATGGCCGCCGCTGTCAACTCTCTCTCCAAGGAGACCGGTGCGCTCTTCGTCGTCGCGGCGGGCAACACGGGGGCACAGTCGTCGATCGGTTCGCCCGGCGCCGCCGACTCCGCGCTGACCGTCGGCGCCGTCGACTCCGCCGACAAGGCCGCGTACTTCACCAGCCAGGGCCCGCGCTTCGGCGACAACGCCCTCAAGCCCGACCTGTCCGCCCCCGGCGTCGACATCCTCGCCGCCCGGTCCCAACTCACCTCCGGGCAGGGCTACTACACCTCCATGAGCGGTACGTCGATGGCGACCCCGCACATCGCGGGCGTCGCGGCCCTGCTCGCCGAGCGGCACCCCGGCTGGAGCGGGCAGCAGCTCAAGGACGCCCTGATGTCCAGCTCGCACGCGCTGGACGCGTCCGTGTACGAGCTCGGCGCCGGGCGCGTGGACGTGCCGTCGGCGATCGGCGCGCGGGTCACGGCCACGGGCGGCGCCGACTTCGGCTTCTACCGCTGGCCGTACGGCGACAACAAGCCGGTGAGCAGGACGGTGACGTACACCAACTCCTCGGCAGAGTCTGTGGAGTTGACGCTGGCTGCGCGCGGCGCGGCTGATGGTGTCGTCGCACTGGCCGACACCGAGCTCACCGTCCCCGCGCACGGCACCGCCTCCACTACCGTCACCGGCGACGGCGCGAAGGCTCCCGTCGGCGCCACCAGCGGCGCGATCGTGGCGAGCGCGGGCGGCAAGGAGGTCACGCGGACCGCGTTCGGCCTGGTCAAGGAGGAGGAGCGGTACACGCTCACCGTGAAGGTGAAGGACCGCGACGGGGCGGCGAGCCCCGCCGACCTGGTCGTGCAGCCGCTGAAGAAGGACGCGGACGCCTATCCGGCAGCGGTCGGCGCCTCCGGCGAGCTGAAGCTGCGCCTCGAGCCGGGCGGCTACGCCCTGTCGTCCTTCCTCGACGTGCGCGGCAGCCACGGCAAGGACTCGCTCGGCCTCGGCTTCCTCGCCGCGCCCGAGATCACCCTGGACCGGGATCGTGAAGTCACCCTGGACGCACGGAAGTTGAGGGAGATCGCGGCCGAGGTGCCGCGCAGTGCCGAGACCCGGCAGCTCGTCATGGAGTTCGACAGGACCGCGAACGGCTCCACCTACCAGGGCGCCGCGCAGGTGCCCGTGAAGTACGACAGCGTGTTCGCGGCGCCGACCGCCAAGGTGCGTGACGGCCGCTTCGAGTACCGCACCGTGTGGCGGCTCGGCAAGCCGCTCCTGGACGTCAAGGGCGTCGGCGAGGCTGTGGCCCAGCCCGGCAGCACGGTCGGGGAAGGCCGGTCCCGGCTGAAGCTGGTGGACGCGGGCGACGGCACCCCGGCCGCGTACGAAGGAAAGGACGTCAAGGGCAAGGCAGTTGTCGTACGCCGCACGGGCGCGGCGGGGCAGCCGACGCCCGGACAACTCGCGGACGCCGCACAGGACGCGGGCGCCAAGGCCCTGTTCGTGACGGACGACGTGCCGGGCCGGCTGAACGCGTGGTTCGGCACCGACGACAACGCGGACCGGCCGCTGCGGATCGCCACGGTCGACGCGGCGGACGGCGCCAAGCTGCGCGAGGACGCGCGGCGCGGCCGCTCGGTGGAGACGGAAGCGACGACCTACACGCCGTACGTGTACGACCTGGAGGACGGGCACACGGGCGCGATCCCCTCGCGCGACCTGACGTACGCGCCGAGCAAGCGTGAACTGGCCGTCGTCGACACGAAGTTCCACGCGCCGACGGGCCGGACCGAACCGGGCGGCGAGTTCCGCTACTCCCTCACCGACACCTTCAAGATCGGGCTCGGCTTCCCGGAGCGGATCTCCTACCCGGCGAAGCGGACCGACTACGTCGCCGCGGGCAAGGGCCGCCTCTGGCACGAGTCCGTGCGCTACGGCCCGGATTCGCTGGAGCAGCGCAGCGGTCTCGTCGACTACCGCGCGGGCAAGCACACCCCGCTCGACTGGTTCAGGCCCGTCTGGCGCCCCTGGCTCGGCACCGGGCTCGGCTGGGGGCAGCAGCGCAGCGGCGACAACCTGGACTTCAACGTGCCCGGCTGGGGCGACTCGGGCCCCGACCACACCGGCTTCGGCGACGTCTGGTCCGACGAGTCCATGACCCAGGAGACGTCGGTGTACGCCGACGGGAAGCTGGTCGACCGGCGCAAGAGTTCCGGCGCGTACGTCACCGGCGCCGACCCCGAGGAGCGCACCTACAAGGTCGTCACCGACACCGCCCTCGACGCCGACCGCTGGCGCCTGGCCACCGAGGCCCACTCCGAGTGGACCGTCCGCTCGGCCCGCACCCCCGAGGACCGCAAGACGTTCCTGCCCATGCTGAACCTGGGCTTCGACGTCGACACCGACCTCTCCGGTCAGGTGCGCGGCGGACACCGGCTGCCGATCGGTCTGTCCGCCGAGTACATCAAGGGCGCCGTGGGGACCGGCGTGATCGGTTCCGCCCGGCTTGAGGTGTCGTACGACGACGGCAAGACGTGGTCGTCGGTGCGGCTGAAGCGGGGCTCGTCCGGTGAACTGGCTGCCTGGCGTGGCGAGTTGAGGGTTCCGCGCGACGCGGAGGCGATCTCGCTGCGGGCTTCGGTGGCGGACGACCGGGGCGGAGCGGTGAAGCAGGAGATTGTGCGGGGGGTGGGCGTGCGGTAGCCCCGGCGGGCGAACTTCACAGCCCAATTGGTCGATCACCTGTGCAGGCCTGCCGAGCCGCGACCGACTCGCGCCATGAGACGTGACGCGAGCGAGGGAGGCCTGCATGGGCACGAAGACCGGTGAGGCAGCAGAGGAGAGGTCCTCCCGTGGGGAAATGGGGCCGTGGGAGCAGAAGGAGGGTCTGCGGGCAAGGATCACCGAACTCGAGGCGATCCTGCACGCGGTCGCCAAGAGCGCGCTGCAGGACGACAGCCGGCGCGACATGGTGGAGAACTACTCGGGCAAGGCGTACGAGGAGCTCGAACGGGCCAGGCTCGCGCTCGCGCACACCGAGCACCCCCGCATGCGGCGGGCCGCACACCTCGGCGCCGCCCAGTCGCACGTCGACGCCGCCCTGAACCTCATGGTCTGGATGGCCTCGGGCGACGACATCAAGGCGTTGCTCCCGCAGATGCTCGCGCTCATCGAGGAGCACTTCTCGCCCGGTGACCGACGCCGTACCCGCGCCACGGAGATCGCGCGCAGCCTCCAGCACAATGGCGAGCTCACGCTCAGCGAACGCGCCTTCCTGGCCGAGACGGTCAGCCTCGCCCGGCGGCTGCTCCGGAGGGAGACCCTTCGTGTCCGCAGCTTCGTGTGGATCGTCATGTCGGTGACGGTGGGGCTGTCCTTCGTGGCGGTCGCGGTCGCGGTGATGACGTGCATCTGGGAGACCGCGGTCCCGCTCTGCTTCACTCCGGAGATCGCCCCGCAGGGGGGTTCCTCTTCGAGCGGCTTTCCGGGGGTTTCCTATCCGGTGCACGGCACGATGTTCAAGGTGGTCTGCCCGTCCTTCAGCAAGGACTTCCCGGCTGCACCGAGTGCCGGTGACATCATGGGCATCGCCCGAGCCCAGGACTACCTCGTCGTCGAGATCATCGGCGTGGTCTCCGCCTCCGTCGCCGCCGCCGCGACCCTGAGGCGGATCAGAGGCACCGCGCTGCCGTACAACGTGCCCGTCGCCCTCGCGCTCCTGAAGCTGCCCACCGGTGCCCTGACGGCCGCGCTCGGGCTGCTGCTCATGCGCGGCGGCTTCGTCCCGGGGCTCAGCGCGCTCGACTCGACGGCGCAGATCATCGCGTGGGCCGTCATCTTCGGGTACTCCCAGCAGCTGTTCACCAGGTTCGTGGACAGCCAGGGGCAAGCCGTTCTGGACTCCGTGCACGGTCCGAACAGCTTGCCCGCGGCGCCCACTTCGGAGGCGAGGCCCTGACGTGACGGGCGGCCGGAGGGGCCCCGCCGCTACGGCGTGTCCGCGCCCAGCGCCCGCTTCAGGACCTTCCCCATGTCGTTGCGCGGCAGCGCCTCCACCAGGTGCAGGACGCGGGGCCGCTTGTGCGGGGCCAGGCGGGTCGCGACGTGGGTGGCGAGGTCGTCGAGGGCGGGGGGAAGGGCGGGGTCGGCGGGGGCGATCCAGGCGACGACGCGCTCGCCGAGGTCGGGGTCGGGTTCGCCGGTGACCGCGGCCTCGCGGACCGCGGGGTGTTCGAGGAGGGCGTTCTCGATCTCGCCGGCGCCGATCTTGTAGCCGCCGCTCTTGATGAGGTCGGTGGCCTTGCGGCCGACGATGCGTACGTAGCCGTCGGCGTCGCGCACCGCCATGTCGCCGGTGCGGAACCAGCCGCCGTCGGCGAAGGCGGCCTCCGTCGCGTCGGGGCGGTTGAGGTAGGAGGAGAAGAGGTTCGGGCCGCGCACCTGGATCTCGCCGACCGCCTCCGGGCCCGCGTCCGGCGCGATCTCGCCCTCCGCCTCGTCGACCAGGCGGAGTTCGACCCCGGGCAGGGGCACGCCGACGGTGCCCGCGCGGGGTTCGCCGTCCGCGCGGACGCTGGTGTTCATCAGGGTCTCCGTCATGCCGTACCGCTCGACGACGCGGCGTCCCGTCGCGGACGCGATCCGCTCGTGGTCGTGCACCGGCAGCGCCGCCGAACCCGACACGAGGAGTCGCGCGCCCGCGAGGGCCTTCACCAGCTCGGGCTCGTCGGGCAGCGCCTCCGCGACCCGGTGGTACATCGTCGGCACCCCGAACAGCATCGTCCCGCCCGCGGCCAGCTCGCGCGCCACGCCCTGCGTGCTGAACCTGCCCAGGTGCCGCACCGCGCCGCCGCGCCGCAGCGGGCCCAGGATGCCGAGGATCAGGCCGTGGACGTGGAAAAGGGGGAGCGCGTGCACCAGGACGTCGTCCGCGGTCCACTGCCAGGCGTCCTCAAGCGCGTCGAGCGTCGAGGAGATCGCCCGGCGCGGCAGGACGGCGCCCTTGGGCGGGCCCGTGGTGCCGGAGGTGTAGACGATCAGGGCGGGGGAGGAGGGGTCGAGGGTGTGGGCGGGGAGCGCGGCGGCCGGGCTCACGCCGTCCGCGGAGGCCCCGGCGCCCGCCGCGTCCACCGCGCCCGCCGCAGGCGCCCTCACATCCACCCGCCCCAGCCCCTCAAGCACCCCGGGCAACCGCTCCCCGGCCCCCGCCAGCACCAGCGAAGGCTCGCTGTCCGCCACGATGTGCCCCAGCTCACCCTCCCCCGACTTCGGGTTGAGCGGCACCGCGGGCACGCCCGCGACGAGCGCCGCGACGACGCCCACCGCCGTCTCCAGCGTCGGCGTCGCCCACACGGCCACGCGCGTCGCGCCCGCCGCGGTGAGACGGGACGCCAGCGCGCCGGCCGTCGCGGCCAGTTCCGCGTACGTCACCACGCGGTCGCCGAACTGCAGGGCGGGGGCGGGGCCCGGCGAGGTCAGGGCGGGGAAGAGAGGCTCGGAATCCACGGGTCGTACTCCTCAGTGTGTGCACGGCGACTTAATGAGAGCGTTACGCCGCTGAAGGTGCGGTGTCACAGTGATCGTTGAGGCTGAAGCGGCCGTTTGTCCCTGATTTCAGGGGTTGTTCGGTGATGAACAAGTCAACAGCCAGTAACCGACAGTCATTGGCCGAATCGGTCGGTCGTCGGCCGAGTCGGTTCAACCGGTCCTCCCCCACAATCCGAACAGGATGGGACCAACACTTGCTCACCTCGCACCTCTCACCCTCATCATCAGCTTCGCCATCCTCTTCCATAGGCCGCGTCCTCGCCATAGGCGCCCCCGGCCCCGACCGCGAACAGCTCACCAGAGCCCTCGAATCCACGGGATACGAGGTCGACCACGCCGTCCCCGGCGACGTACACCCCCACATCCGCCAGGCTCCGCCGGACGCCATCGTCGCGCTCGACGACGGGCCCGGCGGGCGTCGCTGCGGGGGCGAGGTCATCACGGAGGTGCGGTCCGAACCGGCCGGGCAGGCGCTGCCGCTCGTGATGGTCGGCACTGCGGCACGCGAGCCCGCAGCCGTCGCCGACCTGCTGCGCCGCGGCGCCGACGACTGCCTGCCCAGCGGCTGCGCGCCCGTCGAACTCTCGGCGCGCATCGCGGCCAAGCTGCACCGCGTCCCCGTACCCGTCGACCAACTCCTCCGCGACCCGCGCACCGGGCTCTACTCCGGGCCCCACTTCATGGACGAGCTCGACCGTGAGCTGCGCCGGCCCCCGGCCGCGCGGCGTGGCGGCGTCCTCGCCGTCGTCGGGGTCGCCGAGATGCCCGCCCTGGAGAAGCGGCTCGGGCCGCGCGTGCACCGGGAGGTCGCCGAGCGCCTCGCCCAGGTGGCCGAGAGGCTGGGCAGCGTCTGCGACCGGCTCGGCTGGGACGACGACGGGCATCTGCTCGTCCTGATGCCCGGCGTCGACGAGGAGACCGCCACGCGCGGCCTCGCCTCGTTCGCGGCCTCCGTCGCGGGCACCCGCTTCGTCGTCGCGGACGAGAACGTACGCCTCACGCCCGCGATCGGCTTCACCCCGCTCGACGCGTACGAGAGTTCCGCGCCGCAGCCGCAGTCCCCGACGCAGCCTCGTACGCAGCCGCCGGCGCGGGAAGCCGCCCCCGGTCACGACGAAGCCGCCCGCCGCGCCCGCGAAGCCATCGACGAGGCGCTGCGCCACCGCGATCTGCGCCCGGTGCGCTGGGAGCCGTGGATGCGGGCGAAGGCGGCCGACGGGCCCCGGCACGCCCGCGCCCGCGTGGGCCTGAGCACCCTGCGGTCCGCGCTCACCCCGCTCCTGTCGCCCGTGCTGATGCTGCTGCTCGGCGTGGGCGTGCCGTTCCTGCTGTACCAGCAGGCGTACGACCAACTGGGCTGGGACGTGGCCGCGTACGCCTACTGGGTCGTGGTCGCCGGGCTCGTCGCGTCGGCGCTGCTCATCGTCCTGGAGTGCTTCTTCTCGCTGGACGCCGAGCCACGGCCGAAGGCCGCCGCGCAGCCGTATCCGGCGGCGAGCGCGGTCATCGCGGCGTATCTCCCGAACGAGGCGGCGACGATCGTCGACACCGTCGAGTCCTTTCTGCGCCTGGAGTACCCGGGCGAGTTGGAGATCGTCCTCGCGTACAACACCCCGCACCCGCTGCCCGTGGAGGACACCCTGCGCGAGGTGGCGCGCCGCGACCCGCGTCTGGTGCTGCTGCCCGTCGCGGGCTCCACGTCCAAGGCGCAGAACCTGAACGCCGCCGTGACGCGGGTGCGCGGCGAGTTCGTGGGCGTCTTCGACGCCGACCACCACCCGGCGCCGGACGCGTTCCGGCACGCCTGGGACTGGCTGTCCCACGGGTATGACGTCGTGCAGGGGCACTGCGTGGTGCGCAACGGCGACAGTTCGTGGGTCGCGCGCATGGTGGCCGTCGAGTTCGAGGCCATCTACGCCGTGAGTCATCCGGGCCGCACCCGGCTCTACGGATTCGGGGTGTTCGGCGGCTCCAACGGCTTCTGGCGCACGGACGTCCTCGCCCGCACCCGGATGCACGGCTCCATGCTGACCGAGGACATCGACTCCACGATGCGGGCCCTCGGCGCGGGCGCGCGCATCGCCATGGACCGCACCCTCATCTCGCGCGAGCTGGCCCCGACGATGCTGCGGCCCCTGTGGAACCAGCGCTCCCGCTGGGCGCAGGGCTGGCTCCAGGTGTCGCTGCGGCATCTGCGCGCGGCCCTGCGGTCGGACCGGTTCACGGGCCGTCAGAAGACCGGCCTGTTCGTGCTGTTGGGGTGGCGCGAGGTGCAGCCCTGGCTCACGCTCCAGATCCTGCCGGTGCTGCTGCACGCCGCTTGGCGCGCCGGCGGCGCGGACAAGCTGGACTGGGCGGTGCCGGTGTGCCTGATGGCCGCGGCGGTGACGATGTCCGCCGGGGTGGTGCAGGCCGCCTTCGCGTGGCGGCTCGCGGTGCCCGAACTGCGGCGCAAGAAGGCCTGGTTCTGGCGGTACTTGCTGGTGACCACGGTCTTCTACACCCACTTCAAGAACCTCGTGGCCCGGCAGGCGCATCTCAAGGAGGCGTTGGGCGAGCGGCAGTGGCGGGTCACCCCGCGCGCGGCCGCGACGGCGGACGCGGAGGCCTCGTGAGTACGGCCGTCGAACCCTCTGAGGGGACCACGCTCACCAAGGAGCACCCGCTCCCCGCCGAGCCCGTCCCCGGGCCCCGCACCCACAAGCCCGCCCGCGCCCGAGCCGTCGAACTCCAGGGCTTCCGCGGCCTCGCCGCCCTCAGCACCGTCGTGTTCCACGTGTGGCAGCAGTACTACACGTACGACGCGGCAGGGGCGCACCCGCCCGTCGACAACCCCTACCTCGGCGCGCTGATCTCCCTCGAGGTCATCGACCTGTTCTTCGTGATGTCGGCGTATCTGCTGACGCTGTCGTACGCCAGAGCCGCCATCGACGGGCCGGCGGCGGGCGGGAGCGGGGTGCGGTCCGGCCGCGACTTCCTCTTCCGGCGTGCCGTCCGCATCCTGCCGCTGTACTTCCTGGCGGTGCTCGTCGTCTGGTCGAGCCGTAACCCGACGCTGCCCGGCGACTGGCGCGACCTGGTCGGCCACCTCACCTTCACGCACGTCCTCGACCGCGAGCGCATCTTCTACACGCTCGGCCCCACCTGGTCGCTCTCCCTCGAAGTCGCCTTCTACCTGGCCCTGGTGGCCCTCGGGCCGCTCGCGATCCGGGCCTGCGCGCGCCTGGCCACGCGGCGGGCGCGGGTGGCGCTGTGCCTGTCGGGCTGCGCGGCGCTGTTCGCGGCGCCGGTGCTGTGGATCTCGTACGCGCACTACGCACTGGACGTGCCGTACACCGACTGGCCCGTGTACTTCGGCCCGCAGGCCCGCTTCGGCGGGTTCGCGGCGGGCATGGCGCTCGCCGTGCTGCTCGTGGCGCTGGGGGAGCGGGGGCGGGTGGACGCCCGGGTCGCGACGACGCTGTCGCTCGCCGCGCTCGGCGGCCTGTACGCCCTGTCGTACACCGCCGACCCGGAGAACGTCCCGCACACCTACTACCACCCGCTGGCCGCGCTGCTGTGGTTCGTGCTGCTCCTCGCGACTCTCCACCTGCGCGAACGGGACGGCCGCCGGGTCCGGTGGCACGGGCTGCTGCGGGCACGCTGGGTGACCGGCGTCGGCCTCATCAGCTACAGCCTCTACATCTGGCACGAGCCGGTCATGCTGGAGCTGGACAAGTGGGGGCTGCTGCCGCGCGGCCAACTCGGCTTCGCTGTCGGGACGTTGACCGTCGTCGCGGTCGCCGCCGTCGTGGGCGCCGCGAGCTACTGGCTGATCGAGTACCCGGCGGCGCTGCTCGGGCGGGCCCGGGACGCGCGGGGGGCGCCGCGCGAGTTCTATCCGGAGACCGGGGGTGATACGGCGCGCTGACCGTCCCGTACCCCCGCGAAGAACGTCCGCACGTCCTCGACAAGCAGCTCCGGCGCCTCCAGCGCGGCGAAGTGGCCGCCCCTGTCGTAATCCGCCCAGTGCACCACGTTGTTGATCTTCTCCTCGTCGCGCCGGAGCGCGATGTCCTGGACCGTGAACTGGGCGATGCCGAGCGGCACGGGGGAGGGGGCGGGCTCGCCCCAGGCCCGCGCCTCCTCGTAGTACAGGGCGGCCGAGGAGCCCGCGGTGCCGGTGAGCCAGTAGAGGGTCACGTCCGTGAGGAGCGCGTCGCGGTCGACGGCCTCGTGCGGGAGGTCGTGGGCGAGGTCGGTCATGTCCCGGAACTTGTCGACGATCCAGGCGAGTTGGCCGACGGGTGAGTCCGTCAGGCCGTAGGCGAGGGTCTGCGGCCGGGTGGACTGGATGGCGAGGTAGCCGCCCGCCTCGTTCATGAACGCGTTCATGCGCCGCACCCGGGCCCGCTCGCGCTCAGTGAGCGTGGGATCGTCCTCGGCGGCGCTCGGATACGTGGTGCCGCCGTTGACGTGCACGCCGACGACGCGGTCCGGGGCGAGGGCACCGAGCGCGCGCGAGATCCCGCTGCCGAAGTCGCCGCCCTGCGCGCCGTACGTGTCGTAGCCGAGCCTGCGCATCAGCTCCGCCCACGCGGCGGCGATCCGCGCCGTCGACCAGCCGGCGTCGCCCGTCGGCCCGGAGAAGCCGAAGCCCGGGATGGACGGGATCACCAGATGGAAGTCGCGGGACAGCGGCTCGATCAGCTCCAGGAACTCCACGACGGAGCCGGGCCAGCCGTGGGTGAGGATCAGCGGCAGCGCGTCGGGGTGCGCGGACCGCACATGGAGGAAGTGCACGGTCTGCCCGTCGATCTCCGTCAGGAACTGCGGGTGCGCGTTGAGGCGGGCCTCCCAGGCGCGCCAGTCGTACCCGTCGGCCCAGTACGCGGCCAGTTCCCTCAGATACGCGACGGGCACGCCCCGCGCCCACCCCTGCTCCGGCGCCTCGCTCGGCCAGCGCGTGCGCAGCAGCCGCTCGCGGAGGTCGTCGAGGTCGGCCTGGGGGACGGCGACGCGGAAGGGGCGGATGGCTTCGTCGGCCCCGGTCGTGACGTGGGCGGCGGTGGTGGTGGCGTGGGCGGTGGTGTCGGAAGCCTTCGAGGAGTGCTCGTTGATGTCCATGCAGACCACGCTAGGAGCCACCTAGGACTACTTCGGTCCTAACCGTGCGGCAGTCTGAGAGACATGCCGACAACCTCCGCACGCCTCCTCCGGCTGCTCTCCCTGCTCCAGACCCACCGCGACTGGTCGGGCGCCGAACTGGCCGGACGCCTCGACGTCACCACCCGCACCGTGCGCCGGGACGTGGAGCGACTGCGCGCACTCGGCTACCCCGTGCACGCGAGCGCCGGACTCGCCGGCTACCGGCTCGGCGCGGGCACGGACCTGCCGCCGCTGCTCCTGGACGACGAGGAGGCGGTGGCCGTGGCCGTGAGCCTGCGCGTCGCGGCCGGCGGCACCGTCGAGGGCATCGCCGAGACCTCGGTGCGCGCCCTCGCCAAGCTGGAACAGGTCCTGCCGTCCCGCCTGCGCCACCGCGTGCGGGCGCTCGGCAGCATGACGGTGCCGCTGGCCGACGGCGGACCCACGGTCGCGCCCGAGACGCTGACCGCGCTCGCCGCGGCCTGCCGCGACCACGAGGGCCTGCGCTTCGACTACCGCGCCCACGACGGCACCACGACCCGGCGCCGCGCAGACCCGCACCGCCTGGTCTCGTCCGGCCGCCGCTGGTACCTCGTCGCGTACGACACCGACCGCGCCGACTGGCGCACCTTCCGCGTCGACCGCATCACCCTGCGCACCCCGGGCGGCCCCCGCTTCACGCCCCGTACCCCGCCCGCCGCGGACCTCTCCGCCTACACGTCCCGCGGCCTGTCCACGTCCCCCTACCGCCACCGGGCCCGCATCACCGTGCACGCCCCCGCCGTCGACGTCGCCGATCGCATGTCTCCCGGCGCCGCCACGGTCGAACCCCTCACCGCGCGCACCTGCCGCCTCACCTGTGGCTCGGACTCGCTCGACGAACTGGCCCTCTGGGTGGGGCTGTTGGGGGTGCCGTTCGAGATCCATGAGCCGACGGAACTGGTCGATCACGTACGGGAGTTGGCCGAGCGGCTCGGTGGCAGTGTCAGGCGGTCCACCTGAACGACTTCAGGGCGCGGTCGAAGTACTGCTTGCCCTCGGCCTCGTTGGCCGCGGGCGCCGAGACCCACACGTCGTGCATCTTGCCGTTCTCGTTCCAGCTCAGGTCGTAGGTGACGCGGGGGCCGCCGTCCTCGGCGCCGCCGTTCCAGCGGAAGGTCCACAGGGCGGCGGGCCTGCCGTGGTGAGTGGTGCGGGTGACCGAACCGGCGTGGTAGCCGGGGTAGTTCGAAGGGCCCTTCTGGTGGGCCTCGCGCATCACCGACAGGGGGCCCTCGGGGGCCCGGGGCTGGGGGTGGACGCCGATGCGGAACTTCTTGCCCGGCGAGTAGTAGTAGACGCGGGGCGGTTCGGGGGAGCGGGTGAATCCCTCGGGGAGGGTGAGGGAGAAACCGGCCGGGTCGGGGAACTCGCGGTATCCGGCGGGGATCCCGTCCTTCGTCGCGTCGGGGGACTCGGTGCCGTTCGACGAGGGCTTCTTGCCGGGCCCTTCGGTGGGCTTCGATCCGGAGTCGGCCGACTTCCCGGGCTCGGGGGTCCCGCGGGGCCCGGTGTCCTGGCCGCCCGGGGACTTCTTCGCGGTGGGCTCCAGGTCCTTGAGGTCCGCGGCCTCCGTCGCCCCCTTGCCGTCGCGCCCGCCCGCGTCGTCCCCGTCGGATGCCGCCAGCCATATCCCCGTCGCCGTGCCTCCCGCCACCAGGGCGGCCACCAGGGCGCCGATCAGGACGGCTTTGCGGGAGCGGGGGCGCGAGCGTGGGGCGTGGCCGGAGGGCGGGTGGGGGTCGGGGACGGTTCCGGCCGGGGTGGGGGCCGCCTCGGCGGGGCTCGTGGTGGCGGGCGGGCCGGCGAGTGTCGCGGGCGTGGCCGGGGCGACCGGTGTCGCGGAGGCGGCCGCCGCAGCGGGTGGTGCGGGCTCGTTCAGCGCCGTACGCAGAGCCGCCTCCGCGCCGGACGACGTGAGCCGCCGCTCCGGATCGCGTTCCAGCAGGCCCCGGGCCACCGGCAGCAGCGGGCCCAGCTTGTCTTCGGGGAGGCGGATCTCGTCGAGGACCACCGCGTGCAGCACCCCCGCCACCGAGTCCCGGTGGAACGGTGACGTGCCCGCCACGGCCGTACACAGCAGCACCCCGAGCGACCACAGGTCGGACTCCGGGCCCGAGCGCCGCCCCGACATCCGCTCCGGCGCCGTGTACTCGGGCGAGCCCACGAACGCCCCGGTCTCCGTCAGTGTCGTCTGCCCCGCGACCTGCGCGATGCCGAAGTCGGACAGGACGACGCGGCCGGTCTCCGCCTCCAGGAGCACGTTCGCGGGCTTCAGGTCGCGGTGCAGCACCCCGGCCGTGTGCGCGGCCCGCAGCGCGGCGAGCAGCGCCAGGCCCACGCGGCCCGCCTCGGCCGAAGGCAGCGGCCCTCCGGCAGCCACCCGGTCGGCCAGCGACCACCCGTCGACCAGCTCCATCACCAGCCAGGGCCGCGCGGACTCCTCGGGGTGCCGGACCACGTCGTGCAGCACGAGGATGCCGGAATGCTTCACCTGCGCCACCGACCGGGCCTCGCGCAGCGTCCGCTCCTGCTGCCGCTCCGTCTCGTCCGCCGAAAGGCCGGCGTTCACGTGCAGTTCCTTGACGGCGACGGCACGGCCGAGCAGCTCGTCCCGGGCCCGCCACACCGTGCCCATGCCGCCCCGGCCGAGCCGCGTCTCGATGCGGTAGCGTCCGGCGACCAATTCCCCCGTGCTTGCCATGGGCGCATCATACGAACTCCCCTGAGCCGCGCGGACCTTGGGATTCGGCCTCCCCGGCCGCCACGGCATAACCGCTGGCCACCCCCGCCACGGCCGCGTTAGCCTGCGCCGAGCCCGACGTACGTATCCGCATGAGGAGAGCCGCCCGTGAGCACCGCCGCAGGCCCCGCCGTCGCCCTGGTCACCTGTGCCTCCCAGATGGCGGACGGGCGTGACCGTGATCTTCCGGAGCTGGTGCGGGCGCTCGGCGACGCCGGTGCGGCGGCGCGGGCCGTCGTCTGGGACGACCCGGCGGTCGACTGGGCCGCGTACGACCTGGTCGTGATCCGCTCGACGTGGGACTACACCCCGCGCGCCGCCGAGTACGTGGCCTGGGCCGAGCGCGTCGCCGCCGTCACCCGGCTCGCCAACCCGGCCGACGTCGTCCGCTGGAACACGGACAAGCGGTACCTGGGCGAGCTCGCCGCCGCGGACGTCCCCACGGTGCCGACCACCTACCTCACTCCGGACCACGTCGAACTCCCCGCCCAGCGCGCCGAGTTCGTCCTCAAGCCCACCGCAGGAGCGGGCGCCCGCCTCGCCGCCCGCTACCGCCCCGACGAGCACCCCGCCGCCCGCGCCCACCTCGCCCGCCTGCACGCCGACGGCCTCACCGCGATGCTCCAGCCGTACGCGCCCCACATCGACGAGACCGGCGAGCGCGCCCTGGTCTTCCTCGGCGGCCGCTTCCTGCACGCCATCCAGAAGGGCGCGGTCCTCGCGCCGGGCACCGCGTACGACGCCGAGAAGGTCTCCCACCCGGGTGTGCGGCCCTGGGCCCCCTCCGAGGCCGAACTCGACGTCGCCGCACGGGCGTTGGCCGCTATACCCGGCGACCCGGACCTGCTCTACGCCCGCGTGGACCTGGTCGACGGCGCCGACGGGCAGCCGCGCGTCATGGAGCTGGAACTGGTCGAGCCGAACCTGTTCCTCTGGGCCCACCCGGGCTCGGCTCCCGTGGTGGCCGAGGCGATCCTGAAGGCCGCGCTCGCGTAGGGCGCGTACACCCGCCTACGCCTCTTCGAGCGCCCCTCACCCCTCCGGAAACGACACCCGCTGCAACAACCCCCACGTGAACTCCGCCACGCAGTGCCGCCGTTCCCCCGTCTCCCCGTCCGGCGCCGTGAACGCGAGGCGCCACCGCGTAGGCGCTGTCCCCTCCATGGGCCGCGCGGGCGCGAAGGCGCGGGCCGCCTCGTCGACCGTGCAGGACCAGGGGGTGAGGTCGGCGAGGGAGCGAAGAGCGGGGCCCGGGGTGCCGGGGGCGCGGATCAGCCACTCGTTCCACACCGCGGCATTCGGTCCGAGCAGCACCTCGAAGCGCAGGTCTGGCCAGAGCGGCACCGGCCAGAGCAGCGCCTCGCACTCCAGGTCGCCGATCTTCCGGGGAATGCTCGCCTCGGGCTGTCCGAGCACCGAGCGGTAGCGGGAGACGGCCGCGCGGCCCTTGCGCGCGTGCAGCATCGCCTGCCAGCGGCGGTTGGCCTCGCGCATGTCGGCGAGGGAGGTCCCGAGCTCGCGCCGGGCGTCCTCGACGAGGCCCGGGTTGTGATCGGCCATGCGGCGCAGCAGGACGAGCTGGAAGTCCAGCGGCGTGAAGGGACCGGAGGGCGGCCCTGGGGGTCGGGACGAGCCGGAGCCGGGCCCGGCGGCGGAGCTAGCGGACATACGCCCCATGGTCCCGCACCGCGGGCCGGCCCGGACGCCGCCCGTCCGGCAGGAAGAGCACCGAGTTCACGTACCGCGGCCGCCGGGGCGTGAGCACCCGCCGCAGCAGCCCCTGCGAGACGACGTACGAGGTGGCGCGCTGGTGCGCCTCCAGGTCGAAGGAGTCCAGGGGCAGCCAGGTGTCCTCGGGCAGCACCCAGCCGCGGTAGCCGTGCGCGTGGGCGAGGTGGTCGACGACCGGGGTGATGGGCTGGATGCGGTACTCCAGCTCGACGAAGAGCGCGGGCCGGTCCCGGTCGAGGAGCTCGCGGGCGCCGTGCAGGACGGGCAGTTCGTTGCCGTCCACGTCGATCTTGATGAAGTGCACATCGCGCAGGCCGAGCCCGTCCAGGGTCAGGCACCGCACGTCCAGGGCGGTGGCGTGCACGTCGTCCCTGCGCACCAGCGAGGACACACCCCGGTCGCCCCGGTCGTCCCGCGGCAGCCACAGCCGCGCGGTGCCGTCGCGGTCGCCCGCCGCCGCCTGGATCACGCGTACGTTGCCGGGCGTGGCGGTCGCGAGCAGCCGCGCCAGGTGCGGCACCGGCTCGACGGTGATCACACGCCGCGCCCGCCCGGCGAGACGGCGCGACCAGGGCCCGTACCAGCCGCCGACGTCCACGGCGGTGCCGCAGCCGGGCGGGCAGAGATCGCCCAGGCGGGCCAGCTCGGGCTCGAAGCGCGGATAGACGGCGCGGGCCAGGGCGGCCACGGCACGCGTGGGCAGCCGTGGCGCGACACGGGCGGCGAGGGTCTTCCTCGCGGGGGCGGCCGGTGCGCCACCCGCGCTGTTCTCCTCGCCCGCCGTCACGTCGAGGTCCGCTTCAGGAGACGCTCGTGCTCATCCTCCGTGACCTGCTCCCCGGAGGACGGCAGGAGCTGCGGGATGCCGTCGACGATCGGGTAGCGGCGGTGCAGGCGCGGGTTGTAGAGGGACTGCTCCGGCGCGGGGGCCGGCTCGGCCGCCTCGGCCGCCTCGTCAAGGAGGACCTCGTCGGGTTCCAGGAGGACGAGGGGACCCTTGTCCAGCGGGCAGGCGAGGATCTTCAGCAGTGGGTCATCGGCGTTCATCAGGGCATCAGCTCCTTGGGAGGCAGGGTCGGTTCGGCGGGCGCGGCGGGCGCCGGGGGGTCGTGCTTGGGCATCATCAGGAGCACCGCCACCGCGAGCACCGTCCCCGAGACCCGCAGCGCGAGCCGCACCGGGTCGTCGGGCAGCGCCTCGCCGAACGCGAGCGTCCCGAGCACCGCGGTGAACAGCGACGTCACCGTCGTACACACAGGAACGATCAGCGACGCGCGGCACCGCTGGAGCGCGGCCTGCGACATGATCAGGCCGAACGCGCCGGTGAAGAGCAGGAGATAGGGGTACGGCGAGCGCAGCAGGTCGAGCAGGGCGCCGCCGAAGCCGTCGTGCCAGTCTGCGGGCAGATGGCTGGAGACGCCCTTGATGGCGAGGGAGCTGACGCCGTACAGGAGGCCCACCGCGACGCCGTACTCCACGCCCGTCGTGGGCTGGCGGTGTCTGCTGCGGCTGCGGCGCTCGGCCGATCCGTACAGCCACAGGCCGAGGGCGAGCGAGGGCAGGCAGACGGTGAGGACGAGCGGCGCGGGGGCGTCGCGGCCCACCGTGTCCGTGCCCTCCTTCAGGGAGAGCACGACCATCAGGAGCGCCACGAGGATCGCGCCGACCGCGTACCGCTCGCGGCCCGACGTGCGCTCGCCGAGCAGCTTCGCCGACAGGAGCAGGAGCAGCACGAGGCCGGAGACGAAGATGCCCTGCGCCGCCGCGATCGGCAGCGTCCGGTAGACGACGAGCTGCGCGCCGAAGCCCGCCGCGAGCGCCAGCGAACCGCCGATCCACAGCGGGCTGGAGATCACCTGGCGCAGCAGCTTGGCGGGATTGCGCACGCTGACCGACGGCATCGCGGTCAGGGCCCGCTTCTCCAGGACGAATCCGGTGCTGTAGAGCAGGTTCGCGAGCAGCGCCGCGGCCACACCCCACCACATGGCTACGCTTTCCGCGCGTGCAGCAGCAGGATCGAGGCGGCGCCCGGCACGGCGCACGCCAGTCGGTCCAGGGCACGCAGCGGCCGTGGCACGCCGTGGAAGGGCGCGCCCGCGAGCCGTACGACGTCGAAGCCGGACGCGGCCACGAACTCCCGCAGCGCGCGGGCGGTGTAGAGACGCAGATGGCCCACGACCTCGCGGCCCGGACGGCCGTGGATGCCGCGCAGGCTGACCTCGGAGAACACCGGCTGCACGCCCGCGAGCAGCAGCCCGCGGTTGTACCAGGCGGCGAGATTGGGCGTGGACAGCATCAGGTGGCCGCCGGGCCGCAGCACGCGGCGCAGCTCGTCGAGCGCGCTGTCGGGGTCCACGAGGTGCTCGATGACCTCGCTGAACAGGACCGCGTCCGCCGATCCGTCCGCGAACGGAAGGCCGCCGTCGGTGAGTTCGCCGCGTACGACGTGCGGCAGGTGGCCGCTCGCGCGGCGCAGCGCGTCCTGGGACCAGTCGACGCCGATGACGCGGTGCCCGGTGAGCAGCGGCGCGGCGACCCGGGCCGCGCTGCCGTCGCCGCAGCCGATGTCGAGGACGACGCCGCCGCCGGACGCCGCCGGACCGAGGGCGGCGGCGAGCATCCGGGCCTGGCGCAGGCTGCGGGCGTCGCCGGACGCGACGGGCACGTCCGGGTTCTCGTAGAAGTCCCGCAGCCCGTGCGGGCGTTGCTCTGCATTTGTACGAGGGGTGGTGCTGGTCGTGGTCATGAGCCGCTGTCCTCCGGGGTCGGGTGGAGGTTCTGCGTGGCGTGCAGATAGTGCTCGAAGAGGTCGCGCAGGTGGGCGCCGTCGCCGTGGCTGAGCAGCGTCCGGGACCAGCGCAGGGCCAGGTGCAGGCGGCCCGCGGTGGACGCGGTGGTCACGGTCAGGCCGCGCGGCATCCGGGCGGGCGCGGAGAACCACACGGCGTACGCGGCCCCGGCGTCCCCGAAGTCAAGGGCGTACGGCACCCGGCCGATGTTGCTGAGCAGCGTCGTGGACGTCCACGGGGCGGCGGCCCTGCGCAGGCCGCGGGTGACGGCGGCGCGCATCGTCACCGGCAGCACCGGCGCGGTGAGCAGCGCGGCACCGTGGCCGAGCTGCGGGCGCGACAGGGCCTTGAGGGCGCGGGTGCGGTCGGAGGTGCGGCGCAGCAGGGCGTGGATCTCCTCGGGGGTCAGGTCCCCCGGGCCCGAACGTCCTGTGGCGGCATCCGGCCCCAACTCGCCCGCCCCGAACGGTACTTCCACAAGCCGGGTGCCGTTCCCGATGGGCATCGTCATGTCGCGCGGCCGGTCGTCGACGGGCATGGTGATGCGCAACGGGCGCGGCCTGGAGCCGTGTTCGCGGTTCCAGTGCGCGATCATCAGCGCGGTCGCCACCATCAGCTGGTCGTTGACGGTGTACGGCGCGCCCTTGGGGCGGCGCGGCACCGGCAGGTCGGCGACGAGCATGCCGTTGCCCGGAATGGGGTCTCCCCTGCTCGAGCGAAGCCGAGAGCTTGGGGAAGGGGCGGGGGTGCCGTGGGCGACGCGGGCCGGGGCGGCCCACGGCGACGGCAGGCCGGACGGCGCCTGATCGGGGCCGCCCTCGCCGTTCGCCGCCACGGGAGTACGGGTCGGGGGCGCCGCGGGCGCGTTGTCCCGGCCGCCGTACAGCTCGGCCGCCGTCGCGAGCACGCGCAGGCACGCCGGGCCGTCGAGGGCGGTGTGGTTGATGGTCAGGAAAAGCACGCTGGATTCGCCGCCCGCCTCCGGGTCGGCGACGACCTCCAGGCGGATCGGCGGGGACGCGGTGAGCGGCGGCGCGTCGCACAGGGCGCGCTCGCGCGCCCGCTTCAGCGCGTCCGGCTCGGCCGCCGGGAACGTGACCACCTCCACGTCCGGCGCCTCGGTGAGCTCCCACTCGTAGCGGCGCCGGTACCAGGCGCCGCGCGCCTCCCGCATGAGGATGCGCGGGTGGCTGCGCAGCGCATCTCCGAACGCCGTCTTCAGGCGCTCGGGGTCCGGCGTGCCCGGCAGGTGCACCTCGATGTGGACGGTCTCCGGCTCCTGCTCCTGCAGGCAGTGCCGGGCGACTTCGTCGACGACGGGGAACGGCACCCGGCGCGGCGGCCGGCCGGGGCCGTCCGCACGCCGTGCCGGGTGTTCCAGGGCGGTCATGGTGCGCTGTCCTCTCCCGTGCGTGGGCCCTTCCCCGGGCGGGTGCCCCGTCGGGGGCGGGTGCCCTCGTTGGTGGGGGTGCTTTGTGCCGGGGTGGAGTCCTGCGCGGAGGCGGGGTGTTCCGGGGCGGTCATGGTGCGGTGTCCTCTCCCGTGCGGGGGTCCTTTCCCGGGTGAGTGCCCCGTCGGGGGCGGGTGCCCTCGTTGGTGGGGGTGCTTTGTGCCGGGGTGGAGCCCTGCACGGAGGCGGGGTGTTCCGGGGCGGTCATGGTGCGTTGCCCTCTCCCGTACGCGGGTCCTCGCCCGAGCGCGTACCCCGTCCGGGTCCCGTGCCCTCGTCCGTGGTCGTGCCCTCTCCCGGGACGGAGTCCTCCACGGGGGCGGGGTCGTCCTTGCGCAGGGGGTCGGGGCCACGGGCCGAGAGGGTCGGTCCGGCTTCGTACGGAGGGAGCTGCTGGGTGGGGTCGGTGTCGGGGGCGCCGGGGTCGGCCGGGGCGCCCGACGGGGGCTGACCCGCGCCGCCCCAGCCGAAGTCCCGGCCGGAGGCGGGGGCTTGGCCGGACGCCGGGTCCGGGCCCTCGCCCGGCCCCGAAGCGTGCTCGGCGCCCGACCCCTCGTCCCCGCGCCTGCGGTGCGGCAGCGGCGGCGCGCCCGTCGGTGCGCCCAGGTCCCGGTCCGGGCCGAGCGGCATCGTGGTCGCGTCGGGGGAGCCGGTCGGCTGGGGCGGAACGGGCGGGGTGCCACCCGGGCCACCGGGACCGGCCGGACCACCGGGGCCATCGGGACCTGACGGGCCACCGGGCCCACCAGCACCAGCCGGACCAGCCGGACCACCGGGCCCACCAGGACCAGTCTGGCCACCGGCAGCACCGGCCAGCCCACCGGCCCCGACTCCCGCAGCCACACCGGCCCCGCCGTCACCCGGCCCCCGCACACTCACCAGAGCCGCGAACAACCCGATGAACGCGAGGACTTGGGCCGCGTGCCCGAACGCACCCTCGTCCGCCGCCACGGCCTCACCCGCGCCGGTCGCCGCCGCGATGCCGGCCCCGGCCATCGCCAGGAACGCCACCGGCACGAGCAGCGTGTGCCGTCGCCAGGCGAGCAGCGCAAGGGCGGGCACGAGCAGTGCGAACCAGCCCGCGACGACCACGCCGATCAGCGTCAGCGCGATCGTGCCGAGCACCAGGCCGGGCGCGGGCGGCGCCAGGTCGGGCCCGTCCGGGTTCGGCTCGCGGCGCCGCACGAACACGAGGGCCACCAGGGCGAGGACGCCCACTCCGCCGCCGATGAGCCCGGCCTCGTACGCCGTGGACGGCTCGTAGACGAGCTTGAGCTTGCCGCCCTCGCCTGCCGGTACCAGCCAGCCCTGCTGCCAGCCGTCGAGCCGCACCGAACGCAGCTCCTTGCCGTCCAGGGTGGCCTTCCAGCCGTCGTTGACGTTCTCGTACGTCGTCAGGTACGAGGCGGCGCCGTCGCCGACGGTCACCTCGCGCCGGTCGCCCAGCCAGTCGTCGATCTTCAGCTCGCGCGAGGTGGATTCGATGGCGCCAGGGGTGCCGCGCGTCAGCGAGACGTCGGTGACGGCGAGCGGACCCCCGTCACCGGCCTCCACGCGGTGCTTCCCGGCGGCGAGCTCCACCGACCGCTGCTTCTTGCCGTCGTCGCACAGCGTCAGCTCGACGGGCCGCCGGTCCACCAGGTCCCGCACGGTGCCCTTGGCACTGGACGAGTACAGCTTGCCGTCGACGGACACCGCCGGGCCCTCGCCGCAGGCGAGTTCGAAGGTGCGGCTCGGCGAGGGCTGCTTGGTGCGGTACGCGTCGAGCGCGGGGACGTAGGCCTCGGTCAGGCCGACGGGCAGCTGCAGCTTCTCGTCCGCCACCGGGTTGTGCAGGGTGAGCGGCGCCGTCTTCGTGATCGTGATGTCGAGGCGGTCGGTGGTGATCGGCGTGAAGCGGGCGTTGCCGTTCTCGTCGACCCCGGCGGTCGCCGCGCCGTCCGGAGAGCTGATCTCGATCTTCTCCGGCCGGGACGACAGGCCGCCCGCGGGGGGCAGGACGATCTCGCCGACGGGCACCTTGCCGGGCCACCGCAGATGGATGACCGGCCGGTCACCGGCGATCCAGGCGGTCGTCAGGTCGCCGTCGGTGAGGTTGCGCGCGGACAGGCCGTTGCCCATGCCGGACGTCGAGTCGGCGCTGGCGATGATCTGCTGGCGCTGGTCGGGGGCGACCTTGTAGAGCAGCTCGTCGAGCGCGGAGCCGGGGGTGGCGACCGCGCTGGCCTTCACCTTGTAGTCGCCGTCGGCCGTGGTGGTGAACTTGCGGTGCAGCCCGGCCTCCGCGGTCACCGGCGACAGACCGCTCTGGTCGGCCGAGCGGTGCATGGAGTACGTCGTGGCGTCCGCCTCGGCGTCGTCGCCCTCCCTGCCCACGGTGTCGGAGGGCATCTTCAGGAGCTTGGTGATCTGCACCTTGGGGATGCTGATCTCCGCGAACCCGGCGCCGGTCAGGCCCTTGGTGGCGACCTGCGCGTCCTCGATGGTCAGCTTCACCCAACTGGTGTCGCCCGCCTTGGCCTTGACGCGCTGCGTCGTGCCGTTGGCCTGCAAGTAGGTGGTGGCGCTGCCCTGTTCGGTCTCCACCCGCACCTTCGTCGGCGCGGAGCGCACGCCCTGCTGCGGCAGCGGCGTCACCTTGAACGAGGACGGCACGGCCGTCTTCTTGGTGAACTCCGCCTTGATCCACTCACCGTCGGGGCTGCCCGGGTTGCCCTCGGTCCAGGCGGTGTCCGGGTTGCCGTCGAAGGCGTTCACGGGGTCGTACTGCGGCAGGTGGAAGAGCCAGTTGCCATAAGAGGAGGCCGTCACGGACTTGGCGCCGCGCAGCTCGGCCGTCGTCTGGTGCTCGACGCCCTTCGTCGGCAGGATCTGGCGCGGCTTCTCGCCGCCGTCCTGGAGCGCGTCCGGCGCGTTCTTCTCGTCCTTGGTGTACGTGTACGACGTGTTGGTGTTGACCAGGCCGAAGCGGGTGTCCGCGCGCCGCAGCCCGTCACCGACCGCCTGCAGGCCGGGCGGTGAGCCGAGCCCGGGGTGGTTGTCGCCGGTCAGCACGGCGGGACGGTCCTTCATGTCCGGGTCGGCGGACAGCGGGAGCAGCGCCTCGGGGCCGCCGCTGACGACGGCCGTGTTGGACACCGGCTTCAGGCCCGCCTGGCCGGGACGCGCGGCGTCCTTGCCCGGCGCGTAGATCTCCACCGCGCGCTGGCGCGGGTAGAGGCCCTCGACCTGCACGGGCGTGTCGTCGGCGATCCGCCCGCCGGTCTCCTGCGGCCCGAACCCGGTGACCCGCGAGAACCCGGACTCCTCCAGGGTGCGCTTGACGGTCGCCGTCGGGACGTAGCCGATCTGGTCGGGGTCCAGGTCATTGCGTACGACGACGTAGTACATGCCCGCACGCGTCAAGTAGTCGCGCAGGCCCGGGACTTCGCCGCCGGTCATCAGGGCGTTCTCGACGGCGTCCATGGCGCGCCGGTTGCCCTTGGTGCCGAACGGCACGTAGTCGCGCTGCGCCCAGCGGGAGTCGGCGAGCACGTCGAGGGGCTGGTCGATGGGCGAGCCCCAGGTGTAGACGCCGTGCGCGGTCGCGGGCACGACCAGGGCGCGCGAGTCGGGGGAGTACTTGTCGAGCCAGTCGGCCGTCGCGTCCCAGTAGTCGGGGAGCTTGTTGAACGAACCGGGCTGCAGGATCGAGCCGTTGAGATACGGCCACGCGAGCCCCGGAAGCACCAGGGCGGCCGCCACAAGGGGCGCGTACCGCCGCCCCCGCACCGGCCGCGCCCCGCGCGCCCGCGCCGCCATGCCCACGAGATGCGCGAGGCCGAAGGCGAGGGCGAGGGCGAGCCCGGTCTGGAACTTGTAGATGTTGCGGAACGGCACGAGCCCGCCGTTCAGCCAGTCCTGCACGGTGCCGTGGAAGGGCCCGCCGAACGCGCCGCCGTACCCGGCCAGGGTGACCAGGGCGACGGAGACGACGGTGAGCACCAGCCAGCGCCGCTCCGGCAGATCGCGCCGGGCGAGCCCGGCGAGGCCGAGGGCGGCGGCGAGCGCCGAGCACACGATGGGGACCACGGCCGTCGCGACGGTCCAGCCGGCGGGCAGCCAGGCCTCGCCGAAGTGGAGGTACGCCACCCAGTTACCGGCGCCGCGCAGTGTCTCGGTGGCCGACATCGTGCCCGTCGTGGTGGCCGAGTTCTCCACGTACGGAAGGAAGTTCTCGCCGTAGAAGCCGAGCAGCAGCAGGGGCACCACCCACCAGGCGGTGGCCAGGACGACGCCCGGCACCCACCAGGTGATCAGCTTGCGCTTGCGCGGGCCGTTCGGCCGCGAAAGGAGATAGAGGGCCACGGGCAGCAGCGACGCCAGCGTCGACGCCGCGTTCACGCCGCCCATGAACGGGATGAACAGGGCGGAGCGGAACGCCGCGATCCGCGCGGTCACACGGGCGTTGGTGAGCGGGATGAGCACCCACGGCAGGAACGCGCCGGGCAGCGCCGCCGCCGACGTCGAGCCGACCACGACGGTGAACGTCGGCCACAGCGCGTACACCACCGCGCCGAGAAGGCGTGAGCCGTGACTGCCGATGTTCAGCCGCTCCGCGAGCCGCAGCGCGCCCCAGAAGGCGACGGCGACGATCAGCGACATCCACAGCCGCTCGGCCAGCCACACCGGCAGCTGCACCAGGTCGGCCAGGGCGTAGAACGGCAGCATCGGGAAGGCGTAGCCGATGTACTGGTCCTGGATGCCGCCGAAGCCGCCCCGGTCGTGCCAGAGCTGGCCGAGGTCGGACAGGAACTGCCAGGGGTCGACGGCGACACCGAGCTTGGTGTCGAACGTCATCCGCCCCGGCTGCACGGCCAGGAAGCACACGAGCACCACGGCCCAGAACCCGGCGAGCCAGCGCCGTGAGCGCGGCCCGCGCCCGGGTTCGGGCGCGGGCGCCGTCGGCTTCAGGGCCGCCGGGGGTGGGGACTGGACCGTGGTGGTCATGGACACCGCCTGAGGATGAGGAGGAGGTTCCAGGTGGCGACTTCGCGCACGCCCGGTACCTTCGCCACCGTTTCGGCCCAGAACGGCCAGTACCGGGAGCGGGCCGAGACGACCTGGACGTCGTCGCGGGCCCGCACCTGTCTGAGCGTGGGTCCGACGTGGTGCGCGAAGAGGTTCTCGCCGAGCTTGTGCTTGGCGGGTCTGCCAGTGCGGCGCTCGTAGCGGGCGCGGGCCCGCTCGGCGCCGAAGTAGTGCAGGGGCGCCCACTCGTGGCCGCCCCAGGGGGAGTACCAGTTGGTGAACGCCACGTAGATCAGTCCGCCGGGGCGGGTGACGCGCACCATCTCGCTGAGGAAGGTCTGCGGGTCGTCGACGTGCTCCAGGACGTTCGAGGAGAACGTGACGTCGGCGACGCCGTCACCGAGCGGCAGCAGATAGCCGTCGGCGACCACGGAGCCCTCGGGGGGCTTCGCGCCGAGTTCGGCCGGGTCGGGCTCGAAGAGGAAGGCCTGCGCGCCGCGCCTGCGGAACTCCTCGGTGAAGTAGCCACCGCCGCCGCCGACGTCGACGACCACCCGGTCCTTGACCGGAATGTGCCGTTCGACCTGGTCGGCGGCGTCCCTGGCGAGCAGCGCGTAGCACCGCTCGGGCTCCTGCTGCTCCCGCAGGAAGGCCCGGAACAGGGATATGGAGCGGCGCAGCGACGGGTCCTTCACACAGATCCCTTCGCTTTCGCCGGCGGCTCGTAGGCGGCGACGGCCTCCGCGGCCACCGCGCGGAACTGGCGGACGGTGTTCGTCCAGCGGAACTGCGCGGCGCGTTCCGCCGCGGCCTTGCCGAAGGACCGGCGCCGCTCGGCACTGAGCGCGAGCGTGCACCAGGCGGCGGCGAACGCGCTCTCGCCGCCCGCGAGCAGCCCGGTCACGCCGTCCTCGATCGAGTCGCGTACGCCGGGTACGTCGAAGCCGATCGCGGGCGTCGCGCGCACCGCGGCCTCGGTGACGACCAGGCCCCAGCCCTCGACGGCCGACGGGTGCAGGAGCATCCACGCCTCGCAGAGCAGCCGGTGCTTCTCGGCCTCCGACACATGGCCGGTGAACTGCACGCCGGGGCCCGCGAGGCGTTCGAGACGCTCCCGCTCGGGCCCGTCGCCGACGATCACCAGACGGCCGCCGGTGACCGGGCGGACCCGCTCCCACAGCCGCAGCAGCAGATCGACGCGCTTGTACTCGACGAGCCGGCCCATGGCCAGGAACAGCGGTTCGTCGGACCGCTCGTGGAGCGGTCCCGGCTCCTCGACGCCGTTGTGCACGACGCGGATCCGGTCACGCTCGACACCGAGGTCCACCAGGGCCTTCTCCGTCGACGGCGAGACCGCCACCAGGAGATTGCCGCGCTGGGCGCCCGAGAGCGCCCAGTGCTCGAGGCGCCGCCCGAGGCGCGCGGCCGGGGCGAGCGCGCCTTGAAAGCGCATCGACCACAGCTCGGTGTGGACGTGGTTGACCAGGCACAGCGTGGGGCCGCGGTGCCAGAGCGGGGCGAGGTAGGGCATGCCGTTGCACACCTCGACCAGCAGGTCGCAGTCGCCGATCTGGCGCGTGAACGCCGAGCGGGCGCGCAGGTAGTGGCCGAGGTCGCCGCCCGCGGACACCACGCGGTAGTCGCGGTACGCGGCCGGGCCGCCGCAGAGCAGCGTCACCTGGTGGCCGTGGCCTGTCAGTCCGTCGGCCAGGCGGTCGACGAGGAGTTCGGAACCGCCCGCGGCCGGGTTGGCCAGGTCGCGGCGGGCGAGGAATGCGATCCGGCGCGGCTGCGGGGGGAGCGCCGGAAGGAGCCGCGCGGGCCGCGGAGCGACCGGGCGCAGCGACGACGGCACGTGCTGGGGCATCGGTGCTCCAACTCGTCTCGGGGTGCGGAACTGTGGGGGCTTACAGGTGGCTCCCGGGGTGGGGCCCGGTCGTGCGGGTGGTTCCGTTCGCTCTGGCCGTTCTGCGGCGCTGGGTCTCGCGGGGGTTTCCGCGGGTGGTGCGGGGCGGGGCGGGGACGGTGCGCGCGGGGTGGAACTCGGGGGACTGCGGGGGACTGCGGGGGTCGGGCTGCGCGACCGTTGTGCTGGGACTGTGCGGGGACTGTGTCTTGGTTGAGTGGATAGTTTTCGCCGCAAGGAACGGCGCGGCTACTCACCGGGGTGACAATTTCGGCCCTTCTTAGACCTGACGTCTCATCACATCGTGGTGGGTTGCAGGGAATTTGGGGACGTTTCGGAATGTGGACCGTTCGAATCCGGTCCTTCACCGTCCCTTCGCGCCCCGTTCGACCCCGATTCCCGGCCACGTACGACGAGGGCGCCGCCGAGCAGCGCGAGGGCGCCGCCGAGCACCACGGAGACCAGCGGGAGCGTCTCGCCCACCAGCTTCAGGCGCGAGCTGTCGTCGTCGGCCAGCTTCACCTGGGACTTCTGGGTCTTCTCGGTGAACCCGATGCGCTTGCTGTCGAGCAGTACCGTGACGTCCTTCTTGCCCCCGGGTGCCCGCAATGTCTTGCGAGGGCCGATCGCGGCGTAGATGATCCGGCCCGTGCGCTGGTCGGCGACCAGCTCGACGCCGTGGTTGGCGTACCACTCCTCGGCCATGACCTGGCTGCGCTTGGGCAGGCCGACCATGCGTCCCGGCACCTGCCGGGTGCCGGTCTTGGCGGCCTTCACGGTGCCGGTGAAGCGGAGGCCCTCGTACCCCTGGATCTTCTTCTTGCCGCGGTAGGCCAGCGGCACGGTGTCGCCGAGGGTGGGGTCCCACCACAGGTAGGTGCGCTTCTCGACGTCGAAGGGGAACTTCAGATACACCTCGCCCTCGAAATAGGGCTTTTCGCCGCAGCAGTGCACGGGCTTGTTGGTCTTGCGGTCGGTCACCCAGCGTTCGAGCGTCCACTGCAGAGAGTCATGCGGATCGGCCGCGGGCAGCGACTTGTCGGGGTCGATGGAGGTCGATACGTCCCAGACGGCCCGACCTGACTTCTCGCTGTCGGCGACGTCGCCGCGCACCTGCCGGGTGATGGTCAGGCGCTGTTTCTTGACGGTCTTGATCTTCTGGGTGTCGAAATAGCTGCCTGTGCCACGGAAGACGGTGATCTGGTCGATGTCGGTCGGCGTGCGCTTGGCGCGCGGCTCGACGTACCAGGCCAGCAGTGGTGCCAGGACAAGCAGAAAGGCGCCCAGGCCGAGCAGGACCAGGGACAAGGGCGATGCTTTGCGGCGCGTCATCCGGCGCTCCTGCCATGAGGACGTAACGGGGGACGATCGGTCAACTGTGGTGGATTGCCCACGAGTTGGGGACTGCTGCGGTGCTGTTGCCGCCGGAATGTCCGAAATGATGCGGCGCTGTTTCCACGGAGTTACTGACCCGTATGGGTCGCGAACGCTAGGCGGACCCTTGACGCAGTGTCAATGCGTTGTTGACACTGGGCACCTGCGGGGCGGGGTAGGGGACGACCTCCAGCAGAGAGGCTGACCCTGTATGCACCGAATGTTTGCCGCCACGCTGACCGTCGTGGCCGCCGCGGCTCTCGCCGTGGGCGCCGCGCTCGGCATCGTCGCGCTCCTGAACGCCACGCCCGACCAGCCGAACCGGCCGCTCGTGCACTACGAGACACCCGAGCGGGACCAGTGACCGACGTGGCCGCCGCCCCGAGAAGCGTGTCCGAAAGTGCCCCCGAGTCCGTTGACGCCGAGGGCGTCGTCGAGGGCGCCCCCGGGAGTTCCGGCTCCGAGTCGTCGCGCTCCGCCTGGCGGGACGTGCCGCCGCTCCAGGTGCGCCGGTTCGCCGCGCTCGCCCTGGAGGAGGTCCCGGTGCTCGCGCAGGACATCCTGCGAGAGATACGCGCCGAATATCCCGGTCTGCCCGTCGTCCTCGACGACTCCGGCGAGCCCATGGCGCTCGTCGGCATCCGCCGCGCCCTGGAGGGCTTCGTCCAGCAGCTCGCCACCCGCGAGGGCAGGCCGCGCTACCACCCGGAGGTCTTCCAGGAATTCGGCCGGGGTGAGGGCCTGCACGGCCGCAGCCTCGACTCGCTCCAGGCCATCTACCGCCTCGGCGTCCGCCTCGCCTGGCGCCGCCTCGCCGAGATCGGCCAGCAGACCGAGATCCCGCCGCCCGCCATGTACGAGCTCGCCGAGTCCGGCTTCGAGTACCTCGACGGCCTGGTCGACCAGTCGGTACGCGGCTACGCGGAGGCGGCAGCGCGGCAGGCCGGCGAACGTCTGCGCCTGCAACGCAAACTCATGGAGCTGCTGCTGTCCGAGCGACGCCCCGACACCTCCGCCGCCTCCGCGCTCGGCGCCGAGAACGGCCTGGACGAGCGGGCCGCCCGCGTCGGCTGGCAACTTCCCGAACGCGTCGCGGTGGGCGTGCTCCTGCGCCCCGCCCGCGAGGCCGTCGCGCCCGCCGTCGGCGAGGGCGTGCTGCTCGACATGGAGGCCGAGCAGCCCCGCATGGTCGTGCCCGACCCGGACGCCGCGGGCCGCCCCGAACTCCTGCGCCGCGCCATGACCGGCTGGTCGGGCGCCATCGGCCCGCCGGTGCCGCTGGCCGACGCCGCCAAGTCGCTGCGCTGGGCCGAGGCCGCGGTCGGCCTCATGGAGCGCGGACTGCTGCCCGCCGGCGAGGTCCTGTACTGCACCGAGCACACCGAGGCCCTCGTCCTGCTCCAGCCCGAGGAACTCATCGAGGACCTCTCCCGCCGCTGCCTGGCGCCCCTGGACCACTGCGGCCCGGCACACGGCCGCCGCCTCGCCCAGACCCTGCTCGCCTGGCTGGAGACCCGCGGCGGCGCCCCCGAGGTCGCCGCCCGGCTTGGTGTGCACCCGCAAACGGTGCGCTATCGCCTGCGTCAGATCAGGGAGCTGTGGGGCGACGAGGTGGACGACCCCGACCGCCGCTTCGAGCTGGAACTGGTGCTGCGCGCCCGCAGGCTGCGGGGCGAACTGGGCCGGACGTGACGAACCGGGAAGGTTCCCCGCCGCCCCGGACGCGATGACACGCCGGACGGTTCGGTTCCGCACACAACATTCACAGCTTCGGCTTCCTCCGTACCGGCCCGGGACCTAGCCTCCAAGCCTCATGGACTACTGCCACGCGTGCCACAGGCACCTCAACGGCGCCCTCGCCTGCCCGGGGTGCGGCACCCCGGCCGAAGCCTGTCGTGAGTACGCGGAGGCGCTCTCCGTCCAGGACGAGCCCGAGGACCTCGACGAGGCCGACGACGAACAGGAGCCGCGGAGCAGGGTCCGCGGCCGAGGCCGCCGCAGGGAACGCAGTCGCAAAGCCGCCCAGCACCGCCGCAGGCGCCGCAAGATCCTTCTGATCACCGCGGGCATCGTCCTCGCAGCGGGCGGACTGAGCCTCGCCGAACTCGGCACCGAGTTCGCCTCCGACGACCAGAAGACGGCGTCCGCGCCGGACCGCGAGGAGTCCTCGGACGACCCGTCGGACGGCTCGGGGAACGCCGACGGGGCATCGGACGCGGCGGGCGCGTCCGCGGAGCCGGTGTCGTCGTCCAAGTCGCCGTCGGCATCGGAGTCCGCAGCGGACAAGGACAAGAAAAAGAAGGACAAGGGCGACCGGGACGACGGCAAGGACGAGTCGAGCCCCGACGACGAGGACCGGCAGAGCGGCGGCGCCACCGAGGGGGCGACCGGCTCCGGCGGCACCTCCGGCGGCCCCGACCCCGAGCCCACCTCCGGCACCCCCACCACCAGCCGCCCGCAGGACCCGGACCCCGACCCGGACCCCTCCACCACGAAGCCGCCGAGCGACCCCCAGGAACCGGACCCGAGCCCGTCGGAGACGTGCGACAGGTTCCTGTGGTGGTGCACGTAAGACTCAGGCCCTGGGTGACTCCGCGTCCTCGCCGAGCATCCGCCGCAGCAGCCCGCGCAGCGAGACCCGTTCGTCCCGCGACAGCTCGGCCAGCGGCTCACGGGCGAAGTCCAGTGACTCCCGCAGGCTGCGCGCGGTGCTGAGCCCCTCCTCGGTCGGCGCCGCCAGCTTCACGCGCCGGTCGGCCGGGTCGGGCCGCCGCTCGACGAGGCCGCGCGCCTCCAGGCGGTCCACGATGCCGGTGACGTTCGACGGCTCGCACTTCAGCTTCCGCGCGATGCGGCGCATCGGCATGGGCTCGATCGAGAGCAGCCCGAGCACCCGCGCCTGCGCGCCGGTCAGCGCGTGCTTGCCCGCGGCGACCTCGTACTCCTGGTAGTAGCGCGCCACGACGTCGCCGATGAGCTCGACGACCTCGAGCGTCAGCGGATCGATGCGGGGGGCGGGCGTGCCGGGCTTCTGGGTGACCATGCCCACCAGGTTACCCATTTACTTGACAACATGAAATATCGAAGCGCATGCTTATTTCAGAACATGAAGCATTCCTGACGTGAGCCACGGCGTAGCAGCATCGCTGACCGCATCAGGGTCCGAGGCAAGTCTGAGGAGGACGCCACCCATGTCCGTCACCCCCGAGAAGCTCCCGGCCACCGGCCGCGCCTGGCACCTCGTGCGCCGCCCGCACGGCTGGCCGGTCCCGGAGGACTTCGCGCTGCGCGAGGCCCCGGTCGAGGCCCCGGCGGAAGGCCGCGTGCTGATCCGCAACCTCTACTTCTCGGTCGATCCGTACATGCGCGGCCGTATGAACGACGTCAAGTCGTACATCCCGCCCTTCCAGCTCGACCAGCCCATGGAGGGCGGCGCGGTCGGCGTCGTCGTGGCGTCGAACGCGGACGGCTTCGCGGCGGGCGACCACGTCCTGCACTTCGCGGGCTGGCGGGAGTACGCGTCGGTGCCCGCGCAGTACGCGACGAAGGTGGACCCCGAGGCCGCGCCGCTGTCGGCGTATCTGGGCGTGCTCGGCATGACGGGCCTGACGGCGTACGCGGGTCTGCTCGAGGTCGCGTCCTTCAAGGAGGGCGACGCGGTCTTCGTCTCCGGCGCCGCGGGTGCCGTGGGCAGTGAGGTCGGCCAGATCGCCCGCCTCAAGGGCGCCTCGCGCGTCATCGGCTCCGCGGGATCGGACGAGAAGGTCAAGCTCCTGACCGAGGAGTACGGCTTCGACGCGGCGTTCAACTACCGCGACGAGCGCCCGGTCGCCGAGCAGCTCAAGGAAGCGGCCCCCGACGGCATCGACGTCTACTTCGACAACGTCGGCGGCGAGCACCTGGAGGCCGCCATCAGCCGCCTCAACGTCCACGGCCGCATCACCATCTGCGGCATGATCGCGGGCTACAACGACACGGAGCCGACGCCGGGCCCGCGCAACATGGCCATGATCATCGGCAAGCGGCTGAGTGTGCGGGGCATGCTCGTCCAGGACCACCAGGACCTCCAGGCGGAGTTCGTCCGCGAGGTCGGCGCCTGGGTGCGGTCCGGTGAGCTCAAGTACAACGAGACCGTCTCGCCCGGAATCGAGAGCGGCGCCGAGGCGTTCCTCGGCATGCTGCGCGGTGAGAACACCGGAAAGATGGTCGTCGCGCTGAACGCCTGACGCACCACGGGGGAAGCGCGGACGCTTCCCCCTCCCCCTCTTCCGTAATCCGATAAAGTAATTCCACAACTGCCGGTCGGGCGGGCGCGCGACACGGCACACCCCAGGAGGAATCGGCACTTATGTCCATCCAGCAGATAGACGTCAAGTACACCGCCGTGGCCACCGCCGAGAACGGCCGCGACGGCCGTGTCGCCAGCGACGACGGCAAGCTCGACGTCGTCGTGAACCCGCCGAAGGAGATGGGCGGCAGCGGTGCGGGCACCAACCCCGAGCAGCTCTTCGCCGCCGGCTTCAGCGCCTGCTTCCAGGGCGCGCTCGGCGTGGTCGCCCGCCGCGAGAAGGCCGACATCTCCGGCTCGACCGTGACCGCGAAGGTCGGCATCGGCGCCAACGGTGCCGGCGGCTTCGGCCTCGAGGTCGAGCTCGTCGCCTCCATCCCCAACGTGGACGCCGCGACGGCCCAGTCCCTCGTGGAAAAGGCCCACGAGGTCTGCCCCTACTCCAACGCCACCCGCGGCAACATCAAGGTGGACCTGAAGGTCGCCTGAGCCTTCCGAAACA
>NZ_BMNG01000006.1:224624-496135 GCF_014646335.1 Streptomyces lasiicapitis
GCGCATTGAGCGCTCCCCCACCACTGTTCAGCTATGCAGCCTCTACCGCACCCCGAACAACGCCCGCCCCACCTGCCCGAACACTCCCTTCGGGTGGTCCCGGAACAACGGCTCGGTGCCGAAGAGGACCACGCGGGCCCCGCCCGCGGACCCGCTCACCACGGACGCCTCACCGGCGGCGTCCGCAGGACCACCCGCGCCGGAGGCGTCGGCGCGCCAGTGGCCGGAGACCAGCGGCTTGCCGTTGGCGTAGGCCTGCTCGACGCGGACGCCGTCGCCGAGGCCGGTGAACCACATCGGGGCGTAGACGAAGCCGTACCCGGACCCCGAACCGGCCACGGGCCCACCGGCGTTGCGCACCCGCACCACCCCGTTGGCATCCCCGTTGCCCTCGACGGCGGTCACGGAAAGCAGCCCCGCCGCCGAGTTCAGCGCAGCGCCTCCCGAGCCCCGCCCGACAAGCCCCCCGCCCCCGGCGAGAAACGCGTCGAGCCGCTTCTTCGCCGGAGCCTTCAGGCCTGCGTAGTCGAGCCCCGAGGACACGAACAACACATCCCCCTCGCGCCAGTCGAACCCGTCGTTGAGGACACCGGTCGACACCGGCACCACGTCGAAGTTCATCTCCCGCAGCGCGAACAGCTCGCCGGGCGTCACGGCCGCGGCGACCCGCGTGCGCCGCACGACGTCCTTGCCCCGCGCCTTGGTGGCGGAGAACGCCACGTCGTACTTCTTCGCCGCGTCCCAAGCGGCCCGCCGCGCAGAGCCGGGCACGATCACGCTGCCGCCGTCGGCGGCACGGCGCACGGAAACCCCATCCCGTACAAGGGAGTTGAGAGCGGCGATCTCCCGCGGATCGTCGAGCCGCAGCCGCAGATCCCCGCGCGGCGCCACATACCCGACCCGCGCGGCGGCGGACACGGCCCGCGACGGAACCCCGGCCGGGCTCCCGTTCTTCGCGGCGGCGACGGAAGCGCCCCACAGCCGCCCGAGGCTCCAGCCCGAGATGTCGTACATCGCCGACACCTTGTCGCTGATGTCCCGCCCGTCCGCGAGGATCACATTCGCGATGCCCCGCTTGGGCTGACGCATGTCGACGACGTACGACCCCTTCTCGTACGAGGTACCGCCCAGACGGAAGTCCCGCGTGGCGCGCCGCACCCGGACGTCGTTGGCGAGGAGATGGTCGACGAGACGGGCGGACGCGGCGGCGGAGCGCTGCCGCTTGCCCGCCGGAATCACGTACGCACGCGGGAACTTGGCGGTGTAGACGTCCTCCGGGCCGATGCCGGGGACGCCCGGCACGGTCTGCTCGGAGATCTCCACCTGCTTCGCGCCCGCGGCCCCGCGCCGGAACACCTCGATCTGGTCGGCGATCAGCGAACGCCGGTGCTTCGCCGCGTAGTCCAGGGTCGCCGACATGGCCGCGCCCGCGATGTCCGTGTTGATGGCGGAGCGGCGGCGCAGCTCGGCGACCGGCTGGGAGTCGTACTCCTCGTTGTTGACCTGCATCGGGAACTCGATGGTGTGCGCCGCGACCGCGCCGTGGAACGGCATGTACTGCGGGGTGAAGATCGGCGGCCAGTCGTCCCAGCCCTCCTCCTGGTCGCGGAAGGGGATGATCGCGGGCTGCACGCCGTCCTTCGCCTCGGTGTAGCCGAGGCCGTTGACGGCCTTCTCCATGCCGAGGGCGTTGGCGTAGCTGTTCTTCAGGAACAGGTCGTACTCGTAGTTCTCGCCGTGCGGCGGCGTGGTCGGCTCGATCAGCGTGCCGTTCACATAGCCGTGCAGGTCGATCATCATCGCGGGCTGCTTGTCGATGGCGATCCGCCGCACCGCGCGTGCTTCGGGCTGCGAGGCGGTGATGAAGTCCCGGTTCAGGTCGAAGCCGTTGGCGTTCTGGCGGGTGCCCGCGATGCGCCCGTCGGGGTTCATCGTGACGTTGAAGTAGAGGCGGTTGTGGGCGAGCAGCTTCCGCGTCTTCGCGTCCTTCGCCTTCGCCAGCTTCTCGATGAGCTGCAGGGCCGCGTCGGTGCCCTCCCACTCGTTGCCGTGGATGTTGTTGTTGATGAACACCGGCGTCTTGTAGGCGGACTTGAGGGCCTTGTCCTCGGCGGCGGCCTTGGGCGCGTTCTCGATGCGCTCGCGCATCCTCTCCTGCCGGGCGGCCTCGCGCGCCGACTCGGGCGCGGTGACCGTCACCAGATACAGGTCGTGGCCTCCGGCCGACCGCCCGGCTATCTCCACGCTGACCCGGTCGCCGACACCCTGGACCTTGTTCAGGCGGGGCGCGATGGCGTGGTACGGGGTCAGGCCCAGCTTGATGGACTTGTCGGCCGGGTTCTTCGGGACCGCGTCCAGGTGCTGCTCGCGCGGGTAGCCGCGGCCCTTGCCGGCGCGGGCGGCGCCCGAACCGGCGTCGAGGGCGCGGTCCGCGGCGCTCTCCGGGGCCCGCGCGGCCCGGTCGGGCGAGTCCAGCGGGGCCTCGTCGCGGATCACCGGGCGCGGCGCGGGATCGGCGCTCGCGCCGCCGGGGGTGAGCACGGTGAACAGGAGCGTGCCCGCGGCGGCCGATGCGGTCAGGAGCACGGGTCTTGATGGGCGGGATATCCCCATACGTACCTCCGAAGCGTGGGCCGTTCACCGACCCGAGAGATCAGTCGAGAGATCAGTAGGGGAGGTCTACAGGGTGAAATCGCGCGCAACAAGGGGGTATTCACGAAACAGCCACCCCGCCCGCACCGGTCCCGGGCCCCCGCCCCGGCCGGACAAGGCGCCGCCCCCGGCCGGATAAGGTGTGCCGCATGCGTGAACTGGGACGGGGCTTCGGCTATCTGGTGAAGGGACAGCGCTGGGTCTCCCAGCACGGCAAGCAGTTCGGATGGGGGCTGCTTCCGGGACTCATCACCCTCGTCCTGTACGCGGCGGCACTCGTCTCGCTCGCGCTGTGGGGCACCGACCTGGTCTCCTGGGCGACGCCGTTCGCCGACGACTGGTCCGACCCGTGGCCGGGCCTGCTCCGCGGCTTCCTGACGGTGCTGCTCTTCGCCCTCGCCCTGCTCCTGTCCGTGGTGACCTTCACCGCGGTGACGCTCGTGATCGGCGAACCCTTCTACGAGTCGCTGTCCGAGCAGGTCGACCTCTCCGTGGCGGGCTTCGCCCCCGAGTCGGGCCTGCCGCTCTGGCGCGAACTGCTGATCTCCGTACGCGACAGCCTGCGCATCGTCGTGCGGGCCGCGCTGTGGGGCGTGCTGCTCTTCGGCCTCGGCTTCATCCCGGTCGTCGGCCAGACCGTGATCCCCGTGCTCGGCTTCTTCGTCACGGGCTTCTTCCTCGTCGAGGAGCTGACGGCGGTCGCGCTGCAGCGCCGCGGCGTGCGGCTGCGCGACCGCCTGGTCCTGCTCAGGGCCCGCAAGTCCCTGGCGTGGGGCTTCGGTGCCCCGCTCGCGGTGGCCTTCCTGGTGCCGTTCGTCGCGGTGTTCCTGATGCCGGGCGCGGTGGCGGGGGCGACGCTGATGGCGCGTGACCTCATGGGCGAGGACACCGAGGCCACCGATGACGACGACGAGGACGCCGGAGACCCCGACGGCGGCGCGAACGCCGCGGGCGGGGCTCCCCGGCCGGACGGCGCGCCTACCGCCCGTTAGCCTCGGCGGCCTCCACGCCCGTCACCACGATCTTCCGCACCTGCGCGATGATGTCGACCCGGTTGCGCACGAACTCCTCGTCGGTGACCTTCCCCGTCGCCGGGTCGGTGTTCCCGGCGCCGAACTGCAGCACCGGCGTGTGCACATGGCCGCCCGGCAGACCGCGCAGCCCGAGGCGGTCGCGCAGCAGCGTCGCCCGGTAGGCGATCTCGTTGGACAGATAGTCACCGCCGCCGCCCGCGCGGGCCGCCGACCCCGGCGTCGGCCCGTCCGGCCGCTGCACCGGCGTGGTCCCGCCCGCCGGGATCTCGGTCACGGCCGTGTTGTCGTACACGGGAAAGCGCCCGGTGTCGGCGGCGACGATGTCCTTGTACGGCAGCGTGGTCGTCGTCCACTGCGGCTGCGAGGCCGGGTCGGCGACCGGGACGACGCCGGTGCTCGACAGGTTCTCGTTGTCCCCGAACCCGCCGCGCCAGGCCCCGTTGGTCCGCTCGATGTCGAACTTCCCGACCCGGCCCTGGCTCACGGTCGTGAACAGGTCGACGCGCGGCAACTGCCGCCGCAGCGTCCGCTCCACCTCACCCTCGGCGAAGTCCGTCCAGCGCACCGGGAACATGGCGGTCTCGATGCGCACGGGCCCGGCGGCGGTGCGTACGACGGTGCCGTCGAGGGCGAGCGCGGTGGCACCGGACGGGTTGCTGATGCGGGTGTCGCGGTCCAGCGTGAAGGGGTCGAAGCCGGTGACGAGGACCCGCTTGATCCGCTGACCCTTGGGGTAGCGGATCGTGTCCTGCCCGCGGGACGTGGTCTCCAGAGAGCCGAGCAGCCGCTGCCGCCGCTCGTCCCCGAGCTCGAACCCGCGCGGCTCCCAGGCCCGCAGCGCCCGCGTCATCCCGAGCCGCGCCCAGTACAACGGCCGGTCGTCATCGCGGCTCAAGTCGCCCGCCCGTCGCCCGCCACCACCCTTCCAAGGAAGCGCTTCGCGCCCTTCTTTTTTCTGCGGCCCGCGCCCCTGCGCCCGCTCCACCGCCCGCCGCCACAACGACTGCCCCTGGCGTACGACGAGACGCTCGGCCTCCTTGTACGAGCGGACCCGGCCGAGATCCCGCGCGAAACCGGGCGCCACGCCGTCGAACCCGCTGCGCCGCAGGATTTCTTGCGGCACGGCCCGGTCGAGCCGCTGCTCCTCGACGGTGGGCGCCCCCGAAGAACCGGAGCCGGAACCGGATTCGGCGGCGGAGTCGGCCGTGGCGGGCGACGCGGAGACACCGAGCAGCAGCGCGACACCGACCACGCCGAGCCGCCGCCCGAGTATCGCGGGGGTGAGAGAGGGAGCCACGAGAGTCCTTCCGTTGCAGGTGAGATGGCGGAAGTATCGCGGGACAGGGGAGGCGAGCGCTACGGGGGGCGGTGCTTCGGATGCCGGTCCACCAGCCGCGCCGACTCCCGCAGCGCGGCGATGAACGGCTCCGCGCTCGGCACCCGCGCCCGCCCTCGCGCGGTCGCCGCGTACACCGCCCGCGCGCCCTCGTCCGTCACCGGCACCAGGGCGATGTCCGGCCGCACCCCCTGCGCCGCGAGCGCCGGGACCAGGGTCACGCCGAGGCCCGCGGCCACGTACCCCTGCTTGGCGGTCCACTCGCCCACCACATGCGCGATCCGGGGCCGGAAGCCGTGGCGCAGCGCCGCGTCGAGGAGGGTGCCGGCGGGCTCGGGGCTGCCGGACACCCAGTCCTCGTCGGCGAGTTGGCGCATGCCGACGCGGGGCTCGTCCGCCAGGGGGTGGTCCGCGGGCACCGCCACGTACAGCTTCTCATCGAGGAGATGGTGCAGTTCGCAGCCGTCCTCGGGCAGCGGGCCGCCCGTCGTCGACACCACCGCGAGATCGAGATCGCCCTCCAAGAGGCGGCCGAGCAGCGGCCGTGTGAAGCCCTCCTCGCGCGCGAGGGCGACCCCGGGGTGGCGGGCGCGGAAGGCGGCGATCGCCCGCGGCACAAGGGCCGCGTCCGCCGTCGCGAACGCCCCGAACCGCAGCAGCCCGCCCGCCGCGCCGTCCAGGTCCGTCAACTCCCGCCGCATCCGCGTGAGTTGGTCGAGTGCCGCCTCCGTGTACGGCAGCGCGGCCCGGCCGTGCGCGGTGAGGCGTACGCCGCGTGGCAGCCGGTCGAAGAGGGGCGCGCCGCCGAGCGCGGCCTCCAGGGAGGCGATCTGACGGGACACGGCGGACTGCGTCCAGCCCAGGCGGCGCGCGGCCACGGTGAAGGAGCCGTGCCGGGCCACCTCCGTGAACGCGCGCAGCCAGACCGTGGACACATCACTCGACTCGTCACTCGGCTCATCACGTGACTCATGTGGATCCCGCATGGCTGACATGCTAGACATTCGCTTGTCGCATCACCTGGCCGGGCCTAGCGTCGTACGCATGCACCGGAACAAGGAACAGCGCGACGCACACACCACGGGACACCGCCCCCACCAGCGGGTCGCGTTTCTCGGGCTCGGGCACATGGGTGCCCCGATGGCCCACCGGCTGCTGGCCGCCGGGCACCCGCTGACCGTGTGGAACCGCACCGCCGCCAAGGCCGAACCCCTCGTCGCGGCGGGCGCGCGGCTCGCCGCCACGCCCGCGGACGCGGTGCGCGAGGCCGACGTGGTCCTCACGATGCTGGCGGGCCCCGAGGCGCTCGGCCGCGTCGCCGACGCGATCGTGCCGGGCCTGCGGGCGGGCGTCACCTGGGTGGAGATGTCGACCGTCGGCCCGGACGCGGTACGGGAGTTGGGGGAGCGGATGCCGGACGGCGTCACGCTCGTCGACGCGCCCGTCATGGGCAGCACGGACAAGGCCGCAGCGGGGGAGCTCGGCATCCTCGCGGGCGGGGACGCCGCCGTCGTCGAGCCCCTGCTCGCCTCCCTCGGCACCGTGACCCGCACCGGCCCGCTCGGCTCCGGCGCCGCACTCAAGGTCGTCGTGAACACCGCCGTGCTCGGCGGGGTCGCGCTGGTCGCGGAGGCGATGGCCCTGGCCGACGCGCTCGGCCTGGACGAACAGGTGGCGCGCGGCGCCCTGGCCCGCGGCCCGCTCGCGGGCGCCGTCGCCCGCGCCTTCGCCGACGACGTGCACTTCGGCAACGACCTCGCGGTGAAGGACGTGGCGCTGGCCACGGACGCGGCGCGACTGCCCGCGATGGAGGCGGTCCGCGCCCACTACGAGGCCGCGGCGGCGGACCCGGCCACCGCCCACGAGGACATCGCCCGAGCCGTCCCTCACATCCGCACCACCCGCAACCGCACCGCCTAGCCGCCACCCCTGTACGTCACCCCTGTACGTCACCCCACAAGGAACCGGAGCACCGCCCCCATGCGCACCACCCTCGACAACCCCGCCGGCGCACCGCAGCCCCTGGGCCCCTACTCCCAGGTCGCCCGCGTCCAACTCGCCGACGGAGGCGCCCTGTTGTACCTGTCCGGGCAGATCGCCGACGGCGCGGACATCACCGCGCAGAGCCACGGCGTCTTCGCCACCCTGACCGCGCTCCTCGAAGCACACGGCGCGACCCTCGCCGACATCATCAACATCCGCACGTTCCTGACGGACATGGACGACCTGCCCGGCTACGCCGCCGTCCGCCGCACCTACCTCACCGGCACACCGCCCACGAGCACGACGGTGTCGGTGCCCCGGCTCTTCAGGCCCGAGGCCCTGATCGAGGTGGAGGTGGTGGCTACCTGCCCGGCCGGTCGGCCGTGATCCCCCGGTGGGCCATCTCGGCGAGGCGCGACTGCCCGTCCTTGCTGGGGTGGAACCAGTCCCAGTGGCTCAACTGGTCCCCGTCGAAGTGGAAGCCGAAGACGGCCCCGCCGTCGTACCGGCAGCGCTGATCCTTCGCGCAGACGTCCTTGAGCACCTTGTTGTACGCCACCACGCGGTCCTGCACCGACTGGCGCCGGTCGGTGGCGGCCCGGTCCATGCTGTCCGCGTCGGCCAGCATCGACTTGCAGATGCCCAGCTTCCACACCTGCTTGCCCAACTGGTTGGTGCGCCCCGTGGACCAGAGCCGCTTCAGGTCCGGCACGCTCGCCACGTACACCTGCGCCTTGGGCTGGGAGCGCCGGAGGACCCGCAGCGCGTCCTCGAAGTCGGCGCGGAACTCGGAGACGGACGTCATCTCGTCGGCCGACGAGCGGCAGGCGTCATTGGCGCCGGCCATCACCGTCACCAGCTCGGGCCCGCGCGCCGCGGCCCGTGACATCTGCTCCGGCAGGTCGGACATCCGGGCGCCGGTCTTCGCGTAGTTCCAACTGTGCGTCGTCGCCCGCTGCTTGCCGAGCAGCCGCTGCGCGAGGCTGCGCACACCGTCGTCGCTGCCGGTGGCCCAGGACGCCTCGGGGCAGTCGGAGAGCACCGAGCAGGCGTCGAAGCCGCGCGTGATGGAGTCGCCGACGGCGGCGAGGGAACGCGGGCTCGTGTCCCAGACGGGGGCCGGCTTGGGCGCCGCTCTGTCCTGGGCCTTCGGTCCGTTCGGCGCCGGGGAGTCGCCGCCGGACGCGTCGCACGCCGTGAGCGTGGCCAGGCCGGTGAGAGCCGCCGTCGCGAGGGCGACGGCGGCCCGTGCGCGGTGCCTTGAGTTGCGCATCCTCGTCCCCTCTGTCGTCCAACGTGACGTCGTACGGGCCCCGTGGGTTGCGTGCTGCCGAGTACGGATTTGTCCCGTCTGCGGCCGCCCGGCTGCCCGCAGGCACCCAGCCGGGGGTTTCCGCGCCTCCCAGCGAGTGAAACCTCGGAGTTTCCCGGCATGCGGACCGACGGTACGTCACACTCCTTGCCTCGCCGCACGGTAGCCTCGCCACCCAGTGGCACCCGCTCTTCTCGGTTCCGCTAAATTACATCACGTCACATCTGTCCCCTTTTCTTGACTTTTCCCGTTTTCATGGAATTCGGGGAGTATCGCTCGGCACGGGCGCGAGGCCGCTGGGGAAGGCGTACCTCGTCCCACACTGGAGGTCCCGGTGACGACACGTGGAGTTCTGTACGTGCACTCCGCACCGCGCGCGCTGTGCCCGCACGTCGAGTGGGCGGTCGCGGGCGTGCTCGGCGCACGCGTCAGCCTCGACTGGATCCGACAGCCCGCGGCGCCCGGCACCTGGAGATCCGAGTTCTCCTGGCAGGGCTCGGCCGGCACCGCCTCCAAACTCGCCTCCGCGCTGCGCGGCTGGGATCTGCTGCGCTTCGAGGTCACGGCCGAGCCGTCCGGTGCCGTCGAGGGCGAGCGGTACAGCGCCACGCCCCAGCTCGGCATCTTCCACGCCGTCACCGGCGTCCACGGCGACATCCTGATCCCGGAGGACCGGCTCCGCGCCGCCCTCGCCCGCTCCCAGCGCGGCGAGAGCGACCTGGAGGCCGAGATCGCCAAGCTCCTCGGCAAGCCCTGGGACGACGAGCTGGAGCCGTTCCGGTACGCGGGCGAGGGCGCGCCTGTGCGCTGGCTGCACCAAGTCGTCTGAGAGTAGTTACGTCGAAGGCCCACCCGGACCTGCCGGGTGGGCCTTCGACGTAACTACCGTCAGCGGTGTGTTCAGACCGTGCGGAAGGCGAGCACCACGTTGTGGCCGCCGAAGCCGAACGAGTCGTTGAGGGCCGCGATCGTGCCCTCGGGCAGCGGGCGGGCCTCGCCGCGGATGATGTCCGCGTCGACCTCGGGGTCGAGATTGTCGATGTTGATCGTCGGCGGGGCGATGCGGTTCTTCAGCGCGAGGACCGTCGCGACGGTCTCCACGCCACCCGCGCCACCGAGCAGATGACCGGTCATCGACTTCGTCGAGGCGATCGCCATGTGGTCGACGTCGTCGCCGAACGCCTGGCGCAGCGCCTTGATCTCACCGATGTCGCCCTGCGGCGTCGAGGTCGCGTGCGCGTTGATGTGCGCGATCTCGGCGGGCTTCAGGCCGGTGTTGTCGATCAGGTTCTGCAGCGCCTTCGCGATGCCGTTGCCGGACGGCTCGGGCTGCGTGATGTGGTGCGCGTCGGCCGAGATGCCCTGGCCGATCGCCTCCGCGTAGATCTTGGCGCCGCGGGCCTTGGCGTGCTCCTCGGACTCCAGGACCACCACGCCCGCGCCCTCGCCGAGCACGAAGCCGTTGCGGTCGCGGTCGTAGGGCCGCGAGGCGCCCTGCGGGTCGTCGTTGTTCTTCGACATCGCCATCATGTTGCCGAACGCGACGATCGGCAGCGGGTGGATGGCCGCCTCCGTGCCGCCGGCGACCACGATGTCGGCGCGGCCGGTGCGGATCATCTCGATCGCGTAGCCGATGGCCTCCGCGCCCGACGCGCACGCCGAGACCGGCGTGTGCACCCCGGCGCGGGCGCCGAGGGCGATGCCGACGTTCGCCGCGGGCGAGTTGGGCATCAGCATCGGGACCGTGTGCGGGGAGACGCGGCGTACGCCCTTCTCCTTCAGTACGTCGTACTGGTCGAGGAGGGTCGTGACGCCGCCGATGCCGGAGGCGACGACCGCGCCCAGACGGTCGGGGTCCACGGCCGCTTCTTCGCCGGCCCTGCCGGTGAAGCCCGCGTCCTGCCAGGCCTCCTGGGCCGCGACCAGCGCGAACTGCGCCGAGCGGTCGAGCTTGCGGGCCTGCGGGCGCGGGATGGTCTCCGTCGGTTCGACGGCGATGCGGCCGGCGATGCGGACGGGCAGCTCGGCTGCCCAGTCCTCCTCGATGAGGCTGATCCCGGAACGGCCTGCGAGCAGACCCTCCCAGGTCGATGCCGCGTCGCCACCCAGCGGTGTGGTTGCGCCGATACCGGTGACGACCACGGTGCGATTGGTCGAGTTCACTGGATTTCTCTCTCCACGATTTGGTTCAGATGCGGATGCGGCGGCGCCACCGCCGGGTGGCGGCTGGCATGAGCCCCGGCCGGCACGGGCCTGCGGTCGTCAGGCCCGGACCTGTTGTCAGGCCTGGTGCTCGAGGATGTACTTCGTCGCGTCGCCGACGGTCTTCAGGTCCTTGACGTCGTCGTCCGGGATCTTGACGTCGAAGCGCTCTTCGGCGGCGACGACGACCTCGACCATGGACAGCGAGTCGACGTCCAGGTCGTCGGTGAAGGACTTGTCCAGCTGGACGTCCTCGACCGGGATGCCGGCGATCTCGTTGACGATCTCGGCGAGACCGTCGACGATCTCCTTCTCAGTGGCGGCCATGGGGCGCTCCTTCGTATGTATCCAGAGGGTGTGACGGCATCCGCGTGGATCCGAAGATCCGCTGCGGGTGCCTAGGGGAGGGTAACGACCGTGGCGGCGTACACGAGACCCGCCCCGAAGCCGATGACGAGCGCGGTGTCGCCGCTCTTCGCCTCACCGGTCGCCAGGAGCCGCTCCATCGCGAGCGGGATCGAGGCGGCCGACGTGTTGCCGGTGGTCTCCACGTCACGGGCGACCGTGACGTGCTCCGGCAGCTTCAAAGTCTTCACCATCGAGTCGATGATCCGCATGTTGGCCTGGTGCGGAATGAAGACGTCCAGTTCGTCCGCGGTGATTCCGGCCGCGTCCAGCGCCTGCTGGGCGACCTTCGCCATCTCGAACACGGCCCAGCGGAACACCGCCTGGCCTTCCTGCGTCAGCGCAGGGAACTTCTCGGGGCGGCCGTTGCGGTAGGCCTCCCACGAGTCGGTCTGCTTGATCGTTTCGGACTTGTCGCCCTCGGAACCCCACACCGTGGGGCCGATGGCCGGCTCCTTGGCGGGGCCGACGACGACGGCGCCCGCGCCGTCACCGAACAGGAACGCCGTCGAGCGGTCCTCGAAGTCGGTCAGGTCACTGAGCCGCTCCACGCCGATGACCAGCGCGTACTCGGCGGAGCCGTCGATGACCATGCCCTTGGCGAGGGTCAGGCCGTAGCCGAAGCCCGCGCAGCCCGCGGAGATGTCGAACGCGGCGGGACGGCCCGTGCCGAGCTTGTCCGCGATCTCCGTGGCGATGGCCGGGGTCTGCTTGAAGTGCGACACCGTGGACACGATCACGGCGCCGATCTGCTCGGCGCGGATGCCCGAGTCGGCGATCGCCTTGCCGGCCGCCTCGACGGACATCGCCGACACGGTCTCCTCGGGGGAGGCCCAGTGGCGGGTCGAGATGCCGGAGCGGGAGCGGATCCACTCGTCGGACGAGTCGATCTTCTCGAGGATCACCTCGTTGGGCACCACGCGGGTCGGGCGGTAGCCGCCGACGCCCATGATGCGCGCGTACGCGGCGCCCTGACTCGGCTTGATCTTCGCCATGCTCTCCAGCTCCTTCTCAGGCGTCCGTCGCGGCCGCGGCGTCCGCCGCTGCGCTCTCGGCGGTCTCGGCGATGAGCACGCGGGCGGCGTCGAGGTCGTCGGGCGTCTTCACGGCCAGGGTCCGCACGCCCTTGAGGGCGCGCTTGGCGATACCGGTCAGCGTGCCGCCGGGGCACACCTCGATCAGAGCCGTGGCCCCGAGCTCCCGGAACGTGTCCATGCACAGGTCCCAGCGCACCGGGTTGGCGACCTGGCCGACCAGGCGGGCCACGACGTCGGAGCCCTCCGTGACGACCTTGCCGTCGCCGTTCGAGAGGTACGTAAGGCGCGGGTCCGCGACGACGAGGTCCTTGGCGGCCTCCTCGAGCACGGTGACCGCGGGTGCCATGTGGTGCGTGTGGAACGCGCCCGCGACCTTCAGGGCCACGACCTTGCGGACGCCCTCCGGCTTGTCCTCGGCGAGCGCGGCCAGCTGCTCCAGGGTGCCGGCGGCCACGATCTGGCCCGCGCCGTTCACGTTCGCCGGGGTCAGGCCGAGCTTCTCCAGGTGCGCGACGGTGACGTCGGGGTCGCCGCCGAGCAGCGCCGCCATGCCGGTCTCCGTCACGGCCGCGGCGTCGGCCATGGCCAGGCCCCGCTTGCGTACGAAACGCAGCGCGTCGTCCTCGGACAGCACTCCCGCGTACGCGGCGGCGGTGATCTCACCCACGCTGTGGCCCGCGACGGCGCCCGGGGTGATGTCACCCAGTGCCTGCGCGGAGAGCAGCCCGGCCGCGACGAGCAGCGGCTGCGCCACGGCGGTGTCACGGATCGCGTCCTCGTCCGCCTGCGTTCCGTAGTGGGCGAGGTCGAGACCGATGGCGTCCGACCAGGCGGCGAGGCGGTCGGCAGTACCGGGGAGGTCGAGCCAGGGGGTGAGGAAGCCGGGCGTCTGAGCGCCTTGGCCGGGAGCGACGAGTACGAGCACACTCACACTCTCTCTTGTGGACAGTACGAACCGCCCGTGGGGACAGGGACGAAGAACCGCTGGGGGAATTGTAGGGCCCCGACAAAGCCTCAGACCTGGGGATCACCGTCTGCGAGACGTCCCAGGATCAGCGCGATGCGCAGCGTGAACGCCGAGCGTACGTCCGAGGGGGACCAGCCGGTGACGTCAGTCACACGTCGAAGCCGGTAGCGCACGGTGTTGGGGTGCACGAACAGCATCCGTGCGGCGCCCTCCAGGCTGCTCGCCTGTTCCAGGTAGACGCTGAGGGTCTCCAGGAGCGCGGAACCGGCCTCTTCGAGCGGTCTGTAGATCTCCTCCACCAGTTGTTCGCGCGCCGCCGGATCGCCCGCCATCGCGCGCTCCGGCAGCAGATCGTCCGCGAGGACGGGACGCGGCGCGTCCTGCCAGGCACTGCAGGCCTTCAGTCCCGCGGCGGCGGCCTGCGCGGAGCGGGTGGCGGCGAGCAGGTCGGGCACGATGGGTCCGGCCACGACGGGACCGGCCGCGTACGGGCCGATCAACGCCTTGGCCACGGCCAGCGGGTTGTCGTTGCCGCCCGCGATGACGACCAGGCGGGTACCGAGCACACCGGTGAGGACCTGGAGCTTCGCGTGCCGGGCGGCCCGGCGGATGGCCTCCACGGTGAGCTCGCTGTCCCCGTCCGGCGCGGTGCCGAGCACCACGCACACATGGTCCGGCGAGTTCCAGCCAAGGGCCGCGGCACGGGAGACGGCGCCCTCATCGGCCTCCCCGGAGAGCACCGCGTTCACCACGAGCGACTCCAGGCGCGCGTCCCAGGCACCGCGTGCCTCGGCGGCCTGTGCGTACACCTGCGCGGTGGCGAAGGCGATCTCGCGGGCGTAGACGAGCAGGGCCTCGCGCAGCACGCCCTCGTCGCCGGGCGCCGCCACCTCGTCGATCGCGGACTCCATCACCTCGATGGTGGTCCGCACCATCTCCACGGTCTGGCGCAGCGTGATCGCCCGGGTCAGCTCGCGCGGCGCGGTGCCGAACACGTCCGTCGAGATCGCCTGGGGGGCGTCGGGGTGCCGGAACCACTCGGTGAACGCGGCGATGCCGGCCTGCGCGACCAGACCGATCCAGGAGCGGTTCTCCGGTGGCATGGCCCGGTACCAGGACAGCGTCTCGTCCATGCGCGCGATCGCCTGCGCAGCGAGACTGCCGGACGACTTCTCCAGGCGCTTCAGGGTCGCGGCGTGCGCGTGGGCGCGGGCGCCGCGCCGGGCGTCGGGGCCGGCGCCCTGGTGGGCTTCGTTCGCTGAGGGTTCGGGCACGGGGACAAGACTGCCTTATCGGGAAGGCGGCGTGCGGTGCCGGGGCTACCGTGGGCACGTGATTGATGTACGGCGCTCCGGCGAGCGGTATCCCGGGGGCGACCCCATGGCGGGGATCGACTCCTTCCACGCCTTCTCCTTCGGGCCCTACTACGAGCCCCACAACCTCCGCTTCGGCGCGCTGCTCGCCTGCAACGAGGAGCATCTCGGGCCGGGCGCCGGCTTCGACGAACACCCGCACAGCCACACGGAGATCGTCACCTGGGTCGTCACCGGCGAGCTCACCCACCGCGACTCCGCGGGCCACGAGTCGGTGATCCGCCCCGGCGACGTCCAGCACCTCAGCGCGGGCGCCGGCGTCCGGCACATCGAGCGCAACGCGGGCCCCGAGCCCCTGGCCTTCCTCCAGATGTGGCTGGCCCCGCTGGAGCCCGGCGGCACCCCGTCGTACGACATCGTCCGCGGCATCGCCGACTCCACCCCCTACGCCGTCCCCGCCGCGGCCGCCCTCCTCCACGTACGCCGCCTGGCCCCCGGCGAACGCACGGCTCTCCCCGACGCCCCCGCGGTCTACGTCCACGTGGTCGACGGCGAAGTGGCCCTGGCGGACGAGGAGTTGGGCCCCGGTGACTCGGCCCGGCTCACGGGGGAGCGGGGGTTGGACGTGGTGTCGTACGGGGGGAGGGCGGAAGTGCTGGTGTGGGAGATGGGGTAGGGCCCGGCCGGGCTACAGCTCGGCGAGCACCGCGTCGGTGAACGTGGGCCAGACCTCCGTGGCCCACGGTCCGAACGCCCGGTCCGTCAGGGCCACGCACGCCGCCCCCGCGTCCGGGTCGACCCACAGAAACGTTCCCGCCTGCCCGAAGTGCCCGAAGGTCCGCGGCGAGGACGAACTCCCCGTCCAGTGCGGCGACTTGCCGTCCCGGATCTCGAACCCGAGCCCCCAGTCGTTGGGGTTCTGATGTCCGTACCCAGGAAGCACTCCCTTGAGCCCGGGGTACGTCACGGACATCGCGGCCGCGACGGTCCGCGCGTCAAGGAGCCGCGGCTGCTGCACCTCGGCGGCGAACCGCACGAGATCGTCCACGGTCGAAACCCCGTCCTTCGCGGGCGATGCCCCGCCGTCGAGGAACGTCGAGTTCATCCCCAGCGGTTCGAGCACGGCCTGCCGCAAATAGTCCGCGAAGGGAATCTCGGTCGCCTTGGCGATGTGGTCGCCAAGCACCTCGAACCCGGCGTTGGAGTACAGCCGTCGCGTCCCCGGCGCCGCCATCACCTGATGCTCGTCGAACGCGAGCCCACTGGTGTGCGCGAGCAGATGCCGCACGGTCGACCCCTCGGGCCCCGCGGGCTCGTCCAGCTCGATCGCCCCCTCCTCGTACGCGACGAGCGCCGCGTACGCCGCGAGGGGCTTGGTGACCGAGGCGAGCGCGAAGCGGTGCCCGGTGGGCCCGCGGCTCCCGGCCACCGTGCCGTCCGCGCGGACGACGGCGGCGGCCGCGGTCGGGACGGGCCAGTTCTCGATCAGTGCCAGGCTCTGCATGCGTACGAGACTAAGCGTCCTACAGTTTCAGCTGCATGTAGGGGTCGGGCTTGCGGACGAAGCCGAGCGCGGCGTACAGCGGCTCGGCCTCGGACGACGCGGTGAGGTCCACCTGCCCGGCGCCCCGCTCGCGGAACCAGTCGATCAGCGCCTCCACACAGGCCCGCGAGAAGCCCCGGCGGCGCATGTCCGGGTCGGTGGCGACGCTGAAGACGTAGCCCGCGACGCCGTGCGGATTGCCCGCGCGCCCGATGCGGTACTCCAGGGTGCCCGCGGCGAGCGCGGCGAGGCCGCCGGGCCGCTCGGGGTGGTCGACGACGAACGCGGTGAAGGTGCCGTCGGCGTCGGCGAGGTGCTCGCGCACGGTGGGGACGGACTCGGCGTGCCAGTCGGTGACGGACGTGGTGGGAAGCGTCCCGTCCAGCGTGAACACGGAGTCGATCATGACCTGGCGGAGGCGTATGACTTCCTCGGCGTCGGCGGGTTCGGCGCGGCGTACAAGACTCATGGCGGCACGGTAGCCACCGCACCCGGGCGCCGTCCTGCGGATTTCCCTTGCTTGGAGTGCACTCCAAGGTTCTAGCGTGGGGACCATGACGGTGATGGAGACCACCCCCGCACCCACCCGAGACCGGGCGGACCCGGCCGCGCCCGAGGTCTGCGCCGCGCCCCCGCCCCCGCACCCGCGCCCCGAGGGCCAGGACCACTACACGATCAGCGAGGTCGTCGCCGTGACCGGCCTGACCGCGCACACCCTGCGCTGGTACGAGCGGATCGGCCTGATGCCGCACGTCGACCGCTCCCACACCGGCCAGCGCCGCTACCGCAACCGGGACCTGGACTGGCTGACCCTCGTCGGCAAGCTGCGCCTGACCGGCATGCCGGTCGCGGACATGGTGCGCTACGCCGAGCTGGTCCGCGAGGGCGACCACACCTTCGCGCGCCGCCGGGACCTGCTCGAACAGACCCGCAACGACGTCCGGGCCCGGATCGCGGAACTCCAGGACACGCTGGCCGTCCTCGACCACAAGATCGACATCTACTCCGACCGTCCTGCGGCCGCAGGCTGAGTCAGAGCTCAGCGAGCAGCTCCGCCTTCTTGGCCGTGAACTCGTCGTCCGTCAGCAGGCCCGCCTGGTGCAACTCACCCAGGTGCCGGATCCGATCGGCGATGTCGGCGGGATCGCGCCGTACGGTCGGCGCCGCGGCGGGAATCACAGCGGGCGCGGGCCCAGAAGCCCGTACCGCCGCAAGGACAGAAGCGGCGAAGGGCAGTGACTCGTGCACCGGGCCGTAGCCGAGGCCGAACACGACGGCCGCCGGGTCCTGGTCCGCCTGCGCGGGCTGCGCGACCGGTGACTCACGGCGCAGCAGCCGCAGATGGCCCTCGAAGACCTCCGGCGAGCGCCACTCGACCCCGCTCAGGTCGGTGACCAGGAAACTCTGGTCACCGGCCTTCCACTTGGCCGACGAGGCCCCCGTCCAGAACCACCGGAAGGCCACCGACTTGCCGTCGAAGGACACCTTCCCGTCGTACGCCTTGAACTGCAGCGGCGCCTCGGGCGCGGCCACCAGATGGCGGTCCGCCGGGCCCGGGTCGGCCGAGGGGAGCGCGGCGCGCAGCTCGTCGGCGTAGTACTCGGCGAGCGTCTCGCGCTCCGCCGGCAGCACCAGGCGGTACGGATCCGAGCCGTCCTTGAGCTGTCCCGCGGCCGCGTCCATGAGCGGGTCGGCCCCCGGCCTCGGGACGGCGTGCAGAACGGTCGTCCCGCGCTTGCCCGGTGTGAGCGTCACCGCCGCGATCGCCTCATGGGGGATGCGGCGCTCGCCGAGAGCCTGGAACAGCTTCGGCGTACGGATCCCCCGTTCGAAGCGGATGAGCACGGAGTCGGACTCGAACTCCCAGGCGGCGTGAAATCCGGCCAGTACATCACCCATGCGGCTCATCGTATGCGGCACGCGCTTCTCCGTCTCTCCTGCGGCGGGCCGCTGTTTCATCGATTTCTACGCGCGTCAGGCCGTCGTCGTACCGGAAATACCTTCGCGGCAGGCCGCGTCCCCCTCGGCGCAGCGCACCGAGTCGTACGCGCCGACGCCGATCTCGGCGAAGTTGCTGAGGCTGTCCGTGCCCGGTTCGAAGTAACCGGTGTGGCCCCGGGCGCGGTCGGCGGACACCACGCGCGCGCCGAAGCCCGCGGAGACGGGGTCGGCGCCGTGGCCGAGCCCGCCGACTTCCATGTGCGGCACATCCTGGATCCAGTCGTCGCTGTCCCGTGTGGCCCAGATCCGCGCGTGCGAGCCGAGGCCGGAGGCGTTGTCGGCGCGCATGCCGGGGCTGCCCGCGACGGCGATGTCGGTGACCCGCGGCGGCAGCCGGCGGGCCGCGACCCCGCACACCACGGAGCCGTAGCTGTGGCAGTACAGCGCCACCGCGGCCTCGCCGGGCAGCGCGGTCACCATCGAGTCGAGGCGCACCGCCCCGTCGTCGGCGCGCATGGAGGTGGCCGCGTCCACGCCGAGGCCGACGGGCGCGGTGTAGTCGGCCCAGGCGATCACGGCGGTACGCGCGCGGGGGTTCGCGGCACGCTCCGCGCGGTACAGCGACTTCGCCATGCCGACGGGGGCCGCGTACTTGCGCTGGGTGCGTTCGAAGGTGAGGACGTTCGTGTCGACTCCGGGCACCACGACCGACACGCGTCCGGCGCGGTCGAGGTCTCCGAAGACCTCGGCCATGCGTCCCGAGCCCATCGGGTCGAAGGCGAGCACCTGGCGGTCGGCGCGCATCATCACACCGAACCGCTTCATGCGGCGTTCCGCCTCCTGCTTCCCGACGGGGGAGAGGCGGTCGTCGTGCATGCGTTCCCGTTCGATCGCGCGCGCTTCGCGCAGGGCGATGCGGTTCGCCTCGTAGCGCAGTCGTACGGGGGCGCCGTTCATGTTGCCGACGGCCAGGGGGTAGCGGGCGGCGAGCCGGTCGCGCTGGTGGGCCGTGAGGGAGGCGAAGAAGTGCGCGAGCCGGGCGGCGGGTGCGCCGGCTTCGGGCAGGTCACGGCCGTCGATGCGGCCCCGCTCCCAGGCGGAGACCGCGGCTTCGAGCGGCGAGGCGGCGCCTCTGTGCTGGCGCACCGCGGTCCAGCCGGTGGTCGCGAGCATGACGAAGACCACGGTGAGGGCGAGCAAAGCGCGCCAGACGCCGAGTTGAGGGGAGGAGTCGAAGGAAGTCACTGCGGGACACCCTAGGAGAAGCGTGCTGCCTCCCGTGCCAGGGGTGAGGCAGATCACGTTTCCAGAGGGGTAATTGTGGTGAACCGGACACTTCTCGGGCGCGTTCGTCACGCTGCGTGGACGGGGCGTGCGTGTGGCGCGCGTACGGAGTGCGGTTACGTGGAGTGCGCCGTCGTTACTTGGCGTAGAGGTGTCAGTCACTCAACGTAGAAGTGCGGCCGGGGAGTTGTCGGCGTACAGAAAAGGCGGCCGGAGTGCCGTCAGCGCTCGCGCCAGTCGTCCGCGAGCGTCGGGCCCAGATGATCCAGGTACGACTCCGTGATCGCCCTTATCGAATCGACGCTGATGTCCTTGCCCGCGCCCCACTGCCGCCCGGTGACCCGCATGACCCCGCCGAACGCGGCGACCGCCACGCGCGGGCGCGGGTCGGTGGCGAGGTCGACGCCCTCGCGCTCGGCGATGATGCCCGCGACCTGCTCCTCGCGCTCGATGGAGCGGCGCAGATGGACGGCGAGCAGGGAGGGGGTCGACTCGATCATCTGGTAGGTGCGCATGTGGAGTTCGACGGGGACGACCGCCTCGATGGACTCGCCCACCGCGTCCCAGGAGCCGAGCACGGCCCCGCGCAGCGCCGCGAACGGGCCCTCGTGGGCCGGGCGTTCGCGCAGCGCCCGCACGAACCGCTCCTCCACCATCTCCTGCATGGCGAAGGCGGCCTCCTGCTTGCCCGCGAAGTGCCGGAAGAAGGTGCGCTGCGAGACGTCGACGGCCTCGACGATCTCGTCGACCGTCGTCTCCTCGTACCCCTTGGTCGTGAACAGTTCGAGCGCCGCCCGCAGCAACGCGTCACGCGTGCGCTGCTTCTTGCGTTCGCGCAAGCCCGGACCGGTCACGCCCTGCACCCCGTTTCTCGCTGTTTCTCCCGGTTTCCCACCCGTTTTGCCAGCTCACCATACCCGCGGCGGCGCGGCTGTGAGCTAAATGACAGCGGCCGACTTCTGAAAGGCTTTGTCAACTGTCAGTCGCTGACTCTAGCCTCGGCGCATGACAAGTCAGACCACCGTCGGCAAGGCGGACAAGGCGCCGGAGCCCCCTCCGACTCCGGCCCCGGTCAAGGGACTTCGCGGTCATCCATGGCTCACGCTGTTCTCCGTCGCGATCGGCGTGATGATGGTGGCCCTGGACGGCACGATCGTCGCCGTCGCCAACCCCGCCATCACCAAGGACCTGGGCGCCTCCCTCGCGGACGTCCAATGGATCACCAACGGCTATCTCCTGGCGCTCGCCGTCGCCCTCATCACGGCGGGCAAGCTCGGTGACCGCTTCGGCCACCGGCAGACCTTCCTCATCGGCGTCGTCGGCTTCGCCCTCGCCTCCGGGGCCATCGGCCTGTCCGGCAGCGTCTCCCTGGTCATCGCCTTCCGCGTGCTCCAGGGGCTGTTCGGCGCCCTGCTGATGCCGGCTGCGCTCGGTCTGCTGCGGGCCACGTTCCCGGCCGAGAAGCTGAACATGGCCATCGGCATCTGGGGCATGGTCATCGGCGCCTCCACCGCGGGCGGCCCGATCATCGGCGGCGTCCTGGTCGAGCACGTCAGCTGGCAGTCGGTGTTCTTCATCAACGTGCCGGTCGGCGCGCTCGCGCTGGTCCTCGGCCTTCTGATCCTCCTGGACCACCGTGCCGAGAAGGCGCCGCGCTCCTTCGACATCCCCGGCATCGTGCTGCTTTCGGCCGCGATGTTCGCGCTGATCTGGGCGCTCATCAAGGCGGGCGACCCGTGGGGCTGGGACAGCGGCAAGACCTGGGGGTTCCTGGCCGCGTCCGTCGTGTGCTTCGTGCTGTTCGCCCTCTGGGAGAAGCGGGTCGCGGAGCCGCTGATCCCGCTCGGGCTCTTCCGCTCGGTGCCGCTGTCCGCGGGCACCGCCCTGATGGTCCTGATGGCCTTCGCCTTCATGGGCGGTCTGTTCTTCGTCACCTTCTATCTGCAGAACGTGCACGGCATGAGCCCGGTCGACAGCGGTCTGCACCTGCTTCCGCTGACGGCCATGATGATCGTCTCCTCGCCGCTTGCGGGTGCCCTGATCACCCGGTTCGGGCCGCGGATCCCGCTGGTGGGCGGCATGGTCTGCACGGCGGTCGCGATGTTCGGCATGACCACCATGACGACGGGGACCGGCACGCTGCCGATGTCGGTCTGGTTCGCGCTGCTCGGCCTCGGCCTCGCCCCCGTCATGGTCGGTGCCACCGAAGTCATCGTGGGCAACGCCCCGTTGGAGCTCTCCGGTGTCGCGGGCGGCCTCCAGCAGGCGGGCATGCAGGTCGGCGGCAGCCTCGGTACGGCGGTCCTCGGCGCGGTGATGTCCCACACCGTCGACTCCGACCTCAAGGGCAACTGGCAGGACGCGGGCCTGCCCGGCACCCCGCCGCCCGGCCTCGACAAGGCCGCCGCGACCGGGGCCGTGCCCGAGCAGATGGCCAAGGCCCCCGGTGTCGACCAGGGCGTCCTCGCCAAGATCACGGACGTCGTGCACGACACCTTCATGTCGGGCATGGGCGTGGCCTTCACCGTCGCGGGCGTCGTCGGCGTGATCGCGGCGGTCGTCGCGACGCTCACCAAGCGCGGGGCGAACGCGGAGGCGGGGGCGGGAGCGGCGCACATTTAGCCGCTCCCACGCGGCGGGGCGGGGCCCCTAGGGGAAAACCCGCCGCCGAATGAAGCCGTCTGAGGGAAAGCCCTCCGGGTCCGCTCGGGGGGCTTTCGCCTATCAGGGTGAGCCGTACGAAAACCCCTTCCCGCCCCGTGTCCCGCGGCGGAGAGTGGCGACAAGTGAGCTTTTGCGACACGGGGGTTGATGCACATGCGTACGACCATGCGTTCCGCCATGCCGGGCACCGCGGCCGTCCTGGCCCTGACGACGGCCGCCCTGGCCGCCGCGGTCCTGACACCCACGCACGCCGGAGCCGCCGGACCACCACGGCTCCGGGGCTGCGGCCCCGGCGAGCTCTGCCTCTGGGAGAAGGCGGACTTCAAGGGCCAGCGCCACAAGTTCGAGCTGGCCGGTACGGACATCGAGAGCTGCGTCGCGCTGCCGGAGGGGGGCAGCGCGCAGGCCCTCGCCAACCGCACCGGCCGGCCCGTCACGACGTATCAGTCGGCCGAGTGCGACGAGACAGCGGAGTTCAACACCTATCCGGGCAACGGCACTTGGGCGCCCGAGTCGCCGTACCGGGTGCGGGCGTTCAAGATCTGGGAGCGTTGACGGGGGCGCCGCCGACGGCGTCCTGACCGGACGCCTGGCGCGGCACGGCGGCGGTCACGGCCGCCCCGGACAGCGCGCTCACCTGGGCGCGCAGGGCCGTGATCTCCGCGGTGAGGGCCTCGATCGCGGCGGTCTGGCGGCGCTCCTCGGCGTCGTCCTTCTCGAAGCGGGCGATGAACCACGCCGCGATGTTGGCGGTGACGACACCGAGCAGCGCGATGCCCGACAGCATCAGGCCGACCGCGAGGACCCGGCCGAGCCCGGTCGTCGGCGCGTGGTCGCCGTAGCCCACGGTCGTCATCGTGGTGAACGACCACCACACGGCGTCGCCGAGGGTCTTGATGTTGCCGTCCGGCGACTCCCGCTCCACCGAGAGCACCGCCAGCGAACCGAACATCAACAGGCCCACCACGGCGCCCACCACATACGTCGTCAGCTTGATCTGCGACGCCATCCGGGCCCGCCGCCCCACGAGCAGCAGCGTCGACACCAGCCGCAGCAGCCGCAGCGGCTGGATCATCGGCAGCACCACGGCACACAGGTCGAGCCAGTGCGTGCGCACAAAGCGCGCACGGTGCTCGGCCAGAGCAAGCCGCACCACATAGTCCGCGGCGAACGCGCCCCAGACGAACCACTCAACGCCGGTACAGGCCCGCGTCACCGACGCGCCCGCCTCGGGCCGCACTATCGGCACCGCGTAGGCGACGGCGAACGCCACGGCGAGCGCGAGCAGCGGACGCTGGGTGCGGCGTTCCCAACGGACCTGCGCCGGCTGCCCGAGCTCTGTCGGCTGTGCCGTCTCATCCCTCATTCCCGCATCGTAAGGAAACCGTGAAGGGCGGCGGACCTCACGGGCCCGCCGCCCTTCACCGGACGGAGGTGTTATGCGCCGGCGCCAGTGTCCGTGCCAGTGTCCGCGCCGGTTGTCACGCGTCGCCCCCGGCCGCGCCCGGGTCGGCCGCCGCGACGTCCAGGAGCTGGTAGCGGTCGATCGCCTGCTTCAGGACGGAGCGGTCGACCTTGCCCTCGCGGGCCAGCTCGGTGAGCACCGCGACCACGATCGACTGCGCGTCGATGTGGAAGTACCGGCGCGCGGCACCACGCGTGTCCGCGAACCCGAAGCCGTCCGCGCCCAGCGACTGGTAGGTGCCGGGCACCCAGCGGGAGATCTGGTCGGGCACGCTCCGCATCCAGTCCGAGACGGCCACGAACGGCCCCTCGGCCCCGGAGAGCTTCCGCGTCACGTACGGCACGCGCTGCTCCTCCTCCGGGTGCAGCAGATTGTGCCGCTCGGCGTCGACGGCCTCGCGGCGCAGCTCGTTCCAGGAGGTCGCCGACCAGACGTCCGCCTTGACGTTCCACTCCGAGGCGAGAATCCGCTGCGCCTCGACGGCCCAGGGCACCGCGACGCCGGAGGCCATGATCTGCGCCGAGATGGCGCCCTGCGTACCGGCCTTGAAGCGGTGGATGCCCTTGAGGATGCCCTCGACGTCCACGTCGTCCGGCTCCGCCGGGTGCTGGATCGGCTCGTTGTAGACGGTGAGGTAGTAGAAGACGTCCTCGCCCGCCTTGCCGTCCGCCGTCTCGCCGTACATCCGGCGCAGACCGTCCTTGACGATGTGGGCGATCTCGAAGCCGAAGGCCGGGTCGTAGGCGACACAGCCCGGGTTGGTGGAGGCGAGCAACTGCGAGTGCCCGTCGGCGTGCTGGAGGCCCTCGCCGGTCAGGGTCGTGCGGCCGGCGGTCGCGCCCAGGACGAAACCGCGCGAGAGCTGGTCGGCCATCTGCCAGAACTGATCGCCGGTGCGCTGGAATCCGAACATCGAGTAGAAGACGTACACCGGGATCAGCGGTTCGCCGTGCGTGGCGTAGGCCGAGCCCGCGGCGATCAGGGACGCCGTGCAGCCGGCCTCCGAGATGCCGTCGTGCAGCATCTGCCCGGTCGGGGACTCCTTGTAGGCGAGCAGCAGATCACGGTCCACCGCCTCGTACTGCTGGCCGAGCGGGTTGTAGATCTTCGCGCTCGGGAAGAACGAGTCCATGCCGAACGTGCGGTACTCATCCGGCGCGATCAGCACGAACCGCTTGCCGATCTCCTTGTCCCGCATGAGGTCCTTGAGGAGCCGTACGAACGCCATGGTCGTGGCGATGGACTGCTGACCGGAGCCCTTCCGCACGGACGCGTACGTCTTGTCCTCGGGCAGCCGCAGCGGCTTGGCGCGCACGACGCGGGTCGGGACATAGCCGCCGAGACCCTGGCGGCGGTCGTGCATGTACTGGATCTCCTCGGAGTCGCGCCCCGGGTGGTAGTACGGCGGCGGCCCGTCCTCCAGCTGCTTGTCCGTGATCGGCAGGTGCAGCCGGTCGCGGAAGCCCTTGAGGTCGTCGACCGTCAGCTTCTTCATCTGGTGCGTGGCGTTGCGGCCCTCGAAGTTCGGGCCGAGCGTCCAGCCCTTGATCGTCTTGGCCAGGATGACCGTCGGCTGCCCCTTGTGCGCCTTGGCCGCCGAGAACGCCGCGAAGATCTTCCGGTGGTCGTGGCCGCCGCGCCCCAGGTGCAGGATCTGGTCGTCGCTCATGCCCTCGACCATCGCGCGCAGCCGCTGGTCGTCGCCGAAGAAGTGCTCGCGGATGTAGGAGCCGGTCTCGGTGGCGTACGTCTGGTACTGCCCGTCGGGCGTCGTGTTCATCCTGTTGACGAGCACGCCGTCGCGGTCCTGCGCGAGGAGCGGGTCCCAACTGCGGTCCCACACCAGCTTGATGACGTTCCATCCGGCGCCCCGGAACTGCGACTCCAGCTCCTGGATGATCTTGCCGTTGCCGCGCACCGGGCCGTCGAGGCGCTGCAGGTTGCAGTTGACGACGAAGGTGAGGTTGTCGAGCCCCTCGCGCGCGGCGATGGAGAGCTGGCCGAGCGACTCCGGCTCGTCCATCTCGCCGTCGCCGAGGAACGCCCAGACGTGCGACTTGGAGGTCTCGGCGATGCCGCGCGCCTCCATGTAGCGGTTCATCCGGGCCTGGAAGATCGCGCCGAGCGGGCCGAGGCCCATGGAGACCGTCGGGAACTCCCAGAAGTCCGGCATCAGACGCGGGTGGGGATACGACGAAAGACCGTCGGGCGCCTTGGACTTCTCCTGCCGGAAGGCGTCGAGCTGCCGCTCGGACAGCCGGTCGAGGAGGAATGCGCGGGCGTAGATGCCGGGGGAGGCGTGCCCCTGGAAGAAGATCTGGTCGCCGCCGTCGCCCTCGTCCTTGCCGCGGAAGAAGTGGTTGAACCCCACGTCGTACAGCGACGCCGAGGAGGCGAAGGTGGCGATGTGGCCGCCTACCCCGATGCCGGGGCGCTGGGCGCGGGAGACCATCACCGCGGCGTTCCAGCGGGTCGCGTTCAGGACCTTGCGCTCGATCTCCTCGTTGCCGGGGAAGAACGGCTCGTCCTTGGTGGCGATCGTGTTGACGTAGTCCGTGCTGCGCATCTCGGGCACGGCCACGCGCTTCTCGCGGGCGCGCTCGATCAGGCGGAGCATCAGATAGCGGGCCCGCTCACGGCCGCGCTCGTCGACGGCGGCGTCGAGGGAGTCGAGCCATTCCTGGGTCTCTTCTGGATCGAAATCCGGGACCTGGCTGGGAAGGCCGCCAATGATGATCGGGTTGCGATCGGATCCGGAAGCCACGCTGTTCCTTCGCTGTATGGTCGCGCGGTGCACGCGATCGGATTCGTGCTCTGGCCGGTGCTCTGCTCGTGCTCTGGCCGGGCTCTGACTGGGCTCCGCCCGGGCTCTGCTCTGGACTCTCTGGGCTCGTGCGTACGACGCTCACCATCGTCTACCCCGGCGCTGGATACGTCATCTCTACCTCCAGGTAACCGGGACGAGGGCCGCCGTCCCTGGGGTAGGCTCGGCCAAATCGCAACGATACGCCCATCCCGCCCAGCGGCTCCGTGGAGCCGCCCGGCCCTCGCGGATGGGGCGACAGTTGCGGTGACACGGTCGGGAACGTCACCGTTTCGACGGTCTTGACGGCCGGGTACTTGCGCGATCCGTCCCGCCCGTGTGGACTACGACCAATGCCCCGCGTACGCGCGGGGCTGCAATGCATTCCCAAGAACACGATCAGGAGGCAACCCGTGAGCGCGACCGCGGACCACGCGGAGACGAACCTTGCCGTACGGCTGGGTTTCCAGCCCGGCATGGTGGTCCAGGAGATCGGCTACGACGACGACGTCGACCAGGAGCTCCGCGAGGTCATCGAGCAGGCCACCGGCACAGAGCTCGTCGACGAGGAATACGACGACGTGGCTGATGCTGTGGTGCTCTGGTTCCGTGATGACGACGGCGACCTGACTGACGCACTGGTGGACTCCATCGCGTACATGGAGGAGGGCGGTTCGATCCTCCTCCTCACGCCCAAGACAGGGCGGGAAGGGTACGTCGAGCCCAGCGAGATCGGTGAGGCCTCCACCACCGCGGGTCTGTCCCAGACCAAGAGCATCAACGCGGGCAAGGACTGGAACGGCTCGAGGCTGCTCACGCCGAAGGGCGCCGCCAAGAAGCGTTAGCAGGCCGCAGGCCCTCAGCAGGTCCCCCGTGAGGCCCCCGACGGTTCGTCCGTCGGGGGCCTCACGTGCGCCGTGGCGCGCCCTTCGGCCCGGGGCGCCCCGCGAGGGCACGGGAGCCGCCCGTACGCTGGGGGCACTCCAATGGCCTATGCGAAGGGAAGTGGGTCCTCGTGGCGATCGAGGTCGGCGTCAAGGCGCCGGAATTCGAGCTGAAGGACAACCACGGGCGCACGGTGCGGCTCTCGGACTTCCGGGGGCACAAGAACGTGGTGGTGCTCTTCTACCCGTTCGCGTTCACCGGCGTGTGCACGGGCGAGCTCTGCGCCCTGCGCGACGAGCTGCCGAAGTTCGTCAACGACGACACCCAGCTCCTCGCCGTCTCGAACGACTCCATCCACACCCTGCGCGTCTTCGCCGAGCAGGAGGGCCTGGAGTATCCGCTCCTGTCGGACTTCTGGCCGCACGGCGAGACCTCGCGGGCGTACGGCGTCTTCGACGAGGACAAGGGCTGCGCGGTGCGCGGCACCTTCATCATCGACAAGGACGGCGTGGTGCGCTGGACCGTCGTCAACGGCCTGCCCGACGCGCGGGACCTGAACGACTACGTCAAGGCCCTCGAAAGCCTCTGACGCGGGTCGCCGCGCCACCCTGACGGAACCCTGACGCAACACCCTGTGATTTCTTGGGGTGCGGAGCCTGTGGCCACCGGGAACCGGTCACTAGGATCCACACGTTGATCCGATGGCAAGCACGACTGGGGCTCCCCGCCCCTGGACACCAATTGGGAGGACTCGTGGGAGTCAGCCTCAGCAAGGGCGGCAACGTATCGCTGAGCAAGGAAGCGCCGGGCCTGACCGCGGTTCTGGTCGGCCTGGGCTGGGACGTCCGGACCACCACCGGTCAGGACTTCGACCTGGACGCCAGCGCCATCCTGACGAACGCCGAGGGCAAGGTCAGCAGTGACCAGAACTTCGTGTTCTTCAACAACCTGAAGAGCCCCGACGGCTCCGTCGAGCACACCGGTGACAACACCACCGGTGAGGGCGAGGGCGACGACGAGGCGATCAAGGTCAACCTCGCCGCGGTCCCGGCCGACATCGAGAAGATCGTTTTCCCGGTCTCGATCTACGACGCCGAGAACCGCCAGCAGTCGTTCGGCCAGGTCCGCAACGCGTTCATCCGCGTCGTGAACCAGGCCGGCGGCGCCGAGATCGCGCGCTACGACCTGTCGGAGGACGCCTCCACGGAGACGGCCATGGTCTTCGGCGAGCTGTACCGCAACGGCGCGGAGTGGAAGTTCCGCGCCGTCGGCCAGGGGTATGCCTCGGGTCTGCGCGGCATCGCGCAGGACTTCGGCGTCAACGTCTGAGCCGAGCAGTAACGCAGCACCCCATCGCCTGGGTCGTCCGGCGCCGCACACGCGAGTGCGGCGCCGGACGCGCTAGGCACCGCATGGCTGCCGTGCCCCGCCCGCCGCGCCGGGGCCCGGCGGCGGCCCAACGCTCCAGCACCTCGGGGAGGACCAGCATCATGGGCGTCACGCTCGCCAAGGGAGGCAATGTCTCCCTGTCCAAGGCCGCTCCCGATCTCACCAAGGTGATGGTCGGCCTCGGCTGGGACGCTCGCTCCACCACCGGAGCCCCGTTCGACCTCGATGCCAGTGCCCTGATGTGCCAGTCCGGCCGGGTGCTCGGCGACGAGTGGTTCGTGTTCTACAACAACCTGACGAGCCCGGACGGCTCCGTCGAACACACCGGCGACAACCTGACCGGCGAGGGCGAGGGCGACGACGAGTCGCTGATCATCGACCTCTCCCAGGTCCCGGCCCACTGCGACAAGATCGTCTTCCCCGTCTCCATCCATGAGGCGGACAACCGGGGACAGACATTCGGCCAAGTCAGCAACGCGTTCATCCGCGTGGTGAACCAGGCCGACGGCCAGGAGCTCGCCCGCTACGACCTCAGTGAGGACGCCTCCACGGAGACCGCGATGATCTTCGGCGAGGTGTATCGGTACGGCGGCGAGTGGAAGTTCCGCGCCGTCGGACAGGGGTACGCGTCCGGCCTGCGGGGCATCGCTCTAGACTTCGGAGTCAATGTTTCCTAAAGGACTCTCCCCGGGATCCCCAAACGGCTGACGGCCCACCCGCCGGCCACTGGGTATTCCGGGGGCACCCCCCGGCAGACGCTTCGGAAGCCGGGGACGGCGCGGGGGAGACCCGTACACACACGATTGGGTAGCCAGTGGTACTGAAAACCTTCGGCTGGTCGTTCGCAGTCACTGCGCTCGGCTTGGTCGCAGCGGTGCTCTACGGGGGGTGGACGGGCTTCGGTGTCGTGGCGATCCTGTCCGTCCTCGAGATCTCGCTGTCCTTCGACAACGCGGTGGTCAACGCCGGAATCCTGAAGAAGATGAATGCCTTCTGGCAGAAGATCTTCCTCACCATCGGCGTGCTGATCGCTGTCTTCGGCATGCGTCTCGTCTTCCCCGTCGTGATCGTCGCTGTCAGCGCGAAAATGGGCCCGATCGAAGCGGTCAAGCTCGCGCTCAACGACAAGGACCAGTACCAGCAGTTCGTCACCGACGCGCACCCGTCGATCGCCGCCTTCGGTGGCATGTTCCTGCTGATGATCTTCCTGGACTTCATCTTCGAGGACCGGGACATCAAGTGGCTCGGCTGGCTCGAGCGCCCGCTGGCCAAGCTCGGCAAGATCGACATGCTCTCGGTCTGCATCGCGCTGATCGTGCTCCTGGTCTCCGCCATGACCGTCGCCAAGCACGCCCACCAGCACGGCGGCACCCATGCGGACAAGGCGGAGACAGTCCTGATCTCAGGCGTCGCGGGTCTCATCACCTATCTGGTGGTGGGCGGCCTCTCCGGCTACTTCGAGAACAAACTCGAGGAAGAGGAGGAGCGCGAGCACGAGGAGGAGGAAGCGGCCAAGAAGACGGGCAAGCCGGTCTCGGCGATCGCGCTCGCGGGCAAGGCCGCGTTCTTCATGTTCCTCTACCTCGAGGTCCTGGACGCGTCCTTCTCCTTCGACGGTGTCATCGGCGCCTTCGCCATCACCAACGACATCGTCCTGATGGCGCTCGGCCTCGGCATCGGCGCGATGTACGTCCGGTCGCTCACGGTCTACCTGGTCCGCCAGGGCACCCTCGACGACTACGTCTACCTGGAGCACGGCGCGCACTACGCCATCGGCGCCCTCGCCGCGATCCTGCTCATCACGATCCAGTACGAGATCCACGAGCTCATCACCGGCAGCATCGGTGTGATCCTCATCGGCGCGTCCTTCTGGTCGTCCGTCCGCCGCAACAAGGCCTTGGCGGCCGCGGAGGGCGACGACGCGGGCTCGGGCGATAAGACCGAGGTCTCGTCAGGCGTCTAGGCGCCCTCTCGTCAGGCATCCAGGCGTCCAGGCGCCCGTCGGCCACCCGGCCGAAAAACACCGCGATGGCGGCGTCCCCGACACGGGGGCGCCGCCATCGGCGTACACGGGGTGACGTACGGTGAGCCGACTTCGGGATCCGGACGTGTGGGGCCCGCTTCGGTGAGGAACGCTCTTGTGCGGGGCGGTAGTTGAGGCGTGGCCCGGGGGCCGCCCCGATGACGTACGTACAAGAGGCGGGGCATTTTTACTGGGGGGTGGCATGTCCTTCTGGGACGGTCTGCGGCCGGGGCGTTCGATGGACTTCGCATCGGGCAGCGCCGCGACCAACTCCATCGAGCTGACCAAGCGGCATCCGACGGTCTCGCTGTCCAAACAGGGCGCGGCCACCGGCAATCTGCGCGTCACGCTGACGTGGCAGATGCGGACGTCCGACCTCGTCGGCAAGAAGCGCGGGAGCGGCAGCCTGCTGCGGCACCCGCTGAAGATGTTCCAGCCGGAGCCGGTGCAGGCGCACACGCAGAGCATGGTCAATGTGGACCTGGACCTGGGCTGCATGTACGAGCTGACCGACGGCAGCAAGGGTGTCGTGCAGCCCCTCGGCCACTTCTTCGGGAGCCTCAACTCCCCGCCCTATGTGAAGGGCAGCGGGGACGACAGGTTCGGCTCGGGCTCCGGCGAGACGCTCTACGTCAACCTCGACCACCGCGAGTCGATCAAGCGGCTGCTCGTGTTCGTCTACATCTACGACCAGACGCCCGCCTTCGACCGCACCCACGCCAAGGTGACGCTCTACCCCAGCAACGGCCCGCGCGTCGAGATCGACCTGGAGGAGCGCGCCCCGCAGGCCCGCTCCTGCGCGGTCCTCACGATCGAGAACGTCAAGGACGAGCTGATCGTGCGCCGCGAGGTGCGGTACGTGTACGGCTTCCAGGCCGAGCTCGACCGGCTGTACGGCTGGGGGCTGCAGTGGGGCCGCGGCTACAAGACCAAGGTGGGCGGAAGCTGAGCCGCCCCGCTTGGCCGCCTCAGCCGAGCCGCCCCGCGCGGCCGCCTCAGCGGGGCAGGAACTGCGGCCCCTGCGGAGGCAGCCGGAAGCTCGGGTCGGGCACGGGCGCGACCGGGTGCGGGTAGCCGTAGGCCGGGACCGGGGGCTGGGTGGGCGCGGGCTGGGGGTAGCCGTAGGCGGGCTGCGGCGCGGGGTAGCGCGGCGGCTCGGGCGGGTAGCCGTACGCGGGCTGGGGCGCGGGGGCGGCGGGGTACGGGGCGGGCGGCTGGGTGTGCGCCGGGGCGGGAGCCGGTGTCGGTGCCGGGGCCTGCGCGGCGGGTGCCACCGGGCCCGTCGTGCCCAGGCGCTGCGTCTGCGGGAGCGACGCGTCGGGCGTCGGCTCGGGCACGGCGTCCGACTCGTCCACGAGGATGCCGAAGTCGCCGGCGAGGCCCTCCAGGCCGTTGGAGTACCCCTCGCCGAGGGCGCGGAACTTCCAGCCCGTGCCGCGGCGGTACAGCTCCCCGCAGATCAGCGCGGTCTCGGCGCCCGTCTCCGGGGTGATGTCGAAGTACGCGAGCGGCTCGGCGTCGGCCGCGGCGGGCGAGGCGTCGTACAGCAGGATCCGCAGCGCGCGGACGTGCTCGAACGGCACGTCGTCGGCGGAGGCGACGAGCAGCACCCGGCCGACCGCGGGATCCAGGCCCGCGAGATCGGTCTGCACGGTGTCCGTCAGGCCCTCGGCGACCCGCTTCTTGCCGAGCCGCCAGACCTTCCCGGAGGGGTGCCGCGGCTGGTTGTAGAAGACGAAGTCCTCGTCGGAGCGCACGCGGCCGTCGGTGCCGAGCAGCAGCGCCGACGCGTCGACGTCCGGGGCGCCCTGGCGCGGCGTCCAGCGCAGCACGGCGCGGACGGCGGCGGCTTCCAGCGGGACGTTCGACCCCTTCAACATCGCGTGCGTCATGCGGTCATCCTGCCTTCCTGGTCCTGGGCCGGACAACGCGGGTCCCCGGCCTGCCGCCCGCTCCCGGCCCGCCCCGTCCCCACCCGGGTGCGGCTTCCGCGCCCCGGGCGAATACTTTCGGACACGTGCCCGCCTTGTCCTTGTCCTGTCCGCGTACTGCCCGTCTTCCGGCCTATGACACCTGCCTGTGCCGGTGTGGGGCAGACGTGTGCGACATGGCCGGGTTACCTGGATTTCATGCCCGGAGGGAACCCTCGACACCCGCTCCTACGTACTATTACCGGCCACATCACTTCGGATCGCGTCGACGAAACGGGCGATACGGGCGAAATCAGGAAAATCCCTAGGGGAACCTCATGCGTCATTTCGGGCACATAGCCCCAGAGGTGCGACAGCGCCTGTTCCATCGGGAGCCGTGCGCCTTCACCGCGGACTCCCCGCCGCAGCTGCTCGCGGCCGCGCTCGGCGCCACGCTGTACAGCCCGGCCACCCGCCCGCAGCTGGCCGACGACATCCTCAAGCAGTCCGGCCGTGGCGTGATCTCGATGGTCATCTGCCTGGAGGACTCCATCGACGACGCGGAAGTCGTGGGCGCCGAGGAGAACCTGATCCGGCACTTCACGGATCTCGCCGCCCGCCCGGACATCGAGCCGCCGCTGCTCTTCATCCGCGTACGCAGCCCCGAGCAGATCCCTGACCTGGCCCGCAGGCTCGGCCCCGCGATCCGCCTGCTGTCCGGATTCGTACTGCCGAAATTCACCGAGGAGCGCGGCGTCCCCTTCCTGGAGTCGCTGACCGCCGCCGAGGCCGCCACCGGCCGGCGCCTCTTCGCGATGCCGGTCCTCGAATCACCGCAGCTGCTGTACCTGGAGAGCCGCGCGGGGACGCTCGCCGGCATCGCCCGCACCGTCGACAAGTACCGCGACCGGGTGCTCGCGCTGCGCCTCGGCGTCACCGACTTCTGCTCCGCGTACGCCCTGCGCAGACCGCCGCACATGACGGCGTACGACGTCCAGATCGTCGCGTCCGTCATCGCCGACGTGGTCAACCACCTCGGCCGGGCCGACGGCACGGGCTTCACCGTCACCGGTCCCGTCTGGGAGTACTTCCGCGTCCAGGAACGCATGTTCAAGCCGCAGCTCCGGCAGAGCCCCTTCCTCCAGGTGCGCGCCGAGGAGCTGCGCCAGGCCCTCATCGAGCACGACCTGGACGGCCTCCTTCGCGAGATAGAGCTGGACCGGGCCAACGGCCTGCTCGGCAAGACCTGCATCCACCCCTCGCACGTGCTGCCCGTGCACGCCCTGTCGGTCGTCAGCCACGAGGAGTTCAGCGACGCGCAGGACATCCTGCGCCCGGAGCGGGACGGCGGCGGCGTCATGCGCTCCGCGTACACGAACAAAATGAACGAGGTGAAGCCGCACCGCGCCTGGGCCGAGCGGACCCTGCGCCGCGCCGAGGTCTTCGGCGTCGCGCGCGAGGACGTCGGCTTCGTGGAGCTGCTCAGCGCGGGGCTGCCCGCGTGAGCGGCGCGAGGAAGCGCGGGGCCGGTCTCGTGACGGACGTAAGGAAGACGGAAGACGTGGTGTGGTCGGGTACGTGGGTCGCTGAGCGGCTCGGGGTCGAGCTGGTCGAGGGCGCGGGCGCCGGTGCGGAGGGTACCGCCGGGCCGGGGCCGCTGAAGGAGCTGCTCGGGCTCGCCCTGCGCCGCAACCCCAAGCGGGCGCATCTGCTCGTGTCGAACGTCCTCGGCAAGCATGTGCCGCAGCACCCGTCGGTGATATGGCGCTCCGGATACGACCTCGGGGTGCGTGTACGGGAGCTGCTCGGCGAGCGCGACGCGGCCCGCGCCGTCGTCCTCGGCTACGCGGAGACCGCCACCGGCCTCGGCCACAGCGTCGCCGACGGCCTCGCCCTCGCCCCCTACCTGCACTCCACCCGCCGCCCCGTCCCCGGCGTCGCCCGCGCGGGCGGCTTCGAGGAGTCCCACTCGCACGCCACGTCCCACCTGCTGCTCCCCGAGGACCCCCGCCTCCTCGCGGGCGACGGCGCGCTGGTCCTCGTCGACGACGAGTTCTCCACCGGCAACACGGTCCTGAACACCATCCGCGCCCTGCACGAGCGCTTCCCCCGCGAGCGGTACGTCATCGTCGCCCTGGTCGACATGCGCGCCCCGAGCGACCGCGACCGCCTCGACGACTTCGCGCGCGAGATCGGCGCCCGCGTCGACCTGATCGCGCTCGCCTCCGGCACCGTGCGGCTGCCCGAGGGCGTGCTTGAGAAGGGGCAGGCGCTGGTCGCCGAGCACGAGGCGGAGCCGACAGCGGCGCCGCGCGGGGAGCGGGCGCCCGTCACCCGTGTCGCCCTGGACTGGCCCGAGGGCGTGCCCGACGGCGGCCGGCACGGCTTCACGCCCGCGCACCGGGCGCGCCTGGACGCGGCGCTGCCGGGCCTGGCCGAGCGGATCGCGGCCGCGCTGCCGGACGACGCGCGCCGCGTGCTCGTGCTCGGCTTCGAGGAGCTGATGTACGCGCCGCTGGCGCTGGGCGTGGCCCTGGAGAAGCGGCTGAGCGGACGCAGGCCGGGTGCCGAGGTCCGCTACTCCACAACCACCCGCTCACCCGTCCTCGCCGTCGACGACCCGGGCTACGCCATCCGCACCCGCCTGGTCTTCCCGGCGCACGACGACCCGGCCGACGGGCCCGGCCCGCGCTACGCGTACAACGTGGCGGACGGCGGCTTCGACGCGGTCGTCGCGGTGGTGGACTCCACCGCGGACACGCCGCCGCTGCACGCGCCCGACGGCCTGCTGGCGCAGCTCGCGGCGCACACCGGGCACGTGCTGCTGACCGTGGTCCCTTCGTACGTCCCGTCGTACGCCCCTTCGTACGCCCCCCAAGATCAGGAATCCCGCATGCTGCCCGACCCCCTCCGCGGCCCCGACTTCTCCTCCTACGCGCCCGAGGACGTCGGCTGGCTGCTCCAGGACCTGTCGGACGTCACGCTCGAAGCGCCGACCGAGGAGCGCGAGGAGGCCATCCAGAGCGGTGGCGCGCACTACGCCGAGTCGCTGCCGGTCGAGTACCAGCCGAGCACGCAGTACCAGGAGCTGTTCCGGGCTGCCCTCGACACCTCCGCGGCGCGCATCGCGCAGGCCGTCGGCACGGTGACCGAGACCGTCCTCGCCGAGCGCTCGCCGCGCCCGGTCCTGGTGTCGCTGGCCCGCGCGGGCACGCCCGTCGGCGTCCTGATGCGCCGCTGGGCCCAGCACCGCCACGGCCTGGACCTGCCGCACTACGCCGTGTCCATCGTGCGCGGCCGCGGCATCGACGCCAACGCGCTGCGCTGGCTCGCCGCGCACCACGACCCGGCGGACGTCGTGTTCGTCGACGGCTGGACCGGCAAGGGCGCCATCACGCGCGAACTGGCCGCCGCGATCGAGGAGTTCGAGGAGGCGGCAGGTGCGGCGGGTGCGGCGGGTGCGGCCGGCGGGGCGCGGGGCTTCAACCCCGAGATGGCCGTGCTCGCCGACCCCGGCTCCTGCGTGCGTACGTACGGCACCCGCGAGGACTTCCTCATCCCGTCCGCGTGCCTCAACTCCACGGTCTCGGGCCTGATTTCGCGTACGGTGCTGCGCGCCGACCTGGTCGGTCCCGACGACTTCCACGGCGCGAAGTTCTACCGCGAGCTCGCGGACACCGACGTCTCCCTCGACTTCGTGGCCGCGATCGCCGCCCGCTTCGACGAGGTGGCCGAGGCGGTGGCCGCCCAGGTGAAGGAGGTCCTCGCCGCGGACCGGGCGCCGACGTGGGAGGGCTGGGCCGCGGTCGAGCGGATCAGCGAGGAGTACGGCATCCATGACGTGAACCTCGTCAAGCCCGGTGTCGGCGAGACCACGCGCGTGCTGCTGCGGCGCGTGCCCTGGAAGATCCTCGCCCGCGCGGGCGCGGGGGCCGACCTGGACCACGTCCGCCTGCTCGCGGAGCAGCGCGGGGTGCCGGTCGAGGAGGTCGCCGAACTTCCGTACACCTGCGTGGGGTTGATCCATCCCAAGTACACGCGTGGGGCGACGGGGGCGGACGGTAAGGCGGTGGCCAACGCGTGAGCGCGACACAGCGTCCCGGGGTTCCGGTTCCGGGCACCCCGGCCGCCACACGAACCGACGTCGACGCCCCGCGTCCGGAGGGCTCGCGTCTTCTCGTCGCCAGTGATCTCGACCGCACCCTGATCTACTCCGCCGCCGCGCTCGGCCTGCGCATGCCCGACGCCGAGGCGCCGCGCCTGCTCTGCGTCGAGGTGTACGAGGGCAAGCCGCTGTCGTACGTCACGGAGGCCGCCGCGGGGCTCCTCGCGGAGCTGGCCGGGCGGGCCGTGTTCGTGCCGACGACCACGCGTACCCGCGAGCAGTACCACCGCATCCATCTGCCCGGCCCCGTACCGGAGTTCGCGATCTGCGCCAACGGCGGGCACGTGCTGGTCGACGGGGTGTCGGACCCGGAGTGGCGGGCGGCCGTGGACCGCCGCCTGGCCGCCGAGTGCGCCTCCCTCGACGAGGTCCGCGCCCACCTGCTGCGCACGGCCGACCCCTCCTGGCTGCTGAAGGAGCGCGTCGCCGAGGACCTCTTCGCCTACCTGGTCGTGGAGCGCTCGCTGCTGCCCGAGGGCTGGGTCAAGGAACTCGGAGAGTGGGCCGAGGGGCGGGGCTGGACGGTCTCGCTCCAGGGCCGCAAGATCTACGCCGTGCCGCGGCCGCTCACCAAGAGCGCGGCCATGCGGGAGGTGGCGCGTCGCGCGGACACCGACGAAGTCCTCGCCGCCGGCGACTCCCTCCTCGACGCCGACCTCCTCACCGCGGCGGACCGCTCTTGGCGGCCGTCCCACGGGGAACTGGCGGACACGGGATGGACGACGCCGGGTCTGACTGTGGTGCCCGAGCAGGGGGTTGCTGCGGGGGAGAGGATTCTGCGGCACTTTGTGGCTGCGGCGACGGAGGGGTAGCCGCCTGCGCTTGGGGCGCGTGCGGGGGTGTGGGTGTGTGGTGGCTGATGCGTGGGTGTGCGGTGGCTGGTGCGCGTGCGTGGCGCCCCCCCCCGCGGCGCCGGGGCGCCGGGCAGCGCCCTCTCCCTGCGGCAACCCATGCCCACGCCCAGGGAACGACCTCGGCGCCCCCGCCCACGTACCCTGTCCCCATGCCCCGATACGAGTACCGCTGCCGCCCCTGCGGCACCACCTTCGAGCTGAGCCGCCCGATGGCGGAGTCCGCCGCCCCGGCCACCTGCCCGGCGGGCCACGAGGACACGGTGAAGCTGCTGTCGACGGTGGCCGTCGGCGGTGCGTCCGCGGCTCCGGCAAGCGCGGGTGGCGGCGGTGGCGGCGGCGGTTGCTGCGGAGGCGGCTGCTGCGGCTGACGCCGCGAGGTCGGTGGACCACCGTCGGCTGACCTTGCGACGGCGAAGCGTGCTGGGGTCGGCTGGCCTTGTAGCGGCGGGGGCGTGCTGGGGTCGGTTGGCTCTGTGGCGGCCGGAGGACATCGCTGCGGGCTGGTCCTGTGGCGGAGGAAGTGCCCTGTCGTCCGTCGGCCCTGCGACGGGCGGGCGCCGCCTTCGGCTGACGTCGCCACACGCGACGTACACCGCCGTCGGCCGGTGCCGCAGCGGGCGACGCGCCCCGCCCAGCCCCTACCGCAGCACAGCCCCGTCCCCCGCCCCCAACATCCCCAACTCGCCCCGCGTGGGCGCCCCTTCCCAGTCCCCCCGCGAGGCCACCGCGAAGGCCCCCGTGGTCACGCCCCGCTCCAGTCGCTCCGCGACTCCCGCACCGTCGAGCAGCGCGGACAGGTATCCGGCGGCGAAGGCGTCCCCGGCGCCCACGGCGTCCACGGCACGTACCGCCCGTGCGGGGCAGTGGAGTTCGCCCGACTCCGTGTACGCGGTGGCCCCGCGCGAGCCGAGCTTGACGACGACTTCGCGCACCCCGAGGTCGAGCAATGCCCGGACCTGATCGGGGAGTTCGGTGAAGGTCCCGTCGGCCGGGAGGCACAGTGGCAGCTCGTCGTCGGACGCGACCAGGACGTCGACGTACGGCACCCATGCGCGCAGGACGGCGCCCGCCTCCTCCTGACTCCACAGCCGGGAGCGGAAGTTGACGTCCAGGCAGATCTGTACGTCGAGTTCGCGCGCGAGGCGCAGGGCGCGCTCGCAGGCGGCCCGCGCCGAGGCGCCGAGCGCCGGGGTGATCCCGGTCAGATGCAGCACGCGCGGCGGCGCCCCGCCCGCGAACGCCCGCTCGACGGCGTCCACACCGAGCCGTGAACCGGCCGACCCGGCCCGGTAGTAGTGCACCCGCGTCACCTCGGGCAGCCGCGGCTCGAACAGCAGCAGCCCGGTCGGCGCCCCCGCGTCACGGCTCACGCCGGACACGTCCACGCCCTCCGCCCGCAGCGTACGCAGCACCAGCTCACCGGCCTCGTCGTCCCCGACGGCCCCCGCCCAGCGGACGGCGTGCCCGAGCCGGGCGAGCCCGATGGCCACGTTCGACTCGGCGCCCGCGACGGACACGGCCATCGTCCCGCCGAGCTTCAGCGGCCCGTCACCGCGCAGGGCGACCATGCTCTCGCCGAAGGTGAGAACGTCCACGCGCGCCGGACCGCCGGCCTCCTGGCCGGCGCCAGCCCACGTCGGGCTACAGGCTGCCGCCAAGTCACTGACCTCCACCGCAGGCATACCGACCCTTGCCGGGTCACCGGCCCTGGCCCGGCCAGGGCCACCACCCGCCGTCGGACCGCCGGTCGCAGCCGAGTCACCAACCGTCGCGTCCGGGCCAGCGGCCTCTGCCGGGCCAGCGGCCTCTGCCGGGCCAGCGGCCTCTGCCGGGCCAGCGGCCCTGACTGAGCCAGAGCCACCGCCCGCCGTCGGGCCACCGGTTTCCGCCGAGCCACCAGCCCTCGCCGCCGAGCCACCAGCCTCCGCCGCCGAGCCACCAGCTCCCCCGGGGCCACCGGCCTCCCCGGCCGGACCGCCGGTCTCCGCCGGGGCACCAGCCCCCGCCACCGGGCCACTGGCGGCCCGACCACCAGCCCCCGCAGATGAGTCCGCCCTCCCGAGGGCGCTCACCCGCATACCTCCACGAACCGCCCCGCCCGCCCCCGCAGCCCGCCCAGATCCCCGCCGTCCGCCGCGTCCCCGATCAACGGGGAGCCCACGCCCACCGCGACCGCGCCCAGCGCCAAGTACTCCGCCGCGGCCGGTGCGTCCACGCCGCCGACCGGTACGAAGGGGAGGTCGGGGAAGGGGCCGAGGAGTGCCTTGAGGTAGGTGGGGCCGCCGAGAGGCGCGGCCGGGAACAGTTTCAGGGCGGTCGCTCCCGCCGCGTCGGCCGCGATCACGTCTGTGGGGGTGAGGACGCCGGCCAGGACGGGGAGCCCGCTGCCCAGTGCCGCCTCGACGGCTGGGCCGAGCCCCGGTGTCACCACGAGGTTCGCGCCCGCCTCGGCCGCCCGCGCCGCGTCCTCCACCGTCAGGACCGTGCCCGCGCCCAGCCACGCGTCCGGCCCGAGCTCGGCCCGAGCCCGCCGCAGCACGCCCAGCGCGTCGGCGCCGCTCAGCGACACCTCGACCAGCGGTACACCGGACTCGACGAGCGTCATGACCGTACGGAACGAAGCCTCCGCGTCCGTGCCGCGCACGATGGCCACGAGGCGCCGGGCCCGCAGCTCCTGCATGAAGTCGACCATGCCCCCAGGCTCGCACAGCGCCCCGGCCGCGCCCCGGCGGCCCTCAGCCGCTACCGCTGCCCCCGCTCCGCAGAGCCCGCCGCCTCCCCGCCCGCGCCGTCGCGGGCTCGGCGTCCGGGTGCCGCGCCTTCCAGTACGGGTTGTCGTGCGGCAGCGTCGCGCTCACCCTCCCGTACATCCCGAAGAACATCAGCATCACCCCGACCACGAAGCTGAACAGGACGTTCTGGATGCGGAAGGCGAGCGGGTTGAAGCTGGACTCCAGCAGGGCGAGGTTGACGAAGCCGCTGAGGATGAAGGCGATGCCGAGCACCATGTTCAGGGTCGACGCGAAGTTGCCGCCGATCACCATTCCGGCGAACAGCAGCAGCCCGACGCAGATCGACAGGACGCTCAGGGCGCCGTTGGTGTTCAGGCCCGCGACCTTGTCGCCGCCGGTGTCGAAGAAGCCGACCTTGTCGATCAGGCCGAGGATGCCGAAGGCGAGCAGGACCAGGCCCATCAGGCCCGCGCCGAAGCGGTAGACCCGGCTCAGCCGGTGGTCGACGGGCAGATGCTCGTCGAGCCTGACGTGCCGCTTGTGGCTCTTGTGGCTCTTCTCGGACCTGGGGCCGGGGTGAAGCACATGCGTGGCCATGTCCGCCTCCTTCGTGCGCGCGGAGGCCCGCTGAGACGACGTACAGATATGTACGTGACGTAGGTGACGTACGACGCACGTACAGACGTATCTCCAGGATCCGCCCGGGAAGCCCCGACCGCCAACAAGAGGCTAGGCGCCCTGGCCCCGCTCCTCGCGGATCCGCGCCACCACCCGCGCCACCGTCGTGCGCACGCCCTCCGTCTCGGTCAGGAAGTGCCAGTAGTCGGGGTGGCGGCCCTCCAGCGCGGCGACGGCGCGGTCCAGGCGGGCCACCGAGTCGTCGAGGGGGCGGGCGTGCTGCGGCTCGGGCTTCTGGCGGCCGGACATGGCCAGGCGCTGGGCGTCGCGGAGGGCGAAGCGGGTGCGCTCGATCTCGGCCTGGGGGTCCTTCGCGACGGCGTTCAGGCGGCGCAGCCGGTCGCCGGCGGCGGAGACGGCCTCGTCGGTGGAGTTGAGGAGTGCCCGCACCGTGGAGAGCAGCGCCGTGGCGTCCGGCCAGCGCTGGTCCTCGCGGGCGCGCTGGGCCTCCTTCAGTTTGGTCTCGGCCTGCCGCACGTTCTCCTCGGCCTGCTGCGGCACCTGCTGGAGGTCCTGCCAGCAGGCCGCGGTGAAGCGGCGCCGCAGCTCGCTGAGGATCGGCTGCACCTGCCCGCTGCGGGTGGTCAGGGCCTGCGCGCGCGTACGCAGCGACACGAGCCGCCGGTCGATCTCGCGGGCCCGCTCCGGCAGCCGGTCCGCCTCGGCGCGGACGGCTTCGGCGTCCCGTACGACCCGGTCGGCGCGCTGCAGGGTGTCGGCGACGCCGTGCCGCCCCGCGCCCTGGTTGAGCTTGGTCAGCTCGGGCGCGAGCGCGGCGAGCCGCCCGGCGAGGTCGTCGGCCTTCAGCCCTGCGGCGCGCACCGCGTCGAGCGCGTTGCTCGCGGCGAGCAGGGTCTGCCGGGCGCGCTCCACGGCCGGGGCCAGGCGCGCGAGTTGGGTCTCGGCCTTGTCGAGCAGCGGTGTGAGCCCCTGCGAGAACCGGTCGAGGTCCTGCTTGGCGGTGCCGAGTGCGTCCTTGGCCTGGGTCAGCTCGGCGCGGGCGCGCGCGGCGGCGGACGTCTCCAGGTCGTCGCGGTCCAGGTCGTGCGCGTCCACGGCGGTGATGTACTGGTGACTCACCTCGTCGATGCGCCGCCCGAACGCCTCGAAGTCGGACGCGGCCTTCTGCGCGGCCGGGGAGGAGTCCACGGCGGCGATGGTCTCGATGGAGATCCGCAGGTCGCGCTGCGCGCTGTCCAGCTCGTAGAACGCGGCCGCGGCGGCGTCCTTCGCGGCCTGCGCCTCGGCCCGCACGCTCTCGCCGCGCCCGCCGAACCAGCGCCGCGTGCCGCCTCCGGCGAAGGAGGCGGGGAGGGCGGCGGCGAGCAGCGGAAGTACGGGGAGGGGCAGGAGGACGAGGGCGAGGGCGTCGCGGAGGGGCTGCCCGGCGCGGCGAAGGCCCCCACGCCGTCTCCTCGGGCCGCCCCGGGCCACGGCGTCACGGCGCGAGGCGACGGCATCGACGGCTTGGACGGCTTGGACGGCATGAACCGCACCGACGGCATCCGCGGCGGACACCGCCGACGACGTCCATCTGTCCCTTGTGTACGGCCGCGGAGGTGTCGCCGTCACTATCCCTCTCCCGTGCTGTTCGCCCTGCCCGGTGTCATTCTCCCACCGGTTGAGGACGAACACACGGGCCGGTCAGTTCGCGCTGCGCACTGTGACGCTGCCGTCGACGCTCCGCACGGAGACGTGGTGGGGGCTGCGGGTGTCGCGCGGCACGGAGATGTCCGAGCCGCCGTCGACGGTCTCGCTGTCCACGCGGTACGAGGCCGCGCCCCCGTCGCCGCCACTCTTGGTGACCGGCAGCGCGACGTTCACGGAACCGTCCTTGCTGCGGACCTCGACGCGGTCGGGCGCGGCGGCGAGTTCGAGGCGTACGGAGCCGTCGCGGGAGGTGGCGCTGATCCGCTTCGAGGTGACGTCGACGGCCCGCACGGATCCGTCGACGCTGCTCAGGTCGAGCGGCCCGCGGGCGTCCTGCACGGTCACGGACCCGTCCGCCGTACGCACCTTGAGCGGCTCGCGGAGGCCGGTGGCCGTGACCTTGCCGTCCTTGTTGAGGATGGTCAGGGCGACGTCGCGCGGCACGACGACGCGGTGCTTGGCGGAGCAGTTGCTGATGACGCCGCTGCACTTCACGCGGAACGTGAGCCGGTCCTTGTCCATGTTCCACGTGACCTTGGGGCTCTCGCCCATGACGGTCCGCCCGTCGAACCACCGCGTCACGCGCACGTTCCGGTCCTTCACGTCGTCCGAGACGACCACTTCCAGCGCCGAGTCGTCCGAGTCCACGGTGAGCGTGCGCCCCGGCAGTGCGAAGGACCGCTGGTCCGGGTCGGAGTCGTCCTCGGCACTGGCCCCGCACGCCGCGACCATCCCGACGACGACCCCCATCGTCCCCACCCCGACCAGGACACGCATCCCCCGCGCACGCGGACGCCGGCTGCGGACGGTCATGACGTTCTCCCCTTGTTCTGCCCTCCCCGCGGCCGCTGCCACGAGCACATGACGACCGTACGAACTGCCCGCCCTCCAGGGGATCCGGGCGGCCACCGGATCCACGGTGGGGCTATCCCCCCACGTCCCCGGGGGTCTCCGCCTCCGCCCCCGATACGCGTTTGCGAGGCCGGGCCACCGGCAAGGTAGGCTGTCCGCACATTCCGGGCGCGTAGCTCAGGGGTAGAGCGTCGCCCTTACAAGGCGAATGTCGGCGGTTCGAAACCGTCCGCGCCCACCGGTTCGAGCAGCAAGTCAGTGGCCCTCTGGGGGAGTACCCGGAGGGCCACTGTCATGCCCGGAGTCCACTAAGAGTCCACATCCCCACGCGTGGCGTCCTCCGGGGCGAAGATGCCGACCAGGTTGCGGAACGCCGCGCGGTAGATCGTGGGTGTGGTGCCGTTGAAGCGGTGGAAGTGGTGGCGGAGGTTGGCGGGGGTGCCCAGGCCCGTGGTGGTGGGGATCTGTTCCACGGGGGTGTCCGTGTGTTCCAGGAGCCACTGGGCCCGTCGTACGCGGGCGCGCAGGAGGTACTGGAGCGGGGTGAGGCCCGTGTGCGCGCGGAAGTGGCGGGTGAGGGTGCGGACGCTGGTGCCCGCGTGGGCCGCGATGTCCGAAAGCGTCAGCGGGCGGTGGAGGTTGGCCTCCAGCCAGGTCGCGGTGGGGTCGGTGGTGAAGTCGGGGTGAGGGGCTGTGTCGGGGGCGGGGCCCGTATCGGGGGTCGGCCGGGGGGCTGTGTCGGCGCGTAGTGCCTCCGAGGGGTTCGGGAGGGTCAGGAAGAGATGGCGGTCCGCCTCTCTGGCGGTCTGTTCGTCGTGGTCCTCCTCGATGATCCGTACGCAGAGGTCCTTGCCGCCGAGCAGTCCTGAAGAGGTGAGGAAGGGGCCGTCCGCGACGGGCCAGTCGCCGAGTTCGACCTCGACGCGGGGGTGGCGGCGGGCGAGTTCGGCCGCGTCGGGCCAGGACGTCGTGGCGCGGCGGCCGTCGAGGAGTCCGGCTGCCGCGAGGGCGAAGGTGCCGGTGCCGATCGCGGCCACGCGGCTGCCCCGGGCGGCGGCCGCGCGCAGTGCGTCGAGCACGTCGGGCGGGGGTGGGGCGGGGCAGGACGCGTATCCCGTCACGATGACGGTGGCCGCGTCGAGCAGGCCGTCGAGACCGTGGTCGGCGGTCACGGTCATGGCCCCCGGGGCGGCTGTTCGGACCGCGGGATGCGCCGTCCCGGCCACCGCGTCCGCCGCCCCGACCGTGCCCCCGCCCGCGCACACCCGCACCTCGTACGGCGGGCGCCGGTAGAACGTGCGCGAGGCCGCGCCGAACAGCATCGCCGGGGTGGAGAGTTGGTGGGCCGGGGCCCCGTCGAGCGCGAGCAGCGCGACCACTGGCATGGCCAGAATTTAGCCCAGGGTGGCATCAGGGCGCTTTTTCCGACCTGCGGGGGCCGCGGAGGATGAGGGCACGCGCCGCCCCAAGGGCACGAAACGCGCGTACCCCATTCCTCACGCACCACCCGAAGGGCACCTCCATGTCTCAGTCTGATGTCCGAGCTCGCCGGACCGCTTCCTTCCGTCCCGTAAGGCGCCTGCTCGTCGGCGCCGGAGCCGTCGGCGCCGCCACCGTCCTGTGCACCGCGGGCATGAGCGGCAGCGCCCAGGCCATCGTGGGCGGCAAGGACTCCAAGGGGGCGTACCCCTTCATGGTGTCGATCCCGATGACCCTGGAGCAGGAGGACGGGACCAAGGTGCGGGGCGTCTGCGGCGGCGCCCTGATCGACCCGCAGTGGGTGGTCACCGCCGCGCACTGCGCGCAGGACGACTTCCAGGCCACGCCGGACGGCACGGTGCGCGTCGGCAGCGACCGCATGCACTCCGGCGGCACCGTACGCACCATCGTCAAGAAGGTCGTCAACCCCCGCTACGACATCGGCGGCGACCAGCGCTCGCACGACGACATCGCCCTGCTCCGCCTCGACCGCCCCGTCACCGGCAAGGCCCCGATCCGCATGGCCGACCGCGCCCCGCGGATCGGCGCGCACACCCGGCTCCTCGGCTTCGGCACCACCGTCGACGGCGCCCAGCCCAAGGACTGGAAGTTCTCCGAGCGGCTGCAGCAGCTCGACACCCGCCGGGCCCCGGCGTCCAAGTGCCTCAACATCAAGGGCAGCAGCGAGCTGTGCACGCAGAGCAGGGTGCCCGGCGCCATGGCGTGCAACGGCGACTCCGGCGGCCCGCAGATCCAGCGCGTCGGCGGGCGCTGGCAGCTCGTCGGGACCACGTCCGGCGACGGCGACGCGGCCGTCGACCCGAAGTGCGCGGGCGGTCCGGGGATCTACACCTCCGTCGCCGCGTACAAGGGCTGGATCGACAAGACGATCGCCGCGCATCGCTGACCCGCCCGCCGAAGCGCTCGCGGCACTGACGGTCACGTACGGCGCTGCATACTCCGACCATGTCAGTCATCGCGCTGCTCGTCCTCGACGGCGTCCCGGCCCACCAGCTCACCACCCCCGGCCTGGTCCTGGACGCCGTCGCCCGCGGTGCCTCCGGGGACGCGTACGAACTGCGGGTCTGCGCCGTCCCGCGCACCGTCACCACCGCCGAGCCCGCGGCCCTGACGGTCACGGCGGACTGGGGCGTGGAGGGGCTGGAGAGTGCCGACACCGTGGTGGTGGCCGGGCACGGCGGGTTCCTGGACGAGCCGCCGGCGGGCGTGGCCGAGGCCCTTCGGGACGCCGTCGGCCGGGGCTGCCGGGTCGCCGCCGTGGGCACCGGCACGTTCACGCTCGCGGCGGCCGGGCTCCTCGACGGCCGCCGCGCCACCACCGTGTGGAGCCATGTGCCCGAACTGGCCGCGCGCCACCCCCGGGTGGACGTCGACCCGGCGGGGACCCTCGTCGCCGACGGGCCGTTCCGCACGTCGGCCGGGTTCCTCGGCGGCCTCGACGTCTGTCTGCGGCTCGTCGAGGAGGACCACGGCCCGGCCGCGGCCGCCGCGACCGCGCGCCGGCTCGTCCTGCCCGTGTACGACGAGGCCGGTGCCGCGCGGGACGAACTCGACCGGGTGCTCGCCGAGACCGGCGGCCTCGAACCGACCGTCCAATGGCTGGAGGCAGGCCTGCACCGGCCGCTCACGCTCGCCGACATCGCCGCGCACGCCCGCCTCAGCGTCCGCACCCTGAACCGTCGCTTCCGCGCGCACACCGGCCTCAGCCCGCTCCAGTACCTGCTGCGCGCCCGCCTCGACCGGGCCCGCCGGCTCCTGGAGCACGACCAGGACGCCACGATCGAAGACATCGCCGTACGCGTGGGGTTCGGGTCGTCGGCGAGCTTCCGCCGACACTTCCGGCAGGCGACCGGCATGACGCCACGGGACTATCGCGCGGCCGTCGCTCCCGCTGCTCCCGCTGCTCCCGTCGCTCCCGCCGCTACCGCGCGGCCCGGGGCGGGCCCGCCTGAAGGTGGGCCTTCGCGTTGATCAGCGCGCGGGCCCGCAGGCGGCGCCACTCGGCGAGGTCGCCGCGGTGCCGGGTGCGGACCTCGGAGAGCGGCTCCTTGCGGAACGCGGCCTCCGGCTTGAGGTTGTTGATCACCGTCGACACGCGGAACCAGCGGCGCTGGTCGCCGTAGAGCGTGCGCTGGGCCGAGGCGAGACAGCCGTCGGTGTGGGCGCGGACCGAGTAGCCGGTGGGCAGGGTCAGCGAAAGCTCGGTGTGACCGGCGCCGAACAGGGCGTGCGTGACCCGCTGTTGCTCGGCGGGGGACGGCGGGCGGCCGCGGTCGCCGGGGCGCGGCGGGGTCAGGCCCTGCCGGGTCAGACAGGTGTCGGTGAGCTTCTGCTGCGCCGTCTTGATGATGTCGTTCGGCGGCAGCGCGCTCGTACGGGACGGCGCGGCGGAGCAGCCGACGGCGAGGGGGGCCAGGGCGGCCAGGACGGTGAGGAGGGGGACGGCGAAGAGCCCCAGGGGGCGGCGCGGGGCGGGGCCGGGGTGCGGGTCGCGCGGGTCGTGGCTTTGCCCGGCTCGCGCCCCGGCTTCGCGTGGGGCGGCTTCGTGGCGCATGCGGGCGGCTCCTGGGACTGGTTCGGCGCACAGTGCATGCGCACACTCCCCAGGGGCCGCCCGGCCAATCGCGTTCCGGCCCGGACTTCACCCGGAACGGTGAGTTGTCGTACCTGGTGGGGTGCCGGGTCGGCCGCCCGGTTCCAGGCGTGGACGCCGGCACCTGCGGCGTCGGTGGGACGGCGGCCCCGACGCTAGTGGCGGCGCTGCTGCGTCGACGGGTGCGTACGGCGGTATCTGCGGTCCCAGCGTTCCTGGCGGGAACGCCGGATGCGGTAGTCGCGGTACGTGGCGGGGATGCCCCCACCGCCACCTCCGCCGCTACCTCCGCCGCCGGGCGCCCCGCCCGGTCCCGCGCCCGCGCCGCCGGGGCCGCCCGCCCTGGCCGAAGCCCCGCCGCCCGCGGGGCCTTGCCGTGCCGGGCCGCCGTCGTGACGGCGGACGAGGAAGTAGACGAGCGCCGCGGCGACGAGCCACAGCAGGGGCTGGTTGAAGCCCAGGGCGATCAGGATCGCCAACAGGGCGATGACGAGTACGGTCATGGCCGCACCTCCGCACGCTGGAACGCGGGGGCCGATTCTTCGGTGGACAGGAGAGCGCGGGGTCCGCGTGCGTGGAGCGGGGGCGGCTCCGGAGCGCGGGCCTCGCGTCGCGGGGTCGTACGAGGGCTCGTTCGCCCTTGATGAGGCGGAGTCAACGCCCGCCGCCTCCGCCTGTCAATGCTCCTCGGAGGTGGTCGTCGCCGGGGGCTCGGGCGGGGTCTTGTGCACGTGCTTGAGCCTCATCCGGGTATCCACCGTGTCCGGGGGCGAAACCTGGTCCCAGAAGCGGTGGCAGCTCACGAAGACCGCCAGCTCCCGCTCCCGGTCGCGCAGCTTCTCGACCTCCGCCTGCTCGTCGGGCGTCCAGCCCGGGGAGGCCGGGCGCTCCACCTTGCGCCAGCCGTGGTTGTCGCTGAAGCCGTCCAGGGGCTCGACGGACCAGGGCAGCCGCTTCAGGAGCGTCTGCAGCTCCGATCTGACCTGGTGCAGCTCCTCCTGGCCGGCGAGGAGGTCGCTCGGGAACTCTTGCGCGGGGGTCGCGGGGGTTGCTGGCACGGCCGTAATGCTACTCCTGTTCGAATTCGAGGGGCGAGTGGCTCGACGGGGGTGTCGCGCTGCGCGAGGCTGTACGTATGTGCCGCAGCATCAAGACCCTTCGTCCGCCCGTCATCCCCGAGAAGGCCACCGACGACGAGATTCGGGCCGCCGCGCTTCAGTACGTGCGCAAGGTGTCCGGGTTCCGCGCCCCGGCCGCCCACAACCGCGAGGTCTTCGACCGCGCCGTCGCGGCGGTCGCCGAGGCCACGGCTGCGCTCCTTGACGACTTGGAGGTCCGGGGCACCCGGGCGGCACCGTCGCCCGGCTAGCCCTCGCGGGTGCGCCCCAGTCCCGCTGATCGCCGCTTCGCGGCTCGTCCTCAATCGCCGGACGGGCTAGTGGGTCGCGGAGCGGGGTCTGGGGCGGAGGCCCAGGAAGGGCGGGTGGGTGGGGGAAAGCCCGTCCGGCGTTTGAGGACGAGGGCCGGAGGCCCGACAAGGGGGAGAGGGGCGTAGCCCCATCAGGCGGGGCGGCGGACCAAGAAGGCTGCTGCTGCGCCTGCGGCGACGAGGGCGAGGACTGAGACACCGGTCGCGAGCCAAGTGGCGCCCAGCCACTGCCCGCCGAAGTAGCCGAGCCCCACGCTGTACCCGGCCCACGCCACGCCCGCCAGGGCGGACCAGGGGAGGAAATCCCGCACTCGCCGGTGCGCGGCCCCCGCGCCGAGGGACACGATCGACCGCCCCGCCGGGGCGAAGCGGGCGATGACGAAGAGCACGCCCCCGCCACGGGCGAGCGCCGTACCGAGGCGTTCCTGCGCGCTGGTCAGGCGGCGTGAGCGGGCGATGGCCCGGTCCAGGCGTTCGCCGCCGCGCCACGCAAGGCGGTAGGCGACCAGGTCACCGAGCACGGACGCCGTCGCCGCGCACAGCATGAGCAGCAGGATGTCCGGCACGTCGTTCGGGACCCGCCCCGTGCCCGAGCCGGCGGCCGCGGCGGCCGTCGCCGCGGTGATGACGAGCACCCCGCTCGGCAGCAGCGGCAGGAACACGTCGAACAAGACGGAGAGCGCCACGACCGCGTAGATCCATGGGCTGCCGGTCAGCGCCCCCACACTCTCCAACACCGAAATCTCCCCGTTTCGCTCCCCCGGTCGGCAACTCGTCGCCGCGATGCGCGGGGAGCGGCGGGTGGCGGCCTTGTGACAGCGGTACAGCGTACGCCGCGCACTCGGCCGTAGATCCACTGGGGGCTCAGATGTTCGCCACGTCACGTTCACCCGGCTGCCGCCCCCGGTGCGGCGTACGTCCGCGAAGTCCCGTACGAACGAAGCAGAGGCGCACACAACGGGCGCCGGGTGGTGGGGCGACGGACTACGGGGACGACGAGAAAAGGAGAACTCGACGATGGTGGCAGGAATACTCACCGCGGCCGTGACCGCGGCCGTGCTCGCCGCGAGCGGCGCCGCACCGGGCGAGGGCGCCGACTGCGTGCGCGCCGAGGGCCGGTTCACGCCGACGAAGACGCCCTCGCCCGCGCTCACTTACGACCGGAACCTCGTGCCGCCCGGCGCCCGCATCGAGGTCACGCAGCGTCACGACAAGGGCGGCACCCGCGTCACCCTGCGCGTGCGCGGAGTCAAGCCGGGCTTCGCGTTCGGCGCGCATGTGCACCGCAAGTCGTGCGGCGTCGACCCGGCCGCGGCGGGCGGCCACTACCAGCACCGCCCGGACCCCGTGCAGCCGTCGAAGAATCCGGCCTACGTCAATCCGGACAACGAAGTGTGGCTGGACTTCACCGCACAGCCGGATGGCTCGGGGAAGGCCTCCGCGGTCCACCCCTGGGGCTTCAGGCCCGGCGAGGCGGGCGCGGTGGTGCTGCACCGCGAGCAGGGCGGGGCCGGGGACCGGGTGGCGTGCTTCACGGTGCCGTTCGAGCCGCGCGCCCACTCGTGACGTCCACGCGTGACGCCGACTCGTAGGCCGTCGCACGCGAAGGCGCCCCCTTCTCCGTACCGGGAACCACGTACGGAGAAGGGGGCGCCGCTCGTGCGCTCGTGTGCTGCGCTCGTGCGGATCAGGCCGCGATCGGGGTGCGCTCCCCGTCTGCCGCCGCCTTCGGCTCCCGCTCGCCGCGGGCCGCCGCGATGAAGCGGTCGAGGCCGAACGCGCCGGAGCCGGTGAAGACGAGCAGCAGCAGGGCCCAGCAGAACATCGCGGAGGCCTCGCCGCCGTTCTGTATCGGCCACAGGGACTCCGGCTGGTGGACCTTGAAGTACGCGTAGGCCATCGAGCCGGACGACACGAGCGCCGCGGCGCGGGTGCCGAGGCCGAGCAGCACCAGGGTGCCGCCGACGAGCTGGATGACGGCCGCGTACCAGCCCGGCCAGGTGCCCGCGTCGACGGTGCCGCCACCGCCGTCGGTGCCGCCGAGGACGCCGAACAGCGAGGAGGCGCCGTGGCAGGCGAAGAGCAGGCCGACGACGATGCGGAACAGGCCGAGGGCATAGGGCTGGGCGCTGTTGAGACGTCCAGTCATGGTGGGGGACTCCTTCGGTCTTGGGTCGGTTGGGGACGGGAACCGATCGGAGACCCACATTAGGTCCGCCTAATTAGTACTTGCAACTTCAACATCTGAGTGTTTCGTGAGAATCTGCTGTATCCGGCCGTCCCGTGCGCCCCGGGGGCTCGGCACCATGGCGGAAACCGTCGCCGCCCGCAGCGCCGCCCGCGCCACCGCGTCCGCGTCCGACAGCGTCACCGAGTCCACCCCCGGCCTGGCCCCCGCGGCCGTCACCCAGTGCACCCCCTCCGTCGGCACCCCGAACGCGAACCTCCGCGCGTGGGCCCGGCCTTGACGGTCGATCAGGTGGTAGGGGCGGGGGGTGACGTCGAGGCCGCCCGTCTCGTGGCCGTCGACGGTGTGCGGGCGGCACGCCCCGGACCGCAGCAGCCCCGCGAGCAACGCGTCGCCGGTGTGCCGCAGGTCCGGCTCGGGCAGCCGTGCCTCGATCAGGGTGGTCACCCGCACCTCGGAGCCCGGCACGTCCGGCGAGTGCGCGACGAACACGCCGTCCTCGCCGCGTACGTCGAGCCGCGGCCCCAGGACCTCCACCACGCCCGCCTCGACGAGCGCCGTCAGCTCCTCGATGCGGCGGCGGGGCGGACCGATCGACAGGAACGCGTTGAACGGCGTGTACCAGCCGTCCAGATGGGCCCGCCGCGAGGCGCCCGCGAGACCGCCGTGGTCGACGGCGAGCCGCAGTTCGTTGCGCAGGTCACGGAGCACGTCGAGGGCCGCCTTGAGCGGGCCCGCCACATTGCCGAGCGCGGCCTGCGCGGCGTCCTCGCGCAAGTGGCCGAGCAGCCAGGAGCGGAAGTCGCGCGGCGAGCGGAAGGTCTGTCCTTCGTACGGGCGCTCAAGGCGCTCCCAGGACCAGCGGTCGTCGGCGGCTGACCCGACCCCGAACCCGAACCCGAACCCGAACCCGAACTCGTCCAGGACCAGGGCCTCTTGGGGGCTGCCGTGGGCGGTGTCGAGGAAGCGGTCGCGGAAGGCGTGCGCCCGCTCTGTCGCGGTGGAGGCCCTTAGGAGCGTTGTGTAGTAGACCGTCTCCACCTCCTTGGCGACCAGCGGCCAGATCTCCGCCAGGAAGTCGGGCGCGTCCCCGCTGTCCGCGCGTTTGCGGAAGCGGGCGATCGCCTCCGGGGTGAGGACGGCCGGGTGGTGGCGGCCGTAGGGGCCCTTCGCGTTGTCGCCGCGCGCCTGGTACGGGACGCCTCGGCGTGAACCGGCGTACAGCCGGGGCTCGTTGCCGGAGGGGAGGTAGCGCAGTCCGCCGCGCTCGTCCGGTACGTAACGTCCGCCGCGCCCCTGCGTCAGGAGCGCCATGTGGTCGAAGAAGTTCAGGCCGAGGCCGCGGAGGAGGACCGGTTCGCCCGGGGCGAGGGCGGTGAGGTCGACGTCGGCGGGGTTGGCGGGCGGGAGGTGGCGCAGGCCGTGGCGGGCGGCGTACGCGCTCAGGTCCCGCTGCGGCCGGTCGCCGGTCGCGGGGAGGTGGCCCTGGGCGAGGACTACGGCCGAAAGCCCGGACACCTCACGGGAGTTGTCGTCGAGTACGAGGGTCTGGGTGCCGTCGGCCGTGTCGTCGAGGCGGACGGCGCGGGCGGCGTGTGTCTCGACGCGGACGGCCACCGGGGCGGCCCGTACGGTCTCGGCGAAGAACCACTCCAGGTAGCGGCCGTAGTCGGCGCGCGTCGGGTAGTCGTCCGGGCCGAGCCCGGGTATGTGGCCGCGCGCGGCCCACTCGTACAGGCTCGGGCCCGGGTGGATCGGGCCCGCGCAGTCGACGCTCGGGTCGGTGAACAGGGTCACCTGGGAGGCGACGGTGTTCATCAGGAGCTCGGGGGACTGGGCGGTGCGCCAGACCCGGCCCGGCCCCGGTGGCGCCGGGTCGACCATGTGGACCGTCAGGCGGACGCCCGGGGGCAGCAGCTCGGTGGCCGAGGCGCACAGGCGTTCCAGGACGCTCGTGCCGCGAGGGCCGGCTCCTACGACGGCTATGGAGTGGTCGGCGGGCGCAGCAGCAGACAAGAGCGTGACTCCCGGTACGGGTGGGGCGCAGGAAGCGGACGATGCGCTTCATCATGCCCTGCGGGGCTTTCCCCAGTCCCGCCCCTTCCCGGCTGTGACAATTTGCGGCTCCGCCGCGTGGAGGGGGCTGCCGCCCCCTGGACCCCCGCTATCGGCCTGAACGGCCTCGTCCTCAAACGCCGGACGGGCTGAGAATCAGCCCGTCAGGGAGCGGGAATCCACCGTTTCCATGTTCGTCACGCCCATGCGTGACCGCTGCGCCCGGTCGAGTTGGAGGTCGGCTGTGCGGCCCCGCAGCGTCAGGGTCATGAGGTGGTTGCCGAACCACGGGCCGCCCGTCCGGCGCCAGGACAGGGTCGGGCGCGGCAGCCGGCCGTGGCGTGCGAAGCGTCGCCCGAGGCCCCGGCCCACCCGGCTCCAGCCGAAGCGGAAGCCGACCCTTATCGAGGCGGGGATGGAGTTGTGCACCGGCGAGCAGGTCAGCTGGAGGACGCGGGCGTCGGGGGCGCCGCCACCCGGCCACGTGGGCTCGGCGACGTACGCGTGATGGACGTCGCCGGACAGCACGCACACCGTCGCGGGCGCGTCCTCGCCGGACCCCGCCTCGGCGATCATCGCGGCAAGGGCGTCGAACGACGACGGGAACGCCGCCCAGTGCTCCAGATCGGCCCTGCGCCGCAGATCCTCGCCGAACCGCGCCCAGCGCGCCCCGCGTTCGCCCCGGCACAGCGCCGCGTTCCAGCCCTCGGCGTCGTGGATGAGGTGGGGCAGCAGCCACGGCAGTGACGTACCGATAAGGAGGTGGTCGCAGCCGCCCTCCAGGGCCTGCTCGCGCAGCCAGCGCGCCTCCTCCGGGTCGAGCATCGCGCGCTTGTCCTCCTCCAGGACGCGGGCGGCGCGGGTGTCGACCATCAGCAGGCGTACGCGGCCGAAGTCGCGCCGGTAGCTCCAGCGCGTCGCCCGGGGGTCCGCGTCGGCCGCCGCGGCGAAGGCGCGCAGCGCGTCGGTGCCGTCGGGCGTGGCCCGCACCTCCGCGAACAGTTCGTTCCGCGCCAGCTCCGCCGGCGGCAGATTGCCCAGGTGCTGATACACCCAGTACGACATCAGGCCGCTGAGGATGCGCTCGCACCACCAGGGCGTGGCCCGCATCTCCGCGAGCCAGGACGCGCTGGTGTTCCAGTCGTCGATGACGTCGTGGTCGTCGAAGATCATGCAGCTGGGGACGTTGGAGAGCAGCCAGCGCACCTCGGGGTCGAGCCAGGACTCGTAGTAGAGGTGCGTGTACTCCTCGTAGTCCGCGACCTGGTCGCCCGGGGGCTCGGAGAGGTCGCGGCGGGCGGCGAGCCAGCGGCGGGTGGGCTTGGAGACCTCGTCCGCGTACACCTGGTCGCCGAGGAGCAGCAGCACGTCCGGGCGCGGGGCCGCGGGATCGGCGGCGATGCGGGCGGCGAGGGTGTCCAGGGCGTCCGGGCCCACGGGGTCGTGCTCCCCGGCGGGCGGCGCGGCCCAGCGGCAGGAGCCGAAGGTGACCCGCACGGCGTCCCCGTCCGGGCCGCCCGCGCCGTCACCTGCCGGCGTACGGATCGTGCTCGCCGGAAACCGCGAGTCGGGCAGCGGCCACACGGGCGCGTCGTCGAGCGTGACCTCGTACGCCGTGTCCGTGCCCGGACGCAGGCCCGTGACCGGGACCAGGGCGTAGTGATGTCCCGCGATCTGGAACGTCCGGGCCGAGCCGCCCGCGCCGTCCGCGCACCGCACCTCGGCCGTGCAGGGCCGGTCGGCCTCCACCCAGACGGTCGCGCTCGCGCCGTCGACATACCTCAGCAGTGGACCCAGACGCAGCCGCGCCACAGTGATCACCCTCCTCCGTCGCCCCGTACGGTACGGAACGACGGAGGCGGGCGGGGTGGTTCCGCCGAACCTGAGATCAGCAGTCGTTCACCGGTCCGGGATCAGCAGTCGTACAGACGGTCCGGGATCAGCAGCCGTTCAGGATCGAGGCGAGCGCGCTCTTCTCGGCGGAGTCGACGCTGAGGCCGTAGTGCTGCTTCACGTCCACCCACATCCGGGCGTAGAAGCAGTGGTACGAGGTGACCGACGGCAGCCATTCGGCCGGGTCCTTGTCGCCCTTGGCCTGGTTGACGTTGTCGGTGACGGCGATGAGCTGCGGCTGGCCGAGGTCGTTGGCGAAGCTCTGGCGCTGGGCGGTGGTCCAGGTGTTGGCGCCGGACTTCCAGGCCTCGGAGAGCGGGACGACGTGGTCGATGTCGAGGTCGGAGGCCTGCGTCCAGGTGGCGTTGTCGTACGCGGACTTCCAGGTTCCGGAGACGGCGGCACAGCTGCCGTCCTGCTGGACGTTCTCGCCGTCGCGCTTGAGGACGACCTCGCGGGTGTTGCAGGCGCCGGACTGCGTGATCCAGTGCGGGAACTTGTCGCGGCTGTAGCCGTCCGACGAGCCCTCGGCGCGCACGGCGAGCTGGCCGAGGTAGGTGCGGGCGGTGGCGGCGCTGACCGGGGTGGGCGGGGCGGCCTGGGCGGGGGAGCCGGAGAGCAGGGTCGCGGCGGAGGCGAGGGCGGTGACGGCGCCGAGGGCGGCGAAGCGACGCGCGTAGACTGCGGGCATGTGAACTCCCTTGATGTGGGGGGACGTTGACCGGTGGGGCGGCCATGCTGGCGCTCCCGGGTTGCCCCGAGGTGTGCACCGGGTGACAGGGTCGCGTCAATCACCTGTAAACATCAAGGGTTCTGGCGTGTCGTCATGGAGGCGCGCCGGGGCGGAAGTTGGCGATTCTGGGGAAATGTCCGGTGTGAGGGTGCTCCGGTTCGCGGGGGATCGTCCGGGTGCGCGCGGAGGGTCGCTGTGGCCCCGGTCACGTCCGCCGGTCACGCCCACCGGCCCACCGGCCCGTCGGTCGGGTCGAAAGTCCCTGGCGGGGGCCTTACGCGGGTCGCGTAAGATGATCGGAGCAGAAGGGGAGTAGCTCTTCGCCGGACCGTCGACATACTGCTCAGCTCGTCTGAGCCGGCGCCCGGAGGCAGCCCACGTGGTGGGCGGCCAGCGAGACCTTCGGCAAGCAGTGCCCGCGTACACCCTCCGTGTGCGACACCGAGCGCTGCCGTGCCGAGGTGTCGTACGCGAAGGCTTGCGGAACTCTCGGTGGGGCGGCCCGACCGATTGAGGAACCCTTGATCAGCATCAGCGTGACGGCGCTAGTCTTCGGCGTCGTCTTCCTTGCCGAACTGCCCGACAAGACCGCGCTGGCCGGGCTCGTCCTCGGCACCCGTTACCGCGCCTCGTACGTCTTCGTGGGCGTGGCCGCCGCGTTCGCCGTGCACGTGGTGCTCGCCGTGGCGGCGGGCAGCGTGCTCACGCTCCTGCCGCAGCAACTGCTGCACGCGCTCACCGGCGTCCTCTTCCTGGGCGGGGCCGCGGTGCTGCTGATGAAGAAGGGCGAGGACGAGGAAGAGGTCCGGGCGCCGAAGAACCAGAGCTTCTGGCGGGTCTCCGGGGCGGGCTTCATGCTCATCCTCATCGCGGAGTTCGGCGACCTCACGCAGATCATGACGGCGAACCTGGCGGCGCGGTACGACGACCCGCTGTCCGTGGGCCTCGGCGCGGTACTCGCGCTGTGGGCGGTCGCCGGGCTCGGCATCGTGGGCGGCAAGGCGCTGATGAAGCGGGTGCCGCTGGCGCTCATCACGAAGATCGCGGCGGTGCTGATGCTGGGGCTCGGGCTGTGGAGCCTGTACGAGGCGATTGCCTGAGGCGGGCCGGGCCGGGCCGGGTCTGGTTTGCCCCGGTGGGGCCGGGCTGACCTGCGTTGTTGGCGTTCGGGGGCCTTGTTTTGTACCGTGTGGGAACAAAGTGGCTCCGCCCGTACTCCCTGACCGGCGGGCGGGGCCGCCTTGTTCTCCCATCCGTGTGCGGGTCTTTCCCTTGGAGTACGCCGATGACGGCCGCGAACGTACTGACCGCCCGAGCTCTCCTCCTCGACATGGACGGCACCCTCGTCAACTCCGACGCCGTCGTCGAGCGCTGCTGGCGGCAGTGGTCCGCGAAGCACGGGCTCGACGCCGACGAGGTGATGCGCGTCGTGCACGGGCGGCAGGGGTACGCCTCGATGGCGTTGCTGCTGCCCGAGCGGTCCATGGAGGAGAACTACGCGGAGAACCGCGAGATGCTCGCCCAGGAGACCGCCGACATGGACGGCGTCGTGCCCGTGCCCGGGGCGCCCGAGTTCATGGCCTCCCTCGCCGGCTTGCCGCACGCGCTCGTCACGTCCGCGGACGTGGGGCTCTCCACCGGGCGGATGGCCGCGGCGGGGCTCTCGCTGCCCGAGATACGGGTGACCGCCGAGAACGTGGGGGCCAGCAAGCCCGACCCCGAGGGGTTCCTCAAGGGCGCCGCCGAGCTGGGCTTCGACCCGGCCGACTGCGTGGTGTTCGAGGACTCCGGGGCCGGGATAGCCGCCGGGCACGCCGCGGGGATGCGGGTGGTCGGGGTCGGGCCCCGGGCCGGGGAGTACGAGCCCACGGTGTGGGTGGACGACCTCACGCAGGTGCGGGTCTCCGCTGACGCGGGGTTTGTGCGGCTCACGTTCAACTGAGCCGGGCAGTGACCCGGGCCGACTGCCCACGGCGGGAGCGGGTTGCCCAGGGCTCAGGGAGCGTTGGTCTCCGACTCCAAGGACTTGCGGGTCTTCGGGCCGTAGGTGCCGTGGGGGTCCGTCGTCACGCCTCGGGCCCATTGGTAGCGGGTCACCGCGTCGGCCACCGGGCGGGTGTACGTGCCGTCCGGGGGGCCCACGTAGAGGAACAACTGGCGTAGGCGGTACTGGAGTTCGGTCACGTCGTCGCCCTGGTCGCCGAGGCGCAGGGTGGCTGTGGGCGTCGGGCGGCGGGACGACGGGGCGGGGCCCACGGAGCCCGTCGCGCGGGCCGTCGAGCGTGAGGGCGAGGTGACCGGGGCGTTCCGTACCGGCAGCGAGCGTGAGGCCGAGGCCGACGGGGTCCGGGTCGGCGTCGGCGCGGCGTGGGACGACGTCGGCCGGGGCGCGGGCGGCGAGGCCTTGCGGGGAGCGGGTTCCCCCGAGGGCGCGTCCGGGGTGTCGGCCGCGGTGTCCGGCAGCGCCCGATCCGTGGTGCCGTCACTCCCGTCACCCCTGTCGCCGCCGCCGTTGCCCCCGGACAGCGCCCCGCCCGCGAACACGGCCACCGCCGCGAACACCGCCCCGGCCCCGGCGAACAGCCCCGTACGCACCCGCCGCGCGGACCTCTCGTACGCCGGAGAAGCCTCGGCCGGAGCGGTGTCCGCCGCCGCGGGAGCCTCCGGCGGCAGTGGCGTCGACGTCAGCGCGGGCAGCGGGGCCGACGGTTCCGGCAGCGTCACGTAGGGACGTATGCGTATCGGATCGAAATCCTCCGCGGCGGCGGCCTCCGCGGACCGCGTCTGACGCGCCGCGTCCGCGGCCTCGCGCGCGCACCCGCAGGAGGGCGCGGCCCAGCGCGCCCGCGGCGTACCGCATCCCGGACACACCGGCCCGTCGCCGCCAGAGCCTCCTGAGCTGTCTGGACGCCCCGAGCCCCCTAAGTCGTCCGGGCGCCCCGGGCCGCCTAAGGCCCCCTCCGGGTCGCGCGGCCCGCCCACCTCGCGCGCGGCGCGCTCCCGTGGTGCCCCGGCCCGTCCGTTCGCCTCGCTCATCGCGTGCTCCCTCCCTCGCCGGCCCCACAGAGCTCTGCTCCCCGGCCCCGCAGGGCTCTGAAGGAGTATGCAGCCACTCGGCTCGACAGGCCATAACGGATGACTCGGACCACGATGGGAGGTGGACAGCACCGCAGGAGGTGTCCATGACGCACGACGTGAGCGCCCGTCCGGCGGCTCCCCGGCCGGGGGCCGGGGAGCCGGAGCACGTGGGCGGCGGCGTACTGGTCTCCATCGGCGCGCTGCTCCTCGGCATGCTCCTGGCCGCCCTCGACCAGACCATCGTGTCCACCGCGCTGCCGACCATCGTCAGCGACCTCGGCGGCCTCGACCACCTGTCGTGGGTCGTCACCGCGTACATGCTGGCCGCGACGGCCGCGACCCCGCTGTGGGGCAAGCTCGGCGACCAGTACGGCCGCAAGAAGCTCTTCCAGACCGCCATCGTGATCTTCCTGATCGGCTCGGCGCTGTGCGGTGTCGCGCAGAACATGCCGCAGCTCATCGGCTTCCGGGCGCTGCAGGGCCTCGGCGGCGGCGGGCTCATGGTGCTGTCCATGGCGATCGTCGGGGACCTGGTCTCGCCGCGCGAACGCGGCAAGTACCAGGGCCTGTTCGGCGCCGTCTTCGGCGCGACCAGCGTGCTCGGGCCGCTGCTCGGCGGGCTCTTCACCGAGCACCTCAGCTGGCGCTGGGTCTTCTACGTCAACCTGCCGATCGGCGTCGTCGCGCTCGTCGTCATCGCCGCCGCGCTGCACATCCCGGCGAGCCGGGCCCGGCACACCATCGACTACCTGGGCACCTTCCTGATCGCGTCCGTCGCCACCTGCCTCGTCCTCGTCGCCTCGCTCGGCGGTACGACATGGGCCTGGGGCTCGGCGCAGATCATCGGGCTCGCGGTGCTCGGCGTCGTGCTCGGGGTGTGGTTCGTTGCGGTCGAGCGGAAGGCCGCGGAGCCGGTGATTCCGCTGAAGCTGTTCCGGATCCGCACCTTCACCCTCACCGCCGTGATCAGCTTCGTCGTCGGCTTCGCGATGTTCGGGGCGATGACGTACCTGCCGACGTTCTTGCAGGTCGTACAGGGTGTTACGCCGACCATGTCGGGCGTGCACATGCTGCCGATGGTGGCCGGGCTGCTGATCGCGTCGACCGCGTCCGGGCAGATCGTCAGCCGCACCGGGCGGTGGAAGGTCTTCCCGATCGCGGGCACCGGGGTCACCACGCTCGGCCTGCTCCTGCTGCACCAGCTCGACGAGAACAGTCCCACCGGCGAGATGAGCGCCTTCTTCTTCGTGTTCGGCCTCGGGCTCGGCCTGGTCATGCAGGTGCTCGTCCTCATCGTGCAGAACGCGGTCAGCTACGAGGACCTGGGCGTCGCCACGTCGGGCGCCACGTTCTTCCGCTCCATCGGAGCGTCGTTCGGCGTCGCGATCTTCGGAACGGTGTTCACGAGCCGGCTCGGCGACAAGCTCACGGACGCGCTGCGCGGGCAGGACCTGCCGGCCGGGGTCGGTGTCGACGCGCTCAAGGCCGACCCGCGCGGCATCGCGGAGCTGCCCGCGGACGTGCGGCCCGGGGTGCTGAACGCGTACGCGTCGTCCATCACGGACGTCTTCCTGTACGCGGCGCCGGTCGCCCTCGTCGCGTTCGTGCTCGCCTGGTTCCTGCGCGAGGACAAGCTGCGCGGGGCCGTGACGGCGCCCGACCCGACGCAGACGCTCGCCAGCAATCCCGTCGAGCGGTCTTCGTACGAGGAGGTGGCGCGCGCGTTGTCCCTGCTCGGGACGCGGGCGGGGCGGCGGGAGGTGTACGTGCGGATCACCGAGCGGGCGGGGTACGACCTGCTGCCCGCGGCGAGCTGGATGCTGCTGCGGATCGCCCGGCACGGGCACGTGGAGCCGGCCACGCTCGCCGAGCGCAGCATGGTGCCCCTGACCGTCGTCACGGAGGCCTCCCGCCAGCTCGAGGAGCGCCGCCTCGCCCTCCGCGAGGGCCTCGGCCTGCGCCTGTCCGACTCCGGCCGCGAGGTGGCCGCGAAGCTCGCGGCGGCGCGGGAGGAGTCCCTGGCGGAGCTGCTCGGCGACTGGTGGGGGCCGGGGCGGCCGACGGATCTGATGCAGTTGGTGGAGGAGCTGGGGGCGGAGATGTGCGGCTCGGACGCGGAACGGCCCGTTGGCGGGGGGCCTGGGCGGGGGCCGGGCAGGTAGGGCACTTCTGGCGGGCGGGGGTTGCCCCAGGAGCCCTACCCACCGTCGACCGAAAGCTCCTTCCGAAACCAATGCTCCGCATACTGATCGGAGTTGTGCGGCGGCCCCTCCACGTACCCGTGCCGCGCGTACAACGCCCGCGCCTCGACCAGATCATGACGCGTGTCGAGACGGACGCGCCCAGCCCCCAGCGAGCGCGCGGCCTCCTCAGCGGCGGCAAGCAGAACGCTGCCGCCACCTTTCCCACGCAACCCCGCCGCGACGAAGACACGCGTCAACTCGGCGGTGACGGTGGCTCCTTCGACACCAGCACCAACACAACCCCCGCCCCCGCCATCAACGCCAACGAGACGCACCCCGGCCGTCCCTCCAGGCTCCCCATCCCACCGGGCGACCAACAGCACACCCCCGGGCGGCACAAGCCCCGCCCCCGCATCGGCCGCGATCTCACGCTCCAACTCGGCGGGCTCGGTACGGCGCCCCTCATGCAGCTCGTACCACCGATCACTGACCTCGGTGTAATACGCCCGCCACAACGCGACAGCCACCGCCGAGCCGACCGGCTCGGGTCTCACGGTCCAGGACATACGGGGTCAGGCCTCCTCGTCACGGGTGCGGGGCACAGCCCAACGGGTGCTATTCGCTCTTGGGCGCCGCCTGCTGCACGACCTCGAAGGTCCACACTGCGGCGCTGGACGAGGCGGGCTTGGGGCGGTCGCCGCCGTCGGCCTGTCCCTGGTGGGACGCCTTCATCGGGCCCTCCATCCACGCCTGGAACGACGCCTCGTCGCGCCAGCGCGTGTACACCAGGTACTGGTCCGTGCCCTCGACGGGGCGGAGGAGTTCGAACCACTCGAAGCCGTCAGAGCTTTCGACGGCGCCCGCGCGGGACGCGAAGCGCTGTTCGAGGGTTTCCCGCTGTTCGGCGGGAACGGTCAGGACGTTGATCTTGACTACGCTCATGGGGTCATCCTGCCGCAGGGGAGTGGCGTACGACCGGGCAGGGCTAGGATGCGCGCGGTTGTCCGGACTTCAGGGGCAGGGGGTACCCAGGTGCTTGAGCTGACCATGGCCGTGGTGACGGGGGAGGCGGACGCGGGCGCGACCGCGGGCATGCTGATGGCGGAGGCGGACAGCGAACCCGGCGCCGTCCTGCGCGTCGGCCGCGACCGCAACGTGTGCCGGCTCGCGCCGCCGCAGGACTGGCTCTTCGTCTCCCGTACGCATCTCGAATTCCGCTGTCGCGTCGACGGCACCTGGACCGTCACCTGGGTGCGGGGCTCGCAGCCCGATCCTGCCTCCGAGGTGCGGTTGCTGGCCGGGGGGTCCGCGGTGGCCCTCGCGTACGGGGCGACCACGCCCTTGCCGAGGGGTGGCTCGGGGGAGGTTGTCGTGCGGGACCGGTCGGGGCCTCGGAGTGTCAGCGTGGGGTTTTATCACGAGGTTTGAGGGCGCCCCGGCGTGTGCGCGGTGCCTCAGTCCAGTACGCGGGCCAGGGCGAAGCCGTCGTAGCCCTTCGTGCCCACCGTCTGTACCGCCGTGCCGTCCAACTTCGGGTGGCTCGCGATGAGTTCCAGGGCCGCGCGCGTGCCTCGGATGCTGGGGTCGTCGCTCTTCGGGTTGGTGACCTCGCCGCCGCGTACGACGTTGTCGACGATGATCAGGCTGCCCGGGCGGGTGAGCTTCAGGGACCACTCCACGTAGTGCGGGTTGTTGGCCTTGTCCGCGTCGATGAAGACCAGGTCGAAGGGGGCCGGGGACTCGGCGTGCAGGGTCGCCAGGGAGTCCAGGGCCGGGCCGGTACGGATCTCCGTGATCTTGTCGAGGCCGGCTCGGGTGAGGTTGGCTGCCGCCACCTCGGCGTGCTTGGGGCTGTACTCGAGGGTGAGGAGGTGGCCGTCGGCGGGGAGGGCTCGTGCCAGCCAGATGGTGCTGTAGCCGCCGAGGGTGCCGATTTCCAGGATGCGGTGGGCGCCCTGGAGTTGGGCCAGTAGGTGGAGGAGCTTGCCCTGGTTCGGCGCGACGTTGATGGCCGGCAGGCCGGCCGCTTCGCTGTCTTGGAGTGCGGCGGTCAGGACGGGGTCCGCGGGGGTGAGGAGGTCGGTGAAGTAGTTGTCGACCTTGGTCCAGTGGGTGGGGTTGGTGCTCATGGGGGCGTGCTCCTCGGGTTGGGGTGGCGCTGCGCTGTGCCTCCCCAACCCCGCCCCTTCCCGAAACCAGAGGGCTGCGCCCCCTGGACCCCCGCCACACATGGGGCTTCGCCCCTCGCCCCCTTGTCGGCGCTCCGCGCCTCGTCCTCAAACGCCGGACGGGCTATTTCCCACCCGCCCGGAGCGCCGCGGCCTCCCCCTCCGTCTCCACCGCCGGAGGCGACCCCGGCAGCGGACGCCCCGCCGACTCCGTCATGTACCAGACCGCCACGCCGCCCACCACGGCCGCCGCCATCATGTAGTACGCGGGCATCATCACGTCCCCCGTGGCCCCGATCAGCGCCGTGACCACCAGCGGAGTCGTACCGCCGAAGACGGACACGGAGATGTTGAAGCCGATGGACAGGGAGCCGTAGCGCACCGGCGTCGGGAAGAGGGCGGGCAGTGCCGAGGGCATGGATGCCGTGAAGCAGACCAGGAGCAGGCCGAGTGCGGACAGGCCCAGGCCGATCGCCCACAGGGAGCCCGCTCGGATCAGGAGCAGGGCGGGGATCGAGAGGAGGAGGAAGCCCGCACAGCCCGCGGCTATGACCGGGCGGCGGCCCACGCGGTCCGTGAGCGCGCCGACGAACGGCTGGGCGCACATCATCAGGGCCATCACGACGAGGATCACGAGGAGCCCGTGCGTCTCGTCGTACTTCAGCTCGCTGGTGAGGTAGCTCGGCATGTACGACAGGAGCATGTAGTCCGTGACGTTGAAGACCAGGACCAGGCCCATGCAGAGGAGCAGGGCCCGCCACTGGCCCGTCACCATGTCCCGCACCCGTACCTTCGGCCGCGTCTGCTCGTCCTTGTGGGCCTTCTCCAGCTCGGCCGCGAACGCGGGGGTCTCCTCCAGGCGCATGCGGAGGTAGAGGCCGATGAGGCCCATGGGGCCCGCGATGAGGAACGGGATCCGCCAGCCCCAGGACTGCAGGTCCTCACTGGACAGCAGGGCCGTCATCAGCGTCACCAGGCCCGCGCCGCCGATGTATCCGGCGAGCGTGCCGAACTCCAGCCAGCTGCCGAGGAAGCCGCGCTTCTTGTCGGGCGCGTACTCGGCGATGAACGTCGAGGCACCCGCGTACTCGCCACCGGTGGAGAAGCCCTGCACCAGGCGCGCGGCCAGGAGCAGGATCGGCGCCCAGACGCCGATCGTCGCGTACGAGGGGATCAGGCCGATCGCGAACGTGCCCGCCGCCATCATGATCATGGTGAGGGCGAGGATCTTCTGGCGGCCCACGCGGTCGCCGAGGGGGCCGAAGACCATGCCGCCGACCGGGCGGATCAGGAAGGCCGCGGCGAAGGCGCCGAACGTCGACAGGAGCTGGGCCGTGGGGTTGCCGGAGGGGAAGAAGACCTTGCCCAGCGTCACCGCGATGTAGCTGTAGACGCCGAAGTCGAACCACTCCATCGCGTTGCCGAGCGCGGCCGCCTTCACGGCGCGCTTGACCAGCGCCGGGTCGGTGACGGTGGCTTCGGCGGGGGCCGGCTCCGTGGGGGAGGGCGCCGCCTTCGGGCGGGGTGCGACGGGTGTGGCGGTCCGCAAGGGCTCGCTCGCCTGCCTTTCGTGGACTGCGGGGGACCCGGTGACCTTAGGTGCAGCAACCATCATTACGGGTGGTGGCGGGGTGATCGCGCTGGGTCGCAATCGCTCTGTATTCAGGCCAAACGGGGGTACTTCCGGCGGGAGGGGGGTGGGTTTGATGTGATCCTTGTCGCGCCCGGACGGCGGAACCAGGGCGGGGGGTTCACGGAGTCATCACACAGATGAGCCCCGTGAAACCGCCCGGAAACCGGGCGGGCCCGGTGAACACGCAGTGGACGCGGGTGGTCGCGGGTCCCGCGCGCGCCGCGGCGAGGGGCGGGGGCCCGTCCCGAAGTCCCTTCCGGGTCCCCCGGTCGCCGCGGGCCGGTTGGGCACTCATGCCGAAAAGCCGGTAGAAAGCGGTGTGGCTGCCAGGTGAAATGGGGGTTGCGCGCGTCTCACCCAGGGGCATGCGAGCCTCTTCGGGTGAGATCACGGACCTCTTGGGTGAGATCCGGGATCTCCTGGCGATGTGATCAAGGGTGACGGATGGGGCGGGAGGGCCGACAGGGCGTGGCGAATGTTGAGCACAGGGGACCGGGGAATGCCTTGGGCGCGGGGGCATCCCGGACACCAGAGGCACGGATCGGAGCGGTCCGTGTCGCCCTCTGGCTGATCGCCGCCGTCCTGGCCGTGCGCCAGGTGACCGTCGTCCTGCGCACCCCCAAGGCCGAGCGCCTCACCGACCTGGAGACCTGGATCGGGCCGAACGGCGTGCTGCATGTGAACGGCTCGCTGTACGACGCCGACAAGTTCACCGGCACCCCCTTCGCGGGACTCGTCCTCAAGCCGCTGGCCAACTCCGCCGAGCAGGCCCTCGGCTGGGCCTGGACCTTCGGCACCCTCGGCCTCGTCGTGGTCCTCGGCCTGGTCGCCGCCCGCGCGCTCCCGCAGCCCGTCTCGCGCCGGACCTCACTGCTCGCCGCCCCGGTCGCGATCAGCCTCCTGATGCTGTCCCTGCCGGTGCGCAACACCCTGTACCTGGGCCAGACCAGCATCATCCCGGTCCTGCTCGTGCTGCTCGGCCTCTTCGCCGTGCGCGGGCAGCGGGCCAGCGGCGTCCTCATCGGCCTCGCCGCCGCCCTGCAGCCCACGGTGCTGCTCTTCGCGCCGCTGCTGTGGTTCACCGGACGCAAGAAGGCCGCCCTGTCCACGGGTGCCACCTTCGCCGCCGCCACCGCCGTCGCCTGGGCGGCCATGCCGCACGACTCGTGGACGTACTGGGTCCACCACCTGGCGGGCGCCGGCCTCGGCGCCAACCCCGACGCCAACGCCAACCAGTCGCTGCACGGCGCCCTGCTCCGCCTCGGCCTGGAGGGACCGCTCGAAATAGGGCTCTTCCTGGCCCTGAGCGCCGCCGTCGCCTTCCTCGGCCTGCGCCGCGCGGTGAAGTACGCCCGCGACGGCCAGCTCCTGCTCGCCGTCGCGATCACCGGCTGTGTCGCCGTCGTGGTGTCCCCGACGAGCTGGCAGCACCAGCTCCTGTGGCTGCTGCTCGCCGTCGTCGGCCGGGTCGGCAAGCGGGCCTCCGACCGGTTCGTGTGGCCCATCGCCGTCGTCCTGGTGATGACGCTGCCGTCGAAGATGATGCTCCCGAACATGTCGGTCCTGGATCCGCTGCGCGACAACGTCGTCCTGCTGGCCGCGCTGGCCTCCGCGCTGATCGTGCCGTTCCTGTCCCGCACGGCGCCCGAGTACCGGGCGCCGATCCCCACCTCGTACGCCGATCCCGTACCGGCGCGCTGGAAGTGGGTGCCGCTGTTCCCGTTCTGGCGGCGCGTGCTCACCCGCCCGAACCTGCTGCTCGAACTGCTCCTGATCCGCGTCGGCTACTCCGCGTACCAGCAGACCCGGCTCGCCGCGACCGGCGGCACCATCTCCGGCGGCCGCGAGCGCGCCGAGACGCACGGCGAGCAGATCCACTCCATCGAGCAGTTCCTGCACATCGACATCGAGCACTGGTTCAACCAGCTCACGGCGCGCACGCCGTGGATGGAGAGCTTCTTCAACTTCTACTACACGTCGTTCCACTTCGTGGTGCCGCTGAGCGTCCTCGCGATCCTCTATCTGCGCCGCCCGGCGCAGTACCGCTGGGCGCGCTCCGCCCTCGGCTTCGCCACGATTCTCGCGCTCGTCGGCTTCTGGGGTTACCCGCTCGCGCCGCCGCGGCTGATGGAGGACCTCAACTTCATCGACACCATCCACGGCGTGCAGGACTTCACTCAGCCCGACTACGGCACGCTCACGAAGCTCACCAACCAGTACGCGGCGATGCCCTCGCTGCACTTCGGCTGGTCGCTGTGGTGCGGTCTGGTCATCGCGATCCTCGCGCCCAAGTGGTGGATGAAGGCACTCGGGCTGCTGCACCCGTTCTTCACGGTCTGTGCGATCGTCGGCACCGGCAACCACTGGATCCTCGACGCGGTGGGCGGCGCGGCCGTCGTCGGCGCGGGCTTCGGCCTGACCTACCTGCTGCAGGGGCCGCGCGTAAAGCAGGCACTCAAGGTCGGGACGGGGGCGGAGCCCGCGGTGGCGGGCGAACCGAAGGTTCCGCTCAGCAAGCCGAAGGGCGAGGTCAGCAAACCGCAGGGCGAGGTCAGCAAGCCGAAGGACGAGGCGAGCGACCGTACCCCGAGCTGATCCGGTACGTCCCCGGTGCCCGCACCGTCAGCTGTGTGAACTCGCCGTGCCGCTTCAGGCACGCGCCCTCGGCCCGTAGCCACGGCGAGTACACGATCCGCACGCTCACCGAGCCCCGCTCCGGCACCCGCACCACCACGTCCGTGCTGGTGGAGCGGACCACGGAGGCGGGCGCCGACGCCATCGGCACCGCGTTCCTCACGCGGAAGATCCGCCAGTGCTTGTCCTTCCACACCGGCTCCAGCCACTTCGGTCCGCTCTTGACCAGGGCGGCCTCGTCGAGGGCGGGCCCGTCGGGGCGGCCGGACGGCAGCACGACGAAGCCGACCGCCCACTTGTCGAGCCAGGCGCGGTACGTCGTGGCGGAGAACGAGCCGTCGTAGAACAGCCGCCCGCGCTCGATGTCGAGCTGCCGGTTCCAGCCGCGCGCCATGTTCACGTACGGAGCGAGCGCGGTGGCCTCGCGGTGGTTGCGGGCCGGGACCACCTCGACCCGGCCGCGGTCGGCGCCCAGGCGCTCCAGTTCGCGTACGACCGCCTGCGTGTCCGTCGCCCAGGCGGGCACGATCGTCGACACCTCCAGGTCGTCGGCCGTCTTCTGCGCCACCCACGCCGTCGACAGGACGAGCGCCGTCACCAGCGCCATCCGGCGCATGACCGGCAGCGCCGGGCTGAGCAGCGCGGCCAGGAGCAGCGCGGGCGCGACGAGTTCGGCGAGCCGCTCGACGTTCGTGCCGATCGGGGACGGTATGAGGTACGTGAGGACGGTCCCCGCCGCGTACACCCCCGCCCCGCACCGCAGCACCCGCCACTCCCGCGGCCCCGCCACCACCAGGACCAGGCTGAAGAAGACCGGCGGGAAGACGCGGTCCGCCCACATCAGGTGCTCGCCCTTGAAGGGGAAGAGCAGGGTCGTGACGCCGACGACCACGACGGGCGGCGCGAGCAGGGCAAGGGCGCGCCCCCATTCGCGTACGAAGAAGTAGCCCGCCCCCGCCACCAGCAGGAACAGGCCCGCCACCGGGGACGCCATGGTGGCGAGCGCCGAGCAGATCACCGCGACCGTCAGGCGCCTCCCGCGCAGCACCGCGAGGACGGCGCCGAGCCCGAAGGCGAGGCCGAGCGCGAACGTGGTGCGCCCGGAGGCGACGTTGCACCACACGGCGAGCGAGGCGAGGACCGCGGGCCACAGAGGGCGGCGCACCCCGGAGCGCTCGATGAGCACCGCGACCAGCCAGGCGCCCGCGACGCCGGAGAGCACGGTCACGGTCTTCACACCGATCGCGGCCATCAAGTACGGCGATATCAGGCTGTAGTTGGCGGTGTGCATGCCGCCGTACCAGAAGAGGCTGTACGCCGCCGAGCCGTGCTCGTCCGCGAACCGGGCCCAGGCCTGCTGGGCCGCGAGGTCCCCGCCGCCGGTGGCGAGGAACGCCGCCCACAGCGCGTACAGGGGAAGGGTGGGCGCGGTGGCGAGGACGGCGATGCGGTGTCGCCGGTAGAAGGTGCGCAGGGCGCGGAAGGGATTCTTCCGTTCCGTGGGTGAACTGCCGGTGGGAAGGATCGAGAGGTCGGCAGAGACCACGGTCACCGTTTCCGTTCCAAGTCTTGGAGAGGCAAGGTCACCCCTCAAGACGTCTCGCGTAACGAAAACGTTGGCACGGCTTGCCGATCAAGTGAACATTTGGCGGAATTCCTCGGTGCGGCGAGGTGCGGCCGGGCCAGGGGAGGCAGGGGCGGGGCGTAGGGGGTGTGCCCCTGCCTCCCGTGGGGCCCGGTCAGCGGGTGCTGACCTGGAGTTCCTTGACTCCGTTGAGCCAGGCCGAGCGGAGTCGGCGTGGGTCGCCGGTGAGCCGCAGTTGGGGCATCGCCTCGGCGACGGCGTTGAAGATGAGGTTGATTTCGAGGACCGCCAGGGATTTGCCGAGGCAGAAGTGCGGGCCTCCGCCGCCGAAACCGAGATGGGGGTTCGGATCCCGGGTGATGTCGAACACGTCGGGGTTCTCGAAGACTTCGGGATCGTGATTGGCGGAGGAATAGAAGATTCCGACGCGGTCGCCCTTCTTGATCCGTACGTCCCCCAGTTCGGTGTCCTGGGTCGCGGTGCGCTGGAAGGACACCACGGGCGTGCCCCAGCGCACGATCTCCTCGGCGGTCGTCACCGGGCGCTCGCGCTTGAACAGCTCCCACTGGTCGGGGTGGGTGAGGAAGGCGTGCATGCCGTGGGTGATGGCGTTGCGGGTGGTCTCGTTGCCGGCGACGGCCAGCAGGATGACGAAGAACCCGAACTCGTCGGAGGACAGGTTGCCTTCGTCCTCGGCGGCCACGAGTTGGCTGACGATGTCCTTGGCCGGGCACTCCTTGCGGGCGGCGGCCAGGTGCATCGCGTACGACACGATCTCCATGGCGGCCTCGGCGCCGACCTCCTCGGTGATCGCGTACTCCGGGTCGTCGTACGCCGCCATCTTGTTGGACCAGTCGAAGATCTTCGAGCGGTCCTCCTGGGGTACGCCGATCAGCTCGGCTATGGCCTGGAGCGGGAGTTCGACGGCGACGTTGGTGACGAAGTCGAAGGAGCCGTCGTCGGCGGCGTTCTCCAGGGCCGCCTCGACGATCTTGTGCGAGCGGCTGCGCAGCGCGTCCTCCAGGGAGCGGATGGCGCGCGGGGTGAAGCCGCGCTGCACGATCTGGCGGACCCGGGTGTGCTCGGGCGGGTCCATGTTGAGCATGATCATCTTCTGGACTTCGATCTGGTCGCGGCTGATCGACTCGTTGAAGCGGATGACCGCGGTGTTGAGGTTGGAGGAGAACAACTCCGGGTGCGTGGACACGTACTTGACGTCCGCGTGCCGGGTCACGGCCCAGTAGCCGGCGTCGTCGAACCCGGAGATGCCGGGCCGCTGGGCGATCCAGCGCACCGGCTCCGACCTCCGCAGCAGCGTGAACTCCGGGAAGGGCACGCGGGCTTGCAGCACATCGGGATCGGTGAAGTCGAACCCGTCGGGCAGCGCGGGACAGGGCATCGGCAACTCCAGACGTTCATCTGACGGGGCATCAGGAGATGCGTCGCAACGTAGTAACGGGTTCTACAAGTGGCAAGGGCCTTGACGCATCGCTTTGGGTGCCTGTCGTGCGGGCGGTGCGTGCACGACCCTTGCGGGGGTGGGGTCGGGCTCAGCAGACTGTGAGGATAACTAGAACGCGTACTAGTTCTGGTGCGGGGGTGTCGGGACGTCCCGCGGGATGTGAATGGAGAGGACGGGCCAGTGGCCGCTGAACCTGTGATCGTCGAAGCCGTACGTACGCCGATCGGCAAGCGCGGGGGTGCGCTCGCCAATCTCCATCCCGCCTATCTCCTGGGCGAGACCTACCGTGAACTCCTCGGCCGCACCGGCATCCACGCCGACTGCGTCGAGCAGATCGTCGGCGGCGCCGTCACCCAGGCCGGCGAGCAGTCCGCGAACCCGGCGCGCACCGCGTGGCTCACCATGGGCCTGCCGTACGAGACGGGCGCGACGACGGTCAACTGCCAGTGCGGCTCGTCCCAGCAGGCCTCGCACATGGTCGCCAACATGGTCGCGGGCGGCGTCATCGACGTCGGCATCAGCTGTGGCGTCGAGTCGATGTCGCGGGTGCCGCTCGGGTCCGCGTCCCGGAACGGGCCCGGCAAGCCCTTCCCCGACGAGTGGAACATCGACCTGCCCAACCAGTTCGAGGCCGCCGAACGGATCGCCCGCAAGCGCGGGCTCAGCCGCGAGAACGTCGACTCCCTCGGACTCATCTCGCAGGAGCGGGCGGGGGTCGCGTGGGGCGAGGAGCGGTTCAAACGCGAGACGTTCGCCGTGCAGGTCCCCACCACCGAGGCGGAGCAGGCCGCCGGGCAGGGCATGTGGCGGCTCGTCGACCGCGACGAAGGGCTGCGCGACACGTCCATGGACGTGCTCGGGCGGCTCAAGCCGGTCATGCCCACCGCCGTGCACACGGCGGGGAACTCCTCGCAGATCTCCGACGGGGCGGCTGCCTTGCTGTGGACCTCCAAGCGGATGGCTCGCGCACTGCGGTTGCGGCCGCGGGCCCGGGTCGTCGCGCAGGCGCTCGTCGGGGCCGATCCGCACTTCCATCTCGACGGGCCCATCGACGCCACCCGGGCTGTGCTCGGCAAGGCGGGGATGTCCCTCAAGGACATCGATCTGGTCGAGATCAACGAGGCGTTCGCCGCTGTGGTGTTGAGCTGGGCCCAGGTCTTCGGGCAGGACCTGGAGAAGGTGAATGTGAACGGGGGCGCCATTGCTCTGGGGCATCCGGTGGGGGCGACGGGGGCGCGGTTGCTGACCACCGCCCTGCATGAACTGGAGCGGGCCGACAAGGAGTTCGCGTTGGTGTGCATGTGTGCGGGGGGTGCGGTGGCTACGGCGACGATTTTGCAGCGGTTGTAGGCCCTGCCGGGGGCTTCCCCAATCCCGCCCCTTCCCGAAACCGGGGGCTCCGCCCCCGGACCCCCGTATCGGCCTGGACGGCCTCGGCCTCAAACGCCGGACGGGCTAAAAAGCCCGAGCGCCGGGCGGGCTATTTATAGCCCGCCCGGCGATTGAGGGCGAGGCGCGGAGCGCCGATGAGGGGGAGAGGGGCGGAGCCCCAGGACGGGTGCGGGAGCGCGGAAGAGGGCGGCACCCCCGTCAGGGGTGCCGCCCTCTTCGTAGCTCAAGGTGGCTACTGCTCAAGGCCCAGGGGCCGGGCTCAGTACCAGCCGTTCGCCTGCCAGTGGTCCCACGCGCCACACGGGCTGCCGTAGCGGTCCTTCATGTACTCGTGGCCCCACTTGATCTGGGTCTCGGGGTTGGTCTGCCAGTCGGCGCCGGCCGAGGCCATCTTGGAGCCGGGCAGGGCCTGGACCAGGCCGTACGCGCCGGAGGAGGCGTTCTTCGCGTTGACGTCCCAGCCACTCTCGTGGGAGACGATGCGGTCGAAGCACTGGAACTGCGCGTCGTCGGCGATCATCCGCTGCGCCACGGCCTTGGCCGAGTCGGACGTCGCGGCCGCCGGAGCGGCCTGGGCGGGGGCCGCAGCGAAGACCATGCCGGTGGCGGCAGCCGCGACGGCGCCGGCGGCGATGGCCTTCTTCGGGGAAGCGATGCGGCGGAGGATGGAGACGGTCACAGAGGAACCTTCCGGTGGGGAATGGGGCGGTCGCGGGCACACCGTGGTCACGCGGACCGTGGGGGGAATGCCTCGGCGCCGAGGCCCGGGTGGGCTCGTCGGCGCCGTGCGACTCATCCAGAGAAGCAGGGCTGTTACGCCGCCGCAATGACCCCTCTTACTAGTGGCACTCGCACCCGGACCGGAGGTCCCTCGTGTGACCTGGCTCTCAATTCGCAGGTCAGCGCGTTGATTGGTGGGGACATGGCAACGGTGTGCGGCTCCGACCCCGGGTAGTAGAGGACCAAAGTCCTGTGGGCCGCCTCACCCGCCACCCACCCGTTTCATCACAGAACGCGCAAGACCGTTCACCGCCGCGAGGGCTCGAATGTGACCGGCGTCTCGAACGCGGCCCGCCTCGTGGCCCGGCGCAGCGCCTTCAGGACGGCCGGGCCGAGCGTGAGGCTGAGCGCCACCGTGACCACGGCGCGCGGCAGGTCCCAGCCGAGGGATGTCGCCAGGCAGTACGCGAGGAAACGGGCGAGGTTCTCGCCCACCGGGTCGCCGGGCACGAAGGAGACGCCTGTGGCCAGGCCGCCGATGTACGGCCAGCCCTGGAGGTTCATGACGGTGCCGTACAGGACGGAGGACACCGCTCCGTACGCCCCGAGGACGTACAGCTCGCCCCGACCGCGCAGCGTGTCCGGGCCCGGCAGCAGGCCCGCCCCCATGCACACCCAGCCCATCGCCAGCATCTGGAACGGCATCCACGGGCCGACCCCGCCCGTGAGCAGCGCGGACGCGAACATCGACACCGAGCCGAGCACGAAGCCGAACCCCGGCCCCAGCACCCGCCCGCTCAGCACCATCAGGAAGAACATCGGCTCGATCCCGGCCGTGCCCGCCCCCAGCGGCCGCAGCGCCGCGCCGGCCGCGGCGAGCACCCCGAGCATCGCGATGGCCTTCGCGTCCAGGCCGACGTCGGCGATGGTCGCCACGACCACGCCGAGCAGTAGTGGTAGCAGAGCCGCGAACAGCCACGGGGCGTCCTTCGCATGCGCGCTCAAGCTGGAGTCCCCGCCTGCGAACAGCGGCCATCCGAAGGCGACGAACCCGATAGCGGTGACCAGGCCGAGCGCGGCGACGGAGCGGGGGCCGAGCCGGACGGGGCGGACCTGGCGGTCGGAGTGGTCAGGGCGGTCGAGGTGGGTCTGGTGGGCGTCGTTCACGGGGTCGCGCCCTCTCCTTCGCTCGGTGCCGCCGCGCGCAGCGCCCGCCGTACCTGCGTCACCGTCAGCCACGGCTGCGGCGCCAGGACCTTCGTGACCTGCGGGGCGAACGACGGGGACGACACCACGACGTCCGCCGTCGGGCCGTCGGCCACCACCTCGCCCTCGGCGAGGATCACCACCCTGTGGGCCAGCTCGGCGGCCAGTTCCACGTCGTGCGTGGCGAGGACGATCGCGTGGCCCTCCGCCGCGAGGCCGCGCAGGATCGTGACCAGGCGGGCCTTGGCCGCGTAGTCCAGGCCGCGGGTCGGCTCGTCGAGGAGGAGCAGGGGCGGGCGTGCGGTGAGGACGATCGCGAGCGCGAGAGCCAGGCGCTGGCCCTCGGACAGGTCGCGGGGGTGCGTGTCGTCCGCGATGCCGGGCAGCAGCTCGGCGACCAGGTCCCGGCAGGTTCCCGGCGCCGCGTCCGCGTCGTGGTCGGCCGCCGCGCACTCGGCCGCGACCGTGTCCGCGTACAGCAGGTCACGGGGCTCCTGCGGTACGAGGCCGACGCGCCGGATCAGTTCGCGCGGCGTCGTCCGGTGCGGCGTGGCGCCGCCCACCCGCACCGTCCCCGACGTGGGCGCGAGCAGCCCGACCAGGGTGGAAAGGAGCGTGGACTTGCCCGCGCCGTTGCGCCCCATCAGCGCGACGGTCTCCCCGGCGCAGACGTCGAGGTCGACCCGCCGCAGCGCCTCGACCCGGCCCCGGTACACGGCGAGCCCACTGACCCGCGCGGCGCGCGGCGCACCGGCAGGCGCTGCTTCCTGGACAGCTTCCCCCGCCTGCGCGGCTTCGGCGTCCGAGGCGTCCGGCGCCGCGCTGTCCGGCCGCGCGGCATCCGGCGCCGTGACCTCCGCCCCGCCGCCCCGGCCCTTCCCGCCGATGCGCCGCCAGCGGGAGGCACGCCCGGACGCCCCGGACGCGGGCGCCACAGCCTCGGCCGGGCCGGGCTCCGGACGAGGTTCCGAAGCCACGGCGGCTCCCTCGGCCGTGGACGCCCCCACGGGCCGCCCCTCACCAGGCGCCACCCCCACCAACCGCTCCCGCAACCCCGCGGTCCGCCGCCGGGCGTCCCGCACCGTGAGCGGCAGTGGGGTCACGCCCGCCAGGCGGCCCAGGTCGACGACCGGGGGGTACACCGGGGAGACGGCCATCACCTCGGCCGGGTCGCCCAGGAGTGGCGGTTCGCCGGGGGCGGCGAGGAGGAGGACCTGGTCGGCGTACTGGACGACGCGTTCCAGGCGGTGCTCGGCCATGAGGACGGTCGTGCCGAGGTCGTGGACGAGGCGTTGGAGGACGGCGAGGACTTCTTCCGCGGCCGCCGGGTCCAGGGCCGACGTCGGCTCGTCCAGGACCAGGACGCGCGGGTGCGGGGTGAGGACGGAGCCGATGGCCACGCGCTGCTGCTGGCCGCCGGAGAGGGTGGTGATGGGGCGGTCGCGCAGGTCCGCGAGGCCGAGCAGGTCGAGGGTCTCCTCGACGCGGCGGCGCATGACGTCGGGGGCGAGGCCGAGCGACTCCATGCCGTACGCCAGCTCGTCCTCGACGGTGTCCGTGACGAAGTGGGCGAGCGGGTCCTGGCCCACGGTGCCGACGACGTCGGCCAGCTCGCGCGGCTTGTGGGTGCGGGTGTCGCGGCCCGCGACGGTCACCCGGCCGCGCAGCGTGCCGCCCGTGAAGTGCGGGACGAGCCCACTGACCGTACCGAGAAGTGTCGACTTGCCGACTCCGGACGGGCCGACGAGCAGCACCAGCTCGCCCTCGGGCACGGCCAGGTCGACGCCCCGGACGGTCGGCCCGGCGGCCCCTTCGTAGCGTACGGAGACGTCCTCGAACCGGATCATGGTCATGAGGTCTTCTCCTTGGCGGGCATGCGGGGCGGCTTGGCGGAGCGCGCGGACACGGGGGCCTCGGCGGGCGGCGGCACCGGCGCCACGAACGCGGGCAGAAGCCCGATCAGAATGGCCGCGGCGGGCAGCAGCGGCAGCGTGGGCGCGACCAGCGGGACGACCCCGGGGTTCAGGGCGTCCGAGGCGGAGGAGCTCGCGGCGATCATCAGGGTCGCCACGGCGGCCCCGGACCCGGCCACCAGCCAGGCGCGCAGGCCCCACCGGTCCGGGCGGTAGCGGCTGCGCACCGAGCGGCGCCCGCCGAGCCAGAGCCCGCCGAGCGCGGCGGCGAGCCCGACGCCGAGCACCGGCAGGCCGTACGTCGTGCCGTCCGCGGTGAGCAGTCCGTACGTACCCGCGCAGACGCCCATGAGTCCGCCGAGGGTGAGCACCGCCGTCGTCCTGCGCACCCGCGCGGGCACGGCGGCCGTGCGGCCGAAGCCGCGCGCGTCCATCGCGGCGGCCAGCGCGACGGACCGTTCGAGCGCGCCCTCCAGGACCGGCAGGCCCACCTGGAGCAGCCCGCGTACGCCCTTGTCAGGGCGCCCGCGCAGCCGCCTGGCGGCCCGCAGTCGCTGGACGTCGGCGATCAGGTTCGGCGCGAACGTCATCGCCACGACGACGGCCACCCCGACCTCGTACAGAGCGCCCGGAAGGGACTTCAGCAGGCGCGCCGGGCTGGCGAGGGCGTTCGCGGCGCCGACGCAGATCAGCAGCCCGGCCAGGCGCACGCCGTCGTACAGCGCGAACACCACGCCCTCCGCGGTGACCCGGCCGCCGATCCGCACGCCCTGCGCCCAGTCGGGCAGCGGCACCTCGGGCAGCGTCACGATGAGGTGCGTACCGGGGATCGGCGAGCCGAGCACGATCGCGAAGACGAGCCGGATGCCGATGACGACGAGCGCGAGCTTCACGAACGCGCCGTAGGACCGCGCCCACGGCGCCGACGTGCGACGGGCCGCGACGACGTACCCCGCGACGCCGATGAGCAGCCCGATGAGCAGCGGATTGGTGGTGCGGGACGCGGCCGTGGCCAGGCCGAGCGCCCACAGCCACCAGGCGCCCGGGTGCAGCGCGTTGGAACGGTGCGCCTGCGGCGCGAGGCGAAGCCGCCGGGCGGGCCGGTCTTCGGGGGCAGGGTCAGCCACGGCGGCGGCGGGCCTGCCAGACGGCGGCGGCACCGAGGGCGACGATCGCCGCGATGCCCGCGAGCAGGCCGACGGAGGGACCGCCGTCGTCGCCCCCGCTGTCCCCGTTGCCCTGGGCCGACTCGGACGTGTCGCCCTTGCCGCCCGACTCCTTGCCGGAGACCTGTTCGCCGCACCCCTGCTTCGGGTAGCCGGAGATGGCGCACAGCAGCGCGGAGCTGTTGTAGCGCAGCGGCTTGGCGACGGCGGCGAGCGCGTCGGCGCTGGTGCCGCCGGAGTCGACGCTCGCGCACGCCGTACGCGGCTTCGGGGGCCGCTCGCCGCCCGGAGCGTCGCCCGGCGTGCCGAAGTCGATGACGAGCGCGATCCGCTTGTGGCCGTCTTCGGCGGGTGTGTCCGCGCAGATCGCGCCGAAGTCGGCGGCGCCGCGCGGCTTCTCGGCGCTGCCGGAGTTGGCGGACACGGCGAACCGGAAGCCCTCCACGTCACCGTCGTCGGGCCGGGCGATGGAGGGCCCCTGCGTCGCGTACACCCACGCGCCGTCCTTGCCCTGCTGCCAGAACGACCAGTAGCGGTAGTCGGCGGCGTGGGCGGGGCCCGCGGCGAGGAGTGTCCCGACGAAGAGTGTCAGGACCGTGGTGAGCAGGGCGGCCACCGTGAGGCGGCCGCGCCCCGGGTGGCGCCGGCTCACAGCTGGTTCTTCTTCTTGCGGCCGCTGAGCAGGAAGCCGATGCCCGCGCCCGCGACCAGGCCGACGCCGACGATCCACCAGACGCTGACGCCGGACCCGTCGTCGTCCTTGTCCTCGTTCTCGTCCTTCACCTTCGCCCCGGTGGTGACCTCGCTGATCGCCTTGGGCGTCGGGCCCTGCGCGTTGAGCTGCTTCACGAGGTCGGCGCCGCCGAAGTCGCGTACGTCCATGTCCGCGGCGAGCGCCGCGAAGACGAGCTGGGAGTACGCGGCGGGGCCGCTGTCCTTGGCCCAGGCGGCGGAGTTCTTCGACAGCCACCCGGCCGACTTCTTCGCCTGCTCGGCCTGGCCCGCGGCGGCGAGCGCGACCACGGCGTCGGCGGTGTTGCCGACGTCCGGCTGGTCCTTGGCGCCGGGCATGGCGGAGGTGAGGTGGCCGGTCTTGGCGAGGGACTTCAGGAGGTAGCCGGTGCCGTTCCGTGCGGCCTGCCCGGCGGTGTCGGGCTTCGCGCACTTCGGCGCGGAGCCGGCCTCCTTGCCCTTCGCGGGCACGAGGCCCTGGCCGAGGCCGCCGAGGACGCCGGCCGCGGTGGCGTCGGCGTTCGGCGTGAGCTTGCCGGACTTGGCGTCGGCGAGGCCGAACGCGCCGCCGTCCTTGCCGCAGTCCATGGCGAGCTTCGTCAGCGCGTCGAGCGGCGACTTGCCCTTCTGGGACTTCGCGGAGGCGGGCTTCTCGCCGACGGCGGCGAGCGCGCCGATCACGATGCCGGTGGAGTTGGCGTCGCTGGGCAGGCCCGGGTTGTAGCCCCAGCCGCCGTCCTGGTTCTGGACGGACTTCAGCCAGTCGAGGCCCTTCTTCACCGTGTTCGACTCGTTGCCGACGGCGTGCAGCGCCTGGATCGCGGCGGCGGTGGAGTTCGAGTCGACCTGCGTCTTGGAGTCGCACGGCTCGGTGGCGTCCGCGCGGTACGCCGCGAAGCCGCCGCTGGAGCACTGCTGGCCGGTGAGCCAGTCGACGGCCTTGTCGGCCGGGGTGACACCCACGGTCTTCTGCGCGAGCAGCGCGTACGACTGCCGGAACACGCCGTCGAACTGCGGGTCCTTCTTGCCGTACAGACCGGACGGCAGCGGCCCCTTGGGCGACGGCGAGGCGTCGTCGGCGAGGGCGGCCGGGGCGGCGGCGGTGCCGAGGGCGGCGACGGCCACGGCCAGGGCAGCTGCGCTGCGGCGAACGTTCATGATGCGGCGGGTGCCTCTCCCTGCGGGGAGCCGGGCGGCACGGCACGGACGGGCACCGGGCGGCTCCGGCTCCGTATACCTCGACGGTGCCGGCCATCGGCACGTTTCCGATGACGCGAGCCGGTCATGCGGCGGACGAGGCATTCCGGCTTGCCGCGCGGGCTGCGACGCGGCTTCACGGCTGCGGGTCAGCGCCGGATTCGCACCGGCTTTCCCTCGTACGCGCATGATGACGACGCGCCCACTCTACCGGCCCGTATGCCCGTTCCCACGGGCCCGGCGCCCTCTGGCAGGGCGTGCCGGGCGGGCGTACTTTGGCCTGGGCCTCGGGGTACGGGAGTTGACCCGGGGTACGGGAGCCGAGGGGAGCGCGCATGGCGGGCACGGGGACCGAACGTACTGAACGTCACGAGGGGCCGGGAAGCCGGGCGGCGGCCCGTACCTATCTCGTCACCGGAGCCGCCTCCGGAATCGGCAGGGCCGTGGCGCGCCGCCTCACCGCCCGGGGCCACCGCGTCATCGGCGCCGACATCAAGGAGAGCGAGGACTCCGCGATCCGCGCGGACCTGAGCACCGTCGAGGGGCGCGCCCAGCTCGTGGAGGAGGCCGCCGAGCTGGGCGGCGGGCGCCTGGACGCGGTGGTGGCGTGTGCCGGGGTCGGCCTGTTCGACCCGGTCGCGGTGAGTGTGAACGGTTTCGGCGCGATCGCCACGCTGGCGGGCCTGCGGCCGCTGCTCGCCGCGGGCCGGGACCCGCGCGCGCTCGCCGTCGCCTCGCTGGCCGCCGTGCACGAGACCGATCCGGCGATCGTCGCCGCGGTGCTCGCGGGCGACGAGGAGGCGGCCGTCGCGGCCGCGCGGGCCGCCGTCGAGCGGGGCGAGGGCCGGCTGGTGTACGCCTCCGCGAAGCGGGCGCTGGTCCGCTGGGTACGGCGGGCCGCTGTCACCGACGCGTGGGCGGGCGCGGGCATCCCCCTCAACGCGATCGCACCCGGCATCGTCCGTACGCCGCTCAGCCGCCCCCTGCTGGAGGACCCGGAACTGCACGCGCTCACCGACGCGTCCGTCCCGATGCCCCTGCACGGCTACGCGGACCCGGAACAGCTCGCCCCCCTCGTGGACCACCTGACGTCGCCGGAGAACACGCACGTCACGGGACAGGTGGTGTTCATCGACGGGGGAGCGGACGCGGTGTTGCGGGGGGACGAGGGCTGGTGAGGTGGCGTACGTCACGAACACCTACTAGGCGGCGTACGCCACGTACATGACGGGATCGCTCCCCGCCACGGCCTCCGCGCGCCCCAACTTCACGAGCCGCCGCAGGTGGGCCTCGGCCTCCGACACGGCGATGTTCCGCGACCCGTAGGGGATGTCGGCCCAGGGCCGGTTCCACTCCATGCGCTCGGCGAGCTGCCAGGGGGTACGGGGCTCGCCGAGCAGGCCGAGCAGGTGGGTCAGCCGCTCTTCGTGGTGGGCGAGCAACTCCCGTACGCGGGGCTGAGCTTCGACGAAAGCATGCTGATGGGCAGGCAGAACCTCGGCGACGCCGAGCCGCCCGACCCGCTCAAGTGAGTCGAGATAGTCACCGAGGGGATCGGTGACGGTGGCGTCGTCCGGATCCTCGTAAAGGCCGACATGCGGAGTGATCCCGGGCAGCAGATGATCACCGGAGAACAACCGCCCGTGCCCTTCGCGCCCCGCCGGATGCTCCTCCTCCAGATGCAGGCAGACGTGGCCGGGGGTGTGCCCCGGGGTCCAGATGGCGCGTAGTTTCCGCCCCGCGAGGGGGACGAGTTCGCCGGGGGCGATGGCGCGGTCGGGCAGGGCGGGGGCGAGGCCTGGGAGCCTCGGGGTGCGGCCCGCGTCGCGGGCGGCGAGGAGAGGTGCGATGTGCTCGGCGGGAGCGCCGGCGGCGGCGAGCTTGTCGGCCATGTACCCGTACCACCGCGCGGGCGCGTGCTCACGGGTGCGCCGCACGACGTCGGCGTCGGCCTCGTGCATGGCGATCCAGGCGCCGGACGCTTCCCGCACCCGCGCGGACAGCCCGTGGTGGTCAGGATGATGATGAGTGATCAACACCCCGTGTACGTCCCCGACTCCGACCCCACAAGCGGCAAGCCCTGCGACCAGCGTGTCCCACGACCCGGGGTCGTCCCACCCGGTGTCGACGAGAACGGGCCCCCGGCCGGTGTCGAGGAGATGAACCAGGGTGTACCCGAGGGGATTGTCAGGAATGGGCACGCGAATGCTCCACACCCCACCCCCGTGCACGATGGTCCCGGTGCCGCTCGCCTGAGTCATGCTCCGCCCCCGCTCGCCGCCGGGTGCCCACTATAACTAGAACTTGTTCCAAAGGTCGCCCAAGTCGACTGATGCTTCGGGGAGTTGGTCTGATGACGCCGACGTGCCGGTTGCTCCTGAGGCCCGCTCCGGAATCCCCCGAAAGCCCCCCATTGAGGTCTGCTGTAGGTCACGCTTGATGTCTGGTTGAGGTAAGGGGGCACCATGAGCAGTCCGCACATCAACGCGCCCATCCAGGCCCGCATGTACGCGAAGATGCAGCACAAGGTGATCTGGGTCGTCGTGGTCGTGGCGTCGGCCGGCCTTCTGGCGCCGGCCCTGTTCTTCATCGCGGCCAAGAAGCGCGTCGTCAGCATGGCCGTGCCTGCGATCTACGCGGTCCTCATCTACGGCTCGGCCATCGTGGGGTCCGTGCTCGGCAATCCGAAGAACTGGGTGGGCGGTGTCCTCGCCATCACGATGATCGTCGCCGCTGTGCACGCCGCCATCCTCGACATGGATTGGAAGCCGGGCCGGTAGTTGCCGATATGTCGACGCCCACTCTGCGGTGCCCTACCGAAGACCTTCATCTTCAGAGTGGCGAGGAGCGCAAGGGAGGCTGGGGCGGATCGTCCAGGTGATGCGCGTGTTGGCCCGGGTCACTGACGCCGTGCAGGGCTCTGTGCGCAGTAGGGCCCGCCGCGTCTCGATGCGACTGTCGTGCAGCCAGTCCCACACATCCTGGGAGGCTCCCGGGTCGAGTGCCGGTGAGATGGCGCGAAGTGTGGCGGTGACCCATCGGTCTGCTTGAGGCGCCGAACGTGCGTCGAAGGATGCCCGCAGCTTCGGCTCCGCCCCTTCGGTGAGGTCTTCGGTCCAGCACTCGCACCGGTAGCTCTGCGGAGGTCTGCCGGTCTTGCCGAAGCTGTCGCCGACAGTGATGGCCGCAGGAGGCTCGGAATGTGCGGCCCCGGAGGGAGAGGCCAGGGCGATCTCGGCCCAGCACTGCTTTCCGGTGGGTGTCGGCTCAGCGCCGTGCCGGTCGGTGAGGGCGGCGACGAGCACCAGGCCCCGGCCGTTCTCGCTGTACTCGTCCGGGATGCCGGGCTGGGGGAGCACGGGGTTGGAGTCTCGAACCTCGATGCGCAGAACGGCATCGCTGAGCCGCGCGGACAGGAGAACCTCACCGGCGCGGGTGTGCTGGATCGCGTTGGTGACGAGCTCGCTGATCACCAACGCGGCGGTGCGCACGACACTGTCGTCCAGTTCTGTCTTCCAGCCCCGTATTCCGTCCACGGCCTGGTGGCGGGCGGTGGTGACCGCGGCCGGCGTGCCTGGTACGGAGAGCGTGAGCTGGTGCGCTGCCATGGACGGCCTTCCGGTGTGGGGACTTCCCCCTCACGCAATCAGCCCACCACAGCAGTGGGTTGCTCTCTGCGCCGGTGCTGCATCGGATATGCAGGAGCTGCATCACAGCGAAACTCACCTGATCTACGCTCGGTTGAGCAGGCAGAATCGGCGACGGCGGAAGGGGCCGTGGCAGATGGCCGAGGCACTCAGTGAAGCGAGGCGGATCGGTGAAGCGATCCGTCTGGCCCGGGTGCTACAGCGACGCTCGCAAAAGGACGTCGCTGCGGCACTCGGCTACCACCAGTCCAAGGTGAGCCGTCTGGAGAGCGGCCGTGGCACGGACGACATTCGTGTCCTACGCGCCGTCGCGCAGGAACTGGCCATTTCGCCAAAGCAGTTGGGCCTTGCTGCCGCGTCCGGCGCTGCCTCCCCCACCGCCGATCCCGAAGCCGTAGACATGGACCGTCGTACCTTCCTCGCCGCGGGCCTCACCGCACTCACACCTTCCGCTACGGCGACTGCCGCCCACGACAACCTCGTCCGAGCCCTCCTGCCTGGCCCTGCCTCGGCGGGCACCGGTACCGTCCTGGATACGACGGTCCTTCGCGACCGGGTCGGCGCGGCCCGCAGGCTCTTCTGCACCTGCGACTACACGGCTCTGGAACGCACACTCCCCGGCCTGATTGCCGACCTGCGGCAGGCCGCCGCCGACCCTGCGCCGGCGGACGTACTCTCCGCGCTGCTGGCCACGGCGTACCAGACCTCGACCAGCCTGCTGCTCAAACAGCATGACCAGGGCGGTGCCTGGCTCGCGGTCGGTCGCGCGATGGCCGAGGCCGAACGCTCGGGTGACCCGGTGATCCTCGCCTCCAGCGTTCGCGTACAGGCCCACGTCCTGGCCCGCGAGAAATACACCGCCCAAGCTGTCACGCTCGTCCGCCACACCGCCGATCAGCTCACCGGCTCCTACGACGGTCGCTCCCCGAAGTACCTCGCGGCGGTGGGTCTGTTGCTCCTGCGTGGCGTGACAGCGGCCAGCGGCGGAGGTGACCGTGTCGCCACTGAGGAGTTCCTCGCGGAGGCGAAAGAGGTGGCTCAGTACGTCTCCCTCGACCAGCCCGATGCCTGGGCCAACTTCGGTCCCACCAACGTCGCCCTTCACGAGGTCAGCGCCCTGGTGGCGCTCGGTGACGCGGGCCTCGCCCTGCGAGCGGCCCGCCCGCTCATACGCCGACACATTCCTGTACCCGAACGCCGTGCCGCCCTGTGGGTGGAGGTGGCCCGCGCCCATCACCAGCAGGGCCGCCTCGCCGAGGGATACCAGGCCCTGCGCACCGCCGAGTCCTGCGCCGCCCAGGACGTCCGCCGTCCCGCAGTCCGACACCTGGTCGCCGACATGGTGGCCCGCGACCGCCGCCGTACGCTGCCTGAACTGCACCACTTCAGCCGCCGCTTGGGAGCTGCCGCGTGACCGACCCGACCGACCCGAGCGGCATGCCTCACTCGGCTGTCCCGGCCACCCCGGAGAAGAAGCCTTTCCTGTACGTCGTCGTCTGCGCGTGCGGCATCGCAGTCGAGGTCGGCAAGCTGATCGCGGCCGCGCAGGAACGCTGCTGGGACGTCGGGGTCATCGCCACCCCGCAGGGCCTGGGCTTCCTGGACACCGAGGCCATCCAGTCCCGGACGGGCCACCCGATCCGCTCCGCCTGGCGCACCCCCGGTGAGCCCCGCCCACTGCCACCGGCCGACGCCATCGCCGTAGCCCCGGCCACCTTCAACACGATCAACAAATGGGCCGCCGGAATCTCCGACACCCTCGCCCTGGGCATCCTCTGCGAGGCATACGGCATGGGCATCCCCACTGCAGCCCTCCCCTACCTGAACGCGGCCCAGGCCGCCCACCCCGCCTACCGGCAAAGCTTGGGGCGTCTGCGTGAGATGGACGTCCTGATCGGCACGTACGAGCCCCACGCGCCGAAGGTCGGCGGGGGAGCGGGCCGCTTCCGCTGGGAGGAGGCGCTGGACCTGCTGGAGCCGCGGCTCGTACGCCGGTCATGAGTACAGGTGAGGTGCGGCCTCCCTCTCCCGCCGACCCGGAGGCCTGGAACGCGTACCTCGCGGAGGGAAACGCCACCCAGCCGCGCAAGCGCGTCGCGGCGGACGTGCTGATCCGGGACGAGAGCGGGCGGGTGCTGCTCGTCAAGCCCACGTACAAGCCCGGGTGGGACCTGCCCGGCGGGATGGCCGAGGCCAATGAGCCTCCGCATGAGGCCGCCATGCGCGAGCTGGTCGAAGAGCTTGGTCTTGAACTCGCCCTGGGTGGGCTCCTGGTGGTGGACTGGGCGCCACCCCACGGGCCCTGGGACGACCAGCTTTGCTTCATCTTCGATGGCGGCGTTCTGGACGGTGTCCGGGCGGACGAACTCAGGCCCCGTGACGCGGAGTTGTCCGACGCTTCCTTCGTCACGGCAGCTGACGCTCAAGCCTTGCTGCGGCCCCGGCTCGCCCGGCGTCTCGACGTGGCGATCCGGGCCCTGGCGGCTGGGCTTCCCGAGTACCTGTACGACGGGACGTCGTACTCCCCTATGGCCCACGGGTTCTGAGTGCGCCCTCGATCGCCGGGTAACCGGCGGGTCGGGGGCGCCTCCGTGGCTGCCGTGGACTCCTTGAACTAGAACTGGTATCAGTTCTGAAATGGCGTCAGGGAACGTGACGTCAGGGAACAGACAGCGTCAGGAACCGGTGCCGGAACGACACGCGTCCCGCAGGAGGCAGTCAGCCATGACCGAGATCGTGGAGCACGGACAGCTGTTCATCGGTGGGGAGTTGACGGATCCCCTGGGGAAGGACGTCATCGAGGTTGTCTCGCCGCACAGTGGTGAGGTGTTCGCGCGGGTGCCGCATGCCTCGCCCGCCGATGTCGACCGGGCCGTCGGCGCCGCGCGGAAGGCGTTCGACGAGGGGCCCTGGCCGCGGCTGTCGCTGGAGGAGCGGATCGAGGTCGTCGGGAAGATCAAGGACGGGATCGGGGCGCGACACGAGGAGATCGCGCGGATCATCAGTTCCGAGAACGGGACTCCGTTCACCGCGTCCGTGATGGTGCAGGCGCTGTCCGCGATGATGGTGTGGGATGCGGCGATCACCACCGCGCGCGGGTTCAGTCATGAAGAGGCGCGGGACGGGGTGTTGGGGAAGATTCTTGTGCGGCGGGAGCCTGTTGGGGTGGTGGCGGCCGTCGTGCCGTGGAACGTTCCGCAGTTCACTGCTGCTGCCAAGCTCGCGCCCGCGCTGCTCGCCGGGTGCCCGGTCGTTCTGAAGACCTCTCCCGAGGCGCCGCTCGACGCGTATGTGCTTGCCGAGATCGCGGCGGAGGCCGGGCTGCCGGAGGGGGTGCTCTCGATCATCTCCGCCGATCGGGAGGTCAGTGAGTATCTGGTGGGGCATCCGGAGGTCGACAAGGTTTCGTTCACCGGGTCCGTCGCGGCCGGCAAGCGGGTCATGGAGGTCTGTGCGCGGAACCTCACCCGCGTCACGCTCGAGCTCGGTGGCAAGTCCGCCGCCGTGATCCTGCCGGACGCCGACGCTCCCGGTGCCGTGGCCGGCATCGTGCCCTTCGCCTGGATGATCAACGGCCAGGCCTGCGTGGCCCAGACCCGCATCCTCGTCCCGCGCTCGCGCTACGACGAGTTCGCCGAGGCCTTCGCCGCCGCCGCGTCCGCCCTGAAGGTCGGGGACCCGATGGATCCCGCCACCGAACTCGGGCCGTTGGTCGCGAAGCGGCAGCAGCGGCGGTCGCTGGACTACATACGGATCGGGCAGGAGGAAGGCGCCAAGATTCTCGCGGGGGGCGGTCGTCCGGCCGGGCTCGATCAGGGGTGGTACGTGGAGCCGACGCTGTTCGGCGGCGTCGACAACTCCATGCGCATTGCTCGTGAGGAGATCTTCGGGCCGGTTATTTGTCTGCTTCCGTACGGTGACGAGGACGAGGCCGTGCGGATCGCGAACGACTCCGAGTACGGGCTCAGCGGGAGCGTGTGGACCGGCGACGTCGAGCGCGGGCTCGGCGTGGCGCGCCGGGTGCGGACGGGAACGTACTCCGTGAACACCTTCAGCCTCGACATGCTCGGCCCCTTCGGCGGCTACAAGAACTCCGGCCTGGGGCGGGAGTTCGGGCCCGAGGGGTACGGCGAGTACTTCGAGCACAAGATGATCCATCTGCCGGTCGGGTACGAGCCGCCGAGCGTGGCGGGCGACGCGGGCGACGGGGGCGGTGCCTGATGGGCGACCGCTGGCACGTCGAGGTCGACCGGTCCGTGTGCATCGGCTCCGGCATGTGCGTGAACACCGCCCCGGACGGCTTCACCCTCGACTCCGCCCGCCAGTCGCACCCCACCCGGCCCGAGACGGACGCGGCCGAGAAGGTCCTGGAGGCGGCCGAGAGCTGCCCCGTCGAGGCCATCACGATCACGCTGCTCGGCAGCGGGGAGGTGGTGTTTCCCCCCGAGGACTAGCTGGAGAAGTCTCTTCGGGGGTCTACGCCGCGTCCGGCGCCGTCAGGTCGATCAGCCGGCACACCGTCTCGATGTCGATCTTGACCTGGGCGATCGAGGCGCGGCCCGAGAGCCAGGTGATCAGCGCGGAGTGCCAGGTGTGCTCGATGACCCGCACCGCGGAGAGCTGCGCGGGGGTGGGCTGGCCGTCCAAGCCCATGGCGTCCAGGATGATCGCCGTGGTGAGCCGCGAGACGGTGTCCACCTCCGGGCTCACCGACCGGTCGGCGAAGGTCAGGGCGCGCACCATCGCGTCCGCCAGGTGCGGCTCGCGCTGGAGCGCGCGGAAGGCCCGCATCAGGGTCTCGGCGACCCGCTCGGCGGGGGTCTCGCCGGCCGGGGGCCGCTTCCGCAGGGTGGTGTGCATGTGCTGGAGCTGGTCCTGCATGGTCGCGACCAGCAGGTGCACCTTCGACGGGAAGTAGCGGTAGAGCGTGCCGAGGGCGACGCCGGCGGCCTCGGCGACCTCCCGCATCTGGACGGCGTCGAAGCCGCCGCGGCTGGCCAGTTGGGCGCTGGCGTGCAGGATGCGGCGGCGGCGCGCCTCCTGGCGCTCGGTGAGGGGCGGCGACGCCGGATGCGCCGCCGACGACACGGCCGCTCCGGCCGCCTTCGCGTCAGCTGTCATAGTCCCGTCGCCCCGCCAGTCCCGTCAGCCGTCAGTGGTTGGTCAGCTCTGTTCCCGTCCATCGAGACCGCACAGCATGGCAGGGCGGCCGCCGTGGCGCGAATCACCTGATCCGGGCCTTCCAGCCCCGCTACCTGCCGGTAGATTCAACCGGGTCCGGCGATCAAGGGCGATCATCACGGGAACAAGTCTGAAACTTGTTCTAGATTACCGTCCCGGCGTAATCTCGCGGACAACTGAAGGCAGAAGGGGGCCAGAGTGACCGCTGAGGCCATGGAGGCGGGTCCCCTGCCGGGGGCGGTGCCGGGTGCGTCGCCGGAGCGCCCGCCGGGTGCGGCGGCCGACGGCGGCAGCCCGCTGCGCATCGCGCTCCTCACGTACAAAGGGAACCCGTTCTGCGGCGGCCAGGGTGTCTACGTACGGCATCTCTCCCGCGAGCTGGTCCGCCTCGGCCACCGCGTCGAGGTCATCGGCGCGCAGCCGTACCCCGTGCTCGACGAGGGCGAGGACCTGCGCGGGCTCAGCCTGACCGAGCTGCCGAGCCTGGACCTCTACCGCTCCCCGGACCCCTTCCGCACCCCCAAGCGCGACGAGTACCGCGACTGGATCGACGCGCTCGAAGTCGCGACGATGTGGACCGGCGGCTTCCCCGAACCCGTCACCTTCAGCCTGCGGGCGCGCCGCCATCTGCGCGCCCGGCGCGGCGAGTTCGACGTCGTGCACGACAACCAGACGCTCGGCTACGGCCTCCTCGGCGACCTGGGCGCGCCGCTGGTGACGACCATCCACCACCCCATCACCGTGGACCGCCGCCTTGAGCTGGACGCCGCGCCCGACTGGAAGCGCCGGGCCTCGGTGCGCAGGTGGTACGCGTTCACGCGGATGCAGAAGCGGGTGGCGCGCCGTCTGCCCTCCGTCGTCACCGTCTCCGGTACGTCGCGTCAGGAGATCGTCGACCACCTCGGCGTCCGGCCGGACCGGATCGACGTCGTCCACATCGGCGCCGACACGGACCTCTTCTCGCCGGACCCGTCGGTCGCGGAGGTGCCGGGGCGGATCGTCACGACGTCCAGCGCCGACGTACCGCTGAAGGGTCTCGTCCACCTGGTCGAGGCGCTCGCGAAGGTGCGTACGGAGAATCCGGCCGCGCACCTCGTCGTCGTCGGCAAGCGCGCGGAGGACGGGCCGGTGGCCGCCGCGATCGAGCGGTACGGCCTCGGCGGTGCCGTCGACTTCGTCAAGGGCATCACCGACGAGGAGCTCGTCGACCTCGTGCGGTCGGCGCAGATCGCCTGTGTGCCTTCTCTGTACGAGGGGTTCTCGCTGCCCGCCGCGGAGGCGATGGCCACGGGTACGCCGCTGCTCGCCACGACCGGCGGGGCGATCCCGGAGGTCGCCGGGGCCGACGGGGAGACGTGTCTGGCCGTTCCGCCCGGCGACCCGGAAGCGTTGGCCTCCGGCCTGAACCGGCTGCTCGGTGACCCTGAACTGCGGGGTCGGCTCGGCGCGGCCGGGCGGGAGCGGGTGCTTGCGAAGTTCACCTGGGCCCGCGCCGCGGAGGGCACGGTGGCCCAGTACCGGGAGGCGATCGCCCGCTCCGCGGGCCGGGGTTCCTCCGGCCGCTCCGCGGCCCGTGGCCTTGACCGCTCCGCGGCCGGGGTCTCCGGTCGCTCCGCGACCCCTGCATCCGGCCGCTCCGCGGCCCAACAAGACCCCGGTCCCACGCCCGGCCCCAGACAAACCCCCAACACCCCCGCCCTGGCGCCCACGCCCGAAGGAAGCAGGACCCCGTGCTGACCGTCGACTTCACCCGTTTCCCGTTGGCCCCGGGGGACCGGGTCCTCGACCTGGGCTGCGGGGCCGGGCGGCACGCCTTCGAGTGCTATCGGCGCGGGGCGCAGGTCGTGGCGCTCGACCAGAACGGTGAGGAGATCCGCGAGGTCGCCAAGTGGTTCGCGGCGATGAAGGAGGCGGGTGAGGCCCCCGCGGGCGCGACGGCCACCGCGATGGAGGGTGACGCGCTCAACCTCCCCTTCCCCGACGAGTCGTTCGACGTCGTGATCATCTCCGAGGTGATGGAGCACATCCCCGACGACAAGGGCGTGCTCGCCGAGATGGTGCGGGTCCTGAAGCCGGGCGGCCGGATAGCGGTGACGGTGCCGCGCTACGGCCCGGAGAAGGTGTGCTGGGCGCTCAGCGACGCGTACCACGAGGTCGAGGGCGGCCACATCCGCATCTACAAGGCGGACGAACTCCTCGCGAAGATGCGGGAGTCGGGCCTCAAGCCCTACGGCACCCACCACGCGCACGGCCTGCACTCCCCGTACTGGTGGCTGAAGTGCGCGTTCGGCGTCGACAACGACAAGGCGCTGCCCGTGCGGGCGTACCACAAGCTCCTCGTCTGGGACATCATGAAGAAGCCGCTGGCGACGAAGGTCGCCGAGCAGGCCCTCAACCCGCTGATCGGCAAGAGCTTCGTGGCGTACGCGACGAAGCCGCACCTGCCCCGCACGGACACCCGCACGGACGCCCAGAGCCCGGCCGTCGACGCGAAGGCCGGGGCGTGACGATTCCCGAGCGCACCGAACACCTGGTCCTGCCGGGCGTTCTGACGGCCGATCAGGCGGCGGCGACGGTCCGCGGCATCCTCGCGGTGCAGCGCGAGGACGGCGCGATCCCGTGGTTCCGCGGCCACCACCTCGACCCCTGGGACCACACCGAGGCCGCCATGGCCCTGGACGCGTCCGGCGAGCACGAGGCCGCCGCCCGCGCCTACGAGTGGCTGGCCCGGCACCAGAACACGGACGGCTCCTGGTACGCGGCGTACGCCGACGGCGACGCGGACGCCGTCACCGACCGCGGCCGCGAGACCAACTTCTGCGCGTACGTCGCCGTCGGCGTCTGGCACCACTACCTGAGCACCGGCGACGAGGCGTTCCTCGACCACATGTGGCCGGTGGTCGTGGCGGCCGTCGAGTTCGTCCTGGCGCTGCAGCAGCCCGGCGGCCAGATCGGCTGGAAGCGCGAGCCCGACGGCACCCCGGTCACCGACGCGCTCCTCACCGGCTCCTCCTCCATCCACCAGGCGCTGCGCTGCGCGCTCGCCCTCGCGGAGCTGCGCGACGACCCGCAGCCGGACTGGGAGCTGGCGACGGGCGCCCTCGCGCACGCGATACGCCGCCACCCCGAGCGGTTCCTCGACAAGGACCGCTACTCGATGGACTGGTACTACCCCGTCCTCGGCGGCGCGCTCACAGGACCGGAGGCCAAGTCCCGCATCGAGGAGGGCTGGGACCGCTTCGTCGTCCCCGGCCTCGGCGTCCGCTGCGTCGACCCCAACCCGTGGGTGACCGGCGGCGAGAGCGCCGAACTCGCCCTGGCGCTCTGGGCGTTGGGCGAATCCGACCGGGCCCTGGACGTCCTCAGGTCCATCCAGCACCTGCGCGACCCCGAGTCCGGCCTGTACTGGACGGGCTACGTCTTCGAGGACGCCGCGATCTGGCCCGTCGAGCTCACGACGTGGACGGCGGGCTCGCTGCTGCTCGCGGTGGCGGCGCTCGGCGGGGACGAGGCGACGTGCGGGGTGTTCTCGGGGGCGGAGCTGCCGACGGGGCTTGACCCGGACTGCTGCGAGTAGCCCGCCGCAGGCACTGAGGTCCGCTCAGTACCTGCGCAGGCGGCCCGCGACGAGGTGGCCCACGACGGCGTACACGACCGCCGCGAGGCCGTAGCCGGCGACGACGCGGGCCCATCGCTCGTCGAACGTGAACAGGTCGTGCGACCAGCCCGCCAGCCACCTGGCGGCGTCGTGCACGACCTGCACCAGGTCGTTGGAGCGGTTCGCGTCGAGCAGATCCATCAGGATCCACAGGGCCAGGATGCCGGCCGCCACGTCCGCGACGAGCACGATGACCTTGGCCGCTCCGTCACTGCCCTTGGTGGCGCCTTGAGTGGTGCCTTTGGTGGTGGTTCGTGGGTGTCGGGGGGACATGCGGGGCGGGTACCTGGGCTGCGGCCGTTGAAACCCGGACGGGCCCGTCCGGGTGGCGGGGCGGCGGGGGCCGGGTGAGGCTGCGTGCGGGGGAGCCGTCCGTCCCCGCCCCCTCCGGGAGGTCACCCGTGCATCCCCCACCCGTGCGTCCCTCCGCGGCCGCGGTACGCCGCGTGTTCGTTCCACGCGCGTTCGTTCCGCTCCTGCTGTGCTGCGCCCTGCTCTTCGGTACGGCGGCCTGCGGCGGGGACTCCGACGCCTCGCCGTCCGCGACCAGTTCCGCGGAGCGGCAGAAGTTCGCCAAGACGCGGTTCGTCGCCAACGCGGGGCTTGCCGCCGGGGCCACGTACCAGTGGATCGTGAAGCCCTACCGCGACGGCCGGTTCAAGTCCGGCGCGGACGGGCGCAGGTTCGCCCTCGTCAAGGCGGGGCTCGCCGGGGCGTTCACGTACAACCGCCTGAAGGCGGCGCTGCGCAACGCCAAGGGGGATCCGACGCTGGCCAAGGCGGTGGCGCCGTTGGCGGCGGGGGTGGAGGCCCTGAAGGACCTCCCGTCCAAGCTGCGCAAGGGGGACTCCACGGAGGCTGTGGTGGGGTCGTTCGACGGGGCGATCAACTCGGTGAAGGATGCGGGGCGCTCCGCGGGCGCCGAGGTCAAGGACAAGGTGCCGTCGGCGGGGGAGCTGGCGAAGGGCTGAGGCGGGGCCCTGCCGGGGGCTCCCCGATCCCGCCCCTTCCCGTAACCAGGGGGCTGCCGCCCCCGGACCCCCGCTATCGGCGCTCCGCGCCTCGTCCTCAAACGCCGGACGGGCTAGATCTGGCTATCTGGGGCAACATCTGACAGCCCGTCATTCTCCTCTGGTTCACGTGGAGTTACCCCCTCCGCAGGGAAGGCGTTGCCGTCGTCGCCGATGATCCTGCCCCCGCCACAGGCAGGAGCCACCGGTGCCAGAAGACAGCAGACCCTCCACCGAAGAACCCCGCCTGACCACAAGCCGCCCCGCCCGCCGTCGCACCCGTCACCCCCGCCACATCATCGCGGCAACCCCCCTGGCCCTGGCGGGCCTCCTCGCGCTGCTCGTGTCGGGCAACTCCCTGCGCCCCTTCGAGCGGATCACGACGATCGACGGCAAGATGGCGTCGAAGTCGGACTACTTCAAGGACCCGGAGGTCCAGCGGCTGCTGCTGAAGCACGGGATCCGGGTGGACATACACCGCCTCGGCTCGCGCGGCATCGCGACGCAGTCGCTGCGCGGGATGGACGTGGTGTTCCCGTCGGGCCAGCCCGCGGCGAAGCTGATCATGCAGCGGCAGCAGCGCTCGGTGCGCACGGCGCGGCCGTTCGTGACGCCGCTGGTGCTCGGTACGTTCAGGGACTACGCGAAGACGCTGGAGGCGGCGGGCGTGGCGCGCCCGCAGCGGGCCGCGGGCGGCGGCGAGACGCTGTACTACGACCTCGACATGAAGAAGTTCCTGAATCTGATCGAGGGTCGGAAGACCTGGAACGGGATCGACTTCGCGGAGCACAGCAACCGCAGCAACGCGGGCCGCGTCCTCGTCCGCACCTCCAGCGTCTGCGAATCCAACGCGGCGGGGACGTACTTGAGCATCCTCGCGTTCGTGGAGAACGACAATCAGGCGCCGGGCACTGAGCGCGACCGGCACAAGCCTGCGGGCAGCGGTGGCGGAGCCGCCTCCGACCCGGTCCTCGACGTCGCCCAGCAGGTCAAGCCCCTCATCAACCTCCAGGGCATGGCCGCCGACGAGCAGGCCGACAGTTACTTCTCCGACGAGGGCGAGTCCATAGCGCCGGTCTCCCTCATTTACGAGCACCAGTTCCTGAAGCACCAGGTCGACCACCAGAAGAAGCGCGGCAAGCAGGACAGCAGGCGGGTGCTGCTCTATCCGTCGCCGCACGCCCTCACCGAGCCGGAGCTGATCTCCCTCGGCGAGCAGGGCGACCGCCTCACCGAACTGATGGAGTCCGACGCCGCCCTGCGCAGGCGCGCCATCGAGCTGGGCTTCCGGGTCCGGTTCTCCGGCGAGGACGGGACGAGCGAGCAGCTCAACGCGTATCTGCGCGAGCACGAGGTGCAGGTGCCGACGCCGAACCCGGACCAGACGAAGGCGGACGCCCCCGACCTGGACGCGCTGGAGCGCATCATCAACTACGTGGGCTCCTGCCCGCCCGCGGGCCAGGGCGACGACGAGGACGACGAGGGCGACGAGTGAGCCCACGCCGCCATCCGGCCCCACCGCGCCGCCGCCGCGAACCAGTGCTCGCCCTCTGCCTGCTCCTCCTCGCCGCCGCCACCCTCACCGCCTGCACCGACGACAAGGACCACCGCACCCTGCGCGTCCTCGCCAGCCCCGAACTCGCGGACGTCGAGCCGCTGTTGAAGGAGCTGGAGGACGACACCGGCGTCGAGCTGAAGATGGAGTACAAGGCCACCGCCGACCTCTCCGGGCCGCTCGGCTCCTACGACCTCGCCTGGCCCGCATCCGACCGCTCCTATTTGCTGCGGCAGCAGGAGAAGGGGGAGCGGACCGCCCGGCCCGAGTCCACGGCCATCATGCGCTCGCCGGTCGTCGTGGGCCTGGCCCGTGCGGTCGCGGACCGGCTGCGCCGCGGCGTCCCCGGCGGGCGGCTGTCCTGGGCGGACATCGCCGACGCCGCCGCCGACGGCACCCTGCGCTTCGGCATGGCCGACCCGCGCCGCAGCGACACGGGCCGCGCCGCACTCGTGGGCGTGGCCACCGCGGCGGCGGGCACCGGCGGCGCACTGCGCGCCAAGGACGTGTCCTGCGACCGGCTGCGTGGCTTCCGCTCCGGCCAGACCCTCACCGGCGCCAGTTCCCGCGAACTGATCGACACCTACGTACGCCGCCAGAGCGCCGCCGACGCGCTCATCGCGCACGAGTCGGAGCTGCTCACCCTGAACGCGGCAGGGAAGCTGAAACAGCCCCTGGAGATCGTCCACCCCCAGGACGGCATGGTCCTGTCCGACTTCCCGCTGATGCTGCTCGACGCGGGCGAACACAAGGCGTACCGCAAGGCCGTCGACTGGCTGCGCCGTGACGACGTACAGAAGAAGCTGATGGAGCGGACCTGGCGGCGGCCGGTCGGGCCGGACGTGCCGCGGCCCGCGAAGCTGCGCGCCGAGATCGGCAACGCGCTCTCGTACCCCGACCAACTCGCCGTCGTCGAGCGGCTGATGGAGAACTACGGTTCCACCGGCGGCAGCGGGCGTTCCGCCGCGGGCGACCACGTCGTCTTCCTGCTCGACTTCTCCACGTCGATGCGCGGGCGGCGGATGGCGGACCTGCGCGCCGCGTTCGCCGATCTGAGCGGCGCGGATCCGACGGCGGCGGGCAAGTTCGCCCGGTTCTACCGGGGCGAGCGCCTGACGGTGGTGCGGTTCGCGGGCCGGGTGCTTCAGGAACGCACCGTGACCGTGCGCGGGGACGGGGACCTGAAGGCCCTCAACTCCTTTGTGGGCAAGGGGGGTTTCGGGGACGACACGGCTGTCTGGTCGGCGCTCGGGCGCGGCTACGACGTCGCGGCCGGAGCTGTCGCCGACCACCCCCGCCAGCCCCTCTCCATCGTGCTGATGACGGACGGCGAGAACAACGCGGGCCTGTCGTACGGGGAGTTCAGGCGTCGGCACGCCCGGCTCGACGCCGCCGCGCGTGACGTGCCCACCTTCCCCGTCCACTTCGGCGAGGCCGACGCCGGTGCGCTGCGGCGCGCCGCCGACGCGACCGGCGGGCGCATGGTGGACGCCAACTCCTCTTCCCTCTCCCAGGCGTTCAAGGAGATCCGTGGGTGTCGTTGACGGCAAGTGGTGGGACCTGTGGTGGCCGTGGATGACGGTCTGGCTGGCCACGGCGGTGTGTGTGGGCGTGCTCGCGCGGTACGCCGTGGTGCGGTGGGCGCTCGGGCGGCCGGGGCGCGGGCGCGCGGCACGGCGCCGCCGCACCTTCCACGGCATGTGCTTCTACCTGCACGAACAGCGCGTCATGGACCTCTACCAGACGGGCGGCTTCTCGGCGGCCCTGGAGCAGGAGGTGGCCGACCGCACCAATGTGACGTCCGGGTTCGGGCTTTGGGCGAAGTTCACCGGCGCGGCGGGCGGCAAGGCGCACCGGGACGTGACGAAGGAACGCTTCACCACCTACGTACAGCAGAACACCCCGATCACCGTGATCGGCCTGCTCATGGACACGATGCGGCGCGAGGACGCCGTCGTGCACGCCGACCTCACCACCGGCCGGCTCGTCCCCAACCGCTCTCTCGCCGACGCCCTGCGCGACAGCGACGACGACGGGGTGGCGCTGAGTGCCGTCATGTCCGAGTTCGTCTCCGTGACCGGCCGCTTCACGGCCCGCCGCGTCGGCGGCGACGAGGTCGTCCTGCGCGCCCGCTACGGCAGCGGCGACCCGCCCGCCCACGTCCGCGTCACCTGCGCCGCCGACGGCATCCGCGAGGAGTTCCTGCACGAGGACGACTACTTCAGCGGCGAATTCCAGGCCCGCTGCCTGGGCAAGGTCCGCACGTGGAACCGGGAGGCGGGCGAGCTGACGCTGGACGCGGTGGCGATCTTCCGCTGAGGCTGCTTCGTCCGTACGTCGATGAGGGGGCGTACGTCGACGAGTGGGCGTACGCCTGTGAAGTGGGCCGTAGCGTCTAGGAGTTGAGGTCGGCGAGCGTGCGCAGGGTGTGCGGGTCGGTGGCGAGCACCAGCAGGTCCGTCACCGGGCCCTTGCGCCACAGCTCAAGCCGTTCCGCGATGCGCGCACGCGGCCCGACCAGCGAGATCTCGTCGGCGAACGCGTCCGGCACGGCGAGCACGGCCTCCTCGCGGCGCCCCGCCAGGAACAGCTCCTGCACGCGCCGCGCCTCCTCCTCGTACCCCATGCGCCCCATCAGGTCGGCGTGGAAGTTACGGGCCGCGTGCCCCATGCCGCCGATGTAGAACCCGAGCATGGCCTTGACGGGCAGCAGCCCCTCGCCCACGTCGTCGCACACCGTGGCCCGCACCAGGGGCGCCACCATGAACCCCTCCCGCAGACCACCGTCGCCGCCGAGCGACGCCTCGTACACGTCGGTCCGCGTGGGCGACCAGTACAGCGGCAGCCACCCGTCCGCGATCCGCACGGTCTGCGCGACGTTCTTGGGACCCTCGGCGCCCAGCAGAATGGGCAGATCGGCACGCAGCGGATGAGTGATCGACTTGAGCGGCTTGCCGAGCCCGGTCCCGTCGTTGCCCGCGTACGGCAGCGGGTGGAACCGCCCGTCCACGGCCACAGGCCCCTCCCGCCGCAGCACCTGCCGTACGACATCGACGTACTCCCGCGTAGCGGTGAGCGGCGACTTGGGGAACGGCCTGCCGTACCACCCCTCCACCACCTGTGGCCCCGAAAGCCCGAGGCCGAGCAGGACGCGCCCGCCCGAGAGGTGGTCGAGGGTGAGGGCGTGCATGGCGGTGGTGGTGGGCGACCGGGCAGCCATCTGCGCCACGGCCGTACCGAGCCGTATCCGCGAGGTGTGCGCGGCGATCCACGTCAACGGCGTGAACGCGTCCGACCCCCACGCCTCCGCCGTCCACACGGAGTCGTACCCGAGCCGCTCGGCCTCCCGCGCGAGCGCCAGCCGCTCCGGGTCGGGCCCGCGCCCCCAGTACCCGAGTGCAAGACCGAGCCGCATGCGCCCTCCTCGGTACGTACGGAACTGACGCAACGTCAGATGCCTGTCGCCGCCCGGACTGTACGGCAACGGCCCCCCGCCCGGAAGGGCGAGGGGCCGTGTGCGCGAGGAAAGGATCAGCCGCGCTGGATGCCCGTGGTGTCCTGCAGCACGCCGCGACGGCCGTCCTGCGTCTGGGCCACCAGGCTCTGGCCGCGCTGCTCCACGGCCAAGTACCAGGTGCCGGGGGCCAGTTCCGCGATGGGGGTCGGCGAGCCGTCCTCCGGGTAGAGCGGGCGCGGCACCGGGACGGCGAACCAGAACGGCGAGAAGTCCGCGGCGGGAGCGCCGGCCTGCTGCGCCTGCGCGGGCGGCGGGGTCTGGCCGCCACCCTGCGGCTGACCGCCGAAGGACTGCTGCGGCTGGCCCGGCTGGGCGCCGTAGGGCTGGCTCGGCTGACCGGGCTGGCCCTGCGCGCCCGGGTAGCCGTAGCCACCCTGCGGCTGGCCGCCGTAGGGCTGCGGGGCCTTGGGGCCCGCAGCGCCCGCGAGGGGGGCCTTGAGGGCGGGGACGATGTTCGTGGCGACCGCGGCGGCGGCCATGGCCAGCGTGGCGATCAGGCCGAGGATCAGGCCCATGCCGGCGTCGGGGGACTCGGCGCCACCGCCGCTGCCGCCGAATTGCCTGCCGAGCTGCTCGAAGAGGAAGCCGAACGACTGGTCCGTGTCGAAGATCGCGCCGAGCGAGCTCCACGCGGCGGCGATGGTGAAGACGACGCCGACCTGTCCCAGGTCGAGGCCGACGACCTTGCGCTGTCCCATGCCGCGGCCCACGACGATGAGCGCGGCGCCGATGACGCCGAGCAGGTACACGCTCATCAGCAGGTTGCCGTTGTCCCAGGCGATCGGCAGCTTGTCGCTGTCGGAGCCGTCGGAGTCAAAGGTGTCGAGGAACGACGCGATGAAGAGCAACACCGCTGCTCCGATCACCACGCCGTCGCCTCGAGTGAGGGAGCGGAAATTCACTTCAGGTCCTTCGTCAGTCGTCTCGTTGGTGGAGGCGTCGCTGCCGCCGTATTCGCGGTCGTGTCGCGGTGTGCGTAGCGCGGGGGTGGCCCCTCATCGTACGGAGGACACTATCGCTCGCTCAGCCGGGGTGTCTGCTTGAGATAAAGATCGTCACGCAGTGAAGATCTGCCAGTTGCCGTCCCGTGACGCGAGGGGATGCCGTTCCTGTGACGTGCGGGGACATACCTACCCGCACTACCCCCGCAGGAAGCTCTCGATCCCGTCCGACAGGCCCTGGGCCGCCTTCTGGCGCCAGGGGCCGGAGGTCAGCAGGGCCTCGTCCTTGGGGTCGCGCATGTTGCCGCACTCGATGAACACCTTGGGAACCTTGGACAGATTGAGGCCGCCGAGGTCGCGGCGGACGTCGAGGCCGGTGCCGTCGCCCACGTAGTTGGAGGGGGCGCTCTTGGTGGCGCTCAGGAACTTGCCCGCGATGCGTTCGCCCAAGTCCCGGGAGGGACCGACGATCGCGGAGGTGTCCGCGGCGCCGCCCTTCACGGAGGCGGGCAGGATGACGTGGAAGCCGCGGTTGCCGACGGCGGAGCCGTCCGCGTGCAGGGAGATCACGGCGTCGGCCCGCGCCTCGTTGCCGATGCGGGCGCGCTCGTCGACGCAGGGGCCGAAGGGGCGGTCGGCGTTGTGCGTGAGACGGACCGTGGCGCCCTGCCGGTGCAGCAGGTCGCGCAGGCGGTGGGCGAGGTCGAGGGTGAACCGGGCTTCCGTGTAACCGTTGTTGGTCGACGTGCCCGTGGTGTCGCATTCCTTGGAGTTCGTGCCGATGTTCACCTGGCGGTTGATCTCGGCGGTGTGCTTGAAGTTGCCCGGGTTGTGCCCGGGGTCCACCACGACGACCTTGCCCTTGAGGGGGCCGGACGCGGCGGGGCGGCCGCCCGCGGTGGGGTCGGCGGACGGCTTCGGGTCGTCGTCCGCGGGCTTGGACTTCGACGGTTTCGCGGACGCCCCGGGCTTGCCGGACCTGCTCGCGTCCGCGCTCGGCTTCGAGGGCGAACCCTGCTCCGAGCGGCTCGCCGACGGCAGGGTTCTGGCCGGTTTTCCGCTGTCGGACTCGCTCGCGGAGTCCCAGATGAGATAGCCGGCGAGACCGCCGGGCACCAGCACGGCGAGGGCGACCGCGAGCGGGCGGCCACCGCGGAAGCGGCGGGGCGGGCGCGGTGGATGACTGTCCGGACCTACGTACGACACGGGGCGAGCCTATCCGCGCCGTCAGACGACCGCGCCGGTTCGGCGCAGGACGCGCAGTGAGTCCGTGGCCGAGATCTCCGTGAATGCCCCGGAATCCAGGGCCCGGAGGTAGATCCGGTACGGGGCCTGCCCGGTCCACTCGTCCACCGGATCGGGGAACACGTCGTGGATGACGAGCAGCCCGCCCTCGGCGACGTGCGGCGCCCACCCCTCGTAGTCCGCGACCGCGTGCTCGTCGGTGTGGCCGCCGTCGATGAAGACGAAGGCGAGCGGAGTGTTCCACAGGGCCGCCACCTGCGGGGACCTGCCCACGACCGCGATGACGTGGTCCTCCAGGCCGGCCCGGTGCAGCGTCCTGCGGAACGTCGGCAGCGTGTCCATGCGGCCGACCTGAGGGTCGACGGTGTCCGGGTCGTGGTAGTCCCAGCCGGGCTGCTGCTCCTCGCTGCCCCGGTGGTGGTCGACCGTGATCACACTCACACCGGCGGCGCGGGCCGCGTCCGCGAGCAGCAGGGTGGAGCGGCCGCAGTACGTGCCGATCTCCATCAGGGGCAGCCCGAGCGCGGCCGCCTCGGCCGCCGCCGCGTACAGGGCGAGGCCCTCCTTCACGGGCATGAAGCCCTTGGCGGCCTCGAAGGCGTCGAGAACGTCCGGCGCGGGCTCGGCGGCCATGGGTTCCTCCTCGGGGCGGGCGCGTGGCGGCCCGCGTGGTGCGAACGGGCCCGCGAGTTCAGGACGCGCGGGCGCCTCATCGTGCACCACACCCCCGTCATGGGGGGTGACGGGGGTGTGGTGGTTCAGGGGGAGTGGGCCCAGGGCCTCAGGCCAGGACTTCGCTGTCGCCCGGCAGCGCCAGGTTCACCTCGACCGGCCGCTCCCCGCCGGGGTGCGCCGCCGACATGGCGTGCGGCGCGTGCCCCGCGGCGGTCGCGGCGAGTACGTAGGCGCCGTCGGCGGGGACTTCGAGGGCGTACCGGCCCTCGCCGTCCGTCAGCGCGGCGCCCGCCTGGCGGCCGCGGTGGTCGATCAGCGTGACCTTGGCGCGGGCGAGCGGCGCGCCCGACGGGGCGAGCACCCGCCCCTGGAAGCCGCCGAGCGCCCGCACGGCCTGCTCGGCCCGTTCCAGGTTGGCTTCTTCCTCGCTGCTCGCCCGCAACTGCGTCTTCTGTTCCGCCGGCGCCCGGTCGCGGCCCGGCAGGAACAGCGCGAGCAGCAGCCCGATCGCGACCGCGCCGGTGGCGATGAGGAAGGAGGTGCGGAAGCCCTCCATGGTCGGTACGTCGACGGGGCCCGCGTGCGTGGCGGTGTTGGCGAGCACCATGCCGATCACGGCGCTCGACACCGACGTACCGATGGAGCGCATCAGGGTGTTGAGGCCGTTGGCCGCGCCCGTCTCGGACGCGTCGACGGCGCCGATGATCAGGGCGGGCAGCGAGGAGTAGGCGAGGCCGATGCCCGCGCCGACGATCACCGCGATGACGATGGTCTGCCAGGCGGCGCTCATCAGGCCGAGGCCCGCGCCGTAGCCGATCGCGATGATCAGCAGGCCGAGGATCAGGGTGATCTTGGGGCCGTACTTCGACGACAGGCGCGCGTAGATCGGCGCGGTGAACATCATCGTCAGGCCGAGCGGCGCCACGCACAGACCCGCGACGACCATGGACTGGCCGAGGCCGTACCCGGTGGACGAGGGCAGCTGCAGGAGCTGCGGCAGGACGAGGGAGATGGCGTAGAAGGCGACGCCGACCATGATCGAGGCGAGGTTGGTGAGCAGCACCTCGCGCCGCGCGGTGGTGCGCAGGTCGACCAGCGGGGCCTTGAGGCGCAGCTCCATCACGCCCCACAGGAGCAGGACGACGGCGGAGGCCGCGAAGAGGCCGAGGGTCAGGCCCGAACTCCAGCCCCAGTCACTGCCCTTGGTGATGGGCAGCAGGAACAGCACGAGCCCGGCGGACAGACCTAGCGCGCCGGCCACGTCGAACGTGCCCTGCGCGCGCAGCGGGCTCTCCGGTACGAGGAAGACGATGAGCAGCATCGCGATCACGCCGAGGCCCGCGGCGCCGAAGAACAGCGCGTGCCAGTCGGCGTGCTGGGCGACCAGGGCGGCGACCGGCAGGGCGAGTCCGCCGCCCACGCCTATGGACGAGCTCATCAGGGCCATCGCGGAGCCGAGCTTCTCGCGCGGCAGCTCGTCGCGCATCAGGCCGATGCCGAGCGGGATGGCGCCCATCGCGAAGCCCTGCAGCGCGCGGCCGACGATCATCACGAGCAGGTCGTCGGTGAACGCGCAGACCAGGGAGCCGACGACCATCACGGCGAGGCTGGTGAGCATCATCCGCCGCTTGCCGAACAGGTCGCCGAGACGGCCCATGATCGGCGTCGAGACCGCGCCCGCGAGCAGGGTCGACGTCATGACCCAGGTCGCGTTGGACGGCTCGGTGCCGAGCAGGGTCGGCAGATCCTTGATGACGGGGACGAGCAGCGTCTGCATGACGGCGACGACGATGCCCGCGAAGGCGAGGACGGGGACGACACCGCCGATGCCGCGCGCTGCGCGGTCACCGCGGGGGTGGGTCGTCGCTTGGGACATGGGGGTGCGGCCTCCGGGACGAAGGGGCTGATGGCGTGGCTGGTGGCGTAGCGGTGGCACCGAGAGCGGCGGCGGGTGGTCCACCCGCAGGTACATGCAAGATGAACCTGTATCCCGGGGCTACTATTCCGACGCCCGTCGAACTAGAAGAACTCTTGAACCTCTTGACCTCTCATTGACCTCGGTCGCCCACTCCTGGGTCCTCATCTGACCTTCCGTCAGATTGGAACGTGTTCTAGTCTGGCGCCGTTCCGGCAGCGGCTACCGGCAGGGGTGCGCATGGGCATCGGAATCACGCCAGAACAGCGGGAGTTGGCCGCGGCGGTGCGCGGCTGGACGGCCCGGGACGCACCGCCCGAGACGGTGCGCAAACTGCTCGACGCCCCGCCCGGCACGGGTGGCGCGCCCGCCCACTGGGACGGCCTGGCCGCGCAGGGGCTGCTCGGCGTCCATCTGCCCGAGGAGTACGGCGGCGGGGGCGGGAGCCTGCTCGACCTCGCCGTCGTCCTGGAGGAGGCGGCGCGGGCGGCGCTTCCGGGGCCGTACGCGGCGAACGCGCTGGCCGCGGCTGTGCTGCATCGCGCGGGGGCGCGGGAGCTCGCGGCGGATCTTGCGAGCGGGGTGCGGGTGGGGGCGGTGGCGCTGGGGGCGGGGGCGGTGCGGGCTGTCGAGGTGGCGGGTGCGGGGGAGGGGCCGGGCTCAGGTGCGGGCCCGGCTGCGTACGGCTCCGACCTGGTCCTCGACGGCACCGCCCCGCCCGTCCTGTCCGGCGCCGACGCCGACCTCCTGATCCTCGCGGCCCGTTCCGCCCGCGGCACGGTGTGGGCCGCCGTGGACGCGGCGGATCTGACCGTACGTACACACGAGAGCGCCGACCCGACCAGGCCCACCGCCGAGGTGACCGCGCACGCGACGCGCGTCCCGGCGGCGCGGGTGCTGGCCCTCGGCCCGGCGGACGTGGCCGACCTCGCGGCCGTGGTGTTCGCGGCGGACGCGTGCGGCACGGCCGCGTGGGCGCTGCACACGGCTACCGAACACGCCAAGGTGCGCGAGCAGTTCGGGCATCCCGTCGGCCGCTTCCAGGGCGTCAAGCACCTGTGCGCGGACATGCTGGTGCGCCTGGAGCAGGCGCGGGCGCTGACGTGGGACGCGGCGCGGGCGGCGGACGAGACGGAGGCGTCGTACGAACGCGAGGCCCCCGAAGCCCGCTCCCTCGTCTGCGCCCTCGCCGCCGCCACCGCCCTCGACGCCGCCCACTCCTGCGCCAAGGACTGCGTACAGATCCTCGGCGGCATCGGCTTCACCTGGGAGCACGACGCGCACCTGTATCTGCGGCGGGCCCTGGTGGCGCGGCAGTTGCTCGGGGCCGGGGACGCGCACCGGCTGCGCGCGGTGCGGCTCGCGGAGGCGGGGGCGCGGCGGGAGCTGCGGGTGGAGCTGCCCCCGGAGGCGGCGGCGTACCGCGCCGAGGCCCGTGAGGTGATCGCCCGCGCCCGCGGCCTCGACCCCGCGGCGGCCCGCCGCGCCCTCGCCCCCACCGGTCACGCCGCCCCGCACCTGCCGCCCCCGCACGGCCTGGGCGCCGACCCCGTCCAACAGCTCGCCGTCCAGCGGGAGTTGGCGGACGCCGGGGTGCGCCTGAGCGACCTGGGCATCGGCACCTGGGTGGTGCCTTCACTGATCGCGTACGGCACCGAGGAGCAGCGGGAGCGCCTCCTCGGGCCGACGCTGAGCGGGGAGCTGCTGTGGTGCCAGCTGTTCAGCGAGCCGGAGGCGGGCTCGGACCTGGCGGCGCTGCGGACACGGGCGGAGCGCGCCCCCGACGGCTCCTGGCGGATCACCGGGCAGAAGGTGTGGACGAGCGCGGCCCAGTGGGCGGACCACGGCATCCTGCTCGCCCGTACGAATCCGGAGGCCCCCAAGCACAAGGGCCTCACCTACTTCCTCGTCGACATGAAGAACACCCCGGGCATCGACATCCGCCCGCTGCGCGAGATCACCGGCGACAGCCTCTTCAACGAGGTGTACTTCGACGACGTACGCCTGCCCGCCGACGCCGTGGTGGGCGCCGTCGACGCGGGCTGGAAGGTCGCCCGCCACACCCTCGGCAACGAACGCGTCCACATGGCCGACCAGTTGACCTTCGACACCGGCCTGGAGTCGCTGCTCGCCCGCGCGCCGGGCCTGGACGGCGCGACCCGCGCCCGCGTCGGCGCGCTCGCCGCCGAGGCGCACGCGCTGGCCTGCATCGCCCTGCGCACGACCGCGCGGCAGGTGGCGGGCGCGGAGCCGGGCGCGGGCGCCTCGGTGCGCAAGCTGCTGCAGACCACGCACCAGCAGAAGGTGGCCGAGCTTGCCCTCGAACTCCTGGGCCCCGAGGGCGCGTTGCGCGAAGGCCCGGCCGAGCGCGCCGTCCACGGCTTCCTCCTCTCGCGCTGTCTGACCATCGCGGGCGGCACCACCCAGGTCCAGCTCAACGTCGTGGCCGAACGCATCCTCGGCCTGCCCCGGGACTGAACCCACCCATCCGAAGGAGCCCCAGCGGTGAAGAGCTACATCGTCGGTGTCGGCATGACGAAGTTCGAGAAGCCCGAGACCCGGGACTGGCAGTACTGGGACATGGCGAAGGAGGCGGGCACCGCCGCCCTCGCGGACGCCGGGATCGCGTACGAAGACGTGGAGCAGGTCGCGGCCGGCTACTGCTTCCAGGCCTCGACGGCCGGCCAGCGCGCCGCGTACGAACTGGGCCTCACCGGAGTGCCGGTCTACAACGTCAACAACAACTGCGCCACGGGCTCGACGGCGCTGATGCTGGCCAGGCAGATCGTCGAGGGCGGCGGATCCGACTGCGTGCTGGCCCTGGGCTTCGAGAAGATGAAGCGCGGCGCGCTCGGCTCGGGCGGGGACGGCGACTTCGCGACCTCACCCGTGGCCCGGCACTACGGCGTGATGGCCGCCCGGCACGGCTTCGAGGCGACACCGCCCACGGCCCAGATCTTCGGCAACGCGGCCCGCGAGCACATGGAGCGGTACGGCACGACGCCCGCGCAGCTCGCCGCGGTCGCCGCGAAGAACCACACCCACTCCGCCGACAACCCGAACGCCCAGTTCCAGGACGTGTACAGCGCCGACGACATCCTTGCCGCGAAGCCCGTCCACGCCCCGCTCACCAAGCTCCAGTGCTCCCCGACGTCGGACGGCGCGGCGGCGGTGCTCGTGGTGTCCGAGGCGTTCGTGGAACGGCGCGGCCTCGCGGACCGGGCGGTGGAGATCACCGCGCAGGCCATGACGACGGACACGGCGGAGTCCTTCGCGTCCGGCTCCTGCATCGACGTCGTGGGCCTGCCCATGTCCAGGGCCGCCGCACGGCAGGCGTACGAAGCCTCGGGCCTCACCGCCGCCGACCTCGACGTCATCGAGCTGCACGACTGCTTCTCCATCAACGAACTCCTCACCTACGAGGCCCTCGGCCTGTGTGACGAGGGCGACTCCGGCAAGCTCGTGGAGTCGGGCGCGACGACGTACGGCGGTCGCTGGGTGGTGAACCCCTCCGGCGGCCTCATCTCCAAGGGCCACCCGCTCGGCGCCACGGGCCTCGCCCAAGCCGCCGAACTCACCTGGCAGTTGAGGGGCGAGGCGGGCCCGCGCCAGGTGCCGGGGGCGCGGGTGGGGCTCGCGCACAACATCGGGCTCGGCGGGGCCGCGGTGGTGACGCTGCTCACGCGGCCGAGGACCTAGGTCCCGGGACCCAAGCCCCTGCCGCTTTTTTCCGATGTACGGGCCATGAGTCGTGCTGTCAGCATGGGGCCCATGCTGCAGACCCCCGCCGACACCCCGACCTCCCGGATACCCGGCCGCACCGCACCGCCCACCTGGCTCGTCGTGGCCGCCGCGTGCGCCGGACAGTTCCTCGTCGTCCTCGACGTGTCCGTCGTGAACGTGGCACTGCCGTCGATGCGCGCCGACCTCGGGCTGAGCGCCACGGGGCTGCAGTGGGTGGTGAACGCGTACTCCATCGCCTTCGCCGGGTTCATGCTGCTCGGCGGGCGTGCCGGGGACCTGTTCGGGCGGAAGCGGATGTTCCTGGTGGGGCTCGGCCTGTTCACGCTGGCCTCGCTGGTCGGCGGGCTCGCGCAGGAGGGCTGGCAACTGCTCCTGGCGCGGGCGGTGCAGGGGCTCGGGGCCGCCGTGCTGGCGCCCTCGACCCTGACGATCCTGACGTCCGCCGTGCCGGAGGGGGCGGCCCGGGTGCGGGCCATAGCCACCTGGTCCGCCGTCGGCGCGGGCGGCGGCGCCGCGGGCGGACTCGTCGGCGGCGTGCTCACCGACGGCCTCTCCTGGCGGTGGGTGCTGCTCGTCAACGTACCCATCGGCGTCCTCGTCCTCGCCGCCGGGATGCGCTGGATCAGCGAGAGCCGCGCGGCCACCGCGCGCCGCCTCGACCTGCCGGGCGCCGTCCTCGTCACCGGCGGCATCGCCACCCTCGCGTACGGCATCGTGCAGACCGAGGTGGAGGGCTGGACCGCCGCCACGACCCTGGTGCCGCTGGCCGTCGGCGCCGCCCTGATCGCGGCCTTCCTCCTCGTCGAGGCGCGCTCCAAGGTGCCGCTGATGCCGCTCAAGCTGTTCCGCGTGCGCTCGGTGTCGGCCGCCAACGCCACGATGTTCGTCTGCGGCATGGGCATGTTCGCCATGTGGTTCTTCATGACCCTGTACGCCCAGAACGTGCTCGGCTACAGCCCGCTGGAGGCCGGGCTCGCCCTCATCCCCAGCTCGGTGAGCGTCGTCGTCGGCTCCAAGGTCGCGCCCCGGCTGATGCGGGTCATGGGGGCGCGCGGCGTCACGGTCGTCGGTGTCCTCGTCGCCGCCGTCGGCTTCGTGTGGCAGTGGCAGGTGCTCGACGCCAGTGGGGCGTATGTCACCTCGATCATGCTGCCCGGCATCCTCATGATGCTCGGCGCGGGACTGGCCGGGACGCCTCTTGCCTCCCTCGCCACCAGCGGCGCCGACCCCGGCGACGCGGGCCTGGTCGCCGGACTCATCAACACCTCCCGCACGATGGGCGGTTCCCTCGGCCTCGCCGTCCTCTCCACCATCGCCGCCTCCCGCACCGGCGAACGCCCCGGCACCCACGCCCTCGCCGAGGGCTACGCGCAGGCGTTCCTGTGGGGCGCGGTGTTCCTGGTGGTGGCGGTGGGGGTGGTGCTGCTCGGGATGCCGCGGGCGGGGCGTGAGGCCGAGGACTAGGTCGTTTCGGTTGCTTCGGTCGCTTCGCCAGGGCGTTCCGCCGCGAGCACGAGGATCGCGATCTGTACGCGGTTCTCCAGGCCGAGCCTGGTCAGGATGCGGTTGACGGTGCTCTTGACCCCGGCTTCGGTGAGGCCGAGGGAGGCGGCGATCCGCGCGTTGGAGAGGCCGCGGGCGACGAGTTCCGCGACGTCGCGTTCGCGCCGGGTGAGCGCGTCCAGCGGGTCACCGCCCGACAGCAGTGGCGGCGGCAGGTCGGAGAACGTCCGGATCAGCCGTCGCGTGACCGTCGGCGCGAGCATCGACTCGCCCGCCGCGACCACTCCGATCGCCTCGACGAGCAGTTCCGGCGTGGTGTTCTTCAGGAGGAACCCGCTGGCCCCGGCGCGCAGCGCGGCGTGCACGTACTCGTCCAGGTCGAACGTCGTCAGGACCAGCACGCGGGGGCGCGGCACCTCCGGGTGCGGCCAGTCGCGGACGATCCGCGCGGTCGCGTCGACGCCGGTCATGCCGGGCATCCGTACGTCCATCAGGACCACGTCCGGGCGCAGTTCGTAGGCCGCCTCGACGGCCCGCGCGCCGTCCGCCGCCTCGCCCACCACCTCGACGTCCGTACGCCGCAGCATCGCCCGCAGCGCCGTCCTGACCAGCTCCTGGTCGTCCACGGTCAGCACCCGCACCGGCCGCTTCACCGGCCGCCCTCCAGCGCGTACGCACCGCTGTGCTGTGGAGGGAACGTGGCCACGACCCGCCAGCCGCCGTCCGCGACCGGCTCCGCGAGGAGCGTGCCGCCGAACAGCGCGGTGCGCTCACGCATGCCGACGAGGCCGAGCCCGGACCCGGGCATCGGACGGCGGTCCGGCGCGGGCGCCGCGTTCTCCACCGTGACGGTCAACCGGCCGTTCCAGCAGGACAGTTCGACGCGGACGGGGACGGCGCCCGCGTGTTTGCGTACGTTCGACAGCGCCTCCTGCACGACGCGGTACGCCGAGACCTGCACGGCGGGCGGCAGCTCCGTCACCGGCCCGGTCACGGCGAGCGCGACGGGGCAGCCCGCCGCCCCGGACTCGCCGGTCAGCTGTTCCAGGTGGCGCAGCGAGGGCTGCGGGAGCGGCGCCCCCGACACCGGCCCCGTACCCCCGGAACCCCCGGCGCCGCTCTCCGGCGGCAGGTCCGCGAGCAGTTGGACCAGGCCGCGCATCTCGTCCAGGGCGGTGTCCGCCGCCTCGCTGATCGCGGCCACCCCCTGACCTGCGGCGTGCGTGTCGTCCGGGAGTACGACGGTGACCGCGCGGGCCTGCAGGGCGATGGCGCTGACGTGGTGGGCCACCAGGTCGTGCAGATCGCGGGCGATCCGCGCGCGCTCGGCGGTCACCGCGCGCCGGGCGCTCACGCGCTGTTCGGCGCGGAGCCGTTCGGCGAGGTCGCGCAGGCGCGCGGCGTCCTCGTGCAGTCGGCGCCGTGACCAGCCGAGGAGCCATGCTGCGGCGGCCAGTCCTGCGGCCACCAGGTAGTCGGCGGGGCCGAGCGGGACGGCGGTGTCGGCCGAGGAGTACACGTTCAGCCGGCCGTCGGCCAACTCCGGGGCGAGCAGCGCCGCGGTGAGCACGACGGGAGCGAGGAGGCTGCGCGGCGCGGGCGTGTGCCGGGCCACCGAGTAGCAGGCCAGGAACACGGACTGGGCGTTGTCACCGGCGGGGTCGAGCAGGTCGCCCACCAGATAACAGGCCGCCGTCGCGCCCAGCGCGAGCCCCGGACGCGTACGCCGCCACACCAGCGGGACACACGCCCCGACGAGCAGCCCGACGGCGACGGCGGACGGGCCGACTCCGTCGGGCCAGGGCTGGTCGAGGCGGAGGAGCACGGCGATGACGGTGAAGGCGGCGGCGAGGAGTACGTCGGCGGGGCGTCCGGCGAGTCTGCGGCGCAGGGCGGCGGCGGCCGCCTGTAGGGACCGGACGCGTGCCCGTGCGGAACTGGGCGGTGTCCGAGGGGAATTGGACGGTGTCCGTGGAGAGTCGGCCGACGCCGGTGCGGATGCGGGCGGTGCCTCTGCGGAACCGGGCGGCGCCGGTGTGGAACCGGGCGGTGCCTCGGCGGAACGGGCCGACGCTTGCACGGAACCGGGCGGAGCCTCGGTGGAACGGGCCGACGCCGGTGCGGATGCGGGCGGTGCCTCTGCGGAACCAGCCGACGCCGGAATGGAACTGGGCAGCGCCTCTGCGGAACCGGCCGACGCCTGTACGGAACCGGCCGACGCTGGTGCGGAACCGGGCAGCGCGCCGACGAAACGGGGTGGCTCCCCTGCGGAACCGCGCGGCGACGCCCGTACGAACCGTACGGACCAGTCCGTACCGCGCCGCCCCCACCAGCCCTCAGCCATGCCCGCTCCCGTCGCCGTCCCCGCCCCGCCCGCCGCGCGGGTCTTCGCCCTGGCGGCGCCCAGCCGCCCCGCCGCCAACGTACGACCAGCGGTCTCGCAAGACGCAGCACACGGAACGAAAGTTGCCCCGACGTCCCCTCCCGGCGGGCGACGCCGGCTCAGGGGCCCCGCTCCTAGCGTCGATGGTGCTCACGTACACCACGTCCGAGTCCTGCTCCTGGAGGTTCCGTGTCACCGAACCCGTCCCGACGAAGCGGCAAGGCGCGCCGCCGCCGCGTCACCCTGGGGATCGCCGCCGCCCTCACCGTGGCGGTCGCCGTGCCGACGGCCGTCAGCCACGCCGTCGCGGGGGAGAGCCAGGGCGACAGTCCCGCCCCCGCTGAGACCACCGCGCGGCACACCCAGTTCCAGCGCGACGCCGACGCCGTACGCGACACCGGCGCCATCGGCGTACAAGCCAGGGTGAGCGGCGGCAGGCACGCCCCCGACACCGTGACGAGCGGCACCGCCGACATCCGTACGGGCCGCCCCGTGCCCGACGGCGGCCACTTCCGGATCGCCAGCAACACCAAGACGTTCGTGGCGGCCGTCGTGCTCCAACTCGTCGGTGAGCGGAAGGTGGCGCTGACGGACCCCGTCGAGAAGTGGCTGCCGGGCGTGGTGCGCGGCAACGGCAACGACGGCCGGAGGATCACCCTTCGCCAACTGCTCCAGCACACCAGCGGCATCCACGACGACTACCCCGGCATCGAGTCCGCGAAGGAGTACCAAGAGGTCCGCTTCCACCCGTTCACCCCCGAGCAACTGGTCGAACGGGCCATGCGGCACCGCCCGGACTTCCGCCCCGGCAAGGGCTGGAGCTACTCCAACATCGGATACATCCTGCTCGGCATGGTCATCGAGAAGGCCACCGGCCACACCTGGCACGACCAGGTACGGGACCGGCTCCTCAAGCCGCTCGGGCTGCGGCACACGTACCACCCGGGGAACTCGCCCACCCTCCGGAAGCCGCATGCGCGCGGCTACCAGCGCTTCAGCACGAAGCCGAAGCTCGTGGACGTGACCCTGTACAACGACGCCAACGCGTCCGGCGGCCTCATCGGCACCACGGCCGACCTGAACCGCTTCTACCGCGACCTGCTCGGCGGCAAGGTCCTGAAGCCCGCGCAGCTCAAGGAGATGAAGCGCACGGTCCCGTTGAACGACGAGTTCCAGGTGCCGTACCCGGGCGCGCGGTACGGGCTCGGCCTGATGAAGAGCAAATTGCCGTGCGGCGGCTGGGCCTGGGGCCACGGCGGGGACGAGATCGGCTACATGAGCCGGAACGCGGTGAGCGAGGACGGCCGGGTCGCCGTCACCACCTCGGTGTCCACCGAGTGGGCCACCTCCGGCGAGGACGCGCTGCGGCAGCACCGGGCGGGGATGAAGCTGGTCGCGAACGCGCTGTGCCGCGACGGCGGGTAGGCCCGTACGCGGTGCTGACAGGGCTGGGCTACAACCACCCCTGATGCCGAGCCTCCCGCACGGCCTCCATCCGGTTCCGGGTCCCCGTCTTCCCGATGGCCGCCGAAAGATAGTTCCGCACCGTCGACTCCGAAAGACGCAGCTTCTCCGCGACGTCGGCGACCGTGGCCCCGTCGACGGAGGCCCGCAGCACATCCACCTCACGGGCGGTCAACGGACTGGGCCCGGCCCCGAGCGCGGCCGCCGCGAGGGCGGGATCGATCACGGTCTCGCCCCGCAGCACGGCCCGGATCGCCTCGGCGAGCTCCTCCACGGGCCCGTCCTTGACGAGGAACCCGGCCGCGCCCGCCTCCATGGCCCGCCGCAGATACCCGGGCCTGCCGAAGGTCGTGAGAATGAGCACCCGGCAGTCAGGACACTCGTCCCGCAACTCCGCCGCAGCCTCCAGGCCGCTGCGCCCCGGCAGCTCGATGTCGAGCAACGCCACATCGGGCCGTGCGGTCAACGCCGTACGCACGATCTCGTCCCCCGCCCCGACCTGCGCGACGACCTCGATGTCCGGCTCCATGCCGAGCAGCAGCGCGAGCGCGCCACGCATCATGCCCTGGTCCTCGGCGAGGAGGACGCGTACGGATCGTGCGGGGCGGTGGTCCTGCGGCATCTCGTCCACGGGGAAACAGTATGGTGACCGGCCCGATCGCACGCGCCGGGCAGCGGAACACGCGGCGTCGGGGGAGCGGTCGCAGTCCACGGCTAGGCGCGCTGTTCCCGGGCCCCGGCGGCCGCGGGTTCCATGCCCGCCGACATCGGCAGCACCACCGCCACCCGGAACCCGCCACGCGTCCCCGCGCCCGACTCCAGTGACCCGCCCGCCGCCGTGAGGCGCTCGCCCAGGCCCTTCAGGCCGTTGCCGGGTGGCGTGGAGCCCTCGCCACGGCCGTCGTCCGTGATGGTCAGGCGGGTTTCCTCGGGGGTGGCGGCGAGCTCGATCTCGCAGTGGGTCGCGCGTGCGTGGCGTACGACGTTGGTGGTCGCCTCGCGGACCACCCAGCCGAGGAGCGCTTCCGTGGGCGGGGCGAGCGGGGGCCCGGACTGGCGGACGACCGCCTCGACCCCGGCGGCGTCGAGGAGTTCGCGGGCGCGGTCCAGCTCGGCGGCGAGGGCCGCGTCGCGGTAGCCGGTGACGGCCTCGCGGATCTCGGTGAGGGCCTGCCTGCCGACGGTCTCGATGTCCGCGAGCTGGGTCAGGGCCGCGGCCGTGTCCCGCGGCGCGAGGCGGCGCGCGGCCTCCGACTTCACGACGATCAGGGAGAGCGTGTGGCCGAGCAGATCGTGCAGGTCGCGCGAGAAGCGCAGCCGTTCCTCCGCCACGGCCCGCCGCGCCAGTTCCTCACGGGCGGCGCGCAGATCCCGTACCGCCTCGGAGAGGGAGAGGATCGCCGCCGTCACCATCGTGGACAGGAACGTGCCGTACGCGATGTTGATGCCGCCCCAGCCGTCCCGGAGCCCGCCGACGGCCCCCGCGAGCGCGGCGAGGCCGAGCCCCACCGGACCGAGGCGGCGGCCCCGGACCACCGCGCCCACCGCGAGGCCGAACAGCGGGAAGAACATCAGCCAGCTGCCGCCGTACCCGGCCGCGAGGCCGACGGTGATCGCGCCCATCGCGAACAGCGCGGCCATCGTCGCCCGCGACTCGCGCGCCTGCTTGTGGAAGGCGCGGAAGGCGACGGCGACGTAGAGGGAGTTGAAGACGAACAGGCCGATGCCGCCGATCCACGGGTTCGCGGACTTGCCCTGGAGCAGGTGCGAGAACGCGCCCAGGCCCATGAGCAGCCACGGCAGCAGCGCGAAGCCGTTGGGCGGTCCTGAGTGCACCATGGCGTCCGGGTCCCCGGCCCGCTTCCGCTCCCGCCAGTCCGCCTTCTGCCGGCGCCAGGCCTCCCTGCGCTCCCGGTGGGCGCCGCGGGCCGCGCGCAGGTCGTGCATCCGGCAGGTCACCCTCGGCATCCGGGACATCTCTCGTCGCTCCCCCGTCGTGTGTGTCTCGTGCGTCTGTACGTTCCCGACGGTACGGATCGGGGGTGCCTGCGCGGCAGTGGTGTTCCGTACGGACTTGGCCAGGACAAATGTCACGGGTGGGCGGCCGGGGCGGCCCCGGCGGGCGTATCTGACGTGACGTCAGCACTCTTCACAAGCGTGGGGCGCTGGGCTATACATGGGGCCATCGGCCTAGAACGCGTTCTAGAACGGGTGCGGGAGCAGGTGTCTGGGCCGTCGCAGACGACCTCGGTGCGGCCGACGGTGCGGACAGTCGCACCGAGGTCTTGACCCGCGAGGAGCAGCCCACCCATGCCCATCGATGCCGCGAAGGCGCTCGCCGCCGAACCCCGCAGCGCCGAGATCACCTGGGACCACAAGGACATCCAGCTCTACCACCTCGGCCTCGGCGCGGGCGCCAACCCGGACCTGCCGAGCCCCGCCACCGACCCCGACGAACTCCGCTACACACTGGAGTCCCGGCTGCACGTCCTGCCCAGCTTCGCCACCGTCGCGGGCGCGGGCATGGGCATGATGGGCGGCCTCGCGGCCCCCGGCATCGACGTGAACCTCGCCGCCGTGCTGCACGGCGGCCAGCGCGTCGAGCTGCACCGCCCGATCCCCGTCAAGGGCCGGGCCGCCACCACCGCGAAGGTCGCGGCCGTGTACGACAAGGGCAAGGCCGCCGTCATCGTGCTGCGCTCCGAAGCAGCCGACGACGAGGGCCCGTTGTGGACCAGCGACGCGCAGATCTTCGTGCGCGGCGAGGGCGGCTTCGGCGGCGAGCGCGGCCCGTCCGCGCGCCTCGAAGCACCGGACCGCCCCTTCGACAAGGCCGTCGAGCGGCACGTGCGCGCCGACCAGGCCCTGCTCTACCGCCTGTCCGGCGACTGGAACCCGCTGCACGCCGACCCCGAGTTCGCCAAGCTCGCAGGCTTCGACCGGCCCATCCTGCACGGCCTCTGTACGTACGGGATGACGCTCAAGGCCGTCGTGGACACCGTCCTCGGCGGCGACGTGAGCCGCGTGCGCGCCTACGCCACGCGCTTCGCCGGGGTGGTCTTCCCGGGCGAGACGCTGCGCGTCGGCATGTGGGAATCGGAAGGACGGGTGCAGGTCGCCGTCACGGCCGTCGAACGCGGACACGCGCCGGTCCTCGTGGACACGGTCGTGGAGCTGAACTGATGCGTGGAGCTGAACTGACGTCACGTACCGCCGGTCACGTACCGCCGGGATGAGAGGAGCCGCACAGCCATGCGCGCAGCCGTACTGCACGAGACAGGCCAGGACAAGCTCGACGTGCTCGACGACATCGAGGCGGTGGGCTTCGGCCCCGGCAAGGCCAGGATCCGCGTCCGGGCCACCGGCCTCTGCCACTCCGACGTCTCCGCGATGAACGGCGTGCTGCCGCAGCCCGCGCCGTTCGTCCCCGGGCACGAGGGCGCGGGCGAGATCATCGAGGTCGGCGAAGGCGTCACCAACGTCAAGGCGGGCGACCGGGTCCTGGTGTGCTGGCTCCCGGCGTGCGGACAGTGTCCGGCGTGCCGGCGCGGCCAGACGCAGCTCTGCCTCGCCGGGTTCATGAACGCGGGCATCCCCAACTTCAAGCGGGCAGGCGACAGTTCCGACGTCTTCGGCTTCGCGGGCACCGGCACCTTCGCGGAGGAGGTCGTGGTCGACGCGGCCTGCGCCGTGCCGATACCGGACGACGTGCCCTTCGACATCGCCGCGCTGATCGGCTGCGGCGTCACCACGGGGCTCGGCGCCGCCATCAACACCGCCGACGTCGCGGCCGGTTCGTCGGTCGCCGTCATAGGCTGCGGCGGCGTCGGCGTCTCGGCGATCCAGGGCGCGCGGCTCAAGGGCGCGGCGGAGATCGTCGCCGTCGACCCGGTCGCGTCCCGGCGCGAGGCCGCGCTGCGCTTCGGCGCGACCCAGGCCGTCGGCCCCGACGAACTCCCCGACATCAACCAGCGCCTGACCGCCGGCGAGGGCTTCGACTACGTCTTCGAGGTCGTCGGCAAGTCCGCGACCGCCCGCAAGGCGTACGAGGCGACCCGGCGCGGCGGCACCCTCTGCGTCGTCGGCGCGGGCGCCATGGACGACCAGGTGCAGTTCAACATGTTCGAGCTGTTCTTCGACGAGAAGCGGATACTGCCGTCTCTGTACGGCGGCGGGGACGTCCTCCAGTCGTACGAGCGGGCCATCGCCCTGTGGCGCGCGGGACGGGTCGACCTGGAGGGCATGATCACGCACCGGGTGCAACTGGCCGAGATCAACGAGGCGTTGGAGCAGATGCGGTCGGGGGTGGCGTTGCGGACGTGCATTGAGATCTGAGGGGCTGTGCGGGGCAGGAGTCGAGGCGCCCGCGGGGCGTGCCGGAGTTTTCCTGGAGAGGGGTTTGGCCTTTCATGTCACTGCCACTTGAAGGTCTCGCCGGCGTCGTCACCGGCGCGGGGCGCGGGCTCGGGCGCGCCGAGGCACTCGAACTCGCCCGGCTCGGCGCGAGCGTCGTCGTCAACGACTTCGGGCAGCCCGGCCGCGACGGGTCCGGCGCGGCGTCGGCCGCACCCGCCGAGGAGGTCGCCGCCGAGATCCGCGACGCGGGCGGGAAGGCCGTCGCCCACACCGGCGACGTCGCCGACCACCAACAGGCCCGCGATCTCGTCGAGTTGGCGATCGGTACGTACGGCAAGCTCGACATCCTCGTCAACAACGCGGGCATCCTGCGGGACCGGATGATCTTCTCCATGTCGGAGGACGAGTGGGACTCCGTGATCCGGGTGCACCTCAAGGGGCACTTCAACACCGTCCACTTCGCGGCCGCGCACTGGCGTGAGCGCTCCAAGGAGGCGGGTGGGCCCGTGTACGGGCGGATCGTGAACACCTCCTCGGAGGCGTTCCTCGCCGGGTCGGCCGGGCAGCCCAACTACGCCGCCGCCAAGGGCGGGGTCGTGGGGCTCACCACTTCCACGGCGTTGGCTCTCGCCAAGTACGGGGTGACGGCCAACGCGATCTGTCCGCGGGCGCGGACGCGGATGACGTCCGACGTTTTCGCGGGGTTCGCCGAGCCCGGGGAGGGGGAGGTCGACCCTCTCGCGCCCGAGCATGTGGCGCCCCTGGTGGGGTACTTGGCTTCGCCTGCGGCGGGGCGGGTCAATGGGCAGGTGCTCGTTGTGCACGGCGGGATGGTGGCGGTGGTGGAGCGGCCCCGGGTGGCTGCGCAGTTCGACTCGGCGGGCGGGGTGTTCCGGTACGGGGAGCTGGACGAGGCGCTGTCCCCGTACTTCGCCTCCCGACCGGAGGGGGAGACGTTCGGGGCGGCGGAGGTTCTGGGGTTGCGGAGGGGGTAGGCCCGGCTGGGAGCTCCCCAATCCCGCCCCTTCCCGAAACCGGGGGCTGCCGCCCCCGGACCCCCGCCATCGGCCTGGACGGCCTCGTCCTCAAACGCCGGACGGGCTATTTCCCACCCACCCGCCCAAACTTGCACGACTGCCCGTAGCGGGCACTATCAGCCCGTCCGGCGCTTGAGGACGAGGCGCGAAGCGCCGATCAGGGGGAAAGGGGCGAAGCCCCAGACAGGGAGCGTAGGGGCGGGTGGGTGGGGGATATAGCGGGGCCGGGGGCGGAGCCCCCGGGGGTGTGGCCCTCGGCTTCAGGAGCCGGAATCCTCCGGGTCGCGGCGATGCTTCCCCCGGGGAGCCGCCTCCTCGTCGTGCTCGGCCACCGGCCCCCGGTGTCGCCCCGCCCCCGTGAGGGCCGGCCCCTCATGAGGGGCAACCCGCGGCTCGGCCGCCACATTCTCGGTAGTCAACAAACTCACCCCGTAGCAAAGATCGTTCGTACAGCCGGGCGAGTCTAACCAACCGCCCCGCGCCCGCCGAGAGGCGCCTGCTGCAACGGCACGGGCCGCGCCGCCCGCGCGCCGCCGCTGGCCTCCTTCACCTCGGCGGACGCCTTCGCGCCCGGGGCGGGAGCGGGCACCTCGACCCGCGCCATCCCGCACGGCACGGAGCCGGTGACGTACGGCAGTTCAAGGACGCCGTCGCGCGTGCAGCGGCCGGCACCGGCCAACCACCCGGCGGGGGTGGGAAGTTGGTGGACCTGCCGGTCGGCGGGGCGCCAACCGCACAGGCGGGGCGCCGAGTCGTCCGAGCCGTCGTCCACCCGGAGGGCCACCGCGCAGCTCTCCGGCATCAGGACCTGGCCGGGCTGGATCGCGAAGGGCGTCACCGCGTGGCCCGGCATGCGGAGGCATTCGGGGAAGCGTACGGGCCGGGTACTGCCCAACACCCCCCAGCCGAGCCGGGTTTCGCCGGGCGCGTCCGAGCGGATGAGGAGCAGCCCGCTGTCGGCGTCCGCGAGGAGCAGGCGGTCGTCGCTGTCGTCGGCGATCTGGAGGAGGGGGGTCACCTCGCCGCCGCGCTCCAGGTCCACCGCCACCGTCTTCGTACGGCCGTCCAACTCGCGGTCGAGCGCCAGCATGCGGTTGGTGCGGTCCAGCCAGACGCCGCCCGTGCAGCGGCCGGGGATCTCGGCGAGGTGCTCGGGCCCGAACGCGCCGCCCGCCACCAGCCACACCGCCGTGGAACGCGCCCCGGCCGCGAGGGCGTAGGCGTAGGCGCCGCGCGGGGCGGGCGGCAGCAGGCTCAGCTCGGCGCCCTCGCACTGCACACCGCCGAGCGGCACCTCGCCGGTGCCGGGGCCTGTGGGATAGAGGAGGGAGAAGAGGTGCCGCCCGTCGGCGCGGCGGTGCACGAGCACCCGCCCGTCGGCCATCGGAAGCACCCGGGTCCCGGGCTCCTCGGGCTGGTGCACGGGCAGCGGCACCGCGTACGGCTCCGCCGAGTCGAGTGTCCACCGCTCCGGGAACCAGCAACCGCCCCGCTGCGCGAGCCGCGCCGCGTACACACCGTCGGCGGTGAGAGTGGGGGCCGGGGCCGGTGCGCCCGGCTGGGGAGGAGCGGCGGGGGCATCCGCCTCGCACGCGGAGGCGGGGGCGTCCGCCTCGCGCACAGGGGTGGGCGAGAGCGCCGGGGCCTCCGGCTCCCCCGCCCCGGACCCGGGAACGATTCTGGTCCACCGCCCGGCCACGGACCCGCCGCCGGACAGGGAGGCGGGCGGGGACGAAGGCGCGGGTGAGGGCTCGGCCACAGGGGCTGTCATCTGGGGTCACCTCCGTCGGCGACGCTAGTTTTCGTACGTCCTGGCGTGGCACGCGAGGCATCCCGCTTCACGCGTACGTGTGGCGAAGTGACGATTCGCCTGAGAAGCCGGTGGCGACTGTGCTGCGCCTGGGAGGGCGGGGACGACTGCGCCGGGAGTCGCTTAGAGTTAGGCGACCCTAAGTCGCGAAGCACACGCAGCTCCCTGGAGTACCGATGTCCCCACGCCGTCGCCCGCACCGCGGTACCGCCGCCCTCGCCCTCGCCGTGGCCGGCGCGCTCGCCCTCGCGGCCTGCGGCTCCGGCGACGACGGCTCGGGCAAGTCCGAGAACGGCAGCAAGGCCGTCGCCCAGGGCGGCGACGAGTTCGCCCAGGCCGCCGAGAAGACGGCGAAGATGGGCACGAGCGCGGGGCCCGGCCAGTTCCCGCGCACCATCGCGCACGCCATGGGCAAGACGGAGCTCAAGGCGGCGCCGAAGCGGGTCGTGGTCCTGGACGTCGGCGAGCTCGACAACGTCGTGTCCCTCGGCGTGAAGCCCGTCGGCTACGCCCCCACCGAGGGCGACGACGGCATCCCCTCGTACCTGAAGAAGAACGCGGGCAGCCCCAAGAACGTGGGCACCATCAACGCGCTCAACCTCGAGGCGATCGCGAACCTCAAGCCCGACCTGATCCTCGGCAGCGAGCTGCGCGCCGCCAAGCTCTACCCGCAGCTCTCCAAGATCGCCCCCACCGTCTTCTCCGTGCGCCCCGGCTTCACCTGGAAGGAGAACTACCTCCTCAACGCCGCCGCGCTCGACCGCACCGCCGACGCCAAGGCCGAGCTGGGCGCGTACGAGAAGAAGGCGAAGGCCCTCGGCAAGGACATCGGCGCCGACAAGCCCACCGTCACGATGCTGCGCTACATGCCCGACCGCATCCGCCTCTACGCCAAGGCGTCCTTCATCGGCACCATCCTGAACGACGCCGGGCTGCCCCGCCCCAAGAACCAGCAGCCCTTCGAGCTCGCCACCGAGATCAGCCCGGAGAAGATCGACGAGGCCGACGCCGACTGGATCTTCACCGGTGTCTACGGCGACGCCAAGAAGACCGGCCGCTCCGCCGCCGAGCAGAACCCGCTCTGGAAGAAGCTCGGCGCAGTGAAGGCCGGGCACGCCAAGGACGTCCCGGACGAGACCTGGTACCTGGGCCTCGGCGTGACGGCGGCGGACCAGGTCCTCGGCGACCTCCGCGACCACCTCGTCAAGTAGCCGGACAGGTCGCGCTCGGCCGCGTACGTAGCCGCTTGTCACGGCACTTCAGCCGTACGTGACCCATGGCCTGAGGGGCACGCCGGGAAGGTAGCCTTGCGGGGTGCCCCGTCTGTCTGAAGTCATCGCCGCTCTCGACGCCCTGTGGCCCGCGGAGCGGGCCGAGCAGTGGGACGCCGTCGGCACCGTGTGCGGCGATCCCGAGGCCGAGGTCTCGCGGGTCCTGTTCGCCGTCGACCCCGTCCAGGAGATCGTCGACGAGGCGGTGCGCCTGGGCGCCGGCCTGCTCGTCACGCACCACCCGCTGTATCTGCGGGGTACGACGACGGTCGCGGCGTCGACGTTCAAGGGCCGGGTCGTGCACGACCTGATCAAGAACGACATCGCCCTGCACGTCGCGCACACCAACGCCGACTCCGCCGACCCCGGGGTGAGCGACGCCCTCGCGGGCGCCCTCGACCTGCGCGTCGTGGGACCCCTCGTACCGGACGCCACCGACGAGCACGGACGGCGCGGCCTCGGCCGTGTCTGCGCGCTCGAACACCCGCTGACGCTCGCCGAGTTCGCCGACCGCGCGGCCAAGTGCCTGCCCGCCACGGCGCAGGGCATCCGCGTCGCGGGCGACCCGGAGCAGCCGATCCGCACGGTCGCGGTCAGCGGCGGCTCCGGCGACAGCCTCTTCGACGCCGTCCGGGCCGCGGGCGTGGACGCCTTCCTCACCGCCGACCTGCGCCACCACCCGGTCTCCGAGGCGCGCGCCCAGGCGCCGCTCGCGCTCCTCGACGCCGCGCACTGGGCCACCGAGTGGCCCTGGTGCGAGCTGGCCGCGGCCCAGCTCGACGAGATCTCCGACCGGAACGGATGGGGACTTCGCGTCCACGTCTCGAAGACGGTCACCGACCCCTGGACCGCCCACTCGGCGTCCTCACCCGCTAGCACCCCTGGAGCCCCCAACTGAACGCCGCGCCCGCCGACCAGATCCGTCTCCTCGACCTCCAGGACCTGGACGTACGCCTCAAGCAGCTCGCGCACAAGCGCCAGGGGCTGCCCGAGCACGCCGAGATCGACTCGCTGACGGCCGACCTCACGCAGCACCGCGACCTGCTCGTCGCCGCGACGACCGAGGAGAGCGACTGCGCCCGCGAGCAGACCAAGGCGGAGCAGGACGTGGACCAGGTGCGCCAGCGCGCCGCCCGCGACCAGAAGCGCCTGGACTCCGGCGCCATCACCTCGCCCAAGGACCTGGAGAGCCTCCAGAAGGAGATCGCCTCCCTCGCCAAGCGCCAGGGCGACCTCGAGGACGTCGTCCTGGAGGTCATGGAGCGCCGCGAGTCCGCGCAGGAGCGCGTGCGGGAGCTGACCGAGCGCGTCTCCTCCGTCCAGTCGAAGATCGACGACGCGACGGGCCGCCGTGACGCCGCGACCGGCGAGCTCGACCGCGAGGCCGGCACGGTCACCAAGGACCGCGAGCTCATCGCCGCCTCCATCCCCGCCGACCTGATCACGCTCTACGACAAGGTGCGCGCGAAGCAGGGCGGCGTCGGCGCCGCCAAGCTCCACCAGCGGCGCTGCGAGGGCTGCCGCCTGGAGCTGGACATCACCGAGGTGAACGACATCAAGGCGGCGTCGCCCGACAAGGTCGTGCGCTGCGAGAACTGCAGCCGCATCCTGGTGCGCACCTCCGAGTCCGGTCTGTAAGGGGCGGGCGCGGTGCGGGAGTTCATCGTCGAGGCCGACGGCGGCTCCCGGGGCAACCCGGGGCCCGCGGGCTACGGCGCGGTCGTCATCGACGCGGAGTCCGGGGAGACCCTGGCGGAGGCCGCCGAGTACATCGGCGTCGCGACGAACAACGTCGCCGAGTACAAGGGCCTGGTCGCGGGCCTCAAGGCGGCCCACGCCCTGGACCCGGCGGCGCAGGTCCATGTCCGCATGGACTCCAAGCTGGTCGTCGAGCAGATGTCGGGCCGCTGGAAGATCAAGCACCCCGACATGAAGCCCCTCGCGGCCGAGGCGGCGCGGGTTCTGCCCGCCGCCCAGGTGACGTACGAGTGGATCCCCCGCGAGAAGAACAAGCACGCGGACCGGCTCGCCAACGAGGCGATGGACGCGGGCAAGCGGGGCGAGCAGTGGTCGCCCTCGGCGTCCACTGCGGAGCTGGACCGGCCCGCGCGGGCGGGGCGCTCGACCGCGGGCGTCGGTGCTCCGGCCGGTCCGCCCGGGGACGCGGCCGCTGGTGCGGCGAAGGCGCGGGCGGCGATGGCGGGGGCGGGGGCGGGGGCTGCTGGGACGCCCGCTTCCGGTGTTTCTGCCGTCTCTGCCGTTTCTGGTGTTTCCGGTACGGCGGCGGGGGCCGAGGCCGATGTGCGTGCGGCGCGGTCCGTCGCGGCCGGGGCCGGGGCGAGTGAGGCCGTCACGGCGGCTCCGCCCGTCGGCTGGGGCGCGTCCGCCGACCTCGGCGCCCCCGCGACCTTCGTGCTGCTGCGCCACGGCGAGACCCCGCTGACGCCCCAGAAGCGCTTCTCCGGCAGCGGCGGCAGCAATCCGTCCCTCTCCGACATCGGCCGGGAGCAGGCGGTCCGGGTCGCCGCCGCGCTGGCCGCCCGCGGCACCGTACAAGCCGTTGTCTCCTCCCCGCTCCTGCGCTGCCAGGAGACCGCCCGCACCGTCGCCGCCCGGCTCGGACTCGACGTACACCTCGAAGAGGGCCTGCGCGAGGCGGACTTCGGGGACTGGGAGGGGCTGACCTTCGCGGAGGTGCGCGAGCGGCAGCCCGACGAGCTGAACGCGTGGCTGGCGTCGGCGGACGTCGCGCCGCCCGGCGGGGAGTCCTTCGCCGAGGTCACGACGCGGGTCGAGGCAGCGCGCGAGAAGCTCCTTGCCGCGTACGCGGGCCGTACCGTGCTGCTCGTCACGCACGTCACGCCCATCAAGACCCTGGTCCGGCTCGCGCTCGGCGCGCCCCCGGAGTCGCTGTTCCGCATGGAGCTTTCGGCGGCGTCGCTGTCGGCGGTGGCGTACTACGGGGACGGCAACGCGAGCGTGCGGCTGCTGAACGACACGGCGCACTTGCGCTGAGGGGTACGTGGCGCCGTCCGGTTCTTGTGTCAGCGCAGGGCCGCCGCCTCCCGGGCCAGGGACTCCACGCGCGCCCAGTCCTTCGCCGCGACCGCGTCGGCCGGGAGCATCCAGCTTCCGCCGACGCAGCCGACGTTCGTGAGGCCCAGGTAGGCGGGGGCGGAGGCGGCGGAGATGCCGCCGGTGGGGCAGAAGCGGGCCTGCGGCAGCGGTCCTGCGAGGGACTTCAGGTAGGCGGTCCCGCCCGCGGCCTCCGCCGGGAAGAACTTCATCTCCTCCACCCCCTCCTCCAGGAGCGCCACGACCTCCGAGGTCGTCGACACCCCCGGCAGGAACGGCACCCCTGACGCCTTCATCGCGTCGAGCAGGGTCGGGGTCCAGCCGGGGCTGACGAGGAAGCGGGCGCCCGCGTCGACCGAGTCCGCGACGTTCCGCGCCGAGATGACCGTCCCCGCGCCGACGACCGCGTCCGGGACGCCGTCCGCGATCGCCCGGATCGCGTCCAGGGCGACGGGGGTCCGCAGCGTCACCTCGATCGCCGGAAGCCCCCCTGCGACGAGCGCCCGCGCGAGCGGGATGGCGTGGTCGATGTCCTCGACGACGACTACGGGGACGACGGGGGCCAAATCCAACACGGAGCCCTTGACGGCGGCAACGGGGTTCATGGGCTCATCGTGCCCCGCCCCCTGCACCCTGCGCAAAGCCCATTGCGCAGGCCGCAACGGGGTCGCCCCGTCCGTGCCGCCGCTCCCCGTCTGGGGCTCCGCCCCTTTCCCCCTGTCGGCGCTCCGCGCCTCGTCCTCAAGCGCCGGACGGGCTGGTGGTGCCGGCTGATTGCCGTCGTGCCAGTTAGGGCGGGGGGGAAAATGGCCTGTCCGGGGCTGGGGTGTTTCAGCCCGTCCGGCGTTTGAGGACGAGGCCGTCAAGGCCGATCAGCGGGGTCCAGGGGCGGCAGCCCCTGGTTACGGGAAGGGGCGGGACTGGGGCGCACCCCGCGAGGGCCCACGCAGCCTCAGTGGATGTCCCGCACCACCACATCCAGAGCCCAGGCCCGCCCGGCCCGGCCGGGCGTCTCCGCTTCCACCACGTACCCCAGATCCCGCAAAGCGGTGACCAGCTCAGCCGGCCCGGCGGGGTCGACCCCGGCCGAAAGAAGGGCCCGCACCATCCGCCCCTTCGTCGCCTTGTTGAAGTGGGAGACGACGGACCGCCGCTCCACCCCGTCCACGACCTGCGCGTGCAGCACCCGCACGGTGGCAGTCCGCCCGGCAACCTCCCCCTTGGCCCGCCAAGCGGCGGCATACGCCGACGACCGCAGGTCGAGGACGAGCCCACCCCCCGCGGCCTCGGGCAGCACGGCGGCCATGGGCCCGCGCCAGTGGGCCCCGAGCGCGCCGAGCCCCGGCAGCTTCACCCCCATCGAGCACCGGTAGGAGGGAATCCGGTCGGTCACCCCGACGGCGCCCCACAACCCGGAGAAGACGAGCAACGAACGCGCCGCACGCCGCTTGGCGGCAGCGTCGAGCGAACCGAGGTCGAGGGCGTCGTACAGGACACCGGTGTAGATCTCCCCGGCGGGCCGCGCGCCCGCGGTCCGCAGCTCGACGTTCTTCGCGACCTCCCCCCGCAGCCCTTCGCTGAGCCCGAGCACCTCGCGCGCCTTGTCCTCGTCCGCCGCGCACAGCTCGACCAGTTCGTCCAGGACGGCGGCGCGCGCGTCGGCGAGCCCCGGCAGGGACAGCGACTCCGGCTTCAGGGGCGCCCCACGCCCGGACGCGGCCTTGCCTTCGGACGGCGGCAACAGGACGAGCACGATCGCTTCTCCGATTTCGTTCGGGGTACGGAATTCACTCGCGGCACGGAATGAGTCGCGTACGAAATGAGGGGGTGCGGCCCCTCGCGAAAGGGTACGGGGTGCCGACCCAGGAACCCCGTCCTACGCTCGGTGCATGCCCCGCCGTCAGCTCCACGTGACCGGCGCAGCCGAGGCTCCGCTGCGGCCCGCGCTGCACGACCTGCGCACCAGGCTCGACGTGCCGGAGACCTTCCCGGCCGCCGTGCTCGCGGACGCCGAACGCGCCGCGGCGGCCCCGCGCCTCCCGGACGAGGACGCCACAGCCGTCCCCTTCTTCACCGTCGACCCGCCCACGTCCGTCGACCTCGACCAGGCGATGCACCTGTCGCGGCGGACGGGCGGCGGCTTCCGGGTGCGGTACGCGATCGCGGACGTGGCGGCGTACGTCACTCCCTCGGGCCCGCTCGACACCGAGGCGCACCGCCGCGTCACCACCCTCTACTTCCCCGACGGGAAGATCCCCCTGCACCCCGCCGCGCTCAGCGAGGGCGCGGCCAGCCTGCTGCCCGACCAGACCTGCCCGGCCGTCCTGTGGACGATCGACCTGGACGCGGACGGCCGCGCGGAGCGCACCGACGTGCGCCGCGCCCTGGTCCGCAGCCGCGCCAAGCTCGACTACGACGGCGTGCAGCGCGCCATCGACGCGGGCACCGCCGAGGAGCCGCTCGCCCTGCTCGCGGACATCGGACGCCTCCGCGAACAACTGGAGGTCGAGCGCGGCGGCATCTCGCTGAACGTGCCCGAGCAGGAGGTGACCGAGAACGACGGGCGGTACGAACTCGGCTTCCGCGCCCCGCTGCCCGCCGACGGCTGGAACGCCCAGATCTCCCTGCTGACCGGCATGGCCGCCGCCGAGCTCATGATCGCCTCCGGCACCGGCATCCTGCGTACGCTGCCGATCGCCCCCGACGGCGCGGTCGGCCGCCTGCACCACACCGCGAAGGCCCTCGGCATCGAGTGGCCGCACCACGTCCCGTACGCGCGGCTCGTGCGGTCCCTGGACCCGCGCGAACCGCGCCACGCGGCGTTCCTGCAGGAGTGCACGACGCTGCTGCGCGGCGCGGGGTACACGGCGTTCGGAGGCGGCGGGGCAGCTACCGGGGAAGGGGTCCCGGAGCTGACGACGCACGCCGCGGTGGCCGCGCCGTACGCGCACTGCACCGCGCCCCTGCGCCGCCTCGTCGACCGCTACGCCGCCGAGCTGTGCCTCGCCGCGTGCGCGGGCGTGGAGCCGCCCCAGTGGGCGCTCGCCGCGCTGCCCGTCCTGCCCCAGGAGATGGCCGAGGGCACGCGGCGGGCCAACTCCGTGGAGCGCAGTTGCGTGGACATCGTCGAGGCGGCCCTCCTGAAGGACCGGGTCGGGGAGGTCTTCGACGGGGTCGTGGTCGACGTGAAGGAACACGAACCGACCGTCGGGACGGTGCAGTTGACGGATCCGGCGGTGGTCGCCCGCATCGAGGCCGCTGCGTCGAGCGGTGCGGGTGGGCTGCCGTTGGGGGAGCGGCTGCGGGTCCGGCTCACCCAAGCGGATCCGGGGCTGGCGAAGGTGCTGTTCGCTCCGGCGTGAGCGCGGCGACCAGCGCCCGCGGGTCGTCCGCGTGCAGCCGCACCACCCGCGCCCGCGCGCGCAGCCCCATGGGGCGTACGAAGTCGACGGGCCGGGCGAGTTCGACGGTGACCGTCGTCTGACTGCCGACGGAGACGTCGAGGGTGCCGTCGTCGTGGACCTGGACGTTGCGCCCTTCCGGGTAGCGCCGGTCCACCCGCACCCGCGCAATGTCGGCGGCCGGAACGTACACGTCCAGGAACTGCCCGTACCGCACCCTCAACGACCCGTCCGCGCCCACCACATGAGGCCGCGTCACACACCCCGCGTGCAGCGCGAGGATCTGCACGACCGTGTAGACGTCCACGAACAGGAACGCGGTGTGCACGAGCGGCCACGGCAGGACGAGCGCGAGGACGACGGTCTCGACGACCGCCACGAACGCGAAGCCGAAGAGCAGCGCGGTCTGCGGTCCGGTGTACGCCACCGGGTGCGCGCCCGCGCCGACGCCGTGCCGCCGCCGGGCCACCCACAGCGCGAGACTGTGGAACCCGCGCAGCTCGTGGCTGATCAGCCGCCGCAGCACCCGTACCGCCCGCTTCACGGCGTCCACCCCGCCCACCCCGTCCGCGCGGAGAGCACCTTCAGCATCTGCCGGACCGCCGCGGCCTGGGCGGGCGCGAAGTCGTCGAGGAAGGCGTCACCGAAGGCAGTCTTGGACGGAGCGCTGTCCCCGCGTCCCTCGTGCGCAAGAACCGCGAGGAGATCGTCCGGCACGACGGCCGCGAGGTCCGTGCCGAGGGCCTCGACCCGGGGATCGTCCACCGAGGCGTGGGCGAGGTCATCCATGCGCGCGTACAACTCACCCATCTTTGTGGCGAGTTCGGGATCATCGGCGAGCCGACGCAGAGCCAGATAGATGCGATCGCGCTGGACCGGATCGGCGGTGGCGTCGAACAGCGCCAGGTGCTCCAGATCCTTGGCGGCGGCCGCGGACCCGGCCGGACGGAACCGCCCGAACAGCTCCGCGAGCCCCGGCGAGACGGGCCCGTCGCCCGGCAGCAGCCCCTCCCGTGACATCCGCAGCAGCTCGGCGAGCCGCGCCCGCCGTGCCCGGATGTCGGCTTCCTGCTGCGCCAGATCGTCGTCCAACTCGCCGAGAACCTCGGCGAGTTCACGCCCCTCGTCGTCGGCGAGCACGTCCCGCACCTCTTCGAGCCCGAGCCCCAGCTCGGTGAGCCGCTTGACGCGCGCCAGCATGATGGCCTCGCGCAGCCCGTACTCCCGGTACCCATTGGGCCGCCGAGCGGGCTCCGGCAGCAGCCCCAGATGGTGATAGTGCCTGATGGCGCGCGTGGTAAGCCCCACGGCAGCCGCGATCTCTCCAATCCGCATGCCTTCAGTAGAAACGTTGCCGCTACGTCAAGGTCAAGCAGGCTTCGGGGCGCGGCCGCTCCGTCAGCCCTCCAGCCGGACGGCAACCACTCAGCCTGTCCGGCGTTTGAGGACGAGGCCGTTCAGGCCGATGGCGGGGGTCCGGGGGCGGCAGCCCCCGGTTTCGGGAAGGGGCGGGGTTGGGGAGCCCCCGGCAGGCCCAACCCACCCGCAGCAAACCCACCACCGGCATGAAATCCGGCCACGGAAACGTTCACCCCGTGAGCAGGCCGGCCGCGGAGAGAACGAGGGCACATGAACCACACAAAGCAACCCCCCACCCCCGACCGAGCAACCTGGACCCGAGCCCCCCTGGGCAACAACACCACCCTCGACCTCCTCACCGCCCGCTTCGACCGCCACCACTACGCCCCCCACTACCACGAGGAATTCACGGTAGGCGTCTGCATAGGCGGCACCGAGATCATCGACTACCGAGGCGGCCGCCTGGACATAGGCCCCGGCGCGGTAGTCGTCCTGGCCCCAGGCGAGACCCACACCGGCCGCCCCGGCTCAGGCGGCGGCTACGCGTACCGCGCGATGTACCCCTCGACGCACCTGTTCGCCGACGGCACCCGCACCCTGCCCCACTTCCGCGAGGCGGTCCTCGACGACCCCCAGCTCGCGGCGGCCCTGCGGGCGGCACACACGAGCCTGAGCACGAGCACGGGGGAGCAGCACCCGGCCCCCGAGGCGGACCCCCTGGCTGGCGACCCCCTCACCGCCCTAGCCGCCGAAACCCACCTCACCGAACTCTTCACCACCCTCGCGGGACGCCACAGCACCACCCGCCCCGCGCAGACCCTTGTCCCGGGCGCCGCCGCCCTCACCCGGACCGTCCGCGACCGCCTCGCCGACAACGTCCTGTCACCCCCCACCCTCACGGAACTGGCCACCGAACTGGGCCTGTCCCGCTACCAGCTCCTGCGCGCCTTCCGTACGACGACGGGGATGCCGCCGTACGCGTGGCTGGCGCAGCACCGCGTCACGCGGGCCCGCGGCCTCCTGGAGAGCGGACTGCGCCCGGCGGCCGTGGCCGGCCTGGTGGGCTTCGCCGACCAGGCACATCTGACGCGCTGGTTCCGCCGGGTGGTGGGGGTGACCCCGGCGGCGTACCGAAACAGCGTGCGCGCGGACGCGCCATCGACGTACCGAAACAACACCGCCGCGTACCGAAGCAACGCCCCCGCACCCCACCCCTCCCGCGCAACCACGTTCAAGACGTGACGACCCGCCCTGTCCGAAACTCGCCCCATGACTGCACGAGCCTGGCTTCTCTTCTCCGTCATGGGCGTCCTGTGGGGCATCCCGTACCTCATGATCAAGGTGGCGGTGGACAGCGATCTGACGCCGTCGATGGTGGTGTTCACGCGCTGCGCGCTCGGCGCCGCGCTGCTGCTGCCGTTCGCCCTGCGCCAGGGCGGCATGCCGGCGGTGCTGCGCACGCACTGGCGCCCGATGCTGGCGTTCGCGTGCGTGGAGATCCTGGGCCCGTGGTGGACCCTGACGGACGCGGAACGCCACCTGTCGAGCTCGACGGCGGGCCTGCTGATCGCCGCCGTCCCCATCATCGGCGCGCTCCTGGCCCGCTTCTTCGGCGACACGGAACGCCTCGGTCCGCGCCGGGTGACGGGCCTGGCCCTGGGCTTCTCGGGTGTCGCGGTCCTCACCGTGCCGCACCTCACCGGCGGCGACGCGTGGTCGCTGACGGAGGTCCTGATCACGGCGCTCGGCTACGCGATCGCCCCGCTGATCGTGGCCCGTCACCTCAAGGACGTACCGACGCTGCAGCTGATAGCGCCGTGCCTGACCCTCGCGGCCGTCGTCTACGCCCCCGCGGCGGCGGCGACCTGGCCGGACGAGGTCCCCGACGGCCCGACCCTGGCGGCCCTTGCGGGCCTCGGCGTCATCTGCACGGCGCTCGCCTTCATCGTCTTCCTCGAACTGATCCGGGAGGCCGGGCCGACCCGCGCGGTGGTCTTCACGTACATCAACCCCGCGGTCGCGGCGGCCGCGGGCTTCACGTTCCTCTCTGAGTCCCTCACCCCGTCCTTCGCGGCCGCCTTCACGCTGATCCTCGCCGGTTCGTTCCTGGCCACGGCGGCCTCGGGACCGCGGCCCGCACCCCGGCGGGTACCATGGTCGGCACGGCAGACGAGCCGGGCGGACGGCCGCGTGGAGGTCCTTGTGGACCTTCCCGAGGAACGTCCGGGCTCCACAGGGCAAGGTGGTGGCTAACGGCCACCCGGGGTGACCCGCGGGACAGTGCCACAGAAAACAGACCGCCGGGAGCTTCGGCCCTCGGTAAGGGTGAAACGGTGGTGTAAGAGACCACCAGCGCCTGAGGTGACTCAGGCGGCTAGGTAAACCCCACTTGGAGCAAGGTCAAAAGGAGCGCCGTGAAACGCGCTCTGCGCGGACGTTCGAGGGCTGCCCGCCCGAGTCCGCGGGTAGACCGCACGAGGCCGGCAGCAATGCCGGCCCTAGATGGATGGCCGTCACCCCGACGACCGCGAGGTCCCGGGGGACAGAACCCGGCGTACAGCCACGGCTCGTCTGTCGGCCGACTTGAGGGGGAGCCCCTGACCAGGCGTTATGCCTGGTCAGGGGCTCCCTCGTTCATGATCCCGCTACGGTGCCGAGTCCCGCCGTCGTCCGAGCCCGGACCACAGCCGGCTCCCCCAGCGCCCCTGCAGCGCGAGGACCGCCACACCTCCGCCCAGCGCGGGGCCCAGCCACCCCGGCACGGGCAGGAGCCTGACCACCACGGCTGCGGCGAGTACTGACACCACGGCAGCCGTGACGTTGGCGACCGCGGCCGCGCGGCCGCCCGGCTGGGGGTCGCCCGTGAGGCCGAGCAGCCCGCGGAGGCCTCGTGTGTCGTCGGGCCGTGTCATGAGAGCTGGTTGACGAGGCAGCCCGCGGCCGCGACCGAGACGTAGCCCCAGGGGCCGCCCGCGAACTTGACCATGCGCATGCCCTTGCGGGCCCGCTGGATGTTGACCGAGACGTGGTGGGACTGGACCGGGACGTACGCGGCGAGGGCGCCGACGCCGCACTTCTTCGCGGCGCTCTTGACCTTCTTGCCGATCTTCTTCCACTTCCAGCTGAAGGGGTTCCACCACGGGTCGGCGACCACGGGGAACGCCGTGTTCGCGTCGAACTGCACCGTCTGGATCAGGTTCTTGCCGTCCAGGCGGTAACTCGTGGGCACGGGCTTGCCGTTGGCGTCCTTCGCCCATGGCGCGGCGATCGCGGCGACCGGCTCGTTCGGGTCGGAGCCGGCGATCACGACGGAACCGTCGGGCTCCTTGCGGAGCGTGGAGCCCGACGGGATGTCGACGCTCGCACGGTACTCACGCGGGGCGGCGGCGTTCTTGATGACCTGGAGGGTGCGGCTGCCGCCGTCGAGCGTGGGCTGGACGACGGTGTCGACCGGGGCGCTCGCGTCGGCGTGGATCACACTGCCGTTGACGTTGACGCCGCGCGCCTTGGCCGCGCCGACGCCGATGCCGACCGCGGGGATGTCCTCGGGCTTCACCTGGACGGTGCCGACGGGGTCCCACGGCACGGTCACCGTGCCGGTCTCGGTCTCGGCGATCGCCGCGTACCGGCTGTCGCTGGACGTCGCCGGGGTGATGTCGGCCGCGTCGAGCACGGAGTTGGCCGCGCCCAGGGCCTGGATGGCCGGGCTGGGCTTCCAGTTGGTGTCGACGGTGAAGGTGACCGGCGCGGACCAGCCGTTCGCCCAGTGCTCACCGTCGAACGTGGTGGTGCGGAAGTTGTACGCCTTGCCGTTCACCAGCTTCCCCGCGGGCACCTTCGCGGAGGCGGTGGCCCCGGACGGCACGAAGCCGGAGTTGAACTGGTGGACCACCTGGCCCGTCGCCTTGTCCTGGATCTCGAACGTGCCGCGGACCTGGTCGTCCTCGTTGGTGTCCTCGGTCGTGAACCGCAGCGTCGGCGTGAGGCTGTTGACCTTGTAGATGCCGGTCTCGGTGGAGAACGGCGCGCCCGCCTGGAGGTTGGTGCCGCTCTTGGGGCGGTAGTTGAAGGTCACCGAGAGCCGGGGAATCGTCTCCTCGGTCGACTCGGAGGAGTAGAAGCGCTTCCAGGCGTACGTGTCGTTCTCGTCCGCCGCCTTCAGCGCCACCGAACCCGTGGCGGCCTTGGCGCTCGCCCAGGTCTTCGCCAGCTCCGTGACGTCGGCCTTGACCCAGCCCGCGTTCTTGCACGAGCCGGAGCGGGTCTCCGTCGACGTGGCGACCTTGGACTTCATGGCGGGCTGCTTCGTCCAGCGCGTGTTCGTGTCGGCCGCGTCCGCCGCCCACACCTCCCAGCCGCGCTTCTCGCAGGACCACGAGTGGTAGTTGTACAGCGACAACTGTGCGTCCGTGACCAGGGCGTCGGCGAACTGGCCCGTCTCCCAGGTCATGAAGGAGCGGGCGGTGCGCTTGGTGGCACCCTCGTGGTCGCCGGGCCAGCCCAGCTTGAGGTCGGTCGCCGCGGACTGGTCCGTGGTCGTGCCGCCCTGGACGTACGTGTCGAAGAGCACCGAAAGCACGTCGGTGGCCGGGTCGACCGTCACCGGGTACGTGGTGGCCGGGTCCGCGAGGAACTTCTTGTCCGGGGTCAGGCGCAGCTCGACGGTGTCGCCGTGCTGCGCGACCGTCATCGGGACGCGCGCGGTGTTGGTGTGCTCGCCGGAGCGCTTGTCGACCTTCGCGTCCCACATCACCGGCGCGGGCATGGTGGCGACCCGCTCCCCGGACGCCTTGTCGGTGAAGGACACCGAGCCGTCGGCCTGCTGAGCGGCCTTCATCCCCGGCACCTTGAGCGGCAGCGTCATGGGCGCCGCGTCGCCCGCGGGGCGCTCCTTGAGGAGCAGGTACTGCTCGAACCCGGTGCGGGTCGCGTCGACCACCAGGTCCGCGCCGGGCACCGCGTCCGGATACGTCGCGCGCGGCCCGTCGAGGTCCGGCTCGGGCAGGCCGCCCTTCCACTGCACGCTCAGCGACTGCTCGCCCGAGCCCAGCGTGACCAGGTCCCGCGCACGGGACGCGGGAGCGTCGGCCGCGGCGGACGCCGAACGCGCCCTCGTACCGCCCGCACCGGCGAGCTCAAGTCCCTCGGGGTGCGCCTTGGAACGCACACTGCCGTCCGCCCGACGCGTGAAGTCGGCGTCGACGTCCACCCACTTCCCGTCCCGGATCATCCGGACCGGCCCCGCAGCCTGCTCGACCGTCAGAGTGCCGCCGGGGTTCGCCCACGTCGTCGACGTCTCCGTACGACGATCGAGCACCTCGACCCTGCGGTCCCCGACCCGCGCCGCGAGCAACGCGGACTCCGCGGTCACGGCCTCGGTCACCGGAGGCCCCGTCAACCGTGAGGCCCGTATCGCCTCTTCGTCCGCGGGGTCGTCAGCGATTGCGGGCAGAGCCGAACCCAGCAGAGCTGCCGCCGTCAGCACGGACACACTCCCCGCAGCGAAGGACCTGGAATAACTGCGGCGCGACGTGCGCATATACATCCTCGAGCTATGGATCAGCCATGAACAGGCAAGATCCGCGTAAAGATTTCGTCATGATCCAACCGTGTGGGCACGGGGACAAGAAGGGTCTAAAGTCCCTTGTCCTGATTTGATGGTTGATGAGGGTTTGAGGTATGGGCGGGGCTCACACCGCGGGACGCGGCGCTCCTCGTGCCCCGAGGTGGTTCCGCGTACGTACGAAGAACGCCGCCATCCCCAGCGTCCACATCGCCAGGAACCACGCGGGGCCCAGCAGGAGATGGACGTACGAAGTGGCGGAGTCGGTGAAGCCGGCGGCCACGGAGATCTGGGTGGGGCCGTAGCCGGGGAGGAGTTGGAGGCCGTCCTTGTCCGCCTCCGTGTTGCTCATCGGGTTCTGCAGCATCGTGTCCAGGAGGCTGGCCATGATGATGACGAACAGGCCCGCCAGGTCGCTGGAGAGGAACGCGCCCAGCAGGATGCCGATGCCGCCGTAGCTCACGGCGGCGGTGAACAGGCCGACGGCGAGGAGCCCCGGCCGGACCGGGTCCCAGTACCAGCAGACAACGGCCGTGGCGTACGCGGCGATCAGCGCCGACGCGACCGTCATCGCGACGACCTTGCTCACCAGCAGACAGGTCCGGGGATACCCGGCCAGCGCGAGCCTGCGGTCGAAGGCGAGGGCCTTGAACGTCGTCATGAACATCATGAAGCCGACGATGAGCGTCACCGTGTTGATGGCGCCGGACACCATGGTCAGGTGATTGCCGTTCACCGTTACCGTGCGGCCCGTCGCGCGCAGCAGGAAGCGGGACGGCGCGGGTGTGACGAACCAGTGCTCCAGCGTCAGCCAGAGCGGGATGTAGCCGACGACCAGGACCAGGGCCAGGCGGTTGCGGGCGTGTTCCAGGAGCGCGAAGCCCGCGCCGGTGCGGAACGTCTCCCAGAGGCGGGGCGCCCGGGTCATCGCATTGCCCGCTGGGCGGCAGCGGTCGGGCGCGCGTCCAGCGCCTCCGCGTCCCACGGCGTCGCCACGCCCTCCCGCAGCCGGTGGACCACGTCCAACCGCCCCGCGTCCCAGGCCAGATGCGACACGACGAGCACGCACCTGCCCCGGTCCCGCAGCCGCGCCGCGACGTCCCAGAACTGCAGGTACGTCTCCCAGTCGAAGCCCTGGTACGGCTCGTCGAGCAGCAGCACGTCGGGGTCGTGCATGAGCGCCAGGGTCAGGTTCAGCTTCTGCCGGGTGCCGCCGCTGAGCACCTCCACCCGGGTGTTCCGGTACTCGGCGAAGTGCAGCTCGTCGAGCAGTTCGTCGGCGCGGTCGGTGTCGTCCAGGCGGTAGGCCGTACGGAACCAGCGCAGGTGCTGATCGACCGTCAGCGCGTCGTTGAGCACCGTCGCCTGCGGGCAGTGCCCGAGCGTGCCCCGGCGCTCCACCTCGCCCGCGTCGGCGGCGATCTGCCCGCTGAGGACGCGCAACAGGGTGCTCTTGCCCGAGCCGTTCTCGCCGACGATGCCCACCAGCGCGCCCGGCTCGACGGTGAACGAGACGCCTCTGAGCACCTTGTGCGACCTGTAGGCCTTGTGTACGTCGCGCACGCGCAGGGCGTACGGTCCGGGCGGCGGCGTCACGGCTTCTCTCCTTCGAGCGCGGGGAACCTGGCGGATGCGGCCTCAGCGTCTGCGCTGCGACAGGCAGTTGATGAGCGCCTGCCACTGCCTCCGTACGTCCCTGGGGAGCCCCGCCCCGTCCAGCGCCGTCACCGCCGACGTCACATGGCGGGCCGCCACCGCCTCGGCGCGGTCCCGGCTGTGGGTCGTCTCCAGCAGGCCCATGACCTCGGGAACGAGGTCCTGCGGCAGCGGGGCGGGGCCGAGCAGGGCCGCGAGCCGCCGGCCGTCGGCCGTGTCCGCGCCCGCGGCGAGCAGCAGCGGGAGCGTCTTCTTGCCGCGCACCAGATCCGCGCCGACCGGCTTGCCGGTGACCGTCGCGTCGCCCCACAGGCCGAGCACGTCGTCGAGGATCTGGAACGCCACCCCGAGGTCGCTGCCCGCGCCCCGCAGAGCCCGTACGACGGGCTGCGGTGCCTGCGCGAGCACGGCGCCGAGCACCGCCGCGCAGCCGAACAGCGCCCCGGTCTTGCCGCGCGCCATGTGCACGTACCCGCGTACGGAGACCTCGCGGGCGGACCGCCCCTCCAGCGCGAGGTCCTCCGCCTGCCCCGCCACCATCTGCTCGACGGCGGCGATGAGGTCCTCCGTGGCGGCACGGGCACCGGGGGCCTGCGCGTGGAAGATCGTGGCGACGGCCTGGACGACGAGGGCGTCCCCGGCGAGTACGGCGGGTCCGGTGCCGAAGCGGGCCCAGGCGGCGGGCCTGCCGCGGCGCTCGGCGTCGCCGTCCATGATGTCGTCGTGGAGCAGGGAGAGCTGGTGCACGAGCTCGACGGAGGCACCGGCGACGGCGGCGTGCCCCTCCGGGGCTCCGGCCGAGCGCGCCGAGAGGAGCGCAAGCGCGGCCCGGACCCGCTTGCCCGCCCGCGCCGCCGACGGCGTGGGCTCGTCGGCGTCGTCGTCCCAGCCCAGGTGGTAGCGGCACACCGTGGCCACGGACGGGTGCAGCCGGTCCACGGCCGCGTGCAGGACGGGCTCGACGAGCGCGGTCCCCGACCGCAGCAGATTCAGGAACTCCTCGTGATCCGCCCCGAGTTCGGGAGCCCCGCCGTCCTCGCTGCGGAGGCCGACGCCGTACGGCAGCGTTTCTGTCATCGATTCCTCGGCCTGCCCTGTCGTCGTCCGCGGTGGTCGCCCCAGCCCCCTCCGCCCGCATAACGACTCCGACGATCACCGGTTGTGGCTGCCCGGGGTCCGACCCGACGTAGCGTCAAGCGGCCGCCGCGCCCGACGCCGAAATGGGCCACTTCGCCTGGCGCGGAAGTGACCCACTTGATATCGGTCGAGCTGTTTATTCGTGCCGTAAGTGACTCAGCACTTCGGTATTTCGCCGCCGCCGCCGGTGCCCAGGATGAGCGACTGATTCACATAGCCGGTGACACCCGTGGAGTTGTCCTTCACCTTCATCCACCACATGTCGCCGCTGACGACCTGCCCCTTGATGGAGCAGATTCCGGTCACGGAATGGCGCTTGTAGCCGAGTCCCAGGGAGCTGGAATTGGTCGTGGCCTTCGCGCGGATGTGAACCCCGTCCGCACGGAATTTGACGGGCGCGGAAGCGCTGGCAGCGGGGGCGGCAGCAATGAGGGCAAGGCTTGCGAGGGCGCCGGACGCGGCAGCGGCCCATCTCTTCTTCACGTAAATCTCCTCCGGGTGGGTGTGGCATCCATGCGCGAGCGACAGTACATCGGATGTATGTGCCATTCAATTGCGTCAAGTGGCGCAAACGGTACGGAGGTTGAAGTGGTCGGATGGATTCCGCTTAAGTCTCTGGCGGAATGCCGAGCGGAACACGGTGTGGAGTGTGCGCCGGCGTCAGCGGTCGGCGCCCGTGCCCCTCAGATCAGCGGCGGCCGCCCGAGGCGCGTCATCCGCCACACCGTTGCCCACCGCATCGGCCTGCGCTCGCCCCCCGACGTACGGAAGCCCTCGACGAAGCCGCCCGCCCAGGCGCGCAGGCCGCCGAGGGACCGCGTGCGGGCGAGGGTGAGGAGGGTCCAGACGGTGAGGTAGAGGGGGATCAGGGGGAGCGGGAGGCGGCGGCGGGCGAGCCAGACGCGGTTGCGGGCGGTCATGCGGTGGTAGACGGCGTGCCGGGCGGGGGACGTCTTGGGGTGCTGGAGCAGCAGTGAGGGCTCGTAGAGCACCTTCCAGCCCGCGTCGAGCGCGCGCCACGCGAGGTCCGTCTCCTCGTGCGTGAAGAAGAAGTCCGCGGGCCAGTCGCCGGTCTGCGCCAGCATGTCCATCGAGAAGGCGTGCGCCCCGCCGAGGAAGGACGTGACCGGGCCGCCGCGCATCGGGTCCTTGGCGCGCAGCCGCGGCACATGGCGGCGCTGCGTCTCGCCGTGCTCGTCCGCGATGCGGAAGCCGACGATGCCGAGCCGCGCGTCCTCGGTGAACAGGCGCTGGACCGTGCGGAAGGCGTCGGGGTCGACGAGCAGGCCGTCGTCGTCGAGCTCGATGGCCACGTCGACGTCGCCGAACTCGCGCAGGCGGCTCAGGGCGACGTTGCGTCCGCCGGGGCAGCCGAGGTTCTCGTCGAGTTCGATCGCCGTGACCTCGCCGGGGTACGTGGGGAACTCAGGCAGCGGCGTGCCGTTGCCGACGACGACCAGGCGCGTCGGCGCGACGTCCTGCTTGGCCACGGCCGCGAGCAGCGCGTCGACGTCCTTCGGCCGGTTGCCCATGGTCACGATGGCCACACCCAGGCGCGGTTCGGACAAGGTGGGCCTCCAGGGCGGTCTCGGTCCAGTTCGGACTCGGTCATCACGAGATCGGCGGTCATATCGTCGGACTTTCGCGATGGTAGCCGTTCACTGTTGCGTTTCATTCGTGACGGGGGTCGTTCACGTGCGGCACGGGGGGCGGGTTCACCCCGTTGCCCCCGTTCGTCGCCGTGGCCAAATTTGGCTGTGACATGTCAAAAATCATGAGGATGTGTCTTGTTCTCCCAAGGGGCCTGTGCCTCAATGACCCCAACCCAAATCGCTGACTGACCGTCAGGCGTGGCGGCTCGTCGGGCCACCGCGGCGGCGGTCGGCGAGGCAGGCACCCCACACTCCCCCCATTGAAGGCAGGCCCCCCCATGAGGCATGGCAGACTCGCCCTCGGCTCGGCACTGGGCGCAGGCGCGCTCGCCGTCAGCGCCCTCGTCCTCGCTCCCGCCGCGGGCGCGGTGGAGCCGCAGGAGGCGACCATCGGCTTCGACTGCGGCTCGTTCGGCTCGGGCAGCGCGACGCTCAAGGCCACGCAGAACGGCACCGCGGCCACCATCGAGGTGTCGACGTCGGCGATCACCGCGCCGATCGACGTCGGCGCGGGCGCGGTGAGCTCCGAGCTCACGCTCACCAAGAACGGCTCCGGCACCACGACGTTCACCGGCAACTCCAACCCGGCGATACCCGCCGGCAGCCCCGTCTCCACCGGTCCCCTCAACGGCACCGTCGCCGCGGGCGACAGCCTGGAGGGCAAGTCCCTGAAGGTCGTCGTCTTCGGGATCACGGCGAACTGCAACGCGACGTCGGCGCAGTCGCCGGGACCGTTCAAGTTCTGAGCGGGTGTACCTCGGGCGTTGAGGTGGTGCGGTTCGAGTACTGAGGCCGGCCCGCGTTATGAAGTCGTATGGCTCATGCTCCGTGGCCGTGCGGCGCGCGGGCCGGGGTGGTACGACGACGGCGAGGGCGTCGCGGTCCGGACGGCGGATCGCGACGCCCTTTCGCGTACGGGGCCAACTCGCGTACGGCGGCTGTCTCGCGTACGCGTACGGAGTCGTCTCGCGCCCCGCCCGGGAAATTGCGTTGCCGCCCCGACCCCCGCCTTCTACCGTGCCGATCATGCTGCCCGCCGTGGACACCGACGAGGAATGGGACGCCGTCGTCCCCGACGAGGCTGTCGTGCGGCCCGCCGCCGAGGACCTGTGCGCCCGGCTCGGGCTCGCGGGGGCGCCGCTCACGCGGTACGCGGAGGGCTCGCAGCCCGTCTATGCGGTGGGGGAGCGGCACGTGCTGAAGCTGTTCCCCGGCGCCGCGGCGGACGACGGCGCCGCCGAGGCGCGGGTGCTCGGCCACGTACACGGACAACTCCCCGTCCCCACGCCGCAGTTGCACGACTTCGGTCCGTACGTGAACGGCTGGACGTACATCCTCATGTCCCGGCTGCCCGGCGAGGGCCTGCATCTCGCGTGGCCGCGGATCCCGGCGGGCGAGCGGGACCGGATCGTCGAGCGGGCGGGTGAGGCGCTCGCCGCGCTGCACGCGCTCGGGCACGCGCCGCTCGCGGACGTCCTCGGGCCCGGCGACTGGCGGGAGTTCACCGACCGGCAGCGCGCGGGAGCCGTCGCGCGGCAGCGTGAGCGCGGCCTCGCGGAGGGCTGGCTGGAGCAGATCCCCGATTTCCTGGACGCCGTCCCGCTGCCCGCGATGGCCCAACCCGCCCTGCTCCACACGGAGTTCATGCGTCAGCACCTGCTGGTGGACCCCGGCGACGGCCACCGCCTCACCGGGCTCTTCGACTTCGAGCCCGCGATGATCGGGGACCCGGCCTACGACTTCGTGGGCGTCGGCCTGTTCGTCACGCGCGCGGAGCCGAAGCTGCTCGCCCGGTTCATGGCGGCGTACGGACGCGCCTTCGAGCCGCGGCTGCTCCTCGCGTACACGCTGCTGCACGTGTACAGCAATCTGCCCTGGTATCTGCGGGAGCTGCCCGCGCCGCCCGAAGCCACGCTCGACGCGCTGGCCGAGGCGTGGTTCGGGCACTGATGCGGGGCCTTCATCGAAGGGGCTCAGCGAAGGGGCTCAGCCCTTGAAGCGCTCCGTCAGTTCCTCGTCGTCGGTGACGAACCACGTCTGGCGGCCGCGGTTGCACTCACGGACGAAGTCCCGCAGCGCCGAACTCTCCACCGTGTGCGGGGAGATGTCGCCGAGCACCACAAGTCCCATGCGGTAGTTGGCGAACTTCTGCACTATGTCTCCCGCGACGCGCGTACGCAGCCGGAAGAACGACTCGTCGAACCGGCCCGCGGGGACCACGACCCACTCGGCGCCCTGGTAGGACGCGTTCCCGATGAGATCCAGGACGTCGCGCTCGCCGGCGATGGGTTCGCCTTCGGGCGGGCACAGCAGGACGGGCACGTCGTGGATCTTCCGCAAGGTGGTCATGGTCATCGAGGGTAGTTTCCTTGGTTTCCGGACACCGGCACCAGGGTCAGGTACGCGGTGCCGAGCACCCGGCGGTAGCCGCGCAGGAACATGGCGCGGTGCCGGTCGGCGCGGTCGCGCGCCTCGGCCGCCTTCGGATGGCCGGGGTACGTGGCCAGCCACTCCTCGGTGTCGGCCAGATAGCCGGACTCGAACTCCTCCCACTCCTCCTCGTCGGCCGTCTCCACCCACAGCGGGCGGAACCCGGCGGCGACCGCCGCGTCCGCGAGGTCGCCCAGGCAGAGGTGTTCGCCGGTCTCGGCGTCCGGCCACATCGCGGCCAGTTCGGCGGGCGTGGGCGTGTGCTGCCAGAAGCCCTCGCCGAGCACGACGCGCCCGCCCGGGGCGACCAGGCGGCGCAGGGCGTGCAGGGCGTCGGCGGTGTGCGGGGGACTGGCGTCGGCCGGGAGCAGGGTGTGGGTGGAGCTGAGGCACAGGACGACGTCGGCGGGGCCGCGCGCGGTGTCCGTCGCCGACTCCTCGATGAACTGGACGCGCTCGCCGAGCCCGCGTGCCTGGGCGGCGGCGCGGCCGCGTGCCAGGTCCTCGGCGTTGAGGTCGACGCCGATGCCGGTCGCCGCCGGGGCCGCCTCCAGGACGCGGAGCAGCAACTCGCCCCAGCCGCAGCCGAGATCGAGCACCGTCCCCTTTCCGCCGGGGGCGCGGTGCAGGGTCTCGGCGACCCGTCCCACGATGCGCGTGGCGCGGGCCTCGGAGAGCGGGCCGTGGAAGGTGAGGCGGGTGAGGCGCGGCGGGCCGTCGGCGGCCTCGGTGGCCTTAGGGGCCTCAGGGGAGGGCGAGGCGGCGGGGGCGGGCTGTGTGGTGGTCATGAGGGGCGACGCTAGTCCGTGAACTGCGTAGACGCTTCTGGATTACGGCCGGGGCACCGGCTCTGGACTCCGGCCCGGCGCCGACTCTGGATTCCGGCCGGGCACCGACCGCTGCTCGACGGCGCGCAGGCGGCTCGCGAGGGCCTGTTCCGGGGCGGGAGTGAGGGTGCGCAGGGCGACCAGGGCCGTGATGACGACGTCGCAGAGCTCCGACTCGACGTCGTCCCAGGTGTGGGTGGTGCCCTTGCGGGGGTTCTGGCCGGTGGCGCCGATGACGGCCTGGGCGACCTCGCCGGTCTCCTCCGCCAGCTTCAGCATGCGCAGCAGGAGGGTCTCGCGGGGCGGGTTCCGGCTGTGCGACTCCAGCCAGCCGTGCAGGCGGTCGACGGTCGCCCAGAGGTCGGTGGGGGCGTCGGCCGGGGCGGGGTCGGTCGCGCGTGGCGCGGGGATCGGGTCTGGCATGGGGTGCAGCCTGCCACGGCCGGGTGGCGGGGTGGCGGGCCCGGTGCGAGCGTGGGCGCATGAGCATTCAGACAAACCGGCTCAGCGACCCCACGGTCCGGGCCTTCGTCAGCGCGGTGAACTCCAACGACCGGGCCGCCTTCCAGGCCGTACTCACACCGGACGCGACCATGTCCGACGACGGCTCCGACCGGGACATCGCCGACTGGACCGACCGCGAGGTCTTCTCCTCCAACGGCCACATGGACGTCGAGTCGGAGTCGGACGGCGGGCGCACGCTCCTGGTCAGCTACCGCAACGACACCTGGGGCGAGATGCGTACGAAGTGGCGGTTCACGGTGGACGGCGACAAGGTGTCCCGGTTCGAGACCGGCCAGGCCTGAACCGTTGCGGTACGGGTCAGGCCCGGCCCGTTGCGGTACGGGCCGGGCCTGACCCGCCGTCCGTCCCTCCGGCCGGTTGGGGCGGCTACTCCGGGATCCGCACCCCGGCCCCCGTCACCCGCACCCGCGCGTCCCCCTCCCGCAGCGTCACCGTGAGCACCCCGGGGCGCCCCATGTCCACGCCCTGGTGGATGGTCAGCTCCGCCGCGGCCGGTACCAGGCCGAGTTCCCGTGCGTACGCGCCGAACGCCGCCGCGGCCGCGCCCGTCGCCGGGTCCTCGACGACGCCGCCGACCGGGAACGGGTCGCGCGCGTGGAAGACCGTGCCGGACGTCGACTCCGGATCCCGCCACACCAGCTGGACGGTCACAAGGTCGAGCCGCAGCATGAGCGCCTTCAGGCGGTCGAAGTCGTACGAGAGGTCGGCGAGGCGGGCGCGGGTGGCCGCCGCGAGGACCAGGTGCCGGGCGCCCGCGAAGGCGATCCGGGGCGGCAGGCCCGGGTCGAGTTCGTCCGCGCGCCAGCCGAGCGCGGCGAGCGCCTCGTCGAGGTCGGCCGCGGCGGCCTCCTCGACGTGCGGCTCGACACTCGTCAGCGTCGCCCGCAGCGTCCCGCCGGACTTGGCGACGCTGACCGGCACGGTCCCGGCGCGGGTGGCGAACACGAAGTCGCCGGGCCCGTCGCGTTCGGCGAGCGCGACGGCCGTGGCGACCGTGGCGTGCCCGCAGAAGGGGACCTCGGCCTGCGGGCTGAAGTACCGCACGGTGAAGGCGCGGCCCTCGGCGGCGAGGTCGGCCGGGCCAGGGGTCAGGAACGCCGACTCGCTGTAGCCGAGCTCCGCGGCGACGGCGAGCATGTCCGCGTCGCCGAGGCCGGCCGCGTCCAGCACGACACCGGCGGGGTTGCCGCCGGCCGGGTCGGTGGCGAAGGCGGTGTAGCGCAGCACTTCGGGGCGGGGCGTGGGGTGGTCGTCACTGGGGCTCATGCGCACGACAACCGCCGCGTGCCCGAGATCATTCCCGGCCACGCGGCGGTGGACATCCGTGCGTGCTCAGTGGCAGTTCCTGGTCCCGTTGTCACGGGTCGTCCACGAGCAGGAGTCGAGCTGCGAGCCGCTCGGCTTGATGAGCCGGGCCTTGTCGCTGGTGTTGTTCCACACGTACGCGGCACGGCCCCAGAACACGTACCCGGCGCCGTTGGAACCCTTGCCGGTGCGGACCTTCACCGTCTTGCCGGCACCGATCTTGTAGCTGCCGAAGGTGTAGGTGTAGCCGGTGTTGTCCTTGAGTTTGTAGCCCTTGAGCTGGATGGCGCCGCGGGTGTTGTTGTGGACGTTCACCCACTCCCCGTTGAGCGAGGAGTTGGAGCCGGTGTCCCGGCCCGGGCTGTCGTACTGGATGAAACCGAGGTGCAGGCCGCCCTGATGGGCGGCGGCCGTCGCGGGTGAGGCGACGAGGAGCGGGGCCGCGACAGCGGTGGCGGCGAGTACGGCCGTGACCGTCGAACGTATGCGCAAAGTGTGCTCCGAGTGTGATGTTCCTGTGGAGGGCAGCGAGCTTAGTGCGGCGCTGTACGGCCCATGGCCCGGCTCCGGGCATATGACTGGAAGTCGGCCCTCCGTGCCGTACTGCAATCGGCCCCATCGGGCCTACGCACGGCCGGAATCGGCGCGGGCGGCGCTGTCGGCCGCGCCCCGCGTACGAAGGTCAGCCGCGCCCCACGTACGGCATCGCCGTGGCGAGCACCGTCGCGAACTGGACATTGGCCTCCAGCGGCAGCTCCGCCATGTGCCGCACGGTGCGGGCCACGTCCGCCACGTCCATGACCGGCTCGACGGCCAGCTCCCCGTTCGCCTGGAGGATCCCTGAGCGCATGCGCTCGGTCATGTCGGTGGCGGCGTTGCCGATGTCGATCTGTCCGACGGCGATGCGGTACGGGCGGCCGTCCAGGGACAGGGACTTGGTCAGGCCGGACAGGGCGTGCTTCGTGGCGGTGTACGCGACCGAGAGCGGGCGCGGGACGTGCGCGGAGATGGAGCCGTTGTTGATGATCCGGCCGCCCTGCGGGTCCTGCTCCTTCATCTGCCGGAACGCGGCCTGGGCGCAGAGGAACGCGCCGTTGAGGTTGGTGTCGACGACGTGGCGCCAGGCGTCGTAGGGCAGCTCGTCGACGGGCACGCCGCCGGGGCCGAAGGTGCCCGCGTTGTTGAAGAGCAGGTCGAGGCGGCCGAAGCGGTCGTGGGTGGCGGCGAAGAGGGCGGCGACGTCTTCGGGGACGGCGACGTCGGTGCGGGCGCAGAGGGTGCGGTCGGCGGGGGTGCCCGCGGGGCCTGGGTCGCCTGAGTCGCCCGGAGAAGGTGACGCCCCGTCGGACGGCGGCGCCGCGGCCAGGGCGGCGGTCTCCCGCAGTGTCTCCTCGCGCCGCCCCGCAAGCGCCACCGACCAGCCCGCGCGCAGCAGTTCCAGGGCGACGGCGCGGCCGATCCCGGAGCCCGCTCCGGTCACCACGGCCGTCTTCGCGGCGGTCGTCGCGGCGGTCTTCGAGGGGGCCGTTCGCTCAGCGTTCATGGCCCCGCAGCGTACGGGAGGGTCCGCCACTCGGACCTCATCTGCCCGCCATTTGGCTGTTGTGTACGTGACAGACGGGTGTCGTCCCCAGACACTCCAATGCATCTTGCAACCATCTTCAGGGGAGGGGCACATGACACCCGCAGGACAGCACTCACCCGAACTCCGCGCCGCCGCACGCCACTTGGGACGCCGCCGGTTCCTCACCGGCACCGGCGCGGCCGCCGCCCTGGCCTTCGCCACCAACCTGCCCACGGCCGGCGTCGCGGGCGCGGCCGAGATGGACGCCGCCCGCGTGTCCACCGACCCCTTCACGCTCGGCGTGGCCTCCGGCGACCCGCAGTCGAACTCCGTGCTGCTGTGGACCCGCCTCGCGCCCAAGCCCTTCGAGGAGGGCGGCGGCCTGCCCGCCGAGCGCGTCACCGTCCGCTGGGAGCTGGCCCGCGACCCGCGCTTCAAACGCCTCGTCAGACGCGGCACGGTCACCGCGCACCCGGAGTTCAACCACTCCGTGCACGTCCAGGCCGACCACCTCGACGCCGACCGGACGTACTACTTCCGCTTCCGGACCGGCACCTGGATCAGCGAGACCGGCCGCACCCGCACCGCGCCGCCCGCGTCGAGCCGCGCCGCGCTCACCCTCGCCGCGGTGTCCTGCCAGGCGTACCACGACGGCTACTTCACCGCGTACAAACACCTCGCCGATGACGATGTCGACGTGGTCTTCCACCTCGGCGACTACCTCTACGAGTACGCCGTGAACTCCGTCGGCGGCGCCCGCAAGTACACCGACCGCGTGCTGCCCGACATCTTCAACCGCGAGACGCAGACCCTCGACGACTACCGGCGCCGCTACGCCCTCTACAAGTCCGACCCCGATCTGCGCGCCGCGCACGCCGCGCACCCCTTCGTCGTCACCTGGGACGACCACGAGGTCGAGAACAACTACGCCGACGACGTCGACGAGAACGGCAACCCGCCCGAGGAGTTCCTCCTCCGCCGGGCCTCCGCGTACCGCGCGTACTGGGAGAACCTGCCGCTGCGCCGCCCGCAGCGGCCCACCGGCTCCGACATGCAGCTCTACCGCCGCCTCCACTGGGGCAGGACCGCCCAGTTCGACATCCTCGACACCCGGCAGTACCGCTCCGACCAGGCGTACGGGGACGGGGCGCACGTGCCGGGGCCCGAGTCGCAGGACCCCAGGCGGAGCATCACCGGGGCCTCGCAGGAGCGGTGGCTCATCGACGGGTGGCGCCGCTCGCGCGCCCTCTGGAACGTCGTCCCGCAGCAGGTCATCTTCTCCGAGCGCAAGCTCGACCTGAACGCCGTCGCCAAGGTCAGCATGGACGCGTGGGACGGGTACTCCGCCTCCCGCGACCGCGTGCTCGCCGGGGCCCGGTCCGCCGGGGTCGACAACCTCATGGTCCTCACCGGGGACGTCCACGTCGGGTACGCCTTCGACATCAAGGCCGACTTCGGCGTCCCGTCGTCCAAGGTCGTCGGGACCGAGATCGTCGCCACGTCCATCGCCAGCGGGAAGGACGGGGCGGAGCGGCCCGCCAACTGGGAGACCTATATGAAGGCCAACCCCCACCTGAAGTTCTACAACGGCCGCCGCGGCTACGTGACCGTCGCCCTCGGCCGGGACCTCGCCCGCGCCGACTTCAAGACGGTGTCCGCCGTCACGACGCCCGGCGCGCCGATCACGACGGCGGCGTCGTTCGTGACGGAGGCGGGGGATCCGGGGTTGCGGCCGGTTTAGCCCGGCTGGGGGCTCCCCAGTCCCACCCCTTCCCGTAACCAGAGGGCTGCCGCCCCCTGGACCCCCGCTGATCGCCGCTCCGCGGCTCGTCCTCAAACGCCGGACGGGCTGAGATTGTGCCGGTGAGTTGTCAGCCCGTCCGGCGTTTGAGGACGAGGCCGTTCAGGCCGATACGGGGTCTGGGGCGGAGCCCCAGTTTCGGGAAGGGGCGGGGTTGGGGAAGGCCCCGCAGGGCTACCGGCCCGCAGGCGGTGGCCACTCGTCGCCCCACGCAGTGTCCCGCGCCGCGCGATACAGCGAGCCATGCCGCTTCGTCACCGTCTCCCGATGCAGCGTCCCGTCCGCGTCGCACAGGTCAAGGAGCACCTGCCCCTTGCGGATCTGGGGCTTGCGGACGACGCGGAGGGAGGCGGGGGCGGCCGGGAGGGCGTCGGGCCGTACCGCCGCGACGTACGAGAACTTCTCGTCCTCGTACGCCAACGAGCCCCCCTTGACCTGCCGGTGCAGGGAGGAGCGGGCGACGCGGACGGAGAAGTGGCACCAGTCCTCACCGGGCACGATGGGGCAGGCGGCACTGTGCGGACAGGGCGCGGCGACCCGGAACCCGGCGGCGACGAGCCGGTCGCGGGCCTCCAGGACGCGGGTGTAACCGTCGGGGGTACCGGGCTCGATGACGACGACGGCGTCGGTGGCGGCGCGCCCGGCGGCGTCGACGACGGCCGTACGGTCGGCGTCGGTCAGCTCGCCGAGGACGTAGGAGACGGTGACGAGGGCCACCGGATCCAGTTCGAGGGCGGCGCTGATACGGGCCCGCTGCCACCGCGCAGCGGCCAACTCCGGGTTGGCGGCGGCGATTTCCCGGCCGAGGGCGAGGGCGGGCTCGGCCCAGTCGAGCACGGTGACGGGCCGGGCACCGGCCCAGGTGGCGTTGACGGCCCAGGTCGCGGCGCCGGTGCCACCGCCGATGTCGGTGTGCCCGGCGGGACGCCAGTCGGCGGGAGCGGCGGCGGCCAGGCCGTCGAGCGCGGAGCGGGCGGCTTCGAAGGTCGCGGGCATGCGGTACGCGGCGTAGGCGGTGACGTCGGCGCGGTCGCGCAGGACGGGGGCGCCGGTGGGGGTGGTGCCCCGGTAGTTCGCGATCAGCCGGTCCACGGCCTGGGCCGCCGCCTTGGGAGGCAGGTCTGCCAGGAGACCGGCGAGGGCGGTACGGAGGGTCTCCGCGGGGGCTGCCGGGTGGACCCCTGCGGGGGAAGCTTGGTCGCGCACCCCGTGAGTTTAGTGGCCCGCCGGGGTGGGGTACCGCACGCGGGACTACGACAGCGCCCCCGCCGGGCCTGCCACCACCGCCCGCGCCAGCGTCGTCGCCGCACGGACCCGGGGCCCGTTGTCCGGGGGCTGCCGCCGGGGGTGGACCGTGTTGGCGAGGAGGATCAGGAAGGTGTCCGTGGCGGGGTCGAGGACGAGGGATGTGCCGGTGAAGCCGGTGTGGCCCGCCGCCCCGGTGCCCGCCAGCTCGCCCATGAACCACGCCTGGTTCACGCCGAAGCCCAGGCCGGGCGGGGCGAGCATCAGGTCGACGTGCCGGGGGCCGAGGATCCGGGCCGTGCCGTACGTGCCGCCGCACAGCAGCGTCCGGCACAGGACGGCCAGGTCGCGGGCGGTGGAGAAGAGCCCGGCGTGACCGGCCACGCCCCCGAGCGCCCAGGCGTTCTCGTCGTGGACCTCGCCGCGCAGCATCCCCCGGTCCGCCTTCGCCCACGGCCTGCGCTGGTCCTCCGTGGCGGCCGCGTCCGGGCACGGTCCGAAGCGGGTGGCGGTCATGCCGAGGGGCCGGGTGATGCCGTCGCGGATCAGCCGGTCCAGGGGGCGGCCGGTGACGCGCTCCAGGACCTGCTGGAGCAGCAGCATGTTCAGATCCGAGTAGACGTACGCGCCGATCTCGCCGGACGGCGCCTCGGTACGCAGCGCCCGCAGCCGCGACGGCACGTCCGGCAGCTCGTACAGCGGCAGCTCGGGCCGCAGCCCCGAGGTGTGCGTGAGCAGGTGCCGCACCGTGAGGCCGTGCCGCGCGGCGGCCGTGCACTCGGGGGCGTAGCGGGCGACCGGCCGGTCGAGGGCGAGGGCGCCGCGCTCGACCTGCTGTACAACGGCGACGGTCGTGAAGAGTTTGGTGAGGGAGGTCAGGTCGAAGGGGGTGGCGGTGGTCATGGGTACGCGTTGGTCGGGAGGCAGTTCGGCGGTCGCGTCGCCGTCCAGGGCCGCTGCGGCCGCCACGCCTGCTGCGGCTTCTGAGGTTTCCGTGCCCTCTGCGGCCTCCGTGCCCTCCGTGCCCTCTGCGGTCTCGGTGGCCTCTGCGGTCTCGGCGCCCCCCGGCGCCCCCGCCCCGTACCGAACCGCCCACCCCACCGCCTCCTCCACCGCGATCACCGGACCCCGGCCCGCGAGGACGACGGCGCCCGCGCACCAGGGGCGGGGACCGCGGGTCGCCGCGCGTACGTCGCGTACGAGTCGGCGCAGCCCGTCGGCGTCGAGTCCGGCGCGGTCCGCGGGGCCCGGGCGCAGCACCCGGGGCGCGGTCAGCGGTCCGTCTTCCGCTGCTCGGGCAGGGGTGGCGTGGTGCCCTGGTCGGGCAGGGGGGACGTCGCGGCCGGGGACTCCGGCGCCCCCGCGTTCTGGTTCTGCTGCCACGGGCGGCACAGTCCCATGAAGCAGCCGACGGCCGCCAGCGCGCACACCAGCTGGACGACGGCCATCGGGACGGCCGTGTGTTCGCCCGCGATGCCGACGAGGGGCGAGGCGATGGCGCCGATGAGGAAGGAGGACGTACCGAGCAGCGCGGAGGCGGAGCCCGCGGCGTGCCGGGTGCGCATCAGGGCGAGGGCGTTGGTGTTGGGCATGGCGAGGCCCATCGCCGACATCAGCACGAACAGGCCGACGGCGATCGGCACGAGCCCGATGTCGTCGCCGAAGACGCCGCTCGTCATCAGCAGCAGCGCGGCCGCCGCGAGCGTGATGACGGCGAGCCCGAAGCCGAGCGCCTTGTCGAGGCTGACCCGGCCCACGAGCAGCTTGCCGTTGATCTGGCCGACGATGATCAGGCCGACCGAGTTCACGCCGAAGAGCAGGCTGAACGTCTGCGGCGACGCCCCGTAGATCTCCTGGATCACGAACGGCGAGGCCGAGATGTAGGCGAACAGCGCGGCGAAGGCGAAGCCGCCCGCGACCATGTAGCCGGTGAACACACGGTCCGCGAGGAGGCCGCGCATCGTGCGCAGGGCCTCGACGGTGCCGCCGTCGTGCCGGTCCGCCGGCGCGAGGGTCTCCGGCAGGCGGCGCCACACGAGCAGCGTCAGCGCCACGCCGATGACCGTCAGGACGACGAAGATGCCGCGCCAGTCCGTCAGGCGAAGGACCTGGCCGCCGATGAGCGGCGCGACGATCGGGGCGACCCCGGAGATCAGCATGAGCGTGGAGAAGAACTTGGCCATCTCCACGCCGTCGTACAGATCACGGACCACCGCCCGCGCGATCACGATGGCCGCCGCGCCCGCGAGGCCCTGGAGCAGGCGGAAGGCGATGAGGAGTTCCGCGGTGGGGGCGAGGGCGCAGATCGCTGTCGCGAGGACGTAGACGAGGAGGCCGACGAGGAGCGGGCGGCGTCTGCCCCACTTGTCGCTCATCGGGCCCACGACGAGCTGGCCGAGGGCCATGCCCATGAGGCAGGCCGTGAGGGTGAGCTGGATGGTGGCCGCCGGGGCGTGCAGGGCGTTCGTGACCTCCGGCAGGGCCGGGAGGTACATGTCCATCGACAGCGGGGGCATGGCGGTCAGGCCGCCGAGGATGAGGGTGACGAGGGTGCCGGTCGCCACACGGCGGGCGGCGGGGCCGCCCGGCCCCGCCGCCCCGAGTATCCGCCCCTCGGCCTGTCTCGCCTCCGCCATCGCGCCCCTCCCGGTAGTTGGTGGTGACCCCTATCGTCTCAGGGCGCGGGGGGTGGTTGTGGCCCTCGCGGGTGCGCCCCAGTCCCGCCCCTTCCCGTAACCAGGGGGCTGCCGCCCCCTGGACCCCCGCTGTCGGCCTGGACGGCCTCGTCCTCAAACTCCCCCAAGCTCTTAAGGAGCAGGGGGGACCCCCTCGACAGGCTGAAAAATCCAGCCTCTCCGGCGTTTGAGGAGCGGGGGTCTGGGGGCAGAGCCCCCAGTTTCGGGAAGGGGCGGGACTGGGGCGCCACCCGCGAGGGCCCACCCACCCCCGCACCTCTTAGAACCCTCTTAAGCCCACCCACTATCCACAACCCCATGCCCGTCAAGCGCACATTCGCCCTGGCCCTGGCCGTCTCCCTGACCGCCGCGGGAGCCACCCCGGCCGCCACCGCTCAACCACGCGACCACCACGTGGAGTTGCCCATGGACGGCGGCACAGCCGTCATCGACCCCGCCACCCTCGCCGTGACCGCCCGCCCAAGCACCGGCGGCCACCCCCACCGCCTCTCCGCCCCCGCGGCCACCCACCTCGGCCGCCCCGGCCGAGTGCACCGCGCCGACAACGGCAAGGCGGCGCACTGGAGTTACCCCACCCGAGGCCTTGAGGCCAGTGCCCGGGCCGATCGCGGGCGGCTCTCGCTCACCCTGACCGCCCACCAGAACACCAAGCTCCGCTGGCCGGTCACGGAGGCCCAAGGCTCATCCGGGAGTCTCCAACTTCCCCGAGGGGAGGGGCTCGACATTCCTACGGCCGACCCGTTCTGGACCACCGGCAAGGAGAAGCTCGCGGGCACCACCCTCGACATGGGTGCCGATCTGACCCTGCCCCTGTGGGGCTACTCATCAGGCCGCCGCCAGCAGGGCGTCAGTTATCTCATACCTACCGATATCGGGACCTCGCTCACGTTCGACACCACCCCCGCCGGCCACCTTCGCACCGCCGCCGCCCACACCTTCGACAACGGCGGCGCCACCCGCACGTACAAGGTCACCTTCGCCCTCACCGACGGCAGCCCCACCGCCCCCGCCGCCGACTACCGCTCCTACCTCGCCGAACGCGGCCGCCTCGGGAGTCTGGAGGGGAAGATCCGGCGGAACCCGGCGGCGAAGCGGCTGCTCGGCGCCTTCCACGCCTACGTGTGGGGCGAGGCCCGCACCCCCGCCGGGATCCGCCGGCTGCGCGGGCTCGGGGTGGACCGGATGTGGCTCGGGTACGACGCCGGGCCCGACCCCCTGGGCAAGAAGGCGGTCGCCGCCGCCAAGAAGGCGGGGTACCTCGTCGGTCCGTACGACACGTTCGCCAACGGGCAGGACCCGAAGACCGCCGACAGCCCCACCTCCGTGTGGCCCGGCACGGTCTACCCGGACTTCTGCGTGCGCGACGCCGACGGCAAGCCGCACACCGGATTCGGCGGCCGCGGCTGCTACTTGAGCTCCGCCGCCTTCGAACGCGCCGAGCCCGCCCGCCACTTGCTCGCCGACCGCACCAAGTCCATGGTCCGCAACGGCGCCGACAGCTACTTCCTCGACGTCGACGCCACCGGTGAACTCTTCCGCGACCACTCCGCCGCGCACCCCATGACCAAGGCGGGCGACCGCGCCCACCGGCTCGCCCGGATGCGGCGCATCGCCGACTCCGGCCTCGTCCTCGGCTCGGAGTCCGCCCAGGCCTGGGCCAACAAGGCCGTCGCCTTCGACCAAGGCAGCGCCACCCCCGTCGCCGACGGCATGTGGGCGCTGCAGAAGGACCGAGAGAAGTGGGGCGGTTATTACCCGGAGAGCGCTCCGGGTATTTTCTTCAAGCCGGTTCGGCTTCCCGCCTCTCTTTCCAAGGCGATGTACGACCCCCGCTACCGCGTCCCGTTGTACGGGACAGTCCTGCACGGCTCCACCGTGAGCGTCGAGCGCTGGGAGCTGTCGTACGAGAAGCTGCCCGCCGAGAAGACCCGCCGCGCGCTGCTCGCCATGCTCTACAACCGGCCGCTCAACTACGTCCTCGACGGCCCGGCGATCACCCGGCACGGTGCGGAACTCGCCGCCCTGCAGGGGTACTTCGCGCCGCTGCACCGGGCCGCCGGCACCGAGCGGCTCACGTCCTTCCGGCACCTCACCGCCGACCGCGAGGTCCAGCGCACCGTCTTCGGCGACGGCACCCTCACCGTCACCGCCAACTTCGGCAAGAAGACCCACGCCGGCCTGCCCGGCGGCTGCGTCGACGCCCGCCTCCGCACGGACGACCACCCGCGCCGCCTCTGCCCGGCCGACCTGGGATGACGATGACGTAGACGTAAGCGCAAAAAAGAAGGGTGCGGGTGGTCGTCCTCGACCGTCCGCACCCCCTTGCGCTGCGCGCGCCACGCGCTACTCGCCGCGCAGCTCCTGCGTACAGCACTTCACGCTGCCGCCGCCCTTGAGCAGCTCGCTCAAGTCCATCGCGATCGGCTCGTAGCCCCGCTCGCGCAGCGGCTCGAAGAGACCGACGGCGGCCTGCGGGAGCAGGACGTGCAGGCCGTCGGAGACCGCGTTCAGGCCGAGCGCGACGGCGTCCGGCTCCTCGGCGATCAGCGCGTCGGGGAACAGGCGGCGAAGGACCGCCTGGCTGCCGGGCGAGAACGCGTCGGGGTAGTACATGACGTCGTCGGTCCGGTCGTCGAGGACCGTGAGCGCCGTGTCCAGGTGGTAGTAGCGCGGGTTCACGAGGTCCAGGCCGATCACCGGGCGGCCGAAGACCTCCTGGGCCTCGCCGTGCGACAGCGGGCTGGCGCGGAAGCCGCGGCCCGCGAGGATGTACGAGGAGGTGACGGCGAAGTCGCCCTCGCCCTCGTTGATGTGGGTCGGCTCGTGGACCTCGGCGAAGCCGTTGGCGCGGAACCACTCCAGGTGTGCCGCGGCCTCCGGCCGGCGCTCGGGGTGCACGAAGCTCGCGCCGAGGACCCTGCCGTCGACGACGGTCGCGCCGTTGGCCGCGAAGACCATGTCCGGCAGGCCCGGGTGCGGCTTCAGCTCCTCGACCGTGTGGCCGAGCGAGCGGTATCGGTCCCGCAGGTCCTCCCACTGGGCGACGGCGAGCGGGACGTCGACGGGTTTGGCGGGATCCATCCACGGATTGATGGAGTACGTGACCTTGAAGTGTGCCGGTGGGCACATCAGGTAGCGCCGGGGTGTGGCGCGCCGGGCGACTCGATGCAACGAAGGCTCCTCACGGACCGCAGGGTGCTGTTGCTGCCCATGGTGCGGTCTGAGGAGCCTTCGCGCAGTGATCTGAGCCGTACCTTCTGATGTGCGGGTCGGTATTTGCTCATGAACCGGGCGTTCCGGGGTCGCGAACCGGACATTTCGGGGTCATGAGCCTTCGTTCTGCGACCCGTCTTCCCGGGTGTTCTCCGATCCTTCCTCCCGGGCGCTCTCCGGCCCTTCCTCCCGGGCGTTCTGCGATCGCCCCTCCTGGAGCTTGCGGAGCAGTTCGCGCTTCTGCTCCTGCGGGCTGAGCCCGCCGCCGACGCGGCTCCCGTCGCGGCCGCCGCGCAGGGCCTTGCGGGAGAGCTTGCTGCGCGTGCCGCCCACGCCGAGCATTCCGGATCCGCCTCGCGACATTTCGTACCTCCGTAGATGATTGACCTTCTGGCGAGACGTATCGTCTCGCTTCATCCATGACTTTAAGCGAGACGGTCCGTCTTGTCGAGTGATTTACGGGTGGCCGGGGCTACTCGCGGGAGGTTGGTGAGACGCGGCGTCTCGCCTCGCTGCTACATTCGATGTCATGGCCCAGAAAACCGCCCCTGACTCCACGCGCCGCAGCGAGCGCTCGCGCCGCGCGATCTACGAGGCCGCTCTCGCCCTGGTCGGCGAGGTCGGCTACCCGAAGATGACCATCGAGGCGATCGCCGCCCGCGCCGGTGTCGGCAAGCAGACCATCTACCGCTGGTGGCCCTCCAAGAGCGCCGTCCTGCTCGACGCCTTCTTCGACCTGTCCGAGCAGGCCTCCGCCGAGCTCAGCGAGAAGGCGGGGCTCGACGAGGTCGCCACCGCCATCCCGGACACCGGCGACCTGGAAGCCGACCTCAAGTACGTGCTGCGCGCCACTGTCGACGAGATGACCGACCCCAAGTTCGACGGGCCGGCCCGTGCCCTGGCCGCCGAGGGCGTCGTCAACGAGCAGCTCGGCGTGGAATTCGTCGAGAAACTGCTCGAACCGCAGCTCCAGCTCTACGTCGACCGGCTGCGCGCCGGACAGGAGCGGGGCGAGGTGGCCCCCGGCATCGACCCGCGCATCGCACTCGAACTGTGGACGGGACCGCTCGCCCAGCGCTGGATGCAGCGCACCGGGCCGCTCACCCACGCCTACGCCGACACCCTCGTCGAGTACGCCCTCTACGGCATCGCGCCCCGCTGAGCCCCGCGCCGCACCGGCGTACGCGAAAGCCGCCCCGGCGCGTCCGTGATCACGCCGTCGCAGCCGAGCCGCAGCACCCGGTCGCGCTGGCGGGGCGTGGTCACGGTGTGCGCCCACACCCGCGGGACGCCGGAGTTGACCGCGCGCAGGAGATCCACGTCACGTGCCTTGTAGTCCACGTCCAGGACGTCGAGGAAGGACGCCCAGCGGGCCGGGCGGTCGGTGCGGAGCTGGGTCCTCGTGCGCCACAGCTGTGCGAGCAGGCCCAGGTCGTGGGCGCGGCGGGCGACCTCGGGCTTGTTGGAGTTCACGAACACCGAGCGGGCCAGGCCGCGCGCGTGGATCATCGCGCCGAGCCGGAGCAGGCCCTCCTCGTCCTTGGCCTCCAGCATCAGCACGATCCGGCCGCCGAAGCGGTCGAGCACCTCCGCCACCGTCGGCGGCCGCTCGGCCCGCCAGCGGCCCGGCACGCCCGCCGGCGGCCGCAGCCGCACCTGCCGCCACTCCCGGCCGTTGAGGCCCCGCACCGGTCCGGTCGTGTACGTGGTGCGGTCCAGGGTCGCGTCGTGCATCACCACGAGCGTGCCGTCGCGCAGTATCCGGGTGTCGACGTCGAGGACCTGCGCGGTGCCCCGCTCGTACGCGGCCACCAGGCCGGACATGCTGTTCTCCGGGACCTCCAGGGCGCCGCCGCGGTGCGCGGTGTAGACGACCTCGGGGAGCGCGTCGACGGTGAGGGGGCCGCCGCCCCACTCCAGGGGGGTCATGAAGCCGGCCGGCCCGACGAGGGCCAGAGCGGTGAGGCCTGTCAGCACAGTCCTAGTGACCATGGCGAACACCGTAGGTGGGCGATTCACCGCGCAGTGTGAAATGACGCGCTATGTCACCCGGCGGCTGGCATCGCCCCAGGTACCCCGGATGTGGACTACGGCCACCCGGGGCGCAGGATGGTGGGACCATAGGTCATGCTGATCCGCACAACGGCGAGGTGAGGGGATAGATGGGCGCAGAGCACGGCGGCCGGTCGTCCGGCGCGCAGAGCAGGATCTCCCAGTGGCTTCGCCGCCGCGGGCGCACGGGCGCCGACAGCGGGGGAGCGGGCGCGGCTTCTCAGAGGAGCGCCCGCCGCGAGGACCTGCTGCTCGCCGTCGCCGCCGCGGGACTGCCGCTCGCCCCCGCCGCCCACCCGGCCGGGTACCGATGTTCCTGCGACCGCATCGGCTGCCCCACCCCCGCCCGGCACCCCGTGTCCTTCGCCTGGCAGACGCAGTCCACCACCGACCGCGCCCAGATCGAGCGCTGGGCCCGGCACCAGCCGCAGGCCAACTTCATCACCGCGACCGGCATGGTGCACGACGTCCTCGACGTGCCCCTGGACGCGGGCCGCGCCGCCCTGGCCCGGCTGCTCGCCGCCGAGGTGGAGGTCGGCCCCGTCGCCGAGTCCGAAGGGGTCGGCGAGCAGGGGCGGATGCTGTTCTTCACCGCGACCCGCGGCACCCCCGAGGACGAGGACGAGTGGTGGCCGTGCGAGCTGGACTGCCACCCCGAGACGATGGACGAGCACCCCGGCCTGCGCTGGCACTGCCGCGGTTCGTACGTCCTCGTGCCGCCCGCGCGCCTGCCGGGCGAACTGGCGGTCGGCTGGGTCAGGGGCCCCGAGTTCACGCTGCCTGACCCGCTGACGCTCCTGGAGATCCTCACCGACGAGTGCGCGCGGTACGCGGGGGAGACCAAGGACGACGCGGACGACGGGGCGGACATCGGGGCCTGGCCGCTGCGGGGCTAGCCCGCTCGGGCAGGTGGCCGGGGCGGGCGCTCACGGCAAGGCGGTCGCGCGCCTACTCGCCCTTCGCCCCCACGAGCCCCTGCATCCGGCTCAGGACCGTCACCTTCCCCGAGCCCTCGGGGTCGACGGCCACCTGGTTCGAGACCCGCTCCAGGGTCACGGACTGCTTGGCCTCGCCCTTCATCAGGGCCTTCACGTCCGGCTCCACGGTGACGTCGGTGCCCTTGGACGCGGTCTGCTTCTCGTAGTGGTGCGTGGTGAAGAACACCAGCGCGCCGCCGTCCTTCGTGCGCAGGCCGACGGGGGCGAACGCGCCGCCGTTCCGCGGCTCGTCGATGTACTGGACGGCGAGGCCGAGCCGCCTCTTGTTGCGGTCGCGGGCCGCCTTCCACTGGGTGGTGTGCGGGCCGGGCGTGAAGGTGTCGCCGCCCGACTTCAGGAACGCCGTGTACTCGCCGCCGAGCCGCCGCGGCGCCACCGCGAGACCGGACGCGGCCACCGCGACCGGCTCCACATGCCCGTCCTCGTCCTTCTTCAGGTCCGGGAGCCGGTCCTGCTGGATCAGGTTGAGATACGTCGCCTGCCACAGCCCGTCCGCGTCGGCGCGGGTGAAGACGATCAGCCAGCGGTAGCCGTGCGGCTTGCGGTTGGCCAGCGCGTCCACGACGAACCACCGCGGCCAGCCGGCCTTCTTGGGGATGGAGTACGTCACGTCCGTCAGCTTCAGCGGCACGTGCCGGGCGTTGCCGTCCGGGTTCTGCGTGTGCCGTGCCTTCAGGCCCGCCTGGTTGATGGCGCCGAGGGGGCCGGTGACGCGGGACGCGTTCAGGGTTGGGTCGTACGCCTTGTCCGCCTTGTTGTAGGCGGTGAGGAAGTCCTTCAGCGCGCGGGCGGCCTCGGGCCTGGTCGCGGTGCGTACGACCTCACGCTCGCCGTGCACCGTCACGCACCCGCTCGCGGTCAGCGAGAGCACCGCCACCGCCGCCGCGTACGAGACCGGCCGGCCGAGTCTGCGAACCCTGCTCATCGGATGTCCTCACCTACCCCTTCCCGGGCCCGAACCCTATCGGGGCCCGAAAGGCGCCCGACGCCGGGCTCCGGCAAGGCGCGGGCGGCCCCGCGACGGCACGAACAACAACGCGAGCACCGCCATCAGATACAGCGCCCACACCACGATCTGCGTCACCGTCGGGCTCAGCCGGAAGCCGAACGCGGCGTCGAGCAGCACGACGTACCAACTGTCCGGCGGGAACGTCGCCGCGATGTCGTACGCCTTGGCCTGCAGGCCGCCGAGAAGCTCGGCCTCCTGGAGATGGCGTACGCCGTTCGCGAGCACGCCCGCGGTCACCACCGCCGTGGTCGCGCCCGCCCACCGGGGGAACGCCGCCTGCCCGGCGCGCACGAGGCCGCGGGCGCAGAGCCATCCCAGGGCCACCGCCATGAGCAGGCCGAGCACAGCACCGGCCAGCGGAGCGTGCGTCCCGTCACCGGACGCCCGCACGGTCCCCCAGAAGAACAGCGCCGTCTCCACACCGCAGGAACCGACGACGAAGAACGCCGCCGCGGCCGGCACTGAGGCGTGCTGCCGGGCCGCCGGGGCACTCTCGCCGGGCGGCTGGGCCTGTGCCTCCCGAACCATCCCGGCCGCCACCCACGTCACAAGCACCACGGCCGCGAGCGACAGCCAACCCCCGTACGCCTCCCGGGCCTTGAACGTCAGCTCCTGCGAGCCGAAGGTCAGCGCGCAGCCGAAGCCGAGCGCCATCGCCACCGCGGCACCGGCACCGCCGCCCACCGCGCGCAGCGCCCCGCGCCGCCCCGCCCGCACCAGATGCGAGGCGAGGACCCCGACGAGCACCGCCGCCGCCAGGCCCCCGCGCAAACCGATCAGAAAGGTGTCGAACATCCCCGCCCCCGCGTCCCTTTGGTGAACAGGGACAGCATGCGACACGGGTTCGAGGCCGCGTCGGCCGCCTCAGGTGCTCCGCGCCGGCCGGTTCAGGTGCCCGTGTCCGCCGCCTCACGTGCCCCGCGTCCGCCGCGTCAGGCGTCCCGCAGCGGAGCCACCAGTGGCGCCCCCGTCCGCGGGTGCGGGAACACCTCGATGGGCTGGCGGTACACGTCCGACAGGAGCCCGTCCTCGAATACGTCGCCGGGGGCGCCGTCGGCCGCGACGACCCCGCCGTCCAGGACCACCGCGCGGTCCGCGTACGCCGCCGCGAGGCCCAGGTCGTGCAGGACGACCACCACGGCGTCGCCCGCGGCGGCCCGTTCGCGGCAGACCCGCAGGACCAGTTCCTGGTGGCGCAGGTCGAGGGCGGCGGTCGGCTCGTCGAGCAGAAGGAGCGGGGCGCGCTGGGCGAGGACCCGGGCCAGGGCGACCCGGGCGCGTTCGCCGCCGCTGAGCGCGGAGAACGGCCGCGCCGCGAACGCGCCCACCTCCGTGGCAGCCATCGCCTCGCGCACGATCCGGTCGTCGTCGTCCGCGAGCCGGGTGCCCGCCCAGGGCGCGCGGCCCATCCGTACGACGTCCTCGACCGGGAACGGGAAGGAGAGCGTGGCCGACTGGGGCAACACCGCGCGGCGCAGGGCGAGTTCGCGCGGGGGCCAGTCCGTCGCCACGCGGCCGCAGACGGAGACCGTGCCGCCGTGGGCGGGCAGGTCGGCGGCGAGCGCGGCGAGCAGGGTCGACTTGCCCGCCCCGTTGGGTCCGACGAGGGCGAGCACCTCGCCCGCGTGGGCCCGCACGTCCACGCCCTTCAGGACCTCGGCGCCGCCCAGCCGCACCCGCAGACCTTTCGTCTCGGCGAGCACGTCGCCGGGGGCGACGGGGCCGGGCAGTACCCGGTCGCGTACCCCGAAGATCCGTCGGCCTACCGTCCCGATCATGCCCAACCCCCTTGCTTGCGGCGGGTCCTGCGCAGCAGCCAGAAGAAGAACGGGCTGCCGAAGAGCGCGGTCAGCACGCCCAGCGGCAGCTCGGCGGGAGCGGCCACGGTGCGCGCCGCGAGGTCCGCGCCGACGAGGACGACCGCCCCGCCGAGCGCGCTGCCCGGCACCAGGAACCGGTGCCCGGGACCCGCCGCCATCCGCAGCAGATGCGGCACGAGCAGCCCCACGAACGTGATGATCCCCGCCACCGCCACGGCCGCCGCCGTGAGCAGCGCGACGACCAGGACGAGCACCATCCGCAGCTTCTCCACGTCCACGCCGAGGTGCCGCGCGGGCCGTTCCCCGAGGGCGAGCAGGTCCAACTTCCGTGCGTACAACGGCGCGACGAGCAGCCCGGCACCCGCGCACGGCAGCACCGCGAGCACCTTCGGCCAGGTCGCCTGCGACAGCGAACCGAGCTGCCAGAACGTGATCTGCGTGACCTGCGCGTTGTCCGCGAAGAAGAGGAAGAGGCCGATGAGCGCGCCCGCGAAGGCGTTCACGGCGATGCCGGTGAGGATCAGCGTCACGACTTCCGTACGGCCGCCGTCCCGTGACAGGACGTACACGAGCAGCACGGTGGCGAGCCCGGCGACGAACGCGCACACCGTCACCGTCCAGTTCCCGAAGAAGCTGAGCCCGAGCGCGATGGCGGCGACCGCGCCGACCGCCGCGCCCGCCGAGATCCCGATGACACCGGGCTCCGCGAGCGGATTGCCGAACACGCCCTGCATCAGCGCGCCCGCGCAGCCCAGCGACCCGCCCACGAGCAGCGCGAGAGTCACCCGCGGAAGCCGCACGTTCCACAGGACGCTCTCGCCGACCCGGTCGAGCGCGTGCCCGCCGAGGCCGATCCGGTGCTGGACGGAGGCGAGGACGTCGCCGAGCGGGATGTCGTACGCGCCGATCCCGACGGACAGCAGGCTCAGGACGACGAGGGCGGCGACGAGGCCGGTGGTGAGGAGGTACGGCGCGCTCCGGCGTGCCGTACGCGCCTCCTCGCCCGCGGCCTTGTCCGTCTCCTCGACCGGTCTGGTGGCCACGCTCACTTGGCGTCCTTGTAGAGCTGCTCCACCAGGGACTTGAGGACCTGGTCGGTGCGCGGGCCGTAGTTGAGCAGGACGCCGTCCTCGACGGACACGACGCGGCGGTCGAGGCCCGCGGGCGTCTCGGCCACGCCGGGGATCTTCACCAGGCCGTCGATGCCGCCCACGGAGTCGAGCCCCTTCGTCATCACCAGGATCGCGTCCGGCGCGGCCTTCGCGAGGGCCTCACTCGTGATCGCCGTGAAGTCCTTCTCAAGCCCGGACTCCTTGCCCGCGTCGACCGCGCCCGCCGCTTCGAGCAGCGAGCCCGCGCCGGACTCGCGCCCGCCGAGGAGATATACGGAGGCCGACCCGCGCAGATACAGGAACGCCACCCGCGGCTTCTTCGCCTGCGCGGGCACGGAGTCCCGCACCTTCGAAATCCGCTGCTCCGTACGGGACTTGAGCTGCTGGCCCGCCTTCTCGACGCCCAGCGCCTTCGCCACCGCCCCGATGCGCGGGCCGACGTCGGCGAGGCTCTTGGCCGGTTCGAGGACGACGAGGGGGATGCCCGCCGCGCGGATCTGGTCGATGGCCTCGGCGGGTCCCGTCGTGGTGTCCGCGAGGACGACCGTCGGCTTCAGGGACAGCACGCTCTCCGCCGAGACGTCGTGCGCGCGCGTCACCACCGGCAGCTTCTTCGCCTGCTGGAAGGTGGCCGTGATGTCACGGGCCACCACGTTCTTGCCGAGGCCGAGGGTGAACACGATCTCGTTGAGGCTGCCGGTGAGGGGCACGATCCGGTCGGTGTCCTTGACCGTGACCCGTTTGCCGTCGGCGGACTTCACGGTCACGGGCAGTTTCGCCTCGGGCGTGCCCGCCAGCGGCTCGACGCGGTCGGCGGGCGCGGCCTTGGCCTGCGGCCCGCCCTTCGGGGAACCGCCGTCGTCCGACGATCCGCATCCGGTGAGGGTGAGGACGAGTACGGCCGCCAGAGCGCCGATCGTGCCGCCCGTCCGGAGTGAGCGCGGTCTGCGTGCCAGTGAGCGGGGCTTGCGCACCGAAGTCCACCGTCCTGTCGTGGGGTTCCCCGTAGTCATGATCGTAGATTAGGTTAGCCTTACCTTAGAGGCTAGACCCGGAGGGGTTCCATGTCGTCGTCGAGACAGTCGGCGGTGCGTCGTCGTGCCCGCATCCGCGCGGGAGTCGTGGTCGTGGTGGCCGGACTCGCCGGAGCGCTGCTGCCGACGACCGCCGCGCACGCGAAACCGCGCACCGTCCAGGGCGGCAGGCTCGACTGGGGCATCAAGTCCTCGTTCCAGAGCTATGTCACCGGTCCCATCGCCAAGGGCAGTTGGAACCTCCAGGGCGGCGCGGCGACGGTCGGCGGCAGCCAGTTCCGCTTCCACTCGGCGAAGGGTTCGTACGACGCGGGCAGTGGCGCCTTCACGGCCGCGTTCTCCGGCGGCGTGCACTTCACCGGGCACAAGAAGGGCGGTTCGTACGCCCTCGACCTGACGATCAGCCGTCCCACCGTCAAGGTCTCCGGCGGCTCCGGCACCCTCTACGCCGACATGGTCAGCAAGGAGAAGGGCACCGGCAAGGTCACCTCGACCGCCCAGGTGCCGCTCGCCTCCCTGAACGTGTCCGGCATCAACATGAAGGGCGGCACCGGCCCGATCGCCCTCACCAACCTGCCCGCGACGCTCACCGCGCAGGGCGCGAAGGCGTTCGCCGGGTACTACACGGCGGGCACGAAGCTCGACCCGGTGAGCCTGTCGACGGACTTGGTGGACGCCAAGTCGCCGCAGCAGCCCGCGGACAAGCCCGACAAGAAGCCGGGCAAGAAGTCCGGCGACAAGGCGGACGAGAAGAACAAGAAGGGCAAGGCCGCCGGGCGCATCGAGGACGCCGCCGTCGACTGGGGTGTGCGCCGCACCTTCCGTGAGTACGTCTCCGGGTCCATCGCCAAGGGCAAGTGGACGCTGTCGTCGGGCGCCCAGGACGGCGGCGCGCTGTTCCGCTTCCCGCGCGGCGAGGGCACGTACGACGAGAAGAAGCGCACGCTGGCCGCGGACTTCACCGGCGCCGTCCGCTTCACCGGCAAGCACGGGCTCGACGTCGGGCTCAGCGAGGTCGCCGTCGGCGTGAAGGACGGCAAGGGCACGCTGTACGCCGATGTGAACAGCGGGGCCGGCCCCGGCCTCCGCAAGAAGAAGGCCGCCCTCGTCACCTTCACGGCCGGTGAGTTGAAGGACCTCAAGCCGCGCGACGGCCTGATCTCCGTCACCGAGGCCCCCGCGAAGCTCACCGCCGACGGCTCCAAGGCGTTCGGCTCCATGTACAAGCCGGGCACCGAGATGGACCCGGTCTCGCTGGCCGTCGCCGTCGACGACGAGGCCCGCCTGCCCGCCCTGCCGGACCTCGGCTCCGCCGCGGCGCCCGGCGCGAAGAAGCCCGCGGCAGGGGCGAAGTCGGAGCGGGCGGCCGGAGACTCGGCATCGGCATCGGCCTCGTCCTCGGATGACTCCGACGGCTCGTCGAAGGCCCTGCCGATCACGCTCGCGGCGGTCGCGGCCCTGCTTGTCGCGGCGGCGGTGGCGTTCCGGTGGGAGCGGAGGCGGCGGCTCGCCCGTGCGGGGGCGGGTGCTTCCGCCGAGTCCTCTTCCGGTTCGGCCGGGTCGTCGTCCTCCGGTTCCGCCGAGCGCCCCGGCCCCGGCGAGTAACTTCCGCTTCCCCGTCCCCACGCTCTCCCTCCCCACCCTCCCCATCTCCCCCTTCCCCCTTCTTCCCCTACGAGGAGTACTGACCATGGCAGCCACCCGCCGCCCCATAGCCCGCGCGGCCGCCGTCGCGACGGCCGTCGCTCTCGGCGCCGCCGCGCTCGCCCTGCCCGCCGTCGCGGCCGAAACCCCGGTCGACGCCCCGGCCGAAGCGCCCGGCACGGCCGCCGCACAGCAGGCGCCCTCGGCCTTCACCATCACGGACGGCACCCTGGAGTGGGGTCTGAAGGAGTCCTTCCGGAAGTACGTCACGGGCATGGCGCACGGCAAGATCACGGCCGGTGGCGGTGCCAAGCAGGCGCCGGACAACGGGGTGTTCACGTTCTCCGGCGGCAAGGGAACGTACGAACTCACCGGGCACGTCCTGAAGGCCGCCTTCAAGGGCGATGTGCGCTTCACCTCGACGGTGCACAAGTTCGACATCAAGATCGCCGACGTCAAGGTGCACACCAAGGGCAGGACCGGCGCGATCCAGGCCGACGTCAGCCTCAACGGCGCCAAGCAGAACGACATCGACCTCGCGAAGCTGGACCTCACCGACGTCCGGCCCGGCCAGGGCCAGGGCGGCGCGATGACGTTCAAGGACATCCCGACGACGCTCACCGCGAAGGGCGCGAAGGCGTTCAACGGCATGTACCAGGAGGGCCAGGTCCTCGACCCGGCCACGCTGACGGTGAAGACCGGCGGCCCGGCCCCGCAGCCGACCCCCACGGACAAGCCGACGAAGCCGACGCCCAAGCCGACGAAGCCGACCTCGAAGCCCAAGCCCACGCCCACGAAGCCGACTTCGAAGCCGTCGTCCCCCGCCGGCGGGACGGTGGGCGACAAGGTCGTCGGCGGCAAGCTGTCCTGGGGCCTGAAGGAGTCCTTCCGCCGCTACATCTCCACGGGCGGCAGCGTGCAGGCGACCGGCGGGGCGAAGAAGACCTCGGCCGGGTACGACTTCCCGCACGCCAAGGCGGCCTGGAACGCCGGGGCCAAGAAGATCGACGCGTCCTTCGGCGGCAGCGTGCGGTTCCTGTACAAGGGCCACGGCATCGACATGAAGTTCAGCGACTTCAAGGTCAAGGCGCGCGGCAAGACCGGCACGCTGACCGTGGACGTGAACGCCCAGGGCCGCACCAGCAACGACGTGAAGTTCGCGACCCTCGACCTCGCCCGCGCCTCCTACAAGGCGAAGGGCGACGTCGTCCTGCTCAGCAAGGTGCCCACGCGGCTCACGGCGGCGGGCGCCAAGCAGTTCGAGAGTGAGGCGGCCGGATCGCCGTACCAGAAGGGCGAGAAGCTCGACCCGATGACGGTCGCGCTCACCCTCTCCGCCGGTGCCAAGGTCCCCTCGTCCTCGGGCGGCGGATCCGGCGACTCCGCCGACTCCGGCGCGGCGGGCGGCGGCGCGGGAGCCGGGAGCGGTTCGGTCGGCGGCGGCAGTGTGGGCGGCGGTGGCTCGGTCGGCGACACCGGGTCGCTCGCCCAGACGGGGTCCAGTACGCCGTCGGGGGCGCTGCTCGGGGTCGCGGGCGCGGTGGTCGTGGCCGGTGCCGGTGCGGTGTACGCGGCGCGGCGGCGGCAGCCGGTCGTGCGGGGCGGGCACGCCTGAGGAACCCCTGAACCCCTGACGACTGCTTGAACGGGCGGCGGGCGTACGGCACTTGAGGTGTCGGACGCCCGCCGCCCGGCGTTCGGGACGCGCCGGGCGGATGAGGCTTCAACGATGCTTGAATGCGCGGGTGAACGAAGAGGAATTCGAAACCGGTGTGGCTGACGTGCACCACGGTGTCGACGTCGTACGGGTCTTCTGCGCCCCGGATGGGCGGTACGGCAACGAGCTCGGGGTGGTGCGGGACGGGTCGCGCGTGGCCGCGCGGGCGGACCGGCAGGCGCTCGCCGCGAAACTCGGCTTCAGCGAGACGGTGTTCGTCGACGACCCCGAGCGCGGGGCCATCGACATCTACACGCCCACGGCACGGCTGCCGTTCGCCGGGTACCCGTGCGTCGGTACGGCGTGGCTCCTTGACGTGCCCGAGCTGGTGACCGACGCCGGGGTCGTCGAAGCCCGGCAGGACGGGGAGTTCAGCTGGATCGCGGCGCGGGCCGACTGGGCGTCGGGGCGGACGCTGCGGCGGTACGCGTCGGCGGCGGAGGTGGAGGCCCTGGCCGTGCCGCCGGCGGGGGAGTGGGTCTACGCATGGGCGTGGGAGGACGAGGCCGCGGGGCGGGTGCGGGCACGGGGGTTCCCCGGGCGCGGGGACGGGATCGTCGAGGACGAGGCGACGGGGGCGGCGGCGCTCGCGCTCACCCATGAGCTGGGCCGGGCTCTGAACATCACCCAGGGCCGAGGCTCCCAACTCCTCACGGCACCGGGCCCGGACGACCTCATCGAACTGGGCGGCCGGGTGACGTTTCCCCGCCCGCCCAGTCTCGCCTGGACCTGATGCCGGGGAAATGGAGCCCGTCCGGCGATTGAGGACGAGCGCGAAGCGCGATGCCCCTACGGCACCCCCGGTTGGGGGCCACAGGCGGGGCGGCTCAGGCGGATAGCGGGAACTCGGCCCCGAGCTCCCGGAAGAGCGCCGTGTTCAGGGCGAACGCGCGCTTGCACTCGTCCACGATGCGCTGCTTCTCCAGCTCGTCCGGGACCACCAGGTCCAGGCCGTCGAGCAGCTCCCGGTAACTCCGCTTGAACTCGGCGGGGTTGGCGATGCCCTCGAAGACGTAGAACCGGACGCCGTCCCCCTTGCGCGCGAAGCCCCACGTCTTCTCGGCCTTGCCGCGGATGATCTGCCCGCCGGACAGGTCCCCGAGATAGCGCGTGTAGTGGTGGGCCACATACCCGCCGGGCCACGTCCGCGCGCACTCCTCGACCCGCGCCGCGTACGCCGCCGTGGCCGGCAGGGCGGTGAGGCCCGCGCGCCAGCCCTCGCCCCGCATGTGCGCCAGGTCCCGCTCGATCTCGGCGACCCGCAGCAACTCCGGCCGTATGAACGGTCCCGCCACCGGGTCGTCGCGCAGGGACTGCGCGCCGTCCTCCAGCGCGCGGTACACGAACCACAGCTGTTCCGTGTACCTCGCGAACGCGTCCACGCCGAGGCGGCCGCCGAGCAGGTCGCCCATGAACGTGGACGTCTCCGCCTCGGTGTGCTGTTCGTGGGACGCGGTGCGGATGAGCGTCGAGAACGAGGTGGGCTGGGTGAGCGCCGAGTCCATGGGGACCTCCGAAGCCGAAGAAGGGCGGGAACCAAGGTGGCCAGGACCGATCATCCAAGGTTAGGCTTACCTAAGTCAACTGGTTCCCGACATCCTGTCGGTAAAAACGTACCCCGGATGCGATGAGGGATGCGTAAGTGGTCGTACGAGCTGCTGCCTGAGCGAACAAAAGGGCCGGGTCCGTCCGGACCCGGCCCTTCCCTTGCGTGCGGCCCCCGTCCGGGGGCACGGCTCACGGCAGCGTGAGGATCTCCGCGCCGGAGTCCGTGACCACCAGCGTGTGCTCGAACTGCGCCGTCCGCAGCCGGTCCTTCGTCACGACGGTCCACCCGTCGTCCCACATGTCGTACTCGTGCGTACCGAGCGTCAGCATCGGCTCGATCGTGAAGGTCATGCCCGGCTGGATGACCGTCGTCGCGTGCGGGCTGTCGTAGTGCGGGACGATCAGGCCGGAGTGGAAGGACGTGTTGATGCCGTGGCCGGTGAAGTCCCGGACCACTCCGTAGCCGAAGCGCTTGGCGTACGACTCGATGACACGGCCGATGATGTTGATCTGGCGGCCGGGCCTGACCGCCTTGATGGCGCGGTCGAGCGACTCTCGGGTGCGCTCCACCAGGAGCCTGGACTCCTCGTCGACGTCTCCGACGAGGTACGTCGCGTTGTTGTCGCCGTGCACGCCGCCGATGTACGCCGTGACGTCCAGGTTCACGATGTCGCCGTCCTTCAGGACGGTGGAGTCGGGGATGCCGTGGCAGATGACCTCGTTGACCGAGCTGCACAGCGACTTCGGGAAGCCGCGGTAGCCGAGCGTCGAGGGGTACGCGCCGTGGTCGCACATGTACGCGTGCGCGATGCGGTCCAGCTCGTCGGTGGTCACCCCCGGCGCGATGGCCTTCGCGGCCTCCTCCATCGCGCGCGCGGCGATGCGGCCCGCGGTCCGCATCAGCTCGATGGTCTCCGGGGTCTGCACCTCCGGTCCGGTGTACGGCGTCGGCGCGGGCTTGCCGACGTACTCCGGGCGCCTGATGTTTCCGGGCACGGGGCGGGCGGGAGAGAGCTCCCCTGGTACGAGCAGTGACTGGCCAGACATGTCAGCGAGTCTAACGAGCGCCAGTGGGGCAGCATGGCGAGTGCCCGTGGGGCAGCATTACGGGAGAGAGAGGAGCCGGACATGGCCCTGTTCAAGAAGCGGACCGTCGGCAAGCCGGGTGAGTGGTACTACTGCCTGGAGCACAAGAAGGTCGAGGAAGGGCCGGACTGCCCGGGCAAGGACCGCTTCGGTCCCTACGCCTCCCGCGAAGAAGCCACCCACGCGATGGAGACCGCCGCGGAGCGGAACCTTGAGTGGGAGACCGATCCGCGGTGGCACGACGCGTCTGCGCGTGGCGACGACGATTGACCTGGCGCTGTACCTCGCCTGCGGCCCGGTGGGGGCTGCCGGGCGTAGGCCCAGGCCGACGGGGCGTTTCAGGTGGCCTGGGCACACGTGGGCGGGCTACGTCGCCGTTGCGGTTGCTGCTTCGCGGCGGAGTTTTGCGTCGGGGTCCGTCGATGCGTCGTACCGCAAGAGGGACGGCATCGCCGTCGCCAGTGCGGCCACGGCGCCTACGCAGACCAGGCCGCCGGACCAGATCGCCGGGCGGGTGCCGGACCAGCCGGCCGCGGCGCCTGCGCGGACCTGGCCCAGTTGGGGGCCGACGCTGTAGGAGAGGACCTCTATTCCGGCGAGGCGGCCGCGCAGGCCTTCGGGGATGGTCTGGTTCCAGATGGTGGAGCGGGCCAGGCCGCTCAGCATGTCGCCCGCCCCGGCCAGGGCCAGGCAGACCAGGACCAGCCAGACGTGGGAGAGGACGCCGGCCAGCGTGATGGCCAGACCCCAGCCCGCCGCCCCGCACACCACGAGCACCCCGTGCCGCCGCACCCGCGACGTCCACCCGCTGGTGAGGCTGAGGGCCAGGGATCCCACGGCCCCGGCCGCGTACATGAGGCCCAGCGCCCACTCCGCGTCCAGATCGTCCGCCAGGAACGGGAAGATCGTGTTCGGGAAGGCGAACAGCATCGCCACGCCGTCGATCGCGTACGTACCGAGAAGGACCGGCCGCGACCACGCGTACCGCGCCCCCTCCGCGAGCCCCCGCAGCGACGGCTTCTCCGCGTCGTGCGCGGCGGGCGCGGGCGAGAGCCGGGTGCAGAGCGCGACTGACACGGCGAAGCCGACGACTGTCACCGCGTACGCCCACGCGTGCCCCGCGTAGGCGACGACGACACCCGCGAGCGCGGGACCGGCGATCGCCCCGACGTTCCAGCGCAGCGAGTTGAGCGCCGCGGCGGCCGTGAGCTGGTCGTGCGGCACGATGCGGGCCATCAGCGAGTCGAGCGCGGGCCGCTGGATACCGGCGAGACCCGAGACGCCCGCCGCGACGACGTACAGCGGCCACAGCATCGGCTGCGGAAGCAGCGCGTTCACGAACAGGACGACGGCCAGCAGACCCAGCGCCGCCTCGGTAAGGAGGATCACCTTGCGGCGGTCCACCGCGTCGGCCAGCGCCCCGCCGTACAGACCGCAGACGACCAGCGGCACCAGCTCGACGGCACCCATCGCGCCGACCGCGAGCGGCGAGTCGGTGAGGTGCTTGATCTGCAGCGGCAGGGCGATCATCGCCATGAAGCTGCCGAAGTACGTGACGAGCCCCTGCACCCACAGCAACCGGAAGTCGCGGGTGGAGCGCCAGGGGGACAGGTCGGGCAGCAGCGCGGCGAAGCGTTTCACAAGGGGTCATGCTCAGCGGAGGGCACGACGGGGCGCAAACGATTTGTTGGCTCACCAGCGCGCCGGCGGCGGCGCCGTCAGCTGGTCCGCGAGCCGGGAGAGGCGGTCGCGGACGCGGCGCGGGCCGCGCGGCGCGGGCAGGCTGTTCTCGCCCGCCGCCGCGCTCACCAGGTGCTGCACCGTGTCGAGGTCGAGCCCCGCGTCGTCGGGGAGCACGAGCGCCTCGTGGGCGAGGGCGCCCAGGTCGCCGTCGCGCTCGCCGAGAGCGAAGACCGTCGCGCCCGCACGCCGCGCGTCGTTCACGCGCGAGAGCAGCCCCGCCTCGGGCGCCGTGGGTGCTACCACGAGCAGCGTCTCGCCGTGCCGCGCCGCCTCGATCCTGCCGAGGCCCACCGAGAGCTGCGCGGGCGAGTCGGGGCGCGGCCGGTGGCGTACGAGGGTGGGCGTCAACTCCGGTGTGCCCGACCACGCCGCCTCGTCCACCAGATGCGCGGCCAGATGCCACGGCTCGTACTCCCGCGTGCCCACGAGCAGTAGCCCGCCGCCGTGCGGCACCACACTGGAGCGCAGCGCCCCCGCGAAGCGGCGGGTGGCGCCGGGCCACTGGGTCCCGGCGAGAACTTCGCGCAGCAGCGCGACCCTTACGGCGTCCATGGGGGCGCATACTGCCTCAACGACAGATTCGTCAGCGGGAGTTCACCGCGAATTCCCCCATGATGGGGAAGGGGCCCGGATGCCTACGGAGACAGTTGAGACGTCTGTTCCCTTCCGCGCGGGTCGCGAGGGGTACGCAAGCTTCCGGATCCCGGCGGTGGTCGTCACCCACGCCGGTACCGTCCTCGCCTTCTGCGAGGGGCGGGTCGGCTCCCAGGAGGACTTCGGGAACATCGACGTCGTGCTCAAGCGGTCCGACGACGGCGGCCGCACCTGGGGCCCGCTCCGGGTCGTCGGCGGCAACGGCACCGACCTCGCGGGGAACCCCGCCCCCGTCGTCCTCGACACCGGCCGGATCCTGCTCGTGCAGGTCCGCAACGCCGCCGCGGCCACCGAGGACGCCATCCGGCGCGGCACGGTGTCCGCCGCGAACGGCCGCCGCGTCTGGACGCAGCACAGTGACGACGACGGCGTCACCTGGTCGTCGCCCCGCGAGATCACCAAGCAGGTGAAGAAGACCGCCTGGCGGTGGTACGCGACCACACCCGGCCACGCGATCCAGCTGGAGGGAGCCACCGACGGCAGCGGCGGCCGCAGCGGCCGGATCATTGTTCCCGCCAATCACTCCCTGCCGCCCACCGGCACCGACAACGGCACCGAGGGCAAGTACAACGGCGGGCACTGCCTGCTGAGCGACGACCGCGGCCAGACCTGGCGCATCGGCTACGTCGACGACAACACCAACGGCTACATCAACGCCAACGAGACCACCGCCGCCGAACTCCCCGACGGCCGCGTCTACTTCAACACCCGCAACGACTCGCCGTCCCCCGGCACCCGCGCCGACGCCCACTCCCACGACGGCGGCCAGACCCTCGCCAAGCCCTTCCGGCCCCAGTCCTGCCTCACAGGACCCGTCGTCGAGGCCAGCGTGCTGCAACTGCGCGACCCCGACCTGCTGCTCTACTCCGGGCCCGCCGACCCCGGCTTCCGCGCGCAGATGAGCATCCGCAAGAGCCATGACGGCGGCACCACCTGGCGCGTCGTCCACACCGTCGACGGGCTGCCCGCCGCGTACTCCGATCTCGTACGCCTCGACGAGGACACCGTCGGACTCCTCTACGAGACCGGGGACTTCGGCGCGTACGAGACGATCACGCTCCGGCGGGTCCCGCTGGACTGGCTCGACTGAGGGACGGGACCGGCTGGACCGAGCGCCGGGCGGGCCGGGCGGGCGTCCGGCGCGGACGTAAGGTCTGACCATGACTTCCACGGAAAGTGTGCAGAAGGCGCCCGCCAAGGATCCCTGGGACCTGCCCGACGTGTCCGGGCTCGTCGTGGGCGTGCTCGGCGGCACCGGTGACCAGGGCCGCGGGCTGGCCTACCGCCTCGCCCGCGCGGGCCAGAAGGTGATCATCGGCTCGCGCGCCGCGGAGCGCGCCGCGTCGGCCGCTGCCGAACTGGGCCGCAGCGTCGAGGGCATTGAAGGCGCCGACAACGCCGAGTGCGCGCGGCGCAGCGACATCGTCATCGTCGCCGTGCCGTGGGACGGGCACGCCAAGACCCTCGAAGCGCTGCGCGAGGAACTCGCGGGCAAGCTCGTCGTCGACTGCGTCAACCCGCTCGGCTTCGACAAGAAGGGCGCGTACGCCCTGAAGCCCGAGGAGGGCAGCGCCGCCGAGCAGGCCGCCGCGCTCCTTCCCGACTCGCGGGTCACCGCCGCCTTCCACCACCTCTCGGCGGTGCTGCTCCAGGACGAGTCCATCGAGGAGATCGACACCGACGTGATGGTCCTCGGCGAGAGCCGCGCCGACACGGACGTCGTGCAGGCCCTCGCCGGCCGCATCCCCGGCATGCGCGGCGTCTTCGCGGGACGCCTGCGCAACGCCCACCAGGTGGAGTCCCTGGTCGCCAACCTGATCTCGGTGAACCGGCGGTACAAGGCGCACGCGGGGCTGCGCGTCACGGACGTCTGAGCCCGCGGGGCATCGCGACGCCCGGGACCACGCGTCACCGCGGTGCCGTCGCGCGCGGGGCATGGGGGACACTGGTGCGGTACGTCCGTCAGGAATGCCGCATCGCAGGAGCGCACCCCATGCCCCGCCTCGCCCTCTACGCCCTCGTCGTCTGCGTCCTCTCCGTCGCCGCGGCCGTGGTCTCCTTCGCCCAGGGGATGTGGCTCGGCATCGTGTGGGTGCTGCTCGCGGGGCTCTCGTCCAACATGACCTGGTACTACGCGCGCCGCGCGAAGGTGCTGCGGCAGCGCGACGAGGCGGCGTCCGCCGGTCACTGACCGCGGCGGCCTCCGCTAGCCGTTGAGCGCGGGGATGTCCGGGGTGCCCTGCCAGAAGCGGTAGAGGCGCTGGCCCCAGTATGTGTCCCAGTCCTCGACGCCGAGGCCGCGCAGGAGCGCGTCCACCGCGTCGAAGAACGCGTCGTTGACCTCCGGGATCCACAGGATGCCGAAGACGGCGAGCAGACCGAACGGCGCGAACGGCTCCACCTGGCGGCGGATGTTGTGCGACAGCCACGGCTCGATCACGCCGTAGCCGTCCAGGCCCGGGATGGGCAGGAAGTTCAGGATCGCCGCCGTCACCTGGAGCAGGGCGAGGAACGCGAGCGCGTAGCGGAAGTTGTCCGGGACGCCGTCGAGGGCGTCCAGCCAGAACGGCGCGGTGCAGACGACGGCGAAGAGTACGTTCGTCAGCGGGCCCGCGGCCGAGATCAGGCTGTGCCGCCAACGCCCCCGGATGCGGCCGCGCTCGATGAACACCGCGCCGCCGGGCAGGCCGATGCCGCCCATGATCACGAAGAGCACCGGAAGGATGATGCTGAGCAGCGCGTGCGTGTACTTCAGCGGGTTGAGGGTCAGATAGCCCTTCTCCCCGATGGACAGGTCACCGCTGTGCAGCGCCGTGCGGGCGTGCGCGTACTCGTGCAGGCACAGCGAGACGATCCACGCCGCCGTGACGAAGAGGAAGACGGCGAAGCCCGGGTTGTCCGCGAACCCCGTCCACGCCGCCCAGCCCGAGGCCGCGGTGACCGCGGCGATCCCGAGGAAGACGGGGCTGATCCGGCGGTCGCTGCGGGTGGGGGCGGTGGTCATGTGGGGGAGGCTACCTGCGTGGGCTGTGGAGTGGGGGTGGGTTGGCCCTCGCGGGGTGCGGGCTGGATCTGGCTGGGTGTAGCCCCTCCGGCGTTTGAGGAGCGGGGGTCTGGGGGCAGAGCCCCCAGTTTCGGGAAGGGGTGCCCGCGCGCGGAGCGCGCTATTGGACGCAGCGGGGAGCCCCCGGCAGGGCCCCAGGCCTCGCCCCCGGCCGGATGCCCGGTGCCCCGGCTTCCGGGGACCGGTGACAATGGGGGCGTGCGTTATCGCGTTCTAGGCGTCACCCGGGCCTCGCGCCCCGACGGCACCCCCGTTTCCGTCGGCGGCGCCCGCCTCCGCGCGCTCCTGGCCGCCCTCGCGCTACGACCGGGCCGCACGGTCCCGGCCGGGGTCCTGGTGGACCAGGTGTGGGGCGGAGAGCCACCGGCCGACGCGACGGGCGCGCTGCAGGCCCTGGTCGGACGGCTGCGCCGCGCCCTCGGCGCCGAAGCCGTGGCCTCCGCCGAAGGCGGCTACCACCTGCGGGCCACCCGCGACGACGTGGACGCCCACCGCTTCGAGCGCCTGGTGGGCGAGGGCACGCGGGCGCTGGCGGACGGCGACCCGGCGAAGGCCGCGGTCCTCCTCGACGACGCCCTCGCCCTCTGGCAGGGCGAGGCGTTCACCGACCTGCCGGACCACACCGCGGAGGCGGCCCGCTGGTCCGCCCGCCGCGCCGAGGCCCTGCGCGCACGCTTCACCGCGGCCCTTTCCCTCGGCCAGGCCGAGACGGTCCTCCCCGAACTGACCGCCCTGTGCGACAGCCACCCGTTGGACGAGCCCCTCCAGGTCCTCCGCCTACGCGCCCTGCGGGACGCCGGCCGAGCCGCGGAGGCCCTGGCCGCGTACGACGGCGTCCGCCACACCCTCGCGAACGACCTGGGCGCCGATCCGGGTCCCGAACTGCGCGCCCTGTACGAGGAGTTGCTGGGCCCGTCGGCGGGCGCGGGGCCGGGTGCCGCGGGCACGGACACGGCGTCGAAGGCCGGAGACACCTCACCCGCCGGTACGGACGTGCCGGACACGCCGCGCCCCGCCCCACGGACGGGCGCGTCGGCCCCCGCGCAAGAGAGGGCGAGCACCCGGGCCCCGGCAGCCCCGCCCGCCACCGCCTCCGCCCCCAAACCCCCCACCCCCGGCAACCTCCGCGCCCGCCTCACCTCCTTCGTCGGACGCAGCACCGACATCGACGCGATCCGCGACGACCTGCGCCGCGCGCGCCTCGTCACGCTGACCGGGCCCGGCGGCGCGGGCAAGACGCGGCTGTCGCAGGAGGCCGGGGAGGCCGTGGCCGACGCCTTGGCGGACGGGGTGTGGCTGGCCGAACTCGCGCCGGTGGACGACCCCGACGACGTACCGGAGGCCGTCCTCACCGCGCTCGGCGCCCGCGAGACCGTGCTGCGCGGCGCGGGCGCCGAGGAACTGCGGGTCGCCGCGGAGCGGAACGCCGGCGATCCCATGGTCCGGCTCGCCGAACACTGCGGCCCGCGCCGCATGCTGCTCGTCCTGGACAACTGCGAGCACGTCATCGACGCCGCGGCCCGCCTCGCGGACCGTCTGCTCGCCGACTGCCCGGGGCTCACCGTGCTGGCCACCAGCCGCGAACCCCTCGGCGTACCGGGCGAGTTGGTGCGCCCCGTCGAACCCCTGCCGGAACCCTTCGCGCTGCGCCTCCTCGCCGACCGCGGCGCCGCCGCGCGCCCCGGCTTCCGTACGGACGACGATCCGCGCGCCGCCGCCGAGATCTGCCACCGCCTGGACGGCCTTCCGCTCGCCATCGAACTGGCCGCGGCCCGGCTGCGGATGCTCACCCCGCGCCAGATCGCCGACCGGCTCGACGACCGCTTCCGGCTGCTGACCAGCGGCGCCCGCACCGTCCTTCCGCGCCAGCAGACCCTGCGCGCCGTAGTGGACTGGTCCTGGGACCTCCTCGACACCGCCGAACGCGCCGTCCTGCGCCGCCTGTCGGTCTTCGCGGGCGGCTGCGACCTCGCGGCCGCGGAGGCCGTCTGCGGCGGGCGACCCGAAGCCGAGGCGGGCGTCGAGGACGGCGGCACCCACCACCCCCAAGGCCCCCGGCCGGACACCGTTCACGTGGACCCCCGCGACGTCCCCGAACTCCTCGGCTCCCTCGTCGACAAGTCGCTCGCCGTCGCCGCGCCCGCCGCGCACGGCGACGTGATGCGCTACCGGCTCCTGGAGACCGTCTCCGAGTACGCCGCCGAGCGCCTCGACGAGGCGGGGGAGCGGGACGCGGTCGAGCGGGCGCACCTCACGTACTTCCGGGAGTTCGCGCGGGTCACCGACCCGGAGCTGCGCGGCCACGGGCAGCGCGCGGCCATCGCGGCGTTCGAGACGGAGTACGAGAACCTGCGTACCGCGCTGCGTCACGCCGTCGCCGCCCGTGACGAGCAGGAGGGGCTGTTCCTCGTGCTGTCCCTGGGGTGGTTCTGGCTGATCCGGGACCTGCGGGTGGAGGCGCGGAACTGGTCGCGGGACGTGATGGCGCTCGGCCCGGACCCGTTCGCCCCGCCCGTCACCCCCGCCGCCCCGCTGACCGCGCGCTGCACGGACACCCCGCCCCCGCTGTCGGGCGAACTCCTCCGGGAGGCCCGGCGCGGAGTGCACCTCATCCAGCTGTCCTGCATGGACCTGGACCCGTCCGCCTGGCAGACCCCGGAGGCCGGGCAGAAGCTGGCCACGATCAGGGACACCTACCGTCCGGGCCTGCCGCAGACCTGCTGGACCCCGGGCAGCTTCTGGTTCTTCGCCGTCCTGATGACGGGGGACGTCGAGCAGTTGCGGCACGTCGTCGAGGAGACCGTCACCGCCTGCCGGGACCTCGGCCTCACCTGGGAGCTGGCGGGCGCCCTGCACCAGCGCGCCAACATCTTCGCCAACCGCAGCGAATGGGCGGGCGACGCCTGCCGGGACGCGGACGAGGCCCTGGAGATCTACACAGGGCTCGGCGACGCCTGGGGCGTGGCCGAAGCGCTGTCCTCACGCGGTGAGGCGCACGAGCGGCGCGGCGACTACCTGCGCGCGGCCGACGACTTCCAGGCCGCCATACCGTACGCGACGGACCTCGGCGCGAAGGCGCAGGTGGCCCTGTTGACGGCCCGGCTCGGCACGGCGCTCGTCGAGGCCGGCCAGACCGAGCGCGGCGAGGAACTGCTGTGGCGGGTGGCCGACGACAACGGCAGCCGCGCCGGCGGGGCGCTGCCCGCGGCCCGCCTCTTCCTCATCAGTCTGCTCGGCCGCACCGGCCGCACCGGCGAGGCCCGCGAGCAACTGGAGCTGCTGCGCGCGGAGTTCAAGGTCCTCGGCTTCGCCGTCTTCGAGGGCATCATGATCGGCTCGCAGGCCTGGCTCGACACCGTCGACGGCCACCACGAGCGGGCGCTCGCCGCCGCCCGCGAAGCCGTGGACAAGGCCGCCGAGCCGCTGTCGCAGATGATCGCGCCGCAACTGCTCGCCGGCCACCTCGCGACCATGGCCTGCGCCCTCGCCTCGTACGACACGGGGCGCGCGGCGCACGCGGCGCGGCTGCTCGCCGTGGCCGACGGCTCGCTGCCGCCCGGCCATGTCCCGGTGGCCCTGGAGCGGGAGCTGCGCGCCTCCGCGGAGCGGGCGGCCCGCGAGGCGCTCGGCGACGCGGACTATGCCGCCGCCTACGCCGCGGGCGGCGGCCTCACGTGGCAGGAGGCCGTCGCCGCGGCGGGGTTGTGACACCCGCCGCGGCGGGGCACTGGTGTCGTGTCCGGTGACGCGCGCTCACGCTCACCGGACCCGGACGCCCGTCACGTCTTCGTACGGAACTTGTGGATCGCGATCGGCGCCATCACGCCCGTGAGGATCACCGACCAGGCCAGCGTCACCCACACGTCGTGCGCGACGGGCAGGCCGCCGTTCATCAGGCCGCGGGCGGCGTCGGCGAGCGACGACAGCGGGTTGTAGTCCGTGAACGCCTGGAGCCAGCCGGGCATGGACGCCGTCGGCGCGAAGATGGACGAGCCGAACTGCAGCGGCATCAGGACCAGGAAGCCCATGCCCTGGATGGCCTGGGCGCTCTTCATCACGACACCCATGGTGAGGAAGATCCACATCAGGCCCACGCCGAAGGCCATGGCGAGGCCTATGGACGCGATCAGACCCGGGATGCTCTCCACGGAGAAGCCGATGATCAGGGCGACGATCAGCAGGATCGCCGTGGCGACGAGCATGCGGAGCAGCTCGACCACGATCTTGGCGATCATCACCGAGGAGCGGCCGATCGGCAGCGACCGGAAACGGTCCATCACGCCGGTCTGGAAGTCCTGGTTGAAGCCCGTGCCCACACCCATGGCCATGTTCATCCCCATCATGGCCATCAGGCCGGGGATCACATACTGCACGTACTCCTCGCGGCCGCCGCCAAGAGCCTGGCCGACGGAGCCGCCGAAGACGTACACGAACAGCAGGGTGAAGACGATCGGCATCAGGACGGCGTCGAACATCGACTCCATGTCCTGCTTGATCCACAGCAGATTGCGGCGGACGAGCGCGCCGGTGTGCCGGACGTGGGCGCGCAGGCCGATGCGGGTGTCGGCCGCCGACTTGTCGACGGGCTGTTGCTGGGTGGGTGGCGCCGAAGGCGCCGTGACCGTGCCGGCGCTCATGCGGCGACCTCCTTGAATTCGGTGCTGACGGAGTCCTGCGTCTCGCTGGTCTTGTGACCGGTGAGGGACAGGAACACCTCGTCCAGGCTGGGCAGTTCGGTGGCGATGTCGGACAGCGTGATGCCGCGCGAGGTGAGCGTGCCCACGACCGCGGTGAGCTGCTCGTCGCTGAGGATCGGCACCAGGACCGTGCCGGTCTCGGTGTCCACCGTGGTGGTGGCGAGGCCCGTGAGGCCCGAGTCGTCGAGCGCGGCGGCCGTGGGGTGCAGCTGCGCGCGGTCCGCCGGGCGGATGCGCAGGGTGCGGCCGCCGACCTTGGCCTTCAGCTCCTCGATGCCGCCGTTGGCGATGACCTTGCCGCGGTCGATGACCGTGAGCTCGCTCGCGAGCTGCTCGGCCTCTTCCATGTACTGCGTGGTGAGCAGGACGGTGACGCCGTCACCGACCATGCGCTTGACCTCGTCCCAGACCTCGTTGCGGGTGCGGGGGTCGAGGCCGGTGGTGGGCTCGTCCAGGAACAGCACGGCCGGGCTGCCGATCATCGACGCCGCGAGGTCGAGACGGCGGCGCATGCCTCCGGAGTACGTCTTCGCGGGGCGCCGCGCCGCCTCCGTGAGCGAGAAGCGCTCAAGGAGGCCGTCCGCGCGCGAACGGGCCTCCTTGCGGGGCAGGTCGAGCAGGCGCCCGATCATGTAGAGGTTGTCCCAGCCGGTCAGCTTCTCGTCCACCGAGGCGTACTGACCCGTGAGGCCTATCACGCGCCGGAGTTGGCGCGGCTGTCGCAGCACGTCGTACCCCGCGACGAAGGCGGTGCCGGAGTCCGGGGTGATGAGCGTGGAGAGGCAGCGTACGAGCGTGGTCTTGCCGGCGCCGTTGGGGCCGAGGACGCCGAGGACCGTGCCCTCGCGGACGTCCACATCGACGCCGTCCAGCGCCTTGGTCTCGCCGTAGTGCTTGACCAGCCCCCGTACCGAAACGGCGCTCGCTGCGCCGTCCGCTCCCCGTTGGGGCCTGTTGTCGATTTCTGTCATGCCGTACATGAGAGCAGGTGCCACCGACAATCCACCGACAGATTTCCTACAGGCGTACGACGTCCCGCCGACAGCGGGCGACGGGCAGGAGGACGGCCGGGGGCGGTCAAAGAGGGACATCATGGGCGGGTGGGCCGGGCATACGCCGTGAAGGGGAACATAACCGGCGCCCGCGACGGGAGCGGCAGCCCGCCGACGGGGGACGGTCGGCGGGCTGCCGCTTAGTGCCGCAGTGGCTGAAATGTGATCTACCTGGGGTCGGGCATCTTGTGTCGGACCGTGGTGAGCCGGATGGTCGGGCGGCTCGGCGACCTAATGGACGGCGTGCTCCGCGGCCGGGAACGCCCCGCCCACCACGTCCTGCGCGAACGCCTTGGCGGCGTCGCCCATGACGCCCCGCAGGTCCGCGTACTGCTTCACGAAGCGCGGCATCTTGCCGCCGGTCAGGCCGAGCATGTCGGTCCACACCAGGACCTGGGCGTCGCACTCGGAGCCCGCGCCGATGCCGACGGTCGGGATGTGCAGCGACCTGGTGACCTCGGCGGCCAGCTCGGCCGGCACGAGTTCGAGCACCACCGCGAAGGCGCCCGCGGCCTCGGCCGACTTGGCGTCCCGCAGCAGCTGGTGGGCGGCCTCCTCGCCGCGGCCCTGGACGCGGTACCCCATGGTGTTCACCGACTGCGGGGTCAGGCCCAGGTGGGACATGACGGGGATGCCGGACTGCACGAGCAGCTCGGTCTGGGCCAGCGAGCGCTCGCCGCCCTCCAGCTTGACCGCGCCCACGCCCGCCTCCTTGATCAGGCGCGTCGCGGACCTGAGCGCCTGGACCGGACCCTCCTGGTACGAACCGAAGGGCAGGTCGGCGACGATCAGGGCGCGGCTCGTGCCGCGCACGACGGCCGCGGACAGGATCGCCATCTCGTCGAGGGTGACGGGCACGGTGGTCTCGTACCCCAGGTGGCAGTTGCCCGCCGAGTCGCCGACGAGCATGACCGGGATCCCGGCCTCGTCGAAGACGGACGCGGTCATCGCGTCGTACGCGGTGAGCATGGGCCACTTCTCGCCGCGCTCCTTGGCGGCGCTGATGTCGCGGACCGTGATGCGGCGTGTGCCCTTGCCGCCGTACAGCGTCTTGCTGCTGTCGGACTTCCGCTCCGTGGGGGCGGGGCTCTGGGCAGCCGAAAGCTGCGTCATCGCAACGGCTCCTTCTGTCGTCTCGAGGCGCCCTGACGGCGTCCCCGGATCACTTCCATGGTGGCATCGCGTGCCGCCCGGAGGCTAGAGGGTGTTTTTTCGGCCAATTCCGACCGCGGGGTGGACGCGGCGGCCGGCGTGAGATGGAGGCGGGGATTCCGCGTGATGGACGGGGAAAGCCGGGGTAAAGCCTTTCCAATACGAGACGGTCTCGTATCGAAATAAGGCTAGCGTGAAGGCATGACCACACCTGCCGTCCCCGACGCGCCTCGCATACCGGAGGCGGTCCACCGGCGCCGCTGGGCGATCCTCGGCGTGCTGATGCTGAGCCTGCTCATCGTCGTCCTGGACAACTCGATCCTGAACGTCGCCATCAAGACCATCTCGACCCCCGAACCCACCGGCCTGGGCGCCACCCAGAGCGAGCTCGAGTGGGCCATCAACTCCTACACGCTCGTCTTCGCGGGCCTGCTGTTCACCGCGGGCCTGCTCGGCGACCGGCTCGGCCGCAAGAAGGTGCTGCTCGCCGGGCTCGCCGTCTTCGGCATCGGCTCCGCGCTCGCCGCGCAGTCCGGCTCGCCCGTCGAACTCATCGCGTTCCGCGGTGTGATGGGGCTCGGCGCCGCCTTCGTGATGCCCGCGACGCTCGCCATCCTCATGAACGTCTTCGAGCGCGAGGAGCAGCCCAAGGCCATCGGCATCTGGGCCGGCGGCGTCGGCCTCGCCGTCGCGATCGGTCCGATCACGGGCGGCGTGCTCCTCGACCACTTCTGGTGGGGCTCGGTCTTCCTCGTCAACGTACCGATCGTCGTCGTCGCCATCGGCCTGATGATCGCGCTCGTCCCCGACTCGCGGGACCCGAAGCCCGGCCGCATCGACCTGGTCGGCGTCGTGCTGTCCGTCATCGGCCTCGTCCTGCTCGTCTACGGCATCATCAAGGGCGGCCAGCTCGCCGACTTCACCGACCCCGCGGCCCTCGCGACGATCCTCTCGGGCGTCGCCGTGCTCGTCGGCTTCGTCTGGTACGAGAAGCGCAGCGACCACCCGTCCATCGACATCTCGTACTTCAAGAACCGCGTCTTCTCCGCCGCGATCACCGCCATCGCGCTCGTCTTCTTCGCGCTGATGGGCGTCACGTTCTTCGCGGTCTTCTATACGCAGAGTGTGCGCGGGTACTCGCCGCTGGAGACCGGTCTTCTCATGCTGCCGCTCGCGGCCGCGCAGCTGATCTTCGCGCCCCGGGCGCGGCTCGTCGTCGAGCGCATCGGGGTCAAGGCCACCTGCGCGGGCGGGCTCGCGCTGTGTGCCCTGACGCTGGCCTCGTTCACGATCCTCGACGCGGACACGCCCATCTGGATCATGGAGGTCATCTTCTTCCTCATGGGCGCGGGGATGGCGCACATCATGACGCCGACCAGCGTCGTCATCATGCAGGCGCTGCCGCGCGAGAAGGCCGGCTCCGCCTCGGCGCTCAGCAACACCTTCCGGCAGGTCGGCGGGGCGCTCGGCATCGCCGTGCTCGGGTCCGTGCTCTCCACCGCCTATCGCGGGGGTGTCGAGGACGAGCTCAAGGTGCTGCCCGCGGGGGCGCGGCACACCGCGGGGGAGTCCATCGAGGCGACGCTCGGAGCGGCGGGGCGGCTCGGTCCCCGGGGCGAGGCCCTGGTCGCCTCCGCCAACGACTCGTTCCTGCACGCCATGCACATCACCGCCCTGTGCGGCGCGGGGGTCGCCCTCGTGGGCGTGCTCATCGTGTCCCTGTACCTGCCCGGCAAGCAGCCGAAGCCTCCGGTGGACACCGCTGCCCCGGAGCCGGACCGGGTGGGCGCCGAACACTGACGGTGCCGCACGGGCGCGGGGCCGCCGCCGTCATGCCTGCGGCGCCCCGCCCCCGGCCGGGGACCAGGGAGAATGCGGGGGAACGCAACCGCAGAGGAGTCGGGATCGTGGAGCAGGGTCGGGGCGGCAAGGGCGCGGGTGCCAGGGGACGACCCCGCAGCGAGGCGGTGGAGCGGGCGATCATCGAGGGCGTCATCAAGCTGGTCGAGGACGGAGTCCCCCTCGCCGAGCTCTCCATCGAGCGCATCGCCCGCACCGCCGGCGTGGGCAAGGCCACGATCTACCGCCGCTGGAGCGGCAAGGACGAGATCTTCGTCGACGTCCTGCGCAGCCTGGAGGAGCCCCGCGCCGAACTCCCCGGCACCTCCATGCGCGACGACCTCGTCGTCCTCGTCGAACACATCCGCCGCCGCGGCCTCAACATGCGCTCCTCCGCGATCCTGCACAACGTCTTCGCGCAGATGAAGAGCCTGCCCAAGCTGTGGGAGGCGTACCACACCACCGTCATCGACCCGCAGCGCCGCGTCGTCTACGACGTCCTGCGCCGCGGCGCGGAGAACGGTGAACTCCGCAAAGACGTCGACATCGTCCTCGCCAACGAACTCTTCGTCGGCCCCATGCTCGTACGCACCGTCCTGCGCCCGGACGCTCCCCTGGACGAGGACCTGGCGGAACGCATCGTCGACACCGTCCTCCAGGGGCTGCGCCCCCAGGAGTGAAGGGTCCGCGGCCCCAGAGGTGAACCGCCCCCGGCGCGCGTGGCGTTCACCACGCGCTGCCCCCGGGCGATGTGCGCGTTTCGTCACAGACATCCCGCCACGCACACACATCCGGAACCTCGCGACCGCCCCCGCTCGTCCTCGTGCCCGTACGGCCGTCCCCGGACGGCAGGGACGACACGCGATCATCGCCTAGGGTGCAGGGGCGGGTAGACGTTGTGCACGGCAGTCAGTGAGGCGACGAGAGATATGGCGCAGGCGTACAAGGCGGAGACGGACAGCGGCAGCTCGGAGCACGAGCGCCAGGGTTCGCGACTGCGACGCCTGGTCGGCGGATGGCGGGGCGACCCCGGCATCTGGCGACGCGGGCTGGTCACGGCGGCGATCGCCGTCCTCATCGGTCTCGTGATGCTGGTCCACGCCCAGATCCCCAACGGCGTGGGCAACCTCGGCAGCCTCACCGAGACGTTTCTGCCCTGGCTCGGTGTGTTCGTCCCGGTCCTGCTCGTCATCGCCGTGGTCCGCAAGTCCGCGACCGCCCTGATCGCCCTCCTGCTGCCGGTGATCGTCTGGCTGAACGCCTTCGGCGGCCTCATCACCGACAAGTCGGGCAGCGGCGGCGACCTCACCGTCGCCACCCACAACGTCAACGCCGACAACCCCGACCCCGAAGGCACCGCCCGCGACGTCGCCGCCTCCGGCGCGGACGTCGTCGCCCTGGAGGAGCTCACGTCCTCGGCCGTACCGACGTACGAGAAGGCCCTCGCGGACACGTACAAGTACCACTCGGTGCAGGGCACCGTCGGTGTGTGGAGCAAGTACCCGATGACGGGCACCAAGCCCGTCGACATCAAGCTCGGCTGGACGCGCGCGATGCGCACCACCGTCGACACCCCCAAGGGGCAGGTCGCGGTGTACGTCGCCCACCTGCCGTCGGTGCGGGTCAAGCTCGACGCGGGCTTCACCGCCGGGCAGCGCGACGACAGCGCCGACGCGCTCGGCGAGGCCATCTCCGACGAGCGGCTCGGCAAGGTCGTCCTGCTCGGCGACCTGAACGGCACCATGAACGACCGCGCCCTCAACGCCGTCACCTCCCAGCTGCGCTCCACCCAGGGCGCCGCGGGCGACGGCTTCGGCTTCAGCTGGCCCGCCTCGTTCCCGATGGCCCGCATCGACCAGATCATGGTCAAGGGCGTCGAGCCGGTGTCCTCCTGGACGCTGCCGGAGACGGGCAGCGACCACCTGCCGGTGGCCGCGAGCATGGATCTCTGACGGTCACCCGTCCTTAACCTCGCGGAATACTCGGGCTGGGAGCCTTTGTTCCGTACGTAAACTTATGGAACCCGGGTGGTGCCCGCGCGCGCCCTCGCGCCGCCCCGCCCCTCCCCGCCCTTCGGAAGGTACGTCTTCATGCCCCTGGCCCTGCTCGCCCTCGCCGTGGGCGCCTTCGGCATCGGCACCACCGAGTTCGTGATGATGGGCCTGCTGCCCAACGTCGCGGACGACCTCCACATATCCATCCCCACCGCCGGACACCTCGTCTCCGCGTACGCGCTCGGCGTCGTCATCGGTGCCCCGCTGCTCGCCGCCGTCACCGCGAAGCTGCCCCGGCGGCGGGTGCTCATCGGCCTGATGGCCCTCTTCGTCGTCGGCAACGCCGTGTCGGCCGCCGCGCCCGACTACCACTGGCTCATGGGGGCCCGCTTCCTCAGCGGCCTCCCGCACGGCGCGTTCTTCGGCGTCGGCGCCGTCGTCGCCACCGGGCTCGTCGGGCCCGAGCGCAAGGCCCGCTCCGTCTCCCTGATGTTCCTGGGGCTCACCGTCGCCAACGTCGTCGGCGTGCCCGTCGCCACGCTCATGGGGCAGCAGCTCGGGTGGCGGGCGACCTTCCTAGCCGTCAGCGCGATCGGGCTCGCCGCCATCGCCGCGCTCGCCCTCCTCGTCCCCGCCGACCACGGCCACGGCGAGGGCGCCGGGCTGCGCGGCGAGCTCCGCGCGCTCGGGTCGCTGCCCGTGTGGCTCGCCCTGGGGACGACCGTCGCGGGCTTCGGCGCGCTCTTCGCCGCGTACAGCTATGTCACGCCGATGCTCACCGACTCCGCCGGGTTCGCCGAGGCCAGCGTGACGCTGCTGCTCGCCCTCTTCGGCGTCGGTGCCACCGCCGGCAACCTCCTCGGCGGGCGCCTCGCCGACCACTCCCTGAGGGGCACCCTCTTCGGCGGCCTCGGCTCGCTCGTCGTCGTGCTCGCCCTCTTCCCGCTCTTCATGCGCACGGAATGGAGCGCGGCGGTCGGCGTGACGCTGCTCGGCATGGCCGCCTTCACGACCGGCTCGCCCCTCCAGCTCATGGTCATGGAGAAGGCCGCCGCCGCCCCGTCCCTCGCCTCCTCCGCCAACCAGGCCGCCTTCAACCTCGCCAACGCGGGCGGCGCCTGGATCGGCGGGCTCGCCCTCGCGGCGGGCTTCGGCGTGACGTCACCCGCGGTGGCGGGAGCGGGGCTCGCCGTCCTCGGCGTGGGCGTGGCGGCGGTGGCGTACGCCGTCGATCGTGGGCGCGGGGATGTTGGTGGCTCGGGCCGGGTGGTGGCCGAGCACCGGGAGGCGCGGGTGGAAAGCCCGTCCGGCGTTTGAGGACGAGGCCGTTCAGGCCGATGGCGGGGGTCCGGGGGCGGCAGCCCCCGGGACGCCCCCGGGACGTCAGACCGTTTCGCGCCAGCGGTTGGTGATGGGGAGGCGGCGGTCCTTGCCGAAGCCCTTGGCTGAGATCTTCGTGCCCGGCGGGTACTGGCGCCGCTTGTACTCCGCGGTGTCCACCATGCGGAGCGTCTTCGTGACCAGCTCCGCGTCGTACCCGGCGGCCACGATCGCGTCCGCCCCCTGGTCCCGGTCCACGTACAGCTCCAGGATCCCGTCCAGGACGGGATAGTCCGGCAGCGAGTCCGTGTCCACCTGGTCCGGCCGCAGCTCCGCGCTCGGCGGCTTGCTGATGGAGTTCTCCGGGATCGGCGGCGTCTCCCCGCGTTCGGCAGCCGCGTCGTTGCGCCATTGCGCAAGGCGGAAGATCGACGTCTTGTACACGTCCTTGATGGGTCCGTACGCCCCCACCGAGTCGCCGTACAGCGTCGAATACCCCACCGCCAGCTCGGACTTGTTGCCCGGCGCAAGCACGATGTGCCCCTCCTGGTTGGAGATCGCCATCAGCATCGTCCCGCGCAGCCGCGACTGCAGGTTCTCCTCCGCGAGCCCGGTGAGCCCGAGGGATTCCATGTACGCGTCGAACATCGGCGCGATCGGTACGGTGCGGAAGTTCAGCCCCGTACGCCGCGCGAGCTCCTCCGCGTCGCCCACCGAGTGCTCGGACGAGTACCGCGACGGCATCGCGACCCCGTACACGTTCTCCGCCCCCACCGCGTCGCACGCGATCGCCGCGGTCAGCGCGGAGTCGATGCCTCCGGAGAGGCCGATCAGGACCGAGCGGAAGCCGTTCTTCGCGGCGTACGCCCGCAGGCCCACCACCAGCGCCGAGTACACCTCCTCGGCGTCGTCCAGGCGGTCCGCGTACGCCCCGCGGAACTCCGCCTCGTACGCCGGCAGCGACTCCTCGGACAGTGTCACGTGCTCGATCCGCAGGCCGTCGTCCACCACGCCCTCCGGCACCGGGCCCGCCGCCGGCAGCTCCAGGTCCAGGACCACACAGCCCTCCGCGAACTGCGGCGCCCGCGCGACGACCTCGCCGTCCTTGTCCACGACGATCGAGTCCCCGTCGAAGACCAGCTCGTCCTGGCCGCCCATCATCGCCAGGTACGCCGTCGTGCAGCCCGCCTCCTGCGCGCGCTTGCGCACCAGCTCCAGGCGCTGGTCGTCCTTGTTCTGCTCGTACGGCGACGCGTTGATGGACAGGAGCAGCCCGGCCCCCGCCGTGCGGGTCGCCGGGACGCGGCCGCCGTCCTGCCAGAGGTCCTCGCAGATCGCCAGCGCCACGTCCACGCCGTGCACCCGCACCACCGGGAGCGTCTCGCCCGGCACGAAGTAGCGGAACTCGTCGAAGACGCCGTAGTTGGGGAGGTGGTGCTTGGAGAACGTCAGCGCCACCTCGCCGCGGTGCAGCACCGCGGCCGCGTTGCGGGGGGCTCCGGCGGGCTGGCCGTAGCGCGGCTTCGCCTCCTCCGTGCGGTCCAAGTAGCCGACCACCACGGGGAGTTCGCCGAAGCCCTCGTCGCCGAGGCGCGCCGCGAGGTCGCGCAGCGTACGGCGGGAGGCCTCGACGAAGGACGCCCGCAGGGCGAGGTCCTCCACGGGGTAGCCCGTCAGCGCCATCTCCGGGAACGCGACCAGGTGCGCTCCCTGCTCGGCGGAGTGCCGGGTCCAGTGGACGATCGCCTCGGCGTTCTTGGCGAGATCGCCGACGGTCGAGTCGATCTGATTCAGGGCGAGGCGTAGTTGAGGCACGCGGCCCAGTGTAATCGTCAATGCGACGCGATGCCCCGGCGGGCGGGTGTGGGGCGGCCCACGTGGGGCGTCTGAGGTGGGGTGCTCTGTGCGCCGGGGTGCTGCGGGGTGTGCGCGGGGGCGGGTGTGCGCCCCCGGTCCGGGGGCGGCTTTCCCTCCGGTGGGGGTTGCGCGTTCGGCCGGCGGTCCGGTGGGGGTGGCCCAGCCTGCCCGTTCTGCCTCACCTGCTGTGGGCAGCTGGGCCGCCAGTGTGCCGGTACAGGGGTGTCTGTACCGGCACCTGGGTGCCCTGACGGTTAGCGGGTTCGGTAGCCCAGCGTCGTCATCATGCCCGCCTCCGCGTGGTAGACGTTGTGGCAGTGGATCATCCACAGGCCGGGGTTGTCCGCGTCGAAGTCCGCCGTCAGGGTGCCGTTCGGCAGGATCACCGCCGTGTCCTTGCGGGGACGGCCGGCGGCGCCCGCCAGGGCGAACGTGTGGCCGTGCAGGTGGAGCGGGTGCCACATCGTCGTGCCGTTGGTGAACTCCAGGCGGACGCGTTCCCCGGCGCGGACCGGGTGCCGCTGGTCGGCCGTGTAGGGCTTGCCGTCGAACGCCCAGTCGTACTTCCGCATGCCGCCGGTCAGCCGGATCTTGATGGTGCGGTCCGGGTCGCGGGGAGGCAGCGCCACGGACTCGTCAGCCGTGAGTTCGTCGGCCAGAAGGACACGGCCCCTCAGCTCCTTGGGGCGCGCGGAGGGCGATGGTGCCGCCCCGCCGCCCGTGCGGAGCAGCGCCTGGGCCGCCGCCTTCTTGCCCTCGGCCACCGCCGTCAGCGGGAACACCCCGTCCTTGGCCGTGACCACCACGTCGTACCGCTCACCCATCCCGATCAGCAGCGCGTCCGCCTTCTTGTGCCGCACCGGAAAGCCGTCCGTATGCGTCACCGTCAGCTCGTGGTCCCCGAGGGCCACTCGGAACGCCGTGTCGCCGCCCGCGTTGATCAGGCGCAGGCGGATGCGGTCCCCGGGGCGGGCGCGGAAGGTCGTGGGGGACTGGGGCGTACGGCCGTTGATCAAGTAGTGGGGGTACGCCACGTCCCCCGCGTCCGGCCCCAGGATGTCGCTCTTCGCGCCCATCATCATGCGGGAGGGGCCGGTGGGGGAGGAGGGGGTTGGGGAGGGTGCGGAGGCCTTGGGCGCCGACATGTTGGACATGTCGTGGCCGCCGTCTCCTTCGTTGCCTCCGTGGTCCATTTCTCCGTCCATGCCCGCCCGCAGCTCCTTCAGGACCGCGTCGGGGGTCGAGCCGTCCACCCCGTCCACCCAGTCGTCCAGGACGACCACCCACTCCTTGTCGTACGCCAACGGCTCCTTGGGGTCGTCGACGATCAAGGGGGCGTACAGGCCGCGGTCCTGCTGGGTGCCCGAGTGCGGGTGGAACCAGTACGTCCCCGGGTGGGGGACCTTGAAGCGGTACGTGAAGTCCGCGCCGGGCCTGATGTCGCGCTGGGTGAGGGCGGGCACGCCGTCCATGTCGTTGCGCAGGGCCAGGCCGTGCCAGTGCAGGGTGGTGGGCTGGGGGAGGTGGTTGGCGAGTGTGAGGGCCAGGGTGTCGCCCGCGGTGACGCGGATCTCCTTGCCGGGCAGGGCCTCTCCGTACGCCCATGTCTTCACCTGGGGGCCGCCGCCCAGGTCGATCGTGGCCGGGGCTGCTGTGAGCCGCACTGTGCGGACCGCGCCGCCTCCGCGGCGTTCGCGCTCCGCGGCGGTGACCTCCCGGCCGGTGGGCGTCACATAGCCCTCCGGCGCCTTGGACGGCCCGCCCTTGCCGCCGCCCGAGTGGCCGGAGTGGGAGCCGCCGTCGCCGGAACAGGCCGTCACAAGTCCCGTGCCCGCCGCGGCGATCGCGGTGGCGAGGAGGGCCCTGCGTGACGTCCGCGCGAGGGGGGTGGTGGATGGTGTGGGTGTGGTGCGCGTGCGCATGGTTGATCGACACCTCGTCTGAGTGGTGCGTGCAGAAGGGCGCGTCTGCTGCTTCTGGTACACCGCCCGGCGTCCGGGGGTTCCCGTTCGCGCGCGGTACGAAGCAGCCGGTACGGCGGCCTATACGCGCAGCACGGAGAGGTGGGCGAGGAGGGTCCGGGGTGGGGGAGGGTTCGGCCGCAGGGTGTCGAGGACGCGGGCGAGCCTCTGTACGTGGACGGGGGTGCCCCAGGGGCCGCGGTGGACCGCCGCGTACAGGAGGGCGAGGGTGAGGGCCGCGCCGAGGACCGCCAGGCAGAGGGAGAGGGGGTCCATGGCGGGGTCGTGCGGTGTTTTGTCCGTGGGGGTGCTCGGGGGGTTCGTCGTGTGCTCGCCGCCGCCGGTCCCGTGCGGCTGCCTCTGATCCGCCCGCGCCTGGGCGTGCCCGCCGACGGTCGCCTTGGGCGCGTGCCCGCCGACGGTCGCCGCGCCTGCGTGGCCGCTGTCGGCTGTTGCGCGCGCGTGGCCGCCGTCGGGCCCCACGCGCGCGTGCGCTGCGGCTGTCGCCCGTTCGGCGCTCGGCCCGTGCTCCCGGGGATGACCCAGCGTATGCATCGTCACGATGCCGAGGAGAAGCGCGGCGAGCAGCAGGAAATGTCCCGCGCCCGGCAGCCTCTTCCTCTTCGTGGTCACGGGCCGGAGCCTACCCCTCCTGGGTATGGGGCGACATGCGGGCCCCGGCCCCTCCGTCGATCATGAGCTCATGGCCATTACGGACATATTGGGGCGTACCGGGATTCCACCCGCCACCTCCCTCGTCTTCTCCCCCTCCTCCCTCTCTTCTCTCTTCTTCCTCACGTGGTGCAGAGCGGAGGGGGTTCACCCTGACCACCAGTGCGCGAACGCCGCAGGCTAGTCGTCGTCCGCGTATGCCGATGGAGCCGCCGGCGGCCGGGACCGCCCGCACGGCCGTCGCCGCCCTCCTCACGCTCGGGGCGCTCGCCTACAGCACCTGGGCCCTCGAAGCCTTCCTGCCGACCGGGCTTTCGCCGCTGAGTACGTACGTGAGCGAACTCGCCGCCGAGGACCAGCCGTACGGGACGTTCTTCCGGGCGCTGGACTTCGCGGCGGGGGTGCTGGTGTGTGCGGGGGCGGCGGGGGCGTTGGTGTGGCTGCGGAGGTGGCCGACGGCGGGGGCGCGCGCCCTCTCCGCCCTCGGTTGGGCGGGCATCGCCCTCTTTGGCGCGGCGACCGCCGCCGACTCGCGGTTGCCGTTGAGCTGCGCGCCCACCGCGGACGCCGCGTGTGCCGCGCGGGAGCGGGCGGGGCTTGTGCCGACGGCGCATGCGGCGCACACGTTCAGCAGTAGTGCGGCGGTGGCGGGGGCGCTGGTGGGGATGGTGTTGCTGACGGTGGTGGTGCGGAAGTGGTGGGCGTGGCCCGCGGGCCGGGCGGGTGGTGTCCTGCTCGGGCTCGTCGGCGTCGAACTGGCCGCCACCGTGTGGACGCTGGCCGCTGTCGCCGCGTTCGGTGCCGGGCACGGGACGTGGGGGCTCGGGGTCGCGCAGCGGCTGCAGTTGCTTGCGATCGCGGTGTGGTTGGTGGTGATGGCGTGGCTGGTGCGAACGCGCCGGGCGGCGCCGGGCTGATGAGGGCTTCGTTCGTACGCGTGGGTGGGGTGCCGCATCACGTGGACGTGACGGGGGACGGGCCGGTGTGCGTGCTCAGCGCGGGGCTCGGGCTCGCCTGGTGCGAGTGGGATCCGGTGGTCGCGCTGCTCGCGCCGTTCCGTACCGTCGTGCGCTTCGACCGGCCAGGGTTGGGGCTGAGCGCGCCTGCGCGGGGTGCGCCGACGCTGGCGGGGGAGGCGGGGCGGATCGGCGGCGTGCTCGACGCGCTGGGGCTCGGCGGGGAGGCCGTGACCGTGGTGGGGCATTCGCTGGCCGGGTTCCACGCGGAGGCGTTCGCGCGGCTTTCCCCTGGGCGGACGGCTGGGCTTGTCCTGGTCGACTCCAGTGCGGAGGAGGGGGCGCGTGCGCGGACGGCGTGCGGGCGGGGGCTGCGGGTGCGCGCCGCGCGGGTTGGTGGGGCGGTGCTGGGGGCGCTCGGGATCCCGCGGGCGTTGGGTCCGTCGGCGCGGAGGCTGGTGGGGCGACGTGCTCCCCTGCCGCGGGAGTTTCGGGCTCTCTACGGCTCCGCGCGGGTGTGGCGGGCGGCGCTGGTGGAGTACGCGACGTACGGGGATGTGGCGCGTGAGTTGGCGGTGCTGCGGGGTGAGCGGGGGTTGCCCGCGGGGGCGCCGGTACGGGTCCTGGCGGCGGCGCCGTCCTCGTCCCCGTCCCCGGCGGACCGCTGGACCGCCCGCCAACGGTCTCTGGCGGACACCCTGGGCGCAGAGTTCCGCCTCCTGGCCCCCGCGGGCCACCTCCTGATGCGGGACCGCCCCCACGAGGTGGCCGAGGCGATCCTCGCGACGGGGTGAGCCGTCCCTCCGGCCGTGCCGTAGGGGCCCTCGCGGGGCGCCCCAGGCCCGCCCCTTCCCGTAACCAGGGGGCTGCCGCCCCCTGGACCCCCGCAATCGGCCTGAACGGCCTCGTCCTCAAACGCCGGACGGGCTGAAAAGGGCGGGTGGGGAAAGCCCGTCCGGCGATTGAGGACGAGCCGCGAAGCGGCGATACGGGGTCCGGGGCGGAGCCCCGGTTTCGGGAAGGGGCGCCAATGGACGCAGCGGGGAAGCCCGGAATTCAGCGACCGGGGCCCGCGGCCACACTCTCCCGCACCACGATGTGCGTACCCAGCACATGCCGCTCGGGCCCCGACCGCGGCGGTGCCCCCGCCAGGGCGAGGCGTACCGCCGTGCGGCCCATTTCCTCCGCGGGGATCCGTACCGTGGTGAGCCCGGGAGTGATGTCCGCGGCGACGGGGTCGTCGTTGTAGCCGACGACCGAGACGTCCCCGGGGACGTCGAGCCCGTACTCCCGCAGTGCGACGATCGTCGCCGCGGCCACCCGGTCGTCCCCGGCGAAGACGGCCGTGAACTCCGGCTTCCCGCCGGCCTCGCGGAGCAGATCGCGGATGGCCTCGTCCCCGTGGTGCGGCCCGAACCCGACCCCGTGGACGAGCGCGTCGGACCGCGGCACCCCGTGGTCGTCGAGGGCGCGCAGATAGCCGTGCACCCGGGCCTCGCCGGTGGTGTTGCCGGGCTGGTAGCCGATGAGGGCGATGCGGCGGTGCCCGGCGCCGAGGAGGTGGCTCGTCACGGCGTACGCGCCCGCTTCGTTGTCGTACTCGACGACCAGCGCGGGCACATCGGGCGCGGGCGCGGGCCGCCCGCACAGCACGAGCCGGGAGCCCGCCGCCGCGAGCGCCTCGGCGTACCGGGCCATCCGCTCGCGGTACTCGTCGTCCTCGATGACCCCGCCGACCAGGACGACCGCCTCCGCGGCCTGCTCCCGCATCATCTGCACCAGCGCCAGCTCACGGGCGGGATCGCTCCCGGTGGAGGCGACAAGGGTGAGCCTGCCGTGCTGCGCGGCCTCCATCTCCACGCCCTGCGCGACGTGCGCGTAGAACGGGCTCAGTACGTCGTAGGTGAGGACGGCGATCGTCTTGCGGCCTGCGCCCGCCAACGCGCGCGCGTGCGCGTTGACGACGTAGTCGAGGTCCTTCACGGCCCGCTGCACCTTCGCCCGCGACGCCGCCGACGTCGGGTAGTTGCCCGCGAGGACGCGCGAGACGGTCGCCACGGAGACCCCCGCCCGTGCGGCCACGTCACGGATGGTGATCCGTTCCCCCACTGTTGTCTCTCCTCAACTCACCCGGTTCCGAGCGCCCTTGAACAGCGGCGGACGCGACCATCATCCCCGCCCGCCGCCCCGCCTCAGCGCGCGGCCTCGTACTCCTCCTCGAATTCCTCGACGCACTTGTCGCCGCCCTGCGCCCGCCACTTCTTGACGACGCCGTCCCAGGAGGACGGGCTCTTGCGGCCGGACACCACGGCGGTCACGCCGTCCTCGACGATCTGCTGGAGGGACGCGCCGACCCGGTTGAAGGTCGCCGACTGCAGCCCCCAGCGGTCGTTGGGCACGAGCAGCGGCACGACCTTCTTCTCCCAGGCGTGCAGCCGCTTCGTGAGGTCGGGGTGGCCGGGGAAGTACAGCGGCTGCGGCGCGTCCATCAGATACGCGAACGGCAGGTTCGTGCGCGACTCCACGAGGCCGCGCTCTGTAGGGATGGGGTCGCCTGCCTTGTCGTACGCGAAGTGCGTGCCCTCCACTCCGTAGTGCATCAGCTCGTACTCCTTGGAGCCGAACGGCGAGGCCAGCCAGTCCAGGACCCGCAGCATCAGCTGCACGCGGTTCTTGGACGCCTTCTTGATGACGGTGTAGCCGAAACAGCCGCGGTTCTGCTGGTAGACGGGCGTCGCCCCGGAGACCGCGTACGGCTCGGCGACGTCCAGGGTGTACGCGTCCTTGATGCCCTGCGCGTTGGAGAGCGCCGCGCCCCAGCCGTCGGTCATGGAGCGCACGGTGCCATTGTAGAACTGCGTCTTCAGGTCGACCTGGGAGATCGAGGTGGCGTCGGAGTTGTACGAGCCGTCGGCCCGCAGCCTCGCCATGAACTCCAGGGCGGCCTTGAACTCGTCGGTGCCGTACATGGGCGTGACCCGGCCGCCCTTGATACGCCACTCGTTGGGCGCGCCGTGCCACATCGCGTGGTAGTGGTAGCCGTAGAAGCCGACCGTCGAGGCGCCGAGCGCGTGCTTCTTGTCGCCGGACGCCTCCTTGGCCATGGCGCGGAAGGCGTCCGCCGTCATCCCCGGCCGGTAGCCCGCCTTGTCGAAGGCCTCGCGGTTGATGAACATCGCGCCCTGCACCTTGGCCCGCTCGACGGGCACTCCGTAGACGCGGCCCCCGATGCGGCCCATGCCCTCCCACGCGTAGGTGGGGATGCCCGCGAGGTTCGGGTAGTCCTTCACCGCGTCGCCCGACAGATGCTCCGACAGGTCGGCGCAGCGCGTCTTCACGAACTGCGCCTCGCGCGGCAGGACGTATCCGCCGCCGATGCTGATGATGTCCGGCAGATCGTCGCTGTCGCCCGCCATGAGCGTGGCCATCTTCGCGCGGAAGTCCGCGTCCGGCACGACAGTGAACTCGACCTCGACGCCGAGGGCGTCGTTCATCGCCTGCCAGTACTTGTTGGACCCGGCGGGCTTCGGCGGAGTTCCGTACGTGATGGACAGGACGCGGATCTTCTCCTTGCCGGTGCCCGGCTTGCCGTCCGTCGCCGTGACCAGCTTTTGCGGATACGTCGTGTAGCCCGCCTGTACGCCCGCGGTGCTCGGCGCGAGATCGGGCGCCGGGCCCTCGGTGGGCGTGTACGTCGGCCAAGGGGCCGATTTCTTCCCGGCGTTGGACACGTCGCCGCCGCTGCCCGAGCCGGTCGAGCAGGCGGTGAGGACGGACGGGGCGGCGAGGGCGGCGCCACCGGCGGCGATCGAACGCAGCAGGGTGCGGCGCCCCATCGGGGAACGGGAGGAACCCTGGGTACCTGACACGGGGTCAACCTTTCGGCGTGTACGGAGACTTGGCAGGGCTGGGGATGCTCAGCTCTTGATGGCGCCGGTGAGCACGCCCTTGGTGAAGTACTTCTGCAGGAAGGGGTAGACGAGCAGGATCGGCACGGTGGCGATCACGAGGACGGCCATCTGCGTGGTCTGCGGCGCGGAGACCTGGCCCGCCTCGCTCAGGCCGGTGTCGGCGATCTGGGAGCCGCCGATGACGTACGTACGAAGCACCTGCGACAGCGGCCAGTGGCCCGACTCCATGTAGATCGAGGCATGGAACCAGGCGTTCCAGTAGCTCACCGCGTAGAACAGCGAGACCACCGCGAGCGCCGCCTTCGACAGCGGCAGGACGACCCGCCACAGGATCTGCCAGTCGCTCGCGCCGTCGAGACGCGCCGCCTCGTACAGCTCCTCGGGGATCCCCTGGAAGAAGCCCCGGAGCACGATCAGATTGAAGACGTTGATGAGTACGGGCGCGATCAGAGCCGTGTACGTATCCATCATTCCCATGCCCTTGACCAGCAGGAACGCCGGGATCATGCCGGGCGGGAAGAGGAACGTGAACAGGATCAGGAGCAGCACCGGCTTGCCGCCGAAGACGCCGGGGCGGGCGAGGGCGTAGGCGAGGAAGGTGGTGCACGCGAGCGAGAAGAGCGTGCCCGCGAGCGTCAGGCCGACGCTCACGCCGAGGGCCTTGGTGACGATGCCGCCGCTGAGGATGGTGCGGTACGCGCGCAGCGTCGGGTCGGTCGGCCAGAGCACCCAGCCGCCGTTGTCGACGACCTCCCGGTTCGAGGCGAGCGACGTCGAGACGATCACCAGGAAGGGGATCAGGACGAGCGCGAGGACGACGGTGACGGCGACGCCCTTGGCGGCCTTGGTGAGCGGCCGGGGCCGCTCCATCCAGGTGGGGCGCACGACTTGGGGCGTGCGCCGCCTCCGCCGGGGCGTGTGCGGCTTCCGTAGGGCCGCCGCCTTGTGGCTGATGGTGCTGCTCACTTGTAGACCCCCTGCTCGCCGAGCCGGTGCGCGACCCGGTTGGCCGTGAAGACGAGCGCCGCGCCGACGACGCCCTTGAAAAGGCCGGCGGCGGCCGCGTAGCCGGTGTCGCCGCCGACGATGCCCTGCCAGAAGACGAAGGTGTCCAGGACCTCGCCGGCCTCCGGGCCCACCGACTGCCGCTGCAGCAGCATCTGTTCGAAGCCGACGGAGAGGATGTCGCCGAGCCGCATGATCAGCAGCAGGATGACGATGGGCCGGATGCTGGGCAGCGTGACGTGCCAGAAGCGCCGCCAGGGCCCGGCCCCGTCGATCGCGGCGGCCTCGTAGAGCTGCTCGTTCACCTGCATCAGCGCGGCGAGGAAGATGATCGTCCCCCAGCCCGCGTCCTTCCAGATCACTTCGAGGACGACCAGCGGTTTGTACGCGTCCGGGTTGCCGATGATGTCGACGGTGTGCAGGCCCGCGTCGCTCAGCGTCGCGTTCAACAGGCCGGTGTCGCCGAGGACTTGCTGGAACAGCGCGACCACCACGACCCACGACAGGAAGTGCGGCAGATAGATCACGGACTGTGTGAAGCGGCGCAGCAGGTCCGAGCTGAGGCTGTGCAGGAGAAGGGCGAGGGCGAGCGGCGCGGGGAAGAAGAACACGAGCTGGAGCAGCGCGATGAACAGCGTGTTCCACGTCGCGTGCCAGAACTCAGGGTCGCCGAACATCCGGCTGAAGTTCTCGGTCCCGACCCAGGGGCTCGCCCACAGGCCGTCGAAGGGGACGTACTCCTTGAAGGCCACGGCGTTCGCGATGAACGCGCCGTAGTGGAAGACCAGGAAGTACGCGAGGCCCGGCACCATGAGCAGCACCAGGAGCCGGGTGCGCTGAAACCGTTTCCAGAGGCTGTCGCGCTGCGCTTTGCGGTTGATTGCCCCATTGATGCTCTCTGTGGGTGGCGTCACCGCCTCGGATTCGGTCCGTTCCTTCGTCACCGCTGACACGGAACCCCCAGTCTTGAGCACTGCTGTCGGGACAAGTTCGGGACAAGTGCCGGGAATCTAAAGCGGTTACTGTCGCCGGTCAACCCCCTTCGCAACGCGGCGCTTTGAGGGTTCCCGGCCCATGACTGGTCTGTTTGCCGTTCTGCACCCGCACTCTCTTGACCGCTGTCCTCGGTACGGCCTAGCCTCCTGCTCGCTTGGGAGTAACCGGTTTCTACGAGGGGTGGCGACGCGTGCTGGATCAGCAGGGGCAGTCGGGGGAGCCGCGGCGGAAGCCGGTGGCCGTGTTGGCCATGGGGGCCGATGTCGTCGGCCGCGTCCTCGCGCCGGACCTGCGCCAACGGCTCGCCCGCAGCGTCGAGTTGGCCCCCGGCGAGCTGACGGGGGAGCTGACCGGGGCCGAGGCCCGCGCGGTGCTCGCCGGGGCCGAGGTCCTCGTCACCGGCTGGGACTGCCCGCGCCTCACGGCCGGCGTGCTCGCCCACGCACCCCGGCTGCGCGTCGTCGTGCACGCGGCGGGATCGGTGAAGCCGGTGGTCACGAACGCCCTGTGGGAACGCGGCGTCCTCGTCTCCTCGGCGGCCGACGCCAACGCCGCCCCGGTCGTCGCCTACACCCTCGCCGCCCTCACCTTCGCCGCGAAGGGCGCGCTGTCCGCCGCCGCTCACTACGCCGAGCGCTGGCCGCCGTTCACCGAACGCACCGGCGCGGACGCGCGCACCATCGGCGTCATCGGGGCCTCCCGCATCGGCCGCCGCGTCATCGCCGCCCTCAACGCCTCGGACGCCGGACACCGCGTCCTGCTCACCGACCCCTACGTCACCCCCGCGGAGGCCGCTGCCCTCGGCGCCGACCTCGTGGACCTGCCCGACCTCTGCCGCGACAGCAGCATCGTCACCGTGCACGCGCCCCAACTGCCCGAGACCCGGGGCCTGTTGAGCGCGGAAATGCTGAAACTGATCCCCGACGGCGGGGTCGTCGTCAACACCGCGCGCGGGTCCCTCATCGACACGGAGGCGCTGGCCCGCGAGTGCGCGGCGGGCCGCCTCGACGCCTTCCTCGACGTCACCGACCCGGAGCCGCTGCCGCCCGGCCACGCCCTGCTGTCCCTCCCGAACGTCCTCGTCACCCCGCACATCGCGGGGGCGCAGGGCAGTGAGGTGCGCAGGCTCGGGGAGTACGCGGTGGCGGAGGTGGAGCGGTATGTGCGGGGGGAGGCGCTGCTCGGGGAGTTGCGGCGGGAGGAACTGGGGCGGTTGGCGTGAGGGGGTGAGTGTCAGTGCCTCGTGGTGGACTGGAGGGCATGACTCAGACACTGACTTTGCGGATCGTGGGGCGGGATTTGCCGGGGGCGGAGTGCGGGGGGTATCGGGACGTGCATGTGGCTGTGCAGCGGGGGGCCGAGCCTGATCGGCCCGTCCGTGCCGACGCGGCCGAGGTGGTCTTCGAGTTCGAGGTGTCCGTGGTCGCCGCGGCGGATGGCACGCCGGATTTCAAGGGGCCCTATGTGCAGGGCAAGCGGGGGGAGCGGTTCTTCTACCTCACGTGGGGGGAGCTGCCGCCCGGCGGGGAGTTCGCGATGTTCCGGCGGGCGAAGTTGTGGTTCGCGGATGTGCCGGAGGCGGTGCTGACGGCGGGGGTCGGGGTGGGTGAGGTGGGGCTCACGGATGAGAAGGGGATGCCGTTGTGCGCGGGGGTGCGGCCGCCGGGGGTTGCGTGGGGGGTGGGGTGAGGGCCCTGCGGGGCTTTCCCCAATCCCGCCCCTTCCCGAAACTGGGGCTCCGCCCCAGACCCCGTATCGCCGCTTCGCGGCTCGTCCTCAAGCGCCGGACGGGCTGGTGGTGCCGGCTGCGTGCCGTCGTGCTGGTTTGGGCGGGTGGGTGGGAAATAGCCCGTCCGGCGTTTGAGGACGAGGCCGTTCAGGCCGATACGGGGGTCCGGGGGCGGAGCCCCCGGCAGGGCCCGGCCCGCCCCTACGGCTTCGCGCCCCGCGCGCTCAGCAAGTCCGCCATCAGCTTGACCTCGGACTCCTGGGACTCCACCATCCCCTGGGCGAGGCGCCGTTCCACCGGGACCTCGCAGCGCTCGACGCACCCCTGCGCCATGTGGATCCCGCCCTTGTGGTGGGCGGTCATCAGCTTCAGGTAGAAGACCTCCGCCTGCTTGCCGTTCAGCTCGCCGAGGCGCTTCATCTGGGCGTTGGTCGCCATGCCGGGCATGAGGGAGCCGTCGCCCGCGGACGGCATGCCGCTCATGTCCATCCACTCCATGGGCTCGCCGGGCGGCACCTTCGGCAGCTCCCACAGGTCCAGCCAGCCGAGCATCATGCCGCGCTGGTTGGCCTGGGTCTGTGCGATGTCGTACGCGAGACGGCGGATCTCCGTGTTCTTGGTGCGGTCACGCACGATGTAGGACATCTCGACGGCCTGCTGGTGGTGCACGGCCATGTCACGGGCGAAGCCCGCGTCGGCCGACGAACTCGACGGGACCTTCGTGGAGTCCGACGACCCGGACGAGCCCGAGGAGTCGTCCGACGCCACGGCCGCCGTGATCCCGCCCGCGGCGAGCACCGCACCCAGCGCCGCCCCGATCAGCCAGTCCTTGCGCCTCATCACTACTGCCCCATGCCGTTGGTGCACGCCGCACCGGGCTCAGGGGTCTGCTTGCCCTGGACGTACGAGGAGAAGAAGGCGTTGACCTTCGCGTCGTCCGCGCCCTTCACCACCCGCTGGTGGCCCCACGCCGAGAGCAGGATCGGGTCCTTCTGCTTCTTCACCGGGCTCATCAGCGAATACGGGGTCTTCTTGACCTTCGCTTCCAGCTTCTTCAAGTCGGCGGGCTTCGCCTGGTCGTTGTACGTCACCCAGACCGCGCCGTGCTCGAGGGAGTGCACGGCGTTCTCGTTCGGGAGTTCCTTGGTGTAGACGTCGCCGTTGCAGTTCATCCACACCTGGTTGTGGTTGCCGCCCACCGGCGGGGTCACCGGGTAGTTCACCTTGCCGCCGACGTGGGTGCGGCCCAGCTTCTTGGCGTCCCAGACCCGCTCGCCGTCACCGGTCGTCGTGAACTTGGCCACCGCCTTCGCGTCGCCCGCCTTGCCGCCGGAGTCCGAGTCGTCGTCGGCCGAGGAAATGAGGAAGAAGCCGCCGACGCCGACTGCAGCGACGATGACCGTGCTCAGGGTGATGGTGAGCACGCGATTGCGGCGCTCGCGCGCGGCCTCGGCGCGCTGCATCTCCTGTATCCGGGCCTTGCGCTCGGCGCTGCTCGTCTTCTTGGCGGAACCCATGATGTGTCCTTCTGCGGAAAGGGACGGACGTGGAGGGTTGAACATGGGGGCGGTGCGGGTGCGTTGATCGTAGCCTCCGCGCCTGGGGACGGAGAGGCCCCTCTGTCAAATACAGCATGTGCGGGAGGGCGGGGGCCGTCGCCAATCGGCCGATCTCGGCCACGGCGGCCGCCCCGGAGGGCTCGCATAAGTTGAACCTCGGATGCGCATTACCTAACCTCCCAGGCATGCGGCTCCTGCACTCCACCGACCTCGCGCTGCGCGTCCTCATGCGCCTCGCCGTCGCGGACGCGGCCGCCGGGGAGAGCGGTGCCGCGCCCACGACCCGCGAGGTCGCCGCCGACATGGCCGTGCAGTACACGCACGCCGCGAAGGTCGTGGCCACGCTGCGGCGGCTCGGGCTCGTGGAGGCCCGCCGCGGCAGGGGCGGCGGGCTCTCGCTGACCGGGGCCGGACGCACCGCCTCCGTCGGGGCGCTCGTACGGCACTTCGAGGGCGACGGGGACGTCGTGGAGTGCGAGGGCGCGACGCCCTGCCCCCTCAATTCCGGGTGCCGGCTGCGCGGCGCGCTGCGCCACGCCCAGGAGGCGTTCTACGCCTCGCTCGACCCCGTGACCGTCGAGGACATCGTCGCCTCGCCGACCGGACCGCTGCTCATCGGGCTCGCCCGCCACAGGTCGGGGCCGAACACCTCGTAGTGGATGTCGGCCGGCGCCACGCCCTTGGCGATGAGCTGGCCACGTACCGCCTTCATGAACGGCACCGGACCGCACAGGTACGCGCGCGTGCCCGGCGCCACCGCGACCCCCGTCAGGTCGACGCGCCCGGTCCGGTCGGCCGGATGTCCCGGCTCCGGGCGCTCGTACCAGAAGTGCGCGGCGGCGTCCGGGAGTTTGCCGGTGTACGTGACGTGGTCGGCGCGCAGGGGATGGTCGGCGGGGGAGCGGTCGGCGTGGACGACGGTGACGGGGGCGGGGTGGCCGGTGCCCGCGAGGTGTTCGAGCATCGCGATCATGGGCGTGACGCCGATGCCTGCGGAGGCGAGCAGCAGGGGCGTGGTGTCCGCCGCGCCGCCCGTCCGGTCGTCCAGGACGAGGTCGCCGTACGGCGCGGAGAGGCGCAGGCGGTCGCCTTCGCGGATGTGGGCGTGCAGATATGTCGACACTTCGCCGTCGGGGGCGTACGCGGCCGATGCGGCCTCGGCCCCAGCGGCCCGAGCCCCCCGCACCCGCTTCACGCTGATCTGCCGAACCCCCACCCCCGGCGCCCCCGACAAGCTGTACTGCCGTATCTGCCGGGCCCCGTCCTCAAGGCCGACCTGTACGGACACGTACTGACCCGGCCGGAACGCCGGTACGGGCTCCCGGTCGCCGTCGGCCGGGCGGAGCCGGAACGTGGCGACGTCCGGTGTCTCCTCGACGCGGTCCACCACCTCCCACTCCCGCCAGGCGGCCGCGCCCGCCGCGATGCCCCGCTCGGCGTAAAGGCGGGCCTCGATCGCGATGAGGGCGTTCGCCATGAGCCAGTACACCTCGTCCCAGGCGGCGGCGACCTCGGGTGTGACGGCGTCGCCGAGAACCTCCGCGATGGCCGCGAAGAGGTGCTCGCGGACCGTCTCGTACTGGCCGGGGGCCACCCCGAGCGAGGCGTGCTTGTGGGCGATGCGGGCCAGCATCGCGTCGGGCCGCTCGTCGGGGTGCTCCACGAGATACGCGGCGAAGGCGGCGACGGACCCGGCGAGGGCCTGCCGCTGGGTGCCCGCGGCCTGGTTGCCGCGGTTGAAGAGGTCCCGGAGCAGCTCCGGGTGGGCGGCGAAGAGGCGGTCGTAGAAGCGCTCGGCGATGGTGTCGATGGCCCTGCAGACGGCGGGCAGGGTCGCGCGGACGGTGGCGGCGGACTGCTCGGACAGCAAAGTGGCTCCTCCCGGAGGGCCGGCGACCGGGCCGGCCCCGAAGCTTAAAACTTGCATCTGAGATACCACTTTAAAACAGCGGGTCGGCGCCGGTGTCACCGAGGTCGGGCGAGCGTGCACTATGGGCAAGGAGCGGCCGCAACGCGCACGAAACCGTGTGGTGGGATGCTCATGTGCCGGGGCGACGTCCCGTGGCTCGGGAGCAGCCGGTTCCGACCAGCAAGGATGGGTGGAAGTCGAGATGGACAAGCAGCAGGAGTTCGTGCTCCGCACTCTGGAGGAGCGCGACATCCGGTTCGTGCGCCTGTGGTTCACGGACGTACTCGGCTTCCTGAAGTCGGTCGCGGTCGCCCCCGCCGAGCTGGAGCAGGCCTTCGACGAGGGCATCGGCTTCGACGGCTCCGCGATCGAGGGCTTCGCCCGGGTCTACGAGTCCGACATGATCGCCAAGCCGGACCCGGGCACCTTCCAGGTCCTGCCGTGGCGCGCCGAGGCCCCCGGCACGGCCCGGATGTTCTGCGACATCCTGATGCCCGACGGCTCCCCGTCCTTCGCGGACCCGCGCTACGTACTGAAGAGGGCGCTCGCCAAGACCTCCGACCTCGGGTTCACCTTCTACACCCACCCCGAGATCGAGTTCTTCCTGCTGAAGGACAAGCCCCTCGACGGCTCCCGGCCGAGCCCGGCCGACAACTCCGGCTACTTCGACCACACCCCGCAGAACGTCGGCATGGACTTCCGCCGCCAGGCCATCACGATGCTCGAATCCATGGGAATTTCCGTGGAGTTCAGCCACCACGAGGGCGCCCCGGGGCAGCAGGAGATCGACCTGCGGTACGCGGACGCGCTCTCCACGGCCGACAACATCATGACGTTCCGCCTGGTCATGAAGCAGGTGGCGTTGGAGCAGGGCGTGCAGGCGACGTTCATGCCGAAGCCGTTCTCCGAGCACCCCGGCTCCGGCATGCACACGCACCTGTCGCTGTTCGAGGGCGACAGGAACGCCTTCTACGAGTCCGGCTCGGAGTACCAGCTCTCCAAGGTCGGCCGCTCCTTCATCGCGGGCCTGCTGCGGCACGCCGCCGAGATCTCCGCGGTCACCAACCAGTGGGTGAACTCCTACAAGCGCATCTGGGGCGGCTCCGAGCGCACCGCGGGCGCGGGCGGCGAGGCCCCCTCGTACATCTGCTGGGGCCACAACAACCGCTCGGCCCTCATCCGCGTGCCCATGTACAAGCCAGGCAAGACCGGCTCGGCCCGCGTCGAGGTCCGCTCCATCGACTCCGGCGCCAACCCCTACCTGACGTACGCGGTCCTCGTCGCCGCCGGCCTCAAGGGCATCGAGGAGGGTTACGAACTCCCGCCGGGTGCCGACGACGACGTCTGGGCCCTCTCCGACGCCGAACGCCGCGCGATGGGCATCGAGCCCCTGCCGCAGAACCTCGGCGAGGCGATTGCCCTCATGGAACGGTCGGAGCTGGTCGCCGAGACGCTCGGCGAGCACGTCTACGACTTCTTCCTGCGCAACAAGAAGCAGGAGTGGGAGGAGTACAGGTCAGAGGTGACGGCCTTCGAACTCCGGAAGAACTTGCCTGTGCTGTAGGCGTGTTGGCGGGCGGCGACGGTGAGTGCCGCCGCCCGCGGCGGGACGGGGCCTACTCGTCGGCGGGCACGATCGCCTCGCGCAGCGGCGTCTTCGCCCGGATCCGATACTCCTGCACCGCCCAGCCGTTGCCGTCCGGGTCGGTGAAGTACATGAATGTGGCGCCGTCCTGCTCCGCGTACTGGACCGGCTCGGAGACCTCCAGGCCGCGGGCGGTCAGTTCGGCGTGGGCCTGCTTGATGTCGGGGACGCAGAGCTGGAGGCCCTGGTAGGAGCCGGGCTGGGGGGTGGGGCCCGGAGTGGTCTCCCAGAGGACGGTGCTGAGCATGATCGAACAGCCCGATCCGGGTGGTGTGAGCTGGATCAGGCGTACGCCCGGCATGACGTCCCCGTCGAGGTCGACGTGGAAGCCGCACTTGGACTCGTAGAACTCCTTGGACCGGTCGAGGTCGCTGACGGGGATGCCGATCACTTCGAGTGTGTATTCCATGCGACGAGTACAGCAGCGATCGGGTGCCCTGTCCCGGTGAACGGGCGGGCGCCCCGGCGCGGGCGCCTCAGCCGGAGCGGTGGTGCCTCACGCGAAGCGGTAGCGCGTCTGGCTGAACGGCTCGCCCTTGCCGAAGCCGAACGCCGTGCGGGGCGTCACCGCGAACACGTACGCCTGCCCCGACTCGTGCTGGAAGCAGCCGTCCCGCACCTCGTAGTGGAAGAAGCCGCCGTACTTCTCCTCCCAGGCCGCCGCGAGCTCCCGCAGCCGGGCGTCGTCCGTGACCCGGACCGCCGTGCCCTCGACGACCACGTCGAGGCCCTTGTCCCAGAGGTTGGTGCCCGTCGTCAGGACCACCTCGGGGTTGGCCTCCAGGTTGCGGGCCTTGCGCTCGTCCGGGCCGGTGGAGAAGTACAGGGCATCGCCCTGCCACAGGGCGGACAACGGGGTGACGTGCGGGCGCCCGTCGGGACGTACCGTCGAGATCCAGCTCAGCCTGGCCGCCGCGAGCGCCTCCCGGGCCTGTGACCAGGGGGTCGCGGCGGCCCCCTCGCTGCTGTAGCGGGCATCGACATCGGTGGTGCGGGGCTCGCGCGCTCCCGAGGGTTCCTGGCTCGGCATGACGTCGCCTCCTGCTCTCCATGGTCCTGTCCCAGTGGTGACCCCGCACGCGGGCAGAACTCATCGGCCGGGCCCTGGGTAGGCTCGTGGCCAGGAACGGGCGAGCGAAGGGCGCGGGGAATGACGGTGCCGCAGGGGCGCAGGAGCAGTACGTTCACGCGGCTGCTGCGGTACGGGTTCACGGACCCGTCCGCCGCCGAACGGCTCCTGGCCGCGTCCGAGCTGGCCGCCGTCCGCACCGACCCGGTGCTCCTCGACGCCCTCGGCGCCACCGCCGACCCGGACCTGGCGCTGCTCGGCCTGGTCCGCCTTGTCGAGGCGCAGCCGGGCGACACCGCGCGCCGCGAGCTGCTCGACACCCTGATCAGCGCCAAGCCCCTGCGCGACCGGCTGCTCGGCGTCCTCGGCGCCTCCGAGGCCCTCGCCGACCACCTCGCCCGGCACCCCGGCGACTGGCGGGCCCTCGTCACGTACGAAGCCGCCGATCTGCACCCGGGCGTCGAGGAGTTCGAGCGCGGCCTCGCCGAGGCCACCGACCCCGTGTCGCTGCGCGTCGCCTACCGCCGCTGCCTGCTGTCCATCGCCGCCCGCGACGTGTGCGGCACCACCGACGTCGCCGAGACCGCCGCCGAACTCGCCGACCTGGCCACGGCCACGCTGCGCGCCGCGCTCGCCATGGCCCGCAGGGCCGAGCCCGCCGACGCCGCGCAGTGCCGCCTCGCGGTGATCGCGATGGGCAAGTGCGGCGGCCACGAGCTGAACTACGTCTCCGACGTCGACGTGATCTTCGTGGGCGAGGCGGTCGAGGGCGCCGACGAGGACAAGGCGCTACGGGCCGCGACCCGCCTCGCCTCGCACCTCATGCGGATCTGCTCCGAGACGACCGTCGAGGGCACCATCTGGCCCGTCGACGCCAACCTGCGGCCCGAGGGCAGGAACGGCCCGCTGGTGCGCACGCTGTCCAGCCACCTCGCGTACTACCAACGATGGGCGAAGACCTGGGAGTTCCAGGCGCTGCTCAAGGCCCGGCCCGTCGCCGGCGACGCCGAGCTGGGCGAGGAGTACGTCGCCGCCGTCGCGCCGCTGGTGTGGCACGCCGCCGAGCGCGAGAACTTCATCGACGACGTACAGAAGATGCGCCGCCGCGTCATCGAGAACATCCCCGCGGGCGAGGTCGACCGCGAACTGAAGCTCGGCCCCGGCGGCCTGCGCGACGTCGAATTCGCCGTCCAGCTCCTGCAGTTGGTGCACGGTCGTGCGGACGCCTCGCTGCGCAGCGGCACCACGCTCGACGCCCTGGCCGCCCTCGCCGCGGGCGGTTACGTGGGCCGCGTGGACGCCGCCCAGCTCGACGACGCCTACCGCTTCCTGCGCTCCCTGGAACACCGCATCCAGCTCTACCGCCTGCGCCGCACCCACCTGCTGCCCGACGACGACCCCGACCTGCGCCGCATCGGCCGCTCGCTCGGCATGCGCACCGAACCGCTCACCGACCTCGCCCGCGCCTGGAAACGGCACACGTCCGTCGTCCGCCGCCTGCACGAGAAGCTCTTCTACCGCCCGCTGCTCGACGCCGTCGCCCAACTCGCCCCGGGCGAGAGCCGGTTGAGCACGGAGGCGGCGCGCGAGCGCCTCGTCGCCCTCGGGTACGCCGACCCCGCCGCCGCCCTGCGCCACCTGGAGGCGCTGGCCTCCGGCGTGACCCGCAAGGCCGCCATCCAGCGCACCCTGCTGCCCGTCCTGCTCGGCTGGTTCGCCGACTCCGCCGACCCGGACGCGGGCCTCCTCGGCTTCCGCAAGGTGTCCGACGCGCTCGGCAAGACACCCTGGTACCTGCGCCTGCTTCGCGACGAGGGCGCCGCCGCGGAGAACCTGGCCCGCGTCCTCTCGGCCGGCCGCCTCGCCCCCGACCTGCTCCTGCGCGCCCCCGAGGCGGTCGCGCTGCTCGGCGACGAACGCGGCCTGGAACCGCGCGCCCGCGCCCACCTGGAACAGGAGGTGCTCGCCGCGGTCGGCCGCGCCGACGGCGGCGAACAGGCGGTCGCCGCGGCCCGCGGGGTGCGGCGGCGCGAGCTGTTCCGCACCTCGGCCGCCGACATCATCTCCTCGTACGGCACGGAGGAGAGCCCCGTCGAGGCCGACGTGGGCGCGCTGGTGGACCGCGTGGGCCTCGCCGTGTCCGACCTGACGGCCGCGGCCATCGCGGGCACGCTGCGCGCCGTCGTCCGCGAGGGCTGGGGCGACGAGCTGCCCACCCGGTTCGCGGTGATCGGCATGGGCCGGTTCGGCGGCCGGGAGCTGGGCTACGGCTCGGACGCGGACGTCCTGTTCGTGCACGAGCCGCGCGAGGGCGTCGACGACCAGGAGGCGGCGAAGGCCGCGAACCAGGTCGTCGCAGAGATGCGGCGGCTGCTGCAGCTGCCGAGCGCCGATCCGCCCCTGCTGATCGACGCGGATCTGCGCCCGGAGGGCAAGTCGGGGCCGCTGGTGCGCACCCTGAAGTCCTACGAGGCGTACTACCGCCGCTGGTCCCTGGTCTGGGAGTCGCAGGCCCTGCTGCGGGCCGATCCGGTCGCGGGCGACATGGACCTCGGCCGGGCCTTCATCGAGCTGGTGGACCCGCTGCGCTATCCCGCCGAGGGCCTCGGCGAGGACGCGGTCCGCGAGATCCGCCGGCTGAAGGCCCGCATGGAGTCCGAGCGCCTTCCGCGCGGCGCCGACCCCACCCTGCACACGAAGCTCGGCCGCGGCGGCCTCTCCGACGTCGAGTGGACCGTCCAGCTCCTCCAGCTCCAGCACGGCTGGGCCGAGCCCGGCCTGCGCACCACCCGCACCCGCGAGGCCCTGCACGCGGCGTGCGCGGCGGAGCTGATCTCGGGGGAGGACGCGGCGATCCTCGACGACGCCTGGGTCCTCGCCACCCGGGTGCGCAACGCGGTGATGCTGGTGCGCGGCCGCGCGGGCGACACGTTCCCGTCGGACGGCCGGGAGCTGGCCGCGGTGGGGCGTTACCTGGGGTACGACGCGGGGACGGTGGGCGTGATGCTGGACGACTACCGGCGGATCACGCGGCGGGCTCGCGCGATCGTCGAAGAGAGATTTTACGGGGCTTAGGGTCGTCGACCAGCTGCGGCAGTTGGTGCGGCAGCCTGCCGTACCAGAGCCGCGCCACCGTGAAGCCGAACGCCAGGCAGATCATGCCGCCCACCGCGTCCAGCCAGAAGTGGTTGGCGGTGGCCACGATCACGACAAGCGTGAGCGTCGGGTAGAGCAGGCCGAGGACCTTCACCCAGGGCACCGACGCGAGCGCGAAGATCGTCAGGCCGCACCACAGGGACCAGCCGATGTGCATCGACGGCATGGCCGCGTACTGGTTCGACATGTTCTTCAGGTCGCCGGAGGCCATCGAGCCCCAGGTGTTGTGGACGACGACCGTGTCGATGAAGTCACCGCCGGGCACCAGACGGGGCGGCGCCAGCGGATACAGGTAGTAACCGAGGAGGGCGACGGCGGTCGTCGCGAAGAGCACCAGACGCGTGGCCGCGTACCGGCCGGGATGGCAGCGGTAGAGCCACACCAGGACACCGAGCGTCACGATGAAGTGCAGCGTCGCGTAGTAGTAGTTCATGCCGACGATGAGCCATGTCACCGAGTCGACCGCGTGGTTGACCGAGCGCTCGAAGGCGAGGCCGAGACTCTGCTCGACGTCCCAGATCCAGTCGGCGTTGCGCAGCGCCTCGGCCTTCTGCTCCGGCACGGCGTTGCGGATCAGTGAGTACGTCCAGTAACTCACCGCGATCAGCAGGATCTCGAACCACAGCCTGGGGCGCCGAGGGGTGCGCAGCCGACGCAGGAAATTCCGCCCATTGCGGTCATCTGCCTCGCCCGCGATGGGTGATGTGGTGGTGGGCCCTTGGCGGCCTTCCAGTGTCGTCACAGTCATCTCACCCATAGGGACAGAGTCTGCCAGATGCCCACCGCTCTTCAGATCATCCCCCGGTTGGGTTCCGGCCGCATTCCCTACACCTCAGGGACGAGGTACTCGAAGCGGACACCTCAGGGGCCTCTCAGGGCTCTCTCAGGGCTCCGTGCGAGGCGCTCTGAAGGGTTCTCCCAGGGCGGCCGTGGAGCCCCTGACGACCAGCTCCGGCATGAAGACGAATTCGCTGTGCGGGGCGGGGGTCCCGCCGATCTCCTCCAGGAGCGTGCGCACCGCGGCCTGGCCCATCGCCGGGACCGGCTTGCGGATCGTCGTCAGCGGGGGATCGGTGAAGGCGACGAGGACCGAGTCGTCGAAGCCGACGACCGAGATGTCGTCCGGCACTTCGAGGCCCCGCTCCCGCGCCGCCCGGATCGCGCCGAGCGCCATCATGTCGCTGGCGCACACCACCGCCGTGCAGCCGCGCTCCATGAGCGCGGCCGCCGCTGCCTGTCCGCCTTCGAGCGTGTACAGAGAGTGCTGGACGAGCTCCGCCTCGACCTCCTCGGGCCCCAGTTCCAGGCGCTCGCGCATCGTGCGCGTGAAGCCCTCGATCTTCCTTTGTACGGGGACGAAGCGCCGCGGCCCGAGCGCGAGACCGATCCGGGTGTGCCCGAGGGAGGTCAGATGCGTGACCGCGAGCCGCATCGCCGCGCGGTCGTCCGGCGAGATGAAGGGCGCCCGCACCTTCGGCGAGAAGCCGTCCACGAGGACGAACGGGACGCCCTGCGCGCGCAACTTCTCATAGCGCCGGGTGTCGGCGGTGGTGTCCGCGTGCAGGCCCGAGACGAAGATGATGCCCGCGACGCCGCGGTCCACCAGCATCTCCGTCAGCTCGTCCTCCGTGGAGCCGCCGGGCGTCTGCGTCGCGAGCACCGGCGTATACCCCTGCCGGGTCAGGGCTTGCCCGATCACCTGCGCCAGGGCGGGGAATATCGGGTTCTCCAGCTCCGGCGTGATCAGGCCGACCAGGCCCGCGCTGCGGCGGCGCAGCCGTACGGGCCGTTCGTAGCCGAGGACGTCGAGTGCGGCGAGCACGGACTGACGGGTGGCCGCAGCGACGCCGGGCTTGCCGTTCAGGACCCGGCTCACGGTCGCCTCGCTGACCCCCGCCTGGGCTGCGATGTCGGCCAGTCGCGCGGTCACAGGATTGGACTGTACCGGTCGTGTCTCACCCTGCCCACCAGACAGTTGAATCCGGCGGCAGCACGGCGTCGGAGCCAGGACCGCCCAAGTCGGCGGCCGGAGCGCCCGAGTTGACGCTGCACAGGAGCGGGGTGCCGGGGGCGGGGACGGTGACGGGACGGCCGGTGAGGTTCACGGTGACGACGAGCGCGCGGCCTTCCGCTGTCCTGCGGAACACGAGGACCCCCTCCGGTGCCGGAAGCCACTCGACCTCCCGGCCCGCGCCAAGCGCCGGATGCGCGCGGCGCAGTTCGAGCGCGGCCCGGTACAGCTCCAGCGTCGAGGCCGGATCGCCCTCCTGCGCCGCGACCGTGAGGTCCCGCCACGCATCCGGCTGCGGCAGCCAGCTCGGCCCGTCCTCGGCGGGCCCGAACCCGAACGGCGGCCGCGTGCCGGACCACGGCAGCGGCACCCGGCACCCGTCCCGCGTGCCCTCCTGACCCGATCCTTCCTGGTCCGAGCCCCGGAAGAACGCCGGGTCCTGGCGCACCTCGTCGGGCAGGTCCGTCACCTCGGGCAGGCCCAGCTCCTCACCCTGGTAGAGGTAGGCCGAGCCGGGCAGCGCCAGCATCAGGAGCGTCGCCGCGCGCGCCCGGCGCAGGCCGAGGGCGGCGTCCCCGGCGGCGAGGCGCGTGGCGTGACGTACGACGTCGTGGTTGGAGAGGACCCAGGTCGCGGGCGCGGACACGGTGTTCATCGCGTCCAGGGAGCGGTCGATGACGGCACGCAGCGCCGCCGCGTCCCAGCCCGTCATCAGGTAGGTGAAGTTGAAGGCCTGGTGCAGTTCGTCCGGGCGCAGATACAGCGCGCTGCGCTCCACCGTCGGGGTCCAGGCCTCGGCGACGGCGATGCGCTCGCCTTCGTAGGAGTCGAGCAGCACGCGCCACTCGCGGTAGATCTCGTGCACGCCGTCCTGGTCGAAGTACGGCACGGGCGCGGCGCCGAGCAGCTTGACCTGCTCGGGGTGGCCGACGTCCGGCAGCCCCGCCGCCTTGATCAGGCCGTGCGCCACGTCGATGCGGAAGCCGTCGACGCCGAGGTCGAGCCAGAACCGCAGGACGGACCGGAACTCCTCGTGCACCGCCGGGTGTTCCCAGTCGAAGTCGGGCTGCTCGCGCGCGAACAGGTGCAGGTACCAGTCGCCGGGCGTGCCGTCCGGGTCCGTGGTGCGGGTCCAGGCCGGGCCGCCGAAGACGGACTCCCAGTCGTTGGGCGGCAGTTCGCCGCGCGGGCCCCGGCCGGGGTGGAAGTGGAAGCGCTCCCGCATCGCCGAGCCCGGACCCTCGGCCAGGGCCTGCCGGAACCAGGCGTGCTGGTCCGAGCAGTGGTTCGGCACGATGTCGACGATCACCCGCAGGCCGAGACCGTGCGCCCGGCGCACCAGGGCGTCGGCGTCGGCGAGGGTGCCGAAGACCGGGTCGACCACGCGGTAGTCGGCCACGTCGTACCCGGCGTCGGCCTGCGGCGAGGCGTAGAACGGCGAGAGCCAGACGGCGTCCACGCCGAGGCGCCGCAGATACGGCAGCCGGGCCGTGATGCCCGGCAGATCGCCCATGCCGTCGCCGTCGGAGTCGGCGAAGCTGCGCGGATAGACCTGGTAGATGACCGCGTCGCGCCACCAGTCGGCGCGCGCGGCGGCGGCCTCGGCGGTGGCGTCTGAGTCGGCCGTGTCCGCTGTGTCGTTCTCGTGGTCGGTGGTGGTGACGTCGGTGGTGTGCTGCGTCATGAAGTCCCTTGCCGGTACGGGGATTTCCTGCTGTCCCCACAGTGTCGCGCCGGGGGAGCCGGGCACTGGAGTGAACGTCCGGTGCGCGACGAAGGTCACGAACGACCGGCCGGGCCCGCGGGGGAGGAGCGGATCCTAGCGGCAACACCGCGGCGGCCGGGGGCGGTTGGATGATCTCCACCGTTCCAGGTCGTACCCCCGCCACGTACTCCCAGGTGGTGTGTTAGGACGCTAGCGTGGACGGGCGGGCCCGCGGGGGCTCGCTTCCGTCCGCAGGTCCTGGGGGCAGTCCACGTGGGCGTCAGCGGCAGGCCGTACGCAGAAGACGCAGAAGACGCAGCGAACGCAGCGAACTCGGCAGAAGAGGCCGGACCGGGTGCCACCACGGTCCTGGTCGTCGACGACGTGCCCGCGAACAGGTACGCGCTGGGCGCCGTGCTGCGCCGGGCCGGCCACCGCGTCGTGCTCGCCGCGAGCGCGGGCGAGGCGCTGATCGAGCTGGACGTGCGGCTGCGCGCCGGCGAACTGCCCGACGTGGCCCTCGTCGACGTCGGCCTGCCCGACATGAGCGGCTACGACCTGTGCCGCCGCCTCAAGCAGTCCCCGACGACCGCCGCCCTGCCCGTCGTCCACTTCTCCGCCGCCGCGCACGGCTCCGTGGACCGCTGCCGCGGCCTCGACGCGGGCGGCGAGGCGTATCTGACCGTGCCCGCCGAGCCCGAGGAGATCGCGGCTGTGGTCCGCGCCGCCGCGCGCGGCGCCCGGCACCGCAGCGACGTGCAGACCCGGGCGGGCCGCCTCAGCCGCCTCGCGGAGGCCGTCCTCGACGTGCAGTCGGCGGGCTGCGTACGCGAACTGGTCGACGCCGCGGCGGCCGACGCGGCGGGCCTCAGCGGCGCGCCCGCCGCGGCGTTCGTCCTCGGCGAGGAGGGCGAGATCCACTGCGGCCGCTCCCACCGCAGGCTGCCCGCGGTGCTGCCGGGACCGGACGCGCTGGAGAGCGTGGCCCGCCTCATGTGGCGCCTGATGTCGGGCAGGTCCGGCGTGCACACCACGACCGTGCCGGGACCGCTGTGGCCCACGGGGTTCGTGGGGACGGCGCGGCACGTGGTCGACGTGACCGACGTGGCGGACGTGGCGGACGTGGCGGACGCGGCGGACGCGGCCGCCGTGCTGCCCGGACCGGGGGAGGGGGCCCTGCTCGCCCTGGCCCGCACCCGCGAGGACCTCGCGCCGGTGTGCCTGGCCACCGCCGCCTACGCGGAGGACTGCGCCGCCGACCTCGGCCGCCTGGCGCACGCCACCGCCCGCGTCGCCGAGCGGCTCCTGATGTACGAGAAGGAGCGGCACATCGCGCTGACGCTCCAGCACAGCTTCCTGCCGCGGCCGAGCGCCCTGCCGCACCTGTCGGGCGCGGAGATCGTCGTCCGCTACGAACCGGCGTCCCGGCAGGCCGAGATCGGCGGCGACTTCTACGCGGCGCTGTCCACGTCCGCGGGCGTGCTCACCGGCATCGGCGACGTCGTGGGCCACTCCCTCGAAGCGGCCACGGTGATGGTGGAGCTGCGCCACGCCCTGCGCGCGTACTGCATCGAGGACCCCGACCCCGGCCGCCTCGCCGCCCGCCTCGACCGCATGCTCCAGCACCACCACCCCGACGTCACGGCCACGATGTGCCTGGCCCTCGTCGACCCGCCGTCGGGCCGCGCCCGCGTCGCCAACGCGGGCCACATCCCGCCGATCGTCGTCGGCGACGCGGGCACGGCCGAGTATGTCCGGGCGAGCGGTCCGCTGCTCGGCCTCGGCCTGGACCGGCCGCCGCCCGTGGAGGCCCGCCTCGCCCGCACGGACCGCCTCCTGATGGTCACCGACGGACTGATCGAGACGCGCGGCACGGACCTCGCGGTGTCGATGGAGCACCTGCGCGTCGCCGCGGCGGCCGCCCCGCCCGGCCTGACGGCCCTGTGCGACACGCTTCTGGAGTGCTTCGGCCGCGAACGGGAGGACGACATCGCACTGTTGGCGCTGCGCCTGACGGCCGCGGAGGCGGAAACGGAACAGTAGGGAGCCCCGGACAAGCAACGTCAGGGACTGTCAGGGAACCGGTGGCCGTCTTGCGTGGCCCGCCGCCCCCGGGACAAGGTGATCAAGACCAACCGGCCGTACGCGGGAGAGGACGCCCCATGCCGCAGATCACCGTCGACTACTCCGAGCCGCTCGCCGACTCCTTCGACCGTCGCGGCTTCGCGCTCGCGTTGCACCCGCTGCTCGTGGAGGAGGCGGCGGCGACCCTGGAGTCCTGCAAGACCCGCTTCGTCCGCACGGAGGCGACCGTCGTGGGCGGCGACCAGGACGGGCACGCGGTGGTGCATGTGCTGATCGGTCTGCTGCCCGGCCGCCCGGACGACACCAAGGCGCGGGTGACGGCCGCGGTGCTCGACCTCGTACACCGCCATGTGAAGCCCACCGAAGGGCTCGCCGTGCACCTCTCGGCGGAGGTGCGCGACCTGGACGCCTCCTACCGCAAGGCCGTGCAAGGCTGACGCGCTACGGCAGCACGGCCGCCGGGGCCAGCGCGGACAGGCGGCCGAGCAGGTCCGCGAACGGCCCGTCGGACGGTTCGTCCGCGAGGATGCCGCCGAGCAGGAGCGCCATCTCCTCGTCGTAGGCGGCGCTCACTGCCGCCAACGCGGCGAAGTCGTGGACGAGTTGGAGCTCCAGCTCGGCGCGCGGGATGCGGCGGCCGTCCAGCCAGATGAGCGCCGTGGACTCGGCGAGCGAGATCCAGGAACGCACCACGAGTTCGAGCCGGGCGGGCGGGTCCGTGACTCCCAGGTGCGCGAGGATCTGTACGTACGCGGCCTGCCGCACCGAGTCGATGAGCGCGTTGGTCGTCGACGAACCTACCGCCGGACCCCCGCGCATCAACGCGTAGAAACCGGGCCCGTGCTCGTCGACGAAGCCGAGGAAACGCCCGGTCACGCGCAGCAGGCGGGCGCCGAGCGGCCCTTCGTGCGGCTCCATGAACCGCTCGGCCAGCTCGTCGGCGGCCCGTTTGAGCGCGGCCTCGTACAGGCTGAGTTTGCCGGGGAAGTAGTGGTACACGAGCGGGCGCGAGATGCCCGCGGCCGACGCTATCTCGTCGATCGAGACGTCGTCGGGGGAGCGATGGCTGAACAGCTCGAGCGCGACCCCGATGAGCTGCTGCCGCCGCTCCTCGACGCCCATCCTGCGGCGCATCCCGGTAGTCATGCGAACACTCTACCGATGCGATCAGGCCGTGAACGGACGCCCCCACTCCGCCTGTTCGCACGACCCTCCCGTACCCACCCCTCTACAGGTCGAGGACGAGCCGCGTGCCCCGCGCCCGCGACACACAGATCAGCATCGAATCGCCGCGCTCGCCGTCGGTCAGCAACTCGTCGCGATGGTCGATCTCGCCCTCCAGGACGTGGTGTTGGCAGGTCCCGCAGAAACCCTGCTCACAGGAGTACGCCACGTTGGGCACCTCAGCCCGGACGGCGGCGAGCACCGTGGTGTCCGCGCCGACGGCCACCGTACGGCCGCTGCGCCGCAGTTCGACCTCGAAGGGGGACTCGCCCCCGGCGGAGGCGGCGGGCGCGAACCGTTCCAGATGCGGCGTACACCCCTCGGGCAGCGCCGAGGCGACGGCGTCCATGAGCCCTTCGGGCCCGCACACGTACACGGCGGTTCCGGCGGCAGCCCCTTGTCCCTCTCCGAGGAAGGCACGGACATCCGGCCGCCCGTCCACATCCTCGGCGACGAAGGTCACCCGCCCTCCTGGCTTCTCCAGTTCCTCCAGGAAGGGCATGGAGGCGCGGGACCGCCCGCAGTACAGCAGCCGCCAGTCGGCGCCCGCCGCGTCCACGGCCCGCACCATGGCGAGGATCGGCGTGATCCCGATGCCGCCCGCGATGAAGACGTACGAGGTGGCGTCGTCGACCAGCGGGAACCGGTTGCGCGGCCCGCGCACCTCCACCTCCATGCCCTCGCGCAGCGCCTCGTGCACTTCGAGGGACCCGCCGCGACCGCCCTCGTCCGGGCCGATGAGCCGGGTCGCGACGGTGTACGACGACGTGTCCTCGGGGTCCCCGCACAGCGAGTACTGCCGTACGAGCCCCGAAGGCAGCACGAGATCCAGATGCGCGCCGGGCTCCCAGCCGGGCAGGGCGGCCAAGTGGCCACCTTCCAGGCGCAGTTGTACGACACCGTCGGCGACGTGCTCGTGCCGGGCGACGCGCAGCTTGAGCGCGCGTGAGCGCGGCTGCCCCGAGACGGGCTGCTCCAGGGCGGGCAGCGGCCACAGCGGCGACGCGTCGATGCGGCGGCGCAGGGCGCGGCGGGTTAGGAGGGCGGCGCCGGTGACGAGAAGGGCGGTGCCGGCGGTGCGCAGGCGGGGCAGTGGCATGTCAGGCGGCCCCGTTCGGATTCGTGCGGGCGTCGGCGGCGGTGGCCGCGGGGGAGGAGGCGAGGTAGGCGACGGCCTGCGCGGTACTGCACTCGTGGGAGGGGTGGTAGGCGCGGCTGAGGTAGCGCGGGATGGAGCGGATCATGTCGCCCGTCGTCGGCAGGGTGCCCGCGCGCGTGCTGCGATGGAAGTCCCGGAACGTCGCCTTGCCGTCGACGAGCGTCGGGTCGTTCTCCATGAAGAAGCGGGCGCCGCGCTGCCAGAGGAAGACCAGCGCGGTGAAGGCGGTGGCCCAGGTCCGCACGCGGCGGCGGTAACCCCCGTCGACGTGCATGAACAGGTCGAAGGCGACCGAGCGGTGCTCGACCTCCTCGGCGCCGTGCCAGCGCAGCAGGTCCAGCATCGTCGGGTCGGCGCCCCGGCGGTCCAACTCCTCCGCGTTGAGCACCCAGTCGCCCAGGAAGGCGGTGTAGTGCTCGATCGCCGCGATCATCGCGACGCGTTCCATCAGCCACCAGTGGCGGGGCTTGCCCGGCGGCAGGGTGCGGTCGCCGAGCAGCTTCTCGAAGAGCCAGTCGACCTGGGCGGTGTACGGGGTGGGGTCCAGGCCCTGCTCGCGCAGGTGCGGGAGGACTTCGTCGTGGGCCTGGGAGTGTATGGCCTCCTGGCCGATGAACCCGATGACGTCCTCGCGCAGTCGGTCGTCGTGTATGTGCGGCAGCACCTGCTTGTACACGTGCACGAACCAGCGTTCGCCTGCCGGGAGGAGGAGGTGCAGGACGTTGATGGTGTGCGTGGTGAAGGGGTCCCCCGGGAGCCAGTGGAGCGGGGTGCTCTCCCAGGAGAAGGAGACGTTGCGGGCCTTGAGAGCGGTGTGCTCGGCGGCAACGGGCTGCGGGGGCCGGGCCTTCGTATTAGACATGGCGTCAATGTACTGGCGGGTAAGTGGGGTGGTACAGGTGTGTGCGGTGGGTTTTTGCTCCCCAGCCCCGCCCCTTCCCGCTGCATCGATCAGCGGCTCCGCCGCGGGCAGGGGCTGCCGTCCCTGGACCCCGCTATCGCCGCTTCGCGGCTCGTCCTCAAACGCCGGACGGGCTAAAACCGTGGGGGTTTCAGCCCGTCCGGCGTTTGAGGACGAGGCCGTTCAGGCCGATACGGGGGTCCGGGGGCGGAGCCCCCGGTTTCGGGAAGGGGCGGGGTGGGGGAGAAGGCTCAGCGCAGCGTCCGGAGCTTGGTGCCGTCGGCGAGGCGACCCGTCACCTCCGGGCGAGAGCCCTGCTCACTGCGTACCGCAAGGGTGTTCCCCGAGGCCCGCTCACCGCCGGACACGGAGATCGAGGAGACGTCCTTGCTGCCCGCGGCAAGCAGATACCAGCCCCCGGCACGGGCCTTCCACAACACCCCCGCAAGCACGCGAGCCTCCCGCACCCCACACACCGCACCCCCCTCCGCCTTGGCGGCAACAGCCCCCGCCCGAGCCCCGGGCGCGACGAACTGGGCGAGCACCCGCCCCCCACCGCCACGCCACGTCTCGGCCCGCGTGCACACCCACTCGGCGCTCCCGCTCCCGTCGGGGAGGGCCTGACGGGCGTACGCCCAGGAGTTCACGACCCGCACCCCGTGCGACCGGGCCGCCGCGAGCGAACACGCGGTCCGCGACCAGTCCTTGGGCGCGGCGTCGCGGGGAGCGTCGGGCCGCCCGGCGGTGAGACGTGCGGGCGTGAGCTCGCCGAGGTCGGTGGTGAGCCGCGCGGCGCCGTCGTGGTCGCGCAGCTGGAGGGCGTTCCAGGAGCGGCACTCCTGGGCGAGGGCGGGGCTGGAGAAGGGGTCGGTGACCCCGTCGGCGGTGCGCCGCAGCGCGGTCGCGTCGCCGCTCTTCAACAGGTCCCGTACGGAGGCGTTCCGCACCCAGGGGGCGGTCAGATAGCGCACGTTCCCGTCGGCGCGGCCGACCACGACGGCCCCGGAGTCGGCGGCGTCCGCACCGTCGACGCGCGCGAAGTCGAGCGCGGCGCCGCCGGTGCCTTCCCGCGGCTCGGCGTACCGCACGACGCGCAGGCCGTCGTACAGAACCACCACGCGCGCCCCGTCGACGGGCCCGGCGAAGAGGAGCTGCGCGGGTCCGGGCGGTGCCCCCGAGGGAGTGCCCGGCGTCGCGGAGACCCGCACGGACTTGCCGGGCCGCGCCCACACGGCGAGCGCGCGCCGCAACAGCGCCTGGTCGTCGAGGAGTTCACCGCGGGCGGGCCACACGGAGAAGTCGGTGCGCGCGGACTGCTTCCAGGCGACGGGCGCGGCCTTCGTCAGCTTGCCGGGGTCGAGGGCGGCCTCCGCGGCGGGGTTCTTCGCGTAAGGGGGCGCGGCGGCGCCGTCCGGGCTCCAGCCGTCGCCGGGCATGCCGAGCAGCGCCCCGCACACGAGCGCGGCGACGGCGGCGACGCCCGCGGCCTTCAGGTGCTGGCGGCGCCGCATCAGGTCGGTGGGCCGGGCCTGGAGGGAACACGGGTCGAACTCGGGCGATTCGAGCAGGACGGCCGCGGTCCTGCCGTCGGCCGCCGCCTCGGCGGCGCCGGTGCCGAAGGCGTCGAGCGCGGCGTCGATGCCGTCGGCCTCCTCGCCCTCGATGTCGACGCCGACGGCGTCGAGGACGCGCCGCACCTCGTCGTCCGTGAGCCGTTCGAGCCCGCGCAGCACGAACGCGGCGCGGGCGGGCCCGGACAGCGCGGCGAGCCGCTGGTCCAGGGCGAGTTCGTCGGCGCCGCCCGAGCGCGGGAACAGGCGCAGGCCCCACACCTGCGGCAGGACCGGCGGGAGTTGGGCCCGCTTGGGCCAGGCGGCCCGGCGCAGCGGCAACCCGGCGTCGAGCGCGGCGCGCAGCACTTGGCAGCGTACGTAGGCGTAGCCCGGGTCGGTGCCGCGGCCCGCGGGCCTGCGCTGGTCGGGGACGGCCGGGGCGGTGGCGCGGCCGCGCGGCAGGGCCCGCTGGACCAGGGCGTGCGCGCTCAGGACCCGGCGGTTGCGGCCGAGGCCCGGCGGCAGCACCAGGTAGGCGAGGCGGACCAGGCGGGGGTAGTGCTCGACGAGGGCGGCCTCGGCCTGCTCGACGTCGACGACGGTGGCGGCGGAGCCGTGGGGCGCGGCGGCTTTCGCGGCGGCTTTCGTGGACTGCGATGACGACACGTTCAGCAGAACGAGCGAATGCCCCGGCGGTCACTTCACGCTGGTGGGCGCGGGGGCTCCCGGCGGGACCGGGCGGGCGCGAACGGGGCGCGCCCCGGCGGCGCTTCGGGCCCGGCGGGCGCGCGCCCCGGCCGGTCGGCCGGGCTCGGGTTCGGGCTTGGCGAGGAGGTGTGCGTAGTTCGTCATCGAGCGTTGGTGGCGCGGGAGATGGTGGGCGAGGGCGTCGACGGCGGGGCCTACTGCCTTCGCGGGCGTGGCGCGGGTGCGGCCGGTGTCGGCGGGCGCAGGGGTAGGGGCGGCGTGGCGCGTGTCCCGGTCACTCGGGTTCGGGTTCGGGTTCGGGCTCGGCGAGCAGGCGGGCGTAGTTCGTCATCGAGCGCTGGTAGCGGGGGAGATGGCGGGCCAGGGCGCCGACCGCGAGGCCCACGCCTTCGCGGGCGCGGCCCGCGTCTGCCAGGCAGAGGGCCAGCGTGGCGCGCACCGCGTCGTCCAACTCGTCGTGTTCCGCGTCCAGTTCGGGGGTGAGCAGAGCGATGCCCTCCTCGACGCGGCCCGTGTTCCGCAGGGAGCTGGCGAGTTGGATGACGGTGCGGCGTCTGCGGTAGCCGTCGAGGCCGCGGTCGAGAGCCTCCCGGTACAGGGGGACGGCCTTGTCCGAGTGGCCGGTGGAGTCGTAGGCGCATGCGCGCTCGAACGGTGCGACGGGGCTGCCGTCGGGGAGTTCGTCGGCCAGCTTCCCGATGAGTTCCCGGAACTCGTCGGCCCGTTCGTCGCCGTAGCTGTCGAAGGTGTCCCACGCGGCGGCCATGCGCTGGTCCCAGTCGGTGGGTTCGAAGGTTCCGTCGGTTCCGTTCATCCGCGTACTCTCGCACGAGGGTTGAGGGGGCCGCGCTGATTATTGGGGCCGGCAGGGCTCGCCCGTCAGGTAGGTCGCGGTGGCGGAGGCGATGACGGAGTCGAGCCGGTCGCGGGTGCTCACCAGGTCGGTGATCTGGCCGTCGATGCGGTCCCGCTCGGACGCGAGCTTGGCGAGCAGCTCCGGCGTCGCCTCGCCGGTCACGACGCACGGCATCAGTTCCAGGATCGACCGGCTCGGCAGCCCGGCGGCGTACAACTGCTGGATCAACTGGACGCGGTCGACCGCCCTGTCCGAGTAGTGCCGCTGGCCGCTGGCGCTGCGCTCGGAGGCGAGCAGGTGCTGCTCCTCGTAGTACCGCAGCGCCCGCACGCTGACGCCTGTCTTGGTGGCGAGTTCGCCGATGCGCATGATGTCCTCCCCGAGGTGGTCCGGGGGCCCCGAAGGCGCCCCCGGACCGGGCTTCCTGCCTCTGACGTCCACGTCAGGGTTTCAGCGTAACGCGCGAAGCCCGGTCCGGGTCATCCCCTCAGAGGGGCCGCCTCGGCAGAGGGTCCCCCTCAGCCCAGAGCCCACCCGCTGAACTCCACCGTCCCCCGCGCCCCGCCACCCCCGTTCGTCGCCGTCATGAACAGCCCGACGTCCTGGACGTCTGCCGCCCCCGGCACGGGCACCGCGGCCACCGTTCGCCACGTACCCCCGCCGTCGGTGGACAGCTCACCGGTGAACGTGCCGCCCGCCCGGGAGAGCCGCAGCAGCACCGGCGCCTTCACGCCGGTGATCCGTTTGTACGTGTCCAGCGTGCCGTCGCCGGTCGTGTCGTACGAGAGGACGACGCCGTTGGCGGGCGTGACGGCGAGGTTGAGGAAGCCGGGGGAGCCGGGTGTGGCGAGGGAGTTGCGGGCGATGATGCCCGCGCGGGCCCAGGGCCCGGTGCTCGCCTGGGTGTCGACGCGCAGCGTGACGGACACCCCGTCCCGCAGCGCCCCCGGCCGGTAGAGGGTCCCGAACTCCGTCGTGCCCCGCCACAGGTCCGCGCCCGCGCCGTCGATGGCGTACCGCCCGTCCCACTCCCCGAAGACGGCGGCGTTATTGGTGTACGACTTCCACGCCGCCGAGACCGGACCCGCCACGAACAGGGTGCCCTCGTGCACGGCCCGCACCCGCTTCTCGCCCTGCGGGCCGTACTGCACGGCGAGCGTGTACGGCAGCGGGCGCAGCGGCCGGTCGAGCGGTGTGTCGGGGGCGTTCGCACGCCAGGCCACCGTGCCGGTGCCCGCCGCGGGGACGCGGGGCAGCGACGTCGGGCCCTCGGGTTCGGCGTCGACGCCGGTGAGCGTGAAGTCGACGCGGCCGGTGGCGCGCAGCCCGTTGACGTTGCGGAACAGCGCCTCCACGCGCGCGTGCCCGCCGGGAGGGAACGCGGGCGGCTCGGCGGTGACCTCCAGTGAGCCCTGGTAGGGGGCGCGGGCGAGCACGTCACGTACGCGCGACGCCGTGCGGTAGGCGTCGCCGACGGGCCGCAGCGGATAGTCCTTGCGCTCGCGCGTCCACGGCTCCTCGACCGTCCCGAACCAGTCCACGGGCGCGGGCGCGCGCCCGGCGGCGAGCGCGTCGGCGAGTTCGTCGAGCCACTTCTGCCAGCGCGGCAGATAGAAGTCCGCGGTCAGGCCGTGCCACTCGCGGTTGCCGTAGTCGTGCAGGTTGCCGGGGTCCGACGTGGGCCGGTCGCCCCACACCGTGATGAGGACCTTCGACGTGCGCTCGAACTCGGCGCGCTCGGTGTCACTGGTGGCGAGGCGCCGCGCGTCCTCGATCCACGGCCCGAGCAGGAACGCCGGGTGTGTGCCGGTGACGTCGTCGGAGAGCCGCATCAGGCGCAGCCACAGGTTGGAGAGGGTGCGGAAGGTGTCCTGGTCCTTGCGTTCGTACGCCGTCTTGAGCTGCGGCAGGAGCTGGCGGCTGCGGTGGGCCAGGGCCTGGCGGGCGACGTCGACGAGGTCGTGCCGGTAGGCCGCGCTGCGCCGCAGTCCACCCGCGACGCCGAGCAGGCCGGTCAGGGCGGCGTCGAAGCGGCCCGGGTCGTAGGTGAGGGCGCGCGGCGCGTACTCGGCGGCGCGGTTCGCGGCCAGGTCGGGGCGCGCGGCGAAGAGGGAGTCGTGCGGGTCGCTGCGCTCCACGGCCTTGTGCTGGTACGCGGTGTCGTGCAGGGCCCGCCAGGCGGCGCGGGCGTCCCGGTCGCGGCCGCCGTAGCGGAAGTCGGCGTACGTGGAGAACCAGTCGGCCCGGTCCACCTCGTCGTCCCGCCAGGCCAGTTCGGAGAACAGCTCGAAGGCGGCGGGGTCGCGGTCGGTGGCCTCGGGCAGGTAGGCCGTGCCCGCGAGCGCGCTGTCGTCCTTGTCGCGCCAGGCGAAGAACTTCTCCTGCCAGAGGTGGGTGCGGGCGCCGATGGTGGAGCGGCCGCCGAAGTTGGGGATCGTGCCGAAGGCGTAGGGCGTGCCGCCCCAGTCCTTCTCGCGGTCGGTGACGCTCTGGAAGCGGTCGGAGACGCCGTCGACGATCAGCATCTTCTTCTTGTCGATGGCGTCGAGGAGGGCGGGCAGCGGGTTCTCCTGCCAGCCGAGGATCACCCAGGTCGCCCCCGCGTGCGCCTTCCGCAGCGCGCTCTCCACGCCGCGCGCGGCGTCCGGCACGGGCACGTCGCCCGCGGTGCCGCCCTCGTGCAGGAGGTCCATCTTGAAGTGCCGTGCCACGCCGAAGAGTTCGCGCTGGTGGCGGTAGAAGGACGCGGCGACCTGCGCGAAGGCGTCGGTGCGCGGGTCCAGCCAGTCGGGGCGCTTGAAGCCGTGCCAGACGCCCTGCGGCACGACGCGCGCGTCACCGCCGTTGCGCGCCACGAAGCCGTCAGGGACGTGGCCGTAGTAGCCGGGGAAGACCGGTGCGATGCCGAGCTCGCGCAGCCGCTCCGTGATCTTCTGCCCCAGCTCCACGCGCCGCGCGATGATCTCGGGCGAGAGCGGGCCGCCGTACCCGGACAGGTTCTGAAGGAGCCACCACGGCTGGTGCGAGGGCGCGGGCAGCCAGGCGCGGGACTCCGCGTCGGTGTACTGGAAGTCCTTGAGGACGCGGTGGTAGACGGCCTCCGTGCCCGCGATGACCAGGACCTCGTTGCAGCCGTGCAGCGCCAGGACGTCGATCATGCGTTCCCAGTACGGCCAGTCGGCGTACGGGGCGGTGTAGCCGTCGTTGGTGTCGTTGAGGGCGAACCGGTGGGGGAGCGCGGTCGAGCGCTCCAGCGGGCGCGAAGGCGCGGGCAGGCGGCGCGGCAGGTCGAGCTGGCTGCCGTTCCACGCGATGTGCGCGCCGCACACGTACTTCAGGTACCAGTGGACCCCCGTGAGCAGCACGGCGGGAGTGGTGCCCGACACCTCGATGCGTCCCGAGGTGCCGGTCACGCGGAAGCGGTCCCGGCCTCCCTGCACCGGGACGAGTCTCAGTCTGAACTGATCCGCGTGGTGCGGGAGTTGCCGATTGAGCACGGAGCGCGCGGAATCCGTATCGAGGGCGGGGCCCTCGGCGGGCCCCTCGGCCGCGCGGGCCGGGAGCGGGGTGCCGGCAACGGCACCCAGGCCCCCGACCCCCGCGAGGCCGATGGCACCGGCGGTGCCGAGCACGGAACGTCGCGACGGTCCGGACATGTGTACCCCCCTGCGTCGATGACTGCGGCGCACGGTATCCGGGCGGCCTTCAGCGCTCAACGGTGCGTACGGAGAAGGCGAGTTCACATCGCCGGACGGGACAGGAGGAAGCGATGAGGAAGATGGTGTGGGCCGCGGGAGCGCTTTCGGCCACGACGCTGGGGTTGGTGATCGCGGCGGGACTCGCGGCCGGCTCCGACTCTGAAGGCGGCGGCGCGGATCGTACGGCGAAAGGGGCGCCGAAGGCGGCCACCGGCACCCTGGAGCAGATCGCCGCGAAGGCCGAGTGCGCGCCCGACATCCAGACGGACGCCGACGAGCTGCGGCAGGCCAACTGCCAGAACGAGGACGGCCGTTTCGTGCTCGCGACCTTCGCCACCGACCGCGGCGAACGCGACTGGCTGAACTCGGCGAAGGACTACGGCGGCACGTATCTGGTCGGCAGGAAGTGGGTCGCCGTCGGCGATCCGGCCGTGGTGGGCGCGCTGCGCGGCCGGCTCGGCGGGACGGTGGAGCGGGCCTCGCACCACTCCTGACGAGTGGCGTGGTGGGGGGGAGCGAGGTCCGGGCCCTGGGCACGTAGGGCACTTCTCCACCGTCACCGCGCGGGCCGACCGCGCAGCAGTCTGTGGGGGGAGGGGGCCCCGGCCGGGGCGGGCCGGGGCGGGGGGAGAGGTCAGGTGCAGCGACGCCCGTCGTTGACGCACTTGGCGACGCGGTTCATCAGCCTCTGGTCGAACACGTTGATGAAGTCACCGTGGTCGGTGATGGGCTTGTGCAGTTGCTCGGGGAAGGAGTCCACGGCGAAGCCGGGGCCCGGCGGCACGTCGTACACGATGCGCTGCACGAGCTGCGGGATGGCGCGGAAGCCCTGCGGGCAGCGGCCGCTTCGCTGGTCGGCGAACGCGACGTGGGTGCGGTGGTTGGCGCTGTCGGTGTTCTGCCCGTCCCAGCAGCTCTGGAAGTTGAAGGTGCGCACGACCTTGCTGCCTTCGGGGCAGATCGGGTATTTGTCCTTCAGCTGCCGGTTCTCGAAACCGGTGCAGCTCCAGAGCGCGTTGGCATTGGCGTCACCATTGGTGAACGCCTTGGCGTCACCGGTGATGATGCGCAGGAAACGCGGCATCGCGGTCACCTTGCTCACCGGACTTCCGACGAACTTCAGCGTGACCTGGTCCGGCGTCTGGATCTCGCCGACGTTCTTGTCCCGGCCGCCGCCGTCCGCGTCCGCGTCGTTCTCGTTGTTTCCGTTCTGCAGCCTCAGGACGGGCCAGTAATACGTGGACTTGTCGCCCTGATTGCGGCAGCTCGTGTCACCGTTCGCAAGGTCGTTGTCACTGGAGAAGGCATCCGTCTCCTGATTTCCGACGTAATCGTGCATATGGTGGGCGCCATTGCTCACACCGGGCGCGACGATGACATTGTCCGGATTGAACTTTCCGTTCTCGTTCGTTCCGCAATTCGTGGTGAAGGTGCCGCGGGAGGCGCCGCGTTGTTTGCGCGGTTTCTGGACGTTGGGCTGGACGGTCGTGATGTCGACGAAGTCACCGGCCTCGGGCCCGTTGCCCGCCTGGCCCTGGCCCTGTCCTTGACCTTGGTCGTCGCCCTGGCCCTGGTCGCCGTCACCCTGACCCTGGCCCTGATCCTGGCCTTGGTCCTGGCCGCCGTCCTGTCCCTGGTCGCCTTCACCGCCGCCCTGGTCCTGGCCGCCCTGGCCGTTCTGCCCCTGGTCACCGCCCTGCTGGGCGCCGCCGTCGTCGTCGGCGCGCAGGGTGCACGGCGCCATGCCGTCCAGGTTCTCGGGCGGCCGGCCGCCCTGGTCGATCGCGGACCGGATGTTCTCGATGGTCGGCCGCCGCTGCTCCTCCAGCGGGCCGAGTACGGAATTCTTGTCCTCGGCCTCGGCGAACCGCGCGTAGGCGTCGGTGATCTGGCTGTCGAGGGCGGCGAGTTCGCGGTCGACCTCGGCGCGCGCCCCGTCCGGAACGTCCGGGAGCTGATTGCCGACGTCGGGACAGCTGATGGTGCTGACCTGCTGCCCGCCGTTCTGATTCTGGATCTGTTCCTGGCTGCTCGGCGGCGGACCGTTGCTTTCGTCGGCGTTCGCGTAGACATTCACCGCGACAAGTCCGCCGCCGCCCAGGATGAGTGCCGCCGAAGCGGCGATCGCCCGGCCGGCCAGCTTTGATCGTTTTCGTGACGTGCGTCGTGAGGTGCGTCCCATGGGACTACGTACGCAACAGCCGTTCGCGTCGTTCAACGGCGCCCGGGAAATTCTCGCCGCGAACTCCCGTACGTATCAACGCCCTTGATCGAGATAGGCGAGAACCGCGAGGACACGGCGGTTGTCGTCGTCCGACACCGGCAGATCCAGCTTCGCGAAAATATTTGAGGTGTGTTTGGCGATGGCCCGCTCCGTCACCACGAGCTGCCCCGCGATCGCGGCGTTGGACCGCCCCTGCGCCATCAGCTCCAGGACCTCGCGCTCGCGCGGGGTGAGCGCGCCCAGCGGCTGGTCGGCGGCCCGGCGCGACAGGAGCTGCTGGATGACCGTCGGGTCCATCGCGGTGCCGCCCGCGGCGACCCGGCGCACCGCGTCGATGAACTGCTCCGCGTCGAAGACCCGGTCCTTGAGGAGATAGCCGACGCCGCCGTTGCCGTCGGCGAGCAGCTCGCGCGCGTACAACTGCTCGACGTGCTGCGAGAGCACGAGCACCGGCAGTCCGGGCCGGGCCCGCCGGGCGGCGAGCGCGCACTGGAGTCCCTCGTCCGTGTGGGACGGCGGAAGCCGGACGTCCACGACGGCGACGTCCGGCTGGAGCTCGGCCAGGGCCTTGGTGAGTTCGGGCCCGGTCTCGACGGCCGCCGCGATCTCGAAGTCGAATGCCTCCAGCATCCGCACGAGACCGTCGCGCAGCAGGAAGAGATCTTCGGCTAGGACAACTCGCAAGGGATCTCCATGGTCACCATGGTCGGGCCGCCAACCGGACTGCTGACGGCCAGTACGCCGTCGAATGTACCGAGTCGCCGTTCGATCCCGCTCAGCCCGGACCCGGTGCCCACGGCCGCGCCGCCCTTGCCGTTGTCGGTGACCGCGATGCGGAGCATGCCGTGCTCGTGGTGCACGTCCACCCAGATGCGGTCCGCCTCCGCGTACTTCACCGCGTTCGTCAGGGTCTCGCTCACCGCGAAGTACGCGGCCGCCTCCACCGGCTCGTCCGCCCGCCCTGCCAGGTCCACGTCGACGTCGGTGGCGACCGGCAGGCGCAGCGCGAGGGCCTTCACCGCGTCGCCGAGGCCGCGCTCGGCGAGCACCGGCGGGTGGATGCCGCGGACCAGGTCGCGCAGCTCGGTCAGGGCCTCGCCGGAGTTCTGCCGGGCCTTGGCGAGCATCTCCTTGGCCTTGGCGGGGTCCTTCTCGACCAGCGCCTCGATGGTGCCGAGGTCCATGCCCATGGCGACCAGGCGGGCCTGCGCGCCGTCGTGCAGATCGCGCTCGATGCGGCGCAGCTCGGCGGCGGAGGTGTCCACGGCGTCGTGCCGGGTCTCCTCCAGACGGTCCACGCGCTGCGTCAGCGCGCGCTCCCGCATGGAGGCGGTGGGCGCGAGGAGCGTACGGGAGAGCAGGAAGTGGCCGCGGACGATGGCCGGGTTGGCGAACAGCGCCAGGACGGCGAGCCCCGTGCCGAGCGCGGCGGCGCCGTTGGCCGCCATCTGCGAGTTCACGTGGATGAAGCCGTACCACTCGCCGCCGCCCGCGTTGTAGATCGGCTTCCAGACGCCGAGGGCGAGCACCCAGCCGTACACCGGATACAGCACGAGCGCGGGCGCGAAGATCACGACGACGAAGCCCGCGGTCATGTCGACAAGGAGCCACTGCAGGTCCCGCCAGGTCGCCGGGTCCTTCAGCATCAGCGAGCAGCGCTCGACCTGGCCGGTCACGCCGGAGCGCAGGTCGGCGGGGTACTTCCGGTAGGGCGAGGGGATGTGTACGTCCGCCCACTCGCCGGCCTGGACGCGGCGCAGGTCCGCGAACTTGCGTACGGCGGTGAGGACCCAGGGCGTCGTGAAGACGCCGATCCCCAGCACGATGAAGGCGATCGACAGGACCGCGAACACGAAGAGCGTGATCGATCCGGCCAGCGAGACGATCGCCAGATACAGGCCGCGTGCTCCCGCGACCAGTGTCTCGCGCACTCTCGATGTCTTCATGGTGTCCCTCTCCTCAAGCGTTCCGTACGCGGCCGACGCGTCGGGCGCTCCCACAGTCTCCCTGGTCACGGACGCCCAGGTCATTGGGCCCCGCACCCGGCCGGGGGTGTTGCCAGCACCACCCCCGGGCCTCGCCCTGTGCTTCACCGATCGGGGTGCTCGGCGGCTGGGGCGAAGCGGCGCCCATTTCTAGCGTGATCCACGTCAGCTCGGCTTATTTCACGCTTACTCAACTGGGGGCGAAGGACATGAGCGCCAAGAGGCGGAACCTCGCGGCACGACTCGGGGTGTGGAGCGCACACCACCGCAAGACGGCGATCCTCGGCTGGCTGGTGTTCGTGGTCCTCGCCACGGTCGTCGGCGGCGCCACCGGTACGGTCACGGCGTCCGACGACGAGATGGGCACCGGCGACTCGGCCAGGGCGTCGAAGATCCTCGACGACGCCGGCATCGACGAGCCCGCGAGCGAGCTCGTCATGGTGAGCGCGAAGACGGCCGACGGCTGGAAGGAGGCGGCGGCCGACTTGTCGCGGGCGCTCGACCGGACCGGCAAGGTCGACAGGATCCAGCCGCCGCTGGCCTCGAAGGACGGCAAGGACGCGCTGCTGCGCTTCGACATGAAGGGCAAGTCCGACGACGCCGCCGACCAGGTGCAGCCGGTCCTCGACGCGGTCGCGAAGGCGAAGGACGCGGGCGCGGAACGCGGCATCGCCGTCCACCAGTTCGGCGACGCCAGCTCCGAGAAGCACCTCAACGACCTGCTCGCCGACGACCTGACGAAGGCCGAGTTCACGGCCGTGCCCCTCGCGCTCGGCATCCTGCTCGTCGCCTTCGGAGCCGTCGTCGCCGCGCTGCTGCCCGTCGGGCTCGCGCTGACCGCCTGCGTCGCCGCCTTCGGACTGCTCGGCCTCGCCAGCCACGCGGTGAACATGACCGAGACCACGTACTCCGTGATGTTCCTGATGGGCCTCGCCGTCGGCGTCGACTACTGCCTGTTCTACCTGCGGCGCGAACGCGACGAGCGGGCCGCCGGGCACGACGCGGAGACGGCGCTGCGGATCGCCGCCGCCACCAGCGGGCGCGCGGTCCTCGTGTCCGGCCTGACCGTGATGGTGGCCATGGCGGGCATGTTCCTGTCCGGCCTTCTCCTCTTCAAGGGCTTCGCGGTCGCCACGATCCTGGTCGTGTGCGTGGCGATGCTCGGCTCCGTGACCGTCCTTCCCGCGCTGCTCGCCTCGCTCGGCGACCGCATCGACGCCGGACGCATCCCCTTCCTCAACCGCCGCGCCAAGAAGGGCGCCCACGCCAGCGGCTCCGTCGCCGGATCGCTCCTCAAGCCCGTCCTCGCCAAGCCCAAGTTCTTCGCGGTCGCCGCGACCGTGTTGCTGCTCGCCCTGGCCGCGCCCGCGCTCGGCATGAAGACCGAACAGCTCGGCCTGGAGAAGCAGTTCGGCTCCGACGCGCCGCTGTCGGTGTCCTTCCGCGAGATCACCGGGGAGTTCCCCGGCGGGCCCGCGCCCGCGCTCGTCGTGGCCAAGGCCGACGACATCGACTCCGCTTCGGCGCGTGCGGCACTGCGTACGCTGACCGACAAGGCGGGCAAGGGCGCCGAACTCACCGTCCACGAGCGGCAGAACGTCGCCGAGATCGCGGTGCCGCTGCCCGGGAGCGGGACCGGTGCGGACGCCAAGCGGGCGCTCGCATCACTCCGTGAGGACGTACGGGACGTACGGGGCGGGGGAGCCGTCGACGCGTACGTCGGCGGGGACCTGGCCGAGTCCGAGGACTTCACCGACCAGCTCGGCGAGGGCATCGTGCCGGTGTTCGCCTTCATCGCGGCCGTCACGTTCCTGCTGATGCTGTTCTGCTTCCGGTCCGTGGTGATCGCCGTGACCTCGATCGCGCTCAACCTGCTGTCCGTGGGCGCCGCGTACGGCGTGATGACCGCCGTCTTCCAGCACGGCTGGGGGGCCTCGCTGATCGGCTCGGAGAAGGTCGGGGCCATCGAGAACTGGATGCCGCTGTTCGTGCTCGTCGTCCTCTTCGGCCTGTCCATGGACTACCACGTGTTCGTGGTGTCCCGGATCCGGGAGGCGCGGGACCAGGGGCTCGGCAACCGTGAGGCCATCCAGGAGGGCATCACCCGGACCGCGGGCGCGGTGACCGGCGCCGCCGTCATCATGGTGGCCGTGTTCGCCGTCTTCGGTACGTTGTCCATGCAGGACATGCAGCAGATGGGGGTTGGCCTCGGGGTGGCCGTCCTGCTCGACGCGACGCTCGTCCGGATGGTCCTGCTGCCCTCCGTCATGAGCCTCCTCGGCGAGCGGAACTGGCACACGCCGCGGTACCTGCGGTGGCTGCCGCGCATCTCCCACGATGGGTCCGCTCCGGCGCCGGTGGCGCCGACGTCCTCCCGGGCCCGGGAACACGCCTGAACCCGGCCGGGCGCCGGGGTGCCCCACTTGCCCCTCCGGGGCGGGTGGGGTTTCCCCGCGTGCGGCCCGGTGGGAGACTTCCGCCGCGGAGCGGCGGTGGCCGTCACGTACCCGGTGGCTACGGTGTGAGTGCCGCTGCCTCCCGCTCGGGGGCGAGGCCCACCGACGGCCGGTCGGGGCGCTGTGGGGCCACCCCGCCGAGGCTCCGGAGCCAGCGGAAGGTGTCGGCAACCGTGTTGGCGACCTCACGGCACCGCAGCCCGGCCCGCAGGGCCTTCTCCGGGCTCGTGTCGTGCATCGTGTCGTACAGCTCCCCCGGCGGCAGCCACACCGGCAGGTCGCTCCACGGCTCGATGCCCGCCGCGAGGACCGTCTCGGGGTCCGTCCACACGAGCTCCACGCCGGGCGCCCCCGCCACGGAAACGCACGCGTCGAGCAACGAGCCCATCGTCACGTGCCCCTTGGGACAGATGAGGTTGTACGGCCCGGACAGGCCGTCCACCACCGCGTCCAGCGTCCACGCGGCGAGATCGCGTACGTCGATGTATTGGATGGACGCGTCGCGCGGCCCCGGCGCGAGCACCGGACCGCCCCGGGCGACCCGGTTCAGCCACCACGGCAGCCGCCCGATGTTCTCGTACGGACCGAGGATGAGCCCGGCCCGCACGTGCAGCGTCCGATCGGCGCCGAAGGCGCCCTCCGCGGCCAGCTCCCCGCCCCGCTTGTCCTCCGCGTACGCGACGGCGTCCGCTTCAGGATCCCCCGCCACCACGGGGAAGGACTCGTCGGACCCGGCAACCCCGGGGTAGCGGTACACCGACGCGCTGGAGACGTACGCGTACCGCCCGGCCCGCCCGGCAAGCGCCCGCGCCGCGTCCCGTACGGCACGCGGCGCCCCGGACCAGGTGTCGACGACGGCGTCCCAAGGGCCGTCCGCGGCGGCGAGCGCCGCGAGCCCCTCGGCCGTCGTACGGTCCCCGTGGACGGCCCGCGCCCCGTCCGGCGCCGCGTGCCGCCCCCGGTGGAACACCGTCACGTCCCAGCCGCGCGCGAGCGCGTCCTCGGTCACGGCCCGCCCCACGAACTCCGTACCACCCAGCATCAGAAGTCTCATGGGACGGACTCTGCCCTGGTGAGCGCCGGTTGCGGAACGGGTTTTAGCTCGCAGGAGAACTCGCGGGCGAACGCGTCACCCGGTGGTCGGCGGCGCGTACTTGTACCCGACCCGCCGCACCGTCTGGATCGCCTGCCGGTGCTCGGCCCCCAGCTTGCGCCGCAGACGGGCGATGTGGACGTCCACGGTCCGCCCGTCGCCCACGTGCCCGTACCCCCACACCGTCGTCACGAGCTGATCGCGGGTGTGCACCCGGTGCGGGTGCGCGACGAGGTGGGCGAGGAGTTCGAACTCCAGGTAGGTGAGGTCCAGCGGCCGCCCGTCGACGTGCGCGGCACGCCGCGCGCTGTCGACGCGGACGGGCCCGCTGCCGTCGGCCTGGACCGCCTGCTCGGACACGCCCGCGCCGGGCCCTGCGGCGAGGTGTTCCTGACCGGCGGGCAGCAGGACCAGGTAGCCGATCATCGGCGGCCGGCCCGGCAGCGTGGGCAGGGTGTGCTGGGGCGCGGGCAGCAGCGTCGCGCCCGGCGGCAGGGACCCGGAGAAGTCGGCGAGGTCGAAGTCCTGCGCCACCTCGTCGGGGGCGACGGCTCGCAGCCGCCCCCGTGCCGATGGCGCGGAGATCCGCGCGGCGGCCGGAACGGCAGCGGTGGAGGCGGAGGAAGCGGTGGCGGTGGAGACGCCGGAGACGGTGGAGCCGGAGAAGTAACGGGAGTTCGCCATGGGATGCGTCAGCTCTTTCGCGCGAAGGAGGTCGTCGAGGACGTACGTCGTGCGCGTCAGGCCGGAGGCCGGGGAACGGCTTTAGAGGGCCCGCGCGTTCAGCGCGCGGCAACACACCCGGTCGAAGTCGTGGTGCTGCCGGGAGGGCCAGAACGGCTCGAGGTCCCAGAAAGGCTCAAGGTCACGGTGACCCGTCGCGGTGTTCCGGAAGCTGCCCATGACCCCATTGAAGCAGATGGGAACGGGTACGGCGGATCCCTCTCACACGTTGATACGGACCCTTGGCGCACCCTTGGCCGGAAACACCCCCTGAGCGAAGGGGTGTTGGGCAACGCGCTCGGGGCGCCCACCACGTAGGTGGACGCCCCGAGCGAAATCCGGTAGAACGCGCGGATCGGGTCAGACCTGGCCGGCCTTCTCAAGCGCCGAGCAGCAGGTGTCGACCATCAGCCGCGTCACGACGTACGGGTCGACGTTGGCGTTCGGACGGCGGTCCTCGATGTAGCCCTTGCCGTCCTTCTCGACCTGCCACGGGATGCGCACGGAGGCGCCGCGGTCGGAGACGCCGTAGCTGTACTCGTTCCACGGGGCGGTCTCGTGCAGGCCGGTGAGGCGGTCGTCGATGCCCGCGCCGTAGTTCTTGACGTGGTCCATCGGCTTGGAGCCCTCGCCGAGCGACTCGCACGCGGTGATGATCGCGTCGTAGCGCTCTCGCATCGCCTTCGTGGAGAAGTTCGTGTGCGCGCCCGCGCCGTTCCAGTCGCCCTTCACCGGCTTCGGGTCGAGCGTCGCGGAGACGCCGAAGTCCTCGGCGGTGCGGTAGAGCAGCCAGCGGGCCACCCACAGCTGGTCGGAGACCTCCAGCGGAGACAGCGGGCCGACCTGGAACTCCCACTGTCCTGGCATCACTTCGGCGTTGATGCCGGAGATGCCGAGACCCGCCTTCAGGCAGTTGTCCAGGTGCGCCTCGACGACGTCGCGGCCGAAGATCTCGTCCGCGCCGACCCCGCAGTAGTAGCCGCCCTGCGCGGCCGGGAAGCCGCCCTCGGGGAAGCCGAGCGGGCGCGCGCCCTTGAAGAAGGTGTACTCCTGCTCGATGCCGAAGATCGACTCCTGGGCGGCGTACCGCTCGGAGACCTCGGCGAGCGCGGCACGGGTGTTGGACGCGTGCGGCGTCATGTCGATGTCGAGCACCTCGCACAGGACGAGGATGTCGTCGCCGCCGCGGATCGGGTCCGGGTAGCTGGCGACGGGCTTGAGCACGCGGTCGGAGGCGTGGCCCTCGGCCTGGTTCGTGGACGAGCCGTCGAAGCCCCAGATGGGCAGGTCGGCGACCGTGGCGGCGCGCTGGGAGTCGGCCAGTATCTTCGTCTTCGAACGGAGCTTGGCCGTCGGCTCGGTGCCGTCGATCCAGATGTACTCAGCCTTGAAGGTCACGGGCCTCATCCTTTGACACTTGGTACGGCGCAGACGTGCGGGTGCTGCGGGCCGTGGTGATGGTCGGCAGACTGCCAACCCGCGATTTCCCGTCCGTTGCCCGTTTGTGAACCCCGTGTTACCTGGGGTGTGAGTGACCGGAGTCACGTCATACGGCCCGCAGGACCGCTTCGTGCCGCCCGCCGCGGCTACTTGATGACGGCGTTGGCGGCCGCGATCAGCAGCCCGATCGTGGCGTCCGCGATGCCGATGAGCACGGCGGACCGCCTGCGGTAGCCCACGCGCAGCGCGCCGAAGGTGCCCCAGGCGAAGAGCAGGCACGCGTTCAGCGTCAGTCCCGCGTACGTGACGTCCTTCTCGGGCCAGCCCATGATCCCGGCGAGGACGAGCAGGGCGACGGTCGGCCAGCAGGCGATCACCACCGGCCACTCGTCGGCCAGCGTCCACGCGAGCTGACGCCAGCGGTGCATCCCGCTGCCCGGCCGGTGGGTGCCCATGTGCTGGGCGTAGCCGTGCGCGAGCGCGGCCGTGCCCGCGGTGACCATGACCCAGGCCGCGTCGTAGTACGGCGTGTAGGGGGTGCCCTCGGACTGCAGGGCCGCGAGCAGGGCGCTCGCGAGGACGGTGCCGTATACGCCTCCGGACTGCCAGCTCCGCACGGTGCGCTCCTCCTCCGGTGTCGTTCCCCGGTGACCTGCCTTTCGCAGATGGAGCGCCCAACCCTATGGGTCGGTATGTAACGGTTTGCCTGCTGCCGTCGATCGGTTACCGCGAGATGCCGTCCCGTACGGCTACCGGGAGATGGCGTCCCGTACCGCCTCCTCCGAGCGCGCCACCACCGCCGTGCCGTCGGCCGCCGTGATGATCGGCCGCTGGATGAGCTTGGGGTGGGCGGCGAGCGCCTCGATCCAGGCGTCGCGCCCGGACGCGTCGCGCGGCCAGCGCGCGCGGTCCTTCAGGTCGAGCTCCTTGGCGGCGGCTTCCTGGGTGCGCGTGATGTCCCAGGGTTCGAGGCCGAGGCGGTCGAGCACGGCGCGGATCTCGTCGGCGGTGGGTACGTCCTCCAGGTAGCGGCGCACGGTGTACGTGACGCCCTCCTCGTCGAGCAGTGAGAGGGCGCTGCGGCACTTCGAGCAGGCGGGATTGATCCAGATCTCCATGCCCCACAAGCTACCCGCGCCCCACCCGCACCACGGGTCCACACACTCTCGCCGCGTGCCCCGCTTCCCACCCCAAACCCCCTCTGGCCAGGGAAGATTGGCGGCTGAGGGAGCGGCCGTTGTCAGTGCCGGCACGTAGAATGGAAGCAATGTTCGAAGGTTCCCGTGAGGGTTCCTGAACCGCGACAGGAGGATGCCTGTGCCCGCTGCCGCACTGCCGTCGAAGTCCGCAGTCACCCGCTCCCGCACGTCTCCCGCCCAGCGCTCCGCGCGCTCGTCGCGCGCACCGCGCCCGGACCGGCCCGCGCTCTGCGACGTGCCGTACGTCCCGCTGGAGAAGCGCCCCCTGCCCCCCGGCCGCCCGCGCGACTGGTACGTCACGCACAACCGCCGCCTCAAGGCCATGCGCCTGGCGATCGCCCTGCTCGACTCGGGCGTCCTCGTCCCCAACCAGGCGAGCAACGTACGGATACGGACCATGGCCGAGACGGTGGGCATCCACCCGCCGTCGGACACCACGTGCCACATGGTGCGGGCGCTGATGCGCTACAGCCGCTGAGGCGGGCCCCCGGCCCCGGACAAGGGCCGGGGCGTCACCCCCGGCCACCTTCGGACTCGGCCGGGACTCGGCGTGACGCCCGTGGGGCGGCGCCTGTTCACTCGTTCGGCGTACCCGGCATGCGCCGCACCCCGTCCCCGCATTGGCTGCTTCTCAAGAGAGGCCACGGCAGCCGACGGGAGCGCGGGGTGCGGGACCCGCGGGATCCGCCCCGGGCGGGCCGGGGCCACCCCGTGCCGCCGTCCGTCCGAGAGGGGTTCGCCGATGACCACGCCGGCCGAGCGCGCGGAACGCGGCAAGGCGGCCCGCAAGCGCGCCTCACGCTCCTCGCACGGGGTCTGGATCCCGTCGGCCGACCGCGCCGACCCGGTGACCGTCCTGGAGCGCCAGGCCGCCGACCGCGTCCAGGAACTCCTGCCGATCCGGTACGGCAGGATGTCCGCCTCGCCGTTCGCCTTCCTGCGCGGCGCCGCCGCCGTCATGGCGGGCGACCTCGCCATCCAGCGCCACACCGGCCTCACCGTCCAACTCAGCGGCGACGCCCACCTGTTGAACTTCGGCGTGTTCGCCTCCCCGGAACGCAGCCTGCTCTTCGACCTCAACGACTTCGACGAGACGTATCCCGGCCCCTTCGAGTGGGACGTCAAACGCCTCGCCGCCAGCGTCGCCGTCGCCGCGGGCGAGCACGGCCACGGCGAGGACCGGGCCCACGCCGCGGCCCTCGCCGCCACCACCGCGTACCGCAAAGGCATGCGCCGCCTGGCCCGCAAGGGCGAACTCGACGTCTGGTACGAGCGCATGGACGCCCACGACCTGCTGCCCCTCATCGACTCGCCCCGCCGCCGCAAACGCGCCGAGGCCCGCCTCGACCGCGCCCGCCGCCGCACCAGCCTCCAGGCCCTCGGCAAGCTCACGGAACTCGTCGACGGACAGCGCCGCATCATCCACGACCCGCCGCTCCTCGAACCCGCGGGCCCGCCCGACATGGCCGCCCTGCGCAAGATCTTCGGCGACTACCGCTCCACCCTCTCCGAGGAACGCCGCCTCCTCCTCGACCGGTACCGCTTCGTCGACGCGGCCCGCAAGGTCGTCGGCGTCGGCAGCGTCGGCACCCGCTGCTTCATCGTCCTGCTCACCGGCCGCGACTCCGGGGACCCCCTCTTCCTCCAGATCAAGGAAGCGGTGCACTCGGTCCTGGAGGAACACCTTCCGTCAGGACCGCACGTGCACCCCGGCCACCGGGTCGTCGCCGGCCAGCGGCTGCTCCAGGCCGCCGGCGACATCTTCCTCGGCTGGATGACCGGCCCCCAGGGCCGCGCCTACTACTGGCGCCAACTCCGCGACATGAAGGGCTCCCTGGACCTCACCACCGTCGATCCCGCCGAACTCCACGCCTACGCCCGCCTCTGCGGCACCGCCCTCGCCCGAGCCCACGCCCGCTCCGGCGACCGCATCGCCATCGCCGCGTACCTCGGCACGACGGACACCTTCGACCGGGCGATCGCGGAATTCGCCCTGAGGTACGTGTCCCAGAACACCCGGGACTACGAGGCGCTGCGCGGCGCGATATCGGCGGGCATCATCCCGGCAGAGCCGGGCCCGCCGGGCACCTGAGTTCTCACCTGTGCCGCTGCTCCCCGTCTGGGGCTTCGCCCCTCGCCCCCTTGTCGGCGCTTCGCGCCTCGTCCTCAAGCGCCGGACGGGCTGGTGGTGCCGGCTGCGTGCCGTCGTGCAAGTTCGGGCGGGTGGGTGGGAAATAGCCCGTCCGGCGTTTGAGGACGAGGCCGTTCAGGCCGATAGCGGGGTCCAGGGGCGGCAGCCCCTGGTTTCGGGAAGGGGCGGGGTTGGGGAGAGCCCCGCAGGGCCCACCCACCCGCACCCCAACAGAATCGAGCCACCCCATGCCCAAAACGGTCACCGTATTCACCCTGGGCGGCACAATCTCCGCCCAGTCAGGCGGCGGCACCACCCGCCTCACAGGCGCCCAGACCCTGGCCTCCGCCCCCGTCCCGCCCGGCGTGACCGTGGAGCTACAAGACGTCCGCCGCCTCCCGGGCTCCTCCCTGACCCTGGACGACCTCACCGACCTGGCCAAGAAGGTGGACGAGGCCACAGCGGCGGGCCACGGCGCGGTCGTCGTACAGGGCACGGACACCCTGGAGGAAACGGCGTTCCTGCTGGACGTGACCTGCGCGCCCCGCGAACCCATAGTCGTCACGGGAGCGATGCGCCGCCCGGACCACCCGGGCGCAGACGGCCCCGCGAACCTGGCCGCGGCCCTGGCGACCGCCGCGGCCCCCACCTGCCGAGACCTGGGCGTCCTCACGGTCCTGGCGGACGAGATCCACGCGGCCCGCCACGTACGCAAGGCACACACCACATCCCCGACGACCTTCGCCTCCCCGGGCGCGGGCCCCCTGGGCCGGGTGGTGGAGGGCGTCCCGCACATCCTGCTGCGCCCCGCACACCCCACCGTGGAACGGCCCCTGCGCCTGCGCACCCCGGCCCGCGTGGCCCTGCTCACCCTCACACTCGGCGACCAGGGCGAACTCCTGGAGGCGGTGGACGACCGCTTCGACGGCCTGGTCGTGGCAGCCTTCGGCGCGGGCCACGTACCGAAGTGGCTGGTGGAACCCCTGACGGCCGTCGCCGCCCGCATCCCGGTGGTCCTGGCGTCGCGCACGGGCGCGGGCCCACTCCTCAGCGAGACGTACAACGGCCCGGGATCGGAGTCCGACCTGCTTGCCCGCGGCCTGATCTCCGCGGGCCACCTGGACGGACCGAAGGCCCGCATCCTCCTGTACGCACTGCTCGCGGACGGAGCGGACCGCGCGACGACGGCCGCGGCCTTCGACCGCCTGCGAGCAGGCTGACGAGGACCGACGCACCCCCGGACCGGCCAGAACTCCCGCCCCGAACTAACCGATCTGCTCAGGCGTAACCGTCAGCCACCGCTTGTCCGCGGTCACCGGCTGCCCCAACTCCCGCTGCCGCGCGGCGTTCTTCCGCTTCATCCCGTCCAGCTGCTTCATGTAGCTGTCCTTGCGGTTGACCCACACGCGGACACCCCCGTGCCGCACGTCCGCCGAGTGGAACAGCATCGGCCCGTCGCTCACGGGGGTGTCCCCGGCGACGAGCACCGGCTTCTTCCACTCGTCGATGTACGTGGAGATCGCGGCGGGCTTGCCCTGGTACCAGGTCATGGGCGCCCAAAGGTTCGGCGTGAGCTCGTACTTGGCGAGGCGCGCCCGGTCCTTGGGCCCGAAGCGGCCTTCGGCGATCTCCTTGCGGGCGCTGGTGACCTGCCCCGTCCTCGGGTTCTTGAGCTGCAGGCCGACACCGATGACGTTCTGCGGCTTCACGCCGTACCCGTACTTCGGGTCGGCGAGCACCATCCGCACCAGGTCCTCGCTGGCCGCGCTGACGACGTACACCTCGATCCCGTGCGCGCGCAGCGACTTGTAGAGCTCGCGCATGCCGGGGAAGAACTCGGGCCGCTCGACCTCGGTCTTCGTCACCTTCCCGTGCTCGTCGAAGTACGTCGCCGGGATCGGCTTGTCGTACGCGAGCAGGTCGTCCACGTACCCCTTGAGCTGCTTCAGCGTGAAGCCGGAGAAGATCTGCGCCGCCCACGGGTAGCAGACCTGGTCGTCGACCTCGCAGAGGCGGTTGTAGTAGCTGTAGAGGCTCTCCTTGTGCGTGGCCGTGTCCTTGAAGGGGATGACCTTCAGGGACGGGGCCATCGACTTGCGGGTCAGGACGCCCTTCATCTCCAGGAACGGAAGCAGGGCCTCCTCCAGGTCGTGGCGGTACGTCGTGTTGTCCGCGTCGAAGACGGCGTACGCGCCCTTCCCCTCGTTCTCCGCGATGACCCGGCCGAGCTTCGCGGCCACCGGCTTGGGCCAGTGCTTGAGCCCGGTCGCGGCGGCGCGGGCGGACGCGCTCGGCGCCTTCGCGCCCGTGGTCTTCGCGTCGGCTGAGTCGGGCCACAGCGCCCCGCCCGCGAACACCGCCGCCGCCAGCGCCCCCGCCGCTCCGACGACCGCAAGCCTGCCCTTTGCCCGAATAGCCATGGTTCCCGTTCCCTCACGAAGCGCTGCGCCGACCCGTCCGGAGCGGCGCGCCATGGTACGAGGACCCGCTACCGGATTCCATGATCGAGGTCACCGTGCGTGGCGGGCATGGGACGGCGCGACGCGGGTAGCCGCACGGGACGACAGGCCCGCCCGCGCCCGCGCACAATGGGTTCATGGGCCCCACGGCTACGGACAGCGCGGCTACGGCCTCGGACACCGCGTCGAGGGACGGTGACACGTCGAAGGACGGCCACACGTCGAGCGACGGCGACACCGCCTCCCGCGAGTTCGTCCGCGCCGCGCCCCCGCCCGGCGGCCTCGTCGTCTCCGCCGTCGGCTACCGCACGCGCGGCGAGCGCCCCGCCCTCCACCGCGGCCTGCCGTCCCCGTACCTCACGCTGATCTTCTCCCTCGACGGCCCCGTCACCACCGGCCGCAGCCCCGCCCAGGCGACAGGACCCGACGCCGTCCGCACGGACATCGTCGTCGGCGGCCTGCACCAGAGCCCCGCGTACGTCGTCCAGCCCGAGCACGAGGCGGGCATCCAGCTCGCCGTGCACCCCCTCGCGGCCCGCGCGCTCCTCGGCCTGCCCGCCGCCGAGCTGGCCGGACAGCTCGTCACCGACGGCACCGACGTACTCGGCCGTCTCGCCGCCGACGTACGCGAACGCCTCTGCGAGCAGGACGACTGGCGTGACCGATTCGCCTTCCTGAACGCCTACTTGGCCCGCCGCGCGGCCGACGCCGAACGCGCGGGGGCGGTGCGCCCGGAGGTCGGCGAGGCCTGGGCGTGGCTGGCCCGGCACCGCGGCGCGGGCACCCTGCGCGGCCTGTCCGCGCACGTCGCGCTCAGCGAGCGGCGCCTTTCCGCGCTCTTCCGCGCCGAGACCGGCGTCACGCCCAAACAGGCCGCCCGCCTCATCCGCTTCCAGCACGCGAAGGCCGCCGTCGTGCGCGCGGTCGTCGCGGACGTACGCCCCGACCTCGCCCGGATCGCCGCCGACTGCGGGTACTACGACCACTCCCACCTGGTACGGGACTTCCGCCAGTACACGGGCGCGAGCCCCAGCGCCTGGGTGGCCGAGGAGTGCCGGAATATCCAAGCCGGGGGTCACGCCAACGGCGAAGACTGGGACACATGAACACGAACGAAGCACCCCAGACCACGCACAACGACCAAACAGCAGCGAACCGCCGCGTCCCCGACGTCTGGCCCACCCTCCAGGCCCACGACGCCCCCGCCCTGATCGACTTCCTCGTCGGCACGGTCGGCTTCCTGCGCACCGCCGTGTACGAGGACGGCGACCGCGTCGCCCACGCGCAGCTCGACTGGCCCGAGGGCGGCGGGGTCATGCTCGGCAGTCACGATCCGAAAGCCGCCGCGTGGTGCCGCGAACCCGGCACGTTCGGGGCGTACGTCGTCACCGACCGCGTCGACGACCTCTACCGCCGCCTCACCGACGCCGGCGCGAAGGTGGTCCGCGAGATCGAGGACCAGCCGTACGGCAGCCGCGAGTTCGCGATCGCCGACCCCGAGGGGAACCTGTGGTCCTTCGGTACGTACGCCGGGGAGCCGCGCCCCGACCAGGGGTGACGCCCCGCCGGGGTGATAGCTTGCGCACGCCAGTCGTGCCCGTACACCCGGGCCGGGGAATCCGGTGGAAGTCCGGAACTGACGCGCAGCGGTGAGGGGGACGGGAGGGGCCAGCGGCCACTGGGAGTCCACGGACCCCCGGGAAGGCGGCCCCGCCCGGACGAACCCGAGTCCGAAGACCTGCTGGCACCGCCGCCCGCACGGGCGGCGGAGTTCGCAGACCAGGCTCCGCGCATGAGCCCTGAGACTCGGGAAGACGTGTGCCTTCGACCACGCGACGCGTTCGCGTCCGCCGCCTCCGCTGTATACCTTTCACCGCCCTGCTGAGCGCGGGCCTCGTCCTGCTGACCGCGTGCGGCGGTTCGCCCGCGAAGACGTCGGACAAGGCGCGGGCGGGCTACCCCGTCACGCTCACCGCGTGCGGCGAACAGACGAAGGTGAAGGCTCCGCCGAAGCGGGCCGTCTCCCTCGACCAGGGCTCCACCGAGATCCTCCTCTCCCTCGGCCTTGCCGACCGCATGGCGGGCACCGGCACCTGGACGGACCCGGTCCGCAAGGGCCTGGAGAAGGAGAACGCCAAGGTCGAGCGGCTCGCCGACCGCTACCCGTCCCTGGAGAAGGTCCTCGACAAGGAACCGGACTTCGTCAGCGCGTCGTTCCTCTACACGGTCGGCAAGGGCGGCGTCGCCGACCGCGCCAAGTTCACCGAACTCGGCGTACCCGTCTATGTCTCGCCCACCGACTGCGCCGGCAAGGACAACGCAGGTGACGACGACGGCACCCGCACCAAGACGCTCACCATGGACACCGTGTACGGCGAGATCCGCGACCTCGCGCGCGTCTTCGACGTACCCGAACGCGGCAAGAAGCTGATCGCGGACCTCAAGTCCCGCACGGCGAAGGCCGCCAAGTCCATCGACGCCTCCGGCACCAGCGTCATGTACTGGTTCGCCAACTCCGAGGCCCCGTACATCGCGGGCTGCTGCGGCGCGCCCGGCATCATCACCCGCGAACTCGGCGTGAAGAACGCCTTCGCCGACACCCGCGCCGAATGGCCCCAGATCAACTGGGAGACCATCGCCGAGCGCGACCCCGACGTCCTGGTCATCGGCGACCTCACCCGCAAGTCCCAGTCCGCCGAGAGCGCCCGCCAGAAGATCAGGTTCCTGGAGTCCAACCCGGCCACGAAGAACCTCACGGCCGTGAAGAAGAAGCGGTACGTGCTGCTGAGCGGGCAGGCCCTGAACCCGGGCATCCGCACGGTCGACGGGATCGAGCAAGTGGCGGCGGGGCTGCGTGAGTTCGGTCTGGCGAAGTGAGCACGGGGAGGACGGCCGCGCCCGACGCTGTACGGTCCGACGGACCGGGTGACGTACGGCTCGACGACCCGGGCGGTGTGCGCAGGCGCCTCCGCGATCGCCTGCGCACAGCCCTCCTCACCCTCGCCGGCCTCGCCGTACTGTTCCTCTCCCTCGCGTTCGCGATCACCCTCGGCCCCGCCGACATCTCCGTGCCCGACGTGTGGTCGGCGGTGGCGGCGCACCTCGGCTGGGGAGAGGCCGAGCTGACGCCGATCCGCGACGGCATCGTGTGGAACCTGCGGATGCCGCGCACGGTCCTCGCGGCGGTGTGCGGCGCGGGCCTCGCGGTGTGCGGGGTGGTGCTCCAGTCCCTGCTGCGCAACCCGCTCGCGGACCCCTTCGTCCTGGGCGTCTCGTCCGGGGCGTCCACGGGCGCCGTGGCCGTGGTGGTCCTGGGCGTCGGCGGGGGAGTCCTGACGGTGTCGGCGGGCGCGTTCATAGGCGCGGTCCTCTCCTTCTCGCTCGTCCTCTTCCTCAGCCACACCCTCGGCGACACGGCGGACCGGGTGATCCTGTCCGGCGTGGCCGCGATGCAGCTCTTCTCCGCCCTGACCTCCTTCGTCGTCCTCACGGCGGCGGACGCGGAGACCACACGCGGCGTACTGTTCTGGCTCCTCGGCTCGCTCAGCGGGGCGGCCTGGACGGACGTGTGGATGTGCGCGGCGGTCCTCTTCGTCGCCCTCGCCGTGTGCCTGCTGCACGCGCGGGCGCTGGACGCGTTCGCGTTCGGCCAGGACGCGGCGGCGACTCTCGGCGTCCACGTGGCACGGGTGCGCCTGATCCTGCTCTGTACGACGGCACTCCTCACCGCGGCCCTGGTCAGCAGCGCCGGGGCGATCGGATTCGTGGGCCTCGTACTGCCGCACGCGGCACGGGCGGTGGTGGGCGCGGGCCACCCGCGCCTGCTCCCGGTGACGGCACTCGCGGGCGCGGTCTTCCTGATCTGGGTGGACACCCTCGCCCGCACGGTCCTCGACCCCCAGGAGGTACCGGTGGGCGTGGTGACGTCACTGATCGGCGTACCGGCGTTCGTGGTGGTGCTGTACCGGACGAGGAAGACGACGTGACGTACGAGACAGCCGAAGTAACGGAAGCAACCGGGGAAACCGTTCCCGCGACGGGTCTGGCGGCGGGCCGGGTCGCCCACAAGGCGGGCGGCCGCCTCATCGTCGACGGCATCACCCTCACCCCGCGCCCCGGCACCACGCTCGGCCTCCTCGGCCCGAACGGCTCGGGCAAGTCCACGCTGCTGCGCCTCCTGTCGGGCGTCCTCGCGCCCGCGTCGGGCGTGGTCACCCTGGACGGCACCCCACTGCCGCGCCTCGGCCGCAGGGAGACGGCGCGCAGGCTGGCAGTGGTGGACCAACACGCGTCCACGCAGGTGGAATTGACCGTACGAGAGGTGGTCGCGCTGGGCCGCGTACCGCACCGCAGGCCGTGGTCGGCCACCACGGCCGCGGACGAGCGGGCGGTCGAGGACGCCCTGGACCGCACCTCCCTGACCGACAGGGCGGGCCAGTCCTGGCACACCCTCTCCGGCGGCGAGCGCCAGCGCGCCCACATCGCGCGCGCCCTGGCCCAGGCCCCGCGCGAACTCCTCCTGGACGAACCCACCAACCACCTGGACATCCAGCACCAGTTGGACCTCCTGAACCTGATCGCCTCGCTCCCCGTGACGACGGTGATCGCGCTGCACGACCTGAACCTGGCCGCGATGTTCTGCGACGAGATCCTGGTCCTGAAGGAGGGCAGGGCGTACGCGCACGGCACGCCCGCCGAGGTCATCACGGAGCGGTTGATCGCGGAGGTGTACGGGGTGCGGGCGCGGGTGACGCCGGCGGCGGACCCCACGGACCCGCTGGACCACCCGTCGGTCCGCTTCCTGCGGTCGCCGCCGTTCCCCGGACCTGCCGGGTCCTAGACTCCTCGGATGGTCGACGCCGAAGTCCCCCTGGACGTCCTCACCCGCCTCCGCGAGGTCTGCCTGAACCTCCCCGAGACGTACGAGGAACCGGCCTGGACGGGCACCCGCTGGCGGATCCGCACCAACACCTTCGCGCACGTGTACCTGACGGACTGGTCCGTGTCGTCCTCGCCCTCGGCCCGCGCGATAGCCGCCGCGACGGCGGCCGCAACGGGGGGACTGACCACCCCCGAGGGGCTGACCACAACCCTCACCTTCCGCTCCCACGACGAGGAGTTCGAGGCCCTGACCAACGCGGGGGCGCCGTTCTTCCGCGTCTCCTGGGGCGCGAACGTGGTCGGCATGCGCCTGGACGCGGACACGGACTGGGCGGAGGTGGCGGAACTCCTCAGCGAGAGCTACTGCGTTCAGGCCCCGAAGAAGCTGGCGGCCCAGGTCGGGACCCAGGCCGCAGCGCCGTTCACGTCCCCCGAAGCGACGTAAAAGCCCCCCACAGACGACTTCGGTCCCCCTCACACACACAAACGGAACAGATCCATCCGATCGACGTACGAGTGATCGTTCCTCCAGGTGAAAGCCACGGCTTTAGATCACTCGGCGCGACGCGGGACTGCGATCCTCAGGCGGACATCACGCCCGGCCACGCATCGGTCCGGGCCGTAACCAGTCCCCTTGACCAAGGAGTTGCCCGTGTCCGTCCGTCGCCTGGTGACCACCGCTCTCGCCGCCACCGCCCTCGCGTTCACGTCCCTGGGCGCGGTGACCGTCACCGCGACGCCCGCGGCGGCGGACCCGTGCGGCTTCTACGAGACCTCCGCCGACGCCTTCTACAACCACTGCGCGTCGGACACCCGCGTCGTCATCCATGTCCGGGTCGCCCTGGCGCCCGACTACGAGCGCTGTGTCGGCCCCGGCAAGACGTGGCTGGGCTCGGCGAGCAAGATCCAGGGCGCGCACTACGTCGGCCGCACGTGCTGACGACCGGCCGCCACTGAGAAGGCGGGGCCCCCGGCGGGCGGCCCCACCTGCGGCCCGGGTGCCGGGGGAGACCCCCGCACCCGGGCCGCCGCCGTCTTCACCGACTGCTACTCACCTCGGGGAACCCATGACCCAAGGCCGCAACCGCCGACTCAACGTCTCGTCCTTGACGCCCTGAGCCATCTCGACGGCCTGCCCGACGACGTACTGATACGTGACCGGACACGAGTACTTGGCGGCCTCATCGGCGACAACGGGATGCGGCCCCGACCCGCGATAGGCAGGCGCACGAGGATCGGGAAACGTCACAGGCCCCAAAATAAACAAAGTCCCACACCCCTGCCGCCCCCTGGCACCCGCCCGAGGACCCGCAGAACCCCCACCAGCCGCAGACCGCTCACCGGCGGAAGCCACCCCCGCCGACTCCGTACGCCCCCCCCCACGCGACGCCTTGTCCGCCGAAGAAGCCGTACACCCGACCACCCCAAGAACCACCACAACACCCAGCACCGGCACCGGCACACACCTGCCCGACATCCAAACCCCCGCTCCCGAGCGGAGGGGCGTAACGCAACGGCCGTGCTCCTCCGAGGTGGAGGAACACGGCCGACGGCCCCACAGCAGACCCTGAAAGCGCGGAAATCCGCTCAGGCCCGCAACGTTTCTAGATGTCGAAGTACAGCTACAACGGGTCCCTGGTCAGGGCAAATGGCTGCCGTTGAGTGGGTTGGTGCACAACGGGTGCACCCGCCGTCAGGTCGCCGACAGCAGCTCGCTGAACGGCCGCAACGCATACGGCATGATGGCCGCGTACACCGCCACCAAGTTGACGGATGAGACCGCCACCCGGCGAAGAACTTGCCCGCTGCGGTCAGCTCTTCGCGCACCAGACGGTGCCCCGGCGTTCGTACTCCAGGATCATCTCGGCGCGCAGCGCGGCCTGTGGGCCGTAGAGGCGCTCGGCGAGCCAGAGGGCCAGGTCGAGGCCCGAGGTGACGCCGCCGCAGGTGATCAGGTCCCCGTCGTCCACGACACGCCCGTACGTGAGCTTCCCGCCCTCCTTGGCGAGATCCTCGCGGGCAGCGAAATGCGTCGTGCACGGTCTGCCGCGGGTGATCTTCGCCGCCGACATGACCATGACGCCGGTGCATATCCCGCCCATGATCAGCCCGGGCCGCTCGGCCTTGGCCAGTGCGCGCGGCAGTACGCCGCGCTTGATCTCGTCATCGACCCCTGACCCCTTCCCGTAGCCCCCGCCCGGCACGAGCAGGACGTCCGCGTCCTGAGGGGCCCAGGGGTCGCGTACGTCGATGTGCATTCCGGACGACGTCCGTACGGTGCGGGGGCCGTCGGCGGTGACGAAGCTCTGCTTGATCCGGTGCTTGTCGGCGTCCGCGAGGATGCCGAGCACCTCGATGGGGCCCGCGAAGTCCTGCTCCTCGACGGCGTCGAACAGAACTGTGTGCACGCGCAGTTCGCGGGTGCGCTCGCGCTTCCGCTCGGCGGCGGGGGCGGCGGCAGAAGCGGCGGTGGAGGAGGTGCCGAGGCCGAGCGCGGTCGCGGCCGTGGCCGCGGCGCCCGTACGCAGAATGTGTCGGCGCTGCATGTCGTGTGCTCCTTGGGTCGGTCGGTGCCGGGGAGTGGCGGAGTGAGTTGGTCAGAGTCAGGAATGCGCTGGTTCCGGGCTGCGGAACGCGGGCCGGATGACTGTCCCCTCGGGCCAAAGGCGCGTGGAAGGGGATGTCCGGATGTGTGGGCTGCTTGTCCTTGAGGACGTACCGGCCGGGCGCCGAGACTGAGGAGCGTGAAGACCGAGAGCGATGTGGTCGTGGTCGTGGGCGACGGAGTGGTGCTGCTCGATGTGGCCGGTCCGGTGCAGGTGCTGCACGGGACCGGCTACCGGGTCCGGCTCGCCTCGCCCTCCGGGCGTGCGGTGGTGAGCGACACGGGGATCCCGCTGGGGGTCGAACTGGCGCTGGAGGACGTCCCCGAGACCGTGGACACGGTGATGGTGCCGGGCTATCCGACGGTGCACGGCCACGGGCATCCTTCGGAGCTGGTCGCGCACGTACGCCGCCTCGGCACGGGCACGCGGCGTACGACGTCGGCCTGCACCGGCGCGTATCTCCTTGCGGAGGCCGGGCTGCTCGACGGCCGGCGGGCCACGACGCACTGGGCCGAGTGCGAAACGCTCGCGAGACGCTTCCCGCGGGTGCGGGTGGAGCCCGACGCCATCTACGTACGTGACGGGCCGGTCATCACCTCCGCCGGGGTGACGGCGGGCATCGACCTGGCACTGGCGCTGGTCGAGGAGGACCACGGCCCCGAGCTGGCGCGTACCGCGGCCAAGCATCTCGTCGTCTTCCTCCAACGCCCTGGCGGCCAGTCGCAGTTCAGCGTGCGCAGCGCGGTGACCCCGCCCCGCAACGCCGGGCTGCGGCGGGTACTGGATGCCGTGGTGGCCGACCCCGGCGGGAACCACACCCTCGCCGCCATGGCCGAGCGGCTCGCCGTCAGCGAACGGCACCTCACCCGGCTCTTCCGCCGCGAAGTCGACGGCACTCCCGGGCAGTACGTGGAACGCGTCCGCGTGGAGGCGGCGCAGGCGATGCTCGAATCCTGCGACGCCGGTGTGAACACCATCGCCCGCACCTGCGGGTTCGGCACGGACGAGACGATGCGGCGGGTGTTCCTGCGCGTGCTCGGGGCGCCGCCCGCGTCGTACCGCGCGCGATTCCGCGCGACCTCCTCCGCCTAGCTGGTCCCGACGGACCTTGCTGGGCACGGGGCGCCCCTCCCGGAACCTTGCCAAGTGTCAACAGACCAAGGAGAGAAGCGGAGCCTGCCGCTTGCCGGGCGAGATCCTCCACCAGCTCCACCCCGAACTTCCCTGCACCACCTGGCAGATGACCCTCGACGCGAGCCGCTGGGGCGACTGAGAGGATCCGTGCAGCAGTGAGCGGACAGCGCTGTCAGGGCGTCATCACAGAAAAGGAATCCTCCTATGACTGATCAGGCCGTTACTTTCATCAACGTCATCGAAATATCCGCCGACCAAGTCGACGAATTCATCGAGCAGTGGCGCGAACGCGTGGCCCTGATGAGTGCAGCGCCTGGGTTCCGCGACGTCCGGCTGCACCGCGCGCTGTTGCCGGACGCGCGATTCCAGCTCGTCAACATCGCACACTGGGACAGCGTCGAAGCATGCGAGGCCGCCGGCGCCAACCCCACCGTGCTCGCTTCTGTTTCCCAAGCCGAACGAATCGCCAGCGCCAGCCCTGGCCTCTACCAGGTTGTCGCCGAGTGCCCCTGATGGACGGGCACCCTCGCTCGAACCCTGATCAGCACAGGGCCTGACCTGCTGTGCACAAGAACGTTGAGGGCCGCCGCCCCGGAGTCGGGACGGCGGCCCTCAACAGCAAGGCTTTCCACAAGTCACAGCAGGTTCCCAGAACCTCGTCCCAGGTCGCCCTGCCCCGAGTCTTAGATGTCGAAGTAGAGCTCGAACTCGTGCGGGTGCGGCCGCAGCTGGATCGGGGCGATTTCGTTCGTGCGCTTGTAGTCGATCCACGTCTCGATGAGGTCGGACGTGAAGACGCCGCCGGCCTGGAGGTACTCGTTGTCCGACTCGAGGGCGTCGAGGACCGCGGGGAGGGAGGTGGGGACCTGGGGGACGCCCGCGTGCTCCTCGGGGGCGAGCTCGTAGAGGTCCTTGTCGATCGGCTCGGCCGGCTCGATCTTGTTCTTCACGCCGTCGAGGCCCGCGAGGAGGAGGGCCGAGAAGGCGAGGTAGGGGTTCGAGGACGGGTCCGGGGCGCGGAACTCCACGCGCTTGGCCTTCGGGTTGGAGCCCGTGATCGGGATGCGCATCGCCGCGGAGCGGTTGCGCTGCGAGTAGACCAGGTTGACCGGGGCCTCGAAGCCGGGGACCAGGCGGTGGTAGGAGTTGACGGTGGGGTTCGTGAAGGCCAGCAGCGACGGGGCGTGCTTGAGGATGCCGCCGATGTAGTAGCGGGCGGTGTCCGAGAGGCCCGCGTAGCCCTGCTCGTCGTAGAAGAGGGGCTCGCCGCCGGTCCACAGCGACTGGTGGACGTGCATGCCCGAGCCGTTGTCACCGAAGATCGGCTTCGGCATGAACGTCGCGGTCTTGCCGTTGCGCCACGCGACGTTCTTCACGATGTACTTGAAGAGCATCAGGTCGTCGGCCGCCGCGAGCAGCGTGTTGAACTTGTAGTTGATCTCGGCCTGGCCCGCCGTGCCCACCTCGTGGTGCTGGCGCTCGACCTTGAGGCCGGAATTGGCCAGCTCCAGGGAGATCTCCGCGCGCAGGTCGGCGAAGTGGTCCACCGGCGGAGCCGGGAAGTAACCGCCCTTGTAGCGGACCTTGTAGCCGCGGTTGTTCTCGAGCGCGCCCGTGTTCCAGGCGCCCGCCTCGGAGTCGATCTCGTACATCGAGCGGTTCGCCGTGGTCTCGAAGCGGACCGAGTCGAAGACGTAGAACTCGGCCTCGGGGCCGAAGTACGCGGTGTCGGCGATGCCGGTCGACGCGAGGTACGCCTCCGCCTTCTTCGCCACGTTGCGCGGGTCGCGGCTGTACTGCTCGCCGGTCACCGGGTCGTGGATGAAGAAGTTGACGTTGAGGGTCTTGTCGCGGCGGAAGGGGTCCACGCGGGCCGTCGTCAGGTCCGCCACGAGCGCCATGTCGGACTCGTGGATGGCCTGGAAGCCGCGGATGGAGGAGCCGTCGAACATCAGCTGCTCGTCCGGGTCGAACGCCTCGGCCGGGACCGTGAAGTGCTGCATGACGCCCGGCAGGTCGCAGAAGCGGACGTCTACGAACTTCACGTCCTCGTCCGCGAGGAACTTCTTGGCTTCGTCGGCGTTCTGGAACATCCAGCTCCTCCTGTTCCCGCCCGGGAAGGAGCGGGGTTGCAGCTCGTTGGTGCGGCCAGTGCGGTGGCACACGCTGGGACCCGACCATAGGGACGGGGGATTTCTCAAGCGTGACCCATTTGTTTCGCCGAAGTTAACCGGCCCGGGTGCGAACGCGACCCGCACCCCCCGTACGAAACGCCGCGCAGTACCGTGGACGGGTGGACAACAGGCAAGTAATCGGATCGTGGCTCTCCGGCCCCCGCGCGGCGGCCGAGGACGCGGGCGTCGACTTCGGATACCGCGGCGAGCGGCTCGGCCTGCCCGAGGAGGGCCCCGGCTCCATCGCCCGGCCCGGCCGCCGCATCGGCGCCATCGCCGTCGACTGGGGGCTGTGCCTGCTCATCGCATACGGCCTGCTCGCCCGCGGCAACCCGCAGGCGATGGGCAACTGGGCGCTCGGCCTGCTCTTCGTGATGAGCGTGCTGACCGTCGGCACGGTCGGCAGCACCCCCGGCAAGCGCCTGCTCGGCCTGCGCGTGGTCAGCGAGGACGGCGGCCGCCTCGGCCCCGTCCGCGTCCTCGTCCGCAGCGCGCTGCTGTGCATCGGCATCCCGGCGCTGATCTGGGACCGCGACGGCCGCGGCCTCCACGACCGCCTCGCCCGCGCGGCCCAGGTCCGCATCTAGGACCGGGCACCAACCTTCTGCGTACGTCGATGACCTTCTGCGTACGTCGATGGGGCGCCCAGAACCACTCGGTTCCGGGCGCCCCATCGACGTATCCAGTCAGGTGCGGCCACGCACACGCGGCCACTCAGAGGAACAGCGGCAGCGTCAGCGCATCTTCGGGCCGCCGCGCGGGATGCGCGCGCCCTTGGGCATGGGCCCCTTCGGCAGCGGCATGTTGCTCATCAGGTCGCCCATCGCCTTCAGGCGGTCGTTCGTCGCCGTGACCTGCGGGCCCTGGAGGACGCGGGGGAGCTTCAGAAGCGTGGTGCGGAGCTTCTTGAGCTCGACCTGGCCCTCGCCGTTGCCGACGATCACGTCGTGCACCGGGACGTCCGAGACGATGCGGGCCATCTTCTTCTTCTCGGCGGCCAGCAGCGCCTTCAGCCGGTTCGGATTGCCCTCGGCGACCAGGACGATGCCGGCCTTGCCGACGGTGCGGTGCACCACGTCCTGGCTGCGGTTCATCGCGATCGCGGGGGTCGTCGTCCAGCCGCGGCCGATCTTGTCGAGCACCGCGGCCGCCGCACCGGGCTGGCCCTCCATCTGCCCGAAGGCGGCGCGCTCGGCCCTGCGTCCGAAGACGATCGCCATCGCAAGGAAGGCGAGGATGAAGCCGAGAATGCCGAGATAGATGGGGTGACCGAGCCAGAAGCCGATCGCGAGGAAGACACCGAAGGTGACGATTCCCACAGCCGCGATGATGAGACCGATCTTGGAGTCGGCCCGCCGGGTCATCTTGTAGGTCAGAGCGATCTGCTTGAGTCGCCCGGGTTCCGCGGCCGAAGCCGCCGCGGTGGTTTCCTTCCTCGCCATGCCTCGAAGTCTACGTGGCCCCGCAGGCGACTACGACGTGCGGGTTGGTCCTGCCTCTTCCAGCACGCGCTGCGCCTCGAACCGGTCCTTGGCGCGGCGCCGGTCCTCGAGGACGGACGTCCAGGCGTTGCGGCGCGCGGTGCGCTGGCCGCCGCTCATGAGCAGCGACTCGACGGCGCGCAGCGCGTCGGTGACGGACGGGATGGCGGTGGCGCGAACGGGCGCGGCCTGCATGGTGATGCCCTCCGGGAAGCGACAGTGGACGGGGGAGCGCTACGAGGGTGCCTGGCTCTGGGTTACGCGGGGGTGCCTGGCTCTGGGTAAGGATGTACGTGCGGTAATTCCAGAGTCACTGATTGGTGTTACCAGGGCGTGACCGACCGGTCAAACGCCGATGAAGCCTTGACGCGGAGCCCCAAAACGCTGACGCGGCCCATACGTTCCTCTTCACCTGCGAGGAAGGTATGGGCCGCGTCGCTGCGGCCGCTACTGGGCGGTAGTCGCTTGTGCGCCGATTCACACGGCCTGGGGCCTACTCACACGGCCTGCGAGGCCACGTACGACCCGCGCCGCTCGATCGCCATCTGGTACAGCCGGCCCGCGCGGTACGAGGAGCGGACCAGCGGGCCCGACATCACGCCGGAGAAGCCGATCTCCTCGGCCTCCTGCTTCAGCTCCACGAACTCGGCCGGCTTCACCCAGCGCTCGACGGGGTGGTGGCGCGGCGTGGGCCGCAGGTACTGCGTGATGGTGATGAGCTCGGTGCCCGCCTCGTGCAGCTCGCGCAGCGCCTCGCTGACCTCTTCGCGGGTCTCGCCCATGCCCAGGATCAGGTTGGACTTGGTGACAAGACCGGCCTCGCGGGCCTTCGTGATGACCTCGAGGGAGCGCTCGTACCGGAAGCCGGGGCGGATCCGCTTGAAGATCCGCGGCACCGTCTCCACGTTGTGCCCGAGCACCTCGGGGCGGGACGAGAAGACCTCGGCCAGCTGGTCCGGCTCGGCGTTGAAGTCGGGGATGAGGAGCTCGACCTTGGTGTAGCCCTCGGCGCGCTCCGCCGTCATCGCGTGGATCTGGCGCACCGTCTCCGCGTACAGCCAGGCGCCGCCGTCCTCCAGGTCGTCGCGGGCGACGCCGGTGATCGTGGCGTAGTTCAGGTCCATCGTGACGACGGACTCGCCGACGCGGCGGGGCTCGTCGCGGTCGAGGGCCTGCGGCTTGCCGGTGTCGATCTGGCAGAAGTCACAGCGCCGCGTGCACTGGTCGCCGCCGATGAGGAACGTGGCCTCGCGGTCTTCCCAGCACTCGTAGATGTTCGGACAGCCCGCCTCCTGGCAGACCGTGTGCAGGCCCTCGCTCTTCACGAGCTTCTGCAGGGCGTTGTACTCGGGGCCCATTTTCGCCCGGGTCTTGATCCACTCGGGCTTGCGCTCGATGGGGGTCTGGGCGTTCCGGACCTCCAGGCGCAGCATCTTGCGTCCGTCGGGTGCGACTGCGGACACATCGGCTCCCTGTAGCTTCGATTCTTCGGCGCACACCAGGGTACGCCCGTCATGTCTGTGGGCTTACTTCTGGCCAACCTCTGGCCCAAGGGGTGCATTCCCGTACGGGTCCCTCAGGCCCTGCCGGGCCGGTCAGGTCAGGCCCCGACGGCTCAGGCGAGCGTCGGCTCCGCCGGTTCCTCGGTGGCCTTCGCCTCCTGGTCCGTCGGCTTCTCCACCTCCCGCGGCTTCAGCTCCGCGTTCTCCAGTACGTCCCGCAGGTACCGCTCGGCGACCGGCAGGACGTCGGCGATGGTGATGTCGCGGCCCAGCTCGTGCGCGATCGACGTCACACCCGCGTCGCGGATGCCGCACGGCACGATCCGGTCGAACCAGGTGTTGTCCGGGTTCACGTTCAGCGCGAAGCCGTGCATCGTCACGCCCTTGGCGACGCGGATGCCGATCGCGGCCACCTTGCGGTCCTCGCGGCGCTGGCCGGCGTTGGAGGGCGCGTACTCCGGGCCGTTCAGGCGGGGGTCGAACTCGTCGTCCTGAAGCCGCGGGTCGAAGTCGAGGCTGAGCCCGCCGAGCGCCGGACGGGACTCGAGCGGATCGCCCAGAACCCATACGCCGCTGCGCCCCTCGACCCGCGTGGTTTCGAGACCGAAGTCGGCACACGTTCGGATAAGTGCGTCTTCCAGGCGGCGTACGTGTGCTACGACGTCCACCGGACGCGGCAGCTTCTGGATCGGGTAGCCCACGAGCTGGCCCGGACCGTGCCAGGTGATCTTGCCGCCGCGGTCCACGTCCACGACCGGGGTGCCGTCCAGCGGGCGCTCGCTGTCCTCGGTCCTGCGGCCCGCCGTGTACACCGGCGGGTGCTCCAGGAGCAGACAGGTGTCCGGCACCTCGTCGGCGAACCGGGCGGCGTGCACCCGGCGCTGCTCGTCCCAGGCCTCCTGGTACTCGACGAAGTCCGGGCCGAAACCCAGCCGGTTGAATCGCATCTCGCCCACGGCACGTGCCTCCCTTGAACCATCCCCGTGCACTCCGCGTGCACAGCCCCGCTCCTGGCACGGAAACCTTCACCGTGCACGGATCGTGCCCCTGCCACTGTACGTCCGGCGGAATCCCGTCAGCTCTACGGCCAATCCTCACACGATCGGATGAATGGAGCTTGAAGGTCGCGATGAGGACCTTCAGCGCCGCTACATTCGCGCCGTTCACGAGGCCATAAGGGCTGCTCAAGGCAGGCCCGGAAGGCAGGAGACCGCACCGCTGATGACGGAACGACCCCCGCAGCGCACCCCCAACCGCCAGCTAGCCGCGCTCATCGCGGAAGCCGGGTTCTCCAATGCGGGCCTGGCGCGCCGCGTCGATCAGCTAGGGCTCGAGCACGGTCTCGATCTCAGGTACGACAAAACATCGGTGACACGCTGGCTCAGAGGCCAGCAGCCGCGCGGTACGACACCGGCGCTGATCGCGGAGGTCTTCACCCGGCGCCTGGGCCGCCGCCTGTCCGCCCAGGACCTCGGGCTCGACGCGTGCGCGCCGGTCTACGCGGGCCTGGAATTCGCCGCCTCGCCCGAGGAAGCCATCGACATCGTCGGCGGCCTGTGGCGCAAGGACTCCGGCAGCCACGCCGAGCTGCGCAAGATCGCCTTCACCCCGGCCGGGCTCGTGGTGCCCAGCCGGGACTGGCTGATCGGCCGCGCCGACGACCGGGTCGCCCGCGGCGAGCCCCAGCAGACCCCGCGCGTGCCCGCCCAGGGCCGCCCCATCGTGCCGCGCCAGCGCCGCGACACCGACCGCGGCCCCGGCCACCGCGTCACCGGCGGCGACATCGCGGCCCTGCGCTCGGTCGGCGAGCTGTTCCGCGCGCTCGACCACGCGTACGGCGGCGGGCACGCCCGCCAGGCCCTGGTCCGCTATCTGGAGCACGAGGCCGAGCCGATGCTGCGCGGCACCTACGGCGAGCAGGCGGGGCGCCGGCTCTTCGCGGCCGCCGCCGACCTGACCCGGCTCGCCGGCTGGACGTCGTACGACATCGCGGCCCACGGCCTCGCCCAGCGGTACTTCGTGCAGGCGCTGCGCCTGTCGCAGGCCGCGGGCGACCGCGCGTACGGCAGTTACGTCCTGGTCACCATGAGTCGCCAGGCCGTCTACCTCGGCCACGGGCGCGAGGCCGTGCAGCTCGCGCGGGTCGCCCAGCAGGGCGTGGGCTCCTCGGCGCCGCCCGTCGTCCAGGCGCTCCTGCACGCCGTGGAGGCGCGCGGGCACGGAGTGCTCGGGGAGGTGCGGGCCTGCTCGGCCTCCATGGTGCGGGCCGAGCGCGCCCTGGAGACGTCCCGGCCCGGCGACGACGTCCCGTACTGGGCGCGCTTCTTCGACGAGGCCCAGCTCGCCGACGAGTTCGCGCACTGCAATCGCGACCTCCAGCAGTACCGCGCGGCCGCCCAGCACGCGGAGCGCTCACTGCAACTGCGCGCCCCCGGCTACGCCCGCAGCCGCCTCTTCTGCCGCGTCGTCCTGGCATCGGCCCGCCTCGGCCTGGGCGAACTGGAACAGGCCTGCCAACTCGGCGCGGACGCGGCCCAGGCGGCGGGCGAGATGCGCTCGGTGCGGGCGGTGGAGTACGTACGCGACTTCGAGCGCAGGCTGGAGCCGTATCGGGACGCGGCGCCTGTGCGCGGGTACCGCGACCGGGTGGCGGCGCTGGGGTAGTGGGGGGTTGGGGGCGGCCGCGCCGAGTCCGCCCCCTGCCGAACTCACCGCAGGCGGGCGACAGCCGGGGCCCCCAACGCCACGTCCCACGTGACGAGGTCGTCCAAGTCCCCGCGCAGCGAGGCGCCCTCCGTACCGATGGACCGCATCGGCAACGGAATCGAGGCGGGGACGGCCCCGACCCGCTCCCCGTCGACGTACAGAACCGTGCGACCGGGCGAGGCCACCCACGTCAGCCGAACCCACCGGTCCAGCGGCAGAACGTACGGAAAGCTGAAGTCGGCCTCTCCGTAACGGGTGAAGCCCACACGTCCCGTGCCGTGCTGCATGAGTTTCAAGGCCCCGGCCTTGGAGCTCAGCAGCACCTGGTCGCCCGTGCGGGACGAAGCACGGACCCGCACCGACACGGTCCAAGGCTCCGCCACATCCGTGCCGCCGAAGCCCACCCCGTCCCGGTCCGAGTCGAACCGCCAGGCCTGCCCGCGCACGCCGGGCACGGGCGTGGGGTTGTCGATGATGTACGAGGTGCCGGGCAGGTCGCCCGCGACGTCCTCGGCGAAGAGCGTGTTGCCGGGGCTGCCTGCGTACGTCCAGCCCTTCGGGTACGCGGCGTCGTCGAAGGTCCAGTGGTGGCTCGGCCGGTCCTGGACCCGGGGGCGGGTCCTTGCGGGTGTGGTGCCCGGGGGATCGCCGATGCGGGTCGCGCGGGCGCGGAAGTCGGCGAGAGAGTCCGGCGTCGGGGAGCCGTTCCACGTGCGGTCGGCGAGGATCGCGCGGGCGCCCGCCATGTGCTGCTCGAAGTACTCGTCGTCGGCCCAGAAGTTGTAGTCCGCCCAGTTCACGACGCCGGAGCCGAGCATGTCGGGGGCGGTGCTCGGAGCCCACGTGTCGTACATCCAGGGCTCGTCGGGGTACTTGTGGTGGTAGTTGTTGGGCGTGTTGTAGAAGGGGCCGATGGCGATCTCGTCATGGCCCGGAATGGCGGGCTCCGCGCCCGTGCCCTCCCAGGTGATGAAGACGACGGGGGCGTGCACGCGCTGCTGCGGGGCGGCGAGATGCTCGGAGCCGTTGTAGACGGCGGTGCGCTTGCCGTGCGAAGTGACCACGTCGTCCAGGGTGTTGATGTAGCGGTTGAGCAGGTCACCGAGGGTGGATACGTCGGGCGCGGCGGCGAGATGATCCTTCACGCGCGGGCACTCGGCGAGCTGCCCCGGTACCTCCTCCGCGCCGATGGAGAACAGCGGCGCGTCGAACCAGCCCACGAACTCGTCGACGATCTCCTTGCTCTTGCCGATCGCCTTCTCGCTGGTCATGTCGATGATCCAGTCGGGCGTCAGATGGGAGTGCGTGTGCGCCGCCGTGCACGCGCCGGGCCCGGCACCGAAGCCGATGCCGAACGCCTCGCTGATCACGGTGGCGTGACCGGGCAGTTCGAGACCCGGCATCACTTGTACGTGGTGACGGGCCGCGAAGGCCTTCAGGTCCTCGATGTCGGCGCGGCTGTAGCTGTGGGCGGGGTCGGCGAGGCCGGGGAACCTCGGGCTGTCCAGGCGAAAGCCCTCGGACTCCGACAGGTGCAGGAACAGGGTGTTGAGCTTCTGGTCGCCCATCCTGCGGACGAGGTTCTTCAGATACGGGATGCGCCAGAACTTGCGGCCCGCGTCCAGGTGCACCATGCGGACCGCCTGCGCGGGCCGGTCGGCCGAGCGGGCGCGCGGGACGGCGCGGTGGTCGGGGGCGGTGGTGCGCAGGAGCTGGAGGAGGGTGCGGGTGCCGTAGTACAGGCCGTGCGTGGAGGCGGCGCTCACGCGGACGGGGCCGGTGCTGTCGAAGTCGTAGCCCTCGGCGCTGAGGGGCGCTCGGTTCGCGGTGGGGGCTCGGTCTGTGGTGAGAGCTCGGTCCGCGGTGAGGGTGAGCGTGATGTCGTCCCGGTCCGGACGGCCGTCCGTGGCGATGCGGGGTGTGAGGCCCGTGACCTGCTCGATCTCCGTACGCAGTTGGGTCGCGAGGGCGCGTACGGACTGGCGGGCGGGGCCCGGGAGTTCGGCGCGGCCGGACGGCAGCGTGGTCGCCGAGGCCTGGCGCGGGTCGATCAGGATGCGGGTGTGGTGGGTGAGTCGGGTGAGCCCGGGGAGGTCGGTCCAGTCGGAGGGGCGGGGGACGACGGCCGGGCCGCCGGCGGTGTCCGGCGGTGACGTTTCCTGGCCTTCGGCGGACGCGGTGGACGCGGCGGACGCGGCGGGCACCTGCAGAGCTCCCATGAATAGGGCCGTACACAGTCCGAGGATGAGAGTGATCACCGGCAAGGTGCGACGCACGTCAGGCCTCCTGCGGCTCGGTCGACCCGGTGGCCGGGTCCGCTGGGACCGTAGTGCCGCACTGAGGCGGTGACAAGACCGCGGGACGGAAGGCCGGGGCCGGGAGAAGCCCCCGCGTGGGGGGCGCGGGGGCTCAGGGGGAGCAGGCCCGTGGGGACGAAAGGTCGGAGCACTGTGTGCGGGCGGGAGGCACCCGAGGCGGGTGGACCTCAAGCGGCGGCCGGTAGCACCTCCTCGGTGCAGGCCGGTTCGACCCCCAAGTCGGCAAGCGCGGCCTGCGCCGCCCGACGGCCGGAGTGCAGCGCGCCCTGCACCGTGCTGGTGTCCCGGTGGTCGCCGCACACGTAGAGCCCCGCCAACAGCCGTACGGGACGGCGCAGATCGTGCGGCGGCGGCATCGCGGGCACCGCCTCGCGCGTGTGGTGGACGCCGAGGAGTTCCCAGCGGTCGGTCGGCGTGCCGTACAGCTCCGCGAGATGGGCGAGGACGGTGTCCTCCAGGTCGTCCGGGGGCTGCCCGAGGACGGTCGAGGAGACCAGGGTGCGGCCCTCGGGCGCGCGCGTGGGGTCGACGAGACTGACGACGGCCGTGTGGGCGACCGGGCCCCGGCGGTCGGCGTCAAGGAGGAGCGCGGGTTCGGCGAGCGGTGGTTCGGGCACCGCGTGGTGCACCACGGTGACCGGGTGGAAGGACGGCACGCGCAGACCGGGCAGCAGCTCGGCGGCGGCGTGGGCGTCGGTGGCGAGCAGCACGCCGCCGCAGGACAGCTCGCCGTGCTCGGCGGTGCTGACGCGGTTCGCGGACACCGAGGTGACGCGCACGCCGGTGCGTACGGTGCCGGGCGGCAGCGCGGCCGCGAGTAACTCGGGCAGGGCGTCGGCGCCGCCCTCGGGCAGGCACAGGCGGCCGCGCGCGAAGGCGTGCAGCGCGAGGTCGGCGCACCTGCTCGACGTCGTCAGGTCCGGGTCGCACAGCAGCGCCGAGAGCAGCGGGCGCAGGAACCCGTCGATGGTGCGCGCGGGCAGCCCGCGCGCCGACAGGCCCGCCGCTGCGGGCAGTTCGGGGCGCGCGAGGAGCCGTCGCACGGGGGTCGCCGCGATGCGGGCGAGCGCCGCGGCGAGGCGGGCCTGGTCGAGTGCGCCGCCCAGGGGCGCGCCGCGGGACGGCGGCCTGGACGGCCGGGGTGTGGTCCTGGACGGGTTCCGGGGCGGGGAACCCGGTGCCCCGCGCGAGGGCCGCGGCACCCGGGGGGCGCTCGCGAGGGCGCGCGCTGCGGTGAGTGCGCCCCTTGCGCCCCCGGCGCCCTTGCCGCCGGCCGGCTCCGCCGCGCGGTGGTGGCGGCCCGCGCTGTGCACGAGCAACCCGGGCGAGAAGGGGCGCAGGACGAGTGCGTCGAGTCCGGGGGTGTGGCGCAGCTCCGGATACGACGTGGTGAGCAGTTGTCCGATCCGGTCGAGCCGGAATCCGTCGACCTTCTCGGTCGACATCCGGCCACCGACGTAAGGGGCGGCTTCCAGGACGGTGGTCGTTACACCGGCGCTGGTCAGCCGATGGGCGGCCGACAGTCCCGCGACCCCGGCCCCCACGATGACGACATCCACATGGTGCGCAGGCTCTGGCACGTGCTCCTCCCGGAGGTTGCGCGGCTCGGTCGGCTGCTGGGGAGCCTTATGCCCTCGACAGGGGTCCGGAATCCCCGAGTTCCGGTTGAGGGTAGGAGCCGAAACGGTCGCTGGGAGTCGCGCATCGACCGGGCATGGTCGCACGACGGTCGCACGCGTGGACGGAGACGATCGGAAACGGTCGTGGGGCCGGGTGGGGCGCGGTCGTGGCGCCTGGCGGAGCGGTGCCGTCGGGCCGGGCTGAGCGGCGTCGGCAGGCCCGGCGGTGCACCATGCGTCCGGCCGTCGGCGTCAGCCGAGCGCGGCTCGCACCGCGTCCTCGATCCCGGGGTGGGCGAAGGAGAACCCCGACTCCGAAAGCCGTGCGGGAAGCACCCGTTGGCTGCCCAGGACGTCGCCCGCCATCTCGCCGAGGACGACGCGCAGGACCGGCGCGGGAGCGGTGAACACCGTCGGACGCCGCAGCACGCGGCCCATCGCGGCCGTCACCTCGCGGTTGGTGACCGGCTGCGGCGCGGTCAGGTTGAAGGGCCCCGACAGATCGTCGCGCGCGAGCAGATGCCGCATCGCGGCCACCTCGTCGCGCAGCGCGATGAAGCTCCAGTACTGCCGCCCGTTGCCGAGCCGCCCGCCGAGCCCCGCCTTGAAGAGCGGGAACATCCGCCCCCAGGCCCCGCCCCCGCGCGCCACGACCAGACCGCTGCGCGTGAACACGGTGCGTACGCCCGCGTCCTGGGCCGCGGCGGCGGCCTGTTCCCAGTCCACGCACATGGTGGGCAGGAAGCCCTCTCCGGAGGGAGCGGTTTCGTCCACCGCGCGCTGACCGGTGTCTCCGTAGTAGCCGATCGCGCTGGCGTTCAGGAAGACCCGCGGCGGCTCGTCGAGGGCGGCCACGGCGGCCGCGAGCGTCCTGGTGCCGAGCACCCTGCTGTCCCGCAGTTCGCGCTTGTACGCGTCGTTCCAGCGGCGGTTCCCGATGCCGGCGCCCGCCAGGTTCACCACGGCGTCGCAGCCCGCGAGCCCGGCGGCGTCCACGTACCCCTCCTTGGGGTCCCAGCGCACCTCGTCGGGTGCGCGCGGGGCCCGGCGGACGAGGCGGACCACCTCGTAACCGTCGGCGGCGAGCGAGCGCCCCAGAGCCGAGCCGATGAGCCCGGAGGCGCCCGCCACGGCGACGCGTGGCGGCTTCCCGGGCTCGGCGGGGCGGTCGGGCTGCTCGGGCTGTGCGGGCTGCTCCATGGGGCCATCCTGCCGTGAAAGAGGCGGCTGTGCGGTCATGCGTCCGCCGTACAGTGGCGCCCATGCAGCAGACGTACATACGCACCGCGCGGGCCGACGACGCCGACGTACTGGCGCGCGTGGACCGCGACAACTGGTCCACCCTGCACTCCGTACAGCCGCGTCCGCAGGCGCCGTACGAGCCGTTCTTCTCCGAACGGTTCGGCCCCCGCGACCACTTGGTCGCCGAAGTGGACGGGCAAGTCGTCGGCTATATAAGGCTCGGGTTCCCGACCCCGCTCGCCGTGCACGCGCACGTGCGCCAGATCCTGGGGTTCGTCGTCGCGGACGAGGTGCGCGGCAAGGGCGTGGGGCGGCGGCTGCTCCAGGCCGTGGTGGAGGAGGCACGCCGGCAGGGCGCGCGCCGCATCACGCTGCGGGTGCTCGGGCACAACACCGCGGCCCGCACGCTCTACGAGTCGGAGGGGTTCGTGACCGAGGGTGTGCTGCCCGGTGAGTTCCTCCTGGACGGCAGGTATGTGGACGACGTGCTTATGGGGCGCACTCTCTGAAGGGGGCGTCTTCTCTGAAGGGGGGCCGTCTCTGAGGGGGGCTTCCTCTGAAGGGGGCGCCTTTCCTGCCCCTGCTGCCTCTGTTGCCCCTCCTGAAGCTGACCCCTCCTGCCCCTCCTCGTGCGGCCCTCCGCACACCTGACGGACCGGCCCGGCGTGCGCCCGCCACGCGCGCGTAGGAGCGTGGACTCGTTCTCCGGTCCGCCGGGGAACCGGTCCGCCGGGAAGGAGCACCGATGATCAGGGCCGCGGCCAGGCGGCGGGACGTGGGGGAGGGCGGCTGGCCCCGCCGCGCGCCCACACCGCCCTGGGCACGCTGGCCCGCGCCCCTGCTCCTGGTCACGACGTGCGTCGTCCAACTGCTCACTCCGAAGACGCTCGACCTCAGCTTCTTCCTCGCCGCCGTGCCACCGCTGGCAGCCCTCGCCTACGGTCCCGCCGCCACGGCCCTCCTGGGCGGCACCGTGCTACTGCTGCTGTCCTTGCCGAACTTCGACCTGGGGCACCCCGGGGAGAGCGATACGGCGACCGTCGGCTTCGTGGCGCTGCTCAGCGTGCTCTTCTCCTGGGTGCGCAGCCGGCGGGACGCTCAGCTCGTCACGGTCCGCACGGTCGCGGAGGCGGCCCAGTTCGCGGTGCTGCCGCCGCTGCCGGAACGCGTGGGTCCGGTGCGCTGCGCGGGTCTTTACCGGGCGGCGCAGCGCGGCACGCTGGTCGGCGGCGACCTCTTCGACGTACGCCGAGGGCCCTGCGGGGTGCGGGCGCTGGTGGGGGACGTGCAGGGGCACGGGCTCGCGGCCGTGGGGACCGTCGCGGCGCTGCTCGGCGCCTTCCGGGAGGCGGTCCTCGACCAGGACGACCTCGAAGGCGTCGCCGCGCGTCTCGACCGGCGCCTCGTCATCGACGCCGGGGAGGCCGACCTGCACCGGCGCCTGGTCATCGACTCCGAAGGCTCAGAAGGCGCGGCACCGGGCGAGCCCAGCGAGCTCTTCGCCACCGCCGTGCTCCTGGAGTTCGACGACACGGCCCGTGAGCTGCGCCTCGTCTCGTGCGGCCACCCGCCGCCGCTGTTGCTGCGCGGCGGCGCGGTCACCGAACTGGAGGTTCCCCCGGGTGCCCCGCTGGGGCTCGGCATCGCAGGGGTGACGCCGCCCGAACCGGTCGTCGTGGAACTCCGCCCCGATGACTGGCTGCTGACCGTGACCGACGGAGTGACCGAGGCGAGGGACGCCGCCGGGGACTTCTATCCGCTGGCGGAGCGGCTGCCCGCCCTCTTCGAGGCGGAGCGCGGCGACCCGGCCGCGTTCACGGACGCGATCTGGAGCGACCTGGTCCGCTTCTCCGGAGGGGTGCGGGACGACGTGGCGCTGCTGGTGTTCGTGGTGGAGGAACGGGAGGCCGGTCCGGCGGCGCCGGGCGGCCTCAGCGCGCCAACAGGCTGAGCCCGCCGGTCAGTTCGCGCAGGCAGCGGACCGCGAGCTCGGCGGGGGAGCGCGGACCGCTGGGCGGGTCGTCCGTGGCCGCCCAGGTCTCCAGGGCGATGCGGATGGCGTCGGTGGCGGCCGCGGCGGCGAGCCGCACCTCCAGCTCGTCCGCGCCGTCGCCCGCGAGCCTGGCGAGCACGGGCACCAACTGCTCCTCGGACTCCTGGTTCACCCGGTACCAGACCGCGCGCAGGGCCGGGTCGTCCTGTGCGGCGCGCAGCAGGCCGCGGGTCCACTCGAGGGACTCGTCCGCCCGCGTGTCCACCGGCGTGAGGGCCTCGGCGATGGACCGCTCCAGGGCGGTGGGCACCTCGGCGTCCAGGTCCGCGAGCCGCGCCCGCCATGCCGCGGCGCCCCCGGCCAGGAGCGGGCCGACGGCGTCCTGCTTGTTGCGGAAGTAGCGGTAGAAGGTGCGCAGCGCCACCCCGGCCCGGTGCGCGATCTCCTCGGCCGTGGTGCCGTCCGGGCCGCGCTCGGCGAACAGCTCGGCGGCGGCGCGGGCGATGTCGAGCTGCGTGGCCGCCTTGCGGCGCTCGGTCAGTGAGGGGCGGGCAGGCTGCGGCGCTCGCGTGGGCTGCGACGGTTGGGTGCTCACGTTCGAAGCCTACGCGCGACGATCCGAGAATTCATGAATTGACGGTATGGCAAAACGTGCCACGAGGGCGTACATTGAAATCAGAGCGAACGCATCGGACCCGTGAGGGGCCCGGCTGCCCGCCGCTGAACCCCTGTGCTGCTGAGCTGCTGATCGGAGAGAGACCCATGAACCTCACGCGCTACGCCGACCGCCGCGCCCTCGTCACCGGCGGCGGCTCGGGCATCGGACAGGCCACCGTGCTGCGCCTGCTCGCCGAGGGCGGCACGGTCGTGGCCGCCGACGTCAGCGAGGCGGGCCTGAAGGACACCGAGCAGAAGGCGGGCGCCGCCGCGGACCGCCTGACGACGCTGGTGGTGGATGTCGCGGACGAGACATCGGTGCGCACCGGCGTCGCCGCCGCCGTCACCGCGCTCGGCGGCCTGGACGTGCTGGTCAACGCGGCCGGCGTGCTGCGCTCCTCGCACACCCACGAGACGAGCCTCGACGCCTTCGAGCAGGTGCTGCGGATCAACCTGACCGGCACGTTCCTGATGATCCGCGAGTCCGTCCCGGCCCTGCTCCGCGGCAAGGACGCCGCCGTCGTCAACTTCAGCTCCACCTCGGCGGCGTTCGCCCATCCGTACATGGCGGCGTACGCGGCCAGCAAGGGCGGAATCCAGTCCATGACCCACGCCCTCGCGAGCGAGTACGCGAAGCGGGGCATCCGCTTCACCGCCGTCCAGCCCGGCTCCATATCCAGTGGCATGACGGACGGCAGCGGCGCCAGCGGGCGGAGCCGGGGCCCCGGCCTGCCCGAGGACGCGGACCTGAGCCTGTTCACGAAGCTGGCCCCGGCCATCGGGCAGGGCTTCGCGGGACCGGAGACGGTGGCATCGGTCGTCGCGATGCTGGCCAGTGAGGACGGCGGGTTCATCACGGGGACGGAGATACGGGTGGACGGCGGCACCCACTTCTGAGGTCCGCCGCGGGTTCCGGCCGAGCCTGCCTGCCCCGGTATGAGGCGGCCCTGATCGGCGCCCTGCCCGGGTAGGGTCAGCGTGCCGCGAAGCGCTCCCAGAGTTTGGGGTAGCGCTCCGCGAGGACGCGGTCGTCCTCGAAGTCGAGGGAGGTGCCCTCGGGCTCGGGCGGGGCGGGCGCGATGCCGAGGTCGGGGGCGACGGTGCCGGTCATCCGCTCGTAGGCCTCGTCGGCGGCGTAGCCCAGCTCCTCGCCGTCGCCGTCGATCTCGTCGTCGAAGTCGTCGAGGAGGTCGGCCAGCGAATCCGGGTCGTGCACGGCGCCTTCGAAGACCTCCCTGCCCTGTCCGATCAGCCAGCACCGGAAATAGTCGAAGGCGTCGTCGCTCGCCCCGTCCAGGAGGATCCAGGCGGCGCCCCACACGTCCCAGCGGTAGGCGCGGTTGTAGCGGGCCTCGAAGTGCCGCGCGAAGTCCAGGACGGAGTCCGGGTCGTACTCCAGCAGCCTGTCGATCACCAGCTCGGCCTGGTCCTCGGGGTCGCCCTCGGCGGCCTCGCGGGTGCTGTCCACGATCTCCCAGAACTCCGTCTCGTCCATCACGGGTCAAGCATCGGTCCTGGGGCGTGGGGGCGCACGCGGAGTGCGCCGGAATGCTGCTGTGTCGTTATGCGTGCACATGCCCGTGGAAAGACCGACAGAAGATGTCGGCATTCGCTGCGAGGCTCCACGCATGGAGAAGACGGAGCGGTCGGGCACGGAGAACACACAGCCGTCGGCCGGGCGGCACGGCGGAGTGGAGACGGAAGTGGCGACGGAAAAGACGGACAAGAAGGCGGCGGCGGAGACGGCAGGGGAGACCGGGACGGCCGGGCAGGCGGCGGCGGGTGGCGGCCTGGTGGGGAAGGTCGCGCTGGTGGCGGGGGCCACGCGCGGGGCCGGGCGGGCCATGGCGGTGGAGCTGGGCCGCGCCGGGGCGACCGTGTATGTGACGGGGCGGACGACGCGGGCGCACACGAGCGAGGTGGGCCGGACCAAGGAGACCATCGAGGGCACGGCGGAACTCGTGGGCGCCGCCGGTACGGAGGCGGGCACGGGCGGCACGGGGATCGCGGTGCCGACCGACCACCTCGACCCCGAGCAGGTACAGGCACTCGTGGAGCGGATCGAGCGGGAGCAGGGCCGCCTCGACATCCTCGTGAACGACATCTGGGGAGGTGACGTGCATGTCGAGTGGGACAAGAAGATGTGGGAGCACGACCTGGACAAGGGCCTCAGGATCCTCCGCCTGGGCATGGAGACGCATATCGTCACCAGCCGCTTCGCGCTGCCGCTGCTGGTCCGCAACCCCGGCGGCCTCGTCGTCGAGGTGACCGACGGCACCGAGGAGTACAACCGGCGCTACCGCAAGCCGTTCTACTACGACCTGGCGAAGGCGGCCCCACTGCGGATGGCCCGCGCGCTCGCGGAGGAGCTGGAGGGGTACGACTGCACGGCGCTGTGCCTCACACCGGGATGGCTGCGCTCCGAGGCGATGCTCGACACATACTTCAAGGTCACCGAGGACGACTGGATGGCGGGCACCAAGCAGAACCCGCACTTCGCGATCTCCGAGACGCCGACGTTCGTGGGCCGGGCGCTGGTCGCGCTGGCCTCGGACCCCGAGGTGGCGCGGTGGAACGGCGCGTCCCTGTCCAGCGGCGGCCTGGCCAAGGAGTACGGCTTCACGGACGTGGACGGCTCGGCGCCGGACGCGTGGCGGTACATCACGGAGGTGGACCAGGAGAGCAAGGAGGCGGACGTGACGGGCTACCGGTAGAGCGGCGGGGCGCCGGCGTGACCGGCGCCCCGGATCAGCGGTAGAGCGCGGCCATCCGGGACGCCGTGGCCGCGAGGCGGTCGCGCAGCTCCTGCGGCTCCAGGACCTCGACCTCGGGGCCGAGGAGGAGGAGTTGGGAGTACGCGACGACGGTGGACTCGACGGGCAGGGTGACGGTGACCCGGCCCTGGTCGTCGGGTTCGGCGTCCGCGAGGACCTCGCGGGCGGCGGCGCGGTCGGTGACGTAGGGGAGTTGTCGGGCGCCGTCCGGGGACAGGCGGAGGACGGCCTTCTCGCGCAGGATGGCGCGGGCGAACTGGGCGGCGCGCTCCTCCCAGAAGGCGGGGAGGTCGAACTCCTCGTCGCGTACGAAGCGGTCGGTGGCGGCGGGTTCGACGGAGGTGAAGCGGTCGATGCGGTAGACGCGGTGGGAGCCGGAGTCCGGGACGCGGGCGCACAGGTACCAGACGCCTGCCTTCAGGACGAGGCCGTAGGGCTCCAGTTCGCGCTCCACCTCGGAGTCCTGACGCCGGTAGCGGGCCACCATGGGGCGGTCGTCCCACACGGCGTCGGCGACGGCGGGCAGCAGGGCCGGGGCCGGGGTCTCCTTGAACCAGCCCGGGGCGTCGAGGTGGAAGCGCTGGGAGGCGTTCTGGGAGGCGTCGCTCAGGGACGGGAGCAGGGCGGCGGAGACCTTCAGGCGGGCGGCGGACGCGGCGTCCTCCAGGCCCATCTCCCGCAGGGCGCCCGGGACTCCGGACAGGAACAGGGCCTCGGCCTCGCTGCGGGCCAGCCCCGTGAGACGGGTCCGGTATCCCCCGATGAGGCGGTAGCCGCCCGTCCGGCCCCGGTCCGCGTACACGGGCACACCCGCCTCGGACAGGGCCTGGGCGTCCCGCGTGATGGTGCGCTCCGAGACCTCGAGCTCCTCCGCGAGCTCGGCCGCGGTCATGGAGGCCCGAGCCTGAAGCAGGAGCACCATCTTGATGAGCCGGGCAGCGCGCATGTTCCCATGATGCCGCGCGCCGTCACCCGACGGTGCCCGGCACCGGGGCCGGCGTACGGGCAACGCAAAGGTGGGGTCCCGTCACCCCGACGGGACCCCACCCTGCGTACAGAGCCGGAGGCTAACCCCGGCCCAGCAGGCCTTACAGGCCGTACTTGGCCCGAGCCTCCTTGACCGCGGCCGCAGGCACCTCGCCGCGGACGGCCAGGCGGGCAAGGGCCGCGACGACGATGGACTCGGCGTCGACGCCGAAGTGGCGGCGCGCGGCGTCACGCGTGTCGGAGAGGCCGAAGCCGTCCGCGCCGAGCGAGGAGTAGTCCTGCTCGATCCACTGGGCGATCTGGTCCGGCACCTGGCGCATGTAGTCGGAGACGGCCAGGACCGGGCCCTGGGCGCCGTCGAGCGCCTGGCGGATGAAGGGCGTGCGCTCCTCGCCGCGCAGCACGGCCGCGTCCGCCTCAAGGGCGTCCCGGCGCAGCTCGGTCCAGGAGGTCGCGGACCACACGTCGGCGGCCACACCCCACTCCTCGGAGAGCATCTGCTGGGCCTTGAGGACCCAGTGGATGGCCGTACCCGAGCCGAGGAGCTGGATCCGCGCGGCGTTGGCGGCGGGGGAAAGCCCCGCGGTCTCGGCCGTGTTGAAGCGGTACAGACCCTTCACGATGCCCTCGTCCACACCCGCGGGCTTCGCGGGCTGCGGCATCGGCTCGTTGTAGACGGTCAGGTAGTAGAAGACATCCTGGTCCTCACCCGGAGCGGCCTCGCCGTACATCCGGCGCAGACCCTCCTTGACGATCGCCGCGATCTCGTAGGCGAACGCGGGGTCGTACGAGAGAGCGGCCGGGTTCGTGGCGGCGATCACCGGCGAGTGGCCGTCGGCGTGCTGCAGACCCTCACCGGTCAGCGTCGTACGACCGGCGGTGGCGCCGATGAGGAAGCCGCGGCCGAGCTGGTCGCCGAGCTGCCACATCTGGTCGGCGGTGCGCTGCCAGCCGAACATCGAGTAGAAGATGTAGAAGGGGATCATCGCCTCGCCGTGCGTCGAGTACGACGACGAAGCGGCGATGAAGTCCGCCATCGAACCGGCCTCGGTGATGCCCTCGTTGAGGATCTGGCCGTTCTTGGCTTCCTTGTAGTACATGAGCTGGTCGCGGTCGACCGGCTCGTACGTCTGCCCCTTCGGCGAGTAGATGCCGAGCGAGGGGAACAGCGACTCCATGCCGAAGGTGCGGGCCTCGTCCGGGACGATCGGGACCCAGCGCTTGCCGGTCTCCTTGTCGCGTACGAGGTCCTTGACCAGCCGTACGAGCGCCATGGTCGTCGCCAGCGACTGGGAGCCGGAGCCCTTGTCGAAGGAGGCGAAGGTCTTGTCGGCCGCGGCGGGCAGCGGCGCGAGGGCGTGCGTGCGGCGGGCCGGGGCCGGGCCGCCGAGGGCCGCGCGGCGCTCCTGGAGGTAGCGGACCTCGGGGGAGTCGGCGCCGGGGTGGCCGTAGGGCACGACCCCGTCCACGAACTGACTGTCACTGATCGGCAGTTCAAGAAGGTCCCGCATGTTCTTGAACTCGTCCGTCGACAGCTTCTTCATCTGGTGGTTCGCGTTCTTGGACGCGAAGCCCTCACCGAGGGTGAAGCCCTTGACGGTCTGCGCCAGGATGACGGTCGGCGCGCCCTTGTGGGACAGCGCGGCCTTGTACGCGGCGTAGACCTTGCGCGGCTCGTGGCCACCGCGGGAGAGGTGGAAACACTCGAGGATCTTGTCGTCGCTCAGCAGCTTCGCCATCTCGACGAGCGCCGCGTCCTTGCCGAAGAAGTCCTCGCGGATGTAGGCGGCGTCACGCGTCTGGTACGTCTGCACCTGCGCGTCCGGGACCTCACGCAGGCGGCGGACCAGCGCGCCCGTGGTGTCGAGCGCGAACAGCTCGTCCCAGGCGTTGCCCCACAGCGACTTCACGACGTTCCAGCCGGCGCCGCGGAACTGCGCCTCCAGCTCCTGCACGATCTTGAAGTTGGCGCGCACCGGGCCGTCGAGGCGCTGCAGGTTGCAGTTGATGACGAAGGTGAGGTTGTCGAGCTCCTCACGCGCCGCCAGTGCGAGGGCCGCCGTCGACTCGGGCTCGTCCATCTCGCCGTCGCCGAGGAACGCCCACACGTGCGAGGACGAGACGTCCTTGATGCCGCGGTTGGTGAGGTACCGGTTGAAGCGGGCCTGGTAGATCGCCGACAGCGGGCCGAGGCCCATGGAGACGGTCGGGAACTCCCACAGCCAGGGCAGCCGCCGCGGGTGCGGGTAGGACGGCAGGCCGTCGCCGCCCGACTCCTGGCGGAAGTTGTCGAGCTGCTGCTCGCCGAGGCGGCCGTCGAGGAAGGCGCGGGCGTAGATGCCGGGGGACGCGTGGCCCTGGATGTAGAGCTGGTCGCCGGAGCCGTCCCCCTCCTTGCCGTGGAAGAAGTGGTTGAAGCCGGTCTCGTACAGCCAGGCCGCCGACGCGAAGGTGGCGATGTGGCCGCCGACGCCGTGCTTGGCGCCGCGGGTGACCATCGCGGCCGCGTTCCAGCGGTTCCACGCGGTGATGCGGGACTCCATCGCCTCGTCGCCGTCGATGACGGGCTCGGTGGCGGTGGGGATGCTGTTGACGTAATCCGTCTCAAGAAGCTTGGGCAGGGCCAGGCCCGCGCCCTCGGCGCGCTCCAGCGTGCGGCGCATCAGATACGCGGCACGGTGCGGCCCGGCCGCCTTGGTCACGGCGTCCAGGGAGGCCTGCCATTCGGCGGTCTCCTCCGGGTCGCGGTCCGGGAGCTGGTCGAGCTCGCTCGGCTGGATGCGGGGGTCGGTCATGACGCCGCCTTCCTGAGTCGGACGGGGTTCCCGTGCCCGTGTCGGGCGGGGTCCCTAAACGGAAAGGGTCGGGGGTGCCCTTGGTCTTTGGCAGGACAGGGCGAGGGCCCTGGTGAGGGCCCGCCGTCGACTGTAAGCCCGCGATCGATGATCGATCAAAGTCTTGAAGGGAAAACTTCCCCAGATCGACAAAAGTGGGCACAGGGTGCCGCGCCAAAAGGCACGGAGTGCCTTCAAATCGAAGGATTTACGCAGGTGGGGCGACGTATGAGCACAGTGATCGGAGAATGAGCGCGACCGCCCCCACCGCCGCCACCGCGACTGCCCCCACCGCCACCGCGACCGCCGCCACACGCCTCACGCCCGCGGCGCGCACCCCAGCACATGCGCCTTCACCAGCTCCGCGATCGCCGGATCCCGTCGGCGGAACGCCGAGACGAGCGCCTCGTGCTCCTCCGCGTACGACTGCTGCACCGTGCCCAGCCAGCGGATGGAAAGCGCGGTGAAGACCTCGATGCCGAGCCCCTCCCAGGTGTGCAGGAGCACGGAGTTGTGCGCGGCCCGCACCAGCTCGCGGTGGAAGCCGACGGTGTGCCGCACCTGGCCGGTGCCGTCGGAGGCCCTGTCGGCCTCGTACAGCGCCGCGACATGGGGTTCGAGGGCCGAGCAGTCGTCGGCGAGCCGCTCGGCCGCCAGCTCGGCGGCGATGGCCTCCAGACCGGCCCGGACGGGGTAGCTCTCCTCCAGATCGGCGGCCGTCAAGTTCCGCACCCGGACGCCCTTGTTGGGCGCGGACTCGATGAGGCGCAGGGACTCCAGCTCCCGCAGCGCCTCCCGCACCGGCGTCTGGCTGACCTCCAGCTCGACGGCGATCCTGCGCTCCACGATCCGCTCGCCCGGCTTCCAGCGCCCGCTCACGATGCCTTCCACGATGTGCTCGCGAATCTGTTCGCGCAGCGAGTGAACGACGGGCGCGGTCATGAGGGCTCCTAATCACAGGACAACGACCACTAGACAATACGGCTGCGCCCCCGCCCGGAAACCTCCGGACGGGGGCGTACTCGCTGATGAGACGAGTGTTACAGCCGTATGCGGGCGACTACAGGCCGAGCTCGACCTCGAACTCGCCGGCCTCCAGGATGGCCTTGACCGTCGTCAGGTAGCGGGCGGCGTCGGCGCCGTCCACCAGACGGTGGTCGTAGGACAGCGTCAGGTACGTCATGTCCCGCACGGCGATGGTCTCGCCGAGATCGGGGTGGTTGATGACGACCGGGCGCTTGACGGTGGCACCGATGCCGAGGATGCCCACCTGGTTCGGCGGCACGATGATCGTGTCGAAGAGCGCGCCGCGCGAGCCGGTGTTGGAGATGGTGAAGGTCGCACCGGACAGCTCGTCCGGCGTGATCTTGCTGGCCCGGACCTTGTTGGCCAGGTCGGCGGTCGCCTTGGCGATACCGGCCAGGTTCAGGCCGCCGGCGCCCTTGATGACCGGCGTCATCAGACCCTTCTCGGAGTCCACGGCGATGCCGATGTTCTCCGAGTCGAAGTACGTGATGGTGCCCTCGTCCTCGTTGATGCGGGCGTTGACGACCGGGTGGGCCTTCAGCGCCTGCGCCGCCGCCTTGACGAAGAACGGCATCGGGGACAGCTTGACGCCCTCGCGGGCGGCGAACGCGTCCTTGGCCTTGCCACGGAGCTTCATCAGCTTCGTGATGTCGACCTCGACCACGCTGGAGAGCTGCGCCTGGCCGTGCAGCGCCTTCATCATGTTGTCGCCGATGACCTTGCGCATGCGGGTCATCTTGACGGTCTGGCCGCGCAGCGGGGACGCCTCGATGACCGGAGCCTTCGAAGCGGCGGCGGCCGCGGGAGCGGCGGCCGGGGCGGCAGCGGCCGGAGCCGCGGCCTTCGCGGCCTCGGCGGCGGCGAGCACGTCCTGCTTGCGGATGCGGCCACCGACGCCGGTGCCCTTGACCGAGCCCAGGTCGACGCCGTTCTCCGAGGCGAGCTTGCGCACCAGCGGGGTGACGTACGCGCCGTCGTCGGCCGGGGTGACCGCGGCCGGGGCCGCAGGGGCGGCGGGAGCGACCGGAGCCGGAGCGGCCGGGGCGACGGGCGCCGCAGCCTTGACCGGAGCCGACGCGGGCGCGGCGGGCGCGGCCGGGGCGGCCG
>NZ_BMNG01000007.1:0-366835 GCF_014646335.1 Streptomyces lasiicapitis
GCCCAGCACGGCACGACGGCGGGCGGCGAACGGGCAACGGCGGCGACAGGCAGCAGCAGGCCAAGGGCAGCAGAGGCGGAGGCAGACGGCATCCGGACACCGGCGAAGGGCCACAGCCCGGGCCACGGAGGCGGGCCGGACGGAGCAGGCGACAGAGACGGACGGCATCCGGACAGCAGACCAGACGACGCAAGCGACAGGCGACAAGGCGGCCAAGCCGAAAGTGACCAAACACCCCACTCCCTCACCCAGCACACCACAAGGCACGCGGAGCAACCCACGCACCGTAACGCTCCCGAACCGCCCGCAGGTAAGGGTTGAGCAGGCGCAGGCACTCGGACGGCTCGTTGTTCACGGCGTTGAGGATTTCCGGGAGCAGGGCGATGGGCTCGGCCATCCGGGAGTAGACGTCCTCGGCGGTCCGCCGGTAATGCCCGCTGATGCTCTCGGGGGCGACGCAGTACGGCAGTCGGATGCCGAGCATGACCGCGTCGTCGTTCTCGTGCACGATGAACTCGTCGATGGCCGCGGCCACGCTCGTCCTCTCGATGGGCGGCCGCTCCGGGACGAAGTGATCGAAGTACGGGTGGGCGACGGCACGTTCGAGGACCACATCGGCGAGGTGCGCGGCGATCACCGGCGAGCTGTGGAAGCCGTCGCGGTACGTGCCGGTCGCGAAGACCAGCCCCCGGCACGAAGGGGCAGCGCCCAACAGGGGGAATCCGTCGAGCGTGACGGGGCGACGGCCGACCAGCCAACGGTGGATCCGGGAGTAGCCCAGCCTGTGGTCGAAGTCCTCGCACGCCCTGCGCAGCAGGTTGAAGGACACACCGATGCTGGGCCCCGCGGAAGGGAGGAAGGAGGGGAGGTTCGTCCCTCCGATGTACTCGTGCCCAAGGTCGTCCAACGGCACCAAGTGCAGCCCGCAGGCACCGGACTGATTGGGTGTCCGCACCACCTGGCCGAACCCGGGAACGCCGTGCCGCTGGGTCAGCACCCCCAGCCCGGTGCCGTGCAGCATCAGCGGCACCGCTCCCGGGGGAAGCTGCTCGATGAACCGCTGCGTGAGGCTGCCGGCCGCCACGACCACCGTCGGAGCTGACATCGTTTCGCCGCCGGCCAGACGGACTCCGTGCACGCGTCCGTCGGAGATGACCAACTGCTCCACCGTGCCGGGGATGACGTCGACTCCCCTCGTCGTCAGCGCTCTCTCCAGCAGGGCCAGGACTTCCCGCGCGTCGATCGACCCCTCACGGGGGAGGTGGAGTGCGCGTACAGGCCGCGAGTTCACCTCCGGGGCCATGCCTTTGATCTCCGCCGGGACCACTTCCTCGAACGGTTCGTCATAGGTGGCCAGCGCGGAACGGATGGCGTGGGAGTTACTGATCGTCGATTCGGCCGCTCCGGCCCCGAGAACGATGAAGGTGCCCTGCCTCATCGAACGCCGCGCCCGCGCCCCGTCCGCCGCGTCGCAGAGCTTGTCCAGCCAGGCGGGCCAGGCATCCAGGGCAGCCCGGGTGACAGCGAATTTCGCGATCGACGCCGGGTCGCCGAGCGTGGAGACCGTCGCTTCGCCGAAGCAGTTCAGCATGGCCCCGGCGGCCACAGACGCCGCTCCCTCCCGGGCCGGCGGGCCGATGACCGAGATCCGCAGGTCGGCCGCACGCTGGGACAGTTCGAAGGCGGTGGACAGGCCGATGATGCCGTTGCCGACCACCACCACATCACACATGCCGCCGTCCATCGGGCCTCCCCACGGTGAGTGGAGAGGGACCCGCAGGGGCCTCTCCAGGGCGCAGTCGAGTGTCGGGACCGATGACGGGCCGACGCCAGCAGCATGCGACGAGCCGGAGGTCCCCGCACTTCGGATGGCCACCCGATCGGCCCAGCGACTGTCGGCCCCTCCGCCGTGCTCCTCACCATGCGAAAAGCCGCCACCACCCGTCTCATGGACGTATGCGAGACTCCAGCACTCCTGTGCGCGAGACCGTTGAACACCACCTGGTCTCGCACGGGTTCCGAGCCGCGATACCCGCTCTGCGCCAGAGCTACCAGCAGAACGACTTCGCCGAGATCCCCGCCTTCATGCCGGACGAAATCTTCCGCAGCACCCTGCAGGAACTCCAGGATCTCTTCGACGGACAGAGCCGACGCCGGGACACCAACATCGAGCAGAGCGGGTGCACACCCCGCAGGTTCACCACCCTCGCACGCGACATCATCGCGAACGGCAGCAGCACCATCCCGGCGGTCTTCGAATCGTCCGCCCTCCGCGCGGCGCTCGAAGAGATCGTGGACGAGAAGGTCCTGCCGGTTCCATACGAGCCGGAGCAGTACATCGCCACACGGCTCCACGAGCCGGGCGATGTCCACGGCTGGCACTGGGACGACTACACATGGGCGCTGGTGTGGATCTTCAAAATGCCCGACGAGAACAACGGCGGCAGCCTGGAGTACGTCAAGGACGTGCCATGGGACCCCACAAACCCCCGCGTCAAGGAATACGTGACAGCCGGCCCGGTAACACGCAGGCACCCCAGCGCCGGCAGCGCCTACCTGCTCAAGGCGGGCACCACGCTGCACAGAGTCTCCCCACTGACCTACGCGGCCGAGCGCATGATGGTCTGCTTCAGCTTCGCAAGCGTGACCGACCTGGAAAGCAAACACGACCACGAAAGCATCCAAGCCCTCTTCTGAACCCCCACAACCACCACCCTCCGAGCCTCACGACCACCACCCTCCCGCAACCCTCGAGCCCAACTCCAGCAGATCTCCACCCACCCCGGACACACTCAAGAGCACCAACACCGCACCACCACAGAGGCACTACGGCCACACCAGCCACACCGCAGCACAACCAACCGGAACACCGGACACCCCGGAACACCCGGCCACACCACCCCCGCTGCCGCCTCACCACGTTTCCCCAGCCCCCACCGCAACCCGGCCAAAGGCCGGGGAAACCACCCCACCCCATACCGGGCACACCAGTGGCAACAACCACTGCGTACGAAGCAACCAGCCGCAGTCGCGGCCCGGCCACCGCGCACATAACGTGACCCCAAAGAGGGGGGACCTCCGAGCGAGACGGGTGTCTTCCCCATGACAGACAAGCCGACGGTTGTCCTGGTGCACGGTTTCTGGGGCGGCGCAGCCCACTGGTCGAAGGTCATCGTCGAGCTGAACAAGCGGGGCTTCACCTCACTGCACGCGGTGGAGAACCCGTTGACCTCGCTCGCCGACGACGCCGATCGCACCCGCACAATGGTCAGGCAAATCGAGGGTCCCGTCGTGCTCGTGGGGCACTCCTACGGCGGGGCGGTCATCACTGAGGCCGGCGACCTGCCGAACGTGGCTGCCCTCGTCTACGTCGCCGCGTTCGCTCCGGACGCCGGCGAGAGCCCGGGACAGATCACCCAGGAAAAGCCGCCCGCGGCCTTCGAAAACATCGCGCCCGACTCCGACGGCTACCTGTGGGTCAAGCAGGACAAGTTCCACGAGAGCTTCTGCCAGGATCTGCCCGCCGACGAAGCCCTGGTCATGGCTGTCACCCAGAAAGCTCCCCTCGGCTCGACGTTCGCCGACACCGTGACCGCACCCGCATGGCGCGCCAAGCCGACCTGGTTTCAGATCTCGACCGCCGACCGCATGATCCACCCCGACAACCAGCGACGCATGGCCCAGCGCATGAACCCCCGCGCAACCGTCGAACTCGACACCAGCCACGCCTCACTGGCCTCCCAGCCGACACCGGTCACCGACCTCATCACAGCAGCAGCAACCGACCTCACCGGCTGAACCCGCCGCCGGCCCCCAGCAACGGCCACAGCACCGATCCCACCGCTCGAGATCAGGCGCAGGCCCGCCTCCCGAAACAACCGCGAACGGCACGGCCTCTGACATGCCGACGTGACCGTGACGGTGATCGACGGAAGGCGGCACCCTGGATCCGCCCCGCGGTTGACCCAGCTCGTTCACCCCAACATGGGTTCGTCACCGGCGAGTTGCCGCAATCCCCACTCCGTGTCGGCGGCTCAGCACTCACGTAGGCTCGCACATCGAGTGCAACTGCGCGAACTCGTCGGCGAGTATGCCCATCACGACGAGATCATGGTGTCGGCCTGCAAAGAACACGCGCTCGCGCAGACGCCCTTCCTCGGCGAAGCCGAGGCGACGATGCAGTGCCAGCGATGCCTCGTTGTGCGCGAAGATCCGCGCTTCACACTTGTGATATCGCCGCTCGGTGAACATGAACCCCAACAGCATCACCACCGCTTCAGCCGCGTAGCCCCTGCGCCGGTGCTCAGCGCCCATCGTGATGCCGTACTCGAACCACCCCGCATGTGGATCAGCGTGGCGCGAGCCGAGAGCCCCGACAATCTCCCCCGTGTCCACAGCTTCGACGGCCAACCCGAAGCAGTCGCCGTCGGGCTTCGCGACGGCCTGTTCCTTCGCCCAGGCCCGGAACCCCTCGGCGGAGCGAGGCGGGTGAAGCAGGTCCCCCAACCGCTCCTCGTCGACGGCAAAGCGCATGAACGCCGTCCAGTCGTCGGGCTCGATACCGCGCAGACGTACCCGTTTGCCAGTCCAGAACGAAGTCATCCCCTATTCGATCGTGCGGATGACGTGACGCGCAGGTCCTTCGGACCGCTCCTGCATGAAACTGCTGTACCGGGGCCTTCGACGGGGGCCAGGTCTCGCGAGACAGCACTTGCCCCGGGCCGTACCGACCGCGACCAGCATTCCCGCCCAGCGCCCGCGAACTGGGCCGCAACCGAGTCAAGACCGGACAGCGCCTCCACCGGAGTTCGGCGCACCCCCACCGCCCGCTCTGCTGGTCGCCGCGGTACGCGCCCTCTGGGCCAGTGCCGCGCGCAGTGCGGGGGTGAGGACGTGGCGGGTCTCGGACGGGGTGAGGGACGCGGGGGTGGGGAGGGGGTTGAGGTAGCGGGTGTAGATGAGGCCGCCGAGGATCGTCACCGCGGCCGTGGCGCGGGCGGTCGCGTCCCGGCCGCCGAGGAATTCAACAAGCCGGGCCAGCAGCTCGCCTTCCAGGTATTCGCGGATCACCTCGGCGGCCTCCTGGCCCTGGGCGGTGAGCTGGAGGAAGTCGGCGTCCTCCCACAGGTCCGTCACCGCGTCGATCAGGCGGTCGGGGAGGGTGGCCGGGTCGCCACCGAGGACGTCGTCCCCCGCCAGCGCGTTGGCGCACTGGAACTGCATCACGTCCGCGAACAGGCCCTTCTTCGAACCGAAGTGGTACGCGATCAGCGCCGGGTCGACCCCGGCGGCCCCGGCCACCGCGCGCAGGGTGGTGCCCCGGTAGCCGCGCTGCAGGAACAGCGTGCGGGCGGCCGAGACGATCGACTCTCGGGTCGGCGGGTTGCCGCGGGGGCGGCCTCGGGTGCGGGCGGGGGCAGGGGCGGAGTTATTCATCAGCGTTGAGCCTGCGTTTCGTGATCGGCACAGTCAAGGGCGTTCCGGTAACCACACGAAGGGATGATCCGACGCCATGCGTATCGCAGTCTTCGGCGCCAATGGACCGACCGGCCGCCACCTCACCGACCAGGCCCTCGCCGCCGGTCACGAGGTCGTCGCCGTGACCCGCCGCCCCGGCTCCCTGCCTCCGCGGCCCGGCCTGACCGTGGCCGTCGCCGACGCCACCGACCCGGTGGCTGTCGACGCCGCGATCGAGGGCACGGACGCCGTCCTCTCCGCATTGGGCGCGCGCTTCAGCAAGGAGACCATCACCACGTACTCGGCGAGCGCCACAACCATCACCGGGGCCATGGCCCGCCACGGCATCAAGCGCCTGCTGGCCGTGAGCTCCAGCATCGCCGACCCGAACTGGCGCCCCACGGGCGCGCACTTCTTCAATCATGTGCTCGACCCGCTGGTGAACCGACGCCTCGGCCGCACCCTCCACGAGGACATGCGCCGCATGGAGGCCGTGATCCGTCGGACGGACCTCGACTGGACCCTCGTTCGCCCCTCGGGCCTCTTCGAGCACCCCGTCGTCACCAACTACCACACCGCCGAGACCAGCGCTGACGGCGTCTTCACCGCCCGTGCCGACCTCGCCGCGAGCATGCTGCACGAGTGGGAGGAGCGACTGTACGTCCGTACGGCCATGGGTGTCATCACCACCGCCGTCAAGCCGAACATCGCCAAGCTGATCTGGAACGAGGGCGTGAAGAAGAAGTGAGCCGGGCACCGACCGTCGAACTCCCGGCCACCACAAGGGCGTTTCTCACTCTCCCCCACACGGCCGCCCTCACCACGCTCCGTGCCGACGGCACCCCGCACGTCACCCCTGTCCGCTTCACTTTCGACGCGGCCGCCGGTCTGGTCCGGGTGACCACGCGGGCCGGAGCGCGCAAGGCCCGGAACGTGATGGCGGGCGGCCCGGCGGCCCGTGTCGCGCTCTGCCAGGCGGACGGCTTCCGCTGGGTCACCCTCGAGGGCCGGGCCGCCGTCACCGACGAACCCGCGCGGCTGGCCGAGGCGGTCCGCCGATACATCGACCGCTACCGCGCGGCCCCACCCGTCCCACGGGACTTGGTCGTCGTCGAGATCGCCGTCGACCGCGTACTGAGCCTGAACCTGAACCGGCCGTAGAGGAACCCGGCAACCCGTTTCAGCACCCTGAGGTTGCCCGCCCGGGTCCCCTTTCTCGTACGCATTTCATCCGGCGTCCGCATTCAAGCCGCTGTGCAGAGAACGACAACTGCTGCGCACGCTCCGTCAAAGACTTCCTGCCGCACCGTACGGCACGCTCCTGAGCAGATACCGGAGAAGCTTTCAGAACGGCGGAGAAGCGTGGGGACGACGGAGCGCACGCAACAAGACGACATACTCTCGGCCCTCTTTCCCCGGGCCGGGGCCACGGAAGTCAGGAGGGCGGTGCGGGAGGGGCTTCGGCTCGTGGACATCGGTGAACCCGCAATCATTGAAGGAATTCGGGACTCCGCCCTCTTCGCCCACGACGCCCGTACTCTCGTGCGCGGTCATCCGCACGGCGTGCGGCTGCATCTGGCCCGCTCGCCGGGCCGGTACCGAGCCGACATCGTCGTCGACGGCCCGCAGGGAGGCGCCTTCTTCGACGACGGCGTGTCGGTGAACCTGGAGGAGTTCGACCGGGTGTGCCCGGCGGCCGACACCTTGCTCGACGCGCTGGCACACGCCTTGGGCGTACCGCGGCGGTTCTGCGGTTGCTCCGCCTTCGTCTCACCTCCGGGCAGTGGCCTGCCCCTGCACTTCGACGACAAGGACGTCGTGATCGTGCAGGTCAGCGGAGACAAGCGCTGGCGTCTCGCCGCCAACACCGGGCTGCGCTATCCGACGGCCAACTACGCGGCGGGCGGTCGCGTATCCACCGAGCTGGCGCGCTACTACCGCCCCGAGGCGCCCGGCGCCGGAGCGCCCGAGCAGTGCGACACCGTCGACCTGGGGCCGGGGGGCAGTCTGTTTCTGCCGCGCGGCCACTGGCACGGAACCGAGGCGCACCAGGACGCGGCGTCCGTCTCGCTCTCCTTCGGCATCGCAGCTCCGTCGTGGTCAACGGTCTTCCTGGAGCGGCTCAGGACGCGGCTCCTCACCGTCGACCACTGGCGGGCCCCGGCCGTCCGGCTGGACGGCGAAGGCGGGCGTTTTCTGCCCGCCGATCTCGTCCAGCACATGGACGGGGCGATCTCGGAACTGCTGTCCGGTCCATTCGGCCGGGCGCTTTCCGAGGAAATTCCCCAAGGCCGGACGACGTGTCCGGCTGACGTACCGTCACCGGCCCCGCAGCGGGGCCGGAGAATGGGAGAAGAAAATGTCGGAGAACATCATGACCGCTGAGATCGAGGAAGTCGACATCGAGGTCGGATTCATCATCGGCTCCTCCTGCTGCTCCCTCGAGATGGAAGAGGACGACCTGGACGTCGCCGCCGACGAGTGAGGTGGCGGGCGCGGGCGCTGCCGCCCGAACGGCATGCCCGTAAGTCCTGAGCAATTGCACAGCACCCCGCCGCACCCATGACAAGGAGTTCTTCATGACGGGGAGTTCGTCGCCCAAAGCAGTTCAGCGGGACCCCCGCCAGGAGACTCCGCCGGGAGCGGCCGGCGCCTCGGGCCGCGCGACCAGGTCGCCGCTGCCCGAGGCGCACCCTCTGCTCGACCGGATCATCCGCCAGGAGCAGGTGTTCGCCGCGGTCCCCCGGGTCCGTCGCAGGCCGGGTGACCCGGCGGTGTACAGCCACACCTGTCTGCCAGGGCCCGCGGTGGCGGAACTGGGGCGCTTCGGCCGGTACACGAAGTGCGCGGGCGCCGGGTTCCGGCCGACCGACAGCTGGATCGCAGCGGCCGCCGAGGGCCTGGAGCGCTACTCCGCCATCAAGTACAGCAGGACCGCGCCCTACCGCAGGGGCAGTTGGGCGGACGATCCCGGCGCGCGCGTCCATCCGGGCGCGTGGACGCCCTTCGCACCCGAGCAGTTCGCCGAACCCGGCTTCCCCTTCCGGCCGTTGACCGAGGACAGCGAACTGCGGTGGTACCCGGGTGAGGACCTGCACACCGGGGACGGCGTCTGGCTGCCCGGTCCGGCCGTCTGCTTCCCCTACCTCAGAGCCAAGGCGGAGCACGGGATGCTGCCGGCCGTCACCACCGGTCTCGCCTTCGGGTTCGGGACACGGAACGCCACCCGTTCCGCTCTGTGGGAGGTGATCGAACGCGACGCCCTGGTGCTCGCCTGGCACTGGCAGTTGCCCGTGCGCAGGATCGACACGGACGCCGGGCTCGGCCGTCAGCTGAGCGACGCCGCCGAACTCGACGACCGCTACACCGTCGACGCCTTCGACATCACCTCCGACCTCGGCATTCCCGTCTGCCTGGTGATCCTGCGGGTGCGGGACGCGGCCGGTCCGCTCCTCGCCGTCGGCTCCGCCTGCCGAGGCAGCCTGGACGCCGCCCTGCGCAAAGCCCTTCTCGAAGCCCTCCAAGGCGTGCCGTACGTCAGGCACTTGTGCGCGACCCAGGCGGACTGGTCCTTCGGCGGCGACTTCGCCGAGGTGCGCTCCTTCGAGCACGGCGCCGCTTTCTACTCGCTGTTCCCCGACCAGTTGGACGCCTGTCTCGCAGCCCGCCCCGAGTTCCTGAACGTCCGAGGCGATTCGGTCACGGTGGAGGAGCTCCCGGACGCGACGACGGACCTCGACACCGCGCCGCCCAGCCTCGACGCGACCCTCGCGGCGCTGCACCGGCGCGGCCACCGGGCGTACGCGGCCGACATGAGCCTCGACGTGCTGCGCGCCGCCGGCTGCGTCGTCCGGCGGGTCGTCGTGCCCGGCCTGTACAGCCTCGAAGGCGCGCATCGCTTCCGCAACCTGGACCCCGCCCGCGCCAGGGCCGCGGGGACGCTCACCGGCGATGCGCCCGACCCGCACCCGTTCCCCCATCCGTTGCCCTGAGCCGCGGCCGCGAGGAGGTGTCCCCATGACGCGAGGAGGTGTCCCGGTGAACTGGAAGGCCGTACCCCTGGTGAGCCCGCCGGGGCCGTCGGCGGCACGCTGTCCGGCGCACGCGGGGCAGGACGGCGCGGAACGGGCCGGGGCAGGCGGGGCCGACGTCCCGGGCGGGCACTTGGAGGAGTTGCGCCGGCAGCCCCTGGACCTGCTGCGGCGGTCGGCTGAGGAGAGCGCGCACCGCTTGGCCCGCCTCGACACCGGTCCGGGCGCCTGTCTCGTCGTGAGCGACCCGGACGCCGTGGACGTCGTACTCACGGATCACGATGCCGCGTACTTCAAACCGAAGATGGAGCGGTGGAAGCAGGTCCTCGGCGAGAACGTGCTGACCAGCGAGGGGCCCGCCTGGGCCCGGTCGCGGCGCAGAAGCGTGCGGATCACGGGGGCCCGGTACGTGCGGCGTGCCGCGCGCGTCGTCGCCGAGGTCACGGACGAACGGCTGCGCGACTGGGCGGACGTCGGCACGGCGGGTGCAGAAGGCACCGCCGGCACCCATGGGATCTCCGACATTCACGACATCCACGAGGAGATGCGCACCCTGACCCTCGCCGCGGTCCTGCGGCACCTGTGCGGCACCGACGACGACTTCGACCTGCGCGCGTTCGGACATCATCTGCGGACGGTGATGGAGTGCATCCACGCCCTGGAGTCCGCACCGCCCGGCGCGGAGCCGAGCCCGCGCACTGAGCGTGCCTTCGCCCACGCCGCCGGGGAGCTGCGCGCCGCGGTGCTCCGTCTGGTGGCCTCCCACACCGGTGGTGACGACCTCATCGGGCTGCTCACGGGGCCGCCCGAAAAATCGCCGGGTGAGGGACGCGCCGCGGAGCCGCTGACCCCGGACCAGGTCTGCGACGAGGTCCTGGCGCACCTCATCGCCGGGCACGAGTCGACGGCCACCGCGCTGGCCTGGTCGCTGCTGCTGCTCAGCCGCGACACGGACGTCACCCACCGCGTGCGCGCCGAGATAGGGACGACGGTCGGCGTCCGGGCCCCGGGCCCGGACGACCTGGCCGGGATGCCGCTGCTCCAGGCGGTGTTCACGGAGGCGCTGCGATTGTGTCCACCGGCGTGGACGATCATGCGGGCCACGGGGCGGACCTGTGAACTGTCCGGTGTACGCCTGCCCGCGGGAGCCGTGCTGCTCGCTTCGCCGTACGGCATCCAGCGTTCCGCGCGGTGGTTCCCGCGGCCCGACGAATTCCTCCCGGACCGGTGGCTCGGAGATGCCACGGCCGGGGCACCCAGATACGCGTACTTCCCCTTCGGCGGCGGTCGCCGGTCCTGCCCCGGCCGGTCGCTGGCGCAGGTCACCGCGGGTGTCGTCCTCACGCGGGTGCTCCAGGGCTTCCGGCTCGAACCCGTCGGCGGCCCGCCCACGGCCGACGTCGGCATCATTCTGCGCCCCAGCCCCGGTACAAGGCTGCGGGCGGTCCCCCTGCAGGCGGAGTCCGCCGGGCAACGAGAGGAGTCACCATGAGGCAGGCGACGACCAGGCTGGTCGCGGGGCTGATGCGCAAGGAGGAGTTCGCCGGGCGGTCCCTCGAGGAGGCCATGGCGCGCTATGTCATCAGTCCCACGCTGGCTTCCCGCACGGCGGCCGTGCACTGCAGCCACTCGGGACGCCTCGCGTCGCCCGGAGTGGTGGAACTGCGGTGCACCACCCGCGTCGAGGGCCTGACCAAGCCTTTCGCGGTCAAGCACACGTACAGCTTCCCGCTCCTGAACGAGGTGCGGGAGTCGGGCCTCGTGCTCCGCCCTGAGGCCCCCGGCGGAACGACCGAAACCCTTGTCGCGCTCAAGGACGGCGCCAAGAGCTACGTGAACGTCGCCGTGCACGACGACGAGGGCTACATGCTGTACTCCTCGGTGCTGACCTACAACCGGCGCGGCGAAGTACGGCCCTACGTGCCGGTGTTCCCCGACAAGTTCACCTCGCCGCTGTCCCTCGGGCAGGCCGATCTGGGCGAGGCGACGGACGAGCGGGGCCGCCGTGTGCTGCGCCTTGTCCTCGGGCTCGAGGAGCTGACCGGCCCGACCGTCGTGAAGGTCGGCTACAACACCGTGGGCATCCAGGAGGTGCGCCGGTTCGAAGCGGCGCCCGCCGCGCCGGTCGTCGTCTCCGACCTGCCGCTGGAGGACAACCCCGAGCTGCTGCCGGGCGAGTGGGTGATCGGCGCCACCGACGGCGAGGACCGCATGCTCGTCAACGGCATCGTCCGCGTCTCCGACGTGGGCGCCGCTATGGGGGCCTCGTCATGACGCTGCACGATCCCGCCGCCGGTCACCTGTCCGGCGGGCGGGACCTGGCGGCCGCCGAGGCGGCGCTGCGCTCGCTGCGGCACCCTCGTGTCGCCGACCTGACCGACGACGACGGCCCGCGCCCTGTCCTGCCGCTGGCGGACGAGGCGTGGTTCTACGAGATGCTGCTCGTGCGGTTCGCCTCGCTGTGCCCCGACGACACACAGGGGTGGCGGGACCGGCTCGACGTGCTCCTCGACGAGGCCTGCGCGCTGCCGACGGGCGGCTCATGGCACGTCGGGGACGCGTTCGCCCAGGGGGCCGACGCCGAGGGCGCCGACCTGCTGGGTGCCGCCATGCTCGCGCATCTGCTCCGCGTCCGGCGTCCGGACGCGGCCGCTGCCGAGCGGTTCGTCGGCCAGGCCCTTGAGGGGTGCGCGCGCTCGCTTCCCGCCGCCGACCGCCTGTCGCCGCTGTACGCCCTGTGCCTGGCCCACAACCTCGACGAGATGGGCGAGCACGCCATGGCGCGCGCTCTGCCGGTGCCCGTCACCGCCGACGAGGCGGCGGCGGGACTCACCGGCCCCGTACGGCTGTTGACCCAGGCGTACTTCCACACCCACGCGGTGCTCTTCGCGTTCGGCACCTTCCGCCGGACTACGGCGGATCCCCGGCCGCTGCGGCGGAATCTGCACTTCCTGCGGACGCACGCGCCGACGTTCGAGCGGTACGGATGGGCGGACCTGTGCGCCGAGTCGGCGCTGTGCCTGTCGCTGTGCGGAGCCCGCGACGAGGACTTCCACCGGCTCGTCGCGACGCTGCGCCGGCTGCAGCGGCCCGAGGGAGACTGGAACCATCCGCGGATCGACGCACGACAGGCCCGGCACAGCACCATGCTGGCGGCTCTCGCCCTGCTGGAATCGGCGCGCACGAGCGCCGCAGCTCCCCATGCCGTGGTGACGGCGGAGCGTGGGTGACGGCGCGATGGACCTCACTCACGCCGGTACGACGGAGCTGCGCGGCCTGGAGCGGACGACCCTGACCCTGCACACCCCCCGCCATCCCGGTTGGCGCCCCGTCTTCCCGCTGGCCCACCTTGCCGAGCACTTGCTGGGGCGAGAACTCGGCCGCCTCCCCGGGCTCAGCGCCCTCACCGGTCACCTGCGCAAGGACGTGATCACCGTACGGTTCCTGCTGTCCCCGGCCGGGCGGACCCATCTCGACGTGGACCGGCTCATCGAACTGGCCGGCACCTCACCGGCCGACTTCGCCCAGGAGCAGCGGGTGCTCGCCGTCGAGGACGCGATCCTGCCCGAGGCCCTGCGCAGCGCGGGGCGGCTCCCGGCGTCGCTCGACCGGTTCCGGGAGGAGTGGCGGCGTACGGAGCCGCGGCCGACGCTGGACCGACAGCCCTTTGTGTCGTCGCGTCTCTCAGAACTCATGGACCCTGCGACTCCGCCGCCCTCTCCACCTGACCGCACGGTGTCCGCCGACACCGGGACCACACTCGGCAGAGGGACGGACGAGCGGCAGGAGTACGCCGAGGCGCTCGCGGCGGTACGCCGCAGGACCGGCGGGCGGGAGCCCGAACTGTTCCTGTGCGGTGGCCCGTTGGACCAGTACTGGAGCGCGATGTCGGTGCTGCTCGCCGGGCTGTCCGCGTACCGCTCCGCGCTGTTCCGTCAGCTGCGGGAGGGGCCACGACCGGTGTACTTCCTGAAGCTGTTCGACTTTCCCTGGCGCAGCCGTCGCTACGTCGCGTGTGTCACGCGGCCCTCCGTGGGCCCCGCCGCGTTCCGCGCGGACATCGGGCCCCGCACCGGCGAGATCGTACGGAGTCTCGGTTCCGCCGAGTTGCGCACCGTGCTGGCCGAGGGCCGTGTCGCCGTCCTCGACGAGTTCGTCGCCGTACTGGATCGTCCGCCGCGGCGGGCCTGGGTGCCACTCCTGGCGCGGCTCAACGGGTTCAGCGCGCGGCCCGCCGATCTCGCCCGGCCGGTGCTCGACTGCACGGTCGACGATCTCGCGCGCTGCCGTGACGCGTTCCTGGCCGCGTACACCCGGCAGCTCCACCGCGACGCCGGGGAGGACACAGGCAAGGTCAAGGAGAAAGGGGAAGCAGCGTGACCAGCGCCGCGTTCGCCCTCGTCGGTTTCGACGCACGGCGCTCGACCGAGCCGACGGGGTCACGGCCCGAGTACTTCGCCGGCGCTCACTGCCCGGTCGAGACGACCGTGGGAGCCCTGCGTGACCGACTCGCGGACCTCGCGGCGGCCGGCCGGGCGGCCTGTGTCGTAGCCGCGCTGGACGCGGACGACACGCTGGAGGCGGTGCGGCTGCGCGGCGCGCTGAACGAGGCCGTGCTCACCTCGGGATCCCTGCTGGTTCCCTGTGTCGTGACCGACCCCTGGACGGCACACGTCGGTCCCTGGATGAAGCCGCCCTCGACGCCCTGCCTCGGCTGCTTCGCACCGGACCTGCTCCCCGCCGCCGACGGCTTCCGGCTGGACGAGGTGCGTCACCCTCCAGCGGGACCGGGGCGCGAGGCGCGCGTACGGGCCACGGCCACGGACGACGGTCCGGCCAAGCCCGACGAACTGGCGGCGCTGGCCCTGCGCGAGGCCTTCGGAACGCTGCGGCGCGGCCTGGCGGGTAGCCCCGACCGGTCGATGTGGGGGCGCGTGCTGAGCCTGCGCGTGCGCGCGAACGGCAAAGCCGTCAGGGAGTCGTGGCGCGTCCCGAGGGATCCGGACTGCCGGTGGTGCGGCACTCCGGTGTGCGCGGGGGCGCCACCCCTGCCTCGGCTGTCCCGGATTCTGCACGAGAACAGCAAGTTGCACGACCACTTCCGGGAGCGGGACGCGATCAACAGCGCGTACGCGACGGAGCCCGCCCCGCATCCCTGTGACAGCTCGACCGTCTCCGTTGGCCGGGCCGCGGAAGCGCCTCGCACGGCGCACCCTCTGCCGGATGTCCGCGCGGCCCGTTCCGTGCCCCTTGAGGAGGCGATCACCCGGCGTCGGTCGCGCCGCCGCTTCGGTCCCCGGGACCTGACCCTGGACGAGGTGTCCGCCCTGCTGCACTACTCCTCGGGCATCACCGGCTGGGCCGGCACCACCGACGGCGGCAGTGTCCCGCTGCGGGCCGCGCCGTCGGGCGGCGCGCTGTACCCCGTGGACGTGTACACGTACGTGCGCCGGGTCTCGGGACTCCCGCGCGGCCTCTACCGCTACGACCCGCTCACGCACGCCCTCGTCGGCACGGGCCGCCCGGCCGATGCCGGTGAGGCGCTGTCGGCGCACTCGGCCCATGGGAGCGTGCTCGACGACGCGGCCGTCGTCGTGGTCCTCGCCGCCTCGTTCCGACGTGTCCAGGCGAAGTATCTGGAGCGCGGGTACCGGATCGCGCTGATGGAGGCCGGGCACATCGCGCAGAATCTCCAACTCGTCGCGGCAGCCCGGACGTTACGCGCCTGCGGGGTGACCGGCTTCGTCGACGACGTCGTCAACGGCGTTCTCGGTGTAGCGCCCAGAGGGGAGTCCCAGGCCCTGTATCTGCTCGCCGTGGGCCGGGCGCCCGCACCCGGGGCTCAGCCCTGAACGACCCTTCGCTTGCGGTATTCACGCGGCGACATGCCGTACGCCGCCCGGAAGGCCCGACTGAAGTGGGCCGCGTCCGAGAAACCCCACGTGGAGGCGATCGCGCCGATGGACCGGGTCCGCAACCGCGGGTCCGCCAGGTCGCGTCGGCAACGCTCCAGGCGGCAGTACCTGATCCAGGCGGCGACGGCCATGTCGTGGGTGTCGAACACCTGGTACAGGTAGCGCACCGAGATGTGGTGGGCCTCGGCTATCGACGTCGGTGACAGCGCCGGGTCGGCCAGGTGGCCTTGGATGAAGGTGTCGATGCGCCGCCGCAGGAGGCAGCGCCGCGAGTGTGCCGCCACCGTCACGGGCATCAACGTGAACTGTCCGCCCCGAGCGGGCACGTGCCCCTCCTCGCCCTCCCGGGGTTGTTCCAGTTTGATCAACAGGCGCGAGAACACAACCGGCGCCCCTCGTGTCCCCCACACCTCTCACGTAAGACCGAAGACGACATCGCCGCCCCTCCCTTCCGCCCTCGCCGCCACCGCGGCGGCGCCCTTCCAGCATTGTGCGCGCCCCCTGACCTTCTGTGGGAAACCGCTGCAATAGACCTGAACCAAACAGTTCCGACAGACCGGAAGGATCTCCACCTCAAGGAGTAAAATGTTCCGTCGACGGGACGGGCCCTCGGCACGCTGGGACGCCCACGCGACTGCCTTCCCACCCACACCACCCACCAGAGGCGCATCAGCGGGCGGGGACGCCGGGACGTCAGGACGGGCTCAGCAGGTGGGCCGGTACGGTACGTCGGCGATGTACGCCCTCCAGTCGCGCCGGGACAGCCCGGCGCCCGTGCGGGCGCAGACGTCGGAGGCCACCTGTCGGGGAGCGACGCGGTGGCGCTGGAGGGGGACGCGCTCGCCCGCCGCGTACAAAGTGGCGCTGTCGGGGCCGAACGCCAGCGAGATCTGACGGTCGCCGGGGGTGGGAAGCGCGGCTCCCAGGGGCTGGTTGGCGGTGGTGTCCCACAGGCGCAGCGTTCCCTCGGAACCGCCCACGGCGAGGGTCTTGCCGTCAGGGGAAAACGCCAGGGTGCCCACCGGCTCGGCGACGTCCTGGCGTTCGCTGGTGAACGTACCGTCGAACTCCCCGACGCGTCGGCGCAGTTCGCCGTCCCAAACGGTGACCCGCCCCGAGGTGTCGCCCGCCGCGAACAGCCTGCCGTCGGGGCTGAACGCGATCGTGGTCACCGTGTCCTGGCCCAGGCCCGCTCGGCTCACGCGGCCGTCGCGCAGGTCGGCCGTCCGGCCGTTCGCATTGACCAGCAGCCTGCCGTCGGGCCGCACGGCCAGGGCGCCTCCGCCCATGCCGCGCAGCACCTTGGTGCGGTTTCCCCGGCGTACGTCGTAGACCTCGGTGTGTCCCTCTTCGTCCTCCCCGCGGGAGAGGAACAGGGATTTTCCGTCCGGGCTCAGCGCCATCGCGAGGTTGCCTGCCTCTTCCCGGCCGGGAGCCCGGAGGGCCTTCGGTGTCCTGTCCCGGCCCGCGGCGACGTCCCAGATGGCGAACCTCTCCCCCGCCGCCGAGTCCACCGGGCCCGTCCGGTGGGCGAACGTCCGTCCGTCGGCGCTGAACGCCATGTCCTCCAGGCAGTCGTCCACGTGCTCCTCGGTGCACCGCAGCCGGGGCAGCTCGCGCGTATGGCGCCCGGTGCGTACGTCGAACAGTCGGAAGCGGATGCCGTCGGCCTCCTGCCGTGATCTGGCGAGCAGGCGGCCGTCCGGGGCGAATGCGGCGTCGGACACGGCGGGTTCGAGCCAGGTCGTGGCGGTGGCACCGCGCAGGGCGACCGAGCGCACGACGCCCCCTCGCATCTGGCGTTGTGACAGATAGCGGATGCGACGGTCGTCGAGGTCGAGGCTGAGCCGGCCGACGGATTGCGTGGTGACCGGGTACCGCAGCACCGGGTTCTCGGCGTCGGACAGCCGCCAGAGACTGATCTCCTCGGCGTCCGACGTCACGAGGAACTTCCCGTCGGCACCGAACTCCAGGCTGGTCACGCCCACTTGATCGACGCCCGGCAGCGGTTTGCCGGTCCGCGCCCCCCACAGCCGCACGGCGTCGGGCGTGACGGCCGCCACCGTGCGGCTGTCGGGCGCGAACCGGACGTCGGCGCACGTGTCGTCTCCCTTGCTCGGCAAGGAGTCGGGGACGGGCAGCCGCCGCCTCTGCGCCATGTCCCACACCTGGAGGCGGCTCCCGGCCGGGCAGAGCGCCACCATGCGCTCGTCCGGACTGACGACGGCCGCTTCGACCTGGCCGACGGGAGCGGTGAACAGGACACGGCGACGCGCGGTGTCCCAGACGCGGGGTCGTACGTCGGCGGTGTCGCCCAGGACGACGGTGCGCGCGGTGGAGCCGAACCCCAGGCCCACCGCGTTCGGCGAGCCCAGCGGATGTCCGGCCCGGCCCGCGGCGATGTCCCAGACGAAGACGCCGTCCTCCGTCTCCACGAGGAGTCCGCGCGCGTCAGGGCTCAGATGTGTGGCCGAACCGACGTGGCGGCCAAGGCCCGGATACTTTCCCGTCGTGCGCTTGGTCCGTACGTCCCACTTCGTGATGTGACCGCGGTCGGCGACGACGAGGGTGCGCCCGTCCCGGCTCAGGAACTGCTGGGATTCCAGGCTCTCGGGCGCCGTGAACACGTCCTCCTCCGGCTGGGTGTGGGCGCCCATGAGCCCCGCGCGGGTCTCCGGGGTGTCGGCCACCCGCCAGGCGGCGACGCTCAGCCGCATGGCCGTGACCGGGTCGGAGAAGCGCATGCCGTTCGCCAGGGCGCTGACCTTGCGGGCGACGGCCTCGGTTCTGCGCTTCTCGCTCGTACGGTTCTGCTGCCAGGCCACCGCACCGGCCACCAGCGCCAGGACCAGCAGGACGGACAGCGTCCCCAGCAGGGACCGGCTGCGGCGGCGGTCCCTGGTGCGGGCGGTGACGGCGGCGGCCAGGAAGGCCCGCTCGTGGCCGGTCAGCGCGACGTCGCCGTCCCTCCCGGCGAACGCCTCCTCCACGGCGGCCAGTCGGTTGCCCCGGTACAGGGCCCCGGTGTCGTGCCCGCTCTCCTCCCACGCGCTCGCCGCGTCCGTCAGGCGGCGGTGCAGCCGCAACCGCTCACGGTCCTCCTCCACCCAGGTGCTCAGCCGGGGCCAGGCCGTGATCAGCGCCTCGTGGGCCAGCTCCGCCGAGGACTCCTCCAGGGTGATCAGCCGGGCGCGTGCCAGGCGTTCCAGGACCGGGGCGGCGCCCGGGTCCACCGCGAGGAGTTCGGCGCGGTCGGCCGGGCGGCGGGTGTCCGGTGCCCCCTCCCCCGGCGTGATCAGACGCAGCAGAAGGTGCCGCGCGAGAGCGGCCTCATCGGATGTGAGCCGCGCGTACAACTCCTCGCCGGTGTGGGCGATGGCACCTCGCAGGCCGCCCGCCGCCTCATACGACGACTCGGTCAGGGCCCGGCCCTTGCGCCGCCGCCATGTCTCCAGGAGCGCGTGCGACAGCAGGGGCAGACCGCCCGGTTCGTCGGTGACCTCGGTGACGAGCCTGGCGGTCAGGGCCCGTTCGACGAGGGCTCCCTGAGTGGCCGCGGGACCGACGATGGCCTGGCGCAGCTCATCCTGGCTCATGGGCCCCACCAGCAGGCTGGTTCCCCGCAGGGCCGCGGCGAGCGCGCGGTGCTCGGCGCAGCGGCCGTAGAAGTCGGCGCGTACGGCGATGACCACGCGCAGCCGGCTGTCCGGCCGGCGGGCGGTGAGCAGCCGGTCGATGAACCCTGCGCGTTCCTCCTGGCTCCGGCACAGAGTGAAGGTCTCCTCGAACTGGTCGATCACGACGACCGTGTCGCGTTCGCCGTCCGCCGGGGACAGTGGTGCCGCGTGCGCGGCGAGGGGGCGCGCGCCGGGGGTGAGGATGCGGATGGCGGCGGGGCGGCGGTGCGGCTCGTCGGCGTGCTGGAGGGCGGGGATCAGCCCCGCGCGCAGCAGGGAGGACTTGCCGCTGCCGGAGGCTCCCACGAGCGCGGCGAACCGGTTCTCCGTCACGACGGTGAGCAGTTCTCCGGTCAGTTGCTCGCGGCCGAAGAACTTCTCCCGGTCACCGGGCTCGAACCGGGCCAGGCCGAGGTAGGGCGCGGGCTCGTCGTCCGCGGCCGAGGGCACGACGGCCGCCTCCGCCCCGGCCGCGCGCCAGCGGTGCTCCCACTCCGTCTCGTCGCCGCCGCAGGCCGCCACGTAGGCCCGGAGGACCGGCAGCGACGGCAGCCGCTCTCCCGCGGCCGCCTGCGCGAGCGTGGTGACCGAGTACTCGCCGCGCGCGGCCATCGTCCGGTAGGTCGGGCCGCCCGCGTCGCGGCGGAGCGCGCGCAGTTCGTACGCGAAGCGCTCCACGGGTCCCGCGTCCGGGTCCAGCGGACTCTCCCGACGCCCCACAGTTCCCTCCTCGGCACGTGACGGACCGCGTCAAGGTACGTGGGGCCGTGGCGCGCGGCAACGTGCCGCAAAAAGCGGCGGTCTTCTTCGGCCACCCCGTGCGACCGGCGGCGTTCTCTTTGTTCGGAGTGATCGCGGGGGGCTGCCGTACAACGCGGCGGCGGCTGCAATCGAGTCATCGGCCAGGGATCGGCCGGCGCCACGGGGGTTCTCGTCCAGGCGCCTCAGCCGTCCCCGGAGGCCGGACACATCACAGCGATCGGACGAGCCCTGCAGGGGCTCGGTCGGGGGGAAATACTCCATGCACATGAAGCAAGCGATCGGCGTGGCAGTCGGGGCGACCGCGGCAGTGGTCGGCCTGGGCACCGCCGCGGCAGCCGAAACGGGCGCCGTGCGCGGTGAAGCGGCCGCGGTGGCGCGGAACACCGCGCCGGACACGACGACGGGGACGACGACCGAGGCGGTCACTCACACGGGGAACGTGCCGCTCACGGGAGAGGGCGGCACAGGCAACTGGCCGCCGCCCAGGACCACGGGCACGGGCAACTGGCCGCCTCCCTGCGCCACGGACACGGGCAACTGGCCTCCGCCGCGCGCCACCGACACGGGCAACTGGCCCCCGCCCCGCTTCGGGGCCGCCGCCGACGCGCCGCCGTCGCGGACCGCGTGACGAACTGAACCGGTGCCGTCCGCCCAAGTGGGCGGGCGGCACCGGCGTGCCACCAGGCGGAATCGCGAACACCCCGAGCGCGCTCAGGAGTTGCCGACGGGCGCGAGCAGAGCGCGTACGTGTGCGGCCTCGGGGCTGCCGATCCGTTCGAGCAGGGACAGCGCCTCCTGCCGGCAGGTGTGCGCGCGTTCCTGCTGACCGAGCTGGTGAAGTGCCCGGGCGAGCAGGGACAGCACACCGGCGAGCCGCTGGTCGCCGCCGATGTCGCGCAGCAGGACGAGGGCCCGTTCGGCGTGCGCGGCGGCGGCACGTGCGCGCGAGGCGGCCAGTTGGGCGGTGGCCATGCGGAAGTGGGTCATGCCGATCCAGTACGGCTGTCTGCTCTCCTGGAACATCTCGAGGCCTTGGTCGAACCGTTGCAGCGCCTCGTCGTAGCGGCCCGCCTCGTGCAGGGCGAGGCCGAGGGCGTAGTAGCCGTTCGCGAGCCGCAGGGTGGCGCCGAGCTCGCGCCACAGTTCCACCGACTGCTCGGAGGCGGCGATCGCGCTCTCGGTCTGCCCGAGACCGAGCTGGGCCCGGCCCAGATTCATGAGCATGGCTGTCTCGCCGTAACGGTTGCCGTCGGCCCTGAAGGCGCTCAGGGCCTGGGTGAAGCAGCCGGCTGCGGCTTGGTGGCGGCCGTGCAGGATGGCGAGCAGGCCAAGGAGGTTGGGCGCGTAGCCGAGCGTGAGCGCGTCGTCGGCTGTGGCGCCGAGGGCATGGGCGCGCTCGGCCTCCTCGCGTGCCCGCTCCGCGCGGCCCGCCAAGTGGTGCACTTGGCCGAGAACCACCCTCGCGCGGCCCTCGGTGCGCGGATCGCCGCCACGCCGGGCCTCCTCGGCCACGGCCGACGACGCCGACGCATACGTCTGCCGGTAGGCTCCCGACTCCATCAAGTCCTGTGTCACCAGCAGGACGTCGGCCGCCATGGGCGCCAGCGCCGGTTCCGCCGCGCACTGGCGTACGCAGGCAAGCAGTGCGGGCCCTTCGGAGTACACCCAGTCCAGGGCCTGTTGGCGGTCGTCGAACAGCAGGGCCTGGCGTTCGGTGGGTGCCAGGTGTTCCACGAGCCGGTCCCCCGGGTTCTCCAGCTCGTACGCGTGGCAGGCCGTGGCCAGGTAGAAGCCGAGCAGGCGGGACAGCGCGGCCGTCCGGTCCCCGCCCGGGTCCTCGTGTACGGCGCGGTCGCGGGCGAACAGCCGCAGGAGGTCGTGGTAGTGGTAGCGGCCCGCGGCCGCGGATTCCAGCAGGCTGGTGTCGACCAGGGACTCCAGGAGCAGTTCGCTGGTGTCCTCGTTCTCGTCCAGTACGGCGGCGGCCGCGGCAAGGGAGATGTCGAGGCCGTCCGGCAGCGCGAGGCGCCGGAAGGCGCGGGCCTGCGTGGCTTCCAACTGGCCGTAGCCCAGCTCGAAGGAGGCGTCCACGGCGAGGTCACCGAGGCGCAGCTGGTCGAGTCTGCGGCGTTCGTCGGCGAGCCGTCCGGCCAGGGTGGAGACCGCCCAGGCCGGGCGGGCGACCAGGCGCGCGGCGGCGATACGGATCGCAAGGGGCAGGTGTCCGCAGGCGGCGACGGTGTCCCGGCAGGCGGTCGGCTCGGCCTCGGCACGCGGGGCACCGACGATGCGCGCGAACAGGACGAGGGCCTCCTGCTCAGTCATGACCTCGAGGTCGAGCACCTGGGCGCCAGGGACAGCGACAAGGCGGGCACGGCTTGTGATCAGCACGGCGCAGCCCGGGGCACCGGGCAGCAGCGGGCGTACCTGGGCTTCGCTGTGTGCGTTGTCGAGCAGGACGAGAACGCGGCGTCCGGCCAGGGTGGACCGGTAGAGCGCCGACCGTTCCTCGTGGTCTTCGGGGAGGGCGGAGTCGGGGACTCCTAGGGCGCGCAGGAAGGCGCCCAGTACGTCCTGGGGCCTGGCCGGACGGGCGCTCTGGCCGAGGAGGTCGGCGTAGAGCTGTCCGCCGGGGAAGTGGCCGCGGACGTCGTGGGCCACCCTTACCGCCAGCGTGGTCTTGCCGACGCCGCCGAGTCCGCGCACCGAGGCGATGGCCATCACCCGGTCCGGGTCGCGCAGCAGATCTTGCCGCAGGTGTGCCGCGGCGGCGGCCCGGCCGGTGAAGTCGGCCAGCTCGGCCGGGAGTTGGGCCAGGTGTGCCGGCTGGGGCGGCGGCTCGTCCTCGCCGCCCGTGCCGGTGGGTGCGGCGAGGCCGGGGTCCGCGTGCAGGACGCGCTGGTGCAGTGCCGTCAGTTCCGGGCCGGGGCTGACGCCGAGTTCCTCGTCGAGCATGCGGCGGGTGTCGGCGTACACGCCCAGTGCCTCGCCCTGGCGTCCGCCGCGGTAGAGCGCCAGCATCAGCAGGGCGCGCAGGCCCTCGCGCAGCGGGTGTTCGGCGGTGAGTGAGGTCAGTTCGGAGACGGCGTCGAGGTGTCCGCCGAGCTCCAGGTCGAGGGCGAGGCGGTGTTCGAGCAGGGCCAGGCGCCATTCGGCGAGGCGGGAGCGCTGGGCGTCGGCGAAGGGGCCGGGGACACCGGCCAGGGGTTCCCCGTTCCACAGCGCCAGCGCGTCGCGCAGGGCGCTCCGTGCGCGGTGTGGGTCGTGTGCGGTGCGGGCCTCGGCCGCCTGCGCCTCGTACGTCTCGCACAGGGCCAGGTCAAGTGCCCCCTCCGGCAGGGCGATCGCGTATCCCCCGGCCTCGGAGACGAGTGTGCGGCGGCCGAGGGCCTTGCGTAATCGGGAGGCGTAGGTGCGCAGGGCGGGGAGTGCCTGGGCGGGAGGCGCCTGGCCCCATACGGCGTCGATGAGTTCGCTCGCCGTCGCCGTGCGTCCGTCCCGCAGCAACAGCGCGGTCAGCAGGGCGCGTTCCTGGGGGCGGCCCTCGGGCAGTGCCTCCGTACCGCACCACGCGCGGACGGGGCCGAGCACCTGGAAACGCAGCGGGGGCGCGGGCCGCCGGGCGTCGTGGGCCGGGGTGGTGTCCTGCGGGGGAGTCCGGCCGGGGTCGGGCGGTGTGTGGCGGTGGGCGGGAAGTGTGAAACCGAGCTGTTCCAGCGGCAGGCCGAACATCTCCTCGAGCACCCGCTGGCTGGAGGGGCGCGGGCACGGCGGATCGGGCTGCCGCCAGCGGTGCAGCTGCCGGGCGGTGATCTGCCCCGGCTCGCCGAGCCGCCGCGCCGTGGCGTCGTACACCGCCATGAACACCGCCGGCTGCTGCCACTGACGCCGGGCGCACAGCCGGGCGAAGTCCGACTGCCGTATCGCCATGTCCGCCTCCGGGCTCTTTCCGGCCGACGGCTCAACCTAGCGGCCGCCGGGATGCGATCACAGGTGTCTTACCGGACGAAAAGTCCGGCCGAAAGTCCGGCGGTGCGGCTTCGGCAGGGCTACTGGACGGGGCCGACCTCGCTGTTTCGTACGGGAGAGCCGCCTCGCGTACGCGCTCATCGGACGGACATCGCACGGAGGCGGCCTGGTGAGCGCGCCGGTGTTGACTCCTTCTCGTCCGGCACATCGGCGCAAAGCTGAAGGAGAGGAGCGATAGGCGTCCTCTGCACGCTCGTGCCGTCGCTGGGACGCGAGAACGGTTCGGGGCAGCGGCACCACCCGGTGAGCCGTCATTCACGGGTCACAGTGCCGCTCCACTCGGGAAGCGTCGAACGATCACAGGAAGAAGGAGAAGCATGCGCACTCGCAGGAAGATCGCCACAGCCCTCGCCACAGGGACCCTGACTGCAGGACTGCTCACCGGGGGCGCCATCACGACCTCGGCTTCAGCGGACGTCGCCCCGATGTCCTGCTTCGGCGGCGCAAAGAATTTCAGCACCACGAACAAGGTGTGGCCGGCCTATCCGAACTGGGCCAAGACCACCGCCAGCTGCGCCGACATCAACGTGAAGGCCAGGGTCGGCGCGAATGTGCAGGCCTGCTTCGACAGGGGCCCGGGCCAGCCGCACAAGTGCTACCCCCGGCGCTGGCTCTCGCAGGGCGTGTGGGACACGGCTGTGACCGACGTAGCCAACGGCAAGAAGTTCTACCTGAAGTTCGACCGCAACACGAGCGGCAAGATCGCGTACTGACGCACCGGCTGTTGCGCGGTCCGCACGACCGCGCAACAGCTCACGTACTGCCTCGTACCGACATCAGCCCTGCCACCGCCACAAGCCGGCAGGGCTCGTATGCACGTTCTCGCGCCGACGAGGCTGCCAGTCACGACCCGCCCGCCCTCGCCATCGGGCCCCTTGCCACAATCGCCCCATGCTGGCGCCCTCACCGATCACTCCCGACGCCCCCGCCCCGATCGGCGATCCGCTCCTCACCCAGCGGTGGCTGGACCTCGCCTTCATCCACTGGCCGGTGGAACCGGAGGCCGTGGCGGGGCTACTGCCGCGCGGCACCGTTCCCGACACGCATGACGGAGTCACCTCCGTGGGGCTCGTGGCCTTCCGGATGCACAAGGTCGGCTGGTTCCGACTGCCCGGAATACCCTATTTCGGGTCGTTCCCCGAGACCAACGTGCGTTTGTACTCGGTCGACGCGCACGGGCGCCGCGGAGTCGTCTTCCGGTCGATGGACGCCTCTCGTCTGCTCCCGGTCGTGCTGGGGCGCATGGCCTTCCGGCTGCCGTACGTCTGGTCCCGGATGAACGTGCGTACGGTGGGTGACACCGTCGCGTACACCAGCCGCCGGCGCTGGCCCGGACCGCGCGGCGCCCACAGCCGCATCGCACTGAGGCCCGGTGAACGCATCGACGAGCCCACCGAGTTGGAGCACTTCCTCACTGCCCGCTGGGGCATGCACAACAGCTTCCCCACCGGGTCGGCCTACCTGCCCAACGACCACCCACGCTGGCCACTGCACCGCGCCGATCTCATGGCGTACGACGAGAACCTGCTCGCCGCGGCGGGACTGACGCCGCCGACCGGTCCTCCCGTCAGCGTCCTCTACTCCCCCGGAGTCCCGGTCCGCCTGGGCCGCCCGCTCCCCCCCGCTTCCGGCACACACGCACCTGCAACCGTCCCTTCGACAGAGCCGTCCCAGCAGCCCCGAGTTCAATTGAGGACCGCGGCGGTCCCGCCCCCACACACACCGGTTGGTGAACTTCCAGACGCGCGCGGGCCGTTGCTCAGTGCGCAACGGCGACCACCTCATCCGGGTGATCGGTACGACAAAGCCCTGAACAGGAGCTAGTGTCACCGCCACACGGACCACCTGCCCGAAGGGCGTGTGGGCATCGCCGTGGCGCCGTCCGCCGACCGCTGCCACGGCCGGAGAAGTCAGAGAAGGGGCCGACACCCATGACCGAGAGCACCAGCGCAGCCACGGCACTGGCATCGCAGTACGCCAGCCAGGTCAACAGCGACCTGGAACGCAACACTAAAGAGCAGGAACGTATCCGCGCGGAGGTCGACACCCTGCAGGAGCAACTGGCCGCCCTGCACCACGACCACACCGTGCTGATGAACATCCGCCAGGCCCTGGGGGCCACGACCCCGCCCGCCGAAGTACCGGAGAAGGCCGCCGTGGTGCCCGCTCCCCGGGGCAAGGCCTCAGCCGCCGCCGGCAAGAGCAAGCAGCCGACCGCCAAGAAGGCCGGCGCACCGCAGCCCCGTGCGGCGGGCACGAAGCAGGCCCGCAAGGCCACGGCCGCAAAGACCGCCGAACCCACGTTGGTCGAGCTCATCTCCCGCCACCTCACCGCGCAGAACGAACCGCGCTCCGCGGCGGAAATCAGCACCGACCTCGGCCAGGCGCACCCCGACCGCGGCATCAAGACCACCGTCGTACGCACCACACTCGAGGGCCTGGTGGCCAAGAACCGGGCCCAGCGCACCAAGCAGGGCTCGTCGGTCTTCTACACCGCCCCCGACGCTCCCGCCCAGGCAGCCGCGCCCGAGGAACAGCCCGAGCCCGACGACGCCAAGTAACCCTTGCCCGCACGCGCCGTCCGCGGGCTGGATGCGCGCTGCCGTGCGGCCAGGAAGCGACCAGTTCAGCGCAGTGCGGGAGACCCTCACGGACTCTCTGCACAGCGGATCGGACGTCGGCGCCTCTGTCGCGATCTACCTCGACGGCGAACCTGTCGTCGATCTCTGGGGTGGGTACGCCGACCGGGAACGTACCCACCCATGGCAGCGCGACACCCTCACCAACGTGTGGTCCACCACGAAGACGATGACCGCACTGTGCGCTCTCGTTCTCGCCGACCGCAACGAACTCGACCTGTGCGCACCGGTCACGAAATACTGGCCCGAGTTCGGCGTCGCGGGAAAGAACCGCATCGAGATCCGGCACCTGCTCAGTCACACTGCCGGGCTCCCCGACTGGGACCAGCCGATGACACTCGACGACCTGTGCGACTGGGAGAAATCCACTGCCTTGCTGGCACGCCAGTCGCCCCGTTGGGAACCTGGCACAGCATCCGGCTACCACCGCTTCACCCATGGATTTCTGCTCGGCGAGGTTGTTCGCCGTATCTGTCAGCAGTCAATCGGCACGTTCTTCGCCGAGCAGCTCGCTGCCCCGTTGGACGCCGATTTCCACATCGGTCTCGCATCTGAAGACGATCACCGTGTCTCCGAGGTCATCCCCGCGCCTGGGCCCTCGCCTGCGGCCAACCCACGGACAGCCATCCCCGTCGGCGCATACGTGACGGCCCAGGACACCTGGAGCACTCAGTGGCGCCGCGCCGGGATCCCGGCCGCGGCGGGCTACGGAAACGCACGCTCTGTGGCCGCTGTCCAGTCGGTACTCACCTCCGGCGGCCATACCCACCCATCGCCCATGCTCTCCGAAGCCACTCGCCGCGCAGTGTTCGATGAGCAGTCCCACGGCATCGATCTTGTGCTCGGTATCCCCTTACGCTTTGGCATCGGCTACGCCCTCAGCTCAGACGACGCGCCGGTCAGCACAGCCAACTTCCGCACCTGCTACTGGGGCGGAAGGGGAGGATCACTGGTCGTCAACGACCTCGACGCGCGCATGACCATCGCCTACGTGATGAACCAGATGACCCACCTCGGCCTCACCGACCCCCGCGGCCAGAAGCTCCTACAAGCCGCCTACAAGTCACTGAACCCTTCTCGGCCTGTGGTCTGGGAGTGAGTGCCTGTGCGAGAACCTGCGAAATGTGGGCCGGCCTGGACCATCCCGGTTGAGACCACCGACCCCGCACGCTGAGGAAGCACCCGCGGGATGCCCCTGCACAGCGCGGCGAACGACGCGTCGCCGCCCAGGCGTTGCAAGTTGCCCCTGGTGATCGGCAAGGTCACAGGCTCGCGCCCGGTAGCTGCGGCTCACCGTCACCCGTCGCGGGCGGGGGGCTACAAGGGCCCGCTACCGGCATCCGACGGCGAGGATGTCGCGGGTAGTTCCACGGTGATGCGGATGCCGCCGGCAGGGCGCGGGGTGAGGGTGAGTGTTCCGTCATGTGCCTGGGTGATGGTTTTGACGATGGCCAGGCCGAGGCCGACGCCCGCGTGGTCGGTGTGGAGGCGCTCGGTGCCGCGCTGGAAGGGTTCGGTGAGGGTCGAGACCAGGTGTGGGGTGAGCTGCTCGCCGGTGTTTTCGACGGTGAGTACCACGGTGTCGGGGCGGACGCTGGTGTTCACCCGCACGGTGCCCCGTTCGGGCAGGTTGTGGACGATCGCGTTGTGTACGAGGTTCGTGGTCAGTTGCAGCAGGAGTGCGGGCGAACCGGTCGTGGGGGCGATGTCGCCGCTGGTCTCGAGGGTGACGCCGTGCTTTTCCGCGAGCGGGTGGAGCGTTTCGGCCGCTTCCTCCGCGACGAGGGACAGGTCGACGTGTTCTCGGGTGAAGGCCCGCTGGTTGGCGCGGCTGAGCAGGAGCAGTGCCTCGGTGAGGTCGATGGCCCGGGTGTTGATGGTGTGGAGGCGGTCGACGAGTTCGCCGGTGTCGTGGTTCGGATCGGCGCGGGCGACGTCGATGAGTGTCTTCGAGATCGCCAGCGGGGTACGCAACTCGTGGGAGGCATTGGCGGCGAATCTCTGCTGTTCCGCGATGTGCGCTTCGAGCTGCGTGAGCATCATGTCGAAGGCGTCGGCGAGTTCGCGGAACTCGTCCTTGCGTCCCGGCAGCCGGATCCGGTGGGACAGTGATCCGGCCGCGGCCGCCCGGGTGGCGTGTGTGATGCGGTCCATGGGCGCGAGCATGCGGCCGGCGAGGAGCCATCCTCCCAGGAGGCCGAAGACCAGGAGGAACGCCATGACCGCAGCTGCCGTCGGCGCGAAACCGCGCACGAGCTCGGTGCCCGGGCTCTGTCTCCACGCCCCCTCTTCATTGGTCCGCAACCATCCCTGGCGCAGCAGGAAAAGCCCCGCGGCGCCGAGCAGCAGGACCCCCGCGAGCATGAGGAATCCGGCATAGCTGAGGGTGAGCTTGAGGCGGACGCTCAGGCCGGACCTCCTATCCACGGTCACCACTCCCGCGCCCGGTGCCGGGCGTCGCATCGATGCGGTAGCCGACGCCCGGCACGGTGGCGATGAGCCAGGGTTCGCCGAGCCGTTTGCGCAGGGCCGAGACGGTGATCCGTACGGCGTTGGTGAACGGGTCGGCGTTCTCGTCCCACGCCCGCTCAAGGAGTTCCTCGGCGCTGACGACACCGCCTTCGGCGGCGACGAGGACTTCGAGTACGGCGAACTGCTTCCTGGTCAGCGCGACGTAGCGGTCGTCGCGATAGACCTCGCGACGGAACGGATCCAGCCGCAGCCCCACGATCTCACGCACGGGCGGCCTGTTGTGCGCGCGCCTGCGGTCGAGCGCTCTGAGTCTGAGTACGAGCTCTTGCAGCTCGAACGGTTTCGTGAGGTAGTCGTCGGCGCCGAGTTCGAACCCGGAGGCCTTGTCGTCGAGCCGGTCGGCCGCGGTGAGCATGAGGATCGGCATGCCGCTGCCGGAGGCGACGACGCGTCGGGCGATCTCGTCGCCGGAGGGGCCGGGGATGTCACGGTCGAGGACTGCGATGTCGTAGGTGTTGACGCTCAGCAGCTCCAGCGCGGTGTCGCCGTCACCGGCGATGTCGGCCGCGATCGCTGCCAGGCGCAGGCCGTCGCGGATGGCTTCTGCCAGATAGGGCTCGTCCTCGACGATCAGTACGCGCATGTCATTGAGGCTACGAGTCGGAACCTATCGTCGGCGTATCGAAAACCGCATACGTGCCGGCAACACGGCGCTGCCTTGACTGGCCGTATGACTCGAACCCCGTCGTCATCAGCACGGACAACGACCCACCGGGCGCGCTGGCTCCTTTTCGTCGGCCTGACAGCCGTCATCGCAGTGATCATCGTGGCCCTCACCCACCAGTCGCAGAAGGCCTCGTCCTCCGCATCCGGACCACCCTCCTCGGCCGGACCGCCCTCGCACTCAGGTCAGGGTGACCGCCGTGGTGCGCTCGGCGAGGACGACAGTGTCGTCCCCGACGGTGTGACGGTCTTCAACGACGCGATTCCGGGCGTGACGAAACTCGATCCAGGTTTACTCAAGGCCCTCCGCCAGGCTGCGACGGCTGCCGCGGACGACGGGGTCGAGTTCTACGTCAACAGCGGCCGGCGCTCCCCGGAGTACCAGGATCGGCTTCTTCGCGAGGCGGTCTCCAAGTACGGGTCCGAGGACGAGGCCGCCCGATGGGTGGCCACCGCCTCGACGTCTCCCCATGTCTCGGGCGACGCGGTCGACATCGGGCGCACCGATGCGACGGAGTGGCTGTCCGAGCACGGCGCCGAGTACGGGCTGTGCCAGATCTACCGGAACGAACCCTGGCACTACGAACTGCGCACCGAGGCGATCGACCGTGATTGCCCGCGCATGTATGCCGACCCCACCGAGGACCCGAGGATGCAGCAGTGACCGGCAGCGAGCCGGCACAGACGATGACGCAGGTGGGCACGGCGGAGCAGGTGGAGACAGCGGAGCGGGCCGACACCACGGAGCAGGTGGACACAACAGAGCTGGCGGACACGGCACAGCAGACCGCACAGGACGGCGCAGGCCGACCGGATTCCGCCGCCGGGAACTGGCGCACGGGCTTCCGCCGAGCCATCCACATCGCCTCCCGGCCAAAGCCGTGGAAGCGCGGCCCGGTCCTCGCCGCGCTCGCGCTGCTTCTGGGCCTGTTCATGCTGCTGCACGCGAAGATCCCGAACGGGACCGGGGGCCTCGGCAGCCTGGTGGAGACCTTCCTGCCGTGGTTCGGCCTGGCAGTCCCGGTGCTGCTGGCCGGGGCGCTGTGGCGCCGCTCCGCCGTCGCGGTGACCGCGTTGCTGCTGCCGGCCGTGGTGTGGCTGAACCTCTTCGGCGGGCTGCTCCTCGACAAGTCCCACCCGGACAGCGACCTCACGGTGGTCAGCCACAACGTCGGCGCCGAGAACCCCGACCCGGCCGGCACCGCGCGCGACCTGGCCGCCTCCGGTGCGGACGTGCTGGCGCTGGAGGAGATGACCCCGCAGGCCCGGGGCACGTACGAGAAGGAGCTGGCGAAGGCCTACCCGCACCACACCGTGCAGGGCACGGTCGGGCTGTGGAGCAAGCGACCGCTGTCGGACACCCGGCCGGTCGACACCGAGCAGGACGTCGGGCCGCTGGGCGACGCCAAGCCGGCCGAGATCAAGTCGGCCGACAACCGGGCCCTGCGCGCCACGGTGGCCACGGACCACGGACCCCTCGCCGTGTACGTGGCTCACCTCGGCTCCGTACGGGTGAACCCCAGGACGGGCTATGAGACGGACACGCGCGACAGGAACGCGCAGGCGCTCAGCAAGGCCGTCGCCGCCGAGCGCAACGAGCGGGTGGTACTGCTCGGCGACCTGAACGGCACCACGGACGACCGCGCGCTCGGCGGCCTCACCTCACAGCTGCGCTCGGCCCAGGACGCGGCCGGGGACGGCTTCGGCTTCAGCTGGCCGGCGAAGTTCCCGATGGTGCGGATCGACCAGATCCTGGTCCGCGGTGTGGAGCCGAGGAGCTCGTGGGTGCTGCCGGCCACCGGCAGCGACCACCGGCCGGTGGCGGCCGGAGTCAACTGGTGAACGTCGCGCCGCCCCCCACGCCGACAGGGGCCCGGTCCGCATGGGTTCACGTCACGCAACGTCAGCGATGCCCGAGCGGCGCCCCGGCCCCTCCCCCACCGTCTCCGCCCGGCTCCCGGCCAAAGCCTCGGCGACGTACGGGCTGCGCTCCATCACCTCCGCCACCCGCACCAGCCAGTCGATCTCGTCGGCCAGGCCCGAACCCTGAGGCCCCGCCGCGGTGCGCGGCCCGCAGTGGGCGGCGGGCGCCGTGTTCCGCCGACGGGAGCGGACCATCGAGGCGAGCTGTGTCGCCTCCTCCACCGCCAGGACCTCGCGAGGAGCAAGGCCGGCCGCGCGGCCCAGCTCTCTGGCGACGCGGACGGCGTGCGGATCGGCATACGGGCGCAGCGCGAGTTGGCAGTCTCGGATCTCGATGACCAGGCGGTAGACCTTGAACTCCAGGTAGGAGGGGCGCAGTCGGTGCCAGAAGCCGTCCGCGTAGGCGGGTAGTTCGATGGTGGGTGCGAACTCGTGCAGCGCGTTGCGCAGCGGGCGCAGCCGTTGGTACTGGCGGCGGGCGCGCAGTCGGCGGCCGGGGGCTGCCAGGGCCGGGCCCCAGCCCGGCAGGGTCCAGCCGACGTAGGTGATCAGCGTGCCGACGTCTCCGAGCACCCGGGTGATGGGCTCCATCGGGTTCAGGTCCACCGACAGGGCTTCCAGGGGGACGCTCAAGGCGCGGCTCAGGCTGATGGCGAGGGTCAGCCAGGCGCCGATGGCGACGAGGCCGAGGCCGCGGCGCAGCCACAGGCGGTGGGAGACCTTGGCGTAGGCGTGGCTCTGGCGCGCGATCGCGGCTTCGCCGCCGATGAAGTACAGGAGGTAGATGGAGAGGAAGACGGCGAAGGGCGGGTCGGTCGCGTAGTGCAGCGCGAAGTCCTTCGGGCGCTGCTCGGACGGCCCGGTCATCACGTAGAGGGTGTAGAGGGCGGCCAGGACGAAGAGGGCGGCGAGGACGCGGGGCCGTGCCTTGCGGCGGGCGACGGCGGGCGGGTGTGCCCAGAAGGTCAGGACGAACTGCTGGCAGGCCAGGACGAGCACGATGCACGTCATCGACACCAGGGCCGCGCCGTTGGGGAAGCCGAGGAGCCGGTCGACGGGGGCGTAGAGGCGGGGGTGGGCGATGGTGTAGGCGATGGCCGAGAACAGCAGCGCGCCGCACAGGGCGGCCAGCGCGTAGTCGCGGGGCGCCTTGCGCAGGGCGGTGAGCTTGTAGGCGAACGCCAGCCAGGCGGTGACGGCGCACACCGAGTGGAGGGTGTACGCGTTCACCGCGGCTCGTCGGGGGTGTGCCGCAGCGAGCGGTCGAGGCGCTCGATGACGTCGGCGGACCCGGAGGGCACGGTCCAGGTGGGTTCCAGTGTCCTGCGGTGTACTTCCTGGAGGATGAGGGAGGCGATCACCTCGGCCTCCTGTTCCTCCGCGCTGCCGCAGTGCGAACGCTGGAGCACGCGCTGCACCATCTGGGGGTCGAGGGTGGGCAGGAGGAGGCCGGACGCCTCCTCGCCCAGCACGCCGCCGGAGCGGTGGTCGCACAGCACATGGCCCAACTCGTGGGCGATGATGTGCTCCTGGTGCAGTCGGCTGGTCTCCTGCTCGTAGAAGACGTAGTCGGTGCCGCCGACCTCGATCCACAGGCCGTACGGTCCCTGGGGTGGCAGGGAGACCGGCTCGAGGCGGATGGGCCGGCCCGTGTGGTGTGCCACGCGGTCGCACAGGTCCTGCATCGTCAGCGGCGCGGTGATGCCCAGGCCGCGGACGAGAGCGCGACACCGGCGGTTCAGCGCTCGTGAACTCAACTGCCCTTCCCCCCGATTCGGTTGAGGACCGCCGACGGTCCGCGGTCACCAGTCCTCACGCAGCCGCTATGTGTCCCGTGGCGCCCGGGACTCCGCCGCCGCGGCCTGCCCGTCGTCCGGGTCGCGCGGCAGGCCTTCCAACTCCCTTACCCGCTCGATCACTTCGTTGATCGAGCTGAGTGTCTGCGGCGAGAGACCCACCGTACGCAGCGCGACCTGCTGCACCTGGGCGTCCCGCAGGGCCGCGAGCAGCGTGAGGTCGGCGTCGACCTTCCGGGACACCTCGTCGTCGAAGAAGTACGCGGGCGGCACTCCGAAGAACTTTGCCATGCCCTCGATATGACGCAGCGTCGGATTGTCACGCTGCCCTCTGCGCAGCAGCCAGATGTAGCTGCCCGAGATCGGGATGCCCTCGGCCGTGATGGCGCGGGCGACCTCTTCGGAGCTGTAGGGGCCGCGGCCCGCCGGCGCCACCGATTCGAAGAGGTGGTTCAGCTTGGCCGCCAGCGTGCCTGCCGCGTCGCCGCCTGCACCGGTCACGAACACGCCTCCATCCTCTTGGACCCGCACACCTTCGTACGCCTGTCGAGCCTGAACTCTCATACTCCTGTAGAGCCCGAACTTTGCCGCATCCTACGTCAGTTGACACTCCTGAGAGCCCCTGCTTAAGGTCCGGACACCGATGACCGTCGACTCATGTGCGATGGAGTGGGCACGTCATCGTTCATCAGTTGATGTCCCACGGCGCCCACGGGAAGCGCGCCCGGGCGGAAGCGGGGGGGACGGGTGACCCACGACCTGCAGATCGGTACGTTGCGGACGCTGGCGGCCATTGTCGACCAGGGAGGCTTCGGCCGGGCGGCCAAGGCGCTGCATCTGACCCAGCCGGCCGTGAGCCAGCAGATGCGCCGCCTGGACGCCTTCTTGAAAGAGCCCGTCTTCGCCGCCACGGGCCGGAACCTGCGGCTCAGCCCCGCCGGACAGGAATTGCTCGCCTACGCGCGCAAGATGCTGTCGCTCAACGACGAGGCGGTCGCGCGGTTCACTCCTCCCCGCGGCGGCATGCGCGTCAACGTCGGCATATCCGACCAGTTCAGCGAGGCCCTGTCGGCCATACTCGGCGGCCTCAAGCGCGCGGCCCCCGAGTCCCGTGTCACCCTGCGGACCGGGCCCAGCGAGGTACTCACCGAGCAGATCGCCGCCGGCAGCCTGGACCTGGCCCTGCTCATCGATCCGAGCGACGACCCGGCCTACCGCGTCGAGGAGATCGGCCCCATCGAGCTGGCCTGGTTCGGCCGCCCGGCGGCGCGGCACGGAGCCCCGCTGCCCCTGGCGCTGTTCACCGAGCCGAGCACGCTGCGCGGCCTGACCCTGACCGCCGTGGACGGTGCCGGAGTGCCGTGGACGAGCGCGTACGAGGGCGCCGAACTCATCGGCCTGCGCGCCGCCATCCACGCCGGGCTCGGCATCGCCTGTCTCGTGGCCAACGCCGACGAGATGTGGGGGCTGCCCAGCGCCGTCCATCCCGGCCTCCCCCGGCCGCCCGGCCCGGTGCCGACCGGCCTGGCCGTCTCCCCCCGGGTCCCCCAGGCGTACGCCGACTCCGCCCTTGAGTCCATCCGCGCGGCCCTCGACGGCTATCCGTTCACGGTGTCCCAGCACGCGTGACCCGGGACTGAAGCTCCTGTACCGTCGCGAGGTCCGAGGAGTCGTCCCGTCGGCGGGACAGCTCAACTGGAGTGTCCCGCCGGGGACTTGGCCGTTCGGGGAACCGCCTGGACCGAACGGAACCGCCTACTCGCCCATTGCCTCAACAAGGCTCTTGGGCCGCATGTCGGTCCAGTTCCGCTCGATGTAGTCCATGCAGTTCTGACGCGCCTCCGGGCCGAGGACGCTGCGCCAGCCGGCAGGTACGTCCACGAACGACGGCCACAGCGAATACTGTTCCTCGTCGTTGATGAGGACGAGGAAGACGCCGGACTCGTCGTCGAACGGGTTCGTGCTCACAGTGGGCTCCTATGCTTCGAGGAATCGGTCGATGACGGCGCAGATCTCGGCCGCGGGTTCCGGCGAGGTCAGGCCTATGTGGGTGACGTGGATGTCGTACGCGCGCACGTCGCCGTCGACGTACGGAGCCCAGAACGCGGCCTCGGCCTCAGGGCTGTCGGTCGCGTTGAAGAACAGGGCAGTGCCTCGATAGACCGGCTGCGTGAAGTGCCCGATCAGGCGGACGTGTTCCGTCGCGAGGGTGGCGCCGCTCTCCACGAGGGCCGTGCGGCCGGAGTCGTTCTCATCGCCGGGCAGATAGCCCGCGAGCGCATCACGCGCCTCGGCACGGCTGACCACCTCACCGCGTTCGGTGAACCAGCCGGCCGGGGCGGCGTGGAGGAGCGTGATCGCCGGCTCCTCGTGGCCCCGGCTCTGCAGTTCGGCGGCGACGGCGTGGGCGATCCGTCGAAGCCACGGGCCTGGATGCCGTACACCCCTTGGGGGTGCCGGTGGAGCCGGAGGTGTACATGACGTAGGCGGCGTTCGCGGGCAGGGGTGCGGGGGTACGGCCTGCGCGCGGGGCGCCGTGGCGCCGGTGTCTCCCGTACGAGCGTCGTCTCCGGCGAAGCCGTCTCCGCCCAAGACGTCTTCGATGAGCAGGTGCGGGATGTCGTTCTCCGGCAGCACGCCGACCGTGTCGGTGGCGGTCAGTATTAGGCGCGGGCGGGCGTCGGAGAGGATGTGGTCCAGGCGCGTGCTCGGGTACTTGGGGTCGATCGGCAGGTAGGCGGCGCCGGACTTGAGGATGCCGAGCATGCCGACGACCAGGTCGGCGGAGTGCGGCAGGGCCAGGGCGACGACGGTCTCGGGGCCCACGCCCCGGCCGGTCAGCTCGCGGGCGAGCCGCTCGGCCCGCGCGTCGAGCTCGGCGTAGGTCAGTTCCAGGTCGTCGCAGACCAGGGCGGTCGCGTCCGGGGTGGCCGCCACCTGCCGCTCGACGAGCCCTGCGACGGTCAGCTCTGGCGTCGGCGCCGCGGTGTCGTTGAACGTGCGCAGGACCCGCTCGCGCTCGTCGTCCTCCAGAACGTCCGCCAGGGCGACCGGGCGGGCCGGGTCGCTCGTCAGCTGCCGGATCAGGCGCTCGAAGCGGGCGGTCACGGCTTCGGCGGTGGACCTGTCGAACAGGTCGGTTGCGTACTCGAGGTAGATCAACAGACCCGGTTCGTCCGGGTCGTTGAAGAAGTTGAATTCCAGGTCGAACTTGGCGGTCGGCGTGGAGAGCGGCCCCAAGTGCGCGGTGACGCTGCCGGGCAGTTCCTCGTCCACACTGAGGCTGACGCCGTCGCCCCGGTGGCTGGCCGCAGGCGGGCGCGGCCGGTCGGCGGGCAGCCGCATCGGCTGCGGCACCCCGGTCAACTCCTCGCGCCAGTAGCCGATCTGGGCAGAGAGCACACTCTCGGGGTCACTCTCGCCACCCAGCAGCTCGCGTTGCCGGAGCGTGTAGTCGACGTACTGGACCGGCAGTTCGTCCCAGCCCGGCTCCTCGCCGCGTACCCGTGCGGTGTACGCGGTCGCCAGGTCGCGGGCGAGGGGCACCGCGGACTCTCCGTCGCAGGCGACCGTCTCCTCGGCCACCTCGGCCAACGGAACACCGAGGCATAACTCCTCCGCCGACAGCACACGTTGAGCGGGCGCACCGGCGGCGTCCTCCACGATGAGCGTGCGCAGGCTCTCATGGCGTGTCACGACATCACGGACCGCCTCGGTGAGCCCCGCCACGTCCAGGCCCCCGGTGAGCCGGATGAGGAAGGGCAGGTTGTACGTCGCCGACGGCCCCTGGAACCGGTCGATGAACCACAGGCGACGCTGCGCGAAGGACAGCGGAATCATGACGGAGTGCTCCTGTTCGGCTTCGGATTGCGCAGCAGGGGTGGCGGTCTCAATTCCCTGCTCCGTCGGGCGCCTTCGGGCGTCATGGCACCCTCCCCCGCACTCCGATCAGGGCGCACGAAATTCACGGTCGGTGTTCGGGGATGCTCTGCACGGCAGCGCGCGAGGTACCGCGATGCGATACAAAAACCGTAACTCCGAAGCGGCTCATTCGATCCTGCACACCCGGTTTTCGATTCCATCACCGGCGCTTATGGAACGCGCACATGAAGCAGCGTCACGAGAATCAGGCAGTGTCGTGCGAATGCTGAGGAGCGGGAAATCAACGCTCGGACTCGGTTCGTTCGGCTCGCCGATTGCGCACCGGCCCACGAAGGCCTGCGACGCGGCACCCGCACACGCAGCGAGCCCCGCGGCCGGATGGCGGCGGGGCTCATGTGTGCGGTGGGGTTGGGGGCATCCTGCCGCCCCCGACCGACGACGAACGCGGGCGCTTCCTATTCCCCGCCGTCCCGTACGGACTTCTCGAGGAGCGTGAACGACTTGACCGTGCCGCCCGGCTGCGGCTTGCCCTCCTTGTGTCCGGCAACCTGATAGCCGGCGTTGAGGTAATACGTGGTCAGGCGTGCGTTGCCGGCCAAGCAGTCCAGACGTACCAACGTCCGACCCGCCTCAGCCACGCGGCGCTCCGCGACTCGCAGAAGCTGCCGTCCCGTCCCGGCCGGGACCCTGGTGTGGTCCACCATCAGGCGGTGCACGTAGCCGGCGGTCGGCGGCTGAGGGCCCCAGGCGTCCTCGTCCTCCCACCACAACTCCCAGGCCCCGACGACACGATCGGCAGCCTCGGCGAGCCACACCTCCCCGTTCTTCATGATCCGGCGGAAGTGGCCCTCGCCCAGTTCACCAGGCTGCCACTGACCAGTGATGCCCTGGGCAAGCATCCAGCGGGCAGCGTCGTCGCGCAGACGCACGACGGCGGCAAGGTCGGCGTCGTCGGCCAGACGGAAGCGTAGATCGTTCACGCCGCGATCCTCGCACAGGGCCTTCTCAGGCGATCTTGCGGCGGTAGGAGGCCATTGGCAAGGGCGTACGCCACGACGAGGACACCGACGCACCAGGCGACGGCGGTCCAGACGTCGGTGCCGACCGGTGCCGACCGGCTGTTGGGCGAACAGGTCGCGGATCGTATTGACGATGGGCGTCGCCGGCTGGTGATTGGCGAAGGCCGCCACCGGGGCGGGCATGGTCTCGGTTGGCACGATCGCCGAGCTGAGGAACGGCAGGAAGATGAGCGGGTAGGCGAAGGCACCCGCGCCCCTCGACCGCCCTCCACACCTCGACACGCCCCTGGGGATCGAGCCCGGCCGTCGGCTCGTCGAGGAAGATGACCGGCGGGCTCGCGATGATGCTCATCGCGATGTCGAGGCGGCGGCGCATGCCGCCCGAATACGTCGCTGCGCTGCCCGCCGCGACCCGCTTCGGTCAGCGAGAAACGTTAGAGCATGTCGTCCGCGATCCGTCCCGGGTCCTTGAGGTGCCGCAGCTTGGCGACCAGTACGAGGTTCTCCCGCCCGGTGAGGATGCCGTCGACGGTAGTGAACTGCCCGGTGAGGCTGATGGATTCCCGTACGTCCGCGGCCTGCGTGGCGGCATCGAGGCCGTTGACGCTGACAGCCCCGGCGTCGGCCCTGAGCAGGGTGGACAGGATCTTCACGAGTGTGGTCTTGCCGGCCCCGTTGGAGGTGTCACTTCTCGGCCGTGCCGGGCTCCCCGCTGATGGACTCCTGATAGATGTCCGCGTTGGTGCGCGAGTCCTTGACCAGGTCGTCGCAGAAGGCAGCGACGTCGTTGCCGATGAGTTCAAGGACTCCCTTGCCGGCCGCCACTCCCTCCTCGAAGAAATCGACGATCCCTGGAAGCAGGGGCCCGTCAGGCAAGTCGACCGGTCCGACCTTGAAGAAGTACCTCTGAATCTCCTTGTAGACGATCTGGTAGTCAGCCGGCAGCGCGTGGACCCGCGCCATGTGCGCCCGCCACTGCTTCTTGCCCTCGATGATGTCTTGGATGCCCATGTCAGCCTCCTAGCTGGCCCAGTTTCTTGGCGACGTTCCTGTTCAACTGCTCGCGCCACCGGTCGCGATGGGTCCGGGCCTCTTGTCCGCCGGTCAGCGCCACACAGAAGCCCTTGATGTCGTCGCCGAGCACCTCGTGAATGCTCTGCCCGTCCGCCGCTGTCTCTTCGAGCAGCCCCAGGGCGCCATCAAGAATCGGCGTCAGATTGCGACCCGTGAAGTCCGAGTACGGGGAGAGGTGAACCTTGATCTGCTGCCATGCCGCCCGGTAGTCGGCCGGCAATTGCTCGGCCCGGGCTTCGAACGCCTTCCATTCCCTGGTGATGTCGCTGCCCGTCATGGTCGCCCAGAAGTTCATCGCCCACCCTCCTTGAGCTTGTCGATGCGTGATGAGACGTACTCCCATTTCGCCCAGAACGTCGCGAGTTCCTTACGCCCCGCGTCGTTGAGCGCAAAGAACTTGCGCGGTGGCCCCATTCCGGACGGCCGTTTCGTCACCTGGACGAGCCCGTTCCGCTCGAGTCGCAGCAGGATGGTGTACGTCGTCCCCTCGACGACGTCGGTGAAGCCGAGTTCGTTCAACCGACGCGTGATGGCGTACCCGTAGGTCTCCTCGCTGCTGATGATTTGAAGCACGCAGCCTTCAAGCGTGCCTTTCAGCATCTCCGTCAGATCGTCCATCGCGGGCCCTCTTCGATCTCCCAGTACTGCGTAGCACCGAGTACCACTACACAGTACCACGTAGTAGTGGGTCAATACGTGGCCCGCGAGCCCTCTGTCGGACAGGGTTTCGCCGCGGTCGATGATCGGAGTCGGAGTCGGAGTCGATCATCGGAGTCAGAGCTGAAGCGTCATCGGCCCGTGGGCCCGGCTCACGGCGCAGAGGCAATTACGGCTTGGGATCCGAGCACTACGGCGACGACGAGGCAGGCGACGGCGATGCCGACGGCCGTGCGCCGCCCCTGATGAAGCCGACGGGGCAGGACAAGCATCAGAGCCGCACTGATCCAGGAAGCGGACACGAGCCGGGGAAGCCATGTCTCGGCCCGGTCGTTCACCCGGTAACAGTGATCAGCCCGCCGCCCGGTCTCACCGAAAGAGGAGAGACAGTCACTCCCGAAGTTCTCGGTGCTCAGCCCGACGATCCCCCACCACACGGTGACCAGAACAGCAGCGGCCACCGCGACACCGAAGACCAAGCACCCTCCAGGGCGACGCGCCAGGCCTGTGTCCGCTGCCGGAGACATGTCACGAGTCATGACGTCGCACCCTACAGAGCGGGGCGTCGTATCCGGAGTGGGACTCCTCCCGTCGGATGAGGCACCCGCCTCTCCCCTCCTGGTCGGCACGTAGGCTGTGGCCGGCCGGAAGACGGAACAAGGAGGCGGCGTCGGATGGGCGGAGATGTTCTGCGCTGGAGCGAATACCGCACCATGCCGTGGAAGAACGGCGGCGGTACGACCCGGGAGGTCGCGTCGGGCACCCTGCAAGCGCCCCCGGCCTCGGCGGAGCCCGCGGACGGCTTCGATTGGCGGGTGAGCATCGCGGACGTGGACGCGGGAGGCCCCTTCTCTCCCTTCCCCGGAATCGACCGCGTGATCACCCTGGTCGAGGGCGAAGGCATGGTGCTGACCGTGGACGGGACCCAACAACTGGTCGAGCCGTTGAGCCCGTTCGCCTTCTCCGGCGACGCGGTGACGGACTGTCGGCTGAAGGCGGGCGCGGTACGCGACATGAATGTGATGACCCGCCGGGGCCGGGCGACGGCACACGTGCAGATCATCGCCCTCGCCGCCGCACGGGAGACGGAGATGACGTACGTCGCGGACGAGACCCTGCTCATCATGGCCGCCACCGAAGGGATAACCGTCGGTGGACCGGACGGACGGGAGACCGCGCTCGGCCGCCTCGACTGTGTACGTCACGAGGGCCCGGGGGCGCTGACTCTACGGGGCGACGGCGCGGTGGCCGAGATCAGGATCACCGCGGCGCGCTGACGGTGGCGGGGCCGGAGGCAGGCGGCGCGTAAGCCTGCGGCCGCGGAGTGGACCCCGCCATGGAGCGGGGGCGACTCGGCCCGACCCGTGAACTCCGGGGCGCCGCCCTACTCACTCCGGGTCGCCGCCCCACTCAGAGTTGCGCGTCACTCAGAGGCGTGCGCGTCCGCAGCCTCGTCGAACGCCGTCGCCCGCGCCGTCTTCTCCCAAGTCGCGATCTCCGTACGCACCGCGTCGAGGTGGGCGACCAGCGCGTCCACGGAGTCGTCGCCGAGCGGCAGCCGCAGCGGAGTGTTGTCGGCCTCCAGGGCGGCGATCACCGCGGCGGCGGCCTTCGCGGGGTCGCCCGGCTGCTCGCCGTCGCCGCTCTCGACCATGCGGCGGGTGGCGCCGACCGTGGCGTCGTACGCCTCGTTCTCGATGCGCCCGCTGGAACTCGCGTTGCCGAACAGTCCGGTGCGGAACGCGCCCGGCTCCACGACCAGCACCTTGATGCCCAACGGACGCACCTCGTCCGCCAGCGCCTCCGACAGGCCCTCCAAGGCGAACTTGGTGGCGCTGTACGCGGAGAACCCCGCGAACGACAGCTGCCCGCCCACGCTGCTCAGCTGCACGATCGCCCCCGAACGGCGGGCCCGCATGTGCGGGAGCACGGCCCGGACCAGCTCCGCCGGGCCGAAGAAATGCACGTCGAACAGGTCGCGCAGTTCGGCGTCGGTGGTCTCCTCGGTGGCGCCGACGTGGGTGCGGCCCGCGTTGTTGACCAGGACGTCGATCCGCCCGTGCCGGGCGACCACGTCCTCGACGACGGCCCGGCCGGCAGGCAGGTCGGTGACGTCGAGCGCGACCGCCTCCACCCGGTCCGGGTGCGCGGCGACCAGATCCGCGAGCGCCTCGGGCCGCCGCGCGGTGGCCACCACGACGTCTCCCGCCGCGACCGCGGCCTCGGTGAACGCCCGCCCGAAACCACTGTTCGCCCCGGTGATCAGCCACACCTTGTTCATGGCACCTCCCTCTGCATCACGTCGACTTGACCTCGACGACCTTTCGCCCTCGCGGTGAAGGGAACTCTGCCGCTGCGACTACTCCCCCGTCCAAGACCTCCCGTGATAGCCATGGGTTATGGACGTCCACAGCAGGGATCTGCGCTACTTCCTCACGGTGGCCGAGGAGTTGCACTTCACGCGCGCCGCGGAGCGGCTGTTCGTCTCACAACCCGCGCTGAGCAAGCAGATCCGGCTCCTGGAGAAGGCGCTGGGCGCGCCGCTGTTCGTACGGGACCGGCGTTCGGTACGCCTCACGCGCGCCGGAGAGGCGCTGGTGCCGCACGCCCGGCGCGTCCTGGAGGCCTGGGAGGAGGGCCAGGCAGCGCTGGAGGAGGCGAAGGCGGCGGAGGGCGCCCGGCTCGTCGTGGGCATGAGCACCAGCCCGGGGCGCGGCGGCCTGCTGCCCGCCGTCAGGTCGCGCTTCACCGCCGCCTTCCCGGACGCCGAGCTGATCCTCCGTCAAGTCGGCTGGGAGGACGCCACGGCGGGCCTCGCCGACGGCGGCAGCGACGTGGCGTACGTATGGCTGCCGCTGCCCGAGCCACACCGCTACGGCCACGTCGTGGTGGCCGAGGAGCCCCGGCATGTCGCGCTCCCCGCGGACCACCGGCTCGCCGGGCGCGACACCGTGGCGCTGGACGACCTCCTCGACGAGCCGTTCCTGGCGCTCCCGGAGTCCGCGGGCCCGCTGCGCGACTACTGGCTCGCCCCGGAGGCCCGCGCGGGCCGCCCCGTACGGATCGGGGCCGTCATACACAGCCCCGACGAAACGTACGAAGCACTGGTCGACGGCCGCGGCGTCTGCCTGCTCGCCGCGGGCAACGCCCCACTCCTCACCCGAGGCGACGTCGTCACCCGCCCGGTCACCGGCGTCTCCCCGTCCTGTCTGGCCCTGGCCTGGCGCGCGGACGACACGCGACCGCCGGTGCGGGGGTATGCCCGCGCGGCGACCCAGGTGGCCGCGCGTACAGAGGTCTCGCCACGGGCCACTTCGGCTACGTGAACTCCCGCGGCAGCCTGACCACGTTCTCCCTCACTGCCTAGAGCAGGCTGAGTGCCTGCATCGCATCGCGTTCGATGCGTGAGAGGTCGTGGAGGATGGAGCCGGCCTGCGTGAGGTGCTTCGCGTCGCCGGATTCTCCTGCTGTCGCGACGAGTGCGGCCACCTGTGTCCAGAGGGTGGCGGCCTCGGCGTACAGGCTGTGGCCGGTGCGCAGGTGACTGCTGTCGATCAGTTGGGCGCACTCGGCGAGGAAGTCCCGGTAGAGGTTGCGGAACAGGGCTCCGCCCGTGCCGGCTCGCTCCATGAGGACGGCGGCCCGTGGCAGGTCCTCACGCTGATTGTCGCTGCGCTCCAGCCACTTCGGCACTTGCTTGGCCGTCTTCTCGATGCCCCGGTGGCCCAGGTTCGCGATGGGCGGGTTCAGGAAGGCATGGGCGCAGGTCTTGATCGCGGGGATGATCCGGTCCTGCGGTGACGTCGGGCCGCTGGGTGCCGTGATGGTGAAGGAGCGGTGCTTGGCGGCCATGGGGCCGCGCTCGGCCCTGGCCTTGGCCAGACTGGCGAGGCCGGTGGTGACGGCTCCGCCCTGCGGGTCGGTGTCCACCAGGTAGGCGTCCTGTGCGTCGTAGCCGTACATGGCCACGACGTGCCCGCCGAAGTGCACCTTGGTGCTGAAGTAGTCCAGGTGGTAGCTGTCGAGCTGAAGGCCGACGGGCCTGCCGGCGTCGATGGGTGCCGCCACGTTCTGCCATGCCTTGCGCGGAGAGGTGGTCTCCCCGACCAGCAACTCAAGGCCGAGCGCGGCGGTCAGGTTCTTGGTGAGTTCGAACGGCTTGACCCGGCCTCCCAGGAAGGGGAAGCCCATGGCTTTGCTGTCCCAGTAGATGAAGGACAGCCCGGAGCCAAGCCCGAACAGCATGGGCTCGGACAGGTCGAGCCCCTCATGCCGCAGCAGCACGCCCAGCGCTGTCGTCTCACAGTGCTGCATGCCGCGGGCATCGATGTCTTTCACCAGGGTCATGTCGCTCATTCCTCCTCCCCCACCAGACGACAGCGTTGCAGATGTACGTGCCTGCGTCTTTACCGGCTTCCCCGGGCTCGTGACGGTGCCGTGGCGGTCCGGGGTCGGAGCGTGGCGGGGGCGTGACAGGTCGGTGTCAGGGGTGGGGGCGACCTTGGAGGCGTACCAAGTTCGGCCGGGCCGGGAACGGCTCGGCAGGGCTTATCCATCACGCACAGCTTCTCGAGGAGCAGACATCATGGGCATCACCCTTAACGACCAGGACAAGCTCACCCTTCAGACCGCCGCCCACGGCGCCGTCTACCTGATGGCCTACGCCGCCGTCGCCCACTCGCCCCACCGGGCCGCCACCAACGGCAGCTTCGCCCTGTACTCCGCGACCGGCCAGGTCGGCCACGTACTCGCCGAAAAGCCCAAGGGCATGAAGCTCAACGGCAAGTCCACGGCGGAGATCGCCGACGAGGTTCTTCCCGCCCTGACGGCCGCCATGGAGTTGCTCAAGAAGCAGGACCTCGCCGAGGCCGACAACTTCCGCAGCACCGTCACCGTCGCCGTCAAAGCCGCCGCCCAGACCCGCAACGCCCAGCCCAGCCCCGCCCTCGCCGAGATGGCCCGCAAGATCACCCAGGCGATCGACGCCGCCTGATGCACGAGGGCCGGGAACATCCGGCCGGATCTCCACGCCTGGCGAATGCGCCGCCGCCCGGGGTGATGCGGTTCCGGAGACCGGACAGAACTCACGTTCTGTCCGGTCTCGGCTGCGTTCGGGGCCGTACCTCGTCGAGTCGGCGGAGGCGGCCGGGACGGCAACACCCATCAGATGGCGCGGCCGAAGTAGGCGGCGAGGCGGTCGAGTTCGGGGGCGTCGTCGGGGGCGGGCTTGGAGGGGCCGAACATGCCGGTCCGGACGCGGGCTTCGTCGGGGAAGTTGCCGTACCAGCCGGCCATGGCGGCCTTCACGGCGTCCGGGTCGCCGGTACGGTCCTGGCCGGTGGCCGTGGCCAGGTCCCAGCCGTGCAGGACGGCCTCCAGGAGGTGCAGGTCCGCGATGCGCGGGCCCATCCCACCGCCGGGCAGCGGCATCTGGCGCTGCAGGGCGCCCTCGGTCTGCCAGGCGGCGAGTACGTCCGTGGCGCCCTTGGCGTACACGTCGCCGGGCTGCTGGTCGCCGATCTGGTCCTGGGCGAAGAGGGAGAAGTCGGGGCCGCCGCCCTGGGCGAGGGTGACGTAGTAGGGGTTGCCGGCAACTGGAGAGTGCCCCACCTTGCGGCCAGCTTCTGTCCGCAAGGCGAAACGGGCAGGACCCGACCCACTCGGAACATCTGGCTCGCCCATGCTTTGCGGGTATTGCGGACAGTTATTGTCCGCAATACCCGCAAGCCTCCGTGGCTTCATATGCCACTGGATCCAGTAGGAACGCCACCGAGGTCAACAAGCTCCTCACCGAATGGGAGGACGCTCAGTCGACGCAGAATTCGTTGCCCTCGATGTCCTGCATCACGATGCACGAATCGTTGCCGTCATACAGAAGCCGCACCCGTACCGCGCCGAGCGCGACCAGTCTCGTGCACTCGGCTTCGAGCGTGGCGAGGCGCTCTTCGCCCACGAGCCCGGTGCCGACCCTCACGTCAAGATGCACCCGATTCTTGACGACCTTGCCTTCGGGCACGCGCTGAAAGAACAAGCGCGGGCCCACACCTGAGGGATCGCCGCAGGCGAACCATGAACCCTGATCCTCAGGAGGCCGGGAGCGGTCGAAATCGTCCCAAGTGGCGAACCCTCCCGGTGGCGGCGATACGACGTACCCCAACACCTCACACCAAAAGCGAGCGACACGCTCCGGTTCCGCACAGTCAAAGGTGACTTGGAACTTCTTGATCGACGACATCGGCGCACCATAACAGGGGGTCTTTGTCGCTCAGAGGTCGCTTTTCTCTGTGGTGCGGTGTTATCTCTAGTTTTGCTTCCACTGATGGTCTGGTGCTGGACTTCGGACGGCCGCCCCGGCACGACCTGCGCGAGATCATGAACGCCATCCTGTATGTGGACCGCACCGGCTGCCAGTGGGCCTACCTCCCGCACGACTTCCCGCCGCATCAGACGGTCTACGGCATCTTCGCCCAGCTCAACGGGCTGCTGCGAGAGCTGGTGCGCCAGCAGGAAAGGAAGGCAAGCACCGCCACCCCTCGGCCTGCGTGATCGACGCGCAGAGCGTCAAGACCTCCACCTCCGTCCCCGCCAGAACGCAGGGCATCGACGCGGGCAAGAAGATCGTGGGCCGCAAACGCAGCATCATCACCGACACCCTCGGCCTGCTGCCGGCGGTACTTGTCACCGCGGCCGGCGTGCAGGACTCCACGGCAGGCCGCCGCCGACCACCCCAGTCTGCGCAAGGTCTGGGTCGACGGCGGCTACCGCAAGCACTTCATCGATCACGCCGCTACCCTCGGCATCGACCTCGAAATCGTCCAACGCACCCCCGGGACCAGGGGCTTCACCCCGATACCGAAACGCTGGACGGTCGAGCGGACCTACGGCTGGCTGATGCTCCACCGCCGCCTGGCGCGTGATTGCGAAACTCACCCTCACCGTTCCGAAGCCATGATCCACCTGGCCATGACCGACCTGATGGCCCGCCGCCTCACCGGCGAGAACACCATCTCCTGGCACGACCCGACATCACCGGATCAGATTCGCATTCCGGACCCTTTGGCTGGTTAAGCCACACTAGGCACGTCCCCGGATCGTGGGGTGCAGCCCGACGCCCTCCTAGGGTGAACACACCCGCTGGCCCGGCGGCTGGGTGGAGGTTCGTTCGCCCCTGAACGGGCCTCCACCCTCGCGGGTCTCTGGCTGATAAAGAAGCGTGAACGCGGCGCGCCGGTTGGGCTGCCCGGCCCTGTGACGTGCAGGATCCACCCGTCCGATGATCACAACACGGGGAGGGAACTCATGACCCGCACCATCCGCCGCACAGCCCTCGCATTCGCCGCCCTCGCACTCGGCACCTTCGCCTGGAGCTGGGTCAACAGCGAGCCCCAGGCCGGCGACACCACCGTCACCGCCGCCTGGATGAAGTCCGGGGGGCACCACACCAACTAGTCGAGACGGCGCCCCGGCCCGCGGGCCGGGGCGCTGGTGCGTGCGACCTGCCGGACTGGGAGACAGCGCGGACAAGTTGGCGCCGGGGTCCCGTACTGGACGGTGCTGCGTGACCAGCGATGGGAGCGCATCTGGAAGGCCAACCCTGCCATCGCCGCCCGCTACGACAACCCCGTGCAGGCCATGCGAGTGGACAAGGGTTTCGATCGAAACCCTGCGTACTGACGATCCAAACTTTTCGACTGAAACGTTTGCACGCCACCGTGCCGTACGTGCCTCACGAACCCCCAGATATCAGTGAGGCACGCGGGACCACTGGCCCGGTCCCTCACATACCTGCACCCTCCAGGCACCAGCGCGACGTCGACAACTTCGACCTTCGCTTCAGAAGGCGTGCGCGCTTTCAGCGCCGCCCAGGCTCCGATGAGGGCCCCGAAAACCGCCGCTAGGGATCCAATGATGGCCTCGGCCATGTCCCGAACCCTGGTTTCTGGCACAGGCGCACGGTAGTGCGGCGACCACCACGGCTTCGCCCCGCCGGTTTGAAGATGGGTTCTCATTTCCCGGTGTGGATCCGCATGTTGCCGGTAGGGCTTCCTCAGGGAAGGACCTCGACGTACCCATCGGTCCCGTGCACACGGATCCGCTGCCCGTCCCGGATCAGCCGCGTGGCCTTCTCCACGCCGACGACGGCCGGCAAGCCGTACTCCCGGGCGATCACCGCGCCATGGGTCATCAGGCCGCCAACCTCCGTCACCAGGCCCGCGATTCCGACGAACAGTGGCGACCAGCTGGGGTCGGTGAAGGTCGTGACCAGGATGTCGCCCGCTTCGAGATCGGCCTCCGCCATGTCAAGGATGACGCGGGCCCGTCCCTCGATGGTCCCGGCGGACACCGGGAGGCCGATCAGGGCGTCGGCCGGAGCGTCGTCGCGCCGGTACGCCCCGTTGAAGGCCTCGCCATCCGATGTGAGGACCCGGGGCGGCGTGAGCGCGTCGTACGACCGGAACGCTTCCTTGCGCTGCTGGATGAGCTGGTCGTCCGCCTGGTTCGAGCGCGCGACCTCGTGGAGTTCCTGGAACGTGAGGTAGAAGATGTCCTCCTTGTCAGGAAGCACGTCGGCTCGCACGAGGCGCTCGCCCTCTGCCAGCAGGGCCTGCTTGTAGACGAAGTAGCGGCTGATGATGCCGTACTTCGGGTACTCCCGGTATCCGATGAAGGTCCTGACCTGGTCGATCATCCGCTTGGCCGCGTCGGCCTTCTGGTCCCCGTCCGGCAGGGCCCGCAAGCGTGACAGCACGTCGTGTTCCTTCTTGTGCGCCTTCTGCCGGCCTTCCTCGAAGCGCCGCTCGGCGGCGCCCGGTTCGAAGATCCTGACGTTGTCGAGGATCACGGGCACGAGCGTGGTGGGGCGCTCGCGCCAACGCGGCCTCGTGATGTCGATCTCGCCGACGCAGCGCATACCGTACCGGTCCAGGTAGGCCTCGATGGCGTCGCGCGCTGCGGTCCCGCCCTCGAGCTTCGCCAACTCGTCCAGGAAACCCTCGTCCTCGACGCCCCGCAGGAACGCCACCACCTCCGGATGGGGGCGGATCACGTCCGCGACGTCGAGCAGCGCCAGTCCCATCTCCGACGTGACGTTGTCGGGGGCGGACAGCGTCAGCGTGTCAGCGGCGTTCTTCTCGCCCAGCCACTCCTGCAACTTGTCGTTGAGCCACCACGTGGCCTCCATCCCCGCCATGATCGCCTGCATGCTCAGCGGATCGCCGAGCACCCGCTTGTGCTCCTCGAAGGCCTCCAGGAGGAAATCGAACAGCGCCGGTCCGGTCTTCGTCCGGATGTCGCGCTCCAGCGCGGCGATGGACACCTGGCTTCGCTCGATCAGCTCGGTGACGATGGCCGGGTCGGCCTCAAGGGGGGCGGACGCATCGCCGGCTCGCGGCCCGCCGGGACGACCCGCGTCCGGGAGCGCCGGGACGAAGTCGTCGCGGTCGAGTACGGTCTCCAGCGCGTCCCTGGTCAGCGGATCGCCTCTCCCCATCAGGTCCAGGAGACCGGCGCGGCCCTCCGGCGCGGCAAGGCGCCGGGCGACGTCGACGAACAGCCTCCCGCCGGCCTCCTGCATCGCAACCATGGCCGTCAGCTGCCACATGGAGAGCCCCAGGGGCTTCATGGGGTCGGTCATCATCTGCTGATGACCGACGGACACGTATACGTGATTCTCCTGGTCGTCGGCCTCGGGGATGGGGAACAGCGTCGTGATCGGCCGGCTCTGCACGATCTGGAAGCCGTCGTCGACCAGGCACCACTCGATGTCCTGCGGGCGGCCGAAGTGCGCTTCGATGCGCCGCCCGAGCTGTACGAGCCGTACGACCTGCGCATCCGTCAGCGCCGGCTGCTCCTGCCGCTGCGGGTCGATCGCCACCTCCTCCGTACCACCGGCCCGCAGGGCGTGAACGGCTCGCTGCTTGGCGGCGATCGCTTTGGAAACGACTTCCCCGTCGCACACCTTGAAGACGTCCGGGTTCACCAGGCCGGAGACCAGGGCCTCACCGAGGCCGAAGCCGGCGTCCACGGTGGCGACCTTCCGGTTGCCCGTGACAGGGTCGGCGGTGAAGAGGATGCCGGATGCTTGCGGGAAGGCCATCCGCTGCACGACCACGGCCATGTGGACCGTACGGTGGTCGATGCCGTGCCGCCGGCGGTAGGTCACGGCCCGCTCGGTGAACAGCGATGCCCAGCACCGGCTGACGTGCTGGAGGATCGCTGTCGGCCCCACGACGTTCAGGTAGGTGTCCTGCTGGCCGGCGAAGGAGGCTGTCGGCAGGTCCTCTGCCGTCGCGCTGGATCGGACGGCGTACGCGGTTTGCTCGCCGTGCTGGGCGAGCGCGCGGGTGATCGCCGCCGCGATGTCGCCCGGGATGGCGACCTCTTCGATGGTCCGGCGGACCTGCGCGCTGAGCGAGCGGACCGCCTCCCGGTCGTCCGGGTTCACGCGCGACAGCCGATCGAGCAGATCGTCGACCGACGGCGCTTCCACCATCACCCGCCGGAAGGCGTCCGTCGTCACGCAAAATCCACACGGCACGCGGACGCCTTCGATCCGCGACAGCCCGCCGAGGTGCGCGCCCTTACCGCCGACGACTGCGAGCTGCGTCTCGTCCACCTCTTGAAGATCCAACACGTACTGCTCGGTCACTGCGATACCTCCGAGGTAGGGAGACCGTACGGCTGGCCGCTCCGCCCAGTCGGGCGGCAGGCACCCATTTCCACAGGTGGCGGCCTCGGCCGACGATTCTGCGCCGTACCCCGGGCCTTGTGGCAAGCCCCCTGGTGCGCTATAAGTTGAGAGTGGCGAGGAGAGAGAGTGCTCCTTGCCTTTTCTTTTTGCCGTCCAGTGAAAACCGCCGAGCTTCTCGCGAAGCAGTGGCGCGCCGACTGTCGCACTGGGTGGTCCGCATGGGACACCCGGACCACTTGGAGCTCGCCTGGACCGGCTCGGGAACCGTTCGCCTGGATTCTGCGTACCCTCTTGAGGCGTTGTCGGCTGGTAGTGAGGGAAGCGAATGAGAGCACGGACGATGGTGGGCGTGGCGGTATCCGCCTGTGTGGCGCTGGTGGCGTGCGGGTGTGGTCCCGACAAAGCGAAGGACGACGCGGACGCGAAGCCGTCGAAGTCTTCGCAGCCGTCCACGTCCACGCGGACCGAAGAACCGTCGGCCACGCCGTCGGCGTCCGCTCGAACCAAGAAGCCCTCGGCCAAGCCGACCGGCGACCAGCCCGCGCCCAGGACGAAGCAGGGTGCGATCCAGCGCTACGAGCAGTACCTCCACGCCCTGGGCCGCGAGGACATCGACACGGTCTGCGAAGTGGCCGCGCCCGCCGCGAAGAAGGCACAGGACGAGGGCGTCGGCCCGTGCACATCGACGTACGCCACCGTGTTCAAGATGATCTCGCCCACGCAGAAGAACGCCCTCAAGACCGCGACGGTCGACCCACAGCGCGTCGCCGTGCGCACACCCGACAAGATCGAGATGCCGGTCGCAGCGGTCAGGTCCTCCGCGACCTTCACCGAGAGCGACCTCGGCAACTACACCTTGGAGTACCTCAAGAACAACTGGTACATCACCGACTGACCCCGGCCCTCGCCGCAGGCCGGGTGCGCGCGGTTCGCCCGGACGGGCCTGCTCCACCGGTATACAGGGGGAATGGCAACCTTCGTACTCATCCACGGCGGCGGCGACAGCGGCTGGGCCTGGCATCTCCTCGAGGCCGAGCTGCGCACGCGGGGGCATGAGACCGTTGCCCCGGACCTGCCGTCGGACCGACCCTCCGCGGGACTCGGCGACTACGCCGACGCCGTTGTCGGGGCCGTCGGCGAGCGGCGGAATCTCGTGGTCGTCGGCCATTCCTACGGCGCGTTCACCGCGCCGCTGGTGGCCGACCGGCTCCCGGTCGACGTACTGGTTCTGCTGGCCGGGATGATCCCGGCCCCGGGCGAGCGGCCGGACGACTGGTGGGAGACGACCGGCTGCATCCAGGCCAGGGACTCCGCAGGTCTTTCCGCCATCGAGGACCCCTTCGAGAGCTTCTACCACGATGTTCCGCGCAAGCTGGCCGAGGAGTCCATGCGCAGGGAGCGGCAGGAGTCCTCCCGGGCGGGCAGCGAGCCCTGGCCGCTGGCGGCCTGGCCGGACACGCCCACAAAGTTCATCGTGTGCAAGGACGACCGCTTCTTCCCGCCCGAGTTCTTCCGCGGTCTGACGCGAGCGCGCCTGGGCCTCGTGCCCGACGAGATCGGCGGCGGTCACTGCGTAGCGCTCAGCAGGCCGAAGGAACTGGCGGACCTGCTGGAGGGGTACCTCCAGGGATGACCGCCGTACGAGGCAGTCCAGTCCGGCCGCCGCGATCGCATCGAGTTCTACCGACACTCCGACACATTGGGGACTCAGTCGAGCAGTCGGCCTGCGGTGAGCCGTCGTAGGTTGCCTGCGAAGATCGCGGTGCGTTCGTGCGGGGCGAGGTCCATGCGGTTCACGTCCGCGATGGAGGAGCGGACGTACCCCGGTCCCTTTTCGGGGTCGTAGGGGCTGTCGGAGGCGAAGAGGACTCGCTCGGGGCCGAAGAACTCGAGGGCGCAGCGCAGGGCGTGCGGGGCGCCGAAGAGGGCGGTGTCGGCGTAGAACATCCGGAAGTAGTCGAGTGGCCGCTTGGACAGCGGTGGTCCTTCGATGTCGGCCTGCTGGTCGGGCGGGGTGCGGGAGCCGAGTTGGTCCCAGCCGGGGCCGATCCGCCCGGAGAAGTGGGGGATCATGCTGCCGCCGTGGTGGATGAGCAGCTTCAGTGAGGGGTGGCGTTCCAGGATGCCGCCGAAGACGACGCGTGCCATGAAGGCGGACAGGTCGTACTCCCAACCGAGGGTCCACCAGATCTCGTAGCGGGAGCGTTGCTCGGCGGGATAGTCGGGCCAGGTGGCGTTGCGGCAGGGGTGGACTTGCACGAGAACGTCCAGTTCGGCGGCGCGCGCCCAGAACGGTGCGAAGCGGTGCTCGTCCAGGGAGTGGCCCCGCACATGGGTGTAGATCTGGACACCGACGGCACCCAACTCACCTACCGCTCGGTCGAGTTCGGCAACGGCGGCGTCCACGTCGGTGAGGGCGACCGCGGCGCAGAAGCCCGCGAACCGGTCCGGGTGCCTGGCGGTCAGATCCGCCAGGGCGTCGTTGGCCATGCGGACGTAGTGGGCGGCGGAGCGCGGCGTACCGAAATCCTCGGCGGGCGGCGCGGCCAGGTTGATCAGCTGGCGGTAGCCGGGGAACTCGTCCATCTGGCGGAAGCGCACGTCGAGGTCGACGAGGGCGGGTATGTCCATCACCCGGCGGCGGAGGTTGGCCAGGGCGGGCACGTCGTCGAGGGCGAACAGCCGGTCGGCGCAGGTTCTGGGGAGGATGTGACAGAAGGCGTCGATCTTCTCGTCCACCGGCTGTTGTGGGCGGGCTGCCGCCGCGCGGCGGGGTGCGGGTGCGGTGGGCGTGCTGGCGTGGTCGGTCACGGGCTTCCTCTCGCGGTGGTGGAAGGCGGTGCGTCGGGAGGGGTCACGGGGCTGATGCCGTGGATTCGCGCGGTATGAGGGTGGGGGCGTGCACGAGCGAGCGGACGGGACGCTCCTGCATGATCCGCAGCAGCATGTCGACCGCGCCCCGTCCGATCTCCCCCAGCGGTACGCGCACGCTGGTGAGGGAGATCGGGAGCCGGGCGGCCAGGGGGGTGTCGTTGTAGCCGACGACGGACAGGTCCCGGGGGACGGCGAGGCCGTGGCGGCGAGCGGCGGCGAGCGCACCCACCGCGGTGTTGTCGTTCACCGTCACCAGGGCGGTGGGACGTTGACCGTCCGGCAGTGCGAGGAGTTCGGCCGCGGTGCTCTCTCCGCTCTCCATCGAGAAGCCCGAGGAGCGCACCAGGCTTTCATCCACCTCGATGCCCGCTTCGGTGAGCGCCTCGCGCAGGCCGGCGACTCGGCCGAGGGCGTTGGAGGCATAAGGCGGTCCTGCGATCATCCCGATCCTCCGGTGTCCCAGGTCCAGGAGGTGACGGGCCGCCAGGTAGCCGCCGAGCCGGTCGTCGCCCACGACCGCGGGGCTGTGTCCGTCGGTGCGCAGGGCCAGGACGTAGGGGGTGCCGTCGGCGGCCAGTTCGGTCAGGAAGCCATCGGAGGCGTCGAGCCTCGCGGTGGCGAGGATCAGCCCGTCCACTCGACGGTTGAGCAGCAGCCGGCCGAGTGCTGTCTCGGCTTCGAGGTCGTCGCGGGTGGTGGCGAGGAGTGCGTCGAGGCCGTGGTCGCGGCAGGCTTCGGCGATCTCTTCGTACAGCATGGCCATCACCGTGCCGGTGATGCTGGACATGACGACGCCGATCGTGCGGGTGCTCTGCCGGCGCAGGTTGGCCGCGGCCGGGTTGGGGGTGTAGCCGAGCTGTGCGGCGATCTGTTTGATCCGGGCCGCGGTGTCGCTGCGGGAGAAGGGGTGCCGGTCGTCCAGCGCCCGGGAGACGGTGGACGGGTTCACTCCTGCCGCGCGCGCCACGTCGGCCATGGTCGGGCGGCGGCCCGTTCCTCGCCGGGGCGGGGGTGGGGTGGCGGTCGTTCCGGTCATCGGACTCCTCCCTGGGTGGGTTGCTCGTGCGGTGCTCTGGTCTCGCGGACAGTTCCCTCGCCGCCCGCGAAGCGCCGGGATGCGCCGCCAACTCGCTTGCGTGCATGGGTCGTTCGTACGAGTACGGGGTTGACGGATTCACCGTGGCGACTCCAGCATACATACGAACGCGCAAACGAATGCACAACTTCCGCACCCGAGTGACGAGTTGAGAGTCCGGCCGCCGGTTGTGCCCACCCTTGTATGCATGGAGGTGTCCAGCCTTGCCCCCTTCATTTCTGTCGAGCCCCCGATTTCCGTCGAGCCCCAGAAGCCCCGATACGGCCCGGCTGCCGCGAACCGGGGCGGTGCGCAGGTCCCGTTCCGTGGCGGCGGCCCTGGCTTCGGTGCTGCTGGCGGGCCTGCTCACCTCATGCGGGAGCGGGGGCGGAGGCTCCGACCGTTCCTTCACCCTCGTGTTGACCGAACCCGACATCACCTCGGTGCCGCTGATGGAAGCCGTGGACCAGGTCCGCGCCGCCGGCTACGACGTGACGATCGAGGAGGCCGCGGAGCCGGAACTCGCCGTCGAGGGCCTCATCCGCGGCGACTACCAATTCTCGGCCGAGGCCACGGGACCGGCCCTGATGGCTGTCGCGCGGGGCGCCCCGGTGCGCATCATCGCCGACCTGGTGGGCAATCAGTGGGCTGTCTACGGCGATGCCCGCGCCGACGACTGCGGCGACCTCGACGGCAGGGCCTTCGGCATCTTCAGCGAGGGCGCCATGGCCACCACCATGGTGCGCCAGTGGATCGAGAAGACCTGCCCCAAGAACACCCGCCCGCAGTACCTGACCATCGGCGACTCGGAGACCAGGACCCAGGCACTGCTGGCCGGGGAGATCACCGCCACCGCCCTGGAGCAGAGCGACGCCGCCCACCTGGCCACGAGCGCCAAGGGCAGGTCGCTGAAGCGCCTGGCCGACTTCCGCCAGGTCTTCCCGGGTCTGCACCCGCAGACCGTGTACGCCGACGCGGACTACCTGAAGAAACACCCCAAGCCCGCGCAGGCTCTGATCGATGCCCTGGTCGACGTACAGCGGAAGATCAACCACGAGCCGGGCCACCTCGTCCGGCTCGTCCGCAAGCACCTGCCCGACACGTACTCCAACGACGTCCTCGAAGACACCGCCGCCCGCTACGTCGACGAGAAGCTGTTCAACGCCGCCGCACTCACCCCGGAAGGCGTGCAGGACACCATCGACTTCTTCGTGGACACGGGGGCCATCGAGCCGATGGACGCCGCCGACGTGGCCGATCTGAGCTTCGTGAACCGCACCCGGGCCAAGGGAGGCGGCCCCTCATGACCACCGCCGGTCCCATGCCCCGCTCCCGGCCGCCCGGCCGGATACGCCGACTGCTCGGCACCGACCTGCCTTACCAGTTGCTCACGCTTGTGGTCGTCGCCGCGCTGTGGGAGGGCTATGCCCGCACGCACGACAGCATCCTGCTGCCCACCTTCACCGAAACCGCCGCGGCCACGGTCGAGTTGCTCGGCGAGGGCGAGCTGTGGCGGGCCGTCTGGCTCAGCAATCAGGCCCTCGTCCTCGGCTTCCTCACCGCTGTCGCCCTGGGTGTTCCCGCCGGGCTCCTGTTGGGGCGCTTCGGCACGATCGAGCGCTTCACGGACGTCTACCTCAGCATCCTGCTCGTGACCCCGATGGCCGGGATCATTCCGCTCCTTGTGATGTCCGTGGGGTTCGGCCTGACCTCCCGCGTCATCCTGGTGGCGCTGTTCTCCGTGGTCATGGCCCTCACCAACGCCCGCGCCGGCATCCGCCAGATCGACCCCTCACTGATCGAGATGAGCCGCACCTTCGGCGCGAGCGAGGCCCAGATCTGGCGCCGCGTCCTCATCCCCGGCGCCCTGCCCGCCATCATGACCGGCGTCCGGCTCGCCCTGGGACGCGCTGTCACGGGAATGGTCGTCGTGGAACTCCTCATGGTGTCCGTCGGCTACGGCGGCCTGATCCTCACCTACCGCAGCCGCTTCGACGCGCCCGCGCTCTACGCGGTGGTCGTCATCGTCCTGTCCGAAGCCGTCCTGCTGATCTCCGCGGCCGGCTGGGTCGAACGAAGGGCAGCCCCCTGGGCGCCGTCCCACAACTCTCCGAGGAGCACCGCATGATCGAGATCAAGAACCTCACCAAGCGGTTCCCCGACCGCAGGGGCGGGACGGTCCACGCACTGAGCGAGGTCGACCTCACCATCGCCGACAACGAGTTCGTCACCGTGCTCGGGCCCAGCGGCTGCGGCAAGACGACCCTGTTACGCGCGATCGCCGGCCTGACCGGCTGGGACGAGGGCGGCATCCTGGTGGACGGCGAACCCGTCCGCGCGCCGGGGCCCGAGCGGGCCATGGTCTTCCAGAACTTCGCCCTGCTGCCGTGGGCCACCGCCCTGGACAACGTGGCCTTCGGCCTCGAACTGCGCGGGGAGCCGCGGGGCCGACGCCACGCGACCGCTCGCGAACTGATCGGACTCGTCGGACTCGACGGCTTCGAGGACCGGCTGCCGGGCGAACTCTCCGGCGGCATGCAGCAACGCGTCGGCCTCGCCCGCGCCCTGGCCGTCCAGCCCCGCGTCCTGCTCATGGACGAGCCCTTCGGCGCCCTGGACGAACAGACCCGCCGCATCCTGCAGGAGGAACTCCTCACCATCTGGGAGCGTCGGCGCCTCACCGTCGTCTTCATCACCCACAGCATCGAGGAAGCAGTCCTGCTCGGCGACCGCGTCGTGCTGATGAGCCCGCGGCCCGGCCGCATCGCCGAGACCGTCCCCGTGGACATTCCCCGGCCACGCTCCTTCGACCTCCACGGCCTGGGCCGTACCGAGGAGTTCACCACCCTCACCACTCACCTGTGGGAGCGCCTGCGCACCATGCACCCCGACCGCGTCGGGGCCCACCGATGACCCCCCGCCGCGGTCCGCTGACCCTTCTGCCCCCGCTGAGCGGACTCCTCGCCGGAGGAGTGCTGTGGGAGGGCGTCTCCCGCACCGCCGACGCCGCTTTCCTTCCACCGCTCACCGAAGTGCTCACCCGGCTCGCCGAACTGACCGCCGACGGGAAGATCCTGCCCAGCCTGCTCTCCAGCGTGATCAACCTCGTACTGGGCCTTGCCATTTCGCTGACCCTCGGCCTCACCCTGGGCACCCTCATGGGCCGCTACCGCCCAGCGGAGGCCGCACTCGGCATCTACATGTACGCGCTACTCACCGCGCCCTCCCTTGTCTTCGCCCCGGTCTTCTTCTCCCTCTTCGGTCCTGGCCGCACCTCCATCGTGGCCGTGGTGGTGATGTACTCACTGTTCGTTATCGTCATCACCACCGCCTCTGCCGTGCGTGACGTCCCCGCCCAACTCCTTGAGATGGGACGGGTGTACGGCGCCGGCGAGCGGCAACTCCTCTTCAGAGTCGTGCTACCCGCGGCGCTTCCGATGGCGATGGCCGGCATCCGGCTCGGCGTCGGCCGGGCCGTCGCCGGAATGATCAACGGTGAGATGTTCATCGCCGTCGTCGGCCTCGGCCAGATCCTCACCGAGGCCGGCGGCAGCTTCGACAGCACCACCGTGCTCGCCGTTCTCCTGGTCGTGGTCACCGTCGCCCTCATCGCCATCGGCATCACCCACTGGGCCGACCGCCGGCTCAACGGCTGGCTGCCCGAGACATCGCGCACTTGAGACCCGCGTACCGTGCGGGGTGCACCGCATTTCCACGGGGGCCAGGGGGCGGGCCGGAGCCGCGTTGCTGCGTTACCGCGTTGCTGCGTTACCGCGTTACTGCGGCTTCGCCTGGTCATCGATCTCGGCGATCAACGCTTCGATGCGGTGCTTGATCTCGTCGCGGATCGGGCGTACGGCCTCGACTCCCTTGCCCGCGGGGTCGTCCAGGGCCCAGTCGAGGTAGGTCTTGCCGGGGAAGATCGGGCAGGCGTCGCCGCAGCCCATGGTGATGACGTAGTCGGATGCCTGGACCGCTTCGGTGGTGAGCACCTTGGGGCGGGCGGTGGAGATGTCGATGCCGACTTCCTTCATGGCGTCGACGGCGGCGGGGTTGACCTGGTCGCCGGGGAGGGATCCCGCGGAGCGGACCTCGATCCGGTCGCCTGCGAGGTGGGTGAGGAATCCGGCGGCCATCTGGGAGCGTCCGGCGTTGTGGACGCAGACGAACAGCACGGAGGCGAGCGGGGTGGGGGCCATCGGTTCTTCCTTCGCGGTGTGGAGCGGGGCCCGGATGGGTGCCGGGCCTGGGAGTTCAGGTGGTGGGCAGGGAGTTGAGCAGGTCGGTGATGTGGGCGTCGATCTCGTCGCGGATCTGTCGGACGACGGCGATCGGGGCGTTCCTGGGATTGGGGACGGGCCAATCCAAGTAGCGGGGCCCGGGCACCACGGGGCAGGCGTCGCCGCAGCCCATGGTGACGACGATGTCGGCGGCCCGGACGACCTCGTCGGTCAGCGGCTTGGGGAACGCGCCGCTGGGGTCGACTCCGGCCTCGGTCAGCACCTGCGACACGAAGGGCTCGACGGTGGCGGCCGGTGCGGTGCCCGCGGAGGAGACCTGCACCAGGTCCGCGGCGCGGTGGGTGAGCAGGGCGGCGGCGAGCTGGGAGCGTCCGGCGTTGTGGCTGCACACGAACAGCACCCGTGGCAGCCTGCCGCCCGGCCTCTTGCGGAGGTGCTCCAGGGCGTCGAGACGCTCGGCCGTCCAGCGCTCGGCCAGTACGACCAGGTGCGTGGAGACGCGCGCGGTGGTGGCGAGCCGGGTGTAGGAGTCGGCGATCAGTGCCTGGACGGTCTCGGTGGAGAAGCGGCCGGTATGCCGGGCGGCCAGGCGGGCGGCACCGGCGGCGAGTCGGGCGTCGGGCAGGACGGGCGGTGTGGGTGCGGTCATCAGGACCCCTCCGACGGGCTCCACGATTCAGCCTGGACTGGTGTCAGTCTCGAATGATGTGACAGTATCAGTCCATGCTGACGTCAGTCGACACTGAACTGTTGCGGGTGCTCGCCGACCCGCTCAGGCTGAAGATCGTGACCCTGCTCGCCCACGAGACGCTGTGCACCACGCATCTGGTCGCCGAGACCGGTGCGAAGCAGACCAACCTCTCCAACCACATGAAGGTGCTGCGCGAGGCGGGCGTGGTGGACACCGAGCCGTGCGGCCGGTTCATCTACTACAAGCTCAAGCCCGAAGTCCTCGACGCCCTGTCCGGCTCCTTCGCGGGCCTGGCGACCACCGCGCGCGAGACGATCGAGACCGGCCGGAAGCGGGCCTGCTGATGACCAGCACGGAACAGACGGGCGCGGGCGCACCCGCGGCCCCGGACCCAGCCCCGGCCGCCGGTTCCGGGGTCGTCGCTTCCGGGGTCGTCGCCAAACTCTCCACGCTCGACCGCTACCTGGCGGTGTGGATCCTGGCCGCGATGGCCGTCGGCCTCGGCCTGGGCCGGCTGATCCCCGGCCTCAACGACGCGCTCGCCGAGGTCGAACTCGGCGGGATCTCCCTGCCGATCGCGCTCGGCCTGCTGGTCATGATGTACCCGGTCCTGGCCAAGGTCCGCTACGACAAGCTCGACGCCGTCACCGGCGATCGCAAGCTGATGGCATCGTCGCTGGTCATCAACTGGCTGGCCGGGCCCGCGGTGATGTTCGCGCTCGCCTGGATCTTCCTTGCGGACCTACCGGAGTACCGCACAGGCCTGATCATCGTCGGGCTCGCGCGCTGCATCGCCATGGTCATCATCTGGAACGACCTCGCCTGCGGTGACCGCGAGGCGGCCGCCGTCCTGGTCGCCCTCAACTCTGTCTTCCAGGTCCTGGCGTTCGGCCTGCTGGGCTGGTTCTACCTCGACCTGCTTCCCGGCTGGCTCGGCCTGGGCGACGGCGAGCACCTCGACATCTCCATGTGGAAGATCGCCCTGAACGTCGTCATCTTCCTCGGCGTTCCGCTCCTGGCCGGCTTCCTCACCCGCCGGATCGGTGAGCGGAAGATGGGCCGCGAGAGGTACGAGGCCAACTTCCTGCCGAGGATCGGCCCGTGGGCCCTGTACGGGCTGCTCTTCACGATCGTCATCCTCTTCGCCCTGCAAGGGAAGACGATCACCTCGCAGCCGCTGGACGTGGTCCGCATCGCGCTGCCGCTGCTGGTGTACTTCGCGCTCATGTGGTTCGGCACCTTCGCCCTCGGCAAGGCGATCGGCCTGGCCTACGACCGCACCGCGACACTGGCGTTCACCGCGGCGGGCAACAACTTCGAGCTGGCCATCGCGGTCGCCATCGGCACTTTCGGCGTCACCAGTGGCCAGGCTCTCTCCGGCGTCGTCGGCCCGCTGATCGAGGTGCCGGTCCTGGTCGCGCTCGTCTACGTGTCGCTGGCATGGCGCCGGAAGTTCACGCCCGTCGCCTGACGGAGGGCGGCGTAAGCGTCGGCCCGCCCGTTGAACTGCCCCTGTTCTGCACCCCCGCGCCGACCTTCTTTCAGGCGGACGCCGGGGCCGCCAGCAGCTTGCCCATGGCCGCGAGCACGCTCGGCTCGACCCGGTAGTACACCCACGTCCCGCGTCGCTCGGAGGCCAGCAGACCGGCCTCCTTCAGCTTCTTCAGGTGGTGGGAGACGGTCGGCTGCGAAACGCCGACATCGGAGATGTCGCACACGCACGCCTCGCCGCCCTCGTGCGAGGCGACCAGCGAGAAGAGCCGCAGCCGGACCGGGTCCCCGAGCGCCTTGAACATCTTCGCGGTCCGCTCGGACTCCTCGGCCGTCAGCGGCCGCTCCGTCAGCGGCGGGCAGCACGGCGCCACCGCCTCGTCCACGACCTGCAGCTCCACCACACTCGACTTCGACATACGTCAATATTGACATCCATCGAACCGATGAGGCAAGCTCCGAAGTGCCAGCGATATCGACAAACGTCGAATCAGAAGATCGATGCCACCCTCCTTCTGGAGCACGTCATGAGCGAGAACACCTCTGCCGCCCTGCCGATCGTGGTCATCGGCGCCGGCCCCATCGGCCTTGCCGCCGCCGCCCAGCTACTCGACCGCGGCCTTGAGCCGCTGGTCCTGGAGGCCGGACAGACCGCGGGCGCTGCCGTACGGGAGTGGTCGCACGTCCGCCTCTTCTCCCCCTGGGCCGAGGTCACCGACCCGGCCGCCGAGAAGCTCCTGGCCCCCACCGGCTGGGTCAGGCCCGACGGCGTCGCGTACCCCACCGGCGGCGACTGGGCCGAGCAGTACCTCCAGCCGCTCGCCGACGTCCTCGGTGAGCGAGTCCGCTTCGGCGCCCGCGTCACCGGCGTCTCCCGCACCGGCCGCGACCGCGTCGTCGACGCAGACCGCGACCAGCAGCCCTTCACCGTCCATATCCGGTACGCGGACGGCCACGAGGCGCGCATCCTCGCCCGCGCCGTCATCGACGCCTCCGGAACCTGGGCCACGCCCAGCCCGCTCGGCGGCGACGGCCTGCCCGCACTCGGCGAACGCGCGGCGGCCGACCACGTCACGTACCGCGTCCCGGACCTGAAGGACCCCGCCGTCCGCGCGCGTTACGCGGGCAAGCGCACCGCGATCATCGGCTCCGGTGCCTCCGCCTTCACGGCCCTCGCCTACCTGGCCGACCTCGCGAAGGAAGCACCGGGCACGCACGCCGTGTGGATCCTGCGGCGTGGCATCACCGGCTCCACCTTCGGCGGCGGAGCATCCGACCAACTCCCCGCCCGCGGCGCGCTCGGCCTCGCCGCCAAGGCCGCCGTGGACGAGGGCCACGCGGACGTCGTGACGGGATTCCGCACCACCGTCGTCGAGCGGTCCGGCGACCGACTGGTCCTGGTCGGCGAGGACGGCCGCCGCCTCGACCCCGTGGACGAGGTCATCGGCCTCACCGGCTTCCGCCCCGACCTGTCCTTCCTCGACGAACTCCGCCTCGGCCTGGACGAGCGTCTCCAGGCACCGGTCGAACTGGCCCCGCTGATCGACCCCAACGTCCACTCCTGCGGCACCGTCTACCCCCACGGCGTGAAGGAGCTGTCCCACCCCGAGCAGGGCGCCTACCTGGTCGGCATGAAGAGCTACGGCCGCGCCCCCACCTTCCTCGCGATGACCGGCTACGAACAGGTCCGCTCCATCGCCGCCGCTCTCGCCGGCGACCAGGAGGCAGCTGAGCGCGTCGAACTGACCCTGCCCGAGACCGGCGTCTGCGGCGGCGCCGGACTCTTCGACGAACCCACCGCCGAGCAGAACGAGGAGAGCGGCGGATGCTGCGCAACCCCGGCCACGCTCCCCATCGGCGACACCACCACTGCACCCGGCGGCTGCTGACCACCACTCATCCACGGGCGGGCCGCCCAGCCGCCCGTACACCACCACAGAAAGCGCAATGGTGCCCTGGTCCGGTCACGTGCCGGACCAGGGCGCCGCGAGGGCACTTCGGTCGCGCCTACAGGTACTCGAGCAGCCAGCTCACCGGAGCGTCGTCCACCGAGTCCGTGGCGCTGGTCTTCACTCGCCCGATGCTGATCTTCTGGGCGCCCGCGGGGAGCTTCTCCGCGAGGCGTCCACTCGCTGCCTTGATGTCCCAATTCTTGACGAGGGCCCAGATCTTGCCGTCGTGGACAGCCACCCGAAGCCGGACGTCGGCCCAGTCGGAGCCGAAGCTCAGCCTCGCCGGTCTGGAAGTTGGGCATCTGTACTCCTCGTCTGTCCGGCGAGCGACACCGCTCGAGGAGGGGCACCGGAGGATCGGGGGTACGCCTGCGGTCAGCGTTCGCCGATACACAGGGCGGGGCCCGAAATCGTGGTGCGGATCATGAAACTGGTGGAACTCCGCCGCCGCGGAACATAGTGCTGTCCCTACCCTCGACCCGGTGGTCAGCCCCGTAATGCCTCGTCTAATGCCTCGTCTAATGCCTCGTCAGCCGTGCGTCGGTGTCGGCGTCGGATCTGCCGCGAGCCTCTACTTTGCGCAGATTGCGGATCGCCGGCACGGACAGCAGCGCCACCGCCACCACCATCGCCATCACCGCGTTGAACTCCAGCACCTCGCGCGCCCCGAAGATTTCCGAGGCGGGGCCGGCGAGGGCTTGGCCCACGGGCATCATCGCCACCGAGCCGGCCACGTCGTAGGCGTGCACCCGGCTCCGTACCCCGGTCGGCACCTGGGTCAGGATGCTGGTCGTCCACATGACGCCCCAGAAGGCGTTGGCCGCGCCCGCGGCCGCGAGCCCCGCGGCGATCAGCTGCACCGGCAGCCCGAGCGCCACCGACGCAGGCTGCAGCCAGTACAGCAGCAGCGCGACGGAACCCGCCCGCAGAGGGCGCATCGGCCGCACCCGCATGGCGATGAGCGCACCGGCCACCATCCCGGCGCCCATCGCCGAGTTGATCAGGCCGAGCGTGCCGGGGCCGTGCGACGAGACGACCTCTGTCGCGATCAGCGGGATCATCGGCCCCCAGGACGAGATCATGAGGACCATCCAGATCACGATGACGCCCCAGAGCCAAGTGCGGGAGCGGAACTCCTGCCAGCCCTGCACCAGATCGGACCGGAAGGAGTTCTCCTTCGCCGCCACGGACCGTTCCGCCGTCGGCAGCCGCAGCAGGGCCAGGCAGACGGCACTCGCCAGGTACGTGAAGGCGTACGCGACGAAGACCCCGCCCGGCTCGGTGAGCCCCACCAGCGCACCGGCCACCGCCGGTCCCGCCATGGTCATCAGGGACTCGATGGTGCGGATGGCCCCGTTCGCGCCCTGCACGTCGGCGGCGATTCGTGGGATGAGGGTGGGCAGGCCGGGCTGGAAGAGCGCGGCGCAGATGCCGTTGAGGGCGGACAGCAGACAGATCTGCCAGACGACGATGTGGTCGGTGAAGAAGAGGGCCGCCATGACGGCTTGTACGACGACGCGTACGAGATCTGCCCCGATCATCAGCACCCGGTTGTTCACCCGGTCGGCGATCACCCCGCCGAAGATCACGAGCCCGGCGAAGCAGGCCGTCATGCTGGCCAGTACGGCACCCACCACCCCGGCCCCGTACCCGCTCAGCACAAGCCCGGCGGCCAGCGCCACCGGAGCCATCATGTCGCCGAGCCGGGCGATGCCACGGGCGGCGAAGAAGAGCGAGAAGTTACGGGACCAGAGGCCCCCTGACGCGACGGACATGTCCCCGGGAGCACTTGTCATGATGGGCGCAGTGTCACGGCTGCCAAACGCTCCGGGCAACCGAAATTGCCTCAGCGATCTCATTGCCCCTCCCTTGTCTCACCTTGTCTCAACCTGGCCTCCTACTCGGTGCGCAGAGCCGTGGCGGTCCGCGCTCTGGCGGCCCAGCCGGCGGGCAGGAGCGCACCCAGGGTGGCGATGAGCAGGCCGCCGAGCGCGAGCGGGAGCAGTTCGGCGCCGTGGTAGACGGCGATGGCGGACTCGGGCAGACGCAGTCCCACGCTGTCGCCCATCGCGGGGAGGACAAGTCCGTGCAGGGCCACGCCGAGCGGCACGCCCATGGCGCCCGCGGCAAGGCCGGTCACGACGACCGAGGTGAGGACCATCGCGATGGTCTGCCCGGGGGTCATGCCGAGCGCCTTGTGGACACCGAGCTCCCGGACACGTTCGCGGGTGTCGAGCAGTACGCCGTTGAGCACGCCGAGCGCGGCGACGGCGACGAGCATCAGTGTGAGGATCCCGGACAGCGCGTTGAGCGTGCCGACCATGTCGCCGCCTGCGTCGAGCCCGCCGGCCCGGGCAGTGGCCCCCAGCGGTGTGAGGTCCTTGTTCAACGCGTCGACGTAGGCGGCGACTTCGGTACGGGACGTGACCGCGATGTGGTGGCTCGTCTCCGTCAGGTCGGGATGTGCGGCCTTGAGGGTCGAGGCGTCGGTGAAGACCTGCATGCCGTCGTTGCGCGGGTCGAGGACCTCGCCGACGATCCGTACGGTGACCGGCTCGGCCAGGCCGTTCAGAGTGACGGTGTCGCCGACGCGGGTGCCGGTGGCGGCCAGGAACGGGGTCGGGACCACGGCCTCGCCCGTCTTGTCGATCCAGCGGCCCGAGACCATCGTGTAGCCGCCCCAGGAGGCGTCGCCGGTGAAGGCGGTCACGTCGGTGGTGCCGGTCAGGCCGGACACGGACGTACGTACCGTCGCGGCGCTGTAGTACTTCCCGGTTCCGGCGGCGGACTTGATGGCCGCGGCGACTGCGGCGGGATCGGCCTTGGGCTGCTTCTCAGGAGCAGGACCGGGATCGGGACCAGGACCAGGACCAGGACCGGGACCAGGGCCTTGGGGTCCGAGGTCCGGCATGGGCGCGGGCACGACGACATCGGCGGCGTCGTGCGCCTTGGCCTTCATCACCTGGCCGAGCGAGGCGCCCATCCCCACGGTGAACGTGACGGCGACGGTCCCGAACAGGACCGCCGTACCCATGGCCAGCGCACGGGCGGGCCGGGCGAAGGGCCGGGCCAGACCCAGGGCGACCGGCCGCGGCAACGGCAGCCGTCCGGCCAGACGGGCCGCCCACCGGCCGCGCCCCGCCGAAGAGTTGCGCCCGACGGCGAGCGCGTCGACCGTACGCAGCCGCCCGGCCCGCAAGGCACTCCCCCACGCGGTCGCCGCCACCAGGCCCAGCACTCCGGCGATCACCGTCAGGTCGACCCAGGGAGCGATGCCCAGGGACGAGGTGCCGTAGACCTCCTCGGTCTCGGCCAGTACGGGGACGGCTAGCAGGTGACCGGCGAGGACACCGAGAGCCGTGCCGGCGGCGGCCGGGATCAACGCCTGGCCCACGTAGGCACGTACGACCTGGGCCGGGGTGAAACCGGCGGCCTTGAGGATGCCGATGCGGCGCGTTCCCGTGCCGACGGCCGTCGCGACCACGTTGCCGACGATGAGCACCGACATGACCAGCCCCAGGGCGCCGAACGCGAGGAGGAACGGGACGTAGACGGCAGTGTCCTGCTCGGCGCTCTTCTTGACGGTGAGCCAGGACTGTTCGCCGACGGCCGCGCGTGGCGGCAGGGACTGCGTCACGGCCTTGGCGCCCGCGGTGATCAGCGTGGCGGTGCCCGCGTCCGCGAAACGGTAGAGCATCTGGTAGCCGCCCCTGCCGGGCGCGGTGAGCGCCCGCATCTGGGACGGAAGCACCCAGGCGTCGGCGGTCCGCGTCACCGAGCGGGCCACACCGACCACCGTCAGCGTCGGGTCGCCGGGCAGATCGGGGAAGGCGAGCTTCATGCCCATGGCCGGGATGACCGAGGAGTTGGCGGACAGCGCGATCTCGCCGGAGCGCGTGGGCCACCGCCCGTCGAGCAGTGCCACCTCGTCCACGTCCCGGCCGGGATCGCCCCGGCCGACCACGGTCATCGGCCACCCAGGGTTGGCTCTGCCGTCCGACCGCGGCGTGACCGTCGCCGTACGGAACGGCCCTGCTGCGGCGCTCACCCCTTCGGAGCCCTTTGACTTCTCCAACTGACCGGCACCTACTCTGCCCGCGTCGAACTGCACGGACAGATGCGCGCCGTGCTGCTCGGCGAAGGCGTCGTCGAAGGGCGCGCCGGAGACCACGAGCAGCGATCCGCCGAGGACGGAGGCGGCCACCGCCATCATCGTGGCGAGCCCGATCACCAGTGTCTGCACCCGGCGTCGTCCCACCCCTGAGCGCACCACCTTGCCCAGCGCGCTCATCGGACGGCCTCCGGGGCGACGCCTCGCGACCGGGTGTCGTCGGTGATCCGGCCGTCGGCGATGCGGACCGTACGGTTCGTGCAGGACCGGGCAAGAGCCAGGTCGTGGGTGACCACGACGATGGTCTGGCCCTCGGCGTTGAGGTCGGTGAGCAGCCTGCTGACGTCCTGTCCGGCGGCCGTGTCCAGGGCCCCGGTCGGCTCGTCGGCCAGGAGCAGGGCCGGCCGGTTCATCAACGCCCGTGCCACCGCGACGCGTTGCCGTTCGCCGCCGGACAGCCGTCCCGGGTAGGCGCGGGCGTGCCGGTCGATGGCAAGCAGTTCAAGGAGTTCCACTGCCCGACGGCCTGCCTCGCCACGTGCCATGCCCGCGAGGCGCGCGGGCAGGACGACGTTGTCGATGACGGTCAGGTCGTCGAGCAGGTTGAAGAACTGGAAGACCATGCCGATCCTCGACCGCCGGTAGAGCGCCGATCCGGCTTCGCCCAGCTGGTCCACCCGCACCCCGTCCACGGTGACGGTCCCGGTGTCCGGCCGGTCCAGGCCGGCGATCAGGTTGAGCAGCGTGGACTTGCCGCTGCCGGAAGGGCCGAGGATCGCGACGGCCTCGCCGCGCCGCACGGTCAGCGACGCCTCGTGCAGAGCGGGCGGACCGTCGTCGTATCGGCGGCTCACACCGCGCAGTTCGATCACCGGCATGGTCATGAAGGGCTCCTCGGGTACAGGCAGTTGGCTGCGTGAACGCTAGGAGCGGGCCCGGCCCGCACGCGTCCCCCGACCGAACCCCATGCCGTACCGCACTGGGATGAGCCGAGGGGACGTCATCCCTGCGATGTAGGCGGCTGATGTATCCGCCGCGCCGGGAATGACCACCGGGACGGACTCGAAGGGTCCCGTGCGGCGGTGACAATGACCCGGTGATGAACGTACGTACGAGGCTGGAGCGGCTGCTGGAAGCCGTCCGCCGGGCGGTCCGCGACGCCAGGCATCCGAGCGGGCCACCGTTGCAACCCACTCGGCGCGCCTGGCAGTTCGACGTGCTGGTGGCGCTGGTGATCGGAGTCTCCACCGTCTACTACGGCATCGACAACGTCGACAACGTCGTGCTGCGTGAGATCGCACCCGGCGTGGAGTACTCCGTGCCGCGCCCGCGCGGCCCCGGCGGCCTGGCCTTCATGGTGACCCTCGCGGTCATCGCCTCGGGTGCCCTGGCGCTGCGCCGCCGCTACCCGCTCGCCGTGCTGAGCGTCGTGACGGCCGCGACGCTGGCGACACCGCAGAGCGTCCTGCGGCTGACCTTCTACGCGTTCGTCATCGCCGTCTACAGCGCCGCCGTGTACAGCCCGTACCGGGTGGCGACCCTGACGGCGCTGCCGGTGTCGGTCGTCCTGGTCGGCACCTCGGGGAACTCGGTGACGCCGATCGTCCCCAACGAATACATCGCCCTGCTGATCCTGGTCCCGATGGCCGTGGCCGCCGTCGGCCTGCGTACCTGGAAGCTCCGCACGGACGAGGGCCGCACCCGGCTCTCCGCCCTGGAACGCGAACAGGCCGAGGCACTGCGCCGGGCCGTCGAGCACGAGCGGGCCAGGATCGCCCGCGAACTGCACGACGTCGTCACGCACAACGTCAGCGTGATGATCATTCAGGCGGGGGCCGCCCGCAAGATCATGGAGACGGCCCCCGAGGAGGCCGCGGAAGCCTTGCTCGCCGTCGAGGCGGGCGGGCGAGCGGCCATGACCGAGCTGCGCCACGTCATGGGACTGCTCACCATGGCCGACGAGGGCGAAGTAGCGGACGGTGGTGCGGAGTTGGTGGACGCGGCGGCGGAGCTGGCCCCGCAACCGGGTCTGGACCGGCTGGAATCGCTGGTCGGACGAGTGCGGGCCGCCGGGCTGCCCATCGACCTGACCGTGACCGGTCCGCCCCGTCCGCTCCCGGCCGGCCTCGAACTCGCCGCCTACCGCGTGGTCCAGGAAGCCCTCACCAACACCGTGAAGCACGCGTCCGGTGCCACCGCCGCCGTGACCGTCGACTACGGCCCCGAACGGCTCCGGGTGGAAGTCACCGACACGGGTGGACGCCCGGGCGCGGGCGCGCCCACCGGAAACGGCCGGGGCCTGATCGGCCTGCGCGAGCGCCTCGCCGTCCACGACGGAACCCTGAACACCGGCCGCCGCCTGACCGGCGGCTACCGTGTGGAGGCCCTGATCCCCTTGGAGACACCGTGACCGAGCCGCTGCGTGTGCTCCTCGCCGACGATCAGACCCTGGTGCGCACGGGATTCCGGCTGATCCTCCGCGCCGACGGCATCGACGTCGTCGCCGAGGCGACCAACGGAAACGAAGCCGTCGACGCGGTGCGCCGCACACGTCCCGACGTGGTCCTGATGGACGTCCGGATGCCCGAGATGGACGGCTTGGAGGCCACCCGCCGCATCCTCGCCGACGCGTCGGACAAACCCCGAGTCATCATCCTGACCACCTTCGACCTCGACCGATACGTCTACGCGGCACTGTCGGCCGGTGCCAGTGGCTTCCTCCTCAAGGACGTCACCCCCGAGCACCTGACCGCGGCCGTACGCACGGTCCGTACCGGCGACGCTCTCCTCGCACCCGCGATCACCCGCCGCCTCGTCAAACGGTTCACGCAACGCGGCAGCGAGACCGCCGCCCTCCACCGCGACCTCGCCTCGCTCACCCCGCGCGAACTGGAGGTCCTCGGCCTGCTGGCCCAAGGCCTGAGCAACGCCGAACTCGCCGCCCGCCTCCACCTGGCCGAGGCGACGGTCAAAACGCACGTCGCCCGCATCCTCGCCAAGCTCGGACTCCGCGACCGCGTCCAGGCCGTCATCGTCGCCTACGAGACGGGGCTGGTCAGCGCCGGCGCACACGAGGCCGCCGAACAGGCCACCGAGCGGGCACAGGCCGAAGCCGAGGCATGGGAGCGGGCCGCTCGTCACAGGTCAGGAGGCGTCCGGCGCCCAGCGACGTAGAGCATCGATCGTTGTCTCCGGTGAGGTGTTGAAGCAGAACCGGATCCCGGGGGCCAGCGCGACGAGCAGGTTGATCACCCGCTCGAACAGCAGAGTGTGCTCGGCCGCCATGCGCACACCGCCACCGATCATGGCCAGGTCCACGGACCCCCCGGCCACCGCAGCGCGCACCGTCTTCTCCACCTCCTCCGGATCCACACCGATCAGGCAGTGCTCGGCGTCGAAGCCCGCCGCCCGTACGGCCGCGAGGCCCTGCTCGATCCGTGCGCTCAGCACAGCCTCGTCCAAGTCCGGATGCAGGCTGTAGTCGATCGCACTCGGATGGATGCCGATCATCAGAATCTTTGCCACGTTCACCATTCCTCAGAGGAAACAAGGCCTTGCGGCGGTGCCTTCAGCAGGGGTGTGGAGGCCAGTGTGACGGTTCATGCCGGTGGCGGGAAACCCGGGCCCACGGACGGGCACCGGCCCGCGCCGGTGAGCCCGAAGCCGCCGGCATACGTCACCCGGGGCCGATTCAGTGACCCGCGTGCGCGCCCTGTCCTCCCACGCGCGGCTGGTCACGCAGGATCCGCCCATGCTGCCGGGATTTCTCACCAGGGCGGTCGAGCTGCTGCTCGGCCGGGAGGGCCGCTCCCTGCACCTCAAGGCCGCCGGCGGCGCGACCGCCCTGCTCGCCGTGACGATGCTGGTCGGCTCTTGGGCGGTGGTGGCCGCCGAGGACGGCGCGAGGAACGCCAACATCACGACGTATCCGAAAGCTCTGTGGTGGTCCGTCGAGACGGCAACCACCGTCGGATACGGCGACTTCTACCCCGTCACCCTGTGGGGGCGCATCGTCGGCGCGGTGGTGATGGGCGTCGGCATCACCACGTACGGCATGGTCACCGCCGCGTTGGCCACCTGGTTCGTCGGCCGGGAGCAGAAGCGCCGTCATCGCCTGGTCCACAGCGCCGAACAGGAGGCGCACCTGCTGTGCGAGGACACCGCCCGCGCCCTGCACGAACGCTTCGACCGGATCGAACAGATGCTGGCGGGCAAGAGGGAGGCCGAGTGAACGGCCTCGGGCGGCGCGGCGAGGGCTGGCAGCCGAGCGCCTGTGCCCGTTTCCCATTGCCCGATGGGCGCACTCCCAACGCCCCCGAGGCCACGTAGGATTCGGATTCGAACATCAGAACCCGGCCGTCTCGACGCCGAACTGACTTCGTTTCTGGAGACGACATGAGCAGCGCCCTTCTCGTGATGGACGTCCAACAGGCAATCGTGGACATCGCCGACACCGACGCCGACTCCGGATATCTGCCACGCCTGCGCAGGGCCATCGACGGGGCCCGGTCGTCGAACGTCCCCGTGATCTACGTGGTCATCGCGCTGCGTCCCGGATTCCCCGAAGTCGGCACGCGCAACAAGCCTCTCGCCGCCATCGCCCAGGCCGGCCTCTTCGTCGAGGGCGCCCCGGGCACCGAGATCCACCCCGACGTCGCGCCCCGGCCGGGCGACGTGGTGGTCACCAAGAGGCGGGCGAGCGCGTTCTCGGGCAGCGATCTCGACGTCGTGTTGAGGGCACGCGGCATCGACAGGCTCGTACTCACCGGCATCGCCACCAGCGCCGTGGTGCTGTCCACCGTGTGCCAGGCCAACGACCTGGACTTCGGCCTCACCGTCCTCTCCGACGGCTGCCTGGACACCGACCCGGAGGTGCACCGGGTGCTCATCGATCGCCTGTTCCCGCAGTGGGCGGATGTCGTCACCGTCGACGACTGGGTCAAGGCGATCGCACCTCAATAGCGGGATGGTCAGCGCACCCCGGCGGGACGGCGACCCGTGCGGGCAGCGGTCCGCCCTACCTCCGCGCGGTCGAGGCGCCCGCCGAGGCGCTTCCGTCGGGGGTGTACGAGAAGTTCTTCACGCCCAGGCCCGGTCCGCCGACCCACGGCTCGAAGCCGGCCTGCACGCTGGTCATGTACCAGGAGGGCCGCAGGTAGCCGCGTGCGATCGAGTCGTTGGTGAAGTCCTTGATGTTCACCGTCAGCGAGTCGACCGGCTCGTGCCGGACGTAGGAGACGGTGTTCCATGTGATGGTGACGCCGTCGACGACGGAGCTCTGCGGGCCGTACCACACGTCCCAGTCGGCACCCGCCAGCCAGACGGTGTCGACCTTGTTTCCGTACGGCTGCGGCGACCCGGCCCGGTTGGCCCAGATCATCAGCTCCTCGCCGTCGTTGACGACGTTCGTGGAGGGCTTGGTGTTGAACCAGATGTCGTACGAGGCGTTCCACTTGCCGTCGCCGGTGGTGGTGAAGTCCGCGTGGGACTGCGGGTTGGTGAAGGACGACACCTGCTGCGGCAGCCCATTGCCGCTGGAGCAGTTGCCCCAGTGGCAGCCGGCGTAGATCGACGGATAGCCCGCGGGCGCGGGACTGCCGGGCAGGTTGTGATGGCCCGAGGTGTACGTGAAGCCGCCGTCGAAAGCGTCGACGCACTGGCCGATGTTGTCGCCCCACTCGTTGTTCTGGACGATGTACCGGCCGCCCGACACATGCTCGCTGCCGTACTTCTCGCAGATGGTGCCGTTCGCCGCCGCCGACACGGACGGCGCTGTCACCAGGGCCAGTGCGCCGAGGAGCGTGGTGGCCAGCAGGCCCGCCATCGCTCCGATGATGCGCCGTGGCCGTTTGAATACGTGCTTCACGGTGGTTCCTCTCCGTCACCCGGGCGCGTCCCGTCGCCCCCGGTTGGTCAGTGGTGGTTGCTCTCGTCGGTGCTGGGGGCGGGGCTCGATGCGTACGGGGCAGCGCGGCATCCACACCCCGTCGAGCCCGCTCCTCCCTCACCACTCATTGAGGCACCCTTCATGGATGCAGAAACTTTCGGCATGTTTCTGTGAAGCGACGCGGGCAACGTAGGACGCAGACACAGCAGCGTCAACGGATATTTCGGGCAGGGCGCCGCGAGTTGTCGGCAGGGTCCGGAAGCTCGGTGTGCCGGAAAATTGCCGAAACGATCGGAATCGGCTGCGCGTATGCTGACCGCAGCGAGCCGACACAGAGACGAGGTCACCCATGCCCGGCCGACGGAGCAGCGGCGCGACGACGGCCACGACCGGCACTGCCGTTCCCGCCGCCCGCGTCACGATCGCCGAGATCGCCCGCGAGGCCGGGGTGTCGGCGCCGACCGTCTCCAAGGTCCTCAACGGCCACGACCAGGTGGCACCGGAGACCCGGGCCCGCGTCCTGGAACTGCTGGAGCAGCACAACTACTTGCGCCGCCGCGCCCGCCCGAAGAAGACCATCGGCCTGGTCGACCTGGTCATCCGCGAGGTCGACAGCCTGTGGGCGTGCGAGGTGATGCAGGGAGTGCAGAGCGCGGCGGCCGAACACGGCGCCGAGGTGGTGATGACCGCGGCGCACGGAACCACCGTCGACACCCGGCGCTGGCTGGACAACGTGGCCACGCGCGGCTCGGACGGCATCATCCTGGCGGTCACCGACCTCACCCCGGCGCAGCGCAAGCAGGTCGACTCCCTGGACATCCCGCTGGCCGTGGTCGACCCGGTCGGCAGCCCCGACGCCGCGGTGCCGACGGTCGGCGCGACGAACTGGCAGGGCGGCATGGCCGCGACCCAGCACCTCATCGACCTGGGGCACCGCCGCATCGGCATCCTGCGGGGTCATGAGGACGCACTGTGTGCGCGGGCGCGCCTGGACGGGTACCGCGCGGCACTTGAGCGAGCCGGCATCGAGGTCGACCCGGCGCTCCAACAGCCGGGCGATTTCTACTACACGACCGGGTTCTCCGGCATGCGCGAACTGCTCGCGCTCGCCGACCCGCCCACCGCGGTCTTCGCCAGCAGCGACCTGATGGCCCTGGGTGCGTACGAGGCGATCCGGCAGGCCGGGCTGCGGGTCGCGGCCGACGTGAGCATCGTCGGGTTCGACGACGTTCCGAACGCCGCCTGGGCGTCCCCGCCGCTGACGACGGTGCGCCAGCCGTTGCGTGAGATGGCGGCCCTCGCCGCCCGCATCGTGCTGCTGGGCGCGGACGCGGTGCTGCCCGGCCCGACGCTGCGGATGGAGCTGGCCACGCGGCTGGTCGTCCGGGAGAGCACCGGGGCCGCACCGGGCATGCCCGCGGCTTGAGCCAGGGGGCCCGTCGCAGGTCTCTTCGAAACTTTCGGACCGGCGCGGCCGACGCGCCGTCTCCTCACACCGACTCAGGTTGCGGGTGCGCAGCCTGTTGACGCCAAGGGTGTGCGCTTCTAAGGTCCGTCAACGATTCGGAGATGATTCCGAAACTTTCGGGCAGGCAGAGCACACGCCCTGATCGGGTACCGCCGCCAGCCCCTGCCCTCCACCCGATGAAGGGGACAAGATGGCGACCCGCACCCACACCGCACTGGTCCTCGGCACGGCGGGCCTGCTCGCCGCAACCGGCGTCACCGCCACCGCCCAGTCCGCCGACACCCTCGGCGCCGCGGCCGCCGAGCGGGGCCGCTACTTCGGCGCCGCCGTAGCCGCGAACCACCTCGGCGAAGCCCCGTACGTCTCCACGCTCGACACCGAGTTCACCTCCGTGACGCCGGAGAACGAGATGAAGTGGGACGCCGTCGAGCCCACCCGCGACACCTTCACCTTCGGCTCCGCCGACCGGATCGTGGACCACGCCCGGAGCAAGGGCATGAAGGTCCGCGGGCACACCCTGGTGTGGCACTCCCAACTGCCCGGCTGGGTCAGTGGTCTCGGCACGGCCGACGACGCCAGATCGGCGATGAACAACCACATCACCAAGGTCATGCAGCACTACAAGGGCAGGATCCACTCCTGGGACGTCGTCAACGAGGCCTTCCAGGACGGCGAGAGCGGTGCCCGGCGCAGCTCGCCCTTCCAGGACAAGCTCGGCGACGGCTACATCGAGGAGGCGTTCCGCACCGCCCGCGCCGCCGACCCGGCCGCCAAGCTCTGCTACAACGACTACAACACCGACGGCATCAACGCGAAGAGCAATGCCGTCTACAACCTGGTCAAGGAACTCAAGGCGCGCAACGCCCCGATCGACTGCGTCGGCTTCCAGTCCCACTTCAACAGCGCATCGCCGGTCCCGTCCGACTACAAGGAGAACCTGCGGCGCTTCGTCGACCTCGGTGTCGACGTACAGATCACCGAGCTGGACATCGAGGGCTCGGGCACGGCGCAGGCCGACAACTACAGCAACGTCGTGCGGTCCTGTCTGGCGATCGCGCGCTGCACCGGCATCACCGTCTGGGGCGTCACCGACAAGTACTCGTGGCGTCCCGGCGGAACGCCACTGCTCTTCGACGACAACTACAACAAGAAGCCCGCGTACGACGCGACGCTGACCGCGCTCGGTGGCACCGGCACCCCCGGCGCCACCTGCACGGCCACCTACGGCAAGGCCGAGGAATGGAGCGACCGCTTCAACGGCAGGGTCACCGTCACAGCGGGCAGTTCCGCGATCAGGGACTGGTCCACGACCGTCACCGTCACACCGCCGCAGAAGGTCTCCGCCACCTGGAACGGCTCACCCACCTGGGACACCAGCGGCGACGTCATGACGATGAGGCCGAACGGCAACGGCAGCCTGGCCGCCGGGGCTTCTACGAGCTTCGGCTTCACCGTCATGAAGAACGGCAGCAGCACGCCCCCGGCGGTCGGCTCCTGCACCGCGGCCTGAGCCGGCCTCGTCGGCTCACTCCTTCAGCGTGTAGAAGTGGATGGGTGTGTTCGGCGTGAAACCGATACGCGGGTATACGGGGGCTCCGGCCTCGGTCGCGTGCAAGGTGGCGCGGGTGAGGCCGGTGGCGCGGGCGCCCTCGTGCAGCGCCTTGCGCGTGACCGCCTCGCCGTAGCCCCTGCGCTGCCAGTCCGGGTCGGTGGCGACGAAGGCGACGAAGAGGCGGCCCTCCGCTTCGACCGTCGCGGCGCACGCCACCGGAACGTCGCCCCGCATGGCCAGGTAGGCGTACATCTCGCTCTTCCAGTGCGCGGATCCGTCCAGGCCGACGCGGCCTGCCTCCAAGGGGAACCCGTAGGCGCGTGACTGGAGGTCCGCGTAGGCCAGCAAGTGCTCGTCGGTGCGCACGCGCACGAACGTCAGGTCGGGGTGGACCGGGTCGGGGACGGGCAGCAGGTCTCCGGCCATGCCCGTACCGGGGAACGCGTGATGCAGGCCAGCCTGCTCGGCTGCCGAGGCCAGCGCGGTGCGGCCCTTGTCGTCGAGCAGGCCCTCGAAGAGCCACAGGAGGCCCGGGTGCTTCTTCGCCCGCATGATGTCCACCGCCTGGCGCAGACGCTGCGCGAGGAGATCGGCTCCCGCGCCCTGGTCGGTCAGGGTGATGCAGTTCCAGAACGAGAAGGGGCTGTCGGCCCAGCGGACGGCGATGCCGGGGAGGTCACGCACATCCGCGTCCGCGTTGCGGTCGAGCACCATGGCACGCCAGGCCACGGTGAGCTGCTCTGCCGATTCGATGGACTCCGTGAAGCCAGTCACCGTACTCCCCTGGGTCGTTGAGGTCGAGGGTGGTCTCGTCGTCATCAGATGATGCCCTCGAACTGCTTGTCCTCGCTGGGGGAACTGGAGCGGGGCACGTGGTAGGAGCTGCGTCCGAAGCGCCGCCACAGCGCGGCGATGAGGAAGGCCACCACTACGGCGACGGGGGTGTAGTTGAAGGTGTCGACGGTGATCGGGCTGCTCTGCGGCAGCAGGAACAGGACCGTGACCGCACCGGCCCACAGCACCGCCACCCAGCCGATCGGCCTGCTCCAGCGGCCCAAATTCCAGGGCCCCGGGGTGAATCGGTCGCGGTGGAGCAGTCGCAGCAGCACCGGGATGGCATAGGCCGAGGTGAATCCCACGGCCGAGATGGCGGTCACCGCCGTGAACGCCGTCGAGGAGTACAAGGACGGCAGCGCGAGCACGAACGCCACGACGACCGCGAGCCAGACCGCGTTGGCGGGGATGGCGGTGCGGGGGCTGATCTTCTTCCAGCGCTCCGAGCCGGGCAGGGCGCCGTCCCGGGCGAAGGCGTAGATCATCCGGCTGGCGCTGGCGGTCACGGTGTAGCCGCACAGGAACTGGGCCACGATGATCACAAGGAGCAGGGCCTTCGCCGCCGCCTCGCCAAGGGCGTCCAGAAGGATCTGTGCCACGGGTACGCCGGTCGGTCCCGCCAGGGTCGTGGCGTAGTCCTGGATGGCGAACAGCAGCGTCAGGAGCAGGATGCCGCCGGCGATCCAGGACACCGCCACCGAGCGGAAGATCCCGCGGGCCGCGGCGACGGAGGCGTGGTTGGTCTCCTCGCTCAGGTGGGCCGAGGTGTCGTAGCCGGCCAGGGCGAAGACCGGAAGGAGCATGCCGAGCAGGATCACGTAGACCGGGACGCCCCAGCCCGTGTTGTTGGTGAACTCGGTGAAGACGAAGCCGGCCGACTGGTGGTCGGAGGGCACGAACGCCAGGGAGCCGATGATGACGACGGCGCCCGCCAGGTGCCACCACGCGCTCACGGACGTCAGGATGTTCATGAGCCGGGTGCCGAAGAGGTTCAGGACCGCGTGCAGCGCGAGGACGATCCCGTACACGAGCAGCAGGGATTCCGGGGTCGGCGTGTAGCCGAACTGCAGGTTCATCCACGCGGCGGTGAACGTCGCGATGCCGTAGTCCTGGGCGGCGATGCCGCCGAGCAGGCCCAGGAGGTTGAGCCAGCCGGTGTACCAGCTCCACCGCTCGCCTCCGAGCTGACGGGCCATGTAGTACAGACCGCCGCTCGTGGGGTAGCGGGAGGTGATCTCCGCCAGGGCCGCGGCCAGGCACAGCACCAGCGGGCCGACGGCGAGCCATCCCCACACGATCACCGAGGGGCCGCCCGAGTTCAGGCCGAAGCCGAACAGGAGCAGGGTCCCCGACATGATCGATATGACCGACAGGGAGGCGGAGAAATTGCCGAAGGCCCCCATCCGGCGGTGCAACTGCTGGGTGTAGCCCAGCGATTGGAGGATGCGCGCGTCCTCCCCGTCGTCGTCGACCGGGTTCGGCTGCTGGTGCCGTGCTCTTACCGAAGTCATGGGTTCTCCGCACAGGAAAGCTGAAACAAGGGGGTGCAGGCGGGGTGGCTGCCGGGCCGCTGGGGGGACGTGGCGGCGCCCGCCCGTGGGGGCAGGTCTGCGGTCACGGGTGTTTTCCCGTATGCCGCGGATGGGATCTCAGGCAGGCGACGCGGTCCTCCTCGAATGCCTTCCGCCACTGGTCCGCCGGGTGCCGGGCGTCGTACTGCCACGGGGCGGGAGTGGCGAAGTCGCCGATGGCATCGAACACTTCGGTCGCCCACTGAGCGAAACCGCCCCTCGCCAGGGCGTAGGCGAGGTAGTTCAGATCCAGCTGGGAACTGGTGGCCGGATCGCACTTCTGGAACCAGCCCTCGAATGCCTGCGTGACCGCTCGGGTGGTGTCCTCCCTGGTCCACAGCAGGTTCAGCATGACCTCGGCGCCTCTGTCCCGTCGCTCCCTGTGCTCCTGCACACGTGCGTAGATGGGCAGCAGAAGCAGGGGCGAGTCGGGTGGCGCGAAGGAGGCCGTCCAGCGGGCGAAGTCCGTCGCGACCGCCTGGCGGCCCGCCGGGCCCGGGTGGGCCTGGAGCGCCTGGGACATGCGGTGCCATGCCTCGCGGTTGAACTGATCCCGTCGGTGCACTTCCCCAAGGAGGCCCCAGGGTCCGTGAGGCAGCAGGTACTCATGGGGTGGCGGAGCCACGTGATGCTCCGGGTAGCGTCCTGTCGTGTCCGTTTCGGCCAGGGCCAGGCGGCAGATCCAGGGCACCGAGTCGTCAGGATTGCCCTCGCCCGCCCTGTGGCACGCGTCCCGGGCCCGGGCCACGAGTTTCTCCAGGTCCTGTGCCTTCTGGGAATCACGCGCCCACTGCCTCCGGTGGGCCTGCAGCACCCGTTCGGTGGCGACTCTGGCGTACATCACCCGGGCGGCGAGGCTCCCCGGCTCCTCTTTCAGCCACAACTCCACGACGTTGGCCTGAGCCGCGACGATCCCAAGGACCTGCGTACGGGACGTCCACTGCGGCCAGCTGCCCGTCCGGGCAAGCACCTGCCGCATCTCCATCCAGTAGCCCGCCTGAATGTCCTGCACCGCCGCATAGAGGTCCGAGTCACGGCCGGCCGGGTTCGAACTCGCCATCAGCACCACCCTCGGCCGTCGGCCTCGCGGCTCGCCGGGTGGTGTGAGCACAACACCACACGGTGTGCACTGGCGGCCATAAGCAGAGGATCCTTCGGGCAGTGGGGACGGTGTGGCACGGTCGTGCAGAGGACAGCGGTTCAGGTCGACGAGCAGGGCGGAGACGGCCGTTGGCGCACCACCCGGCCGATGGCTGTCGCCCTTGGCCGGTAGCGAATGCCTGAAGGAACCTATGTGCCTGCAGAGGCGCCTGACCAGAGAATCCCAAGATTGTTTGGTTATTCGGCTGCAAATTCCGGCCATGCGGCAGACGAGCGTCGCCATCCGTGACCGGCCCCGTCAGCCGTGGCACTCAATCGGTGCGCCACTGCGGCCCGGACACGCGCAGCCATGTGCTCAGGGGCATACGGAACAGGGCCGCCGTCCTCAGCGGAAGCGGGCGGACCCCAAGTGAACTGGGATTACGCTGCGTTGAGCACTGACTACGACCGCCCGCACGTCAGAGAGCCACGCCGGACCGCTCGCGCCGAGGGCGGACGGTCGAACCCGAGTCGGGCCGGCCGCACGGTCCGACGACGGAGCACACGACCACTCACCACGAGCGCGCCCCGTTCATCACGGCCCCACTGAGGCTGGCTGGAAAGCGCCTACTCGTCACCGCTGGAAGCCGCGGGTTGCGCGGCGAGACCACGCATCGGCACCGCCGCGTCGGCGAGCCGCCGTGAGACGATCTTCTTCATGGCCGAACATGCCCCGCCGTCGCACCGGGGCCACCGCTGCCCGACGGAAGGGCGCTGTCAAGACGCTTGCAGGGCAGGCAAGTTGAGGATGTTGATGATGCGCGGATGTCGTGAAGGGCGCTGCGGTCAGGCGTGCACGGGTGGTCCGGTGGTGGTCTTCAAGGCGCGGAGACATTCGGCCAGTTCGGTGAGGTAGTCACTTGTCCGGCCGACCCTCTGCACGGCCACGCGGGTCCGGGCAGAAGGACCCCCGCTCGCCTCGCCGCGCAGGAAACCGTGCTGCTCCCGCCCGGCACAGCACCGGGCGGGAGCAGCAGGCGATCCGTCAGTCAGTCCCCTACGGGCTCGGGACCGGCTCACAGGGTGCGGCCTTGCCCCGGATGCCGTAGAAGCTCGTGGAGCCGCTGTCGTTGCCGGGGTGGGCCCCGGTGCCGCGCTCCATCACCATGGTGTCGCCCCGGTGGAGGACCAGCTTCCACACCTTGCCGCCGTGCGGGCCGGGCCTGCCCGGACGCTTCTCGGCCCGGTCGGGCCGCGATGCCCCCTCCCGCCCGCCCGCGCCGTCGCCCTTGCCGTCCTTGCCGTCCTGCGGAGCGGAGTTGAGCAGGCTGATGACGGTGTTGCCGATCATCTCGCCACGCGGCATGCGGCAGACCTTGTCCTTGGGCACCTCGTCCACCGACACCCGGACCCCGGCCGCGCGCAGCTTGCCGGCCAGCGCCTCCTGCTCGCCGATGTCGAGCGTCAGATCGCTGACGGTGACACGGACCGCACCGCCGGAGAGCCTCTCCACGGCATAGGCCGCCGATCCGCCTTCGCCTCCCGGCACGACGATCGCCGTCACGGTCGCCGCCGCGCAGGCCACCAGGACCGCTCCGGCCCGCACCGGCGTCACGAACCGTCGGCGCACCGGCACCACCGCCGGCCGCGAGCCCGCCCCGGCGCCCTGGAGCCGTACTTCGCGCTGCAGTTCTTCCAGCAGCCGGTCCTCGAATGTCTGGGTGCTCATGACTCTCCCCCCGCGTAGGCGATGTTGGCGGTACATGATTCGGCTTGCTGCGCGTGCTCGACGCGCCGTGTGCGTGCGTCCTGCCGCGTGGGCTCGACCTGCTGGCGCTGCTCCGTCTGTCCGCGCTGCTCGGCCTGCCGGCGCACCGGCTGCTCCCCCGCGAGCCCGTCGGCGCCGCGCAGTTTTCTGCGTGCACGGTGCAGCCGTACGCGGGCGGCGACCTGGGTGGTCCCCAGGGCTGCCGCGGCCTCGCTCACGGTCAGCTGGTCGACGGCGACGAGTTCGAGCACGGCCCGCTCGCTCTCGGGCAGATTCGCGAGCAGCTCAAGGGCACGGCGCCCGCCCTGCTCGGCGTCGAGCTTCTCCTCGAGGCGCGCGATGTCGTCGTCGTCGAGCAACCGCCGCCCCGCGATCCGCGCCCCCAGTCCGGCCTGCCGCGAACTGCGCCGGTACTCGGCATGGACGACGTTGCGGCCTATCCCGAACAGCCAGGCCGCCTCGCTCCCGAGCCCGGGACGGTACCCGTCCCCGGAGTCGACCACCGCGAGAAAGACATCGGCGGTCAGATCCGCGACGGTGTGCGGATCACTCACCCGCCGCGCCACGAACCGCGTCACGGCATCCACATGCCGCCGGTAGAACTCCTCGAACACCAGCGGATCCCGCAGCCCGCCCCCGGCCGGCCCGCCTCGACTTCTGCTCTCCGTCCCCATCGCTCTCCTCGTCGCCCTGATCAATCTTCACCAATGCTGCGTACGACTGTTCTTGGCCGGAGAGGCCACGGGCGTTACATCTCTACGGATGCGGGAAAGCCAAGGCGTGCCCGGTCGTTGAAGGTGAACCCAATACCGCCTGCTCACGAAGCGCTTCGACCAGCGTCGTGACGTGGGGCCGGTCGCCCCGGCCGATCGCGGCGACGCCGATGTGCCGGATCGGCCCCGGCTGCTTGATCGGTACGGTGCGCAGGCCCGGGATCTCCGGGGTGAGCGCGATGGAGGGGATCAGGGAGATTCCCATGCCCGCGGCGACGAGGGAGCGGGCGAAGTAGTAGTCCGTGGTGGTGCCGCGCACCTCCGGGTCGAAGCCGGCGCGCTCGGCGTAACAGCGCAGGTAGGCCACGGTCTTCAGGCAGCCGAGCACCCAGGGTTCGGCTGCCAGCTCGGCGAGGTCGAGGGCGTCGCGGTCGGCGAGTCGATGCGTCTCCGGGAGGACGACGTGGAGAGGGTCTTCCAGGAGTGGGGTCCATGCCAGGCCGGAGGCGGGACCCGGGCCGACGGGCAGCGGGCCGTCGAAGTGGTAGGCGAGCGCGAGGTCCACGGCGCCCTGACGGACGAGGGGCAGAGTGTCCTCGGGCTCGCCCTCCCTGACGTGGAGCACGGTGCAGGGATGGGCTGCCATGAGCCGGGGAAGAGCCGCGGGCAGCAGGAGTCTGCCGCCGCTGGTGAAGCTGGCGACGGTGAGCTGCACGCGGCCCGTGCTGAGCTGGTCCACCCGCTGTTGTGCGTGTTCGAGCTCCGCGGCGACGGACTCGGCGGCGCCGACCATGATGTGGCCGGCCTGGGTGAGGGTGACGCCGCGGGTGCTGCGGGCGACGACCTGGGCGCCGAGGCCGCGCTCCAGGGTGGCCACGTGCTGGGAGACGGCCGAGGGGGTGAGGTGGAGAGCCGCGGCCGCCCGGTTGAAGCTGCCGTGCTCGGCCACCGCCCGCAGGACGCGCAGCCGCTGCATGTCGATCAACAGTTTTCCTTAATACGTAGCCAGCAAGTCGGCACTTCTGTTGATGACGGTAGATCATCCAGGGTGGGGGCATGCAAAGGATCTGCGTCATCGGCGGAAGCCGGTACTTCGGAAAGCTCCTGGTGGAGCGCGCGCGGGCGGCGGGCCACCAGGTCACTGTGATCAACCGCGGCTCCAGCCGGCCGCCCACCGGTGTCGAGCACCTCGTCGTCGACCGTGACGACGAGGCCGCCCTCACCGCCGCTCTCGGCTCCCGCACCTTCGACGTGGTCGTCGACCAGGTCTGCTACACCCCCGTGCAGGCCGCCATCGCCGCCCGCGCCTTCGACGGCCGCACCCGGCGCTACGTCGTGACCTCCACGATCGAGGTGTACGACCCGGCGACCGCCGCGCTGCCGCCCGTGTCGGCGGGTACGCCGGTGCCGGAGGGGAGCGTGGACCCAGCCGCCTGGCTGGTGGCCCTGGACCTGCCGTGGCACGACGAGGCATACCTGGCAGCGCACTACGCCGAGGGCAAGCGCCAGGCGGAAGCCGTCTTCGCCCGCGCGGGCAGCTTCGCGTTCGCCAGTGTGCGCAGCGCCCACGTACTCGGCGGCGGCGCGCGGGAGTTCACCGGGCGCCTCGCGCACTACACGGGACGTATCGCCCGGGGCGAAGAGATCACCGTGCACGCGCAGGCGCTGCCCACGGTCTTCATTCACTACGAGGAGCTGGCGGACCTGCTGCTGTGGGCGGCCGCAGCCGACTTCACCGGTCCGGTCAACGCCTGCTCCGACGGCCCACTCGACGTACACGGCCTCACCGCGGTCATCGCCGCGCAGGCCCGCCGGGAGCCCGTCCACCGGGTGGTCGCGGCGGGCCAGGAGGCCTCCCCGTTCTCCTTCGACCGCCACTACGCGATGAGCAACGCCCGCGCGAAGGAGCTGGGCTTCTCCTTCTCCCGCACCGCCGACTGGCTGCCGGGTGCCGTAGCCGAAGCCCTCGCCACCGAGCCGTCCCCCACCGTCTGAGGAGCACAGCCACCATGCGGTACCGCACCATCGCAGGCACCACCGTCAGCGCCATCGGCCTGGGTGCCATGCCGCTGTCCATCGAGCACCGCCCGGACGAGACGCGGGCCATCGCCACCGTCCACGCCGCCCTCGACGCAGGCATCACCCTCATCGACACCGCCGACAGCTACCACTGGCACGCCGAAGAGGTCGGCCACAACGAGCTGCTGATCGCCCGCGCCCTCGCCCGCTACGGCGCCGACACCTCCGGCGTCCTGGTCGCCACGAAGGGTGGCCGCGGCCGCCCCGGCGACGGCACCTGGACCGTCGACGCCACCCCCGCCCGCCTCAAGCAGGCCGCCGAGGCCTCCGCCAAGCGCCTGGGCGTCGACGCGATCGGCCTGTATCAGCTGCACAAGTCGGACCCTGCCGTGGACTGGGCCGAGTCCGTCGGCGCGCTGCGCGAGTTGCTCGACGCCGGCACGATCCGTGCCGCCGGGATCTCCAACGTGACCTCCGCCCAGATACGTGCAGCGCACGCGATCCTCGGCGAGGGACTCGTATCCGTACAGAATCAGTACTCGGCCGCCGTCCGCGACAGCGAGCCCGAGCTGCGCCTGAGCACCGAGCTGGGGCTGGCCTTCCTGCCGTGGAGCCCGCTCGGTGGCCTCTCCCGCAGCTCCCTCGACGGCCCCTCCGGCTCGACCTCCGTCGGCACAGCCTTCCACCGCATCGCGACCGAGCGGGGCGTCAGCCCGCAGCAGATCGCCCTGGCGTGGCTGCTCGCCCGCTCCCCGGCGGTGATCCCGGTCCCGGGATCCAGCCGCCCGGCCTCCATCACCGACTCGGCCAAGGCCGCGGAGCTGACGCTGAGCACGGAGGAGCTGGCGCTGCTCGAGGACGCGCTGGCGGGCTGAGGCGGGTCACGGGTACGGACGGCGCTTCCTGACCCAGAGCAGCAGGACCACCGAGCACACGGCGGCGAACGCGCACCACGTCGAGATGTACTCCTGCCGCCACAGCACGACGGACACCGCCGCCCCGACGGCGACCAGGACGCCGAACAGGACGAGGCCCCGGTCGCCGGACAGGAGCAGGGAGCCGATGGTGGCGATGAGGTAGCCGACGACGATCAGCTCCGCCTGCGGCAGCCCCAGCGAGTACCCGACGGTGTGCCCGCGGATCTCGGCCGTCACGGTGCGGGTCGCCAGGGCATACGCGAGCGCCGCCGCCGTCGCGGCCCCCGCCGCCAGGGGGATGAGCAAGCGGCGGCGGGCGCTCGGCGGCGCGGCGCACAGCACGGCCGCCGGTACCCACAGCGCAAGCAGCGGGAGCGCGATCACGGCCCAGGCGAGCGTGGCGGGCCCGGTGCCGCCGTCGTGGTGCCAGACGGCGGCCTCGATGATCTGGTGGGCCCCCAGGAGGAGCGGCAGCGCGGCCAGCGGCAGGTCACGCGGGCGTCGGGCCGCCAGGGACACCGAGGCGACCCCCACGGCCGCGATGCCCGTGCCCGCAACGAGGTCGGCCGTCGCGCTCCAGCACATGGCAGCAACGCTACGGCCGCGTCGGGGCGGGAGCGCGTCGGGCGTTCCTTCGCAGTAATGCAGGTCCCCGGGACGGCGTCGGCTTCCGTTTGGTGGGCGCACCGCAGTTGTGCCCGCCCCGGGGACAGCGGATTCTGTAGGGAATGAACGGGGCTGGTGTGGCGCGATGACTGCATGGAACGCGGAGCAAAGCGCTGACTTTCGTGGTCCGCTCGACGTCACCAGGGCGGCCACGATGGTCGTCGACGCCCAGGACACGGTCATCGGATGGAGCCCCGCGGCGGAGCGGCTCCTCGGTTACCCACCGGAGGACAGCGTCGGCCGGCCCCTGATCACGTTCCTGTCCCCCGACCCGACGCCGTCCGTGTCCCCTCTGCCCGCCCCGCTCCGCGGAAACGAGATCCGCCTCGCCCGGCACCGGGACGGGCGTGAGCTGATCGTCGCCACCGCGGTGTCTCCCCTGCCGGGCGCCGGTACGGCGGCGCGCGTGCTCGTCGCGACGGAGCTGAAGGACCTCCGGCTGTGGGAAACCCAGCAGGCCCTGCTGCACGGACTGGCCACCCAGTCACCCGTCGGCCTGGGCATCTACGACACCGACCTGCGCCTGACCTGGTGCAACACGGCGTACGAACGGGAGATCGGCCGCCCGTTCGCCGAGTTCCGGGGCCTTCGGGCCGACCAGCTGTACGCCGAGGGAAGGTTCGTGACCAAGGGGCACCCGCCCACGCTCGAAGCGGTCATGCGTCATGTTCTGGACACCGGCGAACCCTTCCTCGACCTGCACTTCAAGGGGCGGCCGCCCAGCGATCCGGAAACGGACCACCTCTGGTCCTGCGCCTACTACCGGCTCCAGGACGCCGACGGGCACGTGTTCGGCGTGTGCGAGGACGCGTTCGACATCACCGACCGCTACAAGGCCCAGCGGCGCCTTGCCCTGCTCGTCGAGGCAGGCCGCGGCATCGGAACCACCCTCGATGTGATGGTCACCGCCGAGAAGATCACCGAGGTGGCGGTACCTGAGTTCGCCGCCACGGTGACGGTCGACCTCGCGCGGGCGGTGCTGGAGGGCGAGGTGCCGGCGACAGGCGAGTCGGTGGTGACGTCGTTGGTGCGGGTCGCTCGGTGCTCGGCGGAGGACACGAAGGACGCCGAGAACTCCCCCGTGGAGTACCCGCCCGGTTCCCCGCAGGACCGCAGCCTCGCCTCGGGCGGGCTCGTGCTCGACGACACCGCCCTGGTCGTCCCCCTGCGAGCCGGGAACAACATCCTGGGTCTCGTCACGTTCACACGCGGCACCGGTTCCACCACCTTCGACAGCGGTGAAGTGGCGCTGGCCGACGAGTTGGTCGCCCGTACGGCCGTGTCCATCGACAACGCCCGCCGCTTCACGCGCGAGCGCACCGCGTCCCTGGCCCTCCAGCGCCAGTTGCTGCCGCAGCACGTGCCGGAGCAGTCGGCGGTCGACCTGGCCTACCGCTACCTGCCCACGGACGACGTGACAGGCGTCGGCGGTGACTGGTTCGACGTCATCCCGCTGTCCGGGACGCGGGTCGGACTCGTGGTCGGGGACGTGGTCGGCCACGGCCTGCAGGCGGCCGCCACCATGGGTCGGCTGCGTACGACCGTCCGCGCCTTCGCCCAGATGGACATGGAACCCGTCGAACTCCTCTCACGGCTCGACGACCTGGTGGCGCAGCCGGCGGAGGAGCAGGGACGCGAGCAAGGAACGCCCGACGGTACGTACGCCGATGTGGCCACCGGCGCAACCTGCCTCTACGCGGTGTACGACCCCGTCTCCCGGCGCTGCGTCATGGCCAGGGCCGGACACCTGCCGCCCGCGGTCGTCGACCCCGAAGGCCGTCTCTCCTTCCCGGACCTGCCGGCAGGACCGCCCCTGGGCCTGGGCGGCCTGCCCTTCGAATCGATGGAGATCGAACTGCCCGTGGGGAGCCTGCTGGCGCTCTTCACCGACGGCCTGGTCGAGGCCCGCGACCGCGACATCGATCACGGACTCGACACCCTGGGACGCGTACTCAGCGAACGCCACGCGTCCCTCGAAGAACTCTGCGACCGAGCCGTGGCCGAACTCCTGCCGGACGGCTCGACAGCCGACGACACCGCCCTGCTCCTCGTCCGCACCCGCGAACTCGACACCTCGCAGGTCGCCGAATGGGAACTCCCCGCAGAACCGGTCGCCGCGGGCCGCGCCCGAGCCCTGACCACCCAACAGCTGCACCACTGGGGCCTGGAGGAGCTGTCGTTCGCGACCGAACTCGTCGTCAGCGAGCTGGTCACCAACGCGGTCAGATACAGCGAAGGCCCCATCCAGGTACGCCTCATCCGCGACCGCACCCTCCTGTGCGAGGTCGCGGACACCGGCCACACCTCACCCCACCTGCGCCACAGCGCCGAGGACGACGAGGGCGGCCGCGGCCTGTTCATCGTCGCCCAGTTGGTACAGAGGTGGGGCACGCGTTACACCCGCTCCGGAAAGACCATTTGGACCGAACAGGCCTTTCCTACGACGGGATGAGTCGGTCTCCCCGGGGCACCGCCGGCCCTGCGGGGGCAGGCAAGTCAGCGGCGTACGGAGAACCGGAAGACGCAGCCGTCCCCGGTGGGCCCCGGCGAGGTCAAAGTGAGCGTGCCGCCGTGGGCCACGGCGACGTGGCGGGCTATGGCCAGGCCGAGGCCGGTGCCGGGGGACTCGGAGGGGCCGCGCCAGAAGCGTTGGAAGACGTGGGGCTGGTCGTCGGTGGGGATGCCGGGGCCGTGGTCTGTCACCGTCACCGCCGCTTCGGACTCGGTGGTTTCGACGGTGACCCGCACCGCGCTTCCCGCCGGTGCGTGGCGGATCGCGTTGTCGACGAGGTTGTGGACGGCCCGGTGCACGGTGGGCTCGTCGACGGGGCAGATGGCGGCCGGTGGCCCGGACAGTGACAGGCTGGTCCCCTTGGCCGCGGCGTGTACGTCGGCGTCCTCGACGACGGCGCGGACGACGGCCGTCAGGTCGACCGGTCGCCGGTCGAGGGTGCGTGCCCGTCCGCGGGCGTCGACCAGGAGCTCGTCCATCACGGCCTGGAGCCGTACGGCCGCCGACCGGGAGCGTTCCAGTCCCTGTCGGTAGACCCCGAGTGTGGGCTCGGGGTGGGCCAGGAGCACCTCGGCGTTGGTCACCAGGATGGCCAGCGGTATGCGGAGTTCGTGGCTGGTCTCCTCGATCAGCTGTCGCTGTGTCTCGGCGGCCCGGTCCAGGCGGTCGAGCATCCCGTCGAAGCTCGCCGCGAGGGTGATCACCTCGGTCGGGCCGTGGCGCAGGGCGATACGGCGGCCGAGGTCGGCGCCCTGGATGTCGTCGGCGACCGCGCGTACCCGGTCGATCGGCCGGACCGCGCGGCCCGCCCACCACCAGGCGAGCCCGGCGGCGAGCGGCCCGAGTGCGATGACGGTTCCGATCACCGGCGCGGACCGGTGCGTGGTGGTGCTCTCCACGGCCGGCGCACCCGTCGTGTCCTCCCGCGTGGTCTCCGTGTCGGTGGCGAGGATCACGCCGAACAGCAGCAGAGCCGGGGCGTAGATGGCGAGGAATCCCAGCAGGGCGAGCTGCCCGCGCAGGGAACCCAACAGGCGCCTCGGGGACTTCAACCGACGCCTCATGGACGCTCCTTGAGCTGGTAGCCGACATTGGTGACCGTCACGATGAGGGCCGGCTCGCCGAGCTTCTTGCGCAGTCGGCTGAGGATGACCCGGACCGACGCGGTGAACGGGTTGGCGTGCTCGTCCCAGACGTGTTCGAGTAGGTCCTCGGCGGAGAGGACGTCGCCGGGGTGGTGCATGAAGTACCGCAGCAGGGAGAACTCACGGGCGGTGAGCCGGAGTTCGCTGCCGTCGCGCCAGGCCCGGTGCGCCGCGAGGTCCAGCGTGAGCTCGCCGACCCGCAGCGTCGAGCCGTGGCTCTCGCCGCGTCGGCTCAGCGCGCGCACCCTGGCCACCAACTCGGCGAAGTGGAACGGCTTGACGAGGTAGTCGTCGGCGCCCGCGTCGAGTCCGGCGACCCGGTCCGCCACGGCGTCGCGCGCGGTCAGCACCAGCGAGCGGCGCGGCCGGCGCAGCTCCGGATCGCGCGCCAGCCGGCGGATGAGCTCCAGACCGTCACCGTCGGGCAACCCCAGATCGAAGCAGGCGACGTCGTACGTGGTCGTGCGAAGGAGCTCCTCCGCGTGGGCGTAGGTGGCGGCCATGTCGACCGCGTACGACTCGTTGCGCAGGCCGAGAGCGACGACGTCTGCGAGGTCGGGATCGTCCTCGATCAGCAAGATCCGCATGGTCCCAGTTAACCGTTCGGTCGAATCGGCGGTCAGTCGGAGCGCTCGGCGACAGTCGTTCCGCCCGGCCCCGAGACGGTCAGGCGCCCGTCACGGAACTTCACGGTCACGTCGGGGCCGGTACCGGCCGGATCGTCCGGGAGGTACCGGTCGCGGCCCGCCGGAACGAGCGTCAACGCGGGTGGTTTGGTGGGGACTTCGGCCGCGCTGATGCCGCCCACCTCGTTGAGCGAGTACCACCCGGTGACGGCCTTGGCGCGCGTGGTGAGGGTGACATAGGTGCGTACGTCGCCGCCTTGGAACACGGTGCCGCCGAGGGCGACGCGGCGAAGGGGGCCGAAGGCGTCTTCGAGAGACGCGCGCTCCTCGCGCCCTTCTCGGCTCTCTCCCGCCAACAGGGCCCGTACGCGCTTCTCGTGGGCCCGGAAGTCGGCTGCCGTGAAGCCGCCACTCGGCGGGAACAGCGCGGTGGCCGCGTCGGTGCCGGTGGCGGAGATCGTGATCCGTTGACCGGCGGACGTGACGTCGAACGAGCCGTCGGAGGGCAACACGTACTTCCCGGCGGCGGCAGCAGCCGGATCGCTGCCGGCGTCGACCGGCGGGCGCGGGGTGGGGAGCGGCTTACCTGCGATCAGCGCGGGTCCCACCTTCTTGAGGAGGTCCGCGGCGGACACCTTGGGCTCGTTGGACACGATCGTGATCACCCGCTGTTCGCCGGGGATCCAGGCGACCACGGCGTCGTGGCCCACCTGGCCCCCGCCGCCCGCACTCATCAGGAACGGTTTGCCGTAGCGGGACGCGTCGAAGGCGACCCACCCCGGTGTCTCCGACTGGCCGTCCCCCAGGTCATGGCCCGGTTTGCTGATGGCCTCGACCGACTCGGCCGACACCAGACGGCCGGTGAACAGCGCCCGGGTCCAGGCCGCCAGGTCACCGGCGGTCATCGCCAGCGCGCCGTTGCCGTCCAACGCCCAGTGCGGGCCCGCGAAGTCGCCCGATTCGCCGGCCTGCCCGTCTTCCAGGTAACCGGTGGCCCGGGGGCCGGACGGCGCCGGCCTCCCGTCCCAGAACCCGCCCGCGACCCGGCCGCCCGGCATCCGCAGCATCTCCGACGCGGTGTACTGACGGTACGTCGCGCCGGAAACCTGCTCGATGATCAGCGCGAGCAGGGTGTACCCGGCGTTGGAGTACGCGTATCCGGAGCCCGGCCGGAAAGCCAGTTCCAGCCGACTGATCGCCTTGAGGGCCGCCTTTCGGCTCAACGGCTGGTGATCCTCTCCGTGCGACCCCTTCAACCCGCCGGTGTGCAACAGCAGTTGACGTATCGTTACCTTGCGGACCGGCCCTGTCAGCCCTGGCAGCAGGTCCCCTGCCCGGTCGCCGAGCCCGAGCTTGCCGTCCTCGGCGAGGCCGAAGACGGTCGCGGCGGTGACCGCCTTGGTGATCGAGCCGATGCTGAACACGGTGCCCGTCGTGTTCGGCGTCTTGCTGTCGTCGTTCGCCGACCCGTACGCCGCCCGGCAGTCGAACTTCCCACCGGTGGAGATCGCGATCGAGCCGCTGAATCCGGCACGCGCCCACGCCTTGAACGCCGTGTCGAGCCGGGGATCGCACTTGGCCACTGCACGACTGGTGCCTGCCGCGGGTGGCGCAGCGTCCCCGCCCTGAGTGCAGGCGGCCAGCACGCCCGCCACTGTCAACGCGGCCACCGCCGCAAGGTACTTGTTCGTCATGCGAGGCACCGTACGAACGGTGCTGCGAACCCGATGTAAACGAGGCGAGGCGCGTCACGCCTTCGAGGAGGCCACGCCACCGGTCGTGGTCAAGATCCGCCGAGTCACAGGTCTGTCCCAGCGGGCGGCGGTCGCGAACAGGTGCGGGACGGTGACGGGAACCACTGGCCCGGCCCGTCTGCGGTGGCTCGGCCCCTCTGCGGCGTGTTCGCCCACTGGTGTGCGTGTAACAGCAATGTATTAGCGGGCAGTTGGGAGCAACGCGTCGCCGGGCCGGGCCGCTCCTGCTGGTCACAAATGCTCGCTCGTGACGACTCGCACCGACTCGTATCGAGCAACGGGCAGCCCCAACTGATCTGAGGAAGAGACGATGCGCGTTCACAAACTCACCTTCGCCGCCCTGGCCGTTGCCGCGAGTCTCTCGCTCACGGCCTGCAACGACGGTGACGACGCGGCACAGAGCGACCCGTCGTCCGCGCCCTCCGAGGCTTCCTCGGACGGCGGTTCGGGCTCGGGCGGTACGGATCAGGGCGGTTCGGATGAGGGCAGCGGGAAGGACTCCAGCGGAAAGGACTCTGGCGGGAACAGCTCCGGAGGGCAGGGCACGTCCGCCGGCACCGGCTCCAACGAGGGCGGCAAGACCGACAAGTGCCGCACCGACGAACTGGACATCACGGCGTCGGACAGCACCATCGACGGCGACACCGATGGCACCGTCGCCGTGACGATGAAGAACGGCGGCGGCCGGGACTGCGCGATATCCGGGTACGCGGGCGTCGACCTGAAGACCAGCGAGGGGGATCTGTCCGCGAAGCGCAGTGGTGAGCCGGTGGTTCCGGTCACTCTCAAGGACGGGGAGTCGGTGTCCTTCGGCATCAGCTACCCGATGAACGAGTCGGGCGGCTCCGGCGTCAGTGTCACGGGCCTTGTGGTGACCCCGCCGGATGAGACGAAGTCCCTCTCCATCGAATGGCCGGGCGCGAAGACGCTGCCCGTCACCGACGGCACCGGCTCCCCCGTGAAGGTCGGCCCGATGGGAAGCGCCGGCCAGGGCGGCTGAGCCACACACCCCAGCACCACGACTTCAACACCAGGGGCCAGACCCGTTGCCGGACGGGCCGGGCCCCTGATGTCGCCCCCAGCGTGACGTCATCGCCCACCTGATCCTCACAGCAGGCCACAGCAGCCGGCCGGTCAGCGCACGGTCAGAATGATGCAGCCGTCACTGCCCGCGCCGCCGCTGCGTCCGCCTCCCGTCGAACCGCCGCCCGCGCCACCGTCGCCACCGCGGCCGGCGTTGGGGCACTCACGGTCCGATTGCGGGGCGCTGGGTCCGGGTGTGGTCGGCGCACCCGGGTTGCCGGTGTTGTCGCCGCCTCGGCCGGGGGAGCCATCGCTCCCGTTGCCGCTGCACCCTCTGACACCGGCGCCGGAAGCGTCACGGACTCCGTTACCGGTCTCTCCCCCTGCTCGCACGGCGAAGCCTTGGAGGTGGTCCAGGAGGTAGCGGCGTACGCTGCCCAGGTTGCTCGGCCGGGCCTTCGGCCGCTCGGTACTCATGTCACCATTTTGTTTGCTTCGGAAAGCAGATCCAGGCTCTTTCTCGCCGAAAGGTTCCGTATCCGGCCCTTGAGCCGTGCGGTCAGGCGGACGCCGGGGCGTCGGTCAGCCGGCGTCCGGGGCGTCGATGATGTCGCCGTTCTTGTCGAGCGTGTGGTGCAGATGTTCTCCCTGTACTCGAGGGCGGAGCATCCGGTGAGTGCGACGACTGCGGCCGCGAGCGCGGCGGCGACGGCACTGACGCGGGCCGACGCGACAAGCGGCGCACCTCGACTTGATAGGCAAGCGAGCACTTGCCTATCCTGTGGTTGTGGCCGACGACCTTTTCAAAGCCCTGGCCGACTCCACCCGCCGCACCATCCTCGACGAGCTCGCGGAGAAGTCCGGACAGACACTGTTCGAGATCTGCTCACGGCTGAGCATGAAGCACCAGCTCGGCATCTCGCGTCAGGCGATCTCCCAGCACCTCGCCGTGCTGGAGGCCGCCGGGCTCGTCGAGACCAGGCGGGAGGGCCGCTACAAGTTCCACGACCTCAATACGGCCCCGCTGCGGCAGATCACCGAGCGGTGGCTCGTGCCCGACCCATCCGGACCAGAGAAGAGCACCTCATGAAGATCCATCTGACCAGCGTCTTCGTCGACGACCAGGCCAAGGCCGAGCACTTCTACACCGAGGTCCTCGGCTTCGTGAAGAAGCACGACGTCCCGGTGGGCGGGGAGGCCCGCTGGCTGACCGTCGTCTCGCCCGACGAGCCCGGCGGCACCGAGCTCCTCCTGGAGCCCGCCGGCCACCCGGCCGTCAAGCCCTACCGCGACACCCTCGTCAACGACGGCATCCCGCTCGCCCAGTTCGCAGTGGCCGACGTACAGGCGGAGTACGAGCGCCTGCGCGCCCTCGGCGTCCACTTCACCCAGGAGCCCCTGGAGATGGGCCCCGTCACCACCGCGGTCTTCGACGACACGTGCGGCAACCTGATCCAGATCGCGACGCAGCCGGAATAGATAGACGGCCAGCCACGCCGCCAACCGGACCCTCGCCCTCAAGCCGTCGACTGCAAGGAGCTTCGTTGGTTCCTTCCGTGGGCTTCGGGTTGCCGTCCGGCGTGCTCCTGCGCCGGACGGCGGCTTGCTCGGTAGCGTCCGCCGGCATGGACACCCTCATCTTCGGCGGACTGCTCGCCACCTGGCTGGTGCTCTATCGCCAACGCGGCCGGACCCTTCTCCTCGTCGGCTGGTGGGTCGTGTTCGGCGCCGTCGCCCTGCTGCTCTCGCATCACATCACCAGCAGTCTGGGACTGGGGCTGAGCTACTGACATGGCCTCTACGACTGCTGCGCTCAGGGGCGCCGAGGGTGCCCCGCTCCTCGGCAAAGTCCAGTACTGGTTCGCCTGCCTCTTCGCCGTCGGCTGGACGGGGATCGTCTGCGCCGGGCTCGGGGTGCAGTTCATCAGCTGGGACTACCCCTGCCCGCTGTGCGTGGTCCAGCGGATGTTCATGCTGCTGGCCGCGCTCGGCGCCGGGGTCATCGTGCGCAAGGGCATGACGGGCAGTATCTCGGGCCGTGACTACATGATGGGCTGGGGACTTTCCCTGGTCGCCTGCATCGGCGGTGGCTTCACGGCTTGGCGGCAGACCATGCTGCACATCCTGCCGGGCGACAAGGGCTACGGCGATCCGGTGCTCGGCCTGCACATGTACGTGTGGGCGTGGATCCTGTTCATGGCCTCGGTGGTGGCGATCGGCATCGTCATGGCGCTCGCACATCTCACGGCCGACCGCGAGATCCCGACGTCGGGGGCGTACTGGATCCTCGGACGGACCGCCCTCTGGTTCGTCGGCCTGATCATCGCCGTGAACCTGGTGGCGGTCTTCTTCGAGGAGGGCTTCAACTGGTTCCTGCCGGACGACCCCACACGTTATGAGTTCTTCTACCAGGTGGGGATCCTGGACTGAGGGACTGCCGGACGAGCGCCACTACCTCCCCGAAGGGCCGGGTCAGACGGGTGTGCGGGTGAGGTCCCATTCACCCACGTCGTCCGAGAAGCCGCTGTTCATCGAGAACTGGGCCGTCACGGGTTCGGCCGCGGCGGGGAGTTCGAAGGTGAGGTAGCCGAGGGCGGTGTCCCCGATGGTGACGGAGACGGTGCCGGGGAAGGGTGGTCCGGCTTTGGTGGGGGCGTAGAGGCTGGCGCTGAAGTGCTGGCCGTCGCCGTCGACGAGTTCGGCGCCGTTGCCGGGGGCGTCCTTGTAGGAGGCCTCTCCGGTGTTCTTGAGCCGGAACTGGACGGCGACGAAGCGGTTGCCCGCTTCGGGGGTGGCGAACTGGTTCGCGGCCCGGGCGGGGTCGACCACCTTCACGAGGGTGACGTCGAGGCGTTCGTCGCTCTCGTTCCCGGTGAGGGAGAGTGTCGAGCCGATGGTCCCGTCCGACGGTGCGATCGACGTGACTGCCGTGAGCGCCGAGGCCGGGGCGGTGCTCGCGGGCCATGAGTCCTCGGCGGTCGAAGCTTTCCTGAACGTGGGCCACGACGCCGACGTCGGCGCCATCCGGCTCCACCGCCTCGTACTGGTCAGGAATCAAGAAGCACAGGTCACGAAGGCGCGACTAGCGTCATCGACATGAACTCCATCGCATCCGTCACCCTCGAGGTGGACGACCCCACCGCAGCCACCAGCTTCTACACCGCCGCCTTCGGCTTGGACACGCAGGTACGCGTGCGGGCCGCGCAGACGCCCAGCACCGGTTTCCGCGGGTTCACGCTCTCGCTCGTGGTGTCCCAGCCGGCCAACGTCAACGCTCTCTTCGAGGCCGCCCTGGACGCCGGCGCCACAACCCTGAAGCCCGCCGCCAAGTCGCTCTGGGGGTACGGAGGCGTCGTACAGGCCCCGGACGGGACGATCTGGCAGATCGCGTCCTCGTCCAAGAAGGACACCGGCCCGGCCACCCGGCAGTTCGACGAGATCGTGCTCCTCCTGGGAGTCGCGGACGTGGCCGAGAGCAAGAAGTTCTACGTCGGCCACGGTCTGTCCGTGGGGAAGAGCTTCGCCAGCAAGTACGTCGAGTTCGCCACCGACGCCGGTGGCGTCAAGCTGGCGCTGTACAAGCGCCGCGCCCTGGCCAAGGTCGCCGGCGTCTCCCCCGACGGCACCGGATCGCACCGGCTCACGATCGGCAGCGATGCCGGGACCTTCACCGACCCGGACGGGTTCGCCTGGGCGACCGTGCCGGAGACGGCGCGCTCCTCGCAGTGAAGCGCCTGGACGACGTCCAGACGTCCATCGGCTGCGCCGCCTCCGGGGCCGGATCGACCGGGAGATCGACCGGGAGTACGCGCAGCCGCTTGACCTCGAGCGACAAGCGAGTCGCAGCTAGCCTGGCTGCCATGGACATCACCATTCACACGAGCGTCCTCCCGCACGAGGACCCGGACGCCTCCGTGGCCTTCTACCGCGACGCCCTCGGCTTCGAGGTACGCAGCGACGTCGGCGACGGCAAAATGCGCTGGATCACGGTCGGCCCGGTCGGCCAGCCCAACACGTGCATCCTCCTGGCCCCACCCGCCGCGGATCCCGGCATCACCGACGACGAGCGCCGCACCATCGCCGAGATGATGGCCAAGGGCACGTACGGCTGGATCCTGCTGGCGACGGCCGACCTCGGCGCCACCTTCGAGAAGGTGGTGGCCGGCGGTGCCGAGGTCGTCCAGGAGCCGACGGATCAGCCGTACGGGGTACGCGACTGCGCCTTCCGCGACCCCGCGGGCAACCTCGTACGTATCCAGCAATTGGGCTGACTTCGTACAGGAGTTGGGCTGACTTCCCGCACCAGGAGAAGGCGGCTCACCCGGCGACCCAGTCGGCGTTGGCACCGCACACGATCAGGCACGGCCGGTCTCCAGGAACCTGACCGGCCAGCCACGCGGCGAACGCGACGGCCGCGGCCGGTTCGACGGCGATCCGGCACTCTTCCCACAGCCGGTCACGGGCCCGCAGGATCTGCTCGTCGCTGACCAGGACCGAGGACACGTCGTGTGCGGAATGGCCGGGACGGTCGGAGTGGTCGGCACGGTCGGGGTGGCCGGACAGGACGTCGAAGGGGATCTCTCCCACCCGGCTCGCACCGGTCGCGGAGGCCGCGACGGAGTCCACAGCCGAGTCGACCGGCTCGCCGGCGGCGAGCGCGTCGTACAGGCAGCGGCAGTGCTCCGGTTCGACGGCGACGACCCGGCCCTCGCCGTCGAACGCGAGCGCCGTGCCGGCTGCGAGACCGCCGCCGCCCACCGCCACCGCGATCGCGTCGACATCGGGCGCGTCGGCCAGGATCTCGGCGGCCACGGTCCCCTGCCCCGCGATCACATCCGGATCGTCGTAGGGGTGGAGGAACCGATGCCCCGGCCGCGCCGCGGCATCCGACGCCGCCGAGGCCGCCTCGGCGAAGGTGGCGCCGTGCCGGACGAGCCGCGCACCGGCGGCCTCGATACGGCGCGCCTTCGCCGCCGGGACCGTCGTCGGCACGTAGACCGTCGCGGACACGCCGAGCAGGGACGCGGCCGTCGCGACCGCCAAGCCGTGGTTGCCGCCCGACGCGGCCACGAGGTGGTCGTCCAGAGCCCCGGAGAGAATCGCGTTGAGCGCGCCGCGCAGCTTGAACGAGCCGCCGCGCTGCAGGTGCTCCAGCTTGAGCAGGACCCGCCGGTCGTCGATCTCGAGGTCGAGCAGCGGCGTACGACGGGCGTAAGGGCGGATCCTGTCGGCGGCCGCGTGCACGTCGGTGGCCGAGAGCGTGTGAGTCGGACTCTTCATGGGTCCATGCTGCGCACCCGGCCCTCGTTAGCGCCAGCAACAATACGTAAGCCTCCATTAGCACTGCTTACGATGGACGTGTGACGGGAGAGCTGGACGTAAACCGACTGCGGGTCCTGATGGAGGTGGCGCACGCCGCGTCCATCGCCGAGGCGGCGCGCAATCTCGCCTTCACGCCCTCGGCGCTCTCGCAGCAGATCTCCAAACTCGAGACGGAACTCGGCACCCGTCTGCTGGAACGCCGCCCGACCGGCGTCACGCTGACACCGGTCGGCGCCGTCCTGGTGGAGCACGCGGAGCGGGTGATCGGCGAGCTCCGGCAGGCGCGTGCCGCGGTGGACGCCGCGATGGGTGCGCTGCCGCAGCGCCTGGCCCTCGGCTCGTTCGCCACCGCGGCGCAGGTGCTTGTGCCGATGGCGCTGGCCGCGCTGCAGCGTCGGCATCCGCGTGCGGAGCTGTCCCTGGTCGACATCGAACCGCCCGACGGCTACGGCCTCGTGACGTCGGGCGACCTCGACGTACTGATCACCCATCGCTACCCCGGTGTGCCGCACACACCGCACCCGGGCCTCGACCGGCAGCCACTGCTCGACGACCCGCTGCGCCTGGTGCTGCCGTCCGCCCATCGGCTGGCCGGCGGCTCGCCGCGTCGCGACATCAGCCTCGGTCGGCTGGGGAACGAGACGTGGATCTCCGGCGCCCCGGGCATCCCGAACAGGACCTGCCTGGACGCACTCACCCGCCGAGTCGGCATCGAGCCGTACGTCGCCTACGAGTCCGCCGACTACCACGTCATCCTGGCGCTTGTCGGCGCGGGACTGGGCATCGCGCTCGTCCCCCAGAGCCTGCTCGCCGGGGCCGACCTGTCCCAGGTGTCGGTGGTCGGCCTGCGCGGGCTCACTCCGGCCCGCGAGGTCAGCATCGTGTACCGCCGACGGCCGACCGCGCTCGTCCGGGAACTCACCGCCTTCCTGCACACCGCCGCGGACGGCCTCCCCCGCGAGGATCCGCCCGAGTAGCCGACACCTGGTCTCATGGAAGCCATGGAAGCCACGGGAGCCACAGGAGCCACTGAGTCCATGGACGAGTTGACACCGATACGAGAGGTCGCCGACCGGTTCGGGCTGCCCCTGTCGACCTTGCACTACTGGGAGCGGCGCGGGCTGGTGGAGCCGCACCGGCGGTCCGGGCGGCGGTACTTCGACTCCGAACAGGTCTACCGCGTGGCGCTGATCAAGCTGTGGCGGGAGACCGGTCTGATGTCCGTCGAGGAGATCCACTCCCTACTCCACCGCGCCGCTCCCCCCGGCACCGACTGGCAGTCCACCGTGCACGCCCGCATCACGACGCTCGAGGCGCACATCGCCCGCCTCGAAGCGGCCCGCTCCTACCTCGGCCACCTCCTGACCTGTGCCCACGGCCACGACCTGGAACGATGCCCGGACTTCCGGGCGACCGTTCCCGTGCCGCGTCCCGACCAGGACGGGCCCAAAAGCCCGACTGGTACGGGTCCAAGGGACAGTCTCTAGCCGACCGGTTTCCACACCCCGCAGTTCTCGGACCGGAACTGCCCGTCCGTGTCCCGGATTCTCACGGTGACGTCCTTGCTTGCCGTCAGGAAACGGCTGTCGATGACCTTCCCTTCCTGAGTGGCCCTTTCCCAGTAGCAGTTCGCCACGTCACCCGTCACCCGGTACGTGCCCGGACTGATCTCTCCCGTCTCGTCGGAGCTCCGGGGCGGTGGCTTCGGCTTCGTCTTCACCACCACGTAGGTGCCGTTGGGGTACCAGTACGCGTAGTCCCCCTCCAGCACCTGCGATGCGGCCTTCGACCACTTCGGGCACAGCTTCGGCATTCCCGCCCGCAGCACAGCGGGGTCATCACCCTTGACGCGCCGGGCCAGCCAACCACCCGGGTCCTGCTCGTTCTTCTGCAGCGACGTCATCACCTTGCACACGTCCGCCACGTACGCGGACGCCGAGGTGAAGCCCGATGAGACCTCCCAGCCCTTCCGGTCGGCCAGCCGGTCGAGATCGCCCGCCGGACCCGGTGCGTGCTGCCTCGCAGCCTCCTTCGAGTTCGTCGGAGCCGTCTGCGGCGCCGACGAAGCCGGAGCACTCGGCGCCGGGTCATCTTGTCCGCCGTCTCCCGCGCATCCCGATACCAGCATCGCCGTGGCCGATAACACCAAGGTCCCCACCCCTGCGCGTATGTGTCTCATGCGACGCATGATGACACCGTCGCCCCAGCGGAAGAAGAGAAGCCGTGAGAGGGGGAATCAAGGGGTGGGGTACGCCCCGAGGGTGCCCGCGTGGTGGACCAGGCATCAGCGACCGGCGTCGGGCTCGCCCTCCGGCTGCATGTGGGCATCCCGGCGCAGCACGGGCCGGGCGTATCGCGCCGCGGGCACTTCGAAGAGCGCGTCCACGGCCGGGCGTTGGACTCGGTACGCGGCCACGAGCCCGATGATCTGCGCCTCGTGCGCGGGTAGCCGCGCGGCGGCGAGCAGCGTACGCACCCGTTCGCCGACGTCGTCGAGGCGCGCGGCGCCCTCATCGTCGTACGCGGCATTCTCGTCCTGCGGCGGCCCGTTCATGCGCGCGACTCCGCGGCGACGCCGTCCGCGCCGACAGGGTCCGCTCCCGCCCTGACCGCATACGCCGCCGGATCAGGCGCGCGCAGGTGCCAGTCCGTGCGCCGTTGGAACGCGTCGCCGACCCGCAGGATCGTCGCCTCCCCCGCCACCGGACCCGCGATCTGCAGCGACAGCGGCAGTCCGGTCGCGGTGACGCCCATCGGCACCGCCAGTACGGGATTGGCCAGCGGATTCCAGTACGGCGTATGGACCTTGCCGAACACGCCCGCGTGGTCCTGGTGACCCGCCGCGTCGGCGAGGGCGTCGAACGGTGGCGCCCCGATCGACGCGGTCGGGCACACCACCACGTCCGCCTCCGCGAACAGGTCGTCCACGGCGCGCTGCGCCACCGTGCGCACCCGCTGCGCCTGGACATAGTCCGCGCCAGACACGAGGGCGCCCATCGCGAGGAGGCCGCGCGAAGCCACGCAGTAGTCGTCCCAGTGGCGGGACAGGTCGGCGCGGTGGTGGGCCAGCCCCTCGCTGCTCGCGGTCACGAACACCGCGGTGATCAGCTCCTGCCAGTACGGCAGCCGTACCTCGACCACGTCCGCCCCGAGGGCGGCAAGCACTGCCACGGCCTCGTCGAAGGCCCCGGGCAGCGCCGGATCTCCGTCCGCCGGGAAATGGTGCTCCCGCGCGACGCCGACTCGCATCCCGGCCAGATCGCCGCCGAACTCGGGCTCGGCGAAGGGGAGTTCAAGGGACGCTTCGGGGGCGTCGTCCGGCCTTGCGGCGATCACCTTCAGGATCGCCGAGCAGTCCTGCGCGCTGCGGGCGAGCGGGCCGACGCGGTCGAGGCTGTATCCGAGCGGTACGCAGCCGGCCACGGGCACCCGTCCGAACGTAGGCATCAAGCCGGTGACCCCGCAGAACGCGGCGGGCATGCGGATGCTGCCACCGGTGTCGCTGCCGAGGGCGGCCGCGAACATGCCCGCCGCGACGCCGCTCGCGGAGCCCGAACTGGAGCCTCCGGCCCAGGACTCGGTCCGCCAGGGGTTGCGCGGGAACGGGAACGGCTTGTCCTCCTGCGGCAGCCCGCACCCGAACTCCATCGCGGTCGTCTTCCCGGTGAGCACCGCGCCCGCCGCACGCAGCCGGGCCACCACCGGGGCGTCCCGCCCGGCCCACCAGCCGCGGTCGTGCACCAGGCTCTGCGCGGTGGTCGGGCCCTCGGCCGCCGCGATGGTGTCCTTCACTCCGAACGGGATCCCGTGCAGCGGCCCCCGGTCGATCCCGCGGGCCAGCTCCTCGTCGGCGCGGGCGGCCGCGGCCAGGGCTCGCTCGTCGAAGCGCGTCAGGTACACACCGAGCACCCCGTCCGAGCGTTCGGCTTCGGCGATGGCCGCCTCGGTGAGCCCGACGCTGGTCACCTCGCCCTGCCGCAGCGCCCGCGCTGTCCCGGTCAGAGTCGACGCTCCGCTCATGTTCCACCTCTCCCTGCCCGGCCGCTCTTCGACCGGCGGCCGGTGGAACACAACCCTTCCAACTCAACCCGGGTTGAACGCAAACCCTGGGTGGTTGCCACGGGCCGCGGCCGGGCAGGGCGACCACCCTGCGGCGCGTACTCGCGCATGCGGGCGACTCCCGGAGGGTGACGCGCCGGGAAAGGAGTGGCGATCACACCTGACTCCGCGAATGTCCAGTATCAGTGGAATTTCCACCCAGAGAACCGGAGGCATACCATGTCCGTACGCCCTGCCCTCACCGCCGCCCTCCTCGCCGTCACCGTGCTGTGCCTGGCCCCCGGCCAGGCCGCGGCCGACGACGGCGAGAGCGTCACCGTCGACCCCACCGGCAGGATCGCCGAGGACGGCACCGTCACGCTCTCCGGCACCTACCGCTGCACGGGTGCCGCCGGACCGGTGTTCGTCAGCTCGTCGATCGGCCGGAGCGGCTCCGGCGTCAAGCGGACCATCGGCAGCAGCGTGGCCCTGTGCGACGGCGTCGAGCACCGCTGGCAGAACACCGGCAAGGTACCGACCCGCTCCGTCAGGCCCGGCGCGGCCCATGTCGAAGCCACCCTCATGGAACTGCGCGCCACCAACGTCCTGCCCATGCCCTTCTTCCACGCCGCCCAGCGCCAGGACGTCACCCTCAACAAGGCTTGAGCGGATAGCCGGTGACACCTGGGCGCGGCCGCCTCCTTGAGCGGCTCCGCGTGCTTACAGCGCTATCCATTCGCTGGAGGTGGTGACCTCCCTGAGTACGTCGGGCAGCGGCTCGACGCCGAGGCCCGGACCGGTGGGCACATCGAGGTGGCCGTCGGAGAGGACGAACGGCTCGGTGAGGTCGGTGGCGAAGTAGCGGCTGGAGCCGGAGGTGTCGCCGGGCAGGGTGCAGCCGGGCAGGGCGGCCAGGGCGACGTTGGCGGCGCGGCCGATGCCGGTTTCCAGCATGCCGCCGCACCAGACGGGGATGCCGTGGGCGGCCGCGAGGTCGTGGATGCGGCGGGCTTCGAGGTAGCCCCCGACCCGGGGCGGCTTGATGTTGATGACCGAGCACGCGCCGAGGGAGATGGCCGCCGCGGCGTCGGTGGCTGACTCGATGGATTCGTCCAGGCAGACCGGAGTACGCAGGAGCTTGGCGAGTTGGGCGTGCTGGACCACGTCGTCGTTGGCCAGCGGCTGTTCGATCAGCAGCAGCCCGAACTCGTCCAGTTTGGCGAGGTGTTGGGCGTCGGTGAGGGTGTAGGCGGCGTTGGCGTCGACCTGCAGGAGCAGCTCGTCGCCGAAGCGCTCACGCACCACGCGTACGGGCTCGATGTCCCAGCCGGGTTCGATCTTCAGCTTGATGCGTACGTAGCCCTCGGCGATGTATCCCTCGACGGCGTCGAGGAGTTCGGGGACGGAGTCCATGATGCCGACCGAGACGCCGCACGGCACCCGGTCCCTGGCCGCACCCAGGAACGAGCCGAAGGACTCGCCGGCGGCGCGGAGCTGGGCGTCGAGGATCGCCGTCTCCAGCGCGGACTTGGCCATCCGGTGGCCGGTGAAGGGGTGCAGGATCCGCCCCACCGCCTGTGCGTCCACGCCGTCCTTGGGCAGGGCGGGGACGAGGAACTTGCGCAGGACGTCCTGCGCGCCGTCGACGTACTCGGAGCAGTAGCGGGGCTCGGACATGGCCGCGCACTCGGCCCAGCCCTCGCCGTCGGGGGTGACGACGCGGACCAGCAGCACATCACGGCTGGTCTCGACGCCGAAGGAGGTGCGGAAGGGGGCGACGAGCGGCATCGCGATCCGGCGCAGTTCGACGCCGGAGATCTTCGTCTTCATGGCTGGTGGCTCCTCATGGCTGGTGGCTCGGCTGTAAGCGCTATGCGGTCAGGGATGGGGTGTTGGGCGCTGGACCACGTAGCGGCGGCGTTCGTGGAAGCCGATGACGTCGGCGCCTTCGGTGAGCAGGGCGCCCAGGGTGTGGCGTACGGCCAGGCGCCAGGCCCGGGCGGCGCCGGGATCCGTGCGGCGCAGCGCTTCGATGTCGTCCGGGAGGTCGATGAGCACGGTGTCGGCGTCGGTGGCGACGGTCTCCGGGCGGCCGTTGTGATCGAGGATGGCGTGCTCGGTGCCCGGGGGCAGCTCGATCACCTCGGGCGGGGCGGGTGCGGTGAGGTCCCAGGCGGTCAGGATGCGGTCGGACTCGTCGCCGCCGTTGATGGCGTCGTCCATGGCGCCGTAGAAGGAGGTCAGGTACTCCTGCGGCCGGGCGCCGAGCTTGACGAGGTTGAAGTAGGCGTTGCGGCGGATCAGCGGGTCATAGGTCCAGGTGATGCGCGTCAGGCGGCGGGCCAGCGCCCACTGCCGCTGGTGCGTCTTCAGGGCGAGGCCCACGCCGCGTCCCATGACGGCGCCGGTGATGTGCGAGTGCAGGGTGGCGCCTATGGGTTCGCCGAAGAAGGCGACGGACGCCCCGACGAGCCGGTCGTCCTCGTAGGCTCCGGCCACGTAGTTGCCGGCTTGGGACAGGGCCCGCAACACCTCGGCGGAGATGGGCGAGCTGCCGGGTTCACTCCCCCAGATCTCGGCGTAGAGGAGGCTGACGGCTTCGAAGTCCTCCATGTCGTGGAGTTCTCGGATCGTCGATACGTTCACCGCTGCACCGCGGCCGGTCATCGCAGCGCTCCGACGAGCTGGGCCAACAGCCTTGTGCGGTCGGGCATATGGGCGGTGATGACGTGTTCGTGGTCGGCGTGCGCGCCGTCGCCGACCGCGCCGAGGCCGTCGAGCGTGGGGCACCCGACCCCTGCGGTGAAGTTGCCGTCGGAAGCTCCGCCGACAGCCATCTGCAACAGCGGATCGAGGCCGAGCCGGGCGGCCTGTCCGGCGGCCAGGGCGAACAGCTCCCGGGAGGCGTCCCGGTCCAGGGGCGGCCGGTTGGGACCGCCGCCGATCTCCAGGCGGGCACCGGGGAGCTGTGGCTCCAAGGCCCGGATGAGCCGGTCGACTTCCTCCTGCGCCGCGGGGCTGGGCACGCGGACGTCCACACTCAACTCGGCCCGCGCGGGCACGGTGTTGCTCGTGGTCCCGGCCCGCATCACCGTGGGAGTGACGGTCGTCCCGGGCCCGGTGGCGGCGGAGACGGTGTCGGCGACGCCCTGCAGGGCGAGGAGTTGGTGGGCGAGTTCGGTGGCCGCGTTGACGCCCTTCTCCGGTTCGAGACCGGAGTGGGCGGCGCGACCGTGCACGGTGATCTCGTAGAGGGACGTGCCCTTGCGGCTGGTCTTCAGGGCACCTCCGGGTGCCGATGGCTCCAGGACGAAGGTGGCCGAGCACTGGCGCGCGACGTCCTCGATGAGCGCGCGGGAGGTGCCCGAGCCGATCTCCTCGTCACCGGTCACAAGCACGCACAGCCCGTCCAGGGAGGGCAGCGACGCGAGGGCGTGGAACATCTGGACCAGCCCGGCCTTCATGTCGAAGACCCCGGGGCCGCGGGCGACGCCCTGCTCCACCGACCAGGGATGGGTCCTGATCGAACCCGTCGGCCAGACGGTGTCGTGATGGCCCAACAGCAGGATGCGCGGCATGCCGAAGGTCCACTGCACGTGGGTGACGCCTTCGACGACCAGTGTCCGGGGCGAGGCGCCGAGCAGGCGGCGGCCCTGCGCGGCGACCACCTGGGCGCTGCGGGCCAGGGCCGCGTGGTCGGCCGAGTAGGACTCGCAGGTGACGAGTTCTTCGAGGTCCGCGAGCATCGCGTCCAGGGACGGCGTGTGGTCCGCCTGCGCGGACAGGCGTGGGGAGTCGTGCGGCACGGGTGGGTCCTCCGGGGGTCCGGGGTGGAACGGGTGATGGGTCGGCGGGGTGCGCAGGAACTGAGCGGGCGTCAGCCCATGTGCGTACTCATGAGACGTCTCAGATTCCCGCCCAGGATCTTCAGTACGTCCTCCTCGGCCAGACCCCGCCGGATCATCGCCTCCGTGACCACGGGCAGGTCGGCCGGACCCTCCAGGCCGGGGAAGTCGAACAGGGGGTCCTCGTCGTCGGCGTTCTCGCAGCACGGCGGGGTGAGGTCCGCGATGACCTCGCGGAGGAAGTCCGGGCCGAGGCCGACGTGGTCGATCCCGGCCACGGAGACGATGTGCTCGATGTGGTCGACGACCCGGTCCACGCTCACCTTCGACTCGTCGTCGGTGAGGAAGTCCGGTACGAAGTTCACGCACACCACACCGCCGGTGCCGGCCACCCCGCGGATCTGGTCGTCGGTGAGGTTGCGGTGGTGGTCCCGCAGGGCGCGGGCGCTGGAGTGGGTGGCGATCAGCGGGCGGGTGGCGAGCTCCAGGACGTGGGCGACTCCGCTCGCCCCCAGGTGGGAGATGTCGAAGAGCATGCCCAGGCGTTCCATTTCCCGCAGCGCCTCGACACCGGGGGCGGTCAGGCGGCTGCCGGTGGCGTCCTCCCGGCTGCCGTCGGCAAGCGGGGTACGTCCCCAGTGGGCGATCGAGGCGATCCGCACGCCGAGCCGGAACAGGGTGGAGAACAGCTCGACGGAGGCGTCGATGCCCGGTGCGCTCTCCAGCGCGAGCACAAGGGCGATCTTGTCCTCGCCGAGGGCTCTGTCGATGTCCGCGCCGTCGACGCACAGCGCGACCTGGTCGGCGTTGGCCTCGGCGAGGACGTGACCGCACTCGACCATGCGCAGGGTCTGCCGCAGCGCCCCCTCGGGGCGGTACTGGTCGTCGATGAACACCGGAAGCACCTGGATGTCGACGCCGCCCTCACGCAGCTGCGGCAGCCACCGTTCCCGGAAGAAGCCGCCCCACTGCTTCGGAGGGCGGGCGGCAACGGCCATGAGCAGGTCGTTGTGGGCATCGGCGACGACGGCGCGATGATGCAGGTCCAAGGACACGGCGGAGCCTTTCGCGAGGATCGAGGCCATCGAGGCAGAGGGGCGGACGCGGCCCGGCTGCCGATCGGGGGCTTGGGGAACCTGGCCTCAACGTACGCACGCCAAGCACCCTGGCCTTGGTCCTGCGGGACAAATCAGCGGGCCGCTGCTTGTGCGCGTGGACAAACCCCGTCGGCTGGTCCCCGCCACGTAACAGACCGGACGAAACGGCCTGTTGGCCAAGCGCACAAACCATGTCCGCAATCCCTGGCCGGGCACCGCATGCCCGCGGCCGGTCGTGGCCCGACGCTGTTGCGTATCCGGTTACGCCGTACGTAACCGGAGGGAAGAAGGAGACTCATGCGACGTCGGACAACTGCTGTTGCGGCCTTGGCGTTCACAGCGTCACTGATGACCGCCCCTGCCGCGTCGGCCGCGGCACCGCGGTGTGACAGCAAGCCCATCCAAGAGGCGCTGAAGGAACTGCGCGGCGTCGGCGCCTCGGGGATCAGCGTGACGGTGAAGAGTCCGCGCTGCGGCGTGCAGAAGCACGGGGTCGGCCTCTCCGACCTCAAGAAGGGGCGAAAGGTCGTCGGCAATGAGCACAGCCGCATCGCCAGCAACACCAAGACCTGGGTGGCCACGGTCGTGCTCCAACTCGTCGGCGAAGGCAAGCTCAAGCTCGACGACTCCGTCGACCACTACCTGCCGGGTCTGATCCGCACCGAGCACTACGACGGCCGCAAGATCACCATCCGGCAGTTGCTGCAGCACACGAGCGGCCTGCCCGACTACCTGGAAGCACCGTTCTGGGAAGAGGAGGAAGCACACCGCTGGGACCACATCGACCCCCTGCTCACGGTCAAGCAGGCGCTGACCCTGCCCCCGCCCGAGAGGAAGGGGTCCGGCTTCTCGTACTCCAACACCAACTACAACCTGGCGGGCCTGATCGTCACCAAGGTCACCGGCCGCAGCATCGGCACCGAGATCAACCAGCGCATCGTCAAGCGCCTCGGACTGCACGACACGTACTGGCCCGGCGACCGGACCACCCTCCCCAAGCCGGAACTGCGAAGCTACGTGAAGCGCTCCGGCAAACTCCTCGACTGGACGGAATGGAACGTCTCCGGGGCCGACGCGTCGGGTGCCCTGGTCTCCACCGGCCCCGACGTCACCGCCTTCTGGACCGCGCTGATGTCCGGGAAACTGCTGGCCCCGGCCCAACTCGCCGAGATGAAGAAGACCGTCGCGGACCCCGAGGCACGCAGCGAGCACTACGGCCTGGGCGTCGAGCGCTACCAGCACACCCCGGGCTTCGTCACCTGGGGACACAGCGGCTTCATGGAGACCGGCCACAAACTCAGGAACGCCGTCACCGACGACGGACGCCGCTCGGTGACCCTGCTGATCGGCTCGGAAGAGTTCAACGAGAAGAAACTGGACTCCGTCCTCGCGAAGCTCATCCACGACCTGCGCTAACAGTCACCAGCTACGTTCGTTGAAGGTGTCGGCGGCAGCGCGAACTCGGCCACAGTCCGCAACGAACCTGGCGCATCGGCGCCGGCGATCAAATGGACCCGGTCCTGTCCGAACCACGCCACGTTCGGGAACGCGCAGGTGAAGGCAGGGATCGCCGCCAAGCAAGCCCGCACATCGTCGATCACGTTCCCTGTGATTCCCTCAGGGGCGACAAACGGGTGGAGAACGGCCTCGTCAACGGCCGGGTGTAACAGACTCCGGGCCGCGGCTCGCACATCGGAGGGCCGCGGCCCGGGGCCGCTGGGACCCCATGCCTGCGGCACGCCGTCACCGAGACAGGGCGGTCAAGCGGTCAAAAGGACAAGCTCAGTCAGGGCCACCTGTCGGCACGACCTCACCAGGAGCCCTCCCCCAGCACCCTCAACTGCAGCCAGAGAACGAGACGTTCGTCTGGATCCGCCAAGTCGATGCCGAGCTGTCGGCCGACCTGTCTGAGGCGGTAGCGGCAGGTGTTGGGGTGTACGGAGAGCGCCTTGGCCGCGCCCGCCACGTCGCAGCCCGCGTCGAACCAGGACATCAGGGTGCGGGCGTAGTCGGTGCCGTGTTCGGCGTCCGCCGCGAGGACCTGTCGCCAGGCGCCCGCGCCCAACTCCGGCTGCTCCCGCATCACATCGGCGAGCCGCAGCAGCGTCACCTTGGGACGTACCTCGTCGACCGTGGCCACCGGCAGGGCGTCGTGCAGCAGCCGCAGGACCGTGTCCGCGTCCGCGCGGGAGTCGGCGACCCCGCCGAGGTCCGGTACGACCTCGCCGAGCGCCGCGCGTACCGGCACCCGCAGCGACTGCCCGGCCCGGTGCACGATGTCCTCCGCCAGCTGCCGGTGGCGCCGGTCGGCCGTCGGCCGTTCCTGCGGCGTGCGCGGCGCGCCGTCCTCGCCGGGCGCGGGCAGCAGCGCGTACACCACCCCGTCCAGGGACACGCACGCGTGCCGCCCGTAGCGGGCCTCGCACTGCAGGCGTACGACGTCGAGGAGCCGGAGCAAGGTCCGCTCGGCGTCGGGCACGCTCGCGGCCGAGTCCAGCGCGAACGCGGCGACCCGGACGGAGTCCCAGCCCAGGCGGTGCGCCACCGTCGAGGCGTCCGCCGTACCGTCGAGCAACCGGCGCAGCAGACCGGTGTTCTGGTCCCGATCGAGCTCCTGGGCCGCGCGGGCGCGCAGCAGAAGCAGCGCCGCCGTGGACGCGCCCTGGGCCAGGGTGTCCTCGGCGTCCGGTGCGAGCGTGCCGCCGTCGACCACCCAGATCGCACCGAGGGTCTCGCCGCCGGCGCGCACCGCGACGGCGAGCCGCGGCAGGTTGTCCGCGGAGAGCGAGGGCAGCCGCACCGGTGCGTCCGAGCCGAACACCAGCCGGACCTGGTCCCCGTTGTCCACGCTGTCCGGGACCTGGAGGCCGAGGATGCCCTGGCGACGGTCCTCGTCGACCGGCTGGCCGGGCACGGTGGAGTAGGCGAGGATCCGCTGGCGCGGGTCCTCCACGGCTGTCGCCCCGCCGGTCGCCGCCGCGATGGCGTCCGCCAGCGCGAACAGGTCCCCCAGGCCGCTGCTGGGCGCGGACCGCGCGCCGATCGCCGAGGCCAGCATCAGGTGCACCTGATGCCAGGACGCCTCCTCGTCGACCGCAAGGAGTGCCACACCGTGCGCCTCGGCCTCGTCGACGGGCCCGTCCTCGCCCCGCACCACGACCCCGGTCATCCCGGCCTTCGCCGCGGCCCGCACCAGCGACCCGGCCGCGGCGGCCCGCACGCCGACCGCGAGCAGCAGCGCCCCCGGCGCATGGGGCAGCGGGGCGTGCGCGTCGTACAGAAGCGCCTCGGTGACCGGGGCGCCGGGTCCGGCGGGCGCGGTGTGAAGCCGCAGGGCCGTGCTGCCCACGACACCCATCAGGGCGCCGAGCGTACAGGCGTCCATACGTACTCCTCACCAGCGTCGATGCCCCCTCGCGTTACGAGACGGTCAACTGGAGGCCGAGGTTCAGCGACGCGGAGGCTTTCCCATGGTGGCGGGCGATGTCACGGTGAGTGATGTTCCGCGTGCTGGAGCAGGAACCGGCACAACACCGAGCTGACGGCTGCCGGCCGACGTCACCCGCGCGCTCAGCCACGCACCGCAACGACAGCGGCAGCCCTGCTGGTTGGGGGCTTGGCCTGACAGCTCAAGGAGAGCGATACGAGTGCCATCACCATGCTGTACGGCAAGCCGGGAGGCCCGCGAGTCGCGCAGGCGCGCCCTGACTCCAGGCCGAGTCAGGACTCCAAGAGCGAGCTCAAGACAGCTGCCGCCCCGTCCTCCCTGCCGATGATCTTCGAGATCTCGGTGCACCGGAGTCGGTACTGCTCGTCCCGCAGTGTTGTGTGCAGGGCGTCGGACAGCTCTCGTGCGGTCAGTCGGCGTGCGGAGAGGGAGGCGGGGGACAAGCCCAGGGCCGTCATGCGGCGGGCCCAGAAGGGCTGGTCGAGGGAGAGGGGCACAGGCACGGCGGGGACCCCGGCTTTCAGGCCGGCGCCCGCGGTTCCGGGCCCGGCGTGGTGCACCAGGGCGGTCATGCGGGGGAAGAGCCAGTCGTGGGGGCACTCGCCGATCGTCAGGACGTCGTCGTCGGAGACGTCGAGGCCCTGCCAGCCGGCCTGCACCACCGCGCGCACGCCAACTCTGCGGACGACGTCCTGAATGGTGGCGCTCAACCGCTCCGCGTCGCCCGGCGAGACGCTGCCGAACCCGAAGTACACGGGAGCCGGTCCCGAGGCGAGGAAGTCGACCAGGCGCTCGTCGGGGCGCCAGCCTGGGTCCCGGGCCGGCCACCAGTACCCCACGCACGTGTGACCGTCGGCCAGCGGGAAATCCTTCGGCAGCAGGGCGCTGGTGTATCCGTGCAGGACGCGTTGCCCACGCTGGACGTCGCCACGGGTGCCGGCCTCTCGGCGCCGGATCCCCAGTTCCCGCCTGATCCAGGCAAGCGCCGGAGCGTACAGAGGGCTCATGGCCGCGCGCGCCAGGGTTTCGGCGAGCCGGTGGCCGTGGGGGGACAGCACAGGCGACGCGCTCAGCCGGGGCAGGAGCATCCCTGGTGTGGCCGTGTAGAGGCCGACGCACCGCAGGCCCGTTCCTTCGGCGATCACGGAGCACAAGGGGTGGGCCAGAGGGTGGGCGAGGACCACATCGAAGCCCTGCCCAACCGCGTCGCTGCCCTGCCCGACCACCTCGCCGCCCCGCCCGACCGCGTCGAGGACGCCACGGGCGATCACTTGGGCGATGTCCTGGGCATTGCGCGTCCTGCGCCGAATCCGACTGGGGCTCTGCCATCGGTCGAAGCGGTCCGCGGCCAGCGCGGACTCCTCCTGGCGGGCCAGTGGAAGGACGCGCACCGGCAGGTCGTGGAGGTGGAATCTGGGTGCGTGGCGCTCAGAAGTGGCGACCACCACCTCTTGCCCCGCGGCCCTCAACCGCACGCCCAACCCCACGTACGGAGCCACGTCCCCCGTCGAGCCCCACGTCACCAGCAGCATCCGCATGCCGCTGAGTATGAGCAGATGGACCGGGCACGTGGGTTCGGAACCTCTCCTGTTCGCCCCGGTAGAGCACCGCGGACGCTCGAAGAGATGAACCGGCCGAGCCACACCGCCGTCGGCCGTGCGGCAGCCGCTATACAAGCCGGATGTCCCAAACCGTCTGTATGCAAGCGACAGATCATGAGCTGGACTTCCGCGGATTCCGCTTCGTGGCGCGCACGGCCACCGCGGGCAACTCCGCCACCGAGCCCGTCGTCGTCCTCGGCGGCTCCTCGCAGGACCGCCTCTCCTGGCTGCGGTACGAGCGGCTGCTCCTGTCGCACACCAGCATGCTGACTCTGGAACTGCCCGGCTACGGAGACGCCGACCCCCTCCCGGTCGAGCACGGCATGGACTTCCTCGCCGACACCGTCCGCCACGCCGTCGACACGCTCTCGCTCGGACCGGTCAACGTGTTCGGAGCCTGCTTCGGGGCCTCCGTCGCGCTGCGGTACGCGCAACGGCACCCGCGGCGAACCGCGCGTCTGATGCTCGGAGGAACCGCCGTCGAGATCTCCCCCGAGTACACCGCCTCCGCCAAACGCTGGCGCGGCATGGTGGACGAGGGCCTGCTCGACGACCTGGCCCAGGACATGGTCGAGCAGTTCATGGCCCCGCCCGACCACGGACTGGTGCGGCGCCGCGCTGCCGTGGCACGCCTCATGCGGCAGAGGTTCGCCCGGCTCACCGCGCGCGAACTCGCCATGGACATCACCCATCACGAGCGTCTCCTGTCACACCCGTGGAGCCTGCCCGAGCCTGCCGTCACCGCTCCCGTCCTCGTGTTCACCGGCGAACACGACACCATCACCCCACCTCCCGTGGGACGGCGTGTCGCCCAGGGAGTGCGGGGCCGGTTCACCACGATCAAGGAAGCCGACCACCTGGTCCAGATCGAACGCGACACCGACCTGGCCGACCTGATGGCTCGCTTCTTCACCGACCAACCGCTGGAGACCCTCAGCTACCTCAACCCGGTCGAGCGCTTCTGACGATCCGCCTACGGCCGGTCGCTCTCCCGCACCCGAGCCTGGTGCCGACGGGCCTTGAGCCGGTTCCCGCACGTCTTCATCGAGCACCACCTTGCGGTGTTGGCGCGGCTGCGGTCCAGCAGGAAGAGGCGGCATTCAGGGTTCCCGCACGGCCGCAGACGGCCGGGCATGCGCTCCTTGACGTCGGCCCACGCGAGTACGAGTTCCACGGCGAGCCTGCGCCCCGGCTCCACCTCCAAGTGCCACTCGACGCCCGACGCACCGACCTGTGGGACTTTGCGGACGCCCGCGAGGACGCGCCCCAGATCAGGCTCCGCCGACGCACCCCACTCCACCGCCTGGAGCGCGTCCCGGGCGGTGCGCAGCCACCGGCGCTCCTCGTCGCCGCCGAGCCCTCCGTGCTCCCGCGCCCACCTGTCCACGTCGTGGTCGTCGCCCCACAGGTCCTGGCGTCGGTCATCGACGACAGGGGTGCTGTTCAGCGCCTGCATCAGAGCTTGGTCGTCGAGCACGGACCCCACCTTCCCAACTAACCCCATTGAATCGATTGACAGGTTACTCCAAGAGCGGTCTACTGGACGCCAAGAGGTAACCACCTCAAGGCATCTAAGGGGTTAGTCATGGTTGAGGTCCGCCACCAGTACGCGACCGTGCGGGGACATCGCGTCTTCTACCGCGAGGCAGGACCCCGCGAGGCGCCCACGCTCGTGCTCCTGCACGGATTCCCCACCAGTTCCCGCATGTTCCGCCAACTCATTCCGGCGCTGGCCGACCGATTCCACGTGATCGCCCCCGACCACCTCGGCTTCGGCAACTCCGACGCCCCGCCCGTGGACACGTTCACGTACACGTTCGACGCGCTCACGGACGTCACCGAGGCCCTTCTGGCCCAGCTCGGCATCACCCGCTACGCCGTGTACGTCCAGGACTACGGCGCCCCCATCGGCTGGCGCCTTGCCCTGCGCAACCCGGAGGCGATCACCGCGGTGATCACGCAGAACGGCAACGCGTACGAGGACGGCCTCGTGCCGGAGTTCTGGAAGCCGGTACGGGCGTACTGGGACAATCCGGGGCCCGACACCGAACCCGGCGTCCGTGGCGCCCTCGCGCTCGACGCCATCCGCTGGCAGTACCTGCACGGAGTGGACCGACCCGAGCTGGTCGACCCCGACACGTGGGCCGCCGACCACCGCGAGGTCAGCCGGCCGGGCAACGACCTCGTGCAGCTCGCCCTGTTCGGCGACTACGCCAGTAATCCGCCCCTCTACCCCCAGGTGCACGCCTACTTCCGGGAGAGCCAGGTTCCGCTCCTCGCGGTCTGGGGCGCGGGCGACGAGATCTTCGGCCCGGACGGGGCACGCGCCTTCGCGAGGGACCTGCCGGACGCGGAGATCCACCTGGTGCGCGGCGGCGGACACTTCCTGCTCGAAAGCCACCTGGACACCGTGGCCGGGTATGTCCGCGGGTTCCTGACCTCGACCGCCGCCGGCTCACCGCAGTGAAGCCCGCGAGGGGTTCCGAGGGCAGGCGAACGAGCTGCGGCCCCAGGACGTGCCCGACAGGCCGGTGACGCGTCGATCCGGCACCGGAGCCACGCGTATGGCTAGCCTTTCCGCGACCGATGCGGGCCGGGGCGGGCACGGGGGCCCGCCGCCGTAGAGACGGGAATCCTCCTGTGACCTGCCCCGGACCCGACGCCTCCGCGACCGAGCGCACGCGTGCCGTCGTACGCGAATTCCTCATCCGAATGGCCGCGGGCGATCCTGACGACATCGCCCTCTTGTTCGCGGAAAAGATCGACTGGCACATCGCACCCAACCCCGCCGCCCCGTGGACCCGCCCCCGGACGACGCGCGCGGACGCGGCCGACCACTTCCGTGAACTGGCCGCCGGAATGGTCCCCGACCCGGATCGGGTGAGGACCGACACGGTCATCGCCGACGGTGTCCATGGCGTGATCACTGGCCATCTCGCCGGGAGGGTACGCGCTTCGGGCAAGCCGTACAGCTCCCCCTTCGCGGTCCACTTCGTCGTCGAGGACGGGCTGATCACCGGCTTCCATGTGTACGAGGACAGCCTCGCCATCGCCGCGGCGTGCACGCCCTGAGCGGAGCCTGACGGATTCACGACCAACAGGGCGTGCCGGCAGCCATAGTGCTGCTGTGGACGTTCGGCGAGAGGTCCCCACAAACAATGGTGGACGCGGGCAGAAAGGTGCACCCATCGGTCTGGTGAAGCACTTGGCGGCTGTGGAGTACGGCTGGTTCTGTGAGACGTTCGCACGCGCCGCGGAGCCACTGTGGTTCGATCCGGAAACGCAGGACATGACCGTCGCCGATGACGAGACGATCGAGAGTCTTGTCGCGTTCTACACGCGTGCGCGAGCCGCCGCCGATCGTGCGATCTCCGAGACCGGACTTGAGGATCTGGGCAAGGCGTGGGACGGGCGCCAGGTGACGATGCGGTGGGTACTCATCCACATGCTGGAGGAAACGGCCCGGCACGCCGGGCACATGGACATCGTGCGAGAGCTGATCGACGGAGCCGCGGGAGACCACCGGGAGTACGCGGACAACTGAGCGGCCGTCGGCGCGACCTCCGGCGCTGATCCGTACGCGAGTTTCGCGGTGGGCGGCGGGACGGCAGCCGCCCCGGATGGGGCACGCACGCCGCCCACCAGCAACTCCCCCGCCCCCGCCCAGTGTTATGTTCCTTCGATGATGAACGCCGACGCGGCTCAGGCCGTCCTCGACAACAGCCCCTTCGGGCCTTGGTGGGGATTCCGGGTGGACGCCGTCGGCAAGGGACACGCCAAGGTCTCGCTGCCGCAGCGCCCCGAGCTCTTCCGCCCCGGCGGCGTCCTCCAGGGCGGGTGCGCGATGACGCTCGCCGACGTGACCTGCTGGATAGCGATCATGTCGCTGTTCGGCGAGGACGATCCGTCCGTCACCCAGCAGATGACGACGAGCTTCCTCGGCCCGGCCCGTACCGACCTGGTCTGCGAGTCCACGATCATTCGGCCCGGCCGCCTGATCGTCTACGGCACCGCGGAGACGACCGACACCGCCGGCAAGCTCGTCTCCCACCACACGCTCACCTACGTCCGGCCGCCGCGCCCCAGCGCGGTCTGACCGGACAACGCAGGGCACGTTCCGCCCAGTTACGTAGATCACCATGCCTCCCGCGCCCCCGCCGCAGCGGCATGAACGATGATCTTGGTGGGTACGAGATCGGACGGAAGTTACCTTTTGGTATGCCGTGACTTCCTTCGCCCACAGCAGTAGAACTCGTTTCGATTCCGTCAAGAGTGAGGAAGGTCACATGAGTGGTACAACCAGGCGTGACGCGTCGTCTGATGGACTGTCACGTCGAAGATTTATTGCTGGAACGGGTTCCATTCTCGGCGCGGCCGCGCTGGCCTCGCAGGCGTTCCCGGCCCGAGCCGCCGTGGACGGCGCCCGCGTCCCCGTCCTGGTGATCGGCACCGGATACGGCGGCTCCGTGGCCGCATTACGGCTCGCAGAGGCCGGCGTCGACGTACACATGATCGAGATGGGCATGGCCTGGGACACCCCGGGCTCCGACGGCAAGATCTTCGCCAACACCACCAGCCCGGACGTCCGTTCCTACTGGCTTCGCACCAAGACCAAGCAGCCCATCAGCAACTTCCTGGGCTTTCCGCTCGACAAGAACGTCCCGCGCCACACCGGGATCCTGGACGCCGAGGAGTTCGGCGGCATCACCGTCTACCAGGGCCGGGGCGTGGGTGGCGGCTCCCTGGTCAACGGCGGCATGGCGGTCACGCCGAAGCGCGAGAACTTCTCCTTCGTGCTTCCCTCGGTCGACGCGGCGGAGATGTATGCGACCTACTACCCGCGCGCCAACGCGGGCCTCGGGGTGAACACCATCGACCCGGCCTGGTTCGAGACGGCCGAGTGCTACCAGTACGCCCGGGTGGGCCGCAAGCACGCGCAGCGCTCCGGGTTCCCGTTCGTCTTCGTACCCGACGTGTACGACTGGGACTACATGAAGCGGGAGGCCGCGGGCACCGCCACCAAGTCGGCGCTCGCGGGAGAGATCCTCTACGGCAACAACCACGGCAAGAAGTCACTGCAGCAGACCTATCTCGCACGTGCCAAGGCCACAGGACGCGTCACCATCTCCCCGCTGCACAAGGTCACTTCGGTCACCCCGGCGGCCGGGGGCGGCTACACGGTCACGATCGACCAGATCAACACCAGCGGTGACACCGTCACCACCAAGGCCATGACGGCCGACAAGGTGTTCTTCGCCGCGGGCAGCGTCGGCACCAGCAAGCTCCTGGTGAAACTGCGGGCCACCGGCGCCCTGCCCGGCCTCAACGGCGAGGTCGGCAAGGGCTGGGGCGACAACGGCAATGTCATGTGCGGGCGCGCCAACCACCTGTGGGACCCGACCGGGGCCCTCCAGTCCGCCATCCCCACGGCGGGCATCGACAACTGGGCCGCGGGCGGCGCCTTCGCCGAGGTGGCGCCACTGCCCACCGGCATCGAGACGTACGCCTCCTTCTATCTGTCCATCACCAAGAATCCGAACCGCGCCGAATTCTCGTGGAACGCGGCGGCGGGCCGGGCCGAGCTGAACTGGCAGACCGCCTGGAAGCAGCCGTCCATCGACGCCGCCAAGACGATCTTCGACAAGATCAACGCCAAGGAAGGGACGATCTACCGCACCGACCTCTTCGGCGTCTACAAGATCTGGGGCGACCACCTCACGTACCACCCCCTCGGCGGCGCGGTCCTCGGCAAGGCGACCGACAACTACGGCCGTCTGCACGGCCATCCGGGTCTGTACGTCATCGACGGCGCGCTGATTCCCGGCAACACCACCGTCAACCCGTTCGTCACCATCACGGCGCTCGCCGAGCGGAACATCGAGAAGATCATCAGCACTGATCTGTGAGGCTGAAACCGCTGTGAAACCGCGTTGAACGCGTCATGCCGCAGCCTCTGCGGCATGACGATCACGACATCGCGTTCACCCGCCATCGCGGCCAAGGGGCTGCGCAAGGCCTACGGGGACAAGACGGTCCTCGACGGCATCGACCTGGCGGTACCGACAGGCACCGTCTTCTCCCTGCTCGGCCCCAACGGCGCCGGCAAGACCACCGCCGTCAAAATCCTCTCCACCCTCATCACCGCCGACGCGGGCGAGCTGCACGTGGGCGGCCACGACCTGGCCTCCGACCCACAGGCCGTGCGATCCGCGATCGGCGTCACCGGGCAGTTCTCCGCCGTCGACGGCCTGATCACGGGCGAGGAGAACATGCTGATCATGGCGGACCTGCACCATCTCTCCCGCCGCGAGGGGCGCCGCACCGCCGCCGCACTCCTGGAGCGCTTCGACCTGGTGGAGGCCGCGAAGAAGCCCGCCGCCGCCTACTCGGGCGGCATGCGGCGCCGCCTCGACATCGCCATGACGCTGGTCGGCGAGCCCCGGATCATCTTCCTCGACGAGCCGACCACGGGCCTCGACCCGCGCAGCCGCCACACCATGTGGCGGATCATCCGCGAGCTGGTCGCGGGCGGCGTCACCGTCTTCCTCACCACCCAGTACCTGGAGGAGGCCGACGAACTCGCCGACCGCATCGCGGTGTTGAACGACGGCAGGATCGCCGCCGAGGGGAGCGCCGAGGAGCTGAAGCGGCTCGTCCCGGGCGGGCATGTGCGGCTGCGGTTCACCGACCCGGCGACGTACCGGTCCGCGGCCGTCGCCCTGAAAGAGGTCCTCCTCCCCCACGCTCACGGCGTCGCCGGAGCCGGGGTCTCTGCGGTCACCTCCGACGAGGCGCTGTCGCTGCACATCCCCAGCGACGGCAGCCAGCGCGAACTGCGTTCCCTCCTCGACTGGCTGGACGCGGCCGGCATCGAGGCGGACGAGCTGACCGTGCACACCCCCGACCTCGACGACGTGTTCTTCGCCCTCACCGGCGGTTCCGTCGCCCCCGTCCAGGCCACGGAGGCCGTCCGATGAGCTCCCTCTCCCCCGCCGTACGCGACTCGGCCACGATGCTGCGCCGCAACCTCCTGCACGCGCGGCGCTACCCGTCGCTCACCCTGAACATCCTGCTGATGCCGATCGTCCTGCTGCTGCTCTTCGTCTACATCTTCGGCGACGTGATGAGCGCGGGCATCGGCGGTGGCGGCGCCGACCGCTCCCAGTACATCGCCTATCTCGTCCCGGGCATCCTGCTCATGACCATCGGCGCCACCCCGGCAGGGACCGCCGTGTCCGTGTCCATGGACATGACCGAGGGCATCATCGCCCGCTTCCGTACGATGGCGATCCACCGCGGGTCGGTGCTCATCGGGCACGTCGTCGGAAGCGTGCTGCAGGCGCTCGTCAGCGTGCTCCTCGTCGGCGCCATCGCCGTGGCAGTCGGCTTCCGGTCCACCGATGCGACGGTCCTGGAGTGGCTGGCGGCCTTCGGGCTGCTCGCCCTTGTCTCCACCGCCTTCACCTGGATCGGTGTCGGGATCGGCCTGGCCAGCCCGAACGCCGAGGCGGCCAGCAACCACGCGCTGCCGATGGTCGTCTTCCCGTTCATCTCCAGCGCGTTCGTGCCGGTCGAGGCGATGCCGGGCTGGTTCCAGCCGATCGCCGAGTACCAGCCGTTCACCCCGGCCATCGAGACCCTGCGCGGACTGCTGCTCGGCAGCGAAATCGGCAACAACGGGTGGCTCGCGGTCGTCTGGTGCCTGGGTCTGGCCACGCTCGGCTACCTCTGGTCGACGTCGCTGTTCAACCGCGACCCGAGCTGAGCGCGCGGGCTGCCTCCCGCAGCTCGTCCCGCCCCAGGGCGGCGTACGTGGACACGGCGTCGACGTACGCCGCCGCGTCGGCGTCCTCGGCCACCCGTCGGGCGCGGGCCGCCGACATGGTGGGCTGGAACTCGCGCAGCACACGCAGCCGTTCGGCCAGCGCGATCGTCCGCACGGCGGAGGCGTCGCCGGACGCGAGGCCCGCCATGCCGAGTGCGTGCAGCACCGTCCCGAGCACGGGGAACGCCATGGCGTTGCGGGACGGGCCGGAGAGCAGCGTGCGCAGGCGCTGCCGCAGCCGTTCGGCCGGCTGGGCGACGAGGTCGAGGCGGCCGGCGTACGCGTGCGCCGTCACCGCCGCCGACTGGATCTGCAGCGCCCACGGGTCGAGCCAGGGGTCGCCGATGTACGTCGATGCGGCGGCGCCGGGCAGCCGCTCCATGGCGTCGCGCCACAGGCCGAGCCCGGTCTCCGTCAGGCCGCGGACGAGCGCGATCTCGGCTCGTGCGCCGAGGTCGGGGCTGTAGAAGGCGTCCTTCCGCGGAGTGCTGTCGCCCTCGGCCTGCCGCAGCCAGTACTCGGCCTCGTCGGGGTCGCCGCGCTGCAGGCAGGCGAGGGCGAGGCCCCAGGTGATGCCGATGTAGTCGTGCTCGTCACCGAGCCGCGGCAGCGTCCGCAGCGCCGCGTCGAGATGGGTGTACGCGGCGTCGCCCCGCCCCGTCTTCAAGCACAGCTCGCTCAGCCGCGAATGGCCCAAGAGCTGCAGGGACGGCACGTCGACCGGTGCCAGCGCGGCGATCATCCGCTGGGCCGAGGTGAGCGCGCGGTCGATGTCGTGCTCGTACTCCCAGACGTAGGTGGCGACGCACTCGGCGATGCCGGCGACCAGGGGCCGCTCGCTGGCGCAGAGCCTGTGCAGCACCTCGTGGTCGGGAGGCAGCATCTCGGGGACCGCGCCGAGCACCACCGCGGTGGCGCGCAGCAGTGTGTCCGGCGGGTCCGGGGGCAGGCGCCGGAGGGTGACGAGGTGGCGTACGGCGTGCGGGCCGTAGTCCATGAACAGGCCCGCCGTGCACAACACGGCGGCGGCGCGGGTGACTTCGACGTACTCGGGCTCGGGATGGTAGTGCGACAGCGGCGGTCCTGTGTCGGCGGCGAGGACGGCGAGGCGCGGGTAGTTGAAGTCGGTCGACCACAGGGCGGCGAGCACCGCGGTGAGGGCGGCGACGGTGGGGCAGTCCGTACGGACGAGAGCGAGCCGCAGGGCCAGCACGAGGTTGTCCTGCTCGGCCCTGATCCGCACCCGGACGGTCAGCGGCTCGGCCCCGAAGAGCCAGTCGTGGTGTTCGACCCCGAAGCCCCGCGCCCAGACGAGGAATCGGCCGACGATCTCCTCTTCCTCGCCGGCCTCCGCGCGCCGGGCCGCGCTGAACTCCCGTACGGTCTCGAGCATCCTGAACCGCGTGCCGGCCGGGGTGTCGGCGACGGTGAGCAGCGACTGACCGGCCAACTGCTCCAGCAGGGGCAGCGGATCCTCGCCGAGCATCCGCTCCGCCGCTTCGCCCGAGAAGCCGCCGGGGAAGACGGACAGCGTGCGCAGCGCCGCCCGCGCGTCCTCCGTAAGCAGGTTCCAGCTCCACTCCACGACGGCGTGCAGCGTGCGGTGGCGCTCCGGTACGTCCCTCGCCCCGCCGCGGAGCAGCGCGAACCGGTCGCCGAGTCGGCGGGCGATCTCCGCCACCGAAAGAACCCGCACCCGCGCCGCCGCCAACTCCACTGCCAGCGGCAGCCCGTCGAGGTGACGGCACACCTCGGCCACCGCGTCCGGCGGCAACTGCACGCCGGGCCGGGCGCCGCGGGCGCGCTGCGTGAACAGCTCGGCCGAGGTGTCGAGGGCGAGCTCCGGCAGCGCGTACACCGCCTCCGAGGTGAGGTCGAGCGGGGCCCTGCTGGTGGCGAGCACGCGCAGGTCCTTCGAGGACGAGACCAGGGTGTGTACGAGGTCGGCGGCGCCGCGGACGACGTGCTCGCAGTTGTCGAGGACCAGCAGGGCGGGCCCGGAGCCGAGCACGCCGAGGATGCCGGCGGCCGGGTCGGCCGGGGCGTGGCCGCCCATGGCGCCGTGCCGCCCCTCGCCCGCGCCGAGCGCCGCGGCCACTTCAGCGGCCACGTCCTCGTCCGCGGTGACGCCGGCGAGCGGCACGAAGTGCACGACGCGCTGTTCGTTCCCCGAGCTGTCGGCCTCGCTGGAGCAGGGCAGACCCCACTGCCGGCTGACGGCGTGCGCGAGCCGGGTCTTGCCGAGGCCGCCGGGGCCGACGACGGTGACGGCGCGGGAGGCACGCAGCAGTCGCTCCACCTCCGCGATGTCGTCGTCGCGGCCGAGGAGCGGGTTCGGCTCGTGCGGCACACCGTGCCTGACGACGGGCGCCTCGCCGCGCAGCAGCTCTTCCTGTACGGCCTTGAGCCCGGGGCCCGGGTCCGTGCCGAGTGCCTCGCGAAGTTCGCCGCGGTACGCCTCGTACCGGGTCAGCGCGGCGGACGGGCCCGCCGTCGCCGCCTCGCAGCGCAGCAGTTCGGCGAGCACTTCCTCGTCGCGCGGATGCTCCGCTGCGGCCACGGCCAGCGGCCCGGCTGCCTCCGCGTACCGCCCCAGCCGGGCGAGTGCGAGGGCCCGTGTGCGGACGAGCGTGCGGTGGACGGGGGCGCGTTCGGCGCGGAGGGCGGCGACGGGGTCGCCCCGGTCGACGATGTCGTCGGGGATGCCGTGACGGATGCCATCAGAGATGCCGTCCGGGGTGCTTGCCGGGATGCCTTCCTGGGTGCCCTCCCACAGAGCGAGCCCGGCCTCGGCCGCGGCCAGTGATCCGGCGTGGTCCCCTGCCCTGGCCCGGTCCGCGCTCGCGGCGGCGTGCAGGAGCAGGGCGGAGCTGTCGACCTGGTCCTCGGTGAGGCCGAGCCGGTATCCGGTCGCCGTGCTGGCGACGACGTGCGCGCCGAGCTGCGCCCGCGCCCTGGACACGAGGACCTGCAGCGCCTTGCCCGGCCGCTCCGGCAACTCGCCGTCCGGCCACAGCCCCGCCACAAGACGCTCGGTGCTGCGGCCCGCGCGCAAGTCCCCCGCGAGCAGCGCGAGGAGGCCGCGGATCCGGGGCGCGGTGACCTCGCGTCCGCGGTGGGCCACTCGCGGCAGCAGGGTCAGGTCGGTGGTCACGTGTGCACATTAGCCAAGGCTTGCGAGCGGGTGAGAGGCGGCGAGGGCCGCGGTGTGCGGCGGGCGTGGGTGGCTGGGCGCACGGGTGGGTGGGGCCAGACCCACTCCTGGGCCGACCGGGGCGGATGCGGGCTGCTCGCGGTGCACAGTGGAGTCTCCGAACGAAGGCGGAGGACATGTCATGCGACTGCTGGGTACGTGGGTGGCGCGCGTCGGTGAGGGGTTCGTGCGGGCGTGCGTCGTGGCGGTCGTCGGCCTGCTGGTTCCCGGCGTGTGGGCGGTCGCCGTGGCGTGGGGAATCTGGTGGGGGGCGGGCAATCCGTGGTCGTGGGTGGCGCCGTTCGTGCTGGGGTGCGTGGGCACGTTGGCCCTGTCCCGCCCGGTCTGCCGGACGGTCCGCTTCCTCGTCGCGAAGTGGACGGCCACGGTCGTCCCCGCCGGTTACCGGCGGGCGGGGCCGGTGACGCGGATGTCCACCGGGTACTGGTGGAACGGCTTCAGCTATGAACGCACGCGCCGCGACGCCCTCATGGACCAGAAGTGGCGGGTCCGCTTGAGCGATCCCGCCAACTGGCGCGACCTGCGGTTCGTGGGGATCGTGCCGTTCACCGCCGGGGTCGTCGCAGCTGTCCCCGCCGCCGGGGTGGCCGCGGCGGTCGTCGGGCTCGGTCAGCCGGGGCTCGGCGCCCGCATCGGCGGCGCGCTCGCCCCGGTCGTGGCCGTCGCCGTGGCGCCGTACGCCTGGCGGCCGGTCGAACCGCTGGCCGTCCGCTTCCTGCGCCCGTCGTCCGCGATGGCCCTCGCGGACCGCGTCGACGAGCTGACCGCGCAGCGCGCGGACGCGACGATCGCGCAGGCCGCCGAGATCCGCCGCATCGAACGGGACCTGCACGACGGGGCGCAGGCCCGCCTGGTCGTGCTCGGGCTGTCCCTCGCGACCGCGGAGAAACTGATGGAGACCGACCCCGACCAGGCCAGGTCGCTGATGCGGGAGGCACGGATCGGCGCCGCCACGTCCCTGGCCGAACTGCGCGAACTGGTGCGGGGAATCAACCCGCCGGTGCTGAACGACCGCGGGCTCGTCGACGCCGTCCGCGCACTCGCCCTGGACACCCCGCTCGAGGTGACCGTCAGCGCCGACGTCCTTCTCCACCTGGACCCGCCGATCGAGTCCGCCGTGTACTTCGGGGTCGCCGAACTGATCACCAACGCTGTCAAGCACGCCCACGCGACCCGCGCGCACGTCTCCCTCGCCCGGGAGGGCACGGCCGCCGACCTCGTCGCCGTGGTCGAGGACGACGGCCGGGGCGGAGCCGAGGCGCGCTCCGGAGGGGGCATCGACGGACTGCGCCGCCGCCTCGCGGCCTTCGGTGGCACCCTGGACGTCAGCAGCCCGGCGGGCGGACCCACCCTGGTGAGAATGACGGTGCCATGCGAATCGTCGTAGCCGAAGACCTCTACCTGCTGCGCGACGGCATGGTCCGCCTCATCGAGGCGTACGGACACCAGGTGGTGGCCACGGCGACCACGGGCCCGGAGACGCTGGGGGCGCTGCTGACGTGGCGGCCGGACGTGGCCGTCGTCGACGTACGGATGCCGCCCACTCAGTCGGACGAGGGGCTGCGCGCCGCCCTTACCGCCCGCCGCGAACTGCCCGGTCTTCCGGTCCTGATCCTCTCCCAGTACGTCGAGCAGCTCTACGCCCGCGAACTGCTGGCCGACGGCGCGGGCGGCATCGGCTACTTCCTCAAGGAGAGTGTGTTCGACGCCGACCAGTTCATCGACGCCCTGGAACGCGTCGCGGACGGCGGAACCGCCATGGACCCGGCCGTCATCGCCAAACTGCTCGCCGGCGCGCCCTCGAACCGGCGGCTCGACCAGCTCACCGAACGCGAACACTCCGTGCTCGGCCTCATGGCGGAGGGCCTGTCCAACCAGGCCATCAGCAAGCGGCTCTTCCTCAGCGAGAGCGCCATCAGCAAATACACCACTTCCCTGTTCGGCAAGCTCGGCATCACCGACGACGACAGCAGCAACCGCCGCGTCCTCGCCGTCCTCACGTACCTGAACAGGCCCTGACCCGCCGGCAGACGACTGCGCCGGGGGGACTCGGTGCGGACGTCGGCGCTGGATCACGCCCCGACGTCCGCGTCAACGCCGTCCACCCCGGATTCACCCTCGAGGCGACGAGGACTCAGACCAATTCGAGCTTCGGCTCCGGTCCCGACTTCGCTCCGGGACCCGGTCCCGCATCCTGTGCCGGTACGGTCACCGCGTCCCACATCTTGGTGGTCCGCAGGTAGCCGTACACCACCGAGGCCATCGCCAGAATGAGTAGCGGTCCGAACAGCCACGGATATTTCGCCATTTCCATCGGCAGATAGCGGTACGACAACAGGAATGCGGCGAAAACCGTCGTGCCGTAAGCGACCAGCCGAACTCCCGACCTGTCCCAGCCACGGTCGAATGTGCGCATTCCCGCCTCGATCGTGAACGCGAACACCACGCCGGCGACGATATCCACGCCGTAGTGGTAGCCGAATCCCAGCGTCGCGCCGAGCGTGGCGATCAGCCAGAACGTACCCGCGTATTGCAGAAGTCGCGGGCCCTTACGGGAGTGAATGAAGATCACGGTGGCCCATGCGGTGTGCAGGCTGGGCATGCAGTTGCGTGGGGTGATCTCGTCGAAGGGGATCGCCTGCGGGCCGTTGAGCGGCACCGGCACCGTCGCGTCCGGCCACATGTTGGCCACCGCCCACTGCCCGCCGTCGGCGCCGTACGCGAAGATCGGCCCGACCACCGGGAAGATCATGTAGATGCCCGGCCCGAGCAGCCCGACGACCAGGAAGGTGCGCACCAGGTGGTGGCGCGGGAACCGGCGCTCGCTCGCCACGTTGCGCAGCTGGTACATCGAGACGGCGACCGCGGCGACCGCGAGCTGTACGTACACGAAGTCGAGAGCGTGCGAGCCGATCGAGCCGGTGGCCTCGACGACCCGGCCCACCAGCCACGACGGGTTGCCCAGCGCGTGATCGGCCGTCGCCAGATACGGGTCGAGCACCTTCGGGCGGGTCTTCGACGTGATCAGCAGCCAGGCGTCGCCGGTCTTGCGGCCGGTCACCAGGAGCAGGCCGAGGCCGACACCCTTCAGCAGCAGGACGCGTTCGCGGCCGGTCCGGCGCGTGACAGCGATGACCGCACAGCCCAGCATGACCCACAGCGCGCCATTGCCGAACGTCATCTTGGAGTCGACCGCCAACCGCCCCAGGAAGAAGGGGATGTCGATGGCGACGGCGGCACCGAGTGCGATGAATCGCTCCCGCCAGGTGAGGACCACCATCATCAACGCCATACCGGCGTACAGCAGCGGGCCCGACGCGGGGGCGAAAATCACCTCTTGCCACTGATGGGTGATCGGCCCCGGCACGTCGTAGCGACGCGCGGCGATCTCAAGGGCGACGAGGAATCCGAGGGCCACGACGGCAGCCGTGGTCCACAGAATCGCCCGGGGCCGGCGCCACGCGGCGAGCACTGCTTTGCTGTTGATTCGCGAGAACAATCGCGATGCTATAGGTATCAATTGTTTGGCCGATTTGTTAGGTGTTGACTATAAAGCCCACTCTTCGCGCTAGATGGCATGGTCTTCTAGTGAAGGACGGGCGATCCGAGTGTTCAGCATGGTCAGGGCGAGCGTTGAAGGTTCGATCATGTTATAGGAGCGGCCGGGGTGGGTTTTGCTGGTCACGCGGTGCTCGAAGGTCAGTACGGTCCGTCGATCCCGGGCTCGACGGGCCGACGTCTCGGAGATGACCATGAAACCCTCGACACCGGCGGGCAGCGAGGGTGTCCGGGCCGCCCGGCGGCTGTCAAGCGTGCGCGCTGGGCGGTGAGCTGGCGGCCGGGGCGGCAAAGTCGGCATACCGCCAAGACGACGAAGAGACCGGCACGGTTGCATTCCGGCGACGAAGGTAGCGCCGCGGCCTCGGGGGACGGTCGCGTCGCCGCGCAACCGGGCGAGCATCACCCGGCTGCGCGGCACGGGATGTGAGCGCGGAGGAACGCGTCCACGCAGACTCACGAGGTATGAACTCGACACGACGGGCCGTCCTGGCGGGGCTGTTGGGCGCGGGGCTGGCGCCGAGCGCGGCGGGGTGGGCTTCAGCAGTAGGGCAGGCCTCGGCCGCAGGGCCCTCCTCGGCGGCGGGACGGGCTTCGACGGCAGGGCCCGCCTCAGCCGCGCGACGGGCTTCGGCGGCGGGGCCCCGGCCGCCCGCATCCCTCCTGGGGCGCGAGATCCGCCGCCTGCCCACCTCGCGCCAGGTGGTCGCGCTCACCTTCAACGCGGCGTGGAACGAGCGCGGTGTCGCTGCCGTCCTGACCGAGCTACGACGCCGAGGCCACCCGGCGACGTTCTTCCCGACCGGCGGCTTCGCCGAGGCCCGCCCCGCGGCGGTACGCGCCATGGGCGCCGAACACGGCCTGGGCAACCACTCCCACACTCACCCGTACTTCGACGACCTGAGCACCAGGGAACGGGGCCGAGAAGTACGCCGCGCCGACGCGGCAATCCGAACCGCAGCCGGTACCGACCCCCTGCCCTTCTTCCGCTTCCCCTACAGCTCCACCACGACCGATTCGGTCGCCGACGTCAACGCCCTCGGCTACGCGGCCATCGAGTTCACCGTCGACACCAACGGCTACCTCGGACCGGGCCGCGGCATGACGGTGCAGCGGGTGATCGAGCGAGCCGTCGCCGCCCTCGCGCCGGGCGCGATCATCCAGATGCATGTGGGCAGCAGCGCCGCGGACGGCATCGTCCTCGACGCCCAGGCCCTGCCCCGGCTCCTCGACGCGATCGCAGCGAGGGGTTACGGAGTCGTGGACCTACGGGAGTTCCTGGTGCCGTAGGAGCGGGCGGATCACCTTGGGCCTGCTCCAGTCTGCGGTTGAGGCGGGAGCGCGGAGGACACTCGGCTGCCCGGCGGCCCGCCCCGCGCGGTCACGTCGGGGAAGATCCAGTGGTCGTCCGGCAGGTTCGCCTGGGCCAGCGGGGACACAGATCGAAGCCTCGCCCTCCGGCATGAGACGCGTCAGGATGAAGCCGCCCGGCGTCGTACCGTGCTGGATCAGCATGGCCTGCCGCACCGGCTCGTCGAAGAACCGTGGCAGGCTGCCGAACCCGAACCTCCCGTCGGCCGCCGGGAGGTGACCCAGGAACTCCGACATGTCGTGACGATACAGCTGCGCCAACTGCTCGATCACAGGCCGCAGTTCAGAGGTCGCCGGGCGGAGAGTGATCGGCTCGGAGTCCGTGATCAATCCCATCCGGGGATTCCCGCACGGCAGGCACAGCGCGCGACTGCGGGCGCAGACGCCATGAGACGGCGTCGTCCACGGCCAGGTCGTGCGGGGCAGCGGCCAGACCCCGCAACCGATCGTCCTCGACGTCCCTGGTGGCCCCGGCACAGTGCCACTACCGTGGCTGCCATGCCGAAAGATCTGCCCGACCTGCGGGCATCGCACGAGGATCGCGACCGTGCCGTGGACGCGCTGCGGGTCGCCGCCGGTGACGGTCGGCTCGACGCCGAGGAACTCGACACGCGGCTGGAGATCGCGCTCTCGGCCCGGACGCTCGGCGAGCTGGCCGAGCTGACCGCGGACCTGCCGGTCGCGCCCGCGGCCAAGGGCAGAGACGTTCTCGTGGTCAAGCAGCACGGCGGCAAATATGTGCGCGAGGGCCGCTGGTCGGTGCCCGAGCGCATCGAGCTTCGCACGTCGGAGTGCCGCATCACCCTCGACTTCACCCACGCGGTGATCACCTCGGACGTCCTGCGGATCGAGACGGACATGGTGCACGGCAAGCTGGTATTCGTCGGCTCGCCGGACATAGTGATCGACACCGACGGCCTCAACGTCATCTACGCCAAGGTCAAGCTCCGCCCCAAGAACTCCGCTGCGAAGCCCCGGCTCCGTATCGAGCTCGTCGGAAACCTGCTGCACGCGAAGGTCATCGAACGCCGGGCGTAGCGTGCGCCCGCGGTGCGGCGGCAGTCAGACGTCAGACGGCGGCGAGCAGGCCGTCGAGCGGTGCTGGGACGCGGTCCGGGGCGAGGGCCTCGACGAGGACGTGGCCGTAGCGGATCTTGCGGCCCTTCTTCGTGCCGAGGAAGCGGCGCAATCGCTGCTCGGGGCTGCGGTCCCGCTGCGCGGGCTGGCTCACGAAGGTCTGCAGGGCGCGCAGGTCGCCCTCCGCCTGGACCAGTTCCTCCACCCGTGTCACGCCGAGCGCCCGGATGAGCTCGTCCTCCAGATCCGCCGCGCAGACGAAGAACTCCTGCTGTGCCGCGTCGGCCCGCTCCAGGCCGCGCGCGTAGAAGCCACGCTCCCCCTCGTCGCACAGCCCCGTGAGACGCAGGCCCAGGCCGGGCGGCCCGAGGAGCTGGGCGTAGCGCGCGATGCTCATCGCACCGCCCATCGACAGGACGCAGACCCCTTCGGCCTCCAGGTCCCGGCCACGGCTCGCGGCAAGCGCGTTGACCGCCGCGGCGTCGCTCGGCCCTTCGAGCAGGACGGCCGTCCGGACGGGCAGCAGCGCGGCCAGCTCACGCGCGGGCTCGCCGGGGCCACCGGCCGCCCACGCGGTGACCGCTTCCCGGAAGGACCCCATGTCAGCCATGGGAGGAGTCTCCGCCCTTTCCGGCCACCGCGGTAGGGAATTTCAGACGTCCAGGCGCCGCGTGCCCAGCAAGCGGGCGGCTTCCGGGTCGCGGTGGTCGAAGAACAGGGAGGTCCCGGTGTCCAGGGTGGCGATGGCGGCCATCTGGTCGCCGGTGAGCTCGAAGTCGAAGACGTCGATGTTCTCCGCCATGCGCTCGGCGCGGACCGACTTCGGGATCGCCACGACATGGCGCTGGGTCAGCCAGCGCAGCACCACCTGCGCCACGGACTTGCCGTGCGCCTCGCCGATCCCGCTCAGGAGCGGGTTCGTGAAGAGGTCGTTCCTGCCTTCCGCGAATCCGCCCCACGACTGGATCTGGACCCCGTGTTCGCGCATGAGCGCCTGGTCGGCGGTGCGCTGGAAGAACGGGTGGGTCTCGATCTGGTTGACCGCGGGCGTGACGTCGTTGTTGAGGATCAGGTCGACCAGGCGGTCGGGGTAGAAATTGGCGACGCCGATCGCCTTGGCGCGACCCTCGCCGTACAACCGCTCCATGGCGCGCCACTGCCCGTACACATCGCCGTACGGCTGGTGCATCAGGTACAGGTCGAGGTAGTCCAGGCCGAGCTTGGCCAGCGACGTTTCGAAGGCACGTTCGGTGTTCTCCTCGGCGGGCGCGTCCTGGATCCACAGCTTCGTGGTGACGAACAGGTCCTCGCGCGGGACGCCGCTGCTCTTGATGGCACGGCCCACGGCCTCCTCATTGCCGTACGCGGCTGCCGTGTCCAGCAGCCGGTAACCGGCCGCGAGCGCCTCGGTCACGGCCTGCTCGGTCTGCTCCGGCGGGATCTGGTACACGCCGAAGCCGAGGAGCGGCATCTCCAGGCCGTTGTTGAGAGTGGCGTCGTCCATGGGTGTTCCTTCTGTATGTGCGCTGTGACCTGCGCGGATCGCCGGCGGGTTCCACTCTCGCTTGCTCGGCGCGATCCCGCGCGTCGTGACCGTCCAGCGGTGGCATGTCCGTCAGGCGCGGCACCGGGCCTCACCGCCGGGGCACGCGAGCGTCCGCCGCCTCCCAGACGCCTCGGTCGGCAGACGGCTCGTAGCGCTCCAAGGGCTGCGTACGTACGAGGAGTTCGCGCATCGCGGCCCGGTCCGTGACGCGGCCGTGGGCGCGGGCCTGCACCAGGACGTTGCCGAGTGCGGCGGCCTCCGCCGGGCCTGCGACGACGGGTACCCCGCAGGCGTCCGCGGTCAGTTGGCACAGGAGGCGGTTGCGCGCGCCGCCGCCGACCACGTGCACGACGTCGACGGGGTGGTCGGCGAGGCTCTGGGCACTGGTGATGGCGCGGCGGTGGGCGAGGGCGAGGGAGTCGAGGATGCAGCGGGTGATCGCGCCGTGGGTGGTGGGGACCGGCTGGCCGGTGGTCCGGCAGGCCTCGGCGATCCGCTCCGGCATGCGCCCCGGCGCCAGGAACGCGGGATCGGAGGCGTCCACGACCGACCGCGGACCGGGGGCCGCGGCCGCCTCCCGGAGCAGCGGGACGACGTCCGGCTCGCTCCAGTCGCGCATGCACTCCTGGAGCAGCCACAGGCCCATGATGTTGCGGAGGTAGCGCACGGTGCCGTCGATGCCTAGTTCGTTGGTGAAGTTCGCGGCTCGGCCCGGCTCGGTCATCACCGGCGCGTCGAGTTCGAGCCCGGCGAGGGACCAGGTTCCGGTGCAGATGTACGCGAAGCGCTCGCCCGCGCCCGCGGGGACGGCCGCCACCGCGGACGCCGTGTCGTGCGAGCCGACTGTCGTGACCGGCGCCTCGTGGCCGGTGTGCTCCACCACGTGGGCGAGCAGTCGGCCCGCAGGGTCACCGGGGTGGCGGAGGGGGGCGAAAAGCGAGAGGTCGATGCCCAGGGCGTCGGCCGCCGAGTGCGCCCAGGTGCCGGTGCGCGGGTCGATCAGCTGGGTGGTGGAGGCGTTGGTGAGCTCGGTGCCCTGCTCGCCGGTCAGCCAGTACGTGAACAGGTCGGGGATGAGCAACAGGCGTGTGGCTGCGGCGAGTTGGGCCGTACCTTCGGCGGCCAGGAGTTGGTACAGAGTGTTGATGGGTGAGTCCTGGATGCCGGTCTCGGCGTACAGCCGCTCCGCGGGCACCCTCCCCCACGCCTTGCGCGCCATGCCTTCGGTGCGTGCGTCTCGGTAGTGGACCGGGTTGCCCAGCAGCCGCCCGTCGGCGTCGAGCAGGCCGTAGTCGACGCCCCAGCTGTCGATGCCGATCGAGTCCACGCGGCCCGCCGCACGCAGGCCGTCCAGGATGCCCGCGTACAGACCGAGTACGTCCCAGCGCAGCCCCTCCGCGAGGCGGACCGGACGGTTGGGGAAGCGGTGCGCCTCGGTCAGGTCGAGGGTGTCGGGACCGACGCGGCCGACCATGACGCGGCCGCTGGACGCACCCAGGTCGACGGCGGCGAACGCGCCCGCCTGCTCCGTACGGCTCGTACGAGACCTCATCGCAGGAACGCCGCGGCGACACCCGCGTCCACGGGAATGTGCAGGCCGGTCGTGTGCGTGAGGTCCCCGCCGGTCAGCGCGAACACGGCCGCGGCGACGTGCTGGGGCAGCACCTCGCGCTTGAGCAGCGTCCGCTGGGCGTAGAACTCGCCGAGCTCGTCCTCCTCGATGCCGTACGTCGCCGCGCGCCGCGCGCCCCAGCCGCCCGCGAAGATGCCCGAGCCGCGCACCACGCCGTCCGGGTTGATGCCGTTGACGCGGATGCCGTGCTCACCCAACTCGGCGGCCAGCAGGCGCACTTGGTGGGCCTGGTCGGCCTTGGTGGCGGAGTAGGCGATGTTGTTCGGTCCTGCGAAGACGGAGTTCTTCGAGGTGATGTAGACGATGTCGCCGCCCAGGCCCTGCGCCCGCATGACGCGGGCGGCCTCGCGGGAGACGAGGAAGGAGCCGCGCGCCATGATGGCGTGCTGGCGGTCCCAGTCCTGCGCGGTCGTCTCCAGGAGCGGCTTGGAGACGGAGATGCCCGCGTTGTTGACGACGAGGTCCACGCCGCCGAAGGCGAGCGCGGCGGCCGCGAAAGCCTGCGCGATCTGCTCCTCGGAGGTGACGTCGACGCTGACCGCCACCGCCTTGTCCGGGCCGCCCAACTCCCCCGCCACAGCAACCGCGTTGTCGGTGTCGATGTCGGCGACGACCACGCACGCGCCCTCCGCCACGAGCCGGTGCGCGATCGCCTTGCCGATGCCGCTGCCCGCCCCGGTGACGAGCGCGACCCGGGTGGCCAGGGGCTTGGGCGCGGGCATGCGCCGCAGCTTGGCCTCCTCCAGGTCCCAGTACTCGATGCGGAACTTCTCCGCCTCCTCGATGGGCGCGTACGCGGAGACCGCCTCGGCGCCGCGCATCACGTTGATGGCGTTGAGGTAGAACTCGCCTGCCACGCGCGCGGTCTGCTTGTCCTTGCCGTAGCTGAACATGCCGACGCCGGGCACGAGCACGATCGCCGGGTCGGCGCCGCGCATCGCGGGTGAGTGTTCGGTGGCGTGTCGGCGGTAGTACGCCGTGTACGCGTCGCGGTAGTCGGCGTGGAGTTCCCTCAACCGGGCGGCGACCGCGTCGAGTTCGGCGGTCGGTGGCAGGTCGAGGACGAGGGGGCGGATCTTGGTGCGCAGGAAGTGGTCGGGGCAGGAGGTGCCGAGGGCGGCGAGCCGGGGGTGCTCGGTGTGCGACAGGAAGTCCAGGACGGTGTCGGAGTCGTCGAAGTGGCCGACTTGCGGGTGGTCCTGGGACGCCAACCCCCTGATGAGCAGGGCGAGTTCGGCGGCCCGTGACCGGCGCTCGGCCTCGGGCAGGGCCTCGTACCCCTGAAGTGGCGCCCCGAAGGGCTGTGCCTTGCCGCGTTCGGCGAGGAAGGTCTCGGCGGTGCGGATGACGAACAGCGAGTTCGCCTCGCACTCCTCGGCGCTGTCGCCCCAGGCGGTGATGCCGTGCCCGCCGAGGACGCAGCCGATCGCCCGCGGGTGGGCGGCCTTGACCGCCGCGATGTCCAGGCCGAGCTGGAATCCGGGCCGCCGCCACGGCACCCACACCACCTTCTCGCCGAAGCACTCGGCGGTGAGCTTCTCGCCGTCGGCGGCGCAGGCCAGGGCGATGCCGGAGTCGGGGTGCAGATGGTCGACGTGCGCCGCGTCCACCAGGCCGTGCATGGCCGTGTCGATGGACGGGGTGGCGCCGCCCTTGCCGTGCAGGCAGTAGTCGAACGCGGCGACCATCTCGTCCTCGCGCTCCACCCCCGGGTACACCTCCGTCAGCGCCCGTAGCCGGTCCAGGCGCAGCACGGCGAGGCCCGGTTCGGTGAGGGTGCCGAGGTCGCCGCCGGAGCCCTTGACCCACATCAGCGCGACCTCGCCGCCGGTGACGGGGTCGGTCGCGGTGCCCTTGGCGGAGGTGTTGCCGCCGGCGTAGTTGGTGTTGCGGGGGTCGGCGCCGAGCCGGTGCGAGCGGGCGAGCAGGGCGGCTGCCTCGGAGTGGGGTGCCATGGCGGATCCAGTCCTTCGGAGAGTGACGTACGGGTGCGGAGGAGGAAGTGATCAGGCGCCCCAGCCCGCCTGCTCCCCACCCACCCGCTCGGCGACGATCCTCTCCTGCCGGCCCGAGGCCCGGTAGGCCGCGACGGGGTCCGGCGCGATGCCCTGCTCCTCGCGCACCTCGGCGAGCAGCGGTCGGACATCGGTGTTGTACGCGTCCATCAGCACGGCGTTGGCCTCCAGAACGTCGCCGGAGCGCTGGGCCGCCGCCAAGGCGTCCCGGTCGACGAGCAGCGCCTTGGCCGTCGCCTCCTGCACGTTCATCACCGAGCGGATGATCGCGGGGATCTTGGCCTCGATGTTGTGGCACTGGTCCAGCATGAACGCGATGTCCGAGCCGTCGTCGAAGCCGCCGCCGCGCCGTACCTCGTACATGATCCGGAAGAGCTGAAAGGGGTCGGCGGCGCCGACCATCAGGTCGTCGTCGGCGTAGAAGCGGGAGTTGAAGTCGAAGGCGCCGAGCCTGTTCTCGCGCAGCAGGAACGCCACGATGAACTCGATGTTGGTGCCCGGCGCGTGGTGGCCGGTGTCCACGCAGACCCGCGCCTTGTCGCCGAGCTTGAGGCAGTGCGCGTACGAGGTGCCCCAGTCCGGGACGTCCGTCGTGTAGAAGGCCGGCTCGAAGAGCTTGTACTCCAGGACCATCCGCTGGTCGTCGCCGAGCCGGTCGTACACGGCGTGCAGGGCTTCGGCGAGGCGGTCCTGGCGGGCCCGGATGTCGTCCTGGCCCGGGTAGTTGGTGCCGTCGGAGAACCACAGCTTCAGGTCGCGCGAGCCCGTGGCGTCCATGATGTCGACGCAGTCCAGGAGGTGCGCGAGGGCCTTGCGGCGTACGCCGGGGTCCGGATTGGTGACGGAGCCGAGCTTGTAGTCGTCGTCCTGGAAGACGTTCGCGTTGATGGCGCCCAGGCGCAGGCCGCGCTCCTCCGCGTACTTCGCCAGCGCGGTGTAGTCGTCGACCTTGTCCCAGGGGATGTGCAGCGCCACCGTCGGTGCCGCGCCCGTCAGTTGGTGCACGGTGGCGGCGTCGTCCAGCTTCTCGCGGGTCGTGCGTGGGACGCCGGGCTGGGCGAACACCTTGAAGCGGGTGCCCGAGTTGCCGTAGGCCCAGGACGGGGTCTCGATGGCCTGGCGTGTGAGTGCGGCCTTCACTGCGGCGTGATCTGTCACTACGTACTCCTGGGGGAACGGGACTCCCTGGCGCAGTGGCACACAAGGTGCCACGACGGTGATCGTGAAACGATTCATGGTGAACCTAGAAGTCCGACCGCAGAGCGTCAAGAGGGCGCGGAGCAGCCGCCAACAGACCCTGCTCTGCGAGTGAGTTGCCCATGCGTAACGCTTCGGTGCGCACCCATTGACGCGAAAACGTCGCCCTGTCTAACGTCCCAGCCACTGAACTGAAACCTTTCACAACAGCTTTCACGACATGGCCGTTCCGCAGCCGTGTCGTCGAGGAGCCCCCATGACCCACGCGACCGACTCGGGCCCGACTCCTGTCCTGGCCCTCGACGGCGTGTCCAAGTCCTTCGGTGCGGTGCGCGCCCTGCGAGGCGTGTCGCTTGAGCTGCTCCCCGGTGAGGTGCACGCCCTCGCCGGGGAGAACGGCGCGGGCAAGTCCACGCTCATCAAGATCCTGGCGGGCGTGCACCGGCCAGATGCCGGCCGGGTGCTGCTCGACGGGGCGGCGGCCGCCTTCCACGGCCCGGCCGACGCCCGGGACGCGGGCATCGCCGTGATCTACCAGGAACCCACGCTCTTCCCGGACCTCTCCATCGCCGAGAACATCTTCATGGGCCGCCAGCCGCGGCGCGCGCTCGGACTGCTCGACCATCGGGCCATGCTCACGGCGACGGCCGCGCTGATGGCGCGCCTCGGCGTGGCGCTCGACCCGGAGCGTCCGGCCCGCGGCCTGTCGATCGCCGACCAGCAGATCGTCGAGATCGCCAAGGCGCTGTCCTTCGACGCCCGCGTCCTGATCATGGACGAACCCACCGCCGCGCTCACCGGCAGCGAAGTGGCCCGGCTCTTCGCGGTGGTGCGGACGCTGCGCGAACAGGGCGCCGCGGTCCTGTTCATCTCCCACCGCCTGGAGGAGATCTTCGCGATCGCGCAGCGGGTCACCACCCTGCGCGACGGCGCCTGGATCGCGAGCGAGCCGGTGGACGGCATGACGGAGGACGATCTCGTACGCAGGATGGTCGGCCGCGATCTCGACGAGCTGTACCCCAAGCAGGACGTCGTTCCCGGCGAAGTCGCCCTTTCCGTGCGGCGGTTGACGCGTGAGGGCGTCTTCACCGACGTGTCCTTCGAGGTGCGGCGGGGTGAGATCGTCGGCCTGGCGGGTCTTGTGGGCGCCGGGCGCACCGAGGTCGCGCGGGCCGTCTTCGGTGTCGACCGGTGGGACGGCGGCGAGGTCGACCTGGACGGGCGGCGGCTGGTCAACGGCGCGCCGTCCGTGGCCATGGCCGCCGGACTCGCCCTGGTGCCCGAGGACCGGCGCGCCCAGGGCCTGGTGATGGGCATGTCCATCGAGCGCAACATCGCGCTGACCGGGCTGCGTACGACGGTTCGGGCCGGGCTGATGGATCGTGCCGCCGAGCGGCGCCGCTCCGTCGACTGGGCCGTCCGGCTGCGGGTGAAGCACGCGCGCATCGCGGATGCCGTCTCGACCCTGTCGGGCGGCAACCAGCAGAAGGTCGTCCTCGCCAAATGGCTCGCCACCGGGCCCAAGGTGCTCATCGTGGACGAGCCGACCCGCGGCATCGACGTGGGCACGAAGGCCGAAGTGCACCGGCTGCTCGGCGAGTTGGCCGCCGACGGCGTCGCCATCGTGATGATCTCCTCCGACCTGCCCGAGATCCTCGGCATGGCCGACCGCGTGCTCGTCATGCACGAGGGCCGGATCGCCGCCGAGATCCCCCGCGCCGAAGCCACCGAGGAAGCCGTGATGGCCGCAGCCACCGGGAGGGCCGCATGACGGTGACCACTCCCACGCCCACACCCGCCACTGAGGTGCCGTCGTCCAACGGTGCGCGCCTCGTGGACCGGGTGTTCAAGATGCGCGAACTCGCCATCCTGGTCGTCTTCCTGGCGATGATCGCGATCACGCAGGCGGGCAACAGCGAGTTCCTGTCCGAGCAGGGCATCAAGGACCTGCTCCTCAACGCGACCATCCTGGTGCTCGTCGCCACCGGTCAGGCGCTGGTCGTCATCACCCGCAACGTCGACCTGTCGGTCGGCTCGACGCTCGGCATCAGCGCCTTCGCCGCCGGTACGTATCTCCAGGGCGGCGGCAGCAGCGTGGTCGCCGTGCTGCTGGCCGTCGCCCTCGGCATCGGCTGCGGGCTGCTCAACGGCGCGCTGGTCAGCCTGGGTCAGGTGCCCGCCCTCGTCGTCACGCTGGGCACGCTGTACATCATCCGCGGCGTCGACTCGATCTGGGTGGGCTCGCGCCAGATCACCGCGGCCGATCTGCCGGGCGGCTTCGTCGACTTCGGCTCGGGCGGCGTCTTCGCCGTCCCGTATCTGGCGCTGATCGCCCTCGCCGTGCTGGTCGCGACCGCGTTCTGTCTCAAGCACCTCGGCGGCGGCCGTGAGCTGTACGCGCTCGGCTCCAACCCCGAGGCCGCGCGCCTGGCCGGCATTCCGCTGCGCCGCCGCATCCTGACCGCGTACACCGTGTGCGGCGCGCTCACCGGTCTCGCGGGCGCGCTGTATCTCGCCCGCTTCGGCAATGTCGACTCCGCGACGGGCAACGGCTACGAACTCACCGTCGTCAGCGCCGTGGTCGTCGGCGGCGTGGTCTTCACCGGCGGCTCCGGCAGCGTCTACGGCGCGGCGCTCGGCGCGCTCCTGCTGACCTCCATCAACAGCGTGCTGCCCGCGCTCGGCGTCAGTTCGGTGTGGGTCATGGCCATCAACGGGTTCCTGCTCGTGCTCGCCATCGCGGTCGACCGGGTTGTCGCGCTGCGGGTGGCTCGGGCGCTGCGGAAGCGGGCCGTGTCGTCGTCGAACGGAAGGAGTGGCCGTCGTGCCTGATTCCCCTGGGTTCGCGGGGCCGGGGTCCACCGGGGCCGCCGGGCCCGAGGCCACCGGCTTTCCGCTCGCGCGTGCCGTGCGCTGGGACACGGTGGTCGGGGTCCTGCTCCTCGTCGTCCTGCTGCTGTCCTTCGGCTTCGTCGACGGGTTCGGCAACGGTCTCAACCTGTCGTTCCTGATCGGCAACACCCTGCCGATCGCGCTGATCGCGCTGCCGATGACGCTCCTGGTCGTGGCCGGTGAGATCGACCTGTCCGTGGCGTCGACGGCCGGTCTGTCCGGCGCGGTCATGGGAGCCCTGTGGAACGCGGGCATGGCCATCGAGACGATCATCCCGCTGTGTCTGCTGCTCGGCGTGGTGTGCGGGCTCGTCAACGGGCTCCTGGTGACGCGCCTCGGCCTGCCCTCGCTCGCCGTCACCATCGGCACTCTGGCCGCGTACCGAGGTGTCGCGCAGATCGTGCTCGGCTCGGACGCGGTGACCGACTTCCCCACGCAGTACCTGGACTTCGCGTCCGGACGCGTCGGCGACACCTTCGTCCCCTACGCCCTGCCGCCCTTCCTGCTCCTGCTCGCCTTCGCGTTCGTCGCCCTGCACGCCACGCCTTTCGGCCGGTCCCTGTTCGCGGTGGGCGCGAACGAGGAGGCGGCGCGCTTCGCCGGTATCCGCGTCAGGCGGCACAAGCTGTGGCTCTTCGTCGCGACCGGGTTCATGGCCTCGCTGACCGGCGTCTTCTGGGCCCTGCACTACGCCAGCGCGCGCTACGACAACGCCACCGGCCTCGAACTGTCGGTCGTCGCGGCCGTGTTGCTCGGCGGCATCGACTTCGACGGCGGCAAGGGCACCCTCGGCGGCGCCGTCGCGGGGGTGTTCCTGCTCGGCACCCTGCAGAACGTGATGAGCCTGCTCGACGTCTCCGCGCAGTCCCAGATCGTCGTCACCGGAGTACTGCTCGTCCTGTCGGTGCTCGGCCCGCGGGTGGCGCGCCAGGTCGCCCAGGCACGGGCGGGGCGCCGGGCCGCCGGCCGTCCGCCCGCCGTCGCTGTGCCCGGCGACTCGCCACCGGCTTCCGGCGCGGGCTGACCACTACCGGCCCGGATCTCCACACCCCCACTCCCCCGTACGCCACCGCCCGAAGGGAACCCCTCATGTCCCGAGCCACGCTCCACCGTGCCTGCTGTGCCGTCGCGGCCGCCACCACCCTCGCCCTGGGCGCGACCGCCTGCGGCGGCACCACGAAGGACGACACCGCCAAGGACAGCGGCTCCGACGGCTCCGGAGCCGCCGCGGGCAAGGCCGACCCGAACGCGGCGACCAAGAAGGACCTGACCGTCGCGTTCCTGCCCAAGCAGGTCAACAACCCGTACTTCACCACCGCCGACAAGGGCGGCGAGAAGGCCCTCAAGGAGCTCGGCTCGACGTACAAGGAGACCGGCTCCAACTCCGCCACCGACACCAGCGGTCAGGTCTCGTACGTCAACACGCTCACCCAGCAGCAGGTCGACGCCATGGCCGTCTCCGCGCAGGACCCCGGCGCCCTGTGCACGGCCCTCAAGCAGGCCATGAAGAACGGCATCAACGTCGTCACGTACGACTCCGACACCAAGCCCGAGTGCCGCAACGCCTTCGTCTCCCAGGCGAGCGCCGAGGACCTCGGCCGCACCCAGGTGCAACTGCTCGCCAAACAGCTCGACTACAAGGGGGACATAGCGATCCTGTCGGCCGCGCAGACCGCGACCAACCAGAACACCTGGATCGACTTCATGAAGGACGAGCTCAAGGACCCCGAGTACAAGGACATGAAGCTGGTGAAGGTCGCGTACGGCAACGACGACGCGCAGGCGTCCTTCCAGCAGACGCAAGGACTACTCCAGGAGCACCCGAAGCTGGCCGGCATCATCTCCCCCACGACGGTCGGCATCAAGGCGGCCGCCCAGTACCTCTCCGGCTCCAAGTACAAGGGCAAGGTCGCCCTCACCGGCCTCGGCACCCCCAACGACATGCGCAAGTACGTCAAGAACGGCACCGTCGACGCCTTCGAGCTGTGGGACCCCGCCAAACTCGGCGAGCTCGCCGCCCGCACGGCCGTCGCCCTGAAGTCCGGGCAGATCACCGGCAAGGCGGGCGAGACCTTCAAGGCCGGTGCCATGGGCTCCTTCACCGTCGGCGAGAACGGCGTGATCAACCTCGGCAAGCCCACGGTCTTCGACAGGAAGAACATCGACCGGTTCGACTTCTGAGATCTTGAGGCGCCCCCGCCCGCACGTGCGAGGTGCCGCAGACCGGGGCTTAGCCTTGCATCAATCGCGTCGATTCACGCATCACTGGAGGTCAAGGCCCGATGGCCCCGCTCGTGGGTATCAAGGACATCGCGCACGCCGCCGGAGTCTCCGTGGGCACGGTGTCCAACGTGCTCAACCGGCCCGACTCCGTCTCGCCCCGCACCCGTGCCCGCGTCCAGGCAGAGATCGACCGGCTCGGCTATGTGCGCAGCGAGTCCGCCCGCCAGCTACGAGTGGGACACAGCCGCATGGTCGGCCTGCTCGTCCTCGACATGGGCAACCCCTTCTTCGTGGACATCGCGCGGGGCGCGCAGCGCGTGACGCGGGCAGCGGGGCTCGGCGTCATGCTCTGCGACAGCGAACAGGACCCGGCCGAAGAGGCCGACTACCTCTCGCTCTTCGCCGAGCAGCGGGTGCGCGGCGTCCTGCTCACCCCGGCCGACGCGACCGGCCGCACCGTGGAGATGTTCCGTCGGCACCGCATCCCGTTCGTCCTGGTGGACCGGGTGGCCGAGGGCGCCTCCGAGTGCTCCGTCTCCGTCGACGACGTGACCGGGGGCGCGTTGGCCGTACGTCATCTGCTCGACGCCGGGCACCGCTCGATCGCGTACGTCAGCGGCCCGCCCGGACTCCAGCAGGTGACCGACCGCCGCACCGGCGCCCACCACGCGCTCACCGAGGTCGGCCTGACGCGTGACGCGCTGCGCGAACTGCCCACCGAGCGCCTCGACGTCGCCGCGGGACGCGACGCCGGGGCGCGCCTGCTCGGCCTCGCGGACCGGCCCACCGCCGTCTTCTGCGCCAACGACCTGCTCGCGCTCGGCGTGCTCCAGGCCATGTTCGCCGCCGGGGTGCGTGTCCCCGAGGATCTGGCGATCGTCGGCTACGACGACATCGAGTTCGCCGCGGCGGCGGCCATCCCGCTCACCTCCGTACGCCAGCCCGCCGTCACCATGGGCCGGATGGCCGCCGACCTCCTCCTCGAGGAGATCGCGGCGCAGCCCGACGGCTCGGACCACCAGCACAGCACCATCGTGCTCAGCCCTGAGCTGGTGGTGCGGCACTCCAGCCTCGGGACGCGCTGAAGCCTCGGCTCCTCAGGGCCGCCCCCGGAAGTCCCACTCGCCGTGCGGCGCCCGGAACACCACGAACCCCGGCTCGACGCGCACGAATTCGACGCCCCGAGGCGCCTGCGCCCGGTCCCGTGCGGCGGCAGGCACATGGACCTCGGCCGTCGAGCCCACCGGCACCCGCACCGTGAGCCGCACGGCCTTGTCGACGCGTGACCAGGACACGGCGGCCGGGCCCCGCACCGTACGCAGTTCCGTGCGCGCCCAGTCGACGCCGTCGCGTGCGTCGGGCCGCACGGTGAAGGTCCGGTAGCCCGCGTCGCCGGGGCGCAGCCCCGCCACGTTCTCGTACAGCCACTGCACGACCGTGCCGAGGAAGTAGTGGTCGCGGGAGCGTGAGCCGAGCTCCCACATCTCCCACATGGTGTCGGCGCCGTGGTCGAACCAGTAACCCCAGCTCGGGTAGGTGCGCTGGGTGGCGATGGCGTGCGCCACGTCGGGGTGGCCTGCCGCGCTGAGGGCGCGCAGGAGGACGCTGGTGCCGAGGGCGCCGGTGTTGAGGTGGTTGCCGCGCTCGGCGATGTCGGCGAGCAGGGAGGCGGTGACGGTGGCGCGGGCGCCGGGCGGTACGAGGCCGAAGGCAAGCGGAATGCAGTTGCTGGTCTGCCGGTAGTCGGGGTCCTTGGCCGTGCGGTAGTGGCCTTCGGGGCCGAGGAAGGTGTCGTTGAAGGCCTTCTTCAGGCTGTCGGCGGCGGTCAGGTATCGCTTGCGGACGGCGTCGTCGCCGACGAGCGCCGCCATCTCGGCGGTGTCGGTGAGTGCCCGGTGCAGATAGGCGGTGGCGGTGAGCCGGGTGTCCTCGGGCGGGATGCCGCCGGGGTGGCCGGGCGGCAGCCAGTCGCCGAGCGCCGTGACCGCGAGGCCGTCCTCGAGCCGGGCGAGTTCCCAGTCCAAGTAGCGGGCGAGAGTGGGCAGATGGTCGTGTACGACGCGTTCGTCGCCGTAGACCCGGTACATCTCGCGCACCAGGAACGGATAGACCGTGGTCCACTCGGGAGACGGCGCCAGCTCCCGGTAGCCCCAGCCGCCGCTGGGCACGATCACGGGCAGCTGGCCCTCCCCGTTCTGGCTGTCGCGCAGGTCGCCCAGCCACTTGCCGAGGAACCGGTGCATGCCGAAGGCGTACATCATCACGGGCCCGCCGAGCTGGGCGTCGCCGGTCCAGCCGTTCTTCTCGTACATCGGGGTGTCGGTGGGGATGCCGTGCAGATTGTTCAGGACGGTGCGGCGCATGGCGGTCTCGAGCCGCTCGTAGAACGGCTCGGAGCAGCGGAAGCTCCCCGTGTCGGCGACCGGATTGTGCACGAGCCGGCCGAGCACCTCGTCCGGCACCGGCTTCCGCGGCAGCCCGCTGATCTGTACGTACCTGAAGCCCTTGTACGCGAACTTCGGCTCCCACACCTCCTCCGACGGGCCGCCCGCGCAGATGTACTCGTCGGTCTGGAAGCGGCCGGGCACATGGCCGGTCTCGACGTTCACGCTGCCGTCGTCCTTGAGCCTCTCGCCGTGCGCGAGACGGATGGTCGTGCCCGCGGCGGCCCGTACTCTCAGCCGGGTCCAGCCCGCCATGGTGCGCCCCATGTCGACGATCCAGTCGTCGCCGTGCGCCTTCACGGCCACCGGCCGTACCGTGTCGGTGACTTGGATCGCCTCGTGCGCCTGCACGCGCAGGGCTCCCTTGGGCGCGTCCTGCCGCTTCGGCCGCTGCCAGTCACCGTCGTCGAAGCCGGGCTCGCTCCAGCGGGCGGGGTGCTCGCGGGCATCGTACGTCTCGCCCGCGTAGAGGGAGTTGGAGCGGGTCGGGCCCTCGGTCATGCGCCAGGAGCCGTCGGTGGCGACGGTGGTGCGGGAGCCGTCGGGGTGGTCGATCTCCAACTGGCCAAGCAATCGTGGCTCGCCGTGCCACGGGGGCTTGTGCCAGTTCCATACGTTGGGTGTCGTCATGCCGTAGAAGCCGCGGCCGAGGGTGACGCCGATGGCGTTGGCGCCGCGTCCGATCTGGTCGGTCACGTCGTGGACGGCGTACAGGACGGTCTCGTCGTAGTCGGTGAAGCCGGGGTCGAGGACCTGGCGGCCGATGCGGCGGCCGTTGATCTCGGCTTCGTAGTAGGCAAGGCCGCTGACGTACAGCCGGGCGCGGCGGACGGGCTTGTCGACGGTGAACTCGCGCCGCAGCAGCGGCGCGGGCCGCTCGGCCACGGGTACCTGCACGCCGTTGCCCCAGGGTCCTTCGCCGTACGGCGCGAGCACCTTCGCCGCCGGCCAGGCGCTGTCGTCGAAGTCGGGCCGCTGCCAGCCGTCGTGCTCGGCGTCGGCGCAGCGCCACCCCGACTGTCCGGTGACCAGTTCACGGGTGTCACCCTCGTACTCCACTATGAAACGAATCAGTAGGCCGCCGGGGTTGAGGGAGGCGCCGCCGCGGTTGGTGGCTCGGGCGGCGAGCACCACGCGGCCCCCGGCGTCGCGGACCTTCTCGGTCACGTCGACCAGGTGGCCGGTGCGCCAGCCGTCGGTCCGCTCGGGGGCGTGCAGCGCCTGCTCGCCGTTCAGGTGGAGCGTGAAGTCGTCGTCGGCGGTGGCCACCACCTTGGCGGCGGACACCTCGGCGCCGTCGGGCAGTTCGAGGACGCCACGGAACCAGATGGTTCCCTCCGGGGCGTCGTCCGGTGTGGCGCCGGGCGACCAGATCCAGGAGGCGCCGCCGAAGCCGGGCGGCTGGGGCGGGGCGTCCGCGCCGATCCAGTGCCCCCGCCAGTCTTCGTCCCTGAGCGCGGTCTCCCACCAGCGGGAGGTGCTCCAGGCGGAGGGCTGCCCCTCGGTGTCCCAGGCCCGCACCTGCCAGTGATAACGGGTGCGCGGCTCCAGCGCGGGCCCGCCGTACGGCACGCCGACGGTCCGCGCCGAGCCGACCTTGCCGGAGTCCCACACCGTGCGCGCCCCCGGCCCGCCCGCGTCGCTCGACACTCTGACCTGGTACGCGCTCTGCCGCGCCCCCTTGCCCGCGGCCGACAGCTCCCAACTCAGCCTCGGCTTCGCGACGTCGGTGCCGAGCGGCGACTCGGCGTACTCGACGGTGGTGCGCTCGACGCGCAGCACGCCCTCGCTCCCGCCGTCTTCGCCGGCGCCTGCTCCGTGGCGTGCGTCGGCTGCCGCCGCGACCGGGGCCTGGCCCATTCCGATGACGCCCGCGCCCACGGCGGAGGTCCTCAGAAAGGCCCGCCGGTTCCAGGCAGCGCCCTGCCCTGTCTCACGCTCATTGCTCATCGCATGTCCCTTGGGTGGGGGTGGGCGGTGTGCCCACGACGTTGAATGAAACGTTTCAATTGCCCGTGCTGAAATCCTAGGGTGCGGGGCAGGGACACCTCAAGAGGTGTGCGGAGTACGGCACTTCGGGAGGCACTGGAGCTGGATCGATGGTTAGGGTGCGACAGTGGTCAACTCGCCAATAGCTACTGACGATCTGGTGCGCCGCGTCTCGCAGGCGCACGCGCTGCTCCTTGAACTGCTCAATCGCCTCGATGACCGGCAGAAGGACGCGGCTTCCGCCCTGCCGGGGTGGAGCCGCGGGCATGTCCTCAAGCACCTCGCAGACAACGCGCGCGCCTTCGAGAGACAGGCACGAGGCGCTCTGCGGGGCGAGGCCATCGACATGTACGACGGCGGCCAGGACGGGCGTGACCAGTCCATCGACCGTGGTGCCGCCCAGCCTTTGGCACAGCTCCGTGAGGAACTGAAGGCGGCCCAGGATGCTTTGGAGGATGCCTGGAGCGGGCTGACGGCGGCGGACTGGGGGCGCGCGGTCCGCTTCCGCCGTGCCACGGTGCTGGATACCGCGCTGGCGCGGTGGAGGGAGGCGGAGATTCACGCCGTCGACCTCGCGGTGGGCTACCGTCCCGGCGACTGGTCGCTGGACTTCGCCCTGCACGCTCTGGAGTTCTTGTCCGACCGTGCTCCGGCCGGGACGCGGCTGCTCTTGCGGGCCACCGACCATGAGTTCACCCGAACTCTGGGAACGGGGACGGCAGTCGAGGTCTCCGGCGCGGTGCGTGACCTCGCGGCCTGGATGGCGGGTCGTGGCGTCGACGGCCAACTGAGCACCACCGGACGCCACTTGCCCGAGCTGGGACCGTGGCCGCCGGATCCTGCGGATTGACGGGACCCCTGGGGCCTGTCCGGTTGCTTGCCGGACAGGCCCCTGGTCCCTGGGAGTGCTGGGCCGACCCCGGAAAGGCTCAGCGCTTGAGCGTGAAGGTGAAGTCGCCGGAGAGCTTGCCGCTCAGCCGGACTGCCGAGACGAGCTTCCCCTCCACGATCAGTCGCTCCACCTCGGCCCGCGAAAGACCGCAGCCTTCAGCGATGAGCCGTACCGGCCGGACCGGGATCCGCGCCGCGAAGCGGACCGAGATGTCGATGACCTCGCGGTCCAGGTGATCCGATCCGCCGGTGTCGAGGCGCCAGGCGTTGTCCCAGTCGAGGGCGATGCGATTGCGGCACCGCAGCACCGGATCCTGGAGCAGCTCAGCCGCCAGGCCGGGGTCGTTGTCGTGCATCCGGTCAAGGAGATCGGGTCGTACGGAGCGCACGTTCGTCCGCTCCAGGACCGTGAGCTTCGCCGTGTCCCCGCAGGCGGTGCAGAGCACGAGGAGCCAGGCGTCTATGAGCTTGTGGTTGGCGTTGACGCGAAATTTGCCGTTCGCCCGGAAGCGCTGGGACGCGCAGGCGTGGCAACGGCGGAGAACGACAGGCAGGCAGGTGGGCATGACCACCCAGTTTTCGAGCACAGAAGTACACCGGTTTCAGTGAGAAGTCCGCAGCAAAAAGCAGCGCGGCGCACATGCGCGACGCGCGACCAATCAGCACTCGGGAGGTCTCACACGGTGTACAACGGCACGTCCTTGCCTAGACGACTTGGTTCGGCAGCACGGTAACGGCGCACGGCGGCGCCGCTCCACTGGTTTTCGAGCACCTCACATCCGGGATCTCAGCACGTCGACCTCACAGCCCGGCGCGGTCGGGTCGAAGCCGTGCTCGACCAGCCAGCGAACCCCCAGCAGGCTGCGCAACGACCACCACCCGCGGATCACGTCGAGGTCGACGTCGGCGCCATAGCCGGCGACGACGTCGCCGAGGTGCTCCTCGTGTCCGAGTGTCAGGGTGGCGAGGTCGTACAGGGCATCGCCCTGGCCCGCCTCGGACCAGTCGATGATGCCGGTGATCTCGTCGCGGTCGACGAACACGTGGGCGATCTGCAGGTCTCCGTGCGTGAACGCCGGAGTCCACGGCCGGAGCGCGGCCTCGGCGACCTGGCGGTTGCGGGTGACCAGGTCGGCGGGCAGGACACCGTTCGCCACGAGCAACTCGCTCTCGGCGTCGAGCTCCGCCGTCAACTCGTCGAGGCCGCGGCCGGCCCGGCCGGGCCGGGGTGGCAGCGGCGCGTCGTGCAACTTCCGGACGGCGGCGCCCGCCGCGGCCCACGCCGCCGGCGACGCGGTCGACGGCTCGCCGAGGCGGCCGAGCGCCGTCCCCGGGACCGCGGCGATCGCGAGCACGGGCGGCTTGCGCCACAGCACCTCCGGGGTCGGGACCGGCACGAGGCCCATCGCCTCGACCTCGACGTCGATGCGCGCCTGATCGGCGTCCACCTTCAGGAACACGTCACCGACGCGCAGGGTCGCACGCTCGGAATGGGCGACGACGACTTTGACCTCATCCATGGCGACCAGTGTCCCGGGGGTGATCGTCGGTGTCGCCGGGTTTATCGCGTGTGACCGAGGCCAGGACAGCGGGTTACGCGCGACCCGTCGACTCGCACCGCTCCGGTGGCATTCGCTGAGGTCCGCGAGACCGGGTGGGCGGGGTGACCGGATTCGAACCGGCGTCTTCCCACACGCGGTGGAGGCGCGTCGACCACTGCGCCACACCCCGCCCGACAGGTGGTCCTACGACTGCTCCTGACAGCCGTCTGCCCCGGCCTCGCTAGCGGCGGCCCAGCATTTCGGCGACCCGTGTGAACCCGTCGGTGCCGTGGCCAAGACCGATGGCTCGGCGGGCCAGGCCTTCCGTCGCGCGCATCACGCCGGCGTCGATGCCATGGGCCTCGGAGGTGTGGACGATGTGAGCCATGGACGAGACGGCCGAGGTGATCGGGTTGCCCTCGCCGGAGTGGGTGCCGTTGTCCACCTCCGTCGCGAGCCCTTCGAAGATGGGCGGGAGGATGTCGCCGATTCCCTTGGCGAACGGAGCCAGCTCGCCCGCGGTGATCCCTTCCGCTCGCGCCACCGCCACGGCGTGGACATAGCCGGCCATGGCGGTCCAGAAGATGTCGAGCAGCGCGATGTCGTACGCCGCCGCCCGGCCGATCTCCTCACCGAGGTGGGTGTGGGTGCCGCCCAACGCCTCCAGGACGGCCTTGTGCTCGTCGTAGAGATCCTTGGGACCGCTGTGGATGAACACTCCGGCCGGAGTGCCGATGGTCACGGTCGGCGTCATGATCGCGCCGTCCAGATAGCGAACACCGTGCTCGGCCGCCCACTCCGCCGCGTCCCGCGCCCGGTCCGGCGTGTCCGCGGTCAGGTTGACCACCGTGCGGCCCTTGAGCGCGTCGGTGACCGCCTCGCGCCGCAGGACGGTGTCCACCGCGTCGTAGTTCACGACGCAGACCACCGTCAGCCCGCTCGCGGCAACAGCTTTCTCCACCGACTGGGCACTCACCGCACCCCGAGCGACCAACTCACCGTCCCGCCCCGGCGTCCGGTTCCAGACCGTGGTGCGCAGACCGGCATCCAGGAAGGCACTCGCCAGGGCACGACCCATCGGCCCCAAACCGAGGACGGTGACGGCAGACTGTTCAGTGTGTACGGACGACGACATGGCTCAACTCCGTAGATATTTAGGCATGCAGATATATCGACAATGTGTAGTGAATGAGGGGGCGAGGATGACGCGCAATCGTGCTCAGGACTTGGATGTCTGTGGCGTAACCGCCGCGATCGCGGTGATCGACGGGAAGTGGAAGACCACTCTTCTCTGGCTGCTGGAATCGGGTCCGCAGCGCCCGGGCGAACTGCGCCGGCGGCTGCCGGGCCTCAGCGAGAAGGTGCTGACCCAGGCATTGCGCGAGATGGAGACCGACGGTCTCGTGCACCGGGAGGTGCACGACACGCTCCCGCTGAAGACCTTCTACTCCCTGACCCCGTTCGGCCGGGACCTCTCCGAGGCGTTGGGTCCCGTCTCCGACTGGGGCCACCGCCGCTTGCAGAAGCTCACCGACGCCAAGGCGGCCTCCTGACGCATCGCACAACCCTCACCCCACGTCTCACCCGGATCCGGTGGGTGACCCTCCGGCCGCCCTTCATCAGGATCACCCCGCCGCCGGTCACCGCCAAGTACCCACAAAAAAGTGGCTACTCAGCATTCACGGCCGCACCTGGTGCGGGGGCCAGGCATGTGACTGACGTCGGCTGCGCGCGCCTCAAGCCTGCGACTGACGGCGGCTGCGTACAAGCAGGTAGAGGAAGTACGGCGTACCGATCACAGCCGTCATGAGCCCGGCGCCAAGCTGCGCCGGGGCGATCACCGTGCGGCCCACCAGGTCGGCCACGCACACCAGGATGGCGCCGAGAAGCACGGCGACCGGCACCACGCGGACGTGCTGCCGGCCCACGAGGGCGCGGGCCGCGTGCGGTGCCACGAGTCCGACGAAGCCGATGGTGCCCGCGGCGGCCACGGCGGTGGCGCTCAGCAGGACGCCGAGGACGAGGAAGCCCAGGCGGCCGCGGGCCAGGTCGAGGCCGAGCAGCCGCGGGGTGTCCTCGTCGAGGGAGACGAGGTCGAGTTCGGTGCGCCGCGCGACCGCGACGGCCAGGCCCACGGTGAGGACGATCGCGAGGGGCACCACGTCGGGCAGGGTCCGCCCGTAGGTCGAGCCCGAGAGCCAGGTGAGCGCCTTCGTGGCGTTGAAGGGGTCGGTGAGGATGATGAGCAGGCTGATGATGGCGGACGCCCCGGTGGCGACGCCGAACCCGACGAGGACGAGCCGGTTCTGCTGGAACCCGCCCCGCGCGGCGAGACCGAAGACGAGGACAGAGCTGATCGCGGCGCCCGCGAACGCGCCGCCGGCCAGGCTCCACGAGCCGACCGTGGGCACTGTTGTGACGAGCACGACGGCGCCCACCGCGGCACCGTTCGTCACCCCCAGGATGCCCGGTTCGGCGAGGGGGTTGCGGGTGACGGCCTGGATGAGCGTCCCTGCGAGCGCGAGCGCCCCACCCGCGAGCAGCGCGGCGAGGACGCGCGGCACCCGGGTGTCGAGGACGAAGGTGACGGTCTGGCCGGCCCGTCCCTGGGCCCAGTTCACGACGTCGCCCAGGAGCAGCTTGCTGTCGCCGAGGAGCACGGCGGCGATGATCACGCCGACGAGCGCGACGGCCAGGACGGCCGTCGTGGTGAGGAAGACGGCCCTGCTGCGGATGCGCAGCCGGTCGGTCTGGACGGCTCCGGCCGTGTCCCGGACGCGTGCGGCCATGACGATCAGGAAGAGGGCGCCGACCAGGCTGGTGACGACGCCGGTGGGCACGGAGACGGACCTGTCCGCGGACACGACGGTGCGCAGCAGCACGTCGGAGCCGAGCACCAGGGCCGCGCCCGCGAGTCCGGCGAGCGGCAGCCTCGCGCGCGACTTGGTGAACGCGCGGAACCTGCGGGCGAGGGGGCGTACGGGGGCGGGAGCGCAGAGGCCCACGAAGCCGACGGGTCCGGCGAGCGTGACGGCGGCCGTGGACAGCAGGGCGGCGAACACGACGGCGGTGACGCGCGTGGCGCGCACGGACACGCCGACTCCGCGCGCGGCGTCGTCGCCGAGTGCCAGGGCGTCGACCCTGCGGGCGAGCAGCACCAGGCCGACGAGGCCGATGACGCAGATCGGGAGCATCTGCAGCACGCCGTCGAAGCCGTTCTGCGCGATGCTGCCCTGGTTCCACTTGTAGATGCCCTCCGTCCGCTGGGGGAACAGCAGGAGCGTCCCCTCGGTGACGGCGGTCAGGCCGAGGGTGAGGGCGCTGCCGGCGAGGACGAGCCGGACGGTTCCGGTGCCGAGGCCGGAGAGGCCGAGGACGACGGCGGCCGCGGCGAGGCCGCCGATGAAGGCGATGCCGGATGAGGCGAGCAGCGGCAGCGAGATGCCGCTTGCGGCGGCGAGACCGAGGGCGAAGTAGGAGCCCGCGTTGACCGCGAGGGTGTCGGGCGCGGCGAGGACGTTGCGGCTGACGGCCTGCAGGGCGGCGCCCGCCATGCCGAGTACGGCGCCGACGAGAAGGCCCGCGGTCATCCGCGGCAGCCGCGACGCGATGACGACCGACGCGTCGGCGGGGTCGGCGCGGCCGGTGAGCGCCTTCCACACCTCGGGGGCGCCGACGGCGGCCGTGCCCTGGGTGATGTCGACGACCGCGAGTGCGGTGACGAGGAGGACCAGTGCGGCCGTCACCGCGACCGCACCCGTACGGGACGCGGCTGTCGACGGACGAGCGGTGGGGGTGGTTGCGGTGACGGCCATGGCGCTACTTCTTCGTGAGGGCGTCGACGACGGAGTCGACGTACTGGTTCATCGACTCGGGGCCGCCGAACATCCAGATGCCGTCGGGCAGCCGGTGCACGTTGCCCTTCTTCACGAACGGCAGGGAAGTCCACACCTTGTCCTTGGCGAGGACGCCGGTGAACGGGGTGCTGGTCTTGTCGCCCTTGTTGCCGATGTAGGCGAAGTGCGTGTCCTTGTCGAGCTTGGTGAGGCCCTCGACGTCGGTGGCGCCGAGGCCGTAGCTCTTGTCGCCCTTGACCTTCCAGGCGTTCTTCAGGCCGATCTTCTCGTTGACGGCGCCGATGAGGGAGCCGCTGGTGTAGGGGCGGATGGAGACCTGGTTGGAGGTCACGTAGCCGTCGGCGAAGGCGTAGTCGGCGCCGCCGACTCCGGCGTCGGCGAGCGCCTTCTTGCCCCCGGCGAGCTTGGCCTCGAAGTCCTTCTTGAGCTTCTCGGACTGCTTGGTGGTGCCGGTGGCCTTGGCGATGAGGTCGAGGTTCTCGGTCATCCGCCCGATCGGGTCCGAGGCGTCGGCGGAGCGGATCGCCAGGACCGGGGCGACCTTGCGCAGTTGCTTCACCGCGGCGGCCGGCAGGTCGGTGCTGGCGAGGATGAGGTCGGGCTTGAGGGACGCGACGGTGTCCATGCTCGGCTCGCCGCGCGTGCCGATGTCCTTGGGGCTGTTCTTCAGCGGGACGGCGGTGTCCCAGGTCTCGTAGCCCTTGACGTCGGCGACGCCGACCGGGTCGACGCCGAGCGATATCAGGCTCTCGACCTCGTTCCACTCGGAGGCGACGACCTTCTTGGCGGGGCCCTTCAGCTTCACCTTGGCGCCCGTGGCGTCGGTGAGGGTGAGGGACTCGGCGCCCTTCTTCGCGCCGTCGTCGGAGGACTCGGTGGTCCCGCAGGCGGACAGGGTGAGGGCCGCGGCGGTGGCGGCCGCCGCGGTGATCAGGAGGCGTCTCATGAGGTGGTGCTGAGCCTTTCGCTTCGCGAGTGGTGCCGGCCGATGGCGCGGGTGCGCAGATGGCCGGTGAGCGGGTCGGTTTCGACCTCGATGCGGATGCCGTACGTGTCGGTGAGCCGCTGTGGTGTGAGTACGTCTTCGGGGTCGCCGTCGGCGATGACCCGGCCGGAGTCGAGCAGCAGGATGCGGTCGGCGACGGCCGCGGCCTGGTCGAGGTCGTGCAGGACGGCGCCGACGGCGATGCCGTGGTCGTCGGCCAGTTCCCGTATGAGGTCGAGGAGTTCGACCTGGTAGCGCAGGTCGAGGTAGGTCGTGGGCTCGTCGAGGAGGAGTACGCCCGTTTCCTGGGCGAGGCAGCCGGCGAGCCATACGCGCTGGAGCTGTCCGCCGGACAGGTGCTCGGCGCCGCGTTCGGCGAGCTCAGCGACGCCCGTCATGGCGAGCGCGCGGTCCACGGCGGCCTTGCCGCCCGGGTCGGCCTTGCCCCAGCGGCCGCGGTAGGGGTAGCGGCCGAATTCGACCACGTCCCGCACCGTCAGCCCGCTGGGTGTGGGGCGCCCTTGGGTGAGCAGGGCGACGTGGCGGGAGAACTCACGGGGGCTCAGGGCGAGGCCGTCGGTGTCGCCGTCGATGACGAGCGTGGCGGTCCTGGGCCGCTGCAGCCGCGCGAGCGTGCGCAACAACGTCGACTTCCCGCTGCCGTTGGGGCCCACCAGGACCGTCACGTCGCCCGGGCGCAGCGTCATCGACGCGTCGTGTACGACATCGACGCCTTCGTACGCCACGGTGACGCCCGTGGCCGACAGTTCATGACCCTGGGGGCGCGCGGCCTCGGCGGTCTCTTCACCTTCATGCACGTCGAGGAGGTTAGCCTAACCTTACCGACGAGCGAAACGAGCCCCTGCTCCGTTGCCACAAGGAGATATTCGGCCATGCTCGACGTGCTGTCGGATTTCGCCAACGCGCCTAGGCGGCGGGGTCAGGGGCGAGGGCGGCGAACACGGTCGGTCAGTGGGCCGGGACGGGACCGTACGCGTCGTTGTAGATCTCGAAGGTCTTGCCCTGGGAGACGTCCGGGGCAAGCAGCGCCCGGACGCAGGCTTCCGCGACGTCTTCACAGGTGACGTGACCCTCACCGGTGTCGCCCTGTTCGATCCGCAGCCCGGTGCGGCCGCCGGGGTCGTCGGTCAGGCGGCCGGGGCGGACGATCGTGTACGGGGTTCCGCTGGTGCGCAGCGCCTCTTCGCCCAGGGCGCGGGCGTGGGCGGCGGCCTCGAAGCCGGGCACGGCGTCGGGACGGGTGACGTGGATCTGGCTGACGAGCACGCAGTGGATGCCGTGGGGCGCGGCGAGGCCGGCGACCATGCGGACCCCGTCGTTCAGGACGGCGTGCGCGCCGTGACTGTCGTAGGGCGACTCCACAGTGACGATGACGGCGTCACAGCCGGCCAGGGCGCTGCGGTCGGCCACGGGGTCGGTGATGTCGCCGTTGATCGCCTCGGTGGCGTCACCGGGGCGCGGGTGGCGGCTCATCGAGCGGGTGCGCCAGCCCAGGGCGGCGAGCTTGGCGACGGCATGGCCGCCGACGCGGCCGGTGCCGCCGATGACCAGGGCGGTGGACGCCATGGCGCGGGCCTCCCGTCGGCCGGTCGTGCGGTGCTTGCCTCCTGGGGCCGATGATGGCAGCGGTGGTGCCGGAGTGCGATTCGGGCGAGGCCTCCGGCGACCGGCCGCGCGAGAGCTCTATGCTGTCGTTCACGTGTTCGATTGCCTGCGATCCGGCGACGGTGTGCAGACTGCGGGAATGGCAGGGGAAAGAATGGAACGAATGGGACGAGATGTCGCCGTGGGGTCCGGTGCCCGAGATCCCGGGCCCTGGCCGGACGAGGCCGCGATCCCCGATGATCTGCTGGCGGCGAAGACGCTGGTGTACGACCCGTGCGGGTTCACGTGCTCGCGGCCGACGCCCGAGGCGGAGAGCGCCGAGTACGGGGCGTACGAGTTCACGCTGGACGGCTTGGCGGTCAGGTTCCGCGTGGCCAAGACGACCCCGACCAAGGTCGGCCAGTTCGTCACGGTGTGGAAGAGGTCTGCCAGCGGGGGTCCGATCCAGCCGTTCGACGCCGAGGACCCGGTCGACCTGTTCGTGATCAGCACCCGTGAGGGCCGACGGTTCGGACAGTTCGTGTTTCCGCGGGACGCGCTGTGCGCACGCGGCATCGTGTCCCGGCAGGGCGTCGGCGGGAAACGAGCCTTCCGCGTCTACCCGCCCTGGGTGACGACCACCAACCGCCAGGCCCACACCACCCAGGCATGGCAGTCGGAACACTTCCTGCCCCTGCCCGACGACCAGCCCATCGACACCGGCCGCGCCCGCGCCCTCTACACCTCCTCCACGCTCACGCCCCGCTGAGCAGACGCCCCTCCCCGGTGAAGGGGGATGACAGCGGCGTGAGCCCGAGCAGGCCCGTCACCGCGCTCGTGGTCAGCTCATGCCATGCGGCCGACCGCCGCAGCATGGCGTGACCGCTCCCCCGCATCTCCACGAAGCTCGCGTCCGCGCCGGCGGCCCTCGCCCGCGCGAGGAAGTCGGCGGACGCCTTCGGGTCGGTCACGCGGTCCCGGTCACCGTGCAGGAGCACGACGTGCCGGCCGTCGAGGTGCCGTACCGAATCCTCCGGAGGGCACCACGGTGCGAGCCCGACGACGCCCCGCACGTGGGCGCCACCGGCCGCGCGCAGGGCGGCACGGGCGCCCATCGAGTGCCCCACCAGCACGGTCGGCACGTCACCGGCGACGCGGGCGAGCTCGTGCAGGGCCCGCTCGGCGTCGTGGGCCGCGTCCGCCCGCCCGCCGTTCCAGCCGCGGCAGCGGTACCGCACCCGCCCGATGAGCACGTCGTGCTCCTTCGTGGCGCGGCGGACGGCTCGCTCGAAGGGGACCATCCGTGCGGCGGGCAGGTTCCACGCCCCGGGAGCCGACGTGCCGTACTCGTGGCCGCCGTGCAGCAACAGCACGGCGGCACGAGGGCGTTCGACGCTCCGGCTCACGGCCAGCGCCGAACACGGGGAACGGTCCCGGTGGTACACGATCTCTCCTTGCGGCTCCGTACGATCCACAGCGTCTGCGGGACCCGGCGCGCTCGCGCCCTTCGCGGTACGACGATGACGGCGCCGAGAACGAGCAGGTCCCCGGACACCGTGACATACGGAGTGTCCAGGGCACAGCGTCGGCCCCGGGTAAGGGAAGCGGCGCGAGCCCAGGTCGCGTACGCCGATGACGGGGCGGGCACCCCGGCAGCGGGCCGCACCGAGTGAACTCCCGGGCGCATTCATGGCTTTGGGGCTGCTGTTCGAGCAGAGGTCTCGCGCTGTACCGTCTGCCACGACCTACGGTGGCGAGGATTGGATCGGCGTATGACCAGCCCCCTGGACCGGGTTGACACCTCGACGGCGCACTCGGCACGCGTCTACGACTACATTCTGGGCGGCAAGGACCACTACCTCGTCGACGTCGAGGCGGGCGACGCCATGTGCCGGCACTGGCCGTCGCTGCCCGTGCACATGCGGGAGAACCGGCGGTTCATGCACCGCGCGGGGCGTTTTCTGGCCAAGGAGCGGGGCATTCGGCAGTTCCTCGACATCGGGACGGGGCTGCCCACCGCGCCGAACCTGCACGAGGTCGTGCAGGAGGTGGCACCGGAGTCGCACGTGGTCTACGTGGACAACGACCCCATCGTCCTCACGCACGCCCGCGCCCTGCTGCAGAGCTCGCCCGAGGGCGAGACCGCGTACGTGGACGCCGACATGCACGACCCCGACGCCATCCTGGACAGCCCGGAGGTCCGCGCACTGCTGGATCTGGACGAGCCGGTCGGCCTGCTGATCATCGGCATGCTGCACTTCATCCTGCCGCCGGACGACCACCGGCTGGTGCGGCGCCTCCTCGACCCGCTCCCGTCCGGCAGCCACTTGGCGATGACCATCGGCACCGCGGACTTCGCGCCCGAGGAGGTCGGCCGGGTCTCCGAGGAGTACGCGCGGCAGAACATGCCCATGGCCCTGCGCGACCTGCCCGCCGCCACCTCCTTCTTCGACGGCCTCGAACTGGTCGAGCCCGGCGTGGCCCAGGTCCACAAGTGGCGGCCGGGTGCCGGTCAACTCGCCGTCGACGACCGGGACATCGCGATGTACGGGGCGGTGGCGCGCAAGCCCTGACCTCGCATCGCGGAACAGCACAGCCCTCCCCACACACTCTCGGCTCCGCACGGAACCGAGGCCCCCCACAAGTGAAGTGAAGGGACAGCAATGCTGCATTACATACGGCTGGGAATAGCGAGTACCGCCGTCGCGGTCGCCCTGACCGCGGCACCGGCGGCGAACGCCCTGTCCGCGCCGGACTCGGCCGAGGCGAAGAACGCGTCGGCAGTGGTGACGATCCGGTACGACGACAGCCGGGCCGCGGGCTGGGAGGCGGCGATCGCCGCCGGCGTCGCGTCGTGGAACTCCAACGTCGACAACGTCAAGCTGGTCGAGGCCCCGCCCGGCACCCGGGCCGAGATCCAGATCGTTGCCACCAGCGGCTGGCCGCAGGCCACCCTCGGCCCGGTCCGCCCCGGCGGCAGGGCCCAGGTCCAACTCGGCCAGCAGGCGGTCACGGACGGGCACGACAAGACCCGTATCGCCGCCCACGAGCTCGGCCACAACCTGGGCCTGCCGGACACCAAGCCCGGCCCGTGCTCCCAGTTGATGTCGGGCTCCAGCGCCGGCACCAGCTGCAAGAACGCGGTGCCCGACGCCGCCGAGCAGGCCCGGGTCGAGCGTGCCTACGCAGGCGGCGCCGCGTCCCGTACCCCGGCCGACGGCCGCATGCTGGTGGACGCGCGATAGCCACGAAGGCGAGCACAGCACACGGCACTTGACGGCAACGCACACGGTGCCTGACCGCGACACCCGCGGTCAGGCACCTCGCCGTACACGCGGGTAAAGCCCGCCGACGATTCCGCGTCACTCCGGCGGAACGTTCCCGCTCCCGTAGAAGGTCTCGTCCAGGAACCGGACCGTCTCGGGCGAGGCCACCAGCAGGATCTTGCGCATGGCGTTGCTCACCTGCTCCAGTTCCTCCTCGGTCAGCGCGTCGACGACCATGCGCCGGACCTCGCGGACCTGGAACGGAGCGGCCTCGACGATCTTCTCGTAGCCCGCGTCGGTGAGGACGGCCTCGACCGAGCGGGAGCCCTCCGAGCAGGTGCGCCGCTCGACCCACCCGGCCTTCTCGAGCCGGCTGACCGCGTGCGACAGGCGCGACTGCGAGCCGTTGGCCATCTGCGCCAGCGTGGCCATCTTCATCGCCCGCTGCGGGGCGTCGGACAGCCCGGCCAGGATCGAGTACTCGAAGAAGTTCAGGCCCGAGTCGCGGCGCAGCTGGGCGTCGATCACCGCGGGCAGCTGCGTGATCACGCCGGTCACCTGCATCCAGGCGTAGCGCTGCGTCGGTGTCAGCCAGGGTGTGTCATCACTCACGCCCCCAGACTAGTGGATTGAACATTCAACTCCCGCATGTCACCATCACCGAGTCGGGTTGAACGTTCAACCCGTGCCGTGTGCCGGGCCTGGAAGCCCGCGCGCGCCCACGACCGGACGAACTCCAGGGAGTTTCCCCATGACCCTCTTGCGTATCGACGCGAGCATCCTCGGCCCGATCTCCGCCAGCAAGGAGCTGGCCGACCTGGTCCTGGCCGAGTGGGCGGCCGAGCGCCCCGACGAGCAGGTCGTGACCCGCCACCTGGGTACCGACCCGCTGCCCGCGGACGCGTGGGCGATCGTCGTGGAGGCCGCCCACAACACACCCGAGGACCAGCGCAGCGACGTCCAGAAGGCGGCCGGCACCCTGGCCAAGGAGCTCCACGACGAGCTGGTCGCGGCCAACGCCGTCGTCCTGGCGTTCCCCCTCTACAACTACGGTGTGTCCGCCCACGTGAAGAACTGGATCGACCTGGTCATCGCGGGGGCCGTCGTCACCGGGGGCACCTCCCGCGACCGCCTCCTCGAAGGCAAGCCGGTCGTCCTGCTGACCACCCGTGGCGGCAACTACTCCAAGGGCACCCCGAAGGAGGGCTGGGACCACAGCACCCCGTTCCTGCGCCGCGTCCTCGCCGACGCCTGGGGCGCCGACCTCACCGTCGTGGAGCGCGAGTTCACGCTCGTCGGCATCAAGCCCGAGCTCGACCAGTTCGCCGAACTCGCCGCCCAGCTCAAGGAGGCAGCCCACGAGGCCGCCACCGCGGCCGGCAAGGCCCTCGCCGCCGGCTGACGTTCACGGGGCCGTGGGTGCCGCCGTCGCGATGCCCCGACCGGGAGGAGGGCCGTGTGACCGGGACCGGTCAGCTGCGGCTGCGACGGCCCTGGGTCGCGCGGCTGGGCCCGCAGGACGACGTAGACGTCGAGGGGGCGGCGTCCCCGCGCGCGGTCGTCGAGGACGCCGTCGCACGCGTCGGCGCGGACCCCGTGCGCTGGGCGATCGAGCTGAGTTCCGTGGTCGTACGGCGAATCGTCGACGAGGTGCCGGCGCTCGGCGGCAGCCCCGGCGCGGTCGAAATGCTCCGCCGCGGCAATGAAGCGACCACCTTGCGGGCGTTGTTCACGCTGGCGGAAGGCCCGGCCGCCGCCCCGCCCGTCGGCGAGGCGACCCTGGAGGGCATCCGCGAGTTCGTCCACCGGGCCATACCGCTCGAACAGGTGCTGCAGGGCGTCCGGATCGGCCACGCTGCCACGACCGAGGCGTTCCTGCGCGCCTGTGCCGAGCTGGTCGACCCGGAGGCGGCGGTCGACGAGGTCACGGCGATCTCCCGCGAGTTGTTCTCGTACGTCGACGACCTGTCCGACGCCATGATCCGCACGTATCTCGTGGAGTACGAGGTGTGGAGCACCAGCGCGGCCGCGGCACGGGCCGACATCGTGCGTTCCCTGCTGGGTGACGCCGCGACGCCGGACGTCGGCGAGGCGTCGCAGGCCCTCGGCTACGACCTGCGGCGGACCCACGAGGCGGTGGTGGTGTGGTCGGACTCGCCGCACGGCAGCTCCACGCTGCAGGCGGCGGCGATCGAGGCGCTCCGGGCCCGGGGCGCGAGCACGACGCTGGTCGTCCCCGTGGCATCGGGGCGGTTGTGGGCGTGGGGCACGGTGCCTCCGGACGGCTCGCGCCGGACCGGTTCGTGGGAGACGGTCACGGAGGCGCTGTCCCGGCAGCAGGTGCACGCGGCCTTCGGGACCCCAGGGAGCGGCGTCGCGGGCTTTCGCCGCTCCCACCGCGAAGCCGAGCGCGGGGAGCGGTTCGAGCGGCTGCGGCGCGAGGCGGGGCGGGTGGCGAGGCGCGCGACCGCGTACGCCGACGTCGCGGCCGTCGCACTGTTGGCCGCCGATCTCGACGCGGCCGGTGACTTCGTACGACGCGAACTCGGCGCGCTCTGCGCCCGCAGCGCGCCGATGGAGGCACTGCGCACCACGCTGTACCACTACATCGGCGCCGAGCGCAGCCTCGTGGACGTCGCCCGACGCCTGCACGTGGCCAGGGGGACCGTCACCTACCGCGTGAAGCGGGCCCAGGAAGTCCTCGGCCACGACCTGGACGACCGCCGCTTCTCCCTCCACACCGCCCTGGCACTCGCCGAGGAGCTGGGGGACGCGGTCCTCGTGCCTCGCGACGCCGAGCGCTGAGCCCGACGCACCGGCCTCGGACCGGACCGGCGTGGCAGACCAACGGGCGCCCGGAATCCTGAGCCGGCAGACCAAGCGGCCGCCCTGGGAGCGGGAGTTCACTTCGTGGTGTCGGACGTGGCGATCCACGAGGCCACGTATCCCTTTCCCGACAGACGGACTCAAGCCCCGGGAGGCACATGATGATCGACCGAGAGACCTTCGTAGAGCTGATGAGCGGGGTGTGCGCGCCGGTCACCGTGGTGACGGCGACGACCGCGGACGGGCGGCCGCACGGCAGCACCGTGTCGAGTTTCGCCTCGCTCTCGCTCGACCCTCCGCTGGTGAGCTTCGCCCTGGACCGCTCCTCGGGGCTGCTTGCCCATCTCCAGCCGGGTGACCGGGTGGGGGTGAACATCCTCGGCGCCCACCAGCAGGAGCTGGCATCGACGTTCGCCCGTCGGCGCCTGGGCCCGGGGCTGAAGTTCGAGGGCGTCACCTGGACCGTCCGCTCCGGGCTGCCCTACCTGCCCGAGTCGGCCGGCTGGACGGCGGGACGCGTCGAGCGCCACGTGGACGGCGGTGACCACGTGCTGCTCGTCGTGCGGGTCGAGGAGGCCGAGTCGACGCCCACGGCCCCGCTGGTCTACGCGCGCCGGGTCTTCGGCACGCACTCCCTGCTCGCTGTCGCGAGCTGACCCGTACCCCGTATGACCCCTGACACCGGAGTGACGACGATGAGCATCATCATGGACGCCCCCCGCACCACCGACACCGCGCGCGAGCTGCGGGCCGACCTCGTCAAGCGCGCCGCGGCGCTGCGACCGCTGCTTGCCGGCAACGCCGACGCGACCGACCGCGAGCGCGGGGTGCCCGCCGAGAACATCGACGCACTGGCCGAGGCCGGTCTGCTCACGCTGATGCAGCCCGCCCGCTACGGCGGTCAACAGGCGGACTTCCGGAGCCTGTTGGAGGTCAGCCGCGAGGTCGGGCGGGCCTGTGGCTCCACCGCCTGGGTGACCGCGCTGCTCAATGCCAACGCGTGGTTCGTCGGCCTCTTCCCCGCCCGGGCCCAGGACGACGTCTGGGCCGACGCCCCTGGCGCCCGAGTGGCCGGCGTCGTCACTCCCTCCGGCACCGCGCGCGTCGTCGAAGGCGGATACCGGGTGAGCGGGCGCTGGGCCCCCGCCTCCGGGTGCGCCCACGCCGACTGGGCGGTCCTCGGGGTCACCCGGCCGGACGCCGAGGGCACGTCGGACGCCGTCGGCATCGTGCTCGTACCCATGCCGGAACTGGCCGTCGAGGACACGTGGTTCGTGGCGGGCATGCGCGGCACCGCCTCGAACACACTCCTCGGCGACGACCTGTTCGTGCCCGCGCACCGCTTCCACTCCGTCCCCGACGCCGTCGAGGGCCGCTACGCCACACCCTTCACCGACGAGGCCCTGTACCGGGCGCCGTTCGTGCCGGCCGCAGCCCTCGTACTGACCGGGCCCCAGCTCGGCCTGGCCGCGGCCGCCGTCGACCTCCTGACGGAACGGGCCCCGCAGCGAGCGCTGACCATGACGACCTACACCTCCCAGACCGAGGCCCCCACCACCCAACTCGCCCTCGCGCACGCGGCGTCCCTGGCCGACTCCGCCCAACTGCACGCCTACCGCGCGGCCGCCGACATCGACGAGGCGGCGCGGGCCGGGGCATTCCCCGACTACGATGCCCGCGCACGGATGCGGATGGACGCGGGCATGGCGGCAGTCCACGCCCGCGAGGCCGTCCGCAACGTCTGCTCGGCCCAAGGCGCTTCGGCCTTCGGCGAGTCCAACCCCCTGCAGCGCATCTGGCGCGACATCGAGACCGGCAGCCGCCACGCCGTCCTCAACCCCGAGGTGGCCGCGGAGATCTACGGCAAGTCACTGTTCGGCATCCGAGGCACGGTGTCCGTGATGGTGTGACCGCCGTGAGAACCAGCCCTCCGCGACCGCCCTGGGGCCTGTCCGGCGCGCCGTGAGGCTTGGAGCGCCTGATACCGGTGGACGATTCAGCGGCCGCCGTTCGCCCATGGAGCCAGGAGGTCGGCGATCCTCCGTACCGACGCGATGACTTCGGCGGTGTCGACGGCCGTGTAGCACAGCCGGAAGTAGCCCGGCTCGGCGCACGACAGGAGTTGCCCCGGGAGCAGCTGCACCTGGGCGTACGTGGCGACGTACCAGCGCAGCCACTCCTCCTCGCTGGAGATGTCCGGGAAGAGGATGGGCAGGGCGACCGTTCCCTGCTTCTCGGCCTCCGTGCTCCTCTCGGAGAACGGCTCCGGTACGCGGTCGAGTTGCGGAAAGTGCGGCCCGATCTCCGGCGGGATCACGGCCGTACCCGCCGGCGGCAGGTAGGCGCGCAGGTCGAGCCAGAAGAACTGCGCCGCGTTCTGCCCCTCGCGGTAGCGGTACGGGACCCCGCCGTCATCGAGGGCACGGCGGGTGTCCTGGTACGCGGTCGTCAGCCAGCCCCGGTACTGCTTCATCAACTCGACCGGATAGCTCTTGCCCTCGCTGGTGGTCTCCAGCATCTTCCCGATGACGAAGTGCTTGAGCGAGTCGAACGGGCTGAACCAGGAGAAGGAGTTCTGCTTGTCCTTGACGCCCTGCATGGCCTCATGGACCACCGGCGACTTGGAGATCACGACTCCGGCCTTGAAGCCCGACATCCCGAAGTCCTTGGCGAATCCCCATACGACGTGGACCCGGTTCTTCGCCTCCGGGTTGTTCCGGTAGGCGTCCAGTCCCAGGGCGCTGACGAACTCCGGCCGGGCCCCGGCGAGCTGGGAGTGGGCGTAGATCTCGTCGGAGATGATGTGCATGCCCGTCTCGTTGAGCACCCATCGGTAGATGCTCTCCAGCAGGTCCTTGCTGTAATTGTCGCCCAGCGGGTTGTTGGGGTTGGTGAGGACGAGCAGCTTCGGCGGCTCCGGCTGGGTCCGGTAGGCGTGTTGCAGATCTGCCAGGGTGAGCTCGAAGTTCTCCTTGCCCCTCTCCTGGAGATGGACGGGAACGGTGACCAGTTCGGGCCGTTGCTCGAAACACCAGTTGAAGCCCTGCCAGTAGGGGGCGGGCAGCAGCACCCGGTCGCCGCTCCGCAGGATCCCGCCGCCCTTGAGCGCGAAGGCCAGACACTCCAGGGCAGCCGAAGCGCCCGACGTGCCGAAGATGTCCTCGCTCTTCAGGTCCGGGGAGAGCATCGGGCGTAGCATTTCCGCGACGTTGTGGCGGATCTCCGGACTGCCGTACGAAGGGGCGTACTTGACGTCCTTCTGCTCGAGGACGCCTAGCCTGTCAAAGACGTTGTCCCGCAGCGATGGATAGACCAGCACGTTCTCCGCCGTGGCCAGGTTGGTCACGTCCGGATAGAGATCCTGGTGGACGGCCAGCCGCTGCTCCGGGTCGGCGGCCCCGGCGAGCAGCGCCGTGATCTCCTCGGGGCTCCGGCCCTCGGGGCCCTGCTGCGGTGTCGTGCTGCCATTCGCATTCCCGGCCATCGCGGATTCCTCACTCGACAGGTGCACTTTCCTGGCAAGCCCCCATCTTTCGGGAGGATCACGGGGGATGAACAGGACGCGAACCGGCCACGGAACAGCGGGGGTTGCTCACCTGCGTGGCGACCTGGCGCCTCATCCGGGTGTCATCCGGTGTTCCCTCGCCCCACGGGTTTCGGAGAGATCAACTGCCCCAGTGCTGTCATGTCGGCCAGCGCTCTGTCGTAGGAGGCGCGCGGAAGCTCGGCCGGCCTTTCCAGCGTCTCCTCGGTCCGCCGAAGGACCATCTCAAGCTGAGCCTGCGTAGAGAATGCGAGGTCCCGCACTTCCGCAGAGGGATGCGACACCCAGAGGAGCATGAGTGGCTCTCGGGCTGTGAGCCACCGCTCGTAGAGGCCCTTGACAGCGTCCCTCGGCGAGCCGTACTCCTTCAACTGACCCGTGGCGACCAGGGTGGGGTTCGCGTCGACGGCCAGTGCCGCGAAGGTTCCCAGCCCGGTCATCGCCTCTTGGCGTACGTGCTCCTGCTGTGCCTCATGACGCCCTCGCTCCGAGAGCCGGGCAGACAGCCAAACTCCCGCCAACGCGGACACCGGACTGAGTACGACTGCCACAAGTGCGATGACCTCTGAAGCGCTCATGTGCAGCACCCCTTCTCTTCGTCGGGGGATTTCGTACCAGTCTCCAACCACCTTCTGGCACACCCGACATGTATCCTGAGGAGCGGACGTCCTGGACCCCGGCGGACCTGTTGTTGCTCAACACGGATGGCTGCGGGGAGCGGACCTGTTCGTCCGGTCACCCGGTGCATCCCTTGGAGGGAACTGGGCGGTTCCCTTGTCCTGTTGTCCTGGTGGACAGATCGCTGGACCGCCTGTTCGCGTCTCCGCCGAACGTATGCCGCTGTCGGGAGCGTCCCGAAAGGAGCCGGGAGTCCGGCTCCTCCCCGTGGCGCTGCCCGGCGGGTCTCTGGAACTGAGGCGTCATGCCCCTACCACAGTTGAACATCTACCGGCACGACAGGCAGACCCGGGCTCTGATCACCCTGGCCGGTGAGATCGATCTGGAGACGGTGCCGCTGATGCGTGCGGCGCTGGAACGGTGCCTCCAGGACGGCGTGCGCACCATCGACGTGGACCTCACCCCTGTCACCTTCTGCGACTGCTGCGGTCTCAACGCCTTCATCGAGGCGTTCCTGCACTCAGCGGCGGCTGGGGGAACGCTGCGGCTGCACCACCCGCCGCCCATGCTGGCTCGAATGATCGACCTGGCCGGTTGCGGCTTCGTACTCATGGGGCTGTCGGCCGTTCCAGGGCCGGCGCCCCGCCGGCGCATCCCCTCCCTAGCCCCGGTTCCCGTCCCTGTGGCGTGTTTCGAGACATTGCATCGGCTCGCTCCTGCTGTCGCAGCCGGTGTGCTGTGACGGCCCGGCCCCGGCCGGAGCAGCCGCAGAAGCCCGCACTCGACGAGTCGTTCACCCCCGGCGCGGTGCCACTGCGTCGGGTGAACCGCTGGCTGGTGGAGGACTTGCGCCAGGATCTGGCGGATCTGTACGTGGAGTCCTGCGAGACGGAGCCGGGCGAGGGCTACCGCAGCCACAGCCGAGAGGACTTCCTGAACCGTCTCACCGGTGACGTCCGTCGGCCGGGGTTCGCCATGGTGATCGCGGAGACGGACGGCCTGGTGGGATGCGCCTTCGGATTCCCGGTGCGCAGTGACGGCTTCTGGTGGCTCGGCTTCGACGGTGAGCTGCCGCGCAGCATCGAGCAACTCACCGAGTCCGACAGGGTCTTCGCCATCACCAACATCCTGGTCCGCCCGCACCCGCAGGAGTACGACCTGGCCCGCCGTCTGCAGGAGCGCCTGCTGAGCGACCACCAGGCGTCGCTCGGCACCACCTTGGTGGATCAGGCCGATCGTCCGGCCCTCGCCGCCTTCCGGGCCTGGGGCTGGCAGGACATCGGAGAGGCGTGGAGGCCGACCGGCGCCACGATGTTCCGTGTGCTGGTGCTTCCCCTCGGAGAACGGACCGTGGCGAGGCTGGAGGGACTGGCCCAGCACGCCTGGACCCGGTGGCCCGGGTGATGCCCACCAGCCGCTCGTCGCGGATCCGTGTGCTGGTCGCCGAGCAGGCGGCCCGGCGGGGTGCCGGGGTCGGGGTGGTGGACGTGTGCACCGCGGCGGTGGCCGCGCTGCCGGTCGGTGGGGCCGGCCTTTCAGCGATGTCCCGGACCAGGGCGAGCTACCCGCTGTGCAGTACCGATGACATCAGCGAGCGGTTGGAGGAACTGCAGCTCACGCTGGGCGAGGGGCCGTGCGTGGATGCCTTCACGCACGGCGTGGCCGTTCTCGTGCCCGACCTGCGGAGCGGTGAACTGCAGGACTGCTGGCCCGTGTTCGCCGATGCGGCCCTGGAGGCCGGTGCCCTCGCGGTCTTCGCGCTCCCTCTGCTGAACGGCGCGATCAGCCCCGGGGTTCTGGACCTGTACGCCCAGGTCCCGGTCCAGTTGGACACGGAGGAGCTCGCCGACGCAATGGCCTTCGCCGATCTCGCGACGCTGGTCCTGCTCGACGCACAGATCGACGAGACGGGTGGGCCAGCCGGTGACGGCGCGCCGAAAGGGCACATGGAGGACCTGGGCGAGTACCGGGCAGAAATCTCCCAGGCCACCGGCATACTCACCGTTCAGCTCGGCGTCGGTATCGAAGAAGCCTTCATCCGGCTGCGCGCCTACGCCTATGCCCAGGGGCTCCGGCTCACCGTGGTGTCCGCCGACGTGGTCGCCCGTCGGCTCCGCTTCTCCCCGGACGCGGAGCCGACCCGGACCGACGAAGATCCCTGACGCCCCCGCCCTGCCCGAGGAGCACACGATGCCCGGCCCGAGGAGCACACGATGCGCCGCACTTCCCGCCCCGTTCCCGCAGGACCAGTCTCCATAACAGGACCAGTCTCCACAAAGGGTGTTGACGATGAATGAGCGACTCCTGGCCAAGACCTTCGTCGAGTTGGCGGACACGTTGGTCGCCGACTTCGACCTGATCGACTTCCTGCGCCTGCTGACCGACCGCTGCGTGGGGATGCTCGGGGCGAGCGCCGCCGGAGTGCTGCTCGCGGACCGGGACGGCGAACTCCGCGTGATGGCCGCCTCCGACGAACAGGTGCGCCTGCTGGAGCTCTTCCAGATCCAGAACGACGAGGGTCCCTGTCTGGAATGCTTTCGCGCGGGCTCCCCGGTGACGGTGCCCGACCTGCTCACGGAGACCGCCCGCTGGCCCCGCTTCGCCGCGCAGGCCCGGCTCCACGGGTTCGGCGCGGTCCAGGCCCTGCCGATGCGGCTACGGGACGAAGTCGTCGGCGCCCTCAACCTCTTCCGAACCGCTCCTGGCCCCTTCGATCCCGTCGGCACACCCATCGCGCAGGCCCTGGCCGACGTCGCCACCATCAGCCTCCTCCAACAACGGTCCACCCACCGCTCCACGGTCCTCAACGAGCAACTGCAGACCGCACTGAACAGCCGCGTACTGATCGAACAGGCCAAGGGCAAACTCGCCGAACGCCACAACATCGACATGGAACAGGCGTTCACCGCCCTGCGCAGCTACGCCCGCGCCCACAACCGCCGCCTGTCCGACGTGGCCCGCGCCCTCATCGACGACACCGAACCCCTCGCCGGTCTGGCGTCCTGACTCGTGCCACGAAGAGACGGTCAGGTCCAGCAGCGCTCGATGCGTGAAGCTGCGGAGCGTGGCGTCCACCCCCTTGGCCTCGTCCGCGTCGAACTGGACGGCTGCGATCAGGATGAAGATGCCGGCCGCCGCGAACACCGTGCCGCGCGCCATGAATCCCGCCCGGCCCGCGGCGGTCAGCGCCTCCTCCTTGGCGGCGTGCGCGGCAGAACCCGCACCGCGACCCCTCTCCTGTGCTTGAGACGACATCACGAGGTCCTCCCCACGGCCATGGGGCGCGCGATGCGCGTCCTGGCCCCCGAGTGCCCCGCAAGTCGACGTGACGCCTCGTACGCGAAGCAGTCTGTTCACCGCCACCAGGGGTACTCGGCCGACATGCGAACCCAGGAACCGCGTCTCGGCGAACGCACGAAGCTCGCCTCCTCGGCCGCGAAGGTCCTGACCGGCAACCGCAGTACACGCCGGGCAGTCTTGCGCGGCACCGGCTCGCTCGCCCTGGCCGCCGCCGCCATCCGTGCCACCACCAAGGCGCTCGACAGTCGTCGGCCTCTGCGCCGTCCGCCGAGTGACGTGTCCTCGTCCCGGCGGACTTCCGGCACCGCCGCGTTCGCGACGGCCGCAACCTTGGAGTCGCCGCGGCTGGCACCCTTCCTCCTCCCCGTCGCGGCCGGCGTCGCCGCCGCCCGCGTCCGCTCAGGCGCGCACTCCCCCGGCCGCGTTCTGGTCGATGTCGCACTCGGCGCGGGGATCGCGGCGGCCACCTGCCGCTGGTGGCCGCTGCACCGCGACGAGCCCGCCGACAGCGCCCGGCCGAAACTCCCTGTTCCCGCCCTTCCCTCAGGCAAGGGGCTGGTGGTGGTCGTCAACAGCGACGCCGGCGGCGAGGTCCCGGCCGAAGTCGAACTGCGTACTCTCCTGCCGAAAGCAGACGTGCGGCTCTGCGAAGCGGGCGAGGACCTGGACACCGTGCTCCGGCAGGCCGCCGCACAGGTACAGGCGCGCGGTGGTGCGCTCGGGGTGGTCGGGGGCGATGGCACGGCCAACGCGGCGGCCGTGCTGGCGGCCGACAGCCGCCTGCCGCTCGCGGTGTTCCCCGGCGGCACCCTCAACCACTTCGCGGCCGACCTCGGACTGCCGACCCTGAGGAACACGGCCGACGCCATCGAGGCGGGCTGCGGCGGAACCGTCGACCTCGGCCGGATCACCGGCGACGGCACCAGTACCTACTTCCTGAACACCTTCAGCATCGGCGTCTACCCCGAACTCGTCCGGGCCCGCGAAGCCCGCGAGACGTCCCTCGGGAAATGGCCCGCCCTCGCTCTCGGCCTGCTCCACGTCCTGGCCGACGGCGCCCCCATCGACGTCACCCTCGACGGACAGCCCCGGCAGCTGTGGCTACTCTTCGCCGGCAACAGCCGCTACGACCCTCCCGGCTTCGCCCCCTCCTACCGCCCCACGCTCGACGACGGACTCCTCGACCTCCGCGTCGTCGACGGAAAACACCCCTTCGCCCGCACCCGCCTCGTCGCGGCCTTCCTCACCGGGACCCTCTCCCGCTCCCGCGTCTACCAGGAAACCACCGTGACCCGCCTGCGCATCGACGGCGTGGGAAAGACCGGCGACTACACCCGCGACGGCGAAGTGGGCCCCGCCTGCGACGCCCTGGTCATCGACAAGAGGGTTCGCGCACTCACCATCTACCTCCCTGCATCGCAGTGATCTCGTGGCCCGCCAAGGGAACGACGATGCCGTGCCGGTCCGGGACTATGCTGCGGGGAGACGTCCCAGACCCCGGCGGCACATTGCCAGGTGGCCACGATGCCTGTCCTGCACGTCCACCCGGTCTCCTGAACCGAGGCACCTCATGCGTACTCCACAGCACCCGCATGAACCCGACAGCTCGGAGCCGTCCGCCATGGACGCGGTGCGTCTGCGCCGACTCGACCGCCGGCAGGCGGAAGGCCGCCGGCTGCCGGGATTCGACATGCTGGTCGCCGAAGCGGAGGCGCTGACCGTCGTCCATCCGCACGAGCACGCCCGCGGACTCGCGCACAACGCCCGGACCCAGCGGCCCGAATAGCCGACCGCGCCGGCTGGACGCGGAGTGTGTGGAGGCGTGGAGGCGCGTGTGGAGGTGTCGCCGGAGCAGGAGGCGCGGCGGATCGCAGCGGTGCGTCGTTACGACATCCTGGACACCCCGCCCGACGGGGCGTTCGACCGGATCGCCGCGCTGGCCGCCCGCCTCTTCGACGTCCCGGTGGCGACGGTGACGATCGTGGACACCGACCGCGTGTGGTTCAAGGCCGCCTACGGCCTGGCAGGAGTCACTCAGGTCGGCCGGGACCCGGGTCTTTCCACCTCGGCGATCCTCACCGACGGGCCCCTGGTCGTCCCCGACACCCTCCAGGACCCCCTCGCCCGCGACCACACCTTGGTGACCGGTGAGACACGGGCTCGGTTCTACGCCGCCGCCCCGATCGTCACCCGTGACGGCCACCGTCTGGGCACCGTCGACGTCATGGACACCCGGCCACGCCGCACCACGCCCGAGCAGGCCGGTGCCCTGGCCGACCTGGCCGCACTGGTCATGGACGAGCTGGAGCTGCGTCTGACCGCGCTGCGCATGCTGCGGGTGGAGCGGGAGCTGGTGGTGGTCGAGCACGCGGCACGGGAGCGCGCCGAGCGGGACCGGGCGGAGATCGCCGCGTACGCCGCCACCCTGCAACGCACTCTGCTCCCGCCGGCCCTTCCCGAGGTGCCGGGTCTCGAGGCGGCCTGCCACTACACCACCGCCTCGGTCCGCGACGTCGGCGGCGACTTCTACGACGTCTTCCCCCTCGGCACCGGGCGGTGGGCGTTCTTCCTCGGCGACGTCAGCGGCCGGGGCGCCCCCGCCGCCGCACTCACCTCGCTGATCCGCTACACCCTGCGCTCCACCGCCCTGCTGCAGCCGGACCCGTGTGCCGTGCTGCGGGCGCTGAACGCCGCTCTGCTGTCGGAGTCGGCAGACGGCAGCCGCTTCTGCACCCTGATCTTCGGCACCCTCGTCCCCCACCCCGCAGGCGGCTTCGCCATCACCTTGACCGGTGGCGGTCACCTCCCTGCCTACCGCCTGCACCCGGCCCGCCGCGACGGGCCTTCCCAGGCTCTCGCCCGAGCCGAACCGGTGAGCCTGCCCGGTGGAATGCTCGTCGGCGCCCTGCGCCAGGCGGACTTCACCTCCCGACCCGTCCGGCTCCTGCCCGGCCAGGCGCTGTTCCTCTACAGCGACGGGCTCATCGAGGCCCGTACCTCCCGGGGCGCGCGGTTCGGCGAGGAGAGCCTGGCCGCCCACCTGACCCACCATGCCGCCACCAACCGCGCCCTCGGCGCCGCCGCGATCATCGACGACCTCACCGTGCTTCTCGACTCGTTCGCCGCCGGGCCGGCCGACGACGTCGCACTCCTTGCCCTCAGTGCCGCCACCGCGACGCCCACCACAGCGCCCTCCGGCGCGTCGGGCACCGCGCACACCAGCCTGCCGCTCCCTGCCCGCCACAGCATGTGACCACTGGGATCACATCTTCCGGTGCCGCCCGCAGCGCGCAAAGGATCACTACCGGTCGTTGAGGCGCTTCAGCGCGCGGCCCAGCTCGCGTTGGATCTGCTCGGGGAGCGGCTCGTCCCGAGTCGTGTCGACCAGGGCCACAGCCACGTCCCGGAGCTTGACGTTGCAATGCTGCGACACGTCCACCAGCAGGCCCCAGGCCCTGTCGCTGGAACAGGGCGCCAAGGCCATGATCATGCCGCGCGCCTGGTCGATCACCGCTCGGCTCGACAGTGCTGTGCTCAACTGATCGTTCTCCGCGCGCAGTTTGAGTATCTCGGCGACAAGAGCCGCGTCCCCCGCCAAAGCCGCGACCGTCAACGGCCGCTGTCCACCGTAGGCCGTGGCCGCTTGGTGCATGGCGCCCACCTCACAACGCGGCGACTGGGCAGTCCCCAGATCACCTGTGGTGTTCGTGGTCCCTGCGGTCCTGGCGGTTCCAGCGCCCTCGGCGCTGGTGTCGGTAGCGGCGGTCCCAGCGATCCTGGCGATCCCGGTAGTCGCGGTAGTCCCGATAGTCGGATGCGTTCCCACGCCCCCGGCTCCCGGTACCGCCTCGGCCGTGGTGGAGGAGCCCGAAGACCACCACGGCTGCGGCCACCCACCACAAGGCGTTGAGGAAGCCGAGCCCGAGCAGGGCCATGAGGAGGATGATCAGCAGGACCAACACGGTGGGCTCCCGGGGGCGGAATGGGGCGTCGCTGCCGGGGACTGGGGCCTCACCCTGCAGCGTAGTCCTGGCCGAAGGCTGCGGATACCGTCCGGCGCCACCGTGTACTGCCCGACGTGGATGGCCGCTTGACATCTGTTCAGGAAATGCAGCGAGGGCTAGCGTCCACCGTGCCGCCCCAGTCCCCGGCAGCGCCGAACAGTCCTCGCGCTCCCAGGGGGCGCACCGTGCGCATCGCTGCCGGAACCCGCCGCGTCACGAGCGCGGCCGCTCCCGCACCCGCCCCTCGCCAGGTGATCCCGGCGCGGCCTCGATGCGCTCCATGCGGGCAACGATCCGCTGCCCGCCGCGTCGCACACTTCTGACCCCAGGCGGTACGCATGTACGCGCTGATCGTCCCGGCCTCGGCCCCCTTCGTCCTGCTCGCCACCGTCATGGGCCTGTCCTGGTGGGAGGACCACGTCCTGCCGCCGGCCGAGTCGGCCGGGCCTCCCGTCGAGGCTCCGATTGCCCCAGCGGACACGGCGGCGCCCCCACAACCCCTCAGCGTCCAAAGGCCGTTGACAAGGGAAGTTGCTGGGCGTTGACTGACAGCACGGCGTAGGGCCATGCCGCTCCGGATCGTTCCGGCGAGGCATTCCACCTTCCCGCTTCGCCCGGACCCCGCGGAATCCAGGAACACTCTCCGCGATCTGGAGGCCCGGCGATGATCCTGTGGATGCTTCTCCTTCTGCTGATCCTGGTGATCTTCGGGTTCGGCTTCACCATGCAGATCCTGTGGTACGTCGCGGTTGCACTTCTGGCCCTCTGGCTCGTCGGCTTCGTGATGCGCGGGCGCGGCGGCGGTGGCAGGCGCCGGTTCGGCCGCAGCCACGGCTAATCCACCCGTCGGACGATCAGAGGACAGCCATGAGCGTGGGACGAACGATCAGGCACAAGGCACAGGCTTTCACCGGCCGGGTCACGGAACGCCTCGGCAGGACCACCCGCAACAGGCGGCTGCGGAGGCAAGGCATGACCGACCGGATCTCCGGAGATCTGAAGCAGTCCGGCGACAAGGCCAAGGGCGCTTTCAAGCGCTGACCACGAGCACCCTGGTTGGTGCCCACGTCGCGTGGGCACCAACCGGCCGGCCTCAACACTGAGTGAGCCGACAGGGATTGATGGAAATGAACCAGAGCGACCATCGGATCAAGGCCCAAGGAGGAAAGCCATGATCACCGTCGTCGTCATCGTCGTGCTTGTCGTTGCGGCAGCCGCCCTCTTCTTCGTCGGGCGTGGACGAGCCCGGGGCGGTGGCGGTCGCGAGCTGAAGCGCCGCTTCGGGCCCGAGTACGACCGTGTCGTCGCACACCACGAAGGCGATGCCCGGGCGGCCGAGCGGGAGCTCGGCGCGCGCGTGAAGCGACACGGATCCCTCAAGGAGCAGCCGCTGTCACCCGAGGCCCGCGAGCACTACCTGGCCCAATGGACCGCCGTACAGGAGCAGTTCGTCGAGTCACCGCAGAAGGCCGTCATCGAGGCCGACGCACTGCTGTCGCGCCTGGCCAGGGACCGTGGCTTCCCCGACGGCGAGCAGTTCGAGGAGCAGCTGGCCGCGCTCTCCGTCCACCACGCGCACTACGTCCATGGCTACCGCAGCCTGCACACAGCCGCCCGGAGCCAGAACGGCACCGAGAAGATGCGGGAGGCAATGATCGAAGCCCGCAGCCTCTTCGAGGCCCTGGTCACCGAGCAACCGGCCGACCCGGACCGGCTCCGCCCGCAGTCCCCCGACGCCCGCGGCCACACACCGTGGACACTGAGCCGGCGCCATGCGAAGGGAAGTGGCACGCGACGATGATGTACGACCAGGAACGCGCACAACAGCCGAAGGGCGAGAGCCCGGATCTCGCGAAGCAACACGATGCGCAGCCGCCCCGCACCGAACCGGCTCGCACACCGCATGAACCGGCCCTCGGCGCCAACGATCCCGACCGCACTCCCGGCTCCGCACTGCTCCCCCAAGGCGAACGGGACAAGCTCACCATGCGGCTCCAGCAGGCCCTCAACACCTTCGTGGAGAGCCCGCGCCAGGCCGTGGAAGAAGCCGACCGCGTCCTCGACGAAGCCGTCACGCAGCTGACCGAAACCCTCGCGGAGCGGTGCCGTGTCCTGCGTGCGGGCTGGCAGGGCCAGGACACCGAGGCGCAGACAGAGGAACTACGGCTCGCGCTACGCCAGTACAGGGCGACCACGGAGCAAGTGCTGCGCCTGTAGCGCCTGCGGCTGACCAGACTGACAACTCCCACACTGACACCAACTCGCTGTCGTGAACGCATCGTTGAAGCATCCGCCTCAACGATCAGCCACGGGACGTCCGTCAGCGGCGTCTTGGCCTGATCCGGTATCCGCCCCCAGCGCCGCTCGGGCCTCGGCCCGAGCGGCGTGCCACCCGACGAGTTGCGGCAACAGCCCTCACAGTCCGCCGCACACCAACAGCGTCGCACTGCCCGCGATCACACCCTCGACGCGGCCGAGCACCACGTCGACGACGAGCAGCACAGAGCCGGTGAGCGCCAGCATCAGCACGCCCATGCCCGCCCCCGCCAGCCGTGAGGAAACCCGCACGATCTCGGGCTTGGCCCCCCGCTGGAACAGCGTGCGGTGCAGCGCGGCCGGCGCGGTGAACAGGGCCGCCGCCAGCACCGCGAGCAGCAACGTCGTGATGTACATCGCACGCTGCGCCGTGTCGAGCGTGGGGAAGCGGGCGGTGAAGGCCAGCGTCAGCAAGAACGCGAACAGGATCTGGACGCCGGTCTGGATGATCCGCAACTCCTGGAGCAGTTCGCCGAAATTCCGGTCGGCCCGCTCCAACGTCGTCTCCTCGCGCGGCGTACGGTGACTCTCCTCGGCCATGTCCCTGCAAGCTAGCCGACACACGCCGAACCGTCGCCAGGCCGGGCAGAGCATTCCGGGCCCACGAGGCGTGCGGGCAGAGACCGAGCCAGGACTCACTCGCCCAGCGAACTGCACTCGACGCCGCCCAGTCATGACGGTGAGACGATGAGCCCGCCGCACCCGGCACAGGCGGGGCGGACACTCGTGACAGCGAACGGCCCTCGGGACACACCGAGTTCACGCAGGCGCGGGGGAGGGCGGCTCGACCTGCTGCGCTGGACCGGACACGAAGCGCGCGAGGCGGGCCGGACGGCCCTGGCGATCTCGGTGTACCGGACGGCCGCGGACGCGGGCGACGTCGACGCGTTGCGCTGGGCGGTCCACCTGCTGGAGGCCGACGGCCGCATCGACGAGGCAGTCGGGTGGCTGGGGCGGCGGGCCGAGGCCGGCGGGGACTTCCGCTCGTGGTGGCTCACGGCAGGAGTCCTGGTCAGGGCGGGGCATGCCGACGACGCGGTGCCCTGCTTCACCCGGGCCGGGGAGGCCGGTGATCCAAGAGCGTTCCTGGCCGCCGGTGACCACCTGCGCCGGGCCGGGCGCGACGACGCGGCCGCCGTCCTGTTCCGGCGCTGCGCGGACGACGTGCACAACGCCTCCGCCGCCGAGCCCTGCGCGGCGGCCTGCGCGCTCATCCCTGGTGCGGCGGGCCGTGGCTCAAGGAGCGTCGGCCATACGGGAAGGACGCCTCATCCGTCGTGACGCAGATCGCCCGGACTCTGCCAGTGCGCTCGTCGCGGACGGCCGACTTCATGGAACTCCTCGCTGAGGAGGCCGGGCCGGGGCCGCCCTGCGGTGCGCGGCGGACGCGTGGGCCTCGACGGGTGATGACGCCAGGGCCTTGCCGCTGTACCGGCAGGCAGCGGAAGCCGGGGACGAACAAGCCCTGGAGCGGTCCGCGGACACGGACATCCGGGTGCACGGCACCGAGAACTCCGTGCGCTGGCTGCTCCGCCTCGGCAAAGGCGGACACCCCACGGCCTACCGCCTCGCGGCGAGACTGGCGGACTGGGAGGTCACGTAGACCGCGCGGTACATCTGTGCGCACGCGCGATCCGCGCGGGCGACCCGGCGGCGGGCGAGGCGCTCACCGGCCTCCTCACCCGCAGAGAGGCTGCCGACCGGCAGATCGCCGAGGGCAAGGCCGCTGCCGAAAGTGGTGATCTGCCGGCGTTCCTGCTGACCTCCGAGCGGCTGTTCGCAGCGGGGCGGTACAACGCGGCGCGTCACTGGCTGCTCGAGAGGTACGCGGCCGAAGTGGAAAGGCCGCGTGTGGCCAAGGCGTTAGAGCACTTCGGGTAGGTAGACGACGCGCTGGAGCTGCACCGCCGAGGAGCGGAGGCCGGGGACGGCACCTCCCTCAAACAAGCCCTACGACTCTTCCAGGACGGCGGCCGCACGGCGGACGGACTGAGCTGGCTGCGCGCGCTCGCCGAGGCCGGCGAGGACCGCGCCCTGTATCCCGCGGCCTCCTGCGCCCGGCGCCTCGGGCGCGTGGACGAGGCGGTCGAGCTGTACGAGCGCTCCGCCGCGAGCGGCTACACCAAGGCGCTGTACGCCGCCGCCGAGTACCTGGCGGGCGAAGGGCGGCAGGCCGAGGCGGTGGAGGTGTTCCGGCGCCTCGCAGAACGCGGGCACGGCCGCGCGCGGCGGCGCGTCGACGAACTCCTGCACGACGCCCGCGACGGCTCCGGCTGATGCCTCGTCACAGCAGCCGGATCACCTTCTGGACGAGCTCCGTCGCCCCCGCCGACAGCGCTCCTCCGGCGGCGCCCGCGACCGCCCAGGACAGCCCCCGGCGCAGCGAGTCGGCGCGCAGCGCCTCCGTCGCCGCCCGCGGGCGGGTGCCCGGCTGGTACTCGCGCGGCAGCGGATCGTCGGCCAGCCGGCGTGCGACTCCACGATCGCGCTCAGCGCGGACGGTCCCTGCTCGCCGACCTCCCGGGCGATCAGTGACTCCCAGTCCGGTGTGCGGCCCGAGACCCAGACGTTGACGAGCTCGGGGTGCCCGGAGTACTTCCACGGGGTGCGGCGGCCGCGCAACATCGGGACCCGGGCCAGGCAGTCGGCGTGCGCGGACGCGACCGCACTCGCCGGCCCCACGAACTCCCTTGGACTGAACCACCAGTTGGCCTGCGCATAGCGGTAGTCCCAGCCGGTTGGCTCGTCCCCCACGTCCACATGCAAGGGAATGCCCTGCGGGTCGTATTCGCGCTCTCCGTACGCGTAGTACCCGGCGACGTACAGGTCCCACCGATGCCCGGAACGCGCGTCGTACAGAGCGTGGTTGTCCCGCAGCCCACCGATCACCGCCGTGTCAGGCGCAGCGGGGCCACGGCTGCTACCGCATCCAGTATGCGCGGGCAACTGTGTTGCCCGGCCCACGCGTTCACCTGCTCAGCAGCGCAAGCCGATGACACCCCACCCGCGCCGATCGGCCTCGATGGCAACCTCGCCCAGCCCCGCAGCAGTGCCGCGGGACTCGTATACGCCCCACCACGGCCTCGGATCACCCGCAGGCCAGAACCAGCCCGCGTCGAGGTCCTCCACCTGGTCCGATTCCTCGTACGGCCGACGCACCCGCTCGCCGGCCGGAATCTCCTCCAGGCGCCGCCAGTCCACCACCATCACCGTGATCCCCAACCCCTTTCGATCAACCTACCGACGAGGACGGGGAACTCGACGAACTCGGCGAACCCAGCGACGCCAGATAGTCGTCCAGCAGCTCGGTCTGGCGATGGGGCGGGAACGCCTCGGGGGCGAACAGGGCCTGCACCACCAGGCCGAGCAGGAAGGACTGGGCGCCGGCCGCGATGCGGGCGGGATCACCGGCGGGCAGTTCGCCGAGCTGCTGTGCGGCGGCGATCAGGTCGCGGAGTTTGTCGCGGCTCTGGGCGTACTTGCGGGCGTAGTCGTCGCTGAGCGCGGGGTCGGTGAGCGCGGTGTCCCAGGAGGACACCCAGATCCGGTTGGAGTCGGTGGCCTCGGCGGTCAGCGGCAGGACGTCGAGCATGGCGGCCCGCACCGCGGACAGGCCCTCTCCCCCGGCGCGCCGCGGGCGGGAGGCGCTGCGCCGGTCGAGCAGGTCGAGGGCGTACGCCACCAGATCTCGCTTGGCGGGGAAGTAGTGAGTGAGCAGGCCGGTGGTCGCGCCGAGCTCGGCGGCGACCGCGCGCAGCGTCAGGCCGCCGAAACCGTGCGCGGCCAGCACCCGCCAGACCGCCTCGGAGACGTCCCGCCGCCGGGCTTCGTGGTCGCCCTTGGTACGTGGCATGCTGCTACGGTACATAACCGTAACGCTTGTTATGCGAATGGGGTCACCATGTTCTCCCTCCCGCTGCGGGACAACGCAAGGCTCGAACCGCTGGAGCCGTGGCACGCCGAGGAGTTCGCCGCCCATCTGGACCGGGCCCGCGAGCACATCCGGCCGTGGGTGGGTCCGGCGTTCGTGACCGACGATCTCGACGGGGCACGGGCCACGCTGCTTCGGTACGCCGAGCGGCAGGCCGGGGACGGCGCCCGGCTGTACGGCATCCGGCTCGACGGCACGCTCGTCGGCGGCGTGATGTTCACGGACTTCAGCGCCGGCTCGGGCTCCTGCGAGATCGGCTGCTGGCTGGAGCCCGCCGCGGAGGGCCACGGCGTGGTCACCCTGGCCTGCCGCGCCTTGCTGGACTGGGCGTTCACCACCCGGGGACTCTTCCGCGCCGAGTGGCACTGCCGGGCCGACAACGAGCGCAGCTCCGCGGTGGCCAAGCGGCTCGGCATGACGCTCGAAGGCGTACGCCGCCAGTCCTGGCCCTACGAGGGCACCCGCCACGACAAGCAGGTCTGGGCGATCCTCGCTCCCGAGTGGCAGCCCTAGAAGACGTTCAAGGACCCTTGAGCAGCCGTACTCAGGTTGAGTAGCCGTACTCAGGACGCCTGGTCCCGGCGCCGCCACGATGGGTGGGCCGAGACGAAGGAGCGCCCTGATGTCGCCCATCGCAGCCACTCACGGTCATACGGCGGACCCGGCCACTCCGCACTCGGTCCTCCCCCGCGTCTGCGCCGCCGTGGTGGTGGCGGGGCTCGCCGTCTCCGCGTGGGCCCCGTACGACCGGATGACCTGGCTCCTCGAAGTGGTGTGGGTCCTGGTCGGGCTGCCGTTGGCCTTTCTGACCTGGCGGCGCTTTCCGCTGACGGGGCTGCTGTGCTGCCTGCTGGCGGCGCACGCGCTGGTACTGGCGCTGGGCGGGCACTACACCTACGCCCGGGTGCCGCTGGGCGACTGGGTGCGGGACGGCTTCGGCCTGGCTCGGAACCCGTACGACCGTTTCGGGCATCTGATGCAGGGCTTCGTACCGGCCGTTCTGGTACGGGAGTTGCTGAGCCGGACCTCACCGCTGCGCGGCAGCCGCTGGCTGGCGCCGCTCACGGTCTGCGCGTGCCTGGCCTTCAGCGCCGTCTTCGAAATGCTCGAGTGGGCGGCCGCGGTCATCGGCGGGAACGCGGCGACCGACTTCCTGGCCACGCAGGGCGATGTCTGGGACACCCAGTGGGACATGTTCTGCGCGCTGATCGGCGCCACGCTCGCGCTGCTGCTGCTCTCCAAGTGGCACGACCGACAGCTGTCGCGCCTTCCCATGCCTCAGGTCGCCGCGTGAGCGGGACGGCTCTCGCGTCCTCCGGGGTGGCGGTGGCGCCACACCCAGAACACGGCGCAGGCCACCAACGCCCAGGCCGCGAGGACGAGGTAGGGGAAGGCGTGCTGGTGGCCGCTGAAGTAGACGGCCGTGTGCTGGGCGTTGATCGAGGCACCCGGCGGCAGCCAGCGTCCGATGGCCCCGAGCGCGGAGGGCAGCAGCGGCCAGGACACGGCTCCGCCCGACGACGGGTTGCCCAGCAGCACCATCAGGCCCCACGTCGGGATCATCGCCCACCGTCCGACCAGGGCGTTGAACATCGTGAAGACCATCCCGGACGTGAACATGGTCAGGCTCAGGATGAGCCACGACTGGACGAAGGGAAGGTCGACAGCGCCCAGCCACCAGTTGACCACGGCGGCGATCGCGAACCCGCCGAGGAGGGCGTAGGCGAGGGTGAACGCGATGCGCTCGGCGGGGTTGAGCCCGCGGGCGTGGACGCTCATCTGGATGGCCCCCACGAAGCCGATGATCACCGCTGCCAGCGAGATGTAGAAGATCGCCAGACCGCGGGGGTCCCCGGGCTGCAGGGGCTTGAGGTCGTGGACGGTCACCGGCACTCCGGTGGCACGTCCGGCCTCCGTCGCGGTCTCGGCAAGCAGCTCGGCCACAGAGGCGCCGGAAGCACCGGAGACGTCGAATTCCACGCGCCCGCCCGGGCGGACATCGAGGATGGCGAAGACCTCCTGCTGCTCGACCGCCTCGCGAGCCCCGGCCACCTTGTCGTAGCGGTGGACTTCGACCGAGGCGTCGAGGGCCTTGTCCATCGCGGCCAGGAACGCCTCGCCCCGCGTCGCGTGCTCCGCTCCGACCACCGCCGTCGGCACGTGGCGAGGCGTGGGATTGGCCATTGCGTACGTGTACGACCCCGCGAAGAGCCCGGCGGCCGCGGCCAGGATGAGCACCAGCACGGTCGCCGGGAGGAAGGGGGACTGCTTGAAGGCTTCCCATCGCTCGGGCCAGCCGGGCCGTCGGCCGTGCTCGCCGTGGGGCGGGCGCGGGCGGGTGCCGCCGGGGTCACCCCCTGAATCGCCTGGAGCCCTTGAATCGCCTGGACCGTCTGGATCGCCTGCCTGCGGGGAACTTTCGGAAATATCGGGCACACCGAAAAGCTAGATCACGATGCTTCCCGGTCCCCGGTTCGACGCGGAAGCCGTCGCCACGTCGTCGTAGACACCGGCGAACGCCTCCTGCTCGCCGCGGGCCACCCGGGCGACCAGCTCCTGGAGATCGAGCACCGGCGCCGATCGGGTTCCGATGTGCACGACTTCTTTCACGCGTGATCCTCCAGCACGAGTCACCTTGCACCAGTGATCCGTGGCCGAGGGCGCTTCAGATTGGTCCGGCCCACATTTCATGTCCCGCTTTTGGCGCGGCAGGGTGAGCGGTGGAACGTGCGCGCGGCGCGGACACGAGAAAGGGCACCTGCCGTACGCAGCGCGTCGTACGGCAGGTGCCTGGCGGAGGAGACCGGCGGCAACATCCGGGCGGAGGAGTCTGGGCACCTCGCACTCCACCGGGAGCGCTCATATCGCCGGCCGCGTCCGCGTGTTCGGGGTCCCTCACGAACCCGACACCCGTAATCCGTGGCCGAGCGGGTGGCGGATTGCCCGACGGGCATGATTCTTGGGCCCGGCCCCGGTGTGCCGGTTGAGTTACGTGCGGGTCGGTGGTCTGTGGTGAGCAGGTTCGTACTCTGCGCAGTCGGGGTTCCGGCAGGGACCCGGGCCCCAGAGAGGGACGAAGACTCCGAGGGTCTTGTGCCGTTTGATCTGACTGGCGACCGGCTGCTTGCAGGCCGGGCAGATGCTGGCGGCCCGCTTTTGCATTTCACGCATTTTGATGGTCATGCTTCTACGCTAAGCCTGAGACGGATTTTTGAAAAGCTTTTACCTCTGTTTTGTTTTTTCATTAGTCGCGGCTTCGGCGGGCCTTCGCAGGCTAAGCACCACGGACGCCGCCAGAACGACGACGATCACGCCCAGACTCACCGGGGACGGGATCTCCGGGACGGAGTCGCTGATCAGCTTGTGGCATGCCTGGAGGATGAGCTTGACGCCGATGAACCCGAGGATGATCGCGAGGCCCTTGCTCAGATAATGGAAGCGGTCCAGCAGCCCCGAGAGCATGAAGTACAGGGCGCGCAGGCCCAGGATGGCGAAGGCATTACTGGTGTAGACGATGAAGGCGTCGTCGCTGACGGCGAGCACGGCCGGCACGCTGTCCACGGCGAAGATCAGGTCGGCGGCCTCGATCGCGGCGACGACGGCGAGCAGCGGGGTCGCCACGTGCTTGCCGGCCTCCTTGATGAAGAACTTCGTACCTACGTACGTGTCACTGACAGGGATGACCTTGCGCAGCAGCCGGACGGCGAAGCTCTTGCCCGGGTCGAAGCTCTCCTCCTCACCCTTGAGGATCTTGTAGACGCTGTAGAAAAGAATGGCGGCGAACACGAAAAGGACAGCGGTGAAGCGGCTGACCACGGCGACGCCGGCGGCGAGGAAGATGCCGCGGAATACCAGGGCGCCGATGACGCCGAAGAACAGGACGCGGTGCTGATAGGCGCGGGGCACCTTGAAGTAGGCGAAGATCAGGGCGAAGACGAAGAGGTTGTCGACGGAAAGGCTCTTCTCCAGCAGCCACGCGGTGGTGTACTCCGTGCCCGCCGTCCCGCCGAGCACGAGGAAGACGACCCCACCGAAGATGAGGGCGAGCCCCACCCACAGGCCGCTCCATGCGGCCGCTTCCCGGAAGCCGATGACGTGTGCGCTGCGGTGGGCCAGCAGATCTATCACCAGCGACACGATGACCGTCGCGGCGAACGCTCCCCACAGCCAGATCGGCACAGCAAGCACGTGGGCCTCGCAAAGAGCCACTGGAACAGGCCCCTACACCCGAGTCTGCCGCATCGGGCTGCCGGCAGCTACTGATCACCGCACAAGTATCGCGTGATCATGGCGACCAGTTCCTTCTCCAGTCTGTCGACCGGCACGGGCCGCGGGGTCGCCATCATCCTGTGGGTATTCATCTCGACCGTCCCCACGACCAGTTCCGCAGCCACGTCGAGGTCCTGAACCCGGACGTCCGGGTGACGGGCGAGCACGTCACGCACCTGACTCACCCGTGCCTTGCCGTGCCGGTCGATCGCTTCGATCAGTTCACTGGAGACCGGAGCCTCCTCGATCATGATCCGCAGGAGTTGCGGGTCGTCGCGATGATGGTCGATCGCGTCGCGGACCAGGGCCCGCACCGTCTCCTCCAAGCTGCCGGGGGCCAGGTCCAGTTCTTCCGCCGCCGTCCAGGCACCGCGGTCGATGTGGCGGACCAGCAGCTCGGCGAGGATGGCGTCCTTGTTCGGGAAGTACTGGTAGAGCGAGCCGATGGACATGCGGGCGTGTTCGGCGATCCGGTTGGTGGTGCCGGCGGCGTAGCCGTACGCGGCGAAAACGTGAGCAGCGGCTGTGAGGACGCGCTCACGGGTGAGTTCGGCGCGCACCTGGCGAGGCTTGCGACGTGGGGTGAGGCGACGGTCGGCGGACGTCATCCGATGGTCCTTCCGGGCGACGAAAAGCGAGTAGCCAAGAGTTGAGCTTTTACTCAGAATAGTGCCATGACCTGCGGAAACAATAGATGCCTTGCCTCCTCTGCGCGTGGGTGGCCGGCGAGTCGCGGCTGGTCACCGACATCCGGCGGCACCTCGGCCGAGAGGAACCCTCATGCAGCAGCCCACACTCCGACCTGACACTCCGCACCGGCTCTCCTCCGTCGAAGAGGTGGAGGCGGTCGTCGGCCGCCCAGCCGCGATGATCAGGCGCAAGCAGATCGGCGTCCTCGACGCGGGCTGCCGCAGCGTCCTGGCCCACAGCCCGGTCGCGGCCTTCGGTTACCGCGACGCCGACGGCATCACCCGGACCACCTTCGTCGGCGGCGCGCCCGGGTTCGCGCGCGTCCACTCCCCGAAGCGGTTCTCCTTCACCGCTCCCGGGCCGGCGGTCGCGCCCGGCCCGGTCTCGCTGTTCTTCTTGCTGCCAGGCGTGGGCGAAGTGCTGCGCGTCAACGGCACCGCAGCCGTACGCAAGGGCGGGGAAACGGCCGTGGACATCACGGAGGCGTACGTGCACTGCGCGCAGGCCGTCATCCGCTCCGGCCTCTGGGAGCCGCCCTCACCTTCCGGGGTGACCGAGCCAGTACCGGGCGAGGGCCCGTTGACCGGCCCCGGTGTGAGCGACTTCCTGGCCGCCTCACCCTTCCTGGCCCTCTCCACCTGGGACGCCGACGGCGGGAGTGACACCAGCCCGCGCGGCGAGCGTCGGACGGTGGCTCGCGTCGTGGACGGCCGAACCCTTCTCCTCGCCGACCGCAAGGGCAACAAGCGCGCGGACACACTTCACAACCTGCTGCAGGACGACCGTCTTTCACTTGCCGCGCTCGTCCCCGGCCGCAGCGGCGTACTGCACGTCCACGGACGCGGCGCGATCACCGACGACGCCACGCTGCTGAAGTCGATGGCGCTGCGCGGGGTGCCACCCCATCTCGCACTCCTCATCGACGTGGAGTACGCCGAGGTGAGCGGCAACGACGCTGTGTCCGGTGCGCGCCTGTGGACGCCTGACGGACGGACGGGTCACGGTCAGGCACCCGACATGATGGCCCTGGGCAGCGCCCACCTGTCCGCCAACTCGGCCGATTCCGGGCGTGCTTCGGCATGGCTGATCAAGCGCATCACCTCCGTCCCAGGGGTGAGCCGGCTGATGCGGAGGGTCATCGACCGCGCCTACGTTTCCGGACTGCGCAAGGAGGGGTACGAGGATGTCCGCGCCTCTGCCCCTCCCCCTGCCGCCCGCGGCGAGGCGGCCAAGAGCCCACTGCGACCCGTGCGCATCTCCGAGATACGCCAGGAGACGCCCACCGCCCGAACCCTCGTTCTCGAGGACGCGGCGGGAGAGTCCAAGCCCTTCGACTTTCACCCCGGGCAGTTCTTCACCCTGGTCGCGGATATCGGGGGCCACCAGGTACGTCGCGCCTACTCGGCCTCTTCGGTCCCCGGCACGACCCGACTGGAACTCACTGTCAAGCATGTGGAGGGCGGACGCTTCTCCACGCACGCCCACGGCGACCTGCGTGCCGGGGACCGCCTCGCGGTACGCGGCCCCTCCGGTACGTTCCACACCCGGGTGCGGGCGCCTGGTCAGCTCGTGCTCATCGCGGCCGGGAGCGGCATCACACCCATGATGAGCATGATGCGAACCCGCCTGCCGGATCCCGCGGCGGGCGACAGAATCGACCTGCTCTACAGCAGCCGAAGTCCCGAAGACATCATCTTCGGCGACGAGTTGACGCGTATGGAGAAGGAGTATCCAGACCGGCTTGGGGTCACCCACGTCCTCACCTCCCGCGACGGGCGACTCGACGCCGAAGGCGTCGGCCAGTGGGTGGCCGGCCTGTCCCTGTCCGACAGCGCACATCACTATGTCTGCGGTCCTGAAGCGCTGATGGACACAGTCCAGGACGTCTTGCACGGGCTCGGTGTGCCGGACGAGCGCATGCACCGGGAACGCTTCAGCGGTGGCGCAGCCGCTCCTGCCGCCGTGGCGGCACCCCAGGAGATGAGAATCGAGGAGGAGGGAAACCTCGTCGGAGCCGCAGTGGTAGAGCCCGGCCAGACCTTGCTCGACGCCGGTCTCGCCGCGGGACTGCGCATGCCGTACTCCTGCACGGTCGGCACCTGCGGCGAATGCATGGTGCGCGTTCGTCGCGGAGAGGTCGCGCAACCCGAGCACACCTGCCTCACCCGCGAGCAGAAGGCCGAGGGCTATGTGCTGACGTGCGTCGGCTGCCCGCTGTCGAAGGTGACCCTCGACATCGCCGATCCGGCGGTCCCCGAAGGGCACTGAGGCCCCCGGTCAGTACCGGGTCGCGGTCGGCTTCGGTTGCCGCTGGCACGGTCGGCCCCGGTTGCCGCTGCCGGGGCCCGGCCCGGACTGCCGCGCCGGGCCCGACGTTTGAGTCACCCTGAAGGGTGAATCGCAACGCGTGTGGGTGACGGGAGCCTCGTGAACCGCTGGCGGCGCGGCTCAGGGCCGTGGATGCTCGCGCCATGGGTAACGGAAACAGGCGCCCGGTCCGCACAGCCGCCCGCTGGACGGTCCGGCTCACCGCCGTGACGGCGGCACTCGCACTCCCCACCGCCGCCTTCGCGGCCCCCGTCGCCGCGAGCTCCGCGGCGACGAACTGCTTCGTCAACGGCCAACCCCAGGCCGGTCCCGAGATCTACGGAACGGCCGGCGACGACGACATCAGGTGCGACGCCCTGGTCTCCGGCGACGTCATCTTCGGCCACCTGGGGAACGACACGATCCGGGTCACCTTCAACCACGCGGGCGTCATCAACGGCGGCCCCGGCCGCGACACCATCCGCCTGGAGGAGGAGAACACGGGCCTCATCCAGGCCGGTGACGACAGTGACGACGTCATCGCCTCCGCCAACGGCGCCCTGGGCAGGATCCACGGCAACCCCGGCGACGACGAGATCCAAGTCCTGCTCAATCAGGGCGTCGTCGACGGCAACGAGGGAAACGACACGTGCCGCGTCAATGAGGGCACGGTGCTCAACTGCAATCCGTGAGCTTCGACGGAGACTCAGGGCAGGTCGAGTCAGGGCGAGTCGCGTCGAGTCAGCTCACGTCAGCTCGTCCAGTTCGGCCGTGAAGAGCAGCGCGGGGTCGAATTCCATCCCGGTGAAGTGGCCCGCGAGTTCGAGGGACAGCACGCCGTGCATGCGGGTCCAGAAGGACAGGGCCCGGTGCAGGGTCGCGGGCGGGGCGGGGTGGCCGTCCGCCCACTGCCTGTGGTCCGCGAGGTGCTCGTCGAACTGCGGCGTCTCGGGGCCGACCGCGGGGAGTTCGGCGGCGTACGCGTCGAGCAGGGTCGTCATGATCTCGGACGCGATCGTGGTGACGTCGTCCGGGGCGTGGTAGCCCGGAACGGGGGTGCCGTAGATCAGGAAGTAGCGCTGCGGGTCCTCGATGGCCCATCCGCGCAACGCGTGCGCCAGCGCGGTCACGTCGGCGCCGGGTGACTCGGCCGCCGCGCGGAAGGTGTCGGCCAGGCTGCGATACGCGTCCCTGATGAGCGCGGTGATCAACTCGTCGCGGTTGGCGAAGTAGCGGTAGAGCGCGGGGCCGCTCAGGCCCATCTGCTTGGCGATCGCGTTGAGGGAGAGCGCGGACGCCCCGGCCGTGGCGATCTGCTGCCACGCGTGGTCCTTGATCTCCGTACGCACCTGGGCTCGGTAGCGCTCGCGCGGGGTCGTGCCCGTGCCCGTATCCGCCATGGCCTGCCGCCCGTCCGCGCCCACTCAGCGCTGCTATCACTTCCAGGTTTCGTTAGAGGCTATCACTCAATCTATTGACGTTCACCGCTCGCCAGAGTTACAACTTCTAACGAACGGCAAATCTTCTAGCATTCACACAGGAGGAGAACGTCATGCCTGCTGCCTCATCCACCACTTCCGCCGCCCCTGCCGCATCCGGCGGACCTGCCGCACCCGACGCACCCGCCCCCACCCCCCGCCGCATTCCGCGGTCGGTGACCATCTCCGCCTGGGCCGTGCCCCTCATGGTTCTCGGGCAGTTCGCCCTGATCTCGATCGTGCCGGTCACGATCGCGCTGGTCGGGGCGCTGCGCCGGGTGCAGGACCGAACGGTTCGCTGGGCGGCCGCGGTTCTCGCCGTCAGCTTCGCGATCCCGCTCACCATTTGGCTGGTGCGACCGGACGGGGCGCAGAGCCTGTCCAAGGACATCCAGCCCGCGTTCGTCGGGGTGATCGTCGCGGCTTCGGCCGCGCTCATCGTCGCCATTCACCGGGCCCGCCGACGAAGCTAGGGACTTCGCGTACCCCGAGAGCATCAGGGGTTACCGTGTCGAGGGTTGGCGTACGGGTCGGCTGAGCGAACCCTCTGGAGGGAGCTGCGCGCCGACAGCGGCCACCCGCTCCTTGCCACTTTCAACATATAGCGCACTGGGGGACTTGCGGCAAGGCCCCCGTCATGGCGCAGAATCGCTGGTCAAAGGCCAGATCCTGCGGAAAACGGAGATCCACTCAGTGCGTGTGTTGCTGTCGGTTTATGGAGTGCGCGGTGCCGTCGAGCCGCCAGTGGGGATCGTGCTGCGGTCGCGGGTGCACGGCCGCGGGGCGCGGGTGTGCGTGCGACCGGATTTCGCGGGTGCGGCTTCGCTCGACCTCGGATCGGAGCTGACGGCATGAATCCTCTGACCTCCAGCGCGTTCAACCTCCCCGAGCGCCTCTCCCCCAAGGCCGATCCGAAGCTGATCGACGCCGACGAGCGCCACTTCGCGGCCATCGCGGAGAGCCTCGAGCAGGCGATCGCCGAAATGTCCGACAGCCTCGCCGCCGAGCGCAGGGCGCCCGGCGGCGTGGGCCGGGAAGCGATGGACCGGGACGCGGAGATCCACCGGCTGACCGGACGCCTGCGCGCCCTGCGTCGCTTCGGTCTCGACCTGTGCCTCGGACACATAGTCGGCGCGGACGACTCCGAGCCCGTGTACATCGGACGGCTCGGCCTCACCGACAGCGAGGGGCGCCGGCTGCTGCTCGACTGGCGTTCGCCCGCGGCCGAGCCGTTCTTCGCGGCGACCCACGCCAACCCGATGGGTCTGACGAGCCGCCGCAGGTACCGCTGGACCCGTGGCCGGATCAGCGACTACTGGGACGAGGTGTTCACCCCCGACGGGCTCGAAGGGCACGCCGCGCTCGACGACCAGTCGGCCTTCGTCGCCAGCCTGGGCACCGAGCGGTCGTCCCGGATGCGTGACGTGCTCGGCACCATCCAGTCCGATCAGGACGCCATCATCCGGGCCGGATCCCGCGGCGCCCTGGTCGTCGACGGCGGTCCCGGCACGGGCAAGACCGTCGTCGCCCTGCACCGCTCGGCCTATCTGCTCTACTCCGACCCCCGTCTCGGTCACCGCCGTGGCGGCGTGCTGTTCGTCGGTCCGAGCCGCCCTTACCTGGCGTACGTGGCGGACGTACTCCCCAGCCTCGGCGAGGAGGGTGTGCAGACCTGCATCCTGCGCGACCTCGTCGCCGAGGGAGCCGGAGCCGCGCCCGAGGCCGACCCGGATGTCGCCGCCCTCAAGGCGACCGTGGGCATGGTGAAGGCGATCGAGCCTGCCGTCGGCATCTACGAGGAGCCGCCCACCAAGGGCATGACGGTGACGACCCACTGGTCCGACATCTGGCTGAGCCCCCACGACTGGGCCGCGGCGTTCGCGGCACCGGAACCAGGAACTCCGCACAACGAGGCGCGCGAGGAGGTCTGGGAGGAACTGGTCACGATCCTGCTGGACAAGCACGAAGGCGAGTACGAGGGCGAGGAGGTCCCGCCCGAGTTGTTCCGCAGGTCGCTGCGGCAGAACCGAGAGCTGGTCACGACCCTCAACCGCGCGTGGCCGATGCTCGAACCGACCGACCTCGTCGGGGACCTGTGGACGGTGCCCGCCTACCTGCGCAAGTGCGCTCCCTGGCTCGGCCCCGACGACGTACGGAAGCTGCAGCGCAAGGAAGCCCAGGCCTGGACGGTGTCCGACCTGCCGCTCCTGGACGCGGCGCGGCAGCGGCTCGGCGACCCCGAGGCGTCGCAGCGAAAGCGACGGCACGAGGCCTCGCTCGCCGCCGAACGCGCCCGCATGGCAGGCGTCATCGACAACATCCTCGCGGCCGACGCCGACGGTGAGGGCGCGGTGACGATGCTGCACGGAAAGGACCTGCAGAACAGCCTGGTCGACGATTCCGGTCTGCCCGCCACCGACCCGGAACCGCTCGTCGGCCCGTTCGCGCACGTCATCGTGGACGAGGCTCAGGAACTGACCGACGCGGAGTGGCAGATGTTGCTGCTGCGCTGCCCGTCCCGGAGCTTCACCATCGTCGGGGACCGCGCCCAGGCCAGGCACGGGTTCACGGAGTCGTGGCGGGAACGGCTCGAGCGGGTCGGGCTCGACCGCGTCGACGTGACCCCCCTGAGCATCAACTACCGTACGCCGGAAGAGGTCATGACCGAGGCCGAGCGGGTCATCCGGGCCGTGCTCCCCGACGCCAATGTGCCGACCTCCATCCGCAGCAGCAACATTCCCGTCGTCCACGGACCGGCTTCCGATCTGAAGTCGATCCTGGACGACTGGCTCGCCGAGCACGCCGAGGGAATCGCCTGCGTCATCGGTGATCCCACGTTCCCCTCGACGTCCCGGGTCCGCTCGTTGACCCCGGAGCTGTCCAAGGGGCTCGAGTTCGACCTGGTCGTCCTGGTCGACCCGGAGGCGTTCGGCGAGGGCATCGAAGGGGCGGTCGACCGCTATGTGGCGATGAGCAGGGCGACGCAGCGGCTCGTCATCCTCACCAGCTCCTGACAACGGCTCTTGCGCGCCGGCGGCGAGGTCTGCGAAGGCCTCGCCGCCGGTTGCCGTGACGCGCCCTCTGCGCGGCCGCGTCCGCTCAAGTCGTCAGCCCCGCCAAGCCCGCGCCCTGGGAAGCCAACCCGGAACGGCCCGGCGATAGCGTTCGTACTCCGCGCCGAACGTGCTCAGCAGCTTCGGCTCCTCGTACCAAGTCGCGAACGCCCACATGACCGCCCCGGCGAACAGGGCGTACGCCAGCAGGATCGGCCGGGCGAGGAGCAGCCCCTGCCCGGCGATGGCGGCCACCACCGCCACGTACATCGGATTGCGCACATGCCGGTACAGGCCGCCGACCACCAAGTGCTCGGTGGGCGCCACCGGCGCGGGTGTGCCGAGCCCCTCGGCCACGAACCGCGCGAACGCGTGCACCAGCACCACCGCGCCCATGGCCAGCACGGCACCGCCCAACACCCGTACCGGCAGCCACCAGTGCCCGGCTTCCCATCGCGTCAGCAACCACGGCAGCAGTCCGGCAACCGTCCCCGGGGCGAGCACCATGAACAACGAACTGCCCATCGCCGCCGTCGACTTGCGCATCCAGTCAGAATGGCGGCGGCAGACGTTGGTGTACAGGAGAGGGAGCATGATGAGAAGACCTTGGTTACGCGTCTCCATGATCGCCGTCCTGGCGGCGGCACTCGGCTGTCTCGCCGGGCCCGCAGGGGCGACCGGGGAGGCGGGAGACGGCAGGGCCCCGCATACGGAACGGATCAGCGTGGCCCCTGACGGCACCGGCGGCAACTCGCACTCGGTGCAACCGGTGGTCAGTGCGGACGGGCGCGTCGTGGCCTTCCAGTCGTCGGCGAAGAACCTGGTGCCCGGGACGGACGTCGACAACAGCATCTTCTATCGGACCGCTCCCGGCGGGCCGCTGCGGCGTGTGGTGGTGCCGGGCGAGTCGACGTCGACGCCGCAGCTGTCCGAGTCGGGGCGCCATCTGACCTTCAACTCGTGGTCGGCCACGGCCCAGCGGTCCTCCGTGCACGTCATGGACCTGCGCACCGGGAGCGTCGACCGCCTGGAGCCCGCGCTGGGCGAGGGCTACACGGTGTCGTACGGCATCGCCCCGGTCAGCGCGAACGGACGGTACGTCGCCTTCGTCGCCCGGCCCACCGGCGACGACGAGCACGGAGCGTACGCCTGCAGAGTCATGCTCCTGGACCGCTCGACGCAGCGCGTGCGCCGGGTCAGCAGGCCCTCGGACGGGTCGAAGGAATTCCACCAGTGCGAGCAGCTCTCGATGAGCGCCGACGGTCGCAAGGTCGCCTATCTGGAGGGCTACTCGGGGCCGAGCGACACCGACCAGGGCGACATCGTGGTGTTCGACCGGGTGACGGGGAAGAGCACGGAGGCCGACGCGACGCATGACGGCGCGCCGGCCGACAGGTCGGCGATCGCTCCGGTGCTGAGCGCCGACGGCTCCAAGGTCGGCTTCAACTCGGTGGCCACCAACCTGGTTCCGGGCACCGATCCCAACGGGAGCACCAGCACGTCCTGGAACGCCTTCGTCCGCGATCTGCGCACCGGTGAACTGCGGCGGTACGACGGCCACTCCCCCACCGACCTCACGCTGGTGTCGGATCTGTCGGTGGACGGCTCGAAGCTGCTCCTGAACACGGCGGACGCGGACCGCACGACGCTGGGGCTGATCCTGCGCGATCCGCGCACCGGCCACGAGGAGCTCCTGTCGCCGGGCACGGACGGCAAGCCCGTCACGGTGGGGCGAGCGGCACTGAGCGCGGACGAGCGGACAGTCGTCTTCGACTCCTACTACCCGGGCCTGGTGCCCGATGACACGAACTTGATCGGAGATGTGTTCGTCCGCTCCCGCTGAGCGGTGACGTCCCGCCCGGCGGTACGCCTTCAGGGCACCGTTGGCCGTGCCGCATGCGCGCGGTGAATCGGCGGAACGCCCCTGCTCCACCCCACAAGAGCCTTACCTTGTAGTCCTCTTGCCGACGCGGCCGCGCCGTCGTGGCGCGGCAGGGCGGAGCGGGGGCGAAGGGGGGCGGGTGCCGTGCCTGAGGAAGCAGTCCCAGAGGTCGTCGGTTCCCCGCACGGGGCGGCCCGCCGCCGGACGTACAGATATCGCGGACTCGCCGTGGCCGTCGGCATCGGCCTGGTGCTCGGTGTCGCCGGAGGGATCGCCGCGCACGCCGTCTGGCCCGACGAATCACCAGCCACCGACAAACCACCAGCCGCCGGGACGGTGGCCTCCGAAGCCGAGACCATTCGCGCCGCCATGCTGAAGCAGAAGCGGGTCGGCGTCGGCGTCCTCGCCCGCGAGGGCGGCGACCCCGACTTCTTCACCGGCCGCGCCCGCCTGGAACTGCGCGACGCCACCACGGCCCACGCCGAGACGCATGTTCTGTACGACATGGGCGAGGGCCACGCCTGGTACCCACCCGAGATCGTGCTCATCGGCAACCGCGCGGCCATCACGCCCGCCAAGGAGATGACCGGCCCCGCGTACGGCCGTGACGGCGCCTTCCGCACCGTGTCGGACGCGACCGCCGCCGCCACCGACGACGTCCCCTTGCACAACGCACTGGAAGCCCGCTGGCTGGCCGAGCCCGCCCACCTCGTCGCTCTACTCGACGGGGCCACCCGCGTGAGCACGCGGCGGGCGGGTGCGGGCGACACCCGGACCCTCACCGGCAGCACCCCACTGCGCGCCCTCGGCGCCGACGCGGTCGTCGGCCGCCTGTACCGCCCGTACGCGACCACGAACCCCGGCGGCACGGTCCGCTTCACCTTGACGGTGAACTCCCGTGATCTGCCCGGCACTTTGAAGACCGAGGTGCCTTCGCGGGACGGCGAGGACATCTTCAGCGTGGAGTATCGCCGGTGGGGGAAGGGGGCGCCGATCACTCGGCTGCCGGGAGCCGCCCAGTAATTCGACGTGGTTCAGCTGCCCGAGCCTGCCACGGGACCGGTCCCGCGAACCAGTGGCCACCATTTCCTCGACTCCGCTGCGCATGCACGCCTGTCGCACAGGCGCGTACGCGTGCTTCGCGCAGGGACTTCCGCAAGGTCCTGCGAGTCTCACCGCGACGGTGCTAAGACGTCTGGACGCCTTACTTGGGGGAGAGGGCTCATGGTGACCACGGGACATTCACAGGCCGGAGTGCCGGCGTTCGCCGGAGTGGAGCATTTCGTCGAGGCCTTCGACCGTCTGGTCGTGCAGCCCAGGCGCCGGCGCAGCCGCGTGCCGGTGGTGCTGCTCAGCGAGCCGGGGCAGGGGCGGGACGGGCAGCGCATCGTCGGCGGCCTGTACAGACGTCTGCTCGGCCGTGAGACGCGGCTGGCGGCGCACGCGTATCTGCGCGGTTCGGGCGATCCGGCCTGGACGCCTCCGGATGATCCAGTCCTCGGACGGCTCTACTTGTTCTCGCAGCTCACTCGGCAACTGATGGAGACCATGCCGCGCGGCACGGGCAGACTCCGGCTGCCCTGCTACCAGTTGCTGCGCTCCATCGTCACCGCACCGCCCGTCGAGGGCCTCGGCGACCGGCATCACTCCGAGCTCAAGGACCACGCCTACGCGGGACACCGTGAAGTGTCCTCCCTCGCCCGCGTGTTGTGGTGGCTGGGCGGGCGCGACCAGGCCAGTGGCGGCACGCTGCTCGAACTGCTCTGGAACTTCGTCGCCGGTCCGCTGTTCCAGCGCCTGCCGCGCGCCGTCTATGTACGGCGCGCCAATCGGCTGATGCTGGGCAACTCGCGGCGGCAACGGTGGTACGCGGAGTGGGCGCGCCTGCAGCAGGGCACACCGCCGACCGACTTCTTCCGGTCGGCACGCGATCTGGTGCACGGCGGCGATGCCGAGCAGTTCGACCGCATTCTGGTGCACGCGCTGCTCGCCGACCTCGACTCCGCCTGCCGCAAACGTCTCCTCAACCCCTGGCGCAGGCGCCGGGTGTGCCGCTTCGTGCTGCTCGTCGCGGAGGCGGGCGGCGAGAACTCGCGCGAGCAGCGCTTCTTGCGCGAGCTGCGGTCCGCCACGGAGGACCTGCGGTGCACGTCGGTGGTGGCGGTGGCCGCGGGTGTGCGTTCCCTCGCGCATCGGATCCCCGACATCGAGGTGGCCACCCTGTCCGCGGCGGGCGCCGAGCTGGCCAATGTCGCCGAGCACGGCAGCGCGCCGGGAAGCCCCACCGGCATGGTGGTGCCCGTGGTCGATGCGGGGGCCGACGACGACCCGGCGGCGACGTACTGGCTGCGCCGCAGGCCGACGCTGGCGCCCCCTTCCAAGCGCTGGGGTCCGCGCGCGGAGATCGTCGGCACGGTCGGGGTGCTGGCCCTGGTTCTTGCCCTCACGGGCATCAGCCTGGGGCCGCTGGGGAAGGCGGACGCCGACGCGTGCCGCGGCTCGACGTTCCTCGGCACCGACGGCCAGTGCGTGGGCGTCGCCGAGGGCGCGGCGTCGTTCGGCAAGGACAGCGGCGACCGGGCCCTGCGTGACGTACTCGAACGCATCGAGCGGCAGAACGGCGAGATGGACAAGGAGCTTTCGGGCCGCACGGACACGGGCGGTCCTGCCGGCCGCACCGTCGTCTACTTCGGGCCGCTCAGCGGCGGCAAGGACGCCGAGGACCCGGTGCGCGGCGGCACGCTGGCCGAGCTGCGCGGCATCGCCATCGCCCAGGGGCAGGTCAACGCGCAGGCGCTGCGCTCCGGGGAACGGGTGCCGCTCCGGGTGCTCGCGGCGAACGCGGGTGACCGGTTCAAGGACGCCCCGGACGTGGCCCGGCGCGTGGTGCGGCTCGCGGAGCGCGACCGGTCGATCGTGGGGGTCGTGGGTTTCGGGCAGAGCAGGCGCAAGACGTACGAGGCCGTCCGGATCTTCGGAGACGCCGGCATTCCGATGGTCGGCACGTCCGGCACGGCGGACGCGCTGCTCCAGCAGAGCGGCCACTACTACCAGATGGCGCCGACCGACTCCCGCGCCGCCGCCGTGATGGCGTCCTTCGCCAGGCACGCCCCGATGGCGGCGGACGGAAAGCCGGTGCGCCGCGTCCAGTTGATCGCCGATCCGGCCGACGCCTACAGCGCGAGTCTCGCCGCGTCGTTCCGCGAGGAGTACGGCGCCAAGGGCACCGACGTGCTGCTCTACACGCCGGCCGACGCACCGGAGCCGCCGCCCGCGTCGCGGGGCCTGTCCGGCAGCGAACTCCCGGCCGTGGAGGATCTGGCACGCCAGGTGTGCGGCGCGGTGGCCCGTGAGCCGCGGACGGCCGTGGTGTGGGCGGCGCGCGGCAGCCAGTTCCACCCCTTCCTGAGCGAGATCGCCCGGATCTCCCGCGACTGCCCGAAGATCGTGGTGCTCGGCGACGACGACCTGACGACCGCGCTCTCCGAGGAACGCAGGCCGTGGGAGGTGTTCGGCGGTCTGTCGCTGTACTACGTCTCGCACGGCCGGGCGGCCGCTCTGGCCCAGGACAGCGGCGAGGCCGCCGCCTTCCTCTCTGCGTACGACGCCGCGTACGGCAAGGACGAGAGCACGCGTACGTCGACGATGCGTGACGACGCCCATGTGGCCATCGGCTGGGACGCGATGCGCTATCTCGCCGAGGGCGTCGACCAGGCGTGGCGCGGCACCGGCGGCCATGACGAGCGCCTGGACCGGGGACTCTTGCAGGGCGTGCTCTACCAGGGCCTGGGCGGTGGCGGCTTCGACGGGGCGACGGGCCGGATCGACGCGCACGGCGCGGCGGGCGGCGGCCGCCTCACCGAGAAGAAGCTGCTCGGCGTGGAGCGGGACGGCAAGAACGGCCCACGGACGGTGCTGCTGTGCGGAATGGTGGCACGGGGCGACACGCGGGCCGAGTGGGGAGACGGATCGCATCCGTGTCCGTGACTGCCGGGCGGGTGGCTCAGTTGCTCATGTTCCGCTTCCAAGGCCGACGGTCGTCCGGGCGCGTGCCCGTGGGCGGCTGCCCGGACGACGTCCGCTTCTTCTTCCGGCTCGTTCCGCCTCGCCCTACTTCGTTTCCGTCTCCTTGAGTTGGTACAGCTCGGGCAGGGAGACCTTGATCGGCTCCTGTGTGGTCCGGGCGATGACGACGACCGCGGGTTCGTTCGGGTCCGGGTTCTCCTCGCGGTGCGGGACGTTCGGGGGTACGAGGAAGAAGTCGCCGGGGCCGGCGGCGATCCGTACCTCCTGTGTGCCGTCGTGGTAGACGAACACCGGGTGTCCGCTGACCACGTAGATCCCGGCCTCCGATTCCCCGTGGTGGTGGTTGTCCGTCGCGCTCAGCGGCGGGTTCTCCACCATGCCCATCCAGAGATTCCTCGAGCCGACCGTCCCGCCGCTGATGGCGGCGTAGCCGTCCAACTCGCCGGCCCGGACGTGGTGGACGCGGTTGTTCAGCGGGCGCTCGTCGTGGGTGCTCATCGGGCAACCTCCTGTGTGTCGTGGGGCGTTGGCTGGTGACCAGGTTGCAAGGTTCCGGCGCGTGCGGCAACTGAAGTTGCCGTATCGGCAAGTGGAGCGGCAGCGCCCGCCCGTGCGGCCTTCCCCAACTCCTCGCGCCCACCCGCCCCGTGGGCCGCAGGCATCCCGACCCCACCTCACCGTCGAAGATCACCGGGATGCAGAATGACCCGTATGTCGACAACGAACACCCCGACGACGGCCACGATCGACGACGCGCCGCTGATCGGTCGCACCCTGACCCGCGCCTTCGACGACGACCCGATGATGCGCTGGTTCTTCCCCGACGACGCGGCGCGCGAGGCCGCGCTGGGCCGCTACTTCACCACGATCTTCACCCGGCAGTACGTCACCCACGGCGTGTGCGAGCGCACCGACGCCGCGGCCGCCTTCTGGGTGGCGCCGGAGGCGCAGGACAAGGCCGTTCCCGACGCGGAGACCATCTCGGAGCTCCTGAACATCCTCGGCGACCGCGCCGGGCTGTTCCGGGACGCCGTCGGCGCGGCCGCCGAGCACGCGCCCCAGGAACCGCACTGGTCCCTGGCGTTGATCGGCGCCGACCCCGCCGCGCAGGGCCAGGGACACGGAGCCGCCCTGCTGCGCTCGGGTCTCGCCAAGGCCGACGCGTCGGGCATGCCCGCGTACCTGGAGTCCTCCAAGCCGTCCAACCTGCCCTTCTACGAGCACTTCGGCTTCACCCTGCGTGAGGAACTGCAGTTGCCGGGCGGCGGTCCCGTGCTGTGGACGATGTGGCGCGAGCCGCAGCGTACGGCCGACGTCTAGAAGGAGACGTCTGGAGGGGGACGTCTGGAAGGAGACGTCCCGAAGGAGCGGCCACGCGTTCGGCGCGGTGGGCTGTCCGGGCGATCGGACAGCCTGCCGCGCTTGAACCGCGGACCGGCGGGCGAGGCCTGGACCATGGTCGCCTTGCCTCAGATCGCCCCGATGCTCGCCTCTCCCGGGCCGCTCCCGCCCCAGCGGGCCGATCACCTGTGGAGCGCCGAGACGAAGTACGACGGGCAGCGGGCGATCGTGTACCTGCCCGGCGACGGCTCGCTGCTGTTGCGCTCGCGGTCCGGGGCCGACATCACCGCCGCGTACCCCGAACTGCACTCCCTGGGCGCGCGGATGTCCGTGCCCGCGGTCCTGGACGGGGAGATCGCCGTCCTCGACGGGCACGGCAGGCCCGACTTCGCCCGGCTCCAGCCGCGCATGGGCCTCGCCTCCTCCCCGGCCCGTGCCGCCCGCCTGGCATCCCAAGACCCCGCCCACCTGGTCCTGTTCGACGTCATGTTCCTCGACGGGCAGTTGCTGACCGGTCTGCCGTACACCGAGCGACGTCAGTACCTCCAGCGGATGGTGGCCGCGGGCGCCCGCTGGTCCGTGCCCGCCTCGGTTCCCGGACACAGCCGACAGGCGCTGGAACTCACCCGTTCCCAGGGCCTGGAGGGCATCGTCCTCAAGCGTCTGGACTCGGTGTACGAGCCCGGAGTGCGCTCCTCGGCCTGGATCAAGGTCAGGAACGTACACACGGTGGACGCGGTGATCGGGGGCTGGGTGCCCGTCCGGGGGCGCCAGGGCGGTCCGCCGGGGGCCCTCCTCATGGGCGAGCCCCACGAGGGAGCGCTGCGCTACCTGGGCAGCGTGGGCACCGGGTGGAGCGAGCAGGAGCGCGGTGTGCTGGCCGAGCTCCTGGCCGTCGCCGCGGACGACACCTGCCCCTTCACTCCCCCACCGGCCGTTCCCGGAGCCCAGTGGGTGCTGCCCCGGCTCGTGGCCGAGATCCGGTTCACCACCCGTACCCGCGCGGGGCTGCTGCGCCAGCCGGTGTGGCACCGGCTGCGCCCCGACCTCGCGCCCGGCGGCGACGCCTAGGGCGCTCGACACCGGACGTTCTTGCCGAGGCTCGGCGGCCAAACCGGTTAGCGCGTCACGCGGTAGCGGACGTAGACGAATTTCGAGCTGAAGGTGCGGGTCTCGACGAGTTCGAGATCCACCCGGCGCTCGTCCCGGGGAAAGAACGGAATGCCGCCGCCGACCAGCACCGGGTAGACCACGGTCCGGTACTCGTCGATCAGACCCGACGCGGCCGCCTCGGCGGCGAGCGTCGCGCCGCCGATCGCGATGTCGCCCTCCCCCGGCTCGGCCCGGAGCCGCTCGATCTCCTCGGCCACGCCGCCGGAGAGCAGGCGGGCGTTGCCCTGCACCTCCGACAGCGTGGTGGAGAACACCACCTTGGGAAGCGGGTTCCAGAGCGCGGCCCACTCGAGCTCCGCGTCGCCGAGCGCGGGATCCTGGTCGGCGGTTTCCCAGTACAGCATCGTCTCGTACAGCCGTCGTCCCATCAGGTGGACGCCGACGTCTCGGATCTCGTCGATCCAGAAGCGGAAGACGTCCGCGTCGGGTGCCGACCAGTCGAAGCTGCCGTCGGGCCCGACGATGTAGCCGTCGAGTGAGACGTTCATCGAATAGGTCACGCTGCGCATCAGAAGTCCTCCTCGGTGACGGGTTCGACCGTAAGACCGTCGGACGGCGCAGGACTCATCGCGACTCGCAGGAATGTCTAGTCGCCGTGCCGTGCCGCCCCCCGCGCGGCACGGAAGCGGTCGTCCGACATCAGCCATGCTTCCGCGTCCTGCCGGATCCGCGCCGCGTCGAAGCTCTCGTACTCCAGGATCATCGACCTGATCGTGCCCCGCTCGCGGTACTCGTCCATGATCACGACGTGCTCCGGCAGGCGTACGAACGCCGCCAGGGCCCGCCGCCCCGTCCACACCGAGACCGCTCCGCAGCGCCGGGCCGTGGGCGCGACCCACAGCCACATGCCGACCGCTCCGTCGAGCTGCGGCCAGCGGCGCCGCAGCATGAAGCCGCGGCGCGCGATGCCGGGCAGGTCTCGGTAGGCGTGGCTGGTGAAGTCGGTGACGCTGACGATCAGTGGAGCGGTCTGTGCACCGGTCTGTGCACCGCGTACGTCGCTGTCGATGCCGTTCGCCGCGCTGTCGCCGAGGGAGTCCGCGGCAGGGCCCTGGCGCCAGCCGCTCCTCAGCATGGGCCGGGCTTCCAGGACGGGTCGCGGCCGAGCAGGGCGAGCAACCGGTCCTCCGGCGGGGCGTCGTCGGGCACGGCGATCCGTCGGTGGAAGGCGGCACCGGCCCCGCGGCCCTCGTCAGGGACCAGGGCGGCCACGCTCAGCGCGGCGGCGGTGAGTTCGGAGCTGGGTTCCCACGGGGCGCCGATCGTCACCGCGACGTCCCAGGCGTGCGCCACGTAGTCGAGCAGGTGGAAGCCGATCGCGGTCCGTCCGGGGACGGCGAAGCCCTCGCCCACCTCCGGCAGCGCGAACCGCCGCTCCCGTACGTCGTCTTCGGCGAACGCCGCGGTGACCTCGGCCGCCGACGCCTCGTACGCCCCGGCCGGGTCGTCGCCGAGGTCGCCGTCGCGCCACACGGCCCACGGCTCACCGGCGCCGCGGGCGGAGGCGGCGAACCCCTCGTTCTGGCTGACCAGATGGCGGAGCAGGCCGTACAGGGTCCAGTCCGTGCACGGTGTCGCCAACCTCAACTGGTCGGTTTTCACCTGGGAGACCACCTCCCCGGTCAGCGACAGCGCCTGGTGGTCCAGTCGTCGTATGTCCATGGCTGGAGCGTAAGATCGCACAGCGGTTCAGCTCCAGAGCCAAAAGGCTGCCAACTGATTGAGCCAATTGCCGGACTCCCGCGGCCGACACCGCCGGGCCGGAAACGGGAGGCCGACATGGACGTGCACGTCAGGCTCGAGGGGCAGCGCGATCTGTCCGGTCAGATCTACCGCCAGTTGCGGACCGCGATCCACGACGGGCTGCTGCGGCCCGGTGAACCGCTGCCTCCGACCCGGGAGTTGAGCCGCCGCCTCGCGGTGGCCCGCAACACCGTCGGCGTGGCCTACGAACGGCTCGTCGCCGAGGGCTACGCGGACAGCAGAGTCGGCTCCGGGACCTATGTGCGTACGGCGGGTCTGCCCGCGCAGGAGGCCGCGACCGCCACCGGAACCACCGGCTCGGGACTGCGCCCGCGCGCCCTGTGGGCGGGCCTGTCCCCGTGGACGACTCCGGCGAGCACGGGCCCGACCACGGCGGCCCACGACTTCCGGGCCGGCCTGCCGGACGCCCGGCTCTTCCCCTACGACGCCTGGCGTCCCCTGATCGCCCGGGAACTGCGCCTCTCGGCGGACGGGGCGGTCGGATACGGCGATCCGGCGGGCCACGCCGGGCTGCGCGCCGCGCTCTCCCGGCACATCGGGCTCTCCCGTGGTGTGCGGACCGGCCCGGACGACGTGCTGGTGACCACCAGCACGCAGCAGGCCCTGGACCTCATCGGACGGGTGCTGCTCGAACCGGGCGACCGGGTGGCCGTCGAGGAGCCCGGCTACCCACCGGCGCGGCTGGCGTTCCTGGCGCAGGGCGCCGAGGTCACGGGCGTACCGGTGGACGCCGAGGGCCTGCTGGTGGACACCATCCCGCCGGACACCCGCGCCGTCTACGTCACTCCCGCCCACCAGTTCCCGCTCGGCATGCCGATGTCCCTGCGGCGCAGAACGGCGCTGCTGCGGTGGGCGCGGCGGCACGGCGCGGCGGTGATCGAGGACGACTACGACAGTGAATTCCGGTTCGGCGGGCGGCCGGTGGAGACGTTGCAGAGCCTGGACCAGGACGGACACGTCATCTACGTGGGGTCGTTCTCCAAGGTGATGCTGCCGTCCCTGCGCGTCGGCTTCCTGGTGGCGCCCGCCCCGCTGCGCTCAGCGCTGCACACCGCCAAGTACGCCGCCGACTGGCACACGGCCGTTCCCACGCAGGCAGCGCTCGCCCGCTTCGTCGACGACGGGTTGCTCGCCCGGCACATCCGCCGGATGCAGCACACGTACGCGACCCGGCACCAAGCCATCACCCGTGCGCTCACCGAGCACTTCGCGGGCGTCGTCGAGCTGGTGCCGTCCGCCGCGGGCCTGCACGTGACCGCGTTCACGCGAGGCCACCTTGCCGACCCCAAGGCCCTCGCGGCCCAGGCGCGCCGGGCCCGAGCGGCCGGCGTGGCGGTGCACACCCTGGCGGAGGTCTCCGCCAACCGCTCCGCACGCCCGGGGTTCGTCTTCGGCTACGGCTCGATCGAGGCCCCGGACATCGAGCCGGGCCTGCACCGCGTGCTCGGCCCGCCGCAGGACGGCTGAACACTGTCGCCCGTCATCACACCGGTGTCCGTCCTCGGCGCCGAGCAACAACCCGCAGGTCAGACCCGATGTCAGCGCCCGCTGTCAGTGGCGCCTGCCAGACTCGGCCCATCCCTGGCCCGGAAGACAGAACCGGAAGGCAGACGATGACCGACTCAGCCGCCCCCAAGCACTACGCACCCCGGTGGAGCGACGACACCCGCGTGCCCCCGCCCTACGTCGGCGGCGAAAGAGAGACCCTGGTCGCGGTCCTGGACTGGCACCGGGCGACCTTCGAGCTCAAGTGCGCCGGCCTGCTCCCGGAGCAGTTGTCCGCGCGGGCGGTGCCGCCGTCCGGCCTGTCCCTGCATGGCATGGTGCGTCATCTGGCCGGCGCCGAACGCTGGTGGTTCCGCATCCAGTTCGCCGACGAGAGCGTTCCGATGCTCTATTACTCCGACGACGACCCCGACCAGGACTTCGACAGCCTGGACGGTGACATCGACGAGGCCTTCGCCGTCTGGCGGACGGAGTGCGAGCGCTCCAGACAGATCACGGCCGCTGCCGCGTCGCTGGATGAAACGGGGATCCGAAAGAGCACCGGCGAGCCGATCTCCCTGCGAAGGATCCTGGTGGACATGATCGCTGAGTACGCACGCCACAACGGTCACGCCGATCTCCTGCGTGAATGCATCGACGGGTCCACCGGGATGTGACGCGGCAGGACGGCCGTAGCGGTGCCGCCTCGGCCGACGGCCGACGTGAGCCGACGGCCGACCTGAGGCGACAGCCGACGTGACCAGTTCAGTCGGCGAGCAGCCGATACGCGGTGAGGGCGAGCCTGGCCCTCACCAGCCCGGTGGGCTCGGTCAGTTCGATGCCCAGGGTCTTGCCGATCTGTTCGAGGCGGCGGGCGACGCTGCTGTGGTGCAGGTGGAGGCAGTCGGCGGCCCGGCGCAGGGAGCCTGTGGCGCAGTAGGTGTCCAGCGTCTCCAGGTCGTCGGGGCTGTCGGCGATGCGGGCGATCGCGGCCACGTCGGCGTTGTCCCGCGCGGCGTCCTGCGGCACCTCGGCGAGCAGGGCCAGGGCACCCAGATCGGCGTGGCGGACGACGGGGTGGCGTGGGGTGGTGAAGCGGAGGGCCGTGCGGGCTTGGGACCAGGAGCGGTCGGGGGTGTCGGCGGCGCCGATGCCCGCGCGTACGCCTGCCGGGAGCCGGGTCGGGTCCAGGGTGGTGGCAAGGACCACGCCCACGTCGGGCAGCGGTGCCGCCTTCACCGGGCGGTCCGGACAGAGCAGGCCCGCGATCCGGTCGAGCGGAAGGCCGGACCGTACGGCGGCGACGCGGACCGGCAGGTCTGCCGTGAAGCCCAGGAGCCGCAGCGCCCGCGCTCTGGCCGCCTCGTCGCTGTCGGCGCTGATCACCAGCTCGACGAGCGCGGGGTCGGCCATCGTGGTGCGGGCCGGACCGTAACGCTCGACGACCGCCGCCGCGGCGATGGCAAACCGGTCGAGCAGCATGGCGTCGAGCGCACCCGGCGGGCCGGGGCGCTCCAGCCACACCGTGCCGATCTCCTCGTCGTCGAGCGTGACCGGCGCCGAACTGGACGCGGGCGGCGGCGGAGCGGCGGCTTCCCTGCCGTCGGGCGACACCCGGATCGCCCGGCCCGTGCCGTGCAGCCGCATCCCCACCCCGCACTCGGCGAGGCCCGCCGAGGCCCGGGCGAGCGCCGGGAGGTCCACCCGGCGGCGCATCAGCGTGTCGTAGAACATCACGACGCGGATCGCGCCCTCGGCCTGAGCGTCCAGTTGTGACAGCCGTGCGGCCAGTGCCTCCATGACGGGAGCATAGAGCGCCGACCGGTGCGCGATCCGGTGCGTATGCCCGACGGTTGGCGGGTGACCGTGCGGGGTGCGCACGGTGAGGATGGCCGACATGGATCCCGAACTCGAAGTATTCGTCCCGCTGTTCCCCCGTACCGACCTGAGCGACCCCGTCGCCGAACGCAAGCAGATCGCGGAGCTGGCCGCCGCGGTCCCGGTGCCGGAGATTCCCGGACTGGAGGTCGAGGACCGCATGGTGCCCGCCGATCCGGACGTGCCGGTGCGGATCTATCGTCCGCAGCGGGCTCAGGGTGCCGTCGTCTGGCTGCACGGTGGCGGCTGGGTCATGGGGGACGTGAACACCGAGCACCCGATGGCCGCCCGGCTCGCGGACGCCTCCGGCGCGGTGGTGATCTCGGTGGGCTACCGCCTGGCCCCCGAGCACCCGTTCCCGGCCGCGCCGGACGACGCGTACGCCGCCCTGACCTGGGCGGTCGAGCACGCGGCCGAGCTCGGTGTCGACGCGGAGCGGATCGCGGTCGGCGGGCACAGCGCCGGCGCCACGCTCGCGGCCTCGGTGGCCTTGCGGGCACGGGACGAGCAGGGGCCGCGGATCCGCTTCCAACTGCTCAACCAGCCGTCGCTCGACGACCGGCAGGAGTCGTGGTCGGCGCGGAACTCCACCGACACGCCCTGGATGACCCGCGCCAAGATCACCGCGTCATGGGGTCACTATCTGGGCTCGGAGCCCGCCTCGCCGTACGCGGCCCCGGCGCGGGCCACCGACCTGTCCGGCCTGCCGCCGGCCTACATCGCCACCGCGGAGCTCTGCCCGAACCGCGACGAGGACATCGACTACGGGCTTCGCCTGCTGCGGGCGGGGGTATCCGTCGAGCTGCACCAGTGGCCCGGCACGTTCCACGGCTCGCACGCGATCGTGTCCGCGGACGTCTCCCAGCGGCAGATCACCGAGCTGGCGGAGGTGCTGCGGCGCGCCCTGGCCGGGTGACGCGGCACGGTCGGCGCCGGACACCCGCCGGGCCTCCGGCCACGCGAGAAGCCCTGTGGGCACAGGAAAGCCCCGGCTGGACGGGGGAGACCAGCCGGGGCGGTAGGCGGTGGCGTGCGGAGGGCGGTCGCCTCACGGCGAAGGGCTCCACAGGGCTTCAGCCGAACGATCGTCCCTGTGGGCTATGAGTGGGCCCGGGGACACTGTCCCCTCCGCAGCCACGTACCTCTCAACGGCCGACCCCTCCCGTTTGTTCCCAGGCCCGCGGACGCGCGGCGAGTGAACTGGAACACACCCATCCGCCGCGGGAAAATCGCCCGCCCGGCCGAACGGCAGCAGGGACATGACGTGTCTTCGTTCCTGACGGGAAGGTGTCCCTCCATGACGAAGCTCGGTCCTCATCTGACAAGGCTCGGTCTGCCGGACACCGTCCGGGCCTGCCTCTTCGACCTGGACGGGGTCATCACCAAGACTGCCGTCGTCCACGCGGCCGCCTGGAAGGAGGCCTTCGACGCGTTCCTGCGCGAGCGGGACGGCGACGGCTTCCGGCCCTTCGATCCGGTCGCCGAGTACGACGAGTACGTGGACGGAAAGCCGCGCGCCGACGGGGTGCGCTCCTTCCTGGCGTCGCGCGGAATCGAGCTGCCCGAAGGCCGGCCCGACGACCCTCCGGACACCCCGACGGTGCACGGCCTGGGCAACCGCAAGAACGACATCCTGCTTGAGAAGATCCGCACCGGCGGCGTCGAGGCGTACGACGGCACCCTGCGCTACGTCGAAGCGGTACGGGCCGACGGCCTGCGCACGGCGGTGGTGTCCTCCAGCGCCAACTGCCGCGACGTGCTGCGCGCCATCGACGCGGAGCCCCTCTTCGACGTACGGATCGACGGCGTCGTCGCCACCGAGCGGAACCTGCCGGGCAAGCCACGGCCCGACACCTTCCTCGCCGCGGCCGGCGACCTCGGCGTCGAGCCGGACCAGGCGGCGGTGTTCGAGGACGCCCTGGCCGGCATGGACGCGGGCCGCTCGGGCCGCTTCGGCTACGTCGTCGGCGTGGACCGCGTCGGCCAGGCCGACGCCCTGCGCGCCCACGGCGCGGACCGGGTCGTCGAGGACCTCGCGGAACTGGGAGGCGAGGCGTGATCACGCACGCGTCCTACGGAGTCGAGCCCTGGTGCCTGCGCGAGAACGTCCTCAACCTCGACGTGCTGCCGCAGAGCGAGTCGGTGTTCGCCCTGTCCAACGGCCATGTCGGCTGGCGCGGCAACCTCGACGAGGGCGAACCGCACGGCCTGCCCGGCTCGTATCTCAACGGCGTCCACGAGACCCACCCGCTCCCCTACGCGGAGGCCGGGTACGGCTACCCGGAGTCCGGGCAGACGGTCATCAACGTGACCAACGGCAAGGTCATCCGGCTGCTCGTGGACGACGAGCCCTTCGACCTGCGCCACGGACGGCTCGTGTCCCACGAGCGGGTGCTCGACCTGCGCGAGGGCGTGCTGCGGCGCACCTGCGAGTGGACGTCCCCGGCGGGCCGCACCGTGCGGGTGCGCTCCACCCGCCTCGTGTCCTTCACCCAGCGGTCGGTGGCCGCCGTCGCATACGAGGTCCAGGCCGTCGACAGCCAGGTCCGGGTCGTGGTCCAGTCGGAGCTGGTGGCGAACGAGCAGCTGCCGAAGTCCGCGAAGGACCCCCGCGCCGCGGCCGTCCTCGAATCCCCGCTCGCGGCGGAGGAGCACTTCGCGAGCGGCGGGCGGCTGCGCCTCGTGCACGGCACCCGGCAGACCGGCCTTCGGGTCGCCGCGGCCGCCGACCACACCGTCGACGGGCCCGACCGGACCCGGTCGACCAGCGAGTCCGGCGACGACGTCGCCCGGCTCACCGTCACGTCCGTACTGGAACCGGGCCAGCGGCTGCGCCTGGAGAAGTTCGTGGCCTACGGCTGGTCCAGCACGCGGTCCCTGCCCGCTGTGAGCGACCAGGTGGACGCGGCGCTCGCGGCGGCCACCGACGTCGGCTGGCCCGCCCTCGTGGACGAGCAGCGGGCCTACCTGGACGCCTTCTGGGCGCACGCGGACGTCGAGGTCGACGGCGACGAGAAGATCCAGCAGGCGGTCCGGTTCGCGCTGTTCCACGTGCTGCAGGCCGGTGCGCGGGCGGAGCAGCGGGCGATCCCGGCGAAGGGGCTTACCGGTTCGGGCTACGACGGCCACGCCTTCTGGGACACCGAGACGTTCGTGCTGCCGCTGCTCACGTACACCTCGCCGGGCGCGGTCGCCGAGGCGCTGCGCTGGCGCCACTCGACGCTGCCCGCCGCGCGCGAGCGGGCCACGCAGCTGGGCCTGCGGGGAGCGGCGTTCCCCTGGCGCACCATCGAGGGCTCGGAGGGCTCCGCGTACTGGCCGGCCGGAACGGCCGCCTTCCACGTCAACGCCGACATCGCGGACGCCGTGGTGCGCTATGTCTCGGCCACCGGCGACGGGCAGTTCGCCCGCGACACCGCGGTCGAACTCCTGGTGGAGACGGCCAGGTTGTGGCGGTCGCTGGGCCACCACGACGTGCACGGCGCGTTCCACATCGACGGGGTGACGGGACCGGACGAGTACAGCGCGATCGCCGACGACAACACGTACACCAACCTGATGGCCCGCTCCAATCTGCTCGCGGCGGCCGACTTCGTCGAGAGCCACCCCGAGCAGGCCGCCGCCCTCGGGGTCGACGACGAGGAGAGCGCGGCGTGGCGGGACGCCGCGGAGGCCGTGCACGTCCCGTACAACGAAGATCTCGGGGTGCACGAGCAGCACGCCGGATTCACCCGCTATCAGCACTGGGACTTCGCGGCCACCCGTCCCGACCAGTACCCGCTGATGCTGCACTTCCCGTACTTCGACCTCTACCGCAAACAGGTCATCAAGCAGGCCGACCTGGTGCTCGCCATGTACACGTGCGCCGGGTTCTTCGACGAGGAGCACCTGGCGCGCAACTTCGCCTACTACGAGCCGCTCACCGTCCGCGACTCCTCGCTGTCCGCCTGCTGCCAGGCCGTCATCGCGGCCCGCACCGGTCATCTGGGCCTCGCCTACGACTACTTGGTGGAGGCGGCGCTGATGGACCTGGACGACCTGGAGAACAACACGCGCGACGGACTGCACATCGCCTCCCTCGCCGGGACGTGGACGGCGCTGGTCGCGGGCTTCGGCGGGATGCGTCAGAACGGGGACACGCTGGAGTTCACGCCCCGGCTTCCGCAGAACCTGAGCCGGATCGCGTTCAACGTGCAGGCGCTCGGCCGCTGCCTGCGCGTGGAGGTGCACGCGACGGCGGTCACGTACACCCTGCTGACCGGAGCCGAGCTGACGATCAGCCACTACGGTGAGCCGCTCCCCCTCGCGCCGGAGGAGTCGCGCAGCCGGGAGGTCCCGGACGTGAAGCCCCGCCCCACCCCGGACCAGCCGCCGCACCGCAGGCCCAACGCCCATCGCTGAATTCGGCCGGCGGCGAGGGCCGGAGCGTACAGGTCGAACGGCCGGCGTGCCTGGGCGCGCCGGCCGGATCCACGTGGGCGGCGCGAGGGGAGTGACCCCGTCAGGCGGCTCTCCGGTGGCGGGGTGCGCGGCGGCAGCTTAGAACGGTCAGACGTTCACAGGCCGGGGTGGGAACACCCCCTCACGGTGGGATCGCCCCCTGTAGTGGAGAAGAAGTGGAGAAGTAGACATGACGCCTGAGTCTTTCTCTTCCCGACCCGCGCATTCCGGCACGGGCGAACTTCTGGATCCGACCTTGCTGCACTGGGGAACGGTCGATCTCGGCGCCCCCTCTCACGGACCCGCTGAAGAGCCGGAAGCCGTGAGCGAATCACCACTGCCGGCCGACTGGGACGGCGGCGACGCGATAGAGGAGCTGATACACGCCGCCGCCATCTCCCGGCCCCTGGACGAGGTCGTGCACCTGGTCACCTTGCTGGAGCAGTCGCCCAACGGACTGACCATGGCGGCGTCCGTGCTGCGGGTGGCCGCGGTGACCCGCTCCGTGGACGACGTCACCCGGCTGGTGGAAGAGCTGGGACCGCCGAACCATGCCGTGGACCACATGGACGACGCCATCCGGAGCGCCGCCGAGCAGCGCCCCATCCCCGAGGTCAGCCGGCTCGTCCTGTTGCTGCACCGCCCGTCGCACGACCCGCACTCCGGCGCCCAGGCGGTGCAGGCCGCCGCCACGACCAGGTCGGTCGAGGACCTGGTGCAGCTGATCGGCCGGCTCGGGGACGACCAGCACGCCGAGGAGGAAGCCTCGCGTACGGCGAGCGTGCCTCTCACGGAGAAGACCGACACCACGTCTCCCCCCGCGCCCAGCGCGCCGCCCGCGAAGCTCTTCCCGGACACGGGCCGGTCTCACAACACCGCGCCGCTCGTGTGGCTGCGCCGTGTGGCAGGCGTGTTGCTCCTGCTCTGCGCGGCGGCCCACTTCCCGACGGCCTTGGCCGACGCGCCGGCGCTCGGTCTCGCGGCGTCGTTCGCCGTGGTCGCCGTCTGCGCGGCCGTGGGCATCGCCCTGTGCGTCGCCGAATCGCCTGCCCCGGCTGTGCTGAGCACGCTTGTGGCGGGCGCGCTGACCATCGGCCACCTCGTGGAGGGCAGGGTCGATTCGCAGACGCTTCTGTACGTGCTGCGGCCCGAGGGTGTGCCGTCGCCGATGCCCGCGCTGTCGGCTGCCGTCGCCGCGCTTGCCGCGCTGGTGGTCGTGGCCGCGACGGTGGCGAGGCTGAGGGCGGCGGCGAACCGGCACGGTGGCGTGCCGCGGTAGCCGAACTGCCGGTTGCTGATTGCCGGTCGCGGTGTGCGGAAGGCGGGCCAGGAGCAGCCGACGCTGTTCCTGCGGCCCGTCGCGCATCGGCAGGATGCGTACGCCGGGAGGCACGGCCGGGATGAGTGCGGCGGGCACGGTGGTCGGTCCGCAGCCCGCGACGTCCGTCACGGCAAGCGCGGCACCATCCGCCAGGCGTACCGCGGCGGCACGGAGGACCAGCTCGGCGCGCTCGGCCTGGTCCTCAAACGCCATCGTGCTCTGGACGACCCGCTACATCGATGCCGCCGTCGCCCAACTCCGCGCCGAGAGCCGCGGGATCCGCGATGAGGACATCGCCCAACCCGGCTGTCCCGGGGCGTCTCTCCTATGTGTCCGAGTTGACGATGCCGGTGAGAGCCTGCAGTCCAGTGACAATCTCGGACGCGTCGGGAGCCTGTTCGGGGTCGGTGAGCCACTGCGTCATCAGGCCCGTGAACAGGGCCATCTGCGCGGCGCCCAGGGTGCGGGCGGCAGCGTCGTCGATCTCGTCCTCGGGCGCGCCGAGCAGCAGGGCGGCCAGGCCCCGGCGGCCCTGGGCTTGACCGCCGGCCAGGTAGCGGCGCAGATCCTCGGAGTGCTCGGCCTGCAGGAGGGCCTCGATCGTCGCCAGCCATAGGGTCCGGTCGTCCTGGAAGGACTCGATGATCGCGGTCCACATCGCCTCGTAGCGCCCGACCGTGCTGCTCCCGGTTTCCCCGAAAGAGGCCAGTGTGCGGCCGGTCCGTGTGCCCCATTCGTCGATCGCCTCGATGAGAGCGGCGTTCAACAGCGCCTCACGGGAGCCGAAGTGGTAGCCGATGGCGGCCATGCTGACGCCACCTGCGGCGGTCGCGATGTCGCGCACCGTGGTGCGGGCCCAGCCTTTCTCCTCCAGGCAGTGCCTGGCTCCCGCCAGCAGATCTTCGCGATTTCCCATGCCGGGAACCCTATCCGACGATTAGATCGAACGCCTTAGGCGCAAGCCTTAGACATTTGTATTGTGCGTACGCCCAAATCTCTCTACAGTCGTGCCGAATCCACCAGCCAAGGGAGATGCCGCCATGAGCCACGCCCGCCCCGTCAGTCGACGCCGCCTGCTCGGCCTGGCCACCGCCGCCGCCCTCACCGCAGGGACCCTCGGCACCGGCGCCGCCGCGGCGGAGACCTCACCGGCCGAGGGCCCGGTGGGCGCCCTGAACCGCAGCGCGCACCCCCTCAGCGACCTGGACGCCCTCGGTCGCATGGTCGGCGGCGCCCGCGTCGTGGGCCTGGGTGAGGCCAGCCACAGCGGCCACGAGTTCTTCACCCTCAAGCAGCGCGTCTTCCGCCACCTCGTAGCCACCAGGGGCTTCACCACCTTCGCCCTGGAGGCGAGTTGGAGCACCGGACTGCGCCTGGACGCCTATGTCACCCGCGGCGTCGGCGACCCCGCCCAGATCATGCGGGACGAGTTCCAGGGCCAGTACGTCTTCTGGAACACCCAGGAGTACCTCGACCTGATCCACTGGATGCGCCGCTACAACGTCGCCCACCCCGACCGGCCGCAGCTGCACTTCGTCGGCAACGACCTCGGCTTCCCGGGCAAGACCGCCTTCGATCAGGTCTCGGAGTACCTCACCAAATACCGACCGGACCTGAACCGCGACATCGCGGCTTCGTACGACTCCCTGCGCCCGGAAGCCGACACAGAGGCCGGTCCGTGGATGGCCCACCAGCTCTTTGCCAAGAGCGCGACCGAGCGGAAGGCCGATGCCGACGGGGCCGCCTCCGCCCTCGCGCTGCTGCGCGACCAGGGCCGCCCGCACGGCGCCGACAAGCACAGCCGAGAGGCGTATGCCTGGGCGGTGCAGAACGCCACCGCCATCGCCCAGAGCTTCACCGGCTACGCCTTCCCCGACGAGCAGTTCTCCGAGCGGATGCGCTACCGCGACCAGGCCATGGCCGCCAACACCACCTGGTGGCTGCGCCACCGAGGCGGCAGGATCCTGCTTGCCTCGAACAACGGCCACATCGCCTACACCAGCGACAACCCGGCCGAGTTCCCCGAGCCCACCGGCGCGTTCCTGCACCGCCGGCTCGGCGACGACTACGTCAGCATCGGCCTGACCTTCAACGAGGGCACCATCAACGCGCTGCCCGACTACACCGCGCAGCAGCCCAAGACCTACACCGTCACTCCCGCCCCGGAAGGCCACAACGAGAACACCCTCGACAAGGTCCGCTACCGCGACTTCAGCATCGACCTGCGCACCGCGCCCGCGGCGGCCCGAACCTGGCTCGACACGGCTCGTCCCACCCGCTCCTACGGCCTGTACTGGTCGACCGACGACCCGGGCACCGCTCTCAACCGGTCCTACGACATCCTCATCCACCTGCACCAAGTCGAAGCCGGCCACCTTCGCTGACCCGACCAGGCAGGCAGCCACGGCCACGGGCGGCGGCCGAACCGGCAAGAGCGCGCGCCGACTTCGCCGGCTTCCAGGGCGTCGACGGACATCCCGCGCCCCCGGCGAGTCCACATCCGCTCGGGCGTAGCCCCTTCGCGGTCAGGCGCTCTGGGGCCGGAAACTCCAGTGGGAACGCGGATCGTTGATGCTCACGGTGGTGGAGAAGACCACGACCTGGTTTCCCCAGGCCTGGGTCTCGGTCATCCGTCCCGCACCCTGTGCGCGAGCCGCCACGGAGGCGCTGAACAGCACGAACACCTTCGCCGGGTCGGTCGTGTCGCAGTCGCCCCGGTAGGCGCCCACGACGCCGGCCAGCGGCCGGGCCCACAGGCAGCCGCCCGCGGCGCTGCGGATGAGCCGGTCGTAGCCGGAGATGGTCTCGGGCGACCACAGCTGGTCCGACCGGCCCGCCTCGCACGGCGCGAGGTTGACGACGTCGTTGCTGAAGACGGTCAGGCACTTGTCCTTGGAGACGCTCACCCAGTGGCCCCAGGTCGCCGCCTGGGCAGGGCTCCCGCCCAGCAGGGCCAGGCCCAGGAACATCGCGGCCGCCGAAGCCGTGGCCGCGGCACGGCGAAACATCCGCCTCGGTCCGGCTGTGCGCAGACGTCCCATCCCGGCCTCCCGATCTCGCACTGCGTGTCACACTGTCCAACCTCTGCCCTTTACCCATCGGCCGTCCCCCGGAGCCACCCCCTCACTCGTTCGAGTGACACCCGGCGTCGAGTCCTCGGCAGGGCCCCGTAAATCGGTACGTCCCGGAAGCCGCCCCTTGCCATACTCCGGTTCATGACGATCGGGGTGGAACGGGCCGTCAGTCAGTTCTCAGGAGTGGCGGGCGAGGCCACCACGGTGCTCGAGTTGGGGCGTGAGCTTGCCCGGGAGCTGGGCCACCTCGTCCCGCACGACGGCTTCATGCTGTCCGGCCTCGACCCGCTCACCCGCGTGAGCTGTTTCCTCAGCGGTCAACACACCTACAGCTACGGCTCGTTGCGCGAGGTCCTGCTCGGTGAGTTCCGCTACCGCGACCGCCACCCCTTCGCGGAGCTGTGGCGCGGGGCCTCCCAAATCGGCGTGCTGGGCTCGGGCGTGCGGGAGGAGCGGGACAGTGTGCGGCTGCACGAGGTCATGGCACCGCAGGGGTTCGGCAGCGAGATGCGGCTCGCGCTCGTCAGCGGAGGTCTGCTGTGGGGGACGATGGCGCTGGTCCGTGAGCGCGGACGGCCGTGCTTCACGGCAGCGGAGGCCGTCCACGCCCAGTGCGCGGTCGCGCCGCTGGCGCAAGCGTTGAGGCACTTCGTCACGCGCAGGACGCCGCACCCCCTGCGCTCCACCCGGCCGCCCGCGGTGGTCGTCATCGACGGCACGGACCGGATCCGGGCCGCGACCCCGGAAGGCCGCGCATGGCTGCGCGCCTGCCTGCCCGGCTTCACAGGCCCGGACAGCCTGCTGCGGATCACGTACATGCACATCACGGTCATGGCCCGCTGCCGCCGCGGCCCGGTGGTGAACCGCATCCCGACCCCCGACGGCTGGATCGAGATGCACGCCCAGCCCCTCGCCGACACGGGCACGGATCCCGGCGCGGGTGACGTGGCCATCACCATCCAGCCCGCCACCGCCCGCACGCTGCTGCCCGCGGTCGCCGCCTGGTACGGCATCACGGCGCGCGAAGTGGCCGTACTGCGCGAGGCCCTGGAGGGCCTCCCGGCGAAGCAGATCGCCCGCAGGCTCGGCGTGTCCCCGCACACGGTCAACGACCACTTCAAGGCGCTCTACCGCAAGGTCGGTGTCTCGGCCCGGGAGGAACTCCTGGCCACGCTCTCGCACTGAACGCCCGCGAACGCGTGCGGCCCGAGCGCCGTCAGGTGGCCGTCGAGATCACGAACATCTTCGTCACCGCCCCGTCGTCGCCGACCACGTCCCGTACATGGCTGAAGCCCAGGCGTTCGGCCATCGCCAGGCTGGCGGCGTTCTCGGCGCCCACCATGCCGTAGACCTCCTTGAGGCCCAGGTTGTCGCCGGCGTGCCGCACCAGGGCGCGGACGATCTCGGTGCCGAAGCCCTTGCCCCAGTACTCGGGGGCCAGGGCGGTGATGAGTTCGTGGCCGTCGACGTTGCCGGTCTTCTTGGCCTCCGCATGGCCGATGTACCTCCCCTCGTGCCACAGGCCCCAGACGTCGAACAGGCCCTTGGGGTAGATGTCGGTGAGGATCATGCGGAACGCCTTGCGCAGGTCGTCCTCGGGCACCTCGTCCTGACCCATCCAACGGCGCACCTCCTCGTTGCGCAGGAGGGTGACGAAGGCTTCCTCGTCCTCTGACCGGTACGGCGTGAACTCCAGCCGTTCGCTGTGCAGTGTCGGCGTCATCGGCGAACTCCTCGTACAGAGCATGGAAACGGAGCGGAAGAAGAGGGCGGGACAGGGTGGTGCGGCCGGCGTCAGGACCCTGCGTTCTCCATCCGCTCGCGCAGGCTGCGCGGGCGCATGTCGGTCCAGACCTCGTCCACGTAGGCGGAGCACTCGGTCTCCGTGCCTTCCTTGCCCACGGGCTGCCAGCCGGCGGGTACGTCGACGTCTACCGGCCAGAGCGAGTACTGGTCCTCATCGTTGCGCAGCACCTGGTAGCGGGTGTTCTCGTCCATGTCAGGGTCTCCGTGGTCGGTGGGGCGGTCGCGGTCCTCCGGTCGGACCGCGTCGTCCGCGGTGGGGGCCGCGGAACGGGTTCGGGGGCGGTGTCCGCGGGGCGGTGGTCCGCGGATCCCGGGATGACACATACTCATCGGCGGTCCCGTGCGGGGGCCGCCGCGCTGCCCCGGGCGTGCGCGGCGATGTGCCGCAGGGCGGCGGCGAACTCGTCGGCCACGCGGCGTACGGTCTCCGTGTCGTGCAGGCCGGGGCGGTGGTGCCAGGTGAAGGCGAGGCGGCCGTTCTGCACGGCGCCCACCACCTCCAGGGGGTGCGATCCGCTGTCCCGGGGGTCGTGGTCCTGGCCGAACGAGCCGTGCTCGGTGCGCACGAGGCCGGCCTCGGACGCGGTCGGGCGGGCGTCCCACTGGCCGAGGTAGTTGAACACCACCTGCCCGTGCGCCGCCGAGCCGAGGCGTTCACGGACCTCGGGCGGGCCGAACGTGCGCAGCGCGCCGAAGCCGAGTCCGTTGCCGGGAACGGAGCGCAGTTGGCGGCGTACGGACTTCACGAGGTGTCGCCAGTCGCGGGACGGGCCGAGGTCGTCCGGCTCGGGCACCTGGAGGGCGACCGGGTGGACGGTGGTGAACCAGCCGACCGTGCGGGACAGGTCGATGTCGTCGAGGACGTCCTCGCGTCCGTGTCCTTCCAGGTCGAGGCGGACCCGGTCACCGCCGGTCCAGCGGGCGAGGGCCAGGGCGAGTGCGGACAGGAGGACGTCGTTGACGCGGGTGCGGTACGCGGTCGGCGCGGAGCGCAGCAGGGCCGTGGTGTCCTCCTCGCCGAGCTCCACCGAGAGGGTGCGGGTCTCCCCCGCGTCCGGTCCCGGCCGGTGGGCGGGCGGCAGCGGCTCGGCCGTCACCGCCTCCTGCCAGTACGGCAGTTCGTGGTCGAGGCCGCCCTCGGCGACGTGGGCGGCGAGCCGCCGGGACCAGTCCCGGAAGGAGGTGGTGCGGTCCCCCAGCGCGATCGGCTTCCCCTGGGCGGCCTGGTGGTAGGCGGCCTCCAGGTCGTCGGAGAGGATCCGCCAGGACACGGCGTCCACGACCAGGTGGTGGGCGACGAGGAGGAGGTGGGCGGGGCGGTCGGCGTCTCCGGTGAACAGGGCCGCCCGCAGCAGCGGTCCGTGGCCGAGGTCGAAGCCGGTGTGCAGGTCGTCGGCGGCCTTCTCCATGGCCGCGTCGGCCTCCTCGGCCGACAGGCCCGTCAGGTCGTGCCGGTCGAGGAGGTGCTCGGCGTCGTCGCCGTCGGACGGGGGCCGGTTGAACTGGTGCCATCCGTCGGCGTCGTGGGTGAAGCGCATGCGCAGGGCGTCGTGATGCTCTAGGAGGGCGCCCAGGGCCGCGCACAGCGCCGTCGGGTCGGGCGCCGCGTGCAGTTCCAGGAGGGCCGACTGGTTGAAGTGGTGGTGGCCCGCGCGCGGAGTGGTCAGGAACCACTCCTGGATGGGGGTGAGCGGTACTTCGCCGGTCACGGGGCCGTCCCCGGAGTGCTGGGGCGCGGTGCGTACGACGGTGGCGAGTTCGGCCACGGTCTGGTGGGTGAACAGGTCCCGGGTGGCCAGGTGGAGGCCCTCGCGGCGCAGCCGCGACACCACCTGCATGCTCAGGATCGAGTCGCCGCCGAGGTGGAAGAAGTTGTCGTGCGCGCCGATGCCGTCGACGCCGAGGACGTCGCCCCAGATGCGCGCGACATGGCGTTCGGTGTCGGTGCGCGGCGGAGTGTGCGACGCGGTGCCGGTGTGGGCGGGTCCGGGCTCGGGCAGGGCGCGCCGGTCCGTCTTGCCGTTCGGCGTGAGCGGCAGGTGCTCCAGCGGCACGAACACGGACGGGACCATGTGCGGCGGGAGCAGTACGGCGAGGTGGTCGCGCAGTTCGCCGACCGGCAGGTTCTCGGGGTCTCCGGCGGTGGGGACGACGTACGCGACGAGGCGGCCGTGCTCGACGGCGCCCTCGCGGGACTCGGACGCTTCCTCGTCCGCCGGGTCGTCCCGGTGCGGTGCCGTGCGCACGACGACCGCCGCGTCCCGCACCTGCGGTGCACCCCGCAGCGCGCTCTCGATCTCGCCGGGTTCGATGCGGAAGCCGCGCAGCTTGACCTGGTCGTCGGCCCGTCCGGCGAACCGCAGTTGGCCGTCGGCGGCCCACACGACCAGGTCGCCGGTGCGGTACATCCGCTCGCCAGGGCCGCCGAACGGGTCGGCGAGGAACCGCTGGGCGGTCAGGCCCGGCTGGTTCAGATAGCCGCGGGCGAGGCCGGGCCCCGCCACGTACAGCTCCCCGGTCACTCCGGATGGGACGGGGCACAGGGCCGCGTCCAGGACGTAGAGGCGGGTGGCACCGGCCGGGCCGCCGATCGGCGGGGCGGCCGGGCCGGGGCTCAGCGGGCCCGTCCAGGTGGCGACGACCGTGGCTTCCGTCGGCCCGTACGAGTTGATCATCCGGCGTCCGGGGGCCCACTCCTCGACGAGGTCGGGCGGGCAGGCCTCGGCTCCGACGATCAGGGTGCGCAGGTGCGGCAGGGACCCCGCGGTGCCGGGCGGGACCGTGGCGAGGGCCGCGGGCGGGATGAGGGTGTGGCTGACGCGCTGCTCGGCGAGGGCGTCCGCGAGGCGCTCGCCGACGAGCGGCCCCTCCTCGCCCGTCACCAGCGTCGCGCCGCTGAGCAGCGAGGAGCACAGTTCCAGGACGGAGGCGTCGAAGCTGGGCGAGGCGAACTGCAGGACCCGGTCGCCGGGGCCGACGGCGTACCGCTCGGCGGCGGCCGCGGCGAAGCCCGCGAGGCCGTGGTGCGGAACGACGACGCCCTTGGGGGTGCCGGTGGAGCCGGAGGTGTAGATGACGTACGCCGGGTGGGCGGGCGTCAGAGCGGCCGTGCGGTCGGCGTCCGTGGGCGCGGTGTCGGGGCCGTCCTGCACCCACACGTCCGCCGGGTCGCCCAGGACCAGCGTCGCGCCCGCGTCGCGGACCATGAACTCGCGCCGCTTTTCTGGGTAGTTGGGGTCGACGGGCAGGAAGGCTCCGCCCGCCTTGGCGACGGCGAGCTGCGCGATCACGCTCTCGCGGGCGCGCGGCAGGGCGAGGGCGACGATCCGCTCGGGTCCGACGCCTTGGCCGATGAGCCGGTGGGCGAGGCGGTTGGCGGCGCGGTCCACTTCGGCGTACGTCCACTGCCGGCCGCCCTCGTCGAGGGCCACCGCGTCGGGGGTGCGTGCCGCCTGCCCTTCGAACAGCTCCGGCAGGGTCGCCGCCGGGACGGCTCCGGCCGCGCCCCGGCCCTGGTCGAGCAGCGACTTCAGCTCCGACTCGGCGGCCAGCGGCAGGGCGCCGAGCGGGCGGTGCGGGTCGTCGGCGACGGCGGTCAGGAGGGTGGCGAGCTGGTCGGCCATCCGCTGGGCGGTGCCCGTGTCGAACAGGTCGGTGTTGTACGTGAGTACGCCGTGCAGGGCTCCGGAGTCCGTCTCGGCGAACTCCAGGGTGAGGTCGAACGCGGCGTGCTGGAGCTCCGACTCGACGTCCTCGACGCGCAGGCCGGGCAGGTCCAGGTCGGCGGTCGGGGTGTTCTGGAGGACGACCATCACCTGGAACAGCGGGGTGCGGCTGGTGTCGCGGGCCGGCCGCACCTCGTCGACGACCTGCTCGAACGGCACGTCCTGGTGGGCGAAGGCGTCGAGGACCGTCTGCCGGACGCCGTCGAGGAAGGCCGGGAAGGACTGGCCGGGGTCGACCTGGGAGCGCAGGACCAGGGTGTTGACGAAGAACCCGATGAGGTTCTGGATCTCGGCGCGGTCGCGGCCCGAGGTGACGGTGCCGACGGCGATGTCGCGTCCGCCCGACACCTTGGCGAGGAACGTCTGCGAGGCGGCGACGAGCGTCGTGAACAGGGTGGCGCCCCGCTCCCTGCCGACCTGGGTCAGGCGTCGGGCCGTGTCGGACGGCAGGACCAGGCGGGCGGTCGCGCCGTTGCGGGTGCGCACGGGCGGGCGCGGCCGGTCCGTGGGCAGGTCCAGGGGTTCGGCGTCGGCCAGGTGCTCCTTCCAGTAGGCGAGCTGCTCGTCGGCGCCGGGCGCGGTGCGCTGCCAGTGGGTGTAGTCGGCGTACTGCACGGGAAGCGGCGGCAACTCACCCGCGTTGTCGTCCAGTTCGGCCCGGTAGAGGTGGGCGAGGTCGCCGGTGAGTACGGCGGTGGACCAGCCGTCGGTGACGATGTGGTGCAGGGTCAGGGTCAGGACGTGCTCGTCGTCGGCGAGCCGCACGAGGCCGACGCGCAGCAGCGGGCCGCGCCGCAGGTCGAACGGGCGGGCACGCTCGGCCGCGAGGAGGTCGTCGAGGCGGGCCGCGCGCTCCTGACCGGGCAGCCCCGTCAGGTCCTCCAGCGGCAGTGGCACCTCGTGCGGCGCGTGCACGACCTGCACGCCGTGGCCGTCCACCGCGTCGAAGGTGGTGCGCAGCGACTCGTGCCGGGCCACCAGACCGCGCAGGGCCGCGGCGAGGGCGCGGACGTCGAGCCGACCATGCAGGCGCAGCGCGAGGGAGGTGACGTATTCGGCGCCGCCGGGTGCGAACTCCTCCAGGAACCACATGCGTTGCTGTGCGTACGACATCGGGGCGGTCGCGTCGCGTTCCACCGGGACGACGCCGGGGCGTGCCTCGCCGACTGCCCGGTGGTCGCTGAGCAGTGCGGCGAGCGCCTCCGGCGTCGGGTGGGCGAACACCGCGCGTGGCGACACGTCGGTCCCGAACTCCTCGGCGAGGCGGGAGGCGAGACGGATGCTGAGGATCGAGTCGCCGCCGAGGCGGAAGAAGTCGTCCTCCACGCCGGGCCGGTCGATGCCGAGGACGTCCGCGAAGACCTCCGCGGTGCGGCGTTCGGCGTCGGTACGGGGTTCGGTCCGCGTTCCGGATTCGTCCTGGGCATCCGGGGCCGGGAGCGCCGCCCGGTCCACCTTGCCGTTGGCGCTGAGCGGGAGCGCCGCCAGGGGCACGAACGCGGACGGGACGAGGTAGTCGGGCAGCGCCTCGGCGGCGTACTCCCGCAGCGCGGCCAGGTCGTCGCAGGCGGGGCCGACGAGGTAGGCGACGAGGCGCCGGGCGCCCGGCCGGTCCTCTCGGGCCACCACGGCCACGTCCCCCACCCCCGGGTGGCCGGCGAGGGCGGCCTCCACCTCGCCGGGCTCGACCCGGAAGCCGCGGATCTTCACCTGGTCGTCGGCGCGGCCCAGGAACTCGACTGTGCCGTCCGGTTGCCGCCGGGCCATGTCACCGGTGCGGTACATCCGGGTGCCGGGCGGCCCGTAGGGGTCGGCGAGGAACCGGGCCGCGGTGTCGCCGGGGCGACCGAGGTAGCCGCGCGCCAGGCCCTCGCCCGCCACGAACAACTCGCCCGCGCAGCCCGGCGGTACGGGCCGCAGGCGGGCGTCGAGCACGTGGACGCGCATGTCGTCCAGTGGGCGGCCGACGGGCACGGTGTCGGGGACAGTTGTCGCGTCCGCGAGGGCGTGGGAGGTGGCGAAGGTCGTGGTCTCGGTCGGGCCGTAGCCGTCCACGACGGTCAGGCCGGGGCAGGCGGCGAGGACGCGGCGCACGGCGGCGGCGGGGACGACGTCACCGCCGGTCCACACCTGGCGCAGGCCCGCGAAGCAGTCCGGGGCGTCCTGGGCGAGGAGGCGGAAGAGACCGGCTGTCAGCCACAGCGCGGTGAGTCCGCGACGGCCGACGACGTCGGCACCGGCACCGCCTCCGGCACCCGCACCGCCTTCGGCTCCGACTCCGGCACCCGCATCCGCACCGGCTTCGGCTTCGGCTTCGGGAGTGGCGAGGCGCCGCAGCAGCGCCGCGTCCACCGTCTCGCCCGCGGCCACCACGACGCACCCGCCGGTCAGCAGCGGCGCCCACACCTCGAAGGTGGCGGCGTCGAACGCGACCGGTGAGTGCAGCAGGACGCGGTCGCAGACGCCGTCGGCGAAGCGGCTGTCGGTGGCGAGCGACGCCACGTCACGGTGGCGTACGGCCACGGCCTTGGGCTCGCCGGTGGAGCCGGAGGTGAACATCACGTAGGCGAGGCGGTCGGGGTCCGCCGCCGGGGCCGTCAACGTCTCGCCGGGCGCGGTGCGCGCGGCGGTGACATCGGCGGCGGTGATCCGTGCCGAGACGCCCGCCCGGTCGAGCAGGGCGCGGCGGCGGTCCTCGGGGGCCCGGGTGTCGACGGGCACGTAGGCGCCGCCCGCCTTCAGGACGGCGAGCTGCGCCACGACGAGTTCGGCGGAGCGGTCCATCAGGAGCGCCACGCGGTCCTCGGGCTTCAGGCCGTCGGTGAGCAGCCGGTGCGCCACGCGGTCGGACCAGTCGTCGAGTTGACGGTACGTCAGCTCGCGGACGTCGTCGGACAGGGCGGTCGCGTCCGGGGTGCGGCGGGCCTGCTCGGCGAACAGGCCCACGGGGCTGCGCGGCACCACCTGCCGGGCGGCGGTGTTCCAACGGCGCAGCAGGTCCCGGTCGTCCGCGGTGAGCAGGTCGAGGTCGTCGACCGTGCCGGAGATCCCGTCGGCGAGCCGGGTGAGGAGCGCGGCGAGCCGGGTCGCCGCGCGTGCCACGGTGGTGTGGTCGAAGAGGGCCGCGTCGTAGGCCAGGTCGAAGCCGAGCCGGTCGCTCACGTGGGCGCGCAGGCACAGCGGGAACGTGGTGGCGTCGTCGGCGCGCACCTCCGCCACGCCGACACCCGTCCGGGCGGTGGCCGCCTCGTCGACGGGGTAGTTCTCGAACACCACCATGCTGTCGAACAAGGCCTGGCCTGCCGGGACTTCGCTGAGTGCCTGGATGCGGGACAGGGCCATGAAGTCGTGGCGCCGGGCGTCGCTCTGCTCGTCCTGGAGGCCGCGCAGCCAGGACAGCACGCTGCCGTCGGGCACCCGTACGCGCGTCGGCACGGTGTTGATGAACATGCCCACCATGGACTCCACGCCGGGCAGTTCGGCCGGGCGGCCGGACACGGTCGTGCCGAACACGACGTCGCGGCGGCCGCTGTAGCGGGCGAGCAGCAGGGCCCAGGCGGCCTGCACCACGGTGTTGACGGTCAGTCCGGCGTGGGCGGCCGTCTCCCGCAGCCGCCGTGACACGGCCACGTCCAGCTCGTGGTGGACGGCGTCCCCGGAGCGGGCGCGGTGGGCCTCGGCGGGGGCGCGGTCGTACGGCAGCGGCGTCGCTGCCGGGAAGTCGGCGAGCGCCTCGGTCCAGAAGCCTTCGGCCGCGCCCTCGTCCTGGTCGCGCAGCCACCGTACGAAGTCCGCGAACGGCCGCCGCAGCGGCGGTGCCGCGTCGGTGCCACCGGTGAGCGCGGCGTAGTGCTCGCACACCTCGGTGAGCAGTTGTCCGGTGCTCCAGCCGTCCAGGATCAGGTGGTGCGAGGACCACAGCAGCAGGACCTCGTCGCCGGGCAGGGCGGCGAGCGTGATCCGAGTGAGCGGTGCGGCGGTGAGCTCCATGCCCGCCTCGCGGTCCTCGGCGAGCAGCCGATCGGTGGCCGCCTCGCGCTGCTCGGGCGTCAGGTCGCGCCAGTCGAGGTGGGTGACGGGCAGGTCCGCGTGGTGGTGCACCACCTGTACCGGGTGCGGCAGTTGTCGCCAGTGGACGCTGGTGCGCAGCGCCGGGGTGCGGTCGGCCACCTGCTGCCAGGCGTGCGCGAACGCCCGCGGGTCGGCCACGCCGGTCAGCCGTACCGCGGTCCGGTCGAAGTACGCGCCCGCGTCGTCGACAAGGCCGTGGAAGAGCATCCCGGACTGCAGGGGCGTCAGGGGCAGTACGTCCGCCACCTGCCGGCCGTCGCCCACAAGCCGGTCGAGCTGCTCCTGGGTCAGGTCGGTGAGCGGGAAGTCGGACGGGGTGCGGCCGCCCGCGTCCGGACGGGCGCAGTGGTCCACGATCTCGCGCAGCGCCGCGCAGGTCTCCTCGGCGAGACGGCGGACGGTGGACTCGTCGTACACGGCGGTCGGGTAGGTCAGGCCGAGTTCGAGCCGGCCGTCCTGGACGACGCTGGTGAGGTCCAGGAGGTAGGGGCGGGGTTCGTCGGGGTCGGTGTCGCGCCCGGCGGACGGGAGTGACCCTCCGTACAGACCACCGCCGATGCCGCCGCCGGTGCCCGTGTCCCACTGCCCGTGGTAGTTGAAGCCGACCTGCGGTGCCGGGCCGTCGGCGAGCGGGCTGTCCGGGAGCAGCCGGCGCAGGGCGCCGTGGCTGAGCCCGTGGTGCGGGACCGCGCGCAGTTGTTCCTTGACGGAGCGCAGGGTGTCGCGCCAGCCCGCGTCCGGGTCGACGGTCAGAGCCAGGGGGTACTCGGCGGTGAACCAGCCGATGGTCCGCGACAGATCGACGTCGACGCGGTCTCCGGGACCGCCGTCGAAGAGGTCTTCGCGGCCGTGCCCCTCCACGCCGATGAGTACGCTCTCGTGGGCGCACCAGCGGCCGAGGGTGCGGGCGAAGGCACTGAGCAGCACGTCGTTGACCTGGGTGCGGTAGACGTCGGGGACCTGGCGAAGCAGCGCCTCGGTGTCCTCGGCCGCCAGCGTGACGACGACGGTGGCGGCGGTGCCGTGGGTGTTGGGTCCGGTCCGGCCCGCGGGCAGGGTGGCGGGCGTGGCGGCGCGGGTCCAGTACGTCAGGTCGGCGTCCAGGCCGCCGGAGCGGGTGTGCCGGTCGAGCAGGGCGGCCCACTGGCTGTATGCGGTCCCCACCGGGGGCAGGGCAGCCGCCCGGCCCGTCGTCGCGGCGCGGTGGGCGCTCTCCAGGTCGGCGAGCAGGATGCGCCACGACACGCCGTCCATCATCAAGTGATGTACGGCGACGAGGAGTTGAGCGGGCAGGGCGGGGCCGCGGTCGAAGACCAGGACGCGGACGACCCGGCCCTCGGTGGGATCGAGGGAGGCCTGGGCGGCGTCCGCCGTCCGCTGCACCTCGCTCTCGACACCTGACTCGTCGAGGCCGGTCACGTCATGGTGCGTGACGAGTCCGTCGGGCGCTGCCGGCAGGACTTCCTGACGCCATCCTCCGTCGGCGGTGTGCCGGAACCGTGTGCGCAGGGCGGCGTGGTGGCGTACGAGGGCGTCCGCGGCCTCCCCCAGGGCGGACAGGTCGGTGCCCGGGGCCAGTTCGAGGCGCTGTGTCATGGTGAAGCGCAGCGGGTCGCCGGGGCGGCGGCCGTCGAGGTACCAGCGCTGGATGGGCGTGAGGGGTGCTTCGGTGGGCGCGGCGCCGCCCGTCGCCGCGGTCCGGGGCGCGGCTTCCCTTGCGCACAGGGCGAGTTCGGCGACCGTGCGGTGGCGGAAGACGTCCTTGGTGGTGAGGGCGAGTCCGGCCTGCCGGGCGCGGGAGACGATCTGGATGCTGAGGATCGAGTCGCCGCCGAGCGTGAAGAAGTCGTCGCGCGCGCCCACCCGTTCGACGCCGAGGACCTCGGCCCAGATGGCGGCCAGGCGCTCCTCGGCGCCGGTCCGGGGTGCCACGTACGGCGTGGAGCTGTCGGGCTGTGCGGGCGGGGCGGGCAGCGCGCGCCGGTCGGTCTTGCCGCTGCTGGTCCGCGGGATCCGCGCCAGCGGCACGAAGGCCGCGGGCACCATGTGGTCGGGCAGGGTCCGCCGCAGCCGTATCCGCAGGTCGTCGGCCGACGGGGGGTGTTCGCCCGCGGGCACGAGATGGGCCACGAGCATGGCGCGGCCCGCGTGTTCACGGACCGTCACGACGGCCTCGGCGACGTCCGGGTCGGCGAGGAGCGCGGCCTCGACCTCGCCGGGCTCGACGCGGAAGCCGCGGATCTTCACCTGCGCGTCGGCCCGGCCCAGGAATTCGAGGAGGCCCCGGGCGTCCCAGCGGGCGCGGTCGCCGGTGCGGTACATCCGCTCCCCCGGCCCGCCGAACGGGTCGGCGAGGAAGCGTCCTGCGGTGAGCCCTGGCCGGTTCAGATAGCCGCGGGCCACCTGGGCGCCCGCCAGGTACAGCTCGCCCGGCACCCCGGGCGGCACCGGCCGCAGCGCGCCGTCGAGGACGTAGGCGCGCAGGCCGCGTCCGGGGCGGCCGATGACCGGGCGTCCGGGCTGTTCGACGCAGCGGCCGTAGACGGCGTCGACGGTGCACTCCGTGGGGCCGTACATGTTGTACGCGGTGACGCCGAGGTCAGCCGCAGCGCACAGCTCGCGCCAGGCCTCCGTGCCGACGGTCTCGCCGCCCACCAGAAGCACGCGCGGGTGGTGGCGGCCGGGGGCGAGAAGCCCAGCGGCGATGAGTTCCCGCAGGAAGGACGGGGTGACGTTCACCAAGTCCAGTTCGCTGTCGGCGACTTGGGAGCAGAACGCCTCCGGGTCCAGGCGTACGTCCTCGTCGACGAGGTGCACCTCCTGGCCGAGGGCGAGCAGCAGCGGCCCCTCCCACGAGGTGTCGAAGGAGAAGGACGCGCTGAGTGCGGCCTTCAGGCGGCGGCCGTCGGCGGTGTGCGGGGCGACGAGCCCTTCGCGATGGTCGTGGCAGAGGTTGACCAGGTGCCGGTGTTCCACGACGACGCCCTTGGGGCGCCCTGTGGAGCCGGAGGTGTAGATGACGTAGGCGCCGTGGTCGGGGCGCAGCGGTGCCAGGCGGTCGGCGTCGGTCGGGTCGTGCGCGGGCAGTTCGTCCCACGGCACCTCGCGCAGCGTCTCGGCCGTCAGGAGCGTGCGCGGGGCCGCGTCCGCGAGGAGGAAGGTCACGCGTTCCTCGGGCAGGCCGGGGTCGACGCAGAGCAGGGTGCCGCCCGCCTTCAGGACGGCGAACAGGGTCACGAACAGGTCCGTGGTGCGCGGCAGCCGGACCGCGACGACGTCCTCGGGGCCGACGCCGAGGGCGATGAGGTGGTGGGCGAGGCGGTTGGCGCGGTCGTTGAGGGCCGCGTAGTCGAGCGTGGTGTCGCGGGCTGCGAGGGCGGTGGCGTGCGGAGTCCGTGCCGTCTGGGTCTCGAACAGGGCCGGGAAGGTGCTGTCCGCAGCCGGCAGCCGCTCGCCCTGCCACTCATCGAGGACCTGACGGCGCTCGGCGGAGGTCATCAGCGGCAGCGCGACGGCCTTCTCGTCCGGGTCGTCCGCGGCGGCTTCGAGAAGCGACGTCACGTGGGCTGCGAGGCGTTCGGCGGTGTCGGCGTCGAACAGGCCGGTGTTGTACTCCAGGTGGCCGGTGACGCCGCCGTCGTGCTCGACGAAGTCGAAGGCGAGGTCGAAGGTGGCGTTGCGCACCGGCGGTGTCACGGGCTCGACCTCAAGGCCGGGCAGGCGGGGCGCCTCGGCACCCAGGTTGTGCAGGGCCACCATCACCTGGAACAGCGGCGTACGGCTGGTGTCCCGCTCCGGCTCCAGGGCGTCCACCAGGCGCTCGAAGGGCACTTCCTGGTGGGCGAAGGCGTCCAGGACGGTGCTGCGCGCCTCGGTGAGCAGCTCACGGAACGACGCGTCGGGGCGGATCCGGCCGCGCAGCACCAGCGTGTTGACGAACATGCCGACCAGGTCGTCGAGTTCGCGGCGCTCCCGGCCCGCCGTCACGGTGCCGACCGCGACGTCCTCCTGGTCGGCCCAGCGGGCAAGCAGGACCTGGCAGGCGGTGAGCAGCGTCATGTAGAGGGTGGCGTCGGCGCTCCGGGCGGTGGCGCGCAGCCGCTCGGTGAGGTCGGCGGACAGGTGGAAGGTCACCAGGGCGCCGTCGCGGGTGCGTACGGCGGGGCGCGGCCGGTCGGTGGGCAACTCCAGCGGTTCGAGGTCGGTCAACGCCTCACGCCAGTGGGCGAGTTGTTCGTCGGCGACGTCGGTGCGGGCGCGCTGCCAGGCGGCGTAGTCGGTGTACCGCACGGGCAGTGCGGGCAGCTCGGGAGCGCGCTGCTCCAGGGCCGCCGCGTAGAGCTCGCTCAGGTCGCGGCCGAGGACGGCGCCGGACCAGCCGTCGGTGACGATGTGGTGGACGGCCAGCACCAGGACGTGCTCGTCGGCGGTCAGGCGGGCGAGGCGGGCGCGCAGCAGCGGTCCGGTGGACAGGTCGAAGGGGGTCTCGGCGGCGCGGTCGAGGACGGCGTCCAACTGGGCGTCCTGGTCGGTGGCCGACAGGACGTCGAGGGGCAGCTCGACCGCGTACGACGGATGGACGACCTGCCGGGCCCGGCCGTCCTCCTCGGCGAAGGTGGTGCGCAGCGACTCGTGCCGCGCCACCAGGCCGTCGAGGGCCGTGCGCAGGGCGGCCTCGTCGAGGGAGCCGCGCAGGCGCAGCACGGACAGCGTCGTGTACTCGGTGCTGCCCGGTGCGAAGCGGTCGAGGAACCACAGGCGCTGCTGGGCGTACGACAGCGGGGGCGGGGTGCCGGGGTCCGCGGCTGGGATGACGTCGGTTCCGGTGTCCCCGTCGGCCACCGGGTCGCCGAGGGCGGCGGCGAGCGCGGACAGCGCGGGGTGGCTGAAGAGCAGCCGCGGTGAGACGTCCTGCCCGAAGGCCGTGCGCAGTCGTGAGGTGACGCGCACGGCGAGGATGGAGTCGCCGCCGAGCGCGAAGAAGTCGTCGTCGGCGCCCACGGCGTCGGTGTCGAGGACGTCCGCCCAGGCTGCGGCGACCGCGCGTTCCGCGGGGGTGCGCGGCGGTGTGCGGTCGGTGCCGGTGGCGAAGCCGTCCGCGCCGGGGGCGGGCAGCGCGCGCCGGTCGAGCTTGCCGTTGACCGTGAGCGGCAGGGCCGCAAGGGGGACGTAGGCGGCGGGGACCATGTGGGCGGGCAGCAGGCGCTCCAGGTGGGCGCGCAGGTCGGCGGCGGACGGGGCGGATACGGGCGCCGCGCTGCCGGGCCGGTCCTCCGAATCACCGTCACGCGAACCGGCGTTGAGACCGTTTCCGTCCGAACCACTGGCGCGCGGACCGGCGTTCGGACCTCTGCCATCCGGACCACTGCCGGGCGTGCCAGTGCCGGTGCCACGCTTGCCGCTGCCGGAAGAACCGTCCGGGCCCCCTACGGACCCGTTCCCGACCCCGACGACATGCGCGACCAACCGCCGCGTCCCAGAGGCGTCCTCGTACACACCAACCGTCGCCGCGCTCACGCCCGGGTGCCGGTGCAGCGCGGCCTCGATCTCGCCGGGCTCGATGCGGTAGCCGCGGATCTTCACCTGCTGGTCGGCGCGGCCGAGGTACTCCAAGGTGCCGTCGGCCCTGCGGCGGGCCCGGTCGCCGGTGCGGTACATGCGGCTGCCGGACGGGCCGGACGGGTCGGCCACGAAGCGGGTCGCGGTCAGCCCCGGCCGTCCCAGGTAGCCGCGGGCAAGCCCCTCCCCCGCCACGTACATCTCACCGATCGCGCCGGGCGGCACCGGCGCGAGGTCGCCGTCGAGCACATGGACGCGCAGGTCGGGGATGCCCGTGCCGATGGGGCTGGCGGCGCCCGTGCGCGCCGTCGCATTGTCGAGGGGCGCGTAGGTGACGTGCACGGTGGTCTCGGTGATGCCGTACATGTTGACCAGGCGGACAGCGGAGTCAGTGTTGTCTGCGTGGCGCGTGTACCAGTCGGTGAGCCGGTCGACGTCCAGGGCCTCGCCGCCGAAGACGACCGTGCGCAGCGCCAACTGCGCCGACAGGTCGGGGTGTTCGGCGTCGGCGCGGGCGAGCGGGTAGAAGGCGGACGGCGTCTGGTTGAGGACGGTGACCCGCTCGTCGACGAGCAGGCGCAGGAAGTCCTCCGGGGAGCGGGCGACATCGTCGGGGACGACGACGAGCCGGCCACCGTGCAGCAGCGGCCCCCACAGCTCCCAGACGGAGAAGTCGAAGGCGTAGGAGTGGAACAGCGTCCACACGTCGTGCTCGTCGAAGCCGAACCACTGCTGGGTGCGCGTGAACAGGCGTACGACGTTGGCGTGCGGGACGACCACACCCTTGGGCCGGCCGGTGGAGCCGGAGGTGTAGATGGCGTAGGCGGGGCTCTCCGGCAGCGGGCGGCGGACCGGCTCCGGAAGGGTGGCGGGGCGCCCGGCGAGGTCGGCGCGGACGGTCGGGTCGTCGAGGAGCAACACGGGCACGCCGGTTGCCTCGGCCCGCACACCGGCGTCCGTGGTGGTCACCAGTGTCACCGGTGCCGCGTCGCCGAGGAGGTGGGCGACGCGTTCGGCGGGGAGCCGGGGGTCGACGGGCAGGTAGGCGGCGCCCGACTTCAGGACGGCAAGGATCGCCACGACCAGGTCGGTGGAGCGGGGCAGGGCGAGGGCGACGTAGTGCTCGGGTCCGGCGCCGGCCTCGGCGAGGCGGTGCGCGAGACGGTCCGCCTCCGCGTCGAGCGTGGCGTAGTCGAGGCGGTCGTCGCCGCAGGTGACGGCGGTGGTGTCGGGGGTGCGGGCGGCCTGCGCCTCGAAGAGGTCCACCAACGTCTCGGTGGGGCGGGCGTGTTCGGTGCCGTTGCTCTCAGCGTGGACGCGTTCCTCGGCGGTCGTCCAGGACAGGGCGCGCAGCGGCCGTTCGGGGTCCGTGGCGATCTCGGTGAGCAGCAGGCACAGCCGGTCGGCGAGCGCCCGCACCGTGCCGACGTCGAACAGGTCGGGGTCGTAGGCGAGGTCGAAGCCGAAGCGGTCGCCCTGATGGGCGCGGAGCACGAGCGGGTAGTTGGTGGCGTCGCGCGAGGTGACATCCGCCAGGCGCACGCCGGACGCGGCCGTGCGGGCCTCGTCGAAGGGGTAGTTCTCGAAGGCGACGATGCTGTGGAACAGCGGGGTGCCGGACGGCACGTCGCTCAGCGAGGTCAGCTCGGCCAGGGAGACGGCGGCGTAGCGGCGCGACTCGGCCTGGCTCTCCTGCAGTTCGCGCAGCCACGCGCTGGTCGCGGCCCCGCTGTCGACGCGGACGCGGGTGGGCACGGTGTTGATGAACATGCCCACCATGGACTCGACGCCCGGCAGGTCGTCGGGGCGGCCGGACACCGTGGTGCCGAACACCACGTCCTGCTCGGCGCCGTAGCGGGACAGGAGCAGCGCCCAGGCGCCCTGGACCACGGTGTTGACGGTGAGCCCGGCCTGCCGGGCGGTGCGGGCCAGCGCCGCCGACTCCGTGACGGACAGGCCTCCCTTGTGGACGCCCGCGGAGCGGGCTTGGTGGGCCTCGCCCAGGGGGCGGTCGACGGGCAGCGGGGTCGGCGTGGCGAAGCCGTCGAGGGCCGCGCTCCAGTGCGCGCGCCCGGCGTCGGTGTCCTGCTCGGCCAGCCACCGCACATAGTCGGCGAAGGGCCGCCGCGCCTCGGGCCGCGGGCTGCTTCCCGAGGTGCGGGCCGCGTACTCGTCGCACACCTCGGAGAGCACCTGGGCGAGGCTCCAGCCGTCCAGGATCAGGTGGTGGGAGGTCCACAGCAGGCGCAGGCGGGCGTCGGGCAGGCGGATCAGGGCGAGGCGCATCAGCGGGGCGGCGGCGAGGTCGATGCCGCGCGCGAGGTCGTCGGCGCGGAACCGGTCGAGGCGTGCGGACCGCTCGTCGTCGTCGAGCTCGCGCCAGTCGAGGTGGGTGACGGGCACGCGTACGTCGCGGTGCACGACCTGGAGCGGCAGGGGTACGTCCTCCCAGACCACCGAGGTCCGCAGCGCGGGCGTGCGGTCGGTCACGCGCTGCCAGGCCGCAGCGAAGGCGTCCGGGTCGCCGACGCCCTCAAGGAGCAGGTCGGCCTGGTCGACGTACACGTCGTCGGGGCCGCCGACCAGGCGGTGGAAGAGCATGCCTTCCTGAAGCGGCGTCAGCGGCAGCAGGTCCTCCACGCCGCGGCCGTCACCGGCCAGGCGGTCCACGCCCGCCTGGTCCAGGCGGGCGAGCGGGAAGTCGGAGGGGGTGCGGCCGCCCGCGTCGGGCCGCGCGCAGTGCTCGGTGATCGCGCCCAGCGCCCGGACCATGCCGTCGGCCAGGCTCCGGACGGTGCCCGCGTCGTGCGTGCGCTCGCTGTAGTGCCAGATGATCTCCAGTTCGCCGTCGGCCACCACGGCCGAGACGTCCAGGAGGTGGTCCAGGGGTTCGTCGGCGGACATGTCGCGGCCGGGCACGTCGGGCGTCGGTGCGAACTCCTGGCCGCCGGAAGTGTCCCACTGCCCGTGGTAGTTGAAGCACACCTGGGGCAGGGGCAGTTCGCGCAGTGTCCGCGCGGAGGGGTCGGGCGAACCGAGGCGGGCCAGTGCCTCGTGGCTCAGGCCGCGCCGGGGCACGGCGCGCAGCCGCTCCTTGACGGCCTTCAGGGTGGCGCCCCAGTCGGGCGCGGCGGCCGGTCCCGCAGGGGTGAGAGTGACGGGGTACTGGGTGGTGAACCAGCCCACCGTGCGAGACACGTCGATGGTGTCGTCCTCGCGGCCGTGTCCCTCCAGGGCCACGGTCACCCGCTCGGCACCCGTCCAGTCGGCGAGCACCCGCCCGAGGGCGCTGAGCAGCACGTCGTTGACCTGGGTGCGGTAGACGCCGGGCACCCGGCGCAGGAGCGCCTCGGTGGTGGCGCGGTCCACGCGAGTGCGGACGGTGCGCACGGATCCGGCGAGCGGGGTGGCGGCCCGGTCGACGGGCAGCGGCGTACGGGGTTCGGCGGCCTCGGCCGTCCAGTACGGCAGGTCGTCGTCGAAGTCTCCTGCGCGCACCCGGTGCGACAGGTGGGCGGCCCAGTCGGTGAACTCGGCGGTAACGGGCTCCAGTTGGACGGGTTCACCGGCGGCGGCCTGCCGGTAGGCCTGTTCGAGGTCGGGCAGGAGGACGCGCCAGGAGACGCTGTCGACGGCCAGGTGATGGGCGGTCAGGAAGAGCTGGGGGCGTTCGTCGGCCGGGGGAAGGAGGAGGACGCCGCGCAACAGGGTGCCGGTGGCCGGGTCGAGGGCGGCGCGGGCCGCGTCCGCGGCCTCGGTGCGGGCCACCGAGGCGTTGGGGGCGGCGGACAGGTCGTGGCGGGTGAGCAGGCCGGTGGCCGGGACGGTGCCGGGGTGCTGTTCCCAGGCGTCGCCGTTCCGGGCGAACCGGGTGCGCAGCGCCGGGTGGTGCGCGGCGAGCGCGGTCAGTGCCCGCTCCAGTGCGTGCTCGTCGACGTCGCGTGGCAGGTCGAGGAGCATCGACATGCTGAAGTGCCCCAGCGCGCCGTGCGTGGCGAAGAACCATTCCTGTACGGGGGTCAGCGGGGCGGGCCCGTCGGCGCGCGGCAGCCGGGGCGCGGGCACGGCGGCGGTCCTGCGGGACGCGGCGGCGACCAGGTCGGCGACGGTCTGGTGGCGGAAGACGTCCTGCGAGGTCAGCTGAAGCCCGGTCGCGCGGGCGCGCGAGACGGCCTGGATGCTGAGGATGGAGTCGCCGCCCAGCTCGAAGAAGTTGTCCGTGACGCCGACTTGGGCGATGCCGAGGACGTCGGCCCAGATGTCGGCGAGCGTCTGCTCGTCCCCGGTGCGCGGGGCGACGAACTCCCGCTCGCGCGGGGCGGCGTCGAGGTCGGGGGCGGGCAGGGCGCGGCGGTCGAGCTTACCGCTGGTGGTCAGGGGCAGCGCGTCGAGCAGGGTGAAGGACGAAGGCACCATGTGGTCGGGCAGGACGAGGCGGCAGGCGGCCCGCAGCTCGGAGGCCTGGGGCCGGACGGCGTCCACGGCAGGCACCAGATAGGCCGCCAGGCGCAGATGGCCGTGGGCGTCGGGCACCGCGACGACCGCGGCGGCCGTGATCTCCGGCAGGTCGAGCAGCGCCGCCTCGACCTCGCCCGGCTCGATGCGGTGGCCGCGCACCTTCACCTGGTCGTCGGCGCGCCCGAGGTAGTCCAGGCGCCCGTCGGCGGTCCAGCGGGCCAGGTCGCCGGTGCGGTACATGCGGGTGCCGGACGCGCCGTAGGGGTCGGCGAGGAAGCGCGCGGCGGTCAGGCCGGGCCGGCCCGCGTAGCCGCGGGCCAGTTGCCCGCCCGCGAGGTACAGCTCGCCGCCGACGCCGGGCGGCACGGGCCGCAGCCCCGCGTCGAGCACGTAGGCGCGCACGTTGGGCAGCGGCCGGCCGACCAGTGGCCGGTCCCCTCCCTCGATGCGGCAGGCCAGGGCGTCGACCGTGCACTCGGTGGGGCCGTAGAAGTTGTACGCCGCCACGTCCCGGTGTCCGGCGAGCTCGCGCCAGAGGCCGGGGCCGATGGCCTCGCCGCCGAGCATCAGCACCCGGGGGCGGTGGCGCGGGTCGGTGAGCAGTCCGGCGGGCAGCAGTTGGCGCAGGTAGGAGGGCGTCAGGTCGAGGAAGTCGACGCGGTGTTCGACGACGTACTCGACCAGGGCGGCGGCGTCGAGCCGGGTCGTCTCGTCGACCAGGTGCAGCGGGTGGCCGTCGGCCATCAGCAGCACGCCCTCCAGCGAGGTGTCGAACGAGAACGACGCGGTCAGCGCGACCCGCAGCGGCCCGCCGCCCGCGTCGGCGACGAACCCCTCGCGGTGGCCGGCAAGGAGGTTCGCCGCGGAGCGGTGGGACACGGCGACGCCCTTGGGACGGCCGGTGGAGCCGGAGGTGTAGATGACGTAGGCGGTGGTGTCGGGGTCGGGCGGGGTGAGGGGGGTGCAGCCGCTCGGGTCCGGCGCCCCGGCCACGCTCGTCGGTCCCGGTGCCCCGGCGTTGTTCGTCGGGTCCGGCGCCCCGGCCCTACTCGTCGGATCCGGTACCCCGGCCTTGCTCGTCGGATCCGGCGCCCCGGCCTTGCTCGTCGGGTCCGGCTCCGAGGCCGCGCCCGTCGCGTTCGCGCCCCCGGCCGCGTCAGCCGGGCCCGGCTCCCCGTCCTCCTCCGGCAGCGCCCGCAGCGTCTCCTCGTCGAGTACGAGGGCCGGTCGCGCGTCGTCGAGCAGGAACCGTACGCGCTCCTCGGGCAGCGCGAGGTCGAGCGGCAGATAGCCGGCGCCGGACTTCCACACGGCGAGGATCGCCACGACCATGTCGGCGGTGCGGGGCAGGCGCAGCGCGACCAGCCGTTCGGGACCCGCGCCCCGGGCGACGAGGTGGTGGGCGAGGCGGGTGGCGCGGGCGTCGAGCGTCGCGTAGTCGAGGTGCTCGCCCCCGGCCACCAGGGCGGTGGTGTGCGGGGTGCGCGCGGCCTGGCGGGCGAACAGTTCGGGGCAGGTCGTGGTGGGGGCGGGGCGCGCGGTCGCGTTCCACTCGTCCGTGACGCGCCGTGCCTCGTCCGGGGAGAGCAGGGGCAGCGCGTCCAGGGGCCGGTCCGGTTGCGCGGTGGCGCCGTCGAGGAGCCGCAGGAGCTGGTCCGCCATCCGCTCGGCGGTGGCCGTGTCGAAGAGGTCGGTGCGGTATTCGAGCAGTCCGGTGAGCTGTTCGCCGTCGGGTACGAACTCCACGCTCAGGTCGAACGCGGCGGCCTGCCGGGGCACGGTCACCGGGGCGACGGTCAGGCCGTGCAGGGCGGGCGCCGTGGGCGGGTCCGGGTGCAGCAGGACCATGGCGTCGAACAGGGGGTTGCGGCCGGCCTCACGGGGCGCGCCGACGGCCTCCACCAGGCGTTCGAAGGGTGTGTCGCCGTGCGCGAAGGCCTCGTTGACGGTGTCGGCCGCGGCCGTGAGCAGGTCACGGAAGGAGCCGCCGGACTCCACGGGGGTGCGCAGGACGACGGTATGGGCGAAGAAGCCGACGGCGCGTTCCAGGTCGGTGCGGGGGCGCCCCGGTGTCAGGGAGCCCACGATGATGTCGTCCTGCCCGGACCAGCGGGCGAGCAGCGCCTGGCAGCCGCCGACCAGAGCGGTGAAGAGGGTGGTGTGCTGCTCGGTCGCGAGGGTGCGCAGCTTGGCCGTGACATCAGCGGGGACGGTGAACTGGTGGATCGCGCCCGCCCCGGGCTCCTTCCCGCCGCGCGGCCGGTCCAGCGGCAGCGCGGGCGCGACGGAACCGGTCAACTGCTTCTTCCAGTACGCGATTTGGCGTTCGAGCCGCGCCCCCGAGAGCTGTTCGCGCTGCCACACCGCGAAGTCCGGGTACTGCGTCGCCACGGGCGGCAGGTCCGGCTCCGCTCCCCTGGCGAAGGCGTCGTACGCGAGGCACAGCTCCTCCAGGAGTACGCCCATCGACCAGCCGTCGGTGATGATGTGATGGGCCGTCAGCATCAGGATGTGCGAGGCGTCGGACTCCCGCAGCAGGAGTGCGCGCAGCAGGGCGTCGGCGTCGAGGTCGAAGGGGCGGTTGTACTCGTCGAGGAGCGCCGCGTCCAGCACGGAGCCGCCGGTGGGGGCGTGCCGGTCCGGCGCGGCCGGGACGTCTCCGTACGGCACACCGAGGTCCCGCACCGGCAGCGGCACCGGACCCGCCGGGCGCACGCTCTGCGCCGGCCGCCCGTCGCTCTCCTCGAACGTGGTGCGCAGCGCCTCGTGCCGCCCCACCAACGTGTCGAGGGCGCGGGAGAGAGCGGCGCGGTCCAGCGGCCCGGTGAGCCGCAGGGCGACCGCGCTGTTGTAACCGGCGTCGCCAGGGCTCAGCCGGTCGAGGAACCACAGCCGCTGCTGCGCGAAGGACAGCGGCAGGGGCCGGGAACGGTCGGCGCGCGGGATGCCCCGGCGGGCACCCTTGTCCGGCGCCCCGGCGCGTGCTGCCGCTCCCGCTGCCCCGGCGCGTCCCGCAAGGCGGCGGCGCAGCGCCTCCTGAAGGTCCTGGGGCAGGGCCTCGGCGCGGTCTCGCTTCGAAGACGTCATGGTCGTGAGGGTCCTTACAGTTCGTCGTGGTCGCTGTCGCCGCGCGCGGCGTCTTCGAGTTCGCTGAGCACCTGCTCCTCCACCAGGTCGGCCAGGGCGGCGACCGTGCGGTGGACCAGGACGTCGCGGGGGGTGAGGCTCACGCCGAAGGCGTCGTTGGCCCGCGAGACGATGCGCAGGGCACGCAGGGAGTCACCGCCGAGCAGGAGGTAGTCGTCCTCCGCGCCCACCGTCGTCTGCAGGACCTCCTCCCAGATGTCGGCCAGGACCTGCTCCGTGGGAGTACGGGGTGCGACACGCTCGGCCGTCTCCGCCAGGTCCGGGGTGGGCGCGGGCAGCGCGGCCCGGTCGGTCTTGCCGTTGTCGGTGAGCGGGAAGCGCTCCATGACGACGAAGGCGGAGGGCACCATCGGGCCGGGCAGGGCACCCGCGGCCAGGACGCGCAGTTCCGCTGCCGCGGGGGGCTCCGCGCCCGGCACGACCAGCAGGTGGGCGACCAGACGCGGCAGGTCCGCCTCGTCCTCCCGCACTGTCACCACGGCGTCCAGGACGGCGGGGTGCCGCGTGAGGACCGTCTCGACCTCGCCCGCCTCGATGCGATGGCCGCGCAGCTTGAGCTGGTGGTCGGTGCGGCCGAGGTAGTGCAGTTCACCGTGGGCGTCGCGGCGTACGAGGTCACCTGTGCGGTACATGCGGGCGCCGGGCACACCGAAGGGATCGGCGGTGAAGCGGGACGCGGTCAGGCCGGGCCGGTTGAGGTAGCCACGGGCCAACGACGGCCCGCTGAGCCACAGTTCACCGGCCACACCATCGGGCACCGGCCGCAACCGCGCGTCCAGCACGTAGGTCCCCGTGTCCGGCAGCCGCCGACCGATCGGCGGGGCGGCATCATCCGGCTCCAGCGGAGCCGACCAGGTGGCGACCACGGTGGCCTCGGTCGGCCCGTAGGAGTTGACCAGGCGATGGTGCGGCGCCCACCGCGCCACCAACTCCGCCCCACACGCATCCGCCCCGACCGTCAGCGTCTTGAGGTCGGGCAGCGTGCCGGGAGTGTCCGACGGAAGCGTGGCCAACGCGGCAGGCGGCAACAACGTATGCGTGATGCGACCGCCACGCAGCACCTCGGCCAGCTCCACACCAAGCAGCGGACCGGGCGGCGGCACCACCAGACTCGCCCCCTGCGGCAGCGACATGCACAGTTCGAGCACCGAAGCGTCAAAGCTCGGCGTGGCGAAGGCGAGAACCCGATCGCCGGGGCTCACCTCATAGTGCGCGGCCTCGGCGGCAGCGAAGCCAGCCACGCCCCGGTGGGTCACGACCACACCCTTGGGCGTGCCGGTCGACCCCGACGTGTAAATGACGTACGCCGGATCATCAAGCCGCAACGGACGCACACGGTCGGCGTCCGTGGGCCGATGCCCCAGCTCGCCGTCAGGTACGCCGGCAAGCAACTCCGCGACCTCCTCGGCGCCCACGGTCAGTGCGGGCGCAGCGTCCCGCAGCATCAGCGCAACACGCTCCTCCGGGTAACCGGGATCGACCGGCAAGAACGCCGCACCCGCCTTGGTGACCGCCACCTGGGCCAGGACCATCTCCGCCGAACGCGGCAGAGTCAGCGCCACGAGATCGCCGGGACCCACACCCCGCCCGATCAGCCGGTGCGCCAACACGTTCGCCCGCGCCTCCAACTCCGCGAACGACAACGCCAAGCCGGGCGCGTCCAAAGCGAGTGCGTCCGGAGTGCGATCCACCGCCGCCTCCACCAGCACAGGCAAGGCCGCCGGTGCCACGGAATCGATCTGAGGGCGGGCAGGCCCGGCCAGCAACCGCGACCGCTCCGCAGGCGGCAGCACATCGACGGCGTCCAGGCACGTGGCGCCCGTCGCGTCCGCGAGCGCGTGCAACGTATGCAGGAGCTGATCGGCGAGGGAGCGAGCCGTCGTCTCCTCGAAGTACCGGGGGTCATAGCCGAGTTCGACGGAGAGCCGATCCCCGGGCGAAATCACCACTGTGATCGGGTAGTTGGTGGCCTCGCGGGCCTCCAGGTCCCGCATCCGTACGCCGTGGGCGCCCGCGGTGCTGTCGTCGACGGGGTAGTTCTCGAAGACGAGCAGGCTGTCGAACAGTGGTGTCCCAGCAGGCACTTCGCTGAAGCCGTGCAGACGGGTGAGCGGTATGTGGCCGAAGCGGCGGTCCTCGGCCCGCGCGGCCTGGGTGCGGCGCAGCCACGCGTCGCACGTCTCCCGGCCGTCCACGGTGGCCCGCGCGGGCAGCGTGGTGATGAACAGGCCCGTGATGGTGTCGGCGCCCGGCAGGTCCGAGGGCCGTCCGGAGACGGTGGTGCCGTAGCAGACCTCGGGCTCGCCGCTCCATCGTGAGAGGAGCAGCGCCCAGGCGCCCTCGACCACGGTGTTGAGGGTCAGCCGGTGCAGGCGGGCGTACTCCTGGAGCCGCCGGGTGGAGTCCTCGCCGAGCCGCTGCGACAGCCAGGTGCCGGAGGAGGCGGTGGCGCCCAGGGCGGGCCTGCGGTCGTAGGGCAGGGCGGTGGGGGCGGTGAGTCCGGCGAGGGTGGTGCGCCAGTGCTCCTCGGCGCGGGCGGTGTCGCGCCCTGCGAACCAGGCCGCGTAGTCCGCGAACGGGCGGCGGTCCGGAAGGCGCGGCTCGTCGCCCGCGGCGAGCGCCGAGTGGCAGGCCACGACGTCCGACAGGACGTGGAAGACGCTCCAGCCGTCGAGCAGGACGTGGTGGAAGGTCCACACCACGCGCACCTCGTCCGGGGCAAGGCGGATCAGGGCGACGCGCAGCAGCGGCACGCCGTCGAGGGCGAGGCCGCGCGCCTTGTCCTCGGCGAGCAGCCGCTCAAGTTCCGCCGTACGCCGCTCGGGCGTCAGGTCGCTCCAGTCGTACTCCCTGACGGGCAGGGCCGCCGCGCGGTGCACTGCCTGGAGCGGGACGGGAACGCCGCTGAGGACCACGGCGGTGCGCAGCATCGGGGTGCGGTCGACGACGTGCTGCCAGGCGGCGGCCAGCGGGCCGGTGTCGCGCACCCCGTCCATCACGAAGGTGACCTGCTCGGTGTAGACGCCCCCGCCGGGGTCGTCCATGCCGTGGACGACCATGCCGGACTGGGTGGGGGTGAGCGGGTAGACGTCCACGATGTCGTGGCCGGTGCCCACCAGGCGGTCCACGGTCTCCTGGTCCAGCGGGGCCAGCGGGAAGTCCGACGGGGTGCGGCCCCCGGCGCCGGGCTCGGCGCAGTGCCGCACGATGGCGCGCAGCTCTTCGGCCAGCTCGGCGGCGAGCCGGTCGACGGTGTCGCGGCGGTACACCTCGCGGGAGTACGACCAGGTGAACTCCAGGCGCTTGTCGGTGACATGGCCGAGGACGTCGATGAGGTGCGGGCGCTCCGCGGCACGGTCCATGCCGCCGACGAGTCCGCCGTGGGGTGCGTGCAGCAGCCCGCCCGCCGGGGTGTTGCCGTCCTGCTGCCCTAGGTAGTTGAAGCCGAGCTGCGGCAGTCCGGGGAGCCGGTCCCCCGCCGTGGCGTGCAGGTGGCGCAGGGCGCCGTATCCCAGTCCGCCGCGCGGCACGGCGCGCAGGCTCTCCTTGACGGACTTCAGGGCGGAGCCGGTGTCCGCGTGCCGGGGCACGTCGAGGGCGACGGGGTACACGCTCGTGAACCAGCCGACCGTACGCGACAGGTCGACGCCGTCGAACAGTTCCTCGCGGCCGTGGCCCTCCAGCGTGACCTCCACCCGGTCGCGTCCGGTCCAGCGCGCCATGACCCGGCCCAGGGCGCACAGCAGGACGTCGTTGACGCGGGTGCGGTAGGCGTCGGGCACGTCCTGGAGCAGCCTGCGGGTGTCCTCGCGGTCCAGGCGGACCGTCACCGTCTCCTCGCAGGCGGCGGTGTTGGCGCCGGTGAGATCGACGGGCAGCGGAGCGGCGCCCCCCGACACCCGCTCCCAGTGGGCGAGTTCGTGGTCGAAGCCGCCCTCGGCGGTGTGGTCGGCGAGGCGGCGCGCCCACGCGCGGAACGACGTGGTCTTCGGCCCGAGGTCCACTGGCTGCCCGTCGCGCAGCGCGCGGTAGGCGATGTCCAGGTCCTCCAGGATCACGTGCCACGACACGGCGTCGACCACCAAGTGGTGGGCGGCGAGGACCAGTACGGGCCGCTTGTCGCCGTCGGGGCGGCACAGCGCGGCCTTGAGCAGCGGGCCTGCGGCCAGGTCGAACCCGCCGCCGAGGCGCTCGGCCAGCTCGTGCAGCGCCGCGTCGGTGCCTTCCGGGGTGCGCCGCGGCAGGTCGTGCGCTTCGAGGTGGGCTTCGGCGCCGGGGGCGGCGATGTGCTGGCGCCAGTGCCCGTCGCCGTCCCTCTCGCAGCGCAGCCGCAGGGCGTCGTGGTGGTCGAGGACCGCGGTGAGCGCGCCGCGCAGCAGTGTCTCGTCGGTGTCGGCGGCCAGGTGGTGGCAGGCCGCCTGGGTGAGCTGCGCCGGGTCGCCGGCGAGGGTGTCGAACAGGTAGTGCTGTACGGGGGTCAGCGGCGCCTCGCCCACGACCGGGCCCTGTTCGGCCCGGATCGCCGTGGTCGGCAGGTCCTCGGCCGCCGCGGCCAGTTCCGCGACCGTCTGGTGCTGGAACAGGTGCCGGGGGTTGAGGGCCAGTCCTGCCCGGCGCGCGGCGGAGACGATCTGGATGCCGAGGATGGAGTCGCCGCCGAGGGTGAAGTAGTTGTCGCGCACGCCCACGTCGGGCACACGCAGCACCTCGGACCAGATGGTGGCGAGCGTCTTCTCGGCGTCGGTGCGCGGCGCGTCTTCCCCGTTGCCGGTGCCGCCGGCCGGCCACACCGGTTCGGGCAGCGCCCGGCGGTCCAGCTTGCCGGTGGCGCCGAGCGGCAACTGCTCCAACGGCACCACCACGGACGGGACCAGGTGGTCCGGCAGCGTCCGCGCGAGGAAGTTGCGCAGTTCGGCGGAGTCCGGGAGGTCGGCGCCGTCGGGGACGGCGTAGGCCACGAGGCGCCGGTGGCCGTCGTGCTCGACCACCTGCGCGGCGGCCGCGGACACCTGCGGGTGCCGGGCGAGGGCGGACTCCACCTCACCCAGTTCGATGCGGAAGCCGCGCAGCTTCACTTGGTGGTCGGTGCGGCCGAGGTAGTGCAGTTCGCCGCGGGCGTCTCGGCGTACGAGGTCACCTGTGCGGTACATGCGGGTACCGGGCGCACCGAAGGGATCGGCGGTGAAGCGGGACGCGGTCAGACCGGGCCGGTTCAGGTAACCGCGCGCCAACGACGGCCCGCTCAGCCACAGTTCACCGGCCACACCATCGGGCACCGGCCGCAACCGCGCGTCCAGCACATAGGTGCCGGTGTCCGGCAGCCGTCGGCCGATGGGCGGGGCGGCATCATCCGGCTCCAGCGGGCCCGACCAGGTGGCGACCACGGTGGCTTCCGTGGGCCCGTACGAGTTGACCAGACGATGGTGCGGCGCCCACCGCGCGACCAGTTCGGCACCGCACGCATCGGCTCCCACCGTCAGGGTCTTCAGGTCGGGCAGCGTGCCGGGCGTGTCCGACGGCAGCGTGGCCAACGCGGCAGGCGGCAACAGCGTGTGCGTGATCCGCCCCTCGCGCAGCACCTGCGCCAACTCGGCGCCCAGCAGCGGACCAGGCGGGGGCACCACCAGACTCGCCCCCTGCGGCAGCGACATGCACAGTTCGAGCACCGAAGCGTCAAAGCTCGGCGTGGCGAACACGAGGACGCGGTCGCCGGGACTCACCTCGTAGTGCGCGGCCTCGGCGGCGGCAAAGCCCGCGAGGCCCCGGTGGGTGACGACCACACCCTTGGGCGTGCCGGTCGACCCCGACGTGTAGATGACGTACGCCGGATCATCAAGCCGCAACGGACGCACACGGTCGGCGTCCGTGGGCCGTCGTCGACCCTGGTCCTGATCACCGGTGAGCAGACCGCTGACCTCCTCGGCTCCGAGGGTCAGTGCGGGTGCCGCGTCCCGCAGCATCAGCGCGATCCGCTCCTCCGGATATCCCGGATCGACCGGCACGAACGCCGCACCCGCCTTGGTGACCGCCACCTGGGCCAGGACCATCTCCGCCGAACGCGGCAGAGTCAGCGCCACGAGATCGCCGGGACCCACGCCCCGCGCGACAAGCCGGTGCGCCAGCACATTCGCCCGCGCCTCCAACTCCGCGAACGACAACGCCAAGCCGGGCGCGTCCAAAGCGAGTGCGTCCGGAGTGCGATCCACCGCCGCCTCCACCAGAGCAGGCAGAGTCACCGGCGCGACCGACTCGATCGCCGGACGGGCCGTGCCGCCCGCCAGCAACCGCGACCGCTCCCCAGACGGCAGCACATCGACGGCGTCCAGCCGTGTGGTGTCCTTCGCGTCCGCCAGCGCGTGCAACGTATGCAGCAGCTGGTCCGCCAGAGAGCTGGCCGTCGACTCCTCGAAGTACCGGGGGTCATAGCCGAGTTCGACCGAGAGCCGCTCCCCGGGTGAAATCACCACAGTGAGCGGATAGTTGGTCGGCTGCACGTCGCGTTCCTGGTCGATGGCCAGGCCGTGCCGGGCCAGGGCGTCCGCGTCGAACGGGTAGTTCTCGAAGACGACGATGCTGTCGAACAGGCTGGTGCCGCCGGGTATGTCGCTCCAGGTCTGCAGTTGGGCGAGCGAGACGAAGTCGTGGCGCCGCGACTCCGACTGGGCGGCCTGGAGATCGCCGAGCCAGTCGAGGAGGCGCCGCTGTCCGTCGACGCGTACCCGGGTCGGCAGCGTGTTGATGAACAGGCCGACCATGGACGTCACACCGCGCAGGTCGCCCGGGCGCCCGGACACAGTCGTGCCGAACACCACGTCGTCACCGCCGCCGTAGCGGGAGAGAAGCAGCGACCAGGCGCCCTGGAGCATGGTGTTGACGGTCAGCCCGGCCTGCTGGGCAGTGTCCCGCAGCCGCGCCGACGCGTCGGCGTCGAGCGTCACGCGGACCGAACCGGACGAGGAGGCGCGGTGCGCCTCGGCGGTCCTGTGGTCCCGCGGCAGTTCCGTGGGCGCGGCGAACCCGGCGAGGAAGGTGCGCCAGTACTGTTCGGCCTGCTCGTGGTCCTGGCCGGTCAGCCAGCCCAGGTAGTCGGCGAAGGGCGCCCGGTCGGGAACCTCGGGGCGGCGTCCGGTGGTCAGCGCGGCGTACCGCTCGCACACCTCGTCGAAGACCTGGGCCGCGCTCCACCCGTCGAGCAGGACGTGGTGGAACGTCCACACCATCCGCACCCGGTCCGGCGCGAGGCGGATGAGGGTGAGCCGCATCAGCGGTGCCGCCCCCAGGTCGATGCCGGTCGCGCGGTCCTCGGCGAGCAGCCGGTCCATCTCCTGCTCGCGGCGCTCGGCGGACCAGGTCGTCCAGTCGTGGTGGGTGACGGGCACGGTGGCGCGCCGCTGCACGACCTGGAGGGGTTCGGCGGTCTCCTGCCACTCCAGGCGGGTGCGCAGCACGGGGTTGGCGTCGGCAGTCTGCTGCCACGCCTCGGCCAGGGCGTGCGGGTCGGTGACGCCGCGCAGCACCAGTTGGACCTGGTTGACGTAGGTGCGGCCGTCCGGGTCCAGGAGGCTGTGGAACAGCATGCCCGCCTGCATCGGCGTCAGCGGGTAGAGGTCGGTGACGGCGCGGCCGTCGCCCACGATCCGGTCGAGTGCCGACTGGTCGAGGCGGGCCAGCGGGTAGTCGGACGGGGTGCGGCCTCCGGCGCCGGGCTCGGCGCAGTGGGCGACGATGCCTTCCAGGGCCTGGAGCATGCCGGAGGCGAGGCCCGTGACGGTCTCCTCGCGGTGTGTGCGGTGGCTGTAGTACCAGGTGATCTCAAGGCGGTCGTCCTCGACGCGGGCCACCACGTCGAGCAGGTGCGGGCGCACCGACTCGGGGGCCTCGGCGCCGCCGAGCCCGCCGGGCACGGAACGCACGAGCGCGCCGTCGTCGTCGCCCCGGGCTCCGCCGTTCCAGCCGAACCGGCCCAGGTAGTTGAAGCTGACGGCGGCCTCCGGCGCACCGGTCAGCCCCCCGTCCGCGTCCAGGTGACGCAGCGCGCCGTAGCCGATGCCCCGGTCGGGGACCGAGCGCAGTTGTTCCTTCACTGCCTTCAGGGCGGCGCCCCAGTCCCCGTCCGGCACCGCGAGCGCGACCGGGTACAGGGAGGTGAACCAGCCGACCGTGCGCGACAGGTCGATGTCGTCGAACAGTTGGTCCTCGCGGCCGTGCCCCTCCAGGCCGACGGCGACCGTCCCGCGCCCGGTCCACCCCGCGAGGACCCGGCCGAGGGCGGCCAGCAGGGCGTCGTCGATACGTGTGCGGTAGGCGCCGGGCACCTCGCGCAGCAGCGCGTCGGTGCGCTGCCGGTCGAGTCGTACGGTGACCTCACGGACGTCGGCCATGGTGTTGCCGCCGTCGCCCTCACCGTCCACGGGCAGCGGTGCGGCGCAGTGCCGGGACACGTCCTGCCAGTGCTCGCGCTGTGCGGCGAAGCCGCCGGATTCGGTGTGCGCGTGCAGGCGGCGGGCCCACTCCTGGACGGAAGTGGTGCGCTCGGCGAGCCGTACTCCTTCCCCGGCGCGCGCCTGCCGGTAGGCGGTGTCCAGGTCCTCCAGGAGTACGCGCCAGGAGACGCCGTCGACCACCAGGTGATGCACCGTCAGGAGCAGCCGTGGGCGGGCCCCGGTGAACAGGCGGGCGGTGAGGAGCGGGCCTGTGCCGAGGCGGAAGGCGGCGTGCGCCTCGGCTGTGAGGCGGGCCTCGGTGTCCTCGGCGTCCGCCGAATCCAGATCGCTCAGGTCGTGGACTTCGAGGAGTTCGGGTGCCGCCTTCTCGGCGTCGGCGCACGTCTGCCGCCATGCGCCGTCGTCCTGCCGGTCGAAGCGCGAGCGCAGGGCGTCGTGGTGGGCCCACAGGGCGGTGAGTGCGCGGCGCAGGGCGTCGGCGTCGACGTCCTCGGCTGTCTCCACGACGACGGACTGGTTGAAGAACTCCGGGCGGTGCGGGTCCGCGTCCAGGAACCAGTGCTGGATGGGCGTGAGCGCGACCTCCCCGGCCACCGGGTCGGTACCGGCGACGGGCGCGGCGGTGCCGCCGGCGGCCGCGAGGGCGGCGATGGTGGGGTGGCGGAACAGGTCGCGCGGGGTGAGGGCGAGCCCGGCGGCACGGGCGCGCGAGACCACCTGGATGCTCAGGATCGAGTCGCCGCCCAGCATGAAGAAGTGGTCGTCGGCACCGACACGTGCCACGCCCAGCAGGTCCGCCCAGATCTCACTGAGGATCTGCTCGGCTCCGGCACGCGGCGCCCGGTAGGCGGTGTCGCCCGTCGCGCTCCAGTCGGGCTCGGGCAGCCTGCGCCGGTCCACCTTGCCGTTGGCCGTCAGGGGCAGCTCCGGCACGGTGACGAAGGCGGCGGGCAGCATGTAGTCCGGCAGGTCCGCCGCCAACCGGTCGCGCAGCTCGGCCGCGGCCGGAACCGGTGCGCCCGGGGCCGGTACGAGGTGGGCGGCCAGGCGTTTGCGTCCGGCCTGCTCGTACAGGGACACGACCGCTTCGGCGACGGCCGGATGGGCCGTGAGCCGGGCCTCGATCTCGGCGGGCTCGACCCGGAAGCCGCGAATCTTGATCTGGTCGTCCGCGCGCCCCACGAAGTGCAGTTCGCCGTCGCCGCTCCAGCGCACGATGTCGCCGGTACGGTACATGCGGGTGCCGGGCGCGCCGAACGGGTCGGCGAGATAGCGGGCGGCGGTGGCCCCGGGCAGTCCGGCGTAGCCGCGGGCCAGACCGGCACCCGCGACGTACAACTCCCCTGGAACGCCGGGTGGTTGGGGCTGCAGCGCGTCGTCGAGGACGTACACGCGGGTGTTGTCCAGGGGCCGCCCGATGGGCAGCACCGCGGGCAGCGGGTCGCCGGCGCGGAAGGGGCGCCGGGTGGCGAACGTGGTGGTCTCGGTGGGGCCGTAGCCGTCGACGACGGTCAGGCCGGGGCAGGCGTCCAGGACCCGCGCGACCACCGCGCCGGGCACGGCCTCACCGCCGGTCCACACCTCGGCGGCACCGCGCAGGCAGGCCGGGTCCTCCTGGGCGAGCAGACGGAAGAGCCCGGCGGTGAGCCACAGGCAGCGCACGCCCTGCTCGTCGATCGCGTGGCGTACGGCGGCGGCGTCCAGGTCGTCCGGCGGCGCGAGCACGGCCGTTCCGCCGTGCAGCAGCGGCACCCACAGCTCGTACGTCGAGGCGTCGAAGGCGTGCGGGGAGTGCACGAGGACCCGCTCGTGCCCGGCGAAGGCACGGTCGAGAGCGAGCGCAGCGACGTCCCGGTGGCGCACGGCGACGCCCTTCGGGAGGCCGGTGGAGCCCGAGGTGAACATCACGTACTGGACGTTGTCGGGGTGCACGAAGGGGATGCCCGGACCGCCGGGCGCGGGTGCGCCGGACGCCCGCCCGTCGGACAGCTGCGCCCCGTCGGACAGTGGCGCCCCATCGGCCGCCGCACCGCCGAAGGCTCCGGCGAAGTCGACGTCGAGACCGCCGCCGAAGCCGCCGCCAAGGCTGTCGTCGAGGTCACCGTCGACGCGCAGCACCCTGCCCTCGGGCAGCACACCGCGCGCGCTCTCCTCCCAGGCGGCATCCGTGAGCAGCAGCCCCGCGCCCACATCACCGAGCATGTGCCGCAGCCGCTCGTCCGGAGCCCTGCCGTCCAGCGGGACGTACACGCCGCCGGTGCGGGCGAGGGCGAGTTGCGCGACGACGAGGGTGACCGAACGGTCCATCAGGACGCCCACCGCGACTTCCGGCGTGACGCCGAGCGCGATGAGCCGACCGGCGAGGGCCTCGGCCCGGTCGTCCAGCTCTCCGTAGGTGAGCCGTTCGTCCCCGGCTTCCAGGGCGACGGCGTCGGGCGTGCGGCGCGCCTGTGCGGCGAACAGGTCCGCCGCGGTGACGTCCGGGGTGTGCGCGGCGGTGTCGTTCCACGTTTCCAGCACCTGGTGGCGGCGGGCGGGTGTCAGCAGGGGAAGCCGCGCGGGCGCGCGTTCCGGCGCGGCCGTCATGCCTTCCAGGAGGACGGTCAGGTACTCGGCCATCCGCGCGACGGTGGCGGCGTCGAACAGTTCGGGGTCGTAGCCGACCCGCAGGGCCAGTTCCGTCCCGGGGTACGCCACCAGGCTGAGCGGGTAGTTGGTGGTCTCGATGCCGTCGAGCCCGGTCAGCCGCAGCCCGTGGGCGGCGGCGAGGTCGTCGTCGACGGGATAGTTCTCGAAGACCACGATGCTGTCGAACAGCGCGGCCCGTTCGGGCAGTTCGCTGAGCGCCTTCATCCGCGTGAGCGGTACGTGGTCGAAGCGGCGGTCCTCGCTCTGGCCGCGCTGGAGGTCGCGCAGCCAGTCGAGGAGGGTGCCCTCGCCCGCCACCGTGACGCGGGTGGGCAGGGTCGATATGAAGAGCCCGGCCATGTCCTCGGCGCCGGGCAGCTCGGGCGGCCGGCCGGAGACGGTGGTGCCGAAGACGACGTCGTCCCGGCCCGCCTGCCGGCTCAGGAGCACCGCCCACGCGCCCTGGACCAGGGTGTTGACGGTCAGCCCCGCCGACCGCGCGAGGTCTTCGAGCGCCCGGCTGGTGGCCTCGGGCACGGTGACGCGGACCGCGTCCGTCGACTCGGCGTGGTGGCTCTCGCGCGGCTCGCGGTCGTAGGGCAGCGGGGTGGTCTCGTTCAGGCCGCAGAGGCGGTCCCGCCAGTGCTGTTCGGCCTCCGCCGCGTCGCGCTCGCGCAGCCAGGCCACGTAGTCGCGGTACGGACGCCGGTCGGGCCGCTCCGTGAGGGAGCCGTCGGCGCCGGGCGCGCCGGTGATCCTGGCGTGGTGGGCGAACACGTCGGACAGGACGTGGAACAGGCTCCAGCCGTCGAGGATCAGGTGGTGGAAGGACCACACCACCCGCACGGAGGTGTCGGTGAGCCGGGCGAGGGCCAGGCGCTGGAGCGGGGCCGGTGTCAGGTCGGCGCCGCGCTCGCGGTCCTGGTCGAGGAAGTCCCGCAGCCTGGTCTCCCGTTCGTCCTCGCTCAGCTCGCGCCAGTCGAGGTGGGTGACGGGGACGGCCACGTGGCGCCGCACCACGAAGAGAGGCTCGGGGACGTCCTGCCACACGACGTCGCCGCGGAGCACCGGTGTGCGGTCCGTGACCTGTTGCCAGGCCGCCGCGAACGCCTCGGCGTCGGACACGCCGTCCAGGACGAACGACAACTGCTGGAAGTAGACGCGCCGGTCGTCCTGCGACAGGCCGTGGAAGAGCATGCCCGTCTGGGTGGGCGTGAGCGGGTGGACGTCGTCCACCGCGCCGGGGCCCTCGCCCGTAATGCGGTCCACGGCGGCCTGGTCGAGCGCGACCAGCGGGAAGTCCGACGGGGTGCGCCCGCCGGTGCCGGGGGTGGCCGCGTGCCGGGCGATGTCTGCGAGCGCGTCGGCGAACCGCCCGGCGAGGCCGGTGACGGTGGACTCGTGGTGCAGCGCGGCGGAGTAGAACCAGGTGAACTCCAGCTCCTCGCCGTCCAGTTGACCCACGACCTCCAGCGGGTGGGGGCGGGCGGCGAGCGGGTCGGCGTCCAGCTCCAGCGGACGGAACGTACCGCCGTACAGACCGTCGGACTCCTCACCGACCCCGAACCGGCCGAGGTAGTTGAAGCTGACCTGCGCGGCGGGCGCAGGCGGCAGCACGCCGGTCCTGCCCAGGTACCGCAGGACGTCGTGCCCCAGACCGTGCCGGGGCACCACGCGGAGCTGTTCCTTGACCTGCTTGAGTACGGCGTCCCAGCTCGCGTCCTGCGGGACGGCGAGGGCGACGGGGTGGCGGGTGGTGAACCAGCCGACGGTGCGGCTGGTGTCGACGTCGGCGAAGAGTTCTTCTCGGCCGTGCCCCTCGACGTCCACGAGCACGCGCTCGTGTCCGGTCCACGCGCATAGCACCCTGCCAAGAGCGCTCAGCAGTACGTCGTTGACCCGGGTGCGATAGGTGTCCGGCAGCGTCCGCAGCAGCGCGGAGGTGTCCTCGGCGGTCAGGCGTACGGTCACCGAGCGCGCCGTGGCGTAGGTATCGGCGCCCGTCAGGTCGCGCGGCAGTTCCGCCGCGGCGCCCGCGGTGGCCTGTGTCCAGTACGCCGCCTCGTCGTCGAAGCCGCCCTCGGCGGCGTGGGCGGTCAGGCGCCGGGCCCAGTGCCGCAGCGGTGAGGTCTTGGCGGGCAGCGCCCCGCGCCCGTCTCGGCCCTCGCGGCGGGCACGGTAGGCCCGGTCGAGGTCCTCGAGCAGGACGCGCCAGGAGACGCCGTCGACCACGAGGTGGTGGACGGCCAGGTGCAGGACGGCGGGCAGGCCCTCGCCCCGGTCGTGCAGGACAGCGCGCAGCAGGGGGCCGTGGTCGAGGTCGAAGGGGCCGAGGTGCGGTGTGTCGGTGCCGGGGCCGGTGTGGTGGGTGAGGCGCAGCCGGGGCATGCGTACGTCGATGTGCCACCGGGCGCCGCCCGGCCCCCCGGCGACGCCGGGGAAGCGGGAGCGCAGCGCGTCGTGGTGCGCGACGACGTCGTTGAGCGCGTGCTCCAGGGCCGCCGCGTCGACGGTGCCGGTCAGCTCGGTGGACAGGGTCTGCGCGAAGTGGCCCGACCGTTCGCTCGCGGTCGCGAGGTGCCCGGCGCGTTCGCCCGCGCTGTCGAACAGCCAGCGCTGGATGGGTGTCAGCGGTGCCGTGCCGGTGGCGTCCACGACGGCCGGGGCCGTGGTTCTGCGGGGTCCGGAGGCGTCCGCGCAGCGGGCGAGGGCGGCGATCGTCTGGTGCCGGTAGACGTCACGGGAGGTCACCGTGAGCCCCGCCTGCCGGGCCTGGGCGACCACTTGGATGCTGAGGATGGAATCGCCGCCCAGGGCGAAGAAGTTGTCGTCGGCGCCGACCCGCTCCACGCGCAGCACCTGGGCCCAGATCCCGGCGAGGGCCCGCTCGGTGGGGGTGCGGGGCGCGACGTGGCGGGTGGTGTGACCGGTGGGCGCCGGTGCCGGGAGGCGGCCGCGGTCCAGCTTGCCGTTGGGGTTGAGCGGCAGTGCGGACAGCACCGTGACGGTCGCGGGGACCAGGTAGTCGGGCAGGGTGCGGCCGAGGGTCCGGCGCACCGCCTCCGGTTCGGGGCGCGCTCCGGGGGCCGGGACGACGTAGCCGGCCAGGCGCCGGTGGCCGTCGCTCTCCAGGACGGTGGCGGCGCTCTGCGCCACGCCCTCGCACCCGCGCAGCGCCTCCTCGACCTCGCCGAGTTCGATGCGGAAGCCGCGCACCTTGACCTGCTGGTCGATCCGGCCGAGGTACTCCAGTTCACCGTCGGCGGTCCAGCGCACGAGGTCCCCGGTGCGGTACATGCGCTGCCCCGGCAGGCCGAACGGGTCGGCGAGGAAGCGGGCGGCGGTCAGGCCGGGGCGTCCCAGGTAGCCGCGCGCGAGACCACCGCCGCCCAGGTACAACTCACCTGTCACGCCCGGAGGTTGGGGCCGAAGGAGCCGGTCGAGGACGTAGGCGCGGGTACGCGCCACGGGCCTGCCGATGGGCGGGGACTGGCCCGGCGCCTCCTCGCCCGCGAACCAGGCGGTGGCGTAGACGGTGGCCTCGGTGGGGCCGTAGATGTTGGCCACCTCGCAGGACGGCATGGCCTCGCGCAGGTCGCGTACGGTCTGCGCGAGCAGCGCCTCGCCCGCGAGGACGACCGTGTCTGCCTCCAGGGGCGCGCCGCCCGCGGTGAGCATCCGGGAGACCACCGAGGGCACGCCGCTGAGGAGCCCGGCCCGCTTGGGTCCGTCCGCGTCGGCGAGCGCCGTCAGGTCGGCGACCACCTCGACGCTGCCGCCCGCGAGCAGCGGGCACAGCAACTCGAAGACGGACACGTCGAAGTTGAGCGAGGTGGAGGCCACCACGTGCGCGAACCCGCGGTCACCGAACCGCTCGCACGCCCACGCGGCGAGCGCGGCGACGCTGCGGTGGGTGACCACGACTCCCTTGGGGCGGCCGGTCGAGCCCGAGGTGTAGATGACGTACGCGGGGTGATCCAGGAGCAGGGGCCGCAGCCGATCGGAGTCCGTCAGGTCCGCTTCGGTCGGGTCCGCCTCAGCCGCGCCCAGGGTCTCGTCGGCCAGGCACTCCTCGAGGATCAGCGGAACGCACCCGTCGGGCAGCGCGTCCGCGGTCTCCCGGGCGGCCAGGATCAAGGCGGGCGCGGCGTCGTCGAGCATGAAGGAGATGCGCTCGCGCGGATACGCGGGATCCACGGGCAGATATCCGGCACCCGACTTCAGGACCGCCCACAGGGCCGGCAGGAGGTCCGCGGTGCGCGGCAGGCACATCGCCACGAGCGTCTCGGGACCGGCGCCGCGCGCGACGAGGAGGCGGGCGAGCCGGTTGGCGCGCCGGTTCACCTCGGCGTAGTCAAGCCGCGTCGCGCCGCAGAGCACGGCGGTGCGGTCGGGGGTGCTCGCCACCTGCGCCTCGAACAGTGAGGGCAGCGTGCCGTCGACGCCCTCGTGCTCCCCGGCGGGCGCGGGCGGGTTCCAGGATTCGAGCAGGGTGCCCCGCTCGTCCTCCGACAGGAGCGGCAGCTTGGCCAGGGTCCGGTGCGGGCCCTCCACCATGCCTTCGAGGAGGCGGTGCAGATGACCGCTCATGCGCGAGACCGTGGCCGCGCCGAACAGTTCGGTGTTGTACTCGACCGTCAGCTCGCAACCGCCGTCCGCCTGCGGCGAGAACTCCAGGACCAGGTCGAAGCGGGCGGCCGGGCGCGGCAGCGGATGGTCCTCGACGCGCACCCCGCCGCAGTCCGCGGGATGGCCGGTGGCGGTCTGCTGGACCACGAGGGCCTGGACCAAGGGAGTGCGGCTCGGGTCGCGGGGCGGGGCGAGTTCCTCGACGACGCGGTCGAACGGCACCCCGTCGTGGGCGAAGGCGTCGAGGACGGTCGCGCGCATGCTCTCCACGAACCGGTCGACGGTCATGGTGTCGTCGACCTCCTCGCGCAGCACCACGGTGTTGGCGAAGAAACCGGTGACGTCCTCCAGGTCCCTCCGCCCGCGCCCGTTGGTGACGGTGCCGAAGGCCACGTCCCGCTGCCCGGAGTACCGGGAGAACAGCACGGCCGCCGCTCCGGCGAACAGCGTGAAGACGGTGGTGCCGCGGCCTCCGGCAAGGCGCCGCAGGTCGGTGATCAGGGCGGCCGGGAGCCGGTGGCGGTGCGCGGCGCCCGCGGTGGTGCGCACGGCGGGGCGCGGCCGGTCGGTGGGCAGCTCCAGTTGCTGTATCCCCGTCAGATGCCGCTTCCAGTACGCGAGGTCCTCGGCGTGGCGGTCGCCGGACCGCTCGTGCTCCCACACGGCGAAGTCCGGGTACTGCACGCCGGTCGCGGGCAGGGCGTCCGGCGTGCCGGAGACCTCCGCGCGGTAGAGGGCGGTCAGTTCCCGGGTCAGGATTCCCACCGACCAGCCGTCGGTGACGATGTGGTGCTGGGCGAGGAGCAGCAGGTGGTCGTCGTCGGCGCGGTGGACGACAAGGGCCCGGGTCAGCGGCCCCGCCTCCAGGTCGTAGGGGCGGCTCAACTCGTCGGCGAGGAGCCGCTCGGCGGCCTCGGCGCGCTGCTCGGCGGGCAGTCGCCGCACGTCGGCGTTGCGCAGCGGCAGGTCGGCCGCGCGGCTCACCCGCTGTACGCCCTGCCCGTCGACGGTGGCGAACGTGGTGCGCAGCGACGCGTGGCGGGCGGCAAGGCGATCAAGGGCGCGGCGCAGTGCCGCGGTGTCGAGGTCTCCGCGCAGCCGCACCGCCACGCCGGTGTTGTACTCGGTGCCGCCGTCGGTGAGGTCGTCGAGGAACCACAGGCGCCGCTGCGCGCTGGACAGCGGGAGCGGCCGGCCGCGCGGGGCGGCCGGGATGGGCTCCGCGGCCACGGCGGCGGCCGGGTCGCCGAGCAGAGGCGCGAGCGACGCGACGTTCCGTGCGGTGAAGACGTCCCGTACGAGAAGGCGGACGCCCAGCTCGTCACGGATGCGGGACAGGGTCCGCGCCGCCAGGATCGAGTCGCCGCCGAGGTCGAAGAAGTCGTCCTTCACGCCCACGGCTTCGACGGCGAGGACATCGGCCCAGATGTCCGCGAGTGCCCGCTCCGCGGGCGTACGCGGCAGGACACGGCCGGGCGCGGGGGCGTGCGCCGGGGCGGGCAGGGCGCGCCGGTCGATCTTGTTCTGCGGGGTGAGCGGGAGTTCGTCGAGTACGACGACGGCCGAGGGCACCATGTGTGCGGGCAGCGCTCCGGCCGCGAAGGCCCTCAACTCCGCGGGCCCCGGGGCGTGTTCGGCGTCGGTGGCCGCCGTGACGTAGCCGACGAGCCTGCGCCGTCCCGGCTCGTCCTCGCGCACCACGACCACGGCCTCGCGGACGCCGGTGTGGGCGAGGAGTGCCGCCTCGACCTCACCGGGTTCGATGCGGAAGCCGCGCACCTTCACCTGGCGGTCGACGCGCCCGAGGTACTCGAGGTCGCCGTCGGCGGTCCAGCGTGCCCTGTCTCCGGTGCGGTAGAGGCGGGCGCCGGGCGGGCCGAAGGGGTCGGCGACGAAGCGGCCCGCGGTCAGTCCTGGCCGGTTGAGGTAGCCGCGGGCCACACCGTCGCCGCCCACGAACAGTTCGCCGTCACCGCCGGGCGGCACCGGCCGCATGTCCGCGTCCAGGACGTGGGCGCGGGTGCCGGGCAGCGGGCCGCCGATCGTGGGGGTGCCGCTTCCGGCGGTGAGGGGCCCGGTCCAGGAGGCGACGATGGTGGCCTCGGTCGGACCGTAGGAGTTGATCATCCGGCGCCCTGGCGCCCAGGTGTCGACGAGGTGCGCCGGGCAGGCCTCCGCGCCCACGATGAGCGTCCGCAGGTCCGCCGCGCCGCCGGGGCCGGGCGCGGGCAGGGTGGCGAGGGCGGCCGGGGGGATGAGGGTGTGGCTGATGCGGAACTCGTCCAGGACCGCGGCGAGTTCGTCGCCGAGCCACGGCCCGTCCGGCGGGACCACGAGGGTGGCGCCGGTAAGGACCGAGATGAACAGCTCGAGCACGGAGGCGTCGAAGCTGGGTGAGGAGAACTGGAGCACGCGGTCGCCCGGACCCACCGCGTACCGCTCCGCGGCGGCCTCGACGAAGCCCGCGATGCCCCGGTGGGTGACCGTCACACCCTTGGGCCTGCCGGTCGAACCGGAGGTGTAGATGACGTACGCGGCATGGTCGGCGCCGACCGGCGCGCCCGGCACTCCGGCGTGCGCTCCCCCGGCGTCCGTGGCGGAGGAGCCACTTCCGCCGTCCGTACCGTCCATCACGTCACGGACCACGCGCAGGTCGTCGAGCACCACCGCGGGCCCCGCGTCGGCCAGCATCAACTCGCGCCGCTCGGCGGGGTAGTCGGGGTCGACGGGCAGGAAGGCGGCGCCCGCCAGGGACACGGCCAGTTCGGCGGCGATCAGTTCCATGGAGCGCGGCAGGACCAGGGCCACGGTCCGCTCGGGGCCCGCCCCGCGCCGCATCAGTTCGGCGGCGAGCCGCCCGGCACGGGCCGCCAGCTCGCGGTAGGACCACGTCCGGTGGCCGTCGGTCAGCGCGGGCGCCTCGGGCGTGCGCGTCACCCACGCGCCGAACAGCTCGGCCAGCGGCCGGTGCGGCGCCGGATCCGTCCCCTCGGTTCCGGTGGCCGCGGCGGCCTCGGGGGGCCGCGGCCGAGAAGACGCCGGAGTGGATGTGTCGTGCGGCTCGTTCATGGGGGCAGTCCTTCAGTGCGGGGACGGTGCTGGGCGCGCCGCTGCGGGAGGCACCCCCGGACGGCGGAGTCATGGGGGTGCCGCGGCCGCACGGCACAGGAAGACGGCGGAGCGGTGTACGTCAGGCGGTGCCGGTGCGGCGGGCGGCGCGACCCGAGATCTGCACGTGCTCGATGACGCCGGTGGCGGGGTCGCGGTGGAACCGGCCGCCGGGCTCGAGGCGGCCGGTGGCGGGGTCGACGAGATCGCACGTCAGGTCCGGGTAGCAGACCAGGGGCAGCGGGGCGTCGCCGTCTACGGACAGCGTGGGGCGGCCGTCCGCGTCGAGGGTGATCAGGTATTCGGTCGGGCCGTTGTGGTAGGCGCCGGCGCATTCGGGGAGGGCGATGGGGTCGCCGCGGTGAGCGGGTGCCGGAGCGGTCGGCACGCGTGCGCCGGTGAGCCGGGTGAGGTCGTCGACGAGGTCCTGCCAGAGCTTGGTGGCGCCGCCGGCGTTGCCGGTGAAGGCGACGACCACGCCGCTTTCCGGTTCCACCCGCAGGTGGCAGGAGGTGCCCTGCGCGTTGCCGTCGTGGCCGCACCACCTCCGGCCGTCCTGGTCGAAGAGCGCGACGCCGAGGCCCCAGCCGTCCGCCAGGGCGCCCGGGGCGGCGCCGGGTTCGGCCCTGCGCATGCGGGCGGCGAGGTCGGGCGGCAGGACGGTGGAGCGGCCCGCCAGGGCGCGTCCGATGTCCACCAGGTCGAGCGCGCCGGCCAGCAGGGCGCCGGCCGGTGCCTCCACCGGTGCCAGGTTCTGGTGGGCCGGGCGCAGCCGGCCGGTGGCCGTGTTCACTGCGTGGCCGACGGCGCTGGGGCGGGCGGGGGCGGGTCCGCCGAGGAAGGCGGGCGCGGTGCCCAGGGGGTCGAGGAGCAGGGCCTGGACGGCTTCCTGCCAGGTCATGCCGGTCACCAGCTCCACGAGGCGGCCGGCGGCTATGTAGCCGGCGTTGGAGTAGGAGAAGCCGGTGCCGGGTGCGAACAGCGCGTCCTTCGCGGTGCAGAGCCCGGACAGATAGCGGGTCGCGGTGGTGCGGGCGGCGGTGTCCGAGTCGGGTCCGGTCGGCAACCCGGCGGTGTGGCCCAGGAGGTGACGGATCGTCACCTTCGGTAACTCGCGCAGTTCGGGGAGGTAGGAGGCGACGGGGTCGTCCAGGTCGAGATCGTCGTCGTCGGCCAGGAGGAGGACGGCGGCGGCGGTGTAGACCTTGGTGACGGAGCCCAGCGGGACGGCCGTGTCGGCGGTGTACGCGCGGCCGGTGGCGGCGTCGGCGGTACCGGTGTGGACGCTGATGAGTTCGGTGCCGGTGTCCACGGCGAGGTGGGCTCCGGGTACCCGGTGGGCGCGGGCGAGGCTGTCGAGGCGGTGCTGTAACTCCTGGCGCAGGAGCGGTGTATGCCGGTCGACGACCGGCGTGGCTATGGGATACGGCATGAGAAAGGCACTCCCGTTGGCTGTGGCTCGTGGAAGGTGACGCCGACCGGGCGGGATGGGCGGCCGGCCGCGCCGAGGTGCGGGTCGCTAGGGCCTTTTGACCTCGACCGGCAGATGACGTACGCCGATGATGACGGCGGGGTTCTGGTACGTGACGTCGGCGTAGGAGGGGACCGCGAGATCGCGGAAGTCGTCGAGCAGCATGCGCAGCGCGATCCGGGCCTCCAGGCGGGCCAGCGGCGCACCGAAACAGAAGTGGATGCCGTGGCCGAACGTCAGGTGGTTGTTGGGGCTGCGGCGGATGTCGAGGGTGTCGGGCGCGGTGAACCGGCTCGGGTCGCGGTTGGCGGCGCCCAGGTGGGCCATGACCAGGGAGTTGACGGGCAGTTCGTGGCCGCCGAGCTCCACTGGCCTGTTGATGCGCCGGCCCAGTTCGGGGAAGGGCGGCAGCAGCCGCAGCACCTCCTCGACGGCGACCGGCAGCCGGTCGGGTTCCGCGCGCAGGGCGGACAGCGTGCCGGGCTGCTGGTCGAAGGCCACCAGGGCGTTGCCGAGGAGGGCGGTGGTGGTGACGTGTCCGGCGACCAGGAGAAGGGCGACGAAGCCGACCATTTCCTGGTCCTCCAGGCGCACGCCGTCCACTTCGGCGGCGATGAGTTCGCTGATGAGGTCGTCGGCGGGGTGTGCGCGGCGGTGCCGGATGTGGTCGAGGACATAGCTGTTCATCTCGCGCACGGTCGGCGCGATGGCTTCGAGCGCGCGCTCCAGGTCTGCCGCGTCGGGCGCCTCGCTGAGCTGGTCGCCGCCGAAGAGGGTGGCGGCCCACTCCTGGAACAGCGGGTGATCGTCCGCCGGGATGCCGAGGAGTTCGGCGATCACGATGATCGGCAGGGGGTAGGCGAGGGTGTCGACGACGTCGAACCTGTCGCGGTCCGCCACGGTGTCGAGCAGGCGCCTGCACACGGCTTCGATACGCGGTTCGAGGCCCTGCACCACGCGCGGCGTGAACGCCTGGCTCACGAGGGTGCGGAACTTGCGGTGCTCCGGCGGGTCCATGCCGACGAAGTTGCCCTGGGTGAAGGCCGCGAAGTCCTCCTGGGTGGGGGCGATCGGGGTCATGTCCGAGGAGTACGTCGCCGGGTCGGCGAGCACGGCGGCGACCCCTTGGTGGTCCACGACCCGCCACACGCCCTGCGCTTCGTCGTAGCTGACGGGCCCGCCTTCGCGCAGGGCCTGCCAGCGGTCGGTCAAGGCGGCGAAGGGTAAGTCCGGCCGTGTCGCTTCGTTGCTGGTCACATCTCTCCCTATGAATGGCGCGTGCGGGCGCGTTGGGGCCACGGGGTTGCGGCTCAGGCGGTCGCGTCGGGCGCGCCGGACGTGGGCATGGTGCGCCCCTGGCCGGACGGGCAACGCGCGCGGACGGGAACGGCGAGGGCCTGGCATGCCTGCCTCCGCTGCACCGGCGGGCTCGAACTCGGCATGCTTGCGGACCAGTTGGGCGCGCATGACGCGCGGGCCGGCACCTGCGCGAGTCTAGGCGCTGGTGGCGTGCCCGCCGGGCCGTACGGCTGTCATCCGCCCGTCAACGAGGCCGTGTTGGCCGGGCTCAACACAGCCGCCACGGCGCACTTCGGTGCTTCGCCCACCCCTGGACGAAGGACGGCACCCGTGGTGCGAACCTTGCCGACATCACTCATCCCCCAGTGAAACGTTCCGCGCCGCTGGTTGCGCGCGCGCTTCCCCATGCACCTACGAACTGGTGGCGGCCCCCCTGAGGCCGGATACCCAGGAACGGGGTGAGGCGGTGCGCACACCCTGCCGGACCCCTGTCCGGCGCTCTGCTCAGTGCGCACTCGAACCACCTTCGTCCCGGTGGAACTCGGCCACAGTCTTCACGGTGGGTCACGGGATAGCAACCCCCTAAAGTTGAACGGATAGTGTTCTTGGTAACGCGTGCAGTAACCGGCGAGTAGCTTCCACGAGCCCCCAACCTCGTACGACAGCCATGGCCGGGCCGCCGCCTGCCCCAAGTGCCCGGCTGCCACCCCCTCAAACACACGCCTCCGGAACACGGCGCGTTCCGCCCTGCGGACAAGTGACCGAAAACCCCTCCGACCAGGGGCTCAAGTCGGATTCACCGCACGAACGACTAGCCGGTGAACACCGGTTGGCCGGATCCCTACGCCGACAAGCCCCCATCAGGGTCCGCGGCATTGACACGGACGGGTCATCTGCGATCCGCCCGGACACGGACGAACGTCCCGAAGAGCGGCGCCACCCGGCCCGAGGGGGGAGCACTGGGGGCGCATGGTCACACAGCGTGCGCGGGCGCATGCTCCTGATGGAGGAGGCGTTCACCCTGGCCACGGTCGCACGGAACGACCGCCTGCGTGCGCCCCACCGGATCCGCCCCCCTGTTCCCCTGGACCCGCTGTTCCCCTCAACCCACGAAGACAGCCAGGACGGCCCGCACACGCGGCAGTTCAACAAATCTGACGGTACGTCAGAAAATGTGGTCGTGCCCCTAGGAAGTGCGAGACCCTGTCGTTACCCTCCGGCGCATGATTTCCACGGTGGTCTGGGGTACCGGAAACGTCGGCCGCGCGGCCATCCGCGCCGTCCACGCCCACCCGGCGCTGGAGTTGGCGGCCGTGGTCGTCAACAACAAGGACAAGGTCGGCCGCGATGCCGGCGAACTCGGCGGGCTCGGCCGCGCACTGGGCATCGCGGCGACCGCCGACATCGGGGCGACGCTCGCCGCCCGCCCGCGCGCCGTGGTGTACGCGGCGTCCGGTGACATCCGCCCGGACGGCGCGCTCACCGACGTCACCCAGGCGCTCCGCGCGGGCTGCGTGGTCGTCACGCCCTCCCTCTACACCTTCTACGACAAGCTGAGCACCCCGCCCGAACTGCGGGAGCCGGTCCTCGACGCGATCGCGGCGGGCGGCGGGTCGCTGTTCGTCTCCGGCGTCGACCCCGGCTGGGCCAACGACGTGCTGCCGCTGCTGATCAGCGGGCTCGGCACCACCGTGGACGCGATCCGCTGCCAGGAGATCTTCGACTACTCGACGTACGACCAGGAGGACTCGGTCCGTCATCTGGTCGGCATGGGCCACCCCATGGACTATCAGCCGCCGATGCTCCTGGAGTCGGTGCCGACCATGGTGTGGGGCGGACAGATACGTCTGATGTCCCGCGCCCTCGGCGTCGAGCTTGAGGAGATCCGCGAGACGGTGGAGCGCCGTCCGCTGGACGCGACGGTGCGCACCCGCACGATGGGGGAGTTCGAGGCGGGCACCCAGGGCGCGGTGCGGTTCGAGGTGCAGGGCGTCGTCGGCGGCGTACCCCGCATCGTCGTCGAGCACATCACCCGCATCCACCGGTCCTGCGCCCCGGACTGGCCCACTCCCCCGGACGGCGACGGCGCGCACCGGGTGGTGATCGAGGGCCGTCCGCGCATCGAGGTCACCGTCGAGGCCACCGACGAGGACGAGAACCGGTCCGCGGGCGGGAACGCCACCGCCGTCGGCCGCCTGGTGGGCGCCGTCGACTGGCTCGCGGCAGCGGAGCCCGGCCTCTACGACGCCCTCGACGTCCCGCTGCGCCCCGCGGTGGGCACCCTGGGAAGGAAGCAGTCATGATCATCGACATCCCCGACGGCAAGGAACCGATCGGGTACGTGTGGGGCGAGATGGTGCCCGGCATCGGGGCCGCCGCCGCGAACTTCTCGATGGCGGTCTACGAGCACACGACCCTGGGACTGCGCGAGTTCGAGGCCGCCCGGCTGCGGGTCGCGCAGATCAACGGGTGCGCCTTCTGCCTCGACTGGCGTACCGAACGCGACGGGCAGAAGGTCGAGGACGGGTTCGCCGACGCGGTCACCGAGTGGCGCACCACGGACGCCTTCGACGACCGCACCCGGCTGGCCGCCGAGTACGCCGAGCGGTACGCCCTCGACCACCACGGTCTCGACGACGACTTCTGGACGCGGATGAAGGAGCGCTACAGCCAGGCGGAGATCGTGGAGCTGACCATGAGCGTGGGCTCCTGGCTGGCGTTCGGCAGGCTCAACCATGTCCTCGGCATCGACAGCGTGTGCGTGCTCCCCTCGCACTGAAACACCCTCAACTCACATCTGCAGGGCGCACGTTGTTGCTGTTCGGTGACATGCGGGACAGATCCGTGACGTACGCGAGGACAACGGTCACGGGGCGCCACGGGTCGTACGGAACGTAGATCGCCACGCACGGGGGCGGTCCGGTCCGCGCGGGAAGCAGCGGGTCGACGAGAGCCGACTTGGGGAGACGAAGATGAGCGTGCGTGTGAATGTGAGACTGCTGGCCGTGGCGGCCGTGGTGGGTGCCTCGGGTGTGGCGGTGGGGACGGTTCCGGCCGCGGCCGCCGACGGTACGCCTCGTTTTCTGGCGCCGTCCGAACTGCCGCCGCACGCCTCGTCGGCGTGGCACGCCGGCCCGGTGACGGCCGGTCAGCCGGACCCGCTGCCGATGTGCGGGGGCGAGGCCCTGCCGTCGATCTCCGTGCACCGCGCCTACCGCACGGACCTCGACACCGGGGCCCTGCAGGTGACGGTGGTCGAGCGCAGCGAGCAGCGGGCCAAGGACTTCGCGGCGCTGGTGCGCAAGGACCTCGCCGGCTGTGCGAAGAAGGTGATGCAGCAGTATCCCGACACGACCGCGGCGCAGAAGTACTACGGCAAGGTGAACGCCGAGGAGGGCGCCTACGTCTACGGCGTCCACACCAAGGCGCCTTGGGGTGCCTCCGACATCAACATGTACGCGGTGGGCCGCGACGGCAACACGGTGACGCTCGTCCACTGGGGGCAGATGGGCGGCTTCGCCGACGCGCAGGTGGCCGACTTCAAGACCACGACCGCCACGGCCGTGAAGAAGCTGTACTGACACATCGGGCCGATGAACGGCCGGGGCCCCGCACCTGCGTTGTCGCGCAGGTGCGGGGCCCCGGTCGTGCTGTCGTCGCCCGGACCGGGCGACGGGCCGGTCAGTCGACGCCGAACTCCATCGCGGCGCGGTCCAGCATCTCCTCGTCGCCGGAGACCTCGCCGCGGGACGCGATCGCCTCGGCGCCGCCCTCGGGGACGCTGCCGATCAAGCCGGTCGCGGCCGCCTGCGCGGCGCCGACGGCGGGGCTCTCGGAGCCGACCAGGCCGAGGCCCGCGTACTGCTCCAGCTTGGCCCGCGAGTCGGCGATGTCGAGGTTGCGCATGGTGAGCTGGCCGATCCGGTCCACCGGGCCGAACGCGGAGTCCTCGGTGCGCTCCATGGACAGCTTGTCCGGGTGGTAGCTGAACGCCGGGCCCGTGGTGTCGAGGATCGAGTAGTCCTCGCCGCGCCGCAGCCGCAGCGTCACCTCGCCGGTGACGGCCGCGCCGACCCAGCGCTGCAGCGACTCGCGCACCATCAGCGCCTGCGGGTCCAGCCAGCGGCCCTCGTACATCAGCCGACCGAGGCGCCGTCCCTCGTTGTGGTACTGGGCGACGGTGTCCTCGTTGTGGATCGCGTTGACGAGCCGCTCGTACGCCGCGTGCAGCAGCGCCATGCCGGGCGCCTCGTAGATGCCGCGGCTCTTGGCCTCGATGATCCGGTTCTCGATCTGGTCCGACATGCCCATGCCGTGGCGGCCGCCGACGGCGTTCGCCTCCATCACCAGGTCGACCGGGCTCGCGAACTCCTTGCCGTTGATCGACACCGGCCGGCCCTGGTCGAAGCCGATGGTCACGTCCTCGGCGGCGATCTCGACCGAGGGGTCCCAGAACTTCACGCCCATGATCGGGTCGACGGTCTCGACGCCCGTGTTGAGGTGCTCCAGGATCTTGGCCTCGTGAGTGGCGCCCCAGATGTTGGCGTCCGTGGAGTACGCCTTCTCGGTGCTGTCGCGGTAGGGCAGGTCGTGGGCGAGCAGCCACTCCGACATTTCCTTGCGGCCGCCGAGCTCGTGCACGAAGTCCGCGTCCAGCCAGGGCTTGTAGATCCGCAGGCGCGGGTTGGCGAGCAGTCCGTAGCGGTAGAACCGCTCGATGTCGTTGCCCTTGAAGGTGGAGCCGTCGCCCCAGATCTGTACGTCGTCCTCGAGCATCGCCCGGACCAGGAGGGTGCCCGTGACGGCGCGGCCCAGCGGCGTGGTGTTGAAGTAGGCGCGCCCGCCGGAGCGGATGTGGAACGCCCCGCAGGTGAGCGCGGCCAGGCCCTCCTCGACCAGCGCCACGCGGCAGTCGACCAGGCGGGCGATCTCGGCGCCGTAGGTCTTCGCGCGGCCGGGCACCGAGGCGATGTCGGGCTCGTCGTACTGACCGATGTCGGCGGTGTAGGTGCACGGGACGGCGCCCTTGTCGCGCATCCACGCGACCGCGACCGAGGTGTCGAGGCCGCCCGAGAAGGCGATGCCGACGCGCTCGCCGGCGGGAAGGGAGGTAAGGACCTTAGACATAGGAAGAGTATGCACCCTCACGCATGATCATGCAAAGATGGATTCTCGGCCCAGTCGAGCGCCGCTCGGGCAGGGAACGCGGCTCGCGCAGAGAACACCGCTCAGGCAGGGAACGCGGACAGGAACGCCCGGGTCGCGGGCGTGGGGTTGAATTTGCTCCAGGCGAGATATTCGACCCGGCTCGGACCGTCGGCGAGCGTGAGCACGCGGACGTCCGGGTTGGCACGGGCGATGGCGGCGGGCAGCAGGGCGACGGCGAGCCCTCGGCCGACGAACCGCATCATCAGCTCCGCGGACATCATTTCGTAGGCGACGTCCCGCTCAAGGCCCGCCGCTTCGAAGGCCTGATCACTCTGCACGCGCCCGCCGGATCCGACGGGAAAGTCGGCGAAAGGCGAGTCCGCGAGCTGGCGGAGGGCGACCTCTCCGCGGTCCGCGAGCGCGTGCGTGGGCGACACGACGGCGACGAGCTGCCCCCGGCCGAGCTCCCGTGCCTCCACTCCCTGGGGCGGGTTCCCGGCCGCCAGGCCGAGGAACGCAACATCCAGGTCGCCCGCGGCGACCTCGGCCGTCATCACGCCGCTGGCGCCGACGTGCAGGCTCACCCGCACCTGGGGGTGCTGCTCACGGAAGCGCTGGAGGATCGCGGCGATGTCGACCGCGGTCACGGTCGGGATGATCCCGATCGCCAGCTCACCGCGCACCTCGCCCACGGCCGCGGCCGCGTCGCTCACGGCCCGCTCGGCGGCCTCCAGGCACTGCCGCGCGCCGACGAGGAACGCCTCGCCGGCCGGTGTCAGCTCCACCCGCCGGCTGGTCCTGGCGAACAGCTTCACCCCCAACTCCCGCTCAAGGCTCCCGATTTGATGACTCAAGGCCGATTGGGCGACGAAGCACTGCCGGGCGGCCCGGGTGAAGTTCCTGGTCTCCGCGACGGCGACGACGTACCGAAGTTGTCGAAGTTCCACGCGATCAATCTTCCAACGCGATCAGTCCGATGACAACCATATGTTGGACGGATTGATGGCGCCGGACCGAGACTTCCCGCATGACCACTTCACCGCCCCGCCGGCAGGAACGGGACGCCCGCTCCACGGCTGTACGCAGCCGGAGAGCAGCCCTGGCCGGCGGCACCGTCGCGCTGATCGCCGCCACGGCCCTCGCGCCCGCCTCGTGGGGCACCACGTACGCGGTGACGACGGAGCTGCTGCCGCCCGATCACCCGTTGTTCGCCGCCCTGTTGCGGTCGCTGCCGGGCGGTCTGCTCCTCCTCCTTGTCACCCGCACGCTGCCCCGCGGCGACTGGTGGTGGAAGGCGGCCGTGCTCGGCGCCCTCAACATCGGCGCCTTCTTCCCGCTCCTCTTCCTGACCGCGGAGCTGCTTCCCGGCGGGGTCGCGGCGACGCTCGGTGCCGTACAGCCGCTCATCGTCGCGGGACTCGCCGTGGTCGTGCTGCGGGAGCGGCCCTCGGGCTGGCGCATCGGATGGGGCGTCGCCGGGGCCGTCGGGGTCGGGCTCGTCGTCCTCGGACCGGCCGCGCGGCTCGACGGGCTCGGCATCGTCGCGGGGCTCGCGGGAGCGGGCTCGATGGCCCTGGGCGTGATCCTCACCAAGCACTGGAGCCGCCCCGGCGAAGTGGGGCCCGTGACGCTCGCCGGCTGGCAACTGACCGCGGGCGGCCTGGTCCTGCTCCCGCTCACCCTCCTCGTCGAAGGCGCTCCCCCGCACCTCGACGGGTCCGCGGTGACCGGCTACCTCTGGCTCGGCACCATCGGCGGCTTCGTCGCCCACGCCCTGTGGTTCCGCGGCATCGGGCGCCTCCCGGTCACCGCGACCGCCATGCTCGTCCTGCTCTCGCCCCTGGTCGCCGCGCTCATCGGCGCCTTCGTCCTCGGCGAGGACTTCACCCACGGCCAACTCGCCGGATTCGCCCTCGCCCTGACGGCGCTCGTCGCCGGGCAGCTCAACCCCGGCCGCCTCACCCGAACCCGCCTCACCCGAACCCACAAGGAGTGACGATTCACATGAAGATCGCCGTCATCGGAGCCACCGGCATGGTCGGCAGCCGCGTCACCGACGAGGCCGTACGCCGCGGCCACACCGTCACCGCCGTCTCCCGCCGCCTTCCCGCCTCTGACTCCCTGCCCGAGGGGGTCGACCCGGTGGCCGCGGACGTCACCGACCTCGACGCCCTGCGCCCGGTCCTCGCCGCCGCCGACGTCGCCGTCCTGACCATCCGTCCCGCTCCCGGCTCCGAGGCCACCCTTGCCCCGGCGACCACCGGCGTCCTCGACGTCGCCGCCGCCACCGGCACGCCTCTGCTCATCGTGGGCGGCGCGGGCCCGCTGCGCAGCCCGGACGAGCCCGACCTGCTGATCGTCGACAATCCCGCGTACATACCCGCCGAATGGCGCGACATCGCGGTCGCCAGCACCGAACAGTTCCGAGCCGCCGAGAGGCACTCCGGCGCCAAGTGGACCTACCTCAGCCCGCCCGCGATCCTCGAGCCGGGCGAGCGCACGGGGGCCTACCGCAAGGGCACCGACACGCTCCTGGTCGACGCCGACGGCCTCTCCCGCATCAGCGCGGAGGACCTCGCGGTCGGCGTGGTGGACGAGCTCGAGGCTCCGTCAGGGCTGAGCCGGCTGACCTTCGCCCACTGAGCCGTCGGATCCGTCGCTGCGGGACGGGTGGTCGATTCGGTCGGGGAGCGGGTCTCCGGCGGCCGAATCGACCGGGAAGGGCGGGGTCGACCCGACGATGCTGAGATACCCGTTCATGCTCTGTGTGACGCCGAGTCCGTACCCACCGGGGATCTTCGCACCGCCCGAACGCGGGCGCGAAGTCCCTGTGGTTCCCGTGAGCCAGCCGCGATCACTCCAGACGCCCAGCACCAGGTCGAAGTACCGTTCGCAGGATTCGGGGGTGGTTCCGAGCAGCCAGTACCCGATGCTGAACTTCTCCCAGAGCCAGTCGTAGTCGTGGATGGGGTCGTAGTCGTGGGGCGCGGTGTAGCCGTGGAACACGGCCTTGGGAAGGTCTGGATGGCTCCGCACCAGGGCCAGTTCGGCCGGCAGGGCCGCGAGGGTCTCGGTGTAGTGCCGGAGCAACTGTGCACGGACTGCGGCCTGTGTTGCTTCCGGTTCCTGTGACATACCGTCCGTCCTCGTTTCGTGCTGAGATTCGTACCGAGTTTCGTACGGAGAGAAGCCTCACGCCAACGCCGAACAAACCAGAGGGGGCGCGATGGGCGCCATACCGGGTGCGCACGACGAACTGAAGCGGCTGGCGCGGGCGTTGCGCGAGCAGATGGTCGAGCTGATCACCGACCTGACCCCCGGCAGCGACCTTCGCCTGCTCTTTCTCGACGACCCGAGCATCGTCGACTGGCACGAACCGCTCTGGTACCAGTACTCGTCCGGGTTCGACGGGAAGCGTCCCGCGGGTGTCGGCGCCGCCGACGTCGCGTCACGCGCGGCCGCTCTGCTCCGCTCCGCGGGCTGGGAGGTCGCGACATCGCAGGAGACCGCGGGCGGGAACCCCCGCTTCGTGGTCAGCGGCCGTCGGGAAGGCAACGAGATCGACGTCCGTGCGGGCGACCACTTGGCCATCGTCTGGTTCAGCGCGCGGACGCCGAAGATGGCGCTGTACGAGCCGCAGGAGTTCGAATGGCCCCAGCCGGTGTGCACGCCCGAGACCGTCGCGGCAGGATCGGTGCTGTGCTACGAGTGCGACGGCCTGGGCTGGTGCCCCTGCTGCGGCGGCCGCTCCTGGGTGTCCAGCGAGGCCCACGGACGGAAGAACTGCCCCTTGTGCTACCGGGAGCGCGTCTGCCCGATCTGCCGGGGCCGGGGCGGGCTGTACATCAGCGAACTCAGCCCTTATCAACGGGGCTTCTACGCGGAGCAGTTGAGCGAGGTTCGGGACACCTGACCTGACGCGCGCCACCCTCTCACGATGGGACACACCCGTGACACACCCGCCGTTCGGCAACTACCAGAACGAGATCTACCTCAACGGTCTGGGCGGTGTCCTGCCCACCCTGCCGATGACGTTCGCCGAGCTCGAAGAGCGTGCCGGGCAGGCGCTGCCCCCGTCGGTGTGGTCGTACGTCGCGGGCGGCGCGGGCGACGAGAACACCCAGCGGGCCAACGTCGAGGCGTTCCACCGGTGGGGGCTGATGCCACGGATGCTCGTCGGGGCCACCGAACGGGACCTGTCGGTCGAGCTGTGGGGCACGCGTTGGGCGGCGCCGGTCTTCATGGCGCCGATCGGCGTCGTCGGGCTGTGCGCCCAGGACGGCCACGGTGACCTGGCGACCGCGCGCGCCGCGGCACGGACCGGGGTACCGATGTGTGCCTCGACGCTGGGCGTGGATCCCCTGGAGGATGTCGCGGCCGAGTTCGGCGGCACGCCCGGCCTCTTCCAGCTCTACACGCCCACCGACCGCGATCTCGCCGAGAGCCTGGTGCGCCGGGCCGAAGCGGCCGGGTTCGCCGGGATCGTCGTCACGCTCGACACCTGGGTCACCGGCTGGCGGCCCCGTGACCTCGCCACGTCCAACTTTCCGCAGCTGCGCGGCCAGTGCCTCGCCAACTACACCAGCGACCCCCACTTCCGCTCCAAGGTCGACGCCGACCTCGACGCCGATCCCCGCGCCGGGGTCCTGCACTGGGCGGGCGTCTTCGGCAAGTCGCTGACCTGGGACGACCTGGCCTGGCTGCGTTCCCTGACCACCCTGCCGCTGATCCTGAAGGGCATCTGCCACCCCGAGGACGCGCGCCGCGCCCGGGACCACGGCGTCGACGGGATCTACTGCTCCAACCACGGCGGCCGACAGGCCAACGGCGGCCTGCCCGCGATCGACTGCCTGCCCGGCGTCGTGGAGGCCGCCGGTGACCTGCCGGTGCTCTTCGACTCCGGCGTACGCACCGGCACGGACGTGGTGAAGGCCCTGGCCCTCGGCGCGAGCGCCGTCGGCATCGGCCGCCCCTACGCCTACGGCCTCGCCCTGGGCGGCGTCGACGGCATCGTGCACGTACTGCGCTCGATCCTCGCCGAGGCGGACCTCACGATGGCCGTGGACGGCTACGCCGATGTGGCCGCCCTCGCCGACGACGCGATCCGGCGGTGCTGACACCCCCATCAGGGGCCGGGCGTTCACGCCGTCGGTGGCACCACTCGACGTGATTCGGCCTGTACCGGACAACGGCGTTCCCGGAGGATCGTCTCGAACTCTCTCGTACGGGGGTCGGGAAGTCGTGGTCTACCGCATACATTTCACGGTCGACGATCTGGCGCGGACACGGGTGTCGCCCCTGTCCCTCCCGCTGATGGAACTGAGCGCGGCCGTACGCACCCTTCAGCAGCGCGGCCACGCGGCGCGCTTCGGGGCCTGGAGACGCCGCGCGCTGGCCGAACTGCGCCCCGAGGCCAGGATGGTTCTCGATCTGATCCGGACCCGCCGCTGGGCGCCCGACTTCCTCACCCGTGCCGAGTCGGGCTCCCCGGACGAAGTCCTCGAACGGGTGCGCGCCACGCCGCGCTCACAGGTCCGCAGCGACCTGGCGGACGTGGCGGCCGAGGGGCCCCTCCCGTCCTGGGCCCATCACCTCGCCGACGACCGCGATCTGTTCCGGCGGCTGTGCGACAGCCTGGACCACATGTACAGCGTGCTCCTGTCTCCCCACTGGCAGCAGATCACCAGCAATGCCACGGCCGAGGGAGGAATGAGGACGCGCCAGGCGCTGGCCGGGGGCATGGAGCACCTGCTCGCCTCCGCGAACCCCCGCCGCGTCCGCTGGAACGCCCCCGTCCTTGAAGTCACGATGGCCTCCGGCCTCGACGGCGACCTCCTCCTGGAGGGCCGCGGACTGCTGCTCGTCCCGTCCTACTTCGGACCGCAGTGGTCCGCCGTCTGCACCGCCGCCCAGCCACAGCCCGTCCTCACCTATCCCGCGCACAGCCCTTGGGACACGCGCTCGATCATCGCCCCGTCCCCGAAGCCGGCACAGCACGGAACACCGCCGTCGGCACTGGCCGCGCTGCTCGGTCCCACCCGCGCCGCCGTGCTCACCTCCATCGCGGCACACCCGGGCTGTTCCACCAAGGAGCTCGCCCTCCTCGCCGGCGTCGCGCCTCCCAACGCGAGCCGGCACGCCACCACCCTGCGCCGGGCCGGCCTTGTGCACACCGACCGGTACCGCAACACGGCTCTGCACACGCTCACCGCCCTCGGCACCACCCTCGTCGACTGCCCGCACGGGCCCTCGGACTCCCCTCACGGCTGACCCGCGAGGGCCACCCCTCAAGCCGCCGCCAACGCCTCCGTGGGCGGAAGCCGCGCCGCCCGCACCGCCGGATAGAAGCCCGCCAGGCCCCCGATCACCAGCGTGGCGCCCACGCCCGCCACCCGCCATCGCCCACAGCGGGACGACCGTCGGCCAGCCCTGGTATCCGGCGTAGCCCGCCGTCACCGTGATGCCGAGTACGACGCCGCCCAGGCCGCCGAGGGCCGACAACAGCAGGGATTCACAGAGGAATTGGGTACGGATCTGGCCTCTGGTCGCGCCGAGGGAACGGCGCAGACCGATTTCCGCTCGCCGCTCCAGGACGGAGATGACCATCGTGTTGGCCACGCCGACGCCGCCCACCAGGAGCGCCACCGCGCCCAGGCCGAGGAGCAGGCCGGACAGCGTGTCGTCCGTGGCCTGCTTGGCCGCGAGCGCGTCGGAGGGGCGGGAGACGTTCACCTCGTTGGGGTTCTCCGGGTTCGCGGTCGCGCCCAGGACCTCCTGTACGTCGTGCACCGACGGCTCGTCCGCCCTCGCGTACACCGTCGTCGCGTATCCGTCGAAGTCCAGTTCCTTCTCGGCGGCGGGCCAGCCGACGAGCGCGGCCGAGTCGAGTTCGGGGGCGAGTTCGTTCGCGGCGAGGACGCCCACGACCGTGAACCACCGTTCGCCGAGCCACACTTGGGCCTCCGGGTCCGCCTCGTGGACGCCGAGCTGTTCGGCGGCCCTCGCCCCGAGGACCACCGCCGGGAAGCGGGAGGTGGCCGCGTTCAGCCAACGGCCGTCGACCACGTCCAAGCCCACCGTTCGCGGCAGGTCGGTGCGTGCCGCGAACACGCCGATGCCGCCGGTCACCTCCTTGGGCACGTGGTCGTTGCGGTACACCTTCGCGTCCGTCTTGCCGATCGCCGAGACGGACTCCACGCCCTCGATGGCGGCAGCCATCTCGACGGCCTCGTCGGGCAGATGGGCCGCGCCGCCGCTGAAGGACTGGCCGGGCGCCGCCGTCAGCAAGTTGGTGCCCAGCGCGGCCATTTTGCGGTCCAGTTCCTCCTGGCTTGAGGTGGAGATGCCTACGACGCCGATCATTGCCGCGATACCGATGGCGATGCCGAGAGCGGAGAGGAACACGCGCATGGGGCGCGAGCGCAGGCCCGAGCCACCGGTCCGCACCATGTCCGCCGGGCTCAGGCGGGCCGGTTTCGGCCGGGGTCGTGTCGCGGTGCTCATGAACTCACCCGTTCCACGACGTGGGAGTTGTGACCGTCGACGGCAGAGTCGTGCTCGATCCGCCCGTCCTTGATACGCACCTCGCGCGGCAGCGACGCCGCGATGTCCCGGTCATGGGTGATGACCACGACCGTCGTGCCCGCCCGGTGCAGTTCGCGCAGGAGGTCCATGACCACCTCCCCCGAGCGCGAGTCGAGCGCGCCCGTCGGTTCGTCCGCGAGGAGCAGCGCCGGGTCGCCGAGGACGGCCCGCGCGATCGCCACGCGCTGCTTCTCCCCGCCGGAGAGCTGATGCGGCTCGTTGTACAGGCGTTCACCGAGGCCCACCCGGCGCAGGGCGTCCTCCGCGAGCCGGCGTCGCTCGCCACGCGGCAGGCCGCTGTAGAGCAGGCCGTCCGCGACCGCGTCGAGAGCCGGTACGCCCGCCGCGCCGCTTCCGCTGGACCGTACGGCTGCGTCTGACGCTGCTCTACGGCGCGCTGTTCCTGGCGTCGGGCGCGGCGCTGCTCATCGTCACGTACGTACTCGTGGCCACCCGCAAACCGCAGATCATCCGGAAGACGACCTCACCTGGCTCAACCCCCTGGCTGCCCGACGACTTCGGCCCGCTCCCCGATCCGGGCGCGCAGCGGGAGGCGATGCTGGAGCAGTTGCTCACGCAGTCCGGGATCGCGCTCGCTCTGATGTCGGCGGTGTCCGTGGCGCTGGGGTGGCTGATGGCGGGCCGGGCGCTGCGTCCGGTCCGCACGATGGCCGACAAGGCGCGCCGCATCTCCGAGCGCAACCTCCACGAACGCCTGGCGGTCGGCGGCCCGGACGACGAGCTCAAGGACCTCGGCGACACCATCGACGGCCTGCTCGCACGCCTCGACACCGCCTTCACCACGCAGAAGCGCTTCGTCGCCAACGCGTCGCACGAACTTCGCACCCCGCTCACCCTCCAACGCGCCATGATCGAGGTCGCGCTCGCCAACCCGGCGGCGAACGCGGGGTCCTTGCGCGCCGTGTGCGAACGCCTCCTGGCCACGGGCGAGCGCCAGGAACACCTCATCGAGGCACTCCTCACCCTCGCCCGCGGCCAGCGCGGTCTCCAGCGCCGCGAGCCCGTCGACCTGGCGGCACTCGTGGTGGCCGTCCTGCATGAGCAGGCGCCCGACGATCCGCGCGTCGAGCGGTCGTTGGGCCCGGCGCGCACGGCCGGTGACCCTCGCCTGCTGGAGAGCCTGGTGACGAACCTCGTCAGCAACGCGGTACGCCACAACGTGCCCGGCGGCTGGATCCGGGTCCACACGGGGGTGAGCGACGGGCGGCCCGTGCTGCGGATGACGAACAGCGGACCCGAGATCCCGCACGAGCGCGTCGAAGCACTCTTCCAGCCCTTCCAGCGCTTCGAGACCCGCACGGGAACCCCGGACGGCCACGGCCTCGGCATGTCGATCGTCGCCGCGGTCGCCGACGCCCACGGCGCACCCGTGACCGCTCACCCCGGCCCGGAGGGCGGCCTCGACATCACGGTCACGTTCGGCCCCGCGGACACGGTGATCGCGCGGGAGCCCGACTGACGTCCCCGGTCGTCACGCCCCGCCGGGCCGGATCATCTTCCGGCCCGCCGTGCTTCCGCCGTCCACGGCGACCGAGGCGCCGGTCATGTAGGGGAAGTCGTCGGAGGCCAGGGCGAGTACGGCGCGGGCGATCTCGTCGGGTTCGGCCATGCGCTCCAGGCCGTCGATGTTCAGCGGGCCGAAGGCCTTCTTGTACTGGGCCCAGTCCGCGTCGGGGATGCCCGGAGGCCGGACGAAGGCGGTGTCGGTGGTGCCGGGCAGGACGGCGTTGACGCGGATGCCCTTGGGTCCGTACGCGAGGGCGGCGGACTTCACGATGCCCTGCACGGCACGTTTGCTCGCCGTGTACGCGCCGCCGTTCGGCCGTGCCTGCTCGGCGGCCGACGACGAGGTGCAGATGACGATGCCGCGGCCCGCCTTGAGCATGTGCGGGATCTCGTACTTGAGGGCGAGGAACACCCCGCGGGCGTTGGTGGCCTGCACGTCGTCCCACTCCTCGACGGTCATCTCGTGGGGCAGCTTGGCGCTGCCGACGCCGGCGTTGTTGAAGGCCACGTCGATGCCGCCGTAGCGCTGGGCGATCCGGTCCACGAAGGTGCGGACCTGCTCGGCCTCGCGCACATCGGCCTGTACGTACGTGGCCTCGCCTCCGGCGGCGCGGATCTCACGCTCGACCTTGCGCCCCAACTCCGCGCGCCGACCGCAGAATCCGACGTGCGCGCCCGCGGCGGCGAAGGCGCGCGCGGTCGCCTCGCCGATGCCGGAGGTGGCGCCCGTGATGAGGACCGAGGTACCCGCGAAGCGGCCGCGGGCGCGGCGGCGGGAGGCGGACTCCGTGGCGTGCGCGGTGCCGTCGAGGGTCAGGGAGGCGAGGCCGAGGGCGGCGGCGCCGCCGAGGAGGGAGCGCCGGGTGGTGTCGTGTGCGTTCGTGCCGGATGCGTTCATGCCGGCCACGCTGTCAGCGCGTCCGGGCGGGCCGCTTCCGTCTCCGGGCCGGTGAAGCGGCTGGTGGGAGGAGGCGGCCTCCTCCCACGGCAGGAGCCGGGTGCGCGGTAGCGCCGCATATCGTGAGGTCGTGAAACGATCGTGGGTGGAGCCGGTTTTCGACGAGAAGTACGCCGCTGTACGGGTGTGGGTGATCGCGGGCGCGCTCCTCGGCGATCTGCTCCTGGTCCAACGGCCGTCCGGAGCGGCGGACTGGGGGTTCGCCGCGGCCGGACTCGTGCTGTGCGCGGCGGGGACCAGATGGCTGTTCGGGGCGGCGCTCGCCCTGCCGGTCCTGGTGGTGGCCGCGCACGCCTCGGGCGCCGACCCGGTGGCGGCCCTGAAGGTGCTTGCCGCGCTCACCCTCTTCGAACTGTCGGTACGGACACCGGGGCGGCGGCCCGTCGTGGCGGCCGGCGCCCTGGCGTGCGCCGTGCTCGCGAACCGCATCACCGACCTGCCCGCGGAACTGCCGTCCGTGCTCTACAAGATGGGCGTCGTGGCGGGCGTGCCCTTGCTGTTCGGCGCGTACGTACGGGGCGTACGGGAAGCCGCGCGGCGCGCCCATGAGCGCGTCACGCTGGAGGAGGCGCGCGCCGAGCAGCGGCTCCTGGCCGCTCGGGCCGCCGAACGGGCCGCTGTAGCACGGGAGTTGCACGACCTGGTGGCCCATCATGTGTCGTCGATGGTGTTGCGGGTGGGCGTCGCGCGCCATGTCCTTCCAGGAGCGGGAACAGGTGCGGGTGCGGACGCAGGCACGGGCACGGACGGCGCGGCCGACCCGCGTATGACGGCCGTACTCGACGATCTGCACGCCAGCGGCAGCGCCGCCCTGGCCGACCTGCGGCGCCTCGTGGCGGTCCTGCGCGACCCCGACAGCGTCGACCCCGACGCCTCGCCGCTGCTGTCCCCCGGGGCGCTGGCCACGGCACTGGCGTCGGTCGTCGAGCAGAGCGCCCGCTCGGGCCTGACGGTCGGCGCCGAGGTGGACGAGCGGGAGCTGGAGCGGATCGACACCGCCCGTGGGCTCGCCGTGCTGCGTCTGGTGCAGGAGGGCCTCGCCAACGCGGCCCGGCACGCCGGTGCGGGCGCGCACGCGGAGCTGTCCGTCCGCGTGGCCGGTGACGGCGCGGTGCGGGTCACGGTCGACGACGACGGCGCGGGCCGTCCGCCCCGGGACCCGGTACCGGGTCCCTCCGGTCACGGTCTGATCGGCATGCGCGAACGCGTGCAGCTCCTCGGCGGCCGCTTGGAGGCGGGGCCTGCCGGGCGCGGATGGCACCTGAGCGCGGAACTGCCCGCCGCGCCGGGCATGGCATCGGACGTACCGTCACACTCCGCGCCGGGTATGGCGTCACCCGCGTCCGCCGACATGCGAGAGGCCCTCCTGTGATCCGCCTCCTCGTCGTAGACGACCAACACCTCGTACGCATGGGCCTGCGCATGCTCTTCGAGCAGCCCGCGGACATCGACCTCGTGGGCGAGGCCGCTGACGGCGCGGAGGCGGTGCGTCTGGCCGAACGCCTCACCCCCGACGTGGTCCTGATGGACCTGCGCATGCCGGGCGTCGACGGCATCACCGCCACCCGCCGGATCACGGCGGCCCGTCCCGCCGTCCGCGTCGTGGCGCTGACGACGTTCGACGACGACGATCACCTGTACCCGGCGCTCGCCGCCGGGGCCTGCGGGTTCCTGGTGAAGGACACTCCCCCGGCGCAACTCCTGGACGGCGTACGCCGTGCCGCACAGGGCGAGGCTCCCTTCAGCAGGGCCGCCCTCGACCGCCTGGTCACACGGGCGCTGCGCGCGGACGGCCCGCCGGCGGCTCCGGGTTCCACGCCCCTTCCCGCGAGCCTGACGCCGCGCGAGCGCGACGTACTCGGTCTGCTGGGCGAGGGCCTTTCGAACAAGGAGATCGGCGATCGGCTCCACCTCGGGGTGACCACCGTCAAGACGCACGTGGCGAATCTCATGACCAAGACCCGGTGCGACAACCGCATCCGTCTCGCGCTCCTCGCCGTCCAGTCGGGCGTCACCGCCGGGCCGTAAATCACTCGTCCCGCCGCGGGCCGGAAGCTAGGTTCACAGGGCGTATGCGCACCATCCCCACCTCATGAATCCCCGCCCCCTGCATCCCCACCCCGTGAATCCCCGCCCACGTGCATCATCTCCGCCCTCTTCCGCGAAGGCTTCGCTTGTGACGTCTATCCGTGCCGCCCGCCCCCACGAACTTCCCGCCCTGCTCGAACATCCCGAGGACACCGAGCGCAACGCGGCGACCCGCGCGTACCTCGGCAAGCTGCTCGACACGAAGTGCACCCGGCCCGAGTGGTGCCTGGTGGCCGAGGACGGCGACGGGCGGCCGGTGGGCAGCGTGGTGCTGTGGACCCTGCCGGGCGAGGAGACTCCGTACGCCTTCGTCCTGTTCGAGGCTCCGGCAGGCCGGGACGACACCGGGGCCGCGCTGCTCGACGCCGCGGCCGCCAAGGCGCGGGAGCTCGGCGCGGACGAGCTGGACCACGTCGTCGACTCGCCCGCGCAGGCCCCGCAGTTCCAGCTGGACCCGGAGCGCCGGAGCGCACTGCTGCGGAACTCCGGCTTCCGGGTGCTCCGCGACGGGCGGAGGTTCAGGCTGCGGGTGCCTGCTGAACTGCCGTCCGACGACCCCCGGCTGACGTTCCGCTCCCTGGCCGATCTCGGCCCCGGTCCGTTCATCGACGTACTGGAGGAGCTGCTGGCCGATACGGCGGATGCCCGGCTGACCGCCGATGTCGAGCAGTACGGGGCACGGCGGGCGGCCGAGAAGATCTTCGAGCAGACGGCCTCGCTGCGCCACGAACCGGAATGGTGGGAGCTCGGCCACGACGCGGACGGCACGCCCGCCGTGATCAGTCTGCCCGCGGAGAATCCCAGTGTGCCCGTGATCGGCTTCATCGGTGTCGCACCCGCCCACCGCGGCAAGGGGTACGCGGGATCGGCCGTGGTCCGCGGCACCCGGATCCTCGCCGCCAACGGCGCGCAGGAGATCCTCGGGGACTGCGACGCGGCGAACACGGCGATGGCGAAGGCGTTCACCAGGTCCGGCTACGAGAACTTCGCCAACAGGCTGGAGTTCAACCGCTCCCTGTGACCCGACCTCTGTGACCCGCACCCTGCGACCGGCCGACCCGCGACACCGACTCGGCCCCGTCCACCTCATCAGCCACGCCGGACCACGCCTACACTCACCGGATGGCGAAGTACTTCGACGTGCACCCCGAGAACCCCCAGCGGCGCACCATCAGCAGCGTGGCGGACAGCATCCGGTCCGGCGCGCTCATCGCGTATCCGACGGACTCCTGTTACGCCCTGGGATGCCAGTTGGGCGACCGTGACGGGATCGCCCGGATCCGGAGCATCCGGAACCTGGACGACCGTCACCACTTCACCCTGGTGTGCGAGAACTTCGCGCAGTTGGGGCAGTTCGTGCACATCGACAATGACGTGTTCCGCGCGATCAAGGCGGCGACGCCCGGCAGCTACACCTTCATCCTGCCCGCGACGAAGGAGGTCCCGCGCCAACTCCTTCACCCCAAGAAGAAGACGGTCGGCGTCCGGATTCCCGACCACGCCGTCACCCAGGCCCTCCTCGCGGAACTCGGCGAGCCGCTGCTCTCCAGCACGCTCCTCCTGCCCGACGAGGACACGCCGATGACGCAGGGCTGGGAGATCAAGGAGCGCCTCGACCACCTGGTGGACGCCGTGCTCGACTCCGGCGACTGCGGCACGGAGCCCACCACGGTCATCGACTTCTCCGGCGGCGAGACCGAGATCGTACGTCGCGGGGCGGGCGACGCCACGCGCTTCGAGTAGCACCGCGTGCGGGTGGGTGGGCGCCGCCGCGGCCGGACGGCGACCACCCGGACACCGTCATTCACCAGGGGCGGTAACAGGCTCTAGCTGGAGATAGTCCAGGTTCCAGTTCTGAAAGGCGTCCGCGTCGAGGGACAGCCGCAGGGTGTGCCGGCCGCGCTCCAGCGTCCGTGTCACTCCGCCGGCCTGGAGCGCGAAGGCATGGTGCCCCGTCGTGTTGGCGACACGCACGGCCGCGCCGGGCGCGCCGCCGTCGAAGGCGAGCCGGTAGGTCCCGGCGGGCGAGTACGGCGACGACACCCGGGCCTTCAGGGCGTAGCTCCCGGACCGCGGCACGTCCACCGCGTACGTCAGCCATTCCGAGCCGCGCATCCAGCACACCGCGACCGCGCCGTCGTGGTCGCACACGTCGACGTCCTCGCCGGACCGCCCGGGCCCGTCCCCGCGGTTCCCGGCGTCGATGTCGTGGTACGCCACTCCCTCGCCGCCCAGGACGTGCTCCTCCCCCTGGATGCGTACCGCGCCGGTCGGAACCGCGCCCGCCGCCCCGGTGGCGAGGTACGTCTCCAGCGCCTCGACGTTGTCGGTCTGAATGATCGACGCCCCGTAGCCGCCGATGAGCGTGGCCCAGCCGCGGGCCGGGGCGATGAGCGAGGCCTCGTCCGTGTACCGGGCGGCCAGGCCGTCCCGCATGCCGTTGATCCACACGCGGCTCGTCGCCCGCAGCCCTCGAAGGAACGCGGCGCCGGCCACGGTGTCGCCGACCTCGTCGAAGACGACCTCGAAGGCGGGCGGCCGGTCGTTCCCGAACTCCGCCACGGAGGTGGCGTTGGCGTCGTCGACGAGGTGCATGTAGAGCGCGCCGGGGTGACGCGTACGGAACGCCTTCACCTCGGTCACCGGCGCCCGGGACTTGAACAGGCCGTTGCGCACGGTCCCGGTCGCCTCCAGGACCCGCCAGACGGCCTCGCGGTGCTGCCAGACCTGGTCGAGGTTGACGAGCCCGTGGGTCCGGGCGGCCGTCATCGCCTCGGCGAGCGTGGGGACGCGGTCGGCGGTGAGTGCCGTCTGACGTCCGCCGAGGCCCTCGCGCAGGCGCAGGGCGCGGAGTTGAGCGTACGTGAGGTCGCCGACGCGACCGGTGCCGTCGGTGGTGCGGTCGACGGTCTCGTCGTGCATCAGGACGGGGACGCCGTCCTTGGTCAGCCTGATGTCGACCTCGACGATCTCGGCGCCGTCCGCGAAGGCTTCCCGGATCGCGGGGATGCTGTTCTCGGGCGCCTCGCGCCACTGTCCCCGGTGAGCGGCGGTCATGACGCCGATGCCGGGTCCGTGATCGAGGAAGTCCCGGTGGGCGCGGTCGGCGGCGGTGTCCGCGGGCGCGCCGCTCTCCACGGCGAGGGCGCCAGGTGCGGCTCCTCCCAGCGCCATCGCCCACGCGGCGGCGGTGGCCGTGACGGTGAGGCGGACGGCGGGAAGGCGGCGCGGGATCTTGTACGAGGGCATGGGCGAGAGCATCGGTCAGCGGACGGCGCCCGTCCACGACCCGCGCCCGGCCTGTCGCGCATTCGCCTGACGCGACGTCATCAACCGGCGACCGCGGGCTACTCATACGGTGTGAGGCCCGGGTGACCCCCTGTGTCCGTCGTGAGAAGCTCGCGCTCATGCGGAGTGACGGACAACTGACGATCGGGGTGGAGGAGGAGTACCTCGTCGTCGACCCGGCGTCGCGGGCCGTGCGTTCGTGCGCCGACGCCGTGGCGTCGGTCGCCGCGAAGCGGCTGGGTGCGGAACGGGTCGGGGACGAGATCACCCGCTTCCAGATCGAGGCGAGGACGCGGCCGCACGCCGAGCTCTCCCAACTCGCCGAAGAGATACGGGAGATGAGGCGGGCCGTCTTCGGCGCCGCCGCGCAGCAAGGTCTTGCCGTGGTCTCGTCCGGGTCACCGGTGCTCGGCGACGTACTGCCGCTGCCGCTCACGCCCGCACCCCGGTACGCCCGCAGCCTGGAGGTGTTCCGGGCCCTCGACGACGAGCAGTGCGCGGGCGCCTGCCACGTCCACATCGGCCTTGCGGACCGCGCCCTCGCCCTGAAGGTCAGCAACCACCTGCGGCCGTGGCTCCCCGTCCTCGTCTCCCTCACGGCGAACTCCCCCTACTGGGCCGGGCGCGACACCGGCTACGCGAGCTGGCGCACGCTGTCCTGGGCCCGCTGGCCGATCGCCGGGCCGCCGCCGTACTTCGAGTCCGTGGCGCACTTCGACGAGCTGGTCGGCCGGCTGCACGCCTCCGGGGCGGTCATGGACCCGGGTGGGCTCTACTGGGACGTTCGGCCGTCAGCACATGTCCCCACCCTCGAAGTGCGGGTGGCCGACGCGCTGACGACCGCCGACGAGACGATCGTGTACGCGGCGCTGGTACGGGCCTTGGTGGCCACAGCGCTGCACGCCGTGCGAGCCGGAGACCAGGCACCGAATCCCTCGCCGGAGGTCCTGCGCGCCGCGTACTGGCGCGCCGCCCGCGACGGCCTGACCGGCCAGGGCTTCGACGCACACTCCGCCCGCCCCCTGCCGGCCGAGGCCTTGGCCGACCTGCTGTTCGCCCACGTCCGCCCGGCACTGGAACGGAGCGGGGACCTGGAGAACGTACGAGAAGGATGGGCGTGGCTGCGGGGCAACGGAACGGGCGCCCACCGACAACGCCGCGCCCATGACCGCAGGACCCGCCTGGAGGACGTCGTCGACTACTTGATCACGGCGACCTCCCCCGGGCTGCCGTGAGCGGGCCGTACTCCATGGGATCGTGACCCCATGGTCATCGAAGTCCGCCCGGCCTCGACCTTCGAGGACGTCCGCGCCGTGCTCGGCCCGAAGTCGCCCACAGCCAACGTCTGCTGGTGCCTGAGCTACCGCATCCCCTCCAAGCTCAACAAGGAGCTGCGCGGCCCGGCCCGAGGCGAGTACGTATCCGAGCTGTGCGGCAAGCAACCCCCTCCGGGAGTACTCGCGTACGACGGCGACGACCCGGTCGGCTGGGCGGCGGTGGCCCCGCGCTCGGCCACCTCCTTCGCCCGCAACCGCAAGATCCCCCACGTCGACGACCTGCCGGTCTGGTCCCTGTGGTGCATCCGCGTACGCCCCGGCCACCGCAAACAGGGCATCTCCCACGCCTTGATCACCGGAGCGATCGCCTTCGCCCGCGCCAACGACGCCCCCGCGCTGGAGGCCTACCCCCTGGACAACGGCACCGCCCGCGTAGACCTGACGATGGCGTACCCAGGCCTCCGCAAAAACTTCGAACGAGCAGGCTTCACCCACACCGCCGACACCACATCGGTCCTCGCAGGCCACCCCCGAATCCTGATGCGCCTCGACCTGCGCTGACCCCTCGAGACCTCTAGCAAGACCTCCAGTAAGCCCTCTAGAAGTAAGGATCTGCGCCCGAAGTGTGATGACGCATCAAGTGATCATCACGTGCGCGCCACCTGGGCGTAACCCGCGGTGCCTTGGATGACGGGCGCCGGTGCGTTTGGCCGGAACCGTCCCCACCCCCACAGGGAGATCCTCCATGCCCCACCCCACGCCGCGTACGTACGCGGTCGGAGCCGTCAGCGTGGTGCTGGCCGCGACGGCGACGCTGGCCGCCACGGCGCCCGGCGCTTCGGCCGCCGAGGCCACCCCGCGCCTGAAGGTGCTCACGTACAACGCCTTCCTGTTCAGCAAGACGCTGTACCCGAACTGGGGCCAGGACCACCGCGCCAAGGCGATCCCCGCCGCCGGGTTCTTCCGGGGCAATGACGTCGTCGTCCTCCAGGAGGCCTTCGACAACTCCTCCTCCGATGCCCTTCAGCAGCACGCCAGGGGCGAGTACCCGCACCAGACGCCCGTCGTGGGCCGGTCCAAGAGCGGCTGGGACGCCACCGGTGGCGCCTACTCCTCGGTCACGCCGGAGGACGGCGGTGTGACCGTGCTCAGCAAGTGGCCGATCGTCCGCAAGGAGCAGTACGTCTACAAGGACGCCTGCGGATCGGACTACCACTCCAACAAGGGCTTCGCCTACGCCGTCCTCGACGTGCGCGGCACCAAGGTGCACGTCGTCGGCACCCACGCCCAGTCCACCGACCCCGGCTGCGGCGCCGGTGAGGCGGCCGCCACCCGCGCCAAGCAGTTCAAGGAGCTCGACGCCTTCCTCGACGCCAAGAAGATCCCGGCGAACGAGCAGGTCCTGGTGGCGGGCGACTTCAACGTCGACCGGCACAGCGGCGAGTACGCGTCGATGCTCGGCGACGCCGGCCTCGCGTCCGCCGACGCGCGCACCGGGCACCCGTACTCCTTCGACACGAAGGACAACTCCATCGCCGCCGAGCGCTACCCCGACGACCCCCGCGAGGACCTCGACTACGTGCTCCACCGCCAGGGCCACGCCCGTCCCGCCGGCTGGCGCAACGACGTCGTCAAGGAGACCAGCGCTCCCTGGACGGTGTCGAGCTGGGGCAAGGAGTACACGTACACCAATCTGTCCGACCACTATCCGGTGCTGGGCGGATAGCGCCCAGCAGCAGGTAGCCAAGAGGCAGCCTTAGCGGGCGGCGAGGGGCGCGTGCGCTCCTCGCCGCCCGTCGGCGCTCACGCGTCGAACGCGAGGTCCCGGACCGGCTTCCATCCGTACGTCCGGCCGGAGATCAGGCCGGAGCCCTCTCCGGTGATCCGCTCGGAGCCCTCTCCGGTCTCCCACGTGTACGACCACTCCACACCGCGATCGGTGACCTTGACGTGCACCTGAACGTCGGCCCCCTTCTTCTTGAGGTGCGGGCCCGCCGCCGCGAGGGCGTGCCGCTTGCCGGCCGCGAAGACGAACAGCCGCAGCACCACGAAGCGCCCCACGCCGGCGAGCGCGGACGCCGAGAGGTAGACGATCTGCTCGAGCATCGCGCTCGGCGCGCTCTGCGTCGAGTGCAGGATGAAGATGGCGGCGCTCGTCACGACGTACGCGGCCGCGGCCGTGCCCGCGGACTGGAGGTGGCCGCGGAGTCCGCAGCGCCCGCCCGCTCCGAAGGTGAAGCGCGCGTGGAGTTCCGAGGCGATGATCGTCGACACGACGGTGATGACCGCGTTGGCCAGTGCCCACGGCATCCATCCCGCGAGCATCGCGACCGCGAAGCTGGACGCGATGCCTATGCCGCCTCCGCAGAGCACGAAGCGCACGAAGGCCGTCCCCGGGCCGGGGGCGACCGCCGCCGGGGAGGCTTCGGAGGTCGACGGCGCGTCCGACGCGGGGTCTGAGGCGGAATCCGTGTCCGGAGTCGGAGCGGGACCTGGGTCCGGGGTCGGGTCCGGATCCGAGGTCGGGGCGACCGCCTCTGACGAAGGTTCACCCGAGGGTGCGTTGCGTTCCATCGGGCTTCCTCTTCCTCCCCGTCGGCGCGCTGCCCGCGCCCGACCAAACAGCGTGCGATGCAATGCACAACGTACGGTCACCGCACACTGTACGCAAGTTCCCCGAGTGTGCGGAGGTACTACCCCCGGGCCGGTCCTGCCACGCCGGACGGGTGCGGCAGCACACTCGTCGCGATTCCGGAAAATTCCGGAAATCCTGGGCGCCACCGCCGACTTGGTGCCGCGTGGGCCCGGGAGCAGCAGGATATCCACGCCGTTCCGCGCCCGGGTTCATGGCCCCGGCACCACGGCACGGGGGTGGTGCTGACGCCACCTCAACCCGGGTCCCAGGCCTCCTGACCCGGGGCCCGCGGCGGCGCAGGATTCTTCCTGTCACCAGCGAACGGTCCGGCCCCGGCGCCGGGCGATCGACGAGACCAACGGGGAGACATGATGACCAGTCATACGCGGCGGACGATTCTGCGGGGTGCGACGCTCGCGGCGGCGACCGGCGTGGCCGGGGGCCTCGGGCTCGGCGGCCGGTTCGCCCCGGCGGCGCAGGCCACGACGGCGGAGGCGGCGACGCGCACGGCAGCGGGCAGGGCGTCGGGAAAGACCACGGGCGCCGGAAAGGGCGCGTTGCCCTTCCTGGAAGGAGCCTTCGCCCCGGTCACCGAGGAACTGACCGCCTTCGACCTGAAGGTGACCGGCCGCGTGCCGCGCGACCTGGACGGCCGCTACCTGCGCACCGGCCCGAACGCCCTCGGCCTCGAGGACGTGCGGGCACACCACTGGATGCTGGGCGACGGCATGGTGCACGGGGTGCGGCTGCGCGGCGGGCGCGCCGAGTGGTACCGCAACCGGTGGGTGCGTTCGTCGCAGGTGGCGAAGAAGCTGGGCGAGCGGTATCCGGGCGAGGTGCCGCCGGACGACTTCGCGTGCAACACGCACGTGATCCCGTACAAGGGACGCATTCTGGCGCTTCAGGAGGGCGGGCCGCTGCTGTACGAGCTGGACGGCGAGCTCAACACGGTACGTCCCCACGACTTCCGCTCCACGCTGCGGGGCGCCTTCACCGCGCACACCAAGTACGACCCGGTGGCCGACGAGCTGCACGCCGTGACGTACTACCCGACCTGGGACCACGTACGACACCTCATGATCGACCGGACCGGCCGGGTCGCGCGGAGCACCAAGATCCCGGTGGCGGACGCGCCGATGATGCACGACTTCGCGCTCACCCAGAAGTACGTGGTGATCGTGGACGTGCCGATCACGTTCGACGCGGAGGCCGCCGAGGCGGGCGCGGTTGTCCCCTACATCTGGAACGACAAGCACCCGATGCGGGTGGGCGTGCTGCCGCGGACGGGCGGCACGACCCGCTGGTTCGAGGTCGACCCGGTGTACTACTCGCACACCCTCAACGCCTATGACCAGGGCGACACGGTGGTCGTGGACTTCTCCTCCATGCCCGCCCCCTTCTACGCGGCCGGGCGGGGCAGCGGCGGCCCCTCCGCGACGGGCGCGCCCGCGCTCGACCGCTGGACGATCGACCTGCGCGCGGGCCGGGTCGGCAGTGCCCGCATCGACGACCGCCCACAGGAGTTCCCGCGCGTCAACGAAGCCCGGGTGTCGCGCCGGCACCGCTTCGGATACACGGCGAGCGCCGCGGAGATGTGGCGTGCGTACGAGACCGTCGACGGAGTGCCGCCGGACGACAAGTTCACCAACTGCCTGGTGAAGCACGACATGTTGCGCGGCAGTCAGCAGGTGCACCGCTTCCCCAAGGGCGCGGCGGCCAGCGAGCCGGTGTTCGTGCCGCGCCGCGGTGCGCGCGACGAGGACGACGGCTACATCCTGTCGTACGTGAACGACCCCGACCGGGGCGCGACCGACCTGGTGATCCTCTCGGCACAGGACTTCACCGGCCGTCCGCTGGCCCGCATTCAGCTGCCGGGGCGGGTGCCGCTGGGTTTCCACGGGAGCTGGGTCGCGGACGCGTGACCCGCGTCGGCGGGACGCGTGACCCGCGTCGGCGGTCGGTGAACTTTCCGTCCGGCGTCACCCCACCGTGCCCCGAGTAGCGGTCACAACCTGTCCGCATCTCCTGCCACTGTGATCAGCGGACACCAAGAGCAGACCGGACCCGTCGGGCCGGTCGATCCAGAGGCGAGGAGCCATCATGTCCGTCAACGCCGTGCCCCACCTGAACTTCCGCGGTGACGCCCGTGCGGCGCTCACCTTCTACCAGTCCGTGTTCGGCGGGGAAGCCGTCATGGTCACGTACAAGGACGCGGGGAACGTCCAGGAGCCGTCCGAGGCGGACCAGGTGATGTGGGGCCAGGTGGCCGCGGGCAACGGCTTTCGCGTGATGGCGTACGACGTGCCCTCGCGTCTGCCGTGGAACCGGGGCGAGAACGCGTTCTTCATCTCGCTGCGCGGCGAAACCCCCGAAGAGATCACCGCGTACTGGGAGAAGCTCTCCGACGGCGCGACCGTCCTGCAGCCGCTGGGGCCCGCGCAGTGGGCGCCCCTGTACGGCATGCTCAAGGACCGGTTCGGTGTCACCTGGGTCCTGGACGTCGTCGTGGAATACGACGGCTCCTGACCGCGGAAGGACGGAACCGATGGCGAGGGTGACCCGATGACCGTTCTGGACAACCGGGCGCTCAACCGCGCCACGCTGGCGCGGCAGTTGCTGCTGGAGCGCGCCGACATACCCGCCCTCGACGCCGTGACGCACCTCGGCGGCCTGCAGGCGCAGGAACCGCAGGAGCCGTTCGTGGGGCTCTGGTCGCGGCTGCGCGGCTTCGACGCGCCGGTGCTCTCGGACCTGCTCACCGGGCGGCGCGTGGTGCGGACCCATCTCATGCGCCGCACCGTCCACCTCGTCACCGCCGAGGACGCCCTGGCCTGGCGGGCCCGCCACGACGCCATGCTGCGCCAGCGGGTCCTGGGGGTCTACCGCGGCGACCTCGCCGGGATCGACCTCGACGAACTCGCCGCGGCGGGCCGGGAGGTCCTCGCCGACGGCGAGCCACGCACGATGACCGAGCTGGCGCGGGCACTCGCCGAGCGCTGGCCCGGGCGGGAGCCGCGGGCCCTGGGCGAAATGCTGATCGGTGCCCTGATCCCGGTGGTGCAGATGCCGCCTCGCGGGCTGTGGCGCACCAAGGGAGGAGCGCGTTACGCCACGCTCTCCTCCTGGCTGGGCCGGGAGGCCGACCCGGCATCCCCCGACGGCTCCGACGACCCGGTCGGCCAGGCACTCGTACGGCGCTACCTGACCGCGTACGGCCCCGCCACCTCGGCCGACCTGCGCGCGTGGTGCGGGCTCGCGGGGCTGCCGACCGCGGTGGCCGCCCTCCGCGGGGAACTGGTCTCCTTCCGCGACGAGAACGGCCGCGAACTCCTCGACCTGCCGGACGCGCCGCGCCCCGACCCCGACACCCCCGCCCCGGTCCGGTTCCTCCCGGCGTTCGACAACGCGATCCTCGGCTACCAGTACCGCGCCCGCATCATCGACGACGCCCACCGCGGCCTGTCGGTCGCCGGCGAACGCGTCGTCCTCGTGGACGGCCGCGTCGCCGCGACCTGGCGCGTCGACGCCGACACCGTGACCGTCACCCCACTGCGCCGCTTCTCCCGCGCGGACCGCACCGCCGTCGCGGAGGAGGGGCGGGAGGTGGCGTGGTTCCTGTCCGACGGGGGGAGCTGTGGGGTACGGGTGGGGGCTTCTGCGGGGTGACGACGACGGTTCGGTGAGGGTGGCGTTCCGCCGCTCGTGACGACTTGGATCCGCATGCCGACGTGAGTCAGTCGAGGAGCAGGGGATTCGGCAGGGCGGCGTCCGGGTGCATGCGGAGGAGGGTGTGTAGGACTCCCGCGAGGCCGGACATGAGGCTGGGGGAGAACGCTTCGCGGGCCAAGCCGCCTACGGGGCCGCGTTGTTCGAGGCTCGTGAGGATCTCGGCGTCGAGGGAGGAAGGGTTGTCGAGGGACGAAGGGGCGTCGAGGGACGAAGGGGCGTCGTGGCCCGGCGTCGTGAGGAACTCCCACAGGCCCAGGTCGCCGTGGCACAGGGTGTGGCTCCAGCCGAAGCCTTCCGCCGCGCAGGCGCGGGCGGCGCGGTGGGCCATGTCGAGGTGTGCGGGATCGCCCGTGCGCCGGTGCAGGTCCAGCATGCCGATGCCGATGCCCGCGCTGCCGTGGCACCAGCTGGTGAAGAAGTCCTCCTCGGCGCCGACGCGTACGTCCAGCCAGTTGCCGAACTCCGGCCGGTAGAGGGACTCCTGGTAGGCGAAGGCCCGCTCGGCGAGGCCGGTCCAGTCGTGCCGGTCGGCCGCGGAGCCCGCGTCGCTGAGGGCGAGCCTGGCCAGGGTCCAGCCCACCCCGGTGGCGCCGTGGGCAAAGCCGCCGATGCCCTCGGGGTTGAGCCGGGTCGTCCAGCGGGCGCCGCTCGCGTCGAGTGCGGCAAGGCCGCCCAGGCGGCGGCCGATGTGCGCGGCGGCATCGAGCCAGCGGTCCTGGCCGGTCGCCCCGGCCAAGTTGAGCAGAGGTACGACCGCTCCGGCCACCCCGTTGAGGAGGTCCACCTCGACGTCGTCCGCGACCAACGGGCCGGAGGGGTCGAGGAGTTGGGCTCTCTCGGCGGCACGCTCCAGGAACCTGTCCTCGCCGAGCACGCGGTGCAGCGCCAGCCACGTCCACACCTGCGACGCGGCACCGCTGAACGCACCGGCCGACGGCGTCGGCGTACGGTCCTCCGTTTCGGCCAGGACCCGCAGCGCCCCCGCGCACGTCTCCGCGACCCCGGCCACCTCGTCCGCCCGCCCTGCCCGCACCTCGGTGACGTACTCCGCGAGCGCGAGAGCCACTCCGCCCTGCCCGGTGTAGAGGTCGGCGGGCAGCACCCTGATGGACCACCCTGCGGGCGTGAAGACCGGGCTGATCCAGGTGACCGTGCCGTCGCCGCCGCGCACCGCACCGTCGCACAGCCGCCGCACCATCTGCGCGGCAAGATCGCGGCGCCGTCGCTCCCGGTCGCGGGCGTGCGGATCGCGAGTGGCCGCCTGCACGCGCGCGGGCAGCGAACGCTCGTTGAGGTACGCGCCGACCAGCGCGTCCTGGATCACCGACTCCTCAAGGGCCAGGTCGGCGGTGCGCCAGTCCTCAACCGTGGCGCGGATCGCGGCGGCGTCCACGGTGAAGCCGCACAGCGGTACGTCGCCGGTCAGCAGCTCCGCGATCTCGGCGTCGATGGCCGCGCGGTCCGTCGGCGCGCCGGGCAGCACCTCGGCGTTGCGCCGCAGGATGTCGCGGGCCCGCTCGACCGCCGCCGCCTCGTCGTGCAGGGAGGCGGGGTGCCACAGCATCCGGCCGATCTCGACGTAGGCCTGCGTGGGCCGCAGGATCCGCCGCGCCCGTGCGCCCTCGAAACGGCTCAGGAGCCGGTGCGGATCGGTCCCGGCCCGGCGCAGGTGCGCGGTCATCTCGCGGAATCCGGCCAGGATCCGGTCCCAGTACGCGCTCAGGACCGGGGTGGGGCTGGGGTGGTTGCCCGCGGTGGGCATGGCGACGAGGTCGACCTGGAAGCGGGCCGCGGCGGTGCCGCCGTCGGCGATCACGGGGTTGGGGATCAGCGGCTGCTGGCCGGGCAGTGAGCCGACGCCGGAGATGTCCACCCCCGCGAGCGCGAAGCCGGTGCCCCGCACCGGCAGCAGGCCCGTACGCAGCACGGTCCGGCGGATCGCCGCCGCGGCCACGTCCACCGCGTCGCCCCGGCCGCTGGGCGGGAACGGCGCGGGGGCGTCGAAGAGCGTCTCGGCGTCCACGATCACCGGCACCGGGCCCGCGGCCATCATGTTCTCGGCGTGCATGTCGGTGCCGCCGGTGAGGCGGAGGACGGCCAGCCAGTGTCCGACGTTGCGGTAGAACGCGGCGAGTTCGGCGTCGTCCGCGCAGTAGCGGTGGCCGACGAACTCGGCCCAGCCGTAGCCGTCGCGCGCCAGGGTGCGCGGCACCCGGATGCGCTCGGCGGGCGCGGGGGCACCGGGGAAGTCGGCGTACAGCTCGTCGAGGAGGGCGCCCAGCGCGATGTCCGTCTCGGACGGCCGGGGCTTGTACATGACGCTGCCGCCGGCGAAGTCGGCCCGGCTGACCGTAAGTCCGCCCCGGTGGCTGTCGCCCGCCCCGAACACGACATCCCGCAACTCCCCCACGGGCGCCTGGAGCAGTGGCCGCAGCAGTTCACGGTCCGCGGCGAGGCGTCCGGCGAAACCAGCGGTCGCCGCCACCGAAAGCCGCGCCACCGACGCGACGCGGGCGCCGAGGCTCGGATACCGGCCGGCCAGCCGGTCGAGATAGCCCTCCTCGCCGGCCTGCTCGATGAACGCGGCCCACGTCCGAGTGTCGGAGTCGGGCGCCGCACCGCCCCGCCCGCCTCCCGCCGCCATCCGCAACGCGTGCAGCTCGATCAGGAACAGGCGGGACAGCTTCGCGTGCAAGGACTGCAGCAGGGCGGTGTGGCCGGCCTCGAGCACCACGTCCCGTTCTGCCCTGCCCAAGGCGTCGATCGCGCCAAGGCGGCGGGCCAGTTCGTCCCGCCACGGCCGCGCGATGTTCCGCACGGGGCGGGCGAACCAGTCCGCCTCAGGTCTCTTCTCCGGCGCCGCTTCGCTCACCGCCCCGGACGATCAGCAGCACCAACTGCCGAGCGAGCCACTGGGGCTGGAACAGAATCCGTACAGCGAGTCGGTCGCGTCGGTGAGCGCGGCCTCGCCGACCGTGCCGCCGACGTACAGCGGTCCCGCGGGATTGCTCTGGCCGTACGCGCTCTCCGCACCCGACAGCCAGGCGTCGAGCACGGCGGTGGTGGAAACGCTGGTCTGGGGCATCAGGGCCTCCGGACAGGGGGTGGGGGACGGTTTGCCCAGCCCCGAGTATCACCGGAACGCAACGCTCCTCGGACGTCTATTCCGGCCACAGTGAAGTGGTGCTCGCGTGGCGCCCGCGCCCTCGGCGGGACGCCGGTGCACGATGGACATCTCGGTGCGCGTGAGACATCCGCGTACGCACCGGAGATCTAGGCGCAGGACGGGCACAGACCGCGATAGGTGACCTCGGCCGCGGACACCGTGAAGCCGAAGCGCTGGTCCTGCGGGAGGTCGGCCAGTGGGCTGCCGGTCGGGTGGACGTCACGGATGGTGCCGCAGTTTGAACAGACCAAGTGCTGGTGCGGGTGGTGCGCGTTGGGGTCGTAGCGCTTGGCGCGGCCGTCGGTGGAGACCTCCATGACCTCGCCGAGGGACACCATCTCGCCCAGGGTGTTGTAGACGGTCGCACGGGAGATCTCGGGCAACAGGTGCGCCGCACGCGCGTGCACCTCGTCGGCCGTCAGGTGCACGTGGTCGCCGTCGAGGACCTCGGCGACGACACGCCGTTGAGATGTCACTCGCCAGCCGCGTCCTCGCAGCCGCTCCAGCAGGTCGCTCATATCGTTCACCTATTCAGGCTCGGTGGAGTACGCGGAGTTTACCGGTAGCTGTACGGAATCCGAATGGATATGGATCAGTTGAGCTTCTTGACCTGGACTCCGTCCATCGTAGGATCGGTTACCCGACGATGACCAAGGGATCGGACAGGTTTCGGCGTCGGCCCCGCCGGACCGGACCCTGTGCGACCGCCTGACCATGTTCGACGACACCGTCTCGATCGACGAGGCCATGGCCATCCTCCGGGGCTCGCGTCCCGACCTCCGGGGTTCGCGTCCCGACCCTTCGGGGCTTGCGCCCCGACCGTTCCACCGCGCAGTTCTCCGAGCATCACGATCCGCCCAGTTCGACCCGTTCGAAAGGATTCCCATGGCTGAGAACCCGGACGCAATCGTCACCGACGCCAAGACAGAGGGATGCCCGGTCCAGCACGGCCGCGCCCCTCATCCCACGCAGGGCGGCGGCAACCGCCAGTGGTGGTCGGACCGGCTCAATCTGAAGATCCTCGCCAAGAACCCCGCGGTGGCCAACCCGCTGGGCGAGACGTTCGACTACGCCGAGGCGTTCAACTCCCTCGACCTCCCGGCGGTCAAACGTGACATCGCCGAGGTGCTCACCACCTCGCAGGACTGGTGGCCCGCCGACTTCGGCAACTACGGGCCGCTGATGATCCGCATGGCCTGGCACAGCGCCGGTACGTACCGCATCAGCGACGGCCGCGGCGGCGCCGGTGCCGGTCAGCAGCGCTTCGCGCCGCTCAACAGCTGGCCGGACAACGCGAGCCTCGACAAGGCCCGCCGACTGCTGTGGCCGGTCAAGAAGAAGTACGGCCAGAACATCTCCTGGGCCGACCTCATGGTCCTCACCGGCAACGTCGCCCTGGAGACGATGGGCTTCAAGACCTTCGGCTTCGCCGGCGGGCGCGAGGACGTGTGGGAGCCCGAGGAGGACGTGTACTGGGGCCCCGAGACCGAGTGGCTCGGCGACGCGCGCTACACGGGCGACCGCGAGCTGGAGAACCCGCTCGGCGCCGTCCAGATGGGCCTGATCTACGTCAACCCCGAGGGCCCGAACGGCAACCCGGACCCGATCGCCGCTGCCCGGGACATCCGCGAGACGTTCCGCCGCATGGCGATGAACGACGAGGAGACCGTCGCGCTCATCGCCGGCGGCCACACCTTCGGCAAGACCCACGGCGCGGGCCCGGCGGACAACGTCGGCAACGACCCCGAGGCCGCGCCGATGGAGCAGCTGGGCCTCGGCTGGAAGAGCTCGTACAACACCGGTGTCGGCAAGGACGCCATCACGTCCGGCCTCGAGGTCACCTGGACCGAGACGCCGACCCAGTGGAGCAACCTGTTCTTCAAGAACCTCTTCGAGTACGAGTACGAGCTCACCCAGAGCCCGGCCGGCGCCAACCAGTGGGTGGCGAAGAACGCCGAGGCGATCATCCCTGACGCCTTCGACTCGTCGAAGAAGCAGCTCCCCACGATGCTCACCACCGACCTCTCGCTGAAGTTCGACCCCGTCTACGAGCCGATCTCGCGGCGCTTCTACGAGAACCCGGAGGAGTTCGCGGACGCCTTCGCCCGCGCCTGGTACAAGCTGACGCACCGCGACATGGGTCCGGTCGTCCGCTACCTCGGCCCGGAGGTCCCCGCCGAGGAGCTGCTGTGGCAGGACCCGCTGCCCGCCCGCACGGGTGAGCCGATCGGCGCCGCGGACATCACGTCGCTCAAGGAGCAGATCCTCGGCTCGGACCTCACGGTCTCGCAGCTCGTCTCCGCCGCCTGGGCTGCGGCCTCGTCCTTCCGCGGCAGCGACAAGCGCGGCGGCGCCAACGGCGCCCGGGTCCGCCTGGAGCCGCAGCGCAGCTGGGAGGTCAACAACCCGGACGCGCTCGCGCAGGTCCTTCGCACCCTCGAGGGCATCCAGGGGTCGTTCAACTCCGCGGGCGGCAAGCAGGTCTCGCTGGCCGACCTGATCGTGCTCGCCGGTGTCGCGGCCGTCGAGCAGGCGGCCAAGGACGGCGGCGTCGCCGTCGAGGTGCCGTTCACGCCGGGCCGTGTGGACGCCACGCAGGAGCAGACGGACGTGGAGTCGTTCGCCGCGCTCGAGCCGACCGCCGACGGGTTCCGCAACTACGCGGGCAAGGGCAACCGCCTGCCCGCCGAGTACCTGCTGCTCGACAAGGCGAACCTGCTCACCCTGAGCGCGCCCGAGCTGACCGTCCTCGTCGGCGGCCTGCGCGTCCTGGGCGCCAACCACGCCCAGTCCAAGCACGGCGTCCTCACGGACAAGCCGGGCACGCTGACCAACGACTTCTTCGTCAACCTGCTCGACCTGGGCACGACGTGGAAGTCGACGTCCGAGGCGCAGGACGAGTTCGAGGCCCGCGACGCGTCCGGTGCGGTCAAGTGGACCGGCACCCGCGCCGACCTGGTCTTCGGCTCGAACTCCGAGCTGCGCGCGCTCGCGGAGGTCTACGCGAGCGACGACGCGAAGGAGAAGTTCGTACGGGACTTCGTCGCGGCGTGGACCAAGGTCATGGACCTGGACCGGTTCGACCTGGCCTGATCCCGGCCTCGTCGGATCATGGCGCCCGGACACCTCGTCTGATCATGACGCCCGGACGCCTCGTCTGATCATGACGCCTGGACCGGCCGGCCCGCGCCGGCCGGTCCAGGCACTCCCCATCCACCGCCGGTCCTCTGTCAGCGCCAGCCGAAACGCCGGTCCACCACCGCCGCGAACTCCTCAAGGGTCAGCACCGCGTCCCCGTTCTGATCGGCGGCGTCGAAGAGCGCCGAGGAGTCCTCCGTGTCCCCCAGGCCCCAGAACGGCAGATCGCCCGAGGCGGCCAGGGACGGGCCCTTCGTCCGCAGGGCGATGATCACTTCCTCGCGGGTCAGCGTCCCGTTGTGATCGAGATCGAGCGCCTCGAACAGTTTCCGGGCCTTCTCACTCATCCGTCGTCCTCGTCCCTCGTAGTCGCAGGGCGGGCCACCCCACCCTGCTCACGGACGAGAACGACTCCGGCCCCCGTCCGGGTTCCCCACCCCCGCCACCCCGTTCCCGGGCCCCGGTTCTCAGAAAAGCCGTACTTCGTGGGAACGTTTCGCGCGGACGCCTCCTCCTCAGGGCGACGGAAACCCACAGCCGCCCCAGGAGGACCCCATGTCGTACCAGCCCGACACGCCCGCACCCACACGCGCCGCCGCCCTCGTCGCCTCGGTGCTCGCCGCGGACGCCGCCTTCCACCTGTACTGGACGACGGGGGCCACGTGGCCCGCGGCCGACGACCGGGCGCTGTCGCAGGCGGTGCTCGGCACGGAAGTGCCGTTCACGCCGCCGATCCTGCTGCCGCTCGTCGCCCTGCTCCTCACCGGCTCCGCGTTCGTCCTGGCCCGCTCCCGCCACCCCGGCCGGCGGCTGTTCCGCCTCGGCACCCTCGCCGTGGCAGCGGGCCTGTCCCTGCGTGCCGCGGCGGGCGTCTACTGGATGTTCGCCAAGGAGACCGGCACCACCTTCCACTGGCTCAACCTCACCCTCTACACCCCGCTGTGCGCCGTCCTGGCCGTCGCCGCCCTGCGCGTGGCGCGGGGGAAGGACACGGCCCGTGCCCGATGAACGCCCCGCCGCCCGCTCCGACGACCGGACCCTCCGGCTCGTGCGGGCGGCCCAGCGCGGCGACACCCTCGCCATGGCCGAACTCCTCGACGTCCTCGCCCCGTACGTGGGCCGGATCTGCGCGCCCATCGCCCTCGACCAGGGCCCGGACGCGGCCCAGGAGGCCCTGGTGGCGGTCTTCAAGTCGCTGCGTACGTTGAAGGACCCGGCCGCCCTGCGCGGCTGGGTCCGTGCCATCGCCGTACGGGAGGCGATCCGCACGGCACACCGCTCCGCCCGCTCCGTACCGGCCGATCTGAGCACGTTGCCCGCCCGCGGCGACCCCCAGCTCTCCGCCGACATCAGGGACGTACTGGACCGGCTCTCCCCCGAGCACCGCGCGGTGCTGATGCTGCGGGACGTGGAGGGCCTCGACGAGCGCACCGCCGCCGCCCTGCTCGGTGTGCGCACCGGCACCGTCAAGTCCCGGCTGCACCGGGCCCGCGACACCTTCCGGAAGGCGTGGACGTCATGACCGAGCCCTGGCCCCTCACCGACCTCGACTCCGTACGCCGCCTGCGCGCCCTGGCCGCCGGTGTACGGGGCGCCCACGTGACCGAGGCACACCTGGAGGCCCCCTTCGAACAGGTCTGGGCGCTCCTCGACGACCTGGAGGGCTCCTTCGGCCAGGTCGTGCCCGACATGGAGCGGCTGCGCGTGATCAGCAGGAACGGCGAGCGCGTCGAGGCGCTGGCGTACAGCAAGTACGGGATGCGGGCGCGGCTGCGCGGGGTGCGGCGGCCCGGCTGGTGCTGGCTGCAGAGCCGGTTCCTGCTGATCGGGGTCGCGGCGGCGCCCGAAGGCGCGGGTACGCGCGTGGCGTTCACGGGTGGGGTGCGGGTGCCGGGCCGTGCCGCGCTGATCCCTGTGGGAGTACGTCGAGAGGGCGGCCGCAGCGTACAGCGGTTGACGGACCTGCTGTGAAGGTGAAGGGGTGTGGTCGAGGAGGCCGGAGCGGTGGCCGGGACTCCCGCTCCGGTCCTCCTCCCGCGCTCAGAAGTCGTCGGCGCTGCGCACCCGGTCCCGTATCCAGGTGCCGGCCGGCTTGAGCGAGCCGGTGCCGGTCCAGGGGCCGTTCGCGTTGCAGGTGCCGCTCTTGAAGACGGCCCCGGTGCGGTTGTCGTCGGAGAAGTTCCAGTTGACCCAGCTGATCTTCTTCGAGGCCATCAGGTCCAGGTACTTCTGCGACATGGGGAAGTCGTTGGAGCCCTCGCCCGCGTAGTTCTGGGTGCCGAACTCCGTGACGAACACGGGGAGTTTGTCGGCGGCGCGGGACAGCGTGTTCAGGTACTCCTCGCGGTGCGAGAACGCGTAGAAGTGGAAGGTGTACATGATGTTCCCGGCCTTCACCGGGTTGTTGACCACCTCGGTCTCGCTGCCGTCCTCCGAGACGCCGAACGACGACCAGGCGCGGGTGCCGACCAGGACCGGGGCGTCGCCGTCGATGTTCCTGATCACCGGGATGATCTGCTCGGCGTAGGACTTGATACGGCTCCAGCTCACGCCACTGGGCTCGTTGGCTATCTCGTACAGGACGTTGTTCTTGCCTTTGTGCCGCTGGGCGATCTCGGTGAAGAAGGTCTTCGCCTTGGCGAGGTTGGAGTGCGGGTCGCCCGGGTCGAGCATGTGCCAGTCGACGATCACGTACATGCCGCGCGCGGTGGCCTTCTCGATGAGGGAGTGGGCCAGGTCGGTGAACTTGCGCGGGTTGGTCTCGTACCCGCCCTCCTGCACGTAGGTGGAGACGCGCAGGACGTCCGCCTTCCAGTCCCCGGCGAGGGCGTCGAGCGATCCGTCGGTCAGACAGTTCGCGTACCACTGGGTGCCGTGGCTGCTCATGCCGCGCAGCTGGATGGCCTTGCCGTTCTGGTTGCACAACTTGGTCCCGCAGACGGTGAGCTGTCCGTTGGCGGCGACCGGGGAGTCGGCGGCGGGGCGCGGGGTGGCGGGGTTCGCGGGGGCGGAGCGCGCCGCGGTGGCGGTGGCGGACGGGGCGGCGGAGACGACGGCTGCGACGAGCGCGGTGGCGAGGGTTGCTGCTAGGCGGACTGGTCTCACGGGGGCCTCCAGGCCGTTATCAGTTAGGAACCTTTCCTAACTGATAGATAGCAGCGGTGGAGGTGGTTCACAAGGTGCATGACAAATAGAAGTCTCCGAGAGCGGACTCTCGGCCCGGCACACGGCAACGAGCAGGGCGCCATGGGCATGGCGCTGTCGTCAGTCACCACCGCGCCACAGCGACCCGTTCGCCTACGTCATCGCCTGTTCGCGTTGATCCAGATGTTCGGCGAACTGCGCCCACGACTCGGCGACCTGACGTGCGTAGTTGGCCACGGTGCGGGTGCAGTGCGGAGGCACATCCTCAAGCAGGTCCTGCCACTCCGCGGAGTCGATCCGGCGGCCGTTCAGCCAGCGCAACAAGGAGCGGCCGGACTCGGTGAAACGCAGGGCGGGATCCCTCATCAGCAGGTGCACGATCACTGCCGGGTCCTGCACCACCACCTGCTCGGCCTGCTTGGCACCGCGCCTCCGTTGCGCTGAGGCCCTGTCACGCTCCAAGACCCCGGGCGCACTCCCCCGTGCATCCGCTGCGGGCCCGCCACCCTTCTGCTGGGGTGGAACCAGGTCTTCCCCTGCTCGCAGCCGCTTCCGGACATCGCTCGCCGTGCCGAGAGAGATTCCAGCTCGCAGGGCGACCTGACGCAGCGGGGTATCGGGGTTCACACGCAGGATCTCACCGGCCGACCTGCGCCCCTCGGCGCTGTTCAACGGCCGCACTTTCCCGTCCTGGCCGGTTCTGCTCCGCGGCTGCGGAAGACCCTCTGTTGTGCGATCACGGATCGCCCGTACCGTCTTGGCGGCCAGTCCCGTCGCCATCGCGATGGCCCGATCCGACCATTGCGGGTGGGACACGACGATTCGCGCCGCCGCTGCCCGCCTGTCGGCCAGCGTCAGGGGCAGGCCGTGGGTGACGTTCGCCTTCACAGCGAGGAGGAACAGATCCCTTCCGTCCAAGTTTTGAACGAACATCACATCGATTCGATCCACGCCACGCAACAGAGCGGCCCGAAGTCTGTGCATCCCATCAATCACGCGCATGGTCGGCCTGTGCACCAGAATCGGCGGAAGCTCCGCTTCCGATTCGGCGAGCACCCGTACGCGCTCGAAGTCTTCTCCCGCGAGTCGGGGCGAGTCAGCCGGCAGCAGATCGGAGATGGACACCGAGAAGATCTGCCTGCCTTCACCAGCATTCCGCCTGAGCAGACTGGAATCTCGAGCGGTTGCGACTCCCCGTCGACAACCCTCATGGCTTTCAACACTCACAGAGCGATCTCCCGCAGGCTCAGCTAGACGAGACATTCCGATGTGATCAGCGGTCGCAGGCGATGGGGGTCCACACGAACGCCGACTGTGGTCCAGGAAGAACCACAGGCACCTCGCGGCCACACGTGATGGCGATCGGGCAGGCGCATGAGTTGTATGCGTTCGCGGCCGGTGCCCGTGGCCTCGATTGTGGGGCTGCTGCGACTTGTCCGACAGCAGCATCCCGAGGATTCGGACAAGTAAGACGGCCATGGATGAGCCAGTAGACCGCCTTCAGTTGTCCGAAAGGTCAGTTCAGTGGAGACAAACACGCCGGATAATGGGGTATTTGAGCTTGGAGCACGCAGGAGGGGTCTGTGAGGGAGTTGGGGTCCAGGGGCACACCCGCAGCGCGGGGCGGGGGGTTCGGTGGTGGTCGGCTAGGGCGGCCGGAGTCGCCAGTCGACCCCGAGGACGGCCCGGTCGAGCGGTTCGCCTGGGAGCTGCGGCAGCTACGTGAACGAGCGGGCGGGCCGAGTTATCGAGTGCTGGCGAAACGGGCGCACTACGCGGCCAGCACTCTCGCGGATGCCGCGAAGGGCCATCGTCTGCCCACCTTGGACGTGGCGCTGGCTTACGCGCGTGCTTGTGGTGCGCCGCCCCAGGAGTGGGAGACCCGCTGGCGGGCCACGGAAGCCGCGCTGCGCGACGCTGACCGCGAACGGGAAGAGAGGCAGGGCCGAGGCCCGTATCCAGGGCTGGCAGCCTTCGGAGTCGAGGACGCGCCGTGGTTCTTCGGACGTTCGGGGCTCATCAAGCAGTTGGTGGAGCAGGTGGCGTGCGCTCCACTGGTCGCCGTGTCCGGGGTCTCTGGCAGCGGCAAGTCGTCGCTGTTGCGGGCGGGGCTGCTACCCGCGCTGGAGCCCCACTGGCATCCGATCTTCCTGACTCCGGGAGATCACCCGCTGGAATCCCTCGCAGCGGCGATCGCCGCTCTCGCGAACTCCACTATCAGTGTGGATGGCGGCAGCGGCCCCGACCGAGAGCCGGCCACTCTTGCCGGTCGGCTCGTGCGCCGACTCGCTGAAGATGCCACAGCGCTGGAGCTTGCTCTTGCCACTTGGCTTGCCTCCCGGCCTGGCGAGGAGCAGGTCGTCTTGGTGATCGACCAGTTCGAAGAAGTCTTCACCTTGTGTGAGCGGGAGGCTGAGCGCGACGCGTTGTTGTCGGCGGTGGCCCAACTCGTATGTGCGCGTCCCGCTCGTATCCGGGTGGTGTTGGGCATCCGTGCCGACTTCTACGCACACTGCTTCGCCCACCCGGGCCTGGTTGCCGCGCTGCGCACGGGCGTCCAGTTGCCGGTGGGACTGCCCACGTCGGCCGAGTTGCGGGAGATCCTGGTGGAGCCCGCCGCCCGGAGGGGGGTGAGCATCGACGCCGACCTCCTGGAAGCGGTACTTGCCGATGCCGCCGACCAGCCCGGCGCGCTGCCGTTGGTCGCACACGTGATGCGGGAGATCTGGCGCTGCCGGAAGGGGGGTACTCTGCGGCTGGCCGACTACCGCGCCTGCGGCGGGGTGAGTGGTGCTGTCGCTCTCACCGCAGAGCGCGTGCACTCCCAGGCATCCTCGGTCCAGCAGGTCGCGATCCGTGCCCTGTTCCTGCGGCTGACTGCGATCGGCGACGGTACCGAGGACACCCGGCGTCGCGTGACCTTGGACGAACTCGACGGACTCGAACTTGGTGTGCTGCTGCAGGATCTTGTCGCGGCCCGGCTCATCGTGACGGGCGACTGCACCGTCGAAGTGGCCCACGAAGCCGTCATACGTGCCTGGCCAAGGCTGCGCCGCTGGCTGAGCGATGACCGTGACGCGCTACGCGTCCACCATAGGCTGACCGCCGCCGCGCGGAACTGGCATGAACTCGGCCGCGACGTTGAGGCGTTGTACCGCGGTGTGCAATTCACTGTGGCCCGGGAATGGGCTGATGCCCATCCCAAGGCGCTCAACAACCAGGAGGCAGATTTCCTCCGCGCCAGCGCTGCGGCCGCTCATCAGCGCACTCGGCGTACCCGCCAGCTCATGGCAGCCCTCAGTGTGCTGCTGGCCATGGCGTTGATCGCGACAGCGATCGCCGTGAAGAAGACAACCGCTGCCGATACTCAGCGACGTCTAGCCACCTCCCGTGAACTTGCCGCCCGCGCCGACCAGTTGAGCGAGCAGCGCCCTGAGGCTGCAATGATCCTCGCGCTCAAGGGGTATCGGCAGGCTCCTACCATCGAAGCGCGCGGCAGCCTGCTGAGTGCGCACGCCCGCTATAACGCCAATCAGCTCACCGGCCACACCCAGCCAGTGGAAAGCTCAGATTTCGCACCGGATGGCCGGACTCTTGCCACAGCAAGCTTCGACCACACCGTCAAGCTCTGGGACGCGCGCTCCCACCGACTCCTGGCGACCCTCACCGGCCACACGGACGTCGTCAACACGGTGGCGTACTCCCCCGATGGCCGCACCCTGGCCACAGCGAGCAACGACCGCAGCGTCAAGCTCTGGGACGCACGCTCCCACCGACTTCTCGCGACCCTCACCGGCCACACGAACATGGCCGAAGCAGTCGCGTTCTCGCCCGACGGCCGCACCTTGGCCAGTGCCGGCAGCGATCGCACGGTGCGCCTGTGGGACGCCCGCACGTACCAGGAGCGCGCCGTCCTGACCGGCCACACCGACGCGGTGCTGCGCCTGGCCTTCTCGCCGGACGGCCACATGCTGGCCACCGCGGACAGTGGGCGCACAACCCGCCTGTGGGACACGTCCACCCACAAGTCGCTCGCCGTCCTGGCCGGCCGCACCGGCGCCGTCACCACGGTGGCGTTCTCGCCTGACGGCCGCACCCTGGCCACCGCGGGCAACGATGACAGCGTGAAACTGTGGGACGTACGCTCACGCCGCCTGCTCGCGACGCTGAAGGGCCACACTCGCAAGGTGCAGGAGGTGACGTTCTCCCCAAACGGCCACACACTGGCCAGCGCGAGCATCGACGGCACTGTCCGTATATGGCGCCCGCAGACAGGCAAAGCCCTGGCCACGCTGACCGTGAAGCAACCCGTCTACGCTGTGGCGTTCTCCCCCGACGGCCGCACGCTTGCTACCAGCGGCCAAGACTCCACCGCCCGCCTGTGGAACGTGGCCTCACACCGCCCCGTCGCCACCTTGAGCGGACGCACTGGCGCCATCGCCTCACCAGCGTCCTTCACGGACCTCCCCGCCGTCCTCACGGTCGACTATGACAATCAAATGGCCCGCTGGTCCACGACAACACCACGCAGCCACCCGGCGCCCATCCGCCCCCCAGAGCCCGTCACCGGTTCGGTGGCGAGCAGTGACGGCCAGATGTTGGCTGCCGCCGGAGAGGACCGTGCCATACGCGTGTGGAACCTGACGACGGGCAGACACACCACAACACTCGCCGGGGCCACCGACACCGTGCGGCAACTGGCAATCACTCCAGACGGGAGCACCCTTGCGGCCAGTAGCAATGACGGCACCATCCGTGTGTGGGACGTCGCCACTCGCCGTACCACCACCGTCCTGCGCGACGCCCGCACAGTTGTCGCACTGTCCATAAGCCCCGACGGCCGCACCCTGGCCTCCGTCAGCACCGACGGCACCACGCGACTGTGGACCGTCCGCCCTGGGGAGACCGGCACACCCCTTCCTGGCCCCAAAGACGCCAACATGGCCCTGGCATTCAGCCCCGACGGCCGTACCCTCGCCGTCGGCAACACCGACAACAGCGTTCGCCTGTGGGATGTCACCACCCATCGCACCACCGCCACTCTGGCGACCAACGCCGGCTTCGTCCGCGCGGTGGCCTTCAGCCCCCGCGGCTCCACGCTCGCCACCACCAACACGGACGGCACCGTACGGTTGTGGGACACGCGCGCCACGCGCCTACAAGCCACCCTCACCGGTCCCACCATGCAGGGAATACCCACAGTTCGCTTCTCCCCCGACGGCCGCACCCTGGCAACCTTCGGCCCGCACGACGCCGCCCGAGTCTGGACCACCGACGCCAATCAGAAGAGCTCCAACGCCAACTACGTCGGCCGTGTGTGGAGAACCGACGTCGACTACGTCGCCACGCGCGTCTGCCGTCTCAGCGCAGAGCACGACTGGGCGCGACTCATCCCCGACCAGCCGGTAGAGGACCTGTGTCCATCATGAACAGCGTCCAGCCGTTGGGTGCGGGCCGCCCCGTCAAGGCCAGCCCTCGCTGAAGTGGCCAATGATGAGCCGTACTTACTCATGGGCCGCGGTACAGGTGGTTCACAAGGTGCATGACAAGCGGCGTCAAGCATCCGGACACCGTAAGGCTTCCGCCAACAGGTGAAGGCTGGCCGCCGTGCTCGACGCCGCGGCCGCGGTCGTCGCCCTGATCGCTGCCGGCCCTGGCGTGACGCCCGCGCAGGCGGCGGCCGAGGCCCGGGTGACGGGGTCTCGGCACACAGTTCCGTCCGGACATCGTCAACATCTACTGGGCCGGTCCTGGCCAGCGCGCAACGGCCTGGCGATCGCAACCCCCTCAAGCGCCCAGCCGGTGGCAGATCATGACCCCGGATCTCAGCGGCGTCCTTCAGGTCCACGAGCAACCTTGCGGGAGTGCCCGCACTCCCCTGACCGGCCTCAACCAGTGGCGGCCGGAACCGGTCCCGGCCGCCGGCGCTTCCGCAGGCCCCGCCGCGCAGCAAGTTGACGCAGACATGACGCGCCGCTATCTTCCCGGCAACCTTCATATCCATGCCCCGAGTTCACGTATGCGATGGAGCGTGTCGTGGGACGAAGAGGTCACACGAGAGCCAGGACCCGCGTCGGCATCCTCGTTCTTGGCGTCACGGTCCTGACCGGGAGCCTGCTCGTCGGCCGGGGGGGCACGGCTGGAGCCGGCGGACGCGGGTACCGGGGAGCCGGTCGGCGCGGCCGCCGCGCCCGCCCGGTTCGCCCGCCCCGGCGTCCTGGTCGGCAAGGGGCACCTGGACTTCCTGCGCACCAAGGTGAACGCGGGGCGCAGCCCTCGAAGGGCGCATGGGACCAGATGATGGCGAGCCCGTACGCCTCCGCGTCGCGCGCGCCCAAGCCGCGCGCCGTGGTCGAGTGCGGTTCGTCGTCCAACCCCAACCTCGGCTGCACCGACGAGCGTCAGGACGCCATCGCCGCGTAACGCCCTTGCCTGGTACGTCACCCGGGACACCAAGTACGCGAACAAGGCGATCCAGATCATGGACGCCTGGTCGGGCACCATCAAGGACCACACCAACAGCAACGCCCCGCTGCAGACCGGCTGGGCAGGCTCCACCTGGCCGCGCGCCGCGGAGGTCATCAAGTACACCTACAGCGGCACGTGGTCCCACTCAGGCCGCTTCGCGTCGATGCTGCGCGATGTCTACCTGCCCGAGGTGATCAACGGCGCCCCGGGCAAGAACGGCAACTGGGAACTGATCATGATGGAGGCCGCGGTAGGCATCTCCGTCCATCTGGAGGACCGCGCGAGCTACGACAAGGCGATGGGGATCTTCCGCGGCCGCGTCCCGGCGTACGTTTACCATACCTCCGACGGTTCCCGGCCGAAGTACCCGCCGCGCAGCTCCATCGACACCGTCGCGGAGCTGACCAAGTACTGGCAGGGCGAGACGACGTACGTCAACGGGCTGTCCCAGGAGACCTGCCGCGACTTCGGCCACACGGCCTGGGGCCTGGCGGCGGTCTCGCACGTGGCCAAGACGACCCGGATCCAGGGCCAGGACCAATGGCCCCAGCTCTCGGAGCGGTTGCGGCACGCGTACGGCTTCCACACCAAGTACGAGAACGGGGATCCCGTCCCCTCCTGGCTCTGCGACGGCACGGTGAAGAAGGGCCTCGGCTCGACCGAGGTCGCGTTCAACGCCCTGCACGGCAGGCTCGGCATCGGCATGCCCGCCACCGGCACGTACACCGAGGCCAAACGCCCCCGCCCGACGGACAACTACTTCATGGCCCGGGAGACGCTCACCCACGCGGGCAACCCGGGGTGACGTTCGGCCGCCGACCGGGGCGCCCGCCCTCGCGGTCCGGTCAGGGCGCGGGCACGGGACCGCCGGGCCGGAACCGCTCCACCCCGACGATGTGCCGCACCTTGAGAGGGCGCACGATCACCGAGACCCGCCGCTCCCCCGGCATGAGCCACTCGAACCGCTCGCTGCCCAGGTACTTCTGGGCCAGCCGGTCCATGCGGTGGTGGGCCTCCTCGCCCTCGATGAAGCGGACGACCTCACCGCTGATCTGCACCCGGTCGAAGGGGTTGTCGGCGTCCGCGTGCGAGAGGTAGACGCGGGGGTCGCGGCGCAGGTTCTCCTCCTTCACCCGGCCCACCGAGGTGTTGAACGTCAGCTCATCCTCGCCCTCCAAGTCCACCCACATCGGGCTGACCTGCGGCGCCCCGTCGGCGAACACCGTGCCGACGTACCAGATGAGAGGGGCGCGCAGTCGTGCGCGGACGGCTTCACCCAAGGGTTCAGTCATCCCGGGAGGCTACCAATGGCCGCACAAGGCCGAGTTGGCGCCTGCCCGCACGACATCACCGCGGCCCTGATCGGCCGCGCGCCCCCGCTGCCGTAAAGTACTGCGGACGCCTCACCGCATTACCGTATGAAGCCGGAGCAACTGCCCGTGTCCGCCTCCCCGAAGTCCCTCCAGCCCGTCCTTGACCGTATCGCCACCGAGGTCCAGGCCCTGCCGGGCCGCGGGCGGCCCGCCGACTACATTCCGGCGCTCGCCTCGGCGGATCCACGGCGCTTCGGGATGGCCGTCGCCGATCTCGACGGCACGGTCTACGGCGTCGGGGACTGGCAGCAGCCCTTCTCCACGCAGTCCATCACGAAGGCCTTCACCCTCGCTCTCGATCTCTCCCTGGACGGCGACCTGCTGTGGGAGCACGTCGGGCGCGAGCCGTCGGGCAACCCCTTCAACTCGCTTGTGCAGTTGGAGTACGAGAACGGCATCCCCCGCAATCCCTTCATCAACGCGGGCGCCCTCGTCGTCACCGACCGGCTCCACACCCTGACCGGCGACGCCGCCGGCACGCTGCTCGACTTCCTGCGCGCCGAGTCCGGCAACCAGGGCCTGACCTTCGACGAGGGCGTGGCCGACTCCGAGCGCGCGCACGGCGACCGCAACGCCGCCCTGTCCCACTTCATGGCGTCGTACGGCAACATCACCAATCCGGTGCCCACGCTCCTCGACCAGTACTTCCGCCAGTGCTCGATCGAGGCCTCCTGCGCCGACCTCGCGCTGGCCGCCGGGTTCCTCGCCCGCCACGGCATAAGGGCCGACGGGTCCACGCTGCTCACCCGCAGCCAAGCCAAGCAGGTCAACGCGGTGATGCTGACCTGCGGTACGTACGACGCCGCGGGCGACTTCGCCCATCGCGTGGGCCTGCCCGGCAAGAGCGGGGTCGGCGGCGGCATCATCGCGGTCGTTCCCGGCCGCTGCACCGTGTGCGTGTGGAGCCCGGGTCTCGACCAGCGCGGGAACTCGGTGGCGGGCGTCGCGGCGCTGGACCGCTTCACCACGCTGACCGGGCTCTCCATCTTCTGACGGCTGACGGTTGGCGGTCGGCGGCTCGGGGCCTCCGGCGCGGGCGGCGCGCGGGGGCGCTTCGTCGCCTCGGGCGAGCGCGCGGTGTTGGATGGTGGCCCGCACGAGTGGCCGACAGTCCCAGGAGCTCGACATGCCCCCAGCAGACGCCGACGTGGACGTGGACGTACTGATCGTCGGTGGTGGACCCGTCGGGCTCACCGCCCGTGCGCTCCTTGAACGTTGGGGCGTACGGGTCCTGCTCGTCGAGAAGCATCGCGAGCTGTCCCCGTTTCCCCGGTCGCGGCTGGTCAACGTACGGTCGATGGAGATCTTTCGCCAGCTCGGGCTCGCCGCGAAGATCACGGACGCCGCCTTCGCTCCTGAGTACGGCCGTATCCGCTTCCGCGACACCCTGGACGGCCACGACCTCGCGTCGGCGGCGATGATCGGGGTCAACGCGCCGATTCCGGAGAGCCCCGCCATCGGGGTCGTCACCTCGCAGGACCGGCTGGAGCCGACTCTGGTCGCGGCGGCGGACGGCGAGATCCAATTCGGGGTCGAGCTCGCCGGCCTGGCCGAGGAGTTCGGGGAACCCGGAGAGTCCCGGGAGGCTGGGGAGGCCAGGGAGGCCCAGTGCGTCGTCGCCTCGCTCGTCGAGCGTCCCAGCGGTGCCGAGCGGCGCGTCCGCGCCCGGTACGTACTCGCCGCCGACGGCGCGAACTCCACCGCTCGGCAGTTGCTGGGCATCGGCACCGTCGGCCCCGGCGCGCTGGCGAGCATCACCACCGTGGTGTTCGACGCCGACCTGAGGCCCTGGTCCGCCGACCGGCCCGCGGGCGTCTATCTCACGGGGCACGGATCGCTCCTCCCGATCTATCCCGAGGGCGGCTGGGCCTGGATCATCCCGACGCCCGAGGACGCCGAACACGCCGACTGGTCCGGCCTCGTCGCGCATGCCCTCGGGACCGGCGTCGACGTCCGGGCCGAGGTGTCGCGCGTCCAGCACTGGGTGATGAACGCGTTCATCACCGAACGCTTCGGCCGCGGCCGGGTCCTGCTGGCCGGTGACGCCGCGCACGCGATCCCGCCCGCCGGCGGCCTGGGCATGAACGTAGGCATCGCCGACGTGCACAACCTCTGCTGGAAACTGGCAGGTGTCGTGCAGGGGTGGGCCGGGCCGCGGCTGCTCGGGACCTACGAGACGGAGCGGCGACCCGTCGCCCACCAGAACCTCGACCAGGCGGTGGTCAACGCCCGGCTCATGTCCCCCACGCTGCCCCGGCGCGACGAACAGCTCCCCGCCGACGAAGCAGCGCCCGCCGAGGCCGCGGCGCCCTGGCCGGAGCGGTACTTCGCCCAACTCGGCCTCGTACTAGGTGTGTCCTACCGGTCCGACGCCGTCCTCACGGACCACAGCACCCCGGCCGAGCCGTCAGACGGCGACACGAAAGCGGACTCAGGCACGGACTACATCCCCACCGCCGCACCGGGCCACCGCCTGCCCCACGCCTGGCTCAGCCAAGACCGCTCCACGCTCGACACCCTCGGCGAATGGTTCACCCTCCTCACCCCGGACCCCTCCGCCTGGGAGCAACACCCCACCGCACCCTGGCCGTTGCACGTCGAGCCGCTTCCCCGCGAGCACATCGACCTCTACGGCATCGGCCCGCACGGAGCACTGCTCGTCCGGCCGGACGGCCACGTCGCCGCCCGCTGGCCCGACCGCCCATCCGGCGACGCCAACTCAGACTCCGGGCTCCGCCACGCCCTCGCCACCCTTACCAGCTCCGCACCCTCCGAACCGGTCAGTCGATGACCGCAGTGGCCTCGATCTCGACCAGGTGCTCGGGGATGTCCAGGGCCGCGACACTCAGCAGCGTGCCCGGCGGTACCGGTGTGACGCCCAGCCTCGCCGCCGCCCGCCTGATCCCTTCGATGAGCAGGGGCATCTTGTCGGGGGTCCAGTCGACGACGTAAATGGTCAGTTTCGCCACGTCGGCGAAGGAGCCGCCGACTGCCGCCAGAGCGGTGGCGATGTTCACGTAACACTGCTCGATCTGAGCGGCGAGGTCGCCTTCGCCGACCGTGACCCCGTCGGCGTCCCAGGCGACCTGCCCGGCGATGAAGACCTGCTTCGATCCGGTCGCGATCGACACCTGTCGGTACGCGTCGATCTCCGGCAATCCACTGGGGTTCACCAGGGTGATGGCCATGCTGCCCGCCTCCTCGTCCCGCGGGCCCATGGGCCCGCCGCCGTCGAGCCGCGAAGCCCGCGGTCTCTTGTGGTTACTCAGGAACCGTAGGAGAGTGGCCGCTGACATGGAAGAACGCACTTTTCAGTGACTGGGGAACCACAAGGTGACCAAGAAGTACGAGGGCTTGCCCGACGAAGCGGATCTGACGCGCGCCGACTCCCTCGCGCGGGAGATCTTCTCGGACATCGCCAACAAATGGGCGTTCCTCATCATCGAAGCCATCGGGGACCGCACGCTGCGCTTCGGCGAGGTACGCGACGAGATCGAGGGCATCAGCCACAAGATGCTCACCCAGAACCTGCGCATGCTGGAGCGCAACGGCCTGCTCCACCGGACGGTGCACCCCACCGTGCCGCCGCGGGTCGAGTACACCCTCACCGTGCCGGGCCGGGCCCTGCGCAAGGTGGTCGACGGCATGTGCGACTGGACCCACCAGTACCTGGGTGACATCGAGGCCTCCCGGCGCCGTGTCGACGTGTGACAGGGGCGGCGCCGTGCGCGGGCACCCTGGCTCTCTGGCCTGACCGGGTCTGCCGCACTGGTCAGTCGCCGCTCAACAACGGCCCGAAGGTCGCCCTGCCGATCTCCTCGGCCCGGTCCCGGTCCACGATCTGGCCGTTCACCTCGGGGTGCTGCTCGATCCACGTCCGGGCGGAGACGGCGCCGGTGAAGAAGTTCAGAGTGTCGCAGCACACCTCGGCCGCGGGCCCGGAGCATCCGCCCCTGCGGCCGACGAACACCACCGCCGCCGCCGGCTCCCACACCATCCGCCCGTCCTCGCCGGTCACCGTGACGCTCTCGCCGGTGACCGGATCGGCGGAGGTGATCACCACATCACGGCCGAGCATGGCGGGGATGCCGAGCGCGTCGATCGCGCACATCGACCACACCTGCGTACCGCCTGCGATCGACACCCGGTGCGGGGTCGGCACCGCGGAGAACGGATACGCCGCCCGGATCCGCCCGTCCGGGCCGAGCGTCAGGAAGTCCTCCCGTGCCAGCTCGGCAAGGACCTCTACCGCTGTCCGGCCGGAGGCGGCCGCGACCGGCTCAAGGACCGCTGCCTCGGGGGCGCTGCCGGTCGCGGCGAAGTGCCGCAGCACCGCCTGATGCACCGCCCGCAGCCCGCCCTCGACGGGCGCGAGGCGTCCTCGGCCGTCCCTGCCGACCAGGTCGAGCGCGTCCACCGTTTCTACCGCGTCCACCGTGTCTACGGCGTCTGCCGCACAGCAGTCGTCGTACGCCGCTACCGATGCGGCCAGACCTGCCCCAGCCAGGGCCCGGCGCAGTTCCGCCACGCTCGGCGCCCCGTCGACCTCGCCATCAGCATGTCGATAGATCCGGCAGGACACGCTCGGCACCGCCTCCGCGGTCCCGAAGGGGTCGACGCCGTCGAGCAGGACGGTCGGCGAGCCGGTCATCCCCGACCGCTCGGCCTCCTCCGGCCCAGTCACTTCGACCAGCTCCACCTCGGCGGGCCGCCCGTACAGCGCGGCCGTGATCCGCTCGCGTACGACCGGCCCGTTCGGACAGTCCGGAACCGTCAGCACCGTGATCCGCATGGCAGCGTCCTCCCAGCTCATGGCCCCAACCCACGGCCTCTGCGGACGACGCTTGACCTTCCAGCCCGCTGGAAGGTCAAGGGCTAGCGGCGTCCTCGCCCTCCGCGACAGCGGCGAGGCCCCCTGCGGCCACGTCACCGACCTCATCGACGAGCACCTCGAAGAGATCAACCGGCGCATGGCCGAGCTCCGCAAGACCCGCACGGCCCTCCGTGACCTCGCCCGCCGAGCCGCCGAGACCGACCCCCGGGCGGGCAGTGATGCCGACAACATCTGCCGGATCATCAGCCCACCCCGGCAACGTGTGGCCTGAAGCCCGCCGCCGTCAGCCTTCAGATGCCCCCAAAGCGCGGGCGTAGGTCACCGACTCACGGTCCACCGCGAACCCCGACTGCTCGTAGAACCCCAGCGCGCCCGACGGATTGACCGTGTCCACGGTCAGCGACACCGTGTCGTACCCCGCCTCGCGCGCCGTCCGCAGCACATCGGTCAGCAGCGCGGGCGCCGCTCCCCGGCCCCGGAAGCTCCGCCGCGTGCCGAGGAAACCGACATGGCAGTCCCGGCTGCCCGTCGCCGCCGTCTTCGCCTCGCTCTCCTCCGCCAGGAGGTACGCCGCCACCTCGTCGCCCGCAAGGAGCAGCCGTGACATCGCGGGCCGGAACGACGTGGCGCCGGTGACCCAGGTGCGCCAGTCGGTGCTGTCGAACACGGTGAAGTTCCAGTGGTCGCGGAACGCGTCGTTGTGGGCGAGTCGGGTGGCCTCGTCGTACGCCTCCGCGAAGGGGACGAGGCGGGTGCCCTCGGGGGCGGGGCGGGGGTCGGGGCGCTCGCCGTCCAGCGGCTGCTTCATGTCGAACCACCAGCGGCACGCCGTGAAACCGCAGCGGTCGGTGAGCTTCAGCAGTGCCTCGTCCGCGGCCTTCCCGTCGAGCAGCAGCTCGCCCGGCAGCGCGGACAGCTCCGCGTCCGCCGCGTGCAGGTCCTCCGCGCGGGCCAGCATCCAGGTCACGAGGCGCGTCCCGATGCCGCGCCGCCGCCACTCGGGGTGCACGGCGGCATCGCCCTGGAAGCGGGCCGCGTCGACCGCGCCGTGCGGCGTGTACACGACGGCGTGGGCGATGAGACGTGGCCCGTCCCACAGCCCCAGGCTGTCCCGTTCCAGGTCCAGCTTGGGGTCGGACAGGGCCTCGGCGAGTTCCTCGGCGTCGACGTGTTCGCCGGTCCGGTCGACGCGCTCGACCGCCTCGTGCAGTTCCAGCCAGGCAGGGACGCAGTCCTTGCTCAGAGCCCGGGCCTCCAGGCTGTCCGGTTCCTCCATGTCCGCCTCCCTTTGCCGGGTCGTACCAGCCCGATGATCTCCCCCGTCGTGGACGCCCGCCATCCGGGCGCCTACGGGGGCGACGGCTCCGGGCCGCGCCCCGCCGCTACTGGCGCAGTTCGACGGAGATGTACGGGGCCAGCGCACGCAGGAAGTCGGGGGCGTCGAAGAGCTCACCTGCGGAGGCGACACCGACGGTCCTGGTCTGCCCGGTCAGGATGCGGTGCACCGCTTCCACGGCGAGCGGCGCGGTGACCGCGTAGATGTCCTGGCCGCTGGCGACGGCGCGCCGCTCCTCGCCCCCGGCGCGCACGACGGCGTCGACGACGAAGGTCTGGTCCGACCGCCCAAGCTCGTCGACCGCGGTGGGCGCCGGCGTGTCCGGTGCGGTCACCTCCGTGGCCGCTTCGACGGTCATGTACGTACGCACCTCGGGGATCGAAAGGTGGCTGGGGACGGTGACGACGTCCGCCATGGTGAAGTCCCCGAAGACGGATCGGGTGCCCAGCGGCTCGGGGAACCGCCAGTCCAGGACGGGCAGTTCGTCGTAGTGGTGCTCAAGGCGCCCGTTGGTGTAGCGAAGGCGTCGGCCGTTCCGGCGTTCCCGGGTGACCTTGCCCGCGGCGCGCGATCCGGCGGTGGGGTGCCAGTTGTTCAGGCCGTACGCGATGTGCGCCTCGTCGGCCTTCGTCCAGTCGCCCGCCGCCGCGGTGACCAGCAGGTCGCCGAGGCCGCCGTAGAAGGCCATCGCGGGGACGATCACCGCCCCCTCGGCGCGGGCCCGGTCCGCGAAGTGCGTGAACGTGTCGGCATTGGCCTCGATCTCGGCGGCCACGTCCACGTACGGGATCCCGGCGCGCAGTGCCGCCTCGATCAGGGGGGCGGCGGTCGTGGCGAAGGGTCCGGCGCAGTTGATGACGGCCGCCGTTCCGGCAAGGGCCCGGTCGAGCGAGTCCGCATCGGCGGCCGAAGCCACCCGTGATTCAAGCCCAGGTGCGGATTCCGCCAGCGCCGCCAGCTTGGCGGGGTCGCGGCCGGCGAGGACCGGGACGAACCCGCGCTCCCGCAGGTGCGCGACCACGAACCGGCCGGTGTGCCCGTACGCGCCGAACACCAGCACCTTGTGTCCCGAACCCATGACTTCTCCCCGCTTCCCCGATGGACGTCGATCCGCTGATCAACTCCCCACATCCTGGTGGCGGCGGGCGGCCGGGACGAGTGTCCGGAACGACATGACCCGTACACTTCCGGACATGGACACTGTGGCACTGGCCGTCACCGACGGGATGATGCACTTCGAACTGTCTGTGGCGTACGAGGTGTTCGGCTCGGCGCCGCCCGGCACGGCCGCCACTTGGTACGACGTCGCTGTCTGCGGGTCGGACGCCATGCGGGTCGGCCGGTTCCGCCTCGACCCCGACGACGGGCTCGACCGGCTCCGGCACGCCGACACGGTGATCGTCCCCGCCTGGGCGGACGTCGACGAAGAACCGCCGGACGACCTGATCGACGCGGTGCGTGCGGCGCACGAGGCGGGTGCGCGCGTGGCGTCCCTCTGCACGGGCGCGTTCGTGCTCGCCGCCGCAGGTTTGCTCGACGGGAAGCGCGCGACCACGCACTGGGCGCACACCGCGGAGCTGGCCAGCCGCTTTCCCCGGGTGGAGGTGGACGCGGACGTGCTCTACGTGGACAACGGCAGCGTGCTCACCTCGGCCGGGAAGGCCGCCGCGCTCGACCTGTGCCTGCATCTCGTCCGCAGCGACCACGGCTCGTCGGTCGCCAACGCGGTCGCCCGCCGCCTGGTCGTCCCGCCGCACCGGGCCGGCGGGCAGGCCCAGTTCGTCGCGGCCCCGGTGCCCGCCCGGTCCGATCACCCGCTCACGGCGCTGCTCGCCTGGGTCATCGAACGCCTCGACCAGCCGCTGACCGTCGAGGACCTGGCCCGCGAGGCACGGATGAGCTCGCGCCACCTGGGCCGCCACTTCAAGTCGGCGACCGGAACCACCCCGCTGCAATGGCTGCTCACCCAACGGATCCAGCGCGCCCAGGAGTTGCTCGAGAACACCGACGACAGCGTCGACACCGTCGCCCGGGCCACGGGCATGGGCACGGCCACGACGCTGCGCCGCCACTTCAACCGGACGGTCGGCGTGCCTCCGGACACGTACCGGCGGACGTTCCGCTCGCAGACGGGGTCCGGGCCGGGGCCGGGATCGGGGACTGGGCCAGGGGCGGATCCGGGCCGGGATCGGAGTCTGGTCCGGGGCTAGGATCGCGAACATGAGCGCAGGTCAGGTCCACAGTCATGGTCACAACGCAGGTGGAGCGGAGGAGTTCCGCGTCCGCGTCCAGGCCGCCGCGGACACGTCGTACCGCTGGCAGTGGACGGCACGGGGATTCGACCTGGCGGTGGATGTCCCCGTACCGGGCCGACGCCAAGTGCACACCTACCGGGTCGAGTTGCGCCCGCAGGAACGGACCTTCACCGTGACGGACGTCGTCGACACGATGGGGCGGGGCCCGGGCGGCGGACGACAACGGGAAACGGGCCGGATCCGCTACCGCACCTGGAGCAGCTCCCCGGACGGCACCGAACGCCACTCCTTCTCAAGCGCCGAGGGCCACCGCCTGATCCGGGGCGTGGCCCAGGAACTGGGCTGGCGGGAGACCCGCCCCGCCACCATGAAGGCCGGCCTGGCCTTCGGAGCGTTCGGCGGCATCGTGGCACTCGGCACACTGATCGCCCTCGCGATCGCGTTCTGGCCCTGATCGGAACTGGGTCTCGGGGCGCGTATCGAGGCGCGCTTGATGAGGGTGGTGGAGCCCCGCCGACGCGCGAGCAAACACTGTCGTGGAGCTTGCCGCTTATGGGGGAGAATTTCTCGGTTCACTCATGTACCAGGAGATTCATGCACCAGCGTCTGCCCCTGCTCGCCGCCTGTCTTGTGTTCGCCGCTTTCGGCGCCTCGGCATGCGACTCGTCCGGCGACCGTGGGTCGAGTGCCCCGGCGAGGCCGACCGACACGTCCGCGTCGGCCTCGGCCGCACCGTCCGGGAGCCCATCGGCGGCTCCCGATGAACTGCGCGGCCTGACAGGGCCGTCGGCCAAGCTCTACCTCAAGACGATCCGGGACCACTACCCGGAACTGGACCGCATCAGCGACGACGTGCTCGTCGCTCACGGCAACGCACTCTGCGTCGCCCGCGGGCAGGCCCTGGTCGACCAGGCCAAGAAGACCAAGCAGGAACTTGAACTCACCGGCAAGCAGGCTTCGCAGGTCCTCGGTACGGCGCATGGCCATTGCGGCAGGAACGCGTTCGGCTGAGCTGCAGGGGCCCTCTACTCGAAGTGCGCCGGCTCCATTTCGGGCTCGTCGGCGACTTCTACAGCGCGGAGTGTCAACTCCGTTGCCTGGCAAGCGAATCACGATGCTTCGGTCCTGAATTCGTGGAGCGAGTCCCTGAACCTGGCAGCGGGATAGGGGGCCGTCGATACCTGGCCCCCTCAATTCCCCTGAAGGGGAGCCATAGCGCGTCTCCTAAAAGCTCGTCACATTAACGAAATGCCGCCACCCACCTCGCCGCAGCCCGCCGCTCAGGCCCTCCACCGCACTGAAGGCGGCCGAGAGCCGGGCGAACGCCACTTCCGCGTTATGTCCATCTTTGCGCGAAAATCCACCCCTTTACATCAATAGCGCCATACATGAAGTGCAACCCACATTACGGATGCTCACCCGAAATAGCGCGCCCGATATGTCGCCGATCCGCATTCCAACCCGCACCCCATTCAGTGAAATGGGACACACCGACCGCAACGGCCCCTCGGAAGCCACCGAGCGCACTTCCGTTCCGCGCAAAGAAAGTTGAGCTTTTCGATCAAAGTGGGCGAGGGATTCTGATCTTCAGGAAGTGACCTCGAGCATTCCCCGCTCGAATTCAGGCCTTGTTCCGTCCGGGCTTTCTCGCCTAACGTCACCGTCAATCCGGATGGAACGCCGAATCCTGCCGCTGTCCGGAAACACTCCCACCCGACTCACTCACGCACGGCAGGAGCGGGGGACCCAGGTAAGACGCCGGTCCGGATTCCGGAGCGGCTCGGGGTGAAGTCGCATGCGCAGTGCGACCGGACAGCTCCCGTCCGAACCCGACAGCTCACCTCGTAGGCGACGGAGAGGAATTCGTCATGCCCGCAAAGGGTAAGCACCGCCGCCCCAAGTCCAGCCCGCTCACCCGGGGCATCGCCGCCGCAGGCACGGGCGGGGCGGTGCTCGCTCTCCCGGTGCTGGGCGCGACCTCCGCGGCCGCGGCCGACGCCGGCACGGCCGCCAAGCCCGCCGCGGCCCCCAAGACGTACGTCGTCGCCGCGGGCGACACCCTCTCCAAGATCGCCCGAGAGCACTCCGTGAGCGGCGGCTGGAAGAAGCTCTACGAGGACAACCGCGGCGCCCTCGGCGACGACCCGCGGCTGATCCACCCCGGCCTCGAGCTCACCCTCGGCAAGAAGGCCTCCGCCGAGCGGGCGGACCGCTCCGAGCGCAAGGACGCGGCCGCCGTCGAGCCCGCCGCCGCCCCGGCGAAGAAGGCCTACACCAACGACCTCGACGGCTGGATCAAGGAGTCGCTCGACATCCTGGCCCAGCACGGCATCCCCGGCTCGTACGAGGGCATCCACCGCAACATCATGCGCGAGTCCTCCGGCAACCCGCAGGCCATCAACAACTGGGACTCCAACGCCGCCGCGGGCATCCCGTCCAAGGGACTCCTGCAGGTCATCGACCCCACCTTCGCCAGCTACCGCCTGCCCGGCACGTCGATGGACAGCTACGACCCGGTCGCCAACATCACCGCCGCCTGCAACTACGCGGCCGACCGCTACGGCTCGATCGACAACGTCAACGGCCCGTACTAGGCCCCACCCGCGTCCCCCGCTGTGAGCCCCGGCACGCCATGCGTCCGGGGCTCAGGCCTGCCCGCCCCGCGCATCAACCTCAACTCGTGAGTCACCGCTCCGACGTGTCGACGCAGGCAAGCAACGGGGCATCCCCCTCCCCGGGCGGGCTGGTGCAGGAGACGTACTCGTGAGTGGCCGATGGGCTGTCGCCCGGGTCAGCCGCCCGCCCCTCCCCCGCATGCAAATACAGCGTGAGGAGCCCGCCCACCACCACAAGGGCCGCCCACACACCCATGGCCAACGGCCACCATCGCCTCCGCACCGCCTCCCCCACACCCGGACAACTCCACCCGGGCATTCCGCCAAGGGGCAGTGCGAGCCGTCAGCGGGACCTCCAGCCAGATGAGGCCGGACGAGGCCCGATGAGTACGGATACCCATGCACCCCGCGGCCCTTCCAGCGAGGCGTTTCCTCCCGGGCCAGGCCCTGAAGCGATCGCGAAGTGGCGGCCGCATGGCGGCATCGCCAGCCGCCCGACGCCCGTCAGCCCGCCCGCAGCGGAGTGAGCACAGCGTCCAGCAAACCGGGAAACCGTTCGTTCAAGTCCTCGCGGCGCAGGCTCACATACCGTGACCGGCCCTCCACCGTGGTCCAGGTGAGGCCGGCCTCACGGAGGACGCGGTAGTGGTGGGACATCGTCGTCTGGTGGACGTCGATGGTCTCGCTGATGCCCGAGCAGCTCTCGCGCCCGCTGTCGGCCAGCCGGCCGAGGATCGTCAGGCGGACCGGGTCCGCCAGCGCGTGGAGGACCTCGACGAGCTTGATCTCGTCCTTCGATGGCTGCATCAACTCGCGCATCGCCGACCTGTCCATGACCTGTACGTAGCTTCAGGGCCGCCAGGCTAGCTCATAGTTTGATGCATGGACAAGCATCCATGCGTTGGCTACGTTGAGGCCGCGCCGAGCCGCCTCAAGCCTCAGCGCGCGCTCCGTCCTGCCATGCCCCGTCATGCCCAGCTATGCCCAGAGATGCAGCGAAATGGGTGACCTATGTACAAACGACTCCTCCCCCTCGCCCTGGCGACATTCGCCGTCGGTACCGACGGCTTCGTCATCGCCGGGCTGCTCCCCGCCATCGCCGACGACCTGGATGTCAGCGTTCCCACCGCCGGACAGCTCGTCACCGTCTTCGCGCTGACCCTCGCGGTCGCCGCCCCGGTGCTCGGCTGGGCGACCAGCGCCCTGGACCGGCGTACGGCCCTGCTCCTGGCCCTCGGGGTCTTCGTGATCGGCAACGCCGCGACGGCGATGGCGGGTTCGTACGGCGCCGTCATGGGTGCCCGCGTCGTCACCGCGGCCGGGGCAGGCATCATCACCTCCACCGCGGCCAGCGCCGCGGTGGCCGTCACACCCCCCGAACGACGCGGCCGCGCCCTCGCGTTCGTACTCGGCGGGCTGACGCTCTCCAGCGCGATCGGCCTCCCCCTTGGCACCCTCATCGGGCGCGGTGACTGGCATCTCACGCTGTGGGCCGTCGCCGCCCTGGGGGCCGTCGCCGCTCTCGGCATCGCCTTCGGCATTCCGAGGATCACGCTGCCCGCAGCCACGTTCCGGGCGCGGCTCGCGCCGCTCGAGGACCGGTGGGTGCTCGGCGTCCTGACCGTCACCATGCTCGCCCTCACCGGGACCTACCTGCTCTACACCTACATCGCGGCCGCGCTGGACGACGTGACGGGCGGCTCCGAGGCCACGCTCACCGCGGTGCTCTTCGTCTACGGGCTCGGAGTGCTGGGAGGCAACCTCCTCGCCGGACGGCTCTCCGACCGCCACAGGCCCGAACGGGTCCTGCTCGGCAGCCTCGCCGCCGCCATCATCGTGCTGGCCGTCGGCCGCGCCGCAGTCGAGACCCTCCCGACCGCCTTCGTGTGGACCGCGGCGCTGGGCCTGTGCGCGGGCGTCCCCGTCGTCCCCCAGCAGCACCGCCTCGTCGCCCACGCCCCGTCGGCCACACCGGTGCTCCTGGGCCTCAACGCCTCGGCGATCTATGTCGGCGTCGCCCTGGGCGGAGCGCTCGGCGGACTCGCCCAGCAGGCGGTCTCCCCCATGTGGCTCGGCGTACCGGCGGCCGTCGTCACCGCCGTGGCGCTCCTGCTGGCCATGGCGAGCGCCCGCAGGAGCGGCGGGCAGGACCCGGCGGCCGAACCGGACCTCGCCGGGGCCCAAGGTGCGCGGGCGAACTACAGTCACGGCAGCGGCACGAGCCCGCGGTAGGCACCGGCGTACGAAGGAGTCGCCCCCATGACCGTCGACCCCGCCCGCTCCCTCGCCCGTCTGCTGGGCGGCATGGGTGCGCTGCACTTCCTCGCGCCGAAGCCGTTCGACGCGATCGTGCCGGACAAGCTGCCGGGGAAGGCCCGCGCGTACACGTACGCAAGTGGCGCGGCCGAGTTGGCGGTGGCCGCCGCCCTGGCCTTCCCGCGCACCCGCCGCGTCGGCGGCCTCGCGGCAGCCGGACTGATCACGGCGGTGTTCCCCGCGAACGTGCAGATGGCCTACGACTGGCGCCACCGGGCCGCCCCACTCAAGGCCCTCGCGTACGGGCGCCTGCCCCTCCACGTCCCCTTGGTGGCATGGGCGTTGCTCGCGGCCGGGCAGGGGGCCAAGGAGCAGGCCGCCAAGGCACGCAGCACCCCGACGGCGGCCACGGGCCACGACCGGGCGGCCCGGCCGGCGCGCTGACCCGAGTGTCAGACCCTTGGTCTACCTTTCCCGCATGTCTGACTCACCACTGCTGCTGAGCAGCCGCATACCGTCCTCGTGCCCGATCAAGGATCTCTCGGTGGTGGACGCCGGCGCCGGGCCCCAGGTCGTGTGCGCCGATTCCTGGGGAGCCGTGTGGACCTGGGAGCCCCTGCGGGACGAATGGCGGAAGCGGCCGCTGGTGTACGCCTTCACCGGGGATCCGCTCGCGGCCCAGTACCCCGACGCCGAGAACGAGATCGACACAATGGCGGCGGCGGTCTTCAAGGGGCGTGTGGTGCTGGCCGCCGGGGGCGGCGAACAGGCTCCCGCTCTCTGGGATCTGGAGAGCGGCGAGCTGCTCCGCGGGACGACCTACGACGAGCCCTACGTCGGGGCCATTGCCACCCTGCGCGACGAAGGCGCGCCGCGATTCGTCACGGGCTCGCAGTACGTCGGCCAACTCCTTGTCTGGGAGTCGTCCGGCCAAGTGCCCCCGGTCGAGGTGGCCAACGACCTCTACGACATCACGAGCCTCGCCGCCGCCTGGATCGACGGCCGTTCACTGGTGGCGTCCGGCGGTGACGGCGTGGTGGATGTGCGGGATCTGGCGCGGAACGAGCAGGTGGCGTCGTTCACCCCGGACGACGGTGACGTCCGGGCCGTGGCCCTCTCCAAGTCCAACTCCAGTTCCACGTCCGCGTCCCGGCTCGGTGACCGTCCGCTCGTCGTCGCGGCGACCGATGCCGCCGAGCTCTACGTGTGGGAGCTGTCGGGGGGCGACAGCGGAAACGGCGACCATGAGCCCGTCCACGACCCGATCACCGGCCATGAGGACGACATCCTCACCTTGGACACCGCCGCGGTCGGCGACCGCCGCATCGCGGTGACCGGCGCCGCGGACCAGACCGTACGCGTCTGGGATCTCGCCGAGGGCACGGCCGTCGGCGCTCCGCTCAGCGGCCATCAGGACGACGTGGAGGCCGTGTCGACCACCACGCTCCGCGGCCGCGATGTCATCCTCAGCGCGGGCGGAGACGGCGCCATACGCGCCTGGGACCTGGCCGCCCTGCTGGGGCGGGACACCGACTGACAGGCCCCTGCGGCAAGATGAGGCCGTGCGCACCGAGCCGGAAACCATCGAACTGACCGAACACGAGATCCGTGAGATCACGGCGTACGCGGCTGACTGCGCGCGCAGGACACTGTCGCTCTTCGAACAGAGCCTCCCCGCCGACCCACGCCCCCGCGAAGCCGTCGACGCGGCGGACGCCTACGCCTCGGGCGGCCCGCGCACGGCCGCGCTGCGGCAGAGCGCGTGGGCAGCGTACAAAGCGGCGCAAGAAGCCACCGCACCCGCCGCAGCAGACGCCGCACGCGCCGCGAGCCACGCGGCAGCCGCCGCGTTCCTCCATCCCAAGGCGAGCGCCCACCAGGTGAAGCACGTCCTCGGTGCGGCAGCGCACGCGGCACGCGCCGAGGAGCTGGCGGAGGAAGAAGCGCAGGAAGAACAGGCAGCGGAAGCGTCGGCGTCCGGAGAAGACCGGCGCGACGCCGCGGGTGCCCTTGACTGGGCGCGCCGGCACGCCCCGGCAGCGGTACCCGCGGTCCTCGGCCGGCTGCCCGCGGCGCCTCCCGGAGGCGGGCGCGTGGGCGAGTTCATCCGCGCCCTCGACGCCGCCCTCCGTACCTGAAGGCGGCGTCGAGGCCCCGGCGTCAGCCCTCGGATCGGCCCCGGTCCCAGCCGTCCCGATCCCAGCCGTCCCGGTCCGGGCCGCCCTCCAGATCCCAGCGGTCCAGATCCCGCAGCCAGGCCTGCGCCGTGCCGTCGGACGGCGCGCGCCAGTCGCCGCGCGGTGAGAGGGAGCCGCCTGCCGACACCTTCGGCCCGTTCGGCATGGCCGAGCGCTTGAACTGCGCGAAGGCGAAGAAGCGGCGGCAGAAGACTTCGAGCCAGTGCCGGATCTCCGGCAGGTCGTACGCGGGCCGCTTGGCCTCGGGGAAGTTGGGCGGCCAGCGGCCCGCCTCCGGGTCGTGCCACGCGTGCCAGGCGAGGAAGGCGATCTTCGACGGGCGGAAGCCGTAGCGGAGCACGTGGTGAAGGGTGAAGTCGTGGAGCGCGTACGGCCCGATCGTGGATTCGGTGGACTGCGGCTCCTCCCCCGGCACCAGCTCCGGGCTGATCTCCGTGTCGAGGATCGCGGCGAGCGTCGTACCCGTCTCCTCGTCGAACTGGCCGCTGCCGATGACCCAGCGGATCAGATGCTGGATCAGGGTCTTCGGCACACCGGAGTTGACGTTGTAGTGGCTCATCTGGTCGCCCACGCCGTACGTGCACCAGCCGAGCGCGAGTTCCGACAGGTCGCCGGTGCCGAGCACGATGCCGCCGCGCTGGTTGGCGAGGCGGAACAGGTAGTCGGTGCGGAGCCCGGCCTGCACGTTCTCGAAGGTGATGTCGTACACCGGCTCGCCCGACGCGAAGGGGTGGCCCATCTCCCGCAGCATGAGCCGTGCGGTCGGCGTGATGTCCAGCTCGGCCGCGGTGACGCCGAGTGCCGCCATCAACCGGTGCGCGTTGCCCTTGGTGTGGTCGCTGGTGGCGAAGCCGGGCAGGGTGAAGGCCAGGATGTCACTGCGGGGTCGGCCTGCGCGGTCCATGGCGCGGGCGGCGACGATCAGCGCGTGCGTGGAGTCGAGGCCGCCGGACACCCCGATCACCACCTTCGGGCCGCCGATCGCCGTCAATCGCTGCTGCAGTCCGGCGACTTGGATGCTGTACGCCTCGTAGCAGTCCTGGGCGAGCCGGTCGGGGTCGGCGGGCACGAACGGGAAGCGCTCGACCGGGCGGCGAAGCCCGAGGTCGGCCTTCGGCGGGTCGAGCCGGAAGGTCACCTGCCGGAAGCCGCCGGTGCGCGCGGTGTGGGCGCGGCGGTTGTCGTCGAACGTGCCCATCCGCTGCCGCTCCTGCCGCAGCAGGTCGAGGTCCACGTCGGCGATCGCGCACTGGTCGCCCTGCGGGAAGCGCTCGGTCTCGGCGAGGAGCACACCGTTCTCGTAGATCATGGTCTGGCCGTCCCAGGCCAGGTCGGTGGTCGACTCGCCCGGACCGGCGGCGGCGTAGACGTACGCGGCGAGGCAGCGGGCCGACGCCGAGCGGCACAGCAGCCGCCGGTCCTCGGCCCTGCCGACGGTGATCGGGCTGCCCGAGAGGTTGACGAGGACGGTCGCGCCCGCGAGGGCCGCCTCCGCGCTCGGGGGCACGGGAACCCACATGTCCTCGCAGATCTCCGCGTGCAGCACGAGACCGGGAACGTCCTCCGCCTCGAAGAGGAGGTCCACTCCGAACGGCACGCTCGCGCCGCCGACCCTGATGGTCCCCGCTTCCGCCCCCGTGTCGCCGCGTTCGTCCTCGCCCGAGGCGATCTGCCGCCGCTCGTACAGCTCCCGGTAGTTGGGCACGTACGACTTGGGCGCGACGCCGAGGATCCGGCCCCGGTGCACGATCACCGCGCAGTTGTAGATCCGGTGCCGATGGCGCAGCGGGGCGCCGACGACCAGGACCGGCAGCAGTTCCGCCGATCCGGCCACCACGGTCCCGAGCGCTTCCTCGACCTGGTCGAGGACCACGTCCTGCAGCAGCAGGTCCTCGATCGAGTAGCCGGTCAGGCCGAGTTCGGGGAACACGGCGACGGCGACGCCTTCCTCCGCGCACCGGCGCCCCTGTCGCAGCACCGCTTCGGCGTTGGCGTGCGGGTCGGCGATGGCGGTGTGGCCGGTGCACGCGGCGACGCGTGCGAAGCCCTGCTCGTGGATCGACCAGAAGTTCACCGGGACTCCGCGTTCAGCCACGGCCGGTGCCCCGGTCCGCTCGGGTGGGTGCCGGTGACGCCCGTGACCACCGAGTAGAGGCTGGTCTCCGCCGTGATGAAGAGGCGGTTGCGCTTGGGGCCGCCCCAGGAGATGTTGGCGACCGCCTCGGGGACGTCGAGGCGCCCGATCAGTGTGCCGTCGGGGTCGTAGCAGTGCACGCCGTCGGTCATCGCGGCGGCCCAGAGCCGACCCTCGTCGTCGAAGCGGAGGTTGTCGAAGCGCGCCCGCTCACGGTCCGCGGCTTCGGCGAAGATCTCGCCGTCCGAGAGGGTGCCGTCGTCGCGTACGTCGAAGACGCGGATGAAGCCCGCGCGGGTGTCGGAGACGAACAGGCGCCGCTCGTCGGCCGAGAAGACCAGCCCGTTCGGGGCGCCGAAGCAGTCGGCGACCAGCCGTACTTCGCCCGTGCCGGGATCGACGCGGTAGACGTTGTTGGCGCCGATCTCGCTCTGCGCGCGGTAGCCCTCGTAGTCGCTGGTGATGCCGAAGTCCGGGTCGGAGAACCAGATCGACCCGTCGGACTTCACCGTCGCGTCGTTCGGGCTGTTCAGGCGCTTGCCCTGCCAGCGGTCCGCGAGCACCGTGACGGTGCCGTCGTGCTCGGTCCTTGTCACCCGGCGGTTGCCCTGTTCGCAGGTGATGAGGCGGCCCTCGCGGTCCAGGGTGTTGCCGTTGGTGTGCCCGGCGGAGCGGCGGAAGACGCTGACCGCGCCGGTCTCCTCGTCCCATCGCAGCATCCGGTCGTTGGGGATGTCGCTCCAGATCACCTGCCGCCAGGCGGGCACGTAGATGGGTCCCTCGGCCCAGCGGCACCCGGTGTACAGGACCTCCAGGCCGTCGTCGCCGTTCATGCACCGTCCGGTGCGGAACCTGTCGTCGAACATCTCGTACAGCGCGGGGCGCTCGTTGTTCATGGCGCCTCCCCCTTCCACGATGAGCCGAACTCACTACAGCCATGAGCATAGATCTCCGAATGAGATATGGTCACCAGAGTTTCTGACCGAATGGAATGCAATGGATCACATCGATCGTGCTCTGCTGACGCGGCTCCAGCAGGACGCCACCGAGTCGTACGCCGCGCTGGGCCGGGCCGTGGGCCTCTCGGCCGGCGCCGCGCACGACCGCGTACGGAAACTGCGCGAGCGCGGAGTGATCCGCCGCACCGCGGCCGAGGTGGACCCGGTGGCGGTCGGCGGCGGCGTGCTGGCCTATGTGACGGTCGACTCGACGTCCTGGATGGGTGACGCCGCGGAGAGTTTCGCCGCGCTCCCCGAGATCCTGGAGGCGCACATCATCGCAGGCAGCGCTTCGGTCCTGGTGAAGGTCAGGACGGCGACGACCGAGCAACTGCAGGACGTGCTGCGGCGGTTGTACGCGATCGACGGGGTCAGCGGGACGCAGGCGACGGTGGTCCTGGAGACCTTCTTCGAGCGGCCGGTCTCGCCCCTCACCGCCGGTCAGGACTGATCCCTGGACGGCCGGACGCCGTCAGCCTGAGTACGCCGACACTCTGCCAATGGGCGAATATCCCCCAGACACAGGGCTTTGGTGGATGTACTGGTTCATGTCTCCCTGACCAAAGCTCTGTACTGGAGTGACATGCACATCCGTAACGTCCCCCTCGCCCTCGGCCTCGCCGCTCTCACCGTCACCGGGGCCGCCGGGAGCGCGGCCGCCATCGGCAACGACGAGGGCACCACCAGCGCCAGTGGCAACAACGCCGAGCAGTCGTTCGGCAACAGCGCCACCCACGGGAACCTGAGCGCGCAGGGGGCCGCGATCCAGGGCTCCTTGAACAAGCTCTGCCTCGGCGTGCCCGTCAAGGCGAACGTGGGCGCCATCGTCGGCCTCCTCGTCCCGGTCGCCGTCCAGGACATCCCGGTCCTCTCGGCCCCGCAGAACCAGCAGTGCGCCGAGAACTCCACGCAGACCAAGGGCGACGAGCCGGCGTCGCACATCCTCAGCGACATCCCGGTGCTCGCCGGAAACGGCGCGGGCAACCACTGATCCGAACGCCCTGCGGGCCACACCCCTCGTGGCCCGCGGGGCGCCGCCCGGCAGCCCCGCCGGGCCGACGCCTACACGTACGCTCCCCGCGTCACCTGGATGCCCGAAGAGGCTGCGGGCGCCCCGGTGGCGTGTTCGGCTGGGCAGCAGCAGCCTTCACCGAGGGGATCGACATGGCATCCGACGCCGAGCAAGCCGCCGCGCCACCGGCCCGCTACGACGACCTGAGCGCACTCTTCATCAACTGCACGCTCAAGCCGTCCCCCCAGGTCAGCAACACCCAGGGGCTCATCGACATCAGCGCGTCGATCATGCGCAAGCACGGAGTCCGGGTGGACGAGATCCGCGCGGTCGACCACGACCTCGCCGCGGGCGTCTGGCCGGACATGACCGAGCACGGCGCCGCGAGCGACGAGTGGCCCGTGCTCTACCCGCGAGTGATGGACGCCGACATCCTCGTCCTGACCGGACCGATCTGGCTGGGCGACAACAGCTCGGTCATGAAGCGGGTCATCGAGCGGCTCTACAGCTGCTCCGGAATCCTCAACGACCGTGGCCAGTACGCCTTTTACGGCCGCGCGGGCGGGTGCCTCATCACGGGGAACGAGGACGGCGTCAAGCACTGCGCGATGAACGTCCTCTACAGCCTCCAGCACCTGGGCTACGCCGTCCCGCCCCAGGCCGACGCGGGCTGGATCGGCGAGGCGGGCCCCGGCCCCTCCTATCTCGACGCGGGCTCGGGCGGCCCCGAGAACGACTTCACCAACCGCAACACCACCTTCATGACCTGGAACCTGATGCACCTGGCCCGCCTCCTCAAGGACGCGGGCGGCTTCCCCACGTACGGCAATCAGCGCGCCGCCTGGGACGTGGGTTGCCGGTTCGACTTCGAGAACCCCGACTACCGGTGACCGGGTCGTCTGGCGTAGCCGCGCCGCCAACGGCTGTGTAGGCAGCGGTGGCGCGCCTACCCTGGCGTCCCGGCGCGCGAGGAACTCCGCCGCGCACGCCGGTCAGGGGGGCGCGATGGCGATACGAGGCGTGGCAGCGGGGGCCGTCGCGACGGCGCTGATCGGCGCGGCGGGAGTGATCATCGCGGCCGTGATCACGTCGTGCGACGACCACGGCGGCGGCAGGCCAGGGCCGGGAACGATCATCCAGACAAACGAGAACGGCGACAACGTGCTCTGCGTCGGCGAGAACAACAACTGTCCGGGCGAGGGGGGTTCCGGTCGATGAGGGGGACGCTTCGCCGTGCCGTCCCGTCGGTGGCGCTGCTCTGCCTGCTCGTACCGATCGGTGGCTGCGGTGGCGCCGACTCGTCGTCACGGAGCCAGAGCAACAAGGACGGGGACAACATGGCCTGCGAGGGCCAGAACAACCACTGCGTCAACGGCACGCTCATCGTGTCGGTGCCGCCCAGCCCTTCTCCGTCCCCGTCCGCGGACGCCTCGGCGTCGGGCGAATCGCCGTCACCCGGCGACTCGCCCTCCGGGCGCACTCGTACGCCTTCCCCCTCGGACGCCGGCGAGGACGAGGAAGACGGCGGTGGCGGGGAGTCCGGAGAGGGCTCGGGGGCCGCCGCGCTTCTCGAGCGTGCTCCCCGTGCGGTGCTTCGAGGGCCCGGCCCCGGGACCCTGCGCGTCGCCCTGCTCGACGTCACCTCGCCGCAGCCGCGGTGGAGCACACAGGGCATCGGTGCCCGTCGGCTGCGCGCGGCCGGGGTGGACGGGGTGCTGTTCCGGCTGTCCGTGCCGGTCCCCGCCACCGTCACCGTCGACGTCTCGCGGGCTCCGGCCGACGTGGAGTACGTCTTCTTCAACGCCGACGGCTGGCGCCTTGGCACCCAGACCGCCGCGAGCTGCGCGGCCATGTGCCCCTCGCTCACGCAGAACACCGTGGCCGCCCCGCAGTACCAGCATCTGCTGGTGACGGACGCCGGGCGCAGCGCGGGCTGGCCGCCGGGGCAGCGGTACATCTATACGGATGTGACCTAGGAGCCGTCCACGCGGTTCGCGAAGCGACTGGTATTACTGGTGCATGCAGGAAGAGACCGCACGGTCCGCGATCGACACGTTCATCTCCGCGTTCAACGCCTCGGACGACGCCTATGTGACAGGGCTGCTGTCCCAGGCGCTGACCTCGGACGTGGTGTTCTGGGGGCCGCTGGGCCGAAGCGAGGGGATCGAGGCGGTCGAGCGGTTCGTCCTCGACATCCGGCGCCACCCCGCGGGGACCGGCACGATGGTGCGCTGCTCGGCGGTGGACATGCCGGACGAGTGGGCCCGCTACCAGTGGGTGTTCACCACGCCGGACGGCGGTCCCCGCCTTGCGGGAACCGACGTCGTGCATCTGCGGCGGAGCCTCATCGACCAGGTCATCGTCTTCGCGGGCGAGATCGAGCCGTCCACCGACTGAGCAGGCCGCCAACTGGCCTGTGCAGAGGGGCGCTTGCGGCTAGGACGACCGGTCCTCGCGAGCGGCGGCCCGTGCGAAGTGCCGTGACACGGCGTCGAACGACTCCTTGGGCTCCCAGTGCCAGCGCGCCGTCGGGTCGTCCTCCGTCTTCCAGATCGCCTTGGTGAGGCTGTAGCTCGCCATGTCGAGGTCGTAGCGGCGTCGGCGGCGGTGCGGCGCGTCCGGGGTGACGAACTGGTACACCATCGCGGCGTGCAGGTTCATGTCCTCGAACACGTTCAGGACCTGGGTCAGGTACTGGGCCTGGGTGTGTTCGCTGCGCTTCGCACCGCCGCGGATCTCCGGCTTGGGCTTGCTGTAGTCGACGATGTCCCAGCCCATGCCGCCGGCTTGGGGCGCGCCGTCGAAGGTACAGGTGCCGCACTCGGTGATGGCGACAGGCTTGCGCCACTTGCGGTAGGGGCTGAGCTCCTTGACGTAGCCGCGCGGATCGGCGAAGTAGGAGTAGTAGTTGACGCTGACGAGGTCGAAGAGATCCCAGTCGACCCTGTCTCCGTGCGCGGAGCCGTACGTCACCTTCCCGTGGAACACCCGGCGCGCGGTCTTCGCGGACAGGCCGATGAACCGGTCGAGCTTGCGCTGCGCCTTCTGCGGGTCCCAGTTCCCCTTCATCATGTTCTCGACCCGCTCGACCGCGTTGTCGCCGGGGACGATGCCGGGTACGAAGAGGATGAACTCGGCGCCCACGCTCAGGTACACCCGCGCGCCCTGACGGCGGAGCCGCTCCGCCTGCCTGCCGGTCTCGGCGAGGTGGTCCAGGATCTGGCGTTCGGGGACGTCGGCCATGCGGGGCTGGAGCCATACGTGCAGCCCGTTCTCGGCCGCCTCGGTGGCGGTGGCGGTCAGCCGCTCGACGCCGGTGCCGAAGGCGACGACCGAGTTCGCGTGCAGCTCACGCTTGATGGCGCGCAGGTCGGACCGCATCCGGTTGCGGTGCCATCCCGTGTGCGAGCTCTCCCCGTCCTCGCACTCGTACATCACGCCCCGGTGGACGAGACCGCGCCCGGGCCTCGTCCGCTCCCCCGCCGGGCGTGTCCCGGCCGCCGCCTCGCCGGAGAGGGCCGTGCCCACCATCGCGGTGGCGCCGACCGCCGCCGCCCCGGCGAGAAAACTCGCCCGTGTCATCGCTTGTTCGCGCATCAGGTACTCCCACTCCCGCGGTCACCAACTGACGTGTCCAGCGTCGGGGGTGGGCGGGGGCCCGCTCATCAGCCATCGGTCCTGCGCGCGGTAACCAAAGTCGATGGCGGCCGCTCCGGCGCGCGACCTCCGGCGGTGCGGCCGCGCGCCGAACGTCAGCGGCGGCCGCCGAACTCCCAGTCGTGGACCTCGATGTCCGCGTACCGCCCGGGGACGAGGACGGCGCGTGCCGCGGCCTGGTCCGGGGCGCGGAGCAGCACCGCCGTGCCGAGCCAGGTGGTGCCGTCGTCGGAGAGCAGCGGCCCGTACGCGATCAGCTCGTCCTTGTCGGGCGGCATGACGATGTCGGCGGCCTCGCCCGCGCCGAGGCCGATGACCAGGTACCGGTTGCCGTCGGTCGGGCCGCCGGGGAAGTCCCACATGGTGCGGCCCAGCGTGTTGTGCCACCGGCGCAGCAGCACGTCGCGGTACACGCCGGCCTGGTAGTTGGGCTCGTCGAAGGCGAAGGCGCGGGCGGCGGCGGGATCCGGCAGGTCGACGATGTGCAGGCTGCCGGAGGCCGTCTCGCCGTCGTCGGCGAAGGTCGGGCCGCGGGCGATCAACTCCGCCGCGTAGCCGTCCATGTAGGACCAGTGGTCCTCGATGAGCTCACCGCGCAGGGCGTTGGAGTCGGACCGGTCGCGGTGGTAGCACAGGAATTCCATGGCCAGGGACTCTTCCCTACGCGCGGCGGTATCTCAACGAGCCGAATCACGTTCGGCGCCGCCGCACACCGCGCCGCATCCCAGGTGTGAAGTGAATCACTCGGGAAAGGTGTCACGGTTTTCCGGTGCGACGTGTCTCGATGGGCAGCCGAAGAGAGGAGCCGGGTGTGACGCAGGGATCTCACCGCATGCGGATGGCGGGGGCGGGTGCGGACCATGACTGAGGACGCCTTCACCGAACACCGTCCGCTGCTGTTCACCATCGCCTACGAGATGCTGGGCAGCGCCGCCGACGCCGAGGACGTACTGCAGGAGAGCTATCTGCGGTGGAGCGCGGTCGATGCGAGCACGGTCGAGCATCCGCGCGCCTATCTGGTGCGTGTCGTGACCCGGCAGGCCCTCAACCATCTGCGCACGGTGAAGGCGCGGCGCGAGGAGTACGTCGGTACGTGGCTGCCCGAGCCGATCCGCACGGCGCCCGAGGCCGGCGAGGACGTGATCCTGGCCGAGTCGGTGTCGATGGCGATGATGCTGGTCCTGGAGACGCTCACCCCGAGCGAGCGCGCCGTGTTCGTGCTGCACGACGTGTTCGGCTACACCCACGGGGAGATCGCCGCCTCGATCGGCAAGGCCGAGGTCACCGTGCGGCAGATCGCGCACCGCGCGCGGCGGCATGTGCAGGCGCGGCGGCGGCGCTTCGAGCCCGGCTCCGAGGCCACGCAGGAAGTCGTGCAGCGGTTCCTGAGCGCGGCGGCGACCGGCGAGATCCAGGAGCTGATGGACCTGTTGGCGCCCGATGTCGTGGCGATCTCCGACGGCGGCGGCAAGGTCGTGGCCGCCCGCAAGCCGGTCGTCGGCGCCGACGACGTCGCGCGGTTCGTCCTCGGTGTGCTCCGCACGACGACCACCACGAGGACGCGGGTCGAGCCCGCCACGTACAACGGCATGCCCGCGGCCCGCTTCCTCACCGACGACGCGCTCGACTGGCTCGTCGCCTTCGAGATCCACGAGGGACGCATCAGCGCCCTCTACGGCGTACGCAACCCGGACAAGCTGCACCGCGCGGACGCGGTGCGGGCGATCGACAGAGGAGAACCCAGCCATGGAAACCATGACCGTTGAGCGCGTCATCGACGCCCCGATCGACGACGTGTTCGCCTGGCTCACCACGACCACCAACTACCAGCGCTCGCCCCTGGTGCTGCGCTGCCGCCTCACCCGCCGCGGCGAGGGCGCGCCCTACGGCGTCGGCGCGGTGCGCAGTCACCTGTGGGCGATCGGCTGGCTCAGCGAGCGCATCACCCGTTACGAGGCGCCGTACGTCACGGAGTACGTCGTCGACCGCAGCGTGCCGCCGTCCCGGCACGAGCTGGGCCGCATGACGTTCTCCGAGGTCGACGGCGGCACGCTGGTGAACTGGACCACACGCGCCGAGATGAGCGCCCCGCTGGTCGGCGCCTTCCTCACCCGGCACCTCGTACGGCCGATGATCACCGGCAGTTTCCGCAGCATCCTGAACGCCGCCGACAAGGCGCTGGCCCGGCCCGGCTCGCGGCCGGCCACGACGAGCGAGCAGAGGCTGGACGCATGACTTCACAGCAAGACCTGGTGTCGAATCCGCTGCCCGACATCCTGCGGGACGACTCCGGCCACGTACTCATGAGCGAGGGCGACTCGGGCGGCTCCGCACGTCAACGTGCCGTCATCCAGGGCGTTTTCGAGGCGTGGAAGCGGCACCCGGTGCCGGACGGCTTCCTCTCGCAGGCCTTCTTCGCCGGGACGGACGGCAGGACGGTTCTCCACTACGCCCAGTGGACGAGCGCCGATGCGCACCGTGTCTTCGTGGAGGACGAAGCCAATCAGGTGCTGGCACGCGGCATCCAGGCGGTCATCGGGGCGGACCCGGAGGGCCCCGGCGGCTACCGGCTGTACCGCAGCATGAAGCCTGCGGCTGCAACGCGCGGTGTCTCGCCGGGGGTTGTGGTGCGCGTCGCCTTCGACACCGACGGGGACGCGACCGCGCGAAGGCTCATCGACACCATCGTCGACCACTACGGAGGTGTGCAGCCGCCCGGCGACGACGGCGGGGGCCTGGCCTCGCACTTCCACATCCGCCAGGACGGCCTCAGGGTCGTCAACTACAGCGAGTGGACCTCGGAGGAGGCGCACCAGCGGATGTTCGAGAACCACATCGACGTCGAGGACGGCGGACCGATGGCGGTCATCAAGGACGTTCCCGGGGTGCGGGTCCTCGGATTCCAGCGGTTCCTGCCCGGGCTCGGCCTCCAGCGCCCCTGAGCGGTGGCTCACGGGCGCCGCACGCGGACGGGCGCGGAGACTCTCAGACCCGGTCCGCCACGATCAGGAGGTACTGGAAGCTGCCGTTCCCGTAGGCGGTCAGGAACGTTTCCTCGATGCCCGTCACGAGGTGGTCGGCCTGCTTGCGGAGCTGCCAGTAGGGCGTGGCGGCGGCGGTGAGGTCCTCGACGTGCGTCGGTACGAGGCGGTGGCGGGCCATGGCCCGGAAATACTCCGAACGCGGATGGATGTCGCAGATGTAGTGGGCGTTGATGAGGGACACCTCGCGGGACGCCCGGCCGTAGGTGTCGTTGTAGCAGCCGGTGATCGTCACATAGCGGCCGCCGCGGCGCAGCAGCCGGGCGTGCTCGGCGAACAGCAGGTCCAGCTCGACGTACATCGTGGACTCGTTGTTCCACGACGCCGCGTACGCGCCGGAGGGCAGGCCGGTGTCGAGCATGTTCAGGTGGTGGTAGCGCACCTTGTCGTCGATGTGGCGCTTGCGGGCCTGCTCGGCGGCGAAGTCGGCCTGTTTCCGGGAGATGGTGACGCCGTCGGCGTGGCAGCCGTACCGCAGATGGGCCACGACCGAGCCGCCGCCCCGGCCGCAGCCCGCGTCGAAGACGCGGTCCGCGGGGGTCAGGGGGCCGAGGTGGGACGCCAGCAGGTCGGCCTGGGCCTGTTCCAGGCGGTGGAGTTCGGTGGTGATGCGCTCCTGCCGGTCGGCGGGGCTGGAGGGGTCGGTGGGGTCGGTGACGTCCGCGGCGTCCGTGGGGTCGAGGACGGACCAGTCGGCCTCTCCGATGCCGTAGTGGTGGTGGTAGAGGTCGTCGATCTTCCCGAGTTCGAGGTTGACCGGGTTCTCCTCGGCGTTCCAGTAGTCCGCGACCCGGCTCTGGTAGGTGGACTGGGAGGGGACCGGTGCTGCTGTGGGCTCGGCGTCGGCAATGGTCAACGGTGTCTCCTCAGGGCGGGGGGAGGATGGGTGGGTACGAGGCAGGCGGCGCCGTCGGTCGAAGTCGGCGGGTGCTACCAGTAGTTGGGCAGGTGGTAGCGGTGGGTGTTCGTCGCGTGCCACTCGTGGTTGCCGGACACCCACGCGGCGAGGCTCTCGGCGTAGCGCTCGACCAGGGGTGAGGTGGCGGCGAGGGCCGCGGACTCCTCCTCGAAGGCCTCCATGACCTTGTTGTGGATCTCGACGGCCTTGAGATACGCCGCTTTGAGGCCGCACCGTTCGTTGGCGGCGATGACCTGGGGCAGGTTCCAGTGGTCGGGGTCGCTGGCCAGCTCCTTGGTGAAGGAGTACAGGTCGTTGACGAGGGTGGTGGCGTTGCTGGCGAGGGCCGTGATGCGCTGGATCTCCGGGCGGGCGTAGAGCGCTTCGGGCAGTTCGTAGCCGTCGACGGCGTCGACGATCGACAGGCAGGGGCGGAAGTTGTTGAACTGCCGCATCACCAGGTACTCCCACGTCCGCGGCACATACCGGGTCTCGGACCAGGCGGCCTCGCCGAGGTAGCCCAGATGCAGCCGGGCGATGTCGTGCACGAAGCGGTCGGTCTGGCTGGGCGTGGCGAGGGCGGAGAAGTCCTTCAGGGCCTGGTGGTACGAACGCAGCGGCCCGTCGGCCCGCACGCCGCCCCGCCACTGGGCCTCCTGCTCGGGCGCGCCGTGGAACGGGTCGAGCGCCGACTGCGCCAGGACGAGCCGGCCGCCGAGGCCGCGCGGCGAGCCGCCCCGGCCCTCGTCCGCCTCGCAGTAGCAGCTGTCGACGAGGTTCTCGGCGAGCAGCAGCTTTCCCGCCGCGGCGAGCCGCTCCAGGTCGGCCGCGCCCGGGTGCTGGAGCACCACGGCCCGGCCGAACTGGAAGCCCGCGAAGTCGCCCTTCCACGCCGCGGGGAACAGGTCGTGGTGGTGCGCCCAGGCCTCCAGCCTGCGGTCGACCTCCTTGACCTTCTCGGGCTCCGCGGGCACGGCGGGCCGGTGGCGCAGGCCGGGGATCGGGCCGCCCCGCCGGGCGCGCAGGGCCCGGGCCGGGCTCGGCGGCCCGGGAGCTCGCCAGGGGGGCGTCTCGGACGCGGGCGGTGTGCTCACTCGGCGTTCCGCCCGATCTGTACGTTCTCCAGGATGCCTGCGGCGTCGGGCACGAGGATCGCGAGCGAGTAGTACGCGGTGACCAGGTAGCTCATGATCGCGGCACTGTCGATGCCCATGAACCGTACGTTCAGGCCGGGTTGGTACTCCTCGGGGATTCCCGTCTGGTAGAGGCCGACGACTCCCTGGTCGGCCTCTCCGGTGCGCAGCGCGATGATGCTGGTGGTGTGCTCGTCGCTGATGGGGATCTTGCCGCACGGGAAGAGGGGGACTCCTCGCCACGCGGGGACCTCGTGTCCGTCGACGGTCGCCGTGCCGGGGACGAGTCCGCGGCGGTTGCACTGGCGGAAGAACGCCGCGATCGCCTTGGGGTGGGCGAGGAACAGCTTGGTCTTGCGGCGCATCGACAGGAGTTCGTCGAGGTCGTCGGGGGTGGGCGGGCCGGTGAAGGTGCTGATGCGCTGGCCGTAGTCGACGCTGTGCAGCAGCCCGAACTCGCGGTTGTTGACCAGCTCCCACTCCTGGCGTTCGCGGATCTCCTCGACGGTCAGGCGGAGTTGCTGCTCGGTCTGGTCCATGGGGTTGTTGTAGAGGTCGGCGACGCGGGTGTGGATGCGCAACACCGTCTGGGTCAGGGACAGTTCGTACTCGCGCGGGGCGAGTTCGTAGTCGACGTATCCGCTGGAGAGGGTCGGCTCCCCCACGTGGCCCGCCTGCAGGGGGACGTCGGCCTCGCCCTTGCGGTTCATGGGTTTGAGCTGCTGCACGGCGAACGCGTCCAGGTGCGCCGCGAGCGAGGGCGAGTCCTCCACGATCTGCGTCAGCGAGTCCCAGGGCAGGACCAGGACCACCCCGGCGGTCTCGGCCCGCACCGAGGTCAGCCACAGCGGGTCGGCCCTGCCGACGGCCTCGTCGCCCATCTGGTCGCCGTCGGTGACGACGCCGACGACTTCCTCCTCGCCGAACTTGCCCGTGGCGTAGCGGGTGAAGCGGCCGTGCACGACGAGGTAGGTCTCGGTGACCGGCTGTCCCGCGCCGAAGAGGACCTCGCCGACGCGCACTTGGCGCACCCGCAGGCGGGAGGCGATCTTCTTGAGGACCGCGGTGTCGGAGTAGCCGCGCAGGACCGGCAGTTCGGTGAGCGTCTCCGGGATGACCTTGATGTCGTCGGCGCCGTTCTGCTCGAACTGCACGCGGCCGCGGCCGATCCTGAGCTGGAGGCGCCGGTTGACGCGGTAGGTGCCGCCCTTGACGTCCGTCCACGGCAGCGCCTTGAGCAGCCATCGCGAGGTGATGGCCTGCATCTGGGGTTCGGACTTGGTGGTCGTGGAGAGCTGGCGCGCCGCCTGGGTGCTGAGGCTGGTGAGCTGGGCCTCGGTGGCGGGCTCTTCGCCGCGATCGGTGCTGGGTCCGGCAGCGCTTTCGGGTGTGGACACATTGCCTCCCTGTACGTGAGCGGACGTGCACGGGTGCGTGCGGGCGCGCGGATGTGTTCCGGGCCGGCGTGAAGGGGGGTGGGGTCACGTGGTCGGTGCGCGTACGGACGGGCTGAACGGGCCTGTCCCGTAAGCGAGTTGCCTGGGCCAGCCAAACAGTCCCGGGAGGGAGCACGGAACGTGGTACAGGAGGCGACTGAGCGCACCCGGGCGTGCGTCCGCCGCGAGAGCACGCCCGAGACAGACATACGAATACGCGCCGGTCGCATCCGGCACGATCCGTCCGGCGCGACCGGCGCACGCTGCCGTCAGCGGCAGAAGAGGCCGAGTTCTGCGATGTTCAGGGTTCCGTGGTGTTCACGGTTCCGGCGCGTTCAGGGTTCCGTGGTGTTTAGGGTCCCGTGGTGTTCAGGCCGCCCCCTCCACGGCCGTCGGCCGGTAGGTCGGCCTGCTGTCGATCCGGCGGCGGTCCTCGGGTGACGCGAACCGGTAGTCGAGGATGCGCACGGCCTCGGCCCAGTCCGCGCGGGTGCGGATGCGGTTGAGGGTCTCGACGACGAACGGGTCGTTCCACCTATCCCGTACGCGCCGCCACACCTCACGCGGCTCGTCGGTGAGCAGGCTGCCCACGGTTCCCTCGTAGATCGGCATGCCGCGCACCTCGCCGTCCGGTTCGATCTCGAAGGGGCGGAAGCTGGGGGTGCGCGCGAGGAAGTCCGGGTTCATCTGGACCTCGAAGTTCTCGGTGGTCTCCACCGTGACGGACGGCGGTGCGGCGTCCTGGAGCCGGCGCCGGGTGTCCGGCGTGATCAGCTCGGCGACCTGCTCGTCGCTGAGCAGTTCGTGCTCGACGAACGACGGCCGGCTGGCCAGGCCGGTGGGCACCACGGCGCCGAAGTACACGGTCTCCAGGTGCGGGAACCTGGGGGCCACCTCGGCGCACATCTGGTCCAGTTCCCCGTAGTTGCTGCGCACCACCACATAGTCGATGCCGAACCGCGGGGCCCGGACACCCACCGAGACCCGGCGGCCGACCTCGGCGTCGATCCGCGCGAGCGCGCCCGTCGCCCGCTCGAAGGAGCCGCGCCGTCCGCGGATCCGGTCGTGCGTCGCCGCGTTGCCACCGTCGAGGCTCACCACGACTTTGGTGGCCACGTCGGCGAGCGCCTCGACCGTCGCCGCCGGCATCGCCCATCCGCTGGTGTAGACGAAGACCTTCACGCCCGCGTCGTCGAAGTGCCGGGCCACGTCGATGATCCGCTTGATGGTCAGCGGCTCACCGCCGCACAGCGTGATCATCTCCGGTTCCAGGGAAATGATCGCGTCCGCGACCTTCAGCATTTCCTCGTGGCTGAGATTCTTGGCGGGACGCCTGCCCGACTCCGTGTAGCAGTGGTAGCAGCGCAAGGGACAGGCGAAGGTGACGTCCCAGATGACGGCGTTGGGATTGACGTCGTCATCCACTGCCGGGGAACTGCTTTCTGTCGTTTCCGTGTTGGTCATCAGTGGTTCTCCAGGCTGTAGTCGGGCACACATTCCTGGATCCGCACTCTACGAATGGCCCTCGCCACAGGTCGTCCGTAGTGGAGTACGCAATGAACTTCCCTTGGTACGCAGAGGCGTTGTACCTACGGGCATCCCCCCGGCTTCCGTATGGGCCGCCTCGAATTGCGTACTCGACTACGGATCTCTTTCCGCTCGCCACGGATTAGCGTTCATTTCAGCCGAGAGCGAGAGGAGGTGCTTTCAAATGATGTACCCGCCCCCGACCACGAGTGGTCCGCGTCCTAGCTAATACCCAGCGGTGGTCGCTCCACTTCCGGACAGGAGCGGCCACCGCACCCACCACCGGCCACGTGAGCCGACGACCCGCTGAAGGGTGAACCGGACCATGACAGTCCACAACGGAGTCCTCGTACTGGTCCGGCAGTTGCCGCGGATCGCGCGCGGGCTGACCTTCGTCCTCGCGACGCTCCTTGTCGCGCAGGCGGTGGGCAGCGCCCTGCTGCCCCTGGCGACGGGTCGCCTCGTCGTCGCGCTCACCGATACGCCGAAGTCCATGCGCGGTGTCGTCATCGGGCTCGCCCTGCTGGCGACCGTCCTCCTCCTGGACATGGTCCTCGACCCGATCAGGACCATGGTGGCCGCGCGCCTCGGCACCGCCCTCGACGGCGCGGTGGCCCAACGCACCGTCGAGGGCGCGCTGCGCCCCGCCCAGATCGGGCATCTGGACGATCCGGCCGTGGCCGACCGGATCGAACAGGCGCGGGCCGTCGGACTCGGCACCTACCCGCCGGGTCAGGCGGTCAACGCGCTGGCCGGACTCGTGCCACTGCGGCTTGGCGGCCTCGTCTCGGCGGTCCTGCTCGGCTGGGCGGGCCAGTGGTGGATGCCGCTGGTGCTCGGCGCGGCCTGGGTGGTGACCGGCCGCTGGCAGGAGAAGGAGATCGAGCGGTCGGTGTCGGCGCACGCGGGCGAGACGGCGCAGCTCAGGCGCGCCGCGTACCTGCGCGACACAGCGACGACCGCGCCCGCGGCCAAGGAGCTGCGGCTCTTCGGCCTGCGCAGCTGGCTCGTCGAGCGGTTCGCCGTGGCCTGGTGGGACGGCATGGTGCAGATGCGCAGGGCCCGGGTGAGCCCGGGGCGGCACACCGTGGCGATCCTGCTCCTGCTGTTCGCCCACCTCGCCGTCGTACTGCCGCTCGCCCTTCAGGCGGCTCACGGTTCCCTTTCGGTCGGCCAACTGGCCATCGCGCTGCAGGCGTTGCTCGGCCTGTTCGCCCTCGGCTTCACCGGCGACCTGCAGTGGCAGCTGCACACGGCGAGCACCGCCGTACCCGCGGCGCTGGCCGTCGGCGCCCTGGACACGCCTGGGAAGCGCGGCCGGCTCACCGCCGCGGGGCTGCCCCGGCGCGAGATCCGGTTCGACAAAGTGCGGTTCGCCTACCCCGGCGGCCGCGGACCCGTGCTCGACGACCTGGATCTGACCATCCCCGCGGGCTCCTCGCTCGCCATCGTCGGCGACAACGGCGCGGGCAAGAGCACGCTCACCAAGCTCCTGTCCGGGCTCTATCTCCCGGACGGCGGCCGCATCACGGTCGACGGCCAGGACCTCAGCGGCTACGACCCGGACACCTGGCGGCGCCAACTCGCTGTCGTCTTCCAGGACTTCGTGCGCTACCCGTTCTCCGTACGCGACAACATCGGCTTCGGCCACATCGAGACCGCGACCACCGACGCCGACCTGGCCGCGGCCACCCGGCTCGGCGGCTTCCTCGGCGTGGAGGAGGAGCTGCCCGACGGCTGGGACACCCCGCTGAGCGGCGCCTTCACCGAGGGCACCGAACTCTCCGGCGGGCAGTGGCAGCGGCTCGCGCTGAGCCGCGCGCTGTATGCCGTGCGACACGGCGCCCGGGTGCTCGTCCTCGACGAACCCACCGCGCACCTCGACATCGAGGCCGAACACGAGCTCTACGCCCGCTTCCTGGAGATCACCGCGGGGCTCACCACCGTCCTGGTCTCGCACCGGTTCGCCACCGTCCGCCTTGCCGACCGGATCGCCGTGGTCGACGGCGGACGGATCAGCGAGTTCGGCACGCACGACGAACTCGTCGCCTCCGGCGGCCGGTACGCGCGGATGTTCCGCGTCCAGTCCGAACCCTTCCAACTGCACGGAGGAAGCCGTCGTGCGTAAGAACGTCGTACGCAAGAACGTCGCGCGGAAGAACATCGTGCGGAAGAATCTCGCCGCCGTCCGGCTGCTGATCGGCACCGCGATCAAGGTGGACCGGCGGCGCGGGCTGCTCGTCCTGATCCTCTCCCCGCTCCTGAACGTCGTCGCGGCGCTGCAGGCGGTCGGCCTGCAGTGGATGGTCGACGGCGCCGTCTCGCACGACCGCGCCCAGACGGTGTGGGGCGGGCTGCTCCTGCTCATAGTCACCGTGCTTATCCACCAGGCCACTGCGGTCGCGACCGACATACGGATGGTGCTGCAGCACCGGGTGGGCCTCGAGTTCGACCGCCGGCTGATGAACCTGTGCTCGACACCGCCGCACATCGGGCACTATCAGGACCCCAAATTCCTGGACACCGCCGAGGTGGTGCGGCAGCGGCGCGGCGAATTCGGCTCCGCCCTGGCCGCGTTCGTGGAGAACGCCAACCTGTTCGCCAGGTTCGCGGCCGCCCTCGTCCTGCTGATCACCGCGAGCCCACTGCTCGCGCTGCTGCCGTTGACCGTGCTGCCGCTGGCGGCCGCCAACCGCTGGCAGGCCCGTCTGGTCACGGCGGCCGAAGGCGCGGGCGCCGAGGCCGATCGCCGCCGCAGGGCCCTGTTCTCGCTGGCCACCGACCCCGCCCCGGCCCGCGAGGTCCGGCTCTACCGGCTCGCCGACGAGATCGCGGCGCGCCACCGGGACGCGTTCGCCGCCGCGAGCGGGCCGCGCGAGGCGGCACGGGCCAAGGGCGCGATCGCCGTGGCGGTGGGCTGGCTGTTCTTCGGTTCCGCGCTGATCGGTGGTCTGTACGTCGTGTCGCGTTCGGTGATCCACGGTTCGGGTTCGGCGGGCCAGGCCGTGCTTGTCCTGCTGCTGAGCACGCGGCTCGTGGGCGCCACCACCGGTCTTGGCTGGCTCCTTGGGTGGCTGCGGCGCTCGCTCGACACGGTCGGGCTGTATCTGCGGCTGGTCGACTACCCGCACAGCGGGAGGCCGGACGGGACGGCTGGAGCGGACGGGACAGCCGGAGGGAACGGGGTGCGTGCGGTGGACGACGCGAGGCTGCCGTCGGGCGGCGAGCTCGTCCTCGAAGGGGTCACGTTCACCTATCCGGGGCGTACGGTCCCGGCGCTCGGCCCCGTCGACTTGCGCCTGCCCCGCGGAGCCACGGTCGCGATCGTCGGGGACAACGGTGCGGGCAAGTCCACGCTCGTCGCCCTGCTCGCGGGGCTTCAGCCGGTGTCGGCCGGGCGGATCACCTTCGGCGGGCAGGATCTGTCCGAGGTGCCTGCGGAGCAGTGGCGGGGCCGGGTCACGGCCTGTTTCCAGGACTTCTGCCGGTTCGAGCTGCTCGCCCGTGAGGCGGTCGGCCTGGGGAACCTCGGCGCGCTCGACGACCCGGCGGCGGTGCGGGCGGCGCTGGAGTCCGCCGGTGCGGCCGACGTGGTGGCGGGTCTGACGAAGGGCCTAGACACCCAGCTCGGCCGCACCATGCCGGACGGCACGGACCTGTCCGCGGGCCAGTGGCAGAAGCTCGCCCTCGCCCGCGCCCGGATGCGTACCGAGCCCGCCCTCGTACTCCTCGACGAGCCCGCCGCCAGTCTCGACCCGGGCAGCGAGGCCGAGTTGCTGCGCCGCTACCTGCGGGGGAACGCGTCCGTTTCGGATGGGTCGGACGGGTCTGACGGGTCTGACGGGTCTGACACCATCACCGTGATCGTGTCGCACCGGTTCTCCACCGTGCGCGACGCGGACCTCATCGTGGTCCTGGACGGCGGCAGGATCATCGAAAGGGGCACGCACACCGAGCTGTTCGCCCGGGGCGGCCGCTACGCGGACATGTACACGCTCCACGCAGCGGCCTACACCACCGGCCCCGTCGTCGGCTCAGCTCCTGCCGAGAACGGCGGGAAGGTCGCGCCGCGAGTGCACGCCGAGCTTGCGGTAGATGCGGGCGAGGTGGCTCTCCACCGTGCGAACGGACAGGGCGAGCCGGTCGGAGATGGCGCGGTCGGACAGGCCGCCGGCGGCCAGTGAGGCGATCTCCACCTCGCGTGCGGTGAGCGCCTCGGACGGAGCCGCCGCCGGGGCGACACCGAGGCGCTCACGCAGTTTGCCCACCAGCATCACCGCGTCGCCGAGGCGGTGGCCGCCCTCCCTGCGCAGGGCGGCCACCGCCGATTCGGCGAGCCGCCAGGCCTGCGCGCCCATGCCGAGGGCATCGAGCCGGACGGCGTGGTCGAGCAGTTCGGCGCCGCTCTCGCGCGACAGCGCCAGGACGGCCTCCGCTCCGGCGACCAGGCGCGGCGCGTCGACGTGTCGTACGGCGAGTGCGAGCCGGTCCACGACGCCGGGCGGCGGCCTGTCGGGCGCGAGCCAGGCCGCGTACGTCAGGTATTCGACCTCCACCGCCCAGCAGCCGGCGTCCTGAGCCGCCTCGGCGGCCTTCCGCGCCGAAGCGGACGCGGTCATCTGATCGCCCCGCGCCGCGGCCACTGCGGCCTGTGCCCAGTGAGTCTGGCCCGGGACGACGGCGACCGGGTCGGACCGGCATCCGGCCAGGACACGTTCGGCGGCGTCGGGCTCGCCTTCCTCGGCGAGGCAGACAGCCAGCCAGCAGGAGGCCTCCGTACGGAAGAGACGCCGCCCGCCGGACTGCTGCCCGACCGCCTCCCGCAGCAGCGCGACGGCCTCCGGCCGGTGGCCGACGAGCCACTGGAGATAGCCGCCGAGCAACGCCGACTCGGCGCCGTGGCGCTGCCCCGGGGTGCCCGCGCGGTGGTCGTGCGCGGACTCGCGGGCGGCGCCGGGCACGTGGGACGTGCTGGACGTGCCGGACGCGTTGGACGCGTTGGACGCGTTGGACGCGGGCCAGAGCAGCCGGAAATCCCGTACAACGGCGGCCAGTTCCGACAGATGAGCCGGGCAGGACCGGCCCGTCGGAGCGTCCTCGGCGAGCGCTACCGCCTCTTTCGTACGTCCGGTCAGGGCGCGGCAGATCGCGAGGACCAGGCGGGCCGAGGCGACGCCCGGTCCGTGCGCGGGACGGCGCAGGACCCGCTCGGCGACATTCATGGCCGCGCCGGTCCGGCCGCCGAAGAGCAGCACCAGCGCGTGTGCGCCGTCCAGCGCGGTCAGGTCGCCGGGAGTGGGCGCTTCGGCTCGCAGGGTGGCGAGTTCGTCGGCGGCGCGGGCGGGATCGCGGTCGGCCCAGCAGCGGTGCTCGGCGAGCGCGATCTCAAGGGGCAGCCGTGCGTCCGGCTCGGTCGCCTTGGCGCGTGCCCGTTCCAGGACCTTCCGGGCCTGCGCGATGTCACCGAGCTCGACCAGCGCGCGGGACAGCGGGACGGCGGCGGCGCTCGACCGGTCAAGCGCGCGGCGCGCGAAGCGGCAGGCGAGTTCGGGGTCGTGCCGGTAGGTCGTCTCGGCCGCGAGCGTCAGCAGATCGGCGTCGACCGGGCCGTGGGCGTCCAACTGCCAGCGGGCGCGGTTGACTTGGTCCGGCTGCGGCACGGGCAGGGTGCTCGCGGCGAGGAGGGCGCCCGCGAGGCGGCGGCGGCGCAGCAGGGGCAGCCGCTGGCGTGCGGCCGCGCCCAGCATCGGCCCGCTCAGCCGCACCAGGATCTGGCCTCCGGACTCGGTGGTGCGGACGAAGCCCCTTGCTTCGAGGCATTCGACGACGTCAGGGGCCACCTCCTCCAGGACGGGCAGGGGCAGTGGTTCGCCGAGGGCGACGGCGTCGAGGGCATCGCGCTGTACGGGGCCGAGGCCGTGCAGCTCGCGGTCGAACAGCTCGGCAAGTCGGGGCGGCACGGTCAGCGGGCCGCGCCACCACCACAGGCCGCACGACTGCTGGAGCCGGCGGGTCACGCGGGCGTGCCGGACCAGTTCGGTCACGAACAGCGGGTTTCCGCCGGTCCACCGGAACAGGAGGTCCACGGTGGTCCGCGCCGCCTCGCCGTTCACCAGCGCGCATACGAGCCGTCCGGTGTCGGCGCGGCAGAGCGGTGTCAGGTCCAGGCGCTCCAGGTACTTGTCCTTCCACAGCGCGACGACGGCGTCGGACATCTCCAGGCCGGAGCGGGCGGCGACCACCAGGCGCAGGCTCCCGTCGGCGGCCAGACTCAGGACCAGGGCCGCGGACCACTCGTCGAGGCGGTGGACGTCGTCGATGACGAGCACCGGGGTGCGCTGTCCGGCGCGGCGGCCCAGTTCGCGCCGGACCAGGCCATACGTGCGGCCGTGGTCCAACGGGGCTTCCACGCAGCACAGTCCGCGGAACACGCCGAAGGGAATCCGGCTTCCCGCCTCGGTCGCCGCGGTCCAGACGACTTCGAACCGGGCGGGGTCGAGCAGGCGCGTCACCGCGGAGAGCAGTGCCGTCTTTCCCACTCCGGCGGGCCCGATCACCGCCGCGCCCCTTTTGGCCAATACGGCTCCCGTTATCTGTTTCTGTTCGTGATCCTTGGCGACCAGCATTCCGGCACCCAGGTCGTGCGGCATTGTTTCTCCCCCGTGCAATTCCCTCGCACCGCCTTCCGCACGGCGACACAGGCGCGGCCGACAGCACCTCGCCATCGCGGTTGTGGTCCGCGGCCATCGCAGTTGGGCGCGTGCGGACATGGCGATGCGTGGGATTCGTATCTCAAGTGACGTGACCGGATCTGGAGTGACGCGACCGGACCGGTCACGGGTGTCGCCTTCGACGCGGGCGTTCGGCTTCGCTGCGAGCGCTCGGCACCGAGGCGATGAAGGAATCTCCCTGGCCTGAGAGATCCCCTGACAAGACCCCGCAGAACAATTCTTCCTGTCGGACTTTCGACTCAGGAAGTCCCTGACAAACTTCCCGAGGAGAGCGCCTGACAACTTCCCATAAGATCCGGCCAGACAGCTTTGCTCTCGGCCTATTTGGCCGGATCTGAACCAGGAGCGTCGGATTCCCCGTCGTCAGCCTTGTCGTACGACACGCGCATGCACAGGGCGACCGAAGGAACGCCGGTAGGCGGCGGGCGTGGTGTGCACGAGGGCGTGGAAGCGCCTGCGGAGATTGGCGGCCGAGGACAGGCCGACGCGGACGGCGACCGTCTCCACCGGCAGGTCCGTGCCCTCCAGGAGGGCCTGGGCCGCCGCGACGCGCTGCTGGAGCAGCCAGCGGCCGGGGCTGACGCCGAGCTGGTCGGCGAACCTGCGGGCGAGTGTCCGCGGTGAGATTCCGGCCTGCGCGGCGAGGTCGTCGAGGCCGAGGGGTTGGTGGAGCCGTTCGGTGGCCCAGTCGAGGACGGGGGCCAGCGAGGGCGGCGGGCGGTCGGCGGAGGGCGCGGTGCTGTACTGCAGTTGCCCGCCCTCGCGGTGCGGGGGCATCACCATGTGCCGGGCAATGTGCGCGGCGTGGGCGGCACCGTGGTCGGCGCGGGCCAGGTGCAGGCACAGGTCGATGCCGGCGGCGGTGCCCGCGCTGGTGGCGATGTCGCCGAGGTCGACGTACAGCGTGTCGGGTTCGACCCGCACGTCGGGGAAGCGGGCGGCGAGTTGGTCGGCGAACCGCCAGTGGGTGGTCGCCCTGCGCCCGGCGAGGAGTCCGGCCTCGGCCAGCAGAAAGGCGCCCGAGCAGATCGCGACGACGCGGGCGCCGCGGCGGTGGGCTTCCCTGACCGCTTCGATCACCGCGGGCGCGGCGGCCTCATCGCGCCGCTGCCAGCCGGGGATCACCACGGTGTCCGCGGCGTCGAGCGCCGTGAGGTCCGCGCCGACCAGCATGTCGTATCCCGCCAGGGTCGGCACGGCCCCCGGGCGCTCGGTGCACACCGTGAACTCGTACCGTCCCGGCAGTCCTGGCCGGCGCACGCCGAAGACCTCGGCGGCGCACGCCAGCTCGAACGTGGACTGCGGCGGCAGGACCAGCGCGACCACGCGATGAACACTCATGGCAGGAAAATACCTGTACGCGTCAATCCAGACACTGGCCGGAGTGATCGCCCGCCGTGACGATGAGGGCATGACGCAAGATTCAAGTGACGTACAGTTCCTGCACGTCGACGACGTCGAGCCCGTCGAGGTCGTCCCCGGGATCGTCCGGCGGCGGCTGCCCGCCACCGAGTGGGCCCGCGGCTGGCTGTACGACTTCGCTCCGGGGACCGAATGGCCCGAGGTCGACGAGCACGAGGGCGAAGAGCGCTATTACGTGATCTCGGGCGAGTTCATCGACCGGGGACGACTGCTCGGGCCGGGCAGCTACGTCGTGTTCGCGCCGGGCAGTACGCATCGCCCTCGTACGGAGACCGGGGCGAGGATGCTGGGGATCAGCATCCTCACCCTCTAGTCGGTGGGGCCGGACCCTCTGGTCGGTCGGGGCTGGACCCTCTAGTCGGTCGGGGCCGGACCCTCTAGTCGGTCGGGGCCGGCTTGCCGAACATCGTGCACATCGTGGCGGTCTGAAGCTCCTTGGTGGCGTTGTCGATCTCCGGAAAGGCCTCCGGGAACTCGGCGAACGCCTCCGTCGACACGAGGACGGTCGCCGTGCGACCGCCCGTGGAATCGGTGAAGTTGACGCTGAGGTAGCCGGGGATGCCGCCGTCGTGGGTCCACACCGTGCCGCACGGCGTCGGCGCGGTCGCGATGCCGAGGCCGTAGCCGGGCCCCTTCGGCTGGTCCGGGAGAGTCGGCACGGCGGTGCGCATCTGGGCCAGCTGTGCGGCGGGCAGCAGCTTTCCGGACATCAACGCGGTGTAGAACCGGCCCCAGTCGTGGGCGGTGGACACCATCGCCCCGGCCGGCCCGCCCCACGAGGGGTTGTTGCGGGAGACGTCCACGTGACCGTGGCGGGGCGTCCCGGCGTAGTCCTTGAACTCGGCGGGCACCCCCGGCGGCATGTGGGCCGCGTCGGGTTCGTAGCCACGGGCATGCGGGCCGCGCCAGGCGGAGTCCGTGGCGTAGTAGGTGTGCTTGAGGTCCAGCGGTCGGGCGATCCGGTCGCGCACCAGCTCGGCCAGGCTCTTGCCGGTCACCGTCTCCAGGACGGCACCGATCGCGGCGTAATTGGTGTTGCTGTACGCCCACTTGGTGCCCGGCGGGAACTTCGGATCGTGCCGCACGCCGACGGCGAGCAGCCGCTCCGGTGTCCACCGTGTCCGGTCCTTGCCGAGGATCGACGGGACCATCGCGGGGTCCTCGGTGTAGTCGTACAGGCCGCTGGTGTGGTTCAGGAGCATGCGCAGCGTGATGGCGTCGCCGTTGGGCACCTGGACCGGCAGCCACTTCCGCACCGGGTCGGTCAGGGCGAGCTTGCCCTCACCGACCAGTTGCAGCACGAGGGTGGCCATCATGGTCTTGGTGTTGGACCCCATCCGGAACTCGTCATCCGCCCGGAGCCGGTGATCCCGCCGGGCCCAGGGCGCCTGCTCGGCGATCTCGACCGGCTTCCCTCGACCGTCGTCCACCCGCACGATCACGCCCGGCGCCCCGGCGGCCACCAACTTCCGTGCCAGGTGCTCCAGTTGGGCTCGTTGCTGCGCGTGGCTCGGCGACTTGGTGCCGCTCCCGGCGGCGTCCGCCGGTGCGGCGACAGAGCCGACCGGGGTGCCCGCCGGATGCGTGGCCGCCTGCCCGGGCGGGCCGAGTGCGACGACCAGCCCGGCCGCCGCGAGTAAGGACGACGCCGCCATGAGGCGAACGCGGCGTCGGCGGTGAGTAGTTCGTGCGTGCGAGAGTCCGTGCGTACTGATGGGGTGTGATCGTGTCGCCATGCGCGCCACTCTTCCGCACTGGCGAAGTCCTCGTCACTGGAGCGCGCCACATGTCCGGCGCTGAGGTTTACCCCCCTCGCGCGCGCCGCGGCGCGCGGCCCGCGGCACGCCCGCGCTCACGATCCGTAGAGCCAACTTCCGAACGCGGCGCCGTCCACCAGGTGGTAGAGGCCGTAAGGGCCGGGGAAGAGCAGCAGCCCGACCACCCCGGCGCGGACGCACGCGGGAGCCATGATCGTCACGCCCTCCGTCTGGCCGGTGACGGTACGCAGGTCGCGCCAGCGGCGTACGTCGCTCCCGCACGCCGACCAGAAGAACAGGCCGATCAGCAGCAGGGAGCCGCCCGCGATCAGGCCGAGTCCGGACACGACCGCGAGGAACGTCTCCCGGTCGTCGTGCTCGGTGACGACGAACATGCCGATGAGCGGTACGAGGTTGGCGAGTACCCCGAACATCGCGCCGCGCCCCAGCACGCCCTTGAGCCGCAGCCGAGGCAGCAGCACACCTTCCTCGTCCCTGGTGGGGCTCACATCGGTCCGTCGAGTCGAAGTCACGCCGCGTACGGTATGTCAGGGCCGCACGGGGGCTTCGACGGGGTCCGGGTCCGTGCGTTGCGGCTCGCGCATCGTGCGCAGCGGGGAACACAGGACGGGCAGGAAGGCTCCCGTGAGGAACACGGCTCCCACCCACACCGCCACCCGCACGCCCGCGAGTTCGCCGATGAGGCCGCCCAGGGCGGAGCCGACGGCGAGCGCGCCGGTGAGCAGGAAGCGGAAGGTGGCGTTCATGCGGCCGAGGAGCGCGTCGGGGGTCAGGCGCTGGCGCAGGCTGACGCCGAGGACGTTGTCCACGCCCGTCTTCGCCGTGGCCGCCAGCCAGCCGGCGGTGGCCACCCACAGCCAGGGCCCGTTCCCGATCAGGGCGACGGCGAGCCCGGCGGGGGCGAACCACAGCCCGACGAGCCCCAGCGCGCGTCCGTGCCCGAAGCGGGCGCCGAGGCGGCGGGCGCAGGTGGCGCCGATCAGGAGGCCCACCCCGCCGACCGCCCAGTAGAGGCCGAGCAGCCCCGCCGACAGGCCCAGGTCCTGGGTGAACAGGACGGGCAGCATGGAGTTGATCATCTGTGCGCCGAGATTGCTGAGCGTCGCGGTGAGCGCGAGCGCGCGCAGTTCGCGGCTGCCGAAGACGTGCCGCAGCCCCTCCGCGATGTCGTCCCGCAGCCGCCGCCCGGCCGGCACCGGGGTGCGTACGCCCGAACTCCGCACGCCGACAAGCCCGATGGCGGAGGCGAGGTAGACGACGGCCGCGCCCAGGATGGCCAAGGGCGCGGCGAGGAGCTGCACCAGCAGGCCGCCCGCGCCCCGGCCCGCGATGTTGGCTCCGGCCATCAGGCTCACCACGGCGGTGTTGGCGGGTATCAGCCGCTCCCGGCCGACGAGTTCGGGCAGGATGCTCTGCGAGGCGACGTCGAAGAAGACGGTGGCGCAGCCGTTCAGGAGCACGACGACGTAGAGCTGCGGCAGCGACAGCGCGTCCAGGTACCAGGCGACGGGCACGGAGACGAGCAGCGCGGCCCGCGCCGCGTCGGCGGCGACCAGGATCCGGCGGCCGGGCAGCCGGTCCACCCAGGCCCCCGCGGGCAGCCCGATGAGCAGGAAGGCGGCCGTCGACAGCGCGGCAAGGGCGCCCGCCTGACCGGGAGTCGCGTCGAGGACGGTGACGGCGAGCAGCGGAATGGCCACGTAGCCGACGTTGGTGCCGAGATGGCTGAGGGCGCTCGCCGTGAAGAGCGTACGGAAACCGCGTATGCGCCACGGAGACCCGGGATCTGGATGCATGCGCATACGGTGCGCGCCGACCTGCGCCGCCTCCCATTGATTTAGCCTGAGCTAAATGATTGAGATCGAGTTCGACCGGGAGGATGTCGCCCGTACGCGCTTCGCGCTGTCCCCGCTGTGGGAAGTGGTGGCGAGCGTGCGGGTGCTCAAGGGCGCCGACGAGCAGGGCCTGCACCGTACGTGGACGGAGCAGGTCCGGCCGCGGCTCGCTGCCTCCGCACGCGACTTCGGCGCCCTGTTCGACCTGATCCCGGTGCTGTCCCGGTCGCCGTGGACGGGCAGCATCCCCTCCTTCCTCTGCCCGCCGCCGGTGACTCCGCTGCCCTCGCTCGCCATGGAGTTGGCGACGCTGCGGGCCACTCCGCCGGAGCTCCTGACGACGACTTCGGCGGTGCCGGAGGCGCGTATGGCCGCCCTGCGCGCCTCCCCCGCCGCGCGGCTCGACGAGTTGGCCGAGGTGATCCAGGGGTACTGGGACCTGGCCCTCGCCCCCTACTGGCCGCGCGTCCTCACCCTCCTGGAGAACGACATCCGCTACCGCGCGGGCCGCCTCGTGGACGGCGGGGCGCACCACCTGTTCGCGGACCTGGACCCCCAGGTCGCCTGGGCCGACGGAACCCTGCAACTGGCCCACCTCACGACGCACGGCCCGCGCCGCCTGGACGGCAGGGGCCTGCTGCTCGTGCCGTCGGCGTTCGTGTGGCCGCGCATCTTCTCCGTCCTGGGCGAGACGTGGCAGCCGTCGCTCCGCTACCCGCCGCGCGGTGTCGGCGACCTGTGGCAGTCCCGCCCCAAGCCCGTCTCCGAGGCGCTCGCCGGAGTCATGGGCCGCTCCCGCGCCCTGCTCCTCGCCGAGCTGACCGCTCCCGCGTCGACCACGGAACTCGCCCGCCGCAGCGGCCTCACCCCCGGTGGCGTCTCCCAGCATCTGAGCGCGCTGCGCACGGCGGGTCTGGTGAGCGCGCATCGGGCGGGGCGGCAGGTGCTGTACGCGCGTACGCGTGCCGGGGAAGGGGTGGTCGAGGCGGCAGCGGCGGGGGCGTGAGCGGCTCGGCGCCCGGCGCGAGGCATAGCCCGTCCGAATGCGGGAACAAGGCCGTAAGGCCCCGCCGCGCTCCCCCGTCGCGGCGGGGCCGCTTGCTGTCTGGTTGCCCCGGTTTCTGTCCGACTGCCTTGCCGCCTGGCCGCCTTGTCAGGTGATCGCCGCGAGGAGTTCCGCGCGGCCGCCCGCGCCGGTCTTCCGGAAGACCGCTCTGATGTGGTCGTTCACGGTGTTCCTGGAGACGTCCAGGTACCGGGCGATGCGCTGCGGGGCCGTTCCCTGGCTGAGGTGGCCGACGACCTCGCGCTCGCGGGCCGTGATGCCGTACCAGTCGCAGAAGGACGGCAGCACGTGCTCGCCCGTCGCCGCGTGCACGACGACGGCCAGGTCGCCGGCCGCCTCGCCGTCCAGGGGCTGCGCCTGGCAGATGATCCAGCGGCCGTAGGCCGCGGCGGGGCCGATGAGTGTCGCGGGGCCGGTCCGCGGGTCCTGCGCGTGTCGGCGTACGTACGTGGCCAGACCTGCCAGGAAGGACTCGCCGACCCAGGCCGGGTCCCGTACGGAGCCGCGGAGTTGGTCGCTCCACGCTCTGCCTTGGGGTGTGGCCGCGCGGACGGTGCCGTCGGGGCCGATGATGGTCACGCCGGGCGGCAGCGTCGGCAGGGCGGGGACGAGCGGCGCCCTGGTGACGTATCCGCGCAGGAAGTCCACCAGCAGCGGTGCGAGCTCCGCCGTGCGTCGCGTGTCGGCTTCGTTGAAGGGTGCGGCTCCCTCGGACCGCAGCAGGCCGAGCATGCCCCACACTCCGCGCGCGTCCCGGATGAGCAGCTGCAGTTCACTGCCGACGCCGAGGGTGGTGAGCGGCGGGCGTGGGGGTGCCTCGTCCGGCTTACGCGCGCCGTCCGGTTCCGGGGTTCCGTCGTGTGCGGCGCCCACGACCCCTGCCGGGACCGCGCGGCGGGCGAGGGCCTGTGGCGGGAACGGGTCGTTCCCGGCGTAGAAGCGGTGAACCATGGCGCGACCGATGTCTGGCTCGACGCCGTGCAGGAAGGTGAAGGAGGGGATGCCGAGCCCCGCCGTGGGACTGGTGGCGATCAGCGCGGCCGCGTCGTGCGGCACCACGGACGCGACCACACGAGAGATCACTGCACTCAACTCGTCTGCGGCGACGCCGAGTTCGACCGCCGCGAGCAAGTCCCCCCGGAGCCGGTCCCGTACTCTCACGCGGCCAGTTTGATCGGTGCGCGCGGCGGCGACAAGCGCGCCTCACCTCCCCGTCCGTACCGCCCCCACGCTGGCCCCCACCACCAGCGCGATCGCCAGGCACTGCAGCGCCGACAGGGTCTGCCCGAGGACCAGGAACCCGGCCAGCGCGGCGATCGCGGGGGCCATGCTCATCAGTACCGCGAAGGTCGCCGCGGGCAGCCGGCGCAGGGCGAGGAACTCCAGCGTGTACGGCACCCCCGAGGACAACAGCGCCACTCCGAGGCCGAGGAGCAGCACGCCCGGTTCAAGCAGCGTGCTGCCCGCGGAGGCGATGCCCAGCGGCAGGCTCACCAGCGCCGCGATCGCCATCGCCACGGCCAGGCCGTCCAGGCGCGGGAAGCGGGCGCCCGCCCGGGAGTTGAAGACGATGTACGCCGCCCACATGGCGCCCGCTCCCAGGGCGAACCCGGCGCCCGCCAGGTTCAGCTCGCTGAATCCGGCCTGCCCGAGCAGGAAGACGCCCACGAGCGCGAGCCCCGCCCACACCAGGCTCGCCGCCCGGCGCGCGGCGACGACGGACAACAGGAGCGGGCCGAGGACCTCCAGGGTCACCGCGGGGCCCAGCGGGATCCGGTCGATCGCCTGGTAGAAGAGGATGTTCATGCCGCCGAGCGCGAGCCCGAAGCCACCGGCGACCGCCCAGTCCCCGCGGGTGTAGCCGCGCAGCCGGGGGCGGCAGACGGCCAGGATCAGCACCGCCGCGAGCGTCACCCGCAGGGACACCACGCCGAGCGCCCCGGCGCGCGGGAACAGCAGGGCGGCGACGGCGGAGCCGAACTGCACGGAGAGGGCGCCTGCCAGTACCAGGCCGATGCCGCTGAGGCTGCCGACGCCGGCGGGGCGTCGTCCGGTGGCGCGGCGGATGCGGCCGGGTGTGGGGGCGCCCTGTGCTGTCGCCGCGCCTTGCGCCACCGCGCGTCCCGCGCCCACCGATCCCACCCGGGAAGTCATGTTTGCCATACCGAGCACGCTACGAAGCCGTCGGCTCCGCGTGAAATGCCGATTGCGCCGTCATTATGCTTTCCAGGCATGACCATGGAACTGCGTCACCTGCGGGCCTTCCTCACGATCGCCGAGGAGGGCGCGATCACGCGCGCCGCGGCCCGGCTGCACATCGGCCAGCCCGCGCTCTCCCGCACGCTGCGCCAGCTGGAGACCCATCTCGGCGTACTCCTGGTCGACCGGTCCACGCACCATCTGGAGCTCACGGCTGCGGGCCGGACGTTCCGCGACAAGGCCGCCGCCGCGCTGGCCGCCGTGGACACGGCCCTCGACCCGCGCTCGCTCACGGCCCTGCCGCTGCGCCTCGGCCACCCCTGGCCCGCGCTCGGGGACCGCACCGTCCCGCTGCTGCGCCGCTGGGACGAGGAACACCCGGACGTACCGCTGGAGTTGCGCCGTATCGACGACCGTACGGCCGGGCTCACCCAGGGCAAGGTCGACGTCGCCCTGCTGCGCGGTGAGGTGACGGCGCCGGGGCTCGTCACGGAACTCCTGCTGCACGAGGAGCGGGTGGCGGCGGTGCCCGCGGGCAGCGAGCTCGCCGAGCACGACTCCCTCACCCTGGCCGACCTCGCGGCGTGGCCCATCGCCATGAACACGGTGGCGGGCACGACCACCCCGGACCTCTGGCCCGCCGCCGCGCGTCCCACGGCGGCGATCGAGGTCACCAACACGGACGAGTGGCTGACGGCCATCGCCGCGGGCCGGGCCGTGGGCATCACGACTTCGGCGACGCGCCACCTGCACGCCCACCCCGCGATCGCCTACCGCCCGCTGACCGACGCCCCGCCCGTGCCGCTCCTCCTGGCCTGGCGGAGCGGTACGCCCGCCCACCCGGCGGTCCCGGACCTGGTCCGGCTGGCCCACGAGGTGGTGGCGGCGGAGCAGTAAGCCGAGCACCTGATCAGGCCGTCGTCGACCCGGTCAGCCCTTCGGCGCGTCGTACGGCGGAATGCCCGCCTCGCCCGCCGCCGCCCGCAGGACGTCCTTGAGCATGTCCGGGGTCAACCGGCCGGTGAACGTGTTGCGTTGGCTGACGTGGAAGCAGCCGTACAGGGTGACCGGGCCCGGCCCGGGACCACCGTCAGCGGCTTCGTCCGGTGCCGCACGCTCCAGCGTCACATGAGCCCCGTGCGCGAACTTCGGCCGCGGCTTCGGCACCCGCCAGCCCGCCTCCGCGAACGCGGGCAGCGCCGCCTGCCACCCGAACGCCCCCAGAACCACCGCCGCCCGCAGCCGCGGCCCCAGCAGCTCCAGCTCCCGCACGAGCCACGGCCTGCACCTGTCCCGCTCCCCCGGCGTCGGCTTGTTCTCCGGCGGGGCACAGTGCACCGGCGAGGTCACCCGTACGCCGCGCAGCGCGAGCCCGTCGTCCAGGGCCACGGACACCGGGCTCGACGCGAGGCCCACCTCGTACAGCGCTCCGTACAGAACATCGCCGGACCGGTCGCCCGTGAACATCCGCCCCGTCCGGTTGCCGCCGTGCGCCGCCGGGGCGAGCCCGATGACGAGCAGCGAGGCATCGGCAGGCCCGAACCCCGGCACCGGCCGCGCCCAGTATGTCCAGTCGGCGTACGCGGCCCGCTTGACCCGCCCCACCTCCTCCCGCCACGCGACCAGCCGCGGACACGCGGCACACCCCGCGATACGTGCGTCCAGCTCGGCCAGCGGATCCATGACGTCCACGCTAGATCGTCCGGTGCGAGCTGTTCGAGTTCGGAGGCGTACGCCGCCTGGTGGCCCGGGAACGGCTACTCCGCGATCGCCGCCTCGACGGCGAAGAACGGCTCCGCCCCCGGCAGCGGTGTCACCGACGTGACCGTCAGCCCCGCCCTGCGGCACACCTCCTCGAACTCCGCGCGGGTGCGCTCCCTGCCGCCCACGTTCACCAGCATGTTGAGGTCGCTGAGGTAGGTGAGGCCGGCGGTCTCGGGGTCCACGACTTCCGGGAGCACGGGCTCGACGATCCGGACGCGGCCGCCGGGTGGCAGCGCCGCGCGGCAGTGGCTCAGGATCGTGACCACCTGCTCGTCCGACCAGTCGTGGAGGATGCTCTTCATCATGTACAGATCGGCGCCGTCGGGCACCGAGCGGAAGAAGTCGCCCGTGACCAGGGAACAGCGGTCGGTGAGACCGCCCCGGCGCAGCGTCTCGGGCGCCTGGGCGAGGCCTTCCTCCGTGTCGTACACAACACCCGTGAGGTCCGGATACTCCCGCAGTACGGCGCTGAGCAGCGTGCCGTCACCGCCGCCGACGTCCATCACCCTGGTGAACCGCCCGAAGTCCACGGCGCCCGGCAGCACCGCTGCCGTCTCCTGGGTGGCCTGGCTCATCGCCGCGTTGAACTTGGCCGACAGATCCGGGTGTTGCTTGAGGTGGTCGAAGAAGTCCGTGCCGAAGACCTGGTCGAAGGCGGTGTCCCCGCTGCGGACGCTGTCGTCCAGGTGCTCCCAGGCGCGGATGATGGCCGGCTCGGTGAACATGTGGGCGAAGGAGGCGAGCGAGCCCGGTCGCCCGGAGTCGAGCAGCGCGCCGGCGGGCGTGACGGCGAAGGTGCCCGCGGCGCGTTCCTGGAGGAGGCCGAGCCCGGCCATGGCGCGCAGCAGCCTGCCCATGGGCTGGGGCGCGGCACCGGCCTGCGCGGCCACGTCGGCGGCCTGCATCTCCTTGTCCCCGATCAGCTCGACCACCCGCAGCCGCAGCGCCGCGCGCATCGTCTGTGCGGCCATGCTCCCGAAGGCGAGCTGGGCGATCACGCCTACGTCGGCGGGAGTTGCGGCTGCCTGCACGTCGTGGTCATGCGTCATGATGTTTCCCTTTCAAGCCATCCGTCACATCTGCAGATACATCTGTCGATAGATCGACCGAGACATTTGTCGAGGTACTCGTCTAGGTACTTGTCGCGTCAACGGACGTGGCCGTCCCCGCGAGGGCGCGGGGCGTGCACCCGGTGAAGGCGTGCACGTCGCGGTGCAGGTGGGACTGGTCGACGTACCCGCATGCCAGCGCCGTCTCGACGGGGTCCTCGCCCGCGCACAGCCTCTGGGCCGCGCAGTGGAAGCGGACGAGCATCGCCGCCCGCTTGGGCGTGAAGCCGAGCTGGGCGGTGAACCTGGACCACAGCCGCTTGCGGCTCCATCCGCACGCGGCGGCCAGCTCGCCGACCCGTACCCGCCCCCGTAGATCGACGATGCGCGACCAGCAGGCAGCCACCTCCGGGTCCACGGCCGGCGCCCGCGCGCCCTCCTCGGCCAGAAAGTCATCGATCAGCCCGAACCGCTCCGGCCACGCCCCCGCGTCGGCGAGCCGCTCACTCAGCAGCCGCCCGCGTACTCCCCAAAGATCTTCCAATCCGGTCACGGCCCCGTGCATGTCCACAGGCGAGACATCCAGCAGCGAGTACGCGGCCACCGGCGACAGCTTCAACTCGACACACGCGAACCGCCGCCCCCGCACCCGGGTCGGCCCGGGAGCGGGCCCGGCACCGAGACTGCCCAGGGCCTGCCGCCCCGCGCCGCCCTCCACCGCCAACTCGACGTCCCCCAGGCCGAGTACGACGGTCACGAACGGCTGCGGCAGCACCCGCATGTCCAGGCCTCCCCCGGGAGGACACCGGAACCCGGCCACCTGAACGCCATCCACCGCCAGGCCACCGCCCGGCCGCACGACGTTCCAGCCGTCATCGAGGTCGTAGCTGTACATGCCTTCAGCATGGCCGGTGCCGCGGAACCTGTCTTGGACGAATGTTCCGTCCAGTTCCACGTGCTCCGTGGTGAAGGTGCCCCGCTGGGGTCAGACGCCGGCGGCCTCCGCGGCGGCCTTCAGGTGCCGATTGCGTGTACTGATGAGCCGGCGCATGTACCGATCGAGCACGGCGGACTCGACAACCCTGCCCAGGAGGCCGAGCGGAGCGGCGTAGTCGATGACGTCGCGCATCACTGTGCCTTCACCTCCGTCCGGCTCGAAGTAGTGAGCGTGGTGCCAGTGCTTGAACGGGCCTGATACCTGTTCGTCCACGAAGTGGCCCGGCCGGTCGAGGATGCTGATGCGCGAGGTCATCCGCCAGCGCAGCCCGAAGTGCCGGGCATCCCAGGTGACGGTGTCCCCCAGTTCCATCCGCCCGGCCGTGACACCGGCGACGACGCGCTCCGCCGAGTCGGCCATGGACGCGGTGTGCACGTCCACGTCCATCGACAGGTCGAAGGCGAGCTGCGGCGGCGCGTTGATGTGGGTGACGGTCTCGAAGCAGGACACCCTCAGACTCTATGACCACGCACCGCGTGCCTGAGCTGGTGGTGGTGAGCTCAGCCACCCATGTGTCGCGGCTTCGCAGAAATCGGCTTCGTCGCCGTGCGGCCGACGTCCTATTGTGACGCGGTGACGACTCAGATGATCATTCTCAACGGTGGTTCCAGCTCGGGGAAGTCCGGGATCGTGCGGTGTCTGCAGGCTGTGCTGCCGGATCCTTGGCTGGCGTTCGGGTGCGACTCGTTTGTCGACGCGCTGCCCGCGCGGATGCGGGCTTCGGACGCGGGCATCGTGTTCGAGGCGGACGGCGGGGTGAGTGTCGGGGCGGACTTCCGGGCGCTGGAGGTGGCCTGGACGGAGGGGATCGTGGCGATGGCGCGGGCGGGCGCCAAGGTCATCATCGATGATGTGTTCCTCGGCGGAGCGGCGTCCCAGCAGCGGTGGCAGAAGGCTCTCGGTGATCTGCCCGTGCTGTGGGTCGGCGTCCGGTGCGAGAGCGCGGTCGCGACGGGGCGCGAGGTTGCCCGGGGTGACCGGGTCCAGGGGATGGCCGCGGCGCAGGCAGAGGTGGTGCACGAGGGCGTGGTCTATGACCTGGAGGTGGACACTTCACGTACCGAGTCGCTGGGGTGTGCGCGGACCATTGCTGCCCGCGTCAGCTGATCGGCTGGTCGGCTGGTCCAGCGCGGGGCGTTGCTTCCGGCTAGGCCGGTGACGGCTGCATGCGCCACACCTGGTCCGCGTACGCCGTGCGGTCCCACTGTTCCGCCTGGGCCGCTTCGTCCTTGCTCTGGCCACGGATGCCGAGGTATTTGCCGCTGCGGAGATTGGCGAGCGTGTACGTGCGGTTCTCCGCCGGTCCCTCCGGCGTCATGGCCCAGGTGTGGAACTTGTAGCCGTCGCAGGAGAACTGATTGGCGTTGCCGCCGTTGTCCAGGCTTCCGTTGCTGATGGCCAGGCATTTGCCGCTGTTCTCGTTGACCACGGCGACGTTGCCCTCGCCCAGCTCGACGACCTGCCAGCGCTGGTCGGCGCTGCCCACGCAGGTGCGCTGGATCGCCCTGGCGCCGTCCGCCCCGCTGCGGTCGAGGATGCTCAGGCACTTGCCGCTGTGACTGTTGACGAGGGTGGTGCCCCACTGCCGGGGCAACTGCTGCTGGGCGAAGCGAGAGCCGGGCTGCTGATTGCAGTCCCACTGCCGCAGCGCCGCGCCGTCGGCGGTGGAGGACTCGGTGACCTCCAGGCATTTGGGCTGCGCTGAAGTCATCGTCTGGAAGCCGACGCCGTCACCGATGGGCACGATACGGAAGCTGACGGCAGGGCCACTGCCGCACTCGGCAAGGCGGATCGCGGCCCCCGCGGCGGGGCTCCCGTTCTCCACGGCGACACAGGTGCCGCTCACCGCGCTGACGATGTTGACCGCACCGCTGCCCGCGCCCGAGGTCTGGAGATACCAGCGCGCGGCGGGCTTGCCGAAGCAGCGTCCCTGGCGCACCGGTTGGCCGACGGCCGATGTCGGAGTCTCCATGCACAGCTTGCTGTGGGTGTTGACGATGTTCACGTTCTGCGCGGGAGCGAAGGGCGACGCCGGGCGGACCGGGGCGGTCGCGGCGTACGCGGGCACGCTGAGGGCCGCGGCGAACGCGGCACACATCAGGGCTACGACGATGCCCGACCACCCCTTCCAGGGTCTGGCTTGTGCAGTCATCCGAGAACTCTCCCTGTGATCGGCGTGATCGCTGTGCTACGGGTGCAGGGCGGTCCACGTCGCCGCGTCGACAACTCCGGTGGCCGGCAGGCCGAACTGCTGTTGCAGATGCTTGACGGAGGCCTCGGTGATGGTCTCGAAGGCACCGGTCACCGGGACGGTCTGATAGCGGTAGACCTCGTTGAGTACGCACTGGAGGTGGCGCACCGGCTCACCGGAGTCCCCCGCTTTCAGCGTGGGGTGGCCTCCCAGGTACATGCACAGGCGCCATTCGGTCGTGGCCGCGGCGGACGGGGCCGTGGCGTGCGCGTACGACGCCGTGGGCGCGGCGGCCAGTACGGCGGCGCCGAGCAGCACCGCCACCTTCGTACGTTGCGCGAGCCTATGAGGCATGACAACTCTCCCTCTCAGGGTGCGACATCCGGGGAACTAGAACCACGGGCACCGAGGCAGGTCCGGGAAGGGATGCGGGGTGCCCGTCGGCAACTGCACGACCTCCGCGGGAACGACGCCCCACCCCTTGATCCTGGGCATCGCGCCCACCTGATCGCCCTGGGTGTAGTACCAGGTCTTGTTCCCCTTGGTGTCCTCGGGACCGGTGGTGAAGCAGGGGAACCACGACGGCGACAACTTCAGCCAGCCGCTCACCGGCGAGGCGAAGTCGGCGCGGGCGTATACGTCCGAGGGAATGTTGTCGCAGTACACCGCCTTGGTGAACACGTTGCCGATGGCGTCCCGCAGCTGGATGCCCTCGCGGAGCTCGCACGTCCCCGCCGTCCCGACCGTCGTCGCCGTCGGCCTCTCAGCCACCCTCCCGGCCGCCTGCGCGGGAGCAGCAATCCCGGCCCCGAGGGCCAGAACCCCAAGTCCCGCCACGAAGGCGGCAGTTCGGCGCCATCCCGCGCGAACGACCGGAACACCGGCGCGCGCCGCCGCGGCCCTCATGTCCACGGGCATTGCGTCAGCCCCGGAAAGGGATGGCTGGGTGCCTTCACCGACGTGGCCGGGACGTAGCCCCACGCCTTCGCCGCCGGGTTGCTCACCACCTGGTCGCCCTGCGTGAGGTACCAGAGGTCGGTGCCGGGGTAGTTGCTGCCCCGCTTCCAGCAGACGAACCACGCGGGCGAGAAGAGCATCGTCCCGATCACCGGGCTGGTGGACCGCGACTGGAGCCTGATGTGCCCCGGCTCCACCTCGCACAGCAGATCCCCGGTGTACCGCCGACCGGTCCAGTCGATGTGCTGCTCCTCGGGACGCAGCCGACACTCCGCGGCGGCGCCGTCGGCGGCATCGGCGGCGACCTCGACAGCGTCGACCGCCACCGCCTGCCCCGGAGCCGTCAGCACACCGCCGAGCGCGCAAAGCACCCCGGGGATCACACAGCCCCGCAGCACCCGTGCGAAACGCCCGCTCCGTCTTCGTACAGAATCCCTTCCGGACAAGGCGACGCCCCCAACTCCGAGAGACTTACGGACCGTTCACCGGAGCAACCAACCACCGTGCTCCGACGGCACATTGTCGTCTACGCCCCTGACGTGTCGCTGACGTCCCCGACCGTGCCGCCGCACAGCAGCGCGAACACCGCCTGGACGCGGGGAAGTTGCTCACGCCCACGGCGGGCGGCCAGGTAGATGGCGTTCCCGACCGGGCGCCCGGGTGTGTGTAGGATCGCCACTTCCCCGGCGTCGAGGCCCCCTTGGGCCAGGTATCGGGGTACGACGCCGATCCCGCCCCCGGCCCGCACCGCGGCCACGACCGCGCGCATGTCGGCCACGGTCAGGGACGGCTCGGGCGGGAGCGTGTCCCAGCACGAGCGGAAGTAGCGGCGCGCCATGGGCATCGCGCGGGAGTAGCCGATGAAGGGGCGGGCGTCCCGGGCGGCGTCGTGGAAGGGCGGTTCGCCGGTGCGGCCGATCAGGACGAATTCCTCGTCACAGAGGTGTCGCAGGTAGAGCTGCTTGGTGGGGGCGCCCTCGATCTTCGTGACCACCGCGAGGTCCAGCTCGTCGTTCAGGAGTACTTCGGTGAGCTCGGGCGAGAGCCCGATGCGGCAGTGGACGGTGCGGCCCGAGGCGGCGGTCATCGGCGCGAGACGCGGCAGGATGTGCGCCTCGAGGAGGTCGGCGGGAGCGCCGAAGAGCACCGGTGCGGCATGGTCGTCGGCGTGCGGCGCCACGACGTCCAGCGCTCCTTCGAGCGCGTCCAGGTGCCCGGCCACCCGCGTGGCGAGCAGGTGCCCCTCCTCGGTCGGCGCGATGCCGCGCCCGGACCGCTCGAAGAGCGCGCGGCCCGCGATCCGCTCCAACGCCTTCACATGCCGTGACACGGCGGGCTGCGACAGCCCGAGCGCGTCGGCCGCCTTGGCGACGCCTCCCGATCGGTAGACGGCGAGAAAGCTGCGCAGGGTGCCGAGATCCGCCCGATGGGGCGGGGCAGCCCTCTGGGTCATGACAGGCGCGCCCCTCCGGGAACGGCCGGCTCACCCTCCCGGCCCGCGGCGATCAGGAGCCGCACGGCCCGCGCCGCCTGCGCAGCGGGATCGGCGGTCCGGGTGATCGCGGCGGTCACCATCGCCCCCTCGGCCAGCAGGAACACGGAGTCACCCAGGCTGCCGGGCAGACCCGCCCCCGCCACCAGCTCCGCCACATAGTCCTTGAACGCCGCTTTGTGCAGCCGGACTTGGCGGGCGACCGGTTCCGACGTGGAGCCGAGTTCTCCGTACGAGTTGATCCAGGCGCAGCCGTTGAAGTCGGGTTCGGCGAACCATTCGCCGAGCCAGTCGAAGACGGCGGTGATGCGCCGCTCGGGGTCCTCGTACCGCTCGACGTACTCGGCGAGACTCTCCCGCCACCGTACGTCGCGCCGCTCCAGGTAGGCCTCGACGAGTCGTTCCTTGGCGGGGAAGAGCTGGTAGAGGCGCTTGAGCGAGAGGCCGGACGCGGTGCGGATGTCGTCCATGCCGACGGTCTGGATGCCCCGTTGGTAGAAGAGCCGCTCGGCCGCGTCCAACGCCCGCTCCGTGGCGACTGTGCTGTCCATCGGCCGACATCCTCCTCATTGCGCCGCGGGGCTACCGTACCTCTCCGCACGTGGGCGGCCCGGCGGCTGCCCCGGCGGAGGGCCCGCGTGCGGCAGGGTGATCGTGAAGGCCGTTCCGTATCCGGGTTCCGAGCGGACGGTGACCGTGCCGCCGTGGGCGGTGACCACGCCCTGCACGATCGCGAGGCCGAGGCCCGAGCCCGGCCGGTCCGCGCGGCGCTCCCAGCGCCAGAAGCGGTCGAAGAGGTGCTGCTGGTCCTCCGGCGGGATGGCGGGGCCCTCGTTGTGGACGGTGACGTGGACCTGCTCGTCGGCGAGGGTGCCGGTCAGGCGCACGGCGGTGCCGGGGCGCGCGTGCCGCAGCGCGTTGTCCACGAGGTTGCCGATGGCGCGCTGGAGCGCGAGCGGGTCGCCCAGGACCGTCAGCGCGCGGCCGCCGTCTCCCGTGCCGGTGATCCCGATGTCCGGTGGGGCCAGCGCGCGGCTCTCTTCGCGTATCTGCCGGTTGAGGGCGGCGACGTCGACGGGCTGAGGGCACTGGTGCTGTGACTCCCAGCGGGCCAGGGCGAGCAGGTCGTTGACGAGTGCCGTCATCCGTTGGGTGGCGCGGTCGACGCGTTGCAGGGGCCGGTGGGCGGGTGAGGCGGCGGGGAGGGCGCGCACCGCGACGTCCAGATTGGTGCGGACGATCGCGAGTGGCGTACGGAGTTCGTGGCTGGCGTCGGCCACGAACCGCTGCTGGGAGGTGAACGCGTCGTTCAGGCGGTCGAGCATGTCGTCGATCGTGTCGGCGAGGCGTTTCAGCTCGTCGTCGGCGCCCTTGTGGCGGATGCGGCGGGTGAGGTCGGTGGCCTGGATCTGGCGGGTGGTGGAGATGAGCCGGTCTACGGGGGCGAGCACCCGTCCCGCGATGAGCCGCCCCACGAACACGCTCACCAGGAACAGCCCCAGCAGGCTCCACGCGAGGAGTTCCCGCAGCGTGGAGAGGGTGGCGCGGTTGGCCGCGGCCTCGAAGGGCACGAGGGAGGCCGGGTCCGCGTCGACGCGGGCGAAGTGACCGCCGGTGACCACTCCCCCGGTGCGGGCCACCTCGTCCGACAGGGAACGGCGGGTGAGGGCCGCCCCGCAGATGAAGTACAGCGCGGTCACGAGGACGGCGGCGAGGCCGAAGACGACCGTCGAGTAGAGGAACGCGAGCCGGTTGCGGGCCGAGTGCAGGCGTCGCGGCGGAGCCGGGGGCATCGCGTGCGGGCTTCGCGGTGGAACCGGTGCCATCGTGTGCGGGCTTCGCGGCGGAGCCGGTGTCGTCGACTGCGAGCGGCGCGGTGGAGCCGGTGTCATGAGGAGCTCCTGAGCTGGTAGCCGTGGCCGCGTACGGTGACCAGCGGCTGGTCCGCGCCGTCCGGCGCGAGCTTGCGCCGCAGCCCGAGCACGGCGACCTTGACGATCTGGCTGAACGGGTCGAGGTGCGCGTCCCACACGTGGTCGATGAGCTCCTCGGCGGGGATGGCGCGGCCCGCGTGGGTCATGAAGTAGCGCAGGAGCGCGAACTCCTTGCGGCTGAGGCCGAGCGGTCTGCCGTCGCGCCACGCCTCGCCGCCGGCCGTGTCCAGCACCAGGTCCCCACAGGTGAGGACGGCGCCGGAGCGTCCGGCGTCACGGCGCAGCAGGGCGCGTATCCGGGCGGCGAGCTCGTCGAAGTCGAACGGTTTGACGAGGTAGTCGTCCGCCCCGGCGTCCAGGCCGTGGATGCGGCTGCCCACGGCGTCGAGGGCGGTCAGCATCAGCACGCGCGGCGCGACCCGCGCCGAGGGCGCCGCCGCTCCACCGGACTTCAGCCGCCTGCACACTTCGTCGCCGCGCACGTCGGGCAGGAGGACGTCCAGGCAGACCAGGTCGTACGGCGTGTGCGCGAGCTGTTCCAGGGCGCTGGTGCCGTCCGCGGCGATGTCGACGGCGTAACCGTCACCGCGCAGGCCGTCGGCGATGCCCTCGGCCAGGTCGGTTTCGTCTTCCACTACGAGAATGCGCATGGTGCAGTGTCACCTCCGTCCCGGGCGGGCGGTCGCCCGGGACGTGCGGTCGGCGGTCGGCGGGGTCCGGTCACGCGCCGGGCGGCGCGGTGGGGGTCACGGGGACGGTACGCGCAGCTCGGACACCCAGAACGGCAGTCGCGGCGGGGTCGTGCCGCTGACGGCCGCCGGGCTGCCCAGCGTGTTGAACTGCGAGTTCACGACGAGGATCCGCTGCTTGTAGAGCGCCGCGCCGGTGGGGAACGCGAACGTCTTGTCCGCGGTGTCCTTCCGTGCACGTGCCGAGCCGAAGTCAGCGGCGAGCTCCAGTGTGTTCACCGAGCCGGGCTGGTTCTGTACGACGTGCAGGGTGCGGCCGCGCAGCGCGAGCCCGTCGGGGGTGTTCAGCGTTCCGGCCGGCATGGTCACCGGGGTGACCCGGCGCTGTCGGAGGTCCACCCGGTACAGCGCGTTCTCGTTGCGCTTGCCGATGACGAGGTAGCGGCCCGAGGGGTCGGCGGCGATGCCGTTGACGTTGATGCCGGGCGCGCCCGGAGCGGAGACGTACGAGACGGCGGTGCCGGTGAAGTCCATGAACTTCTCCAGGACGTAGCCGCCGCCGGTGGGCCGGGCGCGCCAGAGGACGGGCGCGACGGAGTCCGTCACGTACGCGCTGCCGTCGGGTGCGAGGGCGACGTCGTTGAGGAACGTCTGCCCGGCGCGCAGTCCGGTGTCGAGGCGGCTCACGAGGCGGGCGGTCCCGGTGTCGTACACGAAGATCTGCCCGGTCTGGCGGCCGGCCACCACTAGGCGTCCGTCGGCGAACGCGAGGCCCGTGGCGATGGTGCGGCCGTCCGCCCCGGCCGGGGAGAACACCCGCAGGTCGCCGGGCGCGCCGACGCGGCCGGTGTAGATGGTGCCGTCCTTGACCGAGCCCACGTAGAAGCGGCCGGTGGCGGGGTCGACGGCGGCGCTCTCGGGGAACACCTGGTCGCCGGGGAGGGCATGGACGAGGGCAGCGGGGGCGGTCCTCGATGCGGGCGCCGACAGCGCCGAGGGCGTCGCGGGCGCCCCCGAGGCGGGAGCCGTCGCACCCGCGGTGAGCGTGAGTCCGGCGAGCACGGCGACGGCGGCCGACGCCGCCGGGAGTGCGCGGCGACGGGACGTGCGGTGCGGGCGACTCGACGTGGACGTGGGGTTCATCGGGTGGTTCCTCTTCTCTGCTGACTCTCTGCCGACGGGGCGCTCGCCGCCCCGGTACGTCGGGTCCCAGCAGATCCCACCCGTGGTTAGCGACCGGTTAGTTGAGGGGCTCTGACCACGCACGATCGCGCATCGGTGGCGAACGTCCGCGTTATGGCTCGGCGTCACGGCGCCGGGTTTGGCTGTCGGCCGTGCCGGAGGCGCCTGCCCCGGCAACCCCACGAATCCCATGAATCCCAGGAGGTTTCCGGATGGGATCCACCACGCCCAGCGCCACCCACACCCCCCGCGCCACGCCCACTACCCACACCCGCCACACCACCCGCAGGCAGACCCTCGCCGCCCTGGCAGCCGCCGCGACCGTCCCGGTCCTGCCGACGGTCGCCGCCGCCTCGACCCACGACCGGGCCGAGCGCCCCGTCGCCGACACGGTGCTGCACAACGGCCGCGTCACCACCCTCGACCCGCGCCGCCCCGAGGCCACCGCCCTGGCCGTTCGAGGCAACAGAATCCTGGCCACGGGCACGGACGCGCAGATGCGCCGCCTCGCCGGAGATCACACCAAGCTCATAGACCTGCGCCGCCGTCGCGTCGTCCCGGGCCTCAACGACTCGCACACCCACCTCATCCGGCAGGGACTGAGCTACACCCATGAGCTGTCGCTCGCCGGAGTCCGCTCCGCCGCCGAAGCACTGCGCCTGATCCGCCACCAGGCGGAACACACCCCGCCGCCCCAGTGGGTCAGGGTCGTCGGCGGCTTCACCCGCCACCAGTTCACCGACGGCCGGCTGCCCACGCTCGCGGAGCTGAACGCCGCGGTGCCCGACAAACCCGTCTTCCTGCTCCATCTGTACGACCGCGCCCTGCTCAACCGGACCGCACTGCACCTCCTCGGCTTCACCAAGTCCACCCCGGCGCCGCCGGGTTCCGAGATCGAGCACGACGCCGCGGGCAACCCGACCGGACTGCTCATCGCCAAGCCGAGCGCCACCCTGCTGTACGGGACCCTGGCCCGGCTGCCCGGCCTGTCGCCCGAGGACCAACACGTCTCCACCCGGTACTACCTGCGGCACCTCAACGCCCGCGGGGTCACCGGCGTCATGGACGCCGGCGGCGGCCACCAGACGTTCCCCGACGACTACGACGTCGTACGCCGCCTGCACCGCGCCGGTCAGCTCACCGCCAGGATCGGCTACCACGTCTTCACCCAGCGGCCCGGCGACGAACTCGCGGACTTCCGGCGCATGGCGGAGTTGGTGTCGCCGGGCGAGGGCGACGCCATGCTGCGGATGCTCGGCGCGGGCGAGATGCTCACGTACTCCGCCGCCGACTTCGAGAACTTCGAGGAGCCGCGCCCCGAGCTGCCCGGGGCGATGGCGGCTCAACTGCGTTCCGTGCTCGGCTTCCTGGGCGAGCGGCACTGGCCGTTCCGGCTGCACGCCACGTACGAGGAGTCGATCACCCGGTTCCTCGACGTCATCGAGGAGGTGCACGGACCGGATGGGCCGGACGTGCCGTTCATCCTCGACCACGCCGAGACGATCAGCGCCCGCAGCATCGACCGCGTCGCCCGGCTCGGCGGTCGTATCGCCGTCCAGCACCGCATGGCGTTCCAGGGCGAGACGTTCCTGCGACGCTACGGCGCCGCGGCCGCCGCGCACACGCCACCCGTGCGCCGCATGCTGCGCGCGGGCGTACCGGTGGGCCTCGGCACCGACGCGACCCGGGTGGCGAGCGACAACGTCTGGACGGCGCTGTACTGGCTGGTCACGGGCCGCACCGTCGGCGGGCATGTGATCCACCCGCCGGAGAGCCGACTCGACCGGATCGCGGCGCTCCGCCTGCTCACGCAGGGCAGTGCCACCCTCGCCGACGAGGAGCAGGACAGGGGCACCCTCTCCCCCGGCCGGTACGCCGACCTCGCCGTGCTCCGCGAGGACTACCTCTCCGTGCCCGCGCACCGCATCCCGGAGATGGCGTCGGTCCTGACGATGGTGGGTGGACGAGTCGTCCACGGAGCGGCCGAACACGCGGCCCTGAACCCGCCGCTTCCGCCGGTGCGGCCCTCCTACTCGCCCCTGCTGACCGGCGCCAACGCCCTCTGAGCCGGAGCCGTTCCCGGCCGGCCCCGCGCTGCCCTTTGCCCCAGTGGCAAGCCCGCTACCCAGGAGAACGAGCGTTCTCTAGAGTGATCAGGGCACCCGGGAGAACGACCGTTCCCCCGAGGAGCGGCCAATGATGCGACAAGGAGCAGACATGACGACGTCACGTCCCCCGTTCCCCCCGTTCGACGAGGAGAGCGCACTGCGCAAGGTCCAGGCGGCCGAGGACGCCTGGAACACCTGCGACCCCGAGCGCGTCTCGCTCGCGTACACCGTCGACTCGGCCTGGCGGAACCGGGACCGGTTCGTCAACGGCCGGGCCGAGATCGTGGACTTCCTGCGGGAGAAGTGGTCACGGGAGCAGGAGTACGCGCTGCGCAAGGAGCTGTGGGACTTCCGCGGCTCCCGGATCGCGGTGCGCTTCCAGTACGAGTGCCGGACGGCGGACGGCCAGTGGTGGCGCAGCTACGGCAACGAGCTCTGGGAGTTCACCGCGGAGGGACTGATGGCCCGCCGCGAGGCCAGCATCAACGACGTCCGGATCACCGAGTCGGAGCGCAGCATCTTCGGCCCGCGGCGCAGCTCTTGACGTTCAGGGGTGCATGAGCGTCTGACCTTCAGGGATGCATGCGCGCGCCCTTGAGCACCTTGTCGACCGCGTTGCGCGGGCCGTGCACGGCGAGCCCGACCAGGTCCAGCTGGTCGCCGGGCACGGCCCGTACCGCCGCGCGGTTGTCCCGGTCGTTGCCGGTGGTGAAGAGGTCGGAGGTGAACACCGACTGCGGCAGCGAGCGGGACTGGGCGCGTCGGTGCGCCGCCGTCAGCGTCTCCTTCGTGCCCTCGAAGACCAGGACGGGCTGGCGGAACATCGGCAGGTACGCGGTGCCGTCGGCGTCGGCGTACGGTTCGCCGATCACTTCGGGCACCTCCGAGCCGATGCCGCTGACCAGGAAGGCGGTCACGTTCAGCCGCTGCCAGGGCTGCAGGTCGTCACGCAGCAGTACGGCGATCTTGGTGTCGAAACGTACGGGCTCGGTCGGCGCGGTCGCGTCGGTCTCAGTCGTCATGCCCCGAGGCTGCCGCCCGCGCCACCCTGCCGTCTTGTACGTTCTTTGCATGGAGTCCCGGCACGACATTTCCGCGTGGAACCCGCAGGTCCCGGGGGTCGTCGAGGTCTTCCACGCCCACTTCACCGAGCACGCGTACCCGATGCACGTCCATGACGTGTGGACCTTGCTGATCGTCGACGCCGGCGCCGTCCGCTACGACCTGAACCGCCGCGAGTGCGGCACCCCGAACGACACGGTCTCCCTGCTGCCCCCGCAGGTCCCGCACAACGGCGCGCCCGCCACCCCGCAGGGCTTCCGCAAGCGGGTGCTCTACCTCGACCTGGCCCAACTGGACGAGGGCTTCATCGGCCCGGCCGTGGACCACCCCGACACGGTCGACCCCCTGCTGCGTCGCCGCGTCGGCCAACTGCACACCGTGCTTGCGCGGCGCGGCGACGAGTTGGAGGCGGAGAGCCGCCTCGCCCTGATCGGGGAGCGGCTGCGCGGCCACCTGCGGCCCGCGCTCGCCACCGTCCCGCCCAAGGCCGATCGTGGTGTGGCCCACAGCCTGCGGGAACTCCTCGACGAGCGGCTGCTGCACGGCATCACCCTGGACGACGCCGCGCAGCAGGTGCACGCCCACCCCACGCACCTGGTGCGGGCGTTCAGCGCCGCGTTCGGCATCGCCCCGCACCAGTACCTGATGGCCCGCCGGGTCGACCGCGCCCGGCGCCTGCTCCTGGACGGCGTGCCGGCCGCGGCGGTGGCCACCGCGGTCGGCTTCTACGACCAGTCGCATCTGACACGGCACTTCAAGCGCGTGGTGGGGGTGACGCCGGGGCGCTTCGCGGGGAAGGCTCGCGCCAACGGGCCGGACCTTCGCTCGCGCCCCGGCGTCGAGGACCCCGGTCAGCTCCCCACGTAAGCCGCCAAGTGCTCGCCCGTGAGCGTGGAACGGTCGGCGACGAGGTCGGCCGGGGTGCCCTCGAAGACGATCCGGCCGCCGTCGTGGCCCGCGCCGGGGCCGAGGTCGATGATCCAGTCGGCGTGGGCCATGACCGCCTGGTGGTGTTCCACGACGATGACCGACTTGCCGGAGTCGACCAACCGGTCGAGCAGGCCGAGGAGTTGCTCGACGTCGGCGAGGTGGAGGCCGGTGGTCGGCTCGTCCAGGACGTAGATGCCGCCCCTCTCCGCCATGTGCGTGGCCAGCTTCAGGCGCTGCCGCTCGCCGCCGGACAGCGTGGTGAGCGGCTGGCCGAGGGTGAGGTAGCCGAGGCCGACGTCGGCGAGCCGCTCGAGGACCTTGTGCGCGGCCGGTGTGCGCGCCTCGCCGTCGCCGAAGAACTTCTCCGCCTCGGCCACCGACATCGCGAGCACCTCGCTGATGTCGCGCCCGCCGAGCCGGTATTCGAGCACTTCCGCCTGGAACCGCTTGCCCTCGCAGTCCTCGCAGGGGGTGGCGACGCCCGCCATCATCGCCAGGTCGGTGTAGATGACCCCGGCGCCGTTGCACGTGGGGCAGGCGCCCTCGGAGTTGGCGCTGAACAGCGCCGGCTTCACACCGTTGACCTTCGCGAACGCCTTGCGAATCGGTTCGAGGAGTCCGGTGTACGTCGCCGGGTTGCTGCGGCGCGACCCGCGGATCGGGGTCTGGTCGATCGAGACCACGTCCTCGCCCGCGGGAATCGACCCGTGCACGAGGGAGCTCTTGCCCGAACCTGCGACGCCGGTGACGACGACCAGCATGCCGAGGGGGATGTCGACGTCGACGTCCTCCAGGTTGTTCGCCGTCGCGCCGCGGATCTTGAGCGCGCCGGTGGACGTACGCGTCGACTCCTTGAGGGCGGCCCGGTCGTCGAGGTGGCGGCCGGTGACGGTGTCGCTGGCCCGCAGGTCGTCGAGGGAGCCCTCGAAGCAGACGGTGCCGCCCGCGGAACCGGCGCCGGGGCCGAGGTCGACGACGTGGTCGGCGATCGCGATCGCCTCCGGCTTGTGCTCGACGACGAGCACCGTGTTGCCCTTGTCGCGCAGCCGGAGCAGCAGATCGTTCATGCGCTGGATGTCGTGGGGGTGCAGGCCGATGGTGGGCTCGTCGAAGACGTACGTGACGTCGGTGAGCGAGGAGCCGAGGTGGCGGATCATCTTGACGCGCTGCGCCTCGCCGCCCGACAGCGTGCCCGCGGGCCGGTCGAGCGAGAGGTAGCCGAGGCCGATCTCGACGAAGGAGTCGAGGGTGCGCTGCAGCGCTTCGAGCAGCGGTGCCACCGAGGCTTCCTTGAGGCCGCGGACCCATTCGGCGAGGTCCCTGATCTCCATGGCGCAGGCGTCGGCGATGCTGAGCCGCTTGATCTTCGATGACCGGGCGCCCTCGCTGAGCCGGGTGCCGTCGCACTCGGGGCAGACGGTGAAGGCGACCGCCCGCTCCACGAACGCCCGGATGTGCGGCTGCATCGCCTCCTTGTCCTTGGACAGGAAGGACTTCTGGATCTTCGGGATCAGGCCCTCGTACGTGAGGTTGATGCCGTTGACCTTGATCTTGACCGGCTCCCCGTACAGGAAGGCCTGCATCTCCTTCTTGGTGAACCTGCGGATCGGCTTGTCCGGGTCGACGAAGCCCGACTGCGCGTAGAGCTGCACGGTCCACTGGCTGTCCGACTTCCAGCCGGGGATGGTGAACGCGCCCTCGGACAGCGACTTGGAGTCGTCGTAGAGCTGCGTGAGGTCGATGTCGGAGACCTTGCCCCGGCCTTCGCAGCGCGTGCACATGCCGCCGGTGCGGTTGAAGGTCGCCTTCACGGTCTTGGTCTTGGCGGCACCGCGCTCGACGGTGATCCCGCCGCTCGCCCGCACCGAGGCGGTGTTGAAGGAGTACGCGCTGGGCGGGCCGATGTGCGGCTTCCCGAGGCGGCTGAAGAGGATGCGCAGCATCGCGTTGGCGTCGGTGGCGGTGCCGACGGTGGAGCGCGGGTCGGCGCCCATCCGCTGCTGGTCGACGGTGATCACGGTCGTCAGGCCGTCGAGCACGTCGACCTCGGGGCGGGCGAGCGTCGGCATGAAGCCCTGTACGAAGCTGCTGTACGTCTCGTTGATCAGCCGCTGCGACTCCGCGGCGATGGTGTCGAACACCAGGGAGCTCTTGCCCGACCCCGAGACCCCGGTGAACACCGTGAGCCGGCGCTTCGGGATCTCGATGCTGACGTCCTTGAGGTTGTTCTCGCGCGCGCCGTGCACCCGGATCAGGTCGTGGCTGTCGGCGGCGTGCAGCGCAGGCGACTGCGGGTCCGTCTTCCTGGCCTTGCTCATCGTGTCTCCATCTTTCG
>NZ_BMNG01000007.1:366893-465300 GCF_014646335.1 Streptomyces lasiicapitis
CCCGTCTCCGGGGCGGCTCCGCCGCCGTCGCCTGGCTGAGTGGCTGGATCGGTGGCTGGCTGGATTCTGCACCAGCTTCGCGCGGTGCGTCCGGCATTCGCCTGGCGGCAGATTTCAGCCGAACGGCTCACTTCACCTGCTGGATGCGGATCATGTTGCCCGAGGGGTCGCGGACTGCGCAGTCGCGAACGCCGTACGGCTGGTCGGTCGGCTCCTGGACGACCTCGACGACGTCGGCGGCCTGGAGCGTCTCGAAGGTGGCGTCGACGTCGGCGGTGGCCAGGACCGTGCCGCCGTAGGTGCCCTTGGCCATCATTTCGGCGATGACGCGGCGCTCGTCGTCGGTGATGCCGGGGTCGGCGCCGGGGGGCGTCAGGACGAGGGAGGTGCCGGGCTGGTCGACGGGGCCGACCGTGATCCAGCGCATCCCCTCGTACCCGACGTCGTTGCGGACCTCGAAGCCGAGGGCGTCGCGGTAGAAGGCCAGGGCGGCCTCCGGGTCGTTGTGCGGCAGGAAGCTCGCGTGCAGTGTGATGTCCATGTCCGTCACGCTAATCGCGGCTCTGGGACCGTGCTTCTTGATTCCTGACCGGTCTGGTCACCTGCTTCGCGACGCAGGCCGGGATGCCCGCGGTCGCGCTCGCCGCCTGGCGCCGGTAGGCGCTGGGGGGCATGCCGACGAGCTCGGTGAAGCGGGTGCTGAAGGTCCCCAGGGACGAGCAGCCGACCTCGAAACAGACCTCCGTGACGCTGAGGTCGCCGCGGCGCAGCAGCGTCATCGCGCGCTCGATGCGCCGCGTCATGAGGTAGCTGTACGGCGACTCGCCGTACGCGGCCCGGAACTCGCGGCTGAGGTGCCCGGCCGACATGTTCGCGCCGCGGGCGAGCGCCTCGACGTCCAGCGGCTGCGCGTACTCACGGTCGATCCGGTCGCGGACGCGGCGCAGCCTGGCGAGGTCACGCAGCCGCTGCTCCGGGTCGGGTCTGCTGGTCACGTACGCGATCGTACGCCCGAGCGGTCGGACCGGGTCGGGGAACGGCGGCATGATCGGATCCGGGGCGCCCGGGCATAGCATCCCCACTCACGGCCCGCCGGATCCGCCACGACCGGGACCCGGCCGGCCACGCCACGCAGACGAGAGGCATGAGGCACACGCATGAAGGCGATCATTTTCGGCGCGACCGGCATGGTCGGCCAGGGCGTCCTGCGGGAGTGCCTGCGCGACCCGGCCGTCACGGACGTCCTGGTGGTCGGCCGGACCCGGATCGACGCGGAGCACCCGAAGCTGAAGCAGCTCGTCCACCGGGACCTGGCCGAACTGATGGCGCGGGACGACACCCAGGAGCAGATGTCCGGCTACGACGCCTGCTTCTTCAACCTCGGCGTCTCCTCGTTCCGCATGACGGAGGACGACTACCGCCGCGTCACCTACGACCTCACCCTGACGGTGGCGCGCGCCCTGTCCGCCTGGAACCCCGGCCTGACCTTCGTCTACGTGTCCGGGCGTGGCACCGACAGCACGGAGAAGGGCCGGGTCATGTGGGCCCGCGTCAAGGGCAGGACGGAGAACGACCTGCTCGCCCTGCCGATGAACACCTATCTCTTCCGTCCGGGCTACATCCAGCCGCTGCACGGCATCAGGTCCAAGACCCGTCTCTACCGCGCCCTGTACGTCGTGGCCGTGCCCCTCTTCCCCGTCATCCGCCGTCTGGCGCCGGAGCAGGTCACCACCACCGAACAGCTGGGCCGCGCGATGATCAACGTCGCCACGGACGGGGCACCCGTCTCCCACCTGGAAACCAAGGACATCAACAAAGCCGCAGCGTGACAGTCGGCCGCCGTGTCCCCCTGGCCATTTCCACCGTAACTCGCGGGGCAAGGGAAAAACGTCAGTCCGCAGCGCGATCTTCAACTGTCCTGAAGCCGCTAGCGTTTTGGGCATGGCTGAACTGAAAGCGCGACTTGTCGGCCCGTCCGGGATCGAGATCGCCTACGAACGTTTCGGTGCGCCCGATGCTCCGCCGGTCCTCCTGATCATGGGAGCGGGCGCGCAAATGATCAATTGGCCGGAGGGGTTCTGCGAAGCGTTGGTGGGCCACGGCCTGCACGTGGTCCGCTTCGACACGCGCGACAGCGGTCGGTCGACGCACTTCCCCGACGCGCCCGTGCCGGATTTCGCGGCGGCCCTGGCCGGTGACCTCTCCACGGCCTCGTACACGCTCTCCGACATGGCGGCCGACACCGTCGGCCTGCTCGACGCGCTCGGTCTCACCGACGTGCACCTCGTCGGCTCGTCCATGGGCGGGATGATCGCGCAGTTGGTCGCCGTCGAACATCCGGACCGGGTGCGCTCGCTGACGTCGATGATGTCCACGACCGGGGAGCCCGGTGTCGGCGAGGCCGATTTCTCGGTGTTCGCCGACCTGGGAGGACCGCCCGACGAGCGGGAGGCGTTCGTCGACTGGCAGACGCGCGCGCTGCGCCTCGCCGCTTCCCCGGGGTACGAGTTCGACGCGGCCACCACGGCCGAGCGGGCCGGACGGATCTTCGACCGGGGGTACGACGCCCTCGGCATCCAGCGGCAGGGCCTCGCGGTCGTGGCGACGGGCGACCGCACCGCACGGCTGCGCTCGCTGCGGGTGCCCACGCTGGTGCTGCACGGCGACTCCGACATCGTGTGCGACGTCGGTGGCGGCCGGGCCACCGCGGCCGCCGTCCCCGGCGCCGAACTCGTGATCCTGGAAGGGATGGGCCACCACCTGCCCAGGGAGTTGTGGCCCGAGGTCGCTACACGCATCGCGGCGCTCGTCCACCGCGTCGAGGAAGGCCGATGACTGAGGTGGGCGCTCCTTCAGCGGCGGGTCATGTGGCGGCGTGGGCGTACGGGGCCATGCGGGCCAGCGCCGCGCGCAGCGCGGTGTTGAACTCGACGGGGCGTTCCTGGTGCGGGAGGTGTCCGGCGCCGGCGATGACGTCGACCTCGGCGCCGGGTGTGAGCGCGGCGCAGGTCCGGGACACTTCCAGGGGGATCTCGGTGTCCAGCTCACCGTGCAGGTAGTGGACCGGCACGCGCAGTCCAGGGAGGTCCGGCCGTGGGTCGTACTGGCCGAGGGAGCGGAAGTGCTGGTCGATGTGGACGCCGGAGTCGAGGATCTGGCGGACCGTCCAGTCGATCAGTGCGGGCGAGGTGCCGGGTGCGTACCACTGCGGCACCCATCCGGCGAGCGTCCCGGCCCGATCGCGGTGCAGGTCGTCGGCCAGCTCGGCCAGCGGCAGCCCCGTCGACGCCCAGTACGCCGTCCCGTCCACCGGGATCAAGCCGCCCAGCAACTCGGGCCTCCGCAGCGCCAGTTCGGTGCCGAAGATCGCGCCGATCGACGAGCCGACGACCACCGGCCGGTCGAGGCGCAGTACGTCGATCAGCGCCACCAGGTCGTCCACCACCCCGGCGAGGGTGTTGCCGAGGACGGGCCGGGACGAGCGCCCGCAGCCCCGCCAGTCGACGGTGACGACCCGGTGGTCCCGGGTGAAGTCGGGCAGTTGGGCGCCCCAGGTCCGGCCGCTGGTCCCCCAGCCGTGCAGGAACAGCAGCGCCGGGCCGGTCCCCTCGTCCTCGTAGTAGAGGGTGGTGTCGTTGACGTCCAGGTAGGGCATGACGGCTTCCTTCCGCCTCGTGGGCCTTGCGGACCGCGCGGTTCGTGATGCCTCCAGCCAACCGTGATCACCGCCGCCGACCAATGATCGATCCGCGTCTACACTGATCGCGAACGGTGATCAATGCCCGCCACGGCGGACAGGGCGATCAATGCCTGTCACAGCGGGCAGGAGCAGGAAGCGGACAGGAAGACCCGGGACCATGGAGCTGCGTCAGCTGCGCTACTTCCTCACGGTGGCGGAGGAGTTGCACTTCGGCCGTGCCGCCGAGCGGCTGCACATCGTGCAGTCCGCGGTCAGCCAGCAGCTCCGTCGGCTCGAACGCGAGCTGGACGCCGAGCTGTTCACCCGCTCCACCCGCGTCGTCCGCCTCACCGAGGCCGGCCACCGCCTCCTGCCGTACGCCAGGGAGATGCTCGCCCTCCAGGCGCGCGCCCGGGAGGCCGTCGACGAACTGCGCGCCGAACAGTCCGCGACGGTACGTCTCGGCACCAGCTCCGGCCTCGGCGCCCGGCTGGACTCCGTACTCACGGCCTTCACCAGGCGCACCGGCCACGCCCAGTTGGAGCTCGTCACCAGCAGCACCGAGGAACGTCTGGCGCAGGTGCGGTCCGGTGACCTGGACGCGGCTCTGCTGCGCGGCGAACGTACCGAACCCGGCCTTGAGTTCCTGCCGCTGTGGCAGGACCCGCTGGTGGCGGCGCTGCCCGCGGGCCACGAGCTCGCCGCGCGGCAGACCGTCGAGCTGGCCCGGCTCGCGGACCTGCCGCTGCGGCTCGCCGCCCGCTCCCGCAACCCAGCGCTGCACGACCTGGTGATGGTGTCCTGCCGGGCCGCCGGGTACACGCCCGTCCTGGGCCCGGAGTTCACCAACGACCAGGACACCCTCGCCGCCATCGGCCACGGCAGACCGTCCTGGACGGTCTTCTACGCCCCGCACGCCGATCAACTCCCCGTTCCCGGCGTGGTGTTCCGCCCCCTGAGCGACCCGGAGCCCGTCATGCGGACCTACCTCGCGGTGCGCAGCGGTCCGCCGCGGGCGGCGCTGCGTGACCTGATCGAATCCTGCTACGAGGCGGTCGACGGGGCCCCGACGTAGGAGTCGGAACCCCGACGTGGGGCCGCGTCGTCCGCTTCAGCCCTGTTCCCGCTCCACCGGAAGCCACAGTTCGGCGTCGGCCTCGGTCCTGTCGTCCGACAGGCGGGTGCGCAGGATCTCCGGGCCGGGGCGGCTGCGGTACGGGTTGGACGGGAACCACTCCGTGAACACGTCCCGCCACAACTCCTGGATGGCCTGCGGGGCCGGCCCGGAGGTGGTGAACACCGCCCAGGAACCGGCCGGGACAGGCAGCACCGCGGTGCCTTCGGGGGCGTCCGCCGACGTGATCACCCCCTGGTAGTAGTCGAGCTCCGTGCCTTCGGCGCGGCTCGGGTCCAGGTCGTCGCAGACCGCGAGCACTCCTTGCGGCGCCTGGTCCGACAGCTTCTCCAGGCTCTCCAGGGCCCGCGGATCGATCCCGCGGACGAAGTCGATGATCGCCTGGTTCGGCCCCCTGTGCACCAGTGGCACCCGGGTCTTGAAGCCGACGACGCTGAAGTCCGGCCTGTCCACTACGCGATAGCGCATGCTGCTGCTCCCTTCGACGGTGAGGCGGAAGGTCAACCGGGGCTGGGAGACGAGTGCGGAGCCGTCGCGCCGGGCCTCGCCGGGGCCGACCCCGTGCATGGCACGGAACGCCCGCGCGAACGCCTCGCCCGAGCCGTAGCCGTAACGCACCGCGATCTCCAGGAGCGACTCGTTCCCCGCCAGCACCTCGGCACCCGCCACGGTCAGCCGGCGGCGCCGGACGTACTCCGACAGCGGCATGCCCGCGAGCGCGGAGAACATCCGGCGCAGGTGGTACTCCGAGGTGGCCGCGACGCGCGCGAGGTCGGCCACGTCGATGCTCTGGTCGAGGCGGCGCTCGATGTGCTCCAGGGCCTGGTTGAGACGCTCCAGCATTCCCGCTCCCTTTCCTCTTTCCCGGTCCCCTTCCTCTTTCGCGATCACCACGCTAGGCAGCGGGCACCCTGCCGGACCCGACATCCTGTGCCCGATCCGGTCGGGTACGTGCGCCGGACCACAGGTGTGCCGCTCAGGGGTGGCGGCTCGCGAGGACGCAGAACTCGTTCCCCTCCGGGTCGGCGAGCGTGACCCAGCTCTCGTCGCCGCTCTGGCCGACGTCGGCGTGCCGGGCTCCCAGGTCGAGCAGGCGGCGAACCTCTTCGTCCCGCTCCCTGTCGGTCGGGTTGACGTCCAGGTGGAGCCTGTTCTTGACGGTCTTGCCCTCGGGCACACGCGCGAAGGTCAACGTCGGCGGCACCGGGCCGGGTCGGCTCCTGCCTTCAGGCACGGCAGGCGAGCCGATGGTGACAAGTCCGTCTTCCTCGTCCTGCACCTCGTACACAAGGACCGCGCACCAGAACCGGGCGAGAGCGTGGGGATCGGCGCAGTCGATCGCGAGCTCGGTGAACTTGCTGGCCATGTCAGGACCTCAACTCTTGACGGCCTCTGCGATGTGCTGGGCGGCCTGGGCGGGTGTGAGACGCGTGGTGTCGACGACCTCGGCCGCGCCGTGCAGCCATGTGCGGGCCGCCTCGGCGTACGGCTTGAGGTATTGGAGACGGAACGGAGAGGGGCCGAGAACGGTGTCCCCCTCGATGCGGCTACGGAGGGTGTCCTGGTCGGCGTGGAGCACGAAGTGCCGTACGGGGACAGCATGTTGGGCGAGACCCTCGCTGATCTCGCGCCAGTACTCCTCGACCAGGACGGTCATGGGCATCACCAGAGTGCCGCCGGTGTAGTCGAGTACGCGGCGGGCGGTCTCGACGACGAGCGGCCGCCACGGCGGCCAGTCCTGGAAGTTGCCCGTCCAGGGCAGCCCCGGCGTGATGTCCATGAGTGTCTCGCCGACCTTCTCGGCGTCGAACACCCGTGAATCCGGGATCAGTTGCTGCACGAGCGCGCCGGTCGTCGTCTTGCCCGCGCCGTGGGTGCCGTTGAGCCATACGATCATGCGGCCCTACGCTAGCGCGCGGGCCGCGTCGATGAGGCGGTGCCGCCCGTCCCGCACGTGCCGTGACGCACCTGTTGCAGGAATCGTGGGCTCCGCCACAGCGGTCACGATCTGCACTGCTTGACTCGGCGGATGGACCATTTCCTCCTCCTCGTGCCGCTGGTTCTGATCGGCCTGATCGCCGTCTTCGGTTTCGTCGGCTACGGCTGCGGCACGCTGGGCAGGATCGGCCTCCGTCAGGCCGACCGGGAGACATGGCTCCGGAGCTGTGCCGCCCTCCTCTGCGCGGCGGCGGCCGCCACGTACATCTGGGGCCTGCTCGGCGTGACCGGCGCGGTCGTCGAGGCGGAGGACGGCGGCACCGACTCGGCACCGATCCGGTCCTGTCGTACACCGGGCTGGCAGGAGCGGGAGGCGACCGCCGGCATCATCGACTACACGGTCGACTATGTGCCGCTCCGCTTCGTCTGCGAGACGAGTGACGGCGGCAGCTACGCGACCGACGCCGCTCCCGGTTACGTCAATCCGGCCGCGCTGGGTTTCGCGCTCGCAGCGCTGGGCGTCGGGGCTGCGGCTCGCTGGTCGAGGCAGCACGGGCCGTCCGATAGCGCGTGATCAATGTGGTGAGTTGTGGGTTGAAGCCCTCCGCGGCCTCCAGGGCTGCTTCCGGCAGCGGGTCGTCCGGGGCGTAGCCGAGGGCCGGGTGGCCCGCGAGGTGGTCGCACAGGGCGTCGAGATGGTCCAGGAGGGCGGCATCGCGCGCCTGGTCGGGGGTGAGGGCGCGCAGCCACGCGAAGCGCGCGGCGGGGGCGTCGGGGCGGGGCGGCAGGGCGCGGCGCAGGCTTCCGGCGCGCGCGGACAGGGTGTTCCACACCGGCACGCGCAGGACTGCGACCAGGTCCCCGGGGGCGGCTTCCACGGTGGTGGTCATGTACTCACGCTCGCAGAAGGCACTGACATCGGCCCGCGCCCGGGGCGGCGAGTCAGGTGCGTCAGCCGTCCGGGGCGGCCGGGTGCGGCAGGCGGGGGCACGGTTCTGTACGGGGACGGGGGCTCACGAGCATGTGGATGTCGTCGGCCGCCCACAGCACGAACCGTTCGATCGGGGTCACCGTCTCGTGTCCCGGCGCGGGCCGGATCCGGAAGCGCTTGAGCAGGACGGCCAGGATCAGTTCGGCCTCGACCATGGCCAGGACAGCGCCCTCGCAGCTCCGGGGACCGAGGCCGAAGGGGATGTAGGCGAGCTTCGGGCGCTTGGCGATCTCCTCCGGGGAGAATCGCTCGGGCTCGAACTTCTCCGGCTCCGGCCAGTACTCGGGGTTCATGTGGACGGCCCAGAACGGGTAGAAGATCGTCGTCCCGGCCGGGATCTCGTGGTCGCCGAGGACGAGGGTCTCGGTCGTCTCGCGGGCGCCGTACGGACCGGGCGGGTACAGCCGCATGGACTCCTTGAGGGCCATTTCCAGGTACGTGAGTCGCCGCAGGTCGGCGTACTCGGGGGCCGCGCGGTCACCGAGAACGCCGTCCAGTTCGTCGGCGACGCGGGCGGCCGCCTCGGGGTGGCGGGCCAGGAGGTGCAGCGTCCAGGAGACGGCCACGCCGGTGGTGTGGTGGGCGGCCAGCATCGTCACCATGACGGTGTCGCGGATCCGCGCGGGGCTCTCACCGGCCTCGACGAGCGCCCCGATCAGGTCGCTCTTGTCCGTACGGCCGCCGGAACGGTGCGCCGCGACCACCCGGTCGACCGTCGCGCGCAGGTAGGCCAGGGCCTCGCCCGCGCGCCGGGCGCGCTCGTCCTGCGTACCCGGGACCGGTACTTCATAGAGCCGTCCCAGGTATTCGGTGAGGACCTCTTCGAAGGCGGCGACGACCCGGTCCGGGTCCGTGGCCTCGCTGTCGCCTCCGAGGGCGTATTCGCTGATCATCCGCAGGGTGAGGGCGGTGAGGTCCTTCTGCAGTTCGACGGGATCGCCGTCGGTCCGCGCGGACCGCGCGGCCCAGTCGTCCGCGAGCTCCGTTGTCAGCTCGGTGAACCGGGCGAAGTGCCGTTCGTGGGACGGGCGCCCGGCGAGGACCGAAAGCAGCAGCCGACGCAACGGCGTGTGCTCGTCGGCCGGGATCACCTGGAGGTTGCCTGCCTCGCAGAGCGGGGCCAGGAACTCGAAGAGGCGCTCCGGTCGTTTGTTGATGTGTGCGGTCGCTTCCAGCAGCACGGGGTCGGCGACCGATACGGCTGTTCCGGCGCCGGGCAGTTGGAACCGCACGACGGGGCCGTACTCGGCGTGTAATCGCAACTGGTACGTGTGCAGCCCGCCCGCCGCCGTGATGGCACCCACACCGTCGTCCGCCCGTGGCTCGGGGCCAGGGATCGTCATGGTCACGCCTCCTAGCTGCCGGTTGACGCTTGGATCGAGCTCGCGCCTTTGCCATCGCGTTTGCCGTTGCTTTGGCTGTCGCCGTTGCTTTCGCCTTCGGCGAGTGTCCCCATGGTGCCTCCTCCCCCGTCGCGCGCCTCACCACACGGATCACTGTCGCCACAGTGGCCATCGCCATACCCACCGACGACGGGTCGGCGGGGCGGTGGTCCGGCCCGGACGCGCGGCATGAATGATCGAGGTCATGCTCCTCGAGTCCCTGTCCGTCGCGGCACTGGTCGTGATCCTTGTGTGTGCCGTCGTCCGCCCCTTCGGGTGGCCGGAGGCGGTCTTCGCGGTGCCCGCCGCCGGTCTCGTGATCGTCACAGGGGCGATCCCGCTGGACGACGTGAGCGAGGAGGCCACCCGGCTCGGGCCGGTGATCGGCTTCCTCGCCGCCGTCCTCGTACTCGCGAAACTCTGCGACGACGAGGGGCTCTTCCGGGCATGCGGGACCTGGATGGCGAGTTGGGCGCGGCACCGGCCGCGACGGCTGCTGGGGGCGGTCTTCGCGCTCGCCTCGGTGGTCACCGCCGCGCTCAGTCTCGATGCCACGGTGGTCCTGCTGACGCCCGTCGTGTTCGCCACGGCCACCCGCATGGGTACGCCCGCGAAGCCGCACGCCTACGCGTGCGCGCACCTCTCGAACACGGCGTCCCTACTCCTGCCGGTGTCGAACCTGACGAACCTGCTCGCCTTCACCGCCACCGGCCTTACCTTCACCCGCTTCGCGCTGCTGATGCTGCTGCCGTGGGTGGCCGCCATCGCCGTCGAGTACGTCGTGTTCCGGCGCTTCTTCGCCGCCGACCTCGACGCGCCCACCGAGGACGACGGCGCCCGGGAACCCGCGCAGTTGCCCCTGTTCGCGCTGGTGACCGTCGCCGGGACGCTCGTCGGGTTCGCCGTGGCGTCCGCGGTCGGCGTCGACCCGGCGTGGGCCGCGGCGGCGGGCGCCGCGGTCATGGCCGGCCGCGCCCTCGCCCGGCGCCACACCACCCCGGCCGCGATCGCGCGCTCGGCGTCCCTGCCGTTCCTGGCCTTCGTCCTGTGCCTCGGCATCGTCGTACGAGGCGTACTCGACAACGGACTCGGCGACGCCCTCGGCCATGCCCTGCCCGACGGCTCCTCGCTGCCCGCCCTCCTCGGCACCGCCGCACTCGCCGCCGTCCTCGCGAACCTGATCAACAATCTGCCGGCGGTACTCGCCCTCGCCCCGCTGGCGGCCCCGTCCGGGCCGGGTGCCGTCCTCGCCGTCCTCCTCGGCGTGAACATCGGCCCGAACCTCACGTACGCGGGATCCCTGGCCACGCTCTTGTGGCGGCGCATCACCCACCACCATGAACACGACGTCCAGCTCAAGGAGTTCACGCTCCTCGGCGTCCTCACCGTCCCCCTCGCGCTGTTCGTCTCGACGCTCGCGTTGTGGGTCTCGCTGAGGATCAGCGGTACGTGAGCGCGGGCGGCGTGAAGCGCGTCAGCGGAAACACTTGCCTCTGACGTCAACGTCAGGTTTTAGCGTGGTTGACGAACCACCGCACTCGTTCGGCACAACGCGAAGGACACCACTGTGACCAGCCTGTTCGACAGCTACCGGCTCGGAAACCTCACGCTCCCGAACCGCATCGTCATGGCGCCCATGACGCGCGCCCGCGCGTCCGACGACGGCATGCCCGGCGCGAGCGCGGGGACGTACTACGCGCAGCGGGCCACCGCCGGACTCATCGTCAGCGAGGGGATCCAGCCCAGCCTGATCGGTCAGTCCAACCCGAACACCCCCGGTCTGCACACCGACGAACAAGTCGCCGCGTGGCGGCCGGTGACCGCCGCCGTCCACACCAACGGCGGCCGCATCTTCGCCCAGCTCATGCACGGCGGCCGCGTCGGCCACCCCGACGTCGCCGGTCAGCACCCCGTCGCGCCCTCCGCGATCGCCCTGGAAGCCCCGCTGTTCACCGGCCCCCGCGGCCGTCGGCCCGCCCCGGTCCCGCGTGCCCTGTCCACCGCCGAAGTCAGGGGCGAGGTGCAGGTCTTCGCCGACGCCGCCCGACGCGCCGTCGACGCCGGGTTCGACGGCGTCGAGCTCCACGGGGCCAACGGCTACCTCATCAATCAGTTCCTCTCCTCCAACACCAACCAGCGCACCGACGCGTACGGAGGATCCGTCACCGGCCGCATCCGCTTCGCCGTCGAAGCCGCCGAGGCGGCAGCCGACGCCATCGGGGCCGACCGCGTCGGCATCCGCCTCTCCCCCGGCGGCCACGTCTGGGACATCGCCGAGGACGACGTCCCCGAGCACTACACCGCCCTCGTCGAGGCCCTGGCCCCCCTCGGGCTCGCCTACCTCCACGTCCTCGTCACCACCGAGGAGGACACCCTCATCGCCCTGCGCAAGGCCTGGCCGGGCGCCTACATCATCAACCCCGGCGGCCAGATCGCCCCGAAGGAGGGCGACCAGGACCAGGGCGAACACTGGCTCACCCAGGGCGCCGACCTCATCAGCTACGGCCGCGCCTACATCGCCAACCCCGACCTGGTCGAACGCTTCCGCACAGGGCTGCCGCTGGAGACCGCCGACCCGGACACGTGGTACCAGGGCGGCGGCGCCACCGGGTACACGACGCACGCCAGCTATCAGCACTGAACCGCTGACTCCGGACCGCACCCGACGGGGGGCCGCGGAAAGGGAATGACAGCGCGGCTCACGTCGGGGAAGACTCGCCGGGTGCGTACTCGTGTCGACGGCGCGGTCCTCGGGCAGGTGTCGGTCGGTGCCGTGGACCGGCGGCACTCCGTCGGATGGGTGTCGTACTGGACGACGGGGTCGGCCCGGGGCCGCGGCACCGCAGGCAACTCCTCCCCTCGCCAGCCGGTCGTCATCCACCCGAGGAAAGGAGGCCTTCCAGCGTCCGCGGCAGTGGATACACCCGCTCTGCGGGGAATAGCCGCTTGGCTTTGGTCGCGTGCCCGGTTTGTGTCATTGTCGCGGCCTTGCGGACCTGGGGGGTGAGGTCGGTGAGGCTGACGATCCAGTCGTCGTTGAATGCGCGGATCAGACGGCGGCCGATGCCGACCTGGATGCTGTAGTGATTCAGTGCCGCTCCGCGCAACGAGCGTTCTGGGTCCCACTGGACATGTACGGCTGCCTGGGCCACAGCTGCCGGATCCGCGGTCGTGAGCACAGCCTGGGACAGAGCGTCCTCCCAGCCCTGCCGGGTTATCCGCACTGCGAGAACACGTTCTTGACCGGGTTTGCGGGCCCAGTTGCTGCGGTGCATCAGCCACAGGAATGAGGGCTTGATCCATGTCATCCTGTGGAATGAGAACGGCGCAACGAAGCGGCCCGCTCTCAGCGCCGCGTCGGCTATGGCAGGCGCGTATGCCTGGTAGACCACGATCGTGTCAGCGTCGTAGTCTGCGCGAATCTGGTACTGGGATGCCATGCGTCGCACCCTGCCATCCGCTCCACTCGCATCGCGAACCATTTCTCCTGCCCTCGGCCGGTCCGCATGTGATGGCCGATCCACGGCCTACGGCCTGCCCTCAAAGCGAGGTCAGGTGCAAGTCGTTGATGACGCCGCCACTCCCTCACTTGCTCAAAGCGGGTTGAGGCGGGTCTTGAGCAGGCAGAACTCATTGCCTTCGGGGTCGGTCAGGACGTGCCACTGCTCCTCCCCCGTCTGGCCGATGTCGGCCGGGCGCGCACCGAGTTGCAGAAGCCGCTCGAGCTCGGCGTCCTGGTCGCGGTCCGTGGCGTTGACGTCGATGTGCAGCCGGGACTTCCCCTTCTCCGGCTCATCCCGGTAGCTGAGGATGATCGTCGGCTGCGGACCACCGAACCCTTCGCGCGGCCCGATCTCCAGCGTGCCGTCGTCCTCGCGATCGAGCACGACGAAGTCCAGGACCTCGCACCAGAACCGAGCCAGCAGCTCGGGGTCGCGGCAACCGAGCACGAGCTCACTGATACGGCATGCCATAAGAAACCTGCTCTCATCCTCGGCACTGCCGGCGAGGCCACACGCGAACCTCATGGGCTCCCAGCAGTGAAAACGATCTCGGCGACCGTACCGGACGAGGCGAGCACGGGTGAAGATCTCAGGGGCGCGAATTGGTTCGCCGGGAGTGCTCCGGCAGGATCTCCCGCATGATCCAAGAGAAGCTGGACGTACTCTCGCAGATGATGGCCGAGCACATGGCCATGCCGTTTCCGCCGGGCTTTCGCGGCCTGGACATCGAGGACCAGGACATGGTGATGCTTGGTGCGGACGCTTATGGCTACGCCCTGGGCGTCCTCAACGGCCCGCTGGACGAACAGCGCGGCAAAGGCTTGATCCGGCTGACGACCGTGTTCGAGAAGGTTCTCCCGGCGATCGACGGCGAGTACGCGGCCAAGTACTACACGCATGTGCGCGACCTGGCTGTGCTGGCCGCGGAAATCGAGACTCTGCGCGAGAGGAAGCACTCCGGCCAGGAAGGTTCGCCCGGGTTGTGGTCAGGGCGGTTGGATGTGCGGTGACGTCGGCAGCAGCAGCCTCCCCGTTCAACTGCCCGCGAGCGGCGACGATATGGTCGACCCCATGAAGTGATGATCCAGGCACACCTGTCCACCTGACGCCGTCCGAGCCCCCGCTCCGGCGTTCAGAAGGTGTGCCCGCAGCGCCGACGGCACCAACAACACCGGCTGCTCATCATCCACTTCATCCGCTTCACGACGATCGGAACCACATCGATGACCGACGACGACCTGTTCCTCGACCGTGTCGCCGACCGCCTCGCCGCCCTTCCCTCCGTGCGCGCCATCACCCTCGGCGGCTCACGCGCCCAGGGAACTCATACCCCCGACAGTGACTGGGACTTGGCGCTGTACTACCGGGGCGCGTTCGACCCGGACGACCTGCGGGCGCTCGGCTGGGACGGGGAAGTGTCCGAGATCGGCGGCTGGGGCGGTGGAGTGTTCAACGGTGGCGGCTGGTTCACCATCGACGGCCGCAGCGTCGACGTGCACTATCGCGACCTCGACGTGGTCGAACACGAACTGGCCGAAGCGCGGCAAGGCCGCTTCCGCTGGGAGCCGTTGATGTTCCACCTCGCCGGCATCCCCAGCTACCTGGTAGTGGGCGAACTCGCCGTCAACCACGTGCTGCGCGGCACCCTGCCCCGGCCCGAGTACCCGCAGGCCCTGCGCGAGGCCGCGCCGCCCATGTGGCGGGACCGCGCGGCCATGACCCTGCAGTACGCCAAGTCCTCGTACGCACCACGTGGCCAGGCCACCGAGACCGCGGGCGCCATCGCCACCGCCGCCCTGCAGACCGCGCACGCCGTACTGGCCGCCCGCGGCGAATGGGTCACCAACGAGAAGCGGCTCCTGCGGCAGGCGGGGCTGCGCGGTGTCGATGACGTGCTGGCGGGGCTGCGACCGCGGCCCGATGCCCTGGCCCAGGCGATCGCCGACGCGGAGGCGTTGTTCCTGGCACGATGAACGTCCATGAATGATCATGAGACGCCTCAAGCCGAGGCCTTACGACTGGTCCAGGCGCGCTTCCCGCACGCCCTCGGCGCCCTCCTCGGCGGCTCCGCCGCCCACGGCCGCGCCACCCCGACCAGCGATCTCGACGTGGCCATCCTCCTGCCGGACTCGGACTCGGGCTCGGACACCAGCCGACGGGAGGTGGTCCGCCACGGCGGCCGCCTCGCCGAGCTGTTCCTCAACACCCTCGCGGGCGTACCGGAGTTCTTCGCGTGGGACAGAGCACGACGCCGCGGCACCGTCCTCTTCCTGTACGACCAGGGCGTGCCCCTCACCGACCCGTTCGGGCATGTGGCCCGCACGCGGCAACTGGCCCGTGAGGTGCTCGCCTCCGGGCCCCCACCGCTCACCGAGGCCGAGCGGGAACACGGACGTTACGTCCTCACCTGCTTCATGGACGACCTCATCGACACGCCCGCGAGCGACCGCTACGAACAACTGGCCCTCGCCGACCACGCCTTGAGCAAAGCCGTCCATCTGCTCACCGCCCACCACAACGCCTGGACGGGCATCGGCAAATGGCTTCCGCGCAGACTGCTCGACGCGGATCCGGTGCGCGGGAAGGCGCTGCTGGACGGCCAGTTGGCCGTGGCCGAGCGGGCCGACCCCGGTCCGTTGACGGCCGCGGTCGAGGAAGTGCTGGGGCTGCTCGGCGGGCCCCTGCGCGAGGGGTACGCCCACGCATGGAGCCCGTGAAGCGGCCCCCTCAGCGCCGGCTCAGCATCGGCAGCAGCACCGCCGCCGACCAGCTGAAGTTGGGTGAGTTCAGGGGTGCGCCGGTCAAGGGGTCGTAGTTCTCCATCACCGGGCTGCGGGACGACAGTCCGTGTGCGGTGGTGAGGAGCCGGTCCGTCAGGGCGCGGGCCTGCGCCGCGTAGCCGTACCGCCGTAGTCCCGCCTGCGCGAAGTACGCCTGGTCGAGCCAGACCGGGCCGCGCCAGTAGCGCTGCGGGGCGAAGTAGGGCGAGCTACGGGCGACGGTCGAGAAGGGCACGGGGGTGGCGAACTCGTTCGGGTCCGTCAGTCTGTCGCGTACGGCGGCCGCCTGCGCGGGCGTTGCCGTGCCGGTCCAGAGGGGGATCGCGCCCTCGATGCCCCGGCCCCGCGCGGTGAGCGGCTCGCCGCTGTCGAGGGCCGTGTCGTGGAACCAGCCGTCCTTCGGGTCGTACATCCGCGTCCGCACCGCCCGATGCGTGGCGGCCGCTCTGCCGCGCCAGCGCCGCTCCCCCGCGGTGTCCTTCAACTCGCCCGCGATGGACGCGAGATGGCCCTGGTCGGCGGCGAGGTAGGCGTTGAGGTCGACGGACTCCTGGGTGAGCGAGTAGCCGGTCACCGTGCCGGTGGCGTCGTGGTTGGCGACGACGGACGTCCCGAGGGCGGCGTCGAAGCGCGGCGCGTTGTCCATGCCGCTCTCCCAGGCCGCGGCGAGCCGCCGCTGCTCCGTGCTGTCGTTGGCTGGGTCGACCGTCGCGCCGTACTCGGCGAGCCCGTCGCGGTCGTGATCACGGTTGCGGTACCACCAGGCCTGGTACGCGGCCAGCTTCGGATACATCTCGCGCAGGAACGCCCGGTCACCGCTGTGCCGGTAGACCTCCCACACCGCCCACGCGGCCAGCGGCGGCTTGCTGTTGCGTTCGTTCCAGTTGCCTCCGCCGTCGGACGGGTCGTTGTAGAAGACGGCGTCGGGGATCATCCCGGCGTCCTGAGGCCGGGTCGCCGAGGTGGGCCGGATCTGGTGGTCGAACATGGCGCGGATCTGGGACTGCGCGAGCCGAGGGGCGAAGCGGGCCGTGCCGACGGCCTGCTTCCAGGTGTCCCAGGCCCAGACACCGCCGGCGAACCATTTGTACGAGAGGGACGGGCTGATCGCGTCGTGCCTGATCCGACCTGCGGCGGAACGCCAGTTGGTGACCAGGGTCTCCAGCGACTTCACGGCCAGGCGGCGACGGTCGGCCGGGACGCCGCGGGTGACCCCGGCGACGTAGCCACGCCAGCGCGCGTCGCCGGACGCGGCGGTGGTGGCGGGGCGGGCGAGGACGCGGCGCACGGAGGCGGCCTCGCGCGCCCGCTCGGCCGGGGTGAAGGTGTAGCTCTCGGCCCAGTCCAGGGTGCGGGCGGCGCCGGGCGCGAGGGAGAGAGGGGCGGCGAGTTCGCTGCGGTAGGTGTCACCCGTGACGGTCGTGCGGACGGGGGCACGGTGGGTGACCTCGAAGCGCTCGGTGCCGTCGGTGAGGTAGTCCCACTTCTCCCGGACCCGGGCGAAGCCGACGGCGACACCTCTGGGCGTGGCCGTCAGGGCGGGCGCGTCGCGTTGGGGCGGCGCCTCGGGGCGCAGCAACGTGCCGGTCCAGTCGGCGGCGAGGGTGCGCGGCGCCCGGCCGGTGTTCTGGATCCGGGCCCTGACCAGGGCGGTTCGGTCGGTGGCGAAGCGCAGTTCCAGGGTGAGGCGGAGGCCGTCGAGGCGGTACGTCTGGCGCAGCAGTCCGGGCAGTGAGGTGAGGCGTGGGGTGCCTCGGGCGGCGAGGTCCAGTGCCTTGCCCGCCTCGGTGAGCCGGATCCGGCTGAAGGACTTGCTCAGCCACCAGGGGTATTCCTGGGCGATGTGCAGCGGGCCGGTGAAGCCCCCGTACGTCGACGGGTCGCTCGCCGACGGCAGCGCGTAGGCGTGCCAGGCGCCGCGGTCGGCGAAGACGTTGAGCGGGTTGAACTCGCCGGGGTCGGCGGAGGCCGGCACGCCTTGGAGGTCGAGGACGTCGGCGTACGAGGAGGGGGTGCCGTTCGCGTACGAGGCGGGGGTGCCGTCCGTGTCCGGCGGGGCTGACTTCTCGTACCCCGAAGCGCTAGTTGCTGCCCCACGCGCCGGCTGCCGCACCTCCCCGCCCGCCGATTGCCGCGCGTCGGCGGCGGGGACGAAGCCGACGGCCATGGTGAGGGCGAAGGCTGCGGCGGTCAGGACACGCGGGCGGGGACGCAACGTGAGGGGCTCCGGTCTCTGGGGTGCTGCGGGACGGGGACCGGGCCCGCGGCGTCAACGGCCGCGGGCCCGGCGTCACTCGGACTTCGAACTCAACACTTGGAACTCGAACTCAGACTCCGGCCACGCTCTGGATCCAGGAGCGGTACGCCGTCAGGTTCGTGTAGGCCGTCGTGGTCTGGCGGTCGCTGGTGGACGCGACGCCGACCTGGATGCCGTTCGCCATCATCGGGCCGCCCGAGTCGCCGCCCGCGGTGATGCCGTTGCCGCGCCGGGCGCAGATGGCCTGGCCCTGGTAGGCGTCGCGGCAGCCGCCGGTGACGACGACGTCGGCGACCTTCAGGAGCCGGGACTGGCAGTTGATCTCGGAGCCGCACTGGGACGTCGCGCCCCAGCCGTACACCTGCACGGTCTGGCCCACCGTCACGGAACCCGGCTGGCCGAGGCGGGCGTAGGTGGCCGACACGGAGCGGTCGAGCTTGACCAGGGACAGGTCGGAGCTCGCGTTGTTGTGGACGCTGACGGCGTTGGCCGTGGTGCCGCCCGTGGTCTGGTCGAGGCTGCCGATGCGGAACGAGAGGCCGCCGCCGCTGACGCAGTGCTTCGCGGTGAGGATCCAGGTCGGGGCGATGATCGTGGCGCTGCAGGTCTGGCGGCCGTTGGAGAAGAGCCGGGCCGCCCAGGGGGCGTTGCTGGCGTAGCCGCCGCCGATGATCGGATGGGCGGAGGTGCCCGTCGCGACGGCGGGGGCGTTCGCGCTGGGTGCCGTCTGCGCCGATGCCGTGGGGGCGAGCCCGAGGACGGCGATGGCGGTGGCCGCGAGCGCGGGGACGAGTCTGGATATTCGCACGTTCGTCTCCATTGTGTGGGGGTTGGAGCGTCCTTCATAAGGACTTCATGGGGACTTGACCGCATAGGTATGCGGTCGGGGCGCACGCACGACAGGCGGGTTGAGCTATGGCGCGTGCATGCCATGTTCGGCTGGGGCGAATGTGACAGAGGAATCGTTGCCCACGCAAGAGGTTGTTCCGCCGAACTCGGCGGCGTGGGCGCCGAGTTCGCCGGGTTTTGGATCAACGTTGCAGTGTGCACTTGCAGCTTCGGGCATACCCAAGCGACTAACTGGTCTGCACCGTCAGGCACCCCGCAGCAGTTGACGACGTCAGGCTTGGCGGGCGGAGGTGGCGAGCCGGTCGGCGAGTGCGATGACGAGGTCTCGGAGTTCGTCCGGTCGCTCGATGACGAACGGCAGGTCGAGTGAGGCGAGTACGGGAGGCAGCCAGTCGAGCCGCTCTGCTCTCAATTCGACGTGGAGCCAACGCGCTGTGTCCGGATCTGTTCCTTCCGCGGGCGCGGGCGCCTCCACGCTCGCGACGCTGGCGGGGAGTCGGGTGCGGATCTGTTCGACCGTCCCGTGGATCCGCAGGGTCACCTCGTACCGGTACGCCGCCTTGGCGAGCCCTGACAGGACGCGCTGAACCGGATCGAGTCCAGCGGGCGGCTCGAAGGAGCCCGGCAGCGTCCTCGCGTCCGCGATGCGATCGAGCCGGAAGGTCCGGTCGTGGCCGATCCCGGGATCGGTGCCCGTGACGTACCACCGGCCCGCATGGGTGACGATCCCGTACGGGTGCAGCGTGCGTGTGCTTCGTCGGCCGTCGCGGGTGGTGTACCTGATCGAGATCGGGCGGCGTTGGCGTACCGCATCGGCGATGGCGAGCAGGACCCCTGTCTCCGGGGTGGCCGACTCGCCGGGCGGAGCCGTGAAGGCGAGGGATTCCATGACGGCGTCGAGCCGACGGGCCAGGCGCTCGGGCAGTGCCCGGCGGATCTTGGCCGCTGCCGTCTCGCCCGCGGTCTCAGTCGCCGTCAGCAACCCCGTCCTGCGGCCGGCGACGAGGCCGAGCAGCACGGCGAGCGCCTCGTCGTCGTTGAGCATGAGCGGGGGCAGGCGATACCCGGGGGCGAGCCGGTACCCGCCATAGCGGCCACGGACCGCCTCGACGGGAATGTCGAGGTCGACCAGGTGGGCCACGTACCGCCGCACGGTGCGCCCGTCGACGCCGAGCCGGTCGGCGAGTTCGGCCACCGTTCTGATACCGCCCGACTGAAGGAGTTCCAGGAGGGTGAGGACACGGCTGGTAGGTCGAGCCATGGCCAAGACCTTAGCGTTGATACCGGACCGATTCTGTCCACTATTTGCTTTAGCGTCCGAGGTGCAACGGCTTCACCAACCCGAGGAGAGCGCCATGGACTTCGTTTCGATCCGGATCATCACCGGCGACATCGCGCGCCTCGTGGACTTCTACGAGCGAGCCACCGGAGTGCGGGCGGACTGGTCCACCGAGGACTTCGCCGAGATACAGACCGCCGGCGCGACCCTCGCGATCGGCAGCACCCGCACCGTGGCACTGTTCGCGCCCGGCTCCGCCCGTCCGGCCGACAACAGCACCGTGATCATCGAGTTCCTCGTCGCCGACGTGGACGGCGTATACCGGAACCTTGCCGAATTCGTCGCCGACTTCGTGACCGAGCCCACCACGATGCCCTGGGGCAACCGGTCACTCCTGCTCCGCGACCCCGACGGCAACCTCGTCAACTTCTTCACCCCCGTCACGCCGGCGGCCATCGAGAAGTTCGCTCGCTGACGGCGGCGAACCTCGGGTCGGCAGCCACGCGTCGATGACGGCTGAGAGTTCGTTCTGTCCGGTGAAGAAGTGGCCGTTCATGCCGACGGCCTGAGCCGCGCGGACGTTTTCCTCGCGGTCGTCGACGAAGAGGAAGTCGGCGGGTGCGGCCTGCAGGGCGATGACACAGTGCTGGAAGGCGGCCGGGTCGGGCTTGGCTGCTTTGATCTTTCCGGAGAAGGCGACGTGGTCGAGGCCGTGCAGCCAGGGTTGGGCGGCGAGGAAGACGTCCGCGTGGTCGGCGGGGATGTTGGAGAGCAAGGCGACCTCGGCGCGGTCTCGCAGGGACTGCACGTAGGTGACCATGCCGTCGTCGACGCGGGACCAGCTGTCGATGTCGGTGAGCCGCAGTTCCTCGATCGCGTCGGCGTCGGCGGGGCAGGACAGCGTGTTCAGTACTTCTGTCCAGTACACGGATGCGGTGTGCCGGCCGGCGTCGTAGGGCGGGCGGTGGGTCCAGTAGGCCGTGGTGAAGGCGTCGAGGGAGGAGTGGCAGCGAGCGGCCATCTTCTCCAGTGCGCCCGGGCGTTGGTGGCGGGCTATGACCCCGAAGAGGTCGAAGAGCACGATGCGGCGGTCGGTGGACATGATGGTCGGTTCCTTTGGTATCTCGGAGTGTTCGGTTCAGGGCTTGTGGGGCAGGGCGCGGGCGATCGAGCCGAGTGCGGCCAGGGCGTCGGGGCCCGCCGGGGCGAGGACGACGCTGGTCGCGCCGGCTGCATGGCGGGCGTTGATCGCGTCACGTGCCTGATCGGGGGTGCCGGCGATGCTCAGTTCGCGGACCCAGGCGTCGGGCATGGTCTGGGCGAAGTGCCGGGCGTCGGGGCAGGCGGCGCGGTGTGCGCGCAGTTCGGTGGCGAAGGGCAGCGGGTCGATGTGTGCGGCCCAGCCCGGCTCGCCGATCGCCTCCAGGCCGGCGCGGACGCGGGCGAGGGCGGCTTCCTCGTTGTCATCGACGGCTGCGGCGTCGTAGGTGACGATCTCTGGACGGTTCGCGGAGGCGGCGGGGCCCAGGTGGTGCAAGGAGGCGGTGATGTAGGAGGGGGCCGCGGGCTCGGCCAGGAGGAGTCCGTCGGCGACCTCGCCCGCGGCTTCCTGTGATCTGGGGCCGCGGACGCCCAGGACGACCGGAGGGACGATGTCGGGGGTCTCGGTGAGGACGACGCCTTCACAGCGCACGAAGCGGCCGTTGGCGGGGCCGGGCCTACCGGCGAGAAGCAGGCGCAGCGCGGTCGTGTACTCCTTGAGCAGCGTCAGGGGGCTGGCCGGCCAGGATCCGGCCTGGCGCATCCAGTCGGGCATGCCGTGACCGATGCCGGCGATGAGGCGGCCGGGGTGGAGCTGGGCGAGGGTGGCCAGTTCCATCGCGGCGAAGGACACGTTGCGGGCGCCGGCGGGCAGGATGCCGATGCCGACGGTGATGTTCGTGGTGCCGGCCAGGACGGTGGCGGCCTGTGCGATGCCGCCGCGCCAGCCGAGGTCCTCCACCACCCAGATCTGGTCGAACCCCAGTGCTTCGGCTCGCCGCGCGTAGGGCAGCACGTCGCCGACGGGAAGATCGCGAGGCAGCATGACACCGACACGGCCGCGGGCGGGCAATGCGTGGGGCTCGGGCATCGGGGGGCTCCTTCGGTCGGCTGGGGGTTTCCCTCTCCGGCCCCTGGTGGCCGGGGAGTTGAGGGCTTGTGCGGCACGGGGGTCAGGGACCGTGCCGCACAAGCGGTCAGTGGCCGCTGGACGCCATCTCGCTCTCGCGGGTGCGGACGGATCCGGTGCGCAGGACACCGGCGGCGACAGCGGTGGTCACACACAGCAGAGTCAGCAGGACGAAGGCGTGGTTGAGGGCGACGAGGTGGGTCAGCCAGCCGATGACGGCGGGGCCGGCGAGCATGCCGACGTAGCCGAGTCCGGCGACGCGGGAGACGTTGGCACCGGCCGCAGCGGGGTCGGCGTGCCCGGCAGCGCTGAACAGCTGCGGGACACAGCCGGACAGGCCAAGCCCGAACAGTGCCCAGCCGGTGAAAGCGGCCCACATCCACGGGCCGAGGGCCACGAGTGTGATGCCGACAGCTGCGGTGGCCGCGCCGTGGCGCAGGATCGCCGCGGAACCGAACCGTGCGACGAAGCGGTCCGCGAGCAGCCGGCCGATGGTCATGGCCGCGGCGAAAGTGCCGTACGCGAAGGCGGCCGTGCCGGCGGGCGCACCGAGGACGTCCTTCAAGTGCAGGGCACTCCAGTCGTTGGCGGCGCCCTCGCACAGCATGACCATGAGCGCCAGGACGGCGAGGAGCCAGACGCGTCCCTTGGCACTGCGGCGGGTATCGGCCGGTGACGCCTCGGCCTTCTCCGGGGAGCCGGATCCGGGGCTCTCGACAGCGGGAGCGGTGGGCAGCAGGGCACGCGCCGATCCGAGGGCGATCACGATGCCCATGGCTCCCATGGCGGCCATGCCCGCGGCCGGGTTCAGGCCGGCGCTCGCGGCGCCCGCTCCGGCGAGCGCGGCGAGGACACCTCCGACGGAGAACGTGGCGTGGAAACCCGACATGACGGGCCGGCCGTACGCCTTTTCCACGTGCACGGCGTGGGCGTTCATGCTCACGTCCAGGCAGCCGTTGCAGAACCCGAAGACCAGCAGGGCGCCGGCCAGGGTCCACGGATCCCGGGCGAGGCCGGGCAGGATCAGGGCCGCGCCGCACAGTATGCCGCCGGCGGGGACCACGACGCGGGCGCCGAGGCGGTCGGTGAGGGGGCCGGCCACCCGCATTCCGATGAAGGCCCCGAGCCCGAGCAGCACCAGCAGGCCGCCGAGCGAGGCGTGGCTGATGCCCACGCGTTCCTCGATGGCGGGGATGTGCACCACCCAGGTGCCCATCAAGGTGCCGCACAGGACGAAGTAGACATACGTCGCCACGCGGGCGGCTCGAAGCGAACGTTCCATGCCGCCCACCGTAACGAACATATTTACTGTTCGAAAGTCTCGAGAATGAACATCATGCATGCTTGATACTCGGTGGTGTTCAATCGCGGTATGAGCAATGCAGACCGGCACCGGCTGATCACGAAGGTCGTCAGGGACTCGGGCGGCGCCACGGTCCACGAGCTCGCGGAGCTGACCGGCGCCTCGGAGATGACCATCCGGCGCGACCTCGACACCCTGGCCGCTCAAGGCGTCCTTGAACGCGTCCGCGGCGGGGCGCGCACCCTGCTGCTCAGGGGCGAGGAGCCTCCCTTCGCGTTGCGCGCCCACGAGGCGGTCGCCGCCAAACAGCGGATCGCGGCCGAGGTCTCCGCACGCATCGCCGACGGCGAGAGCGTGCTGCTGGACAGCGGCACCACCTGCCTGGAAGTCGCCCGCCTCCTGCGCGAGCGGGCCGTCACCGTGATGCCCCTGTCCCTGCAGGCCATCCACCTGCTCGGTGAGACACCCGGTCCGGCCACGCTGATGGTGCCCGGCGGCCGGCCCCGCGCCGCCGAAGGCGCCCTCACCGGCCCTCTCACCCTGGCCTCCCTGGCAGCCGTGCGCTTCGACACCGCTGTCATCGGCTGCTGCGGGCTGACCGCGGCCGACGGCCTGACCGCCTACGACCTCGACGACGCCGCGGTGAAGAAGGCGGGCATCGCCTCCGCCCGCCGAGTGATCGTCGCCGCCGACGGCAGCAAACTCGGCCACACCGCCTACGCCTACGTCGGCCCCTCCACCCTCCTGCACGCCCTCGTCACCGACACCACCGCACCCGCCGACGAAGTCACCGCACTCGAAGGCACCGGCACCGCCGTCCAGAGCGTTTGACAGAGGACTCAACTCAGCGCCCTGACACAGGCCTTCGCTCGTTCAAGTTTTCACGGAACTCCGGTCGCTTCTCTTGACGCCGGATTCACGCGGATGAAGCATGCAACGGCAGAGAGCGCTCCCAACCCCTCATGTGTTCATTTCCTGAACCACCGAACCAGGAGAGTGCCCCCACCATGCCTCCTTCCCCCACGCCTCCCACCCCCGCCTCCCGCCGCACCGTCCTGGGCGCCGCCGCCGCATCCGTGCCCGCGCTGCTCGCCGTGGCGGGTCCGGCCGCCGCAGCCGGAGCGGCCCAGGCGGAACCGGCGGCAGCACCCGCCCCGCCCGCCAAGAAGGCGCCCCGCCTCCCCGGCGGCGGCGACCTCGGCCCCAACGTCATCGTCTTCGAGCCCTCCACCGGCGGCATCCAGGCCAAGCTGGACGAGATCTTCAAGAAGCAGGAGAGGGCGCAGTTCGGCACCGGGCGCTACGCGCTCCTGTTCAAGCCCGGCACGTATCAGGGCCTCAACGCGCAGATCGGGTTCTATACCTCCATCGCCGGTCTGGGGCTGTCCCCCGACGACACGACCTTCAACGGCGATGTCACCGTCGACGCGGGCTGGTTCGACGGCAATGCCACCCAGAACTTCTGGCGGTCCGCCGAGAACCTGGCGCTGATACCGGTCAACGGCACGAACCGGTGGGCCGTCTCGCAGGCCGCGCCGTTCCGGCGCATGCACATCCGCGGCGGGCTCAACCTCGCGCCCACCGGGTACGGCTGGGCGAGCGGCGGCTACATCGCGGACAGCCGCATCGACGGCGAGGTCGGACCGTACTCCCAGCAGCAGTGGTACACGCGCGACAGTTCGGTCGGCGGCTGGCGCAACGCCGTGTGGAACATGGTGTTCTCCGGTGTCGAGGGCGCGCCCGCGCAGAGCTTCCCCGACCCGCCGTACACCACGCTCCAGACCACTCCCCTCTCCCGCGAGAAGCCCTTCCTGTACGTGGACGGCGCCGAGTACAAGGTCTTCCTGCCTGAGCTGCGCACCAACGCCCGCGGGGTGTCCTGGGGCAACGGCACGCCGCGCGGCACCTCGGTGCCGTTGTCACGGTTCTACGTCGCCCGGCCAGGCGTGTCGGCGGCGACCCTCAACCAGGCGCTGGAGGAAGGGCTGCACCTGCTGCTCACCCCCGGGATCTACCACCTCGACCGGACGGTGGAGGTGCGGCGGGCCGACGCCGTCGTCCTCGGTCTCGGGTACGCCACCCTCATTCCCGACAACGGCGTCACCGCCATGAAGGTCGCCGACGTCGACGGGGTGCGCCTGGCCGGATTCCTCATCGACGCCGGCCCCGTCAACTCCCCCACGCTCCTCGAAGTCGGCCCGCAGGGCGCCTCCGCCGACCACTCCGCCAACCCCGTCACCGTCCAGGACGTGTTCATCCGCATCGGCGGCGCGGGCCCCGGCAAGGCCACCACCAGCATGGTCGTCAACAGCCGTCACACCATCGTCGACCACACCTGGGTCTGGCGCGCCGACCACGGCGACGGCGTCGGCTGGGAGACCAACCGCGCCGACTACGGCGTCCGCGTCAACGGCTCCGACGTCCTGGCCACGGGCCTGTTCGTGGAGCACTTCAACAAGTACGACGTGCAGTGGTACGGCGAGCGCGGGCGCACCATCTTCTACCAGAACGAGAAGGCGTACGACGCCCCCAACCAGGCCGCCATCCAGAACGGCGACATCAAGGGCTACGCGGCCTACCTGGTCGCCGACTCCGTGAACACGCACGAGGCGTGGGGCGTCGGGAGCTACTGCTACTACAACGTCGACCCCGGCATCGTCCAGCACCACGGCTTCGCCGCGCCCACGAAGCCCGGCGTGAAGTTCCACCATCTGCTGGTCGTCTCGCTGGGCGGCAAGGGGCAGTACGAGCGTGTCATCAACGACACGGGTGCGCCGACGTCGGGCACCGACACCATTCCGTCAAAGGTCGTGTCGTACCCCTGAACACACCCCAAGGAGGACGGGGCGGCAAGGCGGTAGCCCGACCGATGTAGTGGCGGCTTCCGCACACCGCAGGATGTAGCCCCCCTTGAGGCGGACGAAAATGGAAGCGGACATTCCCCGCACCTGCTTGCGCCCGCCTCAAGGAGGCCCTGTGCCCAAGGCATCGAGTCCATCGACTCCCATGAAATCCCACACGCTGCGGACCGCGGCCGCCGCCACCGTCACCCTCCTCGCCGCCACCGCCCTCGCCGGTCCCCCGGCCACTGCCCGGGACCAGCCGCCGCACGCGGACCTGAGCGCCGACGTCAACCAGGACGGCCGCGTGGACGTCACAGGTGCCTCCGACGAGGCCGGCGAGGACGCCTGGCGGCCGGGGCGCGGGGCGGTGTTCCTCGCGAACGTCGACGACGACTCCCGCCGCTGCCGGATGCGCCCCGGCGACCTGGACCGCGCCGATCCGGCCGTCGACACCCGCCTCGCGGCCTGCAACGACGCGGCGGACGAGCGGGTCAACGGGCCGCGGGACACGGCCGATCTGGCGCCGTTGCGCATTCCGCCGACGGCGGTGGGCGACACGGCCACGGGCCACGTCGAGGTGCCCGCGGCGCAGCGGCCGTACGTCCGGCTGTTCGTCAAGCGCGACGGAAAGCTGCGTGTGCTGCGCGGTCCCCTCACCGCGCGCGAACTGCGTGCGGGGGTCGAACTCGCCCTGGAGGGACGCGACATCGTACGGGACCCGCGGCGCTGGAACGGCGAGGTCGACGTGACCCTCACGGTGCGCGGCGGCGAGGGACGCACCGCCTCAGATGCCGTCGATCGCGTACGGCTCAAGGTGGCTCCCGTGCTGTTCCAGAACGACCTCCAGCGCGCGCAGAGCGTCTTCGCCGCCAAGCCCGGCCCCGATAGCGACGCCATCCCCGGGCCGGGAGGCGGCGGCAACGGCCACAAGCCGCGCGAGTGGCGGCCGTTCGCCTCCTCGCTGCGCGAGGCGGCGCGAGCCGCAGGCCTGACCAGCCGCGACGTGACCTTCACAGCCGGTACCCAGCAGTGGTGGCGCGACATCTGGCGGCAGGACATGGTGGAGCCCACGGTGGCGAGCGTGCCCGCGCCCGGCGGCCGGGTGCACACCATGCGCGTCATGTTGCGTACGCCGATGCGGTGGACGGCGCCCGAGGGTGGGAAGACCACGTTGAGCCGCTCCGCCCGCCTGCTGTTCCGTGACTTCCGTGGTCCGGACGTCGGCGTGGTGCAGCAGTTCACACCCGGCCGCGAGCCGAACGGCCTTGACCTGCAGAACGCCACCGGCAACTTCGAGTCGCTGCCGCCGTACGCCGGTCATCCGCAGGGTCGGGTGCTGTACGGCACCGACCCGCAGCGGCAGCCCGACGCGTCCTTCGTGAAGATGATCGAGGCCCAGGGCCGGCAGCCCTCCCTCACCATCGACACGTCCTGGTTGCTCGTCGGGCACGTGGACGAGACGGTGCACGTGGTGCGGGCCGACAACGAGCGGGGCTGGACCCTCGCCGTCGCCGACCCCCGCCAGGCCGTGGAGCTGCTGCGGCGTACTCAGCGTGCGGGCGAGGGCGGGCAGCGGATGTTCGCCGCCACGACCCTGCCGGACAAGCCCACCGTCGACGAACTCCTCGACAACGACGGCTTCCACGCCGACAACGAGAAGGCCGCGCGCCACATCGACGGCCAGATCCGCGTCCTGCTGAAGGAGACCGGCCTGCACCGCAGCGAGCTGGTGCGCGTGCCCGTCCTGTACGCGATGGCCACCGTCCGCCCGGACATCCCCAAGGGCGCGGTCGCCCTCTCCCCCAGCATCGCCAACGGCCTGTCCCTGACCAGTCGGGACTACGCCGCACCCGATCCCCACGGCCCTCGCCTGCGCGGCCGCGACCTGTTCCGCGCCGCGACCGAGAAGGCGCTCGCCGGGGGCGGGGTGCGGGTGCACTGGGTGGAGAACTTCGCCTGGGCTCACCGGGCCGGCGGCGAGGTGCACTGCGCGACGAACGCGCTGCGGGACACGTCCGGGGCGAGGCGGTGGTGGAGCACGACATAGAAGCACGACATAGAGTTGCTCCCTTTGACGTCGATTGACGCTGACCTCTGAGCTAGGAGCTCTTCTTGTCCATGCGTACGCATCTGACCCTGGCGGCCGGGGCGGCCCTCGTCGCCTGCCTCGCCGCTCCCGCCACGGCCTCCGCGGCTCCCGCGGCCGAGCGGGTCGCCCCGTCCGTGCGGCAGCAACTGCCCGTAACGGAAACCGTGGTGACGGAGGGTCAGGTCAAGGAGGCAGCACCGGGCGGCGTCATCCGCTACCCCAGCGTCACCAGCTGCCTGACCGTCACCGTGCACCTGCGCTCCGGCGGAGCCGTGGCCGCGCACGCGAGCCTCTTCCAGGTGCCGGGCGAGCTGCGCTCCGACCAGATCCTCGGCCGGATCAAGAGCCTGGTCGGGGATCGCACGGTGACGGCCGTGGACGTGAAGGGCGCGGTCGGCGCCTGGCATCCCGGCTACTTCACCAAGGCGATCGAGAGCTACGGCGAGGGCGAGCAGGTGCCCGTGCCCGAGGGCCAGGACTTCGCCGGGCTGACGTCCGCCGTGGCGGGCGGGCTCGGTGTGCCGACGGCGTCGGTGACCGTGCGGGACGTGCCCGACGGCGACCAGGTCGTGGAAGTCCCGCAGGGCTGACCCCGTCCGGGTCGCCGTGGTGTCCGGTCTCCCGCCACGGGGCAGAGATCACTGCGGCACGAGGCGACCCGTCGGGAGGACACAGTGGTCACGGACCGGCACGCGCACACGATGACACACACCGACGCCGACGCCGTGCGGCACTACGAGCAGGCGCTGGAACACCTGCTCTACTTCCGCGAGGAGGTCGTGGCGGAGGCCGGGGCGGTGCTCGACACCTCGCCCCGCTCCGCCATGGGGAACGTCTTCGCGGCGTACCTCGGCCTGCTGGGCACGGAGGAGCGGGACGCGGCCGAGGCGGCCACCGCGTTCGAGATGTACCGCGCGGACGTGCACGCCGCCGACCTGACGCCGCGTGAGCGCATGCATGTCGAGGCCGCTTCGCTGTGGCTCGACGGCGACATGCACGCGGCCGGCCGCGTCCTCGCCGAGCTCGTCGTGGCCCACCCGAGGGACGCCCTCGCCCTCGCGGTCGGCCACCAGATCGACTTCTTCACGGGCAACGCCGTGCTGCTGCGCGACCGCGTCGGCGGCGCCCTGTCCGCCTGGGACACGGACGATCCGCACTTCGGCCTGCTCCAGGGCATGTACGCGTTCGGTCTGGAGGAGGCCGGGCACTACACGCTCGCCGAGCGCGCCGGCCTGGACGCCGTGGGCCGCAACGCGCGCGACGTCTGGGGCATCCACGCCGTCGTACACGCCTATGAGATGCAGGGGCGGTACGAGGACGGCATCCGCTATCTCGACGCCCGCGCGGACGACTGGTCGTCCGGCAACTACCTGAACGTGCACAACTGGTGGCACTACGCCCTGTACGTCCTCGAGACGGGCCGCACGGACAAGGTGCTCGCGGTCTACGACTCCGCCGTGCACCGCGACGGTTCGGGCGGGGCGGCGATGGAGCTGCTCGACGCCGCGTCCCTGCTGTGGCGGCTGTACCTCGCGGGCACCGACACCGGCGACCGCTGGGCGACCCTCGCCGACGCCTGGGCGCGGCGGGGCGACGGCGCCTACTACGCCTTCAACGACGTCCACGCCGTCATGGCCCACGTCGGGGCCGGCCGCCTGGCCGACGCCGAACAGCTCATCCGCGACCGGGAGGCGTGGCTGCGGGACGCCGGGTCCGGCCGCCCGGGCCTTTCCAACGTACCGATGACCGCGGAGATCGGGCTTCCGGTGTGCCGGGCCCTCGTGGCGTACGGGCAGGGGCGCTACGCCGACGCCGTCGACCTGCTGCTTCCGCTGCGGCACCGCGTGCACACCTTCGGCGGCAGCCACGCCCAGCGGGACGCCGTACAGAAAACCCTGGTCGAGTCGGCGCTGCACGCCGGGCGCCACGACCTGGCGCGCACGCTCCTGAGCGAGCGCGTCAACCTGCGGCCTCGCTGCCCTTACGACCAGGACGCGTGGGCGCGTCTCGCGAAGGGGATCAGGGCCCGGCCGGTGTGAAGCCGCCGCTCGGGGGCACTCGGGGTGGCGGAGGTTGATAGACATGGTTCCGTTGCTGATCGTTCTACTGCTCGCACTCGTGCTGTTCGGCGCGGGTTTCGCCGTCAAGTTCCTGTGGTTGGTGGCAGCCGTCCTCATCGTGGCGTGGCTGCTCGGCTTCGTCGTACGCCCGGCCGGACACGGCGGGCGCAGGGGGCGTTGGTACCGCTGGTGAGAATCCCGTACGGGAGGCCGCATCGCACCAGTTCACCCGACTCGAAGGAGTGCTGAACCATGACCCAGCGGACGCACGACGTGAAGGCCAGGGCCGCCCACACCACGGAACAGGCCAAGGCGATGGCCGGCCAGGTCGGCGACATGATCCAGGAACAGACGCCTGAACTGCTGAAGCAGCAGGCGGGCCGGGGCGCCGAGGCGGCGCGCAACAACCGCGTCCTGCTGCTGGCCACCGCCGCGGGTGTCACCGCACTGTGGCTGCTGTTGCGGCGCAAGGAGAAATGAGGCGCGCACTGGTCGCCGCGCCGCGATGATGCGCCGTCAGCCCGACTCGATGGCGTGCCGTCGGTCCGGCCCGATGACGTGCCGTCAGTTCGACACGATGTGGAGGATGGCCGTGCCGTCCTGCCCGCCCGCCATCTGGATCACGACGGCGTCGGGCTGAGCGCTCGGCCGGCCGTCCCCCACGCCGCCGCAGGAGTTACCGCTGCCGTTGCTGCGGAGCACGGTGATGCAGCCCTGCCCGGGACCACTGGCCCCGCCCTTGGACCGGCCGCTGCCCGACTTCACCGCGTACTCGACCTTGTTCGGGCCGACCTCGGTCACCGTCAGCGTGGCCTGACCGCGGGGGCCCTTGAAGCGGACCGTCACCGGATCGGAGACCGCGACCTCGCAGTCGCCGTCCGCACAGGCGCCGACGTCGTCCCCGTCCGCCGCCGACACCGAGGGCTTCGCGGACGCCGACGGACTCCCCGAGGACTGCGCGGCACTGGACTTCGACCCGCGCTTGCCCGACGCCGCCTTCCCGTCCGACTCGTCCGAACCGCCGCAGCCGACCGCCGCCAGAGCGGTCAGGACCGCCAGCACCACGCCCGCTCCCGCCCTGCCCACGCGGCGCGTACGACACCTACGCGCCCCGCGCGCCCGGTCTGTCCCTGTAGTCACGGCAAGCATGCTCCCGTACCCCTGGCCGGACGCGGTCAGCGAAGGCCTGACCTGCACGGACGCTCCGCATCGCCTACACGGCCCGTCCACGCCGAGGCGCCACGTCACCACTAGAGTTCTCAGATGCCCGGAGGCGGTTCCACAGCCCCGGGCTCTCTCGTGCGCCGCCCTCCCGGAGCAGCTCCGCCCGGGCCCGGCGGACAGCGACAGCACGTCGAACAACCTTCTAGGGGAAAAGACTTGAAGCTCATACCCATGCGCCGTGCGGCCACCCTGGTGCCGGCCGGCGTCGCCACCTTCTTCGCGGCCAGCATCCTCGTCGCGCCCGCGGCCCACGCCGATGCCGCGAAGGGCTGCGCGGGCGGATACGCGAAGTACACCTCCAAGGGTGACTTCCTGTATGTGAAGGACCGCAAGGCGGACGGGCGCACGGTCTTCATCAACCTGACCGGCCCGGGCGGCTTCGCCATGTACGAGGTACTGCGAGGGGCCGGCAAGTCCTTCACCTGGGACCTGGACCGCCCGGAGGGCAAGACGAACAAGATCGTCATCTCCCTCGTCAAGGGCAAGTCCACCGACGACGACAGCAACTGGAAGCACTGCGCGACCTTCAAGTTCCGCACCTGAGCGACTCCGTGCACGTCCGACCGGTGCACTGCTGAAGTCCGGTGATGCGGCCCGCCATCCGTCGATGGCGGGCCGCATCCCGTTTCCGGGCGTCCTCACTCCTCGATTCACACCGAGGGCGACGGCGGGGGTGTTCTTCCGCTCTCGCGGGTACCCGGGCGCTGTGCCACGCAGGCACGACGCCCAAGCACGACGAACAGACCAGGTCCGCGTGCGCGGACCAAGAGGAGGCACGCTGATGAGCACGGTCACGGAGACGGTGGACGTCGAGGTTCCCGCTCGCACTGCCTACAACCAGTGGACACAGTTCGAGGAGTTCCCGCGCTTCATGGAGGGGGTGGAGGAAGTCGTCCAGCTCGACGACCGGCGCAACCACTGGATCACCAAGGTCGCCGGGGCGCGCAGGGAGTTCGACACCGAGATCGTCGACCAGCTCCCGGACGAACGCATCGCCTGGCGTACGACCAGCGGCGACATCAAGCAGATGGGCATGGTCCGCTTCCAGTCCCTGGACGCGTCCCGCACCCGGGTGGAGCTCGTGATGGAGGTCGAGAGCGAGGGCTTGGCGGAGAAGGCCGCCGAGACGGTCGGCATCATCGACCGCCGGGTGAAGGGCGACATGCGGCGGTTCAAGGAGTACATCGAGGGCCGTGCGCGGGAGTCGGGGGCCTGGCGCGGCCGCATCCGGCCCGAGGACATCTGACCTCCGGCTTACGGCCTCTCGCCTTCCGGCATTCTGTGGGGCTCGCCGACGGTGTACGTGTCCTTGAGCTTCACCTCGGTCACCCCGCGCCCCTCCGGGAAAACGGCCCGCCAGTCGCCGATGACGTGCAGTTCGTCAGTGCCCATCGCGCGGACGACGGTGAGGCCCTCGTCGTACGCCTTGAACGCCTTCATCCAGAGGTTGGAGAAGGCCTGGGAGCGGATGAGGTGCATCCAGTCGGGGCGGTAGAGCTCGCGGTTGTAGTTCGACTCCCCCATCGTGGAGACGAACTTCGAGTACATCGCCTTGACGTACTCCAGCGTCACCTCGTCGTCCGCGGCGATCGCCTGGTCACGGGCGTCCTTCAGCGCGATACGGAACTTCTCCAGGAGGTTCTCCGTGGCGCCGGAGGTGAACGACTCGTGGATCTCCGGCGCCTCGCACAGCCCGTACTTCGGTCCTGACAGGCGCAGCAGCAGGCGGAGGGTGGGTTCGGTGACCCACAGGGGGCCCGGTTCGTCGCGGTTGCCCAGGGGGTTGGGCAGGACCTCGTCGTGGTGCCAGTCGGGCGGGGTGATCAGGTGGACGCCTGCGCGGCGGTTGTCGTGGTCGAAGCCGGTGGAGTGCTCGAGCTGGCCGATCGGCAGGTGGGTCTTGAGGGCGGAGAGGTAGGCGCCGTTGATGTCGAGCGCGGTCACCTCGTGGGCGCCGGGCGGCAGCTCGCCGCGGGTCCACTTGGGGCGCGCCTCCCAGATGCGGTCGGCGCCCCGGGCCGTCTGCTTGCGCAGGATGTCGGGCACCCAGGGGTGGGCCACGACGTCGTAGCGGGCGCCCTTGCGGGTCTCGTCGAGCAGCGCCATGGCGTCCGGGATCGCGCGCTTCAGCAGCGCGGCGGTGGCGGCGTCCACGTCTCCTGCGTGTTCGGCGAGTGCCGCGGCGACGGCGTCACCGATCAGGTCGGGCATTTGGGAGGCGGCTTGCGCGCGGCGTCCTACGGGCACGACCTTCATACCTCGGCCGGGGCTGCGGACCAGGCGTTGCGGGGTGGTGGGGGTGGCTGGCGTGGCGGGAGTGGCTTCCGGGCGGGGTGCGGGGCTTGCGGGAGCGGCGGGCTGTTGCGGTGCGGGGGCGGCGCACTCGGCGGGGTCCAGGTGCTGCGGGTAGCCCTCGACCTGGTGGTGTGCGGGCTGTCCGCACAGTACGCAGGGGCGGGGTTCGGCGAGTTCGGACTGGTCGTCGGTGTCGAGGGCGGGCTCGGGCTGCGCCGACGGCGGCGCCACCGGGACCTCCGCAGCGTTCGCGCGGTGCTTCTCCTCCGCCTGCCGCAGGAAGTACACGTACCGGCTGCGCAGTTCCCCGCTGGGATCGCGACCCGCCTCCCACGCCGCGAGCGTCGACGAACTCACCCCCATGGCGCGAGCCACCTGTGCCCGCGACAGGCCCAGCACGTCACGCAGCTCTCGGCGCCGCTCGGCGGGCGGCAGCGGGGTGGCGTCGGGCGCGGCCGCGAGCAACGCGTCGATCGCCTCGAATTCACTCACGGCGCTTCTCCTGGCTGGGGCATGGGCACGGACATGGGCTCGGCATGCCCCACTCTACGAAGCCTGCTCAGCCTCGGTGGACAGGCCAGGGGCACACCGGAGCTGTGGCGGTCACGAGGTGGACGTACTATCTGCGGCCATGGCCATAGGCATGCGGGACACGCGGGGCGGCACGGGACAGGCCGTCCGTCGCTGTGCCGTGCTCGCCTGCGCCCTGGCCTCGGTCCTGGCCGTGCTGTGCGTGTGCTTCGGGTCTCTGACACACCACGAGGACGACGGCGCCGACGGGCCGGCGTCGTCCTCGTACATGACGGACATCGCGAACTCCGAGGCAACACCGGCGCTCCCGCTGTCGCACTCACCGTCTCCAACTCTGGCGCCAGCAAAGCCCCCTGCCCTCACCCACGACTGCCCGCCCAGCGAACGCTGCGCCGCCAGCACGCACCAAGCGGCGCTCACGCTCCCGGCACCCGAGCCCCCGGCCCTCCTCGCCGACAAGCAGTCCGTACGCCCCCGGCACACCCCCACCGCGTGGCCGACGCCCCGCTGCCCCACGCGTAAGCACGCCCCCGACCTCCACGTCCTCCAGGTGCAGCGGACCTGAGAGCGGCCCCGCGCGTCCGAGAAGTCCGAGAAGTTCGAGAACCGGCGCGCGCACCGCCTCCCATCCCTCCTGCGACCACCGCCGCGCCCCGTGCACGGCGGGGACAAGGACATCACCACCATGAGCACTTCCAAGTCCGGCAAGTCCGGCAGATCCACCAAGTCCTCGCGCCCCTCCACTCCCAAGAAGGGCACGAGTTCCAAGAAGGGCACAAACGCCGCGACCGCCGCCGAACGCAAGGCCCGCATCCAGGAGATGCGCCGCGCCGAGCAGGCACGCGACCGCCGCAACCGCGTCTTCACCATCACGCTGAGCGTCGCCGTGGTCGCGGGCCTCGTGGGCTACGGCTCGTACGCGCTGGTGGCGTACAACGACAAGCAGGAGAAGCAGGACGCCGCGGCATCGGACCCGGTCAGAGGCGAGAAGATCTGGGACGCCAAGAAGCTCGGCCGCAATCACGTGGACAAGACCGTCGACTACCCCATGACCCCAGCGGTCGGCGGCGACCACGCACAGGCCTGGGCCAACTGCCAGGGCAACGTGTACGACAAGCCGGTCGGCAAGGAGAACGCCGTGCACTCCCTCGAACACGGCGCCGTCTGGATCACGTACAACGACAAGGCCGCGGCCGCTGACATCAAGCGCCTGAGCGGCAAGGTCAGCGGGACGCCGTACACGCTGATGAGCCCGGTCAAGGAGCAGAAGGGCGCCATCACGCTCACCGCGTGGGGACGCCAGCTCTCCGTCACCAAGGCGTCCGACCCGCGGGTGGACCAGTTCCTGGACAAGTACGTCCAGGGCGCGCAGACACCCGAGCCCGGGGCGGCGTGCACCGGGGGCGTCGGGGCTGCCTGAGTCGGCCCACGGCCGGTGTGGCGGTCCGGTGCCGGACCGCCACACCGGCCGAAGGGACGGGCTCTCGCTACTCCAGCGGGCGTATGCGCGTCCTCCGCCCGCCCCCTACCGTGAGACACGTGACGACCTTCGCCCCGCTCATCGCCAGGGTCAGGGCGCTGCCGCCACTCGCCACGGACCTGCTGGTGGTGGCGGTGGTCGGGGTGTTCACGACGTCGGACGTGGCGGTCAACGATCCCGCGTACCGGCAGGCCGACTGGTTCACCTGGCTGCTCCTCGTGGTCTCCCTGGCCGCGCTGGCGTGGCGGCGCCGGTGGCCTGTGCCCGTCGCCGCGGTGACCGGGGCGGCGTGTGCGGGCTGGGCGTTGTACGGACACATCGGGGAGCTGCTGAACCTGCCGTTCATCGTCGCGCTGTACACGGTGGCGGCCCTCGGCGACCGGCGGCGCACGGTGTGGACGGGGCTCGTCGTGGCCCTCGCCTCCGGCGTGGTGGCGCTGATCGTGGGCCGGGACGTCGTGAACCCGCAGGGGCTGCCCCTCCTTGAGATGCTCTGGCCGCTGGTCCCGCTGCTTCTGGGTGAAGTGGTGCGTACGCGACGGGAGTTGCTGGACGCGTACGCTGCCCGCGCGGCCCGTGCCGAGGCCGACCGGGAGCGGGAGGCGGAGCGCCGGGTGCACGAGGAGCGGGTTCGGATCGCGCGCGAGCTGCACGACATCGTGGCGCACACGGTGGCCGCGATGACCGTGCAGGCCGGGGTGGCCCTGGACGCGTTCGACGCCCGGCCCGAAATGGCGCGCGGGGCCATGCGCCAGGTACGGCTTTCGGGCAAGCAGGCCGTGCGGGAGCTGCGGGCCACGGTGACCGTGCTGCGGGAGCCGGACGGCGAGTCCGCGGCGCCCGCGCCAGGACTCGACCGGCTCCCCGAGCTGGTCGGGCGGTTCGAGGGGAGCGGGGTGCGGGTGGCCCTGCGGCAGCAGGAGGGGGTGGCCGGACAGCTCGCGCCGATGGCCGAGTTGGCCGCGTACCGCATCGTGCAGGAGGCGCTGACCAATGTCGTGAAGCACTCCGGGGCCCGGCACGCGGCTGTCTCCGTGGAAGTCCGGGACGGCCGCCTCGTGGTGGAAGTCGTCGACGACGGCGCGCCGTCCGTGGTCGCGCCGGGCGGCTTCGGGCTGATCGGGATGCGCGAGCGGGCGACCGCGGTCGGCGGCACGGTGAAGTGCGGGCCGGTGGCCGGAGGCGGTTTCCGGGTCCGGGCCGCCCTCCCGGTCCGCGACACGGCCGGAGCGGCACCCGGCGCGGGCACGCCGCCGCTCCCGGTCGGAGACACCGCCCCACCACGGGAGCGACACATGGACGGAGAACGGCCGTGACCGTGCGAGTGGTGCTCGCCGACGACCAGACCGTCGTCCGCGCGGGCTTCCGCGCCCTGCTCGACCTCACCGACGACCTGGTGGTGGTCGCCGAGGCGCCCGACGGGGAACGGGCCGTCGAGGCGGTGCGCACCACCAGGCCCGACGTCGTCCTCATGGACATCCGCATGCCCGGCGTCGACGGCATCGAGGCCACCCGCCGCATCGCCGCCGACCGGACCCTCGACGGCGTGCGCGTGCTCATGCTCACCACGTACCAGGTCGACGCCTACGTCTTCGAGGCGCTGCGACACGGCGCCGCGGGCTTCCTCCTCAAGGACATCGAGCCCGACGACCTGCGCGCGGCGGTCCGCACCGTCGCGGCCGGACAGAGCCTGCTCGCCCCCGCGGTCACCCGCTCCGTGGTGGAGGAGTTCGCCCGCCTCAAGGCGCCCGAGGCGGCCGGCGCCGAGCGTCTCGCGGCTCTCACCGACCGCGAACGCGAGGTGATGGCGCTGGTCGCGGCCGGGCTCAGCAACGAGGAGATCGGCAAGGCGCTGATCATGAGCCCGCTGACCGCCAAGACGCACGTCAGCCGCGCGATGACGAAGCTGGGCGCGCGCGACAGGGCCCAGTTGGTGGTCCTCGCATACGAGACGGGTCTCGTCAGGGCCGGGGAGCGCTGAGCCAGGTCGTCGTGCGGGGGCGCCCGGAGGACGTACGACTGCTCCCGCGGGAGTAGCGCCCGACTCCCGGCGGCGGATGTCGCCCGGCCCCGTTCTCCCTAGCGTCGAGGGCATGATCGAGGCAACGGAACTCACCAAGCGGTACGGCGACAAGACCGCCGTGGACCGTCTCACCTTCGCCGTGCGGCCGGGCCGCGTGACCGGCTTCCTCGGCCCCAACGGGGCGGGCAAGTCCACCACCATGCGGCTGATCCTCGGCCTGGACGCCCCCAGTTCGGGCCGGGTGACCATCGGCGGCCGGCGCTACGCCGACCTCGCCGCGCCCCTGCGCGCGGTCGGTTCGCTCCTGGACGCCAAGGGTGTGCACGGCGGCCGCTCCGCGTACCAGCACCTGGCCGGGCTCGCGGCGAGCAACAACATCCCGCGCCGCCGTGTCGAAGAGGTCCTTGACCTGGTCGGCCTGCCGCCCGCCACGGCCCGGCGCCGCGCCAAGGGCTTCTCGCTCGGCATGGGCCAGCGCCTGGGCATCGCGGCCGCGCTGATCGGCGACCCCGAGGTGCTGATCCTCGACGAGCCGGTCAACGGCCTGGACACCGAGGGCATCCGCTGGATCCGCGACCTGATGAGATCCCTCGCCGCCGAAGGCCGCACCGTCTTCCTCTCCAGCCACTTGATGAGCGAGATGGAGCTGACCGCCGAGCACCTCATCGTGATCGGCCGCGGACGGCTCATCGCGGACACCACGACGCACGACTTCATCACCGCCAACTCCCGCGCCCATACGCTCGTCCGCTCCCCGCGGCCCGAGCGCCTGCGTGCCCTCCTTGAGGCCAGGGGCGCCACCGTCGCCCTCGCCGCGACCGGCGCCCTGCGCGTCGAGGGCCCGGACCCCGCCGTCATCGGCGACCTCGCCCGCGACCACGGCCTCGCGATCCACGAACTCACCCCCGCCCGCTCCTCGTTGGAGGAGGTCTACACGGCCCTGTCCCAGGACGCGACCGAGTACCGGGCCGCCGCACAGCACCCCGAGGAGGCCCGGCGATGACCACGCCCACCCCTGCCCGCGCGGGCTACCCGCAGGCGTTCACGTACGAATGGATCAAGTTCCGCAGCGTCCGCTCCACGGTCTGGACGACGCTCGCGACCGCCCTCGCCCCGGTCGTGGGCGCGGTGTTCGTGGCCGCGACCGGAAGCCTGCGGGCGGACGACACCGTGCTCGGCGGCAGCCTCACTCTGTCCGTCGTCGCCCAGATGCTGGCGGCCGTGGTCGGCGCGCTGCTCGTCACCGGCGAGTACGGTAGCGGCACCCTGCGCACGACCTTCACGGCCAACCCGCGCCGCGCGACCGTCCTCGGCGCGAAGGCGACGCTGATCGCGAGCGTGATGTACGCGGTGGGTCTGCTCTCCTGCACGGTCGCCTTTCTGCTCGGTGACGCGTTGCTGCCGTCCGGCAAGTACGCCCAGGGCGAGCCGTTTCCGGCGCTGTTCGGTGTCGCGGGCTGTTTCGCCGTGGCGGGTCTGCTCGGTCTCGCGGTCGGCACGCTCGTACGCCACTCGGCGGGTGCCGTCACGACCGTCATCGGGCTGCTTCTGCTGCCCTCGCTCTTCGGGCCGCTCTTCGGCGACGCCCGGCGCTGGGTCGCGGGGGTCTCGCCGACCGCGGCGCTGGAGAAGCTGACGCAGACCTCGGACGCCACCGCTGATGCCGTCGGCAGCCTCGGCCCGTGGCCGTCGTTGTGGCTGGTCGCCGGGTACACCGCGGTGCTGCTGCTCACGGCTGCGGGCGTGCTGCGACGCAGGGACACCTGACGTTCCTCCTCCTCACCCCTCCCGCCGCCGAAAGGGCACGCTCATGCGCAAGAAGTCTCATCTCCGGTCCCTGCTCGCCCTGTTGCCCCTCATCGTCCTGCTCCTGCCGGGAAAAGCCGGTGCCGGTGGTCCGGCCGCCGCCGAGGAGGCGCCCGCGAGCACGCTCAAGGCCGCGCCGGACGGCGCCCGCGTGATCGCGGAGCGGCAGCTCGGCCCGCGCCTGCGCGATCTGACGGTGTCCTCGCCCGCGCTGGGACGCGACGCGAAGGTCCGGCTGCTCACCCCGGAGGGCTGGGAGCGGCGGCAGCCCCAGGACCGCTGGCCCGTGCTGTATCTCCTGGTCGGCGGCGACGGCAACCACAAGGCCTGGACGGAGGACTACGCCTCCCGTATCCAGGAGCTGCCCCACCTGCGCGACGTCCTGGTCGTCATGCCCGAGATGCCGCTGTTCGGCTTCTACACCGACTGGTTCAACGGCGGCGGGGGCGGCCCGCCCGCCGTCGAGACCTTCCACCTGGACGAGGTGCGTCCCCTTCTGGAGCGCGGCTACGGCGCCGGGACGCGTCGCGCGGCCGCGGGCGAGTCGCAGGGCGGGTTCGGTGCCCTGTCGTACGCGGCGCGTCACCCCGGACTGTTCCGCGCCGTCGCGAGCTACAGCGGCTTCGTGCACCCTTCGCGTCACCCGCACGCGATCAAGGCGGGGATGACGTACCTGGGGCTCGACTGGCGGGCACTGTGGGGCGATCCGGTCATCGACCGCGCCAACTGGCGGGCCCACGACCCCTATTACCTCGCCGACCGCCTGCGCGGAGTCCCCGTGCACCTGTCCGCCGGTGACGGCACCGCGGGCCCGCTGGACCCGCCCGGTGTGGAGCCCGACCCGGTGATCCCTGGCCTCGAGGATCCCGCGGACCCCTTCCCCGAGGACGCCGTCTCCCCTACCGAGACACTCATGGCGCGCCAGTCCCGGGCGCTCGCCGACCGCCTGCGCTCGACCGGCGTCCCGGTGACCACCCACTTCTACGCGGGTACGCACTCTCCGCCGTACTGGGCAAGGGAGTTCCACCGGTCCCTGCCGATGCTGCTGCGCGCACTCGCACCGGCTTCCTGACCGCCGCCCCTCCGCCGCCGCCTCGCGGCAAGGCCTTCAGCCCGCGGACGGTGACCGCAGCCCGCACCACCGCCAGCGCACAAGCCAGCGCGGTCACCCCGACCAGCAACTGCCCCAAGTCGGGAGCGAAGAGGCGCACTTGGCGGAGGCCGGCGCCCATCAGCTCCGGGGCCAGGAAGTACGCCGCGGCGGCCAGCGACAGGCTTCCCGTCACGGCGAGCACCCCGCCCACCAGCGCCCGGCGCCGACTCCGCGTCCGGCCTGCGCGGGGACGTACGAGCCGGAAGACCGACCACGCCAAGGCCGCTCCCAGCAGCGCGGCGACGGCCACGAGTGTCGCGAGGGACTGCCCGAACCACGCGGCGGTGGCACCCGGTTCGGGCTCGGCGCCGAGGAGGATGCGCAGGGCGCCCAGACCCGTGGACACGAAGACGTCGTCGTTCTGGGTGCCGTAGATGTTCTGCTGCACGACGACGGCGAACCGCTTCTCGGGAGCGAGCACGACGATGGCCTGATAGGCGGGCGTCGCACCGCCGGCCCAGACCACGCGGGCGTCCAGGTCGCCGAAGGAGTCGTCACGCCAGGCGAAGCCGTACCGCTGCTTGTCGTGCACCGGCACGGTTCCGGTGTGCGTCTGACGGATCGCCTTCTGGGACAGCACGTCCTGTTTCGCGCCCAGTTGGACGGCGGCCAAGCGGCTCATGTCCTCCAGGGACGCGCCGAGGTAGCCGTAGGGGACGCCGGAGGTGTCGAAGGCGGGGCCGTAGCGCTGGGGACTGCCGAAGTAGTAGCGGTGGCCGGCTGCTAAGCCGCGGCGCTGTAGCGGTGCCGCTCCCCCGGCGGCCCGCTCAGGGGAACCCCGACCAGGCTCCGCGCCCTGCGCTCGACACCGCCCGGCTCGTTGTCCCCGCGGTCGGACCGCTCAAGACCCTCGCGTTCGGAGATGCCGCTGGTCTGGTTGGGCGTTCGGGACGTGATCGGGGCCCCGTTCCCGTCACTCCCCCAGGTGCGCCGATGGGCCACCTCGTCGCCCCTGACGACGGCATAGGCCGACCCGGGCGCCTTGGTGCGCTCCATCTACCTGGGCGCCAACGCCCGCGCGTGGACGGCCCGTGCGAGCTTCGGGCCCAGCCAGCGCTTGAGGCGGCGCAGGGCGTTGAGGCGGCCGACGGCCCTGTCGAGGCCGTAGTAGAGGTGGGGCGGGACGTGCGGCAGCAAGGGTGAGTGGCGCTGGCCCAGGAGGGCGAACATGCGGTGCGGGGGCAGCTGGATGTAGCGGGGCAGGTGCTCGTACCACTGAGCGCTGAAGCGGGCCGCGCTCTGGATCGACAGGAGGGCGGACTTCCGCTCCTGTTCGTACGCGGCGAGGGCGAGCGGCAGGTCCGTGTGCTCGCGCAGCGCGCCCGCGAGCACGATGGCGTCCTCCAGGGCCAGGGTGGTGCCCGCGCCGATGGAGTAGTGCGTGGTGTGGGCGGCATCGCCGAGCAGGACGACGTTGTCGCGGAACCAGCGCCGGTTGGTGAGGGTGCGGAAGGTCAGCCACTGGGGCCTGCCGTCGCCGGCGGGGCGGCCGATGAGGCGGTGGCCGTCGAGCAGGTCGGCGAAGAGCTTCTCGAGCACGGCGAGCCCGTCCGCCTCACCGGCGCGGTCGAGCCCGAGGCCCGCCCAGGTCTCGGGGGCGCACTCGATCACGCAGGTGCTGCCCTCGGCGCCGTAGCCGTACGCGTAGCACCAGACCCAGCCGTGCTCGGTCTCCACGAAGGAGAAGGTGAAGGCGTCGAAGACCTTCGTGGTGCCGAGCCAGATGTAGTGGTTGCGCCCGGCCTTGACGTCGGTGCCGAAGTGGTCGGCGTCGCGGGTGCGCAGGCCGCTGTGCAGTCCGTCGCCCGCGACCACGAGGTCGGCGTCGCCGGGCAGTTCGTCCGAGGTCATCTCGTGGGCGAACTCAAGGCGTACGCCGAGGTCCCTGGCCCGACCCGCGAGGATCTCCAGGAGCCGGTGGCGCCCGATGCCGAACCCCTCGTCGCCCTGATGACGTGTCGTCAGGTCACGTGCACCGTCCCGCACATGGGCGACGCCGTCGCTCCAGCGGACCGAGTGCTCCTCGACTGCGCGCGCCGACTCGGGGTCGTGCGCGCGCAGCTTGTCGAGGAGCCCGCGCCAGTACGTGACGCCCCAGCCGTACGTCGAGCCCTCGGGATTGCGTTCGTACACGGTGATCTCGGCGGACGGGTCCTGCCGCTTCAACAGGATGGAGAGATACAGGCCGGCGGGCCCGCCTCCGACGCAGACGACCTTCACGCACACCTCTCCACGGTTCTGTGGGCTGCTACACGGTTCCATGGCCGCTCTGCGGCGGCGCCATGGCTGCCGAATCGCAACGGACCGTAGCACCATGCGTACGCGATTGCCCTAAATACCGGTATTAGGGCTTTCGGCGATCACCCCTGTGCCGTGACGGGTCACTCCTGTGCCCGGCGAACGGTCACCCGCTGGCGTCCCCGCACCGGTCGGCTCCACCTGACTCACTGTCGGCCACCCCACTGCTCTCGGGTGATCGCGTACTCGACCGCCCGGAGGTCGGTGCCCGGCGGGAAGTAGCTGGGGTCTGCGTGGAATTCACGGACGCACTGCAATCCGACAGCGGTCATCGTCGCCCGGGAGGCGGTATTGGCCGCCGACGCCCTGGCAAAGATCCGGGTCAGCCCGAGGTCTTCGAACCCGTGCCGAATCAACTCACGCGACCCCTCGCCGGCGAGTCCCTTGCGCCAGAAACGCCGCAGAAGCCGGAACCCCAGCTCGGCCTGCTCTTCCACTGGCTCCTGGCCGTCAGAGTCCGGCGCCCGCAGGATCCAGTAGCCGACGAAGTCCCCCTCGGCGAATCCCGCCCAGTACCCCAGACCGGGGATCTGGTTTGCTTCCGCGAGCGTCTCGCGGTGCTTCTTCTCCACCTGTTCACGGGTGCGGGTGCCGCCCAGGTAACGCATCACCTCAGGGTCGGCGTCGAGCTCGACCTGATACTCGCGATGCTCGTCGGACAGCGGGACCAGCCGGGCCCGTTCGGTACGCAGAATCGTCTGGAACATGGCACAGAGCGTCTCAAACAGCCGGCGCAGCGACTCGCGCAGGGTAACGGTCGACTACCGGGGGCGGCATCGGCCGCAACAGGCAATACCTCGGCGGAAATTTATGACGTTCCTCATGACCACTTCATGAAGTCCGCGCCGGATCAGCGAGTTTACGGCGCAGTCCCAGAGAGCGCGATCAACCGGGCATTGACAGACTCGGACGGCCTGATCAATCATCACCTCTGAAAGTCGCCATCTGTCGACGATGCGACTGCCACCTTGCGTTCACAGGGCGACGGTTCCCCTCTGCTGTGGGGACGTATTCAGGCACTACTCGGAGGTATTAACGCTCTACAGCAGGTCACATGGCATGCCGAGAGCTTTCGTCGGCGAATCCGACCATTCCGTGCATGGCGCATGTTCCCTGGTGCGCACGCCCTTGGATCCTTACACCGTTTCTCGATATGTCCTCACTCGAGTTGCCAGCTCATCGATTGCATTTCGGAACTCCTCCGGGACTCGGCCGACCCCGCTGAGCGAAATCCCGCGACCCATTCCAGTCACCTCTGTGAATTAGCCCCAAGAGTGGAAGAGTCAGCTTTGTCCGCGAATCAAGGTGCCCATCGTTCTCCTTCCGAGCGGCGACCGAGCGCGACGCGGAAGCAGACCGCCATCCCGCACGCGGATCGCACCCTCCCCCTGGCGGCCTCACACGGCCAGCAGCGGCTGTGGTTCCTGTCGCACATGCGGGGCGCGAGCGACGCGTACCACATACCCCTGGCCGTGGAACTCCGCGGCACTCTCGACCGCACGGCACTGCGTCGAGCGCTCGACGCTCTGGTGGCCCGTCACGAGGTGCTGCGCACGCGCATTGTCACCGTGGCGGGCGCGGTGTTCCAGGAGATCGATCCGGCCGACGTCGGCTTCCCTCTCACCTATGAGGATCTGGCGGGCGTCCCCCGCGCCGAAGACCGGCTCGCGCTGCTGCGGCGGGAGGAGGCCACCGCGCCGTTCGACCTGGCGCGCGGCCCGTTGCTGCGCAGCCGCCTGGTGACGCTCGGCGCCGACCGGCACGTCCTCCTGCTGACGATGCACCACATCGTGTCGGACGGATGGTCGGTGGAGATTCTGACGCGGGAGCTCAGTGCCCTGTACGCCGCGTTCCGCGACGGCGCACCCGACCCGCTCCTGCCACTGCCCGTGCAGTACGCCGACTACGCGGCGTGGCAGCAGCAGTGGCTGTCCGAAGGGGCCGCGGACGAGCAGCGCACGTACTGGCAGGAGGCCCTGGCGGGCGCCCCGACGGTCCTCGAGTTGCCGACGGACCGGCCCCGCCCGGCCGAGCAGGACTATCGCGGCGGGCAGATGTCGCTCTGCCTCGACGAGGAGTTGACCGCCGCGCTGCAGGACCTCGGCAGACGCAACGGCTGCTCCTTGTCCATGACCGTCCTCGCCGGGTGGGCGCTGGTTCTCGCGCGGCTCGCGGAGCAGTCCGACGTGGTGATCGGCACGCCCGCGGCCGATCGCCCCCGCGCCGACTTCGAGGGCCTGATCGGGTTCTTCGTCAACACCCTGGCGCTGCGGATCGATTTCTCCACGGGGCCGACGGTGACCGAACTGCTCAAGCACGTGCAACAGGTGACGCAGTCCGCGCTGCGGCACCAGGAGCTGCCCTTCGAGCAGGTCATCGACCTGGTCAAGCCCACCCGCAGCCTCGCCCACCCGCCGCTTTTCCAGGTGATGTTCGCCTGGCAGAGCGGCGAGGAGAACGAGATGGCGCTGCCGGGGATCGAGGCGACGCCGCTGGAGTCGGCGCACTCCGTCGCCAGGTTCGACCTGGCCCTGTCCCTGACGGAGAAGAACGGCCGCATCACCGGGAGCCTGGACTACGCCACGGCCCTCCTCGACGCCGATACGGCCGAGCGGTACGGCCGACGGCTGCGTCATGTGCTGGAGCAGATGGTCCAGGCAGACCACCGCCCGGTGGCAGAGCTGACGCTGCTCGACGAGCGGGAGCGTCGACAGGTGCTCGCGGACTTCAACAACCCGGCGCGCCCCGGAACGGCCACACCCCTCGCCGTCCCAGACCTCACGCACACGCCCCCTTCCGGTCTCGTCGAGCGCTTCGAGGCCCAGGTACGTAAGCGTCCCGGCCAGATCGCCGTCATCCACGAGGGCGAAAGGCTCGACTACGCCACCTTGGACCGGCGCGCCAACCGCCTGGCGCAGGCCCTGCTTTCCCGTGGTGTGCGCGCCGAGCAGGTGGTGGGTCTGCACACTCATCTCTCCGTGGATCTGGTGGTGGGCATCCTCGGCGTCCTCAAGGCGGGTGCGGCCTACCTTCCGCTCGATCCCTCGCTGCCCGCGGAGCGGCTGACGGGCATGGCGGCGGACGCCGACGCCGTGCTGGTGCTGAGCAATGATGCCGTGCCGCCGGACGACGACTGGCTGCCACTGACCGCTGTCGAGGCCGAAGGGTGGTGCGAGGACCCACCCGCCCGCGGCTTCCGGCCGAGTGGCCTGGCGTACGTGATCTACACCTCGGGCTCGACCGGCCGCCCCAAGGGGGTCGCCGCTACCCACCGCGGCATCCTGAACCTCCTCGACTACTGGCTGTCGCAGTTCGGGGCGACACCCGGCCAGGTGTCGGCGATGTGGCCGAGCTTCGCCTTCGACGCCTCGCTCCAGGAGCTGATGCTGCCTCTGACCAGCGGCGGCATTCTGCGGTTGGTGCCGGGGGACGTGCGTGACGACCCCGAGGCGCTGATGGGCTGGCTGCGCGAGCACCGCATCGTGGAGGTGCTGCTGCCGCCCGCGTACGTCAAGTGGATCTGTGAGGACCCCGAGGAGCGCCTGGCCGGGCTGTCCTTGAGGTACATCGTCACGGGCCTCGAACCGTTGCCGGAGGACGGCCTGCACCGGCTGGAGCAGGTGCTGCCGGGCCTGCGCGTCCTCAACGGCTACGGCCCCACCGAGACGGCGCTGTACTGCACCGCGTATCTCGATCCGCGTCCGCTCGCGCGCCAGGCGCCGATCGGCCCGCCTGTGGCCAACACGCGGGCCTACGTGCTCGACGAGCGGCTGCGGCCGGCACCCATCGGTGTGGCGGGCGAGCTGTACCTCGCCGGCGCCGGTCTGGCCCGCGGCTATCTGGGCCGCCCCGGCCTGACCTCCGAGCGGTTCGTCGCCGATCCCTTCGTTCCCGGCGGACGGATGTACCGCAGCGGGGACGTGGCCCGCTGGCTTCCGGGCGGCGATCTGCTGTACGTCGGCCGTCGCGACCACCAGGTCAAGCTGCGCGGCTTCCGCATCGAACTGGGCGAGATCGAGGCGACGCTGCTCGACCAGCCCGGTGTGACGGAAGCCGCGGTCGTCGCCGATCGCGACGGCGCCGGTGAACCGCAGTTGGTCGCCGCCGTGGCCGTGGGCGACGCGGCGCCGAGGCCGGTGGCCGAGTGGCGGGCCGCCCTCGCGCGTCGGCTTCCGGCCCATATGATCCCGGCCCTGTTCGTCGAACTGCCGCAGTTGCCGCAGACGTCCAACGGCAAGCTCGACCGCGCGGCACTCCTCGAGCGGGCCCGCGCGGACCGTCCGGCCCAGGTCAACCTGGCCAGCCCGCGCGACCACATCGAGCTGACCCTCTACCAGATATGGCAGCGGCTGCTCGTCCGGTCCGAGATCGGCATCCGCGACAGCTTCTTCGACATCGGCGGCACGTCGATCTCCGCCATCAAGCTGGCCCACGCCGTCCGCGAGGCGTTCGGCGAGACCCTGCTGATCCGTGACGTCGTGCGCCATCCGACGATCGAGGAGCTGGGCGGACGGCTGCGCCGTGGCGACTCGGGAGCCCCGCCGAGCAACCTCCTCGAGCTGCGCGCGGGCGACGGCCGCGCCCAGGTGGTCTGCGTGCACCCGGCGGGCGGCACCGCCTTCTGCTACCTGTCGCTGGCCAAGGCGCTGCCGGAGTCCGTGGGCGTCCACGGAATCCAGTCCCCCGGCGTCAACCCCGGAGAGTCGTTCCTGCCCACGGTGGAGGCCATGGCCGCCGCGTACCTGGAACTCATCGAGCCGCTCCCCGACGCGCCGCTGATCCTCACCGGTCTCTCCTACGGCGGCCTGGTCGCCCACGAGATGGGCCGCCGCCTGGCCCTGGCCGGGCGCACCGACGTGAGTGTGGTACTGCTCGACACGCCGGGCACGGACGACGCCGAGCGGCGCGCGAGCGTCGCGCCGGCGGACATGGCGGAGTTCCGCGACAAGCTCGTGAAGTTCAACGGCATGTACCCGGGCATCGAGGACCGGCAGATCGAGCAGTACTTCCACATCTACAACCACAACCGGAGCACCACGCGCGACCATGTGCCGCGGTCGTCGCCCGTCCGGACGGTGTTCATGCAGGCCGTCAAGGACGTGCCGGACGATCTCCTGCAAGAGCTACGGGACTTCTGGCGCCGCCGCGCCGACGGCGACTTCCTGGTGGAGCCCGTCGACTGCGATCACTGGGAGATGCTGGAGTCCGCGGAGGTGCCGCGGGTCGCCGCGACCATCGAGTCCGAGCTCGACCGCCTCACCCGGTCCCGCCCGTTCACCGGGGCCGGCCTGACGCAGGACGTCGCGCCGCAGGCGCCGATCGTGCCGGCGCGGGAGTCGTGATGAACACCGCACCACAGTCTCCGGTCCCGCCCCGGCCCTCGCAAGGAGCCGACGCCGTACCGCACCTCGCCGAGACCGGCCTCGCCCGAGCCGTCCTGGCCGGCGCCCGCCGCCACCCCGCCGCCATCGCCGTCGTCGACGGCGAGCGCACCCTCACCTACGCCGACCTCGACACCGCGAGCGCGGCCGTCGCCGCGGCCCTGCGCCATCACGGCATACGCCCGGGTCAGGCGGTCGCGGTCTGTCTGCCGCGCTCCTGGCAGCTCGTCTGCGCCATGCTCGGACTCCTGCGCCTCGGCGCGGTGGTGGTGCCGCTCGACGCCCAGAGCCCGCCCGAGCGTCGGGACCACATCCTCACGGACTCGAGCAGTGTCGCCGTGGTGCACGGGACGGAGGCGCCTGTCGGCCTGCCCCAGGGAGTTCGGCCGCTCGCCGTGGACTCGCTGCTCTCCGCGGACGGCGGCGAGGGCTCCCAGGAACCCGCCGCTCCGAACAGCCAGGACGTCTCCTTCGTCTTCTACACCTCGGGCAGCACCGGCCGCCCCAAGGGCGTCGAGGTGCGGGACGCCGGGATCCTGCGCCTGGCGCGCCCCGGCTACCTCCGGCCGGTCGAAGGCGCGCGCTTCGCCTGTCTGTCCAACCCCGCCTTCGACGCGATCAGCTTCGAGGTGTGGGTGCCGCTCCTCACGGGCGGCCGCTGTGTGATCCTTCGCGACGAGACGGTGCAGACTCCCGACGTCCTGGCCGCCGAGCTGGAACGCCTGCGCGTCGACGTCCTGTTCATCACCGTGGCGCTGTTCAACGCGATCGTCGACAAGGTGCCGCACTGCTTCTCCGGCATCGGCCAGGTCCTGGTGGGCGGCGAGCAGCTCAACGCCCGTCTGATCCGCCGGTGGTACCGGGACAATCCCGCAAGCCCCACCCGCCTCCACAACGTCTACGGCCCCACCGAGGCCACCACATTCGCCCTCTGCCACCCCATCCCCCGTGACTTCGACGGCGACGTGATCCCGATCGGGCGCCCACTGCCCGGCACCGAGGCGCTGCCGGTCGTCGACGGAAGCCGTCCGGCCGCGCCCGGAGAAGTGGCCGAACTGTACTTGTCGGGCGAGGCGTTGGCGGCTGGGTACCGCGACCTGCAGGAAGAGACCGAGCGCCGCTTCGTCGCCCTTCCCTGGCACGACGGCGGGCACGGCCGTCACTACCGCACCGGTGACCTCGTGCGCGTCGGCGCCGAAGGCCTCGTCGAGTACGTCGAGCGCGCCGACCGCCAGGTCAAGGTCCGCGGCTTCCGCGTCGAACCGGGCGAGCTGGAGCGTCAGATCGCGGCCCACCCCGCGGTGCGCCAGGTGTACGTCTGCACGCGCCACGACGACAACGGTGTCAACGAGCTCCTGGCCTATCTCGTGCCCGGCGCGGAGCTGTCGTACGAAGACTTCGACCGGCATCTGACCGCCGCTCTGCCCGCGTACATGCGGCCCCACCGCACCTACCGGGTGGCGGAGTTGCCGCTCAACTCCAACGGCAAGGTCGACAAGTCGGCACTGCTGTGCCGCGACGACGCCCCCTGGACCCGAGCCGACACCGACCGCCCGCAGGACGTATCCGTCACGCCGTGGCAGCGCCAGGTGCTCGATCTGGCGAGCCAGGTCCTGGGGGTCACCGACCTCCGCCTCGGTGACCGATGGGTGGCGAGCGGCGGAGACTCGCTCAAGGCGCTGCGGTTGCGCTTCGAGGTCCGGCGCCGCTGGGGCCGCGAGCTGCCCCAAGCCCTGGTCCTCCGCGGGGACTTCGCCGAGCTGGCCGACGCGATCGAGTCGGGCCGCGCCGAGGACGCCGTGCCCTATCCGCCGGTGGCCGCCCCCACCGGTGCACGCGCCGCGTCGGCCACGTCCGAGCAGCAGCGGCTGTGGTTGCTCCAGGAGCAGCACCCGGGCTCGCGCGCGTACAACGTCCCGTTGGTCTTCCGTCTGGACGGCGAGGTCAGCACGGCCGCGCTGCGGCACGCCTTGTGCCGTCTCGTGGTGCGGCACCCGGCGCTGCGTACCGCCTTCGAGGCCACGTCTGATGGGCTGCGGCAGGTGGTCGGCGACGCGTACGACCCGTGGTCCATGCCCACGGAAGCCGCACTGCGCGATGAGGACGGCCGCCGCGCGTTCACCGAGGAATTCTTTGCCGCCCCCTTCGACCTGGCGACGCCCCGGCTCTTCCGGGCGTGCTGGCTGCCGCGCCCGGGCGGCGGCGAACTCCTGCTGCTTCTGCACCACATCGCGGTCGACGGCTGGTCGCTGAGTGTGCTGTTCGGTGAGCTGTCGGCGGAGTACGCGGCCTCGGTGGGTGGCACACGCCAGGGAGAGCTCTCGGCGGGCAGCGGGCTGGAGGGAGAAGCCGAGTTGCCTTCGGTTCCGACTCCGCTCGACTACGCGGCCTGGCAGACCGCATGGCACACCAGCGACACGTATCGCGTTCAACGGGCTCAACTGCAAGAGCATTACGGCTCGTTGACAATGGACACCGCCCCGCTGGAGCCCGTCCGCCCCGCGAGCCGGGCCGACGGCCGACTGCTGCGCACGTCGCTCGACGCGAGCCGCCGTGCCACGCTCGACCGGCTCTGCGCCGAACTCGGCCTCACCCGTTTCCAGCTCCTTCTGAGCGTCTTCTCCTTCAGCCTGTACGGGGCGACGGGGCGCACCCGGCCTCGGATCGCCGGGCCGGTCGCGGGTCGGCCGGTGCAGGAGTTCGAGTCCGGCGTCGGCATGTTCGCGAACACGGTGCTGCTGCCGCTGGACCTCTCTCCTCGCGAAGGGCTGCGTACCCAACTGCGGCAGCACGCCGCCACCGTCCAGCCGGTGCTCGACCGGCAGGACGTCGCCCTCGCCGATGTCCTGGCCGACCAGAGGTCATGGGCCGGGCGGGCGCCGTTCGACTTTCTCTTCGTCCTGGAGAACACCGACTTCGGCGCGCTCTCACTGCCCGGCTGCAAGGCCCGTCCCGAGTGGCCGGCGCCGGCCGAGGCGAAGTGTCCGCTGACCCTGTCGGTGGTGGAGCACGGCGCCGGTGTCGACTGCCTGTGGGAGTACGACGCGCGGTACTTCGGCGTCGACGAGATGGCGGCGTTGGACGGCCTGTTCCGCCGGGGTCTCGACCTGCTGGCCGACGGCACCGATCCCACCCTGACCGAGTTGGTGACGCCCTATCGCCGCTCGCTGCCCGAGCCCGGCCGCGCCGCCACGGCGCCCCTGGCCTTCACGACCATCGCCGAGGGCTTCGCCCGCCAGGTCGGCCGCACACCGGACGCCCCGGCGCTGACAGCCGGGCATCGCACGCTGACCTACGCCGAACTCGACGGGCATGCCGCCGCGTTGGCTGCCGAGCTGCGCCGCGACCATCCGCTGCCGCCGGAAAGCAGCGGTCCCTGCCACGTCGCCCTGTACTTCCAGCCCTCGATCGAGCACGTGGTGGCGCTGCTCGCGCTGGCCAGGCTGCACCTGACCGTCGTGCCCCTCGACCCGTCCTATCCGCCCGCCCTGCTGCGGCAGATCCTGGACCAGGTCGAGCCGCTGTGCGTCCTGGTCCCGCCGGACGACGCGGGCACGCTCGACGCGTTCGCCCCGGACCCGGAGACGCTGCCGCGCCACCGCGTCACGCTCACCGCCCATCCGCCCACGGCTCCGGAGAACGACGTCCCGGTGCCGCCGTACGACGGACGGCGTCCGCTGTACATCCTGTTCACGTCCGGCTCCACCGGCACCCCCAAAGGCGTGCAGGTACCCGACCGCACGCTGTGCAATCTGTTCCAGTGGCAGCGCGAGTCCGGCGGTCTCGCGGCAGCGGCGGTCACCCAGCAGTTCTCCATGCTGTCCTTCGACGTCTCCTTCCAGGAGATCTTCGGCACGCTGTGCGGGGGCGGTCTGCTGCACCTCGTACACCCGAGCCTGCGCCAGGACGCCCCGGCGCTCCTCGATCAGCTCGAAGCGGCGGGGGTCGAGCGCCTCTTCCTGCCGTACGTGGCCCTGCAGGTCCTCGCCGAACACGGCGTCCGCCTCGGCCGCCACCCTTCGCGGCTGCGCGAAGTGATCACCGCGGGCGAGCAGTTGCTGTGCACGGACGCCATCAGAAGCTGGTTCGCCGGGATGCCGGGGACACGTCTTTTCAACCACTACGGGCCGACCGAGACACACGTGGTGTGCAGCCTGTGTCTGGAGGGCGACCCCGCGGCCTGGCCGGAGCGTCCGGCCATCGGTCGCCCGGTCACGGGGGCCTGGCTGCGGGTCGTCGACGACGCCGACGAAGCCGTACCACCGGGGAGCCCCGGTCGGCTGCTCATCGGCGGGTCGATGGCAGCACCCTGCTACCTGGGCGACGCCGCGCTCAACAAGGAACGCTTCATCGATCTGCCCGGTCACGGCACCTTCTACCGCAGCGGTGACCTGGCCCGCTTCGACCGGGACGGTCTGCTGCACTACCTGGGCCGCGACGACCAGCAGATCAAGTTGAGCGGCCACCGCCTGGAGCTCGGGCAGGTCGAGGCGGCGCTGCTGCGGCATCCGGAGGTCGTCAACGCGGTGGCCGTCCAGGACGGCGAACGGCTGGTCGCCTGCGTACAACTCCGTGACGGGGACGCCGGGCCGGCAGCGGGTTCAGCCGTGGCACCGGTGCGGACCCGCTCGGCATTGCCCACCCCGGAGGACCTGGCCCGTCATCTGGCGCCCCTGCTGCCGCCGTACGTACGGATCGACCGCTTCCGGCGCCTGGAGAGGCTGCCGCTCACGCCGAGCGGGAAGCTGGACCGGCGGGCGGCGCTCACCGCGCCCGGCGAGGAGCTGCGGCCGTCGCACGCCGCCACCGGGCCGGTCCTGACCCCGCGTGAGTCCCGGCTCAGCGAACTCTTCGAGCAGGTGGTCGGGCGTCCCGTCGACCCCGAGCAGCGCTTCTTCGACGCCGGTGCCTCCAGCCTCGACCTGATGCGCTTCCACCTGCGCTGCGCCGCCGAGCCCGACCTGCCGTTCACGATCCCAGACTTGTTCGAGCACGTGACCGTGCGGCGGCTCGCCGCGTTCCTGGACGCCGGACCGCAGCCGGACGCGCCCGACACGGGCACCCCGGTCCCCCTAGCCCCCGCCGACGAGCCCATCGCCGTCATCGGCATGGCCGTGCGTCTGCCCGGCGCCGACGACCTCGCCGCGTTCTGGGAGCTGGTACGCACCGGCGCCCGCGGCATCGAGCACTTCGACGCGTCCGACGGCCTCGTCGGCGCCCGCAGCCAGATGTCGGAGCTCCTGTCCTTCGACCCGGAGCACTTCGGCATCAGCCGTCAGGAAGCCCGTCTGATGGACCCGCAGCAGCGGCATCTGCTGATGAGTTCGGTGCAGGCGATGGCCCACGCCGGCATCGCCGACCCGGCCGCCCAGCGCGTCGGCCTGGTCGCCGGTTGCGGCGAGAACACCTACTTCCAGTCCCTGCTCGCCGAGGCCGACCCGGCGGAGCTGCCTGACAGCTTCCAGATGGCGATCCACCACGACAAGGACTTCCTCACCACCAAGGTGGCCTACCACCTCGACCTGTCGGGCCCGGCCTTCACCGTCCAGGCGGCGTGCGCCAGTTCGCTCGTGGCCGTGCACGTCGCGGCAGGCCTGCTGCGCCAGGGCGACGCCGACGTGATGCTCGCAGGCGGGGTGCTCGTCGACACGCTGCTGACCGACGGCTACACGTACCGCCCGCAGCACATCTTCTCCAAGGACGGGCACTGCCGCCCCTTCAGCGACGACGCCGACGGCACCATCGGCGCGAGCGGCGTCGGCGTGGTCGTCCTCAAGCCGCTGTCCCGTGCGCGGCGCGACGGCGACACCGTGTACGCGGTGGTCACCGGCTCGGCCCTCAACAACGACGGCTCCGGCAAGCTCAGTTACAGCGCGCCGTCCTTGGCCGGTCAGCGCGAGGTGATCCGTGCCGCGCTGCGGCGCAGCGGGCACTCCGGTGCCGATCTCGGGTACGTCGAGGCGCACGGGACCGGTACGAGGCTCGGGGACCCGGTCGAGGTCGGAGCGCTGCGGCAGGCCTTCGGGCTGGACGGATCCGGCTCCGACCCTGCCGACTCCGGGCCCGACGGCCCGGGCGGCTCCGGACGTTGTGCGCTGGCGTCGGTGAAGAGCCAGATCGGGCACCTGGGCGCCGCGGCGGGCGTGGTCGGTCTCATCCGGGCGGCCCTGGCGGTGCACCACGGCGTGATCCCGCCCAACGTCGACTTCCACCGGCTCAATCCCCGACTCGGTTCTGACATGGCGCCGTTCTACATCCCGACCGAGGCGCGCCTCTGGCCCGCCCGGCGGCCGCGCGTGGCTGCCGTGAGCAGCTTCGGCATCGGCGGCACCAACGCCCATCTGGTGCTGGAAGCAGCCGAGACGTACGGGGCGGACCGGCCGCAGGAGTCCGCGGAACCACCCCACCGACTCCCCTCCGTCCCTTGTCTGGTGCTGTCCAGCAGCGGCGCTTCGGGACTGCGCGCGGACGCCGCCCGCATCGCCGACTACCTCGCCGACCGGCCCGAGGCGTACGGTCAGGTCCTGCGTCACCTGCAAGCCGGACGGCCTTCGCTCCGCCGACGGGCGGCGGCGGTCCACGCTGACGTCGAGGCCGCCGTGGCCTGGCTGCGTACCGTGTCCGGCTCCGAGGTGACGCCCCACGACGACACCTGCGCCGCCGAGGACCACACGCCCGCCGAGCTGGCCGAGGCCTGGATGCGCGGGCGGGCAGTCCGTTGGCCGCAGGGACCGGCTCAAGCCCCCTGGGATTTCCCGCCACCGGCGTTCGACCTCACCAAGTACGACTTCCGGCGCGCCGCGCCCACGAGCCTGGGTCGCAACGAGCGGGAAGGTGACGGGCTGCCGCAGGAACTGCCGGAGTCCGACTGGCCTCAACGTCTCCCCGAAGCCGGCTGGCTGCATCAGCCGCACTGGGTAAGGCTGAGCCGCGCCCGCACCTCTCCCGGACCGCACGCGTCCGGACTGCTGGTGGCCATGACCGCCACGCCGTTGGCGCCCGAGGCGCTGCGCACCCTCGAAGCAGGGTACGAGCGGGTGGTGCGGGTCAGCGCCGCCACGGCGTTCGCCCGGCTCGCCGAGGACGTCTATGAAGTGGATCCCGCCGACCCGGCATCGCTACGGCAGCTCCTGGGCGCACTGGCCGACGGGGGCCGGGCGGGCATCGACTGGCTGCACGCGCTTCCGCTCGCGGTGGCCGGACCGGTCGGCGAGGACGCCCTCACTCGCGCACAGTGGGCCTGCCTGGACACTCCGGCGGCCCTGATGCAGGCAGCCGACGCCCTGCCCGAGTCGGTGCGACTGCGGCCCTGGTGGCTGTCGTACGGCACCCAGCCGGTCGAAGGCGACGTGCGGCGACCGGAGTTGGGGCTGCTCGCGGGCGCCGCGGAAGTGGTGCGGCAGGAGTGTTCCGCCGACGATCGCTGGCTTGACCTGCCCACCGGAGACCCGGCCGACTGGGCCGCCGCCCTCGGGGGCCTGCTGGCCGAGGCCGACGCCTCGGTGGCACTCCCCCGGCGGCTCGCGCTGCGGCAGGGCTATTGGTGGCGGCAGGCGCTGCTTCCGGTGCCCGCACCCGAGGTGACAGAACCCGGCGTGCTGATATCCGACGTACCAGCACACGACGTGTTCTCGAGCGAGCCCGGCACGTACGTGATCCTCGGCGGCACCGGCGGCATCGGCTGCGCCCTGGCCGCCTGGCTGCTCGCGCAGTCCGACTGCCGGGTCGTCCTGCTGGCCCGCCGTCGACGACTGCCGACGGACCTGGCTCAGTGGGCGGACCGTGTCGAGCTGATCGAGGCCGACCTGGCCGCGGAGCCGCTTGAGACGGTCCTGGCCCGGATCCAGCGGCACGCCGGGCGGGTCGACGGCGTGGTGCACGCCGCAGGTGAGGCGAGCGGAGGGCTGATCACGCGCCGTGACGGTGCCGCGATGCGGCAGGCGATGGCGGCCAAGCTGCAGGGCGCGCTGCTGACGGAGCGGCTGATCGAACGCTTCCAGCCGGACTTCGCCGTGTACTGCTCGTCGATGTCGGCGCTGTTCGGCGGCATCGGTCAGTTCGACTACGCCGCCGCGAGTGGTCTCCTTGACGCCTTCGCCCGCCACCGCTCCGGAGCCGCCGAGACCACGGCACGCATCGGCATCAACTGGGACATCTGGAGCGAGGTCGGCATGGCCCGCGACGCCCTCCGATCGGACGCACGGCACCAGGCCCACCTCGCGGTCGGCCTGGCGGAGAAGGAGGGCCAGCGGCTTTTCGCGCGGGCGCTGCGGCTCCAATTGCCCCACCTGCTCGTCTCCACCACGGACATCGAGCGGGCGCGCGCGTTCTACGCGGCACCGGCGGACGCGGCACAGGGCCTGCGAGGAACCTCGCGGGACGAACGCCAGGACGGCACTGCGCCGACCGCCACGGTCACGTCCCGGCTCACCGACACCCTGTGCGGCCTGCTGGGTCTCGACGAACTCGCCCCGCAAGCGTCGTTGTACGACCACGGTGCCGACTCCCTGACCCTGCTCGACCTGATCGCCACGGTGGAGGAGCACTTCGGCGTCGCCCTGGACCTGTCCCGGCTGAGCCACCAGGTCAGCGTGGACGAGATCGTGGCGCACATCGCCGAGGCCGCGCCCGGTGGCCTCCCCGCCGCGGAACCGGTCGTCGTGGAGGTCTGGCAGGAGGGCACGGGCCGGGACCTGGTGTGCCTGATCCATCCGGTCGGCGGCGACATCCAGGCCTATCGCGCCCTGGTGACCGCCCTCGCCCCGCACCTGACGGCCTGTCTGATCGCCGACCCCGCACTGCGGCGGACCGACCTGCCTCCCTGGTCGATCGCCGAGCGGGCCCGGCACTATCACGCGGCGTTGCAAGCGCGCTTCCCGCACGCCGAGTGGCGATGGCGGCTCGCGGGCTGGTCGTTCGGCGCCTGGGTGGCACACGCCATGGCCGCCGAGGCGGAGGCGTCCGGCCGTCCCGCCGACGGGCTGTATCTGCTCGACCCGCCGCCTCCGGACGCCGCGCGGCACTTCCAGGCGTACGACGAGACGCAGTTCGAGGCGGTCTTCGAGCACGAGTTGAGCCAGAGCACCGCCGGGGCGCCGGTGAGCGCGGAGGCGACGGCGTACGCCGAGCGCCTGGCCCGCTGCTGCCGGGCCAACGTGGCGGGTCTGGCGCGGCACGAGCTCCCCCCGCTCACCGTCACGCCCACGCGCGTCTGGCTCGCGGGCGAACCGGTCGACGGGCTGCCGGCTCTGGGCCCGCCGGAGGCCCAACAGCGCCTGTGGCAGGCGCAGTTGCCCGGGCTCCGGTCCTGCGACGTGCTCGACACCACGCATTACGGCATCGTCCGACAGCCACAGGTACGGGCGGTGGCCGACGCCGTCGACGCAGAATCCCTTCCCGATCCCCTGCCCCATCGCACGACGAGCCGAGGCCCCGCATGACCCCCTATCAATCACTGCCGCCGCGTGCCTTCTGGCGCACCGCGGTGGCCGATCCCGACCTGCGGGCCATCGGCGGCCTGTGGACCCCCAAGTTCGCCGTCGGGCAGGACGACGTGATCCTGACCGCCGGGTCGTGCTTCGCCCGCCACATCGGCCGCACCCTCCTTGAGCGCGGCATGAACTGGCGCGACGCCGAACCGGCCCCGCCGGGCCTGACGGAGGCCGAGCGGCGGGACCGGCACTACGGCGTGTTCTCGTTCCGTACCGGCAACGTCTACACGGCCGCGGCCCTGCGGCAGTGGCTGTCCTGGGCGTCGGGTGACAGCGCCCCGCCCGAGGAGGTGTGGCGCGAGGACGGCCGCTGGTTCGACCCGTTCCGCCCGTCCGTCGAACCCGACGGGCACGCGTCGCCGGAAGAGGTGACACAAGCGCGTGAGGGGACTCTGGCAGCGATCCGCGGCGCCGTCGCCGAGGCGGACTGCCTCGTGTTCACCCTGGGCCTGACCGAAGCCTGGCACGGCCGCGCGCACGGCGCCGTCTACCCCGTCTGCCCCGGGACGGTGCGTGGCACGTACGACGCCGAGCGGCACGCGTTCCACAACTTCACCTTCGCCGAGGTGTATCGCGACCTGTCGGCCGCCATCGAGCTCGCGCGCTCCGCCAATCCGGGTCTGCGGGTGCTGCTGACCGTCTCGCCGGTGCCGCTCACCGCGACGGCTACCGGCGGCCATGTGCTCACGGCCACCACCTACTCGAAGTCCGTTCTGCGGGCGGTGGCCGGGCAGTTGGCTCACGAGCTGGATCACGTCGACTATTTCCCGGCGTACGAGATCGTCACCGGCTTCCCCTTCAAGGCGGAGTTCTTCGAGCCGAACCTGCGCACGGTCTCGCCGGACGGCGTCGACTTCGTCATGGGCCAGTTCTTCGACGCCCTCGCCGGTCGCCCGGCCGCGTCGCACCCGGATGCCGCCCGCCCCGCCGAGCCCACCCCTGGAGAGGACTTCTGGTGCGATGACGCCGTACTCGACTACTACAGCCCCCGCTGACCCCGCGGCCGGGTCGGCCGCCGCCCGGTTCCTGCTGCTCGGCGACTCGCACGCGGGCCCGATCGGGCGGGCGGCGAAGGCGGCCGGAATTCCGTTCTCCGGAGGCCCGGTCGGCGCCGGGCGCGAGTTCAACGCCGAGTTCTTCGACGTACGCGAGAACGACGTCGCCTTCCGCAAACCGGAGACGGACGCCCTCTACCGCGGATTCCTTGAGGAGTTGGGCGTCGATGGGCTCGGTGGGCTCGCCGCGCCCCTGGTGTGCACCTTCGGCTTCAGCTCCCACTTCATCGCCACGACGGCGAACTGGGACATCTACCGGGTGCCCGGCGGCGGCTTCGCACCCGGTTTCCTGGCCAGCCGCCTGTTCGACGATCTCGTCCGTGCGACGGTCCGCGACGCCCTGGCGTTCTACGGGCACGCCCGCGCGCTGGGCCTGCGGGTGGTCTCGGTGATGCCGCCGCAGCGAGTGCCCGGCATGTCGGACCCCGTGGTGTTCATGGCGGCGCAGGACGTGACGCGCCGCGCCCTGCTGGAACTCGGCGTGGAAGTCGTGGATCTGCGCGCCCGCGTCACCGACGGGGAGGGCTTCCAGCGCCCCGAGTTCAGCGAGGCCACCGACACGATCCACGGCAACCTGGCCTTCGGCCGCCTGATCCTGGCCGAACTCCTGGCTCTGGGCCTGTGAACCTCAAAAGACGCTGAACACCGCACACTTCCAAGGCTCCTTGGCCTACCGCCACTTACTCACCGCCACTTACCACCAAGACTGTCAGGAGGATGGAATGGAACAGTTCGCGCTGGACGCCATCGAGCAGGTGACCACGAGGCCGCCGGAGGTCTACGACACCATCACCGTCGAGCCGCTGACCCCCGTCATCGGCGCCGAGGTGTCCGGCCTCGACCTTGCCAAGGAACTCACCGACGACCAGGTGGCCGAGGTCAAACGCGCCTTCCTCCGCCACCACGTGCTGGTCTTCCGCGATCAGACGCTGACCGGCGAGGACCACAAGCGGGTCGCCGGCTGCTTCGGCGAACTGCACCCGGTGACACTGCCCGTCGAGGGTTCCGACCCGCACATCCTCGACATCAGCGCCGACAAGAACTCGCGCGCGGTCGCCGGACACGGCTGGCACGCCGACGGCACCGCCGACCTGAGGCCGTCGCTCGGCTCGATGCTGTACATCACCCGCACCCCGGAGCCCGGCTGCGGCGGCGACACCATGTTCGCCAACATGCATCTGGCCTACGAGATGCTCTCGCCCGCGATGAAGGAACTCCTGGACCCCATGACCGCGGTCCACGACGGCCTGCTCGCCTGGGAGGGGAAGACCCCGCCGCCCGAGTACGACGTGCCCGTGCATGCGCACCCGGTGATCGCCCGCCACCCCGACACGGGCCGCAAGCTCCTCTACATCAACGGCGTGTACGTCTCGCACATCGAGCAGTTGTCGAAGGGCGAGAGCCGGGCGGTCATTGACATGTTGGTCAAGCACATCACCAACACGGCCCTGCTGCACTGCCGGGTCCGCTGGACACCCAACACCCTGGTGTTCTGGGACAACCGCTGCGTCCAGCACCACGCGATCTGGGACTACTTCCCGCACTCGCGCTACGGCCAGCGCGTCGCCATCCGGGGTCACCGGCCCACGGCCTGAGCCGAACCGGTCGGCCTCGGCCGGGGTGCATCCGGCCGAGGCCGACTCCTAGCCCGCGGCCCGGCCCACGCTCTCGGCAAGCCCTTGGCCGAGCCGTCCGCACGCTGAGCGGTACTGCTCGGCGCGGACGTCCGCGCCGTCCCGGGTCTCCTGCGCGTCCTGCTCTTGGGCCTGCCCCTCGTTCGGCTGCGCATGGGCGAGCGCACAGGCATGGGCATACGCGAAGGGATACGCCTCGGCGAAGGCCTGCTCGTCGCCCGCGGCGAACGCGGCCGCCAGCGCCCGTGCGTTCGCCAGGGCGTTGGCGTCCGCGTAGGAGCGGGCGTTGGCGTCGGTGTTGAGCTTGGCGTACATGGTGGCGAACTCGGCGGCCTTCTCCTCGCCGTAGTCGTTGTCCATGGCGTAAGCGCGCGCGTTGACGGAGGCCGTGGTGTAGGCGTCTGCGTAGGCGTACGCGTATCGGTAGAGCTCGCCCAACGCGGCTCCCAGCGCTTCGCGCCACGCCCGCTCCTCGACGCGCTCCCCCTCAAGCGCCTTCTCGTGCAGCCGCCGCGCGGCTTCCTGCGCGGCCCCGTCCAAGCCGCGTCGCACGCTCGTCTGCACCAACATCGGGGCGACCGTGCGCACATGCCAGTCGTGGACCACGTCGATGGGCACCTGCCCGCCGAGCCGCACCAGCCCGTCATACATCTGCCGTGCCCAGACATTCGCCGCGTCGCCGCCCTGCCCGCAGTACAGCGCGGCGGCGACCTGGGCGAGCCACGACGGCATCGACGAGCCGGCACCGCCCGCCGGTGAGCCGTCGCTGCCTCCGTCCGCCCGCTCCGGCCGGACCGAACCATCGGGAACGGCAGGCCCGACAGGACCGGCCGCGAGCCGGGTGACGAACTCGTCCAACGATTCAGCGACGACGCCCGTCCGTCCCATGCGGCCCATCAACCTGCCCTCATCTCGTCCGTTCCAGTGCGAAGACGGCCACTTTACGCATTCAGCCGATGGGCTCCGGCATCGGCCGGACCTCGTACGCGAGGTGGATCGTGTCCGCGGTCGCGGGGTCGGTGAGCTCCACGCGCCAGCCCTCGGCGAACTGGTCGACGCCCTCCGTCATGGGGATGGTGCCGGAGATGAGGACCGTGCCGGGGAGCAGGGCCTCGCGGGAGCGCAGGACGTCCACCCAGTAGCCCGGGGTCAGGAGTTCGGCGAGTGTTCCGCTCTGGATCTGCGTCTCCGTGCCCTCGTGGGTGACCCAGGCGCGCAGGGTGAGTGCGTCGAGGCGGTCCTCCACGTCGGACAGGCGCCAGGCGCGGCGGGCCAGGACGTCGGGGCCCGCGTTCTTGCTCCAGGCCACGCCGTGCACCTCCAGGTCCCGGTCGGTGTGGTCGCAGGCGGCGGTGAGCAGGAGTTCGCCGTCGGCGGCCACGACCAGTGCCCACTCGGCCTCGCCGGACGTGCGGGCGTGCTGGGCGGCGACGCGGTCGGTCTGCTGGGCGAGGTAGGGGGACACGGGGTAGAGGGCCGGGGTCACGGAGGGGGCGGGGACGCCGAGGGCGGCGAGCTCGGCGACGTGGGCGGCGACGTCGTCCTGGCTGCGGCCGGCGTACCCGGCGTTGAGGACCTGCACCACCTCGACGTCGCGGCGGGTTCCGTCGGGCAGTTCGAAGGTCAGCGTGGCCATGGGCGCTCCAAGGGCGGCGGTACGGAAAGGAGACTGCGGTTCCGCGCGGTCAAACTTCTGCCGCGGGGCTTGCGCATACGACCTGTATACAAGAAGTATGCCCTGGAGGTCGATGTTTCCGAACGCAAGGATGCGCTCCATGCACGACAACCCGAAGGACGGCCCTGGTGGGGCCGGCCCGCGCTCCGGGGTCCGGCGGGCCTTCGTCGCCAGCCTCACCGGCACCGCGCTGGAGTGGTACGACTTCGCCGTCTACTCCGCCGCCGCGGCACTGGTCTTCGGTGATCTGTTCTTCCCCTCGGAAGACCCTCTCACCGGCACGCTCCTCGCGTTCTCCACCTACGCGGTCGGCTATATCTCGCGGCCGCTCGGCGGCTTCGTCTTCGGCCGCCTCGGGGATGTGATCGGCCGCAAGAAGGTCCTCATCGCCACGCTGGTGCTCATCGGCGCGGCCACGTTCGTCATCGGCGTGCTGCCCACGTACGGCACGGTCGGTGTCGCCGCCCCCATCGCCCTGGTCCTGCTGCGGTTCGCGCAGGGCGTCGGGGTCGGCGGCGAGTGGGGCGGCGCCGTCCTGCTCTCCAGCGAGTTCGGCGATCCGCGCCGGCGCGGTTTCTACGCCTCCGCCGCGCAGGTGGGCCCGCCCGCGGGCAACCTGCTGGCCAACGGTGTGCTCGCCGTCCTGGGCGCGCTGCTCAGCGAGGACCAGTTCCTGTCCTGGGGCTGGCGCGTGGCGTTCCTGCTGTCCGGGGTGCTCGTGGGCTTCGGGCTGTGGATCCGCGCGAAGCTGGAGGAGACTCCGGTGTTCAAGGCGATGGAGGCCGAGCAGTCCCGGCCCGAGGCCCCCATCCGCGAGGTCTTCACCACCCGGCCCCGCGCCCTGGTCGCCGCCATCCTCTGCCGCGTCGGCCCGGACGTGCTGTACGCGATGTTCACCGTCTTCGTCCTCACGTACGCCACCGAGGAACTGGACATGTCGCGGGGCTCCGCCCTGGCGGCCGTGCTCATCGGCTCCTCCCTCCAGGTGGTGCTCATCCCCCTGGCGGGCGCGGTCTCGGACCGGGTCAACCGGCGTGCCCTGTACGGCTGGTCCGCCGTGGCCGCGGGCCTGTGGCCGTTCCTGTTCTTCCTCATGGTCGACGGCGGCGGGTGGGTCCCGCTCGTCCTCGGTGTCGTCGTGGGTCTGGCCATCCACTCCCTCATGTACGGGCCGCAGGCCGCCTTCATCGCCGAACAGTTCTCGCCCCGGCTGCGCTACACCGGCTCATCCCTGGCCTACACCCTCGCCGGCCTCATCGGCGGCGCCGTCGCTCCGCTGCTGTTCACGGCACTGCTGAGTGCGTACGACAGTTGGGTGCCGCTGGCCCTCTACATCGCGCTCGCCTCGGTGATCACCGTCGTCGGTGTGTGGCTGGGGAGGGACGCGGCGGATGCGGCGGAAGAGGACGCGGCGCTGGCTGCGGGTGCCCCGCAGGAGCAGGGTCCGGCCTCGTCCCACGTGCACGCACAGCCCTCGGAGGCGGCCGTGTCCCCGGCCGACGTGAGATGACCTCGTACGCCGAGATGACCTCGTACGACGACACGGCCTCGTAGCCGTACGCCCGCACCGACCACGAACACCGTCCCCCCGCCAGAGGAGAGAACCCACCGTGCGCATCGCCCTCAGCCAGCTCACCACCGGTCCCGGCCCCGAGAAGAACCTGCGGCTCATCGAGGAGTGGGCGGCACGCGGCGCCGACGCCGGTGCCCGGGTCGTCGTGTTCCCCGAAGCCGCCATGGCCTGCTTCGGCACCGACCTCGCGCCCCTCGCCGAGCCGCTGGACGGGCCGTGGGCCAACGGCGTGCGGGACATCGCCAGGGCCACGGGAACGGTGATCGTGGCGGGCATGTTCACCCCGGCTCCCGGGGGCCGGGTGGCCAACACCCTGCTCGCCACCGGTGACGGCGTCGAGGCGTCGTACGACAAGATCCATCTCTACGACGCCTTCGGTTACGCCGAGTCCGACAGCGTCGCCGCCGGTTCGAAGGCCGTCACCATCGACGTGGACGGCGTCCGCCTGGGCCTCGCTACCTGCTACGACGTACGTTTCCCCGAGCTGTTCCGGGCCCACGCGGACGCCGGTGCGGCGGCGACTCTGCTCGCGGCCTCCTGGGGCGCCGGTCCCGGCAAGCTCGACCAGTGGGACCTGCTGGTGCGGGCCCGTGCCCTCGACTCCACGCTCTGGGTGGCGGCCGTCGGCCAGGCCGACCCGAGCACGACGGGAAGCCACGTCCAGGGTCCGGCACCCACCGGCATCGGACACAGCCGCGTCGTCGGCCCGGACGGGACCGTACGCCACCGACTCGACGCGGAACCGGGCCTGTTGGTCGCCGACCTGGACACCGACGAGGTCGCACACGTGCGCGCGAAGACGTCCGTACTCGCCAACCGGCGTCCGGAGCTGTGGTGAAGCAGGAAAGCCGCTAGCCCGCCAGCAGAACCTTCAGCGTCGACTCCAAGTGATGGTCGATCGCCTCGCACGCCGCCGCGGCGTCCCCGGCCGCGAGGGCGTCCAGGATCGCCCCGTGTTCGTCGATCACCGCGGACTGCCGGCCCTCCGCGTTGAACAGCGCCACGACGCCCGCCCGGACCTGGCGGCTGCGCAGTCCGTCGTAGTGGCGGTCGAGCAGGGCGTTGCCGACGGCGGAGACCAGGGTCTTGTGGAAGAGGTGGTCCACGGCGATGAATTCCTTGGCCTGGTCGGGGCCGCTGAGACCGCGCTGCTGCTCAAGGAGATCGGCCAGTTCCCGCACCGGCGTCCGGTCCGCCGCGACGACCTGTTGCGCGGCGTACCGCTCGACGATGCCGCGCAGCTCCATCAGCTCGGCGATCTCCCGGCCCATGAGGGGCGCCACCCGCGCCCCTCGCTTGGGCACCAGCTCGACCAGGTCCTCGGCGGCGAGGAGGAGCAGCGCCTCGCGGATCGGCGTGCGGGAGACCCCGATCCGGTTGGCGATGTCCTGCTCGGAGAGATACTCGCCCTGCATCGCCGGATCGGTGAGCACCGTGTCCTTGAGATACGCGTAGGCCTTCTCCCGACCGGACACCACGGCAACCCCCTGAAGACCCGCATACACCTTGTATACGGAAGCTACCACGGGCCGCCTCCCCATACTCCCGCCTTGCGCCACGGCGGGCGGCGCGACAAGGTCGGTGGAGGGATACATAGAGGGCGCTGCGGCGTACGAGGCGTACAAGGAGGCCCCGGGCATGCCCATCGCGACCGTGAATCCGGCGACCGGCGAGACGGAGCGGACCTTCGAGGCGCTCGGCCCGCAGGAGATCGAGGCGCGGCTCGCCCGCGCCACGGCGGCCTTCGACCGCCACCGCCGCACGTCCTTCGCCGAGCGCGCCGTGCTGCTGCGCCGCGCGGCCGACCTGCTCGACGAGGACGCGGCCGACGTCGCGCGGACCATCACCACCGAGATGGGCAAGCCGCTCGCGGCGGCCCACGCGGAGGCCGGCAAGTGTGCCAGGACGATGCGCTGGTACGCCGACCACGCCGAGGAGCTGCTCGCGGACGAGCACCCCGACGAGGGCGACGTACGCGACTCCGGTGCGAGCCGCGTCTTCGTCCGCTACCGGCCCGTCGGCGTCGTCCTCGCCGTGATGCCGTGGAACTTCCCGCTCTGGCAAGTGGTGCGGTTCGCCGCGCCCGCGCTGATGGCGGGCAATGTCGGGCTGCTCAAGCACGCGTCGAACGTGCCGCAGACCGCCCTGTATCTGGAGGACCTCTTCCGGCGCGCGGGATTCGACGAGGGCTGCTTCCAGACGCTGCTCGTCGGCTCCGGTGCCGTCGAGGGGATCCTGCGCGACCCGCGGGTCGCCGCCGCCACGCTCACCGGCAGCGAGGGCGCGGGCCGCTCGGTGGCCGCGATCGCGGGTGACGAGATCAAGAAGACCGTCCTGGAGCTGGGCGGCAGCGACCCGTTCGTCGTGATGCCGTCGGCCGACGTGGCAGCGGCGGCGCGTACCGCCGTCACGGCGCGGGTGCAGAACGCGGGCCAGTCCTGCATCGCCGCCAAGCGGTTCATCGTGCACAGCGAGGTGTACGACGCCTTCCTTTCCGGGTTCGCCACGGGCATGCGGGAGTTGACCGTCGGTGATCCACTGGACGAGGGCACCGATGTGGGCCCGCTCGCCAGTGAACAGGGCCGCGCGGACCTGGAGGAGCTCGTCGACGACGCCGTGCGCCAGGGCGCGACCGCCGTGTGCGGCGGGCAGCGGCCCAAGGGCCTCGATCGGGGCTTCTTCTACGAGCCGACGGTTCTGACGGGCATCACCCGTGCGATGCGCATCCATCTTGAGGAGACCTTCGGTCCGGTGGCCACGGTCTACCGGGTGGCGGATCTGGACGAGGCGGTGGCCGTCGCCAACGACACGTCGTTCGGGCTGAGTTCCAGTGTGTGGACCAGGGACGACGCCGAGGTAGAGCGTTTCGTACGTGATCTGCAGGCGGGCGGCGTCTACTTCAACGGGATGACCGCCTCGCACGCGGCGTTCCCCTTCGGCGGCGTCAAGCGCTCGGGATACGGGCGTGAGCTGTCCGGCCACGGCATCAAGGAGTTCTGCGACGTGACCACTGTGTGGCACGGGGCGTGAGCGGCCCAGGGCGGGGAGACCCAGGCAGGGAAAGGTGGGGAGACCCCGGGCAGGGAAGGTGGCAGGAGGCATGGAGCCCGTCGAGGCGCTGAACCGCATCGCCTTCCTGCTGGAGCGCGCCCAGGAGCCCACGTACCGCGTACGGGCCTTCCGTACCGCAGCGGCCGTCGTCGAGGCGCTGTCCGCGGACGAGCTTGCCGAGCGGGTGCGGACGGGCGGCCTTGAGAAGATCAAGGGCATCGGGCCGAAGACGGGGCAGGTGGTGCGCGAGGCACTCGACGGTGAAGTGCCGGGATATCTCGCGCACTTGGAGGAGGAGTCCCAGGGGCCGCTGGTGTCCGGCGGTGCCCACATGCGCTCCCTGCTGCGCGGGGACTGCCATCTGCACTCCGACTGGTCCGACGGCGGCAGCCCCATCGAGGAGATGGGCCGGGCCGCCGCCGCGCTCGGCCACGAGTGGGCGGTGCTCACCGATCACTCGCCCCGCCTTACGATCGCCCGCGGCCTCTCGCCGGACAGGCTGCGGGAACAGGTGCGCGTGGTGGCCGAACTCAACGAGACCTGGGCGCCGTTCCGGCTGCTCACCGGCATCGAGTGCGACATCCTGCCCGACGGCGGCCTCGACCAGGAGCCCGAACTCCTCGCCCTGCTCGATGTCGTGGTGGTCTCGGTCCACTCCAAGCTCCGCATGGACGCGCCCGCGATGACGCGCCGCATGGTGAAGGCCGTGCGCAACCCGCACGCGGACGTCCTCGGCCACTGCACCGGGCGGCTCGTCGTGGGGAGGAGCGGGCCGGGTGGGCGAGGAAAGTCGGAGAACCGCGGGCCCGGCCGGCCCGAGTCCGCCTTCGACGCCGACGCGGTGTTCGCGGCCTGCGCGGAGTCCGGCACCGCCGTGGAGATCAACAGCAGACCCGAGCGCAAGGACCCGCCACGGCGCCTGCTGCGCCGCGCCGTCGAGGCAGGCGTCCTCTTCGCGATCGACACCGACGCCCACGCGCCCGGCCAGCTCGACTGGCAGCTCATCGGCTGCGCCCGCGCCGAGGAGTGCGGTGTGCCTGTGGAGCGGGTGGTGACGGCGTGGGGCGTTGATGAGTTGCTGGCATGGACGGGGCGGTCGGGGGCGTAGCACCGGGCCTGTCCGGAGGTACGGCAGCCGACCCGTGGCCGGCTGCCGTACGCGGGTCAGTACACGCTGACGCCGTACGCGGCGAGCGCCTCCCGTACCGGCTGGTGGATCGCGGAGCCGTTGGTGCCCGTGCAGCCCGAGCTGCCGGAGTGGATGCCGAGGGCGACCGTGCCGGCGAAGTGGGCGCCGCCGCTGTCGCCGCCCGCGGAGCAGGCGGTGGTGCGGACCATGCCGTGGACGGGGCCGTCGCCGTAGTTGACGGTGACGTTGACGGCCGTCACGGAGCCGCTCGTCACCTTGGTGGTGGAGCCGCTCTTCTTGATGGCCTGACCGACGACGGCGTCGGCGGCGGAGGAGATCTCCTGGTAACTGCCGTTGTAGAGATTGACGTTACCGGCGGGAGAGGAGCCGTTGGTGTAGCGGACGATGCCGTAGTCGTTGGTCGGGAAGCTGGTTCCCTCGCGCACGCCCACGGCCGCGCCGCCGGACGTGGCGGACCAGTTGGCGCTGATGTTGGTGCAGTGGCCCGCCGTGACGAAGTACTTGGTGGTGCCCTTGGAGACGTTGAAGGCGGCCGAGCAGCGTGAGCCGCCGCCGTAGATGGCGTCGCCGCCCGCGACCTCGCGCTTGAAGGTGCCGGGGACGCGGCTGACGCGTACGGCGCCGTCGAGGGAGTCGGCGACGGCGCGCAGCCGGGCGAGCTCACGGGCCGAGACCGACTGGTCGGCCTGCACGGCTATCTGGTTGGTCCGCGGGTCGACGCCCCAGGACGTGCCGGTTATCCGGGCGCGGGACTCCAACGCGTCCATGGCGGAGTCGAGTTGGGCCGCGCTGCGCTGCACCCGCTTGGGGGTGGCGCCGTTGGCGCGGACGCGGTCGGCGGCGGCGTCGCTGGTGACGGTGACGACCAGGTTGCCGGTTTTCCGGTCGAGGTAGGTGCCCGCGCTGTCGTCGCCCAACTGCCGCTCCACTTGGGCGGCGAGGGCGTTGACGCGGGAGGCCGACGAGGAGGGGGAGGCGGTCGGTTCGCTCTGCGCGCCGGCGGGGGTGGCGCCGAGGGCGAGGGATCCGGTGACGAGGAGGGCGGACAGGCCCAGACGCGCACAGGTCGTGCGTCTCATGTGGGGGGCTCCTTTGACGGTGACGTGTGACGTACCGCGGTACGCGTGGGACGTACCGGAAAGGAACGTGGCATGGGCGCGTCAACCGCGCAAGGGTCTGGACCTGTCGCGTCCGGATCATCCCGATGATCCCGGCTACGAGGGGGTCGCGCGGGGCAAGTCCGGGTTCACTGTTCCCCGTTCACCGGTCCCGTTCGCCGGTCCGCGTTCGCCGGGATGTCTCGGAGTTCTCCGGTACTCGTACTCACCGGGATGTCACGGAGTTCACCGTGACGTGGCGGACGACCCCACCGTCGGCAGGTAGCGCGGTGCTCGCCAGGCCTTCAGCCGGTGCTCCACCGCCGCCCCCAGCGACAGCAGCTTGCCGTCCTGGTGGTCACCGGACATGAGCAGCAGGCCGACCGGCAGTTCGTTCACGGTCCCGGCGGGCACCGAGAGGGACGGGTAACCGGCGACGGCCGCGGGAGTGGAGGACGGGATGACGTCGTTGTCGCCGCGGGCGCAGTCGGTGGTCCAGGCGGGCGGGTTCGTCGGCGCGGCGATGGCGTCGAGGTCGTGCGCGGCCAGGGTCTCGTCGAGGGAACGCTGGGAGAGGTCCTTCAACTCGGCCCGCATCGCACGGTACTTGGGGTCGGTGGTGGGCGGCGCGGCGAGGGCCTGCTCGAACAGTTCCTGACCGGCGAAGCAGGTCTGCTCCGCGGGGTGGGTGCGGTTGAACTCGATCAGCCCGGCGAGGTCCTTGGGCCCCTTGCGCGTACCGAGGTAGGCGTCGATGTCGCGGTGGAACTCGCTCAGGAGCGCGGGGAATTCGAGCTCGGCGAGGCGTGCCTGGTACGGGGGCGTCACTTCGACGACCACGGCTCCGGACTTGCGCAGCTTGTTCGCGGTACGGGTCATCACCGCGTCGACGTCCGGGCCGAGGGAGGGGAGGCGCCAGAGGCCGATTCGCTTGCCGCGGAGGCTGGTTGCGGCGCCTTTGGCCCCCTGGAGGTCGCCAAGGCCGCCCGCCGCGCCACCGCGCGCACTGTCGCCCCCGCCCCCACTGAGCACCGCCAGCGTGAGCGCGGTGTCGATCACGTTGCGCGCCATGGGCCCGGCCGTGTCCTGCTCGGCGGAGATCGGCACCACGCCCGACTGGCTGACCAGTCCGAGGCTGGGCTTGTGGCCGACGATGCCGTTCATCCCGGCCGGGCACACGATGGAGCCGTCCGTCTCGGTGCCGATCGCCACCTGCGAAAGGGACGCGGCGAGCGCGGCGGCCGAGCCGGAGGAGGAGCCGCACGGGTTCCGGTCGAGGACGTAGGGGTTGTTGGTCTGCCCGCCCACCGCGGACCAGCCCGATGTCGGCTTCGCCGCGCGGAAGTTGGCCCACTCGGACAGGTTGGTCTTGCCTAGGATCACCGCGCCCGCCTTCCGCAGCCGGGTCACGAGCACGGCGTCGGTGTCCGGCGGGCTCCCGGCCAGCGCGAGCGACCCTGCCGTGGTCGACATGTCGCGGGTGTTCACGTTGTCCTTGAGCAGGACGGGAATGCCGTCCAGCGGCCCGAGAGTCTCACCGCGCCGGTGCCGGGCATCGCTGGCGGCCGCCTGCCGCAGCGCGGTCGGACTGGTGCGGAGCACCGAGTGAATCTTGGGATCGACGTTCTTGATCCGCCCCAGATAGGCCCTCGTCAGCGCCGCCGAGGTCAGCGAACCCCTGCCCATACGCGCCTGCAACTCCGGAATCGTCACCGTGTCGAGGTCGACCCCCAGCCCCGGTGACGACCCGGCCGACGGCGCCGACGGGTCGGTGCCGCGCTCGGCGGCCACCGCCCCCGGATTCGGCACACCCGTCAGAAGCGATCCCGCGACGAGCGCGGCGGTCAGTGTGGCAATGCTCCTCTTCCCCATGCGGCTCAGCGGACTACATGGGCAGCTCCTGACGCAAGGGGGCGCGGCCACGCGCGTGCCGTCGACGGGAACCCTCTGAGCAACGCCAACCGCACTTGGCTACCTGGCTGTTGCGGTGCGAACCCCCAGGGCGATCAGCACAGCTCCCGCCAGCCGACTGATCCCCCGCCGGAACCAGGATGTGTCCAGCATCTCGCGTGCCGCGGCCACCACCGACGCCCAGAGCAGCAGCCACACGAGGACGATGACGACGTGCGCGACCGCGAGCGCCGCGATCTGTGGGGCGACGGGGTGGCTCGGGGCGAGGAAATGCGGCACGAGCGTCAGATAGACCGACGAGGCCCTCGGATTGAGGACGTTGGACCACAGGCCCTGTCCGAATCCTCCGAGCTCGGCCCACGGCATGCGTCGCCTCCCCCGGCATGCCGGTTCGAGGCTTCGCCGTCTCCCCCGGTGCGTCGATTCGGGGCTCCGCCGTGCCGAGCACCATGTAGCGACGCCCAACCAGATGAGATAGGCGGCACCGAGGATCTTCACCACGGTCAGCGTCCGGGCCGACGTCATGACCAGGGCCGACAGGCCGAGCACGGCGAACGTCGCGTGCACCAGCAAACCGCACACCGTGCCGCATGCGACGAGCACGCCATCACGCCGCGAACCGGCGATCACCTTCTGGGTGACGAGGGTGAAGCTCGTACCCGGAATGAGCGTGAGAGGAGTGACGGCGAGCATGAATGCGAGGACCTGCTGCCACTGCACACCGCGAGCCTAGGGCACCTGGCTCTCACCCCGTCAGCCGCACCGGCAGCCTCCCCACGCTGTTGCCCACGAAGCTTGCGTGGCGTGGTAGTTCGGCTTCGGGAACCGCGAGGTCGAGGGCGGGGAAGCGGGTGAACAGGCGGTCCAGGGCGATCGTCGCCTCCATGCGGGCCAGGGGTGCGCCCAGGCAGTAGTGGGCGCCGTGACCGAGCGAGAGGTTGCGGGCCTGCCTGGTGACACGGAAGAGGGTCGCGTCGGGGCCGTACGCCGCCAGGTCGCGGCCGGCCGCGGAGTAGCCGGCGAGTACCGGGGTGCCCTTGGGGATGCGCGTGCCGTCCAGGGTGAGGTCGCGGGTCGGGTAGCGGAACGGGAAGTAGCTGACCGGGCTGTCCCAGCGCAGGGTCTCCTCCACCACGTCCGGCCAGTCGGCCTTGCCGGAGCGGACCAGGTCGAGCTGGTCGCGGTGGGCGCACAGGGCGCGCACCGCGTTGGTGATCAGGTTGAGGGTGGTCTCGTGGCCCGCGATGACCATCAGGATCAGGGTGCCGATCAGCTCCTGCGGGTCGAGCCGGTCGCCGTCCTCCTCGCGGGCCGCGATCAGCGCGCTGGTCAGGTCGTCACCGGGGCGCTCGGCTCGGCCGGCGGTCACGGCGGCCAGCACCTCCGCCATCTCACGGTTGGCGGCCACCGCCTCCTCGGGCCCAATCGACGTACTCACCACCCGGTTGGAGAGATGGTGCAGGCGATCCTGGTGCACCTCGTCCACCCCGAGCAGTTCGCAGATCACCCGCATCGGCAGCGGGAGCGCGAAGTGCGTGCGCAGGTCGGCGATTCCGTCGCCTGCCGCTGCCGCAGCGGCGAGGTCGTCCAGGAGCTCGGCGGTCAGCGCCTCGACGCGCGGGCGCAGAGCCTCCACCCGGCGCGCGGAGAACGCCTTGCTCACCAGCGACCGCAGCCGCCGGTGGTCGTCGGCGTCGGCTGTCGTCATGCCGCGTACGGTGGCAAATGTCCGCAGTGGCCAGCCGTCGGGTATCCCACCCTCCCGCAGCGCGGTGAAGTGCTCGGCGTCCTTGGCGACATCCGGGTGGGCCAGGAACTCCTTCAGCGCCTCGTGCCCCAGCACCGCCATGCCCCGCACATCCCCGGGGAGCACGACCTCGGCCACGGCGTTCTCGGCGAGAAGTCGGGCGTTGTCCGCGTGCGGGCAACCCCCGGCCGGGTCCATCCGGTGCTGCGTACGACGACGTGAAGCGCTCAAGGGTCTCTCCGGGGTGGGAGGAGGGAGGGCGTTCATCGGGCAGTGAATGACAGTCGACGGCAGTCAGTAGGGGCACTTCGCAAAGGCGTTGGGGCACGTCATTGTCCCGCAGCTGCCCCGTACCCCGGTAGGTCGCACGCCCGATACGATCACGACCAAACGGGCCGGGAGACCAGGGCCCGTGACCCATGAGGCACTAGCAAGTTGGGGGAAATTCCCTATGGCGAGATCCGGGTTCGTGCGTTCGGCGACCGTGGTCGTCAGCAGTGTGGTGTTCGCCGCGGTGGGGGCGACGCACGCGGTGGCCGAGCCGGCCAAGACCACGTCGGCCGACCCCGCGGCCGTGCGCGCGGCGCTGGACAAGACGGTCGCCGCGGGCGCGCCCGGCGCGTTCGCGGTGGTCCGCAACCACGGCGGCGACTCCACGGGCGACCAGAAGATCGCCGTCGGCAAGTCCGACCTCGGCGGCACACCGATGAACGCCGGCTGGCGCTTCCGCGTCGGCAGCAACACCAAGATGTTCACTTCTGTCCTGGTTCTGCGTCTCGCGGAGCAGGGCCGCATCGACCTGGACAAGCCGCTGCGCGAGTACCTCCCCGCGGGCACCCTGCCGACCGGCTGGGACATGACCGGCCGTCAGGTGCTCCAGCACCGCTCCGGTGTCTACGACCACACCAACGACCTCCTCGAGCAGGCCGGCGAAGAGACCACCGCCGCCTTCGAGAAGCGCATCCGCAACACCGTCTACACGCCCGCCGAGCTCGTCGCGCTGTCCGTGAAGCACGGCCAGCAGTTCACGCCGGGCTCGCGCTACTCGTACTCGAACACCAACTACGCCCTCCTGGGCATGGCCGTCGAGAACATCACCGGCAAGTCGTACGCGAAGAACCTGAGCACGCAGATCATCAAGCCGCTCAACCTGCGCAAGACGTCCTACGTGGTCCCCAAGAAGACGATCGCCGGGGCGCACGTCACCGGCTACCTGACGAACGACGACCGCACCAAGCCGCTGCTCGACTCCACCGAGCAGAACGGCTCCTGGGTGGGCAGCGCGGGCGCCGTCATCTCCTCCGCCGCCGACCTCGACCGCTTCCTCGCGGCGCTCATGGCCGGCAGCTCCGGCGGGCTCGTCTCCGACGAGTCGCTGCGGCAGATGACGAGCACGCAGCCCACGCCCACGGCGAACGTCTCCTACGGCCTCGGCCTGCGCGAGATCAAGCTGTCCTGCGGCAAGGTGTACGGCCACGGCGGCATCGTGCAGGGCTACCAGACGCAGTCCTTCGCCACCCGCGACGGCAAGCGGACGGTCGTCGTCTTCGCCAACGCCTCCAACAACACTTCGGTGACACAGGGTCTCACCAACACCCTGGAGCCCGCGGTCTGCGGCACCAAGCCCCCGGCGGCCTCGAAGTTCCGCTCGGCCGACGCGGGCGGCGCCCGCCCCGGGTCGACCGCGCCCGCGGTCCCCGTGGTGGACGACACCCGCTTCTAGGAACTGGCCGGCCGACTCGGCCGTCAGCGGCACAAGGCCGTGTCCACGACACGCTCGACGTGCTTCATGACGGCCCCGTCGGCCGGCTGGGTCGTCACCGCGACGTTGGCGGTACGGCCCTCGATGGTGACCCCGCCCCGGGTCTCGTAGCCCGTGGTGCTGCCGCCGTGGCCCCAGTAGACACCCCCGCACGACAGCGGGGTGCTCACCAGGCCCAGTCCATAGCGGGCGCCTTCGGCGAAGGGCGCGCCGGCCGGGACGGTCTTGCGCATCTCGGCGAGCTGGGCGGGCCGGAGGAGGTCGCCGTGCAGGAGCGCGCCGTAGAACCGGTTGAGGTCGGAGTTGGTGGAGATCATCTGGCCTGCCGCCCAGCCCCATGAGGGGTCGAACTCCGTGACGTCGAGCGGGGCACCCGCGGCGTCCCGGTCGTAGCCCTTGGGGTGGGGTTCCCTGATGGTCACGTCCCCGGGGGCGGGGAAGTAGGTGTGGCGCAGCCCGGCGCGCTTGATGATGCGCCGGTCGATCTCCTCGGCCACGGAGTGTCCTGTGACCTTCTCGATGATCATGCCGGCGAGCACGTAGTTGGTGTTGCTGTACTCCCACTTCTTCCCGGGCGCGAAGTCCGCCTTGTGCTGGAGCGCCGCGTCGAGGAGGTCGCGCGGGGAGTAGTACCGGGGTTCGTCGGCAAGGTACTTCACGTAGTTGGGCAGCCCGCTGGTGTGCTGCAGGAGCTGACGGACCTTGATGTCGCGCCCGTCGATCCCGTCCCCGCGGACGAGGCCCCGCAGATACGTCTCCACCGGGGCATCGAGTCGGACCTTGCCCTCACCGACCAGTTGCAGCATGACCACCGCGGTGAACGTCTTGGTGTTGCTGCCGATCCGCACCTGTCCGTCCCTGGGCACCTTCGCGCCGGTGGCGAGGTCGGCGACACCCGCGGTGTAGGTACGGGTGCGGCCTTCGCTGTCGCTGACGCTGGCGAGTGCGGCGGGCACGCCGTCGGACTGCACCAGCGCGTCCAGACCCTGCCGGACGGTGTCCGGCCGCTCGGCGGCGAAGGCCGCGGGCGGTGCGAGGGCGCCCATCGTCATGACGCCCACGGCCACCGCGACCGCGGCCGGCACCACTGCGCGCCGACCGCCCCGCCGCCGACCTGAGGACTGAAATTTCTGCGACGCCTGCTCACGCACGTGCGAACTCCTACGGAATCGTCGGGAATCCAGTGGCATATGCCGTGCCCCTGGTGGTTCCCAGCATTTCCGGATGCGCCCGCCCGGCACGATCCCGGTACCCACCTGGCTCCAGGTAGGGCTAACCCCCGTGTGCCCTGCGGCCCCTGCCGCTCAGTGCGCGCGCACGACCTGCGGCCTCGTCAACGCCTCGCGCGCCGGATCGTCAACCGGCCCATCCCCATGGCCCCGGAGATCCGGATCTTCGGCCCGCCGGGACGGGAGGGCCGCCCGCTCTTGTCGAGCGTCTCCTTCCACACGGCCTGCACGCCCTCGAAGTCGACGATCGCGTCGTGCGGCACCGTGATCTTGGATCTGCCGGTGCCGAGGTGCAGTTCGATGTCGACCACCGGGTGCTCGATGATCGCCCGGGACAGGTCCAGATGCACCCGTCCCATCGCGGACTGGACCTTGAGGGTGCGCGGGACCCGCCACTCGCCGCGCCGCCGGATCCGTCCGCTGAGGGCGCCGATCGTGGACGTGGCGCCCTCCTTCTCCGGCGGGAGCGAGGCGAGGAGCGGCGCGAGTTCCCCGTGGGTCTTGGCGGTCAGCACCTGGCCGAGGCGGTCGTCCATCTCCTCGTGCGCGAGGTGCCCTTCGGCGTAGGCCTCCCGCAGCCGCCGCACGGCCTCGTCGCGGTCGTCCTCACCGAGCGGTGTCGTCGGGTCCTTCGGCAGCGAGGTCACCGTTTCACTCTAATTGCTGTACTGACGAGGCGTACGCGCCGAGGTCCGCGGCGGGCAAGGCGCGCGATCCCGTTAACACAGCGCATCCGTGCACCTACGCTCTGACTCGAAGGTGTGTGGCCGGGCAGCGGTCGGGGCACTGGATGACAGGCACGGGGGCGGGCGGCATGGGATTCGGGTTCGGGCAGCGACGCGGCGGGCAGTTGCCCGTCGAACGGACCAGCTTCGTCGGGCGGGACGCGGAAATCGCCCTGGTCCAGGAGGCGTTCACACAGGCGCCACTGGTCACCCTGGTGGGACCCGGCGGTGTGGGCAAGAGCCGTACGGCGCTGCGGGCGGCCGGCGGGCTCGGGGAGCGGTTCCCCGACGGGGTGTGGCTCGCGGAGCTGTCGGCGCTGCGGGATCCGGAGCTGGTGCCCGCGACGCTCGCCGCCGTCCTCGAACTGCCCGAACAGCCGGGCATGGAACCGCTCGACGCGGTGGTCGCCCACCTGCGGGGACGGCGGCTGCTGATCGTCCTGGACACCTGCGAGCACCTCGTGGACGCGTGCGCGATGCTGTGCGACGTCCTGTTGCGGGAGGCCGCGGACGCGTGCGTGCTCGCCACCAGCAGGCAGCCGCTCGACGTCCCCGGCGAGCAGTGCCTGGTGATCGCGCCGCTCGCGGCCGAGGACGCCGTCGAGCTGTTCGTGCAGCGCGCCATCGCCGTGGCACCGGGTTTCGCGGCCGACGAGGACAACCGGGCCCAACTGAGCGCCCTCGTCGGCCGCTTGGACGGAATCCCGCTCGCCCTGGAACTCGCGGCGGTGCGGCTGCGGGCCGTGCCGCTGTCCCACCTGGTCGCCCGCCTCGACCAGCGCTTCGGCGTGCTGACCGGCGGTCGGCGCACCGCTCTCGCACGGCATCAGACGCTGCGTACGACCATCGACTGGTCGTACGAACTGTGCGTACCCAAAGAGCGCGAACTGTGGCTGCGGCTTTCGGTGTTCGCCGGATCCTTCGAGCTGGGCACGGCGGAGGAGGTGTGCGCGGGCGGTGAACTGGCGCCCGAGGACGTCCTGGAGACGCTGGTCGGGCTCGTCGACAAGTCGGTGGTGCAGCACCTCAGCGGGGGTGCGGGGCGCTACCGGCTCCTCGACACCCTCCGCGCGTACGGCGCCGAGCAGTTGGCGGGGACGGACCACGCGGCATCCGTGCGGGAGGCGCACTTCGCGTACTACCGCCGCCTGGGCCAGCGCCTGTGGGACGAGCTGTTGACCGAGGCGCAGGTCGGTCTCTACCGGACGGCGCGCGCCGAGGCCGCGGACATGCGGGCCGCCTTGGGCTACGCGTACGCCACTCCCGGCCGCGCGCGCGAAGGGCTGTGGCTGGCCGCCCAGTTGGCGTCGTTCTGGCGAGCCGCGGGGACGCTGTCGGAGGGGCAGTACTGGATCGACAAAGGGCTCGCCCAAGTGCCCGAGGACTGCTGGGAGCGGGCCTGGGGGCTGCTGCTCGGCGGGGTGCTCGCCGTGTGGGGCGGTGATCTGGCAGTGGCGCCGGGCCGCTTCGAGGAAGCGCGTGAGGTGGCCGAGCGGTGCGGCGAGGAGCGCGTGCTGCTGTTCGCCGAGCCGTATCTCGGCGCGATGCGCGCGCTCGGCGGCGAGGTGGAGGAGGGTCTCGCCCGCCTGGAGCGGGGGCGGCAGGGCATCATGGCGGCCGGTGATCCGCTGGGCATCAGCGTGATGCACTGCGAAGGCGCCCTGGTGCGGGCCGTGTTCGGCGACACCGACGGGGCCCTCGACCTCTGCGAGACCGGACTCGCCCACCTCAAGGACACCGGGGACCGCCAGTTCTACGCCACCACGCTGATGGTGCAGGGCATAATCCTGTGGCTCGCGGGTCGGCACGAGGACAGCGCTCCGCCGCTGCGGCGCGCCCTCGACGCGGCGAGCGAGGTCGGCGACGTCCTGGTGGCGGCGCTGTGCTGCCTGGGGCTCTCCTGGTACGCGGGACGGCAGGAACGGTATTCCCGGGCGGCGTGGCTCCTCGGGTACGCGGAGGGCGCCCGCCGCCTCAACGGCGACCCGGTGGCGATGCTGCCCTCGCTCCTGGAGCAGCAGGAGTCGGCGCAGCGGACCGTACGGGAGGCGCTCGGCGCCACGGCGTTCGAGCGCTGGCACGGGGTGGGGGCACGGATGACGGGGACGGAGATCCTGGAGGCGGTGCGCGCGGACGCGGACGTGCCGCCGTCTGCCCGCCTCGTACCCGGCGCGCGTCAGGGGCGCCCGGCCGACTCCCTCACCCCGCGCGAACGCGAGGTCGCCGAGCTGGTGGCCCGCGGCCTCTCCAACCGCGAGGTCGCCGAACGCCTCGTGATCTCCAAGCGGACCGCGGACACGCATGTCGAGCACATCCTCACGAAGCTCAGGCTGCGGTCGCGGGCGGAAATTCCCGGGGTGTTGGAGGACTGAGGCTCCCGGGGTGCGGGAGGGCTGAGGCTCCCAGGGTGCTGGAAGGCTGGGGCCTCCGGGCCAGCTGCGGGCTGACGCTCCGTGGGTGGCGGGGGCGGCGTACGTACGTAGCCCACCCCCCCGACGTTCCGCCGCGCGCCCCCGCACTCCCCACCCGGCGCCGACGCTACGTATACCGATCCCGGCAGGTTACGGATGCCGGGACACCCGGCCGTTCGCCACGCTGAGGCAGCCGCCCGGGGGCCGGGAGCGTGGTGGGCGCCGGCAGCGAGGAGCGGAGCCCCCGCTGCCAGGCACGGGCGCCCGTACCGCCTCCCCCCTCAGGCGGTGCGGCGGGCGGACGGCTGCTCACGTCGGCGGAGCAGCCGCCCGTCCTGTTCCGCGTCACGGGGCGCCCGCCGCGCCCCGTGACATCCAAGGCGCCGTGCATGGCCATCCGACCTTGCCTGCATACGATCGCCACATGGCCCTCTTCCGCGTCGAACGCGCTACCCCGCTCGCTCCGGACGAGGCGTGGCGGCGCCTGACGGACTGGCAGCGGCACGGCCAGGTGGTGCCGCTGACGCGGGTCACCGTTGCCGGGGGCCCGCCGTACGGCGAGGGCACCGTGTTCACGGCACGCTCCGGGATCGGGCGGCTCGCGTTCGACGACCCGATGGAGGTGACCGTCTGGCGGCCTCCGGAGGCGGAGGGGCGGGCCGGGCTGTGCCGTCTGGTCAAGCGGGGCTCGGTGGTGACGGGGTGGGCGGAGATCGAGGTGCACGGGCAGGGCGGGGGCTCGCGCGTGATCTGGCGCGAGGAGCTACGGGTGCGTGGGCTTCCCCGGTTCCTGGACCCGGTGCTGGCGCGGGTGGCCTCCTGGGTCTTCGGCCGGGCGGCGGGGGCACTGCTGGCCTCGCGCTAAGCGCCAACCGGCCACCACCGACCGCCGACCGCCGACCGCCCCAGGGCCTACCAAACGCCACTCCCCCGCGTCAGCCCGCCACCTTCTCCCACACCGACACATGCTTCGTGCTCTCGCCGGTGAACGGCGTGCGTGACCACTCCCCCCACCGGTCGCGCAGCCGCATCCCGGCGAGCCGCGCCATCAGATCCAGCTCGGCCGGCCATACGTACCGGAACGGAATGGACGAGTGCGCGGCCTTGCCGTCGGTGATGGTGACGTAGTGGGAGCTCATGGCCTGGGTCGCCACGTCGTACGTGTCGAAGGCCCACTGTGTCGGGCCGATGCGGAACGGCACGGCGGTCTGGCCGGGCGGCAGGCGGCGCAGGTCTGGCACGCCCACCTCGACGACGAAGGTGCCGCCCGGGCGCAGATGCTCGGCGGCGTTGCGGAAGCAGGCCACCTGGGCGTCCTGCGTCGTGAGGTTGTTGATGGTGTTGAAGACGAGGTAGGCGACCGCGAAGGTGCCCGGCACGCGGGTCGTGGCGAAGTCGCCGATGGTGACGTCGACGGAGTCACCGCCGGGCTTGTCCCGCAGACGGTCCGCCATGGCCCGGGACATCTCGATGCCGTGCACCGGAACGCCACGGGCGGCAAGCGGCAGCGCGATCCGGCCCGTGCCGACACCGAACTCCAACGCCGCGCCGTCACCCGCCAGTTCGGCGAGCAGATCGACCACCGGGTCCACGGCCTCGGGCCGGAACATGTCCGGCGACGACTCGTCGTAGGTCGCCGCGATGTCTTCTCCGAAGTATCCGTCCGCATCAGGCATCCCTGGACGGTAGTGCCGGTGGCGGTGCCGGTGCGCGTGAATTTCCGCGCCAGGACGCGGCCCTTGTACGCCTCACCAGCCAAACCCGACCCGAAAGCCTGTTGACTCCCCAGCGGCCCCGGGCGGAAAGTACCGCTGACCGGCTTGTCATGTTCTTGTCCACACCCTTCAGGCAAGAGGTGAGCCTTGTTCCTCCGCCGTACACCCATACGCCGCGCCAGAACGCCTCACACCCAAGCCCGCCAACCCCACCAGCGCACGCGAAGCGTCCAACGTGCCCGCCGCGCAGGCCTCCTCGCCGCGCTTCTGGGTCTCCTCCTCTCCCCGCTCGCCGTCGGCCCCGCACAGGCGGCCCCCGAACCCACCGACCGGCCGCCCCTCGTGCGGCCCATCGACCCGCAGCGCTGGCAGAACCCCGACGACATGACGTGGGCCGACTACCGGTCCGTGCCGGGGACCGACTGGGCCGATCCCGAGCTGGAGCCGACGAAGCGGACGTTCAAGGGCGCCCTGGTCCTGCTCGACTACCCCGATGAGGAGTTCACGGCCAGCAAGCCGGCCGGGTCGAGTCTGTTCGGGAATCCGCAGGTCGGCGCCTCGGATGTGCCGCGCAGTCAACTGCCCGCGTTCTACCGGGACTTCCTCAACAAGCCCGGGGCGCTCAACCGCGGCCACACCATCAACGAGTACTGGATGGAGGACTCCGGCGGCCGCATCGGCGTCGACCTGACCTCCTTCGGCGTGTACCGCATGCCGCACAAGTCGTTCCAGTACGGCATCGAGCCGCAGATGAACCCGGGAGCGTGCCCGAGCGGCAGCACCTGCGGGAAGAACATCCGCACCGACGGCAAGGCCGCCTGGGTCGCGGACGTCGGCGAGGGTGAGACCGCGAAGTACGACTTCATCTTCTATCTCACGGCCGGACAGGACGAGTCGTCCGTGTGGCAGGAGTTCGGGCAGATGAAGTTCGCCTCGCCGCAGGACGTACCGACGAAGTGGGGCCCGCCCGCGCCCATCGCCACGGGCGGCAACTCCGCCAACACCCGCTACGTGCCGTGGACTTCGTGGGCCGCCGCCGCCCGCATCTGGCCGAACGCCTCGAACGGTTCCTCCACCCAGGCCGAGAGCTCCGGCATGGGCGTGTACGCCCACGAGCTCAGCCACATCCTGGGCATCGCCGACAACTACAACAATCCGTACGGCACACCTCTGCGCCGCGCCTACACCGGGATCTGGAGCATGCTGTCGCGCGGTTCGTTCAACGGCCCGGGCGGCCCGCACACCCGCTGGCACATCCCGGCCACCAACGGGGCCTCGATGGGCTCCCAGCACGTCCTGCGCGACAAGCTGAAGCTCGGCATCGTCGACGAGAAGAACGTGCTCCGGCTCGACCGTGACGCGCTCAAGGACTCCGGCACGGTCGTCGCCCGCGTCACCGCGCGCTCGGCGCCGCCCGGCGACAAGGGCCTCAGCGGCGTCAACATCGCCATGGGCCGCGATCTGTCCCCCTTCTGCGACACGGCCAAGGACCCGCTGTGCGACGGCGGCGGCTACGACAACTACACCGTCGAGGTCGTCGACCGCATGGGCATGGACTCCTTCACGCCCGACAACGGCGTGCTGCTCAGCAAGACCAAGAACGAGGACCGGGCCCCGTTCGCCTGGGTCGTCGACTCCCACCCCGAAGACATCGACATGGTCGACTACAAGCGCCCCGACGGCACCCCGCAGAAGATCACCATGGGCGACTACCGTCAGCTCAGCGACGCGCTGCTGCACGCGGGGGCGGACTCCGGCAGCGAGTACGAGTACGTCGACCGCGCCAACCGGCTGCACTTCTACGTACTGGACCTGCGCCGCACCCGCTCCGGCGTCCTTTCGTACACCGTCGCCGTGAAGTCCCTGGACGGCGCGGGCCCGCAGCGCCGCGGAGCGCACCTGAGCCGCGGCTACGCCAAGGGCGATCCCTCGCGCCGGGCGCAGTGCACCTTCGACCTGGACAACACCGGGCGCGCCGCGCCGCCGCAGCAGCCCGGTCACCCGGAGAACGTGGACCGGTACCTGTCCTCCGACGTCTACCGCCTGTCGGCCAAGGCCTCCGGCCGCGGCTGGAACGCCTGGCTGCCCAACCGGCTCGCCACCGCGAGGGCGGGCGACTCCGTCGAGGTCGACGTCGCCGTGACCGCGCGGCCGGGCGCCGAGCGCCACAACCGGGTCACGCTCACCGCCCGGTCGGAGAGCGACCCGCGCAAGACCGCGAAGGCCGTCTGCACGCTGATCAGGAAGTGAGGCCTCGGTGAGAGGGGGGCGGCCGACGGCCCCGCGCCGCCGGCCGCCCCTCCCGCGCCCGGCGGACGCGTGGCCGACGGCTGCGGCGCGCACGCGCGGCCGTCAGCGGAAGCGCGGACACGTGGCCGTCAGCAGAGGCGTGGTCGTCATCACCCCCCGGAACCGGCTCCCACGCTCCCCGTTCCTCCTAGGCTTACGCCTGGAAAGGTGGGAATGATGGACATACCAAACGTCGTAGGGGACTGGCAGGAGTATCAATCCAAGGAATGGGCCGGGCTGCGTGTCCGCCTGCACCACCTCCGCAGGGCCACACCACAGCGCGGGCGCGACGAGGACGCCAAGGGGCTGACGTATGTCGCCTTCGACGTCACCTTCGACAACCGCGGTTCCACGTTCTTCAACATCGATCTGTACGACCACCCCCGCCACTACGACGTGCGCGTGGGCCGGGACGGGCACGGCGCCTTCGTCGACGAGTTCGGCGGCGCCGTGATCCGCGACTTCAACCTGTATCCGCAGCGCCGTGTGACGGCCACGCTCTACGCGGCCGCGCCCGCCGCCAAACTCAAGCAGCTCGACATCCAGATCGGCCCGCAGATCGACGACGAGCCCGCGTTCGGATACGTGTGGACCGGCGGCCTCGGCGTCCACGAGGCCTCCACGCGCACCGGCGGCCGCGCTTCGACGGCCAGGACCGGGGTCGCCAGCGAAGTGGAGCGGTTCCTTCAGGACAGCGCGGGCGACTGAGCCCGGCCGGGGAGACGGCCGGGCTCAGTCGGCGAGCGTGCTCAGTCGGTGGGCGTGCCCGGTCGGCGACCGTCGCTAGTTGGTGAGGGTCACGCAGGGCAGGCCCACGCTCGCGCCGCCGCGGAAGCCCTCGGCGCAGAGCCGGGTGCCCGCCGGGAAGTGCCGCTGCGGGTACGCCTGGTCGCGGTACGTGCGGAACTTGGCGACGTCCTCCACCTTGGTGTTGGCGCTCCAGCCGTTGGTGGTCCACACCCGGGCGGAGATGCGGTTCGGCTGGTTGGTGTTGGTGACGGACACCTCGACCCGGCCGAGGTAGGTGCCGTTGTCGTACGTCTCGATACAGACGGAGTGGTTGCACCACTTGCCGGAGGCCGCGGCCGGGGGGCCCGCGACGACGACGCAGCCCAGGGCGGCGGCCAAGGCTCCGATTCCGGCGGCGAGCTTCTTGGTGATGGTGTACATGGCGAGCACTCCTTCGAGCGTGCTTCACGGCCCCGCGGCGAGGCGATGAAGGCTGACGGTTCGGATCCCTACGGTCGGCCGACTCCCTCTGGTTCGGCCGACCCGAGCGGACCAACGCGGGGCAAGATCATGAGTTACGCCGCGTCCCCCTCCAGGGCGTCCGCCCCGGCGGCGCCCTTGGTCAGCAGTGCTCCACCAGCCACTCCAGGGCGGCCGTACCCGAGTTGAGGACGGAGATGTGCCCGTCCGCCGGCTTCAGCCACAGTTCCGCCGCCGGGCAGCGGTGCGCGAGCCACTGGCCGTGGGCGCTCGGGGCCACCCGGTCCGCGCCGCCGTGCAGGATGAGGACGGGGGCGGTGACATGCAGCGGGTCGAATCCCCAGGGGGCGACGTACGCCAGGTCGTCGTCGATCAGTCCGGCGGGGCCGGACACCACGGCCGGGCCGACCACCTTCTCGAACCACGACCACTCGGCGGCGAGCGCCGCGTGGTCGGCCGGCGCGAACATCTCCGGGTCGTACTCTGCGGCCGCCTCGTGCGCCTCCTTCGCGGCGCGACCCGCCACAGCCGCGCGCAGCGATGCCACGCCGGAGTCCGACATGCCCGCGCACCAGTCCGCAGGGCCCCCGGCGCCGTACGGAGCGAGACCCGCCACGCCGACCACGCAGCGGACCCGGTCCGCCAGCAGCGCACCGCACGCGAGGGTGTGCGGGCCTCCTCCGGAATGGCCCATGACCGCGAAGCTGTCGATGCCGAGCGCGTCGGCGACGGCGCGCACGTCGGCGGCCGCCGACGCCACGTCCCGGCCCGGCACCGGGCTCGAACCGCCGTATCCGGGACGGTCGTACGACACCCAGCGGACGCCGAGCCGGGACGCGGCCGGGAACAGGGGCCCGGGTGGCAGGCCGATGTTCGGGGTGCCGTGGTGCCAGATGACGGTGCGGCGGGGGTCGGCGCCCGCGGCCCCGGTGTCGTAGAGGTGCACCTGACGCCCGTCGTCCAGCCGCAGGTCGGTCTCCGTCACGTACACGCTGTCGCTCCTGCCTCGTCATCCCGAAAACGACCGGAGCCCGGTCGACCGAAGTCGACCGGGCTCCGCGGCGTCATCCTGAGGCCGGTGCTACTTCCCGGACCTCATGTGGCGCCGGTGGTTTACCTGCCCCACGTGCCCTGGTTCACGGCGCAGTTCCAGCCGTTGCCGCGGACGCTGAACTTGACCTTGTAGGAGTTCTTGTTGAGCAGCCGCGAGCGCACCTGCACGCCGAGGCTGGCCTTCTTCTTGAGCGTCTTCTTGTAGACGGTGACGGTCTTCGACGTCTTGTGGGTGACCTTGCCGCCCTTCGCCTTGGCGGTGCCGAAGCGAACGTTCTTGACGTTGGTGACCGTGAACTTGACGTTCTTGAAGCTCTTGGTGCTCTTGTTCTTCAGGCCGAAGTACAGGCCGTTGCCCGTCACCCAGCCGCCCGAGCCGATGTAGAACCTCGACGTGTAGACGATGTCGATGGGGCAGCCGGCGCTGCGCGGCGCGACCTTCGACGCGGACGAAGCCGACGGTGCCGCGGACGACGCGGATGCGGAAGCAGCCACTCCGAGCTGAGCGGCGGTGATCGCCCCGGCCGTGGCCAGGACAGCGGCGGACGTGCGCATGCGGTTCACTACGGTTTTACCTCTTCCCCCTGTGGCCCCTTGTGGGCCCGACTGACAGCACAGCGCGACGCGTTCACACCGGACGATCCACGTCCCCGCGGCGCGCCCCGTATTCCTAGCACGAGGACGACGCGAGAGAACAAATGAGCCATCAGGTGACGCAGCACCGTGACAGAAGCCGGACAATCGTAAATCATGCGGCGGCGCCCGCGAGCACCGATTTCCTCCAGGCCCCGGCGACCTCCACCATTGGTCACAAACCGTACGTGTTGCTCTTCTTGGCCAGCGCCCAGACGTAGTACCACTGGCTGTCGCGCAGCGCCCGCGGACCGCCGTCCGCCATGGCCTGTACGACGCCCCACACCCCGCCGGCGCCCGCGACGCCGAGCACGGCGAGCGCTTCGTTGAAGGCGGGGCCGTACACCGCCACGAGGGTGGCGCCGACGGTGCCGATCGTGGCGCCGGTGACGGCCACCGCCCGCTTGCGCCGTGCGGCCGTCAGCTGCGACTGGACGCCCCGGATCTCGCTCTCGATCCGCTGCCCGATCCTGACCATCTCGCGTTCCGACTGCTCCGCGTTCAGGGCGTCGTCGAGGCCCAGGAACGCGTCCCGCAGGAAGAGACGGAGCTGGGCGTACGAAGCGAACTCCTGCACCGTGATCTCGCTGAAGTCGCGCAGCGTCACGCCGTCGACGAACGGCAGATCGATCCGCAGGACGGGCCGCACGACCTGGCTCGCGACGGGCGAGGCGTCGAACTCGCCGACGACCTTTCCGTCCTGGACCAGGAAGTCGAGGTACGAGGGAATGTCATGGCTCTCGTCGCGGCGGATCGTGCGTACCGAACTCGCCCCCGGGCCTCGGGGGCTGATGGTGCTCTCGCCGTCGACCCAGTAGTCGGGCATGTACCAGGCGAGGCCGGACTTGAGCAGGGGTTCCGCATCGGTGATCCACTGCCCCAGGGCGTTCAGGTCGCGGCACGTCATGTAGACGGCGGACGTGCTTTCGCGCGTGGACAGGGCGAGGCCGCTGAGCGACGGGTTCGCCCCCACCGGATAGTTCGTCGTGCTCGTCGTTCGCCGCGGAAAGATGCTGTGGCAGCTCCCCGTCCCGCGGTGCGACAGCAACAGGGTCTCGGCGACGAGCGCGCTTCGTTTGGTGAGGGTCGCGAAGTCGCCGTCGGCCGCTTCGAATCCGATGTGGAAGTGCGCCCGCGACCGCTTCTGGCTGCGCGCCAGCCGATGGGCCAGGGCGCCGCCGTAGAAGTACTGGCCGTACTTCTTGGCCATGAGCTGCGGATCGCCGCGCTCCGCCGGGGACATGGCCGCGAAGAGACCCCTCATGTGCTTCGCGATGTCGGGGTTCTGGGCGGGCTGCTTGCGTCTGAACACGCGCTTCGCCAATCCGCTTTGGCTGTGTACGGGCTGCCCCTCAAGGGGCCCGGGAGTCAGCCAGCGTACTGAACGCCGGGGCGGTGCTGCGCGTGGCTTGACTCCGTCGTCACGGGAGCGGCTGTGGCAGGTGCAATGGATGAGGAGTGGATTGGTGGTGGATGAACACCACCTGATCCAACGCACAGCCCAATCTGTCGAATCTGTTCGGGAGGAGACACCCCTTGGCAACCAACGAGCAACCCGTGCACGGCACTTCGGCTCCCACGCCCGAGGAAGTCGGGGCGATGTACGACCAGTTCGGCGATCTTCTGGCCATGACGCTCGGGTCCGCGGCCGTGCACATCGGCATGCTGGTCCCGCACGACGCGCGCACCCCCGTCACCACGCTCGTCGGTCTCGCCGATCTCGCGCAGGACCGGCAGACCGACTTCTTCGTCGATACGCTCCGTCCCCAACCGGGCTCCCACGTCCTGGACATCGGCTGCGGCACCGGCGGCCCCGCGCTGCGCCTCGCGGAGCGCACCGGCAGCCGGGTCACCGGCATCACGGTCAGCAAGGCGCAGCTCGCCCGGTGCGAGGAACGGCGCGGCGGCCATCCGGCCGGCGAGCGCGTGGACTTCGCGTACGGAAACGCCATGGAACTCGGCCATCCCGACGCCGCGTTCGACGCCGCTTGGTCGATCGACTGCCTCCCCCATCTGTCCGACCGGCCGCAGGGGCTGCGCGAGGCGCTGCGGGTGCTCAAGCCCGGCGGGCACCTGCTGTTCACCGAGTTCACGGTGCGCGGCACGCCCACCGAGGAGGAGACGGCGGCGTTCACGAAGCTGTGGACCTGCCCGCCGCTGCGGTCCTTCAGCACGCTCGTCGGCGAGGTCGAGGAGGCCGGTTTCCGGATGGCGCGGGCGCAGGACATGACGGCCAACGCGGTGCTGAGCTCCGAGCTGATGGCTGTGCTGTACGCGGATCGGCGGGCGGAGATCGAGGAGCGGTTCGGCAAGGAGGCGCTGGCCGCCACGGATCCGCTGATGGGTCCGTACCGCGAGTTCTGCCGGGACCATGTGAACTATCACCTGGTGCTGGTACGCAAGCCGGACGCGGCGTAGCCCGCCGTCCCCGCCCTCCCCCTTCGCCGGCAGGCGATGGCATCTAGCGGCAGGCGTCGACCACCTCGTCGAACGTGTCGAGGAGGCCGAGGAACGGGTCCCTCCCCCACGCCCGCACGGCCAGCGCGGCCGCCAGCACCGCGGCGCCGTGCGCGGCCGCCGCACCGTCCCGCCACGAGGTGCGCAGGTGCATGTCGTCCCCGTCGGCCCAGGCCCGTACGGCCTGGGTCACGGCGAGTTCGTGGTGGGGCGGCCCGGCGGCGGCGATGGTGTCGGCCGCGCGCACCACGTCCGCGGGGGTGAGAGTGCGTGGGCCCGACATCACGATGCCGACGACCAGACGCAGGATGTCCCCCGTGACGGAAGGGAGTTGGCGGGCCACGGCGTGTTCGGCCCCGTCGAGGGCGGCGGCGACCGCTGCGGCGTCCCCGCGCGCGTAGGCCCGTACGAGCGCGAGACCGCGGCGCATCGCCTCCCGGCCGGACGGGTCGCCCGGCACCACCGGCAGCTCGTCCCTCCCGTCCGCCTCATCCCTCCCGTCCGCCTCGTCGCGGTCGGCTGCCCAAAGCGCCCCGTAGGGGTCCAGTGGTGAGCGGTACGACGTCATACCCATTCCCCTTTCGCAGGACGTGACCCGATCCTGCAACTTGAAGTGCACTCGAGGTCAAATCGGCCGACGTACGCCCACGAGGCCCGCACACCCGGCGAGAGCGCTGGCGGACCTGGCGTGTTCGACCGAGAATTGCCCGGCGACCGGCCAACGGGCCGCCGCACATGGGGGGTTGGGATGCGAGGCGTGGTGCTCGGCGGGCGCTATCAGCTGCGGGAACCGCTCGGTTCCGGGGGCATGGGCACCGTATGGCGGGCCACGGACCAGGTGCGGCAGCGCGTCGTCGCGGTGAAGACGGTGGTCGGCCACGGCGGGGCGGAGACCTCGGAGCTCGCCCGCAGGTTCCGCCGCGAGTTCAGGGTCGCGTCCCTGCTGAGCAGTCCCCACATCGTCGAGGTGCACGACTCCGGCGAGGCGGTGGTCGACGGCCGCCCGCTGTTGTACCTCGTCATGGACGAGATACCCGGCGAGCCGCTGAGCCGTCTACTCACCGCGCGCAGACCCACGCTCGCGGAGATCGCCCGGTGGGGCGGCGAGATCTGCGAGGCCCTTTCCACCATGCACGCCGCGGGCATCGTGCACCGGGACCTGAAACCCGCGAACGTCATGATCGGTCCCGACGGGCACGCGACCGTACTGGACTTCGGCATCGCGCGGCTCGACGCCGACGGCATCGACCTGACGACTCTCACCGGCACCGGTCATGTACTGGGCACCCTCGCCTACATGTCCCCGGAGCAGGCAGGTGGAGCCAAGTCGCTCGACGCGCGCAGTGATCTCTACTCCTTGGGCTGTCTGCTGTACGCGACGCTGGTCGGTCGGCCTCCCTTCGCCGAGGGGCCCTGGCAGCGGGTGCTGCGGCAGCATCTCGAAGACGCGCCCGCACGCCCGAGTGCGCGGCGCCTAGGGCTCCCTCCCGCGTGGGACTCCCTGCTCCTCGATCTCCTCGCCAAGCAGCCTGGGGACAGGCCGCCGAGCGCGGGCGCGGTGCGGGAGCGGATCGCGGAGCTGCCTGTTCCGCGGGACGCGCCGCCCGAGGCGGGGCCCGCGGCCGGGACCGCTCGCGGTGCGACGGCGGTCGACGCTGAGGTCGCGACGGTGGTCGACCCCGACGCGGTGACCCGCGACGCCCTCGCGAGCCCACCCCGTGAAGCCGAGGCGTCGGCACCGCCACACCACCCGCCCACGCGACTCGCGCCCTCCCCGCGCCCGACACCCCGCGTACTCCCTGGCGACGAAGTGATCTCCCGAAGCCTGACCGGCGGCCAGGTCCTTGCCTTGCTGACCGTCGTACTGCTCGTACTCGGCGGACTGATCACGCTCATCCTCATCGCCTCGGGCCGCGAGACCGGCCAGTCGGCGGGAACGTCCGCGCTGATCACGGCAGCCGGGCTCGGCACATTCGTCGTGTCCGGCTTCCTCTACGGCGGATACGTCTATACGTGGAAGCCGCGCCGGGAACGCCTCCAGACGACACGCCAACTCGAGGCCAAGCTCGCACAGGCCGCGAGGGAACGGGCCCAGGCCGACGAGGAGCAGGCGGCGGCCAGTGGCGCCGGGACCCCCGCCCACCAGCAGGCGGTCGCCACGGTCTCCGCCGCGATACAGGACAACAGGCCTCTGTGGGTGGGCTACGAGCACCACAACAGCATCTGGTGGATCCACGTCCACCCGGTGTGCTTCGCCGACGGCGACCTCGTGAGCGTCACCGTGACATCGAGGGAGCGGTACCTCATCGCCGAATTCCGGCTACGGGCGACATCCGACGTGTCGCCTCCCGGAGTGTGACCGGCTGCGCTTGAGTCTCCCGTAAGGGGAGACAAGAGGGTGGGGCCCATGAACGACGAACCGCTGTACGCGATCGGTGAACTGGCCCGACGCACCGGGCTGACAGTCAAGACGATCCGGTTCTACTCGGACCGGGGCATCGTCGAGCCGACGGAGCGCAGCCCGGTCGGCTACCGGCGATACGGCACGGAGGCGGTGGCGCGGCTCGAACTGGTGCGGACGCTGCGTGATCTGGGACTGGACCTGGACACGATCCGCGGGGTGGTGGACCGGGAGCTCTCGCTCGCCGAGGTGACGGCGGCGCACGCCGAGGCCCTTGACGTACAGATCCGCGCCCTCCAACTGCGGCGCGCGGTCCTGACGGTGGCGGCCCGGCGCGGCTCGGCCCCCGAGGACCTCGACCTGGTGCACCGGCTCGCGAAGCTCTCCGCGGCGGAGCGGTGCCGCGTCATCGACGACTTCCTCGCCGCCGTCTTCGACGGGCTGCACGACCACCCCGCGTTCGCGGGCGTCATGCGGTCGATGACGCCCGAGCTGCCCGCCGACCCGGAGCCCGAACAGATCGAGGCGTGGGTGGAGTTGGCCGGGCTGTTCCAGGACCCCGGCTTCCGCGGCAGCCTGCACGGGATGGCCCACGACATCGCGGCCGACCGGGCCCCGGACGACGCGACCGGACTCCCCCGCGTCCTCGCCGAGGCACTCCGCGCCCGCGTCACCCCCGCCCTCGCGGCGGGCACCGACCCGTCATCGCCCGAGGCCGAACCGGTCGTCGCCGACCTCACCGCCCACTACACCCGCATCCTCGGCCGTCGACTCCCCGCCGACGAACTGCGCCGACGGCTGCTGTCCCGCCTGGAAGCCATGAACGACGCGCGGCGCGACCGGTACCTGGAACTGCTCGCCGTGGTCAACGGCTGGCCGCCGCCGGACAGCCTGGCGCCGGTCCTCAACTGGTGCGTTGCTGCTCTGCGCACCGCCCGGTGAGCGCCCGTTCCGGCGAGCTGCCCGGAACCGGGGCCAGGGACGAGGCCGGGACCGCGTCCGGGTCTGGATCCAGGTCCGGGGTCGGGTCCGGGTCTGGATCCGGGGTCGGGGTCGGGTCTGGATCCGGGGTCGGGTCCGGAGGCTGCCGGCGGCCGCCGCCGTCCGGCTATCGCGCACTCCGGGCCGTGCCCGGCTTCTGGCCCATCGCCCTCACCGGGATGGCCTCGAAACTGGCTCCCGGCATGGTCGGCCTGAGCCTGCTGCTCCTGATCAGCCGTCACCACTCCTTCGGCACGGCGGGGTTGGCGGTGAGCTGCGCGGCCATCGGCCAAGGGGCGACGGCTCCGCTGCGAGGACGGCTGGTCGACCGATACCCTCGCCGTCCGGTGCTGCTGGGCTGTCTCGCCGGGTACGTGACGGCCATCGCGCTCCTCCTCGTCGTCGTACGCGGAGACGGCCCGCCCCTCCCACTGCTCACGCTCGCAGCGGTGATGGGAGCGACGTCCCCGCCGGCCGCGGTCATGATGCGCTCCGTCTGGCACCAAGCGGCCGGTGAACGCACCCTGGGCCCGGCGATGGCACTCGACTCGGCGATGACGGGTGCCGCCCTGGTCATCGGTCCCGCTCTCGCGGGCTGGCTCAGCGTGTCGGTCTCCCCGCTCGCTCCGCTCCTGGCGGTCGCGTCGCTGACGGCGGGGGCAGTCTGGCTGCTGGTCGTCCTTCCGACCACGCCGCACCCGGTCGAGCGCCAGCGCGGGCAAGGGCACGGCCTCCAGCCATTGCGGAACGCACCACTGCGCCAACTGCTTGCGGCAGACGCCTTGTTCGTCTGCGCCGTGACCGGCGTAGATGTGGTGCTGCCGAAGTACGCGCAGGAGCACGGCGCGGTCGCCCTGTCCGGATGGCTGCTCGGAGCGCTGTCCATGGGCAGCGTCCTCGGCAGTCTCGCGCTGGGAGCCGTGTCCGTGCCCGCCGCTCTGTCGGGCCGGGGACGGCGAATCCCCGTACTGCTCTGCGTGTTCGCGGCCGGGGCGGCTGCGCTGGCGTGCGCGGTGCGGCTGTCGCCGTGGGTCGTGCTGCTGGTCTGCCCGGTGGCCGGGCTCAGCATCGGGTCCGCCTTCGCGGCGCTGCGTACGACGGGTGGGGATCTCGCGCCGGAGGGGCGTGTCACCGAGACCATGGCGTGGCTGAACAGCGTGGACCTGGCGGGCGGGGCGCTCGGGGCGGCGGTGTTCGCGTGGGTCGCGGCGGCGGAAGGGAGCGGGACGGCGCTGCTGCTCGTGCCGGTCGTCGCGGTGGCGGCCATGGTGGTCGGCTGGAGCGCGCGTACGCCGAAACGGTGACCACGGCGCCCTCGGGGACCGTCCAGTCACTCCCGTGCGCCCCTCATGTGAGGGATGGCGGCTCGCCGGACAGATCAGCAAGCCTGGAATGCGTCACAGCCCGCGCGCCGCCGATCAGGGGGGCCGCGGCATCACGGACGGGCTCACGGGCCCGGACGGCAAGGGGGATCGGTATGCGCAAGGTCGTCGCAGTTGAGAAGAGGAAGACTCACACAACACAGAGAACACAGAGAACGCAGAGGACGCGGATGAGGCTCTCTGCGCTGTTCGTGGCCGTGGCCGCCGCGGCCGCCACCCTCGCACCGGTCTCCACCGCCCACGCCGCCGATGGGTATGACCGCTGCCCCGACGGCCACTACTGCATGTTCTCGGCCCTCGACGGGAACGGGGACATGGTCGCCCTCCGGGGAGACCACCCGGATCTCACGACGGTCGGCATGAACGACCGGGCCAAGTCGGACTGGAACCGGACGCCCTGGACCATCTACCTCTGGTCAGGGCTCCACTACACCGGCTGTACGGCCGTGACCTCTTCCGGCCCGACGGGCAAGGGCAACTTCTACCCCACCTACCGGGACTTCTTCAGCTCGGTGCAGTTCGGCGGGCCGGGCGGCCCCGGCTGCGGTACACCGCCCGGCGAGGACGGCTGAGCACGCGGTCGCGTCACGGCGGCATCGAGTCCGCGTACACGTGGGCGCTCACCCGCAGCAACGGGTGAGCGCCCACGACACGGGGACCGGCCCCTCGCTGGGGACCTACTCGTGTGCCTCCGCCTCCACCGGCTTCGGGATGAGGAAGGACGTGAGGAACGCCGCCGCGATCAGGACGACACCGGCGATCATGCCCGCCGAGTAGCCCGCGGCCGAGGTCTTGTCGGCCGGTTCGACGGCGGTCTGGACGGCGTACAGGAGCGCGAAGCTCAGGCCCGCGCCCAGGTTGAAGGCGCCGGCGTTCAGGCCCGGCAGGAAGCCGGGGTTCTCCTTCGGGGAGAGGACGATGCCGAGGCCGTTGAGGACGATGTTGCCGACGCCCGCGTACGTCACGCCGATGAGGACCGACGAGACGAGCAGGAGCGGGCGGGAGTCGGCCTGGAGGGTGAAGAGCATCAGGGCGACGGTTCCGGCGGAGCCGATGAGGCCGAGGCGCAGGATGCGGCCGTAGCCGTGGGTGGCGGCGAGGCGTCCGGCGATGGGGCCCATGGCCAGACCCGCGAGGGCGTACGGAGTGAGGGTCCACCAGGCCGACTCCTCGGCGCTCATCCCGAATCCGGCGTCCGCGTTCTGGGCGAACGCGGGGATCATGCCGTTCATGACGGCGAACACGCCCGTCATCGTCAGGACGGTGGTCAGCAACAGGGCCCAGGTGGAGCGCCGGCGCAGGTGCCGGGTGGCGACGAGGGGGTGGCGGCTGCGGTCCTCGGCGCGCCAGAACGCGGCGAAGGCGAGCGCGGCGACGACGGCGAGCCCGGCGACCAGCGGCCAGTTCGCGGCGCCGAGCTTCCCGGCCTCGTTGAGGCCGATGAGGGCCGCGCCGACGGAGACGACCAGGAGGGCCACGCCGGGCCAGTCCATGCGCCGCTCGGAGCCGGTGACGCGGGCGGTGGACTCCGGGGTGAGCGTGGCGACCAGGACCATGGCGAGTCCGGCCACGACGGCCATGACCCAGAACACGGACTGGAAGCCGTAGTTGTCGGCGAGGGAGCCGCCCGCGATGGAGTCGACGCCTGCGATGCCGCCGTTGACGGCGGTGATGACGCCGAGGAGCGTGCCGTACCGCTTCGGCTCGTGGACCTCGTTGCGCAGCATGATCAGGCAGAGCGGCACGGTCGGCCCGGACACGCCCTGGATGACGCGGCCGGCGAACAGCATGGGCACGCTCGTCGCGAGCGCGGCCACGACGCAGCCGACGGCCATCATCGCCATCATCGCGGCGAGCACACGGCGGCGGCCGATGAGGTCGCCGAGGCGCGGCAGGAACAGCGAGAAGAGGGCGGCGGAGGTGAAGAAGGCCGTCTGGGTCAGGCCGATCTCGGAGGAGGTGGCCCCGAGGGAGTCCTCGACGCTCTTCAGGGCGGGGCTGAGCATGCTCGCGTTGAGCTGGAAGGCGAAACAGGCCGCGAGCAGCGCGGTGACCAGGACCCATACGCGCACGGGGCGGCCGCCTGGGGTGGCGGCCGGGGTTGCGGTTTCGGTGACGGAGGTGTTCACGCGCGTACGTCGCCGATCCGCTCGAGGGCGTCCACGACCAGATCCCAGAACCGCTCGTGGTCCAGGTCGACGGCGACCTGGGTGCGGCAGTCGGCGGGGGCGGGCGCGCGGAAGTCCGCGACGGTCATGCCGAGGGTGAGGGTGCCGGTGAGCTCGATGTCCACGGGGGCCTTGCGTACGGTCATGACGCTCGGGTCGATGACGTACGCGACCGCGCACGGGTCGTGCACGGGCGGGGCCTCGAAGCCCTGGTTCTTCAGGTACATGGCGCCGAAGAAGTCCAGGAGCTCGTTGACGAAGACGGCGGGCTTGGTGCCGACCTTCGCGATGCGCTCGACGACCTCGGGGGTCGCGAGGGCCTGGTGCGTCAGGTCGAGGCCGACCATGGTGACGGGCCAGCCCGCGTTGAAGACGATGTGTGCGGCCTCGGGGTCGATCTTGATGTTGAACTCGGCGACCGCGCTCCAGTTGCCCGTGTGGTAGCCGCCGCCCATGAGGACGACCTCGCGGACGCGCTCGGCGATGCGGGGCTCCTTGCGGACGGCGAGGGCGATGTTCGTCAGGCCCGCGGTGGGCACGAGGGTGATCTCGCCGGGCTCGTGCGCCATCACGGTGTCGATGATGAGGTCGACGGCGTGGCGGGGGTCGAGCTCCAGGGTGGGCTCGGGCATGACGGGGCCGTCGATGCCGCTCTCGCCGTGGATCTCGGGGGCCGTCTCGACGGTGCGCACCAGGGGGCGGGGGCAGCCTGCGGCGAAGGGGACGCCGGTGATGTCCGCGATGCGGGCCACGGAGAGCGCGTTGCGGGTGACCTTCTCCAGGGTCTGGTTGCCGACGACCGTGGTGACCGCGACCAGCTCGACGTCGGGATTGCCGTGCGCGAGGAGCATGGCGATCGCGTCGTCATGTCCCGGGTCGCAGTCGAGGATGATCTTTCTGGCCATCGGCGGAACCTCTTTGTTCGGCTGAGCTGCCGCGGCGGGGCGGCGCTCGGGAAAACGTTCTCCGAAGACTTTGTGCAGGAGGAGGAATTCTGTCAATGACCTGCGCCACGCCCCGGGCGGCAAAGCTGTGATCTTCGCCGCGAAAGGGACTCTGGTCGTGACGGACGGCCGTTGATAACGTTTGCCGAAATTCACCGGAGGGGTGGGCACAGGCGTGGCTGACGTGACACTGCGGGACGTGGCCCGGGCCTCCGGCTGCTCCGTCGCCACCGTCTCCCGGGTCCTCGCCGGGACCCGCCCCGTCGGCGCCGAGACCGCCCGCCGCGTCCGCGAGGCCGCCGAGAGACTCGGCTATCGGCCCAATCACGCGGCCCGCGCCCTGCGCAGCCGCGCCACCGGCACCGTCGGCCTGGTCCTGCCGCAGATCACCAACCCCTTCTACCCGGCGCTCGTGCGCGAGCTGACCCACGCCCTGCACGCCGAGGGCCGCGCCGTGCTGCTCGCCGACTGCGACGACGACCCGGTGGCCGAGGCCGAGTACATCGACGATCTGCTGAGCCGGCGCGTGGACGCCCTCCTCGTCATCCCGGCCGACGAGCGCCGCAGCCGCGACGCGGTGGCCGCGGCCGCCGCCCGGGTGCCGCTGGTCCTGATGGACCGGGGCTGCGGACCGGGCATCGCGGACTCCGTGGCCGTCGACAACTCCGCGGGCATGGCCCTCGTACTCGATCATCTGGCCGCCACGGGCCGGCGCCGTGTCTGCTTCCTCGGCGCCGACGGAACGGCGTCGGCGGCGGCCGAGCGGCGCGCGGCGTACGCGGCCGGTTCGGGCGCTCTGGACGCGGCCGCTCCGGGGCGGATCGCGCTCGGCGACTTCTCCGTGGAGTGGGGCCGCGCGGCCGTCGACCTGGTGTGGGACGCCCGGCCCGACGCGCTGGTGTGCGCCAACGACCTCATCGCGGTCGGCGCGCTGCAGCGCCTGCAGCAGCTCGGCGCGGACGTGCCCGGCGACGTGGCCGTCACCGGCTTCGACGACATCCCGATGGCGGCGCTCTCCGCGCCGGGCATCACGACCGTCCGCCAGCCGGTGGCCGAACTGGCCGCGGAGGCCACGCAGTTGCTGAACCGGCGCCTGGCCTCCCCGGGCTCCGAGGGCCCGCAGCGGGCGATACGGCTCGCACCGGAGCTGGTGGTACGCGAATCGAGCGCACCCGGGGCCGGCGAGCGGGGCCTGGAAGGCGCGAGCACCGCTGTTGCGGTGAGCTGAGGCCCGGCGGCTCGCTTGTCCACGTGAACCGGTGTCCCCGTGCGGATCGTTGGGACGTACCTTGTGCGGTGAAACAGTTCACGCCTCGGTAGAAGACGGACGGTGCCCATGACCGACCCCGCGACGACGCCCGGATCAGCGGCGCGGCAGCACATCGACACGTCGGTGCCGCACTCGGCCCGGATCTGGAACTACTGGCTGGGCGGGAAGGACAACTACCCCGTCGACGAGGCGGCCGGCAACGCCTACAGCGCCGTCTACCCCGGCATCGTCACCATCGCCCGCAGCAGCCGCGCCTTCCTGCGCCGCAACATCACGTACCTGGTCGAGGAGGCGGGCATCCGGCAGTTCCTCGACATCGGCACCGGCCTGCCGACCGTGGACAACACCCACGAGGTCGCCCAGCGGCTCGCCCCCGAGACCAGGATCGTCTACGTCGACCACGACCCGATGGTCCTCGCGCACGCCCGCGCCCTGCTCACCTCCACCGCTCAGGGTGCGACGGCCTACGTGGACGCCGATCTCGCCGACCCCGACCGCATCCTGGCGGCCGCGGCCGACACGCTCGACTTCACGCGCCCCACCGCCCTGATCCTCAGCAACATCCTGGGCCACGTCGCCGACTACGAGCAGGCGCGCACCATCGTCGCCCGCCTCCTCGACGGACTGCCCTCCGGCAGCTACCTCTCCATCAACGACGGTTCACGGGGCGTCGACGCCGACTACGAACAGGCCCAGGACGCGTACAACGAAACCGGCGCCGTCCCCTACTTCCTGCGTCCCGTCGACCAGATCGAGGCCTTCTTCGACGGCCTGGAACTCCTCGACCCCGGCGTCGTCTCCGTCCCCTTCTGGCGCCCGGACCCCAAGTCCCCCGCCCCGGTGGCCATCGGTGAGCACGGGGGCCTCGCGCTCAAGCCGTGACGCTAAAGCCTGTTGCAGAAGGCTGCGTTCAGGCAGGTCAGAGCGGGTTCTCTGGTGGTTGTG
>NZ_BMNG01000008.1:0-140785 GCF_014646335.1 Streptomyces lasiicapitis
CGCCGCCGAACTAATTGTAGAGAAAACCCCCGTGCCATTCGGCACGGGGGTTTTCTGCGTTCAGGGGCTTTCCGCAGCACAGGGCTTTCGGTGAGATCAGGACGGCCGCACCAGCTTTGTGTCGTACGCCAGAATGACCGCCTGCACCCGGTCCCGCGCACCCGTCTTCGCGAGGATGCGGCCCACATGCGTTTTCACCGTCGACTCCGCGAGGTGCAGGCGGGCAGCGATCTCGGAATTCGTCCAGCCCTGGCCGATGACGGTCAGGATCTGACGCTCGCGGTCCGTCAGAGCCGACAGGAGCGGGTGCTTCCCGGGGTCCGAGGAAGCCTCGGCGTCCGGACCGGCCGGCAAATGGTCGACGAAAGTGTCCAGGAGGCGCCGCGTCAGACGAGGCGCCACCACCGCGTCGCCCGTCGCCACCGCACGTATCCCGGACAACAGCTCCTCCGGCAGCGCGTCCTTGATGAGGAAACCCGACGCCCCCGCCCGCAGCCCCGCGTACGCGTACTCGTCCAGGTCGAACGTCGTCAGGATCAGGACCCGCGTACTGGAACCCGACGCGACGATGCGCCGCGTGGCCTCGATGCCGTCCATGTCGGGCATGCGGATGTCCATCAGGACCACATCCGGGCGCAGGCCGGACGTCATCCGCACCGCGTCCGTGCCGTTGCCGCCCTCCCCCACCACCGTCATGTCGTCCTGGCTCTCCAGGAGCATGCGGAAGCCGAAGCGCTGCAAAGGCTGGTCGTCGACTATGAGGACGGTCGTCACTGAGCGGGTTCCTTAGAAGCGAGGGGAGCGGAGGTGCGGGGGAGGTGGAGGCGGACCTGCCAGCCCTGTTCGGGGTGCGGGCGCGGGCCGGCCTCAAGTGTGCCCGCGTACAACGCGGTTCGTTCACGCATGCCGGTCAGGCCGCGGCCCGCACCCGCACCTGCACCCGCGTCGGTGGAGGGAGCGCCGCGCGGGCCCGCCCGACCCGTGTCCGTGACCGACACCGTCACCCCGTCCTCGGCGTACGCGACGTCGACCGTCGCCGTCACCCCCGCCCCCGCGTGCTTCATCGTGTTCGTCAGGGCCTCCTGCACCACGCGGTACACCGTGAGTTGCTGGCCCTGGGGCATGGAGTCGGCGTGGCCGTGGAAGGTGCCGCGGACCGGCAGGCCCGCCGCGCGGACGCCGTCGATGAGGCGGTCCAGGTCGGTGAGGGCGGGCTGCGGGGCGAGTTCGGCGGCCTCGGGTGCCTCCTCGCGCAGTACGTCGAGGAGGCGGCGCAGCTCCGCGAGGGCCTGGCGGCTCGTGGAGCCGATGGCGTCGAGGGCCTGCGCGGCGCGCTCGGGGGACTTGGCGGCCGCGTACTTGCCGCCGTCGGCGAGGCCCGTGATGACCGACAGGTTGTGGCCGATGATGTCGTGCATCTCGCGGGCGATGCGGGTGCGTTCGGCGGCGGCCGAAAGGCGTGCCTGCTGGTCGCGTTCCACCTCGAGCTGGTGGGCGCGCTCGACCAGGGCCCGCGTGTAGTCCTGTCGTGAGCGCACCGCGATGCCGAGGAGGGCGACGATGGCGTACGCCCACACCTGCGGCACGACCTGCTGGTCCCAACTGCCTCTCGGGAAGCGGATGGAGCCCACGACCACCGGCGCCGTCGTCAGCAGGCCCGCCCACCCCAGCGTCCTCAGCGGGAGCCTCAGTGCGATGTTGAACAGGACGATGAGCTGGACCAGGGCGACCTGGAGCAGCGCGCCCGTCGCGCTGTTGACCGCGCCGAACCCCACCATCACCGCGAGGACCGTCATCGGCCTGCTGCGGCGCCACAGCAGCGGCACCGACATGCCGAGGGTCAGGACCAGGATCAGCCAGTCGGGGAGATCGGTGTTGGCGGCGATGTTGCGCCAGCCGTCGCCCATGTAGTCGATGCCGGCGGCCACCACGAAGAAGCCCGTGAGCAGCACGTCCCAGGCGAGCGGGCGGCGCCGGTCGAAGGCGCGCGCCCGCTCGGTGAGTTGCTGCAGGTGCCGGGTGAGCGGGTGCGGGTCGTTGGCCACGCCTTCATCCTCGTACACGTCGCACACGTACCGAAGACCTCATACGTCCCGGCGCCTGAGCAGCAGTGCTGCCGTCGTGAGGATCGCCGCGGCCCAGAGGGCCAGGGACAGCAGGCCCGCGCCCGGGGCGATCGTGTTCTCGACGCGGGTGATCGAGCCGAGGGACGAGGAGGCCTGCGCCGGGAAGTACTTGACCGCGGTGTCCACCGCGTCGAGGGGCAGCGTCGTGAGGACCTCCGGCAGGACCAGGACGGCGCCGACGAACGCGCCGATGCCGCCGGGCACCGAGCGGAGGAGCGCGCCGAGGCCGAGGGCGATCAGGCTCAGGAGGGTGATGGCCGCGGCGCTGCCCGTGAGGGCGCCGAGGACGCCCGGGTCGGTGAGCGCCAGCTCCTTGTCGGTGCCGCCGAGCCAGATCTGGGCGACCAGGAACGTGACGACGTTCGTGACGAGGGACAGCGTGAAGGCGACCGCCGTGAAGACCGCGGCCTTGGACCACAGGACGGGCAGGCGGCGCGGGACCGCGGTCAGGGAGGCGCGGATCATGCCCGTCGCGTACTCGCCCGCCGTGACCAGGATGCCGAGGACGGCGAGGCAGATCTGGGAGAGCTGGGTGCCGAAGAGGACGAAGACGACCGTGTCGACCTCGGAGTCGTCGCCGTCGTACGTGCTGCCCATGGTGATGCCGACGGCAAGCACGAGGGCGGTCGCGGTGAGCAGGGTGATCCAAGTGGTGCGCAGCGTCCAGAGTTTGTGCCACTCCGAGCGCAGGATCCCGGCCGGGGTCAGGCGGTAGGGCTGGGAGGGGGCGGCTGCGGTGGTGTCGGTGGTGGTCATGCGGCGGCTCCTGCCAGGGAGGGGCCGGACGTGACGTACTCGACCGAGTCGTGCGTGAGGTCCATGAAGGCCTGCTCCAGGGAGGCGGTCTGCGGGGTGAGTTCGAAGAGGGGGATGGCGTGGGCGGCGGCGGTGCGGCCGATGTGTTCGGCGTCTGTGCCGCGGACGTCGAGGGTGCCGGGGGTGTCGCTGGTGATGGTCACCGCGGGGCCCGCGAGCAGCTCTGACAGGTGGGCCGCCGCCGGGGAGACGACCTTCACGGAGCCGGTGCCCGAGTCGCGTACGAAGCGCTCGACGGTGGTGTCCGCGAGCAGTCGGCCCCTGCCGATGATGATGAGGTGGTCGGCGGTCACCGCCATCTCGCTCATCAGGTGCGACGAGACGAGGACGGTGCGGCCCTCGGCCGCCTGGGCCTTGAGGAGGTTGCGGATCCACAGCACGCCCTCCGGGTCGAGGCCGTTGACCGGCTCGTCCAGGATGAGGGTGCCGGGGTCGCCGAGGAGGGCGGCCGCGATGCCGAGGCGCTGGCCCATGCCGAGCGAGAAGCCCTTCACGCGGCGACCCGCGACGTCCGTGAGGCCGGTCGTGTCCAGGACGTCCCGGACGCGCGAGGCCGGGATGCCGTGGGTGTGCGCGAGCGCCATCAGGTGGTGGTACGCGGAGCGGCCCGGGTGGATGGAGCGGGCCTCCAGGAGCGCGCCGACCTGTGTCAGGGGCGCGCTGTGCGCGGTGTACGCGCGGCCGCCGACGGTGCAGCGCCCGGCCGTCGGCGCGTCAAGGCCGAGGAGCATCCGCATGGTCGTGGACTTGCCGGCGCCGTTGGGGCCGAGGAAGCCGGTGACGGTGCCGGGGCGGACCTCGAAGGTGAGGTCGTCGACGGCGGTCTTGGGGCGCTTGCCGCCGTAGCGTTTGGTGAGTCCGTGTGCCCGAATCATGGGTCGATCGTCGCGGCGGGGCGGGGGCGGGCGCGTCGGACCGGGGTCTCTTCGTCGGGCGGCGGGTAGTACCGGGGTACGACGGGGGCACGGCCGGTGGTACGACGCCGGGGTGCGGGTGAATTGCGTTGCGTGCTGCCGGTCCGCCACCCAAGATCGGTGTATGGAACACCTCATACGCCCCGTGCGCGCCGACGAATGGCAGAAGGTCCGTGACCTGCGACTCCTCGCCCTGCGGGACCCGGCGGCCCCGGTCGCCTTCTTGGAGACGTACGAGAACGCCGCCGCGCGGACCGACACCTTCTGGCAGGAGCGTGCCGAGGGGGCGGCCGCGCCGGGCGGGTCCGTGCGGCAGTTCATCGCCGAGGGGCCGGACGGCGGCTGGGCGGGCTCGGTGACCGTGCTGATCGAGGAGCCGGGTACGCAGGGTGCGCTCGGCGGTGGCGTCCTGGTGCGGCAGGCGCACCTCGTGGGGGTCTTCGTGCGGGCCGAGCACCGGGGTACGGGGGTCACCGAGGCGCTGTTCTCGGCGGCGGTCGACTGGGCGCGGGCGCCGGAGGGCGAGGGGGCCGGGGTCGAGCGGGTGCGGCTCTATGTGCACGAGGGCAATCCGCGCGCGGAGGCGTTCTACCGGAAGTTCGGGTTCGTACCGAGCGGGGAGGTCGCGCCCGTGCCCGGGGATCCGGGGGCGCGGGAGCGGGAGATGGTGCTCGAGCGGTCGGGCGCCTGACCACCTGGTGTCCTTGACCTCTTCGCGGGCTGGATAGAACGCTCGTTTTAGTCAGAACAGATAGTCGGCGGTCGGCGGTCAGCCGGTCAGTTCGTCGTGCGGCCAGCGCGCTCGGCCCTGCTCGCGGGAGCGGAGCAGGGCCAGCGTGGGCATGCCCCGCTCGGCTCCGCCGGCGAGCAGCTCCGGCAGTTGCGGGAGCGGGGCGACCGCCGCCACGTCGTCGAGGACGAGCGTGACTGGTGGGTCGAGCCGACCGGAGGATGACCGTTCGGCCATGCGCCGGCCGTGCTCGACCACGCTGGAGGCGAGTGCCGTCAGGAGCGGCATGGCGCCGGGGTTGGTCTTGGGGTCCTCGATCGCCTCACCCACCACGAAGAGCGTGCCCCCTTCATCGATGAAGGAATCCAGGGTGAGGGCGTCGGTTCGGTTCGGTGTGCAGGACTCGCGTACGTTCACCGTGAACAGGGCGGCGAGGGCGCGGGCCGTCAACTCCTGTGCGATGTCCCGGCGTTCGGTGTGCGCGGTGAGGGCCGACTCCAGCTCGCCCGCCGCGCCCGAGGCCGCCTTGGGGTGCGTGCGCAGGACGCGGACGGCGTCCTGGACCTGGGTGCCCTGGGCCCAGCGGTGTACGTGTTTGATGTTGCGGCCGTCGACCGCGGCGGCGTGCAGGAAGCTGCGGAGCAGGGTTTCGGCGGTGTCGGCCACCGCGGTGTCCAGCTTGGCGCTCGGCCTTATCGGGGCGAGGAGGGATCTCGCCCGATGGGCGGCCGTGGTGTTGTCCTCGCAGCCGGTGGTGGGGGGCCAGTGGAGGCGGGCCGGGGTGTCGCAGAGGTGCGAGGGGTCGTAGACCAGGACGGGGCCGAGCTTCGCCCGCGCGTCCTTCGTCTCCTCCCACAGGGTGGGGTCCGAGGTGATGACCAGGGCGGCGGACTCCGCGTCCGCGATGGCCTGGGCTGCCAGGGGGCGGCGGGTTTCGGGGGTGCCCAGGACCAGGGGGGTACGGGGGGTGGGGACCGTCGGAGTCTTGTCCAGGGGGACCGTGGCGGGCGCCGGGGCGAGGGTTTCCACCGGGGCGTCGACCTCGGCGTCCGCGGCGGCAGCGGGAGCGGGAGCGGGAGCGGGAGCAGTCTCCTCACGTGGAGGAGACTCACGTACGACAGGTGCCGGGTCCGCCTTCTCCTGGGTCGGAACCTCCTGGGCCGGAGCCTCCCGGTCCCTCGGCTTCGCGGCTTCCGCGCGGCGGGCTCTGCGTACCGCTCTGAAGCGTGTGACCGTCCCCATGACGAAGACCGTGAGGACGATGAGGACCATGACCTGGCCGATGAGGAAGCCCCAGAGCAGGCCGTAGCCGGAGAGCTGGGTGGCGGGGGTGTCGGGCCAGGCGCCGGCGACGTCGTGCGGCTGCTGGGCGAGGTGGCGTACGGCGGGCGGTGTCTTGCCGAAGGTGACGCCCTCGGGCCACTCGCCGTGCGCCCACCAGGCGCCGATGCCCGTGGACGACCAGATCAGGACGACCATGCCGAGCACGAAGGCGAGGCCGCCGACGAGCAGACCGTCCGGCACGCCGCCGCGCCCGCCCGTGCCCTGACCGCCGCCGGAGCCCTGCCCGGAGCCCTGACCGCCCGGACCCTGCCCGCGCCGTTCCCGCCCCATGTCAGGCCACCGTCGACCGGGAGCCGGCGGGTCCGTCGCCCATCTGCTGTTCCATGTACGCGGCCCTTTCCTCCGCCTCCCGTTCGGCCGCCGCGAGCGCGTCGTCGGCGAGGTCGCTCGTGGACTCCGTCATGGCGCGGTCGGTGAAGACCAGGGGGCGTTCCGTGTCCGTGATCAGGTGCTTCACCACTTGGACGTTGCCGTTGACGTCCCAGACGGCGATGCCGGGGGTCAGCGTGGGGATGATCTCGACGGCCCAGCGGGGCAGGCCGAGGACGCGGCCTGTGGCGCGGGCCTCGTCGGCCTTCTGGGCGTAGATGGTGCGGGTGGACGCCATCTTCAGGATGGCGGCGGCTTCCTTCGCGGCGGCGCCGTCGACGACGTCGGAGAGGTGGTGGACGACGGCGACGAACGACAGACCCAGGCGGCGGCCGAACTTCAGCAGGCGCTGGAACAGCTGCGCCACGAAGGGCGAGTTGATGATGTGCCAGGCCTCCTCGACGAGGAAGATGCGCTTCTTCCGATCGGGGCGGATCCAGGTGTGCTCCAGCCATACGCCGACGATCGCCATGAGGATGGGCATGGCGATGGAGTTGCGGTCGATGTGGGAGAGGTCGAAGACGGTGAGCGGGGCGTCCAGGTCGATGCCGACGGTCGTGGGGCCGTCGAACATGCCGCGCAGGTCGCCGTCGACGAGGCGGTCGAGGACCAGGGCCACGTCCAGGCCCCAGGCCCGGACGTCGTCTATGGCGACGTTCATCGCCTCGGCCGACTCAGGCTCGGGGTGGCGCAGTTGCTCGACGATGTCGGTGAGGACGGGCTGGCGGTCGACGATGGTCTCGTTGACGTAGGCGTGCGCGACCTTGAGGGCGAAGCCGGAGCGCTCGTCCAGGCCGTGGCCCATCGCGACCTCGATGATCGTACGGAGCAGCGCGAGCTGGCCCGTTGTCGTGATCGCCGGGTCGAGGGGGTTGAGGCGGATGCCCATGTCGAGGGCGGCGGTCGGGTCGAGCCGGATGGGCGTGATGCCGAGCTCCTGCGCGATGAGGTTCCACTCGCCGACGCCGTCCTCGCCCTGTGCGTCGAGGACGACGACCTGGCGGTCCTTGAACCTCAACTGCCGCAGGACGTACGTCTTCTCCAGGGCCGACTTGCCGTTGCCGGACTCGCCGAGGACCAGCCAGTGCGGGGCCGGGAGCTGCTGGCCGTACAGCTGGAACGGGTCGTAGATGTAGCCCTTGCCGGAGTACACCTCGCGGCCGATGATCACGCCCGAGTCGCCGAGGCCGGGCGCTGCCGTCGGCAGATAGACCGCCTGGGCCTGCCCCGTCGACGTACGCACCGGCAGGCGGGTCGTCTCGACCTTTCCGAAGAGGAAGGACGTGAACGTGTCCGTGAGGACGGTCAGCGGGTCCCGCATCGCACCTTCACACCCCTACCGTTGTGGTTCATCGCCGGATGCCGGTAGCGAACGGCAGCGTGTTCACAAATGCCCGGTGGTGCTCGCGGTCGCACCACTCCAGCTTCAGATACGACTTTCCGGCCGATGCCCTTATCGTCCGCTTGTCGCGGGCGAGGGCCTCGGGGGAGCGGGACGACACCGTGATGTAGCCGACGAGGTTGACGCCGGCGGCGCCGCTGGCCAGGTCCTCGCCGCGCTGGTCGAGGCGGGAGTGCGAGGCGATGTCGCGGGGGTCGACGGTGCGGTTCATCTTGGCCTGACGGCTGGCCTCCGCCTCGTCGTTGGTCTTCTCCGTGAGCATCCGCTCGATGGCGACCTCGGTGGGCTCCAGGTCCATGGTGACGGCGACGGTGCGGATGACGTCGGGGGTGTGGACCAGGAGGGGCGCGAGGAAGTTCACGCCGACCGGGGTCATCGGCCACTCCTTCACCCAGGCCGTGGCGTGGCACCAGGGGGCGCGCGTTGTGGACTCGCGGGTTTTCGCCTGGAGGTAGGTGGGCTCCATCGCGTCGAGCTCGGCGGGCCAGGCGTTGCGCTTGGTCATGGCCTGGATGTGGTCGATGGGGTGGTCGGGGTCGTACATGGAGTGCACGAGGGAGGCGAGGCGGCCCTGGCCGAGGGGCTGGCGGACGCGGATGTCGGCTTCCTGGAGGCGGGAGCAGATGTCGGTCAGCTCACGGGCCATGACGACGGCGAGCCCGGCGTCCTTGTCGAGCCTTTTCCCGCCCTGCGGGCGCGAGGCGCGGGCCATGGCCTGGGCCTCGGCGGCGAGGTCGCGGGAGTAGTGCATGCAGGCGATGAGGTAGGCGCGGTGCTGCTCGCTGGAGGTGGACACCATCGACTGGAGCTGTTCGTAGGAGTGCTGGATCCAGGGCAGCGAGCGGTCGTCGCCGCGGTTGTAGACGTCCTTGGCGTGCGCGTCGGGGTCGGCGGGCAGCGTACGCGCGAGCATCTGAAGGCGCGTCACGAAGCCGTCGCCGTTGGCGACATGCTTGAGGAGCGTGCCGAAGCGGTCGACGAGGGCCTCCTGGTCCTCGCTGTCGCGCAGGCCGACGCCGGGGCCCTCGATCTCGATGGCGGCGGTGACGGTGCGCCGGTCGGCGTGCAGGAGCACGGCGATCTCGTCGGGGCCGAAGGGCGCGGCCAGCCAGTTGATGCGGCCGATGCCGGGCGGCGGGCCGACCTCGACCTCGCGGCCGTCGAGGCGTACGCCCGCTTCGGCGGCGGTCGAACGGTAGGCGGTGCCGTGCCGCAGGGACCGCTTGTAGCTGCGGTTGATCTCGAACCACTTGTAGAGCGTGCGCTGTTTGTACGGGAGGTACACCGCGCCGATGGCCAGCAGCGGGAAGCCCATGAGCAGCAGGATGCGCGGGAAGAGGTAGGGCACGAAGATGCCGCACATCATGCCGAGGAACGCCCCGGCGATGATCAGGGCGATCTCGCCGGTCTCGCGGTTGCGGCCGATGATGGCGTTCGGCCGGGCGCGGCCGATCAGATAGGTGCGGCGGGGCGTGACCGGTGGGGACACATGGGACTGGGTCGTCAACGCCCGTCACCTCCAGAGCGGTTGGGACTTCCCGGTCGGTTGCCCGCGTGCGGGGTGTTCGACGGGCTGGTACGGGGTGGGGGTGCGGTTCCGCCGCCGTTCGGCGAGCCCGAGCGGTGGCCGTGGGTGGACACACCGCTGCCGACGGCGCTGGCCGTGGCGGGCTGGGGCGGGGCGTCGCCGCCGCCGGCCTTGCCGCCGCCCGCCTTGCCGTTGGAGCGCGCGCTGTGGGTGCGGATGCCCTGGGCGACCCAGGCGGCGGGCGAGTTGAGGGCGGTGGCGGCGCGGTTCTCGGCGCCGCGCATGAGGCGGTTGTTGCGGGTGGTCATGATGTCGTCGCCGAAGCCGGGGACGAAGCGGTAGATGGAGGCGCTGGCGAAGATGGCGAGCAGGATGACGGAGAGCCCCGACACGACGGCCGACAGCGAATCGGGCCCGTCCTCGCCCTGCAGCGCGCCCGCGATCCCGAGCACGATGACAATGATCGGCTTCACCAGGATGATCGCGATCATCAGGCCCGCCCAGCGGCGGATGCGGCCCCAGGTGTTCTTGTCGACGAGCCCCGAGTACACGACGGTGCCGAGCAGCGCGCCGACGTACAGCATGGCGGCGCGGATCACCAGCTCCAGGCAGAGGATGCCCGCGGCGGCGATGGACACGGCGGAGACGACGATCAACATGATCGGGCCGCCGCCGATGTCCGTGCCCTTGTCCAGGGCCTGCGAGAACGTGCCGAAGAACTTGTCCGTCTCGCCGCCCACCGATTTCGCGAGCACCTCGGAGATGCCGTCGGTCGCCGACACGATGGTCGCCAGGATCAGCGGCGTGAACGCGGACGCGAGCACCGTCAGCCACAGGAAGCCGATGGCCTCCGACAGCGCGGTGAGCATCGGTACGCCGCGAATCGCGCGCTTGGCTACGGCGAGCAGCCACACGATCAGGGTCAGGACGGTCGACGCGGCGAACACGACGGCGTACTGCTGCAGGAACCTCTCGTTGGTGAAGTCCACCGCTGCGGTGTCGTTCACGTACTCCGTGAGCTTGTTGACGATCCAGGACGCGGCGTCGCCGAAGCCTCGGGCTAGGGAGGAGAGGGGGTCGAGCCGGGAGAAGGCGCCGTCGTCGGCGGGGGATTTGGGGGCGCCCCCGCCGCCTCCTCCTCCGCCGCCTTCGCCTTGTTCGCAGTACTTCTTGGCGGGGCCGACGATGAGGTCGCACTTGTCGTCGTCGGGGTCGGGCGCCGCGTAGGCACGCGAAGCCAGCAGGACGACTGCGGTCTGTGCGGCGGCCGCGGAGGCGGTGAGCTTCAGTACGCGTCGGCTAGCGGGCATACGTGAACCCTCCGTACTCCTCGATGGCTTTGGCGATGTCGTCGGCTGTGGAGACCTTGTTGTCGCCGTTCACCGGCGAGGGGCCGTCCTTCGAGCTGAAGCGTTCGACTTTCCAGTCGCCGTCGGCCCACCGCAGGTTCAGCGTCATGGTGAACCAGTCGTTCGTGACCGGATTCGTCGTGTTCTCGCCCGCCGTGCCGAAGGCGCCCGTGCACCAGACCTGCACCGTGGCCTTGTCGTCGGTGTACGCGGTGGTCTTGCTGCCGACGGGCACCGTGCGGGAGACGTACGTCTGGCCGGACTGGGGGTCGCCGTTCGCATCCAGGCCGACCTTCTCCAGGAAGCCCTTGGAGTACGTCTTGTCGAACCGCTTCTCCAGTTCGGTCACCTTGTCGGCGACGAAGAGCCGCTTGACGATGCCGCTCCGGAGATCGGGCTTGAGGATGTCCGCGGACACCAGCGCCACCGCGTAGTTGGAGGCGGCGGACTGCGCACCTTGCTGGGAGCGGGCGAAGCCCCCGGGGATCCCGCCGTGTTTGCCGGTCACCGGCTTCTCGCCGGTCGGGGCCGTAGGGGCCGCCTTCGACCCACCGCCCCCGCCCCCGTCGTCCCCCCCGTCGGACGACGAATCGTCCCGGTTGGCGAAGGCGATCGCCGCGATGAGGAGGACCACGACGCCGATGACGGTGACGACGCTGCGCGAGGGGGAACGGCCCGCGGAGCGCCCGGATCTGCGCGCGGACCCGTAACCGTCGGCGCCGTCGCCCTCGGGGAGTCGCGTCCGGGTCTCGCCCGTACCGCCGAAGAGGTCATCGTCATCGCTCATGCCGCGTACGTCCCCTCAACCTCGTGCTTGACCGCGCGGTCCGCCGGATACACCAGATACGACGGTAGCCGTGCTGGTTCCCGCGCGGGCGCGGTGTGGTGACTCGACATCAGGGAGTTGCAACCTCAGCCGGTGGGCGCGACGGACGGGTGGGGAAGAGGGTCAGACCGCCATGCCGTACACGATGGTGAACAGCGTGCCCAGCGAGCCGATGATGAAGACGCCGGTGAGCCCGGCGACGATCAGGCCTTTGCCCTGCTCCGCGCTGAAGGTGTCGCGCAGCGCCGTCGCACCGATCCGCTGCTTGGCCGCGCCCCAGATCGCGATGCCGAGACACAGCAGGATGGCGACAGCCATCACGACCTCGATCATCACGCGCGCCTCATTGCCCAGGCTCCCGAAGGGGCCCCAGTCGGGGGCGATCCCACCGATGATGGTGTTGATGTCGCCCTTCTCAGCTGCCATAAGCATGTGTAACTCACCGCCCCTAGTGGGTTGTTCTCGCGCCATTGCCCACCTCTGCCTACCGCAGTGCAGAGGACGGAGTCATTCTCGCCGACAATCGGCTCGGCGCGTGCCGCCTTGACGTCATTTGTTGGCCGACTTCGTACGTTTCGTCGTACGCAGCCCACGTAGCCGTTCGGCGGCAGGCGCAGAACGTTATACGAAGGAACGTATGGTCACTCTGTGTATCACGCGGGGTGACCCCGGGCAATGAATGTCCGGCGTGGCCGCTGACGTCAACTCAGGCAGGGGTGAACCAGGGCTCCCAGACGGGGCGTCAGCCCATCACCGAGGTCGCTAGCTCAGGCCGTCGAACCCGCCGATGCCGCCGCTGACGACGTACGCGCAGTCCGTGTAGCGGTACCCGCCCTGGACCTTGGCGCCGTCGCTGTGGTCGCGGACCAGGCCGGTGGTGCCGGTGCCGCGCTTGTAGAGGAAGTGGTACTCGCCGGAGGGCAGGCGCAGGGTCTTCTGCGGGTAGCTCTTGCCGCTCGACTTGCAGGCCTTGGCGCGGCCTTCGGCCCTGCTGTCGTACGTGGAGCAGCCCGCGCAGGCGCCGAGTTTGAGGCTGCCGGTGACGGGTCCTGTGAACAGGACCTCGACGGGGGACGGGCCGTCGTTCTTGAAGACGAACTCCTGTCCGGAGCCGGGCCCGCGCTGCGCGGGCAGCTTGCCGCCGGCCTGCGGGCGGGCGGCGGCGACCTCGGCGGCGATGGCGATGGTGCGGGCGCGCTCGCGCTTGCCGCTGCCCTTGTACGTGTCGGCGAAGCCGTCGAGGGTCTTGGCGGCCTCGGAGTACCTGCCGTCCTTGAACTCGTCGACGCCGCAGGCGTAGACGCCGGGTTCGACGGCGCCGGTGGCCTTGGCGGCGAGGGGGCCGCCGGTGGCGTCGGGCAGGGACTGGGCGGTGGTGCGGATGGCGCGCAGCTCCTGGGTGGCGGTGCAGGGGTCGGCGCCCTTGACGTCGGCGGCACGGGCGTCGATGGCGCCGCGGACGGCGGGCGCGACCTTGGCCGCGGCGTCGGACTTGGGGAAGGTGTCGAGGAGTTCCCGAAGGTCGGCGCCGCCGCCGGTCTTGCCGAGGGAGGACGTGCCGCACGCGTAGTAGGAGTCGGCGAGCCGGTCGTCGGGCCAGCCGGCGAGGCGGCCGAGGCGGTCTTCGCCGACGGTGCCGGGCAGGGTGCGCAGGTACTTCAGCGGCTCGATGGCGTCGCAGTACTGCTTGTCGGCGTACGGCGCGGCGACGGACTTGTAGTACGCGTCGAGGCGGTCGGGGACGCGGTCGGCGGCGCGGGAGTCCGCGTGGTCGCGAAGGAGGCCGCGGTAGAGGCCCATCGCGGTGCGGTAGTCGCTCTCGGAGGCCGTGAACGGGCGGCCCTCCTGCGCCTTGACGATCCCGTCGGCCTTGTCGAGGCGGTCGAGCAGCATCTCTTCCACGGCCTCGTCCTTGGCGGCTTCGTACGCGAACGCCGACGAGGCCGGGACGGCGAGCAGGACGACGCCGAGCCCGACGGCCAGCGGAGCGCGCAGCCGCCACCCGATGGGCGCGCGACGGGCCCTGCGGGCGGCGTCGGCGGCGGCGAGCACGAGCACCGCCAGATACCCGAGGAGCGCGCCGCCCGGAACCCCGTCCACATCCGCGGGCAGCGCCACCAGAAGCAGCGCGGCGGTGGCCACCCAGCACAGAGCGGCCGGCAGCCAGGCCCGGATCAGCACATAACCGAGCCCGAGCCCGGCGAGGTTGAGCAGGGCGGCGGCGAGGGGGCGCAGGGGCTCGTGCGGGGCGGGGGCCGACGGGGGTGCCTTGGGGGGTGTGTGGGGTTCCAGGAGTTCGGGGGTGCCGTAGGGAGGGGGTGGGGGTGCGGTGGGCTGGGCGGTGGAGGCCTGGGCGGTGGGTGGTTGGGGCGGGCCGTAGGCGGTGGCGGGGGGTGAGGGGCTTGTGGGGGCGTACGTGGGTGGGGGTGGGGTGGGCGTGGCTGGATAGGTGGGTGTGGCGGGTGGTTGAGGGGCCGCTGGGGGCAGCGGTGCTGCCGAGGGTTGCGGGGCGGACTGGGCAGGCGCGTGCGGTGTCTGCGGCGCGTGCGGTGTGTGTGGCGGCGGGGGCGGGCCGAAGCCGCCCGGGCCGTCCTCGGGCACGGGCCGGTCCCCGGCAGGCCGCCTGTCCTCGGGCGCAGGGCTGTCCCCGGACGCGGGCCTGTCCTCCGGCACCGGCCTGTCCTCGGGTTCGTTGGCTCCCATCGTCGGCTCCCCCCAGCCTCAGGACGCAGAAATCCGATCAGTCGACCGACGGACCAACCATTCGATCAACCGACCAAGGGGCGCACCCCCAACTCCACGCCCCCCAATTCCCCTACAGTCGACGAAAGTTGGCGCTCCGTCAATCGCTCGTCACGGGCTGTTTCCGGTCAGCGGATCAGGCCAGGGCCCCCGTCGAGCCGCCGCAGGAAGCAGACCCGGTCGAGCCCTGGCCCGTCGTAGTCGGTGTGCACGGAGACCCCGCCGGGACCGACCGCGTCACCCGGCTCGATCCCGAACCCCATGGCCCGGTGAAACGCGATGGACCGGGCATTCGACGGCGAGGTCACCGCCCGCACCACCGTGCGCCCCTCCGCCACCGCCCCCCGGAAGAACGCCTCGTACAACTCCCGCCCCGCGCCCCGCCCCCGCAGCGCCGGATCCACGCCGACGAAGTGGATGTACGCCTCGTCCGGAGCGTCCGGCGGATGCAGACCGACCAGAAACGCGCGCACCGCGCCCTCTTCCTCGCAGACGAGACTCGTACGCGAGAAGAACTGCAGAAACAACTTCGGCAGCAACAGCGAGAGTTCCCGCATCTCGGCGGGGCTGCGGTCGGTCCACCAGGTCTGTACGGCGGCGACGACGGCGGCGTGGTCGCGGGGCAGGGCGTGGCGAAGGGCCGGAAGGGATGTGGTCACGCCGGATTCCTAACCGTCCCCGTCCGGGTCATGCCCGATGCCGGTACGTCTCTATGGCGATCCGTCAGGAAGGTGGGTGCCCCGGGTTGTCCGCCCCTCCCGCCCCTCCCACCCCTTCCACGAAGTGGTCGAACTCGCCCGCCCGTACGCCCAGTACGAACGCCTCCCACTTCACGTGTGTCGTCGTGACGACGTTGTCCGGGTCGTCCGTCGTGCGGAGGTGGACCGTGTCGGCGGGGCCGAAGGCGATCTCGATCCAGGGGCCGGGGCCCTCCTCGTCGTCGGGGGCGGCGCGGACCCAGGTCAGGGGTTCGGGGTGGGTGTCGTCGGCCATGGCGGAAGTATCGCGGAGGTGGCGCGCTTCGGGGTGGCGCGCTGTCAGTGATCCGCCGCGCCCGCCCCGGCGCGTCCGAAGCCGCCTGCGGGCGGGGTGCCGCGCCTAGACTGATCCCGGCGGACTCCCGGGAACGGTGGGGTGGTTGACGGTGCGTAAGACGTGGCTGCTCGCGGCCGTCGCGTTCAGTGGGTCGACGGGGTTCATCGGGTTGTTGGTGTTGGGTACGTTCGTCGCGGCCGGGAGTATGGCCGGCGGGGCCGGGGCCGGGGGCGGGGGGAACGTCGGGTTGGCCAAGGGGGCCGTGCCCACCTCGTATCAGCCTCTTGTGCAGAAGTGGGGCAATCTCTGCAAGGCCATCAACCCGGCGCTGCTCGCCGCCCAGCTGTATCAGGAGAGCGGGTTCAACCCGCGCGCGCAGAGCCACGCCGCGGCGCAGGGGATAGCGCAGTTCATCCCGGGGACCTGGGCGACGCACGGCATCGACGGGGACGGCGACGGCGACCGTGACGTGTGGGACCCCAAGGACGCCATTCCGTCGGCGGCTTCGTACGACTGCAAGCTCGCCAAGTACGTGAAGGACGCCCCGGGCGACCCGACGAAGAACATGCTCGCCGCGTACAACGCGGGCGCGTACGCCGTGATCAAGTACGGCGGCGTACCCCCGTACCGCGAGACGCAGAACTACGTCAAGATCATCACGACCCTGGAGAAGAGTTTCGCCAGGCCCATCGGGCGCGTGCAGCCGTCGCAGCAGGCGGCGGGCGCCATCTACTACGCGCAGAAGAAGCTCGGGACCGAGTACCTGTGGGGCGGCAACGGCACCGCCGACCAGGGCGGCAAGTTCGACTGCTCCGGGCTGACCCTGGCCGCGTACAAAACCGTCGGCATCGAGCTGCCGCGCGTGGCCAACGACCAGTACAACGCGGGTCCGCACCCCAAGCGCGACGAGCTGCTCCCGGGCGACCTGGTCTTCTTCTCCGACGACCTCAGCAACTCGCGCGCCATCCGGCACGTCGGCATCTATGTCGGCGGCGGCTACATGATCGACGCACCCCGCCCCGGAGCCGTCATCCGCTTCGACCCGATCGATACGCCGGACTACTTCGGAGCGACGCGCGTCACGGAAGATGGCGCAAAAGCGCTCCCCGAGAAGCCGGTCGAGAAGCGGGTCGACAGGCCGGTGGAGAAGCCCAAGGGGGACGGGGAGCGCGAGCCCGGGGAGTCGGAGGGGCGCGAGGAGCCCGGAGGGGCGGGCGGGGAAGGTGCTTCCGGCGAGCCCTCGGGGCGGCCCTCCGACGGAGCTTCGGGCGGGCCCTCCACGGAAACGCCCGGCGATACTGCCGCCGAACCGTCCGGCACGCCTTCCGATCCGCCCGCCGAACCGGCGTCCGGCACGGCTTCCTCAGGTCCGGTCGGACGGGCCTCGGGGCGCTTCTCCGGCGGCGACGCCGAGGTCTGACCGGTCGGGACCGGCCGCGTGCGGGCGCCGCCCCGGCGTGTGATCCACTGGCTGAGCGGAGGCGCACGCCGGGCGCGTGCGCCGTGTGATCTGGCTTGAACCCTCCGTCAAAGCAGCCCCCTGAGCTGCGGCGATGAGTCTCTCTTCGGTAACGTCTGAGTGATCTTTCGGTGGAGAGTGGAACGTAGTGAAGGGGACCACGCGTTCCCTTGACTGGTACGGCACGTACGCGAAGAACAGCGCCATGGACGCGAACACCAGCGCGGGGAGCACTGAACCAGCGGCACGACTGCACTGACCACGGGGGTTGATGGAAGGGCGCGCGACAGGGCGCGCTCGCGAGTGAGAAAGACAAGGGGCCACAGCATCATGGCTGGACTCGATGATTCCGGGTCGAACCCCGACGTCAGCCTGCTCTACGACATCAACGGCCTGGCCGAGGACGCCCCCGGCTGGCTCGCCAGGACGATGGAGTTCGTCGGTGAGTACGGACTGCTGCTCGCCCTCGTGCTGCTCGTCGTCTGGTGCTGGTGGGGCGCACGCGCGCGCGGAACCCTCGACGACGCGGCCTCCTCGGTCGCGGCCGTCGTCTGGGCACCCCTCGCCGCCGGCATCGCCGTCCTCGTGAACGTGCCCATAAGAGGCTTCGTCGAGCGGCCCCGCCCCTTCGAGGACCACCAGGGCCTCGAGGTCCTGGTCGACGGCAAGACCGACTACTCCTTCGTGAGCGACCACGCGACGCTCGCGATGGCCCTCGGCGTGGGCCTCTTCGTCGCCAACCGCAAGTTCGGCGTCGCGGGCATCGCGCTCGCCGTCGCCGAAGGCTTCTGCCGCGTCTTCATGGGCGTGCACTACCCCACCGACGTCGTCGGCGGCTTCGCGCTCGGCACGGCGGTCGCCCTGCTCCTGTCCCCGCTCGCCATGGCGCTGCTCACGCCCCTCACCAAGGCCGTGGCCCGCTCCGGCAGGGCCTCCCGCCTTGTGTGGAGCGGGGCCGGGGACGTCGAGCCGGTCGCCGCACTGGCCGAGCAGGAGGCGGCGCCGGGGACGGACGAGCGGGACCTGGCGGCTTAGGCGTAAGCCGGAACCGCCGACGGACGTGCGCTACAGCGCCTGCGGGAACGAGAAGAAGCGCGTCGGGTCGTACTCCTTCTTCAGCTTCTTCAGCCGCGGCGCCGCCTGCCCGTAGTACGCCTCGCGCCAGTTGCCGAGCGTCGGATCCGCGTAGTTCTGGTACGCGGCCCCGGACGCGTAGCGCCGCATCGCGCCGTGGGCCGTGTCCAGCCAGGACTGCGAGGTCGTCCCTGAGGTGCCCGCGCGCCAGGACACGATGTACTGCGCGAGCATCCGCGAACGGCGGTGCACGAAGGCGGTGGCCGTCGGGTCGACGCGGTTGATGGCGCCGCCGAGCGCGGTCAGGGCGATGCTGCCCGCCGTGCCGCGCGGGCCGCGGACGTTCTCGATCTGGGTGAGCAGCGCGCGGATTCCCGCCGTCGACAGCGAGCGGTCGAAGAAGTCCGAGCGGGCCGCGTACGTCTCCCGGCCGAGCGCGCCGCTCGGCGTGCGCCCCGGCGTGGAGCCCGGCAGGTGGCACTGGGCGTCCGCGGCGAACGACGAGCAGCCCGCGTACACCTCCATCGCCTGCTCGTACGAACGCCGCTTCAGGGACACGCTGCGCGCCGGGGAACCCACCTTGTCGGCGAGGCGGTCCACGGCGTTCTGCAGGGAGCCGTACGTCCCCAGCGAGAAGGCGGCGACGGAGATGGTGGGCGAGCCGCCCGGCACCGCCGCGATGTGGGCCGACGACCAGATCTCGTCCGGCTGCGACGGCCCCCACTCCTGCCACGCCTTGAGCACGGCGGCCGCCTTCGACCAGGGCCAGGTCAGATACGCGGAGACGGCCTGCGGGGCCGGGTGCGTACGGAACGTCAGCTCGGTGACGATGCCGAACTGGCCGTTGCCCGCGCCGCGCAGCGCCCAGAACAGGTCCTTGTGCTCGGACTTGCTGGCCGTGATCTGCTTGCCGTCCGCCGTGAGGAGCGTCGCCGAGGTGAGGCTGTCGCAGGTCAGGCCGTACGCACGCGAGACCACGCCGTGGCCGCCGCCGAGCGTCAGGCCGCTGATGCCGACCGTCGGGCAGGAGCCCGCGGGGATCGTCACGCCCTTCGCCGCGAGCGCGCGGTAGACGTCGATGAGCTTGGCGCCGCCGCCGATGGTCGCGGTGGTGCCGCTGGAACGGACGCGGTTCAGCTTCGACACGTCGATGACGAGGCGGCCCGTGCCGGAGGACCAACCCGCGTAGGAGTGGCCGCCGTTGCGGATCGACACGGGGGTGTCGTGGGCGCGGGCGTACGCCAGGGTGGTGCGGATGTCGTCCACGCCCGCCACGTAGGCGACGGCGGTGGGCTTCAGGTTGTCGAAGCGGGTGTTGTAGAGCTGGCGGGCGGTGGCCCAGGCGGCCTCGTTGGGGCGGACGAGGGTGCCGTCCAGGTCCCTTGCCAGCGCGGCGAGGCTCGCCGGGGCGGAGGCGGCCGCCGTCTTTATCGGCGTGGTCCCGCTTCTGGTGCCTATGGGCTCGCCGGCCCCGGTGCTGCTCGCCTTGGCACTGTTGCCGCTGCCGCTCGTGCAGGCGGTGGCAGTTCCCACCGCGACCGCGGCGGTGGCCGTTCCGAGGAACGTACGTCGTTGCATTGAGGCCCTCCCGTTGCTTCCCGCACATCGAGACGGTGTGGGCGCGCCGGGGGTTCCGCCGGAGCCAGTCCGCCGGGGCTAAGTCGCAGCCGTCGTGTGGTGGGTCGCGTCGGCGCGGGCCTTGCTGCGGGCCCGCCGCGCCGGGCCGCGCCACCCGCAGGTGCACCGCGCCGCACAGAAGGGCCCGTTCTCGACGGTGGACGTGCGGTGGGCCTCGGTGGGTTGCTGCTCTGCCACACGCCCACGGTACGCCCGCCGGGTGAAGGCCCTCCCGCGTGACGACCCCTCGTACCCGTCGTTAATCGAAACGACAAAGGGCCGGGCCGGACGACACATGGAGAGGCTGGGGTCGGCAGGGCGATGGGGCAGCAGCGCAGGCACACGGGCAGAGCGGCCACGGCGGCCACCGCCGCCGCGATGGGACTGATGGCGCTCACCACGGGCTGCGTCGGCGACGGCGCGGCGGCGAGCGACGACCCGGCGGCGCGCGACCCCGCCGGCAAGGTGCGCGCCGCCGCCGACTCCCTGCTGCGCGCGGGCAGTTCCCAGGTGCGTACGTCCATGGAGATGGCCAGCGGCGGCACCCGCGTGACGGTCACGGGCGAGGGAACGTACGACTTCCGACGCCGCCTCGGCCGTCTGGACGTCGTCCTGCCGCAGGACCCGGCGGGCAGCTCCGCCAGGCGCAGGCCCCCGGTCACCGAGCTGATGGCGGGCGGCGACCTGTACATGAAGAACCGCGGCGCGGGCGTGCCCGCCGACAAGTGGGTGCACATCGAGACGGCGTCCCTGTCCGACGGGAACCTCGTCACGGGCGGCGCCACCGACCCCCAGGTCGCCGCCGAACTCCTGCGCGGCGCGGGCCAGGTGACGTACGTGGAGCGGACCCGCCTGAACGGCGTCGACGTGGTGCGCTACCGCGGCGTCGTGGACCTCGCCCGCGCCGCGAGGTCCGCGTCGAAGGAGCACGGCCCCGCGCTGCGGTCAGCGGCGGCGAAAGGGTTCAGCAAGGCAGGGGTGCCCTTCGACGCGTACGTCGACGAGCAGGGCAGGCTGCGCAAGCTCCGGCACCGCTTCAAGGTCTCCAACGGCACGGTGGCGTCGACGACTTGGCTGTCCGGATTCGGGGCACCCGTCGATGTGACGCTGCCCAAGGGCAAGGACATCTTCGCCGGGAAGATCGCCGAGCGCTGAGCTGTTGCACAGGACAGCCGACGGGAGGGGGAATGAGGGGTGGAATATGGTCCGTCCGTGCCATGCGCGGTGCGTAGGCCGCTCCCTACTCTAGGAAGCCGGTACCGGCACAACCGTGGTCAGGAAGAGGTGATGAACGTGGCTCCGGTGGGCGCGACGGCAGTTCAGGACCACGTCGCCCTCGCCGAGATCGAGCTGTGCGGCGAACTGATCATCGCGGCGTCCGCCGCGCGCGGTGAGCGGCTCAGTGCCGACCGGATCGACGAGGTGCTGCAGGTCTCCGACGGTTACGAGGACGGGCCGGCCCGGGACGGTTCCCGGCCGTAGTCCCACCACTTCCCGGCCGTTTTCCCGCCGCTCCGCGGCGGGGTTCCCCACCCGCCCGCCCTTTTACGCCCCACCGAAGCGTCGAGGCGCGCGAACAATCACGTACGCAGCATCCGCGCGATCGCCTTCGTCGCCTCCTCGACCTTCGCGTCGATCTCGTCACCGCCCTTGACCGCCGCGTCCGCGACGCAGTGGCGCAGGTGCTCCTCCAGGAGCTGCAGGGCGAAGGACTGCAGGGCCTTCGTGCCGGCGGAGACCTGCGTGAGTATGTCGATGCAGTAGACGTCCTCCTCGACCATCCGCTGCAGGCCACGGATCTGGCCCTCGATGCGGCGCAGTCGCTTGAGGTGCTCGTCCTTCTGCTTGTGATACCCGTGCGTCTTGTGGTCCTGGGCCTGCTCGGGGTCCTGGGCCTGCTCGCCCGCCTCGACCGCCTCTGTGGTCGTCATCGCGTCCTCCTGTGCATACCCCTGGTGGGTATAGGGTAGCCGATTCCTCGGGTGGTGTGCTGATCACTGTGCCTGATGGGCGACACTGGGGTATGGCCGGTTAGCCGTGGCCAGATGATGCGCCTAGCATCAGCCTGACCGCATCCAAAGCACCCCGAGGACCCCACGTGCGTTTTCGTCTGACCCCCAGGGAGACGAGCTTCTACGACATGTTCGCCGCATCCGCGGACAACATCGTCACAGGCTCCAAGCTCCTGATGGAACTGCTCGGGGCCGACGCCTCGGCCCGAGCCGAGATCGCTGAGCGTATGCGGGCCGCCGAACACGCGGGGGACGACGCGACGCATGCGATCTTCCACCAGCTGAACTCCTCGTTCATCACGCCCTTCGACCGCGAGGACATCTACTCCCTCGCGTCCTCGCTCGACGACATCATGGACTTCATGGAGGAGGCCGTCGACCTGGTCGTCCTCTACCAGGTCGAGGAGCTCCCCAAGGGCGTCGAGCAGCAGATCGAGGTGCTCGCGCGCGCGGCCGAGCTGACCGCCGAGGCCATGCCGCACCTGCGCACCATGGACAACCTCACCGAATACTGGATCGAGGTCAACCGCCTGGAGAACCAGGCCGACCAGATCCACCGCAAGCTGCTCGCCCACCTCTTCAACGGCAAGTACGACGCCATGGAGGTGCTGAAGCTCAAGCAGATCGTCGATGTGCTGGAAGAGGCGGCCGACGCCTTCGAGCACGTCGCCAACACGGTGGAGACCATCGCGGTCAAGGAGTCCTGAGGCACCTCCATGGACACCTTCGCTTTGATCGTGACCATTGGCGTCGCGCTCGGTTTCACGTACACGAATGGCTTTCACGACTCCGCGAACGCCATCGCCACCTCCGTTTCCACGCGTGCCCTTACGCCTCGCGCGGCGCTCGCCATGGCCGCGGTCATGAACCTCGCCGGTGCCTTCCTCGGCAGCGGCATCGCCAAGACGGTCAGTGAGGGACTGATCGAGACGCCGCACGGCACGAAGGGGATGTGGATCCTCTTCGCCGGCCTGGTCGGCGCGATCGTCTGGAACCTGGTCACCTGGTACTACGGCCTGCCGTCGTCCTCCTCCCACGCGCTGTTCGGCGGCCTGGTGGGCGCGGCGCTCGCGGGCGGCATCGGGGTCATCTGGTCCGGGGTCATCGAGAAGATCGTGATCCCGATGTTCCTGTCGCCCCTGGTCGGCCTCCTTGTCGGCTATCTGGTGATGTGCGCGATCATGTGGATGTTCCGCAAGTCCAACCCGCACAAGGCCAAGCGGGGCTTCCGGATCGCGCAGACCGTCTCGGCGGCCGGCATGGCGCTCGGCCACGGCCTCCAGGACGCGCAGAAGACCATGGGCATCGTGGTGATGGCCCTGGTCATCGCCGATGTCGAGGACGCCGGCGACCCGATCCCGGTGTGGGTCAAGATCTCCTGTGCCGTGATGCTGTCGCTCGGTACGTACGCGGGCGGCTGGCGGATCATGCGGACCCTCGGCCGCAAGATCATCGAGCTGGACCCGCCGCAGGGGTTCGCGGCGGAGACCACGGGCGCGGGGATCATGTTCACCACCGCGTTCATGTTCCACGCGCCGATCTCGACGACGCACGTCATCACTTCCGCGATCATGGGTGTGGGTGCCACCAAGCGGGTGAACGCGGTGCGCTGGGGCGTCGCCAAGAACATCATCCTCGGCTGGTTCATCACGATGCCCGCGGCTGCGCTGGTCGCGGCGCTGAGCTTCTGGATCGTGAATCTGGCGTTCCTGTAGGGGCGCGGGATGCGGGAGTGCCCCCGGTCCGGATCGTGGTGATCCGGGCCGGGGGCACTTGTGTGTACGGGGGTGCTCCGCGCGTACGTCCTACTTCGCGAAGTACTCGCCGAAGTGCGCGGAGCCGTAGCCGCCGCCCAGGTTGAAGCTCTTGGCGCCGGTGCCGGTCACGCCGCCCGCGTCGGTCTGGAGCTGCCAGGTGCGGCCGACGAAGGTGTCCTCGCCCATGCCGCCCACGTACACCTCGGGCCTGCCGCTCTTGTCGGCGTCGAGGACGGTGACGGCCTCACCGAAGTGGTCCGACTTCTCCGAGGTGCTGGGGACGCCCTTGGAGTTCTGGGTGAGGACCTTGGCGCCCTCGGTGGTCACACCGGTCTTGCTGCCGCGCAGCATGGTGACCGAGCCGGACACGGCCGTGGCCGGGTCCGTCGCGGACTCCCAGGAGGCGCCGACCACGATGTCGCCGTAGCCGTCCTTGTCCAGGTCGCCGACGGCCAGGTCCGTGCCCCAGCGGTCGCCCTTCTCGTCGACGCCGGGCACGCCCGGGGTGTCCTGGTCATAGCGGCGGCCGGGCAGGGTCTTGCTCACGCCGTCCGGGCCGCCGTACGTGACGGAGATCCCGCCGCTGTTGTTGGTGTCGTAGTCCTGCGGGGTGCCGACGAAGTCCTGGTAGCCGTCGCCGTTGAGGTCGCCGAAGGTGCCGCCGTGGCGGGCGTCGAGCTTGCCGCCGGGGACGTAGCCGTCGCGGGTGCCCTTCAGGACGACGGCCTGGTAGCCGTCGGACGGGGTTCTGCCGCTGCCCATGGTCACCACGTCGTCGATGCCGTCGCCGGTCATGTCGCCGACCTGGGCGCTGCTCGCGGCCACCCCGTCCTCGGCCGTGGTGTCGCGGAACTGGACCGAGGCCGGCTTGCCGGTGCCGCGGTCGAAGGGGCCGTAGAGCGTGCCGAGGCCCCAGTCGGCCTGCGTCTGCGGGCCGACCTGGGCGGCGCCGACGATGTCGGCCTTGCCGTCGCCGTTGACGTCGCCGATCCGCTGCCAGGCCTGGCGGAAGGCCGGGGACTGGGTGGTGCCCTCGCCGGTGGGCACCTCGGTGCCGCCGGAGATGCCGTCCTTGCCGCCCCACAGCACGAGCATCCCGGGGCCGTCGCTGATCAGCAGGTCGTCGTAGCCGTCGCCGTCGAGGTCGCCGTGGCTTGCCTGGATCCCCCAGCCGTAGGAGTTGGCCCTGGGCTCGCCAGGGACGCCCGGTGTGGCCCGGCTGACCAGCTGCTGCTTGTCGTGCTTCAGGCCCTCGGCGGAGCCGTAGGCGATGGAGACGAGCCCGGCCCGCTTGATGCCGTCGATCTTGGCGCTGGGCGCGCCGATGGCCAGGTCCGGGTAGCCGTCGCCGTTGAAGTCGGCGCCGGCCTTCGCGGCGGCGGGCTCGGCGGGGGCGGCCTGGGCCGGGGCGGTGACGCTCAGGAGGGCTGCGGCGCAGGCCGCGGCCGTGAGGTAGGTGGTGCTGCGCAAGACGGGGTCCCCCAGATGGATGTCGGACCGGGACGGTGTCGCCGGTCGTGGTTGCGACGCCGAGGATGACCAACGGGGGAGCCGGATAGTTGGTGTGTCGCGGATCCGGTGTGACACAGATAACGGGCCCGCCCCCCGGGAGCCAGGGGGCGGGCCCTTTTCATCCCTGCGGTGGCACCGCCATGCAGCACCGCGGGGAGTTCTGTCCGGCCGGGAAGGTCTAGCCGAAGCGGCCGGAGATGTAGTCCTCGGTGGCCTGGACCGACGGGTTGGAGAAGATGCGCTCCGTCTCGTCGATCTCGATGAGCTTGCCGGGCTGGCCGACGGCCGAGAGGTTGAAGAAGGCCGTGCGGTCCGAGACGCGCGCCGCCTGCTGCATGTTGTGCGTCACGATGACGATCGTGAAGCGTTCCTTCAGCTCGCCGATCAGGTCCTCGATGGCGAGGGTGGAGATCGGGTCGAGCGCCGAGCACGGCTCGTCCATGAGGAGCACCTGCGGCTCGACCGCGATCGCGCGGGCGATGCACAGACGCTGCTGCTGGCCGCCGGAGAGGCCCGAACCGGGCTTGTTCAGGCGGTCCTTGACCTCGTTCCAGAGGTTGGCGCCCTTGAGGGACTTCTCGACGACGTCGTTCAGCTCGCTCTTCTTGTACGAGCCGTTGAGCTTCAGGCCCGCCGCGACGTTGTCGAAGATCGACATGGTCGGGAACGGGTTCGGGCGCTGGAAGACCATGCCGATGGTGCGGCGTACGTTCACCGGGTCCACGCCGGAGCCGTAGAGGTCGTCGCCGTCCAGCATGACCTTGCCCTCGACGCGGCCGCCGGGGGTGACCTCGTGCATGCGGTTCAGGGTGCGCAGGAACGTGGACTTGCCGCAGCCGGACGGGCCGATGAAGGCCGTCACGGAGCGGGGCTCCACGGTCATCGAGATGTCTTCGATCGCCTTGTGGGAACCGTAGTAGGCGTTGAGGCCCGATACGTCGATTCGCTTGGCCATGGGAATCACTGCTTCTTTCGAAAAATGGGGGTACTGCCGTCGGTCGCCAATGGCCGCGTCAGCGACCTGTCTTCGGGGCCTTCCAGCGGGCGATGCCGCGAGCCACGATGTTGAGGATCATGATGAACACGATCAGGGCCAGGGCCGCCGCCCAGGCACGGTCGTAACCGACCTGGTTGCCCGACTGGTACTGCTGGTAGATGTACAGCGGCAGGGAGGCCTGGGCGTCCTTGAACGGGTCCGAGTTGATGACGGGGGTGCCCCAGACCAGGAGCAGGACGGGCGCGGTCTCACCGGCGATACGGGCGACGGCCAGCATGACGCCGGTCGTGATGCCGCCGATCGCGGTGGGCAGGACCACCTTGAGGATGGTGCGCCACTTCGGTACGCCGAGCGCGAGCGAGGCCTCGCGCAGCTCGTTCGGGACGAGCTTCAGCATTTCCTCGGTCGAGCGCACGACCACCGGCATCATCAGGATCGAGAGGGCCATGGCACCGGCCCAGCCGGAGGGGCCGAAGCCCAGCATCAGGATCCAGAAGCTGAGGACGAACAGACCCGCGACGATCGACGGGATGCCCGTCATCACGTCGACGAAGAACGTGACCGTCTTGGCGAGCTTGCCCCGGCCGTACTCCACCAGGTAGATCGCGGTGAGCAGGCCGATCGGCACGGCGATCAGGCAGGCGAGGCCGACCTGCTCCAGGGTGCCGATGAGGGCGTGGTAGATGCCGCCGCCGGCCTCGTCGTCCGCGACGACGCCCATGGAGTGGGTCAGGAAGTAGCCGTCGAGGACCTTCGAGCCGCGCTTGACCGTCTCGTAGATCAGCGAGGCGAGCGGGACGACGGCGAGCAGGAACATCACCCACACCACCGAGGTGGCGAGGCGGTCCTTGGCCTGGCGGCCGCCCTCGACGGTCGCCGAGAGGAAGTACGAGACGCCGACGAACAGGATCGCCGCGATCAGGCCCCACTGCATGCGGGAGTCGAGGTCCGCCGCGAGGCCGATGCCACAGCCCACGGCGAGCGAGCCGACGGCGATGACGTACGGCGACCAGCGGGGCAGCCGGGCCGCCTTGAGGTCGGAGGGCGAGGGCTTGCCGCCGGGGGTGCCGGTCGGCTTGACGGTCGTGATGCTCATGCGTTGGCCCCCGAGTACTCCTTGCGGCGCGCGATGATCATGCGGGCCGCGCCGTTGACCAGCAGCGTGATGACGAAGAGCACCAGGCCGGAGGCGATGAGCGCGTCCCGGCCGTACTCGTCGGCCTCGCTGAACTTGCTGGCGATGTTCTGCGCGAAGGTGCCGCCGCCGTAGTCGAGCACGGACGCCTGGATGATGAAGCTCGGGGAGAGCACGGTGGCGACGGCGATCGTCTCGCCGAGCGCGCGGCCGAGGCCGAGCATCGAGGCGGAGATGATGCCGGAGCGGCCGAAGGGGAGCACCGACATGCGGATGACTTCCCAGCGCGTGGCGCCGAGGGCGAGCGCGGCCTCTTCGTTGAACTTCGGGACCTGGAGGAAGACCTCGCGGCTCACGTTGGTGATGATCGGCAGGATCATGATCGCGAGCAGGATGCCGACGGTCATCAGGGAGCGGGGGGCGCCGCCCTGGTACTCGAAGATGCCGGTCCAGCCGAAGTAGTCGTCGAGCCAGCTGTAGAGGCCGGTCAGATTGGGGGCGACCACGATGGCGCCCCACAGGCCGTACACGATCGAGGGCACTGCGGCCAGCAGGTCGATCACGTAGGCGATGGGGGCGGCGAGCTGTCGTGGCGCGTAGTGCGAGATGAACAGCGCGATGCCGACGGCGATGGGCACGGCGATCACGAGCGCGATGATCGAGCTCACGATGGTGCCGAAGACCAGCACGGCGATGCCGAAGTAGGGCTTGCCGCCCGTCGTGATGCCGGCGGGGTCCCACTCGAAGGTGGTGAGGAAGTTGCCGCTGTCGTCCGCGAGGGCGACGGACGAGCGGTAGGCCAGGAAGGCCGCGACGGCGGCCATGATGCCCAGGAGCACGATGCCGGAGCCGCGGGAGAGACCGAGGAAGATCCGGTCACCCGGGCGGGTGGCGCCGCGGGACGCGCGCTTCTGCTCGGTGGGCGTGGGCTTGCCGTCCGGGACGGGGGATGGCTTGGGTGGTGTGTCAGTAGGTATATCCATGAGGTTCTCCGGTCTGCGGAGCCGCCTGCCCGAGGGGGCGGTGGCTCCTGGCGGCGGTGCACCGGACGGCGCGGCCCGCCGGAGTGGCGGGCCGCGCGCTCAGGTCAGCTCAGGCCCTTGATGGTTTCGCGGACCTTGGTGTTGATCTCGGTGGGGATGGGGGCGTAGCCCTCGTCCTTGAGGACGGCCTGGCCGTCCTCGCTGGCGATGTAGGTCAGGAAGGACTTGGTGGTGGCCAGGGTGTCCTTCTTGTTGCCCTTCTCGCAGAGGATCTCGTACGTCACCAGGGTGATCGGGTACGCGCCCTCGGCGGTGGGCTTGTAGTTCAGCTCGAGGGCGAGGTCCTTGCCCTCACCGACGGTCTTGGACTCGGCGATCGCCTTGGAGGCGTTGTCGACCGTGGCCTTGACCGGCTCCTTGGCGCCCGTCTTCAGGTCGACGGTCTTGATGCCTTCCTTGGCGTACGACAGCTCCATGTAGGAGATGGCGCCGGGCGTCTGCTTCACCAGCTGGGCGACACCGGAGGAGCCCTGGGCGGACTGGCCGCCCTTGGCGACCCAGCTCTTGCCGGGCTCGTGCGGCCAGGCGGCCGGGGCGGCGCCCTTCAGGTACTTGGTGAAGTTGTCCGTGGTGCCGGACTCGTCCGAGCGGTGGGAGGCCTGGATCTTGGTGCCGGGGAGCTTGGCGTCGGGGTTGAGCTTCTCGATCGCCTTGTCGTCCCAGGTCTTGATCTTGTCGTTGAAGATGTCGGCCAGCGTCTTGGCGTCGAGCACGAGGCTGTCGACTCCGGGGACGTTGTAGCCGACGGCGATCGGGCCGCCGACCATCGGCAGGTCGATGGCCTGGCTCGACTTGCAGACCTTCTTCGACTTCTCGATCTCCTCCGGCTTCAGGGCCGAGTCGGAGCCCGCGAAGGCGGTCTGGCCCTGGAGGAAGGCGGTGATGCCGGCGCCGGATCCGTCCGGCTTGTAGTTCAGCTGTACGTCGCTGCAAGCGGCGCGGTACTGCGCGACCCAGGCGTCGATCGCGTTCTTCTGCGCCGACGAGCCGGAGGCCATGAGCTGGCCCTTGGCACCGTCGCAGTTGATCTTGCTGGCGGCGTTCGACTTCTTGCCACCGTCCTTGTCACCCGTGTCATCCGAGCCGCACGCCGTGAGGGCCAGGGCGCCGGAGACGGCGAGAGCACCGAGGGTGAGGGCCCGCCGGTTCATGCGCTGAAGCTTCACTTTCGGGAGTTCCTTCCGGGAGCCGCCGGACTGGGGCGGCGTGCGAAGTTGTTCGAGTGGCCGTAGGTGACCAGTGGGGCAATCTCGTAATGCCGGGGCGGCCGTTTCGATCGCGCCACGCATCACGTAGGGCCGAAATTAGGCAGAACAGGTGAAGCGGCCGATGGCCGTAAGTGAACGCGCGGTGAACCTACGCGGACTTTGTGGTTAGGTCACGGTCGGATTACGTCGAGGGGGGCGCAAAGGCCCAAGTCGCCCTCATCCGGAGCGCCCCCCGGGAGAGGGAACGGTGACGCGGTGTATTCGACCGTGTTCCATCAGTCTCATGGGCCCGCCCGGTCCGCACACTCCGTACGCCTCGTCAGGTCTCGTCGGCCGGGTGGAGGGTCGTGAGGAGGGTGTCGAGGAGTTCGCGGTCGCGGGGCTGGGTGAGGCGGGCGCGGGCCTCGGCCGGGGGGAGCCAGCGGAGGCGGTCCACCTCGCGGTTCGGCGTGAAGTGGCCGTGGGTGGCCTCGGCGGCCCAGTAGCGGACCTCCTTGGGGCGGCCGCCGGTCCGGTAGCGGGCCGTGGGCAGGCGCGGGCCCGGCACGCACTGGTGGCCCGTCTCCTCGGCCACCTCGCGCACGGCGCCGGACAGCGCGTCCTCGCCGGGCTTCAGCTTGCCCTTGGGGTGCGACCAGTCGTCGTACTTCGGGCGGTGGACCAGGCAGATCTCCAGGGCGCCCGTCGCCGGCGAGCGACGCCACAGGACGCAGCCCGCGGCGCGGATCAGGTCCGGCGGCCCGCTCATGGCGCCGTGACCGCCTCGCGCAGCCAGGCCCGCTGGAAGGCGAACCTCGCCGCCTCCACCTCGTGGCGCTGGTCGGCGTGGAGCACGCCGAGGGCGTACGCCGTGGCCGGGGCGATGCGGGGGGTGCGGGCCGCCGAAGCCGCCGCGGCGGCCGCCTCCGCTGCCTCGCGGTGCAGGTCGAGGGCCTGGCCCGCCTGGACGAGGCGGGGGTCCAGGGGCGCGTCGCCGAGCAGGACCTCCTGGGCGTAGCGGTGCAGGCGCAGCAGGGAGCGGACCTTCAGCCAGGGGGCGTCCTGGGCCTCCGGGGCCGTGTCCGCCGCCAGGCCGTGGACCAGGGCCTCCGCGTTGTACGGGTGGCCCGCGAGGACCAGGGGCAGCGCGGCGACCGCCTCCGCCAGGTGCGACTCGGCCGCCGCGGCCAGCGGTTTGAGGTCCGCGTCCGGGGTGGTGCGCAGGGGGACCTCGCTGGCGAGTACGGCGACGTTGTCCGCGACGGCGTGGAAGCGGGAGGAGCCGAAGGCCTGCAGGGCGGCGGAGTGGGCCCGCGTGCGCGCCAGGGTGAGCTGGCGCTCCAGCAGGGCAGCGGCTTTGGCTGCGCCTATGGCGAGGGGGCCGGTGGGTTTCTTGGAGGCCGGGGCCGTCTGGGGGGTCCCCGCGGCCGGGGCTTGCGCCGGGAGGGAACCATGGCCGGCGCTCGCGGTATCGGCACCGTGGCCCTGCGGCTGTGCCCACCCTTCCCCAAGCTCTCGGCGTCGCTCGACCAGGGGAGGCCCCACTCGCCCTGCGGAACGACTGCCCACAGCGGCAGCGGCATCGGGTGCGGCCGTGGCGCCGGACAAGGGCGCACCCTGCCCACCCCCGGCCCACCTCTCGGTTCCGGGCGGCGAGGCCGGGGCCGACGGGCCCGGAAGCGGTGCCGTGGGGGCGGGTGGCGGTGGGGAGGACAGGCGGTGCAGGGCGCCCAGGAGCCGGTCCAGGCGGGCGGCGTAGGCGTGCTCGCGGGCCAACGTGCCCGACAGCCACGCCAGTTCGGGGCGGAGGGACTCCGTCCAGTCGGGGTCGAGCAGCGGCCGGAACGTGTGCAGCGAGGCGCCGATGCGGCGCGACGCGCGGCGCAGGGCACGGGCCGCCGCCAGGGACTCCTCGGCGCCCTGCGCGTCCGTGGCGGACTCGCGGTGCAGCCGCAGCGAGCGGAGGAAGTCGGTCGCCTGGTCCTGCAGGTGGACCGACAGGACCTCGCCCGCCGTCATCTCATGGTGTTGCTGTGCCACGCCGGCGCCTCCGGGCGTCTATGAGCATCTCCTGTACGTTCCGCAGGGGCTGGCCGTCCGGGTCCGTGGCATGCCGCGTCCAGTTGCCGTCCGCCCCCAGGTGCCACGAGGCCGTGGTGTCCGACATGCCGGTCTCCAGGAGCCGGTTCAGGGTCGCCCGGTGTGCCGGGGACATCACCCTGACCAGAGCCTCTATGCGGCGGTCGAGATTGCGGTGCATCATGTCGGCGCTGCCGATCCACACCTCCGGCTCGCCCCCGTTGCCGAAGGCGAAGACCCGGGAGTGCTCCAGGAAGCGCCCGAGCACGGAACGTACGCGTATGTTCTCCGACAGACCCGCGACGCCCGGCCGCACCGCGCAGATCCCGCGCACCCACACGTCCACCGTCACACCGGCCTGCGAGGCGCGGTACAGCGCGTCGATGATCGCCTCGTCGACGATCGAGTTGACCTTGATGCGGACGTAGGCGGGGCGGCCCGCGCGGTGGTGCTGTATCTCCCGGTTGATGCGGGTGATCAGGCCGTCGCGCAGGGACTTGGGGGCGACGAGCAGGCGCCGGTAGGTCTCGCGGCGCGAGTAGCCCGAAAGCCGGTTGAAGAGGTCGGAGAGGTCGGCGCCGACTTCCTGGTTGGCGGTGAGCAGCCCCAGGTCCTCGTAGAGCCGGGCCGTCTTCGGGTGGTAGTTGCCGGTGCCCACGTGGGAGTACCGGACAAGGTTGTCACCCTCCTGGCGGACCACGAGCGACAGCTTGCAGTGCGTCTTCAGGCCGACCAGGCCGTACACGACATGGCAGCCGGCCTCTTCCAGCTTGCGCGCCCACTTGATGTTGGCCTGCTCGTCGAAGCGGGCCTTCAGCTCGACCAGGACGAGCACCTGCTTGCCGGACTCGGCGGCGTCGATGAGCGCGTCCACTATCGGGGAGTCGCCCGAAGTCCGGTACAGCGTCTGCTTGATGGCGAGGACGTTCGGGTCGGCGGCCGCCTGCTCCAGGAAGGCCTGCACGGACGTCGAGAACGAGTCGTACGGATGGTGCAGGAGCACGTCGTGGTCGCCGCGAAGCGCCGCGAAGATGTCGGGCGCGGACGCCGACTCGACCTCCGCGAGGTCGCGGTGGGTGCCCGCCACGAACTTCGGGTACTTCAGCTCGGGCCGGTCCAGGCCCGCGATGGCGAAGAGGCCGGTGAGGTCGAGGGGACCCGGCAGCGGGTGCACCTCGGACTCGCCGATCTTCAGCTCCCGCATCAGCAGGTCGAGGACCTCTTCGTCGATGGACTCCTCGACCTCCAGGCGCACCGGCGGCCCGAAGCGGCGCCGCATGAGCTCCTTCTCCAGGGCCTTGAGGAGGTTCTCGGCGTCGTCCTCCTCGACCTCCAGGTCCTCGTTCCTGGTGAGCCGGAACATGTGGTGCTGCTTGATGTTCATGCCCGGGAACAGTTCCTGGAGGTGCTTGGGCGCGGCGATGATGTCCTCGATGGGGACGTACCGCTGCGGGGAGGCCTCCAGGAAGCGGGAGAGCAGCGGCGGCACCTTGACGCGCGCGAAGTGCTCGTGGCCGGTGACCGGGTTCTCGATCACCACGGCCAGGTTCAGCGAAAGCCCCGAGATGTACGGGAAGGGGTGCGCGGGGTCGACGGCCAGCGGGGTGAGGACCGGGAAGATCCGGTGCATGAAGAGGGTGTAGAGCCGGGACTGCTCCTTGTCGGTGAGCTCGTGCCAGCGCACCACGTGGATGCCCTCGTCGGCGAGCGCCGGGGCGAGCTCTTCCTGGTAGCAGGCGGCGTGCCGGGCCATGAGCTCGCGGCTGCGGGACCAGATCAGCTCCAGGACCTCGCGGGGCTGCAGGCCGGAGGCCGAACGGGTGGCGACGCCGGTCGCGATGCGGCGCTTGAGGCCCGCCACCCGGACCATGAAGAACTCGTCCAGGTTCGAGGCGAAGATCGCCAGGAAGTTCGCCCGCTCCAGGAGCGGGGTGTTCGGGTCCTCGGCGAGCTCCAGGACGCGTTCGTTGAAGGCGAGCCAGCTGCGCTCGCGGTCCAGGAAGCGGCCCTGGGGCAGCTGCGCGCCGCCGTATCCCGCCTGGGCGTCCTCGTCGTAACCGTCCAGGTCGGCGTCCAGGTCCGGGTCCAGGTCGGAGACGGTGGCCGCGATGGTGTGCGGCCGGTGTGCGGTCAGGGACCCGACGGACGGCTGGGCGTGCCGCACGCGGGCGGCGTCGGACTGCTTGACTTCGGACTGCCTGGCTTCGGACTGCGCGGAGGGCTCGCTCATGGGCCTATTCTTCCGCGCGGTACCCCTTCCGGGCGCGTCGGAGGCCTCGGGCGCGAGACGGGCCTGGCCGTTCGGGCGCGCTCGGTCCTCGGCTCGGTCGGGCACGGCGGGCTGCATTGCCTGAGCGTCGCAAGCCTGTCTGAATCAATGGTTACGCCGACATGACGTGCGGGAGTGCGGCTGGCGTCCCCCCGGCATCTACACGCCGGGGGGACCTGAGCCCCATCCGGTACCGCCCGTTCGGGCACGATTCAGGGCGTACGCCGCCGCAGCAGCCAGAAGCCCGCGTACACCGCCGCCGCGGCGAGGGCGAGGACGATTCCGGTCTCGATGAGCTGTACGTACCAGAAGTGGGAGCGGGGGTGGAAGTCCGCCCACGCCTCGACGACGCGGGTGTCGGCGGGGCAGGAGGGGGCGGGGTGGTCCGGGAGGCACTGGCCCGGGGCGAAGCGCTCCCCGGCGGCGTTGGTCACGCCCTGGTCCATGACGTAGTTGTCGGCGGGGACGTCGCCGGGGAACCAGTTGGCGCGTTCGCGGGCACTGGAGCCGGTGGCGGTGCGGACCGGGAAGAGGTCCCAGCGGACGCTGCTGAGCAGCCACAGGACGGCGCCGGTGACGGCCCCCGCGGCGGACATGGCGAGCAGGGTGCGGCGCACGAGCAGCCCGGCGAGCGCGCCGACGGCAGCCGCGAGCAGGCAGTACGCGACGGCGACGGGCCCGGTGGCCGCGTACACCGGGCCGTCCGACCAGCCCAGGTACAGGGAGTCCCCCACGGCGTGCACGAGTCCGGAGCCGCCGACCCAGAAGACGGCGAGGACCGCGAGGCCCGCGGCGACGGCGAGCACGGCGGCCACGGTGAGCCGCGCGCCGAGCCAGCGGGCAGGCGAGTCTCCTTGCGTCCAGGCGAACTTGTGCAGCCCGGCCTCGAGTTCGCGGGCGACGAGCGGGCCCGCGGTGAAGGCGGCGACGGCGAGCGGCACGAAGAGCAGGGCGACCGAGCCGCGTTGGAGATACGTGTGCAGCAGGTCGTCGGCGTTGGAGAGGCCCAGGAGCCGGATGAGTCCGGGGCGCCCTTCGTGTGCCAGGCGCAGATAGCCCGTCACGGCGAGGGCGAGGACGGTGAGCGCGAGGGCGGCCCACAGGGTGGTGCGGTGCAGGCGCAGGACGGACCGGTGGGTGCCGCGCGGGACGGGGGTGGGGGAGGTGTCGGCCGCGGTCGGGGTCGGGCTCGGGGTCAGGGAAGCGGTGGTCATGCCGTCACCGCCGTGCGGTCGGCGGGGTTCGCGCCGGGGGTGAGCAGTGGCGGCGCGTCGGGGGAGCGCAGGTGGGCGAGCAACAGCTCCTCCAGGGACGGTTCTTCGACGTCCCAGCCGCTGTCGAGGCGCAGGGGTCCGTCGGGGCGTACGAGGGCGGTGAGTCCGCGGCCGGTGGCGTGGGACTCGACGACGGTGTGCGCCGCGAGATCGGTGAGCGGCCGGGCGCCTGTGATCAGGGCGTGGGCGTTGACCAGGTCGTCGATGCCGCCGCCGAGCCGGACCCGGCCGCCGGACACAAGGAGCAAGTGGTCGCAGGTGTCGGCGAGTTCGCCGACTATGTGGGACGACATGACGACGGTGGTGCCGTGTTCGGCGGCCTCGGCCATCAGCGTGCCCATCAGCTGGTGGCGGGCGAGCGGGTCGAGGTCGGCCATCGGCTCGTCCAGGAGCAGGAGTTCGGCGCGCTTGCCGAGCGCGAGGGCGAGCGCGACGCGGGTGCGCTGGCCGCCGGAGAGGGAGCGGACGCGGGCGCCCGGGTCGAGCTCGCCGTCGGCCACCACGCGTGCGGCGAGGGCGGCGTCCCAGCGGCCCGGGTTCAGTTCGGCGCCGAGGCGCAGCGTCTCGGCGATCGTGAGCTGCGGGTAGAGCGGCTTGTCCTGTGCCACGTACGCGATCCGGGTGCGTACGTCGGCCGGGGATCCGCCGAGCACGGCGAGCCGCCCGGACGTCGGGCGCAGCAGGCCCGCGGCGAGCGCGAGCAGCGTGGACTTCCCGGCGCCGTTCGGCCCGACGACCGCGCACACGCGGCCGGCGGCGAGCCGGAAGGAGCAGCCGCGCAGCGCGGGCGCGCGGCGGCGGCCGTAGGCCAGGGTGAGGTCGGCCGCCTCCATGGCGGTGTCGGTCATGCGGGGTCCCCTTTGGCGGTCGGGTTCTTGGCGGGCGTGGCCTTGACCGTTGTGCCCCTGCCGGTCGTGTCCTGCTCCGATGCGAGCCGCTCCGGTGTGAACTGCTCGTCCAGTACGGCCGTGAACAGCGCCGCCACGTCGTCCCGCTCCAGGCCGGCCGCGCGGGCGCGCCCGGCCCACTCCAGGAGCTCGCCGCGCAGCGGTGAGTCGGCCGGGGTGCTGCCGAGGGACTTGCGGACGAACGTGCCGAGGCCGCGGCGGGCCTCCACCAGGCCTTCGCGCTCCAGCTCGCGGTAGGCCTTCAGGACGGTGTTCGGGTTGATCGCGGTGGCCTCGACGACCTCGCGTGCCGTCGGCAGCTTGTCGCCGGGCTCCAGCAGGCCGAGGCGCAGGGCCTGTTGGGTCTGCTGGACGATCTGGAGGTAGGTGGCGACGCCACTGCGCCGGTCGATGCGGTACTCGACCACTGCCTTGCACCACCCTTTCACTAATTGAGTAGTGAAAGGGTGGTGCAAGAGAGGGGGCGGCGTCAAGTGACGCCGCCCCCTGGGGTGTTGCCTTCTTGCTCTGTCCTTACGACTCCGTGCGGTACATCAGGTCCGTCTCGTGCGTCACGAACCCGAGCCGCTCGTACACGCTGACCGCCGCCTTGTTGTCCGCGTCGACGTACAGCATCGCCGTCGGAAGGCCCGCCGCCGCGAGGTGGCGCAGGCCGACGGTGGTGAGCGCCTTGCCGAGGCCGCCGCCCTGCGCGCCCGGCCGCACCCCGAGGACGTACACCTCACCGAGACGCTCCGCCGCGTGCACCTTCGTCCAGTGGAAGCCGACCAGCTCGCCGTCCGCCTCGCGCTCGGCCAGGAAGAACCCGGCCGGGTCGAACCACGCCTCCGCCTTGCGGTCGTCGAGGTCGCGCTGGGTCAGCGAGCCCTGCTCGGGGTGGTGCGCGAACGCCTCGGCGTTCACCGCGAGCCACGCCGCGTCGTCCTCGCCGGGCACGAAGGCACGTACGCGGACACCCTCCGGGAACACCGGCTCGGGCAGGTCCAGATCCGCCAACGGGCGCCGCATCTGGCGCAGTTCGCGGAACAGCGTCAGGCCGAGCACCTGGGCCAGGTGGCGCGCCGCGGAGTGCCCGCCGTGCGCCCACACCCGCAGCCGCCGCCCGGACTCGCCGAGCAGCGCCGTGCCGAGCGCGCGGCCGTGCCCGTGACCGCGGTGGGCCGGGTGCACGACCAGCTCGGCGGCGGGGGCCTCGATCGGGTCGGTGTCCTCCAGCTGCGCGTATCCGGCGAGTTCGGCGTCGACGGTGAGCAGCAGATGCCGTACGCCTGCCCGCGGGTCGCCCTTGAGCTGCAGCCGTCCCTGCTCGGACACGGCCTGCTGGCCGTCGGTCCGGGCCGCGTCCGCGAGCAGCCTGAGCACGGCGGTGGCCTGCTCGGCCGAGAGGGCGTCGTAGGTGTCGATCCGGCGGAGTGCGGGGGCCTCGGCGGGCTGCTCGTCTGTCATGAGTCGAGGGTAAGGGGGACGGAAGGGGTGCCACAGATAGAGCCCGTCCGGCGATTGAGGACGAGCGCGCAGCGCGATGAATGCCTCAGCCGAAGTCTTCCGGCAGACAAATGGCAACCACCCTGTAACCAGCGGAGCCCTGTTGCGCTACGCGCGTTGACCCTAGGCTTCCCGACGGTCCGAGTCGTCCGTAACGCCCCCGGGGGGAACCCGTGTCCGCCATACCGAAGCACCGCAGGCCCAGGCGCCGAGCCACCCGCGTCCTCGCCGTCGCGGCGGGCCTCGCCACCGTCGGCGCGCTCGCCGCCGCGCTGCCCGCGACCGCCGGGCAGGACGGGTCGGGCGGGGCGCCGGCCAAGGACAAGAAGCGCACCGTCGACGTGCAGCTCCTTTCCTTCAACGACTTCCACGGCAACCTCCAGGCGCCTGCCGGGTCCTCGGGCCAGGTCACCGAGAAGCAGCCGGACGGGACCGAGAAGAAGATCGACGCGGGCGGCGCCGAGTACCTCGCGACGTCCCTGCGCACGGCCCGCAAGGGCCACCCGTACTCCGTCACCGCCGCGGCCGGCGACCTCATCGGCGGCAGCCCGCTGCTCTCGGGGCTCTTCCACGACGAGCCGACCGTCGAGGCCCTGAACAAGATGGACCTCGACGTCTCCAGCGTCGGCAACCACGAGTTCGACGAGGGCGCGAAGGAACTGGCGCGCATCCAGAACGGCGGCTGCCACCCCAAGGACGGCTGCTACGAGAAGGACAAGCACGGCAAGGCGAAGAAGTTCAAGGGCGCCGACTTCCCCTACCTCACGGCGAACGTCACCAAGGAGAAGACCGGCAAGCCCCTCCTCAAGCCCTACTCGGTGTGGAAGCACAAGGGCGTGAAGATCGGCTTCATCGGGCTGACCCTGGAGGGCACCCCGGACATCGTCTCGGCCGACGGCATCAAGGGCCTGAAGTTCCACGACGAGGTCGAGACGATCAACAAGTACGCGAAGATCCTCGACAAGCAGGGCGTGAAGTCGATCGTCACGCTCATCCACGAGGGCGGCTCCCCGGCGAGCCAGGCGTACAACTACAACTGCGACTCCCCGGGCGCGGGCGACGGCATCTCGGGCCCGATCACCGCGATCGCCAAGGCCGCATCGCCCAAGGTCGACGCGTTCGTGACGGGCCACACCCACCAGGCGTACGTCTGCACCATCCCGGACCCGTCCGGCAAGCCGCGCATGGTCACCTCGGCGTCCTCGTACGGCAAGCTCTACACGGACACCACGCTGACGTACGACCGCAGGACCAAGGACATCGTCCGAACCAGCGTGAAGTCGGCGAACCACGTCGTCAGCCGTACGCAGCCCAAGGCCGCCGACATGACGCGCCTCATCGGTCGCTGGGACAAGCTGGCCGCGCCCATCGCGAGCAAGCCCGTCGGCTTCATCTCCGGCGACATCCCCGGCCGCGGCGCCGCCTCGCCCGAGTCCCCGCTCGGCGACCTGATCTCCGACGCGCAGCTCGCGCACGCCAAGTCCCTTGATCCCAAGGCGAGCCTGGCCCTGATGAACCCCGGCGGCATCCGCTCCGACCTCGTCCACAAGGCGAGCGGCAGCGAGGGCGACGGCGTCGTGACGTACGGCGAGGCGTTCACCGTGCAGCCGTTCAGCAACACCGTGAACCTGATCGACCTCACCGGCGCGCAGCTCCTGACCGCGCTGCGCCAGCAGGTCAGCGGCCCGAACGAGGCCTCGCCGAAGATCCTCCAGGTCTCGGACGGCTTCACCTACACCCTCGACATGACGAAGTCCGGCGCCGACCGGATCGTCACCGACTCCGTGAAGCTGAACGGCAAGGCGCTCGACCCGAACGCCACCTACCGCGTCGCCCTGAACTCCTTCCTCGCGGGCGGCGGCGACGGCTTCGCCGAGCTGGGCAAGGGCACGAAGCCGCTGGTCGGCGCGGACGACCTGAAGGCGCTCAACGACTACTTCGCCGCCAACTCCTCGGCCGACAAGCCGATCGCGCCGCCGAAGGCGGACCGCATTGCCGTTGTGAAGTAGCTCTCCGGCGAACAAGCTTGGGGTGGGGTGTGAACGTATGGTGAGATCGCTTGATGCGTTCCCCCCACCGCATGGCCGTTTCTGATCCGTCCGAAGAGATATCCCCTCACCATCCGTACGTTGCGACATCTCCCCACAATCCATACGAAGAGCTCGGCGCCCTCGCGCCCAACCCCCTGGAGGACTTCCTCGAGGAGGAGCCCGAGGATGCCGCCGAGACTCCGTGGGAGCCGCCCAACCACCGGCGCGGCAGCCGTCGGCGCCGCAACCGGTTCGCCGGGCTCCCGCCGGCCGCGAAGGCCGTCGTCGCCCTCGCCGTGGCCGCCGCGTTCCTGGTCCTCGTCGACCGCTGGGCCCTGCTCTACGCCGAGCACGAGGCCGCCGACAAGCTCAAGGACCAGCTCGACCTGAGCGCGGCGCCCGAGGTCGACATCGAGGGCTTCCCCTTCCTCACCCAGGTCTTCGACCAGCGCCTGGAGAAGGTGCGGGTGACCGTCCCGGACGTCGCCGCCGACCGCGTCTCGCTCGCCAAGGTCTCCGCGACCGCCACCGACGTGACCATGAAGGGCGACGGGCCCACCTCCCTGACCGGCGCCGTCATCGGCCGGATGCGCGGCGAGGTGCTCCTCTCCTTCGACGACCTCAACCGTGAGCTGGGCGCCTCCCAGGTCACCTTCACCGGTCACGGCCGCGACAAGGTGTACGCCCGCGGCACCCTGCCCGTCGCCGGGCACGACCTGAAGGTCCGCGCGGACGCCCGCATCGAGCGCGACGGCGATCGTGGTGTCGCCACCGACATCGACCGGATGCGTCTGGACATCGGCGACATGGCGACCTACCGGCCGGGCGCGCGGGACTCCGAGGGCCTGCACCTCAGCCGCACCGGCGCGCGCCGCGTGGCCGACGAGTCGTCCCAGGCCAAGGCTCTGCTCGCGGTGCCCGAGATCGCCCGGCGCCTGGGGGTGCCGGACGCGGCCGTGCGGGATGCTCTGCGCAGTGACGCCAAGCTCAACGACGTCACCGGGTCGCCGGAGTTCGTCGATGACGTGATGCGGCTGAATCTGATCGAGGTGGCGGCGGGGCATCCCGCCCTCCTGAAGCGGCTCGGGCTCGACCCTGCCCTGCTCAAGGGGCTCGACGCCCTCACCCGGCCTGTTCTCGTCGACCGGCTGTCCCTGGCCTTCCAGTTGCCGAAGCTGCCTGGCGAGGGTGCGATGCGGCTTCAGGGCGTGAAGGTGGAGGAGGACGGGATCCGGGTGGGGGTTGAGGGGTACGGGATCGGGTTCGGGGGGTAGGCCCTGCGGGGCATTCCCCAATCCCACCCCTTCCCGAAACCGGGGGCTGCCGCCCCCGGACCCCCGCAATCGGCCTGAACGGCCTCGTCCTCAAACGCCGGACGGGCTAAAAGGGCGGGTGGGTGGGAAGGGCGACCCAGGGTCAGGGTCGGGCCCCCGTACCCCGCCCGAATCCGCCTGTCGTGCGTGACAACGACCAGCGTTCCCGCGTACGTCGAAAGCGCCGCCTCCAGGTCCTCCACCAGCGCGGGCGAGACGTGGTTCGTCGGCTCGTCCAGGAGGAGCAGGTCGTACGGGCGCGTGACCAGGCGGGCCAGTTCGAGGCGGCGGCGCTGCCCCGTGGACAGGGTGCCGACCGGGCGGCGCAGGTCCTCCTCCCGGAAGAGGCCGAGCGCGAGCAGTTCCTCGGCGCGGTCCTCGCCGAAGGCCGCCAGGAGCGAACGTGCCCCCTCCGCACGGGACATAGGTGCTTCCACCTGCCGCAGCAGCCCGACCCGGGCGGGCCGCCGCACCGTGGCCCCCGGCTCCGGAGCCAGCTCGCCCGCGAGGACCCGGAGCAGCGTGGACTTGCCCGCCCCGTTGGGTCCGGTCACGAGGAGGCGGCCCCCGGCCGGGACGTGCAGGGCGTCGAGCGCGAGCCGCCCCGGTACGCGGACGTCCGCGAGCTCCACCGCGCACTGGGCCGCCCCCACGACGCTCGCAGCGAACCGCAGCGGCCGCGGCGGCGCGGGCGCCGGGTTCTCCGTCAGGCGCGCGAGGCGCTCGCGGGCGTTGCGGATGCGGCTCATCGCGCCGTGCGCCCGCGACCGGGCCCGGAAGGCGCCCGCGCCGCTGAAGGCCGCCGGGGCCTTGCGGGGGATCGCGTCGAGGCGTCCGATGCCGGAGTCGGCGAGCCGCGACTGGCGGGCCACTTCGGCGCGCCACTCCTCGTACTCCCGCTCCTGACGGGCGCGTTCGGCGGCCTTCGCCGTCAGATAGCCCGCGTACCCGTCGCCGTACCGCCGCACGGAACGCGTGACCTGGTCGATCTCGACGACGGTGTCGGTGACGCGGTCGAGGAACGTCCGGTCGTGGGTGACGGCGACGAGGGTGCCGCGGTGGGCGCGCAGCCGCTCCTCCAGCCAGGCCACGGCCTCGTCGTCGAGGTCGTTGGTCGGCTCGTCGAGGAGCAGCAGTTCGGGCGCGGAGGCGAGCGTCGCGGCGAGCGCGAGCCGGGACCGCTGCCCGCCGGACAGCGTGCCGAGCCGCCGCGAACGGTCGAGCCCGGAGTGCTCGCCCAGGTGCCGCAGGACGATGTCGACGCGACGGTCCGCGCCGTAGCCGCCGCGGGCCTCGAACCGCGCGACGAGGGCCGCGTAGGCGTCGTACGCGTCCGGGCCCGCGCCGTCCAGGGCCGCTCCGGCCGCCTGGATACGCCGCTCCAGGGACCGCAGTTCGGCGAGCGCGAGGTCGATCGCGTCGCCCACGCGTGCGCTGTCCGGCAGGTCCAGGGTCTGCGCGAGATGCCCGGTGCCGCCCGGGGCGACGACGGTGACGACGCCGTTGTCGGGCCGCTCCCGCCCGGCGAGCAGCCGCAGCAGCGTGGACTTGCCCGAGCCGTTGTCCCCGATGACACCGGCCTTCTCGCCCGGCCGGACGGTGAGCCGGACGCGGTCGAGGACGAGGTGGTCGGCGTAGCGCTTGGTGACGTCGGTGAGGGTGAGCTGGGAGGTGGTGACGCGAGCGGCGGCGGTCGTGGTGGCGGGTGCTGCTGGGGCACGGAACAAGTCGGGCTTCTTTCGCAGGGGACGGTGAGTGATTCCGTTGGGCCGATCGGCGAGACGTCTCGTCTCGTCAGCGGAACGACCTCACCGTAACCCCATGCCCTCGCTTACGCAAGACGCATCGTCTCGTTGGCGAATGAAACCCTCAAGCCCTCAGGGCGCCGGGGGCGGCGGCGTCCCCGCCCCCGGCAGCCGCACCGTCGCCACCGTGCCCCCGCCGTCCGCGGGCCCGAGCGTGACCTCGCCGCCCGCGTGCCGGACCGTACGCGCCACGATGGAGAGGCCGAGCCCCGAGCCGGGCAGGCTGCGGGCGGTGGGCGAGCGCCAGAACCGGTCGAAGACGTGCGGGAGTTCGTCCTCGGGGATGCCGGGCCCGTGGTCCCGCACGGTCAGCTCGCCCTTCCTCAGGCCGACTTCGACGACCGTGCCCGGCGGACCGAACTTCACCGCGTTGTCGAGGATGTTCACGATGGCCCGCTCCAGGGCCGGGGGCTCCGCCCGTACGAACCACGGGTGGAGGTCGGCGTCGAAGGTCAGCTCAGGACCGCGAAGCCGGGCCCGCTCCAGGGCCGCGTCCACGACGTCGTGCAGCGCGACGACCTGCACCTTGCCGCCGGACTGTGCGCCGTCCGGCCGGGACAGCTCCTGCAAGTCGCCGATCAGCGAGGCGAGTTCGGTCATCTGGGCCTTGACGGAGGCGAGCAGGGCCCGGCGGTCGTCGGGCGGGATGGCGCGCCCGGTCTCGTCGCTGCGGGCGAGCAGCTCGATGTTGGTGCGCAGCGAGGTCAGCGGCGTACGCAGCTCATGCCCTGCGTCGGCGATGAGCTGCTGCTGGAGGTCGCGGGAGGAGGCGAGGGCGGAGGTCATCGCGTTGAAGGACCGGGAGAGCCGGGCGATCTCGTCGTCGCTGTCTTCGTCGGTGGGCAGCCGGAGGTTCAGGTCCTCGGTGCGGGCGACGTGTTCGACGGCGGCGGTGAGTTCGTCGACGGGGCGAAGGCCGGTGCGGGCCACCCAGAGGCCGGCGGCTCCGGCGCCGAGGACGCCTACGCCGGCGACCAGGGAGAGGACCAGGACGAGGTTGCTGAGGGTGTCCTGGACCTCGCTGAGGGGGCGGGCGACGGAGACGGCGTACGAGGAGCCCGGCAGGGGGTAGGTGTAGACGCGGTACTTGTCGCCGTTGGCCGCCGTCGAGTCGTGGAAGGACTCCTCGATCTCGCGCCGCGCGACCGCCGTGTCCGACTCCTTCAGCTCGATCTTCTGCTTGCCGAGGATGACGCAACTGCCGCCCGCCGGGTCGACCACTTGGACGGTCTGCTTGTACAGGTCGGGCCGGTCGTTGTCGGCGATGACCGAGCGCCGGCATTGACCGTCGCTGTTGACCTGGCTGTTGACGAACTCGTACGACACATTGGGGTCGCGCAACGCGTCGTCCAACGAGCTGACCAGCACGTTCCGTACGACGAACCAGCACGCCACGGCCGCGGCCGCCACGGCGACGGCCACCGCGGTGGCGACGAGCAGTGCCAGCCGCGAACGCAGCGGCAGCGTGCGGAAGCGGCGGACGACCCGGTTCACGCGCCGCCGCCGGACCCGCCGGAACCCGAGGCGTCGGCGCGCAACACGTACCCCACCCCCCGCACCGTGTGCACCAGGCGCGGCTCGCCGTCCGCCTCCGTCTTGCGGCGCAGATACATCACGTACACGTCGAGGGAGTTGGAGGACGGCTCGAAGTCGAAGCCCCACACGGACTTCAGGATCTGCTCGCGGGTCAGGACCTGGCGCGGGTGCGCGAGGAACATCTCAAGGAGCGTGAACTCGGTACGCGTCAGCTCGACCGTGCGCGACCCGCGGGTCACCTCGCGCGTCGCCAGGTCCATGCGCAGGTCGGCGAAGGACAGGGTGTCGTCCTCCGCGGCCTCGCCCGCCGCCGCGGCGTAGGAGCTGCGGCGCAGCAGGGCGCGGATGCGGGCGAAGAGTTCGTCCAGCTCGAAGGGCTTGACCAGGTAGTCGTCGGCGCCCGCGTCCAGGCCCGTGACGCGGTCGCCGACGGTGTCGCGGGCCGTGAGCATCAGGATGGGGGTCGTGGAGCCGGTGGCGCGGAGCCTGCGGGCGGCCGTGAGGCCGTCCATGCGGGGCATCTGGATGTCCAGTACGACGAGGTCGGGGCGGTAGGCCGCGGCCTTCTCCAGCGCGTCGGCGCCGTCCACGGCGACCTCCGTGCCGTAGCCCTCGAACGCGAGGCTGCGCTGCAGGGCCTCGCGTACGGCGGGTTCGTCGTCCACGATCAGGATGCGCTGCTGCTGCGCTTGCTGGTGCTCACGGTCGCCTTCGGCGGGGCTCATGGGGTGTCTTCGGCTTTCTGGGTGTGGCGGAGGGGGCGGGTTCAGCGTCGCACGGGTGCGGGTGGTGGGCCCTGCGGGGCTTTCCCCAATCCCGCCCCTTCCCGAAACCGGGGGCTCTGCCCCCGGACCCCCGTATCGGCCTGGACGGCCTCGTCCTCAAACGCCGGACGGGCTAAAACCGCGCCGCTGCGGCTGGGGGTTTCAGCCCGTCCGGCGTTTGAGGACGAGCCGCGAAGCGGCGATAGCGGGGTCCAGGGGCGGCAGCCCCTGGTTACGGGAAGGGGCGGGATTGGGGAGGCCCCGCCAGGGCTCAGCCCGTCGCCCCCGCCCGCAGCTTCGCCAAGTCCCCCTTGACCGTGTTGATCGGGATCGCGAACCCGAGCCCCACACTCCCGCTCCCGGAGCCCGACGCGCCCGCGGACCCCGCCGAACTCGGCGAGTACATAGCGGAGTTGATCCCCACAATGTTCCCGTCCATGTCGATGAGCGCACCCCCGGAGTTCCCGGGATTGAGCGACGCGTCGGTCTGCAACGCCTTGTACGTGGTCTTCGACGACCCGGTGTCACCGTTGAACTGCTCCCCACCGAACTCGAACGGCCACCCGTCCCCGGGCCCCTGCTGCCCCTCACCGCCCTGGCCCCGCCCGGGGTCCGCGGAGACGGTCACATCCCGATCGAGCGCGGAGATGATCCCGCTGGTGACGGTCCCGGTGAGCCCCTCGGGCGACCCGATGGCGACGACTTCCTGCCCGACCTGCACGTCGTCGGAGTCACCGAGGCTCGCGGCCTTGAGCCCGGACGCGTCCTCCAGCTTGATCAGCGCGAGATCCTTCTTGCTGTCGGTGCCGACGGTCTTGGCCTTGTACGTCTTGCCGTCGCTGGTCCGCACGGTGATCTCGGTGGCGCCGGAGATGACGTGGTTGTTGGTGACGATCTCGCCGTCGGAGGTGACGATGACACCGGACCCGGTGGACTTGCCGGAGCCGGTGGTGGCGTTGATCTCGACGATGCTCGGCGAGACGGCGGAGGCGACACCGGCGACGGTGCCCTTGCTGCCGGTGGAGACGCTGGTCCCGTTCACGTTCTTCGCGCCACCGCTGCCGCTGTCGTCACCGGTCAGCGTCTGGAAGGCGTACGCGGTGCCACCGCCGACGGCCGCGGCGGCGAGCGCGACGGCGGCGAGCAGGGCCAGGGGACCACGGGCACGACGCCCGGACCGGTGCGGGGCCGGCAGCGAAGCCGGGGCCGGGGCCGGTGCGGGGTAGGCGGGCGGAGGCGGGTACTCGCCGTTCTGGCGGAAGGGTTCTGTCATGCCTACGATCGTGTGCCCGCTACATGAGAGTGCCCTGAGGACGCCCTGAGAGTCCTACCAGAACCCTGTTCGCCCGATGTAAAGACCAGCCCGATGTAAAGACCAGAGAGAGCAGGAAGCCGGGGAACCGGCAAGGCACCCCTCAGGAATCCGCCGCAACCCCGGACCCGCACCCGCAAGACCTCCGCACCACCAACCGCGAGGGAAACACCCGCAACCGCTCCCGTCGCGAGCCCGCCACCCGGAGGCCGTCGTCCAGGACCAGGTCGACCGCCGCGCGGGCCATCGCGGGGCGGTCGGAGGCGACCGTGGTGAGCGGCGGGTCCGTCAGGCCCGCTTCCTTGACGTCGTCGAAGCCGGCGACGGCCAGCTCCCCGGGCACGTCGATGCGCAGCTCACGCGCGGCCCGCAGGACGCCGATCGCCTGGTCGTCGGTGGAGCAGAAGATCGCGGTGGGGCGGTCGGGCCCGGCGAGGAAGCCGAGGGCGACCTGATAGGCGTCGTAGCGGTTGTACGGGGCCTCGAAGAGGCGGCCCTCGGTCGGGATGCCGGCCTCGCGCATCGCGCGGCGCCAGCCCTCGACGTGGTCGGAGACGGGGTCGCCGACGGTCGGCGTCTCGGCCGTGCCGCCGACGCAGGCGACGTACGCGTGGCCGTGTTCGAGGAGGTGGCGGGTGGCGAGCTGGGCGCCGCCCACGTCGTCCGTCACGACGGCGACGTCGTCGATCGCCTCGGGCCGCTCGTGCAGCAGCACCACCCGCGCGTCCCAGGCGTCGATCTCGGCGGCGGCCTGGTCGGTCAGGCCGTGGCTGACGAGGATGAGGCCGGAGACCCGCATGCCGAGGAACGCGCGGAGGTAGTGGGTCTCACGTTCCTCGACGTAGTCCGCGTTGCCGACCAGGACCATTTTTCCGCGCTCGACCGCCGCCTGCTCGACCGCGTGCGTCATCTCCGCGAAGAACGGCTGCCGCGCGTCCGGCACGATCATGCCTATGAGGTCCGTGCGCCGGGACGCCATGGCCTGCGCGACCCGGTCCGGGCGGTAGCCCAGTTCCTTGATCGCGGCCAGTACGCGCTCGCGCGTGGCCGGGGCTACCGGCCTCGGTCCGTTGTTGATGACGTAGCTCACGACCGCGGTCGAAGTACCCGCCAGTCGCGCCACATCGTCCCGCGTCACCTTGGCCACGCGCGCAGTCTACGCGGATGGAGTCAGCCCTGAGCAGGGCGTGCGACGCCTTCCTTCGCCCGTACGGCGGCGGCATCGGAAGCCCGTACGGCGGCGGACTCGGCGGCCCGTCCCGCTGCGGGCCCGGAACCGCGCTCGCCCTCGGGCTTCGGCGCCGCCGCCTTCGCGCTCTCCCCGTCCGCGCCCCGGTCCACCTTCTCCGGCACGACGAAGCGGTAGCCCACGTTGCGCACGGTGCCGATCAGTGACTCGTGCTCGACGCCGAGCTTGGCCCGAAGGCGTCGTACGTGGACGTCGACCGTCCGCGTACCGCCGAAGTAGTCGTAGCCCCAGACCTCCTGGAGCAGTTGGGCGCGGGTGAAGACCCGGCCGGGGTGCTGCGCCAGGTACTTGATCAGCTCGAACTCCTTGAAGGTCAGGTCGAGGACCCGGCCCTTCAGCTTCGCGCTGTACGTCGCCTCGTCCACGGAGAGGTCGCCGTTGCGGATCTCCATGGGGGAGTCGTCGGCGGTGATCTGCTGGCGGCCCATGGCCAGGCGAAGGCGCGCCTCGACCTCGGCGGGCCCGGCGGTGTCCAGGAGGACATCGTCGATGCCCCAGTCCGCGGTGACGGCGGCCAGGCCGCCCTCGGTCACCACGAGCACCAGCGGACAGCCGGGGCCGGTGGAGCGAAGGAGCTGGCAGAGGCTGCGGACCTGGGGGAGGTCGCGCCGCCCGTCGATCAGGATGACGTCGGCACCTGGGGTGTCGACGAGAGCCGGGCCCTCGGCGGGGGCCACCCGCACCTGGTGAAGGAGCAGGCCGAGGGCGGGAAGCACCTCCGTCGACGGCTGAAGGGCATTGGTCAGGAGCAGCAGAGAACTCATCGCGCCCCGCCCCCAAGCTCTCGGCTTCGCTCGAGCAGGGGGTGCCCCCGGCCTGGGTCCGTCCTACGGTCGTGCACGTTTCGCTCGCCCATAACGTCGGTTCCTCCTCGGTCCCTGCGAGGACGTTTACGGCACTGCTTCGTACTCGTGGTACACCTCCCGCGCCCTGGGTGGTGACCTCGCGCGCCGTTCTTGAGGCTTCGTTTACGGGGCTTTGGTGAGCCTTCGTACCCGAGGTGCCCAGAAAGCACGAAAGGACCCGGGGGCTTCGCTGCCCGGATCCTCTGCGCAGCACAATAGCCCACATGAGTTCCGGTCCGGCAGGTCAAACGGCGCGATCTTCTGTGCGGCCGATCACTCGCGTTCAACGGAGCGCAACGCTGCGTACAACGCTCCGTACCTCGGACGGGGTGGCCATCGAAGCCGCGTACGACCCCGGTCCCGGGCCGGTCGGCGGGCCCGCGATCGTGCTCGCGCACGGCTTCTCGGGGGACCTGCGGCGGCCCCACGTGCGCCGGGCCGCGGGGGTGTTCGCGCAGCGTGCGGCCGTGATCACGTTCTCCTTCCGGGGGCACGGAGGGTCCGGCGGTCACTCCACCGTGGGCGATCGCGAGGTGCTCGATCTCGCCGCCGCCGTCGACTGGGCGCGCTCGCTCGGGCACACGCGCGTGGCGACGGTCGGATTCTCCATGGGCGGCTCCGTGGTGCTGCGGCACGCGGCGCTGCACGGGGGGCGCACGGAAGCGCGCGCCGACGGCGGTGATTCCGTCGGTTCCTTCGGTTCCGGCGGTTCTGTTGACGCCGTCGTCTCGGTCAGCGGTCCGGCCCGGTGGTTCTACCGGGGTACGGCTCCGATGCGGCGGCTGCACTGGGTGGTGACGCGGCGGGCGGGGCGGCTTGTCGGGCGGCTCGGCCTGCGGACCCGGATCCATCCGCGCGAGTGGGACCCCGTACCGCTGTCGCCGGCCGAGTCCGTACCGCTCATCGCCCCCACCCCGCTCCTCATCGTGCACGGCGACCGGGACCCGTACTTCCCCGTCGACCACCCCCGGATGCTGGCCGCCGCCGCGGGCGATTCGGCCGAGCTGTGGCTGGAACCCGGCATGGGGCACGCCGAGCACGCGGCGGAGGACGCCCTCCTGGACCGGATCGGCGCCTGGCTCACGGCATCATGGACGTCGGCAACCGCCGAGTGACCTGAGCGAAAGGAGGGGGCACATGGCTACCGGGACCATTCGGTACTGGGCCGCCGCGAAGGCCGCCGCTGGTGTCGCCGAGGAGGCGTACGCCGAGGCCACGCTGGCCGAGGCGCTCAGCGCCGCCCGCGTGCGACACCCCGGAGAACTCGACCGCGTGCTGCGGCGCTGCTCGTTCCTCATCGACGGTGACCCCGTGGGAACCCGCGCCCATGAGACCGTACGGCTTGCCGAGGGCGGCACGGTCGAGGTGCTCCCGCCGTTCGCAGGAGGATGACCCGTACGCGATGAGCAACGAACCGTACGACCCTTATCAGCAGTACCCGCACCCCCAGCAGCAGCACCAGTACCCGCCGCCGCAGCAGGCCGAGGAGGCCTGGGGGCACCAGGATCCGTACGCGCAGCAGCAGTACGCCACCCAGCAGTGGGAGGGGCAGACCTGGGACACCCAGGTGCATGCGGCTCCGCCGGTGGCGGACGTGACGGAGACCGCGTATCTGCCGCCGCAGTCGTATGCGGAACCCCCGCAGGGGTACTCGGGTGTGGACCACTCCGGCGCGTACCCAGCCGGGCAGGCGCCGCCCGCGCAGCAGACGCCACCGCCTGCCGCGCAGCAGACGCCACCCCCTGCCGGGAGGCATCGCGCGGCCCCGGCCCCTGCTGCCCCCGCCGAGCCCGACCCCGGAGTCGACCCCTCCTACGGCCCCGCCACCATCACCGGCAACCCCCGCGTCACCGACGCGCAGCGGGCGCGGGCCGAGGGGCGGTCGCCGATCATAGAGCCGGGGATGCAGCCCGCCCTGCTCACCGCCGTGCTCGGGCTGCTGCTCGCGGGGGGCGCCGCCGCCGGGCAGTACGCGCTGCTCGTGCCGCTGGTGATCCTGCAGGGTGTGACGGCCGCCGGATGGTTCCGGCTGAACGGGATGTGGCCCGCCCGGCAGGGCATCGCGCTCGCGTTCCTGGGCGGTGTCGCCGCCGACGTCGCGCTGCTCGCCACCGGTGAGGGCAACGCCCCCGCGGCGATCCTCGGCACGCTCGGCGTGTGGGTGCTGCTGGTGCTCGTGCTCCAGTTGCGCAGCCGGGCGGGCGCGGACGAGCGGATGGCAGGACTGATGGCCACCCTCGCCTCCAGCGCGCTCGCGATCATCGCGGCCGGGCACCTCGCCGCCACGCACGAGGCCGTCACCGTCGGCGGGGTCGCCGTCGCCGTGACCGTGCTTGCCCGCGCGCTGCCGCTGCCGACGCCCGCGTCGGTGGTCGTGGCGCTGCTCGCCGCGGCCGGTGCGGGCATCGCGGTGGGCGGGGCGACGGACTTCGGCAGCAAGGGCGCGCTGCTCGGGCTCGCCGCGGGTGTGTGCGCCGTGATCGGGCACCGGGTCGCCTCGTACGACTACCCGTCGCGGTTCGTGCACTTCACGGCCGGTGTCGCGCTGCCGCTCGCGGCCGCCGCGCCCGCCGTGTACGTGATGGGGCGCGCCCTCGGCTGAGTCCGGGCGGTGCCGATACGCACCGTAACGTCACATTCGATCTACAGGTCCCCGGCCGGGCACATGGGCCGGGGACCCGTCCTTTAGGCTCGCGGCAACGGACAGCCGAGGCGGGGGACGGGGAACAGCAGGCATGAGCAAGCGCGCGATACGCATACTCCTGATCGTCGTGGTGGTCCTGGGAGGCCTCTTCGTCGCGGCCGACCGGTTCGCGGTGAACTTCGCGGAGGGCGAGGCGGCGGAGAAGATCAAGACGCAGGAGGGGCTCAGCAGCACCCCCGACGTGTCCATCAAGGGCTTCCCGTTCCTGACCCAGGCGCTCGGCGGCAAGCTCGACGACGTCGAGATCGGCATCAAGGACTACGACGCCAAGTCCGACGGCGACACCATCCGCGTCGCCGACCTCAGCGCCACCATGCACGGCGTCGACTTCTCCAGCGACTACAGCTCCGCCACCGCCGACTCGGCCGCGGGCGTCGCCCGGATCTCCTACGAGGAGTTGCTCAAGGCCGCCAAGGCCGAGCCCGTGAAGCTGCCGCTCGGCGCCACCGGCGAGGTCGTCGGCCTCTCCGACGGCGGCAACGGCAAGGTCAAGGTCGAGGTCGAGGTGAGCAAGGGCGGCACGAAGCTGCCCAAGCCCGTGCACGTACTGAGCACGCTGACCGTCGAGGGCGACTCGATCCGGGTGCACGCCGACACGATCCCGAAGAACCTCGAGGTGATGGGCATCTCGATCCCGCTGCCCGAGGGCATGGTCCGGGACGTCACCGACTTCCAGGAGAAGATCACCGACCTGCCCGGCGGCATCAAGCTCGACACCGTGCAGGCGGCGCCGGACGGCGTGGACGTGGCCGTGAAGGGCGAGAACGTGGACCTGGTGTCCTGAGCCGCTGTCCCGGTGGTGTCCTTGGCAACCGCCCCGGTAGTTGTCCGTAGTACGAGACGCGGGCGTCCGTCCCTCAGATGGTGGGCGGGCGCCCGCGCCGCGTCCGCGGTCCGGCGGACCCCGCCGACCGGCCGGAAAGTGTCCCCATGCCCATATCCTGGACGAAAACGTCTCAGTATCTGACACGTCGGTGACACGGCCACCCCTGCGTCCCTACGATCGGACGCATGCACCGACAGGCGGACCTCACGAAGCGGCGGGCAGTGGACCTGTGCCGCGTCGCCGCCATGCTCTGTCGCACTCTCTGAACGGGAGCCTCAACTCCCGTATTCCCGCGGCCCGTTGACCATCCCAGGTCACCATCAGGGCCCCCGTGCCGTATGCCGGCGCCTCCCCGCGTACCCATACGCGCACCCACCGCGCAATCCCCGCATCCCCGCCGTAACTGCCCCGGAGGAGAACAGCATGAGCCGCAGCGACGTCCTGGTAGACGCCGACTGGGTCGAGGCCCACATCGACGACCCGAAGGTCGTGATCGTAGAGGTGGACGAGGACACCTCGGCGTACGACAAGAACCACATCAAGAACGCCATCCGGATCGACTGGACCAAGGACCTCCAGGACCCGGTCCGCCGCGACTTCATCGACCAGGAGGGCTTCGAGAAGCTGCTCTCCGGCAAGGGCATCGCGAACGACTCCACCGTCGTCCTCTACGGCGGCAACAACAACTGGTTCGCCTCCTACGCCTTCTGGTACTTCAAGCTGTACGGCCACCAGGACGTGAAGCTCCTCGACGGCGGCCGCAAGAAGTGGGAGCTGGACTCCCGCGACCTGGTCGACGGCGCGCAGGTCCCAAGCCGTCCCGCCACGGACTACAAGGCGAAGGCCCAGGACACCTCCATCCGCGCCTTCCGCGACGACGTGGTCGCCGCCATCGGCGCGCAGAACCTGGTCGACGTCCGCTCGCCCGACGAGTTCTCCGGCAAGCTGCTCGCCCCGGCCCACCTCCCGCAGGAGCAGTCGCAGCGCCCCGGCCACGTGCCGAGCGCCCGCAACATCCCGTGGTCGAAGAACGCCAACGACGACGGCACCTTCAAGTCGGACGACGAGCTCAAGGCGCTCTACGCCGACGAGCAGGTCGATCTCGCCAAGGACACCATCGCGTACTGCCGCATCGGTGAGCGCTCCGCCCTGACCTGGTTCGTGCTGCACGAGCTGCTCGGCGTGACGAACGTCAAGAACTACGACGGCTCCTGGACCGAGTACGGCTCCCTGGTGGGCGTGCCGATCGAGCTCGGCGCCAACAAGTAAGCCCCGACCTTCCCTCTTCCCCCAGGAGTAACCATGTGTGGAGCCAAGGCCGGCGGCCCGGACGCTTCGACGATCAAGCCCGGTGAGACCACGATCCAGGGCCAGGTGACCCGCGACGGCGAGCCCGTCACCGGTTACGTGCGCCTGCTCGACTCGACCGGCGAGTTCACCGCGGAGGTCCCGACCTCCGCCACGGGCCAGTTCCGCTTCTACGCGGCCGAGGGCACGTGGACCGTCCGGGCCCTGGTCCCCGGCGGCTCGGCGGACCGCACGGTCGTCGCGCAGACGGGCGGCCTCGCGGAGGTCGCGATCGCCGTCTGACGCTGTCACGCGGACAGGCCGCAGGGCCGCACCCCAGGGGTTGGACGCCACGGGGTGCGGCCCTTCGGCCTACCTGCGGCGCTTGCCGTCGAGCTCGTCCCACCACTCGTCGGACTTCGGGTCCCCCGAGGGGTCGTCCCACCAGCGGTCCTCGGGACCGCGCCGGTTCGCCACCATGGCGGCCACCGGCGGGATCACCATGGCCACGACGCACATCCCGACGGCGACCGGAATCGACCACAGCCGCACAACACCCCAGGCCAGGACGAACAGAGCCAGGCACGTGCCCATCATGGCGAAGTACACATGGCGCCTTCGCGCGTACATACGTCCAGCGTACGGCCGACCTCGCAGAGAGGGGCGGTGCGTGCACGGCTAGAGTGGGATGCGGCTCTGTACCGCCCTACATACCGCTCACCAAGGAGCTTCCGTGCTTGAGGCCTTCTTCTCCGCCCTCCTTGTCCTGGTCTGCGTCGGCGTCCTCGCCTTCGCGGGTCTGACCGTGAAGAAGCTGTACCAGGGCCAGCGCTGACCGCACCCCCCACCGAGAGACTCCTGAGCACCCCATGATCGAGATCCCGTCCGACCTGCACCGCGACCTCGTCCCCCTCGTCTGGCTCCTGGGCGACTGGGCCGGCGCGGGCGTCACCGACTTCCCCGGCTCCGAGAAGGCGAATTTCGGCCAGGAAGTCTCCTTCACGCACGACGGCCGGGACTTCCTGGAGTACCGCTCGCACACGTGGGTGCTCGACGCCGAGGGCAACAAGGCGGAGCCGCTGGAGTCGGAGTCAGGCTTCTGGCGCATCGACAAGGACCGCAAGGTCGAGACCGTCATGGTCCGCCAGGACGGCGTCGTCGAGGTCTGGTACGGCGAGCTGGCCAACCAGAAGCCGCAGATCGACCTGGCCACCGACGCCGTCGCCCGCACGGCCGCCTCCGGCCCGTACACCGGCGGCAAGCGTCTGTACGGGTACGTGAAGGGCGACCTGATGTGGGTCGGCGAGAAGCAGACGCCCGAGGTGCCGCTGCGGCCGTACATGTCCGCGCAGCTCAAGAAGGTCGTCACGCCCGAGGACGTCGCCGAGATGGCACGGAACCTGGGCGACCTGCCGGACGACGGCATCGCCTTCTTCAAGTAGGTCCGGACCGGCGCGGGCGGCGTGGGCCTAGACTTCGGAGTGTGGTGAGCACCGACTCCGACTGGAAGAGCGACCTGCGTCAGCGCGGGTATCGCCTCACGCCGCAGCGCCAGCTCGTGCTCGAAGCCGTGGACGCCCTGGAGCACGCGACCCCCGACGACATCCTCTGCGAGGTCCGCAAGACGGCGTCGGGGATCAACATCTCGACCGTCTACCGGACCCTGGAGCTCCTGGAGGAGCTGGGTCTGGTCAGCCACGCTCACCTCGGGCACGGCGCCCCCACGTACCACCTCGCGGACCGCCACCACCACATCCACCTGGTGTGCCGGGACTGCACGAACGTCATCGAGGCCGATCTCGACGTGGCCGCGGAGTTCACCGCGAAGCTGCGCGGGATGTTCGGCTTCGAGACCGACATGAAGCACTTCGCGATCTTCGGGCAGTGCGAGAAGTGTGCCCGTGGGGCGGGCGCGGAATAGGGGCGCGGAATAACCGCCCCGACCGCCTGGTCGTAGTCTTTGTGAACATGAAGAGTCCTTTGCTGTCGCTGCCCGGCGCCGTCCCCGCGGAGGGCGTGGACGAAGGCGTCGCCGCCCACTACGGCGAGCTGTTCCGCGAGCAGCGGGCCCTCGCCGAGGGCACCGGATTCGTCGACCTCTCGCACCGCGGCGTGGTCACCGTCACCGGTGCCGACCGGCTGAGCTGGCTGCACCTGCTGCTCACGCAGGCCGTCAGCGACCTCCCGGCGGGCCAGGCCACGGAAGCGCTGATCCTCTCCGCCAACGGGCACATCGAGCACGCCCTGTACCTCGTCGACGACGGCGAGACGATGTGGGCGCACGTCGAGCCCGGCACGCAGGACGCGCTCATCGCGTATCTGGAGAGCATGAAGTTCTTCTACCGCGTCGAAGTCGCCGACCGCACGGCCGAGTTCGCGGTGGTGCACCTGCCTGCGGGCTCCATCGCGCGGGTCCCCGACGGGGCCGCCGTGCGCGAGACGGCGCACGGCCGCGACGTCTTCCTCCCGCGCGCGGACCTTTCTTCGTACGCCGATCAGCACGGGCCCGCCGCGGGGCTCCTGGCCTACGAGGCCCTCCGCGTCGAGCAGCACCGCCCCCGGCTCGCCTTCGAGACCGACCACCGCACCATCCCGCACGAGCTGGGCTGGATCGGCACCGCCGTCCACCTCCAGAAGGGGTGCTACCGCGGTCAGGAGACCGTCGCCCGCGTCCAGAACCTGGGCAAGCCGCCGCGCCGCCTGGTCTTCCTCCACCTGGACGGCAGCGAGGTGCACCTGCCGGTGCACGGCACGCCCCTCCACCTCGCCTCGGACGGGCCCGACGGCCGCAAGCTCGGCTTCATCACCACGTCCGTACGCCACCACGAGCTGGGCCCGATCGCCCTCGCCCTCATCAAGCGCAACGTTCCCCTGGACGCGGAGCTTCTCGCCGGCACGACGGCAGCGGCCCAGGAAACGGTGGTCGAGCCGTAGCCCGTCTGGGGCTCCGCCCCTCTCCCCCCTTGTCGGCGCTCCGCGCCTCGCCCTCAAACGCCGGGCGGGCTTCTTCCCCACCCACCCGCCCTTACAGCTCGCGGCGCGTCGCTGCCCCCCTGCCAGTGCGGCTGAGTTTCAGCCCGTCCGGCGTTTGAGGACGAGGCCGTTCAGGCCGATCGGCGGGGACTTATCCCACCCACCCGGGCCTCCACCTCGCCCCGGTCCCCTCCAGCCCGTCCGGCGCTTGAGGACGAGCCGCGAAGCGGCGATAAGTGGGGTCCAGGGGCGGCAGCCCCTGGTTTCGGGAAAGGGGCGGGACTGGGGCGCCCCGCGAGGGCCCAGCCACCCCTGGCGTCACATCTCCAGCAGCACGGTGAACGGACCGTCGTTCGTGAGCCCCACGCGCATCTGCGCGCCGAAGCGCCCCGTGGCGACCGTCGCGCCGAGGGCGCGCAACCGCGCGACCACCTCGTCGACGAGCGGCTCGGCGACATCGCCGGGCGCGGCGGCGTTCCAGGTGGGCCGACGGCCCTTGCGGGCGTCGCCGTACAGGGTGAACTGGGAGATGACGAGCAGCGGGGCGCCGACGTCCGAGCACGACTTCTCGTCGGAGAGCATCCGCAACGACCAGAGCTTGCGCGCCAGTTGACCGGCCTTGTCAGGGGTGTCGTCGTGGGTCACCCCCACGAGAACGCACAGCCCCTCACCGGAGATCTCCCCGACCGTCTCACCGTCGACGACGACACTCGCGCCGTCCACCCTCTGCACCACCGCACGCATGGCGACCATGATGCCCTGCCCGAGCGCGCCGTCCGCGCGCCGGTCCAGAACCCCCCATCCGGGGCCGATTCGGGGCACTCGTGCGCAGAGCGACCACTCGGGGTGGCACGATGCTCACACGCGGTGTACCGCGCCGGCTGAGGGGACGGTAGAGCCACATGAGCACACCCAGTACGCCCAGTACTCCCAGTACGTCCAGCACACCATGGTCGCCGGGTACGAGACGTACGGGCGGGACAGGCGCGACGGGTGCGACGGGTGCGACAGGCGGGACGGGCGCGACGGGCGCGACGAATGTGCCGCGCCCGCCCACCCAGCGCACCGGCAGCCCCGTGCTGCCCGAAGCGCCCGCGCACGACCTCGCCGCCCTCCGCCTGCCGGAGCTGCGCGAGCTGCGCCGCTCCGCACAGCAGGACGAGGCCGATCTGAGCTACGTACGAAGGCTGCTGCAGGGCCGTATCGACATCCTGCGGGCCGAGACCGCGCGCCGCAGGGCGCCGCGCGCGGGCGCGGACGCGGGCGGGGCGGGCCCGAAGTCCCCGGGCGCGGCGGAGTCGCCGCTCGTCGTGGACCGGCTGCCGGAGATCCTCACCGACGGCCCGGCCCGGCACCGCTCCTCCGCCCGCCATGTGACGCTCGGCACGCCGCACAACGAGGAGTACCGTCGCCTGGCCGCCGACATGCTCGCCGAGGTGGCGCTCTCCGACCTCGTGGCCCGCACGGACGAGGAGCTGCACACGGCCATGGGCCGCCTCGTCCGCTACGAACGGCAGGTCTCGCGGCGCCGTCAGGAGATGCAGCGCACGACCGACGATTGCAGTGCGGAGATCGCCCGCAGGTACCGTGAAGGGGAAGCACAAGTAGACGACCTGCTCGCGTGACCCCGCCGGCCCGGTGGGCACCGCCGCCCCGCCGGGCCCGGTGACCCCCCGAAGGGCCCGGAGACCGCCGTGATCCACGTGTCCGGCGGACGCCCCGCGTACGACGGCAGCCGAGATCCCGTGATCCCGGCCGCCCGTCGTGCCCCGGGGCGCCCGCCTGGCCACTGATCCGGACGGTCCCGACGGCCCGGTGCCCTGGTGGTCCGGTGCCCTGGTGGCCCCGGCCCGGCTCCGGCGTTCCCGCGGACGGTCCGTCGTACCGCACCGCACCGCCGCAACGCCGCACCCGGAAGGCCGAAGATGACGACCACGTCCGCCGCCGTCAGTTCCCCCGTCATACCCCCGGTCCTCGCCGAGGTCGTACGCTCCGGCTTCGTCGAGGGCAGCCACCGGGGCAGCCTGGTGCTCCTCGGTGCCGACGGCGGCGTGCAGCTCGCGCTCGGCGATGTGACCGCGCCGGTCTTCCCGCGCTCCACCAACAAGCCGATGCAGGCCGCCGCGGTGCTGCGGGCCGGGCTCGACCTGGCCGGTGAGCGCCTCGCCCTGGCCGCCGCCAGCCACTCCGGGGAAACGTTTCACCTCGATCTCGTACAGAAGATGCTGGCCGAGCACGGGCTGACCGCGGCCGAGCTGCAGTGCCCCGAGGACCTGCCACTGGACCCCGTCGAGGCCGAGACGTACCTCGCGGCGGGCGCCGTACGCGACCGCGTCACGATGAACTGCTCCGGCAAGCACACGGCGATGCTCGCGGTGTGCGAGCTGAACGGCTGGGCCAAGGAGAGCTACCTCGACCCGGAGCACCCCCTCCAGCGCCTGGTCCACGAGGTCATCGAGGAGGCGGCGGGCGAGCGGGTCACGGCCGTCGGCACGGACGGCTGCGGCGCGCCCCTCATGGCCATCTCCCTGACCGGTCTCGCCCGCGCCTACCGGCACTTCGTGCTCGCCCCCGAGGGCAGCCCCGAGCGCCGGGTCGCGGACGCGATGCGGACCCACCCGGAGTACGTCGCGGGGACGCGGCGGCCCGACACCTGGCTGATGCGGGAGGTGCCCGGCGCGCTGTCGAAGATGGGCGCCGAGGCCGTCCAGGCCGTCGCGCTGCCCGACGGCCGGGCCCTCGCCTTCAAGATCGACGACGGCGCGACCCGCGCTCTTGGCCCTGTCCTCGCCCAGGCGCTGCGCGCGCTCGGCGTCGACGCACCGGTCCTTGACCGCATCGGCAGGGCGCCGCTGCTCGGGGCGGGGCGTGAGGTGGGGGAGATACGGGCCGCGGCTCTGCCGGCCGTGCCGGCGGCCCGCAAGGGCTGACGCTGGCCTGCGGGGGCTGACGCGGTGACCCGTACGGGCCGCGGTGGCGACCTGTAGGGGCTGACGCGGCGGCCCGCGCGGGCTGACGTGGCGACCTGTAGGGGCTGACGTGTCGACGGGGTGGCCCACGGGCGTGGGCCACCCCGTCGCTTCATTGGGGCCTGGGCCTGGCGTTGGCGGGGCCTTGTAGATGGCCCGGACCCCCGGGTTTGACGGCTGACCGAACTCCCGGCTCCCCTCCGGATGAGAGCTCGGTCAGCCCGACTGTGGGCCGCCCCTCAGCCCGACTGGGCGAGGAGCAGCACGAGGATCAGCGCCCCGATGCCACCGAAGGTGGCGTTCTTGGCCTTGATCCCGACGGTCAGCATGACGAACGCGATGATCCCCATCGGCCCGTACTTCCACTGGACGAGCTGCTCGAATCCGATGGCGAGGGCGGCGATGACGACGGCGATGAGCGGCATGACGGTCCCCCTTCCGCACGGGGGCGAGGAGCCCCCTGGCCGGCTGCCAACTGGTCGACCCGGTCGCCGGGTTCGGCCCGGCGGCCTGGGCTGGTGGCCAACCCCCCCCAGAGAGTCTGACCATGTCGCCCAAGTTGGCTACCAACTCCAACTGAGTTATCTCCGCGATGGTGCGTCTCATAACCACCTTCTCAGCAACTCCCCAAAGATGGCGAGAAGTTGTACTGTTTGGTTGTGAGCCCGGACCAGGCCTCAGTCAACGAGCGGAAGAGGGCGAGCAAGCCTCCCCACCGCTCCCATCGCGACGTGGCGGACGAGCTGCGCGACCGGATCAGGTCCGGGGAGCTGCGGCCGGGCCAACGCATGCCCACGCAGGCCGAGTTGGCCGTCGAGTTCGGGGTGGAGCGGGGTGCCGTGCGGCAGGCGCTGCGGATTCTGCAGAGCGAGCATCTGCTGGCCAATGTGTCCAAGGGCAGCCCCGCCACGGTCGCGGGGCCTTCGGGGCCGAGCCCGGACACGGTCCGTCCGGAGCCGACCATGGTCGGACTCGCGCCGCGCGTCGCCGCCGCCTTCCAGGCGCCGCACGTGGAGATCGACGCGCTGTGTCTCACCTCGGTCTCCCTGACGATGGCGATCGGCGAACCGCTGCGGCAGATTCACGCCGGGGGGCTGAAACCGGCCAAGGTCGACGTCCGGGTGCTGCTGCCGAGCCGCGACATCGACCTCGCCTTCCCGGCGCCGGTCGAGGGCGACGACGACGGCGGCCATGTGCACCGCCGCTGGCTCGACCAGCGCAACGCGCAGGGGCAGGTGCTGCGGCACAACCTGCTGACGCTGCGTACGACGCACCACATCGACGTCCAGGTGGAGTTCCGCGCCCTGCCGTTCACCCCGCCCGTCAAGCTCTACCTGCTCAACGGCTCCGAGGCGCTGTTCGCGTACTACACGCTCGCCAAGCGCGGCGAGGAGATCGGCCAGGAGTATCTGGAGATGTGGGACGCGCAGGGAACGCAGTCGATGCTCTTCCCGTTCCACCAAGGGGACGGGTTGCGGGACACGACGTTCGTGGAGCAGTCCCATCTGTGGTTCAACGCGCTCTGGGAGACGATCAGTCAGGACCTGTGGCTGAACCCCGGCCCGTAAGGCGCGCGTGCGGCGCGCGGGCTCGGACCGGCAGTTCAGCGCCTGGTCACAGGGCGGGTCCCGTCACCATCAGGGCGAGCACGACAGCCCCGATCGAGCTGCAGGTGGGGTTCTTCGCCTTGACGCCCACGGTCAGCAGGAGCAGACCGATGATGCCGAGGGTTCCGTACTTCCACTGCACGACTTGCTCGATGGTGACGGCGAACACGGCTGCGAGGAGGGCTATGGCGGGCATGGTGGTTCCTCCTTTTGCCATCTTGGGCGAGTTGGCAACCAACTCACTTGAGTTGTCCCCACTTGGTTGGTCATCCTAACCACTTCGCGTCAACTCCCTGAGATGGTACGGAAGTTGTATCGTCTGGTCGTGACCAAGGAGAGCGTTGCAGTGAACGGCAGCAGAAAGCCCTCACCCCAGGACATCGCGGACGCCCTGCGCGAGCGCATCCGCACCGGCACTCTCAGGGCGGGCGACCGCCTCCCCACCCAGGCCCAGCTCGCCAAGGAGTTCGGCGTGGAGCGGGGGACGGTGCGGCAGGCACTCCTTTCGTTGCAGCGGGACGGGTTGCTGAACCACATCAGCAGGGGCAGTCCCCCGCGGGTCGCGGGGGAGCCCACCGGTTCCGCGGCCACCGCCGCCGCGCAGCCTCAGCCGCAGCCGTCGATGGTGGCGCTGGCACCGCGCCTCGCGGAGGCGTTCCGGGAGCCGCACGTGCGGGTCGACGTCGTCTCGTACACCGCCGAGACCCTCATGAACGCCCTCTCCGAGCCGATCCGGCAGATCCACGAGGGGCGGATGCGCCCGGAGTCGATCGACGTACGCATCCTGCTGCCGAGCAGCGACATCGACCTGGCCTTCCCGGTGCCGGTCGCGAACGGCGACGCCGAGGACCGCGGCCGGCTGCAGCGGCGCTGGCTGGCACAGCGCAACGCGCAGGGGCAGGTGCTGCGCCACAACCTCCTCAACCTGCGGCAGTCGCACGGCATGGAGGTGCGTGTGACGTTCCGGGCCCTGCCGTTCACGACGCCTGTGAAGCTCTATCTCCTCAATGGGCAGGAGGCGTTGCTCGCCTTCTACACGCTGGAGTCCATGGACGTGGAGGTCGACGGGCAGGGCGGCGCGAGTGTCCCCGCCTACGACGCCGGCGGGCTGACCGCCGCCCTCTTCTCCTTCGCCGACGGCGCGAGCCCGCGTGACTCCGGCTTCGTGGAAGAATCTCAGAAGTGGTTCGACGCCCTCTGGGAAACGATCACGACGGACCTGACACTCTCTTAGGTGACTCCTGACTCCACGCAACCCGATGCGACAGCGCCCGAGCCGGTGACGGACGAGACCGAGTACCTCCGGGCGCTGGTCGACGACGTCCAGTACGTCTTCTTTGACTTCGACGGCCCCATCTGCCGCCTCTTCGCCGGGCATTCGGCAAGGAAGGTCGCGGAGGAGCAGGTGCGCTGGCTCGAGGAACGGGGGCTGCACGGGCTGCTTGCGGCGGGTGTGCGAGGTGAGGCCGATCCGTACGTCGTGCTGGCCGCCGTCGACGAGCGTCATCCCGAAAGCGACCTGGTCGCCGATCTCGAGGCGCGGCTCACGCACGAGGAGCAGAAGGCGGTCCTGTCCGCCTGGCCCACGGCCTATGCCGACGCGCTCATCCGCACATGGTGGGCCACCGGCGCCCGTCTCGCCATCACCACGAACAACTCGCCGGGGCCGGTGGCCAGTTACCTGTCCGACCGGGGGCTGATCGACTGTTTTACGCCCCACATATACGGCCGCACGCAGAACCTGCACCTGCTCAAGCCGGATCCGTACTGCGTCAACCGCGCCCTCCTCGCGATGGGTGCCGACCCCGCCCGCACCGTGATGATCGGTGACGCCGCTTCGGACTACCTCGCGGCGCGGGCCGCCGGCGTGCGTTTCCTCGGCTACGCGCGCAACGAACGCAAGCTGCGCGTCCTCCAGGAGGCCGGTGCCGAGTGGACGGTGTCGTCACTGGCGCCGCTGCTCCACATGCTCGCGGGCGGCGCGAGGTAGCGGGGGCCGCCCTCGTGGAACCGCCGGAGCGAATTCGGCCGCGCCCCATTGCCGACTATCCGGCCGCTGTCGTCGGGAATGCCGTGGAGTGCGAAATGGTAAGACCGCCCGACATATTCAAGGCGGCAGGAACGCGCAGTAATGAAACAGGCGCGCAAGGTAAGTAAGTGCGAGCGTCCACATAGTGGCATGCACGGATGCCTTTTCCCGGGGCGAGATACCCTCTGCGCTCATGTCGCAACCTCTGCCCGGCAGAGCCGATTTGGCCCCATCGGTCTCGGTCGGCCCTTTCGACCGGCTGGTCCGCAAATTGGCTGCCGCCCATCGCGAACGCCCTGGTGGGAAGGTGGTGACCGGCTATCACAACAGCAACTACATCGTGCCGCTCGGGTGGACGCTGGCGGTGTTGCTGCGGACGATGCCGTTTCGCGCGCGGGTGAAATGCCGTACTCCGCTGGAGGCCGCGGAGGTCGCGCCGCGTATCTGGCCGAGCGAGGGTGACCTGCTCGAGGTGGTCACCCGCCATCTCAAGGAAGTCCCACGCTGCCTGCTCGACTTCGACGACTGGTCGATGCACGCGTACCGTGCCGGACGCGCGCTGACCGAGGTCGACGAGGACGAACTCAACACCGACGAGCTGATGGTCAAGCTCGCCGACTTCTTCGCCAGAACCGTGTCCGTGCCGGAGTCCGAGCTGCCGCCCAGGCCTGAGGGGTGGCCCGAGGACGGGGATTCCAACGGCTTTCTCGCCTGGCTCGTCAACTTCACCGAGAAGCGGGTGCACCAGGCCAACCGGCGGCGATTCGACGCGCTATTCGAGTCGATCGGTATCCGGCCGAACGCCATGGTCGAGTTTCAGGAGAAGGCCCCGCCGCTGCGCGATCGCCCGTTCTGTCTGCTGCACACGGACGTCCATCGCGCCAACATCGTGGTCGACCGCCGGGAAATCGCCGTCATCGACTGGGAGTTGGCGCTGTACGGCGACCCCCTGCACGACCTCGCGACACACCTCGTACGCATGGATTACGACAAGGAGCAGCACCTGCGGATGCGCCGGCTGTGGACCGAGGCCATGGTGACGGCGGGCCGGGCCGAACTGACAGCGGGCATCGAGGCCGACCTGCCCGTCTACCTGGATTTCGAGTACGCCCAGTCGGTCTTTCCCGACGTCATGCGCGCCGCTCTGTCCCTGCCCGGGGGGAAGCCGGACGACGACGACTTCGCTGGTGCCGCCGAGCACATCTGCCGGGCCTTGCGGCGGGCGGCCGACCCGCTGCGCCTGGAGTCGGTCCCGGACCAGGCCCACGCCGTGGAGGCCGTGCGGAGTTGGCACGCCGAGGTGCACGGGCGGGAGGCGGCCGAGCCGCGTCCGGCCATGTGACGGTCATCCGGTCTTCCTGACCGCCCCGGCCGCGGGCACCATGAGCTCCTGCATGCTCGTGTCAACTCGGTGGTGGGCAGGGGGACTTGATGGCTGGTGGTCGTTTGGCTTGGGGCTCCGACTCGGAGAGCTGGGCACGCGCGGAGTCCGTGGTCACCAAGACACTCCTCCTCGCCGTGTTCGTGCTCGGCCTGGTGGCCCAGTTCGTCACCCCCGTCGGCGACGCCCTCGAAGGCAAGGCGTATCTCGGCGGCGCCATCCTCAGCCTGGTCGGTTACGTGCTCTACAGCGAGCTGCGGGGGCTCAACGATGCCCTGCGCCCCACGGCCCGGCAGGAAGTCGCGGCGAGTGAGCTGCGGCAGTACTTCGGTGCGGCGCTCGGCCGGGCAGCGCCGCGGATCGACGCGATCGGGTTCACGGGGGAGACGGTGGTCACCGAGCTCGCCCGGTCGCTCGACGGACTGCAGGGCGCGGCCCGCCCGGAGGTGACGGTGCGCATCCTGGTGCCGGACTTCACCCGGGAGATGGAGATACCAGGGATGCTCGACGCCGACGGGAAGGCCGTGGACGACCCCGACTTCCGTGGTGATCTGCTGCGGCAGGTGAAGGGGTACGAGCGAGGCATGGAAGTCCTGGCCAGGCGGCTGAGCCACGACCGCAGGGGGCTGCTCGCGGTGGAGTTCCGCGTCCTGCACATCTCGCCGTTCGTGAAGTTCTGCCTGGTCGACAGCGAGCATCTCTTCGACGGCATCTACGACGAGGTCAAGGAGGAGCCGTCGAGGGGCCTCCCGGAGCGGCAGGTCCTCGACCTCATGGGGTACGACTCGCTGCTCACGCACTGGCACATCGATGCCGGCGCGGCGGCCCGCGAGAAGATCGTGCGTCGCCAGCAACTGTTCGACACCCTCTGGCGAGTAGCCCGCCCTCTCACCCCACCCTCCTCCTGAACAAAGCCCCCGCCATCACCACGGCCCCCACCAGAATCCCCCCGCACCACGCCAGCGCCACCCACGGTGTGGAGCCGGCCGGTTGGCCGAGGAGGAGGGTGCGGAGGGATTCGATGACCGGGGTCACCGGCTGGTGGTCGGAGAAGGTGGCGAGCCAGGTGGGCATGGTGTCGGTGGGGACGAAGGCGCTGCTGGGGTAGGGGAGGAAGGTGACGAAGAAGGTGTAGCCGTTCGCGGCCTCGGGGGACTTGGCCAGGAGGCCGACCGCCGCGGAGAGCCAGGACAGGGCCAGGATGAAGGCCACCAGGAGCGCGATCGCGGCGAGCCAGGCCGCGGGTGTCGCCGCCGGGCGGAAGCCGATCGCGAAGGCCAGGGCGAGGACCAGCGCGGTGGCCAGGAGGTTGCGGGCCACGGATGCCAGGACGTGGCCCGCCAGGATCGCCGTGCCGCCCACGTCCAGCGAGCGGAAGCGGTCGATGATGCCGGCCTTCAGGTCCTCCGTCACGGCCACCGCCGTTCCGGCCGAGCCGAATCCGGCGCAGAGGAGCAGGACGCCGGGGACGACGTAGGTGACGTACCGCGTATCCGTACCCGTGTTGATCGCGCCGCCGAAGAAGTACACGAAGATCAGGAGCAGGAGGACGGGGAGGGCCAGGGCCGTGATCAGGGCGTCCACGTTGCGGCGGCTCAGGCGGAGGGAACGGCCCGTCATGATCAGGGCGTTCGGGACGGCGGCGGCCATGGGGCCAGGCATGGGGCCAGGTATGGCGCCGGGCGTGGGGTCAGGCGTGGGGTCAGGCATGAGGTCACGCATGAGGTCACGCATGAGTGGGCTCCTTCGGTGCGGCCGCGGGGTTCGTCGCCGTCAGCGTCAGGAACACCTCGTCCAGCGTCGCCGTGTGGACGGAGAAGTGGGCGATCTCGGTGCCGCTCGGGTCGAGTTCGTCCAGTAGCGCGCGTACGTGCCGTGCGGTGCCGTCGGTCGGGAGGCCGAGGGTGCGTGCGGGCGGGTCGTGGTGGGTGGCGTGCGGGGTCCTGGCGGTGACGCGGAGGTAGGCGTCGGACGTGGTCAGGGTGAGGTCCAGGCGGTGGCCCGCGACACGGGACTTGAGCTCCGCGGCCGTGCCCCGCGCCGCGATCACGCCGTCGTGCAGCACCGCGATGCGGTCGGCGAGCCGGTCGGCCTCCTCCAGGTACTGGGTGGTGAGGAAGACGGTGGTGCCGCGCGCGGCGAGGTCGCCCACCACGTCCCACAGCTCCATCCGGCTGCGCGGGTCGAGCCCCGTCGTCGGCTCGTCCAGGAAGATCACCTCGGGCTCGCCGACCAGACCCGCGGCGAGGTCGACGCGGCGCCGCATGCCGCCCGAGTACGTCCGTACGAGACGCCCCGCGGCCTCCGACAGGCCGAAGCGGTCCAGGAGTTCGTCCGCGCGGGCCCGCGCCGCGGCCCGGCCGAGGCCCGCGAGGCGCGCCATCATGCGCAGGTTCTCCGCGCCGGTCTGCCCCTCGTCGACCGCCGCGAACTGCCCGGTCAGGCTGATCGCGCGGCGCACCCGGCCGCGCTCGGCCCGGATGTCGTACCCCGCGACCGTCGCCGTGCCCGCGTCCGGCTCGGTGAGCGTGGCGAGGATGCGGACGGCGGTCGTCTTGCCCGCGCCGTTCGGGCCGAGCAGGGCGAAGACGGTGCCGGGCGGGATGCGGAGGTCGATGCCGCGCAGTACGGGGACGAGGGCCCCGGACGTGCCCCCGGCTCGGTAGGACTTGGTGAGGCCGGTGGCCTCGATCGCGTACGCCGTCACCTTCGCGCTCGCGTGCGCCTTCGTGGACATCGCCCCTCCAAAGGTGCGGAACCCGTACTGCGTAACCCCTACGCATTACTGTGTAAGGGTTACGCAGAACTACGATGGCCGTCAAGCGAAGGCTGAGGAGGCCAGGAAATGACGGCGCACGACGGCGGCGAAACCGGCCTGCCCGCGAGCCTGGAAACCGCCTGGGGCCTGCGCGAACGCCCCTCGAAGGGCCCGCGCCCCGGCCTCACCCTCGACCGCATCGTCCGGGCAGGCATCGGCATCGCGGCCACCGAGGGCATCGGCGCGGTCTCCATGGGGCGCGTCGCCAAGGAGCTCGGCGTCTCGACGATGTCCCTGTACCGGTACGTGTCCGCGAAGGACGAGCTGTACGTCCTCATGGAGGACGCGGCCGCCGGCCCCCCGCCCCCGACGCCCGCCCACGTCACCGGCTGGCGCGCCCGCCTCGAGTGGTGGGCGCGCGCCCAGCGCGAGGTGTTCCACCGGAACCTGTGGCTCCTGCGGATCCCGATCTCCTCGCCGCCCGCCTCGCCGCACGCCCTGGAGTGGATGGAGCGCGGGCTCGCCGCCCTCGCGGACACCGGCCTCGACGAGGGCCGGAAGATTTCCGTGATCATGCTGATCGGCGGCTATGTACGCAACGAGGCGACCCTCATGGCCGACCTGGACGCCGCCATGACCGCCCGCGGCCTCGCCCCCGCCGAGGTCATGCGCCGCTACGAACGCACCGTCGACGTCCTCACCGCGACCGACCCCGCCCGCTACCCCGCCCTGCGTCACCTCCTCGGCTCCGGCGCCCTCGGCGAGCCGGAGGAATCGCCGGACGCGGACTTCGAGTTCGGGCTGGGGTGTGTGCTGGACGGGGTGGCGGCGCTGGTGGACGTCTTGGTGGACGTCCCCCGAACCGATCAGGCGTAGCGGGGACGCCCCGAACTGATCAGGCGTACCGGGGGAGCCCCGAACCGAGCTGATCGAAGGCCCGGTTCGCCTCGCGTGCGGCGTCCGGGTGGATGTCGCGCGCCCGCTCGCCCGCGTCGACGCGGCGCCAGTTCTCCAGGGCGAGGACCCGCTGCACCGCGAGGATCTGCGCGGCGGCGAGGCGGGCCTCCAGGGGGCCGCCGTCGAGCGCGTCCGCGAGGGCCCGCTCGGAGCGGTCCTGGTACGCGTACAGACGGGCCACCAACGACGGTGTCCCGTACAGGAGTTGGTGGAAGGCGAGGACCTCGGGGGCGTCGTTGAGGCCGGTCACGGGGTCGTGGCGGGTCAGTCCTTCCAGGAAGCGGGCGCGCAGGGCGGCCAGCGGGGAGTGGCCGCCGGGGCGGTCGGCGACGACGCGCGCCGCCTCGTCCTCGTGGTCGGCGAACCGGTGCAGGACCAGGTCCTCCTTGGCGGGGAAGTACCGGAACAGCGTCGGCTTGGAGATCTCCGCCGCCGCGGCCACCTCGGCCACCGACACCTTCTCGAAGCCGCGCTCCAGGAAGAGAGCGATCGCCGCGTCGGAGATCGCCTCGTACGTCCGCTGCTTCTTGAGCTGCCGCAGGCCGACGGGGCCCGCGGCGGCGTTCGTCTCGCCGGTCATGCGCATAACGTACCACGCTTATGATTCTCAGTATCAAATGTTACTCGGTAACGTTTTTTGCTACGCTCGGTGGCATGACTCGACGTGACGATGCCGATGTCGGCGGCGCCCCCGACGCGGTCGGGCCCCTGGAAGGCGCCCTCGCCAGCGAGCGCGCGTACCACGACACCTGCCGCACCGCCCTCGCCGTGATGGTCGACGGCGCCCAGGAGCACGTGGTCAGCGGCGAGGACGTGTCCGCGTCCGGCGCCGACGCCGAAGTGCTCGGGTACCGGCTGCGCAGCAAGGCCAAGGAGATGCGCGAACTCCCCGAAGCGCCGCTGTACTTCGGGCGCCTCGACTTCGCCGCCGACGCCCCGGAGGCGGGCGACCACCGCGGGCAGCGCTACCACATCGGCCGCCTGCGCATCACCGAGCACCCGGCCGCCCCGCCCCTCGTCGTCGACTGGCGCGCACCCGTCTCGCGAGCCTTCTACCAGGCGGGGGCCCGCGATCCCCAAGGCGTCGCCGTACGCCGCCGGTTCGGCTGGGCGCCGGGCAGCAAGGGGGATTCGGGAGACCTCACCAGCTTGGAGGACGAGCACCTGACCACGGGTGACGGTGCCGCGGGCGCGACCAGTCGCATCCTCACCGGCGAGATCGAGCGCCCCCGCGTCGGCCCCATGCGCGACATCGCCGCCACCATCCAGCCCGAGCAGGACGACCTCGTGCGCGCCGCGCTCACCGAGTCCGTCTGCGTCCAGGGCGCCCCCGGCACCGGCAAGACGGCGGTCGGCCTGCACCGCGCCGCGTACCTCCTCTACACCCACCCCCAACGCGTACAGCGCTCCGGCCTCCTGATCCTCGGCCCCAACCGCACCTTCCTGCGCTACATCGCCGAGGTCCTGCCCTCCCTCGGCGAGACCGGCGTACGCCAGTCCACCGTCCTGGACGAGATCGCCCGGCAGCCCGTGCTGGCCGACGACGCTCCGGCGGCCGCCGTCGTCAAGCACGACGCCCGCATGGCGGAGGTGCTTCGCCGTCATCTGTACGCGCGCGTGACGCCGGGCGCCGCGTCGCTCGCGGTGCCGGACGGCTCGTACCGCTGGCGGATCTCCGCCGACGAACTCGACCGCGTCATCCAGGACGTGCGGGCCGAGGAGCCCCCGTACGACACCGGGCGTGAGCGGGTCCGCACCCGCGCCGTGCGCCACATCCAGGCGCAGGCGGAGCGGCGCGCGGGCGCGATGAGCGGCGCGTGGGTGCAGAAGATCTCCCGGGCGCGGCCGGTGTCGGCGTTCGTGGACGCGGCCTGGCCGAAGGCCCGGCCGGAGGAGGTTCTGTACGAACTCCTCGGGGACGCGGGGGTGTTGGCGGCCGCGGCCGACGGGCTGCTCACGGGGGAGGAGCAGCGGGCGCTGCTGTGGGGCAGGGTCCCGCGCTCGTACAAGTCCGCGAAGTGGACGGCCGCCGACCTCGTCCTGCTCGACGAGCTCGCGGGCCTGATCGAACGGCCCGAGGGCTACGGGCACATCGTCGTCGACGAGGCGCAGGACCTGTCGCCGATGGAGTGCCGCGCCATCGCGCGGCGCGCGGACTTCGGCTCGCTCACCGTGCTCGGCGACCTCGCCCAGGGCACCACGCCGTGGGCCGCCCGCGGCTGGCCCGCGCTGATGGCCCACCTCGGCAAACCGGACGCGACCGTCACGCCGCTCACCACCGGCTTCCGCGTCCCGCAGGCCGTCGTCACCCTCGCCAACGAACTGCTCGCCGGGCTCGACGTCGACGTGCCGCCCGCGCGGTCGCTGCGCCGCGACGGCGAGTTGACGGTGTGTGAGGCAGCGGATGCGGCGGATGTGGCCGCCGCGGTCGTGGACGCGGTGCGTGCCGCGCTCACCCGCGAGGGGTCCGTCGGGGTCATCGCGGCCGACGGCGCCGTCGACGGGGTGCGGGCCGCCCTCGCGGGCGCGGGCGTCGTGGCGGCCGGTCCTGACGAGCTCGGGGCGCGCGTGACTGTGCTGCCCGCGTCGATGGCCAAGGGTCTTGAGTACGACCATGTGGTGGCCGTCGAGCCGGCGGCGATCGCGGAGGCGGAGGAGCGGGGGTTGCAGCGGCTGTATGTGGTGCTGACGCGGGCGGTCTCGCGGCTCGACGTGGTGCACAGCCGGGGGTTGCCGTTTTCGCCTCGCAGGCAGGTGGGCGGGGTAGATGCTGTTGCGGTTATATAGCCTCGGGGTTATGTTCGGTGTATGCCCATACCGTTCGACGTGCTCGCGGAGCCCAGCCGGCGCCGGATTCTCGATCTGCTGCTTGAGCGGCCGCATCTGGTCGGTGAGCTGACCGAGCGGCTCGGGCTGAGCCAGCCCGGCACGTCCAAGCACCTGCGGGTGCTGCGGGATGCCGGGCTCGTGTCCGTCCGGCGGGACGCGCAGCGCCGCTGGTACGAACTGCGGCCCGAGCCCCTCGCGGAGCTCGACGCCTGGCTCGCGCACTACCGGCACCTCTGGAGCGGTCGGCTCGACGCGCTCGAACGCCACCTCGACGTGATGGAGGACGATCCGTCATGACCCCGCGCAACCCTCGTAACCCTCACTCCGACACCCTCACCACGGCCGACGGCGGCCGCAATGTGCTGCGCATGGAGCGGCGGCTCGCCCAGCCGCCCGAGAAGGTCTGGGCTGCGATCACCCGACCCGACCATCTGGTGCACTGGTTCCCCTCCGAAGTCCGGGTCGAGCTGCGGCCCGGCGGTGCGATGGCCTTCGTCTTCCCGCAGGAGTCGGCGCCCGGCTTCGAGATGACGGGCGAGGTGACCGACGTGGAGGAGCCGCGGCTGTTCGCCTTCACCTGGGGCGAGGACCATCTCCGCTGGGAGATCGCGCCCGACGCGGAGACCGGCGGGTCGCTGCTGACCCTCGTCCACACCTTCGGCGACCGGTTCGGCGCGCCCAGCTTCGGGGCGGGCTGGCATCTGTGCGTCACGGCGCTCGGGGAGCATCTGGACGGCGAGAAGTCCGATGTGACGCCGGACCAGGGGGACTTGCACGAGGCGTATTTGGAGCAGTTCGACCTGGGGGGCGGGGAGCTGACGGCCGACGGAGGCGTGCGCTTCGAGCGGCAGTTGGTGCGGTCCGCTGCCGCGGTGTGGGAGGAGCTCGCCGGGGGCGCGGAGGTGCGGGCGGGGGGTGTCGTGCCCGTCGGCTTCACCGCGGAAGGGGTGGGGGCGGGGGTGGTGACGGAGGTGGTGGTTCCCTCCGGTGCGCCGTCTGCCGCGGCCGCGCCCTGCGTCGTCGCTTACGAGAGCCCCGCCCCGGGCGGCGGGTCCGTGCGGTGGGAACTCCGTTCCGGTACGGGGTACGGGGCGCGGCTCGTCCTTACGCATGCGGGGGCGCCGGACGCCGGGGTGGCGTTGGCGGCGTGGCATGCGCGGGTGGAGTTGCTGGCGGGGCGGCTGCTGGAACGGTAGCCCTGGTGCCGGGTGCCGTCGGGCGTACTTCGGCTTGGCCCACCTCGTGGGCAGCCCCGGTGCGGGGTGCCGCCGAGCCCGGCCTGCCTCGTGGGCGTACGCCAGGGGCGTCCCCTACGCCAGGGCGCCCCCGTGCGGGTTCGCCTCCCTGCCCTCCGTGCTCAGGAGCACCACCGTGGAACGGGGGCCCACGCCCAGTGCCTCCCGGCGCGCCGGGGAACCTGCCCCCGTCAGCCCCACCCGCACCCCGGCCAGGGACGCCGCCCCGCAAGGCCCGGACGACACCCCGAGCACCCCCAACTCCCGCCCCGCCGCCAACGCGGCAGCGTCCCGCACCGACACCGCCGCGTCGACACCCGCCCGCAGCAGCGGCCACGCGAGCCCGGACACCGTCCCGCAGTTCAGGCCCGCCATCACCGTCTCCCCGGCGGTCACGGACACCGACTCGCCCCGCGTCAGGCTGGCCAGCAGGGGCGCCGCCACCGTCGGCTCCACGGCGAGCAGCGCGGGCCCCGGCACACCCCTGCTCCGGTAGTGCGTGACGGCGGCCTGCGCCAGCGACCCCACGCCCACCGGCACGGCCACCAGGTCCGGCAACCCGGCTCCGGCGTCGGCCAGTTGTGCGTCGATCTCTGAGAAGAGGGTGGAGTAGCCCTCCACGATCCACTGCGGTACTTCCTCGTAGCCCTCCCACCCCATGTCCTGGACCAGGACCGCCCCCGCCGCGGCCTCCGCCCGCGCCGCCCCCGCGGCTGCCCGCACCGCCTCGTCGTAGTCCCCGGCGACCCGCGTCACCCGCGCCCCCTCGCCCTCGATCGCCGCCACCGCCCCAGGATGCACCCCCTGCGACACGAACACATGGGCCCGCTGCCCGAGCCCCCGCGCGATCCGGGCCACCGCCCGCCCGTGGTTGCCGTCGGTCGCGGTGACCAGCTCCACGCGGGCGCCGGGTGCCCGCCCGGTGAGGAGCCGGTGCACGGCCCAGGACGCGCCCAGCGCCTTGAACGCGGGCAGCCCCAGCCGCTTCGACTCGTCCTTGACGAAGACCCGGCCGACTCCCAACTCGGCGGCCAGGGAGGGTAGTTCGGTGAGGGGGGTGGGCGCGTACTCCGGGAGGCCGGAGTGGAAGGTCCGTACGTCGGCGGGCGCGGGCGCACACTCCCACTTCCGCGCGCCGGGCCGCGCGTACCAAGGCGGCGTACCCACCACAGCGTTGGTGCCGGTGTCAGTCATGGGGCAACCCTGCGTCCCACCCCGCTCGCAGGTCCACCGTCCGGGCCGGCGAGACGGCCGCCACCAGCGTGGCGCACGATGGCGCGCCATGGCGCCGCCCCGGTGCCACACCCCCCTCGCAGGCCCTCCGAAGCGCCGTCCGCACCCCGTCTCGAAGACTTCTCGGCGCGTCGGCGCACACCTTCCCCAAACCCGCCTCACCCGAATAAGCCCAGCTCATAGGGGTGGAGGGTGGGTGCCCGAGTCCACTGTGCGCCACGCCTCACCCACTGTGGCACCACCTGTGTGCCAACCCCGCTTGCATTGGCGCCATAGTGATGCCATGCTGGCGTCATGGACAGCACGGCTCCAGGGGCTGAGAACGCCGGCCCGCCGGAGTGACGCACAACAACTCATCCGCCCGCCGTGACCAGCGGGTCCGCACACCTCAGCCAGACAGGACGGCCATGCCTACTTTCGACACTCCCGAGCCCCTCTCCGCCATCGTCGAGTTCGAGACCGGAACCGCCCGCATCTCCGCCGGCAAGCGCCTCGACACCGTCGTCTCGGTGCTCCCGAGCGACGGCCGCGAGGAGGCCGACGTGAAGGCCGCCGAGCAGGTCCAGGTCACGTGCAACAACGGCCGCCTGGTGGTCAAGGGCCCCAAGAAGCGCTCGCTCTTCGGCAAGAGCGGCTCGCTGGAGGTCACCATCGAGCTGCCGGCCGGATCGGACATCCAGGGCCTGTCGCCCGCCGGTGCCTTCAGCGCCGAAGGCCGCCTCGGTGACTGCCGGTTCGAGTCCGCCGCCGGTGACGTCCACGTCGCGGAGGTCGGCGCCGCCTTCATCAAGACCGACCACGGCGACGTCCGCCTGGACCGCGCCACCGGCGACGTAGAGGTCGACGCCGCGGGCCGCGTGGACCTCGGCAACGTGGCGGGCGCCGCCAACGTACGCAACCGCAAGGGCGACACCACTCTCGGCGAGGTCACCGGCGAGTTGCGCATCAGCTCCTCCAACGGCCGCATCTCCGTGGGCGTCGCACACGCCGGCGTCGACGCCAAGTCGGACAACGGCAACATCAAGCTCGGTGAGGTCGCCCGCGGCCAGGTCACCCTGCAGACCGCCGACGGCGACCTCGAGGTCGGCATCCGCGAGTCCAGCGCGGCCTGGCTCGAAGTCAACTCCCAGGCGGGCACGGTCCACAACTCGATCGGCTCCACCGACGGCCCCGGCCCGGACGCGGAGACCGTCCAGGTGCGCGCCCGCACCGGCCTCGGCGACATCGTGATCCGCCGCGCCTGACGGCGCCTCGCAGGGCCTCGTGCACCACAGCGACTCGTGAACCACAGAGACCGGCCTTGAATCAACTACGGAAAGCAGAAGGAGGCGGCACAATGACTGCCACCACCGGTTTGACCGCCCCGCCGAAGGGGATCACCGCCCAGGGGTTGCGCAAGTCGTACGGCGAGAAGGTCGTACTCGACGGAATCGACCTGCAGGTCTCTGAAGGCACGGTCTTCGCCCTGCTCGGCCCGAACGGCGCCGGCAAGACCACCACCGTCCAGATCCTTTCCACGCTGATCTCCCACGACGACGGGCAGGCCCGCATCGCCGGGCACGACCTGGACCAGGAGCCGGACGCCGTCCGCCAGTCCATCGGCGTCACCGGGCAGTTCGCCGCCGTCGACGGCCTGCTCACCGCCGAGGAGAACATGCTCCTCATCGCGGACCTGCTGCACCTCGACAGGGCCGAGGGCAAGCGCCGCGTGGCCGAACTCCTGGAGCGCTTCGACCTCACCGACGTCGCCCAGAAGAACGCGTCCAACTTCTCCGGCGGCATGCGCCGCAAGCTCGACCTGGCGATGACCCTGGTCGGCAGGCCCAGCATCATCTTCCTCGACGAGCCGACGACGGGCCTCGACCCGCGCAGCCGCCGCGTCATGTGGGACAGCATCCGCGACCTCGTCGCCGCCGGCACCACCATCTTCCTGACCACGCAGTATCTGGAAGAGGCCGACCAACTGGCCGACCGCATCGCGGTCCTGGACGGCGGCAAGATCGTGGCCGAGGGCACCGCGGACGAGCTCAAGCGCCGCATGCCCGGCGGCCACATCCGCCTCCGCTTCAACGACATGCAGCACATGAACGCCGCCGCCCACCGCCTCGCGCTCTCCACGGTCACCCGTGACGACGAGTCGCTGAGCCTGCAGATCCCCAGCGACGGCAGCATCCCCGCCCTGCGCGCGGTCCTCGACGTACTCGAAGGCTCCGGCATCCACGCCGAGGCGCTCACCGTGCACACCCCGGATCTGGACGACGTGTTCCTGGCGCTGACGGGTCAGGGCCGCAAGACCGCTACTACGGACAGCGCGACCGCTGTGAAGGAGACTCAGCGATGAGCACCAACTCGTACGCCGTGCGCGACTCGATGACGATGCTGCGGCGCAATCTGAAGCACGCGCAGCGTTATCCGTCGATGACGATCTCGGTCGTCGCGATGCCGATCCTGATGCTGCTGCTGTTCGTGTACGTCTTCGGCGGCGCCCTGGGCGGCGGTATCGACATTCCCGGGGTGGGCGGTGGCGGTGACCGCGGCGACTACACCAACTACGTGACCCCCGGCATCCTGCTGATGGCGATCACCTCGGGTGCGGTGTCCACGGCGGTGTCGGTGTGCTCGGACATGACCGAGGGCATCATCAACCGCTTCCGCACGATGGCGATCTCGCGGGCCTCGGTCCTGGTCGGCCACGTGATCGGCAACGTCGTGCAGACCATCATCAGCCTGGTGCTGGTCGTGGGTGTGGCGCTCGCGGTGGGCTTCCGCCCCAACGCCAACGTGATCGAGTGGCTGGCCGCGATCGGTCTGCTGGTCTTCCTTGCCTTCGCGCTCGCCTGGATCTCGGCTGCGATCGGCCTGGGCTCCGACAGCGTGGAGACGGCCTCCAACGCGCCGATGCCGCTGACGTTCCTGCCCTTCCTGGGCTCGGCGGTCGTCACGCCGGACTCGATGCCCGCGGGTATCCGCTGGTTCGCCGAGTACCAGCCCTTCACCCCGATGAACGAGACCCTGCGCGGCCTGATGCTGGGCACCGAGATCGGCAACGACGCCTGGATCGCCCTGGCCTGGCTGGCCGGCCTGTCCGTCCTCGGCTACCTGTGGGCCAAGGCCTCCTTCAACAAGGACGCCAAGCGCTGAACGTACCTCTCAAGCGGGCGGCTTCCCGAACCGGGGAAGCCGCCCACTCGCGTGTGCCCTACGTATCATCGACCGCATGCCCACCGAGCCCCGAGAGAACCCGAACCTGCGGGCCACCGAGGCCGATCGCGAGGCCGTCGTGGAGCGGCTTCAGGAAGCGGCCGCCGACGGGCGGCTCGGCTTCGAGGAGCTGGACGAACGCCTCGGTCTCGCGCTGAGCGCGACGACGCACGGAGAGCTCGTCCCGCTCACCGCCGACCTGACGCCCGCGGTCCTGCCGAGCACCGCCAAGCCCCTGGTCCTCGACGGCGGCAGCCACGGCCTGTCGCGATCCGGCCGCTGGCAGGTGCCCCCGCACATCACCGTGCACGGCGGCAGCGGCGGCGCCACCGTCGACTTCACCGAGACCGAGTGCGTGCTCTCCGAGGTCGGCGTCGAGGCGCACGGGGACAAGGGCGGCGTCACCCTCGTCGTCCCCGACTCGTGGGCCGTGGACTCCGACGAGGTGGACCCCGGCTTCGGCGGCGTGACCAACCGGACCACCGCCGGACACCTCCCCGGCAGCCCCCTGATCCGCCTCACCGGAACGGGCGGCTCCGGCGGCCTTTACGTCCGCCACCCCAGCGGGCGGCAGCGGCGCAGGCAGCAGCGGACGTGACCGCGGGCCGGGAGTGGGACGACGCGCTGTTCCTGGGGGCGGCCCCCTACTACCGGCGCGGGCGGATCCCGTACGCACCGGGCCTCGCCGACACGCTCGCCGAGGCACTCGAACTCGACGGCCGGGGACGGCTCATCGACATGGGATGCGGCCCCGGCACCCTCGCCGTCGGCCTTGCGCACCTGTTCGCCGAGGTGGTCGGCGTGGACCCCGACCGCGGGATGATCGCCGAGGCGGGGCGTGCCGCGGCCGAGGCGGGGGTGGCGGCGAAGGCGCGGTGGGTCGAGGCCCGCGCCGAGGAACTCCCCGACGGCCTGGGCACGTTCACCGTCGCGACCTTCGGCCAGTCCTTCCACTGGATGGACCGCGACCTGGTGGCGGCGGAGGTCAGGGGGCTGCTGCGGCCGGGCGGGGTCCTTGTGCACGTGTCGGACGTGAAGACCTCGGATGTGCGGGCGGAGGAACGGTCCGTCGAGGATCTTCCGTACCCGACCGTTCCCTACGAAGCCGTCGACGAGCTGGTCAAGCGGTACCTGGGCCCGGTCCGGCGGGCGGGCCGCGGGCTGCTGCCGCAGGGGACGCCCGGCGGTGAGAACGAGGTGTACGCGCGGGCGGGGTTCTCCGGCCCGCGGCGCCTCGTCGTCCCCGGCGGGCAGGCGCTCGTACGCACGCGGGACGACGTGGTCGCGGGCGTCTTCTCGCGCTCCTTCTCGGCCCCGCACCTCTTCGGCGCCCACCGCGACGCCTTCGAGCAGGACCTCGCCCGACTCCTGCGGGACGCCTCCCCGTCGGACCGCTTCTCCGAACGCCAGCCGGGAACAGAGGCATTCGTCTGGCACAGGTGACCCGTGCCCTCCCACGGCGGTTGTCACATCCGCGCACCCGTCGGTGTCTTCATGTCGAGCACGTACGAAGCACACGTATATGGAGGACAGGACATCATGACGAAGCTGCGCATCCAGAAGGCCGAACTGCCCACCGAGTTCAGCGAGTCCATGATCAAGCAGTTCGGCGTCGTGCCCGAGCCCTTCGAGGTGGCGGGGCACAATCCCAAGCTGACCGCGGACTCTGTGGAGATCGGGGGCAGGGTGAATGGGTGGGACATGGCCGACGAGGGGCTCAAGACGTTCGCGCACATGGTGGTCGCCGCGCAGGTCGGCTGCAGCTGGTGCCTGGACATCAACTACTTCCAGGCGCTGCACCAGGACCTGGATCTGGCCAAGGCGAGCCAGGTGCCGCGCTGGCGGGAGTCCGAGGTGTTCACGCCGCTGGAGCGGGACGTCCTCGCGTACGCCGAGGCCATGACGAACACGCCGCCGACCGTCACGGACGAGCTGTACGCGAGCCTGCTGGAGCGGCTCGGCCCGGGGGCGATGGTCGAACTGACCGCGGCGATCGGCTTCGCCAACATGTCGACCAGGAACAACTCGGCGCACGGGATCTCCTCGCAGGGCTTCTCCGAGACGTGCGAGATTCCCCTGGCGGCACGCCCGGCAGCGACGGAAGCCGTATGACCGAGCACCTGCCCGTCGATCCGTACGTCACCCATCGCACCCTCCTCTTCACGGTCGCGTACGAGATGCTCGGCTCGGCGGCCGACGCGGAGGACGTGCTGCAGGAGTCCTGGCTGCGGTGGTCGGGCGTGGACCGTGCGCAGGTGCGCGACCCGCGGGCGTACCTCGTCCGGCTCGTCACGCGGCAGGCACTCAACCGCCTGCGCACACTGTCCCGCAGCCGCGAGGACTACGTCGGGGAGTGGCTGCCGGAACCCCTGCTGACAAGCCCGGATGTCGCCGATGACGTGGAACTCGCGGAGAGCGTCTCGATGGCGATGCTGACCGTCCTGGAAACGCTCGGGCCCATGGAGCGGGCGGTGTTCGTGCTGCGCGAGGTCTTCGAGATGCCGTACGGGGAGATCGCCGAGGTCGTCGGGAAGTCCGCGGCCGCGGTGCGGCAGATCGGGCGGCGGGCCCGCGACCATGTGGCGGCCCGGCAGCCGCGGGTACGGGTGAGCCGGTCGGAGCAGCAGGCCGTGGTGGAGCGCTTCCTGCTCGCGCTGCACACGGGGGAGTTGCAGGAGCTGCTCGCGGTGATGGCGCCGGACGTCGTCCTGATCACCGACGGTGGCGGAGTCGTCCCTGCCGCCCTCGCCCCGCTCCACGGCGCCGATCAGGTGGCGCGGATCCTCGCGGGCGCGCACCGGAAGGCGTCCGCGTTCGCGGCGACACCGGTCTGGCTCAACGGGGAGCCCGCGGGCCGCCTCGACATCGCGGGCGAGCCGACGACGGTGAGCCTCGCGGTGGAGGACGGTCGGGTCACTCGGATCTATGTGGTGCGCAATCCGGGGAAGTTGACGCGGTTGGATGCGCCGGCGGAGCTGGGGCGGTAGGCGGGCGGGAGCGGGGGAGCCGGGTCGGTGAGGGGGCCTACCCGCGCAGGTCACAGGTCACAGGTCACCGGGGTCGACGTCGGTCAGGGCGCGGCTGGCGTCCCACAACCGCGCCGCCACACCGATGTCGGCGAGATGACTCCACACCGCCTCTTGCCGAGGCGGTCCAGGGCGCCGCCGGGGTGGACCACCAAGCTCGCCACTGGGCTGCCGAGGGCGCGCAGACGGCGGTCGAGTTCGAGCCCGAAGTGCATCTGGGCCAGCTTGGACCGTCCGTAGGCGCGCTTGGGCAGGTAGTTCCGCCGGGACTGGAGGTCGTCCAGGTCCAGCCGTTCCGATTTCGCGGCGAAGCTGCCGACGGTCACGACGCGTGCCGCCGGCGCGGCCGCGAGGAGCGGCATCAGCCGGCCGGTCAGCGCGAAGTGCCCGAGGTGATTCGTGCCGAACATCAGCTCATGGCCGTCCCCGGTCTCGCGACGTGGCGGGTCGTCGAGTGCGACACCGGCGTTGTGGACCACGGCGTCAAGGGCGCTCACCTCCAGGGATTGCGCGACGGTGCTCAGTGATGACAGGTCGGCGAGGTCAAGACGTACGGCGCGTACCCGCGCGTCGGGCACGCGCGAGCGGATCGAGGCGAGCGCGGCCTCGGCTCGCGCCGGGTCCCGGCTGCCCAGCACGACGGTGGCCCCGGTGGCGGCGAGCTGCTCCGCGATGAAGTACCCGATACCCGCGCCCCCGGTGACCAGGAAGACACTGCCCTCGGCACGCGGCAGCCGATGAACATCCCAGGGCGGGGCGGAGGACGTCGACGACATGAAGGGGCTCCCTAGATCTGGCGTGCAGGCTTCCACCGGCTCGCCACCCACAGTCCCAGCGGGCCCCGACACCTCACCTATGGATCACCGGTTGCCACGGCCGGGACACCGACATCCCGCCGACAGGCGGGCCGACTCGGACGGAGCGGCGCCGTCGGGGCACGGCGTGGCGTAGCGCACTATTGCAAGCAGGTGCTTGCAATAGTTAGCGGGGCGGGTGCAGTATCGACGCATGGCATCGCTCAACGTCGGCAATCTCGGTGAGTATCTGCGCGAGCAGCGGCGCAACGCCCAGCTCTCGCTCAGGCAGCTCGCCGATGCCGCCGGGGTGTCCAATCCGTATCTGAGCCAGATCGAGCGCGGGCTGCGCAAGCCGAGCGCCGAGGTGCTGCAGCAGGTCGCCAAGGCGCTCAGGATCTCCGCCGAGACGTTGTACGTCCGCGCCGGGATCCTCGACGAGAAGGAGCGGGACGAGCTGGAGACGCGCGCCGTCATCCTCGCCGACCCGTCCCTCAACGAGCGGCAGAAGCAAGTGCTCCTGCAGATCTACGAGTCGTTCCGCAAGGAGAACGGCTTCGTCACCTCTTCGTATGCGGATGACAGCGCCTCTTCGTACGACGCGGACGACACCCCCGCTTCGTACGCGGACGACACCCCCGCTGACGGCTCCCGCACGGCCGACGGCAACGACGCCGAACCCTCAAGCTGAAGCGAATCCGACTCCGGGAGGACCATCACCATGGCCATCACCGACGACGTGCGCAAGACGTTCACCAACCCCAAGCCCTTCTTCTTCATCGCCGGCAGCGCCGACCTCGCGTACCAGCAGGCCAAGAAGGTGCCCGGCGCCATCGAGCAGTTCGCCGCCGAGGCCCCGGCCCGGATCGACGCGGTGGTCAGGACCGACCCCAAGGACGTCCAGGTGAAGGCCACCACGCGCGCCAAGGAAGCGCGTGAGGCCCTCCAGGCCAAGGTCGGCGAGCTCATCGGCATCGTCGACACCGACCTGAAGAAGCTCGGCGAGGGCGCCCAGGACCTGGCCCTGCGCGGCGCCGGCGTGGCCGTCGAGTACGCGGTCCAGGCGCGCGAGAAGTACGACCAGGTCGCCGAGCACGGCGAGCAGGCCGTGCGGACCTGGCGCGGCGAGGCCGCCGAGGAGCTCGTCGAGCTGGCCGACGCCGTCGAGCCGGACGCCCAGGACGAGCAGCAGGGGGAGCAGGGGGAGCAGGACAAGGGCGCGTCCTCCAAGACCGCTTCGTCGACTGCCGCCAAGAAGCCCGCCGCCAAGAAGACGACCGCCAAGAAGACCACGCCGCCCGCCAAGTAGCGGGAGTCGGCACGGCGGGCCGGGCACTCTCGGAGTGCTCGGCCCGTTGTCCGGGTAAGCGGGTACGGTGACGGTGACTGGGTACGTCGCGTAGGGATACGCCGAGACTGGTGGTGGACGTTGTGCTGATGCAGGGGTTCTCGAACCTCATGTGGCTGCTGTCGCTGGCCCTGATCGCGTTCAGCGGCTTCGCGCTGCTCGACGCCGCGATCCGGCGTGAGGACGCCTATCGCGCGGCGGACAAGAAGACCAAGCCGTTCTGGCTGATCATCCTCGGGCTCGCCTTCGTGGTGAACCTGATCTTCAACATCCTGTCGTTCCTGCCCATCATCGGCCTCATCGCGACCATCGTGTACATGGTCGACGTGCGGCCCGCGCTGCGGCAGATCACCGGCGGGGGCGGCGGCCGCCGCGGCTCCAGCAGCGACGGTCCGTACGGGCCGTACAACGGCGGTCGGTGACGAGTTTCGCGCGGCGGCGGGCCCGGTCCAGGAGCAGCTAGCGAGCCCTGTCCAGGAGCAGTACCGCCACGTCGTCCGTCAGATCGCCGCCGTTGAGGTCCCTGGCCTCGTTCACCGCGGCCTCAAGGAGCTCCTCGCCGCCCAGGCCGGACGCGATCTGGCGGCGGATCATCTCCACCATGCCGTCCTGGCCGAGCCGCTGGTTGCCCTCGCCGATGCGGCCCTCGATCAGGCCGTCCGTGTACAGCATCAGGCTCCAGCTGCCGCCGAGCTCCACCTGCCGGCGCGGCCAGCGCGCACGCGGCAGCAGGCCGAGCGCGGGGCCCCCGTCGTCGTACGGAAGCAGCTCGGCGGGTCGGCCAGGGCGCGCTATCAGCGGTGACGGGTGGCCGGCCAGGCACAGGCCGGCCCGGCGCCCGTCCGGCGCGATGTCCACCGTGCACAGCGTCGCGAAGATCTCCTCGTCCGCCCGCTCGTGTTCAAGGACCCGCTGGAGCGTGGAGAGCAGCTCGTCGCCGCACAGGCCCGCGAAGGTCAGCGCGCGCCAGGCGATGCGCAGCTCGACGCCGAGCGCGGCCTCGTCCGGGCCGTGGCCGCAGACGTCGCCGATCATCACGTGCACCGAGCCGTCGGGCGTGCGCACCGTGTCGTAGAAGTCGCCGCCGAGCAGCGCGCGGGAGCGGCCGGGGCGGTAGCGGGCGGCGAAGCGCAGCGGGGAGCCGTCGAGCAGCGGGGTCGGGAGCAGGCCGCGCTCCAGGCGGGCGTTCTCCTGCGCGCGCAGCCGGGACTCGGTGAGCTGGCGCTGCGCGGCGTCGGCGCGCTTGCGCTCCACCGCGTACCGGATGGCGCGGCTCAGCAGGCGGCTGTCCAGCTCCTCGCGCAGCAGATAGTCCTGGGCGCCGACGCGCACCGCCCGGGCGCCGGTCTCGGCGTCGCCGGACGCGGTGAGCGCGAGGACGGCGTGCCGGGGCGCGAGACGGAGCACGTGCTTGAGCGCGGTGAGCTCGTCGGGGTCGTCCGCGGCGTCGGGGCCGGAGCTGGAGCCGGAGCTGGGGCTGTAGCCCTGGCCGGGGCTGGTGCCGCTGCCGCTGCCGCTGCCGCTGTTGCCCGGGCCGGTGCCTCCGTTGCCGCTTCCGGAACCTGTGCCTCCGTTGCCTCGGGCCGTCAGGGCCAGGTCGAGCAGGATGCAGTGCACGTCGTCCGTGAGCAGCCGCTCGGCCTCGGTGAGGTTGCGGGCGGTGCGGATGCGGATGGGCTTGCCCGCGGCGTCCAGGAGCTCGGGCACGCTCAGCGAGCCCGCCGGGTCGGCCTCGATCACCAGCAGGGTGAGGTTCGTGCCGCTGGTGATCGGGTCATCGCCGAGAGGGCTGTGGTCGGCGTCCGTGTGACCGCCGGTCTTGTCGTTTTCTTCGGCGGAGCTGTTGCCGATGGGGCCGGCGCCGGCTGCGGGCGCCGCTTGAGCCTGACCGCCTTCCGCGGCCGGGATCGCTCTCTGCCGCGGTATGGGTACGGGCATCGTTTCGTTCCTTCCCTCCCCCCGAGGGCATGGTGGAGCGACGGTCGCACGCCCCACCAGACGGGGACCATAGCGTTAGCCGGGGCCTGTGTGGAATGCCGTCCGGCACGTGGCCGACGGCATATGCCGCATCCTGGACCGCATTTGGGCACGAACTCGGTCCGCCTGTGATGACGAACATCACGCCGGGAGGGTTGAGCCGAGGGGATGGCCGTGCAGTGGGTCACAGGTCCGGGCAGGGGTGTGTCACCGCCCCGCCCCGCAGCACCTCACAGCCCCGCCCCGCGAGTGGCCCACCTCACTTGTCGGGCCGTACGACCCCGAGTATCTCCATCGAGCCCGCGCCCGCGACCGTCACATTCCGCCCGGGACGGGGGGCGTGCACGATGGCGCCGTCGCCCACGTAGAGCCCGACGTGGCTGGCGTCCTTGTGGTAGATGATCAAGTCGCCGGGGCGCATGTTCTTGACGTCGACGCGGGGGAGCCGCTTCCACTGCTCCTGCGAGGTGCGCGGGATGCCCTTGCCCGCGGCGGCCCAGGCCTGGGACGTGAGCCCCGAGCAGTCGAAGGACTTCGGGCCCTCCGCTCCCCATACATACGGCTTGCCGAGCTGCGCCGTGGCGAACGCGATGGCCTTCTTGCCGGGCGTGGTCGCCTCGCCCTTGGCGTCCTTGAGTATGCCGGTGTCCACCCAGGCCGACTGCTGCCTGAGCGCGGCCTCCTCCTCCAGCTTCCGCAGCCGCTCGCGCTCCTTCTTCTCCAGGCGCGACTCCAGCTTCTCGGCGGCGGCGATCTTCTTCTTGATCTCCTTCTTCGCCTCCGCCTTGGCCTTGCGGCCCGCCTCCAGCCTCTTCCACTGGGCGGCGGCGTCCTTGGCGTACGTCTTCAAGTCCTCTTGCGTGCGGCCCATTTCGGTGAGCATCGCCTTGGTGGCGTGCTGGCCCTGGCGCAGGCGGCCCGCGCCGTCGAGGAACCGGCTCGGGTTCTCGCTGAGCAGCAGCCGGGCCTCGTCGGGCACGCCGCCGCCGCGATACTGCGCGCGGGCCGCGGCGCCCGCGCGGGCCTTCAGCTTGTCCAGCTTCGCCTGGCCCTTGTCGATGGACCGGGCCAGGCGGACGATCTCCTCGGACTGCTTCTCGGCCTTCTCCTCCGCGGCGTTGTACGCGTCGGTGGCTGTGCCCGCCTCGCGGTAGAGCCGCTCGATCTTCTTGCGGACCTCTTCGAGGGAGCGGTTCGTCGGGGGAGTGGGCGCGTCCGGTCTTGTCGTCGGACCCGGCGGCGTCGGCTCGGCCGGGCTCGCGAACGCCGTGCCCGGTGCCGCGAGCACCGTGGCCGCGCACGCGCAGATCAAGGCCACGGCCGTCGTCGTCGAATGCCTCTTGCCGGTCACGCTCGCCACCCCCAAAGCTGATTTACCGTCAGTAACTTCCCGACATTCCCGGGATGGTGCCACGCCCGCGCCGATTACGACAGAGCCACGCGACAACTCCGATCCCCCACCCGTCCCATGTGACGAACGGCACGCGGAGATCGTTCCCCGCAGCTCACGAGGGTCGTGGCCCGCAGGTCACAGAGGCCGAGCCTGCCCCACCCGGGCCCGAACTCCCGCCTCGCCACCGGCGACTTCGGCAGAGGTTGGGCCACCGTTGTCCCCGCGTTCAGCCGCGCCGCAGCCGCCGCCGGCCCTCGCGTTCAGCCGCGCCAGCCGCTCTCGGCCCCCGAGTTCAGCCCCCGCCCGGCGCCAACGCCCCCCACCGCACCGTCACTTCCCCCTGCCGCCACCGCGAACTCCGGTCCACCACCGGCCAGTCCGCCGTCAGGTCCCGCACCGCCCGGATCCACCGCTGCCGCGCCCCGTACGAGGCGTACGGCGCGGCCGCCGCCCACGCCCGGTCGAAGTCGCGCAGGAACGCGTGCACCGGCTCGCCCGGCACGTTCCGGTGGATCAGCGCCTTCGGCAGCCGCTCGGCGAGGTCCGACGGGCGCTCCAGGGAGGCGAGCCGGGCCGCGAACGTCACCGTGCGCGGACCCTCAGGACCGAGCGCCACCCACACGTGCCGCCGCCCGATCTCGTCACAGGTGCCCTCGATCAGCAGCCCGTCCGGCGCGAGCCGCGCGCACAGCCGCGCCCACACGTCGGCGACCGCGTCCTCGTCGTACTGGCGCAGCACGTTCGCCGCGCGGATCAGCACCGGGCGCTCGGTCGGGGTCGTCAGGGGCACTTCGAAGCCGCCGTGCCGGAAGGTGAGGCCCTCGCGTTCGTAGGGCCGGGCCGCCGCCACCCGCTCCGGGTCGATCTCGATGCCGACCACGCGCGCGTGCGGGGCGGCCGTACGCAGCCGCAGCAGCAGTTCGACGGCGGTCCAGGGCGCCGCGCCGTACCCGAGGTCGACGGCGACCGGCGCGTCCGCGCGGCGCAGCGCGGCCCCGTGGGCGGCGGCGATCCAGCGGTCCATGCGGCGCAGCCGGTTGGGGTTCGTGGTCCCGCGCGTCACGTTGCCCACGGGGCGAGCGGACGATCGGGGGACGCGGGGGGCCATAGGGGCAAGCGTATGCAAGGCCCACGGTTGAGACAGCCAAGGTAATGCTTTGGCAAAGAGGAAATGGAGGTGGGGCTTCCGGTGTTGCCCCTCCAGGAGGCCAGCACACCCGGTCTCCCCCTCGCCGTGCCCGCCGTCAAGGCCAAGGAGGACCGCCACGTGAGCCACTACGTGACCAGGCTCGGGCGTCGCTCCCCATCGGCGTCCGCCCGGATCCGGCTGCCCGGCGCCTCCCGCCGGCCCCGCCGGGTGGCGATGCTCAGCGTGCACACCTCACCGCTGCACCAGCCCGGCACGGGCGACGCGGGCGGCATGAACGTCTACATCGTGGAGCTGGCCAAGCGGCTCGCCGCGATCAACATCGAGGTCGAGATCTTCACGCGCGCCACGACGGGGACCCTGCCGCCCGTCGTGGAGCTGTCTCCAGGAGTGCTGGTACGTCACGTCGACGCCGGCCCCTACGAAGGCCTCGCCAAGGAGGAGCTGCCGGCCCAGCTCTGCGCCTTCACGCACGGCGTGATGCAGGCCTGGGCGGGCCACCGCCCCGGCTACTACGACCTGGTCCACTCGCACTACTGGCTCAGCGGCCACGTCGGCTGGCTGGCCGCCGAACGCTGGGGCACCCCCCTGGTGCACGCGATGCACACCATGGCCAAGGTCAAGAACGCCGCGCTCGCCGCGGGCGACACCCCGGAGCCCGCCGCCCGCGTCATCGGCGAGACCCAGATCGTGCGCGCCGCCGACCGCCTCATCGCCAACACCTCCGAAGAGGCCGACGAACTCGTACGCCACTACGAAGCCGACCCCGGCAAGGTCGCCGTCGTCCACCCCGGCGTGAACCTGGACCGCTTCCGCCCCGCCGACGGCCGCGCCGCCGCCCGGCAGCGCCTCGGCCTCCCGCAGGACGCCCTCGTCCCGCTCTTCGCCGGCCGCATCCAGCCCCTGAAGGCCCCCGACGTGCTGCTGCGCGCCGTCGGCGCCCTCCTGGAGGAGCGGCCCGAGCTGCGCTCGCGGATCGTCGTGCCCGTCGTCGGCGGGCCGAGCGGCAGCGGCCTCGCCAAGCCGGAGGGCCTGCAGAAGCTGGCCGCCCGCCTGGGGATCGCCGATGTCGTACGTTTCCAGCCGCCCGTCGGGCAGGAGCAGCTCGCGGACTGGTTCCGGGCCGCGTCCGTCCTCGTGATGCCCTCGTACAGCGAATCCTTCGGGCTCGTGGCCATCGAGGCGCAGGCCGCGGGGACGCCGGTGCTCGCCGCGGCCGTCGGCGGTCTGCCCGTCGCCGTGCGCGACGGGCAGACCGGATTCCTCATCTCCGGCCACGAACCCGCCCGCTACGCGCGCGTGCTGAGCGAATTCGCCGACCATCCCCACCTTGTGGACCGCATGGGCTCGGCGGCCGCGCGGCACGCCGAGTCCTTCGGGTGGGGGACCGCGGCGTCCGCCACGGCCGACGTGTACACCGCCGCCGTGCACGATCACCGGCGTCACGTACGCTCGCACCATGGGTGACGTTGCTGGCGGGGCGCCTTCCGCGGTGATCGAGCGGGCTCTGGACGAGGCCGAGCTCGAGTGGGAATCCCCCGGGCCCGGGGCGTACGTGGTGAAGCTGCCCGGCACGCGCAAGCTCTCCACGACGCTGTCGCTGCGTGTCGGCAAGCACTCGCTGTCCCTGAACGCCTTCGTGATCCGGCACCCCGACGAGAACCACGAGGGCGTCCACCGGTGGCTCCTGGAGCGGAACCTGCGTCTGTACGGCGTGAGTTACGCCATCGACTCCCTGGGGGACGTGTACGTCGCCGGCAAGCTGCCCCTCGCCGCCGTCACCCCCGACGAACTCGACCGCCTCCTCGGCTCCGTCCTCGAAGCGGCCGACGGTTCCTTCAACACCTTGCTGGAGCTGGGCTTCGCGACGGCGATCCGCAAGGAGTACGACTGGCGCGTGTCCCGCGGCGAATCCACCCGCAACCTGGACGCGTTCACCCACTTGACCCAGCCCCGGTAGCTCCTCGGCGCAGCCCAGGCCGACGGTGCCCGTATCTCTGGCGGTACGACACCTTCCCCGACGGCCAGCCACGTGGCATGCTCCCGCCCAACGCAGACGTGAACCACGTTCACGTACATGCACAACAGGGGAGGCGGGCATGGGAACCCTCAGCAGACGCGGCGTCCTGGGCGGAGCCATCGCCGTCGCGGCCACCGCGGCGACCGGCGGCACCACCCCGGCCACAGCAGCCGCACGCACCGCCGCAGCCGAACCCCCCACCCTCTGGCAGGAGTTCACCCAAGCCCCCTACACCCACCCCCAGATCCCCTACGTAGGAAGAGCAGGAGCCCGCCGGGGCACCCGGCACCTCCCGCACCCCGGCCGGGTGTTCCACGCCCGCCACTACGGCGCCAGGCCCGACGCCCAGTCGAACGCGGCGCCCGCGATCAACCGTGCCCTCGCCGCCGCCGGAAGGGCCGGCGGGGGCACGGTCCAGCTCGAACCCGGCACGTACCGCGTGGACGACATCATCCGCATCGCCCACGACAACGTCGTCCTGCGCGGCGCGGGCAGCGCCCGCACCACCCTCGTCGCCACCAAGAACCTCACCGACCTCATCGGCCCCTACGGCAGCCGCTACGGAGGCGACAAGTCGAGCTGGTCCTGGGCGGGAGGGCTCATCTGGCTCTGCCCACAAGCGCGTTGGGACTCGCTCGTCGGGGCCATCAAGGCCAAGGACTGGCCCTTCGAGGGCTGGACCGGCAACAAGAGGGACGAGTGGCGGACCCTGACCACCGTCGCCCCCGCCACCCGCGGCTCGTGGTCCGTGCACGTCACCGACCCTTCCCCAAGTTCTCGGCTTCGCTCGAACAGGGGAGACCCCACTCGCCTGCGCCGCGGCGACCTCGTCCTCCTCCGCCTCGCGGACGACGCCGACCACACCCTCCTGGAGCACATGGCGGGCGAAGGGCCGGGCGCCACGTCGTACACCTGGGACGACAAGACGAAGCTCACCTCGTACGTCCCCTACGAGTGGCCCGTACGGATCGCCTCCGTCAAGGGGCGCGAGGTGACCTTCGAGCGGCCGCTGCCGCTCGACGTGCGGCCCGAGTGGGATCCCCGCCTCACCACCCACGTGAAGGCCCTCACCGGCTCCGGCGTCGAAGGCCTCACCCTGGAAGCCGTCGAGACCCCGCAGTCCCCGCACCTGCTCGACAAAGGCCACAACGGCGTCACCTTCCAGTGCGCGTACGACTGCTGGGCGGACGACGTCCACGTACGCCACGTGGACAACGGCTTCGGACTCGTCGCCGCCTCCGCCTGCACCCTGCGCCGCACCGCCGTCGGCGGCCGCGGCTCGCACCACCCGTACTTCTGCCGGGAGGGCTCGCACGACAACCTGATCGAGGAGTTCCGCGTCGAGCGGCGCACCGTGCCCGCGCCCGCCGGGACCCAGCTGCACGGCATCAACGTGGAGGGCCTGTCCTCGTACAACGTCTGGTCGCGGGGTGTCATGGAGATGGGCACCTTCGACACGCACCGGGGGATGCCGTTCGCCGACGTACGGACCCAGATCACCGTCGAGAACGACGGGCGGCACGGCGGCGACGCGAGCGCGGGGCCCCTCTACGGAGCGCGTTTCACGCACTGGAACGTCACTGTCACCAACCAGCGCGCCGGACTGGTCAAAATTGACGGCATCGCTCCGTACAGCGCCACGGTAGGCATCTCCCGGGTCCGCGAGTTCGACCAGATCGACGTACCGGACTTCTCCGGAGAGCTCAACTCGCGCATCGAGGCGTACGGTTCGCCGGGTTCCGTACGCCCCCGGAATCTGTACGAGGCGCAGCGCGCTCTGGGTGACTAGGCGTCAGCCGAAGGGGACAAGACGGACCACGGTCACCGTGAGGACCGAACCCGACACGTAGTAGAGGACGATCGCGCCGCCGACCGTCGCCTCGCGGCGGTCGCGTTCGGCGGAGTCCGGGGAGACGGGCGTCGATCCGTGCCCGTAGGGGTCGCGGCCGAGCGTGCGCACCATCGCGGCCCGGAAGGCGTCCGCGTCGTCCATCTTGGCGAGGGTGTCGTCGGCGGGCGGCGCGTAGGTGATGCGATAGCTCCGGCTCCGGTGACGGCTCACGCGATGCTCCGCCTCTCGGCCTCGTCGGCGGCGAGGCGGTCGAGCAGGGCCTCGGCCTCGGGGTCGGGCACGGCCTCCAGCATCCAGTGCCGCATCACGCTGTGGATCTCGTCGACCCCGGCCTCGTTGATGGCCCGGTCGAACTCCGCGCGCCGGTCCTCGGGCAGGGCGGCGCGGATGTCCGGGATGGTGTTGGGGACGTCGACCTCCTCGCCGCCGATGAAGGTCTTCAGTGGTTCCGCCATGGTCGGGTCACTCTCCCTGAGGTCCCTGGGTGGGCCCTGCGCTGATCTCACGGTAGCGGCGGCGGTCCGATCCTCCCGGAGCCGCACCCGACACCTTCGGGCCCTGCTCCGGCGCCTCGGGAAGCCCCCGCATCAGACCCCAATACCCGAGCGCCGCCACCGTACCCACGAGCGCGCAGAAGCCCCACAGCCACTCCGCCCCCAGACGGTCGATCAGGAAACCGGACATCAGGGGCGCCACCAGGGCCGCCACGGCCCACGACATCGTGTACATGCCCTGGTAGCGGCCGCGTCCGTGCGTCGGCGAGAGCCGCACGACCAGGCCCGTCTGGGTGGGCGCGTTGACGATCTCGGCGAGCGTCCAGACCATCACCGTCAGCATGAAGACGCCGACCGAGCCCGCGAACGCGGTGAGTCCGAAGCCGATGCCGGCGACGAGCGAGGACAGCACGAGGAGGCGCTGCGGGTCCCGGTGCTCGATGAACCGTGTCACCGGTATCTGGAGCACGACGATCATGACGCCGTTCACGGCGATGGCCACGCCGTAGTCGCTCGGCGAGAAGCCCGCCTCGCCCATCGCGACCGGCAGCCCCACCGAGCCCTGCTGGAAGATCAGCGCGACCAGGAAGGACAGGCCGACCACGCCCATGAACCGGCCGTCCCGCAGCACGGTGCGCATCCCGACGTCGTCCGCCTCCCCGGCGGCTGCGGTCGTCTGCGGCCGCGACTCCGGCAGCTTCACGTACACGACGATCGCGCACACCAGCGTCATGACGGCCTCGATGAGGAAGCCCGCGAGATAGCTGTACGAGGCGATGAAGCCCGCGCCCGCCGCGGAGACGGCGAAGCCGAGGTTGATGGCCCAGTAGTTGAGCGAGAAGGCGCGCACCCGGTCCTCGGGGCGCACGATGTCCGCCATCATCGCCTGCACGGCGGGCCGGGACGCGTTGCTCGCCATGCCGACGAGGAAGGCGACCGCGGCGATCGCCACGGGGTGCTCCATGAAGCCGAGCAGCGCCACGGAGACGGCCGTCGACGACTGCGCGATCAGCAGCGTCGGCCGCCGCCCGAGCCGGTCGGTCATCACGCCCGCGCTGAGCGAGGAGACGACGCCGCCGAGGCCGTGGAGGGCGGCGACGAGTCCTGCGTACGTGGCCGAGTACCCGCGATCCAGGGTCAGGTAGAGCGCCATGAACGTGGCGACGAACGCCCCGAGCCGGTTCACGAGCGTGCTGGTCCACAGCCACCAGAACGCCGGCGGGAGCCCCGACACCGACTCCTTGACGGCGCGTCTGACTGCGGTGAATGGCATGGTTCCCCCGGGGCGGTGCAGGTGCTGAGCTACAGCTGGCGAGTAAGAGGCGAAAGCGGCGAGCACAACTTACGACCCACGAGACCGCCCACGCCACTCGTTTGACGACAACCGTCAACTGCGGGCTTGGCGCCCTCCGGACCGCCCCCCCCGGACCGCCCCCGACGGCCCCGACCGCTCCCGGGCGCGACCCCTACGGGCGTTCCATTACGCTCAGAGGCATGGCCGACGCACCGTACAAGCTGATCCTCCTCCGCCACGGCGAGAGCGAATGGAACGCGAAGAACCTGTTCACCGGCTGGGTGGACGTCAACCTGAACGAGAAGGGCGAGAAGGAGGCGGTCCGCGGCGGTGAGCTGCTCAAGGACGCCGGCCTGCTCCCCGACGTGGTCCACACGTCCCTCCAGAAGCGCGCCATCCGCACCGCGCAGCTGGCCCTCGAGTCCGCCGACCGCCACTGGATCCCGGTGCACCGCAGCTGGCGCCTGAACGAGCGCCACTACGGCGCCCTCCAGGGCAAGGACAAGGCGCAGACGCTCGCCGAGTTCGGCGAGGAGCAGTTCATGCTCTGGCGCCGCTCGTACGACACCCCGCCGCCCGCCCTCGAGGACGGCACCGAGTTCTCCCAGTCCGCGGACCCGCGCTACGCCTCCATCCCGCCGGAGCTGCGCCCCCGCACGGAGTGCCTGAAGGACGTCGTCGTCCGGATGCTCCCCTACTGGTACGACGGCATCGTCCCGGACCTCCTCACCGGCCGCACGGTCCTCGTGGCCGCCCACGGCAACAGCCTCCGTGCCCTCGTCAAGCACCTCGACGGCGTCTCCGACGCCGACATCGCGGGCCTGAACATCCCCACCGGCATCCCCCTCTCCTACGAGCTGGACGCCACGTTCAAGCCCCTCAACCCCGGCGGCACCTACCTCGACCCGGACGCCGCGAAGGCGGCAATCGAGGCGGTCAAGAACCAGGGCAAGAAGAAGTAAGCCCACGCGTTCAAGGCCCCCACCTGCGGTTCCTCCGCCGGTGGGGGCCTTGTTGCTGCCCTGGGGCCGTCGCTGGGCCGTCAGGTGCTGCGGCGCATGCGCCGGACCCGGACGTCGAGCACGATCAGCAGCGCCACGGGGATGGCGATCTCGACCGGAGCCTGCGCCCAGAGGGCGAGCGCACCTCCTCCGGCGCCGATGAGCGCGATCGGCAGGTCGCGCGGGCAGATGTCGACGGTGACGCCTGTGCGTGGGACCATATGGCCTCCTTCCGTATCAGGTTATTGATCAAGCGGTTTCCGGGTGCGGAAATGGAAACGAATGCCGCCCCGGGCGTGGGGCGGCATTCGCATGCGGTGAGACTTTCGCACAGCTCGACTTCTCAGACAAACGCGCAGCTAGAAGGCCCACAGCTCTTCGACTTCTACGTTGCAAAAGTAGAAGCCTGCGTGCCTCGAAGATCGATAGCGCACCTCCTGAACAAATCACTCAGGCCAATGAACGACAGGAGGTGGGTGCGGAGCTGCACCAGCCAGCTGGCCATCGGACATCCAGCCTCTACTGACTGCACCCTTGCTAGCAAGGGAGACTCTGCTGCCGCTCAGGACGCTTGCATCGCATGCCAACTTGTTAGGCCTAGCGCTTGGGTTAGCACTTGAAGCTAGTGGACTTAGCGATTGCATTGCTTATCCCGACACTCACTCTTGCTTACCGAATCGCTTGTATTGCTTATCCCGACACCCACTCTTGCTTACCGAATCGCTTGCATTGCATGCCTACTCCTTCGGCTTGAAGTCAGGACGCTCTCCTCACAAGCCGAGCTTCTCGTATGTGCGATCGATTGCCTTTCGTGTGCGTTCTCGACTGGAGGGCATCAGGTGTGCATACACACGGAGAGTCAGACCCGGGTCCGAGTGGCCGAGGTACTCGGCGAGGGCTTTGACGTTCTCCCCTGCGTCCAGGAGCACCGAAGCGTAGGAGTGGCGGAGGGCGTGCATGCCGTTCGTCCGGGACTCGGCGTACGGCTGTCCCCGCTCAGGCACCGGAATCACCCCGGCGGCAGCGAGCGCGGGCTTCCAGACGTTGTCGTTGAGCGTCGTCCGCCACACGTGCCCGCCACGCGGCCCCGTGAAGATCAGCCGCTTGGTCACCGCAGGCCCGTCCGCCACCTTCCACGGCAGGGTGATCTCGACCGGCGGGAACAGCTTCATGTGCGCCCGCAGGGCATCGGCGACCGGCCCAGGCAGAGGTACGTCCCGGAGCTTGCCACCCTTGGGCGGGGCGAAGACGGCCTTGCTCCGGCTCAGCTTGAGCTGCTGGACCACGTGGAGCGTGTCCGACTCGAAGTCGATCGCGTCGACGGCGACGCCAAGGATCTCCCCCTGGCGGAGCCCACATCCCCCGCCCAGGTCGACCATGGCTCGGTAGCGCTCGGTCATGGCCTTCCGCACGGCGAAGACCCGCTCCGGAGTCCACGGGACGACCCGCTTCACGTCCACCACGGGAGGCCGGACCGATCGGGCCGCGCACGGATTGCGGGGCAGATGCCCGTCGTCCACGGCCGCACTCAGGGCCGCGCGCACGTTGGAGTAGATCGTCCGCGCGTACGCCCCTCGAACGCCGTTCTCTTGGAGTTCCCGCACCCAGTCGCGGACGTGGGCGGGTTGGAAGGAACCCAGCGGGCGCGAGCCCAGGTACGGGAAGGCGTGCAGCCGGAGCTGCGACTCCATCGAGGCCTGGGTGTTCGGATCGGCTCCCTGCGTGGCCACCCAGCGCTCGGCGTACTGCTGGAAGGTGACCCGAGCCGCACGAGGGTCGATGTACTGCCCGCGCGCCATGTCCGCCTCGATGTGCGCCAGCCATTGCTCAGCGAGGCGCTTCTGCCGGTCGGGGAAGCTCTTCGCCTTCTCCGTACCGTCCGGCCCGACGTAGCGGGCGCGGTATCGCTGGCCCTTCCCGTAGCGCTCGGTCTTGACCTTCTGTGGCTTGCCGTCTGCGCCAGTCCCGGTCTTGTACCAGCGATCCTGTATGTGTCCGGCCATCAGGCAGCAGCCCCTTTGAGCTGGGACTCCACCCACGCCTGAACGTCGTCCGGGTCGAAGCGGAGATGCCGACCGACCCTGAAGCCACGGGGACCCGTGCGCTTCCGCCGCCACTGGTAGACCGTCTCGACGCTGGGCAGCTCGAACATCATCACCAAGTCGTCAGGGGTCAGGTATCGCGAAGGCAGAGCACGAGGCGTGGCAACCGCCTCGGCCACGACGTGACGGCTAGCCACGGGTCGGCTCTCCTTCCGTTCCGGCGGTGGTTCCGAGGGACTCGGCAAGCCAGGCCTCGGTGTCGGACAGGCCCGTTCCGGCGAAGACCCAGTGGGCGAGGACGTACGTGGTGGTGCCGGTCTCGGTGGGTGTGGCTTGGGCTCGGCGCCAGTCGGCGCGGGCCGTGCGGAGGGCGCCGAGGGTGGTCGAGTAGCGGCGGGACTTGGTGGAGAAGTGGCCGCGGAAGCCGAGCATGTGGGCCCAGGCGCGGAGGCGGAGGTGTTCGAGGTCTTTGCGGGCGCCGAGGGTCCAGGCGGTGCGGATCAGGCGACGGGCGTGGTCGCTGAGGTCGAGCTGGGCGAGTTCGGCGGCGAACTTCAGGGGCCGGTCGAGGGCGCCCGTGGCGGTCTCGGCGCCCTTGGTGGCGTACTTGGCGATGTACGAGGCCACGGCCCGCTCCGTCAGCTCCTGGCCGCCGTCGAAGTCGGCGGAGCGGATGGTGCGGACGTCGAGTTGGCGGCCGAAGGTGAGGGTGTGGGCGCAGCCGTCGAGGGTCGGGCCGTCGACTTGGGTCTTGGTGGTGGCGGTGCGGATGGCGTCGGTCAGGAGGTCGGCTGTCGCCCAGGGCGGGGGTGCGGTGTCTCCGCCGCCGGGGCCGTCGAGGCGGATCACGGCGTGGAAGTGGACCGCCCCGCGCTTCTGGTACTCGGCGACCTTGGCGAAGGACACCCGGGCGTGTTCACGGAGACGGCGTTGGCTCAGGCCCGCTCGCTTGGCGACCTCCCGGCGGAGGTGGATGGAGAAGCGGCGCCAGAGCTGTCCGGCGTGGGCGTTCCATAGGACGGCCGCTTCGTAGTCGTACGTGGTCGGGTCGAGTGGGGTGCCAAGGGCGGCGTCCTCCTGGCCGTGGTGGGTGCCGCAGCGGCAGGGGCGGCCGGAGGAGGGGCGGTTGTGGACCGGGCCGAAGCTCGGCGCGGTGAAGGTGGCGAAGACGCGGGGGTGCGCGGCGACCCGGTCCGGGATGCCCGTGCCGCCGCGCAGGCCGGAGGTGATCAGGTGGAAGGTGTCGCGCCGGTAGACCTCGGCGCAGGCCGGGCAGCGGGTCGTACGGCGGTTGTTGCAGCGGACGAGGAGCTGGCCCGCCGGGAGGTCGACGGAGTCGAGGTGGTGGAGGACCTTGCCTATCTCGCCGGTGCGGGTGTCGACGTCGTACTCCGTGCGGTGGCCGTCGAGGCGGATCGGGTGGGCGCAGCCGCCGAGGCCGGAGAGCTGGTTGAGGATGCCGGGCAGGGTGCCGTGGGCGGCCAGCTTGGCGAGTTCCGGGACTGGGGGCGGGGTGGTGGCGCGGGTGAAGATGGCTTCTCCTTCTGGCTGGCTGGAACGGTCAGGGGGGAAGGGCTCCCGGGGCGGCGGATGCTTGGCGGTATCGAGGCCGCCCCGGGAGACCGGCAGGCTCAGCGCTTGCGGTGGTCGTTTAGCAGGGAGCGCAGGACCACGGCCGCTATCGCGACGGAGACGGCCGCGATGGCCACGGCGGTCAGGAGCGCGGTGAGGACCACGCCGCCCGTGAGTGCGGCCACGACCGTGCCGGTGCTGATCGAGACGGCCGGGACGGTGGCGCGTCGGCGGGCGGGTGCCGGGTCGGTCGGAGCGTTCGGGGCGTGGTGGTGGGCGGGCGGCGGTGTGGGGTTGTCCGGGTACTTGGGCAGGAACACGGCGGTCCTTTCCTCATCTACTCGTCTAGGCATGTGAGGCGTTTGCGAAGCCGACGTTCGCCACGGCGGCGGCGGCCGGGGCCACGAAGGTGTGCGAGATCCAGAGGCCGAGGAGCGTGATCAGGACGGCGATCCAGGGGCGGGCGCCGATGACCTTGACCGCGCCCCAGGCCAGCAGGCCGAGGACGAGGACCCACGACAGGCTGACGGTCATGGAGTGCTCCTCTCAGAGGCCGGGGCAGCGGTGGGTGCGGGCGGCCAGTTCGGCGGCGGCGCGGCTGTCGTAGTCGGCGGAGAAGCCGCAGCGAGGGGCGGTGCAGGCGGCGGTGTGCTTCTCCCGGCCGCGGTGGTCGTAGGCGGTGCCGATCTGGACGGGTCCGATGCGGGCGACGTTGCGGAAACGGCGGTTGGCGGGCATGCGGGTCTCCTCTCAGAGCTGGGCGGCGATGGCGTCGGCCATGGGCGTGGGGACGCCGAGACGGGCGCGGAGGGTGGGGGTGTCGATGGCGGTTCCGGTGCGGGTGTGGTGGTCGGCGGCGAGCTTGCGGGCGTGGTCGAGCAGGGCGGCCGGGACGGATACGGCGGGAGGCTCGGTTCGCTCGGGTGCTTCGGGTGGCGAGGCCGGGGCGTCTACAACCGGCTCGTCCTCCTGGCGCGTTGGCTTCGGCGCCGAGTGAGCCAGCAGCGTCCCGCCCAGGAACGCCACCGCAGGCCAGCCCGCCACGAGGATGCGGAGCCAGGCGGGCACATGGCTCATGTCGAGGAGCCCCGCCGTGGCCACGTTCGCCCCGAGGGACGCGGCGAGCGCGATGACGAACCAGCACCACCCGGCCGCCCGCGCATGACCGGACCGCAGCCGACGCCAGGCGGCGACGAGCAGCAGGTCGACCGACACGGGGTAGGCCCACGCCTTCCACCCGTCCTGTCCGGCCGCCGAAGCGACGTCGTGCAGGTGGGCGAAGGACAGCGCGGCGGCGATGACGGCTTGCACGAGCACCGCGTCCACACGGGCCAGTTGGGCGCGCATGCGGTGGCTCCTTCCGGGGTCCGGAGGGCATGGAGGGGTAAAGGTCTGGCGGCGACGTAGAGCAGTCGCCCCAACCGGGCAAGGAACAGGCGGGATCAGGCAGCCACAGGCCGGAACGGCTTGAGCGCGGGCAGATCAGGCACCAGGTGCGCCGACTCCCGGCAGGTCTCGGCAGCCTCGCCGAGCGACAAGTACGGCGTACGAATGCGGGACCAGCCGCCGGACGTGTCCCCGGCGACGGCCAGGCCGGGCAGCTCGGGCGCGATGGCGCAGGCGGCGAGGACAGCTTCCGGGGCGATGTCTCCGAGGGCCATCTTCGCGGAGCCCTCATCGTTCACGCGGTGGCAGACCCGGCCGGTCAACTGGGCGCGGAGCATGGTCGCCCCCTTGCCCAACTCGGCGCCGAAGCGCTGGCCGCAGACCTCCAGGTAGATGCCGGCCGCGCGACCGAGCTGGGCGAGCCGGATGAGCTGGGTGACCATCTCGTCCCGGCGTTCTTCGTCCTTCTTCGAGGCGACGAGGAAGAGTTCCGCGACCTCGTCGACGAACAGCACGATGGGCGCAGGGCGGTCCCCGTCAGGCAGGCCCCAGATGTCGGAGGTGATGGTCTCGGCGAGGGTGTTCGGGGCGATGCCCTGCCGAGCCTTGATCAGGTCGTACCGGTCCTCCATCTCTCGTATCAGCACAGGCAGCAGCTCGGCGGCTTGCTCCGGATCGGTCGCGAGCGCCGACAACCGCGGAGCGAAAGGCGCCAGCTCCACGCCCCGCTTGCAGTCGATGCCCACCAGGGCGACAGGTTGCCGGGCGAGCCCGGTGACCAGGTGCCGCAGGTACATGGACTTGCCGGACAGCGTGGCGCCGAGGGTGAGTTGATGTGGAACGGCCCGGTAGTCGCGTACGAAGGGAGTGGCGTCCTCCCGCAGCGCCACCGGCACCTTGAGGAGCCCGCCAGCTATCCGGCGAGGCATCCGCACCCGCCGCAGTACGTCGAAGCCGACGAGCCGCAGCTCGACCACGCCGGGCTTGACCGTGGTGACGTACACGGCGTGAACTCCCCATGCGTGCCGCAGCCGTTCGGCGGAGGCGGCGACGTCGGCGGGTTCCTGGCCGGGAGCGAGCCGGATACGGAGGCGGAGGCCGGTCGTCGTAGGCCGTATGAGCCCTCGGCGTGGCGGCACCGCACGGACCTCTCCCCGCGTGGCCCGCGCGGCCAGCACCCGCAGCCGGGACGGCGTCACGGTCAGCCCGCATGCCTCCATGACCGAGCCGTACGTGCCGATCAACCGGGCGGCGGATAACGGCATGCCGACCGTGGACCAGTACACCCCGGGGTGTCGTGCCCGGGTGTAGGCGGCCCCACCGCCGATCGCGGCGACGGGACCACCCACCTCCAGGAGCGTCGTCAGGTCGGCCATCAGGCTGCGGCTCCGGCAGCGACCGGGAAGGCGGCGGGCGTCACGGCGGCGCAGCGGTAGGCGATGCCGTGACGCTGCTGGCCGTTGAAGACGTTCTCCCACGGCCGGGCGATGAGCCCCGGCAGCGAGACGGGCGAGCCGAGGACCAGCCCCTCCGCCACCCCACTCTCCGGGACGGTCACCTTGAACAGCGACGACTCTCCCTCCTCGATGTAGACGACGCCGATGGTCATCAGCGGCTCACCACTGACGGCGTCCACGGCCCGCTCGCCGGTCTGGCGGTCGCGGACCTTGGGCTCCGGGGCCTCAGTGAGCAGGATCGTGGCGCCCGAGGTCTGAACACGGATGGTGCGCAAGGCAGTTCCCCTATCTACTCGTCTATACAAGATGCGTCCGACGAACCCGAACTCTCGGGAACGCGAACCACCTTGGCACACAACTTGCCCACTCGTCTATACGAGTATGCCTGTTGGGATGTACGAGTCCGAGGAACGGCCTCGCGCCCCATCGCCCGTCAGTTCGCGGGGAGTTGGTAGGACAGGACGTACGCGTCCGCAGCCATCACGGTGTCGCAGACCTCCACGGCTCGCCCCTCTGCGTCATACGCGGTACGGATCAGGTGGATCACCGGCACGCCGGATGCGAGCCGCAGCGTCTTGACCTCGGCGGGCGAGGGCATGCGGGCGCGGATCTCTTCCTCGAAGTGGTCGAGGCGGTGGCCGAGTTCTTCGAGGCGGGCGTAGATACCGCCGGGACCGGGGTTGGGTTCGGCGATCTGCGTACCGCGTGCGATGTCGAGCGGGAGATACGAGGTCGCGAACTCGACGGGTCGTCCGTCCAGGAGGTACCGCCGCCGACGGGCGAGCACCTTGCGCGCCGAGCCGAGCCGGGTGGAGATGTCCTGACTGGCCTTCTCCTCCTTCACCTCCAGGCCGTCCACCTGGGGGTGGCTACCGGCCGCGTCGGCTTCGACGATGAACGCGGACTTGCCTTGATCGCGGTGGCGCCGGGCGAACCGGTCCGAGGCGAGGCGTCGCACCGGGGGCCGAGGGCGGACGAAGACGCCCTTGCCGTGCTCGGCGTGCACGAGTCCCTCCCCCTGGAGGATGGAGAAGGAGTTGCGGACCGTCATCCGGGAGACCCCGTAGTGGTCGACAAGCTCGGCTTCGGAGGGCAGCTTCTCGCCCTCCCTGAACCGCCCACGGTCGATGGCCTCGCGCAGCTGATCGGCGATCTGCCGGAAGACCGCACGATCGCTCGTGGGGTCGACCTCGCCGAGCGAGCCGGTAGGGAGTGAGGTCACGTGTACTCCTTTAGGTATCTAGACGAGTGGGCGAGTGCTGTTGCTACGGTGGAGAGCCTAGCCAGCCGAGAGGGCCGAGGAACGTGAGCACTGACCGCCCCCATTCCGTGAGCGTCGCCGGAGTCATCGTCGACGACGAGGGGCGGGCCCTGCTGATACAGCGCCGCGACAACGGCCAGTGGGAGCCTCCGGGCGGCGTCCTCGAACGCGAGGAAACCATCCCCGAAGCCCTCCAGCGCGAGGTCCTCGAAGAAACCGGCGTCAAGATCGCACTTCCCGCGACCCTGACCGGCGTCTACAAGAACATGACGGGCTTGATCGTCTCCCTGGTCTTCCGTTGCGAAGCCGCGGACGGCACGCCCACCACCGGCGAGGAGACCCGCGCCCTGCGCTGGGCCACCCGCGAAGAGGTCACCCAACTCGCCGACGAGGCGTACGCGATCCGCGTCCTGGACGCGCTCGACGCGACGGCTCCACCGGCCATCCGCGCCCACGACGGCGTGAAACTCGTATAGCCCGAACCCGCTGCACATGGCGGCCTAGCAGCACAAAGGAACTTGTATGCACGAGTATACGAGCACCGCCCGGGTCTGGGGACTCACTTGCCCAGGTCTCCCCGAAGAGGTCAGCCGAGCCCGCCGCTGGACCCGCGACATCCTGGGTTCCTCGCCTCTCGCGGAGGACGCCGAACTCATCGCGAGCGAGCTGAGCGCCAACGCGATCCTGCACACGGCCAGCGGCCGGCCCACGGGCAGCTTTCACCTGGCTCTGGCGGTGTCGTCCCAGGTCATCGCCCTGTCGGTCACGGACGGAGGGGGCTCGGGCGGGGCCGCTCCGAAGGTCGAGCACCCGGACGAGGAGGCGGTGCACGGCAGAGGCCTGGGCATGGTCAGCGCGCTGGCCCACCGGGTGGTGGTGCGGAACAGCGACGGCGCCCACACGGTGACGGCGGAGCTGTTCACTTCGCCACGGCCGGGGCCAGGGGGCCACCCATGCTGAGCGACGGCCTGGCCCGCGGATTCTGGTGCGAGTGCTGGGCGGAGGACCTCATGGCTCCGGGCCGACCGACGGTGACGACATCCTTCGGCGCGTACTCCGCGACCCAGGCGGACGGCTGGCTCCCCACGGCGCTCCGAGCCATCACGGCGGAACTGAACCCCGTGGCCCCCAAGGAGACTTGGGACTGGCTCTACGAGAGCCGTATCGACACCCGCAGAGCTCTCCTGCGCTCGGAGCCGTGCATGGTGTCGGTGACCTACGCCAGCACGCGCATCACGTGGACGGTGCACCCGGTGCTCTTCCTGCCCCTCGCGGACCACCAGGAGCACATGGAACTCCAGCCGTGCACACACGACTTGAAGCCCGACGCGACCGACTGAGTTACAACTTTCTCTACTGATTCAAGGCGGCTCGCTCCGCTCCCCGCGCGCGGCCCGGCCCGCGGCCGGGCCTGCGCTCCTGTCTCCGCCCCGCTCCAGCCCGGCCGCGGACCGTGCCGCGCGCTAAGCGATCAGCCGCCTGAAGTCAGAGAAGGGGTACGTCGTGGCTGGGGCGGTCGGCTCCACGGCTTTAGGCAGCCACTTTGGCGCGAGCCTCGAAGATCATGGCCCCAACGTCGTGCTTTAGCGGGCAGGTCCACGGACTGCCCGACGCGCCGGAAGCTTACGGGGCCATGATCACTCGCACCAAAGCAGCTCCAGCCCAAAGCCGCTCCACCGACCTTGGTTGTGCACCCACTGCGTTGCGCCAGTGTGAAGAACTTGTGCATAACGTTGCGTGATCGTTGGTAGCGTCCCGGGCATGGCATCCGATTTCGGTACTGACTTAAGGAAGCTGCTCGCCCAGCTGAGCGGCTTCCCCATTGGTGACAAGGACTACGTCTCCTACTTCGTCAACGACAGCGGGGAGCGATTGATCTTCGTTCAGAAGTGGGGCGAAGGAGCAGCCACGCTGCTTCACTCGGACCTTGATTGGGAGCCGAAGCCGGTCAAGGGCTTCACGACCACGATGGCTGACACCGCGACTCCCGCTCAGAGGAAGACTCTGGAGACCGTGAGCGTTGGCGGCGGGTTGTTGAACACGCCCATGTGCGGGGACGTCATCCTCGGCAGGGACGAGGCGAAGTGGATGGACGCCTGCTACTCGGCCAGCGAACCTCTACGGGATGTCAGCTAGCTTGCTGGGCCGTCCCTGGGCCGTCCGAGGCCGCTCGGCAATGCTCAACACCAGCCGACAACGACCACCCTGCCGCGTTGGCGTAAGGCCCTGGCCAGGAGGATCCCAGCTCGCCAAGATCCCCGACAAGACCCAGGGCAAGAAGAAGTAACAGCCCACCCGTACAGAAGAAGGGGCTCCACGCGCGCGTGGAGCCCCTTCTTCTGTGTGCGATTCCGGACGCGCGGGGGCGCGTGGGAGGGGGCGGACGGCGGGCGGCGGCGCGGGGTGAACGAACGCGCGCGCGTGCGCCGTTGACGCGCCCCGCTGCCCCGGGCGTGCAATGGAGGGGCAGGCAGTACGTCTTCGTAGTACGCCTTCGAGGAGGAGACACATGGCCGAGTCCCCCAAGACCGACACCTGTGCCGACGGTTGTCAGTGCGGTCCTGGCTGTAGCTGTGGCTGCCAGTCCGGCGGCCCGTGCCAGTGCGGCGGCGGTTGCGGCTGACGCCCAGCGCAGCCGACGCTCAGCGCAGGAGAAGTTCCGGCGCGATCAGGAGAAGTTTTCAGCGGAGTACGAAGGGGTGGGCGCGCACGCCTCGGCGCCCACCCCGCGTGCAAGTCCGGGCACACGCCCGCGGCGCACCGGCGGCGCACGCCGGACCGTGAACCCCGCGCCCCGCCGGCAGGCGCTACGCGCCCTCGACCGGTGCCGCCCCCGGCTGGATCTCGTCCGCGTGCTCGCCCGTCACCAGGTACACGACGCGCTTGGCCACGGACACCGCGTGGTCCGCGAAGCGCTCGTAGTAGCGGCCGAGGAGGGTCACGTCCACGGCCGTCTCGATGCCGTGCTTCCAGCGGTCGTCCATCAGGTGCTGGAAGAGTGTGCGGTGCAGCAGGTCCATCTCGTCGTCGTCCTGCTCCAGCTGGAGCGCCAGGTCGACGTCCTTGGTGATGATGACCTCCGCCGCCTTCGCCATCAGGCGCTGCGCGAGCTGGCCCATCTCCAGGATCGTCGCGTGCAGGTCGCGCGGCACCGCCGTGTCCGGGAAGCGCAGCCGGGCCAGCTTGGCCACGTGCTGGGCCAGGTCGCCGGAGCGCTCCAGGTCGGCACTCATCCGCAGCGAGGTCACGACGATCCGCAGATCCGTCGCGACCGGCTGCTGCCGCGCCAGCAGGGCTATCGCTCGTGCCTCCAGCTCGTGCTGGAGATCGTCGACCTTCTGGTCGGCGGCGATCACGCTCTCGGCCAGCTTGAGGTCGGCGTCGAGCATGGCCGTGGTGGCGCGCCCGATCGCCGACCCGACAAGGCGGGCCATCTCGACCAGGCCCTCGCCGATCGAGTCAAGTTCCTCGTGGTACGCGTCACGCATGTGGCTGTCCCTCTCTCGTACGTCACAGGGGGTCACCCCTACGCTCCCACGGTGTGGGGCCGACGCGTCCGTTTAAGTCATCTCAAATGAATCGCCCCTGTCGTCAAGGTGAACTATGGGCGACAGAGTCCGTTCCCGCGCCCGATGCGCCAGACTGCACACCGGGTCCCATCAGGTGACCCCCGACCCGCACCCGGAAGGCGTGCCCGACACCGGAATATCGGGGTCCACCGGGCCGTCCCGCCGAAATGAACCACTGCCGTCCCCACAGTGAACTCTGGGCGACGAGTGTTCGAGTGGCCACCCGGATGGCTGTGGCCGGTGCTCCGACCGCGCATAACCTGGAGGCATGGACGTGAACGCGGCGGTCGCCGCAGCGGCAGCGATCGCCGGGGTGTGCACCGGCGTCATCGCCATGCTGGCGTTTCGCTGGAGCGAGCGCGACCAGAAGAGGCCCACCAGGACATCCCTGCACACGGACCCGGTCCTGCCCCCCGGCGTCGACACGGTGCTCTCCGTGCTGCGCTCCTCCGCCGTCGTCCTGGACGAGGCGGACAGCGTGGTCAAGGCGAGCTCCGCGGCGTACGCCCTCGGACTGGTGCGCGGTGGCAAGCTCGCCGTCGAGCCGATGCTGCAGATGGCGAGGGACACCCGGCGCGACGGCGAGATACGCCAGGTCGAGCTGGACCTGCCGCGCCGGGGCACGGGCCGCGGCGACGCGCTCGCGGTCTCCGCGCGGGTGGCGCCGCTCGGCTCCCGGCTCGTCCTGCTGCTCGTGGAGGACCTCACGGAGGCCCGCCGCATCGAGGCCGTCCGCCGCGACTTCGTGGCGAACGTCAGCCACGAGCTCAAGACGCCGGTCGGAGCGCTCTCGCTGCTCTCCGAAGCCGTCATGGACGCCGCCGACGACCCCGAGGCCGTGGAACGCTTCGCGGGCCGGATGCAGAACGAGGCGACCCGCCTGACCAACCTCGTGCAGGAGCTCATCGACCTCTCCCGGGTGCAGAACGACGACCCGCTGGAGGACGCCGAGCCGGTCCGCGTGGACGAGCTGGTGGGCGAGGCCATCGACCGCTGCCGTCACCAGGCCGGCACCAAGCAGATCACCATGGCCGCCGGAGGCACCGCCGACCTGCGGGTCTGGGGCAACCGTGGCCAGCTCGCCGCGGCGCTCGGCAATCTCGTCGAGAACGCCGTCAACTACTCACCGGCCCGCACCCGGGTCGGGATAGCCGCTCGCCGGGTCAGCGCGCCCGGCGGGGACCTCATCGAGGTCGCGGTCACCGACCAGGGCATCGGCATCTCCGACAAGGACAAGGAACGCATCTTCGAGCGCTTCTACCGCGTCGACCCGGCCCGCTCCCGGGCCACCGGCGGCACCGGCCTCGGCCTTGCCATCGTCAAGCACGTGGCCGCCTCGCACGGCGGGGAGGTCACCGTGTGGAGCTCGGAGGGACAGGGCTCCACCTTCACCCTGCGGCTGCCCGAGGCGGCCGCGACCCGCGAGCGCAGGGTCGGCACCGGCCCGGCCGCGCACGACGCGCACCAGGGCGCAAGGCCCGACGACACAACCGCATACGAACCCATTCCTGCCGCCCCGGAGGTCCTTCCGTGACCCGAGTGCTCGTCGTCGAGGACGAGGAATCCTTCAGCGACGCCCTGTCGTACATGCTCCGCAAGGAGGGCTTCGAGGTCGCCATCGCGGCCACCGGCCCGGACGGACTCGACGAATTCGAGCGCAATGGCGCCGACCTCGTCCTGCTCGACCTGATGCTGCCGGGCCTGCCCGGCACGGAGGTCTGCCGCCAGCTCCGCAGCCGCTCGAACGTGCCGGTGATCATGGTCACCGCCAAGGACAGCGAGATCGACAAGGTCGTCGGCCTGGAAATAGGAGCCGACGACTATGTGACCAAGCCCTTCTCGTCCCGCGAGCTGGTGGCCCGCATCCGCGCGGTGCTGCGCCGCCGCGGCGAGCCCGAGGAGGTCGCCCCGCAGGCCCTGGAGGCAGGGCCGGTCCGGATGGACGTCGACCGGCACGTGGTCACGGTCTCCGGCTCCAAGGTCGACCTGCCCCTGAAGGAGTTCGACCTCCTGGAGATGCTGCTGCGCAACGCGGGCCGCGTACTGACCCGCATGCAGCTCATCGACCGCGTCTGGGGCGCCGACTACGTGGGCGACACCAAGACCCTGGACGTCCACGTCAAGCGCCTGCGCGCCAAGATCGAGCCCGACCCGGGGGCCCCGCGCTACCTGGTGACGGTCCGCGGCCTGGGCTACAAGTTCGAGCCGTAGCCGAGCCCGCGCGCGTGCGCCCCGAGGGCGGCCACGCGCGCGTTCGCGCAGTACGCAACGCAAAGGGCGGGAACCTCAGGAGGTTCCCGCCCTTCGCGCTGTCTACGTAGGACGCGCGCTGTCTACGTACGACGCGTGCTGTGCACGTCAGTGCTGCGTGCCGCCACCGGTCGTGGACCCGTCGGCGGGCGGCGTGGCACCCGCGCCCTGAGCGCCGTCCTGAGCACCCTCGCCGCCCTCGGCGCCTTCCGCACCCTCAGCGCCGCCCGCGGGCGTGCCCGACGGATCGGTGGAGGGCGAGCCCGAGGGCTTCCCGGACGGCTTGCCCGAGGCGCCTTCCGACGGCTTGCCCGACGGCTTGGCGTCCGGCGCCTTCGGAACCTCGCTCGGGCCCCACGACTTGAAGTAGGCCTCGGCCGGCACGACGAAGCTCTTCAGCTTCACGTCACCGGTCTTGCTGAACGCGAACGTGACCGGCTGCGCGTTGCCGTCCTTGACGGACTCGCGGCTGCTCGGCAGGACAGCAGAGGCGTTGTCCTTGCCGCCGATGACGACGGAGCCGCCGGCCGGGATCGTCAGACCGCCGGCCTTGCCCTTCTTCTCGCCCTTGGCGGGGCTCAGCGCGGCCGTCTTGCCCGTGCCGTCGACCTTGACCGAGTCGAGGGTCTGGGCGGTGTCGCCGTTGTTGAAGATCGTCGCGGCGATCACGGCGGGGCCGGTCGACTCGCGGTCGGGCTGCGTGATGATCATGGCGTTCTGGATCTTGATGTCGCCGACGGCGGTCGCCGCGTTGTCCGGCTTGATCTCGTTCGTCTGGGCGTTGTTTCCGGCACCGCAGGCGGTGAGCGTGCCGAGCGAGAACGCGAGGGCGGTGGCGGCGATGGCGCCGCGTCGAAGGCTGCGGCTCACGGCGGCGGCAACTCCTAGAACGTGGGCGGAAACGGAAGGTCGGGCGGCCGGTCGACCGCCCTAAGGGTGTGTCAGCGGGCTTAGGTTACCGAGCCGTTCCCGTGCCGCCGCACCCGACCCGCCCCTGTGGACACCCGACCCGCCCTCGCAGCCCGCGCGCTTCCCCGGCCCCACGCGTTCCGGCCGCTCCATTGGCCTGAAGTTCGCCGTTGGTTCCCTCATTTCCCATAACCGCCGCCGATGGCGGGTGGGTGATTTTTCGCGGGTAATGCGGGGCGGCACCGGAAATTGATCAGGGCAGCGCTTCCGATGTGCCCGGCGCCCGCGCTTCTTGATCAATTCCGGGATTCGCCGAGTCGTCTCGCGAGCGGCGTCAGGAGTCGTCTCGTACGCGGCACCAGTCACCGAACGGAGTAGCGGAAGTTCACCTACGGGAACCCGGCAAACCGGGACGTTCGTCCCCTTGGGGTGCCCTCGCGGGGTCTGTAACGTGGGCGTTTCGCCCCCGTCGAACAGTGGCTCCCACCTGCGAATACCCCCTTCCGCAGCCCTCGCGCAGCACGTTCCTGTTGCTGTTGTCAAGCCCCGAGATATGCCCTGACCTGCGAAAACGCCATTCAGAAGACGCCGTATCCGTGTTACCCTGGATAGCCACGGAAGGGGTACCTGTCACATGACGTTCAAGGTTGGCGACACCGTGGTCTATCCCCATCACGGGGCCGCGCTGATCGAGGCCATCGAAACTCGCCAGATCAAAGGCGTGGACAAGACCTACTTGGTGCTGAAGGTCGCCCAGGGCGACTTGACGGTGCGTGTGCCAGCGGACAATGCGGAGTTCGTCGGTGTGCGTGATGTGGTCGGTCAGGACGGCCTTGACCGGGTCTTCGAAGTGCTGCGCGCGCCGTATGCGGAAGAGCCCACGAACTGGTCGCGCCGTTACAAGGCAAATCTCGAGAAGCTCGCCTCCGGTGATGTCATCAAGGTCGCGGAAGTTGTCCGTGACCTGTGGCGTCGGGAGCGCGAGCGCGGACTGTCCGCCGGTGAGAAGCGCATGCTCGCCAAGGCCCGCCAGATCCTGGTGAGCGAGCTGGCCCTCGCGGAGAACACGAACGAGGACAAGGCCGAGGCCCTGCTTGACGAGGTCCTCGCGTCCTGAATTCCTGATCGACGCAGCGCAGCGCCACCTGTGGCGTGCGTCCCGGGACGATGAATACTGCCGCGGTGCCCGCCGACTCCTGAATGGTGTTGCCGGGCACTGCGGCATGTTCATACCCCCAGACCTGCTCCTGGAGGCATGGCTCCCGCGCCGGGGCGTGTTCCCGCCCCGGAGTCCCGCTCGGTCCTGCCGCGGAGGCGTGGCCGTACCCCGGTCTTCATCGCCGGTTCGTGTGTACGGAAAGATCCCCCGGTACGTTGGCGTGCCGGGCTCGGGCAGCAGGCTCGACCGGATGTCACGGAAGGGTTCCGGTCAAGGCGTCGCGCCCGGCACGCTGTGGCCATACCCATGTCGGCCGAGCACACAAACCTGAACGGAACCGATGTCTGACGCATCTACCGCGGCGGACGGGCCCCAGGCCCCCCGCCCCCGCACGGCAGCCGTGATCCCCGCCGCCGGACGTGGTGTACGGCTCGGCCCGGGCGCCCCCAAGGCGCTGCGCGCGCTGAACGGCACGCCGATGCTGATTCATGCCGTGCGCGCCATGGCCGCCTCCCGCGCCGTCTCCCTCGTCGTGGTCGTGGCACCGCCGGACGGCGCCGCCGAGGTCAAGACCCTGCTCGCCGACCATGCCCTGCCCGAGCGCACCGACTTCCTCGTCGTGCCCGGCGGCGCGACCCGCCAGGAATCCGTGAAGCTCGGCCTTGACGCCCTGCCGGCCGGGATCGACATCGTGCTCGTGCACGACGCGGCCCGCCCCCTGGTCCCCGTCGACACCGTCGACGGCGTCATCGAGGCCGTCCGCGACGGGGCGCCCGCCGTGGTCCCCGCGCTGCCGGTCGCCGACACCGTCAAGGAGGTCGAGCCCGCCGCCCCCGGCGAGCCCGAGCCCGTCGTCGCCACGCCCGAGCGCGCCCGGCTGCGCGCCGTACAGACCCCGCAGGGCTTCGACCGCGCGACGCTCCTTCGCGCGCACGAGGCCGTCGTCGTGGGCGAGGGCGCCACGGACTGCGCGGGGCTCGTGGAGCGGCTCGGTGAGCCGGTCGTGCTCGTGCCGGGCCACGAGGAGGCGTTCAAGGTGACCCGGCCGCTGGACCTCGTCCTGGCCGAGGCCGTGCTCGCGCGCAGGAGGGCCAACGATGGCTTCTGAACCGCAGGCGCCGCAGCAGCCCCAGTTCCCGTATCCGCTGCCGCAGGTCGGCATCGGCACCGACATCCACGCCTTCGAAGAGGGCCGCGAGCTGTGGTGCGCCGGCCTGAAGTGGGAAGGGGAGGGCCCCGGCCTCGCCGGGCACTCCGACGCGGACGTCGTCGCGCACGCCGCGTGCAACGCCCTGTTCTCCGCCGCGGGCCTCGGCGACCTCGGCGCCCACTTCGGGACCGGGCGCCCCGAGTGGGCCGGTGCCTCCGGGCTCGCGCTGCTCACCGAGGCCGCGCGGATCGTGCGGGACGCGGGGTTCACGATCGGCAACGTGGCCGTGCAGGTCGTCGGCCCCCGGCCCAAGATCGGCAAGCGGCGCGAGGAGGCCCAGAAGGTGCTCTCCGAGGCCGCCGGCGCACCGGTCACCGTGTCCGGGGCGACCACCGACGGGCTCGGCTTCCCCGGCCGCGGCGACGGGCTCGCGGCCGTGGCGACGGCGCTGGTGGTGCGCGCTCCCTAAGCCTCCTGGGACGTTCGCGCCCCCTGAGCCTCCTGGGCCGTTCGCGCCCCACGCGCTTCCGTGCCCCTAGGCGCCCGGCGGCCCGGCCCCCGGAGGCGCGTGGAGATCCCCGGCGGTTCACCGGCGGTGCAGGAAGATCGGGTACGCGTGCACAAAGGCGCCCAACCCCGACACCTCTCCCAAGGAGACACCGTGGCCGCAGCACTCTCCGACGACCTCAAGGCCCGCCTGGACACCCCGGTCTTCGTCACCGTCGCCACCATCCAGCCCGACGGCAGCCCCCAGCTCTCACCGGTCTGGGTGAAGCGCGACGGCGACGACGTCATCTTCTCCACCACCCTGGACCGCCGGAAGGAGAAGAACCTGCGCCGCGACCCCCGCGTGACGGTGCTCCTCCAGCCCTTCGACGCCCCGTACACGTACGCGGAGATCCGCGGCACCGCCCAGATCGCCACCGAGGGCGGTCAGGAACTCATCGACGAGCTGGCGCTGAAGTACACCGGCCTGCGGTACGCGGAGTTCAACCCCAGCTCCGCCCAGGACAGCCCGCGCGTCGTCGTCCGGGTCACGCCCCGCAAGGTCGTCGGCAGGATCTGAGGGGCCCGCGCGGGACAGCCGTTCATCACAGTTGTGTGCCCTGTCGCCCTTGGGGGCGCGGGGCACTGTCCCACGGCCACTACCCTGGAGTGGTGACGATTCGCCTGTACGACACCAGCGCCCGGCAGATCCGAGACTTCAGCCCCCTCGTCGAAGGCTGTGTCTCGATCTACCTGTGCGGCGCCACGGTGCAGGCGGCCCCGCACATCGGACACATCCGCTCGGGCCTCAACTTCGACATCATGCGCCGCTGGTTCGCGCACCGCGGCTACGACGTGACGTTCATCCGCAACGTCACGGACATCGACGACAAGATCATCAAGAAGTCGGCGGAGCAGGGCCGCCCCTGGTGGTCCATCGGGTACGAGAACGAGCGCGCCTTCAACAGCGGTTACGACGTCCTCGGCTGCCTGCCGCCCACCTACGAGCCGCGCGCCACCGGCCACATCACCGAGATGATCGAGATGATGCGCGGCCTGATCGAGCGCGGCCACGCGTACGAGGCCGACGGCAGCGTCTACTTCGACGTGCGGTCCTTCCCCGGATACCTGGAGCTCTCCAACCAGGACCTGGACGACCTGCGCCAGCCCCCCGAGGAGGGCATCACCGGCAAGCGCGACCCGCGCGACTTCGCCATGTGGAAGGCGACGAAGCCGGGCGAGCCCGACTGGGAGACGCCCTGGGGCCGCGGCCGTCCCGGCTGGCACCTGGAGTGCTCGGCCATGGCCCACAAGTACCTGGGCGAAGAGTTCGACATCCACGGCGGCGGCATCGACCTGATCTTCCCGCACCACGAGAACGAGATCGCCCAGGCCAAGGCCTTCGGCGACACCTTCGCGCGGTACTGGGTGCACAACGGCTGGGTCACCATGAGCGGCGAGAAGATGTCGAAGTCGCTCGGCAACTCGGTGCTCGTCTCCGAGATGGTCAAGCAGTGGCGCCCCATCGTCCTGCGCTACTACCTGGGCACCCCGCACTACCGATCCATGATCGAGTACAGCGAGGAGGCCCTGCGCGAGGCCGAGTCCGCGTTCGCGCGCATCGAGGGCTTCGTGCAGCGCGTGGTGGAGAAGGCGGGGGGCGTGGTCGAGCCCGCCGCCGAGGTGCCGCCCGCGTTCGCCGACGCGATGGACGACGACCTGGGCGTCCCGCAGGCGCTCGCGATCGTCCACACCACGGTCCGCCAGGGCAACTCCGCGCTCGCCGCCGACGACAAGGAAGCCGCGATCGCCCGCCTCGCCGAGGTGCGCGCCATGCTCGGCGTCCTCGGCCTCGACCCGCTCGACCCGCACTGGGCGGGCGGCGACGGCGACAGCGGTGAAGACCTGCACGGCGTGGTCGACACCCTCGTACGCCTCGTACTGGAACAGCGCGAGGCCGCCCGCGGCCGCAAGGACTGGGCCACCGCCGACGCCATCCGCGACCAGCTGAGCCAGTCGGGCCTCGTCATCGAGGACAGCCCGAGCGGACCCCGCTGGACGCTCGGTCCGCGCTAGCGCGGACCGCACGCTGATGTGCCGCCCGGGGACTCGGGCGGCACACTGCATATACGACGACTTCAGATGCGTACGCGCGAGCAGGCAGCGCGGGTGCGCAAACGCTTCACACAGACAGGTAGGTCATGGCCGCTAACAACCGCCGCATGTCCGGCAAGAAGGGCGCGCAGGTCGGCAGCGGCGGAAAGCGACGCCGGGCCCTCGAGGGCAAGGGGCCCACGCCGCCCGCCGAGATGCGCAAGGGGCACGTCAAGCAGCGCGCCGCCAACGCCAAGTCGAAGCGCGCCGCCGGACGGCAGGCGCCCCCGCGCGGCCGCGGCGGCAAGTCTTCGTCCGAGCTGGTCGTCGGCCGCAACCCGGTCTACGAGGCGCTGCGCGAGGGCGTGCCCGCGACGACGCTCTACGTCCAGCAGTTCATCGACAACGACGAGCGGGTCCGCGAGGCGCTGCAGCTCGCCACCGAGCGCGGCGACATCCACCTGATGGAGGCCCCGCGCGCCGAGCTGGACCGCATGACCAACGGCCTCAACCACCAGGGCCTGGTGCTCCAGGTCCCGCCGTACGAGTACGCGCACCCCGAGGACCTGGCCGCGGCCGCCGCCGACCAGGGCGAGGACCCGCTCATCGTCGCCCTCGACGGCGTGACCGACCCGCGCAACCTCGGTGCGGTCGTCCGCTCCGTCTCCGCCTTCGGCGGGCACGGCGTCGTGGTGCCGGAGCGCCGGGCGGCCGGCATGACGGCCGGGGCGTGGAAGACGTCCGCGGGCGCCGCAGCGCGCACGCCGGTCGCGCGCGCCACCAACCTCACCCGCGCGCTGGAGGCGTACAAGAAGGCGGGCATCGCCATCGTCGGCCTCGCCGCCGACGGAGACCGCGAGATCGGCGACCTCAAGGCCCTGGAGGGCCCCGTCGTCATCGTCGTCGGCAGCGAGGGCAAGGGACTGTCCCGACTCGTCGGCGAGACCTGCGACTTCCGGGTCCGCATCCCGATGCCCGGCGGCGCGGAGTCGCTCAACGCCGGTGTCGCCGCGGGCGTCGTGCTGTACGAGGCGGCGCGCCGCCGCGCCTGACATCCGCGTCACGTGGTGCCGGGCATGCCCTTCGGGGGTGCCCGGCACCCGTCCGGCCAGGGGTGCTTGACGGGGTCCGGACATTTGGCGTGGGTCAAGGCAGTGTCCAAACCACACATCACTCGGTTAGATGAGTGTGGACACCAGAACACCCCGCACACCCACGGGGGGCAGCTCGTCAGGGTTCGACGACACTCCCGCGCTGAGCATGGTGAAGGTGCCCTGCGACCCGGCGCAGGTCATCGTCAATCACGCGAGCTTCCGCGTGCAGCTCCCCACCGCCGGGCGGACCCAATCGTCGCGTATCGCACGCCACTTGAGCGCCGGGGACGACACGGTGCGCATCCCCGCCGTCGGCGGCGCACCGGCGCGCAGGCGCGCGCCCGTCGTGTGGAGCGGCAAGTCCGCGCCGGGCGACCTGGACGCGAGCGGGCTGCTGCAGGCCGCGCGTGCCAGCGGAATGCGCCGTTCGGCCGAAGGTGTGGGCCAAGGCGGTGACGCGCACGCCGTGCGAGGCGGCCGCGACTCCTTCGACGACGGCGGTTCCACCCAGGTCATCCCGCGCGTCGACCTCGACGATCCGTACGGCGACCCGGCCGAGACCGCCGCGTTCACCCCGCCCCGCGACCTCGCCGAGACCGAGGCCTTCACCCCGCCCCGCGACCCCGGCGACGGCACCCGGCTGCTCCCGCAGATGCGCCTGCCGGGCAGCGCCGACGACGAGCACCACGCGGCCGCCACGGCGTACGACGACCCGGACAAGTACGACGAGTACGACGACGGCGACGAGGCCACCGGCCGCCGCGGCGGGACGGCCGCGGGCCAGCGGCACGCCTACTTCCCCGGCCGCCGCATGAACCTGGGCGTCGTACTGCTCCCGCTGCGCGTCTTCCTCGGCTTCATCTCCATCTACGCCGGCATGGGCAAGCTCTGCGACCCCGTCTACTTCGACGGCGGCGAGCGCGGCTCCATGGTCAAGTGGCTGAACTCGCTGCACCCGTGGGCGCTCGCCGAGCCGCTGCGGGACTGGGCGCTCCAGCACCCCGTGGGCGCAGGCCTCGTCATCGCCTTCCTCCAGGTCATCGTCGGCGTGCTGACCGTGCTCGGCCTGTGGCAGCGCCTCGCTGCGTCCTTCGGGGTGCTGCTCTCGGCGGCGCTCCTGGTCACCGTGAGCTGGAAGACCGTCCCGGCCTACGACGCGCCCGACATCATCTATCTGGCCGCCTGGTCCCCGCTGATCATCGCGGGCGCGCCGGTCTACTCGGTCGACGGCCGCCTCGCGGGCGAGGCCTGGCGCACGCTCGGGCCGCGCGTCGAGCTGTGGCAGCTGCGCCGCCGGGTGCTGCGCCGCGGCGCGCTCATCGGCACCGTCGTCGTCGGCCTCACGCTGCTCGTCGGCTCGCTGCTCGGCGGCGCCGTGCGGGACGCGGACCGCGTCACCGTGCCAGGACCCGGCGAGGCGCCGCGCAACAACCTGCCAGGATCGCCGCTGCCGGAGAACTCCGACGGCGACCGCGAGCTGCGCCGCGACCGGCAGAGCCCGTCGGCGTCCTCCGGCGGCGCGCCCACGCAAGGGAGTTCGGCCAGCCCCACGCGGGGCGGCGAGGGCACCCCGGGCGCGGCCCCCGAGACCGGCGGCACCGGCGAGGGCCGGCCGAGCGCCACCCAGGGCACCGGCGGCCAGGCGCCGTCCTCGCAGCAGCAGGCGCCCACCCAGGAACAGCCGCCCGCGGCCAGCAGCGGCCCGGCCGCGAGCACCGGCGGCACCGGCGGCGGGAGCACCACCGGCGGTGGCGGCACCACTGGCGGCTCCGGCGGCAGCACCGGCGGTGGCGGCACCACCGGCGGCGGCGACCGGCCGGGCGGCCTGCTCGGCGGCGTCCTCGGCTGAGGCCGCGTGTCGCGTACGTCGCCTACGTACGTACGTCTCTTCTGTACGCGGATGGGGCCCCGCACACGTGATGTGTGCGGGGCCCCATCCGCGTACGTGGAAATCTCTACCGAAGAGGTCGCGGTCAGCGGCCCTGGGCCGCAAGTTCCTTGGCCGCTTCGGTGAGGTCCTTGGCGGTGTCGATGGCGCGCCAGTACGCGCCCTGCGGCAGCGGGAAGCCGGCCAGGCGCTTCTCGCGGGCCAGGCGCGGGAACGTGGTGCGCTCGTGGTCGCCGATGTCGGGCAGCAGGGCGGTGAAGGCCGCGGAGAAGACGTACACGCCCGCGTTGATGAGGTACGGCGACGGCGGTGCCTCGATGAAGTCCGTGATGTGGCCGAAGGCGTCCGTCTCCACGACGCCCCACGGGATGCGGGGGCGGGCGAGGGCCAGCGTGGCGGTGGCGTCGCGCTCGGCGTGGAAGGCGGCCATGTCGCGCAGCGAGAAGTGGGTCCAGATGTCGCCGTTGGTCGCGTACCAGGGCTGGTCGGCGTGCGGCAGGTGGGCGGCGGCGTACTTGAGGCCGCCGCCGCGGCCGAGCGGCTCCGTCTCCACGACGGTGGTGACCTTCAGCGGCAGGTCCGCGGACTCCAGCCAGTCCTGGAGCACCTCGGCGAGGTGGCCGCAGGAGACGACGGCGTCCGTGACGCCCTCGGCGGCGAGCCAGGCGAGCTGGTGACCGATGATCGGAGTCCCCGTGCCGGGGATCTCGACCATCGGCTTGGGCCGGTCGTCGGTGTACGGGCGAAGGCGTGAGCCCTGGCCGCCGGCCAGGACGACGGCCTGCGTGGGCCGTACGGGGTGGTGGGCACCGGTGGTCATGACGGCACCCTACGCGGCGGGGCGGGCGGGTTTCCGCGCAGGACCGGCCCCTGCCGGGCCCCTACTGGCCCTTGTCGGGGCCGGGGGGGCTCTGGGCGGGCCTGGGCGGTCCTTATGGGCCCCTGCCGGGTCTCTGCCGGGTCTCTCGGTCCCTGCCGGTCCTGTTCCGCGTGTGGCCGCCCCGGGGGTGGGTGGCGGCCACACCAGGTTCAGCCGTTCTGGTGGGCGGCCACGCCCGTGGCGAAGGCCGTGTCGCAGACCGGGCGCGAGTAGGACTGGGCGCGGGTCGGGCCGTACTTGCGGACGGCGGCGCGGCCGAGGGCGCGGGCGATGGACACGCAGTGCTTGGCGAGCGACGGGTGCCGGTCGACCTCCTGCTGGAGCTGCGTGAGGGCGACGCCCGGGTCCTTCTCCTGGAGCTCGAGGAGCAGCCGGTCGCGCAGGACGTCCTGCGGGGCGCGGGACTTGGCCGGTGCGGACAGGTCGCCCGCGGACGCGGTCAGGACCGAATCCGAGGCGTTTCCGGACCAGTTGACCCGGGTGACCGCGAGCGTGCCGGACAGCACCAGGACGACGGGCAGGACGAGGGCGAGCGTGCGCCCGATGCGGCGGCCGGGGCCGCGGTGGCCCCGGCGCGACTTCTGGGTGTGGTTGGCGGAGTGCGTCACGCGAGTGAGAGTAGCGCTAGGTGATGATTTGGCGACATTTAGTCACCCGGTCGGGTGACCAGGAAAGTTGTTTGGCTGTTTGCACGTTGACGTACGCGGATCGAAATGACCGATGTGCCGGGGTATTTGTCGACACGGTCGTGGGAGGGGTGAGCCGTGTCCCGCGTTCTTGGCGTACGGCCAAGGGCCCCGCACCGGAGTGCGGGGCCCTTGGCCGTAGGAAAAGTGGTCTCCGGGGATCCGGTCTCCGGAGATCAGTCGCTGAGGCGCTCGCCCGTCGACGTCGAGAAGACGTGGATCTCGCCCGGGCGCGGCACGACGTGGAGCTGGGCGCCCTTGTCCGGGACCTGGCGGCCGTTCACGCGGACCACGAGGTCCCGCTGCTCGCCGCCGACCTCGGCGGTGCCGTAGACGTAGCCGTCGGCGCCGAGCTCCTCGACGACGTTCACGGAGACGGCGAGGCCCGCCGGGGCGTCCTCGGACTCCTTGGAGAGGGTCTTCGCGGCGGCGCCGTTCGTCTCGACGATGTCGAAGTGCTCCGGCCGGACGCCGACCGTGACGGTGCGGTCGCCCTTGTCGGCGGCGGCGGACAGCGCCTCGCGGTTCACCGGCACCACCGAGTTGCCGAACTTCACGCCGCCGTCGGTGATCGGGACCTCGACGAGGTTCATGGCGGGGGAGCCGATGAACCCGGCGACGAAGAGGTTGTTCGGCCGGTCGTACATGTTGCGCGGCGAGTCGACCTGCTGGAGCAGGCCGTCCTTCAGTACGGCGACCCGGTCGCCCATCGTCATGGCCTCGACCTGGTCATGGGTGACGTACACCGTCGTGATGCCGAGACGGCGCTGGAGGCTCGCGATCTGCGTACGCGTCGACACACGGAGCTTGGCGTCGAGGTTGGACAGCGGCTCGTCCATGAGGAAGACCTGCGGCTCACGGACGATGGCGCGGCCCATGGCCACACGCTGGCGCTGGCCGCCGGAGAGGGCCTTGGGCTTGCGGTCCAGGTACTCGGTGAGGTCGAGGATCTTCGCGGCCTCTTCGACCTTCTGCCGGATGATGTCCTTGCCGACGCCCGCGATCTTGAGCGCGAAGCCCATGTTGGCGGCGACGGACATGTGCGGGTAGAGCGCGTAGTTCTGGAACACCATGGCGATGTCCCGGTCCTTGGGCGGCAGGTGCGTGACGTCGCGCTCGCCGATGCGGATGGCGCCGGCGTTCACGTCCTCCAGGCCCGCGAGCATGCGCAGGGACGTGGACTTGCCGCAGCCGGACGGGCCGACCAGGACGAGGAATTCGCCGTCCTCGATCTCGATCTCGAGAGAGTCGACGGCGGGCTTGGTGGAACCCGGGTAGATCCGGGTCGCCTTGTCGAACGAAACAGTGGCCATGGTGAGGGCCCCCTTCACCGGCAGGAACGTGCCGGACGATCCGAGTAAAGGATGGGTCTAGTCCACGTGGGTGAACTGTCCGTGACCGTACCCCGCAGGTCGTTGGTCTGTCAGTAGCCGAGGCGCCATGACCTTCGACGAAATTTTCGACAGCCGGACCGTTCCTGTTGGTTACACTTCACGGGCACGTCCGCAGTACCTGGGCGTGCGCGCCTCCTTAGCTCAGCTGGTCAGAGCGCCGCTCTTGTAAAGCGAAGGTCGTCGGTTCGAATCCGACAGGGGGCTCAGGACGACGAGGGCCCCGACACCTGAGAGGTGCCGGGGCCTTCGTTTGTTCCCTTCGCTGTCGGCGGCTACGCCCGGCCCGAAAGCCGGTCCGCCAGCCGTGCCCGCCGCGGGGCCTCCGCCGTGTGGGACGTCAGTTCCTTCCGGTCCGCCGCGCGGTACGTGGCGTACATGCCGTGTACCCCCAGCCACCGCAGCGGTTCCGGTTCCCATTTGCGGACGCGGTGGTTTACCCAGGGGAGGGAGAGGAGGTCTGTGGGGCCGGACTGGCCGGAGTCGGACTGGACCAGGTCGCGGAGGGTGCGGGCGGCGAGGTTGGCGGTCGCGACGCCCGAGCCCACGTAGCCGCCCGCCCAGCCGAGGCCCGTGGCGCGGTCCAGGGTGACCGTGGCGCACCAGTCGCGCGGTACGCCGAGGACGCCCGACCAGGCGTGGTCGATCCGTACGCCGGTGAGCTGGGGGAAGAAGCGGGTCAGGAGCTCGCGCAGGGCCTCGATCGTCGCGGGCTGCGTGCGGCCTGGGTTGGTCGCGGTATCCGTCTTCGAGCCGAAGCGGTACGGCACGCCCCGGCCGCCGAGCGCGATGCGGTCGTCGGCGGTGCGCTGCGCGTACATGTACGCGTGCGCCATGTCGCCGAGCGTCTCGCGGCCCGCCCAGCCGATGGTGTCCCAGACGTCGGCGGGCAGCGGGGCGGTGACGATCATCGAGGAGTTCATCGGCAGCCAGGTGCGGCGCTGGCCCTTGAGCGCGGCCGTGAAGCCCTCCGTGCAGCGCAGCACGTAGGGGGCGCGGACCGTGCCGTACGGAGTGACGGCGTGCTTGGGCCGGATCTCCGTGACCGGCGTCGACTCGTGGATCGTGACGCCGAGCGCCTCCACGGCCGCCGCCAGGCCCTTCACCAGCTTCACCGGGTGCAGCCGGGCGCCGTGCGGCGTCCAGGAGGAGCCGACGGCCCCCGCGACGCGGATACGCTCGGCCGTCTCACGGGCGCCGTGCAGCGTGCGGTCGCTCTCCCCGTACGAGAGTTCCGCCTCGTGGAAGGCTTTCAGCCGGGCCAACTGGGCGGGTGTGTAGGCGACTTCGAGTACGCCGCCGTGGTGGATGTCGGCGTCGATGTGCTCCTCGGCTGCGGCGCGGATCACCTCGTCGACGGTGGCGTTCATGGCCTGCTGGAGGCGGACGGCGGCGTCGCGGCCGTGCAGGCGGGCGTACCGGTCGCGGCCCGCGATGCCGTTGTAGAGCCAGCCGCCGTTGCGGCCCGAGGCGCCGTAGCCGCAGAACTTCTGCTCCAGGACCGTGATGCGCAGGAAGGGCGCGGCCTTCTTCAGGTAGTACGCGGTCCACAGGCCCGTGTAGCCGCCGCCGACTACGCACACGTCGGCCGTCGTGTCGCCGGCGAGGGGTTCACGGGCCGTGGGGAGGCCGTCGTCGGCGTACCAGTGGGAGATGCCGCCGTTCACGGTGTTCGTGCTGCTCATGGGGTGGGACGTTACGCTTTCGGGACCGCTTTTCGGGACCCCTTGGAGAGGACTGTTCATGGCCGTACGCAAGGCCGGGCGCGTGGTCGCATCGGTGGCCGCCGTGGCGCTGTTGGGCGTCGCCGTCACCGCGTGTGACTCCGGTGACTCCGACGACGGCAAGGGGGCGAGCCGCAAGGTGACGGAGTCCCGGGGGTCGGAGGGGCGGTTGGAGTCGGACTCTCCGTCGGCGGGCGCTGCGTCCGAGGGGTCCGCGTCCGAGGGGGCCTCGCCGTCCGCGTCCCCGGAGGTCGTTCCGGAGGCCAAGGTTCCGCCGGTCTCCGCCTCGCGGCTGGCCAAGGTGCCCGCCACCGTGAAGGGCGGCGTGATCACGGTCGGCAAGCCGTCGGCCAAGCACACCGTCAAGGTGTACGAGGACCCGCGCTGCCCCGTCTGCAAGAAGTTCGAGGAGAGCGGCGCGCAGGCCCTGGTGGCGCCGCTGTCCGCCGGTGACGTGAAGGTCGAGTACACGATCGCCTCGTTCCTCGACAAGAACCTCGGCGGCAGCGGCTCGGTGAACGCCGCGAACGCCCTGCGGGCCGCCGTGGAGTCGGACAAGTTCCCGCAGTTCCACTCGGCGCTCTTCACCAACCAGCCGGAGGAGAGCGACGACGCGTTCACGCCCGCCTTCCTGCTGAAGATCGCCGACACGGTCGGTCTGCGCGACGGCGCCTTCAAGAAGGCGGTCACCAACGGGACGTACAAGAGCTGGGTCGGCATCGCGATGGAGTCCTTCGAGAAGGACGGGATGACTGGGACGCCGACCGTCGTCGTGGACGGGAAGAAGGTGGCGAGTGAGGCGCTGTATGTGGAGGGGGACTTCAGGAAGGTGTTGAAGGACGCGGGGATTTCCTGAAGGTCCTCGTGCGGGGCTTCGTGAGGGGTTTCCTGCGCGGCTTTATGTGGGGTTCTATGTGGTGTTTCGCCACGGTTTTCCCGGCATAAGCGGTGTCCGAAACAAATCGCATGTGGTGATTGAGGTGCCTGGGTAACGTCTGTCGCGTGATCGACATCCAGGTTCCCGAAGAGCTGGTCCAGTCCCAGTACATGTACGCGGGTGAGCCGGGCCGCGCCTTCATCGCCGCGCTGCCCGCGCGGGTCGCGGAGTTCGTCGACCGCTGGGAGCTGGAGGTCGTCGGCGATTCCATGTACGGCATGGCGGCGCTCGTGCTGCCCGTGCGGCGGGCCGACGGGAGCGGCGCCGTCGTGAAGTTCCAGGTCCTCGACGAGGAGACCGAGGGCGAGCCGGTCGGCCTGCGGATCTGGAACGGCGACGGCGCGGTGCGGCTGCTCGACCACGACGCAGAGACGGGTACCATGCTGCTCGAACGCGCCAAGGACGGCGCCGAGTTGTCGACGTACGCCGAAGCGGGCCGTGCCGAGACCCGCAAGGCGATCATCGTCATCGCCGAACTCCTCGCCCGCCTCACCGCCGTGCCCGCCCCACCCGGCATGCGCACCCTCGGCGACATCGCGGGCCAGATGCTCGACGACACCCCGGCCGCCCTGAAGGCCCTCCGCGACCCCGCCGAGCGGGCCCTGATCGCGCGCTGCGCGGACGCCGTGCGCGAGGTCGTGGGCGAGCCCGGCGACCGGCTCCTGCACTGGGACCTGCACTTCGACAACGTCCTCGCCGCCGACCGCGAGCCGTGGCTCGCCATCGACCCCAAGCCCCTCGCCGGCGACCCCGGCTTCGACCTCTGGCCCGCCCTCGACAACCTCTTCGAGGCGGACGAGGTGCTGTGGCGGTTCGACGCGATGACCGAGGTCCTTGGGCTCGACCGGGAGCGGGCGCGGGCGTGGACGCTGGGGCGGGTGTTGCAGAACGCGCTCTGGGAGATCGAGGACGGGCGGCCGTTGCCGGCGGATCATGTGGAGGTGGCTCGGCGGTTGTTGGGGCGCTGAGCACCGGCTGGCGCCGGGGCTTGGCGGGCCTCAGTCGCACGCCCTTCGGTACGCCCCCGTCGGCGGCTCGTTCTTGATCAGGCCGTCCAGGCCGTGCTCGCGCTGCGTACGGCAGGCCTTCGCCGGATCGGCCACCGACTTCCTGTAGTCGACGGCGAACACCGCCTTGCCCGCCGCCACGAACGGCTTCAGCTCCCCGCACTCCGCGAACTCCACGCACTCCTCGGGCAGCGCCCAGTCGAAGTCGTCCACGAGCCGCGCCGCCGTGCCCGGTTCGTTGTGGCCGTTCTTCATGCCGACGGACAGGCCGCGCGCGTGCGCCTGCCGCGCGACCTCGCGGTACCAGGACAGCTGGTCCGCGAGCGGGATACGGAAGCCCGGGTCGTTGCCGCGCGGATTGTTCTGGTCGGGCTCCACACCGTCGCAGCCCATGCGTTCCGCCAGGTCGAACCGTGCCCAGACCGCCTCCGCGAACGCGGCCCGCGAGCCCTCGCGGATGTCCAGCCAGCGCTCGCCCGACCAGCCGGTGTCCCACCCGATCACCGAGTCCTCGGCGGGGGCGTGGGGGCGGTTCGGGATGGCCTTCTTGTCCTTCTCGTGGCCGGGGAAGCGGGACGCGTCGGGGCGGTAGTGCTCGTACGCGCCCGTGTCGACGTAACAGATGACCACGGGGCGGGGGCGGCGGGCGTGCAGCTCGTCGATCTTCCCTGCCAGTGGGCCCGCCGGTACGTCGATGACCTGGCCGTCGGCGTACCGGAGCCGGGAGCCCTTGGGGGCCAGGTCGAAGAGGTCGATGTCGTACATCTGGCGGGGCGCGGAGAGGTCGTAGGGCTCGCTGATCTGCCAGTCCCAGTCGGTGATTTCGCCTGGCTCGGGGGACCACCAGGCGGGGGTGCGCTGGGCTTTGGGGGTGCGTTGTTCGGAGGGGGTGGCGTCCTTGTCGGACGGGGTGCCGTTCGCGTCGGAAGGGGTGCTGGCCGCGCAGCTCGGCAGGGCGGCCGCCAGGAGGAGCAGGGCGGCGGCGAGGCGGGCCGCCGGGCGTCGGCGGTTGACCGGCCGCCGTGGCCTATGGCTTGCTGCGCTCATGATTCGTACCGCCACGCCTGATGACATCCCCCTGATCCACACGCTGGTCCGTGAGCTCGCCGAGTACGAGAAGGAGCCGCACGAGGCGCGCGCCACCGAGGCCCAGCTGCACGACGCGCTGTTCGGCGAGCGGCCCGCCGCGTACGCCCACATCGCTGTGGACGACGCGACGGGGCGGCCCGTCGGTTTCTCCCTGTGGTTCCTGAACTTCTCCACGTGGCGCGGGGTGCACGGCATCTACCTGGAGGACCTGTACGTACGCCCCGAGGCGCGCGGTGGCGGACACGGCAAGGCGCTGCTGCGCGAGCTGGCCCGGATCTGCGTCGCGCGCGGATACGAGCGCCTCGAGTGGTCCGTCCTGAACTGGAACACGCCGTCCATCGCGTTCTACGAGGCGTTGGGAGCGCGGCCGCAGGACGAGTGGACGGTGTATCGGCTGACGGACGGGGCGCTCGCGGAGCTCGGCACGGGGTGACGGAGCCCGCGCCGGCTTCATATAACTCGTTTCTCTAGAACCCTCGTTCTAGAACTCGTCGACGGTGTGCGGGAGGTGGTCCGTGCGCAGGGCCGCGTCCAGGGTGGCCGCCGTGCCCGGGGTGTGTTCCGTGGCGAGGCCCGCGCGGACCACGGCCGTGATCTGGTTGCCGCCGAGGTAGGCGGCGGCCAGGTCGCGTACGTCGAGGGTGAGGTCGGCGGGGGCGTCCGTGCGGTCGTACGCCGCTGTGTACGAGGCGTGCTCCCCGTCCACCGTGAGGCGGAAGCGGCCTTCGTTGGCGGGGAGTTGGGCGTCCTTGACCTCCAGGACGAGGTCGGCGGGCGCGGCCCAGGAGCGGGCGAGGAGCGCGGCGCGTACGTCCACGAGCCGCATCCACAGCGCCGGGAACTGGCCCGTCACGCGGACCTGGTCGCGGTCCGCCGCGAACAGGAGCAGCGGGTCGTCGACGGGGCGGCCCCAGGCGCGGATCACGCCCGTCAGGTCGATGCTCGCGAGGTAGCGCCACAGGGCCGCGGCGGCCTGCGGGGTGTCGGCTTCCAGCTCGTCGAGGCGTACGAGGCCGGGGGCGTCGTCGCGGGTTTTGGTGCGGTAGACGGCGTAGCCGGTGATGGCGTCGGGCTGCGTGGCGTCGGACTGCGTGGCGCCGGACTGCGTGGCGCCGGGCCGGGTGGCGTCGGGCCGGGTGCCGAGGACGACGACGCGGGGCGGCGACAGCTCGTCGTCCTCCTCGTCCTCCGTCACCAGCCACTCCTCGCTCCACCACGCCTCACTGCGGGCGATGCGGCCGGCGCGGCGGGTGCGGGTGCGGTCGTAGTACTCGCCGATGAGGGCCGGGGCGTCCGCCGGGTCGACCAGGCGCAGGGGGCCGTCGTCGGGGGTGATGCGCAGGGCCAGCGGGCGCTCGGAGTTGATCTCCACGGTGTTGCCGTGGGTGGCGGGGCCGAAGCCGAAGCGGCCGTAGATCGCGTCCTCAGAGGCCCAGAGCGCGGCCAGCGGGTGGCCGTCCGCCACGCACTTCTCGTACAGCTTCGCGATCATCCCGGAGAGCACGCCGCGGCGGCGGTGCGTCGGCGCCACGGAGACGAACGTCAGGCTGGGGCAGGGGAGTTCGCCGCCGGGTACGGAGACGGTGAACGGGAGCGCGACGACCACGCCGACCAGCGCGTCCCCGTCGTACGCGCCGATCCGATGACAGCCGAGCAGCAGGTCGTGGTGGTGTTTGCGCTTCTCTTCCTCGGGTGTGTCGTGAAAGACGAGGTATGCGAGATCGAGGGCGCGGTCGATGTCGGTCTCGGGGAGGGGGCGGATGGAGAGGTGGGGGTGGAGGCCGGCGGCGGGGCGGCGGGCGAGGTCGGGGCCGGTGGAGAGGTCGGGGTGGGTGGAGAGGTGGGAGGCGGCAGAGGATGCGGAGTCCATATAACGGACGCTAATTCCCGTATCCCACCCGAGCACCTGATTTTCGCCAAGGCGCTCCTTACCGCCCCGGGATCCGCTCCACCCGCCCCCTCGCCCGGCTCCGCCCACCACCGCTGTGGGCAGGCGTTCCGCACGACGGATCCCGACCTCAAGGGCCGCTCAGGCCGAGGGCGCCGCGGCGCCCAGGGCACGTCGGCACGTCGGCACGTGGGCACCTGGGCACCTGGGCGCAGCCCACGCCGACATCGCCCCGACGCCCAGCGCACTACGGAACCAGGACCACCTTCCCGTAGGTCCCACGGGACTCCAGCGCCCGGTGCGCCAACGCCGCCTCGGCCAGAGGGAACCGCTGCACGTCAGGCGTGAAGTACCCCCCGGCGTACGCCCGCAACGCCGCCAACTCCAGCACCCGCACGGGATTCTCCCCACCCGCCTTCACCAACATCGCCTGCCCCAACGGATTGACCTGCGAAATCCCCCGAGCGGCAAGCTCACCTTCCCCCAACCCCACAGGCCCGTCGTTCCCCGACCACCCGAACGTCACATGCGTACCGCCGTCCCCCAACAACCCCACAAGCGCCCGCCCTGTCTCCCCACCCACCCCATCAAGCACAGCAGTAACCCCCTGCACCTGCCCCCGCCCTTGTCCTCGCGCCTCGTCCCCAAGCCCCGCGAGGAACCCCCGCACCTCGTCCAGCCACCCCGCCCCCGTGTAGTCCACGGCAAGATCCGCCCCGTGCCCCCGCACCCGCGCCACCTTCGCGGCCCCACCGGCAAGCCCCACCACCGTGGCCCCCGCATGCTTCGCGTACTGCGTGAGCAGCGTCCCGATCCCGCCCGCCGCCGCCGGAATCACCACCACCGACCGCGCGTCCAACTCCACGAACTGCAGGACGCCCATCGCCGTACGCCCCGTCCCGATCAACGCCACCGCCTCCGCAAACCCCATGGCGGGCGGAAGCTCGTGCACCCGGCCCACGTCGACCACCGTCAGCTCGGCGTACCCACCGGGCGCGAACCCGATATGCGCCACCACACGCTTGCCGAGCCAGTCGGCGGACACCCCCTCGCCCACCGACTCGACGGTCCCGGCGACCTCCCGGCCGGGGATCGTCGGCAACGCGGGCAACTCCGGCAGCGGCCCCTTCTCACCCCGACGAATCGCCGTGTCGACCAGATGAACTCCCGCCGCCGCGACGCCGATTCGCACTTGCCCCACCCCCGGCAGCGGATCCTCGACCACCTCATACGTGAGGTTCTCGGCGGCACCGAAGGCATGGAGGCGAACGGCATGCATAAGAGCTCCCTACGGGGCACAGGCCGCACGAACCATCCGAACCATCCGAACCATCCGAACCATCCGAACCGTGCGACCGAATCTGCAAGTCTGCTGACCCACCCCACCTTGCAACCTCAAGCGGACTTGAGGTCAATCCACGGCGCACCGTCCGCGGGCCGACTCACCCCCGCCAACCCACCCCTGCCCGTCAACGCCAGCGTCACCGCCTCCATCGCACTGTTGAACGACACCTCCGACAGCAGCCCGGGGGCCGCCACCTGGTCTCCCGCGAGATACACGCCGTCACCGCGATCCACCGCCGGCCGGTCCCGCCACGTCGTCCCGGGGCGGTCCAACGCACCCGTGCGGCCGTTCGCCACAGCGGCCCGCCGCCACGTCACCCGCTCCCGCCAGTCCCGGAACCCGAGGTCCAGCAGGTGCTCGGCGCGCGCGACCCCGTCCGCCTTGGACTCGCCCGGCCCGATCGGAATCTGCGCCTGAATGAGCTGCTCACCCGCGGGCGCGAGCGTACGATCCTGCGCCGTGAACCGCTCCACCCACCCCGTCGCATCCAGATCCGACACCGCGAACAGATCCCCCCGCCGAGTCCGCACCGCCACATCGACCAACGCCGTACGGCCGCTCTCCCACCGCAGCGTGTCGTCCCCCAGCAGGCGTCGCGCGGCATCGAGCGACGTCGCCACGACCACCGGGCCCCGGGCCGCCAACTCCCCGATGTCGTCGACCCGCGCAAGCGTCTCGACCCGCACCCCCAGATTCCACGCCATCCCCGCCATCCGGTCGATGACCGCCCCCCAACCACCCACCGGATAGTGCGCCTCCGGCGGAAACCTCGTCGCCCGCCGCAGCCGCGTGTGCACGAACCGCGCCGACAGCGACCCGGGGTCGTGGTGGAACAACGCCACCGCCGAGTAGTGCGCCGCAGCCCGCGCGCCCTCCTCACCCACCTGCACGCCCGCCCAGGTCGCGAAGTCCACATCCACCGGCGCCTGTTCGGGCGCCCGCCGCAACAGCCTCAACATCGCGAACGGCGGTGTACGACGCAGCGCGCCCCGATGGCGCAGCCGCAGCCGCGTGCCTTCGATGGGCGGGATCGGCGCGAGGTCCCCGATCAGCCCACGCTGCTTCAGCCACGTCCAGTGCGGCCCGCCGTTGTACAAGGCGTGCGGCCCGTCATTCGTCTTGTACGCCCCCTCAGCCGTGCGCGCCCGACCACCGAGCGTGTGGTGCGACTCGTACAACGTGACCCGCGCCCCGGCCTCCGCAGCCGTAATCGCAGCGGTCAGTCCCGCAAAGCCGCCACCGACCACGGAGACGTGGGGCTGCGGACGGCCGGGGGAGTGGTTTGCTCGGGTGGCGCGGGCCATGGACGGCCTCCGTCTCTGTCGACCCTCACGGGCACGGGAACGCAGTCACCCTTACGACGAACGACCCCTGGCCGAATGTGACATCCCCACCCGACACCAGGGACTTGCCCGCCCCTCGGCGCCTGGGATTGCCCACCCCTGCCTGCTGCCGACGGCTCCCGCCCCACACCGAGCGCCCGGGCTTCCCGGCCCCTCACGCAGACGGCCCTCACGCCGAACAGCGAGTCAGACCACCCGCGGATACCGCGCCTGCAACGTCCAGATCACCGGATTCGCCCCCAGCTCCTCATGCAGGTCAATGAGGTCGGCCAACACGTCGTGCAGGAAATCCCGCGCTTCCTTCCGCAGCTCCCCGTGCGAGAACGTGAGCGGCTCTTCCTCCACCCTCATCCAGTCGGCCTCGATGTCCACCCACCCGAACCGCCGCGAGAACAGCATCCGGTCCGTCGACTCCGTGAAGTCCAGCTCGGCGTACTGCGGCCGCGACGCCCTGCTCCCCAGCGGATCCTTGTCCAGCTGCTCGACGATGTCGCACAGCGCCCACGCGAAGTCGAGCACCGGCACCCACCCCCACGCCGTACCCAGCTCCCGATCCGCCTTGGTGTCCGCCAGATACACGTCCCCGCAGAACAGATCGTGCCGCAGCGCATGAACGTCCGCCTCGCGATAGTCCATCTGCGGCGGGTCCGGAAAGCGGCGGGAAAGGGCGTAACCAATATCGAGCACCCGCCCGATGGTGCCACGTCCACCCCCATCCACCGCACACCGAACGCTGCCCCCCTGACACCTCTGACGCCCCAGGCACCTCCTTCCTCCCCGTCCACCTCACCCTTCCGACCACGCGGTCCTCCCGGACACCGTCAGGGAAGCAACCGCTTCTCCTTGGCCACCGCCACCGCTCCCGCCCGCGTATCCACCCCCAACTTGTCGTAGATCCGCCCCAGGTGCGTCTTCACCGTCGCCTCACTGATGAACAGCGTCCTGGCGATCTCCCGATTACCCATCCCCTGCGCGAGCTGCGCGAGGATGTCCAGCTCCCGCGCGGTGAGCGTGGGCCGCGGCTCCCGCATGTGGGCCATCACACGGGACGCGACGGGCGGCGACAGCGCCGTACGCCCCTCCGCGGCCGCATGGATCGCCCCAAACAGTTCCTCGGGCCGCTCGGCCTTCAGCAGATACCCGGTCGCCCCCGCCTCGATGGCCCGAGTGATGTCGGCATCGGTGTCGTACGTCGTGAGAACCAGAACCCGCGGCGTCGCACCACCGCCACCGCCATCGCCCCCACCGCCGTCATCGCTGACGCCGCCATCGCCGCCGCCACTGCCTTCGCCACCGCCGCCCTCGGCCGACCCCTGCCCAGCCGCGATACGACGTGTCGCCTCCACCCCGTCGATGCCCTGCCCCAGCTGCAGGTCCATCAGCACCACGTCCGGCCCCAGCTTCGCCGCCAGCGCCACCGCCTCCTCACCGGTCCCCGCCTCACCGATCACCTCGATCCCCGACGCACTGGCCAACAGCGCCAGCAACCCCGCACGCACCACCACATGGTCGTCACACACCAACAGCCGAACCGTGCCGCTCGTCGGCGTACTACTGCTCATGACCACTCCCTGATGACGGCCGCTCGGGCGGAGTCGGAGACGAGGGCGAACTCGGAGACGGGGACGAAGACGGCGAGGGAGGAGCGGGCGAGGACGATGAAGACGGCGAACGAGACGACGAAGGAGCCGACGGAGAGGAAGCCGACGGAGAGGAAGGAGACGAAGAAGGAGTGGAGGAAGCCAACGAGGACGAGGCTGGCAACGGGTCCGGGGCTGGAGACGCGGGCGAGGAAGAGGCCGAGGGCGAGGTAGGGCCCGAGGCCGGAGACGGGCCAGCGAACAGCGGGATCGACACCGAAACCACCGTCCCCTCACCCGGCGCCGACTCCACAGTCAATGTCCCGCCGAGCTGCCGTGCCCGCGCCCGTATCGCCGGCAGCCCATGCCCGCGTCCCGCCCGTCCGCTCGCCTCACGCGAACCGGATCCCGGCCCGTCGTCCGCGGCGCCTGGCCCCGGATCCCCCGGATCGTGCTCAGGAGCAGCGGCCCCCCGGCCCTCCGCCGCGACCACGAATCCCTTCCCGTCGTCCGCGATGTCGAGGACCACCTGGTCGTCCAGATACGTCAGCGTCAGCGCCGCCGTGCTCGCGTCCGCGTGCTCGCGCACGTTCGCCAGGGCGCCCTGCGCGATACGGAGCAGCGCCGACTGGGCTCTGCCGGGCAGGGGGACACGCTTGCCCTCGGCGTGGAAGCGGACGGCCAACTCCGTCTCCGATTCCCGCTCCGCCAACGTTCTCAGCGCTGATGGCAGGGCATCGCTGTCGTCGGAGCCCGCGTCGGCCAGGTCCACGGGGGCGAGGTCGTGGACGAAGCGACGGGCTTCTGCCAGTCCGCGTTCCGTGATCGCCTCCGCTGTCCGGACGTGGGCGCGGGCTGTTGCCGGGTCTGCGTCCCACACCCGGTCGGCGGCCTGCAACAGCATCTGCTGGCTGGACAGGCCTTGGGCCAGGGTGTCGTGGATCTCCATCGACAGGCGCTGGCGCTCGGCGAGTGTGCCCTCGCGCCGTTCAGTGGCGGCCAGCTCGCGCCGGGTGCGGATCAGGTCGTCGATCAGTGCGCGCTGCTGTGCGGTCTGCTGCTGCATGTGGAGGAACACCGCGGTTGCCACGGCCGCGACGGCGGGCGGTGCGAAGGCGAGGTTCGGGTCGAAGCCGCCGGCGAGTCTGAGCTGCGCGGCGACCACGAGGGCGGTGAGGGCCGTGACCAGGACCAGCGCCGCTCGCGTCGGCAGCGTGCGCAGTCCCGTATAGAACAGGGGCACCGCGCACCACGCGAAGCTCGGCGCGAGGACGACGAGGACCGCCCAGGCGCCGACCACCGCGCCGAGCCAGAGCGGACGCCGGGTGCTGGGGGCGGCTCCCGGCGCCGGGCCCAGGAGATAGAGGACAGCGAGTATGGCGGACAGGGCGATGATGCCCGGGGTGCGGGGCTCGCCCGGGTGGCGCAGGAGGAAGCGGGTGAGGGAGGCGGCGAGGAGGAGGAAGAACGCCGTGTGCATGACCGCGCCGAGCCAACGCGACTCGGGTGCGGTGGCGCGGGGGTCGAGGTCGGCCGCGCGCCCGCTCCCGGCGTGCGGGCGGTTGCCCGCGTCCGGATTCGCGGCGTGGGAGCCGCTCCGGCCTTGATCCACGGGGCCGAGGCCGCCGGTGTGCTGGTCCACGCTGGCCTCCTTTCGGCCGTCGCACGTGCTCGAGTTCACGCGCCTGAACTGGGAAGACATTCACATTCTGGCGTGTGAGGCCGCCTGCCCGGATCAACCGAACGGTTGACACGGCTGTCGACCGAAGCGCGCGCCGCAGGCAGCCGGAACGCTGACGAGAAGGGGCGGGCAGAGGCCGGACGATGGATTGCGTGGCGGGATCGACTCGCCGCTCACTCTCAAAATCCCGCATCCGCACAGGAGTTAACGGACATGAAGTCGATGAAGCAGCTCTCCCCGCGCACGCGTTTCCTCACCACGGCCGCAGCGCTCGCCACGGTCGCCGCGGCCACGTTCGGCACGGTCTCGGCCACGGCCGGGACGCAGGACGCCGCCGCCAAGGCCGCGGTGACCGCGGACGCGAGCGACCGCAACCTCACCGGGTCCACTCACCTTTCCGTCGCCGCCGCGACCAAGGCCGCGCAGGCCTCGCTGGCCGCCGCGAAGAAGGAGAACCAGCGCGTGACGGTCGCCGTCGTCGACCGCAACGGCAACACCATCGTCACCCTGCGTGGCGACGGCGCCGGCCCGCAGTCGTACGAGTCCGCCGAGCGCAAGGCCTACACGGCCGTGTCGTGGAACGCCCCCACCTCCGAACTCGCCAAGCGCCTCGCCCAGACGCCCAACCTCAAGGACATTCCGGGGACGCTGTTCCTCGCGGGCGCCACCCCGGTCACCGCCAAGGGCGCCCCCATCGCGGGCATAGGCGTGGCGGGTGCGCCGAGCGGCGACCAGGACGAGAAGTTCGCGAAGGCGGGAGTGGCGGCACTCGGCCGCTGACCTGGCTCTGACCGAGTCAGCCCGGCCGGGCCGGTGTGTCCGCACCGGCTCGCCCGGCCTGCTTGACTCGGCTGCCGACTACTCGGCTGCTGACTTGGCGCTGGCCGAGTCGGCCAGGTCGGGCGAGCCGCAGGCCTGCCCACACCGTCGGCCCGGACAGCTGCGTCCATGCCGCTCAGCAGCGCCCAGGTGCCCACCCCCGGGATGTCAGGGGCGGGCACCTGGGACAAGGTCTCGCGGGGTGGTGGCCATAGGATCACAGAGGTGAACTACCGAGCCACCGCCCCTCTGACCAGGGGGCCCCGCGCCCGCCGCACCGCACCCGCCGCCTTGGCTGCCTTGACGCTCACCGCCCTCACCGCGTGCACCGCAGGCGGAGTGGACGGCACACCCGGCGCCGCAGGAGTCCGCGACCCGTTCTTCCCGAAGCTCGGCAACGGGGGGTACGACGTGGCCCACTACGGCCTGAAACTCGGCTACGACCCCGAGTCCCGCCACCTCACCGGCACGGCGGAGATCACGGCCCGTGCCACCAAGAACCTCAGCGCCTTCAACCTCGACCTCAAGGGCCTGGAGGTCAAGGAAGTCACCGTCGAGGGCAAGGAGGCCCGCTTCAGCCGGGCGGGCGACGAACTGACCGTGCGTCCGCGCGACGACCTCGACCGGGGCGAGACGTTCCGTGCGACCGTCCGCTACTCCGGCACACCGCAGACGGTCACCGATGCGGATGGCTCCAAGGAGGGCTGGCTGAAGGGAGAGGAGAGCGCGCTCGCGGTGGGCGAGCCGGCGGGCTCCATGGCGTGGTTCCCGGGCAACAACCACCCGAGCGACAAGGCCGTGTACGACATCGAGATCACCGTGCCCAAGGGCCTGAAGGCCATCTCCAACGGTGAGCTGACGAACGAGACGACGACGAACGGCCGCACCACGTTCGCCTGGCACAACGCCGAGCCCATGGCCAGCTACCTGGCGACGGTGGCGATCGGCGCGTACGACACGAAGAAGTCGATGACGTCGAAGTCGAACTCCGGCATCCCGGTGTTCACGGCGATCGACCCGACGATGCCGGAAGGCAAGTACGAGAAGACCGAGAAGGTCCTGGCGAAGATCCCCGAGATCATGGACTGGGCGGAAATCAACTTCGGTGACTACCCCTTCTCCTCGACCGGCGCGATCGTCGACGACCGGGTGAACCTCGGCTACGCCCTGGAGACCCAGACCAAGCCGGTGTTCCCCGCCTCCGACGCCGACACGTCGACGCTCGTGCACGAGCTGGCCCACCAGTGGTTCGGCAACTCGGTCACGCCGAAGACATGGCAGGACATGTGGCTCAACGAAGGTTTCGCGACCTACGCGGAGTGGCTGTGGGAGGAGGACAACGGAGGGGACAGCGCGCAGGACACCTTCGACGCGCTGTATGAGGGCGACTACTACGAGGACGAGGAGGACAACGAAGCCATCTGGGACTTCCCGCCGGCGAGGCAGCCGGACGCGGCGAGCATCTCGGACGAGCCGGTGTACGACCGGGGCGCGATGGTGATTCACAAGATTCGTAAGACGGTCGGCGACGACACGTTCTACGACATCGTCCAGGGCTGGGCGAAGGCATACCGCCACGGCAACGCGAACACGAAGGACTTCACGGAGTACGTCGAGAAGCACGCGGGCGATGACGAGTCGCGTGAAGAACTGAAGCAGGTGTGGGCGGACTGGCTCTACGGGGACGGGAAGCCGGACAACCCGTGAGTCCACCAGGCGGGGACCGTTCCGCTCGGGGCCTCTCTGCTCGGGACAGCGCCGCTCGGAGCAAGGGACCGCTCGGCTCGGGACTGCTCGGCTCGGGGCAGCGCCGCTGAGGACAGCCCCGTGCGGGACTGCCTACAGAGGCTTGCGCAATACGGTGCAGGGGCGGTCGAGTTGAGCGTCCTTGCGGTGGTCGACGAGTTGGTAGCCGAGGGCGGTCCAGAAGGCGAGGGCCTTCGGGTTGTTGTCGAGGACGGCGAGGCGTACCGCGGCGCGGTCGGCGGAGCGGAAGCGGGTTTCGACGGCGGTGGCCAATCGCCGCCCGAGGCCGGTGCGTTGGACTTGGGCGTCGACCAGGAGGAGGCCGATCCACGGGTCGGGGTCGGCCGGGTCGGGGTGGTGGGCGAGGGTGACGACGACGCCGACGAGCCGGCCTTCGGAGCGTCCGAGGAGTACTTCGGCGCTGGGTTGGGCGAGTTCGTCGGCGAGAGCGGTGGCGACCTGTTCGGGCCGGATGTTGTAGGCGTCCGGGAAGTCACCGCTGAGGGCGAAGAACTCGTGGTTGGAGGCGTAGAGGGCGGTGAGTTCGGTGAGGAGGGGGCCGGGCAGGTCGCCCGGGGTGGTGCCGTCGGTGGTGGCCGCAAGCGGTTCGAGGATCATGCGGCGCAGGCTAGCCGCCCGGGTAGGGGCGGTGAGTGCGGTGGCGGTGCTTGGACGGCCAGTGCCCGTGCTTGGGCGGTGAGCGTAGGTGCTTGGGCGGTGAGCCGCGGTGCTTGGACAACCTGTGCCCGTGCCTGGACGGCAAGTGGCCGTGCCTGGGTGTGAGCCGCGGCGCTACGACGGGGAGTCGGGGGACGTCGGGGTGCCGGAGCCCGCGGAGCCCGCGGGGCCTGCGGGGCCTGCGGGGTCGGAGGTGGTGCGGGTGGTCGACTCGCGCCACTCGTTGACCAGGATCCAGAGCATGGCGGCGAGTGAACACGTGTTGGCGGCGAGCCAGAAGGGGGAGGGGTCGGGGTCGCTCAGGTTGTCGATGAGCATGACGGTGAGGAAGAGGGTGAGGGCGCAGGAACCGTAGAACTGGCGGCGGGCGAAGCGGCGGGTTCGGGTGGGGCCTTCGGAGAGGCGGAGGGCGTAGACCTCGACGTCGCCGAAGACATCGGAGGCGCGTTCGTCGCCGGGTGTTGAGGCGAGGTGGTGTCGGGCCTCGCGGATGTGGCCGTGGGCTTGGGCGGACGGCATGGCGTGGCGGCCCCGGAGCAGGCCGTCGAGGCGGGTGAACCAGGCGTCGTCGTTGCTGTCGTCGCTGTCGACGGGGGCGGGTGTGAACCACCTGTCGAGGGTGGTGTCGGGGAACTTCACGGCGCCGACGACGACTGCGAGGCAGGTCAGGATCAGGACGGGGGCGGGGACGGTGAACAGTTGGCCGTCGGGTACGAGGGACGTCACGCCGACGCCGGCGAGTACCGCGCCGATGGTGGCGGCGGCGAACCATCGGGCGCCGGGGAGTCGGCCGGCGGTCCAGGTGGCGATGGTCGCGCCGGTGAGGGCGACGCCGAGGGCGACGGTGGCGGTCAGGGTGACGGAGGGCCAGCCGATGCCGATCCACAGGCCGTCGGTCAGCCACTCGAAGGCGCAGTAGAGAGCGGCGCTGATGCCGACGGAGACGAAGGAGGCGGTGAGGCGTTCGCCGGGGGTCAGGCCGTGGGAGTCGATGCGGGCGCGGTGTTCTTCGGGGATGCGTTCGTCGGCGACGAGTTGGGCGTAGGTGTGCGGGTCGCCGAGGAGGTCGCGGGCGGGGCGGCCTTCTTCGTGGACGAGTTCGTGCGCCTCGGTGAGGACTTCGTCGGCGAGGCCGAGGGGGGCGTCGTGGTCGAGGGCGAGGCGTATCTCGACGGAGGCGGCCCAGTCCTTGTCGGCCTCGCGCTCCCAAGTCAGCGTCGGCTTGCGGTCCTTGGCCATGGCTATTCCCCCGGGTGAGCTGAGGTGTGGGCTGAGGGTGGTGCGGACTGGGGCTCGTCGGTCCTGGTCAGGGAGGCGACGGCGCCGGTGAAGGCGGCCCAGGCGGTGCGGTCGCGGTGCAGGCGGGCGCGGCCCTCGTCGGTGATGCGGTAGTACTTGCGGCCGGGTCCGCCCTCGCCGGCGCCCCACTCGATCTCGACGGCGCCTTCCTCCTCGAGGCGGGTGAGGGCGGGGTAGAGGGTCGCGGCCTTGACGCCTTCGATGCCGGCGTCGGCGAGGCGGCTGAGGAGGGCGTAGCCGTAGCTCTTCTCCTCGGTGTCGAGTACGCCGAGGAGGCAGAGGGGCAGGGCGGCTCGCGTCCACGCGGTGTTGGTGGGTCCGGTTGCCACGGTTGCCCTTCTGTTCGCGAGTCGCTGCGTCTGGTGGTTCGGGTGGTGCTTGGTGCTTGGTGCTTTGGGTGGTGCTTCGCTGGCTCGACTAGTTGGGATTTTAGAATAGTGGGGGAGTTGGGGTAGCGCCAGCCCGGCTTCGGGGTGAGAGCGCCAGCCCGGCTTCGGGGTGAGAGCGCCAGCCCGGCTTCGGGGTGAGAGCGCCAGCCCGGCTTCGGGGTGAGAGGGCCAGCCCGGCTTCGGGGTGAGTGGGTGGGCGGGGACGTGAAAGGGCCCCGACCGATGTGTCCGGTCGGGGCCCTTCCTTGTCCGGGGTGGTCCGTTGGGCTGTCAGTCAGGTGACGGCCTGGTCGGACGACTGGCCGGGCAGGATCAGACGTTGACGCCGAAGTCCTGCGCGATGCCGACGAGGCCCGAGGCGTAGCCCTGGCCGACGGCGCGGAACTTCCACTCGGCGCCGCTGCGGTACAGCTCGCCGAAGACCATGGCGGTCTCGGTGGCGGCGTCCTCGGAGAGGTCGTAGCGAGCGATCTCGGTACCGCCGGCCTGGTTCAGGATGCGGATGAACGCGTTCCGGACCTGGCCGAAGTTCTGCGAGCGGTTCTCGGCGTCGTAGATCGAGACCGGGAAGACGATCTTCTCGACGTCGGCGGGGAGGCCCGCCAGGTTGACGTTGATCTGCTCGTCGTCGCCCTCGCCCTCGCCCGTGACGTTGTCACCGGTGTGGACGATGGTCTGGTCCGGCGTCGCCTTGTTGTTGAAGAAGACGAAGTGGGCGTCCGAGAAGACCTTGCCCTGGGGGTTCACCGCGATGGCGGAGGCGTCCAGGTCGAAGTCGGTGCCCGTGGTGGTGCGGACGTCCCAGCCGAGGCCGACCGTGACGGCGGTCAGGCCCGGTGCCTCCTTGGTGAGCGAGACGTTGCCGCCCTTGGACAGGCTTACAGCCATTGTTGGGAGTCCCTTCCTAGTTGCGTGAGTACAACCGAGTACTACCTGCGTACTGTGCGGGCTTCATGCTGGCACGAAGCTACCGACACCCCTATGAACGCCGAGGGGGGTATCGAAGGTTCCATATGGCGAAGACTCTCTTTACGTTCTTTACTTGCGGGTCGCACGAGGGTGTCGCTGCGGAGGCGTGGAGCCCGTGTGGGGTGCCTGGCCTGCGTCGGGGGCTGGAAGGCGGGTGTTGAAAAGAGGGTGACGTGAGAGGGCCGGGCACGGGACCATGTGTACATGTCCGGTCAACGCCCCTACGTCATCCGTGGCTCCGTCTCGCTGCCCGAGGCCGAGCTGATGTGGCGTTTCTCGCGGTCCTCCGGGCCCGGCGGGCAGCATGTGAACACCAGTGACTCGCAGGCCGAGGTGCGGTTCGACCTCGCGGCCACGGAGGCGTTGCCCGAGGTGTGGAAGCAGCGGGCGCTGGAGCGGCTCGCGTCCCGGCTCGTGGACGGGGTCGTCAGCGTACGGGCGAGTGAGCACAGGTCGCAGTGGCGGAACAGGGAGATGGCGGCCACCCGCCTCGCCGCCCTGCTCGCCGAGGCCACCGCGCCGCCGCCCAAGCCGCGCCGCGCCACCCGCATCCCGCGCGGGATCAACGAGCGGCGGCTGCGGGAGAAGAAGCGGCGCGGGGAGACCAAGCAGGGCCGGTCCGGCAAGGACTGGGGGTAGGGCCACCCCGCCCCACCTCGTCGCCCCACCCCGAGGTCGCCGCCAGGCCACCCCCGGCCGCCGCCAAGGCGAGCCCACCTGAGACCCGCCGGCACCCCCACCCCGGCCGGGCCGCTACCCCAGTTGCCGGTACCGCCCCTTGAAATACAGCAGCGGCCCGCCCTCCGCGCTCGGCAACTCCGCCGTCAGCACGCGGCCGATCACCAGCGTGTGGTCACCCGCCGTCACCGTCTTCTCCGTGCGGCATTCGAGGGTCGCGAGGGCGCCGCCCACCAGGGGGGCGCCGGAGATGTCGCCGCGTACGTAGGGGATGTCGTCGAAGAGGAGGCGGTCGCTGATGCGGCCCTTCATGGCGAAGCGGCCCGCGATGTGCCGCTGGCTCTCGGACAGGACCGACACCGCCCACAGCGGCTGCTCCGCGAGCAGGTCGTCCATGCGGGAGCCCTCGCGCAGGCTGACCATGACCAGGGGCGGGTCGAGCGAGACGGAGAGGAACGCGGTCGCCGTCATCCCGACGTCCTCGACGGCGGGGGCGTTGGGGTCGTCCGGGTCCAGCGAGGGCTCCTGGGCCGTCACCAGGACCACGCCCGCGGCCAGGCGGGACATGGCGGCGCGGAACTCGTCGTTGCTCACCCCCACAGGATGAACCCCGGCGGGGCGAGGAACGGACAGGGTCTGGGTCTGGGTGTTCATGGTCAGGTCGGCAGCCACGCTGTCGACGCTAGTCGCGGACCGGAGTGTTCCGCATCGGCCTCCGGCCCGAGGCCGGTCCTAGGGCGAGACCTAGGACCGAGGACCACGCGACCACACGGCCACACGGCCACACGGCCACACGACCACACGGCCACACGAGCTCTCCAGAGCACCCCTTGGCCACAGTCACCCCTTGGCCACGGCTGGCGCGGACCCCCGCGCATAGCTCAAATTGGCCTCAACTCCCGGTCTCAAATCGGACCTCTCACCTGTGACTTGAGTCACAGGGCCCATATTTTGTTGACCCTGTGTACCGGGTGGGCAGCTCGCTGTGATTCAGTGACCGTGGCAATCGGACAGACACAGAAGCTGATGGCACAAGAGCGTGATCAAGCGTGCGGGCACCGCGACGAAGCGGGCGGGCACGGAGCCTCAGCGAGGACACAGAAGGCGCTGCGGATCCTGGAGTTGCTGTCGAGGTCTCGGGGAGAGCGAGCATGGAGACCGAGTCGGAGCCGTACGTCCGTCTTGCGACCCTGCGGCAGCTCCATCAGGTGGTGGCGGACCTCAACACGGCCCGCAGCCTCGCGGACACGCTGCAGACCGTCGCCGACGGCGTGGTCAACGGCCTTGGCTATGAGCTGGCGTGCGTCAACCTCGTGCGCCCGGACGGCGATCTCGTCGTCGCCGCCTTCGCGGGCAATCCGGCAGCCGAGGCGCTGATCACCGGCCGGGTCGGCTCGCGTGAGTCCTGGGAGCGCCGCCTGACCATGGGCGAGGCCTGGGGCGCCCTGCGCTTCATCCCGTACAGCGAGGGCTGGGTCCTCGACGAGGACGACGTGCCGCAGTGGTACACCGAAGGCCCCGAGCCCCGCTTCGAGGACGAGTGGCACCCCTCGGACCGCCTCTTCGCGCCCATGTACGCCACCGGGGCGTCGGGCGGCGAGCTGATCGGCGTGATCTCCGTGGACCGCCCGCGCAACGGGCGCAGGCCCGGCGCATGGGGGCGCGAAGCGCTCCAGATGTACGCCTTCCAGGCCGCCATCGCGATCAGCAACGCACGACTTCGCGCCAACATGCAGCGCGCCCTGGTCCGCCTGGAGCGCGAGCAGCAGGCGCTGCGCGCCAGCGAGGAGAGCTTCCGGCAGGCCTTCGAGTACGCGCCCAGCGGCATGGCCATCGCCGAGATGGGCGGCGACCAGCACGGCCGCATCCTGCGCACCAACGACGCGCTCTGTCGCCTGCTCGGCCGGCCCGCGTCCGCGATGCGGCGCTACTCCTTCTCCGACCTCGTGCACCCCGAGGACATCGGGACGCTGCTGCGTACGTCGGCGGAGGGCGGGCGGGCCGAGCTGCGGTTCGGGCGCAGGGACGGGACGTACGTATGGGTGTCGCTGCGGAACTCGGTCGTCGCGGACGCCGCGGACGGGCCCCGGTTTCTGCTCACGCACGTCGAGGACATCGAGGAGCGCAAGCGCCGTGAGCTGCAGCTCGCCCACCGCGCCTCGCACGACTCGCTGACCGGACTGCCGAACTCCGCCGAGCTGCGCGCCCGCCTCAGCGCCCGGCTCTGTCGCAGGCCGCACGCGGGGCAGCCGTCCACGGTGGACTCGCTGGACGCGGCGTACGACAACAGCGGTCTGTACGCGCCGGGGCACGCCCCCGGCAACGGCCACGGCCCGGTCATGGGCGGGCACACGGGCATGCACGGCGAGGGCTACGACCACCACGTGCACACGGTCGCCCCGCCCGAGGAGGCCGACCCCGACGACGGCACCAAGGGCCTCGCCGTCCTCTTCTGCGACCTCGACGGCTTCAAGTCGATCAACGACCGCTTCGGGCACCACACCGGTGACGCCGTCCTCATCGAGGTCGCACGCCGCCTGACGAACGGCGTCCGGGACGGCGACACGGTGGCGCGGCTCGGCGGTGACGAGTTCGTGGTGCTCGCCGACGGGCTCGGCCGGGCCGACGCGCAGGACCTCGCGGTGCGCCTGCGGAACGCGATCATCCCGCCGATCCGGGTGGACGGGCGTGCCGTGCGCGTCGGTGCCAGCTTCGGCATCGGATGGGCACATTGCGGGATGTCCGCGGACGAAGTGTTGCATTCCGCGGACCAGCGGATGTACATCGAGAAACGTTCCCGTGCCAAGCAGCACCGGCGGGCCGGGTGAGCGTGAACTCCCGTACGCGGTAGGGAAAGCGGCGCTCGGCGCCGTGCGTGAGCCGTGCCGGTGGCAGACGTCCGCCGGGGCCTGCCTCCGCGCGCCCGCCGGTCGCCCTGTCCGAAGTCTCAGATGAAGTCAACGTCACCTTGGGCGGTCACCCGGAGCGGGTAGGCTCGCCGCATCCGCGATGCGAGGGAGTGACCTGCGAATGACGCCCGGCAATAACGGCGAGCACACGCCGCGCGCGCCAGAGGGCGATGACGACCCGTTCGGCTATCTGTACGCGGACGGCCAGGCGGCCGGCGCGACACCGCCCTCCGGGGGCGGCGGGTACGGCTACCCGGGCCCGCGGACCTCGTACAACCACGTGCGCGCGGTCGGCGAGCGGCAGTACGGGCAGCAGGGCCAGCAAGGCCAGCAGGGCCACGCCCAGGGGCAGCCGTCGGGGTACGGCTACCCGCCGCCCGCGCAGGCGCCGCAGCAGGCCTACGGGCAGCCCAACGCCCATTACGCCGCGCCCGAGGCCCAGTACGGGGCCACCGCGCCCATGCGGCAGGCCGGCGGGCCCGGAGCGCCCGGGGCGCATGCCGGAGCCGGTGGTGGCGGAGGCGGGCGCGGGCGGGGGCCCAACACCAAGGGGCTGCTCATCGGTGCCATCGCTGTCGTCGCCGTGGTCGCTGTCGGCATCGGGGCCGCCATGACGTTCGGCGGGGACGACGGGGACGGTGACGGGAAGCAGGCCGGGCCCTCCAAGGGGCAGAAGGTTTCCGACGCGCCGAAGCCGACCGGGTCCAAGGGCGACGACGGCAAGAAGCCCGACGCCGAGATGCCCGAGTCCGACGCGAAGGCGCTCAAGCTGGAGGGCGGGACCACCACCGCCTCCGACATCGACGGGGCCCAGTCCGCGGGCGGGGTGTACGTCGCCGGGCTCAACAAGCCCGGGGCGCAGGTGACATGGACGGTCGACGGGATTCCCAAGAGCGGGGCCTACACCGTGTTCGTGGGGTACTCCGTTCCCGGCAAGGCCGCTGAGACCACGCTCGGCATCAACGGGACCGCGTCCGGGCGGAAGCTCAACATGGACAACTTCTCCCGGGCCAAGGAAGGTGCCTGGGACAAGGGGTGGACGAAGACGTTCGCCTTCGTCCAGCTCAACAAGGGGACCAATACGGTGTCTGTGTCCTGCCAGGCGGGGGACAAGTGTGATGCCGTGCTGGATCGGGTGTGGCTGAAGGCCGGTCACGTCAAGGAGTGAGAACTCCCCAACCCCGCCCCTTCCCGTAACCAGGGGGCTGCCGCCCCCTGGACCCCCGCTTGTCGGCGCTTCGCGCCTCGTCCT
>NZ_BMNG01000008.1:140832-446572 GCF_014646335.1 Streptomyces lasiicapitis
GTGGGTCGGGCCTCCGCCATGCATGGGGCTGCGCCCCTCTCCCCGCAATCGGCGCTTCGCGCCTCGTCCTCAAACTCCCCCAAGCTCTTAAAGAGCAGGGGGTACCCCCTCGACGGGCTTAAAAGACCTTCCCCGTCACCGTTACCTTCGGGAGTACGTCCTCGTACACCGCCGCGTCGAACTCGCCCGCGGCCGGAGCCGCGACCGTCGCCGCCGACAGGGCCACCGCGCGGGAGAGGCGGTCCGGCCAGGGCAGGTGGCGGACGAGGCCGGAGAGCAGGCCCGCGACCGCCGAGTCGCCCGCGCCTGTGGGGTTGCCGCGGACGCGGCCGGGCGGGGTGGCGCGCCAGGTGCCCTCGGGGGTGAGGGCGAGCAGGCCCTCGGCGCCGAGTGAGGCGACGACGGCGTGGGCGCCGCGGCGGCGGGCGTCGCGGGTGGCCTGGGCGGGCTCGTGGGCGCCGGTGAGTTCGGCGAGTTCGTCGGCGTTCGGCTTGACGATGTCGGGACGGGCGGCGACCCCGCGGCGCAGCGGTTCGCCGCTGGTGTCGAGGAGTACGGGTACGGCGGCGGCGCGCGCGGCGCGTATCAGCAGGGCGTACGCGCCCACCGGAACGCCCGGCGGCAGGCTGCCGCACAGGGCCACGGCCGTCACGTCGTCGCCGCTCAGCAACTCCTCGTAGGAGGAGAGGAATCCGGCCCATTCGGCGGGAGAAACGGTCGGGCCCGGCTCGTTGAGCTGGGTGGTGTCGCCGGTGCGGGCGTCCACGACGGCGAGGGTGCGGCGGGTGGCGCCCGCGACCGGGCGCAGGCCGTCCGTGACGCCGGGCACGCGGGCGAGGTGGTCGCGCAGGGTGCGGCCGGTGTCGCCGCCCGCGAAGCCGGTCACGGTCACCTCGTGGCCGAGCGCGGCGAGCACCCGCGCGACGTTCAGGCCCTTGCCGCCCGCGCGTTCGGTCACCTCGGTGACGCGGTGCGAGGCGTGCGGGGTGAGGGAGGGGACTTTGTACGTGATGTCCAGGGCGGCGTTCAGCGTGACCGTGACGATCACTGCTTCACCCCCGGGACCACGGATCCGCGTGCTGCGTGCGCGTGCGGCTTTCGGGGCCTGATCATGCCAAAAAGAAGGCGGTTGGCCCAGGCCTCGGACCAACCGCCTCTGGTATGGGGCGAATTACGGCTCGATGACCCAATCGCCCTTGCGCAGCACGCCCTTGAGCGTGAACTCCGCGTCCAGGACCACGATGTCGGCGTCCTTGCCCGACTCCAGCGAGCCGACGCGGTCGTACTGGCCGAGCAGCTTGGCCGGGTTCGCGGAGATCGCCGCGACGACGTCCTCCACCGGCAGCTTGTCGACGGTCACCGACCGCTTGAACGCGCGGTCCATGGTCAGCGTCGAGCCGGCGATCGAGCCGCCCTCGGTGAGCCGCGCGACGCCCTCCTTCACCTCGACCTCCAGCGGGCCGAGCAGGTAGGTGCCGTCGCCGAAGCCCGCCGCGTCCATGGCGTCCGTGATGAGGGCGACGCGGCCCGCGCCCGCGTGGTGGAAGGCCAGCTCGAAGGCTGCCGGGTGCAGATGCGTGCCGTCGTTGATCAGCTCGACGGTGATCCGCTCGTCCTCCAGGAGGGCGGCGATGGGGCCGGGGGCGCGGTGGCCGAGGCCGGGCATCGCGTTGTAGAGGTGCGTGGCGACGGTGGCGCCCGCGTCGATGGCGGCCTTCGTCTGCTCGTACGTGGCGTCCGTGTGGCCGATCGCCGCGATCACGCCGTGCTCGGCGAGCAGGCGTACGGAGTCGATGCCGCCGGGGAGTTCGGCGGCGAGGGTGACCATGCGGGCGTGGCCGCGGGCCGCGTCGATGAGCTTGCGGACCTCCGCCGGGTCCGGGTGGCGCAGCAGGGCCTCGCTGTGGGCGCCCTTGCGGCAGGGGGAGATGAAGGGGCCCTCGAAGTGGACGCCCGCGATGTCGCCCTGCTCGGCGAGCTCGGAGAGCAGGCCCGCGCGCTGGGCGAGGGCGTCCATGTCGTCGGTGACCGTCGAGGCCACGACGGTGGTGGTGCCGTGCAGGCGGTGCGTCTGTACGCCCTGCAGGATGTCCTCGGCGGTGCCGCTGGTGAAGGACGCGCCGCCGCCGCCGTGGTTGTGGATGTCGACGAAGCCGGGGACCAGCCAGTGGCCGGTGAGGTCGATCGTCTCGATGGCTTCTGCGTCCGCGGGAGCGCTCCCCGCGATGCGGCCGGTGTCCGAGACGATCACGCGGCCGTTCGGGACGGTCCCGGTGGGCAGTACCACCTGAGCACCGGCGAGCACCTTGCTAGTGGCCATCAGGTGGTTACCTCCGGGGAGTCGGGGATGGGGGTTCTGTCGGGTTCGCCGGTGACGGGTCCGTCGGTGAGCGGTCCGCCGGTGACGGGTTCGTCGGTGTCGAGCAGGTCCCACGCGAGCAGGCCCGCGCCCAGGCAGCCCGCCGCGTCGCCGAGTGCGGCCGGGACGATCTCGGGCAGCGTCTGGAACTGGACCACGCGGGAGGCGACCGCCGCGCGCAGCGGTGTGAACAAGGTTTCCCCGGCCTCCGCCAGGCCGCCACCGATGATCAGGGTGTGCGGGTCCAGCAGAGTGAGGGCCGTGAGCAGGCCGTCCGCGAGGGCGTCGACCGCGTTCTGCCAGACGTCCAGGGCGCGCGGGTCGCCGGAGCGGACGGCCTTCGCGCAGTCCGCGGCGTCCGCGGCCGGGTCGCCGCTCGCCTTCGCCCAGGCCTCGCTCACCGCGGACGCGGAGGCCAGGCGCTCCAGGCAGCCGCGCTGGCCGCAGCCGCAGGGCGGGCCGCCGGGGCGTACGACGATGTGGCCGATCTCGCCGGCCGAGCCGTGCGCGCCGGGCTCGATGGCGCCGTCGATGCCGATGGCGCCCGCGATGCCGGTGCCCAGCGGCACGAACAGGAAGCGGTCGGCGCCCTTGCCCGCGCCGAGGCGGCCCTCGGCGAGGCCGCCGGTGCGCACGTCGTGGCCGAGCGCCACGGGGATGCCCTCCAGGCGGGTGCTGAGGAGTTCGCGCAGGGGTACGTCGTTCCAGCCCAGGTTGGCCGCGTACACCGCCACGCCGTTCTCGGCGTCGACGATGCCGGGGACGGCTACGCCCGCCGCCGCGGCGGGTTCGCCGAGGTGGGCGAGGCCGTGGGCGCGGAGGTCGGCCGCGAAGCCGAGGATCGACTCCACTACCGCGTCGGCGCCGCGGTCCCGACCGGTCGGGCGGCGGGCCTCGTGGAGCAGCGTGCCGTCCGCCCCGACCAGGGCGGCCTTCATTCCTGTGCCGCCCACGTCCAGGGCGATGACATGTCTCACGGGGACAGTGTCGCGTGTGACCCGCGAGAGGTCTAGTCCACATGCTCTGGCCCCTGGGCCTTGGGCGGTGCTTCTGGGCCGACCCCGTCACGTAACCAGGGGGCTCCGCCCCCTGGACCCCCGATCGGCCTGGACGGCCTCGTCCTCAAACGCCGGACGGGCTAAAACACTCCAGCCGCACCGGCAAGGGGCCAGTTTCACCAAGGCCGTTGCAGAAGTGATACTCGGGTGGTGTAGACCTTGTGTCGGGACGCGGGGGAAACTCGCAGTTCAGCAAGGAACGACGAGGGTGGGACAGCAGTGCAGCGGCGCGTGACAGGTCTGACCGCGGCGGTGGCCGCGCTGAGCATGACGGCACTGCTCGCCGGCTGCGGCGGCGACTCGGGCGACTCCGGTGACGTCACCCTCAAGCTCGTGGCGGCCGACTACGGCGACTCCTCGACCAACAGCTCCAAGAAGTACTGGGCCGCGCTGACCAAGAAGTTCGAGGCCGAGAACCCGAACATCAAGGTCGACGTGAGCGTCTACTCCTGGACGGACGTCGACCGCAAGGTCAAGGAGATGGTGAAGGACGGGAACGCCCCCGACCTCGCCCAGATCGGCGCGTACGCCGACTACGCCGCGCAGGACAAGCTGTACAGCGCCGACGACCTGCTCTCCATCCCCACCCAGGCCGACTTCCTCGCCCCCCTCTCGAAGGCCGGCGAGGTGAACCGCGTGCAGTACGGCATGCCGTTCGCCGCGTCCACGCGTCTGCTCTTCTACAACGAGAAGCTGTTCAAGAGCGCCGGCATCAAGCCCCCGCAGAGCTGGTCCGAGCTGCAGTCCGCCGCGCAGAAGCTGAAGTCGCGCGGCGTGAAGATCCCGTTCGCGCTGCCGCTCGGCCCTGAGGAGGCGCAGGCCGAGACGATGCAGTGGCTGCTCAGCGGTGGCGGTGGCTACACCGACAACGTCGATTCGTACGCCATCGACTCCAAGCAGAACATCAGCACCTTCGAGTGGCTGAAGGACGAGCTGGTCGGCAAGGGCCTCACCGGCCCGACCGCGCCCGCCGAGCTGGACCGCGCCGAGGCCTTCGCGGCCTTCACGCGCGGTGATGTCGGCATGCTCAACGGCCACCCGACGCTGATGCAGATGTCGGCCAAGAAGGGCCTGAAGTACGGCATGGTGCCGATGCCCGGCATCAACGGCAAGGCCCAGTCCACTATGGGCGTCGCCGACTGGATGATGGCCTTCAAGCAGAACGGCAACCGCAAGGAGATCGGCGACTTCCTCGACTTCGTCTACTCCAAGAAGAACGTCCTCGACTTCTCGCGGGAGTACGACCTGCTGCCCGTGACGACGTCGGCGTCGCAGGAGATGGCGGGCGACAAGAAGGACGCGGCGAAGCTCGGCGAGTTCCTGAAGGAGCTGCCGACCTCGCAGCTCTACCCCGTCGGCAAGGTGTCGTGGGCGCAGGTGTCCGTGCAGGTCAAGAAGTACATCGGCAAGACCGTCGGCCCGAACGGCAACCCCAAGGCCATCCTCGGCCAGATCGAGTCGAAGGCGGCCGCGGAGGAGAACGCGCAGTAGCGGGGTGCGGGGGGCGGGGCGGGGATAGCGTGGACGGCATGACGGACGACGGTCTCTCCGGAGGCGACCACCTCTCCGCCGAAGACGGCCTCTCCGCGCGTGCCGAGGCGGTGCTCGCGCTGGAGCGGCGCAACTGGGCCGGGCCCGGTGCCAAGGAGCGGGCCATCCGCGAGGAGCTCGGCCTCGCTCCCGTCCGCTACTACCAGATCCTCAACGCCCTCCTCGACGACGCGCGCGCCCTCGCCCACGATCCGGTCACCGTGAACCGACTGCGACGGGTTCGGGAGGCGCGGCGCGCCGAGCGTTGACGTTATGGTCGGGCCATGGGTGACCCGACGCACTCCTCCCCGACGCACTCCTCCCCGACGTTGCCGCAGCCGCTGACGCCCGCCGGGCGGGACGGGCTCGCCGCGATCCTTTCCCGGCCCGAACGCGCCGTGATCGCCCTCGACTTCGACGGGACGCTGGCGGCGATCGTGCCCGACCCGGAACGGGCGCGGGCCCACCCGGGCGCGGTGCCCGCGCTCGCCGCGCTCGCGCCGAAGGTCCGCTCCGTCGCCGTCGTCACGGGGCGGCCCGCCAGCGTCGCCGTGCGGTACGGCGGGCTCGCCGGGGTGCCAGGCCTTGAGCACCTGGTCGTGCTCGGGCACTACGGCGCGGAGCGGTGGGACGCCGTCAGCACGATCGTGCAGGCCGCGGACCCGCACCCCGGGGTCGCCGCGGTGCGTGCGGAGCTTCCCGGGTTCCTGGACGCGATCGGCGCGTGGCGTGGCACGTGGATCGAGGAGAAGGGGCGGGCCGTCGCGGTCCACACGCGCCGCGCGCGTGACCCGCAGGCCGCGTTCGACGCCCTGCGCGGACCGCTGGGCGAGCTGGCCGCACGCCACGGCCTCATCGTCGAACCGGGGCGCCTCGTCCTGGAGTTGCGGCCCCCCGGCGTCGACAAGGGTGTGGCTCTGGTCGACTACGTACGTGAGATGGGCGCCGAGTCCGTCCTGTACGCCGGAGACGACCTGGGGGACATCCCCGCTTTCGCCGCCGTGGAAAAGCTCCGTACCGACGGCGAGGTCCGGGGCCTGTTGGTGTGCAGCGGAAGCCCAGAGGTCACCGAACTCGCAGACCGGGCCGACCTGGTCGTGGACGGCCCCCGGGGCGTGGTCGCCCTCCTCGCAGCTCTGGCCACCCAACTCCCTTGACCTTCGGCGCAGTTGTTCCGGCCGCGATTAGGGGGCGGTCAGGGCCTGCAACTGGTCCAGGAACCACTGGGACGGGGGGAGGGACGTGGCGGACGCGGCCAGGCGCTTCGTGCGTTCGGCGCGTTCCGCCGAGGGCATGGTGAGCGCTGTGTGCAGGGCCTGTGCCGTGCCGGACACGTCGTACGGATTCACGACCAGCGCGTCATCGCCGAGCTCCTCGAAGGCCCCGGCCTCCCGGGACAGCACCAGGGCGCACCCTTCGTCGGAGACGACCGGCACCTCCTTGGCGACCAGGTTCATCCCGTCCCGGATGGGGTTGACGAGGGCCACGTCGGCGAGCCGGTACGCGGCGAGAGAGCGCGCGAAGTCGTCCTTGACGTGGAGGATGACGGGCATCCAACTGTCAGTGCCGTACGCGGAGTTGATGGCGGAGGCGACCCGGGAGACCTCCGCCGTGTAGTCGCGGTACACCGCGAGGTCCTGCCGCGAGGGGTAGGCGAACGCGACGTGCACGACCCGCTCCCGCCACTCCGGCCGCTCATCGAGGAGCAGCCGGTACGCGTGCAGCCCGCGGACGATGTTCTTGGACAGCTCGGTCCGGTCCACGCGGACGACGACCTTCCGGGTCCCGTCGCCCCCGATCTGCTCCCGCAGCGCGGCAAGCCGCTCCTCGACGTCCGCCCGCCGCGACCGCTCCCGCAGGAAGTCCGCGTCGGCCCCGAGCCCGTGCACCCCGATCCGCGTCCCCGACGTACCCCCGAGCACCGCCACGCAGCACGCGGTGAACGCGTCCGCCCACCGCCCGGTGAGGAACCCGAGCCGGTCCGCGCCGAGCATCCCGCGAAGGAGCCGCTCGGCGATGTCGTCCGGCAGCATCCGGAAGTAGTCGACGGGCGCCCACGGGGTGTGCGAGAAGTGCCCGATGCGCAGGTCGGCGCGGAGTTCGCGCAGCATGCCGGGGACGAGGGCCAGGTGGTAGTCCTGCACGAGGACGGCCGCCCCCGGCCCGGCGCTCTCCGCCAGGGCCTCGGCGAACGCCCGGTTGTAGGCCTCGTACGAAGCCCACTGCGCCCGGAACTCCGGCCCGAACGCGGGCTCCAGGGGCGTCTGGTAGAGCATGTGGTGCACGAACCACAGCACCGAGTTCGCGACGCCGTTGTACGCGTCGGCGTGCACGGCGGCGTCGATGTCGAGCATCCGCACGCCCGGCTCGCCGACCCCGCGCCGCACGGCCTCCCGGTCGCCCTCGCCGAGGGCCGAGCACACCCACAGGGCGTCGGCGTCGTCCCCGATGGCGCTGAGCCCGGAGACGAGCCCGCCGCCGCCCCGCTTGGCGTCGAGCGTCCCGTCGTCACCGAGGGAGTACGTCACCGGACCGCGGTTGGACGCGACCAGGACCTGGGCGCCGGCCCGCGTCACGCTGTGGGAAGCCTCGGAAACCATGTGCCGAAACCTAGCCGCTCTCGGAAACGCTCAAACGTACGTCCATGGAACGTCACATCACTGCCCGAGCGGGCCGTATACAGCGGCGTACGACGGCATGCGGCGGCGCGCTGGGTGAGGCCCTAGGCGACCCGCCGCTCCGCGTACTCCTCCACCTCCGCCATCGGCGGCCGCTCCTCCGTGTCCACCGCGTACGTCCGCGGCTCGAAGCCGTCCTCGCCGCGCACGAACTGCGTGAGCTCGGGGCGTACGAGATGGGCGCGGGCGAGCCGTAGCTGCGCGGTGCGGTAGATCGCCGCCGCCATCCGCCCGAGCGCCTGCCCGTCCTGGTGCCGGTGCCTGCGCACCCCGACGTCGACCTGCGCGAGCGCGTCCAGGCCCACGGTGTGCAGCGCGTCGACGAGCAGGCCGACCTCCACGCCGTACCCGACCGGGAACGGCAGGCGTTCGAGCAGCGACCTGCGGGCCGCGTACTCGCCGCCGAGCGGCTGCACGAAGCCCGCGAGCTGCGGCCAGTGCATGTTCAGCAGGGGGCGCGCCATCAGCTCGGTGACCCTGCCGCCCTGGCCCGCCGCCTCGCCGAGCGGGCGGTCGTACATCGCCTTCACGAAGTCCACGTCCGGCTCGGTGAGCAGCGGCCCCACGATCCCGGTGACGAAGTCCGCCGAGAACTCCTTCAGGTCCGCGTCGACGAACGCCACGATGTCACCGCTGGTGACCAGGAGTGACCGCCACAGGACCTCGCCCTTGCCCGGAAGGGCGGGCAGCCGCGGCAGGATCTCGTCCCGGTGCACCACCCGCGCCCCGGCCGCCGCGGCGACCTCGGCCGTGCGGTCCGCGGAGCCGGAGTCGACGACCACCAGCTCGTCGACGAGCTGGACCTTCTCCATCAGCTCACGACGGACCTCGGCGACGATCTCGCCGACCGTCTCCTCCTCGTCGAGCGCGGGCAGCACGACGCTCACCGAGGCGCCGGCGGCACGCTTGGCGGCGGTGAGCTGATGCGTCGGGCGGTCGGCGACGGACCAGGAACGCCTGCTCAGCCAGCGCTCGACCTCTTCCAGCACGCGCGTCCTCCCGGTTGTGATCCATCTCGCGCATCGGACGACTATCTCAAGGGTCCAAGGCTTCGGTTACAGTCTTGAACAACGCCGGTGACCATCGCATGTCGGGGGTCGCCGCCGCGTCGAGATCAACAACTGAAACCCACAATCGAATACCGCTCATCCAGAGGGGCAGAGGGATACGGCCCGTTGAAGCCCCGGCAACCCTCCAGCCGGTCTCGTAAGCCGCCGTCACGGCGCACGCGAGGCTCCCGGCTCGGGAAGGTGCCAATTCCGTCTCGTGGCGAGATGCGCCGCGAGGAAGATGAGGAGAAAGGGCCTCGCCTCCATGGCTGTGCAGACTGTCGCCACCACCACCCCCGCCGCTTCCGCCCCGGGCACCGTAGACCTCGGACCCGCGTCCGGCCTCTCCTGCCGCGAGTGCGGAACCCGCTTCGACCTCGGCCCGATCTTCGCCTGCGTCGAGTGTTTCGGCCCCCTCGAAGTGGCCTACGACCTGCCGCTCGGCGACCCGGAGAGCCTCCGCAAGAAGATCGAGGCCGGACCCGCCAACATCTGGCGGTACGCCCCGCTCCTTCCCGTCCCCGCCGACGTGGCCGACAAGCCGAACCTCAACCCCGGCTGGACCCAGCTCGTCCAGGCCGACAACCTCGCCCGGGAGCTCGGCGTCGAGCCGGGCAAGCTGTTCGTCAAGGACGACTCCGGCAACCCCACGCACTCCTTCAAGGACCGCGTGGTCGCGCAGGCGCTCGAAGCGGCGCGCGCCTTCGGGTTCACCACCCTCTCCTGCTCCTCCACGGGCAACCTCGCGGGCGCGGTCGGCGCCGCCGCGGCCCGCGCGGGCTTCCGCTCCTGCGTGTTCATCCCGCACGACCTGGAGCAGGGCAAGGTCGTCATGGCCGCGGTCTACGGCGGCGAACTCGTCGGCATCGAGGGCAACTACGACGACGTCAACCGCTTCTGCTCCGAGCTCATCGGCGACCCGCTGGGCGAGGGCTGGGGCTTCGTGAACGTCAATCTGCGGCCGTACTACGGAGAGGGCTCCAAGACCCTCGCGTACGAGATCTGCGAGCAGTTGGGCTGGGTCCTGCCCGACCAGCTCGTCATCCCCATCGCCTCCGGCTCCCAGCTCACGAAGATCGACAAGGGTCTCAAGGAGCTGATCGCGCTCGGCCTGGTCGAGGACAAGCCGTACAAGATCTTCGGGGCGCAGGCGGAGGGCTGTTCGCCGGTGTCCACGGCGTTCAAGGCCGGCCACGACGTCGTACGCCCGCAGAAGCCGGACACGATCGCCAAGTCGCTCGCCATCGGCAACCCGGCCGACGGGCCGTACGTCCTGGACATCGCGCGGCGCACGGGCGGTGCGGTGGAGGATGTGAACGACGAGCAGGTGGTCGCTGCGATCAAGCTTCTCGCGCGCACCGAGGGCATCTTCGCGGAGACCGCGGGCGGGGTGACGGTGGGCGTCACCAAGAAGCTGGTCGAGGCGGGCCTCATCGACCCGTCCCTGACCACGGTGGTCCTCAACACCGGTGACGGCCTCAAGACCCTCGACGCGGTCGCGGAGACGTCGCAGGCGACGGCGACCATCCGCCCGAGCCTCGACGCGTTCCGCGCCGCGGGCCTCGCCCGCTGAATCTCCCCCGGCACCCCAGAAAGGCATCCCCATGAGCGTCAACGTCCGCATCCCCACCATTCTCCGCACATACACCGGCGGTCAGGCCGAGGTCGCCGCCGAGGGGGGCACCCTCGGTGAGGTCATCGCCGACCTGGAGAAGAACCACACCGGGATCGCCGCCCGGGTCCTGGACGACCAGGGGAAGCTGCGGCGGTTCGTGAACGTGTACGTGAACGACGACGACGTGCGGTTCGAGCAGGGTCTTGAGACGGCGACGCCGGACGGCGCGGGCGTCTCGATCATCCCGGCCGTCGCCGGAGGCTGACCATCCAGCACAGTGCCGGAGGCTGAACACATACGCTGCGTCACCGTAATTGCCCCCTCCGCGAGAGAAGCGGAGGGGGCAATTCTGTATGGTTGATCGCGGTACAGTTGGGCATAGAGCTTCGTTCTTCATCTCGCGCCGTGCCCCGCGCATATTCGAAGTCGGTCTCGGGCCGACAAGAAGTAGCCAAAGTGTGCCGCCCTTTTGCGCCTTAAGTGGCATTTGTCGGGCCCGACTTGCCCTGAACTCCGGCGAATTCTCCGCATATCAGTGATAGAGCGTGCCCAGAATTCTCGTCCGATTGACCTGTTGCAGAGGGCAGTTGGACAGATACATTCAGCCGCGGTCGACGCGTTCCGGCGCACACCCCCAACCCATGGGGGGTGAGGTCTGACCCGGGTCCGCGAAGTGCGGGTCTGCGCAAGGGCCAGTAATAGGGGAGTTAGGCATGGCTCAGGGCACCGTCAAGTGGTTCAACGCGGAGAAGGGATATGGCTTCATCGCGGTCGACGGTGGTGCGGATGTATTCGTCCACTACAGCGCGATCCAGATGGACGGCTACCGCACCCTTGAAGAAGGTCAGCGAGTCGAGTTCGAGATCTCGCAGGGCCAGAAGGGTCCGCAGGCGGACATGGTCAAGCTCGCCGTCTGAGCGGCTTGACGCGATCGGCCACCGAAGCGACGCAGGCGAAGGGCCCGCACCCCGGAGACGGGGTGCGGGCCCTTCGCGCGCGCGGGTGTTGATCTCCCCCGCGCGCGGGCGCGCTCCCCGGCATCGGGGACGGCCTTGCACTCGAGGGGGGCGAGTGCTAATCATTGGCGTTAGCACTCTACGAGTGAGAGTGACAGAACTTGGGTCGGGTCGGTGAGGTCCGCAGGCCGGGTGGGGCAAGGAACCACACGGCGCGCAGGCCGTCCGTCGCGGGCACCAGCCAGATCCGTTTGCTTTTCCACCCCGTCCGGGAGGACCACTTCACATGGCCAAGATCATCGCGTTCGACGAGGAGGCACGGCGCGGCCTCGAGCGCGGCATGAACCAGCTCGCCGACGCCGTCAAGGTGACCCTGGGCCCCAAGGGTCGCAACGTCGTCCTCGAGAAGAAGTGGGGCGCCCCCACGATCACCAACGATGGTGTGTCCATCGCCAAGGAGATCGAGCTCGAGGACCCGTACGAGAAGATCGGCGCCGAGCTGGTCAAGGAGGTCGCGAAGAAGACGGACGACGTCGCCGGTGACGGCACGACGACCGCGACCGTCCTCGCCCAGGCGCTCGTCAAGGAAGGCCTGCGCAACGTCGCGGCCGGCGCCAACCCGATGGCCCTCAAGCGCGGCATCGAGAAGGCCGTCGAGGCCGTCTCCGGCGCCCTGCTCGAGCAGGCCAAGGACGTGGAGACCAAGGAGCAGATCGCTTCGACGGCCTCCATCTCCGCCGCCGACACCCAGATCGGCGAGCTCATCGCCGAGGCGATGGACAAGGTCGGCAAGGAAGGCGTCATCACCGTCGAGGAGTCGCAGACCTTCGGGCTCGAGCTTGAGCTCACCGAGGGCATGCGCTTCGACAAGGGCTACATCTCGGCGTACTTCGCCACCGACATGGAGCGTATGGAGGCGTCGCTCGACGACCCGTACATCCTGATCGTCAACTCCAAGATCTCGAACGTGAAGGACCTCCTTCCGCTCCTCGAGAAGGTCATGCAGTCCGGCAAGCCGCTGCTGATCATCGCCGAGGACGTCGAGGGCGAGGCCCTGTCCACGCTGGTCGTCAACAAGATCCGTGGCACGTTCAAGTCCGTCGCCGTCAAGGCCCCGGGCTTCGGTGACCGCCGCAAGGCCATGCTCGGTGACATCGCCATCCTCACGGGCGGCACGGTCATCTCCGAGGAGGTCGGCCTCAAGCTGGAGAACGCCGGTCTCGACCTGCTCGGCCGCGCCCGCAAGGTCGTCATCACCAAGGACGAGACGACGATCGTCGACGGCTCCGGTGAGAGCGACCAGGTCCAGGGTCGCGTCAACCAGATCCGCGCCGAGATCGAGAACAGCGACTCGGACTACGACCGCGAGAAGCTCCAGGAGCGCCTGGCGAAGCTCGCGGGCGGCGTGGCCGTCATCAAGGCCGGTGCCGCGACCGAGGTCGAGCTCAAGGAGCGCAAGCACCGCATCGAGGACGCCGTTCGCAACGCGAAGGCTGCCGTCGAAGAGGGCATCGTCGCCGGCGGTGGCGTGGCCCTCCTCCAGGCCTCCTCCGTCTTCGAGAAGCTTGAGCTCGAGGGTGACGAGGCCACCGGTGCCGCCGCTGTGAAGCTGGCCCTCGAGGCCCCGCTGAAGCAGATCGCGGTCAACGCCGGCCTCGAGGGCGGCGTCGTCGTGGAGAAGGTGCGCAACCTGACCGTCGGTCACGGCCTGAACGCCGCGAACGGCGAGTACGTCGACATGATCGCCGAGGGCATCATCGACCCGGCGAAGGTCACGCGTTCCGCGCTGCAGAACGCCGCGTCCATCGCCGCGCTGTTCCTCACCACCGAGGCCGTCATCGCCGACAAGCCGGAGAAGGCCGCCGCGGGCGGCGCTCCGGGCGGCATGCCGGGCGGTGACATGGACTTCTGAGCCTCGGCTCGGTAGTTCATCGCCGTACTGCTGTACGGCTGGCTTTACGTCTGTACGCGGAGGGCGGCATCCCCAGGGTTGGGGGTGCCGCCCTTCGGCGTTCCCGGGGGCTGCGGGCCGGGGCGGTCAGTTGGAGTAGTCCTTGAGCTTTTCGGTTTCGAGGGTGATGTTCACGGGGGCGGGAAGCTGGACGGTGTTCCCGAACGGGTAGGAGGGGCAGCGCTGGTACGCCCCGTTCATGGGTTCGCTGAACACGACGAGGGCGCCGTCCGCGTAGGCCCGGCCGTTGCGGTACGTCTCCACCTGGAGATCCTGTTCCGGATACAGCAGCAGCTCAGGACGCTGCTGCATGCACTGTGTCAGCAGCCACATGACGATGGCCCTGTGGCGCTGGTCCGGCATCGGCTTGACCTTCAGCTTTCCACGGATGAATTCGAGCTTCACCGTGTCGGGAGCGTGCTTCTCCAGATGCTCGAACTCCTCGACGGTCATCTGGGCGTGCTCGGGCATGCCCGTGTCCTTTCATGCTGGTGGGATGCCGCCGCGCGGGCCGCTGCCGCGTGCGTGCGGACCTGGTTCGCAGTCAGGGCGACGGAGCGCCCCTGAGAGCCGCGCTCACCCCGGCAGGGGGCGCAGGTGCCGCCCGGCAGGGCTTCTGGGCGGCCTGGGGCGCCGCAGGTCGCGCATTCCAGGATGCGGAGCGCCGTCCGGCGGGGTGCGGGTGTCCGGTCGGGTGGGAGTTTGTCCCGGAGGCGGCGGGCCACGAGTGCTGCCGGGCTGTGGATCTGGGTCGGCAGGCCCGTCGTCAGCGCTCGTCGTACCTCGTCGTCGTTCGCGCCGCGCTCGAACCAGCGCGCCACGAGGGGGCCCAGCGTCACGCAGTCCGCGTGTGAGAGCGACAGTGCCGGGGTCGTGCGGCCCAGTGCCGCAAGGAGGATGAACGCCCTGCTGCGGGTGGGCGGTTCGCGCTCCTGCGGTACGTCGCCGCGCGTGAACGCCGCCCACCACGCGTCGTCTCGCGGCGTCCGCGTGAACCACGTTCGGGTGATCCAGCGTGCGCTGCCCGCGCCCGCGACGTGCTCGCGGCCCCGGCGTAAGTGGCCCGCCGCCTGAAGGTTGTTGAGCGCCGTGCGGAGGGCGCACTGGCCGTACGGGAGGTGTTTCGCCAGCGTCTTTACGGAGATGTCCGCGCCGTCGGGGAGTCGGTCCACGTACGCGGCGACGGCGGCCTCGCGGCCGGGCAGGTGGGTGAAGTCGTCGGCGCGGTGCGCGAGTTGGTCCGGTGCGGTTCGTTTCCCGTAGCCGGGGTTGGCCATGGGGTGTGGTGCCGCGTGCGGTGCCGCGTGCGTGGGGCGGGGGGCAGCACTAAGCTGGCTGTCAGCCACGGGATCGTGCTCCGATCTCGATGGTTAAACCCCCGCAAGGTGTTGCTGCACCGGGCGGGGGTTGTTCGTTATTCGGGCACGCTAGAGCTTCGTTACGTTGCGTGGCAAGTCGAATGCGGGAAGTGGTCGCGTTCGCCAACTCGCGGGGTGGGTGGGCGGGTTGGACCCGCCTCCCGTTCCTTGCAAAGAGGGCTCGGGGCTGGGGGCTTGAGCCTCGGGCGGGGCCCGCTGCTAGCTGTGCTTGATGTTCGCTATGAACGGGGCCCAGGCGGCTGCCCGGAACACGAGCTTCGGGCCGGTGGGGGTCTTGGAGTCCCGGACGGGGACGATGTTCGGGTGGCCGTCGGCTACTTCGAGGCAGTCGCCGCCGTCACCGGCGCTGTGCGTGGACTTGCGCCAGGCGGCGACCTCCAGGCAGTTGCCGCCGCTCCCATCGCTGTGGCTGGACTTACGCCAAACGGTCACGCTCAAGTCGTACTCAGGGGTGCGGTTCCTCATGGGCGTAATCGTGCGCCATCGATTCGATTAGGGCCAGGGAGCGCCGGGGCGAACGACCCAACGCCTGAAGAAGGCTGAACGTCATGGTGTGGCGAGCCACCGTCGCCGGGTCGTCGATCAGCCTTCCTGTGTCCAGTCCCTCGACGAAGCAGAGGGGTGGGGCATCCGCGAACTCCATGAGCTTCAGGGAGCCGCCCATTCCAGCGTGTGCTCCGGCGCTGAACGGCAGTACCTGCAAGATGACTCGGTGTCGGTGTGCCAGGTCGGCTACATGGCGCAGGGCCTCTGCCATGGTCGCGGGCCCGCCGACCGGGCGTCGGAGCGCGGCCTCGTCCAGAATTGCCCACAACAACGGGGTTGTTGGGTTGTCGAGGAGACGGGCGCGATCCATGCGGGTCGTCACCAGTTCCTTGATCTCGTCGTCCGTGGCCATCGGCCGATAGGACCGGAACAGCTCGGCGGAGTACGCCGGTGTCTGGAGCAGGCCGGGGATCAGCAGCGGCAGGTAGTGCTTGATCGTTGTGGCGGACGCCTCCGCCTCCGCGGCCTCTGCGAAGTGGTCCGGGTACTTGGACTTGGCGAGAGCGCCGCAGTTGCGGGTGAAGAAGCCCCCCATGTCGAGGGTTTCGTCGAAGTGGGCCGCGTACTCCAGGTGCATGCGCCGCGTCCCCGCCTCCAACTGGCCGATGAACGAACCGCTCACGAACAGCGGGGCGCCCAGCGCCTCCTGGCTGAAGCCCGCCCGCTCGCGGGCATGGCGCAGCTCCGCGCCGAGGAGGGCGCGGGGGTTGGACGACGGGTCGAGGTCCTTGGGGCGCGTCATCGCCGACTCCTCGTCGTACAGGGGGCGTTGTTGGGTCGCCCGAGCTGTTCAGCGTAGAACTCCTCGGCCACGCTGGGTGATGGAATCGGAACACCGGGTTGTGGAAGGTGCGGACATGGTGAGTGCGGCGCGGATGGACAGGGTGCGGGCCTCGGAGGAGGGCGCGGCGCGGCTGCGGGCGGAGCTGGCGGAGGTCGGGGTGGTGCTGCCTTCGCTCAGGGTGGACCCGCTGACGGTGGCGTCCGGAGGGTCGTACCCCCTGGTGGACCTGGGCCGGTGCAACCTGGACACGGCGCTGCGGCTCACCGCCGTGCTGTACGAGGCGCGGCGGGGAACGGGGCCGGCGGCGGGGGCCGAGGCGTCGCCGGGGGACGTGCTGCGGGCCCGGGTACGGGAGCTGAACAGGGAGGGACGGCTGCCGTGAAGGGGGACCGTCGGTTGTGGGACTGCCTGTTTCAGGCGTGGCGTGAGCTGGATGTGCCGGAGGGCTGGCGCGCCGAGATCGACGAGGCGCGGATTGTGCTTGTGCCGCCGCCGCATCGGCATCACAGTGGCGTCGCGGCTGCCTTGTGCAGGGCCTTCTACGGGTCTGCTCCGGAGGAGTTGGGGGTCTACCAGGCCCTCGGTGTTCACATCGCCGACTTGGACAAGCTGTACGTCCCCGACCTGGTCGTGGCCCCCCGGCAGGCCGTCGACGACGTCGAGCCCGGCGACTGCGACCCCCTGGACGCGGCCGAGGCGTTGCTCGTCGTCGAGATCACCTCACAGGGCAACGCCAAGGACGACCGGGGCAAGAAGTTGTGGGCCTATGCGCACGCGCCCGTACCCGTCTATCTGCTCGTGGACCGGTTCGACGAGCACGGCCCGACGGTGACGCTCTTCAGCGAGCCGCAGAACGGGGCGTACAAGCATGCCGAACGGGTGCCGTTCGGGGAGCGGTTCGTGTTGCCCGAGCCCGTCGGGGCGGCCGTCGACACCGCGGGGTTTCCCGGGTGACGGGCGGCCGCCTCTTGGGGTGGGTGGGCTAGTTGGGGAGCTGGTCGATGATCCAGGTGCAGAGTTCCTCGGTGATGCTGGTGTGGGGCTCGTTCTGGGAGGCGACCCGGAAGTCGTGCAGTTCGCTGTCCTCCAGTGAGAAGCCCGTGTAGAGGTTGTCGTGGGTGTCGATGTTGCGGATGGCGACGGCGCTCACGGTGGGTACGAAGCAGTGCGCGGGGATGGGGGCTTCGGAGCGGAAGCCGAGGATCGGCAGTAACGCGTTGAAGCGGTTGGCCAGGATCTCGAAGCTGTTGAGCGTGCCGCCGGGCGCGCCGTCGATGACGGGGAGGCCGGACGTGCGCACCTCCTTGGGCGGCGGCGGGGTCACCACGCGCAGGTTGCCCACGAGTTGGCGCTCGCCCGCCTCCTGCGTGAACAGCTTGCTGCCGAGGACCGACAGGCCCTTGCCCTCGAAGGCGAGCTTGTTCGGGTCGACGCCGTTGCCGGTGCCGTCGGCGACGCCGTTGGCCACGCCGATGAGGCGGGGCCGCTGCGGCCAGTTGCCGACGCGCTCCAGCTCCGCGAGGAACTCGGTGCGCTCCTTGCTGGTCGACGGCTGGTCCTGCCACTCGGAGATGTGCTGCCACAGGAGCTGCTGGGAGGCGAGGCTGTTCATCTGGTCCGAGAAGGTGCTGTTGAGCTTGCGGATGTAGTGCGCGATGGCCTGGATCCCGATGGGGATCCAGGCGCCGTTGTGCGGGGTGTCGTAGGAGAGGTACAGGTCCACCTCGTGGTCCACCCGCCGCCTTTCGAGGTGGGCGAGTGCGTAGCGCGTGACCATCCCGCCCATGCTGAAGCCGCCGACGGTCAGGCGCGCGTTGCCCTCCTTCTGCGCGTTGGCCCGCAGGATGGCCTCCTCCGCGGCCTTCGCGTTCTCCAGGATCGACGCGCTGCGCTCGTTGAAGCCGAGGAGGATGACGTCGCGGCCGCGCTGCCGCAGCGCGGTGAGGAGCGGGAACTGGCCGCGGTCCAGGTGGTCCCAGGAGGCGTCCAGGTTGCTGGGGCCCGCGTTGAAGCCGTCCGCGAGGATCACGGGGCGGGTCAGGCTGGGGTTGCGCTCGCCGTAGTACACCCAGGCCGTGCCGTTCTGCAGCTCCCACGTCTCGTCGGGGGCCGGTGCGGCGGTGACTACTGGCTCGGTCGGGCCTGAGCCGAGAATGATCGGGGGCGCGGACCGCAGGGCTTCCTGGATCTGCTGCTCGCTGGGGGCGTTCTCTTCGGGCATGGGGTCCCCTTCTCCGTGACCGTGCGCACGTCGGCGATGACGCGCCGTGTCATCTTTGATACGAAGGGTGATGGTCTGTAAGGGCGTTTCTCGCCGTCGTACGGATGGCTCAAATCGGTTTGGAATGGCTCAAGTTGGTGCGATTGGCCTGTTTGGGTCTTGGCTTGTGGCGTGCGGTTCGGAAAAAAGTTGGTGAGCGGTGTCAACCGGACGTACCCCCGCTGGTCTAGAGAAGGTGTACCGACCAGATGGGGAGCACGGCATTGACCGCTGAGGAATTCGAGGAGTTCTACGCCCACGCGGTCAGACGGCTCACCGGACAGCTCTACGTGATGCTCGGCGATCTGCACGAGGCGCAGGACGTCGTGCAGGAAGCCTTCGTCAAGGCGTGGAGCAGGCGCGGGCGGCTGCGCCGCGAGGCCGCGCCCGAGGCCTGGATACGCACCGTGGCCTGGCGGCTCGCGCTGCGCCGCAGGCAGGGGTTGTTCCGGGCCGAGCGCGCCTGGCAGCGGCATGGGGGCGCGGCTCCCGTGGACGCGCCCGATCCGGGGTCCGTCGTACTGGTCGAGGCGCTCAAGGAGTTGTCCCCGCAGCAGCGCAGGACCGTGGCGCTGCGGTACGTGTGCGATCTGTCCGTCGAGCAGATCGCCCACGAGACGGGACTCTCCACCGGCACGGTCAAGACTCATCTGTCCCGAGGCAGGGCCGCGCTCGCGCCCCGGCTGCGGGATCCTCACACGGAGGAGGCGCACGGTGGCTCTTGAGCCGCGTCCGGGGCACCGTCCCGATGACGACATCCTGGTGGCCGCCGCGGTTCGGCAGCTTGCCGAGCGTGGGCAGGGGGAGGTTGCGCCTGTCCCTTCCGGTGCCATCACCGAGCGTGGTGATCGCTTGCGGCGGCGGCGCCTTGCTGGCCTCGCGGCCGCTGCGGTTGTCTTCTTCGGCGGGGTGAGCGGGGCGCTCGTCGCTGTCGCGGACCAGAGCGAGGAGACCGTGCGGCCCGCGGGGCGGACGGAGCCGCCCGCGCCCGCGCCGTCGTCCGGTGACTCGCCTGGGCCGACGTCGGCGCCGCCGCCCAGTGCGACGACCATGGCGCCGACCGGGTCCGCGCCGCCCGATACCTCTCCGCCGAGTACGTCTGCGACGCGTACGTATCCGCCCACCAGTACGGGGTCCCCCGGGTAGGGGGCCGTTCCGGGGCTGCGCCCCTGGACCCCCGCTATCGGCCTGAACGGCCTCGTCCTCAAACGCCGGACGGGCTATAACCCCGCCCACCCGCCCCATTCCCTCGCCGAAGGGCGATTCGGCGTGCCCGCGCACCGCGAAACGGAGATCACGTATGCCTACGGCCTTGTCGAGTCCGCCGGCTCGGGTGGTGTCGCGGCCCGTGTCGCCCCCGCGGCGTCGGCGGTCCCGGCTCGGGCCCGGTGACCGGCAAGTGCTTCAGGTCTACCTCCTCACCCGGGTCGGGTTGTGGCTCACCGCCTACTGCGGGGCCTGGCTGTTTCCCCGGGATCCGCAGGCCAGGCATGGGGCGTCCGTGCTGGGGGTGTGGGAGCAGTGGGACTGGGTGCACTTCCAGCGCATAGCGGAGTACGGGTATGTGCGGGCGACCGAGTCGCAGCCCGGGTTCGCCAATGAGGAGGCGTTCTTTCCCGGGTTTCCGATGGTGCTTCGGGGCGTGCACGCGGTGGTGCCGCACTGGGGCGTGGCCGGGCTGCTGATCTCGCTGGTGAGCGGGGCGGTGGCGATGGTCGCGCTGGGGCGGATCGCGGTGGGCCGTGACACCGACACCGACACCGACACCGGCGCGGGCGCGGCGCGCGGGCGGCGGGCTGTGCTGCTCGTGCTGCTCTCGCCCTGTGCCGTGTTCCTCGCGGCGGGCTACACGGAATCCCTCTTCCTCGCGTTCGCCCTGCCTGCGTGGCTCGCCGCGCTGCGGGGGCGCTGGCCGCTCGCCGCCCTGCTCACGACGGCGGCCACCGCGACCCGGGTCAGCGGGCTCTTCCTCGCGGCGGCGCTGGTCGTGCAGTTCGTCGTGAGTCGGAGGGGCCGCGAGGCCTCGCGACGTTGGCGGCCGCTGCCGTGGCTGGCGCTGCCCGCGCTCCCCGCCCTCCTCTACACCTGGTACCTGCACACCCTCACCGGCGACTGGATGGCCTGGAAACACGCCCAAGAACGCGGCTGGAACAGGGAGTTCCACGTGCCGTGGGAGGCGTGGGCGAACACCTGGCGGGCCGCCTTCGACGGCGGATACCGCTCCGGGTACGCCCTGATGTTCCAGGCCGAACTCCTCGCGATGGCCGTCGGAGTCACCCTGCTCGTGGTCCTGCTGCGCCGCCGCCGCTGGCCCGAGGCGACGTACCTCGCCCTGAGCCTCTGGGCGCTCGGCACCTCGTACTGGTACATGTCCCTGCCCCGCGCCACCCTCCTCTGGTGGCCCCTGTGGACCACCCTCGCCGCCTGGTCGCTACGGCGCGCCTGGCTCACGAACACCCTCGTGTGCGCGCTGGCCCCCCTGACGACGGTGTTCGCGCTGGCGTTCACCACGGGGAGGTGGGCAGGGTGAGTGCCTTACTCCGTGGGTGAGTTGGAGCTGTCGAGGGCCGCGCGGAGGTGGCCTGCGGAGTTGGTGAGGAGGTGGGCGGCCGTCGGGCCGTCCACTCCGCCCAGGAGGACGAGGATCGCGTTCTTTACCTCGCCGTCGGTGGCTGCCAGGGCCGTCTCGATCTCCTCGTCGGAGGCGCCCGTGGCCAGCGAGACGATTCTTCGGGAGCGGGCGCGCAGCTTCTCGTTGGAGGCGCGTACGTCGACCATGAGGTTCCCGTACGTCTTGCCGAGGCGGATCATCGTGATCGTCGAGAGCATGTTGAGGACGAGCTTCTGCGCCGTGCCCGCCTTCAACCTCGTGGATCCTGTGAGGAGTTCGGGGCCCACCACGACCTCGATGCCGTGCTCCGCCGCCGCCGCGAGCGCGCTGTCCGCGTTGCAGGAGAGGCCGACGGTCAGGGCCCCTTGCGCGCGGGCGTGCTCCACGGCGCCGATCGCGTAGGGCGTGCGGCCCGACGCCGAGACGCCCACCACCGTGTCGTCCGCCGTGAGGGCGAGGGCGTCCAGGTCGGCGGCCGCCAGGTCCTTGCGGTCCTCCGCGCCCTCGATCGACGTGACCACCGCGGACGGGCCGCCCGCGATGAGGCCCACCACGTCGCCCGGGTCCGTGTTGAACGTCGGCGGGCACTCCGACGCGTCCAGCACGCCCAGGCGCCCGGCCGTGCCCGCGCCCGCGTAGATCAGACGCCCACCGCGCGCCATGCGCTCCGCCGTCGCGTCGATGGCGGCGGCGATACGGGGGAGCTGCGCGGCGACGGCCGTGGGCACGGTCGCGTCCTCGCCGTTCATGATGCGCGCGATCTCCTCCGTCGGCAGCCGGTCGATCTCGGAGAGCTCGGGCCGGAACGCCTCGGTGGTGAGAGCGTCGAGCTGGGCACGCAACTCGCGGTACGCGGCGGACCCGGTGGGCGTGGAGGTCATAAGGGTGCGGCTCTTTCGCGATGAGGTCGGGGGTGGGTGGCGCTGCCTGTCCGGCGATTTGGTGGTTCAGCTTGTTCGGTTGGGTGGTTCAGTCCGTACGGAGGGCGGGAATTTGAGCCCGTCCGGCGATTGAGGACGAGGCCGAAGGCCGATCGACGGCACCCCCGGCGAACGGGACATCAACGACTGCCGGCGCCCCCGCGAGGGTTGTGGCGGTGCGCCAACGCCTCGTACGACGCCGCAAGGGCGGGCGCCGCCGTCTCGTACGTACGTTGCGCGACCCCCACGAACAGGCAGTCCACGACAAGGAGTTGACTCGTCCGAGAGGACATCGCGGCGGGCCGCAACTCGCTCTCGCGGGCCGTCGACGTCGTCAGTATGTGGTCGGCGTACTGGGACACGAGCCCGTCGGGGCGGCCGGTGATCGCGACGGTCGTCGCGCCGTGTTCGAAGGCGACCCGCAGGGGCTCGATGACGTCGCCGGTGGAGCCGGAGTGGGTGATCGCGATCGCCACGTCCTTCGCGCGGAGCGTCACCGCGTTGGTGACCGCGAGGTGCGGGTCGGAGTGGGCGTGCGCGATCTGGCCGATGCGGAGCAGCTTCTGGGCGAGGTCCTGGGCGACGAGCCCGGACGCGGCGACGCCGTACACCTCCACGCGGCGGGCGGCCGCGAGCGCGGCGACGGCCGCGCCGAGCTGGACGGTGTCCAGGCCCGCGGCGGTGTCCGCGAGGGTCTGCTGCTCGTCGTACGCCAGTTTCGCGACGACGTCCGCCAGCGGGTCGTCGACGGCGATGTCCGCCGTCACGGCGGGCGCGCGGCCCGACTGCTGCTGGGCGGCGAGGCCCGCGAGGGCCAGGCGCAGGTCGCGATAGCCGGGGTAGCCGAGGAGGCGGGCGGTGCGGACCACCGTCGCCTCGCTGGTGCCGGTGAGCTCGGCGAGGCCGGTGACCGTGAGCGCCGCGGTCCCCGCCGGGTCGCCCGCGACCGCCTCGGCGACCCGCTGCATGGAGCGCGTCATCGACGGCGCCAGCGTGCGCACCTTGGCCGCCAGGGCCGCCGGGGCCGGGGGTGCGCCACCCGCGAAAATTTCCTTCACGTTGTTGGTCACTCTTGAAAGATATTTTCGGTGCCGGGGAGGGTCAAGAGGCCGGGAAGGGGCTAGACCGGGTGGGGCGCACAATGAATGCATGGACTCCTCCGCATCCTCCGTCCCCGTCGGCCCGCTGGAGCGGGCGCTGCACGCCGCCCGCGCGCTGGTCCTCGCCGACCTGGTCGCGGACGAGGTGGCCGATCCCGACGTGGTCTCGCTCGTCGAGGAGTCCGTGGCGCAGCGGCGCTGGTGGGTCGAGCAGTGGCCGGACGGGGCCGAGTACGTCGCCGGGCTCGTCGCCCAGGACGTGCAGGACGCGCTGCTCGAGCGGTACGGGCGGTGGCCGCTGTGTCCCGTGTGCGGTTCTGAGGACCTGCACGCCCTCGAAGTGGAGCCCGAGTTGGGCGCCGACCCGCACTGGGTGTGCGCCAAGGCGGGTGTGCTGGTCGCGGCCGTGGGGTCGCTCGGGGCGGTGCGGCGGTGACCCTCTACATCGACCCGCCGGTCTGGCCCGGACACGGCCGCCTCTGGTCCCACCTGGTCAGCGACGTGTCGTACGAGGAACTGCACGCCTTCGCCGCGCGCATCGGCGTGCCGCCCCGCGCCTTCGAACGTGATCACTACGACCTGCCCTCGCACCGGTATGGGGACGCCGTGCGGGCGGGGGCCGTGGAGGTCGGGTCCAAGGAGCTGGTGCGGAGGCTCACGGGGGCGGGGTTGCGGCGGCCGAAGGGGCGGAGTGCGGGGGCGCCCCCGTCGGGGGAGAGCTCCGGCGGGTCGGACTAGGGTCGCTCCATGCCTGACAGCCCCATGCCCGATCACGGTGACCACGACGACGTGGCGTTCCTGCGGGACCGCTGGCGCGCAGCCCTGCTCGGGGCCCGGGGGACGGACACCGGCCCCGACCCCGACTCGGGCCCCGACCCCGACCCGTACGCCGAGAACCTCCTGACCCGCTGGTCGGAGCCCCACCGCCGCTACCACACCCGCACCCACCTCGCCGCCGTCCTCACCCACGTCGACACCCTCCAGGCGTACGCGGACGACCCGCAGCTGGTGCGGCTCGCGGCGTGGTTCCACGACGCGGTGTACGCCCCCGACCGCTCCGAGAACGAGGAGCGCAGCGCCCGGCTCGCGGAACGCGCGCTGCCCGAGGCGGGGCTCACGCCCGAGGCGACCGCCGAGGTGGCCCGGCTCGTCCGGCTCACCGTCACCCACGACCCCGCCGACGGCGACCGCAACGGCGAGGTCCTGTGCGACGCGGACCTCGCGATCCTCGCGGCCGAGCCGGACGCGTACGCCGCTTACGCCGCCGCCGTCCGCGAGGAGTACGCCTTCGTGCCCGACGAGGCGTTCCGCGCCGGGCGGGCCGACGTGCTGCGGCAACTGCTCGCGCTGCCCCGGCTGTTCCGTACCGAGTACGGCGCCGCGCACTGGGAGCCCCGGGCCAGGGAAAACCTCACGACGGAGCTGGAACTGCTCACGTAGCCTCGCCGCATGCTTTTCAACGGTGGGAACAGGATCGACGAGGCGACGGCGCACGCGGTGCGGGCGCTGCGCGCGGTGGCGACGGCGGAGTACGACTGGACGCGGCCCGCGGGCGGCCTGGAGTGGAGCTGCCTGTTCACTGCCGAGCACATCGGGGGCGACTTCACGGGGTACGCGGGGCAGCTCACCGGGCGCACGGCGGGCACGGGCGCGTATGTGCCCTTCGACATCCACCTCGAGGAGGGCACCGACGCGGACGGCGCGGTGCGGGTCGTCGAGGCGACGGCGGGGATGCTGGCGGCGGTCGTGCGGACGACGCCGCCGGGGGTGCGGGGGTGGCATCCGTACCTGTACGGCAGCTCGGACGCCGCCGGTTTCGCGGCGATGGGCAGCGTCGAGCTGCTCCTGCACACGTACGACATCCTGCGGGCCTTCGACGTCGCCTACGAGCCCCCGGCGGAGCTGTGCGAGGCGCTGCTCGCGCGGCAGTTCCCGAAGGTCGCGCCCGCGCGGGACGGGGAGGGGCACTGGGAGGTGCTCCTCTGGGCCACCGGGCGGGGCGAGCGTGCGGGGCACGGGCGGCTCGAGCGGTGGAGGTGGCACAACCCGCTGCACCTGCCCGCGGGGCCCGTCGCGCTGGTCGAGGTGGCGGTGGACGCCGCCGCCGATCTCGCCGCGGGCGGTGACGGGGGTTTCCGGTGGGTCGAGGGCGGGCCCTTCGAGGGGACTCGGGGGGCTGCCGGGCGCATCGCGAAGGCGTATGCGGCGGGGACGCACCGGCCCGAGTGGGGGATGTTCGCCGTCGTCCGTGAAGAGGATCAGCTCGCCGTCGGGGCCATGGGGTTCCATGGGGCGCCCGATGAGGAGGGGTGGGCCGAGGTCGGGTACGACCTGGTGCCGGCCGCCCGTGGCAACGGGTACGCGACGCAGGCGCTGAGTGCGCTCGCGGAATTCACCTTGGGGCAGGCGGGCGACGTCCCCCTGTCGGGGCTGCGTGCGCTCGCCGACCCGGACAACACCGCGTCCCACGGCGTCCTGACTCGGGCGGGATTCGTCCGTGCCGCCGACCGGGACGCCAACCTCACCTTCGAGCTCCGTCGGCCCTGACCATGCCCTCTCACATACCCCCGCGCACCCGCATGCCCATAGCCGTCCACACCCTCGGTGTCGCCGTCTTCGCGCTCGGTACCAGTGAGTTCATGCTGTCGGGGCTGCTGCCGGACGTGGCGGACGACATGGGCGTCTCGGTGCCGCGGGCGGGGCTGTTGATCTCGGCGTTCGCCATCGGGATGGTCGTGGGGGCGCCGTTGCTCGCGGCGGCCACGTTGCGGCTGCCGCGGCGGGCGACGCTGGTCGCGCTCCTCGGAGTGTTCGGGCTCGGGCAGATCGCGGGGGCGATCGCGCCGTCGTACGGGATCCTCTTCGCGTCGCGTGTCGTCAGCGCGCTGGCCTGTGCCGGGTTCTGGGCGGTCGGCGCGTCCGTGGCCGTGGCGATGGTGCCGGTGACGCAGCGGGCGCGGGCCATCGCAGTGATGCTCGGCGGTCTCTCCATCGCCAACGTCCTCGGCGTACCGGCGGGCGCCTTCCTCGGGGACCACTTCGGGTGGCGGTCCGCGTTCTGGGCGGTGGCGGCGGCCTCGGGGCTCGCGCTCGTGGGTGTCGTCGCGCTCGTGCCGCGGATCGAGCGGCCCGCCGAACAGCCTGTGCTGCGGCGGGAGTTGGTCATCTACCGGGATCGGCAGGTGTGGCTCGCCGTCGCCGTCGTCGCGCTCGCCGCGGGCGGCGTGTTCTGCGCTTTCAGCTATCTCGCGCCGCTGCTGACGGATGTCGCGGGGATGCGGGAGGGATGGGTTCCGGCGGTGCTCGCGCTGTTCGGCGTGGGCGCGCTCATCGGGACCGCCATCGGCGGGCGCGTCACCGACGGGCGGATCTTCACCGTGCTGTTCAGCGGGATCGCCGCCTCGACCGTGTTCCTCACCGCCCTCGCCCTCTTCTCCGCCACCGCCGCCGCGGCCGTCGTCCTCGCCTTCCTGCTCGGCGTCTCCGCCTTCTACACCGGGCCCGCGCTCAACGCCCGCGTCTTCGAGGTCGCCACCGCCGCGCCCACCCTCGCCGGTGCCACCGCCACCGCCGCCTTCAACCTCGGCAACACGGCCGGGCCCTGGCTCGGCGGCACCGTCATCGACGCGGGGCTCGGCTACGAGTCGGCCGCGTGGGCGGGCGCCGGGCTCACGACGTTCGCGATCGTTGCGGTGGCGGTTTCGTTGCGGGTGCGAGGGGGTTCGGGGAAGGAGTCCGCCAAGAGCGCTTTCACGGCCCGTACCGCGTACGAGAACGATCCGGACTGTCCGCCGGAGCCGGAACCGGAGCGGGCGCCTCAGGCACAGTAGGCGAGAGGGGCTCGGGGCGGGTCTCGACGGAAAACCCGGCCCCGGACGTTGCCTTTCGCGGCAGCGCCCGCTTGGCTGGCCGCCATGACGAACGACGCGACCACGTCCGACGAAGCGCACGAAGCCGACCGCCCCGGCCGGCTCCTCCGTACCGAACGCGACGCTCTCATCCCCCTCCTGCGCGCCGCCGACGAAAAGGCTTTCGCTGCGCCCACCTGCTGCCCGGGCTGGGCGGTCCGCGACGTCCTCGCGCACTGTTCGGCGGCGCTCAGCCGCGTCATCGAGAGCCGCTTCGAGGAGGGTGTGTTCACCGCGGCGGGCAACGACCGCGACATCGCCGAGCGCACCGACTGGCCCAACTCCCGCATCGTGGACGAGCTGGAGCACGGCATGACGAACGCGGGCGCCGCCATCGCCGCGTCCAAGGGCCTCTTCGACGGCGTGGCGCTCGGCGAGTGGGTGCACGCCGGTGACGTACGGGATGCCTGGGGGCTGCCGGGCGCGTACGCGGGCGACGGTCTCGGCGACGCGTTGCCGCTGCTCGCCGCGTACACCAAACAGCGCGCCGCGCTGCCCCTGCACGCCGACCTCGACGGCTTCGACGAGCCGCTGATCCTCGGCGTCACCGACGGCAGCCGGCCCCCGGCCCGGTACATCGGTGACGCCCCGACCCTCATCCGGCTGTACGCGGGCCGCCCGCTCGACGGGTCGCGGTTCGAGCTCGCGGGTGTGACGCGGGAGGAGCTGACCATCTTCAACTGAGGCTCCGGGGGCGGGGGTTGGCTCAGTGTCCGTGGGGTGCGGTCGTGCTCCCGGTGTCGGTGCCCGTCCCTGTGTCGGCCCCGGTGTCGGTGTTGGTGTCGGCCCCGCTCCCGCCCGCGTGCACCGTGAACGCCGCAGTCCGCACCGTCCCCTCGTGCTTGAAGTCCAGGAACAGGCGGTACGCGCCCGTGCTCGGCGCCGTCGCCGTGAAGGACACCCGCGGTCCTGGCTTCGTGGCACCGTCGCCCACTTCGCCGTTCGGGTGGACGTGCAGGTACGCGAGGTCGCCCGCGCGCAGCGCGACCAGGTGGCCGTAGGCGCCCAGGTAGGGCTGGAGGTTGGTGACCGGCTTGCCGTCGCGGGTGACGCGCAGCGTCAGCTCGCGGGGCTTGCCGGGCTTCAACCCGCCGTCCAGGCGCACCTCGTAGCCGTCGCCCGCCTTCGCGGTGGGCTTCGCGGGCGGCAGCTCGGCCGCCGCGTACGCGCCCGTCACGGCGAGGTCCGTCCCCAGGGTTACCTTCTGCTTCGCCCGCGCGGGCGTGAAGTCCGCGAACACGCGGTAGTCCCCGGCCTTCGGCAGTGTCGCCGGGACGGACCAGGTGCCGTCGGCGGCGCGTGTGGGGTGCAGATGGCGGTACGTCGTCAGGTCGCGTGAGGCGACGATCAGGTGGAGTTCCTTGCCGTGATCCTTCTTGTACGTCTTCAAGGGCGTCCTTGAGGACTCCTTCAGGACGGTGAAGCGCAGGTCGGTGCGCTCGCCCGCCTCGGCGCGCGGCGTTTTCAGGTCGAGTGCGTAACCGCCGGCGGCGACCTGCAGGCCCGCCGGGGCCGTGCCGCCCTTCTTCTCGGCGCCCTGTTCCGGGTGCCCGCCGCCGTGGTCCTTCTTCTCGCTGTGCGCCACCGGCTTGCTCACGGTGTCGACGTTCGTGCCCGCCGCGTACGCGGCGCCGAACGCCGCCGCGACGGCCGTGGCGTACGCGGTGATCCGCAGTCCTGTATTCATGAGAACGACGATACCCCCTGGGGGTATCAAGTCAAGCCCGATTCTCCCCCGGGATCTTCTTGCGTTCTGATACCCCCCAGGGGTATACATGGACTCGTAAGGCAATACCGACCCGGGGTACCCGGCCATGAGGAGCAGCTGGCATGTCCACCACTGAGACAGCACAGACGGCGCAGGTGGAACTCTCCATCGGCGGCATGACCTGCGCCTCGTGCGCCGCCCGCATCGAGAAGAAGCTCAACCGCATGGACGGGGTGGCGGCGACCGTCAACTACGCCACCGAGAAGGCCAAGGTCACGTACGACGGCGACGACGTCGCCGTGGCCGACCTGATCGCCACCGTCGAGGCCACGGGATACACCGCCCAGGAGCCCGCCCCGCCGAGCGCGGAGCCCGGCGGGGCAGGTGCGGGTGAGGCAGGCGGTGCGGACGCCGACGCGCTGCGGCCGCTGCGGGAGCGGCTGATCACCGCCGTCGTGCTCTCCGTGCCCGTCATCGCGATGGCGATGGTCCCGGCCCTCCAGTTCGAGTACTGGCAGTGGCTGTCCCTGACGCTCGCGGCGCCTGTCGTGACGTACGCCGCCTGGCCCTTCCACAAGGCGGCCGTCACCAACGCCCGGCACGGCGCGGCCACCATGGACACGCTGATATCGGTCGGTACGTCGGCGGCGTTCCTGTGGTCGCTGTGGGCGCTGTTCTTCGGCTCGGCCGGGATGCCCGGCATGACGCACGCCTTCGAGCTGACCATCGAGCGCAGCGACGGCGCCGGGAACATCTACCTGGAGGCCGCGGCCGGCGTCACCGCCTTCATCCTCGCCGGGCGGTACTTCGAGGCCCGCTCCAAGCGGAAGGCGGGCGCGGCTCTCAAGGCGCTGCTCGAACTGGGGGCGAAGGACGTCACCGTGCTGCGGGGTGGGACTGAAAAGAACGTTCTAGTTAGTGAGTTGATGGTTGGCGACCGGTTCCTCGTGCGGCCCGGTGAGAAGATCGCCACCGACGGGCGGGTCGTCGAGGGCACCTCCGCCGTCGACGCCTCCATGCTCACCGGCGAGTCCGTGCCCGTCGAGGTCGCGCCCGGCGACGCCGTCACCGGCGCCACCCTGAACGTCGGCGGCCGTCTCGTCGTCGAGGCCACGCGGGTCGGCGCCGACACTCAACTGGCGCGCATGGCACGGCTCGTGGAGGACGCGCAGAACGGCAAGGCGGCGGCCCAGCGGCTCGCCGACCGCATCTCCGGCGTGTTCGTGCCCGTCGTCATCGCGCTCGCCGTGGCCACGCTCGGGTTCTGGCTCGGCAACGGTTCCGGTCTGACGGCCGCGTTCACCGCCGCCGTCGCCGTACTGATCATTGCCTGCCCCTGCGCCCTGGGCCTCGCCACGCCGACCGCGCTGATGGTCGGCACCGGGCGCGGCGCCCAGCTCGGCATCCTCATCAAGGGCCCGGAGGTCCTGGAGACCACGCGACGCGTCGACACGATCGTGCTCGACAAGACCGGGACGGTGACCACGGGGCGGATGACGCTGCTCGCGACGCACGTCGGCGAGAACGCGACCGAGGACGAAGTGCTGCGGATCGCGGGCGCGTTGGAGCACTCCTCCGAGCACCCCATCGCGCAGGCCGTCGCCGCGGGGGCCACCGAGCGGGTCGGCGCGCTGCCGACGCCGGAGGACTTCGCCAACGTCCCCGGGCTCGGGGTGCAGGGGATCGTCGAGGGGCACGCGGTCCTTGTCGGCCGTGAGCAGTTGCTCGCCGAGTGGGAGATCCACCTTTCGTCGGAGCTGAAGCGGGCCAAGGACGCGGCCGAGGCCGCCGGGCGTACGGCCATCGCGGTCGCCTGGGACGGCGAGGCGCGGGCCGTGCTCGAAGTGGCCGACGCCGTGAAGGAGACCAGCCCGGAAGCCATTCGCAGGCTGCGCGAGCTCGGCCTCACGCCGATGCTGCTGACCGGGGACAACGCCGCCGTCGCGGCGTCCGTCGCCGCCGAGGTCGGCATCGCGCCGGAGCACGTCATCGCGGAGGTCCTTCCGCAGGACAAGGTCGACGTGGTCAAGCGCCTTCAGGCCGAGGGCCGTTCGGTGGCCATGGTCGGCGACGGCGTCAACGACGCGGCGGCGCTCGCGCAGGCCGACCTGGGGCTCGCCATGGGGACGGGGACGGACGCCGCCATCGAGGCCGGTGACCTGACCCTGGTCCGCGGTGACCTGCGGGCGGCGGCCGACGCGATCCGGCTCTCGCGCCACACCCTCGGCACCATCAAGTCCAACCTGTTCTGGGCCTTCGCCTACAACGTCGCCGCGTTGCCGCTCGCCGCGGCCGGGCTGCTCAACCCGATGCTCGCGGGGGCCGCGATGGCCTTCTCCTCGGTCTTCGTGGTGGGCAACAGCCTGCGGCTGCGCGGGTTCAAGGCGCTGAGCTGAGGTTTCGGGCGCGGCGTGGCTTGTTGGATACGGTACGTGGCTTGATCACCCCGGTGCGGTGGGATTCGCGCCGGGGTGATCTGCGCGTACCCTGGTAATTGGACTAGACCTGTGTTTCTGTGGTCGCCGCTCCGCACGACGCCCACGCCCGCCTGCCAGCAGGCTCCGACGCCCTAAGGAAGACATCCATGAGCAAGCGCGCGCTCCTGGAGGTGATCGCCCTCGACGCCGAGGACGCGATCGCCGCCCAGGCCGGAGGTGCGGACCGCCTCGAGCTGGTCACCGACATGGCCGCGGACGGGCTCACGCCGTCCCTGGAGACCTTCGCGGAGATCCGTTCCTCGGTCGGCATCGCGCTGCGCGTCATGCTGCGGCTCGCGGACGGGTTCGCGGCGGGGGACGTCTCCGAGCTGGTACGCCGGGCGCGGGAGCTGCGGGACGCGGGGGCCGAGGAGTTCGTGCTCGGGTTCCTGGACGAATCCGGGGGCGCGGACGTGGCTGCCGTCGAGGCGGTCGTGGGGGCGTTGGACGGGTGCCGGTGGACGTTCCACCGGGCCGTCGACCGGGCCGCCGACCGGGACGCCCTGCGCAAGCAGCTCGCGGACCTGCCCGGTCTGGACACGTACCTCACCGCAGGCGCCGCGGGCGGCGTCGACGAGGGGCTCCCCACCCTCCTCGCCGAGGCGGCGCGCTCCGGTGAGCCCGGGTACGAGCCCCGGATCCTCGTCGGCGGCGGCCTCCGCCTCGACCACGTCCCTGGGCTCCGGGCGGCCGGGGTCGACGCCTTCCACATCGGCGGGGCGGCTCGGCCCCACGGGTGGGACGCGCCGGTCTCGGCGGAGGCGGTCTCGGCCTGGCGCCGGGCCCTGGACGCCTGACGCCCGACCCGCCCGCCGGGACCTCTCCCGCACCGTCACCTCACGGCGTCGCCAGCGCTTCCGGCAGTGGGGTCGAGTGGATCACCGTCAGGCCCGACACCGCTCGGGTCAGGGCCACGTACAGGCGCCGCAGGCCCGTGCGTTCGTCCGGCTCGCCCGTGAGCACCGCGGCCGGTTCGTCCAGGACCACGTAGTCGTACTCCAGGCCCTTGGCCAGGGACGCGGGGACGAGGGTGAGGCGGGTGTCGGGGGTGGTCTCCTCGCCGGGGTCCAGGTGGGGGAGGCCGGCCGCGCGCAGGGCTTCCGCCAGGGCCGGGACCCGGGCGTCCGCAGCGATCAGGCCCACCGAGCCCTCGTTGCGGAGGGACTCCGTGCAGGCGGCGAGGACCGCCTCGGTGGGGTCGGCGACGTGGCGTACCGCCAGTGAACCCGGGGACTCGCGGACCGAGCTGACCTCCGTCAGGTCGGGGGCGATGGACGGCAGGAGGCGGGACGCGTACGCGATGACCTCGCGGGGCACGCGGAAGCCGGCCGTCAGTTCCTCCACGACGGCGTCCGCCTTGCCGAGATGGGTCAGCGCCTCGGCCCAACTCGGCGTCGCCCACGGCGTGGTGCCCTGCGCCAGGTCGCCCAGGACGGTGGCCGACCCCGTCGTGCAGCGGCGGCCCACGGCCCGGTACTGCATCGGCGAGAGGTCCTGCGCCTCATCGAGGACCACATGCCCCAGGGAGTGCGTGCGGGTGATCTGATCCGCGGCCTCGTCGATCAACACGGCGTCCGCAGCCGACCACTTGGCGCTCTTCACGCCCCGCGCGGGCTTGGCCCAGAGGATCGTCTTCTGCTCCTCGGGGGACAGGATCCCGTCCGCGTGCGCGGCCAGGAAGTCGACGTCGGACAGCAGCCGAAGCACCAGCTTCGCCGGGTCGACGGGCGGCCACACCGTCTTCACGGCCGCCTTCACCGCCGCGTTGCGCGCCACCGCGTCCTGCACCCGGTCGTCCGGCGCCTCCCCCGACCGCTCCATCTGGACGAGCACGGCGTGCGCGATGCGATGGGGCAGCGCCTCGCGGGCGGCCCCGTAGCGCATGTCGCGGGCCAGCAACTCGCCCACGATCTCCTCGACTTCGTACGCCGGTACGCGCCACCGCCGCGACCCCCGCACCACCACGACCGCCTCGTGCGGCAGCGTCACATGCGCGCGCAGCGCCCGGCGCAGCACGTCCGCCATGCGCGCGTCGCCCTTGACGACGGCGGCGTCCGCGTCGTCACGGCCCGTCACCTGCACGTGCGCCACGAGGTCGTCGACCGTCGCCTGCCGCACCTCCAACTCGCCGAGGGCGGGCAGGACTTGCTCGATGTAGTGGAGGAAGGAGCGGTTCGGGCCGATGACGAGGGTGCCGGTGCGGGCGAGGCGCTCGCGGTGGGCGTAGAGGAGGTACGCGACCCGGTGCAGGCCGACCGCCGTCTTTCCGGTGCCGGGGCCACCCTGCACACACACGGACCCGCCGAGCCCGCCACGTACGATCTCGTCCTGCTCGGGCTGGATCGTCGCCACGATGTCCCGCATCGGACCCACGCGCGGCCGCTCGATCTCCTGCTGGAGCAGCTTGCTGACCTGCTCGGCCTCGGTGGTGTCGGTGAGGTGCTCGTCCTCGTACGCGGTCAGGTCGCCGCCGGTGTAACCGAAGCGGCGGCGCAGGCCGACGTCCAGGGGGTCCTTCTTCGAGGCCCGGTAGAAGGGCTGCGAGACGGGCGCGCGCCAGTCGATGACCATGGGGTCGCCGTCGGCGTCGTGGACGTGCCGCCGCCCGATGTAGAAGCGCTCGCCCTCCCCGCCCTCGGCCTGGTCCGCGCCCACCATGTGCAGGAAGTCGAGCCTGCCGAAGAACAGCGGCGTGTGCGAGAGGTCGGCCAGGGCCTTGATCCGCTCGTCGATCTGGCGCTGCAGGACCTCGGCGTTGACCCAGTTCGCGGTCACGTCGCGGATGTCCAGGGCCTGCGCGTCCTCGCGCATGGCGCGCAGCGCGGCGCGGGACGCGGTGAGGTGGGCGCGCTCGCGGGCGAGGGGGTCGACGAGGGGGTCTTCGGGCGCGGCGTTCACGGGGTGGCCTCCGGCGGGTGCGGGATGTGCTCGGTACGTGGCTCAGGGCCGCCGGTTTCCGGCCGGGCGGCGGCGCTCCAACAGGGCGGGAGGCGGGAAGGGGAGATCCTAGTGAGGGGGGCCGGGGCGGGGCCAACGAATTTCCCGGGGGCGCGGCGAGCCCGGCGCACCCCTCCCGGGAAACGCCGCGTCACCAAACCCTGAGGCACCCCCGAGAAAACCCTGAGGGTCGCCCTCCCTCCGGAGACGGACGGGCGCAGCCCCGGAGTCGTACCGGCGTACAGCGCCGGTTACCCCCGCAGACCGATGTGCCGAGCGGCTCCGCGAACCACCATGGACACATGAGCGCAGCAACCTTCACCCCCGCGTCCCTCGGCCCCGACTCCCGCCCCTCCACCGGCGCGACGGCCCTCTCCGACACCCACCGCCCGCACCGCATCGGCGCCGCACTGCGCGCCGCGAAGGTGTTCGCGGGCGCGGCGTTCGGCGTGGCCGTGCTCGGTGAGTACGCGGAAGAGGCGGGCGTCCGCCGCCGCTGACCACTCAGCCCTCTGCCAGCACCGCGTCCGCGTCGAGAATCCGGTACGCGTACCCCTGCTCCGCGAGGAACCGCTGCCGATGCGCGGCGAAGTCCTGGTCGATGGTGTCCCGCGCCACCACGGAGTAGAAGCGGGCCTCATGCCCGTCGGCCTTCGGCCGAAGCACACGCCCGAGCCGCTGCGCCTCCTCCTGGCGGGAGCCGAACGTGCCGGACACCTGAATGGCGACGGTCGCCTCGGGCAGGTCGATGGAGAAGTTGGCGACCTTGGAGACGACGAGGACGGAGATCTCGCCCTCGCGGAAGGCGTCGAACAGCTTCTCGCGCTGCGCGTTCGTCGTCTCCCCCTTGATGACGGGCGCGTCGAGATGCTCACCCAGCTCGTCGAGCTGGTCGATGTACTGTCCGATGACGAGCGTCTGCTCCCCCTGATGCTTGCGCACCAGCGCCTCGGTGACCTTCCGCTTGGTCGCGGTGGTGGCGCAGAAGCGGTACTTCTCCTCGGCCTCGGCGGTGGCGTACGCGAGCCGCTCGGAGTCGGTGAGATTGACGCGCACCTCGACGCAGTCGGCGGGCGCGATGTACCCCTGGGCCTCGATCTCCTTCCACGGCGCGTCGAACCGCTTGGGCCCGATCAACGAGAAGACGTCCGACTCGCGCCCGTCCTCCCGCACGAGCGTCGCCGTGAGACCGAGCCGCCGCCGCGCCTGCAGATCGGCGGTGAACTTGAAGACGGGCGCGGGCAGCAGGTGCACCTCGTCGTAGAGGATGAGGCCCCAGTCGCGGGAGTCGAAGAGCTCCAGATGCGGATAGATGCCCTTCCGCTTGGTGGTAAGTACCTGGTACGTGGCGATGGTGACCGGCCGGATCTCCTTCTTCGTACCGCTGTACTCACCGATCTCGTCCTCGGTGAGGGAGGTGCGCTTGACCAGCTCGTGCTTCCACTGCCGGGCGGAGACGGTGTTGGTGACGAGGATCAGCGTCGTGGCCTTCGCCTCGGCCATGGCGCCGGCACCCACCAGCGTCTTTCCCGCGCCGCACGGCAGCACGACGACCCCGCTGCCGCCGTGCCAGAAGCCCTCGACGGCCTGGCGCTGGTAGGGGCGCAGGGCCCAGCCGTCCTCGCGCAGCTCGATGGCGTGCGCCTCGCCGTCGACGTACCCCGCGAGGTCCTCTGCGGGCCAGCCCAGCTTCAGCAGCGTCTGCTTGATCTGGCCGCGCTCGGAGGGGTGCACGGCGACCGTGTCCGGGTCGACGCGGGCGCCGACCAGCGGCTGGATCTTCTTCGAGCGGAGGATCTCCTCCAGGACCGGGCGGTCGGTGCTGGTGAGGACGAGGCCGTGGACGGGGTGCTTGCTGAGGGTGAGGCGGCCGTAGCGGGCCATCGTCTCGGCGACGTCGACGAGGAGCGCGTGCGGGACGGGATACCGCGAGAACTCGACGAGCGCGTCCACGACCTGCTCGGCGTCGTGCCCCGCCGCACGGGCGTTCCACAGGCCGAGCGGCGTGACGCGGTACGTGTGGATGTGCTCCGGGGCACGCTCCAGCTCCGCGAACGGGGCGATGGCGCGGCGGCAGGCGTCGGCCCGCTCGTGGTCCACTTCGAGCAGCAGAGTCTTGTCCGACTGGACGATGAGCGGTCCGTTCACCGGGGGTGCCCTTTCGCTAGGCCAAACATCCAGTGTGCCGCATCGCCGCGCGGGCGGGTCTGCGTCGCTTCTGCCTCGCCTTTACGCCGCCTGCGTGCGGGCCTGCGGTACCGCGCGGATGGTGCGGTCGGCGGTGGCGAAGTGGACGAGGCCGTGGGCGGCGACGGGGGCGCAGACCGGGGCGGAGCCTCGGGGGAACGGCTCGTACCGGTGGCGGGCCAGGACGTCGCCGGTGCCGGTGTGCAGGGCGAGGAGCTCGCCCTCGTGCGTGAGGACGTACACCGCGTCGCCCGCGACGGCCGGGGAGCTGGGGGTGGGGGACGCGGGGCGGTACGTCCAGCCCCGCTTCCCCGTGGCGCGGTCGACCGCGTGCACGCCGCTGGCGAAACCGGTCACGAAGAGGGTGCCGTCACCCATGGCGGGGGTGGACCAGGTCTCGCCGGGGCCCGCGAGCGTGGAGACCCACAGGAGTCTCATGACGTTCGCGTCGACGGCGACGATGCGGCCCTTGGCGGTCGTGCCGAGGTAGGCGACGCCGCCGGTGACGAGAGGGGCGGCGGGGGAAGGGCGGTCGCCGTCGGGCAGTTCCAGGAAGGTACGTTCCTTCCCTTTCAACGGGATGCCGTAGATGTAGCCCTCGCTGCCGCCGACGACGGCCTTGGTGTTCCCGTACAGGGCCGGTGCTGTCGGAGACGGGCGTTCGTCGGTCACCGAGAGCGCGAGGCCGTCGGACCTGGGACGGACCCGCTCCCGCGTGAACTGGTCCACCAGGGCCAGCTCGTCCGACACCGCGCCGCGCGTGAGGAAGGCGATGGCTTCCGGGGACACGGCCGGGGCGCCGAGCGCCGGGATCCCGATGTTCCACACCTTTTCGCCGGTGGCGGAGTCGAGTACGTCCAAGCGGTCGCCCGTGACGTAGAGCCCTGGTCTGCCCGGCAGTGTCCCCAGCCAAGGCCGTGCGCCGCGGATCGACATCTGCCTGCTCCAGTGGGGACGCCCGGTCCGGGCGTCCAGGGCGTACACGCGGCCCAGGCCGTCCGCCGCGTACAAAGTGTCGTCCGCGACCAGGACTTGGTGCACCACGCCCTTCGTCGGAAACGTCCACGCGTCGGGGGCGGGCGGGCGACGGTCCCCGCCCACCAGCCCGGCGACGCCCGCGCCCACCACCACCGCGGCCCCCACCCGCATCACCCCCCGCCGCGAAACCCCCCGCGGCCGCGGCCCCGCGGGCGCCGGAAGCAGCGCCGCGAGCCCGTCCGGCGGCACGGCGGGGGAGGAGCCGGTGGACGGGAAGCCGTCCAGCACCGTCGCCACCTCGGCGAGGGAGGGCCGGTGCTCGGGGCGCTTGGCGAGGCAGGTCGCCGCCAGCCGGCGCCAGCCGCCGGGCAGCCCCGAGAGGTCCGGCTCCTCGAAGCGGATCGCGTACATCACCCGCCACATGTCCTCCGCCTCGAACGGCGCCCGCTTGCGCAGCGCGTACACGAGCGTCGACGCGAGCGAGAAGACGTCGGCGGCGGGCGTGATGTTCGCCGCGTCCCACTGCTCGGGCGCCGCGTACGCGGGCGTGCCGAGGAACTCCTGGCTGGTGGTGAAGGTGCTGGCGTGCAGATGCCGGGCGAGCCCGAAGTCGAGGACGCGCGGGCCGCCCGCGCTGAGCAGGACGTTCGACGGTTTGAAGTCGCGGTGGACGAGGCCGGCCCGGTGGATCGCGGCGAGCGCGTCCGTCAACTGGCGCCCGACGTCGCGTACATACTCCTCCGGCAGCGGCCCGTACGTCTCCACGGCCTCGGACAGCGCGACACCCGGCACGTACTCCGTGGCGAGCCACGGCTGGGCGGCCTCCGGGGCGGCGTCGAGGACCTTGGCGACGAGCGGGCTGTCCACCGTGCGCGCCGCCATGACCTCGCGGGCGAAGCGCCGCCTGGCCTCCCGCGCGTGCATCATCGACGGCCGCATCCGCTTCACCGCGACCTGCCGCCCCCTGCGGTCCCTGGCCAGGAAGACCTCGCCCATGCCGCCGCGCCCGAGCACACCGGTCAGCCGGTAGGGCCCGATGCGGCGCGGGTCGGACTCCAGGAGTTTGCCGATGGCCATCGGGGGCGTCACGCAGTGAAGGCTAGCTGTAACTCTCTGTGGTCGTTCGGGAGTTGGTGGAACGTGGTCCGGATCTGGTCCGGACGGGCCGGGGCGCGCGGCACGGGGTGGGGTGGCGCGACGCGCCGGGCGCGCCGAGGCGTGCGCGGGGCTCGGCGGGTGGGGTGTGAGTACGAACGCGGAGGAGGGGCGGCGGCGCCTGAGTACGTGCGCCCTGCCGGATGCGGGTGCGGGCGGGGTTGGCTGTGGCCATGACCAGGAAGCCGAATCCGTACGAGCGCCGTCCAGGGCTGAATCCGTACGAGCAGCGTCCGCAGTGGTACGCGGCCCACGCCCCCCACGCCCCCCGCGTCCCGGCGGGCACGCGGACGCGCCGGAATCTCGCCGTGGGCGCCGCGCTGGCCGCGGGGCTGCTGGCCGCGGCGGTGCTGCTCGCCAAGCCCATCATGGGAGCGCTGGGTCTGGCGGTGTTCGTGGTGCTGCTGCTCACGGGCAACGCGTCGTCCTGAGCGGAGCTAGCCGGAGGTCCGGTGCCGATCTTCACCGGCTGCGGAACGGTGTGGGAGCGCCGCGTCTGCCCCGGCCCGGCGGGGGACCCGCTACCGTGACCAGGATGAGCACCCCGGACGCCCCCCGTTCCCTGGCGGAAGCCCTCCGGGCGAGTGATGACGTGACCCTCGTCGCGCTGTTGCGGGCCCGGCCGGATCTTCTGACGCCGGTTCCGAACGATCTCACGCAGCTCGCGACCCGCGCGGGCACGCGGGCTTCCGTCGTGCGCGCCCTTGAGCGGCTCGACCGGTTCGCGCAGCAGGTCGTGGAGGCGCTCGCGGTGGCGCCCGAGCCGGCGACGTACGAGGTGCTGTTCGACCTGATCGCGGGCGACCTCGTGGGCGACCCCACGGGTGAGGAACAGGCGGGCGAGATCCGGGCCGCCTTCGACCGGGCCCTCGCGACCCTGCGCGGGCAGGCCCTGGTGTGGGGCGGCGACGACCGGCTCCGGCTCATCCGCACCACGAGGGAGCTGCTCGCGCCCACCCCGCAGCGGCCCTCTCCGACCGGGCTCGGGCCGACCGTCGCGGAAGCCATGGCGGGGATGTCGCCGGGGCGGGTGCAGAACCTGGTCGCGGCGGCGGGGCTCGCCGTGACGCACGACGCGGTGTCGGCCGTGGAGGCGCTGACGGCGCTGTTCACGGACCGGGAGCGGATGTCGGCGCTCCTGGACGAGGCGCCCGTGGAGTCCGTGGAGGTGCTCTCGCGGCTCGTGTGGGGGCCGCCCTACGGGCAGGTGACCGCCGAACCCGCGCCCCACCTGCGCTGGCTGATCGGCCGCGGGCTGCTCCTGCCGACCGCGCCCGGCACCGTCGTACTGCCCCGCGAAGCCGCCCTGCACCTGCGCGGCGGGCGCGCGCACCGCGTCCTCGAAGCGACGCCGCCCGCCCTGGCCGTCGCCCGCGAACACCGTCCACAGGTTGTGGACGTGACCGCGGCGGGCCAGGCGCACACCGCGCTCGCCACCATCGACGAACTCCTCAAGGACTGGGACGAGGGCGGCCCCGCCGTCCTGCGCGCGGGCGGCCTGAGCGTGCGCGACCTCAAGCGGACCGCCGTCGCCCTCGACGTGCCGGAACCCCAGGCCGCCTTCTGGGTCGAACTCGCCTACGCCGCCGGTCTGATCGCGGCCGACGGCGAGGCCGACGAGCGGTACGCGGCCACTCCCGCGTACGACACGTGGCAGGAGCTGCCCGTCGCCGAGCGGTGGGCCCGGCTCGCCGGCGCGTGGCTGGGCGCGACCCGTACCGCCGGGCTCGTCGGCGGGCGCGACAGCAAGGACCGGACGATGTCCGCGCTCGGTCCCGGCCTGGACCGCTCCGCCGCGCCCGAGGTACGCCAACGCGTCCTCGCCCTCGTCGCCGAGCTGCCCGAAGGGGCCGCGCCCGAGCCGGAGTCGGTGCTGACGCGGCTGCGGTGGGAACGGCCGCCCGCGCGCGGGACCGACTCCTCCGACCTGCGGTCGCGGCTTGCTCGTTGGGCTCTGGAGGAGGCCGAGCTGCTCGGGGTCACGGGGCGGGGGGCGGTCGCCTCGCATGCTCGGGCTTTGTTGGGGGTGGGGGCCGGGGCGCTCCACGGTGGGGCTTCGTCGCAGGGCGGTGTGGCTGGGGCCGCGTCGCAGGGCGGCGGTCCCGGGTGGCATCGGCTGCCCAGTCCCGCCGAGTACGCCGCTGCCGCCGCCGAAGCCGCCAAGCTGCTCGCCCCGCTGCTTCCCGAACCCCTCGACCACGTCCTGCTCCAGGCCGACCTCACCGCCGTCGCCCCCGGGCCCCTCCAGCGGCCCCTCGCCGACGCCCTCTCCGTGCTCGCCGACGTCGAGTCCAAGGGCGGCGCCACCGTGTACCGGTTCACGCCCGGGTCCGTGCGGCGCGCACTCGACGCCGGGCAGAGCGCGTCCGACCTGCACGCCTTCCTCGCCGAGCACTCCCGTACGCCCGTCCCGCAACCCCTCGCCTACCTCATCGACGACGTCGCCCGTAAGCACGGGCACCTGCGCATCGGCGCCGCCTCCGCTTACGTACGCTGCGACGACGAGGGCGTGCTCAACGAGATCCTCGCCGACAAGCGCGGGCAGGGGCTGCGGCTTCGGCGGCTCGCGCCCACCGTGCTCGCCTCGGGCGCCGAGCCCGCCGTGCTCCTCGACGGGCTGCGGTCCATGGGGTTCGCGCCCTCCGCCGAGAGTGCCGAGGGCGACGTCCTCGTCACCCGCGCGCACAGCCACCGCACGCCGCCGCGTACGGCGCCCGAACCCGTCCCCGACGGGCCGCCGTTGCCCGACTCCACCCTCCTCGACGCCGCCGTGCGGGCCATCCGGGCGGGTGATCTCGCCTCCACCGCGCCCCGCAAGGACGCGCCCGCCGTCGCCGGTGAACTTCCCCGCACCACCGCCGCCGAGACCCTCGCCACCATGCAGGCCGCCGTCATGACCGGCGAGGCGCTGTGGATCGGCTACGTCAACGCCGAGGGCGCCGCCAGTCAGCGGGTCATCGCCCCGGTTCGGGTCGAGGGCGGGTTCGTCACCGCGTACGACCACACCGCGGACGAAGTCCGCACCTATCCGTTGCACCGGGTCACGGGGGTCGCGGAGCTGGCGGACGAGTCGGGCTGAGCCCTCGCGGGGCGCCCCGGGCCCGCCCCTTCCCGAAACCGGGGGCTGCCGCCCCCGGACCCCCGCCATCGGCGCTCCGCGCCTCGTCCTCAAACGCCGGACGGGCTAAAAGGGCGGGTGGGTGGGGGAAAGCCCCTCCGGCGTTTGAGGAGCGGGGTCTGGGGCGGAGCCCCAGGAAGGGCGGGCGGGTGGGGAAAAGCCCGTCCGGCGTTTGAGGACGAGGCCGCAGGCCGATCTGCGGAGGCTGCGTCAGGGGCAAGGGGACCCGGGGGCCCGGCCCACGGTAACGTCGAGGCCGGGCCCACAACACCGCAGCCCCGGAGGGAACTTCGTGGGGATCGAGAGCGACCAGCTCGTCTTCGACTACCTGAGCCGCGTCGGCGACGTCGCGCAGCAGCGCCAGCTGTCGTCCGGCACCCGGATGCGGCTGGTGACCGGGCTGCGCGCCGAGATCGACCGCCGCCGCGCCGGCGCCGCCGACAGCCCCGCCGCCGTCCGCCGCATCCTGGACCGGCTCGGCACCCCCGACGACCTGGTCGACGCGGCCGCCGCCAACCCCGACGACATCAGCGCCGCCATCCCCGACCAGCCCGACGAGCCCACCTCCAGCCGCCTGCGCCGCGTCGTCCCCGAACCGGGCCGCCTGCGCCGCGCCGTCCCCCGGCCCCGGCTGCGCCCCGCCTCCCCCCGACGCCCCGCGAACGCTCAACGCCCCGCCCCCGAAAAGGACTCCACCGCCCAGTCCCCCACCTCCGCACCCGTACCCCGGCCCCGCCGCGAACCCCGCCCCGCCCCGCCCCACCTCGCGAGCACCGAGGAACTCGGCGGCGACACGGGCGGCACCGACCTCGAACCGGACTGGTGGCGCGTCGACAACACCCCGTCGGCGGGCGCCGACACCGTGCACGGCTTCGTCGGCGGCGTCGAGATCCCGGAGATGCTGAAGCCTCCAACTGCTGGGTCCGGGCGGCGCCCCGTGAGCACGTCGAAGCCGGGCGGCGGCAAGACCCGGGACGAGATCGAGGACGACGACGAGGACGACGGCTACGACGAAGGTGTCGAGTACGACCCCGAGTTTGAGGGCGAGGAAGGTGACGAGGACGATGACGGCGGCGGTGTCGAAGCCGCTCGTCGCCGCCGCCTCGGCGGACTGCTCCCTCCGTCCGCCAAGGCCGCCGCTCCGGCCAAGCGCCCCGCGGCGAAGGGCGGTTCCGACGAAGGCGTGGCCGCCCGCGGTCGCGGCTTCTCCCTCAGCAATCCCATCGTGCTGCTCGCCGCCCTCGCCCTCCTCGTCGGCGCCATCGGCGGCAACGAGCTCTGGTACGCGCTGGCGGGCGGCTGGATAGTCGCCTGGTACGCGCCCAAGCTCAGCCGGGGCGAGAAGAAGGTCGGCGTGTTCGTCATGCCGGGGCTCGCGATCGCGGCAGGCGTCGGCTGGCTGTGGGGGCGCTCGCAGGGCAAGTGGGGCGAGCCCATCGTCAAGGGGCACATGAACGAGGCGATGGCCGACACCGGGCCCTGGGTGCTCCGCGGCGCGGCCGTCGCCTCCGCGCTCTTCCTGGTGTGGAGGTCGCAGCGGCAACGGCCGTCGGCGGAGGAGTAACGGAGCGACGGAGTCGTCAGCCCTTCGTCAAGTCCGCCTGCATCTCGTCCAGGATCTTCGCCGCCGCCGTGTACCCGATGCCCTGGATCCACAACTCGTCGTCGACGGTGTGCACATTGCCCGACTTCACGGCCTTCATGTTCTTCCACAGGCCGCTGCCGACGGTCTGCGTCTGCTTCGCCTTCTTCGGATCGCCGTACGTGGAGCGGAAGATGACGTCGGTGTCGGCCAGGTCGATCTTCTCGGGCGACAGGTCGTACGAGAAGCCGTCCTTGGCCTTCGCCGAGATCGGCGCGCGGCCGAGGCCGACGTCTTTCAGGACGGTGGCGATGTAGCTCTGCTCGCCGTACACGCGGATGTCCGCGCCCTCCATGAAGCGGATGACGTTGACCTCGGTCGCCTTGGCCTTGGCGGGGCCGCCGAGGGCCGTGGTGACCTTCTTCGCGTGGGCGGTGTAGTCGGCGACGACCTTCTTCGCCTCGGGCTTCTTGCCGAGGGCGTCGGCGTGCGTCCGGAAGTTCTCCTTCCAGGGGTAGCCCGTCGTCTCCGTCATCACGGTCGGCGCGATCTGCTTGAGCTGGTCGTACTTCGCGGCGTGCCGGATCTTGGAGGTGAGGATCAGGTCGGGCTCGAGGCCGGCGATGGCCTCCATGTTGGGGTTCAGCATCTCGCCGACGTCCTTGATGCCGTCGACCTTGTCCTTGGGCAGATAGCTCAGGAAGCCGGACGACGCCTCGACGTGCGTGGCGCCGACCGGCTTCACGCCGAGCGTGATCGCGGAGTCCAGTTCGGCGGTGTCGAGTACGACGACGCGCTTCGGCGCCACCGGCACCTTCACGTCGCCCATGGCGGTCTTCACGGTGTGCGTCTTGCCCGAGTCCGCCTTCTTGTCGTCGTCGGACGAGCCGCACGCGGACAGGGCGAGCGCGCCGGAGAGGGCCAGGGCGCCGACGGTGAGCGGACGGCGGGGGAATCCGGTCATGAGGTAGGCCTTTCGTCGCGAGAGGACTTGTGAGCGGACGTGTGAGAGGACTTCCGGTCTGCCGGTGGTTGCCACGGCGCGCCGGGCACCACCAGCGGCGACCCCGTCACCGGGTCGGGGATCACCACGCACTCCAGGCCGAAGACCTCCCGTACGAGCTCCTCGGTGACGACCTCCGCGGGCGTGCCCCCGGCGACGAGGCGCCCTTCCTTCATGGCGACGAGGTGGTCGGCGTACCGGGCGGCCTGGTTCAGGTCGTGCAGGACGACCACGACCGTGCGGCCGCGGTCATGGTTCAACTGACGGACCAGATCGAGGACTTCGACCTGGTGGGAGATGTCCAGATACGTCGTCGGCTCGTCGAGGAGCAGCAGTTCCGTCTCCTGCGCGAGGGCCATCGCGATCCACACGCGCTGCCGCTGCCCGCCCGACAGCTCGTCCACGGACCGCTCGGCGAGGTCGGCGACGTCCGTACGTTCCATCGCCTCGGTGACGGCGGTCTCGTCGGCGTCGGACCACTGCTGCCACCAGCGCTGGTGCGGCTGGCGGCCGCGCGCCACGAGGTCGCCGACGGTGATGGCCTCGGGGGCGACGGGCGTCTGCGGGAGCAGCCCGATCTGCTGGGCGATGCGCCGCGTCGGCAGCTTCGCGAGGGCCTCGCCGTCGAGCAGGACGGCGCCGCCCTTGGGCTTGAGGAGCCGGCCGAGCGCGCGCAGGGTGGTCGATTTGCCGCAGGCGTTGGGGCCGACGATGACGGTGACCTTGCCGTCGGGGATGGCGAGGTCGAGGTCGTGCACGACCGTGCGGTCCTCGTACGCGAGGGTCAGCTCGCGGGCCGCGAGGCGGGCGTCGGCGGGGGCCTTGGCGGGGGCGGTCACGCGGTGCCTCCATTGCGGACGGTGCGGCTGCGGACGATGAGCCAGATCAGGTACGGGGCTCCGACGGCCGCCGTGAGGACGCCCACCGGCAGCTCGGTCGGCGCGAACAGCTTTCGCGCGAGCAGGTCGGCGAGTACGACGATCAGCGCGCCGAGCAGCGCCGAACCGAGCAGCGGGAGCTGCGCGCTGCGGGTGAGGCGGCGGGCGATCTGCGGGGCGAGCAGCGCCACGAAGTCGACGGGGCCCGCGGCGCCGGTCGCCACGGAGGCGAGGACGACGCCGAGCAGGATCAGGCCGAAGCGGACGCGGCCCAGGCGCACGCCGAGCGCCGTCGCGGTGTCGTCGTCCATCGTCACCGTGCGCTGGGCCCGTGCCGCCCAGGCCACGCACGGGAGCAGCACAAGCAGGGTCAGGGCGAGGGGTTCCGCCTCCGCCCAGCCGCGGCCGTTCAGGCTGCCCGTCATCCAGATCTGCGCCTGCTGGGCGACCAGGTAGTCGCCCTTCGTCATGAACAGCGTCGTGACGGAGCGCAGCGCGATCGCGAAGCCGATGCCGATGAGGACGAAGCGGGTGGCGTGCAGGCCGCCCCGCCAGGCGAACACGTACACCAGGAGCGCGGCGAGGACGCCGCCCGCCACGGACAGGTACGGGAGCACCGTGTACGACGTGAGGCCGAACGTCATCGCGCCCACCGTCAGGGCGCTCGCGCCCTGGCTGATGCCGATGATGTCCGGGCTGGCCAGGGGGTTGCGGGCGACCGTCTGGATGAGGGCGCCCGCGACGCCGAACGCCGCGCCCACCAGGAGGCCGACGGTCATCCTGGGTTCGCGCAGCGTGCCGACGACCAGCTCGTCGGGGGAGGAGTACCCGAAGACGACCTTCAGGGCCTCTGCCGGCTGTACGAAGGTCTCGCCCACGCAGAGGTACGCCAGGCAGGCGGCCGCGAGGGCCAGGCCGAGGGCCACCGCGACGACGCCGGAGCGGCGGTGGACGAGGAAGTTCGCCTGCCGGAAGCGGAGTACGCCGTAACCGGCTGGGCGCACGCGTGCAGCGGTGGTCGTCATGCTGCTACTGCCTTCCTGCGGACCAGAGTCACCAGGAACGGCACCCCGATCAGGGCCGTCATCACCCCGGCAGGGACCTCGCTCGGGGGAAAGACGACGCGGCCGATCGTGTCGGAGACGAGGAGCATGACGGGGCCCAGGAGGGCCGCGAGGGGGAGGACCCAGCGGTGGTCGCTGCCCACGACCGCGCGGGCGATGTGCGGGACGGCGAGGCCGATGAACGCGATGGGCCCGGCCGCCGCGACGCCCACGGCGGTGAGGACGGTGGCACCGAGCCCGCCCACGACCCGTACGACCGCGACCTTCTGCCCGAGCCCCTTCGCCACGTCCTCGCCGAGGGCCAGCGCGTCAAGACCGCGCGCGACGGAGAGCACGAGAAGCAACCCCACAAGGAGGAACGGCCACACCTGCGCGGCGATGTCGGCGTCGCGCCCGGACAGCGAGCCCACCTGCCAGAACCGGAACTCGTCGAGCGCGGAGGCCTTGGTGGTGAGGACCGCTGTCGTCACTGACACCAGCAGGGCGTTGATGGCGGCGCCGCCGAGGGCGAGTTTGACCGGGGTCGCCCCGCCGCGCCCGCTGCTGGCGATGGCGTACACCGCGACGGAGGCGATCCCGGCGCCCGCGAAGGCGTACCAGACGTAGCCGGTGAGCGTGTGGACGCCCGCGTACGCGATGGCGAGGACGACGCCGACGGACGCGCCCTGGCTGATGCCGAGGATGCCGGGGTCGGCGATGGGGTTGCGGGTGATGCCCTGCAGGGCGGTGCCCGCGACGGCGAGGGCGGCGCCGACCATCAGGCCGATGACGGTGCGCGGCACCCGCATCTCCCGTACGACGTCGGCGGCGTCGCTGTGCCCGCCGTGCAGCAGGGCGTCGAACACGTCGGACGGCGCGATCGCGCGGGCGCCGACGGCGAGGGAGAACAGGACCGCTAGTGACAGGGCCACGACGGCCGCCGTCATCACGACAGCACGTCTGACGGACACACGCATCGGTTGGGGCTCGATTCGCAGGTCGGGGACGGCAGGTCGGGCACAGCGGGCGGCCGGGGCCGGAGCGGTGGTAAGGCTTGGCTAAGTCTAAGGGGGCGCCCAAGGGGGCCCGGGGCGCCGCCTCTGAGCAGTTCTCGCACCCTCGGCACAATGGGCCCATGACCTCACGGACTGACGACCGGGCCCCCGCCGCACTCACCGTCGGCTTCGACCTCGACATGACCCTGATCGACTCCCGGCCCGGCATCCGTGCCTGCTATCAGGCGCTTTCGGAGCGCACGGGCACGTACATCGACGCGGACGCGGCCGTCACCCGGCTCGGGCCGCCGCTGGAGGAGGAGATCAAGCGGTGGTTTCCGGCCGATCAGGTCGCTTCGATGGCCACGATCTACCGTGAGATGTACGCCACATACGCGATCAACGCGACGCCCGCGATGCCCGGCGCCCGCGAGGCCGTCGACGCGGTGCACGCGGCGGGCGGCCGCGCGATAGTCGTCACCGCCAAGTTCGAGCCGAACGCGAAGCTCCACCTGAAGCACCTGGCGATCGACGTGGACGCCGTCGTCGGCGACCTGTGGGCGGAACAGAAGGCGCAGGCACTGCGGGAGTACGGGGCTTCTGTGTACGTCGGCGACCACACCGGCGACGTACGCGGCGCGCGTACGGCGGCCGCGCTGTCCGTAGCGGTGGCGACGGGGCCGTGCGACGCAGCGGAACTGCGCGCGGCGGGCGCCGATGTCGTACTCGAAGACCTGAGCGGGTTCCCTGCCTGGCTTTCGGCCCATGTCCGCGCCGTCTGACGGAGGATCCGGCGCTAGGTGACCGACGATCCCGCCGCCGACCTGGCCTGACGTCGCTGGACCGCGATTCCCTTCAGGACTCCCGCGCCCGCGATGAGGAAACCCACGCCCATCAGCATGCACACGGCATACGCGAGGGGCGGGAATGGGTCGCCGCCGAGGAACAACGGGGCCACTGTGACCAACGTGGCCACAGCGCCGACGAAGAAAACGATCGCGCCAATCCGGACGAGCCCGTCGCCCGGTCCGCTGGAATTCGCTTGGGTTTTGTCACGCACCGGACCAGGGTAGTTCCCAGCGCGAAGGAAGAAACCGGGGACGTCTTGTCACCGGCCCGGGGACCAATAGTCTTGGATCCGGCGGGTCGGGGCGACCCGCTGTACTGCTATCCAGAGCCGTTTACGCCCGGCGGGCCGGACCGACCCGTCCGCCGGAACGCGTCGCGGCACAGACGAGTACGACGACGAGTACGAGGACGAGGACTTCACGTGCCTACCGGCAAGGTCAAGTGGTTCAACAGCGAGAAGGGCTTTGGCTTTCTCTCCCGCGACGACGGCGGTGACGTCTTCGTGCATTCCTCCGTACTGCCCGCCGGCGTCGACACACTCAAGCCCGGGCAGCGCGTGGAATTCGGCGTGGTCGCGGGGCAGCGTGGGGACCAGGCTCTTTCGGTGACACTCCTCGACCCGACTCCGTCCGTCGCCGCGGCGCAGCGCCGCAAGCCGGACGAACTCGCGTCCATCGTCCAGGATTTGACCACCCTCCTGGAGAACATCACCCCCATGCTGGAGAAGGGCCGCTACCCGGACAAGGCTTCGGGCGCGAAGATCGCGGGTCTGCTGCGTGCAGTGGCGGACCAGTTGGACGTGTGACCCAAACGCCGGAGAGGCTGGAAAATCCAGCCTCTCCGGCGTTTGAGGAGCGGGGTCCGGGGCGGAGCCTCAGTTACGGAAACGACAGGGCGCCCGGTCGCAGGGCCGGGACGAGGCCCTCGGCCGCAGCCCGGGTGAGGAGGCCGCGGACTGCGGCGTAGCCGTCCTCGCCGAGGTCCGCGGTGAACTCGTTCACGTAAAGACCGATGTGCTGATCGGCGACGGCGGGATCCATCTCCTGGGCGTGCTCCAGGACATAGGGCCGGGAGACCTCGGGATCGTCCCAGGCCATCCGCACGGACGCGCGCGCCGCAGCGGCAAGCGCACGCAGCGCGTCCCCCCCGAGCGCCCGCCGCGCGATGATCGCGCCCAGCGGGATGGGGAGACCGGTGGTCAGCTCCCAGTGCTCGCCCATGTCGGCAAGCTTGTGCAGCCCGTAGTTCTGGTAAGTGAACCGCGCCTCGTGGATGACGAGCCCCGCGTCGACCTTCCCGTCCCGCACCGCGGGCATGATCTGGTCGAAGGGCAGCACGACGATCTCCCCGACGGCCCCGGTCAGCACGTCGGCGGCCCACAGCCGGAACAGCAGATAGGCGGTCGACTTCTCGCTGGGCACGGCGACGGTCCTACCGGTGAGGTCGACCCCGGCCTCCCGCGTGAGCACGAGTGGCCCGCACCCCCGCCCGAGCGCACCCCCGCAGGGCAGCAGCGCGTACTCGTCGAGGACGTAGGGGAGTACGGCGTACGACACCTTCAGCACGTCGTACTCGGCGGAGCCGGACTCCGCGACGCCGTTGGTGATGTCGATGTCCGCGAAGGTCACGTCCAGCTCGGGGGCGCCCGGCACGCGCCCGTGCGCCCACGCGTCGAAGACGAACGTGTCGTTGGGGCAGGGCGAGTAGGCGATCTTCAGTGCCTGGTCGGGGATCGCGGTCACATCGGTCTCGTCAGTCATGCCAGTCATGCCTGTTCCAACTCTCCAGTACGGGCGTGAACTTCCCGAACGCCTCGGTCAGTGCGGCCAGCGCGTCCCCGATGCGCCAGGCGGCGCGGTCGCGCGGGCCCACCGGGTTGGAGATCGCGCGGACCTCGAGGACGGGCAGGCCGCGCGCGGCGGCGGCCTCGGCGACGCCGAAGCCCTCCATCGCCTCGGCGAGGGCGCGAGGGTGGCGGGCGAGCAGCGCGGCGGCGCGCTCGGCGGAGCCGGTCACGGTGGAGACGGTCAGGACGGTGCCGGCGGCGGCGCCCGTGGCGGCGGCCAGCGCGGCCACGAGCGCGGCCGGGGGTTCGTGGGTGACCCGGCCGAAGCCGAGCTCGGTGACGGGCAGGAAGCCGTCGGGCGTCTCGGCGCCCAGGTCGGCGACGGTGATCGCGTCGGCGACGACGAGGGAGCCGACGGGCGCGGCGGGCTTGAAGCCGCCGCCGATCCCGGCGGAGACGACGAGGTCGTACGGGGTGCCGCCCGCGGCGGCGGTGGCGAGCGCGTGCGCGGTGGCGGCAGCGGCTGCGGCGGGGCCGACACCGGCGACGAGGAGGTCGGCCGCCGGGGCGCCCTCGGAGGTGGCCCCGGACAAGCCGGACGCCACCGCGTCCCGCTCTGCGGGGACCGCGGTGGCGATCAGGACGCGCGGGCCCGGGGGCCGGGTCCGTGGTGCGGTCCCGGTCAGGCGTCCGAGTCCTTCTTGAACTTGAACGACCACAGGCCGGTGGCCTTCGCGCCGCCCTTGGCCTTGCCGCCTTCGAGCAGGCTGACGGTGGTCGACTTGCCGCCGCCCCCGTACTGCTGGTTGAAGAACACGCTGCCCGGGATGACGACGTACGTCTTCTTGCTGGCCTCCGTCAGCGGCTGGCCGTTCATCAGCAGCGTCCAGCCCTTGTCGGCGATGTCCGGGTCGACGCCGAAGCGGACCTTCTCGTCCGGGTCGACGGTGATGGACTTGACGTCCTTCATGTCCTTCAGGCACTTCTCGACGGCGGACTGCTCAAGCTCCTTGCCGTCGTTGTAGCAGGACGCCTCGGAGTGCACGGACTTGCTGCCGACCGTCACGGTGGCCAGCGGCGTCGGCTTGTCACAGGCCGACAGGACGAGAAGTCCGGCGGAGACGGCGCCGAAGGCGGCGACGGTGCGGCGGCGACGCGCCGAGCGGAGTACCAGGGAGGTCATGGCGGAAGGTTATCGGCAGCGGGGGTGTGCCTTGCCAGGCGGGTACGGCGTGCCGCACGTTACTGGCGCCGGGGCCCTAGGGGGGCGGCCCTGGCTCGGGTCGGGCCCCGTAAGGGGCGCGGGGAACTGCGCGCTCAGCGCGCGATAAGCCGCAGACGCGTCTGCCGAGTGATTGTGCAGACGCGTCTGCGGCTTTTCTTGGGCCGGTCGCGCAGTTCCCCGCGCCCCTTATGGGGCTCGGCCGGGTGATTCCCTGCGGGTTTCACGGGGCTGGGTCAGACGACCCGGGGGCGGGTCCTGCCGCTTCGGTGGGATGCGGCGAGGAGGCCCTTGACCGTGGGGAGCCAGCCCACCGCGACGATCGCCGCCGCCACCCACAGGCCGAGTGTGCCGTTGAGGGGCAGGGCGATGCCGATGCCGCCGCCCACCACCCACGCCATCTGCAGCAGCGTCTCCGAACGGGCGAACGCCGATGTGCGTACGCTCTCCGGCACGTCCCGCTGGATCATCGCGTCGAGCGACAGCTTCGACAGCGCCTGCGCGAAGCCCGCGACCGCCGCGAGCGAGGCGATGCCGACGGGACCGTAGAAGAGCGCGGCACACACCGCGACCCCGAGCACGACCGCCACCACCGTCACGATGATCAGCTCCGGCGCCCGCGTCTTCAGCCACGCGCCGACCGCCGTGCCGATCGCGTTGCCCACGCCCGCGGCGACGGCCACTATGCCAAGCGACACCGCCGCGCTCTGCCCGCCGAGGGGATGCTCGCGCAGCATGAAGGCGAGGAAGAAGATCAGGAACCCGGAGAGCCCGCGCTGCGCGGCGTTGACGGCGAGGCCGTGGGTCACGGCGGGCCCGACCGTGCGAAGGCCGAGGCGCTTCCTGCGCGAGGTGTCCTCCCGGTCCCTGGCCGACACCAGGTGCAGATGCTCCTCGTCGGCGGCCAGCAGCGCCTTCGCCTCGCCCTTGGCCGAGTCCACCTTGTGGGGCAGCGTGAACGACAGCACGGTGCCCGCGACGAACAGCGCGCACGCCCCGTACAGCGGCCAGCGCGCCCCGAGCGCCTGCAGCCCCGCGCCGACGGGCGCCGCGACGCCGGTGGCGAGCAGTCCGCTCAGCGTCACCCGCGAGTTCGCCTTCACCAGGGAGAACCCCGGTGGCAGCAGGCGGGGTACGACCGCGCTGCGCACGACGCCGTACGCCTTCGACGCCACCAGGACGCCCAGCGCCGCCGGGTACAGCTCCAGGCCGCCGCTGACGACGGCACCCGAAAGAGTCAGCGCGAGCAGCGCCCGCGCGAGCATCGCGCCCGCCATCGCGGCGCGGCGGCCGTGCGGGAGGCGGTCCAGGAGGGGGCCGATGACCGGGGCGAGGAGGGTGAACGGGGCCATCGTGATCGCCAGATACAGCGCGACGCGGCCCCGCGCCTCGTCCGTCGGCACGCTGAAGAACACCGTCGACGCGAGCGCGATCGTGATCATCACGTCGCCCGCGCCGTTCACCGCGTGCAGCTCGATCAGCTTTCCCAGGCCCGACTCGCCCGCCCCGTGGGCGTGGGTCGCCTTGCGGATTCCTCTAGCCGTGCCGGTGAACGGCAGGTGCAGGGCGCGGCCCAGCGCGCGGGCGAACCGGGATCCCGCACCCGAATCGCCCGGCCGCGGGGACGACGACCTGAGGCCAGTCACCCAGTCATAGTGCCCCTTCCGGGGGCGAAGAAGCGGCACCCTCGCGGGGACGCCCCAGTCCCGCCCCTTCCCGAAACCAGGGGGCTGCCGCCCCCTGGACCCCCGCTGTCGGCCTGAACGGCCTCGTCCTCAAACGCCGGACGGGCTGGAAGGACCGGCGTGCGGGCGGGAAATAAAGCCCGCCCGGCGTTTGAGGGCGAGGCGCGGAGCGCCGAAAAGAGGGGGAGAGGGGGCGCAGCCCCCAGCAGGCGGCCGGTACGCCGGTGTGGGCCCAGGGGCCAGGAGAAGGTAGCGTGCGTAACGCGCCTGCGGCGGTTGTCCTCGGCCGCGCGCCTCACGGCCATCCCGCAGAATGGATGGCGTAGGTGCGCCCGATGACGTCGGGCGCGGACGTCGACGCGGCCCACTGGTCCGCTCCGTCCGTGCCCCCGCGTAAGGGAGGCGCACTCGTGAGACGGCGTAGGAGAGAAGCGATACCTGTGAGCGCAGCGACAACGCGAAGCCGTACCCAGCGCACCCCGCGTACCCCCGACCGTCTCTGCGCCGAGGCGGTGGGCCTCGCCCGCGCCGCCGCCGAGGAGGCCGCCGCGCCGGGCGTGGTCGGCGAGCACGTCGACGTCGTCGTGGAGGGCGACCGCGTCGTCACGCATCTCTTCGAGTGCAAGGAGCCGGGGTACCGCGGCTGGCGCTGGGCGGTGACCGTGGCCCGCGCCTCCCGCGCGAAGGTCGTCACCCTCGACGAGACGGTGCTGCTGCCCGGCTCCGACGCCCTCCTCGCACCCGAGTGGGTGCCCTGGAGCGAGCGGCTGCGCCCCGGCGACATGGGTCCCGGCGACCTGCTGCCCACGGACGCCGAGGATCTGCGGCTCGAGCCCGGTTACTCCGGCGAGGACGAGCCGCCGCCGAACTCCATCCTCTCGGAGGAGATGGCCGAGCGGGTCGAGGCGGAGGACGCCGAGGTCACCGCCGGGCCGCCCGCCGAGTTCACCGTCGCCCCCGCGCGCGGGTCCCTTGCGTCCATCGCCGACGAGCTGGGGCTGCGGCGTGCGCGTGTCCTGTCGCGGTACGGGCTCCACACCGCCGCCGACCGTTGGGAGGAGGGGTTCGGCCCCAAGACCCCCATGGCGCAGGCCGCGCCCGCGCCTTGCGTGAGCTGTGGCTTCCTGGTCCCCATCGGGGGATCACTGGGTCAGGCATTCGGGGTGTGCGCCAACGAATTTGGTCCCGCTGACGGCCATGTGGTGTCCCTCGCGTACGGCTGCGGCGGCCATTCCGAGGCCGCCGTCATGCCCAAGCCGCCCCGCCCGGCCCCTCCGGTCCTCGACGAGACCCGCGTCGACGTCCTGCCCCTGCGCCCGGCCCCCGACTCGGGGTCGGTGACCCCGGCGGCCGGCGTGGGCGAGGACTTGGGCCACTCGTAGCCGCTGCGGTTCCTGTGGTTCTCCGGGTGCGGCCCGGGGGCCGGTGACGTCGCGCGGCGAAAAGCGCCACCGGCCCGCAGCCGGAAATCCGCCCCCACGCGGGACGCGATACGGTCGCCCCCGACCGGACCCACCAGAGCCGCGCCGCGAGGCAACGCCGGGCAGAGGGAGAGCGACCACAGTGAGCAAGTCCGTGCGGCCGGCCGACGAGGGCACCGACCCGTTCGGCACCGCCCGCCTGCGCCGCTCCGTCCTGGAGGCCTGGGCGGCGAGCCCGGCCAGGTTCCGCGAGGACGCGAACGCCGAGGAGGACCTGGCCCTCGGCGGCTACCGCGACCGCCTGGTCGTGGAACTCGCCCAGAACGCCTCGGACGCGGCGGCCCGAGCGGGCGTACCGGGCCGCCTGGCCCTCACCCTCCAGGACGGCGTCCTGGCGGCGGCGAACACCGGCGCCCCCCTGGACGCGACGGGCGTCGAATCCCTCTCCACCCTGCGGGCCTCCGCGAAGCGAGAGGACCGCGACCACCGCCTCGACCGCCACCCGGCCCCCGGCCACCCGGGCACCGGTGCCGGCACAAGCACGGCCACCGGCACCCGGGCCCAGGCGGACCCCGCCGCACCGCGGACGACCGGTCGCTTCGGCGTGGGCTTCGCCGCCGTTCTCGCCGTCTCCGACGAACCCGCCGTCGTCGGCCGTACCGGTGGCGTCCGCTGGTCGCTGCCGGAGGCCCGCGAACTGGCCGCGGAGACGGCCAGGTTCAGCCCGGGGCTCGGTGACGAGATCCGCCGCCGCGAGGACCACGTACCCCTGCTCCGGCTCCCGCTGCCCGCGGAGGGCACCGCTCCGGACGGCTACGACACCGTCGTCATCCTGCCGCTGCGCGACGCCGCCGCGGAGGACCTGGTGGCCCGCCTCCTCGACGGTGTCGACGACGCCCTGCTGCTCGCGCTGCCCGGCCTCGACGAGGTCACCGTCCGCACCCCGGACGGCGCGACCCGCACCCTGCGCCGCGCGGCCGACGGCCCGTACACCGTCGTGGAGGACAGCCGCGACGGTACGACCCGCTGGCGCACCGTCAGTCAGCAGGGCACCCTGGCCGCCGAGCTGCTCGCGGGCCGCCCCGTCGAGGAGCGCCAGCGCCCGTACTGGCACCTCACCTGGGCCGTGCCCGCGGGACCCGACGGCGCGCCCGAGCGGCCCCGTACCACCGCGGTCGTGCACGCCCCCACCCCCAGCGACGAGCCCCTCGGCGTGCCCGCCCTGCTCATCGCCTCCTTCCCGCTGGACACCACCCGCCGGCACGCCGCGCCGGGCCCCCTCACGGACTTCCTGGTCGAGCGCGCGGCCGACGCGTACGCCGAACTCCTCGCCTCCTGGCGCCCGGTGACCGAGGACGTCATCGGCCTCGTGCCGGGCCCGCTCGGCAAGAGCGCGCTGGACGGCGCGCTGCGCCAGGCCGTCCTGGACCGGCTGCCGCGCACCGAGTTCCTGCCTCCGGCCGCACCTCCCGCCACGCCGGACGACCGCGCCGACGAGTGGTCCGACGCCGAGGCCCCCGAAGCCCTGCGCCCGCGCGACGCGGAGGTCGTCGAGGGCGCGGGCGCCGACACCGTGCGCGTGCTCGCCGAGGTGCTGCCGAGCCTGCTGCCCGCGGGCCTGGAGCGGCGGGGCGAGCTGCGTACGATCGGCGTCGCCCGGGTCCCGCTGACCGAGGCGATCGACCGGCTCGCGGGTCTGGAGCGCGAACCGTCCTGGTGGCGGCGGCTGTACGACACCCTCGCGGGCCTCGACCCCGACCGCCTCTCGGGCCTTCCCGTGCCGCTCGCGAACGGGCGTACGACGATCGGCCCGCGCCAGGTCCTGCTGCCTTCCCCCGACGAAGACACCGGTGCCGCCCCCGCCCTCGCCCGGCTCGGCCTGAAGGTCGCGCACCCCGACGCCGCGCACCCGCTCCTGGAGAAGCTGGGCGCCCTGCCCGCCACGCCCCGCGCGGTCCTGACGACCCCGCAGGTGCGGGCCGCGGTGGCCGCCTCGCTGGACGACGACAGTTGGTACGGCGACGACGAGACGGGGGAGGGGGCTCTGGACGCCGAGGAACTGGCCGACCTGGTGCTCTCCCTCGTGCGTGACGCGGAGCTCGCGCCCGGCGACGAGCCGTGGCTCGGCGCGCTCGCGCTGACCGACGACGACGGCGAGCTCGCGCCCGCCGGGGAGCTGGTGCTGCCCGGCAGCCCGTTCGCCCGCGTCATGCGGGAGGGTGAACTCGCCGGAGTGGACGCCGAGTTGGCGGAGCGGTGGGGCGAGCAGCCGCTCGCCGCGTGCGGGGTGCTCGCCACCTTCGCGCTGGTCCGCGCCACGGACATCGTCCTCGACCCGGACGAACTGGAGCCGCGCGACGGGGACTTCGCCGAGCCCGACGACGCGGGTCTGCTCGACGCCGTCGACGTGTGGTGCGAGGACGTCCTCGACCGGCTGCCGGACACGCCGGTGCCGCCGGTCGCCACGGAGGTCGTCGCCGTACGCGATCTCGACCTCGTCGACGACGAGCGCTGGCCCGAGGCCCTGGCCATGCTGGCCCAGCCGCCGCTGCGGGACGCCCTCACGCAGCCGGTGCGGGTGCTGCTTCCGGACGGCACGACGGAGAGCGTGCGCTCGTACACCGCGTGGTGGCTGCGCGGGCACCCGGTGCTCGGCGGGCGGCGCCCGGCGGGGCTGCGGGCCGCGGGCGGGGATCCGCTGCTCGACGGTCTGTACGACGACGCCGACGCGAGCGGCTTCGAGGACGAGCAGGTGCTGCGGGCGCTCGGCGTGCGTACGTCCGTCGGCTCGCTGCTCGCGGAGCCAGGCGGCGCCGCGGAGCTGCTCGACCGGCTCGCGGACCCGGAGCGGACCGTTTCCTCGGCGCGGCTGCACGCGCTGTACGGGGCGCTCGCGGACCTCGACCCGGAGCAGGTGACGCTGCCGGACGACGTGCGGGCCGTCATGGGCGGCTCCGACGGCGAGGTCGTGGTCGTCGACGCCGCCGACGCGGTCGTGGCCGACGCGCCGGATCTGCTGCCGTTCGCGTCCGGGGTGCCGCTGCTTCCCGTGGCGCCGTCGCGGGCGGGGGACCTGGCCGAGCTGTTCCAGGTGCGGCGCCTCAGCGAGCGCGTCCCGGCGGAGGTCGACACCGGGGGCGGCGTCGAGCACGACGTGCCCGAGTCGGTGCGGGTGCTGCTCGGTGCGGGGACCCCGGCGACGTACCGGGAGTACGAGGAGCTGATCGTCGACGGCGTCGACCTGGAGTGGCGCCGCACCCCCGACGGGGCCGTGCACGCGGCCACCCTGGAGGGCGTGGCGGCGGGGCTCGCCTGGGCGGCGCGGCAGTGGCCGCGGCGGTTCGAGGTGGCGGCGCTTCTGGAGGACCCGACGCGTACGGAGGAGTTGGCGCGGGACCGCTGGTTCGACTGAGGGGTCGGCCGGGGTAGGCCGACGGCCCCATCGGCTGACCGACTGACCGGCCGCCTGGCCACCTGGCCGAAAACAACCGGCGCAAAATTTTCACTGTGCGTACAACCCATGGCCAAGGTCGTGGGTCTGATCTCCCGAGTCAACAGACTCCTAGATCACTGGGGCCTCGCGTGACGGCACCGCGCACCGCGGGGCCCCCTTCTCCACCTGGGGAAACAACATGCGTATCCGTGCCACTGTCGCCGCCGTGTCCGGCACCCTGGCTCTGTCCGCTCTCGCTGTTCCCGCCGCCCACGCGGGCGACGAGCCGGCCGCCCCCAAGGCGTCCGCCTCCATCTCCGACGTCTCCGAGGCCGTGGGCGCGAAGCGTGCCGCCGCGGCAGACATCCAGGTCACCGACGTCACCGTCAACGGCGGCAAGGACGTCACGCTCGGTACGACCGCGAAGAAGAAGTTCACGCTCGCCATCACGGCCACCGACCCGGCCGGCATCAAGCTCTCCAGCGGCTTCCTCTGGCTCGGCGACGACCTCGACACGGCCGACCTGATCACCCCGGCGACCGAGGCCGAGTACAACCCCACCTGCGTCGACGTGGACGCCACCACGCGCACCTGCACGGTCAACGTCACCGCGGACCCGGCGCGCCTCGGCAACCTCGGCGCGGGCGTCCGCTGGAACGTCTACGCGGCCGTGCGGAACAGCAACGACGAGCTGGTCAGGTTCGAGAACCTCAAGTCGGACATCCGCCTCAAGCGCGCCTCCCGCCTGACGGTCAACGCCTCCCCGGAGCCGGTGAAGAAGGGCAAGACCATCACGGTCTCCGGCGCCCTGACCCGCGCCAACTGGGACACGAAGAAGTACGCGGGTTACACCCAGCAGCCGGTGAAGCTGCAGTTCAAGAAGAAGGGCGCCTCGTCCTACTCGACCGTGAAGACGGTGAAGTCGGACACCAAGGGCAACCTGAAGACCACGGTGAAGGCCTCGGTCGACGGCACCTTCCGCTACGTCTTCGCGGGTACGTCCACGACTCCGGCCGTGACGTCCGCGGGCGACGCGATCGACGTGCGCTGACGCCGTTCGGCCAACCTCAAGGCCCTCTTCCGCGCCACCTGAACTGAGAGAACCCATGCGCATCCGCACCACCGTGGCCGCCGTCTCCGGCGCCCTCGCCCTGTCCGCCCTCGCCGTCCCGGCCGCCCAGGCGGCCGACTCGGTCCAGGGCGACACCAAGATCACGAAGGTTGTCGTCAACGGCGGCAAGGACATCGTGATCGGCACGTCCACCAAGAAGTTCACCGTCACCGTCACGGGCACCGACCCGAAGGGCATCAAGGACGGCATGGCCGTCCTGTGGCGCGGCACGAAGTTCGAGCCGGGGTCCCTGACGGGCCTCCTGCCCCCGGTGGGCGATGCCAAGTGCACCAAGGTCGACGCGACCACCGGGACGTGCAAGCTCAACTTCAAGCGCTCCCCCAGCCAGCTCGGCAACCACCACGCGGGCAAGTGGAAGGTCATGGCCGGCCTGCTGGCCAAGGGCAGCGCCGAGGACCACGCCATCGTGGAGTCGTACAAGACCGTCAACGTCAAGCGCGCCGCCCGCCTGACCGTCAACGCCACCCCGGAGCCGGTCAAGAAGAACAAGACCATCACCGTCTCCGGCGCCCTGACCCGTGCCAACTGGGAGACCCGCAAGTACGCGGGCTACACCCAGCAGCCGGTGCAACTGCAGTTCAAGAAGAAGGGTTCCTCGTCCTACACCACCGTCAAGACGGTGAAGTCGGACCGCAAGGGCAACCTGAAGACGACGGTGAAGGCGTCGGCCGACGGCACCTTCCGGTACGTCTTCGCGGGGACGTCGACGACCCCGGCCGTCACCTCGGCCGGGGACTTCATCGACGTACGTTGAGCAATCCCGCTATGCCGTGAAGCGGCGGTCGATCCAGCGGAACGCGAGCTCGATCGCCGCTGCGGCGACCGCCGCGATCGCGACCGCCGCCCACGGCATCGTCGTCCCCACCAGCTTCAGGGCGAAGAAGTCCTGGAGGTAGGGGATGGTCAGGACGATCAGGAAGCCGAGGCCCATCGCGGCGACGAGGGCGATGCGCCACCAGGTGTACGGGCGGGCGATGATCGCCAGGACCCACAGGGACACCAGGAAGAGCGCCAGCGTCGCCGCGCTGGTCTCGGCCTCGCGGGCGCCCTCGCCCGTGTAGTGGTGCCGGGCCAGCAAGTAGGTCGCGAAGGTGGCCACCGCCGCGATGATGCCGCCCGGCAGGGCGTACCGCATGACCCTGCGTACGAAGTGGGGTTTCGCGCGTTCCTTGTTGGGGGCCAGGGCCAGGAAGAAGGCCGGGACGCCGATGGTGAGGGTGGAGAGCAGGGTCAGGTGGCGGGGGAGGAAGAGGTACTCCACCTGCGAGCAGACCACCAGCAGGGCGATGACTACTGAGTAGACCGTCTTTACGAGGAACAGGGTCGCTACTCGTGTGATGTTGCCGATTACTCGGCGGCCCTCCGCCACCACCGACGGCAGCGTCGCGAAGCTGTTGTTCAGGAGGACGATCTGGGCGACCGCCCGGGTGGCCTCGGAGCCCGAGCCCATCGAGACGCCGATGTCCGCGTCCTTCAGGGCCAGCACGTCGTTCACGCCGTCGCCGGTCATCGCGACCGTGTGGCCCTTCGACTGTAGGGCGCCGACCATGTCCCGCTTCTGCTGGGGCGTCACCCGGCCGAAGACGGAGTTGGCGTCCAGGGCCTCGGCCATCTCGTCCTGGTCCGTGGGGAGCTGCCGCGCGTCCACCGTGTTCGCCGCGCCGGGCAGGCCCAGCTTGCCCGCGACCGCGCCGACGGACACCGCGTTGTCGCCGGAGATCACCTTCGCCTGGACGTTCTGCTCCTCGAAGTACCGCAGGGTGTCGGCGGCGTCGGGGCGAAGGCGCTGTTCGAGGACGACGAGGGCGGTGGCGCGAGCCCCGGAAGCGACGTCCGGGGCGTCCAGGTCGCCGGCCGCGCGGGCGAGCAGCAGGACGCGCAGGCCCTGGTGGTTGAGCTGCTCGATCTCGTCGAGGACGGGGTCGCCGGACGGAAGCAGTACGTCCGGCGCGCCGAGCAGCCACGTCGAGTTCTCGCCGTCGCCCTCGCTGAAGCTCGCGCCGCTGTACTTGCGGGCGGAGGAGAACGGCAGCGACTCCGTGCAGCGCCACTCCTCGCTGTCGGGGTAGGAGTCGATGATGGCCTGGAGCGAGGCGTTCGGCCGCGGGTCCGATTCGCCGAGGGCGCCGAGGACCTTGCGTACGTACGTCTTCTCCGAGCCGTTGAGCGGACGCAGCTCGGTGACGTCCATGCCGCCCTCGGTGAGCGTGCCCGTCTTGTCGAGGCAGACCGTGTCGACGCGGGCGAGGCCCTCGATGGCGGGCAGCTCCTGCACCAGGCACTGCTTGCGGCCGAGCCGGATCACGCCGATCGCGAAGGCCACGGAGGTGAGGAGGACCAGGCCCTCGGGGATCATCGGGACGATGCCGCCGACCGTGTACGCGATCGACTCCTTGAAGTTGTCGTCCTTGACGACCAGTTGGGAGATGATCAGGCCGATCGAGGTCGGGATCATGAGCCACGTCACGTACTTGAGGATCGTGGAGATGCCCGAGCGCAGTTCGGAGTGGACGAGCGTGAAGCGGCTCGCCTCTTCGGCGAGCTGCGCCGCGTACGCCTCGCGGCCCACCTTCGTCGCCGTGAACGCGCCGCCGCCCGCGACCACGAACGAGCCCGACATCATCTTGTCGCCGGGCTTCTTCAGGACCGGGTCGGCCTCGCCGGTGAGCAGGGACTCGTCGACCTCCAGGCTGTCCGCCTCGACCGTCTCGCCGTCCACCACGATCTTGTCGCCGGGGCCCAGCTCCACCAGGTCGCCGAGGACGATCTCGGAGGTGGACAGCTCCGCTGCCACACCGTCGCGCCGCACGGTGGGCTTGGCCTCGCCGATGACCGCGAGGCCGTCGAGGGTCTTCTTGGCGCGCAGTTCCTGGATGATGCCGATGCCCGTGTTCGCGACGATCACGAAGCCGAAGAGGCTGTCCTGGATCGGCGCGACGAAGAGCATGATCACCCAGAGCACGCCGATGATCGCGTTGAAGCGCGTGAAGACGTTCGCGCGGATGATCTCGGTGGTGGACCGGCTGCTGCGGACCGGTACGTCGTTGACCTCGCCGCGGGCGACCCGCTCGGCGACCTCGGCCGCCGTGAGCCCGGTGGCACGTCCCGTCGGAGGCGCTACCGGGTGGACCGGGTCCAGCTCGGCGCCCGCGTCGATATGCGTCATGGCTTCGACGGTACGGGGGGAGTGGGGCCTTCACCCCTTGAGTAGGGGAAAGATCCGACCACGGTAGGACGAGGTTTGCCTTCAGGTCGTATGCCGTACTGCCGACGTACTACGCGGCGCCCGAAGCCTTGGCCTGAGCGCTGCCCGGAGCCTCCGCGGCCTCCGCCGCCTCCGCCGCGGCCCGCTTGATCGCCGCGTCGCGCCCCCGGACGTACCAGATGCCGATGAGCCCGAGCCCGCCGCCCGCGAGGCAGGTCCACACCCACCAGGTGGTGCCGCGATCGTCGAACCAGCCGTAGAACGGCAGCTGCACGAGGAAGAGGACGAACCAGAGGATCGTGCCGCCGGTGATGGTGGCGACGATCGGGCCCTCCAGGGGCTCCGGTGCCTCGTGCTTGGGTGTCCACTTCGCCATGCCCCCCAGCTTAGTCGGGGCCGGTTCCGGCCCCCGGGCGCACATTCGTTCCCCTTGCGCCCCAAGGCTCTACGCGCGGAGATGGCCATTTCTCGCTCATGTATTCATACTGAAACGGCTTCTTAATGGCCAGTTGCTTTCGTACGAAGACACAAGCTCGCGCAAGTCTCGTGCGCGTCCGGCTCAGCCCGTTCAGCATCCGGTCCATCCCGTTCATCACAGGTCATGAGGTCCCGCATGTCCCCCTCGGCCAGCGCTCCGGTCGACGCCAAGCAGCCCCCGCACTCCCCCCAAGGCGGGCTCGACGGGTATTTCAAGATCACGGAGCGGGGCTCGACCCTGGTCAGGGAGATCCGCGGCGGCTTCGCCACCTTCTTCGCGATGGCCTACATCATCGTGCTGAACCCGATCATCCTCGGCAGCGCCAAGGACATGTACGGCCACCAGCTCGACAACAAGCAGCTGGTCACCGCCACCGTCCTGACCGCCGCGTTCACCACGCTGCTCATGGGCGTCATCGGCAACGTACCGATCGCGCTCGCCGCCGGACTCGGCGTGAACACCGTGGTCGCCCTGCAGCTCGCGCCGCGGATGTCCTGGCCGGACGCGATGGGCATGGTGGTGCTCGCGGGCTTCGTGGTGATGCTGCTCGTGGCCACCGGCCTTCGGGAGCGCGTGATGAGCGCCGTGCCGCTGGGCCTGCGCAAGGGCATCGCGATCGGCATCGGCCTTTTCATCATGCTGATCGGCCTCGTCGACTCCGGCTTCGTCTCCCGCATCCCGGACGCCGCGCACACCACCGTGCCGCTCCAGCTCGGCGGCGACGGTCACCTCAACGGCTGGCCGGTCCTGGTCTTCGTCCTCGGCGTGCTGCTCACGCTGGCGCTCCTGGTGCGCAAGGTGCCGGGCGCGATCCTGCTGTCGATCGTCGCGATGACGGTTCTGGCCATGATCATCCACGCGGTCGCGGACGTGCCCTCCTGGGGGCTCACGACGCCCGAGTGGCCCGGCAACCCGGTCGCGACGCCCGACTTCGGCCTGGTCGGTGAGATCAGCCTGTTCGGCGGCTTCGACAAGGTCGGCGTCCTCACCGGCGTGCTCTTCGTCTTCACCGTGCTGCTCTCGTGCTTCTTCGACGCGATGGGCACGATCATGGGCATCAGCGACGAGGCCCACCTGACCGACGACAAGGGCAACCTGCCCGGGATCAACAAGGTGCTGTTCGTCGACGGCATCGCGGTCGCCGCGGGCGGCGCCTCCTCCTCGTCGGCCACCACCTGCTTCGTGGAGTCCACGGCGGGCGTCGGCGAGGGCGCGCGCACCGGCTTCGCGAACGTCGTCACCGGCGGGCTCTTCGCCGTCGCGCTGTTCCTCACGCCGCTCGCCACGATGGTGCCCTCGCAGGCGGCCACGCCCGCGCTGCTCGCGGTCGGCTTCCTGATCCTGTCCGGCTCGATCGGGCAGATCGACTGGAGCGACTACACGATCGCGATTCCCGCGTTCGTGACGATGCTGATGATGCCGTTCACGTACTCGATCACGAACGGCATCGGGATGGGCTTCATCGCCTTCACGGTGCTGAGGCTGGCCGCAGGCCGTGGGCGGGAGGTCCCGGTCGCCATGTACGCGGTGTCGGCCGTGTTCGCCTTCTACTACCTGATGCCGGCGCTGGATCTCACCTAAGAGCTTTACGCCACCCCGTAGAACTTCTCCGTCTCCTCGACCGACGTCGCGAACCGTTCGTCGAAGTCGTCACGAATGAGCGTCCGGACCACATAGTCCTGGACGCTCATTCCTCGTTTGGCGGCGTGCTGCCGGAGCCGGTCGAGCAGATCGCCGTCTATCCGCAGGCTGAGCACATTCGATCCCATGCGTGCCAGGGTCGCCGTCCCCTCGTGGGGGACGCCGGGCTTTCCGAATCCAGCTCACTCATTTGGGTGACGAAAGGGTTCTGTGTGCCAGATCACGGGCAACCCGGGCGCCGCCCAGTCGTAACCGGGTGGTCTTTAGCTAGAGTAATGAGTTACTCTAAAGAACATGCCGGACCTCTCCCATGGCGACAATGCCGCCGCCGTGAACTCGCTGCGCTCCGCCGTGATGCGCCTCTCCCGTCGACTCAAGCACCAGCGGGTCGACGAGTCGCTGAGCCCCACCGAGATGTCGGTGCTCGGCACCCTTGCCCGCTGCGGCAGCGCCACACCGGGCGAGCTCGCCCGCAAGGAGCATGTGCAGCCGCCGTCGATGACCCGCATCGTCGCGCTCCTGGAGGCGAAGGGCCTGGTCAGGCTCGAGCCGCACGCGGAGGACCGCCGCCAGAAGGTGGTCACCCAGACGGAGCGGGCCGAAGCCATGCTCGAACAGAGCCGCACCAAGCGGAACGCGTGGCTCGCGACCCTCGCGGCCGACCTCGACGAGGACGAGTGGGAGCGGCTGCGCGCCGCCGCGCCCGTCCTGGAGAAGCTGGCCCACCTCTGACCCTGATGGGCCCCTAGGCGGGCCCACCCGCACGCCCACCCCGTGCCGTCGGACTCCGGTCCGACGGCGCCCGACCGCTCGGGGGCCGCGTACGTACGCGACCGCGACCCCGCACCGACCACGAAGGAGCCCTGACAGGCCCCAGGAGCCCCAACAGGCCCCACCGTCAAGGAGGCGACGTCCTTTGAGTACGGGATCCGGAGCAGACTCCGCCCCCGCACCAACCACCCTCGACAAAACCGCCCACCCACACAGAACATCGATGTTCAGCTCCCTGAAGATCCGGAACTACCGGCTCTTCGCCGCCGGAGCCGTCGTCTCCAACACCGGCACCTGGATGGCCCGGATCACCCAGGACTGGCTGGTGCTCAGCCTCACCGGCTCGTCCGCGGCCGTCGGTGTCACGACCGCGATGCAGTTCCTGCCGATGCTGCTCTTCGGCCTCTACGGCGGAGTCATCGCCGACCGCTTCGCCAAGCGGAACCTCCTCTTCGTCACCCAGGGCGCGATGGGACTCGGCGGCCTGTTCCTGGCCGCGATGACCCTCTCGGGCCACGTCGAGGTCTGGCACGTGTACGTCACGGCGTTCTTCACCGGCCTGGTGACCGTCGTCGACAACCCCACCCGCCAGTCCTTCGTGTCCGAACTCGTCGGCCCCGACCAGCTCCGCAACGCCGTCTCGCTGAACTCCGCGAACTTCCAGTCCGCGCGCCTCGTCGGCCCCGCCGTCGCGGGCGTCGTCACGGCCGCCGTCGGGCCCGGCTGGGCGTTCCTCGCCAACGGTCTGTCGTTCGTCGCGCCGATTGTGGGTCTCGCGCTGATGCGCACCCGCGAGCTGACCCACAGCCCGCTCGCCCCGCGCGGCGGCAAGGGACAGCTCCGCGAAGGCCTGAACTACGTGTCCCGGCACCCCGAGCTGATCTGGCCCATCGTGCTCATCGGTTTCATCGGCACCTTCGGCTTCAACTTCCCGATCTGGCTGAGTGCTTACGCCGACGACGTCTTCCGCGGCGGGTCCGGCATGTACGCGGCGTTCACCACGCTGATGGCGGCCGGGTCGCTGATCGGCGCGTTGCTCGCCGCTCGGCGGCGGTCCTCCCGGCTGCGGATGCTTGCCGGCGCGGCGGGGCTTTTCGGTGTGCTGCTTGTCGCTGTGGCCGCGGTGCCGAATGCGTACGTGTTCGCTGCGCTGCTTGTGCCTGTCGGCGCGATCGGACTCACCGTCAACGTCACTGCCAACTCGTCCGTGCAGATGGCCACCGACCCTGAGATGCGGGGGCGGGTGATGAGCCTCTTCATGATGGTGTTCGTGGGGGGTACGCCGCTGGGTGGGCCCTTGTTCGGATGGCTTGCCGACGCGTATGGCGTGCGCGTGAGCTTTGCGGTGGGCGGGCTTGTTGTCGCCGTCGCTGCGCTGGGCGTCGGCCTGGCGCTTGCCCGTGCGGCGAACCTCCGGTTGAAGGTGGATCTTCGGCGCGGCCGTACGCATGTGGAGTTTGTTGCCCGCGAGCGGGAGCGTGAGCTTGCGCCTGCGGCGTGAGTTTTCGCCTGCGGCGTTAGCTGCGGGTCGGTGGGGGCTGGTCGCGCAGTTCCCCGCGCCCCTGGCGGGCGGGGGGCTTCGCCCCCGCCCCCGCCTCATCCCTGGCCACTACAGGCGCATCTCCAGGATCTGGCCCGGCCACGTGCCGTCCTTCTCCGTGAACGTTTCGGTTCGTACGAAGCCGTTGCTCTCGTAGTACGCGACGAGCGCGCCCTCGTTGCCCGCGTAGCAGTCGACTCGTAGCAGGTGGATGCCCCGCCTGCGGGTTTCGGCTGCCGCGTGGGTGAGGAGGGCGCTGCCCACGCCCAGGCCCGCGAAGCGGTGGTCCGTGGCCAGGTAGTGGACGTACTGCTCGGGCTCGTCGACGGGCGGGATGTACGAGCCGGGGCCGTCCGTCAGCATCAGCATTCCCCCGGGCTCGCCGCCGACCTCGGCGATCCACGGGGAGCCGTCGGCCACGTACTTCTCGATCGCCTCGACGACCTTCGGGTTCCGCGACAGCGGCTCCGTGCCCCACTGCTTCGTACGTCCCCGGGCGACCAGACCCTCGACGGCGCCGTCGAGGATGCGGAGGAAGTGCGGGATGTCGGCGGGGCCGCCGGGCCGGATCGTCAGAGCGGCAGCCCCTGTGGTCTCTGTGGCCCCTGCTGTCTCTGTGGTATCTGTCGGCTCCATCCGGGGATGCTAAGTGAGCCCCCGTATCCGGTCCAGGGCCAGCTCGAAGGCGGTCGGGCCGACTCTCAGGGCGCCGCTGAACGGGTAGTTGAACTCATAGACGATCAGTAACAGGACGCCGACGGTGAGGGAGACCGAGAAGACGACGGCCGCGTGCGCGCGCACGCTGTCCATCCCGAAGAGCTGGGCGAAGACGATGGTCACGAGGGCGCCGATGAGCAGTGCCACCCACAGCAGCGGCGGCACGCGCGCGCTCGCCGCCTCGTTCACGCGCTCGCGGCGCGCGTCCCCGAGCTGGGCGACGGAGTCGAGTGCGCTCTCGTAGCGCACCTGGTCCGGGCCCGTCGCGGGCTGGCGCGTGTTGATCAGTTCGCGGATGTCGGTGAACATGCCCCAGGCCGTCGGGTCCGCGCGCTGCTCGCCGAGGAGGGGCCACTCCTCGCGCACGACCCGCCGCGTGTACGCCTCGGTGAGGCCGCCGAGGCGGGCGCGGTCCTGCGGCGGCAGTGTGCGGCTGTACCAGGCGATCTGCAGCAGGGCGTTCGTCTCCGCGTACGTGTTCTCGTGGGCCTTCGCGCGGGTGTCCCAGACGCCCACGACGACCATGGCGAGCACCACGGCGTAGAGCACGCCGATCTGCGCGTACACGATGCCCAGTACGTCGTTGTGGGCCTTGCGCCAGCCGACCGGGACGAGGCGGGCGACGACGAAGACGCCGCCGGTCACGGCCGCCGCGCCGACGAGCAGGGCCAGGAATCCGAACAGCGGCATCCAAGTCCCCCCGATGTCCCCCGACGGATCGGCCCTGTCCATGGTGCGGCGCCCGGCGTCCGGTGATCCATTCCCCGTGCGGGTGACGCGGGGGAGACTGGGCGCATGAGACTCTTCGCGGCGGTGCTGCCTCCGGATCCCGTGTCGGACGAACTCGCCGCGTACGTCGACGAGTTGAGGAAGCTGCCGGGCGCCGCCGACTCCGTGCGGTGGATGGAGCGGGACAGCTGGCACTTCACGCTCGCGTTCATGGCGGAGGTGCCCGAGGACGTGGTGCCGGGGCTGTGTGAGCGTCTGGAGCGGGCGGCGCGGCGTACGGAGCCCTTTGCGCTGGCGCTTCGTGGCGGCGGGCATTTCGGCGGGCGGGCGCTGTGGGCGGGGGCGGGCGGCGCGGTGGCCGAGCTGAAGATCCTGGCGGGGCGGGCGGACGCGGCGGCGCGGAAGGCCGGCCTCAAGATGGAGGAGCACCGCGCCTACCGTCCGCACCTGACGCTCGCGCGCTCGCGGGGCGAGGCGGACTTCCGGCCGTACGTCGAGGCGCTCGCCGCGTTCGACGGGACGCCGTGGACCGTGCCCGAGCTGACCCTCGTACGCAGCAATCTGCCGGTGAGCGGGGTGCCGGGGGAGCGGCCGCGGTACGAGGTGGTGGGGCGGTGGGCGCTGGGAGGCGGCGCGGGGGGTGCGGGAGGCGGCGCGGGCGGCCTCGGCGGGGCCGGTTAACCTCGATGGTGTGAACCCAAGGATCAGAAACCGGATCATGGCCGGTGTGCTCGTGCTGATGTTCGTCGTGGTGGCGCTGGCGGCGGCGCTCGGCAACTAGACCCGGACCGCCGCCCGCGCTCACGCCGTCACCAGGCGAAGGCCTCCGGGGACGGGCCGGGGCCGGGGAAGATCTCGTCGAGCGACAGCAGTACTTCCTTGCTCAGCTTCAGCTCGACGGCGCGCACGGCCGAGTCGAGCTGGTCCGCGGTGCGCGGCCCGACGATCGGTCCCGTGACGCCGGGGCGGGTGAGCAGCCAGGCCAGGGCGACCTCGCCGGGCTGCAGGCCGTGCTTGTCGAGCAGGTCCTCGTACGCCTGGACCTGGGCGCGGGCCGCGGGGTCGGCGAGGGCCGAGGCGGCCCGGCCGGAGGCGCGCCTTCCGCCCTCGACCTCCTTCTTCAGGACACCGCCGAGCAGTCCGCCGTGCAGCGGGGACCAGGGTATGACGCCGAGGCCGTACTCCCGCGCGGCCGGCAGGACCTCCATCTCGGCGCGGCGCTCGGCGAGGTTGTACAGGCACTGCTCGGTGACCAGGCCGAGGCTCCCGCGGCGGGCGGCCAGCTCGTTGGCCTGCGCGATCTTGTAGCCGGGGAAGTTGCTGGAGCCCGCGTACAGGATCTTGCCCTGCTGGATCAGTACGTCGACGGCCTGCCAGATCTCCTCGAAGGGAGTGTTCCGGTCGATGTGGTGGAACTGGTAGATGTCGATGTAGTCGGTCTGGAGGCGCTTGAGCGAGGCTTCCACGGAGCGGCGGATGTTGACCGCGGAGAGCTTGTCGTGGTTCGGCCAGGGCGCGACGCCGTCGGCCGTCATGTTGCCGTACACCTTGGTGGCGAGCACGACCTTGTCGCGCCGGTCACCGCCCTGCGCGAACCAGCTGCCGATGATTTCCTCGGTGCGGCCCTTGTTCTCGTGCCAGCCGTACGTATTGGCGGTGTCGAAGAAGTTGATCCCCGCGCCGAGCGCGGCATCCATGATCGCGTGACTGTCCGCTTCCCCCGTCTGCGGCCCGAAGTTCATCGTGCCGAGCGTGAGGCGGCTGACCTTGAGTCCTGTGCGTCCCAGCTGCGTGTACTTCATGGGGCCTTAGCCAACGGGGTGGAGCGGGCTCTAGGCAAGAGGGTGTCGGAGAGCCGTCGGGCGTAGTCGCCCCCTCCGGGGGCCGAGTAGAGGTGGCAGCGTGCCGTGCTGGGGTCGACGACCAGATACAGCGGGATCTTCACCGTGGCGTCACGCCCCGCCCAGCCACCCCGCCGCGTCGAGGCGGAAGGACTCCGGGGGGACGACCGCGCGCAGGTCGTCCTCCAGGGCCTGGACCCGGGCCGGGCCCAGGGTCCGGGCCCACTCCGCGCGCAGCTCGTCGAAGATCGCCGCCGAGCGGGCGAGGGCGTCCAGGCCGTGCGGGGTGAGGCGGACCAGCTTGCGGCGGGCGTCGGTGGGGTCGTCGGCGCGTTCGGCGTAGCCGAGGGCGACGAGGCGGTCCACCGTCTTGCCGGCCGCCTGCTTGGTGACGCCGAGGCGGCGCCCGACCTCGCTGGCGCTCGCCCCCTCCACGCCGATCGCCTGCATCGCGAAGCCGTGGGCGGGGCGGGCGTCCGGATGGCCCTGGCGGGCGAGTTCGGCGTGCAGGCGGTCGATGAGGGTGCGGAAGCCGGCGAAGAGGAGGAGGGGGAGCTCGTAGCCCGGACGGGGCTCGTAGCCCCCCTTTCCTTTTTCGACAACCTGGTTTACCTTCTCATCGTCAACCATGTTGTCCATTTTAGGGGGACGGGATGTTCACCGCACACACCGTGGAGACCGCGCCGGAGGGCTCCCGGGCCGCCATGGAGGGCGTCACCCGTGCCTTCGGCGTGCTGCCGGACGCCGCCGCCCGGCTCGCCGCCTCACCCGAACTGCTCACCGGATTCCTCGAGTTGAGCCAGAAGTTCGAGCGCACGACGCTCGACCCGCTCGCCCGCGAGACCGTCGTCATGACTGTCGCCGTGCGCAACGACTGCCATGTGTGCGTGACCCTGCACACCGGCAAGCTGCGCAAGCTCGGCGCCGACGCGGGGCTTGTCGCCGCGCTCCGGGAGGGCGGGGAGCTGCCCGAAGGGCATGAACGCCTCGAAGCTGTCAGGCAGTTCGCCCTTCGGGTCATCGAGAGTGCGGGCGGCGTGGACGACGGTGACCTGAAGGCCTTCCTGGATCATGGCTACACGGAGCGGAACGCCCTGGAGGTGGTGATGGGCATCGGCACGTACACGATGTCGACGCTCGCCAACCGCCTCACGCGAGCGGTCTGAACCGGGGTCAGCCCAGGGACGCCCACTGCTTCCAGTAGGGCGCGTCGCCGAGCGCGACCCGGTTGCCGAACGTTCCGTTCCCCTTGCCCGCGTTGAGCCACAGGCGGTTGCCGGTGTCGCGCGCGACGAGGTCGTGCTTGCCGTCGCCGTCGACGTCACCCGCTCCGACGACGTCCTTGTAGGACCCGCCCCAGTCCTTGAAGACCCGCACCCGGTCCTTCAACTTGCCGGTGGGCAGGCCGTCGTAGCGCCAGAGGTTGCCGGACTTGTCGAGGGCGAGGACGTCGCCGAGGCCGTCGGCGTTGAGGTCGCCTGCGCCTATGACTCGCTTGTAGGTGGTCCAGGCGGAGCGGATCTTTACGCGGGGCTTGAAGGCGTCCGTGCCGTTGTGGGCGTACAGGTATATGTCGCCGGTCGCCTTGTCCCTGGCCAGCAGGTCGGGGCGGCCGTCGCCCGTCTGGTCGCCGCTCGCGAGCAGTGTGTCGTAGCCGCTCCAGTCGCGGGCCAGGCGCTTGTGCGGGGAGTCGGGGGTGGGGAGGCCGCCGCACACCGGGGTGTAGAGGCGGGTCTCGCCTTCGGGGAGCCGGACGATCAGGTCGTTGCAGCGGTCGCCGTCGAAGTCGCCGAACGGCACGACGCGGGTCTCGGACTTCCAGGGGGAGGCGTAGAACGTCTCCGTGGGGTTCGTGGTGTCCCCCGTGTACAGCTTCATGGAGTCGCTCTGCGACAGGCCCAGGACGTCCGCCCGGTCGTCGTCCGCGTAGTCGTGCCACTTCGGCTTCGCGCGCGTGCCCGTCGTCGCCGTGTACGTGGCGGGTGCTGCGCCCGGCGCCGACTGCGTCCACACCGCCACCGGGCGGCCCTTGCCGTCGGCGGCCACGCGGCCCGTGCTGACTGTGTCCTTCGTCCGCGCGCTGAGGGTGCGCGGCTTTGACAGGTCGCCGCCCTTCACGGTCTGCGCGACGAAGTCCTGCCGCACGCTGCGGCCGAGTTCGAAGCGCTTCTGTGTGTACGTGACGACGGTGGTGTCGTCTGCGGTGGTCGTGGCGGTCAGCGAGTCGGACTCCACGTAGGAGGCCAGCTTGCGGGGCGCGCTCCAACTGCCTTGTGCAGCAAGGCGAGTGGCTATGCCCGGGGTGCCCGCGCCCGTCATGCCCACCGCCGTCACGTCGCCGTTCGGCGTCGTCAGGAGCTCGGCCGGTGCGTACGACCTCGCGCCGACCCCGGTCTGCTCCGCCGCGCCCCACTCGGCCGCCCCCGCCGCCTTGCGCGCGTACGTGCCGTTGGACAGCAGGTGGAAACCGCCCTTGGGGTGGGCGGCCAGCGTGACCTGCTTGGGGCGCTCGCCGAGCAGGGGGAGGTCGTTCGGTTCGGTCCACGAGGAGTCGGAGCCGGCTGCCGCGGGCTTCGCGGGCTTTTCGACGTACTTGTAGTGCCACTTGTACGCGGTCGGGTCCGGGTCCACGCCGTCGCCCGTGTAGTGGCTGTTGCCGCCCCAGAGAACGCCGACGGTTCCCGACTCGTCGACGGCCACGCGCAGGTCCCACAGCACGTAGTTGTAGACGTTGTCCTCGCGGACTATCGGGTCGGGGAGCTGGTCCAGGGTCTTCGGCGCCGACCAGTCACCGCTCGGCGCCGACCGCTCGACGACGGTCAGGCGGTGGTCCTTGTCCATCCACGCCACGGCCTGGTGGCCCTTGGCGTTGGCGGCGAGGGTGGTCAACTGCGTGCGCCAGTGCGCCCAGTCGCCCGCGAGGGTGCCGGTCGTGACGTCCTCGGCGGGGCCGAACGCGGTGCCGTCCGGTGCGAGGCGGGACAGCTTCAGGGTGCGGCTGCCGTCTTCGGCGGCGGTCGTCCACGAGAGGAGCGAGACCGCGCCGTCGTCGGTGCGCTGGAGCGTGGCGCCGGTGGGCACGGGCGCGGTCTGCTGCCAGGTGGTGCTGCCCGCCGGGCGCACGGAGAGGACGGTCTTGCCGTCCTGCGTGAAGAGCCCGGCAACGGTGCCGTTCCTCGCCGACTTCAGGTCGAGGACGGCGGTGACGCCGGGCAGTTCCTTCGGCGCGGTCCACGGGCCGAGTCCGGCCGGGACGGCTGTGGCCGCGGGTGTGGGTGCGGGTGCGGCGGGTGCGGTGGGCGTGGCCGCCTGGGCGTACGGCGCGGCGATGCCCAGCGCGAGAGCGGAGGCGAGCGCGCTGCCCAGGAGCGTGCGGGCCTGTCGCGACGACCGGCGGGCTGCCGCCGGTCTGGTGGTGCGGATGGTCATGTGTGTGAGCCCCCCCCGGGCTTGATGTGCGGATGCGCTGCGGACGCGCGGATGTGCGTGTGCTGGGGTGGACGGGCCCGCCGGTCGGCGGGCCCGTCCGTCGCTTGCGTTGCTCAGGCGGTCAGGCGGACGGGCAGCCAGCGGGTCAGTCGCTCAACTGGCCATGCGGTAGCCGAAGTTGCCGCCGCCGGCCGGGCCGCCGATGGCGCCCAGGTGGAAGCTGGTGGCGCCCTCTCCGGTCACCCCGGAGGTGCCGGTGGCCAGCTTCCAGACGCGGCCCTTGTAGCCATCCTCGCCGTTGCCGCCGACGTACAGCTCCGCGGCGCCGTCCTCGCCCGCGACCACGGCCGCCGAGGCGCCGAAGTGGTCGTCGTTCTCCGACGTGCTCGGTATGCCCTTGGAGTTCTGCGTGAACGAGGCCGCGCCGGTGGTGGTGATGCCGGTCGCGCTGCCGCGCAGCACGGTGATCGCGCCGGACTTCGCGGTGGTGGCAGCGTCGGAGCCGGTCTCGTACGAGGCGCCGACTATCAGGTCCGGGTAGCCGTCGCGGTCGGTGTCGCCGATGGCCACCGACGAGCCGAACTTGTCGCCCGCCTCCTCGACGCCGGGCACGCCCGCGCTGGCCTGCGTGTACTCGCGGGACTTCACGGTGTCGCTGACGCCGTTCTTGCCGCCGTACGTCACGTACACCTTGTTCAGCGACGGGTGGCCGGTGACCAGGTCCTGGTAGCCGTCCTTGTTCAGGTCGCCGACGGCGGAGGGCCGGGACTCCTCGTACTTGTACGGCCCCGGGAACTCGGCGGCCTTCACCAGGCCGTCGGGGGAGCCCTTCAGGATGACGCCGCCCCTCGAGCCGTCGCCGAGGCCGATGCCGCCGCCCACCACGACGTCGGCTGTGCCGTCGCCCGTCAGGTCGGCGACGTACACAGTGCTTGTGTTGGTCTTGTCCAGCTTGACGGTGTCGCGGTTCCAGATACCGGCCGGCTTGCCCGTGGTGCGGTTCAGCGGGCCGAGCAGGGCGGAGACGCCGTAGGCCATGCCGTGGTGGGCGCGGCTGACGAAGTCGTCGACACCGTCGCCGTTGACGTCGCCCACGCCCATGCCGCCGCCGAGCAGCTTCGGCGAGTCGGCGGTGTAGTTCCCCGGCGGCAGTTCGGTGCCCTCGCCGGTGATGCCGTCCTTGCCGCCCCAGAGGACCATGTTCTTCTGGAGGTAGTGGACGACCAGGTCGTCGTACCCGTCGCCGTCCAGGTCGCCCGTGGCGCTGACCTCGCGCCACTTGCCGTCCGCGACGGGCTCGCCCGGGACGCCCGGGGTCGCCTGGCTGAGGATCGTCGCGGTGTCGTACTTCAGGCCGGTCGCCGAGCCGTACGCGATCGTGACGACGCCCGCGCGCTTGACGTCGCCGACGGTCGCCGTGTGGGCGCCGATGGCCAGGTCCTGGCGGCCGTCTCCGTTGAAGTCGGCCTTGTTCCCGGCCGGTTGTCCCGGCGCCGGCGCCGAGGGTGCCGACGGTGCGGCGAGGGCGGCGGGTGCCAGGGCTGTCGTCCCGGCCGTCGTCCCCGCGAGTGCGGCCGCGCATACGGCGGCCGCGGTGAGCGCTCTGCGGCGCATGTGTGGTCCCCCCACTTCCCATGGCGGGCCGGGCGGACCCGAGGGCCGGGTTGCCCGGAATAGCCGCCAAAAGATCAAATCCAGCCAGATGATAAGCGCAACGAGGCGGGAACGGTCACGTCCGTATCCCTTCCGTCGCACCCGCCCCATCGGCCTCCCGGCTGCCCCCGTTCCCGTCTTTGCGCCCGTACATGAGGCGCCGCAGCAGTGTCTCGGCGGGGCCGCGCAGTCCCCGCAGTTCCAGGGCGTACGCGCCCGCGACCGTCACCAGCCACACCCCCACCGCCACCAGCACCATGCTCGCGCTGGTCAGGTGCTCGCCGAGGCCCAGGCCCCAGGCCGCGAGCAGCGGTGCGAAGAGGAGGGAGTGGGTCAGGTAGCAGGACAAGGACCGCTTGCCGACCGCCGACACGGCCGTGATCGCCTTTGCGCCACGGCGCCGCGGGCGCCGGGTCCACCAGTGCGCGAACAGGGCCACCAGCGCCACGTACCCGAGCCCGGCGGCGTTGCCCGTGACGTCGCGCAGGGTGAACAGCGGGCCCGACTCGCTCAGCGCGTCCGCCGGTATGTCGAGGACGCCGACGTGGGCGAGGGCGGTGGGCAGCGCGCCGAGCCAGCCGATCCCGATCCCGACGACCGCAGTGCCGCGCAGCAGCTTCACATGCCTGCCCGGCTCCTCCAGGATGCGGCGCCGGGCCGCCCAGAAGCCCAGCAGGAAGATGACGCAGCCGCCGGTCAGCAGCACGAGGGGTGCGGCGAGGCCCATCAGGTACAGGCCGGTCTCCGTGCGCGTGCCCGCCGCCGCGAGCCAGCTCTCCTTGCCCGCCCCGAACGCCTCGCTGCCCGGGTCCGCGCCCGCGTCCCCCATCGATCCGAGGTCGCCGCCGCTCAGCATCGTCGTGACGACCGGCTGCGCCGACAGCACCACGAGCAGCGTCGCCGCTATCCCTATCCACCACTTCAGCGCGCGGTCGCTGCGCCGCAGGAACAGCCAGCCCAGGACCAGGCTCACCAGTCCGTAGAAGCCGATGATGTCGCCCGCCATCAGCAGTGTCGCGTGCGCGAAGCCGATCACCATCATCCACAGGCTCCGCCTGCGCAGCAGGCCGACCGCCTTCCGCTCGGACGTCCCGCCCGCCGTCTGGCGGAGGAAGAGCTGCATCATTCCGTACCCGAACAGGAACGCGAACAGCGGGTAGATCCGGAGGTCCAGGCCCACGATCATCGCGAACTGCACCGTGTGGTCCGCCCACGAGCCGTTCACCGGCTGCCAGCCGGACGGCCCGTACTCCGAATTCCACAGGTGGAACGCCGTGTTGGACATGGCGATGAACAGGAGCATCAGCCCTCGCCCGAGGTCGGGCGCGAGTGCGCGTTCGCTTGCGCGGATGCTTGTCGGGGTGGGCTCCGCTGCGCGGGGCTGTGGGGTCGCGTCGGTGTGGACCGTCATGCCTTCGACGCTACGAACTCCGCCCGGGGCCGAGCATCGTCCGATCGGCTATCGACGGCTACCCGAAGGAGAGTGTGTGGAGAGGAAGGCGGTCCACGTGGCCCGCGCTATGTGGAGGGTCGGACCGTCGGGGGCCTTGGAGTCGCGTATGTGGACGGTGGTGGCTTCGCCGGGAGTGGGGCAGAGGGCTATTTCCAGGCACTCCCCGCCTTGGCTGCCGCTGTAGCTGCTCTTGAACCAGTTCAGGTCGGTGCTCATGAGGCCTGTGCCACCTCTTCGATGAAGGTCGCGGACTCTTCGGGGCTGAGAGCCTGAGCTCGCAGAATGCCATAGCGTGCGAACAGGTTTCCTAGCTCGGGTTGTTCGCTGACGAAGTAGCCGCCGCTCGGGCCTTCGACGTACGCGAGGTGGTTGCGTTCGGCGGTCTCCAGCAGAATCATCGGCCCGTCCAGCCCTGCGTGCACCTTTCGGTTGTGTTGCATCACCTGGATCTCGACATTGCGCCTGCGGCCGATGTCGAGCAGGTTCTCCAACTGCCCTTTGAGGGCCTCGGGGCCGCCGATGGGCCGGGTGAGCGTGATCTCTTCCAGTACGAAGCCGACAACCGGCGCGGGCTTGCGTTGCAAGACATGCTGGCGTTCCAGCCGAGCCGCTACTCGGGCCTCGATCTCATCGTCCTCCATGGGCGGGCAGTGGGAGCCGAAGATGGCCCGCGCATACGCCTCCGTCTGGAGCAGGCCCGAGATCACGTGGTTCGCGTACATGTAGATGCCGACGGCCTTCGCCTCCTCCTCGGCGTAGTCCTCGAACCACGCAGGGAAACGGCTGACCTTCAAGTTCACGCCCGCAGCCAGAAGTGCACCTTGTGCACCCAGTGCGTCGTCCGCGATCTCCACGAACTGGCCCTTGGGCGGCCGCTCGCCCCGCTCCACCATGGCCACTTGGGACTTGGAGTACTTGACGTACACGCCAAGCCCTTCCTGGGTCATCCCTGCCCGCTCGCGGAAGAACCGCAGCAACGCGCCGAACATCTTGAGGTTCCCCGAACCTCGTTCACCGGAGTGCACAGCGACCTCCCCGAACGCACAGCCCTGCACGGCCCTCACCAGGCCCTGGTCACAGTATGTGAGCGTCCATAAGCATCTGCCGTATGAACCCGGAAATTCAGACTCCCCCCACGACGCTCGCCCACCCCTGGATCCCCGCCTCCGGCCACGCCCTGCGCCACACCGGCATCCACTTCGACGCGATCCGCGTCCCCGGCGCCCTCGGCGACCAAGTCGCGTACGAACTCATCCAGTTCACCGACTTCCAGGCGGGCCCGATCATCCGCGAGGTCACCGGCGGGCGGAACATGTACTTCGTCCTCCGGGCGGGCACGGCAGCCCTGCACGTATGGCGCGGCGGCGCCCGGGCGCTCGGGCGCGACAGCCGAGGCGTGGCCTTCGTCGGCGTACCCGCCCTTGAGGGCAACACCTGGCCGCTGGACTGGCGGTCGCCGCCGACGCGGGAAACTCCGTACGTGGTGGGGGAGTTGCTGCGACACGTGGTGGAGCGGGTTTTGGCTACGGTACGGTGACCGTGCAATCACGCTCTGTGCGGAAACGTCGCTTAGAGCGGTCCTCGGAGGTGCTGAAACACCGTCCGAGGACCTTCACCACCGAGTGGATCTGGAGTCCATCGGGATGCTTCGGCATGCTATCGCGCCTGCGCGGCGCTATACGAAGGCTTCGCACGACGTCGTACGGCATCCGTGCCTGAACAGCGACGCGAAGATTCTGCTCCTGTACGTGCAGGGGCTCCCGGACGCGGACGCGTCGGCCAAGTCGCTGAGCGAGCACGCGGCTCGCCTCGGGATCACGGGACGGGCCTACCAGCGGGCCAAGCAACTCCTCGCCGACAGCGGCTACTTGCACGAGTGGCGGTGGCAGGGGGAGCGGGGGCGTTGGATCACGGAGCAGTTGCTGGCGAACGTCACTCTCACGCGTGAGGGGGCGGGGGTGGTTCGGGAGGGCGGTTGTCCTGAGCCGTTGGGGCCCTCGGTGCCGCCTGTGTCGCCGAGTGCGCAGCCACGGACGGTCGGTCGGCCGAGGGGTCGGGAGGTCGGTGGCTCTTACCCGGACAAGAACGTGGGGGAAGATCTTTCCCACCTCCCACCCGAACTCGATCCCGAGCCCGGATCGAAGCCCGCGCCGGAAGTCGCCGAAGCTGAGCGGGTGTTGCTGTCGCTGCGGCATGTCAGCAGGGAGTTGCTGCTGGGGGTGCGTGAGGCCAGAGGCCTCGCGGACGCGGCGGCGGAGTGGCTGCGGAGGGGTGTTTCGGCGGCGGAGCTGCGGCTGGCGCTGACGGCCGGGTTACCGGTGGAGGGTGTGCGGTCGGCTGCCGGATTCGTACGGCATCGGCTGGTCCAGAAGCTTCCGGCTGTGGCGGAAGTGGTGCCCGTGGCCGGGGCGGGAGTTGGGGCTGAAGCGTTGGTGACGTGCGAGGGGCCCGGGGACGAGCACGTGTTTCGGCGGGTGGGGGAGGAGCGGGAGTGCGGGCGGTGCCGGGTGGCTGCGGCTGTGGCTGCCGGGCGGGAGGGGGTTGTGCGGGGGGTGCCGTGGAGGGAGCGGGTGGCGGGGGTGACGGCTGGGGCGGCCGGGGCTGTGGGGTGAGGGGTCAGTCCGGGGGGCTGTCGGCTGCCTGGCGACGGAGGGCTTCCGCTTCTTGGGTGCGGCCGGTCTCGTCGAGGAGGATGGCGAGGTTGTTCGTGGCGTTGGGGTGGCCCCGGTCGTGGGCCTGGCGATAGAGGGTCTCCGCCTCGTCGGTGCGGCCTGCCCGCTTCAGGAGGATGGCAAGGTTGTTCGTGGCGTTGAGGTGGCCCTTTTCGTAGGCTTGGCGGTAGAGGGTTTCGGCTTCTTCGACGCGGCCCGCGTCGGCCAGGAGGAGGGCGAGGTTGTTCGTGGCGTTGAGGTGGCCTCTGCTGTGGGCGTGGCGGTAGAGGGTTTCGGCTTCCTCGGTGCGGCCGGACTCGTTCAGGAGGTGGGCGAGGTTGAACGTGGCGTTGAGGTGGCCTCTGCTGTGGGCGTGGCGGTAGAGGGTTTCGGCTTCCTCGGTGAGGCCGGACCTGCTCAGGAGGTGGGCGAGGCTGAATGTGGCGTGGAGTTGGCCTTTTTCGTGGGCGTGGCGGCAGAGGGTTTCGGCTTCTTCGGTGCGGCCCGTCTTGTCCAGCACGAGCGCGAGGTTGCAGGCGGCTCGTGTGTCGCCCTTGTCGGCCAGCGGCCGCACAGCCGCCTCTGCGACGTGGAGTGCGCCACCTCGGTAGGCGCTCGTCGCGATGGCCGAGCGGTCGTCGTCGCCGGCCGCGTGGGCGAGCGCCGTCTCCCGTACCCAGTCCGGCACCGCCGACTCCGTACCGTCCACCAGGTAGTCGAACGCCGACCACCCCTCGGCCATAGGCACCAGCGGACTCGTCACCCCCAGCCGCACCCCCGAAGCCCACGCGAACGCCTCCTCAAGCCCCTCCGGCCGCAGCACCGAGCCGCCCGCCTCCGCCAGACACCGCTCGTGCACCTCCACCAGCAACCCCCGCGAGTACGGCCCCCGAAGTCCCGCCCGAGACAGATCCACAGCCGCCGTCACGAGCGCCGCCCCACGCGCGTGGCCGCACACCCGTCGAGCACGCCGCCACTCCTGCATCACCACCGGCCCGGCCGCCATGTACTCCGCGATCCCGTAAGTCCCGTGGTGCACCACGGCATCCGCGATCCGTGAGTCGTCGCAGTCCCCGGCGCGGGCCAACTCGCCCTCACTCCACAGCCGGTCCAGATCCACGACCTCCGCCGTCCGCAGCACCCGCGCCCCGAGCCCGGCCCAACTCTGCGCGGCGCCGCCCTCGTCGGCCGCGCTGAACGTCTCGTACGGCTTCAACCGCATCGTCGCCACGACCGGCACCCGCAGCCGTACGAACTCCGCAAGCACCTCGGGCTCAAGGCCCTCCGGCCCGAGATACTGCTCCAGGTCGTCCAGCCACACCACGCACCGCAGGTGCCCGCAGGCCTCCAGCGCCTCCGGAGCGGGCCGCAGCCTCGCACCCACCGGGGGCGCCAACACCCGGTACTCCGGGAGCAGTTCACGTATCGCCTCGAACGCGGCCCGCGTCTTGCCCGCCGTGGAGTCACCCACCACCAGCACGAGGCCGCCCTCCTCGGCCGCCTCCCGGACCCGCTCCCGCAACTCCTCGTCGATGTCCCGCGCGACGTACGGAGGCAGCTTGCTGCCGTCCTTCCCGGGCCGCGCCCGATGCGCCCCGGCGGCGAGGGCGTCCCAGTCGCGGGCGAGCGGCCAGCGGTCGGGGTCCTGCAAGTACCGCTGCGGCGCCCCCGCTTGAGCCGCGCCGAACGTGACGGACCCGATGGACTGCGCCTGGATGACGTCGCGTTGCTCGCCGCCGGAGATGTGGTTGGCCGCCATGCCTCCCTACGGTAGACGGGGGCGCGCGGTCGGCGTGGCCTGGATTCTCCGTATCGGATCGGAACTCGGTCCGCGGACATTACGTTTTCAAGGAGAGATCCTCTCGGGGGACGCCGTCAGAAGCAGTGGCACGGTCGGCTAGGAGGCACCTGTGCGTGAGCGTTGGCAGAAGTTCATGGGGCAAGGGGACGACTTCGGGGATCAGTACCAACGGCCCGGTGGGCAGTGGTCCACGAAGCCCGGGGACGAGTGGCAGCAGTACATGGACTACTACCTCATGGGCAGCGGCGCCTTCTCCAGCGGCGTCATCCTCGACTTCGAGGGCAGGACCCTCGCCACCTCCTACGACATTCAGGTCACCGAGAAGGAGGGCTTTCTCCTCGGCGCCCTCGTCGACGAACCCGAGAACCTCGGCTCCCGGTCCGTCAGGATCGGCGGCAACGAGTACGCCAACCTCGGACACGAAGTCCGCACGCTCTACGGCTCGAACGGCTTCAACGGCTTCCTCGCCGCCAAGTCCAGAACCGCCCTCGTCGCCTGCCTCTATGTGGAGGGCCAGCCCCGCAGCGACGCGTCCAACGTCCTTGAGAAGTTCGTGGACTTCTTGGTGAAGAAGGGGCTCTGATCCGCTCTGCGGTTTGGTGACGGCGGGTACAGCGCCGGCGCCGGGCGGAGCACTAGCGTCGGTCCGTCACCCGCGGGTCGGGTGCCGGACCGTAGTCGCCGTCGTGATCCCTGGTCAGCGCCCCGCGCAGCTCCGGGTCCGAGTGGACCTCCGCCGTGTGTTGCCACGCGATGAGGAGCTGAGCCACGGACGCGCTGTTGGCGACGGAGTCAGCGGCCCGCATCGTGTCGACCAGTTCGACGGCGAAGGCGTGGATGTCTGCCTCCGGCAGGAAACGGACCCAAGGGAACGCGTCCGGCAGTATGTCGAGAAGCAGATCCATGCTGCCCGGCTCCCGCTGCGCGATCGCGGCCAGAATCCGCGTCGCCGCCGACACCACGGTCTGGTCCTGCTGCGCCCGCGCCGCGGTGGTGAGGACCAAGTCCTCGCCGTCCCTCCGGTGCAGCAGCAAGTGTGGTGAGTCTTTGAGCCGGGCGAGGGTCTGTCTGTTCTTGTTCACCAACTCGGAGAAGGTCACGGCGGCCGTTGCGGGAGGTACGGCAGATGCCGCAGCGGGGGCGGCTGCGTTCTCAGCGCTCATACTTCGAAACTAGTTTGAAAGTCATGGCTGCGCCATCGCCCACACGAGGGACTGGCCCGTCCGTGCGGCTGCCGACGGGCGTGCCGCAGTCCCTCATGGCACCCGCGCGAGCGGTGCGTGCCTCGCCCGGTAGCGCCCCGGTGTCGTCCCGAACTCCCTGTTGAACGCGTGCGACAGGGCGTACGGCGAGGCGTAGCCCACGCGGTGCGCGATCGTGGTCAAAGGGGCCTCGCCGGCGCGCAGCAGGGCCGCCGCCCGCGTCATGCGCCACCAGCCGAGGTAGGCCATCGGCGGGCGGCCCACCAGGGCGGTGAACTTGCGGGCGAGGGTGGCCCGCGAGACGCCCGTGCGGGCGGCCAGGCCGTCGTTGGTCCAGGGGTGGGCCGGGTCCGAGTGCAGCAGGCGCAGGGCTGTCGCCACGACCGGGTCGCCGAGGGCGCATGGCCAGCCCGGGGTGGCGTCCGCCGCGTGGTCCGTCATCCAGGCGCGGATCATGTAGACGAGCAGGAGGTCCAGGAGGCTCGGTACGGCGATGTCGGCTCCGGCTCCGGTTCCGGGGGCGCCGGCCTCGGTCTCCCTCGCCAACAGGCCCACCGCCGCGTGCAGTTCGGGGTGGCGGTCCGGGCGGGCGGGGAGGTGGATGACGTCGGGCAGCTCGGTGAGGAGGGGGTGGGCTCGGGCGCGGTCCAGGCGGTATTTGCCGCACATGAACTCGACGGGGGCCGTGCCGGTGCCTCGGGGTGGTTCTGCGTCCAGCCATCGCTCGAACAGCACCGCCCTCCCCGCCACATCCCCCTCCGCCGCCGCGTCCGCCAGGACGTGTTCCGAGCCGTGCGGCAGCAGCACCGCATCGCCCGCGCTCAGCTCGACCGGGCGGCGGCCCTCGTCGAGCAGGAGTCGGCAGTTGCCCGACAGGACCACGTGGAAGCCCGCCCCCTCGTACGCGGACAGCCGGGTGCACCAACTCCCGGACGCCCGCACCCGGTTCGCCGAGGGGCTGCCCACGCGTACGGCCGAGATCGCGTCGCTGACTACATCCATGCGGAGAGCGTACGCGGATGGTGAGTCGTTTGCGTATTCAGATGAGGGCTTCAGGCATTGGGACGCTCAGGTCTGCTCCTTACGGTGAGGCGTAGGCATTGAAAGTGGAAGAGAGGGTGAGGGGACGGCATGGAGCAGCAGCGGTTCGTGTTGGGGGACGTCGACGTGATCCGGGTCGAGGAGCTTCGGGGGCGCTTCGGAGCGGGGAAGGTTCTCGTGCCCGACTGCCCGCCCGACGTGTGGCGGGACAACGCCGGCTGGCTCGCGCCCGACTTCTGGGACCCGGAGGACGACCAGGTCGTGGGCGTCGTACAGACGTGGGTGCTGCGCAGCGAGGGGCGGACGGTGCTCGTCGACACGGGGGTCGGGAACGGGCGCGAGCGGCCCGGCTCCCCGGTCTTCCACCGGCTTGAGACCGATTTCCTGGGTCGGCTCGATGCCGTCGGCGTACGTCCCGAGGACGTGGACGTCGTCGTCAACACGCATCTGCACGGTGATCATGTGGGCTGGAACACCCGCGCGGAGGGCGGCGGCGCGGCGGGAGGTGACTGGGTGCCCACCTTCCCGAACGCCACCTACCTCATGCCCGCCGCCGACTACGCCCACTTCTCGCCGGAAGGCGCCGCCGCACTGCCCGCGCCGCGCGACGACGCCGAGCGCGGCCGCCGCGAGGACCACCGGAACGTCTTCGCGGACAGCGTGGAGCCGGTGCGGCGGGCGGGGCAGGCCGTGCTGTGGGAGGGCGGGTACCGGATCGACGGCAACCTGACCCTCGAACCCGCCCCCGGTCACACCCCGGGCTCCAGCGTGCTGCGCCTGGCCTCCGGCACGGACCGGGCGGTCTTCGTGGGCGACCTGCTCCACACCCCCGTACAGATCCTCGATCCCGCGTGCAGCAGTTGTCTCTGCGAGGACCCGAAGGCTGCTGCCGTCAGCCGCCGCCGCGTCCTGGAGCGTGCCGCCGACGAACGCGAGCTGTTCGTGCCCGCGCACTTCGGCGGGGCGGGCGTGGCCGAGGTGCGGCGCGAGGGGGGTGGGTTCGCGGTGGGGCGGTGGGGGGCCGCGTGAGCCGGCCCCGGGCCCGGTGGGGGCCGCGTGAGTCGGCCGGGGCCGGTGGGGGGCCGCGTGAGTCGGCGGCCCCCCTGCGCCCTGAGCCCTGCTCCGTCAGCCAGGGCTACCTGCCACTCAGAGCTGGCCGGACTCCGCGATCGTGATCTTGGCGGAGGTGCGGCCGGAGCCCGAGCCCAGGCTCTCGATCTTCTTGACGACCTTCATGCTCTCCTCGTCGGCGACCTCGCCGAACACGACGTGCTTGCCGTCGAGCCACGACGTCACGATCGTCGTGATGAAGAACTGCGAGCCGTTGCTGTTCGGGCCCGCGTTGGCCATGGAGAGCTGGCCCGGCTTGGTGTGCTTGAGCGTGAAGTTCTCGTCGGCGAACTTCTCGCCGTAGATGCTCTTGCCGCCCGTGCCGTCGCCGCGGGTGAAGTCACCGCCCTGGAGCATGAAGTCCGGGATGACGCGGTGGAACGACGAGCCCGCGTAGCCGAAGCCCTTCTCGCCGGTCGCCAGCGCGCGGAAGTTCTCCACGGTCTTGGGGGCGACGTCGTCGAACAGGTCCATGTTGATGCGGCCCGCGGGGACGTCGTCGATGGTGATGTCGAAGTAAACCTTGATTGTCATGGTCCCCATCCTGGCATCTGCTCCCGCGGGGTCGAGCCAGGCCACCCGCAAAGCCACGAGACAGGCCTTGGTCGGGGCCTCAGTCCGGGCCTAGTCCGGGACCTGGTCCGGCGGCCCGCCCAGGTCCCACGCCTCCCACATCGCCGCCGCGAACGCCGCCGCCAGCTTCCGCTCGCCGTGCTCGTTCGGATGCGTGCCGTCGTACGTGTCCAGATTGATGTCGTACGCGGCCGGCGGCGAGGCCAGGAGCAGCGCGGACGCGGCCGTGTCCAGGTCGGCGACCGTCTTGGCCAGGAGCTCGTTGAAGCGGGCGACCTCGGCGCCGAAGCCGGGGTCGTCCTCCGCGCGGACGTTCGGGATGACGGGCAGCACGGCGAGGGCGACGCGCGGGTTGGCGGCGCGGGCCTCGGCGACGAAGCCGCGTACGTTCTCCGCTGTCTGCTCGGCGTTGGTGTAGAAGCCCAGGTCGATGAGGCCGAGGGAGACGAGGACGACGTCCGCGCGGTGCGCGGTGACGGCGTCGCCGATCAGCGGGACCATGTGCTGCCAGCCCTCGCCCCAGCCCGCCAAGTGGCGCCGGGGGAAGTCGGGTTCGGCGTACTCGTACGACGTCGGGGCCTCGGTCGCCTTGTCGTACAGCGTCTCCCGAGGGCCGACGATCTTGAAGGGGGCGCCGTGGGTGGCGCACAGGTGGCGCCACATCCAGTAGCGCCAGGTGTGTTCACCGGCGCTTCCGATGGTCATCGAGTCGCCGACGAACATGAACCTGAGCATCCGCTCATCATCGCGCCACGACGGGGCCGCGGCCGCCGCTTCGCGTGTGAGGCTGGGCACGCGGGGTGTGACGCTGGGCACGTGGGGTGTGAGGCTCGGCACCTCGCGCGGGCGCGCGACCGGCCGCGCCGCGCGGATGGCACGCTTGAGGCCATGCGCTCGCTTCCGCCTCTGGCCCCCGGTGCCGCCGCCACGGCTGCCACCGCCGTCGCCGTGTGCACGGCGCTCGCCCTGACCGCCCCCGCGGCCCGCGCCGACGACAAGCCGGGCAACGACGGCTTCTCGATCAAGGACCCGCGCATCACCGAGTCCAGCGGACTCGTCGCGTCCCGCGCCCACCCCGGCGTCTACTGGACCCACAACGACCAGGACAAGGGCGCCTTCCTGTACGCGGTGGACAGCAGGACGGGCAAGACGGTCGCCACGATCACGATGACGGGCGTCGGCACCCCGCGCGACGTCGAGGCGATCTCCATGGGGCCCGACGGTGATCTGTACGTCGGTGACATCGGCGACAACCTCGGCGGCAAGTGGTCCTTCGTGTGGGTCTACAAGCTGCCCGAGCCCAAGCAGCTCAAGGACCAGTCGATCCGCGCCGAGCAGTACGTCGTGAAGTACTCCGACGGCCCGCGCGACGCCGAGTCGCTGATGGTCCACCCGAAGACGGGGCGCATCTACATCGCCGACAAGAAGGAGGACGGCGAGGGCAGCCTGTACGAGAGCCCGCCGCCCGCCGAGTTGTCCACTTCACGGCCCAACATCTTCAAGCGCGTCGCCGACATCGACCTGTGGGCCACGGACGGCGCCTTCTCACCCAACGGCAAGCAGCTCGCCCTGCGGGGGTACCTGGGCGGCGTCACGTACAAGTGGGAGGGCCCCGGCGGGAAGATCAAACGCGAAGGGCGCTTGAGCGTGCCGCTGCAGCGCCAGGGCGAGTCCCTGGCCTTCAGCCCGGACGGGAGCCGGCTGATGTTCGGGACCGAGGGGCAGGAGAGCGACGTCGAGCCGAGGGATGTCGAGGGCGCCGGGTCCCCCGGCGGGGCGGCGTCGTCCGGCGGGGCGTCGTCCGACGGGGACGGGGACGGTGGGCTTGGCGGGTACAAGGGCGGGGCCCTTGCACTGGGGGCCGTGCTGGTCGCCTTCTTTGGGTTGAAGCGGTTGTTCCGGCGCAAGGAGGGGTGAGTGCCTCACTGGGTCGTGAGTGACCTGCGGGCCGGTGGGGGCTGGTCGCGCCCACGCGGCGGAGCCGCATATCGACACAGCCCCGCGCCCCTGAAGACGCTCCCTAGGCAGGCCGCACTGCGCGCGCCTTCACCAAGACCTCCAAGCCGTCCAGGATGCGCGCCAGGCCGAACTCGAAGTGGTCGAACTCTGAGCCGAAGGAGTCTTCCGACAGGCCTGCGATCAAGGGGTACTTGCCGCTTTCCATGATGCGTTCCAGGACCGGGCGTTGTGCGTCCCAGAACGCCTCGTCCGTCAGTTTGCTCTCCTCTGCCGCCTGGGCGGCCTGCACCTGGGTGCGCGCGACCCCGGCCACGTAACCCTCGACCATGATCAGTACTGAGATCAGCTCGACGTCGCGCAGGCCCATCGGCTTGATGGGGGACAGGACCAGCTCCAGGCCCTCGACCACGCTCGGGCCGAGCACCGGGCGGGCCTGGTTGACCTGGAGCAGCCAGGGGTGTTCGCGGTACTGCTCCAGGGTTCCGCGCGCGAAGGTCTCCAGGGCCGCGCGCCAGTGGTCCGGGAACGCGGCGCTGTCCCCGCCGGGCGCCTGGACGTGGTTGAGCATCAGGTCGAGCAGCTCGGCCTTGCCGGGGACGTAGCGGTAGAGCGACATCGTGCCCGTGCCGAGCTCGGTGGAGAGCCGGCGCATGGAGACCGCGGCGATGCCCTCGGCGTCGGCGAGGCGCACGGCGGTGGTGACGATCCGCTCCAGGGTCAGACCCGGTTTGGGTCCGCGCGTGGGGCGCTCGCCGCTGCCCCACATCAGTTCCAGGCTGCGTGTGATGTCGCCGCTGCCGCTGGTCTCCGTGGTCGCCATGGATCTCACGATAAGCCCTTGGGGCAAAACTGGGTACGGTGTACTCTCGATTGGGTACGGTGTACTCAGCGCACTTGGAGGGGTAGTGAGCAGCAGCGACTACGCGGTTTTCGCCCGCGGCCTGGAGAAGCGGTACGGCGACAAGCGCGCCCTCGACGGCTTCGACCTGACCGTCGAGCACGGCACGGTGCACGGCCTGCTCGGGCCGAACGGCGCGGGCAAGACCACGGCGGTGCGCGCCCTGGCGACGCTGATCAGGCTCGACGGCGGCCGGGCCGAGGTCGGCGGCGCGGACGTCGCGCGCGAGGCCCGCCAGGTCCGCTCCCGCATCGGCCTCACCGGTCAGTACGCCGCGGTGGACGAGATCCTCACCGGCCGGCAGAACCTGGAGATGTTCGGCCGCCTCTTCCACCTCGGCGGCACGCTCGCCGCGCGCCGGGCGCAGGAACTCCTCGAGCAGTTCGACCTGGAGGCCGCGGCCGACAAGGGCGCGGGCGGGTACAGCGGCGGCATGCGGCGCCGCCTCGACCTCGCCGCCTCGATGATCCTCGCCCCGTCCGTCCTGTTCCTGGACGAGCCGACGACCGGCCTCGACCCCCGCGGCCGCAGCGAAGTCTGGGACTCCGTACGCAACTTGGTGACGGGCGGCACGACCGTCCTGCTCACCACGCAGTATCTGGAGGAGGCCGACCGGCTCGCCTCCCGCATCACCGTCATCGACCAGGGCCGCGCCATCGCCGACGACACCCCCGACGGCCTGAAGGCGACCGTCGGCGGCAGCCACCTGGAGGTCGTGGTCGCCGAGGCCGCCGACCTGCCGGCCGTCGAGAAGGCCGTCGCGCGGGTCGCGAGGGGCGCCACGGAGACCGTGATCGCGGAGCGGCGCGTGCAGGCCGCGGTCACCGACCGGGTTGCCGCGCTCACCGACGTCGCCCGCACCCTCCAGGACGAGGGCATCGCCGTCGAGGACATCGGGCTGCGGCGCCCGAGCCTGGACGACGTGTTCCTGCAGCTGACGGGGGACCGGCCCGCACAGGACCGCGACGCGGACGGCGCGTACGCCACGTACGAGAAGACGGAGGCGGCAGCATGAGCGACGCGACGACGGCAGTGGCCGGAACACAGGCCGGGGTGTCCCAGGCGCCCGCGGGCCCCAGACGCGGGCGGGCCCACTGGGCGCTCGCCGACACCCTCAACATCACCCGCCGCTACCTCACCCACTTCCAGCGCCAGCCGATCACCATCGCCTGGCAGCTCGGCTTCCCCATCATCAGCGTGCTCCTGTACGGCTTCGTCTTCGGCGAGGCCATGAAGACCCCCGGCAACGAGGGCGACTACAAGCAGTTCCTGATGCCCGGCATGTTCGTGATGACGATGGCCTTCGGCTTCATGAACACCGCGATGGGCGTCGCGATGGACGCCTCCAAGGGCGTCATCGACCGCTTCCGTTCCATGCCCATGGCGCCGTCGGCGGTGTCGGCCGGACGCGGTCTGTCCGATCTCGTCGTGGCCTGCGCCGAGTTGACGATCCTCGCGCTGACGGCCCTCGCGATCGGCTGGCGCCCCGACAACGGCGTCCTGAACACGGTGGCCGCCTTCGCCCTCCTGCTCCTTCTCCGCTTCAGCCTGATCTGGGTGGGCGTCTGGCTCGGCCTGGTCGTGCCGACCCCGCAGGCGGCGGGCAGCCTGTACGGGGTGGCGTTCCCGCTGACCATGATCTCCAGCGTGTTCGTGGCCCCGTCCCTGATGCCGGACTGGCTGGGCCCGATCGCCGCGTGGAACCCGGTGTCGTCCACGGGCACGGCGGCCCGCGAACTCTTCGGCAACCCCGGTGCGGGCGGCTCCAGTTGGATCGAGCAGAACGCGGTCCTCATGGCGGTGGTGTGGCCGCTGGTGGTGACGGCGGTGTTCCTGCCGCTGGCGGTGCGGAGGTTCAAGCGGTTGAGCCGCTAGTCCGGCAACGCGAGAGGGCCCGGTACACGCGGTGTACCGGGCCCTCTCGTCTACGTACGTACGTTCACAGCTTCTCGATCACGTAATCGACGCACTTCGTGAGCGCCTCGACGTCCGCCGGGTCGATCGCCGGGAACATCGCGACGCGCAGCTGGTTGCGGCCCAGCTTGCGGTACGGCTCCGTGTCCACGATGCCGTTGGCGCGCAGCGCCTTGGCGACCGCGGCGGCGTCGATCTCGTCGGAGAAGTCGATGGTGCCGATGACCTGCGAGCGCTTGGCCGGGTCCGTGACGAACGGCGTCGCGTACTTGGACTCCTCGGCCCAGCCGTACAGCGTCCGCGCGGACGTCGCCGTGCGGCGCACCGACCAGTCCAGGCCGCCCTGGCCGTTGATCCAGTCGAGCTGCTCGGCGAGCAGGAACAGGGTGGCGAGCGCGGGGGTGTTGTACGTCTGGTTCTTGCGGGAGTTGTCGATCGCCGTGGGCAGGCTGAAGAACTCCGGCACGTGGCGGCCGCTCGCGTGCACGCGCTCGGCGCGCTCGATGGCGGCCGGGGAGAACGCGGCCACCCACAGGCCGCCGTCCGAGGCGAAGGACTTCTGCGGGGCGAAGTAGTAGACGTCGCTCTGCGCGATGTCCACGGGCAGGCCGCCCGCGCCGGACGTGGCGTCCACGAGGACCAGGGAGCCCTCGTCGGCGCCCGCGACCCGCTCGATGGGGGCGGCCACGCCGGTGGACGTCTCGTTGTGCGTGAACGCGTACACGTCCACGCCCTGCTCGGCCTCGGGAGCGGGGTGCGTGCCCGGCTCGGAGGTGATGACGGTCGGCTCCGCCAGCCACGGGGCGAGCTTGGCCGCCTTCGCGAACTTGGAGCTGAACTCACCGAAGGACAGGTGCTGGGACTTGTTCTCGATCAGGCCGTGCGTCGCCACGTCCCAGAACGCGGTGGAGCCGCCGTTGCCGAGGATCACCTCGTAACCCTCGGGGAACTGGAACAGGTCGCGCACGCCCTCGCGGACACGGCCCACCAGGTTCTTCACCGGGGCCTGGCGGTGGGACGTGCCCAGGAGAGAGGTGCCGGTGGCGGCCAGGGCGTCCAGCGCCTCGGTCCGCACCTTGGAGGGGCCCGCGCCGAAACGGCCGTCGGCGGGCTTGATGTCAGCGGGAATCTGGATCTCAGCCACGGAAGGGAGCGTAGCCGTTCCCGGGCGCGCCGGGCGGGCCCGGTCCATCCCGCGAGACGGCTCGTCCCGGGCGCGAGCTGGGCGTTAGCCGGGCTTGAGGGGCGGGGCGGCCTCCGCCAAGGGGCCGTGCTGCCTTCGGCAAGGGGCCGTGCTGCCTGCGCTCAGGGGCGGGGCCGCCGTTAACCAGTGGCGGCCCCCGACCCCCGCGGACGACCATGGCCCGCATGAGCGAACAACCCGCACGATGGACGCAGGCGACCGTCTACCCCGACATGTGGGCGGACCCGGACGACGACCCCCGCGACAGCGAGGCCAGCCCGGAGGGCGAGCTCGCGACGCTGCTCGACTTCCTCTCCGGGTACCGCCTGACCCTGCGGATGAAGTGCGAGGGCCTGGACGCGGAGCAACTGGCCCGCCGGTCGGTGCCGCCGTCCACGATGTCGCTGCTCGGCCTGGTCCGGCACCTCGCCGAGGTGGAGCGGGACTGGCGCAACTGGATCCGTGAGGACGACCTGTTGCCGCAGTTGTACGGCGAGCCCGACGGCGACTTCCACGGCGCGGTCGCCGAGCAGGCCGTCGTCGACGCCGCGTACGCCGATCTGGAGCGCGAGCAGTCAGCGATGGACGCCGAACTGGCCGAGCACCCGGACCTGGGGGCGCGTCTGGGCAAGGACAGGACGTCGGTGCGGGAGCTGATGGTGCACCGGATCGAGGAGTACGCGCGGCATTGCGGGCACGCGGATCTGTTGCGGGAGTGCGTGGACGGGCGCGTGGGGCAGTGACGGGACCTGCGGTGAGTACAGGCGCCGCCCTGGGCAACCTGTGAGGCATGGGTAACGGAAACGAGCTGGAGCAGGCGCTGCGGCACGCGGTGCGCGGGGACGTCGACTTCTCGGTGACCGGGCGCGCCCTGTTCACCATGGACGCGTCCAACTACCGCCGCGTCCCACGTGCCGTGGTCGCCCCGCGCGACGCCGCCGACGTCGCGGCCACCCTCGCCGCGTGCCGCGACCACGGCGTCCCCGTCGTGGCCAGAGGCGCGGGCACCTCCATCGCCGGGCAGGCCACCGGCACCGGCGTCGTCCTGGACTTCACCCGCCACATGGACCGGATCCTCGACCTGGACCCGCAGGAGCGGACCGCCCGCGTGCAGCCCGGCGTCGTACTCGACACCCTCAGGGACGCGGCCGCCGCCCACGGACTCACCTTCGGCCCCGACCCCTCCACCCACAGCCGCTGCACCCTCGGCGGCATGATCGGCAACAACTCCTGCGGCTCGCACTCGGTGGCGTGGGGCACGACGGCGGACAACGTCCACGATCTTTCGGTCATCGCGGGCGACGGCGACATCCCGCGCACGCTCGTGCGCGGGAGTTGGGACGGCGCCCCCGCGGGCCTGCGCCCCCTGGTGGACGCCCACTTGGCCACGCTGCGCACCGGCTTTCCCGACCTTCCGCGCCGCATCTCCGGCTACGCCCTCGACGCCCTCCTGCCCGAACGCGGCCCCGACCTGCCCCGCTTCTTCTGCGGCAGCGAGGGCACCCTCGGCGTGCTCACCGAGGCCACGGTCCGCCTCGTCGAGGCGCCGCGCGCGCGGGCGCTCGCCGTCCTCGGATACGTCGACGAGAGCGCGGCGGCCGAGGCCGCCCCCGGACTGCTCCCGCACCGCCCCCTCACCGTCGAGGGCATGGCCGCCGACCTCGTGCGGGACACGGGCGGGCTGCCCAAGGGCGGTGCCTGGCTGTTCGTGGAGACGGGCGGGGCGAGCCCGGCCGAGGCACGGGCGCACGCCACCGCGATCGTGCGCGCCGCGGACTGCGTGGACGCCGTCGTCGTCGACGAACCGGCGCGGCAGCGCGCCCTGTGGCGGGTGCGCGAGGACGCGTCCGGCACGGCGACCCGCATGCCGGACGGCAGTGAGGCCTGGCCCGGCTGGGAGGACTGCGCGGTGCCGCCCGCCCGACTCGGGCCCTATCTGCGGGAGTTCCGCGCGCTGCTCACCGAGCACGGCCTGCGCGGCACCCCGTACGGGCACTTCGGCGACGGCTGCATTCACGTACGCATCGACTTCGACCTCCTCTCCGAGGCGGGCGTGGGCCGCTTCCGCCGCTTCTCCGAGGACCTCGCCGACCTCGTCGTCGCGCACGGGGGCTCGCTGTCCGGCGAACACGGCGACGGGCAGGCGCGCGCGGAGCTGCTCCCGAAGATGTACGGTCGCGAACTCGTAGGCCTCTTCGAGCAGGTCAAGGACCTCTGGGACCCGGCGGGCCTCCTCAACCCCGACATGCTGGTCCGCCCCGCCCCCCTCGACACGAACCTCCGCTTCACGCCGCTGCCGCGCGAGCCCGTCGACGTGGCCTTCGGTTACCCGCACGACGGCGGGGACTTCTCGGCGGCCGTACGCAGGTGCGTGGGCGTCGCCAAGTGCCGTACGCCGACGGCTGCTTCGGGCGGTGGCGTCATGTGCCCCTCGTTCCGCGCCACCGGCGAGGAGGAGCACTCCACGCGGGGGCGCGCCCGGCTGCTGCACGAGATGCTGGCGGGCGAGGTGGTCACGGACGGCTGGCGCTCGACCGAGGTGCGCGACGCGCTCGACCTGTGCCTGTCCTGCAAGGGCTGCCGCTCCGACTGCCCGGTCGGCGTCGACATGGCCACGTACAAGGCGGAGTTCCTGCACCAGCATTACGCGGGGCGACGGCGGCCCGCCGCCCACTACGCGATGGGGCGGCTGCCGCGGTGGCTGCGGGTGGTGGCGGCGACGCGGTCCGCCCGCCTTGTCAACCTGCTCGCGTCCGTCGGGCCGCTGGCCGCGCTCGCCAAGCGGCTTGGCGGGATCGAGCCGCGGCGGGGGTTGCCGCGGGTGGCTGCGCGGACGTTTCGGCGGTGGTGGCGTACGCGTGGGGGCGCTTCTGTGGGGCGTGCGGGCGTTCCCGGCCGCTCCGTCGGCACGGTTGTCCTGTGGCCCGACACCTTCACCGACCACCTCTCGCCCTCCGTCGCACGTGCCGCCGTGCGCGTACTCGAAGCGGCGGGCCTGACGGTCGTGCTGCCGCCGGACGGCGTGTGCTGCGGGCTCACGTACGTCTCCACGGGCCAGCTCGACCGGGCTCGCGCGGTGCAGCGCCGCACGCTGGAGCTGATGCGCCCGCTCCTGGAGCGCCTGGGCGAGGGCACGCCGCTCGTCGTCCTGGAACCGAGCTGCGCGGCGGCCCTGAAGACGGACCTGGTGGAACTGGGCGGCGTGGGCGACGCGGCCGCGCGGACACTCGCCGCCTCCGTCCGCACCTTCGCGCAGACCCTGGAGGAGTACGCCCCCGACTGGCGCCCGCCGCGCCTGGACCGCCCCGCCGTCGGCCAGACCCACTGCCACCAGCACGCCGTCCTCGGCGACGCGGCCGAACGCCGGCTGCGCGCCGCCGCGGGCCTGGACGGCGAACTGGCCGGCGGCTGCTGCGGCCTCGCGGGCAACTTCGGCTTCGAGAAGGGGCACTACGAGGTGTCGACGGCGTGCGCGGAGGAGCAGCTCCTGCCGTCCGTGCGGCAGGCGCCGGAGGGGGCGGAGGTCCTGGCGGACGGCTTTTCGTGTCGTACGCAGTTGGAGCAGATGGCGGGGGTGCGGGGGCGGCACCTCGCGGAGGTGCTCGCGGAGGCGCTGGACGAGGGGTGAGCGTCGTTCCCTGACGCGGCGCCCGGGACTTTGCGGGTGTACGTCCGGTTCTGCCACTCGTAAGCTGCGAAAGGGTTCCACAATCCTGACGTAGTCCATTACCTTGGACGGAAGAGTCCATGAGCTTGGACTGTACGGAAGGTCGTCGTGGCGGCGACGGCGGGAAAGGCTTGGCGTGAACATCTCGCGTACGGATGGGTCGGCTGCTGCGCCGGTTCCGGGTGCCGCGGCGTCGGCGGCCGGTGACGTGCCGGTGGCGGCGGTGGAGGCACCGGCCACCGTCGGTCAGCCCGAGGTCGCGGGGGAAGCCGCCGATGCCGCGTCGGACGGCGCCGGAAGCCGCCGTGCCGCCCTCGCGCCCGTGGGCCTCGTCCTCGCGGGCTGCGTCTCCGTGCAGTTCGGCGGTGCGATCGCCGTCAGCCTGATGCCGCGTGCCGGGGCGCTGGGCGTGGTCACGCTGCGCCTCTTCTTCGCCGCGGTCGTCCTCCTTGTCATCTGCCGCCCCCGGCTGCGCGGGCACTCGCGCTCGGACTGGGGCACGGTCCTCGCCTTCGGCGCGACGCTGGCCGCGATGAACGGCCTCTTCTACCAGGCGGTCGACCGCATCCCGCTGGGCCCGGCGGTCACGCTGGAGGTCCTGGGGCCGCTGGCCCTCTCCGTCATCGCGTCGCGCCGGGCGGTGAACGCCGTCTGGGCGGGGCTTGCCCTGTGCGGTGTGTTCCTGCTCGGCGGGGGCGGGAGCGGGGGCTTCGCCGCGCTGGACAAGGTCGGCGTGGCGTACGCGCTGGCGGCGGGCGCGATGTGGGCGACGTACATCGTGTTCAGCGCCCGCACGGGCCGCCGCTTCCCGCAGGCGGACGGCCTGGCCCTGGCGATGGCGGTGGCGGCGATCCTGGTCCTGCCCCTGGGCATCGTCGAATCGGGTTCGAAACTCACGGTCCCCAGCACCCTGGGCCTCGCGGCCGCCGTGGCCGTCATGTCCTCCGTCCTCCCCTACACCCTCGAACTCCTCGCCCTGCGCCGCCTCCCCGCATCGACATTCGCGGTCATGATGAGCCTCGAACCGGCCATCGCCGCCATCGCCGGCTTCCTCATCCTCAACCAGTCCCTCACCCTCCTGGAGTCCCTCGCGATCACCCTGGTCATCGCGGCGAGCATGGGGGCTGTGCGGACTCAGGTGGGACAGGGGAAGGCGAAGGTGCCGCAGGGGTGAGGGGGGTAGGCGCCATGTGTTCTGTTGCGCTTATTTCGAATATTGCGGATACTTTGATTTGTGGCACAGCGCTGACACGACCATGAGACCGCCACGCCAGCCCGCGGTCGCGCCAACGGCAGCGGACTATCACTGGCGCCCACCCACGGCATCTAGGGGCGCGCGAAATGACCAAGATTGATGTTCGCCCGGTGAAACTTCCGGACGAGAAGCAGGAATCTGCAAATCAGGCCCTCTCCCGGGTTCGGGACTACCTGGCGGAACACCAGGACGCATCCCAGGTCCGAGTCACCGTCCAGGACGGAGTCGACCGCGAGCCCCTGGTTCTCCCTCGCGAAGCTGTAGAACTGCTCGCTTCGCTGCTGGCGCACCTGGGTGCCGGCCGGGCCGTGTCCATCGTTCCGTCCGACGCCGAGCTCACCACTCAGCAAGCGGCCGACATGCTCAACGTGTCCCGCCCCTTCCTCATCGGCCTCCTGGACGCCGAGGAGATCGAGTACCGAACGGTTGGCTCGCACCGCAGAATCACCGCGTCGTCCTTGCTGGAGTACCAGCGCAGAGACGATCACCGTCGTCGACTGGTGGCTGATGAGCTCACCCAGCTCGGCCAGGAGATGGGAACGATCTAGGGCATGGCTTTCGTCGCCATCTACGACGCCAATGTCTTGTATCCGAGCACTTTGCGTGACGTTCTCATTCGCGTGGCGCAGGCTGGTCTCGTACAGGCGAAGTGGACGGACCAGATCCTGGATGAGACCTTCCGCAACCTGAAGGAGAACCGGCCCGACCTGGATCCGCGGAAGTTGGATCTGACACGGGATCGGATGGCGGGGGCGATCCGGGATGTCCTGGTCAAGGGATACGAACCGCTGATCGACATACTCGATCTGCCGGACCCCGGCGACCGTCATGTCCTGGCGGCTGCCATTCGGGCGAAGGCGCAGGTCATCGTCACGTCCAACCTGAGGGACTTTCCCGCCGAGAAGTTGTCCGCCTGGGACGTGCAGGCCGTCCATCCGGATGCGTTCATCGAAGCGCAGGTCGGCCTGTCTCCCGGGCTGGTGTATGCCGTGCTCGCGCAGATGGCGGACGTGTGGAGGAAGCCGCCCAACGCGGTGGTCGCCGATGTGATCGATTCCTTGGAGCGGGAGGGGCTGGTGGCGTCGGCGGCGGCGCTGCGGGCGTTGACCTGACCGCCTTCTGGCGCTTCTGCGGAGGCACCCAACGACAAGCCTGGGCGCCCCATTCGCATCAGCGGGCCACGCGCCGCACCGCGTCCAGCGCCGGACCCCACGGGTAGGCGTCCGGCGTGCCCGAGCCGGGCGGGTTGGGCGTGAAGCCTCCCTCGCCGTAGAGGACCGTGACGCCTTGGTCGCGCAGCTCGGCGACGCTGCGGTCGAGGGCGCGGTGCCGCGCGTACGCGGCGTTCACGCACGGCACCGCGACCGTGGGGATGCGCTTGCCGATCGCTTCGGCGACGACGCCCACGACGAAGGTGTGGGTGAGTCCGAGCGCCCACGCGTTGATGCTGTTGAAGGTCACCGGCGCGAAAAGGATCGCGTCCGCCTTGGGCCACACGTCCGGCTCGCCGGGGCGCTTGTACTGGCTGCGCACCGGGTGCCCCGTGAGCGAGGCGAGACCGTCGAGACCGTCACCGAGCCACTCCGCCGCCGTAGGCGTCAGCCCGACGCAGACGTTCCACCCGTCCGCCTGCGCCGTCTCGATGACACCCGCGAGATCGAACACCGGGGGTGCGGCGGAGCCGAACAGGTACAGCGTCCGTGAGGCCATGTCCCTCATCCCACCGTGTGTGGTCGATCAGCCGCAACCGACCCGTGCCCACGTGGAGTGGGGAAGCGACGAGTGCGGTGGCGCACGGCGCGGGTAGCGTTCCATCCGGCGAGTCAGGAACGGAGTTCCCGTATGCCCAGACACCGTGACACCAGGGCCCGGATCGTCGAGCAGCGCAAGCTTGCCGGGCTGACCCAGCAGGGGCTCGCGCTCAGGGCGGGCTACTCCTACAGCCTGGTCCACCAGGTCGAGAGCGGCCACAAGACGCCGAGTCCCGGCTTCGTCGCCGCGGTCGCGCGGGCGCTGCGCATTGACGTCACGGCCCTGACCGGACAGCCCTACATGACCGAGCTGCGACAGGACCGGATCGCCGAGCTCATCCGCCCCATCCGGGAATCCCTCGACCTGTACGACCTCGGGCCGGACCCGGACCTGGCGACGAGGAGTCCGGCCGAACTGGTGGTGGCCGCAGACACGTTGTGCGCGCACGTGCGTGCCACTCAGCTGAACAGGGCGGCGCGGGCACTGCCGCAGGTGGTCGCCGAACTCACCACGGTTGCCTACCGGCAGCCGTCACGGGAGTTGTGGGCCGCACTCGGCTCCACGTACCGGAGCGCACACGACATCACCGTCAAGCTCGGCTTCTACGATCTCTCCACCATCGCCCTGGACCGGATGGAGTGGGCGGCACAGCGTGCCTCCGATCCGCTGCTGTCCGCAGTGCGCCAGTACATGCGAGGGCTCGTGTACTTCCGCGAGGGGGAGCACACCATCGGGCAGCGCCTCGTGGCAGCCGGACACAGGGCCTTGGAGCAGGCCGAGGAGAGCACCGCGTCCCTCGCCGTGGCCGGGCAGCTCCATCTGGGCGCCACGGTCATCGCTGCCCGCGCGCGCGACGCCGACGGCGTCGCCCTGCACCTGGCCGAGGCCGGGGCGATCGCGGACCGGGTCGGCGAGGCCGGGAGCGTGCACTGGCTGTCTTTCGGCCCCGCGAATGTCGCGGCACACGAGGTGTCCGCACTCGCCGAACTGCGCGACTACGGCAAGGCGGTCGAGAAGGCACGGAAGGTGACGCTTCCCCGTGACTGGCCGGCCTCGCGAAGAGCCCACCTCCTGATCGACCGGGCCCGCTCGGAGGTGGAGACGGGCCGGATCGACGCGGCGACGAGGTCCCTGCTTCAGGCTCGCGAAGTCGCGCCCCAACAGACGAGATATCACCCTGGCGCACGCGAGACGATCCACGAACTCGTTCATCAACAGCGGCGTGCGCAGGACACGGTCAGCCACCTCGCAGCCTGGATCGGCATATGACGGGAGTTGTCACCGAAGGGTGACAGTTGCCGCTCCTGCGCCTTGCCACCCTGGTCATAGACCTGATCAGCGAGGACGGCAGGGGTGTGACGTGAACGTCCACGAGAACCGAACGATCTCCGACTGGCTGGCATACGCCCACCCCGTCCCGGGCCAAGCCCACGCGGAGTGGTCGCACCACGGCATCGCCCTGCTCCCGCTCGGCCGCCGCTTCGACGCCGTCCGCGTCCCCGCCGAGCGCATCCACGCCGCCGTCGGCAGCGACGAACCCCGTACGGTGGCCGCCGCGCTGGCCGATTGGCTGCACGGCCCCGTGATCCGGGACACCCGGAGCGGCGGCCGGCCGTACTACGCGCTGGTCGCCCCGTCCGCCGCCTGGGACGGCCCCGAGGAACGCCTCACCACCGGCACCTACCTCGGCGTGCCCCGCCCCGGCAGCCCCTCGATGCTCGCGGCCTGGGCGGTCCCACCCCAGCACCCCGGCAACCTCTGCGACCCGGCACACCTGCGCGCCCTGCTCTCGACCGTTGACGCCCTGAGGACGGTCGAACCATGAGCGTGCCTCACTCCACCCCGCCTCCGCCCGACGACCCGTCGTCCCACCTCTACGCCGCCTATATGCGGCACCTCAGCCACTGTTCGCATGACCACCTCACGACTCAGTGCGTCGAGGGCACCCGCCTGCGCCGGGCATGGCGAGAGGCGCAGGCCGCGTCCCTGCGGGCGCTGCAGACGCGTCAGCTCGGCGGCAACGCCGCTGGTAGTACGCGTACGTCAGGGCAAGAACCAACGGACCCCACAGGGCGATCAAGCCGCTGACCGTGGACGCCAGTAGCTGCCACCACACGTTTGTGTACGGGACGTCCGAGAAGCCGGCGACGTGGAAGGTGCAGAGCACCCAGTCGACCAGCAGCGCGGTGAAGAGCAGCCCCCCGAGCGTCCCGGGCACGATCACCGCGAAAGGCGGGATGCGCCTGCCGCCGAGCATCGGTACCCAGCCCGGCACCGTCTCGCCCCACGGGCGCACCAGACCGCGGCACAGCAGCGCGAACGCCTCGGACAGCAGGCTGAGCGCGAGGACGTAGGACACGCTGGCCCACCGGTTCCACGGCGTGGGCGAAGCGTCCATGCCCATCATGAAGTCGACCCCGATGGGCAGCCGCCACAGGCATACCGGCAGGCCGATGAGGGGGATCAGGCGGGCGGTGCGCTCTGCCCAGAGCGGCACGGGCCGCTCGGTCCCCTCGGTTCCTTCGACCGCCCTCGTCGCTCTCGTCGCTCTCGTCGGACTCGCTTCGCTGATTGCCATGGGGATCACTGTTCTGGATCCGAGGCACGCAGAAATCAGGCCAGCTCATGATCCGCTTCCCCCGCGCGGCGGAGGCGCCGTCATCCTGCAAAAGATAACCAAGCACGCTTGATTGTTTCTCGTGGCGCTGCCATGCTCCAGGACACACCGCCGTCCCCCGAGGGGAGCGCCCCGTGTCCGACGTGCCCAAAGCCGCGCCGCCCGTGTCCGGTGCCGCCAGTACCGTCATCGCCGTTCTCGATGATCTGCGCGACGAGAGTGCCGAACTCGACCAGTTGGTCGGGGAGTTGGGTGACGAGGAGTGGGCGGTGCACACCCCCGCCGTGGGGTGGACCATCGCGCATCAGGTCGCCCACCTCGCCTGGACCGATCAGGCCGCCCTGCTCGCCGCCACCGACGCCGACGCGTTCGCCGCGCACGCGGTTGTGGCGATGAAGTCGCCGGACACCTTCGTCGACGACGGGGCCCGGGAAGGGGCCGCGCTGCCGCCCGCCGAGCTGCTCGCCCGCTGGCGGGCCGGGCGGGACGAGTTGCAGCGGGTGCTGCGCGCCGCCCCCGCCGGGGCTCGTTTCCCCTGGTACGGGCCGCCCATGTCCGCCGCCTCCGTCGGGACCGCCCGGCTGATGGAGACCTGGGCCCACGCCCAGGACGTCGCCGACGCCCTCGGCGTCCACCGCGTGCCCACCGACCGGCTCCGCCACGTCGCCCGCATCGGCGTCCGGGCTCGTGACTACGCGTACGCGGTGCGGGGGCTCACTCCGCCCGCCGAGGACTTCCGCGTCGAACTCGTCGCCCCGAGTGGTGAGTTGTGGACGTTCGGGGAGGAGGGCGCCACCCAGCGCGTCACCGGGACCGCCCTCGACTTCTGCCTTCTCGCCACCCGGCGCGCCCACCGCGACGACCTCGACCTGCGAGCCGAAGGGGCCGACGCCGACCAGTGGCTCGGCATCGCCCAGGCCTTCGCCGGGCCGCCCGGGGAGGGGCGGGAGGCCTCGGCGGGGGGTGGGGCGGCGTGAGCGGTGACGGCCAGGGCGTTCTCCGTATCGGCAACGCCAGTGGGTTCTACGGTGATCGGCACAGTGCCGTACAGGAAATGCTCACCGGCGGGCCCCTCGACGTCCTCACCGGTGACTATCTCGCCGAGCTGACCATGCTCATCCTCGGTCGCGATCGCCTCAAGGACCCGGATCGCGGTTACGCGAAGACGTTTCTGCGGCAGATGGAGGAGTGTCTGGGGGAGGCGCTGGCGAGAGGTGTGCGGGTTGTTGCCAATGCCGGAGGGCTCAACCCCGCCGGGTTGGCCGACAGGATCCGGGAGTTGGCCGACCGCCTCGGCCTGGAGGCCCGTGTCGCCCACGTCGAAGGCGACGACCTCGGACCCCGCCACCCCGACGCCCTCACCGCCCACGCCTACCTCGGCGGCTTCGGCATCGCCGCGGCGCTCCGCGCCGGCGCGGACGTCGTCGTCACCGGGCGCGTCACCGACGCCGCCCTCGTCACCGGGCCCGCCGCCGCCCACTTCGGCTGGGGACCCGGCGACCACGACCGGCTCGCCGGCGCCGTCGTCGCCGGGCACATCCTGGAATGCGGCACCCAGGCCACCGGCGGCAATTACGCCTTCTTCACGGAGAAGCCCACGTCCACCCTCCTCCACCCGGGCTTCCCACTGGCCGAGATCCACGAAGACGGCTCCTGCGTCATCACCAAGCACCCCGGCACCGGCGGCGTCGTCGACCTCGGCACCGTCACCGCCCAGCTCCTGTACGAGACCTCCGGCGCCCGCTACGCCGGGCCCGACGTCACCGCCCGCCTCGACACCGTCCGCCTCACCCCGGACGGCCCCGACCGCGTCCGCGTCGACGGCGTACGCGGTGAGGCCCCGCCGCCCACCCTCAAGGCCGGACTCACCCGCGTCGGCGGGCACCGCAACGAGGTCGTGTTCGTCCTCACCGGGCTCGACATCGACGCCAAGGCCGATCTTGTACGCGATCAGATCGAGGACGCCCTCGGGCGGGCCAAGTCCCGCCCCGAGTCCGTGCGTTGGGAGCTCGCCCGCACCGATCACCCCGACGCCCCCACCGAGGAGACCGCCAGCGCCCTGCTGCGGCTCGTCGTGCGCGACCGGGACGCGGACCTCGTCGGCCGCGCCGTCACGGGCGCCGCGATCGAGCTCGCCCTCGGCAGCTACCCCGGTTTCCACGTCACGGCCCCGCCCGGCAAGGGCACCCCGTACGGCGTCTTCGAGGCCGTGTACGTCGACGCCACGACCGTCGACCACGTGGCGGTCCTCGACGACGGCGGCCGCCGTGTGCGCATTCCGGCGCCGGGGGACACGCGGGAGTTGGCCGACCTCCAGCCTCCGCCGCTGCCCGAGCCGTTGGCGTACGACAAGACCGACACCCGCCGCGCCCCCCTCGGCCTGATCGCCGGAGCCCGCAGCGGGGACAAGGGCGGGGACGCGAACGTCGGCGTGTGGGTGCGTACCGACGACGCGTGGCGGTGGCTCGCCCACACCCTCACGGTCGAGTTGTTCCGTGAACTTCTGCCGGAGACCGCGGACTTGGCCGTACGGAGACACGTCCTGCCCAACCTCCGCGCCCTCAACTTCGTCGTCGAGGGCATCCTCGGCGACGGCGTCGCCTCGCAGGCCCGCTTCGACCCGCAGGCCAAGGCCCTCGGCGAGTGGCTGCGCGCCCGCCACGTCGACCTACCGGAGAGCCTGCTGTGACCGCCGAGGCTCCTGTGACCGTGGAGGTACAACCGTGACCGTGCTCGCGTCCGCGCTCGACCCCGCGAGCCCCGAATACGCCGCCCACCGCGAAGCCATGCTCGCCAAGCTCACCGAGCTTGACGCCGAGCAGGCCAAGGCGCTGGAGGGCGGGGGTGAGAAGTACGTCCAACGGCATCGCGACCGTGGGAAGTTGCTCGCCCGGGAGCGCATCGAGCTGCTGCTCGACCCCGACACGCCGTTCCTGGAGCTGTCGCCGCTCGCGGCGTGGGGGAGCGAGTACCCGGTCGGAGCCTCCATGGTCACCGGGATCGGTGTCGTGGAGGGTGTGGAGTGTCTGATCACCGCCAATGATCCGACGGTACGCGGCGGAGCCAGCAATCCCTGGACGCTGAAGAAGGCGTTCCGCGCGCACGAGATCGGGCACGCCAACCGGCTGCCGTCCATCCACCTCGTGGAGTCGGGGGGTGCCGATCTGCCCTCCCAGAAGGAGATCTTCATCCCGGGCGGCGCCCTCTTCAAGCACCTCACGCAGTCCTCGGCGGCCGGCATCCCGACCATCGCGGTCGTCTTCGGGAACTCCACGGCGGGCGGTGCCTACGTACCCGGCCTGTGCGACCACGTGATCATGGTCAAGGAGCGCGCGAAGGTGTTCCTCGGCGGGCCGCCGCTGGTGAAGATGGCCACGGGGGAGGAATCGGGCGACGAGGAACTCGGCGGCGCCGAGATGCACGCCCGCACCTCCGGCCTCGCCGACCACCTCGCCCAGGACGAGCACGACGCGCTGCGCCAGACCCGCCGCGTCGTCGCCCGCCTCAACTGGCGCAAGGCGCACGCCGATCCGGCCACCCTCGCGGCCCCCCCGAAGTACGACGCCGACGAACTCCTCGGCGTCGTCCCCGGCGACCTGCGCACCCCCTTCGACCCGCGCGAGGTCATCGCGCGCATCGTCGACGGCTCCGACTTCGACGAGTTCAAGCCCCTCTACGGGACGAGCCTCGTCACCGGCTGGGCCGCGCTGCACGGCTACCCCATCGGCATCCTCGCCAACGCCCAGGGCGTGCTGTTCTCCGAGGAGTCGCAGAAGGCCGCCCAGTTCATCCAGCTCGCCAACCAGCGCGACATCCCGCTGCTCTTCCTGCACAACACCACCGGCTACATGGTCGGCAAGGAGTACGAACAGGGCGGCATCATCAAGCACGGCGCCATGATGATCAACGCGGTCTCCAACAGCCGGGTGCCGCATCTGTCGGTCCTGGTCGGCGCCTCGTACGGCGCCGGGCACTACGGCATGTGCGGCCGCGCCTACGACCCCCGCTTCCTGTTCGCCTGGCCCAGCGCCAAGTCCGCCGTGATGGGTCCGCAGCAGCTCGCGGGCGTCCTGTCGATCGTCGCCCGGCAGTCCGCGGCGGCCAAGGGCAAGCCGTACGACGACGACGCCGACGCGGCGCTGCGCGCGATGGTGGAGCAGCAGATCGAGTCCGAGTCGCTGCCGATGTTCCTCTCGGGGCGGCTGTACGACGACGGGGTGATCGACCCGCGCGACACCCGCACCGTCCTCGGCATCTGCCTGTCCGCGATCCACACGGCCCCGGTCGAGGGCGCCCGCGGCGGCTTCGGCGTCTTCAGGATGTAGGAACAAGGTGACTGGATCCCCCATGACTTCCCAATCCCCCATGCCCTCCCGGCCGTTGATATCCAAGCTTTTGGTCGCCAACCGGGGCGAGATCGCCTGCCGCGTCTTCCGTACGTGCCGTGCGCTCGGCATCGCCACGGTCGCCGTGCACTCCGACGCCGACGCGGGCGCCCTTCACGTACGCGAGGCGGACGAGGCGGTACGACTGCCGGGCGCGGCGCCCTCCGAGACGTATCTGCGCGGCGAACTGATCGTGAAGGCCGCGCAGGCGGCGGGCGCGGACGCCGTCCATCCCGGCTACGGGTTCCTGTCCGAGAACGCCGAGTTCGCGCGGGCCGTCGCCGACGCGGGCCTGACGTGGATCGGGCCGCCGCCGGAGGCCATCGAGGCGATGGCGTCCAAGACGCGCGCGAAGGAACTGATGGGCCTCGCGCCGCTCGCCGCCGACGCGGTGACGGAGGCCGATCTGCCGGTGCTTGTGAAGGCTGCCGCCGGTGGTGGCGGGCGCGGGATGCGGGTCGTACGTGAACTCGACGCGCTGAAGGGCGAGTTGGAGGCTGCGCGGGCCGAGGCCGCCAGTGCCTTCGGGGACGGTGAAGTGTTCGTCGAGCCGTACGTCGAGGGCGGGCGGCACGTCGAGGTGCAGGTCCTCGCGGACGCGTACGGGACGGTGTGGCCGCTGGGGACGCGTGACTGCACGCTGCAGCGCCGCCACCAGAAGGTGATCGAGGAGTCCCCGGCGCCGGGCCTTGGCAAGGAACTCGTCGGCGGATTGCATGAGTTGGCGGTGCGCGCCGCCCGCGCCACCGACTACCGGGGCGCGGGCACCGTCGAGTTCCTGGTCGCCGCCGACGGCACCGCGCACTTCCTGGAGATGAACACCCGCCTCCAGGTCGAACACCCCGTCACGGAGGCCGTGTTCGGCCTCGATCTGGTCGCCCTGCAGATCCGGATCGCGGAGGGCGAGCCGCTGGAGGGCCCGGAGCCGCCGCCCGCGCGCGGTCACGCCGTCGAGGCCCGGCTCTACGCCGAGGACCCGGCGGCCGGCTGGGCGCCGCAGACCGGCACCCTGCACCGCCTGTCCGTGCCGGACGGGGTGCGCCTCGACACGGGGTACGCGGACGGCGACACCGTCGGCGTGCACTACGACGCGATGCTCGCGAAGGTCGTCGCCCACGCGCCCACCCGCGCGGAGGCACTCCGCAAGCTCGCGGGCGCCCTGGACCGGACCGTCGTACACGGCCCGGTCACCAACCGTGAGCTGCTCGTACGCTCCCTGCGGCACGCGGAGTTCACGGCCGCCCGCATGGACACGTCGTTCTACGACCGGCATCTGCCGGAGCTGACGGCGGCGGACCCCGGCCCCGGGTCCCGGTACGCGCCGCTGGCCGCCGCGCTCGCCGACGCCTGCGGGCGGTCCCGGTTCGGGGGCTGGCGCAATCTGCGGTCGCAGGAGCAGGTCAAGCGGTACCGGAACGAGGCGGACGGGGTCGAGCACGAGGTCCGGTACGCGGATACGCGGGGCGGTCCGGTCGCGGAGGGCGTGCGGGTGGTGCGGGCCTCTCGAGGTCGAGTCGCACTCGAAGTGGACGGCGTGCGGCGGGAGTTCGCCGTCACGCGCTACGGCGGCGACCGCGTGTACGTCGGGAACGTGGCGCTCACCGCGCTGCCGCTGCTGCCCGAGCCCACCGTGCGGCAGGAGCCGGGCTCCCTGCTCGCGCCGATGCCGGGGACGGTGCTGCGGGTGGCTGAGGGTCTTGCGGAGGGCGCGCGGGTCACGGCCGGGCAGCCGGTCGTCTGGCTGGAGGCGATGAAGATGGAGCACCGCGTCGTGGCTCCCGCCTCCGGAGTACTCACGGCGCTGCACGCGGAAGCAGGCAGGCAGGTCGAGGTGGGCGCACTGCTCGCGGTGGTCCAGGAGGACACCGAGGACGCCGAGGACAACGAGGACACCGAAGGCGCCCAGTAAGTCGCAGCGTGATCGTGGACGACGTACAGGAGGAAGAACTGTGAACGCTCCCGTCCTTGAAACCGAGGAACACAAGGCACTGCGCGCGGCCGTCGCGGCGCTCGGCAAGCGCTACGGCCGCACCTACATGACCCGCGTCGTCCAGAGCGAGGGCCACCCCGACGAACTGTGGGCGGACGCCGCCAAGCTGGGCTACCTGGGCGTGAACCTGCCCGAGGAGTACGGCGGCGGAGGCGGAGGCATCGCCGAACTCTCCATCGTCCTGGAGGAGTTGGGCGCGGCGGGCAGCCCGCTGCTCATGCTGGTGGTGTCCCCGGCGATCTGCGGCACGGTGATCGCCCGCTTCGGTACGGAGGCGCAGAAGCGCGAGTGGCTGCCCGGCCTGGCCGACGGCAGCCGGACGATGGCGTTCGGCATCACCGAGCCCGACGCGGGCTCCAATTCGCACCGCATCACCACCACCGCCCGCAGGGACGGCGACGACTGGATCCTCACCGGCCGCAAGGTCTTCATCTCCGGCGTCGACATCGCCGACGCGACCCTCATCGTCGGCCGCACCGAGGACGCCCGCACGGGCAAGCTCAAACCCTGCCTGTTCATCGTCCCGCGCGACGCGCCCGGCTTCACGCGCAACCGCATCGACATGGAACTCCAGGCGCCGGAGAAGCAGTTCGAGCTGGTCCTGGAGGACGTGCGGCTGCCGTCGGACGCGCTCGTCGGCGACGAGGACGCGGGCCTGCTCCAGCTCTTCGCGGGGCTCAACCCCGAGCGCATCATGACGGCGGCGTTCTCGCTGGGCATGGCGCGGTTCGCGCTGGCGCGGGCGGTGGAGTACGCGAAGGAACGCACCGTGTGGAAGCAGCCCATCGGAGGCCACCAGGCGATCGCGCACCCCCTCGCCCAGTCGCACATCGAGATCGAGCTGGCCCGCCTGATGATGCAGAAGGCGGCCCGGCTGTACGACGACGGCGACGACATGGGCGCGGGCGAGGCCGCGAACATGGCGAAGTTCGCGGCGGCCGACGCCTGTGTGAAGGCCGTGGACCAGGCGGTGCACACCCTCGGCGGCAACGGTCTGACCAAGGAGTTCGGGCTCGCCTCGCTCATCGTGGCGTCCCGCGTCGCGCGGATCGCGCCGGTGAGCCGGGAGATGATCCTGAACTTCGTGTCCCACCAGAGCCTGGGCCTGCCCAAGTCGTACTAGTCGCAGCTGGAGTCGTCATGGCAGTGGTCCTCGTCTCGCCGCCCGACCGCGGCATCGTCACCCTCACCCTGGATTCGCCCGCCAACCGCAACGCGCTCTCGGCTGCACTCGTGAGCGAACTCTCCGCCGCGCTTGCGGAGTTGGGCAAGGACGACGCCGTACGCGCGATCGTCCTCACCCACACCGGCACCACCTTCTGCGCGGGCGCGGACCTGCGCGAACCGCCGGACCCGGGGGCGTTCGTGGCGCTCCTCCGGCAGCTCGTGGAGCTGCCGAAGCCGGTGGTGGCGCGGGTGACGGGGCATGTCCGGGCGGGTGGGCTCGGGCTGCTCGCGGCGTGCGACATCGCGGTGGCCGACGCCGAAGCGGCCTCCTTCGCGCTGACCGAGGTGCACATCGGTGTCGTACCGGCGGTGATCTCCCTGACCCTGCTGCCGCGCCTCGACCCGCGCGCGGCGAGCCGCTACTACCTCACCGGGGAGCGGTTCGACGCGGCGGAGGCGGCGCGGATCGGCCTGGTCTCGGCGTACGCGGCCGAGGGCGAGGACGTCGACGGGGTGCTCGCGCCCGTCCTCGACGGGCTGCGCAAGGCCGCCCCCGGGGCGCTGGCCGACACGAAACGGCTGGTCACGGCCGAGATGCTCAGCGCGTTCGACAACGACGCGGACGCCCTCGTCGCCCTGTCCGCACGCCGCTTCGGCTCCGCCGAGGCGCGGGAGGGCATGGCGGCGTTCCTGGAACGAAGGGAGCGTTCATGGGCGCTGTGACCGAGCCCGACCGGTCGCCCAAGCAGGACCGCAGCCGGGCCACGCGGCAGCGCCTCCTCGAAGCCGCCGTGGCCTGCCTCGCCGACCGCGGCTGGACCGGCTCCACCGTGGCCGTGGTCGCCGAGCACGCCGGTGTCTCGCGGGGCGCGGCACAGCACCACTTCCCCACCCGCGAAGACCTCTTCACCGCCTCCGTCGAGTACGTCGCCGAGCAGCGCTCCGCCGCCCTGCGCGGCCTCTTCCCCGCGGAGGCCGCGGCCCCCGACCGCCGCGCCGTCGTCACCGCCCTCGTCGACCTCTACACCGGCACGCTGTTCCGCGCCGCGCTGCACCTGTGGGTCGCGGCCTCCCATGAACCCCAACTGGGTTTCCGGGTCGTCGAGTTGGAGGGCCGCGTGGGGCGCGAGACGCACCGGATGGCCGTGGAGCTGCTCGGCGCGGACGAGTCGGCCCCAGGGGTCCGGGAGACCATCCAGGGCTTCCTGGACATGGCGCGGGGCCTCGGCCTCGCGAACCTCCTCACGGACGACGGGGCGCGACGGGAGCGGGTGGTGGCGCAGTGGACATCGGTCCTCGATGACGTCCTCGGCCGGAACCGCCGTGGTCCGTAGCGTCCACCAAGGGTTTCTCCGCAGCGTCCACCAAAGGTTTATCCATGGCGTCCACCAGAGGTTTATCCGGCTCAACTCCTCGGTAGATGACTCGGCTTCGTCCCGCTGGAATCTTCTGAGTGCGCCGCGAAACGCGGCGGCTTCAGCAGAGAACCGCGAAGATCCAGGGGGAACCACATGGCAGTCACGAAGGGCCGCTTCGCCGTCGCGGCCGCAGGAGCGTTGCTGATGCTCGGCACGGGCGTGGCCTCGGCCCAGGCGGGGTCCGCCGCACCGAGCACACCGCGCTTCGCCTCGCAGGCCGAGTCCGCGCGCCTGACCAGTGCGCAGACCACGGCGCTGCAGGCGGACGTGGACCGCTACCTGAAGAAGACGGGCGGGACCCAGGTCGCGCTCAACAAGATCGACCTCAAGGGCAAGGGCCAGATCCTCGTCGCCCTCCCGGGCGAGGACCGTCCGCGCGACTTCGCCTCGGGCGACGGGATGCGCATGGCCGCCGACCCGTGCAAGAGTCCGGTGGTGTCCAAGACCTTCTGTGCTTACCAGAAGGACAACTTCGAGGGCACCAGGATCGACATGGTCACGTGCAATAAGAAGTACTACGTGTCCACTTGGGGCAGGGGCGGTTCTTGGATCAACGACCAGACCCGCAACCTGGAGAGCCGCCGGGCCAGGATGTACAACCCCAGGGGTGACATGGTCTACAAGACGCCACAGGCGTACAGCTTTGACAAGCACGGCGACTGGAACCCCGTCCGCTACGTCATCCCCTGCTGGTAGCAGGCCCCTCCACACCTCCACACAGCGGCGCGCCCGGTCCGGCAGCGGACCGGGGGCGCTGGCCGTCGCCAGGAAATGTGTCACGGCTAGGGTTCTTGACGTGTTCGACAAGACGGAGGCGGATCGCGCGCCCAAGCAGGACCGCAGCCGCGTCACCCGGCAGCGGCTCCTTGAGGCGGCCGTGTCCTGCCTCGCCGAGCACGGGTGGGCGGGGTCGACCGTGTCGGTGGTCGCGGAGCGGGCCGGGGTGTCGCGCGGGGCCGCCCAGCATCACTTCCGTACGCGTGAGGAGCTGTTCACCGCCGCGGTGGAGTACGTCGCCGAGGAGCGGTCGGCCGCGTTGCGGGGGCTGTTCCCGGACGCGGGCGGGGGCGTGGCCGGGGCCGACCGGACGGCGGTGGTCGCGGCCCTGGTCGACCTCTACACGGGCCCGCTGTTCCGGGCCGCGCTCCAGCTCTGGGTCGCCGCGTCCAACGAGGAGCAACTGAGCCCTCGGGTCGCCGAGTTGGAGGCCCGCGTCGGCCGGGAGACGCACCGCATCGCGGTGGAGCTGCTCGGCGCCGACGAGAGCGGGAGCGGTGTCCGGGAGACCGTGCAGGGGCTGCTCGACATGGCGCGGGGCCTGGGCCTCGCGAACCTCCTCACCGATGACGCGGTGCGGCGGAAGCGGGTCGTGGCGCAGTGGGGACGCCTGGTGGACGAGGCGTTGGGCTGACGGCCCCGCCCTCCACTCAGCCCCGCCCCGCTCGGGCTCTACTGGAACGGGCAGCCCGGGTTGGGCGCGTCCTGCGACAGGGGCGCGCCGTGCGGCAGGACGTAGAGGACCTCAAGGACGACCGGGCGGGTGCCGAGATTGCGGCCGATGTGGACGTGGTCGGCGCCCGGCGGTTCGTACACGGGGGAGCCGGCCGGGTAGACGCCGTCCGACGCGCAGGTCGCGTCGAAGTGGCTGAGGGTTCCCTGCTTGACCACGGCGTGCAGCGGGCCGTCGTGAAAGTGCCAGCCGGTGGCCTGACCGGGCGGCAGGGTCACGCGGCGCAGGATGTAGTCGGTGTCGCCGACGGTCGTCTGGCGGATCAGTTCGCTGGTGACGCCGGGGCCCGGCGGCGTGGCGTGGGCGGCCGTGGGGGCCGTGAGGGGGACGGCGAGGGCGGCGGTCGCCGCGAGCGCCGTACCGAAACCCGTGATCAGACGTGTACGCGACCGTGCTCGCTGCCACCGCATGGGGAGTGTCTCCTCCGCTGCCGACCGGCGGGCCGGCCCGGGAGCCGGAACCCCCGGGCGCGGGCCGGGGCACCGGTGCCCCGGCCCGGCGCCGCCGCGTCGGCGGTGCGGCGCTCAGCCCGTGAGGTCTCCATACCCCGCGATCTCCTGCGGGCCACGCGCGGCGGGCCCCACATACCGGGCCGACGGCCGCACCAGGCGCCCCGTCCGCTTCTGCTCAAGAATGTGCGCCGACCACCCGGCCGTGCGCGCACACGTGAACATCGACGTGAACATGTGCGCCGGGACCTCGGCGAAGTCGAGCACGATCGCCGCCCAGAACTCGACGTTCGTGGCGAGGACGCGGTCCGGGCGGCGGGCGTGCAGCTCGTCCAGGGCCGCCTTCTCCAGGGCCTCGGCGACCTCGAAGCGGGGCGCGCCCAGCTCGCGGGCGGTGCGGCGCAGGACGCGGGCGCGCGGGTCCTCGGCGCGGTAGACGCGGTGCCCGAAGCCCATCAGGCGCTCGCCCTTGTCCAGGGCCTGCTTGACGTACGCGACGGCGTCACCGGTGCGCTCGATCTCCTCGATCATGCCGAGCACGCGGGAGGGCGCGCCGCCGTGCAGCGGGCCCGACATGGCGCCGACCGCACCCGACAGCGCGGCGGCCACGTCGGCGCCGGTGGAGGCGATGACACGGGCGGTGAACGTGGACGCGTTCATGCCGTGCTCGGCGGCCGACGTCCAGTACGCGTCGACGGCCTGCACGTGCCGCGGATCGGGCTCACCGCGCCAGCGCCGCATGAACCGCTCCACGACCGTCTCGGCCTTGTCGATCTCACGCTGCGGAACCATCGGCAGGCCCTGGCCGCGCGCGGACTGGGCGACGTACGAAAGCGCCATGACGGCGGCGCGCGCGAGGTCGTCGCGGGCCTGGGCCTCGTCGATGTCGAGGAGCGGGCGCAGGCCCCACACGGGGGCGAGCATGGCGAGCGCGGACTGCACGTCGACGCGGATGTCCCCGGAGTGCACGGGGATCGGGAACGGCTCGGCGGGCGGCAGGCCGGGGTCGAAGGCGCCGTCGACGAGCAGGCCCCACACGTTGCCGAAGGAGACGTGGCCGACCAGGTCCTCGATGTCGACGCCCCGATAGCGCAGGGCACCGCCTTCCTTGTCCGGTTCGGCGATCTCCGTCTCGAACGCGACGACTCCTTCAAGTCCGGGTACGAAGTCGGACATCAGGCGGCTCCTCATGATGTGTGCGACACGGTGTGTACGTCGGGATGTGTACGCGATGTGTGCGGGATGTCTGTGACCCGAGGCCTGGGCGCTTGGGTCCGGGGTAACCCGGTGATGCCCCGCGCGGCCGGAGGTCACCCAACCGACACGGCTTCGGAACGATAACCCTTGGTGCCACCCTTGGCGATGGAATGCGGCACCCAGTGCCACACATCACCTCCTGGTGGCGGTGTGCGCCCGCCGACTGCCGCTGTGTGAGGGGGTGTTCGTATACGGCAAGATGACCGCGTGACCGACTTCCGTGCCACTGACTCCGACGCATCTGAAGCATCTGTAGCACCTGAATCATCTGGCGCATCCCACGCCGGTGACCTGGCCGCCATGCGGGCGCACTACGCCGCCGAGGGCATCGCCGAAGCCGACTTTGCCGCCGATCCCGTCGAGCAGTTCGGGCGCTGGTTCGCGCAGGCGGCCGCCGAGGCGGCGGACCCCGCCGGGGTGATCCACGAGCCGAACGCGATGGTCGTGTCGACGGCGGACGCCGACGGGCGGCCGAGCTCCCGCACTGTGCTCCTGAAGGGGTACGACGAGCGGGGCTTCGTCTTCTTCACGAACTACGGGTCCCGCAAGGCGCGCGACATCGACGCGAACCCGCATGTCTCGCTGCTCTTCCCCTGGCATCCGATGCGGCGCCAGGTCATCGTCACCGGTACGGCGGCGCGGACCGGCCGTGACGAGACCGTCCGCTACTTCCGCAGCCGCCCGCACGGGTCCCAGCTCGGTGCCTGGGCCAGCGCGCAGTCCTCCGTGATCGCCTCCCGGGACGAACTCGACGCCGCGTACGCGGAGTTGGCCGCGCGCTACCCGGAGGGCGAGCAGGTCCCGGCCCCGCCGCACTGGGGCGGCTACCGGGTCACCCCGCTGGCCGTCGAGTTCTGGCAGGGGCGCAGCAACCGGCTGCACGACCGGCTCTGCTACGTGCGCGAGGACGCTTCTGGGGGCTGGGAGCTTCGGCGCCTCAGCCCTTGAGGGTGGTTACGACAGCCCTTGAGGGTGGCTACGACCCCGCCAGTACTCCGTCCAGAAACGGCTCGATCGCCTCGCGCCAGCCCTCCGGGCGGTCGTAGTGGACCAGGTGGCCCGCGTCGGCCACCTCCGCGTAGGCGCCGCGGGGAAGGACCCGGACCATTTCCTGGGCCTCGGCCCGGCCCAGCTCGCCGTCGAGGCCGCGGACCACCAGGGCGGGGCACTGGACCTGGACGAGCTCTTCCCAGTGGGCGTCGTACACCCAGGTCTCGCGGGACTTCAGCATCTGGGAGGGGTCGAAGACGGGGCGCCAGCCGTCGGGGCCCTCGGCCATGATCTCGGAGAAGAAGGCGCCCCGTGAGGGGTTGGGGCGCTCCACCCAGGGGTCGTCCTCGCCGAACCACTTCCGTACGTCCGCGAGCGCGGCGAACGGGACCGGCCAGGACTTGAACCAGTTCTCCCACTCCCGCTGGGACGCGGCGCCGAGCGCCGAAGCGCGCATGTCGCAGATGATCAGGCCCCGGACCAGGTCCGGGCGGCGCGCGGCGAGCTGCCAGGCGGTGAGGGCGCCCATGGAGTGCCCGATGAGGACGGCGGGGGCGAGGCCGAGCTGTTCGAGGGCGGCCTCGGCGTCGTCCACGTACGCCTCGCGGTTGAACGGGCCCTCGGCCGGCTTGTCGCTCTGGCCGTGCCCGCGCTGGTCGAGCGCGACGGCGCGATGCCGCTCGGAGAGCCAGCGGGCGGTGCTCGCCCAGTGCGAGGCGCGGCCCATCAGGCCGTGCAGCAACAGCACTCCGCCCGGGGCGGCATCGGCCTCCCTGGATTTGGGCGGGTCGGCATACTCCCAGGCGGCGAGGCTCACGCCGCCCGCGCCGGTCACGTCGATGCGCCGCACCATGGTCCCAGGCACCCCCCTTGAATCCGGTCGGGTTGTTCACTCACGCACCCCGGCACGCTATCGAACCCTCATTCGAAATCGGCCGTCTTGCCGCCAACACCCCTCGTTCGGGTGACCATGCTCAAGGATTGACCGCCGCCGCCGAGGGGAGATCTTCAACGGGAGGCGGGCCGCTCGGGGAAAACGGTCCGAGGGGAATGACCCTGGGAGCTCGGGGCTCCGGGTCAGCACAGGGGAGGACAGGCCCCGGCGCTCAAGGGCGCCGGGGCCCTCTGCTTGCCGGGTGCGCGATGCCGCTGCGGGCAGCGCGTGCGGTGCCTCCGCATACAGGGCGTGCGGCCCGTGCGCGGCGCGCGGCCTGCCACGCCCCGCACGCGTCCGTTCACCAGCCGGGCACATCGTCTGCCCCCTCTCCGGCCCCTGGCCAGGACCCGGGTGAACGCCCGACCAAGTCCTGATGCCGACACGGTCAAGAGTCCTCAGGTCATATGCCTCTCGCGACAGCCTCGCACGCAAAACGTCCCGGCGCTGCGATTCGGCACACTGAATCTTGGGCTCCGGCGGGTCTCGGACTCGCCCCAACTTCCCCTGTCATAACGGCTGTTGACAGCCGAGGCGGAAGCGGGGGCGAGACCGGGACCCGGCCCGGAGCCGATGCCGTCAGCGCTTGGCGACGAACACGTGCGACGCGACGTCCGCCGCCAGCTCGGCGGCCTCGCCGCTGCTGCCCACGAGCACCCCCCCGGCGGACTCCGTGACGCTCACGACCGAGCCGGGCTGCACGCCCGCGCGCCGGAGCGTGTACATCAGCTGGGCGTCCGTCTGGATCGGCTCGCCGATGCGGCGCACCACGACCGTCTTGCCGTCCGTGCCCGGGTCGAGGTCGATCAGGGAGACCATGCCCTCGTCCAGGAACGGATCGGCGCCGTCCTTCTCGCCGAGCTCTTCCAGGCCCGGGATGGGGTTGCCGTACGGCGACTCGGTGGGGTGGCGCAGGAGCTCCAGGACGCGGCGCTCCACCGCCTCGCTCATCACGTGCTCCCAGCGGCAGGCCTCGGCGTGCACCTGCTCCCACTCCAGGCCGATCACGTCGACCAGCAGACATTCGGCGAGGCGGTGCTTGCGCATCACGCGCGTGGCGAGACGGCGGCCCTCCTCGGTCAGTTCCAGGTGCCGGTCGCTGGCGACGGCCACCAGGCCGTCACGCTCCATCCGCGCCACCGTCTGGCTCACCGTCGGTCCGCTCTGGTCGAGCCGCTCGGCGATCCTGGCGCGCATGGGGACGACACCCTCCTCCTCCAGCTCGAGGATGGTGCGCAAATACATCTCAGTGGTGTCAATAAGCCCCGACATGGGTGCCCCTCAGATTTCGCTCGTGCGCTGGCCCTGCCCTCAATTCTGACGCATACCACTGACAACCGGGTTGCGCCGGGAAAAGAGGCGGTCCGAGGCCGTATTGACAGGGCCCTGGTCCAGACCGCACCGTGATCCGCGACACGACGGGACACGGCGGGACGAAGGGGTTTCGCGGATGGGCAACGGACCGGAGAACAGCGGCAGCGGGGACCTGCTCGCCGCGCGCTACCTCGACGCCGCCATCGACCTGCTGCGCCGGGTCCGGGACGAGGAGTCCGCGGACATCACGGCCGCCGGCGAGCTGATCGCCGACGCCGTCGCCGCCGACGGCCGGCTCTTCGCCTTCGGCGCGGGCCACTCCTCGCTTGCCGCCCAGGACGTCGTCTACCGCGCGGGCGGCCTCGCCCTGATGAACCTGCTGTCCGTGCCCGGCGTCGTCGGCGTCGACGTGATGCCCGCGACGCTCGGCTCCGCCCTGGAGCGTGTCGACGGGCTCGCGGGCGCCGTCCTCGACTCCAGCCCGGTCCGGCCCGGCGACGTCCTGGTGATCATCTCCCTCTCCGGGCGGAACTCGCTGCCCGTCGAGATGGCCATGAACGCCCGCGCGCTCGGCCTGAAGGTCATCGGTGTGACCTCGGTGGCGTACGCGACCGAGACGAAGTCGCGGCATGTCTCGGGGACCTTCCTCAAGGACCACTGCGATCTTGTCCTCGATTCCAAGATCGCAGTGGGGGACGCGGAGCTCGCCCTCGACTCCGTGGACGCGCCCTTCGGGCCCGCTTCCACGATGGTCGCCAGTGCGCTCATGCAGGCCATGATGGCCACGGCTGCGGCCGCTCTGGCCGCGCGGGGTATCCAGCCGCCTCTGCTGCGCTCGGGCAACGTGGACGGCGGCCATGACTGGAACGGGCGGGTTTTCTCTGAGTACGGGGATCGGATTTTTTACCGGCACTGAACGCTCCGCTGGTCGGGCGGTGTTTTACCTGCGGGCCGGTGGGGGTTTGTCGCGCCCGCGCGGCGGAGCCGCATATTCAGCACAGCCCCGCGCCCCTAAAAACCCCGGCACCGTTGATCGGGAAGCGGACCGTTACCTGTAGGCCGCCGCCTGGGCCGTTCGCCGTTGCCTCCGCTGTGCCGCCGTGTGCCCTTGCTATCGCCGCCACTATCGACAGGCCCAGGCCTGCGCCCTCGCCGCGCGCGTGGGTGCGGGGGCGCAGGCGGTGGAACGGTTCGAAGAGTTGGGTGACGGTGGCGGGTGGGATGGCGGGGCCGGTGTTCGTGACGGTGAGCGCGTCGGGTGTCGTGGTCAGCTCGATGTGGCCGCCGGGGACGTTGTGGCGTACGGCGTTGGCGATCAGGTTGTGCACGAGGTGTTCGAGCAGGACGCCGTCGCCCCGGACGGTGAGCGGGGCGGCGCGCACATGGACCGTGACGGCGCGTCGGTCCGCCTCCTCCGCCAGCGCGGCGACCACCTCGCGGGCCGTGATGTCCAGGGCCACGGGCTCTTGCGCCGGCCCGCCCGCTGAGCCCTGCTCGGTGGTCGCGAGCAGCAGCAATCCCTCGATGAGGCGTTCGCTGTCGTCGGCCACGGAGATCAGCTTCGTACGGATGCGGGCGACGTGCTCGGGCGGTGGGTCCCCTGCGAGTCCGATCTCGGCGGCGGCCCGCTGCACCGCCAGCGGCGTACGCAGCTCGTGTGCCGCGTTGGCCGCGAACCGCTGCTGCGCGCCGACGAGGCGCTCGATGCGGTCGAGCATGGCGTCGAAGGTGTCGGCGAGCTGCTTGAGCTCGCCCGGGGGCGCGTCCAGGGCGATGCGTTCGTGGAGGTTGGAGCCGGACAGGCGGCGCGCGCTTTCGGTGATCACGGCTACGGGGCGGAGCACGCGGCCCGCCATCCACCAGGCCAGGGCGATGGAAAGCACGGTGTACGCGGCCAGGACGATCACGGACACCGAGAGCAGCCGGCCGAGCGCGGCCTCCCTGGCGGCGTCGCTGACCCGGGTCACCGCCTGCGCGGGCACCGTGTCGGCGGGCAGCATGGGATACGTGGGCAGTGCCCGCCCCGCCACCGGCTGGAGCGCCCACGGCGGCCCGAGGCCGTCCTGGTCGACCCGGTTCCCGGGCACCGCCGTGGTCACCGCCGTACTGATCGACGAGTACAGGCCCTGCCGCACGAGGACGTACACCACACCCGTGAGCAGCGCCCCGGCCAGGACGAGCAGGACGCCGTAGAGCGCGGTGAGCCGGACCCGCTCGCCGCGCACGCCGAGGCCGCGGGGCGCGCCGGGCCGACGGGGGGCGCCCGGTGCGCGGAGGGCGCCGAGCACGCGGAGGCGGTGGCGGCGGTGGCCGCCGGGCAGGCGTGGCACGGCGGACGCGTCCGCGCCCGGAGCGGCGGACCTCACAGCGACACCCCCGAGATCCGGTAGCCCGCCCCCGGCACCGTCTCCACCACCGCGGGCTCCCCGAGCTTCGCGCGGAGCTTGGAGAGCGTGACGCGGACGGCGTTGGTGCGGTAGCTGGTGTCCTCCTCCCAGACCTGTTCGATCAGGTCATCGCCGCTGACGACCGCGCCGTCGGCGCGCAGCAGCGCCTCCAGGACGGCGAATTCCTTGCGGGACAGCGACAGGTGGCGGCCGTCGCGGCTGGCCTGGCGGCGTGCGGTGTCCAGGACGACGCCCGCCCGCTCGATGACCGGCGGCAGCGCGGGCCGGGCGCGCCGCCCGAGGGCGAGGACGCGGGCGAGCAGCTCGTCGTACGCGAAGGGCTTGGTCAGGTAGTCGTCGGCGCCGAGGCCCAGGCCCGCGACCCGGTCGCGCACCGTGCCCGCCGCCGTGAGCATCAGGACGCGGGTGAGCAGGCGCTGGCGTACGACACGGCGGCACACCTCGTCGCCGTGCACACCCGGCAGGTCCCGGTCGAGGACGAGGACGTCGTACTCGCCGAGCTGGAGTTTGCGCAGCGCGGTGAGGCCGTCCGCGGCCACGTCGACCGCGAGCGCGTCGCGGCGCAGCCCGACGGCGATCATCTCGGCCAGGAATTCCTCGTCCTCCACCAGCAGTACGCGCATGCCGCCCTGTGTACCGGAGGGGCACCTTTCGCCGGTGTAAAGGTTTGCCGTGAGAGAGACGAAACCCCGCTTCCCGTGAACCTGGGCCGCGACACCACCGGACACCACCGGACACCAGGGGAAGCCATGACCTCACGTACGCGCATCACCACACGTACTCGTACGCACACGCGATCTGCCGGGCTCGCCGCCGCGGCCGCCGCCCTCGCGCTGTTCGCGACCGCCTGCTCCGGCGGTGACGACGGCGGCGACGGCGGCAAGAAGGACACCGGCGGCAAGGAGAACGCCGCCGACAAGGCCTTCAAGGAGCGCGAGTGCCTGCGCAAGCACGGCCTGAAGGTGCCCGAGCCGAAGTCGGGCCAGGACGGCAACGGCCTCACCATCGGCGGGGACCTCAGCAAGGAGAAGATGCAGAAGGCCCTCAAGGAGTGCACCGGCAAAGGGCCGGGGTCGGCGGGCGGCGGGATCTCGCAGGCCGACAAGGACAAGATGCTGAAGTACGCGCAGTGCATGCGCAAGAACGGCTACAACATGCCGGACCCGAAGTTCGAGGAGGGCATGGCGCAGGCCATGCCCGCGCCCAAGGGCGCCGAGATGAAGAAGATGGAGAAGGCCGCCAAGGCGTGCAAGGGCATCGTCGGATGAGGCGGCGCACGGCAGTCGTCTCCACGGTGGTCGCGTTCCTCGCGGTCACCGGCGCCGGTGTCGCCGTCACCGGGTTCGGCGGATCCGGCGGCGACGACGGCGGACCGGCGCGCGACGCCGACCTGCCGCCCGCCACCGCGGCCGTCGAGCGCGGCGACCTCAGCAGCGGCACCCAGCTCGACGGCACCCTCGGCTACGCCAAGGAACGCAAGGTCAACGCGGGCGGCGCGGGCATCCTCACCTGGTCGCCCGCCGCGGGCGACACCGTGCGGCGCGACCAGCGTCTTTACGAGGTCAACGGCGTCCCGGTGCGCCTGATGTACGGCACCCAGCCCATGTACCGCGACCTCAAGACCGGCGCGGAGGGCGAGGACGTACGGCAGTTGGAGCTGAACCTCCAGGCCCTCGGGTACGCGGCCGGGCTCGACATCGACGACACGTACACCGCGGGCACGGCCGCCGCCGTCAAGCGCTGGCAGAAGGCGCACGACCGGCGGCAGACGGGCCGGGTCGGGCCCGGCGACATCGCCTTCTCGCCGGCCTCGGTGCGCGTGAAGTCCGCGGACACGGCGGTCGGCGACCAGGTGTCGTCCGGCAGGCCGGTGCTCACGACCACCGCTTCCGAGCGGGTCGTACGTTTCCAACTCGACGTGTCCGAGGGCAAGTTGGCGAAGGTCGGCACGAAGGTCGAGGTGGCGCTGCCGGACGGGTCCTCGGCGTCCGGGCGGGTGGCCTCCGTCGGGCGGACCGCGAAGCCCGGCGACGACCCGTCCGACAAGACCCCGAAGATCCCGGTCACGGTGTCCTTCGACGATCCCTCCGACGTGGGCGGCTTCGACCAGTCCCCGGTCACCGTGAACCTCACCGGTGAGACCCGCGAGGACGTCCTCTCGGTGCCGGTCAACGCGCTGCTCGCGCTGCCCGGCGGCGGCTACGGCGTGCAGGTCGTCGCGGACGGCCGAGCGCGGCAGGTCAAGGTGAAGCTCGGCATGTTCGGCTCGGGGCGCGTGGAGGTCAGCGGTCCGGGGCTGCGGGCGGGGACGAAGGTCGGGGTGCCGAAGCTATGAGTACGCAGCCAGAGGCCCCGGTCGTGGGCTTCGGTGCCGAAGACGTGGCCGCGGGCCCCGGCCTCGGACCCCACGCCCGCGCCGTCGTCCGCCTCGCCGGTGTCACCAAGGAGTACCCGGGCGGTGTCGCCGCCCTGCGCGGAGTCGACCTCGACGTCGGTGAGGGCGAACTCCTCGCCATCGTCGGCCCGTCAGGCTCCGGCAAGTCCACGCTCCTGCACATCGTCGGCACCCTCGACCGGCCCACCGCGGGCACGGTCGAGATCGCCGGGCACGACGTGGCCGCGCTGTCCGACCGCAGCCTGTCCGCGCTGCGGGCGAGCCGCATCGGCTTCGTCTTCCAGGCCTTCCACCTCGTCCCCGGCGTCAGCGCCCGCGACAACGTGGCCGAGGGCCTGCTCTACTCCGGCCTGCCGCGCGCCGCGCGCAGGGCCCGCGCCGCCGAGGCCCTGGACCGCGTCGGCCTCGCCGACCGCATGCGGCACCGGCCGCACGAGCTGTCCGGCGGCCAGAAGCAGCGGGTCGCCATCGCCCGTGCGGTCGTCGGCGAACCGGACCTGCTGCTCGCCGACGAACCCACCGGAGCCCTCGACTCCGCCTCCGGCGAGGCGGTCCTCGAACTCCTCCACGGCCTCAACTCCGAGGGCGCGACGATCGCCGTCATCACCCACGACGCGCAGATCGCGGAGCGGCTGCCGCGGCAGGTGCGGATCCGCGACGGGCGCGTGGTCGAGGACGTCCGGGCGGTCGGGGACGTTCGGGCGGTCGAGGACGTACGAACGCCGGGAGCCGTGGCGCGATGACCGGTACCGGTAACCGTAGGAACCGGCTGCGTGCCGCCCGGCTGAGCCCCCGCGACGTCGCCCACGTCGGCGCGTCCGGGCTGCGCAGCCGCCCCATGCGGGTGGTCCTCTCCGCCCTCGGCATCGCGATCGGCATCGCCACGATGGTCGCGGTGGTCGGCGTCTCGGCCTCCAGCAAGGCCCAACTCCTCCAGCGCCTGGACAGGTTGGGCACGAACATGCTGGTGGCGGCACCCGGCGACCCGCTGTTCTCCGGGGAGGAACTGAAGCTGCCGAGGGACGCGGTGGGCCGGGTGTCCCGGATCGCGGGGGTCGAGAGCGCCGGTGCCACCGGCGACATCGACCGCACCGTGCGGCGCAGCGAGAAGATCCCCGAGGGCGAGACGGGCGGCATCTCCGTCAAGGCGGCCACGGAGGGCCTGTTGGAGGTGCTGCGCGGGCGGACGGCGAGCGGTACGTGGTTCAACGCGGCCAACGCCCGCTATCCGTCGGTCGTGCTCGGCCATGTCGCCGCCAAGCGCCTCGGCATCACCTCGCCCGGCCAGCAGGTGTGGATGGACGACCGGTACTTCACGGTCATCGGCATCCTCGCCCCGCTGCCGCTCGCGCCCGACGTGGAGCGCTCGGCGCTCACGGGCTGGTCGGCGTCGAAGTCGCTGCTCGGCTTCGACGGGCATCCGACGTCGGTGTACGAGCGGTCGGCGGACGCGGCGGTCCATGACGTGCGCAAGCTGCTCGGCCCGTCGATCTCGCCGGAGAGTCCGCGCGACGTGAAGGTCACCGATCCGTCGGCGGCGCTTCAGGCCAAGGCGGACACGGAGGGCGCGTTCTCGACGCTGCTCCTCGGTCTTGGCGGCATCGCCCTCCTGGTCGGTGGGGTCGGCGTGGCCAACACCATGATCATCTCGGTTCTGGAGCGGCGCTACGAGATCGGTCTCCGCCGCTCGTTGGGTGCTACCCGGGGGCAGATCCGCATTCAGTTCGTGACCGAGTCGCTGATGCTGTCCGGCTTGGGCGGTCTGGCGGGGGTCGCGCTCGGGGCGGCGGCGACGGCCGCGTACGCGGCGTCCGGGGGGCTGCCCTGGGTGGTTCCGCTGTGGTCGGTCACGGCGGGGTTCGGTGCGACCTTGGCGATCGGTACGGTGGCGGGGTTGTACCCGGCGGTGCGGGCGGCGAGGTTGTCGCCGACGTTGGCGTTGCATGCGGCGTAGATGGGCCCGGCTGGGAGCTCCCCAGTCCCGCCCCTTCCCGAAACTGGGGCTCCGCCCCAGACCCCGTATCGGCCTGAACGGCCTCGTCCTCAAACGCCGGACGGGCTGAAACACCCCAGCCGCACCGGCAAGACATGGCCGCGCCGGCTAGGTATAGCCCGTCCGGCGTTTGAGGACGAGCCGCGAAGCGGCGATCAGCGGGGGTCCGGGGGGCGGAGCCCCCGGTTCGGGAAGGGGCGGGACTGGGGCGCCCCGCGAAGGCCTAACCCCCCACCCCCGCCAAATCCAACGCAGCCGCAACCCGCGCGGCCACACTCTCCGCGTACGAGGCGTCCGCACGCTCGAACTGGGTCCGGGAAGCCCCCCGCAGAAACGTGACCACCCCCAACGTCCGCCCCCTGCTGCGCAGCACCGCGCACAGCGCGTGGACGGAGGACTCCGGCCACTGCCGGGCAAGGGCCCACTCACGGGCCCGGTCGGCCGTGGCGAGCCCCGCGCTCGCGCGGACCGAGCCGACGCGTTCGACGCACTGGGGGGCCGGGTGACCTTCCATGTACCGCACGGGCAGGCGGGCCCGCCCCGCGGGCTGGCAGGGCCCGGGGGCGCCGGCGGGGGTGACGGCGGTGCGGACGAGCCGGGTGTCGGGCTCCTCGCCGACGAGCACGTCGATCAGGGCGTGGTCGGCGAACCCGGCGAGGGCGAAGTCGAGCTGGACGGTGGCCGCCTCCATGGGGTCCTCGCACTCGGCGGCGGCACGGGCCGCGCGGTGCAACTGCTGGGACCGGAAGCGGAGTTGCGCCGCTTCCTGCTCGGTCTGCTTGGCCTCCGTGACGTCCAGGAAGAGCCAGCCGACGCCGAGCGGAACCGGTTCCTCGGCGAGCGGCGAGCCGAGCCGCAGGAACCCGCTGCGCCAGCAGCGCCGCTCGGGCTCGCCGCCGCCGGTGTCGCCGCGCACGGCCACCCACATCTCGGCGGGCGCGGGCGGCGCGCCCTCGGCGAGGACATGCGTGAGCGCGCTCTCCAGCTCCTCGACGCCCTGGGAGAGCACCTCTCCGAGCGGCCGCCCGAGCAGTGCCGTGCGCCCCATCTTCAGGGCGCGCGCGGCGTGTTCGTTGACCACGGCGGGCCGCAGGTCGGCGTCCACGAGGACCACTCCCCAGGACGCGTTCTCGAACAGCGCCTCGCTCAAGGCGATGGACCGCTCCAGGTCGATCTGGGCGTGCACCTCGCTGAAGGCGCAGTAGACCCCGCTGGGCTTGCCGTCGCCGTCGCGGACGGGGGCGGACTGGGTCCGTACGAGCACCCGGCCGCCGTCCTTCGTCACGAGGGCGAACTCGTCGACGCGGCGCCCCGGCGCGTGCATCGCGGAAAGCAGCCGCCCCCCGACGTCCTCGGCGTCGGCGGAGCGCACCGCCCAGCCCGCGAACCCGGGCCGCCCGACCGCCTCGTCGGCCGACCAGCCGAGGATCCGCTCGGCCTCGCGGTTCCAGTGCGTCACGACCCCGTCGGCGTCGAACGCGCACAACGCGGCGTCCATCCCGTCGAGCAGCGCCGCGAGCAACTCGGCGCCGCCGGGCTCGGGTTCTCCGGGGCCCAGTTCGTCGGTGGTTCCGCTCTGTCGGGAAGCACTCACCCGGACCCCCCTGCAGGCCGTGTTCTCGTCGTCAGATCATTCAACTTGAACGTGACCCAGCCCACAGTAAGTTCCCGGAAGTCGAGGCAAATCATTTCGAAGATCATCGCAAGCGGGCAGGACCGCGCATCCCGAGGAGCATCTGCTCAAGTTCCCGTCTCGCGACTGCTCTCCACGAACGTGCTGACCCCGTCGAGGACCCGCTGCAGGCCGAATTCGAAGTCGGTGCGCTGCTCGGTGGGGCCGAGCTCCTCCCACATCGCGGTGAGCGCCGGATAGCGCTCGAAGTCGACGAACTCCTCCAGGAGCGGGTCGTACCGCTCCCACCACTGCGCGGCGCTGAGGCCCGTGCGTCGCTCGAGCAGGGCGACGCCGGTCAGCGAGGTGGCCGCGCCGTGCACGTAGTCGTCGACGAGGTTGATCACGGCGAGCTGCTGCTCGACGGAGAGGCCGAGCCCGCCGACGGTGGTGAGCCGGGCCTCGAGGCCGGCCAGCACGTTCGGGCCGAGCGGCGGGCGCCCCATGCTGACCTCGAGCACCCAGGGGTGGCGGTGGTAGATCCGCCAGCTCGTCCTGGCGTGCCGTTCGAGCCCGGCCCGCCAGTGCTCCCCGGGCGGGCCGGGCTCGGCGGACGGCTCGGCGACCCGGTCCACCATCAGGTCGACCAGCTCGTCCTTGCTCGGCACATAGGAGTACAGGGACATGGCGGTGACCCCGAACGACTCGGCCACCCGCCGCATCGTCAGGGACTCCAGGCCGTGCTCGTCGGCGAGCTCGACCGCCCGGCTCACCACGCGCTGCACGCTCAGACCGCGTTTCGGGCCGCGCCGGGGCCGCGGCTCGGCGCCCCAGAGCAGTTCGAGCGCGCGCCGGGCGTCCCCGCTGCCCCCTGTGTGCTGTGCGGTCATCCTTCTCCTCCGGTCCGGCCTTCCGGTGATACGGGTGGAAACACTGTACGTGCTAAGGTGTTTTAAAACTCAATACAACGTAAGCAGTTTGGAGGCGTAATGATCACCGCCAGCGGACTGAGCCGGACCTTCAAGGTCAAGGACGGCCTGGTGCACGCCGTCCGCAGCCTCGACCTCGACGTGGCGGAAGGGGAGTTCGTCGCCTTCCTCGGCCCCAACGGCGCCGGGAAGAGCACCTCGTTACGGATGCTGACCACCCTCCTCCCGCCCACCTCGGGCCGGGCGAGCGTCGTCGGCCGCGACATCCGCACCGACGCCGTGGAGATCCGCAAGAACATCGGCTACATCGGCCAGGGGAACGGCTCCGGCAACGAGATCCGGGTCGTGGACGAACTCACCTCGCACGCCCGGTACTACGGCATGAGCCGCCGTGCGGCCCGCGCCCGCGCGCACGAACTGATCGGGGCCATGGGCCTCAAGGGGATGGAGAAGCGCGTCGCGGAGCGCCTGTCCGGAGGGCAGCGCCGCCGCGTGGACATCGCGCTCGGCCTGATGCACTCGCCCCGGCTGCTGTTCCTGGACGAGCCGTCCTCCGGCCTCGACCCGCACAACCGCGCCATGGTCTGGGAGCACATCCGCGGGCTCCACCGCGACGGCATGACGATGTTCCTCACCACGCACTATCTGGACGAGGCCGACCGGCTCGCGGACCGCGTCATCGTCGTCGACCAGGGGCGCGTCATCGCCGACGACACCCCCGAGCGGCTGAAGGCCGACCAGGCGGGCGACCTCATCACCTTCACCACCGAGCACGACGCCGACGCCGTCCTCGTCGCGCACCACGCCGAGCGCGTCACGACCCGCGAGCGCGTCACCGTCGACGGCAGGCAGATCCGCGTCCGGGTCGCGCACGGCGACGAACTGCTCCCGGCCTTCCTGCGCCACCTCGACGCGCTGGAGATCAAGGTGCGTGGCGTCACCCTCGACCGGCCCACTCTCGACGACGTGTTCCTGTCCATCACCGGCCGCAGCCTTGAGGAGGCGGACGCACAGTGAAGGTCCTCAACGACTCGCTCGCCACCTTCGAGCGCGAGATCCAGCCGGTGCTGCGCGAGCCCGTCGCGCTCGCCTTCGCCATGCTCCAACCGCTGCTGTTCCTCGTCCTGTTCGGCCCGCTCCTCGACACCATGCCGGGCATGGAGGGCTCGTCATGGGAGTGGTTCGTGCCCGGCGTCATCGTGATGCTGGCGCTCTTCGGCACCTCGCCCTCCGGTGCCAACCTGCTCTCCGAGATCCACACCGGCAGCTACGAACGCACCCTCGTCTCGCCGGCCGGCCGCAGCGCGCTGCTCATCGGGCGGACCGCCAAGGAAGCCGCCATCCTGCTCGGCCAGGCCGTCCTGATCACCGTGGGCGCGCTGCTGTTCATCGACGTCGACTTCGACCTCCTCGGCATCCTCGCCGGGCTCGTCCTGCTGATGCTGTTCGGGCTCGGCGTGGGCGCGCTGTCCAACGCCCTCGCGCTCGCGGTCAACCGCCGCGACTACCTCTTCATCGTGGTCCAGCAGACCCTGCTCTTCCCGCTGCTGCTGCTGTCCGGGATGCTGCTCCCGATGGAGCGCGGCCCCGACTGGCTCAAGCTGCTCGCCGACATCAACCCGGTCTCGTACGTCGTGGACGCCGAACGAGCCCTGTTCGTCGGGGACTTCGCCAGCGCGTCCGTGGGCTGGGGCCTTCTCTCCGGCATCGGCATCGCCGCCGTCGGCCTCGCCCTCGGCATGCGCGGCATGCGGCGCGCCGGCGTCTGACGACGGGACACATCCATGGCTCAGGAACCTTTCAGCCCGCCTGGAGGGCAATTCTCCGTTCCCCCGGAAAATCGGTTGAGGGCCGCCGGATCAGTTCCTAGGGTGAGTGTCACTTCGGAGAGGAGGTGGTTCGGCAGATGTACGTACACCGGACGGAAGAGGTGGCTGCGGGCTAGCGGCCCGCCACCACACCGAGTGCGGTGCCGGACCAGCACGCGAGAGCTGCGTGCAGCCGGCCGAAATTCAAGCAGTCACCCGACCCGCGAGCCGCCGGCACGTCCGGCCGGCTTCTCCCGCCCCACGGCGGGGGAACCACGGCTCGCGGGTCGTTCCGTGTGCCCGGAGGCGCCCAGCAGCCAGTGCGCAGCGCCCTCAGCCCTTGCTCACCGCCGTCAGGATCTCCGGCAGCCGCGCCGCCACCCGCGGCGCCGCGAGCCGCAGTCCCGCGTAGGTGATGGCTGCCCCGTACGCCGTGCCCAGCGGCAGCAGCAGCCACGTCGAGGCGGAGTGGCCCGCCGAGTGCAGCCAGATGGTGAAGGCGATCACCGGCGCGCAGAGGACGGCGGCGGCGATCATGCCGCCGAGGATGGAGATCCAGGCGAGGCCCGCCTGGCCGGGGGCGACGTTCTTGTAGCCCTGCTGCGGGATGGAGTAGGGGAAGCGGGCCGACGACCAGGCGCCGGTGGCCAGCATCGCGCCGAGCAGCGCGAAGGACAGGCCGAGGGATTCGGCGAGGGTGCGCCAGTCGCCGAGCAGGGCCGTGGTCAGGACGGTGACCAAAGCCGCGTACGGAAGTGTGATGACGAGCAGGGCGAGCGCGCGGGCCCGCAGCTCTTCGTACGCGTCGCGCGTCGAGGAGATCGTCATCGCGACCATCCAGAACGACGACGTGTCCTGCCCGAACTGGTTGTACATCTGGATGCCGAGCATCCCCGCCGCGAAGCACGCGAAATAGACGGAGCCGGTGCCCTGCAGCGCGTTGAAGACGGGCACGATCAGGCCGATGGCCAGGGACGTCACCCAGGCCGCCTTGGTCTTCGGGTCGCGCCAGACGTAGCGGAGGGTGCGCTCCATGACGGGGCCGGTGCGGCCCGCGGGGAGGCGGGCGGCCAGGCCCGTGGTGCGGTTCTTGGTCCGTGACGGCTCCGCCGCCGCGAGCGTCGAGCCGTCCGGCGAGGTCATGAGACGGGTCAGGCTGCGCCGCCAGGCCCACACGAGCAGGAAGAGGGCCGCGACGGACAGGGCGAGTTGGGCGGCGGCCGTCACGTACCGCGCGTCACCGGTCGCGTGCACCGCCGACAGCGCCGACGACGGCGGGATCCAGCCGAGCACATCGGCCGCCGGATCCAGCTCGCCGAGCCCCTCCTGCGACGAACCGATCCGCTGCGCCCCGAAGTTCACGAGCTGCGCCCCGACGGCGATGACGAGCCCGCTCAGTACGGCGAGGTCGCGCCCCTTGCGGCTGGTCAGCAGGCGGATGTTGGCGGTCGCGACGGCCCGCGCGAGCGCCACGCAGACCAGCAGCGTCAGCGGCACGGCGACGACCCCCACGGCGACCGCCGCCCCGCCCCGCGCCACCGCGATCACCGCGCCGAGCGCCAGACAGAGCGTGAACAGCGGCCCGATGCCCACGAGCGAGGACACCAGCAGGGCGCGTACGAGAGGACGCGGGCGCAGCGGCAGCATCACCAGACGCGTCGGGTCGAGGGTCTCGTCGCCGCTGGGGAAGAACAGCGGCATGACGGCCCAGCCGAGCGCGAGCACCGCGACGAGGAGGACCGACACGGTCGCCGCGTGCTCGTTGCCGCGCAGCAGGATCAGGCCGAGGAGCTGGAGCGCGGCGAACAGCAGCGCGACGACGGCGGACGCCACGTACGCGGCGCGGCGGCCCGACGACTGCCGCAGGCCGTTGCGGAGCAGGGACAGCTTCAGGCGTACGAAGACGGGGGTCAGGCCCGTGCTCGGGGCGGGGCCCTGGCGGGTGCCCGGAGTGGTGGTCGCCGGTGTCGTCATCGGGCGCCGCCGCCCAGCCAGTCGAGGTCGGACCCGGTGTCACGGCCGTTCGCGCCGACGAGTTCGAGGAACGCCTCCTGGAGGGTGGCCGCCTCGCCGCGGACCTCGGCGAGCGGGCCCTGCGCGCGGATGCGGCCCGCCGCGATGACGGCGACCCAGTCGCACAGGGACTCCACCAGTTCCATCACGTGGCTGGAGAAGACGACGGTCGCCCCGGAGGCCGTGAAGCGCTCCAGGACGCCGCGGATGGTCTGCGCGGACACCGGGTCGACGCCCTCGAACGGCTCGTCGAGGAAGAGGATTTCCGGGTTGTGCAGGAGCGCCGCCGCGAGGCCGATCTTCTTGCGCATGCCCGTCGAGTAGTCCACCACCAGCTTGTGCTGGGCGCCCGCGAGGTCGAGCACGTCCAGGAGCTGGGTGGCGCGCTTGTCGACCTCCTCGCCGGGCAGGCCCCGCAGTCTGCCCGTGTACGCGAGGAGTTCGCGGCCGGAGAGCCGGTCGAACAGGCGCAGGCCCTCGGGGAGTACGCCGATGCGGGCCTTGACCTCGGCGGGGTCCCGCCAGACGTCGTGGCCGACGACCTCGACGGTGCCCTGGTCGGGGCGGAGCAGGCCGGTGACCATGGAGAGGGTGGTGGTCTTGCCCGCGCCGTTCGGGCCGACGAGGCCGATGAACTTCCCTGCCGGGAGGGTGAGGTCGATGCCCGCCACGGCGATTTGCTCGCCGAACGCCTTCCACAGGTTGTGCACACGTACCGCTGCCGCGGGGGTTGCCGTTCCCTCGGTCACCGTTGCCCCTTTGCCCTTGCCGACGTCCGTGTGCGCACGATACGTCGGCAGGGCCGCCTACTTCCTGCGCGCTTCCCTGCCGCAGGCGTAGGACAGGGGGGAGATGACTTCCTCCGCGTCGGGGAGCCAGCGGTTGGCGGGGGTGGGGCGGTTGGCCCACTGGACCGCGCCGGAGGCGCCGAAACGGGTCGGGGGCGCGGCCACGTAGGCGCCCTCACCGAGGGTGACGAGGTCGAGGGCGGCGGGCGGCCAGCCCAACTTGCGGACCAGGTCCGGGACCTTGGCCGAGGCGCCGGGGAGCACGAAGAACTGCATGCGCCGGTCCGGCGTACACGTCACGGGCCCGAGTGTCAGCTCCATCCGCTCCATGCGGGCAAGGGCGAGGAAGCCGGCCGTCTCGGGCACGTCGATCGCGTCGAACGTACGCCCCGTCGGAAGCAGGATCGAGGCGTTCGGCTGCTTCGCCCACACCCGCCGGGCGACCGTCGCGCTGCCCGTGGCCTGCGTGGGCCAGTCGTCGCGCACGGGGTGGGCGCCGGGCGCCGGGCACGCGACCTCGCCGCACGAGCAGCGCCACGTGCCCTCGAAGGACTCGAGCCAGGCGCCGGGGAAGACATCCCAATGGCGCTCCTCCGCATACCGTACGGCCGTGTCCTGCAGGGCCTCTCCGCGCTGCTTCGGGATCTGCGCGGCTGACGTGACTCCGATGGTCTCTTCCACGAAGGTCTCAACTGCCCGCGTCATGTGGGGTTACGGGCTGTCACGTGCGCGGGGGAGGAGCATCGATCCTGCTGCGGGGCGCATGGGTGCACGAGTGGGGGCGCGCATGCGCAAGGGGGGCCGGGTGCGGGTAGCCACGTCAGGGGCAGCCAGAGTTCACCTCGTTCACCCAGGTTCACCCGGCTCGCCGACTTGTGCTGCGCTCTGCTGTGTTCTATGTCGTTCTGCCGCGCAATGCAGTGTTCTGCCATATTCCGCTGTATTGAGCTGCGAAACATGAAGTTCCAGCAGCTAGTGGCGCATTTGTGGTGCTAGTGGTGCATCTTCCGGTTGTTCCCAGGGCATTGATCATCTGGGCGATGCGGGCAAACCGGCCCGGACCGTTCCTCATTCGACATCCACATCCGAAGTTCCAGATGGTCCACGGTGCACACAGGGGGTACGCCATGGCCGCCAGGCCTCTCGTCGCGCGGCAGCCCAACGAACGGCTGCAGGCGCTCATTCAGGAAGCCGGCTGTTCCAACGCCGGCCTGGCCCGTCGCGTGAACATGTGCGGCGCGGAGCACGGTCTCGATCTTCGTTACGACAAGACGTCGGTGGCTCGCTGGCTGCGCGGCCAGCAGCCGCGCGGGCGCGCGCCGGGCATCATCGCCGAGGCGCTCGGCCGCAAACTGGGGCGCACGGTCACGATCGACGAGATCGGCATGGCGAACGGCAAGAACCTCGCCTCCGGCGTGGGGCTGCAGTTCTCGCCCACCGTTCTCGGCGCGATCGAGCAGGTCTGCGAGCTGTGGCGCAGCGACGTGGGGCGGCGGGACTTCCTGTCCGGCTCGTCCGTCGCCGCGTCCGCGCTCGTGGAGCCGAGCCGTGACTGGCTCATCTCCTCGCCGGACGCACAGGTCGGCCGCACGGCCGGGCCGCGCGTCGGGCTCTCGGACGTGGCCGCCGTCAAGGCGATGACGGAGGCCCTGACGCAACTGGACCACCAGTACGGCAGCGGGCACGTGCGCCCCGTCGTCGTGCACTACCTCAACTCGGTCGTCTCCGGGCTGCTCGCGGGCTCCTACCGCGAGGCGGTGGGCCGCGAACTGTTCGCGGCCGTCGCGCGGTTGACGGAACTCGCCGGGTACATGGCCGTGGACACCGGCCAGCCCGGCCTCGCCCAGCGCTACTACATCCAGGCGCTGCGCCTGGCCCAGGCGGCGGGCGACCGGGGGTACGGAGGGTACGTACTCGCGGCGTCGATGAGTCACCTCGCCGCGCAGCTCGGCAACCCCCGCGAGATCGCCCAGCTCGCGCGGGCGGCGCAGGAGGGGGCGCGCGGGCGGGTCACACCGCGCGCGGAGTGCATGTTCTACGCCGCGGAGGCCCGGGGGCACGCGCTGCTCGGCGACGCCCGGTCCACGCAGGTGGTCGCGGGGCGCGCGGTCGAGGCGCTCGAACGGGCCACGGGCGAGGAGGACTCGGGCGACGACCCGGTGTGGATCCGCCACTTCGACCACGCGTATCTCGCCGACGAACTCGCGCACTGCCACCGCGACTTGGGGCAGGCCGACGGGGCGGCCCGGCGCGCGGAGGAGGCCCTTGCCGGGCATCCGCCGACGCGGGCGCGGCGGCGCGCCATCGGTCTGGTGCTGCTCGCCACGGCCCAGGTCCAGCGCCGCGAGGTCGAACAGGCCTGCCACACCGGCCTGAAGGCCGTCGAGCTCCTCGGCACCCTGCGGTCCAACCGCGGCGCGGAGTACCTCGACGACTTCCAGCAGCGGCTCGAACCCTTCCGGGAGGAGCCGGTGGTACGGGAGTTCGGGGCGCGGCTCGACCTCCAGGCGGCGTGACGGTCGCCACGCGATCTTCCGCGCCGGAGCCGCTCCGGTGCCGCGGATGGCGTGAACGGAGGCTTGTCCGGGGGCGTGTGGCGTGAAAGGGGCGCAGGGAGCCCCGTGTCGGGCCGCACGCCCCTCAACAGCGTCTGGCGCAGGACTTCTGTTACTCGCGTGACGCGTGTAGCAGGGGTGGCGTCCGGCCTGCTCTGAGCTGCGTGGCAGAGGGCCTCGGGGACCCGGTAGCGTGAGCCGACGTTCCGAAGGTCCCCCATTCGTAGGAGTCCCGGTGACGCAGCAGAGCGGGCAAGGCGCTGCTTCCTCCGACCCGCAGCAACCCGCGGCGCGGCACGCGCACGAGGGCATCGTGCTGCCGGCGGACGGCAGCGAGCCCCTGATGCCGGGCACCACCGGCGACCACGCCGCCCCGCCCGTGGGCAGCCCCTGGGGCGACCCCTGGGGCCCGGAGCCGACGTCGCCCGCGCCGGGCGCGGGGGCGGCCTGGGACACCCCGCAGCAGCAGCCGGGCGGGCCCTACCAGGCTCCCGCGGCACCCTCTTCCGGAGCCGGGATGCCGCTGCCTCCCGAGGGGACACCGCTGCCGCCCGCGGCGCCGCCCGGGGCGTACGGGACACAGGGGATGGCACTGCCGCCCGAGGGGGCGGGGCAGGGGTACGACGCCCCGATGCCGGGGCAGGGCCAGGGGCAGATACCCGGTCACGGCCCCATACCCGCCGAGGGTCACTACATGCCGCCGCACGGCCAGGAGCTCCCCGGCGCCTCGTACGGCGGGACGAACGCCGCGTATGGCGGCGGGGCCGCTTCGTACGGCGGCAACGAAGCGTCGTACGCACAGAACAGCGGCAGCGAAGCCTCGTACGGGCAGAGCAACGCCAACGCCGCGGCGTACGGCCAGAGCGGCGGCAGCAACGACGCCGCGTACGGCCGGAGCGGCAGCCCCGACGTCTCCTACGGCGGCGCGCACGCCTCCGCCCCGCTGCCGCCCGCAGCGCAGAGCATGCCGCTGCCGCCCGCCGGACACCTCCCGTCGGCAGGACAGCACGACCCCGCGTACGGGGGGCCGCAGCCCGGCACCGGGCAGCACGCGGGCCCGGCGCACGGCGGCCACCACGGCGCCCAGCCGGGGCAGCCCGGCACCGCGTACCCCGCCGGGAACGCCGGGAACGCCGGGAACGGCGGCGGTCGGCACGCGGCCGCGCCCGTCGGGGCCGACGCCGAGGCCACCCAGTTCATCGCGCCGGTGCCCCCCGCCGCGCCGGGCGCACTCCCGCCCGAGATGCCTGCTGTGTCCGCTACGTCCGCCATGCCCGACGGCGGCGCCACCCAGTTCCTGGGCCGCGCGCAGGACGTCGTACCGAGTGCCGCGGCCCCGGACGACAACGCGCCCACCCAGTTCATCGCGCCCGTCACCGACGGCGCCAACCCCGCGGCCCCGCACGCCGCCGCCGCGTACGGAGTGCGCCCCGGCGCCCCCGAGGACCGGCAGCCGCCCGCGGAGTTCGACAGCCTCTTCCGCCGGGAGCCGGAGCCCGACGAGGGCCCCGCGTCGACCCAGCAGATGCCCCGCTTCCAGGCGCCCGCGCCCACCCCCGCGTACGAGCCGCAGCCCGAGCCCGAGCGGCAGAGCCGTGGGCGCGGCGGGCGCGGCGGCGGATCCAAGATGCCGCTCCTCGCCGCCGTCGGCGTCGGCATCGCCGTGCTCGGCGTCGGCGCGGGCGCGCTGCTCAGCGGCGGGGGCGGCGACGACGACAAGAAGGACGACAACCAGCCCCTCGCCGCGACCGCCCCGGCCGAGGACGACGACAAGCCGTCACCGACCCCCGACCCCGCCAAGAAGCAGGCGGTCGCGCTCGACAAGCTCCTCGCGGACAGCAACGACAGCCGCGAGTCGGTGATCGGCGCCGTACGCGACGTGGGCGGGTGCAAGAACCTGAAGCAGGCCGCCACCGACCTGCGGGCCGCCGCCGAGCAGCGCAACGGCCTCGTCGGCAGGCTCTCCGGCCTGACCGTCGACGAGCTGCCCAAGCACGCGCAGCTGACCGCCGCGCTCAACAAGGCCTGGAAGGCGTCCGCGTCGGCCGACAACCACTACGCCGCGTGGGCCGGCCAGGTCGCGGGCAAGAAGGGCTGCCGCAAGGGCCACGCCCGGCAGACCAACCACTCGGCCGCCGGCAACCGCGCGAGCGGCGAGGCGACCCAGGCCAAGCAGCAGGCGGCGACCCTGTGGAACGCGATCGCGCAGCAGCACGGGCTGACCAAGCGGGTCAAGACGCAGCTGTAGGTGTGGACGGTGGATGCGGGGGACGTGGGGTCAGCGGGCGGATTCCAGGGTCTTCGCCACGTTCACGAACGCCTTGCGGGCCAGCACGAGACGGCCGTCCCGCACCACCTGGAAGGTGACGTCGGCGTTGATCAGGCGCGGGTAGTCGCCCGCGGCGAGCATGTCCTCGAAGCGCCAGCTCAGCATCGGCGTGAGCCCTCCGGTGTCCACGCGCAGCCCTTCGTTGAGGGTGCGACGCAGCGCGCCGGGGGTGACGTCGTCGCCGTTCAGGGACTCGACGGCCTGCTGGAGCACGGTGAACGCGATCCAGGTGGTCTGTACGCCCGCGTCCGCCGCGTCGACCCGGTTGTCGCCGAAGGCCTGCTCGCGGATGACCTCGCGCATCTTCGACCAGCGCTTGTCGCTGCCGTCCGGGTACCAGCCGGTGACGTACGCGCCTTCGTAGACGCCGTCGGCGCCGCCCGTGCGGTCGATGAGGGACTGGTCGACGCTGCCGAGCACGGAGGCGGTGCGCACGTCCGGGTAGGTGTCCTCGGTGCGGCGGAACGAGTCGAAGAAGGTGTCCGTGCGGGAGCCGAGGGCGGCGGCGACGCAGCCTTCCTTGCCGCCGGAGGCCGATCCGGAGGCCGAGCCAGAAGCAGATCCGGAGGACGATGCCGGGGTGCCGCCCGCGCCCTTGCCGTCGGACGCCCGGTCCAGGGCCTCCTCGGCCTGCGTCGTGTAGTCCGTGGCGTCCTCGGGGGCCCGGATGTCGGCGGACGCCGAGTTGTGGCCCTGGGCGAGGCCCGAGTCGAGCAGCTTGGAGAGGTTGTCGCCCGCGATGGTGTCGGGGCGCACCAGCGAGACGCGGTCGCAGACACCGGCGAGCTGCCGCCCGTTGCCCGCGATCAGCGCGGGCTGCCCGCCGTTGACGGGGTACGACAGCGGGCTCGAGAACTCCTCGTCGCTGAGCCCGTAGCCGCCTATGTACGGGATGCCGGCCGACTCCAGGGGTGCCATGAAGGCGCGGCCGTGCTGGCTGTAGGAGCCGACGACGGCCGCGACGCCCTCGTCGACGGCCTCGGTGGCGCAGTTGCCCGCGCCGACCGGGTCGTTGCGCTCGTTGCAGGTGATGACTTCGAGCTTGCGGCCGTCGAGGCCGCCGTTGGCGTTGACCCAGCGGGCGTACGCCTTGGCCATCGCGGGCATGCCGGGCTTGTTGGTCGCTTTGGTGTGCTCCGGGGCCCACGTCATGACCTTGACGGGGTCATCCTCGGAACCCCCCGTGGTACCGGGGATGACCCCGCAGCCGACGGCCAGGGACGCACACGCCGTCACCGCCGCGGCGCTGAGCAGCACTCTTCGCGCTCTGGGCGCGGTCTCGGCGGGACGGGGAGGGAAGACGCGTCGCAAGGCGGTCATGAACACGCACGATTCCGTCATCCGGCCAACCTGGGAGTGACGCGCACCCAACGGTTGGTGACCAAGGCGTGAACTGGTGGGGCCGTAAACGCGTGGGGGATGTGGGAACGTACGATCGATGACCGTGCAAGGAACGGAGAGGTCTTCCCGTCGCGGCCGTCGGTCGACGACCATAGGCGGCATGCCAACCAACGACATGCCGTGGTGGCGCTGGCGCAGCAATGTGCGCTCGGCGCTGCACATGCTCTCGGATCCGGTCTTCCAGCGGGAGTGCTGGCTCGCGGGGCGCGAGGAGTACGGGGACGTCACCGACGCCGTGTACCGCCTCGTCGAGGACACCTGGCTGGACAACTGGTCGGCGGAGAAATACGTCGGGACGATATTCCGGGACGCGCAGGAGGCGGCGCTCGTCGACGCCGCGGTGCTGCGGGTGCTGCGGATCATGCACGAGGCCGGTCCCGACGCGGCGGTGTCCGTGTATCTGGACCACCCCGGCTGGCCGGACGCGGTGCGGGCGGCGCGGGACGCGCACGTCGCCCTCGCGGCGGCGGACGGGGAGGATCCGGACGGGCCGCCGCGGACGCTCGAGGTGCTGCGGATTCTCACGCGGTCGGGCTGAGGGGCCTTCGGCGGAGGTCTGGGCGGGGTCCTGCGTATGGGACCCTGGGCGGATGAATGAGCAGTCCGCCGTCGTCAGTGACCAGCGCGCCGAGCAGTACGTCCTCACTCTCTCCTGCCCGGACAAACAGGGCATCGTGCACGCCGTGTCGAGCTACCTCTTCATGACCGGCTGCAACATCGAGGACAGCCAGCAGTTCGGCGACCACGACACCGGACTCTTCTTCATGCGGGTGCACTTCTCGGCCGAGGCGCCGGTGACCCTCGACAAGCTGCGCGCGAGCTTCGCGGCCATCGGTGACTCCTTCCAGATGGACTGGCAGCTCCACCGGGCCGAGGACAAGATGCGCATCGTCCTGCTCGTGTCGAAGTTCGGCCACTGCCTGAACGACCTGCTCTTCCGCTCGCGCATCGGCGCGCTGCCGGTGGAGATCGCCGCCGTCGTCTCCAACCACACGGACTTCGCCGAGCTGGCGGCCTCGTACGACGTTCCCTTCCACCACATTCCGGTGACGCGGGACACCAAGGCCGAGGCGGAGGCGCGCCTTCTTGAGCTGGTGCGGGAGGAGAACGTCGAGCTGGTCGTGCTCGCCCGGTACATGCAGGTGCTCTCCGACGACCTGTGCAAGGCGCTGAGCGGGCGGATCATCAACATCCACCACTCGTTCCTGCCCAGCTTCAAGGGCGCGCGGCCCTACCACCAGGCGCACGCGCGCGGTGTGAAGCTGATCGGTGCGACCGCGCACTATGTGACCGCCGAGCTCGACGAGGGGCCGATCATCGAGCAGGAGGTCGAGCGGGTGGGCCACGGGGTGACCCCCGACCAGTTGGTCGCCGTCGGCCGGGACGTGGAGTGCCAGGCGCTGGCGCGAGCCGTGAAGTGGCACGCCGAGCACCGCATCCTCCTGAACGGCCACCGCACCGTGGTCTTCGCCTGACCGTCTGCCTCGTGGTGCCTCGCGGTGGGCGGGGCCCGAGGCCCAGGGCGCCCTACAGCCTGCTCAGGGACGCCGCGGCGAACAGCACGTCGCGGATCGCCTCGCGGTCTCCCATCTGGCCGGCCGCCGCCTCCTCGGGGGCGACGTGGCCCGCCGCGAGGCGACAGAACTCGACGCCGTCAAGCGCGATGTGCGCGACCTCGCACTCGGCGGAGCCGCTCGCCCCGGGCGAGTCCAGCGGGATGAACCACTCGCCGCCCCCGACGCCCTCGACCTCGAGGCGCAGACTCCGCCCCGGCGAGCCCGCGGCGACCAGCTCCCGCGACGGCGCCGCCCGCCCGGCACGCCGCCGCTCCGCGAGCGTCCCCGGCAGCATCCGTGCCGCCAGGTCGATCATGTGGTGCAGATGCCGGGGCGAGGGCGGTTCGTACGGGTAGTCCACGGCGTCGGCGATGTCCTCGGCGTGGATCCAGCACTCGAAGGCGCGCTCCACCATCGAGTCCCGCAGGGGCAGTTCGATGCTGGGGCCGTCCTCGCCGGGAGGGTGCCCCGCGGCCACCCCGTACCCCACGGCGAGCCGCCCCGAGCCGCCGCCCGCGAACGACACCGTCCGGATCAGCTCGTGCGTCTGGTCGCGCCAGGGGCCGCGTACGGCACGGGTCGGCGGGAAGTGCGACGCCCGCCAGTACGCCTCCGTGCGCCGGGTCGGGTCGGGCACCCGTGGTGCCTCCTCGCCGAGCGGGTCCTCCAGGCCGAGCGCGGTCCCGACCAGGCCGTCGACGGCCAGCAGGTGTGCGATCACCCCGGCGACCGTCGTCTTGCGGCTTATCGGCCCGTCGTCCGCGAACCACCGCAGCCGTACGGGCGCGTGCCACTCGGAGTCCCCGATGTCCTGGAGCAGGGCGTCGAGCCGCGCCGTCTCGGCGTCGTACGGAGCGGCCCACTCCGGCAGCGGGATGCGGGGCGGGCGCCGCCCCAGGCAGCTCTCCAGGACGCGGGTGCGCAGGCCCGGGTCGAGGTCGAGGCTCTCCTCGGGGTGCAGCAGCCCGACCGCCTCGCGCAGCCGCAGCGCCTCCTCGGCGCACGGCCCGCACGTCCCCAGATGCTCCTCGACGGCGATCGACTCCCGCGCCGAGCAGGCGGCGAGCGCCCAGGCCCCGAGCAAAGACTTCAACACCCGATGATCAAGCCCCTCACCCCCCGGTGCAGCTCCACCACTTTCCGACTCCGCCCCCGCGTCGGGTGCCGCCCCTGAGCCGGGAGCAGCCTCCGCGCCGGCCGCAGCCGTACCCCCGGCACGCGGCTCCTCCACCCCTGCCGAAGGCGACGGCACCTCCGGCGAAGGCACCTCCGGCAGCGGCTCCCCGCCGTCCTCCACCGACACCCGCGGCGCGGGTATCCGCGGCACCCCGCCCCCGCCGGGCAGCCCCTGCCCGGCCCCGGGTCCGGGGCCCGTCCCGTCCCCCAAAGGCCCACGGCCAGTCTCGTCGTGCGGGTCCGGCTGCTCCGGGCTGTTCACAGTGCTCTCCCGTAGCCATGGGCGCCGGTGTCCGTGGGGTCTGTGGTGTCTTCGCCGGACGGGGCGGTGTCGTGGGCGGTGGAGAGGAGTTGCAGGCCGAGGCGGAGGCGGCGGCGGGCCTCGTCCTCGGTGACGCCCAGGTCGGCGGCCGTCTGGCGGTAGTCGCGGCGCTGGAAATAGGCCAGTTCGAGGGCGGCGCGCAGCGGGGCGGGCATGGCGGTGACGATGTAGTCCGCGCGGGCGGCGGCGGAGGCGCGGCGGACCTTGCGCTCCAGGTCCTCCGTGGTGCCCTCGCCGCCCCGGGCGAGCGCGGCCGACTCGGTCTGCCGCAGCCGCCGCACCGCCTGCTCGTGCGCCAGCGTGGCGATCCACGAGCGCAGCGGACCCTGCTTGGGGTCATACGCCTCGGGGTTCTCCCAGACATGCGAGAAGACCTCGCGCGTGATGCGGTCGGCCGCCGCCACGTCCCCCAGGACGCGATACGCGAGGCCGTGCACCAGCGAGGCGAAGTGGTCGTACAGCTCGCCCAGGGCGGCTGCCTCCCCGTGCGCCAGGCGCTGCTGCATGCGGCGGTCCCAGCGACGCGGCGCGTCCTTCGGCATGCGGCCCCCTCGATCGCTCGCCGTCCTCACCATCACCGTTGCTTCGAATGTAGTCGGCGCCACTGACACCGCACCGCTCTTTCCCCGCGCTTTCCCGTTCTTTGCGGCAATGCGGGTCCGGGCGGGGCCGGGAATGATATTGAACCCGTTCCCGCCGCCTACCCGCCGCGTACCTCGTAAAGCCCGCTTCCGGGACGCATGGGGTCCTGGTGTTTCATGGAACCGCTGTGGGGCAGCCGCGAAAGAGGAACCGTAGGAGCTGCTTCCGGATCAGTGGACGAGGGGCTGGCGCGTGGCGTTGAAGGTGGCGGTGGGCGAGCAGGGCGACTGGGTCGTGCTGCGGGTGTCGGGAGAGATGGACCTCCTGGCGTCACCGGTGCTGCGCCAACGCGTCCACGACGCCGTGGCCGACGGCCGCCGCAGCCTGGTCCTCGACCTGTCCGACGTGTTCTTCTGCGATTCGAGCGGCGTCGGCGTACTCATCACCACGCGCCGACTGATGCGCTCCTGCCGCGGCCGGCTGCGGCTGATCCTGCCCGCGCAGGGCGCGGTCGACGGCTCGCACGTGAACCGTGTGCTCGCCGCCCTCGGCGTACGACGCCTCTTCGAGGTGTATCCGGACGCGGAGTCGGCGGTCGACGACGCCGCCGCACCCCTGACCGCGTAGCGGAACCCCGCACGCCGGACAAGATCGCCATGCTGATACAACCGTCCCGAGCGGATGCCGCCGTCGGCGTGCCCGCCGGGCCCGGAGTGCGTCCATGACACACCTTTGTCGCGGAATTTCCGCGGTCTTGGCACAGGCGTCGCTTTTCCGTCTCCTGGCGGCCGACGGCGTCGTACGCTCCTGAACAGATACCTGTAGGACGGCTCGTCCCGGCTCCGGCCGCGGCGGGCGGACCCCCCAACCGCATGAGAAGTGAGGCGGCCCGAAGACCATGGACAGTGCCGAGTACGAACGCAGGATCGCGGCCCGTTTCGCCACCTTCGACCAGGACGGCAACGGCTACATCTCCCGTGAGGACTTCAGCACGGCGGCCAAGGCGCTGCTCGCGGAGTTCGACGTGACCGCACGGTCCGAGAAGGGCCAGGCCCTGTACATCGGGGCGGAGGCGTTCTGGCAGGGCATGGCGGGCATCGCGGACCGCGACGGGGACCAGCGGATCACCAAGGACGAGTTCGTCGGCGGCGCCGTGAAGCGGCTGCGCGACAACCCCGCCCGGTTCGCGGAGATCGCCCGGCCGTTCCTGCACGCGCTGATCGCCCTGGCGGACGGCGACGGCGACGCCTCGGTCACCGCGGGCGAGGTGGAGCGGGTGCTCCGCGTCCTCGGCGTGCGGCAGGACGTCGCGGCGCAGGCCGCGGCGACGCTGGGCCCGGTCACCGAGGACCAGGTCGTCTCCGCCTTCGCGTCGTACTTCACGGTCCCCGAGTAGGACCGTCGCCAGTGGGCGCGACAGCGCCCACCCCTCACGTCACGCCGAAAAGCGCTCCCGCAGCTTGTACTTGAGCACCTTCCTCAACGCCTCGTTGCGGGGCAGCGCCGTCACCAGCTCCAACTGCTCCGGGAGCTTGTGCACCGAAAGACCCTCGCCGCGCAGATACGCCGACGTCTCCTGGAGCGTCAACTCGGGCGCTCCGGGGGCGCTTTCCACGACCGCGCACACCCGCTCGCCGCGCTCGGGGTCGGGCAGCCCGATCACCGCCACGTCGGCGACCGCCGGGTGGGCGTGCAGCAGGTCCTCGATCTCCCTGGCGGAGATGTTCTCGCCCTTGCGGATGATGATGTCCTTGGCCCGGCCGGTGAGCACCAGGTGCCCCGACTCGCGGACGTGCCCCAGGTCCCCGGTGACGAGGAAGCCGTCCGCGTCGAACGCGGCCCGCGTGGCCGCCGCGTCCAAGTAGCCCTGGCAGACGGCCTCGCCGCGCAGCCGCACCTCGCCGTCCGTGCCTGCGGGCAGCTCCTTGCCGTCGGCGTCCGTGACGCGGATCTCCATGCCGGCGGGCGGGCGTCCCTCCGTGGTGGCGAGGTTCTCCGGGGTGTCGTCGGGGTCGCCCATCGTGATCATCGGGACTTCCGTCATGCCGTAGCCGTGGGTGAGTTGGCAGCCCAGTTCGCGTACGACGGCGTGGTAGATCTCCGGGGGTTTGGGGGCGCCGCCGCCCGCGAGGAGGCGGAGGGTGGGGATCAGCTTCCGGTCGGGCCGCTCGCGCTGCTCGGTGAGGAACATCGAGTAGAAGGCCGTGGAGCCGCCCGCGACGGTCACGCCGTGGCGCCGGTAGCCGTCAAGGGCGTCCGGCATGGCGAAGTGCTCGAACATCACGGCGGGGAAGCCGTACAGGAGCAGCATGACGGTGTAGTCGGGCCCGGCGATGTGCGCGAAGGGGAACGCCATCGAGCCCACGTCGTCCGGCGTGAGGCGCAGCGCGTGCGCCAGGCAGGAGCCGCCCGCGATCAGGGAGCGGTCGGTGTGCAGGACGCCCTTGGGGTCGGACGTCGTGCCGGACGTCCAGTAGATCCAGCGCACCGCGCGGCCGTCGGCAGGCGGCGGTGGCAGCACGCCGGGGTCGGCCTCGGGCAGCTCGTCGTACGCGGTGAAGACGCCGCGCGCCCCGAGCCGCGCGGCCAGCTCCGCGTGGTCGAAGCCCCGCCACACACCTGGTACGGCGAAGAACTCGGCCTTCGACTCCCGCAGCGCGAAGCCGACTTCGCGGTCCCGGTAGAACGGGATCACCGGTGACTGGACGGCCCCGATGCGGGCGAGCGCGAAGGACAGGACGGCCGTCTCGACGCGCGTGGGGAGCTGCCAGGCGACGACCGTGCCGGGGCGCACCCCCATCCCGTACAGGCCCGCGGCGACCCGCTCACAGTGCTCCCGCAGGCCGCCGAACGTGAGGGCGCGGTCGGCCGCGGGGTCGGCGGCGGCCTGGATCAGGGCCGGGGCGTCCGGGGTGAGGGCGGCGCGGCGCTCGATGAGCTCCCAGAGCGTCCCGCAGGCGCTCAGGGCGTGGGCGGTGTCGTCGTCTTGCACTGCGGCCCCCTCGTACATCAACCGAGCACGGTTTCTGACGGATAGTCAGAACGTGCGGAGAGCGTAGAGCTCCGCTCCTTGTCGGTCCAGAGGCCCGGGGCTAGCCTGCGTTCTGACGGACCATCAGAAACAGCCGGGAACTGTCAAGAACTGCCGAGCGAGGGGACCTTGATGGACCTGACGTACACCGAGGAGGAGGAAGCGTTCCGGGAGGGCCTGCGGGCCTGGCTCGCGGACGTGCTGCCGAAGCTGCCGGCCAAGCCCTCGCCCGACGACTGGCCGGGGCGGCGGGCGTACGACACCGCCTGGCAGCGGACGCTCCACGACGCGGGGTACGGCGAGGTGCACTGGGACGCGTCCCCGACGCGGCGGCTCATCTTCCTGGAGGAGACGGAGAAGGCCGGCGCGCCCTACGTAGGGGCCAATTTCGTCGGCCTGCTGCACGCGGGCCCCACCATCGCCTCCGAAGGCACCCCCGAGCAGCGCGAGCGCTGGCTGCCGCCCGTGCTGCGCGGCGACGAGGTGTGGTGCCAGGGCTTCAGCGAACCGGACGCGGGGTCCGACCTCGCGTCGTTGCGCACGCGCGCGTGGAGGGACGGCGACGACTACGTAGTGAGCGGTTCGAAGATCTGGACCTCCCACGCGGAGGTCGCCGACTGGTGCGAACTCCTCGTACGCACCACGCCGGTGAGCGATGAGGTGCCCAAGCACCGGGGCATCACCTGGCTCGCGATGCCCATGGACGCCGCCGGGATCACGGTGCGGCCATTGCGGACGCTCGCGGGGTCGGCGGAGTTCGCCGAGGTGTTCCTCGACGACGTACGGGTGCCCGTCGGCAACCGCGTCGGCGCCGAGAACGACGGCTGGCGCGTGACCATGGTGACGCTGTCCTTCGAGCGGGGCACGGCCTTCGTGGGGGAGGTGGTGGCCTGCCGTCGGCTGCTCGGCGAGCTGGCCCGCGAGGCGCGCGCGAACGGGCGCTGGGACGACGCGGTGCTGCGGCGCGGGCTCGGGCGCCTCAGCGCGGAGTTCGCCGCCCTGTGGCGGCTGACCCAGTGGAACGTCAGCGAGGCCCAGCGCACCGGCGGCGTGCCCGGCACCGGCGGGTCCGTCTTCAAGCTGCGCTACTCGCACGCCCGCCAGGAGCTGTACGACATGGCGGCCGAGGTGCTCGGCCCCGGCGCCCTCGACGCGGACCGGCCCTGGACGCTTGAGCGGCTGTCGTCGCTGTCGTACACCATCGCCGCCGGGACCTCGCAGATCCAGCGGAACATCGTCGCCGAGCGCATCCTCGGCCTGCCGAAGGGGCGGTGAGCGGCGCGTGGACTTCCAACTCAGTGAAGATCAGCGGGCGTTGCGGCGCGGACTGCGGGACGTACTCGAAGGGCGGTTCGGGCGGGACGCGCTGCGGGCCGCCGTCGACGAGCCCCGGATCGACCGGAAGCTGTGGCGGGCGCTCGGCGACGCGGGGTTCTTCGCGCTCTGCCTGCCCGAGGACGCGGGCGGCGTCGGACTGAGCCTGCCCGAGGCCGTGTTGGCGTTCGAGGAGGCGGGCCGTGTGCTGCTGCCCGGGCCCGCCGTGGCGACGTTCCTCGCGGCCGGGGAGGTCGCGGGCGCCGCCGAGGGGACGACGGTCGTCACCGCCGTCGGAGGGCCGTTCGTGCCGTGGCTGGAGGAGGCCGACGCGGTGCGGGGGGACGCGGCGGGGGCGGTGGCCGTACGGTCCGTCGATCCGCTGACGCCCCTGCACCGTGTGCAGGACGACGGGGAGGCCCAGGACCCCCGCGCCGTCCTCCTCCTCGCCGCCGAACAACTGGGCTCCGCCGCCCGCACCTGCGAGGCCGCCGTCCAATACGCCCAAGATCGCGAACAGTTCGGCGGGCCCGTCGGCCGCTTCCAGGCCGTGCAGCACCTGTGCGCCGACATGCTGGTCCGCGCGGAGCTGGCCCGCGTGGCGGTGTACGCCGCCGCCGTCACCGAGGACCCCCTCGAAGCCGCCGGGGCCAAGCTGCTCGCCGACGACGCCGCCGCACGCAACGCCCGTGACTGTCTGCAAGTGCACGGTGGCATGGGGTTCACCTGGGAGTCCGACGTCCATCTGCACCTGAAGCGGGCCTGGGTGCGGGCCCGTCTGGGCGGTACGGCGGCGCGGGCGGAGGAGGAACTGGCCGCGGCGCTGTGATCGACTTGTGCGTCCCGGAAAAGGCGGTAAAGCTTCCCGTGAAAGGCGGCGATACCTGCCGTGATGGACGCCGATGTCCCTCTTGGGGAATAGGGGATGTCGATGTCTGTGAGTAAAGGCGGCAGAACTCGTCGCGAACGACCAAAATGCTACTGAGCGTCGATATCGGGTTGTGTCCTACGCGTGACTCGTCACGACGCGGAGTCGGCGCCCGGCTCCGGTACCTTGTGTGGGATGCGAGTGGTCATGAGGCCGAGCCGTGCCGGTGTTGCCCCCGAGGCAACTCCGCGCCTGGTGACGCGCTTCTCTCGCCGCGCAGGACGAGGCCGAGCGCCCGCCTGTTCGACCCCCCGCGGCGCGCGTCGCACAGTATGCCGCACGCGTACTCCTTCGCGCTGGAATATGCCCGAAGCGCTTGTTGGGGTGACTGAACGTCAACCATGCTGTCTCTCAAGGGGTTCACGTTCTGTGACCCTGCGGAGTCACGAGGCGATGTGTCCGCCGGTTCGGATGGTGTGAGCGGTGCAGGTGCTTCAAGTTCAGCTGGAAGTCGGGCCGGACCCCGCGGAAGTGGGCCGGGCCCGCAGATGGGCGCGCTCACGGCTCGCCGGGTCGGGCATAGCTGCCGACGAGCCGGTGGCCGAGACGCTGATCCTGCTGATCTCGGAGCTCGTCACCAACGCCGTTGTGCACACGGGCTGTCCGGCGGTCCTGCGCATGCTGCTCCCCGGAGTCCCCGCCGACGAACCCGGCACCGTCCGCGTCGAGGTCGCCGACCGCAGCACCTGCCCGCCCCGGCCCCGGCACGCGGAGGGCGACGACACCAACGGCCGCGGCCTCGAACTCGTCGACGGCCTCGCCGACCGCTGGGGCTGGCGCCAGGAAGGCGCCGGCAAGAGCATCTGGTGCGAGGTCGACCGCTGCGAGGCGGACACCGCCGCCCACACCTTCGACGGAACGACCCACGAGGACGTCGCGTACGAAGCCGTGTGACGCACGGCTGCTGTTGACCCCGGCCGCCGTCGACTCCGGCCGCTGTGTGACCCCCGACCGCCCCCGCACCCCGCCCGACCCCCACGGCGCCGCCCCGCCGTTCCGTGCTCCCGCACCGCCCGCCGTGTCGACGCATGCGCCGTCCCGTGCCCCGATGCGCGGCCGTGCGCGGCCGGATCAAAAGCGGCATACCCCATAAATCCCCGGCGCGGTGTTGACGTACCGTGACCAATTGATCACGCTGGTGGGCAGCGATTCGCCGCGAGGGGACGCCGAGGGGCGCTGGCGCCTGTGGCCCGGTCCTTGGCGAGGTGCGGATCGTGATTCGGCGTGGTGACCCTTCAGGGCAGCAGGGGGGCGGGGCCCGTACGCCGGAGCCGGATGGCGGCGCGCGCGGAACAGCGCTCGGGGCGGGCGCCGACGCGCCGCCACCCGAACTCGCAAGACCGCTCGGACACCGAAGGCTTCTCGGGCGCCGGGGGCCGCTCGGACGCGGAAGACCGCTCGGGCGCGGAAGATTGCTCGGGCTCGGAAGATCGCTACGCTCAGAAGATCGCCACAGGGGCCACCGGCGAGCCCGTCGCCCCGGCGAACGGCTCCGGTGTCGCCGACAGCAGGAAGCCGTACCGCCGTTCCTCTCCACAGGCTGTGGACAACTTTTCGAGATCCCAGTTCTGGCCCTGCGGCATGCCCATCTCGACCAGATGCAGGGCGTGCACGGGCAGCCACAGGTTCTCGATCTCCGGCGGGAAGATCTCGAAGGTCAGCGTGTCGTTGGCGACCGCCGCCACGTCCCGCGCGCGGAACCACTCCGGCGTCCGCACCGAAAGCCCCGGCGACGGAAAGCCGTACCCCTTCCTGTCGCCCGCCAGATACACCCGCACCTGGCCCGTCCGTACGAGAACGATGTCCCCGGCGCCGACGGTGACACCCCCGAACTCCTCGGCCTCGTCCAGGTCTTCGGGCGTCACCGCGTGCGCGACGGGCAGCCGCTCCAGGCCCTTCGCGCGGGCCACGTCGAGGAGCACGCCGCGCGAGACGACGTACGCCGCCGTCGCGATGGAGCTGAACCCGGCGCCCCCGTGGGCCGTGATCGTGTCCGCGGGGCGGCCGTTGTAGATCCGGCCCGAGTGCGAGGCGTGCGGCAGGGCGTCCCAGTGCGTGGCCGCCTGCAGCCCCATCGTCACGGCGTCGTCGCTGGTGGCGACCGAACCCGGCCCGGCCAGGGGCTGGTTGATCTGCACCATCGTGTGCAGCGGATTGACGCGGCCCGGGATCGCGCCCGTCTGTACGCCGTCCTGGCGCAACGGCAGCGCGAGCGGGACGCGGCGGCCCGTGCGGACCGTGGCCGCCGCCGCGCGCACCACCTCGTCGGTGATCAGGTTCAGGGTGCCGATCTCGTCGTCGGCGCCCCAGCGGCCCCAGTTGTTCACGCGCTCGGCGAGGTCGAGGAACTCCGGCGGCATGGCGGGCGCGTGCGGAGTGGTCGGCGCTGACATGGGTGCTCCCCGGGGCTTGTCTTCCGGTGTCTGACGGGTCATAAAATCTAACGGTCCGTCAGAATCCGCGGGAAGGGGCCGGCGTGGGGAACTTCTTGGCAGGCAAGGTGGTCGCCGTGACCGGCGCAGGGCGTGGCATCGGCCGGGCGGTCGCGCTCGCCGCGGCGGCCGAGGGCGCGAAGGTCGTCGTCAACGACTACGGCGTTTCGATCGAGGGCGGCGAGCCCACGAGCGAGGTGGCCGCCGCCGTCGTCAAGGAGATCGAGGCGGCGGGCGGCGCGGCGGTGGCCGTCGCCGACGACATCTCCACGATGGCGGGCGGGCAGCGGATCGTCGACGTGGCGCTCGCCGAGTACGGGCGTGTGGACGGCGTCGTGTGCGTCGCCGGGATCCTGCGCGAGCGGATGCTGTTCAACATGTCCGAGGAGGAGTGGGACCCCGTCGTCGCCACCCACCTGAAGGGCACCTTCACCGTCTTCCGTGCCGCGTCCGCCGTCATGCGCAAGCAGGGCACGGGCACGCTCATCGGCTTCACCAGCGGCAACCACCAGGGCTCCGTCGCCCAGGCCAACTACAGCGCCGCCAAGGGCGGAATCATCTCCCTGGTCCGCAGCGCCGCGCTCGGCCTGCACAAGTACGGGGTCACCGCCAACGCCGTCGCACCCGTCGCCCGCACCCGGATGTCCGCCAACGTCCCCATGGAGCTCGCCGAGATCGGCGAGCCGCAGGACGTGGCCGCCCTCGTCGTCTACCTGCTCAGCGACCGGGCCCGGCAGGAGAAGATCACCGGGCAGGTGTACACGATCGCCGGACCCAAGATCGCGGTCTGGGCGCAGCCGCGGGAACTGCGCGCGGGGTACGCCGACGGCGGCTGGACACCGGAGAGGATCGCCGACTTCCTGCCGGGGACGGTGGGCACGGATCCGATGCCGCTGCTCGCGCGGTTGGAGGAGATGGCTCGGGCCGCGGCGGCCAAGGACCGGCCCAACGCGGGCCCGGACGCGCGGCCCGCGCCCGGCGGCCGGCCCGACGGCGCGGCCACGCGTCCCGCCCCCACCCCCCGCCCCAACGTCTAGGCCCCGCCGTGGACTTCGGGTTCGGGGCCGCCGACGAGGACTTCCGGCGGGAGGCGCGGGTGTGGCTGGAGGAGCATCTGGCGGGGGAGTTCGCGGCGGCCGCGGGGGCTGGCGGGCCGGGGAGCGAGCACGAGCGCGGGGAGGTGCGGCGGGCTTGGGAGCGGGAGTTGGGGCGGGGCGGGTGGATCGGGCTCGGCTGGGACGCCGAGAGCGCTGAAAGCGTGGCGGGTGCCGCGGACGCCACGGGCGGCGCGGGTGCCACGGGCGGTGCCGACGCCCCGGACGCCGAGAAGTCCGTGTACGGCACGCGGCGGGCCACGCTGACCCAGCAGGTCGTGTGGGCCGAGGAGTACGCGCGCGTGCGCGCGCCCGCCCGCTGCGGTCACGTCGGTGAGAATCTGCTGGCGCCCACCCTCCTCGCGTACGGCACCCAGGAGCAGAAGGACGAGTTCCTGCCGCCCATCGCGCGTGGGGAGGCGCTGTGGTGCCAGGGGTACAGCGAGCCGGGCGCCGGGTCGGACCTGGCGGGCGTACGGACGACGGCCGTGCGGGAGGGCGGCGGGGGCCGGGGCGCTGACGGGGCCGACAGGGCTGACGGCGCTGACGGGACGTACAGAATCACCGGGCAGAAGATCTGGACGTCCCTCGCCCACGAAGCCGACTGGTGCTTCGTCCTCGCCCGTACCGAGGCGGGCTCGCGGCGGCACCACGGGCTGTCGTTCCTGCTCGTCCCCATGGACCAGCCGGGGCGGATCGAGGTGCGCCCGATCCGGCAGCTGACCGGCACGAGCGAGTTCAACGAGGTCTTCTTCGACGGGGCACGCGCGCGTGCCGCGCACGTCGTCGGCGGCGAGGGCAACGGCTGGCGTGTGGCCATGGGGCTGCTCGGCTTCGAGCGGGGCGTGTCCACGCTGGCCCAGCAGATCGGCTTCGCGCAGGAGCTGGACGGGGTTGTGCGGGAGGCCCTGCGGGCCGGGGCCGCGGCCGATCCGGTGCTGCGGGACCGCCTTGTGCGGCAGTGGGCCGAGCTGCGGGTCATGCGCTGGAACGCCCTTCGTACGCTGGGTAGTTCGGGCGGTGATGACGGCTCGCCCAGCGTGGCCAAGCTGCTGTGGGGCGGCTGGCACCAGCGGCTCGGCGAGCTGGCGATGGCCGTGCGCGGGACGGCGGCCGCCGTCGGACCTGCGGACTGGAGCGCGGACGCGCCGTACGAACTCGACGCGCTGCAGCGGCTCTTCCTCTTCTCGCGCGCCGACACCGTGTACGGCGGCTCGGACGAGATCCAGCGGAACATCATCGCCGAGCGGGTGCTCGGTCTGCCGAGAGAGGCCAAGGGGCCGGTGAGGGGTACGCCATGAGAGGCGTGGTGTTCGACGGGGTGCGGGTGGAGGTCGTCGACGACCTGGAGATACGCGACCCCGGTCCTGGCGAGGTCCTCGTGGCCGTCGCGGCGGCCGGGCTTTGCCACAGCGACCTGTCGGTGATCGACGGGACGATCCCGTTCCCGCCGCCCGTGGTGCTCGGCCACGAGGGCGCGGGCGTCGTCGAGGCGGTCGGCGCGGGCGTCGGGCATGTCGTGCCCGGCGACCACGTGGCCCTGTCCACCATCGCGAGCTGCGGGGCCTGCGCGCAGTGCGACCGGGGCCGGCCCACCATGTGCCGCAAGGCCATCGGGATGCCGCAACAGCCGTTCGCGCGGGCCGGGAAACCGCTGTACCAGTTCGCCGCGAACTCCGCGTTCGCCGAACGCACCCTCGTCAAGGCCGTGCAGGCCGTGAAGATCCCCAAGGAGATCCCGCTGACGTCGGCCGCGCTCATCGGGTGCGGGGTCGTCACCGGCGTCGGCGCCGCGCTCAACCGCGCGCGGGTCGCGTACGGAGACTCCGTCGTCGTCATCGGGACCGGCGGCATCGGCCTCAACGTCCTCCAGGGCGCGCGGATCGCGGGCGCCACCACCATCGTGGCCGTCGACTCCAACCCCGAGAAGGAGGCGGTGGCGCGGCAGTTCGGCGCCACGCACTTCCTGCCGTCGGCGGACGGCGTCGCCGAGATCCTGCCGACCGGCGCGGACCACGCCTTCGAATGCGTGGGCCGCGTCGAGCTGATCCGCCAGGCCGTCGACGTGCTCGACCGGCACGGCCAGGCCATCCTGCTCGGCGTGCCGCCCGCCAAGGCCGAGGCGTCGTTCCTGGTGTCGTCGCTGTTCCTGGACAAGTCGATCCTCGGCTGCCGGTACGGATCGGCGCGCCCGCAACGGGACTTCGCGCTGTATGCCGACCTGTACCTGGCGGGACGGCTGCTGCTCGACGAGCTGGTGACGCGGACGTATCCGGTGGAGGAGTTCGCGCTGGCGCGGGCGGACGCGGAGGAAGGGAAGGTGGCTCGGGGGGTGTTGGTGTTCTGAGGGTGCGGTGCGGTGCGGTGGGCTGGGCTGGGCTGTGCCGGGGCGCGCTGGTCGGGCTTGGTCGGGTCGGCTGGCGGGCGCTGCGTCCGGCGGGGGAAAAGGCGTGGGGCGTTGTCAGTGGCGTGACTTACCTTCGTACGCATGAGCTATCGCGACATCGCATCGCGGCGGACCCTCGCCTGGGCGGTCGTGGCCGTGGGCGCCCGGATGCCCGTGGCCATGGCGCCGCTCGCCGTGGTGTTCCTCGTCCGCGAGCGCGACGGCGGGTACGCGCTGGGCGCGATGCTCGCCGCCGTGTACGTGGTCGGTGAGATCGCCGGCGCCCCGCTGCTCGGCATGCGCATGCGGGCCGAGCGGGCCAGGCCGCAGCTCGCGGTCGGGCTCGCCGTGGGCGCCGTGGGCTTCGCCGCGCTCGGCGCGCTGCCGGACGCGCACGCGGCGGTGCTCGCGCTGTTCGCGTTCGTCGCGGGCGCCGCACCGGCCGCCGCGCCCGGCGGGCTGCGCGCGCTGCTCAACAGCCTGGTCCCGGAGAAGTCCGTGCCGCAGGCGATGTCCGCCGAATCCGTGCTGATCTTCCTCATATGGGCCGTCGCACCGGCCGCCGTCACCGGCCTCGCGCTCGGCGTCGCGCCCGGACTGCCGCTGCTGCTCGCCGCCGTCCTGATGGCGCTGTCCGTGGCCGGGCTCTGGCTGCTGCCCGTGGGCTGGCAGGCGGACGAGTCCGACCGGGACGGCGAGTCGATGCTGCGCATCATGGCCCGCGCCTGGCCCGTGTACGTGACCGGCGCGGCCAGCCTCTCGCTCCTTGCCCTCGCCGAGCTGGTGCTGCCCGCGCTCCTTGAGCAGCGGTCCATATCCGTCGGCATGGCGGGGCCGCTGCTCGCCGGGCTGGCGGTGGGGTCGGCTGTCGGGTCGTTCGTGTACGGGCTGCGGTCGTGGCCGGGGCGGTTGCGTACGCAGAGCCTGGTGCTGATGCTGTCCGTCTGTGGGTGCCTGGCTGTTGTCGCGCTGCTGCCGACTGCCGCGTGGATCGCGGCGGGGCTTGCCGTGGCGGGTGTCCTCCAGGCGGGCGCGATGCTCACCAGGAACCTGACGTTGCGGGAGGTGCTGCCGCCGAGTGCGTTGGCTGCTGGGTATTCCGTGATGTACGCGGCGATTGGGGCCGGGTACGCGGCGAGTGGGTCCCTGGCGGGTGGGCTCCTCAGCGTTACGACTCCGTCTGCCGCGATCCTGGCCGGGGTGGGGCTGTCCTTGGTGCTGACGCTGGTGGGGGCGTTGGCGGAGGTGCGGCCGGGGCCTCGCGGGGGCGCCCCAGTCCCACCCCTTCCCGAAACTGGGGCTCCGCCCCAGACCCCGCTCCTCAAACGCCGGAGGGGCTAGAACTGTGCTGGTGGAGCCGTGCCTCGCCGGTGCGGGGCCATGCGGTGCCGGTGGGCTGGGTTTTAGCCCGTCCGGCGATTGAGGACGAGGCGCGGAGCGCCGATAGCGGGGGTCCAGGGGGCGGCAGCCCCCTGGTTACGGGAGGTGGCCCGACGCAGCCTTCTTCGCTGCGCGCCAGTCAGGTGCCAGGACCGACCAGATCTCCTCGTCTTGCCGCTGCCCCCGGTAGAGATAGCTTTCGCGGAGAACGCCGTCGCGGGTCATGCCGAGGCGGCGGGCGACGGCGATGCTGGGGGTGTTGGCGGAGGTGCACCACCAGTCCACGCGCACGATGCCGCGTTCCTCGACGGCCCAGTCGATGAGGGTCCGGCAGGCCCGCGTGACCAGGCCCTTGCCGGCGGCAGCGGGCTCCAGCCAGCAGCCCGCCTCCGCAGTGCGCTGGCTGGTGTCCATGGTGCGCAGGATGACCGCGCCGACCAGCTCGCCGTGCAGGCGGATGCCGCAGATGCGGCCGGTGTCGGCGGCGGTCTTGTCGGCGTACGCCTGGAGGTAGGCGCGGCTCGACGCCAGGTCGGTGACGACGTCGGGCAGGCCGTTGTGCCGCCCGATGAAGTCCCGTCCGCGGTCGATGTGGGCCAGGAACTCGTCGGCCTGCCAGGGTTCGAGGGGGCGCAGCTCAGCGCCGTCGTCGCCCAGGGATATCGCGTACATCAAGATCCTCCCGTGCCTCCGCCGTCGTGGTCATTATCGGGTGCCCTCCGTGGCCCGGAACGTCCGCCGGTACGTGGTCGGCGTCACCCCGAGGGCCGCCTGCAAGTGCTGCCGCATCGACTGCGCCGTACCGAAGCCCGCGTCCCGCGCGACCTGGTCGACCGACAGGCCGCTCGACTCCAGGAGATGCCGCGCCCGCTCCACCCGCTGCCGCGTCAGCCACTGCCCGGGGCTGACCCCGACCTCCTCGCGGAAGCGCCGCGTGAACGTGCGCACGGACATCACCTCCTGCTCCGCCATGTCACGGAGCTGGATCGGCTCGTGCAGCCGCCCGAGCGCCCACGCCCGCGCCATCGACGTGGTCGCCAACTGCGGCTCGGGCACGGGGCGTTGGATGTACTGGGCCTGCCCGCCGTCCCGGTGCGGCGGTACGACGGTGCGGCGGGCGACCTCGTTGGCGACCGCGGTGCCGTGGTCGCGGCGTACGAGATGCAGGCACAGGTCGAGGCCCGCGGCGACGCCCGCGGACGTCAGCACGTCGCCGTCGTCGATGAACAACACGTCCGCGTCGACCCGCACCCGCGGGAAGAGCTGCTGGAAGTGCTCGGCGGACGACCAGTGCGTGGTGGCGGGGCGCCCGTCGAGGAATCCGGCCGCCGCGAGGACGTAGCCGCCGGTGCAGATGGACACCAGGCGGGTGCCGGGCCGCAGGTGCGCGAGGGCGGCGGCCAGCTCGTCGGTGAGGCGGCCCTCCTCGTACACCGGACCCAGTTCGTACGACGCGGGGACGATGAGGGTGTCGGCGGTGGCGAGCGCCTCGGGCCCGTGCTCGACGAGGATCGCGAAGTCCGCGTCCGTGCGGACGGGGCCCGGCGGGCGGGCGGAGCAGGTCACGACGTCGTACAGCAGCTCACCCGCGGTGGTGCGGGCGCGCCCGAAGATCCGTTGGGGGATGCCGAGTTCGAAGGGGATGACGCCGTCCAGAGCGAGGACGGCGACGCGGTGCTTGCGGGAGAACCCGGCCCGCGTGTGGTCGTGCGTACGGTCGGCCATGGCCCGATCCTAGCGAACGCTGTCCTTCGGGCCACTCGTCCGTGATGATCGGCGCCACGGAAGCTGTTGACGTGAGCGAGACAACCGACCCGCGCGTGCAGACGACACAGCCGGACGACCCGATGGCAGGGCCGGATCTGCTGAGCAAGACCCCTGAGGCCCCGAGCGGGCGGAAGCGGACGCCCCGGATCCACCGGGCCTGGCTCGTCGCCGCCGTCGCCTTCGTGACGATCATCGGCGGCGCCGCCTTCGGCTCGCTGCCGGGCCTGCTCATCGACCCGCTGAACGACGAGTTCGGCTGGTCGCGCGGCGAGATCGGCCTGGGCGTGTCCATCAACATGGCGCTGTACGGGCTCACCGCACCGTTCGCCGCCGCGCTCATGGACCGCTTCGGCATGCGCAAGGTCGTCGCGGTCGCCCTCACCATGATCGCGGCCGGGGCCGTGCTCAGCGTCTGGATGACGGCGAGCTGGCAGCTGATGCTCTACTGGGGCCTGCTCGTGGGCCTCGGCACCGGCTCGATGGCCATGTCCTTCTCGGCGACCGTCACCAACCGCTGGTTCGTGGAGCGGCGCGGCCTGGTCACCGGCATCCTCACGGCGGCGGGCGCCTCCGGGCAGCTCGTCTTCCTGCCGCTGTGCGCGTGGATCGTGGACGAGCACGGCTGGGAGCCCGCCGTCGTGACGGTCGCGCTCGCCGCCCTCGCCGTCGTCCCGTTCGTGTGGCTGCTCCTGCGCGACCATCCGGCGGACGTCGGACTCGCCCCGTACGGAGGGGAGTTCACGCCCAAGCCGGAGCCGACGCGCGGCGCCGCGAAGCGGACCGTACGCGTGCTCTTCGACGCGGCGAAGACGGGGCCGTTCTGGCTGCTCGCGGGCTCGTTCGCGATCTGCGGCGCGTCCACGAACGGCCTGATCCGCACCCACTTCGTGCCGTCCGCGCACGACCACGGCATGCAGATCACCGCCGCGGCCTCGCTGCTCGCCGTGATCGGCGTCTTCGACATCATCGGCACGATCGCCTCCGGCTGGCTGACCGACCGCTTCGACGCACGCCGCCTGCTCGCCGTCTACTACGCCCTGCGCGGCATCTCCCTGCTCTTCCTGCCGATGCTGCTCGCGCCGACCGTGCACCCGCCGATGATCTTCTTCATCGTCTTCTACGGCCTGGACTGGGTCGCCACGGTGCCGCCGACCCTCGCGCTGTGCCGCGAGCACTACGGCGCCGACAGCGCCATCGTCTTCGGCTGGGTCCTGGCCTCGCACCAGGTCGGCGCGGCCGTCGTCGCCTTCCTCGGCGGGGTGGCGCGGGATGTGTTCGGTACGTACGACGTGGTCTGGTACGCGTCGGGGGCGCTGTGCGCGGCGGCGGCGCTGATGGCGTTGGTGATTCGACGGAACGCTCGGGATGCGGAGTTGTTGGCCTGAGGTTCTCCGGCCTTCGCTTCAGCGGGATCCGTGTGGTGTGAAGTCGCCGAACTTGCCCTGGTGGAAGAGGAGTGGCGCTGTTGCCTCGTCGGTGGTGCCCAGTGCCGCCACGCGGCCCACGACGATCAGGTGGTCGCCGCCCGTGTGCACGGCGTGCACGGCGCAGTCGATCCACGCGGGGGCGCCCGCGAGCCGGGGCGAGCCCGTGACGGGCGCCGCGTCGTACTCCACCCCCGCGAACTTGTCCGCCCCGCTCACCGCGAACGCGCGGCACAGGGCGCCCTGGTCCGCGCCCAGGACGTTCACGCAGAAGACGCCCGCGCGGGCGATGCGGGGCCAGGTCGTCGACGTACGGGCGACCATGAAGGAGACGAGGGGCGGGTCGAGGGAGAGGGACGCGAAGGACTGGCAGGCGAAGCCGGCGGGTCCGGCGGGGCCGGTTGCCTCGGGGGTGGCTCGTCCGTGGACGGCTCCTCCGTGGGCGGCGGGGGCCGTCACCACCGTCACTCCCGTCGCGAAGTTTCCCAGTACGCGGCGGAATTCGGCCGCGTCCACCGGTGCGCGCTCGTCCTCGCGGACGGCGCGCAGGTGGGGGCGCGGCAGTGCCGCCTCGACCGGGTGGTCGGCCGTCGTGGGAGCCCCGACCGACCTGAGGTACCGGACGACGGTGGCCGCCATGCCTGCGTGTCCCATCATGCCCTCCATTGAACCTGACGGTTCGTCAGATCGGAAGGGCTGGGGGGTGGAGGGTCGCGGGGGCTACTTGCCCCGGTACGTGGGCTGCCTGCGTTCCACGAACGCCGCCACGCCCTCCTGCGCGTCCGCCGTCGTCATGTTGATCTCCTGCGCGGCGGCCTCTGCCGCCAGGGCGGTGGCGCGGTCCGACTCCAGGGAGGCGTTGACCAGTTGCTTGGTCAGGGCGAGGGCGCGGGTGGGGGCCGCGGCCAGGCGGTCCGCCCAGGACTGGGCCGTTTTCTCCAGGTCCGCGTCCGGGACTACGCGGTTGACGAGGCCGAGGCGTTCGGCGTCCGCCGCGTCGATGGCGTCGCCGAAGAACATCAGTTCCTTGGTGCGGTGGGGGCCTATGAGGCGGGGGAGGAGGTAGGCGCCGGCGCCGTCGGGGACGAGGCCCCTGCGGGCGAACACCTCGATGAATCTTGCCGATTCGGCGGCGAGTACCAGGTCGCAGGCGAGGGCCAGGTGGGCGCCTATGCCTGCTGCCGTGCCGTTCACGGCTGCCAGTACGGGTTTTTCGCAGTCCAGGACCGCGGTGATGAGGCGTTGGGCGCCGTGTTTGATCGTGCGGGTGATGTCTCCGGGGATTCTGTCGGCCTGGGGTGGGGCTGTGGTGGGGGAGCGGAGGTCTGCTCCGGCGCAGAAGCCCTTGCCTGTGGCGGTCAGGACGACCGCCCTTGTGGCCGGGTCGGTCGTCGCTGCCTCCAGCAGGGCGATGAGGTGGTCGCGCTGCTCGGCTGTGAGGGCGTTCATGACTTCGGGGCGGTTGAGGGTGATCCAGGAGATGTTGTCGCGGTGGGTGTGGAGGATGGGGGGCATTGGGGGGTCCGTTTCGGTGGGTGGGTGGGGGAAAGCCCGTCCGGCGTTTGAGGACGAGCCGCGGAGCGGCGATCGGGGGTTCAGGGGGCGGAGCCCCCTTGGGGGTGACACCGTCAGTGGCAGATGGCCAGCGCGTCGAGGGCCACCGCCCCCTGCCCCCGGGGCAGCACCACCAGGGGGTTGATGTCCAGCTCGGCCAGGGAATCCCCCAGCTCGAGGGACATGCGCTGGACGCGCAGGACGACCTCGACGAGGGCGTCCAGGTCGGCCGGCGGGGCGCCACGCACCCCGTCCAGCAAGGCACGCCCCCGCAACCCCCCCAGCATGCCCCGCACTTCGTCCTCCCCGAACGGCGGCACCCGCACAGCCACATCCCGCAGGACTTCGACCAGGACGCCGCCGAGCCCGACGGTCACGGTCGGCCCGAAGAGGGGGTCGGGGGCGACCCCGACGACCATTTCGACGCCCCGCTCGACCATCTGGCAGACCAAGACCCCGTCGAGTTCGACGTCTTCGTAGCGGGCGATGTCGGTGAGGTCCCGGTAGGCGTCCCGCACCTGGCTGGCGGAGGTGAGACCGACCTTCACCAGGCCCAGCTCGGTCTTGTGGGCGATGCGCGCCCCCGACGCCTTCATCACCACGGGGTACCCGACGAGCCCCGCCGCCCGCACGGCCGCAGCCGCGCTCGTCACCAACTGCTCCCGCGGCACGCGGATCCCGTACGCCCGCAGCAACTGCTTCGCCGCGTGCTCGCTCAGCCGCTGCCCGGGACGAAGCAGCGCCTGCGCCTTGCGGTAGGACGGCGAGACGGTACGCGGCGCCTCGTCGAAGGGAGAGCGGTAGGAGGAGGTGAAACGGTGATGATCGACGTACGCGCGTACGGCTCCGATGCAGTTGGCGAACGTACGGAAAGTGGCGACACGGGAAGAACCGAGGAGCGTCGAGCGGTACGCCGCCTCCGTGCCCACCGGCGACCCCCACACCACGCACACCAGCTTGTCCGTCTGTTCGGCGGCGTCCACGAGGTCCTGCGCGAGCTTGTCGCTCATGGGCGGGAAGGGGCCGGTGATGGGGCAGATGAGGACGCCGACGTCCGGGTCGGCCAGGATCGCGTCGATGATCTTGCGGCCGCGCCAGTCGCCGACCGGGTGGCCGCCGTTGTCGACGGGGTTGGCGACGTTCAGGTAGTGCGGGATCCAGTCGTGCAGCTCGGCCTGCTTGGCGTCGGAGAGCGTCGGCAGGCGCAGCCCCGCCTCGGCGGCGAGGTCGGCGAAGTGCGCGCCGGTGCCGCCGGAGATGGAGTACACGACCACGCCGTCGGCCTGGGGCGGCCGGGCCCGCGCCAACAGAGCCGCGGTGTCCTGGAGTTCGTCGAGGCCGTCGACGCGGATCACGCCGTACTGCCGCATCGCCGCGTCCACGACCGCGTCCGCCCCGGTCAGCTTGCCGGTGTGGGAGGCGGCCGTACGCGCCCCGGTCTCGGTGCGGCCGACCTTCACCGCGACCACGGGCACCCCGCGCCGCGCCGCCCGGTCCGCGGCGAGCAGGAAGGCGCGGCCGTCCTTGAGGCCCTCCACGTAACAGGCGATGGCACCGACGTCGGGGCGCTCGGCGAAGTACGAGATGAAGTCGGCGGTCTCCAGGTCCGCCTCGTTGCCGGTGGGCGCCCAGTGCGAGAGGCGTACGCCGAGTTCCTGGAGCGTGAAGACGGGGCGGCCCTGGTGTCCCGACTGGGTGATGAGGGCGATGGCGGGGCCTTCGAGGTCGTCGCGGAACTCCTCGAAGGCGTTGAGGTTGGTGTTCGGGCCGAGCAGCCGCATGCCCGAGCGGGCGACGGCGGCGGCGAGCCGCTCCTGCGCGACCGCGCCCGCCTCGCCCGTCTCGGCGAACCCGGAGGCGAACGCGACCGCGAACTTCACCTTCGCCTCGGAGAGTTCCTCTATGAGGGGGAGCGGATCGCTGACCAGCAGCACCGCGAGGTCCACCTGCTCGGGCAGGTCCGCGACCGACGGGAAGCAGGGCCTGTCGAAGACCGTGGCGCGGGTCGGGTGCACGGGGTGCAGCCGGGCGCCGACCCGCTCCGCCCAGGCCACGAGCTGGCGCGTGATGCCGGTGTTGGGCCGCCCCTCCGCGTCCGAGGCGCCGATGACGGCGACGGACTCGGGGCGGAAGAACCGGTCGAGGTCGGGTACGCCGGCGTACAGCGGCCGCCCGCCGACGTCCAGGTCACCGGCGCCCGCGGGGCGTCCGTGGACGGTGGCGGCGGGGACGTTGCCGCAGGCCACCGCGCGGGCGCGGCGGGGGTCGGAGGTGAAGGTGCCGTGTGTCGATCCAAGCATCGGTCCGCCCGCTCCTGTGTGACAGCAACATAACTGACGCATAGTCAGGTTACTGAACTGACGCTGTGTCAGGAATGGGGCTGCGCGTTTTCTACGACGGCGCGGGGAGGCGGCCGTACCGTGCACAAGGGAGCTGCCTGTGGTGCGTGTGACAGGTGCGTACACCCGGTAACACCACGGAACCGCAGAAGCGGGCCCCTGCCAAGGGTGCGTCGGCGAACTGGCCGGTTAGTTACGAAGCCGCTCGGCTCCGTGCCTTCGCCTTCGCCACCGCCGCCGCGATCCGCCCCGCGTCCCGGGCCAGTTCGCGCAGCATCCCGCTGATGGGGTTGGTGAATCCGGTGAAGTACAGGTCGGGGACGCCCGGTGCCGTGCGCGGGCCGTGCGCGTGCGGGCGGCCGCTGCCGTCGAGCACGTCGAGGTGGCCGAGGAGCGGCTCCAGCGCGCGGCGGTAGCCGGTGGCGGCGATGACGGTGTCCGGGCCGACGCGGGTGCCGTCCGCGAGGACCACCTTGTCCGCCTCGAAGGACTCGACGGCCGCCACGGGCTCGACCCGCCCCTTGCGCACGGCGTCGATGAGGCCGACGTCCTGCACGGGGATGGCGCCTTCGTGGACGCGCGAGTACAGCCCGGTCTCCGGGCGCGGCAGCCCCTGCGCGGCCAGGTCGGGCACGCTCACCTTGGCGATCGCCCGCCCGAGCCGGTCGACCACCGGCACCGGCAGCCTGCGGCACAGGATCCCGGAGCGCTGTGCGGGCCACCCGGCCGTGGACCGGCGCACGATGTGCGGGGGCGTGCGCACCGCGAGCCGCACCCGCGCCGCGCCGCCGTCGATCAGGTCGACGGCGATCTCCGCGCCCGTGTTGCCGACGCCGACGACCAGCACGTCCTGCCCCGCGTACGGGGCGGGGTTGCGGTACGCGCTCGCGTGCAGCAGATCGCCGGTGTACGTGTCGCGCCCTGGCCAGTCCGGCAGGTGCGGGGTGTGGTTGTAGCCGGTGGCCACGACCACCGCGCTGCCGGTCAGCTCGCGCCCGCCGGTGGCGTGCAGCAGCCAGCCGGCGCCGTCGGCTGTTCGCTCCAGGCGCGACACCTCCACGCCGGTCACGACCTCCAGCTCGTGGTACTCCGCGTACTTGTCCAGGTAGCGCAGTACGTCGTCCCGCGACACCCACCGCCCGAACGAGCGCGGCATCTTGAGGCCCGGCAGGGCGGAGAGGCGGCGCGTGGTGTGCAGGTGGAGGCGGTCGTAGTGCGCGCGCCAGGAGGCGCCGACGCGGTCGGACTTCTCCAGGACGACCGCGCGTACGCCGCGTGCGCGCAGGGCGGCCGCCACGGAGAGCCCGCCGGGGCCGCCGCCGATGACGTAGACCGGATGGTCCTCGGCCGGGCGGCTTGGCGCGGGGTGCTTGGTGCTGCTCGCGCGGGGGGTGCTGGAGTCGGCCATGTTCTGGAGAGTAACCACGCCGTCACTTGATGGGTGACGGACAAGTCCGAAACCGGTTGCGATCCGATCACGCGCGTGCCCCCTGGACGCCCCTGTCTTGCGCCCCCGTCTCCAGGTGCGCTGAACTGACGTACCGTCAGAATGTGGTTTCCCAGTGCCCCGAACGCCACCCGCGCGAGTGAGGCGAGAAGGGCTGATTCGAGAGGGCCTGGCCGCCATGGACGTACGCTTCGACCTCCCCGAGACCGACGCCTTCACCCGCCCCTACTGGGACGCGGCCGCCGAGGGCCGCCTCCTGATCCGCCGCTGCCACGCCCCCGGGTGCGGCCGGGCCCACCACTACCCCCGCGAGTTCTGCCCGCGCTGCTGGGGCGAGGACGTCACCTGGGAGCGGGCGAGCGGCCAGGCCGCGCTCTACACCTGGTCCGTCGTCCACCGGAACGACCTGCCGCCGTTCGGCACCCGCGTCCCGTACACCGCCGCCGTCGTCGACCTCGCCGAGGGGCCGCGCATGATGACCGAACTCGTCGACCACGAGGGGGTCGTGCTGCGGCCCGGACTGCCGTTGGAGGTCGCGTTCTGCGAGCGGGCGGAGGGTGTGACGGTGCCGGTGTTCCGGATCCGCCAGGTGCCCTGACGGGGGCGGCTCAGGTGGTCGCGACCCGCTTCACATAGCGGTGGCACGGGACGTGGATGGGGCCGCTGTCGCTCGCCGCCAGGTACTCGAAGAGGCCCTCGTCGGTCCAGCCGTTGCGTTCGTAGAAGCGGCGGGCCCGCGCGTTGCCGCTGACGACGGCCAGCCACGCCCGCGCGTACCCCTTCACCGCCACCACGCGCTCCGCCTCGGCGAGCAGCGCCCGCGCCACGTTCGTGCCCCGGTGGGCCGCGTCGACGTACACCTGCTCCACCTCGTCGTCGACGACCATCACGAAACCGGCCACCTCGCCGGCGACCACCGCCACCACCGTGTCCGACACGCGCTGCGGGGCCCGCAGCCCGAACGACTGCGGTGTCCGCACCGCGACCAGCGTCGGCGGCACCTTGCCCAGGTGGCCGTCGGCCCAGCCCTCGTGCCAGATCCGGGCGACCGCCGCCGCGTCGTCCAGTGTCGCGGGGCGCAGCGTCACGGGCTCGGTGCCGTCCGTGGTGCCGTTCTCGTGGATCGTCACGGCCACATCAACTCCCTTGCCCAGCCCCCGTTTCGAGCCGCACGGTAGCGCAGCCGTACATGCCGACGCCGTGCGTCTCCCTGGAAGAATTCCACCTCCTCAGGCACCAGTACGTACAGCGTCCAGCTCGGCGCGTCGGCCTCCGGTTCCGCGGCCGCCCGCTCCCATGCCGAGTCCGAGGCCCGCTCCAACTCCTCGTACGTGTCCAGAATTTCGCTCTGTCGGCCCACCAGCGCCGCCGCGAGCGCGCCCGTCGACCTCGCGTGCAGGTCCGCGAGCGCGTCGGCGTGCGGGGCCGCGCGGACCGGGCCGCGCACTCTGACCTGGCGTCCTTGCGCCGCCCAGTAGAAGTGCAGGGCCGCCTGCGGGCGGGCCGCGAGCTGTCTGCCCTTCGCGCTGGTCGCGTGCGACGCGAAGTGCCAGCCCTCGCCGTCGACATCGTGCAGCATCACCGTACGTACGTCCGGGGTGCCCTGCGCGTCCGCCGTCGCGAGCGCCATCGTGTGCGGCTCCGGCTGGTGCGCGGCCACGGCGTCCGTGAACCAGCCGTGGAACAGGGCGACCGGGTCGGCCGGGGCTCCCGCCGGGTCGAACTCCGGCAGCTCGGTGTCCCAGACCCGCTGCGCGCGCAGCGACTGCTGAAACGCCGAGGGTTCCTGGGGCGGTGTCGTCGTCATGGGGACATTGTCGTCCCCGGTCGAAGGCGGCGCCCTCGTCCATCTGTCCGCCATGGCGTGGTTCACGCATGTTCATCCCCCGCGGTACAACTCGCCCATCCAGTGCCCTGTCTAACGGGATGACCAGAAGCAACACGGCGCAAAAAGACATCCCGAAGGGCCACTTCTGCATGCGCACGTACAAGGCAATAGCGGCAACCGCCACCCTCGCCTTCGCCCTCGGCGGAGCCGCCCTCGCGGCGCCCGCCGCCCAGGCCGCACCGTCGGCGAGCACGGCTTCCCTCGTCCACGAGGACAGCGAGCTCTGGTACAAGGCCGCCCCCGGCCAGAAGAACGAGCTGACCGTCACCGACAAGATCGAGAACGTCGGTGAGTTCGAGTCGTACTACGTCCTCACGTTCCGCGACCGGTTCGACATCAAGATCGACGCGAACGCGGCCGAGTGGGACGAGTGCAAGTACCCGACGGCCTCCGACCACAAGGTCGTCCAGTGCCGCGTCGAGATCCCGCAGAACTCGGACGACTCCGACACCTACGACATCGACCTCGGCGACAAGGACGACACCCTCACGCTCGCCCCCAAGAGCGAGGCCTGGGCGGGCGTCTACGGCGGCACGGGCAACGACGTGCTGAACGGCTCCATCGGGTCGATGCTCCGCGGCCAGGGCGGCAACGACCGCATCGACGGGGGCGGCGGCCCCATGGGCTTCGGCTCGTACGGCGGCGCGGGGAACGACACCCTCACCAACTGCGGGCAGGACTGCTTCGGCGGGACGGGCGACGACTCGCTGAGCGGCAACGGCGAAGAGAACACCCTGCACGGCGACGATGGCAACGATGTCCTGCACGGCAAGTCGGCCGCCGACGTCCTCTACGGCGGCAAGGGCAACGACAAGCTGTACGGCGAGGCGGGCAACGACAAGCTGTGGGGCAACAGCGGTGACGACGTCCTCTGGGGCGGCACCGGCACCGACAAACTCTCCGGCGGCACGGGCCGCAACGAACTCCACCAGTAACGAACCCGTCCCGTGCGTGAGGGAGCCGAACCGCGCTCCCTCACGCACATCAGCCGACCGTGTACTCGGTGTCGCCGAAGTCCGCGACGACCCGCAGCTCGCCGCCCAGCGCGCGGACGTAGGAGCGCAGGGTGGCCACCTCCGTGTGGTCGATCTCGCCGTGCTCGATCGCCGAGACCCTCGGCGCGCTGACGCCCATGGAAGCGGCCACATCGCGCTGAGTGAGGTCCTGCTCGCCACGGATCTCCGCCAGCCGGTGCGCCCGCACCTCGGCGAGCAGCTGGTCCATCGCGGCCCGCTTCTCCTCGGGGGAGCGCACAGGCAAGCCCGCTTCGCGGCGCTTCAGATCGGCCCTGCGCTTGACTTCCTCCCAGCTCACGCTGCTCATTCGTACTCCCTTGAATCCAGCTCGGCGACGTGCGAGCGGTACCGCTCTTCGGCGATGTCGATATTGGTGTCGTACCAGCCGCGCCAGTTTCCCGCCTTGTCTCCTGCGACCAGGAGGACGGCGCGTCGTACGGGATCGAAGGCGAACAGGATCCGGATCTCGCTCGTGCCGGCGGAACCCGGCCTCAATTCCTTGAGGTGATGCTGCTCGGCACCCTTGATCCGGTCGACGAGTGGTCTGCCGAGCGCGGGCCCATACGTGGCCAGCGTGTCGATGGCGTCTTCCACCTGGTCTGCACTGCTGTGGTCCGATTCCGTCAGTTCGACGAACCACGCCGCCACCTCTGCGACGAGGATCACTTCCCATTGAGCCATGCCGTGGAAGTTAATGCAAGCGTTAACCTCGGTGAGGGTGATCGCGCCCGGTTCACCCCATCGAGGCAAAGCACCCCGAGCCCGGCCTCCCTCACGCGCGCCGGTGGTACGGCGGCTCCCTCACGTACCCAGCACCACCGTCCCCGACGAGCAGAACCACCCGCCGGTGCCCGACACCACCGCCACCTCCGGCAGTCGCCCCAGGCTGCCGCCCCGTCGCACCTGGCGCCCCTTGCCCGCCTCGCCGCGCAGTTGCCGCACCGCCTCCACCAGCAGGAACAGGCCGCGCATGCCGGGGTGCTGGGCCGAGAGGCCGCCGCCGTCCGTGTTGGTCGGGAGTTCGCCGTCCAGGCGCAGGCGGCCCTTCTCCACGAAGGCGCCGCCCTCGCCCTTTGCGCAGAAGCCCAGGTCCTCCAGGGTCACCAGCGTCATGTACGTGAACGCGTCGTAGATTTCGGTGATGTCCACGTCCGCCGGGCGCACTCCCGCCCGCTCGAACGCGAGGCGGCCGCTCACCGCCGCCGGGGACACCGTGAAGTCCTCCCACTCGGACATCGTCGTGTGCGAGACGTGCTCGCCGGTCCCGAGGATCCACACCGGCTTCGACGCGCAGTCGGCCACGTACTCCTCGGCCGCGAGGAGCACCGCGCAGCCGCCGTCGGAGCGTATGCAGCAGTGCAGTTTGGTGAACGGGTCCGCGATCATCGGTCCTGAGAGGACCTCGTCCACCGTGATCGGCTCCCGGTACATCGCCTCGGGGTTGGCGGCCGCGTTCGCCCGCGCCTGCACCGCGACCTCGGCCAACTGCTCCAGCGTCGTCCCGTACTCGTACATGTGCCGCCGCGCCGCCATCGCGTACTTGGAGATCAGGGTGTGCCCGTAGGGGACCTCGAACTGGAGCGGGCCGCCCGCCCCGAACGACAGGTTCGCCGTGCGCCTGCGCGCCTTGAGGTCGGCGCGCGCCGTCGACCCGTACACGAGCAGCACCGCGTTCGCGTGCCCCGCCGCGATCGCGTCCGCCGCGTGCGCCGCCATGACCTCCCAGGTCGAGCCGCCCACGGAGGTGGAGTCCACCCAGCGCGGGCGCAGGCCCAGATACTCGGCCACTTCGGCGGGCGCGAGGGTGCCCAGACCCGCCGACGCGATCCCGTCGACCACCTCGCGGCCCAGACCGGAGTCCGCGAGCGCCCGCCGGGCCGCCTGCCCGTGCAGCGCGTACGCCGTCGCGTCGTCCACACGCCCGCAGTCGGAGAGGGCCACACCCACCACGGCGACCTTCCGGCGGCGGTCAGGAACAGCTGAAAGGGGTTGGGGAGACATGTTTCTGACGGTACATCAGGTCCAGGGGGGTGGGGAGGGCGTCGCAGGCCTGGGCAACCGCGGCTCGCGGTTCTAGCATGTCGGCCCGTCAGTTTGTGTGACGGTTCGTCAGATGCGGAGGCCCGGTAGCGGGTCTCCGGGTCGGGCGGACCCGGGAGAGGAGCCCGCCGATGGACGCCGCCTGCACCGCGGAACAGGACGAGATCCGCCGCACCCTCCGCGAGGTCGTCACCAAGCACTGCGGCCCCGACGACGTCAAGGCCGCCGTCCGCACCCCCGCCGGGTACGACACCGGACTGTGGGCCGCCCTCGCCGGCCGCCTCGGCCTGCCCGGCCTCGCCCTGCCGGAGGCGTACGGGGGCATCGGCTGCGGCACTCTTGAACTCGCCCTCGCCAGTGAGGAATTGGGGAACGGGCTCGCCCCTTCGCCCCTCCTCGCCACCGCCGGACTCGCCGCGCCCCTCCTCCTCGCCCTCGGTACGTCCCGCCAGCGCACCGCGCTCCTGCCGCGCATCGCCACCGGCGAGCTGACCGCCACCCTCGCCGTCCCGGGCGCCGCCCTCGCCACCGCACTCGGCCTCGTCGGCGACAACCGCGGCGACTGGTCGGGCGGCGGGCGCGCGGGCGGCGTACAGGCGCGGGTCGTCGCGGACACCTGGCGGCTGTACGGGCAGGTCGACCAGGTCCTCGACGGGCACAGCGCCGGGCTGCTCCTCGTCGCCGCGCACACCGGCGGCTTCGCCCGCTCGCGCACGCTGCTGTTCCTCGTACGCGGCGACGCCCCCGGACTCGTCCGCGTACGGCAGACCGCGCTCGACGAGACCCGGCCGCGCGCCCGCCTCGAACTCCGGGATGTGGAAGGGGAGTTGGTGGGCGATGGGAGTGGGGTGGTCCATGCGCTGGGTGACGTCGGTGAGCGGGTCGCCGCCCTGCTCGCCGCCGAAGCCGTCGGCTCCGCCGACCGCGCCCTCGCCCGTACCGTCGCCTACGTCAAGGAACGCGAGCAGTTCGGGAGGGCCATCGGGTCCTTCCAGGCGGTGAAGCACCGGCTCGCGGACGTGTATGTGCGGGTGCAGGCGGCTCGGTCGGCTGCCTATTACGCGGCGTGGGCGGCGGGGGAGGGTGGGATGCCCCCGGGCTCCGACGGTTCCGGTGCCGCCGATGCGTACGAACGCGTCGGCGGGCTCGCCCTCGCCCAGGGCCTCGACGCCCTGCGCACCGCCGCCGCCGAAGCCGTCCAGCTCCACGGCGGCATCGGCTTCACCTGGGAGCACGACGCCCACCTGTACTTCAAGCGGGCGTCCGGCGACGAGCTGCTCTTCGGGCCCGCGCACCGGCTGCGCGCGTACGCGGCCGAACGTGCCGGGTTGTTCGCGGGCGAGGGGGCGGAGGGTCCACCGGAGACGGCGGAGGCCGCGCCCGCCGTTCGGGTGGACGGGGTCGACCGGTCGCGTCCGGTGGACGGGGCGGGCGTCTGATGGCCCCCGGAGTCGGGCTCCGCATGGTGCGGCGCGTCTCGTCCACCCGCGCCTTCGCCCGCGTCGCCCCCCGCTTCCTACCCGCCATGGACCGGGCCGTCCACCGCCTCACCCGCGGCAAGGTGCTGCCCAGCGCCCGCATGCTGCCGGGCGTGATCCTCACCGTGCGGGGCGCGAGGAGCGGGGTCGACCGGCGTACGCCGCTGGCCTGTGTGCCGGAGCCGGATGCCGGGAGCTGGCTGCTCGTCGGGTCCAACTTCGGGCGGCCGGGGCATCCGGCGTGGACGGCCAATCTGCTCGCCCATCCGGACGCGTCGATCAGCCTGCGCGGCACGGACATCCCGGTTCGGGCGCGGCTGTTGGCGGGGGAGGAGCGGGCCGCCGCGTGGCGGGCGGCACTCGCGTTCTGGCCGCCGTACGCGACGTACCAGGAACGCGTGGAACGGGAGATCCGGCTGTTCCGCATCGAGCGGCGGTAGGCGGCACCCTCGAAGACGTACAGAGGATTCGAGAACGTACAGAGAATTCGAGAACGTACAGAGAACGAGGACGTGCGCAGAGCGCACGGCGGCGGATCACCGTCAGTGATCCGCCGCCGTGGTGACAGGACTTCGTGCTGCGCGACCCGCGAGCCGCGCCTCTGCTTCGTCTACTTGGTCGGCTTCTTGCCCGTCACGCCCAAATGCACCAACAGCGCCAGGTTCGGCTTCAGTTCGGCCTGCTTGACGCCCCAGGTCTGGAAGCCGCGCTGGTGGGACGCGACCGCCGCGAGCATCGCGACCAGCGAACCGGCCATCGCCGCCGGGCTCACGTCCTTGTCGACCTTGCCCTTGGACTGGAGCTCCTTGACGGTGTCCGTAAGGGAGTTGTTCACCGAGTTGAGGATCTTCATCCGGATCTTGTAGAAGCGTTTGTCGCCCTCGGCGGCACCGAGGTCGACCACCCGGAGGATCGCGTCGTTCTTCCGCCAGAAGTCGAGGAACCCGTCGACCAGGTCCTGTGAGGTCTGCCAGCCCGCCTTGCCGACCCAGGAGCGGCCTTCGAGGAGGTGCGTCAACTGCGCACCCTCGGCGGCCATTTGCTCGGCGATCTCCAGGACGGCGCCCTCGACGTCCGGGAAGTACTGGTAGAACGTCGCGGGCGAAGTGCCCGCCTTCCGGGCGACGTCGATGACTTTGACGTCCCGGTAGGGCGAGGAGCTGAGCATCTCGCTCAGGCATTCAAGCAGTTTCTGACGTGTCGCCTGACCACGTCGACCGGCCACACGGCCGTCGACGGTACGTACCTGTCCTGTCATGCCGTCAGCTTACCGAGGGGTGATCGGAGCGCGATTCGGCCGAGTGCAAATGGGGTTGAAGGGGTGCCAGAGGGGTCCCGCGCCGTCCTGTGCGCCCTTCTGTGCGAGGTGCCACTGCCGCGTACCACGGGGCGTGCCGCCGGACCCCCGGTCCGCGACAATTGGCCAAGTGTTCGAATTGATGTGCTGCGGCCCCGGAGGGGTGCGGCTAGCTTGACTGTGACGGAGGCCACAGGAGGGCCCTCCGCGGTCGAAGCGAGGGAACGGTCTCATGGAATTCGCGGAAGGCGTCCCTTGCTGGGTGGACGTGATGCTCCCCGACGTCGAGGGCGGCAAGCGCTTCTACGGCGAACTCTTCGGCTGGACCTTCGACGAGGGCGCGGGGGAGGGGTACGGCAACTACGTCCAGGCGAGCCTCGGCGGCGAGCCCGTCGCCGCGCTCGCTCCCAAGCGGGACGGCCGCATGCCCACCGCCTGGACGGTCTACCTGGCCGCCCCGGACGCCGCCGCGCTCGCCGGGCGGATCGGCCGCGCCGGCGGGCAGATGATCATGGACCCGATGCCGGTGGGACCGTTCGGCACGATGGGGCTCGCCGCCGACCCCGAGGGCGCCGTCTTCGGCCTCTGGCAGGCGGGCACGCACCAGGGCTTCGGCAGGCAGCGCGAGCCCGGCAGCTTCTGCTGGACCGAGCTGTACGCCCGCGACAAGGACGCCGTCGACCCCTTCTACGAGGGCGTCTTCGGCTACGGCGGACAGGACGTCGGCGACCTGGAGGAGGACTTCCGCATCTGGTCGCCCGCCGGGGCGACGACCGGGCCCGAGTCCGCGATCGGCGGCCGCGCCCTCATGGGCGACGACTTCCCCGTCGAGATGCCCCCGCACTTCCTCAACTACTTCGTCGTCACCGACTGCGACGCCGCCGTCGCGACGGCCCGCAGGCTCGGCGGCCGCGTGCGCGACGAGCCGGTGGACACGCCGTACGGACGCATCTCCGTGCTCGTGGACAACCAAGGAGCCGCTTTCGCCGTCCTCCAGGAGCCGGACCAGGCGTGACGCGAGGGCCCGATGGCCCTATTGATGTACCCGTACGTCACCTTTGTCCCGAAACGGCCCGATGTTGCCCCGGGTTCGCAACCGTGGGCCGAGCCAGGAAGAATCAGGGTGCGTGCCGCCGTAGCGGCTCGGTGGTGAGACGCTGCACGGGGCTGCTCCAAGCGGTGGCCGCGTACGGGGAGGTGGCAGGCAAGTGGTGGACCAGCTTACGCAGCACGATCCGCGGCGGATCGGCCCGTTCGAGGTCCTTGGACGGCTCGGCGCCGGCGGCATGGGACTCGTCTATCTCGCGCGCTCCGCCTCCGGGCGGCGCGTGGCGATCAAGACGGTGCGGACCGAGCTCGCCGAGGACCAGCTCTTCCGCGTCCGCTTCACCCGCGAGGTCGAGGCGGCACGTGCCGTCTCCGGCTTCTACACGGCCGCCGTGGTCGACGCGGACCCGCGCGCCGCCGTGCCCTGGCTCGCCACGGCGTACGTCCCCGCCCCCTCCCTCGAAGAAATAGTGAACGAGCACGGGCCGCTGCCCACGCAGGCCGTGCGGTGGCTGGCCGCGGGCGTCGCCGAGGCCCTTGAGTCCATCCACGGCGCCGGGCTCGTCCACCGCGACCTGAAGCCGTCCAACGTGCTCGTCGTCGAGGACGGGCCGCGCGTCATCGACTTCGGCATCGCCTCCGGCGTCTCCAACACCCGCCTGACCATGACCAACGTCGCCGTCGGCACGCCCGCGTACATGTCGCCCGAGCAGGCCAAGGACTCCCGCAGCGTCACCGGCGCAAGCGACGTCTTCTCCCTCGGCTCCACCCTCGTCTTCGCCGCCACCGGACACGCCCCCTTCCACGGCGCCAACCCCGTCGAGACCGTCTTCATGCTCCTTCGCGAGGGCCCCGACCTGGAGGGCCTGCCCGACGAGCTGCGCCCCCTCATCGAGTCCTGCATGCAGATGGAGGCCACGCGCAGGCCCACGCCCAACGACCTCCAGGCCCAGCTCGCCCCCCACCTCTTCGCCTCCGAGGGCAACGGCGACGACAGCGGCACCGCGTCCGCGTGGCTGCCCGAGCGGGCCGTCGCGCTCATCGAGGCCCGCAGGGGCGGACGGCCGCCCGCGCGCGTCGCCGCCGGGTCCGGCGGGTCCGGGGGCCGGGGCGCCCGCGGGAACTCCGCCGCCGGGGCCGCCGCCGCGCCCGTCTCCCACGTACCGCCCCCACCGCGCCAGGCGCCCGCCGTGCCCTCGCACGCCGGCCCGGCCCACGGGGCCCCTTCCCACGCCGCCCCGTCCCACGGACTGCCCTCCCAGCTGCCGTCGTCCGCCGGGGTGTCCCAGCCGTTCCAGGCTCCTCTGCCGCCCGTCCACGGGGCGCCCGACGCCGGGCCCGTGCAGCTCGCGGGCGCGCAGGTGCCGATCGGGCCCGGACCGCGGGTCGCCGAGGCGCGGGCCGCGGCGCCGCCGGCCGATCCCGGGCTCGCCGGGTCGTGGTCGCGTTCTGCTCCGGCGCCCGCGCCGGGCGGGGGGCGCGCCGGGGGCGGGGCCAACGGGGTCGACCCGGGTGTGACGGGTGGTGCCGGTGGCGCTGCCGGTGCCTCCGGTTCGGGGACTCCCGGAGCTCCCGGAGCCCCCGGGTCCTGGCGGCCCTGGCGGTTCCGGATGTCCAACGACGTGTGGGGCACCCCCGCCGTCGCAGGGAACCTGGTCTACGTGACGTCCTTCGAGGTGCACGCCCTGGACGTGAGCACCGGCCGGCGCAGCTTCAAGACCCGCGACGTCGCCTGGTCCATGGCCGTCGCCGACGGCCGCATCCACGCCTCCGACGGGCCCACGCTGTACGCCCTCGACGGCACCGACGGCTCCGACCTCTGGCGCATCCAGACCGACGCCTGGGTGTACTCCCTCCAAGCGGACCGGGGCACCGTCGTCACCGCCACGCGCGGCGGCGGCGTCCAGGGCTGGGAGGCCGCCAACGGCGAGAAGCTCTGGGAGATCACGAACGCCCAGACCGAGTTCGAGACGCCCGAGGCCGCGCCCGTCATCGTCGACGGCACCGTGTACGTCTGGAAGGACGCCCGGCTGCGCGCCGTCGAGGCCCGCACCGGCATAGAGCGCTGGTCCTACCCCGTCGGCGACGCCGCGTCCTGCGGCGGCGTGCCCGTCCGCGTCACGCAGGCGCCCGACGGATACGTGTACATCGCCGCAGGCACCCGTGTCCTCGCCGTAGACGTGGCCGCGGGCCACGTCCGCTGGCACTTCGAGGCGCCCGCCGCGTTCCTCTCCCCGCCCACCTTCGCCCCCGGCCCCGCCGTCACCGGCGGCGGCGTGTACCTCGCCGACTACCTCGGCACCGTGTACGCCCTCGACGCCACCGACGGCCGCGACCGCTGGCGCATCGCCACCGAGGCCCGGTCCTCCGTCGACCCCGTCCTCGTCGCCGACGGCCACGTCCACGTGGGCAGCGGCAAGGGGCTCTACACCCTCGACGCCGTCACCGGCACCCCGAAATGGCGCTTCCAGGCCGGCGGCGAAGTCGTCGGCTCCCCCGTCGTGGCCGACCGCCGCATCCACTTCGGCGCCACCGACCACCTCCTCTACACCCTCAAGGCCGACGACGGCCGCCTCCGCTGGAAGCTGGCCACCGGCGGCGAGATCACCGGCGCCCCGGTCGTCCGCGACGGCATCGTCTACGCCTGCAGCAAGGACCGCTGCGTGTACGCGCTGGACGCGGAGCGGGGGACGGCTACGTCCCGGTAGCCGGCGCCGCCGCCGTGCGTGACGGCCGTCGTGCCGGCACGGAAGGGGCTCAGTACGGCGGCCGTCGCCTCGACGCTACGCCGTACGCGTGACGGTCGCCATGTGAGGCAGCACCACCCGGTCCGCGGAGGCTTACCGCGTCCGGTAACCCCCACCCCGCCCGCGCGAAGCGAACAGTTCCGCCTGCTCGGCCGGGCTCGCGTTGCCCAGCGCGATCAGGTGCGCCGCATGGCCCATCGCCTGCCCCCGGGCGACCTCCTTGGCCGACCAAACGGCCCGCACCGTGCCCTGCACGGCCTCCGTGGGGAAGGAAGCGATGGTCGAGGCGGCCCGAACCGCCGCGGCAAGGACCCCCTCCCCGGACGCCACCACCTCCGACACGAGCCCGATCTCGTACGCCCGCCGAGCGGAAACCCGTTCGGCCGTCCCCATCAGGGACATCCGCGCGACCTCCCCGAACGGCATCCGCTGCGCCATCGAGATGGCCTCGTACGCGCTGACCATCCCGTACGTCGTATGCGGATCGAAGAACGTGGCGTGCTCCGCCGCGATCACGAACTCGGCCTCGCCGATCAGATAGAAGGCACCGCCGCACGCCATCCCGTTGACGGCGGCGATCACCGGCTTCCACAGATCGTTGGCCTTGGGCCCGAGGGTGAGGAGCGGATCGTCGATCGTGTACGGCGACGACGGCTGCGGCACGTCGGTGTCGCGGTCGATGCCCGTGCAGAACGCGCGCTCGCCCGCGCCGGTCACCACGACCGCCCGCACCGAGTCGTCGTACCTGAACTCCCGCCACGTGGCGGCCAGTTCGGCCGCCATGGCCAGTGTCACGGCGTTGTGCCGCTCCGGGCGGTCAAGGGTCACCACGGCCACGCCGGTCGCCGCGTCCCGCTCCGCCCGCAGCCCGGCCTCCGCCGGCTTCGCCGCCGTCACGACCGCTCCAGGACCCACTGCGGGACCACGACGCCACCCCACTCCGCGAACACCGCCTGCACGCGCGCCCCGATGCGGAGCCGCTCCGGCGGCACGGAGTTCGGCGGTGCGCCCGCCGCCGTGACCAGGTTTCCGGCCAGGCGGATGCGGGGGGCGTCGGTGAGTTCGACGAGTACGGCGTTGTACGGGGCGAACTCGGCGTACGCCGGGAGGAGCGGGGGGTGGGGCACGACGTACGACCAGATGCGGGCCTTGCCGGTCATCTTGCGCCACTCGGTGTCGAAGGACTGGCAGTGCGGGCAGCACGGCCGTGGCGGCCACCGGAGCTCGCCGCAGGCGGGCTTTGCGCATGCCTGTATGCGGAGTTCGCCTCGGGCGGCGTATTCCCAGAACGGGGTGCCGTCGTCGTCCGCGACTGGGGTGAGTAGGGGGGCCGGTTTCGCGTCTGCCATGTTGCTCGCCTCTTCCGTCTGCGGGTCGGTTGGTGGCTGGTCGCGCAGTTCCCCGCGCCCCTTAGGGGGCACGTAGCAGTACCGCGGACGTAGGCACCCCTTCTCCCGCCGTCACCAAACACGTCGCCGCGTCCGGCACCTGTGCCGTGCTCGTGCCCCGCAGTTGCTTCACGCCCTCGGTGATGAGGTTGAAGCCGTGGACGTACGCCTCGCTGAGGCCGCCGCCCGCCGTGTTGAGGGGGAGGCGGCCGCCGATCTCCAGTGCGCCGCCCTCCGTGAACGCCCCGCCCTCGCCGCGGCCGCAGAAGCCGTAGCCCTCCAGGGAGAGGGGGATGAGAGGGGTGAAGGCGTCGTAGATCTGGGCGACGTCGACGTCCTGGGGGCCGAAGTCGGCCTGCTTCCAGAGGTGGCGGGCGGCCGTCCAGGCGGGGCCCGACAGCGGGTCGTCGTTCCAGTAGTTGACCATGCCGTGGTGCTGCGCGGGCAGCCCCTGCGCGACGGAGTGGACGTACACGGGACGCTGCCGGCAGTCGCGCGCCCGCTCGGCCGAGACGAGCACACACGCCAATGCCCCGTCCGTCTCAAGGCAGTTGTCGAAGAGGCAGAGCGGCTCGCTGATCCAGCGCGAGGTCATATACATGTCCCGGGTCAGCGGGCGTTCGTACATCATCGCGGCGGGATTCTGGTTGGCGCGGTTGCGGCAGGCGAGGGCGACGTTGAAGAGGTGGTCGCGGGTGGCGCCGTACTCGTGCATGTAGCGGCGCGTCAGCAACGCGATCTCGTCGGCGGGCCGGAGCAGGCCGAAGGGGCGCGTCCACTGGGCGGGCGTGGGGAGTTGGACGGCGGTGTTCCGCCAAGGCCGCGGCCCGCTGCCGCGCTTGCGCGAGCGCCAGGCCACGCCCACGCTCGCCTGCCCGGTGGCGATCGCGGCGGCCAGGTGCGCGAGCGTGGCGCACGAACCACCGCCCCCGTACCCGACCTTGCTGAAGAAGGTGACGTCCCCGGCGCCGATCGCCTTGGCCACCTCGACCTCGTCGGTCTCCTCCATCGTGTACGAGGCGAACGCGTCCACCTCGGACGCCGCGATGCCCGCGTCGTCGAGCGCAGCGACGATCGCCCGGCACGCCAACGTCTTCTCGCTCTCGGGCAGTTGCTTGGCGAAGGAGGTCTGTCCGATCCCCGCTATCGCTGTGGCGTCCTTGAGTGACGAAGCCATGTGGGTAGGAGCCATGGCGTGCACCTCCGCGTCGCGTCGTGGCGAGCCCTCGCTGCTGACAGCGCGTCAGGCTACCGCTAATCTGACGGATAGTCAGGTAGTGGGGCAGTGGCGGCCGGTCAGTGGACGGCGGCTCGGCAAAGGGGGAGCGATGCGCGGCGACCTGGAGTGGGGCAGCGTGCCGGGACTGGTCCGGGCGGCGGCCGAGCGGTACGCGGACCGGGAGGCGGTCGTCGAGGGCCGCACCCGCGTGACGTACCGCGAACTCGGCGACCGGATCGAACGGGCCACCGCAGCCTGCATGGCGAGCGGCGTCGCCCCCGGCGACCGCGTCGCCGTCTGGGCCCCCAACACCCTCGACTGGATCGTCTCCGCCCTCGGCGCCGTCGGCGCGGGCGCGGTCCTCGTGCCGCTCAACACCCGCTTCAAGGGCGCCGAGGCCGCGTACGTCCTCACGCGCTCACGGGCGAAGCTGCTGTTCATCACCGGTACGTTTCTGGGGACTTCGTACGTGGCGTCGCTGCGGCGCGCGGCGGCCGACGGCCCCGGAGCCGGGCCGTTGCCCGGGTTGCCCCACCTGGAGGAGGTGGTCGTCCTCGCCGACGACGCCCCCGAGGACTTCCGCACCTGGAAGGACTTCCTGGCGAGCGGCGACACCGTCACGGCCGATGCCGTACGGACGCGGGCGGCGGCCATCTCCGGGGACTGGCCCTCCGACATCAACTTCACGTCCGGCACCACGGGCCGCCCCAAGGGCGCCGTCATCACGCACGCCCAGACCCTGCGCTGCTACGCGATCTGGAGCGAGCTCGCCGGGCTGCGCGAGGGCGACCGCTATCTGATCGTGAACCCCTTCTTCCACACCTTCGGCTACAAGGCCGGCATCATCGCCTGCCTGATGCGGGGCGCCACGATGATCCCCCAGCCGGTCTTCAACGTGGACACGGCCCTCGCCAACATCGCCGCCGAACGCATCTCGGTCCTGCCGGGACCGCCCACCCTGCACCAGTCACTCCTGGACCACCCGGCCCGGGACGCCCACGACCTCTCGGCGCTGCGCCTGGTCGTGACCGGCGCGGCGGTGGTCCCCCTGCGCCTCGTAGAACGCCTCCGCACCGAGTTGAGGATTGCCACCGTGCTCACCGCGTACGGCCTCTCCGAGGCCGGCGGCATCGTCACGATGTGCCGCAGGGGTGATCCGGCGGAGGTCATCGCGGCCACGTCGGGCCGCGCGATCCCCGACACGGAGGTCCGCGTGGTCTCGGCCGCCGGTGACCCCTTGCCCCCGGGCAGCCCGGGGGAGGTCCTGGTCCGCGGCCACAACACCATGAGCGGCTACTTCGAGGACCCCCACGAGACCGCGAAGGTCCTCACCCCCGACGGCTGGCTGCACACAGGCGACGTAGGCGTCCTGGACGAGACCGGCAACCTCCGCATCACCGACCGCATCAAGGACATGTTCATCGTCGGCGGCTTCAACGCCTACCCCGCCGAGATCGAGCAACTCCTCGGCCTGCACCCCCAGGTGGCCGACGTCGCCGTCATCGGCGTCCCCGACGCCCGCCTCGGCGAGGTCGGCAAGGCGTACGTCGTACGGCGCTCGGCGTCCTCCGCCCTCACCGCGGACGACCTGATCGCGTGGGCACGGCGGGAGATGGCCAACTACAAGGTGCCGCGGGAGGTCGAGTTCGTGCCGGAACTCCCCCGGAACGCCAGCGGGAAGGTGGTGAAGGGGGAGCTGCGGCACCTCGGGGCCCGGGGTGCGGACAGCCGTCGCTGCTGATGTCGCCGCGAGGGCGTCGCTCGTACACTCGTACGAGAGGAATGTTGCCCGCGCACTCGTACGAGTGGCGATACCGTCATACAGGTAGGACGCAGCATCCCCTCTTGCACGATCTCCTCATGGGAGCAGTCATGGCCGCAGAGGCACACGGCGAACACGGCGACCAGCAGGTGTCGGCCGACTCCGAGAACTGGATGTACCCGCCGGAGGACGGCTGGACATGGGACCAGGTTCAGGAGCTGGACGTCCCGTTCGACTGGGATCTCGTGGATGGGAAGATCGTGGTACGTGGGGCGGCGAAGGTATGGCATCAGCTGGTTCGGGACCGGTTGTACATGAGTCTGGCCCTGGCCAGGCGGGCACCGTATGCCGTCATGAGTGAGCAATGGGTCATGTTCGACGAGCGCAACGTCCCCAAGCCCGATGTGATCGTCTTCGACAAGACCGGCCTCGACGCGCTGACGCTGGATTGCATTCCCGTCGCGAAGGCCGTTCTTGCCATCGAGATCGTCTCGCCCGGCTCACGCAAGGACGACCGTTTCCTCAAGCCGGGTATGTACGCGGAGGCGGGCATCGACTACTACTGGCGCGTCGAGCGCGGCGAGGACAATGTCCCGGTCGTGCACGAGTTCTGGCGCCACCACGAGGCGGGTGTCTACGCCCCCAGCCCCGAACAGCCCACTCACACCGGCAAGCTGACCACGGCGGTGCCCTTCCCGGTCGACATCGATCTGCGCGGCTTGATCGAGTTCTGAGGGCATCCGGCACCCGGATGCTCAGCCCGTCGCCGCGCGCTCGGCCGCGCTGCGCTCCACGCAGAATTCGTTGCCCTCGGGGTCGGCCAGGGTCACCCAGCCGCGGCCGTCGGGCAGCCGGTGGTCGCCCACGAGGGTCGCGCCGAGCGCGGTCACCCGCTCGACCTCCTCGTCGCGCGTGCGCTCCTGCGGCTGCAGGTCGAAGTGCACGCGGTTCTTCACGCTCTTCTTCTCCGGGACGTTGATGAAGAGCACGTCGGGGCCCTCGGACGTGTGCACCAGGGCCTCCGGGTCGCCCGGGGCGTCCTCGTCGGACACGGCGCCCTCCAGGATCTTGGCCCAGAAGGTCGCGAGGGCGTAGGCGTCGGAACAGTCGAAGGTCACGTGGCGCACGAGAGTGGTCATGGCCGCACTATCGGGCAGCGGGGTGGGTTGGGTCCACCGGATTTGGGGCCGAGTTGCCCTTCTCCGTTGCTTTGGGCTCGCCGCCCGGTGGGCTCAGTGGCCGGTGGGTGGCTCGATGCAGCCCGTCTCCATGAACGGGCCGTTCGACTGCGCCCCGTAACTGGACTCTTGAATGTACGCGGTGACGCAGGCGTCGTCCCGCACCCGAAGCCCCACCATGGCCCCCTCCGGGGTGACGCTCCCGTCTCCCTCCGAGTGCGCGTTCATCCCCTGCACGGTGAGCTTCTTCCCCTTGGCGCCGGTTTCCGCCCCCAACTCCCTGCGCAAGGTGGCCCGCACGGAGTCCGGATCCCAAGTCCCCTTCGTCCAGAGCCGCTTGAGGACTGCCTGCACGCGCTTTGCCTGCACGTCGGCGGCCTTCTCGCTGGTGGCGGACATCTCGCCGGGGCGGCGGTAGGCGTTGTTCTCCTCGTTGTGGGGTGCGCGGTCGCCGGGGCCGGGGTCTACGTAGGGGGAGTTGCCGCTGGACGGGGTGCTTGTGCCGTCCGGCGCACTCGGCGTACCGGCTGCCACCTCGGCGTCCCGGGGCGGGGCCGTGTCGTCGCGCTGCTCCGTGCCGCAGGCGGTCAGGAGTACGGCGCCGAGGAGGGCGGTGGCGGTGACGGATATGACGCGCGGGGTGCGGCGCCGCGGTTCGGTTCTTGGCATGCGCCGACTCTTTCAGAGGGCCCGGGGACAGTGAACCGGGGCCGAGCGGCGGCTCGGCCCCGGGGCCTCAGTGCTGCGGTGCTGTCGGCATCTGGCCGTCAACGGGAGGTGCCGGTGCGTGGCCGTCGCCCAGCGGGCCGACCGGCACCTGGCCGTCCCCGGCCGGTGACGACGGAGTGTGTCCGTCCCCGGCGGGGGCCGGGGCGTGGCCGTCGGCGAGTGCGGGTGCCGTGGCTCCCGCTGAGGCGGCGGCCATCACAGCCAGCGTGACAAGGATTTTTCTGGTTCGAGTCATTCCAACTCCTTGGAGGGGGCAGACTTTCAACTATCAACTCTAGCTGCACATAACAGCTCATGTTCGAACAATTCGAGCTAAACTTATGTTAGTTGGACTACCCTGCGCCGGACACGCCTCGGCCGCGGCGGCTCCCCCTCCGCGCCGCCGCGGCCGATCCCCCCGTCGGGAAGGAAGTGTCAGGCGTCCTTGGTCGGCGGGGCCGGGACGTGGCCGTCACCCTTCGTGGTGATGCCGTCCTTCGGCGGGGCCGGGACGTGGCCGTCGCCCTGAGGCGTGATGGGGCCGTCCTGCGGCGGCGCCGGGACGTGGCCGTCACCCATGGGCTTGAGGACCTTCTTCTTCTTGGGCTCGCTCATGATCTAAAACTCCTGTACGTCTGCGGGGCTCCGGGACTAGACCGCCCGCTCGGCAACTCCCCCGAGGGTCGCCGAGCGGGCGGTCCAGGGCCGCTCACCATAGCTGTGGGGCCCACGCGACCCGTCTGCCCCCCGACGCGACGGATCGATAAGTAGAGAGTGACAGCTGCCCATAAACGTTCGATGAACGCCTTGGATGCCTGGGTCAGGCGACCGCGACGGGGTGGAGGAGCGCTCGTACGACGACGGCCTCCGGAGCCCCTGCCCGCTCGTGAATGGCGAGGGCTTCGCGCCAGCACGCCCGCGCGCGGTCGAGTTGCCCGAGGCTGTCCAGCGACCGCCCCAGCAGGATCAGCACGTTGGCACGCATCCAGTCACCGCCGACGCAACCGGTGGCGAGGGCCTGCTCCGCGTGCTGGGCTGCCTGAGACAGGCGCCGGGCCGAGAAGTGGACCTCGGCGATGCGGTAGTGGGCATTGCCCTCCCACAGCCGCTGGCGATTCTCCACGAATATCTTGAGCGCCCCGGTGAGTTGGGCGAGCGCGTCCGTGTGCTGGCCGGCGTGGCTGAGCGCGATCCCGAGCGCATACCTGGCGTTGGCGAGCCGGAAGGTGAGGCCGAGGTCGTCGTAGACTGCCGCGCCCTGACGCGCCAGGTCGATGGCCTGGCTGACGCGGCCCATCGCGAGGAGGGCCCGGGAGAGATTGCAGAGGGCGCTCGCCTCGCCGCCGCCGTTGCCGTCGGCACGGAATGCCTCGACCGCCGTGCGGAAGAAGGCCTCCGCTGCGTCGTAGCGGTTCAGGCAGTACGCGACTATCCCGTGCTCGTTCGGTGCGTTCCCACCCGTCCAGGGGTCCCCGGACTCGGCCGCCAGCTCCGCGGCACGCGACAGTTCCTCGGCAGCCTCTTCGAAGCGCCCGACCTTGCTGAGCACTTGGGCCAGGCTGACACGGGCACGACCCTCGCCGTACGCGTCCCGCGCGGCGCCCGCCGCGTCACGTGCCGCGCAGGTCGCCGCCTCGTACCGGAGTGAACTCGCCCCGGACTCCGCCAGATCCTTGGACGCCAGGAGCAGGTCCACGGCGCGACGCAGGGTGTTCTTGCCCAACGACTGCTGCACGCAGGCCAGGATGCAGGCGGCCTCGGAGTGCAACCAGTCCAGCGCCTTGGCGTCGTCGCTGAAGTCCAGCCCCGCGTGCCGGGTGGCCGCCAGATGGTCAACCGTCCTGTCCCCAGGACGCTCAATCGCATAAACCCGAGCCGCCGAAGCCAGATAAAAGTCCAGCAACCGCGAAAGCGCGGCCTCCCGCTCGCTCGGCGGCAGCTCGTCCCGTTCCGCGCACGCACGCGCGTACAACCGCACCAGATCGTGGTACCGGTACCGCCCCGGCGCAGCGGATTCCAGCAGGGACGTGTCCACCAGCGACTCCAGGAGGTCCTCGGTGTCCTCCAGGGGGAGGTCCAGGACCGCGGCCGCCGCGGCGAGCGAGATGTCGGGGCCGTCCGCCAGGCCGAGGAGGCGGAAGGCGCGGGCCTGGACCGGCTCGAGCTGGCCGTAGCCGAGTTCGAAGGTGGCCTCGACCGCGAGGTCGCCGGCCTGGAGTTCGTCGAGGCGGCGCCGCTCGTCGGCGAGCTTGGCGGCGAGGGTCGAGACGGTCCAGGTGCGGCGGGCCGCCAGGCGGGACGCCGCGATGCGGATGGCCAAGGGGAGGAAGCCGCAGGCCGCGACGACGTCGAGGGCTGCCTCGCGCTCGGACGCCACCCGTTCTTCGCCGACGATCTTTGTGAAGAGCGACAGCGCCTCGTCCGGTGACATCACGTCCAGGTCGACCAGGTGCGCGCCCGCCAGGTCCACCATCCGCATGCGGCTGGTGACAAGCGCGGCGCACCCCTCCATCCCGGGCAGCAACGGCCGCACCTGCGCGGCGTCGCGGGCGTTGTCCAGGAGGACCAGGACGCGGCGGCCGTCGAGGACGGAGCGGTAGAGGGCGGCCCGCTCCTCCAGGGAGTCGGGGATCGCGGAGTCCGCGGTGCCGAGGGCGCGCAGGAAGGCGCCCAGGACCGTTTCCGGCTCCGCCGCGCGCGGGCCGGCGCCTTGGAGGTCCACGTACAACTGCCCGTCAGGGAAGTGCGTGCGCGCCGCGTGCGCGACATGCACCGCGAGCGTCGTCTTGCCCACGCCGCCGATGCCCGCGAGCGCGGAGACCGCCATGACGCGGCCCTCGGCGGTGGAGAGGATGTCGCTGAGTTCCTTGACGAACGAGACGCGGCCGGTGAAGTCCTGGACGGTGGCCGGAAGTTGCGCGGGGCGTACGACTCCGGCGGACGGCTCGGCGGCGGGTGCCGACGGCTCGGCGAGGGCCGGGTCGGCCTGGAGGATGCGCTGCTGGAGTTCCTGGAGGCCGGGGCGCGGGTCGACGCCCAGCTCGTCGGCGAGGAGCCGGCGCGTGTCGGCGTACACAGCGAGGGCCTCGGCCTGCCGCCCGGAGCGGTAGAGGGCGAGCATGAGGAGCTCGCGGAGGCGCTCGCGGAGAGGGTGCGCGGCCGTCAGGGCCGTCAGCTCGGACACCGACTCCGCGTGGCAGCCCTGTTCCAGGTCCATGTCAAGGCGGGACTCGAGGAGCTGGAGCCGCCATTCTTCGAGACGGGTGCGCTGCGCGTCCGCGTAAGGGCCGGGAACGTTGGCGAGGGGCTCGCCGTCCCAGAGCGACAGTGCCTTGTTGACCAGCGAACGGGCCTGGCACAGGTCGCCGAGCCCGCGGGCCCGCTCGGCCGTGTGCCACAGCTTCTCGGCCTCGGTCAGGTCGAGCGCGCCCTCGGCGGCCCGCACGGCATAGCCGCCGGACTCGCTCACCAGGGCACCGGGCGGGAGCACCTTGCGCAGCCGGGAAGCGTACGTACGGATCGCGGCCAGGGCCTGCGACGGCGACTCCTCGCCCCAGATGGCGTCGATCAGCTCGGAGGCGGTGGCGGTGCGGCCGTCGCGCAGCAGGAGGGCGGCGAGCAGGGCGCGCTGCTGCGGGGAACCGGTGGGCAGTTGTTCCTCGTCGAGCCAGGCGCGTACGGGTCCGAGCACGCTGAAGCGGGCAGCGGGCCGCGCGGCATCCGCGTCCTGCGCGGCGCCGTGTCCGTCCGCCGGTCCCGGCAGGGCCCCGTGCCCGTCCGCGGCCCCCGAACGGGCACCCTGCCCGTCCGCCCCCGAAGGCCGGTCCTTCCGGCCGGCGGCCACGGGTTCGCCCCGTCGCGCCGCTGTCCCAGGGTCGCTTTCCGCCGTCGAACGCCGCTGGTCCGGCACTCGCGGTAGTCCGTCCATCGCTCCCCCTGCTGCCCTGCCGCACGCAGTTGCTGAAGTCTGTTCAAATACGCCCAACTGTGCCCGGCTGTGCCTGGTTTGTGCCCGCCCGCGGGCCTGCCCTGCCCGTGAGACTTGCTGCGGAGCACAGTTTGCCTTGTCCGGAGCGGATGCGTCAGCCGTGGGAGACGGCTCTCACAGGGTTCCCGCACCAGTGACCGGATCCGGACAACTGACGGATCGTCAGATACGCGCTACCGTGAGCCGTATGGAGACCAGGGAGAGCACTCAGGACGCCGCCCCCGACGCGCCGCCGTTCCCGAGGATCATCTCGGTGGACGACCACACGGTGGAGCCCCCGCAGGTCTGGCAGGACCGGCTCCCCGCGGAGTACCGCGACCGGGGCCCGCGCATCGTCCGCGCACCGCTCAAGGAAATGACCTTTTTGGGAGGGAAGTTCGCCCCGATCATGGGGGAGAAAGGGGATGATGGACCCATAGGGGACTGGTGGGTGTACGAGGATCTGCACCGCCCGCTGACCCGCCTCGACACCGCCGTCGGCTACGCCCGCGACGAGATCAAGCTCGAAGTGATCACGTACGAGCAGATGCGGCGCGGCTCCTTCAGCGTCCCGGACCGGCTTGCCGACATGGACGTCAACCACGTCCAGTCCGCCCTGTGCTTCCCCACCTTCCCGCGCTTCTGCGGCCAGACCTTCACCGAGGCGCCGGACCGCGACCTGGGTCTTCTCTGCGTACGGGCGTACAACGACTGGATGGTGGACGAGTGGTGCGGCCCCGCCGCACAAGGTCGGCTGATACCGCTACCCCTCATCCCCCTCTGGGACCCGGAACTGGCCGCCGCGGAGGTCCGGCGCAACGCGGCGCGCGGGGTGCGGGCCGTCGCCTTTTCGGAAATACCGCCCTATCTCGGACTCCCGTCGATCCACTCCGACGACTGGGACCCCTTCCTCGCCGCCTGCGACGAGACCGGCACGGTCGTGGCCATGCACATCGGCTCCTCCAGCAAGATGCCGTCCACCTCCGCCGACGCGCCGCCCGCGGTCGGCTCCACCGTCACCTTCGCCAACTGCTGCTTCTCGATGGTCGACTGGCTGATGAGCGGCAAGTTCGAGCGCTTCCCGAACCTCAAGGTCATGTACGCCGAGGGGCAGATCGGCTGGATCCCCTACATCCTGGAGCGCGCGGACGTCGTGTGGGAGGAGAACCGCGGCTGGGGCGGCGTCGCCGACAAGGTGCACCGCCCGCCGTCCGAGCTCTTCGCCGACCACGTCTTCGGCTGCTTCTTCGACGACGCCTTCGGCCTGCGCAACCTCGACGCCATCGGCGTCGGCAACGTCCTCTACGAGACCGACTACCCGCACTCCGACTCCACCTGGCCGAAATCCCGCCAGGTCGGCGAGGAACAGATGGGTCACCTGGCGCCGGACGTCGTGGAGCGGATAGTCCGCGGCAACGCGATCGATCTGTTGGGCCTGACGAAGGACGGCCTCTGGGCCGGGCCCGGGGCCCGATGAGGGGCGGGGAGGGCATGGCGGAGGAATTCGGGTGGGGGCGGCTCGCGTATGGGATGCAGCTCCCCGTGCAGTCGCAGAGCGCGCTCTTCGCCGAGGGCTGGGAGGCCGGGGCCGGGCCCGAGGATCTGGTCGAGATCGCCCGCGTTGCCGACCGGGCGGGGTTCGCCTACCTCGCCAGTTGTGATCACGTGGCGATTCCCCGGCGGCTCGCGGACGCCATGGGGACCGTCTGGTACGACCCCGTCGCCACCCTCTCGTACCTCGCCGGTGTCACCGAGCACGTCCGGCTCATGAGTCACGTCGCGATCGTCGGCCTGCGCCACCCCCTGCTGAGCGCCAAGCAGTACGCGACGCTCGACCACCTCAGCGGCGGACGGCTCATCCTCGGTGTCGGCGCCGGGCACGTGGCGGAGGAGTTCGAGGCGCTCGGCGCCGACTTCGCGCGCCGGGGGCGCGTGCTCGACGACACCGTGGACGCGCTGCGGGCCGCGCTCGGGCCCGATGAGTTTCCTGAGTACGAGGGTGAGTTCTTCTCCTTCGAAGGGCTCGGGCAGCGGCCGCGGCCCGCACAGCGGCGGGTGCCGATCTGGGTCGGCGGCTCCTCGCCCGCGGCCGTCCGCCGGGCCGCCGTGCGCGGCGACGGCTGGCTGCCCCAGGGCGACCCGCGCGACCGGCTCCCCGACCAGATCGCCAGGCTCAGGCGGCTGCGCGCGGAAGCGGGCATCGACGCGCCGCTCACCATCGGCGCCATCACCGAGCCGCTGTACGTGGGCGAGCCCACCTGGCCCGTCGGGCGGCGCACGCTCAGCGGGAAGCCCGCCGCCCTCGCGGAGTCGCTGCGCGCGTACGCGGAGATGGGCGTGCACCAGATCCAGGTGCGCTTCCGCAGCCGCAGCCGGAGGGAACTCACCGACCAGATGGCGGCGTTCGGCGCGGACGTAGCTCCGCACATTAAATAGAGCGTTCGTTCTACTGAACCGAACCAGGAGGCCGGCAATGGGCAAGCTGGACGGGCGCGTCGTCATCGTCACCGGTGGCGCGCGCGGGCAGGGCGAGCAGGAGGCGCGGCTCTTCGTCGAGGAGGGCGCGCGGGTCGTCGTCGGCGACGTACTCGACGAACAAGGGGAGGCGCTGGCGAAGGAGTTGGGGGAGGACAGCGCGCGCTATGTCCACCTCGATGTCGGGCGGGAGGCGGACTGGGCGGCGGCCGTCGCGGCCACCAAGGACGCCTTCGGCACGGTGGACGGCCTGGTCAACAACGCGGGCATCCTGCGCTTCAACGAGCTGGTGAACACGCCCCTCGAAGAGTTCGAGCAGATCGTGCGGGTCAACCAGGTCGGCGTCTTCCTCGGCATCAAGACGACCGCGCCCGAGATCGCGGCGGCCGGCGGCGGCTCGATCGTGAACACCGCCTCGTACGCGGGGATGACGGGCATGGCGTACATCGGCGCGTACAGCGCGACCAAACACGCCATCATCGGCCTCACCCGCGTCGCCGCCCTCGAACTGGCGAAGAAGCACATCCGCGTCAACGCGATCTGCCCCGGCGCCATCGACACCGCCATGAGCAACCCCGCGCAGCTCGACCCCGAGGCGGACGTGGAGAAGGCCTCCCGGGGGCTCGACGCGCTGTACCGCAAGCTCGTGCCGCTCGGCCGCGTGGGCAGGGCGGAGGAGGTGGCGCGGCTCGCGCTGTTCCTCACCGCCGAGGTGGACTCGGCGTACATCACCGGGCAGCCCTTCGTGGTCGACGGCGGCTGGCTGGCGGGCGTGAGCGTGCTCTGACGCGCCATCTGACGCTGTATCAGCTATTGACGGTCCTGGCGTGCGATGGAACAGTCGGCTCAGTAGATCTGACGGTACGTCAGAAACTGACGAGGACGGTGAACCGCCTTGGAATTCGGGCTCTTTGTACAGGGATACGTGGGCAAGCGGGCCGAGACCGACCCGCTCGCCGAGCACAAGGCGCTGATGGAGGAGACCGAGTACGTCATCCAGGCGGACAAGTCGGGCTTCAAGTACGCCTGGGCGTCCGAGCACCACTTCCTGGAGGAGTACTCGCACCTCTCCGCCAGCGACGTATTCCTCGGCTACCTCGCCCACGCGACGGAACGCATTCATCTGGGGTCGGGGATCTTCAATCCCCTGGCCCAGGTCAACCACCCGGTCAAGGTCGCCGAGAAGGTCGCGATGCTCGACCATCTCTCGGAGGGCCGCTTCGAGTTCGGCAGCGGGCGCGGCGCCGGATCGCACGAGATCCTCGGCTTTTTGCCGGGCATCACCGACATGAACCACACCAAGGAGATCTGGGAAGAGACCATCGCGGAATTCCCCAAGATGTGGCTCCAGGAGGAGTACGAGGGGTTCCAGGGCAAGCACTGGCAGTTGCCGCCGCGCAAGGTCTTCCCGAAGCCGTACGGCGCCTCGCACCCCGCCATGTGGTACGCCGCCGGGTCGCCGTCCTCGTACGCCATGGCCGCGAAGAAGGGGCTCGGTGTCCTTGGGTTCAGCGTGCAGAAGGTCTCCGACATGGAGTGGGTGCTTGAGCAGTACAAGACGGCGATCCGGGACGCCGAGCCCGTCGGGGACTTCGTGAACGACAACGTGATGGTGACGTCCACGGCCATTTGTGCGGAGACGCATGAGGAAGCCGTTCGGATCGCCGTGAACGGCGGGCTCAATTACCTGCAGTCGCTGGTGTTTCGGTACCACGACACGTTTCCTCGGCCTGAGGGGATTCCTGAGTGGCCCGAGGTGTTGCCGGATTACACCGAGGAGATCATCGAGCTGCTCATTGCCGAGGAGTTGATGATCTGTGGGGATCCGGATGAGGTCACTCGGCAGTGCAAGCGGTGGGAGCAGGCTGGGGCGGATCAGTTGTCGTTCGGGTTGCCCATCGGGATTTCGCCCGAGGACACGTTGACCACTATTCGGCTGATCGGGGAGCACGTCATCCCGAAGATCGACACCGATCCGGTGCATCGCACCACGCGTATGCGGCAGGCCGCCACCGGGTGACCGCCGATCGCGCTGCGCGCTCGTCCTCAAACGCCGGACGGGCCGAAAGTGCTCGCCCCGGACGTCGGTGAGCTCAAAAGCCCTATGGGAAGGGGTAGCTCGTCATGCTCGACCACCTCATCAAGGGTGTGACCGTCGTCGACGGGACGGGGGCCGCCGCCAGGGTCGCCGACGTGGGCATCCGGGACGGACGGGTGGCCGTCGTCGCGGTCGGCGTCACGGAGGAGGCCCGTACTCAGGAAGAGGCCCATGGGCTGATCCTTGCCCCCGGGTTCGTCGACCCGCATACGCACTACGACGCGCAGTTGTTCTGGGATCCGTACGCCACGCCCTCCCTGAACCACGGCGTGACCACCGTCGCGGGTGGGAACTGCGGGTTCACGCTGGCGCCGCTGAATCCGGAGCAGCCCGAGGACGCCGACTACACGCGCCGGATGATGTCCAAGGTCGAGGGCATGTCCCTGGTGGCGTTGGAGGAGGGCGCGCCCTGGTCGTGGCACTCCTTCGGGGAGTATCTGGACGCGCTGGAGGGGCGGATCGCGGTCAACGCGGGCTTCATGGTGGGGCATTGCGCGCTGCGGCGGTACGTGATGGGGGCGGACGCGGTCGGCGGGCAGCCGTCGGGCGAGCAGTTGGAGCGGATGCTCGCGCTGTTCCATGAGGCTATGGACGCCGGCGCCTGGGGGCTCTCCACCACGCAGTCGTCCACGCACTCCGACGGCGACGGCAAGCCGGTGGCGTCCCGGCACGCGGGGCCCGCCGAACTGCTCGCGCTGTCGCGAGCGGTCGCCGAGCACGAGGGCACGCAGTTGGAGGCGATCGTCGCGGGCTGTCTGGATCAGTTCAGCGACGCCGAGATCGAGCTGTTCGTGGACATGAGCGCGGCCGCGGGGCGCCCGCTGAACTGGAACGTCCTGACGATCGACGCCGCCGTGCCCGAACGCGTGCCCCGCCAGCTCGTCGCGAGCGAGCGGGCGCGGAAGGCGGGCGGGCGCGTCGTCGCCCTGACGATGCCGATCCTGACCCCGATGAACATGTCCCTCGGCACGTTCTGTGCCCTGAATCTGATTCCCGGGTGGGGCGAGATCCTCGGGCTTCCCATTCCGGAGCGCATCGCGAAGCTCCGCGACCCGGATGTGCGGGGGGAGATGCTGCGGCGCGCGGGCAGCAAGGAAGCCGGGGTGTTCCGGCGCCTCACGCACTTCGGGCGGTACGTCATCGGAGACACGTACTCCGCCGAGAACGAGGGGCTGACCGGCCGGGTGGTGCGGGACATCGCCGCCGAGCGCGGTCAGGAGGCGTTCGCGTGCATCGTCGAGATCTGCGCCAACGACGGTATGCGTACGGTCCTTTGGCCCATGCCGACCGACAACGACCCGGACTCCTGGGCGCTGCGCGCCGAGACCTGGAGCCACGAGGACGTCATGCTCGGCGGCTCGGACGCGGGCGCGCACCTGGACCGCATGTGCGGCGCCCCGTACACGACACGGTTCCTCGGGGACTGTCTGCGCGGCCGCAAGCTGATGGGCCTTGAGCAGGCGGTGAAGATGCTCACCGACGACCCGGCGCGGCTCTTCGGCCTGCGTGAGCGGGGCCGGATCGCCGAGGGCTTCCACGCGGACCTCGTCCTCTTCGACCCCGAGCGGATCGACGCGGGCAAGGCCACCCTCGTACACGATCTGCCCGGCGACAGCCCGCGCCTGGACTCCAAGGCGATCGGTGTGAACGCCGTGTGGGTCAACGGCGTCGAGGTGATCCGCGACGACGTGGTGAGCGGGGCGGTGCCCGGGACCGTGCTGCGGTCGGGCCGTGACACCAGGACGGTGAGCACCAGGTGAGCGACGTCGAGGTGGAGGGCTTCGCTCCCGCCGGGCCCGCGGGCGGGCCGCAGCGGCTGTTCGTCGACGGGGTGTGGGTGGAGCCCGACGGCGGGCACTACGAGGTGATCGACCCGGCGACCGAGGAGGTCGTGGGCCTGGCTCCCGAGGCGAGCCGGGCGCAGGTGTGGCAGGCGGCGTCGGCGGCGCGGGCCGCTTTCGGGACGTGGTCGCGTACGTCGCCGCAGGAGCGGGCCGCCGTCCTCGACCGCGCCGCCGACATCGTCCAGCGGGACTTCGCCGCGCACGCGGAGTTGGCGCGTGCCGAGACCGGGGCGACCACCGGGACCGCGCGCGGGATGCAGGTCGCGGTGGCGGTGGCGCGCTTCCGGCGGTACGCGCGGGGGGCCCTTGAGCCGGTGGAGACGGGACTCCCGCCGCAGGTCAACGAGGCGGGCCCGATGGGCAAGGCGGGCGTGCTCGGCGCCTTGGCCGTCCGCCAACCCGTCGGCGTCGTCACCTGCATCACCTCCTACAACAACCCCTGGGCGAACCCCTCCGGCAAGATCGCCCCCGCCCTGGCGATGGGCAACACGGTCGTCGTGAAACCGGCCCCGCAGGACCCGCTGTCCGTGTACCGCATGGCCGCGGCCCTCGCCGAAGCCGGCGCGCCGCCCGGCGTGGTGAACGTCGTCTCCGGCGCGTCCCCCGAGGTGGGCGAGGCGTCCGTCGACTCGCCCGACGTCGACATGGTGAGCTTCACCGGCTCCACACCCGTCGGACAGCGCATCGGCGAGGTCTGCGGCCGCGGCATGAAACGCCAGCTCATGGAGCTGGGCGGCAAGGGCGCGGCAATCGTCTTCGACGACGCCGACCTCGACGCGGCGGTGGCGGGCATCGGCACGACGTTCTCGTTCTACAGCGGCCAGATCTGTACGGCGCCGACGCGCGTCATCGTCCAACGGCGGCTGTACGAGCCGCTGTTGGAGAAGCTGACGCGCTACGCCTCCTACCTGAAGGTCGGGGACCCGAGGGGCCGGGACACGGTGGTGGGCCCGCTGATCTCCGCGGCGCATCGCGAACGGGTGGAGTCGTACGTGGAGTTGGGCCGGAAGGAGGGGGCGCGGCTGGTGGCGGGCGGTGACCCCATGTCTCCCCGGCCGCCCCGAGGCTTCTACTTCACCCCCACCCTCCTGGCGGACTGCACGCCCGGGATGCGGGTGGTCCGGGAGGAGATCTTCGGCCCCGTCGTGGTCGTCGTCCCCTTCGACGGCGAGGGCGAGGCGGCCGAGGAGGAGGCGGTGGCCCTGGCCAACGACAGCGACTACGGCCTGCTCAGCTATGTCTGGTCGGCCGACGTGGCGCGCGCGTTCCGGGTGGCCCGGCGGCTGCGGGCGGGCGGGGTCGGCGTGAACACCATCGGCCGCAACATGGAGGCCCCGTTCGGCGGGTTCAAGCAGAGCGGGGTGGGGAGGGACTGCGGGTCGTACGCGTTGGGGGCGTACAGCGAGACGCAGGCGGTGGTGTGGGCGGGGTAGCGCCCCGCTCGGGCGTTGGTCCTAGGCCCGGCCGTTCGGCCTAGGACCGGACTGGTCCCGACCCGGTCCTCAGGACGGATACGACCCCCTCCGGCCCCCAACTACCGTCCCGACCATGAAACTTGCACTGATCGGAACCGGAAATGTCGGGCGTGCGCTGGCCAAGGGCTGGGCGGCGGCGGGCCATGAGGTGGTCCTCGGTTCGCGGGACCCCGCGGCGAAGGCGGAACTGGCGGCGGAGGTGGGCGTGCCGGTGGTGACGGTCGCCGAGGCGGCCGAGCGGGCCGAGGTGATCGTGAACGTCACGCCGGGGACGGATTCCGTGGCGCTCCTGCGCACGGTGGAGGCCGCGCTGCGCGGAAAGGTGCTGGTCGACATAGCCGTCGGCTTCACCGAGGAGCCGCACGGGATGGCCCTGTCACACCCCACGATCTCCCTGGGCGAGGAGATCCAGACGGCGTTCCCCGACACCCGAGTGGTCAAAACCTTCTCCACGATGGACGCCATCGTCATGACGGCCCCCGGCGACCTGACGGGCCCGTCCACCGTCTTCCTCTCGGGCAACGACCCCCGGGCCAAGAAGACGACCGCCACCCTCCTCACCGACCTCGGCTGGCCCGAGTCCGCCCACATGGACCTCGGCCCCATCGAAACCGCCCGCGGCCAGGAACACTTCGCGCTCCTCTTCATGGGCATCGCGGGCGCACTCGGCTCGTACGACTTCGGACTCCAGGTCGTCCCACACCGCTCGAACGAGTGACGCAACGCCATATTCCAGGGGCAGTTGCCACACTCGCCCTAGCGTTCCGCACATGGCGAGTTCATCCCACGAAGCGATGCACCGCATCTTCCAGAAGGAACCCGGCGTCTTCGGCCGGGCGTTCCGGGCGCTCGACCTGCCGTTCCCGGAACCGACAGCGGTGTCCATCATGCCCACCGACTTGACCGAGACGACGCCGCTGGAGCGCAGGGTGGACACGCTGCTCCGGTTCGACACCGAGAACGAGGGCAGTTTTCTGCTGGCGGTGGAGGCGCAGGGAAGAAGGGACCGCGCCAAACCCGCGAGCTGGGCGTATTACACGTCCTACCTGCACGCGAAATACCAACTCCCGACCGTCCTGCTCGTCACCTGTCAGGACAAGTCGACGGCGGTCTGGGCCGCCGCCCCCTACAGCGTCGGCCCCGCACACTGGCCCATGCTCACGCTCCGCCCACTGGTCCTCGGCCCGCACAACGTGCCTGTCATCACGGACGTGCGGGCCGCTGCCCAGGACATCCCGCTCGCGACCCTTTCCGCGATTACGCATAGTAAGGACGCGAACGCCGATGCCATACTGAAGGCGTTGGCAGCGGCCTTGAAGACCATCGACAGGGAGAATGCGGAGATCTTCTCCGAACTCACTGAACAGGGCCTGGCCAACAGCCCGGCTCTCAAGACTTGGAGGGAACTGGTGACCGTCGAGCTTTCCTTTTTCCGGTCGGAGACGTCTCAGCGGCTGCGGGCGGAGGGGCATACGGAGGGGCGTGCCGAGGAGCGCGCGGAATCCGTGTTGCGCACTCTGAAGCATCGGGGCATCGAGGTGCCCGAGGCCGTGCGGAAGCGGATCGTGGACTGTGCTGACCTGGAGACCTTGGCTGCCTGGGTCGACCTGTCCTACACGGTGAAGTCCGCTGAAGAGCTTTTCGCGGATTACGACGACTGACGTCAGTCTGTGCGGGACTCGGCCCGGGGCTAGGTGTCTTCACCTGGCCCCGGGCGTTTGCATGCCAGCATCAGCGCCGTCAGCAGATACGGCGCCGCGAACACCGCGAACGTCGTGCCGTGTGTGGTTGTTGATGCCAGTAGGCCGTACGTTCCGTACACCGTCACCGTCGTCAGTTCCGTTGCCGCGCCTGCCAGGGATGTGACCGTTGCTCGGCTCGGGCCCGTGATGCTGTTCTGGAGGCGGGTGTCGGCCAGGACGGTGGTCAGTTGGAAGGCGCAGAAGGCCAGGGCTACGAGGGCGACGCCTGCGGGGAGGGGGAGACCGGCTGCCGGGAGTGCCGCGCCTGCGGCCAGTGCCGCGCCCGCGCAGGCCAGGAGGGCCGCGAAGCCCGCCGTGCCGAGGCCCCGTAGCGAACCCGCCAGCAGGCTTCCCGCCGTCGCTCCCACCCAGATCAGCAGCAGCCACCACGGCACCACCGTGTCCGTCGCGCCGGCCTCCCGGACCAGGAGCGGGGTGTATTCGTCCAGGGCTCCCCATACGGCGGTTACGGCTGGTACTAGCAGTAGGGCCTCGCGTACGGTCCGGTTGCTGCGGGCCTCGGACAGGCCTGCTCGGAGGGATGCCGCCCAGCCGGGGGAGGAATCTTCGGAGGCGGGGGTGGGGACTGCGTCGGTGGCGGCCTTCGTTTCCCGGTCCCGGTGTTCCGGGAACCGCCCCGCCACCACCGCCGTCAGCACGCACGCCCCCACACTCGCCGCCCCCATCACCCCGTACCCGCCCGCCCCGAGCACCGGGCCCGCGAGTGCCGTCGCCGTCATCACGCCCACCAGGGCGGCCGCCCGCGCCCGGCCCATGACGTGGGCGTAGCGGTCGGCGGCTCCCAGGTGGGCCAGCTCCTCGTACACGAGGGCCTCCAGCGCGCCGGAGCCGAACGCGCCCTTCGCGCCCCACAGCACGAAACCGATGGCGAACGTCCAGTACGAGGGCGCGACGGTCCAGAGGGCGAAGCCCGCGGCGGTGAGCAGGGGGCCCGTCCACAGCAGGAGGCGGCGCGAGACCGCGTCGGCCAGGGCGCCGGAGGGGACCTCCAGGACGATGCCGGTCAGCGACCAGAGGACGAAGAGGGATGAGATCTGCGCGACTGACAGGCCCGCGTCGCTGAACAGCAGCGCGTACACGGGGTAGAGGAGTACGCAGTCGTCCAGGAGCGAGTACGCGTACAGCGTCGCCGCGAGGCGGCGGTGGCTTCCGGTGCCCGGTGAAGGTCAATGTCGGCGGGTCATGCTCCCGAGCCTAGCCGCCCGCCGCCGTGCCCGCCCCGGCTTCCGTCAGGACTCGTCCGCCCGGGCCCCGGCCAGGATGGCGTCCAGCAACCCCGGATAGCGCGCGTCCAGATCCTCCCGCCGCAGCGTGAGCAGGTTCTCGCGGCCGGACGGGCGCTGCCGGATGACCCCGCTCTCGCGCAGCACGCGCCAGTGGTGCGTCATGGTCGACTTCGCCGTCACGCCGAGGGTGTTGAGGACGCTCGTGCAGTTGTGGTCGCCGCCGCCGTCGAGGAGCCGGACGACGGACAGCCGCAGCGGGTTGCCGAGGGCGCTCAGGACGCCGTCGACCCGGATCTGGTCCCGCTCGGGGTGGCGGTAGCTCATACCCGACACCGTACCTCCGTACGTAGACATTCGAACTATCGCTTGCCGCCCCGCTTGATTGTACGTAAGGATGCGTACAGTCAATCGTATGTAGAAACGCGTACTGTCGTACCGAAGGGATGCTTCCGTGTCTGACAAGCGCCGCCTGGGCTGGACTCTCGTCCTGCTCGCCCTCGCGCAGACCGTCTACTCGCTCGACCTCAACATCGTCTTCGTCGCCCTCCCGGAAATCGGCGCCGACCTCGGCTTCCCGGGACAGACCCAGCAGTTGGTGGTCAGCGCCTACGTCGTCTTCGCGGGCGGGTTCCTGCTGCTCGGCGGGCGGGCGGCCGATCTGCTCGGGCGGCGGCGGATGTTCGTGCTCGCCCTCGCCCTGTACGCCGCCTCGTCGCTCGCGGGCGGGCTTGCGAACAGCGCGGGCGTCATCATCACCGCCCGCGCCGTACAAGGGATCGGGGGCGCGCTGCTGCTGCCCGCGACGCTCTCCCTCATCAACAACCTCTTCGAGGAGGGGCCGAAGCGCAATCGCGCCCTCGCCGTGTGGGGCGGTGCGGGCGCCAGCGGGCTCACCCTCGGCGCGCTGCTCGGCGGTGTGCTCACCGAACGCTTCGGCTGGCCCGCCGTGTTCTACGTGAACGTGCCGCTCGCCGGGCTCGTCGCCCTCGCCGCGCTGTACGTCGTCCCGCGCGACCCGGCACGCGGCGAGCGCCGCCGCTTCGACCTGCCGGGGGCGCTGAGCGTCACCGCCGGGTCGACCCTGTTGGTCTTCGGGCTCGTCGAAGGGCCGGAACTGGGCTGGGGCGACCCGCTGGTGGTGGGGGCCTTCGCGGCCGCCGCCGTGCTCCTCGCCGCCTTCGCGGTGATCGAGGCCCGCAGCGCCGACCCGCTGATGCCGTTCCGTCTTTTCCGCAACCGCAGCCTCACCGTCGGCATGACCGTCACGTTCGTCTACATGGCGACCTTCGGCGTGCTGCCGTACTTCCTGACGGTGCTGATGCAGAGCGTGCACGGGTACTCCGCACTGCGGACCGGCCTCGCCTTCCTGCTGCCGTCCGTCGCCATCGCCGCCGGCACCCAGCTCGGCGAGCGCATGGCCACGCGCGTCGGTACCCGCGCCACACTCCTGACCGGCTTCGCGACCGGCGTCGTCGGCACCGCCGTGCTCGCGCTCGGCTTCGACGCCGACGCGGGCTACGGGCTGCTCGTGCCGGGGCTCGTGGTCTCCGGCGTGGGGCAGGGCATCGTGTGGACCGCCATGTGGATCGCCTCAGCCACGGGCACGCCCGCGCACGAGCAGGGTGTCGCCAACGGCATCGCGTCCACGGCCCTCAACATCGGCAACGCCATCGGCCTCGCCGTGTTCACGGTGATCGCCGACATCGGCACGGAGGGCAGGACGGGCGCCGCCCTGCGCACCGCGACCGCCGACGGCGAGTTCCTCGTGGTGCTCCTCACGGCGGCGGGCATGGTGGCGGGCCTGCTCGTCACGCTCACGCTGCCCCGGTCACGGGCGGCCCGTACGGTACGCGCCTCGCGTACCGCCGAGCCCGCCGCAGACGTCCTCAACGCCCCAGGAAAATCGGGTTCGTGAGGGCCTTCATGGGGCCGGGGAGGGGCGGGGTCACCGCAGGCTGCCGCACCTCGGCCCGTACGTACGCCGCGTACGAAGCCGTCGTACGCCACTGGGCCGACCCCGTCCCCGACTCCGGGATCACCGGGCTGGTGAACAGCACGCCCTGGTCGGTGATGAAGCGGATCGTGCAGCCGGGGACGCCCTTGACGTCGAGGCGGACCGTCACCGGGTCGTCGGAGTCGACGCGGAGGCGTTCGCCGATGCCCGCGTGGCGGCCCTTGCCGCCGCTCGCGCCGAAGGTGAGCTCGATGGCCTTGGACTCGGTGAGGTAGGAGCGGCCCGCGCGGATGCCGTCCTGGATGGCCTCGCGGGTCAGGTCGTCGGCGAGGACGACGGTCTGGGGGCGGCCGACGGGGTCGGGGTCGCGGTGGGCGTCGCTGTTGCCCATGGCGGGCGTCCAGCGCCGGCCCCCGCGCGCGGCGGCGACGAGCGCGTTGTCCCACTCGGAGATCGCCACCTCGTCCTCGGGCGAGAACGCGCCGTTCCACACCTCGACCGCGTCCGCCTCGCCGAAGCCGAACTTCCAGTTGCAGCCGACACACGTGGCGTGCGGGTGCGCGGGCACGACAAGGCCGCCGGCGCGGTGGATGTGTCGGGCGTAGTGGCCGAAGCGGTTGTCGCGGGCGCGGTAGCGCCAGTCGACGAACGTGCCGGGCTCGGTGCCGATGGCGAGGACGTGGCCGTTGCGGGTGGTGACCTCTTCACCCAGGAGTACGAGGAGGTCGTCACCGGCTACCTCGGACCAGTGGGCGTGCGCCGATTGGGTGTTGTGCTCGGAGGTGTTGATGAAGTCCAGGCCTGCGGCGCGGGCGAGGGCGCCGATCTCGGCGGGGGTGCGGCGGCCGTCGGAGTACCAGGTGTGCAGGTGGCAGTCGCCCCGGTACCAGGCCCGGCCCCGCCCCTTCGCCCGCTCCGGCGGGTACTTGGGCTTCGGCGTGGTCCCCGGCGCCCCGTAGGTGAGGGTGATGGTCACCTCGTACGGCAGGCCTTCCGGGGCCACCGTGTAGGGGCCGAGCGCGATGTTCCACGTCCCGGCGCGCACGGGACCCGGGATGTACCCGGGCGTCGCGTCGTCCGCCCGGATGAAGAACTCCGTGCGCGCGCCGCCCGACCAGCCGCGGAACCCCTTGCCGCCGAGCGCCGTGCCGCGCTCGTCGAAGATCCCGATGTCGAGGGCGTTGCCGACGGTCCCGGCCGGGACGGGCGGCTTCTCATAGGTGTACGAGACGTGGATCTGCTGGACCCCGCGCGGGATCTCGACCGGCAGGTACACGAAGTCCGGCGATCCGGTGGGCAGCGTGCCCTTGACCGTCTTCGTCTCTTTCCCGGTGCGCCGCTCCTCGGCGGCGCCCGCGCTGCTCGCGAAGCTCACGCTGCCCAACGTAAGGGCGGTCGCCGCCCCCGTCACGAGCAGCGCGCGTCTGTTCAGGTGGCTTTCGTCCTCACACATGCTGTGACTCCCCAGAGGTCGTGGGCGAAGGTGCCCGACGGTGACAGCGTGACGGCGGTGCTCACCGCAACCTTGGTATTGAGCCGTGAACTCCCCTGTAAGGGAAGGGAATCGGCAGGTTTCCGTCCGGGAACGCGCGGGTCGGCCACGAGGGTCCGCCGACGACACCTGTACGGCCCGCCATGGCCACCCCTACGGCACCGCGGCCGGAAACCGTACGGGCCGACCCCCGGGGCACAAGTGCCTGTAGGTGTCACATGTCCTCGCTCGTATGCTCGGGGGATGACCAACAGCGCACAGCCCGCCGAGGCCGGACGTCCCACCGCCAACGCCATGCGCCGCGCCCTGAAACGGGCCAGGGACGGCGTCGCGCTGGATGTCGCGGAGGCCGCGGTGCTGCTGCAGGCGCGCGGGGACGACCTGGAGGACCTGGTCGTCTCGGCGGGGCGGGTGCGGGACGCGGGCCTTGAGGCGGAGGGGCGCGCGGACGTCATCACGTACTCGAAGAGCGTGTTCATCCCGCTCACCCGGCTGTGCCGGGACAAGTGCCACTACTGCACGTTCGTGACCGTGCCGGGCAAGCTGCGCCGGGCCGGGCACGGGATGTTCATGTCGCCCGACGAGGTCCTGGACATCGCGCGGCGCGGCGCCGAACTGGGCTGCAAGGAAGCGCTGATCACCCTCGGCGACAAGCCGGAGGACCGCTGGCCCGAGGCGCGCGAGTGGCTGGAGGCGGAGGGGTACGACGACACGATCGCGTACGTACGGGCCATATCGATCCGGATCCTCGAAGAGACGGGTCTGCTGCCGCACCTCAACCCCGGCGTCATGTCCTGGACCGACTTCCAGCGGCTCAAGCCCGTCGCGCCCAGCATGGGGATGATGCTGGAGACCACGGCGACGCGGCTGTGGAGCGAGCCGGGCGGGCCGCACTACGGCTCGCCCGACAAGGAGCCCGCCGTGCGGCTGCGGGTCCTTGAGGACGCGGGCCGCTCGTCCGTGCCGTTCACCAGCGGGCTGCTCATCGGCATCGGGGAGACGTACGAGGAGCGGGCGGACTCGCTGTTCGCGCTGCGGCGCGTGGCCCGGTCCTACCACGGCGTCCAGGAGCTGATCATCCAGAACTTCCGCGCCAAGCCGGACACGGCGATGCGCGGCATGCCGGACGCCGACCTCGACGACCTGGTGGCGACGGTGGCCGTGGCGCGGCACATCATGGGCCCTTCGGGCTGCATCCAGGCTCCGCCCAACCTCGTCGCCGGGGAGTACGGGCGGCTCATCCGCGCCGGGATCGACGACTGGGGCGGCGTCTCGCCCCTCACCATCGACCACGTGAACCCCGAGCGGCCCTGGCCGCAGATCGAGGAGCTGGCCGCGCACTCCGAGGCGGAGGGCTTCGAGCTGCGGGAACGGCTCTGCGTGTACCCGGAGTTCGTACGGCGCGGCGAGCCGTGGCTCGACCCGCGGCTCCTGCCGCACGTGCGGGCCCTCGCCGACCCGGAGACGGGCCTCGCCGACCCCGACGCCCCCGTCCGCGGCCTGCCCTGGCAGGAGCCCGACGAAGGGTACGTGGCCTCCTCCGGCCGCACCGACCTGCACCACACCATCGACACGACGGGCCGCACCTCCGACCGGCGCGACGACTTCGACGAGGTGTACGGGGACTGGGAGGCGCTCCGGGAGCAGGCCGCGCCCGGGATGGTGCCCTCGCGCATCGACGGCGACGTGCGCGCGGCGCTGGCGACGGCCGCCGACGACCCGACGAAGCTCACCGACGACGAGGCCCTCGCCCTGCTGCACGCCGACGGGCCCGCCCTCGACGCCCTCTGCTCGGTCGCGGACGACGTCCGCAAGTCCGTGGTCGGCGACGACGTCACGTACATCGTCACGCGCAACATCAACTTCACCAACGTCTGCTACACGGGCTGCCGTTTCTGCGCCTTCGCGCAGCGCCGCACGGACGCCGACGCCTACACGCTCTCCCTGGACCAGGTCGCCGACCGCGCCGCGCAGGCCTGGGACGTGGGCGCCGTCGAGGTGTGCATGCAGGGCGGCATCCACCCGGACCTGCCCGGCACGGCGTACTTCGACATCGCGCGCGCCGTGAAGGAGCGCGTGCCCGGCATGCACGTGCACGCCTTCTCGCCGATGGAGGTCGTCAACGGCACGACGCGCACCGGGCTTTCGATACGGGAGTGGCTCACGCGGGCCAAGGAGTCCGGCCTCGACTCCATCCCCGGCACGGCCGCCGAGATCCTCGACGACGAGGTGCGCTGGATCCTCACCAAGGGCAAACTGCCCACGGCGACCTGGATCGAGGTCGTTTCCACCGCGCACGAGCTGGGGCTCAGGTCGTCTTCGACGATGATGTACGGGCACGTGGACCAGCCCCGCCACTGGCTCGGCCACTTCCGCACCCTGGCCGGGATGCAGCAGGCCAACCTGGAGAAGGGCGTCGAGGGCTTCACGGAGTTCGTGACGCTGCCCTTCATCCACACCAACGCCCCGGTCTACCTGGCCGGGATCGCCCGCCCCGGCCCCACCACTCGCGACAACCGCGCGGTGACGGCCATGGCCCGCCTCCTCCTGCACCCCCACATCCCCAACATCCAGACGAGCTGGGTGAAGCTCGGCACGGAGGGCGCCGCCGAGATGCTGCGCTCCGGCGCGAACGACCTCGGCGGCACCCTGATGGAGGAGACCATCTCCCGCATGGCGGGCTCCAGTTACGGCTCGTACCGCTCGGTGAAGGACCTCGTCGCGATCGCCGACGCGGCGGGCCGCCCGTCGAAGCCGCGCACGACGCTGTACGGCGAGGTGCCGGAGGAACGGCAGCAGGCGGCCGCCGCTTCGGACGGCCACCTGCCGGAGCTGCTGCCGCTGGTCGACTAAGCGGCTTCGCGGGTGGGTGGTGTTGTCAGCGGTCGCCGAGGTGGTTGCCGAAGCGGGCTTCCTTGCGTTCGGGGGCGTTGACGGCCGCCGGGCCGAAGGACGTGATGGCCGTGGTGGTCAGGCCGGTCTTGGCGCCGCGCAGGATCCAGGCCGCGCCGGAGTCCTTGTACGTCCCGTCCTCCTGCGGCGCCGACACCGTCAGGTCGGCCCTCTTGTCGCCGTTGGTGTCGCCGAGGAGGACCTGGGAGCCGAAGCGGTCCTGGGTCTCCGAGGCGCCCGGGACCCCGGCCGTGGACTGCGTGAACGCCTGCGCGCCCTTGCCGGTGAGGCCGCCCGACGCCTTCGGGGCGCCCTTGAGGAGCACCACGCTGCCCGCGCCCTTGACGCTGCCGATGGCCTCGCCGGGGATGCCGGCGGCCAAGTCCGCGTAGCCGTCGCCGTTCACGTCGCCCGCGCTGACGACCGCGCCGAACTGGTCGCCCGTCTCGCCGACTCCGGGGACGCCCGCCGTGTCCTGGGTGATCTTCGTGATCCGCCCGGAGGGTCCTGACGCGCTGCCGTACTCGATGCGGACGGTGCCCTTGTCGGATTCGTTGTCGTCGTTGTTCGTGCCGTTGTCGCGCGCGGCGAGGTCGCCGTAGCCGTCGCCGTCGAAGTCCGCGATGACGCCGCCCAGCGTGGACTTGAGGGACTTGGAGGTGTGCGCGAGGCCGTCCTTGCCGCCCTTCCAGAACCGGCTCGCGTACGCCATCTCCTCGAAGCCGTGGCTGGTGACGAGGTCGTCGACGCCGTCGCCCGTCATGTCGCCCGCGATCAGGTCGCCGGGCCCGAAGGTCCGGCCCGTCTCGATGGCGTCCTCGCTCGCGGGCTTGCCCGCCCGGGTGAACGGGCCGTACGACACCGTCATGCCCGCCAGGTCCTCGTTCGGGTCGTCGCTCGTCGGGAACCGGTCCGACACGAGGTCCTGGTGGCCGTCGCCGTTGAAGTCCCCGGTGGTGGCGCGGCCCGGGATGTCGGCCAGCTCCGCGTGGCGGGTGCCGGACAGGCCGTCCTTCGCGCCCCACAGCACGAGCGGCTTGTCGCCGTTGTACGAGACGACGACGAGGTCCGTGTACCCGTCGCCGTCGAGGTCGGCGGCCGACGTGAACTGCCCGAAGTTCCCGTACTCCGCTGGCTCGCCCGGCACCCCGGCGGTCTCCCTGCTGATCGTCTGCGCGTGCGCCTTGTCCGGGCCGGACGCCGAGCCGTACACCACCGAGACGTACCCGGCCTCCTTCCCGGCGACGGTGCCGCCCGGGGATGCGGCGACGAGGTCGGTGTAGCCGTCGTGGTTGAAGTCGGCGGCGGGGGTTCGGGGCGGGGTGGGGGCGCTGGGGGCGTGGGGTGCGGCGGTCGCGGTGCCGGCTGTCGCCAACGGCGCCGCGAGCGCGGTGGCCGCGACGGCGGCGAGGGCTGCCTTGAGGGAGCGTCGCACTGATCCTCCTGCTGTGACTGGGGTGGGGCACTTGGGGAGACCTGTGAGGGGCGGGGACGGTTGCACGGACGTGGGGGCGGGCGCCAAGACCTGGAAAATTGACCCACATTTCTGCTGCCGAAAAGAACTGTCCAGCAGGTCACTCCGGACCGTAGAGTCATGATCATGAACAACGACGCGAACACGAACTCCCAGACCACCACCCCCCTCCAGGCCGTCCTGACCCGCGGCGCGGAGGCCGAGACCTGCGCCGACCCGAGCAGCGTGATGACCCTGCTCGGCGAGTCGTCCGGCGCCGCGGGCTTCACGAGCTACCGGTCGACCTTCGCCACGGGCGCGGTGGGGGCGCCGTCCCACTTCCACACCAAGGCGACGGAGCTGTTCTTCGTCATCAGCGGCTCGCTCCAGGTCCTCGTGGGCGAGGAGGTCACCGTCCTGAACGCGGGCGACTTCCTGGCGGTGCCGCCGCACACCCCGCACGCCTTCGCCGCGGCGCCGGGCTGCGAGGCGGACGTCCTCTTCGTCTTCACGCCGGGCATGGACCGGTTCGACTACCTGCGGCTGCTCGGCCGGGTGCTGCGCGGCGAGGCCGACCCGAAGGAGATCGCCGAGTCGGGCGAGCGCTTCGACAACCACTACGTGGACAGCCCGGTGTGGCGCGCCGCGCTGGAGGCGGCGAAGTCGGAAGCCGCGACGGGCGACGCCGCGAAGGCCGAGGCCGCGAAGTGATCGACTCCACCACCCACGTCCGCGTGGCCCGCCCCTCGCGCGACCTCGCCGCCGCCGAACGCTTCTACGTGGACGGCCTCGGCCTAGAAGTCCTGTGGCGCACCACCGAACGCGTCTCCGGGGAGCACGACCTGGTGATGGTCGGACTCCCCGGCGGCGCCTGGCACTTCGAGCTCACGCACGACCCCGAGCGCCCGCTGGACCCGACCCCGACCGTGGACGACCTGTTCGTGGTCTACCTCGGCAAGCCGGTGGACGAAGCACAGGTCGACCGCCTGACCGCGGCGGGCGGCACCCGGGTCCCCGCGCACAACCCGTACTGGGACGAGTACGGCGTGACGGTCGCGGACCCGGACGGCTACCGGCTGGTGCTGTGCGAGCGGGCCTGGGGCTAGCCCGGCCCGGGCCCGCGAGCGCGACGGCTCGCACGGGCGGTAGCGCGATGGCTCACGTGAACCGCCGCGCACCGCCGCGTACCGCCCCGCCTCAGCGGCCCAGCTCCGTCCCGAACCGCGCCCCCTTCTCCGGCGCGCCCAGCACCCCCGGACCGAAGGAAGCAATCCCGGCCGTCGTCACCCCGGACCCGGCGCCCCGGAACACCCACACCGCCCCCGAGTCCGCGTACGTCGCGTCCTCCCCGACCGCCGCGACGGTCAGGTCGGCCTTCTTGTCGCCGTTGACGTCGGACAGCAGGACGCGGGCGCCGAACACGTCGCCCTTCTCGGAGGCACCGGGCACGCCCGCCGTGGACTGAGTGAACGCCTGCGCACCCGTCCCGCCCAGGCCGCCCTTGGCACCCTTGAGCACAACAACACTCCCCGCGTCCTCGACGTCCTTGCCGCCCGCCTTGACGTCCTCGCCGGGCACGCCGACGGCGATGTCCGCGAGACCGTCGCCGTTGACGTCGCCCGCGCTGAGGTCGGCGCCGAACTGGTCCCCGCTGGTGTCCTCGACGGGGCCCTGCCCGCCCGTCTCACCGACGCCGGGGACGCCCGGACTGTCCTGGGTGATCTTCTTGGTGCGGGTGGCGGCGGGCCCGGCGGCGCTGCCGTAGTCGACGCGCACGGTGCCCGCCTCGTACGAGTTGTCGTCGTTGCTGCCGCCGTTGTCGCGGGTCACGAAGTCGCCGTACCCGTCACCGTCCACGTCCGCGACGACGCCGCCGTCGGACGACTTGAGCCCCGTGGACGTACGACTGATCCCACTCCTGGTGCCCTTCCAGAACTTGCTGGCGTACGCCTTGTCCTCGAAGTTGTGGCTGGTGACGAGGTCGTCGACGCCGTCGCCGTTCATGTCCCCGGCGACGAACTGGCTGGGCCCGCGGTAGGCCCCGATCGTCACGACGTCTCTCTTCGCGGGCTCCCCACCCCGCGTGAACGGCCCGTACGAGACGGTCATCCCGCCTATCTCATCCTCATTCGCCGGATACGCCCCCGTCACCAGGTCGCGGTGCCCGTCGCCGTTGAAGTCCCCGGACGCCAGGTCCCCGCGGGACCCCGGCAGTTCGGCGGTCGCGCCCGTCAGCCCGTCACCGGACCCCCACAACACATAGGCCTTGCCCGTGAAGCCCCCGACGGCGAGATCGCTGTACCCGTCCCCGTCGAAGTCGTCGACGGCGAGCTCCCGCCCGAAGCTGTCGTACTCCGCGACGTCACCGGGCACCCCCGGCGTACCGCGGTCGATGACCCGCGGATGCGCGTGATCGGGCCCGCTCTTGGACCCGTACACGACGGCGACGTACCCGGCACTCTCCTTCCCGCCGACCGTGCCGTACGGCGCCCCGATCACGAGGTCGGCGTAGCCGTCCTTGTTGAAGTCGGTGACCGGCGTGCGGGGCGCCTTCGGGGCCTTGGGCGCGGGGGACGCGGCGGACGCGGTGCCGGACGCGGCGAGCACGAGCGGCGCGGCGAGGGCGGCCGCCGCGGCGGCGGCGATGAGGGTGCGGCGCACTGTTCCTCCTGTGACGTGGGTGGATGTCGCAGGGGAGACCTGTGAGGAGGGGCGACGGTTGTACGTCCCGGGGGTCAGACTGGTGCGGCTGAGGAGACCTGTGGCGTGAGGGAGTGGGCATGGCGTGGGCATCGCGCGGGGCGGGTGCGGGGCGGCCGTCGATGCAGGAGTTGATACGGCGGCGCCGGCGGGCCGGGTTCGTGGGGCGGCAGGAAGAACTCCGGGTGTTCCGCGAGAACTTCGACGAGCCGCCGGAGGACGAGCGGCACCGCTTCCTGTTCTGCGTGCACGGTCCGGCAGGGGTGGGCAAGACGTCGCTGGTCCACGAGTTGCGGCAGGTGGCCCGGGACCGGGGTGCTCTTGTCGCGTACGTCGACGACGCGGCGGACACGTTGCCGCTGGTGCTCGCCGAGGTGGCCGCGCAATTCGCCCGGCAGGAGCGGCGGTTGAAGGGGCTTGAGCGGGCGTTGGCCGGGTACCGGCAGCGGGTGCGGGAGGCGGGGGCGGGGGCGGCCGTCGATCCCGGCGCGACTGGTGCGGCCGGTGCGGCTGGGGCGCCCGGGACGACCGGCGCGCCCGGTGCGCCGTCCGCGGGCAGTCGCCTCGTGGCCCGCGCCGGAGTCGTCGGCATCGGCATGGTCCCCGTGGTGGGCCCCTTCGCGGCCGGTGCCGTGGACCCCGAACAGCTCGCGCGCGGCGCCGACGGGCTGCGGGAGCGTTTCGGGTCCCGTCGTCCACGCGGCACCGGCGAGGACCTCGCCGGACCCCTCCTGGAAGCGGAACGCGCCCTCACGCCCGCCCTCACCGACGATCTCACGTCGGCGGCGGACGCGGCCCCGTGGCTCGTCCTGTTCTTCGACACGTACGAGCGGACGGCGCCGTTCCTGGACGGCTGGCTGCGGGACGTGATGACGACGGACCGGTACGGGGAGCTGCCCGCGAACACGGTCGTGGTGCTCTCGGGCCAGCGACCGCTCGACCCCCAACTCTGGGACGACACAGGTGACTTCGCGTGCGACGTCCCGCTGTCCCCCTTCACCGAGGACGAGGCGCGCGGTCTGCTCGCCGCCAAGGGCGTGACGGACGAGCCCGTCGTGGCGGAGGTCCTGCGGCTCTCCGGGCGGCTGCCCGTCCTCGTCTCCACGCTGGCGGAGTCGGGGCCGCAGGGTCCGGACGAGGTGAGCGACCCGAGCGCCGGGGCCGTGGAGCGGTTCCTGCGGTGGGAGCCGGATCCGGGGCGGCGCACGGCGGCGCTGGACTGCGCGTTGCCGCGGCGGCTCGACGAGGAGGTGGTGGCGGCCGCGGTGGGCGAGGCCGGGTCCGCCGGATTCCCGGCCCCGGAGGTGTACGCCTGGCTCCGCACCCTCCCCTTCGTCGCCGACCGCCCCGACGGCGGCGCCCGCTACCACGACGTGGTCCGCGCCCCCATGCTGCGCCTGCGCCTCAACTCGGCACCCCGGGCGTGGAGTTCCGCCCACGTCCGCCTCGCCGGCGCGTTCGCGGCCCGGCGGCGGGCGCGGGAGGAGGGCGACCGGGGCGAGGTGGGCCGCCCGTGGGCCCGGCCCGCGTGGCGGGCGCTGCGGGTGGAGGAGCTCTACCACGACCTGTGCGCGCGGCCCGGCGACGCGTTCGCCGGGGCGCTGCGGGAGGGCGTCGAAGCGTGCCACGCGCAGACGCGGTACACCGCGGTGGCCCGCGACTGGGCCCGGGTCCTCGCGGACGCGGGCGAGGACGCGGGGGAGGAGTGGCTGCGGCGCTGGGGCGAGGACTGCCTGGCGGCACTGGCGGACGAACACCTCGGCTCCGTACGCGTACTGGACCTGATCCTGGCACGCGGCGGCCTCGACGACGCGGGCCGTGTCGCCGCGTACAACGCCCGCGGCTGGTGCCACTTCGGGGCCGGGATGTTCGCGGAGGCCCTGGACGACCACGCGCGGGCCGTCGACCTCGACCCCGCCGACCCGTGGGGCCACCACGGCCTGGCGATCACCCTGCGGGCGCGGGCCGAGGAGGGCGACCACGAGACGGCGCTGGCCCACATCGACCGGTGCGCGGAGCTGGCGCCGGGCGCGGAGTGGGTGGCGCACGAGCGGGGCGAGACGTACCGGAGGATGGGCCGCCACGAGGACGCCCTCGCCGAGCTGGACCGGGCCCACGACCTCGCCCCGCGCGAGCCGTTGACCCTGGGCAGCCGCGCCCAGGTCAAGTTCGTCCTGGGCCGCCCCTCGGAAGCCCTGGCCGACTTCGACCACGCCATCGCCCTGTGGCCCGACTACACCTGGGCCCTCATGCGCCGCGCCCACATCCGCTCCATCCTCGGCGACAAGGAGGGCGCCCTCGCCGACCTCGACCAAGCGGAGCGGCTCGCGCCGGGCGGCAGCGGGATCCTGGGCGAGCGGGGTGATGTCCTCCGCTTCGCGGGCCGCCACGAGGAAGCGATCGCCGCGTACGGCCGGGCGCTCGCCCTTGACCCCGGCTATGCCTGGGCCCTGGGCAGCCGCGCCCTGGCCCACGAGGCCCTCGGCGACCGGGACCGGGCCCTGGCCGACCTGGAGCGGGCGCTGGAGCTCGACCCCGGGTACGGGTGGGCCCGCGAGCAGCGGGAACGGATTCTGGCCGGGGGCCTTTAGCGGGTCGCGGTGAACGCCACGAACTTGGTCCACGCGGCGTCCGCGACGGCGAGGCGGGCGCCGTGCTTGTTCTTGGAGTCGCGTATGTGGACGGTGGTGGGGGCTATGGCGACTTCGACGCAATCGGGGCCGTCGTTGCCGCTGTAGCTGCTCTTGAACCACTCCAGCGTGGAAGTGTTCCTGGTGGACGTGTTGGGGGTCATGTCTCTCCCAGTACTTTCTCGATGAAGGCGAGGGACTCCCGTGGCGTGAGAGCCTGCGCCCGGATCATTCCATAGCGCATTTCCAGGACTTGGACTTCCCGAGGGTCAGTGATCAGGCGGCTGTGGAGCTGGCCCTCTGTGTGTCCCAGCGTCTTGCCGTCCCGGAGTTTCAGCACCCGGAAGGAGCCCATCATGGCTGCGTGGTCTTCTTGCTCCGTGGGCATCACCTGGATCTCGACGTGCCTCAACTTGCTGATTTCAAGCAGGTGTTCGAGCTGTTGGCGCAACACCAGTTTGCCCCCGACCGGTCGTCGCAGGGTCACCTCTTCCTGGACGAAAGTGACCAGCGGTCGGGGCACGCGCTCGAGGACGGCCTTTCGCGCGATGCGTGCGGCGACGTGACGCTCGATCTCGTCCTCGGTGTACGAAGGGCGTCGCATCGCGTACAGAGCCTGCGCGTAGTCAGGGGTCTGTAGGAGACCGTGGATGTGAAGGCTGGCGTAGCCCCCGAGTTCCGTCGACTCGGCCTCCAGCTTCGCCAAGTCCCGAACATTCTTCGGGTACCGCGCCTCCTCCACATCCCGCTTCATCGACGAGATCTTCCCGCCCGCCCCCAACACCTCATCGGCGTTGTCCAGGAACTCGGGCTTGGGGATCCTCCGCCCCCGCTCCACCGAGGCCACCATGTCCTCGCCGTACCCGATAGCCGCGCCGAACTCCGGGCGCCGCATCCCCGCGGCCTCCCGCCACACCTTGATCTGGCGGCCCACCGCCTTGAGCACGGCCGCCGCTTCCTCGTCCTCCATGTGCCACCTCCCATGTACCGGGACCTGGCGAACCGCGACCCGGTCGGGCCCGACGCCAAAGAAGTAAGAACCGGAAGAAAGGACCTACCCAACCCCGCCCAACCTCGCGCTCACTCGCGAGAGTGAACATCGCGAACTCGGCTGGCGTGGAAGGGAGATGGTGGTGCAGCGTCAGCGCCAACAACCGCAGACATGTGCCCCAGACATGAATCGGCCCTCGCCGGGACTGGCATCCCAGTGCGAGGGCCTGATCACCGAGGAAGAAAGACGCTTCCCGATGACTTCGCTTCAGCCTAGCGCGCCCACGCGTGCCCGGTCCGGCCGTTCCGGCCCTGGCGTCGACCACGTCACCGAACGCCACCACGACCGTTTCACCGTGGTCGGAAACCACCTCGCGCAGCACTCCGAGCTGTCCCTGATGGCGATCGGCCTGGCCACCCACATCCAGTCGCTGCCCGCCGGATCGCCGATCGGCATCAAGTCGCTGGCCCTGCGCTTCCCGGAGGGCGAGATGCGGATCGCCGCCGCGTTACGGGAGTTGGAGGCGCACGGCTACCTGGCCCGGGTCAAGGAACGGCTCCCCTCGGGCAGGATCGTGACCCGCACGGTCTCGTACAACAAGCCCCAGCTAGCCGCCCGTCCGGTCGCGAAGCCGATGAGCCCGAAGCCGGTCGCTCCGAAACCCCCGGAACCCCCGCCGGGCGACCCGATCGCGGTCGACCTGCTGGCTGGCCTCCGCGCCCACGACGCCCGCCTACTCCTGACCCAACACGATGTACGCCGTCTCGCACCGGACGTCTCCCGCTGGCTGGAACGCGGCGTCCCCCCAGCCGCCGTACGCCAGGCCTTGACATCCGGCCTGCCTCAGGCCCCCATCCGCCACCCGGCGGCCTTCCTCGCCCACCGGCTCACGGAACACCTGCCACCACCCCTGCCCACGACCCCACTTCGGGCCGATGGCCGCCCCGACCCGCTCCAGACCTGCGACGGCTGCGAACGGGCCTTTCGGGCGCCACGTCCGGGACGATGTCGCGACTGCCGAGTGGTTCCGCGCCTGGGCCAGGACGCCGCCGCGTAGCCTGTGGAGCGGAGTCGGGGGGTGGCGCGAATGGCGGCAGGCGCGGCGGACCAGCCATCCATGCAAGAGCTGATACGGCGGCGCAGGCGGTCCGGATTCGTGGGACGGCGCGGTGAACTCGCCGCATTCCGGGCGAACTTCGACGTGCCGCCCGCTGACGAGCGGCACCGCTTCCTTTTCCACATCCACGGCAACGCCGGTGTCGGCAAGACCTCGCTCGTGCGGGAGATGGAGCAAGTAGCCCGCGAGCACGGCGCGTTGACGGCGTATGTCGACGAGTCCGTCGGCAGCGTGCCGGAGGCCATGGCGGCGGTCGTCACCGAGTTCGCCCGCGAGGGACGGCGGTTCAAGGAACTCGACCGGCTGCTGGCCGCGCATCGCGAACGGCGCCACGAGGCGGAATCGGCAGCCCTGGCCGCGACACTCGGCCCGGAGCCGGAAGCCGGCGCCGGGCCGCCGCCCCCGTCGGCCGGGAGCATGGCGGCCGCCCGCGCGGGACTTGCCGGGCTCGGGCTGGTCCCCGGAGTCGGCGCGCTCGCGGGCGCGATCGACCCGGCCCCGATCGCGCACGGCACCGACCGCCTGCGCGCCGGCCTCGGCGCCCGCTTCCGCAATCACGACGACGTACAGCTCGTGATCTCGCCCGAGCGCGTGCTGACGCCGGTGCTGCTCAGGGAGCTGGCCGAGGCTGCGGCCGCGGTGCCGTGGATCGTTCTCTTCTTCGACACGTACGAACGGACCGGCCCCTTCCTCGACGGCTGGCTCCGCGACGTGATGACCACCGACCGGCACGGGCGGCTGCCCGCGAACATCGTGGTCGTGACGGCCGGGTGGCAGCCTTTCGACACCGCGCGGTGGGACGGCTACGAGGACTTCATGACGGACGTGCCCCTGGGGGTGTTCACGGAGGCGGAGGCACGAGGGCTCCTCTCCGGGAAGGGGGTCGTCGCCGAGCCCGTCGTCGAGGAGGTGCTGCGGCTGTCCAGCGGCCTGCCGGTGCTTGTTTCGACTCTCGCCGAGAACCGGCCGGGTGAAGTGGACGACGTCGGCGATCCGTGTGCCACGGCGGTGGAACGGTTCCTGAAGTGGGAGCAGGATCCCGTGCGGCGGGCTGTCGCGCTGGTGTGTGCGTTGCCGCGCAGGCTGGACGCGGATGTGTTCCGGGCGGCGGTCGCCGGAGTGTGCGGCGATGAGGAAGTGGCCGTGCTCTACGTCTGGTTGCGGGGGCTGCCGTTCGTCGGCGACCGTGAGGATCGGGTGCAGTACCACGACGTGGTGCGGGGACCGATGCTGCGGTTGCAGCGGTACCGGTCGCCCCAGGGGTGGGCGGAGGCTCACGCGCGACTGGCGGAGACGTTCGGACGGCGACGGGCGGAAGCCGAGGGTGGCCGGGCCGAATTGGAGGTGTGGGCCGACCAGGCGTGGCGGGAGCTGCGGCTCACGGAGTCCTATCACCTGCTGTGCGCGCAGCCCGGGGCTGCGCTGCCCGTGGTTCTGCGGGACGCCATTGAGGCGTGCAACGAGGGCGAGGCCCTTGCCCGGCGGTGGGCGGACGTTCTGGTGGATGCGGGCCGGGACGCGGACGCGCGGGATGTGGGAGCGTGGGGGCGCCGCCTCGCGGATGCGTTGGAGGACGGCGGGATCGTCGCGGCCCTGGGGGAGCTGCTCGACCGTGCCGGGTTCGATGTGCCCGGTCGGGCCCTGGCGCTGTCGATCCGAGGCCGCTACCTGCGGGACAGCGATGAGCACGCGCTAGCGCTCGCCGATTACGACGCGGCGCTCGCGCTCGACTCCCACCTGGTACGGGCGCTCGCCGGCAGAGGCTGCACGCGGTATCTGATCGACGAGGACGACGCCGCGCTCGTCGACCTGAACCGTGCCGACGAACTCGCGCCCGACGACGAATTCGTTCTGCGCATACGTGGCAGCCTCCACCGCTTCAGGGGCGCCTATGACGAGGCAGTGCGCGACTTGACGTGTGCGGCCGAACTCAATCCGACGCGCGCGGCCCGGTGGACGGATCTGGGAGCCGCTCGACTCGGGTTGGATCAGCATGCCCAGGCTCTCGCCGCCCTGGACCGTGCGCTGAGACTCGACGCGGACAACCTGTGGGCGTTGGTGAACAGGGCAGTTGTACATGTCGATCGCGGGGACCATGCGTCGGCCGACGCGGACCTGGGCCGTGCTGTCGAGATGGCCGCGGGCGCGGCGTTGCTGTTCTGGCACCGGGGCAATGTTCTGCACACGGCAGGCCGCGAAGAGAACTCGCTTGCCCACTACGATCGGGCGATTGCGCTCGCCGATGACTACACGATGGCGTACGCAGCCCGTGGGGCCGCACTGCATGACCTCGGCCGGCTCGAGGAGTCCCTGGTGGACTTGGACCGGGCCATCGCCCTGGACCCGGACCATGTCTTTGCGCTGACCCACCGGTGCAGCGTGCTGTATCTCCTGGGCCGGTACGAGGCGGCACGCGCCGATGCGGACCGGGCACTTGAGCTGAACCCTGCCTACGAATGGCCGCGCTGTCTGCGAGGTGCCGCATTCCGTGAACTCGGGTGCTACAACGAGGCATTCGCGGACCTGAGCCGGGCCATCGAGGCCGCCCCAGAGGGCGCCTGGGCGAACCAGCTTCGGGCCTCCGTGTGTCTGGCCACCGGCCGCCTCGGCCCCGCACTCGCCGACTTGGCGCGCTATGCCGAGATCGGCGATGACGCGGCCTGGGCACGCCGCAGGACCGCCGAGGTTCACCTTTGGCTCGGCGATCCGGTGCGAGCACTGGCAGAGCTGGCCGCCGAACCTGTCGAGGATTACTCCGAGGAGCTGTGCAAGGCCTACCGCATGGCCCGGCAGTGGGGCCTGGCGCGCAGGGTGGCACTGGCGGTGGGCGAAAAGGGGGAGCACTGGGGTGCGTTCGACCTTGCCCTGGTGGTGAGTGGATCCGAGGGCATGGCGGCAGCCCGTCCACTGTGGCAGCGGACCGTACGACTGATGCAGGCCTTTGACCCGGACCTCCCGTGGCGCGACGACGTCTCCATCGTGATCGCCGCAGGCACCGCCGACTTTCCAGCGCTTGACGCGCGCCTCGCGGACGCCCTCGCCGCGGGTGAGCCCACCATGGAGTGGGACGAATGGGCCGATCTGGCGGACTGCCTGGGCGAGTTGCTCCACGCGCGGGGCGCCGACTGCGCCCGGCTGGCACCCCGCTTGGCGGCGGTGATCGCTGCCCGGGACGCCGTCCAGGCGAAGTACGCCCTGCCCGAGTGACAGACCCCTGGACTACCGTTTCGCCCCGTGGAATCAAGCAACTCAAGTACCCCAAGCGGCTCAAACAACTCTGGCATACGCACACGCCGCAGGGGCCGGTTCGCGGCGACGCTCGTCGCCCTGGCATCCCTCGCGGCCGTCATGACGGGCACGCAGCAGGCCGTCGCCGCGGGCGGCCCCGAGGACGGCACCTTCGACAAGGTGGACTCGTCCAAGTTCGTTCTCTATCCGCGCGAGATACCGGGCGTCGACCCGGGACAGCTCGGGGACCAGACGGCCCGTTCGGTGATCGAGGGTGCGGAGGCGACGAAGGCCGTGGCGAAGGCGTCGCCGCTGAGCGTCGCCCAGTCGCGACAGCACACCGGCCGGAAGCTCTGCCACTCGACCGGCCTCAACGGCACCTTCAAGTACAACGGCTTCTGCTGGGACAAGACGGACGACGACACCAGCGCGTACAACAAGGCCGGAGGCTGGCATCCGCAGGGCATGACGGCCTCGCACGACGCGTACGCGGGCGGCACGGCGGACGGCCACCACCTCTACATGCAGTCCTGGTACTACGGCAGCGGCGACGACGGCAACGGGTCCACCGTCCGCGACCAGAAGGCCCGCGTCTCCATCCTCGAGTCGACCGGCAAGGACTGGAGTTACGGGCATGTGCTGCTCGTCCGGCCCCAGGGCAGCCGGGACAAGCCCAACTTCAAGGCGGTCGACAACGTCCACGCCGACGGCATGGCGTGGTACGGGAACCGGCTGTTCGTCGCCAACGGCGGCGAGCTGCAGATCTACGACCTGAACCACCTCTGGAAGATGAACTCGGTCTCCGGGGACGTCGGCATCAAGGGTGGCGTCTCGTCGGCCGGTCATCACCAGTGGGCGCTGCCCATGGTCGCCCGCTACGGGTACCAGACCAAGGCCCAGGAAGCCGCCTGGGAGCAGGCGCACCCCGGCAGGAAGGCACTGCGGGCCTGTGACGGGCTCATCGCCTGCCTCAGCTCCCTGAGCGTGGACCGCAGCACCGGAAGCCTGGTGTCCGGGGAGTACCGCAGCAACTCCGACGAACTGCGTTACCTCAAGCCGCCGAAGCCCATCGACACGCGCCCGGCGCGGGTGATCTCCTGGCCGCTCGCCTCCATCGGCGAAGGCGGGACGTCGCCCGTCACCGCGACCTCCGCGTACGTCGCCCCCGTCCGCCAGCTCCAGGGCGTGGCCACCGACGGCAGCTACTACTACCTGTCCGGCGAGTGTCCCGTGGGCTACATGGAAGATGCCCGCCCCGGCGACACACTCAGCTACTCGTGCGTCTACCAGGCCAAGCCGGGCGGCCGGGCGTCAGTGCTGACCCGCGCACCGGCCCTGACCCAGAACCTGTCCTACTCGCCCAGCTCGGGCCGCCTGTGGGGCAGCAACGAACAGACCGGCCACCGCGTCGTCTTCTCCCTCCTGCCCAGGCGGGCCGACGGCGCCGTCTACCTCAGCAACGACTACAGCGCCCTCTGCGCCGGTGCGGGCAACAAGATCACCAACGGCTCGAAGGTGATCCAGTGGGGCTGCACCAACGCCCAGGACGAGCGGTGGGTGTTCGACGAGACCACCGACTCCGACGGCAAGCGTGCCTACACCCTGCAGAACGCCTACTCGGGCAAGTGCATGGGTCCCGCGTCCAGCCTCGCCAACGGGGCGGGCATGGTGCAGTACACGTGCAACGGCGCGGTCGACCAGAAGTGGTGGCACGACCCGGGCACGCACGAACTGCGCAACGTCTACTCCGGCAAGTGCCTCGGCCTCGGCTCCGCGGCGACCAAGGGATCCCAGCTGATCCAGTGGACCTGCAACGGGGCGGCGGACGAGAAGTGGTCGAAGACGGCCCGCTGAGGCGTCAGCCGGTCCGAGTCCGAATCGGGCGTCAGATGAACTTGCCTATCGCCTCGTTGAGTTCAGGCGCCTCCCGGTGCAGGAGTCCGTGGTGGCTGCTGCCGGACAGGATCGTGGTCTCGACGTGGGGGAGCAGCGCCGCGGCGGTCTCCGCGACCCGGCGGGCGTCGTGGGGGCGGCTGTTGGCGGCGAGCAGGATCAGTACGGGTGTCCGGAGGGCGCGCAGGGCGGCCGGTGTCGGGCGCGGGCCCGTGACCGGGCGGGCCTTCATGAAGCCGGTCGCCGCTTCCTGAAGGCGCAGCCACGCCGGATGGAGGTAGGCGTCGCCGGTCTCCCAGCGCAGGAACGAGCGGACGCGTGCCGGGGTCGGTGCGACCAGCATCGGCAGGGCTCGGAGCAGATATTCCGGCCGGTATCCGGCGAAGCAGTTGGTGGGCTCGATCAGGGCGAGGCGACTGACCCGGTCCGAGGACAGGGCGTAGTGGAGCGCGATCCAGGCGCCGTACGAGTACCCGGCGAGGGCGGTCCGTTCGATGCCGAGGCCGTCGAGGAGCGTGTCGAGCCACTCGTTGAGCCCGGCGACGCTGCCGACGCGCCCCCGGTCCGGGAGGCTGCGCCCCGCGTCGCCGACGAGGTCGGCGGCCAGCACGCGATGCGTACGGGCCCACGTGGGCGCGTTGAGGAACCAGCCGGCCGAGGTGTCCCCGCCGCCGGGCAGCAGGAGCAGCGGCGGCGCGTCCTGCGGGCCGACGCAGTTGACGCGAGTGGTGCCGTACGGAGTGGGGACGTCGACGCGCTCGACCCCGCCACCCCACAGGTCGAGCAGCCCCTCGTACGCCTCGAAGAACGCCTCGTGCATCACAAGCCCCCCGACTCGCGTCCCTGCATTTCTCTCGCTCAGCGAGATGTTAGAGGGAGGACGGCCGCGGTGACGGGTGAAGGCGAGAGCGGGCGGGCGTCTGGACCAGGATGCAGCCGTCGCGGGGCTCCGACGTGAGCAGCAGTGTTGCCTCGTACGGAGCCAACTCGCCTGCGGGTGTGGTGAGTTCGATGTCGTGCGAGGTGAAGTCGCCCACCGATCGACAGCCCCACCAGGCCGCCAGGTCCGGGCATTCGTCCCGCAGGAGTTCCGTCACGCGGGCGCTGCGGGACGTTGGGGGCTCGCGGTCCGCGCGGGTGCGGAAGTGGCGGTAGAGGGCGAGGGTCAGGGGCTGCCAGGTGGGGAGGGTGGACTGGTGGCCGGGGTCGGTGGTGAGGAGCAGGAGCAGGTTGCGGCGGTCGGGGGGTACGTCGGCGGGGTCCGGCCAGAGGGTCGCGTACGCCTTGTTCCAGGCGAGGATGTCGAAGGCGGAGGTGAGGAGCAGGGCGGGGCTCGTGGGCCAGGCGTCCAGCATGGGTTGCAGGGGGTGGGTGGGGTGCGTGGGCGTACGCGTCGGGCTGTGGGCCGGGGTGAAGCCCGCGAGGGTCAGGGCGTGGGCGTGGGCCGCCTCGTCCATGCGCAGGGTGCGCGCCACCGCGTCCAGGACCTGGCGTGACGTATCCACGCGGCCCTGCTCCAGCCACGTGTACCAGGCCACGGAGACGCCCGAGAGCGCGGCGACCTCCTCGCGGCGGAGGCCTGCGGTGCGGCGGCGGGGGGTGGCGGGGAGGCCCACGTCGGCGGGGGCGAGGAGCGCGCGGTGGGCGCGGAGGAAGCCGCCGAGCTCGCGGCGGGGCGAGTCCTGTCCCACGTGGGGTGCTGCCGTCATCCTGTGACCTCCACTCACCCCATGAACACCCGCCTGGTCGGGCCCCATTCCCGCCGCGAGGCTGCACTCATGACCGACATCGACACCACAACCGAACCCGTCGTCATCCGACGCCACAACGACTCGTCCCACCTGACCGAGCCCCGCCCCCTCATCCGCGTCTACACCCCGCCCGGCACCCTGGACTCCGTCACGGCCTTCTACGAGCGGCTGCTCGGGACCGAGCGGGACATGTACTTCACGTATCCGGCCAGGGAACTCACCCTGGCCGTCGTCGGCAGCTTCCTGCTCGTGGAGGCCGCGGAGGAGGTCCTGGAACCGTTCCGGGCGACCGACGGCACGCTGCTCGTCGACTCCGCCGAGGCCTACCTGACCAGGCTGACCGCGGAGGAAGGCACCGAGATCCTCGTCCCGCCGCACCGGGTTCCCACGGGCACGGGCTTCACCGCCCGCCACCCCGACGGCACCGTCATCGAGTACGTCGAACACCGGCCGACCCCGTCCGGGCGTTAGCGACAACCCCCTCCGGGAGACAGAGAAAGGGCACCTCCGTACAAACCACTTGGGCCCTGAACCCACCGTTCCCGTTCGATTACAGTGCTGCGGAGTCGGACGCCAGGGCACGGGAAAGGGGGTTCGGTGAGCACTGCAGCAGCCACCGGTGTGTGGGGCCGCACCGAGCAGCAGGACTTCCGCAGCCGGGTGCGCGGCACGCTGCTCGGGGCCGCCGTCGGCGACGCGCTGGGAGCGCCCGTCGACGGGCTCGGGCTCGGCGCGATCCGCGAGGCGCACGGCACCGAGGGCCTCACCGAACTCGTCGGCGCGCACGGCAGGCGCGGTGCCGTGACCTGCGCGACCCAGCTGATGCTGTTCAGCGTCGACGGGCTGATACGGGCGCAGGTGCGGCGCGACACCGGGGCCTGGCACCCGCCCACCGACCTGCACCGCGCCTACCGGCGGTGGGCGGCGACCCAGCGCGACTGGGGGCCCGACGAGCGCCGCAAGGAAGACGGGTGGCTGGCCCGGGAGGAGTGGCTGTACTCGCGCCGCGACCCCTCCCGCGCCTGCCTCACCGGGCTCGCCGACGACCGCATGGGCACCCTCGACGTACCGAAGAACCCCGGCGAACAGGGGCCGGACGCCGCGACCCGGTCCGCGCCCTTCGGGCTGCTCGTCGGCTGGGAGCCGCAGCTCGTGCTGCAGCTCGCCGTGGAGTGCGCCGTGCAGACGCACGGGCATCCGACGGCGTTCCTCGCGGCCGGGGCGCACACCATCCTCGTACACGGCCTCGCCCGCGGTGAGTCCCTCGACGGCGCCATCCAGCGCACCCTCGCGCTGCTCGCCGCCCGGCCAGGCCACCAGCCCGTCACCGACGCGCTGCGGCACGCCCTCGGCGCCGTCCGGCAGGGCATGCCCACGGCCACCCGCGTCGAGGAGCTGATCGGCGAGGGCGGGGCGGTGGGCGCGCTCGGCGCCGCCGTGTACTGCGCCCTCGTCGGCGAGGACATCCGCCACGGGCTGCGCCTCGCCGTCAACCACAGCGGCGCCTCGGCGGCCTCCGGCGCGCTGTGCGGTGCCCTCCTCGGCGCCCTGCACGGCGAGACCGCGCTGCCTCCCGGCTGGCTGACCGAACTGGAGGGCCGCGCCACCATCCTCGAACTCGCCGACGACTTCGCCATGGAGATGACGCAGGGGCCCGCGCTGCACAGCCCCGCGGGGGCGGCGCCGGGGTGGCTGGCGCGGTATCCGCGGGCCTGAGCCACGTCGGCGTACCGCTGCTCTCACACCTGTGAGTCCTCCAGGATCTTCAGCGCCCGTGCCTTCAGATCGTCGCTCGCCTCCTGCGCGTTCCCCGCGTCGAACGGCGGCCTCGGGTCGTACTCGACGGCCAGCTGGATCGCCTTCGCCGTGTCGTCGTCGGTGAGCCGCGCGGCCAGGTACAGGGACATGTCCAGACCGGCCGAGACGCCCGCCGACGTGATGAACTTCCCCGACTTCACATAGCGTTCAGGGACATAAGTGACGTCGAAGGTCTTCTCCATGTACGGGGCCGACGCCCAGTACGTCGTCGCGCGGCGGCCGTCCAGGAGCCCGGCCGCCGCCAGGATCAGCGAACCCGTGCACACGGACGTGGTGAAGCGGGTGCGGCGGTTCGTCTCGCGGATCCAGTCGAGGAGGGGCCGGTTCTGCATGGCGGCGATCAGGCCGCGGTTGCCCGCGCCCGGTACGAGGAGTACGTCCAGGCGGCCCGCCTCGTCGAGGGAGCGGTCGGCCAGGACGGCCACGTCACCCGTGTCGGTGCGTATGGGGCCGCGCCGCTCGGCGAGCATCGTGACGCTCGCGCCGGGGACGCGGGAGAGGACTTCGGCGGGGCCCGTGGGGTCGAGGAGGCTGTAGCCGTCGTACAGGAGGATGCCGATGCGGGGGCCGTCGCTGCCGCTGCTGCTGTTGCCGCTGTCGGTCTTCGGGTGTACGTCGGTGGCGTGCGCGGGGCCGGTCGCGGCGAGGCCCGCGGTGGCGAGCGCGGCGGTGGCGGCGGTGCCGCGCAGGACGGTGCGGCGGGTCGTGGGGCGCGGCGACTGCGCGTGTGTCGGGTGCGTCATGCCACGGGAGTCTCCCGAGGGAGGGGCGTTCGTGGGCGGGGCATGTCCGGCATCCTGCGGATCCTGTCCCCGGGCATGCCGAAGTGGTCCACGAACGCCTGGCGCAGCGTCTGGGCGGAGCCGAAGCCGCAGCGGCGGGCGATGGCGGCGAGGGACAGTTCGCTGGAGCGCACCAAGTGGGCGGCCGCTTCCGTGCGGGCCGCCCGGACCGCGCGGGCCGGCGTCGTGCCCAGGTGCGCCGAGAACAGGCGGGTGAGGTGGCGGGTGCTCACGCCCGCGCGGGCCGCGAGGGCGGCGGGGGACAGGTCCTCGGCGAGGTGCGCCGCGATGTGGCCCACCAGGTCGCGGACCAGGCGGTCGCCCGGCGGGGGCGCGGCCAGGAACATGCTGATCTGGGCCTGGTCGGCCGGGCGGTGCAGATACGAGACCAGTTCGCGGGCCACCGCGCGGGCCAGGGTGGGGCCGTGGTCGTCCTCGATGAGGGAGAGGGTGAGGTCCAGGGCGCTGGTTACGCCCGCGGAGGTGTAGACGTTGCCGTCGCGTACGTAGAGGGGGGCCACGTCCACCGCCACTGTGGGGTGGCGGGCCGCCAGTTGGGCCGCGTAGCCCCAGTGGGTGGTGGCGCGGCGGTGGTCAAGCAGGCCCGCGGCGGCCAGGACGTAGGCGCCTGTGCAGACGGAGGCTATGCGGCGGCTCTGTGCCGCAAGGCGGCGTACGTGGGCGACCAGGTGGGGGTCGGCTGCCGCGTCCTCGTAGCCCGCGCCGCCGACCACGAGGAGAGTGTCCAGGGGGCCCTTCACCGTGTCCAGGCGCTGGCCGGCCGCCAGGGCTATGCCTGCCGTGGTGGTGGCCGGGCGGCGGCCCACTGTGCCCAGTTCTATGCGGTACGGGGGGCTTGCTCCGTGGCGGTTGGCTATGTCCAGGGCGCCGCTGGGGCAGGCGATGTCGAGGATCTGGGCGTTGTCGTACGCAACGAGTAGCACGCGTCTCGCGGTCTGCATGGGGTGCAGTCCACCACGGGTGCGTGGGAGAACCCCCGCCGCGGAGCGGCGGGGGTTCAGGGGTGCAGGCCCAGGGCGGCGTCAGGCGACCGTTTTGGGTTCGGTGGGTTCCGGTTGGGTGGGGATTGCTGCCGCGGACGAGTCGTCGTCCGTGTTGATGCGCTCGATGAGCGCGTCCCGCTCCGGGGTGTCCTCCGGCTTGATGTAGCCGATCACGATGTAGAGGATCAGGGACACGGCGAGGGGGATGGAGACCTGGTACTGGAGGGGCACGCCGCCGTCGACGTTCCAGTGGATGGGGTAGTTGACCAGCCAGAAGGCAAGCAGACCCATGCTCCAACTGGTGAGCGCGGCCGTCGGCCCGCAGCGGCGGAACTGGCGGAGGAGGCCCAGCATCATCGGGATGGCGATCGGGCCCATCAGGCCGGCGACCCACTTGATGACGACGGTGATGATGTCCTTGAAGGCGGGGGAGTTGACCTGCGTGGCCACCGCCATGGAGAGGCCGAGGAAGATCACGGTGGTGAGGCGGGCGGCGATGAGTCCGGCGTGGTCATTCCACGCCCGCGCCTTCTTGGAGAGGACCGGCGCCACGTCCCGCGTGAACACGGCCGCGATCGCGTTGGCGTCGGAGGAGCACATGGCCATGGTGTGGGAGAAGAAGCCGACGATGACCAGGCCCAACAGGCCGTGTGGGAGGAGTTGTTCGGTCATGAGGGCGTACGAGTCCGAACCGTCCGGCTTCTTCGCGTCGACCAGCAGCGGCGACATCCACATGGGGAAGAACAGGACCAGCGGCCACACCAGCCACAGGATGGCGGAGAGGCGCGCGGACCGGGTGGCCTCGCGCGCGTTGGCGGTGGCCATGTAGCGCTGCGCCTGGTTGAGCATGCCGCCGTTGTATTCGAAGAGCTTGATGAAGAGGAAGGCGAGGAGGAAGACGGTTCCGTACGGACCGACGAGCGGCTTGGCGTGCCCGTCCAGTTCGGGGCGGTCCCACACCCCGAAGAACCCGCCGTACTCACCGAGCTTCGCCACCACCGCCACGAACATCGCGACACCGGCGAGGAGTTGGATGATGAACTGCCCGAGCTCCGTGAGGGCGTCCGCCCACAGGCCGCCGATCGTGCAGTAGATCGCGGTGATCACGCCGGTGATGAGGATGCCCTGGTTGAGGGAGACGCCGGTGAAGACGGAGAGGAGGGTCGCGATCGCGGCCCACTTCGCGCCTACGTCCACGATCTTCAGGAGCATGCCGGACCAGGCGAGGGCCTGCTGGGTCTTCAGGTTGTAGCGGTTCTTGAGATATTCGAGGGGCGACGCGACGTGCAGGCGTGAGCGCAGCCGGTTGATGCGGGGCGCGAACAACTGGGCGCCGATGGCGATGCCGAGCGCGATGGGGAACGACCAGGTGATGAACGACGTGACACCGTAGGTGTAGGCGATACCGGCGTAACCCGTGAACATCACCGCGCTGTATCCGGACATGTGGTGCGAGATTCCGGAGAGCCACCAGGGCATCTTCCCGCCGGCCGTGAAGAAGTCGCTGACGTTGTCGACGCGTTTGTGGGACCACACGCCGATCGCGACCATCACGCCGAAATACGCGATGAGCACGGCCCAGTCGAGACCGTTCATTGCCCCTCCCAGGGGTCCGCCTTGTGAACTCGGTCAACTCCGCTGAAACGGCGCCCACTTCACCTGTGAGACACCTGAACGGCCGCGAAGTGCCCGCTCATCGTCGGTTCGGCGGCAAGGCGCGGACAACCGCCCGCACAGTCAAGAGGAAGTAAAATCGTTCGAGTTGACGACCTTGGTTCACGTACGTGACTGAAGAGGGGCGACGAAAGCCCCCGAAGGGGGTCACGCCGGACCCCCGTCCGGGGGTGGTCCCTAGCGCATCACCTCGCCCGCGTTCACCAACAACGACTGGCCGGTGATCGCCCGCGCCCGGTCCGACGCCAGGAACACGCACGCGTCCGCGACATCTCCGTCCGTCGCCAGTTCCGGCAGCGCCATCCGGTCCGTGAGCCGCCGCTTCACCTCGTCCTCCGGTACGCCCTCGGTGTGCGCGGTGAACTTCACGTACGCCTCGACCGGAGGCCCCCACATCCAGCCCGGCTGGACGGTGTTCACGCGGATCCGGTGCGGGCCGAGCTCGCGCGCGAGGGAGTACATCGCCGAGACCAGCGCGCCCTTGGACGCCGCGTACGCCGCCTGCCGCACCTGCGAGGGCGCGGCCACCGACGACTGCGTACCGATCAGGACGACCGAGCCGCCGCGCTCCTTGAGGTGCGGCAGGCAGGCCCGGGTCATCCGCAGCGAGCCGAGCAGGTTCACGTCCAGGACGCCGTCCCAGGCGACGAAGTCCGCGTCCTGAAGGCCGCCGAAGTAGCTGTCCCAGGCGGCGACCTGGACCAGTGCGTCGATCCGCCCGAACCGCTCGACGGCGAGCGCGGCCAGCGCGTCGCACTGGCCCTCGTCGGTGATGTCCGTGGCGCGGTACGCGACGCGCTTGCCCTCGGGGTCGAGCTCGGTGGCCGACTTGGCGAGGTTCGCCTCGGTGCGCGCGCCGAGCACGGCGTTGCCGCCGTCGCGCACCACGGCGGCGGCGACCTCATGGCCGAGCCCCGCGCCGACCCCCGAGACGATCACGGTCCTGCCGTCGAGCAGTGACATGGGGAACCTCCGGACTCTGGCAGTTTGCCTGACGGAGCGTCAGAGTATGGGCGTCCAACGGAGGAAGGAAGGGGAGACCAGTGACTGAGGACACCCGCGCCGAGGTGTACGGCGAGCTGGCCGCCGCCGGTCCCTACGGGGTGCGCCCCGGCCATGCGCTGATCACCATGGTCGAGCCGCACCCCGGCCAGGAGTTCGCCTACAACCGCTGGTACGAGGACGACCACTACTACGCGGGCGCCATGGCGATGCCCTGGATGTACGCGGGGCGGCGCTGGGTGGCGACCCGCGACCTCCAACTCCTGCGCCGCCCGGAGAAGTCGGCGGTCGCCGAGCCGGTGACCGCGGGCTGCTACCTGTCGACGTACTGGATCACCGAGGGCCGCTACGACGAGCACATGAAGTGGACCGTCGGCATCAACAAGCGCCTCAACCGCGACGGCCGCGTCCACCAGGCCCGCACCCATGTCTTCACCGCCTTCCAGGACCACGAGGCCACCGTGTACCGGGACGGTGCGGCCGGGCCGCGCGACTTCCACGCGCTCGACCACCCGTATCAAGGGCTCGTCCTCGAAGTCGTCGACGCCGAAGGTCCGCGGCAGCGCGCCGAGTTGCTGGAGTGGCTGGTGGCGCGGCGGCTGCCGCGCGCGCTCGCCGGTTCGCCCGCAGCGATGGCGGTGATCTTCCGGCCGACGCCGCTGCCGGGGGACCGGATGACGTACGTGAAGCAGGTCGAGGGCGTCGACACGCGGCTGACGCTGCTGTGGTTCCTGGAGTGCGATCCGCGGGAGTGCTGGGAGGGGCTGTTCGCCGCCGGCGAGGCGGGAGTGGCCGAATCGGGGCTCGGACGGGTGGAGTTGCTCGCGCCGTTCATCCCGACGGTGCCGGGCACGGACCGGTACGTCGACCAGCTCCGCTAGGCGCACGCCGATCAGCTCCGCCAGGCGTACGCCGACCAGCTCCGCCGGGCAATGGCCGAGCCCCCTCGGCCAGGACGGCGGACCAGTCGAGAGGGCTCATGCGATGGTGCTTATGCGGTTTTTCTCAGGCGGTTGAGTCGGTAGTGGCACGTATCACCCGCGGTGGTGATCTCCCTCGCGGACCTCGGTCACGAAGACATTCCACGACTCCGCCGGGAAGGCGATGACCGGACCGTCAGTGATCTTCGAGTCGCGCACGGAAATCGCGTGCGTGACGGGGGACTTGACCTCGACGCACGCGCCGTTCCCAGTGGAGTAGGAAGACTTGGTCCATGCGTGCGACGCGCCCTGCTGGATAGCCATGTTCGCTCCGTTTTGCCCAGTTGGTGAATTGCTGTTACCGCTGTTGAGCGGTATACGCCAACGTTCTTGCTGTTGGCGTGAATGACGCTACTCGCCAACATCGATCGGCGGATGGCTCGTTCACTCAACCGGATGGCATATTCCAGAGGGGTCTTCCGCTGCGATGCGCCAAAGGTGTACGGTGCGGCGCCTTCAGCGGGCGTACTCCTTGGCGAGGTCCGCGATCAACTGCCGGGACTGCTCCACGTTCAGCGCCTGTGCCCGCAAATGCTCGTACATGACGCTGTACTGCTGGACGTCATTCGCCTTTTCCAGATACAGGTCGCTGGTGACACCCTCGATGTAGACCACGCTGGAATCCGACGCGTCCGGGAACTCCAGAATCGCGTACTGACCGTTGAGCCCCGGATGCGCGCCCATGTCGAACGGGATCACCTGCACCGTGACATGCGGCAATTGGGACTGTTCCACCAGGTATTCCAGTTGTTCGCGCATCAGCGCGCGGGTGCCGACGACGCGGCGCAGCGCGGATTCGTCCAGAACGGTCCACAGCCGCAGCGGATTCTCCGGCGCCGCGATGCGCTCCTGGCGGCGCATCCTGACCTGCACCCGTTTCTCGATGTCGGTCGGGGTGGTCTCCGGGAGCGCGCCGGTGATCAGTGCCTCCGCGTACGGCCTGGTCTGGAGCAGGCCGGGGACGACCTGCGGGTCGTACACCCGCAAGGAGGCGGCGTCCGTCTCCAGGCCGATGTACACGCTGTACGGGATGTCGCCGAAGGAGTGCCACCAGCCCTACTGGCGGGAGTCCTTGGCCATCTGCATCAGCGAGTCGACGATGCGGTGGTCCTCCACCTCGTACACCCCGCAGAGGTCGCGGACGTCACGCTGACTGATCGAACGGCGGCCGTTCTCGAGGCGGCTGATCTTCGACTGCGAGACGAGCAGGCGCTCCGCCACCTCCTCGGCCGTCATGCCCTTGAGCTCACGCAGCCGGCGCAGCTCCTGGCCGAGCCGGCGTCGCCTGACGGTGGGATTGACGTTGGACGCCACGGGACGTGCACCTCCGGCACTATGCCTCTACTTTGCGTGTCTGCTGCCATGCAGAGTGCCACCACGGGCCAACTCGCCGCTGGGAAACAGCAGAACAGCGGTGTGTGGGGGTGCCGGCGCGGCTCGCGCCGAGTGCGGTTCCTCAACGGGCGTGCAGCGTGAGGCGGTTGCGGCCGCACGGGCCAGGGCGCCGGTCCGTCCGTCCTGGACGGACCGGCGCCCTGCCCGCGCGGTCCAGCGGCTCCCGAACCGGGTCTGGGGGACTGCGGTGCGGCGCTGGGTGCACCTGGCGGTGCGGGTGCGTCACGCGGTGCGTGTGACGCGGGGTGCGTCACGCGGTGCGTGTGACGCGAGTGGTGCCTGAGCTTGGTGGTGCTGGCGGTGCTTTGGGTTGCTGGCTTTCCCGGTGGTGCCGGTGGTGCTGGGGTTCTCTGCTGTGGCCCGGATATCAGTGGGCCACGGCGCGGGCCATGGCTCCCGCACCCCGGTGCGGCTGCATCGGAACCCTGCCGGGGTCCGGTGCGGTCCTCGCCGCCTGCGCGGGCTGCCGCCCGCTCTGTCCCGCGGTAGTCGCGGGGCTGCGACGCGGCTGCGCCGCCACACCGTTCTGGACGTCCATCACGGCGTGCGCCACGAGGCCGCCCATCGGGTCGTGCCTGATCAGATCCCGCAGCCGGGAACGGGACGAGCGGCCCTCGTTGCCCGGATACAGGTGCTTGCCGAGTCCGACCGCGTGGGCCAGCGCGGCGAGCGCCGCGGTCCGCGGGTCCGGCGGTACGCCGGTGCGGATCGCTGAATCCAGCCGGGCCCTGATGTCCCGGCTGATCGCCGTCTCCGTCGCTTGGTAGCGAGTCGTCGGCAGTACTCCGCACATCTGGCCCGCCACGGCATGCACCATGCCGCACCGCTCCAGATGCGAGAGGTAGATCTGGCGCAGCCCCAGTCGGGGCCCGCCGATCCAGTGGACCGCCCGGACCGGGCTGCCGCGCCTGCGCAGCAGTTCCAGTGCGGAGTCCAGAGTCGGATCTCCGGTCGGCCGTGGCATCACCACGGCGATACGATCCCCGTCAGGGGCTATCCGTCCGGCCAGCGCCAGCTCCACTAGCTGTGCTCCGGCCAGACCGAGGTCGAGCGACTGCGGCTGCGCTGTGGTACCCGTGGCCGGGTCCAAAGCGAGCAGCAGAAGCTCCTCCGGAATTGTTCTGCGGCTCCTGCCCATCCATGCCTCCCCGCGTGGATGAATGACAGGGTGACCCCTCTCACATTGGTCTGTCGAGAGCGCGTGGGCGGTACGTACGGGAACCAGTAGGTATGTCGTTCTCGTCTACCACGGGGGTTAAGCCCTCACACAGGACACTGGTACATGGTTCGGACACCTTCGGACAGCGGGTCCGGGCGGGTGATTGCGGCGGTGCGGCGCTTCGGCGTACGTAATGGCCGGACGTAACGGCGTGGCGAGCACGAGGAGGCATCGGTGGCGGGCGAGTTCCCCGACAGGTCGAAGACGGTTTCTGGCGGGGGCGCCTCGGACGGTGGGGCCGACGCTTCGTCCGGCTCCTCGGCCGGCTCCACGCCGGGCGCCAACGGTGGAGACGCGCGGCTGCGCGCCGCGGTTGCCGCGTGGGTCGCGGGGGCTGATGAGTCCTCTGCGTCCTCGCCGGAGGCCGAGGGGGAAGGTTCCTCCTCGGGCGAGGCCGGCTCCGCGGACGGCTCCGCCGGGGTTGCGGGCGAGGGTTCCGGTGCTTCAGAGGAGGCTTCGGGCGAGGGCTCGGCGGAGGCTGCTGACGGCGCCGCTGAAGGCGGCATAAGCGCAGGTCAGGTGGCTGACGCCGGTGCCGCGTCGGGTGCCGGGGCGGACGATGACGCCGCGGCTTCCGCCGACGGCGGGGACGCTGCCGAGGACGACGGTGCCGACGCCGCCGACTCCGACTCCGACTCCGACGACTCCGACTCCGACTCCGACTCCGACGGCGCCGGGGCGGCGGGTTCCGCGGTCGACATGGCGACTGCCGTGTTCACGGCTGCGCGGCCCTCCGCGAAGGCGGACGCGGACGATGCCGATGCCGATGCCGATGCCGATGCCGATGCCGATGCCGATGCCGAGTCCGCGCCGCGTGACCCGCGGGTCGACCGGGCCACGGCCGTGTTCAAGACCGTCCGGCCGGCCGAAGCCGACGCGAAGCCCACTGCTGAGGCCGACGACGAGCCGGGAACCGCGGGCGAGGCGGAGCCCGAATCCGACAGTCGCCCGGTCGACCAGGCCACCGCCGTGTTCAAGTCGGTACGTCCCGGCGACGACGCGGACGGCTCCGCGGAGCCGGGTGAGGGCACGTCGAAGGACGAGCCCGAGTCCAGCGGCGACGCTGCGAAGGGTGCCGCCGAGTCCGGCAAGGACGTGGCGAAGGACGCGCTGAAGGGTGCCGCCGAGGGCAAGCCCGTCGACCAGGCCACCGCTGTCTTCAAGGCGCTCCGGCCCGCCTCGGCGGGGGTGGACCAGCCGACCACCATGCTCAAGCTCGGCGATGTGCCCGAGCCCAAGGACGACGCGGCCGGGGCCGAAGCCGGGAAGAAGGCCGAGCCCGAGCGGAAGGCTGAGTCCAAGGCTGAGTCCAAGGCTGAGTCCAAGGCCGGATCCAAGGCCGGATCCAAGCCCAAGGCCGAGCCCAAGCCGGAGTCCGAGTCCGAGCGGACCAGCAAGTTCGTCGCGCTGAAGCCGCTCGACGAGCCCCGCGCCAAGCCCGACCCGAAGCCCGCGACGGACCCGGCCGCCAAGCCGGGCACCACCCCGAGAGCCACACCCGGGTGGGCGGCCGGGACGGGAGCCGCCGGGACCGAAGCCAAGCCCGGGTCGGCCGGAGCCGCAGCCGGGGCCGGAGCCGCAGCGGGCGCCGACGCCAAGGCCGCCTCCGGCCCCGTACCCCCGCAGACCACCCCCGCACAGACGCCCGCGCCGGGGCCGCAGCAGGACCAGCACACGCGTCAGCAACCGCTGCCGCCCCGCCCCCCGCTGGACCTGCTCGCCGAGCTGACCAACACGCCGCCGCCCCCGGAGACCCCGACCCGCACCATCGTGCGGCGGGTCAAGGTCTGGACGCCCCTCGTCGCGCTCCTGATTATTGTGTTCGCAGTCGCACAGGCCGTGCGTCCGCTGCCCGAGCCGAAGCTGACGCTGACGAGCGCGTCGTCGTACTCCTTCGAGGGCGGAAAGCCGTCCATCCCCTGGCCGGCCAAGGGCCAGGCGGCCATGGACGTCGACGGCATCGGTACCTTCGGCACCTCCGGCGAGCAGAAGCCCGTACCGATCGCCAGCATCGCCAAGGTGATGACGACGTACCTGATCCTGCGCGACCACCCGATCAAGAAGGGTGAGAACGGCGAGAAGATCCCCGTCGACGCCCAGGCGCAGCGGCACTACGAGAAGGGCAAGCCCGCCAACGAGTCCGTGGTCAAGGTGACCGAGGGCCAGGAGCTGACCCAGTACGAGGCACTGCAGGCCGTGATGCTGCCGTCCGCCAACAACGTGGCCCGGCTGCTCGCCCGCTGGGACAGCAAGGGTTCCGAGGAGAAGTTCGTCGCCAAGATGAACAAGACCGCCAAGGAACTCGGCATGAAGAACACCCACTACACGGACCCGAGCGGCCTCGACAAGACGACCGTGTCGACCGCCGAGGACCTGGTGAAGCTCGGCCGCGTCGCCATGGAGAACCCGATCTTCAAGGAGATCGCGGGCCAGCCCAACTACAAGGACCTCAACGGCGACAAGCAGAAGAACTTCTTCGGCCTCGTCCCGACCGTCGCCATCGGCATCAAGACCGGCACCACCACGGCCGCCGGCGGCAACATCCTCTTCGCCGCGGAGAAGAAGGCCGGCGGCAAGACCCACATGATCATCGGCGCGGCCCTCGCCCAGTTCGGTACGGACGGCGTGGCCAACATCGACAAGGTCACCAACGTCACCAAGGACCTCATCGCGGCCGGGCAGGACACCCTCAAGGCGAAGACCGTGGTGAAGAAGGGCCAGGTCGTCGGCGAGGTCGACGACGGCCTGGGCGGTACGACGCCGGTCGTCGCCACCAAGGACGTCACCGCCGTCGGCTGGTCAGGCCTTACCTCGAAGGTGGAGCTGGACAACGGCGGCAAGACCCCGCCGCACTCCGCCAAGGCGGGCACGGTCGTCGGCCGCCTCACCGTCGGCGACGGCACCACGAGCGGCGCCATCAAGGTGCCGGTGGCCCTCCAGAAGGACCTCTCGGAGCCGGGCTTCGGAGCGAAGCTGACGCGCGTCGGCTAGAGCGGCAGGAACAGCAAGAGAACGAAGAAGGGGTGGGGCGAACCGAACGGTTCGCCCCACCCCTTCTTCGTACGCCAAGCCTTCTTCGTGCGAAGTAAGCCGCTAGTCCTTGTCGGGCGCCGGCTCGCACTTCGGCTGCGGCCCCGATGGGCCCCCGTAGTTGGACGCGATCCGCACATCCCCCGGCTTCTCCACCGTCAGGCGCGTGAAGTCGCCCTCCTTGTAGAGGCAGCCGCCCTCCGCCCACAGCCACGGCGAGTAGGCGACGCGGACGATGACCGAGCCGGGCTTCGGCATGCGGACGGTCAGGTGGGCGCCGTCGGCGGTGACCACGGAGCCGGGCTTGTCGACGAGGGGGACGGCGTCCTTGACGCGGTAGATGCGCCAGTTGTCGTCGTGCCAGACCTGGTCCAGGTAGCTGGGCTCGCTGGTCACCAGGTCGTGCTCGCGCTCGGCGGCGCCGTCGGGGCGGCCGTCGCCCTTGTAGAGCACGACGAAGCCGACCGCCCAGTGGTTCAGCCAGGCGCGGTACGAGGACGACGAGAAGATGCCCTCCTTGACCTCGGAGACCGGCCGGCCCTCGTAGAACAGGCGGCCGCGCTCCACGTCGGCCTGCCGGTTCCAGCCGCGCGCCATGTTGATGTACGGCGACAGGACGGCGGCCTCGCGGTGGTCGCGGGCCGGGACCACCTCGACGCGGGTGCGCTCGGCGCCCAGGCGGTTGAGTGCCTTGACGACGCCGTCGGTCTCGACGGCCCAGGTGGGCACCTTGGTGTACGCCACTATGTCGGAGGTCGTCTTGATGGACACCCAGATGAGGGAGAGGGCGACGGCGCAGATCAGCACCGTCCGATGCCAGAAGTGGCGCGGCTTGCCGCTCGGCCGCAGCAGCCGCAGGGCGGGGAACTTCCGGTTCAGGACGGCGGCGAGCAGTATCGGCGGGGCCGCGATCTCGGCGAAGCGCTCGACATTCGTACCGATCGGGGTGGGGATCAGCCAGGTAAGCACCACGCCCACCGCGTACACCGCGGCGCCCACCTTCAGCAGCTTCCAGGAGCGCGGCGCCGCAAGGATCACGACCCCGCACAGCAGCACCGGCGGGAAGATCCTTATGAAGGCCATCGGCTGCTCGCCCTCGAAGGGGAACAGCCACGTCGTCAGGCCGACGACGACGAACGGCGGCAGGACCAGGGCGAGCCCCTTGCCCCACTCGCGAAGGAGCAGATAGGCGCCGCCCACCACGACGAGGAAGAGACCGGCGACCGGGCTGCCCATGGTCGCAAGGGCCGCGCAGAGCGTGGCGGCCGCGACCCGGCGCCGGTTGGCGGTACCGGTGACCGCCAGGACCGCGCCGACGCCGAACGCGACGCCCAGCATGAACGTCGCCCGGCCGCACACGACCTGGCACCACATCGAGAAGCCGACGATGATCGAGGGCCACAGCGGTTTGCGGATGCCGCTGCGCATGATGATCGCGACGCCCATCCAGGTGGCGGCGATGCCGGAGGCCGCCGCCACGGTCCGCACGCCGAACGCGGCCATCAGATACGGGGAGATGACGCTGTAGTTGGCGGTGTGCAGGCCGCCGTACCAGAAGAGGCTGTACGCCGAGCCCGGGTAGCGCCGGGCGAAGCCCGCCCAGGCCTCCTGGGCGGCGAGGTCGCCGCCGCCCGTCGCGAACACCGTCCACCACAGCAGGTACAGCGGCAGCACACCGGCGGTGATCAGCAGCGGCATGCGGTAACGCACGTGCCACGGTTCGGGCATGCCACTGCCCCGGTCGGCTCGGCTGAGTGACGGGGTGGACAGTTCGGCAGAGGCCACGGTCGGCGGTCCGTTCGGCTGGCTGGGGGACAACTCCTTCGGAGTAGACGCTAACCGCTGCGGAATGGTTGGCAGACAGCGACCCCAAGGGCAAGGCCATGACCAGTATGCGGCTGAATGGCCGTATTCGCAGCCTGGGCACGTCAGCCCGCGTCACCCGTCCGTGGGAGGTGCGCACAGGGCCTCGGGTGGGAGGCTGTTGTGGCCCGTGGTGCCGCGCCCTTGGAGACCGGTCTCGGCGCGCACGGTGTCGAGCTGGCCGAGGAGCGTGTCGAGGCGGTCGCCCGAGGGGTCGCGGAAGTAGCGGAGCACCGCGCGGTGGAAGGCGTCGCGCAGCGCGGGCGGCATCGCGTCCGAGGCGTCGAAGCAGAGTGTCTCGGCCTTGCCGGTGAGCAGTGCGGCGGCCTTGCCCCCGCCGGGGTCGGTGGGCTGCGGATCGCCCGCGCCCGGGAAGAAGGGCCGCAGCTCGGGCTCCGCCTCCTCGTGCCAGAGCCGCCGCGCCTCGCCGCCCGACAGGCGCTCGACCAGTTCGCGCGCGGCCGGGCTGCCGCTGAACACGGCCGCCATGTCGCCCGCGACCTCGTACGCGCCGTCATGGGCGGCGGGACCGGGCAGGAACCGCGCGGAAGGATCGACCCGCACGCCCCCGCCGGACCCCTTCCCTCCACCCTCTTCACCCTTCGCATTCGCATACAAGTAGCGAATGAAGGCGCTCTGGTGTTCATGGGTGCAATCGAGTTCCGGCGAGTTGAGGAGCCCCCTCGGGGCCGGGCGGGCCGCCTTCGGGTCGGAGGTGCCTTCGTACGACGTGGTGAGCGAGAGGTCGACCGACTTCTTCGAGCGCTCGCCGAGCAGCTGCGCCCACGCCGTCCAGGCTCCGCGCACCTCGGGACTCCGCCAGCTCAGCCGCCCCGTCGCCCACCGCGCGTACGCCTCCGGACCCGACCGGTGCAGCAGCAGATCTTCGATCCAGTCCGTCCCGGGCCAGCCCGAGGTGGCCTGCGAGGCCATCCCCACACACCACCGGGGCCGGGCACGGTCACGCTCGCCGCCCTCCTTGCTCCACACCAGGCTCTTCAGGTCGACCTTCAGGGGCACCCAGTAGGTGCGGCTGCTGCCGTTCACGTCGACGCGGGGTGCCCAGGGCGGGTGGCCGGGGGTGTCCAGCGGTTCGAGCCGGTTGTCGCGGGCGTACTCGGTCAGTTCTCCCAGGCTGTTGAGGACGGCGACGTCCGGCGGGTCGCCGGCTTCGAGCTGCGCGACCAGGGTCTCGCGGAGCGAGCGGGTGCCTTTGTACGTGTACGTCACGCCAGTGGGGCCTCCCCTGCTCGAACGAAGTTGAGAGCTTGGGGAAGCGTCTTCGAGCCGCTTCAGCATCGCCTCGAACGCGGTGCCCTCCGCGCCGGTCCACGGGCCGAGGACGACCAGGGTCTCGCGGCTCCGGTCGGCGCAGCCGCCGCCGGCGAGGGCGGCGAGGAGGAGCAGGCAGCAGGCGAGGGCGGTGCGCCGCCGCCGGGGTCGCTGTCGGGTCATGGGGCGGCTCCCGGGCGGGTGAGGCGGACGTACTCGCGCCGGTAGGAGTGCAGGGTCGCGCCGGTGAGCGCGGCGCTCAGGAGGCCCGCGGGGACCACCCAGGCGGCGGCGCCGTCGAGGAAGGCGAGGCGGCCCTCGGCCAGTTCGCCGTCGACGGAGTCCTCCAGGGCGGCGATCACGTACCGGTCCGGCGTGCCGAACGGATCGGCCTCCGCGGCGCTCTCGATCCCCGGGGACGTCTCGCCGGACAGCGCGCGGGCCGTCGACTCGGCGTCGCGCTGCGCGCTCTGTACGAGTACGGCGTCGACGGCGAGGAGCGGCAGCGCGAGCAGTGGCAGGGCGGCGGCGAGCAGCGGGAGGCTGACGTACAGCCGGAAACGGTGGTGCAGGAAGAGCTGGGTGCGCCAGAGGCCGCGTACGAGCAGCAGGAAGGCGACCCCGGAGACGCCGAACGCGACGAGCACGCCCGCTCCCGGCTCCGCGCGGTCGGAAAGGCGCTCCTGGAGGGCGCGTTCGAGGGCGGTGACGCGGTCGACGACCGCGGTGGCGGTGGAGCCGGTGGCGGGGCGGCAGGCGAGGTGGCCGTCCGGCCGGTTCGCGCTTGCCGGTTCCCGCGCGGAGCACAGGATGCTGCGGGCGTACGCCAGGGCGGCCTCGCGCAGGGCGCGGTCGGCGGCGTTGGCCTGGGCCCAGGCGGTCCAGGTGCCGTAGTCGGCGAGGAGGCCCGCGACGACGTCGAGGTCCTGCCGCTCGGGCGCGGACAGGGCGCCGCTGCGGGCCACCTGGTTCAGGCGCTGGGTGGCCCGGGTGGTGCGGGTGCGGTAGCGCTCGCTGAGCCCGCTGAGTTCTACGGCGCGGCCCGCGCGGAGGCTGTCGCCCGCTTCGCGGTCGGCGATCTGGAGGGACACGCGGGCGTCGGCGAGGTCCACGAGGGCGGGGGCGGCCTGGGTGCGGAGGTACTCGGCGTCGTCCCGGAGGGTGGCGTGGGCCCAGGCGAAGGGGGCGAAGGTGAGGGCGGTGAGGAGGGGAAGCGCGAGGAGCCGGTCGCGGAGGTAGGCGTGGTTGCGGGTGCGCTTGGACTCGGTGGCCCACAGCCACTGCCACGCCCGGCGCAGCGTCGGCCTCCCTCCGCTCACCGCTCCTCCCCCCTCTGATGTCTCAACCCGAACGGGCGCGTCGCGTAAGCGCGGTCCAGGAGGAGTTCGGCGAGGTGGGTGTCGGCTGCGGTGGGGTCGCGGGTGGCTTGTTGGGCGAGGCCCAGGCAGAAGCGGGAGAGGCCTACGCGTAACTGGCGTTCGGTGAGGGGGAAGCGGAGGCGTACGTCCGCGCCGTGGGCGACCTCGCGGAGGCGGGCGGCGGACACCGCGCCCGAGGCGAGCAGGGCCCGCGCCGCCTCCCACACCTCGGCCCGCATCCGCAGCCGCGCCTGCTCGTCGGTGAGCCCGTGCGCGTAGAAGAGCCGCCCGAGCCGCCGGACCACCTCCGTGAGGTCGTCCGCGCCGCGCGCGTGGTCCACGCACACCCGCACCGCGGCGACCCGCGCGGCGGTGCGGTGCCGGGAGTGCTGGGCCACCGCGTCAAGGGCCTCGACGGCGTACCCGAGGGCCCGCGGCCCGCCGAGGGTGAGCCGGGCCCGCGCCGCCCCGAACGCCGCGCCGCCGAGCGAGGGGTTGCGCACCCGCACCGCCTCGTAGAACGTGAGCGCCTCCCGCCACCGCCCGAGCCGCTCGGCGCAGTGGCCGAGGGCCAGCTTGGGCGCGTACTCGCCGGGGATGGCGGCGTACACCCGGTCGAAGTGGACGCGGGCGCGCCGCACATCGGCGGCGGCGAGCGCGAGCAGGCCGCGGTGCCAGGCGAGCCGCCAGTCGTACGGGGCGGCCCCGGGCCCGATGGCCTCCTCGGCGCGGACCAGCGCGACGGCGGCGGCGTCGAGGCGCGGCGGCACCTGCGCGCCGGGCCGCAGCGCGGTGCGCAGCGTCAGGCGGCAGCGCAGCAGATGCACCTCGGGCGAGGCGCGCCACTCCGCGGTGTGCTGGAGCAGCGCGGCCGGGTCGTCGTCCCCGAGCCGGCTCAGCTCGATGTGGTGGGCGTCGTCGGGATCGGGCCGGGGGACGGGCAACTGCTGGGCTGCGTCGGCGGGTTCGGGAGCGGTGTACGGGACCGCGCCGTCCCGGCCCGCCGCACCATCCGCCGTGTGTGCCGTGTGTGCGGTGTGTTCTGGGGCCCCCAACGCCCACCGCGACAACGGCGGCGGCGTCCCGAGCCCCCCGTCCAACGCGTACGCGGACTGGAGGAACAGCGGGGACGGCTCGAAGGTCTCCGTGCGCAGGCGGAGGGAGCGCAACTCACGGAAGACGCCGCGTAGTTGTTCGTCCATTTCGCGGGCCGTGGCGAAGCGGTCGGAGCGGTCGGGGCGGGTGGCCCGGCGGAGGGTGCGGGCGAGGGAGAAGAGGCCGAGGCCGAGTGCTTCGGGGGGCTGCGGGACCGTCATGCGGCGGGTCGCGCGGGACAGGGGGGACTCGGCGCTGGGCGCGTCCAGGCAGGTCAGCAGGGAGAGGTCGGCGAACTGGTCGAGGTCGTCGAGGCCGCACAGGTGGCGCAGCGTCTCGCCGAGGCTGAACAGGTCGTCGGCGCCGGTGGACTCGCCGCGCGGACCGACCGTCGGCGCGCGGTAGTCCGCGGAGGTGAGGCCGGGCGCGCCCGCCCGCCGCACGCTGCCCACGTCGATGAACTTCGTCGTGGACCCGTCGTGCATGACGTTGGACGGCTTCAAGTCGCCGTACACCTTGCCGCGTTCGGGCGCGTGCAGATAGCCGAGCCCGGCCAGGAACCGCACCCCGTACGCGAGCACGAACTCGTAGAAGCGGGAGTCGCCGAACTCCTCCGGGTGCAGTTCGGCGCGGGCGCGCACCTCTTCGAGGGTGGGCCCGTCGACGTACTGCAGGACGAGGAAGTCACCGACGTCCGGATGGTGCCCGTAGTTGAAGACCCGGATGATGTCGTCGTGGTTGAGCTCGACGAGCTCCTGGCGCTCGCGCGCGAGGGGGTGTTCGGGGGAGAGGGAGTGTTCGGGGGAGCCGGGCGCGGGGTGCGGGGCGCCGTCCTCACGGCCGCCGTTCGCCGCGTGCTGCGGCGCGTTCTCCGGGCGCAGGATCTTGATCGCGACCTCCCGGCCCCCGACCTTCGTGTCGAGCGCGAGATACACCTCGCCCATCCCGCCGTACCCGAGCGGCCGCACCACCCGGTACTGCCGGGCGAGCAGCCGGTCCGGCGGCAGCGGCAGGCCGGCGAGCGCGTCCGGGTCGTCGCCGCGCGACACCGCCCGGTCCAGGAGCGTGATCTCGGGCAGGACGGTCGGGTCGGGGCTCTCCGGCGGCAGCTCGACGCGGGCGGCGCGCTGGGGCGGTCCCGCGACGAAGAGCGGCGGCAGGGAGGACTCGGAGGCGGCCCCCTCCGCGCGCGGGTCGGCCTCCCAACTCGGGTCCTGCCCAGCCGAGTTGGAGCTTCTTCCGCCCCCGTCCCCCTCCATGTCTCCTCAGAATAGGTGGGGGAGGGGGCGTTGACGCCTGGGCGGCGCGAAGAGAACCCAGGGATTTGATGAAGCGTCAGCCCACCGGGTATGCCACGTCGCAGACCTGGTCCCCGGGCCCCGCCGCGTCCCACTCCGCGAAGTACACCTCGCGGCAGGGCCCCGTGGAGGTGAGCCCCTCGCGCTCCAGCCACGCCTCCACGGCGTCGTACGCGCCGATGATCTGCGGGTAGACGACCTGCGCCTTGGTGATGCGGGTGTACGCGAGCCGGTGGGCCGGTTCCACCCGTGCCCGCACGTCCCACTTGCGCCCCTGCTCCGCGGCCCAGGCGCGCGCGGCCGCCGGGTCCGCGACGGGCACGCACACCTCGGCGGGCCCGTCGCTGTCCTCGGTGACCTCGGCGTGGTAGATCACGAACGGCGCGGCCGCGACCCCGCCGCAGGACTCCATGGCGGCCCGCTCCAGGCGGGCGAGCGAGGCGTCGATCCAGGCGGGCAGCTCGTCGGTGAACACGTGCCTGCGCTCGACGAGGACGAACGCCTCGGGGACGTCGGTGGTGCGGATCTCGAACGTGCCGTACAAAGTGGGGCTCCTTCCGGACATGCGGCCCCGGAGGTAGTCCACGAGGGTGCGCTGGGCGGCGAACCGCTCCTCGACCCGGGCCCAGTGCTCCCCGACGGCGCGCGCCGCGCCCTCGCCGTCGAGCCCGACGACCGCCGCGATGTCCGCGAGCGGCATGTCGAGCCGGCGAAGCAGCACGACGGTGCGGGCCCGCTCGACCTGTTCGGGCCGGTAGTAGCGGTAGCCGGTCGCGTCGTCCACGTACGCCGGGGGCAGCAGGCCCTGCCGGTCGTACAGGCGCAGCGCCTTCGCGGAGAGCCTGGTGCGGGCGGCGAAGGCGCCGATGCTGAGGAGTTCTGGGTCCTTGCGAGGTTCTGGGTCTCTGCCGGGTGCGTCCACGGGGTCATCCTCCGGGACCGGAGTGTCACCGGTCACCGAGGGCGGCTGCCTTCGGTGAGCCGACCTTGGACTTTCCCCCAGGGGCAAGGTCAACGCCGCTCAGCGCGTCCCGCCAGATCCGCTCGGTGAGCGCGTTGCCGTGCCGGGACTTGCTCCCGCCGACGCCGGACAGCGGCTGAAGCAGCGGGTCGCGCGGGCGCATGCGGAAGAGGGTGACGGAGGTCGACACCTCGGGCGTGTACCCGATGAACCACGAGGCCCGGAACCGGTCCTGGTCGGACGTGCGCCCGGCCGCGACGGGCCGCCCGGTCTTCGACACGACCCGGCCCACGGTGTCCACGGCGACGTCCCGCAGCGCGGCGTCGACCTGGTGGGCGACGCGCGCGTCCAGGGCCCGCCGGGTGCGGGCCGGCTCCAGGCCCTCGACGGGCTCGCCGTCCTTGGTCACGGACGTCACCGAGTACGGGTCGTGCTGGAGGCCGTCGCGCGCGAAGGTGCCGTACGCGCTCGCGAGCCGGACGGCGCTCGGCGTGGACGTGCCGAGGGGAAACGACTTGTCGGTGCGCGCCATGCTCTGCTCCAGCATCCCCGCGCCCACGGCGACGTCCCGCACCCGCCGCTGCCCGACCTCGGCGCCGAGCTTCTGGTACGTGGCGTTGCCGCCCTCGACCAGCGCCTCGACGGGCGTCATCCCGCCAGGTCCCTTCTCGTCGGGGCGCATGCCGTCCTGGAGGGCGGAGGCAAGCACGAACGGCTTGAACGTGGAGCCCGCCGGGACGCCGGTGGTGTCGGCGTTGTTGCTGAAGTGGCGGGTGGCGTCGGCGCCGCCGTAGAGGGCGAGCACGGCGCCGTCCCGGGTGCGCACGGAGGCCGCGCCGACCTGCACGCCCTTGTCCTGCGCGCGCCTCTTGGGGTCGAGATCGCGCGACAGTACGCCCTTGACGGACCGGGCGAGCTGGAGGACCCGGCGCTTGTCGAAGGTGGTGTGGATCTCGTAGCCGCCGAGGGCGAGGTCCTTGTCGGTGAGGCCGGTGCGCTGGCGCACGTACTTGGTGGCGACGTCGACGAGGTAGCCGGTCTGGCCGTAGTGCCCGCTCAGGCTGGTCGACCGGGACTCCTTGAGCGGCTCGGGGAACTCCTTGTACCGCGCCCGCTCCTTCGCGCTCATCCGTCCGACGGCGACCTGCCGGTCCAGGATCCAGGCCCAGCGCGCCTTCGCGCGGCGGTGGTTGGCGGCGCTGGTGGAGGGGTCGTACATCTCCGCGCCCTTCAGCAGGGCGGCAAGGAGCGCCCCCTGGCTCGCGTTCAGCTCCCGCGCCGGAATCCCGTAGTAGGCGTGGGCGGCGGCCTCCACCCCGTAGGCCCCCCGCCCGAACCAGCTGCTGTTCAGATACCCCTGGAGGATCTCGTCCTTGGTCTTGCGCTGGTCCACCTTCAGCGAGATCACGAACTCCTTGACCTTGCGCGTGACGGTCTGGTCCTGCGACAGGTAGGTGTTCTTCACGTACTGCTGCGTGATGGTGGAACCCCCTTGTGTCTCCTGCCCCTTCACCATGTTCACCAGGGCACGGCCGAGGCCCTGGGGCGAGACTCCGGAGTCGCTGTAGAAGGTCGCGTTCTCCGCCGCGATGACGGCGTTCCGCACGGACTTCGGTACGTCCTTCAGCTCGACGATCTGCCGGTTCACGTCCCCGATGCTGACCATCTGCGTGCCGTCGGACCAGTAGTAGACGTTGGCCTCACGGCTGGCGGCGTCGTTCTCGTCGGGGATGTCCACGGTGACGTACACGTACGTGAAGAGCCCCGCGAGCCCCCCGCCCCCCAGCAGGCACGCGCTGAGCCACTGCCGCCACGAAGGCAGCCACCTGCGCACGCCCTTGCGCCCGCTGCGGGGGTAGTCGACGAACCTCCGCCCGCCCGGCCGCCCCCGGCGCGCCGAGCCGACGATCCTCCGCACACCCCGCCGCCCACGCCGCGCGGAACCGACGAGCTTCCGCGCACCCCGCCGCCCACGGCGCGGGACGTCACCCAGCCGCCGCAGGCGCCGCCGCCGGTCCGTGGTCTTCTGCGCGCCGTCGCGCTGCGCATGTGTCCCCATGATCGGGGAGACGAGGGGCGGGGGACGGGGGTTGGGCGGGTAGCTGTCAGCGGCACGTAACAGTCGCGGGGTGCGAATCGGAGGTACGAATCGAAGGGACGAATCGAGCCTGTGGTGCTAACGTCACTAGCACCATGCTGCTGACACTGGACATCGCCGACAGCCGCCCCCTGCACGAGCAGGTGGCGGCCGCGATCCGCCGGGCCATCGCCGAGGGCGAGTGCGCCGCGGGCGACCGCCTGCCTCCCGCGCGCGAGTTGTCCCAGGCGCTCGGGGTGAACGCCAACACCGTGCTGCGAGGGCTGCGTTCGCTGCGGGACGAGGGGCTGCTCGAATTCCGGCGCGGGCGGGGCGTGACGGTCGCGCAGGGCGCGGCGCGGCGATCCATCCTGGTGGACCGGGTGCGGGAGCTTGTCGCGGAGGCGGCGCGCCTCGGCTACGCGAAGTCGGACCTCATGGAAATGATCAGGGTGGTGCCGTGACAGGCAATGTGGCGGGGAAGAGGGGGGCGGGCGTGGCGCGTTGGGCCGCGTACGGCTGGGTGGCCGGGGTCCTGGCGCTGCTGCTCGCGCTGCCGCTGCTGACGGCGGGGCGTCTTCCGGACCGGGTCGCGACGCACTGGACCGGCACGTCGGGGCGCCCCGACGGCTCGATGCCGCTGTGGGCTGCGGCCGTGTTCCCGGCGCTGATCTGGGCCGTCGCCTCCGCCGTCGTCGCGGTCGCGCACGGGCGGGCGGGCTCCGCCACGGCGTGGGGCGGCACGGTCCTGCTGTCGATGGGCGTCACGCTGGTGGGCGCGCAGGCGGCGATCGTGCGGGCCAACCTCGACCACGACCGCTGGCAGGACGCCGAGTCGGTGACGCCCTGGGTCGTGGGCACGCTGGCCGCGGGGGCGGCGGTGGGCGTGGCCGCGGCGCTGGTGACGCGCCGCCGCGTCCCGCCCGGCGCGCGGCCCTCCGGTACCCCGCCCATGGAACTCCCGCCGGACCAGCGCGTCGTATGGCTGGCGAGCGCGTCGAACCCCTGGCTGTACACCCTCGCCGCGGTCACCGGAGCGACCGCGCTGATCGCCCTGGTCCTGACGGTGGGCGGGGTCGTGGAGGCTCCGCTCTGGCCCCTGATCGTCCCGTTCGCCCTCGTCTCCGTCCTGACCTTCGGCTGCGCGTCCGTGCAAGTCCTCGTGACGGACCAGGGCCTGCGCGTGTCCTTCGGCCCGCTCGGCTGGCCCGCCCGCCGCTGGCGCCCCGCCGACTTGGAGTCCGCCCACGCCGAACACCGCACCCCCGCCCAGGTCGGCGGCTGGGGCTACCGCCTCAGCGGCCTCGGCACCACGGTCATGCTGCGCGCGGGCGAATGCCTGGTGATCCGGGCCAGGGGGAAGGACTTCGCGGTGTCGGTGGACGACGCGGAGCGGGGGGCGGCGTTGCTGAACGCGGTGGCGGTGCGCGGGCGTTGAGCGCGGTGGCCGTACGTCGGTGTTGAACGCGGCGGCTGTACGTCGATGTTGAACGCGGCGGCCGTACGTAGGCCTGGAGCCGCCCCCGGCCCTTGACAGCGTGCGCGGGCTTTCGTCACGTTTGAGCCTGGCCGGGTGGCGTCTCAGCCGCCCGTGCCGACAGGGGGGTTGGCCAGAGGTGGACATAACGAACCACAGGGCCGAGGAGCTGAGCGCGCCGCTCGTTCGGGCCTGGCACCGCACCATGGAAGAGTCACCGGACTACGCGAATCCTTTTCTGGCACCGGAGTTCGCCGCCGGTGTCGGCACCTGCCGGGGCGGGGCCCGCGTGGCCGTCCTGCACGAACAGGGGAAGCCCGTCGGCTTCCTCCCCTACGAACGCGACGTCTTCGGCGTCGGCCGGGCCATCGGCCTCGGCCTCTCCGACTGCCAGGCACTCGTGCACCGCCCCGGAGTCACCTGGGACACCCACGCGCTGCTGCGCGCCTGCGGCCTGTCCGTCTTCGAGTTCGACCACCTGGTGGAGGAGCAGAAGCCCTTCGCCGGATACGTCACGGGAACGTTCGCGTCACCGGTCATAGACCTCAAGGACGGCACCGGCACCACCACCGGCGGAGGCGACGGCTACGCGGAATGGCTGCGCGGGGCATACCCCGGCCTCGCCAAGACGACCCTCAAGAAGGAGCGCCGCCTCGCCCGCGACCTCGGCGAGCTGCGCTTCGTCTTCGACGAGCGCGACCCCGAGGTGCTGCGCCGGCTCATGCGCTGGAAGTCCGCCCAGTACCGCAGGACGGCCCGCATGGACCGCTTCGCACGCCCCTGGATAGTGAATCTGACGGAGCATCTGTTCCAGGTCCGCGAGGAGCACTTCACCGGCGTCATGTCCGTGGTGTACGCCGGTGACCGCCCCGTCGCCGCACACTTCGGGCCACGCTCCCGCACCGTCTTCGCGGCCTGGTTCACCGCGTACGACCCCGAGCTGCACTACTACTCGCCCGGCCTGCTCATGCACCTGAGGATGACCGAGGCGGCAGGCCGCGAAGGCCTGCGCGTCCTGGACCTGGGGCGTGGCGAGAAGGAGTACAAGGACTGGCTGAAGACCCGCGAGCTGCGCGTGGGCGAGGGGTTCGCGACCCGCCCGCACCCGGTGGCTACGGCACACCGCCTGTGGCGCAGACCGGTGCGCGGCCTGCGGAACACGGTCCTCGCCCATCCGCGGCTGCGGGAACCGGCGGACCGGCTGTTGAAGACGGTGGGGGCGTTGCGTACGGGGCGTGCGGGGCGTACTGGTCGTACGGATCGTACGAAGTCGGGGGATCCGGGCGGGCGTTAGCGCCGGCGCTAACGCGCCTTGGGCGGAACCAGACCCCGCTCGGCCCCGAGCTTCGCCCCCGTGTCCGCGTACAGAGCGACCGAACCGTCGGCGCGCCGCACGAGCAGATCATCCGGGCGGCCGTTGGCGGTGTGGCTGCCGACGCTCGCCGCCCGCACGTTCTTCCAGCGGGCTTCGGGCGCGCGCAGCCGCGTCTTCTTGCCGGTGCCGCGGGTGCTGACGTCCTGGTGGAGGGTGAGTTCGCCGTCGTCGCGGCGGACGACGAGGTCCCAGTTGGCGCCGCCGGTGAAGGCGCCGCCGCCGAGCAGCGTGGCCCGCTTCCAGGTGGCGTTGGGCTTGTGCAGCCGGGACTCCTTCTTCAGCTTCTGGCTGCCCAGGTCCCGGTGGAGGGTGACCTCCCCGTCGCTCCACCGCACCACCAGATCGTCGGCGCGCTTGTTGCCGCTGAAGCGCCCGGACGTGATCTGACTGGCGTGCTTCCAGACGGAGTTGGCGCGCGCGAGCTTGATCTCCCGGCCGAACCCTGCGGCGCTCACGTCCGGGTAGAGGGTGACCTCCCCGTCGGACCACCGCACCACCAGGTCGGACAGCTTGGTGCTCCCGGTGAAGTCGCCGCCGGTGACGGCCGTGGCGTGCTTCCACGTCCCGCCGGCGGCCCTGAGCCGTCGCTCCCCGCGGAACCCGCCCTTGCCGTCGCCGGTGTAGAGCGTGACCTCGCCGTCCTTCCACACCACGATCAGGTCGGCCTTGCCGTCACCGGTGTAGTCGCCGGAGGCCATGTGCCTGGCGTGCTGCCAGGTCTCGCCCGCGCCCGGGGAGTACGGCAGCGGGGGCCGCGTCACCGTCGCGACGCCGTCGACCGCGTCCTGGTGGAGCTTGAACACCTCGTCGTCGTAGTACGGCGCGTACGAGACGTCGGCGCTGGCCCCGCCACCGCCCCACCCGCCGACGTTCCCGACCACATCGCCGGTCCCCGTCCGCTCGTCGAAGTTCATCAGCCACGGACTGCCGGACGTGCCGCCGTAGAACCCGCCGCACGCCATGCGCAGTTGCTTGTAGCCGGTGAGGCGTGTCGTCTTCGCCTTGCACTTGATCGCGCGGTCCTTGGGGTCGTACGTCGCCTTCGGATAGCCGACGACGGTGACCGGGACCTTGTAACTGGGCGTCCGCGCAAGCCTGTTGGCGCCGGTGACCTGCTCGATCTGGCGCCCGCGCTGGTCGGCCTTGAGGCTCGCGAAGGCGAAGTCCAGGTCGGACCCCGGGCCCTGCGCGGTGTGCCGGGGGTCCTTGAAGACCCGGTCGACGGCCCAGATGCCGTACGGCTGCTTCGCGGCGGACTTGTCGGAGCGGTACTGCGGCACGAAGGCGTACTTGTTGCCGTTGCCGCAGTGCGCGGCCGTGAGGATCAGATTGCCCTTGGGGCTGTGCACGACACTGGCCGTGCAGCTGTGGGCGGCGAGGTCCCTGCCCACGAAGTAGAGGACGCCGATGGTCTTGGCGCCTTTGTAGTACGTGGCGGTGGGGGCGGAGGTGGCCGTGGCGGTGGCGACGGCGGCATACGTCGCTGGGGCCGGGGGGTTCGCCGGGGCCGAGGCCCTGCGCATGCCTCCCGTACCGCTCACTGGCCGGTCCGCCTTGGCAGGCTGGTCCGCCTTGGCATGCTGCTCCGCCTTGGCGGGCGGCGGAGGCGTCGCCGACTCCATGCGTGCGGCGGTCCAGAACGCCTCGGCGTCCGCCACACCCCAATTCCCGTTCCCCCGAACAGGAATGGACTCCTGACGAACCACGGTGGACGCGGAAGCGGGGGCAGCGGCCGTCGAGCCAACGACCATCACAGCGCCCACCCCCATGGCAACGCCCCGACCCCAACCAGAAATCCCCACGACTGCCCTTCTGATTCCCCTGAGCCCCTCTGACCCCTTCAAGCACCTTATGTCACGCAAACGCACAGTCGTTCGCACGTACGGTCCTGAGGGCCGTTCCCCTGATCGGGCGGCTCCCTTCCCCCGCGCGGACCACCCAGGTGTCCCTCGGTCGGCACCGCCTTGAGGCTCGACCGGGCAAGACCCACATCAGCTTCCCCTCACCAGGAGGTAAGCCCATGCGCAAGCGCGCGTTCTTCGCCGCAGCCGCCCTCGCCGCGACCGCCGTCCTAGGCGCCGCGGGCACCGCAGCAGCCAACCCGGAGCCGAACGGCGCCCACGCCGAAGGCCACGCCTCGAACTCCCCCGGCGTCCTGAGCGGAAACACGATCCAGATCCCCGTCGACCTCGGCCTGAACCTCTGCGGCAACACGGTCGACCTGCTCGGCCTGCTGAACCCGGCCTCCGACAACAAGTGCAAGTCCCACTGACGTGACCTGATCCGATCCGCCCCCGCCTCCGAGCTGACCAGGCCGGGTCGAAGGCAGGGGCCCCGGACCGCAAGGCTGGTCCGGGGCCCCCGTGCCTCATGCCGTAACCTCTCCTGAATGTCCGTCATAGCCAAATTGTCCGAACGCCATGTCGTGAAGCTGGCGTGGCTGGCAGTCCTCGGCGGAGCGGCCTCGGCCGTACTGGGGGATCGCCTGTGGCGCTGGGCGGCCGGTCTCGGCCCCGGCGTGGGCTTCGCGTTCGGAGCGTTCTGCGGCACCGGCATCCTGTGCGGCTGGGCCTTGGCGGCAGCCGCGCTGAGGCGACGGCAGTGGGTACGCTGCGCAGCCGCGACAGCGGTGGGCACCATCGCGTTCCTGGCCCTTGCGGGGCTGTTCCCGGGCCGCAACGGCCGCCTGGTCGGCTCCCTCGTCATGCCGAGGGGCCAGCGCATGTGGGTGGAGGAGAACCCCACGGTGTGGTGGGCCATCGCCGCCGGCCTGGCCCTGGGCGCACTGGCCCTCTGGCGGACGATCAGCCGGCGTCCGGCGCGGTGACAGCCGAGTTCTGCCCGACCACGATCTTCCAGCCGCCCCCGTCGCCCTGCCGCGCGATCACGTAGGTCGTCAGGCCGTGAGGCCCCTCGACGGGGTCGCCGGAGCTGTCCGTGGGTGTCTGGTGGACGTTCACCCCGATCACCTCCGGCGTTATCTCAAGCAGCTTGACGACGTCGTACCGAGCGTACGAATCCCGCAGGAAACCCTTCATCGCGGGACCGCTGAACTCGGCGATGGCCTCGCGGCCGTCCAGGCGCGTGCCCACGGCGTTGGTCCAGGAGGCCGCCTGGCCGAACTGGTCGCTCAGGGCGAGGGGGTCGTGGGCGTTGAAGGCCTTCTCCAGGTCCTTCACCACGCCCGTGACCGCCGCCCGGGTCTCCGCCGAGATGTCCCCGACCACCAGGATGTCGTTCGTCATGACCGCGCCCTTCTTTCCGCTCCGGGGCGACGTGTCCGCCGCCATCAACTACCCAACATCCTCAACCAAACTTGAGGTCAAGGCCGGGTGGTTGGCTTTGGGGCTATGGCGTGACGATCGGGAACTTCGGGTCGGGAAGGGTCAGCGTCCCGAAGACGGCGTCCGTCGCCTCCTGGGCGTGCGCGCCCTCCAAGGTGATCTTCTTGTCGCGTACCGCCTGGTTGAAGTTCTTCTTGTACCCGGGGGTCTCGGCCAGACCGTCGAGGGCCCGGCGGCTCAGCCTGATGGTGGCCTGCGGTGTGGTGACGAAGCGGTCGCCGCCCGGCACGAAGACGAGGACGCCGTTGCGGAGCGTCGTGGTGCACTTCTCGCCGGTCTCGGCGCCGGTGGCGGCGTCGGTGAAGACCCAGTCGAGCGCGATCGGGGCGGTGTGCTGCTCGGCGGCCTTCGGCCCGTCCACGCTGCGGGCGAGCGCGGAGAAGTACTGCTCCAGGGTCGTGCTGCGGATCAGGTCGGCGGAGGACTGGCTGGTGATCAGCGGCTGCGGGCCGTTCACCACCTCCTGGGCGCCGGTGAGGTAGGCGTTGCGCCAGGTGCCGTTCTCGCTGCCGTAGCCGAGCTGGGTGAGGACCTTGGCCTGGAGCTGCTTGGCCCGGGTGACCTGCGGTTCGGGGAGCGGGCTTCCGCCTTCGGCGGCGGCCGCGAAGATGACGCGGTCGAGCAGTTCGGCGGCCCAGCGGAAGCCGTCCGAGGTGTCGGTGTCGTACGCCCGCTGCGCCCTGTCGACGACCGCCTCGGCGCCGCCCATCGCCTCCACGTAGCCCGCGCCGGCCTTCGTGGGCGGCAACTGCCACAGATGGGCCGGGTTGCCGTCGTACCAGCCCATGTACCGCTGGTAGACCGCCTTGAGGTTGTGGCTCATCGAGCCGTAGTAACCCTGGTCGTACCACTGGTCGTTCAGCCCGGCGGGGAGGGTCCGGAGCTGCTCGGCGATCTCGCTGCCGGTGAACCCGGCGTTGATCATCCGCAGGGCCTGGTCGTTGAGGTAGCCGTACATGTCGCGCTGCTTGCCGAGGAACTCAAGAATGCGCTGATTACTGGGCTCGCCTTGCCTCTCTCCGCTCTCCTCGCTCCACTTCGGCCAGTGGTGGGAGGCGAAGAGGACGTCGGTGTCCTTGCCGAAGGTCTGGATCGCCTCGGTGAGGTACTTGGACCAGGAGTGCGCGTCCCGCACCTGCGCGCCGCGCAGGCTGAGGATGTTGTGCATGGTGTGGGTGGCGTTCTCGGCGATGCAGAGCGTTCTGGCGTCGGGGAAGTAGATGTTCATCTCGGCCGGGGCCTCGGTGCCGGGCGTGAGCTGGAAGACCAACTGGACGCCGCCCAGCTTGAGTTGATACAGCTCCGGCCGCCAAGGGATGACGTACGAACTCTGCCAGTCCGCCTCCCCGACCGGCTGGTGCTCCGGGCCACCGATGTAGATGCTCGGCGGGATGAGGGTCACTTCGCCCGTGGAGACGGTCATCCCGAGCCCCGAACCGACCTGCCCCTGCGGCCCCTTGTCGAGCTGCGCCGCGTACATGTACTGGGCGCGGCGGGCCATGGCCGGCCCCGCGTAGACGTTCTCGCTGATGGCGTGCTCGAGGAACCCGTCCGGCGCGACGACGGGGACGCCTGGCGTCTCCGGGTCACCCAACTCATGGAAGATGCCACGGGCGCCGCCGAAGTGGTCGACGTGACAGTGGGTGTAGACGAGCCCAGTGACGGGCCGCATCTCCTTGGTGAGCTCGGTCTTGTCCCGGAACAGCTTCAGCGCGGCCTGCGCGGTCTCGTAACAGGCAAGCGGATCGATGATGACCAGGCCCTGGTCGTACTCGACGATCGTCATGTTGGACAGGTCGTAGCCGCGGACCTGGTAGACGCGGTACTCGCGGCAGGACGTGACCTGGAACAGCCCGGCGATGGCGGTGAGTTCGCCCTGCCGGTGAAGACTCCCGTTGACGGACGGCATCTCCGCACGCGTCTCCGGGGCGAGGAACTCGTACGCGGTGAAGTCCCAGACCACCTTCTCCGGGTCGTGACGGGACACGACGACGGGCACGTCGGGCGGCGCGATCAGGAACCGACTGGCATCGGCGAAGTCCTTGCCCCCCTTCTCGTCCGCGATGCCGGTCGCCTCGGCAACCTTCCGATTCGCCTCGGCGACGGCGGCCGAGGGCTCGATGGGCTCGACGTACTCAGACTTTTCGGGCATGACGAAACTCGCCTCCACATAGGTGTGCGGAAACCGTTGGGTAGCGGTTGTGACGCTATGTGTGGGGGTGGTTACGGGCAAGGGAGTGATCTGGCCAGGGGGGCGGATGTTGGTGGGCGGGCCGATGGGGGCTGGTGTTTCACCGGGTCGGGAGCCGCCTACTGTGCTTGCGCGCCTCTGGCGGGGTCATTCGTCGTGCGGGGCCAGTTCTGGGTAGGTGGACTCCCAGACGTCGCGGACATCCCGACTGACAGCAGCTCATGCGCCGTCGTCGGGGTCATCACCCAGGTCCTGCTGTTCGTCCTCGGCATCCTCTCCACCCTCACCGCGGTGCGCATGACGAACGCCCTCAACCGCAAGGCGGAGGCAGCTCGCAAGGAAGTGCTCGGCGACCTGTGACGGCGGAAGTCTTCCGTGGCCGGCATCCGTAATGGTCGCCCCTGCCGCCGCCTCCTCGCGACGCCCTACGCGTGACCGAATGCCGTTACGCAACGTGACGCGGCATTGACGCGTCGCCCTACCGCAACGAAGGTGCGTGCAACAGCGTGGAATCCGCTCGGTAGAGGAGATCGCGATGGCCCTACGGTTTCTCGGCATCATCCCCAACACCCCGACCGACGAGTCCCCCACCATCTGGCTCGACGAGGAGTCGGGGGACCTTCTGATCCAGTCGTACAAGGCGACGGAGGAAGAGGTCCGCGCGTGCCAGGAGATCGGTTCCATTCCCGGCCACTCCACCGATGTGCCGGATCACGAGACGATCATTAGGCTGCCCGCAGTCATGCTGCAGTACATGCCCCGCCCTGAGCGCAGCGGAGAGGAAGCAAGTGCAGCCACCAGCGCGTAGTGCCCTGGCGCAAGCCCAACGATCGGCCGTGCACCTTGAGTTGCGTGACAGCTACATGCTGGATGATCCCGCGTTCCTGGCCTGGCAGGACGGGCAGCGGCCCGACCCGGCGGACAGGTCCTCGTGGTGGGGAGGCTGGCACGACGCCGTCAGCCAGGCCACTGCCCGGGGCGTCGTGGTCCGACGCGTCCGCATCGTGTCGGAGCCGCTCAGCGACTACGTCCGTTACGAGTACGACACGACGTTCACCAACATCGCCGCGGGCGAACAGGTCCGCTGGCTGCCCCGTCGGCAGGCGAAAGACCTCCTGGTCCCCGGCACCGACCTGTGGGTCTTCGACGAGGAGACGGTGCTCTTCCACCACTTCACCGGGGATGGCCAACTCGCCGAGGACGGACGCGAGTACGTCTCCGATCCAGCCCTCGCCAAGCATTGCGCCGACGCGGTCGAGACCATCTGGCAACGCGCCGTCCCGCACGACGAGTACCGGCCCGCCTGACCGCACACGTTCATGACGCCATCCGCATCGTCCAACGCGGAGCGGGCCCGGAAGGACCTCGCCGACCGCCTCGGCGAGATCCGCCTGGACGCCGGGCTGAAGGGAAGCCAGCTCGCCCGGCGGCTCGGCTGGTACCCGTCCAAGGTGTCCCGCATCCAGAACGCGACCACGTCACCCTCCGCCGACGACATCCGCGCCTGGTGCACGGCCTGCGACGCCGAGGACCAGGCCGCGGAACTCGTCCAGAAACTCCGCGCCATCGAGGGCATGTTCGTCGAGTGGCGACGCATGGAGCGCGACGGTCTGCGCCGCGCCCAGGAGTCCGTACGACCGCTCTTCGAACGCACGACCCGCTTCCGGGCCTACTCCTCATGGTTCGTGCCCGGTCTCATCCAGAGCCGCGCCTACACGGAAACCGTGCTGCGGGCCGTGCAACGCCGCCGCGTCACGGTGGACGACGTGGACGCGGCGGTCGCTTCGCGGATGGAGCGTCAGCAGATCCTGCACGAGGGCGGCCGCACCTTCGCGTTCCTCATCGAGGAGTCCGTACTGCGATCCGGCATGGGTGGACGGGAGGTCATGGCCGGCCAGTTGGGGCAACTGATCACCGTGGGCTCGCTGCCCCACGTCAGCCTCGGCATCGTCCCCATGGCCGCCGACCGGACCCGCATGCCCGTCGAGGGCTTCTGGATCTACGACTCGGCGCAGGTCGCCGTCGAGCTGGTGTCTGGCTACCTGACCCTGACGCAACACCACGAAGTCACGATGTACGCCGAGACGTTCGCCGAGATGGCCGAGCTCGCCGTCTACGGCGCCGAGGCCCGGAGCGTGATCGCGCTCGCACTGCGCGCCCTCGGGTGAATCACCGCAGAATCTCGTAGAACATTCTGGAGCGCCTCGGCTCCCCGTCCGTACGGTCCGTGACAGGACCACACGAAGCGGGGCGGACCTCACCCTCCGGCGGAGGCATTCGAATGACGACAACCGCGGAACAGCGACGGATCACCACTTGGCTCGCGCGTACGCATCCCCTGCCGGAACAGGCTCACGCCGAGTGGGCCTTCCGCGGCGTGGCCCTGCTCCCGCTCGGCCGCCGCTTCGACGCGATCCGCGTCCCGACCGAACGCGTCCACGCCGCGGTCGGCAGCTCCGCCCCGGACGTGGTGGCCGCGACCCTCGCGGAGTGGCTTGACGGCCCCGTCATCCGCGACACACGCCACAGCAACGGCGCGTACTACGTGCTCGTGCGCCCTGGCGCGCAGTGGGACGGCGCGGAGGAATACCTCGGCAAGGACACCTACCTCGGCGTGCCCCGCATCGGTGACGTCACGATGCTCGCGGCCTGGGTGGTCCGGCCCCAGCACCCCGGCAACGTATGCGACGTCGCGCATCTGCGCGCGCTCCTCGCGACCGCCGAGCCCCTGAAGGCGATCGACCCGTGAACGCCCCGTCCGACCTCGACGCCCAAGCGACGAAGCTCTACGCGGCCTACACGGAGCACCTGCGCCGTTGCCCCGGAAGCCACATCCGGGCGGACTGCCTCGAAGGCATGCGCCTGCGCAAGGCGTGGACGGCGGCGCAGTGGGCGTCCCTGAAAGCGGCCCGGCGCGCAGACGAAGAGCCGTCGCAGTGATGGGGCACTGAGCGACGGCGTCCCCCTCCGCCACCGGCTCCCGGCACGCACAAGGGCCCGCGACCAACCCGGTCGCGGGCCCTCGCCCAAGCGCACCCCGTACATGCCGTACAGATGCTGTCCGTGCCCCCGGGGCGGGACGGACTGGATCTGTACGTGCTGGAGAGCGGGAGTTGGTCGTGTCGGCGACGATTGAGGCGTTTGGAAACTGATCAGTGCTTCACCTGAGACCTACCCGCCACGCGCGTGGGCGCACAGCGAGGCATCAGCCTGGGAAACTGAGATGATCTACGTCTCGCTGCTCAGCTGACCTGAACGGCAGCGCTGTCGGTGTCTGACCGCTCGCCGAGCTGGTACCCAGCGTTCCCCTTCGTTCCCTGCACGATCTGGCATGGGAGTGGCACGTGTACTTCCTCCAGGCCACAGAGCCAATGTCGTTAGCATTCTCCACACTGAGGGGGAGACATGGCACTGGGGCGTAGGGGCGCACGGCGCATCGTCATCGACGGCACGGGCCTACCGCTGGCGGCTGCGAGGCAGGCCGACCTACTTCCTGGGCCTGGTCTGGACACCATGCACGTTCGCGGTCGAGCATGCGGACGCCCCGGGGCAACGCTCGTGGTCACGACTAGCCAGCCACACTCGAGCAACTGGATCGGACGCAAGCGAAGCCGGTTCTGCCATCCGACGTTGCCCAAGCCGTCGAGCGGGCCCTGAGCGAAGGCTGGACCTCGACAGCTTCAGGCCCTCCCCTCCACCTCGACCTTTCAGTCGGCTTCCTGCCCTCACCTTGAGCGGAGCAGAGCGTGCAACCGTTTTAGGACTTCGATCTGGCGCTGGCGCAGGCGCTGGCACCGTCGCACCGCGTTGCGCTGACCAGACAAGGGGGCCTGTCTCCGCTGTCGTCGCCACCATTGATGTCAGCTGTGGATGCCACGGGCCAAGGAGCTAGAGCCCTGGATCAGAAACGCGGAGGCGACGTTGCAGGTAGGCGGACATCGGGCTGTGGGCCAGGTTGCCGAGGGAGTGTGTAGCACGGGGGTCACCGGTTGCCGCGCTGATCACTAACGAAGCAGGCCAAACGGCAGCATGAAGCGTGCACAGGGGTGAGAGGAAGGGGCGGCTTCACTATGAAGAGTGACTCAAGTCACATATTCCCGTCGACAGTGAGGCCTCATGCTCTTATTCTCGTTCCTACGGAAGCGGGTGTCCGTGCAGGAGCGAGGTATGCCTGCAGGGCAAGCGTGTCGCTGGCGCGGATGCCAAGGAGGCTGTAGTGACAGGACTGCCGGACTTCGCTTGGCCGCCGGTGGTGGAAGTGGCTTGTGGCGTAAAATTTCGCAAGACCCCTGAGCTAAACGGAATTCGCCTTGCCCCGCTTTACGAAATGTGGAAGTCGGAACTCCCCGTAATTGAAGAGCAGCCGACCTTGCCGTCTGTCGAGGCTGCTCCAAATAATTCAGGCCCAAGGATTCGGGTTGACTTTCCTTCTCTCCGAGAGACTCGATACTGGTTTCTTAGCGAGGACGGAAGGGATCTAGTTCAGCTTCAGCCTGACCGCCTCATCGTCAATTGGCGCGATCGCGGCGGCGGAATTAAATACCCGCGCTTTGGGTACGTTCTCAACTCCCTCTCTAGGCGAGCAACAGAGGTGGCGAGATTCGCTGAGAGTAGTTTTCGAACCAAGCTCGAATTTCTTCATGTTGAGCTGAGCTATATCAACGTCTTGCGTGTTGACGATGTCGATCACTGGGACTTGCAAGACATCTTTCACACCTGGCCTGACTTCGCTACTCATCACCTAGGTCGGCCTGCAAATTCTCAGATAGTTTTTGACTTCCCGATCGATTCGGTCCGTAGTGGCAGTGAATTCTTTCTGCGCGTCTCTATTGAGCCGGGAGTGGCTGCGAGCGGTACGCCGGGAACTTTCCTTACGATGACAGCTCAGGGGAAACCCTCCAGTACTTCAATTGACAGCGCTGTTGACGCGCTAAAGGAGGTGCATGGGCACCTCGTGAGAAGCTTCGCAGAAATTACAACGGAATCCGCTCATGAACGCTGGGGGAAACGCTCATGACCGTAATGGAAGTCGAGGCGCTAAGCCCCGTTGTTACGGGACTTACCACGAGGGGATCATCGCCGAGCAGTCTGCCGGATGAAAGCCTCACGAGCCGCAGTGGGGGGAGCCTGAAGGTTGGACCGCCAATCACCGTCGCTGTCCAGGGCGAAGGCGCAGAAGTTCCCGATCTGAGCGAAGTGGTTGAAAAGATAAATAAACTGCTCGCTTTGCCGGCAGGCTGGGACAGCTACAGGGCGAAGCAGATTTCCCCCGAAGCAGTTGTCTCCATGTTGCGTATCCTTATTTCTTTGATGGATCGCAGCAGTCTGCAGCCACAACTCTTTCCGCTGCCGGATGGTGGCCTGCAAGCTGAGTGGCACGTGGGTGGCAGCTCTATCGAGATTGAGGTCACTGGGGACGGTCAATCGGGTTGTGCGCTAGCTGACGGCGAGGAAGAGGTAGAAGTTGAATTCAGCTTCCCGAGCGTACGAGATCAGCTATTGGATTTCCGAAGGATCTTGTCTCGTTTCTCGGCACAAGTCACGAGAGTTTGCCGCTAGGTGAGCTCTGCATCATCAGGGGTGGGGATGAGTGAGGAGCAGGAGATCCCCGGCGGAGATCTGCTCTGGCGGAGAGTGAACATTAAGCAGCCCTGCATGATGCGTTACGACAGCGTGACTCAAGAGGAGCTCGGTCCTTCCAGTGCTGCGTTCAAACCGCACGATGACGGAACTTCTGTTTACGTGCGCCGTATTCTCGATGAGTGCGAAGTGGGATTGGCTGAGGTGTCGGAGAACTCTCATGATTCCATTTGGGAATTGGAGTCGAAGAGTGTGCGCGATCAGGACCTTGACGTAATCTCGGATGCGTGGCCTCAAGATGTTCCGGACCCTGGGCATCTTCGAAATGCTGCTCATGCACTCATCGTGGGATGGGAGGGGCTGGGACGGAAACAGGTAGACAAGAAAGCGAAGGCTCTAGCGCGGTTGGCGTCGTGTGTTCACCATCCAGAGAAACGCACCCCGTAGAAGTGGAGGGGTTTCGGCGAGATGGTCCTCAGAGTGTTCACAAACTGCGGTCGACGGAACGAATTTGGACTGGAGCGGCTTTGGCGTGAGTGATCATGGCCCCGTAAGCTTCCAGCACGTCGGGCAGCCCGTAGAGCGCAGACCCGGCCAAGGGTCGGGCTGCGTGAGCGGAGCGAGCCACCTTGGTGGGCGCTGGGAAGTTGGGTCGCTCAGTCGGTGCTGATCGCAGTGTGAGGCACTGCCCCACTAGGATTGGTTCTACTTTTCGGCCTTCCAGACGGGGTGCCTATCGTCCTTCTCGCTAGGGTGGTAGCCCCTATTAAAGGGCTCTGCGCAGGTCAGGCCCGTGTTGGCCCTGCCTGCGTGTCCTGCAACTCACCTGTGGTGAAGCTTCCACACAGATGCAGGGAGATGGCTGGCGCGCGCGGCGTTGAATTGAGTGAGGTGCTGAAGTGCCTCACTGGTGAGGCCTAGCGCCTCGGTAAGCCGGCGGACGGTTGTGTACGTGGTTCCTCGTGTGACGGCAGCTTGTTCGAAGTCCTTGATCTGATCCAGTAAGCCGTGCGGGTCGGCATGGTCCGTTTGTTGCTGGCTCAGTCGTTGTGCCTTGGCTCGTTCGTAGTCGATCTCGGAGGTGCCGGAGACGGCGCGGCAGCGTTCCTCTGCTTCGCCGAGCGTGGTCGTGTCGGCGATGGATTGGGCGAGGCGGTTGCTTGCGAACGCCGGTGTCAGGTCGGCCTGGTGGACTGTGGGGCCTTCATCGGTGAGGGGGACGGGGAGTCCGGCGTCGCGGACCTCGCAGAGGCCTCGGGCACCCAAGGCTGTGGCCGCGAGGAGGGCTGTTGCTTCGGAGGGGTGCCAGTTGAGGACCGAGGTGATGGCTTGGGTGTGCTCGGGCGTGAAGGTCGTGACCAGGGGGCCGAGGCGCGGGCGGAGGGTATCTGCGGGGAGTTCGCCGTCGAGGCCTGGGCCTGCGACCAGGAGGCGGACGTCGGCGGCTGCCTTGGCTCGGGTGCAGGCGGCGAGGGTGAGGGCGTCGGCCAGGGGGCTGCGCAGGGTGGGTTCGTTGCCGTGGGCCAGGATGTCGCCGCCGACGTCCAGGAGGTCGATGGTCTCCGGGGTGAAGTGGGTGGTGAGTTCGTCGAGTTGGCGGGTGATGCCTGTCGCGCCGGCGTAGGGGTCGATGAGGGCGAAGGTGTGCGGGAGTTCGGCGGCCAGGCGCGGGAGGGTTGCCGCGTGCGGGGGCTTCAGGGTTGCGGTGCCGGGGACCGCCCAGACGTGCGGCGTGAGTTGGTGCAGGCCCGTGAAGTCGGCCGGTGAGCGGGGGCCCGGCACCGGGTCGACGATCAGGCGGTCCCAGGAGTAGGTGAGGATCAGGGCCGGTTCGTCGTCGGCTGCGTACAGGGCGGCGTGGAGCATCGCTGCCGCCACGGCGTCGCCGCCGCCTCCGGCCGCCACGATGAGTCGCTTCACAGGAGCAGCGTAGGGGGACCTTACGCTCGTGCCCACCTATAGTGGCCTGTGGTATTAGCCAGTTGACGAGGGGATGCCGTGTGCCCGAGATCGCTGAAGCTCTGCCCAAGTACCTGCAGATCGCGCAGCACATCCGCGATCAGATCCTGCGGGGCGATCTGCAACCCGGTGAAGAGGTGCCATCGGAGAGGCAGTTGGCCGCGGACTGGAGTGTGTCGCGGCCGACGTCGGCCCGCGCACTGGAAGCGTTGCGGCATCAGGGGCTGGTGGAGAAGCGGCAGGGCTCGGGGACGTACGTACGGGATCAGCAGGTGCACCGGCGCGCCCGCGAGCGGTACGGGCGGGCGCGGCAGACGGGGCGGATCTACGGTCCGGGCGAGTACGCGGTCATCGCGTCCGCCGGATACGCCGACGCCCCGAACCACGTGGCCGAAGCCCTTGACCTGGGCAAGGACCGCCGGGCGATCCAGCGGCGCAGAGTGACCAACTCCGGTGAGCAGCCGGTCGAGGTGTCCACCTCCTGGTTCCCGGCCGAGCTGGGTCGTCGTGCGCCCAAGCTCCTGGAACCCGAGCGCATCCGCCAAGGCACGGTGATGTACGTCGAGGAAGCCACCGGCCGTCGTGGCAGCTACGGCGAGGACCGGGTCTGCGCCCGCCTGGCCAGCGAGGAGGAGGCAGCCGAGCTGAGGCTTGAACTGCCTGCCGCCGTCCTGGTCGTTCACCACGTCGTGTACGACCTCCAGGACCACCCGCTGGAGTTCGCGGAAGCTGTGTATCCGCCAGGGCGCTGGGCGTTCGAGCAGGGTTACCCGTTGGGGTGAGTCATGGGCGTAGTTTCCGCTGGATCGCTTGCCGCTCGAAGTGGCCAATGCCACTATCCGGTAAGTGGCTAAGGCCACTTACCGGAAGGGGAAGCGCAATGACGCGCACCTACGGCACCTCCCGCGACAACCCCGCCCCCGAACCGCTCGGCGGCATGGTCCTCTACCCTGTCCCGGAGTCGGTGGGCCACGCACGCCGCTGGTTCCGGAAGTTCACCGCCCCACACCAGCTCGCCTGCTCCCTCGACGACTGCTTACTCATGGTCTCGGAGCTGGTCACCAACGCCATCCTCTACGGCAAAGCCGACGAGCCCTGGCGCGTACGCATCCACTGGTACCGCGCGGGCGAAGCGCTACGCGTCGAGGTGCACAACCCCGGCTGCCCCGCCCACGTCCGCCTGCGCACGCCCGAGGCCACCGAAGCCCACGGGCGCGGGCTGCTCCTCGTCGACGAGCTCGCCGACGAGTGGTGGGCCGGGCCGAGCCGACACGGCGGGACGGTCGTCGCGTTCGTCATGCAACGTGCATTCAAGGCTGACTGAGCGGCGACGTCACCCTCCGCCACCGGCTCCCGGTACGCGCAGGGGCCCGCGACCAACGTGGTCGCGGGCCCCTGCCCAAGCGCATCCCGTACAGATGCTGTCCGTGCCCCCGGCAGGATTCGAACCTGCGACACCAGCTTTAGGAGAGCTGTGCTCTATCCCCTGAGCTACGGAGGCGTCGAGTCGTCCTTGCGGACGGCTCAGGACAGGGTAGCCGATGGGGGCGCGGGGGTGATGTTCGGTTGGGGTGGGCGGGGGAGCGGTGGGGACTGGAGGAGGGGGATCAGGGAGGTCAGGGTGGGGAGGGACTCGGCGGTGGTGCGGTAGATCATGACGATGTGGCGTTCCAGGGGCTCGCGCAGCGGGAGTACGTCCACGTGGGACGGGCGAAGGCGCAGCATCAGGTCGGTCACCGTGCTGATGCCGACCCCCGCCTCCACCAGCGCCAGCGTCGCCGCCGTGTCCGTGACCTCGTGGCGTACGGAGGGTTCCACGCCCGCCCGGCGGCAGGCGGTGCGGACCGCCCGGCCGTAGTAGGTGTCGGCGGGCGGGAGGATCCAGGAGTGGGGTTCGGTGCGGCGGAGGTCGAGGGGGAGAGGGGTGCTCGTGGGGAGGCCTTTACGGGGGTCGGCCGGGTCGGCCGGGTCGGCCGGGTGGGCCGGGTGGGCCAGGCCGGCCGAGGCTGCCCGAGCCCCCGCCGGAGCCGACCCGTGCTCCGGGAACGTCCCCGGCGGCACCGCCAACGCAAACCGCTCCGTATGCAGGGGCACGATCCGCAGCGCCGGATCCCGGGGGATCGGGACGTCCGGGTAGTCCAGGCCCAGGGCAAGATCCACCGCCCCCGACACCACCGCGTCGTACACGTCGTCCACCTCCATGTCCCTGCTCCGCACCTCCAGACCGGGGTGCGCCTCGCGGGCCGCGCGCAGGGCCTGCGGCAGGATCTCCGCCGCCGCGGTCGCGAACAGGGCCACCCGCAGCACGCCGGTGATCTCCGTACGCGTACGCTCCACCGCCGCCACGGCCTCTGCCTCGGCGGCCAGGATTCGGTCCGCGTGCCGTGCGAGGGCTCGGCCCGCCTCCGTCAGCTCCACCCGGCGGCCCACCCTGCGCAGCAGCTTCCTGCCGGTGGCCCGCTCCAGCGCCGCGATCTGTTGCGAGACGCCGCCGGGCGTGTAGCCGAGTGCGGCCGCCACCGCCGTGATCGTTCCCCGGCGGTCCAGTTCGGTCAGGGAGCGCAGTTGAGAGCTGGTCCAGTTCACGGGGTCCCCTCGCGGTCCGCGTACGTCCCGTACGGCGCGTCCATATAGCAGGCCTCAACGGTCAGGCGCAGGATCTGTCCATGGACGTCAATGGTCGCCCTGCTGGACGATGACCGGTAGATCGCCTGAATCACCTGAATCACCTGGATCGTCTGGAGCGCTTCCTTCGCCTGGGAGGGATCGGGATCTTGAGCCGTTCGGCCACAGGTACGGGTACGACCACAAGTACGGGTGCGGACGTTGTCGTCGTCGGCGGTGGCGTCATCGGCCTCTCCATCGCCTTCCACCTCGCCGAAGCCGGCGTACGGAACATCGTCGTCGTCGAGCGGGGCGAGCTGGGGAGCGGGAGTTCCGGCAAGCCGATCGGCGGCGTGCGGGCGCAGTTCTCCGATCCGGTCAACATCGAACTGGGGCTGCGGAGCCTGCGCGCGTTCGCGGACTTCGGGCGGCGGCCCGGCGGTGACATCCGGTTCGAGCGGGTGGGGTATCTGTTCCTGCTCAGCGACGCCGCCGACGTCGCCGCGTTCACCGAGAGCGTCGCCACGCAGAACGCCCTCGGCGTGCCCAGCCGCGTCATCAGCCCGGCACGGGCCCGTGAGTTGTGTCCGTACGTACGCACCGACGGACTCGTCGCCGCCGTCCACTCGCCGGACGACGGGCACGCGCGGCCCGGCCTCGTCATCCAGGGCTACGCCCGCGCCGCCGCCCGTGCCGGGGTCCGGATCCTGACGCACACCGCCGTCACCGGGGTCGACCTCGACGGCGGACACGTCACCGCGGTCCGCACCGACCGGGGCGTCATCCGCTGCGCCACCCTCGTGTGCGCCGCCGGAGCCTGGTCGGCCGGCATCGGAGACGCGGCCGGGGTGCACCTGCCCGTGCGGCCCCTGCGGCGGCAGATCGCCCTCGCCCGGCCCCTCGGCCCGCCCGCGCCGCCCCGCATCCCGTTCACCATCGACTTCTCCTCGACCGCCTACTTCCACAACAGCGACGACGGGCTGCTCTTCGGCCTCGCCGACCCGGCGCAGGAGGAAGGGTTCGACACGACGTGGACCGGAGGGCCGGAGGGCTGGCTCGGGCTGTTCCGGGACGTCGTCCGGCGCCGCGCGCCCGACCTCGCCGAGATGGAGATCGCCGGGGGGTGGGCCGGTCTGTACGAGGTCACGCCTGATCGGAATGCTCTGATCGGGAGGAGCGGGACCGTCCCCAACTTCCTTTACGCCACCGGGTTTTCGGGGCACGGATTCCTTCAGGCCCCGGCCGTGGGCGAAGTCGTACGGGATCTGTATCTGGGGCGGGAGCCCGTCGTCGACGTCGCCGCCCTCAGCGCCGAGCGGTTCGCAGGCGGCGACCGGGCAGTCGGCCGCCCCGAGGTCCATGTTGTGTGAGCAGCCAAGCAGTAGAGAAGGAAGGGCAGTTGATGGGTGATCGGTCAGCGCAGTGGAGGGAGACGTGGCAGCTCCGCGCCGCCTTCGCCGCCCGCCTCTCCGCCATGTACGGGCGTGAGGTCCCCGCGTACACCACCCTCGTCGAGGTCTCGCGCGAAGTGAACGAGGACGTGCTGCGCGAGCGCGGCGCCGACGCCGAGCGGCTCGGGGCGATCGGGCGGGTCACCGCCGAGCGGCACGGCGCCATCCGGGTCGGCACGCCCGCCGAACTCCAGCAGGTCGGCCGCGTCTTCGGGGCCCTGGGGATGCGGCCCGTCGGGTTCTACGACCTGCGCGAGGCCGCCACCAGCGCCGTGCCCGTGGTGTCCACCGCGTTCCGGCCCGTGGCGGGCGATGAGCTGGCCCGCAATCCCTTCCGCGTGTTCACCTCCCTGCTCACCCCGGCCGACCCCCGCTTCTTCGACGAGGATCTGCGCGGTCGTCTTGAGGGCTTCCTGGGCGCCCGCGAGCTGTTCCCGCCCGAGCTGCTCGCCCTCGCCGACCGCGCCGAGGCCGAGCAGGGGCTCGGGGGCGGTGACGCCGAGCGATTCCTCCAACTCGCCGTCGGCGTCTTCGAGTTGTCCGGGGAGCCGGTCGACCGTGCCTGGTACGAGACGTTGGAGCGGGTCTCCGCCGTCGCCGCGGACATCGGGGGCGTACGGAGCACGCACATCAATCACCTCACACCCCGGGTCCTCGACATCGACGAGTTGTACCGGCGCATGACCGGGCGCGGCATCGAGATGATCGACGCCATCCAGGGGCCGCCGCGCTGGGACGGCCCGGACGTGCTGCTCCGGCAGACCTCCTTCCGTGCCCTCGACGAACCGCGCCCCATGCGGCAGCCGGACGGGAGCGTGGTGCCCGGCGCGCTGCGGGTGCGGTTCGGGGAGGTCGAGGCGCGAGGGATCGCCCTCACTCGGCGGGGGCGCGCGCGGTACGACGAGCTTCTTTCGCGCGTCGACGCGACCGCCGCCGAGGCCGCCCGCGCCGCCACCTCCGTCACAGCGGCCGCCCGCGCCGACATCGCTCGCGACCTCTGGCCCACCCGCTTCCCCCGCACCGAACACGCCCTCGCCGAGCAGGGCCTCGCCCACTTCACGTATCACGCCGTCGCCGACCGGCCCCGCGACGGCCGCACCCCGCCCCCCGACCTGCCCGGACTCCTCCGCGACGGCTGGGTCCGCGCCGATCCCGTCGTGTACGAGGACTTCCTTCCCCGGTCCGCCGCTGGGATCTTCCAGTCGAACCTGGATGATTCGGGTACTCGGGAGAGCGTCGAGGAAGGCTCGGGCGCCGCCGCTGCGTACGACAGCGACTGGCTCTCCGGCGCCGTCGGGCGAGACGTACTCGACCCCTTCGCCCTGTACGAGGAGCAGCAGTCCCGCTCCCTGGCGGACGTGGCGCGGGCGCTCCACCTCGACCTGCCGCCCGGCCCCACATCCCCGCCCTCCGACTGACCCCCTCCCAGGAGCCCTCATGCCCCGCACCCTCCCCACCACCGAAGACCTCCGCACCCGCGCCCGCGCCGCCCTCGACCACGTCGGCGTGACCTTGGACGACCCCGCGGGCGACGTCCTCCACGCCCGCACCCCCCTCACCGGCGAGAACCTCTTCCCCGTGGCCGCCACCACCCCGGCCGCCGCCGAAGAAGCCCTCGCCGCCGCCCACCAGGCCTTCCTCGCCTGGCGCTCCACCCCGGCGCCCCAGCGCGGCGAACTCGTGCGTCGCCTCGGCGAGTTGCTGCGTGAGCACCAGGAGGACCTCGCCGACCTCGTCACCATCGAAGCGGGCAAGATCCGCTCCGAGGCGCTCGGCGAGGTCCAGGAGATGATCGACATCTGCGACTTCGCGGTCGGGCTCTCGCGGCAGTTGTACGGGCGCACCATCGCCTCCGAACGGCCCGGCCACCGGCTCGCCGAGACCTGGCATCCGCTGGGCGTCGTGGGCGTCATCTCCGCCTTCAACTTCCCCTGTGCCGTGTGGTCCTGGAACACCGCCGTGGCGCTGGCCTGCGGTGACACCGTCGTGTGGAAGCCGTCCGAGCTGACGCCGCTGATCTCGCTCGCGTGCGCGCGGCTGTTGGAGCGGGCCGCCGAGGACGTCGGCGCCCCCGACGGCGTACACCGGCTGCTCATCGGGGACCGCGCCGTCGGGGAGCGGCTCGTGGACGACCCGCGGGTCGCGCTCGTCAGCGCCACCGGGTCCACGCGGATGGGGCGCGAGGTGGGGCCGCGCGTCGCCGCGCGGTTCGGGCGGAGCCTGCTCGAACTCGGCGGCAACAACGCCGCGATCGTCACGCCCTCCGCCGACCTGGACCTCGCGGTGCGCGGCATCGTGTTCGCCGCGGCGGGCACCGCGGGCCAGCGGTGCACCACGCTGCGCCGCCTCATCGCGCACCGCGACATCGCGGACACGCTCGTGGCCCGGCTCACCGCCGCGTACGCCCGACTCCCCGTCGGCGACCCCTTCGACGAGGCCACGCTCGTCGGCCCGCTGATCTCCTCCGCCGCGCTCGACCGCATGCAGGAGGCGGTCGCGCGTGCCCAGGCCGAGGGCGGCAAGGTGCTCGCGGGCGGCGGCCGGCGGCTCGCGGACGTCGCTCCGGATGCCGCGTACGTCGAGCCGGTCGTCGTACGCGTCGGCGCGCAGACCGGTGTCGTACGCGAGGAGACGTTCGCGCCGATTCTGTACGTGCTGACGTACGACACGCTGGAGGAGGCGATCGCCCTGCACAACGACGTGCCGCAGGGGCTCTCCTCCAGCATCTTCACCCGCGATCAGGCGGAGGCCGAGCTGTTCCTGTCCGCCGAGGGCTCCGACTGCGGCATCGCCAACGTCAACATCGGCACGTCGGGGGCCGAGATCGGCGGCGCGTTCGGCGGCGAGAAGGAGACGGGCGGCGGGCGCGAGTCCGGGTCCGACGCGTGGCGGGCGTACATGCGGTCCGCGACGAACACCGTCAACTACTCGGGGCGGCTCGCGCTGGCCCAGAACGTCAACTTCCTCTAGATAGAGCGTTCGTTCTAGTTGGAGTACCTACGCGCTGTACCGTCGGCCGGACACCGCCCCCGCGCGGGCGCGCAGGGCGGTCAGGTCCCGGGTGTACGCGACCCCGGGGCGGCCGTCCAGCTCGATGTCGCCGGCGGGGACGAAGCCGGTGCGGGCGAGGACGGCCTGCGAGCCGGGGTTGTCCTGGGTCGTCGAGGCGCGCAGGGACGTCAGGCCGTACTCCGAGGCCGCGAGCAGGCACACCTTCTCCACGGCGGACGTGGCGAGGCCCTGCCGGGCGGCCTTGCGCGCGATGCGGTAGCCGAGGTCGGCCGAACCGTCCGCCACGTCCACGAGGTTGACCCGGCCGAAGATCTCGCCGTCGCCGCCCACGAGCACGTGGAAGTGGCACGCGCCGGTCTCCTGCTCGGCCAGGAGCGCCGCGTGCCGCGCCTCGAACCCGTCGAAGTAGGCGTCACCGCGATCCGGGACCGACGCGGCGAAGTAGGCGCGGTTCTCCTGCTCGAAGGCGAGCAGGGCCGGGGCGTGGTCGGGGCGCAGGCGCTGGAGTTCGGGCATGGGAGAACGGTACGGCGGTGCGGGGCCGTGACGGCAGGTCAGTCGGCCTGACTTGTTGACTCTCTTGCGGTGAAGGGGGGTTTGGGGCGCTTTGTCCCGCATGCGTGCGCCCCGAGTGCCGGACGGGGTGTCAGCCCCGCGGTTCCACGTGGAACTGGAACGCGGCCGTCCCGGGGTCGAGCGCGGTGACCCCGCCGTCGACCGTGAGGCTCGCGCCGTTCACGTACGAAGCCGCGGGGGAGAGCAGCCAGGCGATGGCCTCGGCGACCTCCTCGGGGCGGCCGGGGCGGCCCGCCGGCGTGAGCCGGGTGACCTCGTCGTACGCCGCGTCGACGCCCTCCGTGCCGTCGCCGAGCCCGGCCGCGTCGGCGAACCTGCCCATCCGCCAGTCCGCCATCTCCGTACGCACCCAGCTCGGGCACACGATGTTGGACCGCAGCCCCCGCGCGCCGTAGTCCACGGCGAGGGAGCGGCAGAGCTGGAGGAGAGCCGCCTTGGAGGTGGCGTACGCCGCGTTGCCGATGCCGTTGCGCAGTGCGGCGACGGACGCCACCGCGACGACGGAGCCGCGCGCTTCGAGCAGGTGCGGCAGCGCGGCGCGCAGGAGGAGGAAGGGGCCCGTGAGGTTCGTGTTCATGACGGTGGCCCAGTCCTCGGGGGAGAGGTCGCCGACGGGGCCGGGGCGGCCGACGCCCGCGTTGAGGACGAGCCCGTCGATGCGGCCGTACGCCTGTGTGGTCGCCTCGACCAGTTCGGCGACGGCGGCCGGGTCGGCGGCGTCGGAGGGGTGGGCGAGGGCGCCGGTCTCCTCGGCGATCCTGCGCAGCGGCTCGGGGCGGCGGCCGGAGACGACGACGCGGTGTCCGGTGGCCCGCAACTGGCGGGCGGTGGCGGCGCCGATGCCCGTGCCGCCGCCGGTGACTATGACAACTCGGCTCTCCGTCATCGGTGTTCGGCCTCCGCGTCCGTGGGTGCGCCGGGGTCCGCGGCGGACCCCGGTGGTCAGGGTCGCACGCGGCGCCGTCCCACCGCGTGCGACCCTCCCGTCACCCCCGCCCACCCCGTCCGGCTGCCCATGGGGGCCGCAGCCGGAGCGGGCGGTCAGCTGTGGGCGGGGGGCGGCCTGGGGGCGTCAGTCGATGTAGACGCTGTTGCCGAACTCGGAGACCGTCTGGGTGCCTGGCATGACGTACTCGATGACCGAGCCGCTGCAGTGGGGCCCGTCGAAGACGTACGCCCGCGAGTCCGTGTGGTTGCCGACGCTCAGGGGCCAGCGGTCCGACTCGTAGCAGCCCCTGGGTTCTCCGTACGCCGTGCCGTTGATCACGAGCACCCCGTGGGCCGCGACGGCGGAGCCCGGGACCGCGAGGGCCAGCATTCCCGCCGCGACCAGGGAGCCGAGTGTCAGCGCGAAACGACGCATGGGCATTCCTCCTGCCTGCCGGAGCCGCCGGTCACGACCCCCGTGAACACCGACCGTACGCGATCATGCACGCACCGTCACCAGGCGTGCGGGGGCTCAAGATCCCCCGCGCACTGCGCCGTTCGCGCCGCCTGTGTGCTACGGTGCGAACAGCACGTGAGTACGCCCCCTCTGGGCGCCCGTGCTTCTCCTCCCCGTTTCGGGCCTCTCGTTTTCCACGCGTCTCATTTCGTACGCGTCATGTGTGAGCTTCCCGCCTCGGGTTCCCATCCAGCGACTGGCGCTTGCCAGCGGCCGTCGGCTCTCGGATCGCGGTGACCGGTTCTCGGTTTTCGGTTCCGGACCCCGCCGCGTTTCTGTTTCCCGCCGGTCCGCCCGCCGTGCGAGGCGTGAACTCTCCGCCTCGCCGGGCCTCTCATTCGCATGTCCGCGAAAGGACCCACCACCATGACCAGCCAAACCCTTACCCAGACTCAGCCCCAGATCCAGCCCTTGAGCGGCCGGCCCCGCGTGGACCGGACCCTCCACGGCGGCGTCCTGGACATCGCCCGCCCGAACTCCGGCGGTGGCCGTTCTGCCTCCAACTCCAGCCCCAACGGACACCTCCGCGCCGCCGGCTGCCTGCCCGGACCGGGTGACCTCCTCGTCCCGGCCGCCCTGATCCGCCAACACGGCCTGCGCACGGGCGACTTCGTCGAGGGCACCTGCGGCGACAAGCCCCGCGTGCTCGCGACGGTCGCCCGCGTCAACGGCCACGCACCTCAAAAGCCCGGCTCCCGCGCCGAGTTCGGCCGCCTGACCCCGCTGCACCCGCGTGAGCGGCTGCGCCTGGAGACGGCGGGCGGCTCCGTGGCGACGCGCGTCGTCGACCTCGTCGCCCCCGTGGGCAAGGGCCAGCGCGGCCTGATCGTCGCGCCGCCGCGCACCGGCAAGACCGTGCTGCTCCAGCAACTCGCCGCCGCGATCGCCGAGAACCACCCCGAGTGCCACCTCATGGTGGTCCTCCTCGACGAACGCCCCGAGGAGGTCACCGAGATGCGCCGCTCCGTACGAGGCGAGGTCTTGTCCTCCACCTTCGACCGAGCCCCCAAGGAGCACGTCGCACTCGCGGAACTCGCCGTAGAACGAGCCAAGCGACTGGTGGAGGAGGGCCGAGACGTCGTCATGCTCTTCGACTCCCTCACCCGCCTGTGCCGCGCGTACAACAACTCCGCGTCCTCCAGCGGCCGTACCCTCAGCGGCGGCGTGGACGCGGCCTCCGTGCAGGGCCCCAAGCGCCTCTTCGGCGCCGCCCGCCTGGCCGAGGAGGGCGGCTCCCTGACCATGCTCGCGACGGTCCTCGTGGAAACCGGCTCCCGCGCCGACGACTACTACTTCGAGGAACTCAAGTCGACGGGCAACATGGAGCTCCGCCTCGACCGCACCCTCGCCGACCGCCGCGTCTTCCCGGCCGTGGACGTCACCCCGTCCGGCACCCGCCGCGAGGAACTCCTCGTCCCCGCAGCCGAATTGACCGCGCTACGCGGCCTGCGCCGCGCCCTGGCCCAACGAGACGGCCGCGAGGGCTACGAGGCCCTCCTCGACCGCCTCCGCAAGACCCCGAGCAACACGGCCTTCCTGCGCCAGGTACGGGAGACGGTGCCGGGGGCTGCGACGGCGTGACGACCACGGCGCGCGCGGCCTGCTCACAGCTTCGAGAAGCGGGCCCTCCAGGACCACCCCATGTCGAGCACGGTGTCCCGCAGGTGGTTCTTCAGGTCGGCGGTGTCGTACTCGACCGTCTTCTTGATGCGGCGCTTCCCGTCCGGCCCGCGTTCGATCGACCAGGAGGCGGACGCCCAGCGGAGCTGCCCTCTGCCCGAGGTGTACATGCTGCGCGACATCGAGGTGGCCGGCAGCTGCCATTGGTAGTCGAGGGAGCGGACTTGGTGCTCGCCCGGCATCAGGCGCAGCCGCGTTTGCAGGACCGAATCCTCTGTGGCCGAGTGGAAGTACTTGCGCCAGGCAGGGTCCGCGCAGTGCCAGTCCGCCACCAGGTCGGCCCCCTCCTCCGGGTCTGCGTCGCGCACGGTCCAGGGGGCGTCGGGCCCATTGAGGTCGAGCAGCGCCTCGATGACCTCCTCCGGCGTGCAGGGCGGTGCCAAGTCGTCGGGCGGATGCGTGACGCGTTCGAAGCGGCTGAAGAGACCCATGAAAGCAACCTAGTTCGCAGGGTGAACCGTGGCCACGATGTCCCGGAAGTCCTCCAGGAGGTCGTCGTGCTGGGCCGCGGTGGTGGTCAGGATCAGCCGGACCACCATGCGGCGGTCCGGGTCGTGGACGTCGAGGAGGGACAGACACACTTGGGACTGCGCGAGTTCGCGGAGCACGCCCCGCACGACGGTGGTGAGGGTCAGTGTCTGCGTAAGGCCGGGGGCCGCGGCGGAGCCGATCTCGTGGCGGCTGGTGAGGTTCAGCGACTCGGCGACCCCGCTCAGGTTCCTCACCGACTCGTCCCCGATCTCGGCCAGGGTCGCCGCGTCCGGCCGGTAGGCGCTGTCGACGGTCACGTTGGCGGTGAAACCCTCGTCCGGCTGCGCGTGGACCGCGACGAAGGCGGCATCCGGAACGCCCACCCGTTCCGGAGACGCCGCGTGCCAGCCCTCCGGGAGCCGGAGCTCAAGGGGCACGGGCATCGGGCTGGGCATGGTGTTCTCGCTTCCGTAGGCGTGGGTCTGCCTTGTGCGTCCGGGTCTGCCGTATCGGACCGGGCTCAGGGCCGCAGACCGCGTAGCCCGTCCGTGACCCCGCCCGCGATGTCCCTGACCTTGCCAGCGCCGTCGCCGAGTACGCCGACCGCGTCCTTGGCGGTGTCCACCACCTTGCCCGGCTCCACCGTGAACTCCAGGCCCAGGCCGATTCCGGCGGGCCCGAGGCCGAGGCCGCCCTTGGCGCCAAACTGGTACTTGCCGTCCTCGCCTCTGGTGATCAGCGTTCCCTCCGCGCCGACCCCCTTCCAGTCCTCGTACGTGAGGCCCACGCCGATGCCGCCGACGTCGGCACCCCCGGCGACACCGTATTTCGCCCCGGCGAACAACTTTCCCCCGACTATGAACCCTTCCGTGGCGTCCAGCTTCGCCTCGCCTGAGGCCTCGCCCCCGGCGAACCCGGTGCCCCGGCCGTAGATGCCGAAGTTCCCTGCCTCAGCCCGCCCTTCGGCCATGCCCCGTACCCCCGCAGATGCTTCGCCGTTGACGCTGACGCCGGTATCGGTCATGTCGACGCCCCCGGTGATCCTTACGCCGCCATAGACGTCGGCGATGTCGGAGAACGTCCGGTGGCCGTCGGTGATCTTCCCGTCCGCGGTCAGGTGGAATCCGTCGGCCGCCAGCTTGACCATGCCCTGCCTGCCGTATCCCGGCCCGCTGAGGGAGTAGTCGATGCCGGGGCCTGTGAGCTCGACATTGCCGTCGGCCCGCCACGACGTGCCGTCCGACGAGGTGTCGCCCGAGGGGGCGAGGCAGGGCTTGTCCAAGTCCCCGTCGGCGTATGGGTTGAAGCCGACGGCGCCGCCGCGCTTCGCGGGGGCGCTGCCCGCCGCGCGCGTGAGGGCCTGGCGCACACTCTGGTCGGCGTCGTCCACGGCCCGTACCGCGTTGGCGATCCGCTCTGTCCACTCCTGCGCCACGCTACGGGCCTTGGCCATCGCGGCCGCGTAGTCGGGATCGTTGTCGGTGCTGCCGTCCGCGGAGGGCTTGTCGAGGCCGGCGTAGGTGGCCTTGCCCGAGCTGTCGACCTTGAAGTCCTTCGCCTCGGCGTCGCCGACCAGGTCCCGCAGGGACTTCTGCATCCCGGTCAGCTTGGTGTGCGCCTGCTTGAGCAGGCTGGCGAGGGCCAACGCTTCCTGTCTGGCCGCCGCGTACTCGAACCCGGTTGCCGTGGCCGTTTTCTGGTGTGCGCGGAAGGCCTCTCCCTCCCACTTGCCGTTGGCCAGCGCCCGCGGCACCAGCTTCTCGTAGTCGTCCTTGAGTTCGCCGAATCGGTCGCCCATCTTCCGCCAGGCGTCGGACACGTCCGACAGCGGCGAAAGATCAGCGGTCATCACGTCCTGATACGTCAGTGCCACGGTCCACTCCCCCTGGGACGTCACATGCCGTCGAACGCGCTGTTCGGGCGCCGCAGCACGCCAATGCCCGCGACCTGCGACCCGATGCCGGCGTCCGGGGAGTGCAGGGCGTCCTTCGCGCCGCGCAGGCCGTTCATCTCCGTGTGCAGACGGCCGAGCAGTGCCGAAGTCTGGCCCTGCCACACCGCCATTGCGTCGGCGAGTCCCTTGTACGTGGCCCAGCTCGACAGGTCGCCACTGAGTCCCGTGTCGGGCTTTCCCATGCTTCCCTGCGGGGAGCCCGGACCGGCCAGCGGCGCGTGCACCTGACCGCCGCCCTCGGCCATGCGTCCGGCGGCTTTCGTGTCCGGCAGTAGCCGGTTCTCCATGAACCGGACGGCCCGCTTCTTGTCCGTCGCCGAACTCGCCAGTGACACCTCCCCGGCACCGCCCCACGCCGGATCCGTCTGGGCCAGTTGCATGCGCTGGTCCGTGGAGTTCTCAGAGCTCATGGCTACCCCCGTTGGCTGCTCGCGCCCTCGCTTACCCGTTCGCCCGCGCATCGCTGAGCGGCAGGGCACATGTCCGTGCCTCAGGCTAACGTTCTATCGCCAATTCCCTTGCGTAAACTAGTGAATTGGCCAGACAGGCGAGTTTCAGCCCTTCGTGCGGGTGATGTGCACCCGGTAATTTCCGTCCAGGTCCGCGCCCGCGACCGTCACGCGTACGCCCCTGTCCCGGTCCCGGAAGGTTTCGCCGGGGGTGTAGGGGGCGTCGGACAGTTCGGCGTGGACGTTCGGGCTGCGGGTGCAGCCGCCGCTGTCTCGGGTGGAGTCGGAGACCGTGATGGGGCCGTGGCCGGTGTCGACGTCCGCGTCCACGCGGTAGATGAGGACGCCGGGGCGGCAGACGACCTCGTCGTTGCCGGCTCGGGTGCGTACCTCCACTGCGTAGCCGGTCTTCTTCGTGAGGGGGATGAAGGCGAGTTTCGTGCCGCCGGTTCGGGCCAGCGGGGTGAGCAGGTGTTCCGATGTGCCGGAGGCCGACGCGCAGTCGACCTGGCTGTCGTCGAGCCAGCCCAGCTTCCACTTGTGCCAGGCCAGCAGGTCGTTGTTGGCGCCCCAGTCCTCGCTCATGATGTCCCAGTGGCCGACCGCGCCCCCGCCGTCCTGCGTGTACAGGTCGGGCAGGCCGAAGACATGGCCGTTCTCGTGCGGGAGCACGCGGTAGCCGGTCTGGTCGTAGCTGCCCGAGCCGTCGTCCTGGCGGCTGTAGACGAACGACGCGTTGGAGATCGGCACCCCGTCGGCGACCGGCGCCTCGTGGTTGCCCGCGAACGTCACCGACAGGACGGTGTCCAGGGCGGACGGGCCCGCGTTGGGGGTGATGAGGATGTTCACGAGGTCGTACGCCGCGAAGTCCACGTTCGGGTCGGCGGTCGCCACGATGTCGTCGACCAGCTCCCGGTAGCCGGGGTCGAAGGGCGCGCCGCGCTCTATCCCGTACTTCTTGAACGGCTTCGGCATCCGCAGCCAGTCCTGGACGGGCGCCTCGGGACGGTAGTCGACACGGCCGTACGAACTGGTGCGGAACCAGTCCGTGGTCTGCGGGAAGAACTCCCCGAGCCGGTCGAGGGCGCGGCCGTCGCCCGGCGCGTCGGAGAAGTCGACCATCAGGTTCAGGGCGCGGACCGTGCCGGTGGAGCGGGCGTAGCCGGGGCCGGTGGGGATGCCCTCCGACATCTGCACGCCCAGGCCGCCACCGATCATGCACTGGCCGAGCGCGGCCGACCGGGCCTGCGCGGTGGGTCCCGCCGCCGAGGGGGTCTCGTCCATCAGGCGCCCGGTGCTCGCGGAGGCGGCGGCGCCGAGCGCGAGAGCGGTGAGCGAGGCGAGGGCGGCGGTGCGCCGCGACATGCGCCGAGATGGGGGGCGGGGCGTGGGCCGGGTCGGGGGGTGGGGCGTGGGCCCGGACGGGGAGTGGGGCGTGGGCCCGGACGCGGGGCGGGGCGTGCGCGGCACCACGGGCTCCGCCCGGTCCGGCTCTCCGCGGTGCGCCCAGGGGCGAGATATGCGCATGCGTGGGCCCTCCACTCCACGGCAGCCGCCGGTCCTGGCTGCACCCTGTTCGATCACCCTCTGCCGGAGGGTGCGCGGGCGCTCGCTGAGCGCGACCGATCGGGGATCCGCGCAGGCGGGAGGCGGCTTCGGGGGCGGCTCAGGGGGCGGCGTCGAGGGCGGGTCGAGCGCACTTCGAGGAGGGCTCCGGAGTCTGGCGGGGGGCCGTGACAGCCACCAGAGCGACATGTGATGCAGGTCACATCAACGTACGGAAATAAACGGGGATCGTTTCCCCGTTTGGACCGGTGTCCGCGCGAAACGGGGATCCACTCCCCGGATCGCGCACCTCAGCTCCCGCCGCCCCGGCGGGGAAATTCGTTGGACCCGCCACCGCGGACCCTGCGACTCTGAGGCCTTTGACCGCTTCGAGGAGTGTTCACCGTGGAAACCGCCACCGTCGCGCAGCGCCGTACGACCCGCCCGCGGGCGGACGCTCTGCGCAACCGGGAGCGGATCGTCACGGCCGCCCGCGAGATGTTCGTCGAGCAGGGCCCCGAGGCCCCGCTGGACGAGATCGCGCGCCGCGCCGGCGTCGGCAACGCCACGGTCTACCGCCACTTCCCCGACCGCGGGGAGTTGGTGCACCACGTCGTCCTGTCGGTCACCGACCGCGTCTCGGCCCTGGCCGAGACGGCGATCGCGACCGCCGAGGCCGACCCGGGTGCCGCCTTCGAGGCGCTGCGGGGCTTCGTCCACACCGCGGTGGACGAGCGCATCGGCGCCCTGTGTCCCATCCTTTCCGAGGCCGTCGACCCCGACCACCCCGATCTGCACGCAGGCCGGATCCGGCTCGAAGACGCCGTCGAAGGGCTGATGGCGCGCGTCCGAGCCGCCGGACAGCTGCGTACCGACATCGCCGTCGGAGATCTGATGGTCGCTCTCTCCCAGCTGACCAGGCCACTGCCCGGAGCCGGCTGCCTGGTGGACTTCGATCAGTTCGTCCACCGTCATCTGCAGCTGTTCCTGGACGGCCTGATGACCCCGGCGCGCTCCGAACTCCCGGGCCACGCCGCGACGTTGGAAGAGCTGCGCCGCGACATCGACGAGCGGCGGCCGCGGCAACCGCGAAACAGCGACTACAGCGAGGAGGGCCTGGGTCAAAAGTAGGACCCGACCTCGCGACCAGGGGCCCATGCGTACGCACGCCCATCAGGTGTCTTGTTTACCCCGTACTCACCTCTTTGTCTTCCTAGGTGGACCCACCCATGTCTCAGTCACCCGTCACTTCACTCGCGCCGGACACGAAGGACCCAAACCGCTGGAAGGCCCTGGCCTTCATCGCCATCGCGCAGCTCATGGTGGTGCTCGACGCGACCATCGTGAACATCGCGCTCCCGTCCGCCCAGGAGGACCTCGGGATATCCGAGGGCAACAAGCAGTGGGTCATCACGGCCTACGCGCTCGCCTTCGGCGGTCTGCTCCTGTTCGGCGGCCGCATCTCCGACCTGTGGGGCCGTAAGCGCACCTTCGTGACCGGCCTCATCGGCTTCGCCGCGGCGTCCGCGCTCGGCGGTGCCGCCGCCAACGAGGCCATGATGCTCGGCGCCCGCGCGCTCCAGGGTGTGTTCGGCGCGCTGCTCGCGCCCGCCGCCCTCTCCCTGCTCGCGGTGATGTTCACCGAGGCCAAGGAGCGCGCCAAGGCGTTCGGCATCTACGGTGCGATCGCCGGTGGCGGTGGCGCCGTCGGCCTGATCCTCGGCGGCTTCCTCACCGAGTACCTGAACTGGCGCTGGACGTTCTTCGTGAACATCCCGTTCGCGATCGTCGCCGCCGCCGGTGCGTACTTCGTGATCCGCGAGCCCGCCGAGGGCCGCAACCGCTCCTCGCTCGACATCCCCGGCGTGATCCTGTCCACCCTCGGTCTGGTCGCGCTCGTCTACGGCTTCACCCGCGCCGAGTCCGACGGCTGGTCCGACGCCGTCACCGTGACGATGTTCGTCGCGTCCGTCGTGCTGCTCGCCGCGTTCATCATCACCGAGGCCAAGGTCAAGGCTCCGCTGCTCCCGCTGCGCGTCCTGACCGAGCGCAACCGCGGTGGCGTCTACCTCTCGCTCGGCCTCGCGATCATCGCGATGTTCGGCCTGTTCCTGTTCCTCACGTACTACCTGCAGATCGTCAAGGGCTTCTCGCCGGTGAAGACCGGCTTCGCGTTCCTGCCGATGATCGTCGGCATGATCGTGGGTTCGACGCAGATCGGCACCCGCCTGATGACCCGCGTCGCGCCGCGCCTGCTGATGGCTCCGGGCTTCCTGCTCGCCGCCGTCGGCATGCTGCTCCTGACGCAGCTGGAGGTCGACACCTCGTACGCCGGTCTGATCCTGCCCGCGCAGCTGATGCTGGGCCTCGGCATGGGTACGGCGTTCATGCCCGCCATGTCGCTCGCCACCCACGGTGTCGAGCCGCGTGACGCCGGTGTCGCCTCCGCGATGGTCAACACCTCGCAGCAGGTCGGCGGCGCCATCGGCACGGCCCTGCTGAACACCATCGCGGCCTCCGCGACCACCGCGTACATCACCGACCACGCGGCCTCCGCCACCACCCCGGCGGCGCAGAAGCTGCTCGCGGCCCAGTCGATGGTGGAGGGCTACACGGCCGCCATCTGGTGGGCGGTCGGCATCCTGGTGGTGGCCTCGGCGATCGCCGCCGTCCTGATCAACACCGGTGCCGACAGCGGCACTCCGGTGGCGTCGGGCGACGGTGCCGAGGACGAGATCAAGATCCCCGTCGTGGCGCACTGACGCCACGTACGAACAGAGGGCGGACCTGCTCGCCCAGCCCCTGAGGGAGCCTGACGGCTCCTAACGGAGCCAGGGCAGGTCCGCCCCCGCCTCCTTCGGCTGAAGTCCCTCGGCGACGATCCTCATGATCTCGCCGAGGGACTTCTGCTGTTCCGGGCTCAGCCGGTCGAAGAGCGCCTGCCGCACCGCGTGCACATGCCCGGGGGCGGTCTGCCGCAGCACCTCGAAGCCCTCGTCCGTGAGGATCGCGAACTGCCCGCGCTTGTCCGTCGCGCAGTCCTCGCGCCGCACCCAGCCGCTCTTCTCCAGGCGCGCGACCGCGTGCGAGAGCCGGGACCGGGTGATCTTCGAGCTCTTCGCCAGCTCGGTCATCCGCAGCCGGCGGCGGGGCGCCGCGGACAGCTGCACGAGCAGGCCGTAGTAGACGTGCGGCATGCCCGCGTCCCGCTGGAGCTGCCGGTCGAGGAAGTCCTCAAGGAGCGTGGAGGCGTGCACGTACGCCAGCCAGGTGCGCTGCTCCTCGTCGTCGAGCCAGCGCGGCGACCTCGATCCCTCGCCGTCCGCCGTCGCGGTGGATGCCGTGTCCATGTATTCCACGTATTCCACTGTACGAGGCCTTCCTGTGTCCCCCGGTCCGGCCGCCCCGGGGGCGCGCGAACTCCCTCAGAGCGCGGGCGGGTTGAGCTCCACACCGCGCAGCGCCGCGGTCCGCGCCGCACGGTCGCCCACGTCGAGGGCGGTGTCGGCGAACTTCACCGTGTGATCGTCGCCGTGCGCGGCGGCCCGCGCGAAGACCTCGTCGAAGCTGCTGCCCGCCGCTTCCTCGTCCGCCTTTCTGTACGTTCCTTCGTACGCCGCCGGGGCCGCGGGAGCGTACGCCGCGGTGACCGCCGCGCTCGCCGCCCAGGACGCCTCCAGGGAGGCGGGCCACAGCTCGCGGGGGAGCGCGGGCAGGATGCGCAGGACCGCGTTGGGGGCGGTCGCGGCGTGCACGAGCATGATCGGCTCGCCGTGGCCGTGGGTGGCGTAGCGGTGGACGGCGGCGGTGACGAGGTCGGTGAGGAGGGTGCGGGCGGTGTCGGGGTCGGTGACCGTGCGGTCCCCGTTCGGCGGCCAGACAGGGACCGAGGTGAGCTGGGCGAGGCGGTCCGGGAAGCCGCCGTCCTGCACCGGGATGTGCCGCACCGCGTCGAGCGCGGCGGCGGCGTCGGCCGACGGGGGCAGGGCGAGCGGGGTGCGGGCGGGCAGCGGGGTGTGGCGGGCGGCCCAGTAGCCGAGGCCGTGGGCGAGCTCGGCGACGCGGGGCGCGGTGTCACCGCCGGGGCCGAGGAGGGTGCGGACGGCGTGGCCGACGCGGATCACGGGGTGCGTGGAGCCGCCCGCGATGCCGGGCAGGAGCACCGGCCACCACGCGGCGAGCACGTCGCGCCAGGGCCGCTCGGCGAGCTGCTGCTCGAAGTGGGCGATCCAGTCCGCCGCGCGCCGCGGATCGCCGAGGGCCGCGCGCCAGTCGTCGTCCGTGACCGGTGCGACGCGTCCCGGCATGTCCTCCAGCTTGGCGCGGTAGTAGTCGAGCCAGCGGTGCACGGAGCGCGCCTGGCCGCCGTGCACCAGGGCCTCGACGGTCATCGGTCCGTGGTTGGTGAGCCGCCCGAGCCGCTCGGGCCCCGAGGCGTGCAGCCGCTGAAGCGCTTCGTCGAGGATGCCGCTGGTGTCGTTCATGGCGGCACGGTAGGTGGGGGGTGTGGGCGGCCGTAACGGTCTGTGGCCCTAGTCCCCTGGCCCGAGGCCCTGTCCGAGCGGCATCTCGTACGTCGCGTACCCAAGAATGCCGGATTTGTCCCGCTGGGCAACCATCGGGCGACGCGGACCGTCTTCTGGGTGGGAGAGCAGCCAACGGCGTCGCCCTCCCGGCGGGACCCCGGCAAGAAAGAGCTGTGCCGCATGTGACGGCGGTCTCACGTACGTAGTGGTTGTGGATGTCGGCGAGAGGCCCGAGATCGGCCTCGGGTCCCGGCCTGACCTGCACCTCTGTACGTTCCGACGACATCGGCCCGCGCTCTGTGGCGGCACAGGGTACTGCATGATCACGAAAACGGGCGCGCGGCTTGGGAATTCTGTCCGGATTCCAGTCGTTGTTTCCATCGGATGCAGAGCACCTGGGAAGGTGTGCCGTCCACCACAGAAGGTCCACGCCGGACCGACCAGTGACAACCACGCAAGGGAGCACGCATGGCAACCCGTGCCGTCGCCCGTCGTAAGTCCGCCGACACCGGCGAGACCAAAGCGGCACGCAGTGTTCGCGCCGTAGGCGGCGAAATCGCCGACCGCGACCTGGTCGGGATGTACCTGGACGAGATCGCACGCACCCCCCTGCTCGACGCCGCCAAGGAGGTCGAGCTCTCCCAGATCATCGAGGCGGGCGTCTATGCCCGGCAGATATTGGACGGCGTGGTGGAGCGCGAGGCGTCCGCCGCGTCCGAAGAATCCTCCAAGTCGAAGTCCAAGGCCAAGTCCGAGTCGAAGGCGAAGCCGAAGTCCAAGGCCGCCTCGCGTGAGGAGCTCGAAGCCCTCGTCGCCGACGGCGAGCGCGCGAAGGACGTCTTCATCCGCTCGAACCTGCGCCTGGTCGTGGCGGTGGCCCGCCGCTATCCGCGCGCCGGCCTGCCCCTGCTCGACCTGATCCAGGAGGGCAACGCGGGCCTGGTCCGCGCGGTCGAGAAGTTCGACTACGCCAAGGGCTTCAAGTTCTCCACGTACGCGACCTGGTGGATCCGCCAGGCCATCACCCGCTCCATAGCCGACCAGTCGCGCACCATCCGCCTGCCCGTGCACCTGGTCGAGGAGCTCGGCCGGATCCGCCGCGTGCAGCGCGAGTTCAACCGCGAGCACGGCCGCGAGCCGGAGCCCGCGGAGATCGCCGCCGAGCTGGCCTCCACGCCGGAGCGCGTGACGGACGTGCTGGACTGGGCCCGCGACCCCGTCTCCCTGAACATGTCGGTGGACGACGACGGCGACACCCAGTTCGGTGACCTCCTGGAGGACACCTCGGCCGTATCGCCGGAGCAGTCCGTCCTCACCCTGCTGCGCAGCGAGGAGCTGGACGACCTCATCGGCCGCCTCGACCAGCGCACGGCCTCCATCATCAAGATGCGGTACGGCATCGTGGACGGCCGGGAGCGGACGCTGACGGAGGTCGGCAAGGAACACGGGCTGACGCGTGAGCGGATCCGGCAGATCGAGAAGCACGCGCTGCTTGAGCTGAAGAAGCTGGCGAGGGACACCGGTTTCGATGCGGCGGCCTGAGGCCGGCCGGGCTGGCAGGGGGGCTTCGTCCCCCCTGGGCCCCGGGTTTTGGCCTTCCGTTCGCTGTCGTGTCGGTTCCTGATATTGGCGCTTCGCGCCTCGTCCTCAAACGCCGGACGGGCTGGAATGGTGGCTGCGCCAGCTGGGTCAGTTGCCTGCAGCTGCGCTGAGGCGGCGGCCCAACTCTCGTACTCGGTCGCGTAGTTCCCCCGGGCCGTGCACGACGAAATCGCATTCGACCCAGATGAGGCGGGCCGCCACCCACTCCACCGGCTCGGTCACCGTGCCGCGCAGGCGGCAGTGGGTGGGGGCGATGGCGGCCAGTTCGCCCAGTGACGCGGGCAGCCGTCCGCCGACCTTGTCCAGGGGGGCGTGGAACTCCACGTCGACCTCGTACGCCGAGGACTCCTGGCGCCGGGCGAGGACACTGCGCCGCACATAGGCGTCCGCGCTGCCGCCCGGCAGCATGCGCTCGGTGAACCGGACCCCCGTGGCGAACGGGTCCGACACCCGGTCCACGCGGAACGTGCGCCAGTCCTGCCGCTCCAGGTCGTACGCGACCAGGTACCAGCGCCGCCCCGTGGACACCAGGCGGTGCGGCTCCGTCAGGCGCCGCGACGGGGTCCCGTCCTTCGCCTCGTACGCGAACCGCAACTGCTCGTGCGCGGCCGTCGCCGACGCCATCACCGTCAGCGTCTCCGGCGCGATCCGCACACCGTCCCCGGTGGCGAGCGACATCGTCGCGGCGCCGAGCGCGGACACCCGGTGCCGAAGCCGCGACGGCAGCACCTGCTCCAGCTTGGCAAGGGCTCGCACCGACGCCTCCTCGACGCCGTCCACGGCGTGCCCGGCCCCGGCCCGCAGCCCCACCGCGATGGCCACCGCCTCCTCGTCGTCGAGGACGAGCGGCGGCATCGCCTTCCCCGCGACCAGGCGGTAGCCCCCGCTCGCGCCCTGCGTCGCCTGCACCGGATACCCCAGCTCCCGCAGCCGGTCGACGTCCCGCCGCACCGTGCGCCGGCTGACGCTCAGCCGGTCGGCGAGCTCACCGCCCGGCCACTCGCGCGGGGTCTGCAACAGGGAAAGGAGCTGGAGCAGCCGTGCCGGTGTGTCCGTACTCATGAGGGGCCTCCCGTACGCCGTGGTCCCGAACCATTGCCGAACCTGAACCCAGGATCCCGTACATCTAGGACGCAACCTGACCTATATGGCTCCTAGCCTTACGGCATGACTTCTCCCAGCAGCACCTCCACGTCACCGGGGCACCAGCCCACGAAAGCGGGGTCCCCGACGGACCGGCGCCGCTGGTTCGCCCTCGCGATCGTCATGACGGCCGCCTTCATGGACCTGGTCGACGTGACGATCGTGAACATCGCGATCCCGTCCATCCAGCGGGACGAGGGAGCCTCGTTCAGCCACATCCAGTGGATCACCGCGGGGTACGCGCTCGCGCTCGGCGCGGGCCTGATCACCGGCGGGCGGCTCGGCGACATATACGGCCGCAAGAAGATCTTCCTCGTCGGCATCACCGGCTTCACCATCGCGTCCGCGCTCTGCGGCTTCGCCGCCAACCCGGACATGCTGGTGGCGTCCCGCATCCTGCAGGGCGCGATGGCCGCGCTGATGGTGCCGCAGGTCCTCTCGATCGTGCACGCGACCTTCCCGGCGCACGAGCGCGGCAAGGTCTTCGGCCTGTTCGGCATGGTCGTCGGCCTCGGCGCGGTCTCCGGGCCGCTGCTCGGCGCGCTCCTGACGGAGTGGAACCTCTTCGGCCTCGAATGGCGCCCGATCTTCCTCATCAACCTGCCGGTCGGCATCGCGGGCCTGATCCTCGGCCGCAAGTTCATCGAGGAGTCCAAGGCGCCGAAGGCGCTCAAGCTGGACATGGTCGGCGTCGTCCTGGTCACGGCGGGCGCGCTGATGCTGCTCTACCCGCTGACGCGCGGGCGTGAGCTGGACTGGCCGGTGTGGGGGTACGTGATGATGGCGGGCGCGCTCGTCGTCTTCGGCGCCCTCGTGGCGTACGAGAAGCACAAGGCCAAGAAGGACGGCTCGCCGCTCATCGAGCTGTCGCTGTTCAAGGTGAAGAGCTTCGCCGGCGGCATCGCCGTGCAGACTGTCTTCGGTGTCTCGCTCGGCATCTTCTTCCTGGTCTGGACGATGTACATGCAGATCGGCCTCGGCTGGAGCGCGCTGCGCGCCGGTGTGACGGGCGTGCCGTTCTCCATCGCGGTGTCCGCCGCGGCCGGTCTCTCCGTGCAGGTGCTCGTGCCCCGCTTCGGCCGCAAGGTCCTTCAGGCCGGTGCGCTGACCATGGCCGCGGGTGTCCTCGTCTACATCTGGGAGGCCGACCGGTACGGCACCGGCATCGCGTCCTGGCAGATGGCGCTTCCGCTGGTCGTCATGGGCCTCGGCATGGGCCTGATCGTGGCGCCCCTGACGGACGCGATCCTCTCCGAGGTGCCGCGTGAGCACGCCGGTTCGGCGTCCGGCCTCCTCAACACCGTCCAGCAGATGGGCAACGCGTTCGGCCTCGGCCTGGTGTCCGTCGTCTTCTACGGCGTCATCGACGAGAAGGTGACCCCGGACCGCATCCCGGCCGAGTTCATCAACGGCTTCCAGCACGCCCTGTGGTGGGTCGTGGCGGTCCTCGTCGCCATCTTCCTGCTGATGCTTACGCTGCCGAAGCGGCCGAAGCAGCACATCGAGGGCGCGGAGGACTCCGGCGAGGAGGCGGGCGCCGCGACCGAGGACGCGGTGAAGTCCCGGGAGCCGGCGCTGACTCCCTGAGCCTCCGCCGTTCTGCGGCAGATCACCCCACCCACCCACCCGCCCACCCCGAACCGAGGGGCTGGCCGGGGGTGGGTGGGGTTTCCCATGTCCAGGGGACCAAAGCCCACCCGCACAGGGACCAAAGCCCGAACATGTCTGCCTGATGCCCGAGTGTGTTTACTTCACGGGGATACGGACGTACGCTCCCAGGGAACCCACACAATCGGGCAAGAAGCAGGAGGCCCCCAGCCATGTACGGTCCAGAGCGCCAGCAGGAGATCCTGCGTCTCGCCCGCGAGGGAGGCCGCGTCGACGTCCTCTCCCTCGCCGCCGAGTTCCAGGTCACCGCGGAGACCATCCGCCGCGACCTGAAGGCCCTGGACCGCGCGGGCCTGCTGCGCCGGGTGCACGGCGGCGCCATCCCGGCCGGCAGCCTGGACTTCGAGCCCGACCTCGCGGAACGCGAGACCACGGCCGCGGACGAGAAGGACCGCATCGCCCGCGCCGCCCTCGCCGAACTCCCCGCCGATGGCACCGTCATCCTCGACGCGGGCTCCACCGTGGCCCGCCTCGCCGCCGCACTGCCGCTGGGCGCCGAGCTGACGGCCGTCACCCACAGCCTCCCCACCGCGGCCCGCCTCGCCGACCACCCCGGCATCCAGCTCCACTTGGTCGGCGGCCGCGTAAGACACCGCACGCGGGCCGCCGTCGACGCCTGGTCCCTGCGTGCCTACGGCGAGATCCGCGCCGACGTCCTCTTCCTCGCCGCCAACGGCTTCTCCGCCGCGCACGGCCTGACCACCCCGGACCTGGCGGAAGCCGCCGTCAAGCGCGCCGCCGTCGCCGCCGCCCGCCGCGTCGTCCTGCTCGCCGACTCCGCCAAGCACGGCCAGGAGCACTTCGCCCGCTTCGGCGACCTCGCCGACGTGGACCTGCTCATCACGGACACCGGCCTGAGCCCGGCCGACGCCGCCGCCATCGAGAAGGCGGGCCCGGAGGTCGTACGCGCATGACCACGTACGAGGAAGCAGCCCACGCAGCAGCCGCCGCCGAGGCAGCGGTCGCCCCCGAAGCCGCAGAAGGCACCGCCCGCAACGCAGCAGCAGAAGGCACCGCACGCATGATCCTCACCGTCACCCCCAACCCCTCCCTCGACCGCACCTACGAGGTCCCCGCCCTCGACCGCGGCGAGGTCATCCGCGCCACCGGCGACCGCATGGACCCCGGCGGCAAGGGCGTGAACGTCTCCCGCGCGGTCGCCGCCGCGGGCGTCCGCACCCTCGCCGTCCTCCCGCTCGGCGGCGCCCCCGGCGCCCTCGTCGCCCAGCTCCTCGACGAGCAGGGCATCGAGGTCGCCCCCGTCGGCGTGACCGGCCAGACCCGCTCGAACATCTCCGTCGCGGAACCGGACGGCACCCTCACGAAGATCAACGCGCCGGGTCCCGAACTGACCCCCGAGGAGCGGGAGTCGCTGCTCACCACCGTCGGGGAGAACTCGCCGGGCGCCGACTGGATCGCCTGCTGCGGCAGCCTGCCGCGCGGCCTCGCCCCCTCCTGGTACGCCGACCTCGTCGCCCGCTGCCACGCCGCCGGCGCCCGGATCGCCCTCGACACCTCGGGCCCGGCCCTGCTCGCCGCCCTCGCCGAGCGCCCCGACGTCGTCAAGCCCAACGCAGAGGAGCTCGCCGGAGCCGTCGGCCGCCCCCTCGCCACCGTCGGCGACGCCGTCAAGGCCGCCGAGGAACTGCGGGAGCTGGGCGCCCGCGCCGTCCTCGCCAGCCTCGGCGCGGACGGCCAACTCCTCGTCGACGACTCCGGTACGTACTTCGGTTACGCCCGCGTGGACGTCGTACGCAGCAACGTCGGCGCGGGCGACAGCTCCCTGGCCGGCTTCCTGATCGCGGGCGGCACCGGCCGCGCCGCCCTCGCCTCGGCCGTGGCGCACGGCGCCGCCGCGGTCCAGCTCCCCGGCAGCGCCATGCCCACCCCGTCCGACCTCTCCCCGGACACCGTCACGGTCACGTCCGAAGTCCCCCTGGACCGCGCCCTGACGGAACCCGCCCCCTGACCCAGCGCTTTTACAACCCCCGTCCCCCGCCCTCATCCCCGCCCCCCGAGGGATACGCGTGCGAAGGAGCCCGCGATGAGCAGCGAAATGATCACCGCGGACCTGGTCGACCTCGAACTCGACCGGTCCGCCGACACCAAGGAAGCCGCGGCCCGCGCGCTCGCCACCCGCATGGTGACCCTCGGCCGCGTGACCGACCTCGACGGCTTCCTCGCCGACGTGGCGGCCCGCGAGGCGCAGATGCCGACGGGCCTGGACGGCGGCATCGGTATTCCGCACTGCCGCAGTGCCCATGTGACGGAACCGACCTTGGCCTTCGGCCGCTCCGCCACCGGCATCGACTTCGGCGCCCCTGACGGCCCGGCCGACCTGATCTTCCTCATCGCGGCCCCCGCGGGTGCGGACGACGCCCACCTGACGATCCTGTCGTCCCTGGCCCGCCAGTTGATGAACGCGGAGTTCACGGACGCACTTCGGGCCGCCCCCGACGCGGAGTCGGCAGCGGCCCTGATCCGCGGCGAGGACCCGCCGACGCCTGCCTCAGTGGACAGCAGTTCCGCTGAGCCCGACTCCCACGCGGACAAGGCGGCCCCGGCCCCGCCCTTCCGGATAGTGGCCGTCACCTCCTGCCCCACGGGCATCGCCCACACCTACATGGCAGCCGAGTCCCTCGAAAACGCGGCCCGCGCCGAGGGCGTAGAGCTGACGGTGGAAACCCAGGGCTCCGCGGGCTTCACCCGCCTCACCGCAGAGACCATCGAAGCCGCCGACGCGGTCGTGTTCGCCCACGACGTCCCCGTGAGGGACAAGCCCCGCTTCGCGGGCAAGCCCACCGTCGACGTAGGCGTGAAAGCGGCCATCAACCGCCCGGCGGAACTCCTCGCGGAGGCAAGGGAGAAGGCGGCCCGCGGCGAGGTCACGGCCCCGGCGAGCCCGACCCCGGTCGACAACGCGGGGGACAGCGGCGACAGTTACGGCACCAAGCTGCGCAAGTGGCTGATGTCGGGCGTCAGCTACATGGTCCCCTTCGTGGCGGCCGGCGGCCTCCTCATCGCGCTCGGCTTCGCCATCGGCGGCTGGAAGATCGACAAGGCCCCGTCCGTGGCGGAGCACTTCATCTGGACCGACCACACCAGCTGGGCGGCGCTCCTCTTCCAGATCGGCGGCCTCGCCTTCGCCTTCCTGGTCCCGGTCCTCGCGGGCTACATCGCGTACGGCATGGCCGACCGCCCCGGCCTGGTCCCCGGCTTCGTCGGCGGCTCCGTGGCCGTCACCATCGACGCGGGCTTCCTCGGCGGCCTCGCCGCGGGCCTGCTCGCGGGCGCGGTGGTCCTCGGGATCCAACGGGTCCGCATCCCGCCCGTACTGCGCGGCATCATGCCGGTGGTGGTGATCCCACTGATCTCCGCGGCGGTCGTCGGCTTCCTGATGTTCCTCGTCGTCGGCAAGCCCATCGCCTCGCTGCAGAGCGCGCTGACCGACTGGCTGGAGGGCCTGACCGGCGCCAACGCGGTCATCCTCGGCGTCGTCCTCGGCCTGATGATGTGCTTCGACCTCGGCGGCCCGCTCAACAAGGTCGCGTACGCCTTCGCCGTCGGCGGACTCACCCACCCCACGGACGGCTCGCTGAAGGTCATGGCCGCGGTGATGGCGGCGGGCATGGTCCCGCCCCTGGCCATGGCTCTCGCCACCACCGTACGAGGACGGCTCTTCACCAAGACCGAGCGCGAGAACGGCAAGGCGGCCTGGTTCCTGGGCGCCTCGTTCATCACGGAGGGCGCGATTCCGTTCGCGGCCGCCGACCCGCTGCGCGTCATCCCCGCGTCGATGGCGGGCGGCGCGGTCACCGGCGCCCTGTCGATGGCGTTCGGCTGCACCCTGCGCGCTCCGCACGGCGGCGTCTTCGTGGTGCCGCTGATCGGGCAGCCGCTGCTGTACCTGGTCGCGATCGCCGCCGGTGTCTGCGTGTCGACGGCCGCGGTCGTGCTGCTCAAGGGCGCGCGGAAGACGACGGGACCGGCCGGGGACGGCGGCCTGGCCGCCGGGGCGGCGGACGAGGCCCGGGTGCCGGTGGCCGCGTAAAAGGCCACCCTTGCCCGGGGTGTGAAGGGCCCGCCCGCACAGGCGTGCCCTTCACCCGTTCCCGGACCCCGACCCCGTGGGCATACTGCTGATACGTACGCGGTTTCCGAACCCGGGCACGAGCAGCACCTGCGGGGGCCATCGTGAGCCACCTTCAGCAGAGTCACCTCAGCAGCCTGCTCGACATGGTCGGCCGGCTCACCGAGCAGGCGCGGGCAGGTCTGGAGCAGGACACCGACACGGCGGGCGTCTTCCTCGCGGTCTACTCCGGCTTCCTCATCGAGACCGGCACGGGCATCCGCTGGATCCTCGAACCGGACCTGATCGAGCACGCCACCGAGGTGATCCGCGGCCACGCCCCCGGCGCCGGTGCCGCGCGCACCGACCTCGCCGCCCGGCTGCTCGCCACCCTGTGGGCCAGCTGCGTCCTCGCGGGCGTCGACACGGAGGACTGGGCACGCGAGGCACCCGAACTGCCCGACATCTGTGTCCGGATGGCGGGTTTCCTCACCGGGGAGCGGGACGGGGCCCGAGGCGACTGAGAAAGTGCGAGATGCGTCACTTCAGGACCAAAGGCCCATTAACACCTCTGTTGTAGATCTGGTCGCTGTTGTCTACTGACCGCATGTTCCAGGGTGCTTCGATCGTTCAGCAGACAGGCGTGGCCCTGCTCGCCGGGGTGACCGCCGTCTGGGCCGTCACGTTCCTGCGGGTGCAGCGCCGCCGCGCGGCCGAACTCGCCGCGCCGAGCGGCCCGTTGCTCCGCTCGCTGCCGGTCCAGTCCGGGCCGCCACGCGCGGAGTCCGTCGAGCTGACGCCGGACGAGCGCGCCGCGTTCGCCGGTCTGGTACGGCAATTCGGCCGGGGCCGTCCCCGGTAGCAGCCGCCGGGAGCCGCGAATCGGCGAACGACCGCCGAACAGCCGTGGTCAGCGGGCCCTGGTCGCGGGATAGGCCCGCGCCCGCCGCGCCATCGCCGCCCGCGCCGCGTGCTCGGTCGTGTACACCTCGCACATGTGCCGGCCGTCGGCCGTCGCCGTGTGCTCGACCTCCCAGAGGCTGACCTCGGAGCCGTCGAACAGCAGGAACGCGTGCTCGTACAGCGAGAAGCCGAGCCGGGTCTCGCCGCTGAGGCCGGTGCGGCCGAAGGCCTGCGTGATCTGGTGGGCGAACGCCGAGCGCAGCAGGCGGGCCATGTCGTCGTCGGGGTGGTCGGCGCCGGCCGGGTTCTCCGCGCGGCGCAGCAGACGGCGGGCGTGGTCGGCGGAGTCGTCCGGCACATACGTGTGCCGGGGCTCGTTGGCCGGGATGGGGTGCAGCACGACGGGTGCCTCGCCCGCCGGGGTGTCCGGCGGCAGCGGCAGGCGGGCGGTGGCCACGCCGGCCTCCTCCTCGTCCAGGTACAGCTCGTACTGAACGGCGCTGCCGGGCCCTGTGTTGTGCGCGAGCTCCCAGAGGGTGAGGACCTGGCCGTCGGCGAGCAGCCAGGTGTGGCGGTAGGTCTCGCGGTGCAGGCCCGCGCTGTGGTGCGCGGAGTGCAGCGAGCTGTCGTAGGCGAGGGACCGCTCCAGGCTCCGGATCGCCTCGTCCGGCAGGTCGAAGGAGTTCAGGGCGCGGCTGAGCAGTCGCTCGAGGTGCTCCTCGGGGGAGGCTGGGTCGGGCGACTCGGGTGGTTCGTACGCTGTCTGGTACGGAACGCTCACGGATACTCCCGGATGCTTCCGGCGTTGCTGCATGTCACCTTGTGCGTGCATACCGTAGCCCCTGGGTCCGACATCATGTCCGGGAACTGGAAAACGATCGGGCCGCACGGCAAGTTCCCGTGCGGCCCGCTCCGTTGGTGCTCCCGCGATGCTCCTGATGAGCCTTGCGCGGCGCCGAACGCGCCCCGCGAGTGGCCGTCGGCAAGGCTCGTGCGGACGGCGCGTGTGGCCGTCGGGTCAGACGGCGCTGCCGGCCGTCCACTGGCTCCAGGACATGTTCCAGCCGTTCAGGCCGTTGTCCGGGGCGATGGTCTTGTCCGGCGAGCCCTTGACGGTCACGACGTCCCCGACGAGGGAGCTGTCGAAGAACCACTTGCCCAGGGTGTCGCCCTGCGCCCCCTGGACATCCTGCAGGCCTACGCAGCCGTGGCTGGTGTTGCTGCTGCCGAAGATGGAGGGGGAGCTCCAGTAGTTGCCGTGGATGAAGGTGCCGGACGTCGACAGACGCATGGCGTGCGGTACGTCCTTGATGTCGTACTCGCCGCCGAAGCCCACCGTCGAGCCGTTCATCCGCGTCTGCGTGAACTTCTCCGAGATCACCATCTGCCCGTTGTACGTGGGGTTCTCGGCGCTGCCCGCGGAGATCGGCACGGACTTGACGACCTTGCCGTCCCGCTCGACCGTCATCTTCTTGGCCTTCACGTCGACGGTGGAGACCTGCGAGCGTCCGACGGTGAACGTGACCGTCTTGTCCTGCACGCCGGTCGCGTTCGCCGCGCCCTTCACGCCGTCCAGCTCGATCTTCATGGTGACCTTGGAGCCGGCCTTCCAGTACTCCTGCGGCCTGAAGTCCAGGCGCTGGCCGCCGAACCAGTGGCCGACGACCTTCTGACCGCTGCTGGAGCTGACCGTGATGTGCGACTGCACGGCCTTCTTGTCGGTGATCGGCTTGTCGAAGGTGAACGAGACCGGCATGCCGACGCCGACCTTGGCGCCGCCGTCGGGCGTGTACGTACCGATGAAGCTGTTGGCGTTCGACACCGTCGTGAACGTCGCGTTCTCCGTGGCCGGGCGGCCCTCGGAGTCCTTGGCGTTCGCGGTGACCTTGTACTTGGTGCCGCGCTCGAGCTGGTCCTTGGGCTTCCAGGTGCCGCCGTCGGCGGAGATGGAGCCCTCGACGGCCTTGCCGGACGCCACGTCCGTCATCTTCACGGTGGAGAGCTTGCCGTCCTTGACCTTCACGCCGGTGGCGTTGATCGAGGCGTCGGTCGCGCCGTCCTTGGAGGAGATGGCAATCTGCGCGCCGGACGCGTCCTTGCCCGCCCCGGACTTCTTGTCGTCCTTCGCGTCGGCGTCACCGCCGCAGGCCGAGAGCGTCAGCGCGCCGACGGCCGCGAGCGCGGCTGTCGCCAGCAGGACCCGCCGCCGCCGACGGGGCTGAGGCTGCGCTGCTATGTCCGGCGTTGTCACGAGCTGCTCCAAGGTACGTCGTCTGATCCAGTACGGGTAAAGAGCGGCCTGGCGGCTGATTGGTTCCGCCGCACCCATGTGAGTGCAGGCACACCCGACCGCGCCCGTGGAACGCTAACAACCTTGGATTAAAGGCGACTTAATAAACTTCGAGGCGAGAGGGCCAATTTATTGCAGTAGACGTCATTTATGCCGAACTGAGTCAACTGGGCTATTTCTTATAAAGCTCTGCATATGCCGGGAATGTTCCTCCGGGTGTTTCCACCGACTCCGCCGCGAGCAACGCCCTGACGATCGCCCGCGTCACCATGTCCGCGCCCGCTGCCAGGACCTCGTTCAGCGCCAGTGGATTCGCCGCGTCCAGCGGCCGCGCACCGGTGGACAGGGCGAACACCGTGTCGCCGTCGTTCAGCAGGTGCACGGGCCGCACGGCGCGGGCCATGCCGTCGTGCGAGGTGCCCGCGAGCTTCTGGGCCTGGGCCTTGGTCAGCGCCGCGTCCGTGGCGACGACGGCCAGCGTCGTGTTCAGCGGCGGCCGTACGTTCCGCTCCGCCACCTCGGCGAGCCGCCGCAGCGCCGCCGCGTGCACCTCGGCCGACGGCGGGTCGGCGAGGCCGCCCGCACGGCCCGCACCGCCATCGCCGGCCCCGTCACCGTCCTCGTCCTCGAAGAACTGCCCGTACAGCACCCCCGTCCGCGGATCCACTCCCGACCCCGCCGCGTTCGCCACCACCAGCGCCGCGACCGTCACCCCCGAGCCGAGCACCGTGCTCGCCGTGCCGACCCCGCCCTTGACCTGCCCGACCACCGCCCCCGTACCCGCGCCCACACTTCCCTCGGCCACCGCGTGCCCGCTCTCCCGGGCCGCCGCGTCCACCACAGCCGCCCGCCCCATCTCGGCGTCGGGCCGCGCCCCGAACGCGCCCCCGCGCCCCAGGTCGAACACACAGGCCGCGGGCACCACCGGCACCACATGCGCCGGGTCGGGGCCCACCCGCACCCCGCGGCCCCGCTCCTCCAGCCACGCCATCACCCCGCCCGCCGCGTCCAGGCCGTACGCGCTGCCGCCCGTCAGGACGACCGCCTCCACCCGCTGCACCAGATTGCGCGGGTCCAACGCGTCCGTCTCGCGGGTGCCGGGGCCGCCGCCGCGCACGTCCACCGCCGCGACCGCCCCGCCCTCGGGCGCGAGCACGACCGTCGTACCGGTGAGCCAGCCGTCACCGGTACGCCCCGCGTGCCCGACCCGCAGTCCGGCCACATCGGTCAGCGCCCCGGCCCGCCCGGATTCCCTCAGTACGTCACGTGTCGTCATGCGGCATGCGTATCACGCGAGTTGCCCGCCCCGTCCGCCCGGACCATCCGCGACGTCAGCGTCACCCCGGTCGCCACCGCGAGCGCCGCGACGATCCCCGCCGCGAGCACCGCCCAGCGCCCCGCGAACGTGCACGCGAGCACCGCCAACGCCGTCACCGGAAGCACCAGTTGCTGCGCGAGCCCGACCTTGAAGAATCGCGAGTGCAGCGCCCACACCGTGAAGAAGTACACCGCCCCCGGAATCGTCACGGCCGCCGAGGCCGCCGTCTCCGAGATGTGCGCCTTGCCCACGGCCTGCTCCACCGCGACCTCGATCCCCGCCCCGATCGCCGCCGCCGACGCGAAGATCAAATAGTGGCCGTAACCCCACAGGAACGCCTGCTTGTTGGAGGCCAGATGGCCGTGGATCGGCACCACGAAGTAGATCCACCAGGCGGCGAAGACCAGGAGGAGCCCGCCCACGGCGATCGGAAGGAGCTCGCCGAGCGCGTCGTTCTCGTCGATGCCGGACTTCACCGCGACCGTCGCCGCCGCGATCGTCTCGCCGAGCACGATGATCGTGAAGAGTCCGTACCGCTCGGAGATGTGGTGCGGGTGCCAGGGCGTCGTCCTGGCCCGCTCCGCCCACGTCGGTACTGCCATCTCCGCGATCGCCATGACCAGGAACGTCCACGCCCGCGCCCCCTCCGGCAGCACGAGCAGCCCCAGCCAGCCCACCTGGCACAGCGCGACCCCGCCCGCGTACCGCAGCGCCGTGCGCCGCTCCGCCCCCGTCGTCGAGGCCGCCGCCCGCAGCCACTGCGTGATCAGCGCGAGCCGCATGATCAGGTAGCCGAGCCAGACGACCAGGAACTGGTGGTCCTGGAAGGCCTTCGAGACCCCGGCCGCGAGCACCAGGACACCGGCGATCTGGACGAGCGTCACCACGCGGTACAGCGTGTCGTCGTTGTCGTAGGCCGACGCGAACCAGGTGAAGTTCATCCAGGCCCACCACATCGCGAAGAACACCATCGCGTAGTTGAGCACCCCCTCGCCCGGATGCCCCTCCGCGACCGCGTGCACCAGCTCCACGCCGGCCTGCGCCACCGCCACCACGAAACACAGGTCGAAGAAGAGCTCCAGCGGCGTCGCGGCGCGGTGCTCCTCCTCCCGGCCGCGGGCGGTCATCGGCCGCAGCGGGGGAGGCGGGGCGGGCGGGGCGGGTGCGCCGGGAGGGGGAGTTGTCGACGTCATGGGGCAACAACAGCAGAGCCCGGCGGCCCATCGGCCCTGGTCGGGCCGTGTCGGGACGGGAGCACCCGGGTGGGTGGTGGCGGCACCCGCGCACGAGAATATTGTGAATGTGTTCACAAGCGAACGCGGGTCCAAAGTCCTTCAGGAACCGGCAGGTCACCGCCCTCAGCACCGCCACACCCATGCCGACGGCGGGACTTGTGGCCCACAAGCCGGGACCAATGCGGCGCCCCGCGCGGCCGCTGCGGGAGTGGAATGGAGCCGTAGCGACAGGGCGACTCGGAAGGTGCGGGCGATGACTGCGACTCCTGCTGAAACCACGGCACACGACACGGCATCCGACACGGCCCCGGACACCGCGCGCGGCACGGCCTGGGACGGCTTCAAGGGCGGACTGTGGCGCGACACCGTCGACGTCCGCGACTTCGTCCAGCACAACTACGCCCCGTACGAAGGCGACGCCGCCTTCCTCACCGGCCCCACCGAGCGCACCACCGCCGTGTGGCAGCGGCTCCTCGCGATGTTCCCGGACGAGAACGAGCGCGGTGTGTACGACGTCGACATCGCGACGCCGTCCCGCATCGACGCCTTCAAGCCCGGCTACGTCGACGGCACCGCCACCGACCACAAGGACCTCGTCGTCGGCCTCCAGACGGACGCCCCGCTCAAGCGCGCCATCATGCCCAACGGCGGCTGGCGCATGGTCGAGAGCGCCCTCAACTCCTATGGCTACGCGGCCGACCCGGCGGTCAAGGACGTCTACACCCACCTCCGCAAGACCCACAACGAGGGCGTCTTCGACGCCTACACGCCCGAGATCCGCGCCTGCCGCTCCTCCGGCATCATCACCGGCCTGCCCGACGCCTACGGCCGCGGCCGCATCATCGGCGACTACCGCCGCGTCGCCCTCTACGGCGTCGACCGCCTGATCGCCGCCAAGGAGGCCGACAAGGCGCGCCTCGCCGAACAGTGGCCGACCGAGCACGTCGTCCGCGACCGCGAGGAGATCTCCGAGCAGATCAAGGCGCTCGGCGAACTGAAGGCCATGGCGCTGTCCTACGGGTACGACATCTCCGCCCCCGCCACCACCGGCCGCGAGGCCGTGCAGTGGCTGTACTTCGCCTACCTCGCCGCCGTGAAGGAGCAGAACGGCGCGGCCATGTCGATCGGCCGCATCGACGCCTTCCTCGACATCTACCTCCAGCGCGACCTCGACGCCGGACTCCTCACCGAGTCCGGGGCCCAGGAACTCATCGACGACTTCGTCATCAAGCTCCGCATCGTCCGCTTCCTGCGCACCCCCGAGTACAACGAGCTGTACTCCGGCGACCCCACCTGGGTCACCTGGTCCATGGCCGGTATCGGCGAGGACGGCCGGCCGCTGGTCTCGCGCACCACCTTCCGCGCCCTGCAGACCCTCTACAACCTCGGCCCGGCCCCCGAACCGAACCTGACCGTCCTCTGGTCCGGCCGACTGCCGCGGCCCTTCAAGGACTTCGCCGCCCAGGTCGCCATCGACACCTCGGCCCTGCAGTTCGAGTCCGACGAGCTGACCCGCCCCAAGTACGGCGACGACACCGCGATCGCCTGCTGCGTGTCCGCCATGGCCGTCGGCAAGCAGATGCAGTTCTTCGGCGCCCGCGTGAACGTCGCCAAGGCCCTGCTCTACGCCATCAACGGCGGGCGCGACGAGAAGACCGGCGAGCTCGTCGTCGAAGGCTTCGCGCCCGTCGAGGGCGACCACCTCGACTACGACACCGTCGCCGAGGCCTACGACGCCATGCTCGGCTGGCTCGCCAAGACCTACGTCCACGCGCTCAACGTCATCCACTACATGCACGACAAGTACGCCTACGAGCGCCTCGAGATGGCCCTGCACGACCAGGACATCGTGCGCACCATGGCCTGCGGCATCGCCGGGCTCTCCGTCGCCGCGGACTCCCTGTCGGCCATCAAGCACGCCCGCGTCAAGGTCGTCCGCGACGACACCGGCCTCGCCGTCGACTACGAGATCGAGGGCGACTACCCCGCCTACGGCAACAACGACGACCGCGCCGACGACATCGCCCGGCGCATCGTCTCCGACTTCATGGCCAAGATCCGCCGGCACCCCACCTACCGCGACGCCGTGCACACCCAGTCCGTCCTGACGATCACCTCGAACGTCGTCTACGGCAAGAAGACCGGCAACACCCCCGACGGCCGCCGCGCGGGCCTGCCCTTCGCCCCCGGCGCCAACCCGATGAACGGCCGCGACGAACACGGCTACATCGCCTCCGCGCTGTCCGTCGCCAAGCTCGACTACGACGACGCCGAGGACGGCATCTCGCTGACCAACACCATCACCCCGGACGCGCTCGGCCGCACCCCCGAGGAGCGCATCGCCCACCTCGCCGGCGTCCTGGACGGCTACATGGCAAGCAACGGCTTCCACATGAACGTCAACGTCCTCGACAAGGCGACGCTGGAGGACGCCATGGAGCACCCCGAGAACCATCCCCAGCTGACCATCCGCGTCTCCGGCTACGCGGTCAACTTCGTCCGGCTGACCCGCGAGCAGCAGCTCGACGTCATCAACCGCACGTTCCACGGCTCCCTGTGAGCCCGCGCCCCCACTGACCCGCGGTCCCGGGGCCGGTCCCTCACACCGGTCCCGGGCGCCGCGGCCACCACGACCCGTCCACGCGAGTTCGGGAGTTCCGCCATGACCGTGCTGCTCGGATCCGGTCCGGACGCCGCCGCCACCCGCACGCCCGCGGCCCCGGCACCTGTCGCCGCCGCCACCCCCGCGGCCGCCGCCACCCACCGGCCGGTGACCGGCTCCGTCCACTCCTGGGACCTGTCCACCGGCGTCGACGGCCCCGGCACCCGCTTCGTCACCTTCCTCGCGGGCTGCCCGCTGACCTGCCTGTACTGCCACAACCCCGACACCTGGCGGATGCGCTCCGGCCGCCGCACCACCGCCGACGACGTGATCGCGGAGGCCGCCAAATACCGGGCGTTCATCGAGGCCGCGGGCGGCGGCGCCACCGTCAGCGGTGGCGAACCCCTCCTCCAGCCCGTCTTCACCGGCGAACTGCTGCACCGGCTCAAGCACGAGCTGGGCCTGCACACCGCCCTCGACACCTCCGGCTTCCTCGGCGCCCGCGCCACCGACGCCCTCCTGCGCGACGTCGACCTCGTCCTGCTCGACATCAAGTCCTGGGACCGCGACACCTACCGCCACGTCACCGGGCGCCCCCTGCGGCCCACCCTCGACTTCGCCGACCGCCTCGCCGCCCTCGGCAAGGAGGTCTGGGTGCGCTTCGTCCTCGTCCCCGGCCTGACCGACGATCCCGCGAACATCGACGGCGTCGCCCGCTTCGCCGCCGGGCTCGGCAATGTCTCCCGCGTGGACGTACTGCCCTTCCACAAACTCGGCGAGGCGAAGTGGGACGCGCTCGGCAAGGACTTCACCCTCCGCGACACCCCCGCGCCCACGCCGGAACAGGTGGCGGCGGCCAAGGCGATCTTCGCCGCCCGGGGGCTGCGGGCCGTCTGAGCGGCCGGGCCGCCGCGGCCGCGCCCGGCGGACGTATCCTGGAGGCATGAGCACCGCCCCCGCCCCCGAACCGCGCGATCCGAAGGACGCCAAACCCCGGCCGGCCGCGAAGAAGCCGGCGAGCGCGCTGATCTTCGACGATCCGCTGGCGCAGCAGTCCTCGGACGATACGGACCGTGGGTGGGGCGAGCGGCCGACGACGGCCGCGGACAGCGCCGCCGACCTCGCCCGCTTCCTGGACGAGAAGCCGCCCCACCACATCTGAGCCCACCGGGGCAACAGCGCCCCGGCACGCTCCCGGGCTACAGGGCCGAGCCTCCCGGCCCACCGGCGGCCCCGGAGCCGCCACCGGTCCCCGGACCGCCGCCACCCGGCACGTCCCCGTCGCCCGAGCCGCGCTGGGCGACCAGAGCGTCGCGGATCTCCTTGAGCACCTCCAGCTCGGAGACCTCGATGACCTCCTGCGTGCCTTCCTTCGCGGCCTGTCGCGCGGCCGCCCTGGCCAGGTACTTCGCCATCGGCATGACCATCAGGAAGTAGACGACCGCCGCGGTGATCACAAAGCTGAGGGTGGCGCTGAGCACCGAGCCCCACAGGATCGGGATGCCGCTGACGGCCTCGCCGTTCTTCACCACGCAGGGTGCTTTCAGGCACGAGCTGTAGTGGTCGAGATCCTTGGTGCCCATGGCGCCGACCAGCGGGTTGATGACGCCCTTCACCACCGAGTTCACGATGTTCGTGAACGCGGCGCCGATGACCACCGCGACCGCCAGGTCGACGACATTTCCGCGCGTCAGGAAGGCCTTGAAGCCCTGCCACATGCCCGGATCCTTCTTCTCGCTCACCACTGGGCCTTTCGTTGCATGTGCGGATTGTGCGGAAAACCGCCTCGCAACCTACGGCAGCGCGTGCCGGGCCTGTCCAATTCGATAACGCGAATGAGCGACTTGACAGGCGATCAGCTGTTTCGTAAGCACCCTGGTCCGGCGGGCGGGGCGGGCGGGTCTGCGCAGTCCGGCTCATCGCAGCGTCACCGCCAGGCGCGCGGTCGCGCTCGCCCCGGCCAGCCGCGCCGCCGTCGCCCGCGGCACCGAGAGGACGACCAGGGCCCCGCCCTCGGCCGCGCTGTCGGGGGACTCCGGCACCGCGGACACCCGGGCCCCGGCCGCGACCACCCGCGCCACCGACCCGCCCGCTCCCGCCGAACCCGCCGATCCCGCCCCGGGGCCGCCCACCCCCGAACCATCCGCCGCCACCACGTCCACCCGGTCCCCCGGCCGCAGCAGCCGCACCGTCGCCGCGTCCGCGATCCGCACCGGCGCAGTCACCAACCGGGCGGCCCGCCGCGGCCGTTGGCCCACCCCGTCGCCGCCCCGCTCCTCCGCGGCCATGGACGCCGCCGAATCCCGCGGTCGCGCCTGCCCGGGCTCGGGCGGGCCCGTGGCCGCGAGCGCGGCGGCGGTCATCGCGAGGCCCGCCGCCATCGCCCGCCGCCGGTGCCGCATCAGCCGCCGCAGGCGCCGACGTCCGCCGCGCACGTGCAACGGGGAGAAGTGCGGCACCTGGCAGGGCGGCGGCGCGCTGCTGCCTCCGCCGCCCGCGCCACGGCTTCCGCCGCTTCCGCCACCCGCAGCCCCGCCGGGCACCGGCAAGTACCGCTCCCCGGCGCCTTGTTGAGAGGGCGCATGAGAAGTCATACGAGAAGGAACGCGCGCCATCGCGACCACCGCCTGCCGTGAGAAGTTCGAATCCCGGTCCGGATTCCGATTCCGATTCCGATTCCGTTCTCACGATGCAGGCCCGCGCCTCATCCCCGCTGAGCCCCGTGAACTACTCGCCGGTTGTGGACAACTCCCTCACCCGAAGGGAAAGTTCCGCCCCTCGGCCACCAGCCACCGCACCCTTAAGGCAGCCGAATCCCCGTCTCCATCCCGCCCAGCGCCCCCACGCACAAACAGTCCCGCTCCCCGTTCACCGGCAGCCCCGCCACCGCGTCGAACAGGACCGCCCGCAGCCGGTCCACATTCGCGGCGAAGACCGTCATGACCTCGTCGTGCGAGACGCCCTCGCCGGACTCGGCGCCCGCGTCCAGGTCGGTGACCAGGGTCAACGAGGCGTAGCAGAGTTCGAGTTCGCGGGCGAGGATCGCCTCGGGGTGGCCGGTCATGCCGACCACGGACCAGCCCTGCGCCGCGTACCAGCGCGACTCGGCGCGGGTCGAGAACCGCGGTCCCTCGATCACCACGAGCGTGCCGCCGTCGACCGGCTCCCAGTCCCTGCCGCGCGCGGCCTTGAGCGCGGCGGAGCGGCCCGCCGGGCAGTAGGGGTCGGCCAGCGACACGTGCACGACGTTGGGCGTGCTGCCGTCCGCCAGCGGGAGCCCGTCGAAGTAGGTCTGGGGGCGGTTCTTCGTGCGGTCGACGAGCTGGTCGGGCACCAGCAGCGTGCCGGGGCCGTACTCGGGTCGCAGTCCGCCCACGGCGCACGGGGCGAGCACCTGGCGCACGCCCAGGGAGCGCAACGCCCACAGGTTGGCGCGGTAGTTGATGCGGTGCGGCGGCAGATGGTGGCCGCGGCCGTGCCGGGGCAGGAACGCGACCCGCCGTCCCGCGATCTCGCCGAGGAACAGGGAGTCGCTGGGGGAGCCGTAAGGGGTGTCGACGTGCACTTCGGTGACGTCGTCGAGGAAGGAGTAGAAGCCCGAGCCGCCGATGACGCCGATCTCGGCCTGAGTCGCGTTCGCCGTGTTCACCATGGCCAGCACAGTAGTAGGGCCGGAAAACGGCGGGGAGGCCACCCGCGCCCACGCGAACGCCAAGGACCCCGCCGTCGTACGACAGCGGGGTCCCGGAGAGAACTGGTGTCAGGCCGCCGAGGAGCTGGCCGACGAGGAGGAAGAGCCTGAAGACGACGAGGCCGACGAGGACGAACCCGACGAAGAGGAGGACGAGCTCGACGACGAGGAGCCGGAGGGCGACTTCGCGTCCGACTTCTCCGACTTCGACGACGAGGACGACGCCGGCGAGCTGCTCGACGACGACCCGCGGCTGTCGTTGCGGTAGAAGCCGGAGCCCTTGAAGACGATGCCGACCGCCGAGAACACCTTCTTGAGGCGTCCGTCGCAGCTCGGGCACACGGTCAGGGCGTCATCGGTGAACTTCTGCACCGCCTCGAGGCCCTCGCCGCACTCGGTGCACTGGTACTGGTACGTCGGCACTTGCTTCCTCCTGGCACTCTCACTCGATGAGTGCTAACGACGGTCCATAGTGACGTATTCCGCGGGATCAGTCCACCGTGACCGGGACGCGGTGACCGACGCCACGTGCCACGGTCCGCCCCGAGGACTTCGGGGTGAGCCGCGAGCGCAGGGACAGGATCACGGTCAGCGCGAGCGCCGTCCCGCCGAGCGGCACCAGGAATCCGGCACCGTCCCAGAAGCGGTCCTCGAGCTGTCCTGCGACCGTGACGGCCGCCGCCTGCCCGAGCGCGACGGCGCCGGTGAGCCAGGTGAAGGCCTCCGTGCGCGCGGTCGGCGCCACCAGGCTGTCGACCAGCGTGTAGCCGGTGATCAGGGCGGGCGCGATGCAGACGCCGACGAGCAGGCCGAGCCCGGCGAGCAGCAGCACGGAGTGCGCGGCCCACAGTCCGGACGCCATCAGCGTCAGGGAGGCGTACCCGAGGACGAGCCGTCGCTGCGGGGCGATCTTCCAGGCGATGGCGCCGCAGGCGACTCCGGAGAGCATGTTTCCGGCGGCGAACGTGCCGTACAGGACACCGTTCAGACCGGGCTGTCCGATGGACTCCGTGAACGCGGCGAGCGAGACCTGCATGCCGCCGAAGACGGTGCCGATGCCGAGGAACGCGACGATCAGGACGCGCACGCCGGGCACCCGCAGCGCCGAAACGTGCTCTACGCGCGCGTGGCCGTCGCCGAGCGCCGCGGGCTGGGGCTGCGTGCTCTTCTGGGCCGCGAACAGCAGACCGCCGACGAGAGTGAGACCGGCCTCGGTGAGGAGGCCTGCGGCCGGGTCGACGCCGGTGCACAGCGCGGTGGCGACCAGCGGGCCGAGGACGAACGTCAGCTCGTCGGTGACGGACTCGAAGGCCGCCGCGGTCTGCGCGAGCGGGGTGCCCTGGAGCTTGACGCCCCAGCGGGCCCGCACCATCGGGCCGATCTGCGGGGTCGAGGCGCCGGCCGGCACGGCAGCCGCGAACAGGGCCCACAGGGGGGCGTCGGACAGCGCGAGAACGGTGAGGGTGATGACGGACGCCGTGTGCACCAGAACGCCGGGGAGCAGCACGGCGCGCTGCCCGAACCGGTCGGCGAGCTTGCCCCCGAAGGGCGCGAACACCGCCATGGAGACGCCGGTGACCGCAGAGACGGCACCGGCGACTCCGTACGAGCCGGTGGTGTGCTGCACGAGCAGCACGATGGAGATCGTCAGCATCGCGAACGGCTGACGTGCGGCGAATCCTGGGAGCAGGAAGGTCCAGGCGCGAGGGGTGCGCAGCAGTTGTCCGTAGCCCGGGCGGGGCTCGGTGACCGTGGATGCCACGGCCCTTGCCTTTCTGCTGCCTGGTAGCGCGGCCGCTTTTCCAGGGCGACGGCACCGAGAGCTGTCCTCTTGCGCAGAACTGCGGTAGATACCGGGCCGCCCACTGCGGGGGCGCCGCGGCCGCCATACGGTCGCGCCAGCTCTGCATCAGACAGAGTTGGTTCGATCAGTGTCGGTACGTAGATACGTACAGAAGTGTGCCTTCATCGTACAGGTGCCAGGCAAGTGGCGCCTGTGATTACGAGAAGTGATACCCCCGCCACCTGCGATTGCCCCCACACCCCCCGACTACTGCCTGCCGCCGGGCAACCCCAGCCACCCCACCAGCTTGCCGCCCTGCGCGACCGCCCGCAGCCGCTGCTCGGTGGCGTCGCGCACCGGGTCCGTGGCCACCACCAGGAGCTCGTCGTCGTACCGCAGCACGGTCGTCGGGCCGGGCACGAAGGAGGTGCCGTCGCGCACGACGAGGGTGACCGCCGACCCCTTGGGCAGCCTCAGCTCGCCGACCTCGACGCCGTGCAGACGTGAGCCCTCTGGTACGGGCACCGAGAGCAGATGGCCCCGCAGACGTTCCAGGGGGGCCGACTCGATGCCCAGGTCGGAGGCCTCCGCGCCCTTGCCGAGGCCGAGGATCCTGGCGAGCCCCGGCAGCGTAGGACCTTGCACGAGGGTGTAGACGACGACCAGGACGAAGACGATGTTGAAGATCTCCTCGCTGTTGTCGACGCCGTTCACCATCGGGATGGTGGCGAGGATGATGGGCACGGCGCCGCGCAGGCCGGCCCAGGACATCAGCGCCTTCTCTTGCCACGGCATTCCGAACGGCAGCAGGCTCAGTACGACCGACAGGGGCCGGGCGACCGCGGTCAGGATGAGGCCGATGATCACCGCGGGCCAGATGTCGTCGAGCAGGCGGTGCGGCGTCACGAGCAGCCCGAGCAGCACGAACATACCGATCTGGGCGATCCATCCGACGCCTTCGGCGAAGCCGCGGGTGGCCGCCCAGTGCGGCAGCTTGGCGTTGCCGAGCACCATGGCGGCCAGGTACACGGCGAGGAATCCGGAGCCGTGGGCGATGGCCCCGGCGGCGTAGGCGGCGACGGCGATGGCCATGACCGCGATCGGATAGAGACCGGACGCGGGCAGTGCCACGTGCCGAAGTCCGTACGAGCCGAGCCAGCCCACCGCGAGCCCGATGGCCGCGCCGATGGCCAGCTCCAGGGCTATCTCGCCCACCAGGACGTACCAGTGGTCCACCGGTCCCGCGGTGGAGAAGGCGACGACGAGGATGACCACGGGGGCGTCGTTGAAGCCGGACTCGGCCTCCAGGACGCCCGTCACGCGGGAGGGCAGCGGCACCTTGCGCAGCACGGAGAAGACCGCCGCCGCGTCCGTCGAGGACACCACCGCGCCGATGATGAGCGCCTGGCGCCAGTCGAGGCCGACGAGGTAGTGCGCGCCGGCGGCCGTCACGCCGACGCTCATGGCGACGCCGACGATCGCCAGGGAGGCCGCCGCGGGCAGCGCCGGCTTGATCTCCTTCCACTTCGTCCCGAGGCCGCCCTCGGCCAGGATCACGACGAGCGCCGCGTATCCGATGACCTGGGTGAGCTGGGCGTTGTTGAAGGTGACGTTGCCGATGCCGTCCTGGCCCATGGCGACGCCGATGCCGAGGTAGAGCAGCAGACTCGGCAGCCCGCTGCGGGAGGAGAGGCGCACCGCGACGACCGCGACGAGCAGGACGAGTGAACTGATGAGCAGGAGCTGGTTGAGTTCGTGGACAGACAGGGGCCGTTCCTTCCGTCGTGCGAGCCGTGATGCTTCGTTACGTTACCTAAGCTTTAACGCGCTCTTGACGCGCGCCCCCGCGCCCCAACTATCATCTCCGAACCTTCGTTCGATGCCGCTTCAGTGCACCGCACTGGGATTCCCCAGCGCGGTGGACCGGGATTCCGACTCCGCGTCCGGGGCCGTATCGCCCTGCGCCTATGGTTGCTCCAGCACTCCAGGACCCGCACAAGCCCCGCCCTGCCGCTCGCGAAGGACAGCAAGGACAGCGATGCCCTCCAACACCAACGCCTCTTCCGGTCGCAAGTCCGGCAGGAAGAAGGGGCGCCGCGCCCGACTGATCGTGATCGTCCTGGTCCTGGCCGTCGTGGGAGGCATCGGCTTCGGCGCGTACTGGAGCATCAGCACCGTTCGCGCCTCCTTCCCGCAGACCAAGGGATCCATCGAGCTGAAGGGTCTGTCGGGCACGGTCGACGTGAAGCGCGACGGCAACGGCATTCCGCAGATCTACGCCGAGTCCGACGAGGACCTGTTCATGGCACAGGGCTTCGTCCAGGCGCAGGACCGCTTCTGGGAGATGGACGTACGCCGCCATATGACCTCCGGCAAGCTCTCCGAGATGTTCGGCAAGAGCCAGGTCAAGACCGATGAATTCCTGCGCACTCTCGGCTGGCACCGAGTGGCCGCGAAGGAGTACAAGTCCAAGCTCTCGCCGCAGACCAAGAAGTACCTCCAGGCGTACGCCAAGGGGGTCAACGCCTATCTGGACGGCAAGGGCGGCGAGGAGATCTCCGTCGAGTACGCGGCGCTGTCGTTCGAGAACGACTACAAGCCGCGGAAGTGGACGCCCGTCGACTCGATCGCCTGGCTCAAGGCCATGGCCTGGGACCTGCGCGGCAACATGCAGGACGAGATCGACCGCTCCTTGATGACGACCCGCCTCGGCCCGTCGCAGATCAAGGACCTCTACCCCGAGTACCCGTACGACCTGCACAAGCCCATCGTCCAGGAGGGGCGCTACAACGGGATCACCGAGAAGTTCGACGGTGACGACTCGACGGGCGGCGAGACGCAGGCGGGCGGCACGGGCACGGGTACCGGCACTGGCACCGGCACCGGCACCGGCACGGGAACAGGAACCGGCGGGACGGGCACAGGAACAGGCACCGGCACGGGCACAGGCACCGGCACGGGCGGCTCCACGGGCACCGGCACCGGCACCGCGGGCACCGGCCTCTCCGGCAACGCCCAGTCCTCCGGCACCGGCCTGCAGTCCCAGCTCTCCGGCATCTCCGACGTCCTCGACAAGGTCCCCGACGCGGGCCTCGGCTCGAACGGCAACGGCATCGGATCCAACTCGTGGGTGGTCTCCGGAGCCCACACCATCACCGGCAAGCCCCTTCTCGCCAACGATCCGCACCTCGCGCCGCAGCTTCCGTCCGTCTGGTACCAGATGGGCCTGCACTGCAAGTCCGTGTCGTCCAAGTGCCAGTACGACGTCAGCGGCTACACCTTCTCCGGCATGCCCGGCGTGGTCATCGGCCACAACCAGGACATCGCCTGGGGCATGACGAACCTCGGTGCCGACGTCACCGACCTCTACCTGGAGAAGTTCACCGCCGACGGCTACCAGTACGACGGCAAGGTCCTGCCCTTCGACTCCCGCGAGGAGAAGATCAAGGTCGCGGGCGGCAAGACCAAGACCATCACGGTCCGCGAGACGAACAACGGCCCCCTGATCTCCGACCGCGACGACGAACTGGTCAAGGTCGGCAAGAAGGCCCAGGTCGACGCGTCCGCCCCGGACCGGGGCGACGGCTACGGCATCGCGCTGCGCTGGACCGCGCTGACGCCCGGCAAGTCCATGGACGCCGTCTTCGAGCTGAACAAGGCCAAGGACTTCAAGAGCTTCCGCAAGGCCGCCGCCGACTTCGAGGTGCCCTCGCAGAACCTCATCTACGCCGACACCAAGGGCAACATCGGCTACCAGGCGCCCGGCCGCATCCCCACCCGCGGTAAGGGCGACGGCTCGCTCCCCGCGCCCGGCTGGGACCCCGACTACCGCTGGGGCGACCCGATCCCGCAGGACGCCCTGCCGTACGAGTACAACCCCAAGCGCGGCTACATCGTCACCGCCAACCAGGCCGTGATCGACGACGACGGCGGCAAGAAGTACCCGTACAAGCTCACATCGGACTGGGGCTACGGCGCGCGCAGCCAGCGCATCGAGGACCTCATCAAGTCCAAGACGAAGAACGGCGGCAAGATCTCCACGGAGGACATGCGGCTGATGCAGACGGACAACAGCAGCGAGATCGCCCGGCTGCTCGTGCCCAAGCTGCTGAAGATCGACATCAACGACAAGCACGTCCGTGAGGCGCAGAAGCTCCTGGAGGGCTGGGACTACACCCAGGACGCCGACTCGGCCGCCGCCGCGTACTTCAACGCGGTCTGGCGCAGCATCCTCCAGCTCTCCATCGGCAACAAGCTGCCCAAGGAGCTGCGGGTCGAGGGCCAGTGCCTGTCGGTGGAGCCCGCGGGCAACACCCGCCCCGCCGACGAGGAGAACCGGGTGCGCGAGTGCGGCGAGCGCGACGCGGACTCCGCGCAGCCCGACGGCGGCGACCGCTACTTCGAGGTCATCCGCAAGATCCTCGACGACCAGGACAACGACTGGTGGAAGACGCCGGGCACGCGCACCGACAAGGAGACCAAGAACCGCGACCAGCTGTTCGCGCGGGCCATGGAGGACGCCCGCTGGGACCTGACGGCCAAGCTCGGCAAGGACATCGACACCTGGAGCTGGGGGCGCCTGCACACCCTCACGCTGAAGAACCAGACGCTCGGCACCGACGGTCCCGGCTGGCTGCAGTGGGTGCTCAACCGCGGCCCCTGGAAGCTCGGCGGCGGCGAGGCCACGGTCAACGCCACCGGCTGGAACGCGGCGGGCGGCTACGGAGTGATCTGGGTGCCTTCGATGCGGATGGTCGTGAACCTGAAGGACCTCGACAAGTCCCGGTGGATCAACCTCACCGGCGCCTCCGGGCACGCCTACAGCGACCACTACACCGACCAGACCAGCAAGTGGATCAAGGGCGAACTGCTGCCGTGGGCCTACTCGAAGAAGGCCGTCGACGACAGCACGGACGACACCCTGGTGCTCAAGCCCTGACAGGCGCGTGACGTACGAAAGGGGCCCCACGCGCGCGTGGGGCCCCTTTCGTACGTCACGGGAATCGGTGTACCGCCGAAGGTGTCACCACCGCGTGCACGGGAAGGTCGTGCGCCTCCCCGGGGACGTGCGCGACGACTTCGGAGTCGTACAGAAGCACCACGAGCGCGGGCGAGAGGGCCGCGCGCCCGAGCCGGGCGAGCACCCGGTCGTACGAGCCGCCGCCGCGCCCGAGCCGCGTCCCGCGCGCGTCCACCGCGAGCCCGGGGAGCAGCACGGCGTCCGCCTCCAGGACGGCGTCGGGCCCGAGGCGCTGCCCCGAGGGTTCCAACAGCGCCATCTTTCCGGCGTGTTGTACGGGGGCGAGGGAGTCGGGTCCGTCGTACGCGGCCCAGTCCAGGTCGTTGTCGGGGAGCAGGACGGGCAGCAGGACCCGTGTCCCGCGCGCGTGGAGGGTGTCCAGAAGGGCGCGGGTGCCGGGTTCGGTGCCTACGGAGACGTACGCCGCGACCGTGCGGGCGTGGGAGAGTTCGGGCAGTTCGAGTGCGCGCTCGGACAGAGCGGCGGCCGCCTTCTGGGTGTCACCGGGCGTCAACCCTCTTCTTACCGCGAGGATCTCTCCCCGCAATGTGCGCTTGTTTGCCTTGTCCAGGCCGGGTTGATCCATGGTGAACTCACATATCCTTCCTATTGTGCTCACATATGGGCCAATATTCCGGAGCCACAGAATCCTCACATAGGCACCGGTTAAGGTAACGCTCATGACTGAGTCTCACCCCAAGATCACTAAGGCTGTCATCCCAGCAGCGGGTCTTGGCACTCGCTTCTTGCCCGCCACGAAGGCCACGCCCAAGGAGATGCTGCCGGTCGTCGACAAGCCGGCGATCCAGTACGTGGTCGAGGAGGCGGTCGCCGCGGGCCTGGACGACGTCCTGATGATCACGGGACGCAACAAGCGTCCCCTGGAGGACCACTTCGACCGCAACTACGAGCTGGAATCGGCCCTGGCGAAGAAGGGCGACGAGTCCCGGCTCGCCAAGGTCCAGGAGTCCAGCGACCTGGCGACGATGCACTACGTCCGCCAGGGCGACCCCAGGGGTCTCGGTCACGCCGTCCTGTGCGCCGCTCCGCACGTCGGCCGCGAGCCGTTCGCCGTGCTCCTCGGCGACGACCTGATCGACCCGCGCGACCCGCTGCTCGCGCGCATGGTCGAGATCCAGGAGCGGCACGGCGGCAGCGTCATCGCCCTCATGGAGGTCGCGCCCGAGCAGATCCACCTCTATGGCTGCGCGGCCGTGGAGGCCACCTCCGAAGGCGACGTCGTGAAGGTGACCGACCTGGTCGAGAAGCCCGAGGCGGCGGACGCCCCGTCGAACTACGCGATCATCGGCCGCTATGTCCTGGACCCCCACGTCTTCGACATACTGCGCAAGACCGAGCCGGGCCGCGGCGGCGAGATCCAGCTCACCGACGCCCTCCAGCAGCTCGCGGCCGACGAAAAGATCGGCGGCCCGGTGCACGGCGTGGTCTTCAAGGGCCGCCGCTATGACACCGGCGACCGCGGCGACTATCTGCGTGCCATTGTCAGACTCGCGTGCGAACGTGAAGACCTGGGCCCCGACTTCAAGGCCTGGCTTCGCAGTTACGTCACCGAGGAGATGTAGCACTTGAGCAGCAGCGGCACGACGACGCACCACGGCACCGGCCAGGGCCAGCTCTGGTCGGTGGACGAGCATCTGGACGACATCCTCGCGACCGTCAGGCCGCTGGAGCCCATCGAGCTCCAGCTCCTCGACGCGCAGGGCTGCGTCCTCGTGGAGGACGTCACGGTGCCGGTGTCGCTGCCGCCCTTCGACAACAGCTCCATGGACGGGTACGCGGTGCGGGTCGCCGATGTCGCGGGCGCGGGCGAGGAGTTCCCCGCCGTCCTGACCGTCATCGGTGACGTCGCCGCGGGCCAGGGCGAGCAGCCCACCGTCGGCGCGGGCCAGGCCGCCCGCATCATGACCGGCGCCCCGCTGCCGCCGGGCGCCGAGGCCGTGGTGCCCGTGGAGTGGACCGACGGCGGGCTCGGCGAGGGCACCGCTGCAGGCATGCGCGCCCACAGCACTTCCCCCGAGGGCGCCTCCGGGGAAGTCCGGGTGTACCGCCCGGCGGAGGCACGCGCGCACGTGCGCGCGCGGGGCAGCGACGTCCGCGCGGGCGACCGCGCCCTGACCGCGGGCACCGTCCTCGGCGCCCCGCAGATCGCCCTGCTCGCCGCGATCGGCCGGGGCACGGTCAAGGTGCGCCCGCGCCCGCGCGTGGTCGTCCTTTCCACGGGCAGCGAACTGGTCCAGCCCGGCGAGGAGTTGGGCGACGGCCAGATCTTCGACTCCAACAGCTTCGCCCTCACCGCCGCCGCCCGCGACGCCGGAGCGATCGCCTACCGCGTCGGCGCCGTCACCGACGACGCCGAGATCCTCCGCTCCACCATCGAGGACCAGCTCATCCGCGCCGACCTGGTCGTCACCACGGGCGGCGTCAGCGTGGGGGCGTACGACGTCGTCAAGGAGGCCCTGGACTCCATCGGCGACCCGGACGACGAGGAGGGCCTCGGGGCGGGCGGCGGCGTCGAGTTCCGCAAGCTCGCCATGCAGCCCGGCAAACCGCAGGGCTTCGGCGCCATCGGCCCCGACCACACCCCGCTCCTCGCCCTGCCGGGCAACCCCGTGTCGTCGTACGTCTCCTTCGAGATCTTCGTACGTCCCGCCGTGCGCGCCCTGATGGGCCTGCCGGACGTCCACCGGCCCAAGGTCCGCGCGCGGCTCGCCGCCGACAAGGCGCTGACCTCGCCGTCGGGGCGGCGCCAGTTCCTGCGCGGGCGGCACGACGCGGAGGCGGGCACGGTGACGCCGGTCGGCGGCTCGGGCTCGCACCTCGTCGCCGCCCTCGCGCAGGCCGACGCGCTGATCGTCGTCCCCGAGGACACGACGTCGGTCGAGCCCGGCACCGAGGTCGACGTGGTGCTGCTCGGCTGACGGGCCCGTGCAGGCCGGCGGGGGCGTAAGGGGCTCCGGCGGGGCGGCGGCGGGGCGGTACTGTGTCGCGCACAGCAGGCCCGCGCACCGCACCGCGCGGAGCCCGGACCGGGAGCGCCACAGCACATGAGCACGCAGCAGCGACTGACGCACATCGACGAGGCGGGCGCGGCCCGCATGGTCGACGTCTCCGAGAAGGACGTGACCGCCCGCACCGCGCGCGCCACCGGCCGTGTCCTCGTCTCGCCCCGGGTGATCGAACTGCTGCGGGGCGAGGGGGTGCCGAAGGGCGACGCCCTGGCGACCGCCCGCATCGCGGGCATCATGGGCGCCAAGCGCACCCCCGACCTGATCCCGCTCTGCCACCCGCTGGCCGTCTCCGGAGTCAAGGTCGACCTCACGGTCGCCGACGACGCCGTGGAGATCCTGGCCACCGTGAAGACCACCGACCGCACCGGCGTCGAGATGGAGGCCCTCACCGCGGTGAGCGTCGCCGCCCTCACCGTCGTCGACATGATCAAGGCCGTCGACAAGGCCGCCGTGATCACGGACGTACGAGTTGAGGAGAAGACGGGCGGCAAGTCGGGGGACTGGCACCGCGAGGGCGAGTCCGGCGGCCGGCAGGGTGCGGGAGCCGGAGCATGACGTACCGCGCACTCGTCGTCACCGCCTCCAATCGCGCCGCCGCCGGCGTCTACGCCGACAAGGGCGGCCCGATCCTCGCCGAAGGACTCACCGCCCTCGGCTTCGCCGTCGAAGGCCCCCAAGTGGTCCCCGACGGCGACCCCGTCGAGCAGGCCCTGCGCGAGGGCGTCGCGGCCGGATACGACGTCATCCTCACCACCGGCGGCACCGGCGTCTCGCCCACCGACCGCACGCCCGAGGCCACCCGGCGCGTCCTCGACCACGAAGTGCCCGGCATCCCGGAGGCCATCCGCGCGTACGGCCGCGAGAAGGTCCCCACGGCCGCGCTCTCCCGCGGCCTCGCGGGCGTCGCGGGACGCACGCTCATCGTGAACCTGCCGGGCTCCAGCGGCGGCGTACGAGACGGACTCGCCGTCCTTGAGCCCCTGTTGACGCACGCCGTCGACCAGCTGCGCGGCGGCGACCATCCGAGAACCGACGGGGGTGCGAGCTGAACAGCCCCAGCTGGCCCGTCGAGCTGACGGACGGCGACGTCGTCCTCAGGCCGATAAAACTGCGTGACCAGCGGGCCTGGCGGGAGGTCAACCGGCGCAACCGCGACTGGCTGCGCCCCTGGGAGGCCACGATCCCGCCGCCCACCCCCAGCGGTCCGGTCACCCACCGCCCCACCTACCGGCAGATGGTCCGGCACCTGCGCGCCGAGGCGGGCGCGGGCCGCATGCTGCCGTTCGTCATCGAGTACCAGGGCCGTCTCGTCGGGCAGTTGACGGTCGCCGGGATCACCTGGGGGTCGATGTGCTCGGCCCATGTGGGCTACTGGGTCGACGAGTCGGTGGCCGGACGCGGAGTGATGCCGACCGCCGTCGCGCTCGCCGTCGACCACTGCTTCAGAACCGTCGGACTGCACCGCGTCGAGGTCTGTATTCGGCCCGAGAACGCGCCCAGCCGCCGGGTCGTGGAGAAACTCGGATTCCGCGAGGAGGGGCTGCGGCCCCGCTACCTCCACATCGACGGGGACTGGCGCGACCACCTCGTGTTCGCGCTCACCGTGGAAGAGGTGCCGGACGGACTGCTGTGCCGCTGGCAGCAGGCGCGGCCACGGAAGACGGCCTGACGGGTCGTGACCACGGAGGACGGTCTGACGGCCGTGGCTCCAGGGGACGTTCCGGCGGTCGCGATGGCTGCTCGGCGGGAGAATGCCGTCTCTCATAAATGAAATGCCTGTTCGAAATTGATCGGTGAGTGACCGTTAAATTCGGGGCACCGTCGGCCTGTTGATCGCATCAGTCACAAAAAAAGTTCGAGATATCAGCCAGATCGTGCGACACACCGGCCCAATTGGCGGATGGCCTCGACAAAACCCCTCTACCGTGTGAGGCGTGAGCAGCAGCGGCCTCATCTACGCAGTCATCGTCGGGGCCTGGGCCGCCTACTTGGTGCCGATGTGGCTCCGTAGGCAGGACGAGCTCAACGAAGCCCGTCCGACGGAACGCTTCAGCACCGCCATCCGGCTGCTTTCCGGACGGGCGGGAATGGAGCGCCGGTACGCCAAGGACCTGCAAGCGCGCTCGCCTGAGGAAGGGGAGGCGCGCCCCGGCCCGGACGCCGTGACCGACTCGGTCGACGTCCGGTCCTTCGCCATGCCTCCGGAAGAGGAACAGGCCAGGCCGCAGGGCCGCCCCGCCGCAGCCGAGCAGCCCAGGCCCGGCGCCCAGGCGCGCCTCGGCGCACGGCCCGGCGCCAAGTCGCAGGCAGGACAGGGCGCGTCGGCCGGGCAGGCCGCGCACGCGGGACAGGCCGGGCAGGCCGGGCAGAACGCGAGGACCGGCGAGGGTGGCCGAGGAGCCGCCCCGGACCGCCGAGGAGCCGCCCCGGACCGCCGAGGAGCCCCGTCCGCCG